>NZ_BMUG01000005.1 GCF_014650075.1 Streptomyces microflavus | reverse complement strand
ACGCGCAGGATTCGACCTCCTCCGCCACCGCATCCTGCTCGCCTGACAGGCACCCACCGCCACCACCGACTACGGGACAGAGCCGCTCGTTTGACAGTCCCACGCCACTCATGGACTCAGTCCCACCAGAATTCCCAGCAATTCAGGTCGGTGATGCGTTCGGCGTACGCAGCCAGGGTGTGGGGGTGGGCCCCTTGCCAGATGATGTCCGGGCAGAAGGCGAAGTGCTCGGCGGCAACGAGCAGAGCCTCTTCCGTGCGTGTCGGGGGTGCGGCCACGCTCAGGTGGAGAGTGTCGGAGCCGACCGCTACGACGCGTGCGCCGAAGCGTCGTCCCCAGTCACGTACGACCGCGGCGTATTTGGCGGTGTCGTTGTCGTAGTTGACGGGGCCATCCCAGCCTGCGACTGCGAGAGCGTCAGCGCCGCAGACGGCAGCAACGAGCCCGAGACGGGACTGGGGGCGGCGGGCGGCGAAGACCCGCGCGTAGTCGGCGGCCATCTCGTCCGGGTCGATCACGGGCTCAATACTGGGTGCCAGGCCTGGCCAAGTCTGGCCGAACGGGGCAGTGACGGCAAGGCGCTCATCTGCTGTGAGCACGTCGTCGTCCTGGTCGATGCCGGTGTAGTCCCTCCACCACGTCGCGAGGAGTTCGGCGGGGTAGTGGCTCTTCGGTGAAGACATTCGTCCGGGAATCAGTTCGCCTGATGCCCAGGGCCGGAACTCGCTATCGTCCGGGTCCCGGGAGTCGAGCAAGAGCGGCCACAGACCGGAGCTGGCGTGTTCGGTGCGGAGACGGGGCCACAGCTCAGCGGCGGCCGCGGCGTCGCTCAGCCACAGGGCTTGCACGTCACCGTTGCCTTCGGCGGAGGTGATCATCTGGCCGGGCGGGAGTATCGCGTCAAGGGGCAGGAGGAGTTCGGGGTTCACGAGCGGATGCTAGTTCCACGGTCTGACACAGCCCCGGAAGCCTGGACCAGTGTCACCTCAAGGCGGTCCGCGCTTGCAGGTGGGGGCACCTGCGCGGCTGGAGGAGGGACGTCGACGTGGACGCTACCGACATCCGCGTCAGTGCCCGCGACCACAGCCCTCGGCGCGGCACCGCCGCGGTGGGGATCACTGCAGGGTGGTATGCCAAGGGCGGTACGGGAGAGAATGTCTTCGGCTACAGCGCCGCTCTGGCGATCGCCGCCCACCACCGCGCCCAAAGCAAAGAGAATGGGCGGTATGAATCAGATAGACATTCCTCCCGTGCTGGTCATTGGGGCGACGGGCCGGGTCGGCCGCCTCGTCATCGACCAGCTCCTCGACGCGGGCGTGCCGGTTCGTGCCCTCACCCGTCGCTCCGAGGCGGCGGCCCTGCCGGCGAAGGTCAAGGTCTTCGCCGGTGACCTCACTGTGCCTGAGTCGCTCGACCCGGCGTTGAGTGGCGCCGGTGCGGTCTTCCTCGTGTGGACCGCCCCGCCTCAGACCGTGGAGGCAGTCGTCGAGCGGCTGGCAGCCCACGTGCGGCGAGTCGTCTTCCTCTCCTCCCCACATCAGACGCCGCACCCCTTCTTCCAGCAGCCCAATCCCATGGCGGTACTGCACGCCGACATCGAGCGGCTCATCGCGGCCACCGGACTCGAGTCCACTATCATCCGGCCGGGGATGTTCGCGTCGAACTCGCTGGCCTGGTGGGCGCCCGCGATCCGGGCCGGCGAGATCGTCCGGTGGCCTTACGGTGCTGCCCAGTGGGCACCGGTCGATGACCGCGACATCGCAGCAGTCGCGGCGCGGACGCTCTATCAGGGCGGATACGTCGGAGGTGACTACGTCCTCACCGGCCCCGAATCGCTGACCCAAGCCGCCCAGGTGGACGTCATCGGTGACACCCTGGGGCGCCGGATCGTATGCGAGGAGATAACGCCGGACGAGTTCCGAAGCCTGTGGGGGACGGTGCCCAGCTCAGCCGTCGACATGCTGCTCGCCGCGTGGAATGCGGCGGTCGGACAGCCCGCGTACGTCACCACTGTGGTGGCCGACATACTCGGGACGGAGCCACGAACGTTTCGCGAGTGGGCCGTTGACCACGCCACAGCGTTCAGACAGGGTTCGTAACTCCGCCGACCGCGACCTGCGCCCCGGGCCTCAGTCAGCCGTCGGCCCTGCCCTCGCCCCCGGAACGTGCCGAGCGCCTGGGGCTGTGCGGCTGAGGCAGCCCGAGGCCAGGTGCGTACTGACAGGGCACACACCAATTGAGACTGCCTACACATCAAAACCGTTGCAGTACTGGATGATCGATTCCATGGGGTCGGCGAGCGTAGGCGGCCTGCGTTCAGCGGGGGTGACGTTTCCGGCTGGCCTTCTGCGTGGGAGGGCACCAGCGTGACGTCCGTTTCCCGCCAGCAACCGCCCGTGTGTCGATCCAGCATGGCCACATGACCAGATACACCGTACTCCCCGTTGACACAGCCGTCCTGAAGGAGTTGCGGGTTGTCGACGACGCGGGCCGTCCCTGCGCCTCGTACGTCGCCACCCGTGACGACGTGGGCTCGCCGCTGCGCTGCTGCCTGCGCCCCATCACGCTCGGTGAGCGGATTGCCCTGGTCTCGTACGCCCCGTTGCGTCGCTGGGCCGCCGCGCGGGGTGCAGATCCGGGCGCGTACGACGAACAGGGTCCCGTTTTCATCCATGCCGTCGACTGCGGCGGGTTCACTCCCGGCGAGACCTACCCATTCGCTCGGCCGGGCGCACTACGTACCGTGCGCCGCTATGACGCCCGGGGCCATATCGCAGGTGGCCGCCTCCTGGAGATTCCGGCCGACGCCACGACTGGCTTCGATGCAGCCTTCGACGATGCGTTCAACGATCCGGACGTGGTGCTCCTACACGTCAGGGCACTGGAATACGGATGCTTGCACTTCGAGGTGCGAAGGCCCTCCGCCAAGGAGCAGTCGCAGCCGTACTCCAAGCAGTCGGGCCTTGACCCCGGATTTTGAACACGTCTATGCGGCTTGGGTCAGGGTAGTTGCAGCTGGCTGGAGGTCGTTCTCGTAGGCGATCGGGGACTGGTGGCCGAGGCGGGGGTGCTGGCGGCGGGTGTTGTATCGGGTCAGCCAGCGGAACGCGTCGAGCCTGGCTTCGCGCTCGCTCGACCAGGCTTTGCGGCCTTTGAGCGTCTCCCTCTTGAAGGCGGCGTTGAAGCTTTCTGCGGCGGCGTTGTCGGCGCTGGATCCGATCGCGCCCATGCTCTGCCGGACCCCGGCTGACCTGCAGATTTCAGCGAAGGCCCTGCTCGAATATTGGGATCCGTGGTCTGTGTGCATGGTCGCTCCGGCCAGGTTTCCACGGGTCCGCTCGGCTGCCGCCAGGGCGTCGATGACGAGCTCGGTTCGCATGTGATCGGCGATCGCCCACCCGGCCAGCCGGCGCGAGCACAAGTCGATGACGGTGGCGAGGTAGAGCGGTTTCGCGCCGCTGACCGGAAGGTATGTGATGTCGCCGACGTACTTTCTGTTCACCTTGGCAGCGGTGAAGTCGCGTCCGATCAGGTCGGGTGCCTTCGACGCGGCCTGGTCCGCGACGGTGGTGCGGTGCCGGCGACGCAGACGAACGCCCTCGAGCCCGGTGGTCCGCATGATCCTGGGGACCCGCTTGCGGTTGACCGCCGGACCCTCCTCGTCACGGAGCTCCGCGGTGATTCTGGGGACTCCGTAGGTGCCGTCGGAGTCCTGGTGGATCTTGCGCATCCGGGCCGCGAGCCCGGCCTCGACGCTCTGTCTGGCCGCTCTCGCGGCCGCAGTGCGACGCCAGTAGTAGAAGCTCGAACGGGCCAGGCCGAGGATCTCGCAGAGCCGCTTCACGCCGTGACGGCGCTGGTGATCGTCAACGAACTGGTAGCGGTTCACCAGCGCGTCTCCGTCGCGAAATACCGAGCTGCCTTGCGGAGAATGTCCCGTTCTTCCTCGAGCTCGCGGATCCTCTTGCGGACGGCGGCCAGATCCGCCTGAACGGCGTCGCCGACGGCCTGCGAGGTGGCCGGCGGCGCGGAATGGGCGCCAGGTCGGCCGCCGTCGGCGGCCCGGATCCAGTTCCCCAGCGTCTCGGTGTTCACCCCGAGATCAGCGGCGACCGACTTGATCGTCGCTCCCGGCCTCGAGCGGTACAACGCGACCGCGTCCGCCTTGAACGCGGCCGGATAGTGCTTCATCCCCACGGGGACTCCGTTCTCCTGGACCATCAAGATCCAAGTGTCTCCGGTGTCCAAAATCCGGGGTCAAGGTCCGATTCACCGGTCTCACCGAAGAGCGGCGAGCGGCCTGTTCCTCTCATCAAGGTCGAACCGGCGGGGCCAGCGAGCCGGGCTCAGGCGATGACGTGGGCGGCCATCCAGCCGGGGCTGTTGACCCGGGACCGCCCCGTTCTGTGCGGTCGCTAGGCTCCCGCCATGTCTAACGATCGCGGTTTCACCTGCTCATGCTGCGGCAACCACCACGCAGAGCTCCCCATGAGCTACTCGACCATCTCTCCTGATGTCTGGGATCCCAGCTTCGAGAGCGATCCGAACAGCATGCTGTCTTCCGACCAGTGCGTGATCAAGGGTCAGCACTTCTTCATCCGGGGCCTGATCGAGATACCTGTGATCGGCGGCGAGGACGTCTTCTCGTGGGGCGTCTGGGTCTCTCTGAGCAAGGAAAACTTCGCCGGTGCCCTGGACGTATGGAACACGGAGGGCCGGGAGGCGGAGAAGCCATACTTCGGGTGGCTCAGCACGGAGCTCGCGCTCTACTCCGAGAGCACGACCGACTTGAAGACCAACGCTCACACCCGACCGGTCGGCAAGAGGCCCTTCATCGAGCTGGAGCCCACCGACCACCCGCTCGCCGTCGAACAGCGTGCCGGGATCACGCAGGACCGCATCCGTGAGATCGCCATAGCTGTGCTGCATCCTTCCTGAGCCCCCGCTGGCAAGGCCCGCTGAGAGCTTCCTAGGAGGAGGCAGTCGAACTGTCTCATCCCGGGAAGAAGGCGCGTCCGTTCGAGCATCCGAATGTCTCAGTAGTTCACGGAGATCCTTACCGGGCACCTGGTTGGCAGTGGCGACCCGGCGGATGAATGAGGCCGCCGTCTCGTCGTTCAAGGGCGAAGCCTGCGGGGCAGCCTGTGACGGCCCTGTTTGCCTAGGTTGGATGCCCTTGGGCAGCGAAACCAGTCGTCCGCCGTGCGCTGACCTGCTGCTATCGGCCTGATTAGCAAGCGGTTACGTGATGGTGCCCCTTGTCCGTCGACGCCGGGACGTCGGGGCGGTCGCCTAGCGCGCGCTGCCGGCTGTCGACGGCATCAGCGGTCCGGCCGTCGCCGACCTGCGTCGGCGCCAGTACGCGTACGTCAGGATGCCGAGCATGGGGCCCCACAGGACCAGAGGGGCGTAGGAGGCGTAGAAGTAGACGGTCTCCCAGCCGTCGGCCTTGCTCGGGAAGTTGGCCGGCAGCGGATCGCCGTTGGTCTTGGACTGGGTGACCGTGGTGATGATCGCGATGACCGTGAAGACCAGGGTCAGGATCGTCGCCCCGATCGTGGCCGGGACGACCGCGGCCGCCGTCGGTACCCGCCGCCCGCCCAATCCCGGCATCCAGCGCGGAAACACCTCGCCCCAGCGGGCGACCAGCCCGACGGCCGTGAAGGCAAGGACCTCGGAGATGAGGGTGAGGAGGACGACGTAGCCGTTCATTGCCCAGTCCGCGATCGACCCGCCACGTTTGTCCGCGGCGAACAGCACGCCCAGGCGCCAGATCCCGGACGGGAGCACCAGCAGCAGCACCGCGTAGGCGACCCGGCGGGCCCAGCGCGGCACCCCTGCGGCGGGCTCGTGCGCCGCACGCCACGCCCGAGGCAGGCGGCCCTCGCGGCGTGGCGTGTTTGCTGCTTCGTCGTTGGTCGGCCTGGTCTGGAACATCTGCGCTCCTCACGTCCACGGGCCGGACCGGCCCGTGCGATTCGAGATTCGCAGCAGGCGAGGCCGGTCAGCATCGCTCCGCAGACCGAACAGACTCCACCGGGCGGGCGAACACGAATCCGGGCGCTCCGCCTCGGCGATGACGGGTCACCGGAGGACGACTCGTCCGTGCGACCAGGTTCACTGGCAAGGAAGCCGAAACGACCGGGTTCATTGTCAAACGCCTGTATTCGATGGCAGCGGACAGTGAGCCTTTTCCAACCTCACGTTGATGCGTGATGAAGGACGAGGATGGCTTTCACGATGCCGGTGAACCTGTTGGTGCTGCAGCGGAGCTTCCGCAGGAGGCGCCAGCCCTTGAGAGTGGCAATGGCCTGCTCGCCGAGGCAGCGGATTCTTGGTGTGGCTGCTGTTGTGAAGGCGCTTCCATCCCTTCAGGCGGCGGCCCCGGAACGGGACTCGGACGAGTCCGCCCGCTCCTTGGTACGCCTTGCCCACCCAGCATTTCAGCTCGGCTTCGGTCAGCGCTTCGATGACCCCGTGGGTCCGTGCGGCGGTCAGGTCGTGGATGGACCCGGGCGGGGGGGGGGACGCCCACAACAGCTGGCCGAACAGATCGGTGAGGACCTGGACGTTCATGCCGTGACGCTTGTGCTTCCCGGGAGTAGTACGGGGTGTCGGCGGCGATCCGGTAGATCGGCAGGAGGGTGCCGTGCAGGATCACGAACGCCTTGGTGCGGATGGTCTTCATCGCCTCGGCCAGGGTCGGGGCGAGGGCGGCCAGGACATCGATTCGCCTCGCGTAGGTAGCGGCAGACCGTCGCGACGCCGGCTACGGCCCTTCCCCAGCCGGGGCGACCCGCGCACCGGGGGGCCGTTCGCGCGGGTCAGCTCACACTCTCCGGCTACGAGCACGACCACCGCACTGCCGCGTTCGGGAGATGGGAGTGGACCCGCGGGGACCGAGAGGGCCGTCAGGAGGTCGCCGGCTCCGTGGGGCGGTGAGCCCCCTCCTGGGGGCTCACCGCCCGGCCGGCCCGGCGTCAGGTCAGCCGGTGGCGAGGAGCTGGAGCGTGTCGATCACCCGGTTGGAGAATCCCCACTCGTTGTCGTACCAGGCGACGACCTTGATGTGGCGGCCGTCGACGCGGGTGAGAGCCGAGTCGAAGATCGCCGAGGCCGGGTTGCCCGTGATGTCGGACGACACCAACGCGTCGTCCGAGTACTCGAGGATGCCTACGAGCGGTCCCTCGGCAGCGGCACGGTACGCCGCCAGCACGTCCTCGCGCGTCACGTCGCGGGCGACAGTCGTGTTCAGTTCGACGATCGAGCCCACCGGAACCGGTACGCGGATCGAGTCGCCCGACAGCCTGCCGTCGAGGTTCGGCAGCACGAGGCCGATCGCCTTGGCGGCGCCGGTCGTGGTCGGCACGATGTTGACCCCGGCCGCACGGGCGCGGCGGGCGTCGCGGTGCGGGCCGTCCTGCAGGTTCTGCTCCTGTGTGTAGGCGTGGACCGTCGTCATGAAGCCGTGCTCGATACCGGCGAGATCGTCGAGCACCTTCGCCAGCGGGGCCAGCGCGTTGGTCGTGCACGAGGCGTTCGAGACGATGGTGTGCGCCGTTGGGTCGTACGCGTCGGTGTTGACGCCGTACGCGAGCGTGACGTCGGCGCCGGACGCCGGTGCGCTCACGAGCACCTTCTTGGCGCCCGCGTCGAGGTGGGCGCGGGCGGCCTCGGCCGAGGTGAAGCGGCCGGTCGCTTCCAGCACGATGTCGACGCCGAGCTCGGCCCAGGGCAGTCGCGCCGGTTCACGCTCGGCAAGCACGGTGATGCGCCGGCCGTCGACGACGAGGGTGTCCCCGTCGGCCTTCACCGGGCGACCGAGCCGGCCCGCCGTGGAGTCGAAGGCGAGCAGCCGCGCGAGGGCTGCGGGCTCCGTGAGGTCGTTGACGGCGACGACTTCGAGGTCGCTCTCGCGTTCGAGCAGTGCGCGCAGCACGTTGCGTCCGATGCGGCCGAATCCGTTGATGGCGATGCGAGTCATGAGTGGTGTCCCTTCCGGTTCACCACCAGGTTCGCGCGCGGCGTGTGCCGGTGACAGCGGCGTGATCGCCATGGTCCGCAAGGATCTCGCCAGGCCACGGCGAGGGCCGGACCGTGCCGGACGGCGGCCCGAGAACTATGCCGGGCCACGGCGGCGAGACCTACTCGCCCCGGGCGAAGGTCCGCCGGTACTCGCTCGGCGTGGTGCCGAGGATCCGCTGGAAGTGCAGCCGCAGATTCGCCCCGGTGCCCAGGCCGACGTCGGCGGCGATCTGCTCGACGCTCCGCTGCGAAAGCTCCAGCAGCTCGCGGGCGACGTCGATGCGGGCGCGCATGACCCACTGCATCGGCGTATAGCCGGTCTCGTCCACGAAGCGCCGCGAGAACGTCCGGGGCGAGACCCCGGCCTGCCGGGCCAGTGCGTCGAGCGTGAGTGCCTCACCGAGCCGGCGCAGCGCCCACTCGCGCGTGGCGGCGAACCGCTCGCCCAGCGGCTCGGGCACGCTGCGCGGCACGTACTGCGCCTGACCGCCGCTGCGGTAGGGGGCCGCCACCAGACGCCTGGCGGCATGGTTCGACGCAGCCACCCCGAGATCGCCGCGCAGGATGTGCAGGCACAGATCGATGCCCGAGGCGGCGCCGGCCGACGTCAGCACGCTCCCCTCGTCGACAAACAGGACGTTCTCGTCGACCTGGACGAGCGGATGCCTCGCCGCGAGCGCCCGTGTGTAGTGCCAGTGCGTCGTGGCCCGTCTGCCGTCGAGCAGACCCGTGGCGGCGAGGGCGAACGCGCCCGTGGAGATGGCGGCCAGCCGCGCGCCCCGCCGGTGGGCGCCGGTCAGCGCGTCAACGACGGCCCGCGGCGGATCCTCGCGGTCCGGGAACCGGTATCCGGGTACGAAGACGATGTCGGCCCACTCCAGGGCTTCGAGCCCGTGGGCGACGGAGTACGACAGCCCGTCGCCACCGGTCACCAGCCCGGGCCGCGCCCCGCACACCCTCACCTCGTACGGCATGCTCGCGCGGGTCGTGAACACCTGCGCCGGAATGCCGACGTCGAGCGGCTTCGCCCCCTCCAGTACGAGGACTGCGACGCGATGCGGGGACGGTGCGGGCACGGGGAAAGGTTACGCGGAGAGGCGCGGGCGCACCGGCATCCATGCCGGGCGTGCTGCCCGGCGGCCTCTGGTTCACAGGTGCGGTGCGCTGAGCACCCGGGAGCAGGCCGGGCCCAATTGCTACGTCAGCTCTTCCAGGGGTGCCAGAAGGCGGTGGTCCTCTCGGAACCTCTTCGACCAGTTGATGCGCCGCTACAGCGCCTGGGCCGCCTTCGCTGTATCACTCGACGGCTTGCTCTCGGCTCCCGCGTGCAGTCGCGTCTTTGTGGGGAAGACGAAAGGCATACCCCTCTAGGAGGAACCATGCCCGGACTGATCGCCCGCCTCGCTCAATTTACCCGCAGCCCTCAAGGCCGACGGACAATCGAGTCGGCCCGACGTGCCGCTGCCGACCCGCGTAAACGCGCCCAGGCTCGCGGCCTGTTGGGCCGGTTGCGCGGACGGCGGTGACATCGGCACTTGGGCGGACGGCTGGAAGTACCTGCCGGTATCACCCGTCGAAATTCCGCGGAGAGAGGCCTTGGCCGAAGGTGAGCGCTCCCCGGGGCATCCGGCGTGTGAGAAGACGTGTGGGGAGAGAAGTACATGACGCATGAGGACTGGGCAGTGGACCGGCTGCACACGTCGCCCTGCCCAGTTCGGCTTCCCGCAGCAGCTGCTGCTCCAGGATGTGTACTTCACAACGATCGAGAACCTCGCGCTCGAACTGGAGCGCTGGGTCAGAGCCGCCGAGCAGTTGGAGGCGACGCGGCCACTCATCGAGGCAACCCGCGCTTGTACGGCGGGGCGCGACACTCTGTCTGGCGAACTGGAGACCCGGGACCTCACGGTGGACATCAGGAGGGACACCGAGCCGCACCAGGAGATCGGGGTTGACCGCGATCAGGGTGCAGCGGGGCCGGGCGGTTCCATTTCCCTGCGGGCTACTTCGACACGTACAAGCGCAATATGGGAACTCGCCCTTCCGCCGGGTGCGATGGCTACTGTCTGACCCATGAGAGCCATAAGGAACTTACGTTCGAAGCGTGTGGCGGTGGCGCTGATCAGTGCCACCGCCGTAGGAGTGCTCGGGGTGGGCGGCGCGCTGGCCGCAGGTACGTCGGACAACGGGCCTGTGAGTCCGTCACCGGTGCCCGGTGAAACCCAGCCCGCCGGATCGAGTGGCTCCGACGGTGGATCGGACGGCGGCACAGTCAGCGGCTCCGGCGGATCGGCCGGCGGCACTGGGGGGCCTGAGCCCAGCACGAGCCCCAGCGGGCCGCCGCACACGGGCGGGCCCCAGCCCTCGCCGACGGATCCGGCCGATCTCGCGGAGGTCGCCAGGCGCATCGACGAACTGGAGAAGAAGGTCGATCAACTGCCCACGAAGAAGGAACTGGCCGACGCACTGCGTGCGTTCGCGGATTCCTTGGAGCAGCAGGGCTGAGAGACCGCCCGGGTCACCGGAGGAGCGATCACGTGCCGGGCTGGCCGGGCAGGGGTGCCCGGGCAGTCCGATACGCGGGAAGTGGTCGGCTGCTGCCGACGGCTTGCTCGAGGTCGGCCCGACGTCTTCTCGGGCCCGCCTCGCTCGGCCGCACGATGACATACCCCTCGCCCTGGAACTCAGCTAGACGGCATCGCCCCGAGCCTCAGCGCACCATCGAAGCCGGCGCTCCGGGAGCGGTGCAGGGTGGTCGTGAGCTGCTGGCTCCGCCCGACGACCGCGTCCATGTCCTCACACACCGGCCGAGCGGCCGTCACCGGGGTCATGCTCGGGGTGCCCTCGTACATCAGGCCGAGCTTGCCCTAGCCGGCGAAGACGCAGCCGAAGAGGCCTCCGCCGACCATTCCGGCGCCCTTCACCGTCTTGGTCTCGTACGAAGAGGGTGGCGTCGAAACGGAGGAACGTGGACGTTGCGGCCGTTGACCGGAGTTCAGGAGGTTGGTCCTAAGGGCGGTGAGCTGGGCCATAGCGTCCGAATGCGGTGAACAACCGACTATCGAGGGTCCCGGGGGTCAACCTCACGTGTCGGCCCCGAAGAGGACCGACTGCGACAGCGCCCCGCTACGCAGGCCACAGTGGAAGTGATCACGTTCGTCGGCGCGGAACAGGCCGATACCAAGGTGCCGCCGACGAACTCGATGGTGCAAGCCAGCGAAGTCCAACTCCACCACTGTGAAGGAGCTCCACGTGGCGGCAGGGAACGCATCCGTCGGCTCCGGGGTGTGTTCGGCGAACTTGAACTGACCCGCGCACTCGACGACCTGGTGCTGGGCCCAGTTCCTGCTGGCGCGACAGTTGTCCCCCTCCGGGCCTTCCCGGAAGTCCACGAACGGAACGTTCGCCATGCCGCCAGGCTTGATCTGTTTCTCCCAGGTCGCCGGATCCCTCGTGTTCGCCACGGTGCTCAGCATGCGCCGTGCCTCAGGGTTGGCCCGAGGCACCGCCAGCGCTGACGGCACCCTGGCCCGCTACCTCGGGGCGACCCTGCAGACGCCGGCCCGCCGTCGCGCCCGCACCCCGCCGCAGGGGCGCGACCATCGGTCTGAGACGCTGTCCGGCATCTCACCAGGTGCTTTCCATCCAGTCTGCCGTCCACCGCACCTGATCCACCCGCAAGGAACACATGCAGGGAGTCCTCACCGGATTCACGGTGATCGCCACCGTCATCGCCGTCGGGTACGTCATAGGGCGCCGCGGCTATCTGGGACAGGACGGCCGCGCCGTGCTGACCCGACTCGCCTTCAACGTCGCAACCCCGGCCCTGCTCTTCACGATGCTCGCGGGCGCGGACCTGTCCGTCGTCCTGTCGCAACGCCTCCTGGTCACGGCGATGGCAACGGCCGCCACAGGCGGGGTCTTCGTCGTGGTGGCCCGGCTGTTCCTGCACTGGGAGGCCGGACGGGTCACGATCGGCGCGCTGTGCTCCAGCTACGTCAATGCCGGAAATCTGGGCATCCCCATCGCCGTCTACGTCCTCGGGGACGCTTCGCTCGTCGCGCCGGTGCTGCTCCTCCAGCAGATCCTGGTTACCCCGCTGGCCCTGACCGTCCTCGACCTCAGCCGCCCCGGGGAGCCGGTGTCGGTCGTCCGGCGGCTGACCACGCCACTGCGTAACCCGATGGCGATCGGATCGCTGGCCGGGGTGGCGGTGGCCGCGTCCGGCTGGACCCTGCCCGGGCCCCTGCTCGAACCGCTCGTCCTCATAGGCAACATGTCGGTCCCCGCAGTGCTCCTCGCCTTCGGGATATCGCTGCGCGGCGGCGAGCGGCCGGGCCGCGGGGAGGAACGGGGCGCGCTGTATCTGTCCGCCGTGCTGAAGACGGTCGCCCAGCCTGTCGTAGCCTGGGCCGCCGGCGCTGGACTGTTCGGTCTGCGGGGCGAGGCGCTGCTGGACGTTGTCGTGATCGCGGCCCTCCCGGCCGCCCAGAACCTCTTCACGTACGCCTCGCACTACCGGGTCGCCGAGCGGTTCGCCAGAGAGTCGATCCTGTTGTCCACCCTGCTCTCGGTCCCGGTGCTGATCACCGTCGCCGCGCTGCTCGGCCGCTAGGTGGTGCTGCACTCCCGCAGGGTCACAGACTTCGCCCGCTCCTTCTCCCCCTGGGTGCGCTCTGGCGGCGCGCTACTGCCGGACGCGACCGCGCTGGACGGGATCAGGTGACCTGAGGGGGTGTCTCAGCCCCAAGGTGTCTCAGGCGATGCAGCTCTCATGGACGAGACGTGACGGGCGTCGCGGCGATGTGCCATAGCGGCCGTTTCAGAGGTGGTCGTCCAGGAACTTCCGTACCCCGGTGGTGGTCGTGGGCCCCGTGCCGTGCGCCACCGCTTCTCCCTCCTTCAGCAGGACGTAGGACGGGGCTTCGGTGATTCCGTATCGCTGGGTTGTCGCCGGGCAACGCGTGATATCGGTGCGGACGGCAGTCAGGCGGCCTGTGTAGTCGTCGGCGATGCCGTCCACGACGAGGTCCATCGCCTGGCAGGGTTTGATGGCCTTGGGCCATGTCCCGGTGAAGTATGCGAGGACCGGAACGCTGCTCATCCCCAGGATGAAGTCGAACTCCGCGTCCTCACGGGGTCGGTGAACTTGCTTTGCCATGGAAGCTTTTGGCCTCTCGTTCCGTGATTCCATCCCATCATCCCTCGTACGGTCTGCCAGGCCGGCCCAGTCAGTCGTTCGGCTGACCTGGCGGAGTGGAGGGCCGGGCCGCACTACCTGGCTGACGGCCCCGAGAACGAGGCGCGATTGCTGGACCGCTCGCGGACGCGGTCGTGGACGGTCGAACTGCGCGTCAGCTGCCCCGAAGGCCGACCGCCAGCGTCAGTTCAAGGACCCGGTGCGGCGATGCGAGATCCGGAAACAGCTCCCGCAGCTGCGTCATCCGATATCGGACTGTCTGGGGATGGACGAACAAGGCCGCCGCCACCTCGTCCCGTCTGCCCTGGTGCAGCAGCCACGCCCGCAACGTCTCCTCCAGCCGCCGTGCGGTCGCGACAGGCAAGGTCCGCAACGGTGCGAGGGCTCGGGCACGCAGGTCCGCGAACGCGTCTGCGTCGGCGCTCAGCACCAGCTCGGGCAGGTGGTCCTCGGTGTCGCGAACATCAGAGGAGAGGGCGCGTGCGCGTACGGCTCGTGCGTACGAGGCGGACGCACGGGTCCATGGCCGGGCCGGGCCGACCACGGCGGCGCGGTCGGTCAGCTGCCGCAGGAGATGTGACCGGTCGGCATCGGGGACGAGCAGCACACCGGTGGCATCCGGCAGATCGTCGAGGACGAGGGTGCTCGGGTCGAGCGCCCGATAGACAGGTCGGGCCTGAACGGCGGGCAGCAGCACCGCGGTCAGCGAAACCGGAGGCTGCCACCCGGCCCGTTGGCCAGAGGCCAGCAGCACGTCCGGGCTCGCGCCGACGAGGAGCTCGCGGGCCAGGTGTTCCAGGTGGCGCTCGTGGGCCCTGCCCCGGGCGGCCAGTTCGTCGGCGTGGCCCGCGGCGCTCGCGGCGGAGAGCTCGTCGATGTAGGCGAAGGTCAGCTCGGCGAACTTGGCGACCTCGGCGGCGGGCAGCCCAGCGGGTACGGCACCCGCTGCCAGGCATCGCCAGGCCACGCGGGCGCCGACGCGGTAGGCGCTGAGCAGGGCGTCCATCGAACGCCCGTCGCGCACCTCGCCGCGGCCCAGCTCGTAGGCTGCGTCATCGCCGTCGCCGCCTGTCGCGTTCCCGCTCGCAAGGTCCAGGTAGTGCCCCAGGGCGGTACGGACGGCCCGGCGGATGGTGCCGCCCATGCGGCCCGAAAGGGCGTTGGCGTAGGACGGGACCTCGTCGATGATCGCCTGGACGACCTCGTCGGCGGTGGTCTTCAGCGCGGCCCGAAGCGCGGTGACCGTCGTCTCGTCCAGAGCCAGCTCGCTGGCCCTCCGGGCTGCATGACTCACTTTTTGTTCCTTGCGAACAATTCTTCCGACCAGATTCACGTCTTACGGTCAGGACTTTACACCTTGAAGCACAGCAAGCTGGAGCCATGACGAGTACAGCCCGCCGCAGTAGGGCGTGGAAACTGCTGGAGATGGTCACGACACCGCTGCTGCCGTCGGACTACCTCGACCTGGTCAGCCCACTGCGGGCGGGCGCTGACCTCCGTGGGCGCATCGAGGCCGTACAGCCCGAGACGGGTGACGCCGCGACTGTCGTGATCAAGCCAGGACGGGGCTGGCGCGGCCACACAGCCGGTCAGTATGTGCGGATCGGGGTCGACGTCGACGGGGTGCGTCTGTGGCGTGCCTACTCCATCACCTCGCCGACGAATCGCCGGGACGGCCGCGTCACGATCACCGTGAAGGCGATCCCCGACGGCAAGGTCAGCAACCACTTGGTCCGCAGGGCGAAACCGGGCACGCTGATCCAGATCGACCAGCCGACCGGTGACTTCGTGCTGCCGCGGGCCAAGCCAGCCAAGGTGCTCTACCTGACGGCCGGCAGCGGCATCACTCCCGTGATGGGCATGCTGCGCGACACCGCGTTCGACGACGTCGTCATGGTCCACTGCGCGCCACAGCCGCAGGACGTGATCTTCCGCAACGAACTGCACGGCCTGGTCGCGGACAAGAAACTGCGGCTCACCGAGGTGCACACCGACACGGACGGCATGCTCGACATCGCCCGTCTCGACGAACTCGTACCCGACTGGGCCGAGCGCGAGACCTGGGCGTGCGGGCCCGCGGGGCTGCTCGACGCCGCCGAGGAGCACTGGACCGAGCACGGCGTCCAGGAGCGCCTGCACACCGAACGTTTCCGCCCCGGCATCGCCGTCGTCGGCGACGGCGGCGAGGTCACCTTCAGCGCCACCGGCAAGGCCGTCAACGCGGACGGCGCCACGCCGCTGCTGGACATCGGCGAGGAAGCCGGCGTGCTCATGCCCTCCGGGTGCCGCATGGGCATCTGCTTCGGCTGCGTCACTCCGCTCAAGGCGGGCGCCGTCCGCGACCTGCGCACCGGCGAGATCACCGAGGCCGAGCCGGGCGTCCTCATCCAGACCTGTGTGTCCGCCGCGGCGGGCCCCTGCGACATCGAACGGTAGGAGCACCGTGACCGCCATCGACCCCACCGCCCACCTGAGCACGGAGCAGATCGAGGAGCTGGGCCGCGAGCTGGACGCGATCCGCGACGAGGTGATCGCCGACCGCGGCGAGAAGGACGCCGCCTACATCCGTAAGGTCATCTCGGCGCAGCGCAAGCTCGAGCTGGTCAGCAGGGGCGTGTTGCTGTTCTCGTTCTTCCCGCCCGCGTGGCTGCTCGGCACCGCCGGGCTGTCCGTGGCGAAGATCATGGACAACATGGAGATCGGCCACAACGTCCTGCACGGCCAGTGGGACTGGATGCGGGATCCGAAGATCCACTCCACCACCTGGGAGTGGGATCACGTCTCGCCGTCCGATCAGTGGAAGCACTCGCACAACGAGCTGCACCACACGTACACCAACGTGATCGGCAAGGACAACGACCTCGGCTACGGCATCATGCGCGTCGACGAGGACCAGAAGTGGCACCCCTTCCACCTCGGCCAGCCGCTGTGGAACTTCCTCAACGCCTGCTTCTTCGAGTACGGCATCGCCGCGTACGACCTGGAGCTCGGCAAGAACCTCCACAAGCGCCGCCGCAAGAACCCGGAGTTCCGCGCGCGGGCCAAAGCCGTGGGCCGCAAGATCCGCAAGCAGGTGCTCAAGGACTACGTGATCCACCCGCTGCTGTCGGGCCCGTCATTCCTCACCACCCTCGCCGCCACGTTCACCGCGAACCTGGTCCGTAACATCTGGACCCACTCGGTGATCATGTGCGGGCACTTCCCCGAGGGCGTACAGGTCTTCGAGCGCCGGTCGATCAGGGGCGAGACGCGCGGCCAGTGGTACCTGCGCCAGATGATGGGCTCGGCGAACATCAGCGGCAGCAAGGCCATGCACTTCATGACCGGCAACCTGTCGCACCAGATCGAGCACCACCTGTTCCCGGACCTGCCGAGCAACCGGTACGCCGAGGTCGCGGTGAAGGTGCGCGCGCTGTTCGAGAAGTACGAGCTGGAGTACGTCACCGGCCCGCTGCCCAAGCAGGTGTTCTCCGCGTGGCACAAGGTCTTCCGGCTCGCGCTGCCGAACAAGAAGCCCAAGGTCAAAAGGTCGGACCGCGAGCAGGAGCTCATTGCCGCCTGATTCCCGGTGTCGGTTCGGGTCTCCCGGCCGTACCGGCGGCATCGCCCGGTTCGGTGAGATGCGTTGCGGACGGTGGGCAGCCGCGCCGTCCGACCGTACGGCACAAGATCCGGGGCAGGCCGGCACGGCCCACATGCGGATGACGGAGCCTGGCTCCAGAGCAAGGACCAGCCGTAGGGACACGGGAACCCGTACGTGACGCCACGCCTGCTCAGGCATCTTGTACGGGTTCCACGAGTTCGAGCATCAGGAATCCTCGAACGGCGCATGGCCCGCAACACTGCCCTCGCCTAACAGGCCTGTTCCGAGACCTGAGAGGCTTGCCCGGCGACGACGAGGCCTTTGTCGTCGCCGGGCAGGAGAATGTCACCGAGCGACCGCACTTGCTGCCCGGCCGCTGGTCGAGGCGAGCAGTTCGGCGTACAAGCCCATCCCGACGGCGTCGCTGCGGTTCGGGGAGCGGCCCGCGTCGTGCGGTCAGGTCGCCCTTCGGCTCGATCCGGATCTTCGACGGTACGCCGATCGTGACCTTCCACGTCGGGGCGGTCAGGTCGGCGAGCAGGAAGTCACCCTGCAGGGCACCCGTGTCGGGCTGAACGCCGGGACGAGGAACTCCCTGGTGCTCCAGGAGACGGCGGAGCGGGTGCTGTTGAAGCCCCATCTGCCGTCGCAGGTATGCATCTTGCTCTTGGCCGGCCCCGGTGTGCGCGCGGATCTGGCGCTCGATCTCCTGGGCGGCGGCAGATCATTTCGGTTGCCGACACCTCGCCCTGCGACTGATCCTGAGGACCAGGCTTCCACATATTCAGGCTGTGGCTGGCCGACACAGAAGGGTTCACCCTTGCCGAGAGCGCGGGTTCGGTGGGGACCGCGCGTGGAGCGGTGTCTCCACCAAGCTGACGCCACCGCTCGACCATACAGACGATGACGGATTCCTCACGGCCGCTCAATGCGCAGCCATGTTGCCCAGACTGGAGGCGATCATCGACCAGCTCCGCCCTGAGGACAGCGGCCCCGTTCTCCTGCGACGTGTCGATGACACCCGCCAACTGGTCACTGTGATGCGTACTGCCTGGACACGGGCGTTGAGCTCCACTTCGGCGCCTGGGGCTCCCCGCGGACGAGATGGCCACTGCTTCGGACCAGGCCTGTGCTCTCACACGGACGCGTCAGGGTCGGCGGCGGTTGAGCACACCGATGAGAGCGACGAGGTCAGCGGCGCCTGCCGGGTCATCCGCGTAGCGGGTGGTTTGGAGAGGTGCGACTTCTGGAAGGACGATGTCTTCCCGGGCCAGCACATGGACCAAGGTCAACAGCGCGGCACGGGCATTGCCATCAGTGAACGGGTGGAAGAACGCCACGTCGAGGTAGGCGCGGGCGGCACGGGCCGCCAGCGGGATGGCCGGGTCGGTTGTCTCGTGCAGGCAGGAAGCGAAGTCGGCCTGCGTGCGAGGGGTCAGACCGTAGCGCTCGCGGCCGGCTTTCGCATAGGCGTCGCCGACGCGGAACGGTGCCCTTGGTGAAGCAAGGACTTCGCGCTGCCAACCGGACAGCAGGGCGAAGTCCAGCGGGGAACGCCGTGCGGCATCTTCGCAGGCCGAGTTGTGTGCGGCTAGCAGACGCCCGGCGCGGGTCGGGTCCCGTCGGCGCACCGGACCCTCGCACCAGGATCGGAACCCGTCGTGGTCGGTCGGGATCCGTTGTAGGGCCGGTGCTCTGTGCCAGTCGGTCTCACGGCGCACGCGGAGCCAGACCGAAAGGCTGTCAGTCGCAGTCATGGAGATCCTCCAGCCTCTCCCTCTCACGGTGGTCCTGGTAGGGGGCGTGGCCGGTGAGACCGGCGGCCAGGTCCTCGCCGACGGATTCGATCAGCGTTCGTTTCGGGGTGACCCAGCTCTTGAACCGGCCGCCGATCGCGTTCTCGACCGCACGCGCGGCTTCGGCTCGGTCCATGCCGCTGCTGGTGAGGAACCAGCTCAGGACGATCGAGGCCTGGCCGTACCAGCCGCCCTCCGCGCCCGAGTCCAGTGTGTGGGTCACGAGTCGAACGCAGGCCCGTTCCAGGTGCCAGCTGCGGTCTTCGGGTGAGGCGTCCGGCGGGGGCGCCAGTGCGGTGAAGCGCTGGGCCGTTCGTTCCAACCACTCCCGCCACTCCAGTAGTGCGGCTACAACGCGTTCGGCGGTCTCGTCGGGGGTCGTCACGGAGGTCGGCCCGCTGACCCAGTTGCCGATGGGCCCGCCGTGGCGATAGCACCAGCTCCAGCCCCAGGACCAGGTTCCGTATCGCTCCCGGACGATCGCGTCTATCTGGCGCTCACACCAGTTTTCGCCCTGCCAGGAGCCAGCCATGCCGGAGAGCACGGGTGGCACCCACTCCCGGACCAGCGAGCGGAGGTGGGCTTCCTCGTCCTCGTCCCAGGTGAACAAGTGACAGGAAGGATCGAACTCAGCCCAGTTCCCGATGTCCTCGTAGGGGGTAGCGGGTACGCGGTTCTCGGGGAACGGCAGGGTGTCACGGTTGTACGTCAGCGTTGGGCCACTCTTCCTGTCCGATGTGGTGGCCAATCAGTCTCGGCTCCATACGCCGGGGACCGCGAACCATTTTCCGGACAGCACCCCGCACTGGCGTCCGCAGGATGCGGGAGACGGCCTCTGCACGAACCACGGCGCCGCCGTGCCCGTGGCACGGCGCAAGCGTGTCGGGGACCACCGCCCCTTCCCGGAGGTCATGGGGAGCGGCGGGGATGGGCCGGCGCGAACCCACCGGGACGAAGGCTGTTCACACCCGCACCCTGGCTTGGTCTAGACCAAGAGGGGTACGCTTCCCTAGCCATCCATGGCCGCCCCACGGTCACGTATGGCACTGCTTGTCATGCGCATGCTTGTCCTTTCTGTACGGGCAAGCACCAACCCCCACGGAGGAGTTGTCATGAAGAGCAAGAAGATGCTGGCCGTCGCCATCGGCGCGGGGATCGCCCCGCTCCTGGCCGTGAGCCTGCCTGTCGGCAGCGCGAGCGCGCACGGCTACATATCCTCACCCCCCAGCCGACAGGCCCAGTGCGCAGCCGGCACGGTCTCCTGCGGTTCCATCAAGTACGAGCCGCAGAGCGTCGAGGGCCCCAAGGGCTTAACGAGCTGCAGCGGAGGGAACGCCGCCTTCGCCGAGCTCAACAACGACAGCAAGGGCTGGAAGGTAACCCCGGTCAGCCGGACAACCAGCTTCAACTGGCGGCTGACCGCACGTCACGCCACCAGCACCTGGCAGTACTACGCGGGTGGCCGCAAGATCGCTGAGTTCAACGACGGTGGCGCGCGGCCCGGCGAGACCGTCACACACCAGGTGAACTTCGGCAGCCTGACCGGAAAGCAGAAGGTCTTGGCCGTGTGGAACATCGCCGACACCACCAACGCCTTCTACGCCTGCGTGGACGTGAACGTGAGCTGACACGCGACCGCACCTCAGCACCACGGCACCGCCCGGCTCTGCCGGTACGCGCCAGAACCTGAACGAAACGGACCGGCCGATGCCCGCCCGGCGCCCGGAGCGGGCGGTGCACCGCCCGCTCCGGGCGCCGGGCGGCACCTCGCTTGCCCCAGGCGATCACCCCGGGCGCCACCGCGCTCGTACGCAGGCGAGCACCCCGCCTGGCCGGCCCGCCGACCACCCCATCGAGATGAGGCCCCATGAACCGCCACCGAGTCACCGCCCGCGCAGCCGTCGTGGCCCTGCTCGCCACCGGCCTCGCCGCGTCCCCGGCCGTCGCGGCTCCCGCCGCCACCGGGGCCAAGGCCCGTATCGGCGCCGACTGGGCGAAGCAGTCGATCAGCTTCATCGCCGCCCCGGGGCAGGTCAACGACCTCCATGTGGTCCCGATGGACCAGGGCGACGGGGTCCGGCACATCGGCTTCCGCGATGCGGTCCCGCTCCAGCCCGGCGACCACTGCACGTACTTGGAACCGGGGGTCGAGACGTACGTCGTCTGCGAGCTGCCCACCGGCAGCCCCCGGCCGGACCGGATCGACGTCTTCCTCGGTGACGGCGACGACGAGATCGCCACCAGTGACCTCGGGGTGGCCACCGTCAGCGGCGGACCCGGTGACGACACGCTGCACGCCCACACCGCGCACACGGTACGTGGTGACGCGGGCAACGACATGGTCATGGGGCGCGTCGTCCTGGACGGCGGCGACGGCATGGACCACCTGATGGGCGACGACGGCGACCAGCGGATGTGGGGCGGCCGGGGCGACGACATGGTCGAGGGGTACGGCGGCACGGACCTCGTGTACGCGGGCTCGGGCAACGACCACGTCATGGGCGGGGACGGCAACGACGTCCTCCTGGGCGGCTCCGGCGACGACATGCTGCACGGCGAGGCCGGTGACGACCTGGCCGTCGGCGGCTCGGGGAAAGACATGGTCGAAGGCGGCTCTGGCCTGAACATCGTCCTCCCGTAGGCAACGCCGGGACCCGCCCCACCAAATGCTGCCGCCGGCCCCGATCCGCCGGACACCGGACACCGGCCACGGGGCACTTTCGACCGACGGGCGACGGCGGGACACCAGCGATCCTCTTGCGGGCGGGTATGGAATGCCTCGGGCCCGCCTTTTGCCCGTCGCGGGACTCGCGGACCTGCAGCGGCTCGTCGCTCCGCCCGCCGGAATCACTCTGAGGGAATCCGCGAGCCCCTGCCGCCCTCAGCCACTCACGCTGATCGGGGTGGTGGTCACCGCTGATTCCTTGAGCCGGGCCTCCCGGGGCCGACTGAGGCTTGGTCAAGTGCAGCGGCGTCCTGATGGTCCGGTCGGTGAGGCAGGCCGCTGAGCGTGAGAACTGGGGCGAGGGGCCCAGCAGGACGCAGGACGGAGGTCAGGATGATGCGGCGCTGCTGGTCTCTGTGGTCCAGCGCGTCGCCGGTGTTGGCGTAGCCGCTCGTCGGCAGTGCCTCGACGGCCATGCCGACCGTCAGGATCCATGCACGTGCCAAGTCCCGGAGGTGTTCGCGTTCGTAGCCGCGGATCTGCGCCTGGACGCTCTGGCTGATCTCGACGCACAGTTGATGCGCCTCAAGGCCGGAGCCCGGCTCCTCGTTCCAGTTGACCGGAGGATTTCCGTCGAGCAGGTAGGCACCGTCTGCGCCCCAGGCTCCGTTGACCCGAGTGGCCACGGTGACCGGGTGAATACCGACTTTGGTTACCTGCTGGTGAATTTCGTGCGATCGAGCTGCTGGCCGTGGGCCACAAGTCCGCCGTTCGCGAACTCAGGGGCGAGGCGGTCTGCGGCCCACCTGTAGCCGGTGCTGCCGAGCACAAGCCGTCGGCCTTGCACGTTGAAGGCGGAGAGCGAAACCCTGCTGTACGTCGGGGTATTGACTGTGTAGCACGGCCATAACGCTTCGATTGAGAAGGGTTGCTCTGTTTTGCGCTGTCTCACCCTGATGTCTGAACACTGCGAATAGGACGCCGCCGCCGAGGCACCGGACGCGGAAAGCTTTTGTGCGGCGGCGTCCATCAGCAGGCGCTCTGCGTCTCTGCACCAAGCCCTTCGCAAGCATGGGAAGTCGTCTTCCCGGAGCGATTCGACGAGCGAGCGTTCCGGCTCGGGGATGGGCCGGGCGCACTGTCCTGGTGCCCGCGTCGGAGGGGGCGGCGGGCAGCGCAGGCTGCTTTCTGCGGTACGGGTTCTCCGGGGGCGGTGTGGTGTCCCAGAAAGGTCTGGGCAAGGTAGGGCCGTGACCTGCGATCCTCAGACATACGAGGCACTCGGCGCACGCAACCGTTGGCCAGGGTCGTCGAGTTGGCAGGCACCAAGGCCAGAACCGTCCGAGCAACGCCTCCCGGGGACGGTGAGGGCCGGCCCCCGACGACACCGGACGTCCGGCGAACCGCCGGCGCGGGGCGATCGCTGATGCGGCCCACGCGGGGCGGTAGGTCTGCCGGCGCGGGTGGCACCTTCCTACTGCCCACTCTCCGCAGACGATCTGGATACGCAACGGGGAGGCTTACACCGCGTCAGGGCCCATCCCGCGAAGGAAGCAAGAGCGCAGTACAGGCCTTCGCAAGGCTTGAACGAGGCTTCCTCGAAACCCACATGATCCTGTTCAGTGAGTCGGTACCCCCGAAGGACTCCATGGGAGAAATCATGCGAACACTCTTCAGAAGCACGGGAGTGGCGGCTGCCACAGCGGCCGTTCTCATGACCGCGACAGGAACGGCTACGGCTGCGCCGGTTGGGTGGAGTATGCCCGGAGGGCAGGGCAGCACCTACGGAACTGCCAACTTCTACAATCGCTCCGTCGGAATATCCGGCCGCGTGGAATCGCATTGGAGTGGCTGTGTTCAGGCCGTCTTCCAGACGGATCCGGGCAACGCCTTCGAGACGCGGACTGCCTGCAACAACCACACCACGACTTTTGGTTTCACCATTCCCACCGACTTTCCCGGTGGAGCCAACAAGGTATTTGTGACACTGGCCAAAATCAATCAGAATGGCACGCTGGAATGGCTCGGCGCCAGGACGCTCAACCGTCCTTGACGTCCAACGTCATCAGCAGGACCTGGCAGATCCCAACTCGTCGCAGGACCCCGGCGGTGTCCTCTCAAGCGGTGAACTGCTCGGCAGGCAGGGCCACTCCGTTGAAGCTGGTCAGGACGGACACGTACCCGTAGTGCACGTCCTGACTGGGAGCGCTGGTGAGGCTCCAGGGGGCGTCGACGACTCCGGGGCCGCACGACAAGTTGCCGGCACCCGACGGGAGCGCCACGGGCATGATCTGGATGGCGGTGAAGCTGACCAGCACGGTGGTACCGGCGGGTTCGGTGCAGGTGTAGGTCCCGCCGATGGTAAGAGTGCCGAAGAAGAGGGGGAGATGGCTGGGATCGGCGCTCGCCCATTCCACGTCCAGCGACGTGTCCGACTGCGGCGAGGCGGCGGGGGGGGGACGGCGGCGGTGCCCAGCGCGATCAGGGCGGCCGCGACGAGAGCTGCTGCCCAGCGAATTCTGGTGGTCGGACCCATGGCAGCCTCCCGGGAGTGCGAACCGGACCGGCCATCCGGTCTCATGAATCCAGATCTATCCGCGCCCGCAGCTGTCCGGCAGTCGCACGGCCCTGCGCGTGGGAGCAGGGCCTCGCTCGCCGGCGGGCGGCGTGAGCGCCGCACTCAGGGTGGTCGTCCAAACCGGGAGCGCGCCGTGGCAGCGCAGTGCGAGACTGCGGCGAGCCCCGGTGATGAGGTGACGGGGCCGGAATCACCCCGCCACTCTTGCCCGAGCCGGACAGCGGGCCGCCGGCTGACCTCGCTGCATCGGCCGGCCGGGGCCTCGATGCACCTCGCAGGACGCGTGGGGCAGGATGACGCCATGCCACAGCAGGTCTTGCCCCCGTCGGAGTCCTGGCGCCTCATCGACGCCTGGCTGGCCACTCACGTAGCCTCCGATTTCATGCTCCTCAATCCGCCGGCGCCCCTGGACGAGATTCGAAAGGCGGAACGGATCCTCGGGGCCCCACTGCCCGATGATCTCGCCGAATCTCTGCAGTGCCACAACGGCGTGAGCGCCTGGACAACGATCCTGCCGGAGCAGTCCCCGCTCTCAGTGAGCGGCATCGTGGACCGTTGGCAGACCTGTATGGGCGTCGCGGCGGAGAACGAGGGCCTGTCCGTTCGCCCCTGGGAAGAGGAGCCCTGGTGGCACCGCCTCTGGGTTCCCTGGGCCGAGAGCGCCGACGGCGTGGCGCAGGTCATCGATCAACGTCCTGGTCCTGACACGGGGCGTCTCGGCTGGGCGGGCCACAGTGGTGGTGGTGACTTCACCGAATCCTGGCCTGATCTGGCGAGCCTTCTTCACGCGGTCGCGCAAGCACTTCATGAAGGAGGAGATGTCCACGGGCTACGCCCCTACCTCACCGCGCAAGGCGGGATGTGGTGGGGCGAGGAGGGCTGCAACGAGCTGAACGGTTACCCGCTGAGGCCCGCACCGATCGGGCTGCCCTGACCACCAGCAACGCAGAACGCCGCCGAGCCCAGACGAACCCACGGTGCTGCGGGCGCAGTGCACCCTGTGCGAAGCGGTGCTCGGGGCTGGTGCTGCGGAGCTCAGGTTGTCGGGCTCCTGCAGGATGTCGACGTCCCGCTCACGAGCGCAGGGACAAGGAGTAGTCGCCGACCTCGGACAGATAGACGGGGTCGGCTGTCTCGCTGTCGGTGGTGAAGCGGGGAGCGGCCTTGATCTCCTCCCGGGATGCTGCGACTTCCACCTTCTGTGCCGCAGCGTCGATGGAGGTGACAGCACCGGCCAGGATCAGCACGCTCCTGCCGAACTTCCAAACGCCGGTGTCGACCACCATGTGCTGTATGCCGGGCAGGTCCTGCTGCCGGTCCACGTGCCCGACGACTCCGTCAGCGGCCTCCACGGTGAAGCCCACTATCGACTGCTGGACCCCGTACCCGCTGTGCCGATGGCCTGCTCGTCGAGCTCGCGGCGGCCGCTGCGATGAGTTTCGAAGTGCGCGCCCACTGGTGGGATCTACGAAGCATCAAGATCGTCCGGCACCGTCTCGCCTTCGCGATCGAGGCCGCCCAAGACACATCGGTCATCCGCCGCAGAACCTCCGTCAGGGAACTGGCTTCCAGACGCGAGGCGCGCCGGTTCCACGCCGCCCTGGCCGAACTGATGCGGCGTCATGACCGTGCGGTCACTCAGGTTCACACGGCCGAGGAGTACGACTCCATCACCACCTCACTGCGTGCAGGTGTCCTCGCCCTCGCCGCAGAAGACTTGACGGCACTCATGCAGCACAGCGCCGCCGAACCGTCGGCTTCCCGGGTCGCCAGGCTGGTACGGCGGACCGGCCCAGCCTCGTCCTCGTGGGCTTTACCATGGTCATCCCGTTGCTGCCCGGAGTGGACAGCGCCACCGGTGATGGCGTGCGGGTGCTCCTGCTCATGACAGCTGCGCTGGCTCTCAACCCAGCCAGTGATCTCGCCTCCAGCTCCGTCGATCCGCGCTCGAACGATCACTCTTCGCCAAGAGCACCAACTGACGCCCGCAGTAAGGGATAGCTGCGCCTTTTGGCGCACCAGCCCGCAGCAGCCGTATCGCAGTAGCCATCCGCAGAGCGGCTCGGGCTCCGGTGCGTTCGGCCTTCCAACGACGGCGGCCGACCCCGCTCCCCCGCCCAGGCACCGCATCATTCGGTCAAGACGCCTCACCAGGGCAATTCGCACATCCGAACTCGCTTACGGCGTAAGGCCGTTACCGTGATCGATGCCCCTGCGGTCCGTCCCTCCGGGCCACTGGGGAGCGCCATTCAGCATCCCAGCGAACGAAGGCACTCCCTTGCTCCTGAGACGAAGAACGACCTCCAAGATCGCCTTAGTCATCGCCGCAGTACTCGCCCCGACGCTCCTCGGCACCACAGCCATGGCCGCGCCCACGGCCGGCCCCGGTTCGCCGGTAGACCTCCCGACCACCGCCGCCCCCTCCTTGACCTGGCAGGGCTGCGGCGGCGACATCCCTCCGACCGTCGAGTGCGCCACCCTCAAGGTGCCCCTCGACCACCGCAGGCCGGACGGCAAGAAGATCAATGTGTCGCTGTCGCGGATCAAGGCCGCCGACCCGGGCAAGCGGCGCGGCGCCCTGCTCTTCAACCCGGGCGGACCCAGCGGGTCCGGGCTCTTCTATCCCCTCGCGCTCAGCGGGCTTCTGCCGCAGTCCGTGAAGGACCGGTACGACCTGATCGGTTTCGATCCGCGTGGGGTCGGCGCCAGCAGCCCTCTCGCCTGCGGCACGACCACCGCCGACGAACGGCTGACGTACCGGCCCTACAAGCGTGCGACGTTCGCCAAGGACGTCGCCTGGGCGCGCGACATCGCGGACCGGTGCCGGAACCACAACAGGGAAACGCTCCGGCACGTCACCACCCGCAACACGGCACGCGACATGGACATCATGCGCGCGGCCCTCGGAGAACAGAGGATCTCGTACTTCGGACTGTCGTACGGGACCTATCTCGGTTCTGTCTACACCCAGTTGTTCCCTCAGCGGGTCGACCGGTTCGTCCTGGACAGCGCGGTCGACCCCGAGCGGGTCTGGCGAAGCATGGGGCGGTCCTGGGCGGAACAGGCCGAGACCGCGTTCGACCGGTGGACGGACTGGACCGCCCGTCATGCGGCGCAGTACGGACTCGGTGACACACCCGCCGAGGTCGAGAAGCTGTTCTGGGACATCGTCGCGCGCGCCGACCGGGAGCCGCTCGACCTCGGCGGGACCAGGTTCGACGGTGCCGAGGTCCGCGAGTACATACGCTGGGAGATCACCCACCCGTCGGTCGCCGCCAGGACCCTGGGGCTGCTTCGGGACGCCGCCGCGGGCAAGCCCGTACCGACCTTCCCGACCTTCGTGCCGACCGACAACGAGCTGGCGAGCTACCTCGCGATCGTGTGCGGCGACGCCCGCTGGCCCACCGACCCGGCCGTCTACCGAGCCGACTCCCGGCGCGACAGCGTCCGCTACCCCCTCTACGGCGACTCCGTCTCGAACATCTTCCCGTGCGCCTACTGGGACCGCCCGATCGAAGCGGCCACCAAGGTCGACAACAAGGTCCCCGCGCTCATCGTCCAGAACGAATGGGACTCGCAGACCCCGCTGGCCACCGCCCTCGGCCTGCGGCGGGCACTGAGGGGCTCGCGGCTCGTCACCGTGGACGAGGGGCAGGGCCACGGCGTGTACTCGCTCGGCATCAGTGCCTGCGCGGACGGCGTCACCACGACGTATCTGACCACCGGCCGGCTTCCGGCCCGGGACGTCACCTGCGCGGCCGACCCGCTCTCCACGACAGAGTCTCGTTCCATCTCGCCGAACCCGAACCCGAACCCGAACCCGGTCCCAGCACCGGCCCGCTTGCCCTTCCCCGGCCGCTGATCCCCGGCGGACAAGTCACCCAGTAGAAGGCTGGTGAATATCTCGCTGTGCCGCGGTGCTGTCAGCCCTGCGCCGCGGCCGGCCCTCCCGCGGGAGGGCGGGAGGGGCGGCCCGGCCGGGCGGCCTACCGGTGATCGAGGGCGCGGTGATCCGCTTGCAGGTCGAGTATCTGCCCAGCCGGTGAACGGCTGCCGCAGATCACCGCGTACCGGATAGGCCGCAAGCCCGTCGGTCGATCGTGCAGTTCACACCTGCGGGGGGTGACCGCCGTCACCGTCAACTACGAGCCGATCGGTGCCAGGCTCCTCGGCGCCCTCCACCACCGTCACGTCGATCTGCCCATCACCGGTGGTGTCGAACTGGTAGAGATCCGCCTTGCCGTCGCCGGTCGTGTCGGTCATCCACACATCCGGCTTCCCATCGCCATTGGTATCGGCGCTGAGGACGACATGATGCTCGTCCCCCTGGGTCGCGACCGCTTCTTCAGTACCCTCGTTGGTCTCCATGACCAGCCGGTTGCCCGCACGGGATGGTTCGAAACGGTGACGCAGGGGCCTCCACGAGGGGCGTGGGAGGGAACGTCCTCCTCGTACCCGGCGGTCGGGCTGGACAGCCTGCCGCTGAAAGTCGGTCTGCCCCTGCCTCATCGCTGTCGTCAGCCCCGCGGCTTTCTCCTCCACCGACGTCCGGGCCCGAAACGCCCCTATGAGGCACTTCAACGCCAGGGGGCTGCCTTGGCATGAAAGGTCAGGCCCGGCCACGCCTGGACCGGTGTAGGTGAGTACACGATCCGGCCCGCACACAGACCCCGCGCGGCAAGCCCCCGGATGATCTTCGGGATGGCCGCGAGTGTCGTCTGCAGACCGTCGTGGAGCAGGATGATGCCGCCCGGCTTGACGGTGAGCGCGTTCGCCACGATCGTCTCGGTGGGAATACCGCTCCAGTCGACGGTGTCGGCCGTCCAGATCACCTCGGTCATCCCCAACACGGCCGCATCACGCCGGGTCCGTACGTCGGTGCTCCCGAAGGGCGGCCGGAACAGAATGGGAGCACGCCCCGTCTGCGTTCGGATGACGCGGCTGGTGTCACGCAGTTCAGCGAATGCGGTGGCCGCGTCGAGCTCCACGAGATTGGCGTGGGTGTAGGAGTGGTTCCCGATCTGGTGGCCCTCGGCGACGATCCGCCGTGTCCCGTCGCGGTGCCCTTCGGCCAGCGTGCCGGTCACGAAGAACGTCGCCCTGACGCGTCCGGCCTCCCGCAGCGCCTTGAGGTACTCGGCCGTGACGTCCGTCGGACCGTCGTCGAAGGTGATGGCCACGTAGCCCCCGGAACAACGGCTCGCGGAGCCGGCCTCCTGCGCGACCGCAGGTGGTAACGCGAACGACGTCATCAGCATCGCCACGGTCGCGCCGAGCCATATGCGCGTTCTGCCTCGCCTGCTCATACCGGGATCCTCTCGAGGGACGAACTGGTGAACCAGAGAGACACCGGAGCGGCAGCGGAGCATCGGCTCGCTGACCGATATCCGCCCTGGGTACGGCTGCAGTGGGACGTCGTACGCACGTTGCGCAGGACTGTCCTGTCCCACGGAAGGACTCGGCAAACGCGGGCAGGCGAAGTGCGGGAGCGGCAGGGACCGGTCCGGGGACCGGGGACCGGCGGCCCCTACGCGCTCCAGGTGTGCGCGAGTACGTCAGATCTGGACGACTGCCTCAACGCGCATCCAGCCCCGGCCGTCGGCTGCCGCGTCGGTGACGACCAGCACATACCCGTACTCGTTGTAGGCGGCGCCCTCGCAGGTCGAGGCGCCGACTATGTCACCGGCGTGCTTGGTCTTGACGACGACGCTGTTCGGGTTCGGGTTCTCGTACACACCGGCGGTCGGCCACAGCACCTTGTACTGGCATCCGAACGGGGCGGAAGCGCCGGCAGCCGAACCGACGGCGAGCACACCGGTGCAACCAAGCACGGCGGCCAGGACGGTGGTGGTGAGACGGGTCATGCGCATGAGAGGTGATGCCCTTCAGGCATCGGCGATCTGTCCGGGCACAGAATGGCAGGCACCGTCGCGGGATCGCCGTGTACCCTCCAGATCTTCACCGCCCCTGGCGCTTTCGCTCCGCGGAACGGATCATGGGCGTCCACCGGGTTGTTGGCGCGTCGGAGGGAACGTCTGCTGCCGCCGTACGACGACACCGCCCGGTTGCGGACACAAATGGGACGCGGGCGCCGACCACCTCGGATACGGGGGTCGGCGCCGCCTCGGACGGTGCTACGGGTTGACGCAGGTGATGGAGCCGACCGGTAGATCGTTGCCGGCCGACGTGGCCGTGAAGCCGAATGTCACGCTGCCGTCCGGCGGGATGGTGCGGTTGTGGTCGACGTACCTGACCGTGACCGTGCCGTCGGAGCCGGTGCTGTGGATCCCGTTCCAGAGCTGGCTGATCGTGGTGCCGGCGCCTGGCTGCCAACGTACGGCCCAGTTGTCGCGGGCGGTGGTGCTGTGGTTCATCACCTCGACGGAGCCCTGGAAGCCGCCGTTCCAGGAGTTGGTCACCGTGTAGAGGGCCATGCACCCACTGTGCGGATCGGTGGGGGTCGGTGTGGGAGTCGGGGTGGGGGTCGGGGTGGGGGTCGGAGTGGGGGTCGGGGTGGGAGTACCGCCGGAGCCACGTATGCCGGTCACCTCGCCGTTGCCGCCGTCGAAGACGATGTCGGAGCAGGAGAAGAAGTTCTCCTGGCTGTCCGATCGCACCCACTGGATGAACATCAAGGCGTCACCGGAGCGGCCCGATGGCAACGCCAGATCCCAGTAGTAGTGGCCGGATTCGCTGCCCACCGAGCCGGACTGCGGGGGGTTGGTGACGGTCTGGATGAGCTCGATGTCATCCCAGCCCAGCGGCTCCGTGGGCGCGTAGCCGGGCTTGGACATGTACACCCGGAAGTCGCCGGGGTGAGCCGCCCAGTTGCTGTGCTTGATCCTGATCGTCGATCCGGAGGTGAGGTGCGTCCGGGGCCAGTCGGCGCGGGCCGCGTTGTAGCCGGTGAAGTTGTACGGGGAACGGTCGCCGGCGCTGCACAGCTTGTCGTCCGGGACGTAGCCCGGCCCGCGGCCACCCGCGTTGGAGTCGAGCACGGCGAACCAGTTGTAGAGCGCGTTCGAGCCGCTCTCCGCGAGCGCCGCCTTGCACGCGGCGTTCGTCGGGTCGAGCGCGCCCGTAACGGTCCTGGCGTCCAGATAGCAGAGGTAGGTCCGCGAACCGGGCGTCATCGTCACTCCGTGTGCCTGTGCGCTGTTCTGGCCGATGAGGGCGAGACCGAGCCCGCTGAGCAGGGTGGCCAGCACCGCCAGTAAGGACAGCAGTCGCTTCTTACCCGGAGTCATGGTGTCTCTCCTTTTTCTCGGGGGTCGGGCCTGTCTCTCGACAGGCCGACGCGTACGGCTTGGTGACGCTGTCGGGGGCACCGGGGTCACCGATCACCGGTAGAGTGGGAGCGCTCCCATCAGTGTGGTTGCTGGCGACTGTAAGGTCGAGCCATGCCCATGACAAGACCTTCTGCGGGGATTCAGCGGGGGACGCGTAGCCAGCGATAGCCGTACGGCTCCAGCTCGGTGCGGACGAGGCCGCCGGCGGCGGACTTCACGGTGTCGCCGGTGAAGATGTCGGTGAGCAGGCGCCCGCCTTTCAGACCGGGGACGCTCGTCGTCGCGGTGACCTCGCGGCCGGAGAAGTTGTGCAACGCCAGCACCGCCCCTTCCGGAAGCGAGCTGATGTGGGCCAGCACGCCCGGATCGTCCGCGTCGAGCACTTCGAACGCTCCCCAGGCCAGTTCGGGTGTCTCGCGATACCGCTCGATCAGTGTCCGCATGCGCCGGAACAGGGAATCCGGGTCGTGTGCCTGGTCGTGCACGTTGACCTGCCTCGGGCCGAACGCGCCCTGCACGACCGGGTTGGGCAGAGCGTCCGCGTCGGCGGTGGAGAAGCCGCCTCCCTTGTCAGGGGTCCACTGCATCGGGGTTCGTACGGCCTGTCGGCCTTCGGCGGTGAGGTTCTCCCCCATCCCGATCTCCTCGCCGTAGAAGAGCACGGGAGTGCCGGGCAGGGTGAAGAGCAGACTGTAGGCCAGCTCCACCCGGCGCCGGTCGCCCTCCACCATCGGCGGCAGCCTGCGGCGCAGGCCCCGGCCGTAGAGCTGCATGTCCTCGTCGGGGCCGAAGGCTGCGAACACCTCGGCGCGCTCGTCGTCGTCGAGTTTGTCGAGCGTCAGCTCGTCGTGGTTGCGGACGAAGGTCGCCCAGTGCGCGTCGCGGGGTGCGCCGGGGCGCTCGCGCAGGGCGGCGGCCAGCGGCCCTGCCTCACCTCGCGCCATCGACAGGTACATCCGCTGCATGCCGATGAAGTCGAAGCACATGGTGAGCTCGTCGCCCCGGCCGGACTCCGGTTCGCCGAAGAACCTGGCCGTGTCGGGGTAGGGCAGGTTGACCTCGCCCAGCAGGACGGCCTCACCGTTGCGGCGCCCGAGGAAGGCCCGCAGGTCGGCCAGGTACTCGTGCGGGTCGGGCAGTTGGTCCGCGTCCTCCTGGCCGTCGGTCTCCAGCAGGAAGGGAACCGCGTCGACGCGGAAGCCGGACAGCCCCAGCTGCGTCCAGAAACCCATGATGCGGGCTATCTCGTCGCGTACCGCGGGGTTGGCGACATTGAGGTCGGGCTGCTGCTTGAAGAAGCGGTGCAGGTAGTACTGGCCGGTGGTCTCGTCCAGCTGCCACACACTGCGCTCGGCGTCGGGGAAGACCACGCCCTCAGGGCCGTCGTCGGGCGGTGTGTCGCGCCAGACGTACCAGTCGCGGTGGGCGGATGTGCGGCTGGAACGGGCGTCCTGGAACCACGGATGGTGGTCGGAGGTGTGGTTGACCACCAGGTCGGCGATGACCCGGATACCCCGGTCGCGGGCGGTCCTCACGAACTCGGTGAAGTCGCCGAGCGTGCCCAGCCGCGGATCGACGGCGTAGAAGTCGGTGATGTCGTAGCCGTCGTCGCGCTCCCGGGTCGGATAGAACGGCATCAGCCATACACAGGTGACGCCCAGGCGCACCAAGTGGTCGATCCGCTGGGTCAGGCCGGCGAAATCGCCGGTCCCGTCGCCGTCACCGTCCTGGTACGTCTCGACGTCCAGGCAGTACACGACGGCGTTCTTCCACCACAGGTCGGAGGTCCGGGTCAGCCTCATCGGGCACTCTCCGCGCGGTAGGTCTGGGGGCGGGTCACGTCGAGCCGCGGCAGCACGTCGGTGCCGAACGCGTCGATGAAGGCGCTCTGTTCCCGGCCGACGTGATGGAGCATGACCGCGTCGAAGCCGAGGTCGGCGTACTCCTGGAGCCAGGCCGCATGCCGCCCGAGGTCCGCGGAGATGTTGACGGACTCGGCGACGTGCTCGGGCGTGACGTGCTCACTGACGCTGTCGAACAGCTCCGCCGAGTCCAGGTCCCAGCTCACCGGTGGGCCGTGGACGTTGGTGCGCCACTGGTCGTGGGCGAGGGCACGTGCGGTCTCCGGGTCGGGGTCCCAGCTGAGGTGTACCTGGAGGTGCAGGGGGCCGGCGCCACCGGCGGTGCGGTACGCGTCCACGATCCGGCGCAGCTTCTCCTGCGGCGCGTTGACGGTGATCAGGCCGTCGGCCCACTCCGCGCACCAGCGGGCGGTGGCCTCGCTGCACGCGGCGCCCACCAGCGGCGGAACGGTCTCGGGGCGGGTCCACAGCCGGGCCCGGTCCACGACCACCAGCCCGTCGTGGCTCACCTCCTCGCCGTTCAGCAGCGCCCGGATGATGTCGACACACTCGCGCAGCCGGGCGTTGCGGACGTCCTTGCGCGGCCAGCGCGCGCCGGTGATGTGCTCGTTGGACGCCTCCCCGCTGCCCAGTGCCGCCCAGAAGCGGCCCGGGTACATGGCGGCGAGGCTGCCGATGGCCTGAGCGATGATCGCCGGGTGGTAACGCTGGCCCGGCGCGTTGACGACTCCGAACGGGACATGGCCGGTGGCCTGGAGCGCGGCGCCGAGCCAGGACCACGCGAAGCCCGACTCACCCTGCCGGACACTCCAGGGTGAGAAGTGGTCGGAGCACATCGCTGCGGTGAAGCCGGCGCTCTCCGCGCGGACGGCCGCGGCCAGCAGGTCGGCGGGAGGCACCTGTTCGTGCGAGGCGTGGAATCCGTAGACGGTCATGGGGTGCGGGTACCCGACGCCGCCGGGTTCATCGACCGGGGGTCACACCGTCCGCCGGTGCACCCTCGCCTCCCAGGGTGCGAGCACCAGCCGGCCGGGGGCCGCGGAGGCGGACGGGCCGTTGCCCAGCACGAGTTCGGCGCCCTCCCAGCCGTCGGGCATGTCCACGGCGACCGTCTCGCCGGTGAAGTTTCCGGCGGCGAGCAGTTCCGTCGGCCCGTGACGGCGGGTGAAGGCATAGATCCGCTCGTCGTCCGGCAGGAGCATGGTGAAGTCCCCGTGCACGACGGCTGGTTCGTTGTGCCGCAGCGCGATCAGCCGCCGGTAGTGGTGGTAGACGGAGTCGGGATCCGCGCGGGCGGTGGTGGCGTTGACCTCGGTGTGGTCGGGGTTGACCGGCAGCCAGGGCGTGCCCGTGGTGAAGCCGGCCTGCGGCGAGGCGTCCCACTGCATGGGGGTACGGGCGTTGTCCCGGCCCATGGCCCGAAGGCCGGGCAGGATGTCCTCGGGCCTCGTTCCGGCGCGCAGCTCCTGCGCGTAGTGGTTCAGGGACTCGATGTCGCGGAAATCCTCGATGGTCCGCAGGGGTGCGTTGGCCATGCCCAGTTCTTCGCCCTGGTAGATGTACGGCGTGCCGCGGTGCAGGTGGAGGACGGTGGCGAGCATGGTTGCGGACCGGGTCCGGTGGCGGGGTCCGTCGTCGCCGAACCGGGAGACCACGCGAGGCTGGTCGTGGTTGTTCCAGTACAGGCTGTTCCACCCGACGTCGGCGAGGCCGGTCTGCCAGCGGCCCAAGGATGCCTTGAGGTCGGTCAAGCGCAGCGGTCGTGGATCGAACTTGCCGTGGCCGTGGTCGAGTCCGACGTGCTCGAACTGGAACACCATGTCGACTTCGGCGCGTAGCGGGTCGGTGAAGAGCCTGGCCTGTTCGACGGTCACCCCGGGCATCTCTCCGACGGTGAGCAGCCGGCCGGGATACCGGGCGATCACCTCCCGGTGGAGCTCCTGGAGGTAGTCGTGGATGCGCGGGCCGCAGACGTAGTGGGGCGAGCCGTCACCGTACGGGCCGTCGCCGTGCGGCACACCGTCGGGCAGCTCCGGATTCTTGGAGATGAGGTTGATGACGTCCATCCGGAAGCCGTCGACGCCGCGCTCCAGCCACCAGCGCATCATGGCGTACACGGCTTGCCTCAGGTCGGGGTTCTCCCAGTTGAGGTCCGGTTGCTTCGGCGAGAAGAGGTGCAGGTAGTACGCGTCGGTCGTGGCGTCGTGCGCCCAGGCCGAGCCGGAGAAGAACGAGCCCCAGTTGTTGGGTGCGCCGCCGTCGCGCGGCGGACGCCACCAGTACCAGTCACGTTTCGGGCTGTCCGGATCGCGTGACTCCTGGAACCAGGGGTGCTCGTCGGAGGTGTGATTGACGACCAGGTCCATGACCAGTTTCATCCCGCGCTCGTGCACGGCGGCCAGCAGCCGGTCGAAGGCCGCCAGATCACCGAAGACGGGATCGACGTCCTGGTAGTCGCTGATGTCGTAGCCGTTGTCGTCCTGCGGCGACGGGTAGACGGGAGACAGCCACAGCACGTCGACGCCCAGCTCCGCGATGTGGTCCAGCCGACCGGTGAGGCCCTCCAGGTCGCCGACGCCGTCACCGTTCGCATCGGCGAAGCTGCGGGGATAGACCTGATAGACGACCGCGGATTTCCACCAGGGGCCGCCGCCTTGCGCCTCGGTGCCGTCACCCATGGGAAGTCTCCCTCTCGCCTCGGACATCACGGGACGTCGATCCTCTTCCCCGGACACGGCGGTTGTACCGCTCTGCGGGCGGGGTTACGGGGCTTCACCGGCATGGTGTGCCTGCGGCGGTCAGGCCGAGAGACGCGCCAAGGCCTCGGGGACCTCTGTCACCGAGTCGACCAACGCGATGCGGGTCTCCATCGGGCGCTCCTGCGCCAGTGCCTTGAGCAGCGGCCATGCCGGCAGTCGCTCCGTCCAGTGCGTCCGGTCGACCAGGACCATGGGCGTCGGTTCGCCCCGGGACTCGTAGTAGTTCGGAGTGGCGTTGTCGAAGACCTCCTGGACGGTGCCCGCGGCGCCCGGCAGGAAGATGACGCCGGCGTTGCAGCGAGCCAGCAGGCCGTCCTCCCGTGTCGCGTTGGCGAAGTACTTCGCGATGTGGCCGGCGAAGGCGTTCGGCGGTTCGTGGCCGTAGAACCAGGTGGGGATGCCCACCGAGGCGTCGCCCCCGGGCCAGCGGTCCCGTACCTCCAGCGCGGCACGCACCCAGTCGGATACCGACGGGCTGAACGACGGAGTCTTCGCGAGGAGTTCGAGGGCCTCGTCCAGCATCTCGTCGCGATGTGGCGCGGCGTAGGCGCCGAGGTTGGCGGCCTCCATGGCGCCGGGGCCTCCCCCGGTCGCGACGGTCAGCCCCGTGCGAGCCAGTTCACGGCCCAGGCGCGCGGCCCCGGCGTACGCGTCGGTGTCCCGTGCCATGGCATGGCCACCCATGACGCCGACGACCCGTGCGCCGACGAGGAGTTCGTCCAGGGCGTCCGAGATCGCGTCGTCGTGGATCGACCGCAGCATCGAGGCGAGTATGTCCCCGTCGGCCTTGGTCCGCTGGAACCACTCGTAGGCCCGCGCATCCGGCGTCGTCTCGTATCCGCCGGCGTCCAGCCCCGCGAAGAGGTGGTCGGGCGAGTACAGCAGGCCTCGATAGGGGTCGAAGGGGAGGTGGGGGACGGGAGGGAAGACCAGGGCACCGTCCGCCTGTATCTTCGCCCGGGCTTCCGGTGCCATCGGGCAGCCGAGGAACACGGCCCTGGAAGTTTCGGTGGACAGCAGGACGGCTGTACGTTCCGTCAGATCGACCGACTGAATCCGGAAGCCGCTCAGGGTCCCGCCCTCCATCACGTGATCGAACTCGTCCAGAGTCTCGATCTCCCGGTCCGAACGGTCCCCACCCCTGAAGGTTGTCCGGCCGCCGTGCGGTGCGGCCTGTCGTACCGTCTGATCGTCGTGTCCCTCGCCGTGCATCATGCGGACACGATAGGGCCCGGGCCTTCCGCGTGGCCGACCAGCTCACGAGCGGCTCCGCGGCCATCGCCCCGTTCCCCTGAGCGGGCCGCTTCAGCCTCGGGGGCCGGCCGACTCGACCGGCTCCGCGGCCGTGCGGTCGGGCGTGCCCCGGCGCACGGCGTTTCCCCGGATGGTCAGCGACACCAGCGCCGCGACCGCACAGGCCGCGCCGAGTACCAGCCAGACCGGGTCGTAGGTACCGAAGGCGTCGCGGGCGATACCGCCGAGAAAGGCGGCCAGGGCCGCGCCCACCTGATGGGCCGCGTTGACCCAGCCGAAGACGATGGCGCTGTCGTCGCCGTAGAACGTACGGCACAGCGCGATCACCGGCGGGACGGTGGCCAGGTCGAGAAGGCCGAAGGCGACCACGAAGATCATCATCGCCGGATTGACCGTAGCGGCCATCATCAGCGGGAGCAGTACGAGCAGCACCCCGCGCAGGGCGAAGAAGACGGCGAGGAGCCGGCGGGCGTCCTTGCGGTCGGTGAGCCATCCGGAGGCGATCGTGCCGGCGACGTTGAAGACGCCGATGAGAGCCAGCAGGGTCGACGCGGTGGTGACGGTCATGCCGTGGTCGTGGGCGGCCGGGGTGAAGTGCGTCCACATGATGCCGTTGGTCGTGGCCCCGCAGATGGCGAAGGCTCCGGCGAGGAGCCAGAAGGGAGCGGTACGGGAGGCGTCGCGGAGCACGGTGAGGGTACGGCGGGCGACTCCCCCGACGGGCGCGGGCTTGGGGACGAACTCCGTGCTCCCGTAGGGGCTCTGTCCCACGTCGGCGGGGTGGTCGCGCAGGACCAGCCAGATGACGGGTGCGACGGCCAGCGCCGCGAGCGCGAGGGTGACGAGGGCCGGACGCCAGTCGTAGTGGTCGATGGTCCAGGACAGTGCGGGCAGGAACACCATCTGCCCGAAGACGCTCCCCGAGGAGAGGATGCCGGTGACCAGACCGCGCCGGGTGGTGAACCAGCGGTTGGTCACGGTGGCTCCGAAGGCCATGGCCATCGAGCCGGTGCCGAGGCCGACGAGGAAGCCCCAGAAGAGGGTGAACTGCCAGGGAGCGGTCATCACCGTGGTCAGCAGGGAACCGGCGGCGACCGTGCTCAGGGCCACGACGACGACCCTGCGGATGCCGAAGCGGTCCATCAGGGCGGCCGCGAACGGCGCGGTCAGCCCGTACAGGACCATGTTGACCGCAGAGGCGACGCCGATCGTCCCCCGTGACCAGTGGAATTCCTGCTGGAGGGGGCCCTGGAGGATGCCGGGCATCGTGGAGAAGGCCCCCGCGACCACGATGGCGAGCGCTGCGGCTCCCGCGACCCACCAGGCGCGGTGGACGGTCCGCCGTACGGGTGCCCCTTCGGTCGCGGACGACGGAAGGGGACGAGCGGCCTGGGGCCCGGAGGGTTCGGGGTTTCCGGTCGTCGTTTCTTCTTCCATGCTTCCCATCCTCGGCAGGCAGGTGATCTTCCACCACTGGCCAGCTGGACATGTAGTGAAACAATCTGGCCATGACGACTGTGAGCAGGAGAGCGCCGGTACACCGGGTGGTCACTCTGGTGCGGCCAGGGCTGCTGCCGATGGAGCTGGGCATCGTCCACCGGCTGTTCGGCACGGCGCTCGACGACGACGGCGGGCCGCTGTACTCGGTGGTGACCTGTGCGGCGGAGCCCGGTGAGCTGACCACGGACGCCGACTTCACGGTGAACATCGCCCACGGCCCGGAGGCCCTGGAGAGCGCCGACACCGTACTCGTACCGGCGGCGGTGGAGGACTACGGGCCGCAGCGGCGCGACCAGGTGCCGGAACCGGTGCGCCGGGCGCTCGCCCGCGTCCCGGCGGACGCCCGGGTGGCCTCGATCTGCACGGGCACGTTCGTCCTGGCGGCCATCGGGCTGCTGAAGGGGCGGCGGGCGACCACCCACTGGAAGTCGTGCGACGAGCTGCGCCGGCTGTACCCGGAAGTCGATGTGGACCCGGACGTGCTCTACACCGACGACCGGAACGTGCTCACCTCGGCGGGGGTCGCCGCGGGAATCGACCTCTGTCTGCACATGATCCGCAGCGACCACGGCAGCGAGGTGGCCAACACCGTCGCCCGGCGCACCGTCGTTCCGCCGCACCGGGACGGTGGACAGGCCCAGTACATCGAGCAGCCGGTCCCCGAAGGGGGAGCCAGCCCGACGGCCGCCGCCCGGACCTTCGCCCTGCGCCACCTGGGCGAGCTGCTGACGCTGGAGGACCTGGCCCGGGAGGCGTCGGTGAGCGTACGGACCCTGAGCCGCCGTTTCCTCCAGGAGACCGGGCTGACGCCGATGCGCTGGCTGGCGGCCCAGCGGCTGCACCACGCACGCCGGCTCCTGGAGCGGACCGACGAGCCGGTGGACCGCATCGCCGCCGAAGCCGGCTTCGGCACCGGGACGGCCATGCGCCAGCACTTCCGGGAGGCCCTGGGGGTGTCGCCGCGCGCGTACCGCACCACCTTCCGCGGGTCGGAGTGACGCGGAAGGTGGTGCGGTGGGTGGGACGGGCCGGCGTCAGTCCGCCCGTGGCGCGAGCGGCCCGATGCGGTACAGCACCTCGTCGTGGTGTTCCCCGGGGAAGAGGTCTCCGGGGAACAGCACCCGGGTGTCGACCTCGGCCGCGTACCGCTTCGCGACCTTCTTCAGGACCATGATGATGGCCTTGTTGTCGGCGGACACGGTGGCCTCGATGAAAGCGGCCCCCCGCTCCACCGCCCGGTCGGCGGCCCGCTCGAAGAGCTGGACACCGAGCATCGGAATGCCGTGCCGGGGCCTGACGGCCTCCTGCCACACCAGATAGGTGTCGGGCTCGTCGGGCCTGAAGTAGCCGGTGAGGAACCCGATGACCTCGTCGTCCAGAGTGGCCACGAGGGAGGTCGCGGCGAAGTCCCGGCACCAAAGGGCGTAGTAGTACGGGCTGTTGTTGTCCAGGGCGTCCGCCTGGTCGACCATCTCCCAGAGCGCGGGGGCGTCCTCGACGCGCGGCGTACGGTACCGGGGGCGGGCCCGGACGGCGGTTTCGGGGGCAGGCGCGGTCACACGGCCTCCTCGGTGAGCAGCGGGTAGACACCGTCGGCGTCGTGGTCCTCGCGCCCGGTGACGGGCGGGTTGAACACGCAGACGAAGCGCGAGTCGACCCGGGGGCGCAGGGTGTGCTTCTCGTGGCCGTCCAGGAGGTACATGGTGCCCGGGGTGATCAGGTGCTTCTCGCCGGTCTCGTCGTTGGTCAGTTCGGTCTCGCCCTCGACGCAGAGCACGGCCTCGATGTGGTTGGCGTACCACATCGACGTCTCGGTGCCCGCGTAGACCGTGGTCTCGTGCAGCGAGAAGCCGACGCCCTCCCGGGCGAGCACGATGCGCTTGCTCTCCCAGGTGCCGGTGGACGCCCGGACGTGCCGGTCGGTGTTCTCGATGTCCTTGAAGGAGCGGACGATCATTTCCGGTGTTCCTTCCCTCGGGTGTGTTCGGCGCGGTGGTGTCAGGCGGCCTTGCCGTGCTCCGCGGAAAGCTGGGCGAGCGCGAAGTCGGTGAAGGTGTCGACGGTCTCGAAGTCGTCGGCGTCGAGCTCCTCGGGGTCGACCTCCAGGCCGAGCGAGTCCTCCAGCTCCATCAGCATCTCCAGCATCGTGGTGGAGTCGAGGTGCAGGTCGTCGAAGAGCCTGGTGCCGCCGCGCAGTTCGGTCACGGGCCGGTCGAGGACGCTGCTGAGCGCGGTCTCCAGGGCGGTGGTGACATCGCTACGGTTCATGTGCGGTCATTCCTTCCGGTTCGTCGATACGGACACGTCGGCCAGGTCGGCGAGTGCGCGCCTGTCGACCTTGCCGTTGCTGTTGGTGGGCAGGGCCGCCACCGGGACGCAGCGGCGCGGGATCTTGTACTCCTCGATGAACCCGCGCATCCCGTCCAGGACGTCGGACGGGTCGAGTCCGGTCACCGCCGTGAGGACGGCCCGGCCGCCGGTCCGGGGACCGGGCGTCAGCACGGCCGCGTCGGTCACCCCTTCGACCCGGCGGGCGGCGGCCTCCACCTCGGTGGCGCTGACCCGGAAGCCGCGCTCCTTGTAGAGGTCGTCCCGGCGTCCGGTGAAGTAGAGGTAGCCGTCCTCGTCGAGCCGGCCGTAGTCCCCCGTACGCAGTTCGGGGAAGAGGCCCTCGGCACGGGGGAACCGCTCGGCCGTCAGCTCCGGCCGGCGCCAGTACCCGGCCATCACGTGAGGGCCGCGCACCACGAACTGGCCGACCTCGCCGGGAGGGAGCCGGGTGCCTTCGGCGTCGATGACGAAGACCTCGGTGCCGGGCAGGGCGCGCCCCGACGATCCGGGCCGTACGAGGTCGCCGTCAGGCGGCATGATCGTGGTCCGCTTGCACTCGGTCAGCCCGTACATGAGCTGAACACTCAGCGTGGGAACGGCCGCTCGCAGAGCGGCGATCGTCCCCGGGTCCAGCGCCGCACCGGTGTTGGTGAGCAGCCTCAGCCGGGGAGGGTTGCGGGCCCGGCGCACCAGCCACGCGAGCCGGTCGGTCACGGACGGCACGGAGGCCAGGACCGTGGCCCCGCTCCTCTCGCTGCGAGAAGCCCCCCGCGGAAGTGAGGCACATCGATGTCACCGATGGATTCGGTGAGAAAGTCGTGGACCAGCTTGCGACGTTCGTCGGGGTGCATGTGGGTGGTGTGGGTCAGCAGAGCAAGGCTTTCCTGGGTAGTGCGACGTGTGACAGTGCGCAGGACGGCCTGGTGGGTCCGCAGTCGGCGGACCTGCGCCTCCAGGGCCTCGACGTGTGCGGCCGCCACCTCCGCGAGACCCTCCTTACGATCCAGGGCGGCCCGGCTTTCACCGAGCCCCATGCCCAGGTCGCGCAGGGTGCGGGCCAGCTGCAGCCGGGCTACGCCGGCGGTGTCATAGCGGCGGTAGCCGCCGGAGGTCCGGCCGACCGATGCCACGACGCCCACATCCGACCAGTGCCTGACCACTTTGTCCGGCAGCCCGGTCTGCCGTGCGACGGCACCGATGTTCCACGTGGGCCGTGACGCGTCGTCCATGCGCATGTGCTCCACCTTCGACTCTCCCTTCGGGGGAGAGTCAAGCAACCCGGGACGCGTCCCGGCCTCCGGCGTCCACCCGGTCGTGGGCATCGGCGGTCGCCCGCAACAGGGTGACGTTGTCGGGCGCCATCGGCCCGAACGGGATGCTGATGACAAGGCTCGCCGCCGTCCCCGGCGAGGGGCCGATCAGCGTTCCACGCGGCGGCGGTCCCCCTCGCTCCACGCGCGGGTGTCACGTGGCTCCACGTACGGCTCCTCGTCCTCGGGCAGTCCGCCCGCGATCGCGCGCCGGCGGACCATCTCCGCGTCGAACTCCAGGCCCAGGAGCATCGCCAGGTTGGTGATCCATAGCCACACCAGGAAGACGATCACGCCGGCGAGGGCACCGTAGGTCTTGTTGTACGAGGCGAAGTTCGCAACGTAGAAGGCGAAGCCGGCCGAGGCGAGCATCCAGATGACCAGGGCCAGGAAACTGCCCGGCGTCACCCACCTGAACCCACGGCCCTTGGCGTTCGGGGCGGCCCAGTAGAGCACCGCGATCATGACGGTGACCAGGAGGACGAGAACGGGCCACTTCGCGATCGACCACAGGGTCAGGGCGGGGCCCCCGATCCCCAGCGCGGTGCCCACCTGTCGTGCCAGGCCGCCGGAGAAGACCACGATGAGCGCGCTGGCACACGCGAGGACCATCAACGTCACGGTCAGGGCCAGGCGCAACGGCAGGATCTTCCACACCGGCCGGCCTTCCGGCATCTCGTAGACGACGTTCGAGATGCGGATGAACGCTGCGACGTAACCGGAGGCCGACCACACCGCGACGGCCAGGCCCACGACCGCCATGAACGACCCGACGCCCGAGTTGCCCTGGAGCTGCTCCACCGCGTCGCTGATCACGTCCCGGGCGGAGCCGGGGGTCAGCTTTCGCAGGTTCTCCAGAACCTGCTGGGTGGCCGACTCTCCGGCGATACCCAGCAGGGACACCAGCACCAGCAGGGCGGGGAACAGTGCCAGTACCCCGTAGTACGTCAGCGCGGCGGCCCGGTCCGCGAGTTCGTCGTCCTTGAACTCCTTCAAGGTGCCGCGCAGCACCGCAGTCCAGGACCGCCTGGGCAGCTCGGTCGGCCGGTCCGGTGCTCGCTCCTCGACCTGCTTGTCGGGGCCCACGCCGCGCTCCCGGTCCACGTCCCCGGGATGGTGTTCGCTGCCGGGTCGACCCGGCTTCTGTGTGTCTGCCATGACCAGCGGGTGTCCACTGCGGCGCTTCTCATGTTCCCGCGTGGCCATGTGACGTCTGTCGCCGGGGTTGATGCCCCCCCGACAGGGAGCGGTACACGCGCCGCGCTCCGACCGGTCTGAGGCCTGCCATGCCGCACTTGTGGGCCAGGTCGCTGACCACGTGTTCGTGGTGCGAAATACTCCAGCCATGAGCGAGGAATCGGCGCGGCTGGCGAAAGACCTCATCGAGTTCCGGAAAGCCGAGGGCATCTCTGTGAGGGAACTCGCGATGCGCACCCGGCTGAGCCGGGCAACCATCATGCTCCACGAGAGTGGCGATGGGCCTCTTCCCCTGCCCTTCGCGGCCCGCCGCTTCGAGGAGGTCCTCGACCGGGCCCCGGACAGCATCCCGACCACGCCGCACGAGCCGACGGATCGCGTACCTCGGCGGGATCCCGGCGAAGCGCGAGGGTGAGCGGCTCTGCGCTGACGCCCCCTCTGGCTGAGCGGCGTACCGAAATGGATTGTCACAGAGCCGGACGGCGACCACGATCACCCCATGACGACCGGAAAGGGCCATGCCCTCTAGGCACCCCGCTCCCTTCGGCTGCTACGCCCTCACCGTTTCGGGCACCGCCGCCTGGGCGTGCCCGTACACGGACTTCCCGCTCGTCGAGATACACCCCAACCGTCCCGAGCGGCCGGTGAGGGGTGTAGGCGAGCCGCGTACGAAGCGGGGAAGGACCATCTCGGCCCGGTCGCCGGCCATCCCACGGACACTCAAGCAACGAGCTTGGCGCGGCGCTTCGACCGTAACCTCGTCACCGGTCCGGACGACGGCGAATGTTTGGAAGGGGTCCGGCTGCGTCGCCGCATGGAGCTCCACACTCGACGTGCCACAGCAATACGAAGCCCCTCAGTGCCCCTGAGCTTCTACAGGGTCATGCCCACCCTCAGTCGGCCCCGGCGCGTGCGCGGTACGGGGGTCCGGCGGCAGACGGCCCGCAAGATGATGTTCGGATCGACCACTGTCCACCCGGGCTGACCTGCCCTGCGCCATCTCGACGAACCACCAGGTTGCGGCTACTACACACGCCCATAGCAGGGCACTCAGCGCAGCCGCCGGCCACGGCGTCCCTCCGTGCCACCACTCCACGACCACCAGTAGAGCCCAGGCCACCAGCAGTACACACGCCACCCTGAACCGCCGATGCTTGAGCATACGCGTCCGGATACCCAGGGCAGTGCCGAGCACACGAGGGATCCACTTACTGATCGTTTCAGAGTTCAGCCCTGCGGAGACGCCGGCGGCCCATGGGGCAATCCCTTCAGCCACGGGCTCAGGGGGACGCGTTGTGGAAGGGGCTTGAGCAATTGGCGGTTTTCCTCGGACTGGCCCGTTCGCGCAGGATCAGCCGAAGTGGGCACGTCGGGACGGGCGCGGTCGACGGGTGTGGGATCCGTAGGTGCGCGGTGCCGCGGAGAGGCTTGGGCTGCGGCACCGCTGACCGGGCCAGGCGGGAAGGTTACTTAGCCGCGTCCAGAGCGGCCAGGGCCTGCGCCCACCCGACGTACTTCAGCTCGGCGAGGTCGGCGACGGTCTTGATGCCGAACGCCTCCTTGAGCAGGTCGCCCTGCCGGTCCGAGACCCCCTTGAGAGCAGACACCGGCGCCGACAGCACCTCGGGCAGGCTCTTGTCCGCCCACGCCTTGTCCAACACCTTGTCCAGGTCGATCGAAGCCACGCTCGTTCCCCTCCTCATGCCGCGCTCCCGCGGAGCGCGCGAATGTCCGCCTGGGCAGGGCGGACTTCTGCCCCGCCATGGCGTAATCTACAAACATGTAGAGCATAGAAGAGGGAGACGTCCGTGGATGCACGGATGGGAGATTGAACGGGAAATTCTGTGCCTCGGCCTGCTTCCGGGCCGAGCCACGGATTGGCGGATGCCGTAGAACTCGATCGCCGCGCGGAACAGCCCTGGACCTGGTGCGCGGGGCGGCGGCCGAAGAGGCTAGTTTGCTCGGATGAGCCTTCTCAATGATGTGGCCGAGCGCGATGGCTGGCGATGCTGGGTGTGCGACGAACCGGTCGACCCCGACAAGTCGGTGAACGACCCGCAGGGGCCAAGCGTGGACAGCCGGACCGCCGACCGAAAGGCCAAGGTCGCCGAGCGGCTCGCGCACCGCGGGTGCAACACCCGCAAGGGTGCGGTCAAGGCGGTCATCGCCTGGCCGGACCGCCCGTACGTGGTCGAACCCGCGCCGCTGATCGCTGTCGCCGCCCGACTGGAGCGCAAGGGGGGCCGTGAGATGGTGGGCCGCTGCCCGACGAGGCAGGATGCCCAAGAAGCGGCGAAGTGGCTGGTGGACCGGTTCTCCCGACTGGTGCCGGGGCTGCCGGTGACCGTCGACATCGAGCCGGGCGGCGGCCAGTTCCTCGTCATCCTTGCCACCGGCCGCCGCTGACTCGGGTCGGCCGGAAGCCCGGCGCGCGCATGCCTGGCAGGGCGTAGCCTTCGTCCTCGCCCCACGGGACGTCCAGGTCGTACATGTGCACGGGCCGCCCCGCTCCCTCCATAGCGCGGCGCAACTCCCTGGTGGGCAGAGACCCTCCGCCTCGGACGGAGGGCGCTGTCACCGCTGTTCTGGATGGGCCCCGGGCTCCCCCGTGACGGAAAACTCGGATGCGGGTGCTGCACAGCAGCCCTAGGCTGCGCCCGCGCGGAAGATCAGGCGCCGTATGGACCGTCAGCGGATCGGAGATGCAACGGGGTATGACAAGTCGACTAATCGCGATCTGCTTCCGTGCGACCCGGCCATCGGTCCTGGCGCGGTTCTGGTCCGGGCTCCTGGACTGGGAGTTGACCGACGATCCCAGCGACGGCATCGCGATCGTGCCCCCTGTCACCGCCGGGTTCCGCATACGTTTCCTGCCGAGCCAAGAGCCGAAGATCGGCCAGAACCGGGCTCACTTCGACCTGACGAGCACCTCCGCGGAGCATCAGCAGCAGACCGTGGCCAGGGCGCTGGAGCTCGGCGGGAAACACATCGACGTGGGACAGCTTCCGGAAGAGGGGCATGTGGTGCTCGCCGATCCGGACGGCAACGAATTCTGCGTCATCGAGGCGGGGAACAAGTTCCTCGCCGGGACCGGCTTCATCGGAGCACTGGCCTGCGACGGTACCCAGGAGGTCGGCTACTTCTGGAGCGAGGTGCTCCGGTGGCCGCTGGTCTGGGACCAGGACCAGGAGACCGCGATCCAGTCACCGGACGGCGGCACGAAGATCACGTGGGGTGGTCCTCCGGTGGCACCCAAGATCGGCACGAACAGGCTGTGCTTCGAGCTGGCGCTGCCCGCCGGCGCCGACTGGAAGGCCGAGGTGGACCGCCTCATCTCGCTCGGCGCGAGGTGCACCGACACCGGGTACGGCAACGCCAGCCGGGCGATGATGCTCGACCCCGACGGCAACGAGTTCGCCGTACAGATTCTCCGATAAGGCGGCTGTCGTCGGGTGGTCGGCTGCGGCGGAGGTCCCAGGAATCGCCTCCGCGCCGTGGGGGTCAAGCTGTCCCTCGCGGTCATCCCACCGGCATTCGCCCCGAACCGGCGATAGTCCGGGAGAAGAGGTGTATGGCTGCGTTCTTGGAGCACAAGCAAGCGGAAACCATCGCCGCAGTACGACGAGAAGGGCCGCCGCCTCCATGATTCCTGAGCTTCGGACCATCGCCGCCCCGAAGGCCATGACGTTCACCGGGCTCCTGGAGAAGATCAGGTACGAGGGCGCCTACCCGACCCGGGAACGCGCCGAAGAGGCCCTGAGCGCCGTTCTGGTTGGACTCGGGGCGCAGATCACCGGCGAAGAGCGGGTCGCGTTCGCCGCCGCGCTCCCCCGAGAAGCCGCCCACGAGTTCACCCGCGCGGCCCCCGGCGGCGCCCCCGTCCCCGCTGCCGGCTTCGTGGACGCCCTGGCCGCACGGACCGGCGGCACAGCTGCCACCGCCCGGTGGGACGCCGGCACGGTGCTGGCCGCGGTCGGCGCACTGATGGACCCGGCCCTCGTCGCCCGCATCATCGACGGCCTCCCGACCGGTTACGCCCTGCTGTTCGGCCGTGCGCAGCTCACCGCGGCAGCCTGAGCGCACCGGACACTGCCCGGCGGATCATGTGACCACCGCGGCCCCGGCCGGCTCTTCGGCCGCCGAAGCCGGGCCGCAGGCGCTCGTACGTAGCACCGGCTCGCGCTCGTCGGCGTCGTAAGTGCCCGGCATTCTCGATACTGCCTACCTCGCCGGCGAGAAGATCAGCCCCTGCTCGCCAGGGACGGCGTCGTGGCAGCCCGGAACGCCCCGCAGGCTCCCCTGGCGTGGAGGGCGACGTGCGGCTGCAGGATACGACCGACGGCGTTTCGGCCAAGTACCCGCCCGGCGGACGGTGTTGTGCGGCAACGGTCGTTGCATCACGCAGCAACCGGCATCCGCACAGAACAAGGGTTCGAGATTCGGCCGAAAAGTGCGCTGCCGTGGAGCCGGTGGGCTCGTTGAACACGGTATTCCTCCACCGTCCGGAAGGAGCGACGTTGAGGCATACCGGCTCACGCCGCGGCAACTGCCCGAGCACGAAGGACACATCGACGCGGCAAGGAGGCCGGCCGAGCGGGGGCCAGGCTTACGTGCGCCATAAAGGTCGTCGCACCCTGCTCTGCTTCACCTCCCTGGCGGCACCTCTGCCGAGCATGGACACTCTCGTCCTGTCCACCGGCCGACGGGCCGATGGGCGGATGCAGACCGGTCCGGCCGCCGTGCGGCTCGGCCCGGGGGTGGAGCTCTCATGAGCGACTCCCCCGTGGATGGCACACCGTCCGATTCCCACGATTCCCACGTCTCTGCCTCCGAGACCCTGCTGTTCGGCGGCGAGTTGGCCTACGACACGGGGTGGAGCCAGCATCACGACTCCTGGCTGAAGCTCAGCCTGAAGACGATGGCCCTTTCCCTGCCCCGGCAGGTCGCAGTCGCCATCCGGCTCGCGCACCAGGCCGACCGGCGGGCGCTGTACACGGTCGCGGCCAGCGAGGTCGGGCGCGGTCTCGGGCAGGCGGCTTCCCTGGTGACGGTGAACGCCTTGCTCATCGAGCTCCTCGCCCCTGGGGCCATCGAGGAGCGGCTGCGCTCGGCCCTGCCGTCGATGGTCGTGGTGGGGCTGCTCGCAGTGGTCGGAGCGGTGCTGGCCTCGGTGTCGGCCGCGGCCACCGGGATCCTGGAGCCGAAGACTCAGAGGGTGGCGACCGAGCGGTACCTCGCTCTGGTGGCGCGGGTGGAGATGGAGGCGGTCGAGGACGACGCCTTCCACCGGCTGATGGACTCCGCGCAGTACGGTGCGGACTCGGCCCGGCGAATGCTGGTGTACTGCGCGGCGGTGGTCACCGCCGCGATTTCGCTGGTCGCCGCCGGTGGTGTGCTGGCCGTGCTGCACTGGGCGTTGCTGCCGCTGTTGGCCGCGATGGCGGCGCCCCGGGCATGGAGCGCACTGTCGATGGCGCGGCACCGGTATGTGAGCTGGCACCGGTTCGTGCAGCATGTGCGCGCCTCGCAGCTGATCAGCCGCCTGCTGATCGACCAGCAGGCCGCCGGTGAGGTCCGTGTCCACGACGTCGGGCCGTTCCTGCTGAAGCACTTCCGGGGTATGGCTCAGACCAGCGAGCGGGAGCAGACCCGGCTGGCGAGGATCGGGGTACGTATCACCCTCGGCGCCGACGCCGCCGCCGGGCTGGCGACGCTCACGACGTACGGAGTGCTGGGGCTGCTGCTGTGGCAGGGACAGATGGCGCTCGCGGTTGCGGGTACGGCGGTGCTGGCGATCCGTACGGGTTCGGCAAGCATCACCGATCTCGTGGTGCGCGTCACCGACGTCCAGGGCGAGGCCTTGTTCGTCGCCGACCTGGAGACCCTGTGCGACGAGGCGGCACGGCGCGCCATCCCGACAGGCGGGCGGGACCTTCCGGAGACGGTGGAGGAGATCCGCTTCGAGAAGGTCACCTTCACCTATCCGGGCGCCGAAGTCCCCTCGCTGCACGAGGTGGATCTGGTCATCCCGCGCGGGCGGACGGTGGCCCTGGTGGGTCGCAACGGTTCGGGCAAGTCGACCCTGGTCAAGCTGTTGTGCGGGCTGCGCCTCCCGGACAGCGGCCAAATTCTGTGGGGCGGGGTGGGCACAGCCGAGGCCGATCGCGCCCAGGTCTTCGACCGCGTGGCGATGGTCGCCCAGGACTTCTACCGGTGGCCCTTCACCGCCCGGGTGAACATCGGGGCCGGACGACCCGCCGCGCCGATGGACGACGCGGCCATCGGACCGGCCGCCGTCTACGCCGGTGCCGACGAGGTCGTCAAGGGCCTGCCCCGGGGCCTGGACACGCTGCTCGCGCGCGGATACAAGGGCGGGCAGGAGATCTCCGGCGGGCAGTGGCAGAAAGTGGGTCTGGCCCGCGCGCGGCACCGCCAGGGTCAGGTGCTGATCGTCGACGAGCCGACCAGCGCCCTTGACCCGGCCGCCGAACAGCGGGTCTTCGACCAGATCCACCGGCTGTCCGAAGCCGGGCAGACCACCGTCCTGATCACCCACCGCCTGCACAGCGTCCGGGACGCCGACTGCATCTACGTCCTCGACGAAGGCCGGGTCGTCGAGCACGGCACCTTCGCAGAGCTCATGGACCCGGCGACCGGGGCCGGTGCGTTCCGGGACGCGTACGAGCTGCAGGCCCGCCAGTTCCGTACTCCGTCGGTGCCGGGCCAGACCCGCCCCAACGGCACCGGCGTCCCGACGGAGGGGACTGCGGCCTCTTGAGCCGGACACCGGGCCGAGCTCACCTGCCCGGAAGGCCGTTTCACTGCGCGGCCCACCACGACTTCACTTGTTTCGATGCCACTGTCGCCGACCGCAGCGTCGTCATCGTCCTCGAGCCCGACGCGCGCGCTCGAACTCGGCGGCGTCCGATATCCAGGGGCCGTGCTGTCCGAGGGCGGCGCAGCCGCCGAGGACGAAGGCGCTCACCAGCTTCCGGTACCCGCCGATCCCGTCGACCAGGCTGTACTCGACCCGGTACTCCGGCTCCGACCCGCCTTCACCCTCACGCACCGTCGTGACCCGGGCGATGGAGTCCGCGTAGAAGTGGAGCTGGATCCCCTCGCCCATCTCCTCGTCCTCGATGGTGAACACTTCGTTGTCCCCGGCGGAGCGATCGGCGACGAACTCCCAGAACTCCGCGGTGGCAGTGCGGGGACCGCCCTTGACCCACTTCTTCTCGACGCCCTTGTCGTCGGTGAAGGACAGGGCTGTCTTCCTCGTACTCCCGCCGGCGCCGGCGCGGTCGGCGGCGGCCGCCTCGTCATCCTCCATGGGCGTGCTCCTGAAGCGCTCCGCCGCCTCCGAGCACATCAGGAAGCTCACGGTACGTACCGCGTCATCGACGAGCCCGGGGTGCGCACGGCGCACGGCCGCGTCGACCGCCGTCGCCATCAGATCCCAGTCGCGCTTGTCCGTGGCGCGCTTTCCCCGTCGCGGATCGCGGCTGATCCGCATCCCGGCGCACGCCTGCTCCGCGGCGGCGATCACACGCATGACCTCGGGCAGCAGCACCGGCTCGACAGCATCGGGCATCCGCCTCGGAACCGTCGCCCCGTGCAGGTACTGCCCCGTGTACTTCAGAACCGCGGCGTCGAGCGGACCGAGTACCGTTCCGCGCTCGGCGCGACGGCGGTTCGCGTGGTACTCCTGAGCTCGTTTCCCGTTGGACGTCTCCGTCGCCGCGCGCATCGCCGCGCAGACCTGGCCGCGCTCGAGCAGATGGATGTCAGCCCCATGGGCGATGAGCCGGCCCCGGTCCCACCGGATGCTTCGGAAGAACGCGTCGACGTCCACGGGCGCGGAGAGGAGGATCGGGTCCAGGAGCGCGACGGCAGCGTTCTCGTCGAGGCTGCCCTTGGTTCCGGCGGCGTCGCACAGCGGAAGGACCGCACTCCACAACAGCAGGTGTCTCGCCAGGTCCTCCTGGATCACCGCCAGATGGGCTTCCCCGATCGGGAACGTGAACGTGCGAGGATCATGGTTGGCGTCGGCCCCGGCACCGAGCATCAGTTTCAGCTCACCGTCCTCGCGGATCACGTTAGGGATCCAGCCGCTCCGGCGCGTGAAAACGATGTCTCTCATGGGCCCAGTCTCCCCCATCGGACGACCCCGATGGATCCTGCGCGCACCGACCTGCACCGATCTGACCGGCCGCTTTCGTGTACACCCCTGCCGCCCGGGCGGTACGGAGCCGCGGTCTCGATGTCGTACAAGTGCAGGCGCATGTCCATGTGCATGTGCAACTGCGTCGCTCGGGGTGCGCGCGACCGCCCCAACCGCCGCTCCGCTCTGCGCCTGACCGCCTCAGTCTCAACTCCCAACGACCTCTTGGTCCAGACCTCTTGACGATTGGTCTAGGCCTTCCTAGTGTCACGGACACACTGCGGGAGTGCCGAGAAGAGACACCCGGCACTCTGGGCGACGCAGGGTTGACAGGCCAGGGACCCACCCCTGTCCTCCGAACCTCACCAGGGGAGCATCCTTGAGCACGGAAACACGATGGCGCCGAACCAGATCGCGGCAGAGCATCATCCCGAACAAGCGGTCCAAGGTCCTCGCCGGCGCCACCGCGCTGCTCCTCCCCCTGGCCGCCATGGTCGGCCTCGCCACCCCCGCCGAGGCCGCGACCTCGGCCACCGCCACCTACGCCAAGGCGTCCGACTGGGGCTCCGGCTTCGAGGGCAAGTGGACGGTGAAGAACACCGGCACCACCACGCTCGCCTCCTGGACCGTCGAGTGGGACTTCCCCGCGAACACCAAGGTCACCTCCGCCTGGGACGCGACCGTCACCAACTCCGCGAACCGCTGGACGGCGAAGAACCTCGGCTGGAACGGCACCCTGGCTCCCGGCGCCTCCGTCTCCTTCGGCTTCAACGGCTCCGGTTCCGGCTCGCCCTCCGGCTGCAAGCTCAACGGCAACCCCTGTGACGGCGGCACCACCAACCCCGGTGACAACGCCCCCTCCGCCCCGGGCAAGCCCACCGCGAGCGACATCACCAACACCTCGGTGAAGCTGTCCTGGGCTGCTGCCACGGACGACAAGGGCGTCAAGAACTACGACGTCAAGCGCGACGGCGCCACCGTTGCCACCGTCACCGGCACCACCTACACCAACACCGGTCTGACCGCCGGCACCGACTACAGCTACACCGTGGTCGCCCGCGACACCGCCGACCAGACCGGCCCGGCCTCCGCCGCCACGGCGGTCCGCACGACCGGCGGCGGCGGTGAGAACCCCGGCGGCGGCAAGATCAACCTGGGCTACTTCACCAACTGGGGTTCGTACACGGTGAAGAACCTGGTGGCCTCGGGCTCCGCCTCGAAGATCACCCACATCAACTACGCCTTCGGCAATGTGCAGAACGGCAAGTGCACCATCGGCGACGCGTACGAGGACTACGAGAAGTCCTACACCGCCGCCAACTCCGTCGACGGTGTCGCCGACACCTGGGACCAGCCGCTGCGCGGCCACTTCAACCAGCTGCGCAAGCTGAAGGCGCAGTACCCGCACATCAAGGTGCTGTGGTCCTTCGGCGGCTGGACCTGGTCCGGCGGCTTCGGCCAGGCCGTCCAGAACCCGACCGCGTTCGCGCAGTCCTGCTACGACCTGGTCGAGGACCCGCGCTGGGCCGACGTCTTCGACGGCATCGACCTCGACTGGGAGTACCCCAACGCCTGTGGTCTGACCTGCGACACCAGCGGCCCGGCCTCGATCAAGAACATGATGCAGGCCATGCGTGCCAAGTTCGGCGCCAACAACCTGCTCACCGCGGCCATCACCGCTGACGGCTCCACCGGTGGGAAGCTCGACGCGGCCGACTACGGCGGCGCCGCGCAGTACATCGACTGGTACGACGTGATGACGTACGACTACTTCGGCAGCTGGGCGGCGCAGGGTCCGACGGCCCCGCACTCCCCGCTGACCTCGTACCCCGGCATCCCCGCTCAGGGCTTCAACTCGGCGGACGCGATCGCCAAGCTGAAGGCCAAGGGCGTCCCGGCCTCCAAGCTGCTGCTCGGCATCGGCTTCTACGGCCGCGGCTGGACCGGCGTCACCCAGTCCGCCCCCGGCGGCACCGCCACCGGCCCGGCGGCCGGCGTCGAGCCGGGCAACCAGTACTACAAGGTCCTCAAGACCACCTGCCCGGCCACCGGCACGATCGGGGGCACGGCGTACGCCCACTGCGGCAACGACTGGTGGAGCTATGACACCCCGGCGACCGTCGGCACCAAGATGGCCTGGGCCAAGAGCCAGGGCCTGGGCGGCGCGTTCTTCTGGGAGTTCAACGGCGACACCGCCAACGGCGAACTCGTGAACGCCATCAGCAACGGTCTCAAGTAGACCCCGGTACGGCCACCGAGCCCGCCCGCCCCGAACACGGGGCGGGCGGGCTTCTTTTCGGCACGAGCCTCCTGCCGGCGGGCAGCGTCCAGCTTCACAGCGGTCCTTTCTCAGGTGCTCGCCCAGGGGGCTGCTAGCAGCCCGCCTCGCTACCGCTGTTCACGTTCGCGTCGATGCGGATCCAGTAACTGGCACCGGTGGTGAGGTCGGGGCGGGTCCCATGACCGTATTCCTTGAGAAGTTCGGCGGTGAGGAAGACGATCCGCAGACTCATTCTCTCTCTGACGAAGCACAGGTCGTCGGGCGCGGTTTCGGAGTCCCGCCTCCATCCGTCCTGCTGCGTTGCCGTCCGGTAATGCTCGGCCACCTCGGCCCGTGTGCCGGAGAAGGCGTATGTCCGCTCGGCGTACACCGCGACCTCGCCGCTGTCCGCCCAGCAACCGGCGTCGACCTTTTCGAAACCCCTGGCGACGGTGGCCTCATCGGGCCGGGACCCAAGGATGTCGAGTGCCGCCAACTCCTGAACTCGGGGATCGGTCCCCTCGCAGTCCTGGGCGAGATCCAGCAGCGCGCAGCCGGTGAGCGTCGCGGCCACAGTGGCGGTCGTCAGGAGAAGGGATATCGGTCGGGTGACGACTGTTCGTACGGACAAAGCGGGCTCCAGGGTGTGGGCCGTAGCAGCGGGCCGACGACTGCCGGACAGAAGAGTCGTCGGGACCGGCTCCGGAACGGTGACGGCCCGGTTCTACCAGAAGCCGCTCGCGGTGGCGTTGCCGACTGCGACAGGATCAGCCCGGCAGCGGGGAACGGGAGGGAGCCCGGGTGACTGGTCAGACTGCGGAGATCGCATCGCGTTGCGAGTGCGGCAGCATGGCGGTGCGACAGGTGAACCAGTTCATCCTGGACGATGAGTTGTGGTGGGACTCGGAGTTCTCCTGCGGGTTCTGCGGCATCCACTCGTGTGAACACGCCGGTCCGGGACCAGCACCTGATGATGTCCGGGAGGCTCTCCTCACAGCGCACGGGCCTGTCAGGCTGCGGCTGGCCGGTCCCGATTCCCGTCTCGTCCCAGCTGCGAAGGTCCTCCGGGAGGTAGCAGCCACCTCGTTGTCGCGAGCTCTTGAGCTGGCCGGGGAACTGAGCCAGGACGGCCTGGTGGGTACGTTGTCGGAGATGGAGTTCCTGAAAGTCCGGCTTCGGCTGCGCGGGGTTCACACCGACATCGACCGGTAGCGGCGTGGAGACTCATCGACCTTGGTGGCGCGGCCCTCGGCGTGCGGGCACCACCTTCACCGCACGCCGAGCGGAGGGCCGGACCGCCCGGGGACGACGGCATTCCGTCGGCCGCGTCCTGAGCCGGGTCGTCATCCGGCAGGACCGAGGTCGGTTCCTGATGCCAGGACCGGAGTCAGAACGGCATGTGGCCACGGGTGCGGCGCCCGGCCGAGCCACTGCGGCCGACGGCCTTGGAACTGCTGCGGAAAGGCTTGCTGAAGATGCGGCCCAGGATGCCGGGCGCCTTGCCGCCCGCGCGGGACCCCAGGCCGAGCGTGCGCTGCGTACCGCGCTCCGGACCGCGGGAGAGCCGCGGTACGAAGAACGCCAGTACGGCGAGAACGACACAGAGGGCGACTATTCCTACGACCATCATGAGAGCTCCCGTTCATGGTGCTGTTGCTTGGACGGTGATGTCTGCCTCGTGTGCCCGGCCGACGACTTTCGAACCCGGCGCCCGCCGCCGAGTGCCTCAAGGGTGGGTGCCAGGCCGGCATACCGCGCTGGGGCGAAAGCGGGTCTGACATGGTGATATGCGGGCAGAAGATGCTGGGCCGCCGGGTGGATCCGGGCCGCCGCCCGGCGCGTGACCAGCTCCGGGACCGTACCGACGACACGGCGGAAGCCGATGAAAGGACCCAGTGATGTCTCCGGTGACCGAACAGTGGGGCGAAGTTCTCCGTACGCATCTGGCGCTCGGCGAGGAAGGGTCGCCGGTGCTGGCCGCCGCCGCGTTCTCCGCCGAGGCGGGGTTCTTCGCCGCCGCGGGCCGGGGCGGCGAGGACGCGTGGCCGTACTTCCGGACGGGGGCGAGCGCCGCCGGGTCAGGGGCCGGCACCCCGGTCGGGGAGGACGACCGCGCGGACGACATCGAAGCCCTGTGCACGGTGTGCGAGGAGGCCGTCCACTCCCGGGGCCTGCGGATCGCGGGCACCCTCTGGCAGCGTGAGAGCCGGGAGCTCATCTCCGACGTGGTCACCGGGAGCGAGCTGGAGCTCGCGCTGCTGCGGGAGGGAGGCCGCGCCATGTGGGTCGTCCGGGCCGGGCAGGGCATCTGCACGTTCGTGCTGGTCGACAGGGACAGCGAGGCGCACATCACCGAAGCCCGTTCCCTGGCCCTCGACTTCGACTCCTTCCTGGCCGGCCAGGGCTACTGATCCGGCGAGCTGCTCCGGGCGCCGTACGTCTCCGGCTCGGGGGGCTCGTCCGTCACCTCGGGTTCGAGGCCTTCCGACACATCCCTGCGGGGCCTGTACCCGTGAAGTGCGCCAGGCCCGAGCAGAGTTGTGGCGCCTCATGCTCCGGGGTCGGCGGCGATGGGACCGGGCCTGCGGGCCCGGGCTGCTTCCAGTTGGGCGGCGAAGGACAGCCCGACGAAGAGGGCTACGGAGGTGAGATAGGCCCACAGGAGCAGCGACATGAACGCGCTCAGGGGCCCGTAGACGGTGTCGAAGGAGCCGCTGATCCCGAGGTAGAGGCTCAGGAGCCAGGTGAGTGCCGTCCACAGGACGAGGTAGACGGCCGCGCCGAAGACCAGCCAGGTGTAGCCGGGCTGCCTGCGGCGCGGGGACCGGCGGAAGATCGCGCTCGCCGAGATGAGGGCGAGCAGGAAGCCCACCGGCCATCGCAGCAGGTCCCAGGCGTTCCGGGCCGTGTCGCCCAGGCCGTACACAGTGGCGGCGGCCGCCACGAGGTCCCCGCCGGCCACCATCATGATCGAGCCGATGCCGAGCGGGATGCCGGCGCTCAGCGCCATGATCAGGCCGCGCAGGTACTTGCGGTGGAAGACGCGGTCCCGCTCCACTCCGTATATACGGTTGGCCCCCCGCTCTATCTGGCACATCGCGGTGGTGACGTTGGCCAGCGAGAAGGCCAGCCCCAGCCAGAGGGCGACCTCGGGCCCGTCCCCGTCGCCCCGCTGGTTGCGGTTCAGGGCGTCGTCCACCACCTGGGCGCTCGGGCCCTCGCTGACGCCGCGGATCGTGAGTTCGGCGAGCCTGCCCACGCTCTCGGTGTGGAGCTCGGTCGACAGGCCGACGAACGCGATCACCAGGGGGATGATGGCCAGGATCGTCTGCAGGGCCAGCGCGCGGGCGTGGCTGAAGCCGTCGGCGTAACGGAAGCGTACGAAGGCGTCCCGTACCAGTGGCCAGCGCCCGTACCGGCGCAGGGCCGCGAGCGCCTCGTCGCCGGACAGTTCGTCGCCGCTCATGTCGCGGGTCACCGGTACCCGGGTCGCGGTTCCCATCACCGCTCCCGTGCGGGCAGCATGACGGTCAGGGCGCCGGGGCGGACCTCGGCGGTGAGACGTCGGCCGGGGCCCACCGGGTCTCCGTCGACCTCGCGCGGCTGTGGCCGGGTGAAGGACAGTTCGGCGCGGCGGAAGGTGTGGAACTCCACGGGGCCGCCGACGGCGGTCGTGGAGCGGGACGTTCCGGCCGCCCGGCGGCCACCCCCGCCCCGGCTCTTTCCGCTCAGCAGCACGCCGGCCGCGCGCAGCCAGCCGCCCACGCCCCGGGGGTCGAAGACCGCGAGGTCCAGCAGCCCGTCGTCCGGCCGGGCGGCGGGCACCGGTGCCGCGCCCGCCTGGACGGTCCCGATGTTGGCGACGAGCACCATGCGGGCCGTGCGGTGCAGCTCCGGCCCGCCGTCCAGGCGTACGGCCAGCCGCATCCGGGGAGCGCGCAGTCCCCTGGCTCCGGCCAGGACGTACGCGGGCCAGCCCAGGGCCGACTTGGTGCGGTCGGGGGTCTCCTCCAGCATCGCCGCGTCCAGCCCGGCGCCGGCCATGGCCGTGAAGTGGACGGTGGGGAATCCGTCGCCCTCGATCCGGCCGAGATCCAGTGCGTAGGGCTCGCCGGTCAGCCCGGACGCCAGCGCGTCGGCGGGGCGGATCGGCAGTCCGAGGTTACGGACCAGCAGATTGCCGGTGCCGCACGGTACGAGGACCAAGGGGACGCCGGATCCGGCCATGGCGTCCGCGACCGCGCGGACCGTGCCGTCGCCGCCGCAGACCACGATCAGCTCGGCCCCGCCGCGCAGGGCCTCGGCCGTCTGGCCGCCGCCGGTGTCCTGCGCGGTGGTGTCGACGAAGGAGGGGGCTCGATAGCCGTGCTGGGCGAGCACCAGTGCCAGTTGGTCACGGGTGGCCGGGTCGGTCACCGTGGGGTTGACGATGACGGTGGCGTGCTTCCGCGCGGGCGCGGCCCGCCGTTCGGCGGCGGCCATGGCGATGTCCATCGCGTCGGCCGGCGGCGGGGCCGCCCAGGAGTGGTCGGCGAGCACGGCCCGGCCCACGACGATCAGGGACAGCGAGCCGTTCAGGAGCCCGCCGGCCACGTCGGTGGGGTGGTGCATGCCCCGGTAGAGCCGCGCCAGCCCCACGAGGAGCGGAACGAGCAGCAGGAGTGCGGCCAGCGGCCTGCGCCACGGGCCGCGAACCCGGGACAGGACCAGTACGGCGAGTCCGGCGTAGAGGGCGGTGGCCGCACCGGTGTGACCCGAGGTGTAACTGGACGTGGGCGGCGAGTCGTCGAGGCGCTCCACGTCCGGACGCGTCCGGTCCACGGAGGCGGTGATCAGGAGGAAGACCGCCGACTGGAGCGAGACCCCGGCCGCCAGGAAGACCGCCTCGCGCCACAGGGGCAGCCGGGGCACCAGGACCAGGAGCAGGCAGGACACGAAGGTGATGCCCACCACTGTGCTGGTGTCCCCGAAGGCGGAGACGATGGTGGAGGCGGTGGTGAGGGCGCTTGTACGGGCGCCCTCGAGCGACTCGTTGACCGCGTCCTCGACGGTCAGAGGCCAACGGCCGTGGCCCGGCCCGGTGATCAGCAGGCCGGCCCCGGCCATCACGGCAGCCTGGCAGAGGGCGAAGGCGCCGATGCGCACCGCCGCCCGGGCTGCGCCGCTGGACAGGGCGGGAGATCGGCCGGGACGTCGGGGGGCCGGTGCTTCCGGCCCCCCGGTCGATCTCGCCGGAACGGCAGTCGGCATCTGGTCCCCCCACGTCTGCTCCGCCGTACGGCGGTTCCTGGGGAGCCTGTTCTCCCTCGGCCCTACGCCGTCTTCCCTGCCATCGTCACGACAGACCTGTCAGCGGTGGGCAAGGGGCGGGAGAGCGGTACGGGGGCGATGATGGAACTGCCGGCCGCCAGCAGGGCGCCCGCGGGCCGGGGGACGATGTCGAACCGGTCGGCGACCTTGCGGGCCGCCCTGCCCGAGGAGTGGCGCGCTCGCGGACGCCACGCCCCACCGACGCCATCACGCAGGCATCCGGCCCGGCGGACGGTGAAGGGGTACGGAGCAACCACCGGCCGGAACTTCCAGCAGAAGCCCGACAACGGTCCGGGCCACCGCCCATGGCCGGTGACGTGCGAGCAGCGCCGCCGCCGTGATCGCTGCCCGTGGCGGCGAACCGATCCAGAACTCGTACGCTTTCACGGTGCCCCACGATTCCGGCCCGAACGGCCCCTCAGAACCGCTGGCCACCGATGCGGTCACACGCATCGTGCTACGCCCGATCGCCAGCCCGCTGCCGCTGGGCTTCTTCGCTCTCGGCATGGGCAGCACAGTCCTGTCCTCCCTCCAGCTCGGCTGGGTACCGGCCGAGCAGAGCAGCATCCTTCTGCTCCTCGTCCTCATCTTCGTGGTGCCGCTCCAGCTCGTCGGCGGGGTCTTCGCCTTCCTGGCCCGCGACGCGGGCGCCGGCACGGCGCTGCTGCTGCTCGGTGCCGCCTGGGCGGGAACGAGCGTGACGTCCCTGGACTCCCCGCCCGGTACGCCGGTGGTGGCCCAGGCTGTCTTCCTCCTGGCGCTCGTCCCGTTCGTGCTCGCGCTCGCCGGGGCGGCCGCGCAGTCCAAGCCCCTGTTCGCCGTCCTGCTCGGCATTACGGCCGTACGCTTCGCCCTCACGGGCCTCTACGAGGCGGGGCTCGGGAAAGCTCTGCAGATCGCGGCGGGCTGGACCGGTCTCGGCATCGGGGTCTTCGCGCTCTACGGCGGGCTCGCCCTGCTTGTCGAGGACGGCAAACAGCGCACCGTGCTACCGCTCTTCCGCCGCGGCAAGGCCCGCGAGTCCATCGAGGGCGACCTGCGCGAACAGCTCACCGAGGCCCAGCAGGAGGCCGGGGTCCGCCACCAGCTGTGACCCTCGCCGGGGCGCTGGACCCAGGGAACGTCCTGATGGAGCTGGAGCGCTGTGCGTGGGCCGTGACCGAACCGGACAGCCTCCCCTCCCGATGTGTCGGAGGCGATCCTGACTCGGCGTCAGCCGTGAGAGCGGCGGGCCCCGAACAGAGTGACGCCCTTCACGGCGTATGCAGCGGCCCGGCGGGTTCTCCCGCGCCGGGGCGGACCGGTGGTGCTGTGGCGGGCGGTAGTGGCGCGGACTACTGCTCCGGGTCCCAGGCAACCAGCTGGTCGAAGATACGCCCGTTGCCGTCGAGCTTCAGGGAGCCGAACGGAATACGGCCGTAGAAGCCGAGGACCAGTTCGTTGGCCGTGCCTCGGGCGGAGGCGTCGGCCGCATCCGGCTCCTCGTCGGCGGTCGGCCCTGCGCCGGGTTCGGGCAGGCGGTCGAGCCGCGCGCCGTCGTCGGAGAGCCAGTTGCGCCAGGAGCGGCCCTCGGTGGCGTGGTAGTCGACACCGGCGGGCTCGTGCGGCCAGGCGACCGTCGTCGTGCAGATGGTGGTCAGGAACTCCTCGACACCGTCGAGTGCCACCTCGTCCGGCAGCGGCTGCGGGACGCCCACGGTGAGCTGGGCGTCACGTTCCCGAGGCACGGACGGGTCGCCCTGCGGGGCGGACTTGGACGTGGCGTCAGGCCCTGCGGCGATGGTCGCGGCCCAGGCGCGGCGCCCCTCGCCCAGGTGTTGCACCAGATCGAACAGCGTCCACTCGGGGCAGGTCGGCACCTGCACATCGAGGCTGGGGGCGGCGGCGACCGCATGCGGATTCCACTCGCTCGACCAGCACCCCTCAACGTCGGGACGGCAACAGCTGCTTGGAAGTCTCCAAGGAGACCGGCTCCAGCGCTCCTCGTGGAGCAGGTCCCGGCCGTCCGCCCGCTCCACCGCGCGCAGCAGTTCGTCGGGAAGCCACTCGGCGCGCAGGTGGATGTGGTGGCGCAGACCCGGCACTGCGGCGATGTGGTTGAATCCTCAATATTGGTTGGCCGAAAATGATCGGTGCATCAGTGCGGTCGGCCACGAGTCGGCAGGAGAAGCGCCGAGCGTCCGAAGCGGGGGACGGCGACCTCCACGGTGCACAGTCAAACCTTGGGGCTGCCCGGCGGATCGCCGTAAGTCACGGAGGCCGCGAAGCCAACCGTTCCGCCTGTCTGAATCTCATCGCCCGCACTGCCGTTCGCAGGTCCACAGCCACTACCGGCCGCTCGCAAAGGACTCCCCTCATGGAAGCCACCGTCTCCAACTTCCACTACGGGGCAGTGACCCCGGTCGCTGCCTTCCTGATGGCCTGCCTGGGTGCAGCTCTGGGGCTGCGGTGCACCACCCGCGCGATCCGGCGCGGCACCAACCGGGTCGGCTGGCTCGCCCTCGGCGCGGTGTCCATCGGCTGTGGAATCTGGACCATGCACTTCATCGCCATGGCCGGATTCACCATCGACGGCATGTCGATGAAGTACGACTCCCTCACCACCGTTCTCAGCCTGCTGGTCGCGATAGCCGTGGTGTCCGTCGGTGTGTTCCTGGTCGGACTCCGCGGGCCGGGGGCAGTGGTGCTGACCACGGCCGGCGTGTTCACCGGGCTGGGGGTCGCCGCGATGCACTACCTGGGTATGGCCGCCATGCACACCCCCGGTGATCTGGGGTACTCCACGATGACGGTGGCCCTGTCCATCCTCATCGCGGTGGTGGCCGCGACCGCCGCCCTCTGGGCGGCGGTCTCCGTGCACGGCCTCTGGGTGAGCTTCGGGGCAAGCCTGATCATGGGCGTGGCCGTGACCGGCATGCACTACACCGGAATGGCGGCGCTCGACGTCCCCTCCGGCAGCCACGGGGCCGCCACCCAGTCCTCGGCCGGCATGCTGTCGTTCCTGCTGGTCATGCTGGCCGGCCCGCTGGCCGCCCTCGTCGTCTCCGCCGTGATCGTCATGTTCGACGGAGACGTCATCATGGGATCCGACGAGCACGGCGGCGCACGCTCCACGACTGCTGCGCGAGGCCCCGCCACCGGCGCGGTCCAGGACGGTCCCGCCTCCCACCGCGGTCTGCGGACCTGATGCCGCTGCAGGTCCGGGCCTGCACCCGCTAATGCTGAGCGGTTTGCGCCACGGCTCGTCCTGGCCCCTGGTCCGGTACGGATAGCGCTGCGGCCGGACCCTCCTATACCGGTTCCCACGCCGCGGCGCACAGGGAATCGGCCACTGCGGCCGTGTAAAGGGCAGCGGTGAGCCAGTGCGTGGCGAAGCTGTCGGTGTCGGCGGGGAGGAGGCGGCCGAAGAGGTCACGTTCGCGTTGGGACGCCGACGTACACAGGGCGGTGAGGAGTCCGGCGGCCGTGGGGAGGCCCGCGCGGCGGATACGGCGGGTCTCGGCGGTGACGTCGCCGAGCATGCCGAGGGCGGCGCGGCCCGCAGAAACCGTCTGTTCGACCCGGCGCTCCAGGAGATACAGGGGCGAGTGCGCGCCCGGCCCGCCTGGCTGTGGCGGGGCCGGGTGCACGGGGGCAGCCGGATCCGGGAGGTCGGCGCGGCGCAGGCGGTCGAGGCCGAGGTCGATCGTGCCCTCGCCGGTGGGGTGCGCGCAGGCGAGAAGGGTGAGCCGGGGGTGGGGGGCGGGCACCAGGCGGCCGATGATCCTCAGTCGTGTCCCCGGCGCCGCTGCCAGCAGCATCAGATTGTCGCGGTGGGCCAGCGCGGGGTCGTCGTCGGCGACGGTGAGCCGGACCGCGATGCCCGTCCCGCTCAGCGCGAGCAGGCAGGTGCCGGCCGACTCCCGTACGGCGCCGATGAGTTCGACGTCCAGGAAGAGCAGGTCGCTGCCTCCGCCGTCCGGGTCAGCGTAACGGGAGGTGGACCGCAGGGCACGGGCGGCCTGTTCCGACGGCGGCGTCTCCCACAGGGCGGCGAGCGGCAGCTCCGTCCACGCCGCGCCCCGGGCGGTGACGGCCTTGACCCCCTTCCCGGCGCCCAGTCTGCCGTCCGGCGAGACCGTCGCTCCCGACACCGCCAGGCCGGCCCGGCCCAGCTCCCGGTGGGTGAGCGCGGTGTCCCCCAGGCGCACGGCCCGGTCGGCCACCCCAACGGCTCGCCCGACGCCGCCGGGTGCCACATCGCCGACCGTGAAGAGGCGGCCGTCGGTTCCGGCGACCCAGGTGCGGACGCCACCGTGCCCCGAGTCGGTGACCACGGGCTCGGTGAACAGGCCGTACAGGCGCAGTGAGCCGTCCGGGCTGTACGGGCGGCGCGCGCGGCCTCTGGCAGCGTCCAGCTCCGCCCCGGACGCCGTTCCGACTCGGTGTGCGGTGCCCAGGAGTTCGGCCAGGGCCGTGACGAAGTCGGCGGTGCGGTAGGACGGGTCCCCGGCTCGCGCCGCCCGCAGCACTGTGACGACGGACAGCGCGGCGCCCGCGGCGCGCGGCAGGTGCCGGATCCGGGCGGTGTGTGCGGCTCGCAGGAGAGCCGACTGGGTGACGGCTCCCGCCCCGTCGATGCCCGCCTCCAGCACGGCGGCGCCCGCCGACCACAGAGCGTCGGCCGCGGCACGCTGCGCCGGGCTCGCCACCTCCTGCGAGGAGGGCGAGGAGGCGGAGTCGGGGACGGAGGCGGGGTCCGTTACGGAGGCGGGCTCGGGGGCTGCCCCGGTGGGCCGGTCGGCGAGGTCCGGCGGCGGGTCCGCCGTGGGGGCGGCGCAGGCGGCGGCCGCGCGGTGGACGCATGCGGGGGCGAGGAGGCAACCGCAGGTGATGGCGTCCGCCGTCGCCACCACGCCGCCCGGGGCGTGCAGGCGCAACTCGGTCTCGTCGTCGACCTGGATCGTGACGGTGTCCCCGTCGCGGTGCGTCGGGCGGGCGCCGAGCTTCGTGACCGCCGCGTCCAGCCGCTTGCGCAGCCGGGGCGAGAGGTTCTCCACGAGCGTGGCCGTGACCTCCGGCGCGACGGGGGGCAACCGGTCGTCGTTCATGCGGTCTTCTCCCCTATCCAGCGGGCCAGTTCGAGTGGGCTGAGGGCCGCCACGGGCATGCCGGCGGCCACGAGCTGTCCGGCGACGCCCGTCGAGTAGCGGGGCCGGCCGGCGTCGTCGAGGCTCGCGCACCCGAGGACGTGGCAGCCGGTGGTCACCAGAGCCCGCACCTCGGCGAGGAGCCCGCCGAGCGGCGCGCCCTCCTCGAAGTCGCTGATGACGACGACGAGGGTGCGGGAGGGCACCTCGATCAGGCTGCGGGCGTGCCGCAGCCCGGCGGCGATGTGCGTGCCCCCGCCCACGCTCACCTCCAGCAGGAGGGAGAGGGGGTCGTGCACGTGGCCGGTGAGGTCGACGACCTCGGTGGAGAAAGCCAGGAAGTGGGTGCTCAGGGTCGGCACGCCGGCGAGCACGGAGGCGGTCAGCGCGGACCAGATCGTGGACGCCTCCATGGATCCGGAGACGTCGGTGACCAGGATCAGGCGCCAGTCGGCCGACCGGCGGACGCGGCTGCGGAACACCGGCTTCTCGGGGATCACCTGGACGGTTCCGTCGGCCGTCCGGCGGGCGGTGGCCAGGTTGGCGCGCAGCGTGCGCGGCAGGTCCAGCCGACCGCCGGGGCGGCGGGTGGGCCGGGCCGCCATCGCACCGGTGAGGGCGGGGCGCAGCCGGGTGGTGAGCTGCCGGGTCAGTTCGTCGACGAGGCGGCGGACCAGGGGCCGGAGCGCCGCGAGGCGGGCTTCGGGGAGGCCACCGGCGTACCGCAGGATCGTCCGGAGCAGTTCCACGGAGGGGGTGGCGGACGCCGGGTCGAGTTCGGTGAGAACGTCCTGCCGACCTGTCACGGCTGCCGCGGCGAGGACTTCGTCGCGGACGCCGGGGCCGAACAGTGCGGCCAGTTCCTCGGACCACTCGCGGACGCCGGGGAACGACGGTTCCCGGCCGCCGCGCGGTCCGGAGCTGCCACCGGGACCGGGCAGGCCGCCGCGGGACCCCTCGCCGTGTCCCGATCCGTAGAGCTCGTCCAGCGCGGTCGCCAGGCGGGCGGCGCCGGACGGCAGTTGGTCGGGGCGCCGGCCGAGGACGAGACGCCACCGGTCGCCGGGCGCGAGGGTCCGCGCCGGGGTGGCCTCGGTGACGGGTGCGCTCGCGGAGGTGCCAGTGGGGCGTGCTGCGGCGGGGTGGCCGGACGGCGGCGGCAACCGGTCGTCGTGCGACGCGGGTGGCGGTACGGGCAGGCCGAGACCGGCCAGGAGCTCGCGGGCCGCGAGGTCGGCGGCCGTACGGCGGGCCAGCTCGGCCGGATCGTCCGCGTCGAGGGTGCCCACCCGCTCGCCCAGCCGCTCCTCGACGGTGTCCAGCAGCCGGTCACGGGCGGCCGGGCTCAGGGTGTCGAAGCCACCGCGCAGGGCGGGGAGCCGGGCCAGGAAGGCGGTGTCGTCCAGCTCGACGACCCGGTGCAGCAATGGGTCCAGGGCGCCGATACCGACGGTCAGGAGCGGGCCCGCCACCGTCAGGACGCCGGTGAGGCGGGCGGTGAGCGCGGCCCGGGAAGTGAAGTCCACGGCTCCGTCCACCCAGGAGGCGACGCGCGCCCCGAAGCTCTCGGCCTCTTGGTGGCCCGTGAGCACCCTGACCGCTCCGGCGGCCGCGGCGATCAGCGGGGTGCCGTCGGCGGCCAGCCGGGCGAGGGCGTCGGTGAGCCGGATACCGCCCACCCGGTCGGCCCGCTGGGCCAGTTCGAGCAGCGCCCGGGCGTCCTCGGGCTCCTCGGAGCCGGTCAGGCCGTCGACCTGGCGGACCGCTGCCGAGGTCAGGAGTTCGGCAGCGCCTGCGGTGCGGGCGGCACGGGCTGAGGCAGAGGCGATGGCGTCCGGGGCCGAGGGGCCGTCGGTCGCGGCCAGGCCCGGCAGGTGGCCGGCGTCGATGCGGTCCAGCAGGTCGAGCCCGGTGAGGAGTTCGGGAAGGGTGCCGCTCGCGGGGAGTACGTCCGCCAGTTCCGTCAGCCGTTCGTCGGCCAGGGCGGGGAGCCCGCACTCGGCGGCTTCCGTGAGGCCGCGGACGACCTGGGCGGCTGTCGGGCCGCCCTCCGCGCGCTCGGCCGCGCGCCGCTGCCGCAGCACGCCCTCGGCCGCCTGGGCCGGGGTGACGCCGCGCGCCCCGGCTGCCGTGAGCATCGCGGCCGTCGCCGGGGTCCACCGCACCTGCCAGCGCGTCGTGAGTCCTTCGGAGCCCGCCGCGCCGGTCACCCCCTGCTCCTGTGCGTAGGGGATGCCGCACACCGTCAGCCTGCGCAGCAGCAGTTCGCGGCGCTGGTCGAGGGTGGAGCGGGCAGGGTCGAGCCGGAGGTCGCGCGGTGTCTTCTCGTGGGCGTCGTCCGGGCCGGGGAGGGAGAGCGCCGCGGTCTCGGCCTCGATGGCCGGGCCCAGTCCGCTGCGCGGAGCGGCGGGCGTGGGCCGTCCGGTGCGGGTTCCGACGAGTACCTGTTCGAGTGCCCGGGCGACGGCGCGGCCCGTACCGTAGGTCTCGCCGCGCCCCAGCACCGTCTGTACGGCTTCCAGGAGTTCGCCGCGACCGGGGGCGGGCAGGTCGCGCAGGCGGGCCAGGTCACCGGCCACCCGGACGACTTCCCGGCCGTCCGCCGGGCCGTAGGGGTGGCCCTGTTCGCGCAGGGCGGCGCAGACACGGACCGCGGTGCGGATCACCGCCTCGTGGAGCGCGTCCGGGTCTCCGGCGGCGTCCAGGACGGTGTGCTGCCACTCCGGGTCCCGGATTCCGGCCGGGTAGCCGGACCGTGAGTCGAGCAGCGGGTACGTGTACGGGACCAGGGAGACCGTGCACGCCCGCGCCCCGGCACCGCCGCTCGCACGGGCGTCCGCGTCCGGCTCGGGGGTGGCGGCGGACTCGTCCGCCGCGTCCGGTGCTGGGCCCCCGGCGGCCCCCGCGGTGGACGGCAGCAGCGCCGGGGTGTGGAAGGCTCCCACCACCACGGCGGGCCGCCGCCCGCTCGCCAGGGCCTCGGCGACATGGCCGCGCATACATGCCTCGCGTGCCAGGTCCGTGCGCTCCACCCCGCCCCGCGCCTCGGCCTCGTGGCGCAGCGCCCAGCCGGTGAGCAGGGCGGCGCGGCGGAGCGCCTCGGGTGTCGAACCGGGTGCGAAGGCCTCCACCAGCCGGTCCCAGAGGTCGTCGCCGTCCCGGCCCGTGAGCCGGGACCGGAGCGCGGCGGACAGCCCGTGCCCCTCCCCCGGCACGGGGGCGGAGTCGGCGCCCGGGGCAGGGGGGTGGGCGGGGGTGTCCGGGCCGCCTGCCGCCCATGCCCGGTCGGCCAGCGGCAGATCGCAGGCCACGGCCGGTACCCCGTTTCTCGCCGCCCAGCGCAGGGCGACCAGTTCGGGCGAGAAGTCGGCGAACGGGTAGAAGGCCGGCCCCCGTTCGCCCGCCGAGCCGGCGCCGGGCCTGTCGGCGGGCACGGCGGCCAGCGCCACCGGGGCCTCGGTCTCCTCGTGGGCGAGCCAGCCCAGCCAGGGCTGGAACTCGGCGGGCAGTTCGACGAGGAGGACGTCGGGGGCCGCCGCGTCCAGCAGTGCCGGGAGGGCGGCCGCCAGCGAGGGCGCGTGGTGGCGCACCCCGATCAGGAACGGCAACCCGGGTCCGGTCGCCGCGAGGGCCGCCTCCGCGGCTTCCGGGGTGACGGGCCCGGCCCCGGGGCCCCGTACCGGCGGAGCGGCCGGCGCGCCGGAGGCGGGCGGCACCTCGGCGGTGGACCCCGTCGTGAGGTCGGTCGACTCGCTCATCCGTCAGTTCTCCAGCACCGCGCGCAGGTCCCACAGGGCACGCCAGGTGGCCGACCCCTGCTCGGCGCGCCTGCGCACCGGCCCGTCCCAGTACCCCAGCAGCCGTGCCGCGTCGGCGGGGTCGTCCTTTCGGACGACGCCGAGGAGATGGCCGGGGAGGAGGGAGAGCACGTCCCGGTCGCCGGGGAAGTAGGCGGCGGTCAGGGCCAGGGAGCCCGCGACGGAGACGGCCTCCGCGGTGCTCATCACGGTGGAGGGGCGCTCGACCTCCCAGCCCTCGACGGAGCGGCCCTCGCGCAGGTCCCGGAAGGCGGTGACGAGGGCTTCGAGGACCGCGTCGTCCACCTGGTAGGCGGCGCCCACGCGTTCGACGGCTGCCCGCGACTGGCGTCGGACGAGCGCGGTCTCGGCGTCCACGTCCCCGATGGGGCCGACGGTCTCGAAGTTGAAGCGCCGCTTCAGCGCGGCGGACATCTCCGAGACGCCCTTGTCCCGCAGGTTGGCGGTGGCGATGAGGGTGAATCCGGGAGCCGCGTGCATCTGGGCGCTCTCGCCGCCCGCGAGTTCGGGGATCGCGATCCGCCGCTCGGAGAGCAGGGACACCAGAGCGTCCTGGACCTCCGGCAGGCAGCGGGTGACCTCCTCGACACGGGCGACGGCACCCCTGGTCATGGCGGCGAACACCGGGGAGGGCACCAGGGCCTGCTCGGTGGGGCCCTGGGCGAGCAGCAGCGCGTAGTTCCAGCCGTACTTGAGCTGGTCCTCGGTGGTGCCCGCGGTGCCCTGCACGGTGAGCGCGCTGGTCCCGCAGACGGCCGCCGACAGCAGCTCGGAGAGCATGGACTTGGCGGTTCCGGGTTCGCCCACGAGGAGGAGTCCGCGCTCTCCGGCGAGGGTGACCACGCACCGTTCGACGAGGGCGCGCTCGCCGACGAACTTCTGCTCGATCACCAGGCGGAGCGGCACCCCGGCTCCGGGCCGGGCGCCCTTCGGCAGGCTCAGTGCCTCGCCCGCGCTGCCCATCACGAAGGTGACGACGGCGCGCGGGGTGAGCAGCCAGCCGGGTGGGCGGGGCCCGGGGTCGTGGGCGGCGAGGAAGGCCAGCTCGGTGGCGTACCGGTCCTCGGGCGGCGTGACCTGGCGGTGCTCCCGGCCGGGCGCCGTCGCCTGGCCGGGGATGCCGTCCGTGGTGGTGCTGTCCATGGTGGTCGTGGTGTCGTCGGTCATCGGCGGCGGCCCTTCCGGGTGGCGCGGGTGTCGAGTTCTTCGAAGGCGGGGGCGTCGCCGCCGCGGACCCGTGCCCAGGCGGCTGCGAACAGCGCGGGCACGGGGAGGTGGGGCAGGGTCCGGGCGGAACCTGCCACGGGGTACAGGCCTTCCTTCCAGGTCTCCAGCGGCAGCCCGGGGGCGCCGCGTTCGAGCCAGCCGCAGGGGAGGAACAGAGCGCGGCCGGCGCGGGCGCGCTTCGCCTCCACGACGAGGCCGGTGGCGGCGAGTTCCGCCCGCGCCTTCTTGACCCGGGCCGGCTTCCACTCGGTCCAGCGGACGCAGTTGCGGTCCGTCGGGTCGGGCAGGGCGAGCAGCATCAGGTAGAGGGCGGCAGTGTCCGTGCTCAGGCCGAGGGCGTCGGCCGCCTCGGCGACCAGGTCCGGCACCGCACGCGTCGGGTCCTGGGCCGGGTGGTGCGGGGACCCGTCGGGGGCGCCTGCCGAGACCAACTCGTCGGTCTCCTCGCTCAGCAGTGCGCGCAGGGCGAGCAGGTCGCCGGTGCCGTGACGGCCGGCGGTGCCCTCGACAAGGCCGAACGCCGGGTCGTCGGGGCCGGCCAGGCCGGCCGGGCGGATCAGCAGCTTCTCGTTGTTGCCGTGGCCGGGGGCGAGGAGCAGCGCCGTGCCGGCCCGGACCAGACCGTCGGCGTCGGCGCCGCCGGACTCGGGGAGCCCATGGGCGGCGCGGATCACCGGGGCGATCCAGCCCCCCGACTCGCTCCAGTCCATACCGAGGTCCAGCACCAGGTGCGGGTCGGCGAGGCGGCTGCGCAGGGCCGCGAGCCCGACGGGCAGGTGCGCCCGCAGGGGGTGCCCGTGCGGCAGGGTGTAGGCGAGGGTGCGCAGGGCGGTCAGGGCCCCGGAGACCGCGCCGCGTGCGCCCACTCGGCGCAGGCCCGGGCGGCCGGTGCCGTCCTGGACATCGGTGCCGTGGGTGAGCCAGGTCCGGGAGCCCGCGTTGAGGATCAGGTCGACCGCGCCCGCCGTGGTGCCCGAGAGGTCGAGGTCCAGTTCCTCGGGGACGCGGACGAGGGAGGCCAGGCGCTCGTGCCAGACCTCGGCGGCGGCCCGGACGTCGGGTCCCGTGGACCACAGCTCGGCCGGGTCCTGGGGCAGCAGTGCCCGGAGCAGGGCGTGCCGGTCGTCGTGGGGCAGGGTGTCCAGCCTGGCTTGGGCCGTCTCGAAGGCGCGTGTCTTCGTCCCGAGCAGCGCGAGCGCCTCGGCGCCGGGCTCCTCGACCGCTGCCGACAGCAGGGCGGTCGACTGGAGGGGGCCGATTCCGGTGGCCGTGTGGAAGGCCTCGGCGGCCTCCGGACGCCAGGGTGCCGGGCCCTTCTCCCGTACCAGGGCGGTGAGCCGGGTGAGCCGGTCGCGGGCGATGCCCTGCCGGTGGACGTGCTCGCGGTCCAGGGTGAAGCCGGGGACGGGGCCGAAGGCTCCGGTCGGGTCGTGGTCCAGGGCGAGCCAGCGTGCCGCGTCGTCCCGGGAGTTCCGGCCGCGGTTGGCGACGACCACGACGGTGCGGGCTCCCTTGCGCAGCACCTGGCCGAGGCGGTGTACGGCCTCGGGGCGGCCCGACCGGGTCCCTCCCGCGCCCAGCGGCTCGACGAGCTCCACCTGCCGGACGGTGCCCGCCGGGTCGGCCAGCGGGCCTGCGGCGAGGGTTTCCAGCAGTACGAGGAGACCGGTGCGGTGCTCGGGGGAGGTGGTCGCCGATGCGGCCCGGTAGGCCAGCTCGGGCAGCTTGTCGAGGAGGGAGGCCCAGGTGAGGGATTCACCGGGCACGGTGAACTCGTCCCGCTGCCAGCCGTCCACGGGGGTGAAGGGGACCTTCGACGGCGTGGGCGGGCCGAAGGCCGGCTCGCCGCCGAGGACATGGTTGACGGCGAGGATCTGCCGGATCACGGTCCACCGGGTTCCGCTCCCCCACCAGCTGCCGTGCATCCGCTCGGAGCCCCAGGCGGAGGCGTTCCGCAGGGTCGTGTCGTCGCCGTGCTCTGGCTCCTGGTCGAAGAACATGCCCTGGGTGCGTGCGGTGTTCCGGGGAGTGGCCGGCTGCGCGGGCTTGGGCGGTTCCAGGTACTGGACGGCCGCGACAGCCCGGTCCACCGCGCTCCGGACGAGCGCGGTGACACCGGCGAGGAGCCGTACGTCGGACACCTCGGGCAGCACCCGGGCGACGACCTCCTGGCTCAGCTCCTGCGCCGAGGGCCCGGTGTACTCCTCGACGGCGCGGAACGCCTCCAGGTGCCGGGCGACGACGACGGCGACCTCCTTGATCAGCTCCTCCGCCCGGTCGTCCGTCAGGTTCCGCAGGGCGGTGGAGCCCTGCTCGTCCCTCGGGCGCAGGGCGTGCCAGTAGGCGACGGGAGGGACGTAGGGGGTGCCTGCCGCGTCGTTCCCGCCGGAGGTGCCGGTGCCGACGGACCACAGGCCGCCGCCGGTGCCGTCGGTGTCCGCAGGGTGCGCTTCGACGGAGCGGTGGCGCAGGACCACGACGGGCCGTGACCCGCCGGGCAGGGTGAGGGCGCCGAGCGGCACCACGGGGCTGCCGTCGGGCAGCGGGTGGGGCAGGGTGACCGTGTGGCCGTCGGGGGTGCCGGCGACGGTCCGGTGCCCGTCGGCGGGGGCGGCCGTGCCGGGCTCGGTGGCCGTGCGGCGTACCCAGCGGCCGAGGACCGTGCCGTCCGTGCCGAACGGGGTGGTCTCCAGACCGGGCTGGAGCGGCAGCACCTGGCAGTGCTCGGTGAGCAGCCGGGTGCCGTCCTGCACCCCGGAGCGGAGGAAGGCGGGGAGGGATGCGCGGCCGTGCGTACCGCCGACGGGGTCGTACTCCAGCCACACCCGCTGCGTGCCCTGGTGGCCTTCCCGCCAGTGACCTGTGCCGTCGGAGATGACGGCGCGCTGGGGCGGGAGGGAGGTGTCGCCCGCGTGCAGGGCCTTGCCGCCGGTGGCGCGGCCGCCGTCGGGCAGCGGCAGACAGACCTCGTCCGAGGGGCCGGAGCCGCCCCAGCGGGGTGTCTGCTCGCCGCCGACGGTGAACACCTCGGCGGGGCGGTGCGACCAGTAGCCGAGCTGCTTGCCGTCCTCCCACCAGATGACCAGCAACTCACCGTCGACGTAACGGAAGGCGGGCGTCCGCCAGCGGTCGACGGAGGCGGGGAGCCGCAGGGTGTGCCGCAGCAGAACGCCCTCCGGGCCGATGACGACGGCCCGTTCGAGCGTGTTGAGAACCAGGGCGGGCCAGGCGCCGGTGACGCCGACGCCCTCCGACCGGTGACCCTGCTGACGCGTGGCGGCCTCGGCGGCCAGTTCGGCGTAGGTCTCGTCGAGGGCGGGCCAGCCCAGTTCGTCGAGGACGCCGGTACGCAGGGTGGAGGCGAGCAACGGCACGATGTCATGGCTCTCGAGGAGCCGCACGGCTTCCGGGGCCACGTCCGCGACCACGGTGCGGAACGCCAAGAGCCTGTTGAGAGCGGTTCGCAGCCCGGGGAGCCCTCGCGCGGCCATGTACTCCTCGGCGCGGGCGGTCAGCCACTCGCGCAGGATGACGGAGAGCACCGGGTGCGCTGCCAGCCTCGCCAGGCCGGAGTCGCCCAGCCGCTGACCGCGTGCGTCGCCGATACCGCCGACGCTCCGGCTCAGCAGTGCGCGGAAGACCGGCTGTTCGGCGACGGCGGTGAGATCCCGGGCGCCGGGCGCGGTGTCGGAGAGCCACGGGACCAACGGGACACCGGAGGAGTGTGCGGTGCCCTTGTCCTGGTCGTCCGGCTCGGCGACGCGGACGCCGGAAGCCAGACAGAGGTCGAGGAGGTCCAGATCGGCGGTGCGCTGCCAGCGGCCCTGGAACAGTTCGACGGGGCGGTCGTCGGCGCGCAGCCGGTCCGCCATCCGGGCGGCCAGGTCGAGGGTCTGCGGGCTGCGGCCCGAAGTGGCCCGGTTGCGCCGGCGGTGTGCCTCCCAGCGGGCGAGCCAGTCCGCCGGGGAGACGTACGGATCGGAGGGGGCCGTGGAGCCGGAGGCGGCGTTGCCGGAGGTGTCCGGGAGGGCGGTCAACAGGTCCTCGGCACCGGACTCGGCCAGCAGCGCGAGCCAGCCGGATTCGCCGTCCACGTCCCGGCCGCTCTCGCTGAAGGTCTCCGGGAAGAAGCCGAGGAGCCGGGCCCGCACGGCCGCGTCCCGGCGGGCGAGGGCGATGAGCGAGGAGTGATAGGCCGCCCAGAACGAGGCGGGGGCCCGGACGACTCCCGGGGAGCCGATCAGATCGGCCACCAGGTCACGTTCGGCGGTCTCGCGGTCCAGTCCGGCGGCCTTGACCAGGGCGCGCACGTCCTGCGGCAGCGCCGCGTACGGCGGCATGCCGGCCGCGCAGCGCTCGACCAGCAGACGGCGGAACTGCGCCCAGGCGTCCGCCGGTGCGAGCCGGGCCACCAAGTCCCGTACGTACTGCCGCAGCGCCTTCACGGTCAGTGCGCCGGCGAAGGCGAACTCCAGGAAGACGGCCCGCTGCCGGTCCTCGTCCACGACCAGCCCGTGCACCCGCTCGGCCTCGCGGGCCTTGCCGAAGAAGGAGGCCGCGTAGACGGTGTTCTCGGCCTGGAGGAAAAGGCGTGCCACCTGCTCGTAGTAGGTGGGGAGGAAGTGCGGCACGGCACGGCCCAGCCGGGTGCCGAGTGCGTCGAACCCCTCCTTGGCAGCTCCGGCACGGGTCTTGGCCTGGCGGCCCAGCCGCTCGATGTCCTTGACCAGGGCCAGGGCGTGGTGCCCGTTGGCCGGGTCGTTGACCAGCGCCCAGGCCGGGAAGCCCAGCGTCTCGCGGCGCACCTGGCCCACGACGGGGGCCTCGGCGGTGCGGGACAGCCCGAGGAACTCCAGGGCCAGGTCCTCGGCTTCGCCGAGAGTGCCGGTCACGAGCCGGACCACGGGGCGGTCGCCGAGGGCGGTGTGCGTGTAGGTGCGGGCGGTCAGCGCGTCGGCGTCCTCCCGCTCGGTGGTGCCGGCCGGGAGAATCGCGCCCGACTCCAGCAGTCCCGCCGCGCGGGCCTCGGCGGCGGGGGTGGAGGTGTTACCGCCCCGGGCCTGGGCGGGCAGGGCCGCCGCATCCGCTGCCGTCGTGCTGGTCCTGGTGTTCGTCGTCGTGGTGCTCATGCCGCCTGCTCCTCGTCCGCCACGTCCCGGCCGGCGTAGAGCGCCGCCGCCATGCGCATGCCCTCGGACCACGCGACGGGGCCGACCTCGGCGGCCGTCAGCGCGCGCCCCGAAGGGTCGGTCCAGCCCAGGGGGCCCGTCTCGGTGCCGTACTCGTCGTAACCGTCGTGCTCGCCGATCCAGATCCGCGCCTCGGCCGTGACCCCGTCCTCGACGACCGGGCAGACCGCGTAGCCGCCGCGCGACCGGTACCCGAGCTGGGTGACGCGACCGTGCAGGAAGCGCAGTTCCTTGAACACACCGCCGGCATAGGTGTCGACGGACGTGGCGTCCGGGGCGAGGCCGGCCGGGCGGCGCCACACCTCGCGGAACAGCTGCTCCACGTTCTGGCGCACCCCCAGTTCGACCGCGAACTCCCGCAGCTCGTCGAGGTCGTCGAGGAGGACGGGGTGGGGCACGCTGACGACGTCCGGGGTGATGCGGACCGTGTCGCCGTCCAGGTCGACGAGGCCGAGACCGCGTTCGGAGTCGACATCGCGCAGGAACCCGGCCACGCCACCGTCCACGCCGGTGACCACCACGTCACGCAGGGCCGCCTGCCACGCCGGGTCGGGCCAGACCCTGGCGAGCACAGCGGTGGGGACCGGCAGCGAACGCACCATCCACTGTTCGACGTCGGTCAGGCACTGGCGCTCGTGCCGCTCCAGCCACTCGGTCAGCTGCCGGAGCCCGACGACCGCCGGATCGTCCTTCAACTTGGCCGGTACGGTTTTCAGCCGCCGTCCCGTGCCGTTGCGGCAGACCACCTTGCCCGCTTCCAGGGCGACTTCGTAGTCGCCCGCCGGAACCCACCCCATGCGCTGTTCTCCCCGTCGTTCCGGACGGCCGCCGAACCGGCGGCACGCTGATGAAACCCGTCGACGGCAACGCACCGTGACGATTGGGAGAGACTCTAGGCGGCCCCACTGACAACGCGTCCGGGCCCCCTCGGCGTCGTCGCTGATCCCTGCGGACCAGGGACTGCCTCCGCTCACGCAGGCAGTCCCTGTCCGCTCCCGTCAGCGCGCCGACGTTCGTCGAGGTGAGGGCCGTCGGCGGCGGAACCGCCTCAAGCAGTGGCGGGGCATGGCCGCCCGGTGATGCGAGAGGCCCTAGGGGGCCCAGGGCCGGAGCATGTCCTTCATCGCATCCGTCAGCGCGAGTTGCAGGAGCGGGCCGTAGGTGATCCGGCCGACGCCGAGGCGGCGGAAGCGCTCAAGATCGTGCTTGACGGGATGGGCAGTGGAGTTCACGGGAACGCCGACCGCGCCGGTCACCGCCGTGAGCAGCTCATCGTTGTCCTGGATACGCACCGGGTAGACGCTGTCGGCGCCTGCCTCCTCCATGGCCCGCAGCCGCTCGATCGCCTCGTCGAGGACGTCGGAGGCATTTTCCGCGTGGAGGAAGAGGTCGGTGCGCCCGTTGATCCAGACCGGGATCCCCGCGTCGTCGGCCGCCGCGCGCAGGCCGGCGATGTAGCTCGCGTGCTCCTGCGTGGTGCGCACGCGTCCGCCTTCCGAGTGGACGGTGTCCTCGATGTTGAGACCGACGCCGCCGACCTCGGTGAGTCCGGCGATGAGATCCGCGGGCTTCTGTCCGTACCCGGCCTCCAGGTCCACGGACACGGGGACGTCGACCGCCGCGATGATCGGCCTGACGGCGGCGAGTACCTCTTCGAAGGTCTGCCCCTCCTGGTCCTCGGCCCCACGGGAGTCGGCGAGGGGATGACTGCCGATGGTCAGCGCGGGGAAGCCCGCGCCGGCTGCCGTCCGCGCGGACCAGACGTCCCAGACGGTCGGAAGCACGAGCGGCTTGAAGTCGGCGTGCAGCTGCTTGAGGCGTTGAGCGCGCTCAACGGTGTTACGAGAGTCCATGCCGAGGACGCTACCCCCCGATCGCCGCGGACAACGTGCCGACGGGGCACCGACCGGTGGCGGCAGTGGCCGGGGGCCCGGCGTCGGATGGGTCAGGTGGGGCGGTTGTCTCCTCCAGCGGGTAATCGGCTTCCGGCCCATGGCCTTCCTCGCGCTCCGCCTCGTACGGGACATGGTGCCGGGGCCGGCCCGTGGCGACGCGTTCAGGCCGGGAAGGGGGCCGCGTGACGTGCCGAACGGAGTGCGGTCGCCCACCAGGCCAGCAGGTCGAGAAGTGTCCCGGCGTAGTCGGAGGAATCGGGTGCGAGAGGGCGGCCGTCCTGCCAGGTGGTGAAGTAGTCCGGGAAGGCGAGGCCGTCCCGGATGGTCACCGCGTGCAACTCGGTCAGGACGTTCTCCAGGTGCAGGACCGCGTGCCTTCCGCCCGCCGCGCCGCCGTAGCTGACGAAGGCGACGGCCTTGGCCGCCCACTGGGTGAAGTGCCAGTCGATGGCCGCTTTGAGCGAGGCGGGGTAACTGTGGTTGTACTCCGGCGTAACGATGATGAATGCGTCGGCGTCGTCCAGGTGTGCCGTGAGTGGCGCCATTCCGGCGGGGCGGGGGTAGTTGTCACCGGCGTGCTTCGGTGACGCGGCGGGCAGCACCGACGGGACGTCGATGTCGGCCAGATCGACGACGGCCACGTCGAAGGCACCGTGCGTGAGCGCCTGTTCGGCGACCCACGAGGCCACGGTCGGGCCGAACCGCCCCTCTCGGACGCTTCCGACGATGATGACCAGCTTGGGCTTGTTGTCCATGGCCACCACGATCCGGCGGCGGCGCGGCTCCCGCCAGACCGTGCTCAGGCTGGCCCCCGCAGGGCTACTCAGCGCGGTCCCGCGACGGAGGGTGGCGTCGTACTCTCGGTGCATGGGTTCGCCGTTGGGGGATTTCATCCGGGGCAGGCGTGACAGCGTCCAGCCGGAGTCGCTGGGGCTGCCGGTCCGGGGACGCCGCAGGGCACCGGGGCTGCGGCGCTCCGATCTCGCCGCGCTGGCGGGCGTCAGCGTCGAGTATCTGACCCGCCTGGAGCAGGGCCGTGACCGCAACCCCTCGGTGGCCGTGGTGAACGCCATCGCCGATGCGCTCGGCCTGAGCCCGCCGGAACGCGATCACCTGCGCTATCTGACGAAGATCACCGGCGGCGAGTGTGTCGCGCAGACCCGGGCCGCCGGGCCGGAGCGTGATGTCCGCCCGTCCGTCCTGCGGACCCTGGGCCTCCTTGAGCCGGGTATCGCGATGGTGACGAACCGGCTGGGCGACGTCCTCGCCCGGACCCGGGGCTTCGAGTCGGTGACGAGGGGGACCGGACTGCTCGACGCCCCCGCGCCGAATCTCACCCGGTACGTTTTCACCGATCCCCGGGCCCGGACGTTCTTCGCGGACTGGGGCGAGGTCGCGGACGAGCAGGTCTTCGAGCTGTGGCGGGGCCCTTCGGCGGCGAGCTTCGAGTGGTTCGCCTCGGAACTGGCCCCTGTCGCGGGGCCCGACTTCACGCACCGCCTGAACCGGCATGTGGTGCCGCGGCGGGGGCCTCTGCGCCTGCGTCATCCGTCGGGGTGCGAACTGCTGCTGGACCGCGAGACCCTCGAACTGCCCTCGGACGCGCAGCAACTGGTCGTTCTCCTCCCCGCGGACAGGGAAACGGCCCGGGCTGTCGACCGGCTCGGCGACCGGGCCCCGGGCCGGCTGCGAGCCGTCTGAATCACCGTACGGGCGCTGGGAGGCAGTGCTTCGTACAGTGCCGCCGCGTGCACCGTGGTGACGCAGGGCCTGCCCCCTTACTAGGGTGGGCGCTTCGGAACAGAGGGGGAGCTGTGGCGAGACGGCCTGACGGTGCCGAGGTCGCGGCGGTGGTGCAACGTGTCTTCCGCGACGGTCTGCTCGGCGGGAAGTCCGCGTTCCAGCCGGAAGTGGCCGCCTGGACCGACGCGACCGCGTCCGATCTGCGCGCCCGCTTCGTCGACCGGCCCGACACATCGACGGACACCTTTCTCGTCAAGCTCCGCCGGCAGCTCGCCGACGCCCCGGACGAGACGATCGTCCTCGCCGCCGAACTGCTCTTCGTGAACATGGCCCCGCTGGTACCCGAGCAGATCGGCCTTCCGAAGAAGCTGGAGATCCTCCGCGAAGTGCTGTCCTGGGCCGGCGGCCGTCCCCTTGATGTGCCCCCGGGCCTGGAACCCGCCCTCAAGGGCTTCCTCCACGGTGGGCAGGGGTTCCTCAACTACCGCTGGGCGCAGTTCCAGATCCTGGTGCTCCTGGTGGAGCGGCTGGCCGGGACGCGGCAACCGGAGCGGAAGGCGCTTCTCGAGGACCCCTGGCGCTTCCGGGACCTCTGCTTCGCCATCCAGGACTCGGTCGGCCACAAGAAGGGCCGGGCCCAGATCCATGTCCTGCTCTTCGCCCTCTTCCCGGACACCTTCCAGCCGATCGCGAGTGCTCACCACAAACACGAGATCCTCAAGGCGTTCGCGGAGGAGCTCCCCGACCCCTCCGGCAACGACGACAAGGACCTCCTGGAGCTCAGCAGAACGCTGGAGGTCCAGATCGGGCGGCCCGTCGACTTCTACGACGAGCCCTGGGTCGGCCGCTGGCGTGAGGGCGCGGTCCAGCACGAGCAGCGCGGCTGGCTGGTCCGCGGGCACAATGTGGGCGGGCACGACGTCATCCCGGACTGGCTCGGCCGGGGTTACTGCTCGCTCTCGTGGCGGGAGGTGCCGGAGATCCCCGGCGGCGCCACCAAGCAGCAGATCCGGCAGGCGGTCGCCGAGGCCATGCCCGAGGCCACCGCCCAGCTGCGCGGCGCGGCCGCCTACCAGCTCCATGTCTTCCTGACCGAAATGCAACCGGGCGACCTGGTCGTCACCGTCACCCCGGACGAGGTGCACGTCGGCACCGTCCAGGGCCCACCGACGTACGACCCCTCCGACGGGGTCGACACCGCCCGCCGCCGCCCGGTGCGCTGGGCCACCGCAGAACGCCCCCTCGTCCGGGCCGATCTCCCCGAGAAGGTCCAGGCGCGGCTGCCACTGCCGCCGGCGGTGTACGACATCAGCAGCGTGGCCGCCGAGCTGGCCGAACGGGCGGGCCTGGAGTCCGTGGTCGCCGAGGAACTCGCGGACGTCGATGTCACAAAGCCCCTCGAATTCCCGCCGGTCACCCAGGAGCTGGCGGACGGACTGCTCATGCCGCTGGAATGGCTGCGGGAAACCGCCGAGCAGCTCCAGGACCAGCGGCAGCTGGTGCTGCACGGACCGCCCGGCACGGGGAAGACCCACCTCGCCCGTGCGCTCGCCAGACATCTGGCGGGCCCTGACCGGGTGGAGCTGATCCAGTTCCACCCCTCCTACACCTACGAGGACTTCTTCGAGGGCTTCCGTCCCGTGCGCGGCGACGGCGGCTCGGTCGTGTTCGACGTGGTGCCCGGCCCGTTCAAACTGCTGGCCGAGCGGGCGCGGAACGATCCGGCGAACCCGTACGTCCTGATCATCGACGAGATCAACCGGGCCAATCTGGCGAAGGTATTCGGCGAGCTGTACTTCCTGCTCGAGTACCGCGAAGAGCCCATCACCGTCCAGTACAGCCCGCACGATCCGTTCCACCTGCCCGGCAATCTCTTCCTCATCGGCACGATGAACACCGCCGACCGCGCCATCGCCCTGGTCGACGCGGCGATGCGCCGCCGCTTCGCCTTCCGCCGGCTCTCCCCCGAGAGGCCGCCGGTGCGCGGTCTGCTGACCCGCTGGCTCCATGCCCGCGGCCTCCCGGACACCGCCGCTCGGCTGCTGGACGAGCTCAACTCCCGCCTCGGCGAACCCGACCGTGCCATCGGCCCGTCGTACCTGATGAAACCCGGCGCTGCCCGCCCCGAGGGCCTGGACCTCATCTGGCGCACCCAGATCCTGCCGCTCCTGGAGGACCAGCTCCATGGCACGGGCATCGACGTCGAGGTGGAGTACGGCCTGGACTCCCTGCGCGCAGCCCTCGGGCCGTCGGACCCGGCAGCCGGCTCCCCGCCGCCGGCCGTCCAACCGTGACCCCCGACCTCACCCTCACCGTCCAGGAGACCGGCCCGGGCACCCCGTACGACCTGACCGGGGACCAGGTGGCGGCCCTGGTCGCCGTGCCCGACCTGGTGCGGCTGACTCCGGCGCCGGGAGGGCGCTGGAGTGTGCGCGGCAACCAGAAGGCCGGCCTGGTCCATCTGCGTACGCGGTCCGGCGGGGCGATCCACCTCCGGCTGCGTCCGAAGCTCGGCATCAGGGACCTCCTCTTCCTCCTCTCCTACTCCCCCACCGATCCCTGGCACCCGGAACCGGTCACCGCGGCCACGGCCGACGACCTCCTCCCCGCCCTCGCCGACCTGCTGGCCCGCACCGCCCGCCGCACCCTGGAGGCAGGCGTCCTGCACGGCTACCGCGAGGTGGAGGAGGAACTCCCCCTGATCAGGGGCCGTATACGCACGACGGCCCAGCTCCGCCGTACCGGCCTGCCGCTGCCGATAGCGGTCCGGTACGACGACCACACCCCCGACATCCCCGAGAACCGCATCCTGCTGGCCGCCCTGCACCTGGCCGCCCACCTGCCGGGCGTCCCCCACCCGACCCGCCTCACCCTCCGTCACCTCGCCGACCGCCTCCATGGCGTTCAGCGCCCCCACCCCGGCCTGCCGCTCCCTCCCTGGACCCCGACACGCCTCAACGCCCGTTACGCCCCGGCCGTCCGGCTGGCCGAGCTGCTGCTGTCCGGCCGCTCGATACAGCCGGAGGGGGGCGCGCCGGTCCCGGCGGACGGGTTCCTGCTGGATCTGCCGCGGGTCTTCGAACGCTTCGTGGCAGTGACGCTGGGAGAGGCCCTGGCCCGCCACGGCATCCGCTGCGCTCAGCAGGACGTCCACCGCCTGGACGAGGCCGGCCGGTCCCCCTTGCGCCCGGACCTGGTCCTGTACCGCGAGGGCCGCCCGGTCTCGGTGATCGACACGAAGTACGTGTTCCTCAGGGCCACGGCCCCTCCCGCGGACCACCTCCACCAGCTCCTCGCCTACTGCACCGCACTGGGCCTCTCCCACGGTCACCTCGTCTACGCGGCCACCGCCCCGGGCACGTCCTCGACCGACCACGTGATCCTCCGCTCCCCCGTCACGATCACCGCCCACGCCCTGAACCTCGGCGAACCCCCCGCCGGAGTCCTGGCGCAGATCGCGGCCCTGGCCGCCGTAACAGGGGCACACGGCCAAGCCCGACGGCCTGCCGGGTGAGGAGGTGAGCGTGTTGATGGCTGCCGGGGGAGCCCGGATTCCGGCACCGTCAGTCGTTCAGTGCGTCCATGACCGTGCCGAGGTCGACGAACTTGAAGTTGGTCGCGGGGCGGTCGCCCTCGCCCGGTGCGTCGTGGCCGTCCTGCACGACGAGCAGACCGTTCGGATACTGCGAACCGAGGGGGGCGTTGAGCGCGGCGGCGCCGTCGCACTCCTCGGAGCCGTCGAGCCTGCTGTTCGCGGGCGCGACACGGAACCCGCCCTCGTACGCGTTGTCGTCCTTCACCTGCCGGTCGTACGCGGCGAAGGTGTTGTCGCCCTGGCTGGAGGCGAGCAGGTAACCGCCGCCGTCGGACTCGGTGACCAGCGTCAGGCCCTCGACGTCCGCTGAGAGCTTGGACCCGCCGTAGCCGGGGTCGTCTCCCGGCGTGCACTCCTCGGTCTCCTCGTCGTAGACCCCCGGGACACCGTACTCACGTACCTTGTCGATCAGTTTCGGCCGGCCGCCGGTCAGGTCGGCGCGCAGGCGCCAGATCCCGACGTTCTCCTGACCGGCGTAGAGGGTGCCGTTGACGGGGTCGACGACCATGCCTTCGACCTGCGGGAGTTCGCCGGGCTCGCCGCAGGGAGACCACGAGGTGCCGTTGGGCAGCCGGAACGTGGAGGGAAGGTTCAGGGTCCGCACCGTGCGGTAGGTGACCTTTCCGGCCCTCGTCGGCCGCAGTTCCAGCAGCGTGATGCTGGTTCGCTCGCGACGGCTGACCAGGGCGAAGGACTTGCCGGACGTGGGATCCGTCCAGGTCGCGAGACCGTATGCGGTCCGCTGGTCGTTGATCTCGGCCTGGTTCTTCGAGAACACGGGCGGCGCGGCGGGATCGGTCACATCGGTCAGCGGGCCGCCGACGCGGTCACGGTCGATGCGGTAGAAGCGCAGCCGGTCGTGGCCCCGGTCGCTGACGACGGCCAGGTCGGCCCGGACCGAGGCGAGCCTCAGGCCGTGTACGAGGTCCACATTGTTGAAGCGGCCAGGGGCATCGTCGGGTCCGGCGGCCGGCGGCGCGGACAGGGACTGGAGTGTCCGGGCCTTCAGGTCGTAGACGCGCAGACCGCCCTCCTTGGCGGTCGCGATGACGAGGCTGCGACCGGGTGCGGCGGTGTTCCGCCAGATGGCGGGGTCGTCCGCGTCGGCGTTGCCGCCCGCTTCGTCGTCGTGCAGCACCTGCGTCTCCGCGCGAGGCGTGACGGCCGGAAGATCGCTGACGGCACGACCATGGGCATTGGCGTTGGCATCGGCGTGGGCATGGGCATGGGCAGGCGCTGCCAGAGTCGCAGTCGCGAGGGCCGACGTCACGGTCAGCGCAAGCGCCCGGACGATGGTGGAGCGAGTCACGCAAGTCTCCTCTTCGAGCGGCTGGCAGGTCCTGGGTGAGCGTGGTCCGCGTATGTGTCCGCCCGGCAGCCACTGGGCGGCCGACAGCCCCGAGTTCACGTGCACGGGCGATGAACACCTTCGGCACGGGACGGACAGGTACGGAGAACTCCTGACGAGACACACAGGGGGGCACCTTGACAGGTCCAGACCAATCACGCTTGGGTGGTGGTCCGCCCTCTCGGCCCGCCGGGTACCCGGTGCGCCGCGCCGAAGGAGTGAGCAGCCCTGCATCGCATCAAGAGGTTCCTGACCATACCGGCGGCCCTGGCCGCGCTCGCCGCCGGCTTCTTGACAGCGACCCCCGCCGCGTCGGCCGCCTCACCCGGCGCCGAGCCGTGCGCCCCGCTCCACAGCGCCTCGGTCGACTACCGCGCCGGGGACACCGTTTCGCACCACGGACGCAACTGGACCGCGAAGTGGTGGTCACGCAACGAGAATCCGGGTGCCGGGTCCGCCTGGTCCGACCGGGGCGCCTGCACCGGAAGGGTCTCCGACTTCGTCATCAGCCCGGAGCGGTTCGACGAGATCTTCCCGGACCGCCACCCCTTCTACACCTACCAGGGCCTGATCGACGCGCTGCACGCCTACCCGCGCTTCGCCAACACCGGAACGCCGCAGACCCGGGCCAGGGAGGCGGCCGCCTTCCTGACGCACGCGGACTTCGAGTCGGTGGGGCTGAAGTACGTCAAGGAGATCAACGAGGCCAACTACTGGCGCAAGTGCGACGACACCCAGCCCTTCGGCTGCCCGGCGGGGCGGGAGGCGTACTACGGGCGGGGCCCGATCATGTTCAGCTGGAACTTCAACTACAAGGCCGCCGGTGACGCCCTCGGGCTCGACCTGCTGAACGATCCGTGGCTGGTCGAGCGGGATCCGTCCGTCGCCTGGCGGACCGCGCTCTGGTACTGGAACACCCAGAACGGCCCCGGCACCATGACCTCGCACGAGGCGATGGTCGGCGGCGCCGGGTTCGGTGAGACGATCCGTTCGCTCAACGGAGCCCTGGAGTGCGACGGCGGCAACCCGCAGTCCGTGGCCGCGCGCGTGCAGCGGTACGAACGCATCACCGGCATCCTCGACGTGGCGCCGGGGTCCGGGCTCACCTGCTGAGGAGCCGGAGGCCGCTCCGCCCCTGGGCGAAGGCGCACGCTCCGACGACCTGCCGGCGCAGCGGTATGCCGGAGATCAGCGAGTTCCCTGGGGGACGGCGTGCGGCTTCGGCCGGTGGACGGTCACCTCCCCGTGGGCCGCGAGGGCGGTGGGCAGGTCGGTCGGGGCGCCCCGGAGCGTGGCGTCGAGGAACGAGAGCGAGGCGGCGGCGGTGATGCGGTGGCCCTCCGTGCGGCCCAGGGAGCCGACCACCCCGGGTACCGGCGGCAGGTAGAGCGGGGCGTCGGTGAAGGTGAGATGCGCGGTGCCCGGCACGGTCAGCCGGTAGTTGGTCGCGGCGCCGAGCTCCAGCACGCGGGTGAGCCGGGGCAGGTAGTCCGGGTCGGTCCCGGGGCCGATCTCCTGGGTCAGCGCCAGTACCGGTTGCCCGAGGTGTCCCCCGGTGGGGCCGTGCGGGAAGCCGTCCAGGTCGATGACCGCGTCGAACCGGCGGTCCTGGCGGGCCGCCTGCAGAGCGGCCGCGCCCCCGATGGAGTGACCGGCCACCGCCACCCGGCCGGTGTCGAGGCGTCCGGCCAGGGTTCCGTCGGCCTCCTCCCGGTCCATGCGCGTCAGCCTGTTGAGCACGGCACGTAGGTCCGCGGCGCGGGTGCGTGTCCAGCCTTCCGCCCGTGCCGCGTCCTCCTCCCGGTCGCCGGTCGCCGAGACCCGCGTACGCAGCGTCCGGCCGTCCGCGAGGACCACGGCAGCGGAGTCGTACGGGTGGTCGACCGCCGCCACCACATAGCCGTGGCTCGCCAGTTCCTCCGCCCAGGCGGTGTTCTGCGTACGCACTCCGCCCAGTCCGGGGGAGAACAGCACCACCGGGAGGCGTCCGCCCTCCCGGGCGGCGGGCGCGCCGGGCACCGCGTGGCTCCGGGCGCGCGGCAGACCGTCGAGCAGGAAGCCGGGGACCCCCGCGTAGCCGGCCAGCGCCGAGGACACCGTGCGCGACTCGGCCTCGGTACGCCCGAGGTACGGCATCCGCGGCGCGTCCGGGGCGCTCCGCCCGGCGGGATACCAGAGCTGTGTCACCAGCGTGCGACTCTCCTCGTCCCGGCCGTCCCCTTCGGGGCGCGTGGAGAACTCCAGGACCTGGGTGCCGACCGGGAAGCGTCCTGAGGGCTCGGGGAACTCGGGTACGGGCAGGGCCCACGCGGAGACCGGGCCCGACGCGATCAGGGCGGCGCACACCGCGGACCCCGGCAGAGCCAGCCACCACCGGGCACGCCACGGAGTGCGCCCGGTGCGCCGCCGGACCATGGGTACGAGCGCGAACGGCGCCGCGACGGCCGCCGCGGCCACCACCGGAACCAGCTGCCATCGCAGCCCCCCGACGACGAGGACGGTCACCGACCCCACGAGCAGGGCGCCGGCGGCGAGCGTGGCCGGGCCGCGGAAGCGGTCGGGAAGCCAGCGGGCCAGTACGAGGGTGATGGCGCCGAACACGGTGAGGGCTTCCGGGCCGGACAGCGGGAGACCGGTGATCGTTGAGGGCATGGGGTCATCGTCCGGGCGGCCGGCATCCCGCCGCATCGGCCTGACGTCGCGGCCCGGTGCGACCTGAGACGCATACGGCGGTGCGAAGGATCAGCCTGTACGGGTACGCCGACCGGCGTCACCCTGCGATGGTCCCCCTCACATGGCCGGCCCAAGAACCCTCCGGGCTCCTAGAATCGGAGCAGTCGCAGCGACCTGGGGGCGGGGGCACCAAGGATGAGCCGGACACCATCCCGATGGGCACGGATCTGGCGCGGCCGGCGGCGCCGCACTCCGAACCGGGCCGTGGTGCCCCCGAGCGTGAAGCCCTGGGCCCGCTCCGACGAGCTCGACCGGTGCCCGGTGCCGCCCAAGGACCAGGAGTGGGTCGAGAGATGGATGACCTGGTGCGTGAAGGAGTTCGGGCCCGAGGCCGTGAAGCGTGAGACGGCGCTCCCGTCCTCGGGCCTCTTCCCTGCGGACTTCGTCGGCACCCCGGCCCAGATCGAGGAGCTGGTCGGGCGGGTCTGCATGGTGATGGGGGTCGACCCCGGTGACGTACGCGTGCGGTATTTCGACAGCGCCGACGAGGCGCCCGACGCCCTGCGGAGCGGCGGCCGCAGGCACCGGGCGGTCGGCAGGTACCACAAGGCCGACGGTCACGCCGTGATCGAGCTCGACCTCCGCGAGGCCGGGGATCCGGCTGTGCTCACGGCCATCATCGCCCACGAGCTCGGCCATGTCCGTCTGCTCGGCGAGGACCGTATCCAGGGCCTCGACGTCGACCACGAGAGACTGACCGACCTGGTGACGGTCTTCCTCGGCATGGGCTTCTTCACCGCCAACGCCGCCTATCGCTTCACCAAGTCGGTACAGGGGTTCTCCGTCCTCCCGCTGGGCGACCTCACCGAACGGATGCTCACCGGAACCGCCCTGGACCCCACCCACCACCTCGGCTACCTCACCGAGCGCCAGTTCGGCTACGCCCTGGCGTGCTACTGCCTGCTCCGGGGCGAAACAGATCCGCCCTGGTCCCGCCTGCTGGAACCCGGCGCCCGGGCCGCGCTGAGACAGGGGCTGCGGTACCTCGCACGACCCTGACCGATCGGTCAGCTACCATGACGCATGCCTCGTCCGCGTTCCGAGATGCGCCGTCACATTCTGGATGCCGCCCTGCGCCTGTTCGCCCACCACGGCTTCAAGGGGGCTTCCTTGCAGGACATCGCGGCCGAGGTGCCGTGCTCGAAGGCCTCCCTGCTCTACCACTTCGCCGAGAAGGAAGCGATCCTCACCGAACTGCTGACGCCGCCGGCCGAGGGGCTCTGCGCACTCAACGGCGAACTGGCCGCTCTGGAAGGCTCGCGAGCCGTGGAACCGGCCGTGACGGGATATGTCGGCCTCGCGATGCTGTTCCACCTGGAACTCAAAATCATCTTCGCGGAGCTGCCGCAGATGCTCGGGCATCCCGCTCTGGCGGTCATCCCTCCTGCCGTCGACCGGCTCGCCGACGCGCTGGCCGGCCGCTCGCGGGAGCCCGGCGCACTCGTCTCGGCCCGCATGGTGATCGGCGGGGTGGCGGTCGCGGTCGCCGGCGGCGTCGATGTCCCGCCCGACGTGATGCGCGACGAACTGATCCGAGGGGCACTCAGAACCCTCGGGCATCCGCACAGCTGAGACAGGCTGTGCAACCGAAGAGAAAGGCGCCGCTTCGCATGGCTGTTCTCCTGTACCGGCTCGGCCGGCTGTCCTTCCGCCGTCGAGGCCGGGTACTCGCCCTGTGGCTGCTGCTGCTCGCCCTGCTCGGTGGCGGCGCGATCGCCTTCAGCGCGCCGGCCACCAGCGAGTTCTCCATACCCGGGACCGAGTCGCAGCAGGCCCTGGACTCGCTCGCCCGGGAGTTCCCGCAGGCGGGAGGTGCGACAGGCACGATCATCGTGGCCGCCCCCGAGGGTGAGAAGCTCACTCCCGCCGCCGTGGCCCCGGTGGTCGAGGAAGCGGCCGAGGTGCCCGGTGTCCTCGCGGCCATCGACCCGTTCCAGGCCCGGGCCCTTTCGCCGGACGGGCGTTACGCCCTGGTCCAGGTGCAGTTCGACTCGGTGGCCGACAGCGTCACCGACGCGCAGCGGAAGTCGTTCACCGCGGCAGGCGCGTCCGCCGAGGGGCTCCGGGTGGAACACGGGGGCGAGATCATGCGGGGCGCCCCCGAGATCGGCTCGACCGAGATCATCGGCGTCGGTGTCGCGGCGCTCGTGCTGGTCCTCACGTTCGGCTCCCTCGTGGCGGCCGGGATGACCCTGCTCAACGCCCTCGTCGGGGTGGCCGCCGGCATGGCCGGTCTCTTCTCCCTCAGCAGCATCGTCGAACTGACCAGCACGGCGCCCATTCTGGCGCTCATGCTGGGCCTGGCCGTGGGCATCGACTACGCGCTCTTCATCACCTCCCGCTACCGGCAGTACCTCGCGGACGGCATGGACGGGGAGGAGGCCGCCGGCCGGGCCGCCGGTACGGCCGGTTCCGCCGTCGTCTTCGCCGGTGCCACGGTCGTCATCGCGCTCGCGGGACTCGCGGTCGCCGGTGTCCCCTTCCTTACGGTCATGGGTCTCGCCGCAGCCGCCACGGTCGCCCTCGCGGTGCTGGTCTCCCTGACCCTGCTGCCGGCCGTCCTCGGATTCGCGGGCGTCCGTGTCCTGCCCCGCGCGCGCCGCACGCAGGACAGCGCACCCTCGTCCGCCGGTACCGGGACGGCCTTCGGCTTCCGCTGGGGCCGGATCGTGGCACGGTTGCGCGTCCCCGTCCTCCTCGTGGGCGTCGTGGGCCTCGGCGCACTCGCCCTCCCCGTACAGGACATGCGTCTGGCCCTGCCCGACGCGAGCACCGAGGCGGCCGGTTCACCCAACCGCGAGGCCTACGACCTGACGACCGAGGGGTTCGGCGAGGGCTTCAACGGCCGTCTCGTCGCCGTCGTCTCGGCGGCCGACGCACAGGCGACCGCACAGGCGGCCAAGGAGGCCACCGCGCTGATCTCGGACACCGACGGCGTCCTGGCCGTCGCCGCCCCGCAGCTCAACGAGCGGGGCACGACCGCCCTGCTGGCCGTGATCCCCAAGACGGGGCCCACCGCCGCAGCGACCGGGTGGCGGGCGTGCAGGGCGCCGACATCGCGCTGACCGGGGTGACCGCGGTCGGCATCGACGTGTCGGAGAAGCTTGCCGCCGCCCTGCCGGTGTATCTCCTGCTCGTCGTGGGACTGTCGGTGCTGCTGCTGATGCTCGTCTTCCGGTCGGTCCTGGTGCCGCTGAAGGCCGCCCTGGGATTCCTGCTCACCATCGGTGCCACGTTCGGCATCACCGTCGCGATCTTCCAGGAAGGGCATCTGTCGCAGCTGGTCGGCCTCGACACCCCCGGGCCGCTGGTGAGCTTCCTGCCCATCCTCCTGATCGGGATCCTCTTCGGTCTGGCCATGGACTACGAGGTCTTCCTCGTCTCGCGGATGCGGGAGGACTTCGTCCACGGGACCGAGGCGCGCCAGGCCGTCATCAGCGGCGTCGGCCACAACGCCCGGGTGGTCACCGCCGCGGCGATCATCATGACCGCCGTCTTCGGCGGATTCGTGTTCATGCACGACCCCGTCATCAAGTCCATCGGGTTCGCCCTCGCCATCGGCGTACTCATCGACGCCTTCGTCGTCCGTATGGCCCTGGTGCCCGCGGTCATGCATCTTCTGGGCCGCGCCGCCTGGTGGCTGCCCCGCCCCGTCGACCGGGTCCTGCCCGACCTCGACATCGAGGGCGAGCGGCTGAACCAGGCGATCCCCGAACAGCGGCCGGAAGCAGAGCTGGTGAAGTCCTGAGCCCGGGGCAGAGCTCGCGAAGTCCTGAGCCCAGGGCAAAGCTCGTGAAGTCCTGAGATGAGCCCTTCTGCGTCGCCCGCCACGCGACGCCGAAGGGCTCGCCCCCCTGCGGCGGTCAGCTGATGCGGTGGACCAGCTGGGTGCTCAGTTCGTAGCGCGCGCCCACGATCTCCAGCTCTCCGGCGGCCACCTTGGCCGCGAGGTCTCTCTCGCGGGCCAGCCGGGACCTGACCAGCCGGACCTGTGCGCTGACGGTGGCGTCCACACGTGCGTCGCCGTGCTGCGAGTGGACGATCGCGGGCTTGATCTGGTCGGCCACGTACTGGATGTGAGCGGGCAGGTGCTCCCCGGTCTCCTCCGCGTGCACGGCCGCGGCGACCGCACCGCACGCCTGGTGGCCCAGGACCACGACCAGCGGGATGCCCAGCTCCAGCACGCCGTAGGCGATGCTTCCGAGCACCGCCTCGTCCAGCACCTCACCGGCCGAGCGCACGGTCATGAGGTCGCCCAGCCCCTGGTCGAAGACCAGCTCCGGCGGCACACGGGAGTCGATGCAGCCGAGTATCAGGGCGAAGGGCGTCTGTCCGGACACCAGCGAGTGGCGCACCGAGGAGGACTCGTGGGGGTGCTGCTGATGGAAGGTACGCCACCGGCGGTTGCCCGTGGAGAGCGCGGCCAGGGCGGCTGCGGGAGTGCCTGGTCGCGTCGAAGGTACTGCCCGGGTCCGGGTGACGGCTCCCACGGGCGAAGCACCGGCTACGAGTACACCGCCTGCCGCGGTGGCGGCGGAGGCGCGGAGCAGCGTGCGGCGGGTGGGCGCCGTCGACGTCTGGGCATGTCGGGTCGTCTTCACGCCCGGACGCTAACTCCCACATGACTGACGGAGCTTCATACATGACAAGACTTGGTCACGCCTTGATCATCTCTTGGCCGGACACCAGCGGAGCGTGACCGTCGACCGCCCTTTCGCAGCGGTCCGTGCCGGGGAACGGAGGGAGCGGAGGGCAAAAGGGCGGGGAATGCCTCAGGAGCCGACGGCCGGTGCGTACGGGATCACGGCCGTGGGCCCCTGCGGCCGGGGAGGAGCAGACGGTCAGCTGAACCGGTCGAGCGTGATGAACGCTTCCTGCGGGTTGCCGTCGTGGACGAGCGACTCATGGGCGCCCACGTCGTCGAAGGCGAAGCCGTACGCCTTGCCGTCCACCATCTGTGCGTGGATGAGGCGGGAGTAGTGGTTGGTCACGGCGTCCCGGTAGAAGTTCGCCGCGTTGTTGTCCGGCTGGTTCGCGCTGGTCAGCAGGGTGGAGCGGTTGAAGCCCGCGCACAGCGTGCGGGAGATCGGGCCACGTACCAGGTCGTTGGGGGCGTCGAGGTGCTTGTAGCAGCCGAAGATGCTGTCCGAGTCCGGCTTCTGGAACGAGGTGACGAACGCGCCCGCGCTGTTGGTGAAGTTCATGGTGTTCCCGGAGACCCGGCCGAAGTACTTGGTGTTCGGCTCGTGCGCGAACGGGGTCACCGTCAGGACGGAGCTGCTGTAGCGGCTCCAGACCCGGTTGACGTAGTCGTTCAGGATGCCGGCCGGGAGGGTGCCGGCACCGACGCCGTGGCCGGGCGAGAGAGCGCGCAGGACGGTTCCGTCGGACCGGGTCTGGAGGAGGCCGGACCAGCCGCCGGGCTGGTTCCTGAGGGAGTTGAGGACGGCGTTGTAGCCGCCCGCCTTGAGCCGGCCGGTGTTCTTGACGCTTCCGCCGGGGGTCTTGACTCCGACGGAGTACGGGGCGGAGAACATGTCGACCTGGGTGCTGTTGATCCACAGGCCGGCGTCGTTGAGGGTGTACTCGGTCCAGTTGAACAGGATGTTCCTGTTCGGGTCGCTCGGGTTCTGGACGGCGGGCTGGACGAGTCCACCGGTGGTGACCTTGAAGACGAGCTTCTGGCCGTACGAGAAGTAGACGCGGCCGGAGAATTTCGGCATCCGGATCGTCAGGGACTGTCCGTTGCGCGGCCCGGCGATCGACGCGTCCGGCGCCGGGGTCGGGGGGTTGCCTCCGGCCGGCCAGGGGTGGAACGTGCCGTTCGCGTCGGCCCAGCCCTGCCGGCCGGTGGAGAGCTCCGTTCCCAGGTTGTAGATGTAGATCTGGTCGCCGCGGGCCGAGTCGTTCTTGATGGTCAGCGGGATGGTCGCGGGCACCGCGGCCTCGGCTGCGGTCGGGGCTACGGCGGTGGTCAGACCTGCCGCCAGAGCCAGCGCGGCGGTCAGTGAAGCGAGGCCTTTCCATGGAGCGGGCATGCTCGTCCTCCTTCGGTCGGATCCGGGGGTGGAACGGTGTGCACATCACTCTTGAGAGCGCTCTCAAGAGTCCTGCCGGGAGGGGGAGCTGTCAACGAGCGTGGCTCAACTCATTTAATTCACAAGGGAGATGGGAGGAACATGGAGGCGGGCCGGGCGTTCCGCCCTGGGCTCATCTCTTGAAGGGAAGGCATCATGGTGTACGCGGAGCCCATGGCGCGAGCGGTGGTGGAACCCGCCGTGGCCGAGTTGCTGGGCAGGTTTCCCCGTGGCGGCGAGTTCAGCACCACCGTCTCTCTCGGTGGGGACGACTTCAGCATGTACGCCCACATCCGGGCCAAGCGCACCCGGCCGGGAGTGGCGAGGGTCTCGGTGGCCTGTTGGGTCGTCAACAGGGACACTGCCCGTTATCTCGGTGGCAGTCCGCCGTCCGAGGCCGAAACCCTGCTGCCTCCGGAGGGGACGGCAGATCCGGACGAACCCCTCACCAGACGTGTGGTGGGCTGCCTGGCCACCCGGATGGGTGCGTACGCCGCCGCGCAGCCGGACGCCGACGGCCACTTCGTGATCGAAGTGCCCGTCGGCGTCTGACGAGCGCGTGCACGGCAGGGAGCCGGGCCCGGCGGTCGAAGAACGGCGGCGGTGCGTTTCGGCGTTGCGCCCCGCCGCCGTCACCGGCCCCGTGTGGCGGCCGGTCCCGGGGTCACCGCCTCCCGCGGCGGCCCCGGAGTCGGGAGGGCCGCTCAGCCGGGGAGCGCCCACTTCTGGTTGGCACCGGTGTGGCAGGTCCACAGGTGGAGCTTGGTGCCGTCCGCCGAGGAGACCCCGGAGGCGTCCAGGCACTTGCCCGACGCCGGGTTCTTCAACGTTCCGTCGGCCTGCGGCGCCCACTTCTGGGCGCCCGTGCCGTTGCACCCGTACAGCTGGATCTTCGTGCCGTCGGCCGTGCCCGCGCCGCTGATGTCCAGGCACTTGCCGAGCGCCCGCAGCGTGTCGTCCGTGCCGACCGTCCACTTCTGGCCGGCCGACTGGTTGCACGTCCACAACTGGATCTGTGTGCCGTCGGCGCTCGACCCGCCTGCGACGTCGACGCACTTGCCGCCGATGCCGGTGACAGCGCCTTCCCGGGGTCCGGTCGCGCCGCCGAGCTCCTTGATGCGGATGTTGCGGAAGGACACGTCGTCGCCCTCGCCGTGGTTCTGCAGGCCGATGTGCCCCTGCTGGAGGCTGCGGGCGGGGTCGGTGTTGGTGAAGTCGTTGATCCTGCGGCCGTTGAGGAAGAGTTGCAGGCGCTCGCCCTCGACCCGGATCTCGTACGTGTTCCACTCCCCCGGCGGGTTGAGGGCCGCGTCCCGGGCGGCGAGGTCGGCGGACTTGAACCCGTAGACGGAGCCGGTGGTGCGGTCGGGGGTGTCGGTGGCGTCGATCTGGATCTCGTACCCGTTGTTGACGGCCGACCACGGGTCGTCGGAGGCCGGGAAGCCCACGAAGACACCGGAGTTGTCGTCACCGGCCTGGCGCCAGTCGAGCTTCAGGGAGTAGGACTTGTACTCCTTCGCCTGGTACCAGAACAGGCCGAGGCCGCCCCGGGAGGTCAGGGTGTTGTCGGCGTTGGCGAAGGAGCCCGGACCGGCCTGCTTCCAGCCGGTGGTCCCGGAGGTGCCGAACAGGGTGGTGTAGCCGGTCTCCGGGCGGCAGTCGGCCTCCGTCATCTCCGCGGCCCAGCGGATGCCGCCGAGCAGATGACGGCGGAAGACGGGGTCGGCGTAGGAGTCCTCGGTGTGGCCGCCGCCGGTGTAGAAGGCGCGCCCTCCTTCGTAGTCCTTGCACCAGGCGATGGGGTGGTCGCCGCCCATGGTGCCGCCGGTGTAGGTGGACTCGTCGAGCGAGGCCAGGACGTGGGCCGACGTGCGGGGGTTGGTGCGGTAGTCGTACCACTCGTCGGTCCGCTGCCAGGTGGAGCCGAGGTGGGCGGTGGCGTCGTGGGCGCGGTCCTCCACCTTCACGGTGGCCGGCTGGATGTGCGGGTGGGACTTGAACAGGGCACCGGCCAGGCCGCTGTACCAGGTCCAGTCGTACTCGGTGTCGGCCGCCGCGTGGATGCCGACGTAACCGCCGCCCGACTGGATGTACCCCTCGAAGGCGGTCTGCTGGGCGGAGTTGAGAACGTCTCCGGTGGTGGAGAGGAAGACGACGGCCTCGTAGCCGCTGAGGTTGGCGGGGGTGAAGGCGGCGGCGTCCTCGGTGGCGGTGACGGTGAAGTTGTTGGCGGTGCCCAGTTGGCGCAGGGCGGTGATGCCTTCGTCGATGGAGGAGTGGCGGAAGCCGGCGGTCTTGGAGAAGACCAGCACGTCGTACGCGGGGTCGGCGGCGACCGCCGCCGCACGGACGGGGGCGGCCGGGGCCGGTTCGGAGGCGGTGGAGACCGCCGTGGGCAGGACGGCGGCGCCGAGCAGGCCGCAGGCGGCCCAGCTGGCGAGACGGGTGAGTCGTCGGCTCATGTCAGGGTCCACTTCTGGTTGGCGCCGGTGTGGCAGGTCCACAGGTGGAGCTTGGTGCCGTCCGCCGAGGCGGCTCCGGAAGCGTCCAGGCACTTGCCGGACACCGGGTTCTTCAACGTTCCGTCGGCCTGTGCCACCCACTTCTGGGCGCCCGTGCCGTTGCACCCGTACAGCTGGATCTTCGTACCGTCGGCCGTACCGGCACCGCTGATGTCCAGGCACTTGCCGAGCGCCCGCAGCGTGTCGTCGGTGCCCGCCGTCCACTTCTGCGCGGCGCTCTGGTTGCAGGTCCACAGCTGGATCTGTGTCCCGTCGGCGCTCGCTCCGCCCGCGGCCTCCGCGCACTTGCCGCCGATGCCCTTGAGCTCACCACCGGGCGCGGTGGCCCCGCCGGTGGTGAAGGTGAAGTCGTCGAGGTCGAAGAGGGAGCCGCTGCCGCCCTTGAAGACCAGGTACAGGGTGGTGGTGCCTGCCGGGCGGTTGGTCAGGTCCGCGCTCACGTCCCGGAAGGTGTCCCAGCCGCCGGTGACGGGGACCGCGGCCGAGCCGAGCAGGGTGCCGGTGGGCGAGCCGGCCCGTGCCTCCAGCGTGCCTCCGGCGCCGCCGGAGGAGACCCGGGCGGTCAGCTTGGTGGCGTTGCCGAGCATGTACGGGGTGAAGGAGATCCAGTCGTTGTTGTCGATGTAGCCGACGGTCTTGCCGCCGTTCGCCGTGGCCTTGTCGACGATCTGGATGCCGGCGGAGCCGCCGAAGTGCTCGGCCTGCCGCTTGCTGCCCTGGCTGACGTTCTGGTCGTGCGTGGTCAGGGCGGGCTGCCCATTGGCGCCCTTGTCGGTGTACTCGGCGTCCCAGACGCCGAAGATGTTCGCGTTGGGGTCGTGCTCTCCGTCGGCGATGGTCTGCACGGTGCCGGAGCAGCCGGTGGCGGAGGTCTGCGGGTGGCCGTGGCTGTCGTGGCCGATGATGAAGGTGACCTTCACCTTCGAGCAGTCGATCGTGCCGTCCTCGGGGTCGGTGACGGTGACCGTGAAGGGTACGGCGGCGCCCGGGTCGATGATGGAGCCGTCGGCGGGCAGGTTGAGGGTGACGGTGGGCGCGGTGTTGCCGACGGTGATGACGACGGAGGCGGTGGCGGTGTTGCCGGTGCCGTCGGAGACGGTCAGTTCGGCGGTGTAGCGGCCGTTGGCGGTGTAGGTGTGCGAGGGGTTCGCGGCGGTGGAGGTGGCCCCGTCACCGAACTTCCAGGCGTACGTGAGCGGGTCGCCGTCGGGGTCGGAGGTCCCGGCCGAGGAGAACGCCACCGCGAGGGGCGCCTGGCCCGAGGTGCGGTTGGCGGTGGCCTTGGCGAGCGGGGCGCGGCCGTCTGTGACGTACTCCATGCGGTAGACCGCACTGTTGGCGTCCCCGTTGAAGTAGCCGGTGCCGTAGTCGAGGACGTACAGCGCGCCGTCCGGGCCGAAGGCCATGTCCATGACCTGGGTGCCCTGCCAGGGGAACGCGTTGATCGACTGCACGGCGCCGTCGGAGCCCTGCTCGATGCGCTTGATCCACCGGCGGCCGAACTCGCCGGCGAAGTAGTCGCCGTCGAAGCTCTGCGGGAACTTGACCGTGGAGGCCGAGGCCGCGTCGTAGCGGTAGACGGGCCCGCCCATGGGTGACTCGGAGCCGCCGCCGAATTCGGGGACGGAACCCCCGTCGTACGGTATCCAGGCGGGCTGGGCCGGGGGCAGGTCGGTCAGGCCGGTGTTGTTCGGCGAGGTGTTCTTCGGTGCGGTGCAGGAGAAGGCGGCGCCCGATGTGGAGGTGGCGAAGTTGTAGTCCACGTAGGGGGTGTTGTTGCCGACGCAGTAGGGCCACCCGTAGTTGCCGGCCTTGGTGATCCGGTTGAACTCGACCTGTCCGGCGGGTCCGCGTCCGGCGTTGGCCGTGCCCGCGTCGGGGCCGTAGTCGCCGAGGTAGACGGTGCCGGTGGGCTTGTCGACGCTCATCCGGAAGGGGTTGCGGAAGCCCATGGCGTAGATCTCCGGCCTGGTCCTCGCGGTTCCGGGCGCGAAGAGGTTGCCGGAGGGGATGGTGTAGCTTCCGTCGGCGCCGACCTTGATCCGCAGCACCTTGCCGCGCAGGTCGTTGGTGTTGCCGGAGGAGCGCTGGGCGTCGTACGCGGGGTTGCGGTCGGCGCGCTCGTCGATGGGGGTGTAGCCGTCGGACGCGAAGGGGTTGCTGTCGTCTCCGGTGGAGAGGTACAGGTTGCCCTGGGCGTCGAAGTCGATGTCACCGCCGACGTGGCAGCACAGTCCGCGGCTCGCGGGGACGTCGAGGACCTTCTTCTCGCTGGCGGTGTCGAGTGTGCCGTCGGTCCTGAGGGAGAACCGCGACAGCCGGTTGACTCCGTCGAAGGGGGCGAAGTCCGTCGCGGAGCCGGTGGCGGGTGCGTCGCCGGCGGGGGTGGTCAGCTTCGGTGCGTAGTAGAGGTAGACGAAGCGGTTGGTGGTGAAGCCGGGGTCCACGCCCACGCCTTGGAGGCCCTCTTCGTCGTGCGAGTAGACGTCGAGTTTCCCGGCGACCTTGGTGGTGCCGGCGGCGTCGGTGAGGCGGAGGGTGCCGTCCCGTGAGGTGTGCAGGACGGAGCGGTCGGGCAGGACGGCGAGGGTCATGGGCTCGCCGGTCTCGGCCACCCCCTTGGCGAGGGTGACCTGCTGGAACTCGTCGGCCGCGGCGCTTGCCACGGGTTCGGGGGCCGCTGCGGCGGGTCTCTGCTGGGCGGTCAGGGCGCCCGCGGCGGCGAGCAAGGTGCAGGCGAGCGCCGCGAGGGGTCTGGTGAGTCTCCTGTGCACGCGCATCCTCCGTGTGATGACGGGGTGAGGTCTGGAGCACAGGCGCGCGCCGTCGCGCCGCGGACATGGGTGTCCCCGGGGGGGAGGGAGGGGCACCCGGTCCTTTGCCGTTCGGTACAGAGCAGGAAGGTAATGGCTTTTTCGCGGACCAGAAAGCCCTTTGACGTACCTGGCCTCATCTTTCTCTACTGGGGGGACAAAGTTGCTGGTTGGGCTTCAGGTCGAGCTCCGCAGACGGGGCCGGTGCGGCTGCTCCCGAAGCCATGGCTCCGGCACGACCGTCGGCCGTGGAGCCGCCCCCGTACCGTCCGGTGGAACGCCAACCTGACCTGCGGTGAAGGGAATTGGTCCAGACGAACACCTTGACGGACCTCCGGCGCGCTCCTTAAATCGTTATCGCCAACTGTTGAACACCGCTTCCCCCCGGGACCCCCGGATCACTTCATTTCGTGTTCGTACGTGACTGTTGGCGCACTCCGCCATGTCATGCACGCGTCAGTCCGTCTGGCCCCCGCTCTTCTCCCCACACCCCCACGAAAGCGATGTGATGCCCCGTGCGCACGCCTTGGCGCCACAGATCCCTGACCTGGCTGGCGGCAGCCGCCGTTCTCGGCCTCGCCTCCCTCAGCCCGACCGCCGTGCAGGCCGCCCCCGCCCCGGCCCCGGTCTCCGCCGATGCCACCCCCCTCGCAGTGACCTTCGACGAGAACTTCGACGGACCCGCCGGTTCCGGCGTCAACGGCTCCAGGTGGCAGCTGGAGACCGGCGACAACGTCAACAACCACGAGCGGCAGTACTACACCTCGGGCACGAACAACGCCGCGCTCGACGGTCAGGGCAATCTCGTCATCACGGCGAAGAGGGAGAACCCGGCCAACTACAACTGCTGGTACGGCCGGTGCGAGTACACCTCGGCCCGGCTCAACACGGCCGGGAAGTTCACCACCCAGTACGGGCGCGTCGAGGCCCGCATGAAGCTCCCGCGCGGCCAGGGCATCTGGCCCGCCTTCTGGATGCTCGGCAACGACATGGGCAACATCGGCTGGCCCGCCGCGGGCGAGATCGACATCATGGAGAACGTCGGCTTCGAACCGGGCACCGTGCACGGCACGCTCCACGGGCCGGGCTACTCCGGCTCCGGCGGTATCGGCGCGGGATACACCCTGCCGGGCGGCGCGGCCTTCGCGGACAACTTCCACACCTTCGCCATCGACTGGAGCCCCAACTCCATCAGATGGTCGGTGGACGGGAACGTCTACCAGACCCGCACCCCCGCCGACCTCGGCGGCCGGCAGTGGGTCTTCAACAAGCCCTTCTTCATGATCCTGAACCTCGCGGTCGGCGGCTACTGGCCCGGCGACCCCGACGGTTCCACCCGTTTCCCGCAGCAGCTCGTCGTGGACTACGTGCGCGTGAGCACCGACGGCGGCACCAACCCGCCGGCCGGCCGGACCATCCGGGGCATCGGCGGGAAGTGCCTCGACGTGGCGGGCGCCAGCTCCGCCAACGGCACCGCCGTGCAGCTCTACGACTGCAACGGCACCGCGGCCCAGCAGTGGGACGTACGCTCCGACGGCACCGTCCGGGCCCTCGGCAAGTGCCTCGACGTGACCGGCAACAGCACCGCGAACGGGGCACAGCTCCAGCTCTGGGACTGCAGTGCCGGCCCGAACCAGCGATGGACCGTCACCGGCGCCCGCGACATCGTCAACCCACAGGCGGACAAGTGCGTGGACGCCACCGGCAGCTCCTCGGCCAACGGCACCCGCGCCCAGCTGTGGACCTGCACCGGGGCCGCCAACCAGAAGTGGACGCTCGCCTGAACAGCCCCACCGCCCCCACGGTGAACGGCCCCCGCACGGGCTGACCGCGGGACGCACCGCATACGCGCCCGGGACCGCGAACACGGTCCCGGGCGCGTCCATGTACGGGTGCGTGCACGGGCCTTTCCGTCGCCCCTCCCGTAAGCCCCATCGCTCCGATCGGCTGTTACACAACGATCATTGAGTGGGTTCGAACGACCTCGGCATACTTCAGAGCCCCGGGGCCGGGCGCAATCGAACAGGCCCCGCGCGGGCTGGGCCTTCGCCCGCCCGATCCACTCCTGAGCAGGGGCAATCTTGCGTAAACGATCAAAGAAGGCGTACGCCGTCGTCGCTGCGGCCGCCGTCGTGCTGACGGCGTGCATAACAGGTCCGGCAGCGGCGGACACCAGCGGCCCGGACACGGCTCTCCCCGTCACCACCAAGGGCCTGGGGGCGGCCGGCAGGACCGTGCACACCGTCACCCTGATCACCGGTGACCGGGTCCTCGTGGACTCCCGCGGCCGGGCCGGCGGTATCGAGCGGGCGAAGGGCCGGGAGGACATGCCCTTCTTCACGCACACCCAGAACGGCCGTACGTATGTGGTGCCGCGGGACGCCAGACGGCTCATCGCCGACGGAAAGCTGGACCAGCGGCTGTTCGACATCACCGGACTCGCCGCGGCGGAGAGCCGCAAGGCCCACCGGGCCGGGCTCAAGGTGATCGTCGGCTACCGGGGATCGGCGGCCGGGTCCGCCCGCGCCGAGGTACGGGCCTCCGACGGCACCACCGTACGCCGGACCCTGTCGGCGCTCGACGCCGATGCGGTCACCAGCGCCGCAGCCACGGACAGCACGGGGTCGCTGTGGGATGCGCTGACCCGTCAGCGGGGTGACGGGTCGGCGGCCACGACCTCCGGCATCGCGCACATCTGGCTGGACGGCACCCGTAAGGCGTCGCTCGACCGCAGCACCGGGCAGATCGGCGCCCCGGCCGCCTGGGCCCGCTCGTACGACGGCACCGGTACGAAGATCGCCGTCGTGGACACCGGGATCGACGCCACCCACCCGGATCTGACGGGCCGGGTGGTGGCCGAGCGGAACTTCAGCGGCTCCCCCGACGCCCTGGACCGGGTCGGGCACGGCACCCACGTGGCCTCCATCGCGGCCGGCACCGGGGCGAAGGACGCCCGGTTCAAGGGCGTGGCGCCCGGGGCCCAGCTGATCAGCGCCAAGGTTCTGGACGACCGTGGGGTGGGTGACGACTCCGGCATCATCGCGGGGGTCGACTGGGCTGTCGCCCAGGGCGCCGACGTCATCAACATGAGTCTGGGCGGCCCCGACACCCCGGGGATCGACCCGATGGAGGCCCAGGTCAACAAGGTCTCCGCGGAGAAGGGCGTCCTGTTCGCGATAGCCGCGGGCAACAGCGGGCCCGGGCGGGGCACGGTCGCATCACCGGGCAGCGCCGACGCGGCCCTGACGGTCGGCGCCGTCGACGACGACGACCTGATCGCCGACTTCTCCGGCGTCGGGCCCCGCACCGGGGACGGTGCCGTCAAGCCCGACATCACCGCGCCGGGCGTGGCGATCACGGCGGCCGCGGCGGTGGGCACCGGGGGGCAGAACCCGCCCGGGTACACCACCAAGGACGGCACCTCGATGGCCACCCCGCACGTCGCGGGCGCGGCGGCGATCCTCAAGCAGAAGAACCCCGCCTGGACGGGCGCCCAGATCAAGGCCGTCCTGACCGGCTCGGCCGAGGGCGGTTCCCACTCGGTCTTCCAGCAGGGCGCGGGGCGGCTCGCCGTCGACAAGGCGATCGACCGGACACTGGTCTCCGAACCGGTCTCGGTCGGTCTGGCCACCCAGCAGTGGCCCCACACCGACGACACACCCGTCACCAAGAAGGTGACGTACCGCAACAGCGGCACCGCCGACGTGACGCTGGACCTGTCGCTCGCGGCGCCCACCGGCGGCGACGGGCAGCCCGCGCCGGCCGGGTTCTTCACCCTCGACGCGCAGCGGGTCACGGTCCCGGCGGGCGGCACCGCTGCCGTGAACCTGACGGCCGACACCCGGCTCGGCGGGACGGTCGACGGTTCGTACTCGGCCACGGTCGTCGCGTCCGGAGACGGTGTGAGCGTGCGCACCCCGGCTGCGGTGGAGCGTGAGAGCGAGTCGTACGACGTCACCTTCAAGACCCTGGGACGGGACGGTGCTCCCAGCACCGCCTGGGAGGCCGACCTGAAGGGCTACCGCGAGTCCGCCTCGGGCCTGCGGTTCTTCCCCGATCTGTCGTCGGGCACCACCACGGTCCGGCTGCCGCGCGGTACGTACAGCCTCGCCGCCGACATGCTGGTCGACCCGGCGGACCCGCGCAAGGGCGCCGATCTGATCAACAATCCCGAGCTCTCGGTCACCGGGCCCACCACGGTCACCCTCGACGCCCGGACCACCCGGCCCGTGACGGTCAAGGTGCCGGACGCGGCCGCACGCTCCACGCGCGCCGGAATGATGTACACGCTGAGCACACCCGAGACGTTCATCATCGAGGGGCGCGAGTACAGCAGCTTCGACAACCTCCGTACCGCGTACCAGGGTTCGCGGATGGCCGAGGGTGTCCTCGCCCAGCAGTGGTCCGCCCACTGGGAGCGGAACGGCAACGAGTACAACATGCTCACCGGCGGCCCGGTGCGGGAGCTGGCCACCGGCTTCAGCCGGACCTACACGACGAAGAACATGGCCCTGGTGAAGGCGAGGATCGGCTCGTCCGTGCCCGGTGCCGACGGTGTCCTCGCGGCGCACGGCATGCTGGAGCACGGAGGCGGCGTCGACGCGCTCTACACCGTACGCCCGGCGCCGGAGACGCGGAATGTGTACCTGTCCACGGCGGGCGGGGCCACCTGGAACATCGTCGCGGGTCTCCTGGGCGAGGCGGACCCGACGGGCTACCGGGGCCTCGACTCGGCGTACGAGCTCGGCGGGTACCGGCAGTTCTCGGCGGGGGCGACGTACACCGAGACCTTCAACGTCGGTGTGCTGGGCCCGCGGATGAAGGCGGACGACGGGATCGTACGCGACGGGGACGACATCTACGGCGCGTTCCCGCTGGTCAGTGACGGGGCAGGGCACTCCGGATTCGCCGAGTACACGAAGGCGAGCACCACCATCCACCGCAACGGGCAGCTGTATCTGCGGGAGGACGCCGCCATCGACCAGCAGCCCTTCGCGCTGCCGGCCAAATCCGCCGCGTACAAGGTGGAGACCACGATCGAGCGGAACCCCGCGGTCAACCGCGCCGGGACCCGGATCGACGCCTCGTGGACCTTCACCTCGGCCCGCACCGAGAGCCCGGCGATGCTCCCGGTCTCCACGGTCCGTTTCCTGCCGCAGCTCGCGCTGGACTCCACCGTCCCGGCGGGCGGCAAGCAGACCGTTCCCGTCGAGGTGCAGGGTGCGGCGGCCGGCGCCAATCTCAAGACGCTGCGGGTGCTGGTGTCGTACGACGACGCGCAGTGGCTGCCCGCCCCGGTCGTGGCCGGGAAGATCACGGTGCGCGGACCGGAGAAGGGCAGGGCGGTCTCTCTGAAGGCCGTCGTCACCGACAAGAGCGGCAACGAGTCGGCGGTCACGGTCCACAACGCCTTCTTCGGCAGGTGAGGCTCACCCGGGCGGGTCTCCCGCCCGGGTGAGTTCAAGGAGAGCGGCCCGCCGGAACGGACGTTCCGGCGGGCCGTGGCGGCGGCCGGTCTCCCCGGCCGCCGCTCGGCCGTGCGCGCGCCCTCCGCCACGGCTCGGCGGGCCGGCATCCGGACAACGGCTCAGCGGGCCGGCACCCGGACCGCTCGAACGGGGCACTCCGCCGGGGCGAGACGTCCGTCCTGCCCCACCAGGCTCACGGACACGGCCCCCTGCGCATGTGCCGCGTACGCGGCCGTGCAGACGAGCTGGTCGCGGGCGCGCGCGGTCAGCCGTGTCACCCTCAGCTTGAGGTTCACCTCGACGGTGGGGCCACCCGTCACGATCCGGTCGGCGGATGCCGTACGGGGCAGCGAGGGGGCGTTACGGAACCCGGCCCGCCGTTCGGCCTTGTCCGGCCCGGCGAGCAGAGCGGTGACGGCCGCGAGGGGTGGCAGGGGCTCGCTCATCTCCTCCCCCGTCAGGGGCGTACCGCCGCGTCCGTCCTCTCCGCGCACCACGTCGGAGCCGGCGGACGAGCCGTCAGGTCCGGCGGTGCCGCTGAGCCACGGTCGTTCAACGATCCGTGGCACAGGCAGCAGTTCGCCATCCGGGGAGATGAAGAAGAGCAGCACACGTCCCTCACGCGGCGGAAGCAGATCGGCGACGACCGGGCGGCCGGCCTCGACCACGGCTGTCTCCTGGATACCGCAGCCGGTGAGCGGGGCTCCGGCGAGCGCCAGCAGCGCGGCGAGCCGGGCCGTCCTGCGGGGACGGAACGTCAGCTCCCTCATGCCGTGGCCCCATTTCCGTCGCGGCTGTCCGGCGGTTCCGAGGCTTGCGCGGGCAACGGGCCGTCCGGCGCGCCGGACGCCGACGCGGGCCCTTCGAAGGGCAGCTCCACCGTGAACAGCGCGCCGCCTCCGGGGGCGTTCCGCGCGTGGATCGTGCCGCCGTGCAGCCGTACGTTCTCCTCGGTGATCGCGAGCCCGAGGCCGCTGCCCGACGAGCGGGCACGTGCGGCGTCCGCCTTGTAGAAGCGGTCGAAGATGTGCGGCAGCGCGTCCGGTGCGATCCCGGGGCCGTTGTCGTGCACCTCGACGATCAGCGCACCGCCGCGTTTCGACAGCCGTACGGTGACCGGTTCGGCACCGTGCCGCAGGGCGTTGCCGACCAGGTTGGCCACGATGACGTCGAAGCGGCGCGGGTCGAGGCGGATACGGAAGCCCTCGGGCAGCTCCGTACGGATCCGGTCGAGCCACTGTCTGCCGGAGAGGGTGCTGCGCACGGCCTCGGCCGCGTCGACCTCGTCGGTGACGAGAGACACCGCCCGGGCGTCGAAGCGGGATATCTCCATCAGGTCCTCCACCAGCATGGCGAGTTTGCCGGTCTCGGCGCTGATCAGGCGCACCGCCCGTGCGGTGTCCGGGTCGAGGGTCCCGGCGTCCTCGTCCAGGACGTCCGTGACGGCGAGCATGCCGGCGAGCGGGGTGCGCAACTCGTGCGAGACGTCCGAGGCGAAGCGGCGTGCCCGCGTCCCGGCGTCCTGCAGCTCCTGTACGGAGTGTTCGAGGCGGGCCGCCGACTCGTTGAACGTGCTGGCCAGGGCGGCCATTTCGTCGCGGCCGCGTACGGCGATCCGGGTGTCGAGCTGCCCGCCGCCCATGGAGTGCGCGGCACGCCGCAGTTCACGGACGGGGCGCAGGACGCTGCGGGCCGCGAGCAGTGCGGGCACCAGGGCGACGGCGAGTCCGGGCAGTGCGCCGTCGCGGGCGGCGGTCACCAGGGCGTCGATGTCCACCTCCTCGTTCGTCATGGGCATCACGGCGAAGAGGACCAGGCCGCTGGGTACCGCGCGGCCGCCGGCGACGACCCGGGTCATCACGGGCATCCCGATGGTCAGATACGCCTTCCCGTCCTTGACGACCCGCTCGAAGGTGCCGTGCGGCGAGGTGTGCGCGGTGCGGCGCAGCTCCGCGGTGAGTACGCCGGAGACGGGCCGGTCGCCCGAGGAGGCGCGCAGCGAGCCGTACTCGGCGAAGACGATCCATGGGTGGGGTTTGGCGCGCGCCGCGATGTCGTAGAGGTTCCACCGGAGGGATTCGGGGTCCAGGGGCAGGCTGGGGACGAACCGTTCGGCCTCCTCGCGGAAGGAGGCGACGGCGGTGTCCTGCGCGCGTACGAGGACCGCGCTGCGTGCCTCCCGATAGGTCAGCGCGGCGGTCGTGACGGCGCTGACCGCGGCCACCAGCAGGAACGCGAGCACCAGGCGGGTGCGCAGACCGAACGCCGAGGCCGCTGTCGGCATCCTCACAGCGGGCCGAAGCGGTAGCCGAGGCCGCGGACGGTCTGGATGTACCGAGGGCTGCGGGACGGGTCCTCGATCTTGATGCGCAGCCGCCGCACGCAGGCGTCCACCAGGCGGACGTCACTGTAGTAGCTGTGGTCCCAGACATCGGCCAGGAGCCGCTGCCGGCTGAAGACCTGTTCCGGCGCGGCGGACAGGTGCAGCAACAGCTTCAGTTCGGAGGGGGCGAGGGCGACCGGGTCGCCCGACCTGCTGACGGTGTGGCCGGCACGGTCGATGTCGAGTCCACCGTGGTGCTCGACGGCGGGCCTCGCGTCGTTCGGGGCTTCGATGCCGCGCAGCACGGCACGTATGCGGGCCTCGATGACCTCGGTACGGGCGGGTTTGACGATGTAGTCGTCCGCGCCGGCGTCGAGGCCGACGACGATGTCCACGTCGTCGCCGAGCGCGGTCAGCATGATGATCGGCAGCTGGCTGTTCTCGCGTACCCGGCAGCACACCTGGACGCCGTCCATGGCGGGCAGCATCAGGTCGAGCAGCAGGAGGTCGGGGCGGAACGCACACAGTGCCTCCAGACCGGCTTCACCGGTCGCGGCGGCGAGGACGTCGTGCCCGCAGCGCCGCAGCCCGAGCTCGACGCCCTCGCGTACGGAGGGGTCGTCTTCGACGAGGAGGACGCGTGGCATGGCGGTGTCTCCGGGGTCGTGGGGAGTGGGAAGTCGTGGAGGGCCCCGGCTTCCGGTGCGACCGTCCTCACCTGCGTTTCGTAAGAGGCCGAGGAAGGAGGTTACCCCGCGTGGCCCGCCCGTGTCGGCGCCGGGAGTGCGAGCGGGCCGGAGCCGGTGCCGGTGGGACGGGACGCCGGCCGGTTCGAGAACTCCCTGGCTGTGGCGGCGTGTTATGGCAACAGGGGCCGCGGCGCGGCCCGTTGCGGAAGGGCGACGCGGGGTGCGGGACCGCCACCCGCTCCTGAGGGAGGGCGGTTCCCGCGACCCGCGCCGCCGTGGCGGTCACTTCGCTTCGCGGCCGAACTTCGCGGTCGACCAGAGGTAGCCGACCACCGCGAGCCCCACGCACCAGGCGACGGCGAGCCACCCGGAGTGACCGATCTCGGTCCCGAGCAGCAGGCCCCGCAGGGTCTCGATGGCGGGCGTGAACGGCTGGTACTCGGCGATCGGCCGGAACCAGCCGGGCATGGAGTCGACCGGGGTGAAGGCGCTGGAGAGGAGCGGCAGCAGGATCAGCGGCGTCGCGTTGTTGCTCGCGGCCTCGGCGTTCGGGCTGACCAGGCCCATGCCGACGGCGATCCAGGTGAGCGCCGTGGCGAAGAGCACGAGGAGTCCGAAGGCCGCCAGCCACTCCAGGGCGGTCGCGTCCGTGGACCGGAAACCGATGGCCACGGCGACGACACCGACGAGGACCACGCTCATGACCGACTGGAGCACGCTGCCGACGACGTGCCCGACGAGGACCGAAGGGCGGTGGATCGCCATCGTACGGAAGCGGGCGATGATGCCCTCGGTCATGTCGTTGGAGACGGACACGGCGGTTCCGACCACGGTGCTGCCGATCGTCATCAGCAGCAGGCCCGGGACGACGTAGGCGATGTACGCGGAGCGGTCCGGGCCCCCGCCGCCGATGACCGAGCTCATCGCGTCGCCGAAGATGTAGACGAAGAGCAGGAGCAGCACGATCGGCGTGAGCAGCAGGTTCAGGGTGAGGGACGGATAGCGCCGCGCGTGCAGGAGGTTGCGTCGCAGCATCGTGGACGAGTCGCGCACGGCGAGGGAGAGGGAGCTCATCGGGCGGTCTCCTTGGGCTGGTCGGGGACGGTGGCGCCGGTCAGGGCGAAGAACACGTCGTCGAGGTCGGGGGTGTGCACGGTCAGTTCGTCCGCCTCGACGCCGGCGGAGTCCAGCCGGCCGAGGATGGCGTACAGCTCGTGCTGGCTGCCGTCGCTGGGGATCCGCAGGGCGAGCGCCTCCTCGTCCCGGGTGGTGCCGCGGAGCGCGGCGGCGGCGCTCCGGTAGGCGGCCGGGTCGGAGAAGCGCAGCCGGACGTGGCCGCCGGGGATGAGCCGCTTGAGCTCCTCCGCGGTGCCTTCGGCGGCGATCCTGCCGCCGTCGAGCACCGCGATGCGGTCGGCGAGCTGGTCGGCCTCCTCCAGGTACTGGGTGGTGAGGAAGACGGTGACGCCCACCGCGACGAGCTCGCGGATGATCTGCCACATGGTGTGCCGGGAGCGCGGGTCGAGGCCGGTGGTCGGCTCGTCGAGGAAGATGATCCTGGGACCGCCGACGAGGGTCATGGCGATGTCGAGGCGGCGCTTCATACCGCCGGAGTAGCTCTGGGCGGGCTTCCTCGCGGCGTCGGTGAGGCCGAAGCGTTCCAGGAGTTCCGCGGCGACCCGGCGCCCTTCGCGTCTGGGCAGGTGGTGCAGGTCCGCCATGAGGAGCATGTTCTCCTCGCCGGTGATCAGCCCGTCGACGGCGGAGAACTGCCCGGTGACGCCGATCGCGGCACGCACGCTGTCCGGGGAGGTGGCGATGGAGTGGCCCGCGACCTGGGCCTGGCCGCCGTCGGCGGTGATGAGCGTGGAGAGGATCTTGACGGCGGTGGTCTTGCCGGCGCCGTTCGGCCCGAGCAGGGCGAACACCGATCCGGCCGGGATGTGCAGATCGATGCCGTCGAGGACGGTGTGGTCACCGTACGCCTTGCGCAGACCGACGGCGGAGACCGCGGCCGGCGGCAGCTGACCGCCGCCTCGAATGGATGTGGGCATGACAGAAGTGGGCATGAGTCCCCCCTGAGGAGTGCGGACGGATGCGGACGAGTTCGGACGGAGTCGGTAGCGGGTGAGTGGCGGGAGCCGGTACGCCTGGGGCGGCTCCCGCCGGGTCAGGGTCGGGCGCGGCGGATGTCGATGTTGCCGAACCGGGTGCGGGCGCGGATCCTGACGTTGTCCTCGCTCTCCTCCGGGGCCTTGGACGAGGTGAGCGTGTTGCGCACCTGGCCGGAGCCGGAGCTGACGTCGAGCCAGGCGGCGGTGCCCTCGCGGACGCCGACCTCGATGGCTCCGTAGGAGGTCTCCAACTGGACGGTTCCACGGGCCACTTCGGCGACGCGCAGGGTGCCGTGGGCGGTGGTGGCGGTGACCGATCCCTCGGAGCGTGTGATGTCGATGTCGCCGTTGGCCCCGCTCACCCGCAAGTCACCCAGTGCGACGCCGACCGTGGTGGTGCCGTGCGAGTTCTTCAGGACGGCGGGGCCCTCGACGAAGCCGACGCGCAGGCTCCCGGAGCTGGTGGTGATCTCGGCCGCGCCCTCGGCCCGGTCCACGGTGATCGAGCCGTGCGACGCGGTCAGCTTCAGCGGGCCGGTCGTGTCGAGACGGACATCGCCGGACGAGGTCTTCACACGGACCTCGCCGAGCCGGCCCTCGCCGAGCACCTGGACCCAGGCGCCGGTCACCTCGATGCGCGAGCCCGCGGGCAGTTCGACCGTCACGTCGACGGTGCCGGTGCGGCCGAGCAGGCCGGGCTTGGGCGTCCTGACGGCGAGTACGCCGCCCGCGTACGTGACCCCGGTCTGACCGGCCGTCCGCACGTCCTGGTCCCGCTCGGGGTCCCGGGGCCGCACGTCCACGACGGTGCTGGGACCCTCGCCCGCGGTGAACTGAACGGAACCGGCCTCCACATGCGCGGTGACCGAGATCGGCTCAGGAGTGTCGAAAGAAGGCATGGCTGTCCCGTCCTCGTGGGTCTTGGGGACGTCCCCGCTGGTGGGACGTGATGTGGGTGAAGTGGTACGGGGCAGGGCGCGGCTAGCGCACCCAGCCGGTGAAGCTCTGCCCGACGGCCCGGGCCTTCTCCGCCGTACGGGGCCGGGCGCCGCCGCCGTCCACCGCAGCCGACACCGCCCGCACCAGCCAGGCGTTGACCGACAGCCCCTCACCGGCCGCGGCCTCCTCGGCGCGCGCCTTGAGGTGCGCCGGCAGACGCAGATTGACCCGGGCGGTGCCGCCTTCGTCACCGTCGGCCGGCCCCCTGGAGGGCTCGGCGGGCTCGGCGGGCCCGGCGACTCCGGCCGGTTCCGCGGGTACGCCGTCCCCGGCATGCGGCAGGGTCACCACGAAGTCGGGGTCCAGTCCGCGCAGCCGTACATCGACGGAACCGGGGGCGAGCTCGCGCGTCACCTCGTCCATCGCGGCGGAGAGGACATGCAGCATGGTCAGCCGGGTCGCGGACTCCAGAGGAGCGGTGAGCCTGTCCGCCAGCGCACGGGCTTCGTCGCCGCCGGCTTCGGCGGCCACCGCGAGCTCGCGGCGGAGGGAGTCAACGTAGGGGGTGAGGTCCATGACGCCATGATGGCACCACAGTGGCGCCACACGCAAGGCCTTATGGCGCTCAGGGCGGGGAGCCGACTCGGCCGACCCGGTTGAGCTGGGGAAACGTGGGGAGCGAGCCCTGAGCCACGAGGGCTCCCGGCGCGCTCGCACGCCCCGTGCGGCGTTAGCTGGCACCGATTGGCACCGGGCGACACCATGTGGCGCCACGTCTGGCGAAAGCTGGCACCACGTGACACCGAACGGCGTCATCCGCGAAAAGCTCCACCGGACCGACCCTGGAAGCCTGGCGCAAGCGCGCACGTTCCCCGCACGGGCGGGCATACCCCCCGCATGGGCGCGTGTGCCCCCCGCGCGGGCGGGGCAGCTGACCGTCATGACAGTTCTGCGTAGAGTCGCCCGACCCCTGCTGGCTTCGATGTTCGTCAGCGGCGGATACAGCGCGGTGCGCGATCCCGCGCGCCTGGTCCCCGCCGCCGAGTCCGTGACCGATCCGGTCTCCACGAGGATCGCCCCGCGGACCTCCCTGCTGCCGGAGGATCCCGAGCGCCTCGTACGCCTCAACGGCGCGGTCCAGCTCGGCGCCGGCGTCCTGCTCGCCCTGGGGCGGGCGCCGCGGCTGGCCTCGGCGGCTCTCGCCGCGACCCTGGTGCCGACGACCCTGGCGGCCCACCGCTTCTGGACGATCGAGGACCCGGAGGAGCGCGCGACCCAGCGGATCCAGTTCCTCAAGAACGCGTCCATGCTCGGCGGACTGCTCATCGCCGCCGCCGACACCCACGGCAAGCCCTCGCTCGCCTACCGCACCCGCCACACCGTCGGCCACGCCTCGGACGCGGTCACCCACCAGGCGCACGCGGCCGCGGGCCGGGTCGGCGACGCGACAGGCAGCGCCGTGGACAGCGTCACGGACGCCGTCGAAGCGGCCCTCAAGCAGCTGCGGTGACCCCGGGCCGACAGGCCCGAAGGTGATACACACGGATGGATCGCGGCAACGTCACTCGGTCACCTTGGCGATGAACGCGGCGAGATTCGCCACGGTCCGCTGGATCTTCTCCTCCAGGGTGAGCGACTCATGGAGCCGCGCGCCGACGCCCGCGTCCTTCTTCCCGCGCACGTAGAGCGAGCAGGCGAGGTCGCTGCACATGTAGGCGCCGACGGAGTTGCCCTGCTGGCCGGCCTTCCCGGACCTGGGGGCCACCAGCAGGGAGACGCCTCCGGTATGGACGGTCACACACATCGAGCACATGCTGCGGCGGGTCTGCCAGGAACCGGCGTCCGATGAGCGCAGCTGGACGCCGACCGGGCGGCCGTCCCAGGCGGCCACGATGTACGCGCGGTCGGGGGCCTGCGGGTCACGCCAGCCCAGGAAGTCCATGTCGTCCCAGGGCCGCTCGGCCAGGTCGCGGGGGATGTTCAGGCGCTTGGCCTCGCCCTTGGTGCAGTTCACGAACGCGGTGCGGATCTCTTGCTCGGTCAGCGGATTCATAACAGCCACGCTAATTTGCCTAAAGCCATTAGGCAAATGTATATTCCCTTAGGCAATCACAGGGATGTGTTCGGAGGGTGTCATGGCCAAGGCAGGACCGGCTGCGGAGCGCGTGGTGAGGGCAGGGGCCGAGCTGGCGGACGAGATCGGCTTCGAGCAGGTGACGCCCTCGGCACTCGCCCGGCAGCTGGGCGTCAGGACCGCGAGCCTGTACTCGCACGTCAAGAACGCCCACGATCTCAAGACGAAGATCGCGTTGCTCGCCCTGGAGGAGCTCGCCGACCAGGCATCCGCTGCTCTGGCGGGGCGGGCCGGCAAGGACGCGCTCATGGCCTTCGCCGACGCGTACCGCGATTACGCCGTCCAGCACCCGGGGCGGTTCGCCGCAGCCCAGTTCCGGCTCGACGCGGAGGCAGCCGCCGCGAGTGCCGGCGTACGGCACTCGCAGATGATGCGGGCCATCCTGCGCGGCTACGACCTGGACGAGCTCCAGCAGACGCATGCGGTGCGGCTGCTGGGCAGTGTCTTCAGCGGGTACGTCGGGCTGGAGGCGGCCGGCGGCTTCAGCCACAGCTCCCCCGCGTCCCAGGAGAGCTGGACCGAGATCCTTGGCGCCCTCGACTCCCTGCTGCGCAACTGGCCCGCCGCCGCCTGACCCGAACCTCCCGCCCACCCACCCCTTTCCCGGCGAAGAGAACGAGACGATGAACGCCCTGCCCGACTGGACCACCACTCCCATCAGCCCCGACGTCCTGCGCGGCGCCCTCGACCTGGAACGGACCGAACGCGGCGTACTGCCCCACCGGTTGCCCGCCCATGCCCGGGAGCAGATACCCGACGGGCAGCTGGCCATGGCCGAGTCGCAGCCCTCCGGGGTCCGGCTGGCCTTCCGTACCCGGGCCACCGCCGTCGAGCTGGACGTGGTGGCCACCAAGAGGGTCTACCCCGGAGCTCCACGGCGTCCCGACGGGGTGTACGAGCTCCTCGTCGACGGTCACCTCGCGGGCCGGGCCAGTGCGCCGGACGGCGACACGCTCACGATCGACCTGGCGTCAGGAACCGTGCGGGCCCGCCCCGGCCCCGTGGAGACCCTCCGGTTCACCGGTCTGGCGGACGGCGAGAAGGACATCGAGATCTGGCTGCCCCACGACGAGACCACCGAGCTGGTCGCCCTGCGCACCGACGCGCCGCTCCTCACCCCCCGGCCCAGCGGCCGGCCGGTCTGGCTGCACCACGGCAGTTCCATCAGCCACGGCTCCAACGCCGCCACCCCGACCGGCACCTGGCCCGCTCTGGCCGCGGCTCGTGGCGGGGCCGACCTGATCAACCTGGGTTTCAGCGGCAGCGCCCTGCTCGACCCCTTCACCGCCCGCGCCATGCGGGACACGCCCGCCGACCTGATCAGCGTCAAGATCGGCATCAACCTCGTCAACCACGACGCCATGCGACTGCGTGCGTTCGGCCCCGCCGTCCATGGCTTCCTCGACACCATCCGCGAAGGGCACCCCACCACTCCCCTGCTGGTGGTCTCGCCGATCCACTGCCCCATCCACGAGCACACCCCCGGCCCCAGCGCCACCGACTACAGCGCGATGGGCGAAGGCCGGCTGCGGTTCATCGCCACCGGCGATCCCTCGGAGACCGCCGCCGGGAAGCTGACCCTCACCGTCATCCGGGACGAACTGGCCCGGCTCGTCGGAGAACGCGCCGCCACCGACCCCCATCTGCACCACCTCGACGGCCTCGACCTCTACAACGGGACCGACCACGCCGAGCTGCCGCTGCCCGACGATCTGCACCCGGATCCCGCCACCCACCGGCGGATCGCCGAGCGCTTCGCCGGCCTCGTCTTCGGCGACAAGGGCCCCTTCGCCATGAAGAACCGCTGAGCCGGGGGCACCGGCCCGGCGTTCAGCCCTGCGGCCGCGTCGTCTCCTGCCGGCCGGCGACCCGCCGACAGGAGACGACCACCAGGAAGGGCCACAGCGCCTGACAGAACGTCACCACCCGCTCGGCGATGCCGGGCGCCCCCGCGCTCTGCAGTTCGGCCAGGAACCACAACGCGGACGCGCCCATCAACGCGCTCACGGTGAGCGACACATCCAGCCGCAGCCCCCACGGAACCGGTCCCGCTCCGCGAACGGCGGCCAGGCAAGGCCATACCGCCAGCAGTACGAGGCCGAGGGTGGCCACGGCCCCGTGCTCCAGGGCCCCACCGCCCCTCGGGACCGGCACCAACGTCAGTGCCAGGGCGCACAGTCCACCGCCGGCCAGGGCGACCCGCCCGGCGAAGGCCGCCGCCCGGAGCGCGTGCGCCGTGACCACGTAGCACGCCCCCAGCATCAACAGCATCCCCGTCATCAGCCAGTAGCTGGTGGCCCCGTAGGACGCCAGCACACTCAGGGTCTGCTTCGCGGGGTCGTACGCCTGGCCCTGTCGCAGCTGCGCGATCGTCCAGGAACCGACCAGCAGCACGGGCGCACACCCGGAGGAGAGCAGAGCCCACCAAGGAGCAGATCGCATCAAGACATCATAAATGCCGCAAAGCGGTATGCCATCGACCTCACTGCCGCCTCGGTCCCCGGCTCCTCCCCCACCCTCCCCCGTCCTGCCCCGTCAGTCGGCGGCCAGCGCCACCGCCCCCACCGGACAGGCCCTCATCGCCTCCGCCACCAGCGGATGTCCTCCGGTCGTCTCCGCCCGGCCCGGGAGCACCTCGCTGAGGCCGTCGTCGTCCTGTGTGAACACGTCCGGTGCGGTCAGGGCGCACATGCCGGCCCCCACGCAGCGTTCCTTGTCGACCTGGATGCCCACGCCGCTCACCAGGCCACGGGCAGTTCGAGCATGCCCTGGATCGTGTCCCCCGGTTTGTGGGGGATCTCCTGCGCGGGCACGGCGAGCCTGAGGTTCGGCAGCCGCTCGAAGAGGGAGCGCATCGCGATGTCGAGCTCGGCGCGGGCCAGGTTCTGGCCCAGGCACTGGTGGACGCCGAAGCCGAAGGCGAGATGGTGGCGGGCCGGGCGGTCCCAGTCGAGGGTCTCGGCCCGGGGGAACACGTCTGCGTCGCGGTTGATGAGCGAGGTCGAGAAGACCACGCCCTCACCCTTGCGGATCGTCGTCCCGGCGACCTCCATGTCCTCGGTCGCCAGCCGCTGCAGGCCCTCGGCGATGGACAGGAACCGCAGCAGTTCCTCGACCACCACGGCCGTCGTCGTCTCTCCGGCCCGCAGCGCCGCGAGCTGTTCGGGGTGGCGCAGCAGAGTGAACGTGCCGAGCGAGATCATGTTCGCCGTCGTCTCGTGTCCGGCGATGAGCAGGATCACGGCGAACGAGATCAGCTCCTCCCGGTCGACGGGTCCGTCCGGGTGGTCGCGGTGGATCAGCTCGTCGAGGAGCCCCTCCCCCGGTTCCGTACGCTTGCGGTCGATCAGCGCGCCCAGGTACTCCTCCAGTTCGTCGCGGGCCCTGTTGACGTCGGCGGCGCCGGGGCCGCGCAGGAGCCGTTGCGAGCACTCCTCGAAGAATTCGTGGTCGGCGTACGGCACGCCGAGCAGCGCGCAGATCACCATCGACGGCACCGGCAGGGCGTAGGCGCTGACCAGCTCCGCGGGCGGCCCCTGCCGCTCCATCGCGTCGAGCAGCCGGTCCACGGTCTCCTGGATACGGGGGCGCAGCGCGCCGATCCGCTTCACGGAGAAGCTCGGGATGAGCATCCTGCGCTGGACGTTGTGCTCGGGATCGTCGACGCCGAGAAGAGCGACGCGGCGCTGCTCCACATTCGCGAACCGCTCGGCCGGGACGGGGAAGTCGGGGTGGGTACGGTCGGTGGACAGCCGGGGATCGGCCAGCAGCCGGCGGGCCAGGGCATGCCCGGTGACCGCCCAGACCGAGCGTCCGTCGAAGAGGGTGACCCGGCTCAGCGGGCGGGCGGCGCGCAGGGGTTCGTACCCGGCGGGCGGGTGGTAGGGGCAGCCGCGGTCCTGGGGGAAGGGCGTCGCGGGGGTCGGTGCGGTGGCGTGGGCGATGGGGTCGAGGTCCTGTCGGGCCGGGTCCGTCATGGGTTCCGTCATGGGTTCCGTCATGGGTTCCGTCATGGGATCGGGTCGCCTCGCAGTACGCGGTCGTGTGCGCGGAGCCGGTCGTTCCGCGCCCTCCCACCATTGGATGCCTCAGGCACCTATCTGGTCGACGGGTAGACCGGCCAGCTCACAGGGGCCATGGATCTGGCCGGTGTCTTTCGTACGCGTTCGAAGCCCGCGGCGTCCGCTCGGTCACGGTGGGGCCGACGGTCCGCAGCGGGCATGCCGGCCGGGCTGCCGACGGCCGGAACCGTTCGCGGGAGCACGGCCGGAATCATGCCGTCACGGCACACCTCCGGCCGTCCGGTACGGCGCCGGGCCGCCGGCCGCCCCGGAGAAGATCCCGGGGCGGCCGGTCAGGTCAGGAGCGCTGCGCCAGCCAGTCGGTGTAGCGCGTGTGGGCGATACGGGCGCCGCTCTTGGGAGTGAGGACGTCACCGTCGACGGCGGCGAACATCCCCGCGGTGTCGTCGGTGGTCACGGAGCGGCCGTCCCCCTTGGCCCGAAGGGTGATGCGGCCCAGTTCGTCCAGGGGATAGGCGTCGGGACCGGCGAGGTCGAGCGTGTGCTGCAGGGGAGCACCGGAGGCGATCTCGGCGACGGTGGCGGCGACGTCCGCGGCGGCGACCGGCTGGAGCCGGGTACGCGGAAGGCGGACGGTCTCGTCGTCGGCGGTCCAGGACAGGACGGCGTCGATGAACTCCATGAACTGTGTGGCGCGGACGATGGAGTAAGGCACGGGGCCGGCCTTGAGGATGTCCTCCTGGAGCGTCTTGGCCCGGTAGTAGTCCAGTTCGGGCACCTGGTCGACCCCGACGATCGACAGGACGACGAAGTGCCCGACGGACGCCTTCCGGGCGGCGGTGACGAGGTTGTCCATCGAGGTCCGGAAGAACGCGGGCGAAGCGTCGTCGAACGTCGGCGAGTTGGTGAGGTTGACCACCACGTCCGCACCGACGAGGGCGGCGTCCAGGCCTTCGCCGGTGATCACGTCCACGCCGGTGGACTGGGAGTGGGGTACCGCGCGGTGACCGGCCGCGTCGAGATCCCGTACCACCTGGGATCCGATCAGCCCGGTTCCGCCGATGACAGCAATGTGCATGGCTCTGCCCTTCCTCGATCACCAGCCCCGTCCGGCTTCCGGGTACGTCACCGCCACCCGTCCACCAAACGCGGACATCTTCTGTCCGAGATGCTACCCGGATATTTGATGTCCGGGTATTCGGGGCGGTGGATTAGAGTGAAGAAGTGAAAATGTCTGGTGGGGTCGAGTGGGCACTGCACTGCTGCGTCGTGCTGACCTCGGCCGAAGAACCCGCCCCCGCCGCACGGCTGGCGGAGTTGCACGACGTGTCGCCCAGCTACCTCGCCAAGCAACTGCAGGCACTCTCGCGGGCGGGACTCGTCCAGTCGGTACAGGGCAAGGCGGGCGGATACGTCCTCACCCGCTCGCCCTCCCTCATCACCGTGCTCGACGTCGTCGAAGCGGTCGACGGCCCGGGGCCCGCTTTCGTCTGCACCGAGATCCGCCAACGCGGGCCCATGGCCACTCCCCCGGAGGCGTGCACCACACCCTGCGCCATCAACCGCGCCATGGGCCGGGCAGAGGCCGCCTGGCGCGAAGCCCTGCGCTCGATCACCGTCGCGGACCTCGCCGACGATGTCACCGCCGACTACGGGCCCGGCGCCCTGGCCCGCATCGGCACATGGCTGGCCCCGGCCGACACCTAGGGCCTCTCGTTTGGATCATGCCGGGCTCGCGGGGGCCGGGAGGCATCCTCCCCATCCCCTTCCGGGCCCACGTGCTTGGATGCTGCCCATGGTGCTTGGATACTGCCCATGGACGACCTCACCCGCACCCGCATGTGGATCGACACCGTCCCCGCGCTCGATCCGGACACCAGGGAAGTGATCCTCGATCTCGACCGGACGTCCACCGACCCGGCCGAGCGCCTGGTCCATCGGTTGCTGGACCGGGGTCACGAGGGGGAAGCCGGGGTCTTCTACCTGCTGCCGGACGACCTGGCCGCCTCTTATGGACGGACCGGTGACCGGCTCACCGTCACCGTTTCGACGCACCGTGACGTCCTCACGCGCGATCTGGACGCGTACGGAGACGAGTTGCGCCCAGCCGTCGACGAGTTCCTCCGCGCTCCTCACGACGGCGAGCACGTCGTTCTCCTGCGCCGGGAGACCGTCACCGACTTCGTTCCCGCCGAGCAGGACGGGCAGCCGCAGCCCGTTCTGCTGATCGAGCACGCCGGGGGGCCGGTCCACCCGGCGGAGCTGGTCCGCCTGTTCGAGGACGGCGAGGCCGGTATCGCGGTCGTCAACGCCGTACCGGCAGGGCCTGCCCCAGGCGCGCAACTCTCCGAAGGGGCATGCGCCCCCCTGATGCGGTTCTCCCCGGACGACGTCGTCTTCCGTGTCCAGCTCAACCTCCAGCAGGTGAGCTGCGCCGCCGAGGCGCTGCGCTCCTGGCTGCCCCTGGTGTCCCAAATCCGGCCGGTGGCGATGGAGTTCGAGGCCGCGCACCCGGACGGCGTACGCCGGGGGTTCCTCGCCGATCTCCTTGTCGTGTCCCCTCTCACGAGCGCCGCGGCCGTCGGCGACGGAACCGCGCGGGACCGGCTGCTCTCCGCCGTGACACCGCTCGCGGAGCGGCTCGGGTTGGACCCGGCGGGGTTCGAGGTCGACGAGGAGGGCACCGGTGGCGTATTGAGCGCCGAGGGTGAACCGGTCGTCAGCGGCGACGCACCGCACGGGGCGTATCTCCTCCTCGCCAGGGTCGGCGCGGACCCCCTGCGCCCCGAGGGGCAGGCGACGGACTTCGAGGACATCGGCGAAGATCTGCCGTGAGCCCGGCCCGGACGGCTGCCGGCGGCCCGGGCGTCGTCGGCCCCGCGTTGTGGCGGGGGCAGGGCGGGCACGTACGGTACGGCAGGTGAACGAACCGCCCGAAGCCGTTACCGAGCCCGCTGCGGACGAGCGTGAGCAGGCCACGACGATCCGCGTGTTCCTGGCACTCGCCCCGCCCGACGACGCCAAGGACGAACTGGCGCGGGCGCTGCGTCCGGCCTACGAGGCGTACCCGCGCCTGCGGTGGAACCGGATCGAGGACTGGCACATCACCCTGGCGTTCCTCGGCGAGCTCCCGGTCACCACCGTCCCGCTCCTGATGCCCCCGCTCGCCGAACTCTCGGCGCGGCGGCGACCCCTGCGGCTGGCGCTGCACGGGGGCGGGCACTTCGACGAGCGGGTCCTGTGGAGCGGGATCGAGGGCGACCTCGAAGGACTGCACCAGCTCGCCACCGACGTACGCGCCGTCGTCAGGGCATGCGGTGTCCCCTTCCCGGAGCGGCCGCTGCGGCCCCATCTGACGCTGGCCCGCTCCCGCCGGGGCGACCACTCCGCCGCGGTGGAGATCGCCGCGGGCCTCGCCGCGTTCTCCGGTCGTGAGTGGGAGGCCGAACGGCTCCATCTGGTCGGCAGCAACATCGGCCGCGGCCCGGGACCGATCCACTACCGGGACGTCGAGGCCTGGAGTTTCGGCCACGGAGCCTGAAGCGCGCCCACCCCCGGCGAGTTGGAGTGGCGCCGTCTCCGGGGGGCCGCGTGTCGCCGCGCCCCGCCCCGGCACGGGCCGGTATATGTATGCGAGCGCCCGCAAAGAGATCATGGTTGCCGTCGAGCGCGCACGCCGTCGCCGGGTGCGGCCCTCGCCTCCCTACCGTGCGCGAACCGCCCCTTCACCACCCGCGGTTCACGGCCGCACGCAAGGAGAGAGACATGCGCTACGGAAGCGCGCTGCGCGAGCAGATCCACACGCCCGGAACCACCCCGCTCGTCGGCATCTACGACATGTACTCGGCATCGGTCGCCGCCCGGCACTACGACGGCTTCTTCGTCTCCGGCTTCGGTTTCGCCGCCTCCCACTACGGGCTGCCGGACATCGGCTTCATCGCATGGCCGGACATGGTCGCGTTCGTCGAACGTCTGCGGCTCGCCTTCCCCTCCCACCATCTGCTGGTCGACATCGACGACGGCTACGTCGACCCGGAGGTGGCCTGCCACGTGGTGCAGCGGCTGGAGCGGATCGGGGCCTCCGGCATCATCCTGGAGGACCAGCAGCGCCCGCGCCGGTGCGGCCACGCGGACGGGAAGAGGGTGCTGCCCCTGGAGGAGTACCTGGAGAAACTGAACCTCGTCCTGGAGAGCCGGCAGGACCTGGTGGTCGTGGCCCGTACCGACGCCACCGAGGAGGAGGACATCCTGCGCCGCGCCCAGGCGCTCGCGGAGACCGATGCCGATGTGGTGCTGGTCGACGGAGTGCGGGACGTCGAGTGGATCCGCCGCATCCGCAAGGTCATCGACGACAAACCGCTGCTCTTCAACCAGATCGCGGGCGGCAAGTCGCCGAGGCTCTCGCTCTCCGAACTCACCGACCTGGAGTGCCAGGTGGCCATCTACAGCACCCCCTGCCTCTTCGCCGCGCACGCCGCCATCGACACCGCGCTCAGCGAGCTGAAGCAGGCCGACGGCCGGCTCCCGGAGTTCTCGCCCGGCACATCGGTCGGGGTGCGGGCCTCGACCGCCCTGCTGGAGAAGAACATCAGCCGGCACCACGCACCCGGCCCGCGCAGCGCCTCCGTCCGGAGCGCCTCCGTCCGGGGCGGTGAGGGCGTCAGCGCCGGTGCGACACCGCCAGCTCGATGAGACAGCGCTTGGTCACCCGGCCGCCGTACCGCCCCTCGATCAGGGCCTCGACGCACCCCAGCAGTCCGTTCCTTGCGGGTTCCGGAAGTGCCCGGTGGCCGGAGTACGTCCGCAGCAGGTCCAGATAAGCGGACGTGGTGCAGGTGAGGTCCTGCTCGTGGCGGCGCAGGACCGTGGGGCCGAACCGGCCGCTTCGCGCCACCTCCTCCACATGGTCCGATCCGTCGACGTCGGCCGCTGCGGGAGGCCGCAGCCCGGGAGGCGTCTGCGGGTCGAAGCGCTCGTAGCAGCGCTGGACCTCGACGAAGAACTCCTCGGTACCGCCCCGCACATGCTGGCTGCGCACCACGGCGAGCGCCCCGCCCGGCCGCAGGGCATCGGCGGCCCTGGTCATCCGCACCGCCGGGTCGATCCAGTGGAACGCCGTAGCCGAGACCACCGCGTCGTACGGTTCCGGCGGCAGCGGCCAGCTCTCGAACCGTGCCGTCACCACCTCTGCCTCCGCTCCACCGGCCAGGTTGCGGCGGGCGACCGCGGCCATGCGCGGTCCCGCCTCGACGGCCGTGATCCGGCAGCCCCGTGCGGCCAGCTCCACCGTGGCCTGGCCGGTCCCGCACCCCACCTCCAGTACGCGGCTGCCGGGGCCGGCGCCCGCGAGCTCCGCGAGGTCGTCGTACAGCCCCGGCGGGTATCCGGGCCTGGCCCGGTCGTACAGCTCCGCGTCCTCGTCGAAGATGCGGGCCAGAAGCGCCCGCCGGGACTCCTCGGGGCTGTCGTCGCGCCGGGCGTCCGCCCCGCGGGTCATGCGGACTCCCGGCCGGCGGGCCCGGTGTGCGTCAGGAGGAACTCGGTCGCCCGCGCGATGGCCTCGGCCGAAGTGCTGTGAACGGCCTCGGACTCCTCCTCCTGCCGGTCCGCCCCCGTGGCGGTGAACCACCAGGCGTCCACGCCCGGGTCATGGTGGATGACGGCCGAGCCACCGGCGTAGTGGAGCGGGACGGACTCGCCGGCCGACCGCTTGACCACCGCGTGGGGCCACTTGAGGCGGGCGGACTGGCGCTTGATGCCGCCCCAGGCCGCGCCCAGCTGGGAGTAGCTGGCTCCGCCGCGGCCTGCGACGGTGGCCGCGCTCTCGGCCAGCCGGTCGACGGACTGCTTGGCCTCGTACAGGGCACGCAGCGTCGCCAGCTGCACATCGGGGGCGGCCGCGAGCGCGGCGCCGAAGGGCTTGCCCGCGGTGCGGTAGGCCAGCGCACGCGTCGAGATCCGCTCGGCCAGTACGCGGACCGCGTCGAGCACCTTCTCGTCCATGAGGATCGTGTCGTCGTAGCCGGGCTCGGTCCAGGCGGGCTCCACCTGTGTCATGACCACGGTCCAGAAGTTCTCGTCGTGCTCGGCAGGGGTGGGGATGGCTCTCAATTCATCCATGCGACAAACTTAGCTGTCATCAAGCGTAGATGACAAGGAAAACTGTCACGACTGCTCCAGGCGTCCGACCGGCGAAGCCCCTCACGTCGTCACTGGGCGTCGACAGCTTCCCCCAGGGCGGCGGTGAGGCGGCTGAGCGTCTCCTGCAGTCCGAGCACTTCCTCCACGGACAGGCCGGTCGCGGCGAGTACACCCCGGGGGACGGACAGCGCGCGTTCGCGCAGCCGTTCGCCGTCACCGGTCAGCTCGACGACGACGGAGCGCTCGTCCTCGCGGCTGCGTTCACGCCGGACCATCCCTGCGGCCTCCAGCCGCTTCAGCAACGGCGAAAGCGTGCCGGAATCCAGGTGGAGACGCTCCCCGATGGCCTTGACGGGAAGGGGGCCGTCCTCCCACAGGACCAGCATGACCAGGTACTGGGGGTAGGTGAGGCCGAGGTCCTTGAGCGCCCGCCGGTAGAAGCCGCCGAACGCGCGCGACGCGGCGTGCAGTGAGAAGCAGACCTGGTGGTCGAGTCGCAGCAGCTCCGCGTCAGGCACGGCGGGGAGGTCGGGCGAGGCGTTCGGGGCAGGCGTCATGGATCCAGCGTACCGCCGACGGCGCGATTGAGTTGTGCACAACTCAATCATGTGCAATCTTTATGTCAGTGACCGCGACCGATCCGTTCGCGGTTCCGACAAGGAGGGTCATCCCATGGACGCGCTGTACACCGCCGCCGCAACCGCCAACGGCCGCGAGGGCCGTGCCGTGAGCTCGGACGGTCAGATCGACCTGGCGCTCGCGCTGCCCCCGGCGCTCGGCGGCAACGGCAAGGGCACCAACCCCGAGCAGCTCTTCGCGGCCGGGTACGCGGCCTGTTTCGCCAGCGCGATGGCGGCGGTCTCCCGCGAGATGAAGCTCGACACCAAGGACGTCTCCGTGACCGCCGAGGTCTCCATCGGCAAGGACGGCGACGGCTTCGGTCTCGCGGTCGTCATGCGTGTGGAGCTGCCGGACTCCCTCACCGGTGAGATCGGGCAGCAGCTGGTCGAGGCCACCCACGCCTACTGCCCCTACTCCAAGGCGACCCGGGGCAACATCGACGTCGAGCTGGTCATCGAGTAACCGACCGCGGTCCTGCCTCTTCGGCGGCCCTGTCCTCCCGGATTCCGCCGGGAGGACAGGGCCGCGGGCCTTTCCGGCGCAGGGCGCTCAGGCCGTCAGGTGGGCCAGCACCGCGCCGACCGCCCGGTGTACGGCCGCACGTGAGTCGTCGGTGGGGTCGAGCGTCTCGAAGCCGTGGCGGCCGTCCGGTACGTCGACCACCTCGACGTTCGCCCCGCAGCGCTCGGCCTCGGTCAGGAACTCCTCGACGGTCGCGGCGATCTCCGCCATCTCACGCCCCGCCCGGACCAGCACGATCGGGAGCCCGCCCGCACGGGCGACCGCCCGCACCGGGTGGAACCGGGCGCCGGTCATCCCCCAGCTCGGCAGCGGGGCCATGATCGGGTAGTCGGCCGCCAGGCAGCGCAGCCACGCCGGGGGCGCGGCCAGCCAGTCGGCGGTGAGCGGGCCGCCGCCCGAGAAGAACCACAGCGCGATCCGGTCCCCGTCGACCCGCGGATCAGCACGCACCCGCTCCACCGCGGCGGTCACGTCCTCGGCGGCCCGCTCGTAGTCGGTCACGGCGTGCAGGCGGTGGTCGACGGTCACGCCCACGGCTCCGCGCCCGGCGACGTAACGGGCGTACCCCTTGAGGGTCGGCCAGTCCCGGGGTGTCGGCCGTGCCCCGGCGGGTACGGGGCCGCCGTGGACGAACACCACGGCCGGGTGCGGCCCCGTTCCCCCGGGCAGGTACAGGTCGGTGTTCCCGGTCCGTTCGCGGGGCCGTTCGGGCAGGTCGAGGAGGAACGGGCGCAGGTGTCCCGGCCGGTGGTCCGCGTCGGCGGGCTTCAGCCGGTGACCACCACCGGCCGCCGACTCGGTCAGGACATCCGCCAGTTCGTGGGGGCAGGAGAGCATCGGCCAGTGGCCCGTGGGCAGTTCGAAGAAGGTCACCCGGGGATCGGCCAGGGGCTGGAGGGCGGACTCGCCCATCTCCACCATGAGCTGGACCATCTCGATGCCGGGCCCGTTTCCGGTGCACAGCACCCCGGTCACGGGGACCGCCGCGACGGCGCCGGTGAGCCGCAGCGGCTGGAGCAGGGTGCCCAGCGGCTGCGGTGCCGCGAGGGCGGTGAGCCCGTCGAGCGCCGCCTCGGAGAGCCCGGCGGTGCTCCCCCAGCGGGGCCATCCGTCCCGGGACGGAGGCGGCACCTCACCGCCCCCTTGCCACTCGCTGTCGGACAGCTCCTCGCGCAGGCGCTGGTCGGGCACGGCGGCCAGGGCGGGGACGCCGTGCTGCGGCATCCCCGAGTCCAGGTGGACGATCCGCGCGATCGACCGCGCCCGCCGGTCGGTGGCGCCCAGTACCGGGTGGATGCCGTAGTCGTGGCCGACGAGCACGATGTCACGGCCGTCCCCCGCCACCACCGCGTCGATCACCGCGAGTACGTCCGCGATGTGTGTCTCCAGGTCGATCGCCGCGCCGGGGTCTGCGGGGCCCTTGCCGAGTCCGGTGAGCGCCACCGTATGCACCTCGGCGCCTTCGGCGGTCAGCCGTGCGGCCGTGTCCCGCCATACGTACGGGCCGGTGAACGCCCCCGCCACCAGGATGAATACGGTCATGGTTCCTCCTCGTCACGCGCTCCGGCGCACCGGCCCGGTCCGCCGGCAGCGCCCGCCGGTACCGTAGGAACTCCTCTTGGGGGAGGTTCAAGTGTTCTCGTCGCACGACGGTCTGTGCACCATCGGTGAGCTGGCCGAGCGGGCGGGCGTCAGCGTCAAGGCCGTCCGCTTCTACTCGGACCGGGGGCTGCTGCCGGAGGCGTCCCGCAGTGCGGGCGGGCACCGCAGGTACGGCCCGGACGCCGTGGAGCGGCTGAACCTGATCCGCTCGCTGCGCGGTCTCGACCTGCCCGTGCCCGAAGTGCGCCGCATCCTCGACGAGCAGGACGCCGGGGACACGGCCGATGCGCTGGAGGCGGCCGTCGAGGGCCGCCTGAGCACACTCGGATCCGAGCTCAGGGCCCTGCGCTGGCGGGAGGCGGCGCTCCAACTGGTGCTCGACTGCCCGCCGGACGAGCGCCCGGACCGGCTGCGCCTGCTCGGTGCGGTGTCCGCTCCGCCGAGCACCGCCGCCCTGGTCCGGTTCTGGCGCGGCTGGCTGCCGGCCCGGATGCCCGCGCGGTCCGTCGGCGCGTTCCTGGAGGTGGCGGTGGCGCAGCCGCCCGAGAACCCCCGGCCGTCCCAGGTGCTCGCCTTCGCCCGGCTGTACGCCTTCGTGACCCGGCCGTGCACCGGGAGCGGCCCGTGTCAGCCGGGCGCGCACGACGCCGCGGGGGCCCGTGAATCGGCTGTGCTGTACGCGGGGCTGGCGACGGCGTACGACCTGGCGGGCCGCGAGATGCGGCGGGGCAGGGAGCCCCGCCCCGGGGAGGCCCTGGACGGGTTCGTGGACGCGTACGCGAACACGTACGGCACCCGTGACACTCCCGGATTCCGCCGCCTGCTCGCGGGCCGGCTCGCCGCCGATCCCCGTATCGACCGGTACTGGGAGCTGACGGCCCAGGTGCTCGGCGCTCCCGGCAGCGCCCCGGAACCGACGCCCGGGACGGCCCACGACTGGCTCCTGGAGGCGCTCGACGCGGACCTGTCGACGGGTGCGGGCCCCGAGGAGAGCGGCCGCAGGGTCTCAGGCGGCGATGACGGCGGCCCCCACACGGCCTCCGTCGACGTCGACCACCGTCCCGTGCACGAAAGCGGCCTCGTCGCTCGCCAGCCAGACGGCGGCGTGGGCGATGGCGTCCGGGGTGCCGATGCCACCGGCGGGGGTGCCCTTCATCATGATCTCGCCGGGGTGGGCCGCCCCTTCGGCGACGGGCGGGACGATCACGCCGGGTGAAATGGCGTTCACCCGCACCCCCCGCGGGCCGAACTCCGCGGCCCAGGCCCGCGTCAGGGTCTCCACCGCACCTTTGGTCGAGCTGTAGAGGGTGCCGACCGGGATGCCGAGGCGGGCGACCCAGGAGCCGAGGTTGATGATGGCCCCGCCGCCCGCCCGCACCATGGCCGGGGCGACGGCGGCGGTCAGGAAGTAGGGGGCCTTGACGTTCACGGCGTAGACGCGGTCGAAGGTCTCCTCGTCCGTGTCGGTGGTGGTGGAGCCCGGGAAGATCCCGGCGTTGTTGACCAGGATGTCGATGCGGCCGCCCAGGACCCGGGAGGCCTCCTCGGCGAGCCGGTCCGACGCGGCGGTGGTGCCGTCGAGGTCCGCCTCCACGAAGTCGGCGCGCCCGTTGGCCGCGCGGATCTCCCCCACGACCGCACTCCCTCGTTCCCCGTTGCGGCCCGACACGACCACGTGCGCCCCTTCGGCGGCGAACGCGGTGGCGATGGCCCGCCCGATGTTGCTCGTCGAGCCCGTGACGAGCGCGGTCTTTCCCTGAAGTCGTCCGCCCATGGCGCGTCTCCTCTTCTCCTCGTACGCACGCCCGCGACCGGGGAATTCACCCGTCCGGTTCTGCGGGCGGCCCGGCTCTCCGGGCCGTGCGGCCGACTGTGCTCCGATGAAAGTGGACCGGCAAGTCCAGTCCTGGCGGTCGCCCGGAGCGCACGTACACTGGACCCGTCGGTCCAGTCTTCGAGGGGAGCGCCGGATGCCCGAGGCGTCGACAGCGAAGGGGCGCGCCACGCGGGCCCGCATCGTCGAGGGCGCCGCCGAGGTGCTCCGGGAGCAGGGCGTCGCCTTCACCACGCTCGACGACATCCGCGACCGCACCCGTACGAGCAAGAGCCAGCTGTTCCACTACTTCCCGGGCGGCAAGGACGAACTGCTCCTGGCGGTGGCCGAGTTCGAGGCGGGCCGGGTGCTGGAGGACCAGCAGCCGCACCTGGACTGCCTGGACTCCTGGGAGTCCTGGTACCGGTGGCGGGACGCCGTGGTGGAGCGGTACGAGCTGCAGAACGACCAGTGCCCGCTGGGCTCCCTCTTCCTCCAGGTGGGCCGGTCGGAGCCGGGGGCGCGGGCGATCGTGGCCGAGCTGATGCGCCAGTGGCAGGAGCGCATCGCCGACGGCATCCGTACGCTCCGGGCCCGCGAGCTGATCCCGGCGTCCGTGGACGTCGACCGGAGCGCCGCCGCCCTGCTGGCCGGGGTCCAGGGCGGAGTGTCGATCATGATGTCCACCGGCAGCTCGGCCCACCTCAAGGCCGCGCTCGACACCGGGATCGAGCAGCTCCGCTCCGCGAAGGCCGTCGCGGAGCGGAGCTGAGTTCACGTGCAGGTGAGCTGACGCCCGGTACCGCTAGAACGCGGTCCAGGTGAAGGCGACCTTGTCCCCGGCGCTCAGCTTGAACTGGCAGCCTCCGACCGGAATCGAGGTGCCGTTGACGGCGATGTTCCAGTAGGCGACACCACCGCCGCTGACGTTCTTTATCGTGTCGACCGAGAAGTCGTCGAACGACGCGTACCAGGTCCCGTCCCAGGTGAAGTGTCTCTTCCGGGCGGCGTCGTCGAGGGCCGCGGTCGGGGTGGGAACGGCGCTCGGGTTCGCTCCTGCGTTGGTGCCGTCGCAGCGGTGCGTACCGCCGGTGGCAGTGGTCACGTCGTGCCCCTTGGTCTTGATCTTTCCCTTGAAGAGGCGCCCGTCCGGCCCCTTCACGGTGAGGGAGACCTTTACCGGGGCGTTGGTGGAGGCCGTGGCCTGCGGCTGGGCCACGGCGGGGGCGGAGGCGAGAGCGAGGCCGAGGGCGGCCGTGACGACGAGGGTGCGGCGGGCGGATGTCAGATGCACGAGCGTGCCTTTCCGGTGCGGGGCGGCCTGCCGTGCCGCACCGGAGCCGACCGCCCGCCCCGCGTCCGGCCGCACATCTCGCGGCGTACGCGCAGCGGATCGCGACTGCGGGGCTTCGCACTGCAGACCATGACAGGGGAAGCGGTACACGTCACGCGCCGGGCTGTCCGACTCGCGGCCGAAGCGGCCGCACACGGTTGCAGGTCAGCGCCGGATTCCCACCGGCTTCCCCCAGTCGCGCACGCATTCAGTTGTCGCTCCGGATCCACCGGAGCCCTCGCATGGTAAGGCCGGTCGGTCGCGCACGGCCGGGGAACGGGCCAACACGCCTGCGGGCGGAGGCCTTTCCGTACGCGGCGGTCAGTGGCGGGCGGACGGGCCGAAGCGGTCGGGCGCCAGGGTGGCGAGCAGGGAGGTGACCACGAGGTCCGTCGAGGCGGCCATGTCCACGGAGTCCGGCGCCAGCAGCCACTGGACCTGGAGGCCGTCCATGACCGCGATGATGGCGTTGGCCGCGTTCTCCGTGATGTCCGCGCGGTCGGCGGGGAGTTCGCACGCCTCCCGCAGGGCGTCGGCGACGAAGACCCGCAGTCCGTCGTAGCGGTCGCGGAAGTACTCCTGGGCCGGGTGGTCGTCGGTGACGGACTCGGCCGAGAGGACCGCGTAGAGCCTGACGATCCCTTCGCGCTCGGCGTTGCGGAGCGCGGTGTTCACCAGGTGGCGGAGGAAGTCCAGCCCCTGGGGGCGGTCCGGGCCGAGCTGTTCGATGTCGGCCCGGTCGCGCAGTTCCAGAACGCTGGTGAGGAGCAGCGCCTTGGAGCGGAAGTAGTGCAGGACGCCCGCCTGTGTGAGGCCGACCCGGTCGGCGATCTCCGCGAGCGAGGCGTTGTTGTAGCCGCGGGCGGCGAAGGTGTCCATGGCGATGGACAGGATGTCCTGCTGTCGCTGCTGGGCTTCCGGACTGCGCGGCGTACGGGGCTTCGCCGGACGGCGCGCCGGCCTGCCCACCGGCTGATTGCCCACTGACTGGTTGCTCACCGGCCCAGCTTAAGCCTGCCCGGCACGGCGCTCCGGCAGGGATCTTCGGAGACCTCCGGGGAGCGGCAGAACACCGGAGCAGAGTACTTACTAACCACTTAGTGGGTGTGGTTTCATGCCGTTGCCCCTCCGATTCATGTCGTTGCCCCCCCCCGATGCCTTCACGTACCGACCGAGGAGAGCCGCATGCCCCACACCCGTCCCCTGCGTCTCAGAGCACGCGCGGCAGGCGCCGCGCTCGTCGTGACCGTCGCCGGACTCGGCGTCAACGCCACCGTCACCACCGCCCGGGCCGCCGACCCGGTCGCCCAGGTCTGGGTCACCACCGCCGACGGCAGCAAGAAGCTCACCGCCGAGGGAAGCGTCCCGTTCACCGGCGCCCCGCAGGGCGTCGACATCCGTATCGACGCCAACAGCAAGGGCCAGAAGTTCACCGGTGCGGGCGCCTCCGTCACCGGCGCCTCCGCCCAACTCGTCCAGGGCCTCCCCCAGGACCGGCGCACCTCGCTGCTGAGGTCGCTGTTCTCCGCGGAGGGGGACGGCATCGGGCTCAACTACCTGCGCCAGCCCCTGGGCAGCACCGACTTCGACGCCAACGCGAACGCGTACACCTACGAGGACACCCGGGGCTCCTTCTCCATCGACCGGGACCGGGGCCAGATCATCCCGGTCCTGAAGCAGGCCACCGCGATCAACCCCGCGATCCGCTTCATGGGCTCCCCGTGGTCTCCCCCGGCCTGGATGAAGACCAACAACTCCCTCAACGGGGGCAGCCTCAGGACCGAGCACTACCAGGCGTACGCCGACTATCTGGTCAAGGCGATCAGGGCGTACGGGCAGGAGGGCATCACCCTCACGGACCTCACCGCGCAGAACGAGCCCGAGTTCGCCACCAGTTACCCCTCCATGAGCATGACCGCGGCCCAGCAGGCGGACTTCTTCCAGGTCCTCGACCGCACGCTGACCGCCGCGAACCTGCCCACCAACCTCCTGGCCTACGACCACAACTGGGACCACCCCAACTACCCGCTGGACGTCTTCGCCAGGACGGGTGGCATCCAGCGGATCATCGGCGCGGCCTTCCACTGCTACGGCGGAGCCGTGGGGGCGCAGCAGCAGATCGTCAACGCCGGGAAGCGGGTCTTCTTCACCGAGTGCTCCGGCACCGACAGCACGAACCCCGCCACGACGTTCGGCGACACCCTCAAGTGGCACACCGAGAACCTCGTCGTGCAGAACATGCGCAACGGCGGCGAGACGGTCGTCAACTGGAACCTGGCCCTGGACCGGAACGGCGGCCCTCACCAGGGGCACTGCACCAACCGCTGCAACGGCATCGTCGAGATCGACGGCGGCCAGGTCACCCGGAACGCGGAGTACTACGTCCTCGGGCACGTCACCAAGTTCATCAGGCCCGGCGCGACCCGTATCGGCTCCACGAGCCAGGGCGCCGGGGGCGTGCAGAACGTCGCCTTCCAGAACACCGACGGCAGCCGGGCCGCCGTCGTCGTCAACACCGCATCGAACTCCCAGCGGTTCTCGCTGACCGACAACGGGAAGTCCCTCGCCTTCACCCTGCCGGCCGGTGCGGTCGCCACGTTCACCTGGGACGGGAGCGGTGGGACGACCGAGCCTCCCGTGGGTTCGATCGACCCCGCCGCCTGGTACCGGGTGCAGAACACCAACAGCGGGGCCTGCCTGGACGCCGCCGACTGGGGCACCGGTGACGGCACCGCGCTCCAGCAGTGGGCCTGCGGGACCGGGGCCAACCAGGGCTGGCAGTTCCGGCCGGCCGACGGTGGCCACTACCAGGTGGTGAACCGGCACAACGCGAAGGTCTGGGACGTGGACGGCGGCGCCGGGGCGACCGCCGACGGCACCAAGGTCCACCTCTGGTCCTCCGTGGGCTCCACCAACCAGCAGTGGCGGCCCGAGCCCCTGGCCGCCGGCGGCCGGTACCGCTTCGTCGCCCGCCACAGCGGCAAGTGCCTCACCGTCGACGGCTCCTCCACGGCGAACGGGGCGAAGCTGTCCCAGCAGCCGTGCAACAACTCCCCCGCCCAGTCGTTCGCTCTGACCGGCTGACCGCGCATCGCTCACGTCGGGCCCCGCCGTACACGGCGGGGCCCGACTGCGTATCGGCTCAGCCCCGGATCGCCGTCAGCAGCCTGGCGCAGCGCGCCGCCATGTCCTGCGCCGACTGGTCCGGGTGCGAGGTCCACCAGCCGACCAGCGCGCCGACCGTGCCGGTCCACACGTGCTTGAGCGCGTCGGCGTCCAGCGGGTCCTCGTTGCCGTGCCCGCGCAGGAGGTCCGCCGTCCCGGACGCGGCGAGGTCGTCGATGGTCCGCCGGTGCCGTTGTGCGGCGGCATGCAGGTCGGTTCCGGGCCTCAGCGTCCTGTCGTACAGCACGAACCAGGCACCTCGCTGCTCCTCCAGGACGCCGAAGACGGCGCTCAGAACGCGGTGGGGCGTCTCCGCCGCAGGCCCCTCGTACGTCATCGCCTCCTCGATCGCGGTGACGAGCCGGGCAGCGACGCGTTCCAGACAGGCGAGGTAGAGCCCGTCCTTGGAGCCGAAGTACGTGTAGAGCATCGGCTTGGTCACCCCGACCCGGCCGGCGATCGCCGCCATCGACGCCGAGGCGTGGCCGTGGCGGCCGAACTCGTCCATGGCGGCGGCGAGGATCTGCTCCTCACGCCGCGCACGGGGGATCCCCTTGGTCCCGGCGCCCCGGAGCCCGTTCGCGGGCGGGGTGGCGGACGACGAACCTCTTGCCGTGTTCATGCCTGGGACTATACGTTGCAGTAAATTACCCAGAGGTAAATTACCGGAAGGTCATACGTTCATGGCGGACCGTACCTCCTCACTCCCTCCCCGGCCCGACAGCTCCCCCGCCCGCTCCTGGTGGGGCTGGGGCGCCCTCGACCAGGCCCTGTCCGACGCGGAGTGCGCCTCGCTCGCCGCACTGGTCCCGGGCGCGGCCGGAACGCCGCTCCCCGTGCCGTCCATCGCCTCGCTGGACCTGCCACGGGTCCGGGTGGGCGCGCCCGCTCCCCTCGCCCACCTCCTGTCCTCCGCCCCGGCCGACCGCGCGTCCCACACCTACGGCAAGGCCTTCCGGGACGTGGTCCGCGCGCTGTACGGCGATATGGCGGCCGCTCCGGACCTGGTGGGCTTCCCCAGGGACGAGCGGGACGTGGTGGACCTCCTCGACTGGGCCGCCGGGGCGGATGTCGCCGTGGTCCCGTACGGGGCGGGCAGTTCGGTCGTCGGCGGGGTCGAGTACCGCGCCGGGGTCCACTCCGGTGTCCTCTCGCTGGACCTGTCGGGGCTGGACCGGGTCCTGGAGACCGACCGGGTCAGCCGCGCCGCGCGGATCCAGGCGGGTGCCCTGGGCCCGGGCCTGGAGTCGCAGCTGCGGCCGCACGGGCTGACGCTGCGCCACTTCCCGCAGAGCTTCGCGTTCTCGACCCTCGGCGGCTGGCTCGCCACCCGCGCCGGCGGGCACTACGCCACCCTCCACACGCACATCGACGACCTGGTCGAATCCCTGCGCGTCGTCACGCCCTCGGGGGTGAGCCAGTCGCTGAGGGTGCCGGGTTCGGGGGCGGGGCCCTCCCCCGACCGGTTGTTCCTCGGTTCGGAGGGCACCCTCGGGATCATCACGGAGGCGTGGATGCGGCTCCAGGACCGCCCCGCGCACAGGGCGTCGGCGTCGGTGGTGTTCGAGCGCTTCCCCGACGCGGTGGAGGCCGTCCGCACCATCGCGCAGTCGGGTCTGCACCCGGCCAACTGCCGTCTGCTCGACCCGGGTGAGGCGGCGCTCTCGGGCGTGGCCGCAGGGGGCGGGAGCGTGCTGGTGCTGGGGGTGGAGTCGGCGCACGGCCCGGTGGAGAGCCGGCTCGCCGAACTCGTCGCCCTGGCCCGGGATCACGGCGGCTCCCCGGCGGAGGAGCCACCGGCGGCGGGCGGATCCGCCGTGGGCGCCTGGCGTTCGGCGTTCCTGCGCATGCCGTACCTCCGCGACGGGCTGGCCCGGATGGGCGTGATCAGCGAGACGTTCGAGACGGCCTGCACCTGGGACCGGTTCCCGGAGCTGTACGAGGCGGTGCACCGGGATGTCGGAGCGGCCGTACAGAAAGTGACCGGCGCCTCCGCCCTGGTCAACTGCCGTTTCACGCACGTCTACCCGGACGGCCCCGCGCCCTATTTCACGGTGATCGCCCCCGGCCGGCGCGGGTCGGAGGTGGCGATGTGGGACGAGATCAAGGCGGCGGCCATGGAGACCCTCGGTGAGCACGGGGCCACCGTCACCCATCACCACGCCGTCGGCCGCGATCACCGGCCCGGGTACGACCGGCAGCGCCCGGAGCCGTTCGCGCTGGCGCTGCGGGCCGCCAAGCGGGCCCTCGACCCCGCCGGGATCCTCAACCCGGGGGTGCTGTTCGACGCTGCGACGACATGACCGGCGGGCCGGGCGGCGGCGTCAGCGAGGCCTCGATCCGGGTGAGCTGATGGGCGAGGCTCGTCATCCACACCTCCAGGTCGACCGAGAGCGGCGTCGGCGGGTCGCTGTCCGGTGCGGTCCGTCGCCGTGCGGGCCCCGGGCGGTCACCGGTGAGCAGGGAGGCGATCCGGTCCGTCTCCGCGACCAGCTCCCGGGCCGTGGTCCGGGCCCGGGCGGCGGAGGGGGCCGTCGCGCCGGACTCGGGGCGGAGGCCGAAGCGGGGCAGCCAGTGGGCGCCGAGGAGGATGTGGTTCGCGGCGATGAGCATCGCGTGCCAGTCGGCACGGGTGTCCTCCCCGGGGGCCTCGGTGCGGTACTGCGCGTACGCCGCCTCGGCGAGGCGCAGCCGGTGGACGCCCGGGAGGGTGTGCGGCGAGGCCCGCGAACCGCCCGTCGGTGCCAGCAGCGCCTCGGCCGTCACCGGCACCAGCTCGGCGCACGTGCGCAGCAGCCCCGCCATGGCCCGGTGGACCTCGCGGCGCGCGCCGGCCGGCCAGGCCAGGAGGCCGCACAGCAGACCGATCAGACTGCCGGTGACGACATCGATCATCCGCGCCTCGGAGAGCCGCCAGGTGACCGGTTCGATCTGGGCGAACGCGGTGGCGACGACGAGTGTGAACAGCCCCTGCGCGTACGCGACGCCCAGCAGCGGTCCCAGGGCGAACGCCGCCAGCATCACCGGGGCGAGCAGGGCCGCGTACACGTCGGTGTGCGTGCCCAGGCCGATCAGGAGGGCCCCGCCACGAGCGCCCCGGCCGCGTTGCCGGCCACCGCCCGGCGGACCGCCTGCCAGGTCGCGCCCGCCGTCGTGCGGCCGAGGGTCAGGACGGCCAGCAGCACCCAGAAGCCGTGGGCCAGGTCGAGGGAGCCGGCCACCGCGCGGGCCGCCGCAAGTCCGAGCGCGGTCCGCAGGGCGTTCTGGAACAGCACCGACCGGAACGTCACGTTGCCGACGACGCGCCGGGCCCAGAGCCTCGGTGTGGACAGGTCCGCGTACCAGAACAGCTCGCGCGGGGCGGCGGGCTCCGTGGGTCTGCCGTGGGTGGCGATGTCGGCGGTGATCTCCACCATGCGCGCCGATTCGGCCAGCGCCAGAACCCGGGACTGCCGTCGCTCCACCTCGACCGGCGGCCGCTCGCCGGGCGGCAGTGACGCCAGCCGTACGCGCTCCGCCTGGAAGTCCCGCATCGCCGCTTCCAGGGCCCCGGCCGCCGGCGGACCGTTTCCGGTGCGCAGGAACCGGGAGCAGGTGGTGCAGAGTCCGGCGACACGCTCCAGAAGGGCGGCCGACGCGGGGTCGGCGGCCACCGGTGGCGCCTCGGCGAGCGTGGCCAGCTGGTCCAGCAGTCTGCGTACCGCGCGGCCCCCCTGTTCCAGCGCCCGGTCGGTCCGCCCCGCACCGGCCGGGCGTTCCGCCGACGGTACGGACGCCAGCCGCAGGCGCGCCCCGGCCTCGCGCAGCCTCTCGGGCGGTACGCCGCCGGGGGCGGCCCCTCGGGCCGCTTCTGCGAGGGTTCGGGCGAGGCGTTCCCGGTAGGACGCGGCCGGCGGATCGGGCAGCAGGAGCTCGCAGGCGGCCAGGAGGAGCACGCCGATGGTCAGCCCCGCCAGCCGCTCGCCGAGCGTCCCGGGGGCGTACGGCGGGAAGCAGGCGAGGATGTAGAAGAGCTGGAGGCCCGGCGCGACGCCCATGGGGCGCGGGCCGCCCACGGCTGCGAACGCCAGCAGGAAGCCGACGACGAGCATGCCGGCGACGGCCGCCCAGGTCTCCACCGCGAGCAGGGTGCCCAGGGTCGCCAGGACCAGGGCCGGGGGCAGCGCCCGCAGCATGACGGAGGCGCGCTGGGGGCCGGAGCCGGGGACGGGCGAGAGCAGGCCGACGGCGATGGGGGCGAAGAGGGCGTACAGCGCCATGACCGGGAGCCCGGCACCGTACAGCAGCGGGTAGAACCCGGCGCTCACCGCGACGGTGACCCGGACGGCCCGGCGGACGATGTTCGCCCTCTCCTGTCCGGTGGGGATCACATCCGCCATTGTCGGCCCGTGCCGGGCCGCCCGCCCGTCGTCAGGCCTTGGCGGTGCGGCGGCGCACCACGGCGTATCCGTACGGGTCGGGCCAGCGGGGCTCCGCGCCGAGGGCCTCGGCGGCGTGGTGGGCCCAGTGCGGGTCGCGCAGCAGCTCCCGGCCGAGCATGACGGCGTCGGCCTGTCCGGAGGCGACGATCTCCTCGGCCTGGGCGGGCTCCAGGATCAGGCCGACCGCGGAGGTGGGTATGCCGGTGGCCCGGCGGACCTGTTCGGCGAAGGGCACCTGGTAGCCGGGGCCGACGGAGATCCGGGCGTCGCGGACCAGGCCGCCGGTGGAGACGTCGAGCAGGTCGACTCCGTGGGCGGTGAGCTCCTTGGCGAGGCGGACGGTGTCGTCGCCGGTCCAGCCCTCGCGCGGGTCCTCGGGGTTCTCGGTCAGCCAGTCGGTGGCCGAGGTGCGGAAGAGGACGGGCAGGTCGTCGGGCCAGACCGCGCGGACGGCGTCGACCACCTGGAGCGGGAAGCGCAGGCGGTTCTCCCAGCTGCCGCCGTAGGAGTCGGTGCGGTGGTTGGCGGCCGGGGAGAGGAAGGAGTTGATGAGGTAGCCGTGGGCGCCGTGGATCTCGACGACCCGGAATCCGGCGGCCAGGGCCCGCTCGGCCGCCGCGGCGAAGTCGCGCACCAGCTGCTGGATCTCGTCCTCGGTCAGCTCGTGCGGGACGGGCAGGCCGTCGAACGCGACGGGGCTGGGGGCCACGGGCTGCCAGCCGCCCTCGCCCTCGGGGACGGGACCGCCGCCCATCCAGGGCCGCTCGGTGGAGGCCTTGCGGCCGGCGTGGGCAAGTCGCAGCAAGTGTCAGGTAACAGAAGGCGCCTGAGCAGCACAAAGCCCCGCCTCCCTTGGGGGCGGGAGACGGGGCTCGGTCGGAGCGGCAGGGGCGGTATGTCGACCGGGCCCCCGCCGCTCCTCGCGCGCCGGCTGTGACGAGCAGCGGACGCACGGTCTAGGGGGTGGGCGGCTTGCCCTCCTCGCCCTCACGGACGACGAACGCTCGGCCCACTACTGTGCGGGCGAACTGACGGTGGTTGCTGCGGCCGGTGTGCGTCAAGCACTCCACATCGACGGCCTCTCCGTCGGTCGACGCCTCCGCGGTCCAGCCGCAGGAGACGCAGCGGGCCGTATAGGTCGACGGGACGTCGGGGTGGGTGACGATCTTGTGGACCAGGCTGCGGAGTATCGTCCGGGGGCTCATACGGACCGCCCCCGCCCCGTGTGCGGGTGGCGCCGGATCTCCACGTTGCAGTCGGAGACCACGGTCATGTCCCGGCGTGCACGCGCCTCTTCTCGCTGCCGGCCGAGCGACGCACAGACGTCGCAGGCGTAGTTGGGGACCGGCTCTAAGGCACCGAGCGGGTCGCTGAGATGCACAGCTTCGGTAAGCTCTGTCATGTCGACGCTCCTCGAAAGCGTTGTCCCAAGCCCGGGGCCGTTCACGCGGTCGCCGGGGTTTTTCCTGCCCCTAGCATGCTATAGAACACTATGGCAGTCTATCGCTCGCACTGACGTACCATGATCATCTACGGTCCAGCGTGTGAGCATCGAGCTGGATGAGACGCGGCCCAAGTGGCGGCAGGTGGCCGCCATTCTGCGCGCCCGGATTGCCGACGGAAGCTACCCGATCGGATCCCGGATGCCCGCCGTCGTAGCGCTCACGGAGGAATTCGGTATCGCCCTTGCGACGGCCCAGAAAGTGAATCGGGCACTCCGCGAGGAAGGACTCATCCGGACCGAGGTCGGTATGGGTTCGTACGTCACGGGCCGCCCTCCTCGCGCCTCGTCGGACTGAGTACGGATATCGTCCACCACCCGCGGGGACGAGGTTGCAGACATTCCGGGGACACCTTGGACGGACGCTGTTACCGTCCTAAGCGTCCTAACCGTCCCCGGGGGTCCCCTTGAATACAGCGCTCCGTGATGCATTGTCAGCCGCGAAGATGAGTCAATCCGCGCTCGCCCGTACCGTCGGCGTTACGCCCAAGACGGTGGAAAGATGGGTGGCGGACGCATCCCGCGCTCCTCATCCGGGCACGCGGGAGGACGTATCAGCCGCCCTGGGAGTGGGAGCCGACATGTTGTGGCCGCGAGCCGTGCGGGACGTTATCAAGACGGGCCCGGAGCGGGAGATCGTCGACGCCTACCCCTACCGGAACGCGTGTCCGACGAGCGTGTGGTCCAGGCTGATCGACGGCGCGGAGCGGGAGATCACCTTCGCCGGCTACACCAACTACTTCCTGTGGCAGGAGCAGAGCCGCCTGTCCGATCGGCTGCGGGCCAAGGCGTCGGCCGGCTGCAAGGTCCGCTTCCTCATCGGCGACCCCGCGAGCGACGTCACGCGGCGCCGGGAGGAGATCGAAGGCGTCCCCCTGACGGTCGGTACGCGCATCCGGATCACTCTGGACGCCCTCCGGCGCATGGGCGCCGTGGAGGGCCTGGAGGCGCGGTTCAGTGACGACCACATCGCGCTGAGCGTCTTCTCCTTCGACGACGAGATGCTGGTGACCCCGCACCTCTCTTCGCTCCTCGGTCACGAGTCGCCGATGTTGCACCTGCGCCGGCTCGGGGACGACGGGCTGTTCGACCGGTTCGCGGGGCACGTGACGGCGCTATGGGCGGAGGGGCGTCCGGTGGGCTGACAACGCAAGAGAGCCCCCGCCGGCGTGCGACGAGGGCTCTCGGGTGGTGCTCTACCAGTCTCGCTCTGCATGCTCCAGGTCAACGCGCACCCGGCCTGTGGCCTTCCCCGTCACTCGGCCTTGCGTCTCCGACGCCTCGCGAAACTCGAAGTCATCGAATTCGTACTCAGCACTTACGCCAGGGGCGATGACGAACCACGCTGTACGGGTGCTCACTTGCGCTCCTCCGTCTTGGGCCGGCAGCAGTACCCGGGCGAGAGGCACTCGTCCACCGGGTGGAAGTCTCCGCGGCACCCGCACGGGCAACCACCGATCAGGCCCCGGTCGACGAGGCGCCGGGCCTTCGCCATGAAGAGGTTCTCCGGAACGGGGCCGAAGACGCTCTCCAGTTCCGTGGCGACGTCCCAGCGCATGCGCCAGCTCGTTCCGACGGGCGTGGTTCGGCGGACGGCATCGATGAATGTCTGGTCCGGGATGTCCTTGCACTGCATGCGCTTCATCGGCCGCTCCCCCACTTCGCCATCGTCCGGGTTGCCGCGCGACGGACTTCGAGCGTCAGCTCCGGGGCCGCGCGCTGAGCGGGACGCCTGCGGATGATGGTCCCGTCGCCCGTGCGGATCTCGTAGGGCTCGGTGTAGAGCAGCTCCGTAAACCGACGGTAGTTGCTGCGGCAGTAGCACGACTTCAGCAGCTTTCCGTGACGCTCGCACCACTCCCCCGGGTGCAGCTCCCGGTAGTCCACGTCGTGCTCCAGGCGCCAGGCGTGGTGCCAGGCTTCCAGGGCTTCGATGTCGCGGGAGAGCTGGAGAAGACGCTCCTCACGCGGAGGCGGGTCACCGTTCAGCTTGCGGGCGGCCATGAGGGCTACCTCTTCGGTTGCGAAGAACAGGTACCGGCGACCGTGGCCGTCCCCCATGTCAGCAGCAGCGACGAACGGACTCCCCGTGCGGCGCAGTTCGAACCTGGAGAGGGGCATGTTCGCCGGCTTCACAACGTAGCGACGGAGTCTCATCGCTGCCCCTTCCGCAGTCCGTTGCGTGCGGTGCTGATGGCCTGTCGGTATCCGATGTGCGCACACCAGTCGGCGATGTCGTTGTAGCGGGGCAGCGACTCCAGCTCCGCGGCGACCTTGTCACGGACAGCCTGCTCCACGTCGACGGGCTTCACGCCCTCCGCCTCGTCCGCCGCCCGGTGCAGCGCAGCGGCCAGCTTGCGGGCCTGAGCGGGCGGCATGTGCGCGCTCGAACCGGGACCTTCGTCGTTGCGATCGGTGGAGACGTAGACCTCCCCACTCTCCGTTGACACCTCGATGGTCCAGGCGTACGGCTCCCGCTCCGGCGTCTGGTCTGCGTTGAAAACCGCTCGCATGATCTCTCCTCAAACCCCGGCGCGCTGCCGGCTCTTGGCGAACACAGTGTGGCACTCACGCATGTCGACGTACACCCGGCGGGGAACGTCGCCTTCGTACTTTGTCAGCCGTCCGTCGTTGGCGGCGCCGCGGACGCTGATCTCACTCAGCCCGACCGCCTCCGCAGCCTCCGCGTACGTCACGAGAACGGGCTCGTAAGGCACTTCCGCGGGCGGGTCGGGGAGTTGGGCCTCCGGGTCCGCCTCAGGCTCCTCAGCGGCCTCCTGCGGCTCCTCCGCGGGTGTCTCGTGCTCCTCGTTGACACCCTCCGACCCGTTCAGCTCCAACGGCGGGTCGATGTGAAGCACATGCGCGGCGACCAACGGCGGAACGGCGGAGACAACGACGATGACCCAGAGCGTTGGGCCGAAGACCGTCGCGGTGATCACGTGTTCCGTGATCTGAGCAGCCGTTGCCATGAGGAGAGCGAGGAGGGCACCGACCGTTGCGTTCTTGGAACGGCGTTTGGCCTCTGCCTCGTGCGGCGTACCTGCGGCCTCGCGTGCCGTTGTCTTGTACGCCTTCGCGATGCTTGCGCTGATCGCCGCGTAGAGCGAGAGAACGGCCGGCATGAGCCAGGCAACGGACGGGTCCCAGCCCGCCATGAGGGCGAGCTTGTACTCCCCGGGGGCGGAGAGCGCCAGGGCGGCGTAGAGAACGGCGGTCTGACCGTACTTTCGGGCGGCTCTGACGTGCCAGGGGACGGGGGTGAAGGTCATCATGTCCTCGCTCGTGAATGGTTCGTGATACGGGTGGAGCCACTGCCGTCTCTACTGGCAGTGGCTCCGGGGGTGGGCGGCTAACTGCGCTGGTCAGCAACCTCCCGCGTGCGGAACATCGCCGCCTGCACGCTCGGCCCGTCCGTCCACGGCGCTCCGGCCTGAGCCTGGTGGAGCTTCGACCGAAGACGGAGAGTCCCCGTGTCCCGCGAGTGCCACGTGTACTTGAAGTATTCGCGGGTGTCGCGGTCCGCGACGTGCACCGTGACGAAGGGGCTACCGCCGCTGTCCTCGTCCCACTGCCACCCGGTGGACCAGCCGGCCAGAGCCGCAGTGTTGACCAGCTTCACCGCAGCCTTGGGGAGGGAGAAGCCTTCAGGGGTGACCGTCTCGAACTGGTTCAGGCTCATGCTGTCTCCTTCGTGAGTCCCTTGCGGTGTTCCACCATCATGGCACACTTGTGTCGGCCGACACAACCCCCAGCGGCGCACCTCCGCGAGTCGACTCGCGGAGCACCGCAACCAGCGCTCCCCCGGGCAGCGTGACGACCCATCCGCCGCATACCCGGGTCCGCTCGTCGCCCCGCCGTGCAGCCTGGCGGAGGAAGTGGCGTTGCGCCACGTCGTCGACGATGGCCGACGGGCCGGACTCCAGCGTCACCCGGTAGCGTACAGTGCCTCCGTCACCGGCCGACTGACGCGGATCTCGCGGTCCGCGGGGAGGTACGCCTCGCCGCCGTTCGTGAGGGCCACACGGATGCTGCCGTGGGTGGTCTTTACGGCGTCGCGGAAGGCCGTCCGGGTGTGGCGGTGGAGGTCAAACTCGTCGCCACGGCGGATGTCGCGGGCGGGGATGAGAATGGCGGTGTGTGTCATCGAAGTCCCTCCGGAATCCAGGGGCGAATGAGACCGTCAAGCACGCGGCCCACGCGCTCACCGTGGACGAGGTAGTCACCGATCACGGCGGCGCGGGCTCGCGGGTACTGCGAGGCCATCCGGCGGGCCCGGTCGTGGGCCTGCTCCGCGGTGATCTCCGGGAAGGTGGCGGTGAGGTGGGCGGCTGCTCTTCTGATCTTGCGTGCCTTGAACATCGGTTCTCCTGACGTCGAAGCCGAGGTGCCCTCAGACACCCGCGGGGACCAAGCCCTTCAGCCACGCCGGCCAGCGGTCCAGGTTGGCGGCGCTGTAGACCTTCTGGACGCCGACGCCGTTGGAGGCGTAGACCAGCACGGTGCTGTCGCTGTCCGGGGCGACGTGGAGGGTCGTGATCTCCGTGGCGAAGCGCGAGTCGTTCACGATCTGATCGATGGAGCGGGCGGGGGTGACGTCGATGGTCGTGACGATGTTGGGCATGGGTTCCTCCGGTGATTCGGTGAGTGCCCCGGGCGAGACTCGCACTCGCCTGACTACCTATCCGGGGCGGAGGTGCTACTTCGGAGCCGTCCGGCTACTCACGCACGTCACGATGAAGATGATGGCTGCGGAGAGCCACAGCGCTCCGGCAGCGATGGCGGACGAGGTCAGCAGCATGGACACCCCACACAGTGCGAACACCACGGCGGCCATGCGGAAGGTACGGCGCGTTTCTGAGTTCATGGTTTCTCCTCCTACGGCCTGCCTCATCAGCGCGGGTAGGCCAGTCCCCGCGGACGCCCCGGAGGGCGTTTCGGCTACTTCCGGACCTGACTCGCTGCCTTATTGGGCTTATAGACATGACCCGCGCCAGCGGCATTCAGGTGCTCTTCATGGGTGCGCGCTCCGCACTTGCACACAAGCGTGTCCATAGCGCTCTCCTCCCGCCGGACCCTCCGTGAGTCCCTGGCGTGACCTCACTATGACACACTTGTGTCGGCCGACACAAGCTCCTCCGTGAGTCGACTCACGGAGCTACGCGAAAAGGCCCGGAGCCGAAGCCCCGGGCCCTTGATGGGCTGCTACTCGCCGGCCAGGAAGTTGGCCATCGCGATGATGTCGGCGACGGTGTGCGGGGTGCCGGCCAGGAGGGTCTTGGCGAGGGTCACGAGGGACTCACGGTCAGCATGTGCCGGAGTGTGCTCCAGGGGCCGCACCTCGTACACCCATGTGGCGTCGTACTCGGAGTCTCCGTCAAGGAGCACCCTGTATGGGAAGACGACATCGCCAGAGTCAATTCGAGTGATCGCCCCTACCCTGCCGTTGATGCTGCCGGTGCCGTCTGTGTATTCGGAAACCACGCGAACCCGGTCGCCCACCTTGATGTCGCTCATGCGCTCTCTCCCGCCAGGTAGTCGGCCAGCCGCATCAGGTCATGTGCGGAGTACGGGTTGGCGCCCAGAAGTTCGGCGGCCCGGTGGAGGTATGCCTCGCGGGTGGGAGTGGTAATGGCGACGGCCGACGGGGAGACGGTCTCGACCTCGTATGCCCAGACGATCTCCCTGTCGTCGGTGCGCACCCTGTAGGGGCAGCTAGTGGAGTCGATCTCCGTCAACAGTCCGAGACTGCCCGTCTTCCCGGGGCGGTAGCAGTCTTCCGGACGAAGGATGCGAACTCGGTCACCGACCTTCGGCTTGGACTCCAGGAGATCCTTCTCCCAGTACGCGAGCGGCTCGGGCTCGTCGGCCAACTTCTCGACACGCTGGCAATACCAGGTGCCGCCGACGTCCCCGTGCCCCTCCTCCCCGAACTTCACGAGGTAGGGCGTGTACGGGTCGTCCTCGATCACGATGACACGGTCGCCCATCTTCGGACGGCTGTCAGACGCCGGCTCCGCCTTCACCTCTCCCCCGTCCACCTCGTCGGCAAGGGCCAGGATGCTGCGGGCGAAGGTACGGGCGGCGTCGGGCGAGGGGTAGACGCTGTGCACGTCGTTGCTGCCCGTACGGGCCACGAACTCGATCTCTTCGCCTCGCCGGCGAACGATGAGGGTGTCGCCCGTGTAGTTTTCGCACCTGATCTTGTACTCGGTCATGCTCTCTCCTCTGTCGGTTCAGCTAGCTCCGCGAGTCGACTCACGGAGGTCAGTCGAAGGTCAGGCCGTCCAGCGGTTCTCCGTCGGATCGGGCTTCGACGGCCAGGAGGATGTCTCCGCCCCAGAGGGCGGCTTCCTCGGGGCGGACGCCCTGGAGGTCGTAGTCGTCAAGGGATGGGTACATGTCGGTCTCCTAGGTGAGTTAGTGCTTCATGCAACGATGCCGAAGCGCTCTGCCTGCGTGCGGGCGCTTTCGACGCCCCGCTTGCGGAGCTGGCGCAGGGCCGCGCACTTTCCGCGGCCGGACAGCCCCAGCTCGTCGCTCGTCTGCTCGTCCGTCAACGTCAGCATGTTGATGCCGTAGAAGGCGCGTAGCGCGAATGACTGGCGGGGGTTGATGACGGAGAGAAGGCGACGGGCCGTGTCGCGACGCTGCGAGGGCTCCAGGGGGTCCAGCGAGGTATCCACAAGGACGTCGCCCACCGTCAGCTCCTGGTTGGTGCCCGGCACGCCCCGGTAAGAGGGCTGGTCAAAGCCCACGCTCTCCATGAAGGCTTCACACATGCTCACGAAGCGCTCACGCGGCATCTCGCCCGTTGCCTCTACGATGGTCCAGGCGCGGTCAACGTTGCCCTCCGCCAACCACAACGCATGCTTCACGGTGATGGCCGTCGACGGCTCAATGGAGAGCGGGTGCGACGACTTCAGGTGGTAGGCCGACACCGCCCGCTGTACGGCGCTGCGGGCGTACGTCGCCAGGGAGGCCGTCGCATCCGTGGAGTAGTCGCGCAGCTTTTCCATGAGTGCCACACGGGCCTCCTGGAGCAGATCCTCCGCGTCCTCCGCGTTCGCGGTCGGCGCCACGGTACGGACGAGGCTCTTGAGGAGGGGCTCGTGCGCTTCCAGGACGGTCCACATGGCGTCCGAGTCGCCGGCCTGAGCGGCGAGGATGGTGGAGGTGTCGACGGGCGTTGCCATGAGTGCTCCTTGGGTCGTGTGCATTAGGTATGTCGACGGAGGCCGAGAATGTGACGGTCGACTTTTGTGACCTGCGCCACACAAGGGGCCGGGCATCAGGGCGCACCGAGCCGGCCCCTTGTGCGGGGTTCGTCAGATGGGTAGATCCGTGAGTCGACTCGCGGAGGTCAGGCCGGCAGATCCTTGATCGGCCATCCGAAAGCGGAGGCCATGCCGACGTCGGCCAGGGCCTGCGCGCAGCAGTCCCAGCCGGCCATCCGGAGAAGGCCAGTGACGTCGGCGAAGGTGGGGCGGTCCGTCATGAGGGCCGCCCCCAGGAAGGCGGACATCTCGATCAGGTCGCCCCGTTCGTCGGGCGTACGCTGCGGTCCAGTGATGACGAGCATGGGCTCTCCCCCGTACTGAGGTCCGGCTCCTCCCCCTCCCAGAGGGCAAGGGCCCGGTCCATAGCTGCGGTGGTGCCGAGCACGTAGGCCCTCGCTCGGGTGAGGTGCGCGACACCGGTATCCAGTTCTTGCTGTAGAGCTACACGGGCCTCATCTAGCGCCGTGCGCTCCGTCGGGCGAGAGGGACCGGAATCTGCTTTCCGGCCAGTGCCGTCCGCGTCCACGTCGGGCGTCCGTCCCGGCATGGTCACTGCGTCGTCGTAGACGTTCAGCAAGTGGCGGATCTCGGTCAGATCACGACTGATCGCGTCGACCAAGGTGGTCAAATGCTGTACTTCCTTGACGTGTTCGAGACTGTAGGTCACTGACCCTCCACGGGCAATCATCATGCGGCCGGTTACCGACGGGTGTTACTAGGGGTATGTACCGGTTTGACGGGTCATCCGGTACGCAGAGTTAGTCATACTTGTGTCGGCCGACCCATCCGACCTGCGGCTTTGTCGGCCGACACAAGACACGGGCCTCCACGTCTTCGTGACCATTTCGTAATCTCATGGAGTTTCTGTGTCCGCGTCCTGGGCACTGCGCGTGATCGCCACATGGCCCTCCGTGCACGGCTGACCTGCACTTAGTGCCAGCCAGTCGGACATGTCCCGATCGGACTTCAACCGGTTGCAAGTAGCGCACGCCGGCGCGAGGTTGGCCCACTCGTGCACGCCGCCCTTCGCAAGCGGAACAACGTGGTCCACCTCTGCTACAACCATCCGGTCGAATGAGGCGTCACAGTAGACACAGGCCCACCACTCCAGCTCCTCCCACCGTCGCAGTACGTCACGACGGGAGAGGGCCGGAGAGGGCTCCACACTGCGCATAGGGGGCGTAATGGGACAGTGTCGTCGCGTAAGCCGGATGGCGGAGGGACGCATTTCCGCCACCCGTCGGTCAACTGCGTTCATGCGCCGTGCGGTTGGGGCAGGTAGTCGACGGGGCGTCACTTCCGGGCCCGTTCTGCCGCCCGAGCCTCGTCAGGGTTGGCCGCGTACCAGGAGTCATTGGCGATCATGGTGGAGGCCTTCTTCATGTAACCGCCGCCCCACGAGCGGCCCCATACGGCGTCGTTCAGATCCGCGTCCAGCGGAACCCCGAAGAAGTCCATCGTCATTGTCTCCGCCACCTCGCGGGCGACGTCCTGAGCGATGTCCTCGGGAGCACACCCAAGAGCCTCGTCGTGCACCAACAGGAGGAGGTAGTCCGTCAGGCCCTTGTCGTCCATGTCCAACACCGCCTGGCACAGGACGTCCCGCGCGGTCGACTGCACCGCGTAGTTGGTGGCCGCGTACACACGGTCCCGGTCCAGCGGGAGTCGCCGGCCGACGGGAGTCCAGACGATGTAGCCGTCTCGGCGTGCCTCGCGCTGGAGCTTCTGCGAGTAGCGCTTGACGCCGGGGTACACCCGGTCGTACGCGGCGACGGCGGTCTTCACTTCCGCCAGCGGGGCGCCGGTCTGCCTACTGAGGGTCGTCGCGCCTCCCCCGTAGACCTTGCCGAACCCCACGCCCTTGCCCATCTTGCGGTGCCGCTTGGTGAAGTTCGGGCCCCAGATGAGTTCCGCGGTGAAGTCGTGGAGGTCTCTCCCCTCCGTGATCGCGCGCTTCATGGTGGTCTCGTTGGCCAGGGCAGCCAGAACGCGCATCTCCACGGCGCTGTAGTCGATGCTGAATATCCGCATCCCCGGGTCGGCCAGGAGTGCGCGGCGAATCGTCCAGTCCCCTGACGGCAGCTGTTGCAGCGGGGGACCGGAGATGGACATGCGGGCGGTTCGGGCCTGGAGGCTGTTGATCTTCGGGTGGATGCGCCCGTTGACGTCCAGGCCGTCGCGCATGGCGATGCCGTACGACGTCGACCACTTACCCGCGCGCTTGCTGCGGAGCACGGCGTCAGCTAGCGGGTTCGCCTTCCGGGCCCCGCGCGGCTGCCACTGCTCGTCCAGGTCCGCCAGGTCCAGCAGGATGGACTTATCCACCTTCAGAGCGCCGCTGTCAGTGGTCTCCGTTAGCGTCTCCCCCATGCCGACAAGAGCCGTCGCCACCTGCTTCGGAGAGTTCACCGACGTCACGCCGTACTTCGTCGCCTTGCCCGCGTGGAGCTTGGCCTCCTCCTCCAGCCGGCCCACGAGGTCGGCTACGTACGGCTGGTCCACGAGCATCCCGCGCCGCTCCATTTTGGCGCAGACGAGCATCACGCGGTGCTCGAAGTCTACGAGGCGCTGTGCCACGCCGACTGAGCGGAGACGCTCCTCCAGGACCGGCAGGAGGCGAGAGACGAGGATCGCGTCCAGTCCCGCGTACGCCAGGTATGTCGGGTGGTTGATGTCGATTGCGGCCCATCCGCTGGCCTTCGTCTCGCCGATGGAGTGGAACACCTTCGTCAGGTCTTCTTGTGTATCCGGCGCCGACGGATCGACGTCCTTGGCGCACAGTTCCTTCAGCCGTAGGCCGTACCCGCCTTCGTGGGACGGGCGCGAGTCGTACAGGTGGGCGACGATCTTGGAGTCCGTCGCCTTCGGCCCCAGCACCTCCAGTGGAGTGCCAAGGTGCCGGTCCAGGACCAGCAGGTCGAAGGTGGCGTTATGGAACACCAGCCGCGGAAGCGCCAGGAGCGCCCAACGGGCGGCCTCCTGCATCAGCGGGCGGTCCTCCACCTGAAGTACGAACGCGTCTCGGGCGTCGCCCAGTTGTACCGTGCGAAGGCGGTACGTCGGGCTGAAGGTGTCGAGTCCGGTCGTCTCTGTGTCCGCCCCGACCATCTCCCCCGCGCGGGCCTTACGCTCCACCCAGCGACGGAACTCGTCCAAGTCTGCGGCCGTCTCCGGGACGCGGGTCATGGTCTCGTCGCCGGCAATGGTGTACGGGAAGTACTTCATGCGACGTGCCCCCAAGTCCGTCCGGTATGGATGTGGTTGACCGTGACTGCGGGAATGCCCGGGGCGTGGGCCACGGCAACCTGTGTCGCGCCGGCTCCAATGCGTCGTCGGATCTCCCGCACATCGTCGTCGCTCAGCTTTGCCCGACCGTTGCCAGCGCCACGGTTCGATGTACCGTGCTGCACCTTGTCGCCCTCGTTCTCGCTGCGCGACCCCCACCGGAGATTGACGAGCGCGTTGTTCTGGCTGTTGTCGTCTAGGTGGCGGGCCACACAGGTGCTACTCGGGGCGGGGCCGCGGAATGTGAGCAGCACCAGGCGGTGCACCGAGATTCGCCACACGCGCGGCGTGGCGCACAGGGATACACGCTGGTAGCCGCCTTTGATGGTGTCGGGCTTCAAGACACGGCCCGCCGGCCCAATCACCCTCCCGCCGTCGCTCACCCGATACTTCGGCCACCCAGGAGCAGACCGCCATTCCTCGGTCACGCTGCCTCCTTCGGCTGGTTGAAGATGTCGGTCGAACCGGTGTCCTCGGGCGTCTCTTCGACGTCCTCCGCGAGTCGACTCGCGATGCTGCGCTCTTCGTCCGTCATGAGCCGCAGCCCGTTGAAGCCCCAGGAACCCTTGCGCTTGTCCTTGGTGAATCCGCGGGACTCAAGCTCGACCGCGAGAGCCCAGCCGCTCAGCCGCTCCTTCCGGTCAAGCCCGGCGTCCTCAGCCCACTCCGCGTAGGTGCGTCGGATCGCCATGGGAGCCACTCGCGCGCCGTCCCCACGGACGCAGCATGCATTCAGGAACTCCTGGAGCCGGTCCTCCGACTCCCGGTACGCCTGCGTGGCCGTGGCGACGGAGGAGGGCTCACCGAGCCCGTTCGCGTACCACTCCACGGCGCCGGCCACAGCCCACGCGAGGATGCCCTCCGCCTCCTCGCGGAGTTTGGCGGGGAGCGTGGTGTCCTTGTTGCCCAGCGCGTAGGAGAACGTGGCATCGAACGGGATCAGCTTGACCCGGCGCCACGTCCCTTCGTCCTGGCTCAGGATGGCCGGCTTGAAGTTCCCGGCGACCATGAGCAGGAACGACGGCACGTAGGTGAACGGGTTCTGGTTCAGGAAGCGGCACGTGATCGGGTCGCCGCCGGTCAACTGCTTCACGAGAGCCTCCGCCAGGCGGCTGTACTTCTCGGTCTCCGACGCCGTCACGAGCCGCGCACCGCGGAGAGAGGCCAGCTCCGGTGACGCCTGGCCGACGCTCACCGACTTCTCGAAGGTAGAGAACTGCGTCGCCTGCGTGACCCCCTTGAAGACGTAGATCAGGGCGTCCAGAAAGACGCTCTTCCCGTTGCTCCCCTGCCCGTGCATGAAGGCGAAGCAATGCTCCGACGTCGACCCGGTGCAGCCGTAGCCAACGAGGCGTTGCATGTACGCCGGCAGGTCCGGGTGGCCGGGGAACACCTCCGTCAGGAACTGGTTCCACCTCTCCGTCGGGGCGTCGGGACGGTATGCGACGGCGAGACGCTTCGTGATCATGTCGTCAGGAGTGTGCGGGTGGAGCTTGCCTGTGCGGAGATCGATGGTGCCGTTCGCTACCGAGAGCAGATCGTGACGGGCGTCGAAGTCGCTCGCCTCCACCGGCACGCCCGGCACGGAGGGCAGCTCCTTCATAACGGCGTCGATGCTGCGGTTGGTCAGCGCCTTGAGCGCCAGGCGACGGTCAGCGTCCTCGCCCGATGCCAGCAGCTCCGCGCCCAGGAGGTGAAGGGAGCTACGCACCCGCTCAGCCCCCGGCACCCAGACCGTTCCATCCCAGACGAGGAAACCGAGACCGCCGGCGTACCGCACTCCTCCCCCGTCGCGCGCCATGAAGTCGCGGAGGCGGACGGCCACACCGACGTCGGAGTTGTCGAAGAGCTGGCGGGAGCTGAGGTCCATCTCCGCCAGGGCGGCGTCGGTCGCGGGCATGTCTACCTCCTTCTTCGGCGGTTCGGGAGTGGGCTCCGGTGTCAGGTCGACGACCGGGGCGGAGCGGACAGCGGTGTGCAGCGCAGCGGGGAACGCCTCCGCGTCCCGCTTCCGCCAGTCGGTCAGGTCGTCGCCCTCGTGCGGGATCTCCAGTCGCCGTACCATGACGCCCGCCTTGATGAGGGCCTCCGCCAAGGAGTCGGTGAAGCCCGCTCCCGCCCGGTCCCGGTCGCCGCAGATGATGACGTCCAGGTCCCGCAGCCCTGCGGCCAGTTCGGATACCAGGGCGGCGTTCCGAGCGAGCCCGGCACCGCGGACAGCCACGGCGTCATAGCCCGCCCCGACAGCTGTCAGTGCGTCGCCGGGGCCCTCGGTGATGAGGACCGTGTCGAAGCCGGCGCCGCCACGGAGCAGCCCCCACTTTGCCCACGTCCGCCCGTCGGGGTTCGTCAGCGACACCCAGCGCGCGGGGCACTTGCCGCCGATGTCGCGGCCTTGGAGTCCACGAGCGACGCCGTCGAAGCCGTACAGTGGGACAGTGATGCGAGGATGCCTCGTGAAGCCACGGGAGAGCCACGGCTGCGGGCGGTCACCGGGTACCGCGTAACCGACGCCCAGGTCTTCCGCCTGGTCCACGGTGAGGCCAAAGCGGTCGGCCAGGTAGGTCATCGCTTCGTCCGACGTTGCCAGTGCGGCCGACGTCTCGTCGACGAACATGCGGAGTCCGGCGGTCTCTCCGGGGCCGACGGTCTCCGGCAGCTTGGCGGAGATGGTGCGGGCTCCCTGGCCATCGACGTTGTACAGGTCCGCGGCCGTGAGGTTGGCCGCCTTCAGGATGTCTGCCTTCTCGCAGCCTGTCCGGCAGACCATGAGAAGCATGCCGTCGTTTTTGAGCGTGAACTTGAGCGACGGGTGGCGACGGTCGTTGTGTGCGGGGCAGAAGGCCAGGTATCCGTCGTGGTCCTCCTCTACGCCGCTCAGGCGCCCCAGGATCTCGGTCAGTCGCACTGCTTCTCCCTCCGTGCGTTCGCTCGCCGCCCACTACCAGTCACTCCACCCGGCGTGACGCCCATCCCGACTCCTTCGCGCATCTTCCAGCCGTCATCGCGGTACTTCAGCGGCTCCCACTTCGTCAGAGATACGCGCGGCTTCTGGTGTGCGTGGATCCCCGCCTCCAGTGCCTCGAATAGCTCCTCGGAAGCGGCGTCCAGGGCGCTAGGGGTGTGCCGTGCGTGAGCGCTGGCAAGGTCCATGCAGAGCGGGCACCAGCAGTTCCACAGCTCGTCGTTGTACGGGTCGAACCTGCTCGCCATCGGCCTCTCCTCTCGTGGTGGGCGGTCTCGCTACGCACTCAGCCCCCGGGACCGAAGTCGCCGGGGGCTAGGGCCTTGCGTGAGTCGACTTGCGCGGGCTACTCGTTGTCGCTGACGAGCGAGACGCGCGTGACGTCGTCCAGCGTGGATGTGAATCGGTCAGCCTGCTTGTCGCCCAGGTGTAGAGCGGACCGCACCCACGTACGCACCAGGGTGTCCGTCATGGGTTCGTCGGTGTCGACGTCCACGAACGCCGTGAACTCGATGCGGGTCTTCACGATGCCTCCTCCCTCGGAAGCGCCCGTCGGGCAGTAGTGATCGTCCTCATGGCAGAGGTGAAGCACGCCGCCCACGAAGTGGAACTCCGGAACACCGTCGTAACTCGTGTCGCCGTTCTTCCCGACGAACGGCGGTGCGTCGCTCACGCCGCCTCCCTGTGCTGCTTGTCGAGTGCGTACCAGCGGTCGAAGGCGACGTCCTGGAGCGCGCCCTCCATCTCCTGCATGCGGTTCATCAGCCGAACATCCGTCGCCACATCGCGCACCACGTAGCCGTCGGCGGTTCCCTTCATGCGCCTCTTGATCACTGCGCAGCCATAGGGCTGGCCGGCATTGACGGCCTCCTTGTTGGCCTGCGCGATGTAGGAGGAGAGGGTGATGGTCTTCTCCGCCTTCAGTTCCGCGGCGTGGAGGAAGTAGCCCGAGACGTCGCCGATGTCCTTCGCGCCCATCTGCACGTTGCGATGGGCGGTCGGAGTGTGGTGCTCCCGGATGTAGGCGGTCCAGGCGGACTCCCACGCGGTGCCCTTAGCCTTCGACGGGTTCGCCATTCGGCCCCCTCTCCACCACGGCGATGATGCGCTCCAGGAGTCGGCCGATTGCTGGCCAGTCGCGGGCGGCCTTGGTGCGGAGGTCGTCGGCTACCTGCGCCCGGATGCGGGTCTCCTGCCGCTCTGCCATGCCGGTCATGAGGCGCTGCACGGCGGTGGCGGAGGACGGTCCGATGTCCCGAACGATCTCCACCCACAGGTCGGTGATCTCGCGATCGTTCATGTGGTCTCTTCCTTTCTCCACGGCAGGTCTTCGAACTGCGTTCCCGACTCCACGCGGTACAGCAGCTCCCAGCCGTCAGCGGTCCGGCCGTAAATCTCGCCCCCGCGCGCGCCCTTGAACTCCTCGTAGCCGACGGCCAGCTTCGCCAGTCCGATGCCGGCGTGGACCTTCACCACCGGCCGACGGTCCGGAACGATGGAGGCGAAGGGCTCGGCCTTGAGCTTGGCGCGGTACGGGGCGCACTGGTCGTTCATGCTCATGCGCTTTCCTCCCGCAGCTCCCGCGCCTTGTCGCGGAATAGGTCGTACAGGCTTCGCGCGTCCCACGACTTCTCTGCCAGCTCCTCCAGCACGTCGGCCAGGAGCGCACGGACGTCGACGTCGGGGCGGATCTCGGTGAGGGGGCCGTGGTCGGCCTGTACGTCCTCAATCGAGTCTTCGATCCCGGTGTACTGGTTCCTGTCGCCCGCGCACTCCGTCAGCCGCAACATGCCCGGCTCGTACTCCGACCACGTGTCGCCGTCGCAGTCCTTGAATCGGCGCGGTACGTCCGACGACACCGGCCGGACGCGGATGGTTCCGATCGGGTCGGCCATCAAGGTGCGCACCTCGAAGGCTCCGGCGTTCACCCACGGGCCGCCGGGGGTTACTGGTCGCTCGCTCACTGGCTCTCCATCTCCCTCATGAACTCCTCGGTCAGCCACGGCCACGAGGCATACACGCTGCGCGGTTGGCTGAAGGTGACAGGCCCCTCGTCGGGTACGGCCCGGACGATGCGGAGGGTGGGGTCGTGGTTCATCGGCCGCCCCACTTTTTCGTCTCCGGGTCGCGCTCGTCGAACGGCTCCCACGCAAGTGCGGCTCGTTCGACGTACACACGGACCACGCGCGCTGTGCTCATGCGCGGGTTCGGCCCCCAACCGCCGTGCACCTGCTTGGGTCGGCTCGCAGCATCTCGGGACGCCTGGCTCCGCGCGTTACCCGCCGACTGGTACGGCCCGCGGGTGTCAATGTGGATCTCCTCGTCCCACTCTTCGAGGTACGCAGGGACGTCGAATCGGTTCTGGAAGGTGCTCTCCGGGTTCGACTTCCGAGTCCGGTACTCCACGACGGATCTCCACTGCTCCATGTCGCTGAGGCTTCCGTTCGTCGCCATCAGCCCGCCTCACCCGTCACGTACGCCGGCACGGTGCCGTCCGCCTTGCGGAGCACGAGGACGTTGGACCCGACCTCACTGCGCTTCGCTCCGCGGTACCAGTTGGAGCGCGTGACCTCCATCATCGGGCGGCCGGATGCCGCGAAGTAGACGACGCCTAGCTTGAAGTAGCTGGACGACGATGCGGCGGAGAGGACGTAGTCCCCTTCTTCGATCGGCGTTCCGAAGCTGTCTTCCATCAGTTCTCCCCTCTGTTGATCACTTCGACCACGGCCCCGCGCATGAACGCGACCCCGACGGCCTCCCAGTACTTCACGAAGTCCTCGCGCTCCGTCGCGTTCCTCCGCACCCGGATCACGGCCTCATCGCCGGCGGCCCTGATGTCGCCCAGGGCCGGGGCGTTGGCGGCGTCGACGGTGTGGATGGCGGTCACGGGGTGACCTTGGTGAGGGGGCCGTAGTTGTCGGCGATCTCTGCGATGGTGTCGTAGTTGTCGGCGTAGCCGGTGTGCGTCACGCGCGGAACACCGCTGCCGCTGAGCTTCCCTGTGAAGGACCAGACGTCCCCGTCTCGGTCCCTGTACTTCGCGTTCAGGTCGTACGTCACGCCGTCGTACTCGAACGTCTCGGCCGCCGGAGCGGGCTGCGCGGGCGATGTCGGATTTGACAGCGCCTCGTAGATGCGGGCCATCGTCCGGGTACCGTCGGAGGCCCCGACGATGTCCCGGAGTGCGTCTGCCTCGCCCTCCGTCAGCGTGAGGACGACGACCGTCTTCTCCACCGTCTCCGTGCGGGTCTCGTACTGTGCCGATGCCATGTTCTTCTCCTCGTCTCGGCCGTGCTCCTACGCACTCAGCCCCCTGGCCACGTGGGCGCAGGGGGCGAGAGGTCAGGCGGTGTGCTTGGTCAGGGGGCCGTAGTCGCGGACGGCGGAGGCGATCGAGTCACCGATGAAGCACGAACTGTTGTCGGACACGGGCTGACCGTGAACAGTGGAGCGCTTGAACGTCCACGGGTCGCCGTCGTTGTCGGTGTAGCGGACGCCGTACTCGTACGTCACGCCGTCGTACTCGAACGTGTCGGCCGACGTCTCATCGCCGACCTTTTCCACCGAATCGCAGTACCACGTGCCGTCTGCCGCTCCGTGCGGACCGTCGCCGAACTTGACGAGATACGGGGTACTCGTGCGGCCGGCCCCCACACGGTCCAGGACGCCGACTCGGTCCACGAAGCGAACCGACAGAGAATTTCCCGGGTCCGCGACTAGCACCTTCACTCGGTCGCCGACCTTGACGGGCTCCGGCTCCACCACCTTCGTCATGATGTGCGCCAGGGCGGTGAACGTCCACGCACCGTCGACGTCGGCCGGCGGCTCCACGAGCTTGACGAGGTAGACGTCCCTGTCATCGAACGGGCCGTACTCCACCGTGGCGCGGCTCCCGGTGGTCGACAGGGTGACAACGTCTCCGACGGCGAAGGCAGGGAGCGGCGTCAGCATGCTCGGAGACACCGCCTGCTCCGCCTCGCCGGAGAAGCGCATCATGTAGAGGGTCTCGCCCATCGAGTCCTTGTACGGGCCGTACGTGACCTCCACCGTCCCGTGGTATCGGTGCGTGGCCTTGTCGCCGACCTTGAACGTCTGCTCCGTCATGCTCTCTCCTCCATGAATGCCAAGCGGAAGGCCCCCGCATCGTCGCTGCGCGGGGGCCAGGTGGTGCGTCGGTCAGGCGGTCGGGGCGTCGCCGATGACGACCACGTGTTCCGCGCCGATGGTGCGCAGGTCGAGCGTCTTGCGGGCGCTAATGCCGGACTCGCGGCCCGTGGGGCGGACGGTGAGGACCGGGACGACTCGGCCGGCTGCGCGGTTCGTCTTGGTCTCGACGACGGTTGCTTCAGTCTGCCGGACTCGGTTGCCTCGTCGGGTGGCGTAGACGACGAGCAGCCCGGGGCGAATCTCCGCGCCCGTGAAGTCGGTCAGGGGTGTGCGTGCCATGTCTCTCTCCTCTTCGCTGTGTATTCTCGTGACCACGGCGCCCCCTCCAACCTCTATTCGGAAGGGGCGCCGTACGTGGTGTGCGGTAGGTCAGGCAGCCTTCGCCAGGTCCGCTGGCTGGGCGACCTCAGCGACACCCAGCACCTTGATGACGGGCATGTTGTATGAGACGTCGCGCCCGCTTTTCGTCGTGTAGGCCACGTGCTCGATGGTCAGCGTCGCCCGGACCGGCTGGCCGATGTCGGTGACCTTGCCGTCCGCGTCCTCCTTGCGCCCGCCGACGGTGTCGATCGACTCGATGACCTCGTGGAGGACGTTGACGAGGCTCCAGCCGCCGCTGTTGAAGCGGAAGCGGCCGACCTCCGGGTGGGCGGCCAGGGCGAACGTCAGGTCGATCGACGGCTTCGGCCCCTTGCCGCTCTTCGCGCGTGCCTTGCGGTCCTCCAGCATCGGGGGGCAGCCGCAGGCGGTGCCGACCAGCGTCGGGTCGTCGTCGGACAGGAACTTGACCCCGTCGCAGTGGTGCTCCAGGCCGGAGAAGCCGAACTTCTTCATGGAGGCGTCGATCGCGTCGGAGTTGTCGATGATGATCTCCACCGACTTCGACATGGTGAGGATCTGGAGGTTGTCTTCCTTCTCGGTGTCCCACTCCTCGACTTCGCCGCCCATGAGGCCGGCGATCACGTCGGCGACCTCCGGGTCACCGGTCGTCACCCGCCATTCGTTCAGGCTCTCCGGCGTCTTCCCGACGAGGCGGCCGGCGCGGAAGCGGCCGACAGTGTCGTTGGAGAAGTTCTGCTTCGGGCGGGGCTTGGCGTCGGGGTCGGTCTGGAAGATGGACACGAGGTTGTTGGCCATGTGTGAGTGCCTCTCGTCAGTGGCGTGGTGAGCGGCGTTTCCCGCTGTATTAGGTATGTCGACGGAAGCGCCGGATGTGACGGTCGAAGGTCAGGAACTTTCGGTGGACTCCGATGCTCCGCGAGTCGACTCGCGGAAGTCGAGCCGCGCGCGAAGCCGGGTCACCTCCGCCTGGAGATGCTCCACGGCCTCCATGCCGAGGTTGGCCTCGTCCGCGGCACGTCGACGGGCGGAGAGCCAGGCGAGGCGGTAACGGTCGCGCTCGTGCATGCGTTCCGCACACGCGCTGAGAAGCTCCCGAACCGCCCCGTTCAGGTCCCGGGTGATCCGCCGGTACGACTCTCGTGTTGCGGTCGACACCTTCCACGCACTGCGGAGCTGCGCGACCTCACCGTTCAGTCGCTCGATCTCCGCCTGAGCCTCCGCCACATCGGCGTGCATACCGGTGCAGAGGCCCTCCTCGGTGACTCCACCGAGTTCGTCCTCCAGGTCGACGATGCGCCCGGCCATCTCGCGAGCATCCCAGACCTGGTAGTAGCGCTCGATGCGTTCGTCTTGGCTGTGCTCGTACTCCGCCTCCAGCTCTTCGACGGTCGGTTCGGTCCCGCATCGCTCACCCATGGGCCAGCCTCCTCAAGTCTCGGTCCGTCGATGTCACACGCCGCGGATGCAGCAGCTTCCAGAGATCCCCCGGCGTCACGTCCCCGGGCAACCGTCCGTCGTCGAAGAGATGCACGCCGGCGCGGAGGTAGACCTCGTCGACGAGCTGGGAGCAGATCAGATGGCCCGTCGACGCCACGTAGTCCCTCACCCACGCCGGGCGAATGCGGTAGTGGGCGAGGGCGATCGAGCCGTAATCCAGGAAGCTGTACGGAGTACCGACGAGAGCGACGGCCTCCACCACCATGGCGTCGCGCTGCTCCTCGGTGAGGTCGAAGTGTCCCGTCGACCACTGGACCACGGAGCTTGCCTCCTCGATCGGGATCAGCTCCGCTCCGGAGGGCATCGCCTGGACGACCATGCCGTTGCCGACGTACAGAAACGCGTGCTGGACCGGTGCAGCGTCGCCGACGAGGGCCTGGCCGGCAGCGACGAAGCGGCCGGTGATGCCTTCGATGCGGGTCAGGGCGAAATCTCCCGGAAGAGGGGTGGTCACAGCGCCTCCACCTCCAGCCAGATGCGGAAGACCTTTGGATCGGACGGGAAGGGGTCGCAGGTCTCCATCTGAACGTCGATCGAGCGTCCGTCCTCCGCCGCAGCCAGGAGGGTGCACTTCTGCTGCGGTCCCTCCTCCGGAACGGTGTAGCCCTTGATCCACTCCGCCAGGGTTCCCAGGGCGTAGTCCTGAACATCTGCCGTCAGGTCGTCGGGGTCTGCCACGCTTCCTCCTCTTTGAGCGTGTGTGCCTTGCTGAGGGCCTCTGTGATGAGCGGCGCCCACTTCTGCCGACGGGCCTCCACGGCGCGCCAGAGGTGCTTCTCACGGGCTTCAGCCATCTGCGCCACGACGCCACTGACGGCGAGAGCCTTGACCCAGTGGCCGTCGTACCGCTCCGCCCGGAGCTTGGCGGCGTACCGCTGGTACATGCGGAGCTTCTCCCGGGCCTGTTCCAGGTTCCACGCCATCCGGTCGGCGTAGGTCCGGTCCCACAGCCGGTTGCCGCCGATGCCGATGCCGTAGCCCTCGCAGTCCAGGCAGGCAGCGGCACGGCCGTGGGTCGGCAGCTTGCGGAACTCCTCCCGGTCCTTGCGGCGCCGGCACAGGCCAACGCAGAGCAGGGTGTTCTTACCGTTCGGGTGGTCGCGCTCGAAGCCAGCGCGGATGGCATCGGCGAGGGTGTAACCCATGTCAGCGGCCTCCCCGCGGGTCGTGGTCACCGAGGAATGGCAGCGACGAGCGGTACGCGGCTCGCTCCGCGGCGGCGCCTTGCCACGTCTCGAACACTCGCTCGCAAGCCCTGACGACGGACTCCTCCGCCGGCACGTCGGGCTTGTGGACGACGTAGGTGTCGGCGATGAGCTTCGACCGCCAGCGGCCCTTCTGCTGTCGAATCTCCACCTTCAGGTTGGAAATCGACGTCTCGCGGATCCGGTAGAAGTAGCCCTCCGGCAGCTCAGGGGCGCCGGCGGCTACGAGTTCGGCCATACTCATGGGGTCTCCTCCAGCATCTCCGCAGCCAGGTTGGCGGCTGCCTCGTCCAGCACGTTCGACAGCGCACGGAGCTGCGCCACGGTAAGCGGGCTCTCGTTGTGGACGACGATGTAGCCGCCCTCGTCAACCTCCAGGCAAAGCGTCCCGGGGTTCGCGTAGTCCGAAGTGACGGCCCAGCCGCCAGTTCGTGAGTCACGGTTGCTGCACATCAGTCCTCCTCCATCAGCAGATCGAACGCCGTGAACCGCGACCGCTCCGGCTGCGGGGCAAATCGCGCGTTGTCCGGGTACCGCTCGCGGTGCTTCGGCGGGATGGTGCCCTGTGACCACAGATCGTGGGTCGTGACCCGGCGCCCGTCGAAAAACTCGATGTCGAACCGGCGCCCACCGAACCCGCCGTTGCCACCGCTCCCGATGACGTAGTGGTTCCCCTCGACGACGACCCGTCGCGACTCTTCGACGCTGCCCGGGAGCGCAGCTCCGTTCCCGGCCCAGTACCAATCGGCGCTGTCCTCGCGAACCTTGACGGACACCGTGATGTCGTACACCTGCGACGTCCCGTCGTCCTGGCCCATCTTCATCTGGCAGGTGACGGCCTGTTCGTCGTCGCTGTAGTTGGCGACGTCACGCGAGCTGAAGTGGCCAGGCTCGTTCTTCGTCAGCCCGTCGACGACGCTCAGCACTCCATCCCAAAGTGCGTCCTTCATCAGCTCTCCTCCTTCTCCTCAAGAAACCGCGCCACCTGGAGCACGTCGTAGACGCCCACGGTGTCGCCCCACTCCAGGTCGTTCACGAGCGCGTGGGCCCGTCGGAACAGGTCCACGCGCTGCATGTCGGCTTCGACGGCCGCCAGTTCGGGCGACGGCTCGCCGGCGTCGATGGTGCTCATACCGTCCACTCCTTGTTCGCGATCTCGTTCAGCAGCGCGGCACCCTCGTCGTCGCCCAGGTCGCGAAGGGCCCGGTACGCCCTGCTCAGCACGAGGTACCGCATGCGCTCCGCCTCCTTCACTCGCGCCGGCTCGCACATCCACCGGGGACGCAGCTTGAACATCAAGCCGTCGCCCTCCACGGCGTCGACGGTCAGGTCTTCGCCGATCATGGAGCCGTTGGGGCGCTTGATGAACTCCCGGAGCTTGCGCACGTCTCGGGAGTAGATGGTGATGGTGGGGAAGGTCATCGCGTCGCCTCCGGGTCGATCAGGTCGGCCACGACGTCGATGTCCGACACTCGTCGACCGGCCATGCGGATCACGCCGTCCTCCATGCCGCGGATCTTCCATGCTGCCCGGCGGAGCGTCTCCTCCTGCACCTCTTTCAGCGCACGGCCACACAGCTCCAGCCACTCGTCGGAGCCGTCGGCGTTGATCAGTTCAGCCCATGCGCTCATGTGGTCTCCTCCACGTCGGGATCGATCTCGTCGGCAGCCGCGTTGCAGTCGCCCATATGGTCGTCGGTGAAGTCTCGAAGGCGCTCCGAGTTGCGGATCCGTTCCGCGGCCTCGTGCTCCACGGCGGCCCGGTAGTCGTCGATGGCGTCGTCCAGCTCGAAGGAGAAGTAGACGCCATCCCACTCGTCGGCCGCCTTGACGACCGCCTCCCGCGCCTTGATGGTCCGGCCCATCGCAACGACCACGTCCCGTCCGATCTCCGGGCAGTCCTCCGGTCGGTGACTCGTTCGGATCGTCTTCGTGTTCTCCGGCGGGTGCTGCTTGCACTCGTCACTCATGTTGCCCATGTCGACGAGACCGCAGGGCGCCTTGGGGCATGGGCAGAGGGCTTCGATGTCGCTCGGGCCCTCCCAGGAGCGGCCGATGTGGGTTCCCATCAGGGCACCTCCGGGTCGATGAGGTCGGCGTGCCGGTTGGCGTAGTCCGTGGCGGATCCGTAGCTGATGTGCCCGACGTCCGCGCGGACGCGTTCCGCCAGTTCGTGAGCTACCACGTCGTACAGCTCCTTCACCTCCGCCTCGATCTGCGGCATGAGAGCCGCCATGTAGGCCGGAGGGAAGTCCTCGTAGTGGGCCAGGACGTACGCCTTGAGCTTCTCCAGGGCGTTCACGCGGCCCTCCCGTACAGCTCGTCGTCCGCGCTGTCCAGCAGCGCCCTCACGTCCGCCTCGTTCATCACGACGGTGCTGATCGTCTCGCCCCGGGCGTTGCGGGTTTCGAGATCGAACTCCAGCCCGCGCCGGGTGATGGTCACCGACGAGCCGTCGGCGGTGTGGATGGTGGTAGGCGTGTTGATCACTTGCGCTCTCCTCTGCTCGGTGGTTACACGCCGAAAGCCCCCGGCGCCGAAGCAACCGGGGGCTGGATAGTGCGTGAGTGGCTATCCGAAGAAGATCGTCCCTAGTGCGTAGCCGACGAGGAATCCAACGACGCAGATCAGAAGCAGTTCGAGCATGGTTCACCCCCTCCGCGAGTCGACTCGCGGAGCTAGATGTCAGCCCCTAGTGCGGGGTCGGGCAGGCGGATCGATGGCACCCGTGCGTCCAGCAGAAATCCGGGCTGCGCATCTCCTCTTCTGTGGGCATCAGGCAGTTACCTCCCACTTGCCGGCGTCGTTCGCGTCCAGCGTCACCTTGAAGGCGCTGCGGGTCTGCGAGTGGTACACGCAGATGCCTTCGGGGTTCATGAAGCCAGGGGCGGCGTAGGAGCCGTGCTCCCGCAGCTCCTTCATCAGGTCGTCGATCACGTCCTGATCGAAGACGCCCCGGTACAGGATCGGAACGGCGTCGACCTGGTCGATCAAGTCGGACTGTCCCGCCCGGGACTTCATCGTCGTGCCGTCCTCGTCCGCCTGCGTTCCCCAGCGGACCACGTTGAAGATGCTGAACATCTTCCGGTCCATCCCGTACCGCCGCTGGATCCCCTGCCCCCACCGGGCGAAGCCGTAGTTGTCACTGTCCGGCGTGATGATCCGCTTCCGGGACTGCGCGACGACCTGGCCGTCCTCGCTGATGTGAAGGCCGGCGTTCGTGCCGTCGAGCTTCTCCGTGATCACGATCTCCCGGAAGAGGCGCGGCGTCTTGGGCCACTCGCGGAAGTCGGGGGTGAAGTCACTCATGCCACGTCCCCCAGCATGTACGTCACGAGCAGGCGGCCGATGGTCTCCCCGCCGGACTGCCCCTCGAAGGACAGCCAGCAGTCGGTGTAACGGCCCATTTCGAAGTCGCCGCCCTTCCAGCCCTCGAAGGTCTCCCCGAGAGCGCCCCGAGCGTCGGCCAGCATGTCGCCGACACGTACGTTGCTCGCCGGCTCGAAGGCCAGATCGTGGTAGTAGCCCCGGTAGGAATGCGGATTGGTAAAGCCGTGCTTGACCACGGTGTCGGGGTCGGCGGCTTCCAGCATCTCGATCAGGTTTTCCAGAACCATGCTCTCTCCTCATCCCATGCCGAAGCGGGGGCGTCCGGTGTGGACGCCCCCGTGTGTGCCTTGCGCTACTTGCGGAACCGCTTGCTCAGGAAGGCCACGAGGTCGATGCCCAGGATGTACAGCACCGAAGTCCCGTACCCGATGGCCGGCCATACCGTGAACGCTCCGTGGATGGCTCCGAAGACGAGCATCAGGATGAACGCCAGGAGTGGCAGGAGAAGCAGCGCCGTCGCGAACGCTGCCAGTGCCGCCCCTGCCTTCGCCTCGCGGGCTTCCTCTGCTCGCTGTGCCGGCGTCTTGATGAAACTGGTCATGCGCTCTCCCCCTTGAGTCGCGCGATCTCCCGCGCCTGGCTGACGATGGTGTTCTTCAGGTCGTCGATCAGCGATCCACCGGGAGCATTGGCGCCCCAGTATTCGGCGGATGTATCCAACTCTGCGAGGCGCTCGCGCAGCGCCTTGCTGCCCGGGTCGACCGTGGAGGCGGCCCGAAGGAACTCCATCCACACCCGGCCGTCGATGCGGACGCCGACCGTGCGGTGCGCCCGCTGGACGCTCAGCGTTCCGTGGCTGGAGACCTCAGGATCGGTCTCCTCGATGAACCACATCGTCCGGTCCCACGGCCCCGCCTCGAAGCGGATCTCCGCGGTCACCGGGTCCTGATGCAACGTGATGCTCCCGCCCCGGAACTTGATCGGCTCGTCGCACGGGCATCCGTAGGCGTGTGACTCGGGAGTCTCACAGCCGTGCTCCTGCTTACGGAGCTTGGCCTCGGCCTCCTCCGCGGCCTTACGATGCTCGTCGCGCTCTCGCTCCATCCGTCGGGCGTACTGCCCGATCTCCGCGGCTGCCTCGTCCGCAGCCTCCTCCCGCTCGATGGCGGCGTTGGCTCGCTCGTACTCTGCGCGCAGTAGATCGGCCGTGGTGGCCTGCTTCGCTTTCAGCTCGTCGCGCTCACGCTCGATGCGCGCAGAGTAGGAGTTCATCGACTCCAAATCGTCGCGCAATGCCTGAGCACCGACCACCACGCGATGCATGTGATCGGCATCCCAGCGAGTCCCCGGACCGTGGTCGATATCCACGTCAAGGACCGACGCAACATCAGCGACGACCCCGCGAGCCTCACCCCCACGCTCGTTCTCCTCGTTGAGACGCTTGATGTGCGCCTCGTCAGCGGCCTTCAGCATGTCCGCCACAGCAGCAGCGGGAAAGACGTGCACGATGCTCGCACGGCGCACACTCTCAGGCGTATAGCCGCCCACGGTCCGCCACTCCAGCGGCCCCGCTCCTCGCTCGCTCATGCCGCCCGCCTCTGCGTGCCCGTGGCGACCTCGCCGCCCTTGGCGATCGGCCGGCCGACGACGCCCTTCTTGCCGTCACGCTCCCAGTCGAAGACCTTGCGCAGCGCCAGGAAGGCCTTGAAGACGTCCTCCCCGCACTCCACGGGAACGAACTGCCAGCCCTCCGGCCGGACGTGCAGGACAGCCCCGCCAGTCATTAGCGGAACGTCGACCGACTCCCCGTTCTCCGCCAGGATGATGCGGTTGGCGTAGCGGTAGGCGGCGAGCTGGAGAGCGACCGAGTCGTAGACGGCCTTGGAGGTCTTCCAGTCCAGGACGACCACCTCCCCGTCGATGCGGGCGATGGCGTCGAAGCTGCCGGCGTAGAGGTGCTCGTCCGACCAGACGGTCTCCTCCAGGTGGAGGAACTCGGGCTGCACCTCGTCCAGGAACTGCTTGAAGTACGTGACGTGCGGCTTGATGTCCGCGTGGACGTGCCGGAGGCTGACCTCGTCGCCCCGCGCCATGCGCTCGAACAGATCGTGAGCCGCGGACCCGAGGTCGCTCGCTGCCTTCGAGGTGCGGCGGTGTGCCGACTTCAGGTAGTCGATGGCGCCGGCAGGGTCACGCTCGCAGAGCTGGGAGACGATGTCCCAGTTGTTGACTGCCGCCTCCGCGCTCTGCTTCGCCGCCCAGTACGTCAGGAAGTCCTTGGGGAGCATCCCCACGACGGACGTCACGCCCGGGACCTTGATGTGCGCGTCGTCGGGGTTGATGTAGAAGCGTGAGCCACCCCTGCGAACTGTGGATACCCCAGTCACTTGCTCTCCTCGTGTCGTAGTATGTACGCCTTCGCCCGGTCCATCAGATCGGGCGACTCGCGGAAAAGTCCGAGGCCCGTGTTGCAGAGGTTGCACAGCAACTGCCGCACACACATCCCGCAACTTCGTGAGCCTGGGCAGCATGCTCGGTCGTGGTCGATGGACAGCCTCCGGTCGCCCGCTTGAGGCTTGTCACATATGGCACACACGTTGCCTTGCTCGGCGACCATCCGGTTGAAGTCACCCAGCGTGATGCCGAACAACCGCTTCAAGTCGGCGTCTAGTGCCCTCTCGGAGTTGGCGGCCTTCCACTCCGCAGCCTGACGTATGCGATGTTCGGGATTCGCGGCGTAATGGGCTTTCTGGTACGCCCGAACACATAACCGGCACCAGCCAGTCAGGCCGTCCTTCTGCGCCCGGTTTCGATAGAAGCCCTCAGTCAGCTTCGTCTCTCCGCACTTGGTGCACCGCTTGAACGCGGACCCTCCCGCGCTGACAGTCACGTCCCGCCGCGCTTGACCGTACTGACCCCGGCCATGTGGCCTCCTCGTCGTCGCTGCGTTCTCCCTTACGCATTAGGTATGTCGACGGCGAGGCGAGATGTGACGGTCGGGTCCAAGATTCTTTTGGCTCGTCCTCCCCCGGACAGACTCCGGCCAATTTGACAAGATGGACCCCTATTTTCCTTCTCTCTAACGCGCGTTAAGGAGAAAGGAAAATAGGGGTCCATCTTGTCTTTTTGGCCAGATTGACCTGGGGACGAGGAGGCGCCGGTCGACGTAGGGCGACGATCAGGCCCCTGACCTGGGCTTCTTCGTGACCGTCCGCAGGCTGGCGATCTTCCGCTCCATCTTGGCCAGGTCCGCGTCGAGCGCAGCACGCTGCCCGGCGGTCATGTGCCGCTTGATGACGTTCTTGTCGAGTTGCCCCAGGATGTCCACTACCACGGACGCCAGGCGGAGGTGGTCGGCCGTCGCCTTGATCTCCGTGCCGGTCGACGGCTCATCGGCGTCGGCCTTGCGACGGGAGGGTGTGGGCTTCGACTCCGTGACGGCCTGCGAAACCTTGGCAGCCTTGATGATCGCGCTGTTCGTCTTACGGCTGTCCTGGAGCCGCTCCAGCGGCGACGTCGGCTGGAGGTTGTTCGCCTCAAGCTGCCGTGGCGTCATGGTGCGACGGAGCAGGTTGCCGACATGCCACCTGACGGTGTTCTGTAGCGCGCCCTGACTGTCGGCTGGCAGGCCTGCTTGGCGGTACATGTCCGACACGGTCTGGCGGTACTCGTGGCTGGAGCCCCGCATGTCGTCGTGCTGGACGCGGAGAGCGACCACGACGACCGCAAGGTTCTTGGCCAGCGTCGTGGAGACACCCTGGATGCGACCGTACTCCTTGGCGTACGCCGCTCCACGGGCGACGAGAGCCGCCTCCCCCTCCTGCGCCAGGTCGTCCAGCTCAAGAACGGGGAGGGTATCAGCGTCCACAGGGACGGCGACTTCTCGGCTCATCAGTACCTCTCAGCAGCAGCGTGGGGGCGGGCACACCGTACCGCAAGTCACTGCGGTTAGGTAGACCGTACCCCGACGCTGCCCACTCAGTCGATCATGGGGTTGCGAAATCCTTTCCGCACAAGCCGCACGTGATGGTTCCCAGCTCCGACGTGGTGCGGGCCACCTGGATCTTTCGCGGCGTGGAGCAGCCGCACTCCAGGATGAGGCGGTTCGGTGTCCGTACCTTCTTCGACGCGCCGGGGATCGTCAGATGCGGGAGGACGTGCGGGATGGCCGTCGACAGAGCGTCGATGTGATCGGCGTAGCGAGTCCGGGCAGCGTCCCCGATGGGCGGCTCGTACCCCCGCCCATTCGGATTGGCGACGAGGTCCGCGGGCCATTCGAGACCCACTTCCTCCGCAGCCGCCAGGTACTCCCTGTTGTGGTACGTCCCCCGCCGGCTGGTGTCGGGCTTGCCGCGGATCCAGTTCAGGATGTGCGCTGCTTCGTGGAGTACCACTTCCAGGACGTCGTCAGCGCCCTCTCGCATGGTGTCCGCACTGATGACGAGTCCCGTCACGACGTCGCCATCCCTGTGCCAGCGCTCGGCCAGGTGCTTGCTGGGGGGTGGTGTCGGTACGACGGCCATCCGTACCGGTGGTAGCTCTGGATGCTCAGACCGTAGCTGGTCCCACAGGCCATCCAGTGCCTGAAGGAGCGGTCCGGGTGAGGTCGACATACCGGAAACGGTATAGCCATGTGTCGGCCGACACAACGTCGGGATCCCCTTGCGCGAGTCGACTCGCGGAGAATGTATAGACCACTGAAACGACAAAAGCCCCGCACCCTGGGAGTTACCCAAAGTACGGGGCTGAGTGCCGTTAAGAAAGCTTTACCTAGAGCTAAGGGTTGGTTAAGGCGTGTCGACGTCGGGCAGGACGCTCGGGACGAGGATCGGGGCCAGGTTCGGGAAGCGCTCGGCAAGCCATTCCCACGGGAGGCGACTGTGCTTACCGCCTACGCCCCGGTTGCAGTCCCGGCACGACGGAACGATGTTGTCGAGGCTGTGCTCTCCGCCCTTGGAGAGCGGAACGAGGTGCTCGATGTCGTCGTAAGGACCGCCGCAGAAGGCGCAGCCGTAGAGATCGCGCTCCTCCCAGTCGGCGAGCATCTCGGCGTGAGTGAAGGGGACGACAGTGGCGTCCTTCTGGCGGGCACGCCTAAGCTGGCGGGCGTGCAGCGTAATAGATCTCCACGCTTCAGGGTTCGCCGCCTTCCATCGTCGGTCGGCTTCCATGCGTCGTTCTCGGTTGGCCCGGTACCAGGTGCGTGAACGTACGTTAACCGCCTCCCGATCTCGTGCGGCTTTGGCGAGACTGCGTATTCTTTCCGCTTCTCGGGCGGTGGGGTCTTCCATCCTGACATTCCGACGTGTGCGCATGGCGGCTGCACTGCAAGCTTTGCAGGAAGGCACCTCCGGGTGCGCCTTCTTTCTCCTGTCTACGTTGAAAGCATCGTACCCCTTCACCACGAAGCACTTCCCGCATGCCTTCGCCGGGATGCCCTTCTCCCGCATGGCCTTGTTGAAGCGCATGCGCGCCTTCTTGTCCGCGAGCGGACTCTCCTTGGTCTCCATACGCCGAAAGCCCCCTGGCTCCGGAGAACCAGGGGGCGGGTACAGCGGGTGCTACTCCTCGTCGTCGACCGGCGCGACCTTCTTCCGTGCGCTCTCCCCCACCAGGATCGGCAGGGCGACGGCTCCGAAGGTCACGAGGTGATCCGTGATGTCGGGCTGGGCGAGCGAAGGGACGAAGAAGGCGAGCGCCAGGGCGGCGGACGTGAGGACGGACCGGAGCCGTACGGGCTCGGTGGCCGCGAGGATCTGGAGCTTGACATAGGCGCGGAGGGTGAGGGTGTTGAGGTAGTCCAGGAGTCGCTTCATGAGTGCCTTTCGGTCAGTGGGAGCGGGCGTAGTGACGGCGGGACTCGACTCGTTCGACGTGACGTGCGAAGCCCTCAACGGCGTAAAGGAAGGCGTCCAGGCTGGCCCCGTTATGAATCGTGACGTCCGCGTCCTCCGCCCCCAGCGCCCCTTCGCTCTCGTGGACGAGCTGTTCCACGTCGGGCCGCTCGATGTAGACCAGGTGGAAGCCGGCGCGCCGCAGGGACGCCGCCTCGTTGGGGTAGCGGACGTCGGTGATGACGGCCGGTACGCCCGCCTCGTTGGCCTCCTGGACGCGCGCCATGGCGGCCCGGAGCCAGAAGTCCTCGTCGATGGCGCGGACAGCGGCGCCGAGTTCCTGGAGGATGCGGCGGACTTCCGGAGCCTCCTTTGCCTCCTCCCAGCCGTACGAGCCGACGAGATCGGACAGGCGCACGTCAGGACGCTCGTCCACGGCCAGGTACGCCATGTCGATCTGCTCAATGAGCGGGTCCAGCTTCAGCGCCGCTTCCTTGAGCGGGTCGGCAAACCCGATCCGCCGGTACCCGCGGTTGTCGACGAGCCACTGGCCGGCGGTGTCCTTGCCGACGCGCGCCCGTCCGATGATGCCCACGTTGCCCATGTGCGTCCCTCTCTCCTCATCCCGCCCTTACACATGAGGTATGTCGACGGAACGAGGAGATGTGACGCCAGTGCTTCATGATTTTTAAGCGGTGACGGAGAACGCCTTCCAGTGCGGCTTGGTCGCGAGCGACGAGATGGACCCGTTGGACAGGTGCATGTACCCGCCACGGTGGGTTGAGTTCGTCACGGTGAGCACCACCGGGGTCTCCAGGTCGGTCCGCGTCAGGATGATCTGCGTCGGGGTGACCTGGACCGTGAACGTCATCCAGCCGCCGGCCGTCGGAGCTGCTGACGGCGTGGTGCCGAGCTGCGTTCCGGACGTGACTCCTGCGGCGTGCGTGTAGAGCTGGAGATCACCGTTGCCGCGGACCGCCACGTGGTAGCCGCCGGAGGCGTTGACCTGGTTGAACCGATACGAATCGTCGCTGTCCTTGCCGAACGCGATGCCCGCGTGTTCCGTCGATCCTGGAGCGCCCTCGTACATCATGCTGAAGTGGATCGTGTACGTCGTGGGCGGCGTGGGGTTGCTCAGCGAGCCGAGGAGGATAGACCGGTTCGGCAGAGCGTTGATGAAGACGCTGCCGCCTGCGTCATCGAACTTCAGCGCCGACGCATGGTCGTAGTTGATCGTCCCCATGTCGCCCGGGGCCCGGACCTGCGTCGCCCAGTCGTCGGACGTGCGGGAGGCACCTGTGCGGCGGACGTAGACGATCTGGGCGCACATCATGCCCCGCACGCCCAGGGCTGCGAGGCGGTTCCGCTCGCTGCGTCTGTGCACCTCCCAGGAGATGACGGGCAGGCCACGGGCGACGACTGCTGTGATCCGGGCGTCGCTCATGCCGACAGGTACGCCCCACATGTCGATGTTCGAAGCGACGGCGTTCATCTGCTCATCCGTCGTCCCGGCGTCGACGTAACCCCACGTGGTGAAGCCGTTCGCCTTAGCCCACGGGAAGCTGTTGTTCGTAAAGTAGTTTTTCCACACGACGCTGTCCTTGGCGTGCGGGTAGAAGTCCGTCAGGAGCTGCTGAACGGCGGGCACACTCGGGTTGCTCTTAGGCTCCAGGAAGATCACGACTCTGCCCAGGAACCTGTCAAGCACTTCTCGCAGCGTCGGGGGCGGTACGTCGACGGTGCCCTGGCCGAGGAGGAGCTTGCCGTTCGTGCGGACCTTGGCCCTCAGGGCGGTGTAGTTCCAGTCGGCGAAGTTCCCCGTGCTGTACGTCGTCCGCTCCAGGCTCTCGTCGTGGCCGCAGACGAGCACGCCGTCAGCAGTCATGCGGACGGACACCTCGATCGCCTGAGCGCCGGCAGCAACCGCCGCTTCGTACGCATCGAGGGTGTGCTCCGCCCCCAGCTCCGCGCCGGATCCTCGGTGAGCGATATAGAAGAGGCTCTGGGCCGTCAGCGCTGACACGGTCTTGATCGCTCGCGGCAGAGCGCCGACGTCAGAGGCGGTCAGGGAGACCGTGCCGGTCTGGCCGTTGACGGAGGCGATCAGGCCTCCGCCACCCAGCGCCACACCTTCCGCGGGCCAGGCGCCGGATGCCTTCGGGCCGTACAGCTTGACGGCGCCGACGGTCTTGTCGACGAACATGTCCCCGTCGCCGCCCAGCATGGGGCTCGGGGTGCCCGTGCCCGTCAGGATCGACGCACCCGCGGGCCCTGTCGGTCCAGGGACGAGCACGTACTGACCCGTGCTCGGATCGGACGGCGCAATGTCGGCGATGGAGACCACGGGGACGTCAGCAGGGAGCCGGATTGCGTACGTCCGGGCTGCGATGTCCGCGAACTTCTCGCTGACGACGTACGCCCAGTCCGTCGGCTGCATGTCCATCTGGTCGGTGGAGATCAGGAGGACGGAGAAGGCGCCGGTCGTGTCCAGGGTGACCGTCGCAGCGCCGGCGCTGATGGTGTCGGCTCCGGGGAGCGTGACGAGCGATGGGGCGGCGATCGTGACCGTCCCCTTCAGGGGTGTGCCGTCGGGACGGAGGTAGCGGCCGGTGAGTGTGACGGTAGCGATGCCTGCGGGCATGCTCATGCGGCGTCTCCTCCAGTACGGGGGCGGCTGATGATGTGCTCCGCGTCGTGGCCTGCCTGCCACTCGCGGACGCGCGTGATGTCCTCGCGTACGTCGTCGATGTCGTCGCGCACGTCGTCGATGCGGGAGTCCAGACGGGACCCCATCGCCTCGATCTGGGCGGTTATGCAGGTCATGGCGTCCACGGTGGCCGCGCGGGTCTCGGCACCCTGGGCCTGGACGGATGTCTCTACGTCGTCCACGGCGCTCCTGGTCCGGCGCAGGGCCGTCAGAAGAGCCGGGAGGGCCGCCACCACCGCCGCAGCCAGAATGGCCACGGAGGAGATGACGGCGATGATGATCTCAGGCGCCATGGGTCACGCCTTGACCTTGAAGCCGCGCTTGACGCCCAGCTTCTCCAGCGACGCCCTGCCCGGGATGCCGTCGGCCGCGGAGCCGGTGTAGCCCAACTTCCGCTGCCAGGCGGCGTACGCGGCCTTGGTCAGGCTGCCGAAGCTGCCGTCCTTCGCGTACGAGGCTCCGAGGAGGCCCTCCTTCTGGAGTGCGGCCTCCACGATCTTGACGTCAGCCGGGTGCGTGGTGCCGCCCTGCTTGAGGGACGGATCGCGACGAGCTGCGGCGATCAGGTTGGAGAGGTCGACCGTCGGCACGGCGGGCTTGGCCGGAGCCGGCTTGGTCGGGGTCGCAGGCTTCGTGGGCGCCGGAGGCTTGGGCTTCTCGCCCTTCTCCGCCAGCCGGGCCGTGACGTCCTTGCGGAACTGACCCATGTCGAACTGCGGACCGTCGGCGCTCCCAATCGGACCCTTGGGGTCGATCTTCCGAGTCGTCCCCTCCTTGTGTCCGATCACGGAGTCGGCGCCCCAGCCGTGGAAACGACAGATGGCCGCAGCCCAGCGGACAGCGGCGTCGTACTGCTTCTTGGTGTAGAAGTCCTTGCCGTTGCCGAGGTTCTCGATCTCGATGCCGTACGTGTAGCGGTTGCCGTCGACAGGCTCCGAGGAGGACGGACGAGGGTGGGTGGACGACTCATTCAGCATCGCGCTGTACGCGTTCTGAGCGAAGGTGCCCGCGTGGTTCGCGCGACCCGCGCTGAGCATGGACGCAACGCCGCTCTTCGCGAGGTGCGTGTGGCAGAGCGGGCCGGGCAGCCCCATCATGCCGCCGTAGCAGAGGGCGAGGCTGTTCGAGCCGGCGGTGTGGTGGATGACGACGCCGTGCACCGGGCCCCACGCCCCCTTGTGGTTCCGGTTGTGCGTCCGCCAGCTCTTGTACTCCTTGACGTCGACGCCTTCGTCCTCCAGCGCCTTGACGAACTGATCGGCGGTCATCGGTGTAGCCATGAGATCCCCTCCCGGGCATAGAAAAAGCCCCGTCGATGCGGGGCGAGTGATGTGCAGCGGCTCTCAGGCGAGCGAGTACCGAACGTTGTCCAGGTAAATGAACGTGGCGGCGTGAGCGATGCTGTAGGTCACCGTTCCGTCGACTCGGGTGACCAGTCGCGCAGAAAAGCCGACGTTGAACGTGGCGGCGGCGATAAACGACCTTGCGGTTCCTGGTCGGGCCTCCGTTGGGAGCGTGAACGCCGTGATCTCCGTGTTCGTTGTGAAGGTGGCACCGCTCGTTCGCTGGAACGCGCCCCGCATCTCAACGCACCCGTTCACAATGCGGTATCCGGGGCTGCCGCCGAATGCGGTGTAACCCGATGCGAACGTGATGGGCTTCCATGCTCCCGGGGTCAACGGCCGCCAAACACCGTCACCGTCGAACTGATCCCAGCGGTCCTCAGCGATGAGGTAGCTGAGCATCCCCGGAACGGCGGCGAATGCGCCCATTAGCGTCGCCGAACGCTCGTTGGCGTTGGCGAACCGCAGCACCGTCTGCTTGGTGAGCGCGTTTACCGCACCCTGGAACGCCAGCTCGATGTTCGGGGCGTCGCTCATTACCGGATACGGGACCTTCTGCCCATACCCATCAGTGGTCGGCATTCAGTTACTCCTCACGACGCGAGTGCGTCAATCACTAGCCAATTCCCGTCGGGCTTGAAATCCACCTTCACCTTGTCGCCCACCACTGGGGCGGAATACGACTTCAGTCGGCGCACTGCTGCGACGGGTCCGCGGGCAGTGGTGATGTCGACGGTTCCGCCTGCGTTGACGGCTGTCACGGTGGCGATGAGCCAGCCTCCGGCTTCCTGCTGCACGGCACGGCTGGCAGCCCGCTGGATGGCCTCTGAGAGGCTCTGACGTGGGGTCACGGCGTCTCCTCCTTCCCGCCTCGGAGCGTCAGCGAGGACGAGCCCTCCGCCGTCAGGGGGATGCTGAAGGACTGGGCGATGGCCAGCTCCTTGCGGCCGGTGTGCGAGATGCGGAGGCAGTCGCCGGCCTCCAGTGCGGGGTTCGGAATGGCGGCAATGGATAGCTGCACATTCCGGGCCACGGCGTCGAACAGGGCGTAGTCCGCGGCGGCCTGGCACGCTCCGGTAGTTGTCCAGAGCGCCGACGAGATGTATCGCGGCACGTGTCCGAATGGGCCGCTCCATCGTGTCGGGCTGGAGGGGTTCGTGTCATACGCAACGGCGCTGACGGGCGCTCCTCCAGTCGCCGTGTTTTCCCCGCTCGCCACAACGGCGTTGAAAACGGCCGTTCGCGACATCGCACGGGCGGCGGACATGAGCGTTCCGCCCTCGCCCTCCGCGATGTCCCAGACAACGGCTGCCGTTGAGACGTCCGGAATATCAGCGATCACGAATCGGTCCAGGGCATCGACGAATATCTCCGCCTGCATCGAAAGGGCGATCTGCTGAACGGCGTCCCATCGGTCGGCACCGGCATCCCACGTCGCGATGGCGCAGGCTGGATTGCGTGATCCGGCGGTGGTGTTGACGATCACGGCGTCAGGTAGCGTTTGCCGGATGAGGTATTCCATAGCGTCGACACACGTCGCATAACCGCGCGTCGATGCGGGCGCCATAAACTTGTCGTCGATGATGTAGCACTCCGACGACTGGCCGGTCAGGGTGACGGGACCGTAAAGGGTGTCGCCCGCCGGCTCGTTGATTCGAAAGGTACCCAGCGGAACGCTCTCGATCTGCCCGCCGGCGAATCGGATTCCCCGGGTGACAATGAGCTTCTGGCCGTAAACGGCGAGCGGGTCCGCCTCCCCCCACGGGAGAAGCTCCGGGTCCGCCACCGTCAGGGAGAGCGTTCGCCGGACCTTGCTCCCGCGGTCCACCGTCACCGCCCCGTCCGTGACAGGCACGGCGGGGATGGTGACGAGGGAGCCGAGCATGGCGCTCACGCTGACCGTCATGGAGTGGGACGTCGTCAGGGCCGTGAGGAACTGACTACTGACTGTCTGCATCAAGTCCCTTCCAGTCCGGTGTAGACGCCCAGCCATGAGGCGTACGAGGTGAGCAGGTCCATGCCGTCGATGTGGTCCGACAGGACCGTGGCCCACGTGCGGCCAGATGACCCGGTGGCTCCGCCGATGGGGCGGTCCACCTCCGTCAGAGGCACGGTCCACGTGCGGTCCGTGTACTCCGCGTACTCCACGACCGGGGCCTCAGCCACATCGCCCACGGCCACGTAGACGTCGCGCTCGCCCCATAGGGACGGCCACTGAATGAGCAGGATGTTGCCGCTCTCCAGAAGCCACCACATCGAGGCGAGATCCTCCGCGGTCTCCGTGACCAGCGTCATCGTCCCCTCGCGCGACGTGCGCATGTCGGAGATGACGATCGGACGGGACCTGCCACGGACGGCGTTAACACCCTGCCGGGCCCGCCTCGTCCACGTCGGCTGGCCACCCTTGGAGACGACGGCCGTAGTCTGCCTGGCGGGCAGTCCCGGATCCTTGAGGACGATCTCCGTGGAAACCGGCTCCGGGATCATGACGGGGTCAGAGAGCACTGCCCGGTAGCTGCTGCCGGTCCACACCTTGAGGTAGTAGCGGACCTCCACGCCCAACGGGGCCTCGTAGTCCTCCACCACCGCCGTGTCGCCGACAATGGTCACCTGCGTGAGGTCCGCTAGCGGGCCGCGTATGGGGACGAGTGCACCGTCTCCACCCTGCCGCCACAGACCCCAGTAGGTGTAGCCGCCGCTCGTCAGTCCCTGTAGGGCGACGGACGCGCTGTAGCTATCCGGGACGGCGTCAGCGACGGCTGCCAGGCCCCCGGGGGTGATCTGGACGTCGTCGAGGAAGGCGGGCTGCCCGACGATCGACGACACGATGTGGAAGCTCACGACAAGCGAGGCTGCGCCTGACGGAGCGACGGCACTCGTGGGAGGGGCGTACCAGCCCGTGCCGGCCGACGATCCCAGTGACCACGTGACGGTCGCCGATCGAATCAGCTCGTCAGACGAGTTGAGCCAGGCGTACGTCGTGACGAGCTGGCGTCCCGCGGGTCCTGCGCCCAGCTTGAGCCGGGGGGTGACCTGATACGCCTGCCGGGGAGTGACGGGGACGGGCGTCGACAGGGCCACGGTGGCATTCATGCCTGTCGAGCCGGTCTCGTTGATACGCAGGGAGGCGGCGCCTTCCCATGCCGTCTCGGTGGTGCGGCCGATAGTGCAGCCGGAGACCGCTGTCCATCCGGAGGCGTCTACCTCCATCGACTGCGTGTTGTAGCCGATCAGCGAGCCGGCGGGGATCGGAGACGCACGCAGAGCCATGTGGTCGAACGCCCATATTTCCGCAGCGGACATCGCTGTCGGCACTAGAACCATGCGGGCGTGGGCCGCCCCCGGAGGTGCTACTCCGGTTACCGCACACGCAGTCCACTGACCTGCGAATGCCGGGTGGTCGACGACGCTCCGGGACAAGTACACGATGTCCGCGTCGTACCAGCGAATCTCTATGCGAACCGTGCTGCTGACCACGGCAGGGCGCACGCGAGCCTGCGCCACGTACTCTGTGCCCGCACCTACAGCGTGCCGAGTGGCTCCGACCTCCATGACCCCTGACGCCAGGGACTCGGCCTGGAGGCTGTACCAGCCCTCCCACGCCACCGTGGACGTCCGACTGATCGTGGCATTCGCCCATCCGCCCCATTCGGCGATGCTGACCTCCGCAGAGGCCTTGTCATACGGGAAAAGGCTGCCAGGCACAGTGAACGGAAGTCCGAAGCTAACGACGTCCGTCACGACCGTCGCCCCCGCGCTCAGGCCGGTGCACGAGACGGTCACCGACGCGTACTGTGCGCCGACGGGAGCCGTGGCGATCAGGATGGGCGGCGGGGTCTGCCAGGTGGTGGCGGTGGGGAGCGCACTGGTGGCGGATGTGACGGAGCTAAGTGCCGATCCGCCGGACACTGCGGCGTACCAGTCGACACGGACCGTCGCAGAGCGTCCCGCGGCAGCCACCACGTTGGCCCAGTAGCTGTACGCGGTGTACTCCTGGCCGGCCACCACCGCCACGCGAGCGGAGATGGTGGCCGTGACGGATCCGGCTGCCGTGGCGGTCATGCCGAGCGACGAGGCGCCCGCGTAGAAGCGGGTGGACTTCGAGAGCGTGGTGTTCGCTCCCGTCGTCCACCCGCTGGTGTCCGTCTCGATGCCGCTAGTGTTCGCGGGCAACAGGTTGGACGCTACGCTCATCCGCCGTCACCCCCGCCGTCGCCGACACCGCCGTTGGCACCGTCGTTGCTGCCGGGGCTGTACTCCTCGGAGGGATCCCGAGGAGGAGCGTCCAGCGGCGGGGGTGCCGGGTAGACCGGAGGTGGTCCGGGGTCAGGGTCGGGCTCCGGGTACGGGCCGACCTCAGGTGGGGTCTCGCTCATCAGAGGTACCGTCCTGTTCCTAGTGCCATAGCGGTTTCGTCCTGCCGCGCGTCGACCTCCACGCGCACGATGTCGGTGATCTCGCGGTCTCCGACGTAGACATGGACGTCGGCCGTGATGGCCGGGATCGAGCCGGAGCCTCGCCCGGGGATGCTCTGCGTCGCACGAGCCATCGCCATGGAGTCGCTGTTGCTGCGCACCCGCGTCGGGGTGAGGAACTCCAGCAGCTCCGGCCCCTTCTCGCCGACCCACGCCATTTCGCCGATCTGCGGGAAGCCGCCTTCGGCGTAGCCGCCCGGTCGGTTGTAGGCCGTCGGGAGCGATCCGTACGCGGACTTGGCGTAGCGCATTGAGGCGAAGATGTTCGCCATGGGGTCAATCGAGACCCCGTGCCGGAACGGACCCTGCTTGCGGAGCATGCCCGCGTAGGCCTCGAATGTCGGCTTTATGACTTGCATCAATCCAACCGACGGGGTGCCGTTCTTGGCGTTGACATCCCAGTTGTTGACGGCCTCGGGGTTGCCGCCTGACTCCTGCTGCATGCGCCGTAGCGTCAGGTCAGCGTATGAGGACGGGTTGTTCGTCGCCGCCAGGGCCGCCTTTACGACGTGGCGCCAGCGCTCGACACCCGTGCCGCCCTTGCCACCGCCACCGGTCAGGTAGCGCATGGGGTCGACCGCCTTGCCGTTGACCCGGGCCTCCAGGTGGAGGTGAGGGCCGCTGGAGTTGCCGGTCGAGCCGACCTCGCCGATCTTCTGGCCCTGCTTCACCGTGTCGCCGACGGACGTCAGCATCTTGGAGAGGTGGGCGTACAGCGACGTCAGGCCACCACCGTGGTTCAGCATGATGTGGTTGCCGTACGGGCCGCCGGACTTGGCCATGGCCACCTTGCCGCCGGCAACCGCCTTGACTGCAGTGCCGAGAGCTGCGGCGAAGTCCAGACCGGTGTGCTGCCCGGACGACCACATGGGGCCCTTCTTGCCGAAGGGCGTGCTCATCGGGGCGCCGACGGGCTTGGTCCACTGACCGCCCCCTCCGTCGCCTATGCCGAAAACGCCTAGGGCGGTGTCCTTCAGGCCCTCCATCATTTTGATGGGGAGCTGACCGACGGACTTCGCCCAGCGGTTGGTCATGAGCGGCTTCATCTGGTTGGTGATGGAGCCTGCCGCCTTGGCGAACAGCTTCGCGGGATCGGTGTAATCGGTGATGCCCGAAAGGAACTTCGCGGCGTCGCCGGACTTGTCCTTCAGCCATCCGACGATTCCGCCGTCCTTGTACGCGGGCATGCCCGCGGAGATCGCTCGCTGAACGCCGCTGATCCCACCGGAACGGGCAGCCGCATTCCACTGGTTGATGCGATCCTCGCCGATAGCGCGAGTCCACTCGGGTCGCATGATCGCCTCACCACCCGAAACGGCTATGAGGCGGTCGTCACGACCGGGCGAATAGCCGTCCATCACGCCGCCTGTGTGGAAGCCCTTGAAAGGCTTCAGCTTGTCGGCGCCGGTTACAGCAGCAACTCGGTCCCAGAGCGGGACGATGCCCTCGTTGTAGACCTTGTCGATGATGAACTTGACGGGCTTCTTGGCGATGCCCGAAATCTTGTCCCACGCAGTCTTGATGTCATCCTTGCCCTTATCGAAGGACTCGGCGACGAGAGACATTGCGGACTTGATGTTGTCGAAGTGCGGCTTGATGCCCTTTTCGTAGAGCCAGGACGCCTTGTCGCCGATCCATCCGAAGACAGGCCGGAGTACTTCTCGCCAGAGCCACTGGGCTCCTTCACCGACGAGCTTGAAGCGATCCCAAATCGATTTGAAAGCGGGCTTGATGCCCTTTTCGTAGATCCAGACGGCCTTGGAGCTGATCCATCCGAATACAGGGCTGAGTACCTTTTCCCACAACCACGTCGCGTCACGAGCGATCTTCGCGAACGCCGGTCCGATCGCCTTCTCCCAGAGCCACATCCCGATAGCTCCCAGCGCCTTGAACGCCAGGTATGCAGGCAGGAGGAACGCGACCACGAGGGCCGTGACCAGGATCTTTCCCCACTTGAAGATGAATCCGAAGACAGGCTCTAGGACGACGTCCCACAGCCAGACAGCAGCCGCACCCACGGCCTTCATGGCCGTCCAGATGCCGTTGAACGCTGGCTTCAGGCCGTTGTCCCAGATCCACAAAGCTGCGGTCTTGATGGCTCGTGCGACGGTATCGACCGTCACACGGAACCAGTCCCAGTTCTTGTAGGCGTAGATCACTGCTGCGACAAGGAGTCCGACCACGAGCACGATGGCCCGGATTATCGGGACGATACCCGTCGCATTCAGCGCCACCGCCCATCCGGCCGTCGCGATGGTCGCGATGATCATCACGGACTGGTACAGGATCATGGCGCCTGCGAAAGCGGCCATTCCGAGGGTGATCGCCTTCTGTGCCGCGAAGAGCAGCCAGAGCGTGATTACCAACTCGGGGACGTTCGTAGCTAGCCACTGGATAGCATCCAACAGTGGCTTGATGGTCTCGAACATCAGCTCCGAGAGCGGCGCCAGCGCCTTGCTGAGATCGACGATCGTCGACAGGATCTCGCCGATGAATTCAGCGAGTCCGGGGCTCGTGTCCTTGACGTACGTCAGGAACTTCTCGAAGTCAGGGCTGCCCTTGAGGCTCGTCCCCCACTTCGCGAATCGCTCGGTGATGCGGTCGGAGTGAGCGGCGATGCCGTCCATCTTCGGGAGGAAGGCGTCGATGATGCCGACGATGCCGACGATGACGTTGCCGAACGCGACGCCGAAACCGACAACGGCTGGCTTCACATTCTCCGCAAGGTCGGCCTTGAAGGACTCCCAGAAGGGCGTCTTCATCTGGGCCGATGCCTTATCCATCAGCGTGTCGATGCCGTCCGCGGCACCCTTGGTCAGCGGCGTCAGACCGGGCAAGGAGTTCTTCAAGCCGTTAACCGCACGAGTGAACAGCGGCACGACGTCCGGGCTGAGTTCCTTGGACCACGCCTTGAAGCCTTCGACCAGCCCGCCGGGGCCGGCAATGGCCTTGAAGAGGGTGCGTCCCTCAGGCGTCAGCTTCGCCAATGCCTTGCGGTACTCGTCAGCCTTCGTGACCGCCTTCGTCGTGGTGTCGATGCCGGAGAGGCGGGCCGATTCGAGCCCACGCTCCGCAGAGGCGATCTGATCCGCGGCCGACACCTGAGCCTCGGCCGAGGCCTGGACGGCGTCGGAGACACCGCGCTGGGCGTCGGCCACCGTGCGGGCAGCGTCGACCTGGTCGCGGGCCGCCTTCGACTGAGCGTCGGCCACGGCTACGGCCGCATCGCGAACGCCCTTCTGGGCGTCGGTGATCGCCTCCGTGCGGTCGGCTACGGCTCGCTGAGCGTCAGCAAGGCGCTCGGTAGCGTCCTGGACGGCCTCACTGCCGGCGACCCCCGCCTTCTTCTGCTCTTCGGCGGACCGCTGGAGAGCCTTGTAGTCCTGCTTCTGCTGCTTGGCGCGCTCAGTGGCCCGGTCGTAGGCCAACTGTGCCTGGTCCAGGTCGAGCTGAGTCGCCTTGCCGACGGCAGCGTCAGCCTTGGTCCGGTTGAGATCCTCCTGCGCCTGCTGGACGCGGAGGGTGGCCTCGCGCTGGTCCAGGGCGCCGCTCCTCAACTCGTCGTTGAGGTCCCGGAGCTTCTGAGCGGCGTCGACGCGAGCTCGACTGAGGTCCTCCTGCGCGCTCTGGGCGGTGCGGTTGGCGTCGGTGAGTGACTCCTGAGCGTCGCGGAGGCGACGGTGAGAGTCGGAGAGGCCCTCCTGCGCGCGACGGATGGCATCGGCGGAGGCCTGACGCTGATCAGCAGCTCGCTGGATGGCGTCAGCCACGGAGCGCTCTGCGTCCTCCACTCCGCGGGCAGCCTGCGCGATGGAGCGCGCGGCGTTGCGGTGGGCGGAGGCGAGGGATGACTGTGCGCCGGCTAGCTGAAGGGCACGCTGAGCGGCTTGGGTAGTCTTCTTCGCACTGTCGTCGGTGGCGGAGGCTGCCTCCTTCTCCGCCGCTGTCTTCGCCTGGATGGCCTCCGTGACGCCCTTGATGGCGGGGACGGCGGCCAGGCCCACGGCGCCTACGCCGATTGCGGCGGCGCTCGCCATGGAGACCACTGCGCCAAGGCCCGCCGCGAGGACGGGGCCGAGGGGGATCGCCATAAGAGCGGCTGCCTGGATACTCAGCGCCATGAGAGCGCCGGTTGCTCCGGCAGTGTTGACGTGGACGTCCAGATCGACGTCGGTGGCATCCACCGCAGCAATCTCAGCGCGGATCTCCGCCAGTGCCGCACGAGCCGTAGCCGTGTCGGCGCGTACCTCTACGTCAGCGTGGGAGGCTCCGAGTCGCCGCAGCTCTGCATCGATGCGGACGATCTCGCGCTCCGCGTCAGCGGTTGAAACGTCGACGCCGATCGTCTTGTTGCGGAGGGTCTCCATGCGGGCGCGAATGCGAGCTAGCTCAGCGTCGACACCTGTGTCCGCCAGCCCTACTTGCAGCTTGGGCATCGCCTTGAAGGCCGCCTCCAGCTTGCGCCGGATGGACCGAGCGAACGCTCCACCTGCATCGTCACCCTGGCGGCCAGCGGCGCGGACACCCGCCCGCCCACCGCGCGTTATCGCGTTAGGGATGGCGATCACAATGTTGTTGCTGATCGCCTCCCCCATACGCTCCCCCGCCTCCCTGCCGACACGGTCGGCAATGGGGAGGACAAGTGCCTTCAGCTTTGCGTGGAACTGCGGGATGATCGGGACGACGTCAACCGCCGCACCGCCGACGATGTCAAGGTCCGCCATTACGCCTCCTTCGGCTGGTTTCTCAGCCGCGGGTCAATGGCGCGGCGCTGCTCGTCGGTCATGCCCTGTCGGGATGCCGCCGTCGGGGGGATCCCCGGTCGTGACGTGGGAACGAACTCCGGAGGAGTGCCACCGGCTATGGCAATCGCGGCGTTCCGGCTGCGGATGACCTCGTCCTTCAGCTCCGCCATCTGCGTCTCCAGACGGCTCCACGCCGCCTTGTCAGGCCGGTAGTCGGCACTGGCCTGCGCCATAACGTCGTCAGGGATGCTGTTCCTCAGCGCCGTCTTCGTCGCTGACTCCTGCGGGAGATGCTCGATGAGCACCCGCAGCCGGCGGAGGGAGAGGCGTCCGCGGTAGACGTCAAGGACATCGATACCGCGGAACGCCAGGTCGGCTTCTAGCGCTTCCGCGTGCGAGTCGAGGACTTCGCACGTCCAGAGGACTTTCCCGGGGTCTCCCCGACGGACTCCATGGCGGCTGCGGTGAAGTCGGTGATCTCCGCAATCGTGGCGTCCAGGTCGATGAAGGTCTGAACGTCGTCCTCGTGAAGCACGCCGGTCGCCCACGCGTCGTAGTCGGCCAGGCGGAGGGCTCGCAGGTAGCTGGGGCGCCACTCCGTCACGGGCTTGACGCGCAGGTCAACGCCGCTCAGCGTCGCCGTGCCGTACTCCTCGGTGGCCTCGATCTCCTGGGCCTCAGCGGGGGTGATGTCAGTCATGGGCGCGGGTCTCCTAAGTCAGGTTTGTGGCTCTGGCGCGGGTCTTGTGGATCTGCTGGGGATGAAGCGGGGCCCCGGACCCGCGCGGTACAGGGCCCCGCTGGCTGTTACGGGCCCTCGGGGAAGAAGCCCGAGACGTCGACCTCGCCGTAGTCGATGGAGCGCGTGACGGCGGGGAGCGTGAGGCCCTTGTAGAAGGTGAAGGTCATCTGGACCGGCCACACGTCGGTCGTCTGCGCCTGCTCTTCGCCCCTCGCGGTGACCTTGCCGTTCGGCATGTACAGCCGGTTCCGCTTGTCACCGTCGACGGAGTCGAAGACGAAGGCGTACCTGAGGTCGTTGGGCTTGTCGGGGAGGCCGTAGGTCACGACTCCCGCGGTCGGCTCCAGCGAAATGACCGGAACGTTGTCGTACAGGCTGCGGACCAGAGGGTTGATGGCCTCCTGGAAAGTCGCCTGCATCGTCTTCGTCGACCGGGTCATCAGGGTGCGGATGGGCTCCAGGGAGCCGGCCGCCTGGACGTCGGTGGACTCGTCCTCGATGCCGAACGTCCCGCCCTCGGTCGTCACCCAGCCCATGCACGCCCACGGAGTGGCGGGGTCGGCAAAGGCGAGGGGAGACGCGGTGTTCAGGGGTGCGACGTGGACGAGAAAGTCACTGGCGCCGAACGTGAGATCGGCATTGCGGGTGTCCGCCATGATGCCTCCAGGGCATACGTAGGGGCCCCGCGAGTCGACTCACGGAGCTAGGAAGTTCGGGGTTACGCGGGCCGGAGGCTCACGGTGTACGTCGCGCCACGTCGGTGGATCGCCTCGTTCGCCCAGGGCTGCCGGCTCGGGCCGGAGATGCAGCGGACTCCGCGGATCACGGCGCCGGGAACGGGGCCGCGCAGGAAGACGAGGGCATCTCGCACGCTGTTGGATAGGGTGCGGGCCTCGTCAGCCGTTGCGGCGAACACGTCGACGGCGACCGCAGGGTGCTGACTGAACCGGTCATCGGCGCCCGCAATACGCTGCACCCGGATCAGCGGCAGCTTGTTTTCCAGGTCCACAGGAGTCTCAGCGGCTGCGGACACCTCGAAGCGGTTCTCCAGCCACGGGGCGATGACAGCCTCCACGTCAGCCACCGTTCGCCGCCTTCACGGCAAAGAAGGCCTTCGTGAGGGGCGCGTACCGCGGGATGTCCCAGTCGCCGTACTCCACGGCCTTGGCGTGCCAGGCGGAGTTGACCACCATTGCGCCGTGACGCATGCGGGGCTTCCCTCGGAAGGGGATGTTCTTGTAGGCCGGTACGACGTCGAAGGACTTCTTGTAGAGCCCCGGGTGCCTGTCCTCCGCCGGGTCACCCGTCGGAGAGAAGCCTTGTGCGGCGTGCATGATCTCCACAGCCGCTTTGCGGCAGGGCTTGGCGAACATGGGCCGCGAGATCATCCGGCCGAGTCCGCTGTACTTACCGACATACTTCGAGCGGTAGGCCATCAGCCGGTCACCTCCTTCAGGGCGGCTTCGACGCGGGCCAGCGACGTCAGCGGAAGAATCAGCGGTCGGCCGACGACCTCCCACGTCTCCGAGCCGTCCAGGCTGACGATGCGGTCGGAGGGCCGGACGTCAGTGCCGAGCGGGGCCGCGAAGACGCGTCGGGTCGTCACGGTCTCGCTGGCGTCATGCTGCTCAGTAGAGGACCCAACGGTCACGCCGTACGGGCTCATCACGGCGCAGTAGTCGACGCGCGTGCGGACCGGGGGTCCTGCCACCCATGAGCCTGTCGAGTCACGGACCCGCGCGCCGGGGCGCTCGATGAACCAGGACTGCGACATGACGTTGGCGATCAGGCTCATGCCTGCCGCCAGGGGTACGTCGTAATCCGGGTCTCTGCCGGGGCGATGTTCAACATGCCGGCCCCGGACGCCATCCCGACGGCACGCTTGAGCCGCCGGAGTTCGTCGTCAGAGAGGACCACGCCGGTCTGTGAGTCGACGTAGGACTGAAGCATGCCGCCCGCCTGCTCCGAGCGAAGCCCTTGCGGGTTCGTCAGGATGCGAGCGGCCACGCTCAGTGCCACCGTCTTGATGCCGCGCTGAGGCGGGGTGGAGACGCGAGCCCCCACCTCCCCCATGATCGCGTCCTCCGCCAGGTCGTGAGCGAGCTGGGCCCGCTCGTCGCTGATGGCGGTGCCGAGGAGAGCGCGCAGCTCAGTCGCCAGAAACAGGAGCATCGCCACCGCCCGCCTTCCGGCGTGGGGCCACACGCTTGGCGGGAGCCGCCTTCTTCACTGTCGGCTCGGGAGCGGGCTCCGTGAGTCGACTCGCGGAGGGCGGCTCCAGCCACGCCTTCGGGTTGGTAATGAGCGCCTGTGCCCACTCCGGGACCTCGTCCGCGGGGCCGAACACGTGGACCGCCCCGTTGTCGTCCGTCACGTGGACGTGCGTTTTCAGCTTGGCCATGTGTGAGTGCCTCGCGTTTCAGGTCAGAGGACGTCAGCGACGAAGGACAGGTCCGGAGCCGCAACGACCGGCAGGGCGATGGCGGTAGCACGGGTCCACACGGTCTGCGGGTCCTCAGTTTTGTACGCGCCAACCGCGATGCCTGCCTCGTCACCGGCCAGTCCGTAGCGCGCGTCGTCCGCTTCCACGGGGACGCCCCACAGGGTCTGACCCAGGGCGTCGCCCTGTGCCGGCAGGAAGGCCAGCTTGTCGTTCGGGGTGATGCGGGTGGAAACGCCGCCCACGTTCACCTTGGCGTCGTATCGGACCAGCGGCGGGATGCCGTGGTCCGCGAGGATCGCAGCCAGGAGACTGTCGGTCAGGACGGTTGGGGCGGTCGCGCCCGTGGTGGAGAGTCCGCGAAGCTGCGTGTTCCGCTTCAGAGCGGTCCAGATGGCGCGGGAGATGAGCACCGAGTCCGGGTCACCGCCGTTAGCGTCGTTGTAGACCTCCAGCCACGTCTGGAAGTCGCCGATGATGTCGGCCGACACGTTGGACCAGACGGTACCAGCGGTCACGGTGTGGCCTGCGGCGCGACCGAAGTCGACCGACGCCTGGACACCGTTTTCGTTCAGCACGACGGATGCGTTGAAGATCGCCTCACCACGCGCCAGCTCCATGCGGGCCTCGATCTGGCGGGCCAGGCGCACGCCGTCGTCCAGCATGGCGTCGCGGATCTCCGCGTTCTGCGTGTCGATGTTCCGGCGCTTGATGCGCTCGTACTCGCCGACGGGGATCTTGCGGGAGATGGGCGGCAGTTCGCCGGACACTCGCGCGCCACCGGGCCGGACGCCGACGTCAGAGCTGGCGTCGTACGCACGGAAGGTCGCCGCCTCCGTGAGGCCGCCCCCTCCTCGGGTGAAGCGGTAGGAGAGATCGTTGATGGTGCGGTTCGGGAGCCACCGGTCCAGACCGAAGTCGTTCTCCGGCCGGTCCGCGAGAGCCGCTCGCGCGTAGCCGGTCAGCTCCGCGGGGGTCGCGAACTCGTCAATGAGCTGCATAGTTGGGGGTTACCTCTCTCAGACGAAAATGACGCGAGCGCCAAGGTCGGTCTTGCCGGCGGCGTCGATGGTGACGGGGAGCTTGGACTCCTTGATCGCGCAGTGCACGAGCATCGAGCCGACGGCGGACGACAGGACCGCGCCGCGCTTCGTCACGACCTCCACGCCCGTGTACAGGAAGCCGATGCAGGTCTGACGACCGTCGGTGGCGGTGTCGTCGTAGGGGCCCACCTTCTGCCCGGTCGTGATCCGGCCGAGCGGAATGCCCGACTTGACGTAGCCGTCCGGGTAGTGGGTTCCGGCGGTGAACTTGCTGACATCCAGCGTCACCGACGGGACGATGTCCGTGCCGTGCGCGCCCTGGAGCCAGTCGCGCTTGTCCTGAGAGAAGCTCTCGGTAACGAGTCCGAGGTTCATGAACGATCCTCCTGTGAGGGGGTCGGGGGTTACTTCTTGCCGTGGCGCTCGCGGTACAGCTCCGCGCCGGTAGCGGTGGTGCGGGTGCTGCCGCCCACGTCGCCGCCACGGTTACCGCCCTGCGGCGGAGGTGTCGTAGTGCCGAGGGTCGAGGGAGCAAAGTCCTTGAGCAGCTCGTCCGCGTCGGCCTCCAGCTCCTCCTTGGTGGAGCCCTTGAGCCGCGCGGCCTGCTTGGGGGTGAGCCCCTTCGTCGCTGCCACGGTGATGCGGAGGGCCTCCGCGCGTGCCTCGTCCCGCTCGCGCTCAGCGGTCAGGCGGGCAGTCTCCGCGGCGTCCTTCTCGGCCTGGAGGCGCTCAGCGTCGGTGAGTTCGGCAGCCTTGCGGGTGGCGAGTTCAGCTTCCGCAGCCCGCAGGCGCTCCAGCTCCGCAGAGTCGGGAGCCGCGTTTGCTCGCTGCTCATGCTTGCGGGCGTAGTGCTTCCAGTACGCGGCCTGATGCTCAGGTGTCATGTCGGCCGTCGGAGTGTCGTCCGGGTAGCCGTGCTCGTTGACGGCGGGCGGCGTGACACCTGCACCGCCGGCGCCCGGTTCGCCCTCCATGAGGGTCCAGGGCTGCGCGGAGAAGGTGAGGAGGTTGCGTCGCGCGAGAGTACGACGAGGCATGGTGGTTTCCCCTGTCGGGAGTCGTCAGCCCGTGTCGGGCGTCAGGTCGGAAGGTTGATGTCGTCAGGGCCTGTGAACCGCTGACCGGCGTAGCCCAGGACCGGGCCGATTTCGCCGTGCTCGTTCGCGATGACGATCTTTCGGTAGTCGACCGCTCGTCCTCCGCGGTCGCTCTTGCCGAGCGCCTCCTCCACGAGTTCGTGGATGCGCTCCAGCTTCTCTTCGTCGATGACCTGGCCGGGGTCCTCGTCGGCGGTGACCAGCTTGACGAGGCAGTCACAGCCGGGGTGGATCGGCGCCAAGTCCCTTTTGCGGTAGCGCTGGGTGGAGGCGATCATGCACAGGGCGCAGTCGTACTCACCCTGCAGCTCGCGAACGGTGTACTCGAATCGCGGCATGTCGTCACCAACCTCGCGCACTGTGTGCGTCCGGGCTAGCTGCAGATCGGTCTTGGCGATCGTCTCCAGGCGGTGGGCTCCGCGGCTCAACGCCTCGTCGAACGGGACGTCGTTGCCGAGAGCGGCCCATACCTCTTTGAAAGGTCTCCGGTAGACCTCGTCGGGGTCGACGTCGCGAAGCGCACGTCCGGTCACTGTGTCGAGGTCCAGGTCTACGCGACGGCTCGGGCCGTCGATGTCCCGATAGAGACGCTCCAGGTACGACGCTGTCAGGGCAGCTACCTGGCGCTGTCCTCCGAGAATGACCGGAAGTGCCGTGCGCTCGAAGCGCCGTACGTCCCGATCCCTCCAGGATCCAAGCCCTGCCCAGGTGTGCGAGGTCCGCCCGAGGGTCGTCCGCCACACAGTTGCGATAGCGGCGCCGTACTGCCGGTCAAGCCGCGTCAGGGACATCTTCCGGCTTCCGCGTGATAAGCGTGCGGGAGTCGCGCTTCGCCTGAAGCGAGGCGGGCTGCGGGTCTTCCACAGGAGCGTCGTTCAGTGCATCGGCCGCGCGGTCGATCTCCATGCGGTCGATCTGCGCGGGCGTGTAGCCCATGTCCTCCATGCGCTGACGCCACGGAACGCCGGCGCTGGCCTTCTTCACGGCTGCGTCGGCCATCTCCGAGATGGAACGGGACTCCGGGTCGCGCCAGAGGGTCTCGGCGTCGAACGCGCCGGCCTTCTCCTCGTCGCCCAGCACCTTGAAAGCTAGGCGCATGACGGACTCCCAGGAGTCGCCGAAGGTGCGCTGACGGTCACGGACCTTGGAGATCAGTCCGGTCTCTGCGGCCTTCAGCGCGTCGCCGGAGACGTTGACCACGGCGCCGATGAGGTAGTGAGGCGGCGTCCGCGAGATGGCGGCCAGATCCTGCACGGCGGCCTCCACGGCCCGCACGTACGGCATGAGGTCGGTGGCAGAGAACTCTCCGAAGCGGACTTCGGGGTCGTCGGTGGTCCAGAGCTTTCGAATGTCGAGCTGGAATGGCTCCAGGGCCTTCCCAGTGATCGGATCCTCTGCGATCTCCAGGCCGGCGGCGTACCGCTGGCGGAAGGCTCCGTACTTCATCGCGGCGATCAGGTTGATCAGCGAGAGGTTGATCCGGTTCTGGATCGAGAGAACGTCCTCGTGCTCCGCAAAGCCGTCCAGGCTGCGGTTCCGGCGGTTCACGAACGGTACGAAAGGCACCAAGCCCAGCTCGTTCGTCCACTGCCCGTCGGTGACGTTGGGGAGGTTCAGCGCATCCCACTGCCTCAGCGCAGCCGCGCGGCCCGAGAAGTTCGGGACCGAAGTCTTCGCGGAGAAGGCATAGACCGTCTCGGGTGTCCAGAGCGTAGCCAACGTGCCGCCGGTCCAGTCGTCACGGCGCATCTTCAGGCCGGCGCGGATCTTGCGGCGGTTGCCCGGCTCGTACTCCACGGCCACCTGGTAGGGCGTCTCGTGGGTGAGCACCGGTCGGCCATCCTCGCCCTTCTCTACGAGGACGAAGGAGCGTCGCTGGGACATGGCGCCGTAGTGGACGAGATCGCTGTCCGCGTCCATCTGGTTTTCCTGCCAGATGCGGTTGGCGTCCTCGTCGGCAGCCTTCGCCGATTTGCTGCCCTTCGCGGCTCCGAAGCGAAAGCCGTCGACACCCATGCGCTCGGTCGGGGAGTCGATGACGAGCGACGTCCAGTTGGTCCGGGCGTCCTTCATCCACTCCGCGACCTCCCGCGGGTCGACACCAGGGACGTGAGGTAGCGGGGCCTTCCCTTCGGCGTATCGCCGCAAGGTGTTCAGGCCAGGGGTGATCTCTCCGTCAGCGTCTGGGCGGGAGTCCTCACGCTCGTCCAGCATCTTCTTCCCGAGCCGCTGAAGCCACCATCCGGGAGACTCAACCCTCGTAGCATCAATAGGCATTCACGAACCTCCTCAGAAGGCTACGAGACGTCCAGAGCGCTTCTTGCGCTTGGTGATTCCTGCTGCGACGGCGTCGGCGCGGGCCTCGTAGGCGAGGGTGGCGGACATGGCAGCGTCGATCTTCTTGGGGGACTTGGGGTGTTCCTTGCCGATGCCGATGTGGCGGTTGCCGCCCATCGGCCGGCGCTTTGCGTTCAGCACGTGGCGAGAGAGAGCGAGGCCCTTGCGGGCGAACGGCGTATCCACGTCGTCCGCCTTGTCGACGCCAGCCCACGTGAGGCCCTGATCATCGACGGCTTCAACAAATCGGTTGAGCGCCTGTTCCATCGCCGTCGGGCGTTTCGTCCACCACTCCAGAGGGCGGGAAAGAACGGCTTTGAGCTGGAGCCCCTCCGCGTAGTCCCGGGTCCAGGCGTCCACGTAGTCCTGCCAGTGCGGCGGGTCGCAGTAGAAGCCGCAGACCTCGTAGCGGGCGAATGCGTCAGCAACGGCGGCGTTCACGGACTCGCGGTCAACCTGCCAGTCATCGCCCTCCGGCCCTTCCGGCTTCTCCCAGACTCCGAGGAGCTGGATATGCCCGTCTGTAACTCGGCAGGCGGTAAGGGCGGTTGCGTCGTCGCGAATCGAGCCGTCGAATCCGAGGGTAATCAACTCGCCGTCAGCTAGTGCCTCGTCGCGCCTACATAGCTGCCAGGCGTCGACGTCCATCCACGCGTCGGAGGAGGATGTCTGCGAGTTGAGGAAGTAGCGTTTTCCGTCTGCGGAATCGTTGCGCAAGTCGTAGAAGTCGTCGATCAGTGCATCGAGATTCATCCACGCCATCGCGTCGCCGTAGGCGTCGATCAAGGCGGCCCGGAGCGCTTCTTCGTTCTTCAAGTCCGCACACACGCCGTACCGGTGGTCGTATATGAGGCGAGCGCGACCGCGTTTTTTGCGTCCCTCTTGAATGGCCTTGGCCTCTTCGTAGGTCCGCTCAGCAACAGAATCTTGACCGGGCGCGAACATCGTGGTCGTTTCCAGATACCACGTCTGACTGATAAGCATTCGCTTTTTCAGGTTTCGCGTCATCGTCTTGTACATCCGCCGAAGTTCAGGCGTGATGTAGAGGTGAGTCTCGTCGAAGCAGACCCACGTTTCGCGGCCACCGTCCTTGGAGGCGGCAGACGCCGTGGAGGCTGCGATCTCGCCGCCGAAGGGAAGGTTCACCTTCGTCAGGCCTGCGTCAAGTCCCGGAATTGCGGAAATCAGCGACGCATCGTCGGTGCAATTGAAATGGATGGTGTCGTAGACGTTCCCGGTCTGGCCTTCCTCTGTGGCCATGATCCGGATAACTGGCACCTTGACCGGCTGCCCCATGGGCTCGCCCGGCTCGTAGGTGTACTCAAAGCCCAGCCCCCACGGGTCGCGGTAAACCTCGCCGCCCTCCGCCCATCCGGCGAAGCGTGCGGGTCCCAGAGCCTCGAAGAGGCCGATGCGGGCGCCCAGTCCGCTCTTGTCGCAGCCCTTCGGGCGGGAGAAGAAGGCGGAGTCGTAGAGGAGACGCCCCTCGTTGTCATCGACGGCGTAGCAGTCGACAACAAATCCGGTGTACTCGTCGCCGTGGCGGACGGGGTCGCCCTGAACATCACCGGGGCCATGAACCACAAAGTATTCCATCCACGCCACGGCCATCCACCCAAGAGAGCGGGACCGATCGTGGCCGGGGGCGCGTACGATTTCATGCGGCATCGGCGCCCCCTCTCTGTAGTTAGCCGGTCAGCCTCGCCTTGCGGGAAGTGATGTCAGTGACGTTGCCGGCGGGGGCCTGAGTGGGCCTCTGCGGGGCTGCGGTGGGCTCGTCGACCTTGAGCTTGAGACGGGCCCTGTCCTCCGGCGTAGCGCCGAACTTGGCTGCTCTGAGGCGCACTTCAGCGGCAAGCGTCCACTGACCCTTGTCCCACATCGAGTGGTGCATCAGGGCCGTGTCGACGAGGAATGACCAGTCAGTTCCGGTGAAAGTCTGCGCCTGCGGGGAGGTACGCCACTCGTTCCACCACGCAAGCGTCATGGGGTGCCATTCGGTGAGTTCACCGGTCTTGGTGTTGACGCCTAGGACGCCCTCCGGCAGCTCCGGGCCGCGAAGTTCGTCGTCAGGGGTGATGACCGTCTCCGGGTCCGCGGCGTTGCGCCGGCGGCGCTTGGAGGGGTCCTTGGGGGCGGGTCCTCGGCCGGCCATCAGTTTTCTCCGGCAAGGAATGTCAACGGCTCGCGACGGAGCATGACTGCCACCATCTCCGCAAGCTCAGCCCCAGTAAGGATGTGCACCTCGTCGACGGTGACCAGCTCATCATCGTTGAAGTGACTCAGCTCATCCACGGGATCATGCGTCATGGGAACCTCCCGGTCAGTGAACGGCGGTGCCGTCCCATGCCGGGAAGTGGCTAAGCCGTGAACTTCGAAACCACCGCGGAGAGGTCCGCGAGGATCGACGGGCAGGAGCCATGTCGGCGGCCCGTCATTGCGATGTACCGGCCGGTTCCGTAGACCTCTACAGCCGTGCCGTCGGGGCGTCGGATGCGGCGCCCCTGTCGGACGTCCGCGCGGCCCCAGATGTGCAGTCCATCGCCGGACGGGGACACCTCTACGTAGGTGGTGCCCGCGTCTCGCACGATGGCTGCGGCCCACGGCGCCAGACGGCCCGTGAGCGGGTTGAGACAGTGGTCTAGGTCGATGCACACGATGTCGTCGACGTCGCTCAGCACGAAGCCCAGACCGACGCCGGCCGACGAGGCGGAGGCACCCTTGTAGCTGCTCCACGTCCGCGGGTCCGTGCTGCTGGCCGGCATGTCGCCAATCGTCAGCGGGACCTTCGTGAATGAGCGTCGAACCCACCTGTCGCGGGTCGTCAGCTCGATGGGGAGCACGTTCTTCGACGCCCGGTGAAGGGCTACGCGGCAGCGCGTGGAGCACGTCTTCGCGCCGGCACGGGCAGTCAAAGGCATGTCGCCCTCGCACCAGGTGCACGTTCGCTCGGTCCGCATCATGGCTCCAGTGTAGCAGGGGGCGTGTAACACTTACAGGCTTCTGACCTGCGAGAACCGCACGACGTCAGCAGGCCGGCGAGTAACGCTTAACGCCTCCCGCCCATCAGGAATACCCCTTCAAGGCCCTGTGCGGACGCCTGACAGCCTCCCGGCCGGTTCGGTTCAGCGGGCGCCGATTCCGAAGCCCCAGACCCGTACAGACAGAGAGAACCAGCACTCTTACGGTCGTCATAATCCCCCGGAGGGGATCACCCCCCTGGGGTCGGGCTAGTTGATCTTCGCCGTGAAGCCGGCCCGCGGCTCCCGACGATCACCGTCAGCACGCTCGCCCTTGATCTCCAGGCGAGACGGCACGAGCGTGATCGTCACTGTCGTCAGCGATCTCTCATCCTTCGTTCCGACTGCGATCTTCGGCGGCTTCGCGAGTCGACCAACATCAACACCGTTGACGATCACGCGTGTGATGCTCAGGCCATCCTCGCCTGTGTCCTCTGCCTCCTCCAGCACCACATGGGCGCCGCTCATGGGCGGTCCTGTGGGTGGGCCAGCAGGCGGGCGTATGTGGTGGCACGCATGTCACACACGCTGCTATGTACGTCAGCGCATGCGCACCACAGGGCTACTCGTGCGGGGCTCAGCGCCGCACCCACCGTGGTAGGCGGCAGTGGTGGCACGCTGCCTCCACCCTTTGCCCACCCACGCAGGCGCGTACGTATGCGCTCCACCATCAGTCCTCCAGGGCGGGGTGTGTAGAAGGGTGCCTGTGCACGCTCACCCTCGTGAGGGCGGCTGCTGTGCCTCCCTCAGATGAGGACTTGTGTGCGTGGTGCCACGTGCACAGGAGCTGCAGGTTGCTCTCTCTGTGGTCATCTCCTGGCTCTATATGGTCCACGTCTGTGCCGGGTAGCTCGCACCGCGCGCCTGTGCTGTACAGGGCCACACACTGCCCCCCATCACGCCGGATGATGCGACGTCGAATGGCGGGCCAGTTCTTCGGAAGGCGCGCTCTGCGGGTGCTTCCATCCCACGCCATTCGCCCACCTCCGTCCGGGACTTGTGCCTACACTCGGGACATCCGCGGCCAGGGGAGGCCGCTCTAAATTCGGGGGTCGCCGTGAAGGCGTTCATTCGGCATGCCGCGTTCTCAGCAGCAGCGAGTGCAGTGGTTCTTTCGCTTGTCACGGGGTGCTCGTCGGCTGACGAACCAGCGCCCGCCAAGGTGTCCGCTCCTGCCGCCCAGGAGGCCGCTGAGGAGCCTGCGGAGCCGTCCGTGGCGCCCTCCTCCGCCCCTCCCGTGAAGGTCGGTCAGACGGCCACGTGGGACTTCCTGGAGGCGGACGAGTACGGGGAGAACGCGAAGGTCGCCACCACGTTCGAGGTGACCGCGAAGAGTGCGGAGTACGTGACGTCGGCCGACGTGGATACGACGAACGAGCCCGAGAACGGGCAGTACGTCCGGCTCACCCTGACGATCAAGAACGTCGGGCAGAAGCCGGGCGAGATCGCCACGTACGGGATGATGAAGTGGGAGAACGCCGACACCGCCGCTCAGGACGCCGCCACACTGGAGGAGGTCGGCGAGGGCCAGGATCTGGATGCGACGTACAAGCCGGGGCAGGCCGTCACGGGGTCGCTCGTGCTGGACGTCGGTGCCAAGGGTGGGACAGTCAGCTACTGGGGCGGGCTGATGGACGAGACGCCGGCGTTCACTGTGGAGCTGCCGAAGTCGTAAGCGTTCTCCTCCGCCCACTCGCGTCGCCAGGATCGCTCCTCGCGGGCTCGCAGGTTGCCCTTGACCTCGTATCCGTAGGTGGCCGTCTCACGCTGCCAGCGGGCCGCGTGGGCGTTCAACATGCGCGCCAAGGCGTCCTCCTGAAATAGCTCAGCCCCGCTCACGGGATCAATCCTCCGTGGCGGGGCTGCGTCTTCTCGTACCCTGTGCTGTCGCCGTAGGATGGCGTGCATGTCCGCAGATGAAGACTTCGAGGAACTGCTCAACCGGTCCTCCCTGCGCACGCCAGGGGCACGGGCCCTCGTCGCTCAGGTGCCACCGGAGGTGGCAGCGCGGATCCGGGAAGCCGTAGCAGCGGGTGAAACCGAGTCGGGACAGTCAGATTCGAACTGACGGCCCTCCGCTCCCAAAGCGGATGCGCTGACCAAGCTGCGCCATGTCCCGTGGCCGTCCGCACGCTGACGAACTCCCTCGTCAGGTCTCCGGCGTCGCTCGTCGTCGGCGTTCCACCGCCTACGGGTCGCGCACATCTCCACGTCCCGTGGCACGTGGAGCAAGAGCCCCTGGCAGGAGTCGAACCCGCGACATCCTCTTTACGAGAGAGGCGCTCTACCGACTGAGCTACAGGGGCGTGCATGGGTGTCTCGGCCTGCCAGCGGCGTCAACTACATACCTGCCCACGCTCAGGCGTCCCGGCTTTCAATGCGTCTGGCACGCTACGGGTACTGTCCGGGTCCCGCCGTCGGACAGCATGTGCACGCTCGCTGTGTCGCTGCCAGTGCACTACTCGCGGCTTCCGAGCCTGCCGGCTCTCACCACGTTCGGCCGCGCGCTAGCTAGTCGCAGCACGGGACGGCCCTTGCACAGGCGGGAGGACTCGAACCTCCAACACGCGGCTTTGGAGACCGCTGCTCTTCCAGTTGAGCTACGCCCATTCGGCGTCGACCGGCTGTGCTGGATGCCTCCAGGAAGACGACCGTCCGCCTCCCCGCCGTCCGTGAACGACGGGGTACCGAGAAGCTACCTCGGTGACGACCCACCTGGCGTACCAGGGCTGCGAGGAGCACACTCCGCGGCGGTGCAGGGTCGTCAGTGCCAAGCGATGGACTCGAACCACCGACCTCCGGCGTATGAGACCGGCGCTCTACCAACTGAGCTAGCTAGGCAAGCCCCTCGTCATCGCAGGGACGGGTGTGAAGCCGCCCTAGACGAGGGAGAGCGCGCCGTAGCCCCAGGAAGCCCTGTAGGCGCGCTGCGTGGTCCCGGAAGGATTCGAACCTCCGACACCCGGATCCGTAATCCGGTGCTCTATCCAGACTGAGCTACGAGACCAATCCCCCGGAAGCCGGCGTGTGGCTAGCACGTCTCAACTGCCCGGGTTAAGCACGCTGGAGACTCCGGCCGGAGCCCTGCCGTGCGTCGTCCCTCCGCCCGGAGTTGAACCGGAATCACCGCGACCACAACGCGGGGCTCTGCCATTGAGCTACGAAAGGTGTGTCGTCGAGCCACTCCTCCGCCCCTCTGGCTCTAGGCCAGCCGCTTAAGGCACCGACGATCCGGGGAGGTGGATTTTCCTGCCGAAGCAGCCCCTTACCTTCGCCGTGGCGTCCCCGCCAACCCACGGTCAGCCAGGGCGCCATAGCGCGGCCCTGACGAATCCCACCGCGCGGAGACCGCACGGCCAAGCTTGACGCCAGAGGCTGGCTCCGGGAGGTCCCGGAGTGCATGACGTCGCCCTGTCCCCGTTGCCGGCGAGAGGGTGGTTCATCAGGGCGGAGGAGATACCGCGCCACTCGCCGGTATCGTCGCCTCCACCCTGAAGTCTAAAAGTCGTCGCCTACAGCCCCGCACTGCCTCGCGCTGCCTTGCGGCGGGCGCGGTATCGGCGGTTCCCCTCTCGGCTTCGCGCGCGATGGCAGGCCAGGCATCGTCGGGTGTCGCTCACAGGCTGCACAAGATTCTCTTCTGCGAGAACGTGCCCATTGACACACACACCCTTGCGGGCGTTCAGCGCAGTCGGTGAGTCTCCCCGGAGTGTGTTAGTTCGCGGAGATACGGCCTCTAGATGAGCGGGCTTGACACACTGACGGTTACGGCAGATGTGATCCACCATCAAGCCGTCCGCAATCGGGCCGCACGCAAGCGTGTATGCCACCCGGTGCGCTTGCCAGTACCTGCCAGTCAGCCAGAAGCGCCCATACCCCGTGTTGTTCACGGTCCCAGCCCACAGCCAGCAGACGTCTACGTCGCGGCTCACTTTGCTCCAGAATCTCGCCTTCTGAGATCGGCTCAGTGTCGGAACCTGTTCCATCGCAACCCCTAGATGTACGAGAGCCCCCAGCGCTAGGGACGCCGGGGGCTCTCTGGGCCCGGGAGCTACCCGAGTCCGTCTGTGAAGTTGTCCGCCGCCCTGCCCTAGCGTGTGGGACGTCGAAGGTGTGAGCGGTCGGCAGCGCTCAACCCGCTGCAACATGGGAGGAGAGTTCCACGGAGCGGGGAGCGCTGCCGACCGGCTTGGGGGAAGGGTGATACAGGACCCGCGCCACTCGTCAGGGTCTCCGTAAAACTCTTCCTACATTATGTATGTCGACGCTGTGACGGTTTTGTTGATCTTGAACTCCTCCGTCCTCGCCCTCCGGTCAAACCGAGGACAAAAAGGCAAACTAGACCCCTATTTTCCTTCTCTCTAACGCGCGTTAAGGAGAAAGGAAAATAGGGGTCCATCTTGTCTTTTTGGCCAGATTGACCCGCCCGCATCCACGATGCGTGACAATTTCACCCATGACGCCTACGCTACGCAGTTATCCACCGGCACCTGTGGACGGCGGAGGCGGTGGGCGACGAAAAGGCGGAGGCTCATCGACGTCCGGGGCCGCTGAAATCCTTTACCATCTCGTTACCTAGAGAGACTCCTGATACGCGATGTCGTCGAGCGCATCCTGCTCCGGATCCACGTGGGTGCCCACCTCGAACGTCAGCCGCTCCGCAGCCGGTGGCCTCCAGCGGGCCGGAGGGTGGACGGTGACGCGGACGCCGGCCTCTTCCAGCATCCGTCGACGGGCGTGGGCGTCGTCCGCTGCGGCCCAGTCGTCGGCCCATGTGTTGTCCAGCGTGACGACATCCTCCCGGGGAGGCCGGACAGGCTCGGCCCGAAGCGCCTCAAGCCGGTCTGAGCGCGCCTGGAGCTGCGTCATGACGGCGTCCGCGGCAGGCCCCCGCAACTGCCCCAGCCGCACTGACAGCTCGTCCACGTCGGCCGTCAGGTCTGCGATCTCCGCGCGATGGTCGACGCCTCCAACGCGGATCACCTGCGTACGCTTGAAGGGCCCCATGTGCGCGAGGAACTGCTCCTCGACGTACTCCAGCACCTCCTTGCACTGGATGCTGAGCGACGGTGTCCCCTTGGCGTGCGCCTTCCCGCTGCAGCGGAAGACCTCCTTCTTCACGCCTGTCGGACGCCCCTTCGCCCCGCGCCCACCTCGTCGCTCCGAGTACCAGTTGACGTACATGTTCTGGTCACATACGCCGCACACGAGGATTCCGAGGAGCGGGTGTCCGTCCTTTCGGCGTGGGCCCTTGGGTCCCGTCGACAACACCTTGAGAGCCTCTTGCAGCGAGTGCCAGGTGTTGTCGTCGATAAGCGGCTCTCCCTGAAGAACGGGAGCCCCCTCCGCGTCGCGAACGGTCGTGCCATCCTTCTTCACGATGTGCCCCCGCATGACCGGCGAGAGGAGCATGTCCCTGACGCTGGTAAGGCCCCATTTACTGTCAGGGTCGATTTTGCGGGGCGGAGTGGCGAGAAGGGCCCGATGGTTTTCAGGCGTGATGGCGTCCATTTCCTCCAGCCACCGGAGGATCTCGCTGTAGTTCCGTCCGGCAATTGCGCGCGCGGCCATGGCGCGTCGGATATTCGCCGTGGAGTGTGTGGGCTCCTTGCTCGTGTGCTCGAACAGCCACCATCCCTCGTTGCCGTCAGGGAAGACGTACCGGCCCGGGGCGTACCCGTACGGGATCATTCCGCCGGCCCAGCGCCCCATAGACTGGAGGTGTGCCGCTGCCCCCTGGTTCCGCTCCATGATGGTCTGGCCTTCGAGCTGAGCGGCGAAGGCGAGGATCAGCATGATCAGCTCCGACATGGGCGAGCTGAAGTCCAGCTCCAGCTTGTCGCCGCCCGGCCCACTGGCGAAGATCAATCGCTTCCCGTGCTTCTTGGCGTACCGCCCCAGGTCCGCCATGTCGGCCATGGACCGCACAGCGCGGTCCATCCGCTGCCAGATCATGACGTCCCACTCGTCGGGACGGTCCAGCCAGTGGCGCAGCTCCTCGCGCTCCCATGGCGTCGTCTTGAGTGCGGAGATGTCCAGGTCCCTCGCCCACCCGACGAACTCACCGCCCACCCGTGCCCCGGTGGCGGTGACCGTCTCCTCCTGCACCTCTGGCGACGTCGATGCGTCGGTGTACCGGCTGATGCGTACGGCTCCTACGATGCGGAGCCCTGTGGCTGTCATGCGTTACACGATAGTCACTTCACCCGGCGTGGGCGAGCTGGATCCCCGGGACCGATCCGTGCGAGGCGATCGCCGCGGCGATCCGGGTGAAGGCCTCCTGCTGGCGGTCGTTCCACAGGCCCAGGTCCCACGGGCTGATCCGGCCGTCCGGGCGTACGCCGGTGGCCTCGGCCATCACGAGCCCGGCGCCGCCGGCGGCGCGGCCCGCGAGGTGGGTGAGGTGGAAGTCCGTCGGCACGCCCGCCCCGGGCCCGTGGGGGGCCGCGGAGTACATGCACATCGGGGACATCCACACACGGTTGGGGATCTCCAGGGACCGCAGGTTCAGGGGCGTGAACAGAGCACTCACCGGTATGTCTCCTCAGGATCGGGGCACGGCCTGGGCGTCCTGCCGGGCTGGAAGGGCAGCGGCGCCATGGCCAGTACGATAGACCTCGTAGTACGGCGGTTGTCAAACTACGAGGTTCTTCGTACTTTAGAGGCGCGAGACCTGAAGGAGGCCGCCCATGCCCACGACCGAGCAGACCGTCGCCGTCACGTCCGGGCGCCGGCTCGCCCACCCGTCCGCGGCGGAGATCCGCCTGGAGACCGTGCTCCACGCACTGGCCGACCCCGTCCGGCTGACCATCGTGCGCGAGCTGGCGGACGGGCACGCCGACATGGCCTGCATCGCGTTCGACCTTCCGGTGAGCAAGTCCACCACCACCCACCACTTCAAGGTGCTGCGCGAGGCGGGCGTCATCCGCCAGCACTACGAGGGGACCTCACGGATGAGCAGGCTGCGTGAGGACGACCTGGAGGCGCGCTTCCCCGGGCTCCTGGCGGCCGTCCTGGAGGGGGCGCGGCGCTCGGCCCGCTCCCCCGAGCCTGCGGCCTGAACCGTGTACGCCGTCCGCCCCGGGCCCGTGAAAGGGCCCGGGGCGGACGGCGTACAGCTGCTGACCGGCCCGCTCAGATCGTCGCGGTGTCGATCACGAAGCGGTAGCGGACATCGCTCGCGAGGACCCGCTCGTACGCCTCGTTGATCCGATCCGCCCCGATCACCTCGATCTCGGAACCGAGACCGTGCACGGCGCAGAAGTCCAGCATCTCCTGGGTCTCGGCGATCCCGCCGATCGCGGAGCCCGCGATCGCCTTGTTGCCGCTGATCAGGGAGAAGAGGTTCAGGGAGACCGGCTCCTCGGGCGCGCCCACGTTGACCAGCGTGCCGTCCGTCCTCAGCAGGGCGAGGTAGGAGCCGAAGTCCAGCGGGGCCGAGACCGTGGAGAGGATGATGTCGAAGGTTCCGGCCAGCTCCTCGAAGGTCTTCGGGTCACTGGTCGCGTAGTAGTGGTCGGCGCCCAGCTTGAGCCCGTCGTCCTTCTTGCGCAGGGACTGGGAGAGGACCGTGACCTCGGCGCCGAGGGTGTGCGCGATCTTGACGGCCATGTGGCCGAGACCGCCGAGACCGATGACCGCGACCTTCTTGCCGGGGCCGGCGCCCCAGCGGCGGAGCGGGGAGTAGGTGGTGATGCCCGCGCACAGCAGGGGCGCGGCCTCGTCGAGGGCGATGCCCTCGGGGATGGAGACGACGAACCCCTCGGTCACGACGATGTGCGTCGAGTAGCCGCCGTACGTGGGCTCGCCACCGCGGTCGAGGGCGTTGTACGTCTGGGTGTTCCCCTCGGCGCAGTGCTGCTCGCGGCCCATCAGGCAGGCGTCGCACTTTCCGCAGGAGTCGACCATGCAGCCGACGCCGACGCGGTCGCCGGCCTTGAACCTGGTGACGCCGGGCCCGGTCTCGGTGACGATGCCGGCGATCTCGTGGCCGGGCACCATCGGGAAGATGCCCTCGCCCCAGCCGTCGCGGGCCTGGTGGATGTCGGAGTGGCAGATGCCCGCGAACTTGATGTCGATCAGGACGTCGAACTCGCCCACCGGGCGGCGCTCGATCGTGGTGCGCTCCAGCGGGGCCTTGGCACGGGGAGCGGCGTAAGCGGCAACGGTGGTCATGCCGGAGGTTCTCCTCTGGGTGATGCGGTAAGTACGTCATCCAGCATCAGGGGTCCGACTGTGTTTACCCAGGTCACCGCTTTGCCTACGACCAGCGGTCCTACCACTGGCGGGGACAGGCTCCGGAGCGTACGACCAGGAATAATGGGAGCCATGGACGTTTCGCCCGACCCCTCCGCCCCCGAGCCGCTCGACCGGCGCGCCGAACTCAGCGAGTTCCTGCGCACCCGGCGGGCCCGCCTCCAGCCGCAGGACGTGGGGCTGCCGGAGTTCGGCCGGGCCCGCCGGGTGCCGGGGCTGCGGCGGGAGGAGCTGGCGCAGCTGGCCGGGGTCTCCGTGGCGTACTACACCCGTCTGGAACAGGGCAACGGGCGCAACGTGTCGGCCGAGGTGCTCGACGCGATCGCCCGCGCGCTGCGGCTCAGCGACGCCGAGCACGCGCATCTGACGCATATGGCGAAGCCCGCCCAGCACAAGAAGAAGCGCCGCCCCGCCCGGGTGCAGCGGGTGCGGACCGGGCTGCTGCACCTCCTCGACAGCCTGGACGGCATCCCCGCGTACGTCTCCGGGGCCCGCTCCGACATCCTCGCCTGGAACCCGATGGCGGCGGCGGTCTTCGGCGACTGGGGCGCGCTGCCGCCCGAGGAGCGGAACTGGGCGCGGCTGGTGTTCCTCTCCCCCGCCTACCGGGACCTGTTCGTGGAGTGGGACTCCAAGGCCTCGGACATGGTGAGCTATCTGCGGCTGTACGCGGGCTGCCACCCGGACGACCCCCAGCTCTCCGCGCTGGTGGGTGAACTCTCCGTCAAGAACGACGAGTTCCGGCGGCTGTGGGCCACGCACAACGTGAAGGAGAAGGGGCACGGCATCAAGCGGATCCGGCATCCGCTCGTCGGGGACATGGCCCTGTCGTACGAGACCCTGCATCTGCCGGACGACGAGGAGCAGTGCCTGGTCGTCTACCACGCGGAACCGGACTCCGAGTCGGCCCAGGCCCTGCACCTGCTGGCGAGCTGGGGAGCGGACGCGGTCCGGGCGGACGTGGGCGGCGCGTAGGAGCGGCACCGCTCCTACGGCCGACCGGACCGGACGGCGTGCGGCAGCCCGGCGGTCAGCCCGGGGCGGCCACCCCCACCTCGTACGTCCCACGTTCGGCCCGGCCCGCGGCGACGACCTCCGTCGCTGCGGCGGTCCCCGACGGATCCAGGAGGGCCAGGGTCTCCTGGGTGGCGAGCCGGGGCAGCAGCAGCCGCCAGAAGCCGGTGAGCGTCCGCGCGGAGAGCCACTCGGAGTCGTACCGTCCGAGCACCTCGAACCCGGTGGTCACGGCCACCGTCGCCGCCGTGGCGTCCTCATGGGAAACGCCCTCGGCGAGGGTTCCCGCGCCGGCCGCCTCGTCCAGCAACTCCCTTACGCAGCGCCGCCACTGTCCGGGCAGCCCCTGTTCGCCGACCCGCTCCCCGTCGCAGCTGAGGCGGAATCCGGCCCGGGTCACCGGGTCGCGGCCGAGCAGGTCCACCAGCGCGTGCGAGGTGTCGACCAGGGTCTGCAGGGCCGTGTCCGTCCGGCGGCGGATGGCGCCGGACACCTCCAGCAGACCGTGCGAGGCCTCCGCGACCACGGCCTGGGCGACCGCGGCCTTGTTCTCGAAGTGGAAGTGCAGCGCGCCCGTGCTGACACCCGCGCCGGAGCTGATCAGCGCCAGGCGCGCCTGTCCGTACCCGTGCTGCTCGAACACGATGGCCGCGGAGCGGATCAGGGCCTGACGGGTGCGCGCGGCGCGCACCTGCTTGGTCACCTGGGCCTCCGCCGGGGAATGAGGGAGTGGGAGTGGGAGTGGGGGGTGGGAAGGGGCCCGGGGCCGCGAGCGGCGAGGGCCGGAGGCTCTCCGCCGGAGCGGTGAAGCAGCGTCATGGGGAATATCAAACCAACTTACCGGTTTGATTTCCAGGGGAACGTATGCGCGGTCGGCCTCCGCGTCGGCGCGCCGGCCGCTATCCGGCGCGGCCGGTCCCGCCGAAGGACTCGGCGTGGCCCGCGGCCCAGGTACGGAACGTCCTGGCGGGACGGCCCGTCAGCTCCTCGACCGTGGGCACCACGGCCGCCTTGGCTCCCGCGCGCTGGCGCTCCGCACTCTCCAGGAACGCCTCGGCGACGGGGAGCGGATACTTGGCGAGCAGCGCCTCGCGCGCCCGGTCCAGGGGCAGTTCCTCGAAGCGCAGCGGCCGGCCCAGCAGTTCGGAGAGCTGAGCGGTCTGCTCCCGCGCGGTGATCGCCTCCGGGCCCGATACCGCGTACGCCTGCCCCTCGTGGCCCTTGCCGGTGAGCGCGGCGACAGCCACCGCGGCGACATCCCGCGGATCGACGCACGCGACCGGCGAATCCCCGTACAGGGCGCGCACCACACCGTCCGACGCGATGCCCCTGGCCCAGGAGAGCGTGTTGGACATGAACGTCCTGGGGCGGACGAACGTCCAGGGAACTCCGGACTCCCGGACGGCCTGCTCGTTGCCGCGCTGGAGCCGGGTGATGAAGTCGTCGGCGCCCGGCTCCTCCACCGCCATCATCGAGAGCTTCACGAGGTGGCGCACGTCCGCCGCAGCTGCCGCCGCAGCGACCCTCTCGTCATCGGGCTCCGTGGGGCTGTTCGTCACGAGGAAGACCGCGTCGACCCCCCGCAGCGCCCTGTCGAGCGAGCGCCGGTCCCCGTACTCCCCCACTACGACGTCGACTTCGGGTCCCCGCACCGTCACGCGCTCCGGGCGTCGCGCCAGGATCCGTACCGGACCCCGGGCCGCCAGCAGACCGGCGACCTCGCGGCCCACCGCCCCGGTCGCTCCCGTCACCAGAATCACGCCACGCACTCCTCACACACCGTCATCAGCCTGCCATGCGCCCGCGATACACCGCTCGCCGGGTCCGCGGCCCGGTTCAGACCGTACTCAGTGGGCCCGACAGGACCGTGTCGAAGACCGGCTCGCCGTCCTGGTGGCCGGTCACCCGGACCCTCGCCTCGCCCGGCACCGCGCAGGGCAGGACCTCGGCGCCGATCGAGCACGGGCTGCCGAACTCCGCGTACCGGTGGAAGTGCGTACGCCCCTCGGCGGGGACGAACCCGCCGTCCCCGGCGGCCAGGCACGCGGCCTGCCGTGCCGCCTCCAGCAACAGCATCCCCGGCACATGGTCGTTGGGCCGCTGGAAGAGCGTCGGGTGACGGGTGTCCACCCGCAGCTCCCAGACGCCCTCGCGCGAACTCTCCGACAGCACCACGTCCTCCGCCCGGCCACGGCCGGCCCGGGCGGCGGCGACCGGTGCGGTCCGCGGTATCGCCACGCCCGGCTCCGCCGATCCGCCGCGCATCCGCTCGTAGACCCGCGGGCTGGTGAACCTCGTCGCGCCCATGCCGGTCGCGACCAACTGCCCCGCGCGGTGCACCACCCAGTCCACCCGGCCCTGAACCGGCAGCCCGGCGCGCCACTTGAGCTCGGAGCAGGTCACCTCCACGTCGATCACGGTGGGCAGGCCGCCCACGACGAGGTGGTCGGGGTGGGTCGCGTAGTCCAGATCCGCCATCAGGAAGTGGTAGCCGACGGGGACTCCGTAACCGGCGTGGAAGGCCAGCATCGCCGCCTGCCGCATCGCCTCCGTCACCAGCAGCGGGTCGTGACGGTCCGCTCCCACCGGGGCGAAGAACGGATGATCGTGCGGAAGCACCGCCTCGACATGGAACCGGTCCGGGCCCAGCCGTTCCCAGCTGCGCGGAAAAGCGTCCTCCGCCCTGCTCCTGTGAACCAGTTCCATTCCCACCGGATGCACCACTCGGGCCTCCGAACCCACGGTCGACGCCGCTACAGGATCGGTCAACACTGCTGCTTCGGGCATAACTCCCCCCAGGGGTCATGTGATGGGCGAGCCGTTCCTGCGGTGCGCACGCGCTGATAAGATACAGACTAAGCGGTTTTTTTTCTATCCCCACACACCCCCCACACGGCCGCACGACCGGCGCAGCCCGACGAAGGAGACAGGGATGGCCAAGCAGGACCGGGCGATCCGTACCCGCCAGGCAATCCTGATGGCAGCGGCCGAGACTTTCGAGAAGCATGGCTACCAAGCGGCCACCATTACCGAAATACTCAAGATCGCCGGGGTCACGAAAGGTGCGCTCTACTTCCACTTCCCTTCCAAGGAAGAACTCGCGCTCGGCGTGCTGGAGGCCCAGGAGCCCCCGCCACCCACCCCCGACCAGCCCCTCAAGCTCCAGGAGCTCGTGGACATGGGGATGCTGTTCAGCCATCGCCTCCACACCAGTCTCCTCGCCCGTGCCGGCGTCCGCCTCTCCATGGACCAGCAGGCCCAGGGCTTGGACCGCACCGGCCCCTTCCTCCGGTGGCAGCAGACCACCCACGACCTCCTGGCCCAAGCCAAACAGAACGGGGAACTCCTGCCGCACGTCAACCCCACCGAGACCGCCGACCTCTACGTCGCGGCCTTCACCGGCATCCAGGCGGTCTCCCAGACCCTCAGCAACTACCGCGATCTGGAACAGCGTTACATCTCGCTCCAGCGCCACGTCCTCCCGAGCATCGCCACCCCCTCGATCCTCACCGCCCTGGACCTCACCCCCCAGCGCACCACCCGCCTCGCCCGTCTCATCCCCGCGTACTGAGCCCGCCGGACACCGGCCGACGGTCAGGCGGCCAGGGCCAGCCGGGCGCCGAGGCCGATCATCATCGCGGCGACGAGACCGTCCAGGACGCGCCACGACGACGGGCGGGCGAGGACCCCGCTGAGCAGCCGGGCGCCGAAGCCGAGAGCGGTGAACCAGCACACGCTGGCGAGGATCGCGCCGAGCCCGAAGGTCCAGCGCAGCGGGCCGCGGTCGGCGGCGACGGAGCCGAGCAGGAACACGGTGTCCAGGTAGACGTGCGGGTTGAGCCAGGTCATCGCGAGGCACGCGAGGACGACGCCCCGCTTCGCCCCGGCGGGCGCGTCCTGCGCGTGGAGGGCCGCCGGGCGGAAGACCCGGCGCGCGGCCAGGACGCCGTAGCCGATCAGGAACACCCCGCCCAGCAGCGAGACCGCGGTCAGGGCGGACGGCCAGGCCACGACGACGGCCCCGACACCGGCGACGCCGAGGGCGATGAGGACCGCGTCGGACAGGGCACAGATGACGACCACGGCGAGCACCGCCTCCCGGCGGACGCCCTGGCGCAGGACGAGGGCGTTCTGGGCGCCGATGGCGACGATGAGGGAGAGGCCGGTACCGAACCCGGCGGCCGCGGTGGTCAGAGCGTTGGTCATGGTGCCGACGCTAGGGAGGCCCGTCATGCATGTACAGCTAATGATTCTTACGTATCATTAGCCGCTGTGATGTCTGAGCTTCCCCTCGATCAGGTACGGACCCTGCTGGCCGTCGTCGACGAGGGCACCTTCGACGCCGCGGCGAACGCCCTGCACGTGACGCCGTCGGCGGTCAGCCAGCGCGTGAAGGCCCTGGAGCAGCGGACGGGGCGGGTGCTGCTGATGCGGACGAAGCCGGTGCGGCCCACCGAGTCCGGGGAGGTCGTGGTGCGCTTCGCCCGGCAGCTGGCCCGGCTGGAGCAGGACGCGCAGTCCGCCCTCGGGATGTCCGGACCGGGCGAGCCGACGCGGCTGACGGTCGCGGTGAACTCCGACTCCCTGGCGACCTGGTTCCTGCCCGCCCTCGGCCGCGTCCCGGAGGAGCTGGGCATCTGTTACGAGCTGCGCCGGGAGGACCAGGACCATACCGCCGCGCTGCTCCGTGAGGGGCTGGTGATGGCGGCGGTGACCTCGTCGCCGGAGGCCGTGTCGGGGTGTTCGGTGCGGAGTCTGGGGCGGATGCGCTATCTGCCGGTGGCGACCGCCGCGTTCGCCGGGCGGTGGCTCGGGCGGGGGACCGGAACAGCGTTGCGTGAGCTGATCGCGGACGCGCCGGTGGTGGACTTCGACCGGCGCGACGACCTCCAGGACTCCTTCGTCCGTGCCCTCGGCTGCGGCCGGCGGGCGGGCGCGCGGCGCCACTTCGTGCCCACGTCGGAGGGGTTCGTGGACGCCGTGGTGGCGGGGATGGGCTGGGGCATGCTGCCCGACGTCCAGGCACGCCCGCTGCTGGTCGCCGGCCGCCTGGTCGCCCTCGCCCCGGACCGTCACGTCGATGTCCCCCTGTACTGGCAGCAGTGGAAGCTCGACTCGCCGGCCCTGGCGACCGTGGCGGAGGCCGTGGCGGCGGAGGCCGCCGAGGCGCTCGACGGGGCCCCTTAGGATGACGGGTCTCTCCCCCAGGTCAGGCTCCCGGTTCGGTCCGGGAAGCGGCCGGGGGCCATCCCCGAGAGACCCGGAGGCGTCTCCTTGCGTGTGCTGCTGGTGGAGGACGACGACGACCTGCGGGCGGTGATCGCGGCGGGGCTGCGCGAGGCGGGCTTCGCCGTCGACGGGGCGGGCGACTGGCCGGAGGCGGACGTGATGCTGCACGTCACGGCGTACGACTGTGTGGTCCTCGACCGGATGCTGCCCTCCGGGGACTCCCTCACGCGGCTGGAGTACAGGCGCCGGGCGGGCTGGTCGGCGCCCGTGCTCTGTCTCACCGCCCTGGACACCCTCCACGACCGCCTGCACGGGCTGGAGAGCGGGGCGGACGACTACCTGGCCAAGCCGTTCGCGATGCGCGAGCTCGTCCTGCGGGTGCGGAGCCTGACCCGCCGGGCCGCCGAGCGGCTGCCCGCCTTCCTGAGCTGCGCGGACGTGGTGATGGACCTGGCGCGGCGCGAGGTGCGGCGGGGCGGGGTGCTGCTCTCGTTGAGCCCGAAGGAGTACGCCGTGCTCCAGCAGCTCCTGGTCCACCAGGACAGCGTCGTGACGCGTACGGCGCTGCTGGAGCACTGCTGGGACGAGATGGCCGACCCGGTCTCCAACGTGGTGGACGCCGTCATCGCCGGCGTACGGCGCAAGCTGGGCGCGCCGGGCCTGGTGCACACCGTGCGCGGCCAGGGGTTCCTGATGAGTGCGGGCCCGGGGCCCTGCTGATGGCGAGGTCCGCGCGGCGCCGCACCCCCGCCCGGAGCCGGCTGCGCCTGCTGCAGCTGCGCCTGACCGTCGCGTACACCCTGATCACCGTCGTCGGGCTGAGCTGTCTGTCCTGGCTGGTGATCCGCACCGACGACCGGTCCCGGCAGACCGCCGAGTACGACGAGATGCGCCGCCGGGCCTCCGTCGCGGCCTCGCTCGTCTACTACGAGGACGACCGGATCCGGCTCGACGGCCTGAGCGACGACGAGGCGACGGCGGGCACCCCCCAGATCCTGGTGCTGGAGGACCGGCCGGGCTCCGGGCCCGCCGTGGTGTTCCGGGGCCGCACCCAGCAGTTCGACGTGCCGGGTGCGACGGTCGCGCGGGCGGCACGTTCGGCGATGCGCATGGAGGAAACGGTGCGGCAGGAGGCACGCGACCGTTCGGGCGGGCCGGTCCGGCTGCTGGCCGTGCCCTTCTACCACGACGCCACCGACGAGGTGGCGGGCGCGGCCGTCGCGGTGGGGGATCCGGAGTACGGGGCGGCCGAGCACCGCAGCCTGGTCCTCTCCCTCGTCATCGGGTGCGCCGCCCTCACCGCGCTGGCCGCGCTCACCGGCCATGTCCTCTCCGGGCGGTCCATGCGGCCCGCCTGGCAGGCGCTGGAGCAGCAGGAGCGGCTGCTCGCCGACGCGGCGCACGAGCTGCGGACCCCGGTGGCGGTGATGCGCGGTTCGGTGGAGGTGGCCGAGCGCGGTCCGGGCGGGCTGCAGGCCCATCTGCCGAGGATCCGCCGGGCGGCGGACCGGATGGGTCATGTGGTGGAGAACCTGCTGACCCGGGGGCGGTTGGAGGCCGCCGTGGAGTCGGTACGGGCAGAGCCGCTGCGGCTGGACCAGCTCGTGGAGGAGGTCTGCGCCGATCTGCCGGAGGGCGGGCACCGCCTGGAGCTGCGGCTGGAGGAGTCGGTGGTCGAAGCGGACGCGGCGCTGGTGCGGGTCGCCGTACGGAACCTGCTCGACAACGCCGTACGCCACGGTCGTCCGCCCGGGGAGGAGGGCCCGGCCGTCCTCCTCGTGGCCGTGCACGGACCTGAGGTTACGGTCGCCGACCGGGGTCCGGGGGTGGAGCCCGCGCGGCTGCCGGAGCTGATGGAGCGCTTCCGCTCGCCGGGCGGCGGTACGGGCATCGGCCTCTCGCTCGTGCACCGGGTGGCCCTCGCCCATCGGGGCAGCCTGACCGTGCGGACCCGGACGGGCGGCGGTGCGGTGTTCGTGCTGCGGCTCGCGCCCGCCCGGTCGCGACGGCGCCGGGCACGGTGAGGCCGCCGTCTGCGGGCTTGGTGAGCGTTGTGAGGGTGACGCTCACGATTCGCTCATGATCGGCCGGTCATGCTGCGGGGGCAGGTACGAAGACCACGCACGGGAGTCCCCATGTCCAAGCACGCCGTCACCCCCTTCCTCCGCCGCAGGTCCACCCTCGCCGCCCTGGCCGGCGGGGTCGCCGTGGCGGCCGGCGCCGGGGTCATGTTCTCCAGCGCCTTCGCGGCCAAGGCTGCGCCGAAGGTCGTCCTCCCCCAGGCCAACGCCACCTTCGACTACCAGATCGGCGGGGCCTACACCCCGCCCGCCGGGGTCAAGGCCCTCTCGCGCGACCGGGGCGCCCAGCCCGTACGCGGCCTGTACAACGTCTGCTACGTCAACGCCTTCCAGACCCAGCCGGACGCGATGGACTGGTGGCAGAAGAAGAACCCGGACCTGCTGCTGCGCGACAGCAGCGGCGAGCCGGTCAACGACGAGGCCTGGGGCGAGGCGCTGCTCGACACCTCGACGGCCGCCAAGCGCACCCGGCTCGCGAACATCGTCGGCGGCTGGGTCGACGGCTGCGCGAAGTCCGGGTTCCAGGCGGTGGAGCCGGACAACCTCGACTCGTACGAGCGCTCCGGGGGCCGGCTCACCAAGGCGCACAACGCCGCGTTCGCCAAGCTGCTGGCCACCCGGGCGCACGCGGCGGGCCTGGCGATCGGCCAGAAGAACACGACCGATCTGCTGGGGCAGCGCAAGAGCATCGGCTTCGACTTCGCGGTCGCGGAGGAGTGCGGCCGCTACGACGAGTGCGCCGACTACGCCACCGCGTACGGCAACCGGGTCTTCGTCATCGAGTACACCGCCCGCGACTTCTCCAAGGCCTGTTCCTCGGTGGGCGCGAAGCTTTCCGTGGTGCAGCGGGACCTCGATGTCCGGCCCGCCGGGCGATCGGGGTATGTGTTCCGCACCTGCTGATGCGCCCCGGCGCCGTCACTCCGGGGAGGCCGGCGCCCGGTGCGCACAGAGCGTGAAGAGGGCGCCTTCGGGGTCGCCGATCACCGATTCGGCCCCGTCGTCCGGGGAGCCCGTCGGCGGGGAGACCTCGCCGCCCGCCTTCCGTGCGGCCTCGGTGGCCGCTTCCAGGTCGTCGACCTGGAAGCGGACGTGCCACCGGGGGCGCAGCCGGGGGTCGGGGGACGCCCCGTCGCCGCCGCCGCGCAGGGTGGCCACGGTGTGGCCGCCCTGGCGGACGACGACGGTGTCCTGCTCGTACGCGTAGCCGACCTCGCAGCCGCCGGGTTCGAGGGGGTCCCAGCCGAAGACCGCGGAGTAGAAGATCGCGGCGTCGAAGGCGTGGCTCGTGCGCAGTTCGAGGGCGGCGGGTGCGCTGCCCCGCCCGATCGACCAGGGCGGGGTGCGGCCCTCCCAGAAGCCGAACCCGGCTCCTTCACGGTCCGCGGCCACGGCTCCCCGGCCGGGGCCGAGCCGGATCGGCCCGACTGCGATGGTGCCGCCGCGTTCCCGTACCCGGGCGGCGGTGGCGTCGACGTCGGCGACGGCGAAGTACGGGGTCCAGGAGGTGGCGGTGGGCAGGCCGGGCCCGATCCGGCCGATCCCGGCGACCGGCAGGCCGTCGGCGTGCGCGATGGTGAAACCCTCGCCCAGGGTGCCGGAGCGGAACGTCCACCCGAGAACGGCCGTGTAGAAGTCCTGTGCGGCGTGCAGGTCCCGGGCCATGAGACTGACCCAGCAGGGAACGCCGTGCGCCGGGGTGCTCAGCTCTGCCGCCGTCATCGGGATCCGTCTCCTCGCCGGGACAACATGCCTTACATACCTACGCTGCCCGGGTCGGCGGCGCCACCCGGGCGCGTACCCGCGACCGCCGTGACTCTCACCGTGCGGCGAGCGCCGCCGCGGGTTCGCCCAGGTGCCGGGCCGCCGTGCGCCAGGCGGTGGTGACGGCTTCGCGGGCGGCGGCGGTCGCGGCCTCGACGCCGGGGGGCAGATGGACGGGCGAGCCCAGGTGGACGTGGAGCCGGGGGCGGCGGGCCGGTGCGGTGAGGAACCCCGCGATCTGCTTGGCGCCCGAGCCGGAGGTCACCCGGCGGGCGCCGGCCTGGCCGAGCGGGACGACGGGCGCGCCCGATGCGTGGGCCAGGCGGGCGATGCCGCTGCGGAAGCTCTCCGGCGGCGCCTCGGCGGCGTCCGTGCGCAGGGGCAGCCGGCCCTCCCCGTAGATGAGGACGTGACGCCCCGCCCCGATCGCGGCGGCGGCCGTGCCGAGGGCGTCGGCCGCCCGGTGGGTGGCGCGGTGGACGGGCACATGGCCGCCGCGCTCCAGGAGCCGGCCGAGGACCGGGATGCGCCAGAGGCAGGCGGTGGCCAGGACGACCGGTTCGACATCGAGGCGCAGGAGTGCGGCGAGGACGACGCCGGGGTCGGCGAGGGAGGTGTGGTTGGCGACGATGATGGAGCCGGGGGCCGGGGCTCCGCCGTCGTCGGACGTGACCGTCAGACGGCCGAGGCAAGGGATGACGGCGGCTGCGACGCTGCTGAGCACGGCTCTCCTGGGGTCCTGTCGGTCGGGTGACCTTCGCGGTCGTGTTCATCGTCGCGGCGGCCGGCCCTTCGGACCTGAGTTCGGATACTCAGCCGGGGGTGGGGTGCGGTGCTCGGGCGGGTACGGCTCCTGGTGCGCTTGCGCGCGTAAAGGGCGAGCGTGCGGCACCGGATCGGCCGCAGACTACGGGCATCGCCGACGACGCCTCCCCGGCTGAAGGCGTCCTTGAGGAGCTGCCCCGGATGAGTCCTGTCCCCTCCCCCGCTTTCGTTGTCCCCGACGCCCTGGTCGCGTCGTACGGCGCACCCGGTGACCCCCGGGGCCGGGCGTGGCTGGCCGCGCTGCCCCGGCAGGCCGCGGATTTCCTGGACCGCTGGGGGCTTCGGCGGGACGGGCCGGCCGGGAGCGGCATGGCCGGGCTGGTGCTGCCGGTGGTCCGCACGGACGGTACGCCGGCCGTGCTCAAGCTCCAGCCGCCGAGTGCGGAGAACTCCGGGGTGGCCGCGGGGCTCCGGGCCTGGGACGGCGACGGGGTGGTGCGACTCCTCGACAGTGATCCGGTGGCGGGCGCGCAGTTGCTGGAGCGGCTGGACGCGGGGCGTCCGCTGTCGGCGGAGCCGGACGGCACGGTGGCGGTGGGCGTGCTGGCCGGGCTGATGGCGCGGCTGTCGGCGGTGCCGGCGCCGCAGGGGATGCGGAGGCTCGCCGACATCGCGGAGGCGATGACCGAGCAGGCGCCCGAGGCGCTGTTGCTGCTGGGTGATCCGGCGGAGCGGGAGCTCGTACGGACCTGTGCGGCGGCCGTGGCCGAACTGACCGGTGAGGCGGGTGACCGGCTGCTCCACTGGGATCTGCACGACGGCAACGTGCTGGCCGGTGAGCGGGAGCCATGGCTCGCCATCGATCCGGAGCCGCTGGCCGGTGACCCCGGGTTCGAGCTGTGGCCCGCCCTGGACATCCGGTGGGAGTACGTGGTGGCGGGCGGGGTGACGGGCCCGGTGCTGTACCGGTTCGACCTGCTCACCGAGGCGCTCGGCCTGGACCGGCGGCGGGCCGCCGGCTGGACGCTGGGCCGGGTGCTGCAGAACGCGCTGTGGGACATCGAGGACGGGAGGACCGCGCTGGAACCCGCTCAGGTCGCCCTCGCCGCGACCCTGCTGGAGCACCGGTCCTGATGATCCGGTACGCGGCCGATCCGGTACGCGGGCCGCGCGGACCGTCGGCTACCTTGTTGCACATAGGTTGCAATTACCGATTTACGGCAAGGAGGCGGCCGTGGGCTCTCCCGTGGTGCTCGGGATCGAGTCGTCGTGCGACGAGACCGGGGCCGGTCTGGTCCGGGACGGACGCCTGCTCGGTCACGCACTGGCGTCGAGCATGGACGAGCACGCCCGCTTCGGCGGTGTCGTGCCCGAGATCGCCGCGCGGGCGCATGTGCACTCCTTCGGCCCCGTCGTGCGCCAGGCGCTGGAGAGCGCGGGACTGCGGATTTCGGACATCGGCGCGGTCGCCGTCACCACCGGGCCCGGCCTCTCCGGGGCGCTCCAGGTGGGGCTGGCCGGGGCCAAGGGACTGGCGTACGCGCTGGACGTGCCGCTGTACGGGGTCCATCACCTGGCGGGGCACGTGGCCGCGGACACCCTGGAGCACGGTCCGCTGCCCGATCCGTGCGTGGTGCTGATCGTCTCCGGCGGCCACACCTCGCTGCTGCTCGTGCGGGATCTGGCCCGTGACCCGATCGTCCATCTCGGGGACACCGTGGACGACGCGGCCGGTGAGTGCTTCGACAAGGTGGCCCGGGTGTTCGGGCTGCCCTATCCGGGCGGTCCGGCGATCGACCGGGCGGCGCGGGAGGGCGATCCGCGCGCGGTGGCGTTCCCGCGCCCGATGACCGGGGCGCGGGACGCCCCGTACGCCTTCTCGTTCTCCGGGCTGAAGACCGCTGCCGCCCGGTGGGCCGAGCAGCGGCGCGTGGAGGGCGGGGAGCTGCCCCTGGCCGACGGTGCCGCGTCGCTCCAGGAGGCCGTGGCCGATGTGCTGACCCGCAAGGCGGTGGCGGCCTGCCGCGACCACGGGGTGTCCACGCTGGTCGTGGTCGGCGGGGTGGCCGCCAACTCGCGGGTGCGGGAGCTGGCGGAGGAGCGGTGCCGGGCGGCCGGGATCACGCTGCGGGTGCCGCCGCTGCGGCTGTGCACGGACAACGGGGCGATGATCGCGGCGGTCGGTGACCTGCTGGTGCGGGCCGGGGCGGAGCCCGCTCCGATGGACGTGTCGATCGATCCGTCGGCGCCGCTGGAGTACGCGGCGCTGCACCCGGTGGCGCGGGGCGCGGTCCGGGCCGCCTGAGCCGTGCGCGCGGCCCCGGACGCCGTCGCGGTGTCCGGGGCCGGCACGGTTCGCCGTACGGGGATCAGACCGCCAGCCACACCGCCGTGTCCTTCGGCAGCCGGCCCCGGTCGTCCAGGGGGTTGCTGGCGAGCAGGACGCCGGTGTGGTCCGGGAGCTCCGCGGGGGCTTCGGCCAGGTTGACCACGCAGACCAGGGTGGCGCCGCGCGCGAAGACGAGGACGTCCCGCTCCTCGCTCAGCCAGCGCAGCTGCCCGGTGTGCAGCTCGGGCAGGTTGCGCCGCTGCCGCAGGGCCTCCCGGTAGAGGGCCAGCATGGAGGCGGGGTCGGTGGCCTGGAGGTCGGCGGCGTGGGCCGCCCAGTCGTCCGGGAGCGGCAGCCAGGGCTCCACCGTGGAGCCGAAGCCGGCGTACGGTTCGTCCGCCGCCCAGGGCAGCGGGGTGCGGCAGCCGTCGCGGCCGGGGGCCCGGCCCTGGGACCGGAAGTACATCGGGTCCTGGATGCGGTCCAGCGGTACGTCGGCCTCCGGGAGGCCCAGTTCCTCGCCCTGGTAGAGGTAGACGGAGCCGGGCAGGGCGAGGGAGAGCAGGGCGGCGGCGCGGGCGCGGCGGGTGCCGAGTTCCAGGTCGCTGGGGACGCCGAACGCCTTGCTGGTGAAGGCGAAGCTGGTGTCCTCGCGGCCGTAGCGGGTGACGGTCCGGGTGATGTCGTGGTTGCAGAGGACCCAGGTGGCGGGGGCGCCGACCGGGGCGTGTTCGGCGAGGGTCTCGTCGATGGACCGGCGCAGCCGCTCGCCGTCCCAGGGGCAGCTGAGGAAGCTGAAGTTGAAGGCGGTGTGCAGTTCGTCGGGGCGCAGGTAGCGGGCGAAGCGCTCGGAGTCGGGGAGCCAGACCTCGCCGACGAAGATGCCGTCGAACTCGTCGGCGATGGCCCGCCAGCCGCGGTAGATGTCGTGGAGCTCGTCCCGGTCGACGTAGGGGTGCGGTCCCGGGTGTCCGGCGACGTCCGGCAGTGCGGGGTCCTTGGCGACGAGGGCGGCGGAGTCGATGCGGACACCGGCGACGCCCCGCTCGAACCAGAATCGCAGGACGTCCTCGTGCTCCTGGCGTACGGCCGGGTGCGCCCAGTTGAGGTCGGGCTGTTCGGTGGCGAAGAGGTGCAGGTACCACTGGCCGTCCTCGACGCGGGTCCAGGGCACTCCCCCGAACTCGCTCTCCCAGTCGTTGGGCGGCAGTTCGCCGTGGACGCCGCGGCCGGGGCGGAAGTGGAAGAGTTCCCGCTCCGGGCTGCCGGGGCCCGCGGCGAGCGCCGCCTTGAACCAGACGTGCTGGTCGGAGACGTGGTTGGGCACGATGTCGATGATGGTCCGGATACCTGCCTGCCGGGCCTCGGCGATGAGCTTCTCGGCCTCCGCGAGGTTGCCGAAGGAGGGGTCGATGACCCGGTAGTCCGCGACGTCGTAGCCGCCGTCCGCCATCGGCGAGAGGTACCAGGGCGTGAACCACAGGGCGTCGACCCCGAGTTCGGCCAGGTAGGGCAGCCGGGACCGCACACCCGTCAGATCGCCGGTGCCGTCGCCGTCGCCGTCGGCGAAGCTGCGGACGTAGACCTGGTAAATGACGGCCGAGCGCCACCAGTCGTCGGCGGCAAGCTGGCTGCCTTCCATAAGGCGGGTTCCTTTCGGACGGGCGCGGTCGCCGACGGGGTGGGCCGGTCCGCGCAACAGGGAGGAGCTGGAGGTTCTGGCGCCGCCGCCCCGGAGCGGGGCGGGATGCCGGGGGCGGCGACGGGTCCGGGGTGGGCGGTACGGGTCGGCCCGAGGTCCCGCCCGGTGCTGACGGCCGGTCAGCCCTTCGTGCTCCCCGCGCTGATTCCGGCGATGATGTGCCGCTGGAAGACCAGGAACATCAGGACCATGGGAATGCTCGCGATGACCATGGCGCCGATCAGCACGGTCAGGGGCACGTTCTGGGAGAGCTGGACCAGGGCGACGCTGATCGGCTGCTTGTCGGTGTCGGAGAAGACCATCAGGGGCCAGAGGAAGTCCTGCCACACGGCGACGAGCGCGAAGATCGAGACGACGCCGAGCACCGGCCGCGACAGGGGCAGCACGATGGACCAGAGCGTACGGAGCTTGCCCGCGCCGTCGATCTCGGCCGCCTCCAGCACATCGCGCGGTATCTGGTCGAAGAACCGTTTGAGCAGGTAGAGGTTGAAGGCGTTCGCGACGGCCGGCAGCCAGATGGCCAGCGGGTCGTTGAGCAGGTTGACGTGGATCAGCGGCATGTCCACGATGGTCAGGTACTTCGGTACGACGAGGGCCTGGACCGGGACCATCAGGGTGGCGAGGATGCCGCCGAGGATCACCTTGCCGAAGGCGGGCTTGAGTTTGGACAGGGCGTAGGCGGCGGCCGTGCAGAAGATGATCTGCAGCACCCACGCCCCGGTCGCCTGGACCACCGTGTTCCACAGGTGGGTGGGCAGCCGCATCAGGTCCCAGGCGTCGGTGTAGCCGGTCACCTGCCACCGGTCGGGGACGAGGGTGGGCGGGGTGCGCACCACTTCCTCGGGCGGTTTCATCGCGCCCGTGACCATCCAGTAGACGGGGAAGAGGAACGCGAAGGCGAAGAGGAGGACGACGAGGGCGAACACCGACCAGTACGTGACCTTGCCGCGCCGTCCGGCGAGCGCGAGCGGGGAGACGATGGTGCGTACGGACCGCTCGGCGGGCGGGTCCGCGGGCCGCTTGGTGAGGGCGGCGGGTGGCTGCTGTACCGGGGGCGGAGCTGTCTGGGTCATGGTGGGCGGCCGCTCCTCTCAGTCGGTGCGGGTGAGTCGCAGGTACAGGGCGGAGAAGGCGCTCAGCACCAGCAGGAGCATCACGCTGAGGGCGGACGCGCCGCCGAAGTCGTTGTAGAGGAAGGCGTACTTGTAGATCAGGTAGAGCACGGTGACGGTGGAGTTCTCCGGCCCGCCCCCGGTGATGACGAAGGGTTCGGTGAACACCTGCATCGTCGCGATGACCTGGAGGAGCATCAGCATCAGGATGATGAAGCGGGTCTGCGGGATGGTGACGTGCCGGATGCGCTGCCAGACGGACGCGCCGTCCAGCTCGGCCGCCTCGTAGAGCTCGCCGGGGATGCCCTGGAGCGCGGCGAGGTAGATGAGGACGGTGCCGCCCATGTTGGCCCAGGTGGCGACGATGACGAGGGAGACGAGGGCGGTGTCGGCGCCGTTGGTCCAGTTCGACGTCGGCAGGTGGAGAAAGCCGAGCACCTCGTTGGCGAGGCCCGCGCCCGGATCGTAGAACCACTTCCACAGCAGGGCGCTGACCACCGGCGGGATCATCACCGGGAGGTAGACGACGACCCGGAAGAACGCCTTGGCGTGGCGGAGTTCGTTGAGGACGAGGGCCATGACGAACGGGATCGCGAACCCGATGACCAGGGCGAGCACGGTGAAGGTGAGCGTGTTGCGCCAGGCCGCCGCGAATTCGGGGTCCTGGAAGACCCGGGTGAAGTTGGCGGTGCCCACCCACTGGGGGTCGGAGCCGGGCGTGTACTTCTGGAACGCGATGATCACCGACCGGATGGCCGGGTACCAGGAGAAGAGGATGAAGCAGAGCAGACCGCCGGTCAGGAACGCGTAGGCGGTGGCCTGGTCGGCGATCTTCCGGCGGAGCGGGGAGAGGGGCCCGCGGCCCGCCGGGCGGGCGCCCCCCGAAGGGGGCGTCGCGCCGGCGGGCCGCGTCACCGCGGGTGGAGCCTGCTGGGACGTGGTCTTCATGCTCAGCCCCGGGTCAGGATTCCGTCGATCTTCGACTGGGCGTCCTTGAGGAGCTGGTCGATGTCGGCGTCCTTCTTGGTGAGCACCGCGGAGACGGCGCCGTCGAGGACGGCGTAGATCTGCTGGCCGTGCTTGGGCTCCAGCTTCATGTCCAGGTTCTGGCCGCCGTCGATGAACGCCTGGTAGTTCTCCACCGGCACGTTGGCGGACGCCTTCTTCAGCTCCTGGTCCTTGGCGTCGGTGGCGCCGGTGAACAGGCGCGGCTCGGGCAGGCCGACCGGCGACTGGTCCTCGGCGGCGCGGGCGTAGTTGTTCATGTAGCCCTGGCCCGGGGTGAGGAAGGTCCACTCCAGCCACTTGAGCCCGGCCTTGATCTGGGCCGGGGTGGCCTTCTTGTTGAACATGTAGCCGTCGCCGCCCATCAGGGTGCCCTTGCCGCCGGGCATCGGGGCGAACGCGAGGTCCTCGTACTTCCCGCCGGCCTCCTTGACGATGCGCGGCACGTTGTCGGGGGCGGCGAGGTACATGCCGAGCTTGCCGGAGCCCATCATCTGGAGGGTGTCGTTGATGATGAGGAGCTGCTTGGCGCCCATGGAGTTGTCGCGCCAGCGCATGTCCTTGAGGTTCTGCAGGACCGCCTTGCCCTCGGGGGTGTCGACCGCGGCCTTCTTGCCGTCCTCGCTGACGACCGAGCCGCCCTGCGAGTAGATCGAGGCGGTGAAGTGCCAGCCGCCCTGGTTCTGGGCGCTGTACTCGGCGAAGCCGACGGTTCCGTTGCCGAGGCCCGCGATCTTCTTGGCGGCGGCCTGGACCTCCGGCCAGGTGGCCGGGGGCTTCTCCGGGTCGAGGCCGGCCTTGGTGAACAGCGCCTTGCTGTAGAGCAGGCCCATGGAGTAGTTGGTGCGCGGAACGCCGTAGATCTTCCCGTCGACCGTGTAGGCGTCACGCAGGGGCTGGGCTATGTCCTTGTACGCCTTGAGGTCCTTGACGTACTCGGTGATGTCCGCGGCCTGGTTGATGGAGACGACGCGTTCGGTGTCGGTGAAGTACGTGTAGAACACGTCCTCCATCTGGCCTCCGGCCAGCTTCGCGTCGAACGTCTTGGGGTCCTGGCACGGGAAGGCGTCGTGCGCGGTGATGTCGATGTCCGGGTTCTGCTTCTCGAACGTCTTGACGTCCTCGTCGAACCGCTTGTGGTCGATCTTCGCACTCGGCTGGGGCCAGCAGTTGACGGTGATGCGCGTCTTGCCGTCCGCGGCGCTCTCGCCCTCGGAGTTGCAGGCGGCCAGGCCGGTGACGGCCAGTGCGGTGGCGACGGCGGTGGCACAGGTACGACGAAGAACAGAACTTCTCATCGGTGGACCCCTCTAGGGCAGGAGTGCGGGAAGCCCACAGCCACGAGCTGTGCGGCGGACCACACTCAACCACCGCCGACGAATGTCCGCAAGATGTCACGTTGATTTCGTAAATCATTGACAGCTCTTGCCCGTCGTGCGCGACAAGCGCCCGCAGAAGTACGGGCGAAAGGCTGTACACGGAGGGGTGGATCCGGCTATTACGGGCACGCCACCCCCGCAACGTCCGCAAGCGGCGGCAGCCACGGCGCGCCAGGGGCCACTTCGGGAAACGCGGGGGAAATGAAGGTGCGGCGAGGTTGCGGCGACCGGAGGGGCTGGGTCGGCACGGCCGCCCGCCCTTCGCCCGCGACACTCTGGGAGCGCTCTCCGCGCCGACGCGCGGGCCGCTCACCGGGGCGGAGGCGAATGTTCCATGACCGTTCGCCGGGTGGCCGCGGTGGCACCGGTGCCCGGTCGAGCACTCGGCCGAACCGCGGCCCCACCCACTCTCGCCGACGACGGTTCTTCAGTAAGCCGTCGCCTCGGATACGCAAGAATATGGCAATAGTTGCAAGACGTTTATTGTCTTGTGATGGACATGCCCGCCCTCGGCGGCCTGTCCTAGCGGTACGCGGCGGACGACCGTACGCCGCCGAAGTCGATCGCGCGGTCCGCGTCGCGCAGGACCTCCTCGGCCACGCGTCGTACCTCGGCGAGCACGTCTCCCTGCTCCTCCACGAGGCCGGCGTAGATCGGTGCTTCGGTGCTGTCTGCGGAACTCATGCGCATTTTCCCGTCAGGTCTGGTGCGAAAAGCCCCGCCGGTCGGCGGAGCGGGGGCGAGTGTACGTGGTGGGTGGCGGACCCCGCGATTCCCGGTCCGGGGACCGAGACGCCCCCGGACCTGCCGGAACAGCGGCCGGGCCGCGCCCCGGCGGCTGCGGGCGGCGGCTCGCTCACCGCCTGGAGCGGCCCGCGCCGAGGTGCCGGAGGGGGAAGCCCGCACGGGCGGCCAGGGCGGTCAGCTCTTCCGTCCGGGCCGCCCGCAGGCCCACCACCGGGTAGCAGTCGGACTCGATGTCGAGGACGGCCAGGGCGGCGCCGATCTCCCGGTAGCGGCGGCCGCAGGCGTGCAGGAACTTCTCCGTCGGCAGGAGCATCTCCGCATCCCCGAGGAGCACCCAGGGGTCCACGGACGGCCGCGACCCCAGCTTCCTCAGCTGTGACCGGATCTCCTGCGCGTCCTCCTTCCAGTCGAACTCCGCGAGCAGTCCGTGGGCGTCGAGCGCGTCGACGAGGGCGATCCAGGCGAGGTTGCCGACCGGCTCGTCGATCCCCCGGTCCGCCAGCCGGTCCCCGAAGGCGCTCACGTAGTCGTGAGGACGGTCGTGGGCGTGCAGGACCTGCTCGGCGACGTCGGGGTGGGCCGGGGCGAGGAGCGAGGCGATCGCAGCGAGGGCCTCGCGGGTGTCGTCGGGGGCCTGTGGTTCGGGCATGGCGGTGCTCTCCTTCTGCGGCCGATGGCTGGATGGGCCGGCGGCCGGGTGGGTCGGGTCCGGTTTCTGCCTGTTCAGGGCTGCTGCGGGCGCGGGGCGGCCTGCGGGCGCCGCCGCCCGGCAGCGGGCAGGGGACGGTGGCCCTCGGTCCACTCGTTCACCCAGCCGCAGCCCGAGCAGGCGTAGCGGCCGTCGAGTCCGGCGATCTGGGTACCGCACCGGGCGCATCCGATGTACGTGATCTCCGGGTGCTCGGCCACCGGTTCGGCACGGGCCGACCGCGGTTCGGTGCGGGACCGGGGTTCGGTGCGGGTCCGCTTGCCGGGGTCCGGGGTGGTGCCCATCGTCATCGCCCGGTTCCGGCGGCGTCCAGGAGGACCCGGGCGAGCTCGCGCGGCCTGGAGAACATCGGCCAGTGGCCCGTCTCCATCGTGACCAGCTCCCACCGATCGCCCTTCAGGAGCGCGGCCACGTCACCGCCCGGCTCGGCTCCGTCGAGCAGGCACTTGATGTACGTCGCGGGCAGCGAGCCGAGCGGTCCTCGCAGGACGGCCGGCTCGGTGAGCGTGGCGCCCGGGTGCGAGGTCGCCCCCGCCACGATCCGGGCGATCTCCTCGTCGCCGAGTCCCTGACCGTCGAAGTCGGCCGCCGTCAGCGGGGGCCAGAAGCCGTCGTTCGCGGCGATCGCCGCCTCGATCTGCGGCCGGCCCTCCGGCCAGCCCGACACGAACGATTCGCCGTCGGCCGGGACGTTGGAGTCGACGAAGACCGCCCGGGCGAGCCGGTCACCGATGCGTTCCGCCGCCTGACCGGCCGGAATGCCCGAGTAGCTGTGCCCGACCAGGACGACATCGTGCAGATCGAGGCGCTCGACGTAATCGACGATGTCGTCGACATGGGTCTGCTGTCCGGCCGCCACGCCCTGCTTGTCGGCGAGGCCCGAGAGCGTCAGCGGATGGACCGCGTGCCCGTCGGCGCGGAGGTCGGGCAGCACGTCGTTCCATGCCCACGAGCCGAGCCAGGCGCCTGCCACCAGTACGAAGTTCGTCATGGCAGCAACGTAACGCAGGGGTCTGACAGTGCCCCCGGCCTCCGGGCCCCCAGGGCCGCGTTCGCTAGGTTCTCCGTACCGAGACTCAGAGGAGAACACCTGTGCCCTCCCCCACCCTTTCCCCCGCCGTGGGCGTCCTGCTGCCGCGCGATCTGCCCACGCACCTGATCCTGCCGTTCGCCCGCCGGGCCGAGGAGCTGGGCTTCGGGTCGGTGTGGGTGGTGGAGGATCTCGGGTTCCGCGGCGGGGTCGCCCAGGCGGCCAGCGTGCTGGCCTCCACGTCCCGGATCCGGGTGGGCATCGGGCTGCTGCCCGCCGGTGCCCGCAACGTGGCGTTCGCGGCGCTGGAGATCGCGACCCTCGCCCAGCTCTTCCCCGGCCGGACCGACGTCGGTGTGGGGCACGGCATGCCCGGCTGGATGCGGAGCGTCGGGCAGTGGCCCAGGAGCCCGCTCACCTTCCTGGAGGAGTACATCGACTCCCTGCGCGCGCTGCTGCGGGGCGAGGGACCGGAGGTCCGGGGGCGGTACGTCCACCTCGACGGCGTCCGGCTCGAGAAGAGCGCACTGCCCGACGTGGTGCCCGACATCCTGGCGGGCGTCCGGGGCCCCAAGTCCCTCGCGGTCTCCGGCCGGGTGGCCGACGGAACGATCCTCGCCGAGCCCGTCACCCCCGAGTACGCCCGGGCGGCGCTCGGACACATCGGAGCCACCCGCCCGCACCGCCTGGTCACGTACAACATCGGCTCGGTGGGCGCCGATCCGGAGGCGGCTCTGGCCGCCGCGCGCCCCGGTCTCGAGTGGATCGGCGAGCCGGACTGGCACGCCCACATCGCCCCGCTCCCGTTCGCCGCGGAGTTGGTGGAGCTGCGGGCGGAGTGCCCGACCCGGGAGGAGTTCGTCCGTCGGCTGCCCGATGCCTGGGTCGCGCGGCTCGCCGTGACGGGCACGCCGGAGGCGGCCCGCGCCCGGCTGGCCGGACTCGGTGCGGCGGGCGTCACGGACGCCGTCCTCGCCCCGGTCGGACCGGATCCGCTCGGGGCCCTGGAGGCGCTGGCCGGAGTGGTCTGACGACGGGCGAACCCGCCTTTCGTTTGTGTCGACTTCCGATCGAACAGGAGACATTGTCAGCCGTTTTTGACTGCTTTTCGCTATGGACGGAGGCTGCGGGCCCAGGCGAGGCAGGATGGCCTGCGTGATGGGCAACCTCCCCGTCGTGACGACCAGTTTCGTCGGCCGCGACAGCGAACTGGACCGCATCGACCGGGCACTTCAGGATCACCGGCTGGTCACTCTCAGCGGGAGCGGCGGGGTCGGCAAGAGCCGGCTGGCCCTGCAGACCGCCGAGCGCGTCCGGGACCGGTACGCGGACGGCGTGTGGTGGGCCGACCTCTCCCACCTGGATGACGACCAATTGCTCACCACGACGGTCTGCGACGGTGTCGGGCTGCTGGACCACAGCCCCCGCCGGCCGGTGGCCGCGCTCTGCGAATGGCTCTCCGACCGCCGTCTGCTGCTCGTCCTCGACTGCTGCGAGCGGGTCGTCGACTCCTGCCGGCAGCTCGTCACCGAACTGCTCTCCGCCGCGCCGGGGCTGACGGTCCTGGCCACCAGCAGACAGCCGCTCGGAGCGGAGGGCGAGCACGCCATGGAGGTCTCCCCGCTCTCCGCGGGCGAGGACGGCGACGAGGCCGTCCGGCTCTTCCACGACCGCGCCGCCGCCGTCGTCCCCGGCCTGGCGTTCGACTCCCCCGGCGACACGGCCGCCGTGGCCGAGATCTGCCGCCGCCTCGAAGGGATACCGCTCGCCGTCGAACTGGCCTGCGCCCAGCTCCGCGACAGCACCGCGCAGGAGATCACCGGGCGGCTGGCCTCCCGGCTCGACGCCCTCAGCGACAACACGCTCTGGCCCCGCCGCCACCGTGCCCTGCGCACCACGATCGGCTGGAGCCACGAGCTCTGCGCCCCGCTCGAACGGCTCCTGTGGGCCCGGCTCTCCGTCTTCCGGGGCGTCATCATGACGGCAGACGCCGAGGCGGTGTGCGCCGGCGGGCCCCTCGGTGGCGAGGCCATCGCCCCCGCCCTGGAGAGCCTCGCCGAGCAGTCCGTGCTCCGGCGGACCGGTGACGGCTACCGGATGCTGGACACACTGCGCGAGTACGGGGCGATGTGGCTCGCCGAGCTGGCGGAGGACGCGCTCTTCACGGACCGGCACGCGCGCCACTTCGCGCAGACAGCCGTGCAGGCGCACGCGGGCTGGCTGGGCCCCCAACAGGTCGAGTGGTACCGCAGGGTCGCCTCCACCCACCCGGATCTCTGCGCCGCCCTGGAGCACCTGCTGGCCGAGGACCCCGAGAAGGCGATGGAGATGGCCGGGTGCGCCGGTCTGTTCTGGAGCTGCTGCGGCCATCTGCACCAGGCCCGGACCTATCTGGAGCGGGTGCTGGCCCTGCCCCTCTCGGCGGGCCCGCACCGCACCCGCGCGCTCTGGGCCCTCGGCATCACTCTGACCCTCCAGGGCGACCACGAGGCGGCCCGCCGGGTCGGCAAGGAGTGCGAGGAGGCGGCCCGCCTCGGCCAGGACGCCGAGGCGGCCCTCTCGGCGGCCCACTCCATGAGCTTCACCTATCTGATGATGGGGAGGCCGCAGACCGCGCACCTGGTCAGCGACCACGCCCTGCGGCTGCACCCGGGGGACCCCGCCGACGCCCCCTCCCAGATGCGCTGCCGGGTGATACGCCTCTTCGCCCTGTCGGCGCTCGGCCGGCTGGACGAGGCGTACGAGGAGGCGACCCGGCTCCAGCGGATAAGCCTGCGCTTCGGCGAGCACTGGGGGCGGGCCTACGCCGATCACCAGCTCGCCCTCATCCATCTGCTGCAGGGCCGCCCCCGCCACGCCGAGAGCCACGCCCGCGCGATGCTCGCGAGCAAGCACGAGCTCCACGACAGCCTCGGCATCGCCCTCGGCCTCGACCTGCTCGCCGGTGCCATCGCCGCCCGGGGGGACGGGGTCGCGGCGGCCCGTACCTCCGGCACGGGACACACGTACTGGCGGATCATCGGCCACCCCCACCGCGGCACCCCCGAGCTCGGGGCGATCCGGGAGCAGTGGGAGCTCCAGGCACGGCAGGCGGCCGGGAACACGGCGTACGAACGGGCCTACCGCCGGGCCTCGGCCGACGACGCCGAGCGCGGCCTGGCCCATGCCCTGGAGAGTCAACTCCCCTCGTGAACAGGCCCTACCAGCATCCCGGTGTGACGATCATCAGCCGGCTCACGGTCGGCCATGCCGAGGCGCTGCTCGCGTTCGAGCGGGAGAACCGCGCGTACTTCTCCGCCTCGGTGCCCGACCGGGGCGACGGCTACTTCACCGGCTTCGCCGCACGCCACAGTGAGCTGCTCGCCGAGCAGGAGGCGGGGCTGCACCACTTCCATGTCGTCGAGGACGCCGACGGGACGCTCCTTGGCCGGATCAACCTCGTCGGGGTGCAGGACGGTTCGGCCGAGCTCGGCTACCGGATCGGCGAGAAGGCCGCGGGGCGCGGGCTGGCGACCTGGGCGGTCCGGCGGCTCTGTGTCACGGCGGTCCAGGAGTACGGACTGACCGTGCTGCGGGCGGAGACGACGCTCGACAACGCGGGTTCCCGCGCGGTGCTGGCCCGCACCGGGTTCCGGCCGGTGGAGGAGGTCATGTTCGGCGACCGCCCGGGGCGGCGCTACGTCCTCGATCTGCACGGGGGTACCGTCCCGGCCCCGTGAGGGGCGCTTCCGAAGGAGACGGGAGACGGGCGGGTGGCGGTGATCGGCCGGATGGTCCACCTCGGGAGCGGGCTCGGGCCGGCCGCCCGATGCTGAGCTCGCGGCAGCCGGAGGCAGGGGGGCGGCCCGCCCGACCCACACCTTCAGGAGGTACACCCGTGCCCACACGTCCCCTTCTGCGCGCCCCGTCCCGGCCGCTGCGGCGAACAGCCGTCGTGGCCGCCCTGGCTGCCGCCTCGATCGCCGGGCTGATGACCGGTCCCGCCCGGGCGGGCGGTGACGGGGGCGACGGCCCCCACGGGTCGCACGGACCGGTCGACCGGGAGTTGCAGCGCAGGCTCCGGGCGCTCGTCGACACCCCCGGCGGGCCGCCCGGGGCCATCGCCGTGCTGACGGCAGGCGGCCGTAGTGAGGTGTACCGGGCCGGTACGTCCGAGGTCGGCACCGGGCGGCCGCCGCAGCCCACCGACCACATGCGGATCGCCAGTGTGGCGAAGGCCTTCAGCGGCGCGGTCGCGCTGCAGCTGGCCGACCGGGGCCGCCTCTCGCTCGACGACACCCTCGGCCGGTGGCTGCCCCGGCTCCCCGCCGCCTGGCACCGGGTGACGGTCGCCCAGCTCCTGAACCACACCAGCGGGCTGCCGGACTACACCGAGTCCCCCACGTTCATCGCCGAGTTCGCGGCCGATCCGCGCCGGCACTTCGACTCGCGCAAGCTGCTGCGGTACGTCGCCGGGGAACCGCTGCGGTTCCGGCCGGGTTCGGCGTACCGCTACTCCAACTCCGACAACATCGCCGTGGCCCTGATCGCCGAGGCCGCGACGGGTACCCCCTACGAGCGGCTGCTGGCCGAGATCGTGTACCGGCCGCTGGGGCTGCGCGCCACCTCGCTCCCCCAGGGCTACCGGCTCCCCGAGCCGTACCTGCACGGCTATGACGTGGACCCGCCGAATCCCCCGGAGGACCTCTCCACCGCGATCAGCGCCTCCGGGGTGTGGGCGTCGGGCGGCATCGTCTCCACCCCCGAGAACCTCGGCACCTTCATCCGCGCCTGGGCCGGCGGCCGTGACCTGGGTCCGGCGGTCCGCCGTCGGCAGCTCACGTTCGTCGCGGGCGCTTCCGAACCGGCCGGGCCCGGGCGCAACGAGGCCGGGCTCGCCCTCTTCACGTACAGGACGCGGTGCGGAACCGTGTACGGCCACACCGGCAACTTCCCCGGCTACACCCAGCTGGCGGCGGCCACCAAGGACGGCAAGCGGTCGCTGACCGTCTCGCTCACCTCGCAGGTCAACAGCACGACGAACCCGAGGCTGCTGGCCACCCTGCGCGGCCTCCAGGAGGACTTCGTCTGCCGGCTGCTGGAGCCGCGCAAGGCGCACAAGGCGTAGCGGGGAACAGGAGAAGGGGTACGCCGGGTGTGCGGCGTACCCCTTCACGCACCTCGGTGGTGTGCCCGCGCGGGCACACCACCGAGATCAGCACCGTCCGGGAACGGTCAGTCGTTGTCGGTCTCCTCGCGGACGATGGTGTCGTTCTTGGCGTCCACGTCGAACGTGGTCTTCTTCCAGTCGGAGCCGACCACGTCGACCGACCAGACCACACCGTTGCCGTCGTTGTCGTCGAGGCCGACGGAGGTGACGGTCCCCTTCTTCTTCTCCGTGGCGACCTTGGCCGCCTGCTCGGGCGTCTGCGTGGCCTGGGCGAGCCGGTCGGCCGTCTGCTTCTTGTCCTCGGCGTCCTGGTCCGCGTCGACGCGGGCCTCGATCACCTTGCCGTCGACCGCGTTGATCCGCACGGTGTGGACCGTGCCGTCCTTCTCGGCGACCTCCGCGACCCAGACGGGGCCGTCGGCGCCGGGGCTGGCACTCGGCGAACCGGTCGCGGCCGGGCTGCCCGTCGGGCTGGCACTGCCGGTGGGGCTGGCGCTGCCGGTCGGACTCCCGCTGCCGCTCGGGCTCGGGCTCGGGCTCTCGTCGCGGTCGTCGTCGTCCACACCCTCAAGATCCAGATCGACGAGCTTGCCATTGGCCACTTCGCCGACCGCGGTCGTCGCCGCGTCGTCGAAGGTGACCTTGGTGGCGTCCAGCACCCTCTTGCGTTCCTGCTGGTCCTCGGTCAGCTCCGCGGTGGCCGACGGGGAGGCCGTCGTCTTCTGCGGAAGGACCTTCGCGGCTTCGGTGGCCGCGGACGTCGCACTGTCCGAGCTCTGACCACAGGCCGTCAGCAGGAGAGCGGCGGCCGCCAGGCAGGCAGCGGCACCGGTCGCCCTGAGGTTGCGGGAGCGTAGGGAAAGACGGTTGTTTCGTCGGGGCTCAAGTCTCATGTACACATGCCTAGCCCTTGCCGGGACCAGTCATGTTGTCCTACCGGCCGGAGTCACCCGATCGACCGGACGGCTCCGCCCGTTGGCCGTCGCGAACGGCCCTCACCCCTCCGCTCCCCGGGCGACTCGCGCGCGGGTGGGAAACAATGGGGTCAGGGCCGGATGTCGTCATGGCCCGGCCGGGAGGCCCTCATGGAGCACACGGAGCGTTACGAACTCATCTTCCAGATGTCCGGCGCCGAGGACGACGTGGTCGCCGTCCGGCTGACCGACCGGACCGGGGCGGGCGGATCTCCGGTGTACGAGGACGAGACGGGGATCGTCCGCGCCGAGATCAGCGACCGGGGCGAGGTGCGGATGCTCGCCAGCGGAGGACATCAGGTCCCCGGCACCCCGCTGCTCGCCCGGCCGCTGGGCGAGGGCGTTCCGGGGAGGCGCTGAGCAGACGGACACGGCGGGGCGCACCGGTGGACGGTGCGCCCCGCCGGCGTATGCGCGCCCCCAGACTCGTCCGCACCCGCTCATGCCCACTTCTCGCCCGAATGTGTTTACTTTCCCGAACCTCGGACGTAACCTGAGCGCGAAACCACAGACTCGGGCATGAAACGGATACGAAACCACATGTACGCACCGGAGCGTCAGCAGGAGATCCTCCGCCTCGCCCAGGAGAGCGGCCGGGTCGATGTGCTCTCCCTGGCCGAGGAGTTCCAGGTGACCGCCGAGACCGTCCGGCGGGATCTCAAGGCGCTCGACCGGGCCGGGCTGCTGCGCCGGGTGCACGGCGGCGCCATCCCGGTCGGGCGGCTCGACTTCGAGCCCGATCTCGCCGAGCGCGACGCCGTGGCCGCCGACGAGAAGGACCGCATCGCGCAGGCGGCGCTGGCCGAGCTCCCCGCGGACGGGAACGTGATCATCGACGCCGGGACCACGACGGCCCGGCTCGCCGCGGCCGTCCCCGTCGACGCCACGCTGACCGTGGTGACGCACGCGCTGCCGGTGGCCGCGCGCCTCGCCGACCACCCGGGCATCGCGCTGCATCTGGTCGGCGGCCGGGTCCGGCACCGGACGCGGGCGGCGGTCGACGCCTGGGCGCTCAGCTCGTACGGAGAGATCAGCGCCGACGTCGTCCTCCTCGCCACCAACGGCTTCGCGCCCGACAGCGGCCTCACCACACCCGACCTCGCCGAGGCCGCCGTGAAGCGGGCCGTGATCAAGGCCGCCCGCCGGGTCGTCCTGCTCGCCGACTCGGGCAAGTTCGGGCAGCGGCACTTCGCCCGCTTCGGTGACCTCACCGATGTGGATCTCCTCATCACCGACACGGGCCTCAGCCCCGACGACGCCCGCTCCATCGAGAGCCGGGGCACGGAAGTAGTACGCGCATGATCCTCACCGTCACCCCCAACCCCAGCCTGGACCGGACCTATGAGCTGCCGGAGCTGGTCCGCGGCACCGTCCTGCGGGCCACGGCGGACCGCGTCGATCCGGGCGGCAAGGGCGTCAACGTCTCCCGCGCGGTCGCGGCGGCCGGCCACCGCACGGTCGCCGTCGCCCCGATGGGCGGCCCGGAGGGCGCACTGCTCGCCCGGCTGCTCGGCGAGCACGGCATCGAGGCCGCCGGGGTGCCGGTCACCGGCAGCACCCGGATCAACATCACGCTCGTCGAACCCGACTCCACCCTCACCAAGATCAACGCCGCCGGGCCCGAGCTCAGCGCCGCCGAGGCGGAGGACGTCCTGGAGGCGGTGCGGACCCGCGCCGCCGCCGCCGACTGGATCGCGTGCTGCGGGAGCCTGCCGCGCGGGCTGCCGCCGCAGTGGTACGCGGAGCTGGTCGCGCGGAGCCACCGGGCCGGTACGCGGATCGCGCTGGACACCTCCGGTCCGGCCCTGACGGCGGCCCTGCGGGAGGGGCCCGATGTGATCAAGCCCAACTCCCAGGAGCTCGCCGAGGCCGTCGGCCGCCCGCTCGCCACGGTCGGCGACGCGCTGGAGGCCGCCGAGGAGCTGCGTGCGCGGGGGGCCCGGTCGGTGCTGGCCAGCCTGGGGGCCGACGGGCAGCTGCTGGTGGAGGCGTCGGGCGCGTACTTCGCGACCGCCCGGGTGGAGACCGTACGCAGCAATGTCGGCGCCGGGGACGCGTCCCTGGCCGGCTTCCTGACGGCGGGCGGGCAGGGCCCCGAGGCGCTCGCCTCGGCCGTCGCCCATGGGGCGGCGGCGGTGCAGCTGGCGGGGAGCCTCATGCCCACCCCGGCCGATCTCGACCGGTCGGCGGTCGTGGTGAGCGCCGATGTCCCCCTGGACCGCCCGCTGACGGAGCCCGCCCCATGAGCCCTCGTGAACACCCGTGCACGCCCGATGACCGGCGCGTCCCCCACCTCGATCCCCACCCCCCGCACGAGCCCACCGCCTTCCGTCCCCCCAACCGCCGCAGGGCGGTCCCCGAGCAAGGAGCACCGCGATGAGTGAGCTGATCACCGCGGAACTGGTCGACCTCGATCTGTCCGCAGCAACGAAGGACGCCGCCGCGAGGTCGCTCGCCGAGCGGATGGTGGCCGCACACCGCGTCACCGATCTCGACGGCTTCCTGTCCGATGTCGCCGCCCGCGAGGCGCAGATGCCGACGGGCCTCGACGGCGGGATCGGCATCCCGCACTGCCGGAGCGAGCATGTGAGCGCCCCGACGCTGGCGTTCGGGCGCAGCGCCTCGGGCATCGACTTCGGCGCGGCCGACGGTCCCGCGGACCTGATCTTCCTGATCGCGGCACCGGCCGGGGCGGACGACGACCACCTGACCATCCTGTCGGGGCTGGCCCGCAGGCTGATGGACCCGGAGTTCACCGCCGCCCTGCGCGCCGGGAACGACCCGGGCACGGTCGCCGCGCTGATCCGGGGCGAGGAGCCGGTGCCGGAGCCCGAAGCCACGACGCCGATACCGGCAGCCGGAGAGGCCGCCCCCGCCGGGGACGACGCCCCCTTCCGGATCGTCGCCGTCACCTCCTGCCCCACCGGTATCGCGCACACCTACATGGCCGCCGAGTCGCTGACGGCGGCAGGGCTCGCCGAGGGCGTCGAAGTGACGGTGGAGACCCAGGGGTCGGCCGGTTTCAGCAAGCTGGACCCCGCGGTCATCGCCCGGGCCGACGCGGTCATCTGGGCGCACGACGTCGAGGTGCGGGAGAAGGCGCGCTTCGGGGGCAAGCCGCTCGTGGACGTCGGGGTGAAGGCGGGCATCAACCGGCCCGCCGAGCTGATCGCCGAGGCCCGCCGCAAGGCGGAGCGCGGTGAGATCGCCGCCGTACCGCAGGGCGGGGACGGGCCGGAGAGCGGTGCGGACGGCGGGTCCGGTGCGGAAGGTGCGCACTTCGGGGTCCGGCTGCGTACGTATCTGATGTCCGGCGTGAGCTACATGGTGCCGTTCGTCGCGGCGGGCGGGCTGCTGATCGCCCTGTCGTTCGCCATCGGCGGCTACGAGATCGTGGACGCCAAGTCGGTCGCCGACCACTTCGTCTGGGGGCAGCTGGACAGCTGGGCCGCGCTGCTCAACCAGATCGGTTCCGCCGCCTTCGGCTTCCTGGTGCCGGTGCTCGCCGGGTACATCGCGTACGGGATGGCGGACCGTCCCGCGCTGGTGCCCGGTTTCGTCGGCGGAGCGATCGCGCTCACCGTCGACGCGGGGTTCCTCGGCGGTCTCGTCGCCGGTCTGCTGGCCGGTGCGGTGGTGATGGCCATCCAGCGGGTCCCGGTCCATGCGACGCTGCGCGGGATCATGCCGGTGCTGGTGATCCCGCTGATCGCCTCGGCGGTCGTCGGGTTCCTGATGTTCATCGTCGTCGGCAAGCCGATCGCCGCGCTGCAGAGCGCCCTCACGGACTGGCTGAACGGCCTGTCGGGCTCCAACGCGGTCATCCTCGGTGTGGTCCTCGGCCTGATGATGTGCTTCGACATGGGCGGCCCGCTGAACAAGGTGGCGTACGCCTTCGCGGTCGGCGGTCTCGCCGATCCGACCGACGGCAGCCTCAAGGTGATGGCGGCGGTCATGGCGGCCGGTATGGTCCCGCCGCTGGCGATGGCCCTGGCCACCACCGTACGCAAGAAGCTGTTCACGAAGACCGAGCGGGAGAACGGCCGGGCGGCCTGGGTGCTGGGCGCCTCGTTCATCACCGAGGGCGCGATTCCGTTCGCCGCCGCCGACCCGCTGCGGGTGATCCCGTCGGTGATGGCGGGCGGCGCGGTCACCGGTGCGCTGTCGATGGCCTTCGAGTGCACCCTGCGCGCTCCGCACGGCGGCATCTTCGTCGTGCCGCTGATCGGTGAACCGTTCCTCTACCTGCTGGCGATCGCCGCCGGCACCCTCGTGGCGACCGCACTGGTCGTCCTGCTCAAGGGCGCCCGCCGGACGGTGGCGGCCCCGGAGGCGGGGGCCGAGGTCATCGGCTCACGGGTGGGCGTCAGCGCCTGACGTCGCCCGGCGGCGGCGCAGCAGGACGAGCGGGACGGCGGCGGCCACGGCCGCCGCCGGTCCGGGGAGCAGGGCAGCGCCGGCCGCGGTGGAGAAGGTGGCGGGGACGGGCAGGGTGCTCCAGCGGCCGACCGGCCAGGCGACGACGACGGCGCGGCCGACGACCTCGTCCTCCGGGACCATGCCGTCGTTGCGGTCGTCGCGGTGGTAGCGGGAGTCCGCGGACGCCTGGCGGTGGTCGCCCATCACCCACAGCTCGCCCTGCGGGACGGTGACCTTGAAGGTGCCCCTGCCGTCGTTGCTGCACGGGGTGTTGCCGGGGAACACATAGGGCTCGTCCAGCGCCTTCCCGTTGACCTTCACCGGTCCGTCGCCGTCGCACTCCACGGTGTCACCGCCCACGCCGATCACCCGCTTGATGAGGTCCTTCTCCTCGGCCGACGGCATCACGCCGATGAAACTGAGCACCTTCTGCACGGTGTTGGGCGGGTCGACGGCCACGCCGTCCAGCCAGTCGTCCGGGTCGTGGAAGACGACCACCTCGCCCCGTTCCGGCTCGGATCCGAACCACGGGGTCAGCTTGTCGACAAGGACCCGGTCGCCTTTCTGCAGGGTGTTCTGCATGGATTCCGACGGGATGGAGAAGGCCTGCACCAGGAAGGTCTTGATGAGCAGGGCCAGCACCAGGGCGACCCCGATGAGGAGCGGAAGCTCCACCCAGAACGGCCGGTGCCTGCCCTTTCCCGCCCGCCGTGCACCCGCACGCACCATTACGCCGCTCCTCGCCCCGTGTCCCCGCGCACCCGCCCCCGGTGGGGAACGGATCTTGTCGGGTCACTCTATGGGGCGCGGCGGACGCGGCGGGTCGCCGCTCAGGTCGCGGACGCCGGGGGCGGTGCGGCGGGGGCGGCGCCGTCCGGCGGGAGCGTGGCTCCGTCGCCCCGGCGTACGGCCTCGACCACGCTCTGGTGGAAAGCGCGGCTCTCCTCCTCGGAGGCGCACGGCACGGGGCTGCCCGCCAGGGTGAACCAGTCCGACGAGCCGCTGTACTGCACGGCCACCGACGCCTGGCCGTCGGACCAGGTCGTGTGCACCGTGAGGTCTCCGCTCAGGATGCCGGCTTCTTCGGTGCGGACTCCGCCTGTTCCCGCGAAGACACCGCTGGTCGTCCACGATGCCCAGCTCATGACGTGTCGCCTTTCGGACGATGACAAGCCTCTGCGGCGGACTGCTTCCGAGTATGGCACCGCTGTTGGGAGGGTGCACGGGGTGCGGAGGCAGTTCGTCCGCGGGCCGGTCTCACGCGCGCTCCCGTACGCCCCGGACGAATGCCGCCTGACCCGCGTGCTGGAGGTCTTCGGCGATGACGCTGATCAGCCGGACGCCCAGGGTCACCGGGGGTGACCACGCCTCGTCGACGATGCGGTCGAGGGCGCGGCCGTCGAGTCCGCGGACGAAGTCGAGGGTCTGCTCGTGGACCGCGTCGTAGTAGCCGAGGAGCAGGTCGGCGGAGTCGACGCGGACGGCGGCGACCTCGTCGGTGCTGTGCCCGTATCCGGTCGCCGCCTCGTCGAACGGGAGCCCGAAGCGGTCGGCCCAGCCCTTGGTGAGCCAGACCTGGCCGGTGCCGGCGACGCCGGCGATGTGGTCGTCCTGGATCCGGGTGAGGTGCCAGATCAGCCAGGAGATCGAGTTCGCCCCGTCGTCGAGCCGGGCGTTGAGGTCGTCCGCCGAGAGCCCTTCGGCCGCCGCGTGCACCGCTTCCCCGACCCGGTCGAACGCCTCGGCCAGCATGTTCGCACTGTTCATCCGCTCACCTTCGCCTCCTGGCCCGTGCGAACCGCGCTCCGACACACGCGCGCCGCCCGCTTAGGATCGGCGCATGGTCCAGAGCCGTGCGGAAGACGTCGATCAGTACCTGGCCGAGCTGCCGGACGCCCGCCGGGGTGCGCTCACCGAGCTGCGCGCGCTGTGCCGCGCGGAGCTGACGGGGTTCCGGGAGGTGATGGCGTACGGCATGCCCGCCTACGAGCGGGACGGGACCGGCGAGGTCGCCTTCGCGAGCCAGAAGCAGTACATCTCGCTCTATCTCCTGCGCACGGATGTCCGGGACGCGTTCGCGGACCGGCTGGCCGGCCACGACATGGGCAAGGGGTGTCTTCGCTTCCGCACCCCGGAGAAGATCGACTTCACGCTTGTACGGGATCTGCTGCGGGCGACGGCGGCGACCCGCGGCCCCGCCTGCTGAGCAGGTCTACCGCAGCCCGCTCAGCCACCGGGTCAGCAGCCGGTTGACCTCGTCGGGGCGTTCCTGCTGGATCCAGTGGCCGCAGCCTTCGAGGATGTGGGCGGCGGACAGGCCGGGGAGAGTGGTCGGGTAGGCGTCGATGGCGTCCGCCATCCATGTGGTGGAGGCGTCGAGCGCGCCGCCGATGAAGAGGGAGGGCTGGGTGATGGGCGCTCCGTGCCAGGCGGCGAGGTCCTCCCAGTCCCGGTCGACGTTGCGGTAGCGGTTGAGGGCGCCGGTGAGGCCGGAGCGTTCGAACTCCCCGCTGTAGACGTCGAGGTCGGTTTCGGTGAGCCAGGCGGGCAGCGGGCCGAGGGGGAAGCGGTCGGCGAGCCGCGCGCCCGGGGGTACGAAGAAGAGCCTGCCGTGCTCCTCGGGGGTGAGCGTGGAGCCGGTCAGCCCGGTGTAGAAGCCGGCGAGCCAGCCGCGTACGTCCCCTTCGATCTCCGCCTCGGCCCTGCCGGGGGCCTGGAAGTAGCTGACGTAGAACTCCTCGTCCCCGCCGATCCGGGCGAAGCCGTCGGTGGGGCGGTGCTCCCCGCGCGGGGAGTACGGGACGCTGAGGAGGCCGACGGCGGTGAAGACGTCCGGCCGGAGCAGGGCGCTGTCGGCCGCGATGGGCGAGCCCCAGTCGTGGCCGATGACGGTGGCCGTCTCCTCGCCCAGGGCGTGGACGACGGCGGTGTTGTCGGCGACGTGGGCGAGCATCCGGTACGCGTCGGCGGCGGCGGGCTTGGCGGAACGCCCGTAGCCGCGTACGTCGATGGCGACGGCCCGGTATCCGGCGGCGGCGAGCGCGGGGAGCTGGTGACGCCAGGAGTACCAGGACTCGGGGAAGCCGTGGACGAGGAGGACGAGGGGGCCGGTGCCCTGCTCGACCAGGTGGATGCGGCCGCCGGGGGTGTTCACCAGGCGGTGGACCGCGCCGGGCGGGGTGGTGGAGTCCGCCGGGGGCACGGGGGCGGGCTGCGGCATGGGTCCTCCTCGGGCGCCCCGGGCGGGCGGGGCGGTCGTGACGGGTGCGGTCGGGCGGCCGGGCCGGAGCCCGGCCGCCCGGTCACGATCATTCGGGGGTCTCCGCCGCCCGCACAAGGATCTTTGCCGGACCGGCAAAGGGGTCAGACGAGCAGCCGCAGCAGGTGTGCGCAGGCGGCTGCCTCGTCCGGGTGGTGTGCGAGGACTTCGTCCCGGCCGCGTTCGTACGCGCCGGTCTCCCATCCGCCGTCCGCCGCCCGTCGCACGAAGAGGAAGTCGGGCGGGGTGGGGACCGGCTCGTGGACGCCTTCGATCCGGTAGTAGCCGCCGGGGATCCCGGCCTCCACGAGTGCGGCGTGCAACGCGTGACGGTCCATCGGGGGTTACGCGCCCGCGGACGTGAGGTAGCCGTGGTCCAGCAGCCACTTCACGTTCAGCCGCTCGCCCTCGCCCGGGTTCAGGAAGACGGCGTCGAGCTTGATCTGCTGGCCGCCGCCGGGCTGCTCGAACCACGGGGCGATGCTGCCCTGCCAGACCCAGAAGGGCTTCGCCACCTTGTAGACGCGGTAGTCGCAGGGGGTCGCCGCTTCACGGGTGTTGAGGTTCTGCGGGGGCAGGGCGCGCTCGGCGTAGGCGTCGCCGGCCGGGGCCAGGTAGCCGCCGTACTCGGAGCCGAAGCGGTCCAGGCGCTGGCCTGGGCGGAGCTTGGAGGGCTCCTTGTCGATCTCGCCGTTGACCTCGGCGAAGCCGTCGTTGGGCGGGTACTTCCAGCTTCCGGTGTCCGCGGGCCCCTCCCAGTACTTCTTGAGGAAGGCCTGCGGGGACAGCTCTCCGGTGCGCTGGTAGCCCTTCAGGAGCGGGCCGACCGGGGCCAGGCGCTTGTTCGGCAGCCACTTCGGGCCGAGCCGGGCGTCGCCGCGGTATTCGCCGGTGCAGGGTTCGTGCCGCTCGGCGGCCACCGGGGCGTCGGGCTGCGGGGCGGCGTTCGCGGCGGGGGCGGTGATCAGTCCGGCGGTGATGCCGAGCGCGGCAAGTACGGTACGCATGCGGTTCATTCAGGAATCCCCTCAAGCACTGATGATCAATCAGACAGCTGACGAAGGGTAACCGCTCGGCTACCTGGAGCAGCCGCGCCATGCCGCTTTCCGGCCATGACGGACCGTGCCGGTCCTTGGGGGAACAGCACCGCGCCCCGGCCGGGTGGAGCTGGGGCCCGGCCGGGGCGCGACGGATGGAACAGGGCCTGCGGTCAGCTGACGTTGACGTCGATGCAGGCGTAGAAGGCGTTGACGGTGTCCGCGATGTTCCAGACCGCGAGGACCTTCTGCTGACCGGTCTTGTTGCCGAAGTCGACCTGATGGGTGACGGTCGCGCCGGGCTGCGCGCCGCCGTCGTCGAACTCGGCGATCTTCTCGCCGCCGACGAAGTACTGCCAGGTGCTGGTCGAGTGCCGGGCGGTGAGCTTCCACTCGAACTGCTGCGAGCGGTTCACCGGGGTGACCGCCCAGCCCTTGGAGTCGTCGTCGAGTTCGGCGAACCCGCTGTTGCCGCCGCTGCAGCTGGTGAGCCCCTTCGGGCCCTCGACACTCTGCGGTTCGTAGCTGATCGAGCCGCAGCTGACCGTGCCGGCGGCGCACTGCGCCTGCCTGCTGGGCGGGTTGGAGATGTAGCCGTGGGCGCTGGCGGAGCCCGCCGGGAGGCTCAGGGCGAGGACCGGGGCGAGAACGGCACCGACGGCGAGTGCGGTCTTCCTTTTCGCGTGCATGCTTCTCCTTCACATGAGACCGCACCGCGCGGTGGCGGGCCGTGGGGGGCCCGGCTTAGGCGGCGAGGCCTCGCGAGTGTGGGGCCAACGAGGCGCGAAGGGCTGCAAGTCCCTTGCCGGACAGGCCTGATGACCGGTACCGGAAAGGCCTTGCACTTGGCCTAGACCATACTCACCGTCGCGTACGCGTCAAGGGTGGGGCGCCTGGGGCGGGAGGGACGCCGGCCGGGCGCGGTCCGCGACGGACGGTCACCGCGCCGGGCCGTGGGGGCACCATCAGCCCTGGTCGTCGCCGTAGCGGACCGTGACGCGCTCGAAGCCGAGGGAGCCGAGCAGCCCCTTCAGCATGTCGGCGGTGTTCTTCTCGGCGCGGGCGGTCAGCCCGCTCTCCTTCGCCGCCTCACCGATGTGCCGGACGGCCAGCTGGTTGACCGCCTGTTCACTGCTCGGATTGTCGGAGAAGAGGTCGCCGAGCCGGTCGAAGAGGCCGCGCTGTTTGGAGACGGCGTAGGAGCGGTCCGGGTCCAGGGCCGGCTTGCCCAGCACCGCGCGCGGCAGGCGGATCTCGGCGGTGGTGCGGTCCTCGTTGATGACCACGCCGTCCTCGCCGACCTTGCCCAGGTCGACGGAGGCGTCGACGGTGCCCGCGCCGACGAACAGGGTGCGGGTGCCGCGTACCGCGTCGGGCAGGAACTTCGCGTCCTTCTCCAGGTCGACGACGACCTGGAAGTTGCCCGAGGCCGCCTCGTACGCGCTCATGTCCTGGATCGACTTGAGGACCGCGGGGCCCGACCGGTCGTGGGTCTCCTCCCCGAAGAGGCCGTCGAGGCTCGGCAGCAGACTGAGCCTGCCGCCGGCGAACAGCAGGGCCAGGACCGCCGCGCCGATGCCGACGATCTTCAGCACTCCCCGCCCGGGTCGGGGCGTGCGCTTCTTCCCGCTCTGCGGGGCGGGATCCGTGGTTGCGTCGCTGGACGTCATGGACTGCATGTGACCCGCCGACGCGTTTTCAACCCATCTCCCCTGCGAAATGGGCCAGTTCGGGTAGACGGATGCAGACGAGGGGCCTCACGGGCGGCCAGACAGCTCCGTGGTGTCGTCGGAGGTGGTGGAGGTGGTCACCGATGTGGTGACGTTGCCCGCGATACCGAGCACCAGGAAGAGCACCACGAGCCACTTGCCTGCGCTGCTCATCACCAGCGGCCGGGTGGCGGAGCGGGAGTGCCCCTGCGATACGGCGAGGTCGTCGTCGCCGAAGAGGCCCTTGGGGTAGGCCGGGGTGAGCATCATGGCGTACGCGGTGAACCGCATCCGGTAGCGCAGAGTGGCAGCCGTCGCTTCGAACAGGGGGCGCGGCATCCGGCCGAGGACGAGCGTGATGAGCCACCAGACGAAGGACAGCGCCCACCACCCGTAGACCGCGAGGCTCTGCACGATCGCCGCCGGGATCATCAGGAAGATCCGGAAGAGGACCGCGAGCCGGTTGAGGGCGGTGGGGCGTACGTCGATCTGGACCGGGTAGTCCGGCGGCGGCGTCAGGGCGAAGGGCGGGTAGCGGTCGATCAGCAGCATCTGGCTCGCCGACACGCGCATGTCGTACCCGAGGAACCGGGCGAGGAACCGGAAGACGGGGTCGGGCAGCCGCCCCAGCACCAGGGCGGCGAACCAGCCCACGATGACGGTGAAGAAGGCCGCGATGTGCAGGACGAAGAGCACGACGAAGTGGGGGATCAGCAGGAGCAGGCGCAGCAGGACCGTCAGCCGGCGCTGGTGGCCGGGCTCGACGATGTCGAGGACGGGCCTGAACTCGTCGGCGTCGGCCTCCTTGCGGCCCGGGCTCCATCGGCCGTCGGCCATGACGCTCCTCCTCGGCAGGGGGTCCGTACGGCATCCGCGCGCAGGACGTGCCCCCACGCTGCGGCCGCCCGGGACGGCCCGCAAACGGCCGCGGCCCGAACGGGTGGGAGGAGCGTGTGTCGGCCCCTGTGGTCAGCGCCTGCGGAGCCGGTCCAGCAGGGCGCGGCCGGAGCCGGGCCGGTCGCCGTCGCCGTTGTGGCGCCCGCCCGAACCCCTGGCCTTCCCCAGGCGTGTGCCACCGGTCCCCGCCCCGGCCTTGGACGGTTCCTTCGCCTTGGCCGTGGCCCGGGTCTTCGTCCCGGTCTTCGCCGGGGCCTTCGTCCCGGTCCGGGAGGCCGTCGCCTTCGCCGCGCCCTTCGGCTGCGGGGCGGGCTTCTCCGGCTCGGCCAGGGGGGTGTGCGCGTGCGCGTGGTAGTGGTGGCTGATCCGGCGGCCCACCAGCAGGTAGGCGAGCAGGGCCCCCGCCGTGTTGAGGATGACGTCGTCGATGTCGAAGGCGCGGCCGGCGACCAGGGCACCCTGGATCAGCTCCACGAGGACCATGACGGCCCCGGTCAGCAGCGTCATGCTGATCATCCGCAGGCGGCGCGGCACGATGAACGGGAGCAGCAGCCCGAAGGGCACACCGAGCAGCAGGTTTCCGCCCGCCTGCTTGCACGCGGCGAGGAAGGTGTAGTCCTCGGCGTACTGGCGCAGCGACCGGCCCGGCTGCAGATTCGATGTGACGATGTCCTCGGAGGCCGGTGACGGGGTGAGCGTCACCTTGGCCAGGAACAGGGAGAACGCCACCAGCCCCAGCAGCACCACCGTCAGGACGGTCACCCTCAGCAACACGCGTAGCCATGTCCCCTGTCGCGTACGGGGTTTCGTCTCTGCAGTCATGGCGGACAGGTGCCCCCGCCGGGGCGGAAAACACGCGGGCGGGCATCCGGGCCTGAAAAACGCCCGGCTGTCCGGTGCCGCCTGCGACGATGGGCGGATGAGCGCACGTGAGAAGAAGGACCTGCTGGCCGAGACCGACCGGCTGCGCGAGGAGGGCCGGGCCGGGGAGGCGCGCGAGCGGCTGCTCGCGCTGACCACGCGGTTCCCCGACGACGCGGAGGTGGCCTACCGGACCGCCTGGGTCCACGACGTCCTGGGCCTGGAGACCGAGGCGGTGGCGTACTACGAACGCAGCCTGGCGGGGACGGGGCTCGGGGCGGAGGACCGGCGGGGGGCGCTGCTCGGGCTCGGCAGTACCTACCGGGTGCTCGGGCGGTACGGGCAGGCCGTGGAGACGCTCCGCCGGGGCGTCGAGGAGTTCCCGGACGACGGGGCGCTGCAGACCTTCCTGGCGATGGCCCTGTTCAACACGGAGGAGCACCACGAGGCGATGCAGCTGCTGCTGCGGCTGGTGGCGTCGACCAGTGACGACCGGCATGTCCAGACGTACCGGCCGGCCATCGAGCACTACGCGAAGGATCTCCACGAGACGATGTGACCGGGCTCCGGGCCCGGTGACCCGGACCCCGCGCCCCGGGTACGGGATCCAGTAGCCCCGGGCACCGGCACGCGGCGCGCCGCGCCTGGCGCCGGGAGCGGTTCCGGAGCGCGCGCGTACCGAGAATGCTCGCGTGCACTCCGCTCCCCCGCCCTCGCCTCCCTCGCCCTCCGCGTCCTCCTCCTCCGCCGCGCCGCTTGCCGACGGTCCTGCGCGACGGGATGCGTGGGCGCTGCTGTTCCTGTCCGCGGCTTCCGGGGCGGCCGACGCGTTCGTCTTCCTCTGTGTGGGACAGGTCTTCGCGGGGGTGATGACCGGGAATCTGGTCCTGCTCGGGGCCTCGGCCGCCGGAGCGGGCGAGGACGGTGTGGCGCTGCGGGTCGTCACCGCCTTGGCGGCGTACGCCTGCGGGGCCGCGTCCGGCGCTCTGATGGCCGGGCGGCTGGGGCTGCGGCTCCGGGTGATGCTGCTGGCCGAGACCGTTCTGCTCGGGGCGGCGGCCGCGTTGTGGGGGCTGGATCTGGTGGCGTCGTACGGTGACCGGCTCGGGCTGCTGGCCCTCGTGTCGCTGGCGATGGGGATCCAGGGGCGCATCCGGGTGACGCCGACGAACTATTTCACCGGGACCCTCACCTCGCTGGCCGGCCGCGCGGCGGTACGGGAGCTGGAGCCGGCGGACGTCTGGGTGCTGGGCCGGCTGGGGGCGGTGGTGGCCGGGGCGGCGCTCGCGGCCGTGGCGGAGCGGTGGTGGAGCCCCGGGGCCGCGCTGGGGGCGGTGGTGCTGGCGGTGGGAGCGCTGGTCCTGGAAACCGCGCCGGGCCGAGGGCGGCGGCCGGGTACGGGGAAGCCCCGGCCGGATCGGGGGAATCCAGCCGGGGCGGCTTGAGTGCGGGTATGAAGGGCGGTCGCCTCTCGGCGAGGAGCTCCATGGGGCTTCGGCTGTGCGATCTTCCCCATGTGCTGTTGGTGAGGCCCGGGGACACTGTCCCCCTCACACCCACGTATAGATGAACGATAAACCATCTACGGCTGTTCCCGGGAACCCGCCCCCATGGATGTGATCCATGGCACGGAATTCCCGGTTCCACCTTCGACGGAGCCGGTCCCGTCAGCTACGGGACGCGTCCTCGGTGCCGTAGCGGCGGCGGAACCGCTCGACGCGGCCTGCCGTGTCGAGCACCTGACGGCCCCCGGTGTAGAAGGGGTGGCTCGCCGACGAGGTCTCCACGTCGATGACGGGGTAGGTGTTGCCGTCCTCCCATGTCACGCGCTCGCCCGAGTCGGCGGTCGAGCGGGTCAGGAAGGCGACGTCCGCGGCGCGGTCACGGAAGACCACGGGGCGGGAGACGGGATGGATACGGGACTTCATCGATGCGTTCCTTCCTCACCGCCGATGGCGGTGACGTACAGAGCGACGGGCCTCTTCCGGGCTGCCGAAGGCTGCGGTCAGCGGGCTTCGCGGAAAAGCACGTGCTGCCCGGCGGCCGAGTCGAACTTGCGCAGTTCCAGCCGGTCGGGGGTGTTGCGGCGGTTCTTGCGGGTCACATAGCTGCTGCCCGTTCCGGCGGTGGACCGGAGGGTCACGACGGGCCTGAGTTCGCTGCGCGCCATGGGCGCCTCCCGTGGTGCTCGACGACTCCACCCCCGTAACGGGAATGGGATTCGTTTTCGTTCCGATGGCATAACGCGGCGCACCGCGTCGGCATTCCCGGACCGGATCGCCCCCGTCCGGCAGCCGTCAGGGATGCGCCCAGCCCCCGTCGGGTCCGCGCTCCACGGCCTCCGTCGCCGCCCGGAACCGGGCGGCCTCCCTCTCTCCGGCGCGCCAGGACGGGCCGACCAGCCCGCTCAGCGCGACCAGCCGGAAGATCAGGGCCCGGATCAGCATCTGGCGCCAGCGGGGATCGCCTCCCCCGCCGGCCTGGAGAGCGGGGGCGGGGGTGTACCAGAGCAGGCCGTCCCCGATCACCACGGCCTCCGCATAGAGGGACGGCCGCCAGTAGGGGGAGAAGTCGATGACGGCGGGGTCCCGGCCGGGCGCGAAGAGCACATTGCCGGTCAGGTCGCCGTGGATGAGCTGCGCCGCCGCCTCCACGGGCCTGCGCAGGGCCAGCAGGGCCGACAGCGGCTCGGCGAGCTCCGCGACCACGTCGGCCTTCTGCTCACCCCAGGCGACCCGGTCGGCCACCGCCCAGGGATGCGTACGGCGGTCGAGGAAGCCGGGGCGGGGCTGCGTCCGCAGGGCGGCGTGAAGGGCGCGGCCGGTGGCGACGACCCCGGGCCACTGCCCCCGGGGGCCGGGGCGGCCCTCCACGAACTCGGCGGCCGTCCAGCCCTCGACGACCCCGCGCCCGTCCGCCGACCGCAGCGGCCGCGGCACGCGGAAGCCGGCGCCCCGGGGCAGCCGCTCGAACACGGAAGCGGCCCACTCCCACTCCTCCTCGGCCCCCTCGGCGGGCTTCAGGACGGCCCCGCCGACCCGCACGCTGCGCCCCTGACCGCCGGCCAGCGGCTCGGGGGTGCCGCCGACACCGAAGGCGTCGAGAACGGACCGCGGGGGAAGGATGACACTCGGCTCTTCGGACATGCGAGGCATCCTGCCGGGCGGCTCCGCCATGCGCACACGCATTTGCGACCAGCGGCTGTACCGGCGGGCGCCTATGCCACTGGGGCAGGCCAACACCCCCTATCCGTACGCCCGTTCGGAGGTTCTCCCCGCCCGGTCAGCCTGTGGCATATGCCAGAAGCAACAACGCATCGAGTGTTGCAGAATCCCTTACGGGCCGCCGCAGCCTGTGCGACAGTCGATAGCGGTCGACCCCTGAGACCCGGCCGCACCGCGCCTGTATCGGAGTACGAGATGCCGTCCCATCTGTTCGCGGACCGCCCCGCACCACAGCCCCCCGCGCACGATGCCGTCGACGCCTTGATCCACCGCACGCGCCGGCTGCGCGGAGACGTGGACGCCGTGGGACGGAACGCGGTGACCGACGAGGACGGCCCCCAGGCCCGCTGGCAGCGCGCCCTGTGCGACCTGGCCGTCCAGCACCTGGACAACCTCGGCGAACAGCTCGGTCAGCTCAAGGCCGGTCTGCCGGCCCAGCGCTCCGCCCCCCGGGACGGCGACGCACGGGTGGACGGCCCGCCGGCCGGTTCCCCGCCGAACCGGGTGGGCAGCGCCGAGTGGAACCTCCTCACCGACGAGGTCAGCTGGTCGGAGGAGTTGTACGAGATCTTCGGCCGGCCGCCCGGTTCGCCACCGCTCTCCCTGGACGACCTGCCGTCCGTACTGCTCCCCGACGACCAGCCCAAGCTGACCTCCATGGTCACGGGCTGCCTCGTGGACGGGCGGCCGATGGACGGGGAGTTCCGCATCGTGCTCCCCGACAGCCGGGTGCGCACGCTCCACATGACGGGCGAACCGGTCCTCGACTCCGAGGGCTGCACCGCCTCCATGTGGGCCGTGCTGCGGGACGTCAGCGAGCTGCGCCGCAGCGAGGAGACCGTCAGCCGGACCCGGGACTCGGCGCAGACCGACGAGCGCATCGAGCGCACGGAGCACCGGATGGCGGTGGAGCTCCAGGAGACCGTCCTGCCGCCGTGGCGCGGTTCGTTACGCCTCCCGCAGCAGGGCCCCGGCGCCCTGGACATCGCCGCCCACTACCTCCCTTCCGCGTCCAGCGGCCTCATCGGCGGCGACTGGTACGACGCGATGGAGCTGCCGGACGGCCGGACCCTGCTGACCGTCGGCGATCTGACCGGGCACGGGATCCCCGCCACGTCGGCGATGGCCATGATGCTCGGTGCGCTGCGCGGTATGGCCGTCGCCGGTATCGAGCCCGGCGCCCTGATGGGTCACCTCAACCACCTCCTCGAAACGTCGGTACAGCCCGCCCTGGGCAGCGCCCTGTGCTGCCGCTTCGACCCGGCGACCGGCCTCCTCTCCTGGGCGCAGGCGGGACACCCCGCGCCGCTGCTCTTCCGCGACGGAACGGGGCGGCAGCTGCCGCCCCCGGACGGAGTGCTGCTCGGTGCCGCGTCCCGGGTCGCCTACGAGCAGGACGAGGTGCGCCTGCTCCCCGGCGATGTGCTGGTGCTGCACACGGACGGCCTGACGCGGCGCAGCGACCGGGGTGCGGGCCCGGAGGAGCTGCTCGCCCTCGCCCCCCGGTTCGCACAGGCCCGTACGGCACAGGAGTGCGTGCGGGGCGTGGTCGAGGAGTTCGGCGGGACCGAGCGCCTGGACGACGCGTGTGTGCTGGTCGCCCGGATCGGGGCGTGAGGGGGCGCGTGCGCGCGCAGGACCGGTGGTGAGTGCTGCCGGGGCGTCATGACGTCGGGTACGCGCGGCGGTTACGGCCTCCGTCGGCGGACGCGTACGGAGGTCAGGCCTGCGCACCCCTGGCTTTCTTGGCGACCGGGCTCTGCGGCAGTGAGCGCTCGATCTGCTCGCGGAGGTCCTGGATCTTGGCGTAACCCGCGAACTGGCCGGTGAGCCGGTACATTTCGCGCAGCCGGTCCCAGGTGCGGTGCGAGGAGGTCTCCCCCATCGACACCAGGGCGAGCCGGGCGTAACGGTCGCCCTGTTCGGGGTCGTTGGCGATGAAGCAGGCCGAGGCGAGCGAGATGTGGTCGAAGAGCTTGGACCGCTGACGTCCGTTGACCCGCAGCTCCAGGGCCAGCTTGGCGTGGCGCTGGGCGATGGGCGCGGCCGCCGGGTCGTGCTCGGCCAGGGTGCGGAACGCCAGGGCCTGCATGCCGTGCATGTCGGCCTCGTCGAACATCTGCATCCAGCTCGGCGGCGGTACGTCTCCCCTGTCCGAGACGAAGAGCTCCTCCGCCTCACCGAGGGTGCGCCGCATGGCCTGGCCCCGGCCCATCGCCGCCTGTGCCCAGGCCTCGATGGTGCGCAGCATCGCCTGCGTACGGGGCAGGGTCTCGTCCCCCGAGCCGGACTTGGCCAGCTTCATCAGGTCGAGGGCGTCGTCGGGGCGGTTCAGGTGGACCATCTGGCGGGCGGCGCGGGAGAGCGCCTCACCGGCGCGCGGCCGGTCGCCGCCTTCCCGGGCCGCGTGGGCGGCGATGATGAAGTACTTCTGGGCGGTGGGTTCGAGGCCGACGTCGTGGGACATCCAGCCCGCGAGTACGGCGAGGTTGGCGGCGACGCCCCAGAGGCGGCGCTGGAGATGGTCGGGGTGGCGGTAGGCGAGCATGCCGCCCACCTCGTTGAGCTGGCCCACGACGGCCTTGCGCTGGAGTCCGCCGCCGCGGGAGGCGTCCCAGGCGCGGAACACCTCGACCGAGTGCTCCAGTGCCTCGATCTCCTCGGATCCCACGGGCGCGGCCTCGTACCGGTCGAAACCGGCGGGGTCGGCGTGCTGGGGGTCGTTGGCGCGTGGAGCATCGGCCGCCGGAGCGGGGTTGCTGTGCAGCCATTCGTACATGGGGCCGGCGATGGTGGAGCCGGCGGCGAGCGCGGCGCCCGCACCCACCAAGCCGCGTCGGTTGAGCATGAGGTCCATTCCCGTGAATTCGGTGAGGACCGCTGCCGTCCGTTCGGGCGCCCACGGCAGTTGATCGGGATCGTGTTCCGTCCCTGAGTCACGCCGTTTCCCCACACGCCCGCGCCGGCCGAACCCGAGGTCCTCGATGGTCACGACACGGCCGAGCCGCTCGGTGAACAGGGCTGCCAGCACTTCGGGCACGGGATCACGGGGGGACTCCCCCCTGTCGATCCAGCGCCTGACCCGCGAGGTGTCGGTGGCCAGCTGCGGGTGGCCCATGGCCGCCGCCTGCCGGTTCACCATTCTCGCGAGTTCGCCCTTGGACCAGCCGGCCAGGCCGAACAGGTCAGAAAGGCGGGTGTTGGGTTCTCCGGTCACGTCAAGCCCCCAGGTTCTCGGCTGACTTGACACTAACCCCCTGTCAGATGCGCCGGGACTATTCGCCAGGGTTCGCCAGGGTCCGCCAGATGGTCTGCCACCCGCGCCCCGGTGTCAGGTAGGAAAGCGCCACCCCGCCCGGCAGCCCTAGGTACTCCCCAGGGTGCCGAACGGCCGTCGGCCGGGTTGGCGCACGTAACTTGTCGGCGCACGAAGGGACCTGTCTCGCCCATGTACACAGCATCGTCCTCCGTGTCCGCCCCGCCCCGGCCGCTCCGTCCCATGGGGACGGGCGGCGGGCCGTATCTCGCCCCCCACGCCGGCGCACCGGCGCAGGGTCTGGGCCGGACCCGGCGGGCGGCGGGACCGGGTGCCGGACCCCTCAGCGGAAGAATCGACCTCTCCGGGCCGCAGGGCGCCCAGGTGCGGATGGCCATCGCCTCCGTGCAGCGCATCTGCCCCGAGTTCAACCCGGTCCAGGTCCTGCGGCGCAGCGGCCGTTCGGTCCTGATCGTGGGTACGACCGGGCGGGCCACCGCCGTGGCGAAGTGTTTACTGGACCACTCCCCCGCCTGGACGGAGCGGTTCCAGCACGAAATAGCGGCGTACCGCGCGTTCGTCCGGCACCGCCCCCCGGTTCGGGTGCCCCGGCTGATCGCGGCGGACCCGGAGAACTGCACGCTGGTGATCGAGCGGATGCCCGGCCGGGTGGCCGCGCTGACCCGCCACCCCGCGGAGGCGCCCCCACGGGCCGACATCCGTGCCGCGCTCGGTGCGATCGCCCGGGTGAACGCCTGGCGGCCGCCGCCCGGGCTGTTCGAGGCGCCGCTCGACTACGCGTCACGGATCGCGCGCTATCACGAGCTCGGGCTGTTCACCGATCGCGACCTGGGCGATCTGCAGAAGCTGCTGCACGGTCTGGCCCAGGCGGGCGGGCGCCAGGGCATGGGGCAGTTCTGCCACGGTGACGCACTGCTCTCCAACATCCTGCTGTCACCGACCGGTCCTGTGCTGGTCGACTGGGAGCACGCGGGCTGGTACCTGCCGGGCTACGACCTGGCGACCCTGTGGGCGGTGCTCGGTGACGCCCCGGTGGCGCGGCGCCAGATCAGCCAGCTCGCCCAGGCCAGGGGGCCGGCCGCGCGGGACGCGTTCCTGGTGAACCTGATGCTCGTCCTGACCCGCGAGATCCGTAATTACGAGACGGCTGTGCAGCGCACCATGCGCGAGGCGCCCGCGGCGGGCGCGGGCCAGGACCGGCCCGGTGCGCTCTCCTCGGGCGAGGAGCAGCGGCTGCTGCTGCGCAGGCTGCACGACGACTGCGCGATGGCGCGGCGGGCGGTGCGGGCGGCGGTCGGGACGCGCTGAGGCCGCGCGCGACGCCGCGCCGACGGCGCGGCCGCGTGGGTCTTAGGGGGAGGGCGGCACGCCCGCCTTCCCCCTAAGACCCACGACCAGGGCCCACGACTGAGAAGCCACTGTGTAGAGGAAGCGCGTTGCGGGGCCGGTGCCGACACACCGGTCCCGCAGCGCGCTGTTCTGCGTCTGTCACTTCGGCCGAGGGGAGCTTCCGGCAGCCGCTCGACGGCTCGTTCCGGCGGCCCGGACGCCCGGCGTGAGGCGCGGCCCCGTGTGACCGGGCGCTGACTCAGCGGCATCCCGGAGCCCTCGCCGGGTGAGGCGCGCCACGAGACCCACGTCACCTACGACGTCCGGTAGTGGCTGCGGCCCCTCCCCTGCGGCGCGACGAAACGCCCGAAAACGGTATTCCGCCCCATCTACTACCAGTAGTAGTAAATGGGGTCATTGCTTCCTGTGTCGGTGGCCGTTAACCATGGATCCCGGCAAGCACCGAGACCGAGCCTGCGACGAGCGCCCACCGGCGGTCGGCAGCCGATCCCCCTCGGTCTCTGCTCACGCGGCCACGGGCCGCAGATCCCGTCCCCAACAGGAAGAGCTCACGCATGCCCCGCACCATCCGCATCACCCGCTCCCACAAGCTCGCCACCGCCGTGCTCGTCGCGGCCGGTTCCGTCACGGCCATCGCCGCGACCGGCGGGCAGAGCGAGGCACAGCCCACCGCGGCCAAGTCCTCCATCGCCGCCGAGAAGATCGCCGAAGGCGTCCCCACGGCGAAGGAGATCGCGGCAAAGAAGGCCGCCACGGAGACCGCCGCGAAGAGGGCGGCCGCGAACGAGGCAGCGGCGAAGAAGGCCGTGGCCGACCGCAAGGCCGCCACGGAGAAGGCTGTGGCGGAGCGCAAGGCGGCGGCGAAGAAGACCGCCGAGAAGGAGCGCTCCGAGAAGCAGGCCGCCAACCGCTCCACCGAGCGCAAGGCCGTCGCCGCGCCCAAGCAGTACAAGAACAACCTCGACGGCTGGATACGCGAGTCGCTCGACATCATGAAGAAGAAGAACATCCCCGGCTCCTACGAGGGGCTGCACCGCAACATCATGCGCGAGTCCAGCGGCAACCCGAACGCCGTCAACGACTGGGACATCAACGCGCAGAACGGCATTCCCTCCAAGGGCCTGCTCCAGGTGATCCAGCCCACCTTCGACACGTACCACGTCAAGGGCACCCCGAAGAAGCTCACCGACCCGGTCGCCAACATCACCGCCGCCGCGAACTACGCCGCGGACCGGTACGGCTCGATCGACAACGTCGACTCCGCCTACTGAGTCGACTCCGCCACCGAGCGGGCCCCCGCGATTATGTGACTAATCGCTGTTATGCGTGCCCCGGATGGCCGAAGGGTAGTGCTGGCGCGGACACCACTGGTCCGCGCGCACTCCGCGCGGAGGCTTCTGGAAAGGCCTGACGCACATGGCACAGCCCTTCTCACTGCCGGACTTCTATGTTCCGTATCCGGCACGGCTCAACCCTCATGTGGAGGCGGCACGGGCGCACACCCGTCAGTGGGCACGCTCCATGGGGATGCTGGAGGGATCCGGCATCTGGGAGGAGAAGGACCTGGAGGCGCACGACTACGCCCTGCTCTGCGCCTACACCCACCCCGACTGCTCGGCCGAGGCACTGTCCCTGGTCACCGACTGGTACGTGTGGGTCTTCTTCTTCGACGACCACTTCCTGGAACTGTTCAAGCGCACGCCCGACCGTGCGGGCGCCAAGCGGTATCTGGACCGGCTGCCCGCCTTCATGCCCATGGAGCGCGGGGCCGCGACACCTGAGCCGGAGAACCCCGTCGAGGCGGGCCTCGCCGATCTGTGGACGCGCACGGTCCCCGCGATGTCGGACGCCTGGCGGGCCCGGTTCGCGGAGGCCACGGAGAACCTGCTCAACGAGTCGATGTGGGAGCTCTCCAACATCAACGAGGGGCGCATCGCGAACCCCGTCGAGTACATCGAGATGCGCCGCAAGGTCGGCGGCGCCCCCTGGTCCGCCGGGCTCGTGGAGTACGCGGCCGACGCCGAGGTACCCGCCGAAGTGGCCGACTCCCGCCCGCTGCGGGTCCTGCGCGACGCCTTCTCCGACGGGGTGCACCTGCGCAACGACCTGTTCTCGTACCAGCGCGAGGTCGAGGACGAGGGCGAGAACAGCAACGGGGTCCTGGTCCTGGAGAAGTTCCTCGGCTGCTCCACTCAGGAGGCCGCCGAGGCCGTCAACGACCTGCTCACCTCACGGCTCCAGCAGTTCGAGAACACCGCCCTCACCGAGCTGGGCCCGCTCTGCGCGGAGAGGGGCCTCGATCCGGCGCGTACCGCGTCCGTCCTCGCGTACGTCAAGGGGCTCCAGGACTGGCAGTCCGGCGGCCACGAATGGCACATGCGCTCCAGCCGGTACATGAACGGCGGCGGGGCCGGCGAGGCGGTGGCGGGCTTCGGCATGTCCGCCGCCTCGATCAAGTTCACACCGCGTTCGGAGACGGCGCGGGCCCGCAGCCACAGCCATCTGCCGTACCAGCACGTGGGCCCCTCCCTGATCCCCGACCTCGACCTGCCGTTCGGGACGACGCTGAGCCCGCACCTGGAGGGTGCCCGGCTCCGGCTCGTCGACTGGGCGCGCCGGATGGGCATCCTGGAGGCGCAGCCGGGGGTTCCGGGCTCGCACATCTGGGACGAGGACCGGATCATCGCGATCGACCTGCCCCTGTGCGCGGCGGGGCTGCACCCGGACGCGACCCCGGACGAGCTGGACCTCTCCTCGGGGTGGCTGGCCTGGGGGACGTACGGCGACGACTGGTTCCCCGTGGTGCACGGGCGGGCCAGGGACCTGGCGGGGGCACGGCTGGCCAATGAGCGGCTCTCGCTCTTCATGCCGCTGGACGGCGAATCCACCCCGGAGCCGGTGAACGCGCTGGAGCGCTCGCTGGGCGATCTGTGGCAGCGGACCGCGGCGCCGATGGACCTGGGCGGGCGGCGCACCTTCCGGGACGCGATCGAGTCGATGACCGCGAGCTGGCTGTGGGAGCTGGCCAACCAGGCGCAGAACCGTATCCCCGATCCGGTCGACTACGTCGAGATGCGGCGGGCGACCTTCGGTTCGGACCTGACGATGAGCCTGTGCCGGCTCGGACACGGCAAGACGGTTCCCGAAGCGGTCTACCGCAGCGGCCCGATGCGGTCGCTGGAGAACGCCGCGGCGGACTACGCGTGCCTGATGAACGACCTGTTCTCGTACCAGAAGGAGATCGAGTACGAGGGTGAGGTGCACAACGGCGTCCTGGTCGTGCAGAACTTCTTCGGGGTCGACTATCCGACGGGCGTGGCGATCGTGCACGACCTGATGAACTCCCGGCTGCGTCAGTTCCTCCATGTGGCGGAAGTCGAACTCCCGGTGCTGTACGACGACTTCGATCTGGACGCCGGGGCGCGGGAAGTGCTGGCGGGCTATGTGCTGGAGCTCAAGCACTGGATCGCGGGCATCCTGATCTGGCACCGGGGCTGCCGCCGGTACCGCGAGGAGGACCTGCGGGGCGGGCACGCCGCCCCCTGGCACCTCAGCGGCCCCACGGGGCTCGGCACCTCGGCGGCACAGGTGACCCGGCTGATGGCAGAACTGGCGGGCAGCAGGGGTTAGTCCTGGTCCGGCGTCCCTGCGGATCCCGGCCGACGGCCCGCCGTGAGCACCTCACGGCGGGCCGTCGGCATCCGGCGGGCCCCAGGCAGGCATGAAGAGCCCCAGGCAGGCGTAAGAAGTCCCACGCAAGCATGAAAATAGGCCGCCCGGCATATTCGGGCGGCCTATGCAGAGACGTTTCAGCCCTGCTGGAACAGCTCTGCGGGAAGGGGCTTGAGGAGGGTGTACAGATCGTCGGTGATGGGCCGGTCCCAGCTGGCGATGGTCACGAGCACCCCGTCGCTGCGATCGAACTGGACGCAGGCGATACGGCTCTCCGAGAGCTTCACCCGGCGGACGATCAGCAGGTTGTCGCCCTGCATCACAGGGACGTCCTCGCTGCTGACGACCTCGATCGGCTCGTCGTTCTCCAGGGCCAGCAGCAGCTGCGCCACCTCGAACGGAACCTGGCCGTCCTCGGTCTCGCGGGCGGGCGAACCGGCCGGGAGATTGCCGATGACCATGGCCGGGCCGCGGCCGCCGTACAGGTCGTAACGGAGAAAGACGCCCTGGCAGCTGCCGTCGGGCGCGGGGAGCAGACCGGCGCCGAGGTTGCCGGGCCAGTCCCCCGGGTCCATGGCCAGGACATCGAAGTCCGGGCCCGCGGGTGTTGCGGCGCTACGGCGGCGGAGGAAGGACATGCTGACATGTTACGTGGCCCGGCTCACGTTGCGGAGCCGGGCCCGGGGCGGATCACCGCCCTGCGACACCGGCCCCGCGCCCACCGGCGGGCATCGCGGGGGAGGTCCGCAGGCATCACAGGGCGCCCGGCAGAGACTCTTCCGCGTGGAATCGGAGCAAGTTCGCCCACTTCGGGGCCCCGTGCCGCATAGCGTTGGATCCACCGCCGTGCCCCGTCCGTCGCGGCAGCGGTGCGTGCGGGAACGGCGGTGCGCCGGAAGAGAGGACAGGATGACGGTGGAGGGCACAGTGAGCGGGCTGGAAGAACGGGTGGCGGGACGCGCGTGGACGGTGCGCCTGGACGCGGCCGACCGGGGCGGTGCGACAGTGCGCGTCTCGTGCAGCCGTCCGGCCTGCACCCCCCAGGTCCTTCCCACCGCAGCCGCCGGCCGCACGGCGGCCGTCGCGCACCTCGCGACACATCTGCGAGCCGCCTCGGGACCCCGTCCCGAGGCGTACTGCGCCTGCCGGGCCGAGGAGTGCCACACGCACGTCCGGGACGCGGGCCCGCGCGAGCGTGCCGTGCCGTCGCGGTGCGGGGGCCCGGTCGTCATGGCCGTCATCAACGACCGGCAGGGCCGCTGGTGGCGGGCGCTGGAGTGCTGCGCGCGCTGCGCGGCCGCCCACTCGTCCGCGAAGATCGTCGCCACCGCCCCGGCCACGGCCCCGGCCGCCGCCGGGCCGGCCGTCACCGGACCGCACCCCGCGGCAGGAGCCCGGGCCGGCGCCGACCGTCCGGCCGGTGCGATCGGCCCGCACTTCTCCCACGCCCCGTCCTCCGCGGCCCCCACCACGCAGGGGGTGCCCGCCCCCCGCACCCCGAAGCCCCGGCTCAGCCGTCGGTACGGGAAGATCGCGCAGCGGATCGTGCCGCACGATCTGCACCCGGTCGCCCTGCGTGACGAACTGATCGAGCTGGGCGACCTCTTCCGTGCCTACCAGCAGCGCCCCGAACCCGATCTGGCGGAGCTCGCCGATCTCCACTCCCGTAAGGCGAAGGCCTTCCGCATCTGGGCGGAGGTCTCCGGGGTGACCGAGCTGGTGCTGGAGGCCCGGCGCGCCGAGCAGGCGGCCGACGCCGCTCTCCTCCAGCACCAGCAGCGCACCGGCCAGAGCCCGGTCGGCGAGGGCGAGGTCACCAACCGTCTGCTGCCCGGTCTCACCCAGTGGGAGCACGCACGCACGGTCCTCGCCCATGTCGCCGAGCACACCCCGCTGCCCGGCCCGGAGGCCCGTCTGATGGCGGTGATGCTGACCCTGCGCTCGGCGCTCACCGGCACCGGCAACCTGGTGGGGCAGGACGTCAGGGGGCTGCCCCTGACGGAGCCCGAGGAGCTGATCGGGCGGCTCGTCGACTCCGGGTGGCTGTCCATCCCCGGCACCGCCGACGATCTGCTCGAGTCCCGGCCCGAGAGCCCCACCCCGATCACCATCCCGTCCCTGATGCCCGACGACGACGGACAGGGCCCGTTCGACTTCGGCCGGAAGACGCGTCCCAAGCTCAGCGGGTGGGCCCAGCGGGTCGTCGGTGACAAGAAGCTGCGCAAGAAGAAGACCGGTGCCGCCACCCGGCTCCTCGCCCTGGCCCTGGCGGTCCGGACCAGTACCGACGGACGGCTGGGTGCCGACGGCGAGGGCATCGACGTGGCGGCCCTCACCTCCTGGTGTGCCGTCGAGCCCGACGAACTGGAGCCTCTGGTGGAGCAGTTGACCGCGGCGGACTGGCTCGCCGAGGCCGCCGTCACCGACGGCCGCCTCACGGGCCGGCTGGCCGAACGGGTGCTGCAGGTCAGCTGCCCCCTGCCCTGAGGCGGGCAGCGGGCAGCGGGCAGCGGGCAGCGGGCAGCGGCCCGGGGTCTCACCCCGGCGGGGGCTCCGATCCGACGAGCCACATGGCGAAGAACTGCGCCCCGCCGCCGTAGGCGTGGCCGACCGCCCTGGTGGCCCCGTCGATCTGGTGCTCGCCGGCCCTCCCCCGTACCTGGAGGGCCGCCTCGGCGAAGCGGATCATGCCGGACGCGCCGATGGGGTTGGTGGACAGCACACCGCCCGAGGGGTTGACCGGGAGGTCGCCGTCGAGTTCGGTGACGCCCGCCTCGGTGAGCTTCCAGCCCTCGCCCTCACCGGCGAAGCCGAGGTTCTCCAGCCACATCGGCTCGTACCAGGAGAAGGGGACGTACATCTCGACGGCGTCGATCTCCCGGCGCGGGTCGGTGATCCCGGCCTGCCGGTAGACGTCGGCGGCGCAGTCCTTGCCCGCCTGCGGGGAGACGAAGTCCTTGCCCGCGAAGAGCGTCGGCTCGCTGCGCATCGCGCCCCCGTGCACCCAGGCCGGCGGGTGCGGTGCCCGGGCGGCGCCCTCCCGGTCGGTGAGGATCATCGCGCAGGCCCCGTCGGACGAGGGGCAGGTCTCGGAGTAGCGGATCGGGTCCCAGAGCATGGGGGCGGCCTGGACCTTCTCCAGGGTGATGCCGGGGTCGTGGATGTGCGCGTAGGGGTTCTTGAGCGCGTTGCGGCGGTCCTTGTACGCGACGAGGGAGCCGACCGTGTCGGGGGCTCCCGTACGGCGCATGTACGCGCGCACGTGCGGGGCGAAGAAGCCGCCGGCTCCGGCCAGCAGGGGCTGCTGGAAGGGGACGGGCAGGGAGAGCCCCCACATGGCGTTGGACTCGGACTGTTTCTCGAAGGCGAGGGTCAGGACGGTCCGGTGGACGCGGGCGGCGACGAGGTTGGCGGCGACGAGTGCGGTCGAGCCGCCGACCGAGCCCGCCGTGTGGACGCGGAGCATCGGCTTGCCGACGGCTCCGAGGGCGTCCGCGAGATACAGCTCCGGCATCATGACGCCCTCGAAGAAGTCGGGCGCCTTGCCGATGACGACGGCGTCGATGTCGCTCCAGGTCAGTCCGGCGTCCTCCAGGGCACGGACCGCCGCCTCGCGGACCAGTCCGGCGATGGAGACGTCGTGCCGGGCGGCGACGTGCTTGGTCTGGCCGATGCCGACGACGGCGACGGGCTCCTTAGGCATGCGCGCTCTCCCCTTCCAGGACGGCGACCAGGTTCTGCTGCAGGCAGGGCCCGGAGGTGGCGTGGGCGAGGGCCCGGTCGGACTCGCCGCGGTGGATGCGGGCGGCGGCCTCGCCGAGCCGGATGAGGCCCGCCGCCATGATCGGGTTGGCGGCGAGCGCGCCACCGGACGGGTTGATACGGGTGTCTTCGCCGAGCCCGAGGGCCTTGCGCAGGACGACCTCCTGCGAGGTGAACGGGGCGTGCAACTCGACGGTGTCGACGGGCCGTTCGAAGGCTCCGGCGTGCTGGGCGGCGAGCCGGGTGGAGGGTGAGTCGGTCAGGTCGCGGACGCCGAGGCTGTGGGCCTCGATGCGGTGGTCGATGCCCCGGATCCAGGCGGGCCGTGCGCAAAGAGCGCGGGCAGTGTCCCCGGCGGCGAGGATGACGGCGGCGGCGCCGTCCCCGATGGGCGGGCAGTCGCCGGTGCGCAGTGGGCGCACGAGGTATTCGCCGGCGGGGGTGTCCCCGGTGAGCTGGGCGTGCGGGTTGGCGGTGGCGTCGGTGCGGCTGCGGGCGGCGATGTCCGCGAGGGCCGCCTCGTCGGTGTCGCCCGCGTCGATGAGGGCCTGGGCCTGGAGGGCGGCGAGCGCGACGGAGTCCGGCCAGAGCGGGGCGAGGTAGTACGGGTCGAGCTGGCGGGTGAGGACGTCGCGGACCTCGCCGGGCGAGGACTTGCCGTAGGAGTAGACGAGCGCGGTGTCCGCCTCGCCGGTCATGATCTTCACCCAGGCCTCGTACAGCGCCCAGGCCCCGTCCATCTCGACGTGGGACTCGGAGATGGGCGGGTGGGCGCCGACGCCGTCGAGGGCCATGGTGAAGGAGAAGGCGCGTCCGGCGAGGTAGTCGGCGGAGCCTGAGCAGGTGAACCCGATCTCGTTGGCCTTCAACCCCGTTACCCCGAGGACCTCGTGGAGGACGGGCATCAGCAGGTCGACCTCGGAGAGTTCGTCGGTACGCCGCCGGTGTGCGGTCTGGGCGAAGGCGACGATCGCCACGTCTCGCATCTACACCAGCTCCTTGTACGTGTCGTAGTCGGCATCGGGCTCGCCGGTGGGCCGGTAGTGGTCGGGGTGGTGGGACCCCCGGCCGGCACCGGCCCAGACGGGTTCGACGCGCAGGCCCATGCGGACCTGGTCGTACGGGATGCCGGCGATGCGGCCGTGGAGGGCGAGGTCGGCGCCGTCTAGGGCGATGTGGGCGTAGACGTACGGGACTTCGATGTCGAGGTTCTTCGCCTTGATGTTGACGATGCAGAACGTGGTGACCGTGCCGCGCGGGCCGACCTCGACCTCTTCCTCGGTGGCGATGCCGCAGGTGGGGCATGCTCCGCGCGGCGGTACGTAGACCTTGCGGCAGGCGGGGCAGCGTTCACCGACGGTGCGGTGCCCTTCGAGGGCCTTGAGGTAGGCGGTCTGGGCGCGGCCGGGGGTGTGGACGTAGTCGAGGCGGGCGGGGGCGACGATGCCGGTGACGGGGTCGGTGAACTCCCCGTTGTGCGGCGCGGGTTCGCCCGGGCCCGGCTCACCCTCGTACGGCTCGAAGCAGGCGATGTCGGTGATGGCGCCGGTGCGCTCGGCGGCCCAGCGGATCCGGACCCGCATCCCGGTGTGCACGGCGTCGGGTCCGGGGGCGTCCAGGGCGTGCAGCAGCGCGGTGGCGGCGCCGTCGAGGCGGACGAGCACCCAGGCGAACGGGGTTCCCAGCGGCTGGTTGCGGCGCGGGGCCGGGTTCCAGGCCCAGGTGGTGACGGTGCCGGTGGCGGCGACCTCGACGAGCTCGCGGAGTTCGTTCGCGTTGACGGGGTCGTACTCGACGGGTGGTACGAGCACGGTGCCGTCGTCCGTGCGGACCCCGAGGACGGTGCGTTCGCGCAGTCCGGTGAGGAAGGCGCTCTGGACGGGGCCGAGAGATCGGGTGAAGGGGAATTCGACCACCAGCGGGGCGCTGAGGACTTCGGGCATGGCTCTCTCCATGGGCTCGGGGCTCAGGCGCGCCGGTAGACGGGCGGGCGCTTCTCGGCGAAGGCGCGGGCGCCCTCCTTGGCGTCCTCGGTCGCGAACACCGGCCAGCCGCGCTTGAGTTCGGCGGCCAGCGCCTCGCTCTCGGTCAGCTCGGCGCCCTCGTAGACCGAGGCCTTGACCGCCTCGACGGCGAGCGGCCCGCAGGCGTTGATCCGCTCGGCGACGGCGAGGGCCTCCTCCAGGGCGGTACCGTCGGGCACGACCCTGCCGATGAGCCCGATGGCGGAAGCCTCCCCGGCGGTGTAGGGGCGGCCGGTGAGGAGCATTTCGAGGGCGTGGGTGCGGGGGATCTGGCGGGGCAGCCGGACGGTGGAGCCGCCGATCGGGAAGAGGCCGCGGCGGACCTCGAAGAGGCCGAAGGTGGCGCCCGCCCCGGCGATCCGGATGTCCGTTCCCTGGAGGATCTCGGTGCCGCCGGCGACGCACGGGCCTTCCACGGCGGCGATCACCGGTTTGCGCGGGCGGTGGTGGCGCAGCATCGCCTTCCAGTGCAGGTCCGGGTCGGCGGTCATCCGCTCCCGGTACTCCTCGCCCTCCATCCCGTCGCCCGCCAGCGCCTTGAGGTCCATGCCGGAGCAGAACGCGCCGCCCGCCCCGGTCAGGACGACGGAGCGGACCCCGTCGTCCGCGTCGGCCGCGAGCCACCCGTCGTACAGGCCGACGAGCATCGGCAGCGACAGCGCGTTCCTGGCCTGTGGTCTGTTCAAGGTGAGCACCATCGTGGCGCCCTGGCGCTCCACGGTGAGGTGTTCCGTACCGAGGTGTTCCGTACCGCCCATGACGAACTCCCGTCTCCAGACCTGGAACAGGTTGCAGTAGGCGGGGTCGCAGTTCAATAGTTTTCTGACAGCTCGTCAGATTCTTTCGACGCCACCCCTTCCCACTTGTGCCGCCCGGCGCTCTAATGACGGCCGAGTCGCCAGTCACCCGGGGTCAGGAGGAACGGTGGAGTACAACCTTGCCGACCTGTTCGAGTCGGTCGTCGACGTGGTCCCCGACCGCGAGGCGCTCCTGTACGTCGACCATCCCGGTACGGGAGCCGAGCGACGCCTCACCTACGCCCAGCTGGACGCCGCCGCCAACCGGATCGCCCATCACTTCGTCGACGCGGGCCTCCGCCCGGGCGAGCACCTGGGTCTGCACCTCTACAACGGCATCGAGTACCTCCAGACGGTCCTGGGAGCGCTCAAGGCCCGGCTGGTGCCGGTCAACGTCAACTACCGGTACGTGAAGGAGGAGCTGGTCTACCTCTACCGGGACGCGGACCTGGCGGCGCTGGTCTTCGACGGCGAGTTCGACGAGCGGGTGGCGGCGGCGTCCGCACAGGCGCCGGCCCTGCGCCACCTGGTCCGCGTGGGACCCGCCGCCGTGTCTCCGGGCCCGGGGGCCGTCCCCTTCACCGAGGCCGAGGCCTCCGGCTCGCCCCTGCGCGGCTTCGCACCACGTTCCGCGGACGACCAGTTCATCATCTACACCGGCGGCACGACCGGGATGCCGAAGGGGGTGATGTGGCGTCAGGAGGACCTGTTCTTCTCCGGTCTGGGCGGCGGCGCACCGACCGGCGATCCGGTGAAGAGTCCGCAGGAGCTGGCGGAGCGGGTGGCGGCGGGCGGCGGGGGCATCACCTTCTTCCCCACTCCCCCGCTGATGCACGGCACCTCCACGCTCACCGCGTTCATCGGGTTCAACTTCGGCCAACGGGTCGTGATACACCGCAAGTTCGTCCCGTACGAAGTTCTCCGGACGATCGAGAAGGAGAAGGTCACCAGCGTGTCGCTGGTGGGCGACGCGATGCTGCGTCCGCTGATCGACGCTCTCAACGGGCCGCTCCGCGGGACCGACTGCTCGTCGCTGTTCTCCGTCTCCAGCTCGGGGGCGATCATGTCGGATTCGGTGCGGGCCGAGTTCCAGTCACTCGTGCCGACCGTGATGCTGCTCAACAACTTCGGCTCGTCCGAATCCGGCTTCAACGGCACGGCCACCGCCGACTCGGGCCCCGAGCGGGGGTTCCGGGTCCAGGTCAACGCCCGTACGGCCGTGGTCGATCCGGCGACGTACGAGCCGGTGGTCCCTGGCGAGGTGGGCCGGATCGCCCAGCGTGGCCATGTGCCGCTCGGCTACTACAACGACCCGGCCAAGACCGCCGACACCTTCTTCCGCAAGGGCGAGGAGCGGTGGGTGCTGCTGGGCGACATGGCGACCGTGGACGCGGAGGGCATCGTCACCGTGCTCGGCCGGGGCTCGCAGTGCATCAACACCGGTGGGGAGAAGGTCTATCCGGAGGAGGTGGAGCAGGCGCTGAAGTCCCACCCGGACGTGTACGACGCGCTCGTCGCAGGCGTCCCCGACGAGCGCTGGGGAAGCAGGGTCGCGGCCGTCCTCGAACTGCGGGAGGGGGCTGATGCGTTGGACCTCGACGTCGTGCAGGCCCACTGCCGGACCCGGCTCGCCGGGTACAAGATCCCCCGCGCCCTGGTCATCACCGAGCGAATCCAGCGTTCGCCGAGCGGCAAGGCGGACTACCGCTGGGCGAAGGCGGTGGCGGCGAAGGCTGCCGGAACCGGGGCCGGCGGCTGACGGCCGACGGCCTTGCGGTTCACCGCTGCTCGCTGACGGCTGACCACCGGCAGGTCATCCCAGGCCGAACGCGCTGATCGCCGCGAGGAACGCGTCCGGCCGGGTGGTGTGGACGAGGTGGCCCGCCTCGATGGTGACGAACGTGGCTCCGGGGATGGTGTCCGCCATGTGGGTGAGCTGCTTCTGGTCGATGTGGCTGGTGGGGCCGCCGCCGATGACCAGGGTCGGGGCGGTGATCTCCGCCAGCCGTTCGCGGGCCGTCGGATCCGGGTCGTTCAGCTGGGCGTCGGTGTCCGGTACGACGGCCCAGTCGAAGTCCGGCTCGCCTTCGGGGCGCACGCCGGTCGGGCGGGGCGGGTCGAGCGGGAGGAGCGGCGGGGCGTCCTCGATGACCAGCCGCCCGATGAGGCCGGGCTCGCGCTGGGCCAGGAGATAGGCCGCCACCCCGCCCATGGAGTGCCCGACGACGGTGGCGCCGGCCAGGTTCCGCGCCTCCAGGAACGCGTGCAGGTCGTCGCGGAACAGCTCGAAGGAGTAGCGGCCGGGCCAGTCGCTGAGCCCGTGGCCCCGGAAGTCGGGTGCGTACACGCGGTGTTCGGCGGCGAGCTCCTCGGCGATCCGGCTCCAGGTGAGGGAGGATCCGGCCCGGCCGTGGAGGAGGACGACGGGCGGCGCGGAGGGCTCGCCCCACACCCGGTACGCGAGCCGGACACCGCCCGCCTGCACGGTGAGGACGTCCGGATCGAGGAAGGCCGCCACGGTACGGGAGAAGGCGCCCGGGTCGTCGAGCCACGGGAAGTGCCCCGCGCCCCGCTGGACCGTGAACTCGCCGTGCGGGAAGAGCGCGGCGAGCTCCGTCGCCCGGTCCGGGCTCGGATGCCCGTCGTACTCCCCGGCGAGGACGAGCACCGGCGCCGCCAGCTCACGGAGGGCGGGGACGGTGGTGGCGGGGTCGTACGCACCGTCGCCTTCGTAGCGGCCGCGCGCCTCGGGGTTGGTCTGCCCGGCGGAGGCGGCGGCATGGGCCTGCGCGGCCGCGTCCCAGCGGCCGTAGGTGAGCGGCCGGACGGCGGGCCACAGCTCGGCGAAGGGCCCTCCGGCGAGCAGCGCCTCCTGGGCGGCCCGGGCCTCGGCGTACCAGGGTTCGCCGCTGCGCAGGGCGGCGGCCACGCGGAGGTCCTGGTCGGTCACCTCGATGCCGGCGGCCCGGGTGGAGGGGGTGATCAGGGTGAGGGTGCGCAGCCGCTCCGGGTACCGGGCGGCGTACAGCTGGGCCAGGTTCGCGCCGGCGGAGTGGGCCAGCAGGTCGATCCGGTCCAGGCCGAGGTGCTCGCGCAGCGCCTCCACGTCGTCCACGAGCCGGTCGCAGCGGTAGGTCGACGGGTCGTCCGGCACGGCGGAACCGCCCGTACCCCGCAGGTCGAGGAGGACCAGCTGCCGTACGGCGGAGAGCCCGCCGAGGTCGCCGAGGTACGCGCTCGCCCGCATCGGTCCGCCGGGCAGGCAGATCAGCGGCTCGCCCTCCCCCACCAGGTGGTAGGCGAGCGGGGTGGTGTCGTACGCGGTGAAGGTCGGCATGCCGTCCATCCAAACAGGAACGGGTGGAGGGACGCACCGGGCTTCGCTGCGAGCCGATCCGGAACGGGTCCGTGCGCCCCTCTTGCCAGCACCCCCGGCCTCCTGAATTACTGCTCCCAGGAAGATCGACCGAATGATCGGTCGCCCGGTTCGGGAGAGGAAGGGCCCTTATGACAGCCATGCTGGACGCGGCGGAACAGCTGAGCCGCGCCGATCTGGAGACCCTCCAGCTCGAACGGCTCCGCACGACCCTGCGCCACGCCTACGAGAACGTGCCGTTCTACCGGGCGGCGTTCGACGGGGCCGGGCTCCGGCCCGAGGACTGCCGTACGCTCGCCGACCTCTCCCGCTTCCCGTTCACCGCCAAGGCCGACCTGCGCGACAACTACCCCTTCGGGATGTTCGCCGTGCCGGAGCGGGACGTCCGGCGCATCCACGCCTCCAGCGGCACGACCGGGCGTCCGACCGTCGTGGGCTACACCGAACGGGACCTGGACACCTGGGCGGACGTGGTCGCCCGGTCGATCCGCGCGGCGGGCGGCAGGCCCGGCCAAAAGGTGCATGTGGCCTACGGGTACGGGCTGTTCACCGGCGGACTCGGCGCCCACTACGGGGCCGAGCGGCTCGGCTGCACGGTGATCCCCGCGTCCGGCGGGATGACCGCGCGCCAGGTGCAGCTGATCCAGGACTTCCGGCCCGAGATCATCATGATCACGCCGTCGTACATGCTGACGCTGCTGGACGAGTTCGAACGGCAGGGCGTCGACCCGCGCACGACCTCGCTCAAGGTGGGGATCTTCGGCGCGGAGCCGTGGACCGAGGCGATGCGGCGGGAGATCGAGGACCGGTTCGCCATCGACGCGGTCGACATATACGGGCTCTCCGAGGTGATGGGCCCCGGGGTGGCGCAGGAGTGCGTGGAGACGAAGGACGGGCTGCACATCTGGGAGGACCACTTCTATCCGGAGGTCGTGGACCCGTTCACCGGTGAGGTGCTGCCCGAAGGTGAGGAGGGCGAGCTGGTCTTCACCTCGCTCACCAAGGAGGCGATGCCGGTGATCCGCTACCGCACCCGGGACCTGACGCGGCTGCTGCCGGGGACGGCCCGGAACTTCCGCCGGATGGAGAAGGTCACCGGGCGCAGCGACGACATGGTGATCCTGCGCGGGGTGAACCTGTTCCCCACCCAGATCGAGGAGATCGTGCTGCGTACGCCCGCTGTCGCCCCGCACTTCCAGCTCCGGCTGACCCGGCAGGGGCGCCTGGACGCACTGACGGTACGGGCGGAGGCGCGGGCCGACGCGACGGCGGCCGACCGGGAGAAGGCGGCCCTCGCGATCGCGGCGGCCGTGAAGGACGGGGTCGGGGTGTCGGTGGGGGTCGAGATCGTGGACCCGGAGTCGCTGGAGCGCTCGGTGGGCAAGATCCGGCGGATCGTGGACCTGCGGGAGTCCGGTACGGGGTGACCGGCCCCGGTGACCGGGTGTTCGCGTGGGATGGCCGGCCCCGGTGACCGGTGTGTTCACGGCGAGGTGAACAGCCCCGGTGACCGGCGTGTTCACACCACCGCAACACCCGTTCCCACTATGCGGACACCTGCTCGAAAATCTCGACAGAGAGGCCCGGGCACTGCCAGTCTCCCGCTATGCATCTCGCCAACCGTTCCCTGGTCACCGCGGTCACCGCCGTCTGCTCCACCGTCGCCCTCTGCGCCGCCCTGACCGGCTGCGCCCCTCAATCGGAGGAGAAGACGAAGGCCTCGGGCCAGGCCGGAGCGGAGACCGGGGCGTGCGCGCCGGGCGGGCTCGCCACCGAGGTCGAGGGGAAGCTGACCGTCGGCACGGACAAGCCCGCGTACGCCCCCTGGTTCTCCGACGACGAGCCGTCCAACGGCAAGGGGTTCGAGTCGGCGGTGGCGTACGCGGTGGCGAAGCAGCTCGGTTACGGCCGCGATGCGGTGGTCTGGCAGCACACGCCGTTCAACAGCGCGTTCGCGCCGGGCGCCAAGAAGTTCGACTTCGACATCAACCAGGTCTCCATCAGTGAGTCCCGCAAGAAGGCCGTGGCGTTCTCCTCCGGCTACTACGACGTACGTCAGGCGGTCGTCGCGCTCAAGTCGTCGAAGGCGGCGGGTGCGAAGAGCGTGGCCGACCTCAAGAAGGTGAAGCTGGGGGCCCAAGTGGGCACCACCAGCCTGGACTTCATCAACGACCTGGTGAAGCCCGATACGAAGCCCGCCGTCTACCAGCGCAACGACTTCGCCAAGTCGGCCCTCAAGACGGGCCAGGTGGACGCGATCGTGGTGGACCTGCCCACCGCCTTCTACATCACCGGGGCCGAGGTGCCGGAGGCTGAGGTCGTCGGCCAGTTCCCGAACTCCGCGGAGAAGCCGGAGCAGTTCGGCCTGGTCCTGGACAAGGAGTCCACGCTCACCTCCTGCGTGAGCGGTGCGGTGGACGCGCTGCGGAAGGACGGCACGCTCGCCGCCCTGGAGAAGGAGTGGCTCTCCGACGCCGTCGACGCGCCGGTGCTCAAGTGACGCTGCACAAGTCCCTCCCCGGGGAGGACACCTACGTCCCCTCCGAGCGCCGGATCGCCCGCGAACGCCACCGGCGGGCCCGCACCCGGCGGGCGACGGCGATCGCCGCGACCAGCACGCTGGTGACGGGTGTGGTGTTGTTCCTGCTGATCACGGGCTCGCCCGGCTGGGAGCGTACGCAGGAGACGTTCTTCAGCCCGCACTACGCGCGCGTGGCGCTGCCGCAGGTCCTGGAGGGCCTGTGGCTGAATCTGCGGCTGCTGGCGGTGTGCGGCACTGCCGTGCTCGCGTTCGGTCTGCTGCTGGCCGTGGCCCGCACCCTGCGTGGGCCCGTCTTCTTCCCGGTCCGGGCGCTGGCCATCGCGTACACGGACTTCTTCCGCGGACTGCCACTCATCATCTGCCTGTTGATGGTGGTCTTCGGGGTGCCCGCGCTGCGCCTGGAGGGCGTCACCAACGATCCGGTGCTGCTGGGCGGCGCCGCGCTCGTGCTGACGTACTCGGCGTACGTCGCGGAGGTCTTCCGGGCGGGCATCGAGTCCGTGCACCCCTCTCAGCGGGCCGCCGCCCGGTCGCTGGGGCTCAGCAGCGGCAAGACGCTGCGTTTCGTCGTGCTGCCCCAGGCGGTGCGCCGGGTGGTGCCGCCGCTCCTCAACGACCTGGTCTCCCTCCAGAAGGACACCGGTCTCGTCTCGATCGCCGGGGCCGTGGACGCCGTGTACGCGGCGCAGATCATCGCCAGCAAGGACTTCAACTACACCCCGTACGTCGTGGCGGGGCTGGTCTTCGTCGCGCTGACCATCCCGATGACCCGGCTCACCGACTGGGTGACGGCCCGGATGGACCGGCGCCGGGCCCAGGGAGGACTCGTATGAGCACAGCACCGGTGACGGCCACGGAATCCCCGGTGCTGCGGATGGAGGCCGTCCGCAAGTCGTTCGGTACGTCGCTGGTGCTGCGGGACGTGGACCTGGAGGTCGCCCCGCACACCGTGACCGCGCTGATCGGCGCCTCGGGGTCCGGGAAGTCGACCCTGCTGCGCTGCGCCAACCTGCTGGAGGAGATCGACGACGGGGCGATCTGGCTGGAGGGCGAGGAGATCACCGACCCCCGGACCGACGCGGACGCGGTGCGCCGCCGGATCGGGGTGGTGTTCCAGGCGTACAACCTCTTCCCGCATCTGACCGTCCTGCAGAACATCACTCTCGCCCCGCAGCGCGTCCACGGCCTTTCGCGCGCCGACGCCGAATCGCAGGCGCGCGAGCTGCTGGAGCGGCTGGGGCTCGGCGGGAAGGCCGATGAGTACCCGGACCGGCTCAGCGGCGGCCAGCAGCAACGCACCGCGATCGTGAGGGCGTTGGCGGTACGCCCGCGGCTGCTGCTCCTGGACGAGATCACCGCCGCCCTCGACCCGGAGCTGGTGGGCGAGGTGCTGAGCCTGGTCCGCGAGGTGAAGGACGAGGGCATGACGATGGTGATCGCCACCCACGAGATGGCTTTCGCCCGCGAGGTCGCCGACCAGGTCTGCTTCCTGGACGCGGGGGTGGTGCTGGAGCGCGGCACTCCGGACGAGGTGTTCGGCGCGCCCCGGGAGGAACGTACGCAGAGGTTCCTGCGGCGGATCGTGGAGGCGGGGCGGCTGTAGGCCGGCGGGCTGGGCGGCTGTAGGCGTACGGGCCGGGCGGCTGCACGGGAGTTGGGCTTCAGGCCAGCCGGTCCCGCAGCTCCCGTTTGAGGATCTTCCCGCTCGCGTTGCGTGGGAGTTCGTCCACGAAGACGACCCGCTTGGGCGCCTTGAAGTGGGCGAGCTTCTCGCGGGCATGGTCGATCAGTTCGGTGTCGCTCACCTCGCCGCGCAGGACGACGACTGCGGTGACGGCTTCGATCCAGCGGTCGTCGGGCAAGCCGATGACCGCTGTCTCGGCGACGGCGGGGTGGGTGTAGAGGGCGTCCTCCACCTGCCGGGAGGCGACCAGGACGCCGCCGGAGTTGATGACGTCCTTCACCCGGTCGACCACGGTGAAGAAGCCCTCGGAGTCGCGGACCGCGAGGTCGCCGGAGCGGAACCAGCCGTCGCGGAAGGCGTCCGCCGTCTCCTCGGGCTTGTCCCAGTAGCCGGTGCAGAGTTGGGGTGAGCGGTAGACCACCTCGCCCGGGGTGCCGTCCGGGACCTCGCGGCCCTCCTCGTCGACCACGCGTGCCTCCACGAAGAGGACGGGGCGGCCGCAGGACTCCATCCGGCCCTCGTGCTCGTCGGGGCCGAGGACGGTGGCGAGCGGGCCGATCTCGCTCTGGCCGAAGCAGTTGTAGAAGGCGAGGTCAGGCAGGCGGGCGCGCAGCCGTTCAAGGACGGGTACGGGCATGATCGACGCCCCGTAGTACGCCTTGCGCAGGCCGGTGAGGTCGCGGGTGGCGAAGTCCGGGTGGTTGGAGAGGCCGATCCAGACGGTGGGCGGAGCGAACAGGCTGTCGGCCAGGCCCGCTTCGACCAGGTCGAAGATCCGGCCGGCGTCGGGGGCGTCCAGGATCGTGTTCTCCGCGCCGACCGCCAGGTACGGCAGCAGGAACACATGCATCTGGGCGGAGTGGTAGAGCGGCAGCGAGTGGACGGGCCGGTCGCCGGCGGCCAGGCCGAGGGCCGTGATCGCGCTGACGTACTCGTGGACCAGCGCCCCGTGCGTCATCATCGCGCCCTTGGGGAGGGCCGTGGTGCCGGAGGTGTAGAGCAGTTGCACCAGGTCGCCGGAGCCGGGGGCGCGCTCCGGGGTGAAGGGCCGCTCGGTGTGCAGGGCGTCGAGGAGCGAGCCCGGTGCGTCGCGCAGGGCGCGTACGGGACGGCCTGCGGGGACCCGTGCGGCGAGGTCCGGGTCGGTCAGGACGAGGGCGGAGCCGGACTGGTCCAGGAGGTAGGCCAGGTCGTCGCCGGTGAGGTTCTGGTTGACGGGGACGTGGACGAGCCCGGCCCGGGCACAGGCGAGGAAGGCGATCAGATAGACGTCGGAGTTGTGGGCGTACGAGGCCACCCGGTCGCCGGGGTGCAGCGCGTGTTCGCCGGTCAGGACGGCGGCCGCGGTGGAAACGGCGGCGTCGAGCGAACGGTAGGTCCAGGCCCGGTCTCCGTACCGTACGGCGGTCCGTTCCGGGGTGCGGCGGGCGCTGCGGGTGAGGACGCCGTCGACTGTGCTGCTGCGTACACCGGTCATGGCGTGATCCTGTGCGGCCGGGCCCGGCGGGTCAAGGGGCATGCGGGGAGTGTCGGGGAGCCGCCGGGCGGCCGGATACCGACCGGACGGTTGACAGAGGGCGTGGCGCCCTGGCTGAGTGGCGCGTGGCCGCCCGGGGTGACCGGGCGAACCGTCTTGGCCATCCGCCTTGTTGGGAGGAACACCCTTGACCTTCCGTAACCGTCTCAGACTGTTCGCGGTCTCCGGTCTCGCCCTGTTCACCGTGTCGGCCTCGCTGCCGCCGGCCGCGGCTTCCGGAGCTTCGGAGGCCCGGCATCCGTCGGGCGGCGGGCTGTCCGCCACCATCCGGTACACGGAGTACGGCATTCCGCACATCGTGGCGAAGGACTACGCGAACCTGGGCTTCGGCACCGGCTGGGCGCAGGCCGCCGACCAGGTGTGCACGCTGGCGGACGGGTTCGTCACGGTGCGCGGCGAGCGGTCGAAGTTCTTCGGCCCGGACGCGGCCCCGGACTTCTCCCTCTCCTCGGCGGCCAAGAACCTCTCCAGCGATCTGTACTTCCGGGGCGTCCGGGACAGCGGCACCGTGGAGAAGCTGCTGAAGGTCCCGGCTCCGGCGGGTCCGAGCCGCGACGCCAAGGAGTCGATGCGCGGGTTCGCCGCCGGGTACAACGCCTGGCTCAGGAAGAACCGCGACCGCATCACCGACCCCGCCTGCCGGGGCGCCTCCTGGGTGCGGCCGGTCACCACCCTGGACGTGGCGGTACGGGGCTTCGCCCTCGCGGTGCTCGGCGGCCAGGGGCGCGGCATCGACGGCATCACGGCCGCGCAGCCCCCGACGGCCGCACCGCCCGCCGCCGGGGTCACCCCGAAGGAGGCGGCAGCGGCGGCCCAGCGGCTCCTGTCGACGCAGAACGCCGACATGGGCTCCAACGCGGTCGCCTTCCGGGGTTCCACGACGGCGAACGGGCGCGGGCTGCTCCTGGGCAACCCGCACTACCCGTGGGACGGCGGCCGCAGGTTCTGGCAGTCGCAGCAGACGATCCCCGGCGAGCTGAACGTGGCGGGCGGTTCCCTGCTCGGCTCGACGACGGTCTCGATCGGGCACAACGCGGACGTGGCGTGGAGCCACACGGTGGCGACCGGCGTCACGCTGAATCTGCATCAGCTGACCCTGGATCCGGCCGATCCCACGGTCTATCTGGTCGACGGGAAGCCTCAGCGAATGACGCAGCGCACCGTCACCGTGCTGGTGAAGGGCGCCGCCCCGGTGACCCGGACGCAGTGGTGGACCCGGTACGGACCGGTGGTCACCTCGCTGGGTGCGGCGCTGCCGCTGCCCTGGACGGCGACCACCGCGTACGCGCTGAACGACCCGAACGCGGTGAACCTGCGCAGCGCCGACACCTCGCTCGGCTTCAGCAGGGCGCGCTCCACCGCCGGGATCGAGCGGGCGCTCCACCGCTCCCAGGGGCTGCCCTGGGTGAACACGATCGCCGCCGACCGGTCGGGCAATTCCTTCTTCTCCCAGTCGCAGGTGCTGCCGAGGATCACGGACGAGCTGGCGGCACGCTGCTCGACCCCGCTGGGCCGGGCAACCTACCCTTCGGCGGGTCTCGCGGTGCTCGACGGGTCGCAGTCAGCGTGCGCGCTGGGGAGGGACCGGGACGCGGTGCAGCCCGGGATCTTCGGGCCGGGCCGGATGCCGACGCTGAAGAACGCCCCGTACGCCGAGAACTCCAACGACAGCGCCTGGCTGACCAACGCCGAGCGGCCGCTGACCGGCTACGAGCGGGTCTTCGGCACGACCGCCACCCAGCGGTCGATCCGGACCCGGGGTGCGATCGAGGATGTCGCGGCGATGGCGGAGCGGGGGCGGCTGCGCGTCTCGGACCTGGAGCGCCAGCAGCTTGCGAACCGGGCGCCGACCGGGGACCTGGTCGCGGCCGACGTGGCGAAGTGGTGTGCGGCTCTGCCGGGCGGGACGGCCGTGGGCAGCAGCGGTACGGCGGTCGACGTGTCGGCGGCCTGCCCGGTGCTGCGGCGGTGGGACCGGAGCGTGGACAGCGACAGCCGGGGCGCGCTGCTCTTCGACCGGTTCTGGCGCAGGGCGGCAGCGGTGCCCGCGGCGGAGCTGTGGAAGGTGCCGTTCGACCCGGCCGATCCGGTGCGTACACCGCGTGGCCTCAACACCGCCGCGCCCGGTGTGGGCAAGGCGCTGGCCGACACACTGACGGAGCTGAAGGCGGCAGGCATCGCGCTGGACGCACCGTTGGACCAGCACCAGTTCGTCGTACGGAACGGGAAGCGCATCCCCGTCGGCGGCGGTACGGAGTCGCTCGGCATCTGGAACAAGATCGAGCCGGTGTGGAACCCGGCGGCGGGCGGGTACGCCGAGGTGTCGGCCGGTTCCAGCTACATCCAGGCGGTCGGCTGGGACGGCAGCCGGTGCCCGGTGGCCCGGACGCTGCTCACGTACTCCCAGTCGTCGAACCCGAACTCGCCGCACTACAGCGACCAGACGCGGCTGTTCTCGGGTGAGCGCTGGGTGACGTCCCGGTTCTGCGAGAAGGACATCGCCCGCTCGCCGCACCTGCGGGTGGTGCGGGTGCACGAGCGGCGGTAGCCCCGACCGGCGGACAAGGGTCCGGGAGAGGGGGCAGCTCCTCTCCCGGACCCTTGTCCGTTTCTACAGGGGGCGTCGGTGCCCCTCCCAGTACGGTTCGCGGAGCCGCCGCTTGTAGAGCTTTCCGTTGGGGTCGCGGGGCATCGCGGCTATGAAGTCGATGGAGCGGGGCCGTTTGTAGCCGGCGAGCCGCTCCTCGCAGTGGGCGAGGATCGCGGCGGCGAGCTCGTCGCCGGGCTCGTGCCCCTCGGCCGGTTCGACGACGGCCTTGACCTCCTCGCCCCGGTCGGCGTGCGGGATGCCGAAGGCGGCGGCGTCCGCGACGGCGGGGTGGGTGAGCAGGGCGGACTCGATCTCGGCGGGGTAGATGTTCACGCCACCCGCGATGATCATGTCAATCTTGCGGTCACGGAGGAAGAGATAGCCGTCCGCGTCCAGGACTCCGAGGTCGCCGACGGTGAAGAAGTCGCCGATGCGGTTCTTGCGGGTCTTGGTCTCGTCCTTGTGGTAGCTGAAGCCGCCGGTGCTCATCTTCATGTAGACCGTGCCGAGTTGGCCTGCCGCCAGCCGGTTTCCGTCGTCGTCGAAGACGGCGAGTTCGCTGATCGGCCAGGCCTTGCCGACGGTGCCGGGCTTCTTCAGCCACTCCTCGGCGGTGGCGAACGCGCCGCCGCCCTCGCTGGCCGCGTAGTACTCCTCGACGCAGCTCCCCCACCAGTCGATCATGGCGCGTTTCACATGGTCGGGGCAGGGCGCGGCCCCGTGGATGGCGTGGCGCATGGAGGAGACGTCGTAACGGCCCTTCACGTCGTCGGGCAGCGCGAGGAGCCGGTGGAACTGGGTGGGGACCATGTGCGTGTGGGTGCAGCGGTGGGTGTCGATCAGCCGGAGCATCTCCTCGGGGGCCCAGCCGTCCATCAGGACGAGCGGGTGGCCGATGTGCAGGGCGGCGCTCGCGAACTGGAGCACGGCCGTGTGGTAGAGCGGTGAACAGACCAGGTGGACGTTGTCGTCGAACGGGCGGATGCCGAAGATGCCGAGGAAGCCGCCGAGGTACGTCTCCTCCGGGAGCTTGCCGGGCAGGGGGCGGCGGATGCCGCGCGGGCGGCCGGTGGTGCCCGAGGTGTAGTTCATGACCCAGCCGAGGGTGCGGTTCCCGGGCGGGGCGGCGGGGTGGCCGTCGAGCAGGTCGGCGTAGGGGCGGCAGCCGGGGACGGTGCCCACGGCGTAGCGGTGGCTCTCCGGGAGGCCGGCCTCGTCGGCCGCCGTGGTCGCGGCGGCCGCGAAGCGTTCGTGGGTGATGAGGACCCGTGCGCCCGAGTCGGAGACTATCCAGGCGATCTCGGGGCCGACGAGGTGGTGGTTGACCGGTACGAGGTAGAAGCCGGCCTGGGAGGCGGCGAGGTGGGCGGTGAGCAGCTCGGTACCGTTGGGCAGGACGACGGCGAACGCGTCGCCCTCCCGCATCCCGGCCGCGCGCAGCCCGTGGACCATGCGGTTGACGTCGGCGTGCAGGCGGCCCGCGCTCCACTCCTCGCCGTCGGGTGCGATGAGGACAGTGCGGTCGGGGTCGGCGGCGGCCTGGGCCCAGAAGCCGTTGGGCGGCTGGTTCACGTGGCGCTCCTTCCGGCGATGCGGTTGATGCGGGTGACGGCCCGTTCGAAGCCGCGCGTCAGGTCGTCGACGACCGCCTGCACGCTGCGTTCGCTGGTCATCCGGCCGACGATCTGCCCGACGGGGGTGCCGAGCAGCTCCCCGACCTCGTACTTCTGGATCCGGGAAACCGCCTCGGCGACCAGCAGGCCCTGGAGCGGCATGGGCAGGGTGCCGGGCCCCGCCTGGTCGTCCCACGCGTCCGTCCATGCGGTACGGAGCTGGCGTGCGGGTTTCCCGGTGAGGGCGCGGGAGCGCACGGTGTCGCCGGATCCTGCGGCGAGGAGTTTGCGGGTGAGGGCCTCGGAGTGGAGGTCGGCCTCCTCGGTGGTGAGCCAGAGGGAGCCGAGCCAGACGCCCTGGGCGCCGAGGGCGAGTCCGGCGGCGGCCTGTTCGCCGCTGCCGATGCCTCCGGCGGCCAGCACGGGCAGCGGGGCGACGGCTTCGACGACTTCGGGGACGAGCACCATGGAGCCGATCTCGCCGGTGTGGCCTCCTGCCTCGTACCCCTGGGCGACGACGACGTCGATGCCCGCCGCAGCGTGCCGGCGGGCGTGTTCGGCGCTTCCGGCGAGGGCGGCGACGAGGACCCCGTGGGCGTGGGCGCGCTCGATGACGTCGGCGGGCGGGGAGCCGAGGGCGTTGGCGAGGAGCTTGATCGGGTAGTCGAAGGCGACGTCGAGCTGGTTGCGGGCGACCTCCTCCATCCAGCCGGTGATGCGCCAGCCGGACGCCTCCCCCTCGGCGAGTTCGGGCACGCCGTGGCGGGTGAGGAGCTCCTGGACGAAGGCTCGGTGGCCGTCCGGGATCATCGCCTCGACGTCCGCCTCGGTGACCCCTTCGACCTTCTTGGCCGGCATGACGACATCGAGGCCGTAGGGCTTGCCGTCGGCGAGCCCGTCCAGCAGGTCGAGGTCGCGGGCCAGCTCCTGCGGGTCGGTGTAGCGGACCGCGCCGAGCACCCCCAGTCCACCGGCTCTGCTGATGGCGGCCGCGACGGCGGGGAACGGCGTGAAGCCGAAGATGGCGTGCTCGATGCCCAGTTCTCTGCTCAGCTCCGTCTCCATGGGCGGCAGGATGCCGCAGCCGGACAGCCGAGGGAAGAGATTTTCTGATGCAGTGTCAGATTCTTTGCGGCCCCGGAGGCATCCGGGACGGCGGGGGCGACAGTAACCTCGGCGGCGGCAGGAACTTTCACTGCTCGGCGATATTTCGGAAGTTACTTTCGCGCCGGGGTGCTCACGCGGGGCCGTCCCGGTGGGCCGGCTCCGGGCACGGGAAGGAGTTGCGGATGACCGGGTACGCGGCGGAGAACGAGGACGCGGCAGTGGGCGGGGCCACTCAGGGCGACGCCACCGGGAGCGGCATCGGCCGCCGGAGGCTGGGCGGCGGGATACTGGCGCTGGGCGGCGCACTGGCCCTGGCGCCGATCCCCCTGGCCGGGGCCGCCGAACAAGGCCGGCCGGGCAGGGGCCCGGTGACGGCGGAGACGGGAGCGAGCATGGCATCAGGAGCCCACCCGCCCACGCACCGGCCCACGCTGCGGCGCGGCAGTGCGGTGCGCGCGGGGCTGCTCCAGGGGCCGCTGGACCAGCTGGTCCGGGAGGCGGAGGGCTACCTCGCCGACTCGCCCAAGCACCCCTGGTACGCGGGCGCGGTGCTGCTCGCCGGGCGGGGCGGGACGGTGGCGCTGCACCGGGCGATCGGCAAGGCGGTGCGCTACTCGGCGTACGACGAGACGACGGACACCGGGGTGGAGCTCCCGGCGGACCGGCAGATCGCGATGGCCGAGGACACCGTCTTCGACCTGGCCTCGATCTCCAAGCTGTTCACCTCGATCCTGGCGGTCCAGCAGATCGAGCGCGGCGCGCTGGAGCTGGAGGCGGCCGTGGCCTCGTACCTCCCGGACTTCGCAGGTGGCGGGAAGCAGGACATCACGGTCCGTCAGCTGCTCACGCACACCTCCGGCTTCCGGTCCTGGATCCCGCTCTACAAGGAGCCGACCCGGGAGGGGAAGCTCCGGATGCTCTGGAACGAGGTCCCGGCGTCCACCCCGGGCAGCGCCTACCTCTACTCCGACCTCAACCTGATCTCGCTGCAACTGATCCTGGAACGGATCACCGGTCGCACCTTGGATGCCCTGCTCCGGGACGAGATCACTGCTCCGCTCGGGATGCACCGCACCCGCTACAACCCACCGGCCTCCTGGAAACCGAAGATCGCGGCCACCGAGGACGCCCGGCTGCCGTGGTCCGGACTCGAACGCGGCCTGGTCCGGGGCGAGGTGCACGACGAGAACGCCTACAGCTTCGACGGGGTGGCGGGCCACGCCGGGGTGTTCTCCTGCGCCTGGGACCTGGCGGTCCTCGCCCGCACCCTCCTCAACGGGGGCGTCTACGGCCGCTCCCGCATCCTCTCCGAGGACTCCGTCGACCTCCTCTTCACGGACTTCAACACCGCGTTCCCGGGCGATGAGCACGGCCTCGGCTTCGAGCTCTACCAGCACTGGTACATGGGCGCGATGGCCACCCCGCGCACGGCGGGCCACACCGGATTCACCGGGACCAGCCTGGTGCTCGACCCGTCGACCGACACCTTCCTCGTCGTGCTGGGCAACTCCGTCCATCCCGTACGGAGCTGGCGCTCGGGCAGCGCGCCCCGGGTGGCGACCGCCAACCAGCTGGCCCGGGCCGTCCCGGTCCGGCCGGAGCGGGGCCGTACGGCCTGGTTCTCCGGGATGGCGAGCGCGTCGAGCGCCACGCTGGCCCTGCCCGCCCTGCGCCTGAAGTCCGACCGCTCCCGGCTGGAGTGCGCCCTGTGGTGGGACACCGAACCCGGCTCCGACCGGCTAGTGCTGGAGGCGTCGGCGGGCCAGGAGTGGCAGCCGGTGCCCTTCACCACCGTGGGCGCCGACTCGGGCCACCACCGCCCGGACCCGCGACCTCACCCGGAGGGCTGGGTCTCCGGCTGGTCGGGGCGGGTGTGGCACCGGCTGGAGGCGGACCTGTCGGCCTGGCGCGGCAGGAACGTCCAGCTGCGGTGGCGGTACACCACGGACCAGCTGTACGTGGGGCGTGGCGCGTACGTGGACTCCCTCCGGGTGCGGGACGGCGGGGTCACGGTCTTCGACTCCGCCAGGCCCCGGGACGCGGGACGGATCGGGGCGACGGGCTGGGTCCTGTCGGCCGACTGAGCGGCGGGGCGGGCGGCGCCGCGCGTGGTGGGCCGGCTCCCGCCGGACGCTGCCTCCACAATGGCGTCGCGCCCGGTGCGGGACGACGTCACCACCGGTTCATCCGGGGGCCGTTGGATGGCACGGGCCGTACGCGAGCCGCTCGGCCCGCCCGTTCCCCGTGGCCGATTCCAGGAGGCACACACCATGAGCAGCGTTCGGCGCACCGCCCCCTCCGCCCCGGCGCTCTCCCGGTGACCGGCCGGGTCCCCGTAACGGCGAGGCGAGGTCTGCTGTACGCGGCGGCGGCCGGGATCACGGCGGCCCTCACCGCCGCCCCGGACGCGTCGGCGGCCCCGCACACCGCGCCGGACCGCCCACGCCCGGACACTCCCTGGGCCACCTCCTGGGCCACCGCGCAGACCGCGCCCACGGCGGCCGACCCGGTCGCGGCCGCCGGTCTCACCGGCGGGCTCTGCACCGCGCGGCTGCGGCTCTCGGCGGGCGGGCAGGTCAGAGTGCGGTACGGGCACGCCTTCGGGACCGCGCCGGTGCTGGTGGGTCCGGTGACCGCCGACGGCCACCCGGTCACCTTCGACGGCCGGCCGCAGGAGTGGCTGGCGGCGGGCGCCTCCCTGACCAGCGACCCGGTGGAGGGGCTGCGGGTGGAGGACGGGTCCCTGCTGACCGTCGAGACGCGGCTGCCGGGCCCCACCGGCCCGCTGTCCTTCCACCGCAACACCCATGCCTGGCACACGGTCGACGGGGTCCGGACCCGGTCCGTCCTCCTCCTCACCGGGGTCGAGACGACCGGGGCGCGCGGCCCGGTCCTCGCCGTGCTGGGCGACTCCATCGCCGAGGGCACCGGCACGCCCGACGACGCGGACCTCCGCTGGCCCGACCAGCTGGCCCGCAGACTGCCCGGGGCCGCCGTCGCCAACCTCGGCATCAGCGGCAACCGGCTGCTGCTCGACAGCGACCGCAACGGGCCGGGCGCGCAGGCCCGCTTCGACCGGGACGTGCTGTCGCTGCCGGGGCTGCGGACGGTCCTGGTGCACCTGGGCGTCAATGACCTGCACCATGTGCCGGTCGAGCGCGACCCGTCGCGGATGGTGGCCGCGTACCGCCAACTCGCCCTGCGCGCCCGGTCCGCCGGGCTGCGGGTGGTGGGTGCCACCATCGGGCCCTTCGAGGGGTGGACGCGCTGGACACCGGAGCAGGACGCGGTACGCCGGCAGGTCAACGAGGCCGTGCGCACCGGGCGGATCTTCGATGCCGTCGCCGACTTCGACGCGGCGCTGCGCGACCCGGACCGTCCCTCCCGGCTGCTGCCCGCGTACGACAGCGGCGACGGGCTGCACCCGGGGCCCGCGGGCCACACGGCCATCGCCGCCACCGTCGAACGCCGGTACCTGCGGTAATGGCTAACCCAGAACCGCCATCGCCGCGTTGTGGCCGGGCACCCCGCTGACCCCGCCGCCACGTACCGCACCCGCCCCGCAGAGCAGGACGTTGGCGTGGGCGGTCTCCACGCCCCACCGCCCGGTGGTGTCGCTCTCGTACGGGAAGGAGAGGTCGCGGTGGAAGATGTGGCCGCCGGGCAGGCGCAGATCGCGTTCGAGGTCGAGCGGGGTCTTGGCCTCGATGCAGGGTTCGCCGTTCTCGTCGAGGGCCAGGCAGTCGGTGACCGGCTCCTCCAGGTGGGCGTCGAGTTCGGCGAGGGTGGCCTTGAGCAGGGCGGCGCGGGTGGCGTCGTTGTCGGCGGCGAAGAGCCGGGCCGGGGTGTGCAGGCCGAAGAGGGTCAGGGTCTGGTAGCCGCGCGCGGCGAGGTCGGGGCCGAGGATCGAGGGGTCGGTCAGCGAGTGGCAGTAGATCTCGGACGGCGGGGCGGCGGGGAGCCGGCCGGCCGCCGCGTCCCGGTAGGCGTCGGCCAGCTGCCCGTACCCCTCGGCGATGTGGAACGTACCGGCGAAGGCCTGCCGGGGGTCGACGGACCGGTCCCGGAGGCGAGGGAGCCGGGTGAGCAGCATGTTCACCTTGAGCTGGGCGCCCTCGGCGGGCGGCGGTGGGGTGTCACCCAGGAGGGTGGCGAGCGCCTGCGGGGAGGCGTTGACGAGCACGCGGCGGGCGGCCACGACGTGTTCGCCGTCCGGTGTGCGCACGGTGACCTCGGCATGGGTGCCGTCGGTCTCGATCCGGGTCGCCTCGTGCCGTACGCGGATCTCGGCGCCCGCCGACCGGGCGGCCTGGGCGAGGGCGTCGGTGAGGGCGCCCATGCCGCCGATGGGGACGTCCCAGTCACCGGTTCCGCCGCCGATCACGTGGTAGAGGAAGCACCGGTTCTGGAGCAGCGAGGTGTCGTGGGCGTCGGCGAAGGTGCCGATCAGGGCGTCGGTCAGCACCACGCCGCGTACCAGGTCATCGGTGAAGTTCCGCTCGACGGCCACCCCGATGGGCTCCTCGAACAGGGTCCGCCAGGCCTCGGCGTCGTCGATCCGGGCCCGCAGCGCGTCCCGGGCGGGGAGCGGCTCGGTCAGGGTCGGGAAGACCCGTTCGGCGACCCGCTGCGTCATGGCGTAGAAGCGCTGCCAGGCCGCGTACTCCCCCTCTCCGCCGGTCAGCGCGGCGAAGGACTCCCGGGTCCGGTCGCCGCCGACGAGCAGCCCGGTGGGGCGCCCCTCGCGGACGACCGGGGTGTAGGAGGAGACGGTCCGCTTGCGGACGGCGAAGTCCAGCCCGAGATCGCGGACGATCTTCCGCGGCAGCAGGGAGACCAGATAGGAGTAGCGCGAGAGGCGGGCGTCGACGCCGGCGAAGGGCCTGGTCGAGACCGCCGCTCCCCCGGTGGTGTCCAGGCGTTCCAGGACGAGGACGGACTGTCCGGCGCGGGCGAGGTAGGCGGCGGCGACCAGACCGTTGTGGCCGCCGCCCACGATCACGGCGTCGTAGCGGCCCCGGGTGGGGGCGTGCGGCTGGTGGGCGGGCGACTGGGCTGCGGACGGCTCGGGTGCGGGCATGCACCTTCGTAACATGCGGGGCCGCGTCCCGGCCAGAGGTGGCCCCGGGCCCGTAACCGCAGGCCGGGACCGTGGTCAGTGCGGCGGCAGCGCGTTCTGAGCGCGGTGGGCGGCGAGCGTGCGGTACAGCCCGGCGGCCTCCTCGGTGCGGCCGAGCCGGTCCAGGCAGTGCGCCTCGTCGTGGCGGGCGGCCAGGGTCTCCGGGTGGTCGGGGCCCAGCACCCGGCCGCGCGCCTCGGCGACCTGCCGGTAGGCGGTGAGGGCGTCGGGCCACCGGCCGAGCCAGCCGAGGGCGACCGCGACCTCGCGGCGGCTGATCACGGTGTCCGGGTGGTCGGGGCCGAGGGTGCCCTCCCGGATCACGCACACCTCGCGCGCCTCGATGAGCGCCTCCTCCCAGTGGCCCATCCGCCCCAGGTTGACGCCCAGGCCGTGGCGGGCGCGCAAGGTCTCGGCGTCGGACGGGCCGCCCACCCGCGTACGGTCGGCGACCAGGCCCCGGTACAGCTCCAGGGCCTCCGCGCTGCGGCCGAGCCGGCCGAGGCTGATGCCGGCCTCGTAGCGGGCGGCGAGGGTGTCGGGGTGGTCGGCGCCGAGGGTGGCGGCACGGGCCCGGGCGACGTCCTGGTAGGTCTCCAGGGCTTCCGCCCAGCGCCCCAGCCGGCCCAGGGTGTAGGCGACCTCGTACCGGGTGGCGAGGGTGTCGGGGTGGGTCGCACCGAGCAGCCGGGACCGGTCGTCGGCGACCTGGCGGGCCAGCTGCCACGACTCCTCGGGCCGCCCGAGCCGGCTGAGGTTGAACGCGAGGTTGTGGCGGCAGCGCAGGGTGTCCGGGTGGTCGGGGCCCATGGAACGTTCCCGGGCGGCGAGGACCGCCGCGTACACCTGGTGCGCCTCGAAGTGGCGGCCGAGCTGCCCGAGGACGTAGGCGGTCTCCTGCCGAGCGGCGAGTGTCTGCGGGTGGTCGGGGCCCAGGGTGCGTTCGCGGCCCGCGGCGACCTGGCCGAATTCGCGCAGCGCGTCGGCGGCCCGGCCGGTGCGGCTGAGGGTGAAGCCGACCTCGTAGCGGCTGGCGAGGGTGTCGGGGTGGTCGGGGCCGAGGACGCTCTCGCGCCGGGCGGCGACCGCGCGGTGTACGTCGCCCGCTTCCTCCCAGCGGCCCAGCCGCCCCAGGTCGATGCCCGAACTGTGGCGACCGGCCAGCTCGGCGAGGAGGCCGGGCGTGGCGGCGGGCCGGGCGTGCGGGAGGCCGGTGGAGCCGTCGGCGCCGGTCTGCGGGGCGGTGGCGGTGCTCGTCGCGGTGGTCCACCGGCCGGTCAGTCCTGCGGCGGGGTCGGGGAGGTGGATCCCCCGGTTCAGGGAGCCGGTCGCCTTGTGCCCGGTGGTCATGTTCCCTGCCCAGGCGGGCAGTTCGGGGTCCGGGCGGTCGGGGGCCGGGCGTTCGCGGTCCCGGCGGTCGGGCTCCTGGCGTTCAGGGGTTGGGCGTTCAGGGGCCGGGCGTTCAGGGGTTGGGCGCAGGACGGCGGGCGGAGGGGCGAGGTGCCCGCCGGTCAGGGCCGCCGACGGGTACGCGAGGCCGGTCACCGGCTGCTCGCCGGTGCGGCCGAGGACGATGCGGCGGCGCAGATCGCCCGCGTCGGCGGGCCGCTCGTCGGGGGCCTTGGCCAGCAGGTCCAGGACGACCCGGTCGAAGAAGCCGGGGAGTTCGGCGCGGTGGGTGCGCAGCGGTTCGGGCTGGGTGTCGCGGTGTCCCACGAGTACGGCCCAGGCGTCGTCCAGGTCGAACGGCGGTACGCCGGTGGCGATCTCGTACAGCACACAGCCCAGCGAGTAGAGGTCGCTGCGGTGGTCGACCTCCTTCCCGCCGATCTGCTCGGGCGACATGTAGTGCGGGGTGCCCATGGCGATGCCGGTGGTGGTGAGGCGGGAGGTGACGCCGATGTCGTGGCCGAGGCGCGCTATGCCGAAGTCACAGATCTTCACCGTGCCGTCGGTGAGCCGCATGATGTTGGCGGGCTTCAGATCCCGGTGGACGATGCCCTGCCGATGGGTGTAGCCGAGCGCGTCGGCGACCTGCTCGGCGATGTCGACGACCTGTTCGACGGGGAGCGGACGCTGCTGGTTCCCCTCAAGCAGCTGGCTGAGGTTGTGCCCGTCCAGCAGCTCCATGACGAGGTAGAGGACGCCCTCGTGCTCGCCGAAGTCGTGGACGACGGTGATGCCCCGGTGCTGGAGGGAGGCGGCGACCCGGGCCTCGCGGCGGAAGCGTTCGCGCAGGACGCGGGTGAACGCCCGGTCGTGCTGGGGGCCCATGGGCTTGAGGCATTTGACGGCGACCAGGCGGCCCAGCGACTCGTCGCGGGCCCGCCACACCTCGCCCATGCCGCCGCGCCCGATCAGATCGAGCAGCCGGTACCGGCTCTGGATCAGCCTGGTGTCCGCCATCTGCCGCTTCCCGCCCCCGTCGTCCCCGCTGCTACCGCTGCGCCCTCCCCGGCCCGTCCAGTATGGCGGCCTCCCGGCGGAGCCGGTACGCGGCGGGGCGGCTGCCGGGGCCGAGGCGGGCCATGGCCTTGAGAATGTGCCCGGGTGGCAGCTGCCAGCGCAGCCGGTCCGGGATCGCGCGCAGTACGGCCCCGGTGGCGCGCAGCCGCCGGTCGACGGTGGCCGGTGGCGGTGCGGGTCTGCCGTACAACGCGTGGGCGTACGGGGGCAGTGACTGGTAGGCGAGTGCTGCCACGCGCCGCCAGACGAGGGCGCGCGCCGGGCGGAGCAGGGGGTGGACGGGCGGGTTGCGGAGGAAGTCGTCGACGTCGGCCGCCTCGGGCCCCAGGGCGAGTTCGGGGCGCACCCGCTCGAAGTAGGCGGCGAGCGCGGCGGCCGTGGCGGGCACCTGCGCCGGGTCGAGGCCGACGAGACGGGCTCCGGCGCGGTGTTCGTCGACGTAACGGTCGGCCTGGGCGTCGGTGAGGGGGAAACCGGAGCGGCGCTGGACCTGGAGGTAGGAGTCGACCTCGGCGCAGTGCACCCAGAGGAGGAGCGCCGGTTCGTCGATGCCGTACGTCTCCCCGGTCGCCGGGTCGGTGGCCTTGAGGGTGCGGTGGATCTTCCGGACCCGGGCGCCCGCCTGTTCGGCGGCGGCGGTGGTGCCGTAGGTGATGGTGCCGACGAAGGAGGCGGTGCGCAGGAGCCGGCCCCAGGCGTCGCGGCGGAAGTCGGAGTTCTGCGTCACGCCGCGCACGGCGCGCGGGTGCAGGGCCTGGAGGTAGAGGGCGCGGATGCCCGCGATCCACATCATCGGGTCGCCGTGCATCTGCCAGGTGACCGATCGGGGGCCGAAGAGGCCGGGGTCGGCGTCGTTCATCCGCGTGTACCTCCGGCTCGGCGGTGTACTCGGGGCGGTGCACTCGGGCGGTGTACTCGGGGGCGTGCAATTCCGGGGCGGTGCACTCGGGCGGTGCCAGGACGCGTAACAAGATCAGGAACAATGGTACGGCGCCGGGCTCCTGCCGGGCAGGGGCGCGGGCGGGACAGCGCCTCGGGTGACGAGCGACAAGTGGGGGGATCATGCCCAGATGGGGACTGCTCGTGGAGCAGAACCTCGGGTTCGGCGGGCAGCGCCGGGTCTGGTCGGCCGGCGTCATGGAGCATGTGGACGGCACGCGCGAGGAGGCCCTGGAGGTCCTGCGGCAGCGGGCCGAGACGTACCGGCCGGTGCATCCGACGAGCCCGAAGCGCCGGAGGCTCTACCGGGAGAGCGACGGGTTCGTGCTGGTCCTGGACGGGGCCTGGCAGAGCTTCCACTGCAGGTTCACGGTGATCGAGCAGCTCTACGACAGCGCCGCGCCGGAGCCCGAGCCGCCGGCCCTCCCGGAACCGGAACCGGTGCAGCCGCCTCCGCCGGTGCGGCGCCGCCCGGTGGTACCGCCGGAGCCGCCGCGGGCGTGGGACGCGGATGTTCCCGAGGTCCCGTCGTGGCTGGACCGCGACCGGCCGTCCTGATGGGGGCATGCGGGGCCGGTGATCAGGACACCGCGGCGGGCAGGGAGACCCCCGTCAGCTGTTCGGCGGTGGCCCAGAGCCGGGCGTTGGCGGCGGGGTCGAGAGCCCGGCGGGTGATGCGCGCCGGGGCGGTCGGGCCGACGAGCCCGAAGCGGCCGCCGGGGCCGTAGTAGCCGCCGGGGACGGCCCCGGGGTCGGCCGCCGCGTACAGCAGCGGTTCCGCGCCCTGCTCGGGGAGTTGCGAGGGCAGCACGGTGAACGAGTTGAGCAGGGAGCGCTTGGGCTTGTCCCGCCCCAGGCTCGCGCCCGCCGTCTGCAGGTTGGTGCGGGTGTAGCCGGGGTGGGCGCCGGTGCTCAGCAGGTTCCAGCCGCGCTCGGCGGCGATGTCGGCCAGCTGCCGGGTCAGCATGAGGTCGGCGAGCTTGGACTGCGCGTAGCTCAGGTTGGGGCTGTAGCGGCGGCGCTCCCACTGGAGGTCGTCGAAGTGGATCCGGCCGTAGGTGGCGGTTCCGCTGCTCATCGTGGCGACCCGGGGTGCGGGGGCGGCCAGGAGCAGCGGGAGCAGACGGACGGTGAGGGCGAACGGCCCGAGGAAGTTGCTGCCGAACTGGAGCTCGAAGCCGTCGGTGGTGGTCATCCGGGCGGGCGGGGCCATCACGCCCGCGTTGTTGAGCAGCAGGTCGAGCGGGGTGCCGTCGGCGATGAGCCCGTCCGCAAACGCCTCGACGGAGGCCAGGTCCGCGAGGTCGATGCGGCGGACCTCGATCCGGGCCCCGGGGTGCTCGGCCAGGATCTCGGTGCGGGCCTGCTCGCCCTTGGCGGGGGTGCGGACGGCCAGGACGACCTGGGCACCGGCCTCGGCGAGGCGGCGGGCGGCTTCCTTGCCGGTGCCGCTGTTGGCGCCGGTGACGACGGCGAGTTTTCCGGTCAGGTCGGGCACGGCGTACATGGCGGGCTCCTTCGGTGGCGGGCCGGACCCCCCGTAAAGGACCGGCGGTCTGTTGCTCCTCCGAAGCTAGCAGACCACCGGTCCGATAACAACAGACCGAGGGTCTGTAGGGTGGTGTCATGACAGAGACGCCTTTCCGTCGCGCCCGCAGCGAGGAGCAGCGCGCCGTACGCCGACAGGCGATCCTCGACACCGCGGCGGCGATGCTCACCGAGCTGCCCGTGGCACAGGTGAGCCTGAACGAACTGAGCCGCCGCGTGGGGCTGGCGAAGTCGAACGTGCTGCGCTACTTCGAATCGCGCGAGGCCGTCCTGCTGGAGCTGCTGGGCAGCGCGCAGCGCGAGTGGCTGGCGGGCCTGGCGGAGGAGTTCGCGGCGGCGGTGGACGACGCGGCACCGGTCGCCGAACGGGCCGACCGGGTCGCCGCCGTACTGGCCGACTCCCTCGCCGCCCGGCCGGTGCTCTGCGATCTGATCAGCGCCCAGGCCGCGGTGCTGGAGCGGAACGTGTCGGCGGAGGTGGCGGCCGAGTACAAGCGCGCGGCCATCGCGAACGTGATGGAGCTGGGGCGCCTCATCGGGGAGCGCGTACCCGAGCTGGACGCCCACCGGGCGGGTCGTGTGGCTGCTGGAACCCTGCTGGTGACGGGGGCGATCTGGACCCATGCGCAGCCGTCGGCGGCAATGCTCGCCGCCTATGAGGCCGACCCGCAACTGGCGGCCCTGCGGCTGGACTTCACCGCCACCCTGCGCGAGATGCTGCAGGTGCTGCTGGCGGGGGCACTGGCGCGGGGGTGACCCGGGCTGCCGAGGGCTCGCCGACGACGCACCGGGGCCGGGGGCTGCGCGGCTGGTCCTCGGGCGGGCACACCGGACAGCAGCACGACGAAGCCGGGGCCGGGGGAAGACCTCTCCCCCGGCCCCGTACGCTGCTCCCCCGCGTCAGCCCCCGACGTACGCCGCGAGGTGCTCGCCCGTGAGGGTGGTGCGGTCGGCGACCAGGTCGGCCGGGGTGCCCTCGAAGACGATCCGGCCGCCGTCGTGACCTGCGCCGGGGCCGAGGTCGATGATCCAGTCGGCGTGCGCCATGACCGCCTGGTGGTGCTCGATGACGATCACCGACTTTCCGGACTCGACGAGCCGGTCGAGCAGCCCGAGGAGTTGCTGCACGTCGGCCAGGTGCAGACCGGTGGTCGGCTCGTCGAGGACGTACACCCCGCCCTTCTCGCCCATGTGGGTGGCCAGCTTCAGCCGCTGCCGCTCGCCGCCGGAGAGCGTGGTGAGCGGCTGGCCGAGGCTGAGGTAGCCGAGCCCGACGTCGGAGAGGCGGGTGAGGATCCTGTGCGCGGCGGGGACGCGGGCCTCCCCCTCGGCGAAGAACTTCTCGGCCTCGTCCACCGACATCGCGAGCACCTCGCTGATGTCTCGGCCGCCGAGGTGGTGGTCGAGCACCGAGGCCTCGAACCGCTTGCCCTCGCACTCCTCGCAGACGGTGGCGATGCCCGCCATCATCGCCAGGTCGGTGTAGATGACACCGGCGCCCTTGCAGGTGGGGCAGGCGCCCTCGGAGTTGGCGCTGAACAGGGCCGGCTTCACACCGTTGACCTTGGCGAACGCCTTGCGGATCGGTTCGAGCAGCCCGGTGTACGTCGCCGGGTTGCTGCGCCGCGAACCGCGGATCGCGGTCTGGTCGATCGAGACCACGTCCTCACCCGCCGGGATCGACCCGTGGATGAGCGAGCTCTTGCCGGAGCCGGCGACCCCGGTGACCACACAGAGCACCCCGAGCGGGATGTCGACGTCGACGTCCCTCAGGTTGTGCGCGGACGCGCCGCGGATCTCCAGCGCGCCGGAGGGCGTACGGACCTTCTCCTTCAGGACGGCCCGGTCATCCAGGTGACGGCCGGTGAGGGTGCCGCCGGCCCGCAGCCCTTCCACCGTGCCCTCGAAGCAGACGGTGCCGCCCGCGCTTCCGGCGCCGGGGCCGAGGTCGACGACATGGTCGGCGATGGCGATCGCCTCCGGCTTGTGCTCGACGACGAGCACGGTGTTGCCCTTGTCCCGCAGCCGCAGGAGCAGGTCGTTCATCCGCTGGATGTCGTGCGGGTGCAGTCCGATGGTGGGCTCGTCGAAGACGTACGTCACATCCGTCAGGCTGGACCCGAGGTGGCGGATCATCTTGACGCGCTGCGCCTCACCGCCCGACAGCGTGCCCGAGGGCCGGTCGAGGGAGAGGTAGCCGAGGCCGATCTCCACGAACGATTCGAGGGTGCCCAGCAGTGCGCCGAGCAGGGGCGCCACCGAGGGCTCGTCCAGCTCGCGGACCCAGTCGGCCAGGTCGCTGATCTGCATGGCGCAGGCGTCGGCGATGGAGATCTTCTTGATCTTCGAGGACCGGGCGCCCTCGCTGAGGCGGGTGCCCTCGCACTCGGGACAGGTGGTGAAGGTGACCGCGCGCTCCACGAAGGCGCGGATGTGCGGCTGCATCGCCTCCTTGTCCTTGGAGAGGAACGACTTCTGGATCTTGGGGATCAGCCCCTCGAAGGTGAGGTTGACGCCCTCGACCTTCACCTTGGTCGGTTCCCGGTAGAGGAAGTCCTGCATCTCCTTCTTGGTGTACTTGCGGATCGGCTTGTCCGGGTCGAGGAAGCCCGACTCGGCGTAGGTCCGTACCGTCCACCAGCTGTCCGACTTCCAGCCGGGGATGGTGAACGCGCCCTCGGCGATCGACTTGGTGTCGTCGTACAGCTGGGTGAGGTCGATGTCGGAGACCGTGCCCCGGCCTTCGCAGCGGACGCACATGCCGCCGGTACGGGTGTAGGTCTGCTTCTCCGTCTTCGTCCCGGCGCCCCGCTCGACGGTGATCGCGCCGCTGGCCTTGATGGAGGCGACGTTGAAGGAGAAGGCGTTCGGAGAGCCGATGTGGGGCTTGCCGAGCCGGCTGAAGAGGATGCGCAGCATGGCGTTGGCGTCGGTGGCGGTGCCGACCGTGGAGCGGGGGTCGGCGCCCAGCCGCTGCTGGTCGACGATGATCGCCGTCGTCAGCCCTTCGAGTACGTCGACCTCGGGCCGGGCCTGCGTCGGCATGAAGCCCTGCACGAAGGCGCTGTAGGTCTCGTTGATCAGCCGCTGCGACTCCGCGGCGATCGTGTTGAACACCAGAGAACTCTTGCCCGAGCCGGAGACCCCGGTGAACACCGTCAGCCGGCGCTTCGGGATCTCGATGTCGACATCCTTGAGGTTGTTCTCGCGCGCCCCGTGCACTCGGATGACTTCGTGGCTGTCGGCGATCGGCGGCGCAGGCGTCCGCGATCCGGTTCTCTCGGCCTTGCTCATCGTCTCTCCATCTGTTGCGCGGGGCCGCCGCTCACGCACGTCCGCGGCGGCCCCGGCTCGGTCTCGCCGGCTTCGGACAGCAGGTCTCATTCTCGTGGCCCCGGTCCCGCCCGGCAGCGGAACCGGTCCTTCGGCGAGGTCAGTGCTTACGCGGCTGGTTGAAGCGCAGCATGTTGCCGGCCGGGTCGCGGAAGGCGCAGTCACGGACGCCGTACGGCTGGTCGATCGGCTCCTGGAGCACCTCGCCGCCCGCGGCGCGGATGCGCTCGAAGGTCGCGTCGACGTCGTCGGTGGAGAAGATCACGCCGCGCAGCAGGCCCTTGGCCAGCAGCTCGGCCATGGCCTGCCGGTCGGCGGCCGGGGCGTTCGGGTCGGCGAGCGGCGGTTCGAGGACGATCTCCACGTCCGGCTGCGCCGGGGAGCCGACCGTCACCCAGCGCATCCCCTCGAACCCGACGTCGTTGCGTACCTCCAGGCCGAGAACGTCCCGGTAGAAGGTGAGCGCCTTGTCGTGGTCGTCGACGGCGATGAAGGTCTGTGCGAGCTTGATTTCCATGTGCTTCACGCTACGGGCGGGGGTGCCCCTTTTGCTTCTCCATTCCTGACCGGTCGCGTGTGGATCTTGGCGACACAGGCCGGGATGGCGGCGCCCTCCTCGTGCGGTCGCGCCCGGTAGGCGCTGGGGCTCTCGCCGACCAGCTCGGTGAAGCGGGAGCTGAACGACCCCAGCGACGTACACCCGACCGCGAAGCAGACCTCCGTCACCGACAGGTCCCCGCGGCGCAGCAACGCCTTGGCCCGTTCGATGCGGCGGGTCATGAGGTAGCTGTACGGTGTCTCGCCGTACGCGGCACGGAAGCTGCGGGAGAAGTGGCCGGGCGACATGAGAGCGCCGCGCGCCAGCGCCGGAACGTCCAGCGGCTCCGCGTAGTCGCGGTCCATCCGGTCACGGGCCCGGCGCAGCCGGACGAGGTCCTCCAGCGTCACGGGGTCATTCTCCCATGCGTACCCGTTCCGGTCTCAGAGCGAGTACATGCCCTGTGGCACGTGGAAGCGCTGGAGTGCGTCGGAGAGTGCCGTGGCGCTCTGATCGGGGTCGAGAAGATCGCGTACGGCCCGCCAGGCGGTCTCGTAGTCCGAGCATGCCTGCTGGGCAGCGGCCTGCTTGACGACGGCCGCAGAAGCGCCGTTCTGCCGCACGGCGGCCAGCCACTGGGTGCTCAGGCGGATCGGGGAGAGGCGGTTGGCCGAGCCGTTCGCGCCCACCGCCACGGCAAGGCTCAACGCCGAGAGGCGCTTCTCGAAAGTCTCCTCGAAACTTCTGATCCTCTCCTGCACGCCGTCGACCGTGTCCCAGGCCGCTTCGTCCAGCAGGTCGTCCATCTCGGGCAGCCTCGACGGAAGCCCGCACCTGACCAGCAGCCTCCTGTCGGCGACCTCCCTGACGCGTTGCAGGAGTCGCTCGCGGTCGCGCCAGTTGCGTCCCTGGTTCGAGGCGATGCGTTCGACGCACCGCCAGAGCTCGGCCTCGCCGACGAACCACTCGCTCAGCACGTACGGCTCGGCGGGAAGCTGCCCGCGACGCAGGCGCCAGGTGTGTTCCATGACCGCCGCGCATCCGCTCAGCAGCTGCCTGCCGTAGGCCTTCATCTCCGGCCTCAGAGGGCGTTCGGGCCGATGACGGTCCGGCGCGGCGTGCGGGTAGGTCTCCCGTTCGAAACGGATGAAGCGGCTCTCCTGGCGCAGTTTCTCCATGTCCGGGTCCTCGATGAGCAGCCACGACCGGGTGACCGGATGGAAGCCGCTCACATCGGCGTGCCCCACGCCCTCGAGTTCGTCCACTGCCAGGTCGGCGAGGGCTCGGCGTTCCTGGCTTCCCGACTGCCCCCGGGTTCCGTTCATCGCCACCGCGTACACACACGCGGCGTTGTAGTTGTCCTGCCACAGGCGCCAGCCCGGGGACAGCCATCGGTGCACCCCGCGGAGGCCGCCCCTGGCGCTCCTGATCCCGCGCGCGAGCGTGTCCGCGGAGGAGGGCCAGGACAGGGGGTTCTCCAGAAGCTCCATGCGGTCGCTCCCCGCGTCCTCGTGGGCCCAGGCCAGCCGCAGGGGCGCCCATACATCCCGGTTGAGCCGCAGGGAGGTCCGGGTGAGTGTTCCGTGAGCCCGGACGAACGGGTGCCGGAGGCGGATCATGCGGGGATAGTCCGCGGCGAGTTGCTGCATCTCCTCCTTGCAGGCGAGCTGAAAGATCTCACGGACGGTCGGATACCGCCGTCGCCGCTCTCCGAGTTCCGTCTCCAGCCACTCCCTGACGGGTCCTTCCTGGTCCGGCCCGAAGGGCTCGGCCCGGCCGGGCGGCTTGAGCCCCGTGAAGGCACGCCAGTGCCGTGCGGCGAGGGCGGGGGCGAGGGCCTGCCGGATCTGCTTCCGGGCGTGCGTCCGCCGCGGGCACGGCGGATCGTCGCCCTTGCACCACTGATCGGCGGTCCGCTCCGCCACCCCGAGGACGACGGCGTAGCGGAAGCGCGCTTCCAGGACACCGCCCCGCCACCAGCCGTAGCGATGACGCAGGGTCCGGCGCGGGTCCCAGGAGCGCATCCCTGTCCGCGCGTTGCGCTGCGCGCTGTTCCGGCCGTCCAGGCGGAGGGCTCCGTAGTAGGTCTCCAGGGCGTCGAGGTGGAGCCAGAGCTGCTCCTGTATCCCGGCGATCTGCGTGCGGAGGTAGAGGTTGGTCGGGTCGAACCGCAACGCCTCGTAGTAGCTCTCCAGCGCGTCGTCGAACTTCCGCTGCCCGCTGAGCTCCCGGGCCTGCTGGCAGGCGGCGAACAGCTCGGGCGGCAGGTCCCGGCCGCACCACTCCTGCCAAGGGGGACGCCGGCCGGCCCGGGTGACCGGCACCAGCGTTGCCATCACCCAGTATCCCGCCTCCTGTATCGCGTCCTCCCATGACCGACTCCAGATCGATTCCGTGCGGCTGCCCCGGATCGCGTAGGAGGTGACGGTGACGGTGATGCCGAAACCGGGCTCCTGCTCCCGGAGCCGGAGGACTCCGCGAACCGTGTAGGCGATCTTCGGTCGCAGGCGGCTGAAGAGGCGGAGCAGGCTGGTGCCCAGCTTCTTGGGTTCGAGGTCGACGTCCCCGAGCAGATCGAGGAAGTTGTCGGCCGGTGCCTCCGCGGGCAGCGCGGTCGGGGGGTAGAGGTTCGTCTCCGACAGCTGCTTGCGCAACTGCGCGCTCAGCCCCTCCAGTTGCTGCTCCATCCCCGGGGCGGAGGAGACGAGCTTCTTCACGTCCACGGCCCCCGGCTTGTGGGCGTAGTACATGAGCATCCAGCGCCGGAGCGCCACGAACAGGAGGATGAGAAGCAGCAGACAACCGAGCCTCGCGCTGAACGAGGCGCCGTCGCTGCCCCCCTTCACCAGGCGAGAAGCGCCCTCGATGAACTGCATGAACCACTCGGCGGGGCCCTCGAAGACGGTTGTCCAACCCTCCGCCTGCCAGGGTTCCCCTTGGCCGCCGACAGCGCGGACCACGGCGACCAGGGCGGCGAGGACGGCGAGTGTCAGCGCGGCCGAACGCGTCACATGAGGCGCTCGTAGCGAGGCCGCATCCGCAGGGGACTGGTGCTCGGAACGAGAGAACATGGCTGCCTCTGATCGCGATCGCCTTCACCACCAAGTGTTCTACATTCTGACCTCCCGGCAAACCGACCCGGCCCGAGGGGTGCCCGAGCCCGGTGGGAGGTCTGCGGACTGCCGCATGGCCATCAGTTCGCGGTGCAAGGAGATTGCCGACCTGCGACAGGTCCACAGCCAGACCACAGGGGTGGCCCAGTCCCATCGTTCGGATCTTCCACCCGTCGTCCCGTCGGCCCGCCTCCGCCGGCTGGATACCGAGGTTGGACGGCGGGGCGGCGAGGCCGGGTTCGTGCGCTTCCTCTACGGCAGGACGAAGTGGTGGCGCATTCGGCGCTCGTCAAGCGAGGGCGCGGATCGCCTCGATGGTCCGGTCCACGCCGAGGGTCCCGTTCGCGCAATCGCGCAGCAGGGCCGTCACCCGTTCGTCCTGGTATTCACGCAGAGGCGCGGGCCGGGCCTCGGGCGCTGCGGCCCCGGCGACGTCGTCGCGGGTCAGGAGGTAGTCCGCCAGGGCGGCGCAGGAACGGTGCTGGAAGATGACGTCCGGCTTGATCGGAACGCCGAGGACCGTCCCGGCCCGGCGGGCCAGGCGCACGTAGATGATGGAGTTCAGGCCGAGCTGCCGGAACGACGCGTCCTCGTCGAAGCCCAGCGCCTCGTCGCCGATCTCCGGCTGGAGGATCTCGCGCTTGATGCGCTCGATCAGGTCTCGGCGTAGGTCGGGCGCGGGCTCCTGCGTGGTGATCCGGTCGATGAGCGAGGTGAGCACCTTCGATTCGCCCAGTTCCGTGAAGGCCGACACGCCCGCATCCCGCAGATACCGGATGCAGTCGGTCCAGCGGACGGGCTTGGCGATCTGCTCGGCGAGCAATGCGCGGACTTCCTGCACATCGGGGCCGAACGGCCGGCCGGTCACGTTGGAGATGACCGGTGTCCGCAGTTCGCCCAGGTCGACAGAGGCCAGCAGGGTGCGGAAGCGCGCGGCGGCCGGGGCCATCGCCGGCGCGTGGAAGGGTCCGCTGACTCTGACCGGGACGAAGCCTCGGACACCCTCCACCTTCTCGAAGACCGACTTGATCCGGGCCAGTTCCTCGTGGCTGCCCGAGAGTACGAACTGTTCGGGCGCGTTGTAGTTGGCGATGACGACGCCCGTGGCATCGTGCTGCTTCAGGGTCTCCTCGACGATCTGCTCGGAGAGACCGATGACCGCGGCCATCGCACCGCCGCTGACCTGGCCCATCAGTTCCGCACGGCGTTGCACCAGCGTCAGGCCGGTTTCGAAGTCGAAGGCGCCGGCCGCGAACAGTGCGCTGTACTCGCCGAGGCTGTGGCCCGCGAAGAAATCCGCGGGTGGCAGGTCCTCCTGCGCCGCTGACCAGTGCAGCGCGTTGACGACATAGATCGCGGGCTGCGCGTACACGGTCTCGGACAGCCGTCGTTCCGGATTTCCCAGACAGAGCTCTTCGATCGGGTATCCGAGTACCCGGTCGGCCCGGCGAGGGAGGTCGGGGAACCGTCCGAACAGGTTTCGTCCCATCCCCTTCTTCTGGGTGCCCTGCCCCGGGAACACGTAGCAGCGCATCAGATCCGCCCACCCCCGAGGCCGAATCCGGCCGGCGGCGCCGGCCATTCGGGAAGCTCGGTGATCCGGACCACGGCGCACGTCCAGGTGAAGCCGGCGCCGACGCCGAGCAGCAGGCAGAGGTCGCCGACGTCCACGGCGCGCTCCCGCACGAGGTGGTCGAGTCCGGCGATCTGGTCGCCCGCGCCGAGGTGACCGACGGTGCGACCCCAGGACCAGGTCGTGAGATCGAGGCCGATGTCGAGTGCGGTGAGGACCTCGCGCTGCAGCACGATGCGTCCGAAGTGCGGAACGACGAACCGGGCGACGTCGCCCAGACGTATGTCCGCGTCGTGCAGGGCTCGATCGACGCAGTCGCTGAGGCCGGCCCGGAAGCGGCGGGTGAACTCGTCGAGCTCCACGTCTCCCAGGTACTGCAGTTTGCGCAGACGCAGGTCGATGGGGAGCGTGGGGTCGTGGTGGGGCGTGAAGGGCGCGTCGCCGCGGTGCAGGCGCTCAAGGGTGGGATCCGACACCGTGGAGGTGCTCAGTAACTGGGCGAACCCGGACCTCTTGCTGAGCACCATCGCCGACGCACCGTCACCGGGGACGATGCCGATGTCGCTGTTCCAGCGGTCGATCGCCGGCCGGCTGACCTTGTCGGCGGTGGTCACCAGCGCCGCCACGTCGTCGGTGGCCGAGAGGGAACGCGCCGCGATGTCCAACGCGGTCATGCAGCCGTTGGAGGCGTTCTTGACCTCGAAGGCGAGCGCCGAGTGGTCCCCGAGCACTTCGCGGTGGATGTAGGAAGCCGTGGGGTAGAGCTCGAGGCCTTGGAAGTACACGCAGGCGTGCAGCAGCAGCGCGATGTCCTCGGCCCGGTGACCCGACCTTTCCAGAGCCTCTCTGGCAGCGGCCACCGCCATCTCGGGGGGAGCTTCGTCCGTGGCCTCGCAGACCGACTCGAGCTGCGTGTCCTCGGCGTCCTGGGCGTCGAACCGGCCGTCGGCGACGGCCTGTTCGACCTTGGTCGCCGGGGGCAGGTAGGTTGCGGTACCCGCGATGAACAGGGCCTCTGTCTTCACTTCTCGTTCCCTCTCAGGGTGGTGGCGTCGTGGAGCAGGAGCCCGGCGATGGCCTCGGCGGTCGGGTAGTCGAACACCAGGGTGGCGGGCAGCGTGGTGTTCAGCCGTTTGGCGAGGCGCTTGCGCAACTGGACCATGGTGAGCGAGTCGATTCCGAGGGAACGCAGTGCTCTGTCGGCCGGCACGCTGTCGGGTCCGGGCAGGCCGAGCACGTCGGCGACTTCGCTGCGGACGAGGTCCAGCAGCAGAGCCGGCCGTTCGGCTTCGGAGGCGTCCGCCATCCGCGTATCGAGCGACTGTGCGGGCTCCATAACTTCGGCTCTGTGGCCTTCAGTTGTGCGCTGCAGCATGTCACGCAGCAAGGGAGGCGCTTCCGCATCGCCGAGCGCGTGTCGCAACGATGCCAGTTCCAGGCGTACGGGCAGCAGCTGGGTCTCGGGCCGCGCGAGTGCGACATCCAGGGCATTCAGGCCCTCGGTCAAGGTCAGGGCACCGATCCCCTGACGCCGCAGGCGTCCCAGCTCGGCCTTGCCTAGGTGCGCGGTCATGCCCACTCCGGCCTGTTCCCAGAGCCCGAAAGCGAGGCTGAGTCCGGCAAGGCCCCGCTTGCGTCGGTTCGCCGCCAGGGCGTCCAGCGTCGCGTTCGCCGCGGCGTACCCGCTCTGTCCCGCGGTGCCCAGCGTTCCGGCCGCCGAGGAGAAGAGGACGAACGCGGCCAGGTCCAGCCGCTCGGTCAACTCGTCCAGCAGGCGCGCGCCCTGGACCTTGGGTGCCATCACCCGGTGCAGCCGCTCTGCGGTGAAGCCCTCCACCAGGCCGTCGTCGAGCACGCCGGCGAGGTGGAACACGGCCGTGAGGGGATGGCTCGGGTGGATCCCTTCCAGTGCCGCGGCCAATGCGGCCCGGTCCGCGGCGTCGCCCGCGACCAGGTCCACCCTCTCGGCGCCTGCGGCTTCGAGCTCCCGCACGAACGAACCGGCCTCGGGGGTGTTGCCACCGCGCCGCGACAGCAGCACGAGCCGCCGCGCTCCGTGCGCGCGGACCAGGTGTGCGGCGAGCGCGCTACCGAGCTCGCCGAGACCGCCGGTGATCAGCACCGTGCCGTCCGGGTCGAGGGCGCGTGGCAAGGTCAGCACGGTCTTATGCCCAGCCTTGTGCGCGGCGTTCTGCTGCGCGTGGCGCAGGGCGTACGGCGCGTCGCGTACGTCGAAGGCGGTGAACGACCCCTTGTCCTGCCTCGCATCGGGGGCGGACGCGTCAGCGGCCGCCTGCGCGAAGGTGAGGTTCGTGGGCATCGGCCTGAGGGTGGCAGCGTCCACACCGATCTGGTTGCCGAGCGCGGCTGCCGCACTGCCCATGACCTGGTCGCCCGCGTGTACGGAGGTGACGCCGCTGGCGACCTCCATGACGATCCCCGCGAACTCCAGCACCTGTGCGTGCCCCGGGCTCACCCCGGCGGCGCGCACCTCGACGCGGACTTCCCCCGGCGCGACCGGCTCCGGCGCGCCCTCGTCGTGCGTGGCGGCGATGACGTCCAGCTGATCGTCCTCCCGCTGATGCAGGTGCCAGCTGCCTTCGTCCGGCAGGACGAGCGCGTCGACCTCCTCGACGGTCGGCCTTGCTCGTGGCACGTGGGCGGTCTCGCCGCGCAGCACGCACTCCGGCTCGCCGCCGGTCTCGATCACGCGGGCCAGGAGCCGGAAGTCCGGGGCACCGGGATCGAGGTCGATCAGGCGCAGGACGCGCTCAGGTTGTTCCGTGCGGGCCGTGCGCACCATGCCCCACACGGCGGCATGGGCCCAGTTCTCCACCTGATCACCAGGGCTCGATGACACTGCGTCACGCGTGATCCAGACGAGCTCCGCGCTCTGGAGCCGGGCATCGCCGAGGCACACCTGAAGCGTCCGCAGCGCTTCGGCGGCGCTCCGTTCCGCGTCGTGCCACTGACCGGACGCGCGGTCAGGCAGCGCGAACAGCAGTCGTCGAGGCGTATCCGCCCGGGCATCGAGCCGCTTCACGAGGGCGTCCAGGTCGGGTACGACGTCGGCGCCGAGCCCCGCGGCCAGCTCGGCGTCGCCGACCACAAGGGTGCCCGCAGGATCGGAGGTTTCGGCCACGTGGTGTACGGGTTCGAAGCCGACGCGGTAGAGGTGCTCGGCGAACGGGTGTCCGCGACGCCTGCCGCGCTGGAACTTCAGCCTGCCGATCCGGGCCACCGGGTGGCCTACCGGATCGGCCAGCCATACGGTGGCAGGCGCGAGGTCCTCGTTCCCGCCGGATTCGAACGACACGCGCACCGTCAGTTCTCTGCCTGCGGCGCGGAACAGCTCGACGTCCGACCAGATGAACGGGACGAGCGGCCCAGGGGCCGCACCCGCCTCCATCAGACCGGCGACGACGACCTGCAGTGCCGCGTCGAACAGCGACGGATGCAGGCCGTGGCCGGCCGGATCCAGCGCGTCCGGGAGGGATACCCGCGCGTAGTAGACGCCGTCGCGGGAGGTGAGTTCGCGCAGTCCTCGGAAAGCCAGGCCGTAGTCGAGCCCGTTCGCGAGGGCGCGTCCGTAGAAGGCTTCGATGTCGAGGGCCCGGGCTTCGGGCACCGGCCAGTTGTCGATGTCCGGCGGCAACGCGCCGCCGACGCGCGCGCGGGTCACGCACTCTCCGGTCACGTGCTGCTGCCAGGTCAGCGGCTCGTCCGTGTCCTCGGGTTGGCTGTAGAACGCGAAGGGGCGTCGTCCGTGCGCGTCCGGATCGCCGACGGTGGCCTGGATCCGCAGCGCGCGGCCCGGAAGGAGGACGACCGGCTCCAGCAGCGTCAGGTCTGCCACGGCGTCGGCTCCTGCGGTCCGGGCGGCGAACAGCGCAGCGTCGACCAAGCCCGCGCCCGGCACGTAGACCTGCCCGCCGACGACATGATCGGCCAGCCACGGGCCATCGTCGAGCGACAGCCGGCCGGTGAACAGGTGACCGCCGCCGCCGGCGAGAGTCGTGACCGCGTCGAACCACGGGTAATCGTCCGCAGACCGACCAGCCGTCACCGCGACGGGCCCGGCCGGAAGCTCGCCGAGCCAGAAGCGCCGACGTTGGAACGCGTACGTCGGGACGTCGACCTTCCCGGCGCCACGGGACCCGAGGACTCGCTCCCAGTCCAGGGGGAAGCCCCGCTCGAACAACGTGGCGGCCGTTCGCCAGAGCTGGTCCACGCCGCCCGAGCCGCCTTCGGAGGCCGGGCCGACCTCGACGAACGCTCCGAAGCCCTCACCGCGCAGCCGTTCCAGCGCACGGTCGAGCCCCTTGGGCTCCGGCGCCGGCAGGTCGCGGACCCAGTAGTCGCCGCCGAGCTCCGGGCCCGGCACGACCTCGCCCGTCAGGCGAGAGTAGAAGGGGATGGAAGTCCGGGCAGGGACAATCCCCGGCATCGCACCGCCGACCGCGTCCCCCGAGCGCGCGCGAGCCCGAAGGGCGATGACGCGGGCGCCGTCCTCCAAGGTCAACGCCCCGCTCACCACGGCGGCGGCGACCTCGCCCTGCGCGTCGCCCACCACCGCCGCGGGCTCCACACCCCAGCTGCGCCACAGCGCCGCGAGTCCGAGGTAGGTCGCGAACAGCGTGCACGGCAGCACATCCGGTCCGCTCACGTCCTCCTCGCCGCGCAGCACCTTCAGCACGGACCAGCCGGTCAACGGCGAGAGGGCCGCGTCGCACTCCGCCACGGTTTCGCGGAACACCGCGCTCTGCTCCAGCAGTTGACTGTTCATTCCTGGCGGCTGCGCGTCCTGACCGCCGAATACGAAGGCCATCTCCCCCAGCGCCGTGCCGGAGCTGGGCTCCACCGCCCGCAGGGCTTCGGCAGCATCCAAGGTGTTGCTCGCGAAGACCACGGCGCGCGCGTCGAAGTGCGTACGGCCGACGGCGGAGGTGTAGGCGATGTCCCGCATCGACGCGGCGGGCCGCGCGTCGAGCCACTCGGCCCAGTGCTGGGCCTGCGCACGCAGGGCGGCCGCGTCGGTGCCCGAGAGCACCAACGGGTGGACGAGATCGTCGCCGGGCCGGTCCGCGACGACGGTCGCCGGTGCTTCTTCAATGATGACGTGCGTGTTCGTGCCACTGATTCCGAACGAGCTGATGCCGGCGCGACGCACCCGCCGTGTCCGCGGCCACCGCCTCGGCTTCCGCAGGAGCTCCAGTTCGCCGCCGGTCCAGTCGATCCGGGTGTTCGGCTTCTCCGCGTGGAGCGTGCGGGGCAGCCACTCGTGCTGGAGCGCCAGCACCATCTTGATGACGCCGATGACGCCGGAGGCCGCCTGGGCGTGGCCGATGTTGGATTTGGCCGATCCCAGGTGCAAGGGTCGTACGCGGCCCGAGAACACTGCGGCAAGGGCGCCGGCCTCGATGGGATCGCCGAGCACGGTGCCCGTGGCGTGCGCTTCGACGGCGTCGATGTCGGCCGGGGCCAGTCCGCCGTCGGCCAGGGCACTGCGGAGCACGCGCTGCTGCGCCAGGCCGTTCGGGGCGGTGAGCCCCTGGCTGCGGCCGTCCTGGTTCATGGCGGTGCCCCGCACGACGGCCAGCACACGGTCACCGTCGCGCCTCGCGTCCGAGAGCCGCTTGAGCACCAGGACGCCGCAGCCTTCCGCCCAGCTCGTCCCGTCGGCGTCGTCGGCGAAGCTCTTGCAGCGGCCGTCGGCCGCGAGCCCGTTGAGGCGGCTGAACTCGACGAAGATCTGCGGGGTGCTCATCACGGTCACTCCGCCGGCGAGCGCCAGGTCGCATTCGCCGCTGCGCAGCGCCTCGCACGCCAGGCGCAGGGCCACGAGCGACGAGCTGCACGCGGTGTCGATGGTGAGCGCCGGCCCGGACAGGCCAAATGTGTAGGCCACCCGCCCGGAGATCAGGCTCGACCCGTTCCCAGTGATCTTGTAGCCGTCGCTGCTCCCGACGTCCCAGCGCCGGGCGACGTCGTAATCCGAACTCATCGCGCCGATGTAGACGCCCGTGTTGCTGCCTTCGAGGGTCGCGGTGCGCAGATCGGCCCGCTCGATCGCCTCCCATACGACTTCCAGGACGAGCCGCTGCTGCGGATCCAGGGACAGCGCCTCACGCGGGCTGAGCCCGAAGAACGCGGCGTCGAAGTCCTCGACGTCGCGTACGAAGCCGCCCTTGCGCTCGAAGCGCCTGCCGGTGGCGGCGCGCTCCGCCTCCTCGATCGTGCCGAGATCCCACCCGTCCCAGCGCCGCGGGAACGGGGAGGAGGCTTCGCGGCCGTCGACGAGCAGGTCCCAGAACGCTTCGGGCGTGTCGATTCCGTCCGGAAGCCGGCAGGCCATGGACACGATGACGACGGGATCGTCATCGTCGGGCGGCCGAGACACCGCGGCGACGGCGGGCGGGACTTCCGGGGCCTCGTCCTGCGCGTACTGCGCACCGGCGTGCGTCAGCAGCAGTGTCGCGATCGCCTGCGGTGTGGGGTAGTCGAAGGCGAGCACGGTGGGCAGCGGGATCAGTGTCCGCGCGCTGAGCCGGTTGCGCAGCTCGACCACCATGAGGGAGTCGAAACCCTGTTCGCGCAGCGTCAGGTCGGGGCGCACGCCGTCCACGGGCCGGCCGAGCAAGGCCGCGGCCTCCTCCGTGACAAGTGCGACCAATGAACCAAGACGCTCGGGTTCGGGGAGCGCCATCACGTCCTCGCGCCACGAAGCGCCGCTGCCGGCCGGGATCGCGTCGTCGTGTTCGTCCAGCCAGTAGCTGCGGTGTTCGAACGCGTACGTCGGAAGGTCCACCCTGCGCGTGTCCGAGGCCGCGAACACCCGCTGCCATGGGATCGGGACCCCTTGGGTGTGCAGCTCCGCCAGCGCCCGCAGCGGCTGTTCGATCCCGCCGTGACCGCGGCGCAGGCCGCCCACCACGATGGCCGCCCCGTCGGCTTCGGTTCCCTGCGCCAGGGCTATCTGGAGCACCGGATGCGGACTCACCTCGACGAAGGTCCCGAAGCCGTCCGCCCGCAGGCGTTCCAGCGCGCGATCGAAGCGCACCGGCTCGCGCAGGTTGCGGCACCAGTAGTCCGCGTCGAGTTCCGGACCGGCTGCCCGCTCCCCCGTCACGCTCGAATAGAAGGCGATCTCCGGATCCGCAGGGGCAAGGCCCGTGAGCTGCTCGCGCAGGGCGGGCAGCAGCACCTCCATGTGCGGGCTGTGGGACGCGTAGTCCACGTCCACGCGTTGGCAGTAGGCGCCGGTGGCCTCCATCTGCGCGAGGAAGCGGTCCAGCGCCTCGGAGTCTCCGGCCACAACGGTCGAGCGCGCGGTGTTCACCACCGCGACGGACAGCGCCTCGCCGTACGCCGCCAGCTCCTCGGTGACTTCGCCCACCGGGCGCTCCACGAGGCCCATCGCCCCGTCCGGCGCGTGATCGTGCACGGCCCGGGCGCGCAACGCCACGATGCGAGCGCCGTCCGCCAGGCTCAGCGCCCCGCTGACGACCGCCGCGGCCACCTCCCCCTGACTGTGGCCGACGACCGCCGAGGGCTCGACGCCCCAGGCGCGCCACATCGCGGCGAGACCGACGTACATCGCGAACAACGCCGGCTGCACCACGTCCGTACGCGTGAAGGGCGGCGCGAGACCGTCCTGCCCGCGCACGACCGCGGCGACCGAGAACCCGGTGTGCGGGGCGAGGGCCTCGTCGCAGGCCGTCACCGCCTCGCGGAACGCGTCGTTCTGCTCCCACAGCGACCGGCCCATCCCCCACCACTGGGCGCCCTGGCCGGGGAAGACGAACGCGACGCGGCCGCGATCGGCAGCCGCGCCCGTCACCACCGCGTCGTGGCTCTCGTCCGCGGCGAGCGCCCGCAGACCGGCCACCGCCTCGTCCGTCGTGCCGGCGATCACCGCGCCGCGCGTGGGGTGGTGCGTGCGGGTCGTCGCCAGCGATTGGGCGACGTCGGACAGCCTCGTCCCGGGCGACTGCCCGAGGTGGCTCGCCAGCCGTGCGGCGTTACGTGCGAGCGCGTGCGGGTCCGTCCCGGACACCGCCAGGCAGACCGGACCGCCCGCATCCGGTGTGGCCTGTACCGGGGCGCCCTCGGGTGCCTCGCCGAGGGCGACATGAGCGTTGGTTCCGCCGTATCCGAAGCTGCTCACCCCCGCGAACCGCGGCCCGGCCGGCCACGCGGCTGCCTCGGTGACCACTTCAAGACGTTCGGCGGGGAAGTCGATGCGCGGGTTCGGTGTGCGGAAGTGCAGGCTCGGCGGAATGACGCCGTGGTGCACCGCCAGCGCGGCCTTGACGAGCCCGAGCACGCCGGCCGCCGGTTCGAGGTGGCCGAAGTTCGTCTTCACCGAGCCGATGCGTAACGGCGCGGGCCGGTCGGGCCCGAACACGGTGCCGAGCGCGCCCGCCTCCGTCACGTCGCCCAGGGGCGTGCCCGTGCCGTGCGCCTCGACGTACGACACCGCACTCGGCGCGACGCCGGCGTTCTCCCACGCCGACCGCAGCACCTCCGTCTGCGCCTCGTGGCTGGGGGCGGTCAGTCCGTCCGTCGCGCCGTCGTTGTTGACGGCGCTGCCGTGCACCAGCGCGTAGACGCGGTCGCCGTCGGCGAGCGCGTCGGACAGCCGGCGCAGCACGACCACCGCGCAGCCCTCTCCCCGAGCGTAGCCGTCGCCGTCGCCGTCGAAGGCCCGGCTCAGGCCGGCCGGGCTCTGTGTGCCGAGTTTCGTCAGGGCCACCGAGGTGTTCGGATGCAGCATCAGGTTGACGCCGCCGGCAAGGGCGAAGTCCGACTCGCCGGAGCGCAGGCTCTGCACGGCGAGGTGCACCGCGACCAAGGAGGAGCTCGACGCGGTCGCCACGCCCATCGCGGGGCCGCGCAGCCCCAGCGCGTAGGCAATGCGGGACGGGATCACCGAGTTGTCCCAGCCGATGGCCGAGTGTGCGTGGATCGCCTCGGCGGCGCCCTGCGTGAACAGCGGGTACTCCTGCCACATCGCGCCCATGAAGACGCCGGTGCGGGTGCCCGCGAGACTCGCTGGGGAACGCCGCGCGTCCTCGACCGCGGCGCACGCCACCTCCAGGGCGATCCGCTGCTGCGGGTCCATCTGCCGTGCCTCGGCCGGTGGGATGCCGAAGTACTCCGCGTCGAATCCCGTGACGTCGTCGAGGAATCCACCCCGACGGTTCGCCGCCCCGCCGGACGCCTCCGCGTCGGCCCATGCGGTGGCGTTCCATCGGTTGGCAGGCACCTGACGCACCGCGTCGACGCCCGTGAGCAGAGCCTGCCAGAGTGCGGTCGGGTCCTCGATCAGTGCCGGGAGTCGGCAACCGATGCCGACGATCGCCACCGGCTCGTGGCGGTCGTACGTCCGGGTGGTGGTCCGGTCAGCCACGGGAAGCCCCGATCTCGTCGGGCGCGTAGAGCGCCAGGCATGTCTCCTCGATCGCGGCGAGCGGCCCCGCGTCGTTCAGGATCGTCATGTGGTTCGCGGCGTCGATCTCCACCAGGCGTAGGCCCGGCAGCTCGCGCACCCAGTCCTGCTGGTAGTTCACGTGGTCGAGGGAGAAGGTCTCGCCGGTGAGCTGGAAGTAGGGTTCGACCTCGCCCAGGAAGAGCCCGCGCCGGTTGCGGAAGTAGGTGCACACCACGGCTTCCGGGCGTGGCAGAGGCCTGATGGTGTGCTCGCCGAGCCGGTAGGCGAGCTGGATCGCCATGTTGCGCCTGACGAACCGCGCGGTCCGGGCAGGTCTCATGGCGAGTCCGCGCTCGGCCGCCAGCTCCGCGAGCCGCAGGACGAACGCCTCCTCGTCGAGGTCATCCGCGACCTCGTCCCGGTGGACGAGACGGGCACGCAGGACCGCCGGGTCCTTCTCCCCCGCCGGCCAGAGCAGGGAATTGACGACCTGGAGAGCCGCGCTCCGCGCCGACTGGAACCCGCTGGCGTTCGACTTCGCCAGGCCGGTCTCGTCCGGCGAGTCCACCATCGTCAGCGAGGCCACGTCCTGGCCCTGCGCCTGCAGCCGACGGGTCACCTCATAGGCGACGATGCCGCCGAGGCAGAATCCGCCGACGTCGTACGGCCCCTCGGGCTGCACCGAGCGGATGACATCGGTGTAGTACTCAGCCATGGCCGTGACGCCCTCGATCGGCGCGTCCTCGGTCAGCAGCCCACGGGCCTGGATGCCGTAGAACGGGCGGTCGATCCGCTCGGCGATCGTGCGGTAGGACTCGACGCCGGCGAGGGCGCCGTGGATCCAGAACACCGGCCTGCCCTCGGTCACGCCGTTGAGGCGCACCAGCTCAGGGGCGACCGCGCGCGTGGAGCGGGCCTCCGCCTCGGGCAGCCTCGCGACCACGTCGTTCAACGTGTCGTGCGGCTGCCACCATTCAGGCCGGAAACCCGGAAACACATTGCTGATCCGGCCCAGCATCGCGACCAGAAGCAGGGAATTGAGACCGTAGTCGGCGAGCGACCTCGTGCCGTCGATCTCGTGGCGCGGCAGGCCCAGCACCGAGGCGACGAGGTCGGCGACGAAGGCTTCGCGGTCCTCGCCGTCCGGAGGGGCGACGCCTGTGTGCGAGGCCTGATCCGACCTCGGCGCCTGCTCGGCGAAACAGGTCAGACGTGCGAAGGGGTATCCGGGCAGTGCGATCCGCCTGCGTCGAGCGCCGCGATGCATCAGGTCCCAGTCGATGGACGTGCCCGCAACCCAGCGTTCTGGTACGTGGTCGAGCTGCGTCGGCTTCCCGTCGTGCTCGGCGTCGGCAGCGGGATCGACGCCGTCCGCGAACGCGACATGGGCGAGCGTGTCCGGGTCTCCGTCGAGCCAGCCGCCCAGAATACGAGCGGCCTCGTCGGTGCTCCGCGCCACGAACGCCAGCCGGCAGCTCATCGCTTCCCGGCCGACCTGCAGGGTGTACGCGATGTCCGCCCAGGAGCTCGGATCCGTTTCGGCGAGCCGATGGATCAGCCGGCTCGCCCGCTCGCGCAGGGCGTCGACGCTCTGCGCCGAGAGCACAAGGACCTGCGCACCCGGGTCGTCGTCCAGGTTCGCGGGGGCGGTGTACTGCTCGAGCACGACGTGCGCGTTCACGCCGCCGATCCCGAAGCTGTGCATGCCCGCGCGGCGCGGCAGCGGCCGGCCGGCGTCGTCGGTGCGCTCGGGCCATGGCAGGTTCCGCTCCGCGATGCGCAGCCGGGTCCCCTTGAGGGAGAGGTCGCGGTGCAGCTGCCCGAAGCCCGGGATCGCCGGGATCACGCCGTGCCGCATCGCCTGCGCGGTCTTCACCAGCGCGGCCAGGCCGGAAACCACCTCCGTGTGCCCGATGCAGGGCTTCACGTTGCCCAGATACGTCACGTCTTCGTCGTCGTCCTCGCTGCGGAGTCCGGCGCCGAGCGCCGCCAGCTCCGCGCTGTCCGCCAGCAACGAGCTCATGCCGTGGGTCTCGATGTAGTCCACGGCGCCCGGATCGAGCGCGGCGTCGGCGTAGGCGTGCGCGACGGCTGTCTTCATGCCCCTGATGTTCGGTGCCGTGAAGGACACACCCCTGCCGCCGTGGGCCACGCCGGTGCCCCGCACGACGCAGTGGACGAAGTCCCCGTCCTCCAGGGCCCGGCTCAGTGGTTTGATCAGTACGGCGGCGACGCCCTCGCTGCGCGCTGTACCGTCGGCGCCCTGCTGGAACGGCCGGACGTCGCCGTGCGGGCTGAGCATCCCCGCGGCCCGCATCCCGCCGAAACCCGCGGGCGACATCACCAGGTTCACCCCGCCGACGAGCGCCTGCTCGCACTCGCCGTCACGGATGGACCGGATCGCCCGGTGCAGGGCCACGAACGAGGACGAGCACGTCGTGTCGCACTGCTCGCTGGGGCCGTTGAGGTCGAGCAGGTACGAGATCCGGTTGGGCACCATCGCGGGCGACGGCAGGCTCATCAGGTCCATGGCCGCCGGCCGGTATTCGCTCTGCGTCGTGGCGACGAACACGCCCGTGGGCCGCTTCCGTAGCTCGGCCGGCCGATAGCCCGCGTCCTCGACGGCGTTCCACGACGTCATCAGCAGCAGGCGCAGCTCCGGCGTCACCTGGCGCGCCTCGGTCATCGACATCCGGAAGAAGAGAGGATCGAATTCATGCACCCCGTCGAGGAATCCGCCCCTCAGCGCGGCTGCCTCGTCGCCGTGGCCCGCCCAGTCCGCGCGCTTTTCCGGCGGTGCGGTGATGCACCGTCCGCCCTGCTCGACGATCCGCCAGAACTCGTCGACGTCGTCGGCCCCGGGGAAGCGTGCGGACATGCCGACGATCGCCATGCCGTCGAGCGCGGCCTCGTCGAGCTCAGGCTGAGGTCGAGGTTGCGGCTTTACAGGATCGGGCGCCCGGTCCGGCGGTGCGGGCTCCGGCGGAAGCACATCCCGCAGCTCCTCGGCGTAGTCGGAGACGATGAACTCGCCCAGCTCGGCCAGGGTGTTGTGCTCGAACAGCACAGTGATGTCGAGGTCGATGCCGAGCGTCCCGCCGAGGGTCCGGGCCACGTTCACCGCGAAGATCGAATCGAGCCCGTAGTTCGAGAAGGGCTCGTCCCGCCCGATCCTCGTCCGCGGGATCTCCAACGCCGCTGCCAGCACATCGAGCGCCACCGCCTCGATGTGGACGCGCAGCCGGTCTCCGGGCTCGCTCCCCGTGCTGTGATCGACCACAGCCCGCGCCGGACTCTCGCGCACCGACGCCACGTACGGCGTGGACGGGGGCGGTACGGCCGCCGCCTGCCGTATGACGCCGTCGCTCTCGGCCACGATGATCTGCTGCCCCAGATCCTCGGCATCCCGCGCGGGCAGAGCGATCGCGCGGAACCCCACCTGCGTCAGGACGTGCCGCCAGTGCGCCGTGGAGAGCAGCGGGCTGCCCTGGATACGCAGGTGCGGGTCCTCGTAGCGCCACCATCCGTCGAGGAGGCCGAACGAGAACTGGCTGAGCAGGTTGTTCGCGGTCAGCTCGTTCAGGACCAGCAGTCCGCCGGGCCGGAGAAGCGCCTTGGCGTTGCGCAGGGTGTGGCGGATGTCCCGGGTGGCATGCAGGACGTTGGCGGCGACCACGACGTCGTACCCGCCGAGAGTGAGGCCCTGATCCGCCACCGGGCGCTCGATGTCCAGGATTTCGCAGATCAGCGAAGGATTTTCCGCACCGAAGAGACGCTCCGCGTGGTTCAGGAAGACCCTTGATATGTCGGTGTAACAGTACTCGCGCACATCGAGCCGCGCGGACCGCAGCGCCTCCAGGACGACGGCGCTCGTGGCACCCGTACCGGCGCCGATCTCCAGGATCCGCGGGGCATCCGCCTTCAGGGCCCGTGCCCGCCGTCGCAACCGCGCCACCAGGTCGGCGGCCAGCACCTGGTTGAAGAAGGCTGACGCCGGGTTGGTCGTGTAGGCATTCTGCACCAGCTCCAGCGATCCCCCCGGGAAGATGACCTCGGTGGCCGGGCGTCGTCCGGTGAGGATGTCGGGGAAGGCACGCAAGGTGGTCTCCACCAGCAGGTGGGTGGCCGCGAGGTCGGGGTTCCCCTGCCACGCGGGCTTTGCCGTCTCCCACTCGCGCCACAGCTGCTCGATCGGCCGATACCGGGTGGCATCGTCGAGCAGGATCCTGCCGTCCCGCCGGTCGAGGTAGCCGGCCCCCTCGAAGACGCGCAGGCACTCGTCGAACCAGGCGTCGTATCCCGGCGCGAGGCCTGCCGACTCCCGTGCGGCCTCCGGGGTCTGCCCGGATTCACGGAACGCGCCGAGCGTGCGCAGATGGGACCAGAGAAAGTCGAGCAGCAGCTGTTTCATGATCAGTCCCTTCGAAGGCCGCGATCAGATCGCGAGCGCGGTCAGCTCTGCGATGCGGACGCGTAGCCGCTCCAGTTCGCCGCCCGGCGCCGCCGCCGGTTCCTGGATGTCGGCGGGCACAGCGTCCGACGGCGCGGCCGTGGGGAGGATGATTTCGTCGTCGCCCAGAACGATGCCCCGGTTGTTGAGCGCGGGACTGAACTTCATCACCGTCAGCCTGCTGACCGGTCCTGCGCACAAACGTTCGATCGCCGCCGTCAGCTCGTCCGGCTGGATGAGCGGCGCCTGCGCTCCGACCACCGCGCCCCGCTCTCCCTCGGTGGGTGCGTTGTTGAAGCAGTAGCCCAGGTTCAGCACCTTGCCTTCAGCTCCGTAGTCGCGTTGCACCGTCAGTGCGAACGCGTCGAGGAACGTGCAGGCGGCCGCGTAGTTCGCCTGCTTGATGGCTTTGAGGTAGGAGTTGATCGAGGACAGGAACAGTGCGAAGTCGAGCGATTCACCGCCGAACACCTGCATGCACCGGACGCTCGCGTCGACCTTGGAGCGCAGCACGTCCTCGAACTGCGCCTCGCTCATCCGGGCCAGGCTCTCCCCCGAGAACACGAGGCCCGAGTGGATGACGCCGTGCACCGCGCCGAACCGTCGTACGATCTCGTCCTTCGCCGCGCGCAGGGAAGCGAGGTCGGTGGCGTCGCACCGCAGGTACAGCGGGGCGGGCCCGTCCGCGCCGGTCGCCCGAGCGATGGCGGCTTCGACCCGCGCGTCCTGCGGCCTGCGTCCGAGCCACACCACCTGGGCGCGGTACCGGCGGACCAGGTACTCGCTGATGACCGAGCCGAGGCCGCCCGCCCCGCCGATGATGACGTACGTGCCGCCCTGCCGCAGCCGGGACGACGTCGGCGAGGCCGGCTGAACGGTCATCAGCCGCTGCCCGTGCCACCGGCCGTCGCGGTGGATACGCAGGTTGCCGTCCGGGTCTGCGGCCAGGTCGAGCACCGCGGCGAGAGAAGGCACGTCGTAGTCCTCGACGTCCGCCACCCGCACCCGCCAGTTGGGGTACTCCTTCGCGGTCGACCCCGCGAGGCCGGCGACACCGGCGTGCGCCGGGTCGACGGCCTCGGCTTCATGGACGGCGTGCGCGCGCTCGGTGATCAGGGTCAGGCCCAGTGAGCGATCGCCGTACCCTGCGGCCAGAAGTGCTTTCACCGTGCGGAAGGCGTGCAGCGAGCCGCCTGCCTGGCCCTCGACGACGCTCGCACCGGACCGGTCGTCCACGGCGCCGGGCGCCACCCAGATCAGATGGTCGAGTTCCGGGACCGACCGGAGGGACGCCTCCAGGTCGTCGTGCGTACGCTGCGACGGGTCCGCGACCACGTGCGCGCCGGGAAAGCGCGCGATGAGAACGTCCCGCGCCTGCCCTGGGGACGCGATGATGCCCACTGATGCGGAACTCTGCGGCCACGTAGCGGATTCCGTCTGCTGTACGGGATCCCACACCGGCACCAGTGTGGTGACGCCGTCCGCCGGGTCCAGCGTCTGCTCGGCACTCGCCGGGTCCGGCGTCTGCTCGGTTCGACGGCCTGCGATGCCTCGCAGACGCAGGCACACGGTGCCGTCGTCGGTCGCGAGGTCGATGTCGATCCGAGGCGCGCCGCGCGCGTCCTCGGCACGGCGGATCAGGGCCCACATGGTGGTCGCGCCGGGGGCGAGGACTTCCACCGACTTGATGGTGAACACCAAACCGACCCGACTGTCGCCGTCGCCGTCGAGCAGTCGCATGCACTGCATCGCCGCGTCCACCAGCGCCGGGTGCGGGAGGGGACCGTCCACGGTTCCCGACGCCGCGCCGGGCAGCCGCAGTTCGGCGAGCACCGCGTTGTCGCCGCGGTGCACCGCCACGACCCCCTGGAACGTGGGGCCGTAGGCGATGCCGCGATCCCGCCACTCGGCGTAGAACCGCAGGGGGTCGAATTCGGTGGGCCGGAAATCCCGGAGCAGCGCGGGCAGATCGAGCGCCTGCGCAGCCGTCGGCTCCGCGCCGGACACCCCGCCCTGGCAATGGAGGACGGGCTCGTCTCCGGCGGACTCCGTGGAGGACACCGTGAACCGGGTGACGTCGCCGTCCGCGCGAAGATCCACCCGCAGTGAGCGCGGCACCCCCGACACCGAGAGGGGTCGCAGGAAGACGATGTCGTGCAGGCGAACCGCGTCGCTCGCGGTCCGCCTCGCCGCTGCTGCGGCCCACTGCAGATACATGGACCCCGGGGCGATCCCGGTTCCCCGCACCTGATGTTCACGCAGGTAGAACTCGTCGCCTGTGAGGACTTCCGCATCGCGCAGCGGCCCGTCGTCCGCCGTCGCGCGGTTCGGCAGCGCATAGCGTTCCCGCTCGAAGGGGTAGCCGGGCAGCGGAACGCGGCGGTAGCGGCTGTCGCGGAACAACTCGGCGAAATCCGGTGCGTCACCGTCGAGGAACTGCTGGGCGAGTGCCCGCAGCCCGGAGTCCGCGCTCCGCGCCGGAATGTCCTGCCCGGAGAGCCAGGCAGTGCACCGGCTCTCCAGTTCTGCGATATCCCGGACCACGCTCGCCCATCGGTGCCGCAGGTGCCTGCGGCCGAGCAGAAGTGTGTGGCTCACGTCGCCGAGATCGAGGTCCGGGTGCTCGCGGCAGTGGCGCGCGAGCCGGGCCACCTGTTCGCGTAAGGCGTCCTCCGTTGCCGCCGACAGAGCGATCAACCGGGCCCCGTCCTGCCTGCTCCGCGGCGGCGTGGGCGGCTCCGACGGCTGCTCGATGACCGCGTGGGCGTTGGTTCCGCTCGCGCCGAGCGACGTGACCGCGGCGCGCCGCCTGCCGCCTTCGGGCACGGCCCACCGCCTCGGCTCCGTGTGCACGAAGAACGGGCTGCCCGCCAACGTGACGCTGGAGTTCGTCTCCGTGTGGTGGGGCAGACCGGGGAGCACCTCGTGCCTCATCGCCAGCAGTGTCTTGATGACGCCGATCACGCCGGCCGCGGCCTGCGCATGGCCGATGGAGGCCTTGGTCGAGCCGAGCGAGCAGAACCGTTCGGCGTCAGTGAAGCCGCGGAACGCGCGGTCGAGCGCCCGGAATTCCACCGGATCGCCGAGCTTGGTTCCGGTGCCGTGTGCCTCGACCAACCCGATCCCCGCGGGATCGATGGCGAAGTCCTGATAGATCTGCCGGATCAGCCGTTCCTGCGAGGTCCCGTTCGGCGCGGCGATCCCGTTCGTCGTGCCGTTGTGGTTGATCCCGATTCCACGGATCACGCCGTGGATGTGGTCGCCGTCCGCCTCAGCGTCCGACAGCCGTTTGAGGATCAGCGCACCGACTCCTTCGGCGGGCACGAATCCGTCGGCCGCCTGGTCGAACGCACGGCACCGCCCCGTCGGGGAGAGCATCCCGGCCCGCGACGCCGCCAGATACAGCCGCGGCGAGTTCTGGACGTAGACCCCGCCCGCGATCGCCGTGGTGACCTCGCCCGCCCACAGCGCCTGACACGCCAGGTAGAGGGAGACCAAGGAGCTGGAGCAGGCGGTGTCGACCGCGATCGCCGGCCCGTGCAGGTCCAGGTAGTACGCGATGCGGGACGGCACGAGCGAGTTCATGTTGCCCCACAGCGCCTGGCCCGGGTAGTCGGACGGCCCCGTCAGATCCAGGTAGTCGCCAGCGGCGCAGCCCACGTAGATACCGCACCGGTCGCGGTCGAGCGACTCGCCCGCGTGGCCCGCGTCCTCGAGCGCCCGCCACGCCTCCTGGAGGAACAGCCGCTGCTGCGGCTCCATGTAGAGGGCCTCCGCTCCGGAGATCCCGAAGAAGAGCGGGTCGAACTCTTCGACGCCGTCCAGGAGGCCGCCGTCCAGGCAGACGCTGCCCAGCGACGCGAGGTCCCAGCGGTCCACCTTCGAAACGGCATCCCGCCCGGAAGCCAACAGGTCCCAGAACTCGTCGGCATCCCGGGCGCCCGGGAACCGGCCGCTCATGCCGACGATCGCGACGGGCTCCCGGCCACCGCCCGACGGCTCGGACACGGTGGACGGCCCGGGTACGGCGGCCGCCTCACGGACCGCTGACGGCCCGGGTACGGCGGACAGTTCGGGTACGGCGGTCGCCTCGGGTACGGCTGACGGCTCGGGTACCGCAGCCACGATGGCGGCGCCCTCCTCGTCGACGATGAAACTCGTCAGCCGCCTGATCGACGGGTTCTCGAACAGCACGCTCGGATCGAGGTCGGTGCTCAGCGACTCGTTGAGCCGGTGCACCAGGGAGACGCCGGTGAGCGAGTCCAGTCCGTAGTCGGCGAAGGGCTTTTCGGCCGCGAGATCGTCCGCAGTCAGCTTCAGCGTTTCGGAGAGGATCCGCTCGACGGTCGCGCGGACGTGCTCCTGCAGCGAACCGGGCGCGGCAGTCCGGGGCTCCCTGCGCGGGACGGGCGAACCGGCGCGCGCCAGCAACACCTGCTGGCCCAGCTCGCGGGCGGGCTCCGCCAGCGGTTCAACCGTGTCGAACCCGCACTCCCGCAACACTTCGCGCCACGCGTCCGGGGACAGCGCCGGTCCGCCCTGGATGCGCCTTCCGTCCGTGAACCGCCACCACCCGTCGAGGAGCCCGAAGGTCAGGTGCGACCACCAGTCGTTCCGGGCGAGTTCGTTGAGTACGAGGACTCCGCCGGGCCGCAGCAGTGCTCTGGCATGACGCACCGCCTGCACGATGTCCTTGGTGGCGTGCAGGACGTTGTTGGCGATGACGATGTCGTAGTCGCCCGTGGCAAGTCCCTGTGCGCCGGGCTCCCGCTCCACGTCGAAGGCCGTGAAGGACACGTTCGGCACGTGGTCGGCGAACCGCCGCTCCGCGTCGATCAGGAACGCCTTCGAAACGTCGGTATAGCGGTACTCGGCGAGGTCGCGGCCCTTCAGTTGGGCGAAAACGCGCTCGCTGGTGCTGCCGGTGCCCGCCCCGATCTCCAGCAGCCGGATCCCGTCGCGGCGGGCGTCCGCCTCCGCGCGCACCGCGCCGGCCGTCACGTCGTTGAAGTAGTCGGCCGTCGCGTTCCCCCGGTACGCCGGTTCGACCAGCTCGAACGAGCCGCCCGGGAACATGACCGCCGTGGCCTTCGTCCGCCCGGACAGGATCGCGGGCAAGGCCTCGATCATGCGCTCGGTCAGACCGGTCTTGGCCGCCAGCTCCGGATCGTCGGCACGGACGTCCTTCCACGCACGCCAGGCGCGCCACGCCTGTTCGAGGCCCGGCGCACTCTTCCTGGGCGCCACGAACTCGCCCTCACGTACGAGTTCTCCGTGGCTCAGCAGCACGGTCACCGTGTGGTCGAGCCACTGGGCGAAGGACGGTGTGGTCCTCTGCCCGATCAGGTCGCGACGGACGGGCGCGTCGAAGAGTCCCGCCGCCACGAGCTGTGCGAGCACGAGCGGGCGCGAGAGGCTGTCCATCTCTTCTGTGGCGGACATGCGACCGGCCAGGAACGTCTCGACACTCTCGGGCCCGGCCGCGGCCACGAGCAACGATGCCGCGTCGAGCGGGCCGGTGGCCCGGGGAGCTGACATGGCGTCGGGCGGGGCGGTGGCCCGGGACTCCGGCACCGCCTCGGCAGCCGGCCAGTAGCGTTTCGCAGCGAACGGATAGGTCGGCAGGCTCACCCGCACCGGTGGATTCGCGCCGTGGCAGACGTGCCACTCGATGTCGACGCCGTTGACCCACAGGGGCGCGATCCTGTCCCACTCCCCGCGTTCGAGCCATCCGGCGACCAGGTCCCGCAGCTCCCCGGGGCGATCGAAGAGGCCGAGCAGCATGTCCTCGGGCCGTCGGGCGGTACCTTCGAACACCGCTCCGCGCGCCCCGCGCCCGACGTAGTCCTGAAGGGTTGCGATCAGCCCGTCGACGTCGTTCGCGACGAAGACCACGCGTTCGGCCATCGCCCGCCGCCCGACCTGCAACGTGTACGCGAGCGAGGCCAGATCGCCGTGCGCGTCCCGGTAGCCCGGCAGGAACTCCAGAAGCTGCCGCGCGAGGACGCCGAGCCGCTCCCCGTCGCGGGCCGAGAGGACCACCGCTTGGGGGCCGGGGCGTCCGGCGGACCGCGCGCCGGTCGGCGCCTGTTCCAGTACCGCGTGCGCGTTGGTACCGCCGATGCCGAAGGAGCTCAGTCCCGCCCGCGCGGGCTCGTCGCCGTCCAGCGGCAGATTCCGGTCGGCCACGAAGAACGGCGACCCGTCCCAGTCGATCTCCGTGCTCGGCACGTCGCTGTGCAGGGTCCGCGGAACCTCGCCGTGCTGCAGGGCCAGGGCCACCTTGATGAGGCCTGCGATCCCCGCGGCCGCGTCCAGGTGGCCGATGTTGCTCTTGACCGAGCCGATGCCGCAGTACTGGCTGCGTGCCGTGTAGTGGCGGTACGCCTCGGTCAGAGCCGCGACCTCGATGGGATCGCCGAGCCGGGTGCCCGTGCCGTGCGCTTCGACGTAGCTGATCGTCGACGGGTCCGTGCCCGCCTTGTCCAGCGCCTTGCGGATCACCTCGACCTGGCCGCGCACACTCGGCGCGTAGAACCCTGCTTTGTCGCCGCCGTCGTTGTTCACCGCGATGCCGCGGATCAGGCAGTAGATGTGGTCGCCGGCGGCGATCGCCTCACGGGCGCGCTTGAGGACGACCACGCCGACGCCTTCACCGCCGGACATGCCGTCGGCGCCGTCGGCGAACGCGCGACTGCGCCCGTCGCTCGAGAAGTTCAGGCCCGGCTGGTGCACGTATCCCAGTTCCCCCGCGGAGAACAGGCTGGCCGCGCCGACGATCGCCTGGTCCACGTCGCCGGCCAGGAGTCCCTGACAGGCGACGTGCACCGCGTTCAGCGCCGAGGAGCAGTTGGTGCTCACCGCCATGCTGGGGCCACGCAGGCCCAGCTTCGTGGAGATCATGGTGGGCACCGTGCCGCCTTGGGCGAACAGCCATGCGGCGTACGTCTCCGAGTTCGCCAGGACCCGCGGGCCCGACGCGTTCGCCATCAGAGCGGGGAGCAGGGCCTGGTAGAAGTTCGTGCTCGTGGACGTGGTGACGCTGGTCCCGGGAACGTCCTCCGGGCGGTAGCCGGCGTCCTCCAATGCCTGCCACGCGTGCTGCAACAGCAAGCGCGCCTGTGGGTCCATGAACTCGGCGTCGCGGGGCGAGATATCGAAGAACGCCGCGTCGAACTCCGCCCTGCCGTCCACGACCGACCGCTGCGGCACGTACCCGGGTCGGGTGATCAGCTCCTCCGGCACCCCGAGCGTACGCAGTTCCTCGGCCGACCATGACGTGGAGCCGCTGCGTCCTTCCGCGAGCGCGGACCAGAAGGCGCGGTGGTCCATGGCTCCCGGGAACCGGCAGGAGATGCCGATCACCGCGATCGCATCATCGAGCGAGGCGTCGTCGGCCGCCGGAGTGGCGGGGCGCGGATCAGGGTGCTGCTCGGGCTCGACCGACCGCACCGCAGGTGCCTGCCCAGCAACTGCCTGTCCAGCGGGCAACAGCCCCGTCAGGTGCCGGGCCATCGCCGCGACGGACGGGTGCGCGAAAAGGCTGGTGGGTCGCAACGAGCAGCCGAACTCGCGGTTGATCCGCTCCACCACCTCGATGGCCGCGAACGAGTCACCGCCGATGTCGAAGAAGCCCGCGGCGCGATCGATATCACGCGAGCCGAGCACCTCTTCGAGAATCCCGCGCACGGTCCGCTCGATGTCGAGCGCGGCCGCCGGGCTGTCGGCGGCCGGCAGCGGCACCGTCCGGGCGGTCTCGGTCAGCTTCGCCCGGTCGACCTTGCCGTGCGCCGTGAGCGGAAAGTCGTCCAGGGCCACGAATGCGGCGGGCAGCATGTAGGCGGGGAGGGTCTTGGCGAGTTCCGCGCGCAGCAGTGCGGCGTCGACCGGCCCGTCCCCGTTCCCGGTGTAGTAGGCCGTGAGCCTGTCCGACAGGCCGGCATGGTCGAGCAGGACGACGCTTCGGCCGATCTCCGGGTGGGCATCGAGCACCGCCTCGATCTCACCGGGTTCGATGCGATGGCCGCGCAGTTTGACCTGGTTGTCCATCCGGCCCAGGACGACGATCTCGCCGTTCGGCAGTCGGCGCGCGCGGTCGCCGGTCCGGTACAGCCGTCCGGGCGCGAACGGGTTGTCCAGGAAGCGCTCGACCGTCAACTCCGGCTTCCGGTGGTAGCCCAGGGCCACCCCGTCGCCTGCGATGTGAAGCTCGCCGGTCACACCGACAGGAAGGGGACTCAGGTTCTGGTCGAGGACGTACAGCTGGGTGTTGGCGATGGGGCTGCCGATGGTCACCGGCTCCTCACGGCGCAGCCGCTTGGCCGCCGACCAGATGGTCGTCTCCGTCGGCCCGTACAGGTTCCAGGCCTCGCCGCGCGCCACGAGTTGGTCCTTGAGGCCGTCGGGTAATGCCTCGCCGCCGCACAACACCTTGACGCCCTCGGTGTTCTGCCACCCGACGCGCACCAGCATGGCCCAGGTCGCCGGAGTGGCCTGCATGATGGTGGGCCGCCAGTCGGCGACCTTTTCGGCCAGCAGCGTGGCATCGGCGACCGTGGCCGATTCACCGATGCAGACCTGGCCGCCGGTGATCAGCGGGAGGTAGAGCTCCAGGGCGGCGATGTCGAAGCTGTGCGTGGTGACGGCCAGCAGCCGATCGTCGGACGTCACTCCCAGCGTGTTCGCCATGGCCAGGAGGAAATTGGTCAGCGCCGTGTGCGGGACGACGACGCCCTTGGGCTTACCCGTGCTGCCCGATGTGTAGATGATGTAGGCGGCCGGCGGTGTCGAGGCTCGCGAGTCCGGCGCGTCGGCGGTCGTCTCCGCCGCCGCTGCCCGTGCCTGGCCGGCCTGATCATCCTGGCGGTCCGTCGCGTACAGTCTCGCCTTCGGTGTCCCCACGGCGGCCAGCCTGTCCATCACCGCCTCATGGCAGATGATGAGTTGCGCGCCGCTGTCCTCGACCATGTAGGAGAGGCGTTCGGCCGGCAGTCGGTCGTCCAGGGGCAGGTACACCGCGCCGAGCCTCATGACGGCGAGGAGGGCCACGACGAGGTCGAGTGACCGTTCGTAGCAGACCCCTACGACGTCCCCGGGGCCGACGCCTTGACGCGTCAGCGCCTGTGCCAGCGCCGAGCTGCGGTCCGCGAGTTCGCGATAGGTGAGAGTCGGCTGCCCGCAGGTGACCGCCGGGGCATCCGGGTTCGCCTCCACCTGCTGCGCGAAGAGATCCCAGCACGTCCGTTGCGCGGGAAAGTCGGCCTCGGTGCGGTTCCATGCCTCGATGACGAGGCGCCGTTCCTCGTCGTCGAGCAGGTTCAGCATGCCGATCGGCGACTGCCCGTCCGAGTCGAGGATGCTGTCCACCAGGGTGGCGAAGTGTTCAGCCATACCCGCGACGGCGTCGGCCGAGAAGGCATCGGGGTGGTACTTCCAGTTCACCAGGAACCCGTCACCGGGAGCCACGTCCACCGTGAGGTCGTACTCACCAAGCTGGTACAGCCCGTCGACGAGCTCGAAGTCCGTCTCGCCGGTGGTGCGGGCCCGCTCGCCCAGGTATCCGGAGAGAGCGGAATCCTGGTAGTTGTACACGATCTGATAGAGCGGCGAACGCGGATTCACGCCCCGGGCACCGAGATCGCCCACGATCCGGTGGAACGGGTAGGCCCCGTGCTCCAGTACTTCGAGCACCGTGGACCGGACGCGCCGGGCGAACGACGTGAACTCCTCGGTGGTGTTCGGCCTGCTCCGTACGGGCAGTGTGTTGACGAAGCAGCCGACGACCGGCTCGAAGTGTTCCGTGGGGCGCCCGGCCACCGGCATCCCGACGACGAGGTCCTCGCTTCCGGTGTACCGGTGCAGCAGAGTCAGGAAGGCCGCCAGGAAGAAGATCCCCGGGCTGATGTCGTGTGAAGCGGCGAAGGCCGCGATGGCGGCGGCCTGCTCTTTCGGCAGCCGGCTGGTGTGCACCTCGCCCACATGAGGCGCGTCCGGCGGCAAGGCCACCTGCGAGGGCAACCCTGTGAGGACGTCCGCGCCGGCGAGCTCCCGCACCCAGAACTCGCGGTCCTCCTCGGCACGTTCGCCGGCGAGTGCGTTCCGCTCCCACGCGACGAACTCACCGAATGAGGCGGAGCCCACCTCGATCGGCACGTCCCGCCCCTCGACCCGCGCCCGGTACGAACGGAACAACGTGTCGATGACGAGACGCCCCGACACTCCATCGATCACGAGGTGATGAACGACCAGCAGAACGTACGCCTCGGACGCTGAGCGACGCAGGACAGCCAGTCTGGCCAAGGGGCCACCGGCCAGGTCGAACGGCCGCCTCGCCCTTTCCTTCAAAAGGTTCAGCACTCGACCGGACGGCACATCGGAGATGTCCACGTGCTCGACGGAGAAGCCGTCCGCATCTCCGTGGGACAGCCGCGGCCCGTCATCCGTCTCGCGCACCGCGGCCGAGAGAAGCGGATGCCTGGAAAGCGTGTCGCGGAATGCGGCCTGAAGCGCCGCAGTGTCCACGTCCGCAAACGAGAAGCACACGGGAACGTTGTACGCATACGTCTCCGGCTCCATCTTGGCCAGTGCCCACAGGCCGCGCTGTCCCTCGGACAGAGGAATGTCCACGCGTTTGTCGAGCTCGGCCAGAACCTCCGTCGTCGACATCTCGCCGTCGGCATACCTGCGGGCGAGCGCGCGAAGATTCATGACGATCAGTATGGCCCGCGGACCGTTGCGTGTTCGCACGTCTGTTCCGCTGTGAGGTACATCACTTATACATGTCGGCCAGCGCGGAGTACATGGTATAGGCCACTGCCGCGCGTCGAGTTACCGCCGCACCCGAGGCATCCCCAGCCCGATCCACGAGATGATCTCGCGCTGGATCTCGTTGTTGCCGCCGCCGAAGGTGAAGATGACCGCCGACCGGTAGCCGCGCTCCAGTTCGCCGTGGAGTACCGCGCCGGCGGAGCCCTCCTTCAGCGGGCCCGCCGAGCCGACGATCTCCATCAGCCAGGCGTAGGCGTCGCGGCGGGCCTCGGAGCCGTAGACCTTGACCGCCGAGGCGTCCTGGGGGGTGAGGGTGGCGTCCTGGAGGGCTGAGACCATCTGCCAGTTGAGCAGCTTCATGGCGTCCAGGCGGGTGTGGGTGCGGGCGAGCAGGGTGCGGACCCAGGCGAGGTCGATGACGCGACGGCCGTCGGTGAGCTTGGTGTCGGCGGCCCAGCGCTGGACGTTGTGGAGGGCGCGTACGGCCATGGTGCCGTGGGCGGCGAGGGTGACGCGCTCGTAGTTGAGCTGGTTGGTGATGAGCCGCCAGCCCTTGTTCTCCTCGCCGACGCGGTGGGTGAGGGGGACGCGGACGTTCTCGTAGTAGCTGGCCGTGGTGTCGTGCGAGGCGAGCGTGTTGATCAGGGTGCAGGAGTAGCCGGGGTCGCTCGTGGGGACCAGGAGCATGGTGATGCCCTTGTGCGGCGGGGCCCCGGGGTCGGTGCGCACGGCGAGCCAGACCCAGTCGGCGGTGTCGCCGTTGGTGGTCCAGATCTTCTGGCCGTTGACGATGTACGTGTCCCCGTCGCGGACCGCACGGGTCTTGAGGGCGGCGAGGTCGGTGCCCGCGTCCGGTTCGCTGTAGCCGATCGCGAAGTCGATCTCCCCGGCGAGGATCTTCGGCAGGAAGTACGTCTTCTGCTGGTCGGTGCCGAACTGCATGATCGTGGGCCCGACCGTGTTCAGCGCCATCAGCGGCAGCGGCACGCCGGCCTGGGCGGCCTCGTCGAAGAAGATGAACTGTTCCATCGGGGTCAGCCCCCGGCCGCCGTACTCCTTCGGCCAGCCGACGCCCAGCCAGCCGTCGGTGCCCAGCCGGCGGATCGTCTCGCGGTAGAAGCGCTTCTGCGAGGCGGGTTCCGCGTAGCGGGCGTAGGCGTTGTCGGGGACCAGACCGGCGAAGTAGGTGCGCAGTTCGGTACGCAACTGCTGTTGCTCAGGCGTGTATTCGAGGTGCACGGCCCCTCCAGAGTCTCGCGTCTGCGTCGCCCGTGTGCGGCGGCGCACACAGTAGAACGTGTTGCAAGAATCTGGAAGGGCCGGGGACGCCGCGGTTCGCCGTCAGCGCTTGACTGCGCGCAGGACCACGAACTTCGCATCGCCCGCGACCGTGGTGCAGTTGCCGAAGATCCGGCGCAGGTGGGTGTGGTACGAGAGGTGCCGGTTGCCCACCACCCAGAGTTCGCCGCCCTGCCGCAGCGCGGTACGCGCGCCGACGAACATCGTGCGGGCGGTGGCGTCGGTGGTCGCCATGTGGGAGTGGAACGGCGGGTTGTTGAGCACCAGGTCCATGCTGCCGGGGGCGAGGCCGGAGAGTCCGTCGCCGACCAGGAAGTCCGCCTTGGCACCCGACGGTGCGCCCAGGCGGAACGTCTCTTCGGCGGAGGCCACGGCCCCGTAGGACTCGTCGACGAAGGTGACGTGCGCGTCGGGGTTGGCGAGCGCCGCGGAGAGACCGAGCACGCCGTTGCCGCAGCCCAGGTCGGCGACCTTGACGGATCCGCCGCGGGTGGGCAGGTGCTTCAGGAAGAAGCGGGTGCCGACGTCCAGGCGCTCGGCGCAGAAGATCCCGGCGTGGTTGACGGTGGTACGCCCGGAGGCGGGACCGACGTCGGCGGGGAGCTCGTAGCGGTACGGCCACGGGCTCGGCGTACGCGGCAGCTCGGGGTCGGGGGTGCTGAAGATGAGCCGCGCCTTGCGCACCGCGAGGGAGGTGCGGGTCGGCCCGATGATCCGCTCGAAGAGCTTGAGGGTGGAGGTGTGGATCTCCTTGACCATGCCGGTGCCGATGACCACCGTGCCGGCGTGGAGCGCGGGGGCGATCCGCTGGAGCTGGTCCTCCAGGAAGGCCAGTGACTTGGGCACCCGGACCAGCAGCACGTCGATCCGGTCCGGCGGGGTGTCGCGCGAGGACAGCAGCGTCACGGAGTCCGGGTCCAGACCGTTGCGGTCCAGGTTGGCCTGGGTCGCGCGCCGGGCCAGGTAGGAGTCGCTGATCTGGACGGGCCGGTGGGCGGCCAGCGCGGTGGCCAGGGCTCCCCACCGGTCCCCCACGACGGCGACCGTGCCCGCGAGGTCGACGGGCCCGGTCTCGGGGTCCGTCAGCTGCCGGAGCAGGTATTCGTCGGCGGCGTCCCATGCCCGGAAGGGATCGCTCGGGTGCTCGGGGAAGCGGGCAAGCTCGAAAGCGCCCTGTGAGGTCGTCAAACGGTTCATATGTCACTCAGGCTAACCGAGGGAACCGGGGGCGCCCCACACGCTCCCCGGCCCCCCGGTCGTATCGCCCCGGCGCCCGGTCCCCGGGGGCGGTCGCCGGGCACGCCCCGGGGGCCCCGCGGCAGGGCCGCGGACTCCGTCAGGGAAGCTGCTTGTCGAGGGCGGCGCGCCCCTCCTCGGCCAGCTTGCGCCGCGCCCATTCCAGGCTCTCGGGGTTCAGATCGCGCCCGGAGGCGAGCACCAGGTCCTCCGCGCTCGGCCTGTCGCTCGCGCCCGTGTGCAGAAGCCGGTCGGGGGTGATGCCCCGCACCTCGGGCGCGGCCGCGGATACGGATTCGGGGTCTTCGCTCATGCCGCCTCCTCCTGGTCCTTGCGGCAATTCTCGCGCCGCACGGGCCGGGCCGCATCCGAGGGGTCCCGGACCCGGCGGGCCACCCGGGAGGGTGAACCGGTCATTGAGCCGTACGAGGAGTGGGCAGAACCGGAACGTCGTTTCTCACCTCTTGAGGCGGTGCCCATGCTCCACGGCGTCGACGTCAGCGCCTATCAGCCCTCCTACGACACGGACGGTCTCGACTTCGTCTTCATCAAGTCCACCGAGGGCCGCACCTATGTCAATCCACGTCTCGACGCCCAGGTGAAACGGGCCCGGGACGCCGAGTGCGTCGTCGGCTTCTACCACTTCCTGTGGCCGGGGGACGTGAAGGACCAGGTCACGTACTTCCTGAGCAAAACCCCGGAGAAGGAAGGCGATCTGCTCGCCGTCGACTGGGAGCAGACCGGCGGCGGGACGCGCGCGAGCAGCGCGGACAAGGACCGCTTCCTGCGCGCGGTGAAACGGGAGCGGCCCGGCCACCGGGTCCTCCTCTACTGCAACCGGGCCTTCTGGCGCACCCACGACACCAGCGGCTACGCGGGCGACGGGCTGTGGATCGCCGATTACGTCGCCGCGGGCAAGCCCCGGATCGAGGCCTCCTGGCGGATCCACCAGTACACCGACGACCCCCTCGACCGGAACGTCGCCGACTTCGGCTCGGTCCAGGCCCTGCGCGACTGGGCAACCGCCGGGTAGCGGCCCGCACCGCCGGGCCGGGGCCCGCGTCCCGGCCCGGCGGTCCAGGGTCCGGCGAACCTCAATCTTGACCTGCACATGATAGGTACACAGCGTTCACACGTGGGCCACTGTGCGTGTGGAAGGCTCCCCCGTACCACACATCACCCGGCCACCCCGACCGGCGCCCCCACCCAGGGCCGGTGTCGCGGTGCCCGTGTTTCGAGAGGACACCCCACATGTCCCGTCGCCATACGTTCTACGCGCGTCCACTGCTGGCCACCGCGGCCGCCGTCGCCGTCCTCGCGGGCACCGCCGCAGCGGCGCCCGCCGACACCCCGCCCGACCGTCCCGCCACCCTCGCCGCCGCGCTCGACGACACGTACTACCAGGACGCCCTCGGCAAGACCGGCACCGAGCTCAAGAGCGCCCTGCACACGATCATCAGCGACCAGACCAAGCTCTCCTACAGCCAGGTGTGGGACGCGCTCAAGGCCACCGACGAGGACCCCGCCAACTCCTCCAACGTGATCCTCCTCTACACCGGGCGCTCCCAGTCCAAGAACGACAACGGCGGCAACGCCGACCAGTGGAACCGTGAGCACGTCTGGGCCAAGTCGCACGGCGACTTCGGTACGGCCACGGGCCCGGGCACCGACGTCCACCATCTGCGCCCCGAGGACGTCTCGGTCAACTCCTCCCGCGGCAACAAGGACTTCGACAACGGCGGCAGCCAGCTGGGCGAGGCGCCCGGCAACTACACCGACGGCGACTCCTTCGAGCCGCGTGACGCGGTCAAGGGCGACGTCGCCCGGATGATCCTCTACATGGCGGTGCGCTACGAGGGGACCGACTCCTTCGCCGACCTCGAACCCAACGACCAGGTGAACAACGGCTCCGCCCCGAAGATGGGCAAGCTGTCCGTGCTGAAGCAGTGGAGCCAGGAAGACCCGCCGGACGCCTTCGAGAAGCGCCGTAACGACGTGATATTCGAGCAGTTCCAGCACAACCGGAACCCGTTCATCGACCACCCCGAGTGGGTCGGGGCCATCTGGTAGCCCCGGTCCCGGCTCAGCCCTCCCCGGCCAGGGCCCGCGCGCTCCCTTCCACGGCGGCTTCGCGCGTGGCGTAGCGCGGCAGGTCCTGGCCGGTGCCCTCCTGCACGACGTCCGGCGGGCCCAGCAGATCGTGCGGGTCGACGATCGCCGCGCGCCGGCCGTCGGCGGCGAGCCGGGCGAGACCGGTGTGCAGCATCCCCAGGGCGACGGGGTCGACGGCGGTGACGTCGTGCAGGTCGAGCACGACGGCACTGTCCTGGTCCGGCCCCGACTCGTCCAGGGCGTACAGCACGCGCTCGGCGGCCGTGAAGTCGATGGCGCCCTGCGCGGCGACCACGCCGACCTTCTCGTGCAGGACCCTCTCGTGGTCGGACGAGGGCGCGGACGGCAGGTCGTCGGCGGTGGTGACGAGGCTGACGGTGGATCCGGGCAGCGCGGGGTTGAGCATCAGGTGGAGCCCGTACCGCTCCGAGAGCGCCCGGAGCGCCGCCTGGCCGCGCACCGAATTGCCTGCGGTGTCCAGCGGCGGGCTGTAGGTGGCGACGCCGAAGCGGGCGGGGCCGACCGCGATGAGTCCGCCGGACACCCCGCTCTTGGCGGGCAGCCCGACCCGCAGCAGCCACTCCCCCGAACCGTCGTACATCCCGCAGGTGGCCATCACGGCGAGCACCTGGGCGGCGACCTCCGACGAGACGACCTGCTCGCGCGTGACCGGGTTGAGCCCCCCGTACGCGAGGGTCGCGGCCATCGTGGCGAGGTCGAGGGCGGTGACGCGCACCGCGCACTGGCGGAAGTACCGGTCCACCGCCAGAACCGGGTCGACGGGCATGGTGCCGGTGGCGCGGATCAGATAGGCGAGCGCCCGGTTGCGGTCACCGGTCATCGACTCCGAGGTGAACACCTCCTCGTCCACGTCCAGTTCACGCCCGGCGAAGCGGCCGAGGCAGCGCAGGATGCGTTCGAAGGCGGGTTCGCCGGGGGTGTCGGGGATCAGGGCGGTGGTGACGATGGCCCCGGCGTTGACCATCGCGTTGGCCGGCCGGCCGGTGCCGGGTTCGAGGCTGATGGCGTTGAACGCGTCGCCGCTCGGCTCGGCGCCCACCCACCGGCTCACCTCGTCCAGGCCGAGAACGGAGAGCGCGAGGGCGTAGATGAACGGTTTGGAGACGGACTGGATGGTGAAGGGGACATCGGCCTCGCCCGCGCTGTAGCTGTGCCCGTCCATGCTGACCAGGGCCAGCCCGAAGGCGTCCGGGTCGGCGAGGCCCAGCTGCGGGATGTAGTCGGCCGGGCGGCCACCGGGCGCGTCGCCGAATTCGGCGCGCATCCTGTTGAGCGAGTCGGTCACCGCGTCGGCGGCGCTCATCCGCGTCGCCCCTCAGCCGCGGCGGGGACGAGGACGCGGGCTCGGAGCGGAGAGGGTTTCGCTTTCACGGACGGTCCGTCCAATCGGAGGGGAGAAGAAGCGGGAAGCGGTGGCGGCGGTCTCACGCGGTCGTGTCGTCGCCGAAGATCTCGCGGAGCCTGGCCTCGCGCTCGGTGTCCAGGTTGCTGTGGAGCAGCTCGGCGCCGCCACCGGGCAGTTCGGCGCCGATCCGGCCGGGCACCTCGTCCCGGGTGAGCAGGAACAGCGCCGAGGTTCCCGGCGTCACCTTCTCCTTGATCTCGGCGATGAAGTCGTCGTCGATGCCGACATCGGCCAGCTTGCCGCCGAGCGCCCCGGCCGCCGCTCCGATGGCCGCCCCGAGCAGCGGCATCAGGAAGATCAGCCCGAAGAGCATCCCCCAGAAGGTGCCGCTGAGAGCGCCCGCGCCGACGAGGTTGAGGAGCTGTTTCGTCCGGGGCTTCGCCCGGTCTGCGGGCCAGCTGACCACCGCCGCGTCGAGGATCTTGATCAGCCCTTCCTTCTGGAAGGACTTCAGCGCCTCCTCGACGTCCTCCGCGCCCTCGGCCGTCCGGAACTTCCACACCGTGAGCGTGGACATCGCGCACCTCCCGCAGCCAGTGATCACCAACTCGCTCATATTAGGATCAAAAGGTATGAATTGACTCGTTGACGTATCCGCCTCATACGCATCCGCTTCCTACGGGAGCGGGTGAAAGCCCTGGGAGGGAACGATGGACACGGACGCCCTGACCGCCGGCCTGTTGCGGGAGCTGCGGGCGACCCGGCCCTATCCGGCCCTGTCCCTGACCATGCCGACCCACCGCACGGCCCCGGACAACGCCCAGGACCCCGTGCGGCTGCGCAACCTGGTGGCGGAGGCGGGCCACCGCCTGGACGCCGATCCGCAGGTGAGCCGGGAGACGGCCGCCGCCATCAGGGCCGAGCTGGACCGGGCCGTCGACGAGGTGGACCCGCGCCGGGCCCTGGACTCGCTGGTCGTCCTGGCCACGGCCGACGAACACCTGATCTGGCAGCTTCCGCGCACCGCGCCGGAACGGGTGGTGCTCAGCGACAGCTACCTCACCCGCAACCTCGTCGCCGCGAAGGCCCAGGCGCGGCCGTACTGGGCGCTCACCGTCGCCGCCGACCACGCCACCCTGTGGAACGGCACGGACGGCTCCATCGAGGTGCGGGAGCTGGGCGGCTTCCCGCTGACCGCGCCGAAGGAGGCGCCTAACCCGCAGCGCGAGGAGCGGATCGGGGACACCCCGAGCACGTTCACCTACGAGGACACGCGGAACTTCTTCCGTACCGTCGACCAGAAGCTGCGTGCCGTGCTGTCCGCCGATCCGCGTCCGCTGTACGTGATGGGACTGCCGCCCGCCCTCGCCCTGCTGGACGAGGTCGGCGAGAGCTCGAAGGGGGCCGTCGGACGTGTCGCCAAGGGGGCCCCGGCCGACCTTCCGCCCGCCGATGTCCTCAAAGAGCTGCGGCCCGCGCTGGAGGAAGGGGCCCGGCAGGCCACCGCCGACGTCGGGACCCGTCTCGACGACGCCCGCAGCGCCCACACGTTCGCCGGCGGGCTCGACGAGGTGTGGGCCGCCGTCCGGGAGGGCCGGGTGGGGCTGGTCGCGGTGGAGGAGCACTTCCAGACGACCGTGCGGGTGACCGACGGACACCTGGAGCCGGTCCCCGAGGGGACCACGCAGTCGGAGGACCAGCAGGTCCGCGAGGACATCGTGGACGAGCTGATCGAGGCGGCGCTGGACGGCGGGGCCGATGTGGTGTTCGTCGAGGACGACTCGCTGGCCGGGCACGGGCGGATCGCGGCGGCGCTGCGGTTCTGAGTCTCTGTGCGCAGCCGTACGAGGGCGCCCGGCATACCCCGCCGAGGCGCCCTCAGCCGATCCGCCGCACCGGCTCCCCGTCGAGGAACGCCCGGATGTTCTCGACGGCCTGGCCGTAGTACGTCGCGTAGTTGGCGCGGGAGACGTACCCCAGGTGCGGGGTGGCCAGCAGCCGCGGGGCGGTGCGCATCGGGTGGCCGGCCGGGAGGGGCTCGACGTCGAACACGTCGAGCCCGGCCCCCGCGATGGTCCCGGCGTGCAGGGCCGCGAGCAGGGCGTCCTGGTCGACGATGGCGGCCCGGGAGGTGTTGACCAGGTAGGCGGTGGGGCGCATCCGGGCGAGCTCGGCGGCGCCGATCAGGCCCCGGGTGCGATCGCTCAGCGCCAGGTGTACGGAGACGAAGTCACCGGCCTCCAGCAGCTCCTCCTTGGACGCGGCCAGCGCGGTGCCGACCTCCTGGGTGCGTTCCTCCGTGAGGTTCTGGCTCCAGGCCACCACCTCCATACCGAAGGCCCGGCCCACCTGGGCGACTCGGCTGCCGATCTTCCCCAGGCCCAGCAGGCCGAGCGTGCGGCCGTGCAGGTCGGCGCCCACGGTGGACTGCCAGGGCCCGTCCGCACGGAGGCCGTTGGCCTCGGGAACGATGGAGCGGGCGAGGCCGAGCAGCAGGGCCCAGGTGAGTTCGACGGGCGGGGTGGAGGAGCTGGCGGTGCCGCAGACGGTGACGCCGTGCCGCTCGGCGGCGGCGAAGTCGATCACGGAGTTGCGCATGCCGGAGGCGATCAGGAGCCGGAGCCGGGGCAGGCGGGCGAACACCTCCGCCGGGAACGGGACCCGTTCGCGCAGGGTGACGACGATGTCGAACTCCGCGAGGGCGGCGGCCACTTCCTCCGTCGAGCCCAGGTGCTCGGTAAAGGTGACGACGTCCACGTCGGCGGTGACGGACGACCAGTCGGCGACGGTGGTGGCGGCGGACTGGAAGTCCTCGATCACGGCGCAGCGCAGCTTCATGTGGGGCTCTCCGGCGGGACGGGGTCGGGCGGACACCCTCCATGATCGCCCCAAGTGGGTCAGCCGCTCCAGCTCCACTCCTCGACCTCGGGCAGGTCGACTCCGTGCTCGCGGATCCAGGCGTGGTGGCGGGTGCGGACATCGGCCATCGCCTGGCGCAGGGCGACCGCGCGGACGCCGAGCCCCGGCACCCGGTCGATGACGTCCATGACCAGCCGGTAGCGGTCCAGGTCGTTGCGGACCACCATGTCGAACGGCGTGGTCGTGGTGCCCTCCTCCTTGTAGCCGCGCACATGCAGGTTGGCGTGGCCCGCCCGGCGGTAGGCGAGCCGGTGGATCAGCCACGGATAGCCGTGGTACGCGAAGATCACCGGCTTGTCGCGGGTGAACAGGGCGTCGTACTCGGAGTCCGGCATCCCGTGCGGGTGCTCCTCGTGCGGCAGCATGCGGGCGATGTCGACCACGTTGACCACCCGTACGGCCAGCTCCGGCAGATGACGGCGGAGCAGGTCGGCGGCGGCCAGGACCTCCTGGGTGGGGACGTCCCCGGCGCAGCCGAGCACCACGTCCGGCTCGCGGCTGCCGTCCTCGGTCCCGGCCCACTCCCACGCCCCGGCCCCGCGGGCGCAGTGCGCACGGGCCTCCTCCAGGGTGAGCCAGTCGAAGGTCGGCTGCTTGCCCGCGACGATCACGTTGACGTAGTCCCGGCTGCGCAGCGCGTGGTCGGCGACCGAGAGCAGGGTGTTGGCGTCCGGCGGCAGATAGACGCGTACGACCTCGGGACTCTTGTTCAGGATGTGGTCGACGAATCCGGGGTCCTGGTGCGAGAAGCCGTTGTGGTCCTGGCGCCAGACGTGCGAGGTGAGCAGGTAGTTGAGGGAGGCGATGGGGCGCCGCCAGGGCAGCCGGCGCGAGGTGCGCAGCCACTTGATGTGCTGGTTGACCATCGAGTCGACGATGTGGGCGAACGCCTCGTAGCTGGAGAAGAGCCCGTGGCGTCCGGTCAGGAGGTACCCCTCCAGCCAGCCCTGGCAGAGGTGTTCGGAGAGCACCTCCATCACCCGGCCGTCGCGGGCGAGGTGTTCGTCGGTGGGCAGGGTCTCTGCCTGCCAGGCCTTGCCGGTCGCCCGGTAGAGGGCCTGCAGCCGGTTGGACGCCGTCTCGTCGGGGCCGACCACCCGGAAGTCCCGGCGCTCGGCCGTCGCGGCCATGACGCCCTCCAGGAGACCGCCGAGCACCTGGGTGGGCGAGTGGGAGGCGGAGCCCGGCTTGTCGACGCGTACGGCGTGGTCCTCCAGGGGCGGGACCGGCAGGTCGCGCAGGAGCAGACCGCCGTTGGCGTACGGGGTCGAGCCGAGCCGCGCCTCGCCCTCGGGGACACAGGCGAGCACCTGATCGGTGGGGCGGCCGTCCGCGTCGAAGAGCTCCTCGGGACGGTAGGAGCGCAGCCAGGCCTCCAGCTGCCGCAGGTGCTCCGGGTTGTCCCGGACCCCGGAGAGCGGGACCTGGTGGGAGCGCCAGGTGCCTTCGACGGGGAGCCCGTCGACCTCCTTCGGCCCGGTCCAGCCCTTGGGGGTGCGCAGCACGATCATGGGCCAACGGGGGCGCTCGGTGGCCCCGTCCTCGCGGGCCGCGCGCTGGAACGCGGTGATCCGCTCGACGGCGGTGTCCATCGCGGCGGCCATCGCCCGGTGGACGGTGGCCGGGTCGTCGCCGGTGACGTACAGCGGGTCGTGGCCGTAGCCGCGCAGGAGCTGGTCGAGCTCCTCCTCGGGCAGCCGGGCCAGGACCGTGGGGTTGGCGATCTTGTAGCCGTTGAGGTGGAGGACCGGCAGGACGGCCCCGTCGTGGACCGGGTCGAGGAACTTGTCGGAGTGCCAGGACGCGGCGAGCGGTCCGGTCTCCGCCTCGCCGTCGCCGACCACACAGGTCACCAGCAGACCGGGGTGGTCGAAGGCGGCGCCGTAGGCGTGGGTGAGGGCGTAGCCGAGTTCGCCGCCTTCGTGGATGGAGCCGGGCGTCTCCGGGGCGACATGGCTGGGCACCCCGCCGGGGAAGGAGAACTGTTTGAAGAGCACACCCATGCCCTCGGTGGTGCGGGGCACATCGGGATAGGTCTCGGAGTAGCTGCCCTCCAGCCAGGCGTTGGCGAGGACGGCCGGGCCGCCGTGGCCGGGGCCCCAGACGCAGAGGGCCTCGATCCCCCGGTCCTTGACGACCCGGTTGAGGTGGGTGTGGACGAGGTTGAGCCCCGGTGAGGTACCCCAGTGGCCGAGCAGCCGAGGCTTGATGTCCTCGGGGGTGAGCGGCCGGGTCAGCAGGGGGTTGGCCATCAGGTAGATCTGGCCCACGGCGAGGTAGTTGGCGGCGCGCCAGTGCGCGTCGAGCGCCGCGAGTTCCTGGTCGGAGAGGGTGGACGGGGTGTGGGTGTCGCTCACGGAGCAGGTCTCCTCATGGGTGACGGCGCACGGGTGGGCGGGGCTGCCTCAGGAAGGCCGGGGCTCGTCAGGACTTCTCGGGGCCGTACCAGAGCGTGGTGGCGTTGCAGAACTCGCGGATGCCGTGCCCGGCCAGCTCGCGCCCGTAACCGGAGCGCTTGATCCCGCCGAAGGGCAGGGCGGGGTGCGAGGCGGTCATCCCGTTGAAGAAGACCCCGCCCGCCTCCAGGTCTCGGGCGCACCGCTCCTGCTCCCCCGCGTCCCGGGTCCAGACGTTGGAACTGAGCCCGAACGGCGTGTCGTTGGCCAGGTGGACGGCCTCGTCGAGGTCCGCGACCCGGTAGAGGGTGGCGACCGGGCCGAAGGTCTCCTCGCGGTGGATGCGCATGGCGGGGGTGATCCCGGCGAGCACGGTCGGGGCGTAGAACCAGCCGTTCTCCAGGCCGCCTTCGAGCTTGTCGGGCCGGCCGCCGCCGCACAGGACGGTGGCGCCGCGCTCCACGGCGTCGTCGACGAGCTCCTCCAGGTCGGTGCGCCCCTGCTCGCTGGAAAGCGGTCCGACGTCGGTGGTCTCCTCCAGCGGGTCGCCCACGGTGAGGGCGCGCATCCCGGCGGTGAAGTGCTCGGCGAACGTGTCGTACACGTCGGCGTGGACGATGAACCGCTTGGCGGCGATGCAGGACTGGCCGTTGTTCTGGACGCGGGCGGTGACGGCGGTGGCCGCGGCCTTCTCGACGTCGGCCGATGGCAGCACGACGTACGGGTCGCTGCCGCCGAGCTCCAGCACGGTCTTCTTGACCTCGTCACCGGCGGTGGCGGCGACGGCGCGGCCCGCCGGTTCGCTGCCGGTGAGGGTGGCCGCCGCGACCCGGGGATCGCGCAGGACGGCCTCGACGGCGCCCGAGCCGATCAGCAGCGTACGGAAACACCCCGCCGGGAATCCGGCGCGGTGGAACAGATCCTCCAGGTAGAGCGCGGTCTGCGGCACGTTCGACGCGTGCTTGAGGAGGCCTACGTTGCCCGCCATCAGCGCGGGGGCGGCGAAGCGCACCACCTGCCAGAGCGGGAAGTTCCACGGCATCACGGCGAGGACGACACCGAGCGGGCGGTAGCGGACCAGGGCCCGGGAGGCACCGGAGTCCGTCACGTCGGCGGGGTCCGGGTGCTCGTCGGCGAGCAGGCGCTCCGCGTTGGCCGCGTACCAGCGCATCGCCTTGGCGCACTTGGCCGCCTCGGCACGGGCCGCGGTGACCGGCTTGCCCATTTCGAGGGTCATCGTGCGGGCGATGGTGTCGCGGTCCGCGTCCAGCAGGTCGGCGGCCCGGTTCAGCCAGACGGCACGCTGCTCGAACGGGGTGGTGCGGTACTGCTGGAAGGTGGTGTGGGCGGCGGTGATCCTGCGCTCGGTCTCCTCCTCGCCCAGGGCGTCGTAGGACCTGATCAGTTCGCCGTTCGCGGGGTTGACCGTCGCGATGGGCATGGCAGTGGCCTCCTTGCATCGGTACTTCGACGGTGCCGCGCCGCGTGGTCGGGCGCAACGCGGCCCCTCTCGCACGTACCCGGCCGACGCGGATCATGCGTGCCGGATGGGGCACGTTCCGCGTCGGCCGGGTGTGCGGGGCTGCGAGGATCTACACGAGCGCCGCGAGCGGGGCGCGGCGGGACTCGCGCACGCCGGGCAGCGGGGGGTACGGCAGCAGTCCCGCGGTCTGCTGCGCCTGCGCGTAGCGGGTGAACCAGACCACCTTGCCGTCCGTGGTCCGGCAGGTGCCCCAGCTGTCGCTGAGGGCCATCACCCGGCTCAGTCCGCCGCCGGCCGGCAGCAGCCGGGGCATCCGGGCGCTGTTGTCGGCGACGGACACGGTGACGTGCCGTCCGGTCCAGCGGAGTTCGACGACGCACTGGTTGGCGTCACCGACATGCCGGTGGACATTGGTCAGGAGTTCGTCCATGGCCCGGCACACCGGCCGGACGTGGAGTTCGAGACTCCAGTGACGAAGGTGCGCGGCGACGATGCGCCGCACCTGGGAAACGCGCTCTGCCGACACCTGCAGTTCGACCGAATAGTGCCGGTCGAGTGGAACGGTCATCGTCGAAGCTCCTCACCGCGAGGCCCACCTGCTTCACCCCGTCGTACCAACAACCCCCGAACACGAAGCGTGAGCACTGATCACTTCTGGGTCACTCATTAGGGTCACCCGGGTGGGCCGTCCGCGCAACAGATGAGCTGTTGGCCCTGGTGAGGGCCGTTCGGACGTCGCAGGAGTCGTCACAGGAGGTACGGCAGCAGCCGGTCGGGGGTGAGCGGCAGTTCGCGCAGCCGGGCCCCGGTGGCGTGGCGGACCGCGTTCCCGATGGCGGCGGCGGTGCCGACGATGCCGATCTCGCCGATGCCCTTGGAGCCCATCGGGTTGAGGTGGCGGTCGTCCTCCTCGATCCAGTGCGCCTGGATGTCGAGGGCGTCGGCGTTGACGGGCACGTGGTAGGCGGCGAGGTCCTTGGCGGTGAAGTCGCCGAAGACCGGGTCGATGGCGGATCCCTCGGTCAGCGCCATGCCGATGCCCATCACCATGCCGCCGGTGAACTGGGAGCGTGCGGTGCGGGCGTTGAGGATCCGCCCGGCGGCGTACACCCCGAGGAGCCGGCGCACCCGGACCTCTCCGGTGACGGAGTCGACGGCCGTCTCGGCGAAGTGGGCGCCGAAGGCGTGCCGGGCGTAGGGGGATTCGGCGGCCGTCTCCTCCTCGGTGTCACCGGTGGTCGTGAACCCCTCGGCGGGCAGCGGCCCCCGGTGGTCGGCGAGACGGGCGGCCAGAGCGGTCGCCGCCTTGTGGACGGCCCAGCCCCAGGAGGCGGTGCCGGAGGAGCCGCCGGCCAGCGGGGCGGTGGGCAGGTCGGTGGAGCCGATCCGCACGTCGACGGTGTCCGCGTCGGTGGCGAGGGCCGAGGCGGCGATCTGAGCCAGGACGGTCCGGGCGCCGGTGCCGATGTCGGTGGCGTTGACCTCGATCCGGAAGGTGCCGTCGGCCGCCGCGTGGGCGCGGGCGGTGGACCGGGAGACGAGGACGGGGTACGTCGCCGAGGCCACGCCCGTACCGAGGAGCCAGCGGCCCTCCTGGCGGGCGGCGGGGCGGGGGTCGCGGCCGTGCCAGCCGAAGCGGGTCGCTCCCTCGCGCAGGCAGGCGGCCAGGCCCCGGCTGCTGAAGGGGCGGCCGCTGTCCGGTTCGGTGGCCGGGTCGTTGAGCAGCCGCAGTTCGACCGGGTCCATGCCGAGGGCGGAGGCGAGTTCGTCCATGGCCGACTCCAGCGCGTACATCCCCGAGGCCTCGCCCGGCGCGCGCATCCACGAGGGGCTGGGGACGTCCAGGGCGGCCACCCGGTGCGTGGTCGTGCTGTCCGGGGATCCGTACATGACACGGGCGGGTACGGCGGCCTGCTCGACGAACTCCTTGATGGTGGAGGTGTGGGTGACGATCTCCTGCGAGACGGCCTGCAGGGCGCCTTCGAGGTCGGCGCCCAGGCGCACCCGCTGGATCGTGGGGGCCCGGTGGCCGACGACCTCCGCGAGCTGGGCGCGGGGGAAGACCATCTTGACCGGGTGGCCGGTGTGGCGGGCGGCCATGGCGGCCATGATCGCCTGCGGGCGGGTGGTGCCCTTGGAGCCGAAGCCGCCGCCGACGTGCTCGGAGACGACCGTGATGTGTTCGGGGCCGAGGCCGAGGACCCGGGCGAGGCTCTTGCGCACGGCGTCGGAACCCTGGCTGGAGTCGTGGACGGTGAGGTGTCCGTCCACCCACCACGCGGTGGCGGCGTGCGGCTCCATGGGGTGGTTGTGCAGCGAGGTCAGCCGGTAGGTGGCGTCGACCTGGACGGGGGCGGCGGCGAAGGACCGCTCGAAATCGCCCCGCTTGCGGACGGCGGGGAAGCCCCCGTTGGCCTTCTCCGGCGTGTAGAGGCCCGGGTGGTCCTCGGTGAGGGTCACGTCGTGCTCGGTGCTCTCGTACTCGACGAGCAGGCGCCCCGCGCCCGTCCGGGCGGCCTCCGGGGAGTCGGCGACGACGAGGGCGATCGGCCAGCCGTGGTGCGGGACCCGGTCGCTCTGGAGGACGGCGAGGATCGGGTCCTCTGGTTCGGCGAGGGCCGGCGCGTTGTCGTGGGTGAGCACGGTGTGCACACCGGGGACGGCGAGCGCGTCGACCGCCCGTACGGCGGTGACCCGGCCGGCGGCGATGGTGGCCGGGACCGGCCAGGCGTACAGAGTGCCGGGCGGGGTGTGTTCGGCCGCGTACCGGGCGGTGCCGGTGACCTTGTCCCGGGCCTCCCTGCGGACGACGGGCGCACCGGTGAGCTGCGGGGCGTGGGGCATGGCGGCGGAGTCCTCAGGTCGGTGGGGCGGGGTCGGGTGGCCGGTGGGGCGGGGGTCAGGTGGCGGGGGCGGTCTCACGGCCTTGCGGCTCGCAGAGTTCACCGAGGACGTCGAGGGCGACGCGGCGGACGAGGTCGACCTTGAAGGCGTTGTCGCGCAGGGGCTGCGCCTCGGCCAGTTCGGCGATCAGGGCGTGCTGGAAGGCGGCGGGCGTGGCGGGGGCGCCCAGCAGTTCGGCCTCGGCCCTGCGGGCGCGCCAGGGCCGGTGGGCGACGCCGCCGAAGGCGAGCGTGGCCCGTTCGACGCGGCCGGCGTCCACCTGGAGGGTGGCGGCGACGGAGACCAGGGCGAAGGCGTAGCTGGCGCGGTCGCGGGCCTTGCGGTAGCGGGAGGCCGTGCCGGGGGCCGGCGGCGGGAGCACCACCTCGGTGATGAGCTCGCCGGGCCTGATCACGGTGTCCTGGTCGGGGTTCTCCCCCGGCAGCCGGTGGAACTCGGTGACGGGGACGGCACGTTCGCCCTCCGGCCCCAGCAGCAGCACGGTCGCGTCGAGGGCGGCGAGGGCCACGGCCATGTCGGACGGGTTCGTGGCCACGCACTCCGGGGAGTGCCCGAGGATCGCGAGGTCGCGGTGGGAGCCTTCGCGGGCGGGGCAGCCGGAGCCGGGGAGCCGTTTGTTGCAGGGCTTGGAGACGTCCTGGAAGTAGGAGCAACGGGTGCGCTGGAGGAGGTTGCCGCCGGTGGTGGCGGTGTTGCGGAGCTGCCCCGAGGCCCCGGCCAGCAGCGCCTGCGTGAGCACCGGGTGGTCACGGCGTACGTCGGGGTGGGCGGCGAGGTCGCTGTTGCGGACGGTGGCGCCGATCCGCAGGCCGCCGTCCGGGGTGCGGACCACCCGGTCCAGGGGCAGCTTGGTGACGTCGATGAGAAGGCCCGGTTCCTCGACGCCGAGTTTCATGAGGTCGACGAGGTTGGTCCCGCCGCCCAGGAAGCGGGCTCCGGGGCCCTCCGCGCAGAGCCGTACGGCTTCGGCGGTGGTGGTGGGTCGCTGATAGCCGAACGGTTTCACGGGGTCACGTCCTCGATGGCTTCGACGATCCGGGGGTAGGCCCCGCACCGGCACAGGTTGCCGCTCATCCGCTCGCGGATCTCGTCCGCGCCGAGGGGGGCGGGGTCCTCGGTCAGGGCGTCGGGCGGGGTGGCGTGGGAGGGGTGGCCGTCGGCCGCCTCCTTGAGCATGCCGACGGCCGAACAGATCTGCCCGGGGGTGCAGTAGCCGCACTGCAGGGCGTCGCGCTCGATGAAGGCCTGCTGCACGGGGTGGAGGGTGTCGCCGTCGGCGAGTCCTTCGACGGTGGTGATCGCCGAGCCGTCCTGGGCGACGGCGAGCAGCAGGCAGCTGTTGGCGCGGCGGCCGTCCACCAGGACCGTGCAGGCACCGCACTGGCCGTGGTCGCAGCCCTTCTTCGCGCCGGTCAGGCCGAGCTGTTCCCGCAACAGGTCCAGGACCGTGGTGCGGTGGTCGAGCGTCAGCTCGGTCTCCTCCCCGTTGACGTGCAGGGTCACAGTGGAACGTTCCACCGTGACCGGTTCCGGTGCGGTGACCGTTTCCAGGGCGAGGGAATCCATGCTCGAAACACCTTTCACTACGGGGCCTGCCGGGGCGACGAGGGCGTGTCAGCGGTTCTCCAGACGGAGCCTGACCTCCTGCTCCTGGTCCCCCGCAGCGGTGCCGACGACGCGCACGGCGAACGCGCCGGTGAGGTGGTCACGCAGCCGGTCGACGGCCCAGTAGCCGCCCTGGGCGTCCACCGTGACCGGGGCGGAGAGCGTCACGGGTTCGGCGGGCGCCTTCGGCTCGGAGACGTCGACGGTGGTGACCCAGACGGTCGGGCGGGGGCCGCTCGTCGCCTCGGGTTCGTCGCCCGCGTCCCGGTCGGAGTCGAAGGCGCTGCCGAGCACGCCGAACACGCTCCGCGCGTCCGCGAGGTCGCACCGGCTCAGCGACACCAGTACCTCCTGGCCGGCCGTGGAGTCGTCGCCGCTTCGTTCGGGGGTGCTGTTCACGGGGTTCCTTCCGTCGGGTGTCGGCCTTCGGGTCCACTCCAGGCTGACCCCGCATCGGGCCGACGGCGACACGGGAGGGCCGAAGAGGGCTACAGCTCGCGCAGAGCGGGCAGGAGGGTCTTCTCCGCCCACGAGATGAAGGACTGCTGGTGTTCCCCGCCCACCTGGACCAGTGCGATCTCGGTGAATCCCGCCTCGCTGTAGGCGCGCACCGCGTCGGTGAACTCCTCGACGTCCTGCCCGCACGGGATCGCCGACGCGACGTCCTCGGGGCGGACGAGCTCGGTCGCCTGGGCGAAACTCGCGGGCCCGGGGAGTTCGGAGTTGACCTTCCAGCCGCCGACCGACCAGCGGAACTGTTCGTGGGCGCGGGCCACGGCTGCGTCCCGGTCGGGGTCGTAGCAGACGGGCAGCTGGCCCACCCGGGGCTTCCCGGTGCCTCCGTGCCGGTCGAAGCCGTCAAGCAGGTCGCTCTTCGCCTCGGTCGCGATCACCAGGTCGGCGCTGCGGCCCGCGAGGGCGCAGGAGGCCGGGCCGGAGACCGCGACGCCGATCGGCACCCGGGTCCCGGGCAGGTCCCACAGCCGGGCGTTCTCGACGTCGAAGTGGGTGCCGTGATGGCTGACGTCGCCGCCGTCGAAGAGGGCGCCGATGATCTCCACGGCCTCTTCGAGCATCTCCAGCCGTACGTGGGCGGCCGGCCAGCCCCCGCCGACGACGTGTTCGTTGAGGTTCTCGCCGGAGCCGAGGCCGAGCCGGAACCGGCCCTCGGCGAGGATCTGGAGTGTCGCGGCCTTCTGGGCGACGACGGCGGGGTGGTAGCGGGTGGTCGGACAGGTCACGTACGTCATCAGGCCAATGTGCTCGGTCGCCTGTGCCGCCGCGCCGAGCACCGCCCAGGCGTACGGGGCGTGGCCCTGCTCCTGGAGCCAGGGAAAGTAGTGGTCGGAGGTGACGGAGAAGTCGAATCCCGCCTTTTCCGCGGCCACCACGTCCCGTACGAGCTCTCGCGGTCCGGTCTGTTCGGTCATCATCGTGTAGCCGATTCGCACCATGCGAAACGCTTTTCCCCTGAGATACTCATAAAACATGAATTGATGTGAACAGCCGACTGACTCCCTCCCTCCGGGGTATGCGGCAACCATGGACGTATCGAACGGAGCCATGCAGTCACTGGCCGCCCCACTCGCCGACGGGACGGGCGCGCTGGCGGCCGTCCTCTTCCCCATCGCCGCGCTCGCCGTGGTGGGTCTGCTGATCGGCGGTTTTCTGCTCGGCAAGCGGAAGAAGGACACCGAACTGCCGCCGCCGCTCCCCGACGAGCAGCCGAGCAGGCCGGAGGAGCGCACCCATATCGACCGGAGCGACCCGCACTCCACGGGCAGGTTTCCCGAGGACGGTCACTCCCTGTCCCCGTACGAACTGAACGACCACGGCAACGAGCCGATCCCGCCCGACACGGACCCCCCGCGCAGCTGACCCGCCCCCCCCATCAGGGGGCGGGTCCGCCGGCCCCCTCGTCACCGGAGGTTGTGATGAGCCGGTCGGCCGCCGACCGACAGACCCGCCTCACCGTTCTGGTCGCGCTCGCGGCCAACCTGGTGATCGCGGCGGCCAAGACCGTGGGCGGGCTGATCTCCGGCTCGCCCGCGCTGCTGTCCGAGGCGGCCCACTCGGTCGCCGACAGCCTCAACGAGATCTTCCTGCTCGCCGCCCTCCGGCGCAGCCGCCTCCCCGCCGATGCCCGTCACCCGTTCGGCTACGGCAAGGAACGCTACTTCTGGGCGCTCCTCGCGGCGGTCGGCATCTTCGTGATGGGCGGCTGTTTCTCGTTCTACCAGGGGCTCCACGCACTGCGGCGCGACGACGACGAGTCCCCCACCGGCTACACCGCCGGGCTGATCGTGCTCGGCGTCGCGCTCGTCGCGGAGAGCACGTCGCTGGCCCGGGCCCTGCACCAGGCGCGGGGCAAGAAGGGCGCGGCCATCGACCCGGCGCTGCGGACGGTCATCGCGGAGGACAGCACGGCGGTGCTCGGCGTCGGCCTGGCCATCGCGGGCATGTCCCTGCACCTGGCCACCGGAAGCGTGGTCTGGGAGGCGGGCGCCTCCCTGGGTATCGGGCTGCTCCTGGTCTACGTCGCCTTCCGGCTCGGCCGGAACGCCCGGGACCAGCTGATCGGGGAGTCCGTCGATCCGGAGCTGCACCGCGAACTCGTGGGCTTCCTGATGCGCCAGAGCGAGATCGACAACGTCGCCGAACTCCTCACCATGCGCCTGGGCATGCACTCCGTCCTGGTGGCGGCCCGGATCGACCTGGCTCCCGGTATCGACAGCGAGCGGGTGGAGGAGGTCTCGATGCGCATCCGGCAGGCCATGTGCGAGCGGTGGCCGCAGGCCGACCAGGTCTTCCTGGACATCACGAACGCCCCGCCGCGCATCGGTCTGTGAGCGCGGCCCGCGTTGCGCGCCCGCGCGGGTCGGCCGAGGGTGGGTGCTGGACCGCAGCGGCCGCCCCTGCGCCGCACACCCGCGAGAAGGCAGTGGACCATGACCGGAAGCGATCCCCGCAGAGCTCCCTCCGCGGCGCCCCTGACGGGCCCGGCGGCCCCGTGCTGGGTCACGCTGATGACCCGGGATCTCCAGGCCGCCCAGCGGTTCTACGCCGGGGTCCTGGGCTGGTCGTTCCGCCCGGGGCACCTCGGCGCCGAGTTCTCCGTGGCGCGCCGCAACGACATTCCGGTGGCCGGGATCTTCGCCGTGTCGACCGCGTACCAGGTCGCGGTGGCCTGGACGCCGTACTTCGCGGTGGCGGACGCGGACGTGGCCGCCGCCCGGGTCCGGGAGCGCAGCGGAACGGTGGCGGTGGGGCCGCTGACGCTCGGCAAGGGGCGTGGCGTACTGGCCTCGGACCGCGAGGGAGCCTCGTTCGGCCTCTGGGAGCGCACCGAGCCCGCCACCTCGCCGCCGGCCCCCGACGACCACGCGCACGCCTGGCTGCGGCTTCGGACCCGTAACGCCTTCGACGCGGCGATCTTCTACGGCGAGGTACTCGACTGGGCGAGCGGACGCCCCGGATGCTGCGACGTCGCGTACGAGGGTGACGAGGTCATCGTGCGGTGCGAGGGGCGGCCGCTGGCCCGGATCAGCTCCGGGGCGGTGGAGGCGGCCGTCGATCCGCTGGTGCGGCCGCACTGGCAGGTGCAGTTCCCGGTGGAGGACGTCCCCGCGACCGTCGCGGAGGCCGAACGGCAGGGTGGCTCCCTCATCGAGGAACGGGCCGTCCTCGGCGGCGGGGAGGCCACCCTGCGGGACCCCGACGGCGCGCTGTTCACGGTGACCGACGTGCGCAGCCCGGTGGGCGCGGAGGGCTGAGCCGCTCAGTCCCGCGCGCCGGCGGACGAGTCACTTTCGCGCGGCTCGTCCGTGCTCGGTCCGGAGCGGCCCCGGGCCAGTGCCCAGAGGGGGAAGACGAACCAGCAGGCCAGGAACCACAGCGCTATCCCGCCGACCAGCCAGAGGGCGAAGGTGTTGTGGAGGGCGACCCGCATGATCAGCAGCAGGGTCGAGCACATCGTGAAGAACAGCAGCACCAGCCCGACCACGGTCATGCGCGAGGCCCAGATGACCGTCTCGGGCTTCATCCGGCGGCCGGTGAGCAGCCGGTGGTAGGTGACGGGGCCGATGAGCGCGGCCACGGTCGCCGAGCCGAGCACCACCGTGACGACGTAGATGTCGCGGTCCACCTCCGAGAGGTCGGCGAACCTCGGCTGGAACACCACGGCGAGGAGGAAGCCGAAGAGGATCTGCACCCCGGTCTGGGCGACGCGCAGTTCCTGGAGCAGTTCGGACCACTGCCGGTCCGCCCGCTCCTCCTCGGTCTCCTCGCGGCCTCTGCCATTGGTCGTTGACACGGGCACTCTCCTCGACTCGACGCGACCGGGAGCACTGATACACCCGTTCGATCCGGGACTACAGGTGCCCCGGCCCCACCGGCTCAATCCCACGGGCACGGCCCGTACTTCTCGCTCGACCGCATCACACCGTTCGCTTAGGATCACTCCCACGGCATCGCGCGTCGGTCACCGTCCGGGTGAGGCGTGGAGGTAGCCCGTGAGATGCCCGCTGGAGGCATTCCACCGTGTCGGTCGAGTTGAACCACACCATCATTCATTCCCGCGACAACCGCGAGTCCGCCGAGTTCCTGGCGGATCTGCTGGGCCTGGAGATCGGACCGGAGTGGGGCCCGTTCATCCCCGTCGTCCTCGCGAACGGCGTCACGCTGGACTTCGCGACGATTCCCGAAACGTCGATCACCCCGCAGCACTACGCCTTCCTCATCTCGGAGGCGGAGTTCGACGCGGCGTTCGGCAGGCTCCGGGAGCTGGGGATCGCGTACTACGCCGATCCGCATCTGAAGCTCCCCGGCGAGATCAACCACAACGACGGGGGCCGGGGCGTCTACTTCCCCGATCCGAGCGGTCACGGCATGGAGCTCATCACCCGCCCCTACGGCGGCTGAGCGCGGCGTTCAGCGCCCGACCGGGAGCAGGAGCTCGGGGCGGTCCCACATGACCGCGGGCGGGTTCGCACGGACCGTGCCGGTGGGTTCGGCGCCCACACCTCGGTAGAAACCCTCGGCGGGCGGGTGCGCCACGATCCGGACACCGGTCAGGCCCGCCCGCCGGGCCTCCTCGCGGAGGTGACCGATGAGCAGCCGCCCGATGCCGAGCCCCTGCGCCTCGTCGGCGACGAACATCAGGTCGAGCTCGGGCGGCCGGAGGATCAGCGAGTAGAAGCCGAGGACCCGGTCGTCACCGCGGTCGGCGGCGGCGAAGACCCGGTGCGTCTCGATGTAGTCCGGTCCGATGCGGTAGCCGGCGACCATCGGGGCGTACGGGCCCTCGTAGGCGCGTGACGTCCGGACCAGCCGGGTGAGCCGGCGGGCGTCACGCGCCGTGGCCCGGCGGACCAGGGGGTCCGGGCGGAGCGGGCCGCGCCCGGGGTGCGTAACGCCTGATCTCATGCGTCGAGTATTACGTACGGCGGCACATGCACAGCACACGGACCACTCCGACGGGCCATGTCCGCATGAACGGCCGTTCGGGGGTACACGGACTCCTGCACGCCGCCCGGTGGTCGTTCCGCCGGGCCCGGACCGAAAGGGGTTGACCACTGTGCGACAACAGAGCTGCGTACCGGCCGATGAGCGGTGGGGGTGGTAGCCGTGACAACAGTGATCATCATCATCGCCGTGGCCCTCGTGGCGGCCGCCGCCGTCTACTTCTTCCTGGTCCGCGGCGCTTCGGGCGGCGGCCGGGGGCTGCGGGGCCGCTTCGGCCCCGAGTACGACCGGGTGGTCGCCCGGCACGGCGGCGACACCAAGGCGGCCGAGCACGAGCTCGGTGAGCGGGTGAAGCTCCACGGAGACCTGGAGAAGCGACCGCTGACCGAGGCGGCCCGCGCGGATTACACCGCCCGCTGGGCCCGCACCCAGGAGCTGTTCGTCGAGTCGCCGCAGCAGGCGCTCAACGAGGCCGACGCACTGCTGGCCGACCTCTCCCGCGACCGGGGCTTCCCGGCCGGCGGGAGCTTCGAGGAGCGCACCGACGCGCTCTCCGTCCATCACGCCCGCCATGTCGACGGCTACCGCAGGGTGCACACCGCGCGGAGCGACGGCACCGGCACCGAGGAGATGCGCGAAGCCTTCGTGGAGGCCCGCGGCCTCTTCGACGCCCTCCTCGCGGACGGCCCGGCGACACGCGACCACAGCAACCGACAGCTCACCGAGGGACGGGGCACATCATGACGCAGACTCCTGACAGCACCGGGAACACCGGCTCCACGTCGAACAGGGCCGCACCGTCGACCGGGGCCGAGCGCGTCCCGCCCGTGACGCCTCCCGGCAACGCGCTCGGCACGCCCGTACCGCCGACGGCCGCCAAGCCGTCCGGCTCGCCGCCGACGACCGGCGCCGCCACCGGCGCGTCCGTCCCGGCGGCCGACAAGACGCACGCCGACCCCGCCCGTACCCACGGGGACCGGGACACCGGCCGGACGACGGGCGCCACCGACCGCGGGGAGACCGGTCGCACGGCGGCCTCCCGCGGTGACAAGGACCCGGCGAAGTCGAACGGCCGGCCGTTGTTCGCCCCGGAGGAGCGGGAGAAGTTCGACGCCCGTATCCACCAGGCGGTGGCCGCTTTCGTGGAGAGCCCGCGCCAGGCGGTGCAGGAGGCCGACGCGACCTTCGACGAGGTCGTCGCCGGGCTCACCAAGGCCCTCGCCGACCGGTCGCGCCTGCTGCGTGCCGACCGCGACGGCGAACACTCCGAGGCGGGGACGGAGGATCTGCGGATCGCCCTCCAGCAGTACCGCGATCTGACGGAACGCCTCGTGCGCCTCTGAGCGGTGACCGCACGACGCACAGCCGCAAGGGCCGGTCCCACCGGGTACGTACCGGTGGGACCGGCCCTTGCGGTGTGCGGCCCGGATGCTCACGGCGCTCACCCTCCGTGGGTCTCCCCCTGGTGGGTGGCGGGCTGATGGGTCGCGGGCCCGGGAGTGGGCTCCGGGTCCGGCCCCGCCACCCTGCCCACGCCGAAGGCGATGGCGAAGACGGCGGCGACCGCGGCGGCGAAGGCCGCGATTCTCAGTCCGGTGTTCATGGCTGTCCCCCAGCGGACGACGGTGGTTTCCGACAACGCCAACATACCCCCTAGGGGTATCCATGTCACACCGGAGGACCGTCCCGTTCCGTACGGCACGGCGGCTCAGCCGGAGATCACCAGTCCCTCGCGCAGCCGGTCCAGCGCGGTTTCAGGGATGCGCAGCCCGGTGCGTACGTAACCGTCGAGGCCGCCCCACCGCTCGTCCATCGCGTCGAGCGCCACTTCGAGGTAGCGGGGGCGGACCTCCACGATGGCCGCCGCGACCGCCGGATCGCCGCCGCCGTCGAGGAACTTCTGGACGTACGGGGCGAAGGCGGCCCGTACGGCGGGGTTCACCGCGAGGAAGTCCGACCGTACGGTCTCCCGCGACGCCCCCAGGATCATCAGCAGGACGGCCGCCGCCCAGCCGGTACGGTCCTTGCCCGCCGTGCAGTGGAAGAGCACCGGCCGTGCACCGGGGTCGGCGGCGGTCTCCAGGAAGGCCCGGTATGCGGCCGCGGCGCCGGGCGAGAGCACCATCTTGCGGTAGGTCTCGGCGAACAGTTCCTCGGCCCGGCCGCCGCCCAGCATGCGTTCCGCCTCGTCCGGATCGGCGAGCAGCGCCTTGAGCCGGGCCGGCGCCACACCGGGGTGGTCGCCGAGGACGTCGGCGACGAAGAGCCGGGCCCGGTCCGGGAGCCGGTCAGGGGCCCACTGCCGTTCGTCCGCGGTGCGCAGGTCGACGACCGTACGGATACCGAGCGCGGCCACCGCCCGGTCGCGGTCCGGGTCGAGCTCGCTCAGCTGCCCCGAGCGGAACAGGACCCCCTGCCGCACCCGGTGGCCACGGCCCAGGGCGATGCCGCCCAGGTCGCGCAGGTTGACAACGGTGGCGGCCGGAACGGTCCGGGCGGTCTGCACGATGAACTGCCTCTTTCCCTGATGAGAACGCCTGGGGGCCCACCGGCCCAACGGCCCGCCGGCCCATCGGCCGGAACTCAGTCCGCGAGGAGATTCGCCTTCTGCTCCGCGAACTCGGCGTCCGTGAGCACATCCCGTCGCCACAGCTCGGCGAGCCGCTCCAGCCGGGTGATGATGTCGTCCCCCTCCCCGGCCTCGCCTTCCTCACCGGTCGCGGCAGACTCCGCCGCACCGAAGCGCTCATGGCCGACGAACGTGCCGCCCGCCTCCCGGAAGGTGCGGGCGAGCTGCGAGGTCCACAGGTCCTCCCGGACGACGAGGGCGACCGTCACTCCCTGCGGCACGGTCCGTTCCAGCACCTCGATGTCCCCGGCACCCAGTGCCACGGCCGCCCCGCCCTCCGCCGTGTCGACGGGCACGGCCCCCTCCGGGTCCAGCTCGACCAGCTCCACCGGGGCCAGTCCGCCACCCTCGGCACGGCGGACGAAGGCCAGATCGCGGGCGCGTACGGCGCCGGAGGTCACGGCATCGGCGAGGACGGGCACGACGGCCCCGGTGAAGCCGCTGCCGGGAAAGGCGATGACGAGGTGTTCCACAGGTCCGACGGCCACGGTCGCGTCCTCTCCGCATCCCGGCGGCCGCGAGGGCTCCGGGGTGGATACGGGCATTCCAGGGATTGCATAAGAAATCGGAAAACTGCGCACATAATATGCATCAACCTCCGAATTCACCCCGTTGTCGGCCATGGCCGTGTTGCGCCCGGCTCGATCCGGTCCTCGATTGCGCGCAGACGTCGGGCCGGTAACGCCACGGTAAGTAAAGGATCAAGTGCACACCGGAGAGGGCAAGGTCACAGCACGTGCCCCTGCTGCGCATTCCCCGTGCTGGCCTAGCATCTGAGCATGACGGTCCAGCCTGCTGACGGGCTCTCTCCGGCCGCCGTGTTCCCCGACCCCTCCCATGACCAGTGGCAGAGCCTCGTCGAAGGCGTTCTGCGCAAGTCGGGCAAGGAAGTCTCGGGCTCGGCCGCCGAGGAAGCGCTGTCCACCACATTGGAGGACGGGCTCACCACCCGGCCCCTCTACACCGCACACGACACCTCGCCGGACACCGGTTTCCCCGGCTTCGCGCCCTTCACCCGGGGCAGCAGGGCCGAGGGGAACGCGGCGGGCGGCTGGGACGTGCGCCAGCGCCATGCCCTGAGCGACCCCGTCCGGCTCAACGAGGCGGTCCTCGGCGACCTGGAGAACGGGGTCACCTCGCTCTGGCTCGCCGTGGGCGGCCCGGCGGGCATCCCCGTGGGCTCGCTCGCCCGTGCGCTGGACGGCGTCTACCTCGACCTGGCGCCCCTCGTCCTCGACGCCCCGGCCGACCTGGACGCCGCCGCCACCGAGCTGCTGCGGCTGTACGAGGAACGCGGCGTCGCCAAGGGCGAGGCCCGGGGCACGCTGGGCGCCGACCCGCTCGGCCACGAGGCCAGGACCGGCATCGAGGCGGACCTCACCGCCGCCGTCCACTGGGCCCGGGTCTGCGGAGCGGAGTACCCGGGGGTGCGGGCGATCGCCGTGGACGCGCTGCCGTACCACGAGGCCGGCGGTTCGGCCGCCGAGGAGCTGGGGCTCTCCCTGGCGACCGGCGTCGCCTATCTGCGGGCGCTGACGGCGGCCGGTCTCGGTGTGGAGGAGGCCTGCGCGCAGCTGGAGTTCCGTTACGCGGCCACCGCCGACCAGTTCCTGACGATCGCGAAGCTGCGGGCCGCGCGCCGACTGTGGGCGCGGGTCGCCGAGGTGGCGGGGGCTCCCGGGGCGGGCGGCCAGCGCCAGCACGCCGTGACCTCACCGGTGATGATGACGCGCCGCGACCCGTGGGTGAACATGCTGCGGACCACGCTGGCCACGCTGGGCGCGGGGGTCGGCGGCGCCGACTCCGTCACGGTTCTGCCGTTCGATCACGCGCTGGGGCTGCCCGACGCGTTCGCCCGGCGCATCGCCCGTAACACCTCCACGATCCTGATGGAGGAGTCGCATCTGGCCCGGGTCATCGACCCGGCGGGCGGCTCCTGGTACGTGGAGCGGCTCACCGACGAACTCGCGGCGGCCGCTTGGGCGTTCTTCCAGGAGACCGAGCGGGCGGGCGGACTGCCCGCGGCCCTGCGCTCGGGGATGGTCGCGGAGCGGCTCGCCGCCACCTGGGCGGCGCGCAGCGCGAAGCTGGCCCGCCGCAAGGAGCCCATCACCGGGGTCAGCGAGTTCCCGATGCCGTCCGAACGGCCGGTGGAGCGCGAGCCTTCGCCCGATCCGTACGCCGGTGCTCCGGGCGGGCTGCCCCGGGTCCGGCGCGACGAGGCGTTCGAGGCGCTGCGCGCCCGGTCGGACGCACACCTCGCGGCGACCGGCGAGCGGCCCAAGGTGTTCATCGCCGCGCTGGGACCGGCCGCCGCGCACACCGCGCGGGTCTCGTTCGCCGTCAACCTCTTCGGGGCGGGCGGGATCGAGGCAGTGCACCAGCCGGTGTCGGTGGACACGTCGACTGCGGGCGAGGCCCTGACCGCATCCGGTGCGGACGTCGCCTGTATCTGTTCGTCGGACGCCCTGTACGCCGAGCAGGCGGACGAGGTGGCCGGGGCGCTGAAGTCGGCGGGCGCGGCCCAGGTGTTCCTGGCCGGACGCCCCGGCGAGTACGCCGGTGTCGACTCCTACGTCTTCGCCGGCTGCGACACGGTCGCCGTTCTCACCTCCGTACTCGACCGCATGGGAGTGGCGTGATGCAGACATCGCCCACGGAACAGAAATCCACCGGGAAATCCTCCGTTCCCGACTTCTCCGAGGTCGCGCTGGAGTCCCCCGCTCCCCCGGCCGGTTCCGCCGAGGAGTGGCAGGCGGCCGTGGCCAAGGCGGCCGACGGGACCGAGGCCCCGCTCTGGGAGACCCCCGAGGGCATCGCGGTCAAGCCGCTCTACACCGGCGAGGACCTGGAGGGTCTGGACGCGCTGCACAGTTACCCGGGCATCGCCCCGTACCTGCGCGGGCCCTACCCGACGATGTACGTCAACCAGCCCTGGACGATCCGTCAGTACGCCGGGTTCTCCACGGCCGAGGAGTCCAACGCCTTCTACCGGCGCAACCTCGCGGCCGGGCAGAAGGGTCTCTCCGTCGCCTTCGACCTGCCGACCCACCGGGGGTACGACAGCGACCACCCGCGGGTGACCGGCGATGTCGGTATGGCCGGGGTGGCGATCGACTCGATCTACGACATGCGTCAGCTGTTCGACGGCATTCCGCTGGACCGGATGTCGGTGTCGATGACGATGAACGGCGCGGTACTCCCGGTACTGGCGCTGTACATCGTGGCCGCCGAGGAGCAGGGCGTACCGCCGGAGAAGCTGGCCGGGACCATTCAGAACGACATTCTGAAGGAGTTCATGGTCCGCAACACCTACATCTATCCGCCGACCCCGTCGATGCGGATCATCTCCGACATCTTCGCGTTCACCTCGCAGAAGATGCCGCGCTACAACTCCATCTCGATCTCCGGCTATCACATCCAGGAGGCGGGTGCGACGGCCGATCTGGAGCTGGCGTACACGCTGGCCGACGGGGTGGAGTACCTGCGCGCCGGGCGTGAAGCGGGCCTGGACGTCGACGCGTTCGCGCCCCGGCTGTCGTTCTTCTGGGCGATCGGCATGAACTTCTTCATGGAGGTCGCCAAGTTGCGGGCGGCCCGGCTGCTCTGGGCCCGGCTGGTCGAGCAGTTCGACCCGAAGAACGCCAAGTCCCTTTCCCTGCGCACCCATTCGCAGACCTCGGGCTGGTCGCTGACCGCGCAGGACGTGTTCAACAACGTGACGCGTACGTGTGTGGAGGCGATGGCCGCGACGCAGGGGCACACCCAGTCGCTGCACACCAACGCGCTGGACGAGGCGCTGGCCCTGCCCACCGACTTCTCGGCGCGGATCGCCCGTAACACCCAGCTCCTGCTCCAGCAGGAGTCCGGGACCTGCCGGGTCATCGACCCGTGGGGCGGCAGCGCGTACGTGGAGAAGCTGACCCGCGATCTGGCGGACCGGGCCTGGCAGCACATCGAGGAGGTCGAGGCGGCCGGCGGGATGGCGAAGGCCATCGACGCGGGCATCCCCAAACTCCGGGTGGAGGAGGCGGCCGCCCGTACACAGGCGCGGATCGACTCCGGGCGGCAGCCGGTGATCGGGGTGAACAAGTACCGGGTGGAGACCGACGAGAAGATCGACGTGCTCAAGGTCGACAACTCCTCGGTGCGCACCCAGCAGATCGAGAAGCTGCGGCGGCTGCGCGAGGAGCGCGACGAGGTGGCGTGCCAGGAGGCGCTGCGGGCGCTGACGGCTGCCGCCGAGCGCGCCCCGGGCCCGGGTCTTGAGGGCAACCTGCTGGCGCTGGCGGTCGACGCGGCGCGGGCGATGGCCACGGTCGGGGAGATCTCGGACGCGCTGGAGAAGGTGTACGGACGGCACGCCGGGCAGATCCGTACGATCTCCGGTGTGTACCGCAAAGAGGCAGGGGATTCCCCTTCGGTGGACCGCACCCGCGCGCTGGTCGACGCGTTCGAGGAGGCGGAGGGCCGCCGTCCGCGCATCCTGGTCGCCAAGATGGGCCAGGACGGCCACGACCGGGGCCAGAAGGTGATCGCCACGGCCTTCGCCGACCTGGGCTTCGACGTGGACGTGGGCCCGCTGTTCCAGACGCCGGGCGAGGTGGCGCGGCAGGCCGTCGAGGCGGACGTGCACATCGTGGGCGTCTCCTCGCTGGCGGCCGGGCATCTGACCCTGGTGCCGGCGCTGCGCGAGGAGCTGGCCGCCGAGGGGCGCGAGGACATCATGATCGTGGTGGGCGGGGTGATTCCGCCGCAGGACATCGAGGCTCTGCACGAGGCGGGCGCGGCCTCGGTCTTCCCGCCGGGGACGGTGATCCCGGACGCGGCCCACGATCTGGTGACGCGGCTCGCCGCCGCGCTCGGCCACGAGCTGTGAGCCGCTGACCGGATGGCCGCCAAGATCGACATCGACAGTTATGTGCAGGGAGTGCTCGACGGCAGGCGGGCGTTCGTGGCGCGCGCCATCACGCTCGTCGAGTCGACGCGCGCCGAACACCGGGTGCTGGCACAGCAGTTGCTGAGCCAGCTGCTGCCGCATGCCGGGAAGGCCCGGCGGATCGGGATCAGCGGGGTGCCGGGGGTGGGCAAGTCCACCTTCATCGACGCGCTCGGCACGATGCTCACCGGCCTCGGGCACCGGGTGGCGGTGCTCGCCGTCGACCCGTCCTCCAGCCGTACGGGCGGTTCCATCCTGGGCGACAAGACCCGGATGGAACGCCTCGCCGTCGACCCGGCCGCGTTCGTCCGCCCCTCCCCCACGGCGGGCACGCTGGGCGGGGTGGCGAAGGCGACCCGGGAGTCCATCGTGGTGATGGAGGCGGCGGGGTACGACGTGGTGCTCGTGGAGACGGTGGGCGTCGGGCAGTCGGAGACGGCCGTGGCGAACATGGTCGACACGTTCCTGCTGCTGACCCTGGCCCGGACCGGCGACCAGTTGCAGGGCATCAAGAAGGGTGTCCTGGAGCTGGCGGACGCCATCGCGGTGAACAAGGCCGACGGACCGCACGAGCGCGACGCCCGCTCGGCGGCGCGCGAACTGGCGGGTGCACTGCGGCTGATGCACCCGGTGGACGCGGCCTGGACCCCGCCGGTGCTCACGTGCAGTGCCCGGGAGTCGACCGGGCTCGACACGCTGTGGGAGCGGCTGGAGCAGCACCGTCGGGTCCTGGAATCCTCCGGCCGGCTGGCGGCCAAGCGCCGCGACCAGCAGGTGGACTGGACCTGGACGATGGTCCGCGACGAGCTGCTGGACAGTCTGCGCAGCCATCCGGGGGTGCGGAAGCTGGCCCCGGAGCTCGAACAGCGGGTGCGCGAGGGGACGTTGACGGCGACGCTCGCCGCCGAGGAGATCCTGCACGTGTTCCGCGGCGACGAGCCGGGCGGCGCTGCCTGAGCCGGCACATGCCGAGCAGCACACGAACAGACCGATGGGCCCCTGGACGGAGGGGCCCATCGGCGTTTCGGGGGTGCCGCCCGGTGGGGCTCAGACGGCGACCGGGGGCGCGCTCACGGTCGGTACGACGACGGGGGCGCCGTCGGAGGTCGCGGTGAGGATCTCGGCCTCGATGCCGTAGAGCTCCCGGACCAGGTCGGCGTCGACGATCTCGCGGGGCGGCCCGGAGGCGAGAATTCGCCCGGCGCGCATGGCGACCAGGGTGTCGGCGTACCGGGCGGCCCCGGCCAGGTCGTGGACGACCATGACGATGGTCCGGCCCTGTGCCGCGACCTCGCGCACCAGGTCCAGGACCTCCACGGCGTGACCGATGTCGAGCGCGCTGGTGGGCTCGTCGAGCAGGACGATCGGGGTCTCCTGGGCGAGGGCCATGGCGAGCCAGCACCGCTGGCGCTGACCACCGGAGAGCTGGTCGAGGCGGCGGTCGGCCAAGCCGGTCGTGCCGGTCGCCTCCAGGGCGCGGGTGACGGCTTCCTCATCCTCGTGCGACCACTGGCGGAACAGCCCCTGGTGCGGGTGGCGTCCGTACCGTACGAGTCCGGCGACGGTCACCGCCTCGGGGGCCTGCGGGGCCTGGGGCAGCAGGGCGATGCGGTGGGCGGCGTCCCGCTGGCGCAGCTGCCAGACGTCGGCGTCACCGGCGAACACTTTGCCCGAGCGAGGCTGGTGGAGGCGGGCCACGCAGCGCAGCAGGGTCGACTTGCCGCAGCCGTTGGGGCCGACGATCGCCACCACCTGTCCGGACCCGACCGTCAGATCGACACCGTCCACGGCGGTATGACCGGCGTATCCAGCGGTGAGCTGTTCAACACGGATGTCCACGAGGACCGGCCTTTCCGAAGAAATGGGGCATCACCTTGCCTGACACCACTAAAGTAAGGCTAACCTTAGCTCGCCGAGTGGTCGTCGGTGGCCCCCGTGCTGCCGAAAGACCCTCGTCGCTTCATGTCCCGTTGATTCCGGAGCCCTTGATGACCCTGCACCACCGCCCCGTCCCCACCGCCTCCCGAAGAGCGGCCCAGGCCGTCGCCACGCTCGGGGCAGCGGTTCTGCTCCTGACGGCCTGCGGAGGGGGCTCCGACTCGGCCGACAGCAAGCCGTCCGGCGAGAAGTCCGCCAAGGCGGACTCCTCCTCGCCCAAGACGCGGACCGTCAAGGACGCCACCGGTACGGCCGTGGAGATACCCGCGGAGCCGAAGCGCATCGTGACGCTCACCCAGGAGGACCTGGACGCGGTGCTCGCGCTGGACATCAAGCCGGTCGGCATCACCAACGGGCAGGGCCTGGACAAGCCGCCGGCCTACCTGGCGGACAAGGTCGAGGGCATCAACATCGTCGGCAACCTGCTCCAGCCGGTCATGGACAAGGTCGTCGCCGCCAAGCCCGACCTGATCCTCGCCGGTGACATGCAGGACGAGCAGGTGCTCAAGCAGCTCCGCGAGATCACCCCGGCCACGCTGGTGACGATGGCGCCGACCGACGACTGGAAGCTGTTCTTCCGCGGTGTCGGCAACGCCGTGAACAAGCTGGACGCGGCCAACAAGTTCATCACCGACCACGAGGCCGCCGCCAAGGCCGCCGGTGAGAAGCTCGGGGCCAACAAGGGCGCCGAGGTCTCCATCGTCCGCTGGAACCCGGACGGGCCGAGCTGGATGGAGAACAAGCAGTTCGCCAGCGGTGTCGCGCTGGAGATGGGGCTGAAGCGGCCCAAGTCCCAGAACAAGGACGGCAACGCGCACACCCCGTCGCTGAGCCTGGAGAAGATCAACGAGATCGACGGCGACTGGCTGTTCCTGTCGACGCTGACCTCGGACGGCGCCAAGGCGCTCAAGGACGTACAGGACAAGCCGGCCTACAAGGAGCTCGGCGCCGTCAAGAACAAGCAGGTCGTGACGGTCGACGGCTCGGTGTGGTCCACCCGCGGCGGGCCGCTGGCGGCCGACGTCGTGATGGAGGACTACGTCAAGGCGCTCTCCGCCAAGTAGTCGCACCCGGAACGCCGTTCGGCCCGGCCCGGGTCTCCGGGCCGGGCCGGGCCGCGGGGCCCGGTGAGGTCAGGCCTTCGGGGCGGGCGTTCAGGCAGCTTGTCTGGCCGCCGCGAAGTCCGCCGCCGTCCACGCCATGCCCACCGCACCGTCCAGCAGGGCCTGTTCGGCCGCCGGGGAGACCGCGGCGGCCACGAACCCGGGCTCGTGCGGCCCGCAGGCTCCCCCGCTGATGTCCAGCACCGGGTGGATGGACGGCACCACGTGCGAGACGTTGCCCATGTCCGTGCAGGCGAAGGGCGGGCGCTCGACGGACTCGGCGCGGCCGAGCTCGCGGGCGTTGGCGGTCCATAGCCGGAGCAGCTCCGCATCGCCCCGGAAGTCCAGGTAGTCGGGCTCGGGCTGTTCCAGGGTCACTTCGCAGCCCGTGGCGAGCGCACCGGCCCGGAAGCAGTCCTCGACGCGCTGCCGCAGCTCCCGCAGGTCCTCGGCGGCGAGCGCGCGGATCTCGTACGTGGCGGTGGCTCGGTCGGGTATCACGTTGGGCGAGGTGCCGGCCGCCGTGGTGATGCCGTGCACCCGCCACTGGGACGGCAGTTGCTGGCGCAGCAGCCCCAGGGCGACCTGGGCGACCGTGAGCGCGTCGGCGGCGTTGCGGCCCTCGTGCGGGTTGAGGCTGGGGTGGGCGGAGCGGCCGGTGTAGGTGACGTCCAGGGTGCCCAGGGCGAACGAGCGGAAGTCGGCCAGCTCGAAGGGGCAGGGGTGGACCATCATCGCGGCGTCCACACCGTCGAACGCTCCGGCCTCCAGGAGGAGCGCCTTGCCCGCCCCTCGCTCCTCGGCGGGGGTGCCGATCACCCGGACGGTCAGGCCGAGTTCGTCGGCGTACGGGGCGAGGCCGAGTGCCGCGCCGACCCCGGCGGCGGCGATCAGGTTGTGGCCGCAGGCGTGGCCGAGGCCGGGGAGCGCGTCGTACTCGCAGGCGATGGCGACGGTGACGGGCCCCGAGCCGATCGTGGCCCGGAAGGCCGTCTCCAGGCCGTGGGCGGGTGCGGTGACCTCGAAGCCGTGCGCGGCGAGGAGTTCGGCGCATAGAGCCGCGGACCGGTGTTCCTCGAAGGCGGTCTCGGGGTCGGCGTGGATGCGCCGGCTGAGGTCGAGCAGGGCTTCCGCGTGGATCGTGACCGTGTCCCGGACGGCGCTCCTCAGGGCGCCGAGCCGCTCGTCGGCCACCTCGCAGTCCTGTGTCGCGGCGCGTTCGGTTCCGGGGACGGTCATGGGTCTCTCCTGGCGTTCCGGACCGCCCGGGGACGGTCGCCTGCACTGTCGGAAATAGGTTAACTTAGCCTTACCTAAGTGCGTACCGGGGAGCCTGGTGGCCCGGTGTCCGTTGTCCTTCAGGGGAGTCGTCACACACATGTATGAGCGTCCGAACCGCCCGACCAGCTCTTCGGCAGCGCACCCCGGCAGTCCTCCCTCCCGAGCGCTGCCTCTCCTGACCGCCCAGTCGGGGATCTACTACGCGCACCAATTGGCGCCGCTCGGCACGGAGCTGAACACGGCCGACCGCGTGGAGATCGAGGGGCCGCTCGACGGGGACCTGTTCACCGAGGCCCTCGGCCGGGCCGTGGGCGAGGCGGAGACGCTGGCCGTACGGCTCACCGAGGTCGACGGCACACCCGTACAGCACGTCACGCGCACCGAACCCCGCCTCCACCGCCTCGAACTGACGGAGGAGCAGGCCGTGGCGTGGATGCGGGAGGATCTGGCCCGGCCGGTGGACCTCGCCTCCGCCGACGGGCTGATGACGCAGGCGCTGATCCGGGTGGGCGAGGGCCGCCACTGGTGGTACCAGCGCGTCCACCACATAGCCGTCGACGCCTACGCGCTCTCGCTGATCGGACGCCGGGTCGCCGAGCTCTACTCGGCCGCCGTCGCCGAAGAGCCCGCGCCCGAGGGCCGGTTCGCCTCGCTGAGCGAGCTGACCGACGCCGAGGCGGCGTATCTGTCCGGCGAGGAGTACGCCGAGGACCGCGCCTTCTGGGCGGAACGCATGGCCGGGTACTCCCCCGAGCCAGCACCCGCCACGTCCGATGCCTCTGCCGGTGGCGGACTCCTGCACCGCATCACCGACCTCCCCGCGAGCACCCTGGACCGGCTCTCCCGGGCGGCGCGCGCCGCGAAGGCGACCTGGGCCGAGCTCGTCGTCGCCGCGACCGCCGGTCATCTGCACCGGCTCACGGGCACGGAGGACGTGGTGCTGGGCCTGCCCCTGTCCAACCGGCGCGGCCCGGCCGCCCTGCGCACCCCCGCCATGACGGTGAACGTGCTGCCGCTGCGGATCGCCGTGCGCCCGCAGGACACCGGGGCCGAGCTGCTGCGCCGGGTCGTGCTGGAGATCCGCGAGGTCCGCCGCCACCAGCGGTACCCGCAGGCCGACCTGCGCCGCGACCTGGCCCTGGAGTCGGCCGACGCGCCGCTGACCGGCCCGATGGTCAACATCAAGCCCTTCGACGGGGCCCTCGACTTCGCCGGGCTCCCCGGCACCGTGCGCAACCTCGCCGCGGGTCCCGTGGAGAGCCTCGCGGTCGGCGCGGCCCCGGGGCCGGACGGCGGGCTGCGGCTCACGCTGGACGCCGACCCGGCCGCGTACGGGGAGGCGGGGCTCGCCGCGCACGAGGAGACCTGGCTGCGCTATCTCGACGGCCTGGCCGAACTGTTGCTCACCGCCCCGGACCGGCCCGTCGGCAGCCTGGACCTGCTCACCGACGACCAGGTGCGCGGGGCCACGGCGGGCCGCACCGAGCCCGCCATCGCCCTGACCGTCCCCCAGGCGTTCACCGCGCAGGCCGCGCTGACGCCCGGGGCCGTCGCCGTACGCTCGACCCTGGCGGGGACGTTCCGGGGGGCCGGGGAGACGGAGAGCGCCGCTGATGCGAGTGCAGGTGCCGGTGCCGGTTCCGGTGCTGACGCCGGCGCGGGTGCTGCAGCCGGTGCCGGATCCGGTTCCGGTGCCACCCTCACCTTCGCCGAGCTGGACGCCGTGTCCGACCGGCTGGCCCATCTGCTGGCCGGACTCGCGGTCCCGGCGGAGACCGGTGCCACGGTGGCGCTCGCCCTGCCCCGGACCGCCGACATGGTGGTGGCGCTGCTCGCCGTGCTCAAGGCGGGCCTCGTCTGCCAGCCGCTGGACCTCGGCCACCCCGCCGCCCGGACGCTGGCCGTCCTGGAGGACGCCCGGCCCGTCTGCGTCATCGGCACGGCCGAGACCCTGGCCGCGCTGCCGCCGCACGGTCTCGCCACCGTCGCGCTCGACGAGCCGGCGACGGCCGACGCGCTGGCCGCCTGCCCGGACGGCCCGCCCGCCACCGGGCCCGTGCCCGGTGACGCCGCCTATCTCATCCACACCTCCGGTTCCACCGGGCGTCCCAAGGGCGTCCTCGTCAGCCACGCCTCGCTGGCCAACCTCGGCGCCGGCCACCTCACCGACCACATCGCCCCCGCTGTCGCCCGCACCGGCCGGGAGCGGCTCCGGGTCGCCCACAGCGCGTCGTTCGCCTTCGACGCGTCCTGGGACCCGCTGCTGTGGATGGTCCACGGCCATGAGCTGCACCTGCTGGACGACGCCGCCTACCGGGACCCCGCGGTCCTCACCGCGTACGTCGGTACCCATCGTGTCGACTATCTCGATGTCACCCCTTCCTACGCCGAAGCGCTGATCGCCGAAGGTCTGCTGGACGAGGGGCGCCACCACCCCGCCCATCTGGTCGTCGGCGGCGAGACCGTGCCCCCGGCCCTCTGGGAGCGGCTGACCGCAGCCGACGGCGTGCACCCGGTCAACCTCTACGGCCCGACCGAGACGACCGTCGACGCCTACTACTGGCTGCCCGGCGATTCCGCCGACCGGCCCGGGGGCAGACCCGTGCGTGGATCGCGGGCCTATGTCCTGGACTCCTCCCTGCGTCCCGTGCCCGCCGGGGTGACCGGTGAGCTGTACATCGCCGGTCCCTGCCTGGCCATCGGCTACCTCGGCCGCCCCGACCTGACCGCCGAGCGGTTCGTCGCCGACCCCTTCGGCGCGCTCCACGGCGTGCCCGGGGGCCGGATGTACCGCACCGGAGACCTGGTGCGCCGCCGCGAGGACCACACACTGGAGTTCCTCGGGCGCAGCGACGACCAGGTGAAGATCCGCGGCTTCCGGATCGAGCTCGGGGAGATCCAGGCCCGGCTCGCGGCGCACCCGCAGGTCGCTGCGGCCGCCGTCATCGCCCGGGAGACCGGGCACGGCAAGCGGCTCCTCGCCTACGCGGTCCCGGTGAAGGACGGCGGAACACCCCCCACCCCGAACGCCCTCCGCGACCACCTGGCCGCCGCCCTGCCCGAGCACATGGTCCCCGCGACCGTGACGCTGCTGGACGCCCTCCCCCGTACCGCCAACGACAAGCTGGACCACCGCGCGCTGCCCGACCCCGAACCGCTCTCCCCCGCCATCGGGGCGGAGGTCGTCGGTGAGAGCGGCCCGCACACCGAGATCGTGCGGGGTCTCTACGCCGACGTCCTCGGTATCGCGGAGCCCCCGGCGGCCGAGGCGGGCTTCCTCGACCTCGGCGGGCACTCCCTGCTCGCCGCCCGGCTGGCCGCCCGCGTCCGCGAGCACTTCGGCGTCCCGTTCTCCATAGCCGACGTCTTCCGCCACTCCACCGCGGCGGCCATCGCCGCCCAGGTCCGCACCCGCAGCGGCGCGGCCACCGCGTCCGTACCGCTCTCGCCCGTCCCCCGCACCGGTCCCCTCCCTCTCTCTCCGGCCCAGCAGCGGCTCTGGTTCCTCCACCGCCTCGAAGGCCCCAGCCCGACCTACAACATCCCGCTCGTCCTGAGCGTCAACGGCCCCCTCGACCGGGACGCGCTCCAGCTCGCCCTGCACGATCTGGTGGACCGTCACGAGACACTGAGAACGGTATATCCGCCCACTGACAACGGTCCCGGCGCGGACGGGGACGGCACCCCTCACCAGGTGATTCTTCCCCCGGGCCATGAGGCGGCCCGTCCGGTGCTGCGCCTCGCGGAGCCCGGCAGCGACCTCACCGAGGCGGTGCGGCACTGCTTCGACCTGGCCGCCGAGCCGCCCCTGCGCACGGTCCTGTTCAGCGACTCCCCGGCCCACCACACCCTGCTCCTGCTGCTCCACCACATCGCGGGCGACGGCGCGTCCACCACTCCCCTGGCCCGCGACCTCGCGACCGCCTACACCGCCCGTGTCGCGGGCAGCGCCCCCGCATTCACGCCACTGGCGGGCCAGTACGTCGACCACGCGGCCCGGCTCCAGCAGCTCCTGGGCACCCCCGCCGCCCCCACCCCGCTCGCCGAGGCCCAGTTCGCCCACTGGCGCGAGGCGCTGGCCGGGCTGCCGGACCAGCTGGAACTGCCCACCGACCGGCCCCGGCCGCCCGTCGCCACCTCGGCGGGCGACACCGTGCCGTTCGCCCTGGACGCGACCACGCACGAGGCGCTGCGCCGGGTGGCCCGGGCGCACGGCGCGACGGTCTTCATGACCGTGCAGGCGGGTCTCGCCGCCCTGCTGACCCGGCACGGCTGCGGCACCGACATCCCGCTCGGCACCCCCGTCGCGGGCCGCGACGACGACACCACGGCCGGGCTGGTCGGCTTCTTCACCAACACCGTGGTCCTGCGCACGGACACCTCCGGCGACCCGGGCTTCGGCGCCCTGCTCGACCGGGTGCGCACCACCACCCTCGCCGCGTACGAGCACGACGCGCTGCCCTTCGACCACCTGGTGGAGGCGCTGAACCCGCCGCGCTCCCTGGCCCGGCACCCGCTGTTCCAGGTGATGCTGGCCTGGCAGTCGATCGCGGACGGGCCCGCCGCCTTCGGCCCGGACGCCACCGCGCGGCTCGCCGCCGTACCGTCGGGCACCGCCAAGTTCGACATGACCCTCAACGCGGGTGAGCTGGCCGGCGGCGGGATCGCCGGGTTCCTGGAGTTCCGCACGGACCTCTTCGACCGGACGACCGCGCAGGCGCTCGCGGACCGGCTGGCCCGGCTGCTGACCGCCGCGGCAGCGGAGCCGGAGACCCCGGTCGGGCTGCTGCCCGTGCTCGGTGAGGACGAGGTGCACCGCGCCCTGGTCGAGGCCAACGGCGTGCCCGCCGACCGCCCGGTGCCGCTCACCCTCACCGAGGTCTACGAGGTGGCGGCGCGCCGTCACCCGGATCGCGTGGCCGTGAGCTGTGCGGGCGAGTCGCTGACGTACGCCCAACTCTCTTCCCGTGCGCAGTCGTTGGCGCGGCTGCTGGCTTCCCGGAACATCGGGCCCGGCTCCATCGTGGCCCTCGCGCTGCCGCGCTCGCTGGACCTGGTGGCGGGGCTGCTCGCGGTGTCGTTGTCGGGCGCCGCGTATCTGCCGATGGACCCGGACTACCCGGCGGACCGGCTGGCGTACATGCTGGAGGACGCCCGTCCGGCCGCGCTGATCACGGACGCGGCGACGGCGGACCGGCTGCCCGCGCACGAGCTGCCGCTGATCACGGTGGACGAGGCGGCGGGCTTCCCGGACGGGCCGCTGAGCCAGTCGGACCGGACGCGGCCGCTGAGCCCGCAGGACCCGGCGTACGTCATCTACACCTCGGGATCCACCGGCCGCCCCAAGGGAGTTGTCGTCACCCAGCACAATGTGACGCGGCTGATGACGGCGACCGAGCACTGGTTCGCGTTCGGTCCCGACGATGTGTGGACGCTGTTCCACTCCTACGCCTTCGACTTCTCGGTGTGGGAGCTGTGGGGCGCGCTGCTGTACGGCGGACGGGTCGTCGTCGTACCGCATCTGACGAGCCGTGACCCGCAGGCGTTCCTGCGGCTGTTGGCCGATGAGCGGGTGACCGTCCTCAATCAGACACCGTCCGCGTTCTACCAGCTGGCCGCCGCCGACAGGGAGGCTCCCGGGCACAACCTGGCGCTGCGGTATGTGGTGTTCGGCGGTGAGGCGCTGGAGCTGGGGCGGCTCGCCGACTGGTACACGCGCCACCACGAGAACGCGCCGACGCTGGTCAACATGTACGGCATCACCGAAACCACCGTCCATGTCTCCTACCTGGCGCTCGACCGGGCGACGGCCGCCTCCGCAGTCTCCAGCACCATCGGGGTCAACATCCCCGACCTGCGCGTCTACGTGCTGGACGACCGTCTCCAGCCGGTGCCGCCCGGGGTCACCGGCGAGATGTACGTCGCCGGCCAGGGCGTGGCCCTCGGCTATCTGGGCCGCCCGGACCTGACGGCGGGGCGCTTCGTCGCCGATCCGTTCGCGCATCTCTTCGGGGAGAGCGGGACCCGGATGTACCGCTCGGGCGACCTCGCCCGGCGGCGTGCCGATGGAACGCTGGAGTACTTCGGGCGCGGCGACCAGCAGGTGAAGATCCGCGGGTTCCGCATCGAACTGGGCGAGATCGAGGCCGTATTGGCCGCGCATCCGGAGGTCGCGGATGTGGCGGTCGTGGTCCGTGAGGATGTGCCGGGCGACAAGCGGCTGGTCGGCTACGTGGTTTCCGCGCCCGGCACCGACCCGGTCCCGGGCGAGCTGCGCGAGCACGCGGCGGCGTTGCTGCCGGTGCACATGGTGCCCTCGGCCGTGGTCGTGCTGGACCGGCTGCCGCTGACCGGCAACGGCAAGCTGGACCGCAAGGCGCTGCCCGCGCCGAATGTTCCGGTGGGCGGCGGGGGCCGGGCGCCGCGCACGGTCCGCGAGGAGCAGCTCTGCTCGGTCTTCGCCGAGGTGCTGGGGCTGCCGTCGGCCGGGGTGGAGGACAACTTCTTCGACCTGGGCGGCCATTCGCTGCTCGCGGTGCGCCTCGCGGGGCGGATCAGGGCCGCGTTCGGCATCGAGGTGTCGATCGGTACGGTCTTCCAGGCGCCGACGCCCGCCGCCCTGGACGCGGCGCTGGACATCTCGCGCGAGGACGATCCGCTCGACGTGCTGCTGCCGCTGCGGCCCGCCCGCCCCGGCGACCGCTCCCCCGTCCACTGCGTGCACCCGGCGGGCGGTCTGAGCTGGTGCTACGCCGGTCTGATCCGCCATCTCCCGGCCGATGTGCCGATCTACGGTCTCCAGGCCCAGGGCGTCGGTGAGGCGACGGCGGACGAGCCCCTGCCCGCCACCCTGGAGGAGCTGGCCGCCCACTACGCCTCCCGTATCCGCGAGGTCCAGCCGGAGGGGCCCTACCGGCTGCTCGGCTGGTCGACCGGCGGCATCATCGCCCACGCGATCGCGGCGGTGCTCCAAGAGGCGGGCCACGAGGTCGAGTTGCTTGCGATCCTCGACGCCTACCCCGCCGAGGGCTTCCGCGATCTACCGGTGCCCGACCGGGCCGAGCCGCTCGAATCGCTGCTGACCATGGGCGGTTACGGCCCCGACAGCCTCGGCGACAAGGAGCTGACGACGGCGAACGTGGTGGAGGTGCTGCGCCGCGAGGGCTCCCCGCTGGCCGCGCTCTCGGCCGCGAAGATCGAGGCGCTCGGCGAGGTGTACCTCAACACCAACGATCTCGTACGGGCCTACGACCACCGGGTGTTCCGGGGCGATGTGCTGTTCTTCCGGGCCACGGTGGACACCATCGACGACACCCTGACGCCGGAGACCTGGACCCCGTATGTGAGCGGGCGCATCGACAACACGAACGTCGCCTGCTCGCACAAGGACATGACCCTGCCCGAACCGATCGCGCACATCGCCCGCGTGGTCGCCGACCGACTCACCGAGCTGGAGAAGTGACACCGATGAGTGACGCACCCGCCAACCCCTTCGACGCTGAAGGGCAGTTCCTCGTCCTGACCAACGCCGAGGGGCAGCACTCGCTGTGGCCGCTCTTCGCGCCGGTGCCCGCGGGCTGGTCGACGGCTCACGGTCCGTGCGCCCGCCAGGAGGCGCTGGACTGGATCAACGCGCACTGGGCCGGCCCCGTCGCCGTCACCGCCCGGTGAGCGGGCTGCTGATCCGGCCCCGGATACGTCCCCGGGTCGCCGTCGTCCTCGTCTACACGGCCGCGATGTGCATGAACGGCCTCGACTCGACGATCGTGAACCCGGCTCTCTATACGATCGCGGGCGACTTCGGCCGTCCGCTGTCGGCCGCCAACACCGTGGAGACGGCCTTCCTGGTCGCGCTCGCGGTGGGGCTGCCGGTGGCGGGGTGGCTGGGTGACCGGTTCGGAACGAAGCGGGTGTTCCTCGGCTCGCTGACCGCGTTCACGATCGCCTCGGCGGTCTGCGGACTGGCCCCGGACCTGAACACCCTGGTGGTGGCGCGGGCCGTACAGGGCCTGGCCGGTGGGCTGTTGACGCCGGTCGGGATGACGCTGCTGTTCCGGGCGTTCCCGCCGCACGAGCGGATGAAGCTGGCCAAGGTACTGATTGTGCCGACGGCGCTGATGCCCGCGCTCGGTCCGCCGCTGGGCGGTCTGCTCACCGAACACCTCTCCTGGCACTGGCTGTTCTTCGTGAATGTGCCGATCGGTACGGCGGCGGTGCTGCTGGGCGTGTTCGGTCTACGCGAGCATGTCGAGGGCCCCGAGGGGAAGTTCGACGTCGTCGGCTTCTGGCTGGCCACTCCGGCGCTGGGTCTGCTGACGTACGCGCTCGGCTTCGGTCCCTCGCAGGGCTGGACCCGGCCCGCCGTCGCCGTCAGCGCGGCCCTCGGCTCCGTCCTGCTGGTGGCGGCCGTCCTGCACCAGGTGCGGGCGAAGACGCCGTTGCTGAGGCTGCGGCTGCTCGCCGACCGGGTGTACGGGTCGGCGTCCGCGCTGGCCGGGGTCACCGCGGCCGGGCTGATGGGCGTGCTGTTCGTCTTCCCGCTGCTCTACCAGGCGAGCCTGGGCGCTTCGGCGCTCGATGCCGGGCTGAGCGTCTTCCCGGAGGCGGTGGGGCTGATGCTGGCCTCGCAGGTGGTGGACCGGCTGCTGCCGAAGCTCGGCCCGCGGCTGCTGACCGTACCGGCGCTGCTGGTCGCCGCGGCGGTCTTCGCGACGCTTGCGATCCCGGGCGTCGCGGAGAACGCGTGGAGCGTGCGCGGGCTGATGTTCCTGATCGGTCTGGTGCTCGGCACGGCGGTGCTCACCGTGCAGATCTCCGGGTTCGAGTCGATCGGGCCCGCCGACATGGGCCAGGCGATGGGCCTGTTCCAGATCGTCCGGACGCTCGGCGGTGCCCTGGGCATCGCCGCCTGTGCGGCGGTGATCGGGGGTGGCCATGTGACGGAGGCCGCCGCCGACCCGGGTCCGTACCGCACGGCGGTGTGGGTGACGGCCGCGCTCGTCGCGGCCGGGGCGCTGATCGCGCTGCGGCTGCCGCGCGAGGCCCCGCAGCCGCCGCCCTTCGACGACGAGGACGCGCCGCCGGGCGAGGGCCTGGCGGCGGACGAGGCTCGGGCCGTCAAGGGCTGAGCGGGTACGGGTAAGGGGCGGGGCGGCATCCGGAGGGGGGATGCCGCCCCGCCCCTTTCGCGTTCTCGTGGGGGTGCGGGATGCGTTACGGGCCGAGCAGGGCCGCCAGGCCGTCCGCGAGGCCGCCGCGCCAGCAGGCGTAGTCGTGGCCGCCGTTGAACTCCCGGTAGCGCACGTCGTATCCGCGGGCGCGCAGGATGTTGCGGAACCTGCGGTTCTCCTCCAGGAGCATCCACTCCTGCCGGCCGACCTCCAGGTGGAGGGTGATGGGCCTGCGCTCCGCCCAGGCGTACCGGCCGGTGAGCCATTCGCCCTCTCGGTCGTCGTCGGGCCACCAGAAGGAGCCGGACTGGGAGAGGGCGAGGCCGAAGCGGTCGGGGCGCTGGAAGGCGGCGAAGGCGGCGGTGAGGCCGCCCGCGCTCTGTCCGGCGACGACGGTCCGGGCGGCGTCCGCCCCGGCCCCGTACTCCTGCTCGGTCCAGGGCAGCAGGGTGTCGGCGAGCCAGTCGACGAACGGGGCGCTGCAGGCGAGGTCCTCCATGCGGCGGCCCATGGTGTCGACCAGGACCGCGACGGTGGGCGGGAGTTCGCCGTCGGCGTGCAGGTTGTCGAAGATGTCGCCGACGCCGAGGACCGGCCCCCACATCTCGCCGTCCAGGAGCACGGCGAGCGCGTACGGGCCTGCGTCCGGGCGGTGTCCCGGCGGGAGGTGGACCGTGATCCGGCGCCCGTCGACCTCGGTGTCGAGGCTCTGGCCCCGGTCCACGTCCTCGCGGCGCCGGGTGTGCGACTGGTCGGGTGCTTCGGGGAGTTCGAGTACGGAGGCGGGGTTGCGGCCGTCGCGGGAGGGCAGCGGGGCCCCGGTGTTGAGCGGGTCGGGTTCCGCGTGGTCGAGGACCCGGCGCCAGGAGGGGCGGTCGGCGCGCAGGGCGTCCTCGCGGGTGCCGCAGGTGGCGTGGAACTGGTACGAGGCGCGGTGGTCGGTGCGGAGCCGGTGGCTGATGGCCCAGACCCCGGTGCCCTCGACCCGTTCCATCAGGTGTGGGGCGAGGTCGCCCGCGTGCCGGTCCTTGTCGGTGACCGTGTGGACCAGGGCCAGGACGTGGGTGGCGGGGCGGGCGGGGTCCTCCCGGCGGACGAAGGTGACCAGCCGGTGGTCGGCCTCGCCCTCGGGGTCGGGTTCGACGAGGGGGGCGCCGGTCTCGGAGACGTAACTCCAGAACGCCTCCTCGGCGTCGGGCTTGCCCTCGCGTACGTCCTCAAGAAGCGTACGCAGCAAGGGGCTTCGCACGGTGGGTACCTCGGATCGGGTCGGTCCCGCGGACACGGGCGGGGCGGGCGGGTTGCGGCGCGGTGGGTAGGTCATGTGCGGGCCGCCTTTCAGACGCGGGTGGCGGCGGAGCGGCCGAGGAGCACCCAGAGCAGGAACGGGCCGCCGAGGACGGTGGTGACGATGCCGACGGGGAGTTCGACGCCGTCGAAGGCGATCCGGCCGAGGGTGTCGGCGGCGACCACGAGGACGGCGCCGGTGAGCATCGATCCGACCAGCGGGACCCGCAGGGGGCCGGCGAGCCGGGAGGCGATGACCGGGGAGGCGAGCGCCACGAAGCCGACCGGGCCGCAGATGCCGACCGCGAGGCCCGCGAGGCCGACGGCCAGCAGCAGGGCGAGGGCGCGGACCCGGCCGGGGGCGGAGCCGAGGGAGGAGGCGGTGGCGTCGTCGAAGCGCAGGACACCCAGGTGGCGGGCGACGGCGAGGCTGGCGGGGACGAGGATCGCGAGGCCGATGAGGACGGGTACGGCGACGGAGTAGCTGCGTCCGTTGAGGCTGCCGGAGGTCCACACGTACAGCGAGCTCGCGGAGCTGAGTGAGCGGCGGGAGAGCACGACCTGCGTGATGGCGGAGGCCAGGGCGGACATGGCGAGGCCGACGACGAGGACGCGGTAGCCGCGCTGGCCGAGGCCGCCGGAGACGGTGGTGACAACGATGACGGCGACCAGGGCGCCGATCGGTCCCGCCCACCAGGCGCCGAACGTTCCGGTGGAGCTGAGGGTGACGGAGAGCAGGACGGCGGCGGTGGCCCCGTCGTTGACGCCGAGGAGCTCGGGGGTGGCGAGGCGGTTGCGGGCCAGGGTCTGGGTGAGGCAGCCCGCGAGGCCGAGGGCGGCGCCCGCGGTGAGTCCGGCGACGATGCGGCCGAGGCGGAAGTTCTGGACGAGCAGGACGTCGAAGCGGTCGCCCTGGCCGATGACCGCGCGGAAGGTGCGGGCGACGCCCATGTCGCTCTGGCCCGCGTAGGCGGAGAGGACGACGGCGGCCAGGAGGGCCGCGGCGAGCGCGACGGCGGCGAGGGCCGCGCGCCGGGTGATCAGCAGGGAGAGGGGACCGCGCCGGACGACCAGGGTGTCGGGCGGGCGGACCCGGACGGCCTTGGGGGTACGGCCCTTCGGGCGGGGCAGGGCGAGCTTGAAGCGGCGCGGGCGGTCGGGGGCGCGCTCCTCGGTGGCCGGTTCCGTCATGCCCATCGAGGACAGCTGCTTGGAGCGGACGATGGCGATGAGGACGGGGGCGCCGATGAGGGCGACGATCACGGAGACGGGTGCCTCGAAGGGCCGGGAGACCACGCGGGCGGCGACGTCCGAGACGGCCAGGACGCAGGCGCCGATGAGTCCGGCGAGCAGGAGGCGGGCGGCCAGCCGGGTGCCGGCGATGGCTCGGGCGAGGAATCCGGCGAGCAGACCGAGGAAGGAGATGGGCCCGGCGAGCGCGACGGCGGAGGCGGTGAGGAGGGTGACGCCGACGGCGACGACCGTGCGGATGACGGGCGGCCGGTGGCCGAGGCTGCGGGCCAGGTCGTCGCCGAGGGCGAGGGCGGAGAGCGGGCGCGCGACGAGCAGGGCGACGAGGAATCCGATGGCGAGGACGGGGGCCAGGCGGCCGAGTTCACCGAAGCCCTCGACCCCGGCGAGGGAGCCGAGGACCCAGAAACGGAATCTGTCGTAGGTCTCGGCGGAGTTGACGACGATGACGCTGGTGAGTCCGCCGAAGGTGGCGCCGAGCGCCGCACCGGCGAGGACTAGGCGCATGGGAGAGCCGCCGCCGCGCCGCCCGGAGATGAGGAGGACCAGGCCGCTGGCGACCACCGCGCCGACGAACGCGCAGACCAGGTAGGCGTAACCGGAATCGAAGCCGAGGAGCGCGATGCCCGCGACGACACCGAGGGACGCGCCCGCGTTGACGCCGAGCAGTCCGGTCTCGGCGAGCGGGTTGCGGGTGACCGCCTGGAGGAGGCATCCGGCGACACCGAGGGCCGCGCCGACGAGCAGGGCGGTGAGGGTGCGCGGCAGGCGCAGGTCGCCGACGACGAGGGAGAGGCGGGCGTTGTCGCGGGCCCCGCCCCGGTCGAGCAGATAGTCGAGCACTCCGCCGACGCCGACCTCCCCCGCGCCGATGGAGAGGGAAAGCCCGCTCAGCAGCAGGACGGCCACCGCGAGACCGGCGACGGCGAGCGCCACGGTGCGGCGGCCGGTGGAGGGCGCGCCAGGGGCCGTCTCCGTGCCCGGGGATATCTCCGTACCGGGTACGGAACCGGGTCTGGAGCCGGGCTCCGGAGCGGTTTCCTCCGCTCCGGCGGGCGGTGTCTTCGCCCTCCGTTCGCTCACCTCTCCGTCCAACTGGGCGGTCGAGGAGTCGTGTTCGGGAGCCGAGGCCGTGGTCCCCGTGCGCGGCGTTTGCATAAGGTGAGGCTAACCTAACCGTATATCGACGGCTCGACACCCTTCTGGGCGGTCGAATCAATTTAGGTTACCCTTACCTAACACCCAGGGGGAGGTAGTTTCATGCCTGAGCACATACCGGGCAGAAGTGGCGAGTTCGAGGGCCGCACGGCCCTGGTGACCGGTGCCGGACAAGGCATCGGAGCCGCTGTCGCCGAACTGCTCGCCGACCTCGGCGCCCAGGTGGCGGCCACCGACCGGGCCGGGCACACCATCGAGGCGCTGGCCGCCGACTGGCCGCGACGGCAGGAGAAACTGCCGGCGGGAGAGCGTTCGGCGGGCTGTCTGGAACCCTATGTGATGGACGTCACGGACCGGGTTGCGGTGGAGAACACCGTGGCCCGCGTCGAACGCGAACTGGGCCCGGTGGACGTCCTCGTGAACGTCGCGGGCATCCTGCGCACCGGCCCGGCGACCGGGCTCTCCGCACAGGACTGGGCGGACACCTTCGCGGTGAACACCACCGGCGTCTTCCATGTCTCGCAGAGCGTCGCCCCGCTGATGGTGACCCGGAAGTCCGGCTGCATCGTCACCGTCGGCTCCAACGCCGCCGGGATCCCGCGCACCGGCATGGCCGCCTACGCCGCCTCCAAGGCGGCCGCAGCCATGTTCACCAAGTGTCTGGGGCTCGAACTCGCCCGCAGCGGCGTGCGGTGCAACATCGTCGCCCCCGGCTCCACCGACACCGCGATGCAGCGGGCGCTGTGGACCGACCCGGGCGCCGAGGCACGGGTGATAGACGGCGACCCGTCGACGTACCGCACCGGCATACCGCTGGGCCGGATCGCCGAACCCGCCGACATCGCCGACGCGGTGGCGTTCCTCGCCTCGGACCGCGCCCGCCACATCACGCTCCAGGAGCTGTACGTCGACGGCGGCGCGACCCTGCGCTGACCGGCGGCCCCGCACCTCCCCTCCGTACCGCTTCACCTCCCATCCAGCCCCCCGCACCCGCTGACGGGACCATCGAGAATGGAGTCCCCGTGTCGACGGCATCCCAGGTCGCCACGCACGTACCCCCGGCCGAGTCGGCCCACCCCGCGGTAGGAGCCGCCACGTCGCTCCTCGACGCCTACACACCGGGCGCCAGTTTCCTCGCGACGCCCGGGCGCACGCTCCTCGCACGCGGACCGGGACGCGAAGTCCCTTACGACGAGAGACCCTTGACCGACCGGGTGAACGCCACCCTGACCGAGGCCGTCGCCGCCGGACAGGAATCGCCCGTGGTGATCGGCGCCATCCCGTTCGACCACACGGCGCCCGCCGCCCTCACCGTGCCGGCGGCGGTGCGCACCGCGCCGCCGCTCGCCTCCGACCCGCTCATCGCCCTGCCCGCCGGCCCCTCCGCCGCCGCGGACTGGCGGATACGGCCGGTGCCGGAGCCCGAGGTCTACGGGGCGGGCGTCGCCGCCGCCGTGGCCCGCATGTGGCGCGGCGAGTTCAGCAAGGTGGTGCTGGCCCGCACCCTGGAACTCACCTCCGGCGCCCCGCTCGACCTGCCCGGGATGCTCCAGCGGCTGGCCCGCCGCGACCCCTCCGGCTACACCTTCGCGCTGCCGACCGGCCCCGACCGCACCCTGATCGGCGCCAGCCCCGAGCTGCTCGTCTCCCGCCACGGCAACCAGGTCGTCGCCAACCCGCTCGCCGGGTCCACCCCCCGCAGCGACGACCTCGCCGAGGACGTCCGCCGGGCCGCGACGCTGCTGGAGTCCGTCAAGGACCTCCACGAGCACGCCGTCGTCGTGGACGCCGTCCACCAGGCGCTCGCCCCGCACTGCACCGGGATGACCGTCCCGGCCCGCCCGACGCTGATCCGCACCGCCACCATGTGGCACCTGTCCACCACGGTCACCGGCACCCTCTCCTCCCCCGGCACCTCGGCGCTGGACCTGGCGATGGCGCTGCACCCGACGCCCGCCGTGTGCGGCACGCCGACGCGGACGGCCCGTCAGGTCATCGCGGAGACCGAGCCGTTCGACCGCGGCTTCTTCACCGGTGTCGTCGGCTGGGGGAACGCCGACGGCGACGGTGAATGGGTCGTCACGATCCGCTGCGCCGAGGCCGAGGAGCGCACGCTGCGCCTGTACGCCGGTGCGGGCATCGTCGCCGCCTCCGAGCCCGAGGCGGAGACCGCCGAGACCGCGGCGAAGTTCCGCACCTTCCTCAGCGCCGTGGGAGCCGAGCTGTGAGTACGCAAGCGGCGCCGACCTGGCCCGCCGAGTTCGCCGCGAAGTACCGGGCGGCCGGCTGGTGGCGCGGGGAGACCTTCGGCGAGATGCTGCGGCAGCGCGCCGAGGAGCACCCGGACCGGATCGCGATCGTCGACCCGGCGGCCGGGAGCCGATGGACCTACGCCGATCTCGACCGGCGCGCCGACCGGCTGGCCGCGGGCTTCCTCGCCCGCGGGATCGCCAAGGGCGACAACGTGGTGGTCCAACTCCCCAACATCGCCGAGTTCTTCGAGGTGATCTTCGCGCTGTTCCGGATCGGCGCGCTGCCCGTCTTCGCGCTGCCCGCCCACCGCGAGACCGAGATCGCCTACTTCTGCGAGTTCACCGAGGCGGTCGCCTACGTCATCGCGGCCGAGCACGGCGGCTACGACTACCGGGAGCTTGCGACGAAGACCCACGCCCAAGTACCCACGCTGAAGTACGTGTTCGTCGCCCAGGGGGACCCCGGCGACTTCGAGGCGCTGGCCGAGGTGGCCGAGGAGCCGGTCGGCTACGGCGGGCCGCGCCCCGACGACCTGGCCTTCCTCCAGCTCTCCGGCGGCAGCACCGGCGTACCGAAGCTGATCCCGCGCACCCACGACGACTACATCTACTCGCTGTGGGGCTCCAACGAGATCTGCGGGGTCGATGAGAACAGCGTCTACCTGGTCGCACTGCCCGCCGCCCACAACTTCCCTCTGTCGTCGCCCGGTTCGCTCGGCACGCTGTACGCGGGTGGTCGCGTGGTGCTGTGCCCGCAGCCCTCGCCCGAGGTGGCCTTCCCGCTGATCGAGCGTGAGGGCGTGACCATCACCGGCCTGGTGCCGCCACTGGCCCTCCTCTGGACCGAGGCCGCACCCGGCAGCGCGCACGACCTCAGCAGCCTGGACGTGCTGCTCGTGGGCGGCGCCAAGTTCAGCGAGGAGGCGGCACGCAGGGTGCGTCCCGCGCTCGGCTGCACGCTCCAGCAGGTCTTCGGGATGGCCGAGGGGCTGGTCAACTACACGCGTCTGGACGACCCGGTGGAGACCATCGTCACCACTCAGGGCCGGCCCATCTCCCCGGACGACGAGATTCTGGTCGTCGACGACGAGGACCGGGAGGTGGAGCCCGGCGGGACGGGCCACCTGCTGACCCGGGGCCCGTACACGATCCGCGGCTACTGGAACGCCCCGGAGCACAACGCCCGTTCCTTCACCGAGGACGGCTTCTACCGCACCGGCGATGTCGTCCGGGTCACGGAGAGCGGGCACATCGTCGTGGAGGGGCGCGCCAAGGACCAGATCAACCGGGGCGGCGAGAAGGTCGCCGCCGAGGAGGTGGAGAACCACATCCTCGCCCACCCGGCCGTGCACGACGCGAACGTGGTGGCCGAGCCCGACCCGTATCTGGGTGAGCGCGTCTGCGCGTACGTGATCCTGCGCTCGGGCGCCGGTCCGCTGAAGGCAGTGGCGATCAAACGGTTCGTACGGGAACGGGGTCTGGCCGCCTACAAGGTGCCGGACCGGGTCGAGTTCGTGGACGCGTTCCCGCAGACCGGGGTCGGCAAGGTCTCCAAGAAGGATCTGCGCAACGCCGCCGCCCGCACCGCCGCACCCGCGCCTGCTCCCGCCCTCTGACGTTTCCGCCGCACGTCCCCGCAACCTTCGAACGGAACCCTCTCCACCATGGCCCTGCCCGCCATCACCCCCTACCCCATGCCGTCCGCCGACGAGCTGCCCGCCAACCGGGTCGACTGGACCGTCGACCCGGCGCGCGCCGTGCTGCTCGTCCACGACCTGCAGAACTACTTCCTGTCGGCGTACGACCGGCAGGCCGCACCCGTGCCCGAACTCCTGGCGCACGTGGCCGAGTTGAAGAAGGAGGCGGCGCGCCTGGGCGTGCCGGTCCTCTACACCGCGCAGCCCGGCGGCCAGAGCGCCGAGGAGCGCGGGCTCCAGCAGGACTTCTGGGGCCCCGGTCTGCCGGCCGACGAGCACGCGGCGGCCATCGCCGACGAGGTCGCGCCCGACGACGGCGACACCGTCATCACCAAGTGGAAGTACAGCGGCTTCGTCCGCACCGATCTGCTGGAGCGGCTGCGTGAGCAGGGCCGCGACCAGATCGTCCTCACCGGCGTCTACGCCCACATCGGTGTCCTGATGACCGCGTGCGACGCCTGGATGCAGGACATCCAGGCGTTCGTGGTGGCCGACGCGGTCGCGGACTTCTCGGCCGACGACCACGCGATGGCGCTGCGCTGGGCGGCCGGCAAGTGTGCCGTCGTCACCACCGCCCGGGCCGTCTTCGAAGGGAAGTGACCGCTGTGACCCTGACGCTCGAACAGCTGCGCGCCGATGTCGCCGACATCCTCGGCGAGGAGCCGGAGGAGATCCCGCTCGACGAGAACCTCGTCGACTACGGGCTCGACTCCGTCCGTCTGATGTCCCTGGCGGCGGCCTGGCGCCGCGACCACGGGATCGAGGTGGCCTTCGCCGACCTCGCCGAGAAGCCGGCCCTGGAAGCGTGGGGGCCGCTGCTCGGGGTGACCTCCTGAGCAGGCGGTGACCAGCAGCTCCGCCGAGGGCGGTGCGGACCCGGCAGTACCGGGTCCGCACCGCCCTCGGCGCGTTTTCCCGATGGACCGTGCTACAGTGCGATGAGCATACGTGGATGCCCCTTCGTCGGGCACCGGTGCTGTTTTCTCTCCATCGCTGTTGCGCCCGTCCTCGCAGGACCGGCGATCCAGCTTCTTCCCAGCGTTTCTCGCTGTCTCTCCTTCCGGCTGTCGGGCTTCCGTGCCCCGGTGCGGGCGTGACGATGCCGCCCCTCCGTACGCCGGTCCCTCATTCGCCACGTCCGCGAAAGGACCCCTCCCATGGCCACCACACTCGAACGCCCCGTACTCCGTGAGCCGCGCCCCGTCCGGGCCGCAGGTCTCCTGGACACCGCCCCCGGCGGCCACGGCCTGCTCCGTGTCCGGGCCGGCCACCCCTCCCCCGACGACATCAAGGTCTCTCCCGCGCTGATGCGCCGGTACGGCCTGCGCAAGGGCGACGCCGTCGAGGGGAGCTGCGAGCGGCCCCGCGTCCTCGACACCGTCGACCGGGTCAACGGCCTCGCGCCGCAGACTTCGGGCGGCCGCGCCCACTTCCACGACCTCACCCCGGTCCACCCCACCGAGCGGCTGCGGCTGGAGACCCCGAAGGGCGGTCCGGCGCTCCGGATCGTCGATCTGGTCTCCCCCGTCGGCAAGGGCCAGCGCGGCCTGCTCGTCGCACCGCCCAGGACCGGCAAGACGGTCCTGCTCCAGCAGCTCGCCGCCGCCGTCGCCACCAACCACCCCGAGTGCCATCTGATGGTGGTCCTCCTGGACGAACGCCCCGAGGAGGTCACCGACATGCGGCGCTCCGTGCGCGGCGAGGTGTACGCCTCCACCTTCGACCGGCCCGCCAAGGAGCACATCGCCCTCGCCGACCTGGCCGTGGAGCGCGCCAAGCGCCTCGTCGAGCAGGGCCGCGACGTGGTGGTCCTGCTGGACTCCCTCACCCGGCTGTGCCGCGCCCACAACAACGCGGCCGGATCGGGCGGCCGCACCCTGAGCGGCGGCGTCGACGCGGCGGCCCTGGCCGGCCCCAAGAAGCTGTTCGGGGCCGCGCGGTCCGCCGAGGAGGGCGGCTCGCTCACCATCCTGGCGACCGCGCTGGTGGAGACGGGCTCCCGCGCCGACGAGTTCTTCTTCGAGGAGCTGAAGGGGACCGGCAACATGGAGCTGCGCCTGGACCGCTCGCTGGCGGACCGGCGGGTCTTCCCCGCCGTCGACATCGCCCGCTCCGGCACCCGCCGTGAGGAGCTGCTGACGGGCCCCGTCGAGCTGTCCACCGTACGGGCGCTGCGCCGCGCCCTGCATGCCCGGGACGGTCATGGCGCCCTGGAGGCGCTGCTGGACAAGGTCCGGCGCACCCCGGACAACGCGACGTTCCTCCGTCAGGTGCAGCCCACCGTGCCGGGCGCCTAGCGGGCCGGGCACGGTGGTCGCGTACCCGCCGGCTCAGGCGCTGCCCAGCGCCTCCGAGACCAGGGCGCGCGCCTCCTCCTGGACCCGCCCGAGGTGTTCGGGCCCCTGGAAGCTCTCCGCGTACACCTTGTAGACGTCCTCCGTGCCCGAGGGGCGGGCGGCGAACCAGGCGCTGTCGGTGCAGACCTTGAGGCCGCCGATCGCGGCCCCGTTGCCCGGTGCCTCGGTGAGGACCGCGGTGATGGGCTCCCCGGCGAGGGTGTCGGCCTTGACCTGCTGCGGGGAGAGCTTGGCCAGGACCGCCTTCTCCTCGCGGGTGGCGGGCGCGTCCACGCGGGCGTACGCCGGGTCGCCGAAGCGGGCGGTGAGCTGGGCGTACCGCTGGGAGGGGGTGGAGCCGGTGACGGCGGTGATCTCGGAGGCGAGCAGGGCCAGCAGGATGCCGTCCTTGTCCGTGGTCCAGACGCGGCCGTCGCGGCGCAGGAACGAGGCGCCGGCCGACTCCTCGCCGCCGAAGCCGAGGCTGCCGTCGAACAGCCCGTCCACGAACCACTTGAAGCCGACCGGTACCTCCACCAGGGTGCGGCCGAGGTCGTGGGCGACCCGGTCGATCATCGAGGAGGAGACCAGCGTCTTGCCGATGCCGGTACCGGCGGGCCAGCCCTCGCGGTGGGTGTAGAGGTAGTCGATGGCGGTGGCCAGGTAGTGGTTGGGGTTCATCAGGCCGCCGTCGGGGGTGACGATGCCGTGGCGGTCCGCGTCGGCATCGTTGCCGGTGGCGATGGTGTACGCGTCGCGCTGTTCGATCAGCGAGGCCATGGCGTGCGGGGACGAGCAGTCCATCCGGATCTTCCCGTCCCAGTCCAGCGTCATGAACCGCCAGGTGGGGTCGGCGAGCGGGTTGACCACGGTGAGGTCGATCCGGTGCCGCTCCGCGATCCGCCCCCAGTAGCCGACGGAGGCGCCGCCGAGCGGGTCGGCGCCGATCCGGATGCCCGCGTCCCGTACGGCGTCGAGGTCGAGGACGGAGGGCAGGTCGTCGACGTAATGGCTCAGGAAGTCGTAGCGACCCGTGGTGTCGGCGGCCAGCGCGCGGGCGTACGGGATGCGACGGACCTCCCCGAGTCCGGCCTCGATCAGGGCGTTGGCCCGGTCCTGGATCCAGGAGGTGGCGTCCGAGGCGGCCGGTCCGCCGTTGGGCGGGTTGTACTTGAAGCCGCCGTCGGCGGGCGGGTTGTGCGACGGGGTGACCACGATGCCGTCGGCCAGGTGGTCGGTGCGCCCGTGGTTGTACGTCAGGATGGCGTGCGAGACGGCGGGCGTCGGGGTGTAGCCGTCGTCGCTGTCGATCAGGACGGTGGCCCCGTTGGCGGCCAGGACCTCCAGCGCGGTGACCCGGGCGGGCTCGGACAGGGCGTGGGTGTCGGCGCCCAGGAAGAGCGGCCCGTCGGTCCCCTGCCGGGCCCGGTAGTCGCAGATCGCCTGGGTGGTGGCGGCGATGTGGTCGTCGTTGAACGCGGCCGCGAGGGCGGAGCCGCGGTGGCCCGAGGTGCCGAAGGCCACCCGCTGGGCGGGCTCGGCCGGATCGGGGTGGAGGGCGTAATAGGCCGTCACCAGCCGTGCCACGTCGACCAGGTCCGCTGACTGCGCCGGCTGCCCGGCCCGTGCGTGCACCATCGGGGTCTCCTCTTGCGTCTTCGTCATCACCGGCCCGGGGAGCGGGCCGCCGTCCCGGGGCGGACGATCACCCCGATCCGTACCCGATTCTGTCTCCTTGCCCCGCATGGGTGCGTGACGGGTTCACGCCTTCCTCGCGTGGCCGCCCGGCCGGGACAGCACCGCGCCCCCGGTCCGGGGCGGGACCGGGGGCGCGGTGGGCTCGGGGTCAGCGGCCCTGCAGACGCTTCACGTTGTCGCCGAAGGTCCAGCCCTTGGAGCCGTCCCAGTTCAGGGACCAGGTCATCAGCCCCTTGAGGGAGCCGTTGTAGTGGTTCCAGGCCTGGGAGACGAGCGAGGTGGACATGTGGCCGCCGCCCGCGCCGGGCTGGGCGGGGAGACCGGGCACCTGCTTGTCGTAGGGGACCTTGATGGTGGTGCCCTGGATGACGAGCCCCCTGTTCAGGCAGTCCGTCTGAGCGGTGAAGCCGGCGACCGTACCGGCGGAGTAGGAGTCGCCGGAGCAGCCGTACATGCTGCCGTTGTAGTACTGCATGTTCAGCCACCACAGGCGGCCGTTGTCGGCGTACTTCTTGATGATGGGCAGGTACGCGCCCCAGATCGAGCCGTAGACCACGCTGCCCCCGGTGACGTACGCCGTCTCGGGGGCCATGGTGAGGCCGAAGTTCGACGGCATCGCGGCGAGGACGCCGTCGATGATGCGGATGAGGTTGGCCTGCGACGCGGAGAGCTGGTTGATGTTGCCGCTGCCGACCAGGCCGGTCTCGATGTCGATGTCGATGCCGTCGAAGTTGTACTTCTTCAGGATCGGGACGACGGTCGCGACGAACCGGTCGGCGACCGCGCTGGAGCTGAGGTCGATCCCGGCGGTCGCGCCGCCGATCGACATGAGGGTGGTAAGACCGGAGGCCTTGGCCTGGCACATCTCCGCGGGGGTGGCGACCTTGACGGTGTTGTCCATGCCGTCCTCCCACAGGACGGTGCCGTCCGAGCGGATGACGGGGAAGGCCGCGTTGATGACGTTGTACCCGTGCTGGGTGATCCGGGAGTCCGTGATCGGGATCCAGCCGAGCGGCGGGTGCACACCGTTGGCGGCGCCGTCCCAGTTCTCCCAGTATCCCTGGAGCACCTTGCCGGTCGGCTTCGACTTGACCGCGCAGGTCTCGGCGGCCGTGGCGGTGTTCCTTTCCGCGGTCTTCGGCGGGGCGGCTCCGACCAGCATCGGTACGACGAGCGCCGCCGCCAGGCCGAGGCCCAGCAGTCGTGATGTACGGCCCATGATCCGTAGTCCTTCCTGCCCGGGTCCGCCGCCGTCGGTGCGAAAGGTTCGCCCCGACCCGCCCTGTGTCGTGACCCTGCCAAACCGTAGAATGGTCCAGACCTTCGGTCAAGAGGTCTGGACCAGGCTGCCCAGCTCGGGGCGGGGAAACACCGCGGCGGGGTGGGAAGCAGCACAGTCAACTGCTTCCCACCCCGTCCGGTCACCGGTCGCGGCCCCTCAGCCGCGCCTGGAACCCGGGCCCCTCAGCCCCGGTCGTACGTGTGGAACCCTCGGCCGGTCTTCCGGCCGAGCAGCCCCGCCTCCACCATGCGCTGGAGCAGCGGCGGCGGGGCGTAGAGCGGTTCCTTGAACTCCTCGTACAGCGATGCGGCGATGGAGGCCACCGTGTCCAGGCCGATCAGGTCGGCGAGCTTGAGCGGGCCCATCGGGTGGGCGCAGCCCAGCTCCATGCCGGCGTCGACGTCGGCGGCGGTCGCGAAACCGGACTCGGCCATCCGGATCGCGGAGAGCAGGTACGGGATCAGCAGCGCGTTCACGACAAAGCCGGACCGGTCCTGGGAGCGGACCACCGTCTTGCCGAGCACCGAGGTCACGAACTCCTCGGCCGCCGCGACCGTGGCGGGCGCGGTGTGCAGGGAGGGGACGACCTCCACCAGCGGCAGCACGGGCACGGGGTTGAAGAAGTGCAGGCCCAGCACCTGGTCGGCGCGGTGGGTGGCCATGCCGAGACGCATCACGGGGATGGCGGAGGTGTTGGTCGCCAGAATGGCCCCCGGGTCCTCGACGATCTTGTCGAGGGCGGTGAAGACCTCCGTCTTGGCCTCGGCGTTCTCGACTACGGCCTCGACCACGAGCTGACGGTCGGCCAGGGCGTCGAGGTCGCCCGTGAAGACCAGCCTGCCGAGGGCGTCCTCGGCGGTCGGACGGCCCAGCTTGCCGCGCTGCACGGCTCGTTCCAGCGAGACCGCGACCCGCTCGCGGGCCCGGTCGGCGGCCGTGGCGTCCGCCTCGCAGACGACCGTGTGCACTCCGGCACGGGCGCAGACCTCGGCGATCCCGGCGCCCATCTGACCGCCGCCGACGATGCCCACCCGGGCGATGCGGGCGCTCATGCCTGCACCACCGGTCGGCCGACGAGGTGGCGTGCGTACGCCTCCGTGGTGAAGAAGGCGGGCAGCTCCTTGGCGAGGGCGGTGCGTTCGAAGAGGTCGCGGACCTGGTCGAGCCGGGCCCAGGGGTACGTGGCGCCGAGCGTGGCGAGCTCCTCCTCGAAGAGCCGCTCCACCGTTTCGCGGTCGACGGCCCTGTGCTTGAGCCACTGCCAGATCTGGACCCGGGCGATCTCGGCGGTCGCCGCGTCCTCCATGAGGCCGTTGAGGGCGACGGCTCCCCGGCCGCCCAGCCAGGCGTCGTAGTACCGCAGGGTGACGGCGATGTTGTCGCGGACACCGGCGGGGGTCGGGCGCCCCGCCGTGCGGCGTACGGCGACGAGCTCCTCGGCGGTGACGTGGACGTCGTCGCGGGTGCGTTCCAGCTGGTGCGGCCGGTCGCCGAGCACCCCGTCGAAGACGGTCCGGCAGACGGGGACGAGCCCCGGGTGGGCGACCCAGGAGCCGTCGAAGCCGTCCTCCGCCTCGCGTTCCTTGTCGAGCCGGACCTTGGCCAGTGCCGCCTCCTGCGCCCCGTCGTCCCCGCCGGGGACCTGGGCGGCCATGCCGCCGATGGCGTGGGCGCCGCGCTTGTGGCAGGTGCGGACCAGGAGTTCGGTGTAGGCGCGCAGGAAGGGGGCGGTCATGGTGACGGTGGACCGGTCGGGGAGGACGAAGTCGGGGCGGTGCGCGAAGTTCTTGATCAGGCTGAAGAGGTAGTCCCAGCGGCCCGCGTTGAGGCCGGCGCTGTGTTCGCGCAGCTCGTAGAGGATCTCCTCCATCTCGAACGCGGCGGTGATCGTCTCGATGAGGACGGTGGCACGGACCGTGCCGCGGGGGATGTCCAGCAGCTCCTGGGCGAGGAGGAAGACGTCGTTCCAGAGGCGGGCCTCGTACCGGTTCTCCAGCTTGGGCAGGTAGAAGTACGGTCCACTGCCGGCGTCGAGCTGCCGCCGGGCGCAGTGGAAGAAGTAGAGGCCGAAGTCGACCAGGGCGGCGGGAACGGGCCGTTCGTCGATGACGAGGTGCTTCTCCGTGAGATGCCAGCCCCGGGGCCTGACCATGATGGTGGCGGGCCGGTCGGTGAGCCGGTACTCCTTGCCGGCCTCGCTGGTGAAGTCGATGCGCCGGTCGATGGCGTCGATCAGGGTCAGCTGGCCCTGGACGATGTTCTCCCAGGTGGGCGAGGTGGCGTCCTCGAAGTCCGCCATCCACACCTGGGCACCGGAGCCCAGGGCGTTGACCGCCATCCGCCGGTCGGGCGGGCCGGTGATCTCCACCCGGCGGTCGGTGAGGCCCGGGGCGGGCCGGGCGACCCGCCAGTCGGGGTCCTCGCGGATCGACTTGGTGGCCCGCGAGAAGTCGAGCGGGGTGCCGCCGCGCAGCAGCGCGGAGCGGCGGCGGCGCTCGGTCAGCAGGTCGAAGCGGCGGGCGGCGAAGGCCGCGTCTAGGCGGGCGATGAAGTCGAGGGCCTCGGGGGTGAGGACCTCCTCGTGCCGGTCGCCCGGTACGCCGAGGACCTGGACGCGGCCGGTTGTGACAAGGGTGGTCATACGGGTCTCCTCAGCGGGGCGTGGGCGGGGGCGGACCCCGGCCGCGGGGGGATGTGGGTGCCCCCGCGGCCGGCAGGGGCTGCTAGTGGAACTGCTCCTCCTCCGTGGAGCCGGTGAGGGCCGTGGTGGAGGAGGCGGGGTTGATGGCGGTGGAGACCTGGTCGAAGTAGCCGGTGCCGACCTCGCGCTGGTGCTTGACCGCGGTGAAGCCGTGCTCCTGGGCGGCGAACTCGCGCTCCTGGAGGTCGACATAGGCGGTCATGCCCTGCTCGGCGTAGCCGCGCGCCAGGTCGAACATGGCGTGGTTGAGGGAGTGGAAACCGGCCAGGGTGATGAACTGGAAGCGGTAGCCCATCGCGCCCAGCTCCCGCTGGAACTTGGCGATCTGGTCGTCGTCCAGCGCGGCCCGCCAGTTGAAGGAGGGCGAGCAGTTGTACGCGAGCATCTGGTCCGGGTGCTCGGCGTGGATCGCCTCGGCGAACTCGCGGGCCTGGGCGAGGTCCGGGGTGCCGGTCTCGACCCAGATGAGGTCGGCGTACGGGGCGTAGGCGAGGCCGCGGGAGATGACCGGGGCCATGCCGTTCTGCACCCGGTAGAAGCCCTCGGCGGTCCGCTCCCCCGTGACGAACCGGGCGTCGCGCTCATCCACGTCGCTGGTGATGAGGTTGGCGGCGAGCGCGTCGGTGCGGGCCACGATCAGGGTGGGCACATCGGCGATGTCGGCGGCGAGGCGGGCCGCGTTGAGGGTCCGCACGTGCTGGGCGGTGGGGACGAGGACCTTGCCGCCGAGGTGGCCGCACTTCTTCTCGGAGGCGAGCTGGTCCTCGTAGTGGATACCGGCCGCACCGGCCTCGATCATCGCCTTGGTCAGCTCGAAGGCGTTGAGCGGTCCGCCGAAGCCGGCCTCCGCGTCGGCGACGATCGGGGCCAGGTAGTCGGTGGTGTCGCCCGCGTCCTCGGCGGTGGCGATCTGGTCGGCGCGCAGCAGGGCGTTGTTGATCCTGCGGACCACGCTCGGCACCGAGTTGGCCGGGTACAGGCTCTGGTCGGGGTAGGTGTGGCCGGCCAGGTTGGCGTCGGCGGCGACCTGCCAGCCGGAGAGGTAGATGGCCTGAAGGCCCGCCTTGACCTGCTGGACGGCCTGGCCGCCGGTCAGGGCGCCGAGCGCGTGGATGTAGTCCTGCTCGTGCAGCTGGCGCCAGAGCCGCTCGGCGCCGCGCCGGGCGAGGGTGTGCTCCTCGCGGACGCTGCCGGAGAGCCGCACCACGTCCTCGGCGCTGTAGGTGCGCTCGATGCCCTTCCAGCGGGGGTCGCTCGCCCACCGTTGCGCCAGCTCTTCCGCCGTCGTCCTTGCCTGCGCCATGGCGTTACTCCCGAAGTCGTGTGGGTCGATCTTGTGAATGGTGCGAAGTCCGCGTCACTGAGTGACGTGGCTTCCAGGTGCGGCCCACCGGACCTCCGAGGTGGAACGGTAAGCAATGCGCCCGGCCGATCGGTCCGGAATCCCGAGGAGTACGACGTCAGGGCGTGAAATCGTGCTCGGTAACCCGGTCCGGAGCCGGTGTCCGGTGGGCCGCAGGAGCAACTCTGACAGTGGCACTGAGTGCCAACAACCGGGTACGCATGCCAAGTTCTGCGAATCTTTCCGCGCACTTTGCCAAGGTTGCGAAGGGCCGGGACCACCACTTCGCAGCTAGGGTTGTCGACATGTGGACCATGGCGGAAAGGGCCCCGGAGTGAGCAAGACCTACGCGGGCGCGCGGCTGCGCAGGCTGCGTGAGGAGCGCGGGCTGAGCCAGGCGGAGCTGGCCCGGATGCTGGCGATCTCGCCGAGCTATCTGAACCAGATGGAGCACGATTCGCGCCCCCTGACGGTGCCGGTGCTGCTGCGGCTGACCGAGGCGTTCGGCGTGGATCCGGGCTTCTTCTCGGAGCGGGACACCACCCGCGTGCTGGCCGACCTCCGCGAGGCGCTCGCCGACGAGGTCGGCGCGGCCCGGGTCTCGGCCGCCGAGCTCTCCGAGCTGGCCTCGCGGCTGCCCGGCGTCGCCTCCGTCCTGCTCGACCTCGGCCGGCGCAACCAGGCCCTGGCCGGACGGCTCGCGGAGGCCGCCGAGCTGCGGGGCGGCGGCGGTCCCGACCTGCCGCGCTCCCCGCACGAGGAGATCCGCGAGTTCTTCTACCGGCGGCAGAACTACCTGCACGAGGCGGACGTGGCGGCGGAGGAGCTGGCGGCGCAGATCGGGGTGCGCCCCGGCGAGGTCGTCACCGCGCTCGCGGCCCGGCTCACCGGGCGGCACGGCATCCGGCTGGCCACCGCCGCCGACCGGCAGAGCAGGCCCGGGGGCGCGTCGGGCAGCCGCCGTCAGGCGCGGCACGGCAGCGACGAAAGCAGCAGGGGCACTTCCGGCGGCGCGGACACGGGCCGGCTGCACCACTTCGACCGGGACGCGCGGGTGCTGTACCTCTCCAGCCGCCTCCGGCCGGGGCAGCAGGCCTTCCGGATGGCCACCCAGCTGGCGCTGCTCGAATACGGCCGGGAGATCTCGCAACTGGCCTCGGAGGACTACGACGAGGGGTCCGCGACCTGGCCGCTGGCGAGGATCGGGGTCGCCAACTACTTCGCGGGCGCGCTGATCCTCCCGTACGGCGCCTTCCACACGGCTGCCGAGGAGGTCCGGTACGACATCGAGCGCCTCACCGACCACTTCGGGCTCGGCTACGAGACGGTCTGCCACCGGCTCTCCACGCTCCAGCGGCCCCGGCTGCGCGGGGTCCCGTTCTCCTTCGTCCGGGTCGACCGGGCCGGGAACATGTCCAAGCGGCAGTCCGCGACCGGGTTCCACTTCTCGCGCGCCGGCGGCACCTGCCCGCTCTGGAACGTGTACGAGGCGTTCGCCGCTCCCGGACGCATCCACGTACAGATCGCAGCCATGCCCGACGGGCAGCGCTACCTGTGGACCGCGCGGGCCGTGACCCGGCACCGGGGCGGCTGGGGCGAGCCGGGGAAGACGTTCGCGATCGGGCTCGGCTGCGAGATCCGGCACGCGGGGCGGCTCGTCTACTCCGACGGGCTCGACCTGGACAACGCCTCGGCCGCGACACCGATCGGGATGGGCTGCCGGATCTGCGAACGGCTGGACTGCCCGCAGCGCGCGGTCCCGCCGCTGGGGCAGCCGCTGGCCATCGACGAGAACAGCAGCACGTTCGTGCCGTACCCGGTGAAGGGGGCGCCCGAGTAGCCGGGGCGCGCCCCCTCGCCGGACCGGGTCAGGAGAAGCGCAGCGCGATCGTGTCGCCGACGCCGATCACCTTGTTACGGGTTGCCCCGGCGAACGCCGAGCCGTCGGTGGACACCTTCCAGGTCGCTGAGCCGGTGTTGGCCTTGCCGTTGATGGAGGTGATGGTGCCCGTCCCGGAGGCGGGGACCACGGAGGTGACGCAGCCGGCCGGGGTGGAGGCGGTCGACGCGGCGGCCAGGACGGTGCCGAGGTCGGTCGTGGTGCCGGTGGGGGTGAAGGCGACGTTGCAGACCTTCAGGGTGCCGGTGCCGTCGTCCACGGTGAGCGCCAGCTTCGTCGCCGTACCGGAGATGAAGCCGCTTGCCGCGACCCAGGTGGGCGCGCCGACCGTGACCGGGGTGGGCGGTGCGGCGGTGAAGCCGCCGCCGGCGACGGCGCGCAGGGCGTCGGTGGAGGAGTAGGCGGACGGGGTGGTGTCCGAGGGCTGGTACTTGAAGCCGCCGGCCGGGTTGAACTGGTTGGCGATCAGGAAGTCGACCGGGGTCTTCCCCGCCGGGGTGAGGAAGTCGCCGGTCTGCGGGTTGATGCCGCAGGCGTTGAGGCCGGAGACGGCCCAGCCGTTGGAGCTGGTGTTGATGCCGTACAGGGCGTTGAACGCGCCGGAGGCGTTGATCAGCTTGCTCTTGAGGAACGCCTTGGCCTGGACGATGTCGGGGTCGGTGTTCGGGACGCCGGAGACGCAGAGCGCGGCCATCGAGGCGCCCGTCATGTCGATGTCGCCCGGCTTGGCCAGCTCGGTCGCGTTGCCCTCGGCCTTGCTGTAGGTCCAGCCGCCGTCGTTGTGCTGGTTGGCCCGGACCCGGGTGACGATCTTGTCGACGAGCGCTTGAGGTACGCGCTGGGCGCCCGCCTGGGTTCTGGCACCGCCCAGCGCGAGGGCTGCGAAGACCGTCCCGTTGTAGTTCGCGGACGGGCCGAAGTACCCGGCCTCCGCGTTCTGCCAGTAGCCGTAGGTGTCGGCGATCAGGTTGCGCGAGGCGGAGACGCGGGCGGGGTCGATCCCGGCGGCGTACGCGTTGAGCGTGCCGCGCTCGTAGTCGGTGACGACGGGGGTGGCGGAGGGCCAGCCGGGGGTGGAGAGCAGATTGCGGTAGACGGTGCGGGCGTTCTTCGTCGCGTCGCCGCCGGGCGTCACGTCCACGGCGGCCGTCCCGGCGGCGGCGAACGTGCTGAAGGCCCACTCGTTGGAGAGCCCGGAGCCCGCGTACGAACCGTCGGCGGCCTGGAGGGACTTGAGGTACGCCACACCGTTGGTCTTCGAGGTGGCTATCTGGGCGGGGGTCGAGGTCGCGGCCGCGGGCAGCGCCGCGAGGACGAAGGCCCCCAGGGCGGCGGGGACCACGAGGGCAAGGCGGCGAGACGCTCGGGAGGTACGGAAGGTACGGGAGGTACGGGGGGTGACAGAACGGGGCATGTGCCTGCTCCTGGAATGAGGGGCGCACGGCACCGCACGCCCCCGGGTACGCACAGAGGGCAGAGGTGGGTGGCCGGCGCCCAAACGCGTGGGTACGGCTTCGGTGATACGGCTGCCAGTAGGGCATTCGGGCTCGGGAACGGCCCCCTGCCGTCCCACACCGCTGCGCGTCAGCCCCGGATTCGCACCGGGTTCCCCCTCGTGGCAGGCCAGGACGCTACCCGAGGCGGCAAGGGCGCGCCAGGGACGGCCGGGGGCGCACGGGAGGCGCGAAAGCAACGAGACGCAGACCACCTTGACGGTCTCTTCGAGAGCGTGTTCCAATCCGCCTGATAAGCACTCAGCCTCAGGGGAAGCCGGTCGGAATCCGGCGCTGACCCGCAACCGTAGGCCCGCCACCGCGCGGGCGAGCCGGAATGCCTGGGGCCTGGAATTTCAGCGAGAAGCGCCGTCGCGGACTACGGCGTGGTTCGAACAGCTCCCTGCGGGCGGCCCTTTCACGGCCGCGTCCCGGGGAGCCGTCTGCCACGCATGGCCCGCCCGGACGACACGAGGGGCCGTGGTGGGGACCGCACAGCAGCATGACCGGCGGCCGGCCGGCAGGAGAATCCTCTCGCTGTTCGCGGCGGCGGCGGTGACCTTCGCCGCGAGCGTGGCCTTCGTCACCGGCGCAGCTCCGGCGGCCGCCGACCCCGTCGAGCAGTGCACGGCCACCCATGGCGCGGTCGTCGCGGTGGACTTCGGCCCGTTCGGCGGCGGTGTGGTGCGCGGCTGCGACACCACCCCGACCACCGGGTACGAGCTCCTGCGCGACGGCGGGTTCACCACCGAGGGCACTCGGCACGACGGCCCCGGCTTCATCTGCCGCCTCGGTAACGGCTCCTTCAACTCCGGTACGCAGTACCCGACTCCGGCCACCGAGGACTGCGTCCTCACCCCGCAGGCCACCGCCTACTGGTCGTACTGGATCGCCTCGCCCGGCCAGGCGAGCTGGTCCTACAGTCCGCTCGGCGCCATGGACCGCAAGCCCGGGGCGGGCGACGTGGACGCCTGGGTGTTCGGCGGGACGGACGTCGGCGGCACCACCGGCCGACCCACCTTCACGCCCGACGACGTCCGCGCGGGCGGGGGCACGACCCCGGATCCGTCGGACACCCCGACGGACGGCCCGAGCGTGCCGGTCGGGAAGATCGACGTGGAGGCCGCCGCCCGCTGGGTGACCCAGCAGCTGCACGACGGCAGCCATGTGGTGGACGAGGGCTCCGAGACCCCGAACTACTTCCTCACCACCGAGGCCGCGTACGCGCTCGCCGCAGCCGGCGGCAGGAGCCCGGCCCTGGACAAGGTGGTGGCACGCCTCGCCTCGGGCACCGATGAGTACGCCTACGCGGCGGGCCCGGAGGAGGCGCCCGACGCCGCCGCGGCGGCCCGGCTGGCCCTGCTCGCCGAGATCACCGAGGGCGACCCGCGTGACTTCGGCGGGCACGATCTGCTCGGCGACCTGGAGAAGAACGTCTGCCTGACGGGCCCCGGCCCGGGGTGCACGGCCAAGGGCGACTTCCGGGGCGCCTCGTACGGCGACGGGCAGGCACTGGCCGTGCTGGCGCTGCTGCGCGGCGGGGTCGTACCGCCGGCCGAGACCGTGACCCGGCTGACCCAACTGGTCTGCGAGGACGGCTCGGTGACCAGCATCCTCATCGGCCCGGACGAGTTCTGCGACGGCGACCCGATGACCACCGGTCTCGTCGCCCTGGTGCTGGACGAGGCGGGCGGCCACGACGCCACCGTCGCCAAGGCGCGCGCTTACCTCAAGAAGGCGCAGCTGAGGAGCGGCGCGTTCCCCGGGTACAACGGGTCCACCACCGGCTCCGTCCCGGCCACCGCCTACGCGGCGCAGGCGCTGCGCGCGCTCGGTGAGGTCCGTGCGGCCGATACGGCCATCTGGTGGCTCTCGCGGGAGCAACTCACCTACGGCGGCTTCGGGTTGGACGAGGGGGCCGAGGACCCCGCGCTCTACGCGACGGTCCCCGCCGTGCTGGCGGGCAGTGGCACCAGCCTGGTCACCCTGACCACGAAGGTGCCCGAGCCCACCGAGCCGCCGACCACTCCCCCGACGACGCCGCCCACCACGACGCCTCCTCCTTCCGGTGACGGCCCGAACCTCAGGAAGGGCGTCGCCTACCTCACCAGCCCCGCCCACCTCCAGCAGGGGCGCTACTACGCGGCGGGCGGGCCCACCGGGCGGGCCGACTTCGGCCTCACCATCGACGGCGCCTTCGCGCTGGCCGCGACCGGCCACGACAACGACGCGCTGCGCGGAATCGTGGACTTCCTGGACCGGGGCGGCAAGGACGGCGAAGCCCGTACGGTGCACGACTGGACCAACGCCGGCTCCGCGCACGCCATGGGCGGCTCCATGGGCAAGGCGGCGCTGCTCGCCCAGGTCGTCGACCGCGACCCGCGCGACTTCGGCGGCAAGGACCTGATCGCCGGTCTGGCCGACGCGGTCTGCACGGCGAAGAGCGCCCAGCCGGACCGCAGTTGCGCCGACAAGGGCGCCTACACCTACGCGATGTCCGTCTTCGGCCAGTCCCTCGGCGTCATCGCCCAGGTGCGGGCGGGCGAGGAGAAGGCGGCCGAGGCCCCGGTCGGCTATCTGGCCGGGCTCCAGAACACCTCCTCGGGAGCCTGGCCCAGCCTGGTCCCGCCGACCGGTGACGCGGACGTCGACTCCACCGCTATGGCGGCGATGGCGCTGGACCTGGTACCCGGCGACGCCCACGCGGCGGCCGTGGACAAGGCACTGGCGTGGATCGCCTCGAAGCAGCTGAAGGACGGCGGCTTCCCGGGCGCGGCGGGCAACTCGGTGAACTCGGCGGCTCTCGCCGTGCAGGGCCTCTCCCTGGATGCCGAGAAGTACGGCAAGCAGATCGCGAAGGCCCGCACGTTCCTCGCCTCACAGCAGAACGCGGACGGCGGCTTCAACGTGGCCAAGGAGGGGCAGCGGGGCTCCGACCTCCGTGCCTCGACGCAGGCGGTGGGCGGTTCGACCGGCATCTCGTTCGGTGTGCTGGCGCGCAGCCTGGACGGTACGACACCGAATCCGGTGCCGTCCTCCTCCACCACGCCGGTGATCGTCACGCCCGGCGGCAGCGCGGGCTGCGGAGGCATCGTGGACGCGGGTGGTGGCGGTGGGGGCCTCGCCTCGACCGGTACGCAGGCGCTCGGCCTGGCGGGAGCGGCCGCCGCACTCGTCATGGCGGGCTGGGGCGCGGTCGTGGCCGCCCGCCACCGGCGTACGGCCGTGGGCGGTGACCTGTGAGGTCCCGCTTCCGCCGGATCGTCGGCCCTGTCCTGGCCGTGATCGGCCTGACGGGCGCGGCGCTCCTCGCGCCCGCCTCTCCGGCGGGGGCCGCCCCACAGCCGATCGGCCGGTGCACTGCCTCGTCGGGCGTCGTCCTGGCCGTCGACTTCAGCCACTGGGGCGGTCCCGTCTACCGCTCGTGCGGTACGACGCCGACCACGGGCTACGAGCTGCTCAACCAGGGCGGCTGGCAGACCACCGGCACCGGGCACGACGGCCCGGCGTTCATCTGCCGGATCGGCTACAGCGGCCATCAGGGCGGCAAGCAGTACCCGAGGCCCCAGCAGGAGGACTGCGTCCTCACCCCGCCCGCCTCCGCCTACTGGTCGTACTGGCACGCGAACCCCGGCGAGAACACCTGGGAGTACAGCCAGCTCGGGGCCATGAGCTACAAGCCCCGGCCGGGCAGCGTGGACCTGTGGATCTTCGGGGGGACGGACATCGAGGGCACGAAGGGCCGCCCGACGATCACGCCGGACCAGCTGCGCGCCCACAACACGCGCCCCACGGGCGGCGATCCGGCGCCGAAACCGAAGCCTGATCCCGTACGGACCACCCCACAGCAGCCCGGCGGTGGCGGCCAGGCCCCGCCGCCTCCCGACGCGGCCCCCTCGGAGACTGCGGTGTCCCCTTCGCCGTTCCCCTCCGCCACCGCTTCCCCGTCCGCCTCTCCGTCCCCCTCCCCCAGCGCCTCGGTCCCGGCCTCCGCGTCGCCGAGCGAGGTGGTGGCGGCGCCGGGCGGTGCGGCGAAGGTGGTGGACGCCGCCCCGGTGCCGGACGCGGAGCACGACTCCGGCTCGGTGGTGCCCGTCGCTGCGACGGCCGGGCTCGTGGCGGTGATCGGTGGCGCGGCCGTGTTCGCCGCGAAGCGCCGCCGCCGTGCGGAGTAGCGCCCCTGTGCCCCGTACCGCTGCTGTGAAAGCCCGCCCGCCGGTGTCCGCCCCCGGGCCGGACACCGGCGGGAGGCGGCTCCCGCGTACCCTGCATCCGCTCGCCTGGTGGATCTGGGCGCTCGCCCTGGCCACCGCCGTCAGCCGCACCAACAACCCGCTGCTGCTCTTCCTGGTCCTCGCGGTGCTCGGCTATGTCATCACCATGCGGCGGACCGAGGCCCCGTGGGCGCGCGGCTTCAAGTACTACCTCTATCTGGCGCTGACGGTCGTCGCGATCCGGGTGGTCTTCCGGGCGGTCTTCGCCACCGGGATGCGGCCGACGGACCACCACCTCTTCTCCCTGCCGCACATCCCGACCCCGGACTGGTACGCGGGGATCCAGCTCGGCGGCCCGGTCTCCCTGGAGGCGCTGCTGTCGGCCGCCACGGACGGGCTCCGGCTCGCCTGCATGCTGTGCTGCATCGGCGCTGCGAACACGCTCGCCAACCCGAAACGGGCGCTGCGCGTGCTGCCCGGCGCACTGTACGAGCTCGGCGTGGCCGTCACCGTCTCGATCAGCGTGGCCCCGCAACTGGTCCAGAGCGTCCAGCGGGTGGCGCGCGCCCGCCGGCTGCGGGCCGGGCGCAACAAGGGGCTCAAGGCGCTGCGGAGCATCGTGGTGCCCGTGCTGGAGGACGCGCTGGAGCGGTCGCTGCGGCTGGCGGCGGCGATGGATTCGCGCGGTTACGGGCGGGCGGGTTCCGCCACGCGTGGCTCGCGCCGGCTGACCGGGACGCTGATGCTCCTGGGCATGTGCGGGCTCTGCGCCGGGGCGTACGGGCTCCTCGACCCGACCGCCCCGAAGCTGCTGGGGCTGCCCGCGCTGGCGGCCGGTGCGGTGCTCTGCCTGGCCGGGCTGCGGCTCGGCGGGCGCCGGGTGACGCGGACGACGTACCGGCCCGATCCCTGGCGGTTCGCGGAGTGGGCGGTGGCGTCCTGCGGGGTGCTCTCGGCGGTGCTGCTGTTCGTCAACGTCGGTTACGACCCGGCCGCGTTGAACCCGTCCATCTATCCCCTCAGCTGGCCGACGCTGCCGCTCGTCCCGGCCGCCGCCGTCCTGCTCGCCGGGGCGGCCGGGTTCCTGGCGCCGCCGCCGGGCAAGCCCGTCCCGTACGTCTCCGCGCCGCGCACCGAGGAAGCCGCATGATCACCTTCGACCAGGTCACCGTCGTGTACGACGGGGCCGACGAGCCGGTCCTGCGGGACGTGAACCTGGTGGTCGACGAGGGCGAACTCTGCCTCGTGGTGGGCCATACGGGGGTCGGCAAGTCGACTCTGCTGGGCGCGGTCAACGGGCTCGTGCCGCACTTCACCGGCGGCACGCTGTACGGCACGGTCACCGTCGACGGCCGCACCACCGCCGGCCACCCGCCCCGCGAACTCGCCGATGTCGTCGGTGTGGTCGGACAGGACCCGCTGGACGGGTTCGTCACGGACACGGTGGAGGAGGAACTCGCTTACGCGATGGAGCAGTTGGCGATCTCTCCGGCGGTGATGCGCAAGCGGGTGGAGGAGACCCTCGATCTGCTCGGGCTCGCCGATCTGCGCCACCGGGCGCTGTACGAGCTCTCCGGCGGGCAGCAGCAGCGCGTGGCCATCGGCTCGGTCCTCACCGCCCACCCCCGCGTCCTGGTGCTGGACGAGCCGACGTCCGCGCTCGACCCGACGGCAGCGGAGGAGGTCCTGGCCGCGGTGACCCGGCTCGTCCACGACCTGGGGGTCACGGTGCTGCTGGCGGAGCACCGCCTGGAACGGGTGGTGCAGTACGCGGACCGGGTCATCCACCTCCCCGGCGACGGCCGCGTGGTCTCGGGCCCGCCGGCGGACATCTTCGCCACGTCGTCGATCGCGCCGCCCATCGTGGAGCTCGGCCGTGCCGCGCGCTGGTCGCCGCTGCCGCTCTCGGTCCGGGACGCCCGCCGGGCCGCCGCCCCGCTGCGCACCGCCCTGGCGGCCGTCCCGGCCCCGGCCGTCCGCCCGGTGCCGGAGGAGCCGGGTGCGGCCCTGCTCACCGCGCGCGGGATCACGGTGGCGTACCGGGGTGTCGCGGCGGTCCGTGAGGTGGACCTCGATCTGCGGGGCGGCGAGATCACCGCGCTGATGGGCCGCAACGGCTCGGGCAAGTCGTCGCTCCTGTGGGCGCTCCAGGGCTCGGGGCCGCGCAAGTCCGGTACGGTACGGGTCGCTTCAGGCAACGCGGACGGTACGGGCGGCTCGGTCGGCGGGACCGGATCGGGCGGCTCGCGCGGACCGGACAGCTCGCGTGGATCGGGCGGCTCGCGCGGACCGGCGAAGGGCAGCGACCCCAAGAACCTCTCCGCGGCCGAGGCCAGAGCGCTCGTCGGTCTCGTCCCGCAGACCCCGACCGACCTGCTCTACCTGGAGAGCGTCGAACAGGAGCTCGACCAGGCCGACATCGAGTCGTCGGCGTCGGCGTCGGACGGCGGGCTCACCGCCCGCGTGATCCTGGACCGGCTGGCTCCCGGCATCGACGGCGCGGCCCACCCGCGCGACCTCTCCGAGGGGCAGAAGCTGGCGCTGGTCCTCGCCATCCAGCTGACGGCGGCACCCCGGGTGCTGCTGCTGGACGAGCCCACCCGGGGGCTCGACTACCGGGCGAAGACCCAGCTCATCTCCATGGTCGACGAACTGGCCGCCGAGGGAAGGTCGGTGGTGATCTCGACCCATGACGTCGAGTTCGCGGCCCGCGCGGCGGACCGGGTGGTGGTGATGGCCGAGGGCGACATCGTCGCGGACGGGCCGACCACCGAAGTGATCGTCGCCTCCCCCGTCTTCGCCCCGCAGGTGGCGAAGATCCTCTCGCCGCTGCCCTATCTGACGGTGGACCAGGTGACGTCGGTGCTGCCGGCCGAGGAGGCGGGGGCGTGAAGGAACTCCCGGAGCTGCCGGACCTCACCGGGCGCCCCGCGGGCGCCATCCGCATCGGCCCGCGCGCCTCAATCGTCATCGCCATGGCCGCCTTCCTCGGGCTGGTCGCCTTCTTCTGGCCGTTCCTCGTCGCACCGGGGCGCCTGGGGGCCAACTACGCTCCGCCGCTGATCTTCGGCGTCCTGCTGGTCCTGGTCCTGTGCGTGGTGATCTCCGAGATCGCCGAGGGCGGCATCAACTCCAAGGCCCTGGCGATGCTCGGGGTGCTCTCCGCCGTCAACGCGGCGCTGCGCCCGCTCGGCGCGGGCACGGCGGGCATCGAGACGGTGTTCTTCGTCCTGGTCCTGGCGGGACGCGTCTACGGTCCCGGCTTCGGCTTCACGCTGGGCTGCACCTCGCTCTTCGCCTCCGCGCTGATCACCGGCGGGGTCGGCCCCTGGATGCCGTACCAGATGTTCGGCTGCGCGTTCGTCGGCATGCTCGCGGGCTTGCTGCCCCGCGCCACGGGCCGCCGCGAGGTGATGATGCTCGCGGTCTACGGATCGCTCTCCGGCTACCTCTTCGGTTTTCTGCTGAACCTCTCCTTCTGGCCGTTCTCGGTGGACCCGAACAGCTCCATCGCCTACCTGCCCGGCCTTCCCTTCACCGAGCAGTGGCAGCGCTACCTCGCCTTCGACGTGGCGACCTCCCTCGGCTGGGACACCGGACGGGCCGTCACGAACTTCGTCTGCATCACCCTGGCCGGCCCCGCCGTCCTCACCACGTTCCGCCGGGCCGCCCGCAAGGCCCGCTTCCGCGCCCCGGTGCGGTTCGCCGCACCGAAGTCCGAAGGCCCCTGACGCGACGGCACTTGATAGATTCGGCAACCGCCGCAACGGCGATCACTTCTTTGGGGGAAGTCGTGGACTGGGGGACGCTCGTCGCGACGGTCAGCGGTGGCTTCATCGCCATCTCGGGGACCGTACTGGCCGACCATCTGCGCCAGCGCCATGAGAAGAGCCGCGGGGCGGCGGACCGGCGGCGCGCGGTGTACATCGAGTTCATCTCCGCCGTCGGGGACTGCCACGCCCGGCTGCGGCAGATCGCCCAGGACCAGGACCCCTCCACCGACCCGGACCGGGCCGCCCGCGCCGCCCTGGGCGAGGCGGCCGTCCACGAGGTGCGCGAGCGGTTCTTCATCGACGCGTCGGCCGACGTGGCCGGCGCCGGGCAGGCGATGTTCGCGCAACTGCGCGCGGTCCAGCGCGTGGTGGGCACGGGCGCCGGGCACACCTCCGCCGCCTTCCACGACGCCTACCACCCCTACCTCGACCGGGTCTGGACCTACCGGGTAGCGGTGCGGAGGGAGTTGGAGGACCGGACGTTCTCGCCGGAGTCCTTCGGCTGGGACGACTGGGACGGCAGGGACCGCTGCCCGATCTGCCGGCACGGGCTGACGGCCGGGGCATGAGGACCGGTCGGGCCGGGGTGGCCCGAGGTGCTCACGGGGTGCCCGGTCCCTGCCGCCGCGCTGCCCCGTGCACGCCGTCGTGGATCGTCTGGGCCATGAGCACCGGACCGTTGTAGTGGCCCCCGCTGATGGTGTTGTTCGTGATCGACACGGTGGTACCGGTCGGCTGCAGGGGGGCCAGCTCGTCGAGCAGCCCCCTGAGCTCGTCCGCCGCCTCCGGATTGTCCCGCAGGGCACGGCGGATCCTGATCCGCCACTCGGCCGTCACGTCCGCGGCGCCGTCCTCGTCGCCGCTCCGGCGCGCCGCGATCAGTTCCTCGCGGGACTCCTCCAGCTCGGCGTCCACGGCCTCGCTGTCCTCGCCCCGCGCCAGGAACCGGGCCACCCGTCCGCGTGCCTGGTTCCACGCCTCGGTGGCCATCAGCCCCACGAAGGCCGTCGCACCCGATGCCGCCAGTGCCGTCAACTCGGCTTCCACCGGACCCCCCTCTGCCTCACCCGTCACCGTACGGACACGTAGAGCGCCGCTGGTGCAACCGTAGAGAGCCAACGGTCCCATCGGAAGCGGAATCGAGCGCGCGGCACAGTGCATTTCCAGCCATGTCGGCCGAGGGGGCGGTGGCCTGCCGGGGCGCGCGGGGGCCTCGGGGGCGGGTACGGGCGGCGGACGCAACCGTGAGCGGGCCCCGTGCGTGATGATGGAGAGAGGGCAGCGACGCGGCAGCCCTCCGCCGGGACGGCCGGCCGGTGCCCCGGAAGGGCGGTCGCCATGTCCGTAGCCCGATCGAACGCATCAGCCCGATCGAGGACACCGGCCGCCGCGCTGCTCACCATGCTCCTCCTGGTCCTCCTCGCGGCCGGATGCACGGGCGGGGACGGCTCGGGGCCCGAGAGCCGGAGCAGCAGCCCGTCCGGGACGGGAGCGGACGCGAAAGTGCTCGCCGTGAAGATCGACAATGTGGCGCCCGCCCGGCCGCAGACCGGTCTCGACCAGGCGGACATCGTCTATGTCGAACAGGTGGAGGCCGGTCTCAGCCGGCTCCTCGCGGTCTACTCCTCCGAGCTGCCGCCGGTGATCGGGCCGGTCCGCAGCGCCCGGGAGACCGATCTGGAGCTGCTGCGCCAGTTCGACCGGCCGGTGCTCGCCTTCTCCGGGGCCCAGAGCAGGCTCCTCCCGGCCATCGACCGGGCGCCCCTCGACGCCGTACCGCCGTCGGCCGCGCCCCGGGCCTACTTCCGGGGGCCGGAGCGGCCGGCCCCGCACAATCTGTACCTCCGGCCGGAGAGGATCCCGTACGCCGCTTCCGGGACCGAGGCCGTGGAGGCGCTGGGGCTGAGGTTCGGCCCGGCGCCGCCCGGCGGAAGGGCCGAGGAGAGCCGTACGGTCCGCTTCCCGTCCGCGCGCACCACCTTCACCTGGTCCGCCGAGCGCGAGCGGTGGCTGGTCTCCATGGACGGCTCCCCCGCCCGGACGAGCGAGGGAGGGCGGCTCGGGGCCGCCACGGTGATCGTGCAGGACGTGACCGTACGCCCTTCGGCCTTCGGGGACCGGTCGGGGAACAACACCCCGTTCACCGAGACCGTGGGCTCGGGGACCGCGCACGTCCTGCGGGACGGGAAGGCGTACGAGGCCCGGTGGGCGCGCCCCTCGGCGGACGCGGACACGGCGTTCACCACCCCGGACGGCGAGCGGATCGACCTGGCCCCCGGGCCCCTGTGGATCGTTTACGCGCCCCGCTGAGGCTTCCGGGTGCGGCGGGGCGCGGCCCCGGCCACCGACGGTGACCCGGACCGCGCCCCTGGTGAGGCCCTGCTACTGCCAGACCTTGATGTAGTCGACGCTCAGCTTCTGCGGGAAGCGGGTGGTGGTGTCCGGCGGACCCGGCCAGTCACCCCCGACCGCGTTGTTGAGGATCAGGAAGAAGTCGTGGTCGAACACCCAGGGTCCGCGGGTGCGCTCCAGCTCGTCCCGGTCGACCCGGAACGACACCTGGCCGTCGACCCGGAACGTCATGCCGGTGCTGTTCCAGTCCACGGCGAAGGTGTGGAAGTCGTCGGCGTAGTCCGCGCCCCCGGGCAGGGTGTGGGGGCCTCCGTAGCCGGCCGCGCCGTTGTAGGCGGGGGCGTGCAGGGTGGAGTAGGCGGTCTTCGGCTCCTTGCCGACGTGTTCCATGATGTCGATCTCACCGGTGTAGGGCCACGGGCGGCCCTTGTCGAAGTAGTCCGCGCCCAGCATCCAGAACGCGGGCCAGAGCCCCTGGGTGCCGGAGACCTTGATGCGCGCCTCGACCCGGCCGTAGGTGAACTGGAACTTCCCGTAGGTGTTGAGCCGCGCCGAGGTGTACTGGCACGTGGTGCTTCCGCTCAGCGGGTCGGGCGGGCAGGCCGATCCCGGTGTCGCCTCCCGGCGGGCCTCCAGGACGAGGGAGCCGTTGCCGTCCTGGGCGGCGTTCTTGTTGTCCGTGTAGTACTCCAGCTCGTTGTTGGGTCCGGTTCCGGTCTCCGGGACCCACTTGGCCGGGTCGGGTGCGGCACCGGCGGGGCCGTTGAACTCGTCGCTGAAGACCAGCCGGTCGTACGTGGGGTCGGCGGGCAGCGGCGGGGCGGGGATCGGCGCTCCGCCGGTGCCCCAGACCTGGAACTCCCAGAGCGAGTAGCCGTATTGACCGCTGCGCTGGGTGGCGTACAGCCGTACGTGCCGGCCGGTGCCGCTGACGTCGAGCGTCTCCTTGAAGCCGGTGCCGGAGGCGGTCTGGTGGATCGTCCGCCAGTCGGCGCCGTTGTCGGAGACCTCGATCCGGTAGGCCCTGGCGTAGGCCGGGTCCCACTGGAGGACCACCCGGTTGATCTGGGCGGGGGCGCCGAGGTCGACGGCGATCCAGCCGGGGTCGGTCCAGCCGCCCTCGGGGCTGGTGGCCCAGCGGCTCGCGGGGTCCCGGTCGAAGGCCTTGTCCGGGCCGCACTCCCAGCAGGTGCCGTCGTGCTGGGAGGTGGAGGCGGATCCGGCCTTGCCGTACGAGAGCAGGACGTCACCGCCGGGGTTGTTGCCGCCGGTGGTGGAGTAGACCTGGAACTCGTGGAGGGAGTAGCCCCACGGGGTGGCGCGCTGGGTGCCCAGCAGCCGGATGTAGCGTCCGGTCCCCGAGACGGTGAGGGTCTCGACGCCTCCGGTGCCGGTGGTGGTGGAGTGGATCGTCGTCCAGTCGGTGCCGTTGGCGGAGAGCTCGATCCGGTAGCCCCTGGCGTACGCGGCCTCCCAGTTCAGCACGACCTGGCCGACCGCGGTGCTCGTGCCGAGGTCGATGCGGATCCACTGGTCGTCGGTGAACTCGCTGGACCAGCGGGTCGCCGGGTTGCCGTCCACGGCGTTGGGGGCGGTGAAGGGACCTTCGGCGCTGGAGGCGGTGGCCGGTTTCCCCTGGGAGACGAGGACGGCCGCGGCGACGGCCCGCTCCGGGGCGAGCGCCGCCGAGAGGGTGAACAGGAGGGCCACCGCGGCCATGACGGCCAGGGCGCCTCGAAGCCGTGGTGTTCCACGGGCATTCATGGGAACTCCTTGCTCTGTAGCGGAGGTTGGGCCGAGAGAGCGCTCCCCCCGCAAGGGGGAGAGTGGCGGGAGCCGCGTCAACCGTCAAGGGGTTGCGGAGCAGTTGGCCCGGCAGCCGGTCGATCGTCACCCGACTTGTCGTCACAGAACTCCACCAACTGCCCGTGTGCTTTCAGGAGATGAAACATCAAGCGCCTCCGGAGGCCGATCGCACCGATCCTGTGCACAACTCTTGACGTGGCCGAAACGCGGGAGAATCATTCGGCTACCGAGAGAGCGCTCTCTCCTTCCCGTGGGAGCTGCGCCCGCCCCCCACCTCCGCCCCCGCACATATGACACCTCAGGAGACCAGGACATGTCTGTTGCCCTCGTCAGACCCTCGCGGCCCCCGATGGCCGCACTCCACCGATGGCGCGGCCTCGGCTTCGCGCTGGTGACCGCGCTGGTCGCGGCCCTGCTCGGAGTGGCTCAGGCCGCCCCGGCCCAGGCCGCCCCCGTCCTGCTCTCCCAGGGCAGCCCGACGACCGCCTCCAGCGAGGAGAACGGCGGCACGGCCGCGGGCAACGCGGTCGACGGGAACGGCGGGACGCGCTGGTCCAGCGCCTTCTCCGACCCGCAGTGGATACGGATCGACCTCGGCTCCCCGGCCGCCCTCAGCCGGGTCGAGCTCGCCTGGGAGGCCGCGCACGCGAAGAGCTACCGCATCGAGCTCTCCACCAACGGCACCAACTGGACGACCGCGTACAGCACCACCACCAGCCAGGGCGGGAACGAGACGCTCACCGTCTCCGGCGAGGCCCGCTACGTACGCCTGACCGGCACGGAGCGCGCCACCGGATACGGCTACTCCCTCTGGGAGTTCAAGGTCTTCGGTACGCGGGACGGGGGCGGCGGCCCGGAGATTCCCGGCGGCGGTGACCTCGGCCCGAACGTCCATGTCTTCGACCCCTCCACGCCGAACATCCAGGGCAAGGTCGACGAGATCTTCCGGCAGCAGGAGTCCGCGCAGTTCGGCTCCGGACGGCATGCGCTGCTCTTCAAGCCCGGTACGTACAACAACATCAACGCGCAGATCGGGTTCTACACCCAGATCGCCGGCCTCGGCCTCAACCCCAACGCCACCACGTTCAACGGCGATGTGACCGTGGACGCGGGCTGGTTCGACGGGAACGCCACGCAGAACTTCTGGCGCTCGGCGGAGAACCTCACGCTCAACCCGGTCAACGGCACCAACCGCTGGGCCGTCTCCCAGGCCGCGCCCTTCCGCCGTATGCACATCAAGGGCGGGCTCAACCTGGCGCCCGACGGATACGGCTGGGCCAGCGGCGGCTACATCGCCGACAGCAAGATCGACGGCACCGTGGGCCCGTACTCCCAGCAGCAGTGGTACACCCGCGACAGCTCGGTGGGCGGCTGGACCAACGCGGTCTGGAACATGACCTTCTCCGGTGTGCAGGGCGCGCCCGCGTCCAGCTACCCGAACCCGCCGTACACCACGCTGGACACCACTCCGATCTCGCGCGAGAAGCCGTTCCTCTACCTGGACGGCAACGAGTACAAGGTCTTCGTCCCGGCGAAGCGTGTCAACGCGCGCGGCGTCTCGTGGGACAGCGGGAACCAGCAGGGTGAGTCCATCCCGCTGAACCGCTTCTACGTCGTCAAGCAGGGCGCCACCGCGGCGACCATCAACGCGGCGCTCGCCCAGGGCCTCAACCTGCTGTTCACGCCCGGTGTCTACCACATCGACCAGACCATCAACGTGAACCGCGCCAACACCGTCGTCCTCGGTCTCGGCCTCGCCACGATCATCCCGGACAACGGGGTGACCGCGATGAAGGTCGCCGACGTCGACGGGGTGAAGCTGGCCGGCTTCCTCATCGACGCCGGACCGGTCAACTCGTCCACCCTGCTGGAGGTCGGCCCTCAGGGCGCCTCCACCGACCACTCGGTCAACCCCACCACCGTGCAGGACGTGTTCATCCGCATCGGCGGCGCGGGCCCCGGCAAGGCGACCACCAGCCTGGTGGTCAACAGCGACGACGTCATCATCGACCACACCTGGATCTGGCGCGCCGACCACGGCGAGGGCTGGGGCTGGGAGACCAACCGGGCCGACTACGGCGTCCGCGTCAACGGCGACGACGTCCTGGCCACCGGCCTGTTCGTCGAACACTTCAACAAGTACGACGTGGAGTGGTACGGCGAGCGCGGCCGGACGATCTTCTTCCAGAACGAGAAGGCGTACGACGCACCCAACCAGGCGGCCATCCAGAACGGCAGCACGAAGGGGTACGCGGCCTACCGGGTCGACGACTCCGTGAACCAGCACGAGGGCTGGGGTCTGGGCAGCTACTGCTACTACAACGTCGACCCGACGATCATCCAGGAACACGGCTTCAAGGCCCCGGTGAAACCGGGCGTGAAGTTCCACAACCTGCTGGTCGTCTCGCTCGGCGGCAACGGCCAGTACCAGCACGTGATCAACAACATCGGCTCCCCCACCTCGGGAACGTCGACGATCCCTTCGACCGTCGTCAACTTCCCCTGATCCGCACGGTGTGAGGCAGGTGAGCCGGTCCGGTGTCCGGCGGCCCGGACCGGCTCACCCCGCAGACCGTGGGCGCCCTCCGGCGGACGTGACCGTCCGCCGCCGTGGTGGACCGGTTTCTCACGTCATGGCTCAGCCGCTGGCCCGAGCTCCGGTGCGCCTCCGGCGAAGACGAATCCGACGGCGTGTTCTCGCCGTGGATTCCCGGTGGCACCGGGACCTCCAACGGCCGCGGCGCCCTCCTCATCGCTCGCGACGAGGGGATGGAGGCGAGCTGGGACACGACCGGCTACACCCTGGACGAGCACGGGGACGGTCCGCCGGCCCTCTTCTACGAAGCGGCGGGCCGGCGATCGCTCTCGATGACCCCGCAGGGATCCGTACGACCGCGCCGGCTTCCCGTACGAGCCGTACGACATCACGGTCGCGGGGGCGGGGCTGCATCTCTTCACCCTGGTCACCCCCGACGACAGCACCTTCATCCGCGCCGCACCGGACACACTTCTGCTCGCCGCCGGCACTTCCCTGCCCGGCCGCTGACCGGAAGGTCCGCCGACCGGGGCCGTCCCTCGCACCCCGCGCGCTAGGGCTGCACCACGATCTTGCGCCCCACCCCGGCCTTGAACTGGTCGATCGCCTGCGGGTACTGCTCCAGCGGCAGCCGGTCGCTGATGAAGACGGCCGGGTCCAGCACCCCGCTCGCGAAGAGCGCGGCGGCCCGCTCGTAGCTGTGCAGGACCGCCATCGAACCGGTGATGGTGATCTCCTGGTTGTAGATCCGGTACGGCTCGATGACCGCGGTGGTGGCGTAGTCCGCCACCCCGAACTGGAGGAAGGTGCCGCCCTTGGCGACCCGGCCCAGGCCGTCCTGGATGGCCCCCGCGTTGCCGGTGGCGTCGATGACCACGTCCCAGCCGCCCGGGCGGTCGAACTCCTCGGCCCGGGCGGCCGCTCCCGTGCAGCCGAGGAGCTTCGCGGTCTCCAGGCGCTGGGCGTTGACGTCCAGCACCTCCACCGACGCGGCGCCCGTGCGCTTGGCCAGCTCCAGCATCATCAGGCCCATCGTCCCGGAGCCGTAGATCAGCACCTCGGAGCCCAGGTTGCTCTTCAGGACGTCGTACCCGCGTACGGCGCAGGAGAGCGGTTCGATGAGGGCCGCGTCGGTGACGTCGATGTGTTCGGGCAGCTTGACGCAGTTGGCGACCGGGGCGACGGCGAATTCGGCCGCCCCGCCGGGGACGGTGACGCCGATCGCGGCCCAGTTGTCGCAGAGGTTGCCGCGGCCGGAGCGGCAGTAGCGGCACTCGTGGCAGTGCAGCGAGGGGTCGACGGCCACCTTGTCGCCGACGGCCAGTTCGGTGACGTCGTTGCCGACGGCGACGATCTCCCCGGCGAACTCGTGGCCGGGGACGATCGGCAGGGTGGGGGCGAACTCCCCCTGGAGAATGTGCAGATCGGTGCCGCAGAGCCCGCAGGACGCCACCTTCACGACCACGTCACGCCGGCCGGGCGTGGGGTCCTCGACCGTGGTGACGGACACCTTGCCGGGGGCCTCGACGATGGCTGCCCTCATTTGACTGCTCCCAGTGAAAGGCCCTGGACGAGTTTGTCCTGGGCGGCGTAGCCGGCGATGAGCACCGGCAGGGACACGACCACCGACGCCGCGCACAGCTGGGCGAGGAAGAGGCCCTGGCTGGTGACGAAGGTGGTCAGGTGGACGGGTGCCGTCCCGGCGACCACGCCGGTCAGCACCCGGGCGAACAACAGCTCGTTCCAGCTGAAGATGAAGCAGATCAGGGCCGTGGCGGCGATGCCGGGGGCGGCGACCGGGGCGACGACCCGGCCCAGCACGGTGGGCAGCCTCGCCCCGTCGACCTGGGCCGCCTCGATGATGGAGACCGGGACGTCGGCGAGGAAGGACTGCATCATCCACACCGCGATCGGCAGGTTCATCGAGGTGTAGAGCAGGACGAGCAGCCAGATGTTGTCCAGGAGCCCGGTGTTCTTCGCGAACAGGTAGACCGGCAGCAGCCCGGCGACCACCGGCAGCATCTTGGTGGAGAGGAAGAAGAACATCACGTCGGTCCACTTGCGCACCGGCCGGATGGAGAGCGCGTACGCGGCGGGCAGCGCCAGCAGGAGCACCAGGAGGGTGGAGAACACCGACGCGGTGAGGGAGTTGACCAGCGGGGGCCAGGGGGTCGGGCCGCCGTCGCCGCCGAAGAACGTCCGGTAGCCGTCGAGCGTCAGCGAGGCCGCCAGTGAGGGCGGGTTGGTCGCCGCGTCGGCCTCCGAGTGGAAGGAGGTCAGCACCATCCAGAGGGCGGGCAGGCAGAAGACGATGCCGACGGCCCAGGCGGCCAGGCCCAGTGCGGTGGAGCGCCTGCGGGCGCTTCCCGTGGGCCGTGGCTTCTTCGAGGTGGCGGGGGTGCGGGGCGGTGGTGCGGTCGAGGCGCTCATGCGCGGCTCGCCTCCTCACGGAAGAGGGAGGAGACCACCCGGAGCGCGAAGGTCGCGATGATCACGGTGCCGATCACCACGACCACACCCACGGCGGACGCGAGTCCGTACTCATGGGCCCGGTAGAAGGTCTCGTAGACGGTGTACGGGAGGTTGGCGGTGCCGAGGCCGCCCGCGGTGATGGTGAACACGGCGTCGAAGTTCTGCACGATGTACACCGAGCCCAGCAGGACGCCGAGTTCGAGGTAGCGGCGCAGGTGGGGCAGGGTCAGGAAGCGGAACATCTGCCAGGGGCCCGCGCCGTCGAGCCGGGCGGCCTCCATCATCTCGGCGGGGCGGCTCTGCAGCCCGGCCAGCAGGATCAGCATCATGAACGGGGTCCACTGCCAGACGAGGGCGGCGGCGACGGCCATCAGCGGCATCTCGGAGGTCCACTCCGGCTGGGCGATCCCCTCGATCCCGAAGAGGTTCCCGAACCAGCTGAGCGCCCCGTTGAAGAGCCCGTACTCGGGGTTGTAGAGCGCGTGTTTCCAGAGCAGCGCCGCAGAGACCGGCACGATCAGGAACGGGGTGATGAGCAGGGTGCGGACGAAGCCCCGGCCGAAGAAGGTGCGGTCCAGGAGCAGGGCGAAGGCGAGGCCGAGGACGACGCTGGCGATCACCACGGTGGCGGTGAGCAGGACGGTGGTCAGGACCGATTCGCGCAGGGCGGGGTCGGTGAAGACGGAGCTGTAGTTGGCGAATCCGGTGAAGTGGCGCTGGTCCGGCTTGAGCGAGTTCCAGTCGAAGAAGGAGATCACCAGCGTTGCCACGAAGGGCAGTTGGGTGACGGCTATGAGGAAGACGAGGGCGGGCAGGAGGGGTGCTCGGGTGGCCCAGGCGCGGGCTCTGCTGCCCGTGGGGCGCTGGGCGGCCGGGGCCGGCCGGGGTGGGGTGGGCCGCACGGCGGTGGTGGTGGTCATCGGTACTCCTCCGCGACCTTCTCGGCCAGCTTCTGGGAGGCGGCGAGTGCGGCGTCCACCGACTGGCGGCCCGCGATGGCGGCGCTGATCTCCTGTGCGACCTTGGTGCCCAGGTCGGTGAACTCCGGTACGCCGACGAACTGGATGCCCGCCGTGGGGCGCGGCTGGGTGCCGGGGTTGTTGGGGTCGGCCGCGGAGATGGCCTGCTGGGTGACGTCGGCGAACGCCCCTGCCTCCTTGCGGTAGTCGGGGTGGGCGTAGGTCGAAGCGCGTTTCCCGGCGGGGACGTTGGACCAGCCGCTGGTGGCGCCGACGAGCTCCTCGTACTCCTTGCCGGAGGCCCAGGAGATGAACTTCCAGGCGTCGTCGGCCTTCTTGGAGGCGTTCTGCATGCCCCAGGCCCAGGTGTAGAGCCAGCCGGAGCTCTCGGTCTGCTCGACGGGCGCCGGTACGTACCCGATCCTGCCCTTCACCGGGGAGCCCTTGGCCTCCAGTGATCCGGCGCCCGCGGTGGCGTCGTACCACATGGCGGTCTTGCCCTGGGTCATGTTGTTGAGGCATTCGGCGTACCCGGACTGCGGGGCGCCGAGCTCTCCGTGTTCGCGCACCAGGTCGACGTAGAACTTGGTGGCCTTCTTGAACTCCGGTGAGGTCAGCTGCGGTTGCCAGTCCTCGGTGAACCAGGTGCCGCCCATGGTGTTGACGACGGTGGTGAGCGGGGCGATGACCTCGCCCCAGCCGGGCAGCCCGCGCAGGCAGATGCCCTTCATCCCGCGCTGCGACCCGTCGGTCTTCGCGGCGAGTTCGGCGACCTCCTTCCAGGTCGGCTCGGCGGGCATGGTGAGCCCTTCCTTCTCGAAGACGTCCTTGCGGTACATCAGGAAGGAGGACTCGCCGTAGAAGGGCTGGGCGTAGAGCTTGCCGTCCTTGTGGGTCAGCGACTCGCGCAGCGGCGGGAGGATGTCCTGCTGGTCGAAGTCCGGATCGGCGTCGACGTACTCGTCCAGCGGGCGCAGCCAGCCGTTCTCGGCGAAGAAGGGGAGCTCGAAGTTGGAGATGGTGGCGATGTCGTACTGGCCGGCCTGGTTGGAGTAGTCCTGGCTGATCTTGTCCCGGACGTCGTTCTCGGGCAGCACCGTGAAGTGGACGGTGATGCCGGTCTCCTTGGTGAAGTGCTCCTTCGTCAGCTTCTGGAGTTCGACCATCTGCGGGTTGTTCACCATCAGGACGTTGAGGGCGTCGCCTCCCCCGAAGGAGGTCCCGCCCGCTCCGGCGCAGCCGGCGGCGAGGAGGGCGAGTGCCGCGGCCGCGGCGCCGGTGCGCGGCAGGCGGTGTGGTCCGTGTCGTCGGCGGGGGTGGTGGCGCATGGGGACTCCTGATCAGTCGTAGCGGCTCGGTGATCGGGTCGTGCGGGTCGCGCCGGGGGCGGCGCGCGGGCAGGGCGAACCGCGCCCCGACGGGGGGCGGGGCGCGGTGGTCTCAGGGGTGGTGCGGCCGGTACGGGACCGGGGGCGGCCGGGTCAGACGCGGATGACCTGGGGGCCCATGAGGGAGTAGCGCTGGGCTTCGGCCGAGGAGAGGCCCGCGTCGGTGACGATGGTCTCGAAGTCGCCGACACCGGCGAACCGGCAGAAGCTCACGGCGCCGAACTTGGAGTGGATCCCGGCGAAGACCCGGCGCCGGGAGCTGCGCATGGCCTGGGCCTTGACCTCGCTGACGGCCGGGTCGGGGGTGGTGAGGCCGTACTCGCGGGAGATCCCGTTGGCACCGACGTACGCCAGGTCGATGACGAAGCCAGCGAGCATCTTGGAGGCCCAGTGGTCGACGGTGGCCATCGTGGAGCCGCGCACCCGGCCGCCGAGCAGCAGCACCGAGATCTTCTCGGCGTCCGCGAGGACGGTGGCGACGGCCAGGGAGGCCGTGACGACGGTCAGCGGCCGGTCCCGGGGGAACGCCTCGGCGACGAGCTGGGGGGTGAAGCCCTCGTCGACGAAGACGGTCTCGGCGTCCCCGAGCAGATCGGCGGCGGCGGCCGCGATCCGTGACTTCTGCGGAACGTTACGGGTGGTGCGGACCGCGAGCGTGGTCTCGAAGCCCGCCGACTCCACCGGGTAGGCGCCGCCGTGGGTCCGGCGGACGAGGCCGTGCTCCTCCAGTACGTGCAGATCGCGGCGGACGGTCTCCTTCGCCACCTCGAACAACGCCGCGAGGGCGTTCACCTCGACCGATCCGTCCCGTCGGGCGGTGTCGAGAATTCCTCTGCGGCGTTCGTCGGTGTCCACGACACACATCCCTGGCTCTTGCGGTGGCACTGTTCAGGCGGTGGCCCCGGTCCGTTCGGGCCCATGTGTCGTTTGTACAAGCAGGGCCGACCGCTCGACCAGGCTCTTCGCCGAATTCCCTCTGCCCGTTCATGCCCGTTTCTGCGGGAGACCGTCGCTGGTCACGCCCGTACCGGCGGGCTTTCCGGGCGCTCCCGGTGCCCGCTCGGCCGGGGTGGAGCGCCCGAATCGCGCCCGATCCCGGGGAACGGTGCCCGTTCCCCGGGATCTTCAGACGGCGGGTTCCTCTTCCATGCCTTCGAGGCTGTCCATGAAGGAGCTGACCGAGAACACGGCGCGGCCGGGTCCCGCGGGGCCGTAGCCGGGCGGGGAGTTGAGCCCGAACTCCTCCAGCGTCGCCCGGTACGCCTGCAGGAGGCGGATGTGGTACTCCAGGGGCGCGCCCAGCGGATTGGCCTTGCCCAGCGGGGTGGTGGGCTCGGGGCACCAGGTGGTGAAGCGCGGCACGACCCCGTTGGACATGAAGAACCGCAGCCCCTCGGTGGTCGAGTCGATGGCCTCGCTCACCTTCGTGAAGCCGAAGGGCTCGGCCATCTCGATGCCCGCGACGAAGTTGGGGATGACGTTGCGCGGCCCGAACACCTCGGCGGACTCCAGGATCCGGCGGTGCCACTCGTCCCGGCCGACGTAACGCTCCTTGCCGGGGCAGTGCAGCTGGAACAGCCGGCGGTCCCACACCTCGAAGTTGGGGTGGTAGATCCGGATGCCGTAGTCGTGGAAGCGCTGCACGTCCTCGCGGGGCAGCGCCTGGGCGACCACCTTGCCGGTCCAGCGGCCGGGGAAGCGCTCCTCGATGGCCTTGGCGTAGTGCCCGTAGAAGTCGGCCTCGTCGCGCCCGGCGACCTGGGAGGTGATGGAGCCGCCGGTGAGGGTGTAGGCGCGGGAGACACCGGCCGTGTCGTACCGGTCGATGATCTCCAGGGCCTCCAGCACCTCCTCGACCGGCTTGACGCCGGTGTACGGGCGGCCGGCCGCCTTGTGCTGGCGCCAGTTGTGGTTGATGTCGCAGAACTGGCACTCCTCCTTGGCGCCGAAGTACTGGCACACCCGGAAGACCGTCAGATAGATGAGGTAGCCCCACTGGATGGTCGGGGCCACCTCCATCACGGACTTGCCGTTGGACAGCTTGTGCCGGTAGTACTCCGGCATCGGCGGCAGCCCGACGTCCGCGATCCGCGCCCCGTCCAGGTAGAGGCCGAGCGCGCCGTCCTCGCCGCCCCGCACGACGTACGGGGAGTCGGGGTTGACCCGCACCGATACGACGGTGCGGCGCAGCCCGTAGGGGCCGCCGGTGAGAACGATCTCCTCGGGCGGCCGGTTGAGCGCGGCGGCGCCGAGCTCCGGGAGCGTGCGGTGGTCGAAGGAGAAGATGAAGTACGACTTCGGCTTCACGTCACCGGTGGCGCCGCCGATGGACCCGCTGAGCGCCGACTCGTCGAAGGCCATGCCGCCGCGCAGCAGGTCTTCCTTGATGACGGCTTCCCTGGGAACCTCGGGGAACCGCCCCATCAGGTCCTCGACCAGTGCCGTACGACTGCTGCTCGGCATGTACGCGAACCTCCGTAGTCACCCCACCGCACCTGCGCGGGAACGGGTGCGCAGGTCTGTCCAGTCAGATGGGCAAGCCTACGCCAACGCCTATCGCCACCCTCACTGACCAGCGGTGAACGGATCCAGGGGGCCCTTCGGCGCCGCCCCTGGGACAATGCGGGTAGGACGGGGGGCCGGGGTCAGGTGCGCACGGAGGCCCTGGCAGTCGACCGACCACCAGGGGCCGCACATGACCGGCACACCGACCGCCGAAGCCGGGGCCCCGGTCAGGGTCTTCCTGCTGGACGACCACGAAGTGGTACGCCGGGGGCTGCACGACCTGCTGGGGGCGGAGCCCGGTCTGGAGGTCGTCGGGGAGGCCGCCACTGCCGCCCAGGCGCTGGCCCGGGGGCCCGCGCTCCGGCCCGATGTCGCGGTGCTCGACGTCCGGTTGCCCGACGGGGACGGCATCACGGTCTGCCGTGAGCTGCGTTCCCGGATGCCGGAGCTGGCCTGTCTGATGCTGACGTCCTTCGACGACGAGGACGCCCTGCTCGACGCGATCATGGCCGGGGCGGCCGGATATGTGCTCAAGCAGATCAACGGCTCGGACCTGGTGTCGGCCGTACGGACCGTGGCGGCGGGCCGGTCGATGCTCGACCCGGAGACCACGGCCCGGCTCATGCGCACCCTGCGCACCCCCGGGACCGCCGGTCCCGGGGCGGACGAGCGGCTGTCGGTCCTCTCCGAGCGGGAGCGGTCGGTGCTCGACCTCATCGGCGAGGGGCTGACCAACCGGCAGATCGCCGAGCGGCTCTATCTCTCCGAGAAGACCGTCAAGAATCACATCTCCCGGCTGCTCAGGAAGCTCGGGGTGGAGCGCCGGGTCCAGGCGGCCGTCATCGCGACGGAGGTACGGGAGCACAAGCACCAGGAACAGCAGGAGCGGCAGGAGCGGCAGGAGCAGCAGGAGAGGTGAGGCGGTCAGCCGGGCGGACGGTGCGCCCCGCCCCTGCCCCCGCCCCCGCGCCCGCGTCCCGCCGGCAACGGAACCCGCCACTCCAGCACGGTGCCGCCCCGCGGGGCCGGGCCCCCGACGACGGAGAGGGTGCCGCCCAACTGCTCGGCCCGTTCGGTCAGGTTCCGCAGGCCGCTGCCCCGGGCGCCCTCCCGGAGGCCGGTGCCGTCGTCGGTCGCGGTCACCGTCAGCACACCGTCGACCGCGACGACCGACACCTCCGCCTCCTCGGCCCCCGCGTGCCGGGCGATGTTGCTCAGGGCCTCCACGATCACCGCGATCACGTGGTCGGCCATGTCCTGGGGAACGTCCGTGTCGATCAGCCCCTCCATCCTCAGCGCGGGCGGGAAACCGAGTGCGGGCGCGGCGGTGTCCACCGCCTCGACGACCCTGGTCCTGAGACCCGAGGCGTCGGCGGCCGGTCCGTGCTCCCGGAGGCCGAAGATGGTGGAGCGGATGATCTTGATGGTGGTGTCGAGGTCGTCGATCGCCCGGCCCAGCCGCTCGGCCGCTTCCGGGTGCTCGACGAAGAGGCGGGCGCTCTGCAGGGTCATCCCGGTGGCGAAGAGCCGCTGGATCGCTAGGTCGTGCAGGTCACGGGCGATCCGGTCACGGTCCTCCAGCAGGCTCACCCGCTCGGCGGCCCGTCGGCGCTCGGCCAGTTCGAGCGCCAGCGCGGCCTGTCCGGCGAAGCCCGGCAGCGAGGCGATCTGCGGGCCGACGAACGGCGGTTTGCCCCGGAGCCGGGCGAGGATCAGGACCCCGCTCAGCTTCTCCTTGGTCCCCACGACGACGGCAACCGCGGGACCGAACCCGTCCCAGCGCTCCGGCCGCACGGTGATCCGGGGATCGTTCCCGACGTCGGGAACGGTGATGAGTTCGTCGGCGGTGAGCACGGCACCGGCGAGGGTGCCCCGGGTGGTCGGCAGCGCCAGGCCGCGGTGGGCCCCGGCCCCCTCCCCGTGGGCGAGCGAACCGCTCAGTTCGCCGTCCGGCTCCACGAGGTGGAAGACGCCCAGGTCGGCACCGGCGATGTCGACGGCCCGGCCCAGCATCCCTTCGAGGACCTCCGGCTCGGCCGAGCCGGAGAGCAGCGCGCTGGTGAGGTCGGAGCTCGCGGCGAGCCACCGCTCCCGCAGCCGCCCCTCCTCGTAGAGGCGGGCGTTCTCGATGGCGATGCCCGCCGCGACCGCCAGGGTGGAGACGACGGCCTCGTCCTCCGCGTCGAAGTCCGCCCCGCCGCGCTTCTCGGTGAGGTAGAGGTTGCCGAACACCTCCTCGCGGACCCTGATGGGCACGCCGAGGAACGAGTGCATCGGCGGATGGTGGGGCGGGAAGCCGTACGAGGTCGGGTGGGCCGAGAGCTCGCCCAGCCGCAGGGGCTCCGGGTGCCGGATCAGCTCGCCGAGGAGCCCGTGTCCGGCGGGGAGGCCGCCGATCCGTTCCCGTACCTCGTCGCTGATGCCGATGGGGAGGAACTCGGCGAGCTTCTGGTCGTCGCCGATCACGCCCAGGGCTCCGTACTCGGCGTCCACGAGCACGACCGCCGCTTCGACGATCCCCCTGAGCACCTGCGGAAGAGCGAGTTCACGGCCCACCGACATGACGGCTTCCAGCAGGCCGTTGAGCCGGTCGCGGGTCCCCCGTGCCTCGTCGATACGGCCCTGGAGCTCGTCGAGCAGCTCGTCGAGCCTCAAGCGCGGAAGCCTGGCCCGCTGGGTCCCACGGCCATCCCCGCCCATGCATGCCTCCGGCGGCTTCGAGGGGGCGGACCGCTCGTGTCCGCACCTCCCAACGTAGCCGCCGCACCGCGCCCGCTCATGTCGAGCCGCGCGTGATCATGGCTGTGCCCTGCTGGGACCGTGGCAGTGGGCCCCGGTCGGTCCGGGTGCAGGGCCGTTCGGCCCCTGCTGCGCCGGGCGTTCCCGGCGGAAGGTGGAGGTGAGAGGGAGCACCGGGAGGAAGCCATGCCCATCACCGACCGTCCCGTGGAGACCGTGACCTCGCTGGTCGAGGACGCCGTCACCGCACCGTCCATGCACAACGCCCAGCCCTGGAGGTTCGTCCACCGCGCGGGTACCCGCTCGCTCGCCCTGTACGGCGACCCGTCGCGCTCGCTGCCGACCGGTGACCCGGACGGCCGCGGACTGCACCTGGGGTGCGGTGCCGCACTGTTCAATCTGCGGGTGTCCGCCGCCCACCACGGGTGGGACGCCGCCACCGAGCTGCTGCCCGATCCCCGCGACCCCTGGCATCTGGCCGATGTCGTACTCCAGGAGCCCGACCCGGCGGAGCCGGGCCCGGCGGACCTGTACCCCGCCCTGCGCAAGCGCCACACCAGCCGCTTCCCCTTCTCCGACGAACGGATCCCGGCGGAGATACTCGACGGGCTCCGCGGCGCCGCCCTCCTGGAGGGGTGCCGGCTGATCGTGCCCGGGTCCTGGCACTCGGACACCGTCCTGGACCTGGTGCGCGACGCGGAGCTCTTCGAGTCCGCCGACACCGCGCTGCGCGAGGAGATCGCCTCTTGGACCCGCACGGGGAAGGCCGACGAGGGGCCTGCCACCGAGGGCATCCCGTCGTACGCCTTCGGCCCCAGGCAGTACGGGGTGACCGCTCCCGCTCGGGACTTCGACGCACTGCACGACCTGCCGGGGCGGGCCGCCGCGGTCTTCGAGGCGCGGCCGCAGATCGCGCTCCTCGGCACGGTGGACGACTCCCCGGCCGACTGGCTGCGGGCGGGCCAGGCCATGGAGCGCGTGCTTCTGCAGGCCACGCTCGACGGAGTGTCGGCATCGCTGATGTCGCAGCCCCTCGAATGGCCCGAACTCCGCTCGCTGACCCGCGAGCCCGGTTCCCTGACCGGCTTCGTCCACATGCTGTTCCGGTTCGGCTACGGGCCACGGGGTACGGCCACCCCGCGCCGGCCGGCCGACGAGATCCTGACCGTGGAGTGACCACCGACCGAGTGACAGCGTGTTCAGCCGCCGTCGCCCGCAGTCGCGTACCCCGGGGGCACGATCTGGACCGGGCAGTGCCCGTGGTGCAGCAGCGCGTGGGGCACCCGTCCCAGTGCGGCCCCCGACCCGAGCACCCGGTTCCTGGCGCCCATGACCAGCAGGTCGGTGAGGGTCGTGGCCTCGACGAGGATGCCCGGCACGCTGGTCCCGGTCTCGACGTCGTGGGTGACGGTGAGGTCCGGGTACAGCTTCCGTACCCGGTCGGCCACGGCGGCCGTCTCGTGCACCTTCTCCTCGGTGATCTCCCCCATGCTGTCGAGCATGGTGGTGAACCTGCCGACGTAGCCCAGCACGTTGGTGACGTTCAGCAGCCGCAGCGACGCCTTGCGTACCTGCGCCTCGGCGGCGGCGATCAGCAGCCAGTCGAGGTCGGACGTGCCGTGCACGGCCGCCGTGACCACCCCGGTCGCCGGCCGGTCGGTCTCTCCCCGTACGACGACCACCGGCACCTCGGTACGTGCGGCCACGCCCAGCCCGACGGAGCCGAGCGTCAGTGCGGCGAAACCGCCCAGCCCCCTGCTGCCCACGACGATCGTGCCCCGGGCACCGGCCGCCGCGCGCAGTCCGGCCACCGCGTCGCCGCGGCTGAGCTCCTCCGTCACGATCAGGTCCGGGAACTTCTCCCGTACGGCGCGGGCGGTCTCGTCCAGCACGTCACGTGCCGTGTCCCACAGTGCCTGGAGGGTCTCGGCCGACGTGAGCACGGAACGCCCCTCGATGTCGGCGGCATGGATGATGCCGAGCGGCTGCCCGCGGAGCTCGGCTTCGGCGGCGGCCCACAGGGCGGCTGCGCGCGACTGCTGGGACGCGTCCACTCCGACGACGACGGCGCCGAGTTCCGCGGGGTCGGGAAGGTCGCTGGTCATGGCTCCTCCTCGGGAGTGGCCCGGAGCTCGGAGACGGCCGCGGGCTCCCCTCCACGTTCGCACCGGGCGGCGCCCACCGGGGATGGGCCCTTCGGCCCCGATCCGGCCCTCTCGGCCCCTCACCCGGCGGACGCCGCCTCGGGGAGGCTGGACACAGGGTTCCGCACCCGGAGCCCCGCGCACTGAGGAGGCCCTGGCATGACCCCGCAAGTCACCGTCGGAATGGACGAGTCCCCCGAGAGCCTCGCGGCAGCGCTGTGGGCCGCGGAGGAGGCGTCCCTGCTCGACGTTCCGCTGCATCTCGTCCATGTGGAGGAGTGGCCGGTCACCGCGGAGGTGCCGGTGCTCTCCGCCGAATCACTGGTCGAGCGGTACGAGAGCCTGCTGCACGCCACCGCGGACCGGGTCCGGCAGGGCCGCCCCGGCCTCGACGTGGCCACCGAGATGGCGCGCGGGCGGGCGCCGGGCGTGCTGACCGCCGCCGCGAACGAGTCCGAGGTGACCGTGCTGGGGTCGCGGGGCCTCGGCGGTGTCGTCGGCTTCCTGATCGGCTCGGTGTCGCTCGCCGTCGTCGGCCGTGCGCGGCGGCCGGTGGTGCTCGTACGGTCGGATTCGTCCTCGTCCGGGGCGGACGCCGGCAGCACGCGTGCGGGCATCGTCCTGGGCGTCGACACCGAGCAGCCGTGCGACCCGCTGCTCGCCTTCGCCTTCGGCGAGGCCGCCCGCCGCAACGAGGAGCTGCGGGTCGTCCACAGCTGGTCCCCACCCCCGGCCTACGGGTACTCCGCCGTCCTGGACCCGAGCCTCGGCAGCGGTCTCGGCCGGCAGGCCACCGAGGGACTGGCCGAAATGGTGCGGCCCTGGCGGCACAAGTTCCCTGCCGTACGGGTGACGGAGCGGGCGGTGGCCGGGCCGGCGGCGGCCGAGCTCGTCGACGCGTCCCGGAGCGCCGGTCTGCTGGTCGTGGGGCGGCGCAGCCGGCGCTCCCCGGTGGGCCCGCACCTCGGCCACGTCGCGCACGCCGTGATCCATCACAGCCCGGCCCCGGTCGCCGTCGTGCCCTTCGAATGAGCCGTCATGCCCGTTCCAGGTCCGACCGGCTCACCCGTTCCACGTCCTACCGGATCACCCGGGCTCCCCCGGGGCGTCGGCCACGATGATCCTGCGCCCGGTGACGCGGCGGGGCGCGAGGACCATGACGCGTTCACGCCCCTCCCCCGCCCAGGGGGTCGAGTACGCCGTCTCCCTGAGCCGGCGGGCCTCGTCCTCGTCCTCCACCACGCGGACGGTTCCCACGAGCAGCACGCTCCAGCCCTTGCTGAAGGCGTCGTCGATGTGGTCGGTCTCGAAGGCGATCTCGGTGTCGGCGGCGCGGGCGAGCGGGGAGCGGTCACCCGTGCTGAACATGACCTCGCCGTCGAGCACCTGGTAGTTCACCGGCAGGACGACCGGCCCGTCGTCGTGGGTGAGTGCCACCCGCCCGACGCCGTGGTCGCCGAGCAGGGTCCAGCACTCGGTGTCGCCGAGTTCGACCATCCGGGCTTCGCGGGCCGCCCGTCCGGGCCCTCCCGGCAGGTCCACGGTTCCCCCGGTCAGCTCGTGGACCGTGGTCTCCAGGGCGTCGGCGAGCCGGAGCAGGAAACTGATGCCGGGGGTCGCGGACTGCTCCTCCACGTACTCGATGTAGCCGGGTGCGGCGCCCGCCCGCAGGGCCACGTCCTCCCGGGACAGACCGAGCTGGAGGCGGCGCGCCGCGACGCGTCGGCCGATGTCGCCTCGCGCCGCATGCGGGGGTCGGGCCATCGTGAGGTCCTTCTGCTCGTCGGGGCAGGGCTCTGCACACCCACGCTAGCGAGAGCCCCTACGGCTCGCAGCGCGGAGCCGGTCGGCCTGCGGCTCCCCGGGACCGGGGAGTTCGCGATGCGGGGTACCCCTGGAGTGCTGAAGATCGCCGGGTTAGGCTCGCCTTACCCAGAGCGAGCCCCTCCCCTTCTCACCAGGAGATGTTCATGCGCCTGCTCATCCGGCTCCCGGCCCACGATCTCCCCGGCCGGCCATGACCGGCCCCGAACTCCGCCCCGGACGCGGGCCCGGTCTCCCGCACGACGCGGAGAGTCCCTTCGCCGCATACGGGCTTCCCGGCAAGCCCGGCACCGACGCGTTCTGGGCCGCGGCGCGGACCCCTCTGCCGGTCCCCGCCGACGACGGCTGGCTGACGTTGTTCCTGTGGCGGGGGTCTCCGGCCGACCTCGACTTCGAGAGCTGGTCGGGACCCGTGACCCTGCGGCGGTGGGCCGCGACGGACTGCTGGTACGCCGAGGTGCCCATGCCGGCGCGGCTGCGGGTGACCTACCGGTTCCTCGTGGACGGCGAGGCCCGCGCCGACCCCCTCAACCCGGCCGGGGCGGGCGGTGACCGCTCCATCGCCGCGACCCCGGACACTCCGCCCCAGCCGCACTGGCCGGCCGTCGGCCCGGACGACATCCTGCCCCTCCCGGAGACCCGGCTGCGGTGGAGCAGCAAGCGGCTGGGCGGGCGGCGGACCGTCCGTGTCCACCCGGTCGCCGGTGGCGGGCCGGTGGTCCTGCTGCTCGACGGGGACGACTGGCTGTACCTCCACCCGGCGATGACGGCCTTCGAATCCGCCGTGGCCGCCGGCGAGCTGGAACCCGTCACCCTGGTCTTCCTTCCGTCCAAGGACCGGTCGGCCGAGTTCGGGTGCGGGCCGGAGCTTTGGGAGGCGGTACGGGACGAACTGCTGCCGCTGGTGGCCGGGTCCGGTGTCCGGGCGGACGTGGACCGGCTGGTGGTGGCGGGGCAGAGTCTGGGCGGGCTGAGCGCGCTCTACGCGGCGCTGGAGTTCCCGGAGCTGGTCTCCCGTATCGCCTGCCAGTCGGGGTCGTTCTGGTGGGCGCCCGGCGCCGAGGAGCGGCCGGATCCGCTCGGCGGGCAGGTCGGCGGCACCATCGCGGAACTCCTGCTCCGGGGGCCCGACTTGTCCTCGCTGCGCTGCGCGTTCGACGTGGGGGAACACGAGGCACTGATGCTGCCCCACTGCGAGCTGACCGAGTCGCTCACCGAGCGGGCCGGGGCGACCGTGCGGGTCTCGCGGTCCGCGTCGGACCACGACCGGGCGGGCTGGCGGCAGGCCCTCCTCCGGGATGTCGCCTGGGCGCTGGGCTGAGCACCGGCGGGGGCGGCGACCGCCCCCGCCGGTGGTTCACCGGGCCACGGCCAGGCAGTACGCCTCGTCGCCCGCGAGCAGGTTGCGGTGGGTGTCCTCGGCGGTGATGGCCCCCTCGTCCAGGACGAGCACCCGGTCGGCGGCGTCCAGGAGCGCCGGGCTGCTGGTGATCACCAGCGTGGTGCGGCCTCGCCGCAGCTTCGCGATGTTGCGGGCGATGAGCTGTTCGGTGACCGCGTCGACGGCGGTGGTCGGGTTGTGCAGGACCAGGACGTCGGTGTCGGCGGCCAGCGCGCGGGCCAGGGAGAGCCGCTGGCGCTGCCCGCCGGAGAGGTTCGCCCCCCGGTCGCGGACCGCGTAGTCGAGCCCGTCGCGGTGGAGGGCGACGACATCGGTCAGCATCGACGCCTCGACGGCTTCGGGGATCGTCCGGCTGCTGCCCGACGGGTCGATGTTCGTCCGGAGGGTGCCGCCGAAGATCTCCGCGTCGTACGGGTTCACCAGCATGTGCTCCCGGACCGCCTCGACCGACAGGTCCGCGAGCTCCTGCCCGCTCACCCGGACCACTCCTTCGTACGCCGGGGGCGCCACGTTCACGGCGAGCACCGAGACGAGATCGGCCGCCGCACGCGGCTGGTAGGGGGCGATCGCCACGAACTCCCCGGCGGCCACGGAGAACTTCAGCCCCCGCAGGGTCCCGTGGCGGACGCCGTCGACCTCCAGGTCCCCGCCCGGAGCCGGGCGTTCGGGGCCCGGGACCGTCACCGGCGGGGCGGAGAGGACCAGCGCCATCCGCTCGGCGGAGGCCCGGGGGATCATCACGTACTTGGGCATCTCCGAGAACATCTTGAGCGGTTCCATGATGAACTGCGCGAGGCCCACGGCCATGACCAGTTCACCGATGGAGATCCGGCCCTCGAACGCCAGCCAGCCCGCCGTCAGGGAGACCGCGGCGGCGAGGACCGCGTTGAGGGCCAGCGCGGTGCCGGCGTAGGCGCCGTTCACGCGGGCGACGGTGATCGCCTGGCGCTTGGCGTCCGTGCTGACTTTTCGGTAGGACCCGAACGCGGCGTGGTTGCCGCCGAAGCCGTGGAGCGGGCGCAGCCCGATGATGAGGTCGGCGACCTTCGCACCGGCCCTCGCCACCCTGGCCTGCTGCTCCTGGGTGCTCGCGCCGATCCGCCTGGACATCACCGCCAGGGTCGACAGGATGCCGACGGTCCCCACGATCACCAGCAGGCCGAGCCGTATGTCGGCCAGGCTCAGCGCGACCGCCGCGACGACCACCGCGACCAGGGAGCTGATCAGCAGCGGCACCACCTCGATGATGTCGGCGGTCTGGTCGGCGTCCTCGGTGGCGATGGTGAGGATCTCGCCGGACTTCAGGCCGTCCACGTCCCTGGCCACAGGCTGGAGCCCGCAGGCGGCGACCTGGACGCGCCAGCGGTGCGCCTCGGTCGTGTTGGCCTTCTGCAGCACCCGCATGCCGAACCGCCACGACAGGGAGACCGTCGTGATGATCACGGCGAGCGAGCCGATCGACACCCCGAGCGAGCCGAGGCTGCGGTCCTGCATCGTGTGCTCGACGATCAGTCCGAGCGCGATGGGGAACGCGGTCTCCGCCGCCTGGTACAGGCCCATGAGGAGGGTGCCCGCGATCATGGCGCCGATGTTGCGGCGCAGGGCGGTCCGCAGGATGGCGGCCCCGGGGCGGGGCCGCTTCGTCTCAGATTTCATCAGGCGTGTCAGTTTTCATCAAGGTGGCGGGCAATCGCTTCCGGGGTTCGCAGGGTGAACAGATCTCGGATGGTGACCACAGGACCGTACTCGCGGCGGAGCAGCCCGATCAGCCGCACCGCCAGCATGGAGTGTCCGCCGAGGGACACGAAGTCGCTCACCGCGCTCACCTCGTCGTCGTCCAGGTCCAGTGCCTCGGCGAAGAACTCGCAGACCACGGTCTCGGTCTCCGTCTCCGGGCCGCGTTCTCCCGCCGTGGTCAGCGCGCCGAGCGGCCTGGCCTCCGGCAGCGCCTTGGTGTCAGCCTTCCCGTTCACGGTCAGCGGGATGCTGTCGACCTGGGCGAAATGCGTCGGGCGCAGGAAGTCCGGCAGGCCCGCGCCGACTTCGGCGGCGACCTCAGCCAACTCCGCGCCCTCCAGGACGAGATAGGCGGCCAGTCGGTACGCCCCGTCGACCTGCGGGTCGGGCTGGGCGACCGCGGCGGCGAACCGTACGGCCGGGTGGGCGGCGAAGACGGCTTCCACCTCGCCGAGTTCGACCCGGTGGCCGCGGATCTTGACCTGCTGGTCGGTGCGGCCCAGGTAGCTGATGTTCCCGTCGGGACGGCGGACCACCAGGTCCCCGGTGCGGTACATGCGTTCGCCGGGGGCACCGAAGGGGCAGGCGACGAAGCGGTGTGCGGTCTGGGCGCTCTGGCCCAGGTAGCCGCGGGCGATGCCGATGCCCGCCACGTACAGCTCGCCGGGTGCCCCGTCGGGCAGCGGTCGCAGCCAGGGGTCGAGGACGTACACCTCGGTGTTGTCGATCGCCACGCCCACCACCGGGTCCAGGCATTCGAAGGTGCCGACGCCGAGGGTGTTGATGGTGTACTCGGTGGGCCCGTACAGGTTGTAGCCGACCGTCCCCTCGGTCGCGGCGAGCCGCTGCCACAGCGCCGGGGTGACGGCCTCCCCGCCCAACAGCACCAGCGGGGGCCGCTGTTGGGGGTTGTCCAGGAGTCCTTCGGCGATCAGCTGCTGGGCGTAGGTCGGGGTCACGTTGATGACATCGACTTTGTGCTCGGCGCAGTACTCGACCAGCCGGGGCGCGTCGCGGCGCAACTCCTCGTCGCAGATGTGGACTTCGTGGCCGTCGGCGAGCCAGAGCAGCTCCTCCCACGACATGTCGAACGCGAACGACACGGTGTGCGCGATCCGGAAGGTCCGGTGGCCGTGCTCGGCGAGGACCGGTTCGAAGATCCGGCGCTGATGGTTGATCAGCATGTTGGTGAGCCCGGCGTACTCGGTCACCACGCCCTTGGGCTTCCCGGTCGATCCGGAAGTGTAGATCGTGTACGCGGGGTGCCGCAGCCGGTCCGGGTCGTCGGGGGCGAACGTGACGTACGGCTCCGCCTCGGGCAGCGGGCGGTCCAGTTCGATCAGCTCGCCGCTGAGCCGGGGCGAGACGCTGCTCACGGTGAGGATCACCTCGGGCCGCGCGTCCTCCACGATGGTCGCGATCCGCTCGTCCGGGTGGTCCAGCTCCAGCGGTACGTACGCGGCGCCGACCCGCAGTACGGCGAAGAGCGCCGCGATCCAGTCGGGCGAGCGCGGGATGGCCAGGCCCACGGTCGTCTCCGGGCCGATCCCCCGCCCGGCGAGCACGCCTGCCACAGCCCGGCTGCGGTCGCGGAGTTCGGCGAAGGTCATGGTCGCGCCGTCGGCGACGAGGGCGACGCGCTCCGGATGGCGGTCGGCCGCGAGGTCGAAGCGGTCCACGACGGTGTCCGTGCCGACGTCGGTACGTTCGGCGGGCTCGGGGTCCGGTCCAAGGCCCCGCAGAGCGCCCATCCGCCCCGTCGTCGAGCGCGCCACGTCCTCCAGCACGCTCAGGTAGTCGTCCAGGAGGCTGCGGGCGGACTCCGGGTCGCCGTGGCGGTGCTCCAGCTTGACGGTGAGCCGGTCGCCGGGGGTGACGACCCAGGTGTACGGGTAGTGGGTGGAGTCGTCCGCCTGGACGGAGGTGATGCCGTGGCGGGCGTTCATCGCGGCGAAGGCGTCCAGGTCCAGGAAGTTCTGGAGCACGAAGAGGTTGTCGAACAGGGTGTCGAGCCCGGCGGCCCGCTGGATCTCCCCGAGCCCCAGGTGCTCGTGGTCCATCGCCGCGACCCGGGCCGCCTGGACGGCCGACAGGTAGGCGCCGACCGTCTCCTCGGGGCGCGCCCGCGTCCACATGGGCACGGTGTTGAGGAGTACGCCGACGATGTCGCCGTGCCCTTCGCCCTCCCGGCCCGAGACGGTCACGCCGAACACGGCGTCGCTGCGGCCGGTGCGGGCGCCGAGGAGGAGGCCGAACGCACCGGTCAGCACCGAGTTCAGGGTGACCCCGTGGACCCGGGCGGCTTCCCGGAGCAGCTCCGTCAGCTCGGCGGAGAGCGTGTGCACGATCGGCTGCGGCAGCTCCTCACTGAGGGCCGGGGCCGGTCCGGCGAGCAGCGTCGGTCCCGGCAGGCCCGCCAGGTGCTCCGCCCAGAAGCGTTCCCCTACGGCGGGGTCCTTGGCGGCGAGGGTCCGGGCGTACTCCTCGAAGCCCGGCACGGCCGGGGTGGCGTCCCACGGCTCCCCCGCGGCGAGGGCCTCGTACGCCTCGAACAGGTCGCGCAGCAGGATCTCGCGGGACCAGCCGTCCCAGAGCAGCAGGTGGTAGCTGAGCAGCAGGCCGTCACGGCCGCCGGGCAGCCGCACCACGGTCAGCCGGATCAGCGGTGGCTCCCCCGGGTCGAAGCCGCTCTCGCGGTCCCGGGTGCGCAGGGCTTCGACCTCGGCGTCCGTGGTGAGCTCGACGGTGCGGACGTCGACCCGCCGGCCCGCCTTGAGGAGCTGGACCGGGTTTCCGTCGTCGTCGGTGGTGAAGCCCGCGCCGACGACCGGGTGGCGCGCGATCACGTGGGCCATCGCCTCGGCCAGGGCGCCGGTGTCCAGGCGCCGGTCGAAGGTGAACCAGCTCTGCGCGACGTAGTGCCCGGCCGCGCCCGCCATCTGGGCCTGGAAGAACAGGCCGCGCTGGAGCGGGGTGACCGGTGCCGTGCGCTCGGCCGTGGCGGAGGTGTTCGCGATGCGGGCCAGGGCGGTGAGCCAGTGGCCGGTGATCGCGTCGGGGATGCCGTCGGCGAGGGTGAAGGCCGCGTGCAGGCTGCCGGTGGCGTCGTCGGTCCAGGCGTTGACCTCGACGGCGTACGGGCTGTCGCCCTGGCCGCCGCCGGTGATCCTCAGGGCCTCCGACTCGCTTCCCCGGCCGAGGTAGTTGAAGAGGACCTGGGGGCGGGCGGTCAGGAGGGGGGCCGTCTGCGGGTTGAGGTACCTGAGCCGGCCGTAGGCGACGTGCCCCTCCTCGTCCGGCTGGCGGTCGGCGATCTCACGGGCCGCGGCGACGGGGTCGGTGTGCGGGGTGAGCCGTACGGGGGCGATGGAGGTGAACCAGCCGACGGTGCGGGTGTAGTCGTGGTGCTCCTCGGCCGGGACCCGGCCGTGGCGCTCCAGGTCGATCGCCAGGTCGCTGGGGGTGGGCTGGATGTGGGTGAGCGCGGTGCGCAGGGCGCCGCAGAGCAGTTCGGTGAGGCCGACGCCGAGGGCGCCGGGGGCGGTGCGCGTCACGAGGTCGCTGAGGTCGGGCGGGAGTACGACGGTGGTCTCGCGCAGCTCCGTGGGCGCGGCCGTGTCCAGCGGCGGGGCCTGGAGGGTGGTGATCCAGTGGCCGAGGCCGTCGGCCGATTCGGCGGACCGTACGGCGAGGGCTTCGGCGTACTCGGCGTACGGGGTGGTCGGCGGCGGCAGGGCGGCCCCGCTCAGGGCGGTGGCCAGGTCGTCCAGGATGATCAGCCAGGACACCGCGTCGACGGCGAGGTGGTGGACGGTGACGACCAGGGTGCGGGTCGCCGCGAGCCAGGAGAACGCGATGACTTCTCCGGCCTCGGGGTCGAGCCGTCCGGCGGCCTCGTTCGCCGCGGCCGTCGCGTCGGTGGTGCCGGGTGCGGCGACGGTGGCCTCACGGGCGGGGTCGGTGCGCAGGGCCCACACACCGTATTCGACGTGCAGCCGCAGCCGGAGGGCCGGGTGCGCGGCCACGACGGCGTTCGCGGCGCGCCGGATGTCGGCGAGGCCGGTGCCCTCCGCGACGGCCACCGTCCTGGCCTGGGCGAACCGGGCGAGTGATCCGCCCAGTTCACGCCGGCGCAGGATGATGGGCGTGAGCGGCAGCGGGCCGTCCTCGCGGCGGGAGGGTGGTGGCGCGGCGGCCCGGGGGGCGTGCGTGGCCAGGTGACCGGTGAGGGCGCGCGGGGTCCTGAGGAGGAACACGTCGCGGGGGGCGATCGGCAGGCCGAGTGCCCGGGCCCGGTTGATCACGGCGATGGCGACGATGCTGTCGCCCCCGGCGCCGAAGAAGTCGGTGTCGGCGTCCACGGAGGCGCCGGGCAGCGTCTCGGCGAAGATGCCGACGAGGGCGGTGAGTGCGCTCGGTGCGTCGGACCCGCCCGTGGTGTCCGGCGGGCCGTCCTGCTGTGCGGCGCGCTCGGTGAGGGCCTTGCGGTCGAGCTTGCCGTTGACCGTCAGCGGCAGCGAGTCGACCGGCAGCACCCGGCCCGGCACCATGTGCACGGGCAGTTTGGCGGAGAGCCTGACGGTGAGGTCGGCGGGCGCGGCTCCCACGATGTGCGCGACGAGGTGGTCGCCGCTGTCCGCCACAGTGACGGCCACATCGACGACACCGTCCAACTCCCTTATCGCGCCCTCCACTTCGCCGAGCTCGACCCGGAACCCCTTCAGCTGCACCTGGTCGTCGGCGCGCCCCGCGAACTGCAGCTCACCGTCGAGCGTCCGCCGGGCGAGGTCGCCCGTGTGGTACATCCGGGAGCCGTCGCCCGCGAACGGGTTCGCCACGAAACGGCTCGCGGTGAGCCCGGGGCGGCCCAGGTAGCCGAGGGAGACCTGGTCGCCCGCGACGTAGATGGCGCCCACCCGGCCCGGCGGCACCGGCCGGAGCCGGTCGTCGAGCAGATAGGTGGCCAGACCGGGAATGGGGCCGCCTATCGGGCTGATGTCGGTGGAGCCGGCGAAGTCCTCGTCGGTCAGCACCCGGTGGGTGACGTGGACGGTGGTCTCGGTGATGCCGTACATGTTGACGAGTTCGGGCGCACCGGTGCCGTGCCGCTCGACCCAGCCGCGCAGCCGCCCGAGGTCTAGGGCCTCGCCGCCGAAGATGATGCGGCGCAGCGCCGTGGCCGGCCGGTCGGCGTGCAGGTCGGCCTCGATGAACTGGTAGAAGGCGGACGGGGTCTGGTTGAGCACACTCACGCCGCGCTCCTGGACCAGCCGGTGGAAGTCGACGGGCGAGCGGGTCAGCCCGTACTCCGGCACCAGCAGCTCGCCGCCGTGCGCGAGGGCGCCCCACAGCTCCCAGACGGCGAAGTCGAAGGAGAAGGAGTGGAACTGGACCCATACGTCGTCCGGGCCGAAGCCCATGTCCGGACGGGTGTTGGCGAGGAGCGTCGCCACCGCCGAGTGCGGGACAACGACGCCCTTGGGCCGGCCGGTCGAGCCGGAGGTGTAGATGACGTACGCCGGGTCCTGCGGCCTCGGCCCGGGCGCGGCGCTGTCGGCCGGCGGGAGATCGTCACCCTGGACGAGCACCCGGGCCTCCACTCCGGCGCGCTCCAGCAGCCGGGTGAAGCGGTCGCGCTGTTCCCGGTCCACGAGGACGACCTGGGGGGCGGCGTCGGCGAGGATGTACTCCAGCCGTTCGTCGGGGTAGGCGAGATCCAGCGGTACGTACGCGCCTCCGGCGGTGACGACGGCGACGAGGGCGACGACCTGCTCCAGGGAGCGCGGAACGGCGACGGCGACACGGCGGCCGGGGCGGACTCCGGCCGCGCGCAGGGCCGACGCCAACTCGTCCTTCGAAGCGCGCAGTTCTCCGTACGTCATCGAGCGCGTGCTGCCGTCCAGAGCGCACTGGGTCACGGCGGTGGCCGCCGGGTCGCGGTGGGCCGCGGTGTCGAACAGCTCGCCCAGGGTCGTGGGGGCGACCTGCTCCGGGGCGCTGTCGGCCTCGGGGGTCAGCGCGTCCACCAGGGCGTCCGGTCGGCTCAGCAGCTCGGTGAGGGTCCGGGTGAACGTGGACAGGATCGCTTCGGCGCTCTCCCGGCGCAGCAGCTCCCCGTCGTAGATCAGGTTGAAGCGCGGGCGGCCGTCCTGCGACCGCTCGACGACCAGTGTCAACGGGTAGTGCGGGGCGCCCTCGTTGACGATGTCGGCGATGGTGAGGGTGTCGTCCGGCCCGCGCAGGGCGTCCACGTCGGTCGCCACGTCGAACACCACGAGGGTGTCGAAGAGGGAACCCGCGCCGCTCTGCCGGCCGATCCTCGCCAGTGAGACGTGCTGGTGTGCCAGCACCGCGCTCTGGTGCTCCTTCACCGCGGCGAGCAGGTCGTACGCGGTGTCGGTGGCGGCCCAGCGGGCGCGGACGGGAATGGTGTTGATGAAGAGGCCCACCATGTCCCGGATGCCGGGCACCTCGGCGTCCCGCCCGGAGACGGTGGAACCGAAGACGACGTCCCGGCCGCGCAGAATGCCGCCCAGCGTCACCGCCCACGCGCTGTGGACGGCCACGCTCAGGGGGACGCCCGCGGACCGTGCGGCGATGTCGATGTCGTCGGCGGGCTCGGCGGCGATGTCGGCGAACCGCTCCGATGGGGTGTGTCCTTCGGCGACCAGGGAGGGACCGGGCAGACCGGCGAGCTCCTGGCGCCATACGCGGTCGCTCTCGTCCTGGTCCTGTCCGGCGAGCCAGCCGACGTAGTCCCGGTAGCCGCCGACCGGGTACACGGAGCCCGGGGCGTGGTACTCCGCCAGCAGGGTGCGGAGCATCGGCGGGACGGACCAGCCGTCGGCGATGATGTGGTGCACGGTCTGCACCAGGACGCTGCGGCCGGCTCCGGTGCGGATGAGGGTGTAGCGCATCAGGGGGCCGGTGGCGAGGTCGAACCCGGCGCGGCGGTCCCGCTCGGCGAGGTCGCGGATCTCCTCGTCGGTGATGGCGGGGCGGTCCAGCGTGGTGAAGGGCGCGCTTGTGCCGCTCTCGACGACGGAGACGACCCGGCCGTCGGCGAGGGCCGTGAAGCGGGCGGCCAGGTTGGGGTAGAGCGTGAGCAGCCGGGTGGCGGCGGCCGCGAGGCGTTCGGCGTCCACCTCGCCTTCCAGCGTGAGGAGTTGCTGCTCGACGTAGCTGCCCGTGGCGTCGTCGTCGAAGACCGAGTGGAAGTAGAGGCCCTCCTGCAGCGGCGTCAGCGGCAGGATGTCGCTCAGCTCCGCGCTGTCCAGGTCCTCCACGTCGGCCTGGGTGAGCGGCACCAGCGGGAAGTCGCTGGGGGTGTGGCCGCCCCCCTCCAGTGCGGCGAGGGCGGACAGGGCCGCGCCGAAGTAGTCGCCGAGGGTGGCGATGTCCGCGTCGGTGAAGACGCCCTCGGGCCAGGAGATGGTGGTGACCAGCCCGTACGCGCCGTCTCCGTCCGGTTCGGCGATCGCGTTGAACTCCAGGGCGCGCGGCAGGCGCATCCTGGGGTCGCGCTTCTCGCCCAGCTGCCCTGTGGTGCCCGCGAGCTGCCAGTCCCCGGCGGCGCCCGCGTCGAAGCGGCCCAGGTAGTTGAAGAGCACCTGGGGTGCGGCGGCGGTGGGTCCGGTGTCGGTGAGGTAGCGCAGGGCGCCGTAGGAGAGACCGTTGCCCGGTACCCGGGAGAGGTCCTCCTTGACCGCCTTGAGGGCGGCGGCGAGGTAGGCGGGGGCGGTGAGGTCGGGGGCCGTGCCGGGGTCCACGGTCACCGGGAAGAGTGTGGTGAACCAGCCGACCGTACGCGACAGTTCGGGTTCGAATCCGGCCGCGTCCGCCACGAACCGGCCCTCGCGGCCGTGCCCTTCCAGCTCGATGTGGGCGAAGGTCTGTTCCTGCCCGCGGTCGCGGCGCCACCGGGCGAGGGCGACGGCCAGGGCGGTCAGCAGGACGTCGTTGACGCCCGCGTGGAACCTGGCGGGGATCTCGCCCAGCAGTGCGGCCGTGGCCTCGGGTCCGACGGAGACGGTCCGGGTACGCTCCCGGGCCACGGTGTCGGCCTCGGTGAGGGGGCGCCTGCCGATCGGTGCGTCGGCGCCGGGCAGGGCGCGCCCGAAGTACGTGCGGTCCTGGTCGAAGGGCGTGCGTCCGAGGAGCTGGGTCCAGCGCCTGAACGACGTACCGACGGGGGGCAGTTCGACGGGTGCGCCCGAGGTGTGCTGCCGCCAGGCCGTGGCCAGGTCGTCCATCAGGATCCGCCAGGACACGCCGTCGACGACCACGTGGTGGGCGACCAGGACGAGTTGGCGTGCTTCGCGGCGCCAGACGGCGCGCAGCATCACACCGTTGTCCGGGTCGAGCCCTGCGGTGGCGTGTTCGACGCACTCCTCCAGCGGCCCGTCGCTCTCCTGCCAGCCCGCGGTGGCCTGTCCGGCCTGCGGGATGTCGAAGCTCCAGCGCTCGCCGCGCACCAGCCGGGCGCGGAGCATGTCGTGGCGGGCGAGGAGGGCGGTGAGGACGGTGTCGAGGGCGTCGGCGGTCAGCTCCGCCGGGGTGTTCAGGACGACCGACTGCACGAAGCCGTCGATCGCGTCGGTGGTCTCGCCGAGCCACTGCACGATGGGCGATCCCACCACGGAGCCGGTCGCGGTGTCGGCGTGGTCCACGGTGGAGACGTCCTCGCGGCTCGCCACCGCCGCCAGTGCCCCGACCGTGCTGTTGCTGAAGATCTGGCGTGCGGTCACATGGAGGCCCGCCTCCCGCAGGGCGCTCAGCAGGGAGATCGCCAGGATGCTGTCGCCGCCGAGCTGGAAGAAGTCCTGGTCGACGCCGACTTCGTCCACGCGCAGCACCGCCGCGACGGCCGCGCACACCAGGCGCTCGTTCTCGGTGGCGGGAGCCGCGACGGCCCCGGTGGACCGGGAGGGCTCCGGCAGGGCGGCGCGGTCGATCTTGCCGTTCGCGGTGAGCGGGAACTCCGTCAGGACGACGAGGTGGGCGGGCACCATGTACTCGACCATGTGGGCGGTGGCCCAGGCCTTGACGCTGTCCGCCGTGAGCTCCTCGCCGGTGGAGGAGGGGATGACGTAACCCACGAGGTAGGTGCCGCCCGCGCTGTTCTTCCTGGCGACGACGCAGGTGTGGCGTACCCGGGGGTGTTCGGCGAGGGATGCCTCGACGTCCTCGATCTCCAGCCGCATGCCACGGATCTTGATCTGGTTGTCGGCGCGGCCGAGGAAGTCGAGCGACCCGTCCGGGGCGAACCGGGCCAGGTCGCCGGTGCGGTACAGCCGGGAGCCGTCGGTGGCGAAGGGGTTGGCGACGAACCGGGAGGCGGTGAGGCCGGGTGCGCCGACGTAACCGCGCCCCAGCAGGAGGCCGCCCACGTACAGTTCGCCGCCGACACCGACCGGGACCGGGCGCAGTTCGTCGTCCAGCACGTAGAGCTGGGTGTTGGGGTTGGCCTTGCCGATCGAGGTCGACAGGCGCTCGGCCTCGCCCCGGTAGATGACGTGGGAGACGCCGATGGTCGTCTCGGCGGGGCCGTAGCCGTGGTACATGGGGATGTCGAGCCGGGTGCGGAACCGTTCGTACAGCTCCGGGGTGAGCACCTCGCCGCCGCACCACACGTGGCGCAGGCTGTCGAGGCGGCCGGATCCCCCCTCGATCTCCAGGAGGACGTCCAGCATGGACGAGACCAGATAGGTGAAGGTGACGCGGTGCTCGGCGATCACGCTCAGCAGGTGGTGCGGGTCGCGTTCGCCGCCGGGCCGAAGGATCACCAGCCTGCCGCCGGAGACCAGCGGCAGGAAGATCTCGTTGATGGAGATGTCGAAGGAGAGCGGCGCCTTGAACAGTGACGCGTCGTCGTGGCCGAACCGCAGGATCTCGCCCACCTGCCACAGCAGGCGCTCGCTGATCGCCTCGTGGCGGATCATGGCGCCCTTGGGCCGCCCGGTCGAGCCGGAGGTGAAGATGACGTACGCCAGTGAGGTGGCGTGGACCGTCGCCTCGGGCGCCTCGGCCGGGCAGGAGCCGAACGCCCAGTCGTCGAGGTCGACGGCGACGGCGTCCGGCTCGGCCCCGTCGGACTCGCCCGAGCTGTTGAGCTGGAGGACGACCCGGGCGTCCTCGACGACGACGGCCCTGCGGGCGGCGGGCCACTGCGGATCGAGCGGTACGAACGCGCATCCGGCCTGGAGCACGGCGAGGAGTCCGATGACCATGTCGGCGGAGCGGCCGAGCGATATCCCGACGACCTCCTCGGATGCGAGGCCGCGCCGGACGAGGTGATGGGCCAACTGGGCCGATTTATCGGCTGCCTCACGGTACGTCAGGGTCCGGTGCTCATCGATGATCGCGACGGCGTCGGGCCTGGTGCGGGCCTGCTCGCGGAACATCTCCATGATGGTCGGGCGGATGCGGTCGGCCCGGTTGTCGTTCCATCCGGCCAGGGTCGCGATCCGGGCCTCGATGCCGGACGGGCCGATGGTGCCGACGGGCCGGTCCGGGAAGTCGGCCAGATCCTGCAGTGCCAGCCGCGCTTCGGCGGGCCGTACGCCGTCGGGGACGGTGATGCTCAGGCCGTCCGCACCGACCTCCCAACCCGGGCTGCCGCCACCTCCGTTGTCGACCCAGCCTAGGACGTCGGCGAACGAGGTGCCGGGGGTGAGGTCGATGCCGTCGGGGCCGGCACCCGTGGCCCAGTACGCCAGTCCGATGGCGCACGCTTCGGCGATGGTCCGGTCGCCGTATTCGCCGATGCGCCGGCGTACATCGGCGAAGTGGGTGGGAGAGAGAAGAACGTGAGGAGCGGTCGGTTCCGTCATCGAAGACTCAGCACCCTTCCAAGGCATACAAGTTAGCCTAACCTTACTGAGGTTGACCTAACTACCTTCGCGCCACGCGCGCCACAGCCGCGCGTACATGCCGCCCAGAGCCACCAGCTCCTCATGGGTCCCCTCTTCCACCACGCGCCCCGCGTCCAGCACGGCGATCCGGTCCGCCGCCATCGCCTGGGTCAGCCGGTGGGCCACGTACAGCGTGGTGCGGCCCGCGCAGGCGGCCAGTACGGCGCGCTCCAGCTCGGCGGCGCCCTCGCTGCCCGCCTCGGCGGTCGACTCGTCGAGGACCACCACCGGCGAGCGGCTCAACACCAGCCGCGCCAGAGCGACTTGAGCGACCTTGGTCACATCCAGGCGCTCACCGCCCTCGCCGACCTTGGCGTTCAGCCCGCCGGGCAGCGGCTCGACCCATCCGTCGGCGCCGACGGTCCGCAGCGCGTCCATCAGCTGCTCGTCGTTCGCCTCGGGTGCGGCGAGCCGCAGATCGTCGGCGAGCGACCCGGAGAACACGTGGGTCTCCTGGGTCAGGATGCTCACCAGGGAGCGCGCCTCGGCCTCGTCGAGCCCCGCGAGGTCCCGCGTCCCGATGCGTACGGCCCCGGCCTGCGGGATCCCTATGCCGGCGATCAGCGCGGCCAGGGTCGACTTGCCCGCGCCCGTCGCGCCCACCAGCGCCAGCGAACCGCCGGCCGGGATGGACAGGTTCACGTCCCGCAGGACCGGTTCCTCGGTGTCCGGATAGCTGAAGGTCAGGCCCTCCACGGTCACCGCGTGCGGTACGGCCTCGGCCCGGGCGACGGACACGTCACCCACCAGCCGGTCCTCGGCAGGCTCCCCCAGCACCCCGACCAGACGGGTGAGGCTCGCGCCCGACTTCTGCGCCTCGTCGAAGGTGAACATGATGGCGCCCAGCGGAGTGAACAGCCGGTGGAACATCAGCGGGGCCGCCGACACCTCGCCGAGCGTGGCGGCGTCGGCCTCCAGCAGGGCGTACCCCACCACCAGGATCAGGACCAGACCGATGAACTCGGCGCGGTTCTCCCGGCCGACGAACCGGCCGAAGAACCGGAAGACCTCGACGCCCAGGTTGCGCACCCGCCACGACTCGGCGGTGACCTTCTCGCGGACGTCGCCCTCCAGGCGGTACGCCCGTACGGTGTCGATTCCGTTGAGGCCGCTGATCAGCGCCTGCGCGCGGTCGGCCTGGGCGATGCGCTGATCGCGGTAGAGCGGCGCGGACCTGGGCAGGTACCAGCGCAGGGCCAGCGCGTACGCCGGCAGGGCGCAGGCCCCGGCCAGGCCGAGCCGCCAGTCCAGGCCGAACATGCCGAGCGTGGCGATGGCGACCAGCACCCCCGCCGAGAACACCGTGGGGATGGCCTGCCGGATGCCCTTGGACAGCACGGCCACATCGTCGCCGACCCGGGAGAGCACATCGCCCCGGCCGACCTGCTCGACGCGGGCGCTCGGCATCCCCAGCACCGCCCGGACGGCGCTCTCCCGGAGCTGCGCGAGGAGTTCCGCCCCCAGCCGCCCGATCAGGTACGTGGAGGCCGCGGTGGCCGCCGCGCCGAACAGCGCGGCGGCCCCCATCAGCACCCCGACCGTGACGAGCACCGAGCGTGATTCGCCACCGACCACCCCGTCGACCACCCGGCCCAGCAGGAGCACGGGGACCACTTGGAGGGCCGCTCCCGCCACGGTGGTGAGCACGGTGGAGAGGGTCAGCCAGGGGGCTCGGCGGCAGTGTGCCGCGACCCACCCGGTGGCCTCCCTCCCCGTCGCCGTACGCAGCTTCGTCGGGACCGCAGGGGTGTCGGTGACTGTCACGCAATCGCCAGTTCTCGGTGGGGGAAGGGCGGTTCGGCCGTCATCTCTACTTGGCCGACTTGACGAGCTCGTCGATCGCGTACGGCAGGGAGAGCAGCGTGCCCTGGGACATGGCGGCTCCGATCGCGGGGCCCTCGCTGTCCAGGAGGTAGGAGACCTTGCCGTTCTTGACGGCGGGCAGGTTGGCGAAGAGCTCGAACTTCTTCAGCGCCTCCGTGTCCGCCTTGTCGTTGATGACGAAGATGCGGTCGACGTCGACCAGGTCGATGCGCTCGGGCGAGAGCTCGGTGGAGAACTTGCCGTCGGCGATCTTGTCGATCTCGGTCTGGTAGCCGAACCCGGAGCCGGTGACGAGCTGGCCGCGCACATCGGTGGAGGTGAACGGGTACACCGCACCCTTGTACCAGGACAGGGCGACCGCGGTCTGGCTCGCGAACGCGGGGTTGTCCTTCTTGGCCGTGTCGAGCTTGTCCTGGATGCCCTTCACCAGTGCGGTGCCCTCGGTCTCCTTGCCGAGCGCCTTGGCGATGTGGACCGCGTTGTCCTGCCACGGAGCGCTGAAGGGCTCCTTCTCGGCCTTGGTGCGGCCGACGGTGGGCGCGATCTTGGAGAGCTTGTCGTAGGCGGCCTGGTCGACCTCGGAGTAGACCGCGATGATCAGGTCCGGGCGGAGGGAGGCGATCTTCTCGTAGTTGGGGCCCGCGTCACCGTTGTTCATGATGACCTCGGGGCGGGTGTCGCCCCACTGCTCCTTCACCCAGGGCCACTGGGTGTTGATGTCGGGGGTCTGGCCGACCGGGTTCGGGTACTGGTCGACCATGCCGACGGGCTTGATGCCGAACGCCAGGATGGCCTGGTCGTCCGTGTAGCCGACGGAGACGACACGCTTGGGGGCCTTCTCGACCTTCGTGGATCCGAACGCGTGCTCCACCGTGACCGGGAACGCGCCGGCGTCGGCGGCCGGGGCGTCGTCGCTCTTCTTCGCCTCCGTGTCGGAACCGCATCCGGCGAGGAGGCCGACGCCGAGGGTCGCGACGGAAAGTGCCGCGGCCAGCCGCCGCCACGGCTTCACAAGCGTCGTTCGATGGAGAAGCATCCGGAATCCCTTGCTTTCGCGCTGTCCATTGCGCCCCTTTATGAGGGCGAGCAAACCCTATCCCGCCGAAGTGAGGCCAGCCTAGCCTTACTTGATAACATTCCCGCACTCGGACGGAGCCGAGCGAACGGCCAAGTCCCCCTGTTTCGAGCTCACTTCGCCAGCGGGTCGGTCACGGGTTCGAGCCGTACGTGCGTACGTCCGATCGGGACGATGAGCGGCCGGTCGCCCACCGGATCGTCGATCACCTTGGCCTGCAGCCCGAAGGCCTCGTACAGCAGCTCGGCGGTGATCACGTCACGCGGATGCCCCTGCGCCAGGATCGAGCCCGCCCGCATCACGATGAGGTTGTCGCTGTAGCGCGTGGCCAGGTTGAGGTCGTGCAGCACCATGACGACGGTGCACCCCGACTCGTGGAGGTCGTCCACCAGGTCGAGCACATCGATGGCGTGCGCGAGGTCCAGATAGGTGGTCGGCTCGTCCAGCAGCAGCAGATCGGTGCCCTGGGCCAGGGTCATCGAGATCCAGACGCGTTGACGCTGGCCGCCGGAGAGCGAGTCGACCGGACGGTCGGCCAGATCGGCCACCCCGGTCATGGCCAGTGCGCGCTCCACGACACCGGCGTCGTCCGACGACCACTGCCGCAGCCAGCTCTGGTGCGGGTGACGCCCCCTGGCGACCAGGTCGCCCACCGTCAGCCCCTCGGGCGCCACGGGCGCCTGCGGCAGCAGGCCGAGCTTCTTCGCCACGTCCCGGGTCCTGAGTCTGTCGATGTCCTCGCCGTCCAGCACCACCGTCCCCTTGGCCGGCTTGAGCAGGCGCGTCAAGGTGCGCAACAGCGTCGACTTACCACAGCCGTTGGGGCCGATGATCGTGGTGACCACGCCGGGCGGGATGGATACGTCGAGATCGTCGATGACCGCCCGTCCGCCGTAGCCGACCGTGACGCCCCTCGCCGCCAGCCGTGCGACGTCCTCGACCTCGGTCCGGGTCTCGGTGATGAACTGCGCGACCACAAGCGCCCCCTCGAATTAGGCTCGCCTAACCTTATTGCCTCCGGCGGGAGTTCGCCTCAGGACGTTACTTACACGCCCTGGCGGAGGTTCGCCCGTACCAGCAGGTAGACGAGGAACGGGCCGCCGATCGCGGCGGTGACCACACCGACCGGAAGCGTGATGGGCAGCGCTGTCCGCGCGATGAGGTCCGAACCGATCAGGAGCAGCGCCCCCAGCAGCCCGGAGGCCACCATCGGCGGCGTCGGGCACCTCGCCAGCCGCATCGCCACCTGGGGCGCCACCAGCGCGACGAACGGGACGGGGCCCGCCGCGCTCACCGCCACGGCGGCCAGGAGCACCGCGCACAGCAGGAGGACGGCTCGCACCCTCGTGTACCGGACGCCAAGACCGGCGGCCACGTCGTCACCGAGGTGCATCGGCTTGAACTGGAAAGCGGCGGTGGCCACCACGAGAAGAAGGGCCAGTGAGCCCCAGAACGCGATGTGGACCTCGCCCCACGACCGGCCGTCCAGCGAGCCGACCAGCCACGCCTGGGCCCGCGCCACGTCCCTGATGTCGGCCGACACCAGGAGCCAGGTCGTGAGCGCCTGCATCACGGCGGTGACCGAGATGCCGATGAGGATGAGCCGGAAACCGTCGACCCCGCGCCGCCAGGCCATGAAGTAGACCAGCAGGCCCGTGCCCAGACCGCCGAGGAGCGCCGCCGCCGACAGCCCCACCGTGCCCGCGACCGCCGCGGCGGCTCCGCCCGACACCGTCACCAGGAACACCGCGACCGCACTGGCCCCGCTGGTGATCCCGAGGATGTCGGGGCTGGCGAGCGGATTGCGGGCGACGGACTGGGTGATCGCGCCGGACACGCCGAGGGCGATCCCCACGATGAGGCCGGCCAGGGCGCGCGGCATCCGCAGGTCCATCACGACGAACTCGTCGACCTGTTCGCCCTGGCCCAGCAGTGTGGCGATCACCCGCGACAGGCCGATGGGGAAGTCCCCGACGGCGATGGAGAGACAGAACACCAGGAAGGCGGCCCCCGCCAGCACCAGCGAGACCAGGACGAGCCAGGGCCGCCAGACGAACGACACCTGCCCGAGCCGCACGCCCGGCGCCAGCGGTGGGTTCGCGTCCGCCTTGTCCACGCCTGCCCTGTCCATGTCCGCTGCGCTCATGTCCGCCCTGCTCATGTCTGCTCTGCTCATGCGCTCTTGAACTTTCCCCGCCACACCAGGACCGCGAAGAACGGGGCGCCGATGAGGGCGACCACGACACCCGGTTCCAGCTCACCGGGCCGCACCACCAGGCGCCCCACGATGTCGCAGACCAGCAGGACGACGGCGCCGAGCAGACCCGCGTACGGCACCAGCCAGCGGTAGTCGGGCCCGGTCAGATACCGGGCCACGTGGGCGACCATGAGCCCGAGGAACGCGATCGGGCCGCACGCCGCCGTGGCCGCGCCCGCCAGCAGGGTGATGGCGACGATGCCGACGGCCCGGCTCAGCACGATGTTCACGCCCAGCCCGCGCGCCACGTCGTCGCCCAGGTTGAGCAGGTTGAGGGAGGGCAGCATGCTGAGTGCCAGGACGAGCCCGACGGCGATGAACCCGGTCACTGGCCAGATGACGTCGAACCCCACCCCGGCCACGGAGCCCGCGTTGAAGAACCGCAGCGCGTTCAGCGACTTCTGGTCGGTCAGCGCGACCGCGGTGGTCATCGCCATCAGGAAGACCGTGATGCCCTGCCCGGCCAGGGCGAGGGTCAGCGGATTGCCCGCTCCCCTGCCGATGCTCGCCAGGCCGAAGACGACGACACCGGCGAGCGCCGCGCCCACGAAGGCGAACCAGACGTACTGGAACGGGTCGGTGAAGCCGAACACGGCGATCACCGACACCACGGCGAACGAGGCACCGCTGTTCACGCCCAACAACCCCGTGTCGGCAATGGGGTTACGTGTGTACCCCTGGATCAGCGCACCGCCGACGCCCAGGGCGGCCCCCGCCACGATCGCGAGGACCGTGCGGGGCACCCGGACCGTCTGCACGATGAGCCGGATCTCGGTCAGCCGCTGATCGGAGTCCGCCGCCGCGAACAGCCCGTGCCAGACCTCGGCGGGGGTGAGCGAACGGGCACCCACAGCCAACGACAGGGTGGCGACGAGCGCGAGGAACGCCACCAGCGTGCCCAATCCCACGACCCGCCCGCGGCGGATCTCTGTCGCACCCCTGGGCACGGGGCGCTCGACTGCAGTCGTGCTCATATGGACGTACGTTATCCCTATTGATCCACCGAAACCCATGGCCGGGCGGGGGCGCACCCGCCGCCGGGTGCGCCCCTGATGTGCCTACGCGACGGCGCTGCCGGTGCCGTCGGTGACCGGGCGGGCCTCGTCCGAGGTGGATTTGACGCTCCGGTCGAGCAGCGAGTCCAGGATCTCCCCGACCCGTATCGCGGTGTTGGACAGCAGCGACGTCGTGATGCCGTGCGTGTGCTCCGTACCGCCCTGCAGATAGATTCCGCAGCTCAGGGCGGGGTCGGTGGCGATGCGGTAGTCGCGCTCGACCCGGACGCGGCCCTCGTCGTCGAGCAGGCAGCGGTCGGCGACCTCACCGAGGAGTCCGAGCGGGTCGGCGGGGCTGTAGCCGGTGGCGAACACCACGATGTCGGCGTCCAGGGGCGTCTCCTCGCCCGTGACGAGGGATTTCACGGTGGTACGGACGCTGTCGGGCTTCTCCTCGACGTCGGTGACCCGGGACACGTTGAGGAAGCGCAGCCGTTCGGTGCCGAGGACCTTCTCCCGGTACATCTGCCGGTACAGGTCGTCGATCAGGTCGATGTCCACCACGGAGTAGTTGGTGTTCCCGTGATAGGCCATCAGCTGGCTCTTGACGCTGTCGGGCGCTGCGAAGTACTCGTCGACCGCCCCGGGGTCGAAGATCCGGTTGGCGAAGCTGCTGTCGTCGGCGGGGCTGTAGCCGTAGCGGGAGAAGACCGCGCAGACCTCGGCCTCGGGGAAGCGGCGGTGGAGGTAGGCGACGTTCTCGGCGGCGCTCTGTCCGGCGCCCACGACGACGAACCGTGAGGGCGAGGTGCCCTCCAGTCCGTCGACCTTGCGCAGCAGATCGGAGTTGTGCCAGACGCGCTCGCCGCGCCGCACCCCTTCCGGCAGGACGGGCCGCAGCCCGGTACCGATGACGAGGTTGCGGGCCCGGTGCACTTCGAGGCCGCCGCCCGACCGGACGGTCACGTCCAGGTACTCCACGGTGCCGTCATGGACGAAGGGTGTCACGGAGACGACCTCGTGGCCGTACGAGACCATGTCGTCGACCTTGGCCGCGGCCCACTCGAAGTAGTCGTGGAACTCCACGCGCAGGGGGAAGAGGTTCTTGTGGTTGATGAAGTCGATCAGCCGGCCCCTGCTCTGCAGGTAGCAGAGGAAGCTGAATTCGCTGGCCGGGTTCCGGAGTGTCACCAGGTCTTTGAGGAAAGACACTTGCATCGTGGCGTCGTCGATCAGCATGCCGCGGTGCCAGCCGAAGCTCTGCTGCTGCTCGAAGAAGTGGGCGGTGACGGGCTCCTGCCCGCCGACGCGTGTGTTGTGCTCTCTGAGCGCGATCGCCATGGCCACATTGGAGGGGCCGAAGCCGATCCCAATGAGGTCGTGGACCAGTGGTGCGTCGCCAGGATGAACCTGTGACATGTCACTCCCATCGTGCGGGAAAGCCGCCTGTCAGGCGCCGGGGAAGGTAGGCGAGATGGGCACGCCGACAGAGCGGCCCAGCCCGACTTAGGTGAGCCTAAGCTAATTGGATCGGGGCTGTCGATAGGGCAAAGCGGATACCTGGACGACTGATGTCACGTCAATTGAATGACCGGCCAACGTCGTTGTCGGTCGCAGTGAGCTGCGCATGACATGAAGTGACCAGAGTGGCGCGGCGGAGCGGACCTCCGCAGTGCTCGCTGAGTCGACGAGTCGCCGGTGCGACGACGGGGCCTCGCCGTTGGCCTAGAGTGCGGGGGTGCCTTCGTACAGCATTGGCCAGGCCGCAGAGCTGCTGGCCGTGAGTCCGGAAACCGTGCGCCGGTGGGCGGACGGCGGTCACCTCGTGATGGACCGGGGCAGCTCGGGGAACCGGGTGATCGACGGGGTGAGCCTGGCGGCCTTCGCCACGGAGCGTGCCGCCGGCCTGCACCCGGTGCCCGACGGCGGGGCTCTGACATCGGTGCGCAATTCGTTCGCCGGGATCGTCACCGCCGTCAGGATGGACGACATCGTGGCCCAGGTGGAGATCCAGTCGGGTCCGCACCGGCTGGTGTCGCTGATCAGCCGCGAGTCCGTGGAGGAACTCGGCCTCGAAGTGGGAGTGCTGGCGACGGCACGGGTCAAGTCGACCAACGTGCACATCGATCGCCCCGGAAGCCAGGCCTGAGGGCGTCCACACGACCTGGGCCCGGGCCTACCCGTCGGGTGGGCGGATGTGAAGAGGATCCCCTGGACGGGTTCCCAGAAGCCAGGCCGTAGGCGCACAGGGCCTCGCAGGCACGATTCGACGGATCGCCCGCTGGGCATACCTCCCTGGCAGCCGCCCCGCGGGCCGTCCGACTGGGGGATCCTCCATGAGCCGACTCCGTGCGCCACACCCCGCCCCTGCCACACAGCTCGCATCGCTGGCCGTGCTCGGCGATGTCGGCCGCCCCGCCACCCTGACGGTGCCCGACCTGCGCGACGGATGGAAGCAGCACCGGGCGGAGGTCGTCTTCGACTGCGCCACCAGCGGGCCGCAGCGCCATGTGTTCGAGGGGCCCCTGCTGCGCGAGGTCGCCCTCGCCTCACATCCGCTCTTCGACACCCGCCGGCGCAAGGACCGGTCCCGGTTCGCCCTGGCGGTGTCCGGTGGCGACGGGCACCATACGGTGCTGGCGTGGGCGGAGATCGACGCCGATTTCGGCGACGCCCCCGTCCTCCTGGCCACCCGTCTGGACGATGAGGACCTGGACGCGGCCGGCAGCCAGCTGGTGGTGCCCGTCGACCGGTGCGGGGCTCGCTACATCAGCGCCATCACCCGGGTCTGGGTCGGCGCATGGCCGGGGGCACGGTAACCGGCGGCTTCGGGTCAGGACCGGAATCATCGGCCTCGCCGCCCGGCTGAAGTGATGGCGCGATGACACCACGCCCGTTCGGGAAGTGACGCGTTGGCCGGGCTGTATCGCCGCGGCCACGGCGAGGGGCCTCATTTCGGCCCACCTCTCACGACGACGGGCCCACGGGGTGAACAGGCCGGAAGACCGTCTCCGTCACTGATCATCCGGCCACCCGTTTGCGCCGCCACTCCACTTCCGCGGCGGCCATCGGGGCCTGGATGCTGTATACGTCACCGACCCGCAGGTTGTCCGGCGTGCTGTACTCGCCGTAGGTGCCGATGACGGAGACGGCCACATGCGAACCGGGCTGCCAGAAAGTACGGAAGTACGGGGCGTTCCCCGGGCTTTCCGGGACCTCCAGCAGGGGGACCCCGCGCCGCGTCAGCAGACGTTGCAGCTTCTCGAACCGGAGCCGGGGAGTGAACCTCCCGTACCGGGCCCGGAGTTCATCGTTGACGAGGGTGCGGTCCCGGTACGCGAGCCGGTGCACCTGCAGGGTGAAGTGGCTGCCGGACCAGGGGCGGTCCGCGAAAGCGCGGTCCCAGTGGAACTCGGCGAGGCCGTAGTCACGGCACATGCTGCGACTGCCGAAGGTGTTCTCGGCGAAGTCCGGCCCGAGGACCTCGGTGACGCGGTCCGGAGAGTCCGCGGGCCCCACGCCGAGCGTGGTGCCGGTGGTGACGACGTCCACGTAGAACGCCAGGGAATGCGGGGTCAAGGCTGATCCTCGGTGCGGGGTGGTGTGGTGCGGCCCGGTCCGACGTGCGGAAGGGGACCGCCGGGAGGGGACCCTACTGCACCCCCGCCGCTTCACAGCCGACCCGACCTGCCCGAGAACCCGGCCGGGGGCCGCCGCCGAATGGCACGCACCGGACGCGCCCCGGGGGGTGCCGCCCGCTCCGGCCGCGGATGTCGGGGAGAGTATGTGTGCGAGGGGACTCGGAGTCCCGCCGTAGCGGCCCGCAGGGAGACGGCGCCAGTGCCAGGAGAGCGGCCGACCGTGCCTCCTCTCGGGTCACCGGCCCGGGTTCTGGGAGGAGCGCGGCTACCACCTCATCGGCGACGTATGGACCGGCAGGCGCTACGCGTACGAGGACGACGGCGCCGCTCCACTCCCGCGCAGCTGACCCTCAGCCTCCGCCGCGTCCACAGCACCGTCTTCCCCTGACGTATGTGCGGCCTTTTCCCCGACCGGGCCTCGCCTATGTGAGGATGGGCGCGATCTACGGCGGCAGTTGGACGGGGGAACGGGATGACGTTCGGGGTCGATCACGCAGGACCGGACGAGAGTCGCCGGGCCGCCGGTCTCGTCGCGGCTCAGGAGAAGGCGGTCGCCCTCTTCGACGAGACGGCCGCGCGTGGCCTGGTGGCGCCCGGCGTGGGCGAGCGCGAGGTGAGCGACCGCATCCGGGACCTGGCCAACGAGATGTTCGGCACCACCAAGCACTGGCACAAGCGCATCATCCGCTCGGGCCCCAACACCCTGCTCCCCTACCGGGAGAACCCGCCGGACCGGACCATCGGCGAGGACGACGTCGCGTTCGCGGACTTCGGCCCGATCTTCGAGGAGTACGAGGCGGACTTCGGCCGCACCTACGTCTTCGGCGACGACCCGCACAAGCACCGGCTGCTCGACGACCTCCCCCGGATCTTCGACGCGGGACGGGCCTTCTTCGCCGCCGACCCCGCCATCACCGGCCGCCGGCTCCACGCCGAGGTGGAACGTCTCGCGCGGGAGGCGGGGTGGGAGATCGGCATCTGGCACGCCGGGCACCTCGTAGGCGAGTTCCCGCACGAGGTGAACGACGGCGCGAAGGCGGAGTCCTACATCACGCCGGAGAACGACACCCCGCTGCGGCGGACGGACAAGGCCGGGCGGACCTGCCACTGGATCCTCGAAATCCATCTCGTGGACCGGGCGCGGGGCTTCGGCGGCTTCTACGAGCAACTCCTCGATCTGGCCTGAGGATTCGCCCGCACGAGGCCCGTGCAACCCGTGCGATCCATGCGACCCGTGCGGGCCCGCCAGGACCTGGCGAGCCGCCCCCCAGGGTCTCTCAGCGAGCGGTCAGCGAGACCTCGGTGGACTTGACCAGCGCGACGACGGGCGTCCCCACCGCGAGGCCGAGGTCGTCCACCGCGTCCTTGGTGATCGCGGCAGTCAGCTTTCCGCCCTCGACCGCGACCTTGACCGAGGCCATCGCACCGCCCGTCGCGACCTCCGTGACGGTGCCGGGGAAGCGGTTACGGATGGACAGGCCCTCCACCGGGCCGGTCGCCAGCGACACCTCGGTCGACTTCACCAGGATCCCCACCTCGCTGCCCTCCCCGAGCCCGAGGTCCTTCACTGCTTCCAGGGTGATCGCGGCGGTGACGTCCTGGCCGCCTTCGAGGCGGACCTGCACGGTGGCCATGACCTCGCCCGGGGTGACGGACGTGACGGTACCGGCCAACTGGTTGCGGATACTCAGAGCCATGGAGTGCCTCACAGACATGCGGATGTACCGGCCGCGATCTCATCGGCCGTCGCCCTGACGGTAGTACCGAGGAGAAGGCCCCATGGTGACCGCATCGCACCTGCCAGGCAATTGCTGATGGAACACCGCAAACCAGGGCCTGTGATCCCGGCACCCGTGCCAGGGGCGGAAGCCGGGCCTGTGAGGATGACGGAAACGGCCGCCGCCAGGTGCGGGCGGGTAGGCAAGGGAGCATGCGGTGTCGCAGGAACGGTCGGGTCCCGTCGAGCGGATGGAGCACCACCAGATCGCGGTGTATCTCGGGGCCATGGCGGCGGGCGCCCTGGTGGGGTGGGCGGCACCGCCCTTCGGGCCCGGCCTGGAGCACGCCATCAACCCGGTGCTCGGCGCGCTGCTGTTCGTGACGTTCCTCCAGGTCCCGGCCGCCGAGCTGGTCCGCTCGCTGCGCGACGGCCGGTTCCTGTCCGCCGCCCTGGTGGTCAACTTCGTGGTGGTACCGCTGGTGGTCACCGGAATGTTCGTCCTCCTCCCCGCCGACCGGGCCGTACGGATCGGCGTGCTGCTCGTCCTGCTCTGCCCGTGCGTGGACTACGTGATCGTCTTCTCCGGGCTGGCCGGCGGCTCCGGCCGCCGCCTGCTGGCCGCCACACCGCTGCTGCTGGTCGCCCAGATGCTGCTGCTGCCCGGGTTCCTGTACCTGTTCATGGGCTCGGCACTGGCCGACATCGTCGAGACCGGCCCGTTCGTCGAGGCGTTCGTCGTCCTGATCGTCATCCCGCTCGCCCTGGCCTGGGCCCTTCAGGCATGGGCCGCCCGTCGGCCCGCCGGGCGGAAGGTCTCCGACGCCGCGACCACCACGATGGTCCCGCTGATGGCCGCCACCCTCTTCGTCGTGGTCGCGTCCCAGGTCCCCGAGCTCGGCGACAGCCTCGCCGACGTCGCCGCCGTCATCCCGTTCTACGCGGCTTTCCTGATCATCATGGCCTTCGCCGGGAAACTGGTGGCCCGGCTGTTCCGTCTCGACACCCCGGCCTCCCGGGCGGTCGTCTTCTCCGGCGCGACCCGCAACTCACTGGTGGTCCTGCCCCTCGCGCTCGCCCTGCCCGACGCCCTGTCGGTCGCGGCGGCCGTGGTCGTCGCCCAGACCCTCGTAGAAGTACTCGGCATGGTCCTCTACGTCCGTCTCGTCCCCCGTCTCGTCCCCGCCGAGAAGCCCGCGACGGTCCGGGCCGGTTCCTGAGCGCGGCCGGTCCGGCGGGCGCTCAGGAACCGGCCCGGGCGATGAGCAGGGCTACGTCGTCGCGGTCCCCCACCGCACGCAGGGTGTGCAGAAGAAGGTCGCAGGTCGCGTCCAGCGAGCGGCCCGGGTCGTCGAGGACGTCGAGAAGAGCGCCCAGGCGTTCGTCGATCGGCTGGTCGCGGGTCTCCACCAGACCGTCGGTGTACAGGACGAGCTGGTCGCCCGGCGCGATGGAGATGGTGGTGGTGTCGAAAGAGACGCCGCAGCCGCCCAGGGGTGCTCCGGTGGGTAGGTCGAGCAGTCGGCGTGTGCCGTCCGGGTGGAGAAGGACCGGCGGCAGATGCCCGGCGAGGGAGAGCCGGCACAGCAGGGCGCGGGGGTCGAAGACAGCGTAGACACAGGTTGCGATGGTCTCGAGACCGTCGGTGATGTGGTCGAGGTGGTACAGGACCTGGGCGGGAGCCAGGTCGAGATCGGCCAGGGTCCTGGTGGCGGTGCGCAGCTGCCCCATGGTGGCCGCGGCCCCGACGCCGCTGCCCATGACGTCGCCGACGACGAGCGCGGTCTTGTCGCCGCTCAGAGGGATGACGTCGAACCAGTCCCCGCCGATCTCCATCGTGGCCTGTGCGGGGCGGTAGCGGAAGGCGATGTCGAGACCTGGGCGCTGCGGAGGAGGATGGGGCAGCAGGCTGCGCTGGAGGGTGAGAGCGGTGTGGCGCTGCTCTTCCACGGCGCGGTGCCGGTCGGTGACATCGACGCTGGAGGTGGCCACTCCCAGCACTTCCCCGCTGGGGGTCTCGAGCCGGTAGAAGGAGATCGACCAGGCGTGGTCGTTGTCCGGGTCGGCTGCCGTCCGGCCCACGGTGTACTGGTCCAGCATCGGTACCCCGGTGGCCAGGACCTCCCGCATGACCGCTTCGAAGGACGGGTCCAGGTGGGGCAGCACCTCGTGGACGTGCCGTCCGACATGCTCGGCGGCGGACACACCGTTCATCCGCTCCTCCGCCGGGTTGACGGAGACGTACCGAAGATCGGTGTCCAGCATGCCCAGCCCGATCGGCGACTGGGACACCAGCTGGGCCGACAGCGCCAGATGCCGCTCCACCTGCTGCAGCGTCGCCTGGTCCGTGGCCAGACCCAGCGCCCAGTATTCGCGCTGGTCGTCCTGCAACCGCATGTTGCGGAACTCCACCCGCCGCGTGCTGCCGTCCTTGTTCCGGACGGGAACGACCCCTGCCCAGCTCTCGCCGTCGTCCATCACCCTGGCGAACAAGGCCAGCACCGTGTCCAGGTGCTCCTTGTCGATCAGCAGCTGGGCCGCGTACTGGCCCAGGGCCTCCTCGGCGCTGTAGCCGAAGAGGATCTCGGCCTGCGGGCTCCAGAGGTCGATCCTGCCCTCCGCATCGAGGAGGACGGCGGCCACGTTCAGCACATCCAGCAGGCCACCCCGTCCGGCCGGAACCACGCCCGCCGTACCCGGCTCGCCCCGAAAGGACTCGGTCACACCCATAACCCAGGCTCCTTCCAGCCGCCGACCGGACCGCTGCCTGCCGGACGATGGGGAGGCCGCGGAGTCCGTACCCCGGCCTCCCCATCGTCCCCCTGCGCCACCCGTACGCGCACGCGCACACCCACGGCTGTCGCAGGATCCGGTGCGGGTGAATCCCGCGATTCGCTACGCTCTGATCAGGGGTGAGCACTGTCCGCAGTTTGCCGGTGAGCGGGCCGGGTCAGGGCACCAGGTCGTCGCACGCCCGGGTGTCGCACGCCCGGGTGCCGGCGGTGGCGTCGGGGGTGAGAGGGACGCCGTTGGTGCGCAGCACGTCGCGGACGTCCAGGATCAGGGAGAAGACCTCGTGGTTGCGGTCCTCGCCCTGCTCGTCCCACGCCCGCTGTTCGGCTTCGACGGCCATGCGGTCTTCCGCGAAGACCCGTTCGGTGAAGTGCCGGATGAACGGCCAGGCCACATGCAGTGCGGCGGGAATCCTGGGCTTCTCGATCATGAGCAGGCCGTAGGCGTGGCAGGTGCGTTGCTCCGCGTCCTCGGGCACGTACACAGCCCAGAGACGCAGTGCCGGGTGATCGGCCTTCTCCGGGAGCAGGTCCAGAGTCTGGTAGGGGTATTCGGTGCGGATGGTCATGACGTCGCTGGACGCCCGGCCGCCGATGCCCTCGGCAGCGAGCAGGCGGGCACTGCGGTTGCGCTTGCCCCCGGTGTGGGTGAACAGATACCGGGCCTCCACCGAACGCGAGCCGCTCTCGTACGCCAGCAGCTGCGGCTGGAGTTTGCCGACCACGCCCCGGTGGAGGAACTGGTGGTTCATGTCGAGCAGGTTCTCGTGCATGAACGAGTAGTGGCAGCGCACGGTCCGGGAGAAGGTCATGGTCCTGTACTTCGACGAGGCGAAGCCGGGTACGTCGGGCAGCGGGGTGACCGCCGCTTTCTCCGGGTCGCCCGGAAAGACGAACACCAGGCCGTAGGCCTCGCGCACCGGGTAGGCGCGCACGCCGCGTGGCGGCCGGCCGTCGCCCTTGGACAGGTAGGGGATCTGCGAGATGCGGCCGTCGCCGCGGTAGGCCCAGGCGTGATAGCAGCAGCGGAGCGTCTCGCCGTCCACGACGCCCATGCTCAGCGGCACCTGCCGGTGGGCGCACCGGTCCTCCAGCGCATGGACGGCACCGCTCCGGCCGCGGAAGAGCGCGATGCGCTCCCCGGCGAACGCGGTGGCGGCCACCCGCCCGCTGCGCACTCTCCGTGAGAGCGCGACCGGGTACCAGAAGTCCGGGTTCGCCCCGACCCGCCGCAGGTCGGGCAGGCCGGGGAGTGGATTCCGATGCTCCCGGGGCCGACCGCGTGCGACCTTGTCCGAGCGGTTCTCGGTCATACCTCTCCCTCGTACGTGGGAAGCCCCTTCCATCCTGGCCACTGCCCGGGGCGGAGCGCCTGCCCGGGGCGTCCGGACGGGTGCTTCCGCGGGGGCGCGTGTACACCGCAGAGAGGTGTTTTCGAGCGCCAGGGAGCGCCAGGATCACAAAGACCCAAGCCGGTCACCACCTGCCACTGCCACTCTGATTCGAGATATGTCAATATAGAGCCATGAACAGGATGAGAGCACTGTCCACGACCCCGTTCGTCGACGAACGTGCGGTGGAGTCGTGCTGTCCCCCGCTCTCCGAACGTCCCCTGAGCAGTGAAGAGGCCGAAGCAGCCGCTCAGCTGTTCAAGGCGCTCGGCGACCCGATCCGCCTGCGCCTCCTGTCAGCCATCGCATCGCACAAGGACGGCGAGGCCTGCGTTTGCGATGTGTCCGACGTCGGAGTCTCCCAGCCGACGGTCTCTCACCACCTCAGGAGGCTGAGGGAGGCGGGGCTGTTGATCTCCGAGCGCCGGGGCACCTGGATCTACTACCGGGTCGATCCGGCAACGCTCGCGGCGATGGGACGCATACTTTCCGCAGCCTCGGCAAAGGCGTGACCCGGCCACTGGTGAACTCCGGCTTCGGCCGACCGCGAGCCCCCGCCGCCGCTCATCCGGCAGGGGCGCCGCGCAACGTCGTACGGCATTCCCGGCTCACGCGGGCGGACGGACTTCATGCAGAGTCAGCCCTGCCAGCCCAGCTCCTCGGAAGGGGCGGGGGTCCACTTCCCGGGCACTGAACAGATTGCCCAGCAGCGGCGCCGACACGGCCGCCTCCTCCCCGTCCACAGCCGCATAGGAGAGCAGCAGCGCGGGATCGGACAGGGCGGCGAAGCCGACCACCCGGTCGGCCTGGTGAGATCCGGTGCCGGGCTCCACCAGCTGGCCGGGCACTGCCGTGAAGCCGAGCCTCGACTTGAAGCTGAACAGCCCCGCGTTGCCCAGGTGCCCGTAAAGGTTGACGTCCCGGCCGAGCGTCGCCCAGCGCCTCCCCCTCAGCCGTGCTTCCCGTATCGTCTCCCAGTAGAGGACCCGGGAGAGACTGTCGCTCCGCTGTCCCGGTGTCACGGCCGAGAAGCGCGCACGCATCTCCTGACGATCCGGCAGGTCCTGATCCAGGCAGGCTCCCACCAAGGTGCTGCCGCTGCGGACCGTGACCGCACAGTAGGTATCGGCCTCGTCGAGGATGTCGGCACGCTGGTGGACGGCGACTGCCCACCCGTGCCTCATGCCGGCGACCTGTCGCTCGTACAGCTCGATGAACTGGTCGAGCAGTTCGGGGGTCAGCGTCTCGGTACGGATCAGGAGGCCCGCCTCGCCCGCCCGCCGGTAGGCGGAGCGGATGTCGTAGCGGTCCTTCCCGGAAAGGGCGGCGAGGTAGGTGTCCTCCGACTCCAGTACCTCGGCGCGCCACATGATCACCTGGGGTTTCGGGTGGAATCCCGCCTCCCTCAGCCATGGCCATGCGTGGTGGGGCGGGTCCTGCACCCTGACCACGTCCACCTGGTGCTCGTGGTCACGCCACTCGCCGCTCATGGCCTGATCGACGTCGACGAGAGCCACCGGCAGCCCCAGGGAGTGGACGATCACGAGACGCCCGCGAGGTCCCGGGGAGAGGCCGGTGCCGTAGCCGTTCTCGTCCTGGAGCGGCCGGCGTCCGTCTGCGACGAGGACGTGAAGCGGCGCAGCCGCAGGCTGTTCGTCACCACGAAGATGCTGGACAGCACCATGGCCGCGGCGGCGATCATCGGGTTGAGGACGCCTGACGCGGCGAGGGGAATGCCCGCCAGGTTGTAGATGAAGGCCCAGAACAGGTTGCCCTTGATCGTCCCGAGGGTGCGCCGGGACAGGCGTACGGCGTCGGCGGCGTCCCGCAGGTCGCCGCGGACCAGGGTGATGTCGCTCGCCTCGATGGCCGCGTCGGTTCCCCCTCCGATGGCGATGCCCAGGTCCGCCTGTGCGAGGGCGGCGGCGTCGTTGATGCCGTCGCCCACCATGGCCACGGTGCGGCCTTCCTCCTGGAGGCGGCGGACGACTGCCGCCTTGTCCTGGGGAAGCACCTCGGCGTGGACGTCGGTGATGCCCATGTCGTCGGCGATGCGTCGGGCCGCCCCGGTGGTGTCACCGGTGAGGAGTACGGGCGTCAGCCCGAGCCGTCGCATCTCGTCGATCGCCGGACGGCTGGTGGGCTTGGCCTCGTCGGCGACGAAGAGGAGTCCGCGCACCTCGTCGTCCCAGCCGACCGCCACCGCCGTCCGGCCGCTGTTCTCCAGGTCGTCCAGGCTCTTCCGCAGGCCGTCCGGCATCTCCATGCGCTCGCCGACCCAGCTCGGCCGGCCGACCATCACGTCGCGCTCCCCCACGCGGCCCACCACGCCGAAGCCGGCACTGGCACGGAATGCGTCGACCTTGGGCAGCACGGGTGCCACCTCGGCGGCCGCGGCGGTCACCGCCGTCGCGATGGGGTGTTCGGAAGCCTGCTCCAGGGCGGCCGCGAGCGTGAGGAGTTCGTCGCGGTCCGTTTCCTCCGCGTATGCCGTCGCGACGAGCCGCATCCGGCCCGTCGTCACGGTGCCGGTCTTGTCCAGGACGACGGTGTCGATACGCCGGGTCGATTCAAGAATGTGCGGTCCCCGGATGACGATGCCCAGTTGTGCGCCACGTCCGGTACCCACGAGCAGAGCGGTGGGGGTGGCAAGCCCGAGGGAGCAGGGGCAGGCCACCACCAGCACGGCGACCGAGGCGGTGAGCGCGGCGGCCGCGCCTCCGCCGTTTCCGATCCAGAATCCGGCGACCGCCAGGGCGATGCCGATGACGACGGGGACGAACACGGCCGCGATCCGGTCGGCGAGCCGCTGAACGGGGGCCTTGCCCGCCTGCGCCTCGGAGACCAGCCGGCTGATGTGGGCGAGCTGGGTGTCGGCCCCCACGCGTTCCGCGCGGACCACGAGGCGACCGCTGGTGTTGACGGTGGCTCCGGTGACGGCGTCGCCCTCGGCCACTTCCTGGGGCACGCTCTCACCGGTCAGCATGGAGACGTCCACGGCCGAGGCACCTTCGACGACGCTGCCGTCGGTGGCGATCTTCTCGCCGGGGCGGACCACGAAGAGGTCCCCGACGCGCAGCTCGCCCACGGGGATGCCGACCTCCTGACCGGCCCTCAGGACGGTGACCTCCTTGGCGCCGAGTTCGAGCAGCGCCCGCACCGCGCTTCCCGCCCTCCGTTTGGCCCGGTGCTCCGCGTACCGGCCCACCAGGACGAAGAGGGTCAAGGAGGTGGAGACTTCGAGGTAGATGTGGTGCGAGCCCTGCCCCGGCGTCGGGACCATGAGGAACGGCATCTGCATGCCGGTCACCCCGGCGTAGCCGAAGAAGAGGGCGTACAGCGACCAGCCGAAGGAAGCGAGGACTCCGATGGAGACCAGGGAGTCCATGGTCCCGGCGGCCTGACGGAGGTTCTTCCAGGCCGCGGTGTGGAAGGGCCAGGCACCCCAGACGGCGACGGGAGCCGCGAGCGTGAGGGACAGCCACTGCCAGTGGTCGAACTGCAGGGGCATGACCATGGCCATGGCCATGACCGGCAGCGTGAGGGCGAGGCATACGAGGATGCGCAGCCGCATGGCGGACAGTTCACGGTCAGCGGCCTCGTCCGCCGATTCGCCGGGTCCCGCCGACGGGGTCGCGGCCTCGGGCGGCGGGGGCAGCACAGCGCTGTACCCCATCTTGCCGACCGTGTCGATCAGTTCGTCGACGGTGTGTCGGTCGTCGAAACTGACGTGAGCGCGCTCCAGGGCGAAGTTGACCTCAGCCGTCACGCCCTCGAGTCGGTTGAGCTTGCGTTCGATGCGGGCCGAGCAGGCCCCGCAGGTCATGCCGCCGATATCGAGCGTGACTACGGCTGGTGCCGTCGTGGCAGTGCCGGCCATGACTGCGGTCTCCTTCGGTAGGGCTGTCGGGTTAGAGAGGTGGCAGGGCTCTGCCGAGCAGCCAGGCCAGGCCGAAACATCCGACGAGGACGGCGGCGTAGAGCGTGAGCCGGATGGAGGGGCTCACGCCGCCGTTCCCGCGAACTCGTACCCGGTGCGCTCCACGGCCGACCGGACGGCCTCGGGGGTGACGTCGTGCGGGGAGGTCACGGTCACTCGGCCACTCCTGTGGTCGACCGTCACCGTGGTGTCCTCACCGAGGTCGGTCTCGATGGCCGTACGGATGCGCTTGGCGCATCCTCCACAGGTCATCCCGCGGACTTCGAAGATGGTGGCCTTATCCATGGTGTACTCCGGTTCCGGTGGACTTCAGATAGGTACCGATGCGGTCGAGGGCGCGGGCGATGTCCTCGGTGGCGACCCCGTACGACAACCGGACGTGGTCCGGGGCCGCGAAGTCGTTGCCGGGCATGACCGCGACGCCCGCGTGTTCCAGAAGGTCTCGGGCGACGCTGCCGGCGTCGTCGCCCGGCCGTGCGCAGAGGGCGCTGATGTCGGCGAAGACGAAGAATCCGCCCTGCGGCGGTGCCGTCAGCCGGATGGGCGGCAGGTTGAGGATCCCGTCGCGCATGATCGTGCGCCGGGTGCTCAACTCTGCTGCCCGTCTGGCCAGTTCGGTCTCGGTGCCGTCGGTCAGCGCGGCGAGCGCGGCGTACTGCGAGATCGAGGAGGGGGCGGAGCTGGTGTGACCCTGCACCGCCCTGAGGGCGGCGGCGACGGGCAGGGGCGCCGCCGCGAATCCGATGCGCCATCCGGTCATCGCGTACGTCTTGGAGAAGCCGCCGATCGTGACGGTCCGTTCGGCGATGTCCGGGCCGAGCGAGGCGACGCTGGTGAAGGACGCACCGGCGTGGACCAGGTCCCCGTATATCTCGTCGGTCACGATGATCAGCCCGTGCTCCACGGCCAGCTGGGCAAGGGCCAGGAGTTCGGAGCGTTCGTAGACCACGCCCGTGGGGTTGGACGGGTTGTTGAGCAGCAGAACTCTGGACCGTGGAGTCAGGTGAGCCCGGAGCGCATCGGGGGTGAGCTTGAAGCCGGTGCCGGCGGTCGGGACCGTCACCGGCAAGGCGCCTGCGAGAGCGATCATGTGGGGGAAGCTGACCCAGTACGGGGCCGGGAGGATCACCTCGTCGCCGGGCTCGCACAGGACGGTGAAGACCTGGGCGAGTGCCTGCTTGGCGCCGTTCGTCGTGACGATCTGCGCCGCGTCGTAGGAGCAGCCCCAGTGCTCCGAGAGGCGCCGGGCGATGGCCTCCCTGAGAGGCCGCACACCGGCGACCGGCGTGTACCGGGTGAGGCCTTCGGTGATGGCCCGCCGAGCGCCGTCGGCCGCCTGCTCCGGGGTAGGGAAGTCGAGTTCGCCGCCGGTGAGGTTGATGATGTCGGCGCCGTCGGCGATGCGGGCCTTGATCTCGGCGTCCAGGGCCGCGGTGCTGGACGCGGGCAGCGATCGTGCGCGGCTGCTCAGCACGGATCAGTCCTTCGCCGTCAGGTTGAACGCGGTGGTGGACGCTTCACCCGACGCGGGAGTGACGGTGACAGTGATCCGCCAGTCACCCGCCATCCCCAGGACGAGCTTGGCTTCATAGCCGTCACCCTTGGGGCGTGCCGTCTGGTTCCCGCCCTTCATCTTCATGTTGGGCATTTCGGGGTTGATCTCGACCTTGGCGCCCGGTACCGCCTTGCCGTCGGCGTCCTTCACCGCGATACCGGCCGTCCCGGCCGCTCCCCCGCCGGTGGGCGGGCAGGGGGCCACGGTGAGCGTGACCTCCAGGCCCGCGTCGGACCTGGCCGCCCGGCAGTTCTCGTCCAGGTCGCCGGCGGGGGTCGATCCGCCGGCGGCGTCCGTGGTGCCGCCGCAGCCGGTCAGGACCGCGGCGAGCAGGAACACGGTCGCGGTGGCGGCCCGGCGCGCAGCCCCCCGGGTGGTGCGGGGCCCGGCCGGGTGCGCCGCTGTCGTGGCCTCTCCGTCAGGCTGGTGGGGGGCCGTGCGCCAGGTCATGTGTCCTCCTCGGGACGTTCGTACGGTGGTGATCAGCCGCAGCAGGACGACTTCTTGGGGGCCGCGGCGCCCTCGGTCTCCGTCGTGGCGGCGGGCTTGGGCCCGCAGCAGGAGGACGTCTTCTTCGGCGCGGCGGCCGAGTCGGCGGCCGGCTTGGGGCCGCAGCAGGAGGACGCCTTCTTCGGCTCTGCCGGGGCCGCCTCGGCAGCCGGCTTCGGCCCGCAGCACGAGGAGGCCTTCTTGGGCTCATCGGCGGTCGCGGTCGGGGTCTGCTGGGTGGCGTTCCAGAACATGTTGCCGAGGTTGGTGTCAGACATGGGCGTTGTCCTTTCCGGGGGTGTTCCTGGGGGTGCGGCCCTCCTGGGCGTCGCACAGTTCGGTGAGCCGCCCGCCCGCGGTGAACAGCTCGACGGGCAGGCCGGATTCGACGATCCGTCCGTCCTCGATGACGAAGACCTGGTCGAGGTCTTCCACCAGGGGGAGCCAGTGCGCGACGACGACGGCCGTGCGGCCCTCCAGGAGGCGGCGTATCGCCGAGAGGACCAGTCGCTGACGTGCCGGGTCGACGCTGGAGACCGCCTCGTCCAGAACGATGACGCGGGGGTCGGCGAGCATCGCCCGCGCCAGGGCGATCAGCTGCCGCTCACCGACGGATAGGCGGGAGCCCCGCTCGCCGACGCGGGTCTCGTAACCGTTGCGCAGGCTCATGATGGCCTCGTGCGCCCCGAGGGTCTTCGCGGCGTCGATCACCTGTTCCTCCGTGGCGCCGGGCTGCCCGAAGAGGATGTTCTCGGTGACGGTGCCGTCGAAGAGCTGTGCCTCCTGAGTGACGAGGAGCACCTGCGAGCGGACGGACGCGCTGCTCATGCCCGTCAGGTCGTGCCCGTCGATGCTGACCGTGCCGCCGGTCGGTGTGTACAGCCGGACCAGCAGCTGCATCAGCGTGCTCTTGCCGGCGCCGCTCGTGCCGACGATGCCGATGTGCTGTCCGGGCTCCGCGCGCAGCGTGATGCCGTGGAGGACGTCGGGGCCGTCGCCGTAGGCGAAGGTGACGTCCTCGAAGGCGACGGAGCCTTCGACGGGCGGCAGGGTATCTGCGCCGCTCCGCTCCTCCTCCAGGTCGAGGACGTCCAGGATGCGGCGTGCGGAGGTGGCGATGTCGGACGACTGTCCGAGCTGGTGGGCGAGGTCACGTACGGGGTTGAGCATGCGCTTGACGAAGAGGGCGAAGGCGGCGAGCGTGCCGGCGGCCAGCGCCGTGCCGGACGCCATGCCCATGGACGCCATCATCGTGTCCGTGCCCATCAGCATCCAGGTCATGGGCATCATGCCGGCGGCCATGTCGAAGAAGAAGCCCGAGCCGAGCTGGTGCCCGTTGATGATCTGCAGGCCGCCGAAGAAGATCAGCAGGCCCAGGGCGAGGAAGACGCTGAACCCCAGGTGGGAGGTGAGCCAGAGGCGTTTGCGCGAGAGCCGGTTGTGAATCGTGCTGTACTCCTCGGACCGCGCGCGCAGGTCGGCGAGTACGGCCTCCTCCTGGCCGAAGGAACGGATGTCGGCCAGGCCCTCGATGCGCTGGTCGAGGTAGCCCACCATCTGGTCCCAGCTCTCGCGCTGCTTCCGGGTGTCCGGACGCAGTCGCTTGGTCCACACCACCGCGATCCACACCATCAGGGGGATGGTGACCAGGGTGGGCAGCGCCACGAGGGGGCTGAGGGCGAGGAGGAAGACGGCGAACGCGAGGAACCAGATGACGCTGTTGGCCACCTCCATCAGGGACTTGGTGAGGAAGCCGCGGAACCGGTTCGCCTCGAAGAGCACGCGGGTGACCCATTCGCCACTGGCCTGGGAGACGTGCCGGGACAGCTGCACGTTGTGCAGGCGTACGACCAGGTCGTTGCGGATGGTGACGGACAGGCTCTCGTTGATCCGGATCATCGCCGAGTTGTAGATGATCCGGATGATGTTCTCCGCCACGGTCAGGACGACGAGGTTGATGGCGGTGGACCGTACGGCGCTCATGTCACCGATGACGATCTGTCCGATACCGGCCATCACCGTGTACATGACGGCAATGGTGGCGATGGAGTTCAGGATGGCCATCAGCGTGGCGACGCTGAGCCAGAACCAGTGGGGCCGCAGGTAGGGCAGGAATCTGCGGGCCGCCTTCAGCAGGGCCTGCCGGGCTTCCTTGCCCTCCAGAGGTGCCTCGTGCGAGGTGACGGTCATGAAACCTTTCCTCCCTCTGGGGTGGCCGCCCCGGCGAGCGACGCCACGGCCTGCGCCGGGACTTCCGGGAGGGCGAGGCTGACGGTGCGGTCGACGTACCGGGTGACCGCGGGCTGCTGGGAGGCGATGATCAGGGTGCGGCCGTTGCGCACCTTGAGGATGGTCTGCAGCAGTGCGGCCTCGGTCTCCGCGTCCAGGTTCGCCGTCGGATTGTCGAGCAGCAGGATGTCGGGGTTGACCAGCAACGCCCGGGCGAGGCCGATGCGCTGGCGCTCCCCCGCCGACAGGTCCAGGGTGCTGGCGCCGAAGCGCCGGTCCAGCGGGATGTGCGAGAGGCCGGCGGCGGTGACCGCCTGCGCGACCTGCTCGTCCGTGGCCTCGGGCCGTACGAAGTGGACGTTCTCGGCGAGGGTGCCCTCGAAGACCCACTGCCGCTGCGGCAGGCACACGATGTGCCGGCGCAGGCTTTCGGGAGCGTACGCGCGGGCGTCGACGCCGTCGTACGTGACGGTGCCGCCGTCCGGGTCGCGCAGCCGGGCCAGGACGTGGAGGAGCGTGGACTTGCCGCTTCCCGTCGGGCCGGTCAGGGCGATGACGGCGCCCGGCTCCACGTGGAGGTCGACGTTGTCCAGAACACGGCGACCGGCGATGTCGACGTCGATGCCCCGGATGTCGACGGTGCCGATGGCCGGGACGTCGGTGCGGCCGTCGTGGCCGGCTATGACGGAGGGGGCGTCCATGACGCGCAGGAGGCGCTGAGCGGTCACGACGCTCCGGAAGGCCCCGTTGGTGTGCATGGCGAGCATGTGGATGCTCATCTGGAACATCATCACCAGGGCCACGACCGCGACGAGATCGCCGACCGTGCTGGTGCCGTTGAGCACTCCCTGCCCGCCGACCCACAGGGCGATCGGGGTGGGCAGACCGCCGATGACGTTGAGGATCGCCTCCCACCGGCTGTACGTGCGCTTCATCTGGCCGTCACGCGCCGCGTGCGCCTGGTTGACCTTGTCCAGGCGGCCCGAGGCGTCCGACTCGCGGCCGTAGGACTTGACGACGTTGATGTTGGCGAGGGATTCGCCGACCCCGCTCAGGAGCTTGGTGAACTGGCTCTTGAGCTCGGTGAACGCCTTCTGCAGGCGGAGCTGGACGGTGAAGTTCCCGATGATGACGAAGACCATCGGGATGACGGCCAGCAGCGTGGTGCGCGCGTCGATGACGATGGCCGTGGCCAGCATGGTGAGCGTGACGAGCACCTGGTTGAGCAGCTCCAGCAGACCACCGTTGGTGAGACCGCGGACGGAGACGGCATCGGATATCAGGCGGGTGAGCGCGCGGCCGCCGGACGCCTCGGCGATGTCGGCGGGGCCGAGGTGGATGAGCTTGCGGAAGAGATCCTCCCGCAGGTCGTTCACGGCCTTGCTGGCCACGGAGAACCTGATGCGCTTGCCGAAGTGCAGCAGGGCGGTGGTCGCCGCGCCGGCGAGCAGGACGCCCAGGGAGGTGTAGAGCAGGGTCTCTGTCGCTCCGCCGAGTACCCCGACGTCGATGGCGTACCGCGTCAGGAGTGGCACGGCGATGTTGCCGAGGAGACCGAGGAACATGACCACGGTGGCGATGGTCATCTCGCGGCGGTAGCGCAGCGGGTAGCCATAGATGAAGCGCAGCGCGCGTAGCGAGTCGTTCAACGTCGAGCCCCCTCTTGGTAGTTGGTTCGGGCAGTCGGTCCGAGCGGGCCACACCCGGAAGGGTGCGGCCCGCCGTCATGCCGCTGGACTAGTCGCAGCAGGCGCAGGCGCAGCCGCACTCGGTGCCGTCTTCCGCGACGTCCTCGTTGCCGCTGGTCTCACAGCAGCCGGATCCGATCATGTCGTCGGCCATGGCATCTCCCTTCTCATTTTCGCTGATTCGATACTTTCAAAAGTATCGAATCACGGAGCCTCGGGAGCGTCAAGTGGTCTGACTCCGATGGGAGTTGTCAGCAGCAGCTGGTATGCGCCCGGTCCACGGAACCTTCGTTGACCTGCTCGTCCGCCAGCCGGACTGCCAGCTGTTCCGTGACCCGTGCGAGGTCCCGCTCCAGCTGCTCGGGACTCTCGCCGGCCAGCACGATACGGCCGAAGGCTCCGCCGCGCGGGTGGCCGACCGGCAGCACCGGCTCGCCCGGTGCGACGTCGAACTCGACGAAGGGCGGATGCGAGGACTCGAGTCCGCCGAGCGAGCCGATGGCAGCGGCGTCGTAGTCGATGCGCCCCGCCTCCTCGAAGACGATGCTCCGGTACAGGCCGCAGGCGGCGTCGGCGGCCCGGGGTTCCCCCTGCCGCCCGAGAGCGGCTTCGGCAGCGACAAGACTCGGCTCCCAGCCGGTGGTGGATCTGATCATCTCGACGGCCTGGCCGCCGGGAACACGGGGGTTGATCTCGCCCGCCCGCCAGCCGTCGGCCGTGAGGGTGAACTGGAGCGCCGCGACCCAGTCGTCCAGGCCGACCGCGGTCAGAGCGAGGTCCGCCAGCCGGTCGAGCTCCCGCCTGTTCTCCTCGCCGAGCCTGGCGGGGAAGTGGCCGCCCACCTTGACGAAGGTCGGCGGCGGCCCCACCTCGCCCTCGACCACCCACAGGACCCGGGTCGCTCCGGCCGTACGGGCGGCGAAGACACCGAACTCCGGCCCCTGTACGTACTCCTCGACCAGAGCGCTGTCCCGGCCGCCCGCAAGGATTCCTGCGATGGCCTGCTCGACCTCGGCGCGGGTGTCGCAGTACGCCAGCCCGGCCGCGCTGGACGCGTCGCGCGGCTTGACCACGACGGGCAGACCGAGCCCTTCGGCCGCCTCGCCGCCCTCCTGCGCTCCGCTCACGACCCGGGTGCGCGGCACCGGAACTCCGGCCCCTTCGAGGAGGCGGTGGGTGGCCGCCTTGTCGATGCAGTTCCGGGCCGCCCGCTCGGTGATGCCGTGGTCGAGCTCGAGCTCCTCCCGCAACCGGCCGGCCAGCGGAACGAGACGCTCGACCCCGGTGACGACGGCGTGGATCGGCTGTTGGGCGTGGACCCCGGCCACCTGGCGCGAGACCGAGGCCCAGTCGCCGAAGTCGACCTCCAAGGGGTAGTCGGCGAGCATGACCTGTTCGAGCGTCATGTTCTCCTCCGCGAACACGACGTCGTAGTCGCTCTCTTCCTGGAGCTGCTGAACGGTACGCCGACCGCCGAGCACGAGAATGCGCGTGGACAAGGGTCCATCACCTACTGGATGTCTGGCTCGACGCGGAGTCGGAGCGAGTGGAAGAGGGAGTGGTACGTGGACTCCAGCTCCGCCGGATCGTCGCCGTACACCACGATGCGGCCGCAGCTGCCGCCTTCGGGGTCGTCGACGCTGCGGACGCTGTCGCCGGGTTCGACGTCGAGCCAGACGCCCGGGGAATCGAGGCCCCGGACGTCGTAGTCGATCCGGCCCGGGCGGTCGAAGCCGACACATCGGTACAGCACATGGCTCGCCGTGGGCGGCCTGCGTGTGACGGGCCGTCCCAGCGCGATCTCCGCGGCCGCGCGCGTCAGATCGATCCCGCTGACCCGTTCGGTGGCGGCGCACAGCTGCCCGCCGGGCGGCCGGGCGGCGACGTCGACGAGGACGGGCCCGTCGTCCGTCAGCCTCACCTGGACGTGGGAGACACCGTGGTCGAAGTTGAGTACGGACAGGGCCCGGACGCAGAAGGCCTTCACTTCCGACTCCTGGACCGGGTCGAGACCGCTGGGGTGGTCGTAGCCGGTCTCGGCCCGCCCCGGGCCCGGACCCGTGTGCTGGGCCAGCACACTCACGATCTCGGTGACCCCGTCGACGGTGAAGCTCTGCACGGCGTACTCAGGCCCGTCGGTGAACTTCTCCACGAGGAGCGCGCCGGGACCGAGAAGCTCCGATGCCCGCTTCACCTCGCCCGGATCGCGGCAGAGCAACTGCCCCCTGCCGACCGACTTCCGCACCACGACAGGCAGCCCCAGCCTCCGGGCCGACGCCCGGGCATCGGCCGGATCGGCGACCGCCAGGGAGTCGGGCGTCCGTACGCCGCCGGCGGCCAGCATCATCCGAAGGCGCGCCTTGTCGTGGCAGGCCAGGGCGGCTGAGAGGTCGAGCCCGCGTACCCCGATCCGGGCGGCCAGGTAGGCGGCCAGCGGCACATGCGCGTCGTACACGCTGAACACCGCTTCGAGCGGCCGGCCGGCGTGGATGCGGCTCACCGCGCTCTCCACCACGGCCCAGTCGCTGAGGTCGATGTCGAGGGGCACGTCGACCCGGCAGGCCAGCTCCAGCGGCGTGGGATCGTCGAGCAGGACGGTGTGTACGTCGAGGGCATCGAGGACGTCCACGACGCGGCGCCCGGAGAGGCAGGCCACACCGGGACGGATGTCGGCGCTCATCAGCAGCACCGCCTGGTCATGTCGAGTTGCTCCTCCGGGCCCTGGCAACGCTGTTCCAGGCACAGGCAGGACGCGTGCAGAGCGGCCTGCTCATCGCGGTCGGCCGCCTTCAGCGCCAGGTGGAGCGGTACGGGGTGGGCACCGAGTTTGCGCTTCTCCATCCCGTTGGAGCGGCCGAGGTCGACCGTGGCGACGTCCGTGGCGACGGCGCTCTCGACGATGCGGCCGGCCATCGCCCGGTACGGGACGAAGGACGGCAGGCGCTCGGTGTCCAGACCGGCCAGCCACATCGACCAGACCGGGCCGAACTGCCAGCCGGCGAAGACGCCGACGGTGTGTCCGGCGCCGTCGACGGCCGTGATGGACCGCTCGAACGGCGCCAGCCTGGCCTGCATGGCCCGGAGGAACGTGGCGGGCAGGACGTCGGTGGGGGTGTCGCGGTCCTGGAGGAGGCAGTGGATCAGACGGATCGTCGTGTCCGTGTCGGCGGGCCGGTCACGTACGGTGTGGTCGCTCGCCGCGAGCCTGCGTTCCCTGGCCAGCTTGCGGCGGCGGTGCCCCTCGGCGAAGGCCCAGTACTCCTCGACCGTCTCCACGTCGGTGGCGCAGCGGTAGGACGTGGTGATGTGGGCGGTGGCGAAGCCCTGCCGCATGAGCCTTCCGCTGAGCCGGTCCGCCGACGCGTTGGCCACACCCCAGACCCGGGCTCCGGCGGAACGCGCCGCCTCCCCCAGAGCGTGGAGCAGCGCGTCCACCGCGCCGTCGTGTCCGGGCACGGCCAACGGGCCGCCGTCCAGCGCGGCAAGGCTGTGTGCCAGGAGTATCGGTCCCGTGGGTGCGAAGTCACCCAGCTCGACGAGGTAGGAGAGGCGCGGGCAGTCGTGCACCAGGTAGGCGGGGCAGATCCCGACGAGTTCGTCGCCCTGGTAGGCGGCGATGTGGCGGGGCTCGAACTCTCCTGGCGGAGCGTCCTCGAAGGCGGCGAGCCACTGCCAGGTGTGGAAGACGCTTCCGGCTGCCAGGCCGACGACCCTGTTCCACGCGTCGGCGTCGGCGTCGTGGATCGTGGACAGGATCTCGATCCGGTGCTGTCCGGTCAGGTGGCCGACCGGGTCGGTGAGGATCATCGGGCGCACCTCAGCAGCACGACTTGAATTCACGGCTGTCCGACGGGGCAGGATCAAGGCCGTCGCCGAACACCACCTGGAGGTCCAGAGCCCGGCGGACGTCCTGCTCCGCCCGGTCGAGTTCCTCGGCGCTCCCGCCGTACACCACGATGCGGCCGTAGACACCGCCCTGGGGATCCTCCTTGGGCCGTACGGTCTCGCCGGGTGCGATCTCCAGCTCGACGACGGGTCTGCCGGGGCCTTCCCCGTCCGGCACGAACTCGTCGTAGAGAACCGTCCCCGGCTCGTCGAAGACGATGCTCGTGTAGCGGGCGAAGGCCACGGCCGGACCGGGCAGGGCCTGCTCCAGACCCAGTACCTGGCGGGTGACGGCCTCCACCATGTCGACGCCGCTGACGGCGGTGGTCATCTCCACCAGGCGTCCGCCGGGTCTGCGGGCGTTGACCTCGATGACGCGGAACCCCTCGGCGCCGAGCCGGACCTGCGTATGGCTGATCCAGTCCCGCAGACCGAGCGCGTCGAGCGTGTCCTGGAGAAGCTGTGCCAGCTCCTCGTGGTGGGCCGCCGCGAGGCCGCACGGGTGCTCGTAGCCGAGCTCCACGAAGACGGGAGGCGGGGTCGTACGCTGCCGGAAGACGCTGAGGAGCTGCGTGGTTCCGCCGCGGGTGAGGGTCTGTACGGCGAACTCGGGGCCGTCGACGTACTCCTCGACCAGCGCCCCCGGCAGGCCGTCGGGCAGGAAGCCGCCCAGCGCGCCGAAGGCCTCCCGCACCTCGGCTTCCCCGAAGCAGCACCGGACACCGAAGGCGCCCGCCCCGTCGCGGGGTTTGACCACCACGGGGTAGCCGATGCGTGAGGCCGCGGCCACCGCCTCGTCCTCACTCGTGGCGAGCGCGAAGCGCGGTACGGGCAGGCCGGCCGCTTCGAGGACGGTGCGCGTGCGCCACTTGTCCCGGCAGTTGGCCGCGGCCTCCGCGTCCAGCCCCGGCGAGCCGGGGGACAGCAGGCTGCCGAGGTGCGCCATCAGCGGCAGACGCGGCTCGGTGTGCGTCAGTACCGCTGCGGGCCGCTCGTCCCCGAGCTCGTCGCGGATCGCGTCCGCCACCGCGCCCCAGTCGTCCAGGCCGATGTCCACGTGGGCGTCGACCCAGGGCATGCAGTGCCACGGAATCCGTTCGTCCAGGAGCACGACCCGGTATCCGAGCTCCCTGACGACGCCGAACTCTCGCTCGCTGCGGCCACCGAGCATCACGACGGTGCCGGTCACGGGGGTGGATGGTTCAGGCACTACCGATGTCCTTCGTCGAGGTGGAGTGGGCTGGTGGGCGTGGCGGCCGGCCTGTTCAGCAGCAGGTGTTGGCCTTCTTCGCGGCGGCCGCGACCGCCTGTACGGCCGGGCGCTGGAGCTCGTCCAGCTTCATCGCTTCGACGATGCCGGCGATCTGGCCTATCTCCTCGTTCTTGAGGCCGAGCTTCTTGGCGGCGGCGAGGAAGGAGCGAACCGTTTCCTCACGGTCCTGCATCAGGGCCGCGCAGAGAGCGACGGCAGCACGCGTTTTGGGTTCCAGGGCGTCGTGGTCGAAGACGGCGCCGAAGAAGTCCTGGTAGCTCTTGGAGAAGGCGGCGTGGTGCTCGCCGACGCTCGGGGCGAGCTGGATGAGCTGGGTCGAGACGGACTGCTGGGGCGTGGTCGCCATGGAGGGGCTCCTCAGGATGAAGGGGGACGGTCGGTGGATCAGCCGTGGGCGGCGAGATGACGGATCGTGGCCAGCGTGAGCTGTCCCGCCTTGCGCAGGGCGTCGGGCTCGATCCGCTCCGGGCTGTCGAGGGGTGAGTGGTAGTGCGCCGCGCCGAGCCCGACGCCCGCGGAGGGGAAGCCCGAGGCGGCGTAACGCCGGTTGTCGGATGCGACGGGAGCGGCGTGGAGGGGGATGCCCAGGTGCCGGCCGGACGCATCGAGCGCTGCGATGAGGCCGTCGGGCGGCGGGTCGGCCGGCCCCAGTTCCACGGCCACCTTGCCGTTGAACTTGCCGGCCATGTCGATGTTGAGTACGTCGGGCCGCACCTTCGCCTCGCTCAGCTGCCGGGCGTGGTGTCCCGACCCAAGGGTGCCCATCTCCTCGGCGTCCAGGAGCGCGAAGATCAGGGGGCGGCTCAGCGGTTCGGCCCGGCTCAGAACGCGGGCCGTCTCGCAGAGTACGGCGGCGCCACTGGCGTTGTCCCCGGCGCACGGGAAGTGCAGTTCGGGGTCGGATCCGACCCCGTCGTAGTGCGCCGACAGGAGGATCGGGCGGGCGTCCGGAGCGCGGCCCGGCAGTGTCGCGATGATGTTGGCTCCGACGGCGGGCACCCGCTCCAGCGGTACGTGGGCGGTGACGGCCGCGTCGGTGACGGCGTCGAGCAGCTCCGGCAGGAGTGCCACGACCGGCAGTTGTACGGGGGGTGGGCCCTGGACCCGTTTGGTGAGGTACCCGGATGCGTCGGCGTGCTGAGCCACCAGGATGCCCACCACCCCGCGTGCCGTCAGTTCATCGGCGAGTTCCGCGAAGTCGGGCCCCTGGGACGGGCCTCGCACGATGGCCCACCGGCCGGGCCCGGGCTCCGCCGAGGCAACGCCGGAGACCGGCGCCGGCATCGGGGCGGAACGGGGGTGCTCGGCGAATTCCGCGCGGTGGACGAGATCGCGGACGCCCTCGGGCCCGTCCGCACGGCAGTACGGCGGCGCCGAGAGACGCAGCACCCCGCTGATGGCGAAGTGCTCCAGGACGGGCGAGAGACCGCTGCCGGTCAGCTCCGACACCAGGAATCGGGTGGCGCGGTCGTGTCCGGCACTGCCCGGTGCGCGCCCGGCCATGTCCGGGACGCACAGGGAGCGGAGCGTGGCGAGGGCGCGCTCGGTGTCGAAGGAGTCCGCCGGCCCGCTTGCCGCGGTGGGCCCCTGGTCGTGTGCCGTCCCGGTCATGTGAAGGGTGTCTTCCTCAGCCTGCCGCCGTGGGGTCACCACAGCAGCTTCGGGGGGTCTGGGCGGCGGGTTCGCCGCAGCAGCTGCTGCGCTCGGCCTTCGGCTCGCTCACGGGCTCACCGCAGCAACCGCTGCCCTGGCCGCCGGGAACCGCGCCCGTGGCATCGGCGGGCTCGCCGCAGCAGCCACCGGTGGTGGCCGCCGCGGACACGAGCGGTTCCGTGATGAAGCCACCGACGGGCTTCTGCTCAGATGCGTCGGACGGATCACTGCTCATGTCCGCTGCTCTCCGATCATTGATTCGATGAACACTTACTTAAACAAGTATCGAATCAGCGTGATCGTCGTGTCAATGGCAACGGTCGGGTTCACTCCCCCACAGCCACCGGACCGCGTTCCCGCACTCCGGCTCGCACGCTGACGGCCGCCAGAAAGGCCCTGATGAGCGGGTGGATGTCGGTCGGTGTGGAGGACAGTTCGGGCTGGAACAGGCTGCCGATGAAGAAGGGGTGGCCGGGCAGTTCGACAGCCCTCGGCGCCTTCTCCGCGTCCCAGCCGCTGATCCGGAGCTGACCGGACCGCAGCTCGTTCTCGTAGGCCGGGTTGAGACCGTACTTGCAGTGATAGGTCTCCACCGCGGACTCGCGCCCCGGATAGACGGAGGCGAGTCGGCTGTCGGCGGCGAAGTGGAGCGGCGCGGTCTCCCCTACGAGGGAGCAGGCCAGCGGGACGATGAGCGGGGTCGTGGCATCCGCGTCGTACTGGACGTCCTCCGCGTCCCTGATCCCCAGGACGTTACGGCTGTACTCGATGAGCGCGTGCTGGAAGCCGCCGCAGGTTCCCAGGTAGGGGATGCCTGCCGTACGGGCCGTACGAATGGCCAGCAGGGCGCCGGCCTGGCTCACGTAGGGAGAGCCGGGTATCACCCAGATCCCGTCGTAGTCGGCGACGGCGTCGGTCACCGCCGCACTGGGCAGCCAGTCGACCTCCACCCCGAAGTGCGGAACCAGTTCGTCGAACTTGGCGTGAGCGGGTACACGATCGCTGCGGTCACCGACGAGGGCGAGTCTCGGCCGGGAAGTCATCAACGTGCCTCCTTTGGTGGCGGATCAGGCATGTTCTGGTGCTCTCTCCGTGCTGGGGACGTACCGTCACCACAGCGCGCGGCCGGTCATGGCGGGCGCCGGGCCGACCCCGAGGAGCGACAGCACGCTGGGAGCGATGTCGGCGAGCGTGGCGGCCCCTTGCGGGCGGTCCACCTGCTGCCCTTCCGCCGGGACGAGCACGGCGGGTACGGGGTTGGTGGTGTGACCGCCGTAGGGGCGGCGGACTCCGTCGGATTCGGTGAGCATCTTCTCCGCGTTGCCGTGGTCACCGACCAGGAGGACCCAGCGTCCCGTCTCGCTCGCGACCCGGCACAGGGCTTCCACGGCGCGGTCGGTGTGCTCGGCGGCCCGGACGGTGGCCGCGTGGTCCCCCGTGTGGCCGACCACGTCGATGTTGGCCAGGTTGGCGACCACCAGCGGCACGTCGTCGCGCCGGGCGGCCGAACCGACGGCCTCGGTGACCTGACCGATACTCATCTCCGGTCCGGCCCGGTAGTCCGGCGGCGTGGCACCGGAGATCCTGACGTGTTCCTCCACCGGAGCCACGGCGGCCTCCCGGCCGTTGAGGTAGTACGTCACGTGCTCGAACTTCTCGGCCTCCGCGATCCGCACCGACCGCAGACCCATCTCCGCGAGCCGGGCGGCCAGCCCTCCCCCGGCGTCGGCCCGGTGGACCAACGCGGGTATGGCCGCGTCCGTGTCGTACTGGGCCAGGCTGAGGAAGGTCACGCCCCGGGCCGCCAGATCCCGGTGGAGATGATCGGCGAGCTGCTGGATGCGGTCGCTGCGGAAGTTGGTGAACAGGACGACGTCACCGTCCCGGACCGGGCCGGCCGGCGCACCGTCACCGCCGGTGACAACGCTGGGCTCCACCCACTCCTCGCCGCGTCCGGTCGTCGACAGAGCCTCCTTCGGCTCACCGATGAAGTGGCCCGCGCCGTCGGCGATGGCGCGGGCCGCCCGTTCGGTCAGCGCGAGGTCACCGCTCTTGTCCAGGGCGTACCCACGGCCCGTGACCGTGGCGATCCTCCCGATGCCCGCTTCCGCGGCGTACCCCTCGACCGTTTCGAGATAGGTGGCGGCGGTGCCGTCCGCCACGTCCCGACCGTCGGTGATCGCGTGGATCCTGACCTCGGGAACCGCGAACAGGGCTGCGATGTGCAGCAGTTCGCGCAGATGGTGGACATTGGCATGGATCATGCCGTCGGATGTCAGACCGATCAGGTGGAGCGAGCCACCGGTGCGTGCGACGCCCGTCAGCGCGGCGCTCAGGGTCTCGTCCGACCGCAGAGCGCCGCTGCTGATCCGCTCCTCGACCAGGACGCTGTCGTAGGGGACGGGCCGTCCCGCCCCGATGACGATGTGTCCGATCTCGGAGTTGCCGACCGTGCCGGGCAACAGGCCGACGGCACTGCCCGACGCCTCCGCGAGAACGGCGAAAGGGGTGCCGAGCAGCCGGTCGAGACAGGGGGTGTCGGCCGCCGTGAGAGCGTTGGCCTCGCCCGGTTCCGCGTGCCCCCATCCGTCGAGGACCAGCAGGATGCCCGGTCGCGCCGCGCTCACAGGGTGCTGGAGGTCGGGCCGGCGAGGGTGTCCAGCTTCTGCCAGAAGGTCGGGAAGGACTTCGCGACGCACCCCGGGTCCTTGATCACCACCCCCGGCGTACGCAGTCCGGCGACGGCGAAGCACATGGCGATGCGGTGGTCGTCGTAGGTGTCGATGACGGCTCCGCGGGGCGTGCCGCCGGTGATGGTCAGCGCGTCGGGGTGCTCCTCGACCGTGATGCCCATCTTGCGCAGTTCGGTGGCGACGGCGGCGATCCGGTCGCATTCCTTGATCCGCAGGCTGGCGATGTTGCTGATGTGCGTGGTGCCTTCGGCGAAGGCCGCGACGACGGCGAGTGTCGGGACCACGTCCGGCATCGTCTCCATGTCGATGTCGATGCCGCGCAGTTCGCCGCCGGTCAGGGTGATGGAGTCGTCGGTGATGTCCGCCGTACATCCCATCCGGGTCAGAGCGGCGACCAGGCCGACGTCCCCCTGGTGCGATCCCTTGCCGATGCCGGGAATGGTGACGGTGCCGCCGAGGACGGCGGCGGCCGCGAGGAAGTAGGACATGCCGGAGGCATCGGGTTCCACCTGGACCGTGCCGCCGCGCAGCTTCTGGCCCGCGGCGACGGCGAACCGGGTGTAGCCGTCCCGCTCGACCACGACGCCCATCTCGGCGAGGGCCGCGATCGTCATCTCGACGTACGGCTTGGACACCAGTTCGTCGATGACGTGGACCTCGGTGTCCTGCTCGGCGCGCGTGGCGTTGATCAGCAGGCTGGAGGTGAACTGGGAGCTGACCGCCCCGCTGATCCGCGTCGAGCCACCGCGGAAACTCGGACCGGTGACCCGGACGGGCGGGCTGCCGTTGCCCTTCACGGCCTCGGCCGTCACTCCGAGGCCCGGCAGCGCTTCGAGCAGGGAGCCCATCGGCCGCTCCTGCATGCGCGGGGTCCCGGTGAGGACGGTGGTGCCCTCGGCGTGCCCGGCCATGGCGATGAGGATACGGATCGGGGTGCCGGCCGCGCCGACGTACACGTCCTCCTCCGGGGCGCGCATGGCGCGGCCGGTCGGTGTGACGGTGATGCGCTCCGCCGCCGCGTCGACCTCCACCTCGACATGGCCGAACCGGGTCAGCGCATCGGCGAGATACCGGGTGTCGTCACAGACGAGAGCACCCTCGATGACGGTCGGCTCGCCCGAGAGCGCCGCGAGGGCGAGGTAGCGGTTGGAGTAGCTCTTGGAGCCGAGGACCTGAACGGTTTTCCGGAAGGCGGTCAGGGGCCTGATCGTGACACTCTCGGCCTTCAGTCGCGGGTCGGTCTCGACAGAACTCAACGCGTCTCCCCATGGTTGTCGGCGTCGAACGCCAGTGGCAATCGGGAAGATACTGAGGGGTCGTGCCCCGGTGAAGAAAGTTCCCGGTGAGGCAGCAAGCTGCCCGGCAACTACCTGTCGCCCCCGCGCCATCGGCCGATTCTGATCGCCCAACTGGCCCCCGACCGTGCTAACTTCAAGACATTCGAAGCACCAGCACATCTGGGGGGCGGATGTCGCAGCCGCTGGGACTCGACGACCTGACACATGCGGTTTACCGCTTCGCACTCGGGCGGCCCGGCTGCTCGCCGGAGGACCTGTTCAGCGGTCTCGGCGCACCCCGGGACGACATCCGACGCAGCGTCGACCGGCTCCTGGAACTCTCCTTGCTCCGCCCCCTCGGCGGAACGCTCGTCCCGGCGAAGCCCTCTCTCGCCCTGCGAACCCTGCTCCAGCAGCGGCAGGCCGAGATCATGAGCAAACAGCAGGAGTTCGCCGACATCAAGGACGCCGTCGAACAGCTCGCCGAGGAGTACGAGGTCGCTCAGCCGTCGACGTCACACTCCGGCTGGGAGCGTCTGGAATCGCAGGCCGCGGTGCTGGCCCGGATGGAGCGGCTCGCCGGCCGGGCGACGGTCGGATGCATGTCCCTGCTGCCCGCGGAGACCGTCGAGGAGGAGGCTCTGCTCGCGCGGCGCCCCCTCGACCAGCACATGCTGGAGCGCGGCCTCTCCGTCTGGAACATCCATCTGGAGAGCGTCTACAACGACCGTGCGGCCCTCGGCTACGCCCGTTGGCTGGCGCGCGACGGCGGACGCGTGGGTACGGTTCCGACGCTGCCGATGTGGCTCGTCGTCTACGACCGCGCCACCGCTCTGGTGCCCATAGATCCCAGGAACCCTGCGGCGGGGGCCGTCCAGGTCAGCGGGGCGGGGTTCCTGACGGGCCTGGTGGCGCTCTTCGAGCGCCTCTGCGAGACCATGAGGCCACTGGACTCCCTGTGCGGGGGTGATGCGCAGGACCGGCCCACCCCCATGGAGAAGGAGATTCTCCGCCTGATGAGCCAGGGACTGACCGACGACGCCGTACGGAAGAAGCTCGGAGTCGGTCTGCGCACCGCCCGTCGCATGATCGCGGACCTGATGGAACGCCTGGACGCCCGCAGCAGGTTCGAGGCCGGAGCCAACGCCGTCGATCGCGGCTGGCTCCGGCCGTGCGCCTGCGCCGACGACCGCCCTCTGCCGTCCCGGGAGACCCAGCCGTCCGGGTCGGCCACCGGAACCGCGGGGTCGCCGCGCATCGTCTCGCGCGTCTGAGGGCGGCGCCCGGTCGGTGCGAGGAAGGGGCTCCGCGGGCTCAGACCGCGCAGGCCTCGGGCACCGTGTCCACGGCGAGGAGTCCGGAGAGAATGCCGAGCTTGTCGCGCCGGGCCCGGTAGTAGACCCAGGTGCCGCGGCGCTCGGAGGTCACCAGACCCGCCTCGCGCAGGATCTTGAGGTGGTACGAGATCGTCGGGGCGGAAAGGTCGAAGGGGCCCGTCAGATCGCAGACGCAGACCTCGTCACCGGCGGCCGACGCGATCATCGAGAACAGGCGGAGCCTGATCGAGTCACCCAGCGCCTTGAACATCTTGGCCATGTCCGAGGCCCGCTCAGCCTCCAGTGGCGCGGCGGTGACGGGCGGGCAGCAGGGCGCTGACGTAACTACTTCCAGGCTTGACACAGCCCCAGTTTTACAGCGGTCTAATCATTGCGCAACCAGCTGGCAGCGCGGCGGGCCCCTGCCCGGGGCCGGCGCCGGGCCGGCCGAAGGGCTCAGGAAGGGGTCTTCGTGACCCGGCAGGCGAAACACTTGTACGCCTGCTGTCCGGAGAGGTTGTCGTAGTACCGGTCGTCGACGAGGGCGTTCACGGCCTCGTACCGGGTGCCCCCGAGGTCTTCGGCGAGATGCTGGGCGGGGCCGAAGGTGTTCGGGATGAACACGGTGTCCTTGCGGATGCCGGGCCAGTACAGAGCCGTGGCGGTGACCTTGCCGCGCGGGCTTTCCACGACGACCTCGTCGCGGTCGTCGATACCCAGCCGTCGGGCGGTGTCGGGGTGGATCTGCAGGAAGCGGATCCCGTTGAGCCGGGCGCCGGTGGGTGTCCAGTGGGTGACCGTGGCGAAGTGGGCCACGCCGGGCCGGCCGGTCATCCCCATCAGCGGGTATCCGCGGTGCACGTCCCCGTTGCCCTTCACGCCCAGCTTCACGGGGTGGGTGAGGGCCTGCGGGTTGACCGGGCTGGTGACGAAACGCGTCTCGTACGCGAGCGTCGGGTGCGCGCCCGTCACTTCGGGATGGGTGTAGAAGTCGGGGAGGGCCCGGTGTCCGGCGACGGCGAGCCCTTGGTCGAGCGCGCTGGTGTAGATCTCGATCTTGCCGCTGGGGGTGAGGAATCTCTGCCCCGGGGCGCCGCCGAGCGATGCCGCGGCCTCGTACCAGGACGGGTGGTCCTGGTAGAGAGCGCTGACGCCGGGATGGTGCGGTGTGGGGCAGGGCCAGCGCAAGGGCTCGGTCCGCCTGCGCATGCGCGCTTCCGTCATCCCGCCCGCCCCCGGGGTGTGCCGCACGAACTCGGCCCACAGGACGGAGTAGTCCTTCCAGGCGCGCGGGAACGCGTCGGCCCAGTAGGCGGAGCCCTTTCGCTTGTCGTTGCGGCCCAGCGCATGGGCCAGATCGATCCAGATCTCCCAGTCCGGCCTGGATTCGCCGCAGCGGGGTACGGCGGCCTGCTGCCAGCGGATCGCCCGGTCGTCCCGCCGCATGTAGACCCCGTCGTACTCGAGCGGGGAGCTCACCGGCAGCACCACGTCCGCGTAGTAGGCGGCCTCTTCCATGAACAGACCCGTGTAGACGTAGAAGTCCAGTCGGCGGTAGGCCTCCTTCACCCTCTCCGTGTTGGCCGAGGAGACCAGCGGATTCCCTTGTGTGATGAGGGCTTTGAGGCGGTAGGGCCGGCCTGTGAGTACGGCCTCGGCGAAGTAGTCGGGGCCGACGGGGAGGGCTTGGCCGGGATCCGGGGTCCGTACGGTGAGAGCCGGCAGGTGGAGGTCTCCGGGCCAGGTGTTGTGCATGAAGTTGCAGCCGGCGCCGAGCTTGCCGATGTTGCCGGTGACGGCTGCCAGGAAGGTGAGTACGCGGTACGTGTCGAAGGCGCCCAGCTGGTGGGAGATCCCCGCGTTGCAGAAGAGCGCCGCGGACCTGGCGCTCGCGTAGTCGCGGGCGGTGCGGCGGATGGTCGCCGCCGGGACACCCGTGACGTCGGCGGCCCACTCCGGGGTGTAGTGGGAGGCCGCCATGTGGGCCTTGAGTTCGGCGAAGCCGACCACCCAGCGCTCGACGAACGCGCGGTCGTGCAGGTTCGTGTCGAGGATGTGGTGGAGCATCCCCAGAGCCAGGGCCAGATCGGTGTGGGGCTTGGGCGCGATCCAGTCGTCGGCCACGGCGGCGGTCGGGGTCCGGCGCGGGTCGACCACCACCAGCCGGGCGCCCGTGCGGGCGCGGCCGCGCAGCAGGTAGTCGAAGGTGACCGGGTGGGTCTCGGCCTGGTTGGTGCCGAGGAAGAGGTAGTAGTCGGCCGAGCCCAGGTCGTCCCTGCCGGTGGCGCCGTCCGTGCCGTACCCGTTGGTGAAGTTGCCGAGGCCGAAGGTCGCCTTGAGAGCGTTTCCGCCCGCGTCGTTGCACACGGGCCCGACATCGGTGTTGTTCGGGCTGCCCAGCAGGGTGAACAGCCTGGCCACCAGGGAGCCGGTGCCCCGCGGCAACCGGCCGGTGGTCCGGTTCGCGATGGAGGCGGCCTCGCCCTTGTCCCGTAGGGCGAGCAACTGCCGGGCGATGACGTCGAGCGCCTCGCCCCAGGTGGCTTTCCGGAAGGTGGAGTCCTTCGAGCCCTTGCGGCCGCCGGTACGGATCAGTGGGTGGGTGAGGCGCAGAGGGTTGTGCGCGAGCTCCGCCATCATCGGCGCCTTCACACAGATGTTGCCGTTCTGTACGGGGTCGTCGGCGCCACTTCGTACGCCGATGACGCGGTCGGCCCGTACGTCGACGGAGAGGGAGCAGTTCGAGTTGCAGAACTGGCAGGCACTGGTCACCGTCCTGTCGGGCTCCATCGCTGCCGAGCCCTCGGTGAAGTTGAGCGACTGCGCCCCTTCGGCCGTGGCGACGGGTGCGCCGGGGGTGGGCCGGCCCGTCGCGTCGGCGGACGGCGCACCCACCACCAGGGCCGCACTCGTGAGCGCGGCCCCCTGGACCAACTGCCGCCTGCTGACTGGGGTGTTGCTTCTGGCCACGTCCGACTCCCCCTGAGGTGTGTGAGGCGTGGTGAGCCTAGGGGCGAGGAACAGCGACTGTCTAGATATTCATCTAATCAACTGGTTACAGTGGCGTGACGCTCCAGGGGCGGGTCACGCCCCACGTCCCCATGCCCTGACGCCCTGACGCCCTACGTCAGTTGCGCGAACCCACGCGAAGAAGAGCGCGGAGAGAGTCAAGAAGGAGGTGGACATGGATCAGTGCACCCGCACAAGGCCCGCCCTTGGCACCCGCACGCGATCATGCCCGTCGCAACGGGACGACTCCCCGCGCCGGCGCTCGGCCTGGGGCTTGCCTCCACCGGGGTCCTGCTGTCCGCCTGCGCACACGTCCTCGCCACCGACGCCGCTCTCCTTCCCGCAGCCCTCACGGCCGGGGGCGTGGTCGCGGTCGGCGTGATGTCCCCGCTGACCGGACGTCGGCCGTCCGTCGCTCTGGGCACTGCGGCACTTGCCCTCCTCCAGAGCGTGCTCCACCTCCTGTTCGCCGCGCTCACGCCCTGGGCCCAGTCGGCCCACTCCTTGGCAGTGCCCACCGAGGCCGTCACGCGGTTCTCCCGGATCGCGTTCATCAGTGTGTGCGTCCTGGCGGTGACCGGTCTCTACCAGTCATGGCGCTGGACGAAACGGCTCGCCCGTCCGCAGGCCGACGGGGGCCGCGCGCCACTGCGGGCCCTCCGCCGCTGGGTGAGCGCCGAGGCCGTCGTCGGGCTGTGCGTCATCGCAGCCACCACGGCCCTCGCGGCCACGCAGCCGGCACGGGCCCCATCCGCGGCCGTGGCTCTGTCCCTGACCGTGCGGACCTCGGACTTCGATCAGGCCACCGTGCGGGAATCGTTCGAGATCCCGTGAACCGGTGGACCCGGCGGCAATCGACATGAGAACATCAGCACATGGTGACATCAGTTGACAGTGACACCTTACGAGCGCTGGCGGACCCCTTGCGCCGGCGTATCGTCACCCTGCTTGCCCGGGAGTCGCTGTGCACGACTCACCTGGTGGAGGAGACCGGGGCTCGGCAGACGAACTTGTCCAATCACTTGAAGGTGCTGCGTGAGGCGGGTGTGGTCGAGACCGAACCGTGCGGCAGATGGACGTACTACCGGCTGAAGCCGGAGGCGCTGTCCGGTCTGGCTGCCGAACTGGCCCAGTTGTCGGTACTGGCCCAGGAGACCGCCGACTCCGGCCGTACGCGCCCCTGCTGAGCCGAGGGCGCCGTGCGGCTGCCGACAGGGCGCCGGACAGCCGCACGGGCAGGGCTCGGTTCACCCCGGGGCGGGTCAGGAGGGCACGGCGACGAGACTCTCCGCACCGGGCAGTTCGAGCCGGACCGTACGGTCGCAGAGCCGGTCGACCTGCGCGGGATCATGCGACACGAGGAGCACGGTACGGCGCCCGCGCAGCGCGGCCACCGACTCCTCCACCGTGTCCCTGCTCCGTTCGTCCAGGGCACTGGTGGGCTCGTCGAGGAGCAGTGCGGTCGGCTCCAGGGCGAGCGCTCGCGCGAGGCAGAGGCGCTGGCGCTGTCCGGCGGACAGCGTCTGAGCGGGAGAGTCCAGCCGGTCGCGGACCTCCTTCCACAGACCCGCCTCCTTCAGCGCCTGCTCCGCGCGGTCACCCAGGACCTGGCGTGGGGCGCGCATGACATGGCGCAGCCCGAACAGCGCGTTGTCCAGGATGCTGCCGCCGAACACAACTGGCGTCTGGGGAACCAGGACCACCTTGGCCCTGAGGTCCGCGTCTCCCTTGCGCGAGACGACCGGGCGCCCGGCCACTTCGATCCGGCCCTCTCTGGTGAGCCCGGCCGGAAGGAGGTCGACCAGGGCACGCAGCACCGTGGATTTGCCGGCGCCCGACGGTCCGCACAGGCCGGTGGTCGAGCCGTGTTCCACCTCGAAGGAGACCGGCCCGACCAGAGTCTTGTTCCGATCCCGCACACGCAGTTCCCGCACGGTGATTACGTGGTCCATCGTTCTCCTTCGAAACGGTTGCGCAACGCGACCGCCAGGCTCAGCAGTACGGCGGTGATGAGCACCAGAACCATGGCGCTCCCCCATGCCTGTGCGACGGCCTGGGGGTCGCCGGAGTCCTGGGACAGGGTGAAGATGTGCGTGGGCAGGGCCTGTACCGGCGATTCCACGATGCCGCCGGGCAGCGCGGGCGCACCGAAGAAGACCGTGGCGGTGAAGAGCAGCGGCGCTGTCTCCCCCGCCGCGCGCGCCAGCCCCAGCAGCAGTCCGGTCAGCGTGGCGGGCCAGGTGTACGGGACGACGACGGACCGAATGTACTGGGCGCGCGTCAGCCCGAGGGACAGCGCGCTCTCCGTCATCTCCGGCGAGAGACTCCTGACACGCGCGCAGGTCGGTAACGCGACCATCGGCACGACGACCGGAACCAGGACAAAGGCTCCGGCGAGCCAGGATCTCCCCCAGCCCATCGCACTGCAGAAGATCACGAACCCGGCCAGGCCCAGAAGGACGGTCGGTGTCCCTCCCACGACGACCGTCAGCGTCTGGAGCACCCGCGCGGTGCGGGCGGAGGCGTGGACGCCCAGCAGGACCCCGGCGCCGAACCCGAGGGGCAGAGCGATGAGTCCGCAGGTGACGACCAGCAGCAGCGTGCCCAGGATCTGGTCACTGACGCCCCCACCGGCCGCGCCGGTGGCGGAAGTGAACCAGAACGAAGGGTCGAAGGCCGCGCTGCCGCGTGTCGCCAGCACGGCGAACATGCCCAGGAGCAGGAGCACGGGAAGCGCGAGCGCGCTCAACCGCAGGGCGGCGACGAACCGGTCCACCTGGACGCGGCTCCGGCCGGCCGATCGCCGGCCGCGGAACCGTGCGACCCTCACGGGCCGGGACGCCCCCCGGTTCCCCCACACCGTGGCCATGGCCACCAGGGCGAGGAGGACGAGCCCGAGACCGCACAGCGAGGCGAAGTAGGTGCCGGAGGTACCCGCCAGAACGGGCTCCGGTCCTGCCAGCTTCGTCGTCAGTGTCTGGCCGGGGCGCACCAGCGAGTTCAGCAGCTGGTCGAGCGTGCCGGGAAGTCGTCCGTCGGCCCTTCCCACCACCAGGAAGACGGCGATCGCCTCACCGAGTGCCCGCGCGAGGCCGAGCAGTACGGCCGCCCGCATACCGGCCCGCGCCTTCGGCAGAACCGCCGAGCGGATGACTTCGCGGCGGGTCAGCCCCAGCGAGAAGGCCGCCTCCCTGTCGCGGTCGGGGACCGCGGCCAGGGAGTCCACGCTCACCGCCACGATGGTAGGCATGATCATGACAGCCAGGACCATGCCCGCGGCGAGCAGGCTGTCCCCTCCCGGCACATCGGCGATGCTCCCGACGAACGGCCGGATGAGCAGAATACCGATCAGCCCGTACACGATCGAGGGAACGGCGGCCAGCAGCTCCACACTCATACGCAGAGCGCGAGCCGTACGTCCGGGTACGTACTCCGAGAGCGCGACGGCCGCTCCCCAGCCGACGGGCACCGCCAGGACGAGCGCGATGACACACACGACGGCCGAGCCGTAGATCATCGCCAGTCCGCCGAAGACCGAACCGCTGGGATTCCACGACGATTCGGTCAGCAGGCCCGCCCAGTCGACGTCACCTCCCGCGACACCTTCACCGAGGTAGCCGAGGAGCGCCAGCAGGACGGCGACGACGGAGAACGCTCCGGTGAAGAGCCATCCCCACACCCAGGCCGACCGCCGAGGACGCGGCTGCGCCCCGGGTTCTGCCGCCGGTCGCTTCTCCTCCGTGATCGTCACCGATCACTTCCCGATCTGCTTGAGCGACAGGTATCCGTGAGGCTCCAGCAGCGACTGCCCCTTGTCGGAGAGCAGGTAGTCGATGAACTTCTCGGCATCCCCCGTCGGCTCGCCGTTCGTGATCAGGTACAGCGGCCTGTTCATCGGGTACTTCCCCGAGGCGATGTTCTCCGGGCTGGCTTCGATGCCGTCCAGCGTCACCACGGCGAGCTTGTTCCGCCCCTCGACGAAGCCGGTGGACAGGGGGCCGACCGCCCCGGGGGTGGACTCCAGCTTGTTGCGGGTCTCCAGGTTGCCGCCGACGATCGCGAAGTTGTCGGAGTCCGGCGGCGGCGGGGCCTTCTCGTCCCCGTACACATACTTGTCGAGAACCTCGCGCGTACCGCGCCCGGGCTCCTTGTCATAGACGAAGACATCGAGCTTCGGACCGCCGAGTTCGGACCAGTTGGTGATCTTGCCCTCGAAGAGGCCCCGCACCTGATCGGCCGTGAGGTTCTTGACCCCGGCGTCGGCGACCGGCTTCGTGACGATGACCCCGACAGCGTCGGACCCGATCTGCGTGGTGACGAAGTCGGTCTTGGGGTGGGCGGTCCGGTCCTCCTCGGCGATCGGCTTCGAGCTGAGCGCGATGTCGATCTGTCCTGCCGCGAGTTGGGAGATGCCGCCGGCGGATCCTCCCTGGGTGGCGATGGTGATGTTCATACCCTGCGCCTTGAGGGCCTCCGCCGCGTCGGCGGCGACCGGCGCGACGGTCGTCGAGCCGCTCGCCCTCAGCCCGCCCCCACCGGCACTTGACTTGCCGTCGGCGCATGCCGTGGCCAGGCCGGCCATCAGCACTCCCGACGCGAGGTACACGAGAGCGCGCCGTCGCCCGGCGAACTCCCCGCGTGTGGCCGCCCCTTGTCCCTCATCGATCGAATGCGAACGTGCTGTACGTGACATGCGATTCCCCCAGAGCAGCGCACTGATTTGAGGGGAGTCTAAGCAGGTGACAGGGCGCCGGGAAGGATCACCAACTACCCCCAAGTGTAACGCTGTTCACACTCCGTTCGCTTGCAGTTCACCTTGCAGCCTGGTAGGCGCAGTAGCGGACGCCTTCGGTCCGGTACACCACGGCCGAACCCCTGGCGAGCGCGGCAGCACGGTCCTCGGAGGTCACCGAGGCCCCGAACGATGCGCGCACCTGGTCAGCCGACCCTTCTCCGGATGGACGGAGCATCGCCGGAGGAATCAGGAGTCCTCCAGGCCCGCCCCCGCATCATGGACCGGGTGGAACTCGTATCGACCCCAAAAGGGCGTCGCGGAAATTCGCCCCTGGAATCCAGGGGCGGTCCGGTTCCGCCATCGGCATACCGGCCCGTCCGAACGCCCATTCAGGGGCGGATGTCACCCCGCCTCGTCGGTGAGGGGCTCCTCCGCTCCCTCCCGCAACAGCCGCACGTAGTCGCGCGACCACGCCTCGACCGTCGCCGCGTCCCACAGGTCCGCCGAGTACTCCACCGCTCCCTCCAGAACGTCGCCGGCCGGGGACAGCACCATGATGAACTCCGACCGGGAAGCGGAGGGCGCGATCTCCGCCACCGTGGTGGTGAGTCCCGGTATGTCGATCCCGGTGTCCAGCGAACTCTCGTAGGCCAGGCCGATGGCCAGGCCGTCCGGTATGCGGATGTCCCTGCGCTGCCGCATCGCCGGGGCCACCCGGCGTGGTGGCATGGCATGTTCCATGCCCAGGACGGTCGTGCGCGTGACCCGGTCCGTCAGCTCGGCGAAGGAGCCGGAGCGCGCGTCGCGGACCCGCAGGGCGAACCCCGTGGCCGTGCAGCCCACCAGGGACTCGAACTCACGGCTTTCCCGGCCTGCGTAGGAAATGTTCATCACCACGTCGTCCTGTTCGGCCTTCGTCGTCAGCAGTCGGCCGAGCGCGGCCGCCGCCACCACGAAGGGTGTGGTCGAGCGCCGGGCTGCCAGCCGTTCCACAGCGGCCCGAACCTCGGCGGGTACCGTGAATCGGATGACTCCGCCCCGGCCGCTCAGCGCGTCCGGCCTCGGCCGGTCCAGGGGCAGGTCCGGAGTGAAGGGGGCGTCGGCCAGCTCTTCGAGCCAGTAGTCGGTGCGGCGCCGGTCGGTCGCCTCCTGGTGGGCGGCCTGCCAATGCGCGTACTCCACCTGCTGGGGTGGAGCGGGCGGCAGACCGTGCCCGGCTCCGGTGGCAGCCGCACGGTAGAGGGCGGCGAGTTCCTTCAGCAGAGTGGTCAGGGCCCACCCGTCGCACGTGCAGTGGTGCGCCACGAACAGCAACACCCATGCCTCGGCACCGGTGCGCACCAGACGGGCGGAGAGGACGTCTCCCGTGAAGGGGTCGAGGGGGGTCTCCGTCGCCTGCTCGGTGAGCCGGCGCAGCTGTTCCTGCCGTTCCGGTTCCCCTTGCGAGGTGAGGTCCTCGACGGGCAGGTCGAACGGCCGGAACTCGAGCACCTCCTGTCGCCAGGTGCCGGAGCTCTCGCGTACCAGCCGTGTCCGCAGGGACTCGTGACGCCGTACCAGGTTCTCCAGTGCGTCGTGCAGGGCTCCGGGTTCCAGCCGGCCGGAGAAGGTGATGCTCAGAGCCACATTGAAGACCTGCGGCCTGGCGTGGCGGGAGTGCAGGGTGGCGAAGCGGGTCTGCTGTTCGGTGGCCGGACCGCGGCGGACCACCCGCCCCGACCGGCCCTCGTCCACGAACTCCGTCAGGGCGCGGAGCGTGGGCTGCTGGTACAGGCGTGTCAACGGGTACTCGACGCCCCACGTCTCCCGGATCCGGTTGACCAGCCTCATCGCGGTCAGGGAATGCCCGCCCAGGTCGAAGAGGGAGGCATCCGGGTCGACCTCCGCATCGGTGAGGTCGAGCTCTGCCGCCCAGAGGTCACGCAGCCCCTTCTCCACAGAGGTGAGGGCAACAGCCACGGGCCGCGGGCCTTCGGGCTGGTGAACCTCATCGATGGGCGCCGGGGCGAGGGGAGCGGTCGGCGGGAGCAGCGTCCGGTCGAGCTTGCCGCTGCTGTTCAACGGCAGCCGGGCCAGAGTGCACCAGGTGCGCGGCACCATGTACTCCGGCAGGCGGCGGCTCAGCTCGCGGGCCCATCGATCCGTACGGAGCTCTTGTTCCGCCGCATCTCCCAAGTCCGGCTCGGTGGGCACCACATAAGCGGCGAGAACCGATTCGCCGTTGGTCCGGCGCCGGCTGATGACTGCCGCCTGCCGGACGCCGTCGAGGCGGCCCAGCACCTGCGCCACCTCCTCCGGCTCCACCCGGAATCCGCGGATCTTCACCTGGTCGTCGGTACGGCCCACGAACACCAGCCGTCCGTCCGCCGTCCACCGGACCAGGTCACCCGTTCGGTAACAGCGGGCGTCCTCTCCGTCTTCCTGACAGGTCGCGAACCTCTCCTCGGTGAGATCCGGCCGGTGCAGATAGCCCTCGGCCATGCCGGGACCGCCGACCAGGAGTTCCCCCACCGCACCGATGGGGACCGGCTTGTCCGAGGTGTCCACGACGCGCACGGTCACGTTCTCGACGGGACGGCCGATCGGGATGGTGTCCGCCCCTTCGTCCGTGACGGCGTCGTCGGCCGGGGGCAGGACCGTGTCGACGACACAGAGCACGGTCGCCTCCGTCGGACCGTAGACGTTCAACGTCTCGTAGGGCGCCTCGGGCCTCGGGCGGCTCCGGAGCATCTCGCCGCCTATCAGCAGATGACGCAGCGGAGGCTGATCGGCCGCGGGCAGCCGGAGCACCTCCTCCCCCAGGGCCGTCGGCATGATGCTGAAGGTGATGTCCCGGTCGGCGAACCACCGGGCCAGGGCGAGCGGATCGCGACGGACCTCGTCGTCGGCCACCACCAGCGTGCCGCCCGCCGTCAGGACCGGCCAGATCTCCATGAGGGAGGCGTCGAAGCTCTGGCTGCACACGACGGCGCCGCGGAATGCGCCGGTCGGCTCGAAGCGCGCGTGGTGCCACTGGCAGAGGTCCACGATGGAACGGTGGCTGAGCACGGCCCCTTTCGGCGTGCCGGTGCTGCCCGAGGTGTAGATGACGGCGAACGGGGACGAGACGCCGCCACCAGGTGTCGGGCGAGTGCCGGGTCCGGTGTCTCCGGTCGGTACGGCGTCCGGTCCGACGACCCTCACCGACGCGGGCAGTCGCAGCTCCCGACCCTCGTCCTGAGCGCTGATCACCAGCCGGGCGCCGCTCTCGGCGATGACCTGAGAGGCGCGGACGGCGCCGAGCGACGGATCGAGCGGCACATAGGCGCAGCCGCTCCGCACGACGGCGAGCAGGGCGGTGACGAACTCGGCACCGCGGGGCAGCCAGACCGCGACCACGGGCGCCCGGCCCTCGGCCGCCCCGAGCTCGGTGAGCGCCGCCGCGAGCCGTTCCGCTCCCTCGTCCAGCTCCCGGTACGTCAACGCGACGTCTCCGCACACCACAGCGGACCGGCCAGGATTCTCGGCCGCCTGCCGGGCCACCCAGTCGTGGACGGTGGTGTCGAGGACCGGACGCAGGGGGCCTCTGCCCCAGCTCTCCGGGACCTCGTCGCCCTCGGCGGGTACCCGTGCGATCAGGGAGAGCGGCGTGCCCGGCCGTTCGACGGCGGCGGTCAGCAGGTCGCGGAAGACCGTGAAGAACCGGTCGACGGTGACCTGGTCGAACAGCTGCGCGTTGTACTCCAGATGGCAGCGGATGCCCTCCGGCCGGTCGGTGAAGTACACCGTCAGGTCGGTCAGCGCCTTGTCGGGGCCCGCGTCCAGGGCCACCGCCTCGACACCCGGGAGGTCGAGACGGAACGGCTCGTCCGACTGGAACTCGGTGAGCACCTGGAACACCGGCGTGCGGTCCGTCCCGCGTGGTGGAGCCAGGGCGCGCACCACCTCGTCGAACGGCGTTGCCGCGTGGTCGTAGGCGTCGAGGGCCGCGGCCCGCACCCGGTCCAACAGCGTGGTGAATCCGGGGTCGTCGGTGAGGTCGACCCGCAGAGCCACCGTGTTGACGAAGAAGCCGATCAGCTCCTCGGCCCGTTGCGGCCGGTCGGAGACGGGGACGCCGATGACGATGTCCTCCTGCCCCGTGACCCGTTGCAGCATGGCCGCCCAGCCGGTCACCAGGGTCATGAACAGCGTGGCGCGGTGGCCGCGGCTCAGCTGTCTGAGCCGGTCGCTCAGGGCTGGATCGAGGGAGCGGAAGACCGCGCGGCCCTCGGAGGTCATCTCGGCCGGACGGGGCCGGTCGGTGGGCAGGTCGAGGACCGGGAGGTCACCGCCGAGCACCCTCCGCCAGTACGCCACGTCCCGCTCGGCACGCGGGCCGTCCGCCGCAGCGCGCTGCTCGCGCGCGTGCTCGGCGTAGCTCCAGGTCAGTTCGGGCAGAGCGGCCTCCGTGCCGTCGAGCTCCGAGCGGTAGAAGGCGGAGAGGTCCCGGCACAGGACGGTCGCCGAGGCCGCGTCGACCACGATGTGGTGGAAGGACAGGACCAGGACGTGCTCGTCGGCGGCGGTCCGGACGATCCGGGTGACGAACAGCGGTCCGTTCTCCAGGTCGAAGCGGCGGGTGCTCTCCTGTGCGAGTGCTTCGCGCACCGCGCTCTCGGCCCCGGGGGTGCCGTCCACCACGGCGAAGTCGGGCTCGGAGGAGTCCCGTACCAGCTGGAGGGCCGAGTCCCCGGCTGCCCTGAAGACGGTGCGCAGCCCTTCGTGGCGGGCGACGAGCCGTCGTACGGCGTTGCGCAGCGCCTCGGTGTCGAGGGGGCCGCGCAGACGGATCGCCTTCACCTCGTTGTAGGCGGTGCGCCCGGGGAGCAGGCGTTCCAGGAACCAGATGCGCTCCTGGCCCGGTGAGAGGGGCGCTCCCGGTGCGGAGGAGGGTTGCCGGTCCCTGTGACGGCGGCGGAGGGCGTCCAGCCGGGGCAGACCGGCGCGCAGCTGGTCCGCGCCGATGCCGAAGTCGACGAGTGCGACGATCTCGTCCGCGCCCGCGTCGGCAACGGCGTCGGCCACGGGCAGGACGGAGTCCACATCGCCGATCAGGGCACGCTGGTCGCAGTACCGGCCGTAGGCCCGCCGGAAGACCACGTCCAGGTCGTCCTCGCTGAGCGACTTCAGGTCGGTGGTGACGCCGAGGCTGTTGGTGACGCCGCTGAACAGGGACAGGGAGGCACGCATGTAGCGGGCCATCGGCTCGAAGGCATCGGCGCGGGCGGTGTCGTGGTCCTCACCGAGGTAGGTGTGCAGCAGGACGGCGACCCGCCCGGCGTCCGGGTCGAGGCCGTGGCGTGCCCGGGCCCGGCGGTAGCGGGCGATGTTTTCCCGGAGTTGGCCGATGTCCTGGGTCATCAGGTTGGTCACGATGCCGAGGTCGTGCTCGGCGGCCCGTTCGTACGATTCCGGGTTGGCCACCACCGCGGTGTAGAGCGGCGGCATCGCCTGTACGGGGCGGGGGTGGAGCCGGATCTCGCGCTCGCCGTCCCCGGTGGTCCGGCGCAGCGCCTCGCCCCGCCAGAGGCTCCGTACCTCTTCCAGGCCGTCGTACATCTCCTGTCTGTGCCGCCCGAAGCGCTCGGGGAAGAAGACGAAGTCGTCGGCGTTCCATCCGCTCGCCACGCCGAGGCCGATGCGTCCGCCGGAGAGGTTGTCCGCCATGGACCACTCCTCCGCCACCCGGATCGGGTCGTGGAGGGGCATGACGACCGACCCGGCGTTGAGGCGGATGCGCCGGGTCTCCCGGGCCAGGGCCGCCGCCAGGACGGCGGGGTTGGGGAAGAGGCCGCCGAACGAGTTGAAGTGCCGCTCGGGCATCCACAGCGCCTCGAAGCCGTGCCGGTCGGCGAACCGGGCCGCTTCCATGAGCAGTTCGTAGCGGCCCTCCTGCGGTCCGGGCCCGTCCTGCGGGTAGTCACCGAAGAAGTAGAGGCTGAAGTCCGCGCGGCGTGCCGGCGTGAGCGCCGTGGAGGCGGGGGCGGGCGCCTTCGTGGGGGCGGGAGCCGACGCCTTCGTGGAGGCGGGAGCCGACGCCTTCGTGGAGGCGGGAGCCGACGCCTTCGTGGAGGCGGGAGCCGACGCCTTCGTGGGGGCGGGCCGGCTGTGGCCGGGCCGCCGGGACGGGCCCGGCTCCGAGCGGAAGAAGCCCGCCTGCCGCAGCTCCCTCAGCGACCCCCGTACGGCCTCGGCCACATGCTCGATGTCGCCGTCGGTGTGCGCCGTGGAGAGGAAGAAGTTGCGCCACTCCCATACGTGCACGCCGCGCAACATCAGGTGGTGGTAGAGGAGTTCCATGTCGGCGCGGTGCTCGAAGCGGAACTGGGACCCGAACCAGCCCATCCGGACGGGAAATTCCTCGGCCTCGAAGAACTCGTTGAGCCCGGTGGCCAGTTGGGTCGTCCGGTCGTTGAGCCGTTCCTGCAGGCGAGGGCTGTGCTCCTGGAGGTGGGTGAGTACGGCGTGGGCCGCCGTCATCGAAACGGGGTGCTGCAGGTAGGTGCCCCCGAAGAAGGTGGTGTCGGCGGTGGGGCCGCTGTCGTCCCCGTAGCTCCAGTAGCCGCCGTCGATCCCGTCCATGATGTCGGAGCGGCCCGCGACGGCGCCGATGGGGAATCCGCCGCCGAGGAGCTTGCCGTAGGTGGCGAGATCCGGGGTGACACCGTAGAGATCCTGCGCCCCGCGGAGGGCTGGGCGGAACCCGGTCAGCATCTCGTCGAACATCAGCACAATGCCGTAACGCGCCGTCAGTTCCCTCAGCCTGCGGACGAATTCGACCGGCTGGAGCGAGGGGTGCCTGCTCTGCACCGGCTCGACGATGACCAGGGCGATCCGTTGCGCGTCCCGTTCGATCGCGTGCAGAGCCGCCTCGCTGCCGTACTCGCAGACCGTCAGCTCCGAGACGGCGCTGCGGGGGATGCCCCGGGAGACGGGCACGGTCTCTCCCTGTCCGGCCTGCCGGCCCAGGACCTGGTCGGCGTGGCCGTGGTAGGAGCCCTGGAAGGTGACGATCCGGTCGCGGCCGGTGGCGGCCCGGGCGAGACGGATCGCCGCGGCGTTGGCCTCGGTACCCGAGTTGGCGAACGCCACCCGTTCCATGCCGGTCAGTTCGCACAGCAGCTCGGCTGCTTGTCCCGTCTCGACACTGCGGGGGCCGAGCCGGATGCCTCGGGAGAGGTGTTCGCGTACGGCCTCCCGGACGAAGTCCGGCTCGTGGCCGAAGAGGAGCACACCGAAGCCCATCGTGATGTCGGTGTAGCTGTTGCCGTCGATGTCCTCGATCCGTGCTCCCTCCGCGCGACGGGCCGCCACCGGATACAGCATCTCCTTGGTCGTCCTGCGGAACCCGACGACCGCCCGGCTGTCCGCGAGCCTGCGCCGGTGGCGCTGCGCGAGCCGTCTGGAGGCCGCTGTCCGTGCCGTGTACCGGCGTACGAGGTCGTCGAGATGCTCCTGCTGGGAGTGGGGGGAGGTGGCGTCCACCATGCCGGCGTCGGGGGCGACCTCGACCCGCGGCCCGTGCACCTGAGGCTGTCCCGTCCCGCCGCCGGTCTCAGCTTGCCGGGCGTTCATCCGCTCGGTGATGCGGTCGGCGAGTTGGGCCATCGCGGTCAGGTCCCGGTCGAGGGAGGCCGTTATCTCCTGCTGCTCGTTCACCGGACCACCTGGTCGTCGGCCGTGGGTGCCGCGGGGGCACCGGTCTGCAGGGCGAGCAGCTGGGAGAGCTGGGTGAGCATCTGGAGCTGGATCCGGGACAGTTCCTGGACCCGCTTGGCCAGCTCCATGTACTCCTGTCGGGTGACGAAGCCGGTGTCCTGCGGGGGCAGGTCAGGGGCCGGACCTGCCGGCCACCGGGGTGCCGGGGCCGACGGCCGGGCGGCCGCGGGTTCCACCGCGTGTGGCTCCGGTACGGGCACCGGCGCGTTGGCGGGCCGCGGGAATGTCCCGTGCTCCCGGGGCAGCCGACCCGCGACGAGCTCGGCGAGCAGCCGAGGGGTTCCCGTCTCGTCGAACAGCTCTCGCATCGTGACTTTGACCCGGTGTTCCTGCTCTATCTCCCGCAGCACATTGATCATGAGCAGCGAGTCCGCACCGAGGTCGAAGAACGGGGTGTCGGCCGAAACCGAGGTCAGATCCTCGCCGAAGGCCCGGGACAGCACCCCGAGGATGCCCTCCAGGAGGTGCCTGGTCTCCATCGTCTCTGCCGTCACAGTGCGTTCCTCTCTTGCCGGGGACATGGGTTCGGGGGGCCTGGGAGGGTCCCCGACCCAGTAGGGGCGGTGCTGGAAGCGATATCCGGGCAGCGGGACACGCCGCCCTGCAGTGCCTGCCAGGAATGGCTCCCAACGGACATCCGCTCCCGCGCAGTGCAGTGCCGCGGCGGCGCCGAAGAGCGCTGTGAGTCCGGTGCCGCGATACAGCGACGGGAGGGCCCGCACCGTCGGCAGGGAGCGGCGGGCCAGACCGCTGAGCGTGGTGTGCGGGCCGATCTCCAGGAGCACGTCGGGCCGTTCGCCGGCGACGGAACGCAGCGCCGCGTCGTAGCGGACGGGCATACGGGCATGGCGCACGAAGTGGCCCGGGCCGGGCGTCCAGCCGGGTTCATGGGTCCGGCCGTCGAGCGAGCTGATGAAGCGGGTCCGTACGGGGGTGAAGGCGGTCCTCGCCAGGACGTCCCCGAACGCGTCGAGCATCGGTTCCATGGCGGCGGTGTGGAAGGCGCGGTCCACCGGGAGACGTTCGTACGGAATGCCCCGGTCGTCGAGCACGGCGCACACCCGGTTCACCACCGCGTCGGGACCGGCCAGGACCTGGGAGTGCTCCCCGTTGGTCACGGCCGGCTCCAGGCCGGGGTGCGAGGCCGCCAGCTCCGCCGAGGTCTGCCGCTCCAGTGCCACGGCCACCATGGCTCCCGGCTTGCAGTGGTCCCGCATCAGCCGGCCCCGGCTCGTGGTGAGTTCGAGGCCGTCGGCCAGCGACAGGGCCCCGGCCGCGAAGAGCGCGGCGTACTCTCCGACGCTGTGGCCCGTCACGGCCCAGGGGCGGATGCCCGCCTCGTCCCAGAGCCGGACCAGGGCGCACTGCAGGGCGAAGAGCGCCGGCTGCGCCGTCGCGGTCGGCCAGAGGGCCCCGGGGGCGTCGGCCTCCTCGGTGAGGAGGCGCGGCAGTATCGATTCGCCGGTGAGGCGGCGGTGCTGTGCCTCGCAGGCATCGAGCACCTCACGTACGACGGGAAACCGTTCGTACAGCTCCGCAGCCGCTCCGGGACGCAGGGACCCCTGGCCGGTGAACTGGAACACCACCCGGGTGACCGCGTCGCGTGGTGGGACGGGGTCGCCGGGGGAAGCGGGCGGACCGGGGCGGGAGAGCCAGGTGTCGAGGGCGTCCGCCAGCCGGGCCGGGGTACTTCCCCGGACCGCGATGCGGTGGCGGCCGTGCGAGCGCCCGAGGGCGGCGGTCGTGACGAGATCCGCCAGGGGCAGAGCGGTTCGTCTGCGGAGCACGTCGCGCAGGGACCGTACGTTGTCGGCCAGGGCTTCTCCGCTCGTCGCGGAGACCAGCAGCACGTCGGGCGGGGCTGTGGCGGCGGTGCGCGGGGCGGGCTCGGGGGCTTCCTCCAGGACGAGGTGGACGTTGGTACCGCCGATGCCGAGCGACGTGACACCTGCCCGCCGGGGGGTGCCGGTGTCGGGCCACGGCCGCAGGGAGCGGGGAGCGTAGAACGGACCGGTCTCCAGTTCGAGCAGCGGATTGGGCTCGGAGAAGCCGGCGATCGGCGGGATCACCCCGTGCTTGAGCACCAGCAGCGCCTTGACGAGACCGGCCAGGCCGGACGCCACGTCGAGATGGCCGATGTTGCTCTTGACGGCCCCGAGAGCGCAGTAACCGGTGCGGTCCGTGTCCTGGCGGTACGCCGCCCGCGCTCCTTCCAGCTCGATGGGGTCGCCCTTGAGGGTCCCCGTGCCGTGGGTCTCCAGGTAGCCGATGGTGTCCGCGCTGACGCCCGCGTGGTCCAGGGCCCGGCGTACGGCGTTCTGCTGGCCTCGCGCGCTGGGAGCCGCGTACGTCCTCTTGCCGGCACCGTCGTTGCACACACCCCAGCCGCGGATGACGCCGTGGACGGTGTCTCCGTCCGCGAGCGCGCGGGACAGCCGTTTGAGCACGACGGCCAGGACACCGGTGCCTCCGGCGGTTCCGTTCGCGGCCGCGTCGAAGGCCCGCAGATCGCCGGTCCTGGAGAGGATCGATCCCTTGACGTGGTGGTAGCCGAGGACCTGGGGGACGTGGAGGGCACCGGCGCCCACCAGGGCGATGTCGCAATCGTCGAGCAGCAGGGAGTTGGCGGCCAGTTGCACGGCCACCAGCGAACTGGAGCAGGCCGTCTGCACATTGACGGCGGGGCCGGTGAGGCCGAGCCGGTAGGCGACCCGGGTCGCGTTGAAGTCGGTGGAGTTGCCGATCATCACCTGCATGCCGGCCAGCCAGTCGCCGATGTCCTCGTTCGGCAGCACGTTGTTGAGCAGGTAGGACTGCATGTTGTAAAGGTGGTAGCCGGTGCTGGCGTAGACCCCGATCCGTTTCCCGTCCCGCTCGTCGGGGTAGCCGGCGTTCTCCAGTGCGTGCTGCGCGCATTCCAGGAAGAGACGGTGCTGGGGGTCGGTGAGGCGGGCCTCACGGGCGCTCATCCCGAAGTGCCGGGCGTCGAAGCCGGAGATGTCGTCCAGGACGGCCGACGTTCCGATGAAGTCGTCGCGCCGGTACAGCTCCTCGGGCACGCCTGCGGCCTTCAGCTCGTCCCGGCTGAACCTGGTGAAGCGCCGCTCTCCGTTGCGGATGACGCGCCACAGGTCTTCCGGCGTGTCCGCGCCGGGGAGCCGGAAGGCCATCCCGATCACGGCGAGGCGCGGGTCCGGTCCGCCGGTGCCCATCAGCCTCGCTCCTTGCGTAAAACGCCACCGCCGGGTGGTCGTACCCGGGCGTCCGGCTCGGTGGAGGGGCGGCGCAGTACGAGGTACGCCAGGAGGGCGAGGCATCCGGCGATGGCGAGGCCGTGCAGGGAGGCGACCACCTGGAACGGGGAGAAGGACTCCAGGAGGAACCCGCTGACCAGCATGCCCAGCCCGAACCCGGCGTTCTCGACCGAGGCGGAGAACCCGAACAGCCGGCCGCGCTCCTCGTCGGGGACCGCCTGGAGGCGTGACACGTAGACGACTTCGGTGATTCCGTCCGCCGCTCCGGCGACGAGTGCCGTCGCGAGCGTCAGCCCGGTCGGCAGACCGCTGAACACGATGATGAACGCTCCCGACATGACGCACGCGCCGATCGCGAAGGCCCGCTCACCCAGGGTGCGGCCGCTCCGGCGGGTGTACCGGGCCAGCACCTGCTGGGCGATGATGTTGCCGACCGCCCAGATCGCCCAGAACTGGCTGATGAAGGTGGCCGGATGGTCCGGGTCGAGCAGGCTGGAGTAGACCGGCAGCGCCACGTTGTGCGAGGAGGACCCCAGCCCGTCCACGGCTCGCAGGGCGATCATCGCCATCAGCACCGGAGCCGCGGCCCACATCAGCCGGAAGGAACGGCGTCCGGCGCTCGGTTTGTTCTCCCCGGTGCCTTCGCGTTTCCCGGACCGCGCCCTCGTGCGGATCGGCAGCAGCGTGAGAACGGTGGCGGAGACCAGGAAGGTGCCCGCGTCCAGCACGAAGGCCGCCGCGTATCCGAGCTGCGCCACCACGACACCCGCCGACGAGAATCCGGCAATCATCGCCAGTGAACGGGCGGTCACCAGCAGACCGTTGGCGCGGGCCCGGTGCTCGGCCCCCACGATCTCCGGGATGCTGCTCCGCAGAGCCACCTGCGAGAGCGTCGAGCAGCCTCCGGTGATCACGGCGAGGCCGTACAGCAGGGGAAGCCGACCGGCCTCCGGGGCCATGAGGAGAGCCAGCAGAGCCACGGCCTGGCCGAGGTCCGCACAGATGATCAGGCGTTTGCGGTCATAGGCCGAGACCAGCCGCCCGCTCACGAAGCCCGACGCCACACTCGTCCCCAGCCGTACGGCCATGAAGAGCCCTGCGGCCAGGGCGCTCCCGGTGACGTCGTAGACGAAGACGTTCAACGCCACCATGTTCAGGTAACTGCCGTATGTGGAGAGGCCGTTACCAAGAACGAGCAGCCGGAAGTGCTTCATTCACAACCCTTCGGAGACGCACTCGGCAGCAGTGTCGGCCGCCCGCCGGACCCTGCGCAGATGCCGCGCGGCCCCCGGGCGACGCTCCCTCTTCCCGGACACGAGCCGCTTATGCACCTGCCAAGTCCGTCAAGCTCTGCCCACCCGTCACAGGGTTCACACCAAGCTCCCGAAGCTTCGGGCGCCACAGGCTGCGGCCCCCTCCGTGGGGGGCTGGAGTTCAGCTGCCGGCGGCGGCCGGACGCAGGTCGAGCATGGCTGCCATGGCGGCCACGACGGAGGGTGCGACCCGGTAGTAGACCCAGGTACCCCGCCGCTCCGAGGTCAGGAGCCCGGCTTCCCGGAGCTTCTTCAGGTGGTGGGAGACGGTCGGCTGGGAGACGCCGACGTCCATGATGTCGCACACGCACGCTTCTCCTGCCGGGTGCGAGGCAACCTTGGAGAACAGCCGCAGCCGAACCGGGTCGGAAAGCGCCTTGAACATCGCTGCCATCCGCTTCGCGTCCGGCACGGACAGCTCCCCGGCGGTGATGGGCGGGCAGCACGGCACAACCACTTCCGGGCCCACGACGGGCAGCTCGGCAACATCATACTTCGACATGTGTCTATGTTGACACTCATCGATACCGGTGACAAGCTCTGGACATAGACAGTAATCGAAACAGCGGCCGGATCTGCCGCCTCTCCCGGAGGACATCACCGCTATGACCACAACCGCCGCGGACCTGCCGGTCGTCGTGATCGGAGCGGGCCCGGCCGGGCTCGCCGCCGCCGCCCATCTCACCCAGCGCGGCCTGCTGCCGCTCGTCCTGGAATCCGGGCCCGCCGCCGCCCACGCCGTACGGGGCTGGGCGCACGTTCGCCTCTTCTCCACCTGGGGTGAGCTCGTCGACCCGGCCGCCGAAAAGCTGCTGGCCCCCACCGGCTGGACACACCCCGCTCCGTCGTCCTACCCCTCCGGGGGAGACTGGGCCGAGCAGTACCTGCAGCCACTCGCCGACGTCCTGGGCGACCGCGTCCGCCTCGGCGCCCGCGTCACCGGCGTCTCTCGCGTCGGCCGCGACCGGATCGTGGACGCGGACCGCGATCAGCAGCCGTTCGTCGTGCACATCACCTACGCCGACGGCCGCGAGGAGCGGGTCTTCGCCCGTGCCGTCATCGACGCCTCCGGCACCTGGACCACCCCCGGCCCGGCCGGTGCCTCCGGCCTGCCCGCCCTCGGAGAGAAGGCCGCCGCCGACCGGATCACCTACCGCGTCCCCGACTTCAAGGACCCGGCCGTGCGCGCCCGGTACGCAGGCCGTCGCACCGCTGTCATCGGCGCGGGCGCCTCCGCGTTCACCGCTCTCGCCTACCTCGCCGACCTGGCCAAGTCCGAGGACGGCACGGGCACGACGGGGGTGTGGGTCCTGCGCCGAGGAATCTCCGGATCCACCTTCGGCGGCGGCGACGCCGACCAGCTCCCGGCACGCGGCGCTCTCGGCCTGGCGGCGAAGGCCGCCGTCGATGAGGGGTACGCGGACGCGGTCACCGGGTTCCGCACCGAGGCGGTCGAGCGCGACGCGGACGGCCGTCTGATCCTGGTGGGCGAGGACGGGCGCCGCCTGGACCCGGTCGACGAGGTCATCGTGCTGACCGGCTTCCGCCCCGACCTCAGCTTCCTCGACGAGCTCCGTCTCGGCCTGGACGAACGCCTCCAGGCCCCGACCGAACTGGCCCCGCTGATCGACCCCAACCAGCACTCCTGCGGCACCGTCTACCCCCACGGCCACCGCGAGCTCTCCCACCCGGAAGCCGGGATCTACCTGGTCGGCATGAAGTCCTACGGCCGCGCACCGACCTTCCTCGCCATGACCGGCTACGAACAGGTCCGCTCCGTGGCCGCCGCCCTCGCCGGCGACCTCGAAGCAGCCGACCGCACCGAACTCACCCTGCCCGAAACCGGAGTCTGCGGCGGTGCCGGGCTCTTCGACGACCCGGCCCCCAGCGACGCCGAAGGCTCCTGCGCGACGCCGGGACCCGCCCTGGTCCAGCTCGGTACCGGTAGGCCGACCGCTGTCGAACCCGAGGGCGAAGCACCGGCGGGCGGTTGCTGCGGCCCGTGACCGACCTCGGCGCCCCTGAGCGCGGGGCCGTGACCGGAGCCGGCGTCCGGCCACGGCCCCGCGCCGCGCTGCCCGCGCTGTGCGTCACGCGGATCACCGGTTGGGGCGTCGTCCACTACGCGTTCCCCGTCCTGAACCCGCAGATCACCACGGCGACCGGCCGGCCCACCGGAGCAACCACCGCGGCGTTCTCCGCCGAGACCTGGCCGAGCTGAGGCTGCGGCAGATCCAGCTCGGCCGGCTGCCACCTGCTGCGATGGTGGGAGGGATGGAAAGCGCCGGCGCAAGGCACACCGGTCAAGCGAGGCGGAGCAGTTCCGCGATCGCTGCGGCGGCTTCGCGTGCGGGACGCCCGACGCCGATGAGGGTCGCGGAGGCCGGGCCGGTCCAATCACCGTAGCCGAGGAGGTGTAGGCGCGGCTCCCCCAGCGCCCTGGTACCCGTGGTGGAGATGTGCCCGCGCGATCCCCGCAGACCGAGCGGCGCGAGGTGGGACAGCGCGGGACGGAAGCCGGTGCACCAGATGATCGTGTCTGCCTCGGCGTGGGTGCCGTCGTCCCATTCGATACCGGTGGCGGTGAGTCGGCGGAACATCGGCTGCGCTTTGAGGAGTCCGGCGTCGCGCGCCTCTCGCACGGCAGGCACGGCGACGATGTCGCCGAGCGAGGCGACGCCTCCTGTGTCGGTGCCGCCTTCGTCCAAAGCGCGACGGCGAGCGGTGGCGTGGTCGAAGAGCGCACGACCGTCGATGGCGTCGGCCAGAAACCTGGGAGACCGCTGAGTGGCCCAGATGACGTCGGTGGCATGCACGAGGTCGGCGGCGATCTGCGCTCCGGAGTTGCCGCCGCCGACGACCACGACCTTCTGCCCAGCGAGGTCGGCGGGACGGCGGTACCCGACGGTGTGGAGTTGCACGCCGGAGAATTCCGTACGCCCAGGAACCGCGGGGATGAAGGGGCGCCACCAGGCTCCGGTGGCACTGATCACCGCACGGGCACACCAGCTCCCGGCATCGGTCTCAACTCGTAGGTGAGCGCCGTCCCGGTGGACCGCTTCGACCCGGACAGGGCGGACGACCGGAAGTTCATAGCGCTTTTCGTAGTCGGTCAGATAGTCGACCACGTGCCGTGCGTCCGGATAGGTCTCTCCCGGCTGCCCCGGCATGACGCGGCCCGGCAGAGAGGAGTACGCGGCGGGAGAGAACAGGCGGAGCGAGTCCCACATGTGCTGCCAGGCGCCCCCGGGCGTCGCCTGAGCGTCCAGGACGACGAACTCCGGGCCACGGCGGCGCAGGTGATAGCCGGCAGCGAGTCCGGCCTGGCCGCCGCCGATGACGACCACATCGACGTGCCGTTTCATTGTGGGTATCCCTTTCCGACGCGGCTTCACCGTTGTGTTGAGTGGGGGCGGCCTGTGGCACACCGTTCTACTCCGTCCGCACGTCCGTGAACTTCTTGCGCCAAGCGAGCGAGACGTAAACCAGTGCGACCAGCACCGGGACTTCGATGAGCGGGCCGACGACTCCGGACAGGGCTTGGCCGGAGGTGACGCCGAAGGTGGCGATGGCGACCGCGATGGCCAGCTCGAAGTTGTTGCCGGCGGCCGTGAAGGCGAGCGTCGTCGTACGGTCGTAGTTCAGGCCGATGGCCTTGCCGAGGAAGAACGTTCCGAACCACATCACCGCGAAGTACGCGAGGAGCGGGAGTGCGATCCGGACGACGTCCAGCGGCCGCGAGGTGATGGTGGTGCCCTGGAGAGCGAAGAGGACAACGATCGTGAAGAGCAGGCCGTAGAGGGCCCAAGGGCCGATCTTCGGCAGGAACTTCGCCTCGTAGGACTCGCGGCCCATCCTCCTCTCGCCGATGCGCCGGGTCAGGAAGCCGGCGACCAGCGGGACTCCGAGGAAGATGACGACGTTCAGCGCAATCTTCCACATGGAGATGTCGAGGCTCTCGCCGTCACCGAGTCCGAGCCATCCGGGCAGCAGATCGAGGTAGAACCAGCCCAGGACGCCGAAGGCGATGACCTGGAAGACGGAGTTCAGCGCCACCAGGACGGCTGCGGCTTCACGGTCGCCGCAGGCCAGGTCGTTCCAGATGATGACCATAGCGATGCAGCGGGCCAGGCCGACGATGATCAAACCGGTGCGGTACTCGGGCAGATCCGGCAGGAAGATCCAGGCCAGCGCGAACATGAGCGCCGGGCCGAGGACCCAGTTGACGACCAGCGAGGAGACCATCAGCCTGCGGTCGCCGGTCACGGCGTCGAGGCTGTCGTAGCGAACCTTGGCAAGGACCGGATACATCATGATCAGCAGGCCCACGGCGATCGGCAGCGAAATGCCGCCGATCTCGACCTGGGCGAGCGCGTCGTTCAGCCCGGGAATCAGCCGGCCCAGCCCCAGTCCAAGGCCCATGGCCAGGAGAATCCAGGCGGCAAGGAAGCGGTCGAGCGTCGACAGCTTCGCGACGACCGACGGCTCCTCGGCGGTCTTGGGCGCTTGAGTGCGGGTCACGGACAGGCCCTCTTGTTCTCGGTGGCGGTACGGGCGGACGCGGCCAGGTCGGCGAACTGACCGGCGAGCTGAGCGATGACGTCCGGGCGGAGCCTGTAGTAGGTGAAGCGGCCGCAGGGCTCGGTCTCCACAACACCGACCTCGCGCAGAACTCTCAGATGGTTGGAGAGATTGGTCTGCCGGGCACCGGTCTCCTCGACGAGGTGGGTGGTGCACAGGGTCTCGCGGGCGAGCAGAGTCACGATCTGCAGGCGCAGGGGGTCACTCAGCACCCGCATCAGTTCAGTGTCGACTGACGTCATCATGGGCTGATACTGTCACATCAGTGGTCACTGACACCACTGGGTGCTGAAGTCATTCGTACCTGATTCACCGCAAGACAAGAGAGACTGCCGTGTCCGAGAAGCCCTCCGTCCTGTTCGTCTGCGTCCACAACGCCGGCCGCTCACAGATGGCCGCCGCATGGCTGTCGCACCTGGCCGGAGACCGTATCGAGGTCCGCTCCGCCGGCTCCGCCCCAGCTGACCAGGTCAACCCGGCAGCCGTCATGGCCATGCGCGAGGCCGGTATCGACATCACCGCCGAGACGCCCAAGGTCCTCACCATCGACGCAGTCGAGGCATCCGACGTCTGCATCACCATGGGCTGCGGCGACACCTGCCCGGTCTTCCCCGGCAAGCGCTACATCGACTGGCCGTTGGAGGACCCTTCGGGCCGGGACATCGAGGCAGTACGCCCGATCCGCGACGAGATCAAGAAGCTGGTCGAGAACCTGATCGAGGAGATCGCACCCACGAACCCGAAGCGGACCGTGTGAGCCGAATCCGTGAGGTCGTCATCACCGGATCCGGCCCCGCAAGTTACACCGACGCCACAGAAACTGAGCCAGTGCTCAGGACTCACTCGCTTGTCGAGGTTCAACAACGGCCCGCTCCGGTGGCCTCTCGGTGAAGCGCAGCCATGCGCTCAGAGCCGCCTGCAATTCGATCACCGCGTGCCGGTCGAGGGTCTCTCCCGTACTGCCGACCCGTAGCCGCACTCCCTCATCCGTGACAGTCCAGCCGACCGGCAGTCGCTGCGGGGAGCTGATGGCGGAGCCATGCGCGAGGGTGCGGAGCATGGCTTCGACGCGCGGTGGGAGCGGCTGCGCGCGGGGAGTCCATGAGACGTTCGCGGACCGGGTGGGCAGGCCGAGGGTGGCGCGGAACGCGCCGATCGCGGTGTCGAGTGGTTGAGGTGTGTTCGGAGCGGCCCCGATGAATGCCTGGATCAACTCTCGGTGGGGCACCTCGGGGAAGGGCGGGTGCTCCTCCACATCGAGGCGCACGACGGCCGGTGGGACGAGAGCCCGGGAGTAACCCTTCTTCGTGTAACCGACGTGGTGCTCGCGGAGTCCGGCGATGGGGCGAGCCAGCGGGTGCTCTCCTTCGAAGAGGGTGCGGCTGTACAGCACACGTGACGGCTCCGGCTTGGACAGCCTCGGCAGCCTCCCGTACGTGCCATGAGCGCGGTGCAGGACTCCGGACTCGGTCACGAGAACCGTCACTTGCCGGCTGCTCGCGTCGTTGCCCAGCCGAAACCCCACGACCAGTGTCGTCACCAGCTTGGCCTCCCTCCGACACCGCTGCCACGCTAGCGAGTACGGATTGCCCCCGGAGCCGATTCCCACGGATTCACCCGGAACCCGACACCCCAACGGCCTGCCCGACGGATGGCACGCAACAGTGCCGCAAGGGACGCACTTGAGGCGCCTCACCTGCTACTGGCAGTCGAGACTTACGGATGAATGTCTGCACCGACAGCCGTAACGTCGGGACTCTCGCCGGCAACCTTCACCGAAGCCTCACGAGGCATAGGGGACGGCCGGTCAGGGAACTCAGCAACAGGTCAGTCAGCATCAGCACCGCCGGAGGGCGCTTCCAGGCTCCAGGGACCGACAAGATCAATATCTAGCCACACCTCGTCCCACCAGGCAAAACGCCGGTCGCGAGGCCCTTTGCCAAGATCACTAGGAGACAGACGTGAAAATGCTCATCAACGTCCCTGAGACCGTGGTCGCCGACGCCCTGCGGGGTATGGCCGCCGCGCACCCGGAGCTGACCGTCGATGTGGAGAACCGGGTCGTCGTGCGCCGGGACGCCCCGGTGGCCGGGAAGGTGGGGCTCGTCTCGGGGGGCGGGTCGGGGCACGAGCCGTTGCACGCCGGGTTCGTCGGGCCCGGGATGCTGTCGGCCGCCTGTCCGGGGGAGGTGTTCACCTCGCCGGTGCCGGACCAGATGGTGCGGGCGGCGGCAGCGGTGGACAGCGGGGCCGGGGTGCTGTTCGTCGTCAAGAACTACACCGGTGACGTGCTGAACTTCGAGATGGCCGCCGAACTCGCCGAGGACGAGGGCATCCAGGTCGCCCAGGTCGTCGTGGACGACGACGTGGCCGTGAGCGACAGCACCTTCACGGCCGGGCGGCGCGGTACGGGCGCGACGCTCTTCGTCGAGAAGATCGCCGGGGCCGCCGCGGACGAGGGCGCGCCCCTGGACCGGGTGGTCTCGGTGGCCCGGCAGGTGAACGGGTCCTCACGGAGCTTCGGGGTGGCCCTCAGCTCGGTGACCACTCCGGCGAAGGGCAGCCCCACCTTCGATCTGCCCGCCGGTGAGCTGGAGTTGGGCATCGGCATCCATGGCGAGCCGGGACGGGAGCGGCGGTCGATGATGACCTCGGGCGAGATCGCGGACTTCGCCGTGCACGCGGTGCTGGAGGACCTCCGGCCCACCGGTCCAGTACTGGCGCTGGTGAACGGGATGGGGGCGACACCGCTGCTGGAGCTGTACGGATTCAATGCCGAGGTCCAGCGGGTCCTGTCCGAGCGGGGTGTTCCGGTGGCTCGTACGCTCGTGGGGAACTACGTGACCTCGCTCGAGATGGCAGGCTGCTCGGTGACGCTGTGCCAGGTCGACGAGGAGTTGTTGCGGCTGTGGGACGCACCCGTGGAGACGCCCGCGCTGCGCTGGGGCCGTTGACGCTCCGCCGAGGCTGTACGGACCGTGCCGACCGTACTCGTACGAACCGTGCCGGACAGGCCCGGGGAACAGGAGATCATGTGCTCGACGCCGACTTCTTCCGCCGCTGGATGGCGGCCACCGCGGCCGCCGTGGACCGTGAGGCGGACCAACTGACCGAGCTGGACTCGGCGATCGGGGACGCCGATCACGGCAGCAACCTCCAGCGCGGTTTCACGGCGGTGGCGGCCGTGGTGGAGAAGGACGCGCCCGCGACTCCGGGTGCGGTACTGACCCTGGCGGGGCGGCAGCTGATCTCCACCGTCGGCGGGGCGTCCGGGCCGTTGTACGGGACGCTGCTGCGCCGGACGGGCAAGGCGCTCGGCGAGGACGCCGAGGTGACCCAGGACCAGCTCGCCCAGGCGTTCGCCGCGGGCGTCGCCGCCGTGGGGCAGCTCGGCGGGGCGCAGGCCGGGGACAAGACGATGCTCGACGCGCTGCTGCCGGCGGCGGAGGCGCTGGCCCTGTCGTTCCGGGGGGCCGCGGACGCGGCCCGCGCGGGCGCCGAGGCGACGGTCCCGTTGCTGGCGCGCAAGGGGCGGGCCAGTTATCTCGGCGAGCGCAGCATCGGGCACCAGGACCCGGGCGCGACATCGGCGGCCCTGCTGGTCGAGGCGCTGGCCGGGACCGCGCAGGACGGGGGTGCTGAGGCATGAGCGACGAGCCGCAGGTGGGCATCGTGCTGGTCTCGCACAGCGGTCCGGTCGCGGAATCGGTCGCCGAGCTGGCCCGGGGCCTCGCCGCCGGGGGCGTGACGGCCCCCGTCGCGGCGGCGGGAGGGCTGCCGAACGGCGGGCTGGGCACCAGCGCCGAGCTGATCGGCCGGGCCGCCGCATCGGTGGACCGGGGCGCCGGGGTCGCGGTCCTCGTCGATCTGGGGAGCGCGGTCCTCACGGTGAAGGCGATGCTCGCCGAGGGCGACGAACTGCCGGAGAACACGCGGCTGGTCGACGCGCCGTTCGTGGAGGGCGCGGTCGCCGCCGTGGTGACCGCGTCGTCGGGCGGGGACATCGGGGCGGTGGAGGCGGCGGCCTCGGAGGCTTACGGCTACCGCAAGACGTAGGCAGTCGCGCTGTACGGGGAAGGGGACGGAGTCGCACGGGCTCCGTCCCCTTCCCCGTGTGTAACGCCCGTCGGTTGGCGTACCGCCCACCCTGATTGCAGACTTGGCGACATGTCGGCAGGCAAACGCAGTGCGGGGCTTCTCCTCTTCCGGACCACGGGCACCGGGGGTGAGCGGGATGTCGAGGTGCTGATCGGGCACATGGGCGGGCCGTTCTGGGCGGGGCGCGAGTCCGCCGCCTGGTCGGTCCCGAAGGGTGAGTACGGCCCCGACGAGGAACCGGCGGCTGCCGCGCGGCGGGAGTTCGAGGAGGAGCTGGGGGTGCCGGTGCCGGACGAGGTCTGGCTGCCGCTCGGCGAAGCGCGCCAGCGCAGCGGCAAGACGGTGACCGTGTGGGCGGTGGAGGCGGAGCTCGATGTGGCGTCCGTGGTGCCGGGGACGTTCACGATGGAGTGGCCGCGCGGCTCCGGCGTACAGCAGGAGTTCCCGGAGATGGACCGGTTCGCCTGGTGCACGCCGGAGCAGGCCGCCGAGCGGCTGATCGCGGGCCAGCGCGTCTTCGTGCAGCGGCTGCGCGCTCAGGTACGCGGGGAGGCCGCCTCCCCGGAGGCGTAGGCCGGTTCCGGGTGTGCGACAGGGCGGCCGGCCCTTAGTTCCAGTACGTCACCGGTGAAGCGGGCCCGGAAGCTGCGGTCGTGCGACACGACGACGACGGCTCCCGGGTACCGCGCGAGCGCCGCCTCCACCTCCTCGACCAGGATCGGCGCGATGTGGTTCGTCGGCTCGTCCAGCACCAGCAGATCGGCCGGCCGCGTCACCAGCCGGGCCAGGGCGAGCCTGCGCTGCTGCCCGATGGAGAGGGACGCGACGGGCACACCGAGGTCCTCGGGGCGGAACAGGCCGAGGTCGAGGAGCTCGTCCGCGTACTCGTCCGGGAAGCCGGGGCGCCCCGCCGCGAAGGTGGCGAGCAGGGTGCGCCGGGTCGGCCGGGCGGGCAGCTCCTGCGGGAGGTGGCCGACCCGGGCGCGGCGGCGGACCGTCCCGGTGTCGGGGGCCAGCTCCCCGGCGAGGACCCGCAGGAGGGTGGTCTTCCCGGCCCCGTTGTCCCCGGTGACCAGCAGACGGGCCCCGGGCTCCACGCGCAGGGCGGGGAGGTGGAGCCGGTCCCCCACGGAGACGTCCTCCAACTCCACCAGGAAGCCGGACGGTGTCTCCCCCGCGAGGGCCGGGCGGCCGGTGAAGGCGAGCGGCTCGGGCGGGGCGGGTACGGGGGTCCGGCGCAGCGCTTCCAGCCGGGTGCGCGCCACCCTGACCTGGCCGGAGAGTTTGGCCTCGTGGGAGCGGCGGTGCTTGCCGAACCCCTGCTTCGGGTCCCTCCCGGTGGCCGCGAGCCGCTGCCCGGCGGCGTCCACCAGTTCCTCGGTGCGGGCCAGGTCGCTCAGGTACTCCTGGTGCTCCTGGGCCCAGCGGCGGCGGGCTGCCGCCTTCGCCGTGCGGTAGCCGTCCCAGCCGTCCCCGTACCGGGTGACCGTGCGCAGGTCGCGGTCGACCTCCAGGATCACGGAGGTGACCCGCTCCAGGAACGCCCGGTCGTGGGTGATGGCGACGACGGTGCCACGGTGGGCGCGCAGGTGGTCCTCCAGCCAGTTCACCGCCCGTACGTCGAGGTGGTTGGTCGGCTCGTCCAGGAGCAGCAGTTCGGGGGCGGCCGCCAGTACGCAGGCCAGGGCGAGGCGGGACTGCTCGCCGCCGGAGAGGGTGGCGAGCGCGCGGTCGCGGGTGAGGTGGGCGAGGCCCAGGCCGTGGAGGGCCGCTTCGGTACGGGCGTCGGCGCGGTAGCCGTCGCGCTCCTCGTAGGCGGTGAGGAGGTCTCCGTACGCGGCGAGTTCCGCGTCCGTGGGCTCACCGCCCGCCGAGAGTGACTCCTCCGCCTCGCGGATGGCCACCTCCAGAGCGCGGAGTTCGGCCAGGGCCGCGTCGACGGCGTCCTGCACGGTGTCGGCCGGATCGAGGGCGAGGGTCTGGGCGAGGTAGCCGGTGGAGCCGGGGAAGCGGACGGTGATCTCGCCGCTGTCCGGCCGCTCGGCCCCGGCCAGCAGCCGGAGCAGGGTGGACTTCCCGGAGCCGTTCTCCCCGATCACGGCGGCCTTCTCGCCGGGGCGGACGGTGAGCGTCACCTGGTCGAGTACGGAGCGGTCGCCGTACGCCTTGGAGACGTCCTTCATGGTCAGTTGGGCGCGGTCGCGCTGGGGGTGCATGGGTGCCTTTTCCCTGATTCCTGGGTGTCGGCCCGCGGCGGCGCGTGCGGGGACGCGCGGGGGCGGGGCGTGACACGTGGGTGTCCGGACGGCGGAGGGACAGCGGCACACCGGGGGCGGATACGCCCGAACCCCGCCCGGTGCGGTCACGGGCGGTGCTCGGCGGTCGGCCGGTGGGCCTCAGCCGGTGACGTCAGACGTCGTGCGGCGGCTGTCCGGGCCGGGAATCAGCGGAAGTAGTAGTACGAACGCATGGCATCAAGTGTAACGGTGGGCCGGGGGCGGGGCCGGTGATTTTTCACCGGCCCCGCCTCGGCGTGCGGCCGCAGGTCAGCCGTTCGGCAGGATCACCGCGCGGCCGTTGACCTTGCCGTCGTGCAGCCGCTCGTAGGCGAGCGGCGCCTCATCGATGGAGTACGTCTCCACGTGGACATCGACGGCTCCCGCGTGGGCCAGGTCCAGGACCTCGGCGAGCTCCTTGCGCGAGCCCCAGTAGGGGGCGCTGACGCTGGTGCCGTACGGAAGTGTTCCGAAGCCGACGGGGAGCGCGCCGCCGCCGATGCCGACGATCGTGACGTCGCCGTCGACCCGGGCGACGGCACCGGCGGTCTCCACGGTGGGCGGGGCGCCGACGAAGTCCAGCACGACGTGCGCGCCGAGTCCCCCGGTCAGTTCCATGACGCGGGCCGCCGCCTTCTCGTCGGAGAGGACGGCCTCGTGCGCCCCGACGGCCCTGGCCAGGTCCAGCTTCTCCTCGGTGACGTCGAGCGCGATGACCCGCGCGGCCGTCATGGCGCGCAGGAGCTGGATCGCGACATGGCCGAGGCCACCGGTGCCGATGACGACGGCCGTCGCGCCGGGCACGAGCTTCGGCAACGAGCGCTTGATCGCGTGGTACGGGGTGAGCCCGGCGTCCGTGAGCGACACCGTCTTCACCGGGTCCAGGTCGCCGATCGGCACGAGGTGGCGCGGGTCGTCGACGATCATGTACTCGGCCATGGCTCCGGGGGCGCCGAGTCCGGGCGGCATGATGCCGAGCTCCTTGGCGCGCAGGCAGTAGTTCTCCTTGCCCTCGGCGCAGTTCACGCAGATGCCGCAGCCCCAGGGCCCGTACACCGCGACGGAGTCGCCCGCGGAGAGGCCGTGCACGCCGTCACCGAGGGCGGCGACCGTGCCGACGCCCTCGTGGCCGAGGGTGAGGGGCAGCGGGAAGGGGATCTGGTCGGCGGGCCAGCTCATCACCGCGATGTCGGAGTGGCAGACACCGGCGGCGGTGACCTTCAGCAGGACCTGGCCGGGGCCGGGCTCGGGGTCCGGCACGGTGACGACCTCGGGGGCTTCACCGACGGCCCGGTACTGGACGGCTTTCATGGGTCTCCTCGCTTCTTCTCTGCCTTGTTCTTGCGTCGGCCCCCGTGGTCCCGCATGTCCTTTGTCGCCCGTGGCTCCCCCGCCCGCCACCCGGGCGCCGTTACGGGGCGGAGTAGCCGCCGTCCACCAGGTGGTAGCTGCCGTGGATGAAGGAGGCCTTGTCGGAGAGGAGGAAGACCGTGAGTTCGGCGACCTCCTCCGCGGTGCCGAGGCGCCCGGCCGGGTGCAGGGAGATCAGGTGCTCGCGGGCCTGGGTATCGGCGGTCCGCAGGAGCGGGGTGTCGATGAAGCCGGGGCCCACCGCGTTGATCCGGACGTTCTGCGCGGCGTATTCGAGCGCGGCGGTCTTGGTGAGGCCGACGACCCCGTGCTTGGCGGCGACATAGGCGGGCGAGCCCGCGAAGCCGTTGGTGCCGAGGATGGAGGACATGTTGACGACGGCTCCGCCGCCCGACGCGACGATGGCGGGCAGCTCGTGGCGCAGGGAGTAGAAGACGCCGCTGAGGTTGGTGGCGACGACGCGGTCCCAGTCCTCGACGGGGTACGCGCCGGTGGGCGCGGCGGGACCGGCGATGCCGGCGTTGTTCACGGCCAGGTGGAGGGCGCCGAAGGTCTCCACGGTGAACCGCACACCGGCTTCGACGGAGGCCGGGTCGGTCACGTCCATGGCTACGGCGGCCGCCCGCGCGCCGGTGCTCTCCAGCTGGGCGGCGGCCTTGCGGGCGTTCTCCTCGTCGTGGTCGGCGACGACGACGGCCGCGCCGGCCGTGGCGAGCAGCCGGGCGACGGCGAGGCCGATGCCGGAGGCGCCGCCGGTGACGAGGGCGGTGCGGCCGGCGAACTCGGCCGAGGGGGTGGTGGGGGTGGCGGGCGTGGTGGTGCTCATGAGGGTGCCTCTTCTGCTGTGTGTCTTCTGTGGTGCTGTGCGGGTCCCCTGTCCTCCGGGGTGCCCTGGGGCGTGTCCGCCGGACACGTCCTAGGTGCTGTCGCGCCGGTCCCGGCCGGGCCCCGTGAGCAGGTCCGCCGACAGGGCGTCGAAAGCCTCGGTGACCAGCTCGGGCAGGGCCTCCGGGCGGCCCCCGCGCACCCAGGCGGCCTGGGCCGCGAGCAGGGCGCCCGCCCCCGCCGCCACGGTCACGGCGGGGCGGATGTCGGTGCGCGGGTCGGTCCCGAGCCGGTCGGCGACGATGGCGACCGAGTCCTCCTGGGCGTCCACCCGGATGTGGTGGAAGGCCGCGTAGAGGGTCGGCTCCTCCTCGGCGACGACCAGCAGGTCGAAGATCCGGGGGCGGCGGTGCCAGGGCTCCGCTTCGGGGTCGGCGAGCCAGTCGAGGACGGCGCGCCGGTAGGCGAGGAGCGGGGGCTCCTCGGCCGGGCGGGCCCGCAGCGCCTCGTTGATCCGGTCGCCGTCGCCGCGCAGGGAGTCGAGGGCGGCGGCTTCCTTGCTCGCGAAGTACCGACTGAACGTGCGGCGGTCGACGTCCGCGGCCTCGGCGATCTCCTCGACCGTGACGTACCGCAGTCCCCGGTCGAGCACCAGCTCGAAGGCGGCCTGCGCCAGCGTGTCGCGGGTGCGGCGGGCCTTCCGGCTGCGCCGCTCCGGTGTCCTGCGTTCCGGCGCCCCGCTCTCCGGCGTCTTCCGCTCCGGGACCTTCTCTTCCGGGCTCATACCTGCACCGTACACCCGAAAATGTCCCCATGCGACATTCGTCTCATGGGGACATACGAGGGCTCGTGCGCGGCCGCTCAGTCGCTCACGGCACCCGCGACCGGCCGGACTTCTTCGGCGGCGGCCGTCGGCCGCGGCCTGCCTGCGCCGGGCGCCCGGCGCAGGGCCAGCGCCGCGACGTCGTCGCGCCTGATGCCTCCGGTGAACTTCTCCAGGTCGACGTGGAGCGCGTCCAGCAGCTCGCGCGGGCCGTGCCCGGCCCAGTCGCCCAGCCGCTGGTCGAACGGGTAGAAGTCGCGGGCGGCGTCACGGGCCTCGGTCACCCCGTCGGTGACGACGAGGAGCGTGGCCTCCGGCGGGAGGGCGAACGACTCCTCCGCACGGCTCTCACGGCTCAGACCGGCGAGACCGAGGGGTACGGAGGTCCGGTCGAGCGGGACCGCCGATGACCGGCCCTGGTGCAGCAGCCGCGGCGGCAGGTGGCCGCAGTTCACCGCCTGCACATCGCCCCCCTCGTCGAACCCGAGGATGAGCGCGGTCACGAAGCGCTCCGCCTCGCCGGTCTGGGCGGAGAAGACGTTGTGCCGGACGACGGCGTCCTCCAGGGCCTCCACGACCCCGGTGAGCGTCGGCTCACGGACCGCCGCCTCGCGGAACGCGGCAATCGCGGCGAACCCGGCCCCGATGGCCGGGAGCCCCTTGCCCTGGACGTCCCCGATGATCACGCGGGTGCCGTACGGCGACTGGACGACCTCGTAGATGTCACCGCCGACGAAGCGGTCCTCCTCGATCGGCTCGTAGAGCCCGTACGCGAAGACCTGGTCGGTGACGACGGGCAGGGGGCGCAGGATCTGGCGCTGCAGGGCGACGGCGGCGGAGCGGAGCCGGGCCATCTCCGTGGCGTGCCGGATCCGGGCCGCGCAGGCGGCGACGCCGAGGGCGCAGGCCAGCACGGTGAAGCCGATGCCGAACACGAAGTCCCAGAAGGTGCCGTCGCCGCCGAGGCCGGAGCCGACGACGACCACCGTGATCCACACCGCCACCCAGACCGTCTGGCGGAGGGTGCAGAAGACGGAGGCCAGGGCCGGGACGACCACCAGCAGGGGGATGACCCGCAGATCGTCGCCCGTGGCCAGGTCGAGGAGGACGACGAGCGTGCTCAGCAGTGCCAGCCCGACGGCCAGTACCCAGCTCCTGATCCGGCCCGTGGCGGCCGTCGCGCCCGCCTCCGTACCCGGCAGGACCCTTGTCCGGCCTTGTGCCCTGCGCCCTTTCCCCAGGGACACGCCCTCTCCTCCCGTTCACTGCTCGGTGCCGTCCGCGGTTCGGACGTTCCCTTCCAGTTGACCGGGATCCGGGCCGGGGCGCAAAAGGCGTAGGGCCCGGAGGCAGTGCCGAAGGTCCCGCGGCGGGACGTCCGGCCCGGGACCTCCGGCACCCGGGGTGGCTGCCCCGGCCCCGGGGCAGGTGGCGGGAGCCGGAGGGCCGGGAGCCGGTGCCGGGAGCCGGTGGCCCCACCCGCCGGCCGGCCCGGGTCACCGCGGGGCGGGCCTGCGGGTTCCGTCGGCGGGCGGGAGCGTCACCGGGGCCAGGGCGGCGAGGAACTCGGGGCGGGCGCGGAGCTGGAAGCCGAGCGATTCGTAGAGCCGGATCGCCACCGTGTTGGCGGCGGAGGTGTGCAGGAACGGGGTCTCGCCGCGCTCACGGATCCCGTACGCGACCGCCCGGACCAGTCGGCTCGCCAGCCCCTGCCCCCGTACGGACTCGTCAGTGCAGACCCCGCTGATCTCGGTCCACCCCGGCGGGTGCAGCCGCTCCCCCGCCATCGCCACCAGGGCCCCGCCCCGGCGGATGCCCAGATAGGTGCCGAGTTCCACCGTGCGCGGCAGGAAGGGGCCGGGGCGGGTGCGCGCCACCAGGTCCAGCATCTCCGGCACGTCCGCCGGGCCGAGCCGTACGGCTTCCGGTTCGGGCTCCGGGACCACCGAGACATCGACGAGCTGGACACCGGCTATCCGGTGGAGGATCTCCCAGCCCTTCGGCGGCTCCACCCGCAGCGTGTTCATGCTGATGGTTCCGCCCGGACCGGCGAGCGCCGCCAGATCGGCCCAGTCCTGCGCGTCCGGGACGTCGGAGTGAGCGGTCCAGGGAGTGACGTCGACGGGGTAGCGCAGGATCCGGCCACGGCGCTCGGCGAAGTGGCGGTGCGGGCCCGTGAGCGAGGACAGGGCGGGGTTGTCCAGCGGGTGGGGTGTCCCGGGATCGGCCACGGGGTCGGCCGCCGACTGCAGGGTGATGGGGTCGAGGGTGCTCACCGGCTCACCCCGGCGATCGGATCGGGCCGTTCGGCTCCGCCCCGTGCCGCCCCTCCGCGGCACTCTTCGTACGCGTACGGCTTGCGCATGCTCTCCCTCGTTCCGGTCCATCGCGCGGTTCCTCCGGGCGGGCACCCCGGTGCCCTGGCGCCGCGCGCCCGCCAACCGCGAAAAGCCGATGCGCGCAGGGCGTATTCCGGGGCGGGGAACTGTTCACGATGCCGCAATCAACCGGGGTGCCCGGCAGGCCCCGCGGCGCCGGACGGAGACGTTCCGGAGCACGGCGGGGACCGGCGTGCGCCCTCGTGGGCGAGCGACGAATTCGACTCATCCCTCGGCCAATACGCGCCGGTCCGGTCCCAACTGCCCGTCGGCTGTGGCACTCTGGTGGCGACCGCCCCACCGGGCTCCCCCGTACCGGTGGGGCGGTTCTGTGCGCCCCCTGTGGCTCGGCCCGTCCCATGACGCCGTTTCAGAGCCGAACCCTGTCTGTTTTCGGCCGACTCGCCCCACCTGGCCAGATCAAATTCCTCCAGCACGCATGAGGTCCGGGCGGCCGGGCAGGCGAGTAGACCTCACGGCCTACGACCACGGGAGGGTGACGAGATGACGGCGCACACCGCGCAGAGCACCGGTACGGAGCAGCGGACGAGCACCACGGAGGACCTCCCGTGGATCGAGGACGCCGGCAAGGTCGCCCCCATGGACGCGCGCCGGCTGTCGCGGCTCTTCTTCGACCGTCTCCAGGTCCTGGAGGAGGGCACGCACGAGTACCAGTACGCGCGCAACACCCTCATCGAGATGAACCTGTCGCTGGTCCGGTTCGCCGCCAACCGCTTCCGCAACCGGGGCAGCGGCGACATGGAGGACATCATCCAGGTCGGCACGATCGGGCTGATCAAGGCGATCGACCGCTTCGACCTGTCGCGGGAGGTCGAGTTCACCTCCTTCGCCGTCCCGTACATCGTCGGTGAGATCAAGCGGTTCTTCCGGGACACCAGCTGGGCCGTCCATGTGCCCCGGCGCCTCCAGGAGCTGCGGGTCGACATCGCCAAGGCCAAGGAAACCCTGGCGGGCGACCTCGACCGGGACCCCACGGTCCAGGAACTGGCCGAGTACCTGGGGATGGAGGAGGCGGAGATCACCGAGGGCATAGTCGCCTCCAACGGCTACACCGCGGGCTCCCTGGACATGCCGACCGACTCCGCGGAATCCGGTCCTCAGAACACCGGCGGACGGACCTTCGCCGATGTCCTGGGCGGGCCGGACCCCGCCATGGAGACCGTGGAGAACCTGCACACCCTCGCACCGCTGCTGGGCGAGCTGGACGAGCGGGAGCGCCTGATCATCGACATGCGGTTCGGCCAGGAGCTGACGCAGGCCCAGATCGGTGCGGAGCTCGGGATCTCCCAGATGCATGTCTCCCGGCTGCTGAGCCGGATGCTGGGCAAGCTGCGCAGCGGGATGCTCACCCAGGAGTGAACCCCGCTCACCCGGGAGTCTCGCCCCACACCGTCGAATCACCCCTCGGCACACAAGCACGGCGGCAACGCAAAGGCCGGTCCGGATCCCCGGACCGGCCTTTGCGTTGCCGCCGTATTGCAGGTTCATGGCCAGGCGGGCGACACGCTTCCGGGCCGGTCCGGCACGTCCTACGGTCCGTAATCAGCCCGTCGCCACCCCGGGCTTCCGCCGACCGGCGGACGTACGCCGTACGGCGACCGAACCACGTGCGAGGAACCACATGAGCCAGCCCCTCGACTCCGTCACCGCAGGCCACACCCCCGAGGACGTCAACCGGCAGGAACCCGGCGCCGCCTGGTCGTTCGAGACCAAGCAGATCCACTCCGGGGCCGCCCCGGACCCGACGACGGGCGCCCGCGCGGTGCCGATCTACCAGACGTCGTCGTTCGTCTTCCGCGACACCCAGCACGCCGCCGACGTGTTCTCCCTCGCCGAGCCCGGCAACATCTACACCCGTATCCACAACCCCACGCAGGACGTGCTGGAGCAGCGCATCGCCGCGCTGGAGGGCGGTGTCGCCGCCGTGGCGCTCGCCTCCGGCCAGGCGGCCGAGACCCTGGCGCTCCTGACACTGGCGGGATCGGGTGACCACATCGTCTCCTCGCCCTCCCTCTACGGCGGCACCTACAACCTCTTCCGCCACACGCTGCCCCGGTTCGGCATCGAGGTGACGTTCGTCGAGGACCCGGAGGACGTGGCCGCGTGGCAGGCCGCCGTCCGGCCCAACACGAAGGCGTTCTTCGCCGAGACGCTCGGCAACCCGCGCGGCGACGTGCTGGACATCCGTGCGGTGGCCGACGCCGCGCACGCCGCCGGGGTCCCGCTGATCGTGGACAACACCGTGCCGACGCCGTTCCTGCTGCGGCCGATCGAGCACGGCGCGGACATCGTCATCCACTCCGCTACCAAGTTCCTCGGCGGGCACGGCACGACCATCGGCGGGGTCGTCGTGGACGGCGGCACCTTCGACTTCGGTGCGCACGCCGAGCGGTTCCCCGACTTCCACGAGCCCGACCCGAGCTACCACGGACTGCGGTACTGGCCGGCGCTGGGCCCGGGCGCCTTCGCCATCAAGCTCCGCGTCCAGCTGCTGCGGGACCTGGGCCCGGCGCTGTCGCCGCACTCGGCGTTCCTGCTGCTCCAGGGCGTCGAGACGCTGAGCCTGCGGCTGGAGCGGCACACCTCCAACGCGCTGGAGCTGGCCCGCTGGCTGGAGCAGCGCGACGAGGTGGAGACCGTGCACTACGCGGGTCTCCCGTCGAACCGCTGGTACGAGGCGGGGCAGCGCTATCTTCCGCGCGGCACCGGAGCGGTGCTGGCCTTCGAGCTGAAGGGCGGGGCCGCGGCGGGCAAGCAGTTCGTGGACGCGGTCGAGCTGTTCAGCCACCTCGCCAACATCGGTGACGTACGGAGCCTGATCATCCACCCGGCGTCCACCACGCACAGCCAGCTGACCGAGGAGCAGCTGATCGCCACCGGTGCCACGCCGGGCCTGGTGCGGCTGTCGGTCGGCCTGGAGAACGTGGCCGACCTCAAGGCCGACCTGGAAGCAGGGTTCCGGGCCGCGAAGGCGGCGTCCTGAACCGTGGCGCCGCGCCCACCGCACTTCCCCTCCCTCCGGCCTCCGGCCTCCGGCGGCCGGAGGGAGGGGGATCCGCCCGGTCGTCGCCGTTGGGCGGCGATCGAGGACCCGCTGCCCCTGGAGTCCGGCGTCCGGCTACCGGGGGTGCGCCTGGCGTACGAGACCTGGGGGCAGCGGGCGGCGGACGGTTCCAACGCCGTACTGGTCCTGCACGCCCTGACGGGCGACAGCCATGCGGCCGGGCCGGCCGGACCCGGTCACCCCGCCCCCGGCTGGTGGGACCCGCTGGTCGGGCCGGGCCGGGCGCTCGACACCGACCGGTGGTTCGTCGTCGCCCCGAACGTGCTGGGCGGCTGCCAGGGCAGTACGGGCCCCTCTTCCCCGGGGCCCGACGGAGCGCCCTGGGGCTCCCGGTTCCCGTATCTGACGGTACGGGACCAGGTGGCGGCCGAGGCGGCGCTGGCCGATGTGCTGGGCATCGGCCGGTGGGCGGCCGTGGTCGGGGGCTCGATGGGCGGTATGCGGGCCCTGGAGTGGGCGGTGAGCAGGCCGGAGCGCACCGGTTCGCTGCTGGTGCTCGCCGCTCCGGCCGCCGCATCCGCCGAGCAGATCGCCTGGGGCTCGGTGCAGATCGGCGCCATCCGCTCCGACCCGGGGTGGCGGGGCGGCGACTACCACGGCGCCCCGCCCGGCGGCGGTCCGCACCGGGGCCTCGGCCAGGCGCGCCGCATCGCCCACATCACGTACCGCAGCGAGCCCGAGCTGGGCTCCCGTTTCGGCGGTGAGCCGCAGCCGGGCGAGGAGCCGGGACGCGGCGGGCGCTACCGGGTGGAGTCGTATCTCGACCACCACGCGCAGAAGCTGGTGCGCCGGTTCGACGCGGGCAGCTATGTGGCGCTCACCGAGGCGATGAACGGGCACGACGTCGGCCGCGGCCGGGGCGGGACCGCCCGTGCGCTGCGCCGGGCGGACATGCCCGCGCTGGTCGTGGGCGTCGACTCGGACCGGCTGTACCCGCCGTCCCAGCAGGGGGAGTTGGCGGCACTGCTGCCGGGTTCCGATGCCCTGCGGCTCGTCAACTCCCCGTACGGCCATGACGGTTTCCTGATCGAGACCGGCCAGGTGGACTCCTTCGTAAGGGAGTTGCTCCCGCCACCATCTCCACTCACCCCGTCCCCCCTTCTCCGCGAGGAGCTTCCATGAGCCCGCTTCCCCCACCGTCCGAGGACGCCTACGACCGGATACGGCTGCGGCAGTGGTCCGCCGGAGCAGCGCGCTCCGCCGGGATCGACCGCCGCGATCTGCTGAAGCTCGTCGCGGCCGCGTCGGCCGCCGTGCCGCTGGCCTCGGTCGCCGCCCCGGTACGGGCGGCAGCCGCCCCGGCGGCCGACGGTCTGCCCGGAGTCGTCAAGCCGCTGCCCCCGGAGCTGTTCACGCTGCGCGGCACCAACGCGGAGACGAACTTCGCCGCGCTGAAGGGCACCGGACTGCTCACCCCCGCCGACCGGTTCTTCGTCCGCAACCACACCGCCACCCCGCGGATCGACCGGGACACCTGGAAACTGACGGTCTGGGGCGACGGGCTCAAGGGCGGCCCGGTGGAGTTCGGTTACGCGGATCTCCTGCGGCTGCCCTCGGTGACCCGTACCGCGTTCGTGGAGTGCGCGGGCAACGGGCGCAGCTTCTTCGCCTCGCAGCAGGGGCAGACGGTCAGCGGTACCGCGTGGACGCTCGGGGCGATCGGTACGGCCCGCTGGCGCGGGGTGCGGCTGGGGGATGTGCTGCGCCGGGCCGGGATCGGACGGCACGCGGTGGATGTGCTGCCGCGCGGCCTGGACGCCGAGGTCGTCACGGACGGCGTGAACCTGGGGCGGGTGCGCCGGCCGCTGCCGGTGGCGAAGGCGCTGGACGATGTGCTGCTCGCGTACGAGATGAACGGCGAGCCGCTGCCGCCCGACCACGGGTATCCGGTCCGGGTGATCGCGCCGTCGTGGGTGGGCATCGCCAACATCAAGTGGGTCGGTGACATCGAGGTGAGCGCCGAGCCGCTGCTCACCCCGTGGAACACCGGCCTCTACCGGCTGTTCGGTCCCGGACATCCGCCGGAGGGCAGCGCCCCGCTGACCCGGCAGACGCTGAAGAGCGCGTTCGAGCTGGCGCAGGGCGCCTCGTTCCGCGCTCTTCGCCGTACGGTGCTGACCGGCCGTTCCTGGTCGGGCGGCGCGCCGGTGAAGTCGGTGGAGGTCAGCACCGACGGCGGTCGGCGCTGGCGGCGGGCCCGGCTGCACGACGAGCCCCGGGCCGGGAGCTGGGTGCGGTGGTCGGCGGACTGGGTGCCGACGCAGAAGGGCGCGACGGAGCTGCTGGCCCGGGCCACGGACCGGTCGGGGCGTACGCAGCCGAAGGCGACGGCGCACAACACGCAGGGGTACCTGTTCGACGCGGTGGTGCGGCATGCCGTGACGGTGGTCTGAGCCCCGTCACCGCGCTGTACGGGCCCCCGCCAGTACGGCCGTGTGCACGGCGCGGGCGATCCGCGCGCCCCAGGCGGAGCGGGGTCCGGCGAAGGGTTCGCCGCCGTCGGGCCCCGGCTCGGGGGCGGCGACGCACACGGCGTCCGTGGGGGTGCCCGAGCAGTCGAGTCCGGCGTCCAGGAGGGCCTGCACCTTGGCCTCGGTGGCGGTGGCGACGGCGTTGACCAGGGCGGCGTCGGAGAGCGCGGTGGGGAGCGTGACGACGATGTTGACCGTGCCCGGCCGGTGCGGGGCGTGGGTGGCGCTCGCGGGGGCCGCCGCCCAGCCCCGTACGCCCAGGCCCGTGGTGACGGTCGCGGTGACACCGCCGTCGTGGCCGGTCGTGTACGCGGCGACCTCGGCGGCGGTCATCAGCCCGGCGCCCGGGCCGCTGAGCCCCTCGGCGGCGGCGATCTCGGCGAGGTGGCGGTCCGGGTCGAGGCGTGGGTAGCCGCCGGGGACCTGGGCGTTGAGGATCCAGGCGCGGGGGCCGATGCCGCCGCCGAGCACCGCGCTGCTGCAGACCCGCAGGGAGGGGGCCAGCCGCCAGACGAGGTGGTGGAGGTGGTGTCCGTCCTCGTGCCGGTCGCGCAGTTCCGCGCGCAGTTCACCGGCCGGTTCCCTGCGCCGGGCGGGCAGCTGGACGCGTACGGAACGGATGGCGCACCCCTGGTGGCTCGGCGGGACCGGCGGTGGCCCGTCCTCCCGGGGCTGCCGTGCTCCGCCGATCATATGCGGGCCCCGTATCCGCTCACCCGATTGGCCTAACTGATCCGGGGGCCGCCCAGCGCCCTCGTACGGGGCCAGGAGGGACCGCCGGGCCTCCGGGGCCCCTTCGGCCGGGTGGCCGGGCGGTTGCAGCGTCCAACCGGGTGAGGCGCGATGGAAGCCGGACGTGCCACATCTGGTGGAGCCACCCACAGGGCGCGCCCAGCGAGGAGGGTTCGGTTATGGGAGCCGCTGACGGTTTCACGGATTCCGGAGAGCTCGACGGTCTGACCGTGTACGACAACGAGGGCGAGAAGGTCGGCAGTGTGGGCCGGGTGTACGTCGACGACGACACCGGCAAGCCCGACTGGGTCACGGTCAAGACCGGCATGTTCGGCATGAAGGAGAGCTTCGTACCGCTCGCCGGGGCCCGTCGAGTGGGCTCCGACCTGCACGTCTCGCACTCCAAGGACACGGTCAAGGAGGCGCCCCGCGTGGACGCGGACGCGCACCTCTCCGTCGCCGAGGAGGAGGAGCTCTACCGGCACTACGGCCTGACCAGGAAGTCCGGCAACCTCGGTGACACCGGCAAGGGCACCGGCACCGGTGCCGACGCCCGGACAGTCGCCGGAACGGGCGCCATGGGCGCGGCCGGTGCGGGTGCGGCAGGTGCGGCCCGTGGCACGGGCACGCCGCCAAACGCCAAGGCGACCGGAGCAGCAGGCATGGCCGGTACGGGCAAGCACCGCGACACGGACATGTCCGCCACGTCCCGTCCGCTGGCGGGCGCCGGAGCGGGGACGTCCCGGGCCGCCGACCTGAGCGGCAAGGAGGAGATGATCCGCTCCGAGGAGCAGCTGCACGTCGGTACGGAGGAGTACGAGAGCGGCCGGGCGAGGCTGCACAAGTACGTGGTGACCGAGGAGGTCACCCGGTCCGTGCCGGTCTCCCACGAGGAGGTGCGGGTGGTCCGCGAGCCGCTGCGGCCCGGCGAGAAGGTGACCGGCACCACGGACTTCGGCGAGCAGGACGTGGAGGTCACCCTGCACGCGGAGCGCGCCACCGTCCGCAAGGAGGCCGTCCCGGTGGAGCGGGTCCGCCTGGAGACCAACAAGGTCACCGAGCAGAAGGAAGTCTCCGCCGAGATCCGCAAGGAGAAGATCGACTACGGCGACGGCAAGGACATGGACACCGGCAAGGACACCGGTGGCGAGTTCGGCCAGGGACGCCGTCGCTGACGGCGTACCCCCTTCGGCGGCCGGAAGGCCGCTCCCATGTCCTCGGCCTCCGGGCGGGCCCGTGCGAACGGGTCCGCCCGGAGGGCTGTGCGGGGCGGGGCCGGGTCGCCGGCGGTCAGCGGCGCGGCCCTGGCCTCGCGGTCAGCGGCGCGGCAGGAACCGTACCGAGGGACGTCCGTCCGGCCCGTCCGGGGTGACGACCGCCCGGACCCCGTAGACGTCCTCGATGAGTTCCTCGGTGATGACCTCGGCCGGGGTGCCGCCCGCGACCACCCGGCCCGCCTTCATCACGGTGATCCGGTCGCAGAACATCGCGGCGAGGTTGAGGTCGTGCAGGGCGATGACGCTGGTGAGGGGCAGTTCGGCGACCAGGGCGAGCAGTTCCAGCTGGTGCTGGATGTCCAGGTGGTTCGTCGGCTCGTCCAGGAGGAGTTCGCGGGGCTGCTGGGCCAGTGCGCGGGCGATCTGGACGCGCTGGCGTTCGCCGCCGGACAGGGTGTGCCAGGACTGGGCGGCCCGGTCCGCGAGGCCGGTGCGCCGCAGGGCGTCGGTGACGGCCTCCTCGTCCGCGCGGTCCGGGGCGGACCAGGCGCGGCGGTGCGGGATGCGGCCGAGGCGTACGACGTCCAGGACGCTGAGGTCGACCTGGGTGACGGCGTGCTGGTCGACCACGGCGATCCGGCGGGCCACGGTGCGGCGGCCGAGACCGGCGAGGGGGTCGCCGTCGAGGGTGACGACGCCGGTGTCGGGGGCGAGGAGGCCCGCGAGGATCCTCAACAGGGTCGATTTGCCCGAGCCGTTGGGGCCGAGCAGTCCGACGGTGGCGCCGGGCGGCGGGGTGATGTCCACCCCGTCGAGGATGAGCCGGCCGCCGGCCGCCCGGCCGACCCGCTCGGCGCGCAGGCCCGTGGAAGCGCTCATGACGTACTCCGGGTGCGGTACAGGACGAGGACGAACGCGGGGACGCCGATCAGCGCGGTGACCACGCCGACGGGCACCTCCTGCGGGTCCAGGACCGTGCGGGCGAGGGTGTCGACCCAGACCAGGAAGACGGCCCCGGCGAGTGCGGTGACCGGCAGCAGCCGCCGGTGCCCGGAGCCGGTGAGGGCGCGGGCCGCGTGCGGGAGCACCAGGCCGACGAAGCCGATCGCCCCGGCCGAGCTGACGAGGGCCGCGGTCAGCAGGGCGGTGGTGCACAGCAGCACGATCCGGGTGCGGGCTACATTGACGCCGAGCGCGGCGGCGGCGTCCTGCCCGAAGGCGAAGGCGTCGAGCGTACGGGCGTGGGCCAGGCAGACCACCAGGCAGCCGGCGAGGACGGCGGTGCAGAGGGCGACCTCGCTCCAGCCGACGCCGCTGAGCGAGCCGAGGAGCCAGAACAGCACCCCGCGGGTCTGCTCGGCGTCGGCGGAGGTCATGACGACGAAGGAGGTCAGGGCGGAGAAGAGCTGCATCGCGGCGACCCCGGAGAGCACCACCCGGTCGGTGGTGGCGCCGAGGGTGTGGCTGAGGAGCATGACCAGGGCGAACGAGCAGATGGCCCCGGCGAAGGCCCCGGCCGACAGCGACACCGCTCCCCCGCCGACGCCGAGGACGACCACCACGACCGCCCCCGTGGAGGCCCCGGAGGAGACGCCGAGGACGAAGGGGTCGGCGAGCGGGTTGCGCAGCAGGGACTGCATCACCGTGCCGCACACCGCGAGTCCCGCGCCGCACACGGCGGCGAGCAGGGTGCGGGGCATGCGCAGGTTCCAGATGATGCCGTCCCGGATCGGGCTCAGCTCCGATGCGCCGAAGCCGAGGTGGGAGGCGACGGCGGACCAGACGTCGGGGACGGAGATCCGGGCGGGCCCGATCGTGACGGCGACGGCGACGGAGAGCAGCAGGAGCAGGAGTCCGCCGGTCCAGATCAGCGCCTGGACCGGCGCGCCGACCCGCCGTACCTCAGTGGGCCGCTCCACCGTCGGGCTGCCGCCGCTCACCTCGCGAGCCTTCACCGTCGGATGCCCGCCGCTCACCCCGTGAGCCCGAAGTCGCGCAGCCCGGCGGCGACGCGCTCCAGTCCCTCGACGGTCCGGATCGTGGGGTTCATGGCCTGGCCGCTGAGCAGCACGTACCGGCGGTTCTTCACGGCGTCCATGGTCTTCGTGACCGGGTTGGACTCCAGGAACTCGATCTTCTTCTCGGCGCTCTCGGCGGTCTGGATCGTGCGGCTCAGGTCGCCGATGACCAGGACGTCGGGGTTGCGGTCGGCGACGGTCTCCCAGCTGATCTGGGGCCATTCGTCGTGGGTGTCGTCGAAGACGTTCTTCGCGCCGAGCTCCCGGGTGATGACGCCGGGGGCGCCGCAGCAGCCCGCGAGGTAGGGGGCCTTGGAGTCGGAGAACCAGTAGAGGAGGGAGGCGTTCGAGGCGTCGATGCCGTCGGTGGCCTTCGCCACCCGGGCCCGGAGCTTCTCCACCAGGGCGTCGCCGCGCTCGGGGACGCCGAACACCTGGGCCAGTTCGCGGACTTCGGTGTAGACGCTGTCCATGGTGAGGGGCTCGGTACGGGCTCCGTCGCCGCCACCGCTGTTGTCCTTGCCGATGCAGTCGGCGGGCGAGATGTAGGTGGGGACGCCCAGCTTCTCGAACTGTTCGCGGGGGGCGACACCGCCCTTGGCGAGGGTGGAGGCGAAGGAGGCGCTGAGGAAGTCGGGCTCCTTGTCGAGGACCTTCTCCGAGGAGGGCCGGTTGTCGGAGATGCGCTCGACGCCCGCATTGGCCTTCTCCAGGCCCTTCATGACCGGGTCGCTCCAGGTGGCGGTGGCCGCGATCCGGTCGGCGAGGCCGAGGGAGAGCAGGATCTCCGTCGAGCCCTGGTCGACCGAGACGGCCCGCTGGGGCGGCGCCTTCACGGTGACGGTGCGCCCGCAGTTCTTGAGGGTGAGCGGAAAGCCGTCGGCCTTGTCGCCGCCGTCGGCGGACGGGGCGGTGGATCCGCCGCCGCAGGCCGTGAGCAGGACGAGTCCCGCCACGAGCAGGGCGGCGGGGCGTATCGGGGCAGGGGTGGCCTTGGACAGCACGGAGGACCTCGGTGTCTCTGGGCCCAGCCGCGGAGCCCGTCGTACGGTTCCCGTGCCCCCGGTGCGGGGCGCGGGTGCCAGCAGGTCTTCGGACTCGGGTTCGTCCGGGCGGGACGCCTTCCCGGAGCACGTGTGTGCTCCAGTGGCCGTGGCCCCGCCCGTCCCCCTCACCGCTGCGCGTCAGTTCCGGTCTCGCACCGGATTCCCTGACCCCGTCGCTGGGGTTCGACTGGCCCCGGCAAGCTATCACGGGCCTTCGCGCAGCTCAGAGCCAGTGCGTGTACCGGTCCCTGCCGGGCCGGTGCGGCGCGGGATCGTCCCGCCGCACCGGCCCGGCCGCCCCTTTTACGGAGCCTGCAGGGCGATCACCGCGTTCTGTCCGCCGAACCCGAAGGAGTGGCTGACGGCCCGTCGTACGGGCAGCTCACGCGGGATCTTGGTGACGCAGTCGATGGCGAACCCGGGGTCAGGGGCGTCCAGGTTCGCGATCGGCGGGACGATGCCGTGCTGGAGCGTCAGGACGGTCAGCCCCGCCTCGATGGCACCGGCCGCCCCCATGCAGTGGCCCAGGACGCCCTTGGGGGCGGTGACGGGCGGCCGGTGCGGGTAGGCCCGGCCGATGAGAGCGGCTTCCGTCGCGTCGTTAAGAGGGGTCGAGGTCCCGTGCGCGTTGACGTGGTCGACGTCCTCGGCCCGCCAGCCCGCGTCGGCCAGTGCCGCGTCCACGGCGGCCTGGGCGACCGCCCCGGAGGGGTGCGGACTGGTGGGGTGGTGGGCGTCGGTCGTGGCGCCGGTGCCGGCCAGCAGCGCCCGGGGGACCGCTCCCCTGGCGCGGGCGTCGTCGACCCGCTCCAGGACCATGATCGCGGCGCCTTCGCCCATGACGAGCCCGGCCCGGTCGGCGGCGAAGGGACGGCAGAGACGGGCGGGGTCCCCGTCCCGCAGCGCCGCCGCGCCCGAGCGGGCGAAGCCGGTCATGGCGACCGGGAAGACGATCGACTCGGTGGCTCCGGCGATCGCGATGTCGCACTGCCCGAGCGCCAGCATGTCGCGGGCCACCGAGAGGGCGGTCACCCCGGAGGAACAGGCGGTGCACGGTGCCAGGCTGGGGCCCGTGGCCTTCATCTGGATGGCGATCTCGGCCGCGGGCATGCTCGGGATGGTGAGCAGGATGCCCGAGGGCGAGGTGGCCTCGGGGCCGCGCCGCTCCAGGGCGACGGCCTGTTCGGTGAGTCCGGCGGATCCCCCGCTGCTGGTGCCGACGACGACGGCGACGCGGGCGCCGTCCCAGTGGGCGGGGTCGAGCCCGGCATCGGTCACCGCCTCCCGGGCGGCGAGGACGGCGAACTTGACGTACCGGCCCATGCGGAAGGCGGTGCGGCCGCCGACCGCCCCGTCCAGGTCGATGCCGGTGACCGTACAGGCGAAGTCGACGGCGCAGCCGTGCAGTTCGGGGACGGTGCGCGCGAAGGACTCGCCGCGGCAGATCCCGTCCCAGGTGGTGTCGGTGGTGTGGCCGGCCGGGGTGATCATCCCCAGGCCGGTGACGGCGATGGCGGGTCGGTTCATCGGGTGTTGCTCACCGGCACCGCACTGCCTGCCGCCTCGCCGCCGACGGCCACGTCGATGAACGCGGAGATGTCGGCGAGCGTGGCGTCCTTGTAGAGCTTCTCGGAGTCGGCGGCGACGCCCAGGGTCTCCTTGATGATGACGGCGAACTCGGCGACCGCCAGGGAGTCCATCTCCAGGCTGTCCATCGTGGACTCCGGCAGGATTTCGGCTGCGGGCACCTTGAACGTCTCGGTCAGCACCTCGGTGATCTTCGGGTGGATGGTCTGGGTCTTCACGGTGTTTCCTCTCATCGACAGCTCATCGACTGCTCGTCGGCAGCGCATCGGCGGCTCGTCGGCAGCTTCACGAACGGCGGGTAGTTGAACGCAACCCCACCGCCCGATGTAACTGGATGACGATCTTCCGGTTACGCCCTGGGGCGAACCGATTCGTCTACGCTCACCTGCGACTTCTCGAACCACCGGGAGAGCACGGACGTGGTTCCCCAGTACGCCAGCAGCACTCCGCGGGTACCGAGCGCCGCCACCTTCTCGCGCAGCGGACGCCGTTTGCTGCCACAGACGGGCCGCCGGAAGTCCACCGTGCGGCCCCCGACCCCGGCCCTGCGGTGCCGGTGCCAGGACCCCTCCGGATCGTCGTAGGCGTCCGCGTAACCGGGTCCGGCGATCGGCCAGTCCGACATCAGGCGTTCCGGCAGCGCGAACGACTTCACCAGCGCGGGGGCGTGCCGGGCGACGGTCGCGATGAGCCGCTCCACCGCGTCGGGCAGCGAGGACACCTGTTCGGCGGTCAGCCGTCCGGCGGCCAGCAGGTCACCGCTGTTGCGGGCGACCCACTGGAGGGCGAAGAGCCGGTGCAGTTCGGTCAGCCGCTCACGGGCCGGCCCCCCGGGCAGGGCGGTCGCGGCCTGCGCGTACGCCTCGCTCGCCTGCCGGTAGCCGTACGCCTCCACCCCGCGCAGCGCAGGACCCGATGCGGCGTTCCACCGGCCGAGCGGGTCACCGGCCGGGGCGGCGCTGATCCGATCCCGGGCGCGGTCGAACCAGATGTCCTCCACCGCCGCGAGCAGTCGGCCGAGGAAGCGCGGGTCGTCCAGCTCGCCGGGCCCCTCCTCCTCGTCCTCGTCCCGGACCGTGACGCTGAACAGCATCTCGGCGGCGGCCTTGGCGTGGACGGCGAGGTTGTCGCCCTCGGCGGTGATCGCGCCCTCGATGCCGGTGAACAGCTCGGTCATGCCGTTGTTCTCCAGCAGCCCCTGCGCCCCGCACCGCTCCCGGCACTCGACGATGACCTCCCGCGCCCGCCAGGTGATCCACCCCTTGGCTACGGCGACCAGCCGCTCGGCCTCGTCCCGGTCGGGTGCGGGGGCGGACTCCCAGCGGTCCAGGGCCCTGCGGTGGAGGAGGCTCATCGCGAAGACGGTGGCCATCGCCCCGGCCAGCGGGCCGTGGTGGGTGCGGTGGGCGTAGACCGGCACCCGCTGCGCGCCCCGCGATCCGGAGACCAGCCGGTGTCCGGCGTACCGCACGGCGATGGCGAGGGTGACCCGGGCGGAGCCGACCGCGCAGGCGCTCATGGAGAGCTTGCCGGGGGTGACGCGCCCGATGGAGAGGAGGAACCGCCTTCTGCGGTTGGCCAGTTCGCTGGTGAACCGCCCGTCCTCGCCGATCCGCCCCTGCTCCCCGGCGAGCAGGGCCTCGCGCGGGACGAAGTACCGGTCGAAGGAGGTGAGGCAGTGGTCGACCGGGGAGCCCATGCGGGCGGGCAGCCGCCGTACCCGTACGCCGGGCAGGGCGTCGAGGTCGTCGGTGAGCGGGGCGAGGAAGAGGAAGACCCCGTGGTCGGTTCCGTCGGCGAGGAGCCGGGCGGCCACCACGCCGGTCTTGGGGCCCCCGGCGGGGCTGGTGTTGGGCATGAACTTCTGGGCCCCGGCGTGCGGGGTGTGCAGGACGAAGCCGTCGCGTTCGCGGTCGTACGTCGCGGTCGTCTCGACGGCCGCCGCGTCGTTGCCGTGCGCCACCTCCGTACAGAGGAAGGTGCCGATGGACCGCAGCTCCAGGAAGTCCGAGAGGTCGCGCGGTGTACCGGGGTCGTGGTCGAGGAGGGAGCCGAGGAAGAGGTTGTAGTGGATGCCCGCGACGGTGGTCAGTGCCGGGTCGACGGGGCCGAGCCATTCGTGCAGGGCGGCCAGCGCGCGGGGGTCCGCGGCCAGCCTCGCGCCGCTGTCGAGCGTGTCGTTGAGGATGCGCAGGCGGTGGTAGGAGAGGGCGAGCCGCTCGTCGGGCGTACCGCCACCGGAGCGCCGAAACGGTTCTGTTGTGAGCAGCCGCCGCCAGAATCCGTGCTCCTGGAGGAAGTTGTCGCCGTAGAGGACTCGGGTGAGCTGATCACTGGTGGACGGCTGGGCCGGTTCATGCATGGATACGGTCACGACAGAGTAACGATCAAGGAACGGCGAGGACACCCCTCGCCGTTCCGAACGGCCCTGCCGGGTCAGGTGCGTTGGAAGGCGAGCGCCACGTTGTGCCCGCCGAAGCCGAAGGAGTGGCTCACCGCCCGCTCGACCCGCTGGTGGCGGGGTTCCTTCACCACGCAGTCGAGCGGGAAGGCGTCGGGGAGGGAGTCCAGATTGGCGATCGGTGGGACAAGGGAACGTTCCAGGGTCAGGACGGTGGCGACCGCCTCGATCGCGCCCGCCGCCGCGAGGGTGTGGCCGATGACGCCCTTGGGTGCGGTGACCGACGGACGGTGCGGGAAGAGCCGGGAGATGAGGGTGGTCTCCATGGCGTCGTTGAGGGGGGTGGAGGTGCCGTGGGCGTTGATGTGGTCGACATCGACCGGCACCCAGCCCGCCTGGTCGAGGGCCGACTGCACCGCGCGCTGGGCGCCGCGCCCGTCGGGGGCCGGGGCGGTGGGGTGGTGGGCGTCCGTGCTGGACCCGGCTCCGGTGAGCAGGGCGCGGGCCCGGCCGCCCCGGGCGCGGGCCGTCTCCTCGCGCTCCAGGACGAGCATGGCGGCGCCCTCGCCGATCACGAAGCCGTCCCGGTCGGCGGCGAACGGCCGGGACGCGCCCGCCGGATCGGCGGTACGGGTGGAGAGCGCGCCCATCCGGGCGAAGGCGGTCACCACCAGCGGGGTCAGCACCGACTCGGCGCCCCCGGCCACCACCACGTCACAACTGCCGCCGAGCAGCAGATCGCGGGCGACGGCGACGGCGGTGGCCCCGGAGGCGCAGGCGGTGGCGGGCGCGAGGCTCGGGCCGCCCGCCTTCAGGGCGATGGCGACCTCGCCCGCCGCCGCGTTGGGGATCATCATCGGGACGAGCAGCGGGGAGACGGCCTCGGGGCCCGAGGCCGCCATCCTGGCGGCGTTGTCCACGAGGACGGAGACGCCCCCGACACCGACGCCGAGCACCACGCCGACCCGGCCGCCGTCCCATACCGCCGGGTCGAGACCGGCGTCGGCGACGGCCTGCCGGGCCGCGACGACGGCCAGTTTCACGAACCGGGCCATCCGCCACACCGAGCGGCCGCCGACCGCCTCGTCCAGGTCGATGGAGTCGACCGGGCAGGCGAAGTCGACCGGGAGACCGGCCAGTTCCTCGCAGTGCCGGGCGGTGGAGTGCCCGGAGCACAGCCCCTCCCAGAAGCTGTGCTCGTCAGCCCCTGCGGGTGTCACCAGGCCGACCCCCGTCACCGCGATGGCGGTGCCGGCGCCGGCTCCGGTGCCCTGATCAGCGGACTGCGACATGCTGTGTTCCTTCCGTAGAATCCGTGGAAATGGTCTGCGGGGTCCCCGGCCAGCGAAGTGCCGCCGAACCCCAGGTCAATCCGCCCCCGAACGCGGTGAGCAGCACCCGGTCCCCGCGGTGCAGCACACCGCGCCCCGCCGCGTCGGCCAGGGCGAGGGGGATGGAGGCGGCGCCGGTGTTGCCGACCCGGTCCAGATGGGTGACGCACCGCTGCGGCCCGATGCCGACCCGGTCCGCGACGGCGCGCAGGATCCGGGCGTTGGCCTGGTGCGGCACGAAGTGGTCGACCTCGGCCGGTTCCCAGCCCACCCGCTCCAGCAGCGTCCGGCACGAGCCGGTCATCCGCTCGACGGCGTGCTGGTAGACGGTGCCGCCCTGCATGCGGAAGTACGCGTCCTGCGGCGCCGGTGGCTTCCCGTCCGCCCGGGCGCGGGCCCCGCCGCCGGGGACGGTGATCAGGTCGTAGCCGGTGCCGTCGCTGCCCAGGTCGAACGCGAGCAGCTCACCGGGGTCGCCGGTGTGCCCGGCCGCCACCAGGGCCGCGCCCGCCCCGTCGCCGAAGACGACACCGGCGGAGCGGTCGTCGGGGTCGAGCCAGGTCGAGTAGACGTCGGCGCCGACCAGCAGGATCCGCCCGTAGAGCCCCGAGGCGATCAGCCCGTGGCAGAGGGCTAGCCCGTAGACGAAGCCGCTGCACACGGCGGCGATGTCCAGCGCCGGTACGGTGCCGAGGCCGAGCCGGGCCGCGAGGGCGGGCGCGGTGCCGGGGCAGAGGTGGTCGGGGGTCGCGGTGGCGAGGACCACCGCGTCCACCGGGGACGACGGGGACGCCGTGGAGCCCGCGAGCAGCCGGGAGGCCGCCGCGTAGGCGAGGTCCCCGGTGGCGACCCCGGGTCCGGCGCGGTGCCGGCTGCCGATGCCGGTGCGGCGGCGGACCCAGGCGTCGTCGACGCCCCAGTCGACGGGGAGCCCCTCGTTGCCGACCGGCTCGCCCGGCACCCAGCCCGCCACGCTCTCCAGCACCGCCGCGCGCCCGCGCCCGCCCGCTAAGGCGCGCTCCTGCGCCTGCGGCCCCGTCCCGCTGCCCGCTGTCCGTCTGTTCGCCACCCGCTGCCCCGATCCCGTTGTCATACTGCGGCCGGTTGACGAACGGTGGGACGCCTGGCGAGGATGCGTTCGACTGGGCCGAACGGGTCATGACGGACTGTCAGTCGTGGCATATGGGTTTAAGCCGGGACTCGCGGGCCCCGGCCTGATTCGAACGCACATCCTATGGCGTGTCCGGCGGACCAGGCCGAGATACGCCGGACACGCCCTGGGAGAGCGCCTCGTGGAGTTCCGCCGCGTCCGGTGGGTTGGCGCCCGCCCGGGAGACGGTGACGGCGGCGGAGGCCACCGCGTGGCGCAGTACGCCGGCGACGGTGTCCCGGTCCACGGCGTGCAGCCGGTCCCGGGCCCCGGTGCCGAGGAGGCCCCGCCCGGCCAGGGCGTGGAGCGTGCCGGACATGAACGCGTCGCCCGCGCCCACGGTGTCCACGACGTCGACCGCGGCGGCCTCCACGGTGATCCGGCCGCCGGGCAGCACGGCCAGGGCCCCGTCGCCGCCCCGGGTCACGAGCACGACGGCGGGCCCGCGCTCCAGCCAGCGGGCGGCGACCTCCTCCGGCTCCTCCCCCGGATACAGCCACGCCAGGTCCTCGTCGCTCGCCTTGACCAGGTCGCTCAGCGCGACGCACTCCTCGACCCGGCGCACGGCGGCCGCGTGGTCGCCCATGAGGGCGGGCCGCACATTGGGGTCGTAGCTGACGGTCGCGGTGGCGCGGACGATGCGCACGATGTCGAGGACCGTGGCCGCGCCCGGCTCCACCACCGCGCCGATCGACCCGGTGTGCACATGGCCCGGCGCGGGTTCCACGGCGACCGGGGCGAGGGTCCAGGCGATGTCGAACGCGTACGAGGCCTGCCCGGCCCCGTCCAGGGTGACGGCGGCCGACGGGGTGGGGGCGGGCGCGCCGTCGGTGCGGAGGGTGACTCCGGCGGAGGCCAGGTGGTCCCGGATGAGCCGCCCGTTCGGGTCGGGGCCGAGCTGGGTGAGGAGGGTGGGGCGGTGGCCGAGCCGGGCCAGGCCGTAGGCGACGTTGGCGGGGCTGCCGCCGGGATGGACGCGGTCCTCCTGGTCCGGCAGCCGGACGATGTCGGCGACGCACTCGCCGACGACCAGCAGTTCGGTGTGGTCGAGCATGGGGGTGGATCTCCTCAACTGCTGTGACGTGGGTGTCCTGCATCCTCCGCACCCATTCAGCCCGATCCTGCCCCGTGGACGGAAGCCACCCGGGGCGTCGGGCACCGGCCGGTCACCGATCAGACGTCGGTACGGCCGAAACGGGCATCGACCGGCGCCTGCGCCAGGTCTGCCGCGCCCTTCGGGTACGGCTTCGCGGGGGCGGCCCGGCGGACCCAGCAGAGGGCTCCGGCCAGCACGACGGCGGCGGCCAGCAGCCAGGGCAGCGGGCCCGGCGGCAGGGTCCCGGCGGCCAGTCCGGCACCGGCGGCCACCAGTTGCAGGGCGAGCGACTGGATGGAGAGAGCGGTGGCGCGGCCCGAGGCGTCGACCCGGCGGTGCAGCAGGTCGTTCGCATTGGGGCTCGCGATCCCGAGCCCCAGGTACACCAGTCCGTAGCCGGTGACGGCGGCCGTCGTGGCGAGCGGAGTCGTCGAGCCGGTGCTGATGCCGAGCAGGGTGAGCCCCAGTGCCACGACCCCTCCGCCGGACAGCACCGCACGCTCACTGCTGTGGGTCAACCTGGCCGCCAGTGGCGCGAGTTGGCTGCCGAGGGCGGAGCACAGGAACCCGGCGCAGGCGAGCCCGGCGAAGAGCACGGCCCCCGATTCGGCCGTCCCCATGAGGGCCGCGGCCCGGCCCGGGGTGAGCAGTTCGACGGCTGCCAGTGCGGCCCCGGCGGCGCTCGCGGTCAGCAGGACGCGCCGGATCAAGCCGTCCCTGGCGCCGAGCCGGAGCCCGGCGGCGATGGCGGCGGGGACGCCTCCCACCACCCCGCGCAGGGTGGCCCGGGGACGGGGCGGTTCGGGCAGGGCGCTCAGCACGTAGAGGACGAAGACGACTTCGACCAGCGCGCCGAGGAGGGCGGGCACGGAGAGCGGGATGACGAGCCCGCCGGTCGCGCCGTTCAGCCACTCCCCCGCGCCGGGGCCGAGGCCCAGCAGCCAGGGCAGTCCGCCGCCGAGCAGGGTGCCGAGTGCGAGGGCGGCCGACATGGCGGCGCTGCCGCGCGCCAGGCCCGTACGGAGGTCGGCGTCGGGGCCCGCGTGGGCGTGGACGGTGTCGACGTACCAGGCCTCGGCGGGCCCGCTGGACAGGGCGCGGGCGCAGCCCATCAGGGCCATGCCGAGCGCGATGGCCCAGGCCGCCCCGGCGAGGCCGAAGAGGGTGAAGGCGGTGCAGTTGAGGAGCCCGGCGGCGGCCAGGACGGTACGGCGGCCGATGACGTCGGACAGGCCCCCGGTGGGCAGCTCCATCGCGGCGGCGGTGAGGGAGTGCACGGCGAAGAATCCGGCGATGGCGGCGAGGCCCATGCCCCGCTCGGTGAAGAGGAGCACCCCGGTCGCGATGGACATGCCGATGGGGAGCCAGAAGAGGAACGAGACCGCGACGAACCGGCGGCGAGCGGTCAGGGGGTCCAGGCCCCGCCCGGCGGGTGCGGGCGGGTGCGGTATCGCCGCTGCCTCCGCGGCGGACTCCGGGGTCCCGGTTCTGCCGCTCACGGGGCGCTCCCCTCGGCGTCGGCGTCCGGGTCGGCGGCGGCGGACGGGCCGCCGGGGGCGGACGAGGCATCGGAAGGGGCGGAGGGTTCCGGGGCCAGTGGTAGCCCGGCCGTGAACAGCACGACCTGCTCGGCTCGGGGGTCCCCCTCGTCGCGGGCGGCCAGTTCGGCCGTCTTCGCCTCGACCGCCTCCCACAGCTCGGTCAGCGACTGAGGGGTCAGCCGGGGCAGGGTGTCGCCCAGGCCCGCCGGCTCCTGCCAGGCGCTGTCGAGCCGCCCGCTCTCCAGGTCGGCCTCGTGCCGGGCCAGCGAGCGCTCCAGGTGTTCGAGCTGGCGGCGGCGCAGAGCGCTGAGCGCGGCCCGACCGCCGGGGGCGCGGTGCATGGCCTCGTTGCTCCACGAGGTGACGGCGTGCACGGACTTCCAGCGGCGTTCGCGGCTGTCGCGGTGGGCGGCCTCGGCGACGAACCCGTACTTGGCGAGCACCCGCAGGTGGTAGCTGGTGGAGGCCGACGACTCCCCCGTCCGCGCGGCCAGCTCGCTGGCGGTGGCCGGTCCGTGCTGCCGCAGCAGCCCGAGCAGCTCGATCCGCAGGGGGTGGGTGAGGGCCTTGAGCGCGGCTCCGTCGCGGTCGGGATCGAGTACGCGGCGGCTCGGTTCGCTGTCCATGGCAGCAGCGTAGGACGGCCCGCCCACTTTCCCAAAGTATTTTTGCAGAATATTTTTGGGAGAGTGTGCCGGACCCCGTCAGACGGCGGACCGGGCTCGCAGGACCGCGATGACCTCCCGGCACCAGTCCCGGTTGGCGCGCTCGAAGTCCAGCCCGCGGCGGCAGGTGAGATAGGGGCCGATCCGCTCGCCGTGGAGCAGGAACTCCCCCTCCGCCCGGTCTCCGCGCATCTTCTCCAGCAGCGCCTCGAACTGCTCGGCCTTGGCCTCGGAGAAGGCGGCCCGCTCGGCGAGCCGGGCGATCAGGTCGCCGGGGTCGAGGTGGTCGGCCGCCTGGACCTTGACGAGCAGGTCGTCCCGGATGAACGAGGGCTTGGCAGCTTCCGCGGCGAACCGCTCCAGCTCGGCGAGACCGCCGCCGGTGACCCGGAACAGCCGCTTGTTGGGCCGGGTGTCCTGGACGACCTCGCGCCCGGCGACCAGACCTTCCTTCTCCAGCCTGGTGAGCTCCGCGTACAGCTGCTGGGGCAGCGCGTGCCAGAAGTTGGCGACGCCCATGTCGAACGCCTTGGCCAGTTGGTAGCCGCTCAGCTCCTCGTCGAGCAGCGCCGCCAGCACGGCATGGCGCAGGGCCATCGGACCGCCTCCCTCTCCTGTCCACCTGCCCCTGTCCAGGAGCACGCGACCCATGATAGTCAGATAGGTGACTACTCATATTCATGAGTAGTCACCTATCTGGGCACCAGCCTTCGAGGAGACGCCATGACCACCGCAGTGGACCGCTTCCGCACCGCCGTCGACACCCGCGACCTCGCCGCCCTGGACGATCTGTTCACCGAGGACATCCGGCTCTACAGCCCGGTGAAGTTCACCCCGTTCGAGGGCCGGCCGATGGTGCTCGGACTCTTCGGGGTCCTCCTGCGGACCTTCGAGGACTTCCGTTACGTCGGAGAGTTCGCCGGCACGGCGCAGACCAGCGCCGACGGAGCCGAGGCCCCGGCCGCGGTCCTGCTCTTCCGGGCGACCGTGAACGGCAAGGAGATCCACGGCATCGACCTGGTCCACCTCGCCGAGGACGGGCGGATCAAGGAGTTCACCGTGATGGTCCGGCCCCAGTCCGCCGTGCACGCGCTCGGCGAGGCGGTCCTCGCCGGGCTGGTCGCCGACGGACTGGTCCCCGCCCCGTAGCGGCGGCTACCGCGCCGCGGCCGCCTCCAGCGCGTCCGCGACCAGGCCGAGGAACCGGGCGTGGTCGCGGGGACCGTACAGCGGCTCCGGGTTCCACGGCACGACCGGCGCCGATCCGTCCTCGCCTCCGCGCAGCTCGTCGAGCGGGGCGGCGTGGGCGCGGATGTCGGTGAGGATCACGTCGGGGCGCAGCGCGAAGGTCTCGGTGCGGCCGAGCGTGGACCAGTTGGCCCCGGGGCCGGGGGCCGGTTCCACGAGGTGGACGCCGAGTTCGGTGAGGACGCGCAGCTCGGGCCACATCCCGGGGCGGGCGACGTGGGCCTGGTCCGGTCCGGCCGGGGAGAGGGCGACCACGCGGGGCGCGCCGGCCGGGCCGGCGGCGAGGGTACGCAGCCGCTCCCGGGCGGCGTCGAGATCGGCGTCCGCGTCCGCGCGGTGCCCGGCGCCGAGCGAGCGGGCCAGTTCGGCGAACCGGTCACCGATCTCCTCGAACGTACGGGCCTGGCTCACGTCGATGACGACGACCGGAACCCGCTCCTCCAGCGGCTTGGCGGTCTCCGGCGCCAGCCCGTAGACATGGCCGCCGCCGTAGCTCACGGCGACCACCAGATCCGGCCGGCCGCTCAGCAGCCGCTCCACGTCCAGCGCACTGCCGGCCCCGGCGTACGCGACCTCGTCCAGCGGGAGCGTCCCGGTCTTGGCGCGGTCGGGGCCGGGGCCGTCGTGGTCCGAACCGAAGATCCCCTGCGGTCGGATCCCGAGGCCCCAGAGGGTCGCCCCGGCCTGGACATAGGCGAGCACCCGCTCGGGGCGCCGGGGGGCCGTCGACAGCTGACCCCGGTCGTCGGAGAAACGCCATTCGCTCTGTTCCGTCACGCCACACACGCCCCTCTGCCACCGACTGCCGTACCGCTTGCGCGAGTTCGTACAGGTGTACCTGCCCACCTCTTCCCCGCCACACCCCTCGGCCCGGCCCCAACCTTCGTACCACCCGGTATCCGACGCGACGGGCGGCCGTGTTCACCGAGTGTTAGAAAGGAGGCACGCTCGGCGATCCGGGCAGCCCCCTCCGCCCGCCCTCTCCGGATGGAGACAACTCCCCATGCGCGCACCCCTTTTGAAAGTGGCTCTGGCCGTCAGCCTCGCCGCCTCGCTCTGTTCCGCCCCGTTCTTCGTCGGGAGGTCGGCGAGCGCCCCGGCCGCCCCGGCGGCGGGAGCGGTGCGCTGCCCCGTCGTCGATGTGCTGGCGGTCTACACGCCCAAGGCGGCGGAGCGGCTCGGTGGCGAGCACCGGGTTCCGGCGTCGGCCCAGCGGATCGCGACCCGGATGAACCGCTCGCTGGCGGCGGACGGGCTCTGCGGCATCATCAGGGTCGTCCACCCCTACACGGCCCGGAGCTACGACGGTTCGGAGGAGTTCCGCGCCGCGTACGCCGTGCTGAAGGACCACACCTCGGGGCTCGGGCGGCAGGTGCACGAGCAGCGCGAACGGTACGGCGCCGATCTGGTGACGCTCGTCGTGGAGCGGTCCGAGCGGGGCGGCGGCACCGCTGACTACACCTCCGCCCTCGACAGCTCCACGCACGAGTACGCGTACGCGGTCGTCGAGGTCGACGGCATCGAGCTGGACTCGGCGAGCCACGAGATCGGGCACAACCTGGGCCTCGCCCACGACCGTACGACGCTGGCGACGGACGGCGGCGGTTCGATGAACGTGAGCCGCACCCGCCCGTACAACACCGGCTGGATCACCGAGGACGGGCGGCACTACACCCTCATGGCGTACCGCGCCTCGTGCGGTGCCCACTGCAAGCGGATCAGCCGGTTCTCCAGTGCGGAGGGGAGCTGGAAGGGGCACCGGCTCGGGGACGCATCGAACGACAGTGTGCGGGTGCTGCGCGAGACGATGCCGATCGTCGCCGGATACCGTTCGAAGGCCTGACCGGCCGGGCCCCGTCGCCCGCGACCGGGCCGAATCGTCACGCCGCCACGACAAGGACCCCGCCATGGACCGCATGCGCGCCGCGCGCCTGCACCTGCCCACGCGCACCCTCTCCGTCCAGGAGGTGGCGAAGCCCGTGCCGGGACCCGGCGAGGTGCTGGTGAAGGTGGGCGCCGCCGGGGTCTGTCTCTCCGATGTGCATCTCGTGGACGGCACGCTCACACCGCTGTACCTGGAGGGCGACTACGTCACGCTGGGCCATGAGGTCGCCGGGACCGTCGACACGCTCGGGCCCGGTGTCGACGGCTGGACGGCCGGTCAGCGGGTGGTCCTCCAAGCGGGCGAGCGGCGCGGCGGCCGTACCCATACGCGGGGTGTCGACTACGACGGCGGCTGGGCCGAGTACGCCCTCGCCACGGCCACCACCCTCGTCGCCCTGCCCGCCTCGCTCCCCCTCGACCAGGCCGCGATCATCCCCGACGCGGTCTCCACCCCCTGGGCGGCGGTGACCGGCACCGGTGACGTACGCCCGGCGCAGGCCGTCGGGGTGTGGGGCGCGGGCGGGCTCGGGGCGCACGCCGTACAGCTGCTGCGGGCCGTGGGCGCGTACCCGGTGATCGCGGTGGACCCGGCCTCCGCGGCCCGCGACCGGGCCCTGCACTTCGGGGCCGATCTGGCGCTGGACTCCGGCGACCCGCTGCTGCACGAGCGGGTGCTCGGGGCAACGGGCGGCGCGGGCCTGGAGGCGGCCTTCGACTTCGCGGGGGTGCCCTCCGTCCGTGAGCAGGCGCTGAGCGTGCTGGCACCGAAGGGGCGCCTGGTGCTGGTGGGGTTGAGCGACCAGCCGCTGACACTCGCCCACTCCACCCGGTTCAGCTACCTCCAGCACCGGATCCTGGGGCATTACGGCTCCGAGGAGCACCATGTGGCGCAGCTCGTCCGGCTCGCCGAGGGCGGGCGGCTGGACTTCTCCCGGTCGGTCACCGACGTACTGCCCCTGGAAGAGGTGGCGACGGCGGTGCGGCGGATGGAGACCAAGGAGGGCGACCCGGTCCGCCTCATCCTGCGGCCGTAGTGGGCTCCTTCTCCGGCTTCCGCTCCGGCTCCGGGCGGTCCAGCTCCACGTTGAACTGGGCGCCGGCGAGCAGGGAGAGGTTGGCGAACCAGACCCAGATCAGGAAGACCACCAGGCCGGCGAGGGAGCCGTAGAGCCTGCTGTAGCTGCCGACCTGGGTCGCGTAGAGGGCGAAGAGCGCCGATGCGGTGAGCCAGAGGAACGCGGCGAGCACCCCGCCGGGCAGGCCCCGGCGGATGCCGCGCGCGGAGCGGGGGCCGGTGCTGAAGAGGACCATGATCAGGCAGGCGACGAGGCAGAGCAGCACCGGCCACTTCAGGCCCGCCCACAGGGTCTCGCCCTCGTGGGGCAGGCCGACGCGGCGGCCGAGCCAGCGGGCCAGGGGGCCGGTCAGGACGAGGGCGAAGGCGCTGGTCATCAGGAGGACGAGCAGGCCGATCGCCGAGACGACGATGATGTGCGCCTGCCGCAGGGGCGGGCGGTTGTCCCGGACGCCGTGCATGGCGTGCATCGCGCGGCGGAAGACCGCGAGGTAGCTGCACGCGGACCACACGGCGCTCACGGACCCGGTCGCGACGAGCAGCCAGACGGCGGAGCGCTGCTCGGTCGCCGCCTCCAGCGGGCGGCGGAGCGCCTCACCGGACTCGGCGGGGGCGAAGGCGGTGATGTCGGCGATGAGGGCGGTGGTCGCGTCGGGGTTGGCGAGGCCGATCACGGAGACGGTGACGAGGAGGGCCGGGAGCAGCGCGAGGATGGCGTAGTACGTGAGGGCCGCGGCCCAGTCGGTGATGTCGTCGTTCCACAGCGAGACCGGGGTGCGGCGCAGGGCGCTGAGCCAGTGGCGCGGCGTGCGGGGGTGTCCGGCGGCGGGGGCGGTGCGTTCCGCGGCTGCGGCGGTCTGGGTGGGCAAGCTGGTTCTCCGGGGACGTGGTCGGACGCGGCGGGCGGGGTGCTCGTCCGACGGACGCCCCGGCTTCCCTCGATCCTCTCCTGCCACGTCGGCGCCCGGACACACCTGTCCGGGCCCACCGGGTGTCGCGGCCCTCGGAGGTCCTGGGAGTGCGGCCCGGACGCAGGCCCGGCACGTCGTGAGTGCGCGGCCCGGCGGTCAGTCGTTGACGGCCGTGAGCAGGACCACCGCGTCCTGGAGTGCCAGCAGCCCGTGCCGCTCCTGCGGGATCGGGTGGAGCGTTCCGGCCGGGAGGTCCGTGTCGCCGGAGTCGGCGGTGAGGCGGACCGTACCGCGGAGCACCAGGAGGGAGGCGGCGGGCGGCGCGTTGTGCTCGTCGAGCGCCGAGCCGGAGGTGAGCGCGATCACCGTCTGGCGCAGGGGCGGCTCCTGGATCAGGAGGTGCGCGCTCCGGCCGTGCGCGGAGGTCTTGGCGGCGGTCAGGTGCTCCTCGGCGAGTGCGTTGAGGTCATCCATGGTGCCCACTCTGCCGCAGCCCCTGCCGCCCCGCGATCCTGCCGGACACGGGGCGGCAGGGCGGATCGCAGGGCCTGGAGCGGGGCCACCAGATGACCGCAGGATTTCCCCGATGTTTCGCAATTGGTCGACAGCTGGACGCACAAGTCCGCGATCCGGGCGGGACAGGTCAGCGGGGAGCCTTCGCCGTCGAGCCGCGCACCACCAGCTCCGGCTCGAACAGCAGCTCCCCCGGCGGCACCGCGCCACCCTGGATGCCCGCGCAGAGCAGCTCGACGGCGGCCCGGCCCATGGCCTCGATCGGCTGCCGGATCGTGGTGAGCGGGGGTTCGGTGCAGCTCATGAAGGCCGAGTCGTCGAAGCCCACGACCGAGACGTCCGACGGCACCCCGAGGCCGCGCCTGCGGGCCGCCCGGACGGCACCGAGCGCGAGCGGGTCACTGGCGCAGATGATGCCGGTGACGCCCCGCTCCAGCAGGCGGGAGGCGGCCGCCTGGCCGCCCTCCAGGGAGAACATCGAGCGCTCGATGTTCTCCTCCGCCAGCTGCCCGCCGGTGGCCTCGGCCACCGAGCGCGCCGCCGCCAGCTTGCGGCGCGAGGGGACGTGGTCGGAGGGGCCGATCACCACGCCGATGCGCTCGTGGCCGAGTGAGGCCAGGTGGCGCCAGGCGCGCTCGATGGCGACCGCGTCGTCGCAGGAGACGCAGGGGAAGTCGAGCCCTTCTATGGGGGCGTTGATCAGCACGACGGGGATGCGCCGCTCGGCGAGCCGGTGGTAGTGCTCGTGGGCCTCGTCGGCCTGAGCGAAGAGCCCGCCGGCGAAGACCACCCCGGAGACCTGCTGCTGGAGCAGGAGGTCCACGTAGTCCGCCTCCGAGACCCCGCCCTTGGTCTGGGTGCAGAGCACCGGGGTGAGCCCCTGCTGGGCGAGGGCGCCGCCGATCACCTCGGCGAAGGCCGGGAAGATCGGGTTCTGCAGCTCGGGCAGGACGAGGCCGACCAACCGGGCCCGCTCACCCCGCAGTTGGGTGGGCCGCTCGTAGCCGAGGACGTCCAGGGCGGTCAGCACGGACTGCCGGGTGGTGCGGGACACCCCGGGCTTGCCGTTGAGCACCCGGCTCACCGTGGCCTCGCTGACCCCAACCTTCTTGGCAACCTGAGCAAGTCGTCGCGTCATGACCGCAAGGCTAACGTAAGCAATGCAAGTCTCCGACTTCCCGATGCAAGGAATGTACGCGGAAGGGGGCGCCTCCCGGCCAACGGGAAGCGCCCCTCACCCACGATCCGCTATCCCCTCACTACGGGTTGATGTTGATCTTGAAGTTGGGGCTGGTGTTCTTGATGTCCTGGGCGTTGTTGCTGAGCCTCAGACCGTTGAAGGTGACCTCGCCGACCGCGGGCCCCTGCCCCGCCTCCGGCATCTCGTTGGCCCAGAGCCCGAAGCCGGACTTGGCGTCGAAGGCGTCACCGCTCTTGCGCGCACCCGAGATCGAGATGTCGGTGAGCACGGTGTCCTTGATCGGGAACTGCGGCTGCCCGCCGACGTAGTTCGTCTGGAACATGATGCCGCTGTACGTCGGATCGACGATGTCGACATCCGAGATCCGGATGCCCTGGAACACCTTGGAGGCCGAGAAGAGCCAGATTCCGGGGAAGGTCTGCGATCCCCAGAAGTGCCCGCCGGACCTGACGATCGAGACGTTCTCGATCTTCGTCGGCTGGGTCCCGAAGCCGTTCATCGGGTAGCCGAAGTCCAGCGAGCTGACCGTGATCCCGGAGTACACCAGAGTGTCGGCGATGTGGATGTTGCGGAAGGTGTTGTCGTAGCCGCCGTAGACGGCCACGCCCGCCGCGCGCCAGGTGAGGATCGAGGTCAGGTTCTCGTAGACGTTGTTCTTCATGTCCGCTCCCCCGGCGTCGATCGCCGAGAAGAGCGCGAAGCTGTCGTCACCGGTGGCGCGGGCCTCGTTGTTGGTCACCAGGTTGTCGGTGGATCCGTTGGTCATGTTGATGCCGTCGGCGAACATGTTGCGGATCCGGGAGTTCTTGATGGTGATGTTGTCGGTGTTGGCGCCCCAGTAGAGGCACACCATGTGCTCGTTCCAGATGTTGTCGATCACGATGTCCGACACGTTGGAGAAGTCGAACACCTTGCCCGGCCCGTCGATGCGGGAGGTGTAGTTGCCGAAGTAGGCGAAGTTCGCGAACGACGACCCCTTGGCACTGGCCTCGGCCCGGAAGCCGATGTCGGTGTTGTCCTGCGTGGTGGGGGCGTTGAACCGGGTGTACCAGGGCCCGGCGCCGACCACCTTGACGGCCTTGCCGTACACCTGGAACTTGCTGGCGGTGCTGTACTCCCCCGCCGGGAGGTAGACGCCGGTCAGCGTGCCGGTGGTGTCCATGCGGACCTTGTCCAGGGCGTTCTGGACGTCCTGGTGGGTGAACCCGGCCGGCACGGTGTACGTCGCCGGGTTCGGGTTGGCGACCGGGGCGACCTGCTCCAGGCTGACGAAGTCGATCGCGTACGTTGAGGAGTTGGCGGCGTCCTTCTGGAGCCGGATCTTGGCCCCGGCCGGGACGGTCCTCCCCAGCATGACGTTGGCCTCGTCATAGATGTGGCGGGGCGCTCCGGAGCCCGGGGAGTTGCCGGGTGCGGCCTCGTTCCCGTACAGCCAGGCGTACTTGGAGGTGAGGTCGATCGCCTTGAGGAAGGTTCCGTCGACGTAGACGTTCAGCGTCGAGTTGATCCCGCCGCCGCCCGCGGAGTCCGGGATGGAGAACCGGGTGACCAGGGTGTTGGTGGCCTTCTTCGTGGTGAACTCGACGTAGTTGCCGTTGTTGTTGAGGGTGACGGCCTTGCGTCCCGAGGCCTCGCCCACGATGTCGCCGACCGTGCGGTTCGGGCCGACGACCTGGGCGCCGCCGCCCGTGGTGCCGTCCTCCGCCTCGTAGGTGTCGTACGGCATGTTGGCGCCGCGGCCGACGAAGAGGGACTCGGTGGAGGTGTTGTTCTCGCGCTTGACCGGGAGCTCGTTGGCGTCGGCCGCGAGGACCGTGCGCAGGGTGTACGAGCCGTTGGCGGCGGTCCACGTGCCGAGGGAGACCGGGGCGGTGGTGGCGCCCGCGGCGATGGCCCCGCTGTGCGCGCCGGTGAAGGTCTTCACCGTGGCGCCCTGGGAGTTGAGCAGGGTCACGGTGATGCCGTGGCTGCCGCCCGCGGAGGCCACGGTGCCCTGGTTCCTGATGGCGACGGAGAGCGTGACCGTGTCGCCCGCGGCCGGGGCCGAGGGCGAGGTGGTGATCGCCGTCGCGACCAGGTCGGAGCTGGCGACCGGCTGCACGACCAGCGGGGAGGAGCCGGTGTAGGTGTTGTTGGTCTCGTTCTGCTCGATGACCTCGTTCTCCGGGTCGGCGACCGCGCTCAGGACGTAACTGCCCGCGTCCCGGGCGCCGATGGCCGCGCTGACCTGGGTGGAGGCGCCGACGGCCAGGGCGCCGACGTTGCCGGTGGCGACCTTGGAGCCGCCGAGCCGGAACTCGACCTTGCTCGCCGGGGCGGCGAGCGCGCCGGCGTTGCGGACGGTGGCGGTCAGGGTGATGGTGTCGGACTCCACCGGGGCGGCGGGCGCTGCGGTGATGCCGGTGACCTGGAGGTCGGGGTTGGCCGCCGGGGCGCCCAGCACCTGGAACTCCGCGACCTGGCCGGCTCCCGAGCCGCTGTTGGCGGTGAACTTCAGCTGGACGTCGGCGACACGGGCGGCGACCGGGATGGTCACCGTGTTGCCGCTCGCCGGGCTGAAGGCGTAGTCCTTGGCAGCAGCGAGGGAATTGAAGGACGAGGAGCTCTGCTCCCGGCCCAGGACCTCGATCCGCTGGGTGCGCGGCCCCCAGCTGCTGTCCGGGTTGAGCTTGACGACGACGCTCTGGGTCTCGGCGTTGGAGCCGAGCTGGACGGTGAGCGTGTTGGGGTAACTGCCGCCCGCGCCCTCCCAGTAGGTGGTGGTGCTGTTGTCGTTGGCGTTGGCGGCGACGAAGGTGTGCACCACCGAGGAGGCCGTGATCGGCTTGTTGACGGCGAGGTTGGAGGCGGTGCCCGTGGAGCCGTTGCGGGTCACGGTGTTGCTGTTGCCGGAGGCGTTGCCCGCCGCGTCCTTGGCCCGGACGAAGTAGCTGACCGTGGTGCTGGCCGACTGGGTGTCGGTGTAGGTCAGGACGTTGCCCGCAACGGTTCCGCGCAGCACGTTGTTGGCGTAGATGTCGTAGCCGGTGACGCCCGTGTTGTCGGTGGATGCCTGCCAGGTGAGCCGGATCTGGCCGGTGGACGGCTCGGTGAAGGCCAGGGCGCCGGGTGCGGTGGGTGCCTGGGTGTCGCCCGTGTCACCGGCTCGGGTGACGGTGTTGCTGTTGGCGGAGACGTTGCCCGCCGCGTCCTTGGCGCGCACGTGGTACACGACGGTCTGCCCGGCCGGGCGGGTGTCGGTGTACGTGGTGACGCCGCCCGCGACGGAGGCCAGCAGGGTGTTGTTCGCGTAGACGTCGTAGCCGGTGACGCCCGTGTTGTCCGTGGACGCCTTCCAGGTCAGCCGGATCTGGCCGGTGGCGGGCTCGGTGAACGCCAGGTCGGCCGGTGCGCTCGGGGCCTGGGTGTCGCCGGTCGCGGGACCGTAGACCTCCAGCTCGGCCAACTGGGCAGAGGGGCTGCCGGAGTTGGCGGTGACCAGGACGCGGACGTACCGGGTGGTCGTGGCGTCGAAGGAGATCGTCGCCGACTGCCCGCCCGCCGCGTCGAAGCGGTAGTCCTTGGAGGCGGTGAGGTCGGTGAACTCCGTGCCGTTGGTGCTGCCTTGGAGCTTCAGCGTCTGGCTGCGCGCGGCCCAGCCGTCGGGCAGCCGCAGGACGACCCGGTCCACGCCGACCGACGATCCGAGGTCGGCCTCGATCCACTGCGGGAGCTCGTTCTCCCGGCTCGCCCAGTAGCTGGCCCGGTTGCCGTCGTTGGCGTTGGACGCGACGAAGGCACCGTTGCTGCTACTGGCCCTGAGGGCCTTTCCGGCGGCGAGGTTGCCGGAGGAGGCGGCTGCCGCCCGGACCTCCAGCTCGGAGAGCTGGGCGGCCTGCCAGCCGGTGTTGGCGGTGATGTTCACCCGGACGAAGCGGGTCAGCGTGGCGGGGAAGGTGACCTTCACCGCGTTGGCGGCTCCCGGGGTGAAGGAGTACGCCGCCGAACTCTTCAGGGTCGCGAAGCTGGTGCCGTCCGCGCTGCCCTGGAGGGACAGCGTCTGCGTGCGGCTCTCCCAGGACGGCGGGAGCTTCAGGGTCACCTCGTCGACCCGGGCGGCCGTGCCGAGGTCGGTCTGCACCCACTGGGGCAGTCCGCCCCCGGCGCTCTCCCAGTACGTCGATGCGTTGCCGTCGGTGGTGTTGGGGGCGGGGTACTCGGCATGCGCACTGCTGGCGGCCGCGGCCCGGCCCGCGGCGAGGTTGGGGCCGTCGGCCGCCGAGGCGGTGAGCGACGGCACGCCGATCATCAGAAGACTGGTCGCGACCAAGGCGGATATCGCCCGCCATCTCCAGCGTTGGGCTCTCATAGCTCCCCGATCTTCGGCCTCGGCGCAGGGCGCGTCGAGGGCGCGGCTCTGGATCCGTAGTCAGGAAACACGCGATTCTGCACGCACTACGGCTTTGTTTTGCGTTGTGCGGTCAGAGAGTTGCAGAGAAATGAGAGACCGTCCACTGTTCCGGCAACAGCCGGATGGTGCGGGCCGGTGAGCGGATCGCATACGACGGTGGCCGCTCACCGGCCCCACCTGGCGGTGCGTCAGAGGCCGCCGGTGTGCAGCAGAAGATCGGGCGAGCCCTGGCCGAGAGCGGAGAGCACGTCCGGCGTGGCGGTGTCGGTCAGCCAGCTCGCGACGGCGGCGGGCGTGGCCGAGGGGTTCTCCTGCTTGTACAGGGCGGCGACTCCGACGACATGGGGACTGGCCATGGAGGTGCCGTTCAGGGCAACTGTCCCGCCGCCGAGCTTCGCGGAGACGATGTCGGCGCCCGGGGCGTAGAGCGAGACGCAGGAGCCCCAGTTGCTGAACGAGGTCTCCCGGTCCTGGCGGTCGCTGGCTCCCACGGTGACCACACCGTCGGCGGCCGCCGGAGAGCCGTCGCACGCGTCGCTGTCGTCGTTGCCCGCCGCGACCACCGGCAGGACGCCCGCGTCGGCGACGGCTTCGACGGCCGCGTCGACCGCACGGGAACGGGCCCCGCCGAGCGAGGCGTTCAGGACGGCGGGGGTGGAGCCGGCCGCCGCAGCGTCCTTGGCCACCCAGTCGAACCCGGCGATGACGCCGGCCCAGGTGCCGCGCCCCTGGCAGTTCAGGACCCGCACGCCGACCAGGGACGCGTCCTTCGCCACCCCGGAGGCGGAGCCGCCGACCGTGCCGGCGACATGGGTGCCGTGGCCGTTGCAGTCCTGCCCGTCGCGGCCGTCCCCGACCGAGTCGTAGCCCTTGACGACCCGGTCGCCGAACTCGCTGTGGGCGGCGTCGATCCCGGTGTCGACGACGTACACCTTCACCCCTTCGCCGGTGGCGGTGGTGGTGTAGGTGTCGTCCAGCGGCAGGGCGCGCTGGTCGATCCGGTCGGTGCCCCAGGTGGCCGCGGGGGCCCGGAAGAGGCTCCCCGCCCCGGGCGCGTCCACGGCCACCTCGGCGTTCTCCTCGACGGCGAGCACCCCTGGGACGGTCCGGACCGCCTCCAGTTCGGTGGCGGTGAGCGTGACGGCGAACCCGTGCAGGACATTCCCGTACGTGAACATGGGGCGGAGCCCGAACTCCTTCAGGACGGTGTCCGGAGAGAGTTCGGGCTCCAGGGTGACGATGTACTGCCCGGGGACGGCCCGTGCGGACCGCTCCACCGGGACCCCTTCCGGTCCGGTGTCGGCGGTGGCCGGGGTGGTGGTGCCGATCAGCGGGGCGATCAGCAGCAGGGTGGCCGGGGCCCAGCGGGCGCGCAGGCGCATACGTGTCTCCTCGGGTGGGGGTTGGTTCGCGGTGCGAGTGCGCAGCCGCGAAGCGCGAATACCCGGTCCTTCGTCCCCTGCCCGTACGGCGCCTTAACACGGGTTCAGCCGGACAGCGCAACGCCCGTCCGGAGCTCCAGCTCGGCCAGTTCCCGGTCGGGGTCGGCCCCGGGGTCGTGGTTCGCCCAGCTGCCGACCGCCACCTCGGCGGTGATGCCGGGCCCGAATCCGGCGATCAGGCCCTGGGCGGATTCGGCCGCGCCCCCGTCGTCGAAGAGGCGCGCGAGGGCGTCGAAGACGACGGAGCTGGCGATGTTGCCGCGTTCGGTGAGAGTGGCCCGGCTGTAGCGGAACATCTCCGGCGGCAGGTCGAGGAAGTGGCAGAGGTCGTCGAGGATGCGCGGGCCGCCCGCGTGGACGATGAAGAAGTCCATGTCGGGCACCGACCAGCCGTGCAGGTCGACCAGGTCCTTCAGGACCGGCGCGAGCATCTCCATGGTGCCGGGCACCCGCTTGTCGAGCAGGAAGTGGAATCCGGTGTCGCGGACGGCGTAGGAGATCCAGTCCTCGGTGTCGGGCACGAGGTGGGAGCCGTTGCGCTCCAGGCGCATGCCGGTGCCGCCCTGGCCCCGGACGACGGCGGCGGAGATGGCGTCCCCGAACAGGCCGTTGGAGAGCAGGGAGCCGACGCCGATGTCGGTGGGCTGGTAGCAGAGCGAGCAGAACTCGCAGGAGACGATGAGGACGTTGGAGTCCGGGTAGGCCAGGCAGAAGTCGTGCGCCCGGTTGATCGCGGCGCCTCCCGCGGCGCAGCCGAGCTGGGCGATCGGCAGCTGTCTGGTCTCGGGTCTGAACCCCATGGTGTTGATGATCCACGCGGTGAGCGAGGGCATCATGAAGCCCGTGCAGGAGACGTAGACGATCAGGTCGATGTCGGCCGGGTCGGTCTCGGCGTTGACGAGGGCCTGCCGCACCACTTCGGGGACCCGGGTCTTGGCCTCGGCCTCGTACACCCGGTTGCGGACCTCGAAGCCGGGGTGCTTGAGGGTCTCCTCGATCGGCTGCACCAGGTGCCGGGTCTGGACACCGGTGTTCTGGATGAGTCTCAGGACGAGGTCGCGCTGGGGATGGCCGGCGTGGGTCTCCCGGGCCAGGTCCAGGGTCTGCTGCATCGTGATGACGTGTTCGGGCACAGCGATGGCCGGTCGGCACAGGGTCGCCATGGGTTCTCCTCGTATCTGGGAGCGGAGGCTCTCGTCACCACGTGACGGGCAGGGCGAGCGGGTAACGCCAGATGGACGTCGTGTTCCACCGGATGTCCTCGGGCTCCGCGTCGAGACGCAGGGCCGGGAAGCGGGCCAGCAGCGTGGAGAAGGCCACTTCGAGTTCCATGGTGGCGAGCGGCGCACCCAGACAGTGGTGTGCGCCCCAGCCGAACGTCATGTGCGGGATGGACGGCCGGTCGGGGTCCAGCTCGTCGGGGCGGTCGAACTTGCCGGCGTCACGGTTGGCCGTCAGGTACGACACATGAACCACGTCGCCCGCCTTGATGGCGACGCCGCCGAGTTCCACGTCCTCGGTGGCGATGCGGGGGATGCCGACGCCCTTGCGGAAGGGGATGTACCGCAGCAGTTCCTCGATCGTGCGGGGCAGCCGCTCCGGTTCGGCCTGCACCGTCTTGAGCAGCTCGGGCCGGGTGAGCAGGGTGTAGGCGATGTTGCCGAGCTGGTAGGTCGTGGTGTCCTGGCCGGTGATGAGCAGGACCATCGCCATGACGGCCAGTTCTTTGTCGTCCAGCAGTTCGGCGCCGTCGCGGGCGGCGGCCAGGGTGCTGATGAGGTCGTCGCCCGGGGAGCGTCGGCGGTCGGCGGTCAGCTCGGTGAAGTAGCCGCGCAGTTCGGCCTTGGCCCGTACCGCGTCCTCCTTGCCGGCGGCCCCGACGTTCATCATCGTCAGGGCGTGGGCGCGGAGCCACGGGCGGTCGGCCTCGGGGATGTCGAGCGCCTCGCAGATCGTGATCAGCGGCAGCGGTGAGGAGAGGCGGGCCACGAAGTCGGCCGGGGCCCCCTCGTCCTCCATGGCGTCGAGCAGCCGGTCGACGATGCGCTGGGTCCCCTCCCGCATCTGGTCGACGCGGCGCGGGGTGAAGCTCTTGGCCACCAGGCTGCGGAGCCGGCTGCTGGCGGGCGGGTCCATGAGGTTGATGGACTCGGCCTGGACGATCGGCTCCGGGGTCATCCGGGGAAAGTCCCGGCCGAGTACGGCGCTGCGGCTGAAGCGCCGGTCGGTGGTGACCGTCCGGACGTCCTCGTAACGGGTGACGAGCCACGCCTCGCCCTCTCCGTACGCCATACGGATGCGGGAGACGGGCTCCTCGGTCAGCAGTTCCTTGAGCTGGGGGTCGAACTCCAGTTGCTGTGCGAAGTCGAAGGGACAGCTCCGTACGGTTTCCTTGTCGTGCACCGAGGCGTTCTGCACCGAGGTGTTCTCCACCGAGGTTCTCCCAATGACCGGTTCGGGGGTTTCAGGGCGTGCCGGCTCCGGGCCCGGGAACAGACCCCCCCTGCATCCCCCGTCACGCTGCGAAACATGTCACTTACGCTCCGCAGTCAGCCGATCAGAGGGGGCGCACGCTCCCCCCTGCCGGTGTGGTGTCCGCCCGGTCCAGGACGTGGTGGCGGCCGATCGGGAGCATCAGGGGCCTGCCGGACACGGGGTCCTCGATGACGCGGCTCTCCAGGCCGAACACCGCGCGTACGGTCTCCTCGGTCAGTACCTCGGCCGGGGGGCCGAAGGCGTGCAGCGTGCCGTCGGCGAGGGCGATGAGGTGGTCCGCGTACCGGGCGGCGAGGTTGAGGTCGTGGAGCACCATCACGATGGTGGTGCCGCGCGAGCGGTTGAGGTCGGTGAGCAGGTCGAGGACCTCGATCTGGTGGCTGGCGTCGAGGAACGTGGTGGGCTCGTCGAGCAGGAGCAGGTCCGTCTGCTGGGCCAGGGCCATGGCGATCCAGACGCGCTGGCGCTGGCCACCGGAGAGCTCGTCCACCGCGCGGTCGGCGAGCGGTTCCGTGGCCGTCGCCTCCAGGGCGGAAGCGACGGCGGCGTCGTCCTTCTCGTTCCAGCGGGAGAACATGGACTGGTGGGGGTGGCGGCCCCGGCCCACGAGGTCGGAGACGGTGATGCCCTCGGGCGCCACCGGGGACTGCGGCAGCAGGCCGAGCGTACGGGCCAGTTCCTTGGCGGGGCGGCGGTGGACCTCCTTGCCGTCCAGGACGACGCGGCCCTCGCGGGGTGCGAGCAGGCGGGACATCGAGCGCAGCAGGGTCGACTTGCCGCAGGCGTTGGCGCCGACGACGACCGTGATCGCGCCGGGCGGCACGACCAGGTCGAGCGAGGAGACGACGGTGCGGTCGCCGTAGCCGAGGGTGAGGCGTTCGGCGGTCAGTTGGTGGTCGGTGGTCATAGCGAGCCTCCCGCCCGGTTGGTGCGGATGATCAGATAGATGAGGTAGGGGGCGCCGAGGACGCCGGTGACGACGCCCACCGGGTAGCGCTCGCCGAAGGCGAACTGGCCGGTGAAGTCGGCGACGAGGACCAGCAACGAGCCGACGAGCCCGGCGGGCACCAGCAGGGAACCGCCGACGCCGACGATCCGGGCCGCGATGGGGCCGGCGAGGAACGCCACGAACGCGATGGGTCCGGCGGCCGCCGTGGCGAAGGCGATGAGCCCGACGGCGGCCACGATCACCGTGATCCGGGTGCGTTCGACCCGTACGCCGAGGGCGGAGGCGGTGTCGTCGCCGAGCTGCATCGCGGAGAGGTTGCGGGCCTGGCCGAGAAGGAGCGGGGTGAGGACGGCGGCGGCGACCAGGGCGGGGACGGTCTGGTCCCAGGTGGCGCCGTTGAGGCTGCCGGTCAGCCAGCGCATCGCCTCCTGGAGGTCCCATTCGGCGGCCTGGGACAGGACGTAGGAGGTGATGCTGTCGAGCATCGCGGAGATGCCGATGCCGATGAGGATGAGCCGGGTGCCGACGACTCCGCCCCGGAACGCCAGGGAGTAGACGAGCAGGGCGACGCCGAGACCGGCGGCGATGGCGAGGACGGAGACCTGCACCTCGCCGAGGGAGAGCGTGACGATCGCGATGGCCGCGGCGGCGCTCGCCCCGGAGCTGATGCCGATGATGTCGGGGCTGGCGAGCGGGTTGCGGAGCATCGTCTGGAAGGTGACCCCGGCCAGGCCGAAGCTGAATCCGGCCACCAGGGCCAGGGCCGCGCGCGGCAGCCGGAGCCGGCCGACGGTGAACGACGCCCCCGGCACCTGTTCCCCGAGGATCACCCGGAGCACGTCGCCGGGCGGGTAGAACGTGCGGCCCGCCATCAGGGTCGCGGCGAACGCGGCGACGACGAGGACGGCCAGGACGAGGATCACCAGGCGCCTGCGCGAGGCGCCGCGGGTACGGCGGCGGGTGGCGGCCGCGACGGACGCGGGCGACGCCTCCTTGGGGGCCGGCCGGGTGAGGGCGGGGGCGCTCACAGGGCACGCACCTTCTGTCGGCGGACGATGTAGATGAAGAAGGGGGCGCCGATCAGCGCGGTCACGATGCCCACGTCGATCTCCGCCGGGCGCGCGACGATCCGCCCGGCCACGTCGGCGGCGGTGAGGAGAACCGCGCCGAGCAGCGCCGAGAGCGGCAGCAGCCAGCGGTGGTCGACGCCGACGAGCAGCCGGCAGGTGTGCGGGACGACGAGGCCGACGAAGCCGATGGGCCCGGCGACGGCGGTCGCCGCTCCGCACAGGGTGACGGCGCCGAGCGCGGCCACCGCCCGTGCGACGGCGACACGTTCACCGAGTCCGGCCGCCAACTCATCGCCCAGAGCGAGTGAGTTGAGGGCGCGCGCGGAGAGCAGGCAGATGACGAAGCCGACCGCGAGGAACGGGGCGACCTGGCCGATGCGCTCGAAGGAGGCCCCGCCGACGCCGCCGATCTGCCAGAGCTTGAAGCTTCCGGCGATGTCGTTGCGAGGCAGGATGACCGCGCTGACGAGCGAGGCGAAGGCCGCCGATGTGGCGGCCCCGGCGAGCGCCAGCTTGAGCGGGGTGGCCCCGCCCCGCCCGAGGGTTCCGACGGTGTAGACGAACAGGGCGGAGAGGGCGGCGCCCGCGATGGCGACCCAGATGTAGCCGGTCGGCGAGGAGAGCCCGAAGAACGCGACGGCGGTGACGACGGCGAGCGAGGCGCCCATGTTGACGCCGAGGATCCCCGGGTCGGCCAGCGGGTTACGGGTCACGCCCTGCATCACCCCTCCGGCGAGGCCGAGCGCGGCGCCGATGACGACCGCGAGGACCGTACGGGGGATCCGCTTCGTGGCCGCCGCCTGCCCCAGGGTCTCGTCGGCACCGCCGAGCGCCGCCTGGATGTCGGCCCAGGGAACGTCGCGCGAGCCGAAGGCGACGGACGCCACCATGACGGCGGCCAGCGCCAGGAGGGCGGCGAGGAGCCAGAGCGTGCGGACGCCCGCCGGACGCCGGGCCACGGTGGCGTCCGGCGGGCGCCGGTCGGTGGAAGCGGTCACTTGACCTTGTCCGCGGCCTTGGCGAGGGCGGCGGCGTAGTCGTCCAGCACGTAACTGATCGACAGGGGCGTCGGGTTGGCGGCGGTGGCCAGCGGCGAGCTGCCGGGCAGGAGGTAGGTGGAGCCGCGCTCGACAGCGGGGATCTTGGAGAGCAGCGGGTCCTTGCTGATGGCCTTCAGCAGCTCGCCCGTGTCGTCCCCGTACCCGGTGATGATGTCGACGTCGTCGAACGCGTCGATCTGCTCGGCGCTCTTGGTGAGGGCGAACTTGTCCGTGCCCTCGGACGCCTTCGCGATGCTGCCCGGGATCTTCATGCCCAGGTCCTGGAAGAACTGCGTCCGGGTGTCGTGCGTGGTGTAGAAGCCGATCTCGCTGACGTCGTTGGGGTCGACGTGCGTCATGAACATCGCCGACTTGCCCTTGAGCTGCGGGTACTTGGCGGCGGTCTTCGCTATGTCCCCGTCGAGCTTCGTGATCAGCTTCTCGCCCTCGTCGGCGAGGCCGATCGCCTCGCTGTTGGTGCGGATGATCTCGCGCCACGGGGTCGCCCAGGCGGCGTCCGGGTAGGCGACGACGGGGGCGATCTCGCTGAGGGTGTCGTAGTCCTTCTTGGTCAGTCCGGAGTACGCGGCCAGGATGACGTCCGGCTTCGTGTCGGCCACGGCCTCGAAGTCGATCCCGTCGGTCTCGTCGAAGAGCACCGGCGTCTTGGCCTTGAGCTCGTCCAGCCGCTCCTCGACCCAGGGCAGCACCCCGTCGCCGTCGTCGTCACCGAAGTTGGCGGCGGCCATGCCGACGGGCACGACACCGAGCGCCAGCGGGACTTCGTGGTTGGCCCAGTTGACGGTGGCGACGCGCTTCGGCTTTGCGGGGATGGTGGTCTTGCCCAGGGCGTGCTCGACCGTCAGCGGGAAGCCGCCGGCGGCACTCCCCTCGCCCTTCTGGTTCTCGGCGTCACCGCTCCCGTTCGCGCCGCAGGCGGCGACGGAGACGAGGGCGGCTGCCACGGCGAGCAGACGGAGGCGGTGTGAGGACATGGGTGAGTACCCGGCTTTCCGGAGGGTCGGGGTGCCGCTTCCCGCACGTCCGGGCGTGGGCTGCCGTCGTGGAGGGGTGCACTGCGGAGGCAGAGCGGCTTAGGTAAGGCTTGCCTTCGCACTTTATGAGAGTCGGGGCCGGTGTCGCAATCAACCGTTTGAGACAGCAGTTGTAGCGATAGGGACATCCGCAAGTCCCCCGAGCCCGGCGGCTCACCCCGGCCGGAAGGCCCCCGGCGTCAGCCCGGTGGTCCGCCGGAAGGCCACGCCGAAGGCGCTCGCCGAGCGGTAGCCGACCTGTTCGGCCACCGACTCGACGTCCCAGCCCCGGGTCAGCAGGTCGATCGCGTGCTGGGCGCGGACCGCGGCGACCCAGCGCACGAAGCTCGTGCCCGTCTCGGTGCTGAACGCGCGTGCGACCGTACGGGTGCTCACCTTGAGCTCGGCCGCCCAGTCCGCCAGCGTCCGCTGGTCGCCCGGATCCTCGCGCACCGCGTCCGCGACGGGGCGCAGAAGGTCGGAGATGGGGATCTGCACGAGCAGTTCGCGGGGTGAGGGGGCGAGGACGTCCAGGACCAGTGCCTCGGTCGCGGCCCGGGAGGACGGGGCGAGGCCGGGTTCGCCGAGCCGTTCCAGCAGGAGGCGCAGCAGGGGTGTGATCTCGACGGCGACCGGGGTGTCGGAGATCGACGACGTCGTACGGAAGCCGAAGAAGCTTGCCCGGAACCAGGTTCCCGCCGTCGCCGATCCGGAGTGCAGGGTCCCGGCGGGCATCCACAGGCCAAGGGCTGGGGTGATCGTCCAGATGCGTTCGCCGACCACCGCGGAGGAGGCGCCCCGCTCGTTCCAGAGCAGTTCGTGGAAGGGGTGGGAGTGGGCGTCCCAGAGGGTGTCGTGGGCGACGACCTCGTCGTAACCCTTGATGACGAAGGGGGTGTCGACCGATCCGGGCGCGTGCGCGGGCAGCGACCGGGTCTCCCTGGTCATGGACGGTCCGGCCTCCCTGGTCATGGGGCGCCGACCCCGGTCGCACGGTGGCCGCCGACGGCGGATGTCACTCGCATCCGCCCAGCCTAGAAGGTCGCCCCGGAGCCCGGTTCCCCCGCTCCCCCGGTACGACGCGGTCGTCCACGGCCCGTACCGGGGCGTGCGGGGGCACCGGGCTCCGCTGTCTGCCTCAACTCGATGTTTGGGCGGGGGTGGTTACGTCCTTCAGGTGAAGGGCCGGGGCTTTCGCCGTGCCCGGCGCCCTCCGGCCGGACAGTGGGTGGGCCGACCGGGGTTCCGGTCGGCGGGACCGTACGGTGAAAGGTGACGGATTCATGACCACTGAGGCCACCCGGCGGGTCGCGCTCGTCTTCTCCCTGTTCGATGCCAACGCCAACGGGGTCCTGGAGTCGGACGATTTCGACCTCATGGCCGACCGCGTCGTCCATGAGGCGCATGCGTCGGACCAAGCGGCGAAGGACGCGATGCGTGCGGCTTTCCGGCGGTACTGGACGACCCTGCTCACCGAGCTCGACGCCAACGGGGACGGTGAGATCAGCTTCGAGGAGTTCACCGCCTGTGTGCTGTCGCCGGAGCGGTTCGACGAGACCATCGGCGTGTTCGCCGAGGCGCTCGCCGCGCTCGGCGACCCGGACGGCGACGGCCTGATCGAGCGCCCCCTGTTCATGGCGCTGATGACGGCGATCGGGTTCGAGCCCGCGAACATCGACGCGCTCTTCGACGCCTTCGAGCCCACCGACGGGGACCGGATCCGGGTGGAGACCTGGGTTGCCGGGATCAAGGACTACTACGCGCCCGGCAAGGCCGGTATCCCCGGCGACCACCTGGTCGTCGGCACCCCCGTCTGACCGGGGCCCCGGAGACGACAGCCGGGGTGGGCGCCCCTGCCCGGTAGGCGGGGGCGCCCACTGCTCCGGGCGTCGTAAAAGTGCTCCAGCCCGGTCCGTGCGTTCTGTGGCGGTGCCGACCCTGAAGCCGGCACCGCCACAGAACGCCGGCTCGGGCTGGAGCCGAACGTCGTCACAAGCGGCAGGCGCAGGAAGAAGTCCCCCGTTGTCCCGTCAGCGAGACGGCACAGACCAGACACCCAGTTCGATGACGACCTGGTTTCCGCGCTTCCCCTGCCCCCGTCCCCCCGTACTGGCCGGCCGACCAAACGCTGTGACTGGTTCGGCGGCAACTCTTCCAGCCGGCAGGTGATAGATCAACGGAGAAGATGGTGCGCGCACTTCTAGTGCGACTATCGTTCGGGGTTAGAGTTTCACCTGCCCCGTGGCAACTAAAGGTAATGACCGCTCCGGTGGCCGGACGCGGCCGGGGGTTCGGGACGCAGACCGCTGCCGCAGCGCAGCCGAAACAGGAGACGACAGTGCGGCAACCGGTCCAGCGGCGATCCATAGACAAGCGGCAAGAGCTGGTGGCCGCTGCCGCACGGGTCTTCGCCGAGAAGGGCTACTACCGGACCACGATCGAGGACATCACGACGCTGGCCGGGGTCGGCCGCGGCGCCTTCTACCACTACTTCAACAAGGGCAAATCCGACGTTGCCACGGCAGTGGTGACGGAGGGCTTCACGATGGACGCGGCGGTGCCGATGCTGCCGCGCATCCAGAGCGTGGTGGACGCCTCGATCGCCCTCGCGACGCTCACCCCCGTGGTTCCGGTCGTCAAAGCCGCCGCACGGCTCGCCACCGAGCAGGACCACCCCGACTTCTACGGCCACCTGGTCCGGTTGTACATCCCCCAGGTCACTCAACTGATCCAGCAGGCCAAGGAGTTCGGCGAGCTCCAGCCGGGCGTGGATCCGGCTGTCACGGCGGAGGCATGGGTCATGCTCTACTCGGGGACCGATCAGCACGCCCGCCTGGACTACCGCCGGCTGCCGCAGAAGATCGCGCAGGCGAATGCGGTGATCGTGCGTGGCATCGTCACTCCGGAAACGGCCCTCAAACTGGACATGTCGGTTCAGCGCGGCGACCTTCTGGTACGGCAGTCCCGTTGGGCCAAGGAGTACATCGAGGGCCTCGAAGCCGCGGCGTCGGTCGGCAGCCCGACCTGACCGCAAGGACAACGGGGCCGCGAGAGAAGTTCCTCGCATCCCGACCTCCCCGCACTCGTCACACAGAGTTATCACGAAGGTGGGTCCGCGACCCCGAGAAGTCGACGGCGAGCGCCCGTCGAAAGAGCCGGATCACGGGGTTGCGGGTTGCTCTGCGTGAAGCGCAGGGCACTGCTGGGTTCCAAACCAAACCATGCGCATGGTTTGATCTCTATCGTTCAGGCCGGGTGGCGAGAGAGCAACAACCCCTGACTGTGCGCACATTCCGTGCGTACGGCCGCCGGGTTGCGCGCGGAGGGGGAGAGCGGTGCCGGGAGCGGAGCGCGAGTACCAGCGGCTGATGGAGCGCTACCGGCGCCGACGGACCCGGAAGGAGATCGGGCTCGAATCCCTGCCCTTCGGCCGGAGCGGCCGCCGTTCCGAGCGCGTCCGGCAGGTCGACGTCGACACCGCGCTCCAAGGGGGCGCGGGCACCTATCAGAAGATCCGTGCGGGCCGGTTGCGTCCCTCACCGGACCTCTACATGCGTCTGGCGCAGCTGCTGGGTTTCACTCCCGAGGACACCGTCATCGGCCACCTGGAGCTCTTCCGGACCGAGCCGGTGCTGCCCCCCGCGCCCCCCTCGCCGTTCCTGGGGCGTCTGATCGACGGTCAGCGCGAGATGGCGTGCGCGATCACGCCCGACGGCCGCCTGTTGGCCGCCAACCCGGCTTTCGCGGCTCTGTTCCCCGGAGGCGAGCCGCCGGCCAACCTGTGGCGCTGGGCGCTGTTCAGCCCCGACGCGGAGAGGCTCCTGCTGGACTGGGAACCGGCATGGGCCCCGCGCCTGCTGACCGAGATCAAGGTGATGTGCCGGCGCGCGCAGCAGGACAGCGCGGCTCTCCGTCTCCTGTCGGAGATCGCCGACGACGCCCGGCTGCGGGCGATCGAGGAGAGTGGCAGCGGGCTCGGCGGCGCGTCCCTGCCGCTGCACCACACAACGCTCGGCGACGGGACCGTGCACCTGCTCACCGCGCGGACGGCCGGCGCGAGCATCCTGACCTTCATCTTCGAACCTGGCGATCAGGAGCTGTGATGCAGATTCTCGTGCCGGAGGACCCGGTGTTCATGACGCGGTTCCTGGAGATGGAGGAGCCCCTCCTCCACTCCCTGTACCACCTCCACCTCGGCCACCTGCCGCGGGAGCAGGCCGAGACGATCCGCCGTGCCTACGAGGGCTGGAGCGACATCCAGGCGGCAATGCCCAAATTCCTGAGCTGGCACACGCCGACCGCATTCGAACTCGCTGTGCCACGCCGGGAGTCGGAGGGCTATCGCCTCCACAGCCCCGACGGCGAGCAACTGATCAGCCTGTACGCGGTGGAGGCGAGCGTCGGGAGCATCGGCTGCCTGGCGGCCTGCCTCTCGCTGCTCGAAGCGGCCGAGAGGGAAATGGGTGGAGCGCTGGCCGGCGCGCTCGAGGAGATCAGGAAGCCACGGGAGCGGGATCTGGTCGACAACTTCCGCCGGGTCGTGCGGGCGTTGCAGATACCGGCGCCCCCCGCCCTGCTCGCGTCGCTGCGGGATGCGGCACCGGCCGGGCCGGTGCAGGAGGTCTCCCTCGACGCCGCGCAGCACGCCGAGTATGCGACCTACGGCGTTCAGTTCTGCCACGCCCTGAGCTCCGGCGACTGGTTCACGTACACGATGCACCGGTCCCTGTACCTCTGATCCGTCACTCCGGCCGCCGCCCCCCGTCCGGCGGCCGGGGAGCCCGTCTCCCCCGTGGTGCTGGTCAGGCGCTGAGCATCGGGTGCGTCTCCAGCAGCGTCTCGGACACACCGAAGGCGCGGGTGAGGGTCAGCGCGTGGGGCTCCAGGAAGCCGAGGACCGCGTCGACCGCGTCGGGCAGGTGCTCGACCTGTTCGGCCGTCAACCGTCGCCGTGCCAGCAGGTCTCCGCTGTGCGCGGCGACCCGGCGCAGGGTGAACAGGGCGTGCAGCCCGCGCAGCAGGTCCGCCGGCAGCCCGGAGGGGACCTGGCCGGCGGCGGTCAGCAGGGACTCGGCGGCGAGCCGGTGGACGTGGGCGTCGGCCAGCGCCACGGCGGGCGTCACCGTCGCGTTCCAGCGGGCCAGCGGGGATGCGGCGCGCTGCCGGAGCCGGGCCTTCGCACGGGCGTGGGAGATGCGCTCGATGTCGGCCAGGAGGTCCTGGAGGAACTGGGGGTCGGTCAGCTCCCGGTCCGCGGGCGCGATCTCGCTCTCCGGCTTGAGGTCGACGCCGCCGAGCAGCATCTCGCCCCCGGCCTTCTGCAGGATCACCGCGTTGTCGCCCTCGGCCGTGATCGTGCCCTCGATGGAGGCGAGCTGCAACGCTATGCCGTTCGCCTGGATCAGGCCCTGGGCGCCGCACCGCTCGCGGCACTCGGTCATGACCGCCCGGGCCCGCCAGGTGATCCACGCCTTGCTGATCGCCGTCAGCCGCTCGTACGCCTCGCGGTCCTCGCCGGTCGCCCGGTCCCACTGCCGCACGACCGACCGCTGGAGCAGCGTGGCGGCGTAGGTCGTCGCCACGGCGTCGAGCAGGGGCGTGTGGTGGCCGCGGTGGGCGATCAGCGGCACACGCTGTCCGTTGGTCATGCCCGAGGTGACCCGGGTGTAGGCGTAGCGCATGGCGACATCTAGAGCGTGCCGCATGACGCCGAGGCTGTGGGCGGTCATGCACAGCTTGCCCATCGTGACGCGTCCGATGGACTGGAGGAACCGCCGGCGGGGGCTGCCGAGCGCACTGGTGAACTCGCCGTCCGGGGTGAGGCGGCCGTGGTCGCCCTGGAGGAGGGCGCTGAAGGGGAGGCGGACACCGTGGAACGTCGTGGCGCAGTGGTCGACGGGGCTGCTGGCCGTCTGGGGCAGCGGCCGCACCTCCACACCCGGCAACGGGCTGCCGTCGCTGTCGCTGAGCGGCGTCAGGAACAGGAAGACGCCGTGGTCGGTGCCGTCGACGATCAGGCGGGCCGCGACGACGGCACCCTTCGCTCCCCCGGCCGGGCCGGTGTTGGGCATGAACTTCGCCGCGCCGGCCGTGGGGGTGTTCAGCACGAACCCGCGCGCCGCCCGGTCGAACGTCGCTGTGGTCTCCATATGTACGGCGTCATTGCCATGGGCAACCTCGGTGCAGAGAAACGTTCCTATGCGGTCGACGCGGACGTACTCGCCCAGGTCGCGCCCGGCCGCCTCGTGGTCGACCAGGCTCCCGAAGAAGAGGTTGTAGTGGATGGAGACGATGGTGGCCATGCCCGGGTCCACCACACCGGCCCACTCGTGGATGGCGGTGAGTTCGACCGGATCGCTCGCGAGGGCCTGTGGAGCCTCTACGGTCTCGTTGACGAGCCGGAGCCGGTCGTAGCTCAGGTCTATGCGTTCTCGGTGGGTCAGCCCCTCCTCGAAACGGAACGGGGCGGAGCTGAAAAGGCGCCGCCATCGTTCGTGAGTCGTGTCCAGGTGACCGGCGAACAGGACGTCGGCGAGAGCGGCGGAGACGGGGGCGGCGGAGACGGATGCGGAATCCGGAATCTGAGAGTCAGTCACACCCAGGAAAACTAGCCTGATCGATCACGTCTGACGCAGTGAGGATCAACACGATTGAGCTGGGCGAAAACACGGTAGGTGCCCGCTTCCTCACTCACTTGCACCTGCTCGGAGGCAGGCACTGCGGAGGTCGTGCCGCGCGCGTACTCCTGGTCAGCCGGTCAGAAGGTCCGGATTGCCCGCCAGCGAGGCCAGGCGGCCCTGCGGGTCCGGGACGAGCCGGCGTTCGGTCAGGTCGAGGACGCCGGCCACTCCGGTGATCTCGGCGGCCACCGTGCCGTCCTTCTTGATGACCTGCTGCTCCAGGGTGAACGTCTTGCCCGTGCCGTAGTCGAACCGGCAGGTGACCCGCACCCGCTCGCCGCCGCGGAGTTCACGGCGGTACTTGACGGTGACCTCCAGTTGCACCGGGCCGATGCCGTCCGCGAGCAGCTTCTCCTGTGGCAGTCCGGCGGCCCGCAGCAGCTCCCAGCGGGCGTGTTCCGCGTACTGGAGGTAGACGGCCTGGTTCAGATGGCCCTGGGTGTCGAGCTCGTAGCCGCGCACGGTCACATCAACGGAGAAGGTCATGACCGTGCGAACGTCCGCGCCCAGTGATCCATTCCGGTCGGCCGGTCCTGCCGGATCCCTTTACGGGCCTGTCATGCACCGGTAACTTCCACCTCGCAAGAGCTTGCAGCAATATTCCGGCAGGTCTTTCTGTCGGACCGTTTCACTCGCCGAACCCAGAGGCGCGTCCGGGTTCTCCGGCGGGACCGCCATCGGCAGCCGACGGGACCACCCACCCGCGGCCCCTCCCCTGGAGACACACATGAGACGCACCCCTCACCGGTTGCTCGGCCGCCCGCTCGCGGCGGCCGTTGCGGCGGCCGGGCTGCTGGGACTCCTCACCTCCGTACCGCAAGCCGCTCCCGCCCCGGCCACCGGACCCGTCGCCGCCTCGGCCGCCGCCGACGCCACGGCCACCGTCTTCTACTCCACGAAGACCCGGAACTGGTCGGCGTACCAGCTGCATTACGCCCCCGACGGCGGTTCCTGGACCACCGTCCCCGGCACCCGTATGACCTCCGCCTGCACCGACTGGGTCAAGCTGACCGTCCCCCTGGGCGGTGCGAGCGGGCTCAAGGCGACCTTCAACAACGGCTCGGGCACCTGGGACAACAACGCGGGCAGGAACTACGACCTGGGCACCGGGAACATCACGGTCAAGGACGGGGTCGTGGCGCACAGCGACCCGTGCGCGGGCGCGGGTCCCGAGGAGCCGGACCCCGGAGGACCGAACACCGCCTCGGTCTACTACGCGACGTCGACCGTCGGCTGGTCCACCGTCAACCTGCACTACCGCCCGACCGGCGGAACGTGGACGACGGTGCCCGGCATCGGCATGGAGGCGGCCTGCACCGGCTGGGTGAGGCGGACGGTGGACCTGGGCGTTGCCACGGGCCTTCAGGCGACGTTCAACAACGGCAACGGGGTCTGGGACAACAACAACGGCGCCGACTACACCCTCCCGGCCGGGCTCACCACGGTGAAGGACCGCAAGGTCACCGCGTCGGCGAAGGACCCGTGCGCCGCCGAGGAGCCGGACACCCAGGCACCCTCCGTGCCCACGGCGGTGAAGGCCGCGGCCGACGGGGTATCGGTCCTGGTCAGCTGGGAACCCGCCACCGACGACCGGGGGGTGACCAAGTATCAGGTCACCCGGACAGGCGGCACGAAGGGCACCCTGGTCACCGACGTCGGCTCCACCGTGTTCGCGGACACCGGGCTCGAAGAGAGGACCGCCTACCGCTACACCGTCCGGGCGCTCGACGCCGCCGGGAACCTCTCGGCCCCGTCCGCCCCGGCCACCGCCACCACGGGCGAGAAACCCACCGCCCCGGCGACGGGCACACCGCTGGGCACCGATCCCCGCAAGGATCCGATCTACTTCGTGCTGACCGCCCGCTTCAACGACGGCGATCCCACCAACAACCGGGGCGGCAGCCAGCACGAGAAGTCCGGCAACGCGGCCAACGACGACCCCATGTTCCGGGGGGACTTCAAGGGTCTGGTGCAGAAGCTCGACTACATCAAGGGGCTCGGCTTCTCCGCGATCTGGGTCACCCCGGTCGTCCTCAACCGCTCGGACTACGACTACCACGGCTACCACGGCTACGACTTCTACAGGGTCGACCCGCGCCTGGAGTCCGCCGGGGCCTCCTACCAGGACCTCATCGACGCGGCCCACGCCAAGGGGATGAAGATCTACCAGGACGTCGTCCACAACCACTCCTCGCGCTGGGGCGCCAAGGGCCTGTTCACCCCGAAGGCGTACGGGGTGCGCGACACGCAGTGGAGCTGGTTCTACGACGAGAGGAACGACGGCTTCACGTACGACGGCCTCACCGTCGAGCCCAAGTCGGGGAAGTCGTACTACAACGGCGACCTGTGGTCCACGGCCGAGCCCTCCGGCAACACCTGCCTCAACTGGGGTACGCCCACCGGTCACACCTCACCGGAGGGTTACCGGATCTACAACTGCCAGTGGCCGAACCCCACTTCGGGCATGTTCCCGAAGGCGCTCTACCACAACTGCTGGATCGGCAACTGGGAGGGCGAGGACTCCCGCTCCTGCTGGCTGCACGACGACCTCGCCGACTTCAACACCGAGAACGCCCAGGTGCAGAACTACCTGATCGGCGCGTACAACAAGTACATCGACATGGGCGTCGACGGCTTCCGGCTCGACACGGCGGTGCACATCCCCCGCACCACCTGGAACCGCCGCTTCCTGCCCGCGATCCAGGAACGGGTCACCCAGCGGTTCGGGGCCGAGGCGGCGAAGAACTTCTTCGTCTTCGGGGAGGTCGCCGCCTTCGTCAACGACAAGTGGAACCGCGGCTCGGTCAACCACTCCGCGCAGTTCTTCACCTGGAAGGAGCGCAAGGAGTACAGCGCGGACGACGAGAAGGCCGCCCTGGAGATGTACGAGTACGAGCAGCAGCAGGGCACGGCGTCCCAGCCCGTCTCCGACAACGCCTTCCTGAAGGGCAACGCCTACCACGCACCGGACCGGAGCCGGTTCTCCGGGATGAACGTCATCGACATGCGGATGCACATGAACTTCGGTGACGCGGACAACGCGTTCCACAACGGCAAGGACTCCGACGACAGTTACCACGACGCCACCTACAACGTGGTCTACGTCGACAGCCATGACTACGGGCCCAACAAGAGCAGCGAGCGGTACACGGGCGGCACGGACGCATGGGCGGAGAACATGTCGCTGATGTGGACCTTCCGGGGGATCCCGACGCTGTACTACGGCTCCGAGACCGAGTTCCAGAAGGGGAAGAAGATCGACTGCGGGCCGTCGTGCCCGCTGGCCTCGACCGGGCGGGCCTACTTCGGGGACCAGCTGGCCGGTGAGGTGACGGCATCGGACTTCGGCAAGGTGTCCTCGGCCACCGGCAAGGTCGCGGACACCCTGGCCGCACCCCTGGCCCGGCACCTCCAGCGGCTGAACGAGATCCGGCGCGCCGTGCCCGCCCTGCAGATGGGGCAGTACTCCACGGAGGGCATCAGCGGCTCCATGGCGTACAAGCGGCGCTACACCGACGCGGCGAGCGGCACCGACAGCTTCGCCCTGGTGGCGGTCTCCGGGAGTGCCACGTACAGCGGCATCCCGAACGGCACGTACCAGGACGCGGTGACGGGTGACACGAAGGTCGTCACCGGCGGCGCGCTCGCCGTACCGGCTCCCGGGAAGGGCAACCTCCGCGTGTACGTCCTGGACCTCGGCGGGAAGAACGCCGCGCCCGGGAGGATCGGCACGGCGGGCCCGTATCTGAAGTAGGGGAGAAGTCAGCCGGCGACCCGCCGCACCGTGCGCAGCAGGTACTCCTTGCGGTGCAGCGGGTCGTGGTCGGTGCGCGGGCGGTCCGGGGCCGGGCCGGTCACCGGGCGGTGGCCGTCGAAGGCGGACTCCAGCACCCCTTCGCCCCGGGTCAACCCCGGCAGCAGCTGCTGGAGTTCATGGACCCGGGCCGCCGGGACCTCGCCCTCCAGGGTGCAGAGCGTTCCGTGCGTCTCGGGCGGCCCGGGCACCGCGCGGAGCCGGGCGAGGACCGGCCCCAGTGCGCCGAAGGCGTCGGCGGGCAGCTCCAGACGGAAGCGGTGCATCGGCTCGTACACCTGGGTTCCGGCCCGGCGCAGCGCGTCCATCAGGACCAGGGGCGTCAGGTTGCGGAAATCGCCCGCCGTGCTCGACATGCTCTTGTCGAACGTGCCGTGGGAATGGCTCTGCCGGGGCCAGTACCCGGAATGCGTCTGGGTGACGACGCAATCGGTGACCTGCCAGCCATGAATTCCCTGACACAGGGTGGAATGCACGGTTTCCTCGACCGCCCGCATCAAGGAATAGGGCATCGAGCCGAGTTCCACTTCGCGGCGGAATTCCACTCCGCTGCCGTACGGGGCCGGGTCGACCCGCAGTCCGACGGTAGCGAGGAAGGGGTTGGGGTCGGTGTCGATGAACTCGACGGCCGCGCCGGTCCCGGCCGGTCGCTCCAGGCAGATGGTCGTGGTCTCGCGGAAGGTGACGTCCACCCCGAACTCGTCGGCCAGGGTCGCCTGGATGACCTCCTTCTGCACCTCCCCGTAGAGCGAGAGGGACACCTCCCGGCGGAGTTCGTCGCGGCGGACGGCGATCAGCGGGTCCTGTTCGGCGAGGCGGCCGAGCGCGAGATGCAGGGCGCCGCGGTCCTCCGGGCGGCGGGGGACGACCACCGTCTCCAGGGTCGGCGGGGCGAAGTGGCGGCGCCCGGCCTCCGCCCGGGCCGCGCCGACGCTGTCGCCGATCCGGATGTCCGCCAGCCCTTTCAGCCTGGCGATCCGGCCGGCGCCCACGCCGGGCACCGGCACTTCGCCGCCGTCCTCGAAGACGCTGACCGCCGAGACCTTGCCCTCTCCCTCCCGGCCGTCCGGGCTGCGGAAGCGCAGCACCTCGCGGGCGTGCACGGTCCCTTCGACCATGCGGACGTACGCGGTCCGCTCGCCGCCGGCGGTCCGGTCGACCTTGAACACCGTGCCCCGGGCCGGTGCGTCCGCGTCGCCCGTGGCGGCGGGCAGCAGTCCGGTGATGCCCTCCACCAGGGCGTCGATGCCCGCGCCGGTGGCGGCGGAGCCGAAGAAGACCGGGTGCACGAGGCACCGGCCGGTCTGTTCGGCCAGCGCCGCGAGCAGCCGGGCGTGGGTGAGGGCCGCCGGGTCGTCGACGTACGCGGCGAGCAGCTCGTCGTCGTGGCGGGTGAGCAGGTCGGTGAGCGCGCCGGTGAAGCCGGGGTCGGCCCCGGTGAACGGCGTGCTGGTGGCGTCCCGGGTGCCGAGGTGCCGGGCCGAGCCCATCGCGACGATGTCCGGGGAGAGCCGTTCGGTGATGCTCTCCAGCAGCGGGCCGTACCGTGCGCCGGGCCGGTCGGTCTTGTTGACGAACAGCACCGTCGGGATGCGCAACCGGCGCAGGGTGCGCAGGAGTACGCGGGTCTGGGCCTGGACGCCCTCCACCGCGGAGATCACCAGGACGGCTCCGTCGAGCACGCCGAGGACCCGCTCCACCTCGGCGATGAAGTCCGGGTGGCCGGGGGTGTCGATCAGGTTGACCGTGGTGGTGCCGAGGGTGAAGGAGACGACGGCGGACTTGATGGTGATGCCGCGTCGGCGCTCCAGCGCGAGGGAGTCGGTCCGCGTACTGCCGTGATCGACGCTGCCGATGGTGTCGATGACACCGGCGGTGTGGAGGAGCCGCTCGGTCAGGCTTGTCTTACCGGCGTCGACATGCGCCAGAATTCCCAGATTCAACGTGTGCACGAAGCTTCATGTCCTTGAGAGAAAGGTGAATTTCTGTCGGGGTGGACACGAAAGCTCCGCGCATGATCGGACTCCTGGGTCGTACTGCCTGCTGGTGCGGGGAGTAGATCAAAGAGCTGTCGGGGACCGCAACCTAATTTTCTTCCGCGCGCAGGTGCGGAAAGCGCCATTCGGTGCGGCTGCGGAGGGTTTCGCCGGGGCGCAGCACCGTGCTGGGGTGGGCGGGGCGGTTGGGTGAGTCGGGCAGGTGCTGGGTCTCCAGGCAGAGCGATCCGTGGCGTTCGTGGCGGCGGCCGGTGCCGTCGGTGAACGCACCGTCGAGCTGGTTGCCGGTGTAGACCTGGAGCCCCGGTTCGGTGGTCCAGAGCTCCAGGGTGCGCCGGTCGCCGGGGGCGGTGAGGCGGGCGGCCCTGCGGAGTGCGGCGGGGGCCGGTCCGCGCAGCACCCAGCAGTGGTCGAAGCCGCCGGCCAGGGCGAGTTGGGGGTGGGGCCGGGCGAGGCGGTCCCCCAGCGGCTGCGGGGCGGTGAGGTCGAACGGGGTGCCGGCGACGGGGGCCGGGGGGCCCTCGGGGATGGAGCCGGTGTCGATGGGGAGGTAGTGGTCGGCGTCGACCTGGAGGGTGTGGCCGAGGATGTCGTCGGCGCCGAGGTTGAGGTAGGCGTGGTTGGTGAGGTTGACGACGGTGGGCCGGTCGGTGACGGCCGTGTACTCCAGGGCGAGGGTGCCGGTGGCGTCCAGGGTGTAGGTGGCGGTGACGTCGAGCGCTCCGGGGAAGCCCATGTCGCCGTGGGGGCTGTGCAGGGTGAGGCGGAGGACGGCGGCGGAGCCGGTACGGTCTCCGGCCGCCTCCCAGACCTTGGTGTGGAAGCCGTCCGGGCCGCCGTGCAGGGCGTGGCCGCGGTCGTTGGCGGGGATGTGGTGCGTGGTGCCGTCGAGGGTGAACCGGCCGTGGGCGATGCGGTTGGCGTACCGGCCGACGACGGCCCCGAAGTAGGGGTTCTTGTCGGTGTAGTCGTCGATGGCGGGCAGGGAGCGGACGACCGGGCCCGGGACGCCGGCGGTGTCGGGCACGGTGAGTCTGTGCAGGACACCGCCGTACGTGAGGACTTCGGCCCGTACGCCGGTGCCGGAGTCGAGGGTCCAGAGGTCGACCTCCGTCTGCCCGTGGGCGTGGCCGAACGGTTTGCGGTGCACGGTGGGCATGAGGAGTTCCTTGGGGGGTGGGAGGCGGCCTCCGGACCTCCGGAAGCGGCCTCTGGAAGGGCCTTCCGGACCTCCGGAAGCGGCCTCTGGAAGGGCCTTCCGGGGCTTCGGGAGGCCTCCGGAAGGGGCGCCTCCGGAAGGAGGCCTCTAGCGGGCCGGTCCAGGGGTCTCGCGGGGCGCGGTGGATTCGCGGACGGCGAGGCGGTAGCCGGGGCGCGGCCGGCGGGGTTCGGCGACCGGGGTGCCGGCGAGGCGTTCGACGAGGCTGTCGACGGCGAGCCGGGCGATGGCTGCCTTGTCCGGCGCGATGGTGGTGAGGGTGGTGGTCCCGTACCGGCTCTCCTCGATGTCGTCGAAGCCGACGACGGCGATGTCGCCGGGGATGGTGAGGCCGCGTTCGGTGATGGTGCGCATCGCGCCGATCGCGATCATGTCGTTGTACGCGAAGACGGCGTCGGGCCGCTCCCCCCGGTCGAGCAGGGAGGCCATGGCGGCGGCGCCGTCCTCCCTCCCGTAGCCGTCGGTGACGACGACGAGGGACTCGTCGGGTTCGATGCCGGAGGCGGCGAGTTCCTCGCGCCAGCCGCGCAGCCGCAGATGGGCGGGCTGGCGTTCCCGGCCGGTGCGGGAGCCGAGGAAGGCGACCCTGCGGTGGCCGAGGGCGATGAGGTGGGCGACGGCCTCGCGGGCGGCGGCCACGTTGTCGATGGCGATGTGGTCGTACGGGGCCTCGTACTCCCGCTCCCCCAGCAGCACCAGCGGTGCCGTCTCGGTGCGGGCCATCAGGTCCTCGGTCTCCAGGTGGATGGGGCTGAGGATGAGGCCGTCGATGACATGGGACCGGAACCCCTGGCTGACCAGCAGCTCCTTCTCGCGCAGGCCGCCGGTGTGGTCGACCAGGACGGTGTAGTCGTGCCGGGCGGCCGCGTCGACGACCTCACCGGCGAGCTCCGCGAAGTACGGGTTGCCGAATTCGGGCACGGCCAGCGCGATGATGCCGGTGCGGCCCTTGCGCAGGTGGCGGGCGGTGAGGTTCGGCCGGTAGCCGAGCTCGTCGATGGCCTGCTGGACCTTCGCGCGCATCTTGGGGGTGACGTGCTGGTAGTTGTTCACCACGTTCGACACGGTCTTGATGGACACGCCCGCCCGTTGGGCTACGTCCTTGAGGCTGACGCCCACGGCACTCCTTGTTGCTTGGTTCGACTCGGCCCGATCCGTACGGTTCAGGTGGTTCTCCGGCTGCGCGCGAGGTAACGCTGCGCCACCACGACAACGATAAGGAAGCCGCCGCTGACCACCGATTGGTACGAGGAGTTGAGCGAGCCGATCTGGTTGATGAGGTTCTGGATCACGGCGAGCAGCAGGACGCCCCAGAGGGTGCCGCTGATGGAGCCGGCACCGCCGATGAGGAGGGTGCCGCCGATGACGACGGCGGAGATCGCGTCGAGTTCCATGCCGACGCCGACGATGGTGACGCCGGAGGAGAGGCGGGCGGCGTTGAGCGCTCCGGCGAGTCCGGCGAGGAGGCCGCTGAGGGCGTAGACGAGGATCTTCGTGCGGGCGACGGGCAGTCCCATCAGGGTGGCCGCGTCGCTGCTGCCGCCGACGGCGAACAGGGTCTGCCCGAACGAGGTGCGCTGGAGCAGCAGTCCGCCGGCCCCGAAGAGGACGAGGGCGATGAGGATCGGGTATCCGAAGCCCCAGACGCTGCCCTGGCCGAGTTCGGCGAAGGCGGAGTCCTTGGGGACCAGGTAGGTGGTGGCGCCCTCGTCGGTGAAGGCGAGCAGCATGCCGCGCGCCGCGAGGAGGGTGGCGAGCGTGACGATGAAGGGCGCCATGTTCGCGCGGGCGATGAGGAGGCCGTTGACCAGCCCGATCGCGCCGCAGACCACGAGGGGGACGAGCAGGGCGGCGAGGAAGCCCCACTGGGAGGCCCAGGCGGCGAGGACACCCCCGAGGGCGAAGACGGAGCCCACGGAGAGGTCGATGCCGCCCGTGATGATGACCAGCGTCATGCCGAGGGCGACGATCGCGAGGAACGAGGCCTGGACGGTGACGCCCCGGGCGTTGTCGACACTGGCGAACGTCGGGTAGACGAACGAGGCGATGAGGATCACGGTCAGCAGGACCGCGAGGACGCCCTGGCGCTGGAGGAGTTCGCCGATCCGGGAGCCGGTGGAGCGCTCGGGCCGGGGTTCGGGGCGCGAGGGGGCGTTCTTGAGCGGCGCCGGCACCTGGGGGGCCGGGGCGGCGGGTGTGGTGTTCTTCATCGGGACCGACGCTCCCGGGCGACGTAGACGGCGGCGATGATGATGGCCGCCTGGGCGATCTGTGCGGTGGAGTCGGGCAGGTCGTGCTTGACGAGGGTGGCGCGCAGCAGCTGCATCAGCAGGGCGCCCGCGACGGTACCGAGCACCCGGATGGAGCCGCCGTTGAGCGGAGTGCCGCCGACGACGACGGCCGTGATGGCGGAGAGTTCCATGAGGGTGCCGAGCGAGGACGGGTCGCTGGCGGTGAGCCGGGCGGTGGCGAGGATCCCGGCGAGCGCGGCCATCGTGCCGCAGAGGATGTAGACGCCGATCAGGACGCGCTTGACGGGCAGTCCGGACAGGGCGGCGGCCGGGCGGTTGCCGCCGATGGCGACGATCTGGCGGCCGAACGTGGTGCGCTGCACCAGGAACGCGACGGCCAGCGCCAGCACGCCCGCGATGAGCACGACCAGCGGGATGCCGAGGAAGGAGCCGGTGCCCAGCGCGAGGATGTCCGGGTTGACGATCTGCTTGAGCTGGCCGTCCGCCATCACCAGGGCCAGGCCCCGGCCGCCGACGAAGAGGGCGAGGGTGGCCACGATGGGTTGCAGCCCGACGAGCGAGACGAGCGTCCCGTTGATCGCGCCGACCACCGCTCCGGCCAGCAGCGCGATCAGGAGCGCGGGCACCAGACCGTAACCGAGGTAGAGCGGCAGCAGGGCCGCGGCGAGCGCCATGGTGGAGCCGACGGAGAGGTCGATGCCCTCGGTGCCGATGACCAGGGCCATGCCGAGGGCGACGATCACGATGGGGGCGACCTGGACGAGCTGGGTGCGCAGGTTGTCGGCCGTCATGAAGTGCTCGGTGAACAGGGCGTTGAACAGCAGGACGACGGCGACGGCCGCGTACACGCCGTACTCCTGGTACCAGGCGGGGTCGCGCAGCCGGGCCAGCGGCTTCGCGGGGCGTGGCAGGGTGGCCTGGGTGGTCATCGGGGGTCCTCCTGGCCGGCCACCGGGGCCTTCCGGCCGGTTTCGGGCGTGTGGTCGGCAGGCTCGGCGGTGGGCGTGTGGTCGGCGAGCACTTCGAGGAGGCGGCTCTCCTCCACCTCGTCACCGGCGAGTTCACCGGCGACCGCGCCGCCGCGCAGGACGACGATGCGGTCGGCGCCCTCGATCAGCTCCTCGATGTCGGAGGAGATCAGCAGGACGGCGAGGCCTTCGCGGGCGAGGTCGTCGATGAGGCTCTGCACCTCGGCCTTGGCGCCGACGTCGATGCCCCGGGTGGGTTCGTCGAGCAGCAGCACCTTGGGTTCCAGGCAGAGCCAGCGGGCGAGCAGCACCTTCTGCTGGTTGCCGCCGGAGAGTTCGCCGACCTTCTGCTCGGGGCTGGAGGCCTTGATGCGCAGCCGCTCCATGAAGATGCTGACGATGCGGTCCTGCCGGTCGCGGGAGACGATCCCGGCTCGGGAGAGCCGGGGCATCGCGGCGAGCACGATGTTCTCCCGTACGGAGAGCTGCGGGATGATCCCCTCGGCCTTGCGGTCCTCGGGGAGCATGCTGATGCCCGCGCGGATGGCGGCGGCCGGGGTGGGGCGGCCGATGCGCTTGCCGTCGACGGTGATCTCGCCGCCGTCCAGGGGCAGGGCGCCGGTCAGCGCCTTGGCGGTCTCGCTGCGCCCGGAGCCCAGCAGCCCGCCGAGTCCCAGGACCTCGCCCCCGTACAACTCGATGGATATGCCGTGCAGTTGGTGGCGGCGGTCGAGTCCGGTGGCGGTGAGGACGGGGGTGCGGGCCACGTCGTGTCCGGCGGTGTCGAAGCTGGTGAGGCCCTCGCGGCGCACCTCGGCGAGGTCGCGGCCGAGCATCATCGAGACGAGCCGCATCCGGTCCAGGTCCGCCAGGTCGCCGGTGTGGATGTGGCGGCCGTCGCGCAGGACGGTGACCCGGTCGCAGATGCGGTAGAGCTCGTCCATGCGGTGGCTGACGTAGAGGACGGCGATGCCCTGGCTCCGGAGGTTCTCGATGACCCGGAAGAGGGTCTCGACCTCGCGGGGCTCCAGGGATGAGGTGGGTTCGTCCATGATGACGACCTGGGCCTGTACGGAGACGGCGCGGGCGAGCGCGACCATCTGCTGGGTGCCGATGCCCAGGGTGTGCAGGGGGCGTTTGGGGTCGACGCGGACGCCGAAGCCGTCGAGGAGTTCGGTGGTCTCGCGGTTCATCCGGGTGAAGTCGATGAGGCCGAAACGGTTCTTCGGCTCCCGGCCCAGGAAGATGTTCCGCGCCACGCTCATCAGCGGTACGAGGTTCACCTCCTGGTAGATGGTGGAGATCCCGGCCTGCTGGGCCTCGAAGGGCCGGGCGAAGCGGACGGGCTCGCCGGCCACCCGGATCTCGCCGCCGTCGCTCTGGTAGACGCCGGTCAGCACCTTGATGAGGGTGGACTTGCCGGCCCCGTTCTCGCCGACGAGCGCATGGGTCTCCCCGGCGCGCAGCGAGAAGGAGACGTCGTCCAGGGCGACGACGCCGGGGAACCGCTTGCTGACCGAGCGGGCTTCGAGCACGGTGGCCGCCACGGCGGCCTCCTGGTGCTGGGGTGTCGCTTCGGTTGGTGCCATGGATCCTGGCCTTCCGGTGTTACGGGAACGGGGCCGGGCCGCCGTACGCCTCGGGGTACCCGGGGCATCGCGGCGGCCGGCCGTCAGGTCGGGGTCAGTAGGCTCCGCCGAGCGAGTCCTTGGCGTTGGCCTCGTCGTACTCGCGGTCGGTGATGATCACGTTCTCCGGGATCTCCTCACCTGCGTAGAACTTCTGGGCGGTGGCGAAGGCGAGCGGGCCGAAGCGCGGGTTGGACTCGATGACCGCGTTGTACTCGCCGTTGACCAGGGCCTGGACGGCGTTGCGGGTGCCGTCGACCGAGACGATCTTGACGTCCTTGCCGGGCTTCTTCCCGGCCGCCTTGATCGCGGTGAGGGCGCCGAGGCCCATCTCGTCGTTCTCCGCGTAGACCGCGGTGATGTCGGGCTTGGACTGGATGAGCTGCTCCATGACCTGCTGGCCCTTGTCGCGGGCGAACTCGCCGGTCTGCTGGGCGACGATCTCCAGGCCGGGCGCCTGCGCCTTCACCTGGTCGACGAAGCCCTTGGTGCGGTCGGTGGTGACGTTGTTGCCGGAGGCGCCGAGCAGGATCGCGACCTTGCCCTTGCCGCCGGTGACCTTGATCATCGCGTCGGCCGCGCGCTTGCCCTGCTCGACGAAGTCGGAGCCGAGGAAGGCCACATAGTCCTTGCAGGCGGTCGAGTTGACCTTGCGGTCGATGGTGAGGACGGGCACCTTCTTCGCCGCGGCCGCCTTCAACGCGGGCTCCAGACCGTCGGAGTTGAGGGGCGCGACGATGAGGAACTGGGCGCCCTGCGACAGCATGTCCTGGATGTCGCTGATCTGCTTGGAGAGTTGGGACTGGGCGTTGGTGGTGAGGAGCTTCTTGACACCGATCTTCTTCGCCTCGTCCTTGATGGACTGGGTCTCGGCGATCCGGAACGGGTTGGCCTCCTTCTCCGACTGGGAGAAGCCGACGACGGCGTTCTTCAGGTCCAGCTTCGGTGCGCCGTACGTCTCCAGCGAGCAGCCCGAACCGGAGGTGGAGTCGGGGGACTTGGCTTCCTGGGCGCCCTGGCTGCTGTCGCCGCCCGCGTTGTTCGAGGTCTCCGACTTGGCGCAGCCGGCGGCGGCCAGCGTGGCAGTGGCGGCGAGGAGGCAGGCCACGGCGAGGGTACGGGGTCGACGCTGGATCTTCATGCGCGGAACGCTCCTTGGCGGGTTGACGGCACGCGCATCGGCGTGCGGTCGGGCATGCGGGACGAGGCATCGGCCGCTCGGCGGCTGATGTCACTGCATTCCTCACGACCCCGCTCCGTACTGCGGGAACAGCGATCGCGAGAGCTTGCGCGGCCTGTCGGCGGCTCGGTTTACAACGTTATATAGGCGGTGCGGCACGGGCGGCAAGAGCAGGGTCGATGCGTTTCCAAAATGTGTCGGCCGCTCACCGGGGCGCACGTACGGGAATCGGCCCGCCCCAAGGCAACGGGTCCTGCGCACCCCCTGGACAGCCGACCGGCACCGTGCTGTCATACCGCCGGACGCCATATTTCCAACGTTGCAAGCACTGCTGCCGTCAGCCGGGCCGCCCGCGCGGCGGCGATCTTCGGCATGCGCCCGTCCGCTTCTCCGCGCCCGACCGGCCGCCCCGCCGCTCCCCCGGCCGGGCGGCCCCCGCACCACGCCCTGCACCAGCCCCGCGCACCACACCGCGCGGCGACCACCCCCACCGAGCCGACCGCAGCTCAGGCGGCCCCCGGCTCAGAGCAGGAGCCGTACATGCCCCTGAACCGCAGGCAGCTCATCACCACCGCCGTGGCCACCGCGGTCGCCACCGGCACGGCGAGCCGGTGGGCGACCGCCGCGACGCCCCGCCGCCACCGGGTGGCGGCGGCCCCCGGCGGCCACTACTCCCCCAACGCGGCGCCCCTCCACCCCACGGCCTTCCTCAAGCTCCCGCCGGGCAAGGTGGAGGCGCGCGGCTGGCTGGCCGGTCAGCTCGGGCTCCAGCTGGAGGGGCTGTGCGGCCGGTACGAGGAGTTCTCGCACTTCCTGGACTTCGCGGCGACCGGCTGGGTCCGCCCCGACCGGGGCGGCTGGGAGGAGGTCCCGTACTGGCTGCGCGGTTACGCCGATCTCGCGATCGTCACCGGGGACGCGGCCGCGCTGGCCACCACCCGCCGCTGGATCGACGCGATTCTCGCCACCGGGCAGAGCGACGGCTTCTTCGGCCCGAAGGCGCTGCGGACCTCGCTCAACGGCGGCCCCGACTTCTGGCCGTTCCTGCCGCTGATCCAGGCGCTGCGCTCCTGGCAGGAGTACAGCGGCGACACCCGGATCATCCCCTTCCTCAGCCGCTTCTTCCGCTACATGAACGCCCAGGGTCCTGGCGCCTTCGACACCTCCTGGATCGCCCTGCGCTGGGGCGACGGCCTGGACAGCGCGATGTGGCTCTACAACCGCACCGGCGACGCCTTCCTCATGGACCTCGTCGACAAGATCCACCGGTACGGGGCGGACTGGGGCGACAATCTGGTCAACCCTCACAACGTCAACATCGCCCAGGGGTTCCGCGAGCCGGCCCAGTTCGCGCTGCGCAGCGGTTCGGCCACCGACACCCGTAACACCTACGGCACGTACGCGAAGGCCATGGACGCCTACGGCCAGTTCCCCGGCGGCGGGTTCGCCGGGGACGAGAACGCCCGGCCCGGCCACGGCGACCCCCGCCAGGGCTTCGAGACCTGCGGGATCGTCGAGTTCATGGCGAGCCACCAGTTGCTCACCCGGATCACCGGGGACCCGCTGTGGGCGGACCGCTGCGAGGAGCTGGCGTTCAACTCGCTGCCCGCGTCGCTGGATCCATCAGGAAAGGCCGTCCACTACATCACCTGCGCCAACAGCGTGGACCTGGACAACGCGCCCAAGCGGGACCGCCAGTTCCAGAACCCCTTCGCGATGCTGGCGTACCTGCCGGGCGTCGACCAGTACCGCTGCTGCCCGCACAACTACGGGATGGGGTGGCCGTACTTCACCGAGGAGCTGTGGCTCGCCACCCCGGACGGCGGGCTCGCGGCGGCGATGTACGCGCCGAGCGAGGTGACGGCGAAGGTCGCGGACGGCACGGAGGTGACGTTCACCGAGGAGACCGGCTACCCCTTCACGGACACGGTCACGCTCTCCCTCACCGCACCGAAGCCGCTCCGCTTCCCGCTGGTGCTGCGCGTCCCCGCCTGGTGCGCGGACCCGGAGATCCGGGTGAACGGGCAGCGGGTCACCGCCCCCGCCGGCCCGGCGTTCACCCGGATCGAGCGGACCTGGTCGAGCGGCGACCGGGTCACCCTGCGGCTGCCGCAGCGGACCGCCGTACGCACCTGGGCGGAGAACCACGGCTCGGTGAGCGTGGACCACGGGCCGCTCACGTACTCCCTGCGCATCGGGGAGCGGTACGAGCGGATCGGCGGCAGCGACACGTTCCCGGAGTACGCCGTCCACGCGACGAGCCCGTGGAACTACGGCCTCGTCCTGGACCCCGCCCGGCCCACCGCGGACCTGCGCCACCGTTCCACCGGCCGCGCCCCCGGCGACAACCCGTTCACCCATTCCGGGACCCCGCTCACGATGACCGCCCGGGCCCGCCGCATCCCGGAGTGGACGGCGGACGACGAGCACGTGGTCGCGCCGCTCCGGGCAAGTCCGGCGCGCTCCACGGAACCGGTCGAGGAGGTCACGCTCGTCCCGATGGGCGCGGCGCGGCTGCGGATCACGTCCTTCCCGACGACCGCCCCGGAAGCGGAACCCTGGCCGGCGGACCGCTGGTACCGGGTCTCCAACCGCCACTCCGGCAAGGTGCTCGGCGTGGACGGGATGTCGACCGCCAACAGCGCCCACGTCGTGCAGTTCGGCGACACGGGGACGGCCGACCACCTCTGGCGGCTGGTCGCCAACGGCGACGGCTGGTACCGCATCCGCAACCGGCACTCCGGCAAGGTACTGGGCGTCGACCTGATGTCCACCGCGAACAGCGCGCACGTCGTGCAGTTCGACGACAACGACACCGCCGACCATCTCTGGCAGCTCGTTCCGGACGGGGCCGGCTGGTACCGGATCCGTAACCGGAACTCGGACAAGGTGCTCGGCGTGGACGGGATGTCCACCGCCGACAGCGCCCATGTCGTCCAGTACGACGACAACGGAACGGCCGACCACCTGTGGCGGCTCCTCTGAGCGCCAGTCCCTCTCCCCGCGCCACCTGACCCGGGGAGCTCTTCGGTATCAACAAGCAAGGGATGTTCAGACATGCGACCAGCACCCGCACCCCGCCCCCGCACCTGGTGGCGGAGATTAACGGCCACCACCGGCCTCCTCGCCCTGGTGGCCACCGCCCTCGTCGGCAGCGGCGCCTCCCCGGCCGCCGCCGCGCCCGCCGCCTGGACGCCGAAGCCGGCCCCCATGACGACGCCGTGGACCAACCAGGTCCCGGTCGACAAGCCGCTGCCGGAGTACCCGCGCCCGCAGCTGACCCGCCCCGACTGGACGAACCTCAACGGCATCTGGGACTTCGCGGTCACCGGCCGTGACGCGGGGCAGCCGGCCACCTTCCCGGAGCAGATCCGCGTCCCGTTCGTCGCAGAGTCCGCGCTCTCCGGCATCCAGCGCCGGATCACCGAGAACGACAAGCTCTGGTACAAGCGGACCTTCACCGTCCCCGCCGACTGGAACAACCGCCGGGTCAAGCTCCACTTCGGGGCCTCCGACTGGCAGACGACGGTCTGGGTCAACGGCACCCAGGTCGGCGCGCACAAGGGCGGCTTCGACTCGTTCGCGTACGACATCACACCGCAGCTCAACGGCGGTACGAACACGGTCGTCGTCTCCGTGTACGACCCGAGCCAGACCGGCGGCCAGGCGGTCGGCAAGCAGCGCATCAACGATGTGAAGCCGCACCCGGGCGGCGGGATCTTCTACACCGCGGCCTCCGGCATCTGGCAGACGGTCTGGCTGGAACCGGTCGCCGCCGCCCACATCACCCGGCTCGACATGACACCGAACCTGGGCAGCGGCACGCTCCGGGTGAGGGTCCAGACGGCCGGCGCGGCGGGCAGGAGCGCCCGGATCACCGTCTCCAGCGGCGGTACGGTGGTGGGCTCGGCGACCGGGCCGGTGGGCGGGGAGATCTCCGTACCCGTTCCGAACCCGCGGCTGTGGAGCCCCGAGGACCCGTTCCTGTACGACGTGCGGGCCGACCTCCTCGACGGCTCGGCCGTCACGGACACCGTGGGCAGCTACACCGGTATGCGGTCCGTGGGGCTGGCCAAGGTCGACAACATCCTGCGGCCGGTGCTCAACGGCAAGTTCGTCTTCCAGACGGGCACGCTGGACCAGGGCTACTGGCCGGACGGCATCTACACCGCGCCGAGCGACGAGGCGCTGAAGTACGACCTCCAGGCCCACAAGGACCTCGGCTTCAACATGGTCCGCAAGCACATCAAGGTGGAGCCGCAGCGGTGGTTCTACTGGGCGGACCGGCTGGGGCTCCTGGTCTGGCAGGACATGCCGTCGATGGACACCGGCAAGGTCCCGGACGGGCCGGCGCGCACCCAGTGGGAGGCGGAGTACCGGGCCGTCATCGACCAGCACCGCAGCTCGCCTTCCGTCGTCATGTGGGTCAACCAGAACGAAGGGTGGGGCCAGTACGACCAGGCCAGGATCGCCGACGAGGTCAAGGCGCAGGACCCCTCACGTCTCGTCAACAACATGAGCGGGGTCAACTGCTGCGGCTCGGTCGACGGCGGCAACGGTGACGTGGTCGACAACCACATCTACGTCGGCCCCGGCAACACCGCGCCGACCGCCACCCGGGCCGCCGTGCTCGGCGAGTTCGGCGGTCTCGGCTACAAGGTGCCGGGCCACGAGTGGTACCCGGGCGGCGGGTTCAGCTACGAGGACCAGCCGAGCGTCGCGGCCCTCAACAACCGGTTCGTCGGCCTGCTGGACGCGATCCGGGTCGGCCAGCTCCCCGCCGGGCTCTCCGCGTCGGTCTACACGGAGATCACGGACGTCGAGAACGAGGCGAACGGGTTGCTGACCTACGACCGCCAGGTCGTCAAGGTGGACACCGCCCGGGTCAGGGCCGCCAACCAGGCCCTCATCCAGGCGTCCCGGAACCCCGCTCCCCCGGTGACCCTGCCCACCGGGCAGAACAAGTCCCTGCGCGTCACCACACCCGGCCACACGACGAAGCACCTGCGCCACTACGACGGGCAGGCCTTCACCGAGGTGGTGAACAGCGGGAGTCCGGCCGTACTGAAGGCGGACGCCACCTGGAAGATCGTCACCGGCCTCGCCAACGGCAACTGCTACTCCTTCGAGTCCCGGAACTACCCCGGTGAGTTCCTCCGCCACCGGGACTTCCGGGTCCGGCGCGACGCCAACGACAACTCCGCCCTCTTCAAGGCGGACGCCACCTGGTGCGCGGTGGCCGGGAGCGGCGGGGTGCGGTTCACCAGCGCCAACCTGCCGGGCAGCTATCTGCGGCACATCGACTCCGAGGTGTGGCTGGCGACTCCGGGCGGCGGAAAGGCCTTCGACAACCCGGCCCTGTTCGCCGAGGACACCACCTGGGCGGTGGACGCCCCCTGGGCCCCGTGATCCCGCGGAGCGGATGAACGATGACCGGCCGGTCCGGCGGCGACGGGGCAGCTCCCCGTCGCTGCCGGGCCGTCTCGGTGTTCCAGTCGCCGCCGGGCCGGCTTGGTGTTCTGCCCGAAGGAGTGGCTCGCCCGCGACGGCGAAGGTCCGCTCCCGGTGCCGGGAGCGGACCGATTCGCTGCCCGTTACGGCTGGCGGCTGCCGTACAGGGCGGTCACCTCATCGGCGGTCAGGGCCTTGTCGTACACCCCGACCCGGTCGACGGACCCGTTCCAGAAGTCGCCCTTGGCCCCCGCGTACTGGGCCCGGCCGACGGAGAGCGGGCCGGTGCTCACATCGGCGGGACCGGCCTCGGTGGTGGCGGCGAGCTTCCCGTCGACGTACAGCTTCACCTCGTTGCCCTGCCGGACGCCGACCAGGTGGTACCACTTCCCGGTCTCCGGCGTGATCTCCAGGCGGGCGCGCTTGCCGCCCGGGGTGGAGAAGGCGAACGCGCCCTGCCCGTACTGGAGATAGAAGGGGTTCTCGGTGCGCCGGCCGTCCTGGCTGACGACGGTGGCGTAGTTGCCCGGCAGGGCGTCGAGCGAGGCCCACGCGGAGACGGTGTAGTCCTTCGTGGTGTCCACGACGGGACCGGTGCTCTGCGCGTACTGCCCCTCGCCGTTGAACTTCAGCGCCGAGCCCGTGACGCCCGGGGCCCAGGACGTGCCGCCCTCCAGGGTGAGATGGGCCTTGTTGGGGCCGCTGTCGCGGGCCGTGGTGCCCTTGTTCTCGTCGAGCGACCAGGAACCGCCGCCCTTCAGCTCATCACGCTGACCGGCCTTCGCACCGGCGGCGATGACCTGACGGTTGATCTCCCGGACCTTCTTCGGGTCGACCTTGATCTCGCGGCGGTCGTACGTCCAGAGCCCGTTGAGCTCGTTCTCCAGGTCGCTGACCTGGGTGTAGACCGAGCCGGACAGCTCGGCGCCGGCGGCCGCGAGGTAGTACGTACGGGTGTTGTCGACGTACTTGGCGGTGAGAGCGGCCTTGTCGGCCACCCCGGAATAGATGTTGGCCGGCGCACCGGGCCACATGTGTCCCGGGGTCCGGAGCGTGAAGCCACCGTGCTCGCCGTCCATCGCGGCGCGACGGTCGTCCGGGAAGGCCGGGTCGTTGTTCACGTAGTCATGGTGGTCGATGATCTCGCCCTTGCCGGAATCGCCCTTGGACGAGCAGCAGTTGACCCCGCTGTGCGCGTTGACCACGCGGGACGGGTCCAGCGCCTTGACGTCCTCGGCGATCTTGCCGGTCTCCGTCCGGTCCCACTCGCCCCAGCCCTCGTTGAAGACGATCCAGCCGCTGATCGAGGGGTAGTTGTGGAACTGCTTCATCAACTCCTTGCCCTGGGTGAGGAAGGCGTTCTTGCCGCTGTCGTTGTCGATGTCCGCGGAGACGAAGTCCTGCCACACCAGCAGTCCGAGCCGGTCGGCGTGGTAGTACCAGCGCGGCGACTCCACCTTGATGTGCTTGCGTACGGCGTTGAAGCCGAGGTCCTTCTGCGCCTTCAGGTCGAAGGTGAGGGCCGCGTCGCTGGGCTGGGTGTGCAGCCCGTCCGGCCAGAAGCCCTGGTCGAGCATGGCGAGGGAGAAGAACGGCTTCCCGTTGAGGACGAGCTTCTGGTAGCCGCCCACCTTGTCGATCTTCAGCTGGCGCATCCCGAAGTAGCTTTCGACGCTGTCCTTGGAGCGGCCGTCGGTGAGGGAGACGTCGAGGTCGTAGAGGTAGGGGTCGTCCGGCGACCAGAGGCGCTGGTTCTTGACCTGGAGGCTCAGCTCACGGTTGGCCGGGCCGGTGACCGTACCGACGACCTTGCCCTTGCGGTCGCGGGCGACGGCGGTGATCCGGGCGTTGCCGGACGCCTTCGCGGAGTTGACGGTGACGGCGAGGCGGCCCGTGTCGATGTTCGGCGTGGTGGTCAGGGAGTCGATGGCGGCGGGCGCGACCGGCTCCATCCAGACGGTCTGCCAGATGCCGGAGGACGGGGTGTAGACGATGCCGCCGGGGTTGGTGGACTGCTTGCCCTTGGGCTGGTTCGGGCCCGTCCTGTCCGTGACGGCGACGACGATCTCCTGGGGGCCGCTGCCCTTCAGCGCGTCGGTAATGTCGGCGCTGAACCCGGTGTAACCGCCGGTGTGTTCGGCGACCTTGGTGCCGTTGACCCAGACGGTGGACCGGTAGTCGACGGCGTCGAAGTTGAGCTTCAGCCGCTTGTCCTTGCCGGACCCGCCGGACTTGCCTTTGCCGACCGACCAGCTCTTCGGCACGGTGACGAGCTTGCGGTAGAACATGTGGTCCTCGTCGCGCTCAAGACCGGAGAGCTGGGACTCGACCGGGAACGGCACGATGATCCGCTCGCCGAGCTTCTTGCCGAAGACCGGCTTCTCGCCCTCGGTGGCCCCGGCGAACTCCCAGGGGCCGTTGAGGTTCTTCCACTGCTCACGGACCTGCTGGGGGCGCGGGTACTCGGGCAGCGGGTTGTTCTTGTCCAGCTTGTCGCCCCAGGTGGTGGTGAGGCGGTGCGTGGAGAGGTTCTTGGCGGTGCGGCCGATCTCCGGGACGGCCTCGGTCCCCGACTTCAGCCCGCTCTTCCCGTCGTGGACGACCTTGACCCGCTGGTCCTTGAGGACGGGGGCGGCGAGATCGATGATCAGGGCCCGGGGGTTGTCCGAGGCGCGGGTCACCGACTTCACCGGCATCGGGGAGGTGTCGACCTCGATCTTGAGGTGGTCCTTCACCTTGCCGTAGTTCGTGACCCGGTCCTTGAAGGTGGCCTGGAGGCGCTTGCCGTTCTTGGCGATGCTCAGGGCGACCGGGTAGACCTCGAAGTCCGCGGGCGGGGTGAAGGCGGACTCGGGCACGATCTGCTTCTTGAGCGTGTCGCTCTGCCAGCGCAGGAACATGCTGGCACCGCCGACGTCCTGGAACATCTCCAGCTTGAAGTCGTGCTTCTCGCCCGCTTTCAGGGGGATCGGCGCGCTGTGCTGCTCCTTGTCCCAGTCCGGCTGCCAGTGGTCGATGACAACGTTGCCGTCGAGGAAGAGCCGGAAGCCGTTGTCGCCGATGGCGGAGAAGGTGTACGAGCCCGTCTCGGGCGCTTCGAGCTGTCCGGTCCAGCGGGCGGTGGTGTGCTCGGTCTTCCCGGTCGCCGACTCGAACGTCCCGGTGAGGCCGGGGAAGTCGATCTCGGGGTCCAGGGAGGTGGCGCCGAGCTCGGCGAAGTCACGGGCGCCCGGGGCGGACATGCTGAAGTACTCGCCCTTCAGCCCGTGCACATCGGTGACCGGGTCGTCGGCCGTGAAGGCCGTGGCGGTGGCCGGTGCCGGGGTGGCGGGCGCGGCGGCGGCCGTCGGGACCAAGGTGGCACCGACCGGTATCAGGAGCGCGGCGGCGCAGGTCAGGGCCCTGAACAGGGCACGGGGGCGCGGGTGTTGTCGTCTCAAGGCGTCGTCCTCGTCGAAGAGCCGGGAGTACCTCGAACCTGTGAGGCACTGCACATAGTCGAACATTGAGCCACAACACCAAACACTGCACAACGGTCGTGCACACAGAATTTTCAACGATAGAAACTGCACCTAGCCCAGGAACGCCGATGCGGTCGCGACGAACCGGTCGGGGTCGTCGATCCACGGATGGTGTCCCGCCCCCGGCTGCTCGACCAACGCGGCACCGGGGAACAGCTCCGCGCACTGCGCCACCGCCCGGGGCGGGCTGTTGAGGTCGAACTCGCCGGCGAGCAGCAGCACAGGGCTCTCGAAGCGGGCGAGTGCCGCACGGGTGACCTCGGGTTCAAAAGCCCCTTCGGCCCCGAAGTGGGCGACGGCCTCGCCGTTGAGGGGCTCACCGGCTGCGTGATGGAGCCGGGCGGCGGCGTCCCAACGGCCCCAGAAGAAGGGCGCGACGGCCTCCCAGTCGGAGCCGGTGCCCTCGGTGATCGCCTCCAGCGCGGCGAAGGCGGCCGGGAACCACGGCTCGCCCTTCCGTCGCAGCGCGAGCGCGCGGCGCATCCGCCCGTCGATCTCCACGCCCACCGCCCGGAGACCGGGGCCGACCAGGGCGAGCCTGCCGACGCGCCCCGGATGGCGGGCGGCGTACTGCATCGCGAGGTTCGCACCGGCGGAATGAGCCAGCACATCGACCCGGGCGAGCCCGAGGTGGTCCCGCAGGGCTTCCACGTCCGCCACCTGACGGTCGCAGCGGTAGGAGGCGGCATTGTCGGGGAAGGCCGACCGGCCGGTGCCGCGCAGGTCGAGGAGGACGAGGCGGCGGTGCGCGGAGAGGCCCCCGAGATCACCCAGATAGCGGGAGTCGGCAGGGCCTCCCGGAAGGCAGATCAGCGGTTCACCCTCCCCGGTCACGCGATAGGCGAGCCGGGTTCCGTCAGGTGCCGTGAAGAAGGAAGTCATGGCAGCCATGATGATCCTTATAACCAGGTTGTACAACCTGGTTATAAGGATCGGGTCATTGGGGTATAACCGAGCTATGACAGACGAGGACGAGATCCGCCGCCACCCCGAGCTCCTAACCGGGAATCCCGCGTTTCCGAGCGGGAATCCCGCGTTCCTCAGCGAGGAGCAGGCGGTGAGAATGTTCGCCGGGATGAACGAGGTCATCCGCGCGGGCGAGGAGATGCGTCAGCTGCGCAGCGAAATGATGGCGCTGTTCGCCGGGGCGGGGTGGACCCAGGAGAGGATCGCCCGGCTCACCGGCATGAGCCAGCCCGCCGTCTCCAAGCAGGTGACGAAGCACGGCCCGGGGAGCCCGCAGCCCCTGGCGGAGCTCACCCTCGACCAGTACGACACGCCCTGGCTGGAAGGGCGTCTGTGGGGGCTGGCCGAGGAGATCTCCGAGGCCCTGAGCGACAGCGCCCGCTGCTCGCGCTTCGTCGTCGCCCTCGGCCGGGGGCGGAAGCGCTTCACGCCCCTGGAAGTCGACGCGTTGCGCCGCCTGGTCGAAGAGGACCTGATGCTGCACCGGGAGGAGCTGCCCGGCGGTTTCCGGACGGCGTACGACGCGATCAGCCGCGGACTCGACACCCCCGCGAAAGGGACCGCCCCAGGGACCGCTCCCGGGTCGGCCTCGGTGCGCCGCACCTTGGCCCATCGCATCCAGCGGGATCGGCTCGGGGGCGCCAACTGAGCCGTACTGGAGGCGGAACCTGAGTCGTAACCGGTCGGGTCGCGCTTCCCTCTCGGCTGTTCTCCATGAAATCCCGTTCCGGGGGTATCCGGAGTTCAGCCAGAAAGCTCGAGCGACGGGGTGACCGCTATGAACGACCGCATGCTGATGACACTTTCACCGAGTGGGGAGACCCGCACCGATTACGTCTGCCGGCCCGAGAGGGCGGCCGACGCACGGGACGCGGTCAGCAGCTTTGTCGCCCGGCTGCACCCCAAGCCGGCCGCGCACGTGGTGCAGAACCTGCTGCTCCTCGTGTCCGAGCTGGTCACCAACGCCGTCCGGCACGCGGGAGCCGTCAGCGCGCTGTGGCTGACCGCGGACCGCACGGGCGTCCATGTCCGGGTCACCGATCCGAGCCCGGCGCACCCGCAGGACCGCACGCCCGACCTCACGGGCCGCACCGGCGGCTTCGGCTGGCCGATGATCCAGCGGCTGTCCCAGGAGGTCACGGTCCGCGAGTCCGCGGACGGCGGAAAGATCATCCTGGCCACCGTGCTCCGCTGACGGCCCGAGCCCCTCGGCACTCCGGCGCGCCGCCCCCGCAGCACTCCGGAGCCCCCGCAGAGCGGGCGGTTCCGGCGGCGACGGGCGCCGATCGTGACGTCTCGATAGAATTCGGACATGGCAGAGCGGCCCGCAGCGCCGACAGCGCCCGAGCTCGTCCTGGAGACCGATATCGGCTCCACGGTGATGAGTCCGAGCCGGGACTACCATGTCGGACGCGACCCCGAGAGCGACATCGTCATCAACGACGCCCGGGTCTCCTGGCACCACGCGGTGCTCCACCCCGAGGCCGGTCACTGGACGCTCCAGGACGAGGACAGCACCAACGGCACGTACACCGGCGGCCACCGCGTCCATGAGTCGGGCGTCGGAGCGGGCAGCATCATCCACTTCGGCAACCCGTCCGACGGGCCCCGCGCGGTCCTGCTGGGCCGGGAGCCCCCCGCCCGCCCCGCAGCCCCCGCGGACCGGCCATCGGCCGTCTCGATGCCCGCCGCGACCGGCACCTTCCGGCAGCCGACCACCGTACGGCCCCTGCCCGCGAAGACCGTGCGCATCGGCCGCGACGCCGGCAACGACCTCGTCATCGACGACCTCGTGGTCTCCCGGCACCACGCCGAACTCCGGGCGCTCGCCGACGGCCGTCACGAGATCGTCGACCTCGGCAGCCACAACGGCACCTTCCTCAACGGCCAGCCCGTCTCCCGGGCGGTCCTCGGCGCAGGCGACATCGTCGGCATCGGCCACTCGGCGTTCAGCCTCGTCGGCGATGTGCTCCAGGAGTTCGTGGACACCGGTGAGGTGTCGCTGGACGTCCAGGACCTGGAGGTCACCGTCGGCAAGGCGGGCAAGGGCGGCAAGACCCTCCTCGACGGGGTCTCCTTCCCCGTCGGCGAGAAGTGTCTGCTCGGTGTCGTCGGGCCCAGCGGCGCCGGAAAGTCGACACTGCTCAACGCCCTCACCGGGCTGCGCCCCGCCGACACCGGCACCGTCCTCTACGACGGCCGTGACCTCTACCGGGACTTCGCCGAGCTGCGCCAGCGCATCGGCCTCGTACCGCAGGACGACATCCTGCACTCCCAGCTGACCGTACGTAAGGCCCTCGGGTACGCCGCCGAGCTCCGCTTCCCGCAGGACACCGCGAAGGCGGAACGGCAGGCCCGGGTCTCCGAGGTCATCCATGAACTCGGCCTGGAAGAACGGGTGGACCAGCCGATCCACAGCCTCTCCGGCGGCCAGCGCAAGCGGGTGAGCGTGGCCCTGGAGCTGCTGACCAAGCCCTCGCTGCTCTTCCTCGACGAACCGACCTCGGGGCTCGACCCGGGGATGGACCGCTCCGTGATGCACATGCTGCGCGGACTCGCCGACGACGGCCGTACGGTCATCGTCGTCACGCACAGCGTGCTGAGCCTGGAGGTCTGCGACCGGCTGCTCGTCCTCGCCCCCGGTGGGCGCATCGCCTACTACGGCCCGCCGGAGGACGCCCTCGCGTTCTTCGGCTTTGCGGAGTGGCCGGAGGCGTTCGAAGCCTTCGAGAACGACCGGGGCCGGGACTGGGCGGCCACGTACGCCGACTCGCCCTTCCACCAGCAGTACATCGTCAACGCCTCGGCACAGCCCCAGCTGCCCCCGGCCGCGCCCGGCGCGTCCGTCGCCCCGCCGCCGAAGACCCGTAACTGGGGTGCGCAGTTGTCCACCCTGGTCCGCCGGTACGCCTCCGCGCTCGCCGCCGACCGGACGTTCCTGATCATCATGATCGCGCTGCCGTTCGTCATGGGAGCGATGGCCCGCGCCCTGGCGGGCAGCAGGCTCACCCAGGAGACGGCGATGAACGCGCTGCTCATCCTGTGTGTGGGCGGAGTGCTGACCGGTGCCGCCAACGCCGTACGGGAGCTGGTCAAGGAGCGGGTGATCTACCGGCGGGAGAGGGCGGTCGGCCTCTCCAGATCCGCGTACCTCATGTCGAAGATCGTGGTGCTCGGGACCATCACGGTCCTCCAGGCCATCGTGCTGACCCTGGTGGGTCTGGTGGGCGTCGACCTCAACGCGCCGGGCGGCGAAGGCGTCTTCCTGCCACCTCTCGTGGAGATCACCCTGGCCGTCGCCCTGCTGTCCTTCACCGCGATGATGCTCGGCCTCCTGGTCTCCGCGCTGGTGCGCAAGGAGGAGGTCACGATGCCGCTGCTCGTCCTCCTCGCCATCGTCCAAGTGGTGTTCTGCGGGGCCCTGCTCAAGCTGAACGGGGTTCCGGGCCTTGAGCAGCTGTCCTGGCTGATCCCGTCGCGGTGGGCACTGGGGGCGATGGCCGGCACGGTCGATCTGGCCCGGATCGTGCCGGGCGAGCTGACGTCCGACCCGCTCTTCGGGCACTCCCCGGGGGTCTGGCTGCTCAACATGGGCATGCTGGTCGTCCTCTCCGCCGTCTTCGGGTTCGTGGTCGTGAAGCTGCTGCGGCGCCATGAGCCCGCGGTCATGCGGAAGTAGGGCGGTTCCATGGCGACCCCGGAATTCCGTCCCACCCATGTCATCCCCCCGGACGGGCTGCCCGCCTGGGAGGCTCCCGACGCCGCCCGGCCCACCGACCCGCTGGACGCCCTGCTGCCGGTGCAGCTGGTGGACCGGCAAGGGGACTGGGCGTATGTCGCCTGCTCCAACGGCTGGTCGGCCTGGGTCGACGGGCGGCTCCTCGTCTCCGTACCGCAGGCCCCTCCGGCCGCCGGTCAGCCGCTCGCCCGCACGGCGGACCCGCGGCCCCTGCTGGCCCGGGCGGAGGAGGCCCTGAACCAGTACCGGCGCGCGGCCCAGGACCTGGCCGAGGGCCGAAGCGACGGGGAGAGCTTCCAGCAGCGGACCCGGGGACTGCGGGTGGGCATGGTCGTGGACGGGGAGTCGGTGTGGCTGTACGACGCCGAGCACGAGCGGTGGGTCTTCTGCGACGGGATCCAGCTCAGTACGTACGCGGCGGAGTCGGGGCCGGGATCCGGGACGGGGTTCACGGGGGCGGGTGCCGGGCCCACGGGGGCGGGCGCTGCGGAACCGGAGCCCACGCGGGTGGTCACCGCGGACGGGCCGCCGGAAGCGACACGGGTGGTCACCGCGGACGGGCCGCCGGAGCCCACCCGGGTGGTCACCGCGGACGGGCCCGAGCCGCCCCAGGTCGCGGCCGCCGAACCCACGCAGGTCGTGACCGGCGACGCGCCGGAACCCACCCGGGTCGTGACCGGCGACGAACCCGAACCCACCCGGGTCGTGGCGCCCGAACCCACCCGCGTCGTCACTCCCGACGAGTCGCCGGACGGCGGGCGGTGACGGGCCATGACTCCCCCGCCGCCTCCCCCTCCCCCGCCGTCGCACGACGCCGGGCTCCCGGCCGGCCGGGACGACGAGCTGATCGGCAAGCGGATCGCGGGCTATCTGGTGGAGGCCGAGATCGGCCGCGGCGGGATGGCGGTCGTCTACCGGGCCAGGGACCTGCGGCTGGACCGGATCGTCGCACTCAAGCTGCTCGCCCCGGAACTGGCCCGCAACGACACCTTCCGTCAGCGCTTCACCCATGAGTCGCGGGTGGCGGCCGCGATCGACCACCCCCACATCGTGCCGGTGTTCGAGGCAGGTGAGACGGACGGGCTGCTCTACATCGCCATGCGCTATGTGGCGGGCGCCGACCTGCGGGTGCTGATCGACCGGCGCGGGCCGCTCGATCTGACCGCCGCCGTCCGGATCGGCGGGCAGGTCGCGTCCGCGCTGGACGCGGCCCACGACCACGATCTGGTGCACCGCGATGTGAAGCCGGGCAACATCCTGGTCGCGGCGGGGACGGACAGCGACCATCCGGAGCATGTGTATCTGACGGACTTCGGGCTGACGAAGAAGTCGCTGTCGCTGACGGGGTTCACCACGGTCGGCCAGTTCGTCGGAACGCTCGACTACGTGGCGCCGGAGCAGATCTCGGGGAAGCCCGTGGACGGCCGGTGCGATGTGTACAGCCTGGCGTGCGTCGTGCAGGAGACCCTGACCGGGGCGCCGCCCTTCCAGCGGGACGACGACATGGCCCTGTTGTGGGCCCACCAGTACGATCCGCCGCCGCCTCCGTCCGGGCTGCGGCCCGGCCTGCCGGGCGCGGTGGACGGCGTACTGGCGAAGGCGCTGGCCAAGTCGCCGGACGACCGTTACGAGACCTGTCTGCGGTTCGTGGCGGCGCTGCGGGCGGCCGCGTCCGGGATCTCGGACGGACAGCACGCGCCGACCCGGGTGGACGCGCGGGCCGGTTCCTGGTCCGCGACGCCCGAGCCGCCGCCCCGGCCGCCGCGCTGGGCCCGCCCGGTGTTTCCGGGGCCGTAGGGGCTATCCGGCGTTCGCCGGGCCCTTGGGACCGTCCGGCGGAAGCTCGCCGTGCCGGTGCACCCGGGTGGCGGCGAGCCCGCCCAGGAATCCGGCGACCAGGCCCCAAAGGAAGGCGATGCCGAGGGCGGTCCACAGCCGGGGGCGCAGCGAGACCTCCCCGCCGAGGCCGCCGCCCAGGTCACCGATGCCCAGCAGGGAGAGGCCGTAGCGGGCGGAGAGCCCGGCGGTCAGGCCGATGAGCAGCACGGTCAGGGTGAGCGCGACCGCCAGGTGCAGGGCGTGCTGCCAGGGCCGCATACGGGCGGGTGACCGGACCGCCATGAGGAAGGCGGCGCCGAGCACGAGGAGGGCGGTGACGACGAGCAGCCACCAGACGCGCCCGTCCTGCTCGGCGAGGGTGCGGAGGTTGACGGTGGAGAGGTCGGGCGTACGGAGGACGGAGTCGAGCACCTGGGGCATCGGCAGTCCGAAGGGGCCCTGCACCTTGCCCTCCCAGGAGGCGCCGAGGCCCAGGGTGAGCGCGAGCCAGACCAGGTTGGGCAGCCCGAGGAGGATCACCGCGAGGGTCTGGGCCGGGTGCCCGCGCACCACCATCACGACGAGTCCGGCGACAACGCCCAGGGCGACGGAGCCCAGCAGCAGCGCCACCATGGCGGAGGCGGCCGGGCGCACGGTCTCCTGGAAGCGCACCAGCCGGGGCGGGAGCGGCGCCCGGCGCGAGACGAGGAGCGCGAGCACGAGGACGCCGGCCAGCCACAGCAGGCCGAACAGCAGGGTCAGCGGGAGGTCGGCGCGGAACCCGACCCGTGCCGAGTCGCCCAGTACGTCCCCGATGGCGTCCTCGGTGCCGTCGCCGGTTCCGTCCCCCGTGAGGTTTTCGGCCGGGAGGGTGAACGTGAACCGGGCCAGGAGCGAGAGGACGACCAGCACCACGGCCCACAGGACGGCGACGCGGCCCGCCCAGCCCGCCAGTTCCCGGCCTCCGGCGACGGCCCGGTGGCGCAGGGGGCGGAGGAACCCATGGGCGATGAGCAACGCGCCCGCCAGGGTCACCGAGAGCGGCAGCACCGAGAGGCCCGCCTGGGCCCCCACCAGGGAGCCGGCGTCGCCCGCGAGTCCGACGGAGCCGCCCGCCGCCATCACGACGACGGCGGCGGCCACCCGGGGGAAGGCGCCGCCGGGCAGCCCGGTGGCACCGGCGGCCCACAGGCCGAGGACCGCGGTCACCACCATGGCCAGGGTTCCGGCCAGTACCGCCACGAGTGCGTCGCGCCAGCCGTGCGTCGCGCGCTTCGCGCTGTTCCTGTCGTTGCTCGCCCGGACGTTCACGCTGCCACGCTAAGCAGTGGTCCGGTGCTCCGCTCCCCGAGGAAACGGTTGCTCCCTCCGCTTGCGGGGAGTGTGCGGGCGGTACACACAATGAGTGCGATAACGCCCGTATTCCCGTTATTTGCCCCGAGTGGGGGCGGGAGTCCGGAACCGGTCCCAACCTCGGGGAGCAGAGCCCGTGAGTGTCCAACCGCCGTCCTCCGGCCGCCCGACGGGACCGCCTTCCGGTCCGCTCTCGGGCCCCTCCCAGTCCGGCCCCACGCCCCCGCCCCCCACGGTGTCCGGCACCCCGCCCGGTCCGCCGAGCGGCGGGGGCCACGACGGTTCGCAGGGCGGGGGCGGCTCGGGCGGGGGCGGGGACTCCGGCGGTCCGGGAGGGGGTTCGGGAAGCGGTCCGGGAGGCGGCTCCGGCTCCGGCGCCGCCCCAGGGTCCGGTCCGGAGCGCCCCTGGTGGCGGTCCGTCCCCCGGATCGCCGCGATCGCGACGGCCGTGGTCGTAGCCGTGGTGCTGGTCGTGTTCCTGACCCGCCCGGACGACAGCGGCGGTTCGAAGGCGGGCGGAGAGGTGTTCCTCCAGGCGGCGGGCTCCTCCGGCCCGGACCCCTTCACGGAGTCCACGGCGCGTAAGAGCGACCCCAAGCCGGGGACCGCCTCCCCGTCCGCGGTCCCGAGCGCCTCGGCCACGGGGTCGCAGGTGACGCGCGGGGTGGACGGCGCGGCCCCCGGCCTCTACGGGGGCACCCGCAAGGTCGCCAGCTGCGATGTGGAGAAGCAGATCAGCACCTTGCAGGCGGCTCCGGACAAGAACCGGGCGTTCGCCTCGGTCCAGGACATCGAGCCGTCGGCCGTACCGGACTATCTCCGCTCCCTCACCCCCGTACAGCTGCGCATGGACACCCGCGTCACCAACCACGGCTTCCGGGACGGGAAGGCGACGGCCTATCAGGCGGTGCTCCAGGCCGGTACGGCCGTCCTCGTCGACGACCGCGGGGTGCCCCGGGTGCGCTGCGCCTGCGGCAACCCGCTGCTGCCGCCCGTGGCCCAGGAGAGCACCCCGAAGCAGACGGGGAAGGCCTGGCCGGGGTACCGGGCGTCGGACGTGGTCGTGGTGCAGCCGTCGTCCAAGCCGGTGGACGAGTTCAAGATGGTCGATCCGTCGAGCGGTGACTGGTTCACCCGCCCGGCGGGAGACACCGGCGGCAAGGACAAGAAGACCGATCCGCCCAAGGACAAGAAGAAGGACGGGTCGGAGTCGCCCTGCCCGCCGGGATCCGACGACCGCTCCTGCGCTCCGAGCGAGGGCGAATCCCCGCCCGACGGCGAATCCCCGCCGCCCGGCGACTCCCCGCCCCCGGCCGACGACGGGGTGACACCGCCGCCGGACAGTCCGCCCGCGAGCGACCCTCCGCCCCCCGACAACCCGCCCGGCGACTCGCCCGACTCCCAGCCCGCGCCGCCGCAGGAACCCCAGCAGCCGGAAGAGCAGCAGCCGCAGGAACAGCAGTCCGGCACCTAGCGCACGCGCGAACGCCTAACGCACCGCGTCCGGCCGGGGCTCGCCCGTCTTCCCGAGTGCCGTCTTCCCGAGCGACGTCTTCTCCGGCTTCGGGATCTCGGCCGGGGCGCCCTTCCCCTTGGCCCGTCCCAGCCCGGCCGACGCGGCGGCGGCGTGCAGGGAGCGCAGCGCCAGCAGCAGGAATCCGATGTCGTCGAGGTAGACGGGGTCCGGCAGCAGGTCGACCGGGGAGACGGTGTAGACGACGGCTGCCCAGACGAGCGCCTTGTTGCGCAGCGGAATCCCGGCGTCGACGAGGAGCTTCCTGGCCTTGAAGACGCGCACCAGCAGTACGGCGGCCAGGGCCAGCATGATCAGTGCGGCGACGGCGGCGACAACGAGCCAAACGGTGGTGTCCATGGCTCATCGTCTACCCACTCGGCCGCCGTTGACGAGAGTGCGGGCGCGGTGTCGGCGGTCCGCCGCTCCGAAGCCGCTCCGGAGCCCGGCCGGCGGCCCGGGGACCGGTCCCGGGGTCAGCCGGCGGTGTTCTTGGCGCGCCTGCGGCTGCGGCGCTTCAGCGCGCGTCGTTCGTCCTCCGCGAGGCCTCCCCAGACGCCGGAGTCCTGGCCGTTCTCCAGGGCCCATTCCAGGCACTGGGCCTGGACGGGGCAGCCCCGGCAGACCGCCTTGGCCTCCGCGGCCTGGACGACGGCGGGGCCGGAGCTCCCGATGGGGAAGAACAGGTCCGGGTCCTCGTCGCGGCACGCCGCGTGTGTACGCCAGTTGTCCATGCTGCTCACTCCCGGTGTCGGATGTGTGCCGCAGGCGCTCGCCGTACGGCCGTACCGTGCGGGTGACCGACGATCGGCGCCTCAAACACGCGGGCGCCGGGAAAGCTGCTCGGCTTTCGGGGCGGGGCGGTGCAGGGCGAGGAGGGCCTGGTCGTCCTGGACCCGGCCGCCGGTGTGGCGTCCGACGTCCTCGATCAGCAGCTGGAGGATCTGCCCGGGGGTCGGCGGGTCGCCGACGAGCGAGCGGTGGCGCAGGAGGTGCGGGAGCCGTACGGCCGCGTCGTAGAAGACGCCGGTCTCGTCGCGGGCCTCGGTGACACCGTCCGTGTAGCACAGCAGCGTGGAGCCGGGCGGGAAGGGATACGTGTCGACCGGGAACGACCAGGTGCCCAGCGCCGCCATGCCGAGCGGGGGCGCCTCCTGGGACGGTTCGAGGACGGTGGCCGTGCCCCGGGCGTCCAGCAGTACCGGGGGCGGATGGCCGCGGTTGACGATCCGTACGGCGCCGAGACCGGCGGCGAACTCGACGATCAGCGCGGTGGTGAACCCCTCGTCCTGCTCCTGGCCGCCCCGCCGCCCGCCCTCGCGCAGCAGGGCCCCCTCCAGCGCGGTCACCAGGCGGGGCAGGTCCTCCGCCTCGTCCGCTGCGTACCGGAAGGCCCCCAGGTCCGCGCAGACCGCGCTGACAGCGCCCAGCCCCTTGCCCCGGACGTCCCCGACCATCACACGCACCCCGTGCGGGGTCTCCTGCACGACGTAGAGGTCGCCGCCGATCATGGCCTCGTCCTCGGCGGGGATGTAGCGGGCGGCGATCCGGAGGTCGCCCAGCCGTGACGGGGGTCTGGGCAGTACGGCGGCCTGGGCCACGGCGGCGACCTGGCGGGCGCGCCGGGTCCGGGCGCTCTGGCCCTCCAGGGTGCGGTGGATGAGGACGGCGAGGACGGTTACGGCCAGAAGGGTGAGCTGGTTGGCGACCCCCTGTTTCCAGCCGAAGGTGCCGTCGACCCAGGCGAGGACGGCGTGGACGGCCATCGAGAGGCCACCGGTCGCGATGATGCCCGGCAGGCTCAGCAGGGGCCCGGCAGCGACGGGTGCGGCCATCAGCAGGGGCGCGGAGGACACATCCGTCGGGGTCGCCAGATCGATCACGACGGCCAGCACGATGACCCCCACCGGGATCCACTGGGCCCTGCGCTGCTGCACCACTCCCCCACGCTGTACGGCCCGGGCACGCTCCGCATCCCGGCAGCGCGGGTCCGGGCCCCCGGACGGGCCTCAGAGCGGCAGCGGGGTGCCGGGCGGCGGGGCGGCGGCGCACGCGGCGTCGAGCCGGATGCGGTGGGCCATCACGGCGTCCGGGTCGTCGATGAGGTCGACGCGTACCCCGGGGGTCTCCAGGACGGCCTGGTCGCCGATCTCCGGGGCGGGGACGCGCAGCAGGTGCAGGGGCGGCATGGCGGTCATGGCGTGCGGCGGGTGGTCCAGCGGCACCACCTGGACGGTGATGTGCTGCTGCTCCATCTCCTCGGCCAGTGCCTTGCGCTGACCGGCCATGGTCTCCGGGTCCCCGACCCGGGTGAGCAGGGCGGCGGCCGGGAGCAGGGCCCACAGGGCCGTACCGCGCTCGCTCAGCCGACGCCGCCTCTCCCGCAGCAGCTCCACGCGGCGCTCCAGGCGGCCGGGGCTGTCGTCGGGGTACCGCATCCGGTACAGGCCGGCGGCGTAGGCGGGGGTGCGCAGCAGCTCGGGCACGAGGGCGGGGTGCCAGGTGCGGACCAGGCTGGCCGAGGACTCGACCCCGATGACGTCCTGCTGCCAGCCCTCCATCGCGTCCCGCCAGTGGTGCCACCAGCCGGGCAGGTTCGCGGCCCCGAGCCCGGCCAGGATCGGCTCGGCGACGGCCGGCGGGGCCCCGTAGCAGCGGAGGAGTTCGGCGACCTGCCGGGCGTCGAGGCCGGTCTCGGCCCGCTCGATCCGCCGTACGGTCGCGGGGTGCGCGTCCAGGGCGTCGGCGGCGGCCCGGAGGGTGACGCCGGCCTGTTCCCGCAGTATCCGCAGCCGGGCCGCCAGGACGCGGTGCTGCACCGTGGGACCGGAGCGGGGTCGCATGCTCGTACCTCGTTCGTCGAGCCCCGGGGCGGAGCTTTGGACACTCTGTCGCTTGCAAAGTATGCACTTTGCGCAGAGAGTACATACATGTCGGAAATAGCCATTAGTGCGGAACGCGCTCCGGACAGCGGAGGAGTCAGAGGTGCACACAGCTGGTGGGTCCCCCGGTTGCCCGGGGGCGTTCCCGAGGCCCGTCACCGGGTGCAGGAGGCGATGCGCGCATGGGGAGAACCCGCGGAACGCATCGAGGCGGCGGCTCTGATAGTGACCGAACTGGTCACCAATGCCGTGCAGCACACCAGTACCCGTCGGATCCGCTGTCGGCTTCTCCGCTCGGCGGACGGGGTGCGGATCTGTGTGTGGAACCGCGGCCGGGCCCGTATCCCGGCACCGGCGACCCCGGCGGATTCGGCGGGCCTGCCCGTCGAGGCCGCTCCGGCGGCGGGCGGCCCCGACGGCGACGATTCGCTCGACTGTCTGGCCGAGGACGGCAGAGGGCTCCTGCTCGTGGAGGCCCTGGCGGCCCGCTGGGGTACGCGCGCCGCGCTGGCCGGCCGGCTCGTCTGGGCCGACGTCTGACGACTCCCCGCGCACGACTCCGCACGACCTTGCACGACCCCGCACGACCGGGCCCGTTCCGGCTGCTCCGCGTGTGATCAGGCGGGAGCGGTCCGGCACTCCGGGTGACCCCAGCCGTTCGGGTTCTTCGCGATCGGCTCCTTGGCCGCATACGGCTTTCCGCAGTGGCACCGCCCTGCGAACCGCGCCTTGATCGTGGCCCCCGACCGCCCGGTCCGGGTCGCGCCCGCCGTACCCTTCGCCGTCGCCTCACCCGCGCTGCCGCCCGCCTCCGTACGCCCCTTCGTGGAACGGGCCTGGGCGGGAACGGGCAGGGCGGTCGCGCCGTGCGCCGTACCGGCCGCCCGCTGCGCCACGGCCGCCTCGCTGGCGGCCTGGTCGGCGAGCGCGTTGAGCGGGTCGCCGTCCACCTGGTGGGCGGGCACGTAGCGGAACGTCACCGCGCGGGCGCCGAGCAGGGCGTCGATGCGGGTGACCAGCTCACGGTTGGCGACCGGCTTGCCCGCCGAGGTCTTCCAGCCGTTGCGCTTCCACCCCGGCAGCCACTTGGTCACGGCGTTCATGGCGTACTGCGAGTCCATCCGGACCTCGACGCGGACCGCCGGATCGGTGGACTCCAGCAGCTCGGCCAGTGCGGTGAGCTCGGCGACGTTGTTCGTCGCGGTGCCCAGCGGGCCCGCCTCCCAGCGCACGGGGCTGCCCTGCGCGTCGGCGACGACCCAGGCCCAGGCGGCCGGTCCGGGATTTCCCTTGGACGCCCCGTCACACGCGGCGATGATGCTCTGGTTCATCCCTCGATCATGCCAGCCCCGCATGATCGTCCCGACCGGCGGCCGAGGCGCCCGACGCGCCCCGGACACCGGGCCCGGGGCAGCCGTCGCGTCGCTCAGGGCACGATCGAGTCGATGTATCCGCCGTCGACCCGCACCGCGGCACCGGTCGTCGCCGAGGCCTGCGCGGAGCTCAGGTAGACCACCAGGTTGGCGATCTCCTCGGGCTCGATGAGCCGCTGGAGCAGCGACTGCGGGCGGTGCAGCCGCATGAACTCGCGCTGCGCCTCCTCCCAGGGAAGCGCTTTGTCGACCAGTTCGTAGACGAAGTCCTCCACCCCGCCGGTGTGCGTGGGCCCGGCGATCACCGAGTTCACCGTCACGCCGGTACCGGCGGCCTCCTTGGCGAAGCCGCGGGAGACTGCGAGCAGCGCGGTCTTCGACATGCCGTAGTGGATCATCTCGGCGGGGATGACGATCGCGGAGTCGCTGGCAATGTTCAGCACCCGGCCCCAGCCCTGGCCCGTCATCCCGGGCAGGTAGCGGCGGATGAGGCGTACCGCGCTGAGCACGTTGGTGTCGAAGTACGTCCGCCACTCCTCGTCGGTGATCTCCAGGGGCGGGCGGGAGCCGAAGATGCCGAGGTTGTTGACGAGGACGTCGGCCGCCGGGACGGCCGCGTACAGCTCGGCGGCGCCCTCCTCCGTGGTCAGGTCGCACGCCACACCCGTGACGGCCGCATCCGCCACCTCCGTGCGCAGCGTCCGCGCCGCCGCGTCCAGCCGTTCCTGTCCCCGCCCGGTCAGGACGACCTCGGCTCCCGCCGCGGCCAGCCCGGTGGCGATGGCGAGGCCGATGCCCTGCGAGGAGCCGGTCACCACCGCCTTCTTGCCCGTCAGATCGATGCGCACGCCGCTTCTCCCCTTGCCCTGCTGCTCGGTTGCTCGGTCACTGCATGAGTGCTCGGTCACTGCGTGGGACCTCTCCCGCCCTCAGGCTCGCACCGGCCCGCTGCCGACGCCCGCCGGAGTACGCGATCGGGGGTGCCCGTGGCCGGATACCCCGCCCGGCCGTTGTCACCCGCCCGGGACGGGCTGGGCGGCGGGAGGGGCGGGGCGGTGGGCCCAGCCGAGCAGGATCACCGAGCAGAGAGCCGCGAACGCGCACCAGGTGGAGATGAACTCCATCTGCCAGAACACGACACACACGACCGCACCGGCCGCCACCAGCACCCCGAGGAGGCGCAGGGTGCGGTCGCCGGAGAGCAGGAGGGCCCCCACGGTGGCCAGGAGGTAGCCCGCGATGAGGAGTCGGGCGTGCGGGAGGTCGACGGCGTACCCGAGGGTGCGGCCGCGGACCTCCGCCGTCACGGGCCGGGCGGCCAGGGCGTGGGCGAGGAACGCGGCCGTGATCACTCCGACCGCGAGCGGCGCCGCAAGCCGGGCGCGCGCCCGCGCGGGCGCCGCGCAGAACACTCCCAGCGGTACCCAGAGCGCCAGCAGGGGCAGGGCCATCACCGCCCAGGCGAGGGTGGCCGGGCCGGTGCCGCCATCGGCGTTCCACACCACCGACTCGACGATCTGGTGGGCGCCGAGCAGCAGCGGCAGCGCGGCCAGCGGGAGATCACGGACACGGCGGGTGCGCGCGAGGGTGACCACCCCGATCGCGGCGATGCCCGAGCCCGCCACCAGGTCGGCGGTCGCGCTCCAGCACATGGCGTCACCCCCGGGCCCGGTCGTCAGCGGATATATCGCCTTCGTGGCCACGCTACGGTTCCCCGGCCCCCGACGTGCGGTGGAGCGGGCGTGCGGGTCTGTCTCCGGCGCCTGCCGACTCCGGCTCGCGCGCCCTGTTGACCTCAACCAAACTTCAGGTTCTAGCGTGCTGAGTGCACCCGGGCCGCGTCGGCCCGCGGGGCACGTACAGGTCCGCACCACCAGGCCAGCAGAGTTCGGAGCGCCCCATGGACATGGAAGTCACCGCGTGGACATCGCTGCACAGCGCGATGAACGCCGAGCAGGACCGGCGGCCCTTCTCCCGGGCGACGCTACGCCGCATCCTGGTCTTCGCCCGGCCCCACCGGCAGCGCATCCGGCGGTTCCTCCTGCTCAGCGTCGTCACCGCGCTGCTCGCGGTGGCCACCCCGGTCCTCGCCGGGCGTGTCGTCGACGCCATCGTGCGGGGCGCGGACTCCGGGACGGTCACCCGGCTCGCGCTGCTGATCGCCCTGATCGCGGTCGCCGAGGCCGGGCTCGGGCTGCTCACCCGCTGGCTGTCGGCCAACCTCGGTGAAGGGCTGATCCTCGATCTGCGCACCGCGGTCTTCGACCATGTGCAGCGGATGCCGGTCGCCTTCTTCACCCGCACCCGGACCGGCGCCCTGGTCAGCCGGCTCAACAACGATGTGATCGGCGCGCAGCGCGCGTTCAGCAACACGCTCTCCGGCGTTGTCTCCAATCTCGTCACCCTGCTGCTGACGCTCGCCGTGATGCTGACGATCTCCTGGCAGATCACGCTGCTCTCGCTGGTCCTGCTCCCGGTGTTCGTCGTCCCGGCCCGCCGGATGGGGGCCAGGATGGCCGGACTCCAGCGGGAGGCGGCCAACCACAACGCCTCGATGGGCACCCAGATGACCGAGCGGTTCTCCGCCCCCGGCGCCACCCTCGTCAAACTCTTCGGACGCCCGTCCCTGGAGTCCGCCGAATTCGCCGAGCGGGCCCGCCGGGTGCGGGACATCGGGGTCCGTTCCGCCATGGCCCAGGCCACCTTCATCACCGCCCTCACCCTGGTCTCCGCCCTCGCGCTCGCCCTGGTCTACGGGCTCGGCGGCTACTACGCGCTGCGCGGCACGCTGGAGCCGGGTGCCGTGGTGGCGCTGGCCCTGCTGCTGACCCGGCTGTACGCCCCGCTGACCGCGCTGGCCGGGGCCCGGGTCGAGGTGATGAGCGCGCTCGTCAGCTTCGAGCGGGTCTTCGAGGTCCTGGACCTGAAGCCGCTGATCGCCCAGAAGCCGGACGCCCGCGAGGTGCCGGAGGGTCAGGTGTCGGTCGAGTTCGAGAAGGTCTCCTTCGGCTACCCGTCCGCGGAGAAGGTCTCCCTCGCCTCGCTGGAGGAGGTCGCGACGCTGGACAGCCGGGGCGGCACCCCCGTTCTGCACGAGGTGTCCTTCCGCGCCGAACCCGGGCAGATGATCGCCCTCGTGGGTTCGTCGGGCGCGGGCAAGTCGACCATCGCCCAGTTGCTGCCGAGGCTGTACGACGCGGACGCCGGTTCCGTACGGCTGAACGGGATCGACGTACGGGATCTGAGCGCCGACTCGATCCGCGACACCCTGGGGATGGTCACCCAGGACGGGCACCTCTTCCACGAGTCCGTACGCGCCAATCTGCTGCTCGCCCGGCCGGACGCCTCCGAGGACGACATCTGGGACGCCCTGCGCCGCTCCCGGCTGGACGGGCTGATCGCCTCGCTGCCCGAGGGGCTGGACACGGTGGTGGGTGAGCGCGGCTACCGGCTCTCCGGTGGCGAGCGCCAGCGGCTCACCATCGCCCGGCTGCTGCTGGCCCGTCAGCGCGTCGTCATCCTGGACGAGGCGACCGCGCACCTGGACTCCACCTCCGAGGCCGCCGTCCAGGAGGCCCTGGCCGAGGCGCTGGAGGGGCGCACCGCCGTGGTGATCGCCCACCGGCTCTCCACCGTGCGGGCGGCCGACCAGATCCTGGTCGTCGAGGCCGGCCGGATCGTGGAGCGCGGCACGCACTCCGAACTGCTCGTGGCGGGCGGGCGGTACGAGGAGCTGTACCGCACCCAGTTCGAGCGGCCGTCGGCGGACGAGGCGCAGCCGGTCGCCTGACCGGGCGGCGGCCGTCAGCGGCGGACGAGGCGGAGACGCTCCGTGGTGCGCAGGCGCCGCAGGGCGTCCCCGCCGCAGCTGCGCCACTGCTTCGGCGAGACCCGGGGGCGGTGGCTGCCGTTGGTGACGAGCGCGTTCACCGAGGTCATCGGGTCCGCCGCCATGGACTTGGCGAGCAGCACGCCGACCACCAGCGGGAGCAGGGTGACCGCCAGGGCGGTGCCTGCGGTGGTGACGTGCTGGATGCGGGGGTTGCGCTGCGCTGCGGAGTCCATGGCCTCATTCGAACAGCGGCGGGGCGGCGGAACATCGGGGAAGGTACTCAGCGGTCGCGGCCCCGCATACTCAGGTGCCCGTACGGGGACGCTGGGGACGCGGCCCCGGAGACGGCCGCCGGACCGCGGGAGGGCCACGCCGATGAGTGACAGCCAGGGACAGCCGGCGGAGCGTCCGGACGGAGAACCGGGCGGAGACCCGGGCGCGCAGCGGACCCATGGGCTTCCCGCCGCTGCGGTGTTCGACGCGCTGGGGGCCGAGTACGAGCGGGCGTTCGCCGGTTCGGCCGCCCACCGGGCCTCGCTGGACCGGCTGCTGGAACGCCTCGCGCCGGGCAGCCGGGTCCTGGACGTGGGCAGCGGTACGGGTGTCCCGACCGCGAGGCGGCTGGCCGGGGCCGGGCACCGGGTGGTGGGCGTCGACGTCTCCCCGGTGATGACCGCCCTGGCGGCCGGCCAGGTACCGGACGCCGAGTTCCGCTGCGGCGACATCCGGGAGATGGCGTGGGCGGACGGGGAGTTCGACGCCGCCTGCGTCTACTTCTCGATGCTGCAGATGGCGCGCGGGGAGCAGCGGGAGCTGCTGGGCCGGCTGGCCCGGGCGGTGCGGCCCGGGGGCCTTCTGGCAGTGGCCACCGTGCCGGTGGACGTGGCGGAGGTGAGCGCGGTGTTCATGGGGCAGCCGGTGGTGGTGTCGAGCTTCGGCGAGGAGGAGTTCGTCGCGCTGGTGGCCGGGGCGGGGTTCGCGGTGGAGGAGCGGCACGGCGTGCTGTTCACCCCGGACCACCCGGCGGGCGAGCCCGAGCCGCATCTCTTCCTGCACTGCCGCCGCATCTGACCACCCCGGCCCACACCTTTCGCAATCACAAAGAACAAGCCGAATGAATGACAAGAATGGCGCATTCGCGTTCCTTCACAAGAAGGTAATGCGATAGCAAAGTTCTGGTCTATATGGTGAGCTGTAGTCGTATCCGTCCGAACGCCTGACGCGCGGCCGGAGAAGCCGGATGTTCGGCAAAACACGAGGTGAAGCACGCCGCATCCCCTCCGAACGTTCATTCGGATTCAGACAGCGCATTCGTCGATATGACCCGACCACACCGCTCCCCGGCACCGCCGGATGCAGGAGGCAGGCCACCCATGAAGTCCCTTGTCGCACCCGCCCGGACTTTCACCGAGCACGACGCCGCGAACGCAAAGGATGCCGCGTGCCCCACGCACGGCCGGCCCCCCAGACCTGTCCGACGAGCCGTGGCGTAGTGCACCCCGGCCCGATCAGCGTTCACCGGCCGGAGAGCGGCCCGTCGTGCGGCCGCCTCTGACGGCTTCCCGCCCCCCACCCATCCGCGCCCGGCCCCGGCCGGGCGCGGATCTGACCCTCAAGGGAATCGTCACCCGTGATCTCCGTGAAGGAACTCAAGAACCCCCACGTCGTACGACGTGACCTGCTGGCCTCACTCGTCGTCTTCCTGGTCGCCCTCCCCCTCTGCGTCGGCGTCGCCGTCGCCTCCGGCGTGCCGGCCGAACTCGGTCTGGTCACCGGCATCGTCGGCGGCCTCGTCGTCGGTCTGCTGCCGGGCAGCAAGCTCCAGGTCAGCGGGCCCGCAGCCGGTCTCACCGTCCTGGTCTACGAGGCGGTCACGGAATTCGGCCTCGGCACGCTCGGGCCGATCGTCCTGGCCGCCGGTCTGCTCCAGGTGGTGCTGGGCGTGGCGCGCTTCGGCCGCTGGTTCCGCGCCATCTCCGTCTCCGTGGTGCAGGGCATGCTCGCCGGCATCGGCCTGGTCATCGTCCTGGGCCAGGTGTACGCCATGGCCGACACCGAACAGCCGGGCACCGCGCTCGCCAAGATCGCCGGGCTTCCCGGCCTGGCGGCCGAGATCGCCACGAACACCGAGGCCCTGACCGCCTTCGGCCTCGGCGCCGGGACCGTCGCCGTCCTGCTGCTCTGGCCGAAGCTCCCCGCCGCCGTGCGGCTCGTTCCCGCTCCCCTCGCCGCGGTCGGCCTGGCCACCGCCGTCGCCGCCCTGGCCGGACTGTCGCCCGCCGTGGCCGATGTGAACGGACTGCTGCACGCCATCGATCTGCCCGGTGCGGCGGAGTTCGGCAGCCTGGCGAACGTGGCGGTCATCGGTACCGTCCTCGCCTTCGCCCTGATCGCCTCGGCCGAGAGCCTGTTCAGCGCGGCGGCCATCGACCGGATGCACGACGGTCCCCGTACCGACTACGACAAGGAGCTGGTCGCGCAGGGCGTCGGCAACACGATCTGCGGGGCGCTCGGTGCGCTACCGATGACGGCGGTCATCGTCCGCAGCGCGGCCAACGTCCAGGCAGGTGCCACCACCGCGCTCTCCCGGGTCGCCCACGGTCTGTGGCTGCTGCTCTTCGCGGCGCTCCTGCCCGCCGCCATCGGCATCATCCCGCTCGCCTCGCTCGCCGGAATCCTGGTGCACGCCGGGTGCAAGCTCGTCCCCGTGAAGGAGTTCGGCCCGCTGTGGCGCGAGCACCGCGGCGAGGCGGTGCTCCTGGCGGTCACCACGCTGGCCATCGTGGTGACCAACCTCTTCGAGGGCGTGGTGCTGGGCCTGCTGCTGGCCGTGGTCAAGTCGGCGTGGGAGACCTCCCACGTACAGCTGTCCACGCACAGCCTCACCGGCGGCCGGGTCGTGGTGACGCTCACCGGGAACGCGACCTTCCTGCGACTGCCCCGGATCCTGGAGCAGTTGGAGAAGCTGCCGCAGGACCAGCCCATAGAGCTGGACCTGACCGGGCTGCGCCACCTCGACCACGCCTGCCGGGTGGCCCTGGAGAACTGGGCGCGCCGGCACAACAACGCGGAGATCGAGCCGGTGACGATCCGCCGGTAGCCCGGTCGGCGGCCCGGTGGATCAGGCGGCCGTGCGGGTCGCCGTGCGCTTGACGTAGGCGCCCGGCGTCTCGCCGAAGTAGCGGCGGAAGGCGAGGATGTAGCCGTTGGTGGAGACGAAGCCGACCCGACGCGACCGTCACCTGGCTGTCCCGCGACGGCGCCCCGGCAGGGACCACCGACCTCCTGGAGCCGGCCGTCCGGTCCATGGAGTGGCTGCCGGGCACGGTCTGCGTCCGGGCGGCGGGCGAGGCGGTCACGCTGAAGGGCATCCGCCGCCACATCGCCGTCGAGCGGCAGGTCCCGCGCGAGCAGAGCCACTTCACGGGCTACTGGCGGCGCACAGAACCGGCCCCGGGCGCGGCGGAGGACGCCGTGCCGGAGGACGAGGAGGCGCACGAGCGGCTGCACGAACTCACCGACCTGGCACCGGGCTTCGCCATCCGGACGGCCGTCACGCTCGGCCTGTTCGACCTGGTGCGCGGCGAGGCCGCCGCCCTCCCCCGGACGGGACGCTGCTCCTGGTCGAGCAGATCCGGCCCGCCGACCGGGACGACATCGACGCAACGCTCCAACACCTGCGGCCGGCCTGCCTGTTCGGCTCGGGGCTCCGCTCGCAGGACGAGCTGAGCGCCCTGGCGGTCCGGGCCGGCCTGCGGGTGCGCCGATGTGACGACATCGGCTGGGACCACCGGCTGTGGGTGCTGGAGCGCTCCGCCGGGCAGTGACACCCGGCCCGGCCGGAACAGGTGTACGAAATGGAGTAATGCGGGCGCGTTGCGGTCGTGTGGCGGGCCCGGCGACGGGCTTCCGCCCCGCCCGTCGGGCTGCGTAGGTTCGGGTCTCCCCCGCGACCGAGCACCTGGAGCAGCCTTGAGCGTGACCGAAGAGTTCCTCGCCCACAACGAGGTGTACGCGTCGACGTTCGACGGTCCCCTCCCCCTTCCCCCCGCCCGCAGGACGGCCGTCGTCGCCTGCATGGACGCGCGGCTGAACCCGTACGGCATCCTCGGCCTCGCCGAGGGCGACGCACACGTCATCAGGAACGCCGGGGGCGTGGTCACGGAGGACGTGGTGCGTTCCCTGGCGATCAGTCAGCGGCTGCTGGGCACGCAGGAGATCGTGCTCATCCACCACACCGACTGCGGCATGGTGACGTTCACCGACGACGTCTTCCGCCAGGGCATCGAGAAGGAGACGGGCATCCGCCCGCCGTGGGCCGCCGAGGCGTTCCCGGACGCCGCCGACGACGTACGGCAGTCGCTGCGCCGGGTGACCGGCAGCCCGTTCATCCCGCACACCGACCGGGTCCGCGGCTTCGTCTTCGACGTCGCCACCGGCCGTCTCGACGAGGTCGTCTGAGGGCGGCGGGGGGCTGCCGTCCCGGCGAAACCGCGGACCGGGCCGGCGCTCAGGCCGCCGTGGCGAGCTGCGCCCGGCCGAAGAGCAGGGCGTAGCCGGTCGGCAGAGCCTCGATGACTCCGGCGACGAGCGCCGGGTCCATCAGCGCGGAGACCGCGACCAGCACCGTTCCCGCGTCCCAGCGGGCGGTCGCCGCCGTGCCGCCGGTCCGTGCGGCGAGGTCGTCCACGAAGCGGGCGGCCGGGGACGGTTCGATGCCGGGGGCCTCGGCGGTGAACATCAGGGCGGCCTCCCTGGGGAGCGCGGCGGCGAACGCGACCCGTTCCTCGCCGGTGATCTGCCGTCCGAGCCCGCCCATCACGGCACGGAGGACCTCTTCGGCCCGCTCCCGGGTGGGGTAGGCGCCCTCGTATCTGATCTTCTCCAGCAGCCGGTCGTACGTCATGGCCTCCGGGGCGACGATGGTCCGAGGCTCAGGAATCATGGCGGTGGCAGCCCTTCTCGTCCTACTACTGTGGTGTCGGTTGTCTCTGGCTTCTTCTCCGAAAGCGCCGTCGCATGCCGCCTATGGCGCATACGACGGCGGGGGCGGGCGGCCGGGGAAGGGGAGATCGAACCCCGGCCGCCGCCACGGGGACAGATGTACGGTTCAGCCCTTGATCTGCTTGCGCGAGGAGTTCCCGCCGATGGCGATCTTGCGGGGCTTGGCCCGCTCGGCGATCGGGATACGCAGGGTCAGTACACCCGCGTCGTAGTCGGCGTCGATGCCTTCGGTGTCCAGGGTGTCCGCCAGGACGATCTGCCGGGAGAACACGCCCAGCGGACGCTCGGAGAGCTCCATGTGCACGTCGTCGGCGCTGACGGCAGGCCGACGCTCAGCCCGGACGGTCAGCATGTTGCGCTCGACGTCGATGTCGATCGCGTCCGGCGAGACACCGGGAAGATCGAACGCCACCACGTACTCCTCGCCCTCGCGGTACGCGTCCATCGGCATCGCCGAGGGCCGCGACCAGGTGCCGGGGCGCAGGATCTGTTCGGTGATCCGGTCCAGTTCACGGAAGGGGTCGGTGCGCATGAGCATGGCGAAAACACCTCCAGTCGGTCGGGCGGTAGCCCGCGCGGTTCGCTTGATTCCGTTGTAGCATGTCATCCATTCGATGACAAACAACATGTCACCGGAAGGACGACAATCACGTGGAGGAGTGACCATGCCAGCGGCAGAGCAGCCCGATCCGGACGCCGTCTCCCTTGTCGCCGCCGCGGCGGCGCTGGAGGCCATCGACGACGCGGTCCGCGGCGCCCGGACCGCCACTGCGGACCAGCCCGAGGGTTCGGTGGGCGGCCCGGACAGGGACCGGGCGCTGGCCTCGCTCCAACTGTTGCGTGAGGTGCGGGAGCGGCTAGCGGGCTGGGAGACCGGGCTGATCGAGGCCGCCCGCGCGGCGGGGGCCAGCTGGACCGACCTGGCGGAACCCCTCGGCGTCGCCAGCCGGCAGGCGGCGGAGCGCCGCTATCTGCGGCTGCGCCCGGGCTCCCTCGGCTCCACCGGGGAGCAGCGGGTCAAGGCCACCCGGGACCGGCGTGCGGCCGACCGCACCATCACCACCTGGGCCAGGGAGAACGCGGCGGACCTGCGCTCTCTCGCCGGCCAGGTCACCGCCCTGACCGGCCTGCCCGCCGCGGCGGGCCCCCCGCTGAACCATCTCCGCCGGGCCCTCGCCGCCGACGACGCCGCCCTCCTCGTCGCCCCGCTCGCGGCGGTCCGGCCGCATCTGCCGTCGGGACAGCGGCAGCTGACCGAAGGGATCGACTCACTCACCCACCGCACCGGCGAACTGCGCGAGGACACCGCAGCCCGGCGGCGGAACAACTGAGCGGCGGAGGACTCTCCTGGAGTCCTCCGCCGCCCGGTTCCCGTCCGCTCGCCGCCTACGGCTTGCGGGCGACAAGCCCCCACTGGTCGACCAGCACCGGGTCGTCCTCCTCGGGACGCCACAGCGCGATCGACAGGAAGCCGGGGTCGATGATCTCCAGGCCCTCGGCGCAGCCGGTGATCTCCTCCGGCTCCCGGACCAGGTAGGGCGGGTTGTCGCCGGAGTCGTACGCCTCCTGGGCGGCCAGCGTCTGCGGCGTCTTCACCGTGTCGCAGAGCACCAGGTAGCTCCCCGACGGCATCCGGGCCATGTACTGCTGGACGACCTTGATGCCGTCGGCCGGGGTCAGGTGCCCCAGCGTCGAGAGCAGCAGCACGGCGACCGGCTCGGAGAGGTCGAGCGTCTTCGCCGCCTCGTCCACCACCGTGTCCGTCGCGGAGAGATCGGCGTCCACGTAGGCCGTACGGCCCTCCGGGGCGCTGGTCAGCAGGGCCTGGGCGTGGGCGAGGACGATGGGGTCGTTGTCCACGTAGACGATCCGCGCGTCGGGCGTGATGCCCTGGGCCACCTCGTGGGTGCTGTTCGCCACCGGCAGGCCGGTGCCCACGTCCAGGAACTGGCGGATGCCCAGCGAGGCGAGGTGCCGGATCGCGCGGGCCTGGAACGCACGGGAGGCGCGGGCGATGTCGACCATCTGCGGGTAGGCCGCGCTCACCGCGTCGGCCAGTTCGCGGTCCACGGGGTAGTTGTCCTTGCCGCCGAGCCAGGCGTTCCACACCCTCGCCGAGTGCGGGACATCGGAGCGGATCCTGCGGCGGAACTCAACGTCGTCGACGCTCATGTCTCTCCTCTACTCACTCTCCGTGCAAGGCCGTTGACCGCATAACCGCCGGTGAGAGCCTTGAGCTGACCGTACATCGCCATTCCGGTTCCCGCTGGACCGCCTCCCGCTCAGACCAGGTCCGGGTCCAGTCCGGTCAGCCGCGCCGACTCCTCCCAGAGCGCCCGCGCCATGTCCGTGTCCCGCGCCCGGGCGGACCTGCGGGCCTCGGCCGGGGCTCCCCGGGTCTCGCCCAGGTGCCGGGGCCCGTAGTAGGAGCCGCCGGGCGCGTCGGGCAGGGTCGCCGCGTACAGCGTGGGCAGCGCGCCGGCGGAGGCGGGCTGGGTGTACAGGCGCGAGGCCCTCTCCAGCTTCGCCGCCCAGTTGCGGCCGGCCAGCTTCGGGCCCGCCTGCCCCAGCTCCGTCGCGGCGAGGCCGGGGTGGGCGGCCAGGGCGAGCAGGTCCCGGCCGGAGGCCCGGGCGCGCCGGTCGAGTTCCGCGGTGAAGAGCAGGTTGGCGAGCTTGGACTGCGCGTAGGCGCCCCACTTGCTGTACCCGCGCTCGGCGTTGAGGTCGTCGAGGTCGATGCGGCCGATCCGGTGGCCCAGGGAGGAGAGGGTCACCACCCGGGCCGGTCCCGCCGCACCGAGCACCGGCAGCAGCCGGAGGGCCAGGGCGAAGTGGCCGAGGTGGTTGGTGCCGAACTGCATCTCGAAGCCGTCCGCCGTCCGCAGGAGCGGCAGGGCCATCACCCCGGCGTTGTTCACGAGCAGATCGAGACGGCCGTCCACCTCCTTCGCGATCGCGTCGGCCGCCCCGGCGACGGAGGCCAGGTCCGCCAGGTCCAGGCGGACGAGCCGGATGTCGGAGCGCGGTGCGGCACGGCGGACGGCGTCCAGTGCGCGCCGCCCCCGCTCGACGTCGCGGCAGGCGAGGACGGTACGGGCGCCGGAGCGGGCGAGGGCGAGCGCGGTGACCGCCCCGATGCCGCTGTTGGCGCCGGTGACCACGGCGGTCCTGCCGGAGAGGTCGGGCATGTCGTGGAGATTCCAGGAGTGCATGCCGCACACCTCCCCGGCAGGGGCGGTGTCACACGCCGGTCAGCCGAACTGGCCCACCTTGTAGTCGCCCGCGGGCTGCTGGACGATGACGTTCAGCCGGTTGAAGGCGTTGATGAGGGAGATCAGGGAGACCAGGGCGATGAGCTGGTCCTCGTCGTAGTGCTCGGCGGCCCGCGCCCAGACCTCGTCCGGGACCCCGCCGGCCGCGTCCGCGATGCGGGTGCCCTGCTCCGTCAGCTCCAGGGCGGCGCGCTCGGCGTCGGTGAAGACGGTGGCCTCCCGCCACACCGCGATCAGGTTGAGGCGCAGGGGCGTCTCACCGGCGGCCTCGGCCTCCTTGGTGTGCATGTCGGTGCAGAACCCGCAGCCGTTGATCTGGCTCGCGCGGATCTTCACCAGCTCCTGCGTCGTGGTGGACAGCCCCGTGGCCGAGACCGCCTGTCCCGCCGCCGTCAGGTGCTTCAGGATCTTGGCCGTGGTCGGACTGCCGAGGACATTCAAGCGGGCGTTCATCTTTTCGGCTCCTTCGCCGTTGTCGTTCGCTGCACCCCTGGGACGGATGGGCTCGCCCGGATGTGACATGCGGCTGTCACACCGAAGCCGGCCGGTGCCGGATCACCCGTGCGGGCCGCCCGGGAGGCCGGGCACCGGCGGCGCACCAAGAATCGGAAGGTGCCGCGCCGAGGGAACGACAACGCCGCAGTGGAACGGATGGTCCGTACGGTCATCCGCCGGCGGAAGAGGTCCCTGCGCGAGCAGGACGTCACGGTCACCGATCCGCCGAAGGCACGGGACGTCTGGCTGCGGGTGCCCCATCTGTGGCGGGGGCCGGAGAGGTAGAGGTCAGGGCCGCCGGACGGGGGTTCGGCGCGTCGGGTCAGGCCTCGGCCGACGTGGGACGGAACCAGGCCGGCCCCTCCGTCAGCGCCTGCTTGATCCGGAAGAGGGCGAACTCGGCGAGCGGCGGCAGGCCGTCCAGGGGGAACCAGCCCACCTCCAGCGACTCGTCGTCGTTGACCCGGGCCTCGCCGCCGGTCGCCCGGCAGCGGAAGGTGATGTCGAGGTACTGGCAGCGGTCGCCGTTGGCGTACTGCACGGGCTGCAGTGCCTGGGCGAGGACCAGCCGCTCGGCCACGCACTGCACCCCGGTCTCCTCCAGCACCTCGCGCTCCGCCGTCAGCGCGGGCTCCTCGCCCGGCTCCGAGATGCCGCCGACGACCGACCACTTCCCGGTGTCCGCGCGCCGTCCCAGCAGCACCCGGCCCTCGTCGTCGAAGACGATGGCGGTCACCCCGGGCAGCAGCAGGAGCTGGTTGCCTGCGGTCTCGCGGATGGTGCGGATGAAGTCGGGAGTCGCCATGGATCCGAGCCTACGTGGCCGGTTCGGGGCTACTTCGCGGTGCCCCGCTCCCGCCGTGCCCGTGCCGCCGACAGGCCCGCCCAGCCCAGGCCGGCCGCGGCCAGCAGGGCGATCAGGGCCTCCGGCAGCGGGCCCATCCGGGTGGCGGGGGTGAGCGAGGAGCGCAGCGGGACCTCGGCGACCAGGGCGTCGGGGGTGAACATGCCGCTCCGGTCGGCGATCGTGCCGTCGGGCCGGATGACCGCGCTGACCCCGCTGGTGACGGGTACGACGACGGCCCGGCCGTGCTCGACGGCCCGGACCTGGGACATCGCGAGCTGCTGGTAGGTCATCTCGCTGCGCCCGAAGGTCGCGTTGTTGCTGGGCACCGCGATCATCTGGCCGCCGTGGAGGACGGTGTCGCGGGCGGCGTCGTCGAAGGCGGCCTCGTAACAGGTCACCATCCCCACCTTCGTACCGGCGAGGTCGAAGACGCCGACCTCGGTGCCGGGGACGAACTCGCGCTGGACCCGGTCGACGTCCTCGCTGAAGAAGCGGGCGACCGTCCGCATCGGCATGTACTCGCCGAACGGCTGGATGTGCCGCTTGTCGTAGGTGTCGACGGGGCCCTTGTCCGGGTCCCACTCGATCAGGGTGTTGCGGAGGCTGTCCGAGCCCTTCTCGACCACAGAGCCGACGACGGTGGGGACACCGATCGCCCTGACCGCGTCGTCGATGACCTCGCGGGCGTCGGCGTTGAGGTAGGGGTCGAGGTCGGAGGAGTTCTCCGGCCAGAGCACGAAGTCCGGCTGCTTCGCCTTGCCGGCCTCGACCTCCTCCGCGAGCTGCTTGGTGCGCTTGGCGTGGTTGTCGAGGACGGCGCGGCGCTGGGCGTTGAAGTCGAGGCCGAGGCGGGGCACGTTGCCCTGGATCGCGGCGACGGTGACGGTGCCGTCCTCGGCGGAGTCGTCGACCAGCGGGAGCGCGGCGAGCGCGGCCACCACGGGTACGAGGACGCAGGCGGCGGCTCCGGCGACCGCGGCGCGGGGCACCTCCCCGGTGGTGCGGTACGTACGGAATCGGCGCACGGCCTCGTAGAGCCCGAAGCCGCACAGCACGACGGCGAAGGAGAGCAGCGGGGTCCCGCCGAGTGCGGCGAGCGGCAGGAACGCGCTCTCCGCCTGGCCGAAGGCGATCTTGCCCCAGGGGAAGCCGCCGAACGGGATACGGGCGCGGACCGCCTCGTCCAGGGTCCAGACCGCGGCCCCCCAGAGCGGCCAGTACGCGAGCCGGGTAACGGCGGCGATGCCGAGGCAGCCCACCGCGATGAAGAGCGCCTCGGCGGTGGCGAGGGCGAGCCACGGCACCGGGCCGACGTCCTCGCCGGTCCAGTGCAGCAGCGGGAGCGTGAAGCCGAGCCCGGCGAGGAGGCCGAGGCCGAAGGCGGCGCGCAGCCTGCGCCCGTGCAGGACCCAGCCGAGCAGGGCGAAGCCGGGCAGGACGAGCCACCAGAGCGGCCGGGGCGGGAAGCTCGCGTAGAGCAGCACCCCGGAGAGGGCGGCGGCGGCCGGACGCAGGAGCCGCAGGAGCAGTCCGGCGGTCGGGGGCGTCGGCGCGGGCGGCGGGTCGTCGACGGGGGTCATAGTGGCGCTCACCTGGCGGAGTCTACGGTGGGCGGCTGTGAGCGGGGCGCAGGGCCGGGGTCGGGGCCTGGGCCTGGCCCGTCGGCGTCTCCGGTGCCTTCGTACGTTCGATGCCTGCCCTGAGGTCGTCGGGAGCTCCGGAGCCTCCGTACGTTCAGGCCCTGCCCAGAGGCCGTCGGGGCCTCCAGCGCTTCCGTGCGTTCAGCCCCGGCCCCGGGCCCGTTCGGCTGCGGCGGCCAGGTGCATGCGTTCGCGGATGAACCGTACGGCGCTCTCCGCGTCGTCCACCGTGACGGTGAAGGTGCGGCCGTCACCGAGCAGCAGGGCCATGCCCTCGCCCTTGCGCACGACGACGGCGGTCCCCTGTTCGGGGCGCCAGCGGTAGCCCCAGCCGCCCCACTGGCGCGGGTTGACCTTGGGGACGTACTCGGCGCCGACCACATGGGTGATCAGGATCCTGCGGCGCGGCAGCCCGGCGTGGCCGCAGCGGACCTCCAGGGAGTCCCCGTCGACCTTCACGGCCACATGGACGAAGGCGAGCGTCCCGAAAAGGATGAGCAGTCCGACGGCCAGGCAGCCGATGACGGACATCAGCAGCGGGGCGATCCCGGAGGACCAGGGCGAGACGACGGCGAGCTCGATGCCCAGAGCCACGCAGCCCGCGCCCGTGAGGGCCAGGAGCCACTGGATGCGGTTGGTCGCGCGGCCGGTCCAGACGGTGGCCGGTGCCTGCGACGAGCCGTGCGCTCTCTCGGGGTGGTCCGTCATATTCGCAGCGTACCCACGTTCGGGCCGCCCGGCCCGGGGCCGCGGGGTCAGCGGGCGGGGGCCGCGGCCTGGAGGGCGCGGCCCTCCGCGTAGGCCAGAGCGGGCTCCGGCAGGGTGCCGGGGCGTCCGGCGAGCAGGACGGTGAACGTGCCGGACGGTTCGGCCGTCGGAGCGGCTTCGGCACCGATCCGGCGCAGCGCCTGGGCGGCCACGGCCCCGGCGGATCCGTGCAGGACCAGCGGCGGGAGGCCGGGTTGCTGGACGGCGGCGCGGATACGGCCGGCGACCAGCTCGTAGTGGGTGCAGCCGAGCACCACGGCCCGTACGCCCGGCGGGGTGAGGGCGGCCGCCGCGGCGACGGCGCGGTCGATGCCGGCCTCGTCACCGTGCTCGATGGCGTCGGCGAGTCCGGGGCACGGGACCTCGGTGACCTCGACGGAGCCGGCGAATTCCGCGATCAGTCCGCGCTGGTAGGGGCTGCCGGTGGTGGCCGGGGTGGCCCAGATGGCGACGGGGCCGCCGCCCGCCGCCGCCGGTTTGATGGCGGGGACGGTGCCGATGACCGGCAGCGCGGGCTCCAGCGCGGCGCGGAGCGCGGGCAGGGCGTGGACGGAGGCGGTATTGCACGCGACGATCAGCGCGTCGGGCCGGTGGGCGGCGGCGGCGCGGGCCACCGCCAGCGCGCGGGCGGTGACGTCCTCGGGGGTGCGCGGGCCCCAGGGCATCGAGCCGGGGTCGGAGGAGACCACCAGGTCGGCGTCGGGCCGCAGTCGGCGAACGGCGGCCGCTGCCGCCAGCAGGCCGATTCCGGAGTCCATGAGCGCGATCTTCACCCGGTCACCCTAGCCGACAGCCCTTGCGGCCCGGCCTCAGTGGGGCAGACTGCGGCGAATGAGCGCCGTTGCCTGGATCGCCGTGGGTTCGCTGATCGCGTGGGTGTGGCTCCTGCTGGGGCAGGGGTTCTACTGGCGGACCGACCAGCGGCTGCCCCGGCGCACCGAACCGGCGCGCTGGCCGTCGGTGGCGGTGGTCGTGCCGGCCCGCGACGAGGCGGAGATGCTGCCGGTGAGCCTGCCGTCGCTGCTGGTCCAGGACTATCCGGGGGACGCCCGGGTCATCCTCGTCGACGACTGCTCCAGCGACGGCACCGGGGAGCTGGCCCGGGAGCTGGCCGACCGGTTCGGCGGCCTCGCGCTGACCGTGGTGACCCCCGGGGAGCCGGAGCCCGGCTGGACGGGCAAGCTCTGGGCCGTACGGCACGGAATCGCGCTGGCCCGGCTCCACAAGCCGGACTTCCTGCTGCTGACGGACGCCGACATCGCGCACGAGCCGGACAGCCTGCGGGATCTGGTTGCCGCGGCCGGGACCGAGGGTCCGGACGGCTTCGATCTGGTGTCGCAGATGGCGCGGCTGCGGGTGGAGAGCTTCTGGGAGCGTCTGGTGGTGCCCGCGTTCGTCTACTTCTTCGGGCAGCTCTATCCGTTCCGCCGGGTGAACCGGGCCCGGTCACGGACGGCGGCCGCGGCGGGCGGCTGTGTGCTGCTGCGGACGGCGGCCGCCGAGCGGGCGCGGATCCCGGAGTCGATCCGGCAGGCGGTGATCGACGACGTGTCGCTGGCGCGGGAGGTGCGGCGCGGCGGTGGCCGGATCTGGCTGGGGCTCGCGGAGCGGGTGGACAGCGTCCGGCCGTATCCGCGGCTGGGGGATCTGTGGCGGATGGTGGCGCGCAGCGCGTACGCGCAGTTGCGGCACAGTCCGCTGCTGCTGGCGGGGACGGTCCCGGGGCTGCTGCTCGTCTACGTGGCACCGCCCGCGACCCTGGTGGCGGGCCTGCTGACGGGCGACGGGGCGGCGGCCTGGGCGGGCGGCGCCGCCTGGGCGGTGATGACGGTGACGTATCTGCCGATGCTGTCGTACTACCGGCAGTCGCTGTGGCTCGGGCCCCTGCTGCCGTTCACGGCGGTGCTGTACCTGCTGATGACGGTGGACTCGGCGGTGCAGCACTACCGGGGGCGGGGGGCCGCCTGGAAGGGCCGTACCTATGCCCGGCCGGAGGCCGCCCCCGACCGGTGACGCCGCGCGGCAGCGGGCGTCGGGTCCGGCCGGGCGGCGCGGCGGGTGCGGCTCACTTGCGGCCGGGGGTCCAGTTCATGCCCCAGCCGTAGGCGGCGTCGATGGTGCGCTGCGGGCTGACGCCCCGGTCCGGCACGAGGTAGCGGGCCTCGCGCTGCACGGTGAGGTCGCCGCCGTTGTTGGTGATCAGTGCGAGCGCGCAGACCGTTGAGGGCACGGTGCATTCGTCGAGGGAGAAGTCGATCGCGGCGCCGTTCTGCGGCTGGAGGGTGACCGTGGCATGGAGATCGGCGAAACTCCGGGCGCCTTCATAGATGGTGACGAAGATCAGTACGCGGCGGAGCTGGTCCTTGCGGTCGAGGTTGACGGTCATGTTCTCGCCGCTGGAGAGCGATCCTGTGCGGTCGTCGCCGTCGAGATGGATAAAGGGCGGCTGACTCAGAGAACCGAACGCGTTTCCGAGTGCCTGCACAACTCCCTTGCGTCCATCGGTGAGTTCGTACAGCGCGCAGAGATCAAGATCGAGGTCTCCGTGCATCGCGACGGCCCGGCCGAGTTTCGCTCCCCAGCCCTTGAACTGCTTGCGCACTTCCCAGTTGAGATTGACGCGGAGCGAGCCGGAGGTGCCGCCCTGCTTGGCGAGGGAGACGGACGGTGCCGCCTTCGTCAGCGTGATCTTGGTCAGCCGTACCGGCTGCGGGGGTGCCGGGGCGGGCGGCGCGGGAGGCGCCACCGGGGCGGCCGGAGCGACAGGGGCGGGCGGCGTCGGCGGGGCGGGCCGGGCGGCGTGGACGGCCGGGGCGGGGGCGGGAGCGGGAGCCGACTGCGGCTCGTCGACGGAGATGCCGAAGTCCGTCGCCAGGCCCTCCAGCCCGGTGCCGTACCCCTGCCCGACCGCACGGAACTTCCAGGCGCCCTGGCGCAGATACAGCTCGCCGAGGATGAACGCGGTCTCGACCGTGGCGTCGGTGGAGTCGAAGCGGGCCAGCTCGGCGCCGCCGGCCGCGTCGACGATCCGTACGTACAGACCGCTCACCCGGCCGAAAGTGCCGCCGTCCGCCGAGGCCGCGACGACGATGCGGTCGATCGCCGGCTCGACCTTCCCGAAGTCGACGGTGAGGGTGTCGGTGACACCGTCGCCCGCCGTCCGCTTGCCCTCGTGACGGACGGCCCCGGAGGCATGGGCCGACTGGTTGTAGAAGACGAAGTCGGCGTCGCTGCGGACCTTTCCCGACACCAGGAGGAGCGCGGAGCCGTCGACATCGGGGGTGCCGGCGGCGGCCCGCCACCCCAATTCGACGCGCACGGTGCCCGCAGGCACCGGAACGTTGGTTCCTTTTTGCATGATCATGCTCGCCCCCATCACGAGTCCGGCTGCCCGCAGGCTTTTCCGCACAACCTAATCCCCGGCCCCGGCGCGGTGCCCCGCACCCGCGCGGAGACGTCCCGGCGATCTGCCGGTAACACCCCGTGAACTCGGCCTTTACACGATCAGTAGACGTCGGTGCGCCCTTTTTTGCCAAGTTCGCTCGCATTGGGGATCGCGGTTCACTCACATCGCGGAAAACAACCCTCTTATCGGGCTCCCCAACCAGCACATCGTGGGCTTAACTTAGGTGCCATGACCTCCCCTCGCTCCGCCTTCGGCGGCGGCTACTACGCCGCGTCGTTCCCCGACACCCCGATCTACGACTCCCTGGTCGCGGAGCGGGGCACCCCGCAGATCGCACCGATCCGCGTCCCCGCCGCCTACGACACGTCCAGCAGCTATCTGCCGGCCCTGCCGTCGGCGCTGCCGGCCCTCCCCGCGGCCCCCTCGCACCACACCGGCTCCTACGGCTACCCGCAGCAGCAGCCGATGCCGCAGTACCAGCAGGCCCCCGTGCAGCACGCGCCGATGCACCCCGCCGGGCTGCAGAACGCCCCGGCGCCGTACATCCCGCAGCAGCCCTCGGCGGTCCGCGGCTATCCGCAGCAGCCCCAGCCGCAGCGCCCCGCACCCGGCACCGGGTACGAGTCGATGCGCCCGGCCTCGCCGCGGCCCGCACCGGCCCCGTCGCCGTACGAGGACCCGTACAACCGGCCGTACCAGGGCCGGGGGTACTGACCGGGTCCCTCGGAGGCTCCGTACAGCGGCATGAGCCGGGGGTACGGGCCGGGCCGCGGTCACAGACGCGTGCGGCGATCGTGCGAATAAATCGTGCGTACGCGTGCAGGGGTGACTGGCAGGATGGGCACATGGCCTCTCCTGTCCTCCGGTCCGTCCATGTGTATCCGGTCAAATCGCTGGCAGCCCACACATCCGAGGAGGTTGCCGTCGAGCCATGGGGACTCGACGGCGACCGCCGCTGGATGGTGGTCGACAAGGCGTCCAGGGCGATCACTCAACGTCAGCAGCCGTTTCTGGCGCGGATCTCCGCGGTGCTGCTGGCCGGTGGCGGGGTCGCCCTGGACGCACCGGGCCATCCGCCGCTGCGGGTGGACGTGCCGGGGCCGGAGAACATGATCAGCGTGGAGCTGCACCGGGACACCGTCACGGTGGCGGAGGCGGCTGCCGAGGCGCACCTCTGGTTCAGCGAGGTCCTCGGTTCGGAGACCCGGCTCGTCCATCTCGACGATCCGGCGCGCCGCAGGCCCGTCGACCCGGCGTTCGCGCGCCCCGGGGACATGGTCTCCTTCGCCGACGGCTACCCGCTGCTGCTGACCACCACCGCCTCGCTCGACGCCCTCAACGACCTGATCGCGGCGGGCGACCGGCCGCACGAGGGACCGTTGCCGATGGACCGCTTCCGGCCGAACGTCGTGGTCGGCGCCACCGAGGCGTGGGCCGAGGACGGCTGGCGGCGGATCGCCATCGGCGATGTGCCCTTCTCCGTGGTGAAGCCCTGCGGCCGCTGTGTGATCACCACCACCGACCAGCGGACGGCCGAGCGCGGCAGGGAGCCGCTGCTCACCCTGGCCCGCCACCGCCGGACCGGCAATCAGCTGCTCTTCGGCCAGAATCTGATTCCGGACGGGACCGGGGTGATCCGGGCCGGGGACCCCGTCACGATCCTCGACTGAGAACACGAAGACGCGGGGAAGACGGCAGGGAAGACGCAGGAACGCGGGGAATCCGGGGGGAAACGGGGGATGACATGGGAGTCGGAGTCCCGCTGTGGCGCGCCACCGACCGCCGCGAGGCGTGGGTGACGCTCGGCGCGCTGCTGCTCCTGGTGGTGGGGGCACCGGCGGCCGGGTGGGCGGGCGGCGCGCTCGCCGAGGACCGGCTCCAGCGGTCGGTACGGGCCCAGCACGAGGAGCGCCGGGCCACCGTCGCGGTCGTGGTGGAGCGGGTGCCGGGGACGCGGCGGTTCTCCGGTGACCCGGACGCCGGCGCGGAGCGCGTCCCGGTGGTGGCGACCTGGTCGGCCCCGGACGGCACCCCGCGCACCGGGGAGGTCACCACGGCGCCGGGGGCCGGGGAGCCCGGTTCGCCGGTGCGGATCTGGACGGACGGCGCGGGCCTGCCCGTACCGCCGCCGATGTCACCGGGCGCGGCCCGCACGCACGCGGTACTCGGCGGGGTCGGTGCGTTCCTGCTCGCCGCCGGGGCCGTGGAGGCGGGCAGGCGTCTGGCCCTCGCGGGCCTGGTGCGACGGCGGTACGCGCTCCTGGACCAGGAGTGGGCGGCGGCGGGCCCGGACTGGGGCCGGGCCGGAACGGGCAGCTGACAGCGGGCGGACGCGACGGGGGCGGACGCCCCGTACACCGCATCCGGAACGGCGGGGAGTGCCCCTGTCCCCCGCACCCCGGGCGGCGGCGCCCGCCCCGGGACCGGCGACATCACCCCGGCACCCCGAGTCGTCAACTGCCGCCCCTCGCGCGCGCTACGGTGGTCCGACCGCGTCCTCCTCTTCTCGACGGGCGGGCGGACGGACCCGAGGCATCGCACAGCACGAGGTGGGGGCAGAGCAACTCCATGGCACAGGGCACGGTCCAGGTGACGCACACCGGAACATCGCGATGGCGCCGCCGCACGGGCGAGTACGCCTCCCTCTCCGCGGCCCTGGAAGCGGCGGCCGACGGTGACGTCCTCACCGTCGCGCCCGGGACCTACCGGGAGAACCTCGTCCTGCACCGCGCGGTGACCCTGCGCGGCCCCGAGGGCTCGGTCGGCTCCGTGCGGATCGCGCCGGCCGACGGCGTACCGCTGACGGTGCGCGCCTCCGCGATCGTCCAGGATCTCCACATCGAGGGGCAGGACTCCGCCGCCCCGGCCCTGCTGGTGGAGGACGGCACCCCCGAGTTCGCGGACCTGCGGATCGTGACGCGGTCCGCCGCCGGCATCGAGGTACGGGGAGCGGCCCGGCCCACCGTGCGGCGCTGCACCGTCGACAATCCGGCCGGCGTCGGCATCGCCGTACTCGACGGTGCGGGCGGGGTCTTCGAGGAGTGCGAGATCGTCTCGGCCGGCCAGTCCGGCGTCTCGGTCCGCGACGGCGGCCACCCCCGCCTCGACCGCTGCCGGATCCACCACACCTCCGGCGCGGGCATCGCGGTCACCGGCGAGGGCAGCGGTCTTGAGGCGATCGGCTGCGAGGTGTACGAGATCAAGGGCAGCGGCGTCCAGGTCACCGCCCGCGCCACCGCGCACCTCACCGACTGCACGGTGCACCGCACTTCGGGCGACGGGGTCACGCTGGACACCGACGCGGTGCTGACGCTCGCCGACTGCGACATCCACGACATCCCGGAGAACGCGATCGACCTGCGGTCGCGTTCGGTGCTCACGCTGACCCGTTCCACGGTCCGCCGCTTCGGCCGCAACGGACTCTCCGTCTGGGACCCGGGCACCCGCGTGGACGCCAACCAGTGCGAGATCCACGACAGTACGGGCGACTACCCGGCGGTCTGGGTCAGTGACGGGGCGACCGTGATACTGGACGCCTGCCGGGTCCACGACGTGCCGGACGCCCTCTTCGTCCTCGACCGGGGTTCCCGCGCCGACGTGGTGGACAGCGACCTCTCCCAGATCCGCAACACCGCCGTCTCCGTGAGCGACGGCGCCACCGCCCAGCTGGACGACTGCCGGATCCGGGAGGCGTCCACGGGCGCCTGGTTCCGGGACCACGGCAGCGGCGGCACGCTGAACAACTGCACCATCGACGCGGCCCAGACCGGGGTCATCGTCACCAAGGGCGCCGACCCCGTCATCGAGCGGTGCACGGTCACCAACCCCGCCGAGGCCGGGTTCTACGTCTCCGCCGAGGGCCGGGGCACCTTCGACAGCTGCCGGGTGACGGGCAGCGAGGGGTACGGCTTCCACATCATGGAGGGGTGCCGCACCACGCTGACCCGCTGCCGCACCGAGCGGTGCGCGCGGGGCGGTTACGAGTTCCCCGAGGGCGGCACCGGACAGGGTGAGGGGTCCGTGACCAACGGCCCGGCGGTCACGGACTGCACGAGTGACGAGAGCGGTCTGCGTACGGCGCCGGCTCCGGCCCCCGCGGTGCTGACGGCCACCCGGTCGACCCCCGGCCTGCTCACCGCGATGCCCGGCCAGCGGCCCGCGGAACCCGATCCGGTGGCCCCGGCCGCCGAACCGGCCCGGGACTCCTCGGCGGTCCTCGGTGAACTGGACGCGCTGGTGGGCCTGGAGAGCGTCAAGCGCGAGGTGCGGGCGCTCACCGACATGATCGAGGTCGGCCGCCGCCGCCAGGAGGCCGGGCTCAAGGCCGCCTCCGTCCGCCGCCACCTCGTCTTCACCGGCTCCCCCGGTACGGGCAAGACCACGGTCGCCCGGCTGTACGGCGAGATCCTGGCCTCGCTCGGGGTGCTGGAGCGCGGCCACCTGGTCGAGGTCTCCCGGGTGGACCTGGTCGGGGAGCACATCGGCTCGACGGCGATCCGGACCCAGGAGGCGTTCGACCGGGCGCGCGGCGGGGTGCTCTTCGTGGACGAGGCGTACGCCCTCTCCCCCGAGGACTCCGGCCGCGACTTCGGCCGGGAGGCCATCGACACGCTGGTGAAGCTGATGGAGGACCACCGGGACGCGGTGGTGGTGATCGTCGCCGGGTACACCCACGAGATGGAGCGGTTCCTCACCGTCAACCCCGGTGTGGCCTCCCGGTTCTCCCGGACCATCACCTTCCATGACTACCTCCCCGAGGAGCTGCTGCGGATCGTCGAGCAGCAGGCCGAGGAGCACGAGTACAGCCTGGCCGGGGGGACCGGGGAGGCGCTGCTGAAGTACTTCACCGCGCTCCCCAAGGGCCCCGCCTTCGGCAACGGCCGCACCGCCCGGCAGACCTTCGAGTCGATGGTGGAGCGGCACGCGGGCCGGGTCGCCCAGCTCGCCGAGACGAGCACGGACGACCTGACCCTGCTCTACCCGGAGGATCTCCCCGAGCTCTTCTGACCCTTCTGGAGGGTCTCCCCGCCCTCCCCCTGCCGGGGCAGCCGCGGGCCGAGCTCTTCGAGGAGGGCGGCCCGCTCCTTCGCGAAGACCGGGTCGGCCTGGTAGTCGGAGTGGCCGAGGATCGGTTCGGGCAGCGGGAGCGCGGTGGTACGCCCGTACGCCTGCGGGTCCTTCAGCGGCCCCCGGTCGACGCCGGCGTCGGGGCCGACGCGCAGCCGGACGGGCCCGCCGATCGGGTCGGTGGCCCGGTAGAGGTTGCGCCAGCAGTGCACCGAGCGGTGCAGCCCGAGGAGGGGTACGGCCCCGAAGTAGGACGGGAACCAGCGCCCGTACAGCCGCTCGACCGGGGAGCCGTAGGTGAGCAGCCCGACCCGGCGGCGGGCGGCGTCGGGGAGCTGCCACACGGCGGCCGCCGCGAGGACGCTGCCCTGCGAGTGGCCCGAGATGATGAGCCGGCCCCGGGTGGTCGCCGTCCAGGCGGACATCCGCGACGCCAGGTCGGGGACGGCGCGCTCGGCGTAGCAGGGGGGCGCGAAGGGGTGGGCGGCGCGCGGCCAGAAGGTGCCCACGTCCCAGAGGATGCCGATGGTGCGGCGGGCGGAGGCGTCCCGGTAGGCGCGGCGGCCGCCCGCGACGAACAGTACGAAGCCGAATCCGATCAGCCAGGAGCCGGTCGACTGGGCGGCCTCGGCGAGCGATTCGACGGGCGCCGCGGCCCCGTCCGTCGCGAGGCCGGGCACCTGACCGCTGGTCCAGGAGCCCACGACGGCCGCCGTGCCGAGGAGCAGGGTCGCGGCGGAGACCACGCCGACGATCCAGGGGGCCGAGTCGGTGAGGGCGGCCGTGGCGCGGATGCGGGCGATGCGCCGGGTGCGGCCGGGGTCAGGCGGTTCGGGGGCGTACTCCGCCTCGATGTCCGGACCCATGCGGCGGGCCCGGCGCGCGGTGCGGACGACCAGGAAGACGACCGGGACGAGCAGCAGGAGCAGGAGCACCGGGATGACGGAGGCCTGCCAGCTGAGCAGGACGGGCGGGCCCTCGATGACGGAGCCGCGCCCCATGCCCGGGGTGCCGGGGCCGTCCAGCCAGTCGGCGACCCGCTGGGCCACCCCGCCGGTCATCACGCCGCCCAGGGCGCACGCGAGCATGGCGACGGACGGGCCGCCGAGTCCGTACAGCGTGGTGCGGGGTTCGGGGGCGCGCCGGTAGAGGCTGCGGGCGACCAGGGCCATGAGCACGACGAGGAGGCCCTGCCCCAGGGCCAGGAGCCGGAAGGCGGTCTCACCGGCCAGGCTGCCGGTGGAGGTCCACTCCGGGCGGGACCACCCCGCGTGCAGGACGGCGAGGGCGAGCAGGACGAGCGCCGAGCCGGGGAGGTACGTGATGAGGGCACCGTCGACGCGGGTGTCCCGGACGCTCTCGCTGCGGCCCCGGCGGCAGATGACCCAGACCGTCACCCCGGCGCAGAGCACGATGGCTCCTTCGATGACCACACCGAACACCTGCGGGACCGAGCTGTCGGCGATCCGGTCGTGACGGGAGGCGGCGGCGGTGACGGCCGCGGCGACGGTGAGGAAGCCGGCGGCGGTGTGCGCGGCGCGGAGCCGGGAGACCAGCCGGCGGCCGTACCAGAAGCCGGGCCTGCTGAGCGCCGGCGGGACCGGGCGCGCGGACTCCGGATCGTCGGCGGTGTCCGGTGCGCCGGGCCCGTGGACCTCCTCCGTCCCGTCGGGGTCGCACGCGTCGGCGGCCGTGGCGTCCAGGGGGCTCTGGGACTCGTAGGCGCTCCAGGTCCGGTTGGAGAGGTACCACAGGAGCCCCACCAGGGCGGCGGGCACGGTGGCGGCAAGCGCGAGGCGCCGTCCGGGCTGGGACCACCAGCCGCCCTGTTGGCTCGACAGGAAGCCGAGCCAGGAACGGCGTTCCGAGCAGTCGGTGGTGCCCGCGCACTGCCAGGCCACGAGGTCCAGGGCGACCTCGCAGGCGGCCGCGGTGAGCAGCACGGTGAGGCTGAGCGCGATGAGCCGGACCAGCACGCCGTACAGCCGCACCGCGCGGGTGCGGCCGGTGGCGGTGGGGCGCATCCAGTGGGCGAGGTTGACGACCATGAACGGCAGGAGCAGCAGCCACAGGGCGCGGGAGCCGTTGCCGGAGGTGAGCCCGGACCAGCAGTACGCCTCCGCGACGGGCTCGTCCCGGTACCGCTCGGGGTGCTTCTCGCCGTGGGCGTCCTCGGTGCGCCGGTACACGGCGGCGGTCGCATCCCCGGTGACCCGGACGGTACGGGGATCGCCGAGCATCTCCTGCGGGGTGGCGCCTCCGACACCGTGGACCAGCAGTTCCAGCGCCGCCCCGGTGTTCTGCGGGGGTCGCGGCGGGGGCGGGATGGCAGGAGCCAAGGGGGGACTCTCTCTCGGGCGCGCCGGCCGCACGGGCCGGCGGAGACGTGACAGGGGTCGGGCAGCGGGGAATCGGGGAAGGGGCGAGGCGGGGAGCTTTCGGCTCCGGCCTGTGGCCCGGCCCCAGAATCCCGGACCCGGGGAGCGTGCGTGAGCGGTCTCACGGAATCTCCCCAGGTGGTACGCCGGACATACCTGCGTGGCAGGATGAGCCTGATTCGCAGGCCGCTGCGGACCGTACGGCAGAAGGAAGGACCGGGCACCGGCGTTGAGCGAGAATCAGAACCTGCTCGCGGAGCAGCGACGTGCCCTGATCCTCGACGAGGTGCGCAGGCGCGGCGGGGTCCGGGTCAACGAGCTGACCCGCAGGCTGAACGTGTCCGACATGACGATCCGTCGGGACCTGGACGCGCTGGCCCGGCAGGGGGTCATCGAGAAGGTCCACGGCGGTGCCGTCCCCGTGGTCGAGGCGAGCACCCACGAGCCCGGCTTCGAGGTGAAGTCGGCGCTGGAGCTGAGCGCCAAGGAGGACATCGCGCGGACGGCTGCGGCGATGGCCCAGCCCGGCACCGCGATCGCCCTCTCCGGCGGTACGACGACCTATGCGCTCGCCCGGCACCTGCTGGACGTACCGGATCTGACGGTGGTGACCAACTCGGTCCGGGTGGCCGATGTGTTCCACGACGCTCAGCGTCCGGCGCCCGGAAGGGCGGCGCGGCCGGGGACGGCGACGGTGGTGCTGACGGGCGGGGTGCGGACCCCGTCGGACTCGCTGGTGGGTCCCGTCGCGGACCGGGCCATCGACTCCCTCCACTTCGACCTGCTCTTCCTCGGCGTGCACGGGATCTCGGCCGAGGCCGGTCTGTCGACCCCCAACCTCGCGGAGGCGGAGACCAATCGCCGCTTCGTCCGGTCGGCGCGCCGGGTCGTGGTGGTGGCCGACCACACCAAGTGGGGCACGGTGGGGCTGAGTTCCTTCGCCACGCTGGACGAGGTGGACACCTTCGTGACGGACGCGGGGCTGGCTCCCGGGGCGCGCGAGGAGATCGGCGAGCATCTGCCGGGCCTGGTGGTGGCGGGCGAGTCGCCCGGGGACACGGCTCCGGCGGGCTGACCGGGGTGCGGCCGTCCGGATTCCGTCCGGGTCGCGGTGTGCGCGGTACGTCCTAGGATCAAGGGGTGGCCGTCTTCCGGATCGAGCGCTTCTCCCCTCTCCCCGCAGCCGAGGCCTGGCGCCGGGTGACCGACTGGGAACGGCACGCCGCGCATGTCCCGTTGACGGCCGTCTCGGTGGCGGGCGGGGCGCCGACCGGGGTCGGCACGGTGTTCACCGCCCGCACGGGGGTGGGTCCGCTGGCGTTCGACGACCCGATGGAAGTGGTCCGCTGGACGCCGCCCGCCGGTGGCCGGGCCGGGGTCTGCCTGCTGGAGAAGCGGGGGTCCGTGGTGCTGGGCCGGGCCTCGATCGACGTACTGCCGACGCATTCCGGTTCCCATGTGGTGTGGGTGGAGGAGCTGCGGGTGCGGCTGGTGCCCCGGTGGGGTGATCCGCTGCTGGCCTCCGCCGGGCGCCGGCTGTTCGGCGGGGTGCTCGACTCGCTGCTCGCCTCGCCGGGCGGCCGGGGGAACGGCTGAGGACCGGCGCTGCTGAAGATCGGCAACGATCGGGAGGCCGATCCGGTGCGGGTGATGTGACCGTCACACGATTGACTCGTTTGTCGGTATGACACTCCCCGCCACGGCTCCGGAAGGCACCGAATTCATGCCGATCCATCAACCGCAGCAACGGTCCGCCGCACCCGCGACGGGCGCCGGTGAGCCTCTGGGTGTGCAGCAGGCCGAGGCCGCCCTCGTGGAGCACTACCCGCGCCTGGTCCGGCTCGCCTATGTCGTGCTGCCGCCCTCGCTGGGCCGGCACCGCCGGGTCCTGGCCGCTCACGGAACCGTGCAGCGGGCCCTGCCCGGGGCCCGGACGGCCCCGGACCGGATGCGGGTGCCCGCCCAGTCCCGGCGCTCCTCGGAGGCGGCAGAGGAGGCACAGGGCCCGGCGAACGCCCCGTACGCGTGGATGCGGCTGCGGGTGCTGCGGACTGCCCTGGCCCACGAGCGCAGGCCCCGCTGGTGGCCCGGGCGGCTCCCGGCACCCGCCGCGCTGCGTCCGACGCTGCCGGTGGTCTGGGGGCTGCGGCTCTTCCCCCGGGCGGGCGGTGTCGACGAACTGGCCCTGGACCGGGCCCTGTCGACCGTTCCGGGTGCGGTACGGGCCGCGTTCGCCCTGCAGTTGCTGGAGGGGCTTTCGGAGTCCGGGGTGCGGGCGCTGCTGGCCGAGGCGGGGGAGGCCGATCCGGCGGGGGCGGTGCGCCGGGCGGCCCGGCTGGGGAGGCCGGACCGGGCGGGGGCCCAAGTGCTGCTGCAGTCCGGGGAGTTCGACCCGTGTACGGTCCAGACCCGGCCGAGCGATCTGCTGCGGCGTAGGCACCGGGCGCGGGCGGTGGCCCTGGCGGCGGCGCTGTGCGTGGTGGCGGGCACGCTCGCGGTCGCCGCCGAGAGGGGGGTGCGGGGCGTGGCCGACGAGGGTCCGGCGGCCGGTGTGACGGTTCCGGCGCTCGACCCGGCGGCTCTGCTGCGTACGGCGGCGGAGCAGTGGGCGGACACCTCACGCATCGACTTCACCGCCTGGCCCGTACGCGGTGACCGGCGGGGCGACGGCGAGCTGCTGGGGAGGGCGCTGCGGGCCTGGTCCGGGCCGCCTGCGGGCGTACGGGTGTCGACGACCCCGGGCACGGCCGACGTACCGCCCGCGCAGCCGCCGCGACTGCTGTTCGCGGGCGAGGTGGACGGGGCGGCCGTGGTGCTGTTCCACGACGGCGGGGTCCGGGTGGTGCGGTACGCGGAGCCGCTGTCGGGCGGTGGCGGGGCGGCGCTGGACTTCGCCCGGACCGACGACGCGGACGTGACGACGGGGGCGGCCGTGGTGGTGAGCCGTACGGGCGAGAAGGCTCGGTTCCTGCTCGCCCCCTGGATCTCCGAGACCACCACCCGCGACCTGCTCGCGCCGAATACACCCGGCCGGCCGCTGGAGGTGGGCCCGGACGGGGTCACCGCCCCGGTGGGGCGCCCGGCGGCGGGCGGCGCCTGCGATTCCTGGCCGGTGCTCCAGCTGCGCTCCTCCGAGCGGATCGTGGAGAACCACGCGTTCCTGGTGACCGACCTGGGTGACCTTGCCCCGGCGCACCTGACGTACACCCCGAAGCCGGGCCGTGGCGCACCGGCCCGGCAGCCGCGCGAGGCGACGGGCACGGAGGCGCTGCTCGCCTGGGCGCGTACGGCGTGTTCGCTGCGGGCGTTGTCGGGCTCGGGGGTGCGGGCGGTGAACAACTGGGCCTTCGCCGAGCAGAGGCTCCCCGAGGGCGAGGCATCGGCCGAGTGGCTCTGCACCCGCGCCGACACCTGGCGCGGCCCCGGCCGGGTGCTGGTGCAGTTCCTCCAGCCCGCCGACTCCCCCACCGCCCCGGCGGCCGTGGTCGCCGACCGGAACGACACCGCCCTGTGCAGCCGGTTCGGGCAGCACATCCTGGCGGGCACGCACTGGAAGTCCGCGTCCGGCCGGTGGTACGTCCTGGCGGCGGGCAGCCGGGCCGTCGACCGGATCGAGGCCACCGGGCAGGTGCGGGGCGCGGCGGGCGGCCCGACCCTCGCGGTTCGGGCGCCGCGCGACGCCTCCGTACAGCTGACGGCCAGGCTGCGCGAGGGCGGGACGCTGGCGGCGGTGCGCTGAGCCGCAGGCAGCGCGCGCTCCGCCGTACGGAGTCCTCGCACCCGACGCCGTACGCCATCGGGTGCAAGACTCGGACAGGTGACGGATCTTCCTGAAGAACCCGACGTACGCGACTCCTCCGACGCCTCTTCCGACTCCTCCTCCCACGGCTCTTCCCATGGCTCTTCCGGCGAGGCGGAGCTGCGCTGCCTGGTCACCGGTGCCACCGGCTACATCGGCGGCCGACTGGTGCCCGCCCTGCTGGAGGCCGGTCACCAGGTCCGAGCGCTGGCCCGGACGCCGCAGAAGCTGCGCGACTACCCCTGGGCGGACCGGGTCGAGGTGGTGCGCGGCGATGTCACCGACGCCGACTCCCTGACGGAGGCGATGCGGGACATCGACGTGGCGTACTACCTGGTCCACGCGCTCGGCTCCGGCTCGGACTTCGAGGAGACCGACCGCAGGGCCGCCCGGAACTTCGGCGAGAAGGCGCGCGCGGCCGGGGTGCGGCGGATCGTCTACCTGGGCGGGCTGACCCCGGCCGGGGTGGCGGAGAAGGAGCTGTCGCCGCATCTGCGTTCACGCGCCGAGGTGGGGCGGATCCTGCTGGATTCCGGGGTGCCGACGGTGGTGCTGCGGGCGGCGATCGTGATCGGTTCGGGGTCCGCCTCGTTCGAGATGCTGCGCTATCTGACGGAGCGGCTGCCGGTGATGGTCACCCCGAGCTGGGTCTCCACCCGGATCCAGCCCATCGCCGTACGGGATGTGATCCGGTATCTGGTGGGGAGCGCGATCCTGCCGTCCGAGGTGAACCGGACCTTCGACATCGGGGGCCCGGACATCATGACGTACCGGGACATGATGCAGGGCTACGCCCGGGTGGCGGGGCTGCCGCGCCGGGTGATCGTGCCGGTCCCGGTGCTCACCCCGACGCTCTCCAGCCACTGGATCGGGCTGGTCACCCCGGTCCCCCGGTCCATCGCCCGGCCGCTCGCGGAGTCGCTGCGCCACGAGGTGGTCTGCCGGGAGCACGACATCGTCCGGTACGTCCCCGATCCGCCGCAGGGGCCGATCGGCTTCGACCAGGCCCTGAGCCTCGCCCTCCAGCGGATCAAGGACGCGCAGGTGGTGACCCGCTGGACGTCCGCCTCGCTGCCCGGTGCGCCGAGCGACCCGCTGCCCACCGACCCGGACTGGTCGGGCGGCAGCCTCTACCGGGACGAACGGGAGCTGGCCGTGCCGGTGGACCGGGCGGACCTGTGGCGGGTGATCGAGGGCATCGGCGGTGAGAACGGCTGGTACTCCTTCCCGCTCGCCTGGGCGGTGCGCGGCTGGATCGACCGGATCGTCGGCGGGGTGGGGCTGCGGCGCGGCCGGCGGGACGCCCACCGGCTGCGGGTGGGCGACTCGCTGGACTTCTGGCGGGTGGAGGAGATCGTGCCGGGCGAGCTGCTGCGGCTGCGGGCGGAGATGCGGCTGCCGGGCGCGGCCTGGCTGGAACTGTCGGTCGGCACCGACGACCAGGGGCGCACGCTCTACCGCCAGCGCGCCCTGTACCACCCGCAGGGGCTGCTCGGCCATGCGTACTGGTGGAGCGTGTCGCCCTTCCACGCGGTGGTGTTCGGCGGGATGGCCCGCAACATCGCGGAGGCCGCCAGGACCGCCGCCCGGGCTCGGCAGGAGGGCCGGGAGCCGGCGGCCGGCAGTGGTACAGACAACTGACGCCCCGGCCGCTATGGTGTGCCCTGCTCCATATGCGCAGACCGCCGGGAGGTGCACACGATGGCACGCCGACTCCGTACCGTGGGACTGGAGTTCACCGACTCCGCTCCGATACGTCTGGTGTTCGCCGCCGAGGTGTCCGCGCCCCCGGACGCGGTCTACCGGGCGCTCGCGGAGGATGTCGCCTCCTGGCCCTCCTGGTTCACCGCCGTCACCCGGGCCACGCCCACCGACGGGGGCGCGGGCCGGGAGGTGCGGCTGCGCGGCGGCATCCGCTTCCGCGAGACGATCGTGGCCGCCGAGCCGGGCGAGCGGTACGCCTACCGGGTCGACGAGTCCAACACCCCCGGCCTGCGGGCCCTGGTGGAGGAGTGGCGGCTCACCGCCGACGGGGCCGGGACCCGGGTGCAGTGGACCTTCGCCGCCGACGGCACGGGACCGTTCCGTTCGGTGCTGGGGCTGGCCCGCCTCGGGATGGGCCGGTCCTTCCGGGACGCGGTGCGCCGGCTCGACGGGCGGCTGACCGCGCCGGCGTCCTGAGCGCTCCTCCGGAGGCCGTGGTTCAGCCGGTCAGGGTTCCGTGGGCGAGGAAGTGGCCGATCGCCGCGCTGTAGGGGGCGATGTCCAGGCCCTGCTCCTCCAGCCAGGAGTCGGAGTAGTACTTGTCCAGGTAGCGGTCGCCCGGGTCGCAGAGCAGCGTGACGACGCTGCCCCTCTCCCCCTGCTCCACCATCTCGGCGATGAGCTTGAAACAGCTCCACAGGCCGGTGCCGGTCGAGCCGCCCGCCTTGCGGCCGATGGCCTGCTCCAGGGCGCGAACGGCGGCGACGCTCGCCGCGTCGGGCACCTTCATCATCCGGTCGATGGCCCCGGGCACGAAGCTCGGCTCCATCCGGGGGCGGCCGATGCCCTCGATCCGGGAGCCGCAGTCGCTGCTCGCGTAGGGGTCGTTGTGGGTCCAGCCGTCGAAGAAACAGGAGTTCTCCGGGTCGGGCACGCAGACACGGGTGTCGTGCTGGAGGTAGTGGACGTAGCGGGCGATGGTGGCCGAGGTGCCGCCGGTCCCGGCGGTGGCGACGATCCAGGTGGGTTCCGGGTAGCGCTCCAGCTTGAGCTGCTGGTAGATCGACTCGGCGATGTTGTTGTTGCCACGCCAGTCGGTGGCGCGCTCCGCGTAGGTGAACTGGTCCATGTAGTGCCCGCCGGTCCCGGCGGCGAGGGACGCGGACTCCTCGTACATCTTGCGGGAGTCGTCGACGAAGTGGCACTGCCCGCCATGGAATTCGATGAGCCGGCACTTCTCCGGGCTGGTGGTGCGCGGCATCACGGCGATGAACGGCACCCCGATCAGCTTGGCGAAGTACGCCTCCGAGACGGCGGTCGAGCCGCTGGACGCCTCGATGACCGGCTTGCCCGGCCGGATCCAGCCGTTGCAGAGCCCGTAGAGGAAGAGCGAGCGGGCGAGCCGGTGCTTGAGGCTGCCGGTGGGGTGCGTCGACTCGTCCTTGAGGTAGAGGTCGATGCCCCACTCCTCGGGCAGCGGGAAGCGCAGGAGGTGGGTGTCGGCCGACCGGTTGGCGTCGGCCTGGACCTTGCGTACGGCCTCCTTCAGCCAGGCCCGGTACTCCGGGTCGCTGCGGTCGACGTCCACCGTCTCCATGATCGTCCCCGTCGCCCCGCGGTCATGTCCGTGCCGATCGGTGTCCATCGCCGTGCTCCTGTTCGTCCGCCCGGTGCTCCTGCCTCCACGATATTCCCCCCACCTGCACAAACGTTGACTTTGATGGTCCATAGCCCTCCCTTTGGGCAGGCCCCCGGGGGCAGTTGGGGCGGGCGGGGCGAGCAGCGCGCGGCGGGCTCCCGTGCCCTCTGGCGGTCGGGGGCGCGGCCGGGCACACTGCACAGGAGAAGTGGTGACGAAGGGGGGCGAAGCCGCAATGGCGGACGCCGAGTTCAGTGCGTCGGGGGTCAGGATCGAGCGGTTCACCCGGTCCCTGACCAGGGCCGGTCAGGTGGTCGTCAAGGACGGCCGGCTGTCCTTGCTGATGAGCAACGGGCGGGAGATCGACAGCGCCCCGGTGGGCACGGTGAGTGCGGGCAAGCGGTGGTTCTTCGCGGCGGATTCGGCCATCGCCCGGGTGAACGGTGTGCGCTACCGGTTGACGATGGAGCAGCGGAACCGCAGACGCGACGGGGCCGCTCCGCTGCGCCGCTTCCTGGAGGCGCTGCGCAGCGCGGGAGGCCGCCGGGGCTGAGCGCCGGGCCCGGCTCCTCGGGCGCCGTACGCGGCTCCGCGAGTTGCGGAGCCGCTCGGGCTGGGCCACGCTGGAGCCACGTCACTGAAGGTGCACCATCGGTGACAGAGCGATTCGCTCCCGCGGGACACCGCGGAACCGGATCGTGCGACACGAGAGACACGACAAGAGCAGAGCGGATTCGGCAGTCAGTCGTCCCGCCGGCTCCGTTCGTCCGTCTTCTTCTTCCGGACCTATTTCGGGGAGTCGCAGCCGTGATCAGCGAGCCAAGCAGGCACTGCACGGTGGAGCTCCAAGCCCTGCCGTCGCGGATCGGTCAGGTCCGCAGAATCATCTCGGCGCAACTGCGCTACTGGCATCTCGATCCTCTGATCGACCAGGCAGCCTTGGGCGTCACCGAACTGCTGACCAACGTCCACCGGCACGCACAGCCGGACAAGTCATGCACCGTCGACATCGAGCTGCTGCTCGACCGGTTGACGGTCTCCGTCCACGACCACGACCCCCGTGTCCCCACGGTGAACGAGGCGGATTCCTTCGCCACCTCGGGCCGGGGTCTGGCCCTGATCGCCGCGGTCAGCGAGAGCTGGGGCGTACGGCCGAGCGGCGCGGCCGGAAAGGCCGTCTGGTTCACCTTGCCGGCGGTCTGCGACACGTCGACCCTGCCGCCGCTGGCGGTCTACGGGTCGACGACCGACGGGCCGTTCGGGTCCGTCTCGATCAGCCCCGAGGCCGTCGCGGCCGCCCCGGCCCGGTCGGCCGTGGTCGGCTGACGGGACCGCTGAGAGTTTCGGGTGCGGTGGTGCGGCGAGCCTGATGCCGCACCACCGCGCCTGATTTCCGGCTTCCGGTTCAGGTGAGCACCGCGAGCGGGTCGTCGAGGACCGGCTGCCAGGCCAGTTCGGCCGCGCCGACGAGGCTGTTGTGGGACAGGGTGCAGGGCAGGATCGGCACGCTGCCGCTGCGCCCCCACAGGCTGCGGTCGGCGACGACGGCCCGCAGCCGCTCCGGGTCCGCCTCCAGCAGGTCGCGGTGGAGCCCGCCGAGGATGATCCGGTCCGGGTTGAGGATGTTGACGAGCCCGGCGAGCCCCAGGCCCAGGCGGTCGATCAGCGCCTCGGCGGCGTTGCGCACGTCCGCGTCCTCGTACTCCGTGCGCAGCAGGTCACCGGCCTGCTTGAGGAGCGACTCCTCGGGGCCCGGGTCGCGGCGCGCGGTGGTGAGGAAGGCGAGCGGGTCCGTCTCCACGTCGAGGCAGCCCCGGCCGCCGCAGTGGCAGGGCCGGCCCTCGGGGTTCACGGTGAGGTGTCCGACCTCCAGCGCGAGCCCCGAACTCCCGCTGTGCAGGCGGCCGTCGAGCACCAGGGCCCCGCCGACGCCCCGGTGGCCGGTGGCGACGCAGAGGAGGTGCTGGGCGCCGCGTCCGGCGCCGTGCCGGTGCTCGGCCAGTGCGGTGAGGTTGACGTCGTTGCCGGTGAAGGCGGGGCCCGTGATGCCCGCGTCGCGGACACAGGCGGCGAAGATGTCCCGGACGGGCGAGCCCGCGGGCCAGGCGAGGTGCAGCGGGTTGAGCGCGGTGCCTTCGGGTTCGGCGACCGCCGAGGGGACGGCGAGCCCGGCGCCGACGCAGCGCAGCCCGCTCGCGCGGAGCAGCTCCGCCCCCGCAGCCACGACCTCGCCGAGGACCTGCGCGGGGTCGGCCATCACCGCGACGCAGCCCGGCGCCGTGGCGACGATCCGGCCGCCGAGCCCGACGAGGGCGGCCCGGAAGCCGTCGGCGTGGACCTGGGCGGCGAGGACGACGGGGCCGGTCTCCAGGACGGCGAGCCGGTGCGAGGGGCGGCCCTGCGAACCGGCCGCGGAACCGGGGCTGGAGTCGACCCGGATCAGCCCGAGCGCCTCCAGCTCCGCGGCGACCGCCCCGGCGGTGGCCCGGGTGACACCGAGCTCGGAGGTGAGGACGGCGCGCGTGGGGGCGCGCCCGGTGTGGACCAGCTCCAGTGCGGGCCCGAGCGCGCTGCGGCCCCTCTCCAACTTCGTCCGGGTGGTGGTCGCCTTGCCGTTCATGAGGGCGAGTCTCCCATGATCCGGAGGTGTCCCGGACGCCGAGGGAACCGGCCGGGAGGGGTGACGTGCCCCTCCGTCAGCCGTCTTGCGTCCAGCGTCCGGCCGCCCCTATGCTGAGTTTGTGCCGCAACTAAACAAACTGCGGACGGCCCTACCGGGGGGACCTGGCGGAGACACCGCCCCACCCTCGTCGGCCCGCCTCCGTACCGCGCTGACCGTCTTCTTCGCCCTCGATGGCTTCCTCTTCGCCGGCTGGGTGGTCCGTATCCCGGCCATCAAGCAGCAGACCGGAGCCTCCGCCTCCACCCTCGGCCTCGCCCTGCTCGGCGTCTCCGCCGGTGCGGTGATCACCATGATGCTCACCGGCCGGCTCTGCCGCCGCTACGGCAGCCACGCCGTGACCGTGGTCTGCGGGGTCCTGCTCCCGCTGAGCATCGCCCTGCCCGCGCAGACCCATTCGGCGCTCTCGCTCGGCCTCGTCCTGCTGGTCTTCGGAGCGGCGTACGGCGGGATGAACGTGGCGATGAACAGCGCGGCCGTCGATCTGGTCGCCGCGCTGCGCCGGCCCGTGATGCCGAGCTTCCACGCGGCGTTCAGCCTCGGCGGCATGGTCGGTGCCGGACTCGGCGGGCTGGTCGCGGGCGGGCTCTCCGCCTCGACGCACCTGTTCCTGCTGGCCGCGATCGGCCTGCTCGTCACCGCGTTCGCGGGACCCGCGCTGCTGCGCCACCGTCCGGCCGTTCAGCCCCGAACGGCCGAGGCCCCCACGGCCCCCGGGCCGAACGCACCTCGGCGGGAGCCCAAGCAGCGGCTCGACCCGCGGGCCCGCCGGATCGTCCTGCTCTTCGGCGTGATCGCCCTGTGCACGGCGTACGGGGAAGGCGCGCTCGCCGACTGGGGCGCGCTCCACCTGGAGCAGGACCTGGACGCCCATCCCTGCCTCGCCGCCGCCGGATACGCGCTGTTCGCCCTGACGATGACCATCGGCAGGCTCACCGGGACCCTGCTCCTGGAGCGGCTCGGGCAGACCCGCACCCTCGTCCTCGGCGGCGCTGTCGCCGCCGCCGGAATGCTGCTCGGCGCACTGGCGCCGACCGTCTGGCTCGCGCTGGCCGGGTTCGCGGTCACCGGTCTGGGGCTGGCCAACATCTTCCCCGTCGCCGTGGGCCGGGCCGGCGAACTGGCCGGACCGAGCGGGGTGGCCGCCGCCTCGACGCTCGGCTACGGCGGGATGCTGCTGGGGCCGCCCGCGATCGGCTTCCTGGCCGACTGGTTCTCGCTGCCGGTGGCGCTGACGACCGTGGCCCTGCTGGCCGCCGCGGCTGCCGTCCTGGGGTACGGGGCGCGCAACGCGACCCACGCCTGAGCGGGCGGATCCGGCGGCGCGTACCGGACAGGCCCGGCGCGTATGGACAGGCCCGGCCCGGCGGACCGGCCCGGGCGGTCCGTACCGCCGCAGTCCGCCGCACCCCTGGCACAATCCCGCCATGGAGATCACCGAGCACATCGCGTCCCTGTCCGAGGAAGGGCGGCTCCTCGCGGCGGCCGCCGAACAGGCGGGCCCCGGGGCCTCGGTACCGACCTGCCCCGGCTGGCAGATACGCCACCTGCTGCGCCACACGGGCATGGTGCACCGCTGGGCGGCCGGGTTCGTCACCGAGGGGTACACCACGCCCCACCCCGACGGCGGTGAACCGGACCTCGACGGCGACGAACTCCTCGACTGGTTCCGGACCGGCCACCGCCATCTGGTCCGGTCGCTGGAGGCCGCCCCCGCCGACCTGGACTGCTGGACCTTCATGCCCGCCCCCTCACCCCTGGCGTTCTGGTCCCGCCGCCAGCTGAACGAGACGACCGTGCACCGGGTGGACGCGGAGTCGGCGCTCGGCGGGCCTCTGACGACGGTGGGCGCCGACCGGGCGGCCGACGGCATCGACGAACTCCTCACCGGCTTCCACGGCCGCCCCAAGAGCCGGGTGCGCTCCTCCGTCCCGCGCACGCTGCGGGTGCGGGCCGTGGACACGGACGCGGTGTGGACCGTACGGATCTCCGACGCACCGCCGCAGACCGTACGCGCGGCCGTCCCGGGCGGCGCGGACGGCGGCGACGGCGGACCCGGCACGGAGGGCGGCGGGGACCGGGTGGACTGCGAGCTGAGTGGGACGGCCGAGGGTCTCTTCCTCACGCTCTGGAACCGCCTGCCGCTCGCCGCCGTCACCCTGCGCGGCGACCGCTCGGTGGCCCGGCTCTGGACGGACAACTCCGCGGTCACCTGGTGAGGACGGGCGGCCGCGAGCCCGGGAACGGCGCGGGCCGGGCGCGGCAGGCGCCCTTGCCCGGAGCGCGCCGCGGCGGTGACACTGCGGCTGTGGAGCGACGGACGCAGGCGCAGCGGGACGCGATGACGGTCGAGATCGGCTACGCCCTGGTCAGTGGCGCCGTGCTGGCCGCCCTCACCTTCGCGGGGGCCGCCGCGCCGGCCCTGTTCCTGTTCGATCCCGGCCGCACAGCGCGCAACGTGGTCATCGGCATCGCCACCGCGGCCGCCGGACTGGCCTTCGTCCTGCGGGTCGTCCATGTCCTGTGGCGCTTTCCGCGGCGGGAGGGCCACCGGCTGCCCGCCCCGGCTCCGGTCCCGGGCAGGCCGGGCCGCTCCGGCTCCACCGGCCCCGAGGACACATAGGACAGACTCACCAGGCGGCTCCCCTCTCCGCCCCTCCCCGCCTCAGCCGGCCGGGGTCCCCCGCAGCCCTACGGAGCGGGCCAGCTCCCCCGCCGCCAGCCGGAAGAGCGGTTCGCGGGCCTCGACGAGCCGGTTGAACTGGCCGAAGAGCTCGAACGAGATCAGCCCGAAGAGCTGTGCCCAGGCGGCGACGAGCGCCAGCACGGCGGGGGGCGGGAGGTCCGGGGCGAGGTCGGCGGTGATCCGCTCGGCCTCGGGGCGCAGCTCCGGTGCGAGGCGCGGCACGGCGAGACCGTCGGCCCGGAACGCGTCGCGGACCAGGTCGATGAAGACCAGGCCGACCCGGGAGGCGGGGCCCACCGTGTCCATGGGGGCGCTGTAACCGGGGACGGGCGAACCGTAGATCAGGGCGTACTCGTGGGGGTGGGCGAGGGCCCATCCCCGTACCGCACCGGCCACGGCAACCCAGCGCTCGACGTGCGGGGCGGGGTGCGGGCGGGCCTGTTCGGCGGTGGCGCGGGCGCCTTCGGCGACCTCGCCGACGGCGTCGTAAGCGTCGACGATCAGCGCGGTGAGCAGGTCGTCGCGGCTCGGGAAGTAGCGGTAGAGCGCGGAGGAGACCATGCCCAGCTCGCGGGCGACGGCACGCAGGGAGAGCCTGGCCGCACCTTCCGCCGCCAGCTGCTTCCTGGCTTCGTCCTTGATGGCGGCGGTCACTTCGATGCGGGCGCGTTCCCTGGCCCCTCGGATGGTGCTCATGGTGATCACCCTGCCACACACACAGAGCACCGAACAATAACGAGAGCAGTGCTCTTGCTTTTGGACACCGCTCCCGTGCACACTGATCTCAAGCGAGAGCACCGCTCTCTATTCGAAGCGCCGATCTCCTCATGCGCCTCATGCGCCTCATGCACCTCATGCACCTCATGCACCTCATGCACCTCATGCACCTCATGAATTGCCGGAGCATCCACACCCCCTGGGGGCCACCATGTCGCAGCAGCCGTACTACCTCCGGGCCGGCGCAACCGCCACCCGCCTCAACAAGATCATCGGCCGGCTCGCCCGGCACGGCGTCAGCCTCCTCGGCTCCGCGGAGATGTCGGTACGGGGGCGCACGAGCGGCCGGATGCAGCGCATCCCCGTCAACCCGCACACGTACGAGGGCGCCCAGTACCTCGTCTCGGCCCGGGGCCACTCCCAGTGGGTGCGCAACATGCGGGTCGCGGGCGGCGGCGAGCTGCGGGTGGGGCGCAGAACCCGCGCCTTCACCGCCGTGGAGATCGCCGACGACGCACAGAAGGTGCGGATCCTGCGCGCCTATCTGGAGCGGTGGGGCTGGGAGGTCAACCAGTACTTCCAGGGCGTCACCGCGAAGTCCACGGACGCCGAACTCCTGGCCGCCTGCCCGGACCACCCGGTCTTCCGCATCACGGTCGAGGGCTGACCCCGGCGAGCAGCTCCCTCACCAGCTCCACCACGAGCACGGGCCGGGACACGAACGGGGAATGGCCGGTGCGCCACTCCCGTACGCCGGTGCAGCGGGCGGCCATCGTCCGTTGCAGGGCGGGATCGATCGCCCGGTCCCCGGCACAGACGACATAGGTCGAGGGGGTCCGCTTCCAGCTGTGGTGCTCGGGGACACCCCGCCCGCACCCCGGGGCCTGGGCCCGCAACAGGCCGACCGCCCGGGCCGCGAGAGGTTCGGGGCAGTCGCCGTAGAGCACCTCGGCCGCCCGGCCGGGGTGCAGAAGCGTCGTACCCTCGGGGCCGTCGGCCGCCGGCTCGATCGCCGCGCGCAGCTGCGGGGACGCCCCGCCGAGGGCGGCCGCGCTCTCGCCCACGTCCGGGACGAAGGCCGCCACATAGACCAGGTGGCACGCGCCGTGCACCCCGGTGATCACCGACCCGCCGTAGGAGTGGCCGAGCAGGAGCGGAGGCTCCTGCAACGCGTCGACGGCGGCCTGCACCGCTGCCGTATCGGCGGCCAGGGAGCCCCGGTGGAGCTCGGGGACGACCACCTCGACCCCCTCGGCCCGCAGGCCGTCGGAGACCGGGGCGAAGTGTTCGGGGCGGTGGTAGAGGCCGTGGACGAGCACCGCCGCAGGGCCTCCGCCCACGCCCCTCACTCCGCCGTTCAGCGGTCCATCGCGCTCAGCGCCCGCTGTGCCAGCGGGTGCGTGCGGACCAGCTCGGCCAGGGATGTCGTGCCCCGGGTGATCCCGGCGAACGCCTTCCACGCCGGGCGGAAGCCGGTCAGCACCGCGTGCAGCACTCCCGGGCGGCGTTCGAACAGCTTGAGCATGCGGCGGCCCACGCCCATCTCGACACCGAGACCGGCCTTGATGGCGAAGGCGTAGTTGAGGGCCTGGCGGCGGGCGTCCACGGCGTCGTGCGCCTCGGCGATCCTGACGGCCCATTCGCCCGCGAGCCGGCCGGAGCGCAGTGCGAAGGAGATGCCCTCCCGGGTCCACGGCTCAAGGAGGCCCGCCGCGTCGCCGCAGACCACGACCCGGCCGCGCGAGAGCGGCGAGTCGTCGCTGCGGCAGCGGGTGAGGTGACCCGAGGAGACGGACGGCTCGAACCCGGCGAGGCCGAGGCGGGCGATGAAGTCCTCCAGATACCGCTTGGTGCCCGCGCCGTCGCCGCGTGCCGAGATCACCCCGACGGTCAGCGTGTCGCCCTTGGGGAAGACCCAGCCGTAACTCCCGGGCATGGGGCCCCAGTCGATGAGGACCCGGCCCGCCCAGTCCTCCGCCACCGTCGCCGGAACCGGGATCTCCGCCTCCAGGCCGAGGTCGACCTGGTCGAGCTTCACCCCGACATGTGCTCCTATGCGGCCCGCGCTGCCGTCCGCCCCGACGACCGCCCGCGCCAGCACCGTCTCACCGCCGGCCAGCACCACGGCGACCGTACGCCGGTCCGGGACGGCGGGCCCGTGCTGCTCCACCCTCACCACTGAGACCCCGGTGCGCAGTTCGGCCCCGGCCTTCTGCGCCTCCTCGACCAGCCCGGCGTCGAACTCCGGGCGGTTGATGAGCCCGAAGAGCATCCGCCGGGACCGGCGCGTACGGGAGAACTTCCCGTCGAGGGAGAAGGTGACCGCGTGGATACGGTCCTTCAGGGGCAGTTCGAACCCCGGCGGCAGGGAATCCCGGGAGAACCCGATGATGCCGCCGCCGCAGGTCTTGTAGCGCGGCAGTTCCGCCTTCTCCAGCAGCAGGACCCGTCGGCCCGCCACGGCTGCCGCGTACGCCGCCGATGCGCCGGCCGGCCCAGCGCCGACGACGACGACGTCCCACACCGCCGACGACTCTTCGTATCCACGCCCGGCGTCTGCGTTCTCGCTGCTCACGATGTGCTTCTGCTCCCGATCCGACCAGTGGCCCCAAGCTGCTCACGGCATCCTACGGCGCGTCCCGGCCGAGCCCCCCTGTGGGAGGATCGGCCATGATTTTGTCCTGCACGCGACGCCGCACCCACGGTGTCGCGGACGGGCACGTACACACCGTGCCCTACCCATAACGTCGCACCCACGAGGAGCGTGCCCATGACCGCCCGCCCGATTTCCGAGACCGTCGCCTCGCTGATGCCCCGTGCGCGGGCGGAGCTCGCCGAGCTGGTCGCGTTCCAGTCGGTCGCGGACCCCGCGGTGTTCCCGAAGAGTGAGTGCGAGGCGGCGGCCAACTGGGTCGCGGACGCCCTGCGCGCCGAGGACTTCACGGATGTCGCCCTGCTCGACACCCCCGACGGCACGCAGTCGGTCTACGGTTTCCTGCCCGGCCCGGCCGGTGCCCCGACCGTACTGCTCTACGCCCACTACGACGTGCAGCCGCCGCTGGACGAGTCGGCGTGGCTCTCCCCGCCGTTCGAGCTGACCGACCGCGACGGGCGCTGGTACGGCCGGGGCGCGGCGGACTGCAAGGGCGGCTTCATCATGCACCTGCTCGCGCTGCGCGCCCTCAAGGCGAACGGCGGCGTCCCGGTCTCGGTGAAGGTGATCGCCGAGGGCTCCGAGGAGCAGGGCACCGGCGGCCTGGAGCGGTACGCCGAGGCGCACCCGGAGCTGCTGGCGGCCGACACGATCGTCATCGGCGACGCCGGGAACTTCCGGGCCGGGCTGCCGACGGTCACCGCGACGCTGCGCGGGATGACGATGCTGCGGGTGCAGCTGGACACCCTGGAAGGGAACCTGCACTCGGGGCAGTTCGGCGGCGCCGCTCCCGACGCGCTGGCCGCGATGATCCAGCTGCTGGCCTCGCTGCGCGACGAGCACGGGACGACGACGGTCGACGGTCTGACCGGGGACACCGACTGGGACGGACTGCAGTACCCGGAGGCGGAGTTCCGGCAGGACGCCAAGGTGCTGGACGGGGTGGAGCTGATCGGTACGGGGACGGTCGCGGACCGGATCTGGGCGCGCCCCGCCGTCACCGTCGTCGGCATCGACTGCCCGCCGGTCGTCGGCGCGACCCCGTCCGTGCAGGCGAGCGCGCGGGCCCAGGTCAGCCTGCGGGTGCCGCCCGGCCACGACGCCGCCGAGGCGACGAAGCTGCTCACCGCCCATCTGGAGTCGCACGCCCCGTGGGGCGCGCGGGTCTCGGTGGAGCAGGTGGGCCAGGGCCAGCCGTTCCGCGCCGACACCTCCAGCCCGGCGTACACGGCGATGGCGGGTGCGATGCGCGACGCCTACCCGGGCCAGGAGATGCAGTCCTCCGGCATGGGCGGCTCGATCCCGCTCTGCAACACCCTGGCGTCGCTCTACCCGCAGGCGGAGATCCTGCTGATCGGTCTGAGCGAGCCCGAGGCGCAGATCCACGCGGTGAACGAGAGCGTGTCGCCCGAGGAGCTGGAGCGGATGTCGGTCGCCGAGGCGCTGTTCCTGCACAACTACGCCGAGTCCAAGAAGGTCTGAGGGTCCGCGAAGCCCCCGCCGCGCTCCCGGAAGGGCGCCGCGGGGGCTTCGCGCAATCCGCTACGCCCTCGGCGAAGTCGCCGGAAGCGTAGTTCCGTCCGGGGGCCGCCGTCGGCTGCGTACGTTCGGCCCATGGATCTGATCGAGGTACTCCCCCGCCGCCTGCACATGTTCCGCTTCCGGATCGGCCAGGCCTACCTCTGGCGCGACGGGGCCGGCCTGACCCTGATCGACGCGGGGGACACCGGGGCGGCGGCCGCGATCGAGGACGCCGTACGGGGTCTGGGGCTCGACCCCGCACGGATCGGCCGCATCGTCCTCACCCACGGCCACCGCGACCACTACGGCGCCGCTCAGGAGCTGGCGGACCGCCACGGCGCCGAGATCCTCGCCCACCCGCTGGACGCACCGGTGATCCGGGGCGAGCTCCCCGTACCGGAGCCGGACCTGCTCGACTGGGAACGGCCGCTGTACGAGCACGGGCTGACGGTCCCCGAGGCCCCGCCCACCCGGGTCGACCGCGAGGTGGCCGGCGGCGAGGTGCTGCCGTTCGGCGGCGGCGCCCGGGTGGTCCACGCCCCGGGCCACACGCCGGGCTCCATCGCCCTCCATCTGCCGCGCCACGGGGTGCTGTTCACCGGGGACTGCGTGGCGTCCGTCGAGAAGGTGATGCTCGGCGTGTTCAACGTGGACCGGGCGCAGGCGCGGGACACGTTCCGGCGGCTGGCCGCGCTGGAGGCCCGTACGGTCTGCTTCGGGCACGGCGACCCGCTCACCGAGGATGCGGTGGAGGCCATGCGGGTGGCGGCCGCCGGCGGGTGAGGGGCGGCGCGCTGCGGCCGTCCCTCAGCCCACGGGGACACCCGCCTCCAGGTTGAGCACCGTGGCCCGTTCGCGCGCCCGCAGGGCCCAGCGCAGCCGCTCGTAGCGGGTGGGGGGCAGCAGGGTTGCCGCCTCCTCCTCCGTGACGAAGCGCCAGCCGCGCAGTTCGGAGCCCGGGAGGAGCAGCCGGGCGGCGTCCCCGGACGGCAGCAGCCCGCCGTCGAAGAGGAAGCGGAGCCCGCCGTAGCCGGGCGGGGAGGGCGACTCCCAGTCGACGAGGAGCAGCGTGGGGACCCGGTCGAGCCGGAGTCCTATCTCCTCGGCCACCTCCCGTATCCCCGCCTGGGCCGGGGCCTCGCCCTCCTCCACGACCCCTCCGGGGAACTCCCAGCCGGGCTTGTAGGTGGGGTCGACGAGGAGCACCCGGTCCTGTTCGTCGAAGAGCAGCACGCCGGCCGCGACGGTCGCGGCGGTCGGCTCGGGGCTCTGGACGATCTCGCAGGCCCCCGCGGCGCCGGTGGCGACGGCCTCGGCGATCCGCTCGGCGGTCTCGCGCGGGGTGAGGGTGCCGTTGTCGACGACATGGGCGTCCTCGGTGATCCAGCCGAGCGCGTCCCGGTAGGGGCCGATGTGGTCGTAGGCCCACCGGTTGACCCGCTCGCTCTGCTCCGGGTCGCCGGGGTGTTCCGTCCGGCCCGCTATGCGGTTGCGCAGGATCGTTTCATCAGGTGAGAGCAGCACATGCCGGACCGGGATGCGCCGGGCGGCGAGCCCGCCGAATATCTCGTCGCGGTACTCCTGTCTCAGCAGGGTCATCGGCACCACCAGCACCCCGGGCACCTCGGCGAGCAGCGCGGCCGCCGTGTCCACCACGAGCCGCCGCCAGATCTTCAGGTCCTGGAAGTCGCCCACCTCGGCAAGCTTCTTCTGGGGCAGCAGACCGCGCAGCCCCGCCCCGGTGAGTTCCGGGTCGTACAAGGTGCTGTTCGGGATCAGATCGATCAGTTCGCCCGCGACGCTGGTCTTGCCCGCGCCGAACGCACCGTTGATCCATAGAACAATCACTGGTACTCCAGGGTGGGAAGGCCGCTGGGCAGCGGCGGAGTGGATTTCGCGGGATCGCCTGGGAGACGGATGGGAAAAGGCGGTGTCCACAGCCCGGCTCCCACCACTTCCTTCACCCGCACCTCCTGGAGATACCCAACGATCCGCTCCTCCATCGCGATCGTCACCTCGCTATACGTACCCTCCACACCGGGCAGCTCATGCCGGCTGGTGACCGCATAGGAGGAGAGCCCAGACCCGTCACCAGAAATGCCACCGCCGCGCCCAATCACAGCCGTTGCACAGGTCGCGACCGCAGCGGTCGGTCGCCAACGCCCATCACCTCGTCGTGGAAGTCGAATCCAGGAGCCAGGCCAGTAGAGCCAGGAACGGGCGCCGGGGCACAGTGCCTGAACAGGTGATCCAATCAGGGGTACCCGGAGGTGCCGCGGCTGTTCCCGGTGCACACTGGGCACCAAGAGGCATCGAGTCCTGCTTTGGAGGCGGAAGAGTGAACGCCGGCAGTGGTGGACGGCGCCTGCCTGGCCGGGGCTCCGCCGGGCGACGCTCGGCCGGCGCGAACGTGCGGTTCCGCCGGAGCAGAGGTGTCCTGCCGCCGGACCGGTTCACCACCCGCAGCCGTCTTGCCTGGCTGAATTCCGCCAGCTCCCGCATCGGCACGACCCTGGACCTGGAGCGCACTGCACAAGAACTCGCCGAGTTCACCGTGCCACGTTTCGCCGACGGGGCGGCCGTGGACATCCTCGAGAGCGTCCTGCGGGGCGATGAGGGCTCCCGGAAGGCCGAACGCGGCATGCCGCAGATGCGGGCCACGGCGCTGTGCGCCATCGAGGAGCTCTCCAACCTGGAGCCGACCCCGGTGGGCGAGATCTTCGTGCACGCCAAGCAGCCGCACGAGACGCTGCTCCACCGGTACGTCCTCCAGCAAGGCAAGCCGGTGCTGCTGAGCAGGGTGCGCGACGACGACTTCATCCGCGTCGCGCCCACCGCGAGCGCCGCCGCGCAGTTGCGTGCCGCCGGTGTGCACAGTTACCTGGCCGTGCCCTTGATCGCCCGTGGGCTGCTGCTCGGCAGCGTCGACTTCGTGCGCGGCCGCGGAGCCCCGCCGTTCTCCACCACCGACCTGGCGCTGGCGGAGCAGCTCGCTTCCAAGGCGGCGGTCTTCATCGACAACGCGCGTCTGTACGGGCGGGAGCGCGAGCACGTCGTCTCGTTGCAGCGCTCCTTGCTGCCGCGCGTCACCCCGGCGACGCCGGGCCTACTGGTGCACTCGGAGTACGCGCCCGCGGCGGCGCATCACGGCGTGGGCGGGGACTGGTACGACGTGATGGCCCTGCCGGGCGGAAGGACGGCCCTGATGGTGGGCGATGTGATGGGGCACGGGCTGCCCGCCGCCGCCACCATGGGGCGTCTGCGGACGGTGGCCCGCACGCTGATGACCCTGGACATGGCTCCCGAGCGGATCCTCGCGCGGCTCGACCTGGCCACCCGCGACCTGGAGGACGAGCAGGTGTCCACCTGCCTGTGCGCGGTCTACGACCCCGCCGACTCCTCCTACACGCTGGCGAGCGCCGGGCACCTGCCGCCGCTGCTCCTCGACGGGCAGGGCGCCGCCGACCTCGTCCCGGTGCCGACCGGCGCTCCGCTGGGGGCGGGCGTCATCCCGTACGACCCCCTGCGGCTGCGCGTCCCGGACGGCGCCCACCTGGTCATGTACACGGACGGCCTGATCAAGTCCCGGGACGCTGACGTGGACGCCCAGTTGGACCAGCTGCGTACGGCGGCGCTGAGCCTGCCGCCGGGGTCGCTGGAGCAGGGCGGTCTGGTGGAGCACGCCCCGGCCGGCGCCGCCCGGTTCGACGAGGCGGTGCTCCTCGTCACCACGAGCGCCGCACTTCCGGCTGGAGACCTGCGGGTGTGGGAGCTGCCGCAGGACGGCCGGGCCGCCTCGGCAGCCCGTGGTCTCGTCACCGGCCAGCTCGCCGCATGGGGCCTCGAGGAACTCGCCGACGTCTCCGAGCTCGTTGTCTCCGAACTGGTCGGCAACGCACTGCGCTACGGGAACGGCCCCGGCGAGCTGCGGCTGCTGCGCGGGGAACGCCTCGTCGTGGAGGTGTCGGACACCGGCCCCGACCTGCCCCAGATCCAGCACGCGGGCCTCAGCGACGAGGGCGGGCGGGGGCTTCAGCTCATCAACATGCTGTGCCGCCGCTGGGGTTCGTCCCGCACGGTCACCGGCAAGGTGGTATGGGCGGAACAGAACATGCCGTCCTCGGTCCTGGCCGAGCGCCAGGCCATGGTGAGGTGCGGGCGCAAAGTGCTGTGACCTGGGGTGGGTCGGGGCCGCTGGTGTCGGCCGTGCCGACAGCGAGCAGAGACAGAGCGGAACGGTGATGGGCCCGGCTCTTATCGAGACGGGCCCATCACTGAATGCTCTGTACCGGACGATATCGGAACTGCCGCCGGACGGGTTTGGGGGCCCGACGGTACGAAGCCGGGTTCGGGGGCAGCCGTATCCATGACGGTCGAAGCTCGTTGAGCAGGTAATCGCCAGGCCTACGGCATGGGCCGGCGGCACAGGACAACTGGGGGTGCGCCGTGCGGCGGACAATTCTCGAACGGTTCCCGGCAGGAGATCCCCGCGGCAGCCGGGCGGCCGAGGAGTTCGCGGCCGCGCGCCGCGGCGAGGGCCTGGCGGCGGAGGTCGTGATGAATCTGGACCAGGACGTCTTCCTGGTGGTCGTACCGCAGCAGCCGGCGGACGTCGGGCGCTGACGGTCGTCCGACTGCCTGTGGGGGCGCTCGCCTGACCAACGGGGCGTCGGACTGCCTCCGGTGGGTGCCCCGCCTGACGAACGGGGCACCCACCGGGGGCAGTCGACGGCCCGCGCTAACGCAGCGCGATCGCTGCGGCCGCAGCTCCGACCAGCCCCGCGTCCGTGCCCATCACGGCGGGCGCGACCGTGAGGTCCCGGACGAACGAGAGCGTGGCGTAGTCGCGCAGGCTGCGGCGCAGCGGCGCGAAGAGCACGTCTCCGGCGCCCGCCACTCCCCCGCCGATCACCGCGATGTCGATCTCGACCAGGGTGGCGGTGGCCGCGATCCCGGCCGCGAGCGCCTGGGCGGCCCGCTCGTACGAGGCGATGGCGACCGGGTCCCCGGCGCGCGCGGCGGCTGCCACCGCGGCGGCCGTGGTGTCGCCGTCCTGGCCGGGGAGCCAGCCGCCCTCCAGGGCCCGGCGCGCGATGTTCGGGCCGCTGGCGATGCGCTCGACGCAGCCGCGCGCGCCGCACGGGCACAGGTCGCCGTCCAGGTCGACGCTGATGTGGCCGATGTGCCCGGCGTTGCCGGAGGGGCCCGGGTGCAGGGTGCCGCCGAGGACGAGGCCGCCGCCGACGCCCGTCGACACGACGAGGCAGAGCGCGTTGTCGTAGCCGCGCGCCGCCCCGAGCCAGTGCTCGGCCGCCGTCATCGCGACCCCGTCGCCGACCAGGGCGACGGGCAGCCCGCCGATCGTCTTCTGCACCCGCTCCACCAGCGGGAAGTCGCGCCAGCCGGGGACGTTGACGGGGCTGACCGTGCCCGCGGCCGCGTCGACGGGGCCCGCGCTGCCGATCCCGGCGGAGCCCGCGCGCTCCCACAGCGGTGAGGCCGTCAGCTCGCCGAGCACCTCGTCCACGGCGCCCATGACCGCCTCGGCACCCTCCCGGGCGGGCGTCGGCCGCTGCGCCCGTACGAGGAGGGTTCCACCGCCGTCGACCAGCGCGCCGGCGATCTTGGTGCCGCCGATGTCGAGCGCGGCGACGAGGTCGGTATGCATCGGTGTGGCTTCTCCGGATGAGTGAAGGGCGGGACCTGCGGGTTCAGTCAATAGTCTGCAACAGTCTCCATTGCGTTGACAACGTTGTCCAGGGCCTATGCTCGACGCCACAGCCTCCGTTCACCTCCGCAGCAGGCTCCGCGGACCGTCCGGAGGTGCCCGTATGCCGCCCGAATACCGCCCGAATCGCCTACCGTCACCCCGCCCGCCCTCGCCCGTATCCGACGACAGGACAGCGCACTGTGGACCGGACCACCCGTCATTCCGAGACCCGTTACGGCAACCGGCCGACCATGAAGGACGTGGCCGCCCGCGCCGGAGTGGGCCTCAAGACGGTCTCCCGGGTGGTGAACAGCGAGCCCGGCGTCACGCCCGACACCGAGCGCCGCGTGCAGGAGGCGATCGACGCGCTGGGCTTCCGCCGCAACGACAGCGCCCGCGTGCTGCGCAAGGGGCGTACGGCCTCCATCGGCCTGGTCCTGGAGGATCTGGCGGACCCCTTCTACGGCCCGCTGAGCCGCGCCGTGGAGGAGGTGGCCCGCGCGCACGGGGCCCTGCTCATCAACGGCTCCAGCGCCGAGGACCCCGAGCGTGAGCAGGAACTCGTGCTGGCCCTGTGCGCCCGCCGCGTGGACGGTCTGATCGTGATCCCGGCGGGCGACGACCACCGGTATCTGGAGCCGGAGATCAAGGCGGGCATCGCCACGGTCTTCGTGGACCGCCCGGCGGGCCGGGTCGACGCGGACATGGTGCTCTCCGACAGCTTCGGCGGCTCCCGGGAGGGCGTGGCCCACCTCATCGCCCACGGCCACCGCAGGATCGGGTTCATCGGCGACCAGCCCCGTATCCACACCGCCACCGAGCGCCTGCGCGGCTACCACGCGGCCATGACGGACGCGGGGATCACCGTCGAGGACTCCTGGGTCTCGCTCGGCTCCACCGAGCCCGGCCGGGTCCGGGCGGCCGCCGAGGCGATGCTCGGCGGGCCCGAGCCCGTCACCGCGCTCTTCGCGGGGAACAACCGGGTGACGGTGACGGCGGTCCGGGTGATCGCGGAGCAGGACCGGCCCGTGGCGCTGGTCGGGTTCGACGACATCGAGCTGGCCGATCTCCTCGGCATCACCGTCATCTCGCAGGACGCGGCGGCCGTCGGCAGGACCGCCGCCGAGCACCTCTTCCGCCGGCTCGACGGCGCGGACCACGCCCCGGCCCGGGTGGAGCTGCCGACCACGCTGATCCCGCGCGGTTCGGGCGAACTGCCGCCCGCCTGACCGCTGTCAGGCACCCGCGCGGAACTCCCGGGTGAGCAGGGCCAGGAGCCGCGCGGGCGCGTCCTCAGGGGTCGCGTGCCCCGCCCCCTCCACCCAGTGCAGCTCGGAGTGCGGGATCAGCTCGTGCAGCTGCTCGGCGAAGGGCGGGGGCAGGAATCCGTCCTCGCGCCCCCAGATGATCCGGGTCGGCACCGGCACTGACCCCAGCAGGTGCTGGAACTCGTCGGTGGCGGCCTGCTCCAGCTGCCGGTACTGGCGGTAGTACGCCGCCCTGCCCTCTTCGCCGCGCCACGGGTCGAGATGGGCGGCCAGGACGTCCGGCCGGTAGCCGGAGTGGCTCGCGAAGCGAAGGTGACTCTCGGCCAGCGCCTCGTGCGCGTAGACGGGGAGCTGCTCGAAGAGGTGCGCGTTCTCCCGTACGAGCCGGAACAGGCCGGTTCCCCAGTCACCGCAGCCCACCGCGTCGACCAGGGTGAGGTCGGCGTACCGCGCACCCTCCAGCAGCAGCGCCCGCAGCGCCACGGCCCCGCCGATGTCGTGGGCGATCACCCTCGGGCTCTCCAGCCCCCAGTGGTCCAGGAGCCCGGTGAACACCCGTGTGTGCGCGGCCAGCCGGAGATCCTGCCCCTCGCGCTGCTCGGACTGCCCGAAGCCGAGCAGGTCGAAGACGTAGACCTGGTGGTCCTGGGCGAGCGCGGGTGCGATCTCGCGCCAGATGCGTGACGAGAACGGGGTGCCGTGGAGCAGGACGACCGGGTCGCCCTCCCCCAGCACGTCCCAGCGGACCGTCCCGTCCGGGGTCTCGAATGTCCTGGTCAAAATCCCGTTCATGACACGCCTCCTGTTGTCGGGTGCAGAACCTGCCGGACTTTCGACGTTACCAGAGCAAGCTGCTTGTCGGTAACGTTGATAAAGTGGGGATCATGCGACGGAACCCGGCACCCGCAGAACTCGAACCGGTCGAGGCGTTCTGCAACACGGCGACCCATCTCCACGGCGAGGACGAGTTCGCCCGGCCGGAGACGGCGAGCGGGTGGCTGCGTGCGCGCGGCTTTCCCGCAGCGGTCGCCCCGGCCGAGCTGGCGGCGCTCACGGAGGCCCGGGAGACCGTACGGGCGTTCCTCGTCGAGCGGACCTCGCCCGAGGCGCTCGACGCCCTCAACCGGCTGATCCACTCCGTGGCGGGCGCCCCGGTGGTGCGCCCGGACGGCACCTTCGCCCTCCGCCCGGCCGCCGACGGGCCGGTGGCGGAGATCGTACGAACGGTGCTCGAAGCGCTGCTGCGGGACGGCCTGACCGGGCGTCACGCCGCCCGGCTCAAGGCCTGCGCGGCGCCGGAGTGCCGTTGGGTCTTCTACGACCGGGCCCCGTCGTCGAACGGCCTCTGGTGCGACATGGACGTGTGCGGCGCCCGGCACAAGATGCGGGCCTACCGTGCCCGTACGGGCGCTGCCGCCCGCCGGGACAGCTGAGGCCCCGGGGGCCTCCGATCCGCGCCCGGGGCCGTTGGGGTGGCCGCCGGGTCCCTCGAGGCGTGGTGCCACCGCATCGGCGGGGGCGGTTCCTAACGTCGGCCGCTGACGGCCCCGGGACCGTACGGCACGCTCCGGCTCGCCGGGCGGCCGGTCCGGACGACGGGCCGTCACCTCCGTGGCGTCCCTCGTTCCGCCCGCCCCCGGTGCCGCGCGGACCGGGATGCGCCGTTCCTCTCCCCTCCCCGGGCCGGTACGGCAGCGGGCAGGGCATCCAGAACAGGTGCGTACCCATGATTCATGGGGCAACAGCCATCACCCGGCCCCGCGGTCCCGGCGGGCCGGGCCGGAGGCGTCTGCGGTGGCGGTCGGCGGGGCTGGCGGCGCTGATGCTGCTGTGCACGGCCCCGCTCGCCTCGGCGACGGACGGGGCGGCGGAGGGGCACCCACCGGTGCACGGCGCCGCACCCCTGTACGTCTCCGACTACGCCGACAACGACGTACGGCGCGTACCGCCCGGCGGGGGCGAGCCGACCACGGTCGCGGCCGACGGCCTGACCCGTCCGACCGGGATGGTCCTCGACGCCTCGGGAGACCTGTACATCGCCGACACCGGCAACAACCGGGTCGTCCGGGTGCCCGGGGACGGCGGCCCGCAGACCGTCGTCCCGACCACCGGTCTCTCCCGACCGATCGGTCTCGCGCTGGACGCGGCCGGGACGCTCTACATCGCCGACAGCTTCAACGACCGCGTGGTGAAGGTCCCCGCTGACGGGAGCGGGCAGGTCACCGTCCCCACCACCGGGCTGCTCCACCCCAACGGTCTGGCGCTGGACGGCGCGGGCAACCTCTTCGTCGCGGACTTCGTCAACGACCGCGTGGTGAGGATCCCCGCCGACGGCGGTCCGCAGACGACCGTGCCCGCCACCGGCCTCTCCCAGCCGACCGGACTCGCCTTCGACCGGCGCGGGGATCTGTACGTCTCCGACAGCGGGAACGACCGCGTGGTGGTGCTGCCGGCGGGCGGCGGACCGCAGCGGACCGCTCCGGTGACCGGCCTCAACTCCCCGTACGGTCTCGCCTTCGACCCGGAAGGCACGCTGTACATCGCGGACTTCAACAACGACCGGGTGGTGAAGCTGCCGATGCGCGGAGGCCAGCGCACCCTGCCCGTCGCGGGCCTGCACACCCCGGCCGGACTGGCCGTACCGCCGGGGCGCGACGACCACTGAGGGGCCCCTACGGAGCGGTGACCGTCAGGTCGCCCCGGCGCGGCGAGGCGAACGCGTCCAGGTCGGCGCGGGTCAGGCCGGTCAGCCGGGCGACCTCGGCGGTGTCGAGCGCGCCGCAGTCGATGCCGCGCAGCAGGTAGCCGCTGAGGGCCTTGGCGGTGGCGGGCTCGTCCATGACGTCACCGCCGGCCTTGGCGACGTACGCGGCGAGCCGGGCGGCGGCGGGCTCCAGACCCTCCCGGTAGAAGGTGTAGACGGCCGCGTAACGCGTCGGCAGGTGCCCGGGGTGCATGTCCCAGCCCTGGTAGTACGCGCGGGCAAGAGCGCGGCGGGTGAGGCCGTAGTGGAGCCGCCAGGCCTCGTGGACCTGAGCGGTCGGGCCGACGGGCAGGACGTTGGTGGAGCCGTCGGAGACGCGTACGCCGGTGCCCGCGGCGGCGACCTGCATGACGGCCTTGGCGTGGTCGGCGGCCGGGTGGTCGCTGGCCTGGTACGCGGCGCTGACCCCGACGCAGGCGCTGTAGTCGAAGGTGCCGTAGTGCAGCCCGGTCGCCCGGCCCTGCGCGGCGTCGATCATGCGAGCGACGGCGGCGGTCCCGTCGGCGGCGAGGATGGACTGGCTGGTCTCGATCTGGATCTCGAAGCCGATGCGCCCGGCGTCGAGGCCGTGCGCCTTCTCGAAGGCTTCCAGGAGCTGGACGAAGGCGGTGACCTGCTCGGGGTACGTCACCTTCGGCAGGGTCAGCACGAGCCCCTCGGGGAGCCCGCCCGCCGCCATCAGGCCGGTGAGGAAGACGTCGGTGGTGCGGATCCCCCGGTCCCGTACGGCGGCCTCCATGCACTTCATCCGGATGCCCATGTACGGGGCCGCGGTGCCGTTGGCGTACGCCTGTGAGACCAGCCGGGCGGCGCGGGCCGCGGCCTCGTCCTCCTCGGCGTCCGGGCGGGGGCCGTAGCCGTCCTCGAAGTCGATGCGCAGGTCCTCGACTGGCTCGCGGCTCAGCTTCGCGCGTACGCGGTCGTGGACGGGGCCGGCCAGCTCCTCGGGGATGCCGAGGACGGCGGCGAAGGACGCGGCGTCGGGGGCGTGTTCGTCGAGGGCGGCCAGCGCCTGGTCGCCCCAGGAGCGGAGGGTGCCGGGCTCGAAGACATCGCCGGGTACGTAGACGGTGTGCACGGGCTGGCGGGTGCCGGGGTCTCCCGGGTAGCGGCGGGCGAGTTCCGCGTCGACCGCCGTGAGGGAGGCGCTGATCTCCTCGCTGACCGTGCCGGCGAGGCTCGTTGCCACCTTCTCCTGCTGACCCATGACCGTACCCTCCACGCTCTCGCTGTTTCCGCTTCCCGGAATCAACAATCCGTATAGTGAAGTTATAAGGCCGCTCGACCTGCGTCAATGGTGGCCCGGAACGGCGCTGGGCCGCGCGGTGGGGTGCACCGTGCGGCCCAGGACGGGTATTGCTGGGGGTTCAGCCCTTGCGGGTGTTGATCTCTTCGGTGAGCTGGGGGACGACGGTGAAGAGGTCGCCAACGACGCCGTAGTCGACGAGGTCGAAGATCGGGGCCTCGGCGTCCTTGTTGATCGCGACGATCGTCTTCGAGGTCTGCATCCCGGCCCGGTGCTGGATCGCACCCGAGATACCCGAGGCGATGTACAGCTGCGGGGAGACGGACTTGCCGGTCTGGCCGACCTGGGAGGTGTGCGGGTACCAGCCCGCGTCGACCGCCGCACGCGAGGCACCCACCGCGGCACCCAGACTGTCCGCGAGGGCCTCGATGAGGGGGAAGTTCTCCGCACCGTTGACGCCACGGCCACCGGAGACGACGATCGCGGCCTCGGTCAGCTCGGGGCGCCCGGTCGACTCACGCGGCGTGCGTGCGGTGACCTTCGTGCCCGTCGCGGTCGCACCGAACGACACCGACAGGGCCTCCACGGCGCCGGCGGCAGCGGCCGGCTCGACGGGGGCCGAGTTCGGCTTGACCGTGATGACCGGGACTCCCTTGGAGACCCGGGACTTCGTGGTGTACGAGGCGGCGAACGCGGCCTGCGTCGCGAC
>NZ_BMUG01000004.1 GCF_014650075.1 Streptomyces microflavus | reverse complement strand
CTATCAGACTCTTTCGTGTCCGATTCCCGGTCGAAGCGGGTCAAGCGGTTTTCGCTTTCGAGGTTCTTCGCTTTCGCGTTTTCCCTTTCCGGCGGTTCCAACTTTACCAGACTCTTTTCCGTTCCGTTTCCGGTCCGAATTCGATTTCCGGTGGCCTGTGGAGTGGCCTTGCCTTTCGGCGGATCCGACTTTATCAGAGATTCTGAGTCGGAATTCCCGCCCCGTCGGGGTGTCTCCGGCGCACGAGTGCGCGCGGTGCTTCCCGGTCGAGCGGAGCCGTAAACGTACTGGAGCGGGGCGCCCCGATGCAAATCGAGGGGCCCCGCTCCCGTACGGGCTGGTCAGGAGGGTCAGACCTCGACGACGACCGGGAGGATCATCGGGCGCCGGCGGTAGGTGTCGGACACCCACTTGCCGACGACGCGGCGGACCATCTGCTGGAGCTGGTGGGGCTCCATGACGCCGTCCTGTGCCTGCTTGTCCAGGGCTTCCTGGATCTTCGGGGTGACGCCGACGAACGCGCTGTCGTCGATGCCGGAGCCCCGGGCCTGGATGTGGGGGCCGCCCACGATCTTGCCGGAGGAGCTGTCGACCACGATGAAGACCGAGATGATGCCCTCGTCACCGAGGATGCGGCGGTCCTTGAGGGAGGTCTCGGTGACGTCGCCGACGGAGAGGCCGTCGACGTACACGTAACCGGCCTGGACCTTGCCGACGATCTTGGCCTTGCCGTCGATGAGGTCGACGACCACGCCGTCCTCGGCGATGACGATGTGGTCCTTGGGCACGCCCGTGAGGGCTCCCAGCTCGGCGTTGGCCCGCAGGTGGCGCCATTCGCCGTGGACCGGCATCAGGTTCTTCGGCTTGCAGATGTTGTAGAAGTACAGCAGCTCGCCGGCCGAGGCGTGGCCCGAGACGTGGACCTTGGCGTTGCCCTTGTGGACGACGTTGGCGCCCCAGCGGGTCAGGCCGTTGATCACGCGGTAGACCGCGTTCTCGTTGCCGGGGATGAGGGACGACGCCAGGATCACCGTGTCGCCGGGAACGATCCGGATCTGGTGGTCGCGGTTGGCCATCCGGGAGAGGGCCGCCATCGGCTCGCCCTGCGAGCCCGTGCAGACCAGCACGACCTCGTCGTCCGGGAGGTCGTCGAGGGTCTTGACGTCGACCACCAGGCCCGCGGGGACCTTCAGGTAGCCGAGGTCACGGGCGATGCCCATGTTGCGGACCATCGAGCGGCCGACGAAGGCGACCCTGCGGCCGTACTCGTGGGCGGCGTCCAGGATCTGCTGGATGCGGTGCACATGGCTGGCGAAGCTCGCCACGATGATGCGCTTCTGCGCGTTGGCGAAGACCGTGCGCAGGACGTTGGAGATGTCCCGCTCGGGCGGTACGAAGCCGGGGACCTCGGCGTTCGTGGAGTCGGAGAGGAGAAGGTCGATGCCCTCCTCGCTCAGCCGGGCGAACGCGTGCAGGTCGGTGAGACGGCCGTCCAGCGGGAGCTGGTCCATCTTGAAGTCACCGGTGGCCACGGCCATGCCCGCGGGGGTGCGGATGGCGACCGCGAGGGCGTCCGGGATCGAGTGGTTGACCGCGATGAACTCGCAGTCGAAGACGCCGATGCGCTCGCGCTGGCCCTCGGTGACTTCGAGGGTGTACGGGCGGATGCGGTGCTCCTGGAGCTTCGCCTCGATGAGCGCGAGGGTCAGCTTCGAACCGATCAGCGGGATGTCCGCCTTCAGACGCAGCAGGTACGGGACACCACCGATGTGGTCCTCGTGGCCGTGCGTGAGGACGATGCCCTCGATGTCGTCCAGGCGGTCCCGGATCGTGGTGAAGTCCGGCAGGATCAGGTCGATGCCCGGCTGCTCCTCCTCGGGGAAGAGGACGCCGCAGTCGACGATGAGCAGGCGGCCGCCGTACTCGAAGACCGTCATGTTGCGGCCGATCTCGCCCAGGCCGCCGAGCGGGGTGACCCGCAGGGCGCCCTTGGGGAGCTTCGGGGGGGTGCCGAGTTCAGGGTGCGGATGGCTCAAAAGACTCTCCTTAACCACACGCGCCACGTACCGCTGAGGCACGTGGCGCGCATGTCATTCGTGCACTTGCTGTTGTCTGGGGTCGTGCTCTCGCGAGGTGCCTCGCTCGTTCCGTCATTCAGTTGTGAAGTCTGTGGTTACAGCTGTACCCCGCCGGCGGCCAGGTCGATCTTGAGCTGGGCCGTCTCCTGGGCGGTGAGTTCCACCAGGGGCAGGCGCAGCGGTCCGGCCGGGAGGCCCTGGAGCGTCAGCGCGGCCTTGGTCGTGATCACGCCCTGGGTGCGGAACATGCCCGTGAAGACCGGGAGCAGCTTCTGGTGGATCTCGGTGGCCTTCTGGACGTCGCCGCTCAGGTGGGCCTCGATCAGCGCCCGCAGGTCGGGGGTGACCATGTGGCCCACGACGGAGACGAAGCCGACCGCGCCGACCGAGAGGAGCGGGAGGTTGAGCATGTCGTCGCCGGAGTACCAGGCGAGGCCGGACTGGGCGATGGCCCAGCTGGCGCGGCCCAGGTCTCCCTTGGCGTCCTTGTTGGCGACGATCCGCGGGTGGTCGGCCAGCCGTACGAGGGTCTCCGTGTCGATCGGGACCCCGCTGCGGCCGGGGATGTCGTACAGCATCACGGGCAGGCCGGTGGAGTCGGCGATGGCCGTGAAGTGCCGCAGGAGGCCTTCCTGCGGCGGCTTGTTGTAGTACGGCGTGACGGCGAGGAGCCCGTGGGCGCCGGTGCGCTCGGCCGTGCGGGCGAGGTCGACGCTGTGGCGGGTGTCGTTGGTGCCGATGCCGGCGACCACGTGCGCCCGGTCTCCGACCGCTTCGAGCACCGCCCGTACGAGCTGGTCCTTCTCCGCGTCACTGGTGGTCGGGGACTCACCGGTGGTGCCGTTGACGATCAGTCCGTCGTTGCCTGCGTCCACCAGATGGGCGGCGAGCCGCTGGGCGCCGTCGAGGTCGAGAGCGCCGTCCGCCGTGAAGGGCGTGACCATAGCGGTGAGGACCCGCCCGAAGGGGGTCTGCGGAGTGGAGATCGGAGCCATGGGTAACACGCTACTCGCTGCTCAGCGCGTGGTCCCCCCTCGGGGGGACGGGGAAGAGGAGCCCGGCACTGCCTGCTCGGGGGTTCAAGCAGTGCCGGGTCCGTTTGATCAGCCTAGATGAACTTCTCGAAACGCCGCAATACGGACACCGCTTACGGGGCTACTCGTCCATTTTTGTTGAAGGCCGCATGAGTGAGCGGCATGAGCTGCGCCCAGTGGGCTTCCATCTGCTCGCCGACCATCTCGATCTCGCGCTGCGGGAAGGACGGGACCTTCGCCAGCTCGTGCTGGGTGCGCAGGCCGAGGAAGTGCATCAGGGAGCGCGCGTTGCACGTGGCGTACATCGTCGAGAAGAGACCGACCGGGAGGACCGCGCGGGCGACCTCGCGGGCCACGCCTGCCGCGAGCATCTCCTGGTAGGCGGCGTACGAGGCCCGGTAGGAGTCCTCCATGGCGCGGGTCGTGAGGTCGTACTGCTCCTCGGTGCCCTCGACGAACTCGTACTTGCCGGGGCGGCCCTGCTGGACCAGCTTGCGGGAGGTTCCGGGGACGTAGAAGACCGGCTCCAGCTCCCTGTAGCGGCCCGATTCCTCGTTGTACGACCAGCCCACGCGGTGCCGCATGAACTCGCGGAAGACGAAGATCGGGGCGCTGATGAAGAAGGTCATCGAGTTGTGCTCGAACGGGCTGCCGTGCCGGTCCCGCATGAGGTAGTTGATCAGCCCCTTGGACCGTTCCGGGTCCTTGGTGACCTCTTCCAGCGACTGCTCGCCGGCGGTGGAGACCCGGGCGGCGAAGAGCACGTCCGCGTCGCCCGCGGCGCTTTTCACCAGGTCAACGGTGACATCGCTACGGAAGTGGGGCTTTGCGGGTTCGGGGGTGTCGGTCACCGGCGGGGGTCCTTCCAGGGGCGGCGCTCGGGCGGCGACCACTTTACGGGTCACTTGCTTGCACGCATGCACCCGTTGCTTGCATGCAAGCAAGTGAGTCGGGCAGCCGTTCGTGGAGTCCTTGAAACGCAACGGCGATTCGGGGCACCGATCCGGCCCTTCGTACGTCTGACTCATTAGCAGCACCCGTCACACAGATCAAGGAGAGTTTCCTCATGTTCCGCCGGCGTGAATCCGTCCCGTTCTCGTTCGTCGCCGAGTCCGACCGGTTCCGCAGCAACGTCACTCCCCCTCCTGCCGTCCGTGCCAGCGTTCCCGAGCTGCTGGGGCGCTCGCTGATCGGGCTGACCGTGGTCGCCGGGCTCGTGGGCTCGCTGCTGCTGGGCCTTCCGGCGCTCGACTCCGGGCAGTCCGCCTCGCACGGCAAGCAGTCCGAAGCGTCCCAGGGGCGCTGAGTACGTCCCAGGGCCGCTGAACTACTCGTACGGACCCCCTGGGGTGGTCTGGGCGGGGGCGGCCTCGGTAGCCTCACCGGGCACAGCAATCGAGCGTGCTTGTGAGTGAGGATGAGTCGTGCCCCTGCCCTTTCTGACGGCCGACCGCGCATTCGATGCGAGCGCGGAGGACGTTGCGCTGCCGTTCGACGACCACGACAGCTGGCGGCGGCCCTACCGCCCCGGCCCGTGGCGGGTCGCGGCGGCGGCCGGTGTGTTGTTGCTGGCGTCGTTCGTTCTGCTCGCGGCGATGATCATCGCTTTCGCCGGAGCGCCTTCCGGTGCCGTGGTGTGCCTGCTGCTGGCCGGTGCGCTGATCGGTGCCGCCCTGCGGCTCCTGCGCGTCGGCGCGTGGGTCAGTCGGCACGGTGTGCGGCGCGTGGGGTTCTTCCGGACCACCACAGTGCCGTGGGGGGCCACCGCCTCCGTCCGTACGGTCCAGCAGCCCGTCAAGTGGCTGGGGCTGCCCCGTACGGTGCAGGGCCAGGCCCTGATCGTGGTCCGGCAGAACGGGGAGACGCTGCCGCCGCTGACGTCCGACCACAACGCGGACTTCCTCGGGCGTGATGAGGCGTTCGAGCGGGCCACGGATGCGGTTGAGGCTTGGGCGGATGAGTATCGGCACGGGTGAGCCGTTGCCGTGAGACGTGAGTGAGCCCGGGGCCCTTGTGGGGTCCCGGGCTCACCTGCGTACAGCGTGAAAGATGTCCTCAAACGCCGGACGGGCTTGAAGTACGCAGCGCGATTGCTCTCTGCATGGCCTTGCGGGCTCTTGGGGTGTCCCTCGCGTCCTGGTAGGCGACCGCCAGCCTGAACCAGGTGCGCCAGTCGTCCGGGGCGTCCTCGGTCTCCTCGCGGCGCTTGGTGAAGACCGCGTCGGCGGAGTCCCGGTCGATGCGGCCGGACGGGGTGCGGAGCAGGTCGTCGACCGGCAGGCCGCCCTCCGCCTCCAGCTCGGCGGCCAGGGCGTTGGCGCGCCGGGCGAACTGGGTGTTCTTCCAGAGGAACCAGACGCCGATCACCGGCAGGATCAGCACGGCTACGCCGAACGTGACCGTGAGCAGCGTGCCGTGCCGGATGAGCATCAGACCGCGGCCGCCGACCAGGACGAAGTAGAAGACCAGGACGGCGGCGGTGATGAAGTAGGTGATCTTCGCGCGCATGGGGGCCCAGTCAGTTCAGGTCGAGGAAGTGTTCCAGGCCGAAGGTGAGGCCGGGAATGGTCACCACGCGGCGCACGCCGAGCAGGATGCCCGGCATGAAGCTGCTGTGGTGGAGGGAGTCGTGGCGGATGGTGAGGGTCTCGCCCTCGCCGCCGAGCAGCACTTCCTGGTGGGCCAGCAGCCCGCGGAGGCGGATCGCATGGACCGGGACGCCGTCGACGTCCGCGCCGCGGGCGCCGTCCAGGGCGGTGGTCGTGGCGTCCGGCTGAGGGGCGCTGCCCGCCTTCGCGCGGGCCGCCGCGATGAGCTGGGCGGTGCGGGTGGCGGTGCCGGAGGGGGCGTCGACCTTGTTGGGGTGGTGGAGCTCGACGACCTCGACGGACTCGAAGTAGCGGGCGGCCTGCTCCGCGAACTTCATGGTCAGGACCGCGCCGATGGAGAAGTTCGGGGCGATGAGGACGCCGGTCTCCGGGGAGTTCTCCAGCCAGGCGTTGAGCTGCGCGAGCCGTTCGTCGGTCCAGCCCGTCGTGCCGACGACGGCGTGGATGCCGTGCCGGACACAGAAGTCGAGGTTGCCCATCACCGATGCGGGGGTGGTCAGCTCGACGGCGACCTGGGCTCCCGCCTCGGCGAGGGCCTCCAGCTTGTCGCCCCGGCCCAGGGCCGCCACCAGCTCCAGGTCGTCGGCGGCCTCGACGGCTCGTACGGCCTCGGAGCCGATCCGGCCGTTCGCACCGAGAACGGCTACGCGCAGCTTGCTCATCTTGATTCCTTAAGGGGTTAGGAGACCGCTTCGTGGAGGCGGTCCGCCTGCTTGTCCTTGAGCGGGCCGATGACCGAGAGCGAGGGGCGGTGGGTGAGGAGCTCGCCCGCCACCTCCCGTACGTCGTCGGGGGTGACCTCCGCGATGCGGGCCAGCATGTCGTCGACCGACATCTGCTCGCCCCAGCACAGCTCGCTCTTGCCGATACGGTTCATCAGCGCGCCGGTGTCCTCCAGGCCGAGGACGGTGGAGCCGGAGAGCTGGCCGATGGCGCGGGTGATCTCGTCGTCGTCCAGGCCGTGGGCGGCGACCCGGTCCAGCTCGTCGCGGCAGATCTTCAGGACGTCGTGGACCTGGCTGGGCCGGCAGCCCGCGTAGACGCCGAAGAGGCCGCAGTCGGCGAAGCCCGAGGTGTACGAGTACACGCTGTAGGCGAGGCCGCGCTTCTCCCGTACCTCCTGGAAGAGGCGTGAGCTCATTCCGCCGCCGAGGGCGGTGTTGAGGACGCCGAGCGCCCAGCGGCGGTCGTCGGTGCGGGCGAGGCCGGGCATGCCGAGGACCACGTGGGCCTGCTCGGTCTTGCGGTTCAGCAGCTCCACCTTGCCTGCGGTGCGCAGGGTGCGGGAGCCCTCGCGGGGCGCCATGGGGACGGCGTCCGTACGGGAGAGGGCCCCGGCACGCTCGAAGGCGCGGCGGACCTGGCGTACGACCGTGGCGTGGTCGACGTTGCCGGCGGCGGCGACGACCAGGTGCGTGGGGTCGTAGTGCTTCTTGTAGAAGCGGGCGATCTGGCCCCGGTTCAGGGCGTTGATCGTGTCGACGGTGCCGAGGACCGGGCGGCCGAGGGGGGTGTCGCCGAGCATGGTGTGCGCGAACAGGTCGTGCACGCAGTCGCCCGGGTCGTCCTCGGTCATCGCGATCTCTTCGAGGATGACGCCGCGCTCGGCGTCGACGTCCTCGGGGGCGATCAGCGAGCCGGTCAGCATGTCGCAGACCACGTCGATGGCGAGCGGCAGGTCGGTGTCGAGGACCCGCGCGTAGTAGCAGGTGTACTCCTTCGCCGTGAAGGCGTTCATCTCGCCGCCGACCGCGTCGATCGCGGAGGAGATGTCGAGGGCTGTGCGCTTGGCGGTGCCCTTGAAGAGGAGGTGTTCGAGGTAGTGGGTCGCGCCGTTCAGGGTGGGCGTCTCGTCGCGTGATCCGACGTTGGCCCAGATGCCGAAGGTGGCGGACCGGACGGAGGGCAGGGTCTCGGTGACGATCCGCAGACCGCCGGGGAGGACGGTCCGGCGGACCGTTCCGATGCCGTTGCTGCCCTTGAGAAGCGTTTGGGTACGGGCGACGGCCCGCGCCTCCGAGGAGGTGCGGGCCGTCGTCGCGGAACTACGGGACGTCACTTGTCGGTGTCGTCCTTCGTCTCGTCCTCTTCACCCTCGATGACGGGGATGAGGGAGAGCTTGCCGCGGGAGTCGATCTCGGCGATCTCGACCTGGACCTTGGCGCCGACGCCGAGCACGTCCTCGACGTTCTCCACGCGCTTGCCACCGGCGAGCTTGCGGATCTGCGAGATGTGCAGCAGGCCGTCCTTGCCCGGCATGAGCGAGACGAACGCACCGAAGGTGGTCGTCTTGACGACCGTACCCAGGTAGCGCTCGCCGACCTCCGGCATGGTCGGGTTGGCGATCGCGTTGATCGTGGCGCGGGCGGCCTCGGCCTGCGAACCCTGCTGGGCACCGATGTAGATGGTGCCGTCGTCCTCGATCGTGATGTCGGCGCCGGTGTCCTCCTGGATCTGGTTGATCATCTTGCCCTTGGGGCCGATGACCTCACCGATCTTGTCCACGGGGATCTTGACGGTGATGATCCGCGGGGCGTTCGGGGACATCTCGTCCGGGACGTCGATGGCCTCGTTCATGACGTCCAGGATGTGCAGACGCGCGTCACGGGCCTGCTTCAGCGCGGCGGCCAGGACCGAGGCGGGGATGCCGTCGAGCTTGGTGTCGAGCTGGAGCGCGGTCACGAACTGCTTCGTACCGGCGACCTTGAAGTCCATGTCGCCGAAGGCGTCCTCCGCACCGAGGATGTCGGTGAGGGCGACGTAGTGGGTCTTGCCGTCGATCTCCTGCGAGATCAGGCCCATGGCGATACCGGCGACGGCGGCCTTGAGGGGCACACCGGCGTTCAGCAGCGACATGGTGGAGGCGCAGACCGAGCCCATGGACGTCGAGCCGTTGGAGCCCAGCGCCTCGGAGACCTGGCGGATCGCGTAGGGGAACTCCTCGCGCGAGGGGAGAACCGGCACGATGGCGCGCTCGGCGAGCGCTCCGTGGCCGATCTCGCGGCGCTTGGGCGAGCCCACGCGGCCGGTCTCGCCGACGGAGTACGGCGGGAAGTTGTAGTTGTGCATGTAGCGCTTGCGGGTCACCGGGGAGAGGGTGTCCAGCTGCTGCTCCATACGGAGCATGTTGAGGGTGGTGACGCCCAGGATCTGGGTCTCGCCACGCTCGAAGAGCGCCGAGCCGTGCACGCGCGGGATGGCCTCGACCTCGGCGGCCAGCGTACGGATGTCCGTGACGCCGCGGCCGTCGATGCGGACCTTGTCCTTGATGACGCGCTCGCGGACCAGGTGCTTGGTCAGCGAGCGGTACGCGGCGGAGATCTCCTTCTCGCGGCCTTCGAAGGCCGGGAGGAGCTTCTCTGCGGCGATCTCCTTGACGCGGTCCAGCTCGGCCTCGCGGTCCTGCTTGCCGGCGATGGTGAGCGCCTGCGTCAGCTCGGAGGTGACGGCCTTGGCGAGCGCCTCGAAGACGTCGTCCTGGTAGTCCAGGAAGACCGGGAACTCGCCGACCGGCTTGGCGGCCTTGGAGGCGAGGTCGGACTGGGCCTTGCAGAGCGCCTTGATGAAGGGCTTCGAGGCGTCCAGACCGGCGGCGACGATCTCCTCGGTGGGAGCCTCGGCGCCGTCCGCGACGAGCTGGATGGTCTTCTCGGTGGCCTCGGCCTCGACCATCATGATCGCGACGTCGCCGTCCTCCAGGACGCGACCGGCGACGACCATGTCGAAGACGGCGTCCTCGAGCTCGGTGTGCGTCGGGAACGCGACCCACTGGCCCTTGATCAGGGCGACGCGGGTGGCGCCGATCGGGCCGGAGAAGGGCAGGCCCGCCAGGATGGTGGAGCAGGAGGCGGCGTTGATCGCGACCACGTCGTACAGGTGGTCGGGGTTGAGCGCCATGATCGTCTCGACGATCTGGATCTCGTTGCGCAGGCCCTTCTTGAAGGAGGGGCGCAGCGGGCGGTCGATCAGGCGGCAGGTGAGGATCGCGTCCTCGGAGGGCCGGCCCTCACGGCGGAAGAAGGAGCCGGGGATCTTGCCGGCCGCGTACTGCCGCTCCTCGACGTCCACCGTGAGGGGGAAGAAGTCGAGGTTCTCCTTGGGCCGCTTGGAAGCGGTGGTGGCCGACAGCACCATGGTGTCGTCGTCCAGGTACGCGACGGCGGAGCCGGCGGCCTGCTTGGCCAGGCGGCCCGTCTCGAAGCGGATGGTGCGGGTGCCGAAGGTTCCGTTGTCGATAACGGCCTCGGCGTAGTGGGTCTCGTTCTCCACTAGTGATTTCTCCATACTCGTCGTCTTTCGTCCTCTCGCCCGTATGGCGGAGGACGGTGCGGGAGAAGCGCACCGTGTGTGCGGGCCGGTCTTCGATCGAAGCTCCCGGGCATGTTCCCGGGGGCCACTACCGAGGACCGGCGGCGGCGTCGCTGCGCCTCTCCCTCGTGTGTGCGGTGTTGCGGGTCTTGCGGTGTTACGGGTGTTCCGGTGTACAGGTTACTGAGCTTGACACCGGTCGTGCACGTACGGCAAAGGGAGCGGTCCCCTCAGACGCGGGAACCGCTCCCTCTCCACGGCGTACTTACTTGGCGCCGCCGGCCGCACCGCGGCGGATGCCGAGGCGGTCGACCAGCGCACGGAAGCGCTGGATGTCCTTCTTGGCCAGGTACTGCAGGAGGCGGCGACGCTGGCCGACCAGGATCAGCAGACCACGACGGGAGTGGTGGTCGTGCTTGTGCGTCTTGAGGTGCTCCGTCAGGTCCGAGATACGGCGGGAAAGCATGGCGACCTGGACCTCGGGGGATCCGGTGTCGCCCTCCTTCTGCGCGAAGTCGGACATGATCTGCTTCTTCGTAGCGGCGTCGAGCGGCACGCGTACTCCTCTTGATGTTCGAAGCGCCCACGAGTGCCCCTGGTCTTGATCTCAGGGGAGCTTCCGTGACTCGGAGGCGAAGGTCCGATGAGCGCAGTCCCCAGGAAGACCCGGAGAGGCGTACACAAACGGCCACTGGCCAGAGTACCAGCCATTCGGGTCACACCCGGACGGCCCACTCGGGCGGTCAGCTGGTGAGGGCGCGGATCGAACGGTAGACGTCGAAGACCGCCAGGCAGAGCGGCAGCAGGGTGAGCAGGACGACCGTCTCGGCGATCTCCAGGGAGCGGCCCCAGAACGGGGTGACCCCCTTGCGCGGCACGATCAGGCCGATCGCGGTGATCAGGGCGGCGACGCCCGCGACCGCGGCGGCGAGCCACACCGTACGGATGTCCAGTGCGGCGCCGTCCCCCCTCAGGGCGTCGCGCACCAGGGTGAGCGGCGGGTTGAGGGAGAGGCCGATGCCCAGGAGCACGAGGGAGCCGAGGCCCGCCGCGAGGGTGCAGCCGACCTGTGCGGTGTAGCGGAACAGGTGGGCGCGCATCAGCATGGCGACCCCGGTGGCCAGGGCGAGCAGCTGGCCCCAGACGTTGTCCGAGAAGCCGAGCACCGCGGCGGCGGCCACGGCCACCAGCGCGCAGCCGCCGACCAGGCCGAGGAGCAGCTCATGGCCGCGGCGTGCCTGGGCGGCGAGCCGTACGGCGTCGACCGGGCCCTGGGGCGCCGGCTCGGAGGTGCCGTAGTCGCCGACCGCGGAGCGGGGCGGTTCGAAGCCGATGGGAAGGCGGGCGAAGCGGGTGGAGAGGCCGGGCAGGAAGGCCAGGGCGCCCACGGCGAAGGGGGCGCAGACGGCGGCGGCCTCGGTGGGCGCCAGCTCCGCCGTGATCGCGATGAAGGTGACCACGAGGCCGGTGGCGCTCGCGAAGACGAACGCGACGAAGGGCCCGTCGCCGCCGGGGGCGACGATCATGAGGATGACCGCCACCACCAGGACGGCGGCGCAGGCGAGCAGGAACTGCAGCCGCCCCACGCCCTGGCCCGCGCTCAGCGACAGCAGTCCGGAACCGGCGACCGCCGCGTTGACCAGCGCACCGGTTCCCAGCGCGATGGCCGAGCCCCGGTCGTCGTAGACCCGTGCGCGTACGCAGGCGATGGCGAGCAGGAGTACGGCGGTGACCGCGGCCAGGATGCCCGGCAGCCCGTTCATGTCGTGGCGGGGGTCGGCGGTCCACAGCACGAAGCCCAGCAGGCTCAGCAGGACGGATCCGCCGAAGAGGCCGGCGCCGCGCATGAGGGTGTCGCCCCAGAGGGTGCGGTCCTTGGCCACGGCGGTGGCGACGGCGTCGGAGACGTCGTCGAAGACGGCGGGCGGCAGCGACTCGGCGAAGGGCCGCAGGGAGAGCAGCTCGCCGTCGAGGATGCGGTGGCCGGCCAGCGTACGGGCGCTGTCCAGGACGGTGCCGTCGCGGCGTACGAGGTGGTAGCCGACGGGGGCGCCGGGGGCGGGGCTCTGCCCGGAGAGCCGGAGGATCTCGGGGTAGAGATCGGCGACGGGCACGTCCTCGGGCAACGCGACGTCGACCCGGCTGTCGGGTGCGACGACTGTGACCCGGCAGAAGCCCGTGCCGTTGCCGGACGCGACCCCGTGACTCGGCCGGCCTGCCGTGGTGGCTGCCGCTTGGGCCGTCATTGTCACCTGCTGCTCCCCCTGTTGCTCTGGACCTTCGTGCCTTTGTGCCTTTGGGCCTTTGCGCCTTGGCACCATTGCGCCGCAGCGCTGTGCGTCCGTGCTGCCGGGGGTGTCCCGCCGTCGCTCCGGAACCGGTGTGTGCCGTTCTGGAACTTCTGCCGGAAACACCCCTCGGGACGGCTGATCCCGCCCCGCGTCCCGAATGACCGCCTTCTTGCGGTAGTTAGCGGATGCGTATACGCATCGCGACACCCTACCGCCATGGTGCCCCCGCTCCGCCAGTAGGATCCATCCCGCGGATGGAGCCCGTCGCCACGGGGGCGCCGATAGGAACACTTCCGTCCGGCAAGGGAATTGGTGAGCTGTGAGCCAGATCGTCGTCAAGCGCCCACCGCGGGCCCTGCCCTCCGAAGTGCCGGTCGAGCAGGTGCAGTTGCAACCTCCGCCGGAGCTGCCCCGGGGCCAGCAGGAGGGCATGCTCATGCAGCTCCTGCCGATGCTGGGCATGGGTGGTTCGGTCGTCTTCTTCTTCATGACGCCGAACCCGATCATGCGGATCATGGGCGTGATCATGATCGCCTCCACGGTCGCCATGGCCATCGCGATGATGGTGCGATTCCGGCGGGGCACCCAGGGTCAGCTCGCGGACATGCGGCGGGACTATCTGAAGTACCTGACGCAGACCCGGCGCACGGTGGTGAAGACGGCGCGCAAGCAGCGTGACGCACAGTTCTATCTGCACCCCTCGCCCGAGCAGCTGTGGGCGCTCGTCGCCGAGGGCAGCCGGGTGTGGGAGCGGCGGGTCGCCGACCCCGACTTCGCGCAGGTGCGCATCGGTCTGGGCAGCCAGGAGCTGGCCACCCCGCTCGTCGCGCCCGAGACGGCGCCGGTCGAGGAGCTGGAGCCGCTGACGGCCGGGGCGATGCAGCAGTTCCTGACGACGCACTCCACGCTGGACGGCCTGCCCATGGCCGTGTCGCTGCGGGCGTTCTACCACCTGACGATCAGCGGGCACGCGGAGTCCGCGCGCTCCTCGGCGCGGGCGATGGTGGGTGCGCTGGCCTCGCTGCACTCCCCCGAGGACCTGGTGATCGGGGTCGCGGCGGGCGCCGAGGCGGCCCCGCAGTGGGAGTGGGCGAAGTGGCTCCCCCACGTACAGGACAAGGGTTCGGTCGACGGTGCCGGCAGCCGGCGTCTGATCACCGGCAGCGTCCTGGAGCTGGAACAGCAGCTGGCGGCCCGTCTCGACGGCCGCCCCCGCTTCCAGCCGGGCGGACAGCCGCTCCTGGAGCAGCCGCACATCGTCGTCGTCCTGGACGGCGATTCGGTGCCCCCGATGTCGGTGCTCGCCTCGGCCGAGGGGCTGCAGGGCGTGACGGTCATCGAGGTCGTACCGGGCGAGGTGCAGGGGGCGCGCGGCGGCCTCTCCGTCGTGGTGCAGCCGCAGTCGCTGCAGCTGGAGTCGGGGCAGGGGCTCGTCTACGACGGGGAGCCCGACCTGCTGAGTTACGAGGCGGCGGAGGCGCTCGCCCGGCAGCTGGCCCCGCTGCACATGGCGACCGGCGGGGACGACGACGAGCCGCTGCTGGCCAACCTGGAGTTCACGGATCTGCTGAACCTGGGGGACGCGGCCTCCATCGAGGTGAGCCGGACCTGGCGCCCCCGCTCCCAGGCCGAGCGGCTGCGGGTGCCGATCGGTGTCGGTGAGGGCGGCGCGCCCGTGATGCTGGACCTCAAGGAGGCGGCGCAGGAGGGCATGGGCCCGCACGGGCTGTGCGTGGGCGCGACGGGTTCCGGAAAGTCGGAGCTGCTGCGCACGCTGGTGCTCGGCCTCGCCGTCACGCACACCTCGGAGACGCTGAACTTCGTCCTCGCGGACTTCAAGGGCGGTGCGACCTTCGCCGGTATGGCGCAGATGCCCCACGTGGCCGCGGTGATCACCAACCTGGCGGACGACCTGACGCTGGTCGACCGCATGGGCGACTCGATCCGCGGTGAGCTCAACCGCCGCCAGGAGATGCTGCGCGACGCGGGCAACTACGCCAACATCCACGACTACGAGAAGGCGCGCTCGGCGGGTGCGCCGCTGCAGCCCATCCCCTCGCTGGTCCTGGTCATCGACGAGTTCAGCGAGCTGCTGACGGCGAAGCCCGACTTCATCGACATGTTCGTGCAGATCGGACGCATCGGCCGCTCGCTGGGCGTGCATCTGCTGCTGGCGTCGCAGCGCCTGGAGGAGGGGCGGCTGCGCGGCCTGGAGACGTACCTCTCGTACCGCATCGGTCTTCGGACCTTCTCCGCGGCCGAGTCCCGGGCCGCCATCGGGGTGCCCGACGCGTACCACCTGCCCAACGTGCCCGGTTCCGGGCTGCTCAAGTTCGGTACGGAGGAGATGGTGCGGTTCAAGGCCGCGTACGTCTCCGGGGTGTACCGGGCGGGGGGTCAGCCGGTCGCGTCCGGGGGGCCGCTGCCGGTGGACCGCAGGCCGGTTCCGTTCACGGCGGCGCCGGTGCCGGTGCGGTACGTGCAGCCGAGCCCGCAGGCCGGGGTGCCGGAGCAACGGGCGGCGGACGACGACGCGCTGGCGGACACCGTGCTCGACGTGATCGTGCGGCGGCTGGAGGGGCGCGGTGCGTCGGCCCACCAGGTGTGGCTGCCGCCGCTGGACAACCCGCCGACGCTGGACGAGATCCTGCCGGGGCTCTCGCCCGTACCGGGCCGGGGGCTGACGCAGCCAGGGTTCGAGGGTGCGGGGCGTCTCGTCGTACCGCTGGGTGTGATCGACAAGCCGTTCGAGCAGCGGCGTGACACGTTGTACCGGGACTTCTCCGGGGCGGCCGGCCATATGCAGATCACGGGTGGTCCGCAGTCCGGCAAGTCGACCCTGCTCCGTACGCTCATCGCGGGCTTCGCGCTCACGCACACTCCGCAGGAAGTGCAGATCTACGGGCTCGACTTCGGCGGCGGCGGCATGTCGTCCGTCGCGGGCCTCCCGCACGTCGGCGGGATCGCCTCGCGGCTCGACCCCGAGCGGGTCCGCCGTACGGTCGCCGAGGTGTACGGCATCCTGTCGCGGCGCGAGGAGTACTTCCGCAGCGCCGGCATCGACTCCATCGCCACCTTCCGCCGGATGCGGGCGCGCGGCGAGATCTCGGTGACGGACCAGCCGTGGGGTGACGTCTTCCTGATCATCGACGGCTGGGGCAACTTCCGTACGGACTACGAGGCGCTGGAGAACGCCGCCGTGGACATCGCGGCGCGGGGCCTCGGTTACGGCATCCACCTGATCGTCACCGCGTCACGGTCCATGGAGGTCAGGGCCAGCCTGAAGGACCACCTCATGAACCGTCTGGAGCTGCGGCTCGGCGATGTCATGGACTCCGAGCTGGACCGCAAGGTCGCGGTCAACGTGCCCGCCGGGGTGCCGGGGCGCGGGCTGACGCCGGAGAAGCTGCACTTCATGGCGGCGGTGCCGCGGATCGACGGCATCAACTCCGACAGCGACCTGTCGGAGGCGACGGCCGCGATGAACCAGGAGGTCGCCCGGCACTGGACGGCGGCGCCCGCGCCGCAGGTACGGCTGCTGCCGCGTTCCCTGCCCGCGAGCGAACTCCCGCCGGGCTACGCCGTTCCGGAGCGCGGTATCGCCTTCGGCATCGACGAGAACAACCTGGCGCCGGTCTTCCTCGACTTCGACCACGACCCGTTCTTCCTGGTCTTCGGCGAGAGCGAGTCCGGCAAGTCCAATCTGCTGCGGCTGATCATCAAGCAGCTCACCGAGCGGTACGACGGTGACTCCTGCAAGCTCTTCGTCATCGACAACCGGCGCTCGCTGCTGGACGTGACCCCGCCGTCGCACCTGGCGGAGTACATCCCCATGTCCAACAACATGGAGCACCACATGGTCGCGCTGCACGACCTCATGAAGCGGCGCACCCCGTCGGCGGACGTCACGGCCCAGGAGCTGCGGGACCGCAGCTGGTGGCGCGGGCCGACGGTCTACGTGGTCATCGACGACTTCGACCTGGTCGCGACGTCGAGCGGCAACCCGCTCGGTGCCCTCACCGAACTGCTGCCGTTCGCGCGGGACGTGGGCGTCCGCTTCATCATCGCCCGCAACACGGCGGGGGCGAGCCGGGCCCTGTACGACTCGTTCCTCCAGCGTATGACCGAGCTGGGTGCGCAGGGCGTGCTGCTGTCGGGCGACCCGACCGAGGGCGACATCCTCGGCGGCGTACGGCCGCGCCCGATGCCGGCGGGCCGGGGCATCTTCATCACGCGGCGGCGGGGGAACCCGCTGGTGCAGACGGGGTTGGTGGACGGGGGGTAGGAGTCGGCCGGGGAGACCCGTTGCTGGGGGCCGCTGGACGCTGGACGTCCGGTGGTCCCCAGTGGCGTTCGGGGGCCTCGGGCAGTTGCCGGTGCATGCCGATGTCCACGGCGGACATGCATCAGGGTGGACACCTCCCGCGCGTGTCCACCCTGATGTGCTGCTTCTGCCTTGTTGGCTGGCTGGCTTGCTTGCTAGCTAGCTAGCTGCCTAGCCGGATCGGCTAGAGGAAGTTCGCCGCCGCCCGCTTGTCACCGCTGCGGTAGGCCGCCTCCGCCTCGCGCACGGCGCGAGAGATCTGGGAGAGGTTCTCCCGAATGCCGGTCGCCTCGGTGTCCCACCGCTGCTGGGCATCGCGGTAGGCCGTCTTGGCTTCGCCCTCCCACAGTTCGGAGACCGAGGCGATCATGGACTTGATCGCCTTCAGGTCCTGGTCGAGCTGCTTGGCCTGACGGTCGATCGCCCCGGCCGCGAGGTCGAGGCTGGCATAAGTGACGACCGTCGTACCGTCGTTGTTGGCCATGTGGTCCTCCTTCAGTCGAGTTGCGGAATACCGCTCAGAAGTTGTTCAGGTTCGAGGTGCGGGCCGTGGCCGCGGCGTCGCCGGAGTAACCACCGACGACATCCACGCCCATGAGGGCCGCCTTGATCTCGTCCTCGGTGTTGCCCGAGATGGTACGAGCGGCCTTGATGGCTTCCTGGAAGCGGAGCAGCTCGTTGCCGATGCTGACCATCCGCTTGTTGACCTCGGCCTGCTTGCTGTTGAACTCGCCGGCCCCGATGCCCTTCCAGGCACCTTCCAGGCTGTCGATCGTCGCGTGCAGCTGCTGGAGCTGACCCTTCACCGAGTCGAACCTCTCGGTGAGGGCGTTCTCGAGCTTGAGTAGGGCAGCAGCTGAGACCTTCTGGTCTGCCGACATGGCCTTCCTTTCCTTCCAGTTGATTCTGTAAGCCGGCATGGATCGCCGGCCGGTACATGTGAGGAACCTGCGGTCAGGCCGATCCGCGTCTGCGGACGACGGCGAAGACCACTCCCCCGAGGACGGCGACGACTGCGATGCCGCCGAGGATCAGACTCACCGGGGCGCCGTCGTCCGACGCCGCCCTGCCGTCACCCGCGGCGACGGCCTCGTCGGCCTTCTCGTTCTGGGTGGGCTGTTGGGACGCGGAGGCGGAGGGCGTGGAGGGGGCGGGCGAAGCCGGGGAGCCGTTGGTCCGCTCTTCGGTGAGCGGGCTGATGTCCGGGTCTCCGGGATCGCCCTTGCCCTTGAGGATGTTCATCGCGGGGCGGATGAGGCCGTGGCCCAGGTACTTGCTGAGAGTGCCCTTCTCCCAGTCCCTTCCGGCCGTGTCGAAGAGGACGTTGAGAACCTGGTTCGCGGTCCAGTCGGGGTTGGCGGACCAGACGAGGGCGGCGGAGGCGGAGGCGATGGCGGTGGCGGAGCTGGTCCCGCCGTCTCCGTCGCAGTAGCTCTGGAAGGAGTTGTCGCACCACCTCGGAATTTCTTTTCCGGGGGCGGCAACATCCACCGTATTACCGTTCTGCGAATATTCCGCCACCTTCCCCTTTCGGTCCGCCGAAGCGACACCTACTACCTGAGGATAAGCTGCCGGATATTCTTCCCTGTTACGACCTTTAGCGTCGTTTCCAACCGGAGCAAAGAACAGCTTCCCTTTACTCTCGGCGTACTTAGCCGCATCGCGCTCTCGCTGCGTGGAATACGGACTCCCGAACGACATGCTGATGATCTTTGCGTCACTGTCAGCAGCGGCTCGAATAGCGTCCGCCCAGTCGTGAACGTTAGAAGAATGCTCCTTCTGAAATTCACTGCTTCCGATGCGCATCGGGATGATCTTCACGCCGGGAGCGAGGCCCTTGATTCCGCCGCCCTTCCCCGTTCCGGCAATCAGTTCAGCCATCGTCGTGCCGTGACCGCTGTAATCGTCGCTCTCATCTCCCTCGGCCCCGGTGGCGTCGAATCCCTTGAGGGTCTGCCCCTGCAGGGACGGAGTCGCCGCGTTGACACCCGAGTCGATGACAGCAATTTTGATGCCTTCGCCCGTCGTGACTTTCCACATTTCCTCGGCCTGCATGGCGCTCAGGTACCACTGCTTGGACTGCACCTCCGCAGCCGCGGCAGGCTGTGCCACACCGGCAAAGACCAAGCTCCACGAAGCTGCCACAGCCAGTGCACCGAGTACACGCTTCTGGGGCCGGCCCATTCCTGCTGTCATCCCGACTTCCGAACCTTCCCTGGGACTACTACTCGACCACCGGCGGCACAGCTCCGCGCCGCCGGGTCTCCCATGTTTCTTCGTCTTCCGTCAGGTAGTCCGGACGAGTCGACCCGGTGTTCTCCTCGTCCTTTCGGTCTGATTTCCGCCGACCGGCAGGACCACGCACAAGGCCTGCGCCACCAGCGGTAAAGCCCTTGGAGCCGGAGCCCGACGTCCCTCGGGGAGCACCGACCACGCCATTGGCACCCGAGACAGGCGTGCCACGCTGGCCGGAGCGGGGGGCGCTGCCATTCGCACCGGGTCCGCCGATCACCGTTCCTCGCGGCACTCCACGAGCCCCGCCGGCCCCGGACGTCCCAGAAGTAGCCCGCTGCGGAGTACCGCCCACGATGCCGTTTCCCTGTCCCGTACGAGGGCCGGCCGGTGCGGCTGTGCCACCGTGGGCCGCCGTGGGACGGCCGCCCACCACGCCGGGCCGACCAGCCATGGGCGGCTGCGTACCGCCGCCGGAACGGCCCGCTGCTGCTGGCCCGCCGGTCATCGGACTCGGCCTACCGACGGGCGTGCCGGTGGCACCCTTGGCAGTGGCACCGCCGCCTGCAGGAGAAGCCTTACCCAGACCTCCACCGGCCTGGCCGACGGACCTGGGCGCACCCGTAGGTCCCGTGAACCGCGATGAGCTTGCCGATACCGGGTTCCCGAAACCGGGCGCCATGGGCGGCGTCGGCGCATTCCCCGGTCCTGGCCCATTACTGACCGATGGCGTAGATGTGGGCCCGGTGAGCGCAGTCGGAGCGGTGGGGGTCGCGACGCTGTTGATCTCCGTCGACGTGCTCCTGTCCAGCACGGGCGTCGAGCCGATGACTTCGTCCGGAAAACGCCCGCTGGATGAAGTCACATCGCCGGGCTCTCTTACGGTTGTGCGCTCTGCAATGCCTGGAACCGCACGGCTGCCCGAAAGATCATCAGCACCTGCTCGTGAAGAGCTCGACGAGGAGGGGTATCTCTCCCCGCCTTCAGGCTTGGGCACATCGACGCCCAGCTTCATGTCGAACCGCGGCGGTTCCTGCCCCGCCAGCACCTCCTCCGACACCGCGTAGTACGACGCCAGCCGGTTGATCTGGTTGATCGCCTCCTGGCGGTTCTTCTCCACCGTGAGGGCCGCCGCGTACTCCGGGTTCGTCTCGGTGCGGGCCGGGAACAGGATGTCGTCCACATCCTTCTGGATCATCCGGCGGTCGCGCGGCGGCATGGAGCTGCGTACCGATGCCAGGCCGGTGCCCGCCACGGTGATCTGCGTGCCCGCCGCGTCCGCGAAGTCGCCGAGCTTCGTGGCGTGGGTGACCAGGCCCTTGCCCCATTTACGGAACGCTTCGCCGGAATCGCCCTGCCAGTCGACCCCGTCGATGTGGTCGCCCAGCTCCTTCGCCGCGCTCCGGATGGCGTCCCTGGCCTTCCAGAGGGCCTCGCCCGCGTTCTCCAGGTCCGCCGGGTTGGAGTTCTCCACCAGGTCGATGATGGCGTTGAGCTCGTGTCCCTCGAACGAGGTACGGCCTGCTCTGGGGACGCTGCCGGGCATGAAGAGGCTCAGGACCTCTTTCCCCAGCTCCGTCGCGTCGGTGACGACGAGCTGGGTCTTGACGCGTCCTTCGTCCTGCTTCTGCTGTTCGGCCGGGGTCAGTTCCGGCTGCTTCTCGTCGCTCACTTCGCTCCCCACCCGGATTCGTACCCGTCGTCGTCGGTGCGCTGCTTCTCCTTGACGGCTGCCGCGCGCTCCCGGTCCATCCGTGTCTGGATCTCGTGGAAGCGCCGCCTCGTGTCGTCGTCCACGTTGTCGAAGCCGACCGCCGCCGCGTGCACGCCCAGGCTCAGGTACTCGATCTGGTCGCCCAGCGACTTGGAGAGCGAGACCAGGGACTCATGAACGCGGTTGTACTGGGTGTAGAGCCCGTCCGCCTCGGCGAAGCGGGCGTTCGGGCCGCTCAGGGAGGCGCGCGACACCGACTGGGCCGCCACCTTCGACCTGCCCGCCGCCGAACCCGCGAGGTCCGTGAGCAGGGCGTCCACCCGCTTCTTGAATGTCTCCAGCGCACCTACTCCGCGCCTGAGATCGCCTGTACCGCCACCACCGCCTGGACCGGTCACAATGCCGTCCTCCCCGTTGTGCATCCCCGTTTGCTCGGATCGTTCCGCGTTGCTATCGCACTGATGCGATCCGAGCCCATCTCATCCGGCAACTCTAGTCACTGCGTGGCGCCGGGCCAATTGGGTTGGCGGCCACGTGACTTGTCTCATGTGGCGGCCGGCACTTCCACCCGTCAGCCACCGCCCGTCAGCCGTCTCGCGCGGCGCCGCATGTCCCGTACCGCCACTGCCGCACCGGCGATCGCGGCCACCAGGACACCGCCTCCCACGACGACGTACGTCGCGAGGCGGGCGTTGCGTTCGTCGGCGGTTTCGCCCAGGTGGAGTTGGGCCGGAGTCGGGGCTTCGCCTTTGCTCATGCCCTCGCGGGCGACCGGGCGGTCGATCGGCTTGTCGTCCTCGGTTAGGGCGCGTACCGGGTCGACGACGCCCCAGCCCACATGGCGGTCGTGGCCTGCCACCGAGCGCTCCGCCGTCTGCTGGATCTGGGCCACGATCTGCCGCTGCGTCCAGTCGGGGTGCTTGGCCTTGATCAACGCGGCGACTCCGGCGACGTAAGGGGCGGAGAAGCTGGTGCCGTTGTCGGCGCAGTGGCCGCCGCCGGGGACGGTGGAGATCATGTCCACGCCGGGGGCGGCGATGCCGACGAAGCCGCCGCCCTGGGAGAAGTACGCGCGTTCGTTGTTCCGGTCGGAGGAGGCGACGGCGAGGACGCCCTCGTACGAGGCGGGGTAGGTCGGCTTCACGTTGCCGCCCATGCCGTCGTTGCCCGCCGAGGCGACGACCACGATGTCCTTGGCCAGGGCGTGGTCCACCGCCTGCTTCAGGAGCGGTGTGGGCTCAAGGGCGTCGGCGGTGTCCTGGGAGATGTTGATGATGTCGGCCTTCGCCGTGTCGGCGGCGTAGCGGATGGCCTGGGCCAGGGTCTCCGCCGTTCCGTTGCCGTCGGCGTCGTTCTGCTGGATCGGGATGATCGTCGCGTCGGGGGCGAGGCCGGTGAAGCCGGTGCCCTTCGTCTCGCGGGCGGCGATGATGCCGGCAACCTTGGTGCCGTGGCCCACCGTGTCCGTGGTGCCGTTCTCCTTGCCGCGTTCGAGCTTCCCGCCGTTGGCGTCCTTGAGGTCCTTCCGCATCAGGTTGCGGCCCGCCTTGACGTCCACGGCGCCGGTGAGCTGGGGGTTCTTCACGTCGACGCCGGTGTCGACGACGGCCACCCGTACCCCCTTCCCGGTGGACTGCTTCCACAGTTCGTCCATGAGGACGCGCTGCAACGACCAGGGGCGGCCCGGGTACTTCTTCGACGGGAACGTGCACTGGGTCGCGTCGTCGGCAGCGGCCGGAGGGACCGGGAGGGCGACCAGCAGGACTCCGGTGGCGGCCGCCGCGGTCAGAAGACGCCGGGGCGGCGGCATCGTGGGGCGCGTCATGTCCCTGCCGCTCCTCACGAGCCCTGCGGCTGGCTCGCGGCGCCGGTGGAGAGCCGCGGGCCCGTCGGCAGGAACGTGGACCAGGCGGCCGGGACCGGCGTGGGGTCGACGTCCTTGTAGCCGAGCAGGTTCTGGGCCTGCTGCGCCTCCTGCTGGCGCGCCTCCCGCTCCTTCTTCGAGCCGGAGGCACCGATGCCGGATTCGTCCTGACCGCTGTCGCTGTTGGACTGCATCGCGTAGCGCAGCCCCGTGTCGGTGACCAGGAAGAGGAAGCCGACGTCGGTCTTCGAGCCCTGGAACTGGCGGAAGAACTCGCCGGATCCGGGGGTGACGTAGGCGCTGGAGGAGCCCGTGGGGAGCGTCGCAGGGAAGCTCGTACCCACCCAGGTGGAGAGGGTGGTGGCGCCGTTGTCGGCGTCGACGTCGCGCAGGACGTTGCACACGGTGTTCCGGCTTCCCTTCGTGACGTCGGGGGAGTTGACGGCCTTCGCCTCGTGGACCGGCCAGTCCAGCTCCGCGCCGAAAGCCCGGCCCGGCGAGAACGCGGAGGCGCCCACCGGCTTCTCCCGGCCGGCCTGGCCGAGCTTGTCCAGGTCCCGGCTGCTGAGCAGGAGCTTGGCGATGAAGTCCGAGACGGGGGCGACCCTGCCGGGGAGGACGACGTACTGCTGGGTCCTGGTTCCGGCGGTGGCGGCCAGGACCATGCCGACCCTGTTCGCGTCGGTGTCCAGGGTGCCCGGCACGTTGGCGGGGTCGCCCGGATTTCCGTCCAGGGCCGGGAAGGTGATCCGGTCGCCCTTGTGCAGCGTCGCCAGCCAGGCGGTGGAGACCCGCTGGGGCTCGGAGTTCTGGTCGACCAGGGTGCGCAGGAGCAGTTCGTCGTCGGGTACGGGGTACGCCTTGCCCGTGGCGTCCACGAGATAGCGGGTCCGGTCGGGCCCTTCGACGTACATCATCTCGCCGCCGCGCAGCCTCGACTTGTCGTCCGTTTTCTTCTCCTCGCGCTCGGCGAGGACGAAGGCCGCTTTCTGGATGGCCCTCCCACCCTCACCGGGCCGTTCGCAGACGGCCCATCGCTTGGCGGCTCCGGCGTCCTTGGGGTCGGGCAGCCGGTCGGGGGCGTAGGGGATGCCGAGCGTCGCGCCGTGCGGGATCGTGCCGTTGTCCAGGACCGATTCGTCGACGTTGACGACCTTGCCCTTGTCCTGGGCGAGCAGGAGCTTGGCCGAGGACATGTTCAGGACGGGGTGGAGCTGCTTCTTGCCGCCGGTCTCCAGCACCACGTAACGGGTGGTGGACTTGCTGGCGATGATGACGTTCTCGTGGGGGTTGTCCCAGCCCTTGGGGGCCACCGGCTTGAACATGCCCCAGGCGCCGAAGACGGCGAGGACGACGACGCCGATGATCGCTCCCGGTACGACCGCGCGCAGGGGGCGCGGTGCGCCTTCCTCGGAGCCGGTCGGGTTGGGTTGCAGGAACTGTGCGATCAACCTCCGCTTCGCAAAGGTGTAGGCGTTGAGTTCATCCCGCCGTGATGCCATGTTCCGCTGCCCCTTCTCCCCAGTGGTCGACCAGGGTGCCACACGCACCGTCGGCCCCTGGTGTCGCACCGGCCCCCTACTATGCCCGCAGGGGCTCGGCCCCCACTGCTCAGGTAGGGTGACCACCCGGTCAACACCCGTGCAAAAAACGGTGAATACGGACACGAGGGGGCAACGCGGCAATGGGTGCAGCTACGCGAGAGCGTACCGGGCGGTCCGGCCGCAGAACCCCCGGGCCTTCCCGTCGGCAACGCAGCAACGAGCCGGCCGCCACCGCCCCCGCCACCACGTCGAACGCCACCGCGGCCGGCGCTCCCGCGGCCACGACGCTGCGCGCGACCGCGCGGACCGGCCGGGTGCGGCCCTTGCTGCGCCAGTTGGTGATCGTGGAGGCGGCGCTCGCGGTGGCCGTGGTGGGTGCGGCGCTCGGCGGTGCGTGGCTGGTGCCCGCCGGGGTGCTCGTCGTCCTGCTGGTGCTGCTCGCGGTGGTACGCCGCCGGGGGCGCGCGCTCCAGGACTGGCTGTCGGGCGCCCTCACGCTCAGGGCCCGGCGGCGGGCGGCGACGGCGACGGCCGCCGACGTGGAGCCGATGCTGGCCCCGGTCGCGGAGAACGTCCCCGGCTTCGGCCCGCACATCCATGTCGACCGGAACCACCGCACGGTGGGCATGCTCGGCGACGGCACCTTCCTGACCGCGGCGGTGCGGGTGGAGGCGAGCGGTGAGGCGTTGCGGCCCGCGTTCGGCGCCCGCTCGCTCCCGCTGTCGCTGCTGGGCGACGCCCTCCAGGTCGACGACATCGTGCTGGAGTCGGCGCAGTTGGTGCAGCAGGTACGCGCCGCTCCCGCCCCGCATCTGCCGCAGCAGTCGGTGGCCCGGCTCTCGTACGGGCCGCTCCAGGACAAGACCGGGGCGCCCGCGCTGCGGATGACCTGGGTCGCGGTGAAGCTGGATCCGGAGCTGTGCCGGGAGGCCATCGAGGCGCGCGGCGGCGGGATCGAGGGGGCCCAGCGCTGCCTGGTGCGGGTCGCGGACCATGTGGCGAGCCGGATCACGGGGGCCGGGTTCCGGGCCGTGGTGCTGGACCAGGACGAGCTGAACGCGGCCGTCGCCACCTCCGCCTGCGCCAACCCCCTGCTGTCGGGCCGGGCCGGGCGCCCGGACGCCGCACCGCAGCGGCGCACGATGGAGACCTCGCGGGTCTGGCGGTGCGACGACCGCTGGCACACCACGTACGCCGTGGACCGCTGGCCCGAGTTGGGCCGGGGCGCGACGCCGCTCCCGCAGCTGGTCGCGCTGCTGACGTCGGTCCCCGCGTACGCCACGACCTTCAGCCTCACCGTGCGGCGCGGGGAGCGGCAGGGCGAGACGAGCGTGAGCGGCCATGTCCGGGTGACCGGCGGGTCCGACACCGAACTGGTCGGCGTACGAAGGACGTTGGAGCAGGCCGCCCGGCACGCCAAGGTGGGTCTGGCCCGGCTGGACCGCGAACAGCTGCCGGGTGTGCTGGCGACGCTCCCGCTGGGAGGAGCCCAGTGAGGAGCGGATCGAGGAGAGGCGGAGCAGCGGTGGCGGGCGGCGTGACGGAGCGGATCGGGGCCAGGCGCGGACTGCTCGGCCCCCGCCACGCGGGCCATACCGTGCTCACCGGCCATCTGGGCGCCCTGTCGCTCCCGGTCGGCGACGACGGCGTGATCATCGGCGACGACGCGGAGGGGCGCCCGCAGCTGATCGGGTTCCACCGGCCCGTCCCGTACGACGTCACGCTGATCGGTGGCCTGTGGACGGCGCAGGTGCTGGCGCTGCGCGCCGCCGGGACGGGTGCCCGGGTGGCGGTCGAGACCGGGCGGGTCCAGGCCTGGACGACGCTGGCGCAGGCGGCGGGCGCCGGACTTGAGTGCGTCTCCCTGTACGACGTGGGGCGCGTCCCGCCGACCGGGGCGACGGTCGGCAGCCCCGTGGTGGTGATCCGCGACTGCGGCATGCGGCCGCCGCGCGGCCGGGTGATCTCCTCCCCCTGGCAGTCCGTGCTGACGCTGCTGCCCTATCTGAGTCCCGTGGCGCCCCGGTTGATGCGCTCCTCGGCGCTCGTGGGCATCCAGCGGGTCTCGCCCGACGAGGCGGAGCAGATCGGCCGGATCCTGGGGCTCGCACGGGCCGAGAGCGAGGCGCTGCCGACGCTGGCGGACGGCGTGACGCTCTGGGTGGCGGGCCGGGACCACCACTGGGTGATGACGAGTGCGACGGACGCGGAGACCGGACTGCTGGGCACAGCTCGCCGGATGGACTGATTCCTCTCCCGTTCGCATCACATGTGCCCCTCCCACCAGGGAGCATGGACCACGCAACGACACACAGTTCGACAGTTCGATCGGAAGGGACGCCGGCATGGGCACCCAGCAGGAAAAGGACGAGCTCTACGCTCTCGACATCTCGGGCGTGGAGTGGCTGAGCGCACCCGGCACCGAGGACGTCGAGGAGCGGGTCGAGATCGCGCATCTGCCCGGGGGTGCGGTCGCGATGCGCTCCTCCCTGGACCCGGACACCGTCCTGCGGTACACCGAGGCGGAGTGGCGGGCGTTCGTCCTGGGTGCCCGCGACGGTGAGTTCGACCTCAAGTAGGCGTCGTATGCGGTGCGAGGGTGGCTGCCCGACCGGGCGGCCACCCTTCGCCGTGTCCGTACATCACCTGAATTGACCGCCTCTCTCTTCCGCTTCTGCCCTACTCGGTTCGCCGGTGAGCGGCAGGTGGCCCGGGGGGTGTTCTTTGCCGTGCGATACGGCCTGCCGGAGTTCGCCCGATGGCGATTAGGGTGGGTGGGGCGCGGCAGAAGAAACCTGCGAGCGGGTTGTGCGCGTCGCAAGGGGGAGAGCCGGGCGTACCGGGCCCATGAGACCGGTCGCCCCCACCCACCACGGCACAAGGGTGCTCGACCACACCAGGAGGCATAGTGAACAGCGATCGGGACGAGACCCGCGGCGGATGGAACACGCCCGTCGACGAGTCGTCCGACGCGGATCCCGCCGAGATGACGGGTGAGTTCACCATCGACTACACCCCTCCCGCCTGGTACACGCAGAACGCGGCGGGGGACTCGTCGGGGGGAGCCGGCTCCCACTTGGCGCCGCCTCCGCCGCCGCACGGGGCGCCGGTGTCCGTGCCCGGGCAGCCGCCCCAGGGCGGTTTCGACCCCAACTGGGCCCCCGCCCCTCCAGCTCCGCCCGCGAACACACCTGCCCCGGCACCCGTCGAGCCTGCCGTGCCGACGGCGGCCGAGTCGGCTGCTCCGGAGACGGCCGCTCCGGCTGCCGATCCGGTCGGGCCTGTCGTTCCGGGGGCGACGAACCCTCCGGTCGCGTCCGGCGAGGGGGCCGGTGCCCCGGGTCCGTTCGGCGGTGGCGATGTGGAGAGCGGCGCCACGATGCGGTTCTCCCCGGCCGCCCTCCAGCGGGAGATCGCCGAGCGCGAGGCAGCGGCGAACTCTTCCGGTACGGAGGCGGGTTCGGCCTCCTCCGGTACGGAGACGAGCTCGACGGCAGCCGACGGTACGGACGCGGGTTCCGCCACCGCCGACCCCGACCCCCACGCGGAAACCGGCACCGGCACCGGCACCGGCACATCGTCCGACGCGGATGCCCCGAAGCTCGCGGACTCCGCCGACGCCCCGGACCCGGCGGACACGGACGACGTGCCCGCCCCGGACGACAGCGCGGACAACGGCACGGACGGCGACCAGGCCCCCGATTCCGACGCAGGCACGGGGACCGGCACCGGCTCCGGCACCGAGGCAGGTGTCCAGGCCGACGGCGCCCCGCAGGACGCCGCTGCCCAGGACGCCCCGCCCGCCGCCCTGCCCGGACCGCAGGCCTCCGCCGCGCCGGTGCCCTGGTCCGCGCCCGCCGAGGGCGGCGCACTCCCCCCGCTGCCGCCCGCCTTCCAGCCGGCCGCCCCGCAGCCCGCCGCCCCTCAGCCCGCGGCGCAGTGGCCCGCCCCCGTGCCGCCCCACGAGGCCCCCGGCGGTTACGGCTTCCCGCACGCGGCCCAGCCGCCGCAGGCCCCTCAGCAGCCCCACGCGCCGCAGCAGCCCCAGCAGCTCCCCGGCCAGGGCGGACCTGGCGGTCAGGGCGGCCAAGGAGCACCCCTGCCGCCCCAGGCCCCCCAGGGCGCAGGCGGCTACGGCTTCCCGCAGCAACACCACCAGCAGCAGCAGCCCCCGCAGGGCGCGCAAGGCGGCTACGGCTTCCCGCAGGCCCAACCGCCCCAGGAACCCAACGCACCCCAGCAGCACCAGCAGCACCAGCAGCACCAGCAGCACCAGCAGCACCAGCAGCACCAGCAGCCGGCCCCCTTCCCGGCGCAGCCCACTCCCAACCTGCCCGCGCCCATCGCCCCGACCGCCCCGCAGCAGCCGGAGCCGTACCAGCAGCAGGGCCGCCCCCAGCCGCCCCACATCCCGGCCCAGCAGCAGCCGGGCCAGCCGGGCGCACACGGCCAGCAGCCGCACCCCGGTCACCAGCCCCATCCCGGCCAGCAGCACCAGGGCCAGCCGGGCCAACCCGTCGACCCCCGCGCGGGCGGCGCCTGGCCCACCCCGGTCACGCACGACCAGCGCGAGCGTTCCGTACCGGGTGCGCCCCTCGGCTACACGGCGGCCGTCGAGCTCTCCTCCGACCGGCTCGTGAGGGGCAAGCAGAAGGCGAAGAGCAGCCGGAACCCCTCCGCCGCCTCCCGGTTCAAGCTGGGCGGGAAGAAGGAGGAGGCCGAGCGGCTGCGCAAGCTGGAGCTGATCCGTACACCGGTCCTCTCCTGCTACCGGATCGCCGTCATCAGCCTCAAGGGCGGGGTCGGCAAGACCACCACGACGACCGCGCTGGGCTCGACCCTGGCCACCGAGCGGCAGGACAAGATCCTCGCCATCGACGCCAACCCGGACGCGGGCACGCTCGGCCGACGGGTGCGGCGCGAGACCGGGGCCACCATCCGCGACCTGGTCCAGGCGATCCCGTACCTCAACTCGTACATGGACATCCGGCGGTTCACCTCGCAGGCGCCCTCCGGCCTGGAGATCATCGCCAACGACGTGGACCCGGCGGTCTCCACGGCGTTCAACGACGAGGACTACCGGCGCGCGATCGACGTGCTCGGCAAGCAGTACCCGATCATCCTCACCGACTCGGGCACCGGCCTCCTCTACAGCGCCATGCGCGGTGTGCTGGACCTCGCCGACCAGCTGATCATCATCTCCACGCCCTCGGTCGACGGCGCCTCCAGCGCCTCCACCACGCTGGACTGGCTGTCGGCGCACGGGTACGCGGACCTGGTGCAGCGTTCGCTCACCGTCATCTCCGGGGTCCGCGAGACCGGCAAGATGATCAAGGTCGACGACATCGTGCAGCACTTCGAGACGCGCTGCCGGGGTGTCGTGGTCGTCCCGTTCGACGAGCACCTGGCGGCGGGCGCCGAGGTCGACCTCGACATGATGCGGCCCAAGACCCGCGAGGCGTACTTCCACCTCTCGGCCCTCGTCGCGGAGGACTTCGCGCGCGCCCAGCAGCAGCAGGGGCTGTGGACCGGGGACGGCCAGAACCCGCCCCCGCAGTACGCCCCGCCGATGCCGGGCCAGCAGGGCTACCCGGCCCCGGGCCAGCAGATCCCCGGTCAGCAGATCCCCGGTCAGCCGGCGCAGGGCCAGCACCAGCCCTACCCGGGACAGCAGCAGCCCTACCCGCCGCAGCAGCCGGGCCCCGGCGGTCAGCAGCCGTACGCACCGCAGCAGCCCGCCCCCGGCCGGCCCTACCAGCAGCAGCCGCACCCCGGTCAGCCGGGCCAGCCGGGACACCAGGGCCAGCCGGTGCACCAGGGTCAGGGCCAGCCGGGCCAGGGCCAGCAGCCCTACCCCGGACAGCAGCCCCAGCCGCCGTACGGGGGATATCAGTCGGCCGGACAGCCGGGCGCTCCGCAGCCCCCGCAGCAGCCCTATCCCCCGCAGCCCGGCCCGCAGAACGGGTGGCAGCAGCCGCTCCCCCCGCAGGACCGGCCGGGTGGACCGCACGCCCAGACGGGTGGACCGGCCCCGGCCGCCCCGCCGCAGGGTCAGCCGGGTGGTCAGGACAACCCCGCAGGCCGGCCCGATCTGCAGGGTCCGGTGGATCCGGCGGGGTGGCAGCAGACGCCTCCGCAGCCGCCGCAGGCTCCTCACCAGTAAGGCGTTAGAGGTCTAAACCAATGAGGGCCCGTACCGCTCGCGCGGTGCGGGCCCTTTTGGCTGTTTTCGCAGCCCACACGCGGTTTGACGGACCGTTGACGAGCCTCGCGACCGCTGATAAACCTTCGCTTCACCAGCTGGCGAACCAGAGATCAACCCGCCTTCTCAAGCGAGTGATGACGCGAGGTCCCCGTCCATGGTCACAAGAGTTTCCTCCCGCACCCCCCGGCCCGGCAGGCGCTTGCGCACCTTGCTGGCCTCGGGCGCGGCCGCCCTGGCGCTCACCGCCGGGGCCGTCGTCCCGGGAAACCCGATCGCGCCCGCGCCCTCCGAAGCCCGCGCCGACGGCGGAAAGACGACGCTCACGGTCGCCGTGGCGCAGAGTGTCGACTCGCTGAGCCCGTTCCTCGCCCAGCGGCTGCTGAGCACGAGCATCCACCGGCTCATGTACGACTACCTGACCAACTACGACGCCAAGGACAACAAGGCGATCCCGGGGCTCGCCACCGCGTGGGAGCCGTCCGCCGACAAGCTGACGTGGACGTACACGATCCGGCCGGACTCGAAGTGGTCCGACGGGCAGCAGGCCACCGCCGAGGACGCGGCCTGGACGTTCAACAAGATGATGACCGACGAGGGCGCGGCCACCTCCAACGGGAGCTTCGTCGGCAACTTCGAGAAGGTGACCGCTCCCAGCAAGGACAAGCTGGTCATCGAGCTCAAGGAGCCACAGGCCACGATGGCCGCGCTCGATGTGCCGATCGTGCCCCGGCACGTCTGGGAGAAGGTCGGTGACTTCTCCAAGTTCAACAACGACAAGGACTTCCCCGTCGTGGGGAACGGCCCGTTCATCCTGACGGACTACAAGGTCGACAGCTTCGTGAAGCTCAAGGCCAACAAGGACTTCTGGCGCGGGTCGCCCAAGTTCGACGAGCTGGTCTTCCGCTACTACAAGGACCAGGACGCGGCCGTCGCCGCCCTGCGCAAGGGCGAGGTGTCCTTCGTCGCGGGCAGCCCCAGCCTGACCCCGGCCCAGTCCGCCTCGCTGGAGAGCGCCCCGGACATCAAGGTGAACGACGCCCCGGGCCGGCGCTTCTTCGCGCTCGCCGTCAACCCCGGAGCCCGTACCAAGGACGGGAAGAAGTTCGGCGACGGCCACCCGGCGCTGCTGGACCAGAAGGTGCGGCACGCGCTGTTCATGGCGGTCGACCGCAAGACGATCATCGACAAGGTCTTCCAGGGCCACGCCGTCGAGGGCGAGGGGTACATCCCGCCGCGCTTCTCCGACTACTTCTGGAAGCCGTCGGACGGTCAGAAGCTCTCCTACGACCCCGTGAAGGCCGCCGCCCTGCTGGACGAGGCCGGGTACAAGAAGAACGGCGCGGGCAAGCGCGTCGGCAAGGACGGCAAGCCGCTCGACTTCCGTATCCTCTGCCACGCCACCGACCCCAACGACAAGGCGATCGGCAAGTACCTCCAGGAGTGGTGGGGCGAGCAGGGCATCGGGCTGAAGGTCGACTGCCTCGACAACGTCTCCGACCCCTGGTACGCCGGTGAGTACGACCTCGCTTTCGACGGCTGGTCCGTCAACCCCGACCCCGACTTCGTCCTGTCGATCCACACCTGTGCCGCGCTGCCGTCCAAGGCGAAGGAGTCGGCCGCGACCGACAACTTCATCTGCGACAAGCAGTACGACGAGCTCTACAAGAAGCAACTGGCGGAGTACGACCCCGCCAAGCGGGCGGATCTTGTCCGGCAACTGGAGTCGCGGCTGTACGACACCGGGTACATGAACGTCATGGCGTACCCGAATGCCGTCGAGGCCTACCGCACCGACCACATCAAGTCCATCACCACCATGCCGTCGGCCGCGGGCAACATCTACGGCCAGGACGGTTACTGGAGCTGGTGGTCGGCCGTGCCGGCCGCCGGGGCCTCCTCGTCCGGTTCCTCCGACTCCGGTGGCTCCTCCACCGGAGTGCTCATCGGGGTCGGGATCGCCGTCGTCGTCCTCGCCGGTGGCGGACTGCTGTTCGCCATGCGTCGCCGCTCCACCGCGGAAGACCGTGAATAGTCCATGAGCTCAGAAAGCACTCCCGCGCTCCTGAAGGGCGCGGCGGGCGTGGAGAGCACCGAATCCGGCGGCCCGGCTCCGGCCGGGCCGCCGGCCCGCTCCCCGCGCTCCCGCAGTACGGCCGCCTACCTCCGTTACGCGGCGGGCAAGCTGGCCGGGGCGGCCGTCTCCCTCTTCGCCGTCCTCGTCACCAGCTTCTTCCTCTTCCGGCTGATCCCCGGCGACCCGGTCAAGGAGATGACCGGCGGCCGTCAGGTGTCGACCGAACAGATCGCGGCGATGCGCCGTGAGTTCGGGCTCGACCTGCCGCTCTGGCAGCAGTTCACCCAGTACTGCGGCAAGGCTCTGACCGGCGACTTCGGTACGTCGTACCAGTTCCGGGCCCCCGTCATCGACAAGATCGGCGAGGCGCTGCCCGCCACCCTGCTGCTCACCGGCACGGCGTTCGTCATCTACACGCTGCTCGGCATCTGGCTCGGTGCCCGCTCCGCCTGGCGCAACGGCTCCGCCGGGGACCGGACCAACACCGCGTTCGCGCTGACGCTGTACTCGGTGCCCTCGTTCTGGCTGGGCCTGCTCCTCATCATCACCCTGTCGGTGGGCATCGGCCCGATCCCGGGGCTCTTCCCGACCGGCGGCATGGAGTCCGGTTCCACCACCGGCTTCGACCGCGTGCTCGACATCGCCCACCACATGGTGCTGCCCGTCATCACGCTCGTCGCGGTGGAGTACGCGCGCACCCTGCTGGTGATGCGCTCCTCGCTGCTCGACGAGATGGGCAGCGACTATCTGACGACCGCCCGCGCCAAGGGGCTGCGGGACGATCTCGTACGCCGGAAGCACGCCGTGCCGAACGCGATGCTGCCGACGGTGACGCTGCTCTTCGTGAACCTCGGTACGACGGTGGCGGGGGCGATCCTGGTGGAGACGGTGTTCTCCTGGCCGGGGCTCGGCGGCCTGTTCTACCAGGCGCTCAGCGTGCCCGACCTGCCGTTGGTGCAGGCGCTGTTCTTCGTCTTCGCCTCCGCGGTGATCCTGATGAACACGCTGGCCGATGTGATCTATCCGCTGCTGGATCCCCGGGTGGGCCGATGACGACGTCGCTGGAGAAGTCCGACCCGCAGAAGCCGGACGACGGGAGGCTCCCGGGGAAACCCGGGACCGTACCGGGAGACAGCCCGCGCGCGCTGGCCCGGGCCCGGAGGCGGCAGGCCGCCCTCCGCTTCTGGCGGCAGTACCGCACACACCGGGCCGGTCTCGTCGGCCTCGCCGTGCTGGCGGTGATCGCCCTGCTCGCGCTGACCGCCCCCCTGCTGGTGGGGGCCGACTCGCAGAGCGTGACCAACGCTCCGGGCGGCCCGATGGAGGCGCCGAGCAGTGAATTCCCCCTCGGGACCGACCAGTTCGGACGCAGCCTGCTCGCCCTGATGCTCTGGGGAACCCGGGTCTCGCTGACGGTCGGCCTGCTGGCCGCCTTCCTCTCCGTGGCGATCGGCACTCTGATCGGGATCACCGCAGGTCACTTCAAGGGCTGGTACGCCACCGTCATCATGCGGGTCACGGACTGGTTCCTGGTGATGCCGACCCTCGTTCTGGCCATCGCCCTGGCCACGGTCCTCTCCCGGTCGATCTGGACGACCATCCTGGCGATCGGCGTGACGACCTGGCCGACCACCGCCCGCCTGGTCCGCGCGCAGACGCTCTCCGTCGAGTCCCGCCCGTACATCGAGCGGTCCCGGGCGCTCGGCGGCGGACACCGGCACATCATGTCCCGCCATGTGCTGCCCAATGTGATGCCGCTGGTGCTCGCCCAGACCACGCTGGTGATCTCCACCGCCATCCTCACCGAAGCGACCCTCGCCTTCCTCGGGCTCAGCGATCCGACGATCGTCTCCTGGGGCGGGCTGCTCCAGGACGCCCGTGAGGCGGGGGCGGTCAGCTCCGGCAACTGGTGGTACCTCGCCCCGCCCGGACTCGCCATCGCCGTGGTCGCCCTCGCCTTCACGCTCTGCGGCCGCGCCATCGAATCCGTGCTCAACCCCAAGCTGGGGGTGTCCCGTTGACGGCAACAACCACGACCACTCCGCCGAACCCCGATTCTTCCGCCGCGCCCGACCTGTCGAAGCCCGTGGGTGACCCACCGCTCCTGGAGGTGCGGAACCTGACCGTGACGTACGGCGGTGGGGCCGGTGCCGTCCCCGCCGTACGGGGGGTCGATCTGCGGGTGGAGGCCGGGCAGAAGCTCGGCATCGCCGGGGAGTCCGGCTGCGGGAAGTCGACGCTGGCCCTCGCGCTGCTGCGGCTCCTGCCCGCATCGGCCGAGCTGACCGGCGAGATCCTGCTGGACGGCGAGGACGTCCTGACCATGAAGTGGGGGCGGCTGCGGGCGGTCCGCTGGGCGGGTGCGTCGATCGTCTTCCAGGGCGCGATGCACTCGCTGAACGCGGTGCACCGGGTCGGGGACCAGATCGCCGAGCCGATCCTGCTGCACAGCAAGGCCACCCCGGCCGCTGCCCGCAAGCGCGCCGGGGAGCTGCTGGAACAGGTGGGGCTGCCCGCCGCCCGCGCCCTGGCCTACCCGCACGAGCTGTCCGGCGGCCAGCGGCAGCGCGTGATGATCGCGATGGCACTGGCCTGCGACCCGCGCCTGATCGTCGCGGACGAGCCGACGACGGCCCTGGACGTGATGATCCAGGCCCAGATCCTGCGGCTGATCGAACAACTGGTGGCCGATCAGGACGTCGGGCTCATCATGATCAGCCACGACCTGGCGGTGCTCGCCGACACGTGCGACCGGCTGTCGGTGATGTACGCGGGCCGGGTCGTCGAGGAGGGCCCCGCCCGGCAGGTGTACGCGGAGGCCCGCCACCCGTACGGCAAGGCGCTCTCCGCCGCCTTCCCGAGGATCGGGGACCTCGCCTCCCGGCGCGCCCCGCGCGGCCTGCCGGGCGACCCGCCGGACCCGGCGGCGCTGCCGGGCGGCTGTACGTTCCACCCTCGGTGCCCGGTGGCGCTGGACTCCTGCGCCACGGAGGACCAGGAGCTGCGGGAGGCCGGGGGTGACCGGCGGGCGGCCTGCGTGCTGGTCGACGCTCCCACTCCGGACCGATCGAGGAGCACCTCATGAGCACGGCCCCCCTCGTCAGCACCACGCCCCTCCTCAGCGCCGAGGCACTGGAGGTCGCCTTCCCCGGCCGGCGCGGGGCCGCCACCGCCCGTGCCGTCGACGGCGTCGACCTCGACATCCGGCCGGGCGAGATCGTCGCGCTGGTCGGTGAGTCGGGGTGCGGCAAGACGACGCTCGCCCGGTCGCTTCTCGGGCTGGTCCCGCCCACCGCGGGCCGGGTCACCTTCGGCGGTTCGCCGCTGGACTACTCGGGCCGGGCGCTCAAGGCGTACCGCAAGCGCGTGCAGCTGGTGCTCCAGGACCCCAGCGGCTCGCTCAACCCGAGGCACACGGTGTACGACGCGGTGGCCGAGGGGCTGCGCATCCACGGGTACGCGGGTGACGAGCGGGCGGCCGTCTCCGAGGCCCTGTCCCGGGCGGGGCTGCGGCCGCCGGAGCGGTTCTTCCTGCGCTACCCGCACGAGCTGTCGGGCGGTCAGCGCCAGCGCGTCGTGATCGCCGGGGCGCTGGTCCTGGAGCCGGAGCTGATCGTGGCCGACGAACCGGTGGCCTCGCTGGACGCCTCGGTACGGGGCGAGATCCTGGCCCTCCTGCTGCGCCTCCGGGACGAACTGGGGCTCTCGGCGCTGGTCGTCACCCATGACCTCGGGCTCGCCTGGAACATCGCGGACCGGGTGGCGGTCATGTACCTCGGCCGGATCGTCGAGACGGGCCCGGTCGAGCAGCTGCTCACGGCCCCTCAGCACCCGTACACCCGGGCCCTGCTGTCGGTCCTCCCCGAGGCGGAGGGCGAACCGGTCGTCCTGACCGGCGAGCCCCCGGACCCCTCGAAGGTCCCCTCCGGCTGCCGCTTCCACGTCCGCTGCCAGGTGCTGGCCTCGGGCGAGGCCGAGCGGGCCGGGGTGGCGGAGGCCTGCCGCACGGTGGATCTGCCGGTGCTGAACGGCGGGGCCGAGACCCAGGTGGCGTGCCACTGGGCGGCGGCCTGCGGGGAGGAGGGCAGGCCCGGGTCCACCGGGGTGGCGACCTGAGGTCGGCGGTCTTCAGCGGGTCCGGTAGCGCGCGTAGACCAGTCCGCTGCTGAAGGCGCGTTCCTCGACCAGTTCGAGGTCGAGGCGCACGCCGTCGGGGAAGAACCGCTTGCCGCCGCCGACCACGCTCGTGGTGATGAACAGGTGGTACTCGTCCACCAGACCGGCCGCGATCGCCTGGGCCGCGAGGTTCGGGCCGTCGACGGTGAGGTCGTGATCGGCCTCGGCCTTGAGCCTGCGCACCGCGTCCGGGTCGAAGGTCCGCTCGATCCTGGTCCTCGCGCTGGACACCGAGTCGAGCGTCGTGGAGTACACGACCTTCTTCGCGGCCTGCCAGTCGCGGGCGTACTGGAGGATGTGCGGCGGCTGGTCCGGCTCGGTGTGCGCGGTCTCCCAGTAGACCATCGTCTCGTACATGCGCCGGCCGTAGAGATACGTGCCGACGGGACGGAAGAGGTCATTGACGAAGGTGTGCACCTCCGGGTCCTCGGCCCCGGTGCCGAGGCCGCCCTCCGCCGCTTCGGCGTAGCCGTCGAGCGAGGTGATCATCGAGTAGATGAGCTTGGCCATGGGGTTCCTCCGGCTACGGGTGCGCTGGTCCGCGGGTGTCTCCGGTGTGATGACCTCCGGTCGGCCCGGAACTCATCGGTCCCGGTGGATCGCCCCCGTCAGCTCGCCCAGCGGCCGTCCCGTGCCGCCCCAGCGGTGCTGGATGATCTCGGCGGCGATGGAGACCGCCGTCTCCTCCGGCGTACGGGCTCCGAGGTCGAGGCCCACGGGTGAGGCGAGGCGTGCGAGTGCCGCCTCGTCCACGCCTGCCTCCCGCAGCCGGGCCAGCCGGTCGCTGTGGGTGCGGCGGCTGCCCATGACCCCGATGTACGCGGCGGGCGTGCGCAGTGCGGCGACGAGCAGCGGCACATCGAACTTCGGGTCGTGGGTGAGGACGCAGATGACCGTACGGGCGTCGACCTCGGTCGCCTCCAGGTAGTCGTGCGGCCAGGCGCGGACCACCTCGTCGGCGGTGGGGAACCGTTCCCGGGTGGCGAAGGCGGGGCGGGCGTCGCAGACGGTGACCCGGTAGCCGAGGAAGGAGCCGATGCGGGCGGTGGCCGCCGCGTGGTCGATGGCACCGAAGACGATCATGCGGGGCGGTGGGGCGTACGTCCGGACGAAGACGGCGACCTCCTGCATCCGGCGCTGCCCGTGCGCCCCGTACCGCTGGATGCCGGTGAGGCCCTGGGCCAGCATCCCGCGGGCGTCGTCGGTGACGGCGGCGTCGAGCCCTTCCGTACCGAGAGTGCCGAGAGCGCCGAGCGTGCCGGGGCTGCTGGTGGGGCTGCTGGTGGGGCTGCTGGTGGGGCGCACGACCAGGCGGGCCCCGGTCTCGGCCGCGCCGGACAGGACGGTGGCCTCGGCCACGGGCAGATCGGCGGCGATCAGGTCCAGCAGAGCCGCGAGATCCGCCAGCTCGGCCTGCGACACGTACGCGCGCACGAGCACCTCGATGGTCCCGCCGCACGTCAGCCCGACCCCGAACGCCTCGTCGTCGCTGATCCCGTACGACACCACGCGCGGCCCCGCCCCGGCGAGCACCTCGCGGGCGACCTCGTACACATCGCCCTCGACGCAGCCCCCGGAGACGCTGCCGAGCACGGAGCCCGCCCCGTCGACGGCCATGACGGCGCCCGGGTCGCGGGGCGCGCTGCCGTGCACGGCGACGACGGTCGCCAGGGCGAAGGGCGTACCGGCGGCGCAGCGGGCCTGGAGGCCGGGCAGGATGTCACGCACCCTGCCAGCATCCGCCGCCCGGGGGCGGGGCGCACGGGGAGCGGGTACGTCGGTGGGTGCGGGTGGGTCAGTGGTCGCGGTCGTACGCGGCAATCAGCTCGCTGCACCGCTTCACATCGGCGGCCATCGCGACGAGGAGGTCGTCGATCGAGTCGAACTTCAGCATCCCGCGTACGTACGCGAGGAAGTCGACGGCCACGTGCAGCCCGTACAGGTCCAGGCCGACCCGGTCGATCGCGTACGCCTCGACCGTCCGCTCGGTGCCGTCGAACTGCGGGTTGGTGCCGACCGAGATCGCGGCGGGCATCGACTCGCCCGCCACCTCCAGCCAGCCCGCGTAGACGCCGTCGGCGGGGATCGCGGTGTGCGGGAGGGTCTCCACGTTGGCCGTGGGGAAGCCCAGCTCGCGGCCGCGCTGCGCGCCGCGGACCACGATGCCCTCGACGCGGTGCGGGCGGCCGAGGATCTCGGCGGCCCCGGCGACATCGCCCTCGGAGACCAGCCGGCGGGTGAGGGTGGAGGAGAACGGCTGGCCGCCGCCCGCCGCACCGGTCACGAACAGGTCGATGACCTCGACGGTGTAGTCGTAGGTGGCGCCCAGCTCGGTCAGCAGCGCGACGTTGCCCGCGGCCTTGTGGCCGAACCGGAAGTTCGGGCCCTCGATGACGGCCTGCGCGTGCAGCTTGTCGACGAGGACCTTCACGATGAAGTCCGCGGGCGACAGCTTCGAGAACTCCGCGGTGAACGGCAGGATCAGCAGCGCGTCCACGCCCAGCTCCGCCATGAGTTCGGCGCGGCGGTGGTGCGGGGCGAGCAGCGGCGGGTGGCTGCCGGGGCGGACGACCTCGCTGGGGTGCGGGTCGAAGGTGACGACGACGGACGGAACGCCCAGCTCACGGGCGCGCTCGACGGCCCGGCCGATGATCAGCTGGTGCCCGCGGTGCACGCCGTCGTAGGAGCCGATGGTGACGACGCTGCGCCCCCAGTCCTGGGGGATGTCCTCCAAGCCACGCCAGCGCTGCACTGTGACCGCTCCTCGCCCGAACCTGTGTACGTGTGTATGTCGATTACGCAGGTCTAAGACTGCCATGCTCACGCCCCGCCGCCTGCATCGGCATCGGCATCGCCCGACGTGATGTCTCCAACGCCTCCACCGTGCGCCGGGCGCTCGGGCCCACCACCGCCGCCCACTCCTGCGGGGCGTCGGCGAGCCACCGGATGACGAGGGCGGCGAATCCGGGCACGTCCCGGGCGAGTTCGACCAGCCGGCGGTCGAAGCGGGCGGCGCCCTCCGGGGTGCGGACGAGGAGCATGCCGGTGCGGTGGACGAGCGCGCGCGTACGGATCTCCGGGCGGCGGTGCGCCCCGCCCGCCGCGGCCTGGAGCAGGGCGTCCAGCACATCCGGGTCCCGTCCGGTGACCTGCTCGAACTCCAGCAGGACCTCCAGCAGCTCGGCCCGCAGCGGCCGGGAGGCGGTGGACCCGGCACCGGCGAGCACCCGGGCGAGGGCGGCGCGGACCGGCGGCGGGGCGGGGCGGTCCCGCAGCAGCCCGGTGACCAGCGGGAGCAGCAGGGCGCGGGCGGCGGGGCCGTGTTCCAGCCGGAGGTCGACGTACTCCGCCGCGTGCGTGCCGTCCTCGGGGTGGGCGTCGATGTACTCGCGTACGAGCCCGGCGACGTGCAGCGCGAGTGCGGGCGTGTCGAGCCCGGCCAGGGCCCGCAGCACCGCGCCGCCGCCGTCGCCGGGGCGGGCCAGCCGGGCGCGGAGGGCGGCGAGGACCGGCTCCGGGTGGGCCGGGAAGACCTCGGCGAGCAGCTCCACGGGGAGCCGGGGGTCGCCGTGTGCGAAGAGGCGCAGCGCCTGCGGGAGGTGGCGGCCCCTGGTCTGCGGGTCCCGGACGAGGAGGGTGAGGGCGGCGGCGTGCAGCTCGGCGTCCTCGGGGCGGCCGAGCAGGGCGAGGGCGGCGGAGCGCAGCAGGGACCGGTCGCCCTCGGCGGTGACCCGCTCCTGGAGGAGTCCGCCGTACCGGGCGGCGGCCGAGCGGCGGGCCGGGCGGTCCTCGTCGCGGGCCCAGCGTTCGACGGCCCGGCAGAGCACGGTGGGCTCGTCCTCCGCGAGGGCGGCGAGGAGCTCACCGGCGCGCGCGTGCGGGGTGGCGATCAGCGCGTCGGTCAGATCGTCGACGGCCAGGGCCCGGCGGGCGTGGAGCAGGGCCTGCGCGGCGGCGGCCACGGTGGGGCGCAGCTCCGGGTCCGGCTCGCCGGGGCCGGCCAGCAGGGGGCGCTCGTCGGTGAACCAGCGGCAGAGCAGGGGCTGTACGGCGGTGGCGTCGAGGGTCAGGCGGCGGGCCACGGCGTCGAGGTACCGCTCGTCGCCGTCGGTACGCTCCACCCCGTCGGCGGGGACGAGGCGGCGCAGCAGGTCGATCCGGTCCTCCTCGGGCAGCCGGAGCCGCCGCCAGAACCAGGGCCCGAACTCCCCGTACGCCCCCGGGCTCGCCGGTCCGCCGGTGGCGGCCGAGCGGCGGGTGATACGTCCGGCGAGGACCCGCAGAACGCCCAGGTAGGGACGGGCGTCGGGCACCCGGAGCAGGCTGCCGCCGAGGAGGTGGGCGGCCCACCAAGCGGCGTCCTCGTCGCGGGGGCCCTCGTCGGTCCAGAGCCGGTCCAGCGCCTCGATCAGGTCGGCCATCCGGTGCGCGAGCGCGGCGGTGCCCTGGCGGCGGCCGAGGAGCACCATCGCCTGGATCACCGGCCCGATCCGGTGCCGGGGCACGGGCAGACTGCGCGGCTCCCCGGCTCCACGCGGCTGCGGCACCCGCTCCTGATCACGGCTCCCCCGCCGCGGCACGGGCTCGCGGTCACGGCTCCCCCGCCGCGGCACGGGCTCGGGGTCACGGCTTCCCCGCCGCGGCACGGCTTCCGGGTCGCCGCTGCCCCCTTGCGGCACCCGCTCGCGCGCCCCGCTCCCCCGGTGCCAGCGGTGCACCAGGGAGCGCAGCGCCGCGTCCAGGTCCAGATGGGCGCCCTGCACCCAGTCGCCCAGTTCCTCGTGGGCGAAGCGGTATCCGGCCCCGGCGGGGACGAGGAGCCCCTCGGTCAGGACGGCCGAGGCCCACCCCGTCCGCCAGGGGAAGATCTCCTCGAACGCCTCCCGGTCCAGCTCCCCCTGCCCCGGGCCCAGACAGCGCCGGGCCGCCTCGTGGACCTGGCCCGCCACCCGGGCGGCCAGCCTGCGTACGGCGGTGCCGCGGGGCTGCTCGTCGGCGGCGGCCGCGATCCGGACCGCGACGCGCACGCACAGGAGGTCCAGGTGGGCGCCGAAGACGTCCTCGGTGTCGGGGCGGCCGGGGACGCCGGGCGGCAGCGCCTCGCGGACCTCGGCGAGGAGCCGCAGGGTGAGCGGGTGCCGGTCGTGGCCGGGGGCGAGGGCGTGGGGCGGGATGCCGAGGCGCTCCTTGGCCTGTTCGGCCTGGTCGGGGGTGAGGTCGGCCAGGCGCAGGGCCGGGGGCAGCCTGCGGGCGGGGCGCCGGGGGCGGTGCAGGGCGCCGGGCGGGTACAGGTCCCCGGCGGTCTCCCAGTGCTCGGGGCGGCAGGCGACGACGAGCCGCACGCCGTTCTCCCGCAGCCAGCCGGCGGTGGACGCGGTCCACTCCGGGAGCCGGTGGGCCAGCAGCGGCGGCATCTCCTCGGGGCCGTCCAGGACGACGAGGAGGGGGTGTCCCGCGTCGGCGGCGAGAGCGGCGATCCGTTCCGCCGTGGCCGTCGCCATGTCGCCGGGGGCCCCGGCGGCGGAGACGATCCGGGCGGAGCGGGACAGCGTACGGTCGGCCGCGTCCACGATCGAGGTGTCGTCGGCGAGCAGGTCGGCGCCGCGCAGCCAGAGCGTGGGGGCGGGCGCCCCGCCGTCGGCCCGGCGGGCGGCGAGGGCGGCGAGCTCGGTGGTGCGGCCGGTGCCGGGGGCGCCGACGAGGCCCAGGACGGTGCCCGTACCGGCTTCGAAGGCGGCGAACTCCGCGCTCACGTCGTCGCGCTCGACCGGTGCGGTGCGGGCCTTGGGTCCGTCCGCCGAGCCGACGGAGGTGGCGGTGATCTGGAGGGCACCGGCGAGGTTGAGGTCGGGGCCGTAGCCGGGGGCGGCGGTGGCGTTGCGCGCCAGGAGGGCGTCGAGGGTGGGGTCGGCGCCGCGCGGGATCGGCAGGGCCAGCCCGGCGGCCTCGTACGGGGTGGTGAGGGCGGTGCACAGGAGGCCGAGGACCGCGCCCGTGGCCGGGTCGGTGACCGGTCCCCCGATCGCCGCGCCGCCGGAGCGCAGGGCGTCGCGCCCGTCGGTGCCGAGGGCCAGCTCCAGGGCGGCCTGGACGGGGTGGCCGCCGTCCGGGGCGGTGTAGGTGGCGGGGGCCGTGCCGAGGACCCGGGCCTCGCGGCGGCCGTGGGCGGCGATCCCGACGTAACTGCCGGGCTCGATCCGCTCCCGTACGGCGATGGGCAGCGGCTCCACGTCGAGGGTCCCGGAGCCGCCCGTACGCAGGAGGGCGAGGCCGAGGGCGGGCAGCGCGGTGATGTCGTCGGGGCCGACGGAACAGGTGCGGCCGGCGGTGCCGTGGAGGAGGAGCGGGCCGGGGGCGGTGACAGCCTGATGGGCGGTGACGACCGTGCCGCGGTCGTCCGCGACGAATCCCGTCCCCCGCGGCCGGCCGGCCTGATCGCAGATTCTTACCAGCTTCGACCGGTCCCCACTGCCCATGGTCCGACGTTAGGCCGCCGGTGATCTCCAGGAGTAGCGCGGAGGGGGAAAGCGCCCCCCGCGCCCCCGATATTCACTCCGAGCGCCCGGCCGATGGGGTGAATAGGCGTGTCCCGGCGGAGCAGAGATGGTCCCGGGGTGGGGAATGTGGAGCGGGCACCGGGTGGGGGGGTGGTGCCCGCTCCACACACACCGTGCGGGGAGCGGCTCGGGCGGAGACACCGTGCGGGACGGCTCAGGCGAAGACGGCGAGGCTCTTGGCCTTGCCCTTCTCCTCCTCCACGAGCACGAGGAACGCCCCGTCGGGCCCGAAGACCGCGACCGGTCCCTGCGGATACGCGGGCATGTCCAGCCGTACGCCGTTGAGGAGCAGCTTGGCGCGCTTCTCGTCGACGTCCCAGCGGGGGAAGGCGGAGGCGGCCGCGTCGGCGACCGGCATCACCGTCAGCTCCTCCTGGTGCTGGTCGAGCGTGCGGGCTGCGTCCAGCCCGTACGGGCCGACCCGGGTGCGGCGCAGCGCCGTGAGGTGGCCGCCGACGCCGAGCCCGGCGCCGAGGTCGCGGGCGAGGGCGCGGATGTACGTCCCCGAGGAGCAGACGACGGAGACGACCAGGTCCACGACGGGGGTGCCGTCCTCGGCGACGGCCTCGCGGACGTCGTAGACGCGGAAGGAGGAGACGGTGACCGGGCGGGCCGGGATCTCGAACTCCTCGCCGCCGCGCACCCGCGCGTAGGACCGCTTGCCGTCGATCTTGATGGCGCTGACCTTGGACGGGACCTGCATGATCCGGCCGGTCAGTGCGGCCACCCCGGCGTCGATGCCCTCCCGGGTCACGCCGGAAGCGTCGGTGGACGAGGTGATCTCGCCCTCGGCGTCGTCGGTGACGGTGTCCTGCCCGAGCCGGATGGTGCCCAGGTACTCCTTCTCGGTCAGCGCGAGGTGGCCGAGGAGCTTGGTGGCCCGCTGGACACCGAGCACGAGGACCCCGGTCGCCATCGGGTCGAGGGTCCCGGCGTGGCCGACGCGGCGGGTGCGGGCGATGCCGCGCATCTTGGCCACGACGTCGTGCGAAGTGAAGCCGGACGGCTTGTCGACGATGACAAGGCCGTCCGGCGTGGTGGTCTGCTCGGTCATGCGGAGGCCGGGCCCTCGTTCTTCTCGGAGGGGCCGTCCTTCTCGGAGGGGGCGTCGGCTTCGTCGTCCTCGTCCTCGGGCTTGCGGTACGGGTCGGCGTCGCCGGCGTACTTCGCGCCCGTGGAGACCTCGCGCACCTCCGCGTCCTTGGCCCGCGCCTTGTCGAGGAGGTCCTCGATGGTGCGGGCGTTGTCCGGGAGGGCGTCCGGGACGAAGGCCAGGCTCGGCGTGAACCGGACCCCGGTCTGCCGGCCGACCTCGGAGCGGAGGACGCCCTTGGCGCTCTCCAGCGCCGCGGCGGAGGCCGCGCGCTCCTCGTCGTCGCCGTAGACCGTGTAGAAGACCGTGGCCTCCCGCAGGTCGCCCGTGACCCGGGCGTCCGTGATCGTCACGAATCCCAGCCGCGGATCCTTGATTCGCCGGTCCAGGGTCTCCGCGACCACGACCTGGATGCGATCGGCCAGCTTGCGGGCCCGCGCGTTGTCGGTCACCGGTCCGTCACTCTTCCTTCTGATTTCGCTTGGCTGTCAGTCTTCGTCACTGTGCAGCCGCCGTCTCACCGACAGCAGCTCCACCTCGGGGCGCGCGGCCACCAGCCGCTCGCACCGGTCCAGCACGTCCGTCAGGTGTCCGGTGTCACCGGATACCACGGCGAGGCCGATCTCGGCCCTGCGGTGGAGATCCTGTCCGCCGGTCTCCGCCGCACTCACCGCGTACTTGCGCTGGAGTTCGGCGACGATCGGACGGACGACGGAGCGTTTCTCCTTCAACGACCGTACGTCGCCGAGGAGCAGATCGAAGGACAGGGTCCCCACATACATGTGTGTCCGGATGTCCCGCCGGTTCGGGTTCGTGCCCCGCCAGAACTTGGCGGGGACATCAGAACCGTACCGGAACGGCCGGGGCCGATCGACGGAAATACGACCCGTCGACCGGCCCCGACCGTGCTGGCGGGGTTCCGGGGGCGAACCCCCGGGACCCTGCCGAATCCTTGCGGATCAGCCTCGCGGCTTCTCGCGCATCTCGTACGTCGCGATGACGTCGTCGATCTTGATGTCGTTGAAGTTTCCGAGGTTGATACCGCCCTCGAAGCCTTCGCGGATCTCGGTGACGTCGTCCTTGAAGCGGCGCAGACCGGAGATGTTGAGGCTCTCCGCGATGACCTTGCCATCGCGCAGCAGGCGCGCCTTGGTGTTGCGCTTGACCTCGCCGGAGCGGACCAGCACACCGGCGATGTTGCCCAGCTTGGACGAGCGGAAGATCTCGCGGATCTCCGCCGTACCGAGCTCGACCTCTTCGTACTCCGGCTTGAGCATGCCCTTGAGGGCCGCTTCGATCTCTTCGATCGCCTGGTAGATGACCGAGTAGTACCGGACGTCCACGCCTTCGCGCTCGGCCATCTGCTCGGCACGCCCTGCGGCGCGCACGTTGAAGCCGATCACGATGGCGTCGGAACCCGTCGCCAGGTTGATGTCCGACTCGGTGACCGCACCCACACCGCGGTGCAGGACCCGGATGTCGACCTCTTCACCGACGTCGAGCTGGAGCAGCGAGGACTCGAGAGCCTCCACCGAACCGGACGCGTCGCCCTTGATGATGAGGTTGAGCTCCTGGACCAGACCGGCCTTGAGCGCCTCGTCCAGGTTCTCCAGGGAGAACCGGACACCCTTGCGGGCGAAGTTGGCGTTGCGCTCACGAGCGGCACGCTTCTCGGCGATCTGACGGGCCGTACGGTCCTCGTCGACGACCAGGAAGTTGTCGCCGGCACCCGGGACGTTGGTGAGACCGAGCACCAGGACGGGGGTCGAGGGACCCGCTTCCTGCACGTTCTGACCGTTGTCGTCGAGCATGGCGCGCACGCGGCCGTAGGCGTCGCCCACGACCATCGTGTCGCCGATGCGCAGCGTTCCGCGCTGGACCAGGACGGTCGAGACGGCACCGCGACCGCGGTCGAGGTGGGACTCGATCGCAATACCCTGCGCGTCCTGCTCCGGGTTGGCCCGCAGGTCGAGCGAGGCGTCGGCGGTGAGGACGACGGCCTCCAGGAGCGCCTCGATGTTGAGGCCCTGCTTGGCGGAGATGTCGACGAACATGGTGTCGCCGCCGTACTCCTCGGCCACCAGACCGAACTCGGTGAGCTGACCGCGCACCTTGGTCGGGTCGGCACCCTCGACGTCGATCTTGTTGACCGCGACCACGATCGGCACGTCGGCCGCCTTGGCGTGGTTCAGCGCCTCGATCGTCTGGGGCATCACACCGTCGTTGGCCGCCACCACGAGGATCGCGATGTCGGTCGACTTCGCACCACGTGCACGCATGGCGGTGAACGCCTCGTGACCCGGGGTGTCGATGAAGGTGATCTTGCGGTCCTCGCCGTTGACCTCGGAGGAGACCTGGTAGGCACCGATGTGCTGGGTGATGCCGCCGGCCTCGCCCGCAACGACGTTCGTCTTGCGGATCGCGTCCAGCAGTCGGGTCTTACCGTGGTCGACGTGACCCATGACGGTCACGACCGGCGGACGGGAGACCAGGGCCTCTTCGCCGCCCTCGTCCTCGCCGAACTCGATGTCGAAGGACTCGAGCAGCTCGCGGTCCTCCTCCTCGGGGCTGACGATCTCCAGGACGTAGTTCATCTCGTCCGCGAGAAGCCGCAGCGTCTCGTCGGAGACGGACTGCGTCGCCGTGACCATCTCTCCGAGGTTCATCATCACGGCGACGAGCGACGCCGGGTTGGCGTTGATCTTCTCCGCGAAGTCGGTGAGCGAGGCACCGCGCGACAGCCGGACAGCCTGTCCGTTGCCGCGAGGCAGCATGACGCCGCCGACGGACGGGGCCTGCATGGCCTCGTACTCCTGGCGCCTCTGCCGCTTCGACTTGCGACCACGACGCGCCGGACCGCCGGGACGGCCGAACGCACCCTGTGTGCCACCACGGCCACCGGGACCACCCGGACGACCGCCGAAGCCGGGACGACCGCCGAAGCCGCCGCCACCACCGGGACGACCGGCACCGCCGCCGCCACCACCAGGACCTGCCGGACGGCCTGCGAAGCCGCCGCCACCGCCACCGGGACGACCGGCGAAACCGCCGCCACCGCCACCGGGACGACCGGCACCGCCGCCGCCACCGGGGCGACCGCCGCCACCGGCACCGGGACCGCGGCCACCGCCGGGGCCACCGCCGGGACGCGGGCCCGCAGCGGGACGCTGCGGCATCATGCCCGGGTTCGGACGGTTACCGGCGGGACCGCCGCCGGGACGCGGAGCCTGCGGGCGGGGCATGCCGCCCGGAGCCGGACGGGCACCGCCCTGACCCTGACCACCCTGCGGACGCGGGGCGCCGCCGGGGCCACTGCCCTGGGGACGCGGGGCGCCGGGGCGCTCCGAGCCGCCACCGGGGCGCGGGGCACCGCCGGGACGGGGCGCCGAGGGGCGCGCCATGCCGGTGGAACCGCCGGAGGTGAAGGGGTTGTTGCCCGGACGGGGACCGGCCGGACGGGTACCGCCGGGGCGCGGGGCGCCCTGGCCCGCGGGGCGTGCGGGGCGGTCTCCGCCACGCTCGCCGCCACGGCCGCCGTCACGCTGGCCGCCCTCGCGGGCTCCACCGTCACGCTGGCCGGCGTCGCGCTGACCGCCGGCCGGAGCCGGACGGGCCGGACGCGGTCCGGGAGTGGCACCCGCGGGACGCGGGGCCTGGGGCTGCTGGGGGGCGGCCGGCTGAGCCGGAGCCGGAGCCGAGAACTCGGCGGCCGGGACCGGGGTCACCGGGGCCGCCTTCGGCGCGGGCTTCGGACCCGGACGGGGGCCCGCCGACGGAGCCGAAGGCTCTGCCGGGGCGCTGCTCTCCGGGGCCTCGGACGCGGCCGGCTTGGCAGCCGGGACGCCGGGCTTCGGGGCAGCGGGACGTGCCGCGGCGGCCGGGGAGGGCGCTGCGGGCTTTGCGGGCGTCGCCTTGCGGGGCGCGCCAGGCTTGGCAGCGGACTTGCCGGCGTTGCCGCCGGGCCCCTGCAGTGCATCGGTCAACTTACGTACAACCGGCGCCTCGATCGTCGAGGACGCCGAACGGACGAATTCACCGAGTTCTTGGAGCTTGGCCATGACGACCTTGCTCTCTACGCCGAACTCCTTGGCGAGTTCGTATACCCGGACCTTAGCCACTTCGCTCCTTTTAGGTCCGGGTTACCGCCGGACCGTCGCTACTTCATGGGCGTACTCATCGCGTACTCATCGAGTGCTCATCGCAATCTCGACCTACTTCCAACTCGCGAGGTACCTGACCGCACGGGGTCCCGTGCCGTTCACTTTCTTACGGTGTCACCCGCTCGACGAACCGCGTGAGTGCCGCGGTGTCGAACGGCCCCTTGGCCTTGAAGGCCCGGGGGAATGCCCGGCGGCGAACCGCCAGGTCGAGACAGACAGAGGTGGGGTGCACATAAGCACCCCGGCCGGGCAGCGTACCGCGTGGATCAGGGGCGCAGACGCCCTCGTCCACCACGATGCGCAGCAGCTCGCTCTTGGCCGCTCGCTCCCGGCATCCCACACAGGTTCGCTCGGGGCAAGCGCGGGCTTGCGTCCGGCCAGACACGTTTAAGTCTACCTCCCCGTACCGACCTCACCTCTTTGGGGCAAAAATCGAACGGATGTTGTCGTGATCTCAGCGGCGTACGGCCAAGATCTATTCCCTGGACCCGCTCCGGGTCAACGCCTTTCCGAGCGCTCCCGGGCCCGCTCGGCCCGCTCGCGGTCGGCGTTCTCGCGCTCTTCGTCCGTCTCGGTGTCGGGGCGGATGTCGATGCGCCAGCCGGTGAGGCGGGCGGCGAGGCGGGCGTTCTGGCCCTCCTTGCCGATCGCCAGCGACAGCTGGTAGTCGGGCACGGTGACCCGGGCGGAGCGGGCGCCGAGGTCGACGACCTCGACCTTGCTCACCCGGGCGGGCGAGAGCGCGTTGGCGACCATCTCGGCCGGGTCGTCCGACCAGTCCACGATGTCGATCTTCTCGCCGTGCAGCTCGGCCATGACATTGCGCACACGGCCGCCCATCGGGCCGATGCAGGCGCCCTTGGCGTTGAGGCCCGAACGGGTGGAGCGCACCGCGATCTTGCTGCGGTGGCCGGCCTCGCGGGCGATGGCCTCGATGACCACGGAGCCGTCCGCGATCTCGGGGACCTCCAGCGCGAAGAGCTTCTTCACCAGGTTGGGGTGGGTGCGCGAAAGCGTCACCGAGGGACCGCGGACGCCCTTGGCGACCCGTACGACATACGTACGAAGGCGCAGACCGTGGGTGTACTCCTCGCCCGGGACCTGCTCCTGGACCGGAAGCATGGCTTCCATCTTGCCGATGTCGACCAGGACGTTCTTGGGGTCCTTGCCCTGCTGGACGACGCCGGTGACGACATCGCCCTCGTGGCCCGCGTACTCCCCGAAGGTCCGGTCGTCCTCGGCGTCGCGCAGCCGCTGCAGGATGACCTGCTTGGCGGTGGTCGCGGCGATCCGGCCGAACCCGGAGGGGGTGTCGTCGAACTCCTTGGGCTCCTGGCCCTCTTCGAGGTCGGCCGGGTCCTCCTTGGCCCACACGGTGACGTGGCCGTTCTCGTCGAGCTTCACGCGCGCCCGGCGGTGGCTGCCGTCGGTGCGGTGGTACGCGATGAGGAGCGCCGACTCGATCGCCGCGACGAGCACGTCGAAGGGGATCTCCTTGTCCTGCGCCAAGCCCTTCAAAAGCTTCACATCGATGTCCACGGCTACGCCTCCTCTTCCTTCTTGTCCTTGCGGTTGAATTCGATCTCCACGCGCGCCTTGGCGATCTCGTCGAAGGCGAGGCGGCGGGACGTGGGCTTGCGGCCCTTGACGCCGGGCACTTCGAGGTCCAGCCCGTCCTCGTCCACGGCGAGGATGCGGGCGACCAGCTCACCGGAGCCGTCGGCGGCGAGGTGGAACCTGGCCAGCCGGCCGGTGGCGCGTACGTAGTGGCGGTGCTCGGTCAGCGGACGGTCCGCGCCGGGGGAGCTGACTTCGAGGACGTACTCGCCCTCGCCCATCACGTCGGTCTCGTCCAGCTTCTGGGAGATCTCGCGGCTCAGCTCCGCGCAGGTGTCCAGCTCCACGCCCTCGTCGGAGTCCACGATGACCCGCAGCACTCCACGTCGGCCGGCCCGGGACACCTCGATCTCCTCGAGGTCCAGCTGCTGCGCGCTGACGAGCGGTTCCAGCAACCCGCGCAGCCTCTCGCTCTGGGTGGTGCTCATCCGGGTGACTCCTCGGCCGCGTGTGCTGTTGTGGGGATCGTCGTGTGTCAGGTCAAAGGGTATCCGGTCGCCAGGGGTGTTGCCGTCCGCCTGCCCTGTTGCCGCGGGTACGCTCGCCTGCGGTGATCACTTCAGGACAGATCCTGTCAGGATCGGTCCCGGCCCGAAGGAGAAACGTGCGGCGCACGGGGACGACCCGCAGGGGGGCGCTCACCGCGACGGGGGCTCTCGCACTGGGTGCGGTGCTGACCGGCTGCGGGGACGACGACAAGAGCCCGGGCCGGAGCGGACCCGTGCGCACCGAGGCCGAAGCGGTCCGGGCCGAGAAGAAGCTGCGGACGACGGCTGCGCACACCGCCGCCCTGACGCTCGCCCACTACGACCTGGCCGCCGAGGCCCATCCGGACCTCGCGGAGGGCCTGGCGCCCCTGCGGGCGGCCGTACGGGAGCACACCAAGGCCCTGTCGGCGGGTGGCGGGAAGGCCGCCGCCCCGCCCGCGGCCGGTCCCGTCTCCACCGACGCGAAGGCCGCCCTGAAGGAGCTGGCCGCCGCCGAGCGCCGCCGGGCCGACGCGCACGCCGAAGCCCTGCTCACCGCGGAACCGGAGCTGGCCCGGCTGCTGGCATCGGTGGCGGGCGCGGCCGCGGCCCACGCCTACCTGCTGACCGAACTGGCCAAGGAGACCTCGTCATGACCCTTCCCGCCGAGGACGAGGCCCCCTCCCCCGCCCTCACCGCCACCCAGGCCGCGCTGGCCGCCGAACACGCGGCCGTCTACGGGTACGGGGTGCTCGGCGCCCGGGTCCCGGAGAAGCGGCGCACCGAGGCGAGCGCGGCGTACGACGGGCACCGCGCACGCCGGGACGCACTCCAGCGCACCGTGCGTGACCTGGGCGGTGCGCCGGTCGCCGCCGACGCCGCGTACGCTCTGCCCTTCGCAGTTGCCGACACCGCGTCGGCACTCCGGCTCGCCGCCGTGCTGGAGGACCGGATCGCGGGTGTCTGCTCCGATCTCGTACGGGCCACCGAAGGGCCCGCGCGCGCCGACGCGGCGGGCGCACTGCGGGAGGCCGCCGTGCGGGCGGCCCGCTGGCGGGGCGGCAACGTAGCCTTTCCGGGGCTCGCCGAGCGGGCCCCGGACGCCGATCCGGCCGCGACGACGGGCCCGGTGGAGGCCGCGGGAGCGGACACTCCCCAGGGCTGACGAAGGACGGAAAGGGAACAACGGACGTATGGGTTTCGAACCGCCGCAGCGCCTGGTGCGCGCGCTCGGCGAGATGTACGGGGACGGTGCGGCGGCCGAATGGCTGGACCGGCTCCCCACGCTCACCGAACAGGCGATCGACGCCGCCGGGCCGGACCTCTCCGTGGAGCGGGCGGCCGCCCCCGGCGGGCGCAGCGCCCTGGTGCTCCTGGTGCGGCGGGCCGACGGGACCCCGGCCGCGCTGAAGATCGCCCCGCCGCTCGCCGAACCGGAGCAGGAGCGGGCGGCGCTGGCGCACTGGAACGGCTGGGGCGCGGTGAAGCTGCTGGAGGCCCCGGAGTCCGACGCGTCGGGGGCCCTGCTGCTGGAGCGGCTCCACCACGAGGTGTCGCTGCGCTCGCTGCCGGAGGCCAAGGCCCTCCTTGAGGCGGCGGGCACGGTCCGGCGGCTGTGGGTCGAGCCGCCCGCCGGCCACCCCTTCGAGACCGTGGCCGAGCGGACCGGACGGCAGACCGAGGGGATGCGGGCGGCCGCGGCGGCCGATCCGGCGCTCGCGCCCCTGGTGGACGCGGCCCTCGCGGCCCGTACGGAACTGGTGGAGGGCTCCCCCGAACTCCTGCTCCTGCACGGCAACTTCCGCCAGAGCAAGGTGCTCTCCGGCGAGCGCGCCCCGTGGCTGACGGTGGGTCCGGAGCCGCTGGTGGGCGAGCGCGCCTACGACCTGGCCCGGCTGGTGCGGGACCGGGTGGAGGATCTGATCGCCTCTCCGGGCGGCCCGGTGACGGCCCGGCGGCGGGTCAAGAGGCTGGCGGAGTCGCTGGAGGTGGAACAGGCGCGGCTGCACGGCTGGACGCTGTTCCGGGCGGTCGAGTCGGGGGCGCGTGCGCTGGCCGAGGGGCGGCGGCAGATGGGCGAGGTCAACCTGGAGTTCGCGGGCTGGCTGTAACGGTTCGCCGTACGTACGAGGAGGGCCCCCGCACACGCTGTGCGGGGGCCCTCCTCGTACGCGATCCAGGAGATCAGGCCAGGTCGGCCGTGAGACGGGCGATCGCCTCGTCGACGGTCAGCTCCTCGCGCTCGCCGGTGCGGCGGTCCTTCAGCTCCAGGACACCGTCGGCCGAGCGGCGCCCCGCGACCAGGATCTTCGGCACGCCGATGAGCTCGGAGTCGGTGAACTTCACGCCGGGCGAGACGCCGGGGCGGTCGTCGACCAGGACCCGCAGGCCCGCCGCGTTGAGCTTCTCCGAGACGTCGAGGGCCAGCTCCGTCTGGAGCGCCTTGCCCGCGGCGACGACGTGGACGTCGGCCGGGGCGATCTCGCGGGGCCAGCACAGGCCCTTGTCGTCGGCGGTCTGCTCGGTGAGGGCGGCCACCGCGCGGGAGACGCCGATGCCGTACGAGCCCATCGTGACGCGGACGGGCTTGCCCTGCTGGCCCAGCACGTCGAGCTGGAAGGTGTCGGCGTACTTGCGGCCGAGCTGGAAGATGTGGCCGATCTCGATGGCGCGGTCCAGGGTGAGGCCGGTGCCGCACTTGGGGCAGGGGTCGCCGTCCTCGACCACGACGACGTCGAGGTACTGGTCGACCTCGAAGTCGCGGCCCGCGACGACGTTCTTGGCGTGCTTGCCGTCCTTGTTGGCGCCGGTGATCCAGGCGGTGCCGGGGGCGATGCGGGGGTCGGCGAGGTAGCGGACCTTCTCCAGGCCCTGCGGGCCGACATAGCCGCGTACGAGGTCGTCACGGCCGACGAAGTCCTCGGCGGTGACCAGCTCCACGACGGCGGGCGCCAGGTGCTCGCCCAGCTTGCCGAGGTCGACCTCGCGGTGGCCGGGGACGCCGACCGCCACGATCTCGCCGTCCACCTTGACCAGCAGGTTCTTCAGGGTGGCCGAGGCGGGGACGCCCAGGTGCGCGGCGAGGGTCTCGATGGTCGGGGTGTCGGGGGTGTCCAGCTCCTCGACCGCGCCGTGCGCCGAGCCGTCGACCGGGGCGAGTGCGAAGGTCACGGCCTCGGTGTTGGCGGCGTAGTCGCAGTTCGGACAGTCCGCGAAGGTGTCCTCACCGGCGGCGGCGGGCGCCAGGAACTCCTCGGAGGCCGAGCCGCCCATCGCGCCGGAGACGGCGGAGACGATGCGGTGGTCCAGGCCCAGGCGCTCGAAGATCTTGATGTACGCGGCCCGGTGCAGGGCGTAGGAGTGCGCGAGGCCCTCGTCGGTGGTGTCGAAGCTGTACGAGTCCTTCATCTGGAACTCGCGGCCGCGCAGGACGCCGGAGCGGGGGCGGGCCTCGTCGCGGTACTTCGTCTGGATCTGGTAGAGCATCACCGGCAGGTCCTTGTAGGACGTGCACTGGTCCTTGACGGTCTGGGTGAAGATCTCCTCGTGGGTCGGGCCGAGGAGGTAGTCGCCGCCCTTGCGGTCCTTGAGGCGGAAGAGCAGGTCGCCGTACTCGTCCCAACGGCCGGACGCCTCGTAGGGCTCCTTGGGCAGCAGGGCGGGCAGCAGGACCTCCTGGGCGCCGATGGCGTCCATCTCCTCGCGGACCACGTTGGAGATGTTGTCCAGGACCTTCTTGCCGAGCGGCAGCCAGGACCAGATGCCGGCCGCGTTGCGGCGCACGTACCCGGCGCGGACCAGCAGCTTGTGGCTGAGCGTCTCGGCGTCCGCCGGGTCGTCGCGCAGTGTCTTGATCATCAATCGGGACATGCGCTGGACCTGGGCCATGATGAACTCCTGCTCGCAAGGGTGGTGAGCCCGAGGTTAGCCGGGCGGTGCGGGCAGGCGGAAATCCATTCAGCGCTGGGGGCGCAGCAGCGGGAGGGGCGCGCCCATCACCGCGTACGGCAGCGGGGCGCTGGGGAAGACCACCTGGCGGGCCAGGTCGCGATAGCCGAGCGCGTGGTAGAGGGTGCGGGCCGGGCTGTCCCTGTCGATGGCGGAGAGGATCGACCGGGGGTGCGGGACGGCGTCGGTGATCGCGGTGATCAGGGTGCGGCCGATGCCGTGCTGCTGGTGGTCGGGGTGGACGTGGAGCTCGGTGATGACGAAGGAGTCGTCGAGCCAGCCGTCGGAGCCGGTGGCCCGGAGGTAGGGCTCCACGACGGTGGACCACCAGTGGGCGCGGTCGTTGGGCAGCCCGTAGACGAAGCCGACGAGCCGCCCGTCGGGGGTGAGGGCGCCGAGCGCGCGGGCCTCGGGGTGGTCGAGGTGGCGCAGGACGATGTGGCGGCGTACGTCGATCTCGTCCTGGCTGAGCCCGAAGGCCGCCGCCTGGACCTGGAGGGCTTCGTCGACGCGTGCGGCCAGGTCGATGGGGCCGACCTCGATGCCGGGGTTCGCGGGGCCGTTCGCGGCGTCTGCTGGTGCCATGCGCGAACCCTACTGGCCGTGGCGGGCGGGCCGGAACGCGCGGAGGCAGGGAAGAGCCCCCGTACGGGCTGTTCAGAAGCTTTCCGTACGGGCGCTCAGAACAGGACGCTCATGAAGGTGCCCGTCTCGCGGAAGCCGACGCGGCGGTAGGCCTTGCGGGCGGGGGTGTTGTAGTCGTTCACGTACAGGCTGACGACGGGGGCGACATCGGCCAGGGCGTAGCGCAGGACGGCGGCCATGCCGGTCTCGGAGAGGCCCTTGCCGCGGTGTTCGGGGGCGACCCAGACGCCCTGGATCTGGCAGGCCTGGGTGGTGGCGGCGCCGATCTCGGCCTTGAAGACGACCTTGCCGTCGTCGATCCGGGCGAAGGAGCGGCCGGCGCCGATGAGTTCGGCGACCCGGGCCTGGTAGAGGAGTCCGCCGTCGCCGGCCAGCGGGGAGATCCCGACCTCCTCGGTGAACATCGCCACGCAGGCCGGCATCAGGACCTCGGTCTCGTCCTTGCGGATGCGGCGGACCAGCGGGTCGGGGGTGACGTCGGCGGAGGGGCTCTCGGTGACCATGAGGGGCTGGTTGGCGCGGACCTCGCGGGCGGGGCCCCAGCCCGGCTCCAGGAGCCGCCACAGCAGGGCGGTGGGTTCGGCGGGGCCGACGATCGAGGAGCAGCGGCGGCCGGCCCGGCGGGCCCGGTCGGCGAAGGCGCGTACGGCTTCGGGGCCGGCGCAGATGGGGACGAGGTTGGCGCCGGCGTAGCAGAGGGAGCGGAGCCTGCCGTCGGCGTACCAGCCCCACATCTCGCCGCCGAGGCGCCAGGGGTCGAGCCCCGCGACCTGCACGCGGGACGCGACGAAGGCGTTGGCCACGGGCTCGCTCTCCAGGATGGCGAGCGCTGCGCCGAGGTCGCTGGGTTCGAGGACCCGGGTGGTGGTCTGCGTCAACACGAGGGGGCCTCACCATGCGGTCTGCTGATTTCCGCACTGTACCCAACAAGGCCCTGGAACGCTGCCCGGGCCCGGGAGAGGGCTCCGGGATACGCCGGGGAAACGCCGCCGCCCCGCCGGGCGCGGGGCTCGGCGGGGCGGTGATGGTGTGGAAGGGCCCAGGTCAGGCGCCGATGGAGACCTGGGGCTCGCCGGAGGCGATGCCGTCCTTCTCCATCTGCTCGGCGATCTTCAGGGCTTCCTCGATGAGGGTCTCGACGATCTTCGACTCGGGGACGGTCTTGATGACCTCGCCCTTGACGAAGATCTGGCCCTTGCCGTTGCCGGAGGCGACACCGAGGTCGGCCTCGCGGGCCTCGCCGGGGCCGTTGACGACGCAGCCCATGACCGCGACGCGCAGCGGGACCTCCATGCCCTCCAGGCCGGCGCTGACCTGGTCGGCCAGCTTGTAGACGTCGACCTGGGCGCGGCCGCAGGACGGGCAGGAGACGATCTCCAGGCGGCGCTGCTTCAGGTTCAGCGCCTCCAGGATCTGCAGGCCCACCTTGACCTCCTCGGCCGGCGGGGCCGAGAGGGAGACGCGGATGGTGTCGCCGATGCCCTCGGAGAGCAGGGCGCCGAACGCGACGGCCGACTTGATCGTGCCCTGGAACGCCGGTCCGGCCTCGGTGACGCCGAGGTGGAGCGGGTAGTCGCTCTGGGCGGCGAGCTGGCGGTAGGCGTTGACCATGACGACCGGGTCGTTGTGCTTGACCGAGATCTTGATGTCGCCGAAGCCGTGCTCCTCGAAGAGGGACGCCTCCCACAGGGCCGACTCGACGAGGGCCTCGGGGGTGGCCTTGCCGTACTTCTTCAGGAGCCGCGCGTCCAGGGAGCCGGCGTTGACCCCGATCCGGATCGGGGTGCGGGTCTCGGAGGCCGCCTTCGCGATCTCCTTGACCTTGTCGTCGAACTGCTTGATGTTTCCGGGGTTCACCCGGACCGCCGCGCAGCCCGCGTCGATCGCGGCGAAGACGTACTTCGGCTGGAAGTGGATGTCGGCGATCACCGGGATCTGCGACTTCCGGGCGATCGTGGAAAGGGCGTCGGCGTCGTCCTGGGTCGGGCAGGCGACCCGGACGATCTGGCAGCCGGACGCCGTCAGCTCGGCGATCTGCTGGAGCGTGGCACCGATGTCCGACGTACGTGTCGTCGTCATCGACTGCACGGAAACGGGTGCGTCGCCGCCGACCGCGACCGAGCCGACCTGGATCTGTCGGCTGACCCTTCGGTCGGCGAGCTTGGTCGGAACGGCCGGCATTCCGAGAGAAATCGCAGTCATGCGCTGTGCATCCCCAAGGTGTGGATCAAGGTCCCGATGTCGGCGGGCTCCGGGCTTCGAGGTTACGGCACCGGAGCCTGGACGCACGCACCGAATGGACAAGTCAACCGGAAGGTGACCGACCGGACACGACACGTGTGCCCGGTGGTCACCTGTGGGACGGGAGAGGCGGTCGCCTCACGGCCGGTCAGCTGATCTTGACCGGGTTCACGATGTCGGCCACCAGGACCAGCAGCGTGAAGCAGATGAAGAGTCCGGCGACCACATAGGCGACCGGCATCAGCTTGGCCACGTCGAACGGGCCCGGGTCGGGGCGCCGGAAGACCTTGGCCAGATTGCGCCGCAGCGACTCCCAGAGCGCGCCCGCGATATGCCCGCCGTCCAGCGGGAGCAACGGCAGCATGTTGAAGAGGAACAGCGACAGGTTGAAGCCCGCGAGCAGGAACAGCATCATCGCGACCTGGTTCTGGGCCGGGATGTCGAGGTTCATCACCTCGCCGCCGATCCGGGCCGCACCGACCACGCCCACCGGTGAGTCGTCGGCGCGTTCGCCGTCGCTGAAGGCGGCGTTCCACAGGGCCGGGATCTTGGAGGGCAGCGCGATGATCGCGTCGACGCCGTTCTCGATCATGTCGCCCATGCGCACGACGGAGTCGCCGAAGGAGAGCGGCACGATCTCGGCCTTGGCGGCGAACCCGAGGTAGCCCGCCTTGATGTACTCGTTGGGAACGGGGTCCCCGTTGGCGTCCTTCTTCGAGACGGCGTTCTCGCGCAGGACGGCGTTGAGGGTGACTTCCTGGCCGCCGCGCTCGACGGTGATCGTGGCGGGGCCGATGGTCTGGCGGATGCGGTCCGAGAGCGTCGCCCAGTCGTCGACCCTCTGGCCGTCGAAGGCGACGATCTTGTCGCCCTCCTTCAGGCCCGCGGCCTTGGCCGGGGAGACCCCGTCGGAGGCCTTGCAGGTGTCGCGCTTCTCGCTCTGCGCGATCACGCACTGCTGTACGCCGTCGACCTCGGTGGTCTGCGTCTGGAAGCCGAAGGTCATCGCGACGCCCATGAAGATCGCGACCGCGAGGATCAGGTTCATGAACGGACCGGCGAACATCACGATGACGCGCTTCCACGGCTTGCGCGTGTAGAAGAGGCGCTTCTCGTCGCCGGGTTCGAGCTCCTCGTACGCGGCGGAGCGGGCGTCCTCGATCATGCCGCGCCAGGGTGAGGTGGAGCGCGCTTCGATGCGGCCGTCGGCGCCGGGCGGGAACATCCCGATCATGCGGATGTAGCCGCCGGCCGGGATGGCCTTGATGCCGTACTCGGTGTCGCCCTTCTGCTTCGACCAGAGCGTGGGGCCGAACCCGACCATGTACTGCGGGACCCGGATGCCGAACATCTTGGCCGTGGAGAGGTGGCCCAGCTCGTGCCAGGCGATGGAGAACAGCAGGCCCACGACGAAGACGGCGATCCCCAGGACCGTCAGCAGGATCGAGGTCAGACTCATGCGCGCGCCTCCGCTGTCGCTTTCGCCGAGAGTTCCCGGGCCCTTGCGCGGGCCCAGGCTTCCGCTTCGAGGACGTCCGCGAGGCTGAGCGGGGTTCCCGGGGCGGGGGTGCCGTGTTCGGACACCACAGCGGTGACCGTATCCATGATTCCGTTGAAGGGCAGCTGTCCGGCGAGGAAGGCGTCGACGCATTCCTCGTTCGCCGCGTTGAAGACGGCGGGCGCCGTGGAACCGAGCGTACCGACGTGGCGGGCGAGTCCGACCGAGGGGAAGGCCTCGGTGTCCAGCGGGAAGAACTCCCAGGTGGAGGCCTTGGACCAGTCGAAGGCGGGGGCCGCGTCGGGGACCCGCTCGGGCCAGCCGAGGCCGATGGCGATGGGTCCGCCCATGTCGGGCGGGGTGGCCTGGGCGAGGGTGGAGCCGTCGGTGAACTCGACCATGGAGTGCACGTACGACTGCGGGTGGACCACGACCTCGATCCGGTCGAAGGGGATGTCGTAGAGGAGGTGCGCCTCGATGACCTCAAGACCCTTGTTGACCAGCGTCGCGGAGTTGATCGTGATGACCGGGCCCATCGCCCAGGTGGGGTGGGTCAGGGCCTGCTCCCGGGTGACGTCGGCCAGTTCCTCGCGCGTACGGCCCCGGAAGGGCCCGCCGGACGCGGTGACGACGAGCTTGCGGACATCGGCGCGTTTGCCGGCCGCCAGCGCCTGGAAGAGCGCGGCGTGCTCGGAGTCGACCGGGATGATCTGGCCGGGGGCGGCCAGCTCCTTCACCAGCGGGCCGCCGACGATCAGCGACTCCTTGTTGGCGAGGGCGAGGGTGCGGCCCGCCTTCAGCGCGGCGAGCGTGGGGGCGAGCCCGATGGAGCCGGTGATCCCGTTGAGCACGGTGTGGCAGTCGCTCGCGGCGAGCGTGGCGGCCGCGTCGGGTCCGGCGAGGATCTCGGGGAGCGGCTCCCCGGCCCCGTACCGCTCGCGCAGCGCCTCGCGCAGGGCGGGGACCGCGTCCTTGTCGGCGACGGCGACCGTGCTCACGCGCAGGAGGTGTGCCTGTTCGGCGAGGAGGGCGACCCGGCCGCCGGCGGCCGAGAGCGCGGTGACCCGGAAGCGGTCGGGGTTGCGCAGGACCAGGTCGATGGCCTGGGTGCCGATGGACCCGGTGGAGCCGAGGATCACGAGATCCCGGCGGCCGTCCGCGGTGTCGAAGAGAAGGTGCGGATCGGCGAGGGGGGCTGGGCTGTCGCTCATGCCCCCCATTGTTGCCGCTCCGGCTGTGCGTGGGGACAGCGCGTCCCCGTGGGGCGGGGATTCGGTACGGAGGGGGCGCGCCGGTGTGGGCACGCGCCCCCTGCGGATCGGAGGGTTCCGCCTCAGCGCACCGGCCGGTGGTGGTTCTCCTCGGCGGAGGGTCCGGGGGTGGCGTCCGCGATCCAGGGGCCCTCACCGCTGGGGTCGATGACGCCCTCCTCCAGCCAGGTGTACGTACCGGACAGGACCCCGTCCACCACCCGCCGGTCCAGGTCGTCGGTGTTGGACCACAGCCGGGTGAACAGCTCCTCCACCCTGACCCGGGACTGGTGGCAGAAGGCGTCGGCCAGCTGGTAGGCCTCGCGGCCGTGCTCCCCGGCGCTCCGCAGGTGCTCGGCGCGGACGCAGGCGGCGCTCATCGCGAAGAGCTCGGCGCCGATGTCGACGATCCGGCCGAGGAAGCCCTGCTTGGTCTCCATCCGGCCCTGCCAGCGGGACATGGCGTAGAACGTCGACCGGGCGAGCTTGCGCGAGGAGCGCTCGACGTACCGGAGGTGCCCGGAGAGGTCACGGTGGCCGGCGGGGTTGAACTCACCGTACGTACGGGGGAGCTGCCCGGCCCCGGTGACGAGCTGGGGCAGCCAACGGGCATAGAACCCGGCGGCGTTGGCACCTGCCTTCGCCTTGTCGGCGAGCGGCTTCTCCGGGTCGATGATGTCGCCGGCGACCTTGAGGTGGGCGTCGACGGCCTCCCGGGCGATCAGCAGGTGCATGATCTCGGTGGAGCCCTCGAAGATCCGGTTGATCCGCATGTCCCGGAGCATCTGCTCGGCCGGAACGGCCCGCTCCCCGCGGGCGGCCAGCGACTCGGCGGTCTCGAAGCCGCGCCCGCCGCGGATCTGGACCAGTTCGTCGGCGATCAGCCAGCCCATCTCGGAGCCGTACAGCTTGGCGAGGGCGGCCTCGATACGGATGTCGTTGCGGTCCTCGTCGGCCATCTGCGAGGAGAGGTCGACGATCGCCTCCAGGGCGAAGGTGGTGGCCGCGATGAAGGAGATCTTCGCGCCGACCGCCTCGTGCTTCGCGACGGGCCGCCCCCACTGCTCCCGTACGGCGGACCACTCGCGGGCGATCTTCAGGCACCACTTCCCGGCGCCGACGCACATGGCGGGCAGCGAGAGGCGGCCGGTGTTCAGGGTGGTCAGGGCGATCTTCAGCCCGGCGCCCTCGGGGCCGATGCGGGCGGCGGCGGGGACCCTGACCTGGTGGAAGCGGGTGACCCCGTTCTCGATGCCGCGCAGCCCCATGAAGGCGTTGCGGTGCTCCACGGTGATGCCGGGGGCGTCCGCCTCGACGACGAACGCGGTGATGCCGCCCTTGTGCCCCTCGGAAGCGGGCACCCGGGCCATCACCACGAGCAGATCGGCGACAACCCCGTTGGTGGTCCAGAGCTTCACCCCGTCCAGCAGGTAGTCGTTCCCGTCGGGCACGGCGGTGGTGGCGAGCCGGGCCGGGTCGGAGCCGACGTCGGGCTCGGTCAGCAGGAACGCGGAGATGTCGGTGGTGGCGAGCCGGGGCAGGTAGACGTCCTTCTGCTCCTGGGTGCCGAAAATCTTCAGCGGCTGCGGTACGCCGATCGACTGATGCGCCGAGAGCAGCGCACCGATCGCGGGGCTCGCGGAGCCGACCAGGGCGAGCGCCTTGTTGTAGTACACCTGGGTGAGCCCGAGACCGCCGTACTTCGTCTCGATCTTCATCCCCAGCGCGCCGAGGTCCTTGAGACCGCGTATCACCTCGTCGGGGATCTTCGCCTCGCGCTCGATCCGGGCACTGTCGATGTGCGCCTCGCAGAACGTACGCAGCCGCGCCAGGAACTCCTCGCCGCGCCGGATGTCGTCGGGTGGCGGCAGGGGGTGCGGATGGATCAGGTCGAGCCGGAAGCGCCCCAGGAACAGCTCCTTGGCGAAGCTGGGCTTGCGCCAGTCCTGCTCCCGGGCGGCCTCGGCGACCCGGCGCGCCTCACGCTCGGTGACCTTGGGGGCCTTGGGGACCTGGGGGGTGTTGTGTGGTGCGGACATGTCGGGCCTCACCTCGCCGCGCGTCGCAGGACGGATGGACACACGGACTGCTAGGAGCTGCTTACTGGTCCGTATGTAACCCGTGTACCCGCTGTTCGGCACCCGCACCAGCCTTCGCGCGGGGTGGCGTTCCCCGGGCGGGGACCCCTGGGGTACGGGCGCGCCCCTCGCACACGCCGAACGGCCGGAGCCCCCGCACAGTGGGCTCCGGCCGTCCGTCTCGCGTCCCCGCCCGTGCTCGCTGTCCAGGCGGGGGCGCGGGCGGGGTCGTCCTGGGTGTTACAGGGCGAGGCCCGTGAGGACCAGGACTCGCTCGTAGGTGTAGTCGTCCATCGCGTAGCGGACGCCCTCGCGGCCGACGCCGGACTGCTTGGCGCCGCCGTACGGCATCTGGTCGGCGCGGTACGAGGGGACGTCGCCGATGATCACGCCGCCCACCTCCAGGGCGCGGTGGGCGCGGAAGGCGGTCTGGAGGTCGTGGGTGAAGACGCCTGCCTGGAGGCCGTACTTGGAGGAGTTGACGGCGGCGAACGCCTCCGCCTCGCCGTCCACCTTCTGGAGGGACATGACCGGGCCGAAGACCTCTTCGCAGGAGAGCTTCACGTCGTCCGGGAGGCCGGCCAGGACCGTCGGGGCGTAGGTGGCGCCGTCGCGCTTGCCGCCGGTGAGGAGTTCGGCTCCCGACTGGACCGCCTCGTCGACCCAGGACTCGACGCGCTTGGCCGCGTCCTCGCTGACCAGGGGGCCTACGTCCGTGGTGGCGTCGGCCGGGTCGCCGGTGACCAGGGCCTCGACGGCGGCGACGATCTTCGGGACCAGCCGGTCGTAGACCGAGGCGTCGGCGATGACGCGCTGCACCGAGATGCAGGACTGGCCGCCCTGGTAGTTGGAGAACGTGGCGATCCGGGTGGCGGCCCAGTCGAGGTCCGCGTCCGAGGCGTAGTCGCCGAGGACGACGGCCGCGCCGTTGCCGCCGAGCTCCAGGGTGCAGTGCTTGCGGGGCACCGAATCCATGATCGCGTAACCGACCGGGCCCGAGCCGGTGAAGGAGATGACCGGCAGCCTCTCGTCCTGGACCAGGGCGGGCATCTTGTCGTTCGGGACCGTCAGGACGGACCAGGAGCCGGCCGGGAGGTCGGTCTCGGCCAGCAGTTCGCCGAGGATGAGCGAGGAGATCGGGGTTGCCGGGGCCGGCTTCAGGATGATCGGGGCGCCTACGGCGATGGCCGGAGCCACCTTGTGGGCGCTGAGGTTCAGCGGGAAGTTGAAGGGCGCGATACCGAGGACGGCCCCGCGCGGGAAGCGCCGGACCAGCCCGAGGCGGCCGGTGCCGCCGAGGTCGGTGTCGAGCCGCTGGGCCTCGCCGCCGTTGAAGCGCCGGGCCTCCTCGGCGGCGAACCGGAACACGGACACCGCCCTGCCGACCTCGCCGCGCGCCCACTTGATCGGCTTGCCGTTCTCCGCCGAGATCAGCTGGGCGATCTCCTCGGTGCGCTCCGTCAGCCGCCGTACGACATGGTCGAGGGCCGCGGCCCGTACGTGTGCCGGGGTCGCGGCGAACTCGTCGCGTACGGCGTGGGCGGCGGCGACGGCCTCCTCGACCTGGGCGTCGGTCGGCACGCTGACGGTGCCGACGAGGCGTCCGTCGTACGGGTTGGTGACGTCGAAGCTGTCGGCACCGGTGGCCTGGCGGCCGGCCACCCAGAAGGCGTGGGGCGAAGTCATGGAGGTTCCGGCCCTTCGGAGGTCGTGAGGAGGTCGTGGACGAGGTGGTCGTGACGGAAGTCGTGGACGCCCGGCAGGCTCCCCGTCCGTCGTTCCACGGTAGGGCGGGGAGGCCTCGATCGTGTTTATCCGGGGTGGAGTGGGGTGGGTGTCCGGTGCTCCGAATTGGCCAGGGAGGTGGTGTCCGTGCCGTCGGAGGCCGTACGAGGCCGGGTGAGCCTTTGCGTACGGCGCAGCAGATCCGGTACGAGCGTGAGCAGGCCGGTCACCGCAAGGGCCGCGCCCAGCCAGAGCGGGGCTCGCAGGCCGAAGCGATCGAGGCCCAGGCCGCCCAGCGCGGAGCCCAGGACCACGCCGAAGGTGATGAAGGAGCTGTGCACGGTGTTGACGAGCGGGCGGGCGTTGCCGACGCGCTGCACCCGGGTGACCAGGGCCGGGTTCATGGTGACCCCCACCAGGCCGATGCCCAGCATGCAGAGCACCGCCCCGACGTCGAACCGGGCCAACAGCGCGAACCCGGCCAGGAACACCGCGTTCAGGGAGAGGCCGGCGAGCAGGACGGGGAGGGTGTGGCGGTCCGCCAGCCGGCCGACAGCGGTGTTGCCGATCACCGTGGCGGCGCCGTACGCCAGGAGCAGCAGCGGGACCGTGCCCGGGGAGAACCCGGTGACCCGGGTGAGGATCGGGTTGAGGTAGCTGAAGGCGGAGAAGGTCGCGCCGATGACCATGGTGCTGGTCAGCAGGGTGAGCCAGAGCCGGGGAGCGCGGAAGGCCGTCAGTTCGGAGCGGAAGGTGCCGCTGCCCTCCGGCCGGCCCGTCCGGCCCACGCCGATCAGGGTGCACAGGGCAGCGGCGGCCGTCAGCGCGGAGATGGACCAGAACGCGGCGCGCCAGCCGTACCGTTCGCCGGTGAGGGTGGCCAGCGGCAGCCCGAGCAGGGTGCCGAGCATCAGCCCGTTGAGGATGACCGCCACGGCCCGGCCGCGCACCTCGGGGCGGGTGAGCTGGGAGCCGAGCGAGATCGCTACGCCGAAGAAGGCCTGCGAGGCGACCCCGGTGATGATCCGGGCGATCACCATGGCCGGGTAGTCGGAGGCCGTGGCGGCCAGGACGTTGCCCGCCAGGAAGAGCGGGAAGAGGACCATGAGCGCGGTCTTGGGCGGGAGCCGCAACAGGGCGACCGAGAGCAGCGGTCCGCCGAGCGCCATGGAGAGAGCGAAGACCGTGATCAGGTAGCCGATCTGCGGGACGGTGACGCCCAGTCCCGCGGCCATCTGCGGCATCAGTCCGGCGACGACGAACTCGCTGGTGACCATGGCGAAGATGCCGAAGGCCAGTACATGGACAGCACGAGGCACGGAGTTCCCCTGTTGGCGTGTAGGTGTTGTTTTGTATTGATCGGTTCAGAACTTGGGCATGGGTGGGACGCGCCTCGGTTCGGCACGTGAGAGTCGGAGGGTCAGCTGATCAGGGCGCCCAGGGCCGTATCGGCGACGGACTGGACGGCAGCCCGGTCGGCTCCGCCCTGGGCCGCGATCCGCATACCGCCGATGACGGCGTTGACGTACCGGGCGAGGGCGTCGGAGCCGCGCGCGGAGGCGATGGAGCCGTCGCGTTGCCCGGCGGCGATGACGGCCGACAGGGTCCGGAGCCTGCGGGCGGCGTCGCGGTCCAGGAGGCGGGCGGCCTCCGGGTCGCGGGCCGCGAGTTCGACCGTGCTGTTGACACCCAGACAGCCCAGGCTGCGGCCGTGGGGGCGGTGGTCGAACTCGTCAGCCACGATCTTGTCGAGCAGGGCACGGACCCGCTCGGCGGGCGGACGTGAAGCGTCCTCCAGGACGGCGTCCTGAGCTTCGGCCATGGTGTCCAGGTACCGCGCCAGCGAGCGCGCGAACAGCTCGCGCTTGCTCCGGAAGGTGTTGTAGATGCTGCTGCGCCCCAGCCCCGTGGCGGTGCACAGGTCCTGGGTGGAGGTGGCCTCGTAGCCGTACTCCCAGAACGTGCGCATCGCGGCGTCCAGGGCCCGGTCCTCGTCGAACTGTCTCGGTCGGGCCATGGCAGCACTCTAGGGTTCTGGAACGGTCGATGCAATACCGCCTCCGACCGGGCTTCTCAGCCTTCGGCCGGCGCCGCCGCCTCCGTCGCCTTGAGCGCGAGCCACAGCTCCATGCGGACGTCCGGGTCATCCAGCGAGCGGCCCAGGATCTCCTCCACCCGGCGCATCCGGTAGCGCAGGGTGTGCCGGTGTACGCCGAGGTCGGCGGCGGCCGCGTCCCACTGGCCGTGGCGGGAGAGCCAGGCGCGCAAGGAGGCCACGAGGTCGCCGCGGCCCTTGGCGTCGTGCTCGTACAGGGCGCGGAGCATGCCGTCGGCGAAGGCCCGTACCGCGTCGTCCGCGAGGAGCGGCAGCACCGAGCCCGCTGCCAGCTCCTCGTGCTCGACCAGGGCCCTGCCCCGGCGGCGGGCGACCGAGAGGGCCTGTTCGGCCTGCTTGTAGGCTGCGGAGACCGCGATCGGGCCGCAGGGGGCGGAGAGGCCCACGACGACGTCGCTGTCCTCGGTGCCGCCTTCGCGTGGGGCGCGGTCGTCCTGGGCCTCGGCGTAGGCCGCGCACGCGGCGACCGCGGCGCCTCCGTCGGCCGCCAGGACAACGACGCGTTCGCCCTCGGGGACCATGAGCAGCGCCTCGCCGGAGCGGGCCGCGGCGGCCTCCATCGTCTCCGTGAGCAGGTCGAAACCGGCGGGCGCGGCCGCCTCCGCGATCAGCAGCCGGAAGGGGGCGTCGAGCAGCCCGCCGTACAGGTCTCCGGCGACCGCCCGGGCGTGGTCGGGCTGGCCCGCCAGCAGCATCCGCAGGACGGCGGCGCCCAGGCGCTGTTCGGCGCCCTGGAGGGAGCGGGAGCGGGCGGTGGTCAGGGTGAGCAGGGCGACGGCGGAGTGCACGGCGTACCGCTCGGCGGTCCCCAGCGCCGCTCCCGTACCGACGGCGAGCGCGCCGCGTGCCCGGCGGCCGGTGCCCAGCGACTGGAGTTCGACCCGGTCCTCGCTGTCGCCGACGACGACGCTGGCGGGGGCGGGTCTGTCCCGGAGGCGTTCGACGTCGGGGGTGAGGCGGGCGGCGCGGCGGGCGGCCCAGTCGGGGGCGGCGGCGAGCACCGCGCCGGAGGTGTCGTACAGCGCGGCCCAGCCGTCGATGTGGGCGGCCAGGCGGGCAAGGAGGTCGGCGGGGCCGTCCCCGGCGAGCGCGGCCTTGGTCAGCTCGCGCTGGGCCTCGAAGCCGGCGGTGACCGCGCGGTACTGGTCGGCGGCGATGGCGGCGGAGACGGCCTTGCTGATGGCGAGGAACGGGGTGCGGCGGGGCACTTCGAGGAGCGGCAGGCCCTCCTCCTCGGCGGCGTCGACGAGGGCGGCCGGGATGTCCTCGTAGTTGACCCCGACCGCGAAGCCCACCCCGGCGACCCCGGCTCCGGCCAGCCGCCGCACGTACCGCCGCATGGACTCGGCGTTCTCGGCGTCCAGGTTGGTGGCGGTCACGAGGAGCAGTTCGCCGCCGTCCATGTACGGGACGGGGTCGGCGAGCTCGCTGGCGTGGGCCCAGCGCACCGGGGTGTCGAGCCGGTCCGCCCCCGCCCGCACCGTGAGCTTGAGCGCCGAGTGCTGGACGAGCGAGGCGAGCGTGGGGGGCATGGGACCGGGAACCCTCGGTGTCGGGGACGCGTGGTCGGCGAGGCATTTCGCCGGCCGGATCGGTGGTCAGGTGGTCGGTGATTACGCCGTCCCGTATGAACGGCTGCCACCGATTCTGCCAGGGCGGCAGAGTTCCTGTAACCGCTCTCAGCCACCGGACGGCCTACTCCCGGGTAGCCGCTCCCGGCCGTCCCGGCCCCCGGGCGCCCCTGCTCAGCCGCTCAGCTCCACCAGCAGCGGCGGCGCGTGCTCGCCCTCGACCGTGGCCAGCCGGATCACCGCGTGCCCGGCCGGGACCGCGTACGCCAGCTCGGATGCCGACCAGCGCTCCCGCTCCACCTGCCGTACGGTCACCGCGTCCGTGGTCACCGCCTTGCCCGTGACGAGCTTGCGCAGGGCGTGCAGGGCCCGGGTGAACGGCTGGTCCGCGAAGACGGTGTGCTGGGCGACCTCGCGGGTCTCCACCCACTCCTTGCCCCAGGCCTCGGCGAACCGCTTGCCGTCCCAGGTGGTGATGCCCGAGAAGGCGGCCGTGCAGCCGACCGCGCCGAGCAGCGGGGTGTGCAGGGCCTCGGGCACGTCGTCGACGGTACGGAGCGCGAGGACGGCCCCCGCGTTGACCGAGCGCAGTCGGCGGATGCCCCGGACGGTCTCTGCGGTCACCGCGTGCGTGGCGTCGTCCAGGACCAGGCAGGCGAAGAGCGTGGTGTCGGTGCGGGCGGCGGTGATCGCGGTGAACTGGGCGAGGAGGAGGCGGGTGAGGAGCCGCGAGGCCTCCGCGTGACCGCGCTCCGGCAGGTCGACGCGGACCCGCAGCGGGTACTGGCCGAGCGAACGCAGCGCGAAGGGGCGGGCGTCGGGCCCGGTGGCGAAGAACCCGGCGAACGCGGGCCGGTCCAGCAGCGCGACCCGGTCCGCGAGAGCGGGGGCGGGGTCGCCGGGGCCGCCCGCCTGGCGGGTCCGGGCCTCCAGCTCACGGAGCATCGGGTGCTGCCCGGCGGCTTCGAGAGTGGCGCGGAGTCCGGCGATGGCCTGCGGGGAGCCGTCGAGGAGTTCGCGCAGTTCCGGTACGGAGGGGAAGTGGCCGTGGGCGGCCCGGTAGGGGCCGAGCAGCTGGGCGAGGACGGTGGCGGCGCGGCGGCTGTCCAGGCTGCCGACATCGCCGACGAGCCCCTCCGCGAGGACGGCGGCTGCCTCGTCGGGGTCGGTGGTGCCGCCGTAGAGGTCGAGGTCGTGGGCGGAGGCGGGGTTGCCGACGCGTACGACGACGTCGAAGGCGTCGTCCGGGCCGAGGGGTGCGCCCGCGCCGCCGACGGCGAGTACGGCCGCCTGTCCGGCCAGGGCGCGCAGCCCGAGGGCCTCGACGACGGGCCGCACCAGCCGGGCGGACTTGCCCGCGCCGGGCGGTCCGACGGCCAGCAGCGAGGTGCCGAGGAGGGTGGGGTCCAGGGCGATCCCGGTGGAGCGGCGGGCGTAGGGGTTGTGCGGGTCCTCGGCGCACCGGCCGATCCGGACCTGGCCGGTGAGCACGTCGTGGCGGGCGGTGCGGCGGGGCAGGTCGCGGTGGCCCGAGGGGTGCAGGGCGGCCGCTCCCCCGGTGCGCAGGACGGCTTCGGCGAGGGGCGCGAGCCGGTCGGGGCTGCGGGTGGCCTGCGCCCAGGCGTGGCGGAGCCGGGCCACGTCCACGTCGTTCATCCGGCCGGTGCGGACCTCGGCGGTGAGGGTGTCCGCCGCGTCGGTCCACCCCGCCGCCCGCAGCTCGGGCCACCGGTCGGCGGAGGTCGCGGTGGCGGGGTCCGGGGTGTTGTCGGCCGTCGCCGGTGTGGAGCCGCTCCGGCGGGCGGCGATCAGTGCGCGCCAGCGGCCGAGGCGGGCGAAGGGGTACAGGACGGCGGCGACGATCAGGGCGTAGACCACGTAGACGGCGGTCGGGCTCCGGTAGAACTCGGCGCCCGCGACGGCGGCGACCAGGAACAGGACCGGACGGACGACCGGCAGGGTGTCCTTCCAGACCAGGAGCTGCGTGAAGCCCGCGGCGACGGCCGCCGCGAGGGCGAGTAAGGGCTGTCCTCGGCTCACGACGTGGCGGCGGAAGAGCTCGGAGAAATTGCCGATCCGGCCGCAGCCGTACACGAGCAGGCCGAAGAGGAGCGCTTCGTACACGGCGAGGGCCTTGGAGCCCTCGATGGTGCGGGGGCCGCCGCCGGTGCCCGGGTTCCACCACTCGCCCGGGGTGAAGAGCTTGAGGGGGACGAGCCGGTACGGGAGGTAGCCGTTGCGCCAGAGCGACCAGAGGAGGAGCGCGGAGAGGAGGGTGATGACGGCGCCCACGAGGAGGGAGCGGTCGGACACCTCCTCACCCTGCTCGGGCGGACGCGGCGTGAACCCGTACCGCCAGACGCCCGGTGCCTGCGGTGGCCTGGGAGTACGCAGCCACGCGTCCAGGGCGGGGGCCCCGGCGGGCGGCTGCTCGACGGGGGGTGGCGGGGCGGCGGGGCGAGCGGGGGGCGGGCCGGGCGGGGGCGGCGGAGAGGTCCAGGCGGAGGGCTGCCCGGCGTGCGCTGCCGAAGGCTGTGCGGGGTGCGGCACCGAAGGCTGCCCGGCCTGCGGTGCCACAGGCTGCCCGTGGTGCGGGGCCGAAGGCTTCCCGGGCGCCTGCGCCCAGGGCTCCGCGGGCTGCGGCTGCTGCCCGTCCGACGGCCGGCTTCCCCACGACTGCCCGGGCTGCGGCTGTTCAGGAAGTGCCTGCTCAGGCAGTGGCTGTTCAGGCAGTGGCTGTTCGGGCTGCGGTGAACCGGCCGAAGGCCGCCCGGACTGCCGTGCACCGGGCTCTCCGGACGCGGGCTGCCCCGCCCAGAACTCCCCCGGCGGCCCCGCCGGCGGTGGTGGCACGGCCGGGCCGGGCACCCTGTCCGCGCTCGTGCCCCGTACGCCCCGCGTGCCCTCTTCGTCCATGAACCACTGCCCCCTTGACCTGCCGGTCCGTCCGCTGCCCCGGTCAATCTAGTGCGCGCACACGGGGAGTTCAGCAACCCGCCCGAAGAGTGACCGTCCCGGACCGCCACGGACCGTCCCCCGGACCCGCATCGCGCCAGGTCGGCAGGGGCGCGTCCGGCCGACGGCCCGCCATCTGTCCGCGACGGACAACGACACGCGCCCATCACTCCCGATCGGAGCATGCCCGGGTACGCCCCCCGCCCCTAGCCTGCAGAAAGAAGAGCGTCCGAAACACCCCCAGGAGCCCCTCATGACCGCAATCCCGCAGGAGCGCCGCGTCGTCACTGCCATCCCCGGCCCGAAGTCGGTCGAGCTGCAGGCTCGCCGTCTCGCGGCCGTCGCCGCAGGTGTGGGCTCCACCCTGCCCGTGTTCACCGCCCGCGCGGGCGGCGGGATCATCGAGGACGTGGACGGCAACCGGCTGATCGACTTCGGCTCCGGCATCGCCGTGACCTCGGTGGGCGCCTCCGCCGAGGCCGTCGTCCGCCGCGCCACCGCGCAGCTCGCGAACTTCACCCACACCTGTTTCATGGTCACGCCGTACGAGGGGTACGTCGAGGTCTGCGAGCAGCTCGCCGAGCTGACGCCGGGCGACCACGCGAAGAAGTCGGCGCTGTTCAACTCGGGCGCCGAGGCCGTCGAGAACGCGGTGAAGATCGCCCGTGCCTACACCAAGCGCACCGCCGTCGTCGTCTTCGACCACGGCTACCACGGCCGCACCAACCTCACCATGGGCATGACGGCGAAGAACATGCCGTACAAGCAGGGCTTCGGCCCGTTCGCGCCCGAGGTCTACCGCGTCCCGGTCGCCTACGGCTACCGCTGGCCGACCGGCGCCGAGAACGCCGGTGCCGAGGCGTCCGCGCAGGCCATCGACGAGATCACCAAGCAGATCGGCGCGGAGAACGTCGCCGCGATCATCATCGAGCCGGTGCTCGGCGAGGGCGGCTTCATCGAGCCGGCCAAGGGCTTCCTCCCGGCGATCGCGCAGTTCGCCAAGGACAACGGCATCGTCTTCGTCGCGGACGAGATCCAGTCCGGCTTCTGCCGCACCGGCCAGTGGTTCGCCTGCGAGGACGAGGGCATCGTCCCGGACCTGATCACCACCGCCAAGGGCATTGCGGGCGGCCTGCCGCTCTCGGCGGTGACCGGCCGCGCCGAGATCATGGACGCCGCGCACGCCGGCGGTCTGGGCGGTACGTACGGCGGGAACCCGGTCGCCTGCGCGGGTGCGCTCGGTGCCATCGAGACGATGCGCGAGCTGGACCTGAACGGGAAGGCCAAGCGGATCGAGGAGGTCATGAAGGGCCGCCTCGCCGAGATGCAGGCGAAGCTCCCCAACGGCGACATCATCGGCGACATCCGCGGCCGCGGCGCCATGATCGCGATCGAGCTGGTGAAGGCCGGCACGAAGGACCCGAACCCGGAGGCGGCCGGTGCGCTCGCCAAGGCCTGCCACGCCGAGGGCGTCATGGTCCTGACCTGCGGCACCTACGGCAACGTGCTCCGCTTCCTGCCGCCGCTGGTGATCGGTGAGGACCTGCTCAACGAGGGCCTCGACGTCATCGAGCAGGCATTCGGCACGCTCTGATCCTTCGAACCCGGGAGCGGGCGGGAAGCGGCGTTCCGCCGTGGCCCTCCGGCATCCGGGTGAGGGCCTGTGAAGAAGGTGTGCGGGGGCGATGGCGGGTGGCGGTTGCGGCTGTCGGCCGCCCCTTCGCTGCCGTACGGTTTCTGCAGATGAGAGAAACACATCCCTCGCGGGAAACCGCGGGTGATTCCGGGTCGGGGCTTCCCCAGCACCGTCCCGGGCGTGCCTTCGTGCACGACTCCGGAGCCTCTGGCTCCGGTACTCCTCACCGATCGGACGGCCGCCCGCCCCACACCCCCCGGGGCGCGCGGCGACCCGGTCTCGCCGGCCATCCCGGAACAACCCCCCCTGTTCCCGGGTGGCCGGCCTCTCTCCTTCTCGGCTCCCTGCCGGCGCTGTTCGCGCTGATCACCTGGCAGGTGGCGGCCGACGGCCCGCTGCTCCGGCTGGACGAACGCGTCGGCGAGAGCCTCTTCGGGCGCGGCCCGGCCGCTCTGTCGCAGCTCTTCTCCGACCTCGGCGGCGTGGCGGTGGCGCTCCCGGTGCTCGTCTGTGCGATCGCGTACGCGCTGTGGCGCGGCGCCCGGCGGCTGCCGGTGTACGCGGCCCTCACCATGGCGGCCGTGCCCGCGCTGGTGATCCCGCTGAAGGTCGCCACCGCCCGGCAGGGCCCGCTGACCGAGGCGGTCAACTACTACCCGTCGGGCCATACGGCGACGGCGGCGGTGGCGTACGGGGCTTCGGCCCTGCTGCTGCTCGGCGTCCCGCGTCCGGCGTGGCTACGGGCGTGGGTGCCGCCCGCCGCCGCGGTGCTGCTGACCGCGGCCACGGGCGTCGGACTGGTGCTGCACGGCTACCACTGGCCGCTGGACGTGCTGGCGAGCTGGTGCCTGGGGCCGGTGCTGCTGGCGCCCCTGTGGTGGGTCAGTCGTGGGCTGCGTCCTCAAGGAGAGCCACGAGCCACTCGGTGAGCTCCGCGGTGTCGTGGTCGATCGTCCCGAAGTGGATGCCGAGCGGCTCGTCGGCGGGGACGGCGCCGGGTTCGTAACGCCGGTAGTGGATGTTCCGGCGCGGGGCGTTCGTCGCGGTCAGTTCCTCGACCAGTGCGTCGGTGCCCGGCAGCGGTGCGGGGTCGGCGCGGACGCGTTCGTCGTCGGCGGCCTGGGTGATGCGGACCGGCACGGTGATGGGGAGGTCCGGGTTCATCGCCTCCACCTGCCGGTCGAACTTCGCCTGGTGGGTGTTGGGGGTGCCGGGATACCCGGACCGGAACTGCTCGGTGCCCCTGATCCCGCCCCAGGAGTCGGGGCGGCTCAGACCGGCGCGGGAGCGGTGCGGCACGTGGGGCCAGAGCTCCTGGAACGCCCTGGGCGAGAGGACCTGTTCCGGGTCGATCGTGGGGTCGCCGCCGATGGCACCGGCGAGGAAGAGCGGGGTGAAGGCGAAGCCGGTGTTCATCTGGTCGAGGGTGGCTCCGCCCCGGACGAGGCCGAGCAGGTGGTTGGCGGGGGCGATCGCGGCGACGCCGACCAGTCCTTCGACCCGGCCCGGCGCGTGGTGGGCCGCGAACAGCGCGGCCTGGCCGCCCTGGGAGTGCCCCACGACCGCGAACCGCTCCCCGATCTCCCCGGGGAACAGCCTCCGCGCGGCCGTCACGATGTCGAGGACGCCCATCGCCTCGGAGCGGCCGCAGAGGTACGGGTGCAGCCGGTCGGCGGTTCCGGTGCCCAGCGCCTCGTAGTCCGTCATCGCCACGGCCCACCCCCGGTCCAGGAAGTGGCCCAGGAGCGTGAGCGGGTAGGCGTTCATGGGTGAGGCCCCGGTGTCGCCCCGGTCCCGCGAGGGTGCGCACCGGTTGGCCACGCCCACCGTGCCGTGGGCCCAGCTGATGACCGGGTAGCCGCCCGCGGGGACGGGGTGGGCGGTGCGGTCCGGCAGGGCGATGACGCCGGAGGTGGCGACCGGGCTGCCGTCCGCGCCCTCCGACCGGTGGAGGACGAGCCAGTTCTCCCCGCCGGGGACGGCCGCGGCCGCGTTGTCCAGGGGGCGGGCCCGTATCGGGTCGCCGGGGCTGCCGTCGGGCAGCGGCACCGGCGGGGTGTAGAACGCGTCCCCTGCGGGAGCCTCGGTCGTGAGGGGTGAACTGGTGGCCACACGCTGTCCTTTCTCGGACGCGGCGGGCTGCCGTGCCCCTCCGCGTGGTCAGACCTCGTGATGACCTCAGGACGGCATGGATGATGCCCGTCGCCGCGATCCTCTTCACCCCGGCGACGGGCATCGGTCTGGTGGGGCACGGCCGGTGGTGACCGGCCGTGCCCGGGTGGGTCAGCTGCCGAAGTAGGAGTCGAAGTTCCGGCTGAACTCCCAGTTGTTGAACCGGTCCCAGTTGATGGACCAGGTCATCAGGCCGCGCAGGTCGCTCCAGGTCCCGTGGGTCTGGTAGGAGCCGCAGTCGGTCTTCTTGATCAGGCAGTTGAGCGCCTTGTTGACCTCGGCCGGCGAGGTGTGGCCGTTGCCCGCCTGGGTGGAGGCCGGGAGGCCGATGGCGACCTGGTCGGGGCGCAGGCCCGGGAAGACGCGGCTGGTGTTGCCCGCGACCGGGAAGCCGGCGAGCAGCATGTCGGTCATCGCGATGTGGAAGTCCGCGCCGCCCATCGAGTGGTACTGGTTGTCGAGACCCATGATCGGGCCCGAGTTGTAGTCCTGGACGTGCAGCAGGGTCAGGTCGTCGCGCAGGGCGTGGATGACCGGCAGGTAGGCGCCGGCGCGCGGGTCCTGGCCGCCCCAGGGGCCGGAGCCGTAGAACTGGTAGCCGAGCTGTACGAAGAAGGTCTCGGGCGCCATCGTGAGGACGAAGTCGGAACCGTACTTCGCCTTCAGGGTCTTCACCGCGGAGATCAGGTTGACGATCACCGGGGTGGTCGGGGCGCGGAAGTCGGTGTCGCCGGTGTTCAGCGAGAGGGAGTGGCCCTCGAAGTCGATGTCCAGGCCGTCGAGGCCGTAGGTGTCGATGATCTTCGAGACCGAGGTGACGAACGCGTCCCGGGCGGCGGTGGAGGCGAGCTGCACCTGGCCGTTCTGGCCGCCGATGGAGATCAGGACCTTCTTGCCCGCGGCCTGCTTGGCCTTGATGGCGGCCTTGAAGTCCGCCTCGGACTCGACGTTCGGGCACTCGGCGACCGGGCAGAGCGAGAAGCGGATGTCGCCGGAGGTGACGGAAGTCGGTTCACCGAAAGCGAGGTTGATGACGTCCCAGGAGGCGGGCACGTCCGCCATCCGCGTGTAGCCGGAGCCGTTGGCGAAGCTGGAGTGCAGATAGCCGACGAGCGCGCGGGCCGGGAGCTGCCCGCCGCCCCCTCCACCGCCCGCCGTGGTGGTCGCGGTGACGGCGGCCGACTTCGCGGACTCGCCGGCCTCGTTGGCCGCGGTGACCTGGAAGCTGTACGCGGTGGAGGCGGCCAGCCCCGTCACGGTGGCGGAAGGACCGGTGGCCGTGGCCACCTTCGTACCGCCGCGGTAGACGTTGTAGCCGGTGGCGCCGGAGACGGCGTTCCAGGAGAGCGCGACCGATGAGGAGGTGACCGCGGTGGTCCGCAGGCCCGAGGGGACGGCCGGGAGCACGACGGGGTCGCCGCCGGGGCCGACGAGGGTGAGGTCGTCGACGTAGTGGGCGGGGGTGCCGTACCAGCCGTGGGTGTAGACGCTCACGGAGGTGGTGGAGGGGCCGGTGGTGAAGCTGGTGGTGAGCTGCTTCCAGGCGCCGGTGGACTGGGTCCAGGTGGAGACGTCGGTGGTGCCGGTGCCGGTGGCGCCGAGGTAGACGGGGCTGCCCTGCACCCAGGCGCTCAGCGTGTAGCTGGAGTTGGGCTTGACCGTGACCGCCTGGGAGCACCTGGCGTTGTCGTTGCCCGCCGGGGTGCCCTTCAGCGCCTTCGTGCCGCCGTGGACCGGGGTGGAGACGACCGCCCCGCTGCCGGCGCTGCAGCTCCAGCCGTCGAGACCCGCCTCGAAGCTGCCGTTGCGTGCCACGTCGACGTCCGCCGCGCTCGCCGCCGGTGCCGTGGCGACCAGGGCACCGGCAGCGAGAACCGCGGCCGTACAGGTGGCCAGAAATCCGGAAAATCTGACGGTTGGTCCGGTGCGTTCCACAACAGCCTCCGTGCAGGGGGGAATTGGGTGTGGCGTGCGCACAACATGGTCCAGACCAATCAGGTTGTCAAGACCTCTGGCGACGAGGTCACCCCCTTCGCGGCCTTCGGCAGCGGGTCATCCTCCCTCCCGGCCGTCCTGGGCGGCGGCCCCGGCCGCCTCGTGCATCGCCAGCTCCAGCAGGGCGGCGTCCGTGAGGGTCCCCGAGCCGTCCGGCGGGATCAGCCACCGCACTCCCCCGGCCGCCCGGCCCGGATGCGGGACGACGATCCAGGTGCCGGGGCCCGCACCCCGGATGCCGGTGCCGATCCAGCGGGACGCGGTGCCGGGCGGGACGAAGAAGCCCATCCGGGACTCGCCGAAGTCGGCGAGGACCGGCCCGGGCCGGTCGATGAGACGGGTGAGGACGTCGAGCGTCGGATGACCCAGCTCCCCCGGCAGGATCAGCACGTCCCAGCGCTTGCCGGCGGGGAGGAGCGCGATCCCCTGCGGGTTCCGCTCCCACTCCCACCGGCAGGCGCCCGGATCCGGTGCCACCGATGTGAGCCACTCGACCGCGGCCCTGGTCTCCGAGCCAGTCATGGCCTGCCTCCCGTTGACGTGGAGCACCGGCAGGGTCCTACCGGTGCGTACACGGGCGAGAGAGCGTCGGGCGCCGACTATGACGCGGGTTGAGGCTACTTGTTGGTAGTGAAGTGGGTCACACTGTTGGACGGGGTGTCAGCTGTCGAAGCCCAGCCCCAGCCTGTCCATGGCCTTCAGCCACAGATTGCGGTGTCCGCCGTTGCTGTCGGCACGGGCGAGGGACCGCTTGGTGATCTCGATCCCGGCCCAGGCGAAGGGCTCCGGCGGGAACGGCATGGGCTTGGAGCGGACCATTTCCAGCCGGGTCCGCTCGGTCTCCTCACCGGCGAGCAGATCGAGCATCACATCGGCCCCGAAACGCGTAGAGCCGACGCCGAGACCCGTATATCCGGCGGCGTACGCGACCCTTCCCTGATGGGCCGTTCCGAAGAATGCGGTGAAGCGCGAACAGGTGTCGATCGCACCGCCCCAGGCGTGCGAGAAGTTCAGCCCGGAAAGCTGCGGAAAACAGTCGAAGAACTGCTCCGCGAGTTTCAGGAACGTCTCCGGCCGCTGGTCCAGATCGGCGCTGAGCCGGCCCCCGTACGGATAGATCGCGTCGTATCCGCCCCACAGGATCCGGTTGTCCGCGGAGAGCCGGAAGTAGTGGAACTGATTGGCGCTGTCGCCCAGTCCCTGACGCCCCTTCCAGCCGATGGATTCCAGCTGCTGGGGGGTGAGCGGCTCGGTCATCAGCGCGTAGTCGTAGACCGGCACGGTGTACGGGCGGACCCGCTTGACGAGCGAGGGGAAGATGTTGGTGCCGAGCGCGACCCGGCGGGCGAAGACCCGTCCGTACGGCGTACGCACCGCCATCCCCGGGCCGGAGCGCACGAGGTCGAGGCCCCGGGTGTGCTCGTAGATCCGTACGCCCAGCTCCAGACAGGCCCGCTTCAGGCCCCAGGCGAGCTTGGCCGGGTGCAGCATCGCGACGCCGTTCCGGTCCCAGAGGCCGCCGAGGAAGGTGGGTGAGTCGACCTCGGCGCGCAGGGTGTCGCGGTCCAGGAAGTCCACGCCCGTGATACCGAGCTTCACGAGCTCCCCGTGCCATTCCCGCAGCTCTTCGAGCTGGTGGGGCTCGGTGGCGACATCGATCTCGCCGGTCCGCTCGAACTCGCAGTCGATGCCGTAGCGGGCGACGGCCGCCTCGATGGCGTCGAGGTTCCGCTCCCCCAGCTCCTCCAGCTTCGCGATCTCGTCCGGCCAGCGCTCCACACCGTTGGCCAGGCCGTGGGTGAGGGAGGCGGCACAGAAGCCGCCGTTGCGGCCCGAGGCGGCCCAGCCCACCTCGTGCCCCTCGATGAGGACGACGTCCCGGTCGGGGTCGCGCTCCTTGGCGATGAGCGCGGTCCACAGGCCGCTGTAGCCGCCGCCGATGACCAGGAGGTCGGTGTGCTCGTCGCCGGTGAGGGCGGGGAGCGCGTCAGGTCTGGCCGGGTCGTCGAGCCAGTAGGAGACCGGCTTGGCGCCGGCGATCGATTGTGCAGCAGTACGCATGGCAGCTGGGGCCATGGTTTCCAACTCCTTCAGGACTTTCAGGATTGCGCGTTGTTCTTGCGCCGGCTGGCGATGACCTGGCCGACGAGAACCACCATTACCGCAATGATGAACATGGCGGTGCCGATGACGTTGATCTGCACGGGCGTGCCGCGCTGTGCCGATCCCCAGACGAACATGGGGAAGGTGACGGTGGAGCCCGCGTTGAAATTCGTGATGATGAAATCGTCGAACGAGAGCGCGAAGGCGAGCATCGCGCCCGCCGCGATTCCGGGGGCGGCGATCGGAAGGGTCACCCGTACGAAGGTCTGCACGGGTCCCGCATAGAGATCGCGGGCGGCCTCCTCCAGTTTCGGGTCCATCGACATCACGCGCGCCTTGACGGCCGTCACCACGAAGCTGAGGCAGAACATGATGTGCGCGATCAGCACGGTCCAGAAGCCGAGCTGGGCGCCCATGTTCAGGAAGAGCGTGAGCAGGGAGGCGGCCATGACGACCTCGGGCATGGCCATCGGCAGGAAGATCAGCGAGCTGATCGCGCCGCGCGCCCGGAAGCGGTAGCGGACCAGCGCGAAGGCGACCATCGTGCCGAGGACGGTGGCCCCGAGCGTCGCCCAGAAGGCGATCTGGAGGGAGAGCGAGAGCGAGCCGCAGAGGTCGGCGACACCGCAGGGGTCCTTCCAGGCGTCCAGGGAGAACCGCTGCCACTCGTAGTTGAACCGCCCGTTGGGCTTGTTGAACGAGAACACCATCACGACGATGTTCGGCAGGATCATGTACGCGAGGGTCAGCAGACCCGCGATGACGATCAGGTTCCGGCGTATCCAGTGCAGTACGGGCATCAGACCAGGTCCTCCGTCCCGGAGCGGCGGATGTAGAAGGTGACCGCCAGCAGGACGACCGCCATGAGGATGAACGAGAGCGCGGCGGCCGTCGGATAGTCCAGGACCCGCAGGAACTGGCTCTGGATGACGCTGCCGACCATCTTGGTGTCGGTGGATCCGAGGAGCTCGGCGTTGACGTAGTCACCGCTGGCCGGGATGAAGGTCAGCAGGGTGCCGGAGACGACGCCGGGCATGGAGAGCGGCAACGTCACCTTGCGGAAGGTGGTGGCGGGGGTGGCGTAGAGGTCGCCCGCCGCCTCGTGCAGCCGGCCGTCGATCCGCTCCAGCGAGGTGTACAGCGGCAGGATCATGAACGGCAGGAAGTTGTACGTCAGACCGCAGACGACGGCCATCGGGGTGGCGAGGACCCGGTTCGACTCGGTCCAGCCGAGCCAGCTGGTGACGTCCAGGACGTGCAGGGTGTTGAGCACGTCCACGACCGCGCCGCCGTCGGCAAGGATCGTCTTCCACGCCAGCGTACGGATGAGGAAGCTGGTGAAGAACGGGGCGATGACCAGCACCAGCACCAGGTTGCGCCAGCGGCCCGCCTTGAAGGCGATGAGGTAGGCGAGCGGGTAGCCCAGCAGCAGGCAGAGGATCGTGGCGGTGCCCGCGTACAGCAGGGACCGGATGAACTGCGGGTAGTAGTCGCGCAGTGCGTCCACGTACGTCTGGAAGTGCCAGGTGACCTCGAAGCCCTGCTCCAGGGAGCCGGTCTGTACGGAGGTGGAGGCCTGGTAGACGAGCGGCAGCGCGAAGAAGACGAGCAGCCAGAGGATGCCGGGGAGCAGCAGCCAGTACGGGACGAGCCGTTTACGGGTGGAGGGCTTGCGGAGCTTGGGCCGCTGGGGCTCCTCGGGCTGCGAAGGGGGCGCGGGCGGCGCTTCGGTGAGGCTCACTCCGCGTCCTCCACGCTCGTCGCGCCCGCGTCGATGTCCTGGGCGGCGTCGAGACCGAAGGTGTGGGCCGGGTTCCAGTGCAGGACGACCTCGGCACCGGGGAGGAGTCGGGTATCCCTCTCGATGTTCTGCTCGTAGACCTGGAGGGCGGTCCCGGCCGGGCTCTCGACGACGTACTGGGTGGAGACGCCGATGAAGCTGGAGTCGGTGATGCGGCCGGTGACGCGGTTACGGCCCGCGGCGATGTCATCCGCGTCGTCCGCGTGGGCCAGGGATATCTTCTCGGGCCGGATGCCGAGGAGGAGCCGGCCGCCGCTGGTGGTGGGGGCCGAACATCGCTCGCGGGGCAGCGTGAGCTTTCCGCCGCCCGCGGCCACCACCAGGTCGCCGCCCGTGGACACGATCTCGCCCTCGATGAGGTTGGAGGTGCCGAGGAAGTTGGCGACGAAGGTGGTGCGCGGGTTCTCGTAGAGGTCGGCGGGGGCGCCGAGCTGTTCGACGCGGCCCCCGTTCATCACCGCGACGGTGTCGGCCATGGTCATGGCCTCCTCCTGGTCGTGGGTGACGTGCACGAAGGTGATGCCGACCTCGGTCTGGATCCGCTTGAGCTCCAGCTGCATCTGGCGGCGGAGCTTGAGGTCGAGGGCGCCGAGCGGTTCGTCGAGCAGCAGGACCTGCGGGTGGTTGATGAGCGCGCGGGCCACGGCCACGCGCTGCTGCTGGCCGCCGGAGAGCTGGTGCGGTTTGCGGTGGGCGAAGTCGCCGAGCTGGACGAGCTCCAGCATGTCGTCGACCTGCTTCTTCACCGACTTGATGCCGCGGCGGCGCAGCCCGAAGGCGACGTTCTCGGTGATGTCCAGGTGCGGGAAGAGCGCGTAGCTCTGGAAGACGGTGTTGACGGGCCGCTTGTACGGGGGCAGGTCGGTGATGTCCTTGCCGCCGAGGAAGACCGTGCCGGTGGTGGCCTCCTCCAGGCCCGCGATCATCCGCAGGGTGGTGGTCTTGCCGCAGCCGGAGGCGCCGAGCAGGGCGAAGAAGGAGCCCTGGGGGACGGTCAGGTCGAGCGGCTGTACGGCGGTGAAGGAGCCGTAGGTCTTGCTGATCCCGGCGAGGCGGACATCGCCGCCCGCGGTCTGCTGCTGCTGTGTCATGGGTCGCAGTCCCAGTGTGTTCGGGGGGAGTTCGGGGAAGGGGCAGGGCCGGTGGGGTACCGGCGGATGCCCGGTCAGGCGCCGATGAGCTTGGCGAACTTCTCTTCGTACGCCGTCTCTTCCTCCGTGCTCAGGGAGCGGAAGGAGCGGGACTTCGCCGCCATCTCCCGGTCGGGGAGGATCAGGGTGTTGGAGGCCATCGACTCGTCGATCTTGGCGAGTTCGTCGCGTACGCCGTCGACCGGGCAGACGTAGTTGATGTACGCGGCGAGCTGGGCGGCGACCGGCGGCTCGTAGTAGTAGTCGATGAGCTTCTCGGCGTTGGTCTTGTGCCGGGCCTGGGCGGGGACCAGGAGGTTGTCGCTGGAGGTGATGTAACCGGCGGCCGGGATGGCGAACTTGATGTCCGGGTTGTCGGCCTGGAGCTGGATGATGTCCCCGGCCCAGCCGACGCAGGCGGCGATGTCGCCCTTGCTGAGGTCGGCGGTGTAGTCGTTGCCGGTGAAGCGGCGGATCTGCTTCTTGTCGACGGCCTTCTGGAGCCGGCCGATCGCGCCGTCGAAGTCGGTGTCGGTGAACTTCCCCGGGTCCTTGCCCTGGTCGAGGAGGGTCATGCCGACGGTGTCGCGCATCTCGGAGAGGAAGGAGACGCGTCCCTTGAGCTTCGGGTCGTCGAGCAGCTGGGTGACGGAGTCGACCTTCCGGCCGCCGGTCGCCTTCGCGTTGTACGCGATGACGGTCGGGATACCGGTCCAGGGGTAGGAGTAGGCGCGTCCCGGGTCCCAGTCGGGGGTGCGGAACTGGGCGGAGACGTTGGCGAAGGCGTGCGGCAGGTTCGACGGGTCGAGCTTCTGCGCCCAGCCGAGCCGGATGATGCGGGCGGCCAGCCAGTCGGTGACGCAGATGAGGTCGCGTCCGGTGTTCTGGCCTGCGGCGAGCTGCGGTTTGATCTTCCCGAAGAACTCGACGTTGTCGTTGATGTCCTCGGTGTACTTGACCCTGATCCCGGTGCGCTTGGTGAACGCCTCCAGGGTGGGCCGGCTCTTCTCGTCGTCGCTGACGTCCATGTACTCGGTCCAGTTGGAGAAGGTGACTTCCTTCTCCTCGGCCGAGTGGTCGTCGGCGGCGGCTGCTCCCTCGGCGCGTCCGGCGGGCGGGATGCCGCAGGCGCCGAGGGTGGCTATGCCGCCCAGTGCGAGGGCGCCCATGCCGGACGCGCGCAGCAGGGAGCGGCGGGTGAGGGCGCCCCTGCCGTTGGTCAGGGACCGCCTCATGGCCGCCAGCTGGACCGGCGAGAGGCGCTCGGGCTCGTAACTCTCCATACGCGTTGCCCTTTCGGGTGGGAGGCCGCCGGGGCCCGTCGTCGTGGACGGGCCCCGATCGTGCGGCAGCTGCTATCGGTCCCCGAAGATCGTGCGGTGCCAGTCCTTGCGGGCGACCGCGGTGTTGTCGTACATGACGTGCTTGACCTGCGTGTACTCCTCGAAGGAGTACGCCGACATGTCCTTGCCGAAGCCGCTGGCCTTGTATCCGCCGTGCGGCATCTCGGAGAGGATCGGGATGTGGTCGTTCACCCACACACAGCCCGCCTGGATCTCGCGGGTGGCGCGGTTCGCGCGGTACAGGTCGCGGGTCCAGGCGGAGGCGGCCAGTCCGTACGGGGTGTCGTTGGCGAGGGCGATGCCCTCGTCGTCGGTGTCGAAGGGGAGGACCACGAGGACCGGGCCGAAGATCTCCGACTGGACGATCTCGCTGTCCTGGGCGGCGCCCGCGACGAGGGTGGGCCGGTAGTACGCGCCGTCCGCGAGGTCCCCGCCGGGGGCCTCGCCGCCGGTGACGACCTGGGCGTAGCCGCGGGCCCGCTCGACGAAGGCGGCGACGCGGTCGCGCTGGGCGTGGCTGATGAGGGGGCCGAGGTCGGTGGTGGCGTCGAAGGGGTCGCCGAGCCGGACGGTCTCCATGAGCGCGGCGACATCGCGGACGAAGGCGTCGTAGAGGGGGCGCTGCACGTAGGCGCGGGTGGCGGCGGTGCAGTCCTGGCCGGTGTTGATGAGGGATCCGGCGACCGCGCCGTGGACGGCGGCCTCCAGGTCGGCGTCGTCGAAGACCACGAAGGGGGCCTTGCCGCCGAGCTCCAGGTGCAGGCGCTTGACGGTGGCGGTGGCGATCTCCGCGACCCGCTTGCCGACGGCGGTGGACCCGGTGAAGGAGGTCATCACGACGTCGGGGTGGCCCACGAGGTGCTCGCCCGCGTCCTTGCCCGCGCCGGTGACGATGTTGATGACACCGTCGGGGATACCGGCCTCGGTGGCGGCCTGGGCGAACATCAGCGAGGTCAGGGGGGTGATCTCGGCGGGCTTGAGGACGATGGTGTTGCCCGCGGCGACGGCCGGGAGGACCTTCCAGGCGGCCATCTGGAGGGGGTAGTTCCAGGGGGCGATGGAGCCGACGACACCGATCGCCTCGCGCCGTACGTACGAGGTGTGGTCGCCGTCGTACTCGGCGGCGGCCTTGCCCTCCAGGTGGCGGGCGGCGCCCGCGAAGAAGGCGGCGTTGTCGACGGTGCCGGGGACGTCGAACTCGGTGGAGAGCTTGATCGGCTTGCCGCACTGGAGGGACTCGGCGTACGCGAAGTCGTCGGCCTGCTCGGCGAGGACGGCGGCGAAGCGGTGCATCGCCTCGGAGCGCTCACCGGGGGTGGCTCCGGACCAGCCGGGGAAGGCGGCCCGGGCGGCGGCGACGGCCGCGTCGACGTCGTCGGTGCCCGCCAGCTCGTAGCGCAGGACACTCTCGCCGGTCGCGGGGTTCACCACGTCGTGGTGGCGGCCGGACGTGCCCGGGAGCAGCTTGCCGCCGATGTACTGCGCACCTTCCGCGAAGCGGTCCTGAACCTGGAAGCCGTTGCTCATGACGCTCTCCTCCGCCGCTGTACCCGCTGGGCGGGGTCGGCGTAGCCTCTTCGTGAATTGAGTGCCGATCCTGACAGAGGGGTCCAGGCCCAACAAGTGATTCCGTTGTTGCCTTTTGGTTACGCGACGGAATCTGTCGACCATGTGTCGTGTGGTTGCGGAAATCCCCGTACGGAGTGTCAGTGGCGGATGCCACACTCACATGCCATGGGACCGATCGATGAGCTTCTGACGGACGTGGCGCGGGGCAAGCGGGTGAAGTATCTGCCGTTCTGGGGACACCGCCCGCGCCCGGACGGGCAGCTGGGGCCGAGCTGCCTGAGCCAGTGGTGGCCGTCTCCGTTCACGGTGGACGGCATCGCGTACGCGACCGCCGAGCACTGGATGATGGCCGGCAAGGCGCGCCTCTTCGGTGATCCGGAGGCGGAGCGCGCGGCCGTATCGGCGAGCAGCCCGGCGGCGGCGAAGAAGGCGGGGCGGCTGGTGCGCGGCTTCGACGAGGACGTGTGGATACGGGAGCGGTTCGCCCTGGTCGTGGAAGGCAGCACGCAGAAGTTCGGGCAGAGCCCCGAGCTGGCCGGCTATCTGCTGGGGACGGGCGACCGGGTGCTGGTGGAGGCGTCCCCGCTGGACCGGATCTGGGGCATCGGGCTGGCTGCGGACGACGCCCGGGTGGACCGGCCGCAGGAGTGGCGGGGGCTGAATCTGCTGGGGTTCGCGCTGATGGAGGCGCGGGCGCGGCTGCGGGCGGGGGCTCCCCAGGCCCTCTAGGGCCTGGCGCCGGACACGACAGCGCCGCCCGGTCCGGCGGGGAGTGGTTCCCTGCCTGGCCGGGCGGCGGATGCCGTACGCGCCGGGTGGCTCACGACGCGCTGCGCGCCGTCGGCCGCCGGTGGCTAGCCGCGGCCCTCGACGACCAGCGACGTGGCGAACGGGTCGTCGTCGTAGGACTCCTCGAAGCTCGACCCGTCATTGGCGATGGCCCAGATGATGAAGCCGAGGAGCACCGAGCCGATCACGATGCCGATCGAGCCCGTGATGATCCCGGCGATCGCCATGCCCCGGTTGGTCGCCTCGCCGCGCTTGGCCCGGCCGAGGCCGATGATGCCGAAGATCAGCGCGAGGATGCCGAGGATGATGTTCACCCCGTACATGCAGAAGCCGACGATCGAGATGATGCCGAGCACCAGCGCGGCCGTGCCGAGGCCGTTCGAGGGCTGCGGCCCCCAGGGCTGCTGGCCGCCGTAGGGGTCGTATCCGGGGTAGCCGCCGTACGGCTGCGCCGGCGGAGCCGGGTAGCCGTAGTGCCCGGTGGTCGGGGGCGGCGGTGCCTGGTGGCCGGGGCCGCCCGGGCCGATCGGCGGCGGCGGTACGGCCGAGGGCGGCGGGCCGAAGCCGCCGCCCGTCGGTATCGGGCCGGTACCCTCCGGCGCCGGACCCGCACTCGGCATCGACGTCACGGTCGGCTGGCTGTGGACGGCGGGCGGCGGCGGGGCGGCGTCCTGCTTGCCCAGTTCCACCCTGCTGTCCGGCGGTGCCCACGGATCGCGCGGCGCGGCCCCGCCCCCGGGCTGCTCTGTGTTGTCTGACATGGGCCTCCCCCATCGTGATCCCGTCATGCTACGGCCCGGCCCCCCGGCGCCTCACCCCGCCTACGATGATCGGTGCATCCGGCAAGCCCTGGGCACCGCCGACGTACACGCCGAACCGGGAGAGAACCATGACCGATCCGCACCCCTTCATCGCCGGGCTGCCCAAGGCCGAGCTCCATGTCCACCATGTCGGGTCCGCCTCGCCCCGGATCGTCGCCGAACTGGCCGCCCGGCACCCGGACTCCAAGGTGCCCACCGACCCCGAGGCGCTGGCCGACTACTTCACCTTCACCGACTTCGCGCACTTCATCGAGGTCTACCTCTCGGTGGTGGACCTGATCCGCACCCCCGAGGACGTCCGGCTGCTCACCTTCGAGGTGGCCAGGGACATGGCCCGGCAGAACATCCGGTACGCGGAGCTGACCGTGACCCCGTTCAGCTCGACCCGGCGCGGGATCCCGGAAGTGGCCTTCATGGAGGCGATCGAGGACGCCCGCAAGTCCGCCGAGTCGGAGCTGGGCGTCGTCCTGCGCTGGTGCTTCGACATCCCGGGCGAGGCCGGCCTCCAGGCCGCCGAGGAGACGGCCCGGCTCGCGGTGGAGCGACGGCCCGAGGGGCTCGTCTCGTTCGGTCTCGGCGGACCGGAGATCGGGGTGGAGCGCCCGCAGTTCAAGCCCTACTTCGACCGGGCCATCGCCGAGGGCCTCCACTCGGTGCCGCACGCCGGGGAGACCACGGGACCGCAGACGATCTGGGACGCGCTCACCGTGCTGCGGGCCGAGCGCATCGGCCACGGCACCAGCTCCGTACAGGACCCGAAGCTGCTGGAGCACCTCGCCGAGCACCGCATCGCCCTGGAGGTCTGCCCGACGTCGAACATCGCCACCCGCGCGGTCACCGACATCGAGCTCCACCCGATCCGGGAGATGGTGCAGGCGGGCGTGCTGGTCACCGTCAACAGCGACGACCCGCCCATGTTCGGCACCGACCTGAACAACGAGTACGCGGTCGCCGCGCGGCTGCTGGCCCTCGACGAGCAGGGCATCGCGAGCCTCGCGAAGAACGCGGTGGAGGCCTCGTTCCTCGACCCGGCGGGCAAGCGCAGGCTGGCCGAGGAGATCGACACGTACACGGCGAACTGGCTCCGGGGCCCCGCCCGCTGACCCCGTTCGTCACAATGGCCCCATGGCCGACACCACCACCCGCATCACCGCCGTGGGACACCGCGGCGATCCGTACCGGGCCCGCGAGAACACGCTGCCCTCGATCCGCTCCGCCCTCGACCGGGGGGCGGACGCGGTCGAGATCGACGTACGCGTGACCCGCGACGGGGTGCCCGTCCTGCTCCACGACGCGACGCTGGAGCGGTTGTGGGGCCATGACCGGCGCGTGGACCGGCTCACCCACCAGGAGGTGCTGGAGCTGACCGGCGGCGGGGTGCCGACCCTGGCCGAGGCGCTGGCCGCCGCCGGGGAGCACCGGGTGATGGTGGACCTGCCCGGCTCCACGGACGCCTCGGTGAAGAAGATCGTCGGGACGGTCCTGGAGTGCGGGGCGGGCGACCGGGCGTACTACTGCGCTAGCGCGGACGCCATGCTGCGGGTGCGGGCCGCGGACCCGGCCGCCGAGATCGCGCTGACCTGGACGACGCTCGCCCCGCCGCGCCCCGTGCTGCTGGAGGCGGTGAAGCCGCGCTGGCTGAACTACCGCTTCGGCCTGGTCAGCCGTGAACTGGCCGACCGGGCGCACCGGGACGGGCTGCTGGTCTCCGCCTGGACGGCCGACACCAAGCGGACGATGCGCCGGCTGATCGAGCGGGGCGTCGACTCGATCACCACCAACCGGATCGACACCCTGCACAAGCTGCGCTCCAACTCCCCTGCCCCGAGGGCCTCTTGATCGGTCCGGCATGATGGTCGGTGCCGTATCGCCGGACGGGTACCGAGGAGCAGCAGACATGAGTGAGAACCGACCGCAGGCCGCGGCCCCCGACCGGATACGTACCGATGTCGCGCACAACGCCCGGGTCTGGAACTACTGGCTGGGCGGCAAGGACAACTACCCGGTGGACCGGGCGGTGGGCGACCAGGTCACCGGGATGTACCCGATCATCGGTGAAGTGGCCCGCGCCGACCGGGCGTTCCTCGGCCGGGCGGTCCGTCACCTGGCCGGGGACGTGGGCATCGACCAGTTCCTGGACATCGGCACCGGTCTGCCGACGGCCGACAACACGCACGAGACCGCCCAGCACACCGCGCCGCACGCCCGGGTCGTCTACGTCGACAACGATCCGGTCGTGCTGGCCCACGCGCGGGCCCTGCTCAGCAGTTCGCTGGAGGGCGCCACCGAGTACATCGACGCGGACGCGCACCACCCGGAGCGGATCCTGGCGGCGGCCGAGCCCACCCTGGATCTGGGGCGGCCCGTGGCGGTGATGATGCTGGGCATCCTCAACTTCGTACTGGACACGGACGAGGCGCGGTCCATCGTCCGCACACTGATGGCGGCCGTTCCCTCCGGCAGCCATCTGGTGCTCACCCACCCGACGCTGGAGCTGGGCGGCGAGGGCAACGAGGCGGCGATGCGCTTCTGGAACGAGAACGCCACCCCGCCGATCACCGCCCGCAGCCGCGAGGAGTTCGCGTCGTTCCTGGACGGTCTTGACCTGCTGGAGCCGGGGATCGTCTCCTGCTCCCGCTGGCGTACGAACCCGCGGGAGCCGGAGGTGGCCCAGTTCGGCGCGGTGGGCCGGAAGCCGTGAGGATCGGTCCGGCTGGGCCGTAAGCCGTGGGACTCAGGCGCTCGCCGCGACCGGAGTCGCGGGAGGGGCGGGTGCCTGCTCCAGCCCCTCCAGCCGCTTGATCATGCGGCGGACGATCAGCAGCGGGATGACGCCGAAGACCCCGAAGGACATGTCGATCACGGTCCACCAGAACGGGATGTCGCGGATCGGTCCGCAGATCAGGGCGAGCGGGATGATCCCGGCGCAGGCGATCATGCCGAACTCGATGACCCAGATGTTGCGGACCGGGTCGCGGTAGGGCCCGTAGAAGGCGACCGCGATGACGAGGTGGGCGAAGGCCAGCCAGTCGGTGCCGTACAGCATGAAGGGCTGGTCGCGCTCGATGGTGTCGAGTCCTTCGCGGACCCGGGTGATCCACTCCATCAGGGCCGGGAGGTGTTCGGGGACCGGGGAGGCGGAGGCCTTCAGCAGGTCCTCGGCCCAGCGGACTTCGGTGACCAGCGGGAAGGCGGTGAGCCCGCTGAGGACCAGACAGACGATGAAGAAGACCAACCACATGCGTATGCGCCGCGTGAGGGCGTGTCGCTCGCTCATATCCGCAGCGTACGCCCGTGTTTACGCTCTCTTCACGCCACCCCTGGTAGGGGTTCACAACCCGACGATGGCGTTCCACTTCTTGGCGAATCCCATGCGCTCCTCGGAGGTGATGTCCCGTGCGATGGCCAGCCGTTGGCGCATCGCGTCGTCGGGGAAGATCAGCGGATCCTCGGCGAGTGCGGCCGTCTCCTCGTCCTTCGACGAGGCGAGGACGTCACGGGCGGCGGGCACCGGGCAGACGTAGTTGACCCAGGTGGCGAGTTCGGCGGCGACCTCGGGGTCGTAGTAGTGGTCGACCAGCCGCTCCGCGTTGCGCTTGTGGCGGGCGAGGTTGGGGATCATCAGGGACTCGGCCCACAGTTCGGCCCCCTCCTCGGGGACGACGAACTCGATGTCCGGGTTGTCCGCCTGGAGCTGGATGACGTCACCGGAGTACGCCTGGCAGGCCAGCACATCCCCGGTGGAGAGGTCCTTGATGTAGTCGTTGCCGGTGAAGCGGCGGATGTGCTTGGAGCGGACCCGCTTCTCGATGTGCTCGCACATGGTGTGGAAGTCGTCGGCGGTCCAGCGGGTGATGTCGACGCCGTCGCCCTGCATCAGCAGCGCGAACGACTCGTCGAGCCCGGACAGCAGGGTCACCCGGCCGCGCAGGTCGTCCGCCCACAGGTCGCCGGTGGAGCGGATCTCGCGGCCGAGCCGTTTGCGGTTGTACGCGATGCCGGTGATCCCGGACTGCCAGGGGACGCTGTGGCGCCGCCCCGCGTCGAAGGCAGGCGAACGCAGCTGCGGATCCAGGTACTTGGCCACATTGGGCTGCTTGGCCCGGTCCATCTCCTGGACCCAGCCGAGCCGGACGAAGCGGGCGGCCATCCAGTCGCTGATGACGATCAGGTCCCGGCCGGTCTCCTGGTGGTTCATCAGGGCCGGGCTGATCTTCCCGAAGAACTCGTCGTTGTCGTTGATCTCCTCGGTGTACGTGACGGAGATCCCGGTCCGCTCGGAGAAGGCGTCCAGGGTGGGCCGCTTCGAGGTGTTCTCGTCGTCGGTGTCGATGTAGAGCGGCCAGTTGGCGAAGTGCAGGCTGCGGTCGGTCGCGGAACTGTCGCGGCCGGCCCGCTCACCCGGCTCGACGAAGGCGGCGGGCACTCCGCAGCCGGCCAGGCCGGCCCCGGCCGCCCCCGCCCCGAGGGCGCGCAGCAGGGAACGGCGGGACATGGGGTGGTTCGGGATCGCTCGCACCCGCGCAGGATGCCGGTCGGTCACGGCGGCGGACAATGGGCCAAGCGTCCAGCGGGACGGGCCCGTTCCGCACACCCTGTACAGGACCGGGCGTACGGGAACGGGCGTACAGGACCCGGGCGTACGGATACGGCCCCGGGCGCGGAGCCCGGGGCCGTATCCGTACGACGTGCGCGCCGGTCAGTCCTCGATGGACGTCATGACGTGCTTGATCCGGGTGTAGTCCTCGAAGCCGTACGCGGAGAGGTCCTTGCCGTAGCCGGACTTCTTGAACCCGCCGTGCGGCATCTCCGCGACCAGCGGGATGTGGGTGTTGATCCACACGCAGCCGAAGTCGAGGTTCTTGGACATGCGCATGGCGCGGGAGTGGTTCGTCGTCCACACCGAGGAGGCGAGCGCGTAGTCGACGCCGTTGGCGTACTCCACGGCCTGCTGCTCGTCGGTGAAGGACTGGACCGTGATGACGGGCCCGAAGACCTCGTTCTGGATGATCTCGTCGTCCTGCTTGAGGCCGGAGACGACGGTCGGGGCGTAGAAGTAGCCCTTGTCGCCGACCCGGTGGCCGCCCGCCTCGACCTTGGCGTGGGCGGGGAGCCGCTCGATGAAGCCGCTGACCTGCTTCAGCTGGTTGGCGTTGTTGAGCGGGCCGTACGCCACGTCCTCGTCGTCCGGCTGCCCGGTCTTCGTGTCGGCGGCGGCCTTGGCGAGCGCGGCGGTGAACTCGTCGTGGATGGACTCGTGGACCAGGACGCGGGTCGCGGCCGTACAGTCCTGGCCGGCGTTGAAGAAGCCCGCCTCCGAGACGCCCGAGACCGTCTTGGCGATGTCGGCGTCCTCGAAGACCACCACGGGCGCCTTGCCGCCGAGCTCCAGGTGGACGCGCTTGACGTCCTTCGCGGCGGACTCGGCGACCTGGATGCCGGCCCGTACCGAACCGGTGATGGAGGCCATCGCCGGGGTCGGGTGCTCGACCATCGCGCGGCCGGTGTCCCGGTCGCCGCACAGGACGTTGAAGACGCCCTTGGGCAGGATCTGGCCCATGATCTCGGCCATCAGCACGGTCGACGCCGGGGTGGTGTCGGACGGCTTGATCACGACGGTGTTGCCCGCGGCGAGCGCCGGGGCGAACTTCCACACGGCCATCATCATCGGGTAGTTCCACGGCGCGACCTGCGCGCATACGCCGACGGGCTCGCGGCGGACGATGGAGGTCAGGCCCTCCATGTACTCGCCGGCCGAGCGGCCTTCCAGGAGCCGGGCGGCCCCCGCGAAGAAGCGGATCTGGTCCACCATCGGCGGAACCTCCTCGCTGCGGGTGAGCCCGATCGGCTTGCCGGTGTTCTCCGACTCGGCCGCGATCAGGTCCTCGGCCCGCTCCTCGAAGGCGTCCGCGATCTTCAGCAGGGCCTTCTGGCGCTCGGCGGGCGTCGTGTCGCGCCAGGCCGGGAACGCGGCCGCGGCGGCCTCCATGGCGGCATCGACATCGGCCTGGCCGGAGAGCGGCGAGGTCGCGTAGACCTCTTCCGTCACCGGGCTGACCACATCGATGGTCCGCCCGTCCGCGGCGTCCCGGAACTCTCCGTTGATGTAGTTGCGCAGACGGCGCACCTCGGTGGTCATGACCACCCCTCCTGTCGGCTGTCCGATGGGTGAGACACCCACCCTAATCGTTCCGGTGACGCTTTCGACATAGGCAACCACCCCCAGCTTCGGATTCAGTTGGTTCGTGGCACTTGCTCAACGAATTTCATCGATCTGGGGTTGCGAGACAGACGAGTGCGGTGCAGAGTGGATGTGTGGCCAGTCGCAGCGCAGACTCCAGGACCGGGAACGGATCGTCACCAGCGGTCGATGCCGTCTCCCTCGCAATCATCGAACAGCTCCAGGAGGACGGGCGCCGTCCGTACGCCGCGATCGGCAAGGCCGTGGGCCTCTCCGAAGCGGCTGTGCGCCAGCGCGTCCAGAAGCTGCTCGACCAGGGCGTGATGCAGATCGTCGCCGTCACGGACCCGCTCACCGTGGGGTTCCGGCGCCAGGCGATGGTCGGCATCAATGTCGAGGGCGACCTCGATCCGGTGGCCGAAGCCCTGTCGGCCATGGCCGAGTGCGAGTACGTGGTGATGACCGCGGGCTCCTTCGACCTGATGGTGGAGATCGTCTGCGAGGACGACGACCACCTGCTGGAGACGATCAACAAACGCATCCGGGCCATTCCCGGCGTGCGCTCCACCGAGAGCTTTGTTTACCTCAAGCTCAAGAAGCAGACCTACATGTGGGGAACCCGATAGCCGTGAGCAAGGACCTCAGCCGAACCGCGTACGACCACCTGTGGATGCACTTCACCCGCATGTCGGACTACGAGAACGCACCCGTTCCCACCATCGTGCGTGGCGAGGGAACCTACATCTTCGACGACAAGGGCAAGCGCTACCTCGACGGCCTCTCCGGCCTGTTCGTGGTCAACGCCGGCCACGGTCGTCACGAGCTCGCCGAGGCCGCGTACAAGCAGGCCCAGGAGCTCGCCTTCTTCCCGGTGTGGTCCTACGCCCACCCGAAGGCCGTCGAGCTGGCCGAGCGCCTCGCGAGCCACGCGCCGGGCGACCTCAACAAGGTCTTCTTCACCACCGGTGGCGGCGAGGCCGTCGAGACCGCCTGGAAGCTGGCCAAGCAGTACTTCAAGCTCAAGGGCCAGCCGACCAAGTACAAGGTCATCTCGCGTGCGGTCGCCTACCACGGCACCCCGCAGGGCGCCCTGTCCATCACCGGCCTGCCCGCCCTCAAGGCCCCCTTCGAGCCGCTGGTCCCCGGCGCGCACAAGGTGCCGAACACCAACATCTACCGCGCCCCGCTCTTCGGCGACGACCCGGTGGCGTTCGGCCGCTGGGCCGCCGACCAGATCGAGCAGGAGATCCTCTTCGAGGGCCCGGAGACCGTCGCCGCGGTCTTCCTGGAGCCCGTGCAGAACGCGGGCGGCTGTTTCCCGCCGCCGCCCGGCTACTTCCAGCGGGTCCGCGAGATCTGCGACAAGTACGACGTGCTGCTCGTCTCCGACGAGGTCATCTGCGCCTTCGGCCGCCTCGGCACGATCTTCGCCTGCGACAAGTTCGACTACGTGCCGGACATGATCACCTGCGCGAAGGGCATGACCTCCGGCTACTCCCCGATCGGTGCCTGCATCATCTCGGACCGGCTGGCGGAGCCGTTCTACCAGGGCGGCAACACCTTCCTGCACGGCTACACCTTCGGCGGCCACCCGGTCTCCGCGGCGGTCGGCCTCGCCAACCTGGACATCTTCGAGCGCGAGAACCTCACGCAGCACGTCCTGGACAACGAGAACGCCTTCCTCACCACGCTGCAGAAGCTCCACGACCTGCCGATCGTCGGCGACGTCCGCGGCAACGGCTTCTTCTACGGCATCGAGCTGGTGAAGGACAAGGCCACCAAGGAGACGTTCACCGACGAGGAGACCGAGCGCGTCCTGTACGGCTTCCTCTCCAAGGCGCTGTACGACAACGGCCTCTACTGCCGGGCCGACGACCGCGGCGACCCGGTCGTCCAGCTCGCGCCGCCGCTGATCTCGGACCAGTCCACGTTCGACGAGATCGAAGGCATCCTGCGGTCCGTGCTGACGGAGGCGTGGACGAAGCTCTGACCGTCACCACACCCCCTGGATGATCATCATCCAGCGGTCATTTCATACGGTCCACCCGGCCCGGATGCGCCCTTTCGAGTGAGAAGGGGCGCATCCGGGCCGTGTGCTGTGCGTACACCCCGGTCCGACTATCTACGGTGCCCAGTGACCGATCGGCCGCGTCCTCGTTCCCCCGTACGGGGGAACGGGAAAACTCATCCGAACCGAGGTGTACGCCATGGTGGCCCCGCCGGACAACGACGTGATCTGGGCGCGTTCCCTGCACCACTCCCACAACGGATCGCCCGGTCTCGCCGGTGTCTCGGTGTCCGTCCGCGACGCCGAGATCCTGGCCGTGACCGGCCCGCGCGGCAGCGGGAAGACGACCCTGCTGCACTGCCTGTCGGGCCGGCTGATGCCCGAGCAGGGCGAGGTCTGGTTCAACAGCGTCCCCGTGCACACCATGACTCCCCGGGTGCGCGAGCAGCTGCGGAGGGAACGGTTCGGCTGGATCGGCTCCGACCCGCAGCTCGTCCCCGAGCTGACCACCTGGGAGAACGCGGCGCTGCCGCTGCTGCTGCGCGGCGCCTCGCACCGGGCCGCGAAGAAGGCCGCCACCGAATGGCTGGAGCGCCTGGACATCGCCGCCCTCGCCAAGAAGCGTCCGCACGCCCTGCTCCAGGCCGAGCGCCAGCGGGTCTCCGTCGCCCGGGCCCTGTGCGCGCAGCCGACGGTGATCTTCGCCGACGAGCCCACCGCGACCCTGCACCGGGCCGAGCGCGCCCAGTTGCTGCGCACCCTGACCGCCGCTGCCCGTTCGCACGGCATCACGGTGGTCCTGGCCACCCACGACGCCGAGGTCGCGGCCCTCGCCGACCGGACCGTCCCGCTGCTGGACGGCCGCCGCGTCGCCACCGTCGCCCTGCCCGGCGTACCCGATGCGGAGGGCAGCACGGCGTGCTCGCTCTCCGTCTAGCCCGCGGTACGCATCCCCTCGTCCTGGTCCGGCGGCTGCTCGTCGCCGCCGCCTCCGCCGGAGTCGGCTTCCTCCTCCTCTGCGCCCTCGGGTACGCCGCCGCGCACCCGGCCTCCGCCGGTTCGGTGCTGCGGCTGCTGTGGTGCTTCGTCCCGCTGGCCGCCACCGTGCAGTTCGCCGTGGCGGTGGCCCGTACGGATCCGAGCACGCGGCCCCGTCCGGGCCTCTCGTCCGTGGGCCTCGGCCCGGTGCGGCTCTCGGTGCTGGCCGCGGTCTCGACGGCCGTCTCCACCACGCTCGGCTCGATGGTGGCGCTGCTCTTCTTCCTGCATCTGCGCGGCGATCTGACCGGGATGCCGTTCGACGGCGGCGCGGCGGAGTTCCTCGGCGCGGGCACCCCGTTGCCGCTGGCGGCGGCGCTGATGCTGCTGGCGCTCGTACCGATCCTCTCGGCGACGGCGAGCGCGCTGGCGCTGCGGTCGCGGCCCGACGCCCCACGGGACACCTTCGGCTCCGAGGAGCTGCCGGAGCCCGCCCCGGCACCGAGCGGTCTCCCCTGGGGCGTGGCGCTGGTGGCGGCGGGGCTGGCGGTCGAGGCGTACGCGTCGCGGGACGCGGCGGGGAGCGCGTTCCCGCTGCCGGGCCGGTTCGACGCGACCCCGGTGGCGGTGCTGGCGGGCTGGACGCTGACCGCGGTCGGCCTGGCCCTGGCCGGACCGGGGCTGACCTATCTGTGCGGGCGGGCGATCCAGGCGGTGCGCCCCGGGGCCGTACGCCTGCTGGCGGGCCGGGTCCTGATGGACGAGGCGCGCCGGATCGGCCGGCCGCTCGGGATCGTCTGCGCGGTGGTCGCCGCCGTGATCGCCGCCTCGACGCTGTACGGGGGCGACGAGCGCCCCTACGGCCCGCTCACCGCGCTCGGCGCGGTGCTGGTCCTCGGCTGTACGGCGGCGACGCTGCTGACCTCGGCCCTGGAGGCGAAGCAGGCCCGCGCCCACACCGCCGAGGCGCTGCTCCGGATGGGCGCTCCGGTCTCCGTGCTGCGCTCCGCGACGGCTCTGCGGGCTGCCGCTCTGCTGGTCGTGTTCGCCCCGCTGACCTGGGTGATCGCGGAGCTGGCGGCGCTGCCGCTGGCGAAGTAGGCCGCCAGGGGGCGGCTCAGGGGTGGGTTGCGAGGCGGGCGGCCAGGGCGTCGAAGAAGGCCTCCCAGCCGTCCTCGGCCGCCGCGTACTGCTCGGCGGTGAGGTTGCCGCCGCGCTGCTGGAAGGCCAGTTCGGTGGTGGAGTGGCCGAGATCGGTGAAGGTGACCGTGACGGTCTCGCCCTCCGCGTCCTCGGGCGCCGAGCCGTCCTTGAGGGTGAAGACCAGGCCGTCCGGCTCGCTCACCTCCCGGTACACCCCGTGGAACGGCATCTCGACGCCCGGCATCACGATGACCAGGCTCCACGTGCCGCCGGGCCGTACGTCCATCGACACCCGGTCCAGCGGGACATCGGCCTCGCCGCCGTACCAGGCCGCGAAGTCCTCCGGTGACGTCCAGGCGGCGAAGACCCGGCGCTGCGGAGCGTGCAGCACGCGGGTGAGGTCGATGCCCTGGCGGGTGCCACCGTTCATCGTCGCGGTCCTCGTCTCATGGTCGCGGTCCCCCGGAGGGGCTATGGCTGCGCCTTCAGCTTGCCCGGCCCGCCGCGTCCTGTCCTGTCGCGCCGGTCGGGGGCTGTCCTGTCGTGCCGGTCAGGGGCTGTCCTGTCGTGCCGGGTCCCCCGCCAGCACCACCGTCTCCGCCGCGTCGAAGCGGACCCCCACGACGGCACCCTCGTCCGGGGTGTCCCGCAGGGCGCACTCGGCCTCCAGCACCGGCGCGTTCTCGGGGGTCAGCCGCACGGTCACGTGGTTCCCGCGGAACGTGCGTACGCCGACCGTGCAGCGCAGCCCGTCCTGCGGGGCGCCGAGCAGCACCCCGGCGGGGCGGACCAGCAGGTCGGCCTCGCCCTGGGGGGAGCCCTCGGGCACCGGTACCTTGCCCCAGGCGGTGTCGGCGGCCAGGCCGGTCACGGTCGCCGGGGTCACGTTGTCGAAGCCGAGGAAGCGGGCGACGAACGCGGAGGCGGGGCGCTGCCAGACGTCCAGCGGGGTGCCCTCCTGGGCGATCCGCCCGTCCCGCATCACGACGACCCGGTCGGCGAGCGCGAACGCCTCGCCCTGGTCGTGGGTGACGGCGAGCACCGTCGTACCCAACTCCTGGAAGAGGGTGCGCAGTTCGACGACGAGGCGTTCGCGCAGGCTGCGGTCGAGCTGACCCAGGGGTTCGTCCAGCATCAGGAGCTTGGGGCGCGGGGCCAGCGCCCGGGCCAGGGCGACGCGCTGCTGCTCCCCGCCGGAGAGGGCGGCGACCGCGCGGCGCTCGGCGCCGGGGAGGCCCACCAGTTCGAGGAGTTCGCGGACCCGGCGCTCGGTCTCGGCGCGCCCTGTGCCGTGCATCCGCAGCCCGAAGGCGACGTTGGCGCCGGCATCGCGGTGCGGGAAGAGCTGGTGGTCCTGGAACATCAGGCCGAGCCCGCGCCGGTGGACCGGGACGCCGCTCTGGTCCTGCCCGGCCAGCAGCACCCGGCCGCCGTCCATCGGCTGGAGCCCGGCGACGGCCCGGAGCAGGGTGGACTTCCCGCTGCCGCTGGGGCCGAGCACGCAGACGATCCGGTGGTCGGCGACCTCCAGGTCGACCGCGTCGAGGGCCGTCCGCTTCCCGAACCGTACGGTGGCTGCCTGCAAGCTCAGCATGGTGTTCAGAACTCCCCGGATCGGTCGGTACGGATGCGTTCGAGGAGCAGCAGCGACACCGCGCACACCAGCATCAGGATCGTGCTGAGCGCCATCGCCTGCCCGTAGTTGAGCTCCCCGGACCGGCCCAGCAGCCGGGCGACGGCGACCGGCAGGGTCGGGTTGTCGGGCCGGGCGATGAAGACGGTGGCGCCGAACTCCCCGAGCGACACGGCGAACGCGAAGCCCGCGGCGACGAGCACCGCCCGCCGCACCAGCGGCAGATCGACCTCGCGCCAGGCCCGCAGCGGGGAGGCCCCCAGCACGGCGGCCGCCTCGCGCAGCCGGTCGTCCACCGCGCGGAGCACGGGGAGCATGGTCCGTACGACGAAGGGGACGCCCACCAGCGCCTGGGCCAGCGGCACCAGGATCCAGGAGGTGCGCAGGTCGAGCGGCGGCTTGTCGAGGGTGATGAGGAAGCCGAAGCCGACGGTGACGGCGGAGACCCCGAGCGGCAGCATCAGCAGGGCGTCGAAGCCGCGGACCAGCGGCCCCGCCCGCCGGGTCAGGGCTGCCGCCGCGAGACCGCCGACGACCAGGGCGATGAGGGTGGCGACGAACGCGTACTGCAGGGAGTTCCCGACCGCCTCCAGCGGCGGTACGAGGAAGGTCGAGCCGCTGCCCCCGGCCGACTGGAGGGCCTCGTAATAGCCGAGGCCGTAACCGCCCGGCCCGTCGAACGACCGCTCCACGAGCACACCGAGGGGCAGCAGGATCAGCAGCAGCGCGGTGAGCAGGACCCCGCCGAGCAGCGCCCACTGTCCGGCGCCGCGCGGCCGGCGGGAGGTCTGCGCCGGGTCCACCAGCTTCAGCGCCCGCTCCCGACGGCGTACGGTCACGGCGTGCAGGGCGAGGATCGCGCCGACCGCGACGAACTGGACCATGGTCAGTACGGCGGCCGTCGGCAGGTCGAGCAGTTGCGCGGTCTGCCGGTAGACCTCCACCTCCAGGGTGGAGTAGGAGGGGCCGCCGAGGATCTGCACGACACCGAACGAGGTGAACGTGAAGAGGAAGACCATCAGTGCGGCGGCGGCCACCGCCGGGCCGAGCGCGGGCAGCGTCACCCGCCGCCAGGCGGCGAACCGCCCGGCGCCGAGCACCCGGGCGGCCTCCTCCTGGCGCGGGTCGAGCTGCGACCAGAGGCCGCCCACCGTCCGGACGACCACCGCGTAGTTGAAGAAGACGTGCGCCAGCAGGATCGCCCACACCGTGGTGTCGAGCCGTACGCCCCACAGCTCGTCGAGGAAGCCGCCGCGCCCGAGCAGCGCCAGGAACGCGGTGCCGACGACGACGGTGGGCAGCACGAACGGCACGGTGACGACCGCCCGCAGCACCTGCTTTCCGGGGAAGTCGAAGCGGGCGAAGACGTACGCGCCGGGCAGGGCGATCAACAACGTGAGCGCGGTGGAGGCGAGCGCCTGCCAGGTGGTGAACCAGAGGACGTCGAGGATGTCCGGGCGGGACAGCACCTCGCCGATCCGCCCGAACTGCCAGCCGTCGTCCGTCTTCACCCCGCGGCCGACGATCGCGGTCACGGGGTAGGCGAAGAAGACGGCGAAGAACGCGACGGGCACGGCCATCAGACCGAGCCGCACCGCAGCTCCCCGCCGCCCGCCTCCGCCGGTGGTACGGCCTACTTCACGACGAGCGAGTTCCACGACCGGACCCACTGCTCACGGTTGGCGGCGATCTTGTCGGGGGCCACCGTGGCCGGCTTGTCGACGGTCTCGCCGAACTCGGTGAAGATCTCCGGCAGCTTCGCGTCCGTCACGACCGGGTTCACGAACATGTTCAGCGGCACGTCCTCCTGGAACGTCTTGCTGATCAGGAAGTCCAGCAGCGCCTTGCCGCCCGCCTCGTTCTTCGCACCCTTCAGGAGCCCCGCGTACTCGGTCTGCCGGAAGCAGGTCCCGGTGGAGACCCCGGTGGGCGCCTCCTTCGGCTGCGGGTCGGCGTAGAGGACCTCGACGGGCGGGCTGGAGGCATAACTGACGACGAGCGGCCGGTCCGCCTTGGCCTTCTTGCCGCCGGCGGAGCCCGAGAACTCCTCGTTGTAGGCCTGCTCCCAGCCGTCGACGACCTTGACGCCGTTGGCCTTGAGCTTCTTCCAGTACGCCTCGTAACCGTCCTCGCCCTGGGTGGCGACGGTGCCGAGGAGGAAGCCGAGGCCGGGCGAGGAGGTGGCCGCGTTCTCGGTGACGAGAAGGTTCTTGTACGCGGGCTTCAGCAGGTCCTCGAAGGTCTGCGGGGGCGCGAGCTTCTTGTCGGCGAAGTACTTCTTGTCGTAGTTGACGCAGATGTCACCGGTGTCGACGGGCGTGACGCGGTGCTTGTCGTCCTGCTCGGTGCCGTCCACGACCCGGTCCAGGCCCTTGGCCTCGTACGCGGTGAAGAGACCGTTGTCGAGGGCGCGGGAGAGCAGGGTGTTGTCGACGCCGAAGAAGACGTCGCCCCGCGGGGAGCCCTTGGTCAGGATCTCCTGGTTGAGCGCGGCACCGGCGTCACCGCTCTTGAGGAGCTCGACGGTGTAGCCGCTCTCCTTGGTGAACTGCTTCAGCACCGCTTCCGAGGCGTTGAAGGAGTCGTGGGTGACCAGGGTGACGGTCTTGGAGCCGCTGCCCTTCGACGCGCCGGATCCGGCCGAGGTGTCGTCGGAGCCGCCGCAGCCCGCGAGGACGGTGACGCCGAGCGCCGCGGCGAGCGCGGTCGAGGCGTACTTCTTGGTGGTGTTCATGTGATTCCTCCTGGAGGTGACCAGGAAGAGACGCGGCCCTGCCCGCCGCCGGGACGTACCGGAAGCGGGCAGGGCGCAACAGCTTGAGTAAGGTCCGAACTTCCTACCCGGAATGACCCGGGCGAGGTTCAGAGGGTCTGCGGCCAACCTGTCCTTGGTGCCGCACTCTCAGCGCTGTGGCGCTCCCCTGTCGGAATATGAAGTTGATTTCGGCCCAGGCTACACCGGCGGATTTCGGCCGGTCGCCGGGAGTCCGCCGGTGATCAGCGCTCGGAGGCCGCCAGCTGCCCGCAGGCCCCGTCGATCTCCTGGCCGCGGGTGTCCCGGACGGTGACGGGCACGCCGTGGGCCGCGATGGCCTCGACGAACGCCTTCTCGTCCTCGGGGCGCGAGGCGGTCCACTTGGAGCCGGGCGTCGGGTTCAGCGGGATCAGGTTGACGTGCACCCGCTTGCCCTTGAGCAGCCGGCCGAGCAGGTCGCCGCGCCAGGCCTGGTCGTTGATGTCCCGGATGAGGGCGTACTCGATGGAGATCCGGCGGCCGGACTTCTCCGCGTACTCCCAGGCGGCGTCCAGCACCTCGCGCACGTTCCACCGGGTGTTGACGGGGACGAGGGTGTCGCGCAGCTCGTCGTCCGGGGCGTGCAGCGAGACCGCGAGGCGGCACTTGAAGCCCTCGTCGGAGAAGCGCAGCATCGCCGGGACGAGCCCCACGGTGGAGACGGTGATCCCGCGCTGGGAGAGGCCGAGGCCGTCCGGCTCGGGGTCGGTGAGCCGGCGGATCGCTCCGACGACACGGTTGTAGTTGGCGAGCGGCTCGCCCATGCCCATGAAGACGATGTTGGAGAGCCGGGCCGGACCGCCGGGCACCTCCCCGTCACGCAGGGCGCGCATGCCGTCGACGATCTGGTGCACGATCTCGGCGGTCGACAGGTTGCGGTCGAGCCCGGCCTGCCCGGTGGCACAGAAGGGGCAGTTCATCCCACAGCCGGCCTGGGAGGAGATGCACATCGTGACGCGCTCGGGGTAGCGCATCAGGACGGACTCGACGAGCGTCCCGTCGTGCAGCTTCCACAGCGTCTTACGGGTGGTGTCGTCGTCACAGCTGATGTGACGGACCACGGACATCAGGTCCGGGAACAGCGCCTCGGCGAGCTTCTCCCGGGACCCGGCGGGGATGTTGGTCCACTCCGCCGGGTCGTGCGCGTACCGCGCGAAGTAGTGCTGCGAGAGCTGCTGGGCGCGGAACGGCTTCTCGCCGGTCGCGGCGACCGCTTCCTTGCGCTCGGCGGGCGTGAGGTCGGCGAGGTGCCGCGGCGGCTTCTTGGCTCCGCGGGGCGCGACGAAAGTGAGTTCTCCGGGCTTAGGCATGGTTCATCCAGTGTCGCAGACAGACGGGTGAGGGCCCGCCGCCCTGTGGACAACGGACCCTCACTCGTAGAACGTGCAGGTGGGACGTGGTACGCGGGGCTGCGCGGACCCTCAGCCGGAGCCGACGAACAGCACGAGCAGCAGCCAGAACACCGGCGCGGTCGGCAGCAGCGAGTCCAGCCGGTCCATGATGCCGCCGTGGCCGGGGAGCAGGGTGCCCATGTCCTTGATCCCCAGGTCCCGCTTGATCATGGACTCGCCCAGGTCACCGAGGGTGGCGCTGACGGCGACCGCGAGACCGAGCAGCAGACCCTGCCACCAGGAGCCGCCGTCGATCAGGAACTCCATGCACAGAGCGCCGGCGACCATCGCGAAGGAGACGGCACCGAGCAGTCCCTCGCGGGTCTTGCCGGGGCTGATGCGGGGGGCGAGCTTGTGGGTGCCGAAGCGCCAGCCGACCGCGTACGCCCCGGTGTCGCTGACGACGGTAAGGACGAGGAAGACGAGAACCCTCCAGTGCCCGTCGTCCGCCGTCAGCAGCATGGCTACGAAGGTGGCCAGGAACGGGACGTAGAACGCGGCGAAGACACCGGCCGTGACGTCCTTGAGATACCCGTCGGGCGGCTCGGTCATCCGCCAGACCAGCACCGCGAGGGCGGTCAGGGCCATGGCGACCCAGGCCCCCTCGGCGCCGCGCGCGTAGCCGGCGACGACCATCGCGGCCCCGCCGACGGCCAGCGGGACGAGGGGCGCGTTGATGCCCTTCTGCTCCCGCAGCCGGGAGGTGAGCTCCCAAAGGCCGACCACGACGGCGACGACGATCACGCCGACGAAGACGGCCTTCACGATGAACAGCGAGGCGACGATGACGGCGCCGAGCCCCACACCGACCCCTATGGCGGCGCGCAGATCACGCCCCGCACGCTTCTTCTGCGGCGGGGACGGCAGCGGGGTGGACATGGGCTCCTGCGGCATCTCGTCACGGAACAGGGGGCCGCTGACGTGCGTGGCGTCCCCGTCCCGGCCGTCGCGGCTCTCTGCGTCTCTACCTGCGTCGGGAACGTCCGGCACGTTGGGCATGGGCCGAGTCTGCTGGGCTTCATGCACATCGTAGGCGGGACCCGCCGGAGCGACCCCCATCTCGGGGGCACCCCGGTAGCCGGCTCCCTGCGGTGCGCCCCAGGAAGAGTCGTTCATCAGACTTCGAGCAGCTCGGCTTCCTTGTGCTTGAGCAGCTCGTCCACCTGCGCGACGTACTTCGCGGTGGTGTCGTCGAGCTCCTTCTCGGCGCGGCGCACCTCGTCCTCGCCGGACTCCTTGTCCTTGACGAGCTTGTCGAGCGCTTCCTTGGCCTTGCGGCGGATGGAGCGGATCGAGATCTTGGAGTCCTCGGCCTTGGTCTTGGCGACCTTGATGTACTCCTTGCGGCGGTCCTGGGTGAGCTCGGGGAACGTCACCCGGATGATATTGCCGTCGTTGCTCGGGTTGACGCCGAGGTCGGAGTCGCGGATCGCCTGCTCGATGTTGCGCAGCGCGGTCTTGTCGAACGGCGTCACGACAGCCATCCGCGGCTCGGGAACCGAGAACGAGGCCAGCTGGTTGATCGGGGTCAGCGCGCCGTAGTAGTCGGCGACGATCTTGTTGAACATCGCCGGGTGCGCACGGCCGGTACGGATCGCGGCGAAGTCCTCTTTCGCGACGACAACGGCCTTCTCCATCTTCTCCTCGGCCTCGAGGAGGATTTCTTCGATCACCACGTGCTCCTGCGTGTCTTGAGCGGACCCGTCATCGACGGGCCCTGCGGGTCCTGCGTCGCGTCCTCACCTGCACGGTGTCCGACCGGCAGGCCGTTGTCCATCCTGGGGGGCCGTCAGGCCCGGGTGCTCTGATCGCTGACGAGCGAGCCGATCTTCTCACCCTTGACCGCGCGGGCGATATTGCCCTCGACGGTCAGCTCGAAGACGAGGATCGGGAGCTTGTTGTCACGGCAGAGCGTGATGGCGGTGGCGTCGGCGACCTTCAGGTCGCGCGTGATCACCTCGCCGTACTCCAGCGCGTCGAACTTCACCGCGTCGGGGTTGGTCTTCGGGTCGGAGTCGTAGACCCCGTCCACCCCGTTCTTCCCCATCAGGAGCGCCTCGGCGTCGATCTCCAGGGCGCGCTGGGCGGCGGTGGTGTCGGTGGAGAAGTACGGCATGCCCATACCGGCGCCGAAGATCACCACGCGCCCCTTCTCCAGGTGCCGCACGGCGCGGAGCGGGATGTACGGCTCGGCGACCTGGCCCATGGTGATGGCGGTCTGGACGCGCGAGTCGATGCCCTCCTTCTCCAGGAAGTCCTGGAGCGCCAGGCAGTTCATGACGGTGCCGAGCATGCCCATGTAGTCGGAGCGGGCCCGGTCCATGCCGCGCTGCTGGAGCTCGGCGCCGCGGAAGAAGTTGCCTCCCCCGATGACCACCGCGATCTGGGCGCCGTCGCGTACGACGGCGGCGATCTCGCGCGCGATGGTGTGCACGACGTCGGGGTCGACGCCCAGACCGCCGCCACCGGCGAAAGCCTCACCGGAGAGCTTCAGCATGAAGCGCCCGGAACCCTTGTCGTCGTCGCGCTTGTCGTCGGCCTGAATGGCGTCCGCGCCCTTGTCCATGGAAATTCTCCTCGTGCACATACGAAGAAGGCCATTGCCGGTGGGTCTGGTGTCCCTACAGCGGCAATGGCCTCCTCGTCAGATCTGCGGTCGTCCGGCGTGGGTGCGGCCGTCGACTGCACCAGACCCTATCGGGTCCGGCGCTGTTCGCCCGGACGGACTCAGATGCCGACCTTGATGCGCGAGAAGCGCTTCAGGGTGACACCGGCCTCGTCCAGGACCTTCTGAACCGACTTCTTGTTGTCCAGCGCGTACGGCTGGCCGAGAAGCGTGGCCTCCTTGAAGAAGCCGTTGACGCGACCCTCGACGATCTTCGGGAGGGCGGCCTCGGGCTTGCCCTCGGCGCGGGTGGTCTCCTCGGCGACGCGGCGCTCGGCCTCGACGACCTCGGCCGGAACGTCCTCGCGGGAGAGGTACTTCGGGGCGAAGGCGGCGATGTGCTGCGCGATGCCCTTGGCCAGGTCGGCGTCGGCCTTGTCCAGCTCGACCAGGACACCGATCTGCGGGGGCAGGTCGGGCATGGTGCGGTGCATGTACACGGAGACGAAGTCGCCGGTGAACTGCGCGAAGCGGTCCAGGACGATCTTCTCGCCGAGGTTGGCGTTGGCCTCGTCCACGTACGCCTGGACGGTCTTGCCGGGCTCGATCTCGGAGGCGAGGAGCGCGGCGATGTCGGCCGGGGAGGTGGCGGCGACGTGGGCGGCCAGCGCGTTGGCGACGGCCTGGAACTTGTCGCCCTTGGCGACGAAGTCCGTCTCGCACTTCAGCTCAAGGAGGACGCCGGACGTCTTGTCCTCGGAGACGAGGGAGACGACGGCACCGTTCTCGGCAGAGCGGCCCTCGCGCTTGGCGACGCCCTTCTGGCCCTTGATACGGAGCGCCTCGACGGCCTTGTCGACGCTGCCGTCGGCCTCGTCGAGCGCCTTCTTGCAGTCCATCATGCCGGCGCCGGTGAGCTCGCGGAGCTTCTTGACGTCAGCGGCGGTGTAGTTCGCCATGAGTCTGTATGTCTCTCTCGAAGTCTGAAAGATCTACGGGTGAACGGCGGGGGCGGCGCTTGTGGCGCCGGCCCCCGCCGTCAGCAGCCGTGACGGGTGTCAGGCCTGCTCGGCGTCCGCGTCGGCGGCCGGAGCCTCGGCAGCGGCCGGGGCCTCTGCGGCAGCCTCGGCCTCGGCGACGGCCACGGCCGGCTCCTCGGCGTCGGCGACCTTCTCGGTCTCGGCGGAGGACTGGACCTCGGCGGCAGCCGCGGTCTCGTCCTTCTTGTCGCCCTCGAGCAGGTCGCGCTCCCACTCGGCGAGGGGCTCGCCGGCGGCCTTCTCGCCCGGCTTCGAGTCACCGGTGGCGGCACCGGAACGGGCGATGAGGCCCTCGGCGACGGCGTCGGCGATCACGCGGGTGAGCAGGGTGACGGAGCGGATCGCGTCGTCGTTGCCCGGAATCTTGTAGTCGACCTCGTCGGGGTCGCAGTTGGTGTCGAGGATCGCGACGACCGGGATGTGGAGCTTGCGCGCCTCACCGACGGCGATGTGCTCCTTCTTGGTGTCGACGATCCAGACGGCGCTGGGCACCTTCTGCATCTCGCGGATACCACCGAGGGTCTTCTCCAGCTTGGCCTTCTCACGCGAGAGGACCAGGAGCTCCTTCTTGGTGAGGCCGGAGGCGGCCACGTCCTCGAAGTCGATGAGCTCAAGCTCCTTCAGACGCTGAAGGCGCTTGTAGACGGTGGAGAAGTTGGTGAGCATGCCACCGAGCCAACGCTGGTTGACGTACGGCATGCCGACGCGCGTCGCCTGCTCGGCGATGGCCTCCTGGGCCTGCTTCTTCGTACCCACGAACATGATGGAGCCGCCGTGGGCGACGGTCTCCTTGACGAACTCGTAGGCGCGGTCGATGTACGACAGCGACTGGAGCAGGTCGATGATGTAGATGCCGTTGCGCTCGGTGAAGATGAAGCGCTTCATCTTCGGGTTCCAGCGACGGGTCTGGTGACCGAAGTGGACGCCGCTTTCCAGCAGCTCCCGCATCGTGACGACGGCCATGGCCGTACTCCTTGAGGTGCTCGGTTACCGCGTCCGCAGGTTTGCGGTCGCGCCTGACGCCCCGACGCGCCGTGCCACTAGGGACCGAGGAGCGCGGCCACCATCCGAAAGAGGCTGGTGGCGGGGCGTGCGAAGTCGACCCGGTGACCCGGATCGCCACATGAAGTGTACGGGACCCGCCGGGTGCCGGGTGACGGCGATGTCCACAACCGGCGAGTACTCCACAGGAGCGGGTCGTGATCCCCGGAATCCGGCCCTCCGGGAGACGGTTGGCCCATGCGATTCCTGCTCCGCACGCCCGGTTTCCTGCTCCGCACGCGCGGATTCCTGCTCCGCTCGCCCGGTTCACGCCGCTGCCGTGTGCCGGTGTTGCTGCCGGTCGTGGCCTTGCTGACGGCGGCCCTGCCCCCGCCGGGGGCCGAGACCGCCGGGCCGCGGCTCCCGCCCGCCGTACGCGCCGCGGAGGCGTTCCCGCCGACGGCCGCGACGGACGTGGGTGCGGGGACCTTCGCGGAGCGGGACGGCGGGCCGGTCTGGCCGGTGGCCGGGAGACCCGCGGTGTTACGGGGGTGGGAGCCGCCCGCCGGTCCGTACGGGCCCGGCCACCGCGGCGTCGACCTGGGTGCCCGGCCGGGCAGCGAGGTCCTGGCCGCCGCCACCGGCCGGGTCTCGTTCGCGGGGCGGGTGGCGGGGCGCGGGGTGCTCGTCATCGAGCTGGCCGGGAGCGGGGCGCCCCCGCTACGCACGACGTACGAGCCGGTGCGGGCGCTGGTGGCGAAGGGCGACGACGTGGTCGCGGGCCGGCCGGTCGGGATGCTGGAAGCGGGGCCGTTCCACTGTGCGGCGGGCTGTCTGCACTGGGGGCTGCGGCGGGGCGACGCCTATCTGGACCCGCTCTCGCTGTTGCCACCCGCGCTTCTGCGGCGCGGCCCGTCACGGCTGCTGCCGGTCTTCGGGGTGCCCGAACCGGGAGCGGCGGCGGCTCCGGTGGCCGCCGCGCTCAGCCGCGTACGCCGCGCAGGATCATCGCGACGGCGGTGTCCGCGATGACGCCGGGCTCCTCGGCCACGGTCAGCTCGATACGGCGCACGGCGGCGTCCACCGATCCCTGCAGGAGCATGGCGGCGAGCCTCGGCTGGGTGTGGCCGAGATCGCCCAGCGCTTCGACGATCATGGCGATCAGGCCGCCGTGCGCGGCCCGGATCTTCTCCCGGGCACCGGCGTCCAGCTCGCTCGCGGAGATCGCGACGACCGCCCGGTGGCGGCGGTCCCCGACGAGGTCGAGCTGCCGGCGCACATACGCCTCGATCTTCGCCTCGGGGGTCTCCGCGCGCTGCATCGCGTTCTCGACCTCGGCCGCCCAGACGGGGAAGTCGACGGCGCAGAGCTCCTCGACGACGGCGGCTCGGGAGCGGAAGTACTCGTACACGGAGGACCGGGCAAGGCCCGTGCGCTCGGCGAGTGCGGGGAAGGTCAGCGCCTCCGTACCGCCCTCGGACAGCAGGGAGCGCGCGGCGTCCAGGAGGGCGCCGCGCTGCATGGTCCGGTGCTCGGCCACGGAGGCCGCTCGAATCCTGGGCACGCATCCACTCTACGGCGGCAGGTGCCGGAAGGAAGGGCTCACCCGAGGTGCGGGTGGCCGGAGGGGGGACTTTCAGCGTCCGGCGTCGGCCAGTTTGGCCCGGAGCTGGAGCACGGATTTGGTGTGGATCTGGCTCACGCGGCTCTCCGTCACACCGAGGACGTTGCCGATCTCCGCCAGGGTCAGGCCCTCGTAGTAGTACAGGGTCACCACGGTCTTCTCCCGGTCGGGGAGCGTGTTGATGGCGCGCGCGAGCAGACGTCTCAGCTCGCGGTCCTCGGCGACCTCCACCGGATTGTCGGCGGCGGTGTCCTCCAGGGTGTCCATCAGGCTCAGCCGGTCGCCGCCCTCGCCGCCGACGTGCAGCAGCTCTTCCAGGGCGACCACGTTGGCCAGCGACAACTGGCTGAAAACCGCGTGCAGTTCCTCCAGGGCGATGCCCATCTCCGAGGCGACCTCGGCCTCGGACGGGGTGCGCCGCAGCTGCGCCTCCAGCGTGGCGTAGGCGCGCTCCACGTTCCGCGCCTTCTGCCGCACCGAACGGGGGATCCAGTCGAGCGCCCGCAGTTCGTCGATCATCGCGCCGCGGATCCTGGTGATCGCGTACGTCTCGAACTTGATGGCCCGCTCGATGTCGAACTTCTCGATGGCGTCGATCAGTCCGAAGACCCCGGAGGAGACGAAGTCCGCCTGCTCGACGTTGGACGGCAGCCCCACACTGACCCGGCCCGCGACGTACTTGACGAGCGGCGAGTAGTGCAGGATCAGCTGCTCCCGCAGCCGCTCGTCACCGGTGGTCTTGTACGAACGCCACAGTTCGTCGAGCGAGGAGGGGGCGGGAGGGCGCACAGTGCCACGCGCAACCGGTGGTACTGCCGCGCGGTCAGACCCGGAGGTGTGCTGGGGCATGTGGTGCCTTGAGCCGTTCTGCCGTGAAGTGCTGGGGGACTTTTGTCTGGGGCGGAATCCTTGTGAGCGTAGCGTGACTGCAGTGTCGCAGTCCGCACAGGAGTGGAGATCCGTGCTGCGTGATTGCGTTCTGCCGTTCACGCTGCCCGCACCCGCCGGGAGCAGGGGCCATCGCCGTGGGCAACGGCCCCCGACAGGTCACCGATCGATCGTGCGAGGTCATCGGCCTTACCTTTTCACCCGAATGCTCCAGGTCAAGAACCGCCTCGCCGCGCGTCGTCGTTGCATGGGTACGGACGCGTCAACCTCCAGCCGTCGCCCTCGCGTTCGACGAACCCCAGTGAGTGAAGTTCGTACAGTCGCCCGAGTGTTTCGTCGGCGGAGGTCCCCGCGCTGCGGGCGAGGTCACGGGGGCCGACCGGGCCGTGGTACGGGAGGGCGTCGAGGACCCTCGCCGCGGCCGGGTCCAGCCGGTCCCGGGGCAGCACCGGACCGCGCCGCTCCGTTGCGAGGTCGCCGATGTCCCCGACGAGCTCGGCGACTTCGGAGGCGTCGGTGACCAGCACCCCCTCACCGCGGAGCAGTTCGTGGACACCGGCCGACAGTCCGCTGGTGGCGGGGCCCGGGACACCTGTTTCCGGAGCCACCGCCCCGGCTCCCGCATCGGCGTCAGTCAGGACGCGCGGGTCCACCCGGCCCTCCACGCGGAAGGGCGGCACCAGCGGCTGAACCCACAGAGGCTGGCCCTCGTTGGGCAGCGCCGACATGATCTGATCCCAGACGCCTTCGATGCGCCACCGCTTGTAGCGGCTGTGGATGCTCTTCCAGAGACCAAACCGCTCGGGCAGGTCCGACCACTTGCACCCGGTGCGCGCCTTGTGGAACATTGCGTCGATCATCCGGCGACTCGGGATGAGTCGGCGGTTCGGGTGCTCCGGCTCCCACGCCTTCACGATCGGCTCGATCAGGGCCCACGCCTCGTCGGTCAGCTCGTCCGGCACGAGCCGCTCGCGCTCCTCGAACCACTCAGCCAGTGAGCACGACAGACCGATCTTCGGTTTGGGCACGGGCCCGGTGATGGTGACCCGCACATCGAGCAATCCCAACACGTCAGCCTGCTCGGCCGGCGTCATGTCAGCGAGTCGAGTCCGCGCCATGGTGGCCAACGCTTCCAGGTCGCGCGCCCGCTGGGCGGTGGCCTTGGTCTCCTCCAGCCACTGGGCGGCCTCGTCTCGGATGTCGGTGAGTTGGCGTCGCTCCTCTATAAGGGCAGCGCTGGCAGCCGCGACGGCCGACGCCGGAAGCCCTGCCTTGGCGTACTCCTTGACCATGGTCGTGATGGCTCGGTCGAGGTCGGCGATTTGGCGGTCGAAGTCGGCGATGCGGTCGGCGTGCTGCACCTTGTCGCCCTCGGTCATGCCGACCCACTCAGCCGCCATCGCCCGCAAGCGGTGCGGGTCGCCCAGGAGGTTGACGACCTCGCCCCACACGGCCGACTCCATCGCGTCGGCATCGACCATCTTGCAGCCGCACACCGCGTCGCCCGGGTACTTCGCGGCCAGCCCGGTGCATCGGTACCAACGGCCACCCCGGCTCGTGCGAGCCATGCCGACATGGTGCGAGTTGCACCCGGTGTGCTCGTTGAACAGGCGCTTCGACAGCGGGTACGCCTGGGGCTGCGACTTCGGCTTGCCGTTCGCCAGCCGCCCCATGGCCGACTTGAGGGCGGCCACTTCCTCCGGCGTGAAGATGGGATCGAGCTTGATGATGACCGTCTCGCCGTTCAGCGGCTTGCCGTCGCGCCCGAACTTGGCACCGTGCCCAGCGCGCGTCCGGTTGGGGTTCCGGAAGATCACGCGGGCATTGAGCGTGGACTCGCTGAGGAGCTTGGCCCGTGCGTTCGTGGCCGACCACGGCACGCCCGACCTCGTAAGGAGACCCATGACGTTGAGCCGCTCGGCCAGCTCGTTCGTGTTCATGCCGTCCTCGACCACCAGCCCCCACATCGCCTTGAGGACCAGCACTTCGGCCGCGCACTGGACGAGGTGTGACTTGCCCTTCTGGCCCTTGCAGGCGATCTCATAGCCGTAAGGCGGCTGGCCACCCGTCCACCCCCCGTCCTCGGCCTTCTCCTGCAACCCGCCCTGGGTGCGCTTGCGGATGACCTCGTATTCGGTCTCGGCGTAGTCGGCGTCTCGACGCATCTTCTTGCGACCCTCGGCCGTGCTGTTGTCGTAGTCGTCCTCTACTACGCCGACGTACACGCCGATGTCTTCCAGGGCCCAGACCCACCGCCAGAACGCCCGGCCGACGCGCCCGATGGCGCGGCCCTCACTGACAACCACAATGTCGAAGGGGCGGGGCGTGCGGTGAGCGTCGGTCATCAGCCGCTTGAGGTCTTCGCGGTCGGCGGCCTCCAGCGACCCCGAGATGCCCTCGTCGGTGTACGTGCCGACGTGGTCCCAGTCCTTGCGCCCGATGTAGCGGGTGATCTTCTTCAACGCCGACTGCACGCCGTAGCCCTTGGCCTGCTCCTCGGTCGAGACGCGGGCGTACGCAACCGCACGAAGTCTGACCGTGTGGGTGACGCGGTCAACGACGCCCATGGCGATGTCGAGGGCGTCCGTGTTTTTCTGGTTCATGCTGGCGATTCCTTGTCTCAGCATTCAGGCCCGGCCGGGGGTGCCACCCCGGCCGGGCTCGTTCGTCAACGGGTGAAGTCGGCCGTGCAGTCGGCCCAGATGAAGTCACCGGATGCCTGGTCCATGACCACCTCGCGCACCCTCAGTTCGTGGGTCTCAGGCATGTCGCGCCGGGCCTTGTCGGCGAGCTTCTGGATCGTCTCGGCGTCGCGGTTCTGGGCGGTGACCAGGTGGCCCTGCGGGTTGCGGAACTGGATCTTGTACATCGGGGGCTCCTTGGGGAGGAGCCGGGCGGCCTGACCGACCGCCCGGCGGCGGTGGGTCAGACGAGCCGGAAGTTGGTGGTGGTCTTCGTCGCGCCCTTGGCGTCGGTGTAGGTGAAGGTGTCGCCCTCGACCGTCCCGACCCGGACCCAGCGGCCGACCTTGGCCTTCACCTCGTCCACCTGGAGCTTGTAGCCGCGCTCCCCGGCGTCGGTCTTGGCCTCGTCCAAGGCCTGGGTCATCGCCTGCTTGGCCTGCTGGAGCGCCTTCTTGGCGGCCTTCTTCGCGGGGTCGTTCTTGGCGGCCTCGCGCTCCGCCTTGGCGGCGGCCTTGCCCTCGGCGCGGGTGATCCCGGCGGCGACCATGTGGCCGAACGCGAACTTCGCGGCGTGGGTGGAGGCGTCGGCACTGCTGGCGAGGCCGTCCAGGGTGCGGATGACCTCGGTGCCCTCAGCCCCCATGCGGATCAGGAACGACTTCAGCTTGGCGTCGTGTCCGGGAGCAAACAGCCGCTTGGTCTCCGCCGCGCATCCGGTGGTGCGGCCGTCGTCGGTGGCGAACTGCGAGCAGGTGCAGGCGGCGGGCTCGGCCTGGGCGGTCTTTGCGGCGGTGTTCTTGGCGGCCATTTCGTGCTCCCTGAATTCCCGAATTCCGGCCCATCCGGAATTACGAGAAAATCAAAACACGGGATTTGCGCGCCGCACAATTTCCTAAATTTAACGAAAACTAAAAAGGTGGCGAGAATGGGCGTGACCACACCCATCCTCGCACCGCCATTCACGACCCGTAGTTGTCACTTCCCGTAATTGGAAACTGGAACTGGAAGCTGGAAACTGCACCCCTCCCACACCCTCCGTGCCTGGGCACGTACCCGGCGGCGGGGGGTGGGGCGGGCGTTCCAGTTCCACTAGTTCCAATTACGGCTCGTCACCGCCGGGCGTCGGGGTGGTTGACCGTGTCGGCCGGGACTCGGGCGGTCGGCAGGCCGTCGCTGGCGAACGCGGCCACCTCGTCGCGGCCCCTGATCTGCCGGGCCTTGACGCTCCAGTGGGCCACCTCCCCCACGGTCCAACGCGCGACCTTGTACGCGACGTAGAGCCCTCCGGCGATCACCAGGCCCCCGGGCACGGGCCCCAGCTCGCTCACGGCGTACGCCCCTCCGACCGCTGCGGAATTCACGCCGAGGACGGCCCACGGAATCCAGCGGCGAGGACGCCGGACGACCGTGCCAGCGCCCACCGTGGAAATGCGGGGAAGGCCGTTCTTGGTGCGCCCGGCGCGACGCTTGGCAGCGGTGTTGTGGGTGTAGTCCGCGCCGAAGCTGACACGCTTCCCGGTGCGGGTCCGGAATTCCGGCTTAAACGTCTTGGCGGTGGCCATCGGTGGTCCCTTCCGGCCACCTGAACCCGCGTGCTTTCCTGGGTTCGGGCGGCCTTCCTTGTCGGGTCGTTCGCGGTTGAGGGGCCTGGAAGCGAACCTTGCTGGGACTGCTTCCGGGCCCCTTCTGCGGGCGGGTCGTCAACCCTTCGCCGGCCGAGGGTCAGGACGGTATTTCCGAGGGCCTGAGACCCCCGGGCGGCCCAGGGCCCCGGCCGGATCTCTCGTGCGGCGGGAGACCCCAGGGAAGCCCGGGACGGCCCTACCGGGCGGCGCGCTCCACTGCCGTCGTCCGGTGCAGCGGGCCGGAGTGGGCCAGCAGGCTGCTGGCGAGACGGCCCAGGCCGTTGGCCGGAGTGGCGACCTCATTCGCGGCCACCGCTGTCGCCCTCGCCAGCAGCTCCGGCGCGGGGGTCCGCTCCGCGTCACGGAGTCCGGCCGCCTGGATGCCCGCCGCGTGACGTCCGATCACCTCGTTGCGGGTGCAGGCGGCGTTGGCGAGGTCGGCCAGAGCGGCCACCGCCGTGTCGAACTTCCGGGCGAGGTCGGAGAGTGTGACGCCCTCGGCGTTCATCGCCTCCTCGGCGGCGGCCTTCAACTCCTCGGTGCGCGCCTCCTTGGCGGCGGCAAGCCGGGCGGCCTCGTCGGCGGTGGCCAGCTCGGCGGCCTTGGCGTTGAGCCGGGCGGTGTCCTCGTCTTCGATGGCCTGGCGGGCAAGCTGCATCAGGTCGGTTTCGTTCATCGTTGCTGCTCCTTGATGGGGTGTCGGATCTCGCGCCGGATCGATGCGAGGTCGGCAAGTGCGGGTCCGGACCTGGGGTCCGAGGGTCCGGACCTTGGGGTCGGGTCCGGCTGTTGGGTCCGGACCTGGTCCGAGGTCCGGTGGGCCGGGTCCGGACCTGTGGGCGGGTCCGGCGGTGACGTGCGGATCTGGTCCGGACCCCTGCCAGATCCGGAGTGCGAGGTCCGGCGGACCCCGCCCGATCCGGCAGACGACTGCCAGCCGAAAGAGGCGGGCTCGCGCCTCTGTCAGGTGTCGTTCTGGCTGCGGCTCCGGGCGGCTCTCCCCCGGCCTCCCGGCGGCTGGCGGGCCCCGTGGCCCCGGGCGGGACGAGAGGCCGTCCGGAGCCCCGTCCCGCCCCGCCGCTACACCTCTTCGGTGCGGCCGTCGCCGTAGGTCCGGGTGGCCGCCCCCGTCGTGGGGTCGCGGTACTCGACGAACGAACTCGCGTCCGGCAGATCCCGGCGGTCCTCGGCCCGGACCCCGGCGGACCTCCGGATCTCCGCCATCTCCTCCTCGGTCACGGTGCCGTCGCCCTGGCGGGTCTCCTGGCCGTCCGTGACGCTGGCGGTGGCCGGGCCCTGGGGCTCCCGGGCCGCGAACGCCCCCGCCTGGCTTCCGTGCAGATCCGCCCGGATCTCGTCCACGCTCGGTCCGTCCGGCGTCATCGGGCCCTGCACGATCTGGCTGAATTCACGATTCGTCATTTTGGATTTCCTCCTGCTGTTTGATGATGCGGCCTGCCTCGTCGCTCTCGTACGGGACGCCGTAGTGCTTCTCGAATTCGTCACGCACTGCGGCGAGCCCGTCTCTGAGGTCGACCAAGAAGTCCTTGGCGTCTTCAACATCAGCGCTCTGGTCGTGAACGGGCTCTGAATCCTTGAGTGCGCGCGTAAGGTCGGCCACACCTTTGGCGCTGTAGGCGAAATCGCGAGTGCTCTCGGCGTTGTCCATGTCGTCGAGTGCTTCAAGGACCCTTTGACTGATTCGCTCGGAGATCTCCATCTTGGTAGCTTGCAAGTCGGCAAGCCGAGCCTTGAGCGGAGTTTTCATCTGCGCCGCACGGTCGAAGCTGTGACCGTGCTCTTGGGCGAGTCGGCTGACCGTGCTTTTCGACAGGCCGGTGATGCGAGCGATTTGGCGACAGCCCTGGCCCTGGTGCATCAAAGTAATGGCCTGGTCTCGCGCGCGACCTTGGGACGTCCCCGCGTTCGCCGCCTCTTCGGCCACCTGCCCCACGATCCGGCCTTCGACCACCTCAGCCACCGGGGCCACGCATGATCAGCGCCTGCGCCTCGGCGATGCCGTCCATCTGCTTCTGGGTCCGGGCCCGTCCGGCCAGCCGGATCAGCTCCCGCAGTGCGGCGATCCGAATCGCGTCCAGGCCACTCGCCCTGATCACGTCGGTGGTGCGGTGGCCCGGCTCGACCATCACGCCGTCCCGGTCCTTGACCAGTGGCCGGACGCCCTCGTCGTCCACCTCGAAGAACCGCACCCGCTGCACTCTGGCCCCGAACTCCGGGTCGCTCTCGATGGCCACCCACCCGGCGTCCGCTTTCACGTACTCGCTCATTCCGTCACCGCCACGAGGTCTTCGACGCCGCACCCGAGAATTTCGGCGATGACGACCACCGTGTGCGAATTCGGCTGCATCCGGCCGGTTTCCCATCGCCGAATTGTGAGCGGATGGCGGTCGAGTTTCTGGGCCAGCTCCGCCCGGCTCATCTTGCGCTCGTTGCGGAGTTCTCGCATCGCGTCTTTGTTGAGCACCGAATAACCCCCTTCCTGGGATCTCCGTGATCTCTAGAACAATTCGATCATGATCGGGGAGATCCCTGGAATACCCATCCGGGATTGCGTTTCACGCAAGATGGACGCGGTCCTCCCAGGGTGGTTTTCTGGGGGTACCCAGGAAGGTGCGGAGGCCCCACCGGTTCATTTCGTCGGTGGGGCCTCTGGCTGTTTCAGACGCGCGGCGCTTCAGGCAGCCGCAAGTTTCAATATTGAAGTCCGGCCGGCACGACCGGTGACTGTTGAAAACTCGTCGTTACTGGGGTTCTGCGCCCCCGCTCCCCCGGGCCACCCGCCGCTCCGGCCTGGTGTCGTCCTGGGGTCTTCGTGGCTCTCCCCGGGCCTCTGGGTGGGCCCCCGGTACTCGGTGCCGCCCGCTGGCTCTCGTGGTCTTCCGTGGGCCCTCCCGGAGTCCTCGCCGTTTGCTGCCCACCTGCACCGCCGCCGGGATGCCGGGGGGATTGGGGGGACTGGGGGGATCTCCGGGCCTCGCTCGCCACGAACCTCTCTTCACACGTACCGACCTCCCAGAAATCCCCCTACTCCCCCCTTGTAGTAATTAGGTAGTTACTTCTTGTGAAGCATCCCCGGTGAGAGGGGGTGCAGACCGGTCAGCAGGGTGGGGGGATATCTACCGGGAGAATCCCCCCACCCGGGGGGATTAGATCCCCCCACCAGCCCGGTGCGGCTCCACGAAATATTGGTTTGACTTCTTCGAGTTGGGTCCACCCGGCTTGTGGACCCTCAGGACGAGCCCACCGATAGGCCGGTCGACCCGTTCCTTGAGCTTGATTCCAGCCGACATCGCCGAGAGTTCCCTACCGCTCTTGCGCTCGATCAGGATGAATGTGTCATCCCATCCGTCCGGGATTCCGGCACCGAGGTAACTCTTCATCACCTGGCCGATGCCTTGCGGCGTGCTGCCGAACTTTGCGTGCCAGGCAGCCAGGAAGTTTGCCCATTCCTGACGCTCGGTGTCGCCGTCATTCACCTTTTCGGTGTTGGCGAGGAATCCCGGAATCCCGTGGAAGTGCAGGAATCCGGCCATCGCGTCCGACCACCAGTCGTAACCCCGCATCGGGGCTCGCATCGTCGGCGCATTCGCCATTGCCCACGCCCGTCCGAGAACCAGCAGGCAGCGGACGACCCTGGCCCGGTTGTCTGCGGACTTGAGCCACGTTTCGAGGTTGCCCAGCTTGAACCCACTCCGGAGGTCCGGCCGCTCCATGTCGGCGTCCAGCGTGACCATGAACGACCTCGATGCATTGTCGCCACCGAATCGCATGTTATTTCCGGTGACGACCCACAGCACGTCATTGATGAGCGCCACCATGCGCGACCGACCCAGAATTCGGCCGTCGTACACACCGGACGTCAGGACGGCCGAAAGGAGCGGGCTGCGGACCGAGTGGCCATCGCCCACGTTGTCGAGAAGGCAGACCGCCCCGGTCTTGTCTATCAGCAGCGAAACGACACGCTTACCGAGTTCGGATTCGTCGTCGGTCCATTCGCTGAGGCTGCCACCGAACACCAGCCGGATGATGTTCGCCAGCAGGGTCTTACCGGTGCCCGGCGAGACTGCGTTGAGTGCCAGCATGGGCGTCGGCTGCACCCCCTCGTGTCCTTGGATGAACCGTCGCAGCACCGGGGTCGCCAGAGCCGCAACGTAGTTCGCCCGGTCGGCGTCGGACACGAACGGGAAGTCGGCGAGGAGTTCGCCCAGCAGGAATGTCCGAGCCTCCTCGACCTCTTCCGGCGTCGGGTTAAGTGGGACACCGTGGAAATCACACATCGGGTCGAAGTACATGCCACTCGCGCGGTCGTACCCCTCCTCGTTGAGGACGGTCCCATCAGCCCGCATCACGGGCACTCGCGTAATGCCGAACAGCGGCGGCACACCGGTCCAGGGGCCACCCGCCAAGACCTGCCGCAGCGTGTCTTGGTACGGCTGCTTCCGACGCTGCGTCTCGCTGCCGTCCTCGTTCTTCACCAACTTGTAGAAGCGAACGTGTCGAGCCATCTGCGCACCGAGGACTTGGGGCGTGATCGACACGACCCGCTTACGCGACTCGCCGACCGGAAGCCGGGCGTCCCCGTAGTAGTCCTCAACGAGCGCGAGATCACCCGACTGGATGTAGAGGTCCGGGATGGCGTTGTCGTTGAGCGCGTCGGTCAAGTCGTTGATGACCGACGCGCCGTCGCGCGCCTTGATCTCGTACAGGCCCTTGGTCTCCGTCAATGGCTGCGGCTCACGCGGCTGGTCCTTGCCCGCCCGGAGTCCTGAGTTCATCGTGGCCTCGGCCGCGTCCCGGCCGTCCTTGAGGACATACCCGTTGACGGTGGCGGACTTCATGAGTGCAGCCGCCGCGTACCCCTCGCTGAGCTGGCCTCCGCCGACGAGCTGGCCCAAGCTGTAGGCCGCTTCGTTGAGCGCCTGGTTACGTCCCGACTCGCACGCCTCCAGCTTGGTCACGATGCGAGTGAGAGCGGCTTTGCCGTACGCGGTCCCGGTCGGTCCGCTGTAGGTCTTGGGCTCACAGGCAATGACGGTCAGCCGGTGCTTGATCGGGGGCCGAAGCACCTCGGGGGCGTCGAGCAGTTCGCCACCTGCCCACCGGTACGGCCGACCGCACTTGTGAACCGAGGGAGCCAGAACGACACCCGCGCCGTCCGCACGGAAGTCGTAGCCGATCTCAGCGTTGCTGTGCGATTTCCACGGGCGGTCATCGTCGGCCGGGATGCGAAAGTGGAGGTGCTTCCCGCCCTCACGGCCGGACTCGACCCGGAGCGCCTTTTCAAAGACCTCGTCGCCGAGCTGCCCACGCCAGTAGGAGTCAGCCTCAGGCTTGTCGAGGTCCAGGACGACGCGCTTCGACACCTGACCGGTAGCCAGCCAGAGACCGGTTCCCGGGAAGTCGATGATGGTGCCGGAGTCGTCGATCCGCTTCGCCAGCGTCGGCCAGGTGTCGGTACGACCCTTGTGGAGCCAGTCCCGGCCCCAGTTGACGGACGGGCCCTTCGAACCCTTCCGGATCGGGAAGACGACCAGACCCTGTTCGCCGTATTCGCGCCACACTCGATACAGCTCGGTGGCCTCGTTGGACATCACTTGCTGCACGGCCAAACCTCGTGATTCCGTGGCGGTGGTGTTCTGGTGGATCTGCTGGCCCTCGGTTGTGGCGACCGGGGGTCGATCCGTGTGCGTGGTCATTCGCCCTCGCCTCCGCCCTGGGTGATCTCCTTGCGGGGGCCGAAGAGCAGACGAATGAGCCGACGACGCTCGGCGTCCGTCATGGGGCGCGCGTCCTTGGAGATCATGCCGACACCGCCTCTCGGTCGGTCCGGCAGATCAGCTCGGTGTACTGGACGCCCAGCGCGTCGGCGAGACGGCCGATCGTGTCGAGGGTGGGGACCTTGCGGCCACACTCCCAGGCATTCACGGCCTCACGGTTGCGGCCGATGCGTCGACTCAACTGGCCTTGACTGACTGCCTGCTGTTCGCGCACTCGGCGCAGGGCGTCGGGGGAAAACGAAAGAAGGCCCGGCATGCGGGTACACCTCACTCGTGTGATCGAGTCGGTGCACTGACCGCTAACGGGCCGGGCGCGTGGTCGGAGTCTGTCCGCCACCCCTAGTCCCACCCGCAATAAACGGGGGACCGTGCTCCTGCTGTGGCCCCAGGAGAACACGCCGTTTCCCGGGGCCACAAGCACCGCCGGGGCTTGCGTTCTAGGCAAGGTCCCGACCTCCCGGAGCACTTACGGGAGGTGAGGAATTTCAACACGGGAAGTGATGGCCGGCGGGGACCGGATATCTCAACATGACGCCCGGTCGCCCGGGGCTCCGGCCAGCGGCCCCGGCATACCCAGCGGCGGGCTTCCGTGGGGTCTCCGGCGGCCTCTCGGGCCTGCCGGGGCGGTCTGGGCCCCACCCGCCAGCGCGAGCCCCGTACGTAGTCAACTCCTGCCGTTTCAGGTATACTTAAGGTAAGAGAGCGTTCATTGAGCTATCGCTGCCGCCGGTTCGATTCCGGCAGTCACACTTACGGTTGGTTTGGCACTCTGGCACTCCTACGAGTTCACCAAGTTCATTCGCACACTCCGTAAGGGCAAGACCTGGGGCATCTGCTCCATTTTCACAATTTCAAATCACAAGGTGGAGGTTGGCATGAAGATTTTCGAATTCATTATGTCAGCCGTAAGCGTCATTGTTGGATGGTTCCATGTGGCGGCAGCTGAGTGAACGGTCTCTGACCGGAGGGGCATCCCAGACGGGGTGCCCCTCCGGCGTTCCTGCGGCCCTATGCGGGCCCGCATACCCCGCCCCTGGCTCCCGTGGGGTCTCCGGCGGCCTCCGGTGCCCGCATGGGGCGTCCGCCCGTCCCCGCCAGCACGAGGCCGCCCGTGGCCGCCCGTGGCCGCCCGGTCACCCAACCCCCGCTGTTTCAGGTAGCGTTCTCCGTGCTGCGAGCGGAGTGCCCGACGCCTCCGTGAAGTTGAGTAGCTGGCCGTCCTTAGTTGATGGACCATCTCGGACTGAGTCGCAGATAGGGAATTGGGCCGCAGAAACGTCCGCGATCCCGAGCATGAGACTCGGGACGTCATGCCAGAAGCTAGGCGCGGAGAGCGCAGAGGAAGAGGGTGGAGCAGTCCAAGTCGGCCTTGGACAGGCACCGAGAGCTTGACGTCGGCACGGCCTCAGCAGGACCACACGTCTGTATACGTGGTGGTCGGGCTGAGAGCTGCGTGCCGCAGGCCCCGACCACCACCCGAAACGGGAAAGTCGGAAGTGAAACTGTCTCTCGGTGTCAAGCTGCTCGTGATCTTCACCTGCGTGTTGATCTCCCTGATCGTCGCCATCGTGGCGACCTGGATCAACCACTCCTCAGGAGCATCGATCGGTGATGCAGTCCTCTTTGGCGGCGGCGCGTTCGCTGGCTCCATGATTCTCTGCCTGGCCGCACTGTCTACGTTCAGCGTGCTTTGACCGCAGCGGGGCCCCGGAGATCTCTCCGGGGCCCCGCGCACGTCGGTCTTCTACTTGTCGGCGACGAAGGTGCCCAAGCCCAGCTCGGTGCGGACGACGCCGGTCGTGCGCAGGTGCGCCAACGCCTTCTGCGCGGTGGACGTGGCGATGTTGAACTCGGCGCTCAGCTCAACGATGCCCGGCACGCGGCTGCCCGGCGGATAGGTCCCGTCGGCCACGCGTGCCTCCACGATCGCGGCCACCTGCCGCCAGATCGGACGGCTTCGATCAAGATCCCGAGTCACTCCCTGACCGTAAGAGCACGCCGTTAGCCGCGCTACCGCAGTAAACTGCGATAGCGCGACATCGCGATATCGCGATACCTACTGGTCAGGACGACGAGGGAGCCACTGTGGCCGGGTTAACCATTCGGGTGTACACGTACGACCCCGCCACCAGGGAGACGCGCGAGGTGAGCGAGCGCGAGTGGTCGTTCGACTCCATGCCGGACGGGTCGCCGATCGACACGCGGTGGCCCTTGTGCCAGTGCCGCCGCTGCAAGGGCGAGGGCACGCCGGGCGAGCTGCGACGCCAGCGGGCTTAGCTGCTCCCCCGGGCGATGGCGTCCCGCACGAGGTCCTCCCAGCCGAGGTCGGCGGCCACCCGCACCGCGTCCTTAGCCACCACCGTGTCACGTTCGATTCGACGCACTTGGTGGCCGCCGGCCCCGGCTTGAATGATCAGCGATTTGAGCTTGGCATCGTGGCCCGCCGCGAACCTGCGCTGAGTCGTCGCGGTGCACCCGGTGACCTTGAGCTGCCACACCTTGTCGCCGCTGACGTCCTCGTGCACCGGGACCTCGTACGAGTAACTGCCACACATACAGGCGGTGTTGGGGTTCTGTGTAGTCATGCCGAGGATCATAAGTGCGGAATGAGCAGCTCTGTGCACTGATAGACCGGAATGGCCAGATCACGCCCAACCCGGCCGGGCAGTAACGCAGTTACTCCTATGCCAGCCCTGCGCGTCTGCGCTAAAATGAGAACGTCCTAGAGGTCGCATGGCATCTGGACGTGGAGAGGGTCAGCGCAATGCTGACTTCAGACGTAGCGCACTCGTAGGCTTGCGGGGCCCTTCACGGCCCGACACACGCCAAGTCTCAGCGAGAAGACGCCACGCTGCTTCACTGCTCCAAACAGACTGTGCCAGTTCAGTCTGTCCCGAGAACATTTGCGCGTTCGTGTGTCAGCGCGGGTGTCTCGGTCCGAACCGTAGGGTTCGGATCGAGGCTGCCTGCGCACCCGATCCGACCCATGACAGGGAAGGTCAGGATCGGTGGACGCCGTCGCCATCGCCATTCTCTCCGTCACTACCGTCGCTTCGGTAGCGTTTGTCGGAGTCAAGCAACTTCTGGACCAGGTCCCCGACGTCATCGACTCGGCTGGACGCGCTCGCGACTCGTGGCAGCGCTTCAAGCAGCCCGAGCTGCCACCTCCGGCGGACGACGAGGAGCCGCCTGCCGCCACATAGGTCGCCCCGGCTACCGCAGCCCCGCACCTACCCCATAAGGTGCGGGGCTGCGGCGTTTCAGCAGCTCAGACGGCAAAACCCTTGTATAGGACGACAGTTCGGGCTAATGCGCTACACTTCTTCGAGTACCTGTGCCTGCGGTGGAGCTGCGAACTCCGGCAGGCGCTTGGCAACGCATCCGTTTGTCACCTCTGTGATCCGCATCCGATATGCGGGGAGTTCCAGGGGATTAGGGCCTGTCAGGCTGAGCTTTTGATGTGTGAACGTGCACTGATGGGCCGTAGCCATCCGACGCCAGGTCGCATGGCTACGGAGGCTTGCCTACCGTCTAGAAACTTCACTTAGCGTATCGATCCACCGGTCGGGCGAGAGCCTGACCGTCTGAGATACCCGGCGATGCGTCGGAAGCAGGGCTTCTCAGTTCAGCCACTTCACCGTGGCCGAGCTGACGAATGCCCTGAGCATGAGCCCTGCCTCGGTCACCGAACTGAAAGGTACCGAGACGTTGGACGGGGCCATGATTCTCGCCATCCTCGCCGTCTTCGGCGTGTTGTCGATCATGCTGTACGCCCTCAAGGGCTTCCTCGATCAGCTGCCCGAATTCTTCGCGTCGCTCCGACGCGCGTGGGAAGCGTGGCAGGAGTTGAAGCGGGCCCGGCGGAAGGCCCGCGAGCTGGAGGCAGCCCAAAGGGAGGCAGCTCGGCGCAGAGCTGCCAGGCGAGAGACAGCAGAGCAGCAGGGATCGCAGTCCCAGCCCGCTGCATAGGTCGTCCCGGCCTCCGGTGGCACCACGGAGCGCACGAGACCCCGCCACGGCCTCCCAGGCCCGGCGGGCACGCGAGAGGCCCCCGGAGATATCTCCGGGGGCCTCGTGCTGTGTGAGGGGGTGACGCTACGCCGCGATGGCCACCCGGAAGCGGATCGGAGCCAGAGCGGCACCCCCGGGAAGAGGTGTGGGTACCCCCATCACGAACCGGCCGAGCCGCGCTGCCTGCCGGGCGGTGACGAGGGAACCGCTGCGGTACTCGGCCTCCACCACGACCGTCCCTCTGGTGAGGGCGGCGATCACCCGGTTGCGCAGGACGAACCTGCTGCGGGTGGGGTGGGATCCCGGTGGCAACTCCGCGACCAACAGGCCCTGTTGGGCAACCCTCCCGATCAACTCCGCATGGCCCCGCGGATAGGGGACGTCGACACCGCAGGCCAGCACCGCCACCGTCGCGCCGCCCACGGCCAGGACCCCGCGGTGCGCCGCTCCGTCCACACCGAACGCGGCGCCCGACATCACCACCCAGCCGCGCTCGGCCAGCCCGGCGCCGAGGGTCGCCGCCATGTGGGCCCCGTACGGCGTGCAGGCCCGCGCACCGACCACCGCGACCGAGCGCAGGGCCCACAGCCGCAGGTCCGGCCGGCCCCGCACCCAGAGCCCGACGGGCCGCGCGTCCCCCAGGTCGTCGAGCTGGCTGGGCCACTCCCGGTCCCCCGGGCAGACGAGGCGCCCGCCCACGGCGGCGGCCACCGCCAGGTCCCGCTCGGGTTCGGCCGCCGCCGCACGGAGCCGGTAGCCCTCCAGCCGTGCGGCGGTCATCCCCGGCAGCCTCTCCGCGGAGCCGTCCGCGACGCGGAGCGCCCGGAGCAACGCGACGGGGCCGTTCTGCCGCAGCCATGCCCCGGCACGCTCGTCCCCCGGCTCCAGCACCCGCGTCAACGCGGCCCGCGCCAACCGCTCGGGCCCCAGCCCTTGCCCCGGCGGCCCCGTGCCATGCCCCTGCTCGTCCCCATTCCCAGGCAGCCCCGTGTCTCGTTCCGGCTTGCCTCCGCTCCCCGGCCGCTCCGGATCCGCCCCGGACCACCGCCCCGGCCCCGGCCCGGGCCCCGGCAGCCCCGCCTCCACCCCGCTCACCGTGCCCCCGCTTCCATCGGCGCACCGCGCTGGATGCCGGTCCGCAGCTCCAGGGCGACCGCGATGTCACAGGCCTCCGGCCGGGCGGCGCCCCTCAGGTCCGCCACCGTCCAGGCCACCCTCAGCACCCGGTCCAGTCCCCGGGCGGTGAGGATCCCGCGCTCCAGGTCCCGCTCCGCCGCGACCGACGCCCCGGGCGCCGCGCACAGCCGGGTCCGCAGCTCGTGGCCGGGTACTTCGCTGTTGGTCGTCCATGGCGTCCCGGTCAGCCGCTCCGCCGCCCGTGCTCTGGCCTCCCGCACCCGGGCGGCGACCACGGCCGTCGGCTCGCCCCGGCCGCCCTGCTCCAGCAGATCCGCGCGGTCGACCGGCTCCACCTCGACCCGCAGGTCGACCCGGTCGAGCAGCGGCCCCGAGAGCCGTGCCTGGTAGCGGCGGACCACCGAGGGCGGACACTCGCAGCCCGCACCGGTCAGGGTGTGCCGCCCGCACGGACAGGGGTTGGCGGCCAGCACCATCAGGAACCGGGCGGGCAGCCGCACCACCCCCGCCGCCCGCGCCACCACCACATGGCCCGACTCCAGCGGCTGGCGCAGCGCGTCCAGCGCCTTCCCCGAGAACTCCGGGGCCTCGTCCAAAAAGAGCACCCCGCGGTGGGCGAGCGAGACGGCCCCGGGCCTCGGGATCCCGTTCCCCCCGCCGACCAGCGACTGCATGGTCGCCGAGTGGTGCGGGGCGCAGTAGGGCGCCCGGGAGACGAGCGGTTCACCCGGGGGGAGGATGCCCGCCACGGAGTGGACCGCCGTCACTTCGAGGGATTCCTGCCGGGTCAGCGGCGGCAGGACCGCCGGGAGCCGCTCGGCCAGCATGGTCTTGCCCGCACCCGGCGGTCCCGAGAGCAGCAGATGGTGTCCCCCGGCCGCAGCCACCTCCAGGGCCTTCCGGGGGCGCAGCTGCCCTGCCACATCCGCCAGGTCCGGGATGTGTCCCTCGCCGCGCGGAGAGGCCGGGGCCAGCCCGGCGCCGAGGCCGGTGCCCGGGATCATGAGTCCGGCGAGCATCGCGTCCGGGCGCCCCCGGTCGTCGGCGGGCTCGTCGGGAACCGGTTCGTCGCAGAGGACGGCGATGAGCTGGCGCAGGCTCCGGACACCGAGGACCGAGACGCCCGGCACCAGGGCCGCCTCCCCGGCCGTCTGCTCGGGGACGACGACCTGCTGGTATCCGGCCTCGGCCGCCGCGAGGACGGCGGGCAGCACGCCCCGTACGGGACGGACCCGCCCGTCCAGGCCCAGCTCGCCGATCATCACGACGTCGGCGATGGAGGCGGGGTCGATCCGCTCCGCCGCGCCGAGGACCGCACAGGCGACAGCAAGATCGAAACCCGAACCACTCTTGGGGACGGAGGCCGGGGAGAGCCCCACCGTGAGCTTCTTCTGCGGCCAGTCAGCCCCGGAATTGACCACCGCGGCCCGCACCCGGTCCCGGCTCTCGATCAGGCTCTTGTCCGGCAGCCCGACCAGCGTGAAGGCCGCCACCCCCGGCTCCAGGTCCGCCTGGACCTCCACCACCACGCCCTCGACGCCGACCAGCGCCACGGAACACGCCCGCGCGTACCCCATCAGGACACCCCCCGTGCGTGCTCCGTGACGGGGGCACCGCGCCGGGGCACGATCACTCCGATCAGATCGATCCTGACCCCTCCGGCCGGCGGCCCGCCGTGCCTCTCCAGCCAGATCTCGGCGAGCCGCCGCAGCCGCTCCGCCTTGACCGGGGTGACCGCGGCCATGGGATGTTCGAACCCGTCCGACCTGCGGGTCTTCACCTCGCAGAAGACCAGCGCGTCACCGTCCCTGGCGACGATGTCGACCTCTCCGGCGCGACAGCGCCAGTTGCGCTCGATCACGGCCATTCCGGCGTCGGTCAGCAGCCGCGCCGCCAGATCCTCGCCGTACCGCCCGAGTGCCCCCCGTGCGTTCATATCGGCACCACCTCCGGCACCGACTCTGACCCGGCCGGACGGAAGTTGTGGATCTTGGTGGACAACCTCCCCGATGTGGAAAACCCGGCCACCCACACGGGTGACCGGGTCTGTACCGCATCTCGCACGAATCGGCGGCCCCGAACCGTCCGGGCCGCGCGGGGTCAGCCTCCCGGAAGTTCCAGATCGCTCTTGTTGAGCTCTTCGATATTGACGTCCTTGAAGGTCAGCACGCGGACCTGCTTGACGAACCTCGCGGGCCGGTACATGTCCCAGACCCAGGCGTCCGCCATGGACACCTCGAAGAAAACCTCACCCTGGACGGAGTGCACCTGCATCTCGTAGTCGTTGGTGAGGTAGAAGCGCCGTTCGGTCTCGATCACATATTTGAACAGACCGACGACATCGCGGTACTCCCGGTAGAGCTTCAGCTCCATCTCGGTCTCGTACTTCTCGAGGTCCTCGGCGCTCATGGCATGTTTCCCCTTCAGCCGTGCGTCCCCCCATTGTGCGTCAGCCTCCGACGCCCCTGGACGATTAGACGATTTCGGCGGCGAGGACCAACGGAACACGCGGGGGACCCTCGTCGAGGAGCGTGCGCAGCAGCTCGGCGAGTCTGGTCGGGTACACCGTCTCACGCGCCGCGAGAAGTTCGGCGGAGGTCCACCACCTCAGACCGGCGACGCTGCGCAATTCGAGTTCGGTGAGGCCCTGGGGGTCGGTGGCGGTCTGGGCCGTACGGGCGAGGAAGTACCACTCGTCCTGGTCCCAGCGCCGCCCGTCGAACGGGAAGGAGCAGATCCGCTTCCAGAGCACCGGGCCCAGCTCGACGTCGGTGATCCCGGTCTCCTCGGCCAGCTCGCGGCGGGCCGCCTCCGCATGGGTCTCGTCGCCCTCCAGGCCGCCGCCGGGGGTGAACCACCAGTCGTCGTCCGGGTCGTCCGGCTCATGGCCGTGGAGCAGGAGGATGCGGTCGTCGGGGTCCAGGAGCACGACCCGGGCGACCCTGCGCGCCGCGCCGGTCACCGGGCGGTTCCGGCGGCCCGGCGGCGGGCGGAGCGGGCGGCGACGGGCCCGTACGCGGCTCCGCCCAGGATGAGCACCACGCCCACCAGCGCCGCCCCGACCTGGAGCGGGAGCGGGCCGTCGGCGGAGACCCCGCCGGGCAGCGCGGCGAACGCATCGGGGCGGCCGATCATGCCGTTCATCGGCCAGGCCACCGCGTCGACCCGGCCCTGGACGGCGCTCAGGGGTACGGAGCCCTGCCCGGCGTCCTCCAGGTGGACCCGGGAATCCAGCGAGGTGGACCGCTCGTCGCCGAGGAGGAAGATCTGCCCCCGGGGCACCTTGGCGGAGAAGTTCTGCGGCGAGGCGGGCGCCGGTGCCCCCGCGGCGGCGGGGCCGCGGTTCAGATACGGCTCGTCGACGGGGGTTCCGTCGACGGTGAGCCGTCCGTCCTTGTCGCAGCAGGCCACCGTGTCCCCGCCGATGCCGACCACCCGCTTCACCATCGGGGTGTCGCCCCAGACGCTGTCGGCGAAGACCACCACATCACCGCGGCGGACGTCCGCCCCGTCTATCCGTTCCGCGAGCACCCGGTCGCCCGCGTTCACCGTGGGGGACATCGACGCGGTGGGAACGGTGTACGGCTTGTACACCACTGCCGCCCAGATGAACCCGCCGAGGAAGAGCACACAGCCGACGGCCACGGCCAGACCCGACACCATGGCGCCGGCCCGGCCGCGGCCGTCTCCGTTGCGTTGCGTACCGCTCATCCCAGCGCTCCCCCATCGGAGATCGACAATCGCTGATCCGAGTCGGCACCCTACCCGGCGGTACGCCCGGCGGTCAGCCTCCTGCGCCGCCACAGCACGAGGGGCAGCGCTCCGGCCACACCCAGTGCGGCCGGGGCCATCGCGGCGGCCGCGTTCAGACCGGGCTGGTCGAACGTGCTGGGGATCGGCAGGGTCGCCCAGCGGCCCACGGGCCAGGCGACGACGATCGCACGGCCGACGACCTCGTCGTTGGAGACGGTGCCCTGGCCGGGAAGCTCCTGGTGGTAGCGGGAGTCCAGGGAGTTCTGCCGGTGGTCGCCCATGACGAAGATCCGGCCCTCCCCGACCTTGATCGGGCCGAAGGGCTTGTCGTTGCACGGGGTGTTCCCCGGGAAGATGAACGACTTCTCGTCGAGCGCCTTGCCGTTGACCGTGACCGGCCCGTTCTCCTTGCACTCGACGGTGTCGCCGCCGACCGCGATGACCCGCTTGATCAGGTCCTTCTCCTCGGAGGAGGGCATCAGACCGATGAAGCTGAGGAACTTCTGCGCCACGTTGGGTTCCGGCGTCGCGGTGTCCTCCAGCCAGCCGCCCGGGTCGTGGAAGACCACGACCTCACCGCGCTCCGGCTCGGATCCGAACCAGGGGGTCAGCTTGTCGACCAGCACCCGGTCGCCCCGCTGCAGGGTGTTCTGCATCGAGTCCGAGGGGATCGAGAACGCCTGGATGAGGAACGTCTTGATCAGCAGAGCCAGAATCAGCGCGATACCGATGAGCAGCGGCAGCTCCATCCAGAAGGAACGCTGCCTCCTGGGAGCCCCGCCACCGCCCGGGGCGTCGTCGTCCGGAGTCCCGCCGTCACCGCCCGGCGGGATCCCCGCCCCGCCCTCGGGAGACTCGTCGCGCTCCGACCGGTCCTCGGGTTCGTCGTGTCCGGATCGTGCGCCGACCGCCAAATCCCCCACATCCACTCCTCAATACGTGCCACTGCCCGCGCCCGATCCGGTGCAGGCCCACCACTCCCATAACGAGCGGGAGTTCCGCAGGGGTCGGGAGCCGGACCATTCCGTCTCGATCCGGAGTGGCAACCCTATGCGACGGGCCCGGAATCGCGGCCTCCGAGCCACTCGCCCGGGTCACCGCGGCGAAGGCCTCGCGCTCCTCCAGCGTGCTCCAGTTGCCGAGCGGCCAGGCGATCACGACGGCCCGCCCCACGACCTCGTCCTCGGAGACCGTGCCCTTGTCGGGCTCGTCGAGATGGAAGCGGGAGTCGGCGGAGTTGGACCGGTGGTCGCCCATCATGAAGAGGCGCCCCGGCGGAACCTCCACCTCGAACCGGACCGTCGAGGGCCGGTCGTCCGGATGCAGGTACGGCTCGGGCAGCGGTACGCCGTTGACGGTGACGCGGCCGTCCTCGCCGCAGCACTTCACGGTGTCACCGCCGACGGCCACCACGCGTTTGATCAGATCCTGCTCGTCGTCGGAGGGCAGCAGGCCGATGAACTTGAGCGCCTGGGTGATCTGCTTGACGCCGACCGGCGGGTCCTTCTTGTCCCCCGCGTTCTCCTGCTGGAGCCAGCCGCCGGGGTCCTTGAAGACGACGACGTCGCCGCGCTGCGGTGTCGACCCGAACAGCGGGGTCAGCTTGTCCACCAGGACCCGGTCGCCGATCTTGATGGTCTGCTCCATCGATCCGGACGGGATCACGAACGCCTGGACGAGGAAGGTCTTCAGGACGAGCGCGATCAGCAGCGCCATCACGATGAGGACCGGTATCTCCTTCACCGCGGATCTGCGGCGCTTGCGCCGGACCTTCTTGGCGAGCCTGCGGCGCTCGGCCCGGGTCGGCAGCGAGCGGGGCGTGGTGGGCCGGCTGCCGGTCGGCAGCGGCACATCGGGGTCCGGGGCGCCGCGCGGACGCCCTCGGTTACCCATGCGCCCTGCCGGGTGCCCCTACGCCGTCGAAGGCGCCGGTCCCCTCCAGACCACCGATCCTGGCGGGCGGCCAGCCCAGCCAGTCCACCCGGCCGATCACCCGCTCGACGGGGACCATCCCGCCACCGGGCGATCCGAGGTGGTCGCGGGAGTCGCTGGAGCGGCTGCGGTGGTCGCCCATCATCCAGAGCGTGCCCTGCGGCACGACGATGTCGAACGGTGCTCCGGAGGCGGTGTCCCCGGGGTGGAGGTACGTCTCTTCAGCCGGCACCCCGTTCACCCGGAGCCTCCCCCGCGCGTCACAGCAGACCACGCGGTCCCCGCCCACGCCCACAACGCGCTTCACGAAGTCGGTGTCGGCGGGCTCGGCGAGGCCCAGGGAGGACGCGGCCCCGCGCGCCAGTGCGGCCACCGGGTTCTCGTCCGGGTCCTCCCGGACGAAGGAGCCGGTCCCGTCGAAGACCACGACGTCGCCGCGCTCGGGCCCGGAGCCGAACCGGTAGGCCAGTTTGTTGACGAGCACCCGGTCCCCGACCCGCAGCGTGGGCTCCATCGAGCCGCTGGGGATCAGGAAGGGCTGCACCACGAAGGCGCTGAACAGCAGCGCCACGACCGCGACCGCCACCCCCACGACGAGGATCCGCCGCCGACGGGAACGTACGGAGGTGAGAGCGCCCCGGACACGCGAGAAGCGCGACCGCTCCTCGGACCCGGCACGGGGTTCCGAGGAGCGATCGCGCTCCGAGTGCTCTGCTTGCGTGTCCATCGCGGCCGAATCCTATCCGGCCGCGCTGTGGACGCGGGAAGCAGCTCAGTTGTCGCGCTTCTCCTTGATCTTCGCGGCCTTGCCGCGGAGCTCACGGAGGAAGTACAGCTTGGCGCGACGGACGTCACCGCGGCTGACGAGCTCGATCTTCTCGAAGATCGGGCTGTGCACCGGGAAGGTGCGCTCGACGCCGACGCTGAAGGAGACCTTGCGGACCGTGAAGGTCTCGCTGACGCCCGAGCCCTGGCGGCGGATGACGATGCCCTTGAACTGCTGGATACGGGAGCGGTTGCCCTCGATCACTCGCACGTGGACGTTGACGGTGTCACCGGGGCGGAACGCCGGGACGTCCGTACGGACAGAGGCGGCGTTGACGCCATCGAGCAGGGAAGACATGAATTCTGCTTTCTTCGCCGATGCCACAGGTCATCGACGGGATATCGAGAGGAGTTCGGAGTGCTGATCGCGTCGGGCGGGCGTCTTTCCCCCTGTGGCAGGGGCGCACACCGGACGTACAGCAGCGGCCTATTCTTCCACGGCCGAGGGCCTGCGCCAAAATCGGCCGCCGGGCTCCGGGGCGAAGCCGAGGATGGAGAGGATCTCGCGGTCCTTCTTGTCGAAGGCGCTCGCCTCGCACCGCTCGATCAGATCGGGCCGGTTGAGGGCGGTCCGGGCGAATGCCTGGTCCCGCCGCCAGCGCGCGATCTTCCCGTGGTGGCCGCTGAGCAGGACGTCCGGGATGGACCGGCCGCGCCACTCGGGCGGCTTGGTGTAGACGGGCCCCTCCAGGAGGTCGGCCATCGCACCCGGGGCGAAGGAGTCGTCGCGGTGCGATTCGGCGTTGCCGAGGACCCCCGGCAGCAGCCGGGCCACGGCCTCCGTGATCACCAGGACGGCGGCCTCCCCGCCGGCCAGCACGTAGTCGCCGATGGAGACCTCGACGACCGGGATCCGGGTGGCGTACTCGTCGATCACCCGGCGGTCGATGCCCTCGTACCGCGCCGGGGTGAAGACCAGCCAGGGCTTCGCGGAGAGCTCGACGGCCAGTTCCTGGGTGAACGGGCGGCCGCTGGGCGTGGGCACGACGAGCACCGGGGAGTGCGCGCCGGACTCGTACCCGTCGGCCAGCGACTCGTCCAGCGCCTCGCCCCAGGGCTCGGTCTTCATGACCATGCCGGGACCGCCGCCGTACGGGGTGTCGTCGACCGTGTTGTGCCGGTCGTACGTCCACTCCCGCAGGTCGTGGACGTGGACGTCGAGCACACCGCGGGCGCGGGCCTTGCCGACGAGCGAGACGTCCAGCGGGTCCAGGTACTCGGGGAAGATCGTGACGACGTCGATCCGCATCAGGCGTCGCCCTTCGGCGCCTCGTCGGTCTTCTCGGCCGCCCCCTGGGACTCCGCCTCCTCGTCGCGGGAGGAGGCCACCACGGCCTCGCTCTCGTCGATCAGGCCGGGCGGCGGGGTGATGACCGCGCGCTGCTCCTCCAGGTCGATCTCGGTGACGATCTCCTCCACGAAGGGGATCATCACCTCGCTGCCGTCGGGGCGCTCCACGATGAAGAGGTCCTGCGAGGGCAGGTGGGAGATCTCGGTGATCCGGCCGATCTCGGTGCCGTCGGCGAGCACGACGTCCAGGTCGATCAGCTGGTGGTCGTAGAACTCCTCGGGGTCCTCCGGGGGCTCGTCCGGGTCCACGTCGGCGATCAGCAGGGTGTTGCGCAGGGCCTCGGCGCCCGAGCGGTCGCGCACGCCTTCGAAGCGCAGCAGCAGCCTGCCGCTGTGCACCCGGCCCGACTCGATCGTCAGCGGGCCGGTGGCCGCCGGATCGGTGGCCAGGACGGCGCCGGGCCCGAGCCGCAGCTCCGGCTCGTCCGTTCGTACCTCGACGGTGACCTCGCCCTTGATTCCGTGGGCACGGCCGATCCGCGCAACTACCAACTGCACGCTGTCTCTCCGATGGGTGGGTTACGGACGTGGGTGCGGGAAGCACCCGGGGTGGCCGACGACAAAGGCCGGGGACGGCTCGAAAGCCCTCCCCGGCCCTGGCCGGTGTTCAACTGCGGTCAGCGGACCTGGTCCACATCGATGAGATCGACGCGGATACCACGGCCGCCGATGGCGCCCACGACGGTCCGCAGGGCGCGAGCGGTGCGGCCGTTACGGCCGATCACCTTGCCGAGGTCGTCGGGGTGGACCCGGACCTCCAGCACGCGCCCGCGGCGCAGGGTGCGCTCGGCAACCTGCACGTCGTCGGGGTTGTCGACGATGCCCTTCACGAGGTGCTCGAGAGCCTCCTCGAGCATGCTCAGGCCTCGGTCGACTCGGTGGACGCGGCAGCGTCAGCCGCCTCGTCCGCCTTCTTGTCGGACTTCTTGGCCTTGGGGGTGATGGCCTCACCCTTGGCCTCGTCGCCGTCCGAGGACAGCGCCTCGAACAGCGCGCGCTTGTCAGCCTTGGGCTCCGGCTGCAGCAGCGGCGCGGGGGCCGGGAGGCCCTTGTGGGCCTGCCAGTCACCGGTGAGCTTCAGGATCGCGAGGACCGGCTCGGTCGGCTGGGCGCCGACGGACAGCCAGTACTGCGCGCGCTCTGCGTTGACCTCGATGCGCGAGGGGTTCTGCACCGGGTGGTACAGGCCGATCTCCTCGATGGCCCGGCCGTCACGGCGGGTACGGGAGTCGGCGACGACGATGCGGTAGTGAGGCGAACGGATCTTGCCCAGACGCTTCAGCTTGATCTTGACTGCCACGGAAGTGGTGTCTCCTGGTCTATGACGTGGTTGGGCACAACTAGATGCCACGTGGGGTTGCGGTACTCGGAGTGCCCGATGGACGCGTCAGCCGGAGGAGAGAGGGGTCCTGTGCGACTGTCGAGTACAGCTAGCCATTGTGCCACACCACTTCGGCTCACCCCACCGCGACCGCCGCTTCCGGGATCTGGAACGGCTTGCCGCAGCCACCGCAGACGATCGGGGCCTGGGCCAGGACCGAGGGGACGACGCGGACGTTGCGTCCGCAGTCGCAGACGGCCTTGACCCGGACTCCGCCCCCGGAGGAGCCGTGCCGGGCGGCAGGGCCCCGGAAGGAGCGCTTGGTGTCGGCGGCGGTGGCGACCGTGTGCGCCTTGAGGGCGCGCTGCAGCCGTTCGGTGGTCGGGCGGTACCGGCGCTTGGCCTCCGGATTCAGCGTGACCAGCGAGAATCCGCTGCTGGGATGGGGTTCCTCGGCATGATCGAGGCCCAGCTCCTCGGCGATCGCGAGGAAGCGTCGGTTGTGGTAGCGGCCGGCGCGGGAAGTGTCACGTACTCCTCTCGCGGCGGCGATGCCGTGGACTGCCTCGTGGAGCAGTCGCTCGAAGGAGAGCTCGGCGCCACAGGCGGACGAGGACTCTCCGATCAGGGACTCGGGCGCGGCTAGATCGGGCAGCTCGGAGTGGTACCGCTGAATGTCGGCCCACGCCTGTGCCAGCTCTGCGGCAAGTACAGGTGGTGTCGTGCTCACGTCGTGACAACGAGTCCGAGTGCCCCGGTGTTCCTATTCCGGGGCATCCCAAATAATTTGCACGTACCAGTCAGTTGCTCGTGATGTGTCCTGGATGCGTCCGGACGAGGGCGGGTGCGCCGAACTGCGGAGAAGACGCACAGCTCGCACCAAGGTGGTGCACAGCGTGCGGTACGCCCGGCGCACGTGATGTGCGGTGCGCCGGAGGCCGGCGCCACTTACGGGTCTGCCGGAGAGGTTACCCGGCGGGCCGCTCGACGTGCCCGGTGCCCGGTGTCGGGTAAGACTGATTCGGAGAGGCGCACGACCGGGGCACGCAAACAGTGCCCCACAACCCCTGGACGGAACGGCGGATGCGCAGTTCTCTGTCATACGGGGGGGTGCGGACATACGCATACGGGGGCCGTCCACTCGGGCAAGATCGACCTCTTGGCGGATTGGGGCGCTTTCCATGACACCAACGCTCGTCCGGAACCACCGGGACGCGGATCTCTCCGCGCCGGCGGACGCCGGTACCCGTGCCCGCGACTGGGCCGAGATCCAGGAACGCATGCTGGCACCGCTCTACGAGGCGGTGTACGACCGGCTCGAAGTCGGACCCGCCACCCGGATGCTGTCGCTCGGCTGCGGCTCCGGGCTCGCCATGCTCGTCGCGGCGGCCCGGGGGGCGCATGTCACGGGCGTGGACTCCGACCGGGAGCGCCTGGCGCTGGCCCGTGCGCGGCTGCTGCCCGACGAGGGCGCGGAAGGTGCGCCCGCGCACCGGGCCCGGCTGCACGACGACGGGCTCCCGGCGGGCGCCGGCGCGGACGGGGCACCGTACGACCTGATCACCGTGTTCGAGCCGATCGGCTGCGCCGCCGGTGACTCCGAGGGGCTGGTGCCGGCGCTGGAGTCGGCGCTGCCGCTGGCCGCCCGGGGCGCGACCGTGGTGCTGACCGGCTGGGGCCCGCCGGAGCGGTGTGCCACGGCGCCGGTGCTGCGGGTCGCGGCCCGGCTGGCGGAGTCCACGCGCCCGCCGCGTCCCGGCGGGTGGCGGCCGACCCTCCGGGACGATCTGGAGGACGTGGCCGCGCGGGCGGGTCTGAAGCCGGACGGTTCGGGGCGGGTCTCCTGCCCGTTCGGGTACGCGGATCCGGACAGTGCGGTGCGCGGGCTGCTGTCGACCGGGCTCTTCGACGCCGCCGTACGGGCCACCGACCGCTCCCAGGTGGAGAAGGAGGTCGCGGAGGCGCTGCATCCCTACCGGCGGGCGGACGGCACGGTGTGGATGCCGAACGTCTTCCGCTACCTGGTGTGCACGACGTGACCTGAGAGCCGCTCCGAACGCGCGTAAGGGGCGCCCTCTCTCAAGGGCGCCCCTTACACATGTCCGCTGTCGCCGGTCAGCCCATGAACTTCTTGAACTCGTCCGGCAGCTCGAAGTTCTTGTCCTCCTGGGCGGGGAGCCCGAACGCGCCGCCCTGGGCGGCCGCCTGCTCGCGGCGCTCCGCGGCGGCGGCCTCCTCGGCCTTGCGCTTCATCGGGTTGCCGCTCTTGCGCTTGCCCTTGGCCTGCTTGATCTGCTTCTTCTGGCGGCCGGGGCCGCCGCCCATGCCGGGCATCCCCGGCATCCCGGGCATGCCGCCGCCCTGGGCCATCTTCGACATCATCTTGCGGGCCTCGAAGAAGCGCTCCACCAGGCTCTTGACGGCGGATACCTCGACGCCCGAACCCTTGGCGATACGGGCCCGGCGCGAGCCGTTGATGATCGTCGGCTCGGCGCGCTCCTTCGGGGTCATCGACTTGATGATCGCGGCGGTGCGGTCGATGTCACGCTCGTCGATGTTGTTGATCTGGTCCTTGATCTGCCCCATGCCGGGCAGCATCCCGAGCAGCTTGGAGATGGAGCCCATCTTCCGGACCTGCTCCATCTGGGCCAGGAAGTCGTCGAGCGTGAAGTCCTTGCCGCCCTTGCTGGAGGACAGCTTGGAGGCCATTTTGGCGGCCTCTTCCTGACTGAACGTCTTCTCCGCCTGCTCGATCAGGGTGAGCAGGTCACCCATGTCGAGGATGCGGGAGGCCATCCGGTCCGGGTGGAACGCGTCGAAGTCCTCCAGCTTCTCGCCGTTCGACGCGAACATGACCTGCTTGCCCGTGACATGGGCGATCGACAGGGCCGCACCACCGCGGGCGTCACCGTCGAGCTTGGAGAGCACCACGCCGTCGAAGCCGACGCCGTCGCGGAAGGCCTCCGCGGTGTTGACCGCGTCCTGACCGATCATCGCGTCGACGACGAAGAGGATCTCGTCGGGGCTGACGGCGTCGCGGATGTCCGCGGCCTGGCTCATCAGCTCCTGGTCGATACCGAGGCGGCCGGCGGTGTCGACGATGACGATGTCGTGGACCTTGGTCTTGGCGAACTCGATGGAGTCCTTGGCGACCTGGACCGGGTCGCCGACGCCGTTGCCCGGCTCGGGGGCGTACACGGCGACACCGGCGCGCTCGGCGACGACGCTCAGCTGGTTGACGGCGTTGGGGCGCTGGAGGTCGCAGGCGACGAGCAGCGGGGAGTGGCCCTGGCTCTTGAGCCAGAGGCCGAGCTTTCCGGCCAGCGTCGTCTTACCGGCACCCTGGAGACCGGCGAGCATGATCACGGTGGGCGGGTTCTTGGCGAACCGCAGCCGCCGGGTCTCGCCGCCGAGGATGGAGACGAGCTCCTCGTTGACGATCTTGACGACCTGCTGGGCGGGGTTCAGCGCCTGGGAGACCTCGACGCCACGCGCCCGCTCCTTCACATTGGCGATGAAGGCCCGGACCACGGGCAGGGCGACATCGGCTTCCAGCAGGGCGATACGGATCTCGCGTGCCGTGGCGTCGATGTCCGCCTCGGACAAGCGGCCCTTGCCCCTGAGGTTCTTGAAAGTCGCGCTAAGGCGGTCGGAGAGAGTATCGAACACGGCGCTCGTCGGTCCTCAGGGTCGGGGGCGGGGCAGGTCAATCGCCCTCCAGGGTATCCGTCCCCCGGAGAACACCAAGCCCTCGGCCGGATCCGGAGCCGGGCGAGGGCTTGATGTGGGTGTCCTACGGGTCAGCCGAGGGCCTTCTCGACCTCCCGGGCGACCTCGGCGGCCCGGATCTCCGGCAGCGGTTCGCCGTCGGTGCCGGTGACGTAGAAGGCGTCCACGGCGTTGGCGCCGAGGGTGGAGACATGGGCGCTGCGCACCCGTACCGCGCATCCCTCCAGGGCGTTGCCGATCCGGTGCAGCAGCCCCGGGGCGTCCTGGGCACGGACCTCGATGACGGTGGCGCGACGGGAGCCGGCCGCGGCGACGGCGACCCGGGGCGGCGGGGCCTTCACGCCCCTGCGGCGCGGATAGGCGGCCTCCCGCTCCGCGAGCCGGGCCCGGATGTCCAGGGAGCCGTCCAGGGCGCGTACGAGGTCGGCGCGGAGCCGGGTGGCCTGCGGGAGGGACCCGTACTCGGCCGCGACCCGCCAGCTGAGCAGCAGCAGGTCCGCCCGCTCGCCCAGTTCGTTGGGGAGCTCCACCGCTCGCAGGTCGGCGGCGCGCACGGTGAGGCGGTGCAGGGCGAGGACTCCGGCGGCGGCGGGCAGGACGCCGGGACGGTCGGGCAGGGCGATGAGCAGCTCGACGCCGACGGGTTCCACCTCGCCCTCCCCGGCGGGCTCCTCCGGGTGGGTGTGCAGGGTGAGGGCGGGTTCACCGGTGCGCAGGGCCTCGATGGCGAGGCGTTCGTGCTCGGCGCTGGGCGCGGCCTCCTCCGGTTCCTCGGGGGCCTCCCCCGCGAGGACGGCGGCGACGCGTTTGACGAGGTCGGTGACGAGGGAGGCCCGCCAGGTGGACCAGGCGGCGGGCCCGGTGGCGAGCGCGTCGGCCTCGGTGAGGGCGTGCAGCAGCTCCAGGGTGGAGGCGGTGGAGACGGCTTCGGCGACCGACCGCACGGTGGCGGGGTCGTCCAGGTCGCGCCGGGTGGCGGTCTCGACGAGCAGCAGATGGTGGCGTACGAGGGTGGCGATGACGCCCACGTCGTGCTTGTCGAAGCCGATCCGGGTGGCCATGTCCCGGGCGATGACCTCGCCGGCCACCGAGTGGTCGCCGGGCCAGCCCTTGCCGATGTCGTGGAGGAGGGCGGCGACCAGGAGGAGGTCGGGGCGGTGGACGCGGCGGGTGAGGGAGGCCGCGCGGACGGCGGTCTCCACCAGGTGCCGGTCGACGGTCCAGGTGTGGACGGGGTTGCGCTGGGGGCGGCAGTGGACGCGTTCCCAGTCGGGCAGCAGCCGGGTGATGATCCCTTCCGCTTCGAGCGCCTCCCAGACGCCGATGGCGGACTCCCCCGCGCCGAGCAGGGTGACCAGCTCCTCGCGGGCCTCCGGCGGCCACGGGACCGGCAGCGGCCGGACGGTGGTGGCGAGGTGGCGTACGAGGTGGCGGGAGAGCGGCAGTCCGGCCTCGGCGGCGGCCGCGGCGGCGCGCAGGGTGAGGACGGGGTCGCGGTCGGGGCGGGCGGCGCGGGCGAGGACCACTTCGCCGTCGGCCTCCACCACGCCGTCGGCGAGCGGGGCGCGCTCGGGGGCGGGTTTGGCGGAGACGCGGCCGCCGCTGAGCATGGCGCGGAGCCGGGGGCGGACCGAGCGGGCGCGCAGGACCCGGTTGACCTCGCGCCAGGTGACGTCGGTGGCGTACGAGACCGTCCGGGCGGCCTCGTACACCTGGCGCAGCAGCGCGTCGGCGTCCATGAGTCCGAGCGCCTCGGCGACCTGGTCCTGTTCCTGGAGGGCGAGTCGGTCGGTGGCGCGGCCGGTGGTGAGGTGGAGGGCGTCGCGGGCGTCCAGGAGGATACGGCGGGCCTGGTCAAGCCCCTCGCGGGGGGCGTCGGCGACCCAGGACGCGGCGACAGCACGCAGGGCGGTGGCGTCGCGGAGGCCGCCGCGGGCCTCCTTGAGGTCGGGTTCCAGGAGGAACTGGAGCTCGCCCATCCGCTCCGCGCGCTCCTGGCAGAGCTCGTGGAGGGCGGGGAGGCGCTTGGGCGCCTGGTTGCGCCAGTCCGCGAGGATCGCGGTGCGCAGGGAGGCGACCAGGCCGAGGTCGCCGGCGACCGGGCGGGCGTCCAGCAGGCCGAGCTGGACCTTGAGGTCCTCGCCCGCCGTCTTCCGGGCCTCGCCGGGGGTGCGTACGGAGTGGTCGAGGGCCAGGCCCAGGTCCCAGACCGGGTACCAGATGCCGTCCGCGAGAGCGGCGACGGCCGCGGCGTCGGCGCTGCCGTCGTGGAGGAGGAGCAGGTCGAGGTCGCTGCGCGGGGAGAGTTCGCCGCGCCCGTAGCCGCCGACGGCGACGAGGGCCGCGCCACGGACCCCGGCGCGTGCCGCCGCCGAGGTGAACAGGCCGGTGAGCCAGTCGTCGGTGAGGCCGGCGAGGGCCGCACGGCGCGGCGGCCCGGACCGCGCCTCCTGCTGGAGGAGGCGCAGCCGGGCCGCCGCGTAGCCGCTGGGTCCCGAGTCTTCGCTATCGGTGATCGCTTCGGTGCTCGTCACCCAGATGCCTTCCGTTCGGTGGGGCCGTCGGTCAGAGGGCGTCCGGACCGCGTTCGCCGGTCCGTACGCGGACGGCGGTCTCGACCGGGACGCTCCAGACCTTCCCGTCACCGATCTTGCCGGTTCGGGCGGCCTTGACGACGACCTCGATGAGCTGTTCGGCGTCCTCGTCCTCGACGAGGACCTCGATGCGGATCTTGGGGACCAGGTCGACGGTGTACTCGGCGCCCCGGTAGACCTCGGTGTGGCCGCGCTGACGCCCGTAACCGCTGGCTTCGGTGACGGTGAGCCCCTGGACGCCGAAGGCCTGGAGGGCCTCCTTGATCTCGTCCAGCCGGTGGGGCTTCACGACCGCGGTGATGAGCTTCATGCGTCCACCTTCTTTGCCTTCGGTGCTGCCGTCGTGTCCTGGGCGGGGGTGCGGGAGACCGTGCCGCCGCCGGCGCCGCTGAAGTCGTATGCGGTCTCGGCGTGCTCGATCTGGTCGATGCCGGAGATCTCCTCGTCCTCGGAGACCCGCATCCCGATCGTCTTGTGGAGCACGAGGGCGATGAGGCCGGAGACGACCAGAGAGTACGCGAGGACCGCGACGACCCCGACGACCTGCTTGCCGAGCTGGTCGACACCGCCGCCGTAGAAGAGGCCCTTGGCGTCGGACTGGACACCGCCGGTGGCGAAGAAGCCGACCAGGATGGAGCCGATGACACCACCGACGAGGTGGACGCCGACGACGTCCAGGGAGTCGTCGTAGCCGAACTTGTACTTGAGGCCGACGGCCATGGCGCACAGGACACCGGCGATGGCGCCGACCGCGATGGCGCCGAGCGGGGAGACGGAACCACCCGCGGGGGTGATGGCGACGAGACCGGAGACCGCGCCGGAGGCGGCGCCGAGGGTGGTGAAGGAGCCGTGGCGCAGCTTCTCGTAGGCGAGCCAGCCGAGTACGGCGGCGGCGGTGGCGACCTGGGTGTTGAGGAACATGACCGCGCCGACGCCGTCGTCGTTGCCGAGCCAGGATCCGGCGTTGAAGCCGAACCAGCCGAACCACAGGAGGGCCGCGCCGAGCATGACGAGCGGCAGGCTGTGCGGCCGCATCGGGTCCTTCTTGAAGCCGATGCGCTTGCCGATGACGAGGATCACGCCGAGGGCCGCGGCACCCGCGTTGATGTGGACCGCCGTACCGCCGGCGAAGTCGATGACGCCCAGCTCGAAGAGCCAGCCGCCCGCGCCCCAGACCCAGTGGGCGACGGGGAAGTAGACGATGGTGACCCACAGGACGATGAAGAGCGCCCACGCGGAGAACTTCACGCGGTCGGCGAGCGCGCCGCTGATCAGGGCCGGGGTGAGGATGGCGAACATCAGCTGGAAGGCGGCGAAGACGTACACCGGGATGGTGTAGCCGTCCCAGAGTTCGGTGACGCCGATGTTGCTGAAGCCGACGTAGTCGGAGCTCCAGCCGATGACCGAGCCGACGTCGGAGCCGAAGGCGAGGCTGAATCCGTAGAGCACCCACAGGATCGTGACGATCCCGAGGCTGATGAAGCTCATCATCAGCATGTTCAGGGTGCTCTTGACGCGGACCATGCCTCCGTAGAAGAAGGCCAGGCCGGGGGTCATGAGCATCACCAGGGCCGAGCAGATGAGCATGAACCCGGTGTTGGCGGCAGACAGCTCAGGGGCGTCTGCGGCAAGCGTCGTGATGCCTGGGGGCATCGGCGTCTCCTCGTCGTCGGAGCGGCCGCGGCGTGCGGGGGAAAGCTGCGGGACCACTGGGAAGGTGCGGGCCGGTCAGGGGGTGTCCGGCGGATCATGGCCGGACACTCTCTGTGCGCCATGAGATTGGCGGAGCGCCGTTTCCGGGGAAGCCGCACGATGTTTCGCGAGCGTGACGAAGAGGTGGTGCGTGTTACGTCGGAATGAATCCCGGGTGGCGGGTCCGGTGCGCTGCCTACCATGCAGCCCACGCCGCATACGGTCCGGTTGAAACGCCGCCGGACGCCTCGGAGGGACCCGGATACGCGAACCGGCCGCGGCTCCCCTCCGGGTGACCAGGCAATGGGGGAGCCGAGTCGGGCTGTACGAAGAAGGTGCCGCGGCCGGGGCCGGTGGTGCCGGGTCAGACCGTTTCGGCGGTCTCCGGCAGCTGTTCGCTGAGCAGATCGGTGAGCCGGGCGACGTCGGCGACATCGCCGAAGTCCCTGGCAGCGGTGTCGACGGTCTTGCGCAGCCGGGTGTTGACCCGCTCGGAGCGGACCTTCCTGGCGATCTTGAGGGCCTGTCCGGCCAGCACGGTGGACTGCTCGGGCTCGCGCTGGAGCAGATGGACGGTGGCCATGCCGATCAGGTTGAGCGCGTAGGAGCGCTGGTGCTCGTCGTCCTCGCCGAACAGCTCGACGGCCTTCTCCATGACGGGCTCGGCGAGCGAGGCGTAGGTGGGGCTGCGGCCGGCGACATAGGCCAGGTCACGGTAGGAGTGGGCGTTCTCCCCGTTGAGCTCGGCCTCGGAGAAGAAGCGGATCCAGTCGGGTTCGGGCTCCCCGTCCAGTCCCGCGTCGAGGAAGGTGTCCTCGGCCATGCGGACCGCGCGCTTGCACTTGCTGGGCTGGCCCATGTTGGCGTAGGCGCGGGCCTCCATCGCATACAGCATGGCCTGGGTGCGGGGGGTGGCGCAGTCGCGGCTGCCGTACTGGGCGAGGTGGATGAGCTCCAGGGCGTCGTCGGGGCGGCCGAGGTGGATCATCTGGCGGCTCATGCTGGAGAGCACATAGCTGCCGAGCGGCTTGTCCCCGGCCTCCTTGGCTGCGTGCAGGGCGAGCACGAAGTACTTCTGCGCGGTGGGCTGGAGGCCCACGTCGTAACTCATCCAGCCCGCCAGCTCGGCCAGCTCGGCGGCGCAGCGGAAGAGGCGCTTGGCGGTGGGCCCCGGCTGTGGCTCCTGCAGCAGGTCGGTGACCTCGTGGAGCTGGCCGACGACGGCCTTGCGGCGCAGCCCGCCGCCGCACTGGGCGTCCCACTGCCGGAACATCGCGGTGGTCGACTCCAGCAGGTCCAGCTCGGGGCCGGAGAGCCGGGAGGGCCTGCGGGCCGCGGCCTCCGACTCCGGTTCGCCCGGGCCCCTGGCCGGGGCGGGCACCAGCCAGCGCTGCATCGGCTCGATCAGCGCGGGCCCGGCGGCCAGCGCGAGCGAGCTGCCGAGGAAGCCCCGCCGGGCGAGCATCAGGTCGCTGCGGGAGAACTCGCTGAGCAGGGCGACGGTCTGCGGGCCCGCCCAGGGCAGGTCGACGCCGGCCACCGAGGGTGACTGGTGCGCGGTGCGCAGCCCGAGGTCCTCGACGGCGACCACGGCGCCGAAGCGCTCGGAGAACAGCTCGGAGAGGATGCGCGGGATCGGCTCGCGCGGCTGTTCGCCGTCGAGCCAGCGCCGCACCCGGGAGGTGTCGGTGCTGATGTGGTGGGCGCCCATCTGCCGCGCCCGCCGGTTCACCTGACGCGCCAGCTCGCCCTTGGACCAGCCACTGCGCACGAACCACGACCCCAATTGCCCGTTGGGGCGCTTACCGGCATCCGTATCGCCCGCGCCGCTGCCACTCACCGGAACGCCCCCATTCCCCATCATCCCCGTTGAATCCTTCATCGCGCGAACCACTATCAGAATGCCGTGCATCGGTGCTGTTCGTACGGGAGTTGCAGACGATCGAACTGGAAACCGGGTTGCCCGAGGCATACCCGTGGCTGCACATTCTCCCAGGGTTCGTGTACCGACGGTAATCCTACGATCACCCCTCTAGCGAGGGGGATTGCGGAAACGCCACCATTCGCCACCCCTTCGAATGAACCCGACTGCCGCCCGGCGCGCTTGACTTGAGCCACCACGACCGATGGCGAGCGTACGGAAGCATTCGGGGGCGCACGCACCGCGCCGCACCACCTCGCGCACAACGGCGCACGCCACTCGATCGAGTTGCAGCGACGGAGGGTTACCCGAGCACTCCGGGTCGTAACCACCGATGAGTCGGACCCGTTGGAGGGGGCATGGGCTTCACGATCGGCGGCATCCGCGAGAAACGTTCCGGCGTACGGCGGCGCGGCCGCGGCGCCGAGGCCACCGCGGTGGCCGAGTACACCGGACTCTGGGGCTGGGACGTGGCGCCGGGCACCCGCGCCCGGGCCGGCGCCTGCTCGTGCGGGCAGCGGGCCTGCCCCTCCCCCGGCGCGCATCCGCTGGGCTTCGCCCGGGAGGTCCCCGCGGGCACCGGACTGGACCGGGCGGCGGACGCCTGGGCCGAGACCCCGGGCGCCTCGATGCTGCTGCCGGTGGGCCGCGCCTTCGACGTCCTGGACGTCGCGGAGCAGGCCGGGCGGCGCGCCCTGGTGCGGCTGGAGCGGATGGGGCTGCCGCTGGGCCCGGTGACGGTGACGCCGACCGGCCGGGCGCAGTTCTTCGTCGCCCCCGGAGCCGCCGCCGAACTGCCCGGTCTGCTCTACCGCATGGGCTGGGACGACGCGGACCTGGACCTGCGGGCGCTCGGCCCGGGCGCGCACATCACCGCCCCGCCGTCCGACCTCGGCGGCCTCGGCCCGGTCCGCTGGCTGCGCCCCCCGGTGCTGGACACGGCCGCCGCTCCCCCGCAGGCGCGGCTGCTGCTGGGGACGCTGGCGTACGTCTGCCACCGGTCCTGAGCGGTAGGCAGGAGCACGGAAACGGCGGACGGGCGGCAGGCTCCTCGTGGGAGCCGCCGCCCGTCCGCCGTACGGGATGGTCCGGAGAGGCGCGTCAGTCCCCGATCAGCGCGTCGACGAAGGCGCCGGGCTCGAACGGGGCCAGGTCGTCCGCTCCCTCACCGAGCCCGATGAGCTTCACCGGTACGCCCAGCTCCCGCTGGACCGCGATGACGATGCCGCCCTTGGCGGTGCCGTCGAGCTTGGTGAGGACGATGCCGGTGATGTCCACCACCTCGGCGAAGACCCGGGCCTGCACGAGGCCGTTCTGCCCGGTGGTGGCGTCCAGGACCAGCAGGATCTCGTCCAGTGGGCCGTGCTTCTCCACGACCCGCTTGACCTTGCCCAGCTCGTCCATGAGACCGGTCTTGGTGTGCAGCCGGCCGGCGGTGTCGATGAGGACCACGTCGGCCCCCTCGGCGATGCCCTCCTTGACCGCGTCGTACGCGATCGATGCCGGGTCGCCGCCCTCGGGCCCGCGGACCGTACGGGCGCCGACGCGCTCACCCCAGGTCTGGAGCTGGTCGGCGGCGGCGGCGCGGAAGGTGTCGGCCGCGCCGAGGACCACGCTGCGGCCGTCGGCGACGAGCACCCGGGCCAGCTTGCCGGTGGTGGTGGTCTTGCCGGTGCCGTTGACGCCGACGACCATCACGACGCCCGGGGTCTCGGCGCCGCCCTCGGTCCTGACCTCGCGGTCGAGCTCCGGTCCGAGCAGGGTGATCAGCTCTTCGCGCAGCAGGGCGCGCAGGTCCTCGGGGGTGCGGGTGCCGAGCACCCGGACGCGCTCACGGAGCCGCTCGACCAGTTCCTGGGTGGGGGCGACGCCGACGTCGGCGGTGAGGAGGGTGTCCTCGATCTCCTCCCAGGTGTCCTCGTCCAGGTTGTCCCGGGACAGCAGGGTGAGCAGCCCCTTGCCGAGCGAGTTCTGCGAGCGGGCGAGCCGGGCCCGCAGCCGGACGAGCCGGCCTTCGGTGGGCTCGGGGACCTCCAGCGCGGGCGGCGCCGGGACCTCGACGGCCGGGGCCTCCTCGGCGGGCGCGGTGGCGTCCGGGAGGCCGACTTCGTCGATGGTGCGCCGCGCTTCGTCGCGCGGCGTCTCGGCCTCCTCGCCGACCTGCGGCTCGGCGGGAGGAGTGATGGTCGGCGTGGACGACGGCGGGGGCGGCAGCTTCCGCTTCTTGCGGCTGCCGACCACGAGCCCGCCGACCAGGCCGACAGCGGCCAGGGCGATGACTACAGCGAGGATGACGATTTCGACGAGTTCCATAACCCGTCCAGTATCGGCCACGGCCGCCGCACGGGCACGGCCCCGCACGCCGCCCGGTGATCCGCCGAACCTCTATGCACCTTTTGGCGGTAATGCGACGCGCCCGCCTCTACACTTCTGACGGTTCGTCAGCTACTGTGCGCCCCGCCCTGCCCACCCGGCGAACAGGGGACACCCGTCATGGCCTTCACCGTGGTCCGGTTCAATCTCGTCGATCCCGAAGCCACCCCCGTAACCCTCTCGGCCCGCTACCGTGCCGCCCTGGAGATGGCCGCGTACGCGGACGAGCACTCCGTCGACACGGTGCAGACCGAGGAGCACCACGGGGTGGCGAACTCCTGGCTGCCCTCCCCGTTCACCTTCGCCGGGGCGGCCTTCGGCGCCACCCGACGGATCGCGGTGACCGTGTCGGCGATCATCGGCCCGCTGCACGACCCGCTGCGGCTCGCGGAGGACATCGCGGTGCTCGACCTGCTGAGCGCGGGCCGGCTCGTGACGGTCGCGGGGATCGGCTACCGGCCCGAGGAGTACGAGCGGGCGGGTGTGGAGTGGGGGCGGCGCGGCAGGCTCCAGGACGAGCTGCTGGAGACGCTGCTGACGGCGTGGAGCGGGGAGCCGTTCCCCTACCGGGGCCGTACGGTACGCGTCACCCCTCGCCCGTACACGCGGCCGCATCCGATGCTCCTGGTCGGCGGCAGCTCACGGGCGGCGGCGCGGCGGGCGGCCCGGCTGGGGCTGCCGCTCTTCCCGAGCGCGCATCTGCCGGAGCTGGAGGCGTACTACCACCAGCAGCGCGCGGTCCATGGGACGGAGGGGTTCTGCATGATGCCCGCGGCCCGGACACCGCTGCTCCATGTGTCGGAGGACCCGGAGCGGACGTGGGCGCTGTACGGGGAGCACCTGCTGCACGAGGCGCGGACGTACGCCTCCTGGCAGTCGAAGGACATCCGCTCGGCGGTGCGCTCGGCGGCCACGACGGTGGCGGAGCTGCGGGAGGAGGGGGTCTACCGGATCGTCACGCCGGAGGAGCTGGCCGGGCTGGACGCGGAGTCGCTGGTGCTGCACCCGCTCTGCGGCGGGATGCCGGTGGAGGAGGGGTGGCGCAGTCTGCGGCTGTTCTGCGCGGCCCTGGAGACGCCAGCTGCCCCGGTTCAGCAGTGAACCAGGGCAGCGCGTGAACGTATAAGGGGCTAGCCCATCTCCTCCAGCGTCTTGCCCTTCGTCTCCTTCACGAACTTGAGCACGAAGGGGATGGAGAGAACGGCGAAGCAGGCGTAGATGATGTACGTCCCCGAGAGGTTCCAGTCGGCCAGGCTCGGGAAGCTGGCGGTGATCGCCCAGTTGGCCATCCACTGCGCGAAGACGGCGACGCCGAGGGCGGCGGCGCGGAGCCGGTTCGGGAACATCTCGCCCAGGAAGACCCAGACGACCACACCCCACGACAGCGCGAAGAAGAGCACGAAGACGTGGGCGGCGACCAGGGCCACGACGCCCTGGGTGGTGGGCAGCTTGCCGTCGATCAGATCGGCGGAGAAGGCCCATGCCTCGAAAGCGAGCGCGATCGCCATACCGACGGAGCCGACGAGAGCGAGCGGCCTGCGGCCCACCCGGTCCACCAGCACCATCGCGATCACCGTGCCGATGATGTTGATGATCGAGGTGGTGAACGAGTAGAAGAACGAGTCGGTCGGGTCGATGCCGACGGACTGCCACAGCGTCGCCGAGTAGTAGAACGCGACGTTGATGCCGACGAGCTGCTGGAACATCGACAGCCCGATGCCGACCCAGACGATGGGCAGGAAGAAGAAGCGGTTGCCGAGCAGGTCCTTGAAGGAGGACTTGTGCTCACGGTGCATGGCGGTCTCGATCTCCGTCACGCGGGCGTCGAGGTCGATCTTGTCGCCCTCGACCTCTTCGAGGATCTTGCGGGCCTGGGCCTTCTTGCCGACCGAGATGAGGAAGCGCGGGGACTCGGGGATCGCGAAGGAGAGGAGCCCGTACAGGATGGCCGGGACGACCATCACGCCGAGCATCCACTGCCAGGCCTCCAGGCCCAGGATCTTGCCGCGCTGATCGCCGTCGGCGATCTGGAGCAGGGTGTAGTTGACCAGCTGGGAGATGGCGATGCCGATGACGATCGCGGCCTGCTGGAAGGAGCCGAGCCGGCCGCGGTAGGCGGGCGGGGAGACCTCGGCGATATAGGCCGGGCCGATCACGGAGGCCATGCCGATGGCGAAGCCGCCGATGACGCGCCAGATCGCCAGGTCCCAGAGCGCGAACGGCAGCGCGGAGCCGATGGCGCTGGCGGTGAAGAGCACCGAGGCGATCTGCATGCAGCGGATACGGCCGATCCGGTCCGCGATCCGGCCTGCGGTGGCTGCGCCGATCGCACAGCCGATCAGCGCGATGGCGATGACCTGGGCAAGCGTTCCGGAGCCGATGTCGTACCGGTCGCGGATCGCTTCGACGGCCCCGTTGATGACGGAACTGTCGTAACCGAAGAGGAAGCCGCCCATCGCCGCGGCTGCCGTGATGAAGATGACATGGCCGAGGTGGTCCGGATGGGCCGCTCGGGCTCCGGACTCCGGTCCGTTCGCTGCGCTGGTCACATGAACTCCTGATGCCTGGCCGCAAGTCAGACGTGGGGGGTGAGCCTTCCCAGTGGGGCACAACATCCGGCCCGCCACCACTTGAAGGCGAAATCAACTTTGCAGAGGTTATGCGTTCAAGAAACGAAGTCAAACAGTGGGCCGGAGCAGCGTGTACCCAGGTCCGCACAGAAGGTGCGTCGAACTTCTGATGATTCGGTAAAAAGTCGGCGGATGGGCCGATCGGGTCAGCGAAGCCTCTGACTGATCACCTTCGACACACCGTCACCCTGCATGGAGACGCCGTACAGCGCGTCGGCGACCTCCATCGTCCGCTTCTGGTGGGTGATGACGATCAGCTGGGAACTCTCCTGGAGCTCCTCCATGATCCGGATCAGCCGCTGCAGATTGGTGTCGTCGAGCGCGGCCTCGACCTCGTCCATGACGTAGAAGGGACTGGGCCGGGCCTTGAAGATGGCGACCAGCAACGCCACGGCCGTCAGGGACCGCTCACCGCCCGAGAGCAGGGAGAGACGCTTCACCTTCTTGCCCGGAGGACGCGCCTCCACGTCCACTCCGGTGGCCAGCATGTTGTCCGGGTCGGTCAGGATCAGCCGCCCCTCGCCGCCGGGGAAGAGCCGGGAGAAGACGCCCTCGAACTCGCGGGCGGTGTCCCGGTACGCCTCCGTGAACACCTGCTCGACCCGCTCGTCGACCTCCTTGATCACCTGGAGCAGATCGGCCCGGGTCCGCTTCAGGTCTTCAAGCTGCTCGGAGAGGAACTTGTGCCGTTCCTCCAGCGCCGAGAACTCCTCCAGGGCGAGCGGATTCACCTTCCCGAGTTGCTGGTACGCCCGTTCGGCCGACCGCAGCCGCTTCTCCTGTTCCGCCCGCACAAAGGCCTTCGGCCGGTTACGGGGATGCTCCGGGTCCTCCGACAGCTCCTCGCCCTCCGCCGCGGGCGACGGCGGTACGAGCTGGTCGGGGCCGTACTCGGCGATCAGCCCGGCGGGCTCCACGCCGAGCTCCTCCAGGGCCTTGGTCTCCAGCTGCTCGATGCGCAGCCGCTTCTCGGCGCCCAGCACCTCGCCCCGGTGGACGGAGTCGGTGAGCTTGTCCAGCTCCCCCTTGAGGTCGCGGCCCCGGCCCCGCTCGACGGCCAGCTCGCGTTCCCGCTCGCCCTTGGCGGCCTCCGCCGAGGTCCGCTCCTGGTCCGCCCGTACGAGGGACACCTCCACGTGCGCCAGCAGCTGACGGGCGCCCGACGCGACGGCGGAGGCCACCTCGGCCTCGTGCCGCAGCCGGGCCCGGCGCTGTTCGGCGCGGGCGCGCGCCTCCCGTTCGGTGCGGGCGGCCCGGTCGAGCCCGTCGGCGCGCCCGGCCAGCGACTTCACCCGTTCCTCGTGGGTACGGGCCTGGAGCCGGGCCTCCATCTCGGTCTGGCGGGCGTTGGCCCCGTCGGCGGCGAGCCGGTCCCGTACGGAGGTGTCGGGCTCCTCCTCCACCGGCGCCTCCTCGGCGACCAGCAGCCGTTCGGCCAGCTCCTCGGCCTCCTCCACCGCCCGCTCCAGGGCCTCCTGGGCGCGGGCGGCTGAGGCAGTCATCCGCTCGGCCTCGCCCGCCGCGGCCCGGGCCTGCCCGGAGAGCCGGCCGAGCTGCTGGGCGACGCCCGACTTCTCCCGCTCGGCCGCCCGCCGCCGCTCCCCCAGCTCCTCGACGAGCGCCGCCCCCTCCGTGCGCCGCTCCCCCGCCAGCCGCTGGGCCTGCGCCAGCTCCTCGCACCGCACGGCGAGGTCGGCCAGCTCGGCGGCGGCCTCGTCCACGGAGGCCTGCACCTCCAGGAGACTGGGCGCCCCGGCGGAACCACCGTGCGCGAAGTGGGCGGAGAGCACGTCCCCTTCACCGGTCACCGCGGTCAGCTCCGGGTGCGCGGCGATCAGCTCCTCGGCTTCCTCCAGCGTCCCGACGACCACCATGTGCTGTACGAGGCGGTGGACGGCGGTCATCAGGGCGGCGGGCCCGCGCACGAGGTCGGAGACGGCGGGCGCGGTGAGGGCGGTGGCGGTCTCGGCACGGCCGTGCGGCAGAGCGACGGCGTCCGGGGCGGCGGGCGCGGCGGGTGTGGGCTGTGCGGCAGGCGCGGCGGGTGTGGGCTGTGCGGCAGGCGCGGCGGGTGTGGGCTGTGCGGCAGGCGCGGGCTGCGCGCCGGGCGCGGATTCCGTGCTGCCGTGAGCACCGGCCTGCGCGGGCAGCCGGCCAGGGGCGGCGGGCACGCCGGCGGAGGTGGCCGTGCCGGATGCGGAGGCGGTCGTGCCGGACGCTCCGGCGGAGACGGCAGGGGCGCCGGGGTGCGCCGGACCGGTCCCGCGCGCCTCCCCCTGTACGCGTACGTGCTCACCGGACTGCTCCGGTACGTGATGGGGCCGGGCCTCCGGAGCGTCGCCGGCCACCGCGCCCAGCAGCATCGTCGCGCGCCCCGCGTCCCGTTCGCGCAGCAGCCGGATCGCGTCGGCCGCCGTGGCCGGGTCCGCGACGGCCACCGCGTCCGCCGCCGTGCCGAGGGCGGCCGCGACCGGGACCTCGTAACCGGGCTCGACGGTGAGCAGTTCGGCGGCGGGGCCGAGGAGTCCGGCCAGCCGGTCCCGGGCGCCGAGCAGCGCCCCCGTACCGTCCTTGCGGCGCAGCCCCAGGGCCAGCGCCTCGTGCCGGGCCGCGACCGCCGCCCGCCTGCGCTCGGCGGCCGTCGCCTCCTCGCGGGCGGCGCTGTGGGCGGCCTGGGCCCCGGCGAGTGCCTGCTTGGCCTCCTCGTGGCGGGCGGTCAGCTCCTCGTCGTCCGCGTCGAGGCCTTCGACCTCGGCCCTGAGCTGCTCGTACTCCTCCTGGGCGGCGTGCGCCCGCTCCTGTGCCTCGTCGCGGGACGCGGCCAGCCGGTCGATCTCGGCCTGCGCCGAACCGGCCCGGCTGCGGGCCGCGTTGACCTGGCCGTTCAGCCGGGCCAGCCCCTCGCGCCGGTCCGCGATGGCGCGGGCGGCGTCCTTGAGCCTGCGCTCCTCGGCGGCCAGCTCGCGCTCCAGGTCGGCGCGGTGGGCGACGGTGTCCTCCAGTGCGTGTTCGGCCGCCTCCAGGGCCGCCGTCAGCTCCGCCTCCTGCTCGCGGATCCGGGCCGCCTCGCGCTCCAGGTCCTCCGGGTCGCGGCCCCGGCGCTCCTCGGCGGGGGCTTCGCCGGCGCTCCTGACCCGGGCGTCGGCCAGCGAGATCGTGCCGCGTACCCGCTCGGCGAGCTGCGACAGCTCGTACCAGGTCTGCTGGGCCCGCTGGAGCCGGGGCGCGAGCCGGCGCACCTCGCCCTCCAGCTCGGCCTCCCGGGCGAGTGCCGCCTTCAGATCGGCCTCGGCCGCGTCCTTCCGCTTCTTCAGCTCGGCCTCGTCGGCGATCTCGTCGCGCAGCGCGTCGCGCAGGGTTGTGAGGTCGTCCGCGAGGAGCCGGAGCCGGGCGTCGCGCAGATCGGCCTGGATGACGGCGGCCCGGCGGGCGACGGCGGCCTGCCTGCCGAGCGGCTTGAGCTGGCGGCGCAGCTCGTCGGTGAGGTCCTGGACGCGGGCCAGATTGGCGCCCATCGCGTCCAGCTTCCGGAGCGCCTTCTCCTTCCGCTTGCGGTGCTTGAGGACGCCGGCGGCCTCCTCGATGAAGGCCCGGCGGCCCATCGGGTCGGCGTGCAGGACGGAGTCCAACTGGCCCTGGCCGACGATGACGTGCATCTCGCGGCCGATACCGGAATCGGAGAGGAGTTCCTGGATGTCCAGCAGCCGGCAGGTGTCGCCATTGATCTGGTATTCACTGCCGCCATTGCGGAACATGATCCGAGTGATCGTCACTTCGGCGTACTCGATGGGCAATGCGCCATCGGAATTGTCGATGGTCAGCGACACTTCGGCGCGGCCGAGCGGAGGCCGCCCGGTCGTCCCGGCGAAGATCACGTCTTCCATCTTGCCGCCGCGCAGGGATTTGGCTCCCTGTTCGCCCATGACCCAGGAGAGGGCGTCCACCACATTGGACTTTCCCGAACCATTGGGTCCTACGACACAGGTGATCCCCGGTTCGAACCGCAGGGTGGTGGCGGACGCGAACGATTTGAAACCACGCAGGGTCAGGGCCTTGAGGTGCACGCCGCCGGACTCTACCTTTCCCTCTCGGTTTCGGTGATGAAGGTGCAGGGCACATCAGACGGTAAGCGAGGGCGGCACGGCGGGGGCCGGGGGGTCCGGACAAAGAAAAAAGGGACGCCGAAGCGTCCCTGTAGATCTTGGTGCATAGATCTTTGGTGCGGTCCTGCACGGCGCATCGCCTCGGCAACCGGACGATGCGTTGCCGGTGATCCGGGGACAGGGCGGCCCTGTCGGTCAGGGACCCGGTCGTCCGGGGACGGCGATCCGTGACACAGGACGGATCAGCGATGGAGAGATGTTGTTTCTAGGCTGCTGAGCATGGACAGCCCGACCGGCCCGCGAGGGCCACCGGTCAGGTCAGTGCAGGCTCGCCCTGGGGTACGTCGATGTCGATGCTGTCGAGCAACGAGTCCTGGTGCTGAGCGGCGGCGTTGAGCGCGTCGTTCTCGTCCTGGATCCGGTTGAGCTCGGATTCCAGGTCCTGGACGCGCTGCTGGAGCCGTCGCATCTCGGCGAGGAGTCGCGGGTCGGAACCGCCGACGTAACCGAGAAGCGCCTTTGCCATGATGGATGGTCCTCCACAATGAGTGACCGACCGATGCGGTGTGGGTCGTCAGGGGATCGCACCCGCGGTGCTCGGCAGGGCTCTGTCACCACTGCGGTTCTGCTGCATATCAGCTCTACCGAACAGCTAAGGTGCGCGGGGTTTTCAGCGTCTCACCAAAAAGTTTGACGGTCAACACGATCACACCCTGTGGAGCCAGGTGTCCCGGGGGCGCGCGGCCGGACGATCATGCGGCGCGACTCTCCTGCGGGACCCCGACGGGGGTGGAGATCTTCGTCAATGCCGCAGCCTTGCACGACATTCCGCATCTGGCAACCATCGTCCGCCGCGCGGTCCTTTCGCAGGTCATTTCGGGTGCGGGGGGTCCGGCGGGCCGGCCCGTGACCCTTCGCCGCGCCGCGTTCACCGAGCGGATCCGGGGCGTCGGCGGGGGCCCGTATCAGCGGATGGCGAATCCCTCGTAACCGCCGCGCGGGGTGTCCCAGATCTCAGTGACTCCGTCCACGCGCCCGGGTGTGTCGTCGGAGCGCAGCCAATCCAGCAGACGGTGGCAATTGTCACGTGATCCCTCGGCGACCACCTGCACCCGGCCGTCGTCGAGATTGAGTGCAAAGCCCACGAGTCCGCCGATCTCCAAAGCATTTTCCCTGGTGAACCAGCGGAACCCTACTTGCTGTACTCGGCCGCGTACCCAGACGACCAGGCGTGCATCTACGTTCATGCCCGAACGCTAACCGGCCAATTGCTCCAAGAGCACGGCAGCCCCTTTGAGCCATGGCGTACAGTCCCGTCGCAATAGCCTCACTCGATCGGGTGAGTATCGGGATGAAGATCGACCGGTAATCGGGTGACGTCGCTGCGACGTCCGGAGCATCAGGAAGGCACAGCGCATGGGACGCCACCGACGATCCGCCGCAGGCCCCGCCGCTGAAGAACCCGCGGCCGGAGCCTCCTCGCGGCACCGGGGCACGCGCCGGAAGAAGAAGTCCGCGGTACCCGTGCGCACCGGGCTTCTCGGCGCCTCGGCCGCGATGGCGGTCGGCGCTGTCGCCGTCGCCTCGGGTCTGCTTCCCGGCGGCGACACCTACACCTCGGGCGGCAGCTCCGCGGCCGACCAGGTGCGCACCGGCGGCGCCCCCGACCTGCTGACCCAGCAGGGCGGCTCCAGCGCCCCGGCCGACCGTTCTTCCTCCCCCGCCAGCCGGGGCAGCGAGCGCCCCGGGGCCCCTTCGAAGACGCCCTCGAAGTCGCCGTCCACGCCCGCGTCGAAGTCGCCTTCCGGCAGCGCCTCGAAGACTCCGTCGAAGTCGGCCGCGCCCTCCGCCACCCCCTCCAAGAAGCCGGCTGCTACGCCGTCCAAGGAGTCGAAGGCGCCCGCCACCGCCCCGAAGAAGAGCACCGCCCCGGCGAGCAGGACCCCGGCACCGCCGAAGAAGACCGTCGCCCCGCCGCCCACCAAGAAGCCGGCCCCCTCGCCGTCCGACACCTCGGCCCGCGCCGAGGTGCTGGCCCTGGTGAACCAGGAGCGCTCGAAGGTCGGCTGCTCCCCGCTGACCACCAGCGCCCCGCTCACCTCGCTGGCCCAGAACTTCAGCGAGGACATGGCGGCCCGCGGCTTCTTCGACCACACCGACCCGGACGGCGACACCCCCTGGGACCGTGCCGCCCAGGCCGGGGTGCAGGGGCTCGCCGCGGAGAACATCGCCCGCGGCCAGGCCGACGCCCAGGCCGTGATGGACGGCTGGATGAACAGCGAAGGCCACCGGGCGAACATTCTCAACTGTGACTACAAGACCATCGGCATCGGCGTCCACGAGGGCTCCGGCGGCCCGTGGTGGACCCAGAACTTCGGCTTCTGATCCGTAGACGCCCGTAGAGGCCCGACCACTTACGCCCGCACAGCGCTCCCTCGGGGTGAGCACTGTGCGGGCGTAAGCTGTTTCCATGGCCAGCGATACGGACGTTTCCGCCTTCGACGTCTTCTCCCGGCAGTGCCCCTCGCGCTCCACGCTGGAGCATGTCACCGGGCGCTGGGGCAGCCTGACGCTGGGCGCGCTGTACGAGGAGAGGCTCCGGTTCAACGAGCTGCGCCGCCGGGTCGACGGGGTCAGCGAGAAGATGCTCTCCCAGACGCTGCACGCACTGGAGCGCGACGGGCTCGTCCTGCGGGAGGCGCAGCCGGTCAACCCGCCCCGGGTGGATTACGAGCTCACCCCGTTCGGCCGCGAGGTCGCCGGGCAGCTCCTCGGGCTCATCCATCTCGTCGAGGGGCGGATGGACGACGTAATCGCCGCCCGGACGCGTTACGACGCCACGCGCGGCGGCCGCTGACAGCGCGGGCAGAAGTAGCTGGACCGGTTCATCCAGGCGCGGCGGCGCATCGGCGTCCCGCAGCGGCGGCACGGCTCGCCCTCCCTGCCGTACGCGTCGAGCGAGCGGTCGAAGTAGCCGGACTCGCCGTTCACGTTGACGTACAGGCTGTCGAAGCTGGTGCCGCCCTGGGCGAGGGCCGCGTTCATCACGTCCCGGGCATGGCCGAGCAGCTCGGCCGACTTCGGGCGGGTGAGGGTCGCGGTCGGCCGGTCGTAGTGCAGCTTTGCGCGCCAGAGCGCCTCGTCCGCGTAGATGTTGCCGACGCCGCTGATCAGCGACTGGTCCAGGAGCGCGCGCTTGACCGTCGTACGGCGCAGGCGCAGGGCGGTGTGGAACGCGGCGTCGTCGAAGAGCGGGTCGAGCGGGTCCCGGGCGATGTGCGCGATGGTGTCGGGCAGCCCGTCGGGGGTGGTGTCGTGCAGCGAGAGCCCGCCGAAGGTGCGCTGGTCGACGAAGCGCAGCTCGGTGCCGAGGGCGTCGTCGAACCGCATGCGGATCCGCAGGTGCTTCTCGTCGGGCGCGTCCGTGGGCTGCACCAGCAGCTGTCCGCTCATGCCGAGGTGGCCCAGCAGCGAGGAGGCGGCCTCGTCGATCGGCACCCAGAGGTACTTGCCGCGCCGCATCGCCGTACCGAACCGGACCCCGCGCAGCCGGGCGGCGAAGTCGGGGCCGCCCGCGAGGTGCCGGCGGACCGCACGGGGGTGCAGGACCTCGACCTCGGTGACGGTACGGCCGCTGACCCAGCGCTCAAGGCCCCGGCGTACGACTTCGACCTCGGGCAGCTCGGGCACGGTGGACCACTCCAGACACGACGACGGCAGTACGGGGGCGCGGGACCGGCTCCCCGGGACAGGGAGAACCCCCCGGTGCACAGGGCACCGAGGGGTTCGGGGTGCTGCTTCAGGCCGGAGCGGCGTCCGTGTCGGGCGACGGGTCGGCAGGGGTGTCGGCGGCCCCTCCGTCGGCTGCGGACTTCTCCGCGGCCTGCCGTGCCTCTGCGGCGGCGCTGATCTCGCGCCAGGCGGATTCCGCCGCCTGCTGCTCCGCTTCCTTCTTGCTACGGCCGGTGCCGGTGCCGTACGAGACACCACCGACGCGAGCAGCAGCAGTGAAGGTCTTCTCGTGGTCCGGGCCGGTCTCCGTGACGAGGTACTCGGGGACTCCGAGGCTCTCGCTCGCGGTGAGCTCCTGGAGACTGGTCTTCCAGTCCAGGCCGGCGCCGAGGTTCGAGGACCTGTCGATCAGCGGGTCGAAGAGCCGGTGGACCAGCTCCGAGGCCGCGCTGAGGCCCTGGTCGAGGTAGACCGCGCCGATCACTGCTTCCAGTGTGTCGGCGAGGATGGAAGCCTTGTCCCGGCCACCCGTGCCCTCTTCACCGCGGCCGAGCCGGATGAAGGAGCCGAGTTCGAGGCCGCGGCCCACTTCCGCAAGTGCACGCGAGTTGACCACCGCGGCCCGCAACTTGGCCAGCTGGCCTTCGGGCAGGTCGGGGTGGGTGCGGTACAGCGTGTCCGTGACCACCAGGCCGAGCACCGAATCCCCGAGGAATTCGAGCCGTTCGTTGGTGGGCAGACCGCCGTTCTCGTATGCGTACGAACGATGGGTCAGCGCACGTACCAGAAGGGCGGACTCGAGGTGATACCCGAGCCGCCCTTCCAGAAGCGTGTGGGACGAGGCTGTGTTGATGTTGTCTGCCTGCTTCTTGGCGCTGGACAACTCAGACATCGGGCCTCTCACCAGCCGCTCAGACCTCGAGGACCTGGCGCTTGTTATAGGTGCCGCAGCTCGGGCACGCAATGTGCTGGAGCTTCGGCTCCTGGCAACGCTCGCACGAAACCAGGGTGGGGACCGCAGCCTTCCACTGCGACCGGCGGTGGCGCGTGTTGCTGCGCGACATCTTCCGCTTCGGAACAGCCACGGCTACTTCTCCTGCTTCTCGTCGACGCCCGGTTCGGCGCCGCCCATGTTGTCCTTCTCGCCGTCCTGAACGGTGTCGGCGAGTCCTTGCAGTGCCGCCCAACGGATGTCGACGGCGTCGTGGTGGTGGCCCGGGTTCTCGTCCAGCCTGATTCCGCATTCGGAACACAGACCGGCGCAGGTCTCCTTGCACACCGGCTGCATGGGCAGTGCGAGCACTACCGCGTCACGCAGCACTGACTCGAGGTCGAACAAGCCGTCCTCGAGGAAGAACCTGTCCTCGTCGTCCTCGGCGTCGTCGGCCGGGTCCGCCGCACTGCTGCGGCCCCGGTCGTCGGCGTCAGGGTACGAGAACATCTCCTGGAAATCCGCGTCGACCTCTACGGTCAGCGGCTCCAGACACCTTACGCACTCCCCCTCGGCGCTCGCACGGGCGGTACCTGTGACAAGCACCCCTTCCATGACCGATTCGAGTCGGAGGTCCAGCTCCAGGGGTGCGCCTTCCGGCACACCGATGACGCCGTCGATACCGAGAACCGGTGAACCGGGTGCGTCCACCGAGCGGGACAGCCGCTTCAGGGCACCTGGACGCCGACCCAGCTCGCGCGTATCGAACACGAGAGGGTTGCGGTGGTCGAGGTGGCCGTTCAGGGCGTTTCCTGCTTTCGAATCATGGGAGTCGTGCTTGTTGCTCAGGGGAGGGGCCGTCTCCGGTCCGGAATCACACCGTCCCGATTCGCAGACGAAACGGGCAGCCGGGATCGCGGACCTATGTGCGACCGAGGATTCAGGATACTGGACGGACCGCTCAGCACCCAATCGGCTCAGGGCCCCGGCGCCCGGAGCGCCTCACGGCCCCCCGGCCGGGGTCAGCGGCCCTCTTCGTAGCGGCGCAGCTGCTCCAGGTCGATCATGCTGGTGTCGAAGAGGCTGGTCTCGTCCAGGGCGCCCTGGTTCTGCTGGGCGGGCACCTGCGGCTGCTGCTGCCAGCCGTAGTCCGGCCGGCCCTGCGGCTGGGGCGGGTACTGGTTCGGGTCGTAGGCGGGCTGCTGGTAGGCCGCGTACGGGTCCGGCACCTGCTGGTAGCCGTACGGGTCCTGCACACCCTGGGCGCCCTGCTGGTGCGGCTGCTCCTGGTAGCCGTACGCCGCCTGCGCGTACTCCGGCTGCCCGTACTCCGTCGGCGCGTACTCCGTCGGCGCGTAGCCCGCCTCGGCCTGCGGCTGCTGCGGCTCCTGGTAGAGGGGCTGCTGGGGTGCCTGGCGCGGCTCCGGGGTGGCCAGCTCGGCGAGCCCGGCCAGGTAGTCGGCGTCACTGGTGTGCCCCTGGGCGCCCGCCGCGTCCTGGGCGGCCATGTGGGCCCCGAGGTCGTCGGAGGCGACCCGGCCGAGCAGCTTCTGCCGGCCGCGGCCGACCGCCTCCAGGGTCTTGGCGAGGACGGCCTCGAAGGCGCCGAACTTGGCGTCGACGTACGCGTCGGCCCGCTGCCGCAGCGTCTCCGGGTCGGCGCTGCGCTCGGGCGCCTCGGCGAAGTCGGGGTCCTGGTAGCCCTGCTCGTCCAGGCCCTGGCTCCGGCCGAGGAGCTTCTCGCGGCCCCGGTCCACGGAGCCGATGGTCTTGGTGAGGACGACCTCGAAGTTGGCGAGCTTGCTGTCGACGTAGTCGTCGGCCTCGGCCCGGACCTCCTCGGCCTCGCGGCGGGCCTCGGAGAGGATCCGGTCGGCCTCGCTCTGCGACTGGCGGGCGATCTCGGTCTCGGCGATCAGGGAGGAGCGCTGGGCGTGGGCGGACTGGATGATCCGCTCGGCCTCCTGCCGGGCCTGCTCGGCGAACTGCTCCTGGCCGCCGATCAGCTGCTGGGCGTGGGCGAGCGAGCCGGGCAGGGCCTCGCGCACCTCTTCGAGCATGGCGAGCAGCTCGGCGCGGTTGACCACGCACGAGGCCGACATGGGCATGGCGCGGGCGTTCCCGACCGCTTCGACGATCTCGTCGAGCTTCTTCTGCACGTCCACCGTGTGCTCGCCACTCTCTGCTGCTCTGTTGGAGACGGACGGGACGACTGTAAGGCCAGTCGGCGGCCGCCCGACACCTGGTGACGGACCGTCAGTCACTCATCGCTTGCCCAGGCGCCCTATGAGGGCCTCGTGGACCGCCGGCGGCAGCAGGTGGGAGACATCGCCGCCCCAGGTGGCGACCTCCTTGACCAGCGAGGACGACAGGAAGCTGTACGTCGGGTTGGTCGGCACGAAGAGCGTCTCGACGCCCGAGAGGCCGTTGTTCATCTGGGCCATCTGGAGCTCGTAGTCGAAGTCGCTCACGGCCCGCAGGCCCTTCACGATGGCCGGGATCTCCCGCTGCTTGCAGAAGTCGACCAGGAGGCCGTGGAAGGACTCCACCTCCACGTTGCCGAAGCCGGCGGTGACCTCGCGGATCAGCTCGATCCGCTCGTCCACGGTGAACAGTCCCTGCTTGGACTGGTTGATCATCACCGCCACGTGCACCACGTCGTACAGCTTCGAGGCTCGTCCGATGATGTCGAGATGTCCGTTGGTGATGGGGTCGAAAGACCCCGGACAGACGGCGCGGCGCACTGTGATTCCCTCGCTCTCCGGTCCGGTCATCGTGCGTCTTCGCACGTAGCGGCGGCGCGACCGTACCAAAGCGTTCCCTCGCCGTAGCGACGGGCCCGCAGTGGCTCGAATCCGGCGGGCCAGCCGAATTCTCCGCCCCGGGTGCTGCGTTCCACCGTGACGAGCGCATCGGCTGTGAGCCACCCCTGAGCACGGAGTGTGAGCAGGATCTCGCGAAGATCGTCGTCCGTGACGGCGTACGGCGGGTCCAGGAAGACGATGTCGTACGGGTCCGAGGGCGCCGGACCTGTCACGATCTGCTCGGCTTTGCCGGTCCGCACCTCGGCGCCGGGCAGCCCGAGCGTGCGGACGTTGTCCCGGACGGTGCGCACCGCCTTCTGGTCCGCCTCCACGAGCAGGGCGTGGACCGCGCCACGGGAGAGCGCTTCGAGGCCGACGGCGCCGGACCCGGCGTACAGATCGGCGACGCGGACGCCTTCGAGGGTGCCGAGCAGCGCCTCCCAGGTGGAGAAGAGGCCCTCCCGCGCACGGTCGGAGGTGGGGCGGGTGCCGGTGCCGGGCGGTACGGCCAGGCGGCGTCCGCCGGCCGATCCGGCGATCACGCGGGTCATGGGTGTCTGGTCCTCGGGGTCGTGGGGGTCCGGGCGCACGCAGAGGGGCGCGGGCTGTGCGTCCACGATATGGCGTGCGGCCCGCACCAGCAGGGCGGCCCCGGGCTCACCCCTTGTCGAGGTACTCCTCACGGTCCTTGTCGAGCAGGGCGGCCAGCACCGTGCGCAGCTCCGGCAGGTGCTCCAGCTCCGGGTCGGCGGCGACGATCGCGACGGCCTCCTCGCGGGCGGCGGCGATGACCTCCTCGTCGTCGATGACGGTGAGCATCCGCAGCGAGGAGCGCACCCCGGACTGGGCCTGGCCCAGCACATCGCCCTCGCGGCGCTGCTCCAGGTCGATACGGGAGAGCTCGAAGCCGTCGAGGGTGGCGGCGACGGCGGAGAGGCGGGCGCGGGCGGGGCTCGCTTCGTGGGCCTCGCTGACCAGCAGGCAGAGCCCGGGGGCCGAGCCGCGGCCGACGCGGCCGCGGAGCTGGTGGAGCTGGGAGACGCCGAACCGGTCGGCGTCCATGATCACCATGGCGGTGGCGTTGGGGACGTTGACCCCGACCTCGATGACGGTGGTGGCGACCAGGACGTCGACGTCCCCGGCGGAGAACCGGCGCATCACGTCATCCTTCTCGTCGGGGTGCATCCTCCCGTGCAGCACCTCGACGCTCAGCCCGGCCAGCGCGCCCTTGCGCAGCTCGTCGGCGATCTCCAGCACGGCGAGCGGCGGCCGCTTCTCGGGGTCCTCATCGGGGGCCTTCTTCTTCGCCTTGCCCTTTTTCCCCTCGGCCTCCTCCGCGTCGTCGCCGATGCGGGGGCAGACCACGTACGCCTGGTGGCCGTTCTCCACCTCCTCGGCTACGCGCTCCCAGGCGCGGGCGAGGAAGTGCGGCTTGTCCTTGGCGGGGACGACGTGGCTGGCGATCGGGGAGCGGCCGGCCGGGAGCTGGTCCAGGACGGAGGTCTCCAGGTCCCCGAAGACGGTCATCGCGACCGTACGGGGAATGGGGGTGGCGGTCATGACGAGGAGGTGGGGCGGCTGCTTCCCCTTGGAGCGCAGGGCGTCACGCTGTTCCACGCCGAAGCGGTGCTGTTCGTCGACCACGACCAGACCCAGGTCGTGGAACTGGACCTTGTCCTCGATGAGGGCGTGGGTGCCGATGACGATTCCGGCCTCGCCGGTGACCAGGTCGAGCAGGGCCTGGCGGCGGGCCGCCATCCCCATGGAGCCGGTGAGCAGGACGACCTTGGTCCCCCGGTCCGAGCCGCCGAGCATGCCGCCCTCGGCCAGCTCGCCCATCATCTCGGTGATGGACCGGTGGTGCTGCTGGGCCAGGACTTCGGTGGGCGCGAGCATCGCCGCCTGGCCTCCGGCGTCGACCACGGTGAGCATGGCGCGCAGGGCCACCATCGTCTTCCCGGAGCCGACCTCTCCCTGGAGGAGGCGGTGCATGGGGTGCTCGGTGGCCAGGTCGCCGAAGATCTCCTTGCTGACCTTCTCCTGGCCCTCGGTGAGGGTGAACGGCAGCTTGGCGTCGAAGGCGTCCAGCAGGCCGTCGGCGACGGGGCGGCGGGCGGCGGCGGGGAGCTGGGTGTCGGCGTACCGCCGGCGGGCCAGGGCGACCTGGAGGACGAACGCCTCGTCCCACTTGAGCCGGGCCCTGGCGTCCTCGACGTCCGCCTTCGTCTGCGGGCGGTGCACCTTGAGCAGGGCCTCGGGCAGCGGGGTGAAGCCGCGCCCCGCGCGCAGGGAGGCGGGCAGCGGGTCCACCGCGTCCTGCGCGAGGGGCAGTACGGCGTCGACGGCCTTGGCGATCCGCCAGGAGTCGAGCTGCTTGCAGGCGGGGTAGATCGGCAGCAGCCGTCCGGCGAAGGCGTCCACGGCCTCGGTCGCCTCGTCGGCGTCGGAGGCGTCGAGCAGTTGGTACGTGGGGTGGGCCAGCTGCATCTTGCGGTTGAAGACGGAGGCCTTGCCCGCGAACATCGCCTGGCGGCCGGGGAGCAGCTCCTTGTGCGGCTTGTGGACGCCGTGGCCGAAGAAGACCAGCTGGAGACGGCCGCTGCCGTCGGTGAGGGTGACCTCCAGCCGCTTGCCCCGCCCGTTGTTGAACATCAGGATGCGGGCGTCGGCGACCTGGGCGACGACCGTGACGTGCTCGTCCAGCGGGAGGTCGGCCAGCGCGGTCAGCTTGCCGCGCTCCTCGTACCGCCGCGGGTAGTGGTGCAGCAGATCACCGACCGTGTGCAGGCCGAGGTGCTCGGCCATCACCTTCGCGGTGGCTCCGCCGAGCCGGTTCTTGAGAGGTTCATCGAACGAGGACACGCGATCCATTGCACACCACGCCACTGACAAGTGTCCGCCGGGCACGGCCGTGAGGCGGTTACTCGATGCCGATCAGCAGGGGTGCGCGCTGGTGTCCGCCCCGGTAGACGACGGTGTCGACGGCGAGGTAGCCCTCGCGTACATGTTCCTCCAGGGCGTCGGCGAGCGTGTCCGGGACGTCCTCGCCGAGGACCAGGGTGACCAGTTCGCCGCCGGCCGCCAGCATCCGGTCGAGCACGGTGCGGGCGGTGGCCGGGACGTCGGCGCCGATCACGGCCACGTCCCCGTCGATCAGGCCGAGGATGTCCCCGGCCTGGCAGATGCCCGCCATGGTCCACGACTGGCGCTCGGCGACGGCCAGTTCGGCGTAGCGGGTGGCGCCGGCGGCGGCGGTCATGGCGACCACGTCCTCGTCGAAGCCCCGGTCCGGCTCGTGGACGGCGAGGGCGGCGATGCCCTGGACGGCGGCACGGGTGGGGACGAGGGCGACCCTGACCCCCTCGGTCCTGGCCTGTTCGGCGGCGGCGGCCGCGGTGTGGCGCAGGGCCGCGTCGTTGGGCAGCAGCACCACCTCGCGGGCGTGCGCGCGGCGGATGGCGTCGACCAGCTCGCCGCTGGCGGGGGGTTCGCCGGGGCGGGCGATCACGGTGGTGGCGCCGGCCTCGGTGCAGAGCCCGGCAAGGCCGTCGCCGGGGACCACGACGACGACGGCGCGCTGGGCGGGTTCCGCCTGGACGCGGACGTCGTGGCCGCTCTCGGTGGCGAAGTGGGTGATCCGGATCCGGTACGGCCGCCCGGCCTCGACGCCCGCCTCCACGGCGGCCCCGGCGTCGTCGACATGGACGTGGACGTGCCAGAGCCCGTCGCCGCCCACCACGACCAGGGAGTCGCCGAGCGCGTCGAGCCGGGTGCGCAGCCGGTCCACCTGCTCGTCGCGGGCCTCCAGGAGGTAGATCACCTCGAAGGCGGGTCCCCCGCCATCCACGTCCTCGGGGCAGTCGAGCGGGCCCTCCACGAGAGCGCCGCCCGCCGGAACCGGAACCCCGCCCACCGGCAGCCCCACCACGGACCCGCCGTCCACAGGAGCCGCCGCCTTCCCGGACCCGGTACGAGGCCCCCGTACCGGCGCCTGACCGGTCACCGCCTCCACCAGCGCCCCCAGGACCGCGACCAGTCCCCGCCCCCCGGCGTCCACGACCCCGGCCCGGCCGAGCACGGCGAGCTGCTCCGGGGTCTTCGCCAGGGCGGCGCGTGCGCCCTCGTAGGCGGCGCGCACCACGGCGCGCAGTTCCGGCTCGTCGCCCTGCGCGGCTTCGGCGGCCGCCGTGGCGACGGTCAGAACCGTGCCCTCCACCGGGTGGGCGACGGCCTGCCGGGCGGCCGCGGCGGCCCGGGTCAGGGCGAGGCGCAGGTGAGCCGCGTCACCGCCGTCGGCCAGCACCCCGGCCATACCGCGCAGCAACTGGGCCAGGATCGTGCCGGAGTTCCCCCGGGCGCCGATCAGGGCGCCGTGCGCCATGGCGCGTACGGCATCGGCGGTGGCGGGTGCGGTGGTGCCGGTCTCATGGGCGGCGAAGACCGCCTCGACGGCCGCGGCGGCGGACTCGACGGTCAGATAGAGGTTGGTGCCGGTGTCCCCGTCGGCGATGGGATAGACGTTGATCGCGTCGATCTCCGCGCGCTCCCGGCCCAGGGCCTCCAGGGCCAGTGAGCACCAGGTGCGCACCGCGACGGCGTCCAGATCGTCGGGGAGCTGCGGCACCGATGGTCCTCCTTGAAGCGGCCGTGGCAACGGGCTGCACCGCAGGTTAGCCCCCCTTCCGGGGTCCCGGGCGGGACAGGGGGCGGGAGGGCGGCAGGCCAACCCGTGGTAGTTTCGTATCTCCGAAGCAGGCGTTGTATGCTGCTTCGGTTGCCCGATGAGAGTCGGGCCATTCCTCCGGTACCGCCACTTCATTCAATGATTCCGGCGCGCCGGAATTCACTGTAAGTGCATCTGAAGTCTTTGGAGTGACCCGTGGCTGCCAACTGCGACGTTTGCGGCAAGGGGCCGAGCTTCGGCAACAGCATTTCGCACTCGCACCGCCGTACGTCCCGTCGCTGGAACCCCAACATCCAGCGCGTGCGTGCCGTGGTCGGTCGGACGCCGAAGCGGCTCAACGTCTGCACCTCGTGCATCAAGGCCGGCAAGGTCGCGCGCTGACGTCTCCGTCGTAGCGCAGCCTTCCGGTTGCCCAAAAAGCCGGTCCACCTCGGTGGACCGGCTTTTTGCTGTGCTCAGACGCTGAGCCGCCAGCCGTGGTCGACCGGGCCGATGCCCCCGCCCAGCGCGAATCCGGCCCGGATCGCGCCGGTGACGTACGCCTTCGCGCTCTCCACCGCCGTGGGCACGTCCTGGCCGAGCGCGAGCCCGGAGGCGATGGCGGAGGCGAGGGTGCAGCCGGTGCCGTGCGTGTGCCGGTTGTCGTAGCGGGGGGCGCGCAGCCAGTGCTCCGCGCTCCCGTCGGTGAGCAGGTCGACCGCGTCGCCGGGGAGGTGCCCGCCCTTGATGAGCGCCCAGCGCGGTCCGAACGCGAGGATCTCCTCGGCGGCCCGGCGCATTCCGTCCTCATCGGTGACCGTGACGCCCGTGAGCTGGGTCACCTCGTCCAGGTTCGGGGTGGCCACGGTGGCGACGGGCAGCAGCTTCGTCCGTACGGAATCGAGCGCCTCGGCGGCGAGCAGCGCGTCCCCGTGCTTGGAGACCCCGACCGGGTCCACGACGACGGGGGCGTCGGTCCCGGCGAGAAGCTCGGCGACGGCCTCCACGAGGGCGGCCGAGGCGAGCATCCCGGTCTTCACCGCCTGGACGCCGATGTCGTCCACGACACTGCGGTACTGGGCGCGTACGGCGTCCACCGGAAGCTCCCACGCGCCCTGGACGCCGAGGGAGTTCTGTGCGGTGACGGCGGTGATCACGCTCATGCCGTGCACACCGTGGGCGAGCATGGTCTTCAGGTCGGCCTGGATCCCCGCACCGCCGCCGGAGTCGGATCCGGCGACGGTGAGGACGCGGGGCGGTACAGCGGTACGTATGGGCATACGCAGCAATCTAGCGGCAGCCCAGCACGGTCCTGGTACGGCCCCGCAAGCCCCTAGTAGGTGTCCTCGATCGCGCCGAAGTGGTCCCAGCCGCCCTTGCTGGTCCAGGGCGCGCCGTCGACGGTGACCTGGGGCAGGGCGGAGGGGTTGAGGACCTCGCCGATCACCTTCCAGCGGGCGGGGAGTTTCACGTCGGGCGGGAAGGTCGCCACGATCGCGTGGTCCTCTCCCCCGGTCAGCACCCACTGGAGCGGGTCGACGCCGACGGCCTGGCCGATGTCGGACATCTGCGAGGGGATGTCGATGAGGCCGGAGCGCAGGTCGATGCGGACCTTGCTGGCCTCGGCGATGTGACCGAGGTCCGCGACGAGGCCGTCGCTGACGTCGGTCATCGCGGTGGCGCCGAGCCCGGCGGCGGCGGGGCCCGCGTGGTACGGCGGTTCGGGACGGCGGTGGGCCTCGACGAAGGCGCGGGGCGAGCGGAAGCCGCGGGAGAGCACGGCGTATCCGGCGGCGGACCAGCCGAGCCAGCCGGTGACGGCGACGACGTCGCCGGGCCGGGCGCCGGAGCGGGTGACCGGTTCATGGTTGCGCAGGTCGCCGAGGGCGGTGATCGCGACGGTGATGGTGTCGCCGCCGACCACGTCACCGCCGACGACGGCCGCCCCCGCCACCTGGCATTCGTCGCGGAGTCCGTCCATCAGCTCGGCGGCCCAGGTGACCGGGAGGTCGGCGGGGACGACGAGACCGAGGAGCAGCGCGGTGGGCACGGCGCCCATGGCCGCGATGTCGGCGAGGTTCTGGGCCGCCGCCTTGCGGCCGACGTCGTACGCCGTCGACCAGTCGCGGCGGAAGTGCCGCCCTTCCAGCAGGATGTCCGTACTGGCCACGACCCTGCGGTCGGGAGCGGCCACGACCGCGGCGTCGTCGCCGGGCCCCAGCCGTACCGCCGGAGTGGTGGTGAGCCGGGACGTGAGCTCTCTGATGAGCCCGAACTCCCCCAACTCGCCCACGGTTCCCTTCACCGAGTCTCACCTCTCATTTATCGCCCCGGACACCCGTCCGGGCCCCCGGTCGCGAGCCGTCACTGCTGTCGGTACCGTCAGGAGAGCTGCCGGCACCGTCAAGGGATACGTCAACTTCCGCACTCCGCACGCCACGCTGTGGACGTCATACGGCCCGTAGGTCTCCCCGTCGCCCTCGGCAACGCGATAACGTGGCGTCCCTTTCCCCCACATGATCCTCGTGGCCGCCCTGGAGGTTCCGTGGTACAGGCGTACATCCTTATTCAGACCGAGGTGGGCAAGGCGTCGATCGTCGCCGAGACCATTTCCAAGATTCCGGGAGTCATCCAGGCAGAGGACGTCACCGGTCCGTACGACGTGATCGTGCGGGCCCAGGCCGACACGGTCGATGCACTCGGCCGCATGGTGGTCGCCAAAGTGCAGCAGGTGGACGGCATCACGCGAACCCTGACCTGCCCGGTCGTCCACCTCTGACCCCCGTCCGGTGCCGCGCGTGGGACGCGCGGCCTGTGACCGCGGTTCTCCCGCCCCCGCAGAGTGCTCTCCGCGCGCTGACGGGGCGATCGTACTGCGCTGCGGCGCTCCCCCGTCCACCAAGACAGCTGCCCCACGCCCGGAAGGCCGGGACGGTCCCCACCGTCCCGGCCTTCCGGGTCTCTCAGCGCAGTCCGGTGGAGCGGGTCATCGCGGCCTGGATCAGCCGGTCGACCAGTTCCGGGTAGCTCACACCGCTCTCCTGCCACATGCGCGGGTACATGGAGATCGGGGTGAACCCCGGCAGGGTGTTGATCTCGTTGATGACGAAGGTGCCGTCCTCGGTGAGGAAGAAGTCGGCGCGCACCAGGCCCTCGCAGGAGGTGGCGTCGAAGGCGGCGACGGCGAGCCGCTGCACCTCGGCGGTCTGCTCCTCGGTGAGCGGGGCGGGCACCAGGCCGGCGGCCGAGTCGATGTACTTCGCCTCGAAGTCGTAGAACTCGTGCGCGGTGACCGGCGGGATCTCGGCGGGCACGCTGGCGCGCGGTCCGTCCTCGAACTCCAGCACCCCGCACTCGATCTCGCGGCCGCGCAGCAGCGACTCGACGAGGAACTTGGGGTCGTGGCGGCGGGCCTCCTCGATCGCCGCGTCGAGGCCGGAGAGCTCGTCGACCTTGGTGATGCCCATCGAGGAGCCGCCGCGGGCGGGCTTGATGAACAGCGGCCAGCCGTGCTCACCGGCGAAGTCCACGATCCGCTTGCGTACGCCGGAGGGGTCGCGGTCCCACTCGCGCGGGCGGACGACCTCGTACGGTCCGACGGGCAGCCCGAAGGAGATGAAGACGCGCTTCATGTACTCCTTGTCCTGGCCGACGGCGGAGGCGAGGACGCCCGCGCCGACGTAGGGCACACCGGAGAGTTCGAGGAGCCCCTGGAGGGTGCCGTCCTCCCCGTACGGGCCGTGCAGCACGGGGAAGACGACGTCGACCTCGCCCAGCGCCTTGGGCACCGAGCCGGGTTCGCTGTAGACGACCTCGCGGCTGCCCGGGTCCACGGAGAGGACGACGCTGCCCTCGGTGGACTCGGCGAGCCCGTCCACGTCCGGGACCTTGCGGTCGGTGATGGCCATGCGTTCGGGGTCGTCCGCGGTGAGCGCCCAGCGGCCGTCCGTCGTGATGCCGATCGGCAGGACGTCGTACTTCGTCCGGTCGATGGCCTTCATGACGGCGCCGGCCGTGACGACCGAGATGCCGTGTTCGGAGCTGCGGCCGCCGAACACGACAGCCACACGCGGCTTACGGCGCTGCTGCTCAGGGCTCTCGGGGCGCTCAGGGCTCTGGGGGAGGTTCTCGCTGCTCATATCGCGATGAGCGTACCTGCTGGTAAGGGAGGAGTCAGCGTCGCTCGGCCTTGGCGCTCCGCGACATCAGCTCCTTGACGGCGACGACCGGCGACTTGCCCTCGTGGACGATCGAGACGACGGTCTCGGTGATGGGCATGTCGACGCCGTGCCGTCGTGCCAGGTCGAGGACCGATTCGCAGGACTTGACGCCCTCTGCGGTCTGCTTGGTGACGGCGATCGTCTCCTGGAGCGTCATGCCCCGGCCGAGGTTGGTGCCGAAGGTGTGGTTGCGCGAGAGCGGCGAGGAGCAGGTGGCCACCAGGTCGCCCAGGCCCGCGAGTCCGGAGAACGTCAGCGGGTCGGCGCCCATGGCCACGCCCAGCCGGGTGGTCTCGGCGAGGCCGCGGGTGATGAGGGAGCCCTTGGTGTTGTCGCCGAGGCCCATGCCGTCCGCGATGCCGACGGCGAGGCCGATGACGTTCTTCACGGCGCCGCCGAGCTCGCAGCCGACCACGTCGGTGTTGGTGTAGGGCCGGAAGTACGGGGTGTGGCAGGCGGCCTGGAGCCGCTGGGCGACGGATTCGTCGGCGCAGGCGACGACGGCGGCGGCGGGGCGGCGCTCGGCGATCTCCTTGGCCAGGTTGGGGCCCGAGACGACGGCGATGCGGTCGGGGGTCACCTTGGTGACGTCGGCGATGACCTCGCTCATCAGCTTGGCGGTGCCCAGCTCGACACCCTTCATCAGGGAGACCAGGACGGTGTCGGACTCCAGGTGCGGGGCCCAGTCGGCGAGGTTGGCGCGCAGTGTCTGCGACGGCACGACGAGGAAGGCGAACTCGGCTCCGCGCAGCGCCTCGGCGGGGTCCGTGGTGGCGCGGATGGTGTCGGGGAGGGCGATCCCCGGCAGGTAGTCCGGGTTGGTGCGGGTGGTGTTGATGGTCTCGGCGACCTCGGCGCGGCGTCCCCAGAGGGTGACCTCGCAGCCCGCGTCGGCGAGGATCACGGCGAACGCCGTACCCCATGAGCCGGTTCCGAAGACGGCTGCTTTTACGGGGTGCGTCACGTGGATCCCTTTCCCTGCGCCCTGCGCCGTTGTTCAGCACGGGCTTTGCGGTGATCGTAGAGCTCGGTGGGGGCCTTCTCCCCTCGTACGTCCTCCAGCTGGCGGGTGATCGCGGCCATGATGACCTCGGTCGCCTGGCGCAGCACGTCGGGCGTCGGCTCGACATCGTAGAAACGGCTGAGGTCGACGGGCGGACCGGCCTGGACCCGCAGCGTCTTGCGGGGGAACAACTGAAGCTTGTTCTCCTTGGCGTACGGCGGCATCGCGAGGTTGGCGCCCCACTGGGCGACGGGGATGACCGGTGCCTTGGTCATCAGGGCGACCCGGGCGGCGCCGGTCTTGCCGGCCATCGGCCACATGTCGGGGTCGCGGGTGAGGGTGCCCTCGGGGTAGAAGGCGACGCACTCGCCGCGCTCGATGGCGTCGACGGCGGCCCGGAAGGCGTCCAGGGCGTTGGTCGTCTCGCGATAGACGGGGATCTGGCCGGTGCCGCGCAGCATCATGCCGACGAAGGGGGTGCGGAAGAGGCCCGCCTTCGCCAGGAGCCGGGGCACGCGTCCGGTGTTGTACTGGAAGTGGCCGTAGGAGAGCGGGTCCAGATAGGAGTTGTGATTGACGGCTGTGATGAATCCGCCGTCGGCCGGAATGTGTTCCATCCCCCGCCAGTCGCGCTTGAACAGAACCACCAATGGCGGCTTGGCGATAACCGCCGCCAGGCGGTACCAGAAGCCGATTCTGCGGCGGGACACTCGGACACCTTCCTCTATGGACCTCTTCGGAACGTCGACCTGCTGCCGGCTACTGACGGTCAAGTCTCGCCCCAGGCCCCTCCTCTGTCGAGAACACCGTACGCCTCACCTTCGGGCCCGGCCCTCCAGGTTGTCGTACCGGCAGGCGAGAATAAGTCCTCATGCGTACGGAGGGGGAGATCGCCACGAACACCGATCCGGCGGGGCTCTGGTCCCTGGTCGTTCCGTTGAAGCCTCTCGCGCGGGCCAAGAGCCGCTTGGGGCGGGCCGCCGGCGAGCTCGCCCGGCCGCGGCTGGCCCTGGCCTTCGCCCAGGACACGGTGGCGGCGGCGCTCTCCTGCGCCCGGGTGCGGGATGTGGTGGTCGTCACGGACGACGCGGCGGCCGGGGCGGCCCTTTCGGCGCTCGGTGCGCGGGTCGTGCCGGACGTGCCGGCGGCCGGGCTCAACGCCGCCCTGGCGTACGGCGCCCGCTCGGTGCGGGCGCTCTCCCCCGCCGTCCCGGTGGCCGCGCTCAACGCGGATCTGCCGGCCCTGCGCGCCGGAGAATTGGCTCGGGTGCTCGATTTTGCTTCCGCTTTTCCCCGCGCATTTCTCCGGGACGCGGCGGGAATCGGAACGATATTTCTGTCCTGCGGCGGGGGAACGGAATTGCGCCCGGCTTTCGGCGGCCGGTCCGCCGCCCGGCACCTGGCTTCGGGTGCGGTGGAAATAACGCTGCCCGGGGTCGACTCGGTGCGCCGGGACGTGGATACGGGCGAGGATCTGAAGGTGGCCCTGGCCCTGGGAGTGGGGCCGCACACGGAGCGGCTCGCTCTCGCGCTGCCTCTCACCCGGGACCGATAGGCTGCCGCCCATGCAGGCGACCTCGTACACCTACGACCCCGAGACCCGCACCGGCAGCGTGCTGCTGGACGACGGCACGCCGGTGGAGTTCGACGCCCCGGCCTTCGACGCGGGCGGTCTGCTGCTGTTGCGTCCGGGGCAGCGGGTGCGGATCGAGGGCGAGGGCGCTGGTGCGGCCCTGCGGATCACGCTGGTGACGCTGCAGACGTTCTAGACCGTACGGGGGGAAGTACCCCCGGACAGCCCGCGGGCCGGGCTCCCCCTGAAGGGGAGCCCGGCCCGGCGCGTTTCCTCGAAGCGAGCGGTTACCCGGTCTCACTTCTTGCGTGCGGTGGCCTTCTTGGCCGTGGTGGTGCGCGCCGTGGTCTTCTTCGCGGGCGCCTTCTTCGCCGTGGCCTTCTTGGCGGGCGCGGTCTTCTTGGCGGTCGCGGTGGCCTTCTTCGCCGGGGTCGCCTTCTTCGCGGCCGGCGTGGCCTTCTTCGCCGTGGCGGTCGCCTTCTTGGCGGTGGCCTTCTTGGCGGTGGCGGTGGTCTTCTTCGCCGGTGCCACGGCCTTCTTGGCGGTGGTCTTCTTCGCCGTGGCCTTCTTGGCCACGGACTTCTTGGCGGCGGCGGCCTTGACCGTCGTACGGGCGGCGGAAGATCCGCCCGTCAGGCTGCCCTTGGGAGCCTTCTTCACGGCGACATCGTTCTTGGGGAGCTTCTTGGAGCCGCTCACCAGGTCCTTGAACCCCTGACCCGCGCGGAAGCGGGGCACCGAGGTCTTCTTGACCCGGACGCGCTCACCCGTCTGCGGGTTGCGGGCGTACCGGGCGGGGCGGTCGACCTTCTCGAACGAGCCGAAGCCGGTGACCGAGACACGGTCCCCGGCGACAACGGCACGGACGATCGCGTCGAGTACCGCGTCGACCGCGTCTGCGGCCTGCTGGCGGCCGCCGACCTTGTCGGCAATCGCTTCTACGAGCTGCGCCTTGTTCACGTCTTCCCCTTCGGAGACATTGCCAGAACGAAAGTGTTCAGGCTTTTTCGCACGTTAGGCAGATATATACCGCAAATCAAACACGAAACGGGCTAATCACCCTAGTGCCGCAACGAAGTCGACCGATGCGCAGTTCCACGTGTCAGTCACCTTCGGGGAATCGGCCCTCATCGAGGTCCTTCATCAACCGGTCCAGACGCCTTGCCGCGTCCGGGAGATCGTGCTTCGCCGCGGCCGTGACGACCAGCAGCTTCCGGGAGAGCGCCATCCGTACGCTCTCCGGGACTTGCAGTGCACGCACCTTGGCGTGCGCTTCCTTCAATCGGTCGGCGACTTGGCCATAGAGCTTGAGTTGGCTGTCGCGTTCCATGCACCGATTGTGCCATCTGGGGCGAGTTGTCGCCCGAGGGGGGCTCAACAAGCGACTGCGCCCCCTGCCCGGAGGCAGGGGGCGCAGTCATGGAAAACCGCTGCTCAGGCGTCAATTGTACGCGGCTTGTGGGCCGGCCTGGCCGCCTCGTAAGCCGCGATGTCCGCTTCGTTCTGAAGGGTGAGGCTGATGTCGTCGAGGCCGTTGAGCAGCCTCCAGCGGGCGTTCTCGTCCAGCTCGAAGTCGGCCGTGATGCCCTCGGCGCGGACCTGCCGCGTGTGCAGGTCGACGGTGATCTCGGCGTTCGGGTCGGCCTCGCTCAGCTCCCACAGGGCGTCGACGACCTTCTGCTCCAGGACCACGGTCAGCAGCCCGTTCTTCAGCGAGTTGCCGCGGAAGATGTCGGCGAAGCGGGAGGAGATGACCGTCTTGAAGCCGAAGTTCTGCAGGGCCCAGACGGCGTGTTCGCGGGAGGATCCCGTACCGAAGTCGGAACCGGCCACCAGGACCGTGGCGCCCTGGCGCTCGGGGCGGTTGAGGACGAAGTCGGCGTCCTTGCGCCAGGCTTCGAAGAGGCCGTCCTCGAACCCGTCGCGGGTGACCTTCTTCAGCCAGTGGGCGGGGATGATCTGGTCGGTGTCGACGTTGCTGCGGCGCAGCGGGACGGCCCGGCCGGTGTGTGTGGTGAAGGCTTCCATGGCTATCGGACTCCGGCAGGGGTACGGGTGTCGGACAGGTCGGCGGGCGAGGCCAGATGGCCCAGCACGGCGGTGGCGGCGGCAACCTGGGGCGAGACCAGGTGGGTGCGGCCACCCTTGCCCTGCCGGCCCTCGAAGTTGCGGTTCGAGGTGGAGGCGGAGCGCTCGCCGGGGGCCAGCTGGTCGGGGTTCATGCCGAGGCACATCGAGCAACCCGCGTGCCGCCATTCGGCGCCGGCCTCGGTGAAGACCTTGTCCAGGCCCTCGGAGACGGCCTGGAGCGCGACCCGGACCGAGCCGGGGACGACCAGCATCCGTACGCCGTTCGCGACTTTGCGGCCGTCCAGGATGGCGGCGGCGTTGCGCAGGTCCTCGATGCGGCCGTTGGTGCACGAACCTACGAAGACGGTGTCCACGTTGATCTCGCGCAGCGGCTGGCCCGCGGTCAACCCCATGTACTCCAGGGCCTTTTCCGCGGCGTTGCGCTCCGAGGCGTCCTCGTACGAAGCGGGGTCGGGGACGTGCGCGGAGAGCGGCGCGCCCTGGCCCGGGTTGGTGCCCCAGGTGACGAACGGCGCCAGTTCGGTGGCGTCGATGACGACCTCGGCGTCGAACACCGCGTCGTCGTCCGAGCGCAGGGTCTTCCAGTACGCGACGGCGGCGTCCCACTCCTCGCCCCTGGGGGCGCGGTCGCGGCCCTCCAGGTAGGCGAAGGTGGTCTCGTCCGGGGCGATCATGCCCGCGCGGGCACCGGCCTCGATCGACATGTTGCAGATGGTCATCCGGGCCTCCATCGAGAGCTTCTCGATGGCGGAGCCGCGGTATTCGAGGATGTAGCCCTGGCCGCCGCCGGTGCCGATCCGGGTGATGATGGCGAGGATCAGGTCCTTGGCGGTGACGTCCTCGGGCAGTTCGCCGTCGACCGTGATGGCCATGGTCTTCGGGCGGGCCAGCGGCAGCGTCTGGGTGGCCAGGACGTGCTCCACCTGGCTGGTGCCGATGCCGAACGCCAGTGCGCCGAAGGCCCCGTGCGTGGAGGTGTGGGAGTCGCCGCAGACCACGGTGGTGCCGGGCTGGGTCAGGCCCAGCTGCGGGCCGACGACGTGCACGACGCCCTGCTCGACGTCGCCGAGGGGGTGCAGCCGGACGCCGAAGTCCGCGCAGTTCTTGCGCAGGGTCTCCAGCTGGGCGCGGGAGACCGGGTCGGCGATCGGCTTGTCGATGTCGAGCGTCGGGGTGTTGTGGTCCTCGGTGGCGATGGTGAGGTCGAGGCGTCGCACCGGACGTCCGGCCTGGCGCAGACCGTCGAAGGCCTGCGGGCTGGTCACCTCGTGCAGCAGGTGCAGATCGATGAAGAGAAGGTCGGGCTCGCCCTCCGCGCGCCGGACGACATGGTCGTCCCAGACCTTTTCCGCGAGTGTCCTACCCATCGCTTTCCGATCCGGCCGGCGTCTTCGCCGGCCCAACTAGAGATTCGGTGCGCCGCCGTCCGGATCCCCTGCGGGGCGGTGGCTGCGGGCCGTTGTGGGGCCGCCCGTACAGGTTCGCAACTTCCGCTGAAAATTGAACTTGCGTTTCACAGAGTGAGACGGGAGTATCGTCGTATGGACAACTCTAGCGGCGTCGGCGTTCTCGACAAGGCAGCTCTGGTATTGAGCGCCCTGGAGTCCGGTCCGGCCACCCTCGCCGGGCTGGTCGCGGCGACCGGGCTCGCACGGCCCACGGCCCATCGACTGGCTGTGGCACTGGAACACCACCGGATGGTGGCGAGGGATATGCAGGGCCGGTTCATTCTCGGCCCCCGGCTGTCGGAACTGGCAGCCGCGGCGGGCGAGGACCGCCTGCTGGCCACGGCCGGACCGGTACTCACCCACCTGCGGGACATCACCGGCGAGAGCGCGCAGCTCTACCGCCGGCAGGGCGACATGCGCATCTGCGTGGCGGCTGCGGAGCGGCTGTCCGGACTCCGGGACACGGTGCCGGTCGGCTCGACGCTCACCATGAAGGCGGGCTCCTCCGCCCAGATCCTCATGGCCTGGGAGGAGCCGGAGCGTCTGCACCGGGGCCTCCAGGGAGCCAGGTTCACGGCGACGGCGCTCTCCGGCGTACGGCGGCGGGGCTGGGCCCAGTCGATCGGCGAGCGGGAGCCGGGCGTCGCCTCGGTCTCGGCCCCGGTGCGCGGCCCCTCGAACCGGGTGGTCGCCGCGGTCTCGGTCTCCGGACCGATCGAGCGGCTGACCCGCCACCCGGGCCGGATGCACGCCCAGGCGGTCATCGACTCGGCGGCACGGCTGAGCGAGGCCCTGCGCCGCACGGGCTGACCTCACGCCCGAACGACTTCTCCCCCTCTCCCGGAAGGCCGCCCCAGCGCCGTGGCGGCCCCTTTTCTTTCCCCTGCCAACAGCGTTGCGACGTAGGCGACTTGCCCCTGGGCGCCCTGAGCCGGGCAAGCCAAAAGGCCCTCCACCGAGGTGAAGGGCCTTCCTGTACTGATCTGTTGTACCCCCGACCGGATTCGAACCGGCGCTACTGCCGTGAGAGGGCAGCGTGCTAGGCCGCTACACAACGGGGGCGTGGATACTGCTGACTTGCGCTGGGCTACCAGGACTCGAACCTAGAATGACGGTACCAGAAACCGTAGTGTTGCCAATTACACCATAGCCCATAGTGTGACAAGTACCCCCGACCGGATTCGAACCGGCGCTACTGCCGTGAGAGGGCAGCGTGCTAGGCCGCTACACAACGGGGGCCCTAGCGATCCTGCATCGAGAGCGATGGGTGCGACCCATGATGTTCTCGCGGGAAGGATCTGTACCCCCGACCGGATTCGAACCGGCGCTACTGCCGTGAGAGGGCAGCGTGCTAGGCCGCTACACAACGGGGGCTTGTCCTGCTGGTCTTGCTCGTACTGCTTGGTCTTGCGCTGGGCTACCAGGACTCGAACCTAGAATGACGGTACCAGAAACCGTAGTGTTGCCAATTACACCATAGCCCACTGAAATGCAACCCCTGGAGGGGGCTTCACTTCTGTCTGCGCTTCCCGACCGGATCTTTCGGCCCGCTCGGGCGGCGCAGAAAGAACATTACCCGAAGGTGTCCGGCGCTCCAAAACGGGTTTGGCCCGCCAGCAGCCCGGGGAGCTGGTCGAGCCCGGTGATCGTCACGAGATCCGGCCTCCCACCCCTCCCCTGCCGGTCCAGCCAGATCCCGGTCAGTCCGGCGGCCACGGCTCCGGAGGCGTCGATGTCCGGCTCGTCCCCGACGTACGCCACCTCCTGCGGCTCCAGTGCGAGCGCCTCGCAGGCCGCGTGGAAGGCGCCGGCCTCCGGTTTGGAGATCCCCAGCTCGACCGCGCAGACCATCGCCTCGAACCGGTCGCGGATGCCGAGCGCGGTGAGCTTGCGGTGCTGGTGGCCGGTGCTGGAGTTGGAGAGGATCGCGTGCCGGTAGTCGGGAACCAGCCGGTCGAGGACGGGCAGCACGTCCGGGAAGAGCGCCCAGGCGGACTCGTAGTGCGTGACGTGGCCGGCGAACCAGTCGTCGGCCTCGGTGTCCGTCATGGCCCGCGAGAGGAACTCCCGGACCCGGTCCCGGCGCTGCCCGAGGAAGTCCGTCTCCCCGGCGGCGACGCGCGCCCAGTGCCGGACGGTGATCGTCTTCCAGGCGTCGAGGGCCTCGTCGGCCGACGCGTACGCCCCGGGCAGTCCCACGCTCTCCAGGTGCAGCCGCATACCGGTGTGGTCGGCGCCCGCGTAGTCGAAGATCGTGTCGTCGATGTCCCAGAGCACGGCTCGGATCGGCATGTACGTCACGGTAGCGGCCCGGAGGCGGTGGCGTGGGCGTATATGCCGAGGAGGGCCGCAGCCCGTCGGCTGCGGCCCTCCTCGGGGTGCTCGTCGTTACGCGGTCAGCTTGGCCAGGGCCGCGTCGACGCGGGCCAGGCTCTTGTCGCGGCCCAGGATCTCCAGGGACTCGAAGAGCGGCAGGCCGATGGTGCGGCCGGTCACGGCGACCCGCACCGGGGCCTGCGCCTTGCCGAGCTTGAGGCCGTGGGCCTCACCGGCGGTGAGCACGGCGTTCTTCAGGGCCTCGGCGTTCCAGTCGGCGGCGGCGAGGTTGGCCCGGGCGGTGGTCAGGAGCGCGTGGGAGCCCTCCTTCATGGCCTTGGTCCAGGACGCCTCGTCGTGCACCGGCTCGTCGAGGAAGAGGAAGTCGACGTTGGCGGTGATGTCGGAGAGCACCGTCACCCGGGTCTGGGCGTACGGGGCGATCTCCGCCCACTTGTCCTCGTCGAAGGCCTCCGGGGCCCAGGGGGCGAACGGGGCCTTCAGCCAGGGGCCGCAGGCCTCGGTGAAGGCCTTCACGTCGAGCATCCGGATGTGCTCGGCGTTGATGTGCTCGCACTTCTTGAGGTCGAAGCGGGCCGGGTTGGCGTTGACGTCCTTGATGTCGAACGCCGCGATCAGCTCGTCCGTCGAGAAGATGTCGCGGTCCTCGGCGATCGACCAGCCGAGCAGCGACAGGTAGTTCAGCAGGCCCTCGGGGAGGAAGCCGCGCTCCCGGTAGAGGTTGAGGGAAGCCTGAGGGTCGCGCTTGGAGAGCTTCTTGTTGCCCTCGCCCATGACGTACGGCAGGTGGCCGAAGGCGGGGGTCTCCTTGGCGATGCCCAGCTCGATGAGCGCCCGGTAGAGGGCGATCTGGCGCGGGGTGGAGGAGAGCAGGTCCTCGCCGCGCAGGACGTGGGTGATCTCCATCAGCGCGTCGTCGACCGGGTTGACCAGCGTGTAGAGCGGGGCCCCGTTGGCGCGGACGATGCCGTAGTCCGGGACGTTCTCCGGCTGGACGGTGATGTCGCCGCGGACCAGGTCGGTGAAGGTGATGGCCTCGTCGGGCATCCGGAAGCGGACGATCGAGCTGCGGCCCTCGGCCTCGTACGCGGCCTTCTGCTCGGCGGTGAGGTCGCGGCAGTGGCCGTCGTAGCCGGACGGCTTGCCTGCGGCGCGGGCGGCGTCGCGGCGGGTGTCCAGCTCCTCGGTGGTGCAGTAGCAGGGGTAGGCGTACCCGGCGGCGAGCAGCTTCTCGGCGACGTCCTTGTAGAGGTCCATCCGCTGCGACTGGCGGTAGGGGGCGTGCGGGCCGCCGATCTCGGGGCCCTCGTCCCAGTCCAGGCCCAGCCAGCGCATCGAGTCGAGCAGCTGCTGGTAGGACTCCTCGGAGTCGCGTGCCGCGTCGGTGTCCTCGATCCGGAAGACCAGGGTGCCCTGGTGGTGCCGGGCGAAGGCCCAGTTGAACAGGGCCGTGCGGACCAGGCCCACGTGGGGGTTGCCGGTCGGGGAGGGACAGAAACGGACGCGTACGGGTGCGTTAGCCACGCTTGATCACCTTGTTGGTGAGAGTGCCGATGCCTTCGATGGTGACGGCGACCTCGTCGCCGACGTGCAGGGGGCCGACCCCTGCGGGGGTGCCGGTGAGGATCACGTCGCCCGGGAGCAGCGTCATGGCCTCCGTGATGTGGACGATCAGGTCCTCGATGGAGCGGACCATGTCGCTCGTGCGCCCGAGCTGTCGCTGCTCGCCGTTGACCGTCGCCTGGATGGTGAGGTCGTGGGGGTCCAGGTCGGTCTCCACCCAGGGGCCCAGCGGGCAGGAGGTGTCGAAGCCCTTGGCACGGGCCCACTGCTTCTCGCGTTCCTGCACGTCGCGGGCGGTGACGTCGTTGGCGCAGGTGTAGCCGAGGATGACGTCCTTGACGCGCTCGCGCGGGACCTCGCGGCACATGCGGCCGATGACCACGGCCAGCTCGGCCTCGTGGTGCAGGTCGTTGGAGAAGGAGGGGTACTCGATCGCGTCGCCGGAGCCGATCACCGAGGTGGTGGGCTTGAAGAAGGTGATGGGCGCGTCGGGGACCTCGTGGCCGAGCTCGGCGGCGTGCTCCGCGTAGTTGCGGCCGATGGCCACGACCTTGTTGGGGAGCACGGGGGGCAGCAGCCGGACCTTGTTCAGCGGGACCTTGGTGCCCGAGAGCTCGAAGTCGGCGTACGGGATGCCCTTGATGATGTCGAGGACGAGGTCACCGGATTCCACGGTGCCCTGTCCCTCGACGGCGCCGAAGGCGACATTGCCGTCGATGGAGAACCTGGCGATGCGCACGGGATGCTGTCGCCCCTCACTTGCTGGCTGGCTGAAGACTGACGCTCCAGGCTAACGCGGTGAGGGGGCACAGCCTGTCCCGTTACGGGGCCGCTTACTGGGCGGCCGCGACCGGGGCTTCCATGAGGATGGTGCGGCGCGGGTTGGCCGTCACGGTCGGCAGGTCGGCGGCGTGCTCCGGCAGGAGGGGCGTCTGCAGCGCTTCGGCGTCCTTGAGGTGCGCCAGCGTGGTGCGCCGGGGGTTGGCAATGTTGCGGAACATCGTCGTCGTCTTCATCTGCCGTCAGGACCCTGTCGGTATGGGCGCCACCTCGGCGGCGCCGGCTTGTCGGATTCGCCATCCCTGTAAAGCGTCAGGCTAAACATCCGATTCCCCGCCGGCGCCCGGATGAGGCGACGATCATCATGTGAGTTTGCTCACGAAGTAAGGGACAAATAAACCATTGCGGACAGGTGGTCGAGGTGAAGGAAACGGACATTACCTCCCTGAATCCATCATTCCGCTCCTGATCATCGCGACTGGGACACCCCCCACCCCTAAGCGACTCATCCCTGATAGTCCGTTTTACCCACGATCACTCTGCACTGTTCGTTACTCATTCATCACAACGTGTCACCCAGGTCACAGCCCGGTACATGGCCCTTGTTGGAGATCCTGCACTGTGCTGGAATTCCACGCACCGCCGCGGGTTTCAGACTGGCGCACCGGGGCGCAACGCAGCGCCGAGGGGCGGCGGGAGGGGAAAGTACGCCGGTCACTCAACGACCACCATGGGGCGCGTCCAGCGCCCCACGACGCCGACACCGTTCTGTCCGTTCGCGGACGGAACGCCTGGTCCAGAGGTTGCGACGCTAGTGCAGGGACGTTTCAAGAGGGATGGCAGCGCTCCGGCGGAACAGGAGCCGCGCGGCGGGACCGACCGCGGTTCCTCGCCCCAGCACGCCCAGAACCCCGGGCCGGCCGCTGCCGGCGACAACGGCGACCGCGCGCAGCGCCCGGCCTCCACGACGAGCAGCGGAGCCGAGCCGGGCACACCTCCCGCTTCCCGCGGCCCGGTCGATACGGGCTCGCGAATAGCGCTCCGTAACTGGCGCATCAGTACGCGACTGGTCTCACTCCTCGCCCTCCCCGTGGTCGCAGCGACCAGCCTGGGCGGTCTGAGGATCAACGAGTCCATGACCGACATGCAGCAGCTGGAGCACATGCAGCTGCTGACCCAGATGACCAAGCAGGCGACCTCGCTCGCCCAGGCGCTCCAGGTGGAGCGCGACCAGTCCGCCGGTCCGCTCTCCAACGGGTCCAAGGCGACCGACTACAAGGTCTCCCAGCCCCGGGAGAAGACCGACCGGGCCAAGGACTCGTTCCTGGACGCGACCAACGAGATCGGCGACTTCGAGAACGACGACGCGCTGGAGAGCATCCACGCGAGCGTCGCCCAGATCGCCTCCCAGCTCGGCGACATCCGGTCGATCCGCAAGTCGGCGTACGAGGACGGCGCGCCGTCCCTCAACACCATCGACCAGTACAGCCAGCTGATCACCTCGCTGCTCAGCCTGTCCCAGGACATGGCCCAGGCGACCAGCAACCCGGACATGATCAAGCGGACCCGTGCGCTGGCGGCGTTCTCCTCCGCCAAGGAGTACGCCTCGATCCAGCGCGCGGTCATCGCGGCGGCGCTGCCCGGTGGTTCGGTCAAGGAACCGCACCTCAACGAGAACGACAAGCAGTTCGGCTCCAACGCCCTCGACAAGGAAACCCGCGCGATCAGCTCGTTCAAGTCGATCTACGGGTCGACCGGCGAGAGCGCGGTGGACCTGATGGCTCCGCTGGACAACGGCAACAACCCCGAGATCAACGCGGCGAACATGTACGCCAAGCACATCCTCGACACCCCGAACGGGATCGACGGGGCGAAGGTGCGCTCGTACATGGACTGGTACGACCAGTCCTCCACCAAGATCGACGCGATGAAGACGATCGAGACCACCCTCCTCAGCGACATGGAGGCCAAGGCGCGCGAGCTGCGCGAGGCCTCCCAGCGCGAGGCGATCATCAACGGTGCGGTCATCCTCCTCGTCCTCGGTGTCTCGCTGGTCGGCGCCTTCGTGGTGGCCCGCTCCATGATCCGCTCGCTGCGCCGCCTCCAGGACACCGCGACCCGCGTCGCCCAGGACCGGCTGCCCGAGCTCGTCAAGCAGCTCTCCGAGACCGACCCGCAGGACGTCGACACCTCCGTCGAGTCGGTCGGTGTGCACTCCCGGGACGAGATCGGCCAGGTGGCCGCGGCCTTCGACGACGTGCACCGCGAGGCCGTCCGCCTCGCCGCCGAGCAGGCCCTTCTGCGAGGCAACGTCAACGCGATGTTCACCAACCTCTCGCGGCGTTCGCAGGGCCTCATCCAGCGTCAGCTCTCGCTCATCTCCGAGCTGGAGTCGCGCGAGGCCGACCCGGACCAGCTCTCCTCGCTCTTCAAGCTCGACCACCTCGCGACCCGTATGCGCCGTAACGGTGAGAACCTCCTCGTCCTCGCGGGCGAGGAGCCGGGCCGCCGGTGGACCCGCCCCGTCCCGCTGGTCGACGTGCTCCGTGCCGCCGCCTCCGAGGTGGAGCAGTACGAGCGCATCGAACTCTCCGCGGTGCCCGCCACCGAGGTCGCGGGCCGGGTCGTCAACGACCTCGTGCACCTCCTCGCCGAGCTGCTGGAGAACGCGACATCGTTCTCCTCGCCGCAGACGAAGGTCCGGGTAACCGGTCACGCGCTGCCCGACGGCCGGGTACTGGTCGAGATCCACGACACGGGTATCGGCCTCTCCCCCGAGGACCTCGCGGCGATCAACGAGCGGCTCGCGCAGCCGCCCACCGTGGACGTCTCGGTCTCCCGCCGCATGGGTCTGTTCGTGGTCGGCCGGCTGTCGCTGCGTCACGGCATCCGGATCCAGCTGCGCCCCTCCGACTCCGGCGGCACGACCGCGCTGGTCATGCTGCCCGTCGATGTCGCCCACGGCGGCAAGCAGCCCCCGTCCAAGCAGGGCGCCGGCCAGCAGCCCGGCGGCGCCCCCGGCGGCCTCCTCGCCGGCGGCAACGGCAACGGCGCGGGCAACGGCCAGCGTCCGGGGCTCGGCGGCGGTCCGGGCGGACCGGGTGCCAAGAGCCTCGGCTCGGCCCCCGGCGGCCAGCGCGGCCAGGTCGGTGCGGGCTCCGGTCCGCGTGCCGCCCTCCCCGCGCGGGACAACGGCCCCGGCCGCCCGCAGAACAACGGCCCGCAGGGCCCCGGCAACCCGAACCAGGGCGGCCAGCCCTTCCCGGGCCAGGAGCCCCAGCGCCAGGGCGGCGGCGGCCTCTCCGGCGCCTTCGGCAACGGCGCCCGGCTCGGCGCACGCGGTCAGGGCGATGCTCCCGGCCGTACGGAGCCGGGTCAGCCGAACCTGTTCGGCCACGGCGCTCCGGCCTCCCCCGGCCAGAACGGCCGCTCGAACGCGTTCGCCCCGCAGAACCAGCAGGGCCAGCAGAACCAGCAGGGCCGCCCCGGCCAGCCGCAGTACCAGCAGGGGCCCGGCGCGCCGCAGGCCCGGCACGAGCAGAACGGCCCCGGCACCCAGGGCGGCTTCCAGCAGCCCGGCGGCCCCGGCCGCCAGCTGCCGCCGACCGGTGGTCCGCGGGCCGAGCTGCCCGGCGGCAACGCCCAGCAGCGCCCGCAGGCCGCGGGCTGGGGCGCCGACGGCCCCCGGGGCCACGAGGAGCACGAGACGACCGGGCAGTTCGCCCGGCCGACGGGCAACGGCCAGGACCCGGCGTTCAACACCCCGCTGAACCAGCGGCCGGCGGACGGCCACCAGGACCCGGCCGCGACCTCGCAGTTCGCCCGGCCCGACTTCGACGCGCCGCAGGGCCAGGGGTACGGCCAGCAGGCCCAGGACCCGGCGAGCACCGCCCAGTTCGCGCGGCCCGACTTCAACGCGCCGCTCCAGCAGAACCAGGGCCCGGGGCTGCCCGCACCGCGTCAGCGCGGCCGGGACGGCAACGACTTCGGCGCCCCGCGTCCGCCGGCGGGCGAGCCCCCGTACCGTCCCGCGCTCCCCCAGCAGCCGGAGGCCCTGCCGCCGGCCGGTCCCGGGGACGGTCGTACGCCGCTGTACGACACCCTGGAGACCAACTGGTTCCACGGCCCCGGCCAGGGCGGCCAGCAGGCCCCCGAGCCGCAGGCGCCGGCCGCTCCGGAGCCCACCGGTGTGCCCGTTCCGCCCATGCCCCAGCGTGGTGCGGCCGAGCCCCCGGTCACCAGCTCCTGGCGTGCCTCGCCCAACGACGAACTCGTACGACAGGCCGAGCGGGTCAAGAAGCCGGCTGCCGGCGGGGTCACCACTTCCGGGCTGCCCCGCCGTGTTCCCCGCGCCAATTTGGTTCCGGGGACCGCCCAGCAGCAGAATCACCAGTCCGGACCTCAGGTCTCGCGTGCGCCCGATGACGTGCGCGGTCGTCTCACCAATCTCCGCCGGGGCATCCAGCAGGGACGGCAGGCCAACAACGGCCCGTCGACCGGCAGTATCCATCTCGGCCCCACTCACCAGCAGGAGCGTTAGTTGAGCCCCATGAGTCAGGCCGCGCAGAATCTGAACTGGCTGATCACCAACTTCGTGGACAACACCCCAGGGGTGTCCCACACGGTGGTGGTCTCCGCGGATGGCCTGCTGCTGGCGATGTCCGAAGGTTTCCCGCGCGACCGCGCCGATCAGCTGGCGGCCGTGGCCTCCGGTCTGACGTCGCTGACAGCGGGTGCCTCGCGGATCTTCGAGGGCGGCGCCGTCAGCCAGACCGTTGTGGAGATGGAGCGCGGGTTCCTCTTCCTGATGTCCATCTCCGACGGATCCTCACTCGCCGTTCTCGCCCACCCGGACGCCGACATCGGTCTGGTCGGGTACGAGATGGCCCTCCTGGTCGACCGTGCGGGCACCGTCCTCACGCCCGACCTCCGCGCCGAGCTCCAGGGCAGTCTGCTCCATTAGGCGGCCGTCCTGCGGATTCACGACACGATCCCCCCAGGTAATGCCCACAACCCTCACCCGCCAGGCCGCCTTAGTCCCCTCACCGGCCCCTTGCAGACGGCAAGCCGAGAACCTGCTGTCACGCCCGGAGGATTCATGACCCCGCCACCCGCCTCACCCGATCCGTACGGCGCACTGCACCACGCGTCGTACGACGAGGGAGGCGACCAGCCGCTGGTTCGTCCTTATGCCATGACCGGCGGCCGGACCCGGCCGCGTTACCAGCTCGCGATAGAGGCACTGGTCAGCACCACCGCGGACCCGGCGCATCTGGGGACGCTGCTCCCCGAGCATCAGCGGATCTGCCACCTGTGCCGTGAGGTCAAGTCGGTGGCCGAGGTCTCCGCGCTGCTGTCGATGCCGCTCGGTGTCGCCCGCATCCTTGTGGCGGACCTGGCGGAAGCCGGCATGGTGGCCATCCACCAGCCGGGCAATGGAGAGGCCGGCGGCGCGCCGGATGTGACACTGCTCGAAAGGGTGCTCAGTGGACTTCGCAAGCTCTAGCGGCGGTACGGCCCGCGCCACTACCTCCGCGAAGATCGTGGTGGCGGGCGGCTTCGGCGTGGGCAAGACCACGTTCGTCGGTGCCGTTTCGGAGATCAACCCGCTGCGCACCGAGGCCGTCATGACGTCCGCCTCGGCGGGCATCGACGACCTGACCCACACCGGCGACAAGACGACGACCACCGTCGCCATGGACTTCGGACGCATCACGCTCGACCAGGACCTGATCCTGTACCTCTTCGGTACGCCCGGTCAGGACCGCTTCTGGTTCATGTGGGACGACCTGGTCCGCGGCGCCATCGGCGCCGTCGTCCTCGTCGACACCCGCCGCCTCGCCGACTGCTTCCCCGCCGTCGACTACTTCGAGAACAGCGGCCTCCCCTTCGTCATCGCCCTCAACGGCTTCGACGGACACCAGCCCTACACCCCCGACGAGGTACGCGAGGCCCTGCAGATCGGGCCGGACGCACCCATCATCACCACGGATGCCCGGCATCGTGCGGATGCCAAGAGCGGCCTGATCACCCTGGTCGAGCACGCCCTGATGGCACGCCTGAAGTAGCCCGGACAAGTAGGCGGAAGTCGTTTTTGCCCTACGGAAGTTGTTGTAGTCACGCGGGGGCGGCCTGTGTCGTTTGACACGGTCCGCCCCCGTGTTCATAACGTTTCGACAGAGAATTGGCTCCGCGCCACCACCCGACGCATCCATACGGTGCCACTGCGCTCACATGAGCCCCGCCTTTTGACGGGGCTCGCTCTTTATGCCCGTTTTATCTGAGGCGTGGGCCACTCGGAATGATCGATTCCGAGTGTTTGGAAGGGGGCCCGTCCCCGTGCTGCAATGCGTCGAACTCCCGAGTAGTTACGGCCCTGAACGAATAATCCGGCACAACGTAGGTGCCGACGCCGAGAGGTTGTTGGTCGAGTGAGGCGAAGCAACGAGGGCTCCGCGGTGCAGCCCGAGCGGGGTAACTTCACCCCGCCGTCGCACGCTGCGGCGTCGCCTGCACAGGCGCCCGAGCCGGAGCCGGCGGGTGGCAGCACCAGCCGGTTCTCCCCGCGCAACTGGCGGGTGGCCACCCGGCTGAACGCGATCCTCCTGATCCCGGTCATCGTCGGCCTGATCATGGGCGGCTTCCAGGTGAAGGGCTCCATCGACACCTGGAGCGAGGCGCAGGAGGCCGAGAAGATCGCGCTCGTCGTCCGCGCGGCGTCGGACTACGGTCAGGCGCTCCTGGACGAGCGGGACCTCACCGCCCAGCCGCTGCTCTCCGGCGACCGTGAGGCCGACATCGTCGAGCAGTCCCGGGCCACCACGGACGAGGCGCGCGCGGCTTTCGAGGCCGCGGTGAAGGAGATGCCGGCCAAGCCTGGTCTGGAGCGCCGCCTCAAGCTCTTCAAGGGCGAGGAGCCCAAGCTCCCCGAGCTCCGCAAGGCCGCCTACTCGCAGGCGCTGGACCCGGTGAAGACCGAAGAGGGCTACACCCAGGTCCAGCACTCGCTGATGGAGTTCTCCAACGAGCTCGGCCTCGGCACCGGCAACATCACCAGCTACGGCCGTACCGTCTACGCCATCGAGCTGGCCAAGGCTGCAGAATCGCTTCAGCGCTCGATCGGCATGCACCTGCTGGTGCGCCCGAGCAAGAAGCCCGGCACCTACAACGACCAGGTCAAGGCGTTCGGCTCGTACAACTACATGGAGCAGATCGCTCTCGCCGAGTTCAACTCCGGTGGTACCCAGGCCGATGTGGACCGCCTCAAGCAGGTCATGGCGGGCAAGGCCGCCGAGGGCTCCAAGCAGCTCAAGGCCGCCCGTGAGCAGGCCGAGGCCGCAGGTCAGCCGTTCGTGTCGCCGCCGAGCATCGACGGTTCGGTCTTCGACGGCATGGCCCAGCAGATCGGCCAGGGCCAGGACCCCGAGGACCTGGCGAAGAAGGGCATCACGCCCGAGACCTGGATGGCCGCCGCCACCGCCAAGTTCCAGGGGTACGCCACCGTCGAGGACGAGCTCGTCACCAAGGCGGTGAACGAGGCCGCGAAGATCTCCTCCGACGCCAAGCGGGACGCGATCGTCAACGGCCTGGCCGTCGTCATCGCCCTGCTGGCCGCCTTCCTGGTGGCCGGGCTCATGGCCCGCCAGATGAGCCGCTCGATGCGCCAGCTGCGTACCGCCGCCTTCTCCATCGCCGAGCAGCGGCTGCCCTCCCTCGTCGACCAGCTCTCCCGCACCGACCCGGGCCGGGTCGACACCCGGGTGCAGCCCATCCCGATCACCACGCAGGACGAGATCGGCGAGGTCGCCCGCGCCTTCGACCAGGTGCACCGCGAGGCCGTCCGGCTCGCCGCCGAGCAGGCCATGCTGCGGGGCAACGTCAACGCGATCTTCACCAACCTCTCGCGCCGCAACCAGTCGCTCATCGAGGGCCAGCTGACCCTCATCACCGACCTGGAGAACAACGAGGCCGACCCGGACCAGCTGGAGAGCCTCTTCAAGCTGGACCACCTGGCCACCCGTATGCGGCGCAACGGCGAGAACCTGCTCGTCCTGTCGGGCGAGGAGCCGGGCCGCCGCTGGGACCAGCCGGTGCCGCTGGTCGACGTCCTGCGCGCCGCCTCCTCCGAGGTGGAGTCGTACGAGCGCGTCGAGCTCTCCGGTGTCCCCGAGGCCGAGATCCACGGCCGGGCCGTCACCGACCTCGTGCACCTGCTGGCCGAGCTGCTGGAGAACGCCACCACGTTCTCCTCACCGCAGACCAAGGTCCGTGTCACCGCGACCCGGCTGCCCGACGGCCGGGTGATGGTCGAGATCCACGACAAGGGCATCGGCCTCACCGCCGAGGACTTCGCCGACATCAACCACAAGCTGGCCAACCCGCCGACCGTGGACGCCGCGGTCTCCCAGCGCATGGGCCTGTTCGTGGTCGGCCGGCTCGCCGACCGGCACGGCATCCGGGTCCAGCTGCGCCCCTCGGGCGAGCAGGCCGGAACCACCTCGCTGGTCATGCTCCCCGACGCCATCACCCACGGTGGCGGTGGCGAATCCGGCCCCGGGCAGGACGACTTCACCGTCTCCTCGATCATTCCCGAGCAGCGGGACGCCTTCGAACCGGCGCCGCAGCACGGCCAGATGCGCACCGCGGCGGAGCTCGGCTTCGACGACTCGCGCTACGAGGTCCCGGCGGACCCGGGCCAGCTGGACCCGGTCAACCGTTCGCTGATGCGCGAGGAGCGCAGGGCGGCGCTGGAGGCCCAGACCGGCAGCCCGTTCCCGGACGGCTCCCAGGAGCAGCAGGGCTACGGCCAGGAGCAGTACGCGCAGGAGCCGTACGCCGGGCAGGCTCCGTACAACGGCGCGCAGGGCCAGGAGCAGTACGACGGCTCGCAGAACTACGCGCAGGATTCCTACGGCCAGGAGCAGTACGGCCAGGACTCCGCCCAGCAGGGCCAGGCCCCGTACGCCGGCTCCTACGAGCAGCAGTACGGCACCGGGGACGGCTACCCGCAGCAGCAGAACGGGACGGAACCGCAGGCTCAGGAGGGGTACGCGGAAGCGGCATATGCCGCTCCGGAGAACCCGCAGGATCCGTACGCGGCCGACCGGTACGCTGCCCCGACCGACCAGTCCCACCAGGACGACTGGCCTGTTCAGAGCGGTTTCCAGAACACATTTGAGCCGGTTCGGCAGGCTGAGGCGGAATCTGTTCCGAGCGTTCCCGCGCCGCAGCAGGAGCGCGTAGGCTTCGACAGTCCGGGGTCCGCCCCGAACGTCGGCCACGAGCTGACCGAAGCCGGTCTGCCTCGCCGCGGCGGTGCGCAGCACTGGCAGCCGAGCGGCCGGGGCAACGACCAGCCCGCGCCGGCTCCGGCTCCTGCCGCGGCCCCTGCTCCGGCTCCGCAGCCGCAGCAGGAAGAGCGGCAGGTCTCGCAGACCAACGGGGACGGCACCGACGACTGGCGCTCGACGAACGACGAGCGCTGGGAGCGGGCCGAGAAGCTCCGTGAGCCGAAGGCGGGCGGAATCACCCCCTCCGGCCTCCCCCGGCGCGTGCCCAAGGCCAACCTGGTCGAGGGCACGGCGGAGCAGACCCAGCAGGGCGGCCCACAGGTCTCCCGCGCTCCCGAGGACGTCCGCGGCAGGTTGAGCAACCTGCGGCGGGGAGTCCAGCGGGGACGCAGCGCCGGGTCGGACACCAGTACCACCTACAACCAGGAGCGTTAGTGTGAGCCCGATGAGCCAGGCGGCGCAGAATCTCAACTGGTTGATCACCAACTTCGTGGACAACACCCCCGGGGTGTCGCACACGGTGGTGGTCTCCGCCGACGGACTCCTGCTGGCCATGTCCGAAGGATTCCCGCGCGACCGCGCCGACCAGCTGGCGGCCGTCGCCTCCGGTCTGACGTCGCTGACCGCGGGCGCCTCCCGGATCTTCGAGGGCGGGGCGGTGAACCAGACCGTTGTGGAGATGGAGCGGGGATTCCTCTTCCTGATGTCCATCTCGGACGGTTCGTCACTCGCCGTTCTCGCCCACCCGGATGCCGATATCGGTCTGGTCGGGTACGAAATGGCACTTCTGGTCGACCGCGCGGGCAGTGTTCTGACCCCGGATCTCCGCGCCGAACTTCAGGGAAGCCTTCTTAACTAGTAGACAGACAGTGCGTTTCTCGCCACCGCGCCATAAGGTGCGGTGGCGCGGCCCCACTGGGATCGGCGACCGGCAGTCGGAGGAGGAAACGTGGCAGCACCCACAGGCGGACACCCATACGAGGGTGAACAGAGGGTTCCGGGTGAGCACGGTGACAACCGTTTCGGCTACCCCGCAGGATCCGGCGGCCAGGCCCCGGGGAACGCATATCAGCCATACCAGCAGCCGCAGCAGTCACAGGGCGCCCACGGCTCGCAGGGGTCCGAGTGGCCCCAGCAGCAGCCGGGTTCGCCGTGGCCGCAGCAGCAGCCGCAGCAGTCCCAGCGGTACGACGCGCACCAGCAGCAGCGTATCCAGCCGGTGCAGCAGCAGCGGCGGGCTCCCGAGCCCGCCAAGCCCGCCGCGCACAATCCGCTGGTCCGTCCGTACGCCATGACCGGCGGCCGGACCCGGCCGCGTTACCAGCTCGCCATCGAGGCGCTGGTCAGCACGACGGCCGATCCGTCCCGGCTGCAAGGGCAGTTGCCCGAGCACCAGCGGATCTGCCGGCTCTGCATCGAGATCAAGTCGGTCGCCGAGGTTTCGGCCCTTCTCTCGATCCCCCTCGGCGTTGCCCGGATCCTCGTCGCCGACCTGGCCGAGGCCGGACTCGTCGCTATCCATCAGCCCGGCGGCGACGAGGCCGCCGGCGGCCAGCCAGATGTGACACTGCTCGAAAGGGTGCTCAGTGGACTTCGCAAGCTCTAGCGGCGGAGCGGCCCGCTCCACTACCTCGGCGAAGATCGTGGTGGCAGGGGGCTTCGGCGTGGGTAAGACCACGTTTGTCGGTGCCGTTTCGGAGATCAATCCGCTGCGCACCGAAGCCGTGATGACGTCCGCGTCCGCGGGCATCGACGACCTGACCCACACCGGGGACAAGACCACCACGACGGTGGCCATGGACTTCGGACGCATCACCCTGGACCAGGACCTGATCCTGTACCTCTTCGGTACGCCGGGCCAGGACCGCTTCTGGTTCATGTGGGACGACCTGGTCCGCGGCGCCATCGGCGCCGTCGTCCTCGTCGACACCCGCCGCCTCGCCGACTGCTTCCCCGCCGTCGACTACTTCGAGAACAGCGGCCTCCCCTTCGTCATCGCCCTCAACGGCTTCGACGGACACCAGCCCTACACCCCCGACGAGGTACGTGAAGCGCTGCAGATCGGGCCGGACACCCCGATCCTGACGACGGACGCCCGGCACCGCGCCGACGCCAAGAGCGCGCTCATCACACTGGTCGAGCACGCCCTGATGGCCCGCCTGCGCTGAGGCCCCCGGCACTCCGGTACGTACGAAGAAGGGCCCCGCAACTCCTTGAGGAGTGCGGGGCCCTTCCCGTACGGCGCTGTGGGCGGGTCAGCCCTGCCAGCTGTGCGGCGCGCGGAAGCCCGGCGTGCGCTCCAGGCGGCGCCAGCCGGCCGTGTCGCGGCCGCGGTGGGCGGCGGCGGCGGGCTGGGCAGCGGCGCGGGCCATCAGGACGGCGGTGATGGCCGCCAGCTCCTCGGGGTCGGCGTGCCCCTTCTCGACGCGCAGGACGGACTCGGCGGAAGTGAGGCTCATGGTGGGGTGTCTCCGTCTTCTCGGCAGGGTGTCGTGGACCGTGCGGCGGATCGCGCCGCTGCGGAAGGGCGACTACTGCGGGGGGTTGCCGTGCTTGCGGGACGGCAGGTCGGCGTGCTTGTTGCGGAGCATGGCGAGCGAGGCGATGAGCACCTCGCGGGTCTCGGCGGGGTCGATGACGTCATCGACCAGACCGCGCTCGGCCGCGTAGTAGGGGTGCATCAGCTCGGCCTTGTACTCCTTGACCATGCGGGCGCGCATGGCCTCGGGGTCCTCGGCGTCCGCGATCTGGCGGCGGAAGATGACGTTGGCGGCACCTTCGGCGCCCATCACCGCGATCTCGTTGGTGGGCCAGGCGTAGGTGAGGTCGGCCCCGATGGACTGGCTGTCCATGACGATGTAGGCGCCTCCGTAGGCCTTGCGCAGGATGAGCGAGATCCGGGGCACGGTGGCGTTGCAGTAGGCGTACAGCAGCTTGGCGCCGTGCCGGATGATCCCACCGTGCTCCTGGTCGACGCCGGGAAGGAAGCCGGGGACGTCCAGAAGGGTGATGATCGGGATGTTGAACGCGTCGCACATCTGGACGAAGCGAGCGGCCTTCTCGGACGCCTCGATGTCCAGGACACCGGCCAGGGCCTGCGGCTGGTTGGCGACGATGCCGACGACCTGGCCGTCCAGGCGGGCCATCGCGCAGATGATGTTGCGCGCCCAGCGCTCGTGGATCTCCAGGTAGTCGCCGTCGTCGACGAGCTCCTCGATCACCTGGTGCATGTCGTACGGGCGGTTGCCGTCGGCGGGGACCAGGTCCAGCAGGACGTCGCCGCGCCGGTCGGCCGGGTCGTCGCTCTCCACGGTCGGCGGGTTCTCGCGGTTGTTGGAGGGCAGCATCCCGATGAGGTAGCGGACCTCGGCGATGCAGGTCTCCTCGTCGTCGTACGCGAAGTGCGCGACGCCCGAGGTCTCGGCGTGCACGTCGGCGCCGCCGAGGCCGTTCTGGGTGATCTCCTCGCCGGTGACCGCCTTCACGACGTCCGGTCCGGTGATGAACATCTGCGAGGTCTCACGGACCATGAAGACGAAGTCGGTGAGTGCCGGACTGTAGGCGGCGCCGCCCGCGCACGGGCCGAGCATCACGCTGATCTGCGGGATGACACCGGAGGCGCGCGTGTTGCGCTGGAAGATGCCGCCGTAGCCGGCGAGCGCGGAGACGCCCTCCTGGATACGGGCGCCGGCGCCGTCGTTCAGGGAGACCAGCGGGGCACCGGCCGAGATGGCCATGTCCATGATCTTGTGGATCTTCGTGGCGTGGGCCTCGCCCAGCGCCCCGCCGAAGATCCGGAAGTCGTGCGCGTAGACGAAGACCGTGCGGCCCTCGACCGTGCCCCAGCCGGTGATGACACCGTCGGTGTACGGCTTCTTGGCCTCCAGGCCGAACCCCGTCGCCCGGTGCCGGCGGAGCTGCTCGACCTCCCGGAACGAGCCCGGGTCCAGCAGCAGCTCGATGCGCTCCCGCGCGGTCAGCTTGCCCTTGGCGTGCTGCGCCTGGGTCGCGCGCTCGCTGGGGCCGCGCCGGGCCTGCTCGCGCAGGGCCAGCAGTTCGGCCACCCGGCCACGCGTGTCGCTCGGCTCACCCTGGGTTTCGTCCACAACGGTCATGCATCGACCCTACGAACCCCGACCCAGAAATCGTGCCGTCGACTCCGTACAGTCTCCTGCCCGGTTTCGTGGTGGGTGTGAACAGAACCAACCCACCGGGCACGCGATCCACCAGCGAAACGCCGCTCCACGCTGTGAGAACCCTACAAAGAGGCGGTGTGCCGTGGGCCACATGTCACTGAGGGGGCCCGAAGGCCCCCTCAGTATGGCCCAGCACTGTTCAGCTGGGCTCCACCGCTCCTGGGTCATTGTTCGACCGGGGTTCAACCTCCGCAGTGGAAGCGGGCGTTGCCCCAGTCGGCGTGGTCGTTGCCGTTGCCGTCACCGCCGTCGTCCACGACCAGCTCCACATACCGCGCGCCGGTGACGTCGGCGGTGAGCTTCCAGGCCGGGTCGGCAGCCCCCAGCACCGGCGACTTCACCTTCTCCGTCCCGTCGGCGGTGACGGAGAACCGCACGCTGCCGCGCGTGGCCTGGACGTCGTCCACACCGACCTCGGCGGTGAGGGAGGTGCACTTCCCGCCCAGGTAGTAGCGGATCTTCGCCGGGGCGTGGGTGCCGAGCCCCTTGGCGTACGCGACACCGCCGATCTTCAGCGGGCTGCCGTCGCCGGTCCCGGTCTCCCCGTTGGACTGGTCGCGCTCGACGGGTCCCCAGCCGTTCTGGGAGGCGGTCCAGTCGAGGTCACTGGCCCAGCTGTCCTCGGTGGGCGGGGGCGGCAGGGTCCGTACGGAGGTCTGCGCGCCGAGCGTACGCGGGGAGCCCGACACGGCGTACGTGGCCTCCGCGCCCAGCTGGTACGTCTCGTACGGGGCGTCCACCGGCGGGGTGACCCGCCAGCTGCCGGTGACCTTCGCGCCCGGGGCGACCGAGTCGAAGGCGACCGCGCCGACGGGCTCGGCCTGCCATCCCTCGGGCACGGTCAGCGCCAGCTTCACGCCGGTGGCGGCACTCGCCTCGTCGTTGCCGAAGGTCGCCTCGACGGTGTTGGGGGCGCCCGGCTCCAGGGTCTCGGCGTCGGCGGCGACGCCCAGCGTGCCGCAGACGGCCTCCTGCCCGGCGGGGGCGGGTCCGAGGTCGGTCACGGTGAACCCGTCGAGCACGAAGTCCGCGCCCTCGGGTGCTCCGGCCCGCTTCCGCAGCCCGGTCCAGGTGTCACCGCAGCCCGCGGTGAGGGTCTGGCTGAAGTGGCCGGTGGTGCGCTGCTGTCCGATCGGGGTGGCCCGCGTCTCGGTGGAGGAGGCCTTGCCGCCCGCGACCCGGTCGTAGCCGTCGACCCAGCTGTAGGCCCCGGCGTGGCTGGACTGGTAGTCGAACTCGACCTCGTACCGGTGGCCGTCCTTCATCGGGACGGTCCAGGGGGCGGTGCGGTAGACGAGCCCGGTGTTCTCCTCGTGGGACTTCAGGGACTCCTTCCCGCCGAGCACGTCGTCGATCAGCTTCCCGTTCCAGCCGGACTGGGTGTACGGGGCGTTCAGCTGGGAGACGCTGGTGCGGGGGTCGGTGGAGCCGCCCGCGTTGCCCTTGAGGAAGGGGCCCCAGCCCTGGTCGACGGCCTCGAAGTCCTCGTACACGAGGGTGCCGGGCCGGGTGGCGGGGGCGTTCTCGACGATCCGTACGTCATCGGCGCGGACCCTCGCCGTGGAACCCGCGGCCGCCTCGATGCGCAGGGTGGTGCGGCCGTTCGCCGGGGCGGTGAAGTTGACCTTGGCGCGCTGGAAGGAGGTGCCGTGCCAGTCGGACGCGGCGACGAAGTCCTCGGCCGTGGAGCGGTCGACGGCCACCGACTTCCCGCCGGCGCTCAGCACCGTACGGCGGGTCGCGCCGGGCTCGACCTCGATGAGGGCGGAGGCGGTGTAGCGCTTGCCGGGCTTGAGGCCGGTGACGCTCTGGGAGAGCGCGGCTTCGGCGGTCCCGGAGAGGGCGGCGCTGTTGCGGCCCTGCTCGTCGGTGTCCCGGGCGGCGGTGCCGGTCTTCGTCCAGCCGGTCAGGGCGCGGTCGTTGAAGCCGGGGTCCTTGAGGGGGGTGCCCTGGCCCCATGCGACAGGGGCCTTCTTCGGAGCACGGTCCGGGTAGAGGACGTACGGCTGTCCGGCGGTCGCGGTCAGCGTGATCCTCCCATCGGCGTCCGGGCGGACCGTGGCGACCTTCTCCCGCCCGTTGTCGCTGAGCTCGTAGACCGTGTACGGGCCCTTGCCGGGCACCTCCCAGGTGCTGGTGCCCCCGGTCTCGCTGTAGTGGTAGAGCTTCTTCCCGCCGTCCCACGGGAGCAGGTAGTCGGTGCCGCTGAGCACCTTGCGGCCCTCGTCGTAGAAGGTGCGCTTCCCGTCCTCGACCGTGCCGCGCACCCCGCCGGTGAAGGTGATGTCGTTGCCGTCCCAGCGGGTGATCCTCTGCTGCTGGAGGTACTTGGCGGGGAGGTTCCGCTGCCAGATGTTGGCGGTGAAGGCGTTCCAGTCGGTCTCGCCCGTCCACCCCTCGAAGTCCTCCAGGACGCTCTGACCGAGGACCGGGTGGTTGTTCCAGATGTCCTTCTCGCCGTTGCGGATGAACCGGATGATCTGCGAGTTGAGGCCCTTGTTGGTGGCCCCGCCGTAGTTCAGGTCGTTCGCCCAGTGCGACCAGAGCGAGGCGCGCTCGAACTTGTCGGCCCACTCGGTGCCGACGGTCCAGCCCTGCTTCTGCACGGCCTGGATCGTCTTGTCGGCGATCCAGCCGTGGCTGTAGTAGACGTCGATGTAGAGGAAGTCGAGGTTCTTGTCGGTCTCGTCGCGCAGTTGCTGGAAGCGTTTCGCCAGGTCGCCGCTGTTGATGTCGCGGCGCTGGTCGATGTAGTAGCTCTGGTTGAGCCAGTTCCAGCCGGGCTTGGTCCTGTCGACCAGTTGCTCGGAGAAGGCGTTGGCCTCCGGGTAGGACTCGGTGGCGTTGACGTGGACGCCGAAGTCGGCGCCCCACTTCTTGCCGTCCTTGAGCAGGGTGTTGAGGTCCTTGAGACCGCCGGCGCGCTTGTTGTAGTTGCCGCCGTAGTCCGGGTGGGCGGAGTCGTGGCCCTCGGAGCCGTACCCCTTGAGGACGGCGAGCTGGCCTAGGCCGTCGGTGGCCTGCGAGATCCGCTTGACGTCGTCCAGGGTGCGCAGGAACGGGTGGGTGGCCTGGCTGGCGAAGTTGAACGGGATGTGGGTGACGACCCGGTCGGCGGTCTCCTCGCTGCCCGGGGCGGTGATGCCGATGGAGCGGAAGGCGATCGCCCCGTCCTGCCAGTCGACGGCCTTGTCGCCGTTGGCGTCCGGGGTGACGACGACCCTCGCCCAAGGCAGGTTCTCGCCGCTTTCCGGCTTCGGGGCGCCCTCGCCCCGGTAGGTCCACTGGCCCGAGCCGACACCGACCCGGACCGCGCCGTCGGCCTCGGTGCGGGCCTGGCGCCAGAAGCGGGCGTCGTCGCCGCCGGTGGGGCCGGAGGGCTTGTCGTAGGAGGAGTTGGACTCGACGGCGGCGGCGAGGGAGGAGGTGCTGAGGATCGCGTAGGTGGCGCCGACGGGGGCCGGGTCGGGCTCGGTGTCGCCGGTGACCTTCGCGAACACGTCGGCGGTACGGGTGGAGTCCGGGTCCAGCGTGGTGAACGCGGTGGCGGCGCCGGGCTCGGTGGAGCCGACCGAGATCAGGTCGTGCCCGGGGATGTCGATGGTCCCGACCCGGAACGCGGCGGTGTCGCGGACGGCGGTCACCTTGAAGGTGGTGGTCCGGCCGGAGACGGTGAGCGAGGCGTCGATCTCGACGCCGGGCAGATCGGTGAAGACCAGGGTGTAGCGGGCGGCGGAGCCGTTGGTCTTGGGCGCTCCCTTGAGCTTCACCGGGTGGGCGGTGCCGTTGAGGGTGACGACGGTGACCGGCCGCGTACTGCCCAGGAGCCGTTTGCCGCTCGCCCGGTCGGTGTACGACAGGACGCGCGGGAAGTCGTCGCCGACGGCGACCGTGAGCTGGGGCGAGCCGATGGTGGCGGAGCCGCTGGGCTTCGCCGCCCCGGCCGGTGCGGGGGACGGATCGGCGGCTGCGGCGGGGAGGGCGGTCCCCACGAGCGCCAGGACGGCTGCTGAGGCGACGGCGACCAGGCCGGCGGAGGGGAATCTTGGCGACATGGCCCCTGAGTAGTCGCCGTGTCCGGACACCGTCAACGAATGTCGGCCCGGGGGGCCGTCTCCGTCCAACAACCCCGGTCCGTTAGTCCAAGTGGCCCGCGCGGGGGCCACGGGCGGCCTCACCTTCACCTCTTGGCCGCGGCCGCCTCCGTACAGTCACGGTTCGCACCCGCTCGGTTCCGGCAAGTGCCGTTTCCGGGCGTCGAGTTGTGAAGACTCGGAATTTTTGAGAGCGCTCTCATCCACAAGTATTGACGCTCGCTCCGCCCCTGACGAGAGTGGTGCGCACCCGCAGACACCCCCACTGTCAGGTCTCTCCCCTCCCCCACCCCACGACCCGTCTGCGGCCCCCACACACTCGGGAGTTCCCTCGTGATTTCGCGCAGAATGTTCCTGACCGGCGCCGCCGCATCGGCCGCGGCGCTCACGTACCCCGCCTGGGGCACCGCCCTCAGCCCGCGCGCCTCCGCGGCCCCCGCGACCTGTGAACTGGCTCTGGAGAACAAGTCGTTGCCGGGCACGGTGCACGCGTACGTCACCGGCCACGAGCTGGGCACCGACCGCTGGGTGCTGCTCAAGCCGGACGGCGGTGTCTACCGCCCCGACTCCCCCGGCGCCCCGCAGACCCCGCTCCCGGTGGACTGCGCGATCCCGCTCAACGGAGCGGGCGCGGGCCCGGTCCTGCTGACCCTGCCGCAGATGTACGGGGCGCGGGTCTACTTCGTCCGCGACGACAAGCTGGACTTCTTCCTCAACCCGGGCCCGTCCCTGGTGGAGCCCGCCTTCGCCACGCCCACGGACCCGAACTACGGGCGGACCTGGGCGTTCGCCGAGTTCACCTTCAACACCGAGCAGCTGTACTCCAACATCAGCTACGTGGACCTGATCACGGCCCTCCCGATCGGCATCACGCTGGAGGGCGACGGCACCCACGTCGTGGCTCCGCACCCCGAGGGCGCGGTGGACCGGATCGCGGCGGACCTGACCGCGCAGGCCGCCGCCGACGGGCAGCCGTGGGACAAGCTGATCACCCGGGGCGACGACGGCAAGGTGCTGCGGGTGGTCTCGCCGCAGAACATCATGGCCCCGTACTTCGACCGGCCCGCCGAGATGCCGTTCCGGGACCTGTTCACCGCGCAGATCGACGAGGTGTGGGAGAAGTACCGCTCCGAGGACCTGCGCATCGACCTCCAGGGCGGCCGGGGCACTCTGGCGGGCCGGGTCAGCGGGGACACGCTGACCTTCGAGGGCGGCCACACCTTCACCAAGCCGGAGACGAAGGACATCTTCACCTGTAACCACGGCCCGTTCACCAACAACCCGGGCGACTCCGACGACAAGAAGGCGATCCTGGCCCGGCTGGCGGCCGGCTTCAACCGGTCGATCATGCTGAGCCACCCGAGCCAGCCCAACGGCACGTCGGTGGCGGACTACTACCGGACGCCGGTGACCAACCACTGGTCCCGGGTGGTCCACGCCAACAGCCCGATCGGCTACGCGTTCCCGTACGACGACGTCCGCCCGGACGGCGAGCCCGATGTCTCGGGCGCCGCGCACGACGGGAACCCGCGCCGCTTCACGGTGAGCGTGGGGTCCTGACGGCCCACGCGGCCACCAGGTGAGTCCGCCCCTGCCGGGCCCGGCCGGCAGGGGCACTCGCACGCCCGGGGCCGACACGGCCCCCGGGCCGCGACACACCATCAATTCATACTATTCGCCGCATCCTTGACTTTCTTTCCGGCGTCCCGGAACCGTTCCGTATGCGAATCCGTATGCGCAAGAACAGGCTCCCCCGCCGCACGCTCGCGGTGCTCGGCACCGTATTCCTGCTGACCGCCCCCACCGCCGCCCACGCCACCGCGCCCCCGCCGCCCACCGCCCAGGGCCTGCGCGCCTTCCAGCAGAGCTACGGTCTCGACCCCACCGGCCGCGTGGACACCGCGACAGCACGGCTGCTCGGCTCAGCCCCCGACAGCGAGCTGCGGACGGTCTTCGCCGACCCGTCCGACCTGGGCCCGGAACAGCTCGCGCACGCGCGTACGGTCATCGGCGTCGGGAAGGGTGCCCGGATCCCGGAGCAGGGGCAGGTCATCGCCCTGATGACGGCCATGCAGGAGTCGACGTTCGTCAACCACACGACTCCGGTGGACAACGACTCGCTCGGCATCTTCCAGCAGCGCCCGAGCATGGGCTGGGGCACGGCGAAGCAGATCACCCACGTCCCGACCGCGTCGAAGTCCTTCTACGGGCTGCCCTCACCGACAAAGAACCCGGGGCTGCTCCAGATCGAGGGCTGGGAGTCGATGGAGCCGGGCGAGGCGTGCCAGGCGGTGCAGCGGTCCGCGCACCCCGGCCGGTACGCGCAGTGGGAGCGGTTCGCCCGGGACCTGCTGGAGCGGGAGGGGCCGACGGTGGACCCGATCGACTGATCACCGCCGGCCCGTGCGGGAGGGTCAGCAGCCGCCGCAGTTGTAGTAGGTCACATCCCAGTGGTTGCCCTCGTCGGCGTAGATGTTGCCGGAGCCGGACTGGTACTGCCGGGCGCCGTCGCCCCGTACGCCGATGTAGGTGAAGACGCCGGTGACGTAGTTGTTCAGGCAGGTGCTCTTGGCGAAGTCCAGCTTGTAGCCGTTCCAGTGCGAGTACGTGCCGCCGGCATGCCCGGTCTCCGTGCCGCCGGTGATCCTGAGCGCGCAGCCGGTGGCGCTCCTGAGGGTCTGGGCACCCTGGGCGGTCGGCAGGTTCAGCTGGTCGAACGACGTGCAGGTGGGGACGTTCCGGTTGGAGCAGCCGCCCGAGGACGACCAGGTGATCCCGGAGGAGCTGAACCGGGAGGTCGCCTGGGCGTGGGTCAGCTTGGTCACGGCGTGCGCCTCGGTGGCGCCGCTGCCGAGGGCGCCGATGCCGGGGACGAAGAGGGCGCCGAGGACGAGGGCCAGGGCGGTAAGGGCGGAGCGGAGTCGTGGGCGGTTCACCATGGGTGATTCTCCTCATGCTCATGACAAAACAGAGGCCGTACGGGCACGGGGCCGCGCACGCCGGACAGGGAGATGGTGCCCGAGTTCTACGCGCGTCCGCCAGAGGGCGGCGCACCAGGGAGGCGCACCGGGGCGACACGCCGGGCGCGCACGGCACGAGGAAAGGTTGAAACTTGAACAAGATGGAGTTACAGTCAATCTCGTTGAAGGTTAAACAACGCCGACGACGCACCCGCACCACCCCTGCGCAGCACCGCTCGCACACGTCCCCCGAGGAGGAGCCATGGCTCTGTTCAACCGCAAGTCGACCGCCGCCACCCCGACCGCCGTCATCGAGGCCCCCGCGGTGGACCCGGCGCTGGCCGCCCTGACCGGCACCTACACCATCGACCCGGCCCACAGCAGCATCGGTTTCACGGTGCGGCACGCGATGGTCACCAACGTGCGCGGCTCCTTCGGTGAGCACGAGGGCACCCTGACCCTGGACGGCAGCGACCCGGCGAACTCCTCCGCCGCCATCGACGTGAAGATCGCCAGCGTCGACACCGGCATCGGCGACCGCGACGGCCACCTGGTCAGCGGCGACTTCTTCGACGCCGAGAAGTTCCCCCTGATGACGTTCCGCTCGACGCGGGCCGAGCAGCTGGGCGGCGACGCGTACCGGATCACCGGCGACCTGACCATCAAGGACGTCACGCGCCCGCTCTCCATCAACCTGGAGTTCAACGGCTCCGCCACCGACGTCTACGGCAACGAGCGCGTCGGCTTCGAGGGCAGCACGGACATCCTGCGCTCCGACTGGGGCCTGACCTGGAACGCGGCGTTGGAGACCGGCGGCGTCATGGTCAGCGACAAGGTCAAGCTGACCTTCGACATCTCGGCGATCAAGGCGGCGGCACCGCAGGCGTGACCCGCCGCTGAACACAGCAGCACCCCGCCGGCCGGCCCACGGCCCGTACGACGGCAGCGCGCCCCGCACCCGTGCCATCCGGGTGCGGGGCGCGCTCTCGTGCGTGCCGCACGGGCTACTTCTTGACCTTCTCCGCGAAGAGCGGGACGACCTTGTCCAGGGCGTACGAGACGGAGAGCACGGAGTCCGTGGCGAACGCCTGCGAGATGCCCTGGTCGTCGAAGATCAGGGCGTTCCCGGCCTTGACCGACGGGACCGCCTTGTAGAGCGGGTCGTTGCTGATGTCCGTGGCGGGGATGCCGATCGGGGTCATCACCGTGAGGTCGGCGTCGAGGAGTTCGAGGTTCTCCTTGGAGATGGGGACGGAGAAGCTCTCCCCGGCCTTGGCCTCGACGGCCGGGCTGTTCTTGAAGCCGAGGCGCTCGACGAAGTCGACCCGGCCGGTGCCCCCGACGTACGCGCCGTACCCCTCGGAGGTGCGCGAGCCGAGCACGATCGTGGCGTCCTTGAACTCGGGGTGCGCCTTTGCGGCGGCCTCGAACTTCTTCCCGGTCTCCGCGATCAGCTCCTTGCCCTTCTCGGGCACGCCCATGGCGGCGGCGATCATCTTGGTCTGCTGCTCCCACGAGATCTTGTACTGGTCACCGTCCTTGGGCACGCCCACGGTCGGGGCGATCTTCTTCAGGGTGTCGTAGCGCGTCTGGTCCCCGCTGGACTTGGTGTCCAGGATGAGGTCGGGCTGGAGGGAGGCGATCTTCTCGAACTCCGGCTCCATCGTGCCGATGAGCTCCGGGGCCTTGTCGTACATGCCCTTCGCCCAGGGGCCGACGCCCTCGCCGCCGAAGGGCAGCCAGTCGCTCGCCCCGACCGGCTGGCCGCCGAGCGCCAGCACGGTCTCGGCGTCGCCCCAGCCGAGCGCGACGATCCGCTTGGGCTGCTTGTCGACGGTGACCTCGCCGAACTTCGTCGCGACCTTGGCGGGGAAGGCACCTTCGGAGGCGGCGGAGGACGCGGAGCCGGACGTGTCGGAGGAGTCGTCCGACGAACCGCAGGCGGAGACGCCGACGAGCAGGGCGGCGACGGCACCGGCCATCAAGACGGGGGTGCGGCGGGGGCGCCGGGAGGCGGAAGCGTTCATGCCCTTTAGGTTAGCCTCACCTAATGACAACGGTGCCATCGGGTTGAGCGTTACGCCCCCCGAACGGTCCCCCACGGTCTTACGCAGCCGGCCCCTTCACATGGTGGCGGCCCAGCGGAACCACCATCGGGGTGGCCGACGCCGGGTCCTCGATCACCGAGCAGCGCATCCCGAAGACCTCGCCGACCAGCTCCTCCGTCACGATGTCGGCCGGCCGCCCCTCCGCCAGGATCCGTCCGTCCTTCATGGCGATCATGTGGTCCGCGTACCGGCAGGCCAGGTTCAGGTCGTGCAGGACGGCGACCATCGTGACACCGCGTTCCCGGTTGAGGTCGGTGAGCAGGTCGAGCACGTCGAGCTGGTGGCTGGCGTCCAGGAACGTCGTCGGCTCGTCGAGCAGCAGGATGTCCGTGCGCTGCGCCAGCGCCATCGCGATCCACACCCGCTGGCGCTGCCCGCCCGAGAGCTCGTCGACGGGCCGGTCGGCCAGCTCCAGGACGTCGGTGGAGAGCAGCGCCTGCGCGACCGCCTCGTCGTCCTCGGCGCTCCAGCGGCGGAAGAAGCCCTGGTGCGGGTAGCGGCCGCGGCCGACCAGGTCGGAGACGGTGATGCCCTCGGGCGCGGTGGGGCTCTGCGGGAGGATGCCGAGTACGGCGGCGACCTCCTTGGTCGGCATCTCCTGGATGGACCGGCCGTTGAGGAGCACCGCCCCGGCGGAGGGCGCGAGCAGCCGTGCCATCGCCCGCAGGAGGGTCGATTTGCCGCAGGCGTTGGGGCCGACGATGACGGTGATCCGTCCGGGCGGGACGGTCACGCTCAGGCCGGGGACGATCTCCCGGTCGCCGTAGCCGAGCCGGACGTCCCGGGCTTCCAGTGTGTGCTCAGCCACGACCGGGCCACGCCTTTCGTTGTCGTCCTGCGTCTCGTTCTTCTCGTACGCCGTCATCTCAGCCCCCGCTGCCCACGCGGTTGGCGCGGGCCAGGAGCAGGAGCAGGTACGGGGCGCCGATGATGCTGGTGACCACGCCCACCGGCAGCTGGACCGAGGGCAGCAGGTGCTGGGCCGCGAAGTCGGCGACCAGAACCAGCAGGGCGCCGGTCAGGGCCGCCTGGGGCAGGGCGGCGCCCCGGCCCGGGACCAGACGGCGGGCGATCGGCGCGGCGACGAAGGCCACGAACCCGACGGGCCCGGCTGCCGCCGTGGCGACCCCCGCCAGGGCCGTGGCGCAGCCGAGCAGGGCGAGCCGGCCGGTCTCCACCTTCGTACCGAGTCCTGCGGCGGCGTCGTCCCCGAGCTGGAGGGGGCGCAGCGCGTGTGCGGCGAGGGCGGTGAGCGGGACGAGCAGGGCGAGCGCCCCGAGCATCGGCCAGAACTGGCCCCAGGAGCGGCCGTTGAGGCTGCCCGCCAGCCAGCGGAAGGCCTCCTGCGCGTCGGTGACGTCGGAGCGGGCCATCACGTACCAGACCACGCTGGAGAGCCCCATGCCGACGCCGATCCCGACGAGGACGAGCCGCTGCCCGGCGACCCCTTGCCGCCAGGCGAGGAGGTAGATCGCGGCCCCGGCGGCGATCGCACCGGCCAGCGCGCTCGCGGAGAGGGCGAGTCCGCTGACCTGGAACAGCAGCGCGGCGGTGACGGCGACGGCGCTGGCTCCGGCGCTGATGCCGATGAGGTCGGGGCTGGCGAGCGGGTTGCGCAGCACGGTCTGGAAGACGCCTCCGGAGAGCCCGAACGCGGCGCCGACGAGGATCGCGAGGAGGGCGCGGGGCAGCCGCAGCTCCAGCACCACGAACTGCGATCCGCCGTCGCCGCCACCGAGGAGGGTGGCGACGACCTTGCCGATGGGCATGACCATGTCGCCGAAGCTGAGCGAGACGCCGAACACGGCGACCAGGGCGACGAGCAGGGCGGCCGCGACGGTGACGGAGCGCCGGCGCCCCCGTCCGCGTACGGCGGAGACCTGCCGTACGGCATCGGCGAGCCGGTCCTTCTCCGTGCGTATGGCTTCCTTGCCGATCGGAGCGGCGCTCACAGTTCCACCAGCTTCCTGCGCCGGACCAGCCAGATGAAGGGGACGCAGCCGACCGCGGCGGTGATCACGCCGACCTGCACCTCGCCGGGCGGGGCGATCACGCGGCCGATGATGTCGGCGACGAGCAGCATGACCGGGGCGAGGACCATGCTGTACGGCAGCACCCAGCGGTAGTCGGGCCCGGTGATCAGGCGGGCGGCGTGCGGTACGGCGAGGCCGACGAAGCCGATGGGCCCGGCGACGACGGTGGCGGCGCCGCAGAGCAGGACCACGGCGAGGGCCGAGACCATCCGGGCGGCCCCGACGCGCTGGCCGAGGCCGCGCGCGAGGTCGTCGCCGAGGGAGAGGGCGTTGAGCTGCGGCCCGAGGGCCAGGGCGAGTACCGCCCCGACGAGGATGAAGGGGGAGACCTGCCAGAGCACCTCGGAGGAGCGGGCGGTCAGCGCCCCGAGCTGCCAGAACCGGAACTGGTCGTAGCTCCCACGGTCCTGGAGCAGGATCGCGCTGGTCACGGAGGTGAGTACGGCACTGGTCGCGGCGCCCGCGAGGGCCAGCTTGACCGGGGTCGCACCCTCGCGGCCGAGCGAGCCGACCCCGTACACGAGGAGGGCGGCGAGCAGTGCGCCGAGGAAGCCGAACCAGATGAACTGGGTGGCGACGGTGAAGCCGAGCAGCGTGATCGAGCAGACGACGGCGACGGACGCGCCCGCGTTGATGCCGAGGAGCTGGGGGTCGGCCAGGGGGTTACGGGCGACGCCCTGCATGACGGTCCCCGCGAGCCCGAGCGCCGCACCGGCGAGCAGCCCGGCGACGGTGCGCGGGATGCGGACCTCCTGGATGACGAGCTGGCCCTTGACGGTGAGGTCGGGGTCGAGGACGCCGGGCAGCACATCGCTGAACGGCACGTCCCCCGAGCCGATGGCGAGGCTCGCGACGACGGCGAGCAGCAGCACGGCGAGGGCGGCCAGGAGCCCGAGGGCGAGGACGGGCCGGCTGCGCCTGGTCCGCGCCTCCTTGCCACCGCCCCCCGGCTTCTCCTCCGCCAGGAGGGCCGAGCCGCTCACGGCCTGCCCACCGGCCCGGCGGCCGCCGGAATGCGGTTGTGCACGGTCTCTCACCCTTGTTCGTCGGCGCGTTCTGTAGGCGGAGCGCTCCGGCGCGCGGGCCGTCCGCACCCGGGCACCCCGAAGAAGGCATGACAGGGGGCCCAAAGTAAGGTCACCCTAACAGCGCCGGTCCGTCCCCACACCGCCGCACCCCACGAGTACGGAGCCCTCCCCTTGTCGTACGCCGCCGCCCCCGCCGCCCTCGCCTCCGGCCCGCTGGCCGGGGCCGTACCCCTGGGCTCGGCGGAGGAGCTGCGCGAGATCCTGGGCACCCCGCACCCCATCGTCATCGACAAGGTCCACGACCGGCTCACCGAGGACGACCTGGACCTGCTGTCCCGCTCCCCGCTCTGCGCGGTCTCCACCTCCGACGCCTCCGGCAACTGCGACGTCACCCCGCGCGGCGACGGCCCCGGCTTCACCCACGTCCTGGACCCCGGCACCCTGGCCCTCCCGGACCGCCCGGGCAACCGCAGGGCGGACAGCTTCCACAACATCCTGTCCAACCCGCACGTGGGCCTGCTCTACCTGATACCCGGCGCGATGGACGTCCTCCGCATCAACGGCCGCGCCCGCATCCTGACGGACGCCCCGTTCTTCGACGCGATGACCCTGAAGGGCCAGCGCCCGAAACTGGCCCTGGTGGTGGAGATCGACGAGATCTTCCGCCACTGCCCGAACGCACTGCGCCGGTCGGGGGTGTGGGCGCCGGAGACGTGGGAGGGGGCGTAGCGGCCGCAGCACGGTGGTGTTGCGACGTCGGAGGCAGAGGCCCCCTGAATCACGCGACGGGCTTATACGTCCCGCCCGGTCCGGGTGAAGCGCACGTCGAGGCCGCACACCGTGTCCATGTCCTCGGCGGCGCACAGAGCGTCGCCGTTGTCCACCACGGTGAGCGTGAGGGTGCAGCGCGCACCCGTCGGGTTCTCGAATCGCAGTCCCACGGCATCACCTGATGTCGCCGTCGAGGAGAGCACCACCGTCTGGCCGCTCTCCCCTTCTTCCGCCCAGAATCCCCAGGAGCCCTTCGCGTCGCCGTCGGGACACGACTCCTCGTTCAGGGTCACGTTCCAGTCCACGTCCACGACGTCGAACGTCCTGTCGCGCCTCAACGCGATGTGTCCACCCGAGGACGTCTCCCAAGTGCCGACGACCGCGGATTCCCGCACGGTCGTCGTCTTCTCGCCCTCCGAACATGAGGCGAGCATCAGCACCGCGGCGCAGCACGCGAGCACGCGGGCGACGCGCGCCGACTCGAAACGGCTTGTCACTCATTCCTCCCACTGTGGGATCCATGGCGGCCGGTACACGCCCGGTGTACCGGCCGCCATGGATCGATATCGCTATCCTATTCGACCCAGCACATACAGCTGTTCAGCGGCCACCGCTCCTCCCAAGTGAAGTTCTCCCTCACAGCGGCTCCATAAGTGTCCCTGAACACCGGATTCCTATCGCGGGGAATGAGGTGCGTCGCAGAGTTCCAGTCCGAAAGATTGGTCGCGGTGAACTTGAGCCGCACCGTCCCCTTCTTCCTGTCAACAGCAGTGATCTGACCTGTAGCCGTATAGCTGCCGAGAAACGCGTCGGCCTGATTCTTCGTTCCGAAAGACCCATTACTGAGCGTGCCCATCACGTCATTGGCCACACCGCGCGGGGTGTTCAGCTTGTACCACGGACTTCCGGGCTCCGGCCCCTTGTCCTGGTATTTGAAGTCGAGGGGAGCCAGGGCCCCCTCCGCACCGGCGCCGTCATTGACGGCCTGTCCGACCAGTTTGGCGCGCATGTCCGTGAAAGTACTGTCGCTGGCGAGGATGGCCGTGAAAGCGTCACCACCCCGGAATTCCTGCTTCGGGGCCAAGGGAAATCCGCCTCCCCAGAGCCATCCGAAGAACAGGGCACGCGAGGTCTCCCACTCGTTTCGACTACCGCCCTCGTCGATGATTCCATAATCCGGACCCTGCCGAGCAAGGAAGTCTTCGAGGTTTCCGAAGTTGGCATACGGAATATCCCAGGCACCGGTGATGTAGTTGAACGTCGCACCGGGAACCCAACCGCCCAAGCCGTTGGACGTCGAGCCGGCCGACGACGTGACGGCTGTGCCACCACCGCCACTGCCACCGCCACCACCACCGCCACCGCCACCGCCCCACCCGGACGACACGTTGCTGTCCGCCTCTTCCATGCCAGCGGGGCAACTGCCTCGCTGGCAGGAAATCGAGCCCTGGCCGCTCGGGTCCGAGAGAGTCACCGGAGTGTTCTCCGCGTAGCTGTACCCATTGAGCGACTGCGCCTTGTCAATCTCCAAGAGGGGGTCGACGCTGAGGAATTGACCGATAACGGGATCGTATTCACGTGCCCCTATGTGGGTCAGACCGGTAAGAACGTCGGCAGGCTTCCCCAAGAAGGCCTTGTCATCGGGCCATGCGGCGGGAGCGCTGCCGCGAGGCGCTCCGAAGGGGGTGGAGAAACGTCGGACGACGGTCATCGTGACGGCGTCGACGGCGATACTCGACGTCCCGTGGTGGTCGGCGGCGAGGAACGTCAGCGTAGTACCTGATACGCCCGCGGTCGCTGTGCGCACGGCGATCGTCTGCTGAGCGGCCGAGTAATAACGGGTTCCCTTCAGCGTTGTGCCTGTTCCCTTCTTCGTCAGGCGGATCTCGTTGGTCCCGAGGTACAGCACGGTGTCGCCGTCAGCGGTGCTGTTGCGGCGGATGAGGAGTTCCCCCGCAGCGTCGTACAGGTAGTCGGTCCCTATGGCCGCCTTCCCACCGGCGGCGGGTTCCGTGACAGAGGCCAGCTTTCCTTCGCTGTCCCAGATCAGGCTCTGGGCGGCCGCCTGCTTGCCGGGGCGGGTGGTGGTGTTGCCGGCCAGGTCATGGGCGTAGCCGCTGACCTTGCCCCCTGTGGTCGTGCTGCTGAGAGGATGGGGCTGCCCGGTCGGCGTGCCGTAGGAGTAGTCGGTGACCGTGTCACCCGCCGCAGCATGCTGGGTGGAGGTCTTGCGCTGTCCCGCCTCGTTGTACGTGTAGCTCGTCCAGTACGGTGCGGCGCCGCCGAGGTTGGCCGTGGTGCGGCCCGCGCTGCCGCAGCCCGCGCTCTTCGGTGTCCAGGCTTCGGTCAGTCGGCGCTGCCCGTCGTACGCGAAGCACTGGTAGTCCGCCTGGCTTGCGCCGCCCATGGTGCTGTTGTCGAAGATCGAGGTGACGTTACCGGCGTCATCCTGCGAGAAGGCCAGGTCCTGCAGTCGGTAGCTGTGCACGTCGGACGTGGCGAAGGAGTTGGTGAGCCGTCGTGTTCCGGACTCGTACTGGTAGTTGAGATACACCTTCCTGGTGGACGCCGCGTCCGTCGCCAGCGACAGCTGGTTGAGGTCTCCGAGCGGCGAGTAGGCGGCACCCTGCACATAGCCGGTCGTACCCTTCGCGGTGGTGTGGAGCCCCTTTCCGCGGAAGTTGTACCCGTAGGAGACGGTCTCCGCAGGCAGGCCACCCGCGGCCGGGCTCTGCGCCTGTTTGATGCTGCCATCGAGGTTGTAGACCGTGCTGAAGGAGAGAATCTGCGGGACGCCGGCGGCGACCAGCGGTTCCTTCGTCCTGTCCGGCAGAATCAGCTGGTTTCCGGTGGCCTGGTAGAGGGGGTCGTAGGCAGTGATCTTCTGTGTATACGCCCTGCCCGCCGTTCCGGATCCGCCGGTGTAACGCACTGTGGTGTCCGGCTGTCCCTTTGCCAGCGAGTCGAAGGTCCACGCCGCGAGCTTCGTCGCGTCGGACTTCACTCCGTCCCACAGCCCGGTCTTGCGGCCGAGCTCGTCGTACCCGGACAGCAGTACCTTGTTGCGCGCGTCGGTGATGCTGACCGCCTGGTCGAGCGCGTTGTACTCAGTGACGACCTCGCCCTTGTCCGGGTCCACCGTGCTGGTCTCACGACCGAAGAGGTCATAGCCGGAGTCCCACGTGGACTTGTCGGGGGCGGTGATGACGTCCTGCTTGCCGGTCGGCGTGTAGGTGATGCCGGTCTTCGTGTACGCGGTCCCCGTGGGTTGCGGGCCCGCGTACTCACGGCGCTCGACGGTCTGTCCGAGCGCGTTGGTGACCTCCGCGGTGGCTCGTCCACCCTGCGGTGCGCTCTTGGCCACCACGTCACCGGTGTAGGAGGTGGTGATCGTCGAGCGGACCACGTTGTAGTTCTTCGTCACCTCCCGCACCACGCGGCCGGCCCCATCGAAGGTGTTGTCGGTCTGCTTCGGGGCCTGGCCCCCGTCGACCTGCACCATGGTGCCCGACGGGTCGGACCTGTTGTCCCAGATGTCGGCCTGTGTGGAGACCGCGAGGCCGCGGTCGTCGTACAGCGTCTGGGCGACGATCCTTCCCCCTGCCGGGGAGACGGCCTGCACCTGGCGAGTCCTCAGTAGGGAGTCGAAGAACTCGTACGTCGTGTTGTAGCCACTCGCATCCCCGTTGAGAGTCGCGCTGGCGACCCAGGACACATCTGTGTTGATCAGCCGGTACGTGTACACAAAGTTGGGGCTCTTGCCCAGCGACTTCGACCGGTTGGGCAGCCACACCTTGACGACACGGCCGAGAGCGTCGTACTCGGACTCCGTCACCCTTCCGTTCGGGTCGGTGACCTTCGTCCCGAAGCCCGTGCCGATGTCGAGCGCGGTGGTCGTGGCGTGGAGTTTCGCGTTCTTGACGGTCGTCGCCGTCACCGGGCCTGTGAGCGTCGGTACGTACGTCGTCTGCGCCGTCAGCTTATCGTTCATGTCCTTGACCAACTCGGCGCGGCCCAGGGCGTCGTAGTCCGTGGTGGTCATCTTCTGCCACACCGGAGCGTCAGCCGCGTCGTAGCTCTGGGCCCGGCCGGTCCAGCGGGCCTCACCCTTCACAGGTTTCTGCGCGGCTGTCCAGGTGGTGGAGTCGTAGGAGGTCGCGGTGTCGGAGATGACGTCGCCGGGCCTCCTGCTGTCAGCGGGGAGATCCAGCGCGGCGTCCTTGACGCCACACGCCTTCGCCACCGTGCGGGTGCGGGAGACGAGGGAATTGATACCGGCAGCGTCGTTACGCGCGTACCAGGTACGTGTGCACTTCTCGTCCCCGGGCACCGCGTTGTCCCCGCGATCCTCCACGGCCTCGGCCATGCCGTAGTCGTCGTAGGACGTCGTCGTGGTCCGCACCCGGTCGTAGGGGGTCGTGCCGCTGGTGACGTTGGTACGGGCGTGACTGGCACCGCTGCGAACGTAGTAGGCCTCGATATCCGCGTAGGACTTGTGCTGTGTGGCTGTCCGCCTGGACCAGGGGTCGTTGACCGTGCCGGCCACCTCGACCGTGTTGTCGTAGGTCACCGTCTCCCGGGTGAAGCCGGCGTATTGGCCGTGGTCGTCGATGGCCGGTGCCTTGATACCGGTGACCGTGGCCGTTCTCCGCTTGTCCGGGTCAAGCGTCCGGCCGTCCGGCCCTAGGACTCGGTCGCCGTGCATCCCGCGCATGAAGACGGTCACCGTCCTGCTCCGGGCACGGCCGTCGCGTCCGGAGCCGACGAAATGGGTCACCCGCTGGAAGCCGCGCCAGATCGACCAGGTGCGTTCCTCCTCAGGAGTGAACGGGTCCTCGTTGTAGTGCCACGCACCGCCACCCGAATACTGGTAGGTGTGCAGCACGGCCTCGGAGCCGCCGTGGGGGTCCGAGTTCGAGACGGTCTGTACCGGGTACTTCTGGAACCAGTCCAGCGTCGGTTCCTGCCCCCCGTTGGGGGCCCAACGCACCGGATAGCAGCGCTTGGTGTTCTCGTCGGCCCTGGGCTTCGTCCCGGCCGCGGCGCAGTCCGACGGCAGGTAGGTGACGACGGTCTGCGAGCCCGCCTCGGAGGTGATGGTGTACAGGCGCGGCTTGTACAGCGGGAGGATGTCGTCGGTCTCGCCGTCGACACGGTTGGCGAGAAACTCGTGCTGGAAGGTTACGGGGTCCAGGCTGAGTGCTGTGCCCCGGTTCCCCGTGTGCCGGATCTCGTTCAGCCACAAGGACTGGTCGGTGGTGTCACCCGTGTCACCGGGGTCGAGGTACTTCTGCTTCAGCGCCCAGGTGTCCACCTTGGCGAATCCCGGGGTTGCCGCTGCGGCGTCCCAGGCATACGTGGCGATCGCCGTCATGCGCTTGCGGGTGAAGAAGCTGGGGCCGACGTTGCCGGTGCACTTCTTGCTGTCCTGACAGACCGCGTCGAAGGGAACGTCCGGCCAATTGGCCCGGGTGTCCTTCCCCAGGGCATCGCAACCGGTCCCGGCTGCGATGCACCGCTCGGCATAGGAGAAGACAACCTTGTCCGACGCTTGCGGTGAGCCGGTGAAGAGCGCTCCGGCGCGCTGGCCGTAGCGGATTTCCTTGAGATATCCGCCGCGGATGTAGGGCGTGCCGGTGTCGTCGTCGCCGAGCTGATCGTAGTTGTTCGTCTCGGCCGCGTACCAGTACGTCATGGCGTTCGCGTGGGTGTCCTCCACGTAGTCGAGGTTCCAGCGCCACGCCTGCTTCTTCGACCGGCCCGCGAAACTGGTGCCGTCCGCGTATCCCGGCTCGCCCTCGTCGTCACCGAAGACGGGGACGGTCCACACCGACTCGGTGCGGTTGCCCGCCGGTGCACCCTCCAGCTTGTCCAGGCCGAAGACGTACTTGGTGCCGTTTCCGGTGACGACGGTCCAGTGCTCCCCGTTGTCGTCGCCGTTGTCCGCACCGGTGGAGCGGGTGACGGTCGAGGCATCGTCGTTCTTGAGCCGCCACTTCCCCGTGGTGTCGTCCTTGACGAGCTCGGTGGCCTGACCGTTCAGGACCAGTGAGGCGTTGTCGTACTTCCAGCACAGATCGGACTTGTCGGTTTGCCCGTCGTCGTCGCAGGAGCCGTACTTGCGCTCGATGAAGGAGGAGGTGATGTCGAAACCCTCACCGATGACCGTGCCCTGGTTGTTGGTCGACGCGGTCCGGCCATCGACGCTGCCCGAGTCATAGGAGATCGCCAGGTCCGGCTTCGGGCCGGCCGCCGACGGCGGAACCCGCAGCGGGTAGGACCAGGTGAATGTGCCGGAGGACCCGCCGGCCGCCCATGCCGAGGAGGACTCGAGCGGTGTGGCCTTGTAGTCGCCGCCGCCGGACTTCGTACCCGCGGCGAGGGCCAGCACCATGGTTCCGGCTGAAGCAGAGGACGACCGCAGCTTGTCCGAGGCGCCGGTGAAGACCAGCCGGCTCTCGATCGTCTGGTCCTTGCGGTGATTGGCGGACTTCAGCGGTGTGCGGCTCCGGCACTTGGCGCTCGCATCGTTCGTCAGCGCACAGGCCGGGAGCCGCAGAATCTGCAGGCGCCCCGCCCAGTCCCCGCCGTAGGCCGAGGCGAACGCCGAATAGTCGATACCCAGGTCCGCCGACCCCCCGCCGCTGGGACCCTTGACCGTCAGGACGACGCCTTTGACACCCAGCCGGACGGCCGCACTCTGGTCCAGGACACTGACCTTCACGCCGTCACCTGGCGTCAGCGCCTTGTTCTTGTCCGCCAGCTTCTTGTCCGCCGACTCGAAATCCTTGAGTTCTACAGGCAGAGTCCCCGGGGCCGCCAAGGCCGTGCCTGTGGCCGACGGCGTCAGCATGGCGCTGCCGGCCCGCGGCCAGGTCACACTGCGGGCCGCCTGTTCCGTCTTGGCACGTGCGGCGTCCCGCCGGACCGCGGCCGCCCCCTCTTCCACTGCCGCGGCGGTCTTCTTGTTCGTCTTCGCGGTGAACGGCGAGACCTTGTCCGGGCGCGCGGCCTTCAGACGCGGCTTGCCCAGCGGATCGGTGTCGGCCGCGAACGCCACGGGTGCCAGAAGTCCCGGCAGAAGCAGAAAGCTGAGAACGGCTGCGACTCGGCGCGCCGCTCTCCTGGCTCCCGGTCTGTGCCGACCGCCGTCGGCAGCCGGTATGTGCCCGTTCATGTGGATGTCCATTTCAGATATTGCCGCTGGCGGCGGCGTGTGCGAGCAGCGCTCATTCGTGGCTGCTCGGACGGTCGGGAAGAACGCGTCCAGGACAGCCCTGACGGCCGGACGGGGGAGCGCTGCCCACCGTCCGGCCTTGGGCGGGGGGCGTGGTTACTCTTCGCCCGGGTTGCCGAGTGCCTTGATGCTGACCTGATCGGCGGTCATGGCACCCGTCCAGATGCGCATCTCGTCAAGAGCGCCGGGGAGATGATGCCCCGTCTTCCCGCCGGCGGAGCCGCGGCCCGCGGCGAGGTCCCCGCTCCCCTGCATAGGCGTGGTGAACGCGGACTTCTCCTCGCGGGCCTGTTCAGCTTCGTTGACGTACAGGTGCGTCTCTCCGAAGCCTTCCTCGGTGCTCTCGGTGGCGTCGTACACACCGGTGATCTGCACCCAGGTGTCCATCTCGGCGCTCGCTCCGGAGGGAACAGAACCGGTTTCGATCACCTTGCCGGTGGCATCGGTCGCCGTACGGCCGAAGCGCCACAGGTAGCCGTCCTGGGAGACCTTCTCCACCCAGAGCGCCCAGGAGGATTCCCCCGCGGACGGTGTCTGCTGGCCGAACACCTGGGCTCGGTAACCCACGGGTTTGGCCGCGAACAGGGCGGCGTCCAGTTTGACGTCCGCGGTGACGGTGAACGATCCGGTCTCGTCCACGGCCGGGCCGTACGTCGATATGCCACCCGACACTCCGTCGAGCCGCAGTTCGTTGTTCTCCGCGTCCGCGGTCGCCCCGGTCGCCGAAATGTCCATGTCGACCGAGGCGTACCAGGTCCATTCAGGAACCTTGCCGTCGGTAGCCCCAGCGGTATCCCAGTAACCCACCAACTCGGTCGCCGGTACACCGTCCTGACGCAGAGCACTGTCCTCCCGCACCTCATCGGAGGTGAGCGGCCGCTGCCAGACGGTCACCTCGTCGACGCGGCCGGAGAAGTACTGGCCGATCTTCGAGCGGCCGAAGTACATGCCTCCTGTGGAGGCAGCCGGCGTGTAGCTCGCGTTGGTGCTGTGCAGCCCCACCGGAGCCCCCTGGGCCCGGCCGTTGACGAACAGCTGGATTGTGTCGTTCGTCTTGTCGCTGTCACCCTTGGTGTCGAAGACACCGGCCAGGTGGGTCCACACCTCCATGGGCGGGTCCACCGTGGAACCGTAGGACCTGACGTAGACGGGGCTCTGTACATCGGCGACCGCGCGGTTGAAGACCCACCGCCTCGCATCGGGTGAGTAATAGATGTGGAACGCCGAGCCGTAGGCGCCCGGGGCCGAGGCCACCACGCGGGTCTGGGAGGCGTCGGTGAGCAGAGCCCACGTGGAGATGGTGAACGACTCCTTGGTGTTCAACGGGGGCGTGGCGGTGGACGCATAGCCCACCTGCTTGGCCGGGTCGCTGGTGTCGTCGTTCAGCGACAAGGAGTAGTCATCCGTACCGCGGCGCCCCATGACCGACCAGGTGGCAGAGGTGTTGCCGGCCTGCGGGTACAGCGTCGCGTCGTGCCGAAGACCCTCGGTGGCGCTGTCTGCCGCGGTCTTGACCGCGGAACCCGGCACGCCGTCCGCGAAGTGCCAGCGTCCCACCGGTCCTGCCGCCGGGGCGACCTTGAAGACGAACTCCGCCGGGGCTCCCCAGCGGCTACGGACGTCCCTGGCCTCCACCGTCAGCACCTGGGTGCCGGAAAGCGCCGGGACCGGCGCGACCGTGACGGAGGATCCGGTCGCCTCCTTGGCGCCCTTGTCGCTCAGGAGCCGCCAGCGGTAGCCGATGATGTCCTTGTCCGCGGCGTTGGGCGTGAGTTTGAACTGCCCCGCCCGCCCCGGACCGCCCTTGCCCTCGCACAGTGTTGCTGTGCAGGAGGTGTAGACGCCGGTACTTGTTATCTGAGGGGCCTTGGGCGATGTCGCGTCTATCTTAAAATAGCACCAGGGTGAGTAGCCCGAGGACACCTTGGACGTCACCTTGTTGAGTGTCCAGTAGGACTGGGTCAGCGCCTTCATCCGGTACAGCGTTCCGTCGGCACGGGAGGAGATGCGGACTCTCTCCACATGTCCGTCCGGCCGGAAACCCGACGCCGGTGACATGGCCGTCCACGCCGTGGCCCAGGTGCTCCCGTTCTGTTGTTCCACGTGGAAGTAGGCCCGCAGGGAGCCGGTGAACTCGCCGCTCTTCGGCTGCACCTGGGTCTGGAGCGCCCCTTGGAGCATCGGGTCGAGGCGCGTCACCGTGGTGGGCGCAGTCGCGGACTTCGAACAGTACTGCTGCGTCCCGTCACCAGGGATCACGCCGACGCTGGTCGGCACACCCGGCTTGGGTACGTAGATGACCTGAAGTTCGGCATTGTCGTCGAAGCGCTTCCAGGCCGACGCGTCGCCTTCGTCCTTGGCCCGCAGGGACAAGGTGAATCGCGAGAACTTGCCTTCGGCGAAGCTGCGCACCGTGGAAGTGAGGTTCTCGTCCGTCTCGTCGGCGTTGTCGCTGAACTCGATCCAAGCGTCCGGCTGGGACGGGCTGCAGTTGGTGCTCCGGCCCGCGGAGACGTTGCGGTCACCCATGTGGTCCAGTACCGCGGGGCCTGGCCACTTGGTGGCCTTGGAAATGTTGTCGGTCCGCTTGAGGTCCACCCAGTGCGGGGTGCAGTCGAAGGACCAGGTCTCGTACGCCCGGAACGTCGCGTCCAGGACATGCTTGCCGGTGAGCTTCGTGGGTGCGAACTCGAAGAACATCCGGTTCGTGTAACTGGCGCCCGTGGTGCAGTAGTACGGCCCGGCAGTACTGCACCGGCCGACGCCGTAGTCGCCGCTGAACTGCCAGAAGCGGTCACCGTCGGACGACAGCACGCTGCGTTCGGAATGTTCGGCACCGATCGGCGGGTCGATATAGACCGGATAGACCGTGTCCTTGCCGCGCAGGACGTCCAGGTCCGGCTCGACGGTGATCGCTCCGCTCCCGACCTTGACCGGCAGGAGCGCGCTGGCGTCCCCCTTGCTCGGCCGGGCCGACTCGTCGGCTCCCATCGGGCCTTCGCCGGACTCCGCGGCCGGCGAGCCCGAACGCGTCGAGAATGCCGTCCGGGAGGCCCGTACGGTCGTGACGTCATCGCCCGCCGAGTCCCACATCTGACCGACAGGACCGCTGAAGGCGACGTTGCCGTCCTCGTCGACGGCGCTGATACCGCCTCCGGAACCGGGCTGGATACGCAGCCCTTCACCGCGCGCGCCCATGGTGATTTCGCTGAGCGCCGGGTTGGCCGCCGCTTCGGCTGACTTGACCACCAAGACCTGGCGGTATCCCTCCAGCGTCGCGGTCAGTTGCAGGTCGACGCCCTTGAGCACCTCGGGGTACGTGGCTGTCGCACCCTCGAGCACCGGCTTCGGCAGCGGGCCAGGCCAGGCCAGCGTCATGGCGCCCCGCTGCCCGCCCAGGCGCACCAGGTCCTCGCCCGCCCCGCCACCGGAGAACCGCAGGTCCACGACGGCTCCCTTCGGACCGACACTGCCGTCCTGACGCCGTTCGAGAGTGGCGTCCGTGTCCCGCCAGGAGCCGTTCGCGCCGCGGACCCGCTGCGGTTCGGTCGACTGCGTCAGTGTGAGCGTGCCGTCCGGATTGGCCATCGTCTGCGTGTACTCGGTCCGTTCGGCCAGCACCTCGACCGGACGGCCGCTTTCGGCGGCCTCCTCGAGTGCCGACCGGTCGTCGGACAGCCCGGTCTCGGCCCAGCCGGACGAGACCGGTGCCACCACGGAAGCAGCTACAGCGAGCGCCACGGTCACCGCTGCACCCCGAAAACCACCTCGCCAGTGGTTCGTTCGCCGATTGCGCATGGAGCGCAACGACCCCCTCTTCACAATGCCCACCCTATTTTCATATGAAAGTCACAGGCGGCAGACCTAACCGGATCATTGACATGGCGTCAATGAGATCAATGCCACTAGGCGTACATCGAGAGGCTGGTCGCGGCCGCCCACAGCGTCGTTGCCACGAGGTGGCGCCCTGGAGGAGGTCGGGGCGCGCCGCCGCAGGGCCGGGCGGACGATTTCAACTGCCTTGCGTCGGAACGCTGATGGCGGCAAGACCACGGTACGGAGCCGTTGCGAGGGGACGCCGGCCAGCGTGTCGGCTTCACGGCGCTAGGCGGAACCGGTCGGCGGACGTCTGACGTTGCCGTCCGCCAGGTGTGGTAAATGAGCAGGCCCGGGCCCCGTCAACGACGGGGCCCGGGCCTGCTCCTTCACTTCTGCAGTCCGGCCGCCTCAGGCCTTGTGCTGCATCGACGAGCGGGCCGGGTTGCCTTGGTCCGCCGCCTTCGGGTCCTTCTCGCCCGCCTTCGCGCGTACGCCCTGCTCGACGCGCTTGCCGAGTGTGGCGTCGACGTTCGACCAGTAGGTGAACGCCCGCTGGAGGACCGGTTCGGTCACGCCGTTCAGGAGGTGGCCGACGATGTTGTCCACCAGCCGGTCCCGCCCCGCGTCGTCCAGGACCTCGCGGACCATGGTGCCCGCCTGGCCCCAGTCGTCGTCCTCGGCGTGGTCGACGTAGGCCGCCCGGGTGATGTCACCGTCGGCGTACCAGCTCGGCGGGGTGCCGTAGCGCTCGGTGTCGGCCGCCGGGCCGCCCTTGGAGTTCGGGGCGTAGACCGGGTCGGTGGTCTTCCGGTACGCCATCGCTCCGTCCTTGGAGTACGTGTGCACCGGGGCCACGGGGGCGTTGACGGGCAGCTGCTGGTAGTTGCCGCCGATGCGGTAGCGGTGCGCGTCCGCGTAGCTGAACAGCCGGGCCAGGAGCATGCGGTCCGGGCTCGGGCCGATGCCGGGGACGAAGTTGTTCGGCTGGAACGCCGCCTGCTCGATCTCCGCGTGGTTGTCCGTGGGGTTGCGGTCCAGCGTCATCCGGCCGACCTCGATCAGCGGGTAGTCGCCGTGCGGCCACACCTTGGTCAGGTCGAAGGGGTTGAACCGGTAGTCCTTGGCGTCCTCGTACGGCATGATCTGGACCTTCAGCGTCCAGCTCGGGTACTCCCCGTCGCGGATGTGCTCGAACAGATCACGCGTGTGGTAATCAGTGTCCGCGGAGGCCATCTGGTCGCCCTCGTCCTGCGTGAACGTCTCGACGCCCTGGTCGGTCTTGAAGTGGTACTTCACCCAGAACCGCTCACCCTGCGCGTTGATCCACATGTACGTGTGCGAGGTGTAGCCGTTCATGTGGCGCCAGCTGCGCGGGATCCCCCGGTCGCCCATCAGCCAGGTGACCTGGTGGGCCGACTCCGGCGAGAGCGTCCAGAAGTCCCACTGCATGTCGTGGTCGCGGAGGTTGTTGTCCGCCCGGCGTTTCTGGGACCGGATGAAGTGCTGGAACTTCATCGGGTCCTTCACGAAGAACACGGGGGTGTTGTTGCCCACCATGTCGTAGTTGCCTTCGCTGGTGTAGAACTTCACCGCGAAGCCGCGCGGGTCCCGCCAGGTGTCCGGGCTGCCCCGCTCCCCCGCCACGGTGGAGAACCGCGCGACCAGCTCGGTCGTGGTGCCGGGCTGGAAGAGTGCGGCCTTCGTGTACGCGGAGACGTCCGCGGTCACTTCGAACTTCCCGAAGGCCCCGCTGCCCTTGGCGTGCGGCTGGCGCTCGGGGATGCGTTCGCGGTTGAACTGGGCCATCTGCTCGATCAGGTAGGAGTCCTGGAGCAGGATCGGCCCGCCCGGGCCGACGGTGAGCGAATGCTCGTCGCTCTCCACCGGGGCACCGGAGTCGGAGGTGGTCGGCTTGCGCGAGGTGTCGGTCATGTCGTCGTTTCCTCTTGTTTGTCTTCCGCAGACGTGTCGGCGATGTCTCCTGCTACGGCTGCCCTACTGGCCCTCTGCCAATGTAGGCAAACATGGATGAACCGACCCGTCGAGGAGTCGGCCCAGCGGGGCCCCCGGACCGCGTCAGCGGGAGCGCTGCCCCGTGACCAGGCGGTAGACGAGCAGAACGATCACCGAACCGACGATGGCCGCGATCCACGTCGACAGGCTGAAGAATCCGTCGATCGAGTCGACGCCGAAGATCACCTTGCCCAGCCAGCCGCCGAGCAGCCCGCCCACGATCCCGATCACCATCGTGAGGAGACAGCCCCCCGGGTCCTTGCCCGGAGTCAGCGCCTTGGCGATGAGTCCCGCGAACAGGCCGATGAGGATCCAGGCGATGATGCTCACGAAATTCTCCCTTTACGTTGCCGACGTGCCGGCACCCCTGTGGCGCCCGGCACCCTCCGCGTATCCCCGTAAAGGAAGCTCACACATGGACCGGATCCCGGCCGTCACCCCAGGGGATCCGTCATTCGCCGGTATGCGCTACGCCGTACGGGGACGGAGGCGGGGACGGGCCCGCCCCGGCCCCTCCGGTCTCGCCGGCCCTTCCCGTCGTTCAGTCCAGGACCGCCGTCGCCTCGATCTCCACCAGGTGCTCCGGTACGTCCAGGGCCGCGACACCCACCAGCGTGCCCGGCGGGACCGGGGTGACGCCCAGCTTCGCCGCCGCCCGGGCAGCGCCCTCCAGGAACTGCTCCATCTTGTCGGGTGTCCAGTCGACGACGTACACCGTCAGCTTCGCCACGTCGTCGAAGGAACCTCCGGCGCCGGCCAGAGCCGTTCCGATGTTGAGGTAGCACTGCTCGACCTGGGCGGCGAGGTCGCCCGCACCGACCGTGGCGCCGTCGGCGTCCCAGGCGACCTGCCCGGCGATGAAGACGAGCTTCGAACCCGTCGCGACCGAGACCTGCCGGTAGACCCCGGCCTTCGGCAGTCCCTCGGGGTCCAACAGAGTGATGGCCATGTTCCGCGCCTCCTCGTAGAGAGCTGGTGGAGGGGAGCCCGCACGGGCCCCCAGCTGCCACCGGACCGGGATGTTCCGGTCTCTTGTGGTTACCCAGGAACCGTAGGAGAGTGAGCGCTGACGTGGAAGAACGCACTTTTCGGTGACGGAGGAACCTCATGGTGACCAAGCAGTTCAGCGGCTCGCCCGACGAGGCGGACCTGCGGCGCGCGGACTCGCTGGCGCGCGAGATCTTCTCGGACGTCGCCAACAAGTGGGCGCTCCTGATCATCGAGACCCTCGGTGACCGCACCCTGCGCTTCAGCGAGGTGCTCAAGGACATCGACGGCATCAGCCACAAGATGCTCACCCAGAACCTCCGCATGCTGGAGCGCAACGGACTGGTGGAGCGGACCGTGTACCCGACCGTGCCGCCGAGGGTCGAGTACACCCTCACCGAGCCCGGCCAGGGTCTGCGGGGGACGGTCCACCTCATGTGCGACTGGACCCAGCAGCACCTCGGTCACATCGAGGAGGCCCGGGGCCGCTTCTCGGGCTGAGTCCCGGGGGGGGCGAAGGGGTGCGGGCGGCGGCCCGACCCGATCCGATCAAGTGATCGCCCGTCCGACGCAACGCCCGCCCCCCTTCGCGCGTCTCCACGTGCGTGATGGATTTCCTGGACCCGTCCGATTCGGGCGCCCCCGATGACGACGAAGTGACCGTACGACCAGGCCCGTTGTGGCGCCACGCCCTGTGGGTGGTGGGCGTCACCGCCTTGGGGGTGGGCCTGGGCTGGGCCGGCTCGCTGTTCCGCCTCGGCCCCGACGACTACGGGCTGCTCGCCGCCGCCCCGGGGTCGCCCTGGACCTACCTGGGCGCCTGGGCCGTCACCGGCCTGGCGGCGACTGCCGTTCTGCGGGCAGCGGCCGCCAAGGTGCCGGTGCCCTCCCCCGGCACGATCGCCGTGATCCTCCTCCTTATAGGCACGCGCCTCTCCCTGGGCTGGCGCCCGGAGACGCCGGAGCTCGCCGCCATGGTGGCGGGTGCGCTGGTCCTGGCGGGCATCTGGGCAGCGATCGCCCTGCGCGCGGACGCCGTTGCGCGAAAGGCACCGAAGCCGGAGAGCCCCGGCGCGTCCTGATGGCGGATCAGCAGGTCACACCAGGGTCATGCTGATCTGCTCCCCCAGGATGGTCCAGTGCTGCCGGATCCCGGAGGGGTTGCACGACTCGACGTTGACGATCCGGCTTCTCGGGTAGTCGCTGGACAGGCACATGCTGGGGTGCGCGGACTGGAAGACCGCCTCGCCGCTGATGGTCCAGCGCTGACGGGTGCTGGAGTTGCACGACTCGACGTTGACGATCCGGCTTCTCGGGTAGTCGCTGGTCAGACACATGCTGGGGTGCGCGGACTGGAAGACCGCCTCGCCGCTGACGGTCCAGCGCTGCCCGGCCCCGGAGCTGCACGACACCACATTGACGATGCGGGTGGTCGGATAGTTGCTGTTCAGACACATGACACCGGCAGCCGGCCCCACTTCGGCGGGAGCAGCGGTGGCTGCCGCCACGGGCGATGGCAGGGCTAAGGGCGTCAGTGCGAGCAGGGCAGGTACGAGGAGCTTACGGAGCACGTCGGCCATGAGGGGTAACCCTTCGGGTAGGTGAGTTGAGGCGTTGAAAGATTCCCCTCAACCCCCCTGCCCCGCACGCCACTTGCTGGAAATGGATCGTGATCCGGCGCAAAGCCGCCACCCGCCGCCGGATCCTGAACCGGCACCCCTCCCCCACCGCCCAAGATCATCGTGTGCAGAATAGCTTTTATGCCGATATCGAACACGCCGCGTCCGGCCACGGCCGACGACGCTCCGGACATCAGCCGCACCCTGGCCCTCGCCTTCGACGACGACCCGATGATGCGCTGGTTCCTCCCCGATGCCGCATCCCGCGAGGCGGCGCTGGGCCGCTACTTCACCACGCTCTTCACCCGGCAGTACGTCCACCACGGCGTGTGCGAGCGCACCGGGGCCGCGGCCGCGTTCTGGGTGGCGCCGGAGGCGCAGGCGAAGGCCGTTCCCGACGCGGAGACCATCGAGGAACTGCGCCGGATCCTCGGCGACCGGGCCGACCTCTTCCGGGACGCCGTCATGACGGCCGCCGGCCACACACCCCAGGAACCGCACTGGTCCCTGGCGTTGATCGGCGCGGACCCTGCCGCCCAGGGCCAGGGCCACGGGGCCCGCCTCCTCCGCTCGGGCCTGGCGAAGGCCGACGCGGCCGGGCAGCCCGTCTACCTGGAGTCCTCCAAGGCCTCCAACCTCCCCGTCTACGAACACTTCGGCTTCACCCTGCGCGAGGAGTTCCGGCTCCCGGGCGACGGCGGCCCGAGGCTGTGGGGGATGTGGCGCGAGCCGCGCACCTGAGCGACCCGGGGCACGGAAGCCGGCCCACGGCGTCAGCCCAGCGTCTGGGTCAGCTCGCTGCGGGTGGAGGTGTGGACGACCCGGCCGCGCGCCCCATTGACGATCGGCAGGTACGGCGGAACGTGCCCGCACTCCACATCGGCGATGATGGGCACGTTCAGGGAGCCGAGTGCGTCGAGTACCGCCTCGTGCTGGGTGAGCGAATCGGTGCCGGGTGCCGAGGTCCGGCCGACGAGGATCGCGTTCGCCGTGTCGAAGAAGCCGGCCAGTCGCATCCCGTGCAGGTTCCTGCAGATGGCGAAGGCGTCGTCGCCACCCGCTTCGACGTAGACGAGGAGCCCCTGCGGCGACTCGGCCCGCGCGAACGCGGAGACGTCGAGGCAGGCCGTTCCCGCGAGGTTGCAGAGCATCTCGATACAGCCCCCGATCAGGCGCCCCTCGGCCTCCACATCCCCCTCGCCGTCCAGCCGCGTCCACCCGCCGGGTGTGTCGAGGGTGTACGTGCGTACGTCGGGTCGGGCGCGGTAGTCGTCCCAGCCCGTGGCCCGGTAGCGGCCGGGAGGCATCTGCGTGAAGCGGTGCCCCACAGGTGCGGAGACGATGTCGAGCCACGACGAGAGCCCCTCGGGCACCCGGTAGGGCGTGTCCATGAGGTTGTTGCCGTGCACGGTGGCCGTTCCCGTGAGGAGGGTGAACGGCGTCATGACGGTAGACAGGTCGGAGAACCCGACCAGCCAGGTGGGCTCGGCCTCACGCAGGCGGTCCCAGTCCAGCAGAGGCAGCAGGTCGATCGCCGTCTCCCCGCCCCAGGGCGGCACCACGGCCCTGATGCCGGGGTCCGTCAGCATCGCCGTCAGCTCGGCGGCGCGGTCGGCCGCCGGGGCACTGACATGACCGTCACCGCTCATGCAGTGCCCGACCACCACCTCGTACCCCCGGGCCTCCACCTCGCGGATCGCCACGTCGAGGCGCCCCTGAAGCTCCTTCGGGACGCCACTCGACGGAGATGTGACGCCGACGCGGTCAGCGGGACGCAGGGGGCGCGGGTATCGGACTGACATGCGCCGGATTCTGACAGGCCGAAGATTTCCCGGCACACCCTTTCATGGGCCTCCGGAGAGGAATCGGCCATTCTCGAATCCGCAGATCGCCCCTGCAGGGACGGTGCATCCACCGGAGAATTCCTGACCAGAGGTGGACGACGCACAGTTCGACCCGGTCGTGCTTGAGTACCTCCCACCACCTTCCTGAGTACGACACCGCCTCCGCCACCCGGCCCCCGTCGTGCGAGAGTTCACCCCACGGAGCCGGGGGGGCTCCGGTGATGAGTGAAGCGCGATGGGGCGGGGTGGGGCAGCCGTGGATCTGTTCGATGCGGACCTGGGCGGGCGGGACGAACCCGATGCGGGCCCCGGGGGCAGTTGCTCCTGGGTCACCGTCGTGATCCTGGGGATCCTGGTACTGCTGGCGGTGCTGGTCCATTCGTTCTTCGGCTGGGTGCGGGACCTCCTGTCGGCCCTGTTCTAGGACCAGCACCCGCTCAGCCGCGTCGCCGTGCCTCCACCGCGTCACGGGTGTCCTCACCGATCAGGTCGCCGTTGATCGCGCTCGCCGCCATGAGCCCGGCAGCAGCAGCGCCGATGACCTGTTCGGTGAGGCGGGTGACGTTGCCCGCCGCCCAGACACCGGGGACCTCCGTCGCGCCGAACGGGTCGGTGGGGATGTACGTACCGATCACCTCACCGCCCATCTCCTGCGCGACCGGGACCAGGCCCAGCGATTCGAGTACGGCTGAACGCGCGGTGAAACGGGCCTGGATCACCAGGGCCTCGCGCGGGACCACCCGGCCGCCCGCCAGGCGTACGCCGGTGAAGCGGTCGTCCGTGACCTCCAGGCCCGTCACCTCGCCGTCCACCACTGCCACGCCCCGCGCGGCGAGCTGCTCGTACTCCTCGTCCGTCGGCTCCGGGCCCGTGTGGCGGAAAAGGGTGACGTCGTCGGTCCACTGCCGCCACATCAGGGCCTGATGTACGGCGAGGGGGCCGACGGACAGCACCCCGACCGGGCGGTCCGCCACCTCGCGGCCGTGGCAGTACGGGCAGTGCAGCACCTCACGGCCCCAGCGCTCCGCAAGACCCGGTACGGGCGGCAGCTCGTCCACGAGCCCCGTCGTCACCAGGAGCCTGCGCGCCTCGACCGTGGAGCCGTCCTCCGTCACCACCCGGAAGCCCCGCGCCCCCTCCCCCGGCAGCCGCTCGGCCGAGGCCACCCGGCCCTCGACGATCTCCCCGCCGTACCCGGCCACCTCGCCCCGGCCGATCGCCAGGAGCTCGCCCGGCGGGGTCGACTCGCGGCCCAGGTAGTTGTGCACATGGGACGCGGGAGCGTTGCGGGGCTCCTCCGCATCGATCACCAGCACCGAGCGCCGGGCCCGCGCCAGGGTCAGCGCCCCGCTCAGGCCGGCCGCCCCGCCGCCCACGATCACCACGTCGTACCGCTGCTGCTTCATATCGGTCATACGGACCACCTCCAGTTGGTGGAGATAGTGCGCGCAGGGCGGACGAAACGACAAATACACTTGCCGAAACAGCAAGGTCACCCGAGGTTGAACTCGCACCACACGATCTTGCCGGGGTTCCGCTCCGCCACCCCCCACTTGTCCGCCAGCGCCGAGACCAGCAGCAGTCCCCGGCCACCCTCGTCCTCCACATCCGGCCAGCCGTCCGCCGCCCGGACCTCGCCGTCGCCACTGTCGTGCAGCTCGATCCGGAGGGCCCTCTCCATCCGCTCCAGGAAGATCAGGACCCGGAACCCGCGGCCCGGCGGGACGCCATGGCGGAGGGCGTTGGTCGCCAGTTCGGTTACGCAGAGCAGTACGTCATACGCCCGGTCCTCGCACTCCCAATCGATCAGAGCCTTGCGGGTGAACCTGCGTACGACCGGGACCGAGCTGCGGTCGCGGCAGTAGAAGGCGGTGCGGAAGTAAGGGAGTTGGGTTGTCTCGTTCATGGTTCCACGCTCACACGGAGTAACTACTCTGAAGCAGAGCGGAGAGACGTACAAAGCTTTTGTACGGGTTCTGACGGGTAGACAGCGGCACCAATCGGGGGAGAGCCATCTCATGCAACCGGGAAAGCAGAGCGGCATCGGGCGGGTCACTTCGTGGCAGCTGGTAGGCGCGCAGCTGCGCCACTTCCGCAAACTCGCCGGCCTGACCCAGGCCGCCTTGGCCGAGCGGCTAAGAGTCGGCGAGGACACCATCGCCTCCATCGAACAGGGGCGACGGGCACTTCAGTTGGATCTGGCCATCCAGCTCGATGAACTGCTGGAAACCAAGGGTGTATTGCGCGTGGCGGTGGAGAGGATCCCGAGGAAGGAGCGCTACCAGGCACTGGTCAAGGACTTCGTGCAGTACGAGCAGGACGCGGTGAGCCTGTTCTCGTACCAGTCGCAGCTCATCCCTGGACTGCTCCAGACCGAGGCCTACGCTCGCTTCATCTTCGGCTGCAACTACCCACCGCTCGAAGAGGAGGAGATCGAGAAGCGGGTGGCGGACCGGCTCGGCCGCCAGAAGATCCTGGAGCGCAAGCCCCGGCCTATCCTCCACTTCATCCTGGAAGAGAGCATCCTGCACGCCCAGCTGGGCGACCCCGAAGTGATGCGGGAGCAGCTTCTGCACCTGCGGCGCTGCATGGATCTGCCGTTCGTCACCATTCAGATCATGCCCCGGGACTCTCCTCGGCACGCCGGGCTCGCGGGGCCGCTCGTTCTGCTGGAGACGCCCGACCACGACGGGCTCGTCTACGTCGATGGCCAGCTGCGTGGAGAGCTGTACGACGAACCCGCCGACGTCAGCGCACTTATGCAGAGGTATGGGATGCTGCGATCCCAGGCGCTCACCGTCGCGGAGAGCACCCGGCTACTGGACGCACTGCTTGACGCACTGCTTGGAGAGACATGCCCCGCGCAGCACACCCCGCCCCCGGACCCGCAGCCCTCCACTGGTTCAAGTCCAGCCACAGCAACGGCGACGGCGGAGACTGCGTCGAAGTCGCCTACCACTGGCACAAGTCCAGCTACAGCAGCGACCAGGGCGGCAACTGCGTAGAGGTAGCCGCCCACCCCTCCGCCGTCCACATCCGCGACTCCAAGGTGACCGACGGTCCCGTCCTCACCGTCGAGCCCGCCGCCTGGAGCGCCTTCGTGCACAGTGGCACCGCTCTCTGAGCCGTACGCAGGGAGCTCCGCCGCATTGACACAGGCCCCGGCGCACCTGGGGTAGGCGCTCTGGCAGGGCGCGAGCCTGAGTTCGCGTCTAACGCATATCCCGCCGCGCCCGCCGCGCTCGCTGTGTGGCGTCCTGCTCGATGAGCAACCCATCGAAATTCTCTGTACGATTTCGCCGCCCCAGGACGAAGGCGCACCATCCAACTAAGCCGCCTAAACCTGCGAGAAGCATCAAAAACGCCCCCATGCCCACCCCCGGAAAAGGTTCGCTACTCAATTCACGAGCAAGCGATTTCGCTTCCGCTGCGGATCATTCCCTGACAGCACCTGCCGAAAACGCACCAACAGGAGCATTTCAAGCCATTGCACACACCCGCCCCGCCCCCGGCACTCGGCCGGAAGCGGGGCGGTTCTCGTGGGCGCGGGACGGTCTAGTAGCGCACCCACAGCTCGTAGACGCCGGGCTTGGCCGCGTACGGGTTGCAGATGTAGAGCGGGCTCCAGATGTGGGCGGCGGCGCCGGCCGCCCCGGCGGCCTGACAGTCCGCCTGGGACGCGTAATGGCCGCGGATCGTGTAGCCGCCGCCCACAGCCGACGCGGTGGAGGCCGTGCCGAGGACCATCGCGGCCGCCGCGACTGCCGTGACCGCGAGCGTGGTGATACGTGTACGCATGTCGGTAACTCCGTTTTCAGTCAACGCACATGACTGTGCATCAGTGAATGGGTAGAGCCGAACCGATCGGCGCGCGCCGCCGAGAGAAAGCTAGCGAGTGGCGAGCCCCCGCACAATAGGTCTGGACCATCAAGGGAGCGCATATGCCCCCTGGCCGTAAACCGGCGTTTTTCCGCCTACGCGATCGGCCCGCGGTCCGACCGCTCCACCGGGATCCAGAGCTCCGCCTCCGCCCGCTTCCCCTCCTCGTACAGCCGCACCCGCAGGATCTCCGGGCCGGGCCGGGAGGCGTACGGGTTCGAGGGGAACCACTGCGTGAACACGTCCCGCCAGAGGTACTGGAGGGCCTGCGGGAACGGGCCCTCACTCTCGAACACCGCCCAGGAACCGGCCGGTACGCGGAGGGAGTCCAGGTCTGCCGGAGGGTCCTGGGGGCCCGTCACCACCCCGTGGTAGTAGTCCAGTTCGGTGCCTTCCGCACGGCTGGGATCGAGCTGGTCACTCACCCCCAGCAACCCGGCCGGCTCCTGGTCCGAGAGGGCCGCGATGCGGTCCAGCTCCTCCCGTCCGATGCCACGGATGAACTCCGCGATGGCTTGATTCGGTCCCTCGTGGATCAGCGGTACGCGTGCTTTCCTCCCCACCACACGGAACTCCTCCTTCTCCACCAGCCTGTAGCGCATGGCACTGCTCCCTTCGACGACGAGCCGGAAGGTCAGGCGTTGCTGGGACCGCAGAACCGCGCCGGTACGTCTCGCCTCGCCGGGTCCGATGCCGTGCACAGCACGGAAGGCGCGGGCGAAGCCCTCCCCCGTGTCGTAGCCGTACCGCACCGCCACGTCCAGCAGCGTCCGGTCCGGGTCGCCGAGCACCTCGGCGCCCGCGAGCGTCATACGGCGTCGGCGGATGTACTCCGCGAGCGGAACGCCCGCCAGCGCGGAGAACATCCGGCGGAAGTGGTACTCCGAGGTCATCGCGATGCGCGCCGGCTCCGCGGCCTCGATGCGCTCACCGAGATGGGACTCGATGTACTCCATGGCCTCGTTCAGTCGTTCCAGCAACCCTGTCCCGCCTTCCTTTCCCGCTCACCGTAGGAAGGGACCAGCCTGCCCGACCCGACCGTCCGTGCCCGGATCGGTCGGCTTCCCCATCACCTCCACGAGGGCCGAGAAGCTGTCCGTGGCGTGCCCCGCCTCCATTCCCCGTCGGAACAGGTCGACGACGGCCGCCGGGAGGGCCGTGTCGACGCCCGCGTCGGCGTTGGTCCGCAGGACGTGTTCGACGCTCGCCATTCCCATGGCGAGACGGTCGACATCGCCGGTGTGCTCGACGGCGTCGATGCGGTCCGTGTAGAAGGCGAAGAACTGGGTGAGGGAGTTCGCCGTGTCGTCGGCGTGCGGCAGGATGTCGGCCGCCGTCAGGCCGTTCGCGCGGGCCAGGGCGATGGCCTGCCAGTAGCTCAGCATGGAGGTCCAGAACATGCCCACGCCGATCTGGTAGAGCAGCGCGGCGTGCCCCGGGTCCTCGCCCCGGTGGTCGGCCCGGCCCGTCAGCGCTTCGAGCAGCGGCCTGTGCCGGTCGAACACCTCGCGCGGCCCGCTGTAGAAGGTGGAGGACTCGGGCTTCCCGATGCCGGAGGGCGGGGAGTTGACGCCACCGGTGAGCTGTACGGCCCCGTGCCCGGCCGCCCAGCGGGCTCCGGCGCGGGCCTCCTCGGGCGTGGCGGAGGTGAGGTTGAGCAGGGCCCGGTCCTGAAGGGCGGGGGCGGCGGCCTCCAGTACGTCGTACACCGCCGCGTAATCCGTGAGGCTGATGACGACCGCCCCGTTCGCGGCGATGGCCTCGGCGGGGCTCGGCGCGAGGACCGCGCCCCGGGCCACCAGGTCGCCCGCGCGGGAGGGGGTGCGGTTCCAGACGGTGACCGCGTACTGCCGGTCGAGTAAGGCCGCGACCATCGCCCGGCCCATGGGGCCGAGCCCGATGACGGTCACCGACTGCTGTTGCTGCCGCGCGCTGCTCATGACATTCCTCCACCACTAAAACGAACGCTCTATTTAGAACGTGCCGTGAAGCTAACACAGCTCTGGAACGAACGCTCTACTTAGTGCCCGCTACAGTGACGGCATGCAGACCGAGACCAGCACCCGGGAGCGGATCGTCGTGGCGGCCGCGCGTCTTCTCCAGCGGCAGGGGTATGTCGGCACCGGCATCAAGCAGATCGCCACGGAGTCGCAGTCCACGCTCGGCTCGATCTACCACTTCTTCCCTGGCGGCAAGGAAGCCGTCGCCGTCGCCGCGATCCGGTACAGCGACCAGGAATTCGCGGCGCTCCTGAAAGGGGCCCTGGACGGTGAGGACGATCCGGCGGAGGCCGTGCTCTCCTGCACCCGCCAACTCGCCGCCGGGCTCAGGGAATCGGGCTGGGTCGACGGCTGCCCGGTCACGGCGGCGGCACTGGAGACGCTCGGCGCCGACTCGGACATCCAGCAGGCGTGCGCCGACGCGCTGAACAGCTGGGAGCGGCTCGTCCTCGACAAGTTGGTGGGCTGCGGGTTCCCGGCACAGGACGCCCGGGAGCTGGCGACCACCGTCATCAGCGCCGTGGAGGGCGCCGAAGTCACCGCCCAGGTCAACCGGAGCGAGGAACCCCTCCTGGCGGCGGGCCGCCAACTGGCCCGCCTCATCCGCTCGTACGGGATCGGCTCGCCCCGCCCCGGCTCGTGACCCGCCCCGAGCGTGCGGCGGAGTAGCGGGGCCGGGAGTACGGTGACGTACCGGGCTCCGCGCCCGAGCCCCGTCGGACGTCTCGGTCCTGTCGGTCCCTTCAGTCCTCTCGCGGCCGGACATGCGAGAGGCGGCCCGCCGGATGTTCCCGGTGGGCCGCCTCCTACCGCCGGTCGGTTCAGCTGAACCGGGCGTCGGAGAGGGTGGTGGTCACCGTGCCCGCGGTGGAGGAGGTCGTCTCCGCCGCGCCGTCGACCAGGGTGCCGAGTTCGCTGACGTTGTCCAGCGCGCCCAGGCTGATGGGCGGTTCGGCCGCGTGGGCCGTGTCCCCGCCGCCGGGGGGCGGGGAGATCGCGGCGATGACCGCTCCGGTGGCGAGAGTGACGACGGCGAGAACGCTTCGCTTCTTCATGCCGGGTTCAACGGCTCAGCGCCCGGAAAGGGCACGCCCCGGATTTCCGGGGTACCGGCTGTGGGGGTCACCGGGCCGCGACGCCCCGGTCCGCCCGGCGCAGCTCCCCTGCGGTCAGCACGGCGCAGGAGGCACCGGCGAGCAGCACGCCCGGGATCACGATGAAGATCCGGCGGCTCTCCGGCAGCAGGGCCAGGTACTCGCTCTTCGAGATCTCGACCGTGCCGCGCGTATCCGGCCTCGGGTCGAAGGCGTAGTACCGGCCGTCCCTCTTCTCCGCGTCCTGCAGCCTCCCCGGCTCCGACCCCGCCGCGTGGATCGCCACAATGACCACGCCCGCCACGGCCAAGGCCCCGAGTCCCGCCTGCACCCTGCCGGGGAGGCACCGGAACGCCTGCCACAGTGCGTGCTTGTCCCCGCTCGCCAGGATCATGCGCCCTATCGCCGCTACGCAGATCAGGAAGGCCGGCACGAACGCCACCGCCACCGTCCACTGCGGCTCGAACCACCCCACGGTTCCCGGCGCCCACGTCAGTGCGGCCAGCGCCAGAAGTACGGTGCTCAGCGCGGCCGCGATGCCGCCGTGCAGTTTGAATGTCCACCCCATGCGCCGCAGCCTGGCACAGCGGCCGCTCCCCGCCGCTGCCGGGGCCCGCCTCCCCGTCGGCCGCCCGGGCCCCGCCCCCTACCCTGTGCGCATGCTGGTCTACGCCCCCGCGGCGCTCCTCCTCCTCGTCTTCTGCGTGAGCGTGCTCCACGACCGCAGGAAGTTCAGCAACGCCGTCGTCCTGGGGCTTGCCGTGCTCTGTGCCCTGGCCGCCTGGCTGTACGAGCTCATCCGGTCCGAGTCCGCCTCGGGGGTGGTCGCGGCCTGGTCGTTGCTGGTGGTGGGGGCGGTGGCCGTCCTTCTGCTGACGTACTTCCTGTTCGTCAACGGCGTACGGATGCTGCGCAAGGAGGGCAGGAGCCCGTCCAACCTGCTCTCGCTGGCCGCCGCCCTCGCCATCGTCGGGGTCGTCGCGCTGCTGGTGGCCGCCGTGGTGGTGCGTACCCCGGTGCTGACCGGGGTGGCGGCGGCCGCCGGTGGGCTGGCGCTCTACTTCTCGTTCCTGTTCCTGTGCTTCGTCTGTTACGCGTTCCTCTACGGGCGGCTGCGGGTCCGCCGCAAGGCCGACTTCGTGGTGGTGCTCGGCTCGGGGCTCATCGGTGGCTCCACCGTGCCGCCGCTGCTGGCGAGCCGGCTGAAGCGGGGGCAGGCCGTGCACGCGCGGCTGGCCAGGCGCGGGGGCTCGCCCGTGCTCATCACCTCGGGCGGGCAGGGCCCCGACGAGGATCTGCCGGAGTCGCACGCCATGGCCGACCATCTGGTGGCCGAGGGGTTTCCGGCCCATCTCATCGAGCGGGAGGACCGGTCGACGACGACCGAGGAGAACCTCCGGTTCAGCAAGGCGATCATGGAGAAGGCGAAGCCCGACTACCGGTGCGTCGTCGTCACGAACAACTACCACGCCTTCCGGGCCGCCCTCACCGCCCGCCGGGTGCGGATCCGGGGGCAGGTGGTGGGCTCGCCCACGGCCGCGTACTTCTGGCCCAACGCCACGCTCCGCGAGTTCGCCGCCGTACTCGTCGACTACAAGCGGACCAACGCGGTGCTGTGTCTGCTGATCGTGCTCGGTGGGGTGCTCGTCTGGTGGTCGGTGCGGTAGCCGGAGGCCGCGGGGGTGGTCAGAAGCCGCCGCCGAAGTCACCGCCGCCGAAGCCTCCGCCGTCCCCGAAGCCGCCTCCCCCGCCGAAGCCGGAGGAGTCGAAGTCGGAACCGGAGAAGTCGCCGCCGCCCCATTCGCCGCCCGCGCCGCCGCCGAAGTCACCGCCGCCGTACTCGGAGGCGTACGCCGGGGTGGCGAGCATCGAGCCGAGCATGGTGCCGACCAGGAGGCCGGGGAGCAGGCCGCCGCCGAAGTAGCCGCCGGCCCAGGGGCCGTAGGCCGGGCCCGCCTCCCAGTACGGGCGGCGGTTGCCGTCGCCGACGTCGACCGTACGGCTCATGGGGTCCTCGCCCCGGCTGAGCCGGGCCTCGTCCGCGCCGCAGACGGGGACCTCGCGGGACGCCCCGCCGGACGGGGTCCACAGGACCTCCGTGACCGCGGGGCCGTGGCGCGGGTCGAAGAAGCAGGGCGGGCGGCGGGCCGGTATCGCCGTGCCGGTGCGGCGGGCCTCCAGGACCGCGAGGGAGTAGCGGCCGTCCTCCAGGGACTGGGTGACTCCGCGGACGTCCGAGGGGTGCTCGGCCTTATCCATCCGGGTCTTGGCGCTCTCGTAGGAGTCCAGGGCCCGTTCGTAGTCGCCGCGCATGGTGTCGTCGGCGCCCGGTTCGGCGGGGTGGAAGTCCAGGCGTTCCAGCGTTTCGCCGTACGCGGTGATGTCCTCGTCCACGACGACCCGGAGCTTGTCGAGGGCGGCGCGCTCCTCCTCCGCCTTGCGGCGCTTGTTGCGGCGGGAGAGCGCGAAGGCGCCCGCGCCGCCCGCCGCCACCAGGGCGCCGAGCGTGATCAGGCCGGAGACCGGGGCGCCGGTGTCGTCGGCCGCGCCTCCGCCGCCGGACCAGGAGGCGGGGGCGGTGCCCCGGGCCTGTTCGACGGCCCGGTCCGCGAAGGCGTTGAGCTGGGCCGAGGCGTCGGTGTCGGTGGCGGGGTTCTTCACGGATGCGGTGAGGTTGTCGACCGCGCGGACGGGCATGACCTGCGGGTCCGCGCCCGCGTCGAAGCCGTCGCCGAGGCGTATCGCGTAGACGCCGGTGATGCCGGTGTCGTTGCGCAGGGTCTGGAGGAGGCCTTCCTCGGGGAAGGCCTCGGTGGCGGGCAGCACGGCGATGAAGACCGGCTTGTCCGCGTTCTGGATGGTGGCTTCCAGGGCCTTCTCGTCAGCGACGGAGAGCTGATCGCGGGCGCCCGGGTCGACGTAGACCGGGTCTTCGCGCAGGGCCTGGGCGGCGTCGGTGATGGTCGCCGCGGGGGCGGCGGACGCGGGGGAGGTCAGGGCGAGAGCAGCTGCCGTGATGATGAGCAGCAGGCCCGCCAGCAGCGCGGGGAAGAGCCTTTTCCTCATACTTAACGCTACTCCAGACGGGCGACGAACGCCGTCGCCCGCCTGGAGAGCACTGTTACGGAGAGTTACGCGGCGCGGTACGCCGTACGCAGCTTGGCCACCGCTCCGGTCAGATCACCGGTGAGCAGCAGGTGGTCCGCCTCCGCGAACGGCTTGGAGACCGCCTGGGTGAACTTCCCGTTGATCTTCTGCTGGACCAGCAGCCGGGCCTGGTCCACGATCGCCTTGCCCGCCGGGGTCTTCCCCAGGTGCGCCTTCTCGGCGACCTGGGCGGCGAGTGCGAGCGCCGCGAGGGTCAGCTCCCCGCCGGCCGGGGGCTTCTTCAGGGTGGTCAGGCCCCAGCCGTACGGGAACTGCGGGTCGTAGGCCGCGTCTCCCACGTTGATCGGGACCTGCGCCTCCGACTTCGGCCAGGTCACCGGGAGCTGCCCGGTGAAGGCGCGCTTGCCGTACAGGACGTCGGCCACGCCGTCGCCCTCGGAGCCCGGCAGCCAGGAGGCCACCAGCGCGTTGATCTTCCCGAGCTGGTCTCCGATGAGCTGCGGGCGGCCCGAGACGATGAGGACCGCGCACTTCATGGCCGCGCAGACCTTGTCGACCGCTGCCTTGTCGGCGGCCGTCAGCACCAGGTCGTGGCCGTTGCCGACGTCCCCGATGCCTTCGGCGTACGGGGTCTCACCGACGACCACGACACCGACGTCGTGACCGTCCGTGGCGGCGGAGGCGTCCTTGGAGTAGGTGACGGACTCGGGGGTCTTCGCCGCCTTCTTCATGCCCTCCAGGATCGTGGTGCCCGGGGTGGTCTTCCCGGAGGAGCCCTGCCAGCTGATCGTCCAGCCGCCGGCCTGGTTGCCGATGTCGTCGGCGTTGGACCCGGCGACGTACACCTTCTGGTCCGGCTTGAGCGGGAGGACCGCTCCCTCGTTCTTCAGCAGCACCTGGGACTTGGCGACCGCTTCACGGGCCACCGCGCGGTGCTCGGCCGAGCCGACCTTGTCCAGGTGGGTGGTGTCCGCGTACGGCTTCTCGAAGAGGCCGAGGCGGAACTTCTGGGTGAGGATGCGGGAGACCGCGTCGTCGATCCGGGCCTCGCTGATCCGGCCCGCCGCGACCTCGTCCTTCAGCGTCTTGGTGAACTCCTGGTACGCCGTCGGGACCATGATCATGTCGAGTCCGGCGTTGATCGACGTACGGACGTCGCTCGGGTAGTCGCCGGGGATCTGGTCGATGGCCTGCCAATCGCTGATGACGAAGCCCTCGAAGCCCATCCGGTCCTTGAGGACGCCGTTGATCATCTCGGCGTTGGCGTGCATCTTCACCGGGCCCTGGTCGTCGCCCAGGATGTCGAGCGAGGAGTACGACGGCATGATCGTGCCGACGCCCCGCTTGACCGACTCCGCGAACGGCGACAGATGTACTGCCTCCAGCTCCTGGCGGGTGACCTTGGTGATGCCCTGGTCGATCGTGTACGACCCGGTGGTGGCGGAGCCGTACTCGGTGCCGCCGTCCCCGACGAAGTGCTTGGCGCTGCCGAGCACCTTGTCGTTGCGGTGCAGGTCCTTGCCGGAGGGGGCGCCCTGCATGCCCTGGATGACCGTCTCCATGGCCTCGACCAGGGCCGGGTCCTCACCGAAGGCCTCGTAGGAGCGGCCCCAGCGCTCGTCGCGCGTCACGCAGACGCAGGGCGCGAAGTCCCACGGGACGCCGGTGGAACGGACTTCCTTCGCGGTGATCGCGCCCGTCTTCTCCGCGCTCCTGGGGTCACGGCCCGCGCCGATGCCGATGTTGTGCGGCATGATCGTCGCGCCGACGACGTTGTTGTGGCCGTGCACCGCGTCCACGCCGTAGATCAGCGGGATCTGGAAGCGGGTGGCCTGGGCGCGCAGCTGGTAGGCGTCGACCATCTTGGCCCAGGCGGCGGCCGTGTTGGGGGTGGGGACCGAGCCGCCGCCGGAGAGCAGCGAGCCGAGGTCGTAGGCGGCGATGTCACCGGGGGCGCGCAGCGCGTTGCGCTCGGCCTGGGTCATCTGGCCGGCCTTCTCGGCGGGCGAGAGGCGGGAGAGCAGGTCCGCGACGCGCTGCTTCACCGGCAACTTGGCGTTCTGGTACGGGAGTCCGTGGGCGTCGATGACGACCTGCGGGTTCTCCTTGGGGGCCTTGGCGCCGGTGACGGTCAGCTCCAGCGGGATCGTCTTCGCCTCGGCAGGCTTGGACGCCTTCGCGGTGCGGACGGTGACCTTGTGCGTGGTGCCGGACGCGGTGCCGGCGGGGAAGGTGTGGCTGCCGGTGACCGGGGTGTAGTCCTTGCCCGCGACCGCTGTGCCGCCCTCGGTGGCGTACGTGACGGTGATCGGCTCCTCCGTGGGGACGGAGCCGGTGGTGGCGACGGAGAGGGTGAGGTCGGCGCTGCTGCCGTTCTTCACCGGGCGGACGGCCGTGTCGGTGACCACGCTCGCGGTCAGCGCCGGGTCGGCCTTGCCGTACAGCTCGACGGCGTCCAGGGCGAAGGTGCCGGGCGCGCCGCCGGGCAGGGTGAGGGCGTAGCCCCACATCTCGTTCAGGCCGAGGATCTGGTCGATGCCGCCGACGGGCTGGTAGTCGGCCCGGTAGACGAAGTCCGCGAACGGGATCTCGACCAGCTGCCAGCCTTCCCAGTCGTCGGTGAAGGAGGTGGTCCACAGCTCGGAGGCGCCGCCGTTCGCGCCGCCGTCCTTGATCTCGAAGTGGATCCGCTTGCCCGAACCGGGCGGCAGGGGCGCGGTGTTCTGGCCGTACCACCAGAAGCGGATGCCCTTGTGCGCGGTCCAGTTCCGGGGCGGGGTGTCCACGGCGAACTCGTGGCTGAACCCGCCGTACGCGCTGATGTCGTAGCTGCCTTCGAGGACCTGATCGCCCTCGGGCGCGTCGGCGCGCTCGGCCAGCTTCAGCTGCGGGTGGTCGTCCGCGTCGCCGCCCCAGGTGAAGATGGCGTCGGCGGGCGGGTTGTTGCCGAGCGGCACCTCACCCTCGAAGCGGTCGACGAGGACGGGGGCCGGGTCGTCGGCGGCGGCCTGGCTGGGCGCGGCTCCGGCGAGCAGCGTGGCCAGGACCGCGGCTGCGGCCAGGGCGGCCGTGGCGGGTCTGCTTCGGCCCTTGCGTGGGCGGGAGTACGGGGTGCGGGACATTTGGGAGCGCTCTCTTCTCGGGTGCGGGTTTCCGGGGTTTCCGGGGTTTCCGAACGTGTCGGCGAGTCGGGGGCGGCGTGCTAGGCGGTGCCGTCGCGCTGGGCGGTCTCGTCCCGGGTGAGCCGGATCGTGTCGCGGTACCACTTGGCGCTGTCCTTGAGCGTGCGGGTCTGGGTGTCGTAGTCGACGCGGACGATGCCGAAGCGCTTGTCGTAGCCGTAGGCCCACTCGAAGTTGTCCATCAGCGACCAGGCGAAGTAGCCCCGGACGTCGGCCCCTTCGGCGCGGGCAGCGACGACGGCGTCGATGTGGTCGGCGAGGTAGGCGGTGCGGTCGGCGTCGGGGACCGAGCCGTCGTCGGCCACCGTGTCGTCGAAGGCGGCGCCGTTCTCGGTGATGACGGTCGGGAGTCCGTAGTCCCTCTCCAACCGGACCAGCAGGTGGGTGAGTTCGGTCGGCGTGATCTCCCAGTCCATGGCCGTACGCGGCAGATCGCGCTCCACCACCCGGACCACGGGCAGCCCTTCGGCGTCGGCCGGCGATCCGTCCTCGGTGACACCGGAGAACTGCATGCCCCGGTAGAAGTTGACGCCGAGGACATCGAGGGGTGTGGAGATGGCGGCCAGGTCGCCTTCCTGGACGGGGAGTTCGATGTTCCGGGCGGCCAGGTCCGCGACGACGTCCTCGGGGTAGCGGCCGTGGACGATCGGGTCCAGGTAGAGGCGGGTGCCCATGCCGTCGGCGCGGCGGCACGCCTCCCGGTCGGCCTCGCTCGGGGTCTGCGGGGTCGCGGTGCCCAGGTTGAGGGTGATGCCGAGCTCCAGGGGGTTGCTCCCCGCCGCCTCCCGCATCGCCCCCGCCGCCAGGCCGTGGCCCAGGAGCAGGTGGTGGACGGCGTGCAGGGAGGCACCGAAGTCCTTGCGGCCGGGAGCGTGGACGCCTTCCGCGTAACCGAGCACCGCCGAGCACCAGGGCTCGTTGAGCGTGGTCCAGTGCTCGACCCGGTCGCCGAGGGCCTCGTACGCGAGGGAGGCGTACTCCGCGAACCGCAGTGCGGTGTCCCGTGCGGGCCAGCCGCCCGCGTCCTCCAGCTCCTGCGGCAGGTCCCAGTGGTAGAGGGTGATCCAGGGGGTGACGCCCCGCCCCTGGAGCTCGTCGACCAGCCGCTTGTAGAAGTCGAGCCCCTTCGCGTTGGCCGGGCCCCGGCCGCCCGGCTGGATGCGGGGCCAGGCCAGCGAGAAGCGGTACGTGTCGACGCCGAGGCCCGCGATCAGCTCCACGTCCTCGGGCATCCGGTGGTAGTGGTCGCAGGCCACATCCCCGTTCTCGCCGCCCTCTACGGCACCGGGCACCCGGCAGAAGGTGTCCCAGATGGAGGGGGTGCGGCCGTCCTCGGCGGCGGCTCCCTCGATCTGGTACGAGGAGGTGGCGACGCCCCAGCGGAAGCCGGCCGGGAGCCCGCGTACCGCGGTGGGACGGAGGATTCGCTGCGGGGTGGTGGCGAGGTTCATCCGGTCTCCGTACGTAGGGAGGGGCCTGTTCGGGTGGGCCTGGTCAGGCGTGCAGGTGGCAGGCGACCGTGCGGCGGTCGTCGGCCGGCGACTGGGCGGGGGCGGCCAGCAGCGGGACCCGTACGTCGCACGGCTCGAACGCCTTGCCGCAGCGTGGGTGGAAGGCGCAGCCGGTGGGCATCGCGGACAGGTGCGGGGGCGAGCCGGGGATGCCGGTCAGCTCGCGGCGCGGGCCGTGGAGCGCGGGGAAGGAGTGGAGCAGCCCGTCGCTGTAGGGGTGGCGGGGGTCGCGGTAGATCTCCGCCGCGCCCGCCTCCTCCACGATGCGGCCCCCGTACATGATCGCGATCCGGTCCGAGAATTCGATCAGGAGCGAGATGTCGTGGGTGATGAACACGACCGAGAAGTTGAGCTGTTCCCTCAACTGGACGAGCCGCCGCAGGATCTGGCGCTGCATCACGACGTCGAGCGCGGTCGTCGGCTCGTCCATGATGACGATCTCGGGTTCCAGGGCGAGCGCCATCGCGATCATCACGCGCTGGCGCATTCCGCCGGAGAGCTGGTGCGGGTAGGCGGCCAGCCGGTCGGCGGAGATCCCGACGAGGCTGAGCAACTCCTTCGCCCGGTCGGTGCGTTGGGCCTTCTTCAGGTCGGGGCGGTGGGCCTTCAGGACGTCGGTGAGCTGGCTGTGGACGGTGTGCACCGGGTTGAGGGAGTTCATCGCCCCCTGGAACACGATGGACAGCTCCTGCCAGCGGAAGGCGCGCAGCTGCTCCGGGGAGAGCGAGAGGATGTCGAGGCGGTCGCCGCCCGGCCGGTGGTAGTGGACGTCTCCCCCGGTGATCACCCCGGGCGGCTGGAGCAGCCGGGTCACGGCGTAGGCGAGGGTCGACTTCCCGGACCCCGACTCCCCTGCCAGGCCGAGGACTTCGCCCCGGTGGAGGGTGAGGTCGATGTCCCGCAGGGCGTGCACGGCCCGCTCGTCGGTGCCGTAATCGACATTCAGTCCGCTGATGGTGAGGACCGGCTCGGCGCTCATGTGCGCGGCTCCTTGCTGCTGTGCTTGCGGTGATCGCCGTTCAGGGACCGGTGGTCTCCGTCCAGGGGCTTGCGGGCGACGGGGGTGAAGCCGACGCGCATCTTCACCTTCCGGGAGGAGCCGGTGGCGGTGCGCAGCCGCGGGTTGACGAACTCGTCGATGCCGAAGTTGATGAGGGCGAGCGCGGTGCCCAGCAGGGCGATGCAGAGGCCGGCCGGGACGAACCACCACCAGGCTCCCTGGGCGAGGGCCTGGTTGGACTGGGCCCAGAAGAGGACCGTGCCCCAGTTCCAGTGCGAGATGTCCGCAACCCCGATGAAGGCGAGGGTGATCTCGGTGAGGACGGCGAAGATGACCGTGCCGACGAAGCCGGATGCGATCACGGCGGTGAGGTTCGGCATGATCTCGAAGAGGATGATCCGCCAGGTCGACTCGCCGGTGGCGCGGGCGGCCTCCACGTAGTCGCGGCGGCGCAGCGACAGCGTCTGGGCACGCAGGATGCGTGATCCCCAGGCCCAGGAGGTCAGGGCGATGGCGAAGGCGATGAGCAGGTCGCCGGTGTCCGGGACGAAGCTCGCGACGATGATGATCAACGGGAGGCCGGGCAGCACCAGGAAGATGTTGGCGAGCGCGGAGAGGATCTCGTCGATGGCCCCGCCGATGAATCCGGCGGTGACCCCGATGAGGACGGAGAGCACGGTGGCGATGACCGCCGCGACGAACCCGACGATCAGTACTCCCCGGGTGCCGACGAGGATCTGGGAGAAGACGTCCTGCCCGGTGTGGGTGGTGCCGAACCAGTGGTCCCCGGACGGGGGCCGGAGGAGCTGGTCGCTCATCGCATCGGGGTCGTACGGGGCGATCCACGGGCCGATGACGGCCAGCAGGACGAAGAACGCGAGCATGAGCAGCCCGGTACGGGTCTTGCCCCCGCGCAGGAACCGGAGCCGGGCCCGGCGGGTGGGAGCCTCGGGTGCGGGCGCGCCGTCCAGGACGGCGACATCGGTGGCGGTGATGGACACGAGGTCTACGCCTCCTTCCGGGTGCGGGGGTCGAGGGCGGCGTAGACGAGGTCGGCGAGCAGGTTCGCTGCCAGGACGGAGAGCGTGATGATCAGGAAGACGCCCTGCATCAGCGGGTAGTCCTTGGCGCCGACGGCCTGGAGCAGCTGGAAGCCGATGCCCGGGTAGGTGAAGACCATCTCGACCAGCAGTGTGCCGCCGACGATGAAGCCCAGGGAGAGGGCGAAGCCGGAGATGTTGGGGAGGACCGCGTTGCGGGCCGCGTAGCCGAACATGACGCGCCGCTCGGAGAGCCCCTTGGCCTGCGCGACCATCACGTAGTCCTCGGAGGAGACGGTGACCATCATGTTCCGCATGCCGAGGATCCAGCCGGCCACGGCGGAGAGCACGATCGTCACGCCGGGGAGGAACGCGTGGTAGAGCGCGCTGGAGATGAACGGCCAGTCGAAGGCCGGGACGAGGCTGTTGTCGTAACCGCCGGAGTTCGGGAAGAGGGACCACTTCTCGGCGAACAGGGCGATGGCGATGAGGCCGAGCCAGAAGTAGGGGATGGAGGAGATGAAGGTGGTGACAGGCAGCAGTCCGTCCAGCCACGAGCCGCGCTTCCAGCCGCTGTAGACGCCGATGCCGGTGCCGAGGACGAAGCTGAGCAGGGTGGTGACGCCGACCAGGGCGAGCGTCCACGGCAGGGACTGGACGATCACCTCGCTGACCGGGGTCGGGAAGAAGGTGAAGGAGAGGCCGAGGTCGCCGTCGAGGAGGTGGGCCCAGTAGTCGGTGTACTGCTGCCAGAGCGACTGCTGCTCGTCGAGGCCGAAGAGGGCCTTGAGGGAGTCGATGGCCTTGGTGTCGAGCTGGCCCTGGTAGCGGCTGAGCAGCGCCTGGACGGGGTCGCCGGGCATCAGGCGTGGGATGAGGAAGTTGATGGTGATGGCGGCCCAGGCGGTGACGGCGTAGAACGCGAGCCGTTGGAGGAGGTACTTCACCGGGAGGCCTCCTTGGCTGCCGTGGCCGTGTTCACGTTCGTGCCCTCGTAGAGCCAGCAGGCCGCCCACTGTCCGTCCGCCAGGTCGAAGCGCGGCGGGAGTTCGGTGCGGCAGCGCTCCATGGCCTTCGGGCAGCGGGGGTGGAAGCGGCAGCCGGCCGGCGGGGCGATGAGGGAGGGTGGCTCGCCGGTGCCGGTCTCCTCCTGTTCCTCCTGGGCGACGATCCGGTCGGGGTCGGGCGCGGAGGCGATGAGGAGCTGGGTGTAGGGGTGGGCGGGGCGCTGGGTGACGGTCTCGCTGTCACCGCCCTCGACGATCCTCCCCGCGTACATCACCAGGGTGGTGTCGGCGAAGTAGCGGGCGGAGGCGATGTCGTGGGTGATGTAGAGGATCGCCAGGTGCAGGCGCTCCTTCAGGTCCCGCAGCAGGTTGAGGACGCCGAGCCGGATCGACACGTCGAGCATCGAGACCGGCTCGTCGGCCAGAAGGACCTGCGGGTCGGCGCCGAGCGCGCGGGCGATGGCGACGCGCTGGCGCTGCCCGCCGGAGAGCTCGTGCGGGAACTTGTCCAGGAACTGCTGCGGCGGAGTGAGCTGGACCCGGTTCAGCAGATCGGCCAGGGCCTGTTCCAGCTCCTTGTCGCCGTTGCCCGCCCGGTCGTGGATCTTCAGGGCGCGGGTCAGGTGGTAGCGCACGGTGTGCACCGGGTTCAGCGAGGCGAACGGGTCCTGGAAGATCAGCTGGACCCGGCGTACGTAGCGGCGGAAGGACCGGCCACGACCGGCCTTCACCGGCGTGCCGCCCAGCCGTATCTCGCCCGAGGTGAGCGGGTAGAGCTGGGCGAGCAGGCGGGCGACGGTGGACTTGCCCGAGCCGGACTCCCCCACCAGGGCCGTGACGGTGCCGCGCCTGAGCTGGAGCGAGACGTCGTCGACGGCGTGGACGCTGCGGCGCTTGCGGGCGAACAGGTCGCGCGCGGTGCGGCGCAGGGGAAAGTGCTTGGTGACCCCGCGCGCCTCCAGCACCACATCGGTGCCGGTGCGCACGGTCTCGGACTGATCGGTGGTCATGGCCGGTTCTTCCCCGTACTTACTTGGCGGGCGTGAGGTTCAGCACGATCTCCAGCGCGCTGGGCTGGGTGTGCTGCGGCGGGGCGTACGGGTTGGCCTCGGTGGGCCAGCCGATCCAGTTCTTCGTGGAGTACTCGGCGCCGATGGGCGCGGCGGCCGTCGGGATGACCGGGGCCTGCTCGACGAAGATCTTCTGGAGGAGGTGCAGCGCCTTGGTGCGGGTCCCCTCGTCCTTGGCGTTGGCGTACTCCTTCAGGGCGGCGGTGGCCTCGTCGTTCTTGAAGCGGCCGAAGTTGCCCGTCTGCGAGCTCTTGCCGATGGGCTGGAGGATCGCGCCGTCCATGATGTTCTGGTACATGTCGTACGGGGTGGCACCGCTGTTGGTCCAGTGCAGGGTGGCGTCGAAGTTGCCGTTGGCCACGTCCACGCCCCACGCCTCGGCGGTCTGGGTCTTGACCTTGGCCTCGATGCCGAGCTGCTTGATGTTGTCCTTGATGATCGCCAGCCCGGTGATGTAGTCGTTCCAGCCGGCCGGGTCGGTGAAGGTGAGCGTCACCGGCTTGCCGGACGGGTCCTTGAGCACGCCGCCGCTGAGCTTGAAGCCGGCCTCGTCGAGCAGCTTCTTCGCTCCGGCGACATCGGGCGCGGTGTTGGCGCTCTGGTACTCGGGGGCCAGGAAGGGCTCACCGGCGGGGAGCGGGATGCCGGTGGGGTTGGTGATCTCCGGGTAGAGCGTGGCCTGGGCCTGGATGTGGATGGCCTTGCGGTCGACGACCATCGCCATCGCCTTGCGCAACGCCGGGTTGTCGAAGGGCTTGCGGGCGGTGTTGAACCAGAGGCCGTGGATACCGAGGCCGGAGGGGAACCACAGCTTGTGGTTCTTGGGGTCCTTGTCGATGAAGAGCTGCTTGTGGTTCGGCATGAAGACGAAGGACCACTCGACCTTGCCGGTGGCCAGCGCGGTGGTGGCGGCGCTGTTGTCGTTGTACGCGGTGTAGCGCAGCTCCTTGACCTTGGTCCTGCCGTTCCAGTAGGTCGGCGTGGCGGTCAGGGTGGTGGTCTGCGGGGTGAACGTCTTCAGCTTGTACGGGCCGGAGCCGACGGGCGTGCGGTTGGGCCAGGTCTCCGGGTTCTCGACCTTCTCCCAGATGTGCTTGGGCACGATGAAGGTCTGGATGATCTTGTTCTGGTTGACGAATTGGGACTCCTTGAAGGTCAGGACGACCTTCCCGTCCTCGACCGCGATCCCGTCGAAGGGGATCCCGTTGCCGTTGAGCGCCGGGTGCTTCTTCAGGAGGTTGAAGGTGTACTCCACGTCGGCCGCCGTCAGGGGCTTGCCGTCGGCCCACTTCGCCCGCTCGTCCAGGGTGAAGGTGACCTTGGTGAAGTTGCCCTCCCACTCCCAGTCGGTGGCGAGCCAGGGGTCCGCCTTGTCCGTGGGCTTGATCATGTTCGTCATGGCCAGCGGCTCGTAGATCATGTACCGGTAGCCGAGGGTGGCGCCCGCCGAGGTGTTGAGGAACGGGTTGCTGTTGTTGGTCTGAGGTCCGTCCGGCTTGCCGAGGGTCAGCACGCCGGCGGCGGAGGCCCCGCCCTTGTTGGCACCCGAGTTGGCGTTCGAGCAGCCGGCGGCGAGAGCGATCACGACGGTGGCTGCGGCGACCGCTCTGAGCGTGGTGCGACGGCGTACGGACATGGCGACTCCAGGAAAGGGCTGCCGGGTCGGGGCGATCCGGCGGGCGGAAGGGGGCGAAGCGGGGCGCGGCCGGGCGGCCGGGTCCGTCACGGCGCCGAGTGGCGCACGACCAGTTCGGTGGGCAGCACGGCCGGGCCGTCCGGTACGGGCGTGCCGCCGAGGTGGGAGAGCAGCATCCGGGCCGCCGTCTCACCCATCCGGCGGGTGGGCTGGCGCACGGTGGTGAGGGGCGGTTCGGTGTGTTCGGCCATCGGGATGTCGTCGAAGCCGACGACCGCGATGTCGTCCGGGACCCGGCGTCCGGCGGCGCGCAGGGCCCGCAGCACGCCGGCCGCGCTGATGTCGTTGTGCGCGAAGACCGAGTCGAAGCCGACGCCCTCGGCGAGCAGCCGCTCCATGGCGAGGCGGCCGCCGAGTTCGGTGAAGTCCCCCTCGACGACGCGCACTTCGGGCAGGACCGAGCGGAATCCGCCGAGCCGGTCCCGTACGCAGCCGAAGTGCTGGGGGCCGGTGAGGACGACGGGCCTGGAGCGTCCGGCGGCGAGCAGGTGGCGGGCCGCCGACGCTCCTCCCTCGTGGTTGGTGGTCACGACGGAGGGGAATTCGGGGTGGTGGCCGCGGTCGTCGATGAGCACGATCGGCAGGCCGTCGCGGTGCAGGGTGGTGAGGTGGCTGAGGGTGTTCTCCGGCTCCACGACGACGAGCCCGTCGAAGGCGCGCGCCGACACCTGGGTGGTGAAGCGCTGGACGGACTCGGCGCCCCGGTTGCAGGTGAACAGCAGCAGCCCGTAGTCGGCGGCCTCGACGGTGTCGACGACGCCCTGGAGCAGTTCGCCCATCCACGGCCAGGTCAGCGAGGGGACCAGCATGCCGACGGTACGGCTGGAGCCGCGGGCCAGGCCCACGGCTCCGGAGCTGGGCACATAGCCGAGCTGTGCGATCACTTCACGAACGCGGGCGGCGGTGGAACCGTCCACCTCGCCCTTGGTGTTGATGACCCGGGACACGGTCGTCTTGCTGACGCCGGCCTCACGGGCGACATCGGCGATGGTGACGCGCATCTGGGCCTCCGTTGGACCAGGCAGGGGCAGGCTGAGCAGGGCTGGGGCAGGGCTGCGGAACACATACCGGGAGACACGTCCGGTACCGGTTCCGGAACCGGTACCGGCGTTGCGGCAGGAGTTAACCCCGCCGACACAGGGGCGTCAATACTTCACACCGAGATTGGTCCGGACCCATCTGCTGACCAGGCAGGGCGCGTTGTGCGTTCACCTCTTGAACGCATGAGAGCCGCCGCCCCGGGGTGGGGGCGGCGGCTCTCATGGGCCTCTTGTGGGCGGACCGGGGGGCGCTACTCCGTGGGCTCCACACCCGCGCGCAGGAGACCGTAGGTGTACGCGTCCTCCAGCGCCTGCCAGGACGCGGCGATGACGTTCTCGGCGACCCCGACGGTGGCCCAGTCGGCGTCGCCGTCGCCCGTGGTGATCAGTACCCGGGTGGTGGACTCGGTGCCCGTGCGGCCCTCCAGGATGCGGACCTTGTAGTCGACCAGCTCCAGCTTGGCGAGCTGCGGGTAGATCCGCTCCAGGGCGACGCGCAGCGCGCGGTCCAGCGCGTTGACCGGGCCGTTGCCCTCAGCAGTAGCAACGATCCGCTCCCCCTTGGCCCAGAGCTTCACGGTGGCCTCGTTGGCGTGGGTGCCGTCGGGGCGGTCCTCGACGATCGCCCGCCAGGACTCCGTACGGAAGTAGCGCCGGGCCCGGCCCTCCACCTCGCCGCGCAGCAGGAGTTCGAAGGAGGCGTCGGCGGCCTCGTAGGTGTAGCCCTGGAGTTCGCGCTCCTTGACCCGCTCCACGACCCGGCCGACCAGGGCGCGGTCGTCGCCGAGGTCGACGCCGAGCTCCTTGCCCTTCAGCTCGATGGAGGCGCGGCCCGCCATGTCGGAGACCAGCATCCGCATGGTGTTGCCGACCAGCTCAGGGTCGATGTGCTGGTACAGGTCGGGGTCGACCTTGATGGCCGAGGCGTGCAGCCCGGCCTTGTGGGCGAAGGCCGAGACACCCACGTACGGCTGGTGGGTGGAGGGGGTGAGGTTGACGACCTCGGCGATGGCGTGCGAGATCCGGGTCATCTCGGCGAGGGCGCCCTCGGGGAGCACCTTCATGCCGTACTTCAGCTCCAGGGCGGCGACCACCGGGAAGAGGTTGGCGTTGCCCACCCGCTCGCCGTAGCCGTTGGCCGTGCACTGGACGTGGGTGGCGCCGGCGTCCACGGCGGCCAGGGTGTTCGCGACCGCACATCCGGTGTCGTCCTGGGCGTGGATGCCGAGCCGGGCGCCGGTGTCGGCGATGACGGTGGAGACGACGGCCTGGATCTGTGCGGGGAGCATGCCGCCGTTGGTGTCGCAGAGGATGACGACCTCGGCGCCCGCCTCGTACGCGGTACGGACCACGGACTTGGCGTACTCGGCGTTCGCCCGGTAGCCGTCGAAGAAGTGCTCGCAGTCCACGAAGACCCTGCGCCCTTGTTCCCGCAGGTGGGAGACGGTGTCGCGGACCATCTCCAGGTTCTCCTCCAGGGTGGTGCGCAGGGCCAGCTCGACATGGCGGTCGTGCGCCTTGGCGACCAGCGTGATCACCGGGGCGCCGGAGTTCAGGAGCGCCTGCACCTGGGGGTCCTCGGCCGCCCTGCCACCGGCCCTGCGGGTCGCGCCGAACGCCACGAGCTGGGCGTTCTCGAACTCGATCTCCTGCTGGGCCCGGGCGAAGAACTCCGTGTCGCGCGGGTTGGCACCCGGCCAGCCGCCCTCGATGTACCCGACACCGAAGGTGTCCAGGTGCCGGGCGATGGTCAGCTTGTCGGCGACCGTCAGGTTGATGCCCTCACGCTGAGCACCGTCGCGCAGTGTGGTGTCGAAGACATGGAAACTGTCGTCGGTGGCGTTGGCCTTGGTGGTCATGCTGTCTGACTCCTGTCGGATGAGTGGATCCGGACGATCGGGCTCCACTTGCCCCCATCATCCCGCGCGCTCCGCCCGGCCCGGGTGTGGGCCGGAAAACGAAAAAACCCCTCGCGGGTGCGAGAGGTCTGCGCGCGGGTCTGGGGCACGATGGCCGCGCCGTACGTGGTGGTACGGGACGGTCACTGCGGACCGGCGCGCCTGCTGCCAATAATCATGACGAACGAGGACACGGCAGAAGTCTCGCACAGTGAACGCCCCGTGACGCCGGTGTCTCAGGATGCGGTCGTGACGCCGGTCGCATCGCTCTTCCAGGACCCCGGTGTCAGCGTCTCGTCGAGGAACTCCGCCGCCTGTACGAGTACCTGCTCCCGGCCCGTCCCCGGGATCCCCACCGTCACATGCACGCTGAACCCGTCCAGCAGCGCCCGCAGCCGGGTCGCGAACCGGTCGGCGTCCACCGCCCGGAACTCCCCCCGCGAGACCCCCTCGGCGAGCAGCGCCACCAGGTCCCGGTGCCAGGCGCCCTCGATGGCGGCCTGCCGGGCGCGGGCCTCGTCGTCCGCGTTCTGCGAGCGGCCCCAGACCTCCAGCCAGAGCGTCCAGTGGGGGTCACGGTGCCCGGCGGGGAGGTAGAGGTCGATGTACGCGTCCAGCCGCTCGCGGGCGGTCCCGGGCTCGGCGAGGAGGGCGCGGCGCTCGGCCCCCAGGCGGTTCTCGCTCCACTCCAGGGTCTGGAGCAGCAGTTCGTCCTTGGTGCGGAAGTAGTAGAGCAGGTGCCCGCTGCTCATCCCCACCTCGCGCCCGAGCCCCGCCATGGTCAGTCCGTCGAGCCCGCGTTCGGCGACGGTCGCCATGGCGGCGGCGAGGACGTCCTCGCGGGGCGGGGCGGCGTGGTGGGTGCGGCGGGTGGCGGGGGTCATGGGACCGGACTCTCGGCTTTCGGGAGGGGGGTCAGATCTTCGGCTGCTGCTGGGTGATGCAGTGGATGCCTCCACCGCCGGCAAAGATCGTACGGGCATCGACGAGGGTCACCGTACGGTCCGGGAAGAGCCGCCGGAAGATCGCGGCGGCCTCCTCGTCGCGCGGGTCGTCGAAGGCGCAGAGGACCACGCCGTCGTTGCAGAGGTAGTGGTTGATGTAGGAGTAGTCGACCCACTCCCCGTCCTCGTCGCGCAGCACGGTGGGCGCGGGCACCTCGACCACCTCCAGCGGGCGCCCCTGGGCGTCCGTGGCGGCCCGCAGCACGGCCAGCAGCTCCCTGGTGACCTCGTGGTCGGGGTGGGCCGGGTCCGGCTGGACGTGGGCGACGACGGTGCCCGGGCGGACGAAGGCGGCGACGATGTCGACATGGCCGAGCGTGCCGTACGTCCCGTAGTCACCGGTCAGGCCCCGGGGCAGCCAGATCGCCTTCCGGGTGCCGAGGCGGGCGTGGACCTCCGCCTCGACCTGCTCACGGATCCAGCCGGGGTTGCGCTCCTTGCCGAGCTGGACGGTCTCGGTGAGCAGGACGGTCCCCTCGCCGTCGACGTGGATCGCGCCGCCCTCGTTGACGAGCGGGGAGCTGAGCGCGGGGACGCCGGTCAGCTCGGCGACGGCCCGGGCGATGTGCTGGTCGCTCCCCCAGCGGGCCCAGCCCTGGGCGCCCCAGCCGTTGAACGTCCAGTCGACGGCGGCGAGCGCGCGGCCGTCGGTGACGAAGGTGGGCCCGATGTCCCGCATCCAGGCGTCGTCCAGGGGCCGGACGACCAGCTCGACGCCGGGCCCGAGCATCGCGGCGGCCCCCTCCTCCTGCCCCGGCCCGACGACCATGGTGACCGGCTCGAACCGGCGTACGGCGCGGGCGACGGCGGCCCAGGCGCGGCGGGCCTCGTCCAGCTCGGCGTCGGAGTCGAAGGTGGGGTTGGGCCCGGGCCAGGCCATCCAGGTGCGCTCGTGGGGGGCCCACTCGGGGGGCATGCGGAAGGGGGCGGGGGTGGCGGACATGGGGGCTCCTGGTCGCGTTGATTAGAGTGCCACTCTAACCGTATGGTTCGGCTGTACGGAAGTTTCATACGGACCTCTTGGAGCGGTGCTCTATTCGCCGGTACGGAAAAGGCCGCACCGGCGGGGAGCCGGGTGCGGCCTGTTCCTGGGGCGGGAGGCCCTAGCCGAGCGGGTGCATCCAGCCGTGGGTGTCCTCGGCGATGCCTCGCTGGATGTCCAGCAGGCGGTCGCGCAGCTTCATGGTGACCTCGCCGGGCGTGCCGTCGCCCTGGGTCCACTCGCCGCTCGCGGTCTTCACGGTGCCGACGGGGGTGATGACGGCGGCGGTGCCGCAGGCGAAGACCTCCGTGAGGGTGCCCTTCGCGGTGTCGTCGCGCCACTGGTCGATGGAGACGCGGCCCTCCTCGGAGCCGTAACCGAGGTCGCGGGCGACCTTGAGGAGGGAGTCGCGGGTGACGCCTGCGAGGAGGGAGCCGGTGAGGGCGGGCGTGATGAGCTTCTTGGAGCCGTCCTCCTGCTCGTACACGAAGTAGAGGTTCATGCCGCCGAGCTCCTCGACCCACTTGTGCTCGACGGCGTCGAGGTAGGCGACCTGGGCGCAGCCGTGCGCGGCGGCCTCGGCCTGGGCCAGGAGGGAGGCCGCGTAGTTGCCGCCGGTCTTGGCGTCGCCCACGCCGCCGGGGACGGCCCGGACACGGTTCTCGGAGAGCCAGATGGAGACGGGCTTCACGCCGCCGGGGAAGTAGGCGCCGGCGGGCGAGGCGATGACCAGGAAGAGGTATTCGTTGGCCGGCTTCACGCCGAGGCCGACCTCCGTGGCGATCATGAACGGGCGCAGGTAGAGCGACTCCTCGCCGCCGTGCGCCGGGACCCATCCCTTGTCCTGCTGCACCAGCACGTCGCACGCCTCGATGAACGTCTCGACGGGCAGCTCGGGCATGGCCAGCCGGGCGGCGGAGCGCTGGAAGCGGCGGGCGTTGGCGTCCGGGCGGAACGAGGCGACCGAGCCGTCGGGCTGGCGGTAGGCCTTGAGCCCCTCGAAGATCTCCTGCGCGTAGTGCAGGGTCATGTTGGCGGGGTCGATCGACAGCGGGCCGTAGGGGACCAGCTCGGCGTCGTGCCAGCCGCGGCCCTCGGTCCAGCGGATCGTCACCATGTGATCGGTGAAGTGCCGGCCGAATCCGGGGTTGGCCAGGATCGCCTCGCGCTCCGCGTCGGACAGCGGGTTCGAGGAGGGCTTGAGCTCGATCGTGGGCGTCGTCATGAGTGCGTGTCCTTCACCGGTCTTGTGTGTGATGGACCGCGCCCACGCCCGTTCATGCCCGACGCTTTTCGGTCAGGTCCTAGGACGTCCGAGCTTTCCGCGAGCCACGGCCCCGCGTTCGATTATCTCCTGCGGGGGGCCAGGCACGAAATGGTGTGAATGCGGTCCAGGGGTTGATGGTGGCACCCGGGGGCCGCACAGGTGAAGCCGCCGGGCGCTGATGCGACCCGGCGGCTTCGAAGTGGAGTCGTCGGGTCAGGTCGCTACGCGTACCGCGAGCGCGTCGCCGATCTCGTCGGTCGTACGCGTGGCGGCACCGTCGCGCTCCGCGAGGTCGGCGGAGACGGCGTCCTCGATGCGCACGGCCTCGGCCTCGTAACCGAGGTGGCGCAGCAGGAGGGCGACGGAGAGGACCGTGGCGGTCGGGTCGGCCTTGCCCTGCCCCGCGATGTCGGGGGCGGAGCCGTGGACCGGCTCGAACATCGACGGGAACGCGCCCGTCGGGTTGATGTTGCCGGAGGCGGCCAGGCCGATACCGCCGGTCACGGCGGCGGCGAGGTCGGTGAGGATGTCACCGAAGAGGTTGTCGGTGACGATGACGTCGAAGCGCTCCGGCTGGGTGACGAAGAAGATCGTCGCGGCGTCGACGTGCAGGTAGTCGGTGGAGACCTGCGGGTATTCGGCGGCGACCCGGTCGAAGGTGTTCTTCCACAGGTGGCCGGCGTAGACGAGGACGTTGTTCTTGTGGACCAGCGTCAGCTTCTTGCGCGGGCGGGCGGCCGCGCGCTCGAAGGCGTCCCGGACCACGCGCTCGACGCCGTACGCCGTGTTGACGCTGACCTCGGTGGCGACCTCGGCGGGGGTGCCGGTGCGCAGCGAGCCGCCATTGCCCGTGTACGGACCCTCGGTGCCCTCGCGGACCACGACGAAGTCGATGTCGGGGCGGCCGGCGAGCGGGGTCGCGGTGTTCGGGAAGAGCTTGGACGGCCGCAGGTTGATGAAGTGGTCGAAGGCGAAACGCAGCTTCAGCAGCAGCCCGCGCTCCAGGACGCCCGACGGCACGGACGGGTCACCGATCGCGCCGAGGAGGATGGCGTCGTGGTTCTTGAGCGCCTCCAGCTCCGCGTCCGGGAGGGTGTCGCCGGTGCGGTGCCAGCGCTGGGCGCCAAGGTCGTACTCCTTGGTCTCCAGCTTCACATCCTGCGGGAGGACAGCGTTGAGGACTTTGAGGCCCTGGGCCACAACTTCCTGGCCGATTCCGTCACCGGGGATCACTGCGAGATCGATGCTGCGAGACATGCGGGAAGCCTAACGGTGCGTCCCACCCCATGACATCCGACGTCCACCATGCGGACGGACGCAAGCGTGTTCGGGGCTTGCGGGGTGTTCCGGATGCTCGGGGTGGGGGCGAGCGGTGCGTGGGCGCGGGTGGTGTGCGCGCGGGTCTCTCCGGCCGCGCGGGCCCCGGCGGCTCAGTGGCCGGTCGAGCCGCCGTTGTCCCGGCGGTCGAGGGCGCGCTGCAGGGCGGCGGCGGCGTTCTTGCGCTCGGCCTCGGCCTGGCGGGAGCTGTGACGGACGCGGCGGGTGGTGGTGTTGGCCATGATGGATCGACTCCTTGAGATCGCATGGATGCCGGGGGCAGGCCGCACATCGTGGTGCGGCGCCGAGGCCGGGCCGGGATCGGATTTCGAGGTGCCGGAAGGAGCGGGGAGCGTACGCCGCAGGGGTTACCTGCTCAGGGCGTGCGCCCGCAACCGCCACAGTCGCTCGATCGAGCGATTCGTTCGGCTCCTACAAAGCTAGGACAGCGGAGCCGCTCTGTCTCCACAGTTAGTCGGACTTCCTACTATCTGAGACGGCCGCTCCCCCGCGCTCCGCCCGCAATTCCCGGATCAGTGCCCGTACGGCGAGGGATCGTGCCTGCTCAGGGGTGGTGAGGTAGCCGATCGAGCGGGTGGGGCGGTCGGGTCCGAGAGCAGTGATCCGAATTCCGTCGGGTGCTCCGTACAGGGACAGGCCGGGCATGATCGCCATGCCGAGACCACGGGACACCATCGAGAGCACCGCTCCGTCGTCCTCGGCCTGCACGGTCGCCTCGGGGATCCAGCTCTGGGCCGCCCACCAGTCGCGCGTGTACGAGGTGCAGTTCTCGTCCCAGTCGACCAGCGGCAGCGTCCGGGGCGCGGAGTGCCCGGCCGGGTGCACCAGGGAGTACTCCTCCTCCAGCAGTACGCCGCCGACCAGCCCCGGCTCCACCGGCGAGGTGGTCCCGATCGTCGCGACGGCCAGATCGGCCCGCCCGTCCAGCACCTCCCCGGCCGTGCCCCGCCCCACCTCGCGCACCATCCGCACCACCGGCTCCACCCCGGGGTGGCGGGCCGTGAGGCGTTCCAGGGCGGGCGGCAGCAGATGCAGAGCCGCGCTCCGGAAGGCGGCGATCCGCAGCGGCCCGCTCACGGTGTCCGTCCCGCCCGGCCCGGCGGCGATCCCCCGGGCCTCGGTGCCCATCACGTCGAGCAGCCGCAGGATGCGCCGGGCGTGGGCGGCGACCACGTCACCGGCCGGGGTCGGCGTGGCGCCCCGGCGGCCCCGCTCGAAGAGCACGGCACCGATCCGGCGCTCGCTGGTACGGACGGAGTGGGAGACGGCGGACTGCGTCATGCCGAGGTCCCGGGCGGCGGCGGAGAATCCGCGTGCGTCGGCTACGGCGGCGATGACGCGGAGCTCCTGCGGGGCGAGGTCGGTCATCGCGCCACCCGCGCCCGGTGAGGGCCGGGGCCGGGCGCACGCCCGCGCCCATGCACTGCCCCATGCCCATGCCCATGCCCATGCCCAGAACCATGCCCATGCCCATGCCCTCGCCCATGAAAGCTGCTCATGGAAACGATTCTTCCATCGATGCCACCCCCTCCCCGGCCGCCGCGTTCCCTCCTAACGTCAGCCGCATGACGACACAGCGCACCCTCCACCTCGCCGCCCGCCCGCACGGCTTCCCGACGGCCGATCTCTTCTCCGTCGACACGTCCCCCGTACCGGAGCCCGCTCCCGGCACGGCGGTGGTGGAGAACCTCTACCTCTCCGTGGACCCGTACCACCGCGAGGAGATGGACGGCGGCTGGGAGCTGGGCGTCCCGCTGGAGGGCCGGGCCCTCGGCCGGGTGACGGCCTCCCGCACACCCGGGTTCGTGGAGGGCGACCTCGTCCTGCACCGGGAGGGGTGGCGGACCCATGCCGTGGTGGTGCCCGGCGAGGGCGGGGTGCGCAAGGTGCCCGCGTACGACGGGGTCCCGCTCACCGCCTACATGTCGGTCCTCGGCGGCACCGGGCTCACCGCCTATGTGGCACTCACCCGGACCCTGGAGTTCCGGGCCGGGCAGGACCTCTTCGTCTCGGCGGCGGCGGGCGGGGTCGGTACGGCGGTGGGGCGCATGGCCCGGCTGCTCGGCGCCGGGCGGGTCGTCGGCAGCGCGGGAACGCCCGCGAAGGTGACCCGGCTGACCGGGGAGCTCGGATTCGACGTGGCGTTCGACTACCACGACGGGCCGGTCGGGGAGCTGCTGGCCAAGGCGGCACCGGACGGTATCGACGCCTACGTGGACAACGTCGGCGGGGACCATCTGGAGGGCGCGATCTCGGTGCTCCGCGAGCACGGGCGGATCGCGTGGGTCGGCGCCATCTCCCAGTACCACTCGGCGCACGAGCCGCCGGCCGCCCCGCGCAACCTGTTCGACATCGTGGAGAAGAGCCTGCGCCTGGAAGGGGTGATGGTGCGCAACTACCGTGATGTGCAGCAGGAGTTGGAGGACTTCCTGGTGCCGCATATCCAACGCGGTGCGGTCGTCCCCGATGTCACGGTGGTGGACGGCTTCGAGCGGACGGTGGAGGGGTTCCTCGGGATGCTGCGGGGCGGGAACACCGGGAAGATGCTGATCCGGGTCGCCGGCTGAAGCCCTGCGGCCGACTCGGGCTCTCCCGCCGATTCAGGCCCTCCGGCCCGCTGTTGCCCGCCCGCCCTACAGCAGGTCGCCGTCGCGCCAGTCGAAGACGAGCGGGTGCGCGGCCGCGGGCAGGAAGTGGCCGGCGGCCGGGCGGACGTAGGTGGAGCCCTCCTCCTCCGGCAGCGCCACGGTCCCGTGCGGCCCGAGGGCGGCGAGGCTCCCCGGCCACACCTGCCAGCCGCGCGCCGCGTAGAGCGCCGCGCCCGCGTCGGAGGCGGACAGGGCCCCGAACTCGTAGGCCCCGTCGACGACCCGCTCCAGCGCGGCCATCACCCGGTGGCCGAGCCCCTGGCGGCGGCGGCCGGGGCGGACGGCGACGGCTTCGACGTAACCGGCGCGCAGCGAGCGGCCGTCGTGGAGCACCCGGCGCTGGACGATCGAGCCGTGGGCGACGAGGAGCCCGCCGGTGTCGCGCACCAGGGCGTGGACGCCGCCGAGGGAGTGCTCCCAGTCGTCGTCGCCGAAGTCGCCGTCGAAGGCGGTGTCCAGCAGGGTGCGGATCTCGTCCCGTACAGCCGCGGTCAGCTCATAGGTGTGGGCGGCGTGCACCGCGGGGAGCTCGGTCATGGAGTCAGTTTCCCAGGCACCCGCTCCGACCAGGCACGCAGGGGCGAAGCGGGGTACGGAGCCGGTCGTGACGGCTCCGTACCCCGGGGCTCACGGCTCAGTACACCGTCACGCCGTACGCGGAGAGCGCCTCGACCACCGGCTGGTGGATGGCCGAGCCGCTCGTGCCCGAGCAGCCGGAGCTGCCGGAGTGGATGCCGAGGGCGACGGATCCGGCGAAGTGGGCGCCGCCGCTGTCGCCGCCGGCCGAGCAGGCGGTGGTGCGGACCATGCCGTAGACGGGCCCGTCACCGTAGTTGACGGTGACGTTGACGGCGGTGACCGTGCCGGAGGTCACCTTGGTGGTGGAGCCGCTCTTGCGGATCGCCTGGCCGACGACGGCGTTGGCGGCGGAGGCGATGTCCTGGGTGGAGCCGTTGTAGAGGTCGACGGTTCCGGCGGGCGAGGAGCCGTCGGTGTAGCGGACGATGCCGTAGTCGTTGGTCGGGAAGCTGGTGCCCTCCCGGACGCCGATGACCGAACCGCCCGAGCTGGCCGACCAGTTGGCGGAGATGTTGGTGCAGTGTCCGGCGGTCACGAAGTAACGGGCCCCGCCCTTGGTGACGTTGAAGGCGGCCGAGCAGCGGCTGCCGCCGCCGTAGATGGCTCCGCCGCCCAGCACCTCGCGGTGGAAGACGCCGGGTACGCGGCTGATGCTCACCGCGCCGCCGAGCCGCTCGGCGACGGCTTCGAGGCGGGCCATGTCCCGCTCGGAGACGGAGGAGTCGGCCTCGACCGCGACCTGGTTGCTGCGCGGGTCGATGCCCCAGGAGGTGCCGGTGATCTTCGCCTCGGCCTCCAGGGTCTCCACCACCGCGTCGAGCTGGGCGGCGCTGCGGGCCACCCGGCGCACGGTGGCCCCGGTGGCGCGGGCCTGCTCCTCGGCCCGGTCGGTGGTGACGGTGACGACGAGTTCGCCGGTCTTCCGGTCCAGGTAGGTGCCGGCGGTGGCGGCCCCGAGCCGGCGTTCGACGGCGGCGTCGAGCGCGTACGCGGACGGGGCGGGGATCGCCGAGGGGGCGGCGGCGAGGGCATCGGCCGGGGCCGCGGTGGAGGGGGTGGCGCCGAGGCCGAGGGCGCCGGCGACGAGCAGCAGGGAAACGCCCAGGCGCGCGCGGGAGTTGCGTCTCATGGGGGGCTCCTTCTCGGGTGACGTGTGGGGACGTACCGAGAAGGAATTTGACATGGACATTACCTAACCCACAAGACCGCGTGGCCCGGTGCCCCGCTGGGCGGACGGATCACCCCGGTCAGCGGACACTGACCGGGACCGGCTCCCTCGCCTGTCCGAAGCCCCGCTTCCCCCGGACCGCGCCCGCCGCGCACACTGCGGCCATGTCCGACACCGCACCCACGCCCCAGCAGTGGTCGCCCACCCATGGCGACCCGTACCGCCCCGCGCCCTACCGCCCCGAGCGGATCGCCGAGAAGACGTCCCTGGCCCACGCCGCCCGGCTGCGGCGGCGGATGGACGAGCGCAGGACCGTCCGCGCCTTCTCCCCCGACCCGGTCCCCGGGCAGGTGCTGCGCGACGCCATCGCGTGCGCGGCCACCGCCCCCTCCGGCGCCCATCAGCAGCCGTGGACCTTCGTCCTGGTCAAGGACCCCGAAGTACGCCGCCGGATCCGGGAGGCGGCCGAGCAGGAGGAGAAGCTGAGCTACGACGGGCGGCTCGGCGAGGAGTGGCTCGCGGCGCTGCGCCCCCTGGGCACCGACGCGGTCAAGGCCCATATGACGGACGCGCCCGCCCTGATCGTGGTGTTCCAGCAGCGCTACTGGCTGGGCGAGGACGGCACCAAGCGCAAGCACTACTACGTCGACGAGTCGGTCGGCATCGCGGTGGGGATGCTGCTCACCGCCCTGCACCTGTCCGGTCTCGCCGCGCTGATCCACACCCCGAGCCCGATGCGCTTCCTCGGCGAGGTGCTGGACCGGCCCGAGAACGAGAAGGCTTTCGCCGTGATCCCCGTCGGCTACCCGTCGGACGACTGCGAGGTCCCCGACCTGGTGCGCAAGTCGCTGGACCAGGTGCTCGTGGAGATCTGAGCGGCCGCGCCCGGCCCCGTAGAAGGGGAAGCACATGGAAACCGCCCCCCGGCCGGCAGGGGGGCCGGTCGGGGGGCGGTGCTCTGAGGGGGCTCCCGGCTGCGGAGAGCCCCTGGGAGGCCCGGGGCGTCGTGCTGCGGCGCCCCGGGGAGGGTGTCAGCCCTGGTGGGGGTAGGTGTACTCGGTCGGCGCGACCAGCGTCTCCTTGATGGCCCGGGTGAGGGTCCAGCGCTGGAGGTTCTGCGGGGCGCCCGCCTTGTCGCAGGTGCCGGAGGCACGGCCGCCGCCGAAGGGCTGCTGGCCGACGACGGCGCCGGTCGACTTGTCGTTGATGTAGAAGTTGCCCGCGGCGTAGCGGAGCTTGTCCATCGTGTACGCGGCGGCCGCGCGGTCGCCCGCGATGACCGAGCCGGTGAGCGCGTAGTCGGAGACCGACTCCATCTGCTCCAGCATGGCGTCGTACTTCTCGTCCTCATACACGTGGATCGCGAGGATCGGGCCGAAGTACTCGGTCGTGAAGACCTCGCTCGAAGGGTCGGAACAGGCGATGACGGTCGGGCGGACGAAGTAGCCCACCGAGTCGTCGTACGTGCCGCCCGCGACGATCTCGCACGCCGGGTCGGACTTCGCGCGGTCGATCGCGGCCTTGTTCTTGGCGAACGAGCGCTCGTCGATGACGGCCCCGATGAAGTTCGTCAGGTCGGTGACGTCACCCATCGTGATGGAGTCGACCTCGGCCGCGAACTCCTCCTTGAAACCGGAGTTCCAGATGGAGGCGGGGACGTACGCACGGGAGGACGCGGAGCACTTCTGGCCCTGGTACTCGAAGGAGCCGCGGGTCAGCGCGGTCTTCAGCACGGCGCGGTCGGCGCTGGGGTGCGCGACGACGAAGTCCTTGCCGCCGGTCTCGCCGACGAGCCGCGGGTAGGTGCGGTAGTTGGCGATGTTGTTGCCGACCGTCTTCCACAGGTGCTGGAAGGTGGGGGTCGAGCCGGTGAAGTGGATGCCGGCCAGGTCGCGGTGGTTCAGCGCCACCTCGGAGACGGCGATGCCGTCACCGGTGACCAGGTTGATGACGCCCTTGGGCAGACCGGCCTCCTCCAGGAGCTGCATGAGCAGCACGGCGGCGTGGGTCTGGGTCGGGGACGGCTTCCACACCACGACGTTGCCCATAAGGGCGGGGGCGGTGGGGAGGTTGCCCGCGATGGCCGTGAAGTTGAACGGCGTGATCGCGTAGACGAAGCCCTCCAGCGGGCGGTGGTCCATGCGGTTCCACACGCCCGGGGAGTTCGCCGGGGGCTGCTCGGCGAGGATCTGGCGCGCGTAGTGCACGTTGAAGCGCCAGAAGTCGACGAGCTCGCAGGGGGTGTCGATCTCGGCCTGCTGGGCGGTCTTGGACTGGCCGAGCATGGTGGAGGCGGCCAGCGTCTCGCGCCAGGGGCCGGCCAGCAGCTCGGCGGCGCGCAGGATGATCGCCGCGCGGTCGTCGAAGGACATCGCGCGCCAGGCCGGAGCGGCGGCGAGGGCCGCGTCGATGGCGTCCTGGGCGTCCTGCTCCGTGGCGCCGGCGAAGGTGCCGATGACGGCCTGGTGGTTGTGCGGCTGTACGACGTTCACCCGCTCACCGCCACCCATCCGCTTCTCGCCGCCGATGGTCATCGGCAGGTCGATCGGGTTGTCGGCGAGCTCCTTGAGCTTCACCTCCAGGCGGGCGCGCTCCGGGGAGCCCGGGGCGTAGGAGTGAACCGGCTCGTTGACCGGCGCGGGGACCTGGGTGACGGCGTCCATGAGTGCCTTGTCTCCTTGGTGTCGGCGGGGATGTGGGTCGGCCCGGTGGCCGTCTCAGCCCTTGGTGAGAATCGAGCGGCCGAAGAACAGCAGATTGGCCGGCTTCTCCGCGAGGCGGCGCATGAAGTACCCGTACCAGTCGGTGCCGTACGCCGTGTAGACGCGCATCCGGTGGCCCTCGGCCGCGAGCCGGATGTGCTCGTCGCTGCGGATGCCGTACAGCATCTGGAACTCGTACTCATCCAGTTTGCGCCCGGACTGGCGGCCGAGCTCCTGGGCGATGGCGATGAGACGGGGGTCGTGGGACCCGATCATCGGGTAGCCCTCACCCTCCATCAGGATCCTGGTGACGCGGACGTACGCCTTGTCGATCTCGGCCTTGTCCTGGTACGCGACGGAGGCGGGCTCCTTGTAGGCGCCCTTCACGATGCGGACGCGGCTGCCGGCGGCGGCCAGCCGGCGGGCGTCGTCCTCGGTGCGGAACAGGTAGGACTGGATGACGCAGCCGGTCTGCGGGAAGTCCTTCCGCAGCTCCTCGTGGATGGCGAACATCGAGTCGAGGGTGGTGTGGTCCTCGGCGTCCAGGGTGACCGTGGTGCCGATGGCGGCGGCCGCCTCGACGACCGGGCGGACATTGGCGAGGGCCAGCTCGTGGCCGTTCTCCAGCGCCTGGCCGAACATGGACAGCTTCACGGACATCTCGGCGCGGGTGCCCAGGTCGAGTGCCTTGAGGCGCTCGATGAGCTCCAGGTACGCGTCGCGGGCGGCCTCGGCCTGCGCGGGGGTGGTGATGTCCTCGCCGACGACGTCGAGCGTGACCTCCAGGCCCTTGTCCGCGGCGTCCTCGACGATCGGCACGACCTGGTCGACGCTCTCCCCGGCGATGAAGCGGTCCACGACCTGCTTGGTGCCGGGCGCGGCCGAGACGAACCGGCGCATCTTGTCGCTGCGCGATGCGGCGAGAATCACGGGACCCAGCACGGGGCACCTCCACGAATGTACGGACGAGGGGCCGCATCGGCGGATACATGAACGCATGTGTACGGACATGAACACACCGGTACGGCACGGATAACCACCGTGAAATCTAGATACCGCTCCGATCCTGTGCCATCGACACCTGTCACGCATCCGTGGCCGCCATCTCAGACATGTGTATGAAGAGGTGGTGGGAGGGGTGCGAGAATGGCGGAGTGACAGGCGATTACCAGGAACTGGTCGACGAGATCTCCGCCCTCCTCGGCGCCCCCGCCACCCTGGAGAACCGCGACTTCGGACTGGTCGCCTTCGGGGCCCACGACAGCGACGACGACACCGCCATGGACCCGGTCCGCACCCGCTCGATCCTGACCCGCCGCTCCACCCCCGCCGTCCGCGCCTGGTTCGAGGGGTTCGGCATCACCCGGGCCACCGGCCCCGTCCGCATCCCCGCCGCCCCGGAGGCCGGGGTCTTCCGGGACCGCGTCTGCCTTCCCGTACGCCATCGGGGTGTCGTCCTCGGTTACGTCTGGCTGCTCGACACCGACCCCGGGCCGACCGACGAGCAGCTGACCGCCGCGATGGAGGTCGCCGCCCGGATCGGGGCGCTGCTCGCCGACGAGGCACGAGCGGGCGCGGACCTCTCGCGGGAGTTCGGCGCGGTGCTCGCGGCCGGCCCCGGGCGGCAGCACGACACGGCGGTCGCGGCGCTGCGGGAGGCGCTGGGCCAGGACGCGGAGGGGCTGCACGCGGTGGTGTGCGTGACGCCGTGGGGCGCCGACGACACCCCGTCGGTACGGGGCGTGGCCTCGGCGGCCGCCCTGGCCACGGTCTCCGCGCCGGGGGCCGCCGGGCCCGTGTCGCTGGCCGCACTGATCCGGCTGCGGTCGGCGGACCGGCTGGACCCGGCGACGAGCGCGGCGGACCGGCTGCGTACGTCGGCGGGCCCGGGGGCCACCGGGGGGATCGCGGCGCCCCGCCGGGGCCTGGACGCCCTGCCGGTCTCCTGGCGGGAGGCGGTGGCGTCCGCCCGCGCGGCCCGCGCCGAGACCCGCCTCGGCCCGGTCGCCCGGTGGTCGGCGATCGGCCCGTACCGCCTGCTCACCGCGCTCCCCGGCACCGGCTCGGACCCCGCCGACCCGGCGGTCGCCTCGCTGCTGACGCCGCTGCACAAGGAGCTGGCGCACACCGCGGAGGTGTTCCTGGACTGCGCGGGCCAGGCGAGCCGGACGGCGGGCGAGCTGGGCATCCACCGCCAGACGCTCTACTACCGGCTCTCCCGGATCGAGCAGATCACCGGCCTCGACCTGGGCGACGGCGAGGACCGGCTGCTGCTGCACATGGCGTTGAAGGGGGCGCGGCTGTAGAGGGTGCGGTTGCAGGGCTCCGCGCGCCTGTCACTTGCCGAAGCGGCGTTCCCGGTTCGCGTACGAGCGCAGGGCGCGCAGGAAGTCCACGTGCCGGAAGGCCGGCCAGTAGCAGTCCACCCAGTGCATCTCGGCGTAGGCGGACTGCCAGAGCAGGAAACCGGACAGCCGCTGCTCGCCGGAGGTGCGGATGATGAAGTCGGTGTGGTCGGCCACGGGTGAGTAGAGGTGGCGGGAGATGTCGTCGATCTCGAACCGTGCGACCAGTTCGGCGGGGTCGCCGCCCGCCGCCATGTGTTCCTCGAAGGCCCGCTTCACCGCGTCGACGATCTCGCGCCGGCCGCCGTAGCCGACCGCCACGTCCACCTTGAGCCCGCCGCGCCCGGTCGTCGCGGCGGTGGCCTCCTTGAGCACCTGGGCGCTGGTGCCGGGCAGCAGGTCGAGCGAGCCGATCACCTGGACCTCCCAGTCCCGGCCCTCGGCGGTGATGTCCCGGACGGTCTCCTCGATGACCTCGATCAGCGGGCCGAGCTCTTCGGCGGGGCGGCCCAGGTTGTCGTCGGAGAGCATGAAGAGGGTCACGTGCTCGATCCCGGCGGCCGTGCACCAGCCCAGGAACGTGGTCACCTTGGCGCCGCCCGCCCGGTAGCCCTCCCGGACGTCCGTGTGCCCGGCCTTCCGGGCCCAGCGCCGGTTGCCGTCGACCATGATCCCGACGTGCTGGGGGCGCGGCAGACCCACCAGGGTGCTGGCCAGCCTGCGCTCGTACACCGCTTCGATGGGCCGCCGGAGGAACAGGGGGAGCAGCTTCATGGACCCTCTCCATCACATGCCGGGCGATGCCGCAGGACCCTACCAGCGGCCCCGGCCACGCCCGGCGGGACGGTGGTTCACCACCCCGCGTCGTCCGGCTCGGTGAGCGGTCCCTCGCTGACCAGGGCGGCCAGTACGAGCGGCGCGTCGCCGTCGCTGTGGCCGACCGTCACGGCGAACCAGCGGTCGCCGGAGCCGCCCGGGCCGGCCGCACCGACCGGCCCCCAGACGGTCAGGTCCCCGTAAAGGTCCACGGCGAACAGCGCCTGGAACAGGGACTCCACGGGGGAGCCCCCGCTCAGCCACCGGCGCAGCGGAACGTGCAGTCGGACGGTGGTGTGTGGACCCCAGCGTCGGTCCAACTCCTGCGCGAGGGCGGCCAGATGGGCATCGGCGGCCTCTTCGGCGTCGTTCCACTCGGGGGCGTACACGCCGGTCAGCGGGTCGCCCTCCCAGAGCGGCACGATGCGGAAGCCCGCGCCCTCGGTGGCGGACCACTCGCCCGTCACCGGGGCGCCCTGCGCGGTGGTGGGGCCGGTGGGCGGTACGGGGGCGGCGAGGAGCTGCTCGGCCTCGGCGACCGCCCGGGGCAGGACGAAGGGCTCCCCCGCCCGGGAGGTCACAGCACGGCTCCGGCGGCACGGACGGCTGCGGGGGTCACAGCGCAGCTCCGGTAGCGGCACGGACGGCTGCGGGGGTCACAGGACGGCCCGGTCCATCGGGCGGGGCAGCGGCGCCAGGGCCCCCGCCTCGCGCAGGCGCTCGCACACGCGCACCACCGTCGCGGTGTCGCCGGGGGCCGCGACGCTCAACAGCAGTCCGCCGCCGGGGAGTTCCTGGCCGACCGCCTCAAGTCCTTCCGGTACGAGGGCGGCGCGGGCCGGGGAGAGGTAGCCGGCCCGGCCCACGGCAGGGTCCTCGACCGAGAACCCCGCCTCGTCCTCCAGCGCGTCCAGCACGTCGTCGTCGCTCACATCGCCGAAGTCCGGCTCCCACACCCGGGCGAGGAGCGCGAGGATGTCCTCCTCGGGGACGGGCGCGTCCTCCGGCGCGTGGAGCACCACGGCGACCGACTGGAGCAGGAACTCCGGCGCACCCCCCGCCACTCCGCTGACCTCCGCCTCCCAGCCCGGCGTGCCCGTGCCGACCAGCCGCAGCCCGGTACCCGTCAGGTCCGACCAGCCGTCCGCGCCCTGGGCGGCGCGCACCGCGCCGAGCAGGGCGTCCCCGTCGGCCGTGATGGCCGTCGCGGGTCCGTCGGCGTGGACCTGGCTCCAGGCGTCCGCCGCCTCCGGGACCAGCCCGGCGAGCCCGTCCAGGGTCCGCCGCCAACGGTCGGCCAGCGCCTCGGCCGGCTCCGGCCTCGGGCCCCAGAAGCCCCGCACCACACGTCGCATGCTGATCTCTCCTCCGTCACCGGACCGCTCGGGGCCGCCCTCGCGTGCAGGCTACTCGGCTACTCGTCGAAGGCCCCGGGCTTCCTCGTGCTGTCGCCCGGTTTCACCGGCGTCGGGACCACCTTGACCGGCAGCCTCGCCTCCCGGAACGCCTGGCGGGCCGCCTTCGCCACCTCCGGGTTCGAGAAGTGCCACTCCACGGGCTTGCCGCGGGCCGCCTCCACCTGGGCGCGGGCCTCCGCCAGGAACTTGGCCTTGCCGGACGGGGTGAGCGTGCCCGGGTCGGACTGGGAGAGGTAGCTGTCGTAGCCGTTCTTGGCCTCCAGGTACGTCTGCCGGGAGGAGTCCCAGCCGTCGTACTCCACGGCCGGCTTGCCCTCGCTCGGATGCGGTACGACGTACTCCTGGCCCCTGTTCGTCCCGGTGATCTGCTCCTGGTAGCGGAGCCAGGACTCGTTCTTCCAGTTCGGCGCGGGGTTGCGGTCCCGGCTCGCCCAGTAGCCGTCGCCCGCGTCCGCGTCACCGAGCGTGCGGCTCGCGAGGTCGTCCGCCCAGGACGGCGGGTTGTAGTTGCGCGGGTCGGAGGTGTCGTTGCGCTGCGGCTCGGGGTACTGCTTCTTGTCCAGCGCGGCCTTGCGGGCCCGCTCCGGCTCCTCCAGGCGCTTCTGCTCCAGGTGCGCGGCGCGTTCGGCTGCCCGCGCCTCGGCCGCCGCCTTCTTGGCCGCCTCGTCGCACCCGGCGTTCGCGAGGACCACCCGGCCCGGCGAACCGGCCGCCAGCACCCCCGTACCGTCACCGGGGACTCCACCGGCGCCTCCGCCCCCGTACCGCACCAGGGGCGGCCCCGAAGCGATCGCGCAACCGGTGCGGCGCGCCGCGTCCTCGGCGCTGTCCGCCGCCTCGTCGGCTTCCTTCGCCGCCTTGCGTACGCCGTCGAGGTCGCCCGCCTCCGCCGCCTTGCGGGCCCGGCGCGCCGCCGCACCCGCGTCGCTCGCCGCGTCCGCGAGCTCGGAGGCCACCTTGCCGACCTTGCCGAGCTTCCCGGCCTTGCCGACCACCTTGGCGACGTTGTAGCCGGGGATGAAGAGCGAGCCGACGTTCCAGATCACATCGGTGACGGCCCGGGTCTTCTCCCCGTTGTTCCAGCGCTCGCGGACGTCGTCCCCGACGAAGACGTCGTCCCCGACGGTGACCACGGTGTTGACGGAGGCCTTGCCCCAGTCCCAGACGGCACCCAGGTAGTCGCCGTCGCCCCACTTGTCGCCCGCGCCCTGGGAGTCCTTCATCCACTGGTCGCCGAGCTGACGGCCGTAGTCGGCGAGTCCGGCCCAGGTCTCGGGCTTGAACAGGTCGATGATCCCGGAGATGTCGCCCCAGATTCCGTCGACCACCAGGCCCTTGAAGACCTGGGTCGTACGGTCCCAGGCGCAGCCGAAGAAGCCCCAGCCGCCGCAGTCCTCCTGCTCGCTGGCTTCCTCTCCCCCGCCGCCCTCGTCGTCCCCTTCGGCGGAGGCGGGTACGTCGTAGGCGGCCTCGGGCTCCTCGTTGCCCTCGGGGAAGGTGTCCTCGCCGGTGCCGGGGCGGCCGTCGTCGTCGGGTCCTCCGGTGCCGCCGCCTGCGGGGGAGCCGGAGGTGGAGCCGGAGGAGCCCGTGGAACCCGTGGAACCGGTGGAGCCCGTGGAGCCTGCAGAGCCCGTGGAGCCCGTGGAGCCCGTTGTCTCGCCGCCGGTCGTGTCGCCGCCGGTGCCATCCGTGCCACCCGTGCCGCCTGTGCCGCCTGTGCTTCCGGTTCCGCCTGTCGCGTCGCCGCCGGAGGCTCCCGTACCGCCCGTGACGGTGGAACCCGCGTCCGTACCTCCGGAGCTGTCTCCGGAACTGCCTCCGGACGTACCGCCGTCGGCGCCCCCGTCCGCTCCCCCATCGGCTCCCTGCGCCGAACCGCCGTCCGTCCCCGTCCCGCCCGACGTGTCCCCGGCCTCGACGGAGCCGCTGCCGCCCGAGACCGGGCACGAGCTGCCGGTCAGCGAGCAGATCGCCGACTGGAGCCCCTCCGTGATCCGGCCGCCGAGGCCGCCCACCGTCAGGGCCCCGATCAGCGCGACGACGATCAGGACCAGGCCCAGGTACTCCAGCGCGGACTGCCCCCGGTCCCGGCGCCAGGTGATCATGTGCGGGAGCGAGAACTTCGGCGGCTCCCCGCGCTCCCGGGGCGGCAGCAGGAACCACGCCCGGCTCTGCGGCCGGCTCAGCAGCACCAGGATGAGGACGGGCAGCACCAGCTGCGTGAACCCGTCCGGTGAGCCGTCCGCCAGGTTGCCGAGGCCCCCGACGATCAGCCAGACCTGGGCGGCGACGATCCCCCACCGGACGAGCCTGCCGCCCGTCCGCAGGTACCAGGCCAGCAGTGCGCAGAGCACCCCGGGCGCGGAGGCGTACAGCACGATGCCGAGCACCTGCGCGCCCATGGCGTCGGCGGCGATCGCGGAGCCGGAGAGGCCGATCGCGCCGAGGGCCGTCGCCCCGACCAGGACGAGGAGCAGCACCCGCACCACGGCGAGGGGGCCCGGGAGGTCACGCCGCGGGGCGGCGGCCGGAGCCGGGCCTCCCGCTACGGGTATGCCACCGACAGCAGACATACGTGATCCGACCCCCGGTGCCCATGAGTGACATGACAACGGGTCACCCTAGGGTCGGGGCCCCTCACCCGTCGTGGGCCCCAGGACCCAACCCGGGGCCCATAGCGGCGGATTGGCCCCCGAACGCAGACAACTGCCGGGCGCCCCGGCGAAGGGGCGCCCGGCAGCCGGGGTCGTGCGTCTATGGTCCGCGTCAGTCGGTGAGGTTCACCGAACGGGCCGCGTCAGTCGGTGAGGTTCACCGAACGGGCCGCGTCAGTCGGTGAGGTTCACCGAACGGGCCGAGGAGGCGCCGATCTCGTCGCCGATCTCGGTCAGCACCGTCTGCGGGACGGTCTCGTCCACGGTGAGGACGACCAGGGCCTCGCCGCCCTCCGCCGCCCGCGAGACCTGCATGCCCGCGATGTTCAGACCGGCCTCGCCGAGGATCTTGCCGACCGCGCCGACCACACCGGGACGGTCCTGGTAACGCAGGACGACCATGTGGTCGGCGAGCGCCAGGTCCACGTCGTGCTCGCCGATGGCCACGATCTTCTGGAGGTGCTTCGGGCCTGCCAGCGTGCCGGAGACCGCGACCTCCTCGCCGCTGGAGAGCGTGCCGCGGACGGTGACCACGTTGCGGTGGTCGGGCGACTCGGAGCTGGTGGTGAGGCGGACCTCGACACCGCGCTCCTGGGCGAAGAGCGGGGCGTTGACGTAGGAGACGGTCTCGTCCACGACGTCCTCGAAGACGCCCTTGAGCGCCGAGAGTTCCAGCACCTTGACGTCGTGCTGGGTGATCTCGCCATACACCTCGACGTCGAGCCGGGCCGCGACCTCGCCCGCGAGGGCGGTGAAGATCCGGCCGAGCTTCTCGGCGAGCGGCAGGCCGGGGCGTACGTCCTCGGCGATGACGCCGCCCTGGACGTTGACCGCGTCCGGGACCAGCTCACCGGCGAGCGCGAGGCGGACGGACTTGGCGACCGCGATGCCCGCCTTCTCCTGGGCCTCGTCGGTGGAGGCGCCGAGGTGCGGGGTGCAGACGACCTGGTCGAACTGGAAGAGCGGGGAGTCCGTGCAGGGCTCCTTCGCGTACACATCGAGGCCGGCGCCGGCGACGCGGCCCTCCTTGAGTGCGGAGTACAGCGCCTCCTCGTCGACGATCCCGCCGCGCGCGGCGTTGACGATGCGGACCGAGGGCTTCACCTTGTGCAGCGCCTCGTCCCCGATGAGACCGAGGGTCTCGGGGGTCTTGGGCAGGTGCACGGTGATGAAGTCGGCGACTTCGAGGAGCTCGTCCAGGCTGAGGAGCTTGACGCCCATCTGCGCGGCGCGGGCGGGCTGGACGTAGGGGTCGTACGCGACGATCTTCATGCCGAAGGCCGACATGCGCTGCGCGACGAGGACACCGATGCGGCCGAGGCCGACGACGCCGAGGACCTTCTCGCTGAGCTCGACCCCGGTGTACTTGGAGCGCTTCCACTCGCCGTTCTTCAGGGCGGAGTTGGCCTGGGGGATGTTGCGCGCGGTGGCGACCAGCAGACCGCAGGCCAGCTCGGCGGCGGTCACGATGTTGGAGGTCGGGGCGTTGACGACCATCACGCCGGCCTTGGTGGCCGAGGAGACGTCGACGTTGTCCAGACCGACGCCCGCGCGGGCCACCACGCGGAGCTTCTTCGCGGCGGCGATCGCCTCGGCGTCGACCTTCGTGGCGGAACGCACCAGGATGGCGTCGACGTCGGCGATCGCGGGGAGGAGTTCGGCGCGGTCAGCGCCGTTGCAGTGCCGGATCTCGAAATCCGGACCCAGGGCGTCGACCGTTGCGGGCGACAGCTCTTCAGCGATGAGTACGACAGGTTTCGAGCTCACGTGAGTCCTCACAAGTCCAGTGCGGACGGCCGTCCCGACGGCCGCAGGCGGTGGAGGGGCTAGCCGCGTGGTAGACGCACGACACTGTGGGCCCTGACGCGTGTATGTGTTGAGAAGTGTAGTGGTGCGGAGGGCCGTCCACTGCGCCCCGGTGGAAGGATCACCCGCACGAGGGTGGACGTGGTGTACACCCGTACGGAACCACCGCTTCCGCGACCGGCTCGCACCCGGATTCCGCAGTGACACGGGGGTGCGAGGCGGGCGATACGGAGCGGGGCGGGCCCTCCTGGACCCGCCCCGCTCCCCCGAGGCCTAGGCCTCTTCGTCGTTCACCCAGCTCATGAGCTTGCGGAGCTCACGGCCCGTGGTCTCCAGCAGGTGGTCGCTGTCGGCCTTCTTGTACTCGTTGTACTTGGGCAGACCGTTGTGGTACTCGGCCATCCAGGCGTTGGCGAAGGTGCCGTCCTGGATCTCGGTGAGGACCTTCTTCATCTCGGCCTTGGTGGCGTCGGTGATGATCCGCGGGCCGGTGACGTAGTCGCCCCACTCGGCGGTCTCCGAGATGGACCAGCGCATCTTCTCCAGGCCGCCCTCGTACATGAGGTCGACGATGAGCTTCAGCTCGTGCAGGCACTCGAAGTACGCGATCTCGGGCTGGTAGCCCGCCTCGGTCAGCGTCTCGAAACCGGCCTTGACCAGGGCGGCGGTGCCACCGCAGAGGACGGCCTGCTCACCGAAGAGGTCGGTCTCGGTCTCCTCGGTGAAGGTGGTCTTGATGACGCCGGCCCGCGTGCCACCGATGCCCTTGGCGTACGACAGGGCCAGCTCCAGGCCCTTGCCCGTGGCGTCCTGCTCGACGGCCACGATGCAGGGAACGCCGCGGCCCTCCTCGTACTGGCGGCGGACCAGGTGGCCGGGGCCCTTCGGGGCGACCATGCAGACGTCGACGCCCGCCGGCGGCTTGATGAAGCCGAAGCGGATGTTCAGGCCGTGGCCGAAGAACAGCGCGTCGCCGTCCTTGAGGTTGTCCTTGACGGACTCCTCGTAGACCTGGGCCTGGATCGGGTCCGGGACGAGGATCATGATGACGTCGGCCTCGGCGGCGGCCTCGGACGGGGTCACCACGCGCAGGCCCTGCTCCTCGGCCTTGGCCTTGGACTTCGAGCCCTCGTGCAGACCGACGCGGACGTCGACGCCGGAGTCACGGAGCGACAGCGCGTGGGCGTGGCCCTGGCTGCCGTATCCGAGAACCGCGACCTTGCGGCCCTGGATGATGGACAGGTCGGCATCGTCGTCGTAGAACAGCTCGGCCACTGGGTCTTCTCCTTGGTGTGCAGGTGTTACGTCCCACCGTACGGCGGGGGCGTCGTGTACGTGATCGGGTCTCGCCATGCGAGCGGCGCGGGCGCGCGTCCCGCCGCCGGTCAGGCGGAGCGGTCGAGGGCGCGCAGCGACCGGTCGGTGATCGAGCGCGCGCCGCGCCCTATGGCGATGGTGCCGGACTGGACGAGCTCCTTGATGCCGTACTGCTCCAGCATCTTGAGCATCGCCTCCAGCTTGTCGGCCCCTCCGGTCGCCTCGATCGTGACGGCCTCCGGGGAGACGTCGACGGTCTTGGCCCGGAACAGCTGGACGATCTCGACGATCTGGGAGCGGGTCTCGCTGTCGGCGCGGACCTTCACCAGGACGAGCTCCCGCTGGATCGCGGCGGCGGGCTCGAGTTCGACGATCTTCAGGACGTTGACCAGCTTGTTGAGCTGCTTGGTCACCTGCTCCAGGGGCAGGCCCTCGACATTCACGACGATGGTGATGCGGGAGATGTCGGGGTGTTCGGTGGTACCGACCGCGAGCGAGTCGATGTTGAAGCCGCGCCGGGAGAACAGGGCGGTGATCCGGGCGAGGACACCTGGCTTGTTCTCGACCAGGACGGAGAGCGTGTGCTTTTCGGACATGGGAGTCGTTCTCTCTCTGTCTCTCAGTCGTCTTCGTTGTCGCCGAAGTCGGGGCGGACGCCGCGGGCGGCCTGGACCTCGTCGTTGGAGGTGCCGGCGGCGACCATCGGCCAGACCATGGCGTCCTCGTGGACGATGAAGTCGATCACGACGGGGCGGTCGTTGATGGAGTTGGCCTCTTCGATGACCTTGTCCAGGTCGGCCGGGTCCTCGCAGCGGATGGCGTAGCAGCCCATGGCCTCGGAGAGCTTGACGAAGTCCGGGACGCGGGTGCCCTTGGCCGGGGCGCCGTCCGTGTCCGTGCCGGAGTGCAGCACGGTGTTGGAGTAGCGCTGGTTGTAGAAGAGGGTCTGCCACTGGCGGACCATCCCGAGGGCGCCGTTGTTGATGATGGCGACCTTGATCGGGATGTTGTTGAGCGCGCAGGTGGTCAGTTCCTGGTTGGTCATCTGGAAGCAGCCGTCGCCGTCGATGGCCCAGACGGTGCGGTCGGGCATGCCTGCCTTGGCGCCCATGGCGGCAGGGACCGCGTACCCCATCGTTCCGGCGCCGCCGCTGTTGAGCCAGGTGGCGGGCTGCTCGTAGTCGATGAAGTGGGAGGCCCACATCTGGTGCTGGCCGACGCCCGCCGCGAAGATCGTGCCCTCGGGGGCGAGCTTGCCGATGCGCTGGATGACCTGCTGCGGGGAGAGGCTGCCGTCCTCGGGCAGGTCGTAGCCCAGGGGGTAGGTGTCGCGCCAGCGGTTGAGGTCCTTCCACCAGGCGGTGTAGTCGCCGGTGTTGCCCTCGGTGTGCTCGGCCTGGACGGCCTGGACCAGGTCGGCCAGGACCTCGCGGGCGTCGCCCACGATCGGGACGTCCGCGGTGCGGTTCTTGCCGATCTCGGCCGGGTCGATGTCGGCGTGGACGATCTTGGCGTACGGGGCGAAGCTGTCCAGCTTGCCGGTGACGCGGTCGTCGAAGCGGGCTCCGAGGGCGACGATCAGGTCGGCCTTCTGCAGCGCGGTGACGGCGGTGACCGCACCGTGCATGCCCGGCATTCCCACGTGCAGCGGGTGGCTGTCGGGGAAGGAGCCCAGCGCCATCAGGGTGGTGGTGACGGGGGCTCCGGTCAGCTCCGCGAGGACCTTGAGCTCGGCGGTGGCGCCGGCCTTGATGACGCCGCCGCCGACGTACAGCACGGGGCGCTTGGCCTGGGTGATCAGCTTGGCCGCTTCGCGGATCTGCTTGGCGTGCGGCTTGGTGACGGGCCGGTAGCCGGGCAGGTCCTGGGTGGGCGGCCAGCTGAAGGTGGTCTTCGCCTGGAGGGCGTCCTTGGCGATGTCGACGAGGACGGGGCCGGGGCGGCCGGTGGAGGCGATGTGGAAGGCCTCGGCGATGGTGTGCGGGATGTCCTCGGCCTTGGTGACCAGGAAGTTGTGCTTCGTGATCGGCATCGTGATGCCGCAGATGTCGGCTTCCTGGAAGGCGTCGGTGCCGATGGCCTTGGAGGCGACCTGGCCGGTGATCGCGACGAGCGGCACGGAGTCCATGTGCGCGTCGGCGATCGGGGTGACCAGGTTGGTGGCGCCGGGGCCCGAGGTGGCCATGCAGACGCCGACCTTGCCGGTGGCCTGCGCGTACCCGGTGGCGGCGTGGCCGGCGCCCTGCTCGTGGCGGACCAGGACGTGGCGGACCCGGGTGGAGTCCATCATCGGGTCGTAGGCGGGGAGGATCGCGCCGCCGGGAATGCCGAATACCGTGTCGGCGCCGACTTCCTCGAGAGAACGGATGAGGGACTGCGCGCCCGTGACGTGCTCAACGGTGACGGACGGCTGTCCGCCGTTACGGGCGCGCGGCTGCGGGTGGTGGGCCCCGGTGGCCTGCTCGGTCATCGGCATTCTCTTCTCGAAGCTGAGGGTGTTCGCGGGTGTTTTTTCGCGGGTGTTTTACAGCGATTTGAGAGGTGTCAGTGCAACAAAAAACCCCTCGTGCCGTGAGGCAAGCGAGGGGAGCGCGCCGGGTGCGGTCCGCAGAGTGTCGTGGAGTGACTCTGCTTCAGCCGACGCGCTTTCCAAGTACGAGAATTCGGGTGCGCATGGCATTGACCCTCTCTCCGGCACGCATGAAGTGTCAAGTGGGTGGGACGGGCGTCTCAGCATGTGATCCGGTGAGCAGCGGGATCGAGCCCCCCGCCATCACCGTACGGGGGCCGGGGACGCCCGGTACGGGGAACTGGCCGCGGACCAGGGCGCGTCGCAGCCGGTACTCGTCCAGCGGACCGGAGAAGGCCATGCCCTGGCCGTGGGTGCAGCCCATGGCGCGGAGCGCGAGGACCTGCTCGGGGACGTCGACCCCGTCGGCGACGGACTGCAGGCCGAGGTCGCAGGCGATCCGCAGCAGCCCGCTGGTGATCTTGTGCAGTCTGGCCGATTCGACCACCCCCTCGACCAGGTTCCGGTCGAGTTTCAGTACGTCGATGGGGAGCCGGCGCAGCGCGTTGATCGCGGCGAATCCGCTGCCGAAGCCGTCGAGGGCGATCCGCACCCCGAGGCGGCGCAGGGCCACGAGCCGCTGCTCCAGCTCGTCGAAGGAGATCCGGGGGTCGCTGTCGGCGACCTCGATCATCAGCGCCCCCGAGGGCAGCCCGTGCCGGGTCAGCAGCGCCTCGATGGAGCCGTAGGGCAGGGCCTTGTCGAGCAGCCGGGTGGCGGAGAGCCGCACGGAGACGGCGACGGGGTGGCCGGCCCTGGCCCGGTCGGCGGCCTGCTTCACGGCCTCCTCCAGGAGCCAGCGGCCCAGCTCGGCGGTGCGGTCGTCGTCGCCGGTGACCCGGAGGAACTCGGCGGGGGTGAACAGGATGCCCTGGGCGGAGCGCCAGCGGGCCTGGGCGGCGACGGCGGCGACGGACCCGCTGGCGAGGTGGACGACCGGCTGGTGCAGCAGGGCGAACTCGCCCTCGCGCAGGGCGGTGCGCAGCCGGGTGGCCAGCTCGGAGCGGCGTACGACGTCGGCCTGCATCTGGGGGGCGTACAGCTCGACCCGGTCCTTGCCGCCGGCCTTGGCCCGGTACATCGCGAGGTCCGCGTTGCGCATGAGGTCGGTGGGGGTGATGCCGGGCTCGGCAAAGGCGACGCCGATGGAGGCGGCCACCCGGACCTCGCTGGGGCCGATCCGGTAGGGCTGGGAGAGGGTGAGGCGGAGCCGGTCGGCGATCTCGTGGACCTGGTACTCGCGGGCGCCCTGGTCGCGGGTGCCGTCGCCCATGATGAGCGCGGCGAACTCGTCACCGCCGAGCCTCGCCGCGGTGTCCCCGGCCCGGACGGACTCCTGGAGGCGGCGGGCGGCCTGGATGAGCAGCTCGTCGCCCGCCTGGTGGCCGATGGTGTCGTTGACCGCCTTGAAGCCGTCGAGGTCGATGAAGAGCACGGCGGTGCCCGAGTCGCCGGCCCGGCGGCCGGTGAGCGCCTGGCGGACCCGGGAGGTGAACAGGGCCCGGTTGGGCAGGTCGGTGAGCGGGTCGTGCTCGGCGTTGTGCTGCAACTGGGCCTGGAGCCTGACGCGTTCGGTGACGTCCCGGCTGTTGAGGAGGAGCCCGCCCTGGTGCCGGTTGACGGTGGACTCGGCGTGGAGCCAGTCGCCGGTGCCGGAGCGGAAGCGGCACTCGATGCGGGTGGTGGGCTCCTCGTGGGGCGGGGCCGCGAGGAAGCGTCGCACCTCGTGGACGACCCGGCCGAGATCGTCGGGGTGGATGATCGAGGAGAGCTCGGAGCCTACGAGGTCCTCCGCGTCGCGCCCGTAGACCCCGGCGGCGGCGGGGCTGACGTAGCGCAGGGTGCCGCTGGGGGCGGCGATCATGATGACATCGCTGGAGCCCTGCACCAGGGAGCGGAAGTGGTTCTCCTTCTGCGCCAGTTCCTGGGTGAGGGAGATGTTGTCGAGGAGCATGATGCCCTGGCGGACGACCAGGGCGAGGACGACCGTACAGCCGGTGAAGATGACCACCCGGTCCACCCGGCGGCCCTCGACCACGTTGTACAGGATGCCGAGCGTGCAGACGGCCGCGGCGAGATACGGGGTGAGCGCGGCCAGCGATCCGGCGATCGGGCGGCTCATGGCGCGCGGCGGGCCCGGGCGGTCGGTGGCGGGCGCCCTGCGTCGTACCCCCCAGGGGGCGTAGGCGAGGAGCAGCGAGCCGGCGAACCAGCCGGCGTCGAGCAGCTGGCCCGAGTTGTAGGTGGAGCGCAGCAGCGGTGAGGTGAAGACCGCGTCGCACAGGACGGTCAGCGCCAGGGCGGCGATCGCGGTGTTCACCGCGGAGCGGTTGGCCCCGGAGCGGCGGAAGTGCAGCGCGAGCACCATGGAGACGAGGACGATGTCCAGCAGCGGATAGGCCAGCGAGAGCGCCGCCGGGCCCACACTGGCGTCCTGGACGCCCGCCATGTGCGCGGCGTGCGCGAGGGCGAGGCTCCAGGCGAGGGTGAGCAGGGAGCCGCCGATCAGCCAGGCGTCCAGCGCCAGGCAGACCCAGCCGGCCCGGGTGACGGGGCGCTTGGCGAGCACGAGCAGCCCGACGATGGCGGGCGGCGCGAAGCAGAGGAAGAAGGCGTCGGCCGCCGACGGGGTGGGCACGGGGACGCCGAGCACCACCTCGTACCACCCCCAGACGGCGTTGCCGCAGGCCGCCATGAGCGAGGAGAGCGAGAACAGCAGCCAGGCGGGCCGCAGCCGCCCGGCGCTCACCCGGGCGTAGAGGAAGCAGGAGACGGCGGCGGTCAGCGCCGCCGCGGAGAGGCCGAAGTCCCCCATGAAACGGGCCACTTCCGGCGATCCCCAGCCGACGGCCGCTCCGACCGAGTATCCGGCGCAGAGGAGGCCGAGCACGATCCGGGACCGCAGCCCCATGGAGCCGGCGGTGGGATGCGGCGAGAGCCAGGTCCCCAGCACGCTCACCGGAGAGCTCCCCGTCCCGGCCCCGGGCGCCGCCCCGGGGCGGAATCCGGCCACCCGCGAACTCCGCGTCCGGGCAGCGCCGATGGCCGCCGCACTCCGCTCCGCCGACTCGGATCGTCTCTCCATGGCCAGCACATCGCCCGTCGCCCCCTCGCGTTCCGATGCTCCCCCCGCGCCGCCCCTGCCACGGCGCAGCCCTCCGGTGCGGACGATACACCAGGTTCGTCACTCAGGGCCATAGCTTCTCTACGCTCCGTGACGAAAGGCGAGGTGGGCGGCACTGTGTGCACGCGGATCGCGCCTCGGCGTGAGGGCCGGGAGCCCTCAGCCGGTGGTCCTGACGACGTTCACCACCGGCTCCCCCGCGGCGAACCGGGTGAGCTGTTCGGCGAGCAGCCGCTTGGCGCGCGGTTCGAACGCCGAGGTGCTGCCGCCCACATGAGGCGTGATCAAGACATTCGGAGCATGCCAGAGAGGGTGGCCGGAGGGCAGCGGTTCCGGGTCGGTGACATCGAGCGCCGCCCGCAGCCGTCCGGATTCCAGTTCGGTCAACAGGGCCCCGGTGTCCACGACTCCGCCCCGGGCGACGTTGACGAGAAGGGCGCCGTCCGGCATCGCGGCGAGGAAGCGGGCGTCCACCAGCCCTTGTGTGGAGGGGTTCAGGGGGGTGGAGAGCACAACGACATCGGCGTCGGGCAGCAGGACCGGCAGGTCGTCGAGCGCGTGTACGGGACCGCGCTCGGTGGTCCGGGCGGAGCGCGCGACGCGCACCACCCGCGCGCACTCGAAGGGCGCGAGCCGGTCCTCGATGGCCGAGCCGATGGAGCCGTAACCCACGATGAGGACGGACTTGTCGGCGAGCGCCGGATAGAAGCCGGACCGCCACTCCTCCTTGTCCTGGCCGTGGACGAAGCCGGGGAGGTCGCGCAGGGAGGCCAGGATCAGGGTGAGCGCCAGTTCGGCGGTGGACGCCTCGTGCACCCCCTTGGCGTTGCAGAGGCGTACGCCGGCGGGCAGCAGCCCCAGGCCCGGCTCGACGTGGTCGATGCCCGCGGAGAGCGTCTGCACGACCTGGACGGCGCTCATGGCGTCCAGCGGCCGCACGGCGATCTCGGAACCCTTCATGTAGGGGACGACGTAGTAGACGCAGTGCGCGGGGTCCCCCGGGTACTCCGGCCCCCCGTCCCAGAAGAGGTAGTCGAGGCCCTTGGGGAGCCCGTCGATCTCGTCGGCCGGGAAGGGCAGCCATACATCGGCGGTGGTCGCGCCGGCAGTCGTCGAAGTCATGGTCAGGAGGCTATGCGACGGGTGTGCGAGTGCTCCAGGACGGCTGATCGAAGACCGTGCCGGGCCAGAGGTTAGTTTGGGGTGCGGTACGGCCCCGTGACCGCAGGATCGAAAGGGGTTCGGGGAGTTGGAGCGCAGGACTATCGGGGCGTCGGGGCTCGCCGTGGGCGCGGTCGGTCTGGGCTGTATGCCGATGAGCTGGGGGTACAGCGCATCGCAGCAGCTCGGTGACCGTTCGTTGCGGACGGTGCACGCGGCGCTCGATGCGGGTGTCCGGCTGCTCGACACCGCCGACATGTACGGGCCGTTCACCAATGAGCTGCTGGTGGGGCGGGCGCTCAAGGGGCGCCGCTCCGAGGCGTTCCTCTCCACCAAGTGCGGGCTCCTGGTGGGTGATCAGCACATCGTCGCCAACGGGCGCCCCGGATACGTACGGCGGGCCTGCGATGCCTCCCTGCGGCGGCTCCAGACCGATGTGATCGACCTCTACCAACTGCACCGGGCGGACCCCGAGGTGCCGGTGGAGGAGACCTGGGGTGCGATGGCGGAGCTGGTGACGGCGGGCAAGGTGCGGTCGCTGGGGCTGTGCGCGGTGGGGGCGCGCGCTCCGCGCCGGTCGGGTGCCGGGCCGCATGCGGGAACGATCCGGCAGTTGGAGCGGGTGCAGCAGGTCTTCCCGGTCAGCGCCGTCGAGGCGGAGCTGTCGGTGTGGTCGCCGGAGGCGCTGGAGGAGCTGCTGCCCTGGTGTGCGGCGCGCGGCGTCGGGGTGCTGGCCGCGATGCCGCTGGGCAGCGGCTATCTGACCGGGACGCTGAAGCCGGGGCAGGGGTTCGAGCCCGAGGACCTGCGGGCCAGGCACCCCCGGTTCACGGCCGAGATGATGGCGGCGAACCAGCCGGTGGTGGCCGGTCTGCGGCGGATCGCGGAGCGGCGCGGGGCGAGCGTGGCCCAGGTGGCGCTGGCCTGGGTGCTGCGGCAGGGGCCGCACGTGGTGGCGGTGCCGGGGGCGAAGCAGGAGCGGTGGGCGGTGGAGAACGCGCGGGCCGCCGAGGTGGAGCTGGACGAGGCCGATCTGGCGGAGATCGCCGGGCTGCCCCGGGCGCGGGGGTCCTGGGACTGAGCGCGGGGCGGGCAGCACGTCCTCGGGGCCGCGCACCGGGTAGGAGATAGCAGGACAATGGTCCGCACCGGGAACTCCGGGCGGGGCCGCGGTGTAGGAACAGGTAGTGCTGATCAGGTGGTGCTGATCAGGCAGCCGTCGAAAGGATCGGTTCAGTGCGCGGTGCTGTGTTCGGGTCAGTTCAGTCCCCCGCGGTGCGCAGGGGGGTGGTGGCCGCGCTGGCGACGGCCTCGCTGGTCCTGTCCGCCGCGTGCTCCTCGGGCGGCGCGGAGGGCCCGTCCGGTACGGGCGCCGCCTCGCCGTCCGCCTCGCGGAGCTCCGGCTCCCCCTCGCCGAGCGCGTCGGCCGACCTGCCGCCCGCCAAGGGTTCGGCGACGGTCGTCTCGACGCTGACCGAGGGGCTGAAGTCGCCCTGGGGGCTGACCGCGCTGCCGGGCGGTGATCTGCTGGTCGCCTCGCGTGACGAGGGCACGATCCACCGGATCGACGGCGAGAGCGGGAAGCAGACGCTGCTGGGCTCGGTGCCCGGGGTCTCCCCGGCGGGCGAGGGCGGTCTGCTGGGGCTCGCGGTCCCCTCGACGTTCGCCGCGGACGGATGGGTGTACGCCTACTTCACCACCGCGTCCGACAACCGGATCGTACGGATGAGTTACGACGAGAACCGTCCGGCGGGGCAGCAGCTGGGGGCGCCCGACACCATCCTGCGCTCCATCCCCAAGGGGAACATCCACAACGGCGGCCGGATCGCGTTCGGCCCCGACAAGATGCTCTACGCGGGCACCGGCGAGACCGGGGACACCGGGCTCGCGCAGGACAAGGAGTCGCTGGCGGGCAAGATCCTGCGGATGACCCCGGACGGGGAGCCGGTGCACGGCAACCCGGAGGCGGACTCGGTGGTGTATTCGTACGGGCACCGCAATGTGCAGGGGCTCGCCTGGGACGCGCAGAAGCGGCTGTGGGCGGCCGAGTTCGGCCAGAACACCTGGGACGAACTGAACCTGATCGAGCCCGGCGGCAACTACGGGTGGCCCGAGGTGGAGGGGCAGGAGGGCGAGGACGGGTTCATCGACCCGGTCGCCCAGTGGAAGACCTCCGAGGCCTCGCCCAGCGGAATCGCGTACGCGGAGGGGTCGATCTGGATGGCGGGGCTGCGCGGCGAGCGGCTCTGGCGCATCCCGCTCTCCGGCGACTCCGGCAAGGAACCTTTGGCCGACCCCCAGTCGTTCCTGGATGAGAAGCACGGCCGGCTGCGCACCGTGGTGGGCGCGGGCGGCGACCGGCTCTGGCTGGTCACCAGCAACACGGACGGCCGGGGCGAGCCGACCCCCGGGGACGACAGGATCCTGCTGGTCGAAGTGGGGTAGGCGGACACCCCGAGGCACCACCCGCGCAGCATGTCGGAGGGAGCACGACCGTGTTCAATTTCTTCGAGGAGCTCTTCGCCCCCGGCCGCAAGCACGGCGCCGACGAGCAGAAGAGGCTGGAGCTGAGCCGGGTGGACGTCGCCGCCGGCGATCCGGGCCGCGGCCCGATAGACCTCACCTCCGGCAAGGTGACCGTCCGGGCGCCCGAGGCGGAGCCGTCCCCGGACGGTGAGGGCGGACCGGCCGAGCGCATGCGGAACGCGCCGCTGGAGCAGGACGCCGTGCTCGCCCCCCGCACCCGCGTCGTCACGGAGCCGGTGGGCGGCCGGGGCGTCCGGGGCGACGGAGATGGGGACGGCGGCGCCGGGCCGCCGCCCGAGCGGCCCACGCCCGTCGAGCCGTCATAGCCTCCCGCGCGAAGAGGATCGTGCCGACGGCCGTTTCGCCGAGGCCTGGGGTTACGGGGCCCGGCAGAGGCGAGGGCGATGGGCGAGGGCCTCAGGCGTGGGCGTGCGGTGCCCGGCACGGGCGTGCGGTGCCCGAGGCCGGGACCAGGAGGTCAGCCCGCCGGTGTGCCCGCGACGGGCAGCGAGAGGAACAGGTCGAAGTACATGCCCACGGAGATCAGCACGCCGAGGGTGCCCAGGGCGACACCGGCCAGCGCGACCGCGCGGATCCAGGCGGGCTGCGGCCTCGTAGCGGGGGTGCCGAAGGCGGGGCGGACCAGGACGAAGACGCCGACGAGCAGGGCCAGCAGCGCGAAGACGCCGTTGACCAGGGCGGTGGTGTGCCAGGCGTCCCCGTAGATCTCCGCGATCTGCTGGGCCGGGCTGCCACCGCCGGAGGTCTGGATCTGGCCCATCAGGGTCTCGCGCTCGGCGGCGACCCGGCCGGACCAGGCGCCGGTCAGGGCGACGATGCCCAGGGCGGCGGAGACGACGGCCGTGGCGCCCGCGCCGACGCCGTGGCGCGCCTCGGTGAAGGGGTCCGGCTCCAGGTCGTCGTCCTCGAAGTCGTCGGCGGCCACAGGGGTCCCGTCCGCCGGAGCCGTCGACGGCGTGGCGGCGGGGTCCTCCGTAGCGGCGTCGGCGGTGCTCTTCTCGGGGTCGTCGGCGGGCGAGGCCGTCTTGGAGAGGTCGGTCGTCTTGGAGGGGGTGGTGTTCATGTGCCGCACGCTAGGGGTCCCGGATGAGAACCCCCTTAACGCCGGGGCTCAGCGCCCGGTGCGGGCCCGCCATTCCGGGGCCAGGACGGACCAGATCTCCGAGTCGTGGCGCTCTCCCCGGTAGAGGTAGTTCTGCCGGAGCACCCCGTCGCGGGTCATGCCGAGCCGCTGGGCGACGGCGATGGAGCGGGTGTTGGCGGCGGAGGCGTCCCACTCGATGCGGTGCATCCCGCGCTCGTACACCGCCCAGTCGATCAGGCGCTCGGCGGCCCGGGTGATCAGACCACGGCCCTGGGCGGCGGGCTCCAGCCAGACGCCGATCTCGCAGTTGCCCGAAGCCGCGTCGAAGATCCGGAACAGGACGCCGCCGACGAGGGTGCCCTCCAGCCAGATGCCGTAGAGCCGTCCGGTGTCCGCCGCCTGCTTCTCCGCGTACCGCTGGAGCAGGGCGCGCGCCGAGTCCAGGTCGGTGGCGAAGGAGGCGAACGGGATCCACGGGTCGACCAGCTCCCTGGCCCGGTCCATATGGGTCAGGAACTCCTCGGCCTGCCAGACCTCCAGCGGGCGCAGCTCCGCCTTGTCGTCACCCAGGGATATGGCGAACATCGTGCTCCTTCTCGACCGGCACGGCATCCTCTTCCGTGCCGCGCGCCCCCGGGATCTTCGCATGATCCACCGTGCAGTCGGGCGGCTCGATGCTGATCCGGGGCAGTCGGCGGTCCAGCCAGCCGGGCAGCCACCAGTTCGCGCCGCCGAGCATGTGCATCAGGGCGGGCACCAGCAGGGTGCGCAGGACGAAGGCGTCCAGGGCGACGGCGGTGGCCAGCGCGATGCCGAACATGGCGATCACCCGGTCGCCGCTGAGCACGAAGGCGAGGAAGACGGAGATCATGATCACGGCGGCGGAGTTGATCACGCGGCTGGTCTCGGCGAGGCCGACCCGGACCGAGCGCCGGTTGTCGCCGGTCTCCAGCCACTCCTCGTACATCCGGCCGACCAGGAAGACCTGGTAGTCCATGGAGAGGCCGAAGAGGACCGAGACCATGATCACGGGGAGGAAGGGTTCGATGGGCCCGGCGCTGCCGAGGCCGAGCAGCTCACTCCCCCAGCCCCACTGGAAGACGGCGACGACGACTCCGAAGGAGGAAGCGACGGCGGCCACGTTCATCACGGCGGCCTTGACCGGGATGCCGATGGAGCGGAAGGCGAGCAGGAGGAGCAGGCAGCCGAGGCCGATCACGACCCCGACGAAGAGGGGCAGTTTGCCGACGATGATCTCGGCGAAGTCGTCGTAGCTCGCCGTCACCCCGCCGACGTACGTCTCCAGTGAGGTCTTGTCCTGGACCGGCGGCAGGACGTCCGCCCGGATCCGGTCGACCAGCTCGCTGGTCTGCTGCGACTGGGGCGCGGAGTCGGGGACGACGGTGAGGAAGGCGGTGTCGCCGCTGCTGTTGTACGTGACCGGGCCGACCGAGGCGACGCCTTCGGTGGTACGCAGCGCCTCGGGCAGCGAGTCCAGGGCGAGCCGGTCGTCCGCCCCGTCGAGCTGGGCGGCGATGGTGAGGGGGCCGTTGACGCCGGGGCCGAAGCCGTCGGCGAGCAGGTCGTAGGCCTGCCGGGTGGTGGCGGTGGCCGGGTTGTTGCCCTGGTCGGAGGTGCCGAGGTGGAGGCCGAGGGCGGGCAGGGCGAGGACCACCATGACGACGGCCGCGATCCCGCCGAGCAGCTTGGGGTGGCGCTCCACGAAGGCGGACCAGCGGGCGGCGAAGCCGGTGGGCAGCTCGGGCCGGGGTCCGTGTTCGGCGAGCTGCCGTCGTTCGCGGCGGCTGAGCGCCCGCATCCCGATGCGGGAGAGCAGGGCGGGCAGCAGGGTGACGGAGGCGGCCACGGTGAGGACGACGGTGAGCGAGGCGGCGATGGCGACGCCGTTGAGGAAGCTGAGCCGCAGGATCAGCATGCCGAGCAGGGCGATGCAGACGGTCGCCCCGGCGAAGACGACCGCGCGCCCGGTGGTGGCGACCGCGTTCTGGGCGGCTTCGTCGACCGACATCCCGCGCCGGAGGCCTCTGCGGTGCCGGGTGACGATGAAGAGGGCGTAGTCGATGCCGACACCGAGCCCGATGAGCATGCCGAGCATCGGGGCGAAGTCCGCCACGGTCATCACATGGCCGAGCAGGACGATGCCCGCGTAGGCGGTGCCGACGGAGACCAGGGCGGTGGCGATGGGGAGCAGGCTGGCGGCGAGCGAGCCGAAGGCGAGGAAGAGGACCACGGCCGCGACGACCACGCCGATGGCCTCGGCGATGTGGGCGGTGGGCGCTTCGGTGAGGGCTATGGCGGTGCCGCCCAGTTCGACCTGGAGCCCGTCCGCCTCGGCTCCCTTCGCGGTGTCGACGAGGGCCTGCGCCTGGGAGGCGGGGATCTCGTCGGCGGGGCGGTCGAAGGTGACCGTGGCGTAGGCGGTGCGGCCGTCCTCGCTGATCTGGCCGGTGCCCTCGGCTCCGTACGGGCCGGTGACCGCTCCCACACCGGGCAGGGCGTCGATCGCGTGGAGGGTGCGGGTCATCGTCTGTTCGACGTCGGCGGCCCGGACCGTGGAGCCGGTGGTGTGCCAGACGACGGTGTCGGTGTCGCCGCCGAGGTCGGTGAAGCCGCGCGAGAGGAGCTCGGTGGCCCGGCCGGACTCGGTGCCGGGCACCTCGTAGTCGTTGGAGTACGCGGAACCCGCGAACCCCGCCGCGGCCGCTGTACCGCCGAGAGCGGCGAGCCAGAGGAGGACGGCGAGCAGGCGGTGCCTGATGCACCAGCGGGCGATGGCGGCCAACGGACGCTCCCTGAGGGTTCGTGAACATTTACCCACAGATAGCGTGATCTGCCCGTAAATATCTCTGACCTGAGACCGCCACTCTGACAGCAGAACGTGATCGTTTGTCCGTTTCGTGGCCATGGTCACAGGGCTTGATCTGTTCCCTACAGGGGACGGATCAAGCCCTGGAACCGTCGGCTCCGGTCAGCCGGAGACGCTCGCGCGGCCGTTCTCGATGTGCCCCATGAGCCGCCGCCGGAAGGTGTCCTCCCCTTCGGCCGTGACGGCGAGGTCGTACCAGCCGTGGGCGTCGGCCGCCGAGTGCACGACCGTACGGCTGCGGCCCGGCTTGACCGTGACCCGGCGGGTCCAGTCCCGCAGGTCGTCCTCGTCGACATAGCCGAGCGGCCGTACCAGGAAGGTCAGGTTCCGGCGGCCGGTGTTGCGCAGGGTGAGGTGGACATCGCGGTCACGGGTGTCGATCCGGGTGGTGACCTCGGCGCTCCCCTCGGCCGGCCCGGCGAACTCGCGCCGGAAGCCGTTCGGCCCGGTGACCGTGAACCGGTACGTCTCCCCCGTCAGCGGTACGGTCCAGTGCGCCGAGGACCGGACGTCCTTGTGCTGTGGGGCCGCGAACTCACCGGCGTACGGGTAGAGCGTGAAGTGCGCCGAGGACCGGCCGCTGTTGCCGAGCTCCACGCGCAGGCCGCCGTGCGCCCTCCTGACCTCGGCGTCCGGCTGGTACGGCAGCGGGCGCGCCGGGCGTGCGCCGGGCTCCTGCTCGGGGAGGTGCTGGACGGCCGGGGGTTTGGGCTGCCAGCGGCCGCTGAGCGGCGGGATCGTCCCCGGCCGCTGCACGACGGGCTGCCGCCGGGGCCGGGTGAAGTCGAAGGCGGAGGTGAGGTCGCCGGTGACGCGGCGCCGCCAGTCGCTGATGTTGGGCTCCTTCACGCCGGTCCAGCGCTCCAGGAAGCGGATGACCGAGGTGTGGTCGAAGACCTCGGAGCAGACGTAGCCGCCGACGGTCCACGGCGAGACGACGAGCAGCGGCACCCGGATCCCGAGGCCGGTCGGGCGGCCCTCCCACTGCTCGTCGGTCACCTCGGGGGGCGCGACGGGCGGCGGTACGTGGTCGAAGAAGCCGTCGTTCTCGTCGTAGTTGATCAGCACGGCGGTGTGGCGCCAGACGTCCGGGTTCCGGCCCAGCGCGTCCAGGATCTTGTAGACGATGGTGGCGCTGTGCACCGGCGAGGAGACGCTCGGGTGCTCGGAGTCGATCGCCGAGGGGACCAGGTAGGAGACCTCCGGCAGCGTCCCGGCCGCCACGTCCTTGGCGAACTCATCCGCCAGCGTGCCCGTGGGGACCCGGCGCAGCCCCCGCTCGAACAGGCTGCGCTCGTGCCGGGTGAGGGTGGCGACGCCCTCCTCCAGCAGCCCGAGCAGCCGCTCCCGCTCCCCCGCGGAGGCGCTCCGGACCTTGGCGTAGAACGCCTCCATGTACATGTGGCCGCCTGTGCGGGCGAGCGCCTTGCGGGCGATGGCCTTGAAGGTGGCGTAGAACTCGATCTGGTTGTCGGTGAAGTTCTCCCACTCGGTGTACGTCCGCCAGCTCCGCCCGGCCTTCTCCAGCCGCTCGGCGTAGGTGGACCAGTCGTAGCCGGGGTGGCTGCCCTCGCTGTACGCGTCGTTGCCGACGGCCCGCTTCCCGTTCGGCTCGAAGCCGGTCTTCCCGCTCCACAGGTGGTTGCGGTTGGGGCTGGTGGAGGTGTGGATCGAGGAGTGGTAGGCGTCGCAGACGGTGAAGGTGTCGGCCAGCTCGTAGTGGAGCGGGATGTCACGGCGGTCGTAGTACGCCATGGTCGCCGCGGTCTTCGCGCTGATCCAGCCGTTCATCCAGCCGCCGCCCCAGGCCTTCGCGCCGCCGTTCCAGGAGTGGTCGAGGGCGCCGATGTACTGGAGGTCCTTCTTCTGCTCCTCGGCGGCCCCGCGCACGAGGAAGGGCAGGACGGTGGCGCCGGACGCGCCGGGCTGCTCGAAGACGGTCCCGCCGGTGGGCAGCTCGATGGCGTTGCGGTCGCCGAAGCCTCGTACACCGCGCAGGGCGCCGAAGTAGTGGTCGAAGGAACGGTTCTCCTGCATGAGGACCACCACATGCTTGATGGACCTCAGCCCTCCGCCTCCGGACCCCGCGTGGGCGGGCTGCGCGGCGATGGCTGCCTGGAGCGACGGCGGCAGGAACGATCCGGCCGCAGCGGCGCCCAGCGCGCCCCCGCCGAGGGCGAAGAGCCGCCGCCGTGACATGTCCGTGGTCAAAAGAGCCTCCCGATTCGGTGGTTACAGCCGGGAAGCTAGTTGGGGCAGGTGGCGGCGGGAAGGACTGCGTACGGCCCGGTGGTGAACGTCCAAGAGGTCGGACGAGAAGTCCAACCGGCGGCCTACACCCCGATGAGGTGCAGCGATCCCCAGAGCGCGAGCGTCGAGGCCAGGAGCGTCGCCGGTACGGTCGCGAGTCCCAGCCGCGTGAAGTGGCCCAGCTCGGGGGCGTCCCCGTGGGCGTGCAGGATGCGGCGCCACAGGAGCGTGGCGAGGGACCCGACGTAGGTGAGGTTGGGGCCGATGTTCACCCCGATCAGGGCGGCGAGCAGCGGTCCGGGACCGGCCGCCGCGACGATCGGGAGCAGGGCGAGGATCGCGGGCAGGTTGTTGATCAGGTTGGCCAGCAGCGCCGCGACCACGGCGACGCCGAGCAGTGCGGGCAGCGTGTCGCCGTCGGGCAGGAGGGCGGCGATCCCGTCCCCCAGGCCGTTGTCGACGACCGCCTTGACGACGACGCCGAGCGCGAGGACGAAGAGGCAGAACAGGGGGTTGGCCGAGCGGACGACGGCGGCCGGCGTGGTCTCCCGCTTGGCGAGCGCCCGTACGGCGAGCACCGCCGCCCCCGCCAGCGCCGCCCACAGCGGCTCGGCCCCCGCGAACGAGGTGACGACGAACCCGGCGAGGGTCAGCCCCAGCACGACGAGCGTGAAGACGGGTACGGGCGTGCGCTCTGCCTCCGGGTCCGGCGCGTGCGCCCCGGCGGCCAGGTCGGCCCTGAACGCGCGACGGAACACCGCGTACTCGACGGCGATCGCGGCGAGCCACGGCAGCGCCATCAGCGCGGCGAACCGGGTGAAGGAGAGGCCGCTCGCGGTGAACGCCAGGAGGTTGGTGAGGTTGGAGACGGGGAGCAGGAGGGAGGCGGAGTTGGCGAGGTGCGCGCAGGCGTAGACGTACGGGCGCGGCCGCGCACCGACCCGGGCCGCCGTGGCGAGGACGACCGGGGTCAGCAGGACCACGGTGGCGTCCAGGCTGAGGACGGCGGTGATGAGGGAGGCGACGACGAAGACCCCACCGAGGAGCGGGCCGGTCTGCCCCCGGCAGGCGCGGGCCACCAGGTCCCCGGCGGCCCGGAACAGCCCCTCGTCGGCGCAGAGCTGGGCCAGCACCAGGATCGCGGCGAGGAACCCGACGACGGGCAGCAGCTCACCGACCTGCTCCCGGGCCTCGGGCCAGGTCACCGCCCCCACGGCCACCACGAGCACCGCGGCGGGCACGGCGACGGTCGCCTCCGGCAGGCCCCTCGGGCGTACGACGGCGAAGGCGAGGACGCCCAGGAGGAGGGCGAAGGAGACGAGCTCTGCGGTGACGGTGTTCAGGGGGGTCTCTCAGGGTTCTGCGAAGCACAGCCGGAGGGGCGGTGCGCCCGTCGTGGATACGGGTGCACCGCCCCTTCAGGACGTGATCGGCCGGGGGATCAGCCCTCGGCGCCGAGCTTCTCCAGGATCAGCTCGCGCACACGCGCCGCGTCCGCCTGGCCACGGGTGGCCTTCATGACCGCGCCGACGAGCGCGCCCGCCGCCGCGACCTTGCCGGCGCGGATCTTGTCCGCGATGGCCGCGTTGCCCGCGATGGCCTCGTCCACGGCCGTGGACAGCGCGCCCTCGTCCGAGACGACCTTCAGGCCGCGCTTCTCGACGACGGTGTCCGGGTCGCCCTCGCCCGCGAGGACGCCCTCGATGACCTGGCGGGCCAGCTTGTCGTTGAGGTCGCCCGCGGCGACGAGCGCGGCCACCCGGGCGACCTGCGCCGGGGTGATCGGCAGCTCGTCCAGGCCGCGGCCGGTCTCGTTGGCGTTACGGGCCAGCTCGCCCATCCACCACTTGCGGGCCTGGTCCGAGGGTGCGCCCGCCTCGGTCGTGGCGACGATCAGGTCGACCGCGCCCGCGTTGAGGATGGACTGCATGTCGTGCTCGTTGACGCCCCAGTCCTCCTTGAGCCGGGCGCGCCGCAGCCGGGGCAGCTCGGGGAGGCCCTTGCGGAGCTCCTCGACCCAGTCGCGGGCCGGTGCCACGGGCACCAGGTCCGGCTCGGGGAAGTAGCGGTAGTCCTCGGCGTTGTCCTTGATACGGCCGGCCGTGGTGGAGCCGTCCTCCTCGTGGAAATGCCGGGTCTCCTGCACGATGGTGCCGCCCGAGGACAGCACGGCGGCGTGCCGCTGGACCTCGTAGCGCGCGGCCCGCTCGACGGAACGCAGCGAGTTCACGTTCTTCGTCTCGGAGCGGGTACCGAACTCCTCGCGGCCGTGCGGGCGCAGCGACAGGTTGACGTCGCAGCGCATCTGGCCCATCTCCATGCGCGCCTCGGAGACCCCGAGGGCCTTGATCAGCTCGCGGAGCTCGGCGACGTACGCCTTGGCGACCTCGGGGGCGCGGGCACCGGCTCCCTCGATCGGCTTGGTGACGATCTCGATGAGCGGGATGCCGGCCCGGTTGTAGTCGAGCAGGGAGTGGGACGCGCCGTGGATACGGCCGGTGGCGCCGCCGACGTGCGTCGACTTGCCGGTGTCCTCCTCCATGTGGGCGCGCTCGATCTGCACCCGGAAGATCTCGCCGTCCTCCAGCTGGACGTCCAGATAGCCGTTGAAGGCGATCGGCTCGTCGTACTGGGAGGTCTGGAAGTTCTTCGGCATGTCCGGATAGAAGTAGTTCTTCCGGGCGAAGCGGCACCACTCGGCGATCTCGCAGTTGAGCGCGAGACCGATCTTGATGGCCGACTCCACGCCGATCTCGTTGACCACCGGCAGTGCGCCGGGCAGCCCGAGACAGACCGGACAGGTCTGGGAGTTGGCGTCCTGCTTCAGCTCCGTGGAGCAGCCGCAGAACATCTTGGTCTTGGTGCCGAGTTCGACATGGACTTCGAGGCCCATGACGGGGTCGTAGGACGCGAGTGCGTCCTCGTACGACACCAGGTCGGTGACAGTCACGGTGAAACTTTCCCTCTCAGCCCAGCAGGACGTCGTCGTCGCCCAGACGCTTCAGTTCGCGATAGAGGATCGCGAGTCCGGTGACGATGGCGGCCGCGGAGACGGCCGCGTCGACGAGACGCAGCACGTCGTTGTCGTTGCGGGCGAGCTTCGCCTGCTTGGCGACGCTGATCGCGCCGAACGCGGTACTGCCGAGCGCGACGTACAGCCCGGTCTTGGACTTCTTGAAGTTACTGGCCTTCTTTGCCATGGCACTCACAGCGACGGAGCCTCCTCAAGCAGCGGGTGCCCCCACTTTTCCACGAACGCGGCTTCGACGGCCGCTCCGACCTTGTAGAGCCGGTCGTCCTTCATGGCGGGGGCGATGATCTGCAGGCCGACCGGCAGACCGTCCTCGGGTGCCAGGCCGCAGGGGAGCGACATGGCGGAGTTGCCGGCCAGGTTGGTCGGGATCGTGCACAGGTCCGCGAGGTACATCGCCATCGGGTCGTCGGCGCGCTCGCCGATCGGGAAGGCGGTGGTCGGCGTCGTCGGGGAGACGATCACGTCGACCTGCTCGAAGGCCTTCTCGAAGTCCCGGGTGATGAGGGTGCGGACCTTCTGGGCCGAGCCGTAGTACGCGTCGTAGTAGCCGGAGCTGAGCGCGTACGTCCCCAGGATGATGCGGCGCTTGACCTCGTCTCCGAAGCCAGCCTCGCGGGTCAGCGCGGTGACCTCCTCGGCCGACTTCGTGCCGTCGTCGCCGACCCGCAGGCCGTAGCGCATGGCGTCGAAGCGGGCCAGGTTGGAGGAGCACTCCGAGGGCGCGATCAGGTAGTACGCGGAGAGCGCCAGGTCGAAGGACGGGCAGTCCAGCTCCACGACGTCCGCGCCCAGCGACTTCAGCAGCTCGACCGACTCGTCGAAGCGCTGGAGGACGCCCGCCTGGTAGCCCTCGCCGCGGAACTGCTTGACGACGCCTACGCGCATGCCCTGTACGGAGCCGTTGCGCGCGGCCTCGACGACCGGCGGGACCGGGGCGTCGATGGAGGTCGAGTCCATCGGGTCGTGCCCGGCGATGGCCTCGTGGAGCAGCGCCGCGTCCAGGACCGTACGGGCGCAGGGCCCGCCCTGGTCCAGGGAGGACGAGAAGGCGACCATGCCGTAGCGGGAGACGCCGCCGTAGGTGGGCTTGACGCCGACCGTGCCGGTGACGGCGGCGGGCTGGCGGATCGAGCCGCCGGTGTCCGTGCCGATGGCGAGCGGGGCCTCGTAGGAGGCGAGGGCGGCGGAGGAGCCGCCGCCGGAACCGCCGGGGATGCGGGTGAGGTCCCACGGGTTGCCGGTGGGGCCGTAGGCGCTGTTCTCGGTGGAGGACCCCATGGCGAACTCGTCCATGTTGGTCTTGCCGAGGATGACGACGTCGGCGGCCCTCAGGCGCTGGGTGACCGTCGCGTCGTACGGCGGGACCCAGCCTTCGAGGATCTTGGAACCGACGGTGGTCGGCATGTCCTTGGTGGTGAAGATGTCCTTCAGCGCGAGCGGGACACCGGCCAGCGGGCCGAGCTTCTCGCCGGCCTCACGCTTGGCGTCCACGGCACGGGCCTGGGCGAGCGCGCCCTCGCGGTCGATGTGCAGGAAGGCGTGGACCTTCTCGTCGACCGCGTCGATCCGGGCCAGGTGGGCCTCGGTGACCTCGACGGCCGTGAGCTCGCCGGAGGCGATCTTCGCGGCGATCTCGGCCGCGGTGAGCTTGATGATGGTGCTGATGTCCGTCATGGCGGTTAGTCCTCCCCCAGGATCTGCGGCACCTTGAAACGCTGCTGCTCCTGGGCCGGGGCGCCGGAGAGCGCCTGCGCGGGGGTGAGCGACGGACGGACCTCGTCCGCGCGCATGACGTTGGTCAGCGGCAGCGGGTGGGAGGTCGGCGGTACGTCTTGGTCGGCGACCTCGGAGACGCGGGCGACCGCGCCGATGATGTCGTCGAGCTGACCGGCGAAGTGATCGAGCTCTTCGCCCTTCAGCTCCAGACGCGCCAGCCGGGCGAGGTGGGCGACCTCCTCGCGCGTGATGCCAGGCATGCAGCGATCCTCAGGGGTTGGTGTGTGGTTTTGGCCCCAATCCTATGGGGTCCCCCGCGAGCGGGTACCCCACCCCGATCGGCCCACCCCTTTCGGACGTTTTCGGTACGGGCCCGGGGCCCTGGCTCAGGCCGTCGCCGGGCCCGAGACCGTACGTCCCTGGGTCGGGTGCTGCTCACCGTCCGGCTTCCCGTTCGCCGCGGCGGCGGCCGCCTGCGCCTCCAGCTCCGCGGGGCGCCGCCAGCCGTGCTCGCCGCGCGCCCGCAGCCAGGCCGTCGTCTCCTGGGGCGGCATCGCGGCGGCCACCAGCCAGCCCTGCACCGCGTCGCACCGCAGGTCCCTCAGCCGCTCCCAGGTCTCGTCGTCCTCCACCCCTTCGGCGACGACGACCAGGCCGAGCGAGTGGGCCAGGTCGATCGTGCAGCGGACGATCTCCGCGTCCTCGTGGTCGACGGCGAGCCGGGCCACGAAGGAGCGGTCGATCTTCAGCTCGCTCACCGGCAGCCTGCGCAGGTGTACGAGGGAGGAGTAGCCGGTGCCGAAGTCGTCGAGGGACATCTTCACGCCGTGCGCCGTCAGCCCGGCCAGGGTGTCGGCGGCGCGCTGCGGGTCCTCCAGCAGGACGTGCTCGGTGATCTCCAGCTGGAGCGCCGAGGCCGGGACGCCGTGGCGGGCGAGCCGGGCGGCGACCCCGCCCGCGAAGCCCGGGGTGTGCACATCGCGCGGGGACACGTTGACCGCGACCGGGACGAAGAGGCCCTGCGCCCGCCACCGGGCCACCTGGGCCAGCGCCGTCTCCAGCACGTACTCCGTGAGGTGCGGCATCAGGCCGGACGACTCCGCGATGGCGATGAACTCGTCCGGGGGGACCCGGCCGCGCTCCGGATGCACCCAGCGCACCAGGGCCTCCAGACCGGCGACCTGCCCGTCGAAGCGGACCTTGGGCTGGTAGTGCAGCTCGACGTCGCCCGCGTCCAGCGCCCGGCGCAGATCGCCCAGGAGCCCGAGCCTGTCGGGGGTGTTGCTGTCCCGCTTCGACTCGTACACCTCCACGCCCGTACGGTCCCGCTTGGCCTGGTACATCGCGACGTCGGCGCGGCGCAGCAGCCCTTCGGCGTCCAGCGCGTGGTCGGGGTAGACGGCGACCCCGGCGCTGGCCTCCAGCACGAGGACCAGGCCGTCCAGGTCGAGCGGCGAGGACAGCTCGGCGACCAGATGGCGGGCCACCCGCTGGGCGCTGGTGGTCGAGTCGGCCTGCGGCAGGAGTACGGCGAACTCGTCGCCGCCGAGCCGGGCCGCCTCGGCACCGCACGGCAGGGCGAGGCGGAGGCGTTCCGCTATCTGGAGCAGCAGCCGGTCCCCGGCGAGGTGGCCGAGGGTGTCGTTGACCGCGCGGAAGCGGTCCAGGTCGATCAGGACCAGCGCCGACCTGGTGCCCACGCTCTCGGCGTCCTCCAGCGCCGTCCAGGCCCGCTCCAGCAGCCACTGCCGATTGGGCAGACCGGTCAGCGGGTCGCGCAGCTGCTCCTCGGCGCGGGCCCGGGCGATCCAGAGCGTGGAGTCCAGGGCGATCAGCGGGACCGCGAAGAGCGGCAGCACGACGGGCATGGACATCGCGACGACGCAGATCAGCGGGGCGAGCCCGAGCAGGGCGACGGCGACGAGCCCCTGGCGCAGCAGGGCGGTGCGGGCGATGGTCGGCAGCCCGCCGTTCTGGGGCGCTCCCGCGTACCACAGCAGGACCCGGGTGACGAGCAGGTACGTCGACGCCGTCAGGAGCAGTTCCGGTACGGCCGCGATGCCCCAGTCGAGTGGCAGCCAGGGCCTCTCCACGGTCGGCACCTCGCCGAGCGCGGCCAGCACGAGCGCCGCCGCGGCGATGCCGAGGATGTCGACCGCACCGTGCAGGAGCCCCTGCCACCAGCGGTGTCTGCGGGCGCTCCCGACGAGCACCACGACGACCAGGCTGACCAGCCCCGCGGGCAGCCAGCCGAAGAGCAGCAGCACGGCGAGGGTGAGGGCGGCCCCGGATCCGGTGCCGCCCCACCAGCGGTCGCGGCCGAGCGCGACCAGGTGGCCGACGATGATCCCGGTGAGCACGGCGAGCGACCAGCCCACGGCACCGTCCGGGAAGAGCGCGTGGCCGCTGCGCACCGTCAGGTAGAAGCCGGCCGCCAGCAGTAACGCGGCGGTCCCTATGACGCCGGCACCCACGGGGGACGTGAGGCCGACGAAACCTTGCAGCCGCGACACCGGGGCGGCGCTCTCGGTCGGTTTCATTCCGTCCCTCTCACAGCCGGCAGTGCCGAAGTCCCTCGGTGGCCCCCGCCCTCTTGCTCCCACGGCCCCGGGAAGGCAGCCGTGCACGGCAGGCGCTACCCCTCAACAGTAGGCCGCGAAGGGCTTCCAGGGGCAGCGCTCCACAGCTCTTGCCGAAGGCGAACCGACTACCCGTCACCATCTGCTATGCGCCGAACGGGTGATACCCATGGGCCGTTCGGGCTCCGGCCGACCCTTCTTTGCCCCTCTGCCCCGTTTCTTCCCCACCTGGCGCGCGCCACGCCGGGGCCGCGTCTCGAAGTCGTCTCGATAAGGCGAACAGTGCATGTCCGGGAGTGGCGGGCGGGTCGCGGGGGACGGGCGGGCCCACTCCCGGGCTGCTCCACGGCTACTCCCGGGCCACTCCGGAGCTGCTTCCGGGCTATTCCGGGGCCACTTCCGGCTCGGGTGCCGCCGGCTCCGGCACCGGCAGGGCCGCCTCCCGGGCGGCGTCGGGGCCCTGTTCGAGGAGGACGGCGAACCCGGCCTCGTCCAGCACGGGGACCTTCAGCTGCATGGCCTTGTCGTACTTGGAGCCGGGGTTGTCGCCGACGACCACGAACGCGGTCTTCTTCGACACCGATCCGGTGACCTTCGCCCCGAGGCTCTGGAGCGCCTCCTTCGCACCGTCCCTGGTGTAGGCGGTGAGGGTGCCGGTGACGACGACGGTGAGCCCTTCGAGGGGGCGGGGGCCCTGCTCCTCGTCGGCTCCTTCGTCGGCCATCCGGACCCCGGCCTCGCGCCACTTGCGCAGGATCTCGCGGTGCCAGTCCTCGGCGAACCACTGCTTGACGGAGGCCGCGATGATGGGGCCGACGCCGTCCGCATCGGCCAGCTCCTGCTCGGTGGCCTCGTCGATGCGGTCGATGGAGCGGAACTGACGGGCCAGCTCCTGGGCGGCGACCGGACCGACGTGCCGGATGGAGAGCCCGGTGAGGATCCGGGCCAGCGGCGCCTCCTTCGCGGCGGCGATGCCCTCCAGCATGGCCACCGCGTTCTTCTTCGGCTCGCCCTGCTGGTTGGCGAAGACCGTCGCGATCTTCTCCTCGCCGGTCTTCGGGTCACGCTTGGGCAGACCGCTGTCCTGGTCCAGGACGTACGCCCGGATCGGCAGCAGCTGCTCGATGGTGAGGTCGAACAGGTCGCCCTCGTCCCGCAGGACGGGCTCGGCGGGCTCCAGGGGCCGGGTGAGGGCGGCGGCGGCCACATAGCCGAAGTGGTCGATGTCCAGGCTCTTGCGCCCGGCGAGGTAGAAGACCCGCTCGCGCAACTGGGCGGGGCAGCTACGGGCGTTGGGGCAGCGGAGGTCGATGTCGGCCTCCTTCATCGGGCGCAGCTCCGTACCGCACTCGGGGCAGTGGGCCGGCATCTCGAACGCCTTCTCGGTGCCGTCGCGCAGGTCGACGACGGGGCCGAGGATCTCCGGGATGACGTCGCCCGCCTTGCGGATGACCACGGTGTCACCGATGAGGACGCCCTTGGCCTTGACCACGTTCTGGTTGTGGAGGGTGGCGAACTCGACCTCGGAACCGGCCACTTCGACCGGCTCGACCTGGGCGTACGGCGTGACGCGGCCGGTGCGGCCGACACCGACGCGGATGTTGACCAGCTTGGTGTTGACCTCTTCGGGGGCGTACTTCCAGGCGATGGCCCAGCGCGGGGCGCGCGAGGTGGAGCCCAGCCGTCCCTGGAGCGGGATCTCGTCGAGCTTGACGACGACCCCGTCGATCTCGTGCTCCACGGAGTGCCGGTGCTCACCGAAGTACGCGATGAACTCCCGTACGCCTGCGAGGGAGTCGACGACCTTGTTGTGCTGGGCGGTGGGCAGACCCCAGGAGTGGAGGAGCTCGTAGGCCTGGGAGAGGCGGTCGATGGTGAGGCCCTCGTGGGCGCCGATGCCGTGCACCACCATGTGGAGCGGGCGGGTGGCGGTGACCTTCGGGTCCTTCTGGCGCAGCGAACCGGCCGCGGCGTTGCGCGGGTTGGCGAACGGCTTGTCGTCGGCGGCCACCAGCCGGGCGTTCAGCTCCTCGAAGGCCTCCATGGGGAAGAAGACCTCGCCCCGGATCTCGACCAGCGCGGGGATGTCGTCGCCCTTCAGGCGGTGCGGGATCTCCGCGATCGTCCGGACGTTGGGGGTGATGTCCTCGCCGGTGCGGCCGTCGCCCCGGGTCGCCGCGCGGGTCAGCCGCCCGTGCTCGTAGGTGAGGTTGACGGCGAGGCCGTCCACCTTGAGCTCGCAGAGGAAGTGGTGGTCGGGCGTGCCGACGTCCTTGGCGACGCGCTCGGCCCAGGCCGCCAGCTCCTCGTCGTCGAAGGCGTTGTCCAGGGAGAGCATGCGCTCGCGGTGCTCGACGGAGGTGAACTCCGTGCGGTAGGGCCCCGCGACCTTCTGGGTCGGGGAGTCCGGGGTGCGCAACGCCGGGTGCTTCTCCTCCAGTGCCTCCAGCGCACGCATCTGCCGGTCGAAGTCGGCGTCGCTGACGACCGGCTGGTCCTTCACGTAATACCGGAAGCGGTGCTCCTCGACCTTCTCGGCCAGCAGCGCGTGCTCCTCCCGCACGTCCGCCGGAACCGAGCTCTCCTGCTCCACCCGCTGTTCGCCGGCCATCGTCCCGTCCTCCCGTTTGCCCGTCGTCCCCGTCACTCAGGGTTGTCTGCGAGCGACCTCGCCGCCCGGGCGCTGTGGGCGAGCGCGGTGCGGGCGTATGCGGGCGACGCGCCCGCGAGACCGCACGACGGGGTGATCGCGACGGACTCGGCGAGAGTCCCCGGATTCAGCCCCAGCCTGCTCCACAGCGTCCTGACCCCCATGACGCTACCGCCCGGGTCTGACAATGCCCCCGAGGAGGCGTCGGTGGAGGGCACCACGCCGAGGAACAACTGGGTGCCGCCTTCGACCGCTTCCCCGATCGTCTCCTCCTCACGCTCCGTGAGGAGGGAGAAGTCGAAGGAGATTCCGTCCACCCCGGCCCGGCGCAGCAGCGCGAAGGGCACTTCGGGGGCGCAGGAGTGGACGATCGTCGTCCCGTCCTCGCCCGCGACGGCCAGGACGTCGCGCAGGGCCGACTCGACGACCTGGCGGTCGACGGCCCGGTAGGTGCGGTAGCCGCTGGCGGAGCGGACCCGGCCCAGCAGGACGGCGGTCAGGGAGGGCTCGTCCAACTGGAGGACCACCTCGGCCCCGGGCATCCGGCGCCGCACCTCGGCGAGGTGGGAGCGGAGCCCCTCGGCCAGCGATCCGGCCAGGTCGCGGCAGGCCCCGGGGTCGCCCAGCATGGCCTCGCCGCCGCGCAGTTCCAGTCCGGCGGCCAGCGTCCACGGGCCGACGGCCTGGACCTTGAGCAGGCCCTCGTACCCCTGGGTGAACTCCTCCAGGGCGTCCAGGTCCTCCCCCAGCCAGGAGCGGGCGCGGCGGGTGTCGCGGCCGGGCCGGTCGCTGATCCGCCAGCCGCTCGGCTCGACGTGTCCGTACATCTCGACGAGCATGCCGATGGTCCGGCCGGTCATGTCCGCGCCCGGTCCGCGGGCGGGCAGTTCCGCCAGGTACGGCATGCCCTGGCCGTCGGCGAAGGAGCCGGTGACGGTCTTCGCCGCCTCCCTCGCGTCTCCCCCGGGCATCGACCCGATCCCGGTCGCCGGGCACCCGCTCAACTTGCTCTTCTCGCTCACGCCGGAAGCCTACGGTCCCCCGCGTGCGCTCGGCGTACGCGGGGCGCCGGGGTCAGCGGCCGGGAACGGCTTCCGGGGTCAGCGGCCGGGGCGGACGGTGAGGTCGTTCACCTCGGCGTCGCGCGGCAGGTCGATCGCCATCAGGATCGTGGTGGCCACCGACTCGGGGTCGATCCAGCGGGCGGCGTCGTACTCCTTGCCCTCCTGCTGGTGCACCTTGGCCTGCATGGGGCTGGCGGTGCGCCCGGGGTAGACGGAGGTGACGCGCACCCCGTTGCCGTGCTCCTCGTGGCGCAGCGAGTCGGCGAGCGCCTTGAGGCCGTGCTTGCTCGCGGCGTACGCGCTCCACCCGGCGTGGGCGGCGAGCCCGGCGCCGGAGTTCACGAACAGGACGTGGCCCTGGGCGGCACGGAGCTGCGGGATGAGGAGGCGGGTGATCTCGGCGGGGGCGATCAGGTTGGCGTTGAGCTGGAAGTGCCAGGCCTTGGGGGTGAGCTCCCCCACCGCGCCGAGCTCGACGACGCCCGCGATGTGCAGCAGGGTGTCGACACGCTCGGGCATGGGCTGCTGGCCGAACGCCCAGGAGAGCCGGTCGGGGTTGGAGAGGTCGCCGACGAGGGTCCGCGCGCCCGGGTAGCGGTCGGCGAACTCCTTGGCGCGGCCGGCGTCGCGGGCGAGCAGGACGAGGTCGTCGCCGCGCTCCAGGAGACGGCGGGCGACAGCGGCCCCGATGCCGGAACCGGCGCCGGTGATGAGGTGGGTAGGCATGGGGCGATCCTAGGGGGGCCGTGATCACTGCGGCCCGGCGGACTCCTGCGGACACGCGTGATCACTGGAGCCCGGCGGACTCCTCCAGATACGCCAGTGCGCCGACGCCGTCCTTGGCGAAGAAGACCAGGTCGGTCAGGGGCACCGGGAGGAACCCCTCGTCCTCCATCCGCTGGAACTGCTCGCGCAGCCCGTCGTAGAAGCCCGCCGTGTTGAGCAGGACGACCGGCTTGGTGTGCTTGCCGTGCTTCTTCAGCTCCAGGATCTCGGTGGCCTCGTCCAGCGTCCCGGTCCCGCCCACCATGATCACGATCGCGTCCGACTTCTCCAGGAGGAGGGCCTTCCGCTCGGCGAGGTCACGGGCGATCACCATCTCGTCCGCGTTCGTACGGGCTTTCGCGGCGAGGAAGTCGACCGAGACCCCCACGAGCCGCCCGCCCGCCGCCTGCACGCCGTCCGCGACGACCTTCATCAGGCCACTCTCCGAACCGCCCCAGACCAGGGTGTGCCCGCCTCTGCCGAGCAGTTCGGCGAACTCCCGGGCGGGCACGGTGTAGCGGTCGTCGAGGTCGGCGGCGGAGAGGAAGACGCAGATGTTCATGGAGCCACCGTACGACCCGCCTCGGACACTCCCCCGTTCCGGTGAGGATTCCGGTCAACGGGGGCGGGCGGGGAAGATTCCCGGCCCGTACGCCGCTGAGAGAGGCATGACTTCCACCCGAGGACACCACATCACCGTCGAGCCGGGCACCGTGCACGTCAGGGCGGTCCACGCGGGCCAGGTGCTGGCCGAGAGCCGCCGCCCCCTCGTCCTGCGCGAGACGGGCTGTCCGGACCGCTACTACCTGCCGCCCGAGGACGTCCGCACCGAGCTGCTCACCCCGTCGGACACCAGCACCCACTGCCCGTTCAAGGGGGACGCCTCCTACTGGTCGCTCCCCGGCGCCGCCGATCTCGTCTGGGCCTACCCGGACCCGAAGCCCGAAGTCGCCGCCGTCAAGGACCACTTCTGCTTCTACGAGACGGAGACCGTGACCGGCTGACCTGCGGCCGGCGAGCTTCCCGGAAGTTTCTGCCGTCCGTGCGATGAGTTTCGCGGCCCGCCCCGGTCTCTCCTCCCATGGACAGGATTCTCTCCGCCGACGGCACACCGATCGCCTACCGCCGCCAGGGCGAGGGGCCACCGCTGGTGCTGGTCGGCGGGGCGCTGAGCACCGCGGCGACCGACGCGCCCCTGGCGGCGCTGCTCGCACCGCGCTTCACCGTGGTCACCTACGACCGCCGGGGCCGCGGCGCCGACCGTGACGCCGGGCGCGGGGACGCGGGGGCCGACCAGGTGCGCCGGGAGATCGAGGACCTGAACGCCGTCGTGGCCGCGGCGGGGCCCGGCGCATGCGTCTTCGGGATGTCCTCCGGCGGGGCGCTGGCCCTGGAGGCGGCCGCCGCCGGGCTCCCCGTCGACCTGCTCGCCGTCTACGAGCCGCCCTACACCCCCGGCGCCTCCGGCCTCCTCTTCAAGGCCCGCTGCACGGCCCGGCTGCACCGGCTGCTGGCGGACGGGGACCGGGCCGGGGCGGTGGAGCTCTTCCTGACCGCGACGGGCGTCGACGCGGCGACGGTGGCCCGGATGCGGCGCGCGCCCCTGTGGCCGGGCCTGGAGGCGCTGGCGCACACCCTGGCGTACGACGACGCACTGCTGGGCAACGGGGCGGTCCCGGCCGGGCGGTTCGCCTCGGTCACCGCCCGCACGCTGGTGGTCTGCGGCGGCTTCAGCTCGGCCCGCGCCCGGGCGTCCACCCGCACCCTGGCCGAGGCCCTGCCCCGCGCCCGGCACCGCACACTGACGGGCCAGATGCGCGAGGTGGCGCCGCAGGTGATCGCCCCGGTGCTGGCGGACTTCTTCGCCCGGGACGTGTACGTACGCCAGGCGTCGTGAGCCGAGGACCCGCCGGCTACGTGTGCCAGGCGTCGTGAGCGGCGGTGCCCGTCGGGGCTCAGGTGCCCGAGGCTGTGCACCGGTCGGCCGCGACCTCGGTCCCGCCATCGTGGACTGGAACGCTCAGGTGTCGGCGTGGCCTCAGGTCGGGCGCCGGTGCTGCCGAGAAACCGCAGAAGGCCCTCCCTCAGCTTGCGGCGCCGAAGCCGCCCTCCTCGGGCACTCAACGCGGACGAACTGCCCCACGCCACAGGTGCGGCTCCTCATCCGCGAACCAGCGCTCCAGCGCGTCCGCGCCCGGCAGCGCCAGCCGCATCTGCCTGCGGAACGCGGCACCGTGTCCGGCGACTCGCAGGTGACACAGTTCGTGGACGAGGACAAGATCGACCAAGGCAGGAGGCAACTGCATCAGTGCCCAGTGGACCGAGATGGATCCGTCCCGTTCCAGGGCGCCCCAGCGGCGGCCGAGATCACGGGCCACGACCGGTCGGGGTGCCACTCCTATGCGCGACGCGAGGGAAGGCAGCCGCGCCGACAGCCAGCGATCGCCGCACGCCATGTACCACTCGGTGATCCGAAGTGCTTCGTCTCCCGTCGTCTCCGCCCTGGCCGACTCCAGCCAGCCCCGGTACAGCCGCACCCGCCGTTCCTCCCTCGAAGGCGAGGGGCCCGGAGGAATGACCTTCAGCCGGTGGCGCCTTCCCAGGTAGCTGAAGCTGGTGCCGCCGATCAGGTCCTTGACCGGCTCAGCGGGACGCTCCTGTCTGCGCCGCACCTCCCGTGCGAGCCGCGGCAGCCTCGACCGTACGGCGTCGGCGACGGCAGCCGGATCGGCGTCCGTCGGCACGGCGAACAGCACACCGCCGTCGGGCGTCACCTCGATGCCCAGAGTGCGCCGCCGTGGCCGCACGACGACATCCCACAGCCACTCCGCGGGGACAGGTAGGGCCGCGATCGCCTGCTGGACGGATGTGCTCACCGGACATTCCTACCACCCGGGTCTGTCACCGCTGCCGGGACCTACGAAGCGTCCGGGCGATACCCGAGGAAGTCCTCCCGCCGTTCGACCGCCAGCTCCAGCAGAAGGTTGGCGAGCGGACCGGTGTGGTCCCAGTCCATGTCGAGACGCAGCTCCAGCTTGAAACGCAGCACCTTGCGGACCCTGTCCTGCGTGTCGGCCAGCGTGACGAACTGTGCCGGCCGCACCAGCACAGCGATGTCCGCCGCCAGTCCCTGGGCTGCCTGGTAGAAGTCGGCTCCCGCCGGTATTCCGGCCGCCCCTGATTCGTCGAGTTGCTGACGCAAAAGTCGGTAGATGGGCTGCTCGGTCCGGGGGGCCAGTCCGCCCGCCTCGTCGGGTTCCTCGGCCGGCGCGTTCACGTCCTGGATCAGATCGGTCAGGTCGGCGGCAGCCTGCTCGAAGTCCTGCGCCATGCGTCGGGTGATCTCGTCGAGCCGCTCGCTGAACTTGGTATAGCGACCGCGGTCGGAGGCGATGTGCGCGGTGATGTGCAGATCGAGCGAACTGGTCATGTACGCCGTCCTGGCGCGCGGGTCGCGGTTGGCGTTGACCCGTTCCATGAAGTTGGCGTCGGTGAGTTCCACCGGCGGGACTCGCTGCTCGATCCTGGTTACCCGGAGGTGCTGGGAGATCAGCTGACGTACCTTCGCGCCGTAACGGCGTGGACTGAACTGGTCCCGCCCATCCAAGTAACGGCGCCTGACCAGTATTTGCGTCTCCCCGAGCTGCCGTGCGGCCCCCTCGTATCTCAGCGCTTCCGGGCGTGGCAGTACGGCGTTGACGGCCGTGAGGAAGTCTCGGACGAGTTCGTCGAACTCGCCCCGCAGCGACGGGTCCACGAGCCTCGCGAGCAGGTCCTCACGCCTGGTCTCGTCGGCGAGCAGGGCAGCGTCCATACCGAGGAACGCGCGGATCTTCTTGTCCAGATCGGACAACAGAACGTTGGCGGCGACGTCCGACTGGAGCAGCAGCCCTTCACGAGCGGGCTCAGCTCTGCGGGAGTCGTCGGATCCCACGCCGGACTCTTCGTTCGGGCCATCGCCCAAGGTCCGGTCAAGGTGATCCACCGAAACGTCGTCGTAGCCGAACACCTGGCGCAAGTGTTCCTGGTCGTAGGCGGCGAGGGAACGTGCCAGTTCGGGACCGATGCCGATGAAGTCGACGACCTGCCCCCATTTCTTCGCTCGCCAGGGGCGGTTGGTGCGCGCCACGGCTTGGAGGAGACCCGCTCCCTTCATGGCACGGTCGAGGTAGAGGACCTGCTCGACGGGGGCGTCGAAGCCGGTGAGAAGCATGGACTGGACGATGAGGAAGGCCATGGGCGCCTGCTCGCTCTCGGCGTCCTCCGTCGGCTCCCCCTCGCGTTGCCCGTCCTCCTCCCCCTGGGTCGTCTCGTGCCAGACCTCGCCGTCCGCTGCGGCGGTCCCCCACCCCGGCGAGACCGTGCCGTGCGGGTCGACAACCCAGGACGGATCATCGGCAGCGGTCAGCGGATCCCCGATGCCGTCTCTGAACCGCGCGATGTGCGCGTCCTGGTGGGGCTTCGTGGTCCAGCACCTCCATTCCTCAGGATCCTTGGGCTTTCCTGGCTGGGACTTGGAGATCACCACTGCCGCGTCGAGGGAGGCGAGGATGTGCCGGTGCGGCAGCAGGTTGAGCAGCTCACGCTCTTCGTCCGTGGCATGCAGCGCGGCGAGCGGATCGTGTGCGAGGTCGAGGTCCAGCGCGTCCAGACGTTCCAGCAGCCGGTTCCGCGCCGCGAGCAGGGCCGTTCGGTAGCGGACGGCCGCGAGCCTGGAGACCGCGACCACTTGTGCGCCGAACCGGTCCGGGAGAGCCGACGTAGCCCAGTGGTCGAGGATGTGACCGGCCTTCGCCGCGATCACGGAAGGCGCCTCCAGAATTTCCTTCCGCCGCGCGAACTTGTTCAACACCCGGATTCTCTGCTGCGGATCACCAGGAATCTTCTCGTCGAACTTGGCGTCCAGCGCCGCCTTCTCGATCACTTCGAGCGGCACCGCGTACGCCTCGTAGCGCACAGGTACCACGGACCCGTCCCGCTCGGCGTCACGGAGGGTGTAAGTGTCCGCGAACGCGCCGAAGATCTTCTCGGTCGTCTTCCGGCGCTTGTCGATGATCGGGGTACCGGTGAAGCCGACCAGTACAGCGTTCGGCAGCATGGCGCGCAGCCTGGCGTGCTGCCAGTGGGCGTTCCCTCGGTGGGCCTCGTCGATCAGGACGACGACTGTGTGATGCGGGTTGGCGACCAGGTTGTGGATCCGGGCTTCGTTGCCCTTTTCGTCAGGCTCGTCCTCGTCAGTGTCCTCGGTCTCCTCACCGAGGGACTCGGCACTGCCGTCGTCCGCCATGTCGTCCTTGCGCGCCTTCTGGAGCGTGATCAGCACCAGATCGGGCACATCGACGGCCAGGTACTTGCGGGCGCTCTTCACACTCGACGCGCGGTGTACCTTCTCGTCACTGGCGCCGAGGCTCCGCCGGATCTGCTTCTCAAGGTCGATCCGGTCGGTGACGACCACCACCTTGTGGCCAGCGAGGTCCGGGTTGCTGCGCAGATGCCGTACGAGAAATGCCATGGTCAGGCTCTTGCCGGAGCCCTGGGTGTGCCAGACGACCCCGCCTCGCTGAGATACGTCGCGCTCGGCCGCAACCGCCTCGCTCCTGTCCCGAAGCCGTGTCGACAGGGTCAGCACGGCCCGGAACTGCTGGTAGCGGCCGATAATCTTCCCCGCACGGTTGCCGTGTCCGGCCCAGGTGGTGAAGTCGCGAACGAGGGTGAACAGGTGGGCGGGGTACAGAAGACCCGCCACGAGTACGTCCTGGGCGGTCAGCGGCGTGCTCTCGCTCTTGCCGACATCGGCGCGCACGTTGGCTTCCGAACGGGGCCGGACCGTTCGCCAGGGCGCGAAGTGCTCCGGCCCGGCGGTCACGGTACCCAGCTCGGCGTGATCACGATCCGTGCCGATGAGCACCTGCGCGTACCGTACGAACTCGGCGACGGGAGCCGCCGAACCGGCACCCGCGTAGCCGATGACCTGATCAACGGCGGCATCCAGCGCGGCCCTGCTGTCCGTTTCGGTCAGCAGGGGGGCCTTGCACTCGATCACCACCCAGGGCAGACCGTTGACGAACAGGACGAGGTCGGGAGTGACGGGCTTGGCACCCTTGCGTTCCACCCGGAACTGAGAAACGGCGAGAAGATCGTTTCCCCTCGCGCTGCCTTCGCTCTCGCCCTTGCCTACGGGACCGAACTCGCCGTCCCAGTCGACCAGGCGGATGTGTTCGGGATTCTCGGGGGTCCAGCCGGGGACCGTACGGGCGTTGATGCCGTTCCGGAGCATGTCGGTCGCTTCGCGGTTCCCGGCCGCGCCCCGTCCGGGGAGCCCCTGGCCGGGCGCGGTTCCCTTGATACGCGCGAGAAGGTGGTCCAACTGCCCCGGGGAGAGCCAAGTCCGGCCGCCGTCGGCGCGAGGGGCGGGGTTGAGCCGAGCCACGGCGTCGCGGAACCGGTCCTCGTACACGACCTGTGTGAATGAGGTGCGCCCGGAAGCGCTTGCCAGGGTCGCGGGCTCGCCGGGCGGCCCTCCCCGCACATGCTTCCACCCCATCGCGACCAGCTGGTCGATCAGGGGCTCCTCGGTCTTGTCGTACTCCGGCTGCCCCATCGCTGGTCTCCCCGTCCGCCCGTCACCGTACGTCCCGCGCACTCCCCGAAAGGATGTGCGCGAAACTCTACCCGCGGGTGAGCGGGGGACGAGAATGCGGGCCAGATCGCTTGCTCACACGCTGACCAGCGCAGGAGGGGTGACACGGCTGCCGAGGCTGGCGGACTTTCCGCCGAAGCCGACCTCGGCTCGTATTCGCGTTGGGGGTCACGAGCGCCAATTGATATCGCGGCCCGGCGAATCAGGAGCCGATCCAGCGCAGGCTTGCCCTGACATCGCCGCCCCGCCCGAAGTACCGGAGGGCCTTCTCGGCCGACGGCAAACTCATACGAACGCCTCCCCTGTACGGAAGCACCTCGGCCCGATCTTCGAACGCCAGGCCCCAAGCCGCCACCCACCCGTCTTCCCGGTCACCCACTTCCTGTACGACGGCGAAGAGCCGTGGCATGGACTCGGCCACCACCTCCGCCAGCAAGGCTACGTACTCGTCATGCCCCAGTGGGGTCAGCGACTCTGGCTCTGAACGGACTTCCGTCGTCGCCGACACCTCAGTCATAGACCTCTCCTCACCCCGTTGCCACATTTTTGTTAAGTCTAAATTTTTACTCAACAGAGCGCTATGACTCGTTCGAGTGACGTCCGGCTGGCCTCAGTCAGGCGAGTTCCGGCGTGATCACGCACCGGGGAGACGCAGGCGCTACCGTCATTCCCGATTCATGAGCAGAGCGCAGGAGGCAGAGCAGTGACCGATACGTCCAGCCCCACCGTCTGGCGGCGCTGGCTCGCCCTCGAACTCACTCGGCTACGCCGGGAAGCTGGCCTTGAGCAGAAGGATGTCGCCAAGGCGCTGCGATGCACGGTCGCCAAGGTCTCGTACTACGAGACCGCCGACCGGCCTGTCGTCGTCAAAGATCTCGATGAAGTGCTGCTCCCCCTCTATAGCGTCCCGGAGGACCGCTGGCCGGCCTACGTTCGTGCAGCCAAGGACGCACGGAAGAAGGGCTGGTGGGAGACGCACGGCGGGCCACCCATTCCAAGTTGGTTCTCGCTCTTCGTCGGGTTGGAGCAGGGCGCTTCACAGATCCGCACGTACGAGAGCGAAGCAGTCCCCGGCCTTCTCCAGACCCGGGCCTACACCGACGCCATCACCCGCCGCGGCACAGCCGAACGCGCAGAAGACGAGGTCGAGCGTCAGATCAAGCTGCGTCTGACTCGGCAGGACGCCCTCAACCGCGCCTCCAGCCCGCTTCGTCTGTGGGCAGTGCTCAATGAAGCAGTACTCCGCCGGGTCGTCGGCAGCCCAGCTGTCATGAGGGACCAGCTCCTACACGTGGCTGAGATGACGAGCCATCCGAAGATCACCGTCCAAGTCATCCCCTTCTCTCACGGCGCACACCCGGGCATGGCCGCAGGACCGTTCCAGATCCTTGGCTTCCCGTGGCCCACAGATCCTGGCGTGGCCTACGTTGAACACCGCGCGGGAGCCTTCTACCTCGAAGCCCCCCCACGAGATCGAGGCGCATACGGTGGCCTTCGAGCACCTGGTTGCACTCGCCTTGAGCCCGGACGAGTCAGTGAAGATGGTGCGCGACATCGCAGAGGAGTATGCATGACCACCCCTGAGTCCGTTTCCAACCAAGCCCAACTCGAATCCGCCCCTTGGCGCAAGTCCAGTTTCAGCGGAGACCAGGGAGCCTGCGTAGAGGCCGCCCCACTGCTAGACGGCCGCATAGCGGTACGCAACAGCAACCACCCCGGAGCGGGAACCGTCTTCTTCACTCGCACCGAGATGGACGCCTGGATCAAGGGGGTCAAGGCAGGCGAGTTCGACGACCTTGGATCTCAGAGGTAGTCAAGGCTCCTTCGCCTACGGTGCGCTGCGGTCTTTACTCCCAGTAGCCCACGGTGCTGATGTCACCATTGGGACAGGCACAGGTGGACTCGCCTATCGGTTTCGACTGCACCGACCCGCCTACACAGTTGGCCAACTTCCCTACGTAACTGGAACCCTGCGGAACAAGCGGCGTTGAATGCAGGTGAGGCGAGAGACGTCATACGTGACATCGCCAGAGCTCTGCGAGAGGAACGATTCATGCCTGACTTGAAGTGGTTGAAGTCGCCCCACTCCGAGGCATCGGCGAACAACTGTGTGAAGGTGGTCGTAAGAGAGCGAGGCATTGCGGCTCTGCGCGACAGCACACGGCCGCCCCTAGTCATCCCTGTGCGCGGCAGTACGTTCCATGCGCTCGCGCAGGGAGTGAAGACGGGCATGTTCGATCCGATACCACGACAGGCGCAGCGGACCCACTCACGCTACTCCCCTCCGAGCATTCCTTCAAGCACACCGCCAAAGGCTGTCCCGTAACTCAGCCTCGGGCCAACCGGGGCCCAACCGGAGAGCAAGATTATCCCGTTGCAGGCCGACTTGCCACTCCAGCGAGATCGCGATCAATCGATGCATACCGGGCCCCGTCGGACGGCACCAGAAATTACGGGACTGTCTTTAGATAGCGATGGCATTCCACGTAGTCTGCTTGAAAGTCGTGACGCTTCGGGGAATAAGCCAACAACTGCGTGGAAGCGTCTGTGCGGGAGCTGAGCATCGCGGCCCTACGCAACACTCAAAGACCAGATCGAGTGGCCTTGTCAAGCCAGGGAGCATTTGCGCACTCATCGAAACTCAGAACGCAACGCATGCACCGGAAGCCCGATAAACCGACAGGAAGTGCGCTTCCGGCACGCTACGCGCTTAGACGCACACGCCCACTCAGCAGGTCCTCAACCATGCCCTGACGCACTGTTCGCAGCTTCGCGATCTGGTCACGCATGCTGCTGGCACGCCGCCTACTAGCCGCCGTAGCAGCAACAATCCGACGCTGAGTCCCCACAGAAACGTCCGGCACGAGCAGTTGCCTAACTGCGGTCTGCGCGATGTTTTTCATGCTGCCACTCGTTCCGGTTGCGGCAGCCATGATCTGCCTGCGGACATCGAAACTCAGCAGAGCCAGCTCAACGAACCCAACTTCGGCTCGCGCTGATTTCGGAACGAGCCGAAGCGTCTTGTCGCTAAGCATGAGCCTGGGCGCAGGATGACGTGCGACACAGGCCAGGCCGACCAGCTGTTCGGTATTAGCTCGCGTCATAAGTAGATCGCCCGGCCGTACCTCATATTGAGGGTTGATTAGGTCAGGGGTGCGTACCACCTTATTCTCTATCCCTTTGAACCACCCTGCCTGCACTGCGCTTACTTTGAGTACTCCCCACTCCGAATCTCCGGCTGGCACATCCTCGACCAGCGGGCTCTTCCCGGCCTCGATTCGATCTAGCCAGTCACCCAGCGGAACTCTATTTCTCGTCTCCAAAATTACCTGAGTTACAACAGATCTATCGGCCTCACCGAGTTTACGAAGCACTCCTTGAAGTCCCGCAATGCGCCGTTCAAAGGCAGCATGGGCAGCGACGATTCGGTGCTGTTCCGACATCGATGGAATCCCGATTTCCAACTCCTGAAGGCGCGCCGTATCCAACCGCCCCGTACCGTGACTGGTCTCCTCGACCATGCGAAGAATCTCCGGAGTACGCACCTTGATCGCGTAAGCAAGGAAGTACGGGTCGATCCCGTCACCTGGAATCACCGCCTTACAGTCCTGCCCGAAGGCAAGTTCACGCTCTGCGACACCAATACGGAACTCGGACTTCAGGCTCATCCCACGCACAACGAAGAGTGTGGTGCCCTTGCCGACCAGACGCGAGCCGTTCTTGGCTCCGAGCTGCGTAACCCGCCGATCGGAATCCTTGATGTGGAATTCCTTCATGCTGGCACCGCTGATCCACGGAATATCACCGTCCCAGTACGCCTCGTTCGACGTCGCCGGTGTGCCGCCGGACAGCCACTTCCCTGCCTGAGCGAGAGACAGCCGCCGCCACCCAGCCGGCCAGGAACTAAATGCTCCCTGCCCACTGACCTCACCGCGCATACCCAAGCTCCTTAAGCCACCCCGCCAGCTCCCCCGCCGCCCCGTCGCTCTCCGCCTCAAGCTCCTCCAGCGACACCGCATACTTCTCGGCCCATCTCCGGAACGCCGCCACCAGCTCACGGCGGCCCGAGGCAACCGACGCGCCCAGGCGCCGGCTCAAGTCGCCGTCCAGGACCTCAAGGATCACCCGCTCCGCGTCGCCCGACGTCACCACGGCGACCTCGGCTGCCGCTCGCAGGTCCTTCAGGAAACGGTCGTCCAGCGCCTTCCGCTTCTTCTTCGCCGCCGCCAACTCCCGCTTCCGCGCAGCCAGTACCTTTTCCAGGCGGGCGATCTCCTCCTGAGAGACCGGGGCCGTAGCCTCCGTATCACCGTCGGACGGCTCGTCGGCATCGGTATCGGCGTCGTCCTCCGCGTCAGCCACCGGCGCCGGCTTCGCTTCCGCCACTGCTTCCAGCGCCGCCCGGTACGCCGCGTCCGCCTCCGTCACCGCCGTATCGGCCGAGGACACCGCGTCGAGGAACTCAGGGATCAGGGCCCGTACCACCGGGTGGTCCATCGCTCGGCGGCGGTCAGCTCCGGACACCGTCGGCTTCTTCGCCGGGATGTCGCCCTCCTCCGTCGGCGGCAGCGCCGGGTCGACGATCGCCTCGACCGAGTCGACCCAGCCCGCCAGCACCCGTTCGAAACCACCGGCCGCGAGTGCCTTGAGGTCGTACCTGTTCGCCGTCCACCAGTCGGCCATGATGCCGGCCGTCGTGTACTCGTCCAGGACGCCGACGTCTCCCACCGACTTGGTGAATCCGGTCACCAATCGGCCTCGGAGGTCCATCAGCTTCCGGTCCGCCGCGAGCTGGGCGAAGCCCGGGGCGTGCTCCGCCCACCAGGTGCCGTACGCCTCCCACAGCTTCTTCTCGCGGTCCGCCGCCAGACCCGGGATACGTTGGGCTGTCGCCTCCGGGCCCTCGTCCAGGAAGTCGTAGTACTCCGGATCATCGTCGCGCTGGGCGAAGAGGGCCGTCGCATCGACCCTGTATGCCGTGAAGAGCTGTTCTTTGCTCGCGACCTCGCTCACCGGAACTCCGCCGTAGAGGTGCGCCCGTACATCCTGGGGCTCGGCGGGGGGTGAATTGTCCACCCAGCGGCGGATGTTGAGGTTCGCCTCCGCTGCCAGCAGGTCCTTGACCTCCACAGCGCGCGAGTAGCCGGGGAGCTGTCGCCATGCCTGGAAGACGGTGACGATCTTCTCCACGTGCTCGGGTCCGAGCTCGTTCTGGTTTCGTCCCGCTGTGAAGTCGCGGTCCGCGTTGATGAACAGGACCTTCTTCTCGCGCTCCCCGCGCTTGCGGCGCGGGGGTCGCAGGACCAGAACGCACGCCGGGATGCCGGTGCCGTAGAAGAGGTTCGGGCCGAGGCCGATCACCGCCTCGATGCAGTCGTCCTTCAGCAGCCCTTCCCGGATGTCCCGTTCCTTGCCGCCCCGGAACAACACGCCGTGCGGCATGACAATCGCCGCCGTGCCCCGCTGCTCCAGCACCGAGACCATGTGCTGGACGAACATCAGGTCGGCCTTCTTACCGCCTTCAGGCGCCCAGCCCCACTTCATCCGGGTGCCGTACAGCTCATCGGCCTTGGCGACGAGATCCGCGTCGTAATTGAGCGAGAAGGGCGGGTTCGAAAGGACCTTGGTGAAGGTGCGCAGCCGACCGTCCGGCGTCAGGTGCAGCGGCTCGGTCAAGGTGTCACCGTGTTCCAGCTCGAACTCACGGATGCCGTGAAGCACCATGTTCATGCTGGCCATGGACCAGGAAGGGCCGTTCTTGTCCTGCCCGTTGACCCCCAACTCGTTGGGATCGCCCCCGTGTTCCTCCACATGCTCCCGTGCCGCGATGAGCATGCCGCCGGAGCCCGCGCACGGGTCGTAGACGGTTTCCGTAGGTTTCGGATCGATCAGCCGGACCAGCATCCGGACCACCGAACGCGGAGTGTAGAACTCACCGCCGCGCTGCCCCGCGGAATCGGCGAACCGACCGAGCAGATACTCGTACGCCGCCCCCAGCATGTCGGGGAACTCGAAATCCTCGTTCCGCAGCTGGTAGAGGCTGAAGTGACGGATGAGGGAGCGCAGTTCGGAGTTGGTAAAGCGAGGCTTCGTCCCGATGACCTCGTTGAAGGTGATGTGGGAGGTGACGCCGGCCAGCCTCCGGTTGCCTTCGGTCAGGGCGATCAGCGCCTGGTCGAGTCCCTGGCCCACCTTGTCGGTGAGGTACCGGATACCCGGCACGGTCGTGATCTCACCGTCCGGCGTGACCGGGTCGATCACGTGCGGGCCCTTCCACCAGCGGGCCTGCGGCGGAACGTAGAAGACATGGGTGTAGCGCTCGGGGTTGTCGGCCCGCTTTCGCGCCTTCACCGGGTCGCCCGTCGATTCCAGCGCCGCCGCGTACTCACGCTTCCACTCGGGCTCGAACTCGTCCGAGGCCCGCTTGAGGAACAGCATGCCGAAGATGTAGTCGCGGTACTCAGAGGCGTCCATCCGTCCGCGCAGGATGTCCGCGGCCGAGAAGAGGTGCCTTTCGAGCTCGGGCAGGGTGATTCTGGCCACGCGCCATTCCTTCGTACGACTGGGAGACCGACGGGCCCAGAGGCCCGGGGAAGCGGAAGTGCTACGGCAGCCTAGACGCCCCAAGCTCCTGCTGAGTAACTGTGGCCCCGTTTCGTCGCTGTCCGTGAGGGGTCCTTGACGATGCCCAGGCTCACGATCAAGCGCCAGACGTCGGTCGACGGATCGCGTCGAAGCGTCTCGCAGTCGTGTGCGTGCCCCGAGCGCGCCGCCCACGCGGGCGTGGTCTTCGGCGGGTTGTCGCGGCTGAACCGGTTCGTCTTGGCGTTGTTCGCCTTGCACGAACCGTGCTCGCACTGGCTGACCAGACGCTTCGCCCGGGACACCGCCTCTTCCAGCAGTCCTTCTTCGTCCAGCGCCGCTCGCCGGTCGTCCTTGACGCTCTTGTCGTTCTTGGTGTCGAACTTCTTGAACGCGGGGTGCGCCTGCCGCAGCTTCTTGAGGATGTCCTTGTTCTTGCCGCTCTGACGCCCGCCGAAGTCCTGGAAATGGAGAAGCAGCCACAACTCGAAGGAGGGATGGGAGAAGCAGACCTCGGTGGAATCCTCCGCCGCTTCCCTCAATGCCTTCGGGATGTCGGTGTGCGCGTCGCGGTCGAACATGGCCCAGGCATCGTCTTCCATGGCCGTGTCCCGCACAGCGGCCACAGCCTCCGCTGGGGTATGGCCGTTCTTCTTGTAAACGGGCTGGATACGGAACTTCTGTCCCTCGTAACCGCTGCCGTCCCCGAATCTGGCATTGAGGTGGTTGAGGTAGTCCGGCTCGGTGGACTCGCCCTCGCAACCGACGTAGACCACGCGCACCGCCCGGGAATCGTCCGGCGGCGGACTCGGGGCCGGGATCAGGGGCTGCTCTTCGTCCTTGCCGCTCCGGCGCTTCTTCGGCTTCCGGGGAGCCGTCTCCGGCGAGTCCCCACTCCCGTCCTGCGCCGCCCGGTGCTGACGCTCGTCGTTCCACGTACTCACGCTGACGCCTTCGCCTCCTGCCAGGACACCTCACGGGCGATCTCGCCCGCGCTCACACGCGGGGTACCGCCGTACCGGCCCCGCAGATAGCCACGTTCCAGGTTCTCGCCGTCCGCCGGACGGGCTGCGGTGAGCGGGTAGATCTCGGTCGCTCCCGTGCGGTCCTTCGCCGTGAGCCAGACCTGATCACGGCCCAGTGGCCGGTCCAGGACCTCGCTGCCGAGCAAGGTGGCATCGTGCGTCGTGAAGATCAGTTGAGCGTTACGAGGATTCGCCTTCGGGTCCTGGAAGATCCGGACGACCTCGGCGGCCAGCGTGGGGTGGAGGCTCGAATCCAGCTCGTCGACCAGCAGCACAGCGCCCTTGTCGAGCACGGTGAGCATCGGGCCGAGGAAGGCGAACCAGGCATGCGTGCCGAAGGACTCCTCTGTGAGGAAGTCCAGTGAGACGTCCTGGCCCTCCGTGGTCCGGTGCCGCAGCCGGATCTCCTGTGTCTCGCGGTCGATCTCGATGCCGGTGACACCCAGGTCGGCCACCGAGAGCAGTTGCAGAATGCGCTCGGCGTAGTCACTCCGGCGGCCGGGTTCGCCGAGGAGTTCCTGTGTCCACTTCGTTCGGTGGACGACGTCCTCACCCGGCGTCATCAGCCACAGGTTGTCGAGGAACCAGCGGTACAGAGCCGAGAGCTGCTTGTCGTTGGCAGTGGCCGCCGTGGACAGGAACAGGGCGTCGGACCGGGTGAAGGAGACTAGCGCGTCTCGTTGGCCGACGAAACTGTCGCTTTCGAAGACGAACTCGCCGCCTTCCGACTCAGGCCGGTCGGCCTCCCGGTCGAACCAGATCTCCCGCTCCCCGTTGGGGTAGGCGTGCAGCCACTCGGCCTCCACCCGGTCGTCCGAGAGCTCGAAACCGTAGGTGAACCGGACCGGCTTTCGGCCGAGCGTGAGATCTACTTCGTAGAGGCTCGTCTCCTCGGAGCTTTCACGATCCAACTTGAAGGGCTTGCGGGGCACCCCGGGTGACTTGGGCCAGTCCGCGAAGGAGGTGCGCACAGCTGACCTCATGTCGCGCAGCGCGCTGACCAGGTTGGTCTTTCCTGAGGCGTTGGCCCCGAAGACGGCGACCACGGGGAGCGCCGTCACCTCATGGTCGTTGTGACGCAAACCGGTGTCGCGGGCGGTGCCTTCGTTCAGTGCCGTCCCGATCAGCGACAGCTCGCACTCGTCACGAATCGAGCGGTGATTGGCCACCCGAAAGCGCAGGAGCACCTGTACCTCCTGACAGGACGGGGAGGAGACTGCCCCGCCAATGCGTCTTCGCGCGGACGGTCCGCAAGGGACAGCCTATGACTGTCGAGCGGGCTGAGCCAGCCCGGCTTGATCATACGAGATGGCCGGGATACATCCGTCTAAGGGCGTCGGCCCGGATCAACCCGTCGACACCCGCTCGCGGCGGACCGTCGTCGCGATGGTGGCCGAGCCGACGACCCGGGTGCCGTCGTACAGCACGACCGCCTGGCCGGGGGCCACGCCCCGTACCGGCTCGGTGAAGGTGACGTTCAGCTCGCCGTCCACCAGCTCGGCCGTCACCTCGGTCTCGCCGCCGTGGGCGCGGAGCTGGGCGGTGTACGTTCCCGGGCCGGCCGGGGGCGTTCCGCACCAGCGGGGCTTGATGGCGGTCAGGGACGTCACGTCGAGGGCCTCGACGGGGCCCACGGTGACGGTGTTGTTCACCGGGGAGATGTCCAGCACGTAGCGCGGCTTGCCGTCGGGGGCGGGGTGGCCGATCTTCAGGCCCTTGCGCTGGCCGATGGTGAAGCCGAACGCACCGTCGTGGGTGCCCAGCTTCGAGCCGGACTCGTCGAGGATGTCGCCCTCGGCCGGGCCGCCGAGGCGGTTGGCCAGGAAGCCCTGGGTGTCGCCGTCGGCGATGAAGCAGATGTCGTGGCTGTCGGGCTTCTTGGCGACGGCGAGACCCCGTCGCTCGGCCTCGGCGCGGATCTCGTCCTTGGTGGTGAGGGTGTCGCCGAGCGGGAACATGGCGTGGGCGAGCTGCTTCTCGTCCAGGACGCCCAGCACATAGCTCTGGTCCTTGGCCATGTCGGAGGCGCGGTGCAGCTCGCGGCTGCCGTCCTCGGCGAGCTGGACCGTGGCGTAGTGGCCGGTGCAGACGGCGTCGAAGCCGAGGGCGAGGGCCTTGTCGAGCAGCGCGGCGAACTTGATCTTCTCGTTGCAGCGCAGGCACGGGTTGGGCGTGCGCCCGGCCTCGTACTCCGCGACGAAGTCCTCCACGACGTCCTCACGGAACCGTTCCGCGAGGTCCCAGACGTAGAACGGGATACCGATGACGTCGGCCGCGCGGCGGGCGTCCCGGGAGTCCTCGATGGTGCAACAGCCGCGCGCCCCGGTCCGGAAGGACTGGGGGTTCGCGGAGAGGGCGAGGTGGACACCGGTCACGTCGTGGCCCGCCTCGGCGGCACGGGCCGCGGCGACGGCGGAGTCCACGCCGCCCGACATCGCGGCGAGGACACGCAGGGGGCGCTGGGAAGTCTGAGTCATAGCCCCTCCAGGGTACGGGTCGCCGGGAACCGAACGCTCGCGGATATACGTTCACGATCACATGGGGAACAACGGAAGCACCCGGGCGTCGCGAAAGCCCTCGGAAAGGTCTTCGCGGAAGAAGCCCGTCGGCGGCGTCAGCCGGCGCGCACTGCTGATCGGCGGGGGTGCGGTGGTGGCGGCCGGCACGGTCGCCGTGCTCGTGCGCGACGAGGTGAAGCGGGCGTGGTGGCGGGTGCCCGGCGTGGAGAAGCCGCGCAAGGCCGGTGAGCTGGACTACGCGGGTGCCACCTGGGTCGCCGCGTCCGAGGCGAACTGGCGGCGGGCGGACCGCCCGGATGACTTCGGGATCGACCGGGTGATCATCCATGTCACCCAGGGCAGCTTCGACAGCGCGGTGCGGGTCTTCCAGGACCCCGCCCACCGGGCCGCGACGCACTACATCGTGGGTCAGGACGGGCGGGTGGTGCAGATGATCCGCGAGCTGGACGTGGCGTACCAGGCGGGCAACCGCTCCTTCAACGAGCGCGCCGTCGGCATCGAGCACGAGGGGTTCGTGGACCGGCCGAAGGACCTCACCAAGGCGATGTACGAGTCCTCGGCGCGTCTCACGGCGTCGATCTGCGCGCGGTACGACATACCCATCGACCGGGAGCACATCATCGGGCACGTGGAGGTGCCGGGCACCGACCACACCGACCCGGGACCGCACTGGGACTGGGACCGCTATCTGAAGCTGGTGCGGCGGGCGGCGACGGCACCGCCCACCCCCGCACCCACGGCTCCGGCTTCCGCTTCGGCGAAGGCGGAGTAGCGGCCGTCAGCTGAGTCCGGCCGTCCTCGCCCGCGCCACCGCCGGGCCGATCGCCCGCGCCAGCTCCTTCACGTCCTCCTCGGTCGAGGTGTGGCCGAGCGAGAAGCGCAGGGTGCCCCGGGCCAGGTCCGGGTCGGTCCCGGTGGCCAGGAGTACGTGGCTGGGCTGGGCGATCCCGGCGGTGCAGGCGGAGCCGGTGGAGCACTCGATGCCCTGGGCGTCCAGCAGCAGGAGGAGGGAGTCGCCCTCGCAGCCGGGGAAGCTGAAGTGCGCGTTGGCCGGGAGCCGCCCGGCCGGGTCCGGGTCACCGCCGAGGACGGCGTCCGGGACCGCATGGCGCACGGCGGCGACCAGCTCGTCGCGGAGCCCGCCGACGCGCCGGGCGAAGTGCTCGCGCCCCTCGGCGGCCAGCCGCCCCGCCACCGCGAAGGAGGCGACGGCGGGCACGTCCAGGGTGCCGGAGCGCACGTGCCGCTCCTGGCCGCCCCCGTGCAGGACGGGTACCGGGGTCTGGTCGCGGCCCAGTAGCAGGGCGCCGATGCCGAACGGGCCGCCGATCTTGTGGGCGCTGACGGTCATCGCGGCCAGTCCGGAGCGGGCGAAGTCGACCTCCAGCTGGCCGAAGGCCTGGACCGCGTCGGCGTGCATCGGGATCCCGAACTCGGCGGCCACCGAAGCCAGTTCCCGTACCGGCATGATCGTGCCGATCTCGTTGTTGGCCCACATCACGGTGATCATCGCAATGTCGTCGGGGTTGCGGAGGATCGCCTCGCGCAGGTCCTCGGGGTGGACCCGGCCGTAGCGGTCGACCGGGAGGTAGTCGACGGTCGCGCCCTCGTGCTCGGCGAGCCAGTCGACGGCGTCCAGGACCGCGTGGTGTTCGACGGGCCCGGCGAGGACCCGGGTGCGGCGGGGGTCCGCGCCGCGCCGGGACCAGTAGAGGCCCTTGACGGCGAGGTTGTCGGCCTCCGTGCCGCCGGAGGTGAGGACCACCTCGCTGGGGCGTGCGCCGAGGGCGTCGGCGAGGGTCTCTCTGGACTCCTCGACGGTGCGGCGGGCCCTGCGCCCGGCCGCGTGCAGGGAGGACGCGTTGCCGGTGACGGAGAGCTGGGCGGTCATCGCCTCGATCGCTTCGGGAAGCATCGGCGTGGTCGCGGCGTGGTCGAGGTAGGCCATGGTGGGCCCGATTCTACGAGCCGGGTCGGGGTGCCCGGTGGGCGCGTCACCATGCGGTGGGCGCGCGGGGGTGTGGCGGACCCGTGCGGGGCCCGGTCCGGAGCCCGATCCGGAACGGGGTGCGCGGCTCGGAGCGCGGGTGTCAGCCGCCGAGGTTCCAGGAGACCGTGCCGTTGACGGTGACCAGGACGGCCAGGACGACGAGGTCGGCGACACCGAGTGCGAGGCCGAGGTACGCACGGCCGGGGCGGCGGGTGCGGCGGGCCAGGGAGAGCAGCGCCATCACGATCGCGGTGGGGCCGAGGAGCAGGTTGAACGCCAGCAGGCCGACGAGGCCGAGGACGAACGAGGCGACGGCCAGCCCGTCCGCCTCACGGCCGGCGGCCCGGCGGGGGGCGGGGACGGGGGCGACCTCGGGGGCGACCTCGGAGGCCGGTGCGGACGCCGGGGCGGACGTGCGGGCACGGTCGGTGAGGGTGAGGGTCATGGTGCGAGCTCCTTCGGATCGGTCCGGGTGCGGCAGGCTCGGCGGGTGCGGGTGCGGGTGCGGGGCGGGTGCCGATACGGATCAGTGGGTCCGGATCGGCGGGCGCCGGTGCGGGCGCGGGTCAGCGGGTGCGGCGCGCGTGGCGCTCACGGGCGGCGAAGATCAGCAGCCAGCAGCCGATCACGGTCGCGGCGGCCAGCGAGACCGGGAGCGGGAGGTGGGCGACCGCCCCGAGGGCGATTCCCAGCAGGAGCAGCGCGGCGACGAGGACAAGCACGGCGGAACCTCTCTGTGCGAAGACTGTGCGAGGACTGCGCGAAGACGAAAGCCGTTCGGAGTACGAGTGTTCACTGACTTGCCAGCCTAAACCTCCGGCCCCTTCCTTGACTCGGAGAACGGTTGTTTACTGAATGGCATGAGTCACACCGCCGGAATCCGCCAGACCCAGAAGCTGAAGACCCGCCAGGCCCTCCTCGACGCCGCGCTCCTGCTGCTGGAGCACCAGAGCCTGAGCAGCCTGGGGCTGCGCGAGGTGACCCGGGCCGTCGGGGTCACCCCCACCGCCTTCTACCGGCACTTCGAGGACACCGCGGCGCTCGGTGTGGCCCTGGTGGAGGAGACGCTGGGCAGCCTGCACGGACTGATCGCCGCGGTGCTCACGGAGACGGGCGACAGCGAGGAGCGGCTGGACCGCAGCGTGGAGGTGATAGCGCGCCATGTCGGTGCGCAGCCCGCCCACTTCCGGTTCATCGCCCGGGAGCAGCACGGCGGGGTGGGCCCGGTGCGTGAGGCCATCGCGGCGCAGCTGTTCCGGTTCGCGGAGGAGGTGGCTCTCGCGCTCGGCCAGGAGCCGGGGTCGGCCGGGTGGAGCGAGGAGGATCTGCTGATGCTGGGCGGGTTCTACGTGGACCACATGGTGATGACCGCGTCGGCGCTGCTGGAGGCCGGCCCGGAGCGCGAGCGGGAGGTGGTCAGGCAGACCCGGCGGCGGCTGCGGCTGGTCACCATCGGCCGCGCCCACTGGCTCGACGAGGCGCCCGCCCGGGACTGAGCCCGGACGGGCGCGGGAGACGTCGTACGCGTACGCCTACTTGGCGCGCGGGGCCTTCGCCAGCTGGCGGGACTGGGCGACGAGGCGGTCGGCGCTGTCCCAGACCTCGGCGTCCTCCTCCAGGAAGCCGCCCGCGAGGTTGCGGGTGGTGATGGAGACGCGCAGCGGGCCCGGGGCGGGGCGGCAGCGGATGTGGGTGGTGAGCTCGACGGTGGGGGTCCAGCCGGTGAGGCCCAGCTCGAAGGAGGTCGGCGGCAGGGCGTCCACGGTGAGCAGCAGGGAGAGCGCGTCGGCGTCGCGGCCGTCCGCGAGGCCGAACCAGCCGCGCATCTCGCCCTTGCCGGACGGGGCGCCGACCGCCCAGCCGACGGTCGCGGGGTCCAGCTTGATGTCGAGGCGGTCGGTGATGGCGGAGCTGCCGGGGATCCTGGGCGCGCCGTCGCTCGGGCCGAGGCAGTGGTCCCGGTCGGGCATGGCGGGCGGCAGGGCGGTGGTGCGTACGTCGTCGGGCAGGGCGTCCAGGTCGCCGTAGGTGGCGAGGACCCGGATGCGCTCGATCTCGCTGCCGTCCTCGGCGTACTGGAAGAGCGAGGCCTGGCCGGTGGAGAGGGTGCGGCCGGTGCGGACGGTCTGGGTCCGGATGACCGCGGGGCCGGGGACGGAGGCGGTGAGGTAGTGCGCGGAGACCGAGAACGGGTCGGCGTGCGGGAGTGCCTCGCCCAGCGCGCGGCCGAGGAGCGCCAGCAGGTAGCCGCCGTTGACGGCGTGGATGATGGTCCAGCCCGCGGAGAGCTCCGCGTCGTAGACGCCCTCTTCGCGCAGGGTGACCGCGGTGTCCCGGTCGAACTCGCTGTCGCCGATGGTTGCCCGGGCGGTCTGTGCCGCCTCTGTCGCTGCCTGTGCCATGAAAGGGACGGTACACCGATTGTATTACTGAGCGGTAGCTTTTTCGTTGCGCGAAGATGGCGTCAGGTCGCCGCCGAGCCCTCCTCGGCCCGCGCGGAGGACCGGTTGTAGGCACGCGGCGCCCGCCAGTGGAAGCGCAGGGCCAGCAGACGGAGGGTGAACGCGGCGATGACCGCCGTACCGCTGGTGAAGGCGTTGAGGGTGTCGAAGCGGATGCACAGGACGACCATGGTCGCGCCGACGATCGCGGGCACCGCGTACAGGTCGCGGTCCCAGCGCAGCAGCGAGGGCACCTCGTTGGCCAGCACGTCCCGCAGCACACCGCCGCCGACCGCGGTGGCCAGGCCCAGCGCCGCCGATGCCGTGAGCCCGAGGCCGTACTCGTACGCCTTGACCGTGCCGGTCACGCAGAACAGGCCGAGCCCCGCCGCGTCGAAGACGTTGACGCCCACCTGGATGCGCTCCACGTGCGGGTGGAGGAAGAAGACCAGGGCGGCGGCGAAGAGCGGGGTGATGAAGTAGCCGAGGTCGGTGAAGGCGGCGGGCGGGATCGCGCCGATCATCACATCACGGAACAGCCCTCCGCCCAGCGCTGTCACCTCGGCGAGAACGGCGATGCCGAAGACATCGAAGTTCTTGCGTACGGCGAGCAGGGCGCCCGAGATCGCGAAGACGAAGATCCCGACGAGGTCGAGCGCATGCTGGACGGAGGGCGTGAACAGTTCGGTGAGCACCGGGCAATTGTGCCGGTCTCAGGCCTTGGGGCTCTCCTCCGCCCGTTCGGCCTCTCCCGCGTCGGCCTGAGCCGGTACGGTCGCGGGCTCCTCCTCCTTCTTCACGGGAGCGTCGGCGGTCTCCGCGTCCCCCTCCGAGACCTCCACCGCCTCGGTGGCCACAGCCTCCGTGGAGATGACCGCCTCGATCCCGGTCGCCAGGGTCTGCTTCACCGTCCCGGCCTCGATCTCGGCCGTGAAGTGGCAGGCCACCTTGTGCCCGTCACCGGTGTCCAGCAGCGGCGGGCGCTCCGTGGCGCACTTGGTCTCCTGTACCCAGGGGCAGCGGGTGTGGAAGCGGCAGCCGGCCGGCGGGTTGGCCGGGGAGGGCAGGTCGCCGTGGAGCAGGATGCGCTCGCGGCGGTCCTCGACCTCGGGGTCGGGCACCGGGACGGCCGACATCAGCGCCTTGGTGTACGGGTGCCGGGGCCCCGCGTACAGCGCGTCGCTCGGCGCCTCCTCGACCAGACCGCCGAGGTACATGACCCCGATGACGTCCGAGATGTGCCGGACCACGGCGAGGTCGTGGGCGATGACCAGGTAGGTCAGGCCCAGCGACTCCTGGAGCTCCTCCAGCAGGTTGATGACCTGCGCCTGGACCGAGACGTCCAGCGCGGACACCGGCTCGTCGCAGATGATCACGTCGGGTTCCAGGACCAGCGCGCGGGCGATGCCGATGCGCTGGCGCTGGCCGCCGGAGAACTCGTGCGGGTAGCGGGACATCGCGTTGGACGGCAGGCCGACCTTGGCGAGGATCTCCTTGATCTTCTCCCGGCGCTCGGCCTGGTCCTTGCCGATGTTGTGGGCGGCCATGCCCTCGGCCAGGATCGACTCGATGTTCTGCCGGGGGTTGAGGCTGCCCAGCGGGTCCTGGAAGACCATCTGGAGGCGGCGGCGGAAGGCCCGCATCTCCTCGGAGGGCAGCTTCGCGAGGTCGGTGCCGTCGAAGACGACCGCGCCGTCGGTGATGTCGTTCAGCCGCAGGACCGCACGGCCGAGCGTCGTCTTGCCGCAGCCCGACTCGCCGACGAGGCCGTAGGTCTGGCCGGCCTCCACGCTGAGCGAGACGCCGTCGACGGCGTAGACGTGGCCCACCGTACGGTCGAAGAAGAGGCCCTTCTTGACCGGGAAGTGGACTTTGACGCCGTCCAGTTCGAGCAGACTCATGCCGGGACCTCCGCCTGGGGCAGGACCGGGTTGACGCAGCGCACCTGGTGTCCGGTGGCGCGTGGTTCGGTCAGTTCGGGGGTGCCGGTGAGGCACTCCAGCGTGTAGTGGTCGCAACGGGGTGCGAAGGCGCAGCCGTCGGCCCAGGCGATCTTGTCGTTGATGGAGCCGCGGATCGGGCGGAGCGGCTCGCCGCGCGGCGCGTCCAGCCGCGGGATGGAGCCGAGCAGCCCGTGCGCGTACGGATGGGTGGGGTGGGCGAACAGCTCGCGGCGGCCCGCCGATTCCACCGCCCGGCCCGCGTAGAGGACGTTGACCTCGTCGCAGAGGCCGGCCACCACACCGAGGTCGTGAGTGATCATCAGCAGGGCGGTGCCCTCCTGGTCGACCAGCTCCTTGAGGAGCTCCAGGATCTGCGCCTGGATGGTCACGTCGAGTGCCGTGGTCGGCTCGTCGGCGATCAGCAGGCGGGGCGCGCAGGCCACCGCCATGGCGATCAGCGCACGCTGGCGCATACCGCCGGAGAGCTGGTGCGGGTACTCCTTGAGCCTCCGGTCCGGGTCGGGGATGCCGACCCGGTCCAGCAGCGACGCCGCTTCCTTGCGGGCCTTCTCGCCCTTGAGGCCGCGGTGGCGCTGGAGGATCTCGGTGACCTGGATGCCGATGGGGACGACCGGGTTCAGCGAGGAGAGCGGGTCCTGGAAGATCATCGCCAGCTGGCTGCCGCGCAGGTCGCGGAGCTTGCGCTCGCTGATGCCCAGCAGGTTCCGGCCGTCGAACTCGGCCCGCCCGCCGATCCGTACACCCTTGCGGGGCAGCAGCCCCATCAGGGCGAGCGAGGTGACGGACTTGCCGCACCCCGACTCGCCCACCAGGCCGACGACCTGGCCCTGGTCGACGTCGAAGGAGACGCCGTCCACGGCCGTGGCGTCCTTGCGGCCGCGCGCGGTGAAGGTGACGCTGAGTTCTTCAACTGAGAGCAGTGGCATGGGACTTCAGCCTCGCAGCTTCGGGTCGAGGGCTTCGCGCATGGCCTCGCCGAGCAGGGTGAAGCCGAGTGCGGTGATGATGATCCCGATGGCCGGATAGGCGGCCATCATCGGCTCGTTGTCGAAGAAGCGCTGCGCCTGGGAGAGCATCACGCCCCACTCGGGAACGGCCGGGTCGGGGTTGCCGAGCCCCAGGTAGGAGAGGGCCGCCGCCTCGATGATCGCGGTGGCGAGGCTGAGCGTCGCCTGGACGATCACCGGGCTCAGCGAGTTCGGCAGGATCTGGGTCAGCACGATCCGCTTGCGGCGGATACCGACGGCCTTCGCGGCGAGCACGTAGTCCGCGCCGCCCTGGACCAGCATCGAACCGCGCAGCAGGCGGGCGAAGATGGGGATCTGGACGACGCCGACGGCGATCATCACGGTGGTCAGCGACTGTCCGAGGACCGCGGCGATGGAGACCGCGAGGAGCAGGGACGGCAGCGACAGCATGATGTCGGTGACGCGCATGATCACGGTGTCGACGCGCTGTCCGACCTTGCCGCCGAGGGTGGCGGCGGCGCCGGAGAGGATGCCGACCGCCGCGCCGATGATCAGGCCGATGAGCATGGAGACCACACCGACGAGGAGCGTCTGGCGGGCCCCGACGAGCCAGCGGGAGAACATGTCGCGGCCCAGGTGGTCCAGGCCGAACCAGTTCTCGCCGCGCATGCCGACGAACTTCCCCTGGTTGGGGAAGACCTCGCTGCGCCAGTTCTGCGCGGTGGGGCCGTGCGGGGCGAGCATCGGGCCGACGATGGCGACCAGGACGAACGCGGCGATGATCGCCGCACCGATGATCGCCATCTTGCTGGAGCGCATCCGGCGGAACGCCTCGCGCCAGAGGCTGGTGCCGGTGACGGCCTCGGAGCTCTGGGTCAGCTCGGCGAGGCGGTCGATCTTGTCTGCTTTGTTGGTCAGGATCGTCACGTCAGTGCACCCGGACTCTCGGGTCGATGATGCTGTACGCGAGGTCGACCAGGAGGTTGATGATCACGTACACCATCGCGATGAAGAGAATGAACCCGACGAGGACCGGGTAGTCGCGGCCGTCGATCGCGGTACGGATGAAGGAGCCGAGGCCACCGAAGTCGAAGACGGACTCGGTGAGCACCGCACCGGAGAGCAGGCTGCCGGTCAGCAGGCCGACCGCGGTGATCACCGGCAGCAGCGCGTTGCGCAGCACATGGCGTCCGCGGACGACGCGCTTGTCCAGCCCCTTGGACTCGGCGGTACGGATGTAGTCCTCGCCGAGCACCTCCAGGACGCTGGCACGGGTCATCCGGACGATGACGGCGAGCGGGATCGAGGCCAGCGCGACGGCGGGCAGGATCAAGTGCATGATCGCGTTCCAGCTCGCGTCGAACTCGCCGGTCAACAGGCCGTCCAGGACGGCGAATCCGGTGACGTCGGTGGCGTTGAGGCCGCTGTCGAGCCGGCCCTGGCTCGGGAACCACTGCAGCTGCACGGAGAAGATCCCGCGCAGCAGTACGGCCAGGAAGAAGACCGGGATGCAGATGCCGAGCAGCGATCCGGAGACGGACGCGACGTCCAGCCAGCCGCCGCGGTGCTTGGCCGCGAGGTACCCCATCGGGATGCCCAGGACGACGGCGATCAGGATCGCCGCGACGCTCAGCTCCACGGTGGCGGGGAAGGCGCGGGTGAATTCGTCCCACACCGGCTGTCCGGTCTGGACGGAGGTTCCGAGGTCGAGCTCGAAGATGCGCTTCAGGAAGCGCCAGTACTGCACGTGCACCGGCTCGTCGAGCCCGAGTGCACGGTTGATTCTCGCCACTTCGGCTTCGGTGGCCCGCTCGCCCAGGATCGCTGAGGCGGGTCCGCCGGGCAGTCGGTTCAGCCAGAGGAACAGCAGGACCGACAGGCCGAGCAGGGTGGGAATGAGCTGGAGAAGTCTTCTTACGACGAGTCGCAGCACCCCGCATGCCCCTTTCTCACGTGCGTCGATGCGGGTCCGCCCGGCCACCTGGTTGCTGTGGCCGGGCGGACCCGCTGATGTGCGATTACTTGAAGGAGACCTCGGCGAAGTTCTCCTGCGTCAGCGGGGAGACCCTCGGCGGGTTGACGTTCTTGGCGAACGCGATCGCCGGCGGCGACGAGGAGATCGGCACGCCCGGGACGTACTCCATGATGGCCTCGTTGGCCTTCTTGTACGCCTCGGTGCGGGCCGCCGGGTCGGTGACCTTGGAAGCGGCGTTCACGGCATCGAAGACCTTCTGGTCCTTGAAGCCCCACTGCTTGTCGGGCCCGGCGAACCAGGTGCCGATGAAGTTGTAGCCGTCGTTGAAGTCACCGGTCCAGCCGAGCAGGTGCAGGGCGCAGGAGCCGGCCTCGGTGGCGTCCAGGTAGTCCGGGGCCCACTTCATGGCCTTCGGCTTGACGGTGATGCCGGCCTTCTCCAGGTCGGCCTTCATCAGCTCGAACATGTCCTGCGGGGCAGGCATGTACGGGCGGGTGACCTCGGTCGGGTAGCAGAACTCGATGCTGAGCTTCTCCTCACCGGCCTGCTTGAGGAGGTCCTTCGCCTTGGCGGTGTCGAAGGGGTACGTCTTCACCTTGTCCGAGAAGCCGGCGACCGTGTCGGGCATGAACTGGGTCGCGGCCTTGCCGCCCTCGGGCAGCTGGGTGTTGACGAGGTTCTCGCGGTCGATGGCGTGCGTGATCGCCTGGCGGACCTCGGGCTTCTTCAGCGCCGGGTTCGCGCTCTGGCTCATGCCGACGTAGAAGATGTTGAAGACGTCGCGGGTCGGGACCTCGAAGCCCTCCTTCTCCAGCGTCGTCACATCGGCCGGGGCCACCAGGTCGTAGCCGTCGATGTCACCCGCCTGGAGCGCCTGGCGGCGGGTCTCCTCGGTGGAGATGGTGCGGAAGACCAGGTTCTTCACCTTGGCCTTCTCACCCCAGTAGCCGTCGAAGGCCTCCAGGGAGACCTCCTTGTTGCCCTTGTTCCACTTGGTGATCTTGTACGGGCCGGTGCCGGCGACCGTGCCGGCCTCCTGGCTGTACTTGGGGTACGTGATCGCGTCGCCCTTGGCGGTCGCGTTCTGCTTCGCGTACTCCTTGAGCGCCTTCGGCGAGTGGATCGCGAGCGCCTGGAGGGAGAATCCGCCCGGCAGGTTCGCCGAGGGCTCGTTCACCTCGATGACAGCCGTGTTGTCGTCCTTGGCGGTGCAGGACTTGTAGTTCGGCTTGGGCGTCTCGGGGTCCTCGTTCTTCGCGAACCCGCCCATGATGGTCTGCCAGTAGTAGGAGACCGCGCTGGACTGGTACGTGCCCGTCCAGTTGAACCAGTAGTCGTAGTTCGCGCAGACCGCGGCGGCGTTGAGCGCCTCGCCGTCGTGGAACTTCACGCCCTGGCGCAGGTTGAACGTCCAGACCTTGCCGGCCGGGTCGCTCTCCCACTTCTCGGCGAGGCCGCCGACCAGCTTGCTTCCGCCGGGCTCGTGCTCCAGCAGCGCCTCGAACGCCTGACGGGTGACGCGGAACGTCTCGCCGTCGCTCGCGAGGGCCGGGTCGAGGGAACCGGGGTCACCGGATCCGGCGAAGACGAAGGTGTCCTTGTCGCCCCCCTTGGACTCGCCCGCGTCCCGCTCGCTGGAACAGCCCGTGGCGATCAGACCGACAGCGACCGCTGTCGTGATCGCCCGGACAGCCCGGGACTTGAATATGCGCATGGGTCCACCCCTGGTTCGCCATGTGGTGAGGTTTGATGGCCGCACACTACAGACGGGGTGCACCGCAAGAGAACAGTCCGGATAGCGGTGAGACCTAGTCGAGACCCGGACAGTTAACAAACCGTCCAGTTCCGGGACATCCCTCCGCGCCCGGTTAACAAGCCGGACATCTGGGGGTGTTCGGCGAGGCCGGTCCCCTCGCGCGGATCGGTGGCGCCGGAACGACCCGCAGCTCAGCGGTGCTGCTGGGGCGGGTATCCGTACCCGGGGGCGGCGGCGGGCGGCGCACCCACCGGGGCGTGCGCCTCGCGGTCGTAGAACGGGCGGGCGTTGGCGCGCAGCCACATCGCGACCGGGTCGTACTCGTCGGACATGGCGACGGTGGAGACGGGCAGCCCGTCGGGGACCGCGCCGATCGACTGCCGCATCATCGCGCGCACCGCGTCGACGGAGGCCCGCCCGGTGTCGTACAGGTCGAGCCCGATCGCGAGGTACGGGACGCCGACCGCGGGGTGCACCCAGACGCGGCGCAGGGCGCGGACGGCCGGGGTGCGGTGGGCGTTCTGGGTGAGCTGGGCGTAGAACTGCGGGAGCTCCACGGCGGGCTCGGTCAGCCGGAGCGGGCCCGCGGGCAGCCGGTCCAGGCCGGTGGCGATCCGGCGCAGGTCGAGCCAGGGGATGCCGACGCCGCCGCCCGGGGCGTGCGGGTTGAGCCAGATGCCCCAGCGGTCGGGGAAGAGGGCGCGGGCGATGTCCCGGCCGGAGACCAGCTCATGGGCCCGGCTCCAGCCGCTGGCGGAGAGCTCCTGGGCGGAGGTGACGCACGGGGCGTACCCCAGGCCGTCGATCTCCATGGAGCCGTACTGGGAGTCCGGTGAACCGGCCGTGCCGTTCCAGAGCAGCATCCAGACCCGGCCGTCGGCGAGGGCCGCCAGCAGCGCCTCGTAGGCGTCGTAACGCCCGGGGGTCACCTGGCGCAGCATGTGCTCGACCTGACCGGCCGCCGCAGTGCCTGACGCACTCACCCTGGGTTCCGCCCCTCATCGATCCGTCGACGCTCCCGGGCACACGGGAGCGGCCCCGCCATCAAACCAGCTTATGCGCCACTTCTGACACCGACTTGACGCCACGGTCCCCGGCGCCGGTGCCCGGGCGCCTCGCGAGCACCTTCCGACGCGGTCAGTGGCCCTCGCACCGGTGCCTTGCGGCGCGGTCAGTGGCCCTCTCGCCGGTAGAAGGGCCGCACTTTCTCCCGCATCCAGTCGCCGACCAGGTCCTGGGCCACGTCCAGCAGGACCAGGTTCACCGGCCAGGGCACCTCGGCCCGGCCGAGCGCCCGCCCCAGGGCGTCCATCGGGGCGCTCTGGCCCGCACCGTCCCAGGTGGCGAACTCGACGCCGACGAAGAGGACGGGGTCGCCGCCCTCGATGCTGGCCAGGGCCCGGCGGGCGGTGGACACCACGCCGGTGGCCTCGAACTCGGCGGAGACGGCGGTGAGGAAGTCGACGGGATCGTGCTGCCAGTCCGGTTCGTACAGCTTGACCCGGCCGCCGCCGGCGGGCCCGTCCAGGGCGGTGCGTCCGGCGCGGCAGAGTTCGGCGACGGCGGGCGGCGGCAGCGGGATGCCGACCGCGCCGCCCGGGTTCACCGCGATGCCGACCTGCGGGGGCAGGCCCCGGGCGAAGTCGCGGGCGGGCGCCACGGCGAAGGACATGTGGCTGCCGACGCAGCTGAGGAACTGGCCCTCGGAGCTGAAGACGGGCACGTACGCGGCGCCGTCGATGTCCATCATCGGCAGGTCGAGGTCGGCGCTGGCGGGCGAGCCGCCGTTGGGCAGCGGCACCCAGACCGAGCTGCGGCCGAGCACCTCGACGAGGCGGCCGCCCGCATCGGCGACGCCGAGGGAGGCCGTCAGCACCTCTTCGAGTTCGTTGGCGGGCCACCCGTGCTGGGGGTGTGCCTGGACCTGGGCCGCAATGTCCACTGCCTCTGTGCCTCTCTCAGCTGTCGTCGCTCCGCCCAGAACCCTAACCGGAGCGGGCGTCGGAGCGGCCGTCCGTGAAGGAGATCCGGCTCAGGGCCCGCGCGGCCGCCCGGTCCAGCAGCACCGCCGAGGCGCAGCCGGCGGGCAGCGCTCCCCGTTCGGTGTCGCGGATCAGCCGGGCCACCGCGTGCCGGTGGCGGGCGAAGGCGTAACCGGAGACGCCCCGGCCGCGCTCGCGCTGCCCCTGGCGGGCCGTCCCGGGGTCCACGTCCAGCAGGAGCAGGTGCAGGGTGCGGCCCCGGCGTGCGGCGTGCCGGGCGAGCCAGCGGCGTACCCAGGTCTGCGTACCGCAGTCGTGGACGACGACGGATTCGCCGGAGCGCAGGTCGGCCCAGAGCCCGAGGTAGTGGGCGGCGCGGACCAGGGGGCGGTAGAGGGCGTAGGGGAGTAAGCGGGGCAGGGCGGCGGCCCAGCGGTCGCGGGTGTTCTGCGAGTCGACGGCGCGGCCGCTCACGGCCTGCCGGATCAGGGTGGACTTGCCCCCGCCGGGCAGTCCGGAGACGACCACGATGTCGCCCGCGGTGAAGTCGAGGCTGTACGGGCCGTAGCCGGTGCGCGCGCGCAGATCGCGTACCACCGGCGCACGGGTGTCCAGCAGCTCTCGCGCGGGTGCGCCGGACTGTGCGGGCATCGCGCCGTGCGCGACCCCCGCGGTCGGTACCGACCGCTGCAACGCCATCGCCCATCCCCCTGCTGTCGGGCCGCACTCGCCTGCCCCTGAAGTGTAAAGAAATGGCAAGGCTCCACAACCGCCCCCGCCGTTCGCACAAGCGTTGCGGACCGGCCGCCCCACTCTGCCGCAAGGCGTGCGATGATGACCCCGCCAACTGCATACCGGCCGTTCGAATCCACGCGGGAGAGTTCCGGCCACAGTGTGAGCCGGGCGCCGAAGGAGCAAGATCCTCCCTTGAATCTCTCAGGCCCCGTACCGCGTGGATGAGGCAGATCTGAAAAGCGAGCCGCCCTGCGGCTCCACCCAAGGTGCAAGCCGAGCCCTGTGAACAGGGGCACCCCTACTCCAGGGGCATACCCCGTCAGGGGCTATCGGCGAACCTCTCAGGTTCCGATGACAGATGGGGAGGATTCGTCCTGACGTCGTCATGCCCTGGAGCCGTATCCATGAGCACTGCCCCCCGTCTCACCGCCCTCGACGCGCTGCACCGCTCGCTCGGCGCCACCATGACCGACTTCGCGGGCTGGGACATGCCGCTGCGGTACGCCAGTGAGCGCGACGAGCACAACGCCGTACGCACTCGGGCCGGTCTCTTCGACCTGTCGCACATGGGCGAGATCACCGTCACCGGACCCGAGGCCGCGGCCTTCCTGAGCTACGCGCTGGTGGGCAACATCGCCACCGTCGGCAACGGCCGGGCCCGCTACACGATGATCGTCCAGGAGGACGGCGGGATCGTGGACGACCTGATCGTCTACCGCTTGGGCGAGACGGAGTACATGGTCGTCGCCAACGCGGGCAACGCGCAGATCGTGCTGGACGCGCTGACCGCCCGGGTGGCGGGCTTCGACGCCGAGGTGCGCGACGACCGGGACGCGTACGCGCTGCTCGCGGTCCAGGGCCCGGAGTCGCCCGCCATCATGAAGGCCGTCACCGACGCCGACCTGGACGGGCTGAAGTACTACGCGGGCCTGCCGGGCACGGTCGCCGGGGTCCCCGCGCTCATCGCCCGTACCGGCTACACCGGCGAGGACGGCTTCGAGCTGTTCGTCGCCCCCGTCCACGCCGAGCAGCTGTGGCGGGCGCTGACGGAGGCCGGCGAGGCGCACGGGCTGATCCCGTGCGGCCTCTCCTGCCGGGACACGCTGCGCCTGGAGGCGGGCATGCCGCTGTACGGGCACGAGCTGACGACGGCGCTGACCCCGTTCGACGCGGGCCTGGGCCGGGTCGTGAAGTTCGAGAAGGAGGGCGACTTCGTCGGGCGCGAGGCGCTCACCGCCGCCGCCGAGCGCGCCGAGAGCGCCCCGCCGCGCAAGCTGGTCGGCCTGATTGCCGAGGGCCGCCGGGTCCCGCGCGCGGGCTACCCCGTTGTCGCCGTGGGCGGGCCCGACGGCAAGGTGATCGGTGAGGTCACCTCCGGCGCCCCCTCCCCCACCCTGGGCAAGCCGATCGCCATGGCGTACGTGGACGCGGCCTTCGCCGCGCCGGGCACCGAGGGCGTGGGCGTGGACATCCGGGGCACGCACGAGCCGTACGAGGTCGTCGCGCTGCCGTTCTACAAGCGCCAGAAGTGATATCCCGGAAGAAACCGGGCTTCTCGCTCCACTCGGGCGTCACGGAAGTGACGTACCTCCGTCTCACACCGTAAGACCACCGTTCATCAGCACTCCCCCGCGTACAGGAGAATTCAGGTCATGAGCAACCCCCAGCAGCTGCGGTACAGCAAGGAGCACGAGTGGCTGTCGGCCGTCGAGGACGGCGTGGCCACGATCGGCATCACGGAGTACGCGGCCAACGCGCTCGGTGACGTCGTCTATGCCCAGCTTCCGGAGGTCGGTGACACGGTGACCGCGGGTGAAACCTGCGGCGAGCTGGAGTCGACCAAGTCCGTCAGCGATCTGTATTCGCCGGTGACCGGCGAGGTGACGGCGGCCAACCAGGACGTCGTGGACGACCCCTCGCTGGTGAACTCCGCTCCCTTCGAGGGCGGCTGGCTGTTCAAGGTGCGCGTCGCGGAGGAGCCGGCCGATCTGCTCTCCGCCGACGAGTACACCGCGTTCTCCGGCAACTGAGACCTTAAGGGACCCCCTGATGTCGCTTCTGAACTCCTCACTCCACGAGCTGGACCCGGACGTCGCCGCCGCTGTCGACGCCGAGCTCCACCGCCAGCAGTCCACCCTCGAAATGATCGCCTCGGAGAACTTCGCTCCGGTCGCGGTCATGGAGGCGCAGGGCTCCGTACTCACCAACAAGTACGCCGAGGGCTACCCCGGCCGCCGCTACTACGGCGGCTGTGAGCACGTCGACGTGGTCGAGCAGATCGCGATCGACCGGATCAAGGACCTGTTCGGCGCCGAGGCCGCGAACGTCCAGCCGCACTCCGGTGCGCAGGCGAACGCCGCCGCGATGTTCGCGCTGCTGAAGCCGGGCGACACGATCATGGGCCTGAACCTGGCCCACGGTGGTCACCTGACCCACGGCATGAAGATCAACTTCTCCGGCAAGCTCTACAACGTGGTCCCGTACCACGTCGACGAGAGCGGCATCGTGGACATGGAGGAGGTCGAGCGCCTCGCCAAGGAGTCCCAGCCGAAGCTGATCGTGGCCGGCTGGTCCGCCTACCCGCGCCACCTCGACTTCGCCGCCTTCCGCCGGATCGCGGACGAGGTCGGCGCGTACCTGATGGTCGACATGGCGCACTTCGCGGGCCTCGTCGCGGCCGGGCTGCACCCCAACCCGGTGCCGCACGCCCACGTCGTCACCACCACCACGCACAAGACCCTCGGCGGTCCGCGCGGCGGCGTGATCCTCTCCACCCAGGAGCTCGCCAAGAAGATCAACTCGGCGGTCTTCCCGGGTCAGCAGGGCGGCCCGCTGGAGCACGTGATCGCGGCCAAGGCGGTCTCGTTCAAGATCGCGGCGGGCGAGGAGTTCAAGGAGCGCCAGCAGCGCACCCTGGACGGCGCCCGGATCCTCGCCGAGCGCCTGGTCCAGCCGGACGTCACCGAGGTGGGCGTCTCCGTCCTCTCCGGCGGCACCGACGTGCACCTGGTCCTGGTCGACCTGCGCAACTCCGAGCTGGACGGCCAGCAGGCCGAGGACCGGCTCCACGAGCTGGGCATCACGGTCAACCGGAACGCCATCCCGAACGACCCGCGCCCCCCGATGGTCACCTCGGGCCTGCGGATCGGCACCCCGGCGCTGGCCACCCGCGGCTTCGGCACCGAGGACTTCACCGAGGTCGCGGAGATCATCGCCGCCGCCCTCAAGCCGTCCTACGACGCGGACGACCTCAAGGCCCGCGTGGTGGCGCTGGCCGAGAAGTTCCCGCTGTACCCCGGCCTGAAGTAGCACCTGGCCTGCGGTTCTGCGCATAAGGGCGGGGCACCGCGCACACTGAACGAGTGAGCGTGGTGCCCCGTCCCATGTCCCCCGCTCCACCCTTTGCCCCGCTTGCCCCACTTGCACCGCGGGCCCCACCCCGGCCCGTACCGCACCACCTGGCCCGTTTCCCGCACCACCCAGGCAGACAACGGCGTCTTCCAACCCCAAGGAGTACTCCCGTGGCCATCTCGGTCTTCGACCTCTTCTCGGTCGGCATCGGCCCGTCCAGCTCCCACACGGTGGGCCCGATGCGGGCCGCCCGGATGTTCGCGCGCCGCCTGAAGAACGAGGGGCTGATCGCGCACACCGCCTCGATACGGGCCGAGCTGTACGGCTCCCTCGGCGCGACCGGCCACGGCCACGGCACCCCCAAGGCGGTCCTGCTCGGCCTGGAGGGCGAGGCGCCCCAGACCGTGAACGTGGAGACGGCCGACGCCCGGGTCGAGGAGATCCGCTCCACCGGCCGGATCAACCTGCTCGGCATGCACGAGATCGCCTTCGCCTTCGACGACGACCTGATCCTGCACCGCCGCAAGGCGCTCCCGTACCACGCCAACGGGATGACGATCTTCGCGTACGACACCGAGGGCGCCCCGGTCCTGGAGAAGACGTACTACTCGGTCGGCGGCGGCTTCGTCGTGGACGAGGACGCGGTGGCCGGCGAGAACCCGATCGTCCCTGACGACACGGTCCTGCGGCACCCCTTCCGCACCGGCGACGAGCTGCTGCGCATGGCCCGCGAGACCGGCCTCTCCATCTCACAGATGATGCTGGAGAACGAGCTGGCCTGGCGCACCGAGGCGGAGATCCGCTCAGGGCTGCTGGACATCTGGCGGGTCATGCAGGCCTGCGTCTCGCGCGGCATGTCCCGCGAGGGCATCCTCCCCGGCGGCCTCAAGGTCCGCCGCCGCGCCGCGAACTCGGCCCGCCAGCTGCGCGCCGAGGGCGACCCGCAGGCCCACGCGATGGAGTGGATCACCCTCTACGCGATGGCGGTCAACGAGGAGAACGCGGCGGGCGGCCGCGTGGTCACCGCCCCCACGAACGGCGCGGCCGGCATCATCCCGGCCGTCCTGCACTACTACATGAACTTCGCGGCCCACGGCTGCACCGAGGCGGAGAAGGAGGACAGCGTCGTCCGCTTCCTCCTCGCCGCCGGCGCCATCGGCCTGCTCTTCAAGGAGAACGCCTCCATCTCCGGCGCCGAGGTCGGCTGCCAGGGCGAGGTCGGCTCGGCCTGCTCGATGGCGGCCGGCGCCCTGGCCGAGGTCCTGGGCGGCTCCCCCGAGCAGGTGGAGAACGCCGCCGAGATCGGCATGGAGCACAACCTGGGCCTGACCTGCGACCCGGTCGGCGGGCTCGTCCAGATCCCGTGCATCGAGCGCAACGGCATGGCGGCGGTGAAGGCGGTGACGGCCGCGAAGATGGCGCTGCGGGGGGACGGCAGCCACAAGGTCTCCCTGGACAAGGTCATCAAGACCATGAAGGAGACGGGCGCCGACATGAGCGTGAAGTACAAGGAGACGGCTCGGGGCGGGCTCGCGGTGAACATCATCGAGTGCTGAGCCCGTAGGCCCTGCACCGGAGCTAGCCGCTCCCCGTCGCTCCCCGCAGGGTCAGGCCGAGGCCGACGGCTACGACGAGGAGCGAGGTGATGACGGGGCCGGTCCGCACCAGCTTCCTGAGCAGGGGGTGGTGGCGGAGGGTCCTGGCCCGGTCGTGGCTCTCGATCCGTTCGCGCAGGCGGACGAGGAGAAGGCCGGCGAGGGTGAGCGTGGCGGCCATGCCGAGTCCGTAGCCGATGACGAGGAGCACGCCGAAGGCCGTACGTCCCAGGGCTACGGCCCCCAGGAGCACGACGAGGGCGGAGGGGCTGGGGACCAGGCCGCCCGCGATGCCCATGCCGATGAGGCCGGTCCTGCTTGTGCGCCGGGCCTTCTCGGGAGCCGTTGATGTGCCTGGCGGGTCGTGGTGGTCGTGGTCCGGTGGGGCGAGGGTCGCGACCGTGGAGTTGCCCCGGAGCTCCCCGGATGGCGGGCCGGCGGGCGTGGGCACCTGTGCGGCGGGCCCGTGGTGGTTGTGTGGACGGTCGTGGCCGTGATCGTGGCTGTGGTGGTGGCCGTGATCGTGGTGGTGGCCGATGTCGCCGTGGCCGTGGTGATGGTGGTTGTGTTGCGGCCTGCCCCGGACCGCGCCCAGGAGGAGCCAGAGGCCGATGCCGGTGACCAGGAGGCCGCTGGCGGCGCCGAGCCACAACAGGACGCCTTCACCTGCCAGATGGGTGGAGACCGGCAGCGCGAGGCCGAGGACGAGGACTCCTGCCGTGTGGGTGAGGGTGACGGTGGCGCCGACGGTGACGGCGTCTCGCCTGGTGCCTCGGCGGCCCGCCAGGTAGGCGGCCATGATGGTCTTGCCGTGGCCGGGCATCGCCGCGTGGGACGCCCCGAGGACGAGCGCCAGGAGCAGGGCCAGCAGTCCTACGGGGAGGGTGATCTCGCGGGCCCCGACCAGCGCGTCGAAGGCGCCGGTGACCTTGGCGAGTACCTCGCTGACCACGCCCGCGCCGGGGAGGTCCGCCGCCACCGCCGGGAGGACCCCCGCCCCCTGTCCGGGCTCGCTGCGCAGGGCTGCCGTGCGCTGGTCGAGCGGGGAGGCGAGGGGGTCCTGCGGGTACCGGCGCAGCTCGCGGGTGGTGGAGGTTGCCGGTACGTCGGCCTGGGTGATCCGGACGCCCTGGCCCGTGGCGGTCATCTCGTGCCAGCCGATGCGCTCGGTGTCGTAGTGCGATTCCGCTCGGATGCCGGTGGGTTCGGTGAGATCGGCCGGGGCGGTCATGGCGCAGGTGAGGCGGCTGGTCCTGAGGCCCGCTTCCCCGTTCTCGTACACCAGAGTGGCCGAGGACTGCCTCCAGTTCGCCCGTGTGCCGCCCACACTCAGGCGGAGCTGCCGGCTCAGGTCGGAACAGGTTCGCTCGGCGTGGGCGCGCGCCTCTGTGTCGCTGATCGTGCCGTCCTGGTCGGAGTCGACGGCCGGGCGTTCCTGGAGGGCTGAGATCTCCGCGCGGTCGACCACGACCCGGGCGTCGATCCGGTCGGGCCGAAGGACGAGGCCCGTGTGGTGGTTGACGCTGAAGTTGCCCAGGGGGTGGGCCGTGGCCGCAGGGGCGGACACTGTGCTCGCGAGGACGGCGAGGGTCATGGTGGTGAGGGCTCGGCGCAGGGTGGGGTTCATGGTGTCGTGTCGATTCGCTGGAGCAGGTCACGGGCGGCGTCGGCGTGCAGGGGGTGGAAGCCCGGCTCGCGCAGCGCTTCGGTCAGGTCGCGGCGGGCCGCCCCGGGATCGCCGAGGGCTTGGTGGATGGCGGCACGGTGGTAGTGGAAGAGCGCGCTGCGGGTGCCCAGGGCCAGGGCTTCGTCGGCCTGGGCGAGGGCTTCGGTATCCCGGCCCGCTCGGTGCAGGGCCCAGGCGTACGCGTCGTGAACGGCGACGAAGGGGCGGATGCGCAGGGTCTGTTCGGCCAGGGTGACGGCTCTTCTCGGGTTGCCGTGATCGGCTTCGAAGAGGATCGCGTCGGTGTCCGCCGGGTCGCCAGCGGCTTCCCGGATGCGGTCCTGGGCGCGTAGGAGGGCGTAACTCTCTTCGGCCTGTTTGCCGTTCCCCAGAGACTGTTCGAGTTCGCCCAGGCCCAGCAGGTGGTGCGGCAGGGGGGCGATCGCGACGGCTGCCCGGTAGTCGGCGACGGCCCGGGTGGTGTCGCCCCGTGCCAGGTGGGCGCGGGCCCGGGTCTCCAGGAGCGCCGGATCGTCGGGGGCGGCCCTGAGCCCGGTCCGCGTCTCGGCCAGGGCTGCCCGGGGGTCGGCGTCCTGGAGGTCCAGGGATGCCAGGACGGTGTGGGCGAACGCCGTGTCGGCCGGGGTGGCCGCCGCCGCCAGGGATCGCCGCATCAGGGCGCGGGCCCGGTCGGTGTCCCCTTTGAGCTCGAAGGTGTAGGAGGCGCGGGCGAGGGAGGCGGCGTCCGGGCGCAGGTCCACCATCTTCTGGACGGCCTCGTCGGCTTCGCCGTAACGGCCCAACTGGGTGTAGGCGTCGGCGAGGACTCCGTGGGCGGAGGAGCTGTAGGGGCCGCTGGTGGTTGCCTTGCGGGCCCAGCGCAGCGCGGCGGGGAAGTCGTGGTGGGCCGCGGCCAGGGCGCCCATGGCGGTCTCCGCGTCCGTGTTGTCCTCGCTCTGTACGGAGAGCGAGGTCCGCAGCGCCTGTTCGGCCCGGTCGTAGGTGGCCGGGTCGGCGGTGGTGCGCGCCTGCTGGACGTAGGCCATTCCCAGGGCGGCCCAGCCGCCCGGATCCTTCGGCAGCCGGGCCACCCGGGCCTGGAGCGCTTCGATCGGCCCGCGGGTCGCGCCCGCTGGCTGACCGTGGCCCGCCGGGCGGGGGGCGGTGCTGTCGTCAGGGGTCAGCAGGACCGCGCCGGCGGCGAACATCGCCGCGCCCAGGGCCAGGGTGACCGCGATGCTCCGCAGCCGCCGGCCGCCCCGGGAGGGGGCGGGCGGTGGCGTGGACGTGGGTGCGGTGTGGTCCGGGTGCACGAAAAGGGTCCTCCCCATGGTTCGGTGGTGCCGGTGTCCGGGCCGGGGGCGGTACTCCCCGGCCCGGACACCTTCGTGGCCTCGATCCGCTTCCTGCCGCGGCCTGTTCAGCCGTCCTTCGTGGCCTCGGTACGTCTCCTGCTACAGCCGGTTCAGCTGTCCTTGCCGCGGCGGCGGAGGCGGAAGCCGCCGACGCCGAGGAGGAGCGCGCCGGCCCCGGCGAGCGCCGCCGCGTGGGTGGGCTCCATGGCCCGGCTCGCCGCGGTGTTCTCCGTCGAGGTCTGCTCGGCGTTGCGGCCGGCCGCGCCGGGGCCGCGGTTCACGTTCTTGGTGTGCGGCAGCGCGACGTACGGGAACGAGGTGCCGAACGGGACCTCGTTCGTGTCGACCTTGTCGCCGTCCGCGAGCGCGGGGACGAGCACACCGGTCTGGGCGGCGCCCTCGACGGCCTGGAGCGAGATGTCGATGACGTCGTCGGCGAGGCGGCGCCCGTTCGGGAAGCCGGCCAGGTCGCCTGCGAGCACTCCGAGGCGCTGGGGCCTCGCGGTGGGCGGCACCGCCATGTTCAGGCGCAGCTCCTCCGCCGGGACGATCTTCTTGAGCGGCGCGTCCTTGTTGAGGCGGTGTGCGTTCAGGTCGGCCTTGATCGGACCGCAGGCCTTGCAGATACCGGTCAGGTAGATCTCGGCGAGGTCGTTGCGGGGGGTCTTGGGGGCCGGGACGCCGTAGACCTGCTGGATGAGCTTGGGCAGGATCGGGTCGTACACCTTGTCGACGACGGGCTGGACGGTACGGTCCTGGCTGGGGTTGAGGGTGTTGAAGGCGTCCTTGAACTTCAGCGGGACGACGACCTCGTTGACCAGCGGGTTCCCGAGGCGGGAAACCTGCTTCCACTGCTTCGTGGCGCCCTTGTCCCGGGAGTCGTTGAGGGTGACGCCGCCGCGCTCGGTGGTCGACCACACGCCGATGACCGGGTTGCGGGAGGCGTTGCCCCTGAGGGCGAGCTGCTTCTTGGGGACCTGGATCGCGATGGTGTTGACGTTGTAGCCGGCCAGGGTGTCCTGACCCCGCTCGCTCAGGTCGCCGCCGTAGAGGAGGTCGAAGACGCGGAGGTCGGCGAAGAACGGGTCCTCGGCCTGGCCCGCGTACGTCTTGCCGCCGCCCGGCAGACCGAGGGTCGCCTGCTTGCGCAGGGCCGCGTAGTCGGGCATCGACGCCTGGCCGGTGCGGGACGGGGCGGCCGGTACGCCCGACAGGAGGGTCCGGCTCTTTCCTCCGGTGGTGACGACGAGGTCGTAGACCTGGCGGTAGTTCAGGTCCGGGTCGTTCAGTGAGGTGACCTGGCCGGTGTTGTAGAGGAACTGGTTCGCGTCGTCGCGGTAGCTGCCGCGGAAGCGCCAGCTGTACGTGACGTCGGCGGACCCGTCACCGTTGTTGTCGACCTTGATGTTGTAGCGCAGGTCGTCGCCGAAGGCGTAGAAGTTCGGCCCGCCGTTGGGCTCCTCCATCGGGATCCAGTTAGCCACCATCGTGACGGTGTCGGCCTTGTCGGGGCTGGTGAACGCGTACACGTCGGTGTTGTCCGCCCGCGGATCACCGGCGATCAGGGGCGCCTCGCGGTGGCTGGAGGCCGCGCTGAGGCCCGGGGCGAGGGTCATCGCTCCGAGTCCTGCGGCCAGGGTGGTGGCACCGAGTACGAGCAGGGACCGGTCCAGGACGCGTCGTGAGCGGGGCCTGGCTTGGGAATCCTTCACGGTATTCCTTCTGTCTGCTGACTCCCCTGCCTGGCATGCCTGAGGGCATGCGGTGGCCAGGGGGTGGGCTGATGGGATGGCACTCGGCCCTGCGGCGAGACGTCTCGCACTGGCCGGGCCGGCCGGGAAAGGGGGATCAGCGGGGTGGGGTCAGAACCCGGTCCCGCTGTCACGCAAGCACTGCGCAGCCGTAGACAAGCACGCCGTTGCTCCGTCGTGTGCACACCCCGGGCGGTTCCTCGGGTCGGCCACGCGGTCCACAAAGGGTGAAAAGGCCGGTGGGACCGGCGAATATGCGAGTTGGACGTTCCACGAAAATCTACGCCGACACAGCCGCCGACCATTGGGCCAAAAGAGGAAAACCCCTCTTACTGCAAGCCATTCGCAAGAAGAGGGTGGGCGGGAATTCGCACTTCCGGCGTCACGCGCTCATCGGGAACGTGCCTGCCGCAGGGCGTCCAGTGGGCATCACCAATAGCCGGGGGCAGCCCAACACCACTGGAAGGCAGGGGAGTTCGGAGGCTCCGTCGACCGGCCCCCGCCTGTGACGCCGGAGCCGCGCACCCCGTGCATGCCGTCTCCGCCCGGTTCATGACTCCAATGGGGTGACTTCCGGGATTCGACCCATCCGCGCGCTCCTGGGCTCCGAATCCCGTCGTGAACCCGCTCGCGAATTCCTCGCGAGTCACCACACTTCCCCTGGAGCGTCATGCGTAGAAGCAGGACCGTCATCGCCGTCTCCGTCGCCGTGGCCGCCGCCCTCTCCGTGCCGGCCCTGGCATCCGCGGACGGACGCGACGGACACGACATGAACCACCGAGGAACCAAGGCGCTCACCGCCATCGGGCTGACCGCCGACCAGCGATTGGTCGCGTTCGCCGTCGACCGGCCCGCCGGGGCCTCGGCCATCGGGAAGGTGTCCGGGCTGCGCGGGGACACCAAGGTCGTGGGCATCGACTTCCGCGTGCAGAACGAGAAGCTCTACGGCGTCGGCGACAAGGGCGGCGTCTACACCCTCGACACCACCAACGCCAGGGCCGTGAAGGTCTCCCAGCTCACCGTCGCCCTCTCCGGCAGGCAGTTCGGCGTCGACTTCAACCCCGCCGCCAACCGGCTCCGCGTCATCAGCAACACCGGGCAGAACCTGCGGCACAACATCGACGACGGTGCCGCTCCCCTCGGCACCACCACCGACGGCACGCTCACCAACCCCACCACGCCGCCCTCCACCGCGATGGGCGTCACCGGTGCCGCCTACACCAACAATGACCTCAACGCCGCGACCGCGACGACCCTGTTCGACGTCGACGCCATGGCCGACCGGGTCTCCCTGCAGTCGCCCGCCAACGCCGGCACTCTTGCCCCGACCGGGAACCTCGGCGTGGACGCGGGCCCGGACGCCGGCTTCGACATCTACTTCTCCCCGAAGCACGGCACCAACCAGGGCTTCGCCACCTTGAACACCGCCGGTGCCGCGCGTCTGTACGCGGTCGACGTGCTCACCGGGGCCGCCCGAGATCTCGGCGCGTTCCCGCAGCGCCGGCAGGTCACCGACCTCGCGCTTCCCCTCGACCAGCAGCGCTGAGCAACAGCCCGCCGAGTCAGCTGCCCTGGTGGCCGGTCAGGGTTGCGTAGACCACCACGTTGTCTGCGTAGCGGCTGTTCTTCTGGGAGAAGCTGCCGCCGCAGGTGATCAGACGGAGGCCGGCGTGGTCGAGGTTGCGGTAGACCTCGACCGTGGGGAAGTCGTCCTTGGGGTAGGTGGCGGTCCGGTCGACGGTGAACTCCGCCGTCCGGCCGTCCGCGCGCCTCACCTCGATGCGGTCACCGGGTTCGAGTTCGGTGAGCTCGAAGAACACCGCCGGTGATCCGTCCCAGGTGACATGCCCGGCGATCACCGAGGGGCCGATCGCGCCGGGGGTGGCTCCGGGGCGGTACCAGCCGGCCTTCACCGGATCCTTCGGCGTCTCCATGGCGCGGTTCTTGCCCAGCCCTAGCTGTTCGAGGTCGGAGGTGACCTCGATGGACGGGATCGTGATGCTGACGGGGCGGGAGGGCGGTAGCGCCCTTGCCTGCGGCTCGGTGGAGGGTGTCGGTGAGTGCGGGGCGGTGGGCCGGGTGCCCTTGTCGGCCGCGGGAGGCGGGGCGGGCTGTTGCCGGGCGGTTCCCAGCGCCAGCAGCAGCCCGCCCGTCAGGAGCAGGGCGGCGATGGCGACGAGGGGGACCCGGCGCCGCCAGGGCGAACTGCGGGGCGGGTCCTCGTCGGGTGCCCTGTCCATCGCTTCACCTTTCCCTGTTCCCTGTGCTCGGCCGTGACGGGTCGTCGATCAGGTGCGGAGCCCGAGGTCAGACGTTGTGACCGGCGTCCGTGGTCCGCGTCCGGCGGCGTACCGCGAACAGTCCGCCGGCCGCGAGGACGGCCGCGCCGCCGGCGGCGAGGAGGCCCGGCGACTCCACGCCCCGGGTGGTCCCGCCGCCGGTCTCGACACCGCCCACCGGCATGGAGCCGACCGCGGCGCCCTTGACCATGCCGCAGTTGGCGGGGGCGGTGGCCTCCTGGGGCAGCTTCGGGTCGAGTTCGCTCTTGCCCGCGCCGAAGTCGTACTTCCCGTCGTTGTTCCGGTCGATGCCGTGCTGCACGACGTGCAGGTCCTTGAGGTGGTCCGCCACGTCCTGCGAGACGGTGATGGTCCGCGAGTAGGTCAGCTTGCCGTTCTTGTCCGCGACGGGCATCCGGTCCACCGCGAGGCCGCTGTCCTTGGACGTGTCGCCCTTGGTGGTCAGGGAGATGTTGATGTCCCCGTACGTCGGCAGCCCCTCGGCGGTCGTGACGATGCCGTCCCCGTCCTTGTCCGCGCTCTTGTCCGGGCAGCGGAAGTCATGGCCGTCGGTGGAACCGTGGATGTGCTGCGCGTGCGGCTGGCCGGGGACCAGCCCCTGGGCCTCGATCTTCACCGTCAGCTTGTCGCCCTCCAGGCTGACCAGTGCGGCACCACTGGCACCGGAGTCGTTCAGCTGCTCCAGGTCGATCTGGTACGTGTCGCCCTCGGCCGCCTTCGTGGTGCCGGCGGGGTGCCCCTCGTGAGCCAGGGCGGGTGCGGCCACTCCGAGGGTGAGCGCGGCGGGCAGGACGAACAGTGCGGCGAGGCGAGTTGTACGGCGGGCTATCACGAAGACGCATCCCCTTCCGGAAGTCCCGGCGCAGAACCGGAACGACGTTCGATTGCTGATGTCGTCCATTCGGAGCCGCTCACAGAATTGATTGGTCGCGGCCGCAGGACAGTTCCCCGGTAGGTTCCTTTCGGCCGCCCCGGATGAAGGAATGTTCATCTGGGCTTCATGTCCGCTCCGCCCGGCGCGACCAGGGTGGGGGTATGGCTTTCTCTCCTCGTCTGGCGGCCCTGGCGGCCGTCGTCGCCGTACCGCTGGGCATAGCGGCCACCAGCTATGCCATGACGGACACGCCCGAAGCGCCGAAGGTGCCCCCCGCCGTACAGCTCGACGAGCGTCCGGGCGGTACTCCCACACCCGGGCCGTCCGCCTCTCCGTCGGCGCCCGCCTCCCCGTCGTCGCCGTCGTCGCCGTCCTCCACCGGTGATGACGTCGTTCCGGGGCCCTCGGCGGCCGATGGGGATGACGACGATGACGACGACCTCGGTGATGACGGTTAGCCTGCCGAGGGTTTCCGCCCGGGTACGGATCCTGCTGTGGCTGCTCGTCGTCATGGCGGTCGCGCTGGGCGCGGTCGCCGTGACCGTGCGCTCGATCCTCCAGCGGGACGTGGACCACCGCACCAGCCAGCTGCTCACCCAGGAGACCGGCGAGTTCGCGAACTTCGTGCCGCAGGGGGTGGATCCGGACACCGGCGGCAGGTTCGACGATCCGGACCGGCTGCTCCGCGTCTATCTGCAGCGGCAGTACGCGGACCCCGACGAGGAGCTGCTGGGCCTGACCGGGCCGCCCGGCGCCGAGCCCGCCGTCATCCGGCAGCGGCGCGATCTCCCCGGGCACACCGCCCTCTGGCAGGACGGTGCGGCGCTCACCCGGATCCATGCCTCAGAGCGCTCCTTCGGGACCCTGCAGCGCCCGCAGGGTGAACTGCGCTGGGCCAAGGTCGCCATCGGGCCGGCCGGCGGAGGGCAGCCCGGTGCGTTCGTCGTCGCGTTCCACCCGGAGCGGGAACGGGCCGTCGCCGACAAGACGTTCTGGACGCTGCTCAGCCTGTCGGGGGTGGCGCTGCTGATGACGACCGGGATCGGCTGGGCCGTCGCCGGGCGCATCCTGGCGCCCGTCCGGCTCGTCCGGACGACGGCGGCGGAGCTGACCGAGCAGGACCTCACCCGGCGTATCCCGGTGGCGGGGCGGGACGACATCGCGGCCCTCGCCGAGACGTTCAACGGGATGCTGGACCGGCTGGAGCGGGCGTTCGCCGCGCAGCGGGTCTTCGTGGACGACGCCGGGCACGAGCTGCGCACCCCCATCACCATCGTCCGGGGCCATCTGGAGCTGATGGGCGACGATCCGGCGGACCGGGAGGAGACGGTACGGCTGGTCACGGACGAGCTGGACCGGATGAGCCGCATCGTGGAGGACCTGCTCCTGCTCGCGGGGGCCGAACGGCCCGACTTCGTGCGCCCGGAGCCCGTCCAGGTCGCGGAGCTGACCGCCGACGTGTTCGTCAAGGTGCGGACCCTCGGCGAGCGGGACTGGGTGCTCGACGGGGTCGCGGACCTCGAAGTGCGGCTGGATCCGCAGCGGATGACACAGGCGATGGTCCAGCTCGCGCAGAACGCCGTCCAGCACACCGTGCCTGGCCAGCGCATCCGTATCGGCTCACGGGCCGAGGGCGAGCGCGTCGAGTTGTACGTCGCCGACCACGGGCCCGGGATTCCGGCGGAGGACGCCGAGGTGATCTTCGAGCGGTTCCGCCGGGGCACCTCCCGCCGCGGGGCCCGCACCAGCGGCGCGGGGCTCGGCCTCGCCATCGTCAAGGCCATCGCGGAGGGCCACCACGGCCGCGTCGAACTACGCCGGACCGAAGGCGGCGGAGCCACCTTCGTACTCATCCTGGAGACGGACTCATGAACCGCATTCTGATCGCCGAGGACGAGGAGCGCATCGCCTCGTTCGTCCAGAAGGGGCTGCGCGCCAACGGCTTCACGACGGTCGTCGCCGACGACGGGGACATGGCGCTGGGACATGCGCTGACCGGCGCGTTCGACCTGATGCTGCTGGACATCGGCCTGCCGGGGCGGGACGGCTTCACCGTCCTGCGTGAGCTGCGCGAGGCGCGGGTCACCCTGCCGGTCATCGTGCTCACCGCCCGGGATTCCGTGCGGGACACGGTGGCGGGTCTGGAGGGCGGGGCCGACGACTGGATGACGAAGCCGTTCCGGTTCGAGGAACTGCTCGCCCGGGTACGGCTGCGCCAACGCACGGCCGGACGCGCCCCCGAGGTCACCCTGTTGCGCAGCGGCAGCCTCGCCCTGGACCTGCGGACGCGCCGGGCCCGCGCCGACGAGCGGACGGTGGACCTGACGGCACGGGAGTTCGTGCTGCTTGAGATGTTCCTGCGCCACCCCGGGCAGGTCCTCTCGCGCGAGCAGATCCTCTCCCATGTGTGGGGGTACGACTTCGACCCGGGCTCCAACATCGTGGACGTGTACGTCCGTGCGCTGCGCCGGAAGCTGGGGGCGGAGCGGCTGGAGACGGTACGGGGGATGGGGTACCGGCTGCCCTGAGCCGGGGCTCCGGCGTACGGTGGGCCCGAGCCCCGGATGCGGCATACGGCGGCCTGATGAAAAGCCTTTCACCGGCGGCTCATCGGCTGCTCACCGCGCCTTCAGAGGCTGTACACCGTGCCTCTCCCTCTCCGGCAGACCCTCGGCCTCTGTGCCGTCCTCGGGCTCTGCGCTCTCCTCGCCGTCCCCGGCGCCGCCCCCGGCCTCAGTGCCGACGGGCGGCTCGCCCTCGCCGTCTTCGCCCTGGCCACCGCCGCCTGGATCGCCACCCCGGTGGACGACGCCTACGTCGCGCTCGGGGCGGGCCTGGCGCTGACCGTGACGGGGGTGATCAGCAGTGAGACCCTCTTCGCCGCCCTCGGCGACGAGACGGTGTGGCTGCTGATCTGCGCCTTCGTCCTGGCCGCCGCCGTGACCCGGACCGGTCTGGCCGGCCGGGCCGCCGTGTTCCTGGTCGGCGGGGCTCGGACCGTGCGCCAGCTGGTGCATCTGACCACGGCCGGACTCGTCGTCACCGCGTTCGCCGTGCCGGCCACCTCGGGCCGGGCCGCCCTCGCCCTCCCGGTGTTCCTGGCGCTGGCCGCCGCCCTGCGCGAACGCGCCCGTCTGGTGGTGATGCTGGCGCTGCTCTTCCCGACCGTCATCCTGCTGTCCGCCGTCGCGACCCTGATCGGCGCGGGGGCCCATCTGATCACCGTCGGGGTGCTCTGGGAACAGACCGGGGAGCGGCTGGGCTTCGTGCAGTGGCTCGTCCTCGGGCTGCCGCTGGCCGTCGTCTCCTCCCATCTCGCCGCCGAACTGGTGCTGTTGACCACCACCCGGCGGGCCGACCGCACGGGCCCGGTGAAGATCACGGCGGCGCAGATCCAGGAGCATGCCGAGACGGCCGTCGAGGGACCGTTCACCCCGGCGGAGTCCCGGTGCCTGCTCCTGCTCGCGACGGTGGTCCTGCTGTGGTGCAGCGAACCGCTGCACGGGGTGTCGCCCGCCGTGGTCGCCCTCATCGGCGCGCTCGTGGCGACCTCGCCCGCGCTGGGGACGGTCCGCTTCAAGGACGGCCTGCGCACGGTCCCCTGGCCGCTGCTGCTGTTCATGGCCGCCACCATGGCGATGGGCGTCGCCCTCTCCGACTCGGGTGCGGCGAGCTGGCTGGTGGGGTGGATACCCCTGGGGGCTTCCACGCCCCCCTGGCTGTTCCTCGCCGGGGTGGTCGTCGTCAGTACGGCCGCCCATCTGGCCCTCCAGTCGCGCTCCGCCCGGTCCTCGGTGCTCGTCCCGCTGGTGGTCGCGGCGGCGATCGGGGCGGGCGTCAACCCGGTCGCGGCGGCGCTCGCCTCCACGGCGGCCGCCGGGTTCTGCCACACGCTGCCCTCCTCGGCCAAGCCGGTCGCCCTCTTCGCGGACGTGCCCGGCACCCCGACCTACACCCCGCGCGACCTGCTGCGGCTGTCCGCCTTCCTCGCCCCGCTCACCGCGGCCCTCGTCCTCGCCTTCGCCCTCACCGTCTGGCCGCTGCTCGGCGTGCCCGTCCTCCTGGAGACCTAGGGCCTTTCGTTTGGACCATGCCGGGGCTCGCGGGCCCCGGCACGCACATCTGCGGCGTTGTCGTCAATCACCAACGCTCCGCGTTGCCTCAATCCTCCGCCTTGCAGCTGCACGCACCGGACCCCGCTCCCTGACCCGACCTGATCCAAACGAAAGGCCCCAGCCATGACCCACCGCATCGCCATCGCCCCCAGCGGGTTCAAGGAGTCCCTCTCCGCCGCCCGGGTCGCCGAGGCCATCGCCGTCGGTGTGCGGCGGGTGATCCCCGACGCCGACCTCGACCTGATCCCCCTGGTGGACGGGGGCGAGGGCACTGCGGAGGCGCTGGCCCTGGCGGGTGGCGGGCGGCTGGTCCCGTGCACCGCGACCGGGCCGGTCGGGGACCCCGTCCCCTCGCACTTCGCGCTGCTGGGCGGCGGCGGCACAACACCCGGGCCGCTCACCGCCGTTGTGGAGATGGCGGCCGTCGCCGGGCTCGCCCTGGTGCCGCCGGGCCTGCGCCACCCGGGCGCGACGACCACGTACGGCGTCGGCGAACTGATCCGGGCGGCCCTGGACGCGGGCGCCCGGCGCATCCTGATCGGCTGCGGCGACTCCGGTACGTCGGACGGGGGCGCCGGTGCGCTCCAGGCGCTCGGGGCCCGGCTGACCGACCGCCACGGCCGTGAACTCCGCAGGGGCGGCGGGGCACTTCACGAACTGGAGCACATCGACCCGTCCGGGCTCGACCGCCGGCTGGCCGGTGCCGAACTGCTGGTGGCCTGCAACCCGTACAACGTGCTGTGCGGGAAGCGCGGGGTGGCCCGGGTGTTCGGGCCGCAGAAGGGGGCGACCCCGGCGGAGGTGGAGCTGCTCTCCGCGGGGCTGGAGCGGTGGGCCGCCGTCCTCACCCGGGACCTCCTCCCGGCCCTGAACCGGGACCACGCACCGGCCTTCGCCCCGGAACCCGAACCGGGACCGGGACCGGGACCGGGACCGGGACCCGAACCGGGACCCGAACCGGCACCGGCACCGGCACCGGCCCCGGCCCTCGCGACCGGCGTTCCGCTCGACCTGCGTACGGCCCCCGGCACAGGTGCGTCCGGCGGTCTCGGAGCCGGGCTGGCGGCCGTGGGCGCGCGGCTCCTCCCCCGGTACGACGTCCTGCTCGACGGCCTCGACCTCGACGCCCGGCTGGCCCGTGCCGACTTCGTGATCACCGCGGAGGGGGCGCTCGACCACCAGACCGTCCGGGGGAAGATCCCGGCGGAGGTCGCCCGCCGCGCCCAGGCGTCCGGGGTGCCCGTCCTGGTGCTGGCCGGGACGATCGGGCCGGGCGCGCAGGACGTCCGGGCGGTGGGCGTGGACGCGTACAGCGCGATCCTGCCCGCGCCGATGACCCTGGTGGAGGCGATCGGCCGCAGCGGCGAGTTCCTCGCCGACGCCACGGAACGCGCCCTGCGGATCATGGCCCTGGGCAGTCGGTTGGGTGAGCGGGCCGGCCGCTACGCCCCCTCCGCGTAACGGTGCGCCGGGGTCCGTCACAGACCCTGCGTCAGGCGGTGCAGCCTCAGCGCCAGCTGGATCTCCAGCGTGCGTGGCGGCTCGTTCCAGTCCGGGCCGAGGAGGCGGCCGATGCGTTCCAGGCGCTGCACCACCGTGTTCACGTGGACGTGGAGCAGGGTCTTGGTCCGGGTGAGGCTCGCTCCCTGGGCGAAGTAGACGTCCAGGGTGGTGACGAGGTCGGTGGAGCGCGCCCGGTCGTAGTCGAGCACGGGGCCCAGCGTCCGGCGCACGTACCCGCCCAGGTCGGCCTGGTCGCCCAGGAGTACGCCGATGAAGCCCAGGTCCGCGATGGCCCCGCCGCTCCCCGTGTGGCCGAGCGCGCGCAGGGCGGCGAGGCAGCGGTCGGCCTCGCTGTGGGCGCCGGGGAGTTCGGCCGGCCCTGTGGCGGGGCCCGCCGCGCCGACGGTGACGGGGCAGCCGGCCGCCTGGGCCAGTTCGGCGGCGAGCGCCTGGGCGTCGGGGCCCGGGGCGTCGGAAGGGGCGACCAGGACGACGTGGTCGTGGTGGAGACCGGCCAGGCCGTTGCGGGTCTGCGCGCTGCGGGCGGCCGCCGCGAGCAGACGGTGCCGGGGGGCCACCTCGCTGTGGGCCACGAACACGCTGTGCAGGCGGCCCAGGTCGACGCCGAGGCGGCGGGCCCGGGCGGTCAGGGTGCCCGGGTCGCCGGTGCGCGAGAGCAGGTCGCCGAGCAGCTCGCCCCGTACCCGGTCCTCCGTCTCGGCGACCGAGCGGCGCAGCAGCATCAGGAGCGCGGTCACCACGCTGGCCCGCTCGAACAGCAGCCGGTCGGCGTCGGCGAGGCCCGCCCGGCCGGTCAGCGCGATGGAGCCGAGGAGTTCGGGCCCCGCGAGGACCGCGCAGACCCAGGTGCCGTTGAGAGGGACGGCCCGGCCCCGGGCCCGGGAGGCGGCGACCGCGGGGGTGGGCGGGGGCTGCGGTTCGGTGCGGGCGCGGGCGAGTTCGGCGCCCTCCGCGTCGTGGATGAGGATGCCGCCGTCCAGGATGTCGGCGAGGGCGGCGGCCACGTCGTCGGCGCCGCCGCCGCGCAGGACGAGATCGGTGAGCTGGTCGTGGGCCTCCTCGGCGCGGCGCATCGCCTCGCTGTGCGTGCGGATGGTCTCGGAGGCGGCGTTGAGGTCGACGAGCGCGGCCCGGGTCTCCTCCAGCAGCCGGGCGCCGTCGATGGCGATCGCCGCGTGGTCGGCGAGCGAGGAGAGCAGCGCCACCTCCCCGGCGGTGAACTCACGGGGTGCGCGGTCGGCGGCGTACAGGACTCCGATGATGCGGCTGCCCAGCCGCAGCGGTACGCCGAGGATCGCGCGGAGGCCCTCGTCCAGGACGGCGCTGTCGATGGTGGTGGTGTGGTGGAAGCGGGTGTCGGCCCGGTAGTCGCCGGTGGCGTACGGGCGGGCCGTCTGGGCGACGAGTCCGCCCAGCCCCTCGCCCATGCCGAGCCGCACCTTCTGGAACGCCTCGGCCACCGATCCGTCGGTGACCCGCATATAGGTGTCGCCCGCCGCGTCGTCGTTGAGGGAGAGGTAGGTGACGTCGGTGCCGAGCAGCAGTTTGGCCCGGTGCACGATGGCCCGCAGGACAGCGTCCAGGTCGCGCAGGGCCGCGAGGTCGCTGGCCGTGTCGAAGAGGGCGGTGAGCTGCGCCTCGCGTACCCGGTGCTGGCTGAGGGTGCGCCGGATGCGCAGCGCCACGGTGGTGGCCTCGGCGATCTCGGCCAGTTCGGCGGCGGGGGCGTCCGCCTCCCGGGCGGTGGCGGCGGGCCGGTCGAACTCCTCGGCCGCCGCGCCCTGGGCCAGCAGGTCGAGAAGGCCGCGCAGGGCTGCCGCGGAGTGCTGGGGGCCGGGGGCTGTCACGCCGGTGAGCATACGGTGATCGCCTCCCAGGGGCGGTTCGGACGGCCCAGCCCCTCCCGCGCACCTCAGGGAGTGGAGCGCGGGAGGGGGTCGGCCGGCGAGGGGGCCGGGTCAGCCGCCGAGCGTGACCGAGTCCTTGCGGGTGGCCGCCGGCGCGGCCGGGACCGAACCGTGCAGCCCGTCCTTGGCCAGGTCGCGGCCCCGGGTCTCCTTCGCGATCCACACCGTCACCGCGGTGACCAGGGCGGCGAAGCAGAGGTAGAAGGAGATCGGGACGGACGAGCGGTAGTCCTTGAGCAGTTCGACCGCGATGAGCGGGGCCAGCGCGCCGCCGATGATCGAGGCGAGCTGGGAGCCCATCGAGGCGCCGGAGTAGCGGACCTTCGTGTCGAACATCTCGGAGATGAAGGCCGCCTGCGGCCCGTACATCGCCCCGTGCAGCAGCAGGCCGACGGTGACCGACAGGACGATCACCGGGAACGACTTGGTGTCCAGCAGCGCGAAGAAGCCGAAGGCCCAGACCGCCATGCCGAGTGCGCCGATGAGGGTGACCGGGCGTCGGCCGATCCGGTCGGAGAGGGCGCCCCACAGCGGGATGGTGACGAAGTGAACCGCCGAGCCGATCAGTACGGCGTTCAGCGCGTCGCTCTTGGACATCTCCAGGTGCACGGTCACGTAGACGAGGAGGAACGCGGTGAGGATGTAGTACGAGATGTTCTCGCCGAAGCGGGTGCCGATGGCGAGGAGCACCTCGCGCCAGCTCTTGCGGAACACCTCGACGACCGGGGGCTGTTCCTTGACGCCCGCCGCGGCCTGCTCCTGCGCCTTCTTCTGCGCCTCCAGGAAGACCGGGGACTCCTCGACAGAGATCCGGATCCACAGACCGATCATGACGAGGACACCGGAGAGCAGGAACGGGATGCGCCAGCCCCAGGCGAGGAAGGTCTCGTCGGACTGGACGGTGGCGAGCAGCGCCAGGACACCGGTCGCGAGCAGATTGCCGCCGGGGGCCCCGGCCTGCGGCCAGGAGGCCCAGAAGCCGCGCCGCTTGTCGCCGCCGTGTTCGGAGACGAGCAGCACCGCGCCGCCCCACTCGCCGCCGAGCGCGAAGCCCTGGACCAGGCGCAGGACCGTCAGCAGGATCGGGGCCCAGACGCCGATGCTCGCGTGGGTGGGCAGCAGGCCCATGGCGAAGGTGGCCCCGCCCATCATGAGCAGGCTGATCACCAGGAGCTTCTTGCGGCCGATCTTGTCGCCGTAGTGGCCGAAGACGACGCCGCCGAGCGGACGGGCGGCGAAGCCGACCGCGTACGTGAGGAAGGCCAGCAGGGTGCCGACGAGCGGGTCGCTGCTGGGGAAGAACAGCGTGTTGAAGACAAGCGCGGCGGCCGAGCCGTAGAGGAAGAAGTCGTACCACTCGATGGTGGTGCCGACGAGGCTGGCCGCGACGATCCGGCCGATGCGGCTGTTGCCGGGCGGGGCGGAGGGCTGGGCGGAGGTTGGGGAACCCATGGTGAGTCACCGCGTTTCGTTGGCAGGTCTGTCAGGGACGGGGGTGCGGGTGGTACGGGGGTGGTGCGGGTGGTGCGCCCGGCTTCGGTGGGGGCCGGAGGCGGGTGGGGGGGTCAGCGGGCGCCCCAGCCTCCGTCGACGGGGAGGGAAGAGCCGGTGATGTACGAGGTGTGGGGGCCGCAGAGCCAGACGCAGACGGCGGCGACCTCCTCGGGCTCGATCAGCCGCTTGATGGCGGACCGGTCCAGGAGGACATCGGCGACGACCTCGTCCCGGGGGATGCCGTGCGCGGCGGCCTGGGCCGCGATCTGGCCCTCGACCAGAGGTGTCCGTACGTAACCGGGGTTGACGCAGTTGCTGGTCACCCCGTGCGGGGCGCCCTCCAGGGCGGCCACCTTGCTCAGCCCCTCCAGACCGTGCTTGGCGGCGACGTAGGCGGACTTGAAGGGGCTGGCCCGCAGGCCGTGCATGCTGGAGACGTTGACCAGCCGGCCCCAGCCCCCGGCGTACATGTGCGGGAGGCAGTGCCGCATCAGGAGGAACGGGGCGGTCAGCATCACCTTCTGGATCAGTTCGAACCGGTCCGGCGGGAAGTCCTCGATGGGCGCCACGTGCTGCAGCCCGGCGTTGTTGACCAGGATGTCCACGGCCCTCGGCAGCGTCCCGATCGCCTCCGCGTCGGCGAGGTCCACGACATGGGCCACCCCACCGGTCGCGGCGGCGACGGCCTTGGCGGCGTCGGCGTCGCGGTCGGCCACATGGACGAGGGCACCGGCCGCGGCGAGCGCCTCGGCGGTGGCCCGTCCGATGCCGCTGCCGCCACCGGTGACCAGGGCGGTGCGCCCGCTGAGGTCCACGGCTCCGGCACCCTGCGCCGAGGGACCGGGCGCTGCGTGAAATTGGCTCGTCATGGCCGGAAACGCTAGAGATACCCGGCCGGACATCCCATGGCACGGACCGCCACAGTGGAGGCGGCCGGTGTGGCGGCCGCCACCACTGTCTAACCGTTCAGCGGGCAGTGGGTGAGCAGTTTCTCCGGGCCGGCTCCCTCGGGCAGCTTCAGCGTGCGGCTCGACGGGGGCCGTACGCCGTCGTCCAGCCAGCGTTCCAGTGCGGTGGCCGCCGAACGGTGGCACGGCACCAGGGGGCGCACCCGGCCGGGGAAGGCGTCGGCGAGCGAGTCCACATGGGTGCCGGCCTCCACGCGGTAGTACCGGTGGAGGTGGCTCCGGCCCTCCCGCCGCACCAACCGCGCGTAGACGTCCGAGCTGCGGGAGATGGGCAGAAGGACGTCGTACGTGCCGTGGAAGCTGATCAGGGGCTTGCCGATACGGCCGGTCAGGGCGATCTTCGCGACCGCCCTCCTGACCTCCCCGGGCCGGTGGGCGTAGACGTAGTCGGCGTCGCAGGCCGGGGTTCCCGGTGCGCAGAACGGCGTCCCGGCCTCCGTCGCCCCGTCGAACTCCGGGTCCAGCTCCTCCCGGTAGATCCGCTGGGTGAGGTCCCAGTAGTACTGGTGGTGGAAGGGCCAGAGGAACTCCGAACCGGCCGGATAGCCCGCCGCCTTCATCGCCCGGTGGGCCTGCTCCGCGCCCGCGCCCCCGGCCGCGTACGAGGGGTAATGGCGCAGGGCGGGCGGCAGGAAGGTGAGGAGGTTGGGTCCCTCGGTGCGCCAGAGGGTGCCTTCCCAGTCGACGCCCCCGTCGTACAGCTCGGGGTGGTTCTCCAGCTGCCAGCGCACCAGATAGCCGCCGTTGGACATGCCCATCGCCAGCGTGCGGGAGGGCGGGCGCTGGTAGCGGCGGGCGACCACCTGGCGGGCCGCGCGGGTGAGTTGGGTGACCCGGAGGTTGCCCTCGGCGAGGGCGTCGCCGGGGGTCCTGCCGTCGCGGTGGAAGGCGGCGCCGGTCGCGCCCTTGTCGGTGGCGGCGAACGCGTAGCCCTGGGAGACCGCCCAGTCCCCGAAGGCCCGGTCGTTGGCGTACTGCTCGCGCACGCCCGGCGCGCCGGAGACGACCAGGCCGCCGTTCCAGCGGTCGGGGAGGCGGATGACGAACTGGGAGTCGTGGTTCCAGCCGTGGTTGGTGTTGGTGGTGGAGGTGTCGGGGAAGTAGCCGTCGATCTGGATACCCGGGACGCCTCGTGGGGTGGCCAGCCCTTCCGGGGTGAGTCCCGCCCAGTCGGCGGGGTCGGTGTGGCCCGAGGTGACGGTTCCCGCCGTGGTCAACTCATCGAGGCAGGAGGCCTGTTGGCGGGCCGCCCCCGGAACCTTCGCCGCGTCGATACGGGTGCAGTGGGCGGGGCGGGTGCCGTCCGGGGGCAGGGGCGCGGCGGCGGACGGGGCCGCCGTCCAGGCCGTCAGGGCGGCAGCGGCGACGGCGGCGGGGCGGAGCCATCGGCGGTGGTGTCTCTGCGGGGCGCGTGGCATCGGGAGGACCTCCTTCAGGTCAGGGGCAGGAGCCGGTGGCGATCGTGTAGTGGCCCGCCGGGGACTCCTTGAGGGTGTGGGTCACGAAGGTGTTGTAGAGGCCGAGGTTCTGGCCGGAGCCCTTCGCGTACACATAGCCGCCGGTGGTGGTGGCCCGGCCGGTGCGTACGTGCTCGTAGTTGCTCGCGGTCCAGCAGGCGGCGGGCGGGGTGGGCGGGTCGGTGGGCGGGTCGACCGGTGGCTCGGTCGTCGACCCGTCGAGGCCGAAGAAGGCGGTGATCCAGTAGCTGGAGCAGATCGAGGCGATGAAGTGCTGGGTGCCGGTGGCGCCGCACTGTTCGGGGCCGCCGCCGGGGGCGACCGGGGTGCCGTGGCCGATGCCCGGCACCTTGTTGACCTCGACGGCGGTCTGTCCGCCGGCCGCTGCGTACTCGCTCCTGCGGGTGTTGTTCGGGCCGAGCGTGGAGGTACGGGACGGGGTCTGGCCGATGCCGTGCACCGCCGTCCACTGGTCGCGGAGTTCATCGGCGTTCCTGGGGGCGACCGTCGCGTCGTTGTCCCCGTGCCAGACCGCGACCCTCGGCCAGGGTCCGGCGAACCCGGGGTGCGCGTCGCGGACGGCCTGCGCCCAGGCGGCGGGGGTGCGGTCGGCGCCGGGGCTCATGCAGCTGAACGCCGAGACCACGTCGACCCCGCAGCCGTACGGGATTCCGGCGACCACCGCACCCGCGGCGAACACCTCGGGGTAGGCGGCGAGCATGACCGAGGTCATCGCCCCGCCCGCCGAGAGGCCCGTCACCTGGGCGCGGGCCGGGTCGGTGCCGTACGCGGTGGTGGCGTGGGCGACCATCTGCCGGATCGAGGCGGCCTCGCCCTGGCCCCGCCGGGTGTCGCCCGGCTGGAACCAGTTGAAGCACTTGTTGGCGTTGTTGGCGGTGGTGGTCTCGGCGTAGACGACCAGGAAACCGTGCCGGTCGGCGAAGGTGTCGAGCCCGGAGTTGTCGGCGTAGACCTGTGCGCTCTGGGTGCAGCCGTGCAGGGCGACGACGACGGGGGCGTTCGCGGGCAGGGCGGCGGGGCGGTGGACGTACATGGTGAGGGCGCCGGGGTTGGCCCCGAAGTTCGCGACCCGTTCGAGGGCGGCGGCAACGCGCGGGGCGGCGTGGGGAGCTGCGGCCGGCCCGACAGCGGCCGGAGTGACTGCCGCCTGCGCCTCGGCGGCCTGAGGGATGAGCGCGGCTCCGATGGCGAGCGTGAGCGCGGCGGCGAGCGCGGAGACGGCGCGGCTCCAACGGCCCCCGCGTCGCGGCCTGCTTCGTGGTGATGGTGCCGGGTGCGACGGCGTGACGTACGGCAACGTGACCTCCCGTGGGCGGCGGCACGGGATCGCCCGTGATCCCGTGGCCCCGGCGGCCCTGTCCCGCAGAGCCTCCGAGGTCCGTCACCGTAGGAAGCGCGCGGTGGGCCGGGTAATGGCGGTGCGCGCCACAACCCGGCCCGGAACGGGGCGCCGCCACCCGTTGCGGGAGCGCGCACCCCACTGCTACACGCGTACGGCCGGAGCGTCGGAAGCCAGCCGTACGGTCAACTCGGCGCCCGTGGCTCCCCGGACCTCGTCCACCGTCACCCCGTCCGCCAGTTCCCGGAGCAGGAACCCCTCGGCGGTGATGTCCAGCACCGCGAGATCCGTGACGACCCGGTGCACCACGCCCCGCCCGGTGAGGGGCAGCGTGCACTCCCCCAGCAGCTTCGGCGAACCGTCCCGCGCGGTGTGTTCCATCACCACGATGACGTGCCGGGCCCCGTGGACGAGGTCCATGGCCCCGCCCATCCCCTTGACCACCTTGCCGGGGATCACCCAGTTCGCCAGGTCGCCGGAGGCGGAGACCTGCATGGCCCCCAGGACCGCCACGTCGATATGGCCTCCCCTGATCATCGCGAAGGAGAGCGCGGAGTCGACGCAGGAGGCCCCGGGCAGCAGGGTCACCGTCTCCTTGCCCGCGTTGATGAGATCGGGCAGGACGTCGGTCTCCTCGGGGTACGGGCCGACGCCCAGCAGCCCGTTCTCCGACTGGATCACCACCTCCACGCCCTCGGGCAGGAAGTTGGGAATCAGGGTCGGCAGGCCGATGCCGAGGTTCACGTAACTGCCGTCGCTCAGCTCCCGGGCGGCGCGGGCCGCCAGCTGTTCACGGGTCAGTGCCATGTCAGGCCCCCACGCGTACGGTGCGGCGCTCCACGCGCTTCTCCGCGCGCGGGTCGCCGGGCTCCACCGGGACGACCCGTTGCACGAAGATGCCGGGCAGATGGATGTCGTCGGGGGTGAGTTCGCCGGGCTCCACCAGCTCCTCCACCTCCGCGATGGTGACGCGCCCCGCCATCGCGGCCAGTGGGTTGAAGTTGCGGGCCGAGGAGTGGAAGCGGAGGTTGCCGTGCCGGTCCCCCACCGCCGCGCGGACCAGGGCGAAGTCGGTGGTGATGCCCTCCTCCAGGAGATGGTCGCGGCCGTCGAAGACCCGCGTCTCCTTGGGCGGTGAGGCGACGGCCACCGAGCCGTCGGCGCCGTACCGCCAGGGCAGTCCGCCCTCCTCGATCCAGGTGCCCGCACCGGCCGGGGTGTAGAACGCCGGGATGCCCGAGCCGCCGGCCCGCAGCCGCTCCGCCAGGGTGCCCTGGGGGACCAGCTCCACCTCCAGTTCGCCGTGGAGGTACTGCCGGGCGAACTCCTTGTTCTCCCCCACGTAGGAGCTGGTCATCCGGGAGATCAGCCCCTCCCGCAGCAGCAGCCCCAGGCCCCAGTCGTCCACCCCGCAGTTGTTGGACACCACCCGCAGCCCGTCCGCGCCCCGCTCCAGCAGGGCGTGGATCAGCACTCCGGGGATACCGCAGAGCCCGAATCCACCGACGGCCAGGGATGCCCCCGGTGCCACGTCCGCGACCGCGTCCGCCGGGTCGGCGACCACCTTGTCCACACTCATACGTCAGCCCTCTCGCCGCATCGACTGCGCACGAGACTAGGAACGGGGGACGGTGTACGGCGATGGCGTCCGCCCACACAGCGCCACCGGTCCAGGTGGTTGCGGGCCACGCGAGGCCCCTACCGCCCCCGCTCCTTACCGCCCCCGCTCCTTCGCCAGCCACGGACCGAACTCGCTCTCCAGCACCAGCCGTCCCAGCTTGCGGTACTCCTGGAGCACCGCCGTGACGACCTGGTCCATGGCCAGCGGGGCGCGCGACTCCGCCGCGAGGTAGGCGGCGGTCACCGCGCAGGCCCGGATGGAGCCGCCCGCCAGCTCGAAGCGGGCGGCGCAGAACTCCAGGTCGAGTGCGGGGTCGCGCGGGATCGAGGTGCCGAGGCAGCGGTCCCAGAGGGCGAGGCGCTGCTCGGCGTCCGGTATCGGGAACTCCGCGATCACGTCGAGGCGGCGGGTGAACGCCTCGTCCAGGTTGGCCCGGAGGTTGGTGGTGAGCACGGCGATCCCGTCGAAGGACTCCATGCGCTGGAGGAGGTAGGCCGACTCCACGTTGGCGTGCTTGTCGTGGGCGTCCTTGACCTGCGACCGCTTCCCGAAGATCGCGTCGGCCTCGTCGAAGAGCAGGATGCCGTTGACGTCGGAGGCCTCGACGAAGATCCGTTCCAGGTTCTTCTCGGTCTCGCCGATGTACTTGTCCACCACCGTGGAGAGGTCCACGACGTAGAGCTCCATGCCCAGTTCACGGGCGACGACCTCGGCGGACATGGTCTTGCCGGTGCCGGACTCGCCCGCGAACAGCGCGATGACCCCGCGTCCCCGGCCGCCGCCCGGCCGCATCCCCCACTCCCCCAGCACCTGTTCGCGGTGGCGGGCGCGGAGGGCGAGTTCGGTGAGCTGGGTGCGCGTGGCCGGGGGCAGGACCAGGTCGTCCCAGCCGACGGCGGGTTCGATGCGGCGGGCGAGCCGCTCAAGACCGGCGCCGTTCTGGGCGCGGACCGCCGTGCGCAGGTCGTCCGGGTGGACGGGGCGCTGCTCCAGAACGGCGAGGCGGGAGGCGACGGTGGCGGCCTTGCGCAGTTGGTCGGTGTCGAGGCGGTACGAGGCGGTGGCCTCGATCAGGCGGTCGTCGGCCGGTGCCTGCGCGTCCGGCAGCCCCACCGACCTGGCCGCATCGGCGAGCGCCCGCCGCCACTGCCGGGCCGCGCCCGCGGGGCCCGGGGGCAGGACGGCGACCGGGACGGGGCTGTCCCGGGTCCACAGCGGGTCCCAGTTCTTCTTCCCGTACGCGATCAGGGGCGTGCCGCTCATCGCCGTACAGAGGGAGGCCAGCAGGCGGGCGCCCTCCGGGCGTTCGGGGGCGAGCGCTTCGAGCGGGCCGAGTACGGCTCCGCCGTGGGTGAGGCGGGCCTCGGCGGCCAGGGTGCGGATCAGCTCCGCCGTCCGGTCACCGGCCGCCGCGAGGGCCGCGATGTCCACGACGAGGGGGCGGCGGCCGGCGGCGGTGAGCGCCTCGACGGCCAGCCCCGAGGGGTCGCCGCCCCGGTCGAGCAGGTGCACCAGGCCGCTGCCCGTGGCGAGCGCCGCCGCGATCCGGTGGGCCTCCGGCCGGTCGTCCGGCTCGCCGCCGGGGGCGGGCACGTGGACGAGGCCGCGCAGTCGTCCGTCGGTCTCGTCGTCACCGAGGAGGTGGGCGGTGACCCGGTCGGGCACCCTCAAGGTCCGGGACAGCAGGGGGCGTTCGGGGTCGCCGATCTCCAGCAGGCCGCCCGCGACGAGCGGGGCGGACGGCTGGAAGCGGAAGCGGCCGGAGCCTGCGGCGGGCAGCCCGCAGAGTTCCAGCGCCAGGCCGATGGCGGGCCTGCGGCGGGTGAGGTCGTCGTTGAGGTAGCCGTAGAGGCGCTCGAACCGGGCGTCGATGTCCGGCGCCATGGCGGCCAGCAGCAGCTCGACGTCGAGCGCCACCAGGCCGAAGCTCCCGGCCAGTCGGGCGAGCCGGGAGCCGGGCGGGGCGGGCTCCGTGACGTACGACCCCTCCGGTACGGGAGCGAACGCGTCCCGCGATTCCAGGACGCGTTCGACCGCCTCCGGGGTGAGGTACTGCCCCCGGTAGGGATCGTCGGGCTCCGGATCGGTGGCGCGGCGGGCCGCCACGGCGTGCCGGACCCGCTGCTCGACGCGGGCCAGCCGCTCCCAGAGGATTTCGACGTCCGTCACCGGCAGGTCGGCCGCACCCCGTACGGGCGCACTCTCGGTCATCGTCATCGTGCCGCGCTCCCCCGCTTGCGCCGGCCGGGCGGCAGTTGCCGTTCCCGTTCGGCGGCGAAGCCCCGGGCGTCCAGGTCGCCCGCCCCTTCGTACCGCAGGCGGCGGCCGGGACCGTCGGACGCGGTGCCGTTGACGGCGGGCGCGGTCTTCATCACGAGGCCTTCGGTGACCGGCGGGCCCGCGGGGGCCCGTTCGCCGGCGAGCGGGGCGAGGACGCGCAGGTCGATCGCGGCCTTCAGCTCGCCGCCGAGCGCGGACCACACGTCGGAGGCGGACGGGCCGTCGGTGCGCGGGCCCGCCGCCTCCAGCTCCACGGTGAGCCCGAGGTCGGCGAGGCTGCCGGTGAGCATCCGGGCGGGCAGCACATCGGTACGCATCAGGCAGCGCAACACCTCGGAGAGCAGGCGGTGTTCGTCCTGCGGGCGGTTGGTCCAGGCGGTCACCAGGTAGGTCAGCTCGAACCAGCGCGGCGGGGTCCGCCAGGCGGTGATCACGCCGTTCTCGTCGTGCTCCTCGGCCGTGCCGGTCCGCCTTCTGCCCGCGTCCTCGCGGATGCCGTGCAGGAAGACGCTGATCGTGGGGGCGTTGCGGCGGGCGGACCAGTCCTTGGTCGGCGCGTCGAAGACCAGGTCGACCCCGCTCTCCTGGAGCCCGGCGTCGACCAGCAGCAGCCGCAGTCCTTCGTCGACTTCGTGGATCATCGGCGGATCACCTCGTCCGGCGGGGTGATGGTGCCGAGCACCACGAGGAAGGGGGTCTTGACCGGGCTGAAGCCGGGGCCCCTGGCGGTGATGGTGCGCGGTCCGGTCCGGTCCTTCGCCAGGATGAGGAGCTGGGCGATGAACGTGCCGTCCGGGTTGGGCAGGGTCGGGGCTGCGGCGGCCGTGATCCCCGGGTTCCAGCTGAGCTTCACGGGCGCCCCGGGCGGGAAGTCCTTGCCGCGCACCGAGGTGACGAAGCCGGGCTTGCCGATGGCGGGCACCGCGATGATGCGGGGCTGGAGGATGCGCAGCGGGATGCGGGAGCGGTTGTCGCCCCGGTTCGCGTCCGTGCCGGTGGTGGTGAGCGTCGCGGTGATGGTCGTGCGGAGCGCGCGGTCCGGTGAGAGGACGACGCGTACGACGGTGGAGGCGCCGGGTCCCAGGTCGGGGAGCGTGCACTGGCCGTTGGTGCAGCCTGCCGGGAGCGGGCCCGCCGGGATGTTCCCGGGCAGCCCGAGCCTGAGCCGCAGGCCGGTGGCGGAGGCGTTGCGGCCGTTGCGCACGGTGTACGTCACGACGACCTTGCCTCCGACGTAGCCGGGGCTGGGCTGGGCCCGGACCACGACTCCGGGGCCTGCCAGGGGCGCGGGCGGCAGCGGGGCCGGGGGGCGCGGGGCGGGCGGGCGCGGGGACGGCGGCGGGGGCGGTGCGGGCGCGGTGGTCGTGGGCGTCGGGGTGGGGGTGGGCGGAGGCGTCGGGGTCGGGGTGGGGGGTGTGGGGCTGGGGGTCGGCGGGGTGGGTGTCGGGGTCGGCGGGGGCACGTCCTGGACGGGTACGAGGGTGCCGGTGGCGTTGTCCGTCGGGTTCGGGTCGAGCACGGCGCCGGTGACGGACCAGCCGACCGGCTGGTCACCCCGGGTCACGCCGGTCAGCCGGGCGGTGATCTCCACGCTGCCGCCGGGCGGGACGACGCCGAGGTCGCACTGCGGCGATCCGGCTCCGCACGTACCGGCGTCGGTGGTCAGCTCCTCCAGCCGTACGCCGGGCGGGGCGTCGGCGGTGAACGTGGTGCCGGGCGAGGGCGAGGGACCGTGGTTGACCACGGTGACCTTCACCTCGACGGAGGAGCCGACCTCGACGGCGGGCCCGGTGGGCGGAGCGGTCACGGCCAGGTCGACCGACTGCTGGTAGCTGGGCTCCTTCTGGCGTCCGGCGTGCTCGTTGTCCAGGGGCTTCAGTTCACCGGAGGCGATGTCGAGTACGGAGAGCTGCTCCATCGAGCCGGGCGCCAGTTCACGGCGGGAGGTGAGCACGATGTGGCTGCCGTCCGGCGACCAGGCCACATCGCGGGGCTGGAAGGGGCCGGTCTGTGTGGTGTCGGGGATCTCCTGGTCGCAGCCGTCGGGGTTGTCCCGCTGGGAGGAGGGCAGCACGACCCGGCAGCCGCCGCCGCGCAGGGGCTTGATGAGGATGCCGGCCCGCTCGTTGGTCCGGCCGCCGCCGTCCTTGCGGTTGAAGGCCACCCTTGTACCGTCGGGGGAGAACGCCGGGCTGTCGTCGATGACTTCGCAGTCACCGGGGCAGATGGTGGCGCTCAGGTCCCGCTGCTGGTCGAGCCGGTTCACCGGGACGACCCAGATGTGCTTGTTGCCGCCGTTGCCGTTGATCACCTGGGTGCGGGTGAAGGCGAGGTTGACGCCGTCGGAGGACCAGGTCGGCTGGGCGTCGACGCCCTGCTGCTCGCCCTCGGGCGGGCGGATCTCGTCGAGGATGGCGCCGGTGGCCACGTCGGCGATGAGGATGCGGCCCGGTCCCGCCGCCTCGCCGACACCGCCGGGCGAGGTCCGGGTGAACGCCAGCCTGGTGCCGTCGGGCGAGAAGGTGGGGTCGGTGTCCCAGTCGCGCTCGCCGCGTCCGGCGAGCGGCAGGGCGGTGGCGTTGGTGCCGTCGGCGTCGACCATCCAGATGCGTTCGACCCGCGCGTCGTCGGGGCCCTCGAAGCGGGTCACCACGATGCGCCGGCCGTCGGGCGTGTAGTTCTGCCGCTCGGTCCATGGGTCGTACCCGGCGGCCGGGTTGAAGAGCGGGTCGACGGCGGGGTCGGTGTTGGTGCGGGCCGCCGGGTCCTCGTCGAGGATGGTGAGCCCGAGGTCGCGCGGGTCCGAGCCGTCCTGGCGTACGTCCTGGAGCGTCACGACGTTCGCGGCGTCGGCGGTGATCCGGGAGACGACGACGCCTCCGGAGCCGGAACCTCCGGTCCAGGTGGGTGACGCGACCTCACGGTCCTCGGTGAGCAGCTGCTCCGGCGCCTCGTCGACGAACGCGGGCCCCCGGTAGACATGGTCGAAGTCGTCGCAGCCGCATACGTGGAAGGGGCTGAGGAAGAGGACGTCGTCGCCGTCGGGCAGCCAGGTCACCGAGTGGCTGCCCCACTCCGCGTGGGCTCCGGCCAGCAGCGGCCGGTCGGTGCCGATGCCCTCGGTGACCCGCAGCCGGTATCCGGTCTCGGGGTCGGGATCGGTGATGTGGGTGTACGCGACCCGGCTGCGGTGGGTGTCGTCGTCCACCGGGTTCCAGGACGGGTCCTTGGCGTCGCCGGGCGGGCCGTCGCTGATCCGGGTCCGCTCGCCGCCGGCGAGGGCCTGCTCGTATATCTGCCAGCCCCGTGAGGTGTCGCCGTCGCAGGCGTACGCGATGCGGGTGCCGTCCGGGGAGAAGGTCGGGGACTCCTCGTTGTCGGGGGTGTCCGACAGCCGCCGCAGGCCGGAGCCGTCCACGCCGACCGACCACAGGTCGCGCTGGACGCTGCCGCCGGGGCCGGGCTCGGCGGAGTCGAAGACGACGGTCCGCCCGTCCGGGGAGAGTTCGGGGTTGCCCGCGTCCCGGTCGGTGGTGAGCCGGCGTACGGTCCCGTCCGCGTCGCGCACGTACACCTGGGGCCGCACGCTGTCGCGGAGGCTGGTGAAGACGAGGACGTCACCGCGGGCGGAGGGGTCCTGGTCGTAGTGGGCCGGTCCGGCCCCGAAGAGGGGTTCGGTGTTCTGCGGGTCCGCGACCCGGCCGAGGCTCCGGTGCTCCGTACCCGCGAAGGCGATCCGTCCGGCGTCCAGCGGGTCCGCCTCCGCCGCCGCGGCGACCGCGTCGGTGGCCCCGTGCGGCGTGGCGGCCGATCCGACCACCAGCAGCGGCGCCAGCAGCACCACGGCGCCCATCAGTCGGCTCCACCGGGAATGCTTCGCCGGGCCAGCAGTGCCGGTCACGGCCCACCTCACAGTCTGTTGATGACGCTCCACGGTCGAGCATCGCGCTCGCGCGGGGCAGGAAGACAGGCCCCGAGTACCCGGACCGGGGGAAGGAGTCGCTGCCCTTTGCGGCGCACTCCTCCACGCCCCCGGTCCAGGATCGCCCGGTAACTCCCGTACGGCGATGGCGCGTACGGGTATACGTGGTGAACGGTCAGGCCGGATCAGCCGGGTCGGGCCGGTCCGGTCAGATCAGCCCGTGCCGCATCGCGTAGCCCACCGCATGGGCGCGGTTGCGCAGTTCGAGCCGGGTCGCGACCTCGTGGAGCACGTTCTTGACGGTCCGTTCGGAGTACGAGGTCTTCTGCGCGATCTCCGCCGTGTCGAAGCCCTCCGACACCAGCCGGATCATCTCCGCCTCCCGGGCCGTGAGGGTGGAGAGGGTGAGCCCCCGGGGGTCCAGAACCGTCCGCTGGAGGCTGCTGACATGGTCGAGGAGCTTGCCGAGCAGGTCGCCCGGGAGGACGCCCTCGCCGTTCGCCATCGCCTTGACCAGGTGGATCAGCCGGTCCTGGTCGGCCTCGCCGCGCCGCAGCACGGCGGCGACCCCGCACTCGATCATGGTCTGGAGCGCGCCCGACTCGAAGAAGCCGACGACCAGTCCGGTGCGGGTGGAGGTGTTGCGCTGGAGGCGGTGCAGCAGCTGGACCGTGGGCTCGTCCACCATGTCCACCACCACCAGCGAGACCTGGGCCTTGTCCGCCTCGGCCTCCGGTATCAGCTCTATCTCCGGTCGCATCCGCAGCTGGTGGATCATGCCGGTCTGCAGGATCAGGTCCTCCGCGTACACCGCCACGGTGACCCTGCCGCCGGTCCCCGCCCCGGGGACGGTCCGTGCGGCCCGCTGCGCCGCGTCGGGCCTGCGGTACTGCCCGCGCTCCATGGCCCTGCTCTTCGTCTCTGCCGTCGTCATCATTCAGCGCCGTCTTTCTCAGGTACTTCCGCCCGATATGCCTTCTCCACTCCCGCCCGCACCGGTCTTCGGCAGGGGGCGCGGGCCCGGGGCGGGTTCGCCGGGCCCCCGCGCCGGTGTGCCTCCGGGGCATCCGCCCTGCCCGTCCGTTGCCCTCGCGACCCTGCTGCGCGGCCGCGGGGGCGGCTTACCGTCGCAGGGTGACCACATCTGCCGAACTCGAAATGCCCATGGTGACGGTGTCGCCCGGCGGTACAGCCACGACGACCCTGACCGTGCGCAACGACAGCGACATCGTCGAGGCCTACACGCTCGAAGTCGTCGGCGACTGCGCTGCGTGGAGCACCGTCGAGCCGGCCCGCGTATCGCTCTACCCGGGCACCTCCGAGACGGTGACCCTCACCTTCGCCCCGCCCCGCTCCCACGAGGTCAAGGCGGGCGAGACCCCGCTGGCCGTCCGCGTACTGCCCGCGGAGCACCCGGAGTCGGTGGTGGTCCCCGAGGGCACGGTCACCGTGGAGCCCTTCCACGAGCTGCGCACCGAGCTGGAACCGCGCCGCCGCCGGGGCTGGCTGGGCGCCCGCTTCCGTACCGCCGTGCAGAACCAGGGGAACACCCCGGTCGACGTCGCCTTCACCGGCAGGCAGGCCGGGGAGGAGCTGCGGCTGGGCTTCACTCCGGGTCAGAAGCGGCTGGAGCCGGGCGAGTCGGCCGAGATACGGCTGAAGGTCCGTGCGGCCAAGCTGATCTGGTTCGGCGAGCCGGTCACCTGGCCGTTCGAGGTGGAGGCCGCCGAGGCCGAGACCGCCGCCGAGGCGAAGGCCGAGGGCAAGGAGCCCGTACGGCCGGAGACCACCCGGCCGGAGCCCGTACGACCGGAGCCGGTCCCCGGGGAGTTCCTCCAGCTTCCGGTACTGCCCAAGTGGTTGCTGATCGTGCTGGCCGCACTGCTGGCGCTGCTGATCGCCTGGTTCGCGCTGGTCCGGCCGGCGGTGAAGAGCACCGCGAAGCAGGCGGCGACCGAGGCCGCACAGGAGGAGGCCGCCCGCGGCGAGCAGCAGCAGGGTTCGACCACGCCGGGCGGCGCGGACAACCCGGGCGGAAGCCAGGGGCAGGGAACCGGTCCGGACGCGGGCACGCCCGGCGGCAACGGCGGCTCCGGTACGGGACCGGGGACGGGCACCGGTCCGGGCGGCACGGGCGCCGGGGGCACCCAGCAGAGCTCCGCGACGATCGACGTGGAGACCGAGAGCGGGGCCGAGAAGGAGGGGACGTACAAGGTTCCCGCGGGCAAGGTCTTCGGCATCACGGACATCGTGGTGGCGAACTTCCAGGGCGACGAGGGAGTGCTGACCATCTCCTTCGGAGAGCGGAAGATCACCACCATCGCGCTGGAAACGTTCCGCAACCAGGACTATCACTGGGTCACCCCCATTCAGATTCCGGAGAACGCCACGGTCACCGCCGCCGTCACCTGTGCCAAGCCCGGCACTCCGGCGACCGGAACGCAGGCCTCAGGGTGCCATCAGGTGATTAACGTCAGTGGTGTACTCAGCGATCTCGCACGGTAGAACGCGGAAACAACAGCGCGGGGCGCTTCGTTCCACCTTTCGCTGACGACAACAGCAGAAACCCGGCCCCGGAGGAAACCCGGCGTGCCGAACGGTGGCGGATTCATCCTCACGAATACGCCAAAGGTCTATACCAGTTCGGTCACCTGCGTCGCCGACAGCCCGAGAAGAATATCCGGTTCCGGGGGACCGCAGCACGAACGGGCCTGTTCAGAGCCGTTCCTGACGGTTCGAGGAGACCTGGGGGGCGCCCGATCGGAACGGTCGGGCGCCCGCTTCCGTCCGGGGAAACGGGCCGCATCACCACACCTTCTGGGCGCATTCTGGCCGAATCCCGTCACCTGACACGGGTTCCCGGGCCACCCCCGTACGGTTTCGGTCCCTGCCGCGTTCACCGGGAAAAAGAGATACCGAACACACCCGCACCACCAAGCGGAATCCCCTCTTCCGGGAAATCCGCCGGCGCACCCGGAACACGAATACCGTTCCGTGACCCGCTGTTCGCCTTCTCTTCATCCGCACCCGCCGGAATGCCCGCCGCGCCCCCGCCAATACGGCAGGAGCGCGGCCGGTCCGCCGAGGGCAGCATTCACCGCCGTACAGGTGCCCGGGAAGGCAAAGTCACTGCCCCGGGCCCAGGACTTCCGGACCTACTCCCCGCCACCACCACCGGTCAAGACTGATCGGTGAACGAGTGACCACCCCGAAGGAGCGAGCATGCCGTCGTACCTCACCCCCGGTGTATACGTGGAGGAGGTGCAGTCCGGAGCACGGCCCATCGAGGGAGTCGGCACCGCGGTCGCAGCCTTCGTCGGCTTCGCCGAGACGGGCCCCTTCCACCAGCCCACGCTGGTGACCAACTGGGACCAGTACGTCCAGACCTTCGGCACCTTCACCGCCGACACCTACCTCACGCACGCCGTCTACGGCTTCTTCGCCAACGGCGGCGGCGCGGCCTACATCGTGCGCATCGGCGGCCCCGCGCAGGGCGCATCCGCTTCCACGGCGCCCGGCGCAGTCGGCCAGGCCCCGGCGCCCGTCGCGCTCGGCGGCTTCCTGGTCTCCGCCAAGTCCGGTACGAGCGCCGACCTCTCCGTCGAGATCGCGGACCCCGAGGGCGACAGCCCCCCGGAGGACCGCTTCCGGCTGCTGGTCCGCCAGGCCGGCAAGGTCGTGGAGACCTACGACGTCTCCACCCGTAAGAACGTCAAGGGCTACCTGGTCACCCAGGCCCGCGACTCCAAGCTCATCCAGGTCGCCGAGCAGCCCGGCACGGCCCAGAGCCGCCCCGAGAAGCAGACCGTCGCCCTCGCCCCCGCCACCGGCGCCCCCGGTTCCGGCGTGGCGCGGCTCGACGCGTCGGAGTACGTCGGCGACGCCGCCGCCCGCACCGGGTTCGGCGGCCTGGAGTCGATCGACGAGATCACCATGGTCGCCGTCCCGGACCTGATGAGCGCCTTCCAGCGCGGCGAGATCGACGCCGAGGGCGTCAAGACCGTGCAGCTGGCCGTCATTTCGCACTGCGAGCAGATGGGCGACCGGGTCGCCGTCCTGGACACCCCGCCCGGCATGAACGCCCAGCAGGTACGCAACTGGCGCAACGACGAAGCCGGTTACGACTCCCGTTACGCCACCCTGTACTACCCGTGGGTGAAGGTCTTCGACCCGGCGGCCGGCCGCAACTCCCTGGTCCCGCCGAGCGGTCACGTGGCCGGCGTCTGGGCGCGCAGCGACGGTGAGCGCGGAGTGCACAAGGCGCCCGCCAACGAGGTCATCCGCGGCGCGGTCGACCTGGAGATCCGCCTCAGCAAGGGCGAGCAGGACCTGCTGAACCCGATCGGCGTCAACTGCGTACGCGCCTTCCCCGGCCGCGGCATCCGCATCTGGGGCGCCCGCACCCTCTCCTCCGACCCGGCCTGGCGCTACCTCAACGTGCGCCGCCTCTTCAACTACCTGGAGGAGTCCATCCTCCTGGGCACCCAGTGGGTGGTGTTCGAGCCGAACGACGACCGCCTCTGGTCGAGCATCCGGCGCAACGTCACCGCCTTCCTCACCGAGGAGTGGCGCCGGGGCGCACTGTTCGGCCGCACGGCCGAGGAGGCGTTCTACGTCCGCTGCGACCGGAGCAACAACCCGCAGGAGTCGATCGACCTCGGCCAGGTCGTCTGCGAGATCGGGGTCGCGCCGGTGAAGCCCGCGGAGTTCGTGGTCTTCCGCCTGGCGCAGTTCTCCGACAGCACCAGCCTCATCGACGAGTGACCTTCGCGGTCCTCCCCCACCACCATCATCGTCATTACCAGCGGAACAGGTGACACACAGTCATGGCAGAGGGCGACGCTCTTTCCACCCACGTCTTCGGCGTACAGCTCGGCGGCTATCTCGTGGAGTCCATCCAGGAGATCAGCGGCATGACCGTCGAGGAAGAAGTCGTCGAGGTCCGCCAGGTGACCGCCGAGGGCAAGCAGATCATCCGCAAGCAGCCGGGCGCGCGCCAGGCGGGCGAGGTGACGATCACCCGCGGGCTCGACAAGAGCAGCGAGTTCACCACCTGGATCAAGGAGACGCTCAACAACGGAGCCGTCGACACCGCGCGCCAGAACCTCACGATCGAGATCAAGGACTCGACCGGCGAGACCGTGCGGCGCATCCAGCTGATGCAGGGCTGGGCCTCCAAGTGGGAGGGCCCCTCCCTCAAGGCCGGCGAGTCCAGTGCCGCGACCGAGACGGTGACCATCACCTTCGAGGAGATCGTGGTCGAATGAGGCGCCGGACCGTTTCGCCGGGCAGCGGGCTCGAAGAGACCCTCGACAACCTCGCCGCCACGACCGCCGGGCGCCAGGAGGCACCGGCGCCCGCACCGGCGCCCGCCCGCGCCCCGCAGCGCGAACGGGACTCGCTGCAGACGGAGTTCGCCTTCGAGCTGCCGCGCGGGTACGTGGACGACGAGGGCCAGCTGCACCGGCACGGCACCATGCGGCTCGCGACGGCCCGGGACGAACTCCGCCCGCAGATCGACCTGCGGGTGAAGGAGAACCCGGCGTACCTGTCCGTGGTGCTGCTGAGCCAGGTGATCACCCAGCTCGGCACGGTCACCGATGTGCACGCCGGGATCGTGGAGCGGATGTACGCCACGGATGTGGCGTTCCTCCAGGACTTCTACCGCCGGATCAACAGCGAGGGCCACACGCACGCGGCGGTGACCTGCCCGCTCTGCCACGGCTCGTTCGAGGTGGATCTCTCGGGTGGGCGCCTGGGGGAATAGAGACGTACGCGCTTCCCCGGCTGCGGGAGGAGATCGCGTACGTCGCCTACCACTTCCATTGGCAGCGTGAGGACATTCTCGACCTCACCCACGGCGAGCGTCAGCAGTGGGTGCGGGAGATAGCGCGGATCAACACCCGCGTCAACGAAGGCGGGTGATCGTGTGGGGTTCGGGGACTGGCTGCGCCGAACGGACCGGCAACGGCCCGGCACGGCCTCGCGGGACGGTGCCGGTGCCGAGGGTGGTGCCGGTGCCGGTGCCGGTGTCGACGGTGGTACGGGCATGGGTACGGGTGCCGGTCCGGTGCCGGAGGCCGGGGCCGGCGTCGCGAGCGGCCCGGGGGCATCCGGTCCCGGCTGGGACGGCGGCTGGCGTCAGGTCGCCCCGCCCGCGGTGACCGTCGCCCGGTCCTCGATCGGGGTGAGCGACGGGCTGCGGTTCCGGTCCCAGCTCGCCTCCTGGCAGAACCCCACCCTCGGCGGCGAACTCGGCCACGCCGTCCTGCCGTCCGCGCCGGTGGGCCTCATCCATGGCGTCGCCCGTCCGGGCGTCGCGCGTTCCGCCTCCCCCGGGGGGCCGCTGCTGCTGCGGGCGGCCCTGCCGGAGGCGGAGGGCGGGGCGGATGCCGGGGCGGCAGGTGGTACGGCTGGGGCTGCCCCGGCGAAGCTGCCGTCGGCGTCGGGCCGCGCGGGTGGGCGGAAGCCGGGGCGGACGGCTCCGGTCCAGCGGTCGGTGGTTTCCGGGTCGGCTTCCGCTTCCGGATCCGCTTCGGGGGCTGCTTCCGGTTCGAGGTCCGGTTCGGGGTCCGATTCGGGAGAAGTCACTGCCTCGGACACGGATGCTTCGGCTTCGGCTTCGGTGCAGCGTGCGCGGCCCGCCGCTGTACGTCCTCGGCGGACCGCGCCGCCTCTGACCGTCGCCCGGCGTCCTGCGATACCGCTGCGGCAGATCACCGGGCTGCCGCCGGCTGCCCCTGCCACGCCCGTCACACCTGTCATGCCTGTCACGCCTTCCACACCGGCTGCTTCCGGCACCGGCAGCGTGCAGCGGACCACCAGCACCCAGCAGCAGTCCGAGGGGCACACCGCCCCCGCGCCGCCGCAGGAGAGTTCCGGCCGAGGACCGGCTCCGGCCCCCGAGACCGTACGCCCTGCCCTGGGCAAGCCCCTTCGGGAACTGCCCTCCGGGGCCATCCCTTCCGGCCCGGGAGGGCAAGCGAAGCCCACCCTCACTGCCCCGGCAGGGCAGGAGGCGGCGGCCATGCCGGTGCTCCAGCGCCAGACCTCGGAGCCGGCGGCACCGGTCTCACCGGCCACGACACCTCGGCCGGGGCAGGCACCAGCACCCGCACCGGCGCCGATCCAGAAGGCAGCGACCCGGAAGGCTCCGGCTGCGGGCCCTGGACAGCCATCGGAGACCGCGCCGGACCGGGCTCAACAGCCCAGCGCCCCCGGGCCCTCGCAGCCCGGCGAGGCCTCCGGCTCCCGCGCCCGTACGCGTGGCGGGATCGGCACCCCCCTCACCTCGCTCCCGTCGACCGCGCGGCTCCAGCCCGACGCCCCGCTCCTCGGTGACCGCCGCCGTACCCAGCCGGGCCCGACGGAGACACCGGCCCCGCAGAGCGCACCCCCGCGGGCCGCAACTCCCGCGGCCTCCCTCAGCACGCCTTCAGGGATGCCCGTCCGCTCGGCCCCCGCGCCCGTACAGCGCGCGGTGGACGGCGAGCGCCCCCAGGGACGTACGCAAACGGGTACGGGTACGCCCGCGCCCGGCGCTCCCGTTGCCTCCCCGGCCGCTCCCCCGGCACCGGTCCGCATCCGCAGCATCGGCCCGAAGCGGACGGGGGGCGGGCAGGCCACACCCACGCCCTCCGCCCCCACGTCCTCCGCCGCCACCGGCCCGCTGACGCCCACCGTCCAGCGGTCGCGCAGCCTGCTCTCAAGCAGGGCGCTCAAGGTGAACACCGGCTCCGCCGAAGGGTTCTCGGCCACCCCGAAGACGACAGCGACGGGCGGCAGCACGGCCCGGCCGGTCGTGGCGGCCACCTGGCGCCGTGACGTACAGCAGCCGGGGCCCAACACCGTCGCTTCGAGCTCCGGCGGCCCGGGCCCCGGGGGCACACAGCCCCGGAACCCGCAGCCCGGGAACCCACAGACCGGAGGCAAGCGAACCGGAAGCACGCCGACCCGTGGCGGCCAGACCGGCGGCAGGCAGACCGGCGATTCACCGACCCGGGAGCGCCGGACGCCACCGGGTGCGAAGCTCCGGCGCAACGCACCCCGCACCCGCCCCGCCGAGCCCACCCCGGCCGCCCCGGCCCCCTCACTCACCGCACCGCACCGGACTCCAGCCCCGGGCCAGGCCCCGTCGTCGGCGGGCCCCGCGCCCGGCTCCACCGTTCAGCGTGCCGTGCACGCGGCCCCCGCGCCCCGGCGCACCACCGGCGGCGGCAGCGGTCCACGTGTCACCGCCGCCCCCGGGGGCGGCGGTTCCGGCCGGAGGACGTCCCAGGGCGACGCCGGTCGTGCCGCCAAGGCCGGGGCCGCCCCCACGAGGAGCGGATCCGCCATCGGTGGCGCGCTCCAGCGGCTCGTACAGCGTCGTTCGGTACGAAATTCGGCGGCCACCTCCAGCCCCACCACCCGGACGGCAGGGCAGACACCGCAGCCGCAGCCGCATACGCCGGGATCGGGATCGGCCCCCGCCGGCCCGTACAGCCCACAGCCCCCCGCCATCCGGCCCGCAACCCCCTCCCTCGGCTCCCCGTCGATGCCGCCCATGACTTCCGCGGCGCCCCCGGCATCCCCGCGCCCGGTGCCGGTCGTGCGCCCCCATCCGCCCGCGGCGGCCCGGCCCGGCGCCACCGTCGTACCCGTCCAGCGGATGCCGCTGCCCGTGGTGCCCGACCCGGCTGGCCCCCCGCCCGCCGGCCCGGCGCCCGGGGGCGGCGCTCCCCCGGCCGGGCCGCCGGCCCTCTCCGTACGGGTCCCGCCGCGCACGCACCCGTCGGCCTCCGGGCCGAGCGGCTCCGGCACCCCGGCTCAGCCCCCGACGCGGGCGCAGGCGCTGCAACGCGCGGCCGCCCAAGCGGGCATCACCGGCGTCCCGGTGAAGGCTGTGGCACCGAAGGGCACGCCGAAGGCCGTTCAGCGTGCGGACGACGACAGGTCCGGCTTCGCGCCCACGGCGGAGACAGCGGCGGAGAACGTGGCGAACCGGATCTCCGGGGCGGAGATCGAGGAGCTGGCCCGCCGCCTCCTCGACCCCGTGAGCCGGCTGATCCGCGCCGACATGCGCCGTGGCCGGGAGCGCGCCGGACGGCTCCACGACGGCCGCCGCTGACAGCGGCCTCCCGGCCCGGCACGACCCCGCAGGAACAGCACGCACCGGCAGAGAAGCAAGAGAAGAAGAGAAACGGCATGACGGACAACATCTTCGCGACGAGCGTGTTCTTCAAGCTCGTGATCGGCGGCAGCGACCTGGGGGCCTTCCACACCTGCTCGGGCCTGGGCGCCGAGGTCGAGATGGAGACGTACGCCGAGGGCGGCAACAACGGCTTCACCTGGCAGCTGCCGGGGCGCATCACCTGGACCAACATCACGCTGACCCGCCCGGTCACCGCCGACACGCTCAAGATCGCGCGCTGGCTGAACGAGACGATCCGGCGGGTCGAGCCCAAGGACGGCGAGATCGTCGCCCTGCGGCCGGACCTCAGCCGGATCATCAGCTGGCAGGTGCAGGGCATCGTCCCGGTGCGCTGGCAGGGGCCGTCGTTCGACCCCGCGAACTCCCAGGCGGCGATCGAGACGCTGGAGATCGCACACGAGGGCCTGGAACCGTCCTGATGCCCCGTCACCTCACCTACCAGGAAGGAGGAACGCCATGTCACCCGCACTCCGTGCGAGCCGTGCCCGCGCCCAACTGACCATCATGGAACCGCCGTCGACCGTGGGCGCCAAACCGGGCGGCAAACTCGCCCAGCTCACCCTCCAGTTCAACCCCTCGAAGCTGTCGCTGAGCAAGAGCACCGAGTGGCGGCGCACCCCGTCCCGGATGGCCGGGCAGTCCGCGCTGCCCGAGTTCGTCGGGAGCGGACCGCGGTCGCTCTCCCTGGAGGTCTTCCTCGATGCGACGGCCACCCATGACAACTCCGTGGAGAAGGCGGTGGAGCAGCTGATGATCGCGTGTGTGCCCACACCGACCAGCCTCGCGCGCAAGACGCCCGCCAGCCCCTGGGTGCGGTTCGACTGGGGCACGTCGAGGACGACCTCGTTCGACGGCGTGCTCTCCAACCTGTCCGTCTCGTACACCCTGTTCGACGTGGACGGGAAGCCGCTGCGCGCCACCTGCTCCCTCTCCATCGAGGAGGCGAGCGTCGACCCGGCGGGCCAGAACCCCACCTCGGGTTCGAAGGAGGCACGGCGTACGCACCGGGTCGTGGCCGGGGACAGCCTGCCGCTGCTCGCCTGGCGCGAGTACGGTGATGCCACCGCCTGGCGCACCATCGCCGACGCCAACAACATCGACAACCCGATGCAGTTGATCCCCGGCAGCGAGCTCCTCGTGCCGGGTCTGGAAGACCACCTCGCGGAGGGCGGCCGATGACCGCGTCCGCCCCGGGGCGTTCCTTCGCCGCCGATCCGATCGTGGAGATACCCGCCGAGCTGCCGCTGGGCTGGGCGGCCCAGCTGGTGAGCTGCGTGGTCGACGAGAACGTCGGGCTGCCGGACGCCGCCGTGCTGATGTACCGGGACCCGGACCACGATCTGCTCAGCGAGAGCGGGATCACCCTCGGAACCCCGCTGAAGATATCCGTGGTCACCGTGCAGGACCGGGTCCGTGAGCGGCTGTTCACCGGGGAGGTCACGGCGATCGAGCTGGACCACGACACCACCGGGACGTTCACCGTCATCCGCGCCCTGTCCAAGGCGCACCGGCTCCAGCGCGGCCGGAAGGTGGTCGCGTACCGGAACATGAAGACCGCGGACATCGTCCGCAAGGTGGCCGCGGGCGCCGGGCTGGCCTGCGGCAAGGTCGAGGCCGCGCCGATCACGTACAAACAGCTGACCCAGCCCAACGTCTCGGACTGGGAGTTCCTCCAGCACCTGGCCGCCGAGAGCGGTGCGCAGGTGCGGGTGGACGACCTGGGCGTGCTGCAGTTCACCAAGCCGAAGCCGGCCTCCTCGGCGCCCTCGCCCACCACCCGGGCCGCCAAGAACCCGATGGTCCTGGAGTACGGGGACAACCTGCTCTCCCTGCGGGCGGTCGTGACCGGTGCGGACGGGGCGGGCGATGTGGAGGTGCGCGGCTGGAACGTCGACACCAAGACGCGTCTGGTGGCGCGGGAGCAGTCCGTCCGCTCCACCACCGTGATCCCGGGGATGAGCCCGACGGTGGCGGCCGGGGCGTTCGGCGCGAAGGCCCGGACGACCGTCGCCGACACCCCGTACCGGACCCAGGCCGAGACCACGGCCGTGGCGGGGGCGGTGGCGGCCTCGGTCAGCTCCGGCTTCGGCGAGATCGAGGCGGTCGCCGTCGGCAACCCCCAGTTGCGGGCGGGCGCTCCGGTGGCCCTCGGCAACGTCGGCGCCACCTTCTCCGGCCGCTACACGGCGACCGCCGCCCACCACGTCCTCGAACCGGACGGCGGCTACCGCACCACCGTGATCGTCAGCGCCTCGCCCGACCGTTCGCTGGCCGGACTGACCGGCGGCGGGGCCCCCTCGCGCGGTCCGCGCATGCCGGGGCTGGCGATCGGCGTGGTCACCGACATCCGCGAGGGCAAGGGCCAACGGGGCTGGGTGCGGCTGAAGTTCCCCTGGCTGGACGACACCTATGTGACCGACTGGGTCCGTACGGTGCAGTGGGGCGGCAACGGGGGCGGCGGGGTGTTCAGCCCCGAGGTCAACGACGAGGTCCTGGTCGGCTTCGAGCAGGGGCTGCTGGACAGCCCGTACGTCCTGGGCGGTCTCTACAACGGGATCGACCGGCCCTCGGAACATGACGTACCCCTGGTGGACAAGACCAGCGGCAAGGTCAACCGCCGTTCCCTGGTGTCCCGTTCGGGCAACCGGCTGGAGCTGCTGGACACTCCGCGCGGCCCGTCCGGCGTCCGGCTGGCCAGTGGCAACAAGCGGCTGGAGGTCACGCTGGACGAGCGGAAGAACGAGATCGCCCTCACCGTGTTCGCCCCGGGATCCAAGCGGCCGCAGAGCTCCGTGACGCTCTCCTCCTCGGGCATCACGCTCGACGCGGGTACGGGCAACGTGGAGGTCAAGGGGCGCTCGGTGACCATCAACGGCAAGACGGGGGTCACCGTGGACGGCGGGCTGCTCGCCGTGCTCAAGGCCAAGCTCATCCGGATCAACTGACGCCCCGCTCTCCCCCTCGTTCATCCCTGAAGTCCCCGAAGCCCCCGAAGCCCCCAAGTACCTCAAGTCCCTTTCACAGCAAGGAGAACCCCGGCCATGCCCCCCGCAGCCCGTACGGGCGACAGCACCGCCCACGGCGGCCTCATCGGCACCCCGCCCCCGGGTGCGGTGGCCGTCGCCACCGTGCTGATCGGCGGCCGGCCCGCGGCCGTCACCGGGAGTCTGCACGTGTGCGTCGTCCCCCCGCACGCGGCGCTCGGGCCGGCGAACGTGATCATGCCCAATCCGGCGGCGGCCGTCACCGGCCAGGTGCTGATCGGAGGACTGCCCGCCGCCCGGATGCGGGACACCACCAGCTGCGGCGCGCCCATCATCAGCGGTGCGCCGAACGTCCTGATCGGGGGCCCGATGTGAGCGGCGGCGGATTCATCGGACGCGGCTGGGGCTTCCCGCTGCGGACCGGCGCCACGGGCGGGATCGCCCTGGTCGAGCGGGACAAGGAGATCGAGGAGGCCATCGGCCTGATCCTCGGTACGGCACCGGGCGAGCGGCCGATGCGGCCGGAGTTCGGCTGCGGCATCCACGACTACGTCTTCGCGCCGGGCGACGGCGCGACCGCCGGGCGGATCGCCCAGGAGGTCCGTACGTCGCTGGAGCGCTGGGAGCCGCGCATCGAGGTGACGGACGTGGTGATCGCGTTCGACGCGATCGAGGAGGGCACGCTCTACATCGACGTGCGCTACACCGTGCGGGCCACCAACGACCTGCGCAACCTGGTCTTCCCCTTCTACACGATCCCGTCCGACGGGGACGCCTCCGAAGCGGCCGCGGAAGCGGGGACGCGCTGATGGCCCTGCCCTCACCCAACCTGGACGACCGGCGCTTCCAGCAGCTCGTCGACGAGGCCAAGCGGTACGTCCAGCAGCGCTCCCCCGAGTGGACCGACCACAATGTGTCGGACCCCGGGGTCACGCTGATCGAGACGTTCGCGTACATGGTCGACCAGCTGCTGTACCGGCTGAACCGGGTGCCGGACAAGAACTACGCGGCCTTCCTGGACCTGCTGGGCGTGACCCTGTTCCCGCCGACCGTGGCCCGGGCCGAGGTCGACTTCTGGCTCTCCGCCCCGCAGCCGGAGACCGTGCACCTGTCCGCCGGTACGGAGGTGGCGACCGCGCGCGGGGAGGCGGAGGAGCCGGTGGTGTTCACCACCTCCGAGGACCTGCCGATCGTGCCGAGCGAGCTGGTCCGGCTGGTCACCGCGCCGGTCTCCGGCGACCAGACCGACCGCACCGGGCCGCTCGGCGCGGGCAAGGACATCCCGTGCTTCTCGGCGCGCCCTGAGCCGGGTGACGCGCTGCTGTTCGGGCTGCCCACCGCCGTGCCCCGGTGCATCGTCGCCGTACGCCTGGACAGCCGGGTGGAGGGCGTGGGCGTCGACCCGCGTCAGCCGCCGCTGGTGTGGGAGGCGTGGGACGGGGCCCGCTGGGTGGAGTGCGCGACCGGTGACGACAGCACCGGCGGGCTCAACCGGCCGGGCGAGGTCATCGTGTTCGTCCCCGCCGGGCACACCCCGTCCGTCGTCGCCGGCACCCGGGCGGGGTGGCTGCGCTGCCGGGTCACCGCGCCCGAGCCGGGCCAGCCGTTCTACTCCGAGTCGCCGACGATCCGTGAGGCCGAGGTCTTCACGGTCGGTGGCACGGCCGCCGTCGAGCACGCGGAGACCGTCCTCGACGTGCCGCTCGGGGTCTCCGAGGGCGTCGCCGGGCAGCGGTTCACGGTGAGCCGGGTGCCGCTGCTGATGGACGGGGAGCCGCCGGTGGTCCAGGTGTCGACCGCCGAGGGGTGGCAGGTCTGGACGCCGGTCGAGCACTTCGGGGCCTCCTCGCCCGGTGACCGGCACGTCCGGATCGACGCCGTCTCCGGTGAGTTCGCGTTCCCGCCCGAGGTGCGGGAGGAGGACGGCACGATGCGCGCGTACGGTGCCGTCCCGGAGAAGGGCGCCCAGCTCCGCGTACCGCGCTACCGCACGGGCGGCGGGTCGGCCGGGAACGTGGCCCGGGGCGCGATCTCCGTGCTGCGCAGCTCGGTCCCGTACGTCGCCGGGGTGGACAACCGGGAGGCGGCGACCGGGGGCGTCGACGGCGAGAGCGTGGAGAACGCCAAGGTGCGGGCCCCCAACATCCTGCGCGTGCAGGAACGGGCCGTCACCGCGCGGGACTACGAGGTGATCGCCCGTGAGGCGGCCCCGTCCCTGCGCCGGGTCCGGTGCCTGCCCGCCGTCGCGGGCGAGCCCGGTGCGGTGCGGGTCCTGGTGGTGCCGGACGCGGTCGCCGACGAGGGCGGCCACCTCCGGTTCGAGCAGCTGATCCCCTCGGACCAGGTGCTCGCGGCGGTGGCGGAACGGCTGGACGAGCGCCGCCTGGTGGGCACCCGGCTGGTCGTGGAGCCGCCCGCCTACCAGGGCGTCACCGTGGTCGCCCGGCTCGTCGCGGCCCCGGCCGACGTGGACCGGGTGCGCGCGGAGGCGCTGGAGGCCCTGTTCCGCCACATCGACCCGCTGCGGGGCGGAGCGGACGGTACGGGGTGGCCGTTCGGGAGGCCCGTACAGTACGGGGAGGTCTTCGCCGTGCTCCAAGGGGTGCGGGGGGCCGGTCTGGTGGAGGAGGTCCGGCTGTTCCCGGCGGACCCGATCACCGGGCGGCGCGGCGGTGCGGCGGACCGGATCGACGTGGCTCCGGGCGCGCTGGTCTTCTCGCACCAGCACCAGGTGATCGTCACGCCGAGCGGGCCGGGTGAGGGCGCGTGAGCCGGGCCGCCGTACCCGGGCTGCCGAGCCGCTACCCGATCGGTGAACTGCTGCCCGCCCTGTACGCCGACGACGACCTGGCCCAGCGGTTCACGGCCGGGCTCGACACCGTACTGGCGCCGGTCCTGTCCACGCTGGACAACCTGCCCGCCTACTTCGACCCGGCCCTCGCCCCGGCCGACTTCCTGCCGTGGCTGGCGACCTGGGTGGGCGTCGACATCGACCGGGCCTGGCCGCAGGAGCTGCAACGGGCCGTGGTCGCCCGCGCCGTGGAGCTGCACCGGTGGCGCGGCACCCGGCGCGGTCTGGTCGAACACCTCCGGCTCTGCTTCGGTGTCCACGCCGATGTGCGGGACGGCGGGGGCGTGGCGTGGTCGGCCGGCCCGGGTACGGAGCTGCCGCCGGCCCCGACCGGTGAACTGCTCGTACGGGTCTGGCCGGTGGCGCCGGGAGCCACGGTGGACGCGAGCCGGGTCCTGGACGTGGTCTCGGCCTCGTGCCCGGTCCATCTCACCTGCCGGGTGGAGATCCTGCCGGGCCCGCCCGCCGAGGCGCCCGGGACGAACGTAGAGACAGGAGGCTGACGCGATGCGCTCGTGTCCGGCATGCGGTACGGCCAACCGCGAGGACGACGACTTCTGCGGCAACTGCGGGTCGTACCTGGGATGGTCCTCGGAGGCCCCGAGGGGTGGCGGCGGGACGGCGGCCGCTGCCGATGCCGCTGGGGAGGCGGAGCCGGTCGGGCCTGTCGGCCCGGCGGGCCGGGTGGAACCTGCGGGTCCCGTCGCGGGTCCCCCGGAACCGGCGGCGGAACCCGCTGCGGAACCGGCGCGTGCGGGGGAACCCGCGCGCCCGGATGCGGAACCGGCGCGTGCGGCGGAACCCGCACGCCCGGCTGCGGAACCGGCGCGTGCGGTGCCCGACTCCCCGCGCCCGGCTGCGGAACCGGCACGCCCCGCTGCGGAACCCGCCCGCCCCATTGCGGGACCCGCACGCCCGGCAGAACCCGCACGCCCAGCCGCGGATCCGGCACGCCCGGTGGCGGAGCCCTCCCGCCCCGCTGCGGAGCCGACACGCCAGGCGGCGGGGCCGACGCCGCCGGTGCCCGGCCTTCCGCGCCCTGCAACCGAACCGGCACCCCCGGCGACCGCTCCCCCGCGCCCGGCGCCGGCGCCCACGCCCGCCACCCCCGCACCGCCCCCTCCCGTGGCACCCCCCGCCCCGCCGAGGCCGCGCACCGCGCCGGAGGCCGCGCGCCCCGCCCCCGTACGCCCGGCAGCACCGGCGCCGCCTCCCGTGCGGCCCGTTCGGCCCGTTCGGCCCGCGCAGCCCGCTCCCGCGCCCGAGGCCGACGCGCCCATCGGTGCCGTCCAGCCCGCGAAGCCCGTGGTCCGGCGGCCCGTCGTGCGGCCGGTGGACGCGGACGAGGCGCCGGACGGGCCGCCGTGTCCGGCCTGCGGTACGCCGAACCTGCCCGGACGGCGGTTCTGCCGGCGCTGCGCGGAACCGCTCCAGGCCAAGGAGGAGGCCGCGCCCCTGCCGTGGTGGCGCACGGTGTGGCCGTTCCGCCGCCGGGTGCGGGTCCGCTCGGGCCGGGCGCTGCGGCGGATCCTGCTGGTGCTGGCGGTGGTCGGGCTGCTCTTCCTGGGCTTCCTGTTCCTGCCGGCCGGGCGCGTGCTCTTCGAGGACGTACGGGACAAGCTCGGCGGTACGGCGGAGATCAGCCCCGCCGGGGTGAGTGCGAGCGGCGCGGCCCCCGGTCATCCGGCGGGCGCGGCCATCGACGGTCTGACCAACAAGTACTGGGGCGCACCGGCGTTGGGCTCGTCGCTGACGTGCACCTTCGGGACGCCGTTCCGGCTGGTCGGGGTCGTCGTGCACACGGGGGCGTCGAAGGAGCCCGAGGAGTTCCGGCGCGAGCCGAGGCCGATCCGGGCGGAGCTGTTCGTCGAGACGGCCGACGGAACGGTCCACGAGAAGAAGCTGACGTTCAACGACAAACCGGGGCCGCAGGAGGTACGGACGGGCATCAGCGACGTCGTCTCCGTCCGGCTCGTCCTGCGGGAGGCGGCGGGCCAGGACGGGGGCCGTCCGATCGCGGTCGGGGAGGTCGAGTTCTTCAAGCGCACCTGAGGCCGGGCGCGGGAGCGGCTCAGACGCCGGCGAGCCGGAGCACCGCCACCACGTACAGGGTGATGGTGATGATGAGGAGGAGCAGGGAGCCGGCCGTATGAGCCGTGAGCGGGCCGCGCGGGCCGATGTCCAGCGCGGCACGGGCGGCGGCGCTGACGACCGGCGCTCCTTCGGCCCCGGCGGGGATCCGATGGACGGCGCGCGCGAGCGAACGCCGGCTCCGCTCGGAGGTGAGCGCCAGCCGCACGCCGTCCCGGTCGCGGACGACGGGGGTGTGGAAGGCCCGCCCGTAGCTGAACCCGGTCCGCAGCCGGACGCGGCTGATGTGCCGGAGGTCCACGGTCCGCTCGCCGGTGAGCGTGCGGGCGGTCACGGTGGACATCGAGCAGCTGACCAGCCGGGCCTCCTTGTCGAGTTCCGGCAGCAGGAACAGGCCGACCGGGCCGCCGAGGATGAAACCGCCGATCAGGACCGCACCGGACGGGAGCAGTCCGGCCCGCACCAGCAGCCAGGCAACGCCCGGGGAGAGCATCAGCAGGACGACGGCCGCAGCCGTCCACCGCGCACGCGAACGGCCCTTCGCCGCAGGGCCCGCCACCTCAGGAGCCGAGCCGGTCCGGGCCGCCTGCCCGGCGCGCCCGGCGGACGGCCAGCAGGCCGGGCTCGGAGCGCATGTGGGGCGGCACCGCGAACTTCGGGGCGTTGAACAGGATGACGCCGGCCTCGCAGAGCAGGGAGACCAGGACGACGAGGACGGCGACGAGGACGATCCCGGCCCCGACGCCGCCCAGCTCGGTGTCCATGAGGCCGATCGTCAGCAGGACGGTGACCCCCCACAAAGAGACGCTGGTGAGCGCGAGAGAGCGGATCTCGCCGCGCTTGACCTCGATCCCGAACGGCATGAAGGCGAACGTCTCCACGAAATGGTCCACCAGCTCCGGGCGGCGCCACAGCTGAGTCGCCCGCCAGGTCATGAAGGCCGACCCGGCCAGGAAAAAGAGTCCGATGACATACGACACGACGTGTTCCTTCCGTGCTCCTGGGACTACCTGCGCACCTTGAGGGGGCCGCCGGGCCGGCTCCGAGGCTATGTCATCGCCCGCGGAGCCGGCCCGGCGCCCTTCAGTGGTCCGGCCGTCAGCCGAACCAGCCCTTCATCTCCTTCCACCCCTTGGACATGGCGTTGTTGACCGCACCCGTCGCCATGATCCCGGCGACGGCCCCGGCCGCCGCGCCGACCGCCCCGCCGACGACGGTTCCCACGCCAGGAGCGATGGCAGTTCCGATGGTGGCTCCGATGGTGGCGCCCATCTTGGTGGCGCCGAGGACGACCGCGGTGTCGACGACGGTCTCGGCGACCGTCAGCGGGATGTCCCCGCCGGTGGCCTGGTAGTTGGAGTAACCCGTGAACACGATGCCGCCGACCAGGAAACCTCTGCCTGCGGTCTGCATCGCCTTGCTGTTCCCGACCTGGCCGAGGCGGGCGACACCCGGATGGTTCTTCATGGACTTCAGGATCTGTGCCGACTGGCGGTTGGACCGCATGTCGGCCTTGGCCTTGCCCGTCAGTCCGCCCGCGCTGCTGAATCCTTCCTGGATGTAGGCGCCCGAGGTCATGAGCCCGTTGCCCGCGTTGCAGAGGTAGTTCCAGTCCGACTCGATACCGCAGTTGGCCGAGAAGGAGAGGATCGGTGCCGGGTCGGGGCCCATCAGGAGCGGGGGCTGGGACGGGGGCCCGTAGACGGGTCCGCCGCAGGCGGCCATGGGAGGCATGCCACAGCTGGGGGGGCCGTAGACGGGAACTCCGCCACCGCCGCCCGTGCCGCCACCGCCACCTCCGCCACCGCCACCGCCACCGCCGCCGCCTCCGTACTCAGGGCACTGGGGGTTGGACTGGCTGGGGCAGGGCGCTCCGCCACCGCCGCCACCGCCGCTGACGGGGATGCCACCGCGGCATTTGATGAGCCCTTGGAGGCACTCGGGAACGGCCTCACCGGTCGGGTCGGAGAAGGTGACCGGGTTGTTGTTGGCGTAGGCGTATCCGTTCAGGGACTGGCCCTGGTCCGTGCTGAGTTTCGGGTCGACGCTGATGAACTGGCCGGTGCCCGGGTCGTACTGCCGGGCCCCGACGTGCGTGAGTCCGGTGCGGGTGTCGTTGGTCTTGCCGAGGAAGCCCTTGTCGTCCGGCCACGCCCCGCCGGTGTTGGCTCCGCGGTTGCCACCGAAGGGCGTCGTGCGGCGCTTGGTGAAGGTCTGGGCACTGTCGGCCGAGACTGCCAGGCTCTGGGTGCCCTGGTGGTCACCAGCGAGGTAGGAGAGCTTGTTGGTTCCGGACTCGTTGCTCCGGACCGCGATGTTCAGGCTTCCCGAGGAGTAGCTGCGCTGTGCCCAGGTGGTGCCGTCGGCCCTGAGGTGCAGCTCCGTGCTGCCCGTGTAGAGGACGCGCTCACCGTTCTGGGTGTTGCGGATCAGGAGCTGTCCGTCGGCGTCGTACAGGTAGTCGGTCTTCTTGCCGCCCTCGGTCAGCTCGGCCAGCCGCCCCTCGGTCGACCAGTCGAGGCTCTGCCCGGCCGCCGGACCGGGCCGGCTCGTGGTGTTGCCCGAGCTGTCGTAGCCGTAACCGGTCTCGGGAGTCGTGCAGTTGGCGGTGCGGCTCGTCCCCGACAGGACGTGCGGGCGTCCCTCCTTGTAGCAGTAGGTGGTCGTGGTGTCGCCGGTCAGCAGGTGCTGCTTCTCGGCGGTGCGCTGGCCGGCCTTGTTGTACGTGTAGTCGGTCCAGTACGGCGCGGGCCCGGAGAGGCTGGTTGCGCTCGGGGCGCCGGAGCAGCTCTGGGAGGCGGGCGTCCAGGCCCTGGTCAGACGGCGGTGACCGTCGTAGCTGAAGCACTGGGTCTCGGCCGCGCTCGTGGAGCCAAGGGTGGTGGGGTCGGAGATGGCCGTGACATTGCCGGCCTCGTCGAAGGTGTAGTTCAGGTCCATCAGCATGTACGGGTGGGTCTGGTCCGTGACATGGCTGCGGGTGAGGCGTCCGGTGCCCTCCTCGAAGGTGTTGGTGACGTACATCTTCTTGACCGCTTCGGTGTTGGCCGTTCCCAGTACGTACTGCTGGGCGCGTCCGAGGGCGGAGTAGTCGGCCCCCAGGAGGTATCCCGTGCTGCCGATGATCGAGGTGACCTGACCGAGCGGTGTGTACCCGTACTGGATCGTCTCGGAGGGCAGTCCGCCCAGCGCCGGTTCCGTGTTGTTGCCCAGGGTCCCGTCGATGCGATAGGCGCTGGAGAACGGGATCGTACGGGGGGTTCCGGCCGTCACCAGGGGGTCGTCCGAGGGCAGCGTGAGGGTGGTGGCCACGGGGCGGTCGAGCGTGTCGTAGGCGGTGACCGTCTTGGTGTACGCCTTGCCCGAGCTGCCGCCGGCATAGCGGGTACTCGTCGCGGGCAGCCCCTTGAGCACGGTGTCGTAGGTGAATCCGGTCAGCTGGTGGGCGGCGTCCTCGATGCCGTCCCAGGTGCCCTTGGTCCGGCCCAGTTCGTCATAGGCGGTGAGGACGGCCCGGCCGCGCGAGTCGGTGCTTCGCACGACCTGGTCGAGCTCGTCGTAGCCCGATGTGGACGGTCCCTTGTCCGGGTCCTCGATGCTGGTCCGCCGGCCGAAGAGGTCGTAGCCGTAGGTCCAGGCGGCCCCGTCCGGGCCGGTGACGACCCGCTCCTTGTCGTCCAGCGTGTACTGGAAGAGGGTGGCGAGGTGGCCCGCCCCGAGTCCGCCGCCGAACTGCGGGTCGGCCGGATCGGGGCCCGTGTACTCCCTGCGTTCGGTCTTCCGGCCGCGGGCGTCGGTCAGGGTCCGCACAGCCGTGCCGCCCTGCTGCGCAGTGGTCGCCGTGGAGTCACCGGTGTAGGTCGTGGTGTCCTTCCACTTCGGCACCCCGTACACGAGCAGTTCGCTCGACACGACGCGCTCCGCCCCGTCGTGGACCGTGGCGGTCTGCTTGGGCGCCTCGCCGTACTCGGCCCGGGTGTAGACGCTGTTCGGGGCCGATGTGGTGTCGAAGATCTCCTCGTACTTCTCGTAGGCGAGACCGCGTGAGTCGTAGCGGGTGTCGGTCAGGACCCGTCCTCCCTGCGGACTCGGCGACTGCTCCTGGAGCGGGCGCAGCAGCGCGTCGTAGAGGATGTGGGAGGTGTTGTACGTCTCCCCGTCGGCTTTGATCGAGGCCGAGGAGACCGACGAGGGCTTGGTGTTGCGCAGCTGATAGGCGAACTTCTGTGTCGGGCCGTACCCCGCGGCCCGGTTGCGGTTGGGGCGCCAGACATCGGTCACCCGGCCCAGCGCGTCGTGGGCGAGCTCCGTCTTCTTGAGGTTCGCGTCGTAGACCCGCAGGTCGAGCCCGCGCCGGGGGTCGAGGAAGGTGGTGAGCGCGTGGCCCTTGGGGTTGGTGACGATCTTCTTGGTGAGCGGGCCGGCGGCGACGGGTGTGTAGTCGGTCGTGGTCCCCCGGCCGAGGGCGTTCTTCACGCTCGTGACGCGGCCCAGGGTGTCGTGGCCGGTGGTCTCGACGGTCTGCCAGGCGGGAACGGTGGCGCTGTAGGACTTCGCCCGCCCCGTCCAGGTCGGCAACCCCTTGGTGGGCTTCATCGTGGCCGACCAGGTGGCGTTGTCGTACGCCGTGGCGGTGTCGGAGAGCACGTCGCCGCGGGCCGCCGAGGTGGCCGGGAGGGAGAGTGCCGAGTCGAGGACGGAGCAGAGCTTGCCGACCACCCGCTCGCGGGAGACCTGCGCGACGAGTCCGGCGTCGGTGTTCCGGGCGTACCAGGTGCGGGTGCACGTCTCGTCGCCGGACTTGGCGTCGTCGCCCCGGTCCTGCTCCTGGTACACCATGCCGTGGCTGTCGTACTTCTTCTCGACCGTCCGGGAACGCCAGGCGTTCGTGGCGGTGAGGTAGGTGTGGGTGATCTCCTTCTCCGGGCGCACGTACCGCGCGATGTGGTCGTCCGCACCGGGGACGCTCTGGCGGGCGGTCTCCTCGGACCAGGGCTGGCTGGAGGTGGCGCTGACTGCCGTCGACCCGTTGAAGACCACCTGCTGGCGCAGGTGTCCGGCGTACTGGTCGCTGTCCTTGAGCGTGGCGAGGCCGAGGTCCGGCGTGCTGAGGGGCGCGACGTCGACCGACCGGGTCGTGCCGTCCTTGAGCCGGTCGCCGTCCATGCCCTGCATGTAGAGGGAGACGGTCTTGGAGCGGGTGGTCCCGACGGCCCCCTTGTTGACCGTGACCTGGCGGTAGCCGCGCCAGTCGGACCAGGTCCGCTCGTCCCTGGGGATGAACGGGTCGTCGCCGTAGTTCCAGGCGGCGCCGCTGTAGCTGTACGCGTGCTCGACCGTCTCGTTGTTGCCGGCCGGATCGGAGACGGTGACGGCGAGGACCCGGTACTTGTGGAACCAGTCGACCGAGGCGTCCTCGGCACCGTTGATGTTCCAGTAGAGGGGGTAGCAGCTGCGGGTGTTGGTGTCCTGCGCGGCCCCGATCACCTGGGACCGGACGCATTCGGGTGCCGACATCGTCACCGTGGTGATGGCCCCCGTCTCCGAGGTGACGGTGGAGATGCGCGGCCGGGTGAGCGGAAGGATGTCGTCCGTGCCGTCCACTCTGTTGGGACGCATGTGGTACGTGAACGAGACCGGGTCCATGCCGATGGCGGTCCCCGCCTTGCCCGTACGCTTGATCGACTTCAGCGTGAGCACCCGGTCGGAGGTGTCCCCGATGTCGCCGCCGTCCAGAAACTGCTGGGTGAGGGCCCAGGAGTCGACCGGATCGAACGCGCTCGTCGTGGCGTTCCACGAGAAGGTGTCGACCGAGGTCATCCGCTTGCGGGAGAAGAAGGAGGGGCCGACCGCCAGGCAGTCCGCGTCACCGTCGGAGCAGATCGCGTCGAAGGGCACGTCCGGCCAGTTGTCGGCGGTGTCCTTCGTCAGCGACGAGCAGTCGGACGCGGTGCAGCGCTCCGCGTACCCGAAGGTGACCTTGGCATCGGGCTTGTCGGTGAACAGCGCACCCTTGCGCAGGCCGTAGCTGATCTCCTTGAGGTAACCGCCCCTGATGTAGGACGCGTTGGCCTTGGCCGCCTTGTTCTTCTTGTAGTGGTTGGCCTCCTTGGCGTACCAGTACGTGGCGGCGTTCCCCGAGGTGTCCTCGACGAGGTCGAGGTTCCACCGCCACGCCTGGGTGAGCGAGCGGCCGGCGAAGCTCGTCGCGGCGTCGTAGCCCGGCTCCCCGGAGTCGTCGCCGAAGACCGGGACCGTCCAGGCCGAGTTGGTGCGCTGTGTGGTGGCGCCGTCGAGCTTGTCGAGGCCGAAGACGTACTTGGTGCCGTCTCCGGTGACGACGGTCCAGTACTCGCCGTTGTCGTCACCGTTGTCCGCACCGGTGGAGCGGGTCACCGTGGAGGCGTCGTCGTTCTCCAGCCGCCACGTGTTGCCGGTGTCCTTGACGAGGAGGGACGACACACCGTTGAGCACCAGCCGGGCGTTGTCGTACTTCCAGCACTGGTCGTGGATGCCGTCGTGCCCGTCGTCGTCGCAACTGCCGTAGGTCCGTTCGATGAAGGAGTCGCTGACCGCGAAGCCCTCACCGACGGAGGTCCCCTGGTTGTTGGTGGCGGCGGAGCGGCCGTCGACGCTGCCGGAGCTGTAGGCGAGCGAGAGCGAGGGGCTCGGGCCGGCCGCGGCGGGCGGCATCGTGAAGTCGTACTTCCAGGTGAACGATCCGGAGCTGCCCCCGGCCTCCCAGGTCGCCGACGGAGCGAGGTCGGTGGCCGAGTAGTCACCGCTGCCGTCGGGCGCGGCACCCTCGCCCGCGCCGGTGGCGGCGAGGGCGAAGACAGCGGCTCCGCCGGAGGAGGGCGCCGCCGCCGTGCGCGCACCGGTACGCGAAAGGCTTCCGGGCAGCTCGACGGCGGCCGTCACGGTCCGGTCGGCCGGATCGTTCCGGGACGGGAGCGGGGTCTGCTCGCGGCATTCGGTGCGGCTCGGGGTGGTCAGCGCGCAGTCCGGAAGCCGGACCAGGCGCAGCCGGCCGCTCCAGCCGCCGCCTATCGCCCCGGCGAGTTCCGTGTAGTCGATGCCGATCTCGACCTGCCCCGCCGCTGCCGCTTCCGCGGTGAGCAGGACTCCGGTGACACCGGCCGCCGCGGCGGCGGCGGGATCGAGGACCGAGACGCGCGTCTCGGTACCGGCCGGAGCGGCGGCCTTCCCGCCGGCCGGCCGTACGGTGACGGGCAGGCCTCCGGGCTTCGCGGCTGCGGATCCCGAGCGTTCCGTCCGCAGGATCGCCGTGCCCCGGCCGGGCCAGCCCTTCCTCTGGTCCGTCCGTGCCCGGGCGGCCTGGGCGGCGTTGGCCTTCTTGTCCTTCGCGACCTGGGCCCGGGCAGCCTCGGCCCCGGGAGTGTCGATCGCGCGGACCTTGCTCACCCGGGCGTCGGGGAGGCCGGGCCTGCCGAGACCGCCCCCGTCCGCCCGGGCGACCGGGGCGAGTCCGATGGGGACGGCCATCGCGAGTGACACCGTGATGACCAGCGAGCGGGTTCGATGTCGTCGTACCCCGTCGCGCACGGCTCGGGCCGCGCCGATCGTTCTGATTCTGACAGAGCGCCAGGACATGCCAGTCTTCCTCATCTGCCGGCCGGGAAGCCGGGCCCCGCTCGGGGACCGGCCTGGGTCGAAGGGGGCGGGGCGGGTACCGAGGCCCGGTACCCGCCCCGCCGCGCTCAGTCCCCGATGTGCGTATCGATCTGGTCCGAACCGGCCACCGCGCCGGCGAAGAGACGGACCTCCGAGATACGAGCGGGCAGGTGGTAGCCCCAGACCCGGGAGTACCCCTTGCCGATCGCGAAGTCACCCGAGCCGAGAGCCGCGGCGAAGGCCTTCGCGTCACCGTTCTGGCTGTGTCCCAGGTACAGACTGATGGTCCCGGAGACGGGGTCGAAGGAGCCGGTCAGCCGTACCGGGCTGTCCAGTGCGGCGACCTCGTCGGAGACCACCGAACTGAACGTCTCCGTCACGATGTCGTAGCTGCCGAAGTGCCACTTCCCCACCGGTACGACGCGCTCCTCCAGGGTCGTCTCGTCGAGCACGGTGTCCTTGCCCGTGACCTGGTACCAGAGTCCCCAGTGCAGGATGTGGTCCTGGGCCTGGCCGAGCACGCCCCCGACGTATCCGACGCTCTTCTGCGCCAGTTTCTCGGCGTCCAGAGCCACCGTCGTCGTCACGGTGAACGCACCGCTGCCGTCGACCGGCGGTCCGACGATCCGGGCGGCGTCGTCGACGCCGTCCAGCACCAGCTCTCCGTCACTGAACGTGGCGCCGCCCTCCACCGTCAGGCTGGTGCCGTAGCCGGAGGTTGTGTCGGGAATGGTGGTGCCGCTGCCCTGCGAGGCCTGCCAGTCGGCGACCAGCTCCAGTCCCGCGTAGCTCTGGGACGTCAGCAGCTTGGACTCGTCGGCCACTTCCTTGGCGGTCAGGGCGCGCTGCCAGATGGCCACCTCGTCGATGGAACCCTTGAAGGCCTGGGTGTAGGCGTCGGCGTACATCGTGCGTCCGATCTCCAGGGTGCCGCCGCCCGCCCAGGAGGTACCGGCGTCCGCCGACGCGGCGTGCTTGCCGTTGAGGTAGAGGTGGATCTTCTTGGCGGTCGCGTCGTGCACTCCGGTGACGTGGGTCCAGACGGCCCGGGGATAGGTGGTGGGAGAGGTGGCCGCACGGGTCCACTCCCCCTCCGTGGAGAAGGCACGCAGGCTCCACTTGCCACCGCCGTAGGTCAGGCTGAACGGGCTGTGCTTCTGGGTCCACGGGCCGGCGGCGGCGGGGGTCTGGCTGAGGACCGTGTGGGTCAGGTACGCCTCGGGGTCCGCCCACACCCAGGCCGACACCGTGTAGGAGGACCGGGTTTCGAGGACGGGCCCGGCCGTGGTGGCGTGGCTGCCGGTACCGCCGTTGAGCCTCAGCCCCTTGTCCACGACGGGGGTCGCCAGCGGCACCCCGGAGGCGCTGTGTGTGATCAGGCCTCGGCGGCCCCGGTCATCACGCGTCGCAGCGGAGCCCAGCGAAGCGGGGTGCCGGGTCGATCCGGCGGTTCCGCTGTCCACCGCGGCGCCGGATGCCTCGTCGAAGCGGTAGCGGGCCACGGGGCCCGCACCGGCGGCGACCAGGAAGTCCACCGCGCTCCAGGCTCCGTAGCGGCCCACGTTGTCCTTGGCCCGGACGAAGAGCGTGTAGGTGCCGGAGGCTTCGGGGGAGATCGACGCCGACGGGCTCGCACCGTTGACCGTCGGCCAGGTGTTCCAGGACGAGAGGGTGTACTGGTAGGACACGTTGGTCGTATCACCTGTGGCGGGGGCGAAGGACCAGGTGCCCTTCACTCCCGGACCACCGGAGGACGCACACGCGTTGGGGGTGCAGAGCGAGTACGGACTGCCGAAGGTGATCTTGGGTGCCTTCGGTGCCGTCGGGTCGACCTTGAAGTAGCACCAGCCGGTGGTCGAGGCGTTCGACGGGCCCGAGAGGTAGCTGCCGCCTCCGTTGTAGTAGGAGCGTGCCCAGGCCCGGTAGCGGTAGAGCTTGCCTTCGGAGAGCGCCGACCAGGAGATCGTCTGTTTGACGTTGTCCCCCACGTATCCCGTGGAAGGACGCAGGTCACCGTTGCCCGCCGTGGTGTCGCCCCAGCTGCCGTCGCTGTTCTTGTGGTCGAGGTCGAAGTAGATGCGCAGCTGGGCCCCGCTCTCCCCGCCGGCCTTGGTCTGCGGGGTGGCCGCCAGCGTGGGCGTCGGATCCGAGATCACGGAGGGGTTCGACTCCGTCTTCGCGCAGACCGTACCGGTTCCGGTCACCACGCCGATGGCGGTGGGGGTGTCGGGTACGCCGACGAAGTCGACGGCGAGCACCGCGTCGTTGCGGAACCGCTTCCAGGCGGAGGTGTCCGACTCGTCATGCGCGCGGAGTTGCAGGGTCAGCCGCGAGAACGAGCCGGCGGCGAAGGACTTCACCGTCGGCGTCAGGTTCTCGTTGGTCTCCTCGGGGTTGTCGTTGAACTCGATCGGCGCGTCCGGGGAGTCCGGGTCGCACAGCGAACCCCGGCCGGCCGATACGTGCCGGTCGCCCATCAGGTCGAGTTCCTTGGGCCGGGACGACCAGGTCGTGGAGGCCGAGATGTTGTTCGTGCGTACGAGGTCGACCCAGCGCGGGTCGCACTGGAACGCCCAGGGCTCGGTGACCCGGAACGTTGCGTCCAGGACCTGCTTGCCCTTGAGGCTGGCCGGCGAGAACTCGAAGTACAGGCGCTGCACGTAACCGGGTCCGCAGGCGTAGCCGTTCCAGGAGCCGCACTTGCCGACGCCCTTGCCGAGGTCGTCGTCCCCGTTGCCCCAGCCGTAGGACTCGTAGCCGTCGCTACGCAGAAGCGTGCGCTCCGACTCGCCCCAGGTGACGGTCGGGTCGATGAAGAGAGGGAAGTCCGCCGCTTCGGTACCGGAGAGCAGGGCGGGGTCGGGCACCACGGAGAGCGCGTCCTTGGAGACCTGGACGTCCATGAGGGCGATCCTGTCGCCCTGGCCGGGCTCCAGTCCCGCCCCCGAGGGCGCGGTCTCGGCGGGGTCCCCGGGGGTACGGGTGACGGCGTCGGCGGCCGCCGGGGCGGCCAGGGCACGGGCGCTGCCGCCGGACGTGGCCTTCCCTGCCGAGTTCCACATCTGCGCGGTCGGCGCGCGGAACACCGTCGCGCCCGACGCGTCGACGGCAGCCAACGCACCGGTGGGCGTCCGGCGGACCGTCAGCCCCATGCTGTGCAGCCCGAACGTGAGCTTCCGCAGCTCCTTGTTGGCTGCGGCACGGGGAGACTTGACGATGACGACGTGCTGGAACCCTTCGACGGTGGCGGTGACCTTGAGGTCGGTCTCGGGCAGCACTTCGCGGTACAGCGCGCCCGCGCCGGTCAGTTCCGGTTCGGGCAGGCTGCCCGGCCAGTCGAGGGCGAGCGAGCGGCCCTGCTGCGCTATGGACACCAGGGGCTCGTCGCGCCCGCCGGCGGAGAACGACATCTGCACAGCCGCGGCCTTCGGGCCGATGCTGCCGTCCGGGCGCCGCTCCAGTTCGGCGTCGGGGCTCTGCCATCCGCCCCCCGGCTTGGCGACCCGGACCGGAACCGACGCCTCCTCCAAGGTGAAGGTGTATCCGTCCGGATTGGCGAACACCGTCGTCCGCTCCGAGCGTTGCCCCCTCACCTCGACCCGCTCGCCGGCCTTGCGCGCGTCGGCCAGCGCCCGCTGACCTTCACTCAGAACCGGCTCCGGGGAGGCCTCGACGGCCTGAGCGCCCGTCGTGGTCAGACCCGCCAGAAGTACGGTCGCGGTCGCACTCGCCACCCAGGCGGCAACCGCCTCCGTACGAGTGCGTCTGAGACGTTGCTTCCTTTTCATATCCCCCACCCCAGCGTCACGAAGTGATCACTAATGAGAGCTGTCTACGCGTGGAGGCGGGATCCGGTCAGCCCGGAAGCCAGGCCGTGATCAAAGCGTGACGCAAATATCGGCCACTCACCCTGCAAATCGGTCACATCGCGGGGCTTGGTCTCGGAGCCGGACCCCGGCCTGCCGGTCTGGGCGATCTCGCTCAGAACCCGCTGTCGGCCCAGTCCCAGAAGTGCACTCCACCCCCACAAGCGATCCCAAGGTTTGCAGGGGCCACACAGTTTCGGTCACGGCCGGGTTCCCTCAACGCTCAACTAGCGGTTGACTGGGCATCACGCATGGTGACGCGTTCACCCTCGTCGGCCCGCCGGTCCTGCCGCAACGCCCTGGCAACCGGTGGAGGAAAGAGGACACCGATGGCCGTCCCACCTCGTACGTTCCCTCCGGGGCCCGGCGGGGCCATGCCCGGCGGGCGGACCCGGTCGGGCCGACGCCCATGCGCGATCACCGGGAATGCGCGGTGCGCATCGCCCGTCCGTACTCATTCGACGAGGGGCAGCAATGAGTCAGATAACGTTACCGGCGTTTCACATGCCGTTCGCCAGCACCGGGTGCAATCCGGGTCTGGAGAAAACCAGGGAAGCCGCCTGGGAATGGGCGGAAGCGGAGGGTCTCATTCTCTCCGTTCCGGCCCGCAGGAAGATGATCCGCACCCGGCCCGAACTCTGGATTTCCCTCATCTTCCCGAAAGCGTCGCAGCACCATCTGGACCTCTTCTGCCAATGGCTGTTCTGGGCCTTCCTGGTGGACGACGAGTTCGACGACGGACCGGCCGGACGTGACCCCCTGATGTGCGAGGCGGCGATCACCCGGCTGGTGGACGTGTTCGACGGGGCCGCGCCGCACGGGCCGATGGAGCAGGCGCTCACCGGGCTGCGCGAGCGGACCTGCCGCGACCGCTCCCCCCAGTGGAACCGGCAGTTCCGGCGGGACACGGCGGCCTGGCTCTGGACGTACTACGCCGAGGCGGTCGAGCGGGCGGCCGGGCAGGTGCCGAGCCGGGTGGACTTCGTCAAGCACCGCCGGGACTCGGTGGCCATGCAGCCGTTCCTGGATCTGCACGAGATCACCGCCGGAATCGATCTGCCGGATTCCGCCCGCAGCCTGCCCGCGTACATCGCCCTGCGGAACGCGGTGACCGATCATTCAGGACTCTGCAACGACATCTGCTCGTTCGAGAAAGAGGCCGCGCTCGGCTACGAGCACAATGCGGTGCGGCTCATCCAGCGCGACCGCCGCTCCACACTCCAGGAAGCCGTCGACGAGGCCGGAATTCAACTGGCACGTATTGCCGAGCGGGTGGTGCGGGCGGAAAAGGAGCTGATCGAGGAAATCGACGCGGCGGGAATCAGCTCCTCGACCCGGGCCGCCCTGGAACGGTGCGTACAGGACTACCGGGGGCTCGTGCGGGGCGACTTCGACTATCACGCACGCGCCGAGCGCTACACCCGCCCGGATCTGGTGGAGCTGGACGCACGGAACTCGATGTCCCAGTATTTCGCCGCCTGAGAGCGACCCGCTCCACCCGCGGGAGGACAGGGCCTGGAAGGCGGAAGCGTTCCAGGCCCTGGGGACCGGGACCGTCGATCGGATCACATCTCAAGCGATCGGGAAAGAACAGGTCCGGTCGGAAGCGATCGCATGGAAGACTGTCCCCTGCAAGCATGTCCCGGGTCGCCCCACCGGCCGGGCCGACCACTGCGTCGTGCCCCCGGTCAGCGACCGACCGGTCGGAATGCCATGTCTTCCACCACAGTCCCCGGGGAAATCACACGTGAGATCACAGCGAAGAATATGGACCACGGCTGCCGTCGCGACGGCGGCCGTGACGGGCGTCCTGGTGTTCCAGGGCGTGACGGGCGGCTCCGGCCCCGACGGTGAAGCGGACGCCAAGTCCGCTCCCGCGGAGGCGGACGTCTACCGGACGCCGCTGAAGACCTCCGAGGACGGCGCCTCCGCCTCCCTCGCGCAGCGCGACACCGAACGCTTCAGCCTCCTCGGCGTCACCTGGACCGACCCCGCCGCCAAGGTGACGGGCCGGGTCGAGGCCCGTACCCGCTCCGCCTCCTCCGGCAGGTGGACCGGCTGGCTGCCCCTGGACACCGAGATCGACGGACGCACCGAGGCCGGCCGGACCGGCGTCCGGGGCACCACCGAACCCCGCTGGGTCGGCCCCTCGAACGGCGTGGAGGTCCGTATCAGCGCCGCGGACGGCGTCAAGGCCGGGCTGCCCGCAGGGCTGCGGCTGGACACCGTCGACCCGGGCGGGAACGCCACCCCGCTCGCCGCCGAACCGGCCGCGTTCGCCGTCGAGGAGACGCCGGGCGAGGAGCCGACGCCCGGCGAGGAGACCCCGACGGCCACCCCGACGACGGAGGAGCCGACCGAGGAGCCAACGCCCTCCCCCACGCCGACCACCGAGTCCCCCGAACCGCCGTCCCCGACCCCCACGCCGAGCGGGACCACCGCGTCCCCGACGCCGACCGCCTCGCCGACGCCCAGCCCCTCCTCGACCCCGCCGCTGCCGCCCGGCCCGCCGTCCACGGTGCCGCAGCCGCCGATCGTCTCGCGGGTCGCCTGGCAGGCCGACGAGTCGCTCAACAACGAGTCGCCGGACTACCTGGAGAAGGTCAAGGCGGTCTTCGTCCACCACACCGCGCAGACCAACTCCTACTCCTGCACCGACTCCGCGGCCATCGTGCGCGGGCTGCACACGTACCACGTGAAGTCGAACGGCTGGAAGGACCTCGGCTACAACTTCGTCGTCGACAAGTGCGGCACGATCTTCGAGGGCCGCAAGGGCGGTGTGGACCGGGCCGTGCTCGGCGCGCACACCTACGGCTTCAACCGGGACACCACCGGGATCGCCGTCATCGGCATGCACACGGACACCCAGGCCGCGAGCGCCGCGACCACCGCCGTCGCCCGGCTCGCCGCGTGGAAGCTCGGCCAGTACAAGGGCGACCCGACGGGCACCGTCCAGCTGACCGCCGGGGCGGCGGGCGGAAACTTCTTCGGGACACAGTTCGCCGCCGGCAAGGCGTACCCCTTCCAGCAGATCTCCGGACACCGGGACGGGTTCAACACCCAGTGCCCCGGCGGCAGCCTCTACGGACAGCTCCCCGCCATCCGCTCCCTGGCCGGCGGGTCGGTCACCGGCCTCACCATCTCCTCGGTGACCGGAGCGAGCGCCTCCGGCTCCACGTACTACACCAGGTCGGCCGTCACCGTCGGCTGGAAGGCGACCACCCCCGCCGCCTTCGTCAAGAGTTACGAACTCCTCGTCGGCGGCAAGCCGGTGGCCACCGTCAAGGGCAACGTCACCACGGCCGCGGCCACCCTCGCGCTCGGCAAGCACTCCGTGCAGGTGCGGGCCACCCACCAGTCGGGCAAGGTCACCACATCGCCCGCCGCCACGGTCGTCGCCGAGCGCACGGCCCCCACCTTCACCGCCAAGCCGGCCCTCACCCTGCGCACCGGCACGGTGAACACCGCCGCCGTCCCGCTCACCCTGAAGTGGAAGGCCACCGACTCCGCCGCCCTCAAGGAGGTCCGGCTCACCGCGCCCGTCGCCAGGACGTACGGCCCGACGACGGGCAGCGCCTCGCACACCGCGAAGTCCGGCAAGGCGACCGCCTGGAAGATGACGGCGTACGACCACGCGGGCAACACGGCCGCCGCCTCGGTCTCCGGCACCCCGGTGATCCTCCAGGAGACCGCCGCCAAGAAGACCGGGAAGTGGGCCTCGAAGTCCTCCGCCGGCTATCTCGGCGGCAAGTCCCTCTCCAGCAGCACCAAGAACGCGAGCCTGACCTGGACGTTCACCGGCCGGTCAGCCGCCTGGGTGGTGTCGCGGGCCGCCACTTCGGGGCAGGCATACGTCTATGTCGACGGCAAGAAGGTGGCCACGGTGGATCTGAAGTCCTCCACCACCAAGTACCGGGACGCGATCTGGACGAAGTCCTGGTCCTCCAGTGCCAAGCACACGGTCAAGATCGTGGTGGTCGGCACGAAGGGCCGCCCGGCCCTCACCACGGACGGACTGGTCTATCTGAAGTAGGCGGCTCCACCACCGCACCGCGAGAAGGGTTGGCACGCACCATGTCCGACATCGTGGCAGGCGTCCGGGCGGGGAATCCCCCGCAGGCCAGGACCGTGCAGGGCACCGTGCGCGGTGCGGTGGAGAGGGGTGTCGCGGTCTTCCGTGGCATCCCGTACGCGGCGGCGCCGGTCGGCGCGCGGAGGTTCCGCGCGCCGGAGCCGCCGGAGCCGTGGGAGGGCGTGCGCGAGACGGTCGCGTTCGGGCCGACGGCCCCCAAGCGGCCCTACACCCCGCCGCTGGACCGGCTGCTGCCGGACCCGGAGGTGGCGGGCGACGAGTGGCTCAACCTCAATGTGTGGACGCCGTCCACCGGGGCCGGGGGGCTCCCGGTCCTGGTCTGGATCCACGGCGGTTCGCTGCTGCACGGTTCCTCGGCGGTGCCGGTGTACGACGGGTCGGCGTTCGCCCGGGACGGGGTGGTGCTCGTCTCGGTCAACTACCGGCTGGGCGTCGAGGGCTTCGGGCTCTTCCCGGACGCGCCCGCCAACCGGGGGCTGCTGGACCAGCTGGCCGCCCTGGAGTGGGTGCGGGACAACATCGCGGCGTTCGGCGGCGATCCGGACCGGGTGACGGTGGCCGGGGAGTCGGCGGGGGCGGTCTCCATCGCGGCCCTGCTGGCGACGGAGCGTTCGGCGGGCCTGTTCCGGCGGGCGGTGCTCCAGAGCGGGGCGCCCGCCGCCCTGACCCCGGACGCCGCGCGCGGGACGACCGAGCTGATCGCCAAGCGGCTCGGGGTCCCCGCCACAGCCGCCGCACTGGCCGCCGTGGACCCGGAGGCGCTGCTGACGGCGCAGACCGGAGTGACGAGCGGCGGCAACCCGCTGACCGGCCGCAACTCGTTCCAGCTCGTGGTGGACGGCGAGCTGCTGACCCGGGACCCGGCCGAGGCGCTGCGCACGGGCGCGGCCGCCGGGGTCGGCCTGCTGATGGGGACGAACACCGAGGAGTACCGGCTCTGGTTCGTCCCCGGCGGCCTGACGGAACGGATCAGCAGGCTGAAGCTCCGCCTGGCGCTGCTGAAGTTCAGGGTCCCGAACGCCACCGCCCGCGTCTACCGGGCCAACCGCCCCGACGCCACCCCGGGCGAGATCCTCGGCGCGCTCGCCACGGACCTGCTGCTGCGGGTCCCGCTCAACCGGCTGGCCGACGCGCGGGCCGGTGCCCCGGCGTCCACGTACGTCTACGAGTTCGGCTGGCCCTCCCCCGTACAGCGGCTCGGCGCCTGCCACGCGCTGGAGCTCGGGTTCGTCTTCGACACCCTCGCCCACCCCGACACCATGGCCCTGACCGGCCCGGACGCCCCGCAGGAGCTGGCGGACGCGATGCACCGGGCGTGGGTGGACTTCGCGACGACGGGTGACCCGGGGTGGCCGTCCTGGGACGCGTCCCGGCCGGTGCGGTTCTTCGGCCCGGACGCCCCGGCCCTCGTCCTGGCCCCGCGCGACGACGAGTTGCAGGGCTGGGAGCCGTACCGGAAGCAGCCCTAGGGCCGCATCGAGATCCAGTGCGGGTCGGGGACCACGGTGAGGATCGCCGAGACGACCACGACCGCGCCCAGTACGACCTGTTCGCGGCGGGCCAGGCGGTGGGCGAGGGCCGGGTCGGTGTCCCGGAGCATCCGCCGCCGGGCCGCCACCGCCAGCGCGCTCACCACCGTCATCAGCGCCAGCTTGACCAGCAGGGTGCGCCCGTAGGCGGAGGTGAACACCACGTCCAGCGGCAGCCGGCGCAGGGTGGAGGCGGTCCCGGTGGCGGCGAGCGCGACGTACAGCCAGACCGCCAGGCGCGCGTACCGGCCGAGCAGTGCGCGGGAGGCGACGGGTGACCCGCGCCAGAGCCACATGGTCCGCAGGACGTACAGCAGGCCCCCGGTCCACAGGGACGCGGCGGTGAGGTGGACGACGGTGAGCGCGGCCCCGATCTCCGGGCTGTACGCCTCCGGGTGGGCGCGGATCGCCTCCGCGCCGATGACGACGGCGAGCGGGGCCAGGGCCAGGGCGGGGCGCTTGCCCGCGGCGCATCCGGCGGCGAGGACCAGGCCGTTGGCGATGAGGAGGAGGAGCCCGCCGTCCCGGGTGGCGTACGTCTCGGTGATCCCGAGACCGCTGACGGCGGCGAGCTGGACGATCTGTCCGGCCGCCGCGGCGGCCCCGGCGAGCGCGGCGCAGACGGACCAGCTCCGCACGGCGGTACGGGGGCGGCCGCGGACCGGCCGGACGAGCTGCGGGGCGAGCAGCTCGCCGAGGTGCACGGCGAGCGCGGTGAACAGGACGGTACGGAGCAGGGTGGTGAGCCCCGCGCCGGGTATCCGCAGCTCCCCGGTGCCGCGTGCGACGAGCCCGGGTCCGAACAGGGCCATGAGGAGCGCCAGGAGAGCGGCGGCGGCCAGGGAGGCCGGGAGGAGGAACCGGGAGCGGCGGCCGGAGCCGTCGGCGGAGGGCACGACGTCGGCCGTCACCGCGACGGGCGATGCACCTGTGGGCAGCGGTGGTACGCCGATGGACAGCGCGAGGGTCGGTGCGTCGGACGGCACAGCGGCCGGCGGCGCGTCGGGACCGGTCGGAGCGGTCCGTGCGGCCGGATCGGCGGGAGTTCCGGAGAACATCACGGCTCGATCCTCTCCGGTGGACAAACACACGGCAAACGGCACAGGCCCCCGGCCGGACCAGCTCGGCCGGGGGTCCCGCGGCGACTCAGGCCTTGTTCCGCGAGGCCCAGAACTCGTCGAAGGTGAGCAGGCCGTCCCCGTTGGCGTCGTGGGCGTTGATGATCGCCTGTGCCACCGTCTCGGTGACGAACGGGTCGCCCAGCTGCGCCATCGCGCTCTTGTACTCGTTGGCCGTGATGAGCCCGTCGCCGTTCCCGTCGAACTTCTCGAATGCCGTCCGCGCCGACTCGATGTCCGCCACAGTTCCGCCCCTTCGTGGTGCCGATTGTCGGGGTCAGATTATCGGGCCGTACGGGTGACGGAGGCGGCGGCCGGGGAGTGGGGCCCCGGACGGCGCCCCGCCCGTGACATCAGCTCAGCAGCTCGGTGGCCGTCACCGCGCGCAGCCCGCGCCGGCCGATCTCGGCGAGGAGCAGGGGCAGCGCGGCGACGGTGACCGGGCGGGCGAGGCTCAGCCCCACCACGGAGCCGTTCCGGAGCTCGCCCGTCACCTTGCGGGTGACGGCCGGTACCCCGCCCGCCAGATGGTCGAGGGACTCCACGTCGTACGAGAGGACGTGCGGGTACCCGGCCCGCCGGGCGAGCCGCTGGACGAGCGGGGTGGCGGCGGGGCCGGGCGAGGGGCGGAACCAGGTACCCATGGAGCCGGTGAGCCGGCGCAGCCGCCGGGCGCAGGCGGTGATCTCCTCGTACGCCGTGCGCTCGTCGAGGGTGGTGAGGTCCCGGTGGTTCTGGGTGTGGTTGCCGATCTCGTGGCCGCCGTCGAGGATCCGGCGGGCCATGCCGGGGTGCGCGTCGAGCCAGCTGCCGACGGCGAGGACGGTGACCCGGCCCCCGGCCCGTTCGATGCGGGCGAGCGCGGCGCGGGCGAGGTCCGGGTCGCCCCGGCCCTCGAAGGTGAGGGCGACCCGGGGCCGGTCGCGGGGGCCGTGGGTGATCAGGACGGGCTGCCCGGGGAAGCGGCGGGGCCCGGTGGGGGCGGTGGCGGAGGCGTACGGGGTGGGGGGTGCGGGCGCCCCGGCGGCCGAGGTCGTCCCACCCCCGCCGCCCCGTGTGCAGCCCGCCGCGAGGGCGGCGGCCGTGAGCAGTCCGGCCCCGGTGCCCAGCGCGTCGCGGCGGCGCATCGGCGCCTTGCGTCCGTCCATGCGCGGCCACCTCGCCTTCCCTGGAGTACCCGGGACACAGTAGAGGGGAGAGGGGTGAAATGTGACGATTGACCGATTGTCGGAATGATCTATGAATCATTCGAGGGATGCCATAAGAATGCATGGAAAGCTAGGCGAGTGACTGACCCCACCTGCGATTCAGTCAAGGAATGCCCGATTGGCCCGAGAATCACCCGAAAAGCCTCTTTGGCACCGGGGTCGCCCGTCTGCCATAGTCGGAGCCACGACCCCCATTGACCCGGGCCGAGGTCGTCACGAGCGGCCGTGAACACACCCCACATTTCACGGCCCCCACAGAAGCCCCCGCAGCGCCGCACCACGGCCGACCGGGGGCTTCTGTGCATCCCGGGGCCCCCGAAGGCACCCCCCGAGACCCTCCGCACCCCCTGCGGCCTCACGTGTCAGCGGTCGGAGATCCGCATCTCGAACCAGGTGATCTTGCCGCGCGGCAGCAGATCCACCCCCCAGCGGTCGGAGAGCTTGTCCACGAGGAAGAGCCCCCGCCCGCTGATGTCCATCTCGCGCACCGGCATCAGACACGGCAGCCCGCGCGAGGGATCACGCACCTCGATCCGGATCCAGCCCCGGCGGCGCACCATCCGTAACCCGAAGACGCGGGCACCGGTGTGGCGTACCGCGTTGCCGACGAGCTCGGAGACGAGCAGCACCGCGTACTCCGCGGTCTGCGGCGAGAGGGCCCACTGCCGGAGCACCACGCAGGAGGTGAGCCGGCGGGCGGTCGCCGCGGACTCCGGCCGCGACGGCAGCCGGACTTCCTCCTCGGTCGGATTTCCGAACAACTCCAGTGCCTTGAACGCCTGTTCGTCATCCATACCCGACGTCCAGCGTGCCGCAGTCGCGCTGCTGCGCGGTCGCGGCTGATCCACATCCTCCAGGCCCGCCATGTCCACCATCATGGACGCACACTCCGCCCTCCGGGGCCGTTCCGAGGGAATCCGCCCCCCGGAACACCCCATTCCACAAAGGGCATTTGGCATATGCCACCGGCAGGACAGTGTCTTTCACGGCCTCGGTGAGCTGCGGTGATGGACCGGGCGGGCGGGATTGCCCGAAGGGGTACGGCACCGGGCCTTAAGGTTGTCTTAAGGCCCGGATAATCCGCCCGGAGGGATGAATCCGCGTCAGAAGTGCATCCGGAACGCGCCGGCCGCGCCGCGCCCGCTCAGAGGAACTGCGCCTTGCCGGGGCCCTCCTCCACGAAGCTGCGCATCCCCCGCTCCCGGTCCTCGGTGGCGAACAGTCCGGCGAACCAGTTCCGCTCGACGGTGAGCCCGGTGTCGATGTCCGTCTCCAGTCCGGCGTCCACCGACTCCTTGGCCGCGCGCAGCGCCAGCGCGGGCCCCTTCGCCAGCTTGGCGGCCCAGGCGTGCGCCTGCTCGTAGACCTCGGCGGCGGGCACCACCCGGTCCACCAGACCGAGCGTCAGGGCCTCCTCCGCCTTGACCATGCGGCCGGTGAAGATGAGGTCCTTGGCCCGGGACGGGCCGATCAGCCGGGCCAGGCGCTGGGTGCCGCCGGCGCCCGGGATCAGCCCCAGCAGGATCTCCGGCTGGCCGAGCTTGGCGTTGTCCGCGGCGATACGGAAGTCGGCGCAGAGGGCCAGTTCGCAGCCGCCGCCGAGCGCGTAGCCGGTGACGGCGGCGACGACGGGCTTGGGGATGCGGGCGACGGCGGTGAAGGAGTCCTGGAGCGCCTTGGACCGTACGACCATCGCCGTGTGGTCCATCGCCTGCATCTCCTTGATGTCCGCACCGGCCGCGAACACCTTCTCGCCGCCGTAGAGGATCACCGCGCGCACGTCATCGCGGCGGGTGGCCTCCTCGGCGAGCTCCCGCAGCCGGTCCTGGACCGCCACGTCCAGGGCGTTCATCGGCGGCCGGTCCAGCCGGATGGTCCCGACGTTGTCGCGTACTTCGAGGGTCACAGTCATGGAGGCAGGTTAACCAGTGCTAACGCGGGCGGGCCCGGTGCCGTTGGTCACAGCACCGGGCCCGCCGGGGTCGTACGGGAAGTCGTGGAGGAAGTCCTACTTCTTCCACTCCTCCCAGTCCATGTTCCAGCCGTTGAGCCCGTTGTCGGGCGCGATCTGCTTGTCCTTGGAGTTCTTCACGATGACCACGTCACCGATGATCGACTTGTTGAAGAACCAGGCCGCCGGGGTCTGGTTGTCGTAGCCGCCCCGCACATCGCGCAGACCGACACAGCCGTGGCTGGTGTTGGTGGAGCCGAAGATGGAGGACGCGCCCCAGTAGTTGCCGTGCAGGAAGGTGCCCGAGGTGGAGAGCCGCATGGCGTGCGGCACGTCCTTGATGTCGTACTCGCCGCCGAAGCCGACGGTGTCGCCGTTCATCCGGGTCACCTTGAGCTTCTCGCTGATGACCATCTGACCGTTGTACGTGGTGGTCGCCGGGGCGCCCGCGGAGATCGGGATGTCCTTGATCTGCTCGCCGTCGCGGACGACCTTCATCCGCTTCGAGCTCGCGTCGACGGTGGAGACCTGGCTGCGGCCGATGGTGAACTGCACCTTCCTGGCCTGCTTGCCGTAGACCCCGGGCCGTCCCTCCACGCCGTCCAGGTGGAGCTCCACGGTCACCTTGGTGCCCGGCGCCCAGTACTTCTCCGGGCGGAAGTCGAGGCGGTCGTTGCCGAACCAGTGGCCCTCGATCTCGACGGCCGGATCGGCGGTGACCTTGATGGCCTTCTCCACCGCGGCGGGCTCGGTGATGCCCCGGGTGAAGTTGATCGAGACCGGCATGCCGACCCCTACGGTGGAGCCGTCCTCCGGCGTGTAGTGCCCGATGAAGGTGTTCTCCGGCACCAGCGTGGTGAAGGTGGTGTCCTTGGCCGACTCACGGCCCTTCGCGTCCTTGGCGACCGCGTGCACCGCGTACTTGGTGGCGGCGGCGAGGTGCCGCTCCGGCACCCAGCTCGCGCCGTCCGCCGCGATCTCGCCCGCGACCGCGTTGCCCTTGGGGTCCGCGACCTTGACGGTGGTCAGCTTGCCCTGCGCGGCGGTGATCTTCAGCGCGCCGCTGGTCGCCACCGACTCCGCGCCGTCCTCCGGCGCGATGGTCACCACCGCCTGCGAGGCCGTGGTGTCCTCCGCCTTCGAGCCGCTCTTTCCGCCGCCCTTGCTTCCCGCTTCCGCGTCCCCGCCGCACGCCGTCACCAGCAACAGCATGGCGCCCAGGGCCAGGGCAAGAGGCCCCGATCCGCCGCGCCGCTTCCTGCCCCCGGCCGATGCCCCCGATATCGGCTGCACGTTCACTGTGGTGTCTCCCCTCGCTGGGCCTGGCATCGCCATGGCCCGCATCCCCCGCGCGCTGCTCATACGCGCTCCACCGCAAGATAATCACACCGTGGGCGGGGTGGATCCCCTCCGGAATGTCACCGTTCCGTCCCAAGTGGCGGGGAGAGCCGTGCAGGTGGGGAGGGGTGCCGGGCGCCCCCGGGGCGGGGGCGCCGGGGGGGGCGTACGCAACGCGGGGCAGGGCGCCGCACCCGGACGGGCTCAGCGCAAAGCGGGGGCGCCGGGGAGGCGGGCGTGCTCAGCGCAGGGCGGAGCCCGCCTTCCACTTCTTCCAGCCCATGTTCCAGCCGCTGAGCCCGTTGTCCGGCGCGACCTTCTTGTCCTTCGAGTTGACGACCTCCACCACGTCCCCGATCAGGGTCCGGTCGAAGAACCAGCCGCCCGGCGTGGTGGCGCTGCCGCCCTTCGCGTCGCGCAGCCCGATGCAGCCGTGGCTGACGTTCTCCTCGCCGAAGACCTCCTCGTCGGCCCAGTAGTTGCCGTGCAGGAAGGTGCCGGAGGTGGTGAGCCGGATGGCGTGCGGGACGTCCTTGATGTCGTACTCGCCCTTGCCCTTCTTGTCCGTGAAGCCGACGGTGGCACCGTTCATCCGGGTCACCTCGTGCATCTCGGTGACGACCATCTTCCCGTTGTACGTGGTCGTCTTCGGGGCCCCCGCGGTGATCGGGACCGTGCTGACCAGCTCCCCGTCGCGGCGCACCTCCATCGTCTTGGCCTCCGCGTCGACCAGGGAGACCTGGGAGCGGCCGACGGTGAAGGTGACCTTCTTGTCCTGGCTGCCGTAGACCTCGGGGGCGCCCTCCACGTCCCGCAGTCCGATGTCCACGGTGACCTCCGTGCCCGGCTTCCAGTACTTCTGCGGGCGGAAGTCGAGCCGGTCCTTGCCGAACCAGTGGCCGACGACCTCCACCGCCGGATCGGATGTCACCCGGATGGCCTTCTGCACCGCCGCGCGGTCGGCGATGGGGCGGTTGAAGGAGAAGGAGACGATCATGCCCGTACCCACGGTGGACCGGTTCTCCGGTTTGAAGTAGCCGATGAAGCGGTGTTCGGGGACGAGCGTGGTGAACGTGGCGCGGCGCGCCGAGCGCTGTCCGGCCGCGTCCACCGCCACCGCGTCGATGCTGTACTTCGCGGCCAGGGCGAGCCGGGCCGCGCCGGGCTCCGGGTTCCAGGAGAGGCCGTCCGCGGCGATGCGCCCGGCCACGGTCTGCTGCTGGGCGTCCTCGATCCGCATCACCTTGACGCTCTCCAGCCGGCCGTCGGGGATCTTCACCCGGATCCGGGTCTCCGCGTCGACCTCCTTCGCCCCGTCCTCGGGAAAGACGCTGATCACATCCTGGGGAGAGCCCGGTTTGCCGTTGAGCAGGGCCTCTCTCGTATCGGTGCATCCGGTCAGCAGGACCAGCACGGTGAGCAGTCCTGCCCATGTCAGCACGGCGGCCGAGCCCGCCCGTGCGCTCTTCGCTACGTGGTTCACGCTCCCCCAACGAGCAGGGCCGGTCGGGGGAAACGTGAGTGCGGGGCCCGCGGTGGGCAGAACAGAGGGAAGGACTACCAGGAGAGGGCCGCGGCCGGGACGTCGCGCGCCCCCTTTCCGGTGCCCGTCCTCATGAGCCGCGGGAGGCGACACGGTGTCGAGCGCAGCCGAGCAGGAGGCAGTACAGGAACCGGCCGGGACGGCGGTGAGGCCCGGGGAACCACCGGGCGTCCCCGAACCCGGCACCGTACGTACGGAGGACTCGAACGGCCTACGCCTGGAGGCCGCGCAAGCCGTGAGCGTGGAGGCCGCGCAGGCCGTACGGGCCGAGCCCCGGGCGCCCGTCGTGTGGCCCGGGGCGCCGATGCCGCTCGGGGCCCGCTTCCGGGTCGGTCCGGACGGGGTGGCGGGCACCAACTTCGCGCTCTGGGCCGGTGGCGCCGAGGCGGTCGAGCTGTGCCTCTTCGACGAGCACGGCACCGAGACCCGCTGCCCGCTGACCGAGCTGACCCACGAGATCTGGCACGGCTTCCTGCCGGGCATCGCGCCCGGTCAGCGCTACGGCTACCGGGTGCACGGCCGCTGGGACCCCTGGACGGGCGCCCGCTGGAACGCGGCCAAGCTGCTGCTCGACCCGTACGCCCGTGCGGTCGACGGCGACTTCACCCTGCCGCCGGAGGTCTACGGGCACGTACGGGACTGGCCGGACCAGCATGTCGCCGACACCGTACGGGACAACCGGGACTCGGCTCCGTACGTGCCCAAGGGCGTCGTCGTCCACGATGACGACGACTGGGTGGAGGACCGCCGCCCCAAGACCCCGTGGGCCGACTCCGTCATCTACGAACTCCACGTACGCGGCTTCACCAAGCTCCACCCGGACATCCCGCCCGAGCTGCGCGGCACGTACGCCGGACTCGCGCACCCGGCCGCGATCGACCACCTGACCCGGCTGGGGGTGACCGCCGTCGAACTGCTGCCGGTCCACCAGTTCGCCCACGAGGACCATCTGCTGCGGCGCGGGCTGCACAACTACTGGGGCTACAACTCCATCGGCTACTTCGCCCCGCACGCCGGCTACTCCGCCTCCGGCTCGGCGGGCGGGCAGGTCGGCGAGTTCAAGCGGATGGTGCACGCCCTGCACGGCGCCGGGATCGAGGTCATCCTCGACGTCGTCTACAACCACACCGCCGAGGCCGGCGAGCTGGGCCCGATGCTCTCGCTGCGCGGCATCGACAACCGCGGCTACTACCGCCTCCAGAACGACCCCCGCCGCTACGCCGACTACACCGGCTGCGGCAACACCCTCCACGTGGTCCAGCCGCAGGTGCTGCGGCTCATCACCGACTCGCTGCGCTACTGGGTCACCGAGATGGGCGTCGACGGCTTCCGCTTCGACCTCGCGGCGGCCCTGGCCCGCTCGATGCACGACGTCGACATGCTCTCCCCGTTCCTCGCGGTGATCGCCCAGGACCCGGTGCTGCGCCGGGTCAAGCTGATCGCCGAGCCGTGGGACGTCGGCAACGGCGGCTACCAGGTGGGGGCCTTCCCGCCCCTGTGGACCGAGTGGAACGACCGCTACCGCGACGCCGTACGGGACTACTGGCGCGGCGCGCTCCCCGACGTACGGGATCTCGGCTACCGGCTGACCGGCTCCAGCGACCTGTACGCCTGGGGCGGCCGCCGCCCGTACGCCTCGGTCAACTTCGTCACCGCCCACGACGGCTTCACCCTGCGCGACCTCGTGAGCTACGAGCAGAAGCACAACGAGGCCAACGGCGAGGGCAACCGGGACGGGACGAGCGACAACCGGGCGTGGAACTGCGGGGCCGAGGGCGAGACCGCCGACCCGGAGATCAACGCGCTGCGCCGCCGCCAGCTCCGCAACCTGCTCACCACGCTGCTCCTCTCCACCGGGGTGCCGATGCTGGTGGCGGGCGACGAGATGGGCCGTACGCAGGGCGGCAACAACAACGCCTACTGCCAGGACAACGAGATCGGCTGGCTGGACTGGTCGCTGCTGGAGCAGCCCGAGTGGCGGGGACTGACCGAGCTGACGGCCCGGGTGCTGAAGCTGCGCCACACCCATCCGGTGCTGCGCCGCCGCGCGTTCTTCTCCGGCCGGGCCCAGGCGCCGGACGGGCTGCGGGACCTGGCGTGGTTCACCCGGGACGGCCGGGAGATGACGGAGGGCGACTGGTACGCGCCCGCCGCCACGCTCGGCCTCTACCTCTCGGGCCGGGACATCCCGGGGCGGGACGCACGCGGCGAGCCGGTCACCGACGACAGCTTCCTCGCCGTCCTGCACGCGGGCGCGGAACCGGTCGCCTTCGAGCTGCCGGGGGCCCCGTGGGCGGCGGCGTACGAACTGGTCCTGGACACCTCCCGGGAGGACCAGGCCGAGCCGCCCGGCACGGTCCTCGAAGGCGGTACGGAGATGACGGTCCCGGCCCGCTCGGTGCTGCTCCTGCGGGTGACCGCGTAACAGGAAGGGGAATCAGCCGAGGATGCCCCGGTCGTAGCCGACGGCGACGGCCGCGGCCCGGTCCTTGGCGCCGAGCTTGGCGAAGATGTGGGTGAGGTGGGTCTTCACGGTCGCCTCGCTGATGAAGAGTTCGGCGGCGATCTCCCGGTTGGTGGTCCCCCGCGCCACCAGCACCAGCACCTCGCGCTCCCGGGCGGAGAGGGGCGCGTCGGCGGGGGCGGCGGGGGTGCGGACCCGGGTCATCAGCCGGGAGGCGACGGCGGGCGACAGGACGCTGCGCCCGTCGGCGGCGGCCCGGACGGCGGCGAACAGCTCCTCGCGCGGGGCGTCCTTGAGCAGATAGCCGGTGGCGCCCGCCTCGATCGCGGGGAGGGTGTCGGAGTCGGTGTCGTACGTGGTCAGCACCAGGACCTGGGAACGGGCCCCGCGCCGGGTCAGCTCGGCGATGGCGGCCACTCCCCCGCCGCCGGGCATCCGCAGGTCCATCAGGACGACGTCGGGGTCCAGGCGTTCGACGACGGCGAGGGCCTCGACACCGTCGGCCGCCTCGCCGAGGACCTCGAAGCCGGGTTCGGCGGTGAACATGCCGCGCAGCCCGTCCCGGACGACGGGGTGGTCGTCGGCGAGGACCAGGGTGATGGTGCGGGCGGGGTTCTCGGTCATGGCACGGGCCACCGTACGGCCCGTCGCAGCCGCCTGGCCAGCGGTCACCGTACGGCCGCTCACGCCTGCCTGACCAGGGGGACCCGGGCCGAGACCGCCGTGCCGCCGCCCGGCTCCGACTCCACCTCGACCGTGCCCGCGATGCGTTCCGCGCGGGCCCGCATGCCACCGAGGCCGAATCCGCCGGTGCGGCCGGCCGGGGTGGCCGCCGCGGGGTCGAAGCCGCGGCCGTCGTCCCGTACGTCCAGGGTCAGTTCGTCGTCCATGAAGGAGAGCGTGACCCCGACCCGTGAGGCCCCGGCGTGCCGCCCCGCGTTGGCCAGGGCCTCGCCCGCGATGCGCAGGAGGGTGGCGGCGACCTCGTCGTGGACCGGTTCGGCGGTGCCGGTGACGGTGAAGTCGGCCCGTACGCGGTGCTGTTCGGCCCAGGTGGCGACGGTCTTCTCCAGGGCGCCGGTCAGCTCGTCGTGCTCCAGGGCGACGGGGGCCAGGTTGTGGACGGAGCGGCGGGCCTCGCCGAGACTGTGGCGGGCGAGGGCGGCGGCCCTCTCCAGGTGGACGCGGGCAGTCCGCGGATCGCGGTCCGTGAGGGAGGTGACGACCTGGAGCTGGGCGATGATCCCGGTGAGGCCCTGGGCGAGGGTGTCGTGGATCTCGGCTGCGAGCCGGCGCCGCTCGTCGTCGACGCCGGCCTCCCGGGCCTGGACGAGGAGCTGGGCGTGCAGGGCCGCGTTCTCCGCCATGGCCGCCTCCAGCCGGAGGTTGGTCCGCTCCAGCTCGGCGATGGTCGCGGCCTGGACGCGGGCCTTCTCCTCCTCCCGCAGGCCGACCTGCCAGAAGAAGAGGGCGAGGGTGGCGTTGACGACGTACAGCACGGCGAAGGCGACCCAGTTCATCAGGGAGGGGGGCGGCAGGCCGCCGCTCTGCGAACCGGCCAGGGTGACGGCGGTGGTGAGCAGCCCGGCGCGGACGAAGCGCTTGGGCAGCAGGGGTTCGACGTCGAAGTAGCTGAGCGCCGCGTAGATCGCGAAGAACGGGTTGAGCCAGGACAGCGCGAAGGCGAGGGCGGTCCTCGCGGTGTAGTAGGCCACCCCGGCCGGGGCTCCCGGAGCGGTACGCGGGCGGGCCCGGCCCCACCAGACCTGGAGCCCGTACGCCGCGACGGTCAGGACCCCGGCCGCGTACATCTCGGTGCGGGTCATGATCAGGTCGGCGGCGACGGCCCCGACGAGGGTGGCGAGGGTGAGGACGGCGTAGGGCCCGTACCGGTAGAACTGCTCCCAGCGCTGCTCGGCCGTGACGGGGGTCGCCGGTCCCGGCACGTAGGGGGTGCGGCGGGGCGAGGACGTCATGCGGGCAGTCTCCCCCGGCCGCACCGGGTCCACCACGGCCGCCGCCCCGCCCCCGCCCCCACTCACTGCCACCGGAACATTCGGCTCGCGGCGACGCCCGTGACGGCGGTCCACAGGGCGAGGACCCCGAGGTGGATCCAGCCCGGCCAGCTCCCGGACGCGGCCTGCTCCAGCGCCTGGGAGGCGGCCCCGAACGGGGTGATCTCCACGACGCGGCGCAGGATGTCGGGCATCGCCTGGACGGGCAGCCAGACCCCGGCGGTGAACATCATCACCAGGTAGGCGACCGAGCCGACCGCGGTGGCCGCCTTCGCCGTCCGGGACAGGGCGCAGATCGTGGCGCCCAGGCAGAGCGCGGCGGCGGCGGAGAGCAGCAGCGCCAGCAGATATCCGGCGGGCTGTCCGGGCAGCGGGACCCCGTAGGCGGTCCGGCCGACGACGGTGACGAGGAGCGCGGAGCCGAGGCAGGCCGCGCCGTGCAGCAGGATCTGGGCGGCGAGCAGGGCGGAGGGCCGCACCGGGGTGGCGGACATCCGGCGCAGGATGCCGCGCTCGCGGTAGGCGGTGAGGACCGGCGGCATCGCCTGGACCCCCGCCGTGATCATGGCGAGCAGGATCGAGATGGGGACGTACAGGTCGATGACGCGCCGGCCGCCGAGGTCGTCCTGCGCCTCCTTGAAGGCGGGCACGAAGCCGAGGATCACCAGGAGGACGGAGGGGAAGGCGAAGACCCAGAACAGGCTGCCCGGTTCACGGAGGAAGAGCCGGGCCTCGGCGATCAGGACGGCGGCGGCGGGTCCGCGTCGCCGGGCGGCGCTGGGCCCCGGGGCGGTGGCCGGTGCGGTGGTGGTCCCGGTCTGCATGTCAGGCGTCCTGTTCGGTGAGATCGAGAAAGGCTTCGTCGAGGCTGGTCCCGGTGATGCGCAGCCGCCGGGCGGTGACGCCGAGTTCGGCGAGCAGGGCGACGAACGGGGTGACCGAGTCGTCGGTGCCGTGCAGGGTGAGCGTCCCCTCGCTGTCGGGCGGGGTCACGGACGCGACGCCGGGAAGCGCGGTGAGCCGGGTGAGGTCGGGGCCGGTGAGCGCCCGGGAGGGCACGAAGGAGATGACGGTGGAGCCGGTGGCCCGCCGGATCAGCCCGGCCGGGGTGTCCAGGGCGACGACCTTGCCCCGGTCGATGACGGCGATACGGTCGCAGAGGCGCTGGGCCTCCTCCATGAAGTGGGTGACGAGCAGGACGGTCACCCCGCCGTCGCGGATCTCCTCGATGAGCTTCCAGGTGTCGCGGCGGGCGCGCGGGTCCAGGCCGGTGGTCAGCTCGTCGAGGACGACGACCTTCGGGTCGCCGATCAGGGCGAGCGCGATGAACAGGCGCTGCTTCTGGCCGCCGGAGAGCTTGGCGAAGCGGGTGGTGAGCTTCTCTTCGAGGCCGAGCCGGGCGGCTAGCGGGCGCCAGTCGGCGGGGGCCGGGTAGAACGCGCTGTACAGCTCCAGTGCCTCCCGTACGGTCAGTTTGGCCTGGAGCTCGCTCTCCTGGAGCTGGGCGCCGAGCAGCTGGGTCACCCGGTCGTGGTCGGCGACGGGGTCGAGCCCGGCGACCTTCACGGTGCCCGCGTCGGGGATGCGCAGGCCCTCCACGCATTCGACGGTGGTGGTCTTGCCGGCCCCGTTGGGTCCGAGGATGCCGAAGATCTCGCCCTCGTCGACGGAGAAGGAGACGCCGTCGACCACAGGGCGGCCCGCGTAGGTCTTGCGCACCGCGTCGACTTCGATGATTGCCATGCCCACCAGGGTTCCGGCGGGCGGGGGCGGGCGGTATCCGTCATCACGCCCGACGTCCCATCAGCCGATCGGTTGACCCGGGGGTACGACCGGCGGCCGCGGCGCGGGGCCCGGTCTGGTCCTGTCCAGGTCCTGTCCTGCCCTGTCCCGTCGCGGCCGAAAATTGGGAGGACCGATGTCAGTGGTGAAACGTACAGTCGGCCCTGATGCCCGAAAAGCCTGCAGAGCGCACGGACCGGTCCGCCGTGCGCTCCCTCCTGCGTCTGTGGCCCTATGTCCGCCCGGTACGGCTCCGCCTGTTCACCGCCGCCTTCGTGGCGATCCTGGCGTCCTGTCTGTCGCTCGTGATCCCGCTGATCCTGAAGTGGATGGTGGACGGGCCCGTGGCCGACCGGGACCCGGGCGGCGTCTGGCTGGGCGCGCTGTACCTGCTGCTGCTCGGCATCGCGGAGGCCGTGCTGTTCGGATTCCGGCGGTGGCTGGTGGCGCGGCCGCTGGCCGGGGTCGAGGCGTCGATGCGGGCGGACCTCTACCGCCATCTGCAGCGGCTGCCGGTGGCCTTCCACGACCGCTGGCCCTCGGGCCAGCTGCTGTCGCGCGGTACGACGGACCTGATGCTGCTGCGGATGTTCCTGGCGTTCCCGCTGACCTTCCTGGTCGTCAACGCGGCGACGATCCTGGTCGGTTTCGTCATCCTGTTCGCCCAGGACTGGTCGCTCGGCCTGGTGCTGCTGGCACCGGCGGTGCCGCTGATCGTCCTGTGCTCGGTGTTCGAGACGAAGTACTCGCTGGTGGCCCGGAAGGCCCAGGACCAGGTCGGCGATCTGACCACGGTCGTCGAGGAGAGCGTGCTCGGCATCCGGATCGTCAAGGGCTTCGGCCGCCACCGCAGCCAGGCGCTCGCCTTCCGGGCGCTCTCGCAGCGGCTGCGCACCACGGAGCTGGGCAAGGCCCGGCTGCTCGCCGGGATCTGGGCGCTCATCACCGCCATCCCGGAGCTGGCGATCGGGGCGGCGCTGGTCCTCGGCACGATCCAGGTGGCGGACGGCTCGCTGTCGGCCGGCACCCTGGTCGCCTTCCTCTCGACGGCTCTCGCGCTGCGGTGGCCGGTGGAGTCGATCGGTTTCCTGCTGGCGATGAGCCAGGAGTCGGCGACCGCGACGGACCGGTTCTTCGAGGTGATGGACGTGGCGGAGGAGCACGGGGTGGCCGCCGCCCGTGCGGACGCGCCGGACGCGCCCGCCGGGATGGTGTTCGAGGGGGTGGAGTTCCGCTACCCGGACGCGGAACCGGGCTCCCCGCCCGTCCTGGCCCGGATCGACCTGCATGTGCGGCCCGGCGAGACGATGGCCCTGGTGGGCGGTACGGGCTCCGGCAAGACGACTCTCACCGCGCTGGTCCCCCGGCTGCACGAGGTGACCGGCGGGCGGATCACGCTGGACGGCGAGGACATCGCCACGATGGAACGTTCGCGGCTGCGGGAGCTGGTGTCGGTGGCGTTCGAGGAGCCGACGCTGTTCTCGGCCACGGTCGGCGAGAACGTGCGGATGGGCGCCGAGGACGCGGACGAGGAGCAGGTGCGGCGGGCGCTCGCGGTGGCGCAGGCCGACTTCGTGCACCGGCTGCCGCAGGGCCTGGACACGGAGGTCGGCGAGCAGGGGCTGAGCCTCTCCGGCGGCCAGCGCCAACGCCTGGCCCTGGCGCGTGCGGTGGTGGGCCAACCGCGCTTCCTGGTGCTGGACGACCCGCTCTCGGCGCTCGACGTGCACACCGAGACGCTGGTGGAGGCGGCGCTGCGGCAGGTGCTGGAGGAGACCACGGCGGTGGTGGTGGCGCACCGCCCCTCGACCGTGATGCTCGCGGACCGGGTGGCGCTGCTGTCGGAGGGCCGGATCACGGCGGTGGGCACGCATCAGGAGCTGCTGCGGTCGAACGCGGAGTACGCGTGGCTGATGTCGGGGGCCGAGCCTGGTGGCGGCCCCGACCCGCTGACCACCGAGACCCTTGCCCCCGCCCAGCAGGTACCCGTCGAGGAGGGCACCCGATGACCACGACCACCGACGACGCCGCGCGCACCGCCTCAGGTGACGACGGCACACCGGAGCCCGGACAGAAGGCACAGGCACCCGCACCGGAGGTGGCCGGCGACCCCTTCGACCAGGACGACCTGCCCGCACCGCGCGGCGCGACCGGGGCGCTTCTCCGCTCCCTGCTCAGGCCGATGCGCGGCCGGGTGGCGGTGGCCGCACTGCTGCTGGTGGTCCAGCAGGCGGCGGTGCAGGCGGGGCCGCTGCTGGTGGCGTACGCGATCGACAGCGGGGTCCCGGCGTTCCGGGACCACGACTACGGGCCCCTGATCGCGGTCGCCATCGGCTACGCGCTCTGTTCCCTGGGCGCGGGGATGCTCCAGTACGCGTTCATCCGGGGCTCCGCACGCATCAACCAGGACGCGCTGCTGGACCTGCGCGGCCGGATCTTCCGGCACGCCCAGGCGCTCAGCGTGGACTTCCACGAGCGCTACACCTCGGGGCGGCTGATCTCCCGCTCCACCACGGACGTCGAGTCGTTGCAGGAGCTGCTGAGCGAGGGGCTCCAGGAACTGATCAACGTGATCCTCTCGTTCGTGTCGATCTCGCTGGTCCTGCTCTGGCTGGACTTCGGCATCGGGGCGATCGCGACGCTCTCCTTCGTACCGCTGTATCTGCTGGTACGGCTCTACCGGCGGCGGGCGGCCGTCGTGTACGGGGCGCGGTCGACGGCGATCGCGTCGGTGATCGTCAAGTTCGCGGAGACCATGAACGGCATCCGGCCGGTCCAGGCGTTCCGCCGGGAGCGGTCCAACGACGCCGCGTTCGGCTCGCTCAACCATGTGCACGAGCGGCGCAACGGTGACGCGCTCCTGGAGATGGCCCGCTATGTCGTCGGCTCCCGCCTGGTCGCCAACACGGCGGTCGCCGGGATGGTCCTGTGGGGCGCCTACCGGGTGGCCGACGGGACTCTGGCGCTCGGGGTGCTGGCCGCGGCGGTGCTCTATCTGCGCCGGCTCTACGACCCGATCGACCGGCTCGGGATGTTCCTCAACTCCTACCAGTCGGCGGCGGCCTCGCTGGAGAAGATCGCGGGCCTGCTGGCCCAGACCCCGACCGTCCCGGCCGCGGCGGACCCCAAGGAGCTGCCCGCCCGCTCCGGCGGCCACCCGGGCCGGGAGGTCGTCTTCGACGGGGTGCGGTTCGCCTACCGTACGGGCGGCGAGGTGCTGCCCACCTTCGACCTGCGCATCCCGGCGGGCGGGACGGTGGCGGTCGTCGGCTCGACGGGCGCGGGCAAGTCGACCCTGGCCAAGCTGCTGGCCCGGTTCTACGACCCGACCGACGGCCGGGTCCTGCTGGACGGCGTGGACCTGCGCGACCTCTCCACGGCCGAGCTGCGCAAGGGCGTGGTGATGGTGACCCAGGAGGCGTTCCTGTTCTCCGGGACGGTCGCGGAGAACATCGCGATCGGCCGCCCGGACGCCACCCCCGACGAGATCGAACAGGCGGCGAAGGCGATCGGCGCGCACGACTTCATCGCCGCGCTGCCCGAGGGCTACGACACCGACGTACGCAAGCGGGGCGGCCGGATCTCCGCGGGCCAGCGCCAGCTGGTCGCCTTCGCCCGCGCCCTGCTGGCGGACCCGGCGGTGCTGATCCTGGACGAGGCGACCAGCTCCCTGGACATCCCCGGCGAGCGGGCGGTGCAGCGCGCCATGGACACGGTGCTGCACGGCCGCACAGCGGTGGTGATCGCCCACCGGCTGTCCACCGTGGAGATCGCGGACCGGGTGCTGGTGATGGAGGGCGGCCGGATCGTGGAGGACGGCGCACCGGCCGAACTGATCGGCGGCACGGGGCGGTTCGCGGGGCTGCACCGGACGTGGAAGGACAGCCTGGTCTGACGCCCCGTCCTCACCCCGGCAGCAGCCGTACCGCCCCGTTCCGCAGCCGGGTCCGTTCCGTGGACATGAAGCGGTGCAGGGTCCGGGAGGCGAAGGCGGTCCGCTGGGCGCTGCGGCGGCGTTCGCGGTCGTAGGCGCGCAGGGCGGCGGGGAGCGGTGCTGCGGTGACCGCCCGGGTCAGGGCGTCCGCGTCCAGGATCGCGGTGCAGGCGCCCTGGCCGAGGTTGGGGGTCATGGCGTGGGCCGCGTCGCCGACCAGTGCGACGGGGCCCGTTGCGGCGCCGGTGGAGACGAAAGTGGGCAGCGCCGGGTACAGGTGGCGCATCTCGTAGCGGATCCAGGTGTCCGGGTCGGTGGCGTCCAGGATGCGCGGGATCGGGTCGTGCCAGCCGGCGAAGGAGGCGCGCAGCTCGTCGGCGGTGGTCGCGGCGGGGACGGTGGCGTACCAGTTGGTGCGGCCCGGCTCCACCGGGGTCAGCCCGAAGAAGCGGCCGCTGCCCCAGGTCTCGCCGTGGACGGGGCTCTCGAAGTCGGCGATGCCGATCCAGGCGACGGTTCCGACCGGGCGCGGGCCGCTGCGGTCGCCGAAGCGGGCGGTGCGTACGGCGCTGCGGATGCCGTCGGCGCCGACCACCAGGTCCTGCGTGGCCGTCAGGGCGCTCACCTCGGTGACGGTCTCCCCGAGCTTGATCTGTACGTCCCCGAAGGCGTCCAGGCCCGCGAGCAGGGCGTCGAGCAAGTAGGGGCGGGAGATGAGGAGTTCGGGGCGGCCTGCTTTCTTCTCGATGCGCTCCAGGGGGAGGCGGGCCAGCGTGTGGCCGTCCGGGGTGCGGATGCGGGCGTTCCGGTAGGGCACCGCGTGGTCGCGCAGGGCCTCCCCGACGCCGAGCCGGTCGAGCGCCGACTGTGCGGTGGGGTGGATACCGAAGGCGGCGCCGTACCGCTCCAGTTCGGTGCGGCGCTCCAGCACGGTCACCGCCCAGCCCGCCCGGCGCAGCCCGATCGCGGTCGCCAGGCCCCCGATGCCCGCCCCGACGACGGTTGCCGTCCCGGGCCCTGCCCCTGTTCCCTCACGCGCTGCCATGCCGTACTCCCGAAGCTCGTCCGGCCGGTGCGAACAACCACCACATCCGTGGTACCACGCCTGGGGTAGCATCGGCAAGGAAGGGGTCGGGCCGCAGCGGTACGGACAGAGGGAGCGCGCGTGAATCCTGACCGGCGCGACCGGCTGCGCGACGCGGCCATCGCCGTACTGGCCGAGGAGGGCGGGCGCGGCCTCACCCACCGGGCCGTGGACCGGGCGGCCGAGGTGCCGGACGGGACCACCAAGAACTACTTCCCGACCCGGGACGCGGTGCTGCGGGCGGTGGCCGAACGGTGTCTGGAGCAGTACCTCGCCCTCACCGCCCAGCTCGCCGCCGGGCCGGGACCGGCCGACCGCGAGGGGCTGACCGCCCTGTTCCGCACCCTCCTGGAGAACGTCGCCGGACCCGGCCGCCCCCGGCTGCTCGCCTGTCTGGAGCTCCAGGCGGAGGCGGCCCGGCGCCCGTGGCTCTCGGCCCTCCTCGACCCGATGGCGAGCGGCGACTTCGCGGGGTTCGAGGCGGCCCAGCGCTCCGCCGGACTCCCCGTCACCCCACAGCGGGCGGCCACCGTCACCCTCGCGCTGCACGCGGCGATCCCGCATCTGCTGGCGGACGGGCCGGGCACCCTGGCGGCGGCGGGGCTGGACGACCTGGACCGGTTCGTACGGGGGCTCCTGGACGCGGTCTACCCGGCGGACCGCCCGGCCTGACGGGGCCCACCCCGCTCCGACGGGGCCTCACCCCCCAGACCCGCCCGGGGCCGGGCGGGGCCTCACCCCTCAGGCCCGCTCGACCCCGACTCACGGACGACGCGGTTCCGCTGGCGGGATCTGGCCAGAACCCATCCCCGTCTCACCAGGTGGGCTGTAACCGGTTCCGCACCCGCCGTTCGATTGTGCCCCCTCGGCACCGAACCTGTGCCCACCCTGTGAATACGGGCCTTCGCACACCCCGGCAACACCCCGGCAATGATCGGCGAAACGTCCGCTTAACGAACATGACCTTTCCGGCAACGAACGAATTCCGGCCAAGTTGTTGACGCGCTCCTGACAGGTATACGCATCTGCTGACACTCTTCACCCCGTTCTGCGCACCGCCTGCACTGTCCCGGACGGCTCGTCCAGCGCCGCCGGTAACCCCCCTCGCAGAAGGAGTCCGCGTGAGATCCACGCCCAGCCGTCGCGCCACCGCGACCGGCGCTCTGATAGCCGCAGCAGCCATGATCGCCGTCGGACTGCAGTCCGGCTCCGCCACCGCCACCCCGACGTCCATCACCCCGGCCGGCGGCGTCACCGCCGGCAGCACGGTGGACACGGGTTCGCTCCCCGCCAAGCTCTCCCCCGCCCAGCGCGCCGAACTCCTCAGCGAGGCCAACGCCACCAAGGCGGCCACCGCCAAGGAGCTCGGGCTCGGCGCCACGGAGAAGCTCGTCGTCCGTGATGTCGCCCAGGACCGGGACGGCACCACGCACACCCGCTACGAGCGCACCCTCGACGGGCTCCCCGTCCTCGGCGGCGACCTGGTGGTCCAGGAGACCACGGCCGGGCAGACCCTCAGCGTCACCAAGGCGTCGAAGGCGACCACCGCGCAGCTGAAGGCCGTCGGCCTCACCGCCGACGTGGCCCCGGCCGCCGCCGAGAAGCAGGCGCTCGGTGCGGCGAAGGCCGAGGGCTCGAAGGCGACGGAGGCGGAGAACGCGCCGCGCAAGGTCGTCTGGCTGGGCAGCGGCTCCCCGCAGCTCGCGTACGAGACGGTCGTCGGCGGACTCCAGCACGACGGCACCCCGAACGAGCTGCACGTCATCACCGACGCGACCTCCGGCGAGAAGCTGTACGAGTACCAGGCGGTCCACAACGGGACCGGCAACACCCAGTACAGCGGCCAGGTGACGCTGGGCACCGCGCCCTCGTACACGCTGACCGACACCACGCGCGGCAACCACAAGACGTACAACCTCAACCGGGGCACCTCCGGCACCGGCACCCTGTTCTCCAAGTCGACCGACGTCTGGGGCAACGGCACCCCCCAGAACGCCGAGACGGCAGGCGCCGACGCCCACTACGGCGCCGCGCTCACCTGGGACTACTTCAAGAACGTGCACGGCCGCAACGGCCTGCGCGGAGACGGTGTCGGCGCGTACTCCCGCGTCCACTACGGCAACAACTACGTCAACGCCTTCTGGCAGGACAGCTGCTTCTGCATGACGTACGGCGACGGCGACGGCAACGTCAAGCCGCTGACCTCCATCGACGTGGCCGCCCACGAGATGACCCACGGCCTGACCTCGGTCACGGCCAAGCTGGTCTACAGCGGTGAGTCCGGCGGCCTCAACGAGGCGACGTCCGACATCTTCGCGGCCGCCGTCGAGTTCAACGCGAACAACTCCCAGGACCAGGGCGACTACCTGGTCGGCGAGAAGATCGACATCCGTGGCAACGGCACCCCGCTGCGCTACATGGACAAGCCGAGCAAGGACGGCAGCTCCAAGGACGCCTGGTACTCCGGCATCGGCGGCATCGACGTCCACTACTCCTCGGGCCCGGCCAACCACTGGTACTACCTGCTCTCCGAGGGCAGCGGCACCAAGACGATCAACGGTGTCAACTACGACTCCCCGACCTCCGACGGACTGCCGGTCACCGGCATCGGCCGGGACAAGGCGTCGCTGATCTGGTTCAAGGCGCTCACCACCAAGTTCACCTCGACGACCAACTACGCCGCTGCCCGCACCGGCACGCTCGCGGTCGCCAGTGAGCTGTACGGCGCCACCAGCCCCGAGTACGCGGCCGTGGCCCACGCCTGGGCCGGCATCAACGTGGGTGCCCGTCCCGGCGGCGGCGACCCCGACCCGGGTGGCAAGGTCTTCGAGAACAACACCGTCGTCAACATCCCGGACGCGGGCGCGGCCGTCACCAGCGCGGTCAACGTCACCGGCATCACCGGCAACGCCCCCAGCGCCCTCAAGGTGGACGTGAACATCACGCACACCTGGCGCGGTGACCTGGTCATCGACCTGCTGGCCCCGGACGGCAGCGCCTACCGGCTGAAGAACTCCTCCTCCGGCGACTCCGCGGACAACGTGGTGGCGACCTACACGGTCAACGCCTCGTCCGAGGTGGCCAACGGCCAGTGGAGGCTGCGGGTCCAGGATGTCGCGCGCCAGGACACCGGCCGCATCAACAGCTTCAAGCTCACCTTCTGACCCCACGGGATCGCTGCAACACCGCACGACCGAACGGCCCGGCAGGGGTTCTGCTCCCCTGCCGGGCCGTTCGTCGTGCACAACCACCGCTCGATCAGGCGGGGTTGTTCGCGTGGGTCAGGGTCTCCCAGGCCACGAACAGGTTGTTGGTACCGGCCGGGCGCTGCCGCTCGGTCAGCGTCTGCGTGTTGGTCATCGCGTAACCGAGCCGGTTGGACAGGGCGTTGAACCCGACCTCGGTGATGGGACCGAGGCTGTCCTTGAGCGAGCCGCCGCAGAGCGAGGACGGAACGGGCGTCCCCAGCTGGTGCTTGGCGTGCAGCCCCAGCGCGTGCCGCAGCCGGTCGGCGACCTCCGGGTAGAGGTCCTGGCCCTGGATCCGGCTGGTCTCCGCGATGTGCGCGATGGCCGAGATGCCGTAACCGGTGTGGGTCAGGTCGCGGCAGGTCTCCTGGGAGAGTCCGTCCATGAAGGTGGACTGCCCCTGCCAGTAGTTGATGACTTTCGCCCGCGTGTCGAGCCCGCTGCCGGGGGCGACCTTCGGCAGGGCGCCGTCGGCGGTCACATAGATGTACGCGGGGACCCGCCCGCGGAACTTGGAGACGGCCTTGTCATAGGCGGCCCGGTCCTCCAGGAAGACCGAGATCCCGATCGCCGCCTCGGTCATCGACAGCTCCCAGTTGCCGTTGGAGTGGGAGCCGTTGGTGACCTTCGGCAGGTAGACGTTGCGCAGCATGGTGGAGAATCGCCCCGAGTTCGGCCAGCTGCTGTACGTGTACTTGATGATCTCGGCGGCCCGCGGCCAGGACGAGCCGGCCCAGCCGGTCTGGAGCGGCGCGTTGCTGTTGGTGTGGTCCCGGATCACGGCCGACCAGGCGTCCATGATCTGGATCGCCTTCTGCGCGTACCGGCTGTCCTGGGTGATGTACCAGGCCAGCGAGAGCGTGTACGCGGCGATCGCGTCCTCGCGCTCGTCGGTGCAGCCGTTGTTGGGGTTGGAGTACGAGCCGCACTCGACGATCGCGCGGGGCTTGGCGGTCCGGGACAGGGAGGCGTACTTGCTCCCCATCATCTGGTCGTACGCCCCCTTCCAGGGCTGGGCGCCCGCCTGCACCCTGCCCCGGACGAAGTCCAGCTGGGGGCGGCTGACGAGGACGCCGGGGTGGGTGAAGACGGCCGGGGCGGCGGCCGCGGCGGGAGCGGGTGCGGCGGCCGGGGCCCGCTCCGCCAGGGCGGGGGCGGCGAGGGCCGTGGTGAGCAGCGCGGCCAGGCCGGCGGCGATGCCGAGTACGCGGGGGATGGTGCCGGTACGCATGTGGGGGTGCCTTCCGGTGCGGTGGTGGTTCAACGGCCCTGCCCGACAAGGGAGTTCATATACATGAACATGGGGCCGCATGGTGAACCCGGTGATGTGTGAGGAACGTAAAGCCATCCCATGGACACGTCAAGGCTCTGTGTTCACTGCACGAACACAGAGCCCTCCCGCGCACAGCGAAAGGGCCCGGCACCCGCGTATCGCGGCACCGGGCCCTCACCTGGACGTGCTCAGCGCATCAGTACGCCCGCACCCTCCCCGGTCGCCTCGTTCGGCACCGCGACCAGGCCCAGCTCGGCCCCGGAGGCGAGCAGTCCGTGCGAGGGCAGGACGCGCACGGTGTAGCCGTACGGTCCCGTCCGGTCCAGGGCGAGCGGGCCCTCGTACAGCCAGCGGTCCTCCAGGTCGTGGCCGCCCGCCGGTTTCAGCGGGAAGACCTGGGCGTCCGCGATGGCGTCGGCGGAGTCCACCCGCCCGGCGACGACCTGCACCTCGACATCGTCCGGGTCCAGGCCGCCGAGGGCGATCCGCACCCGGAGCGACAGGGTCGCCCCCAGCTCGGCCGAGCCGCCCGCCACGGTGTCGGTGACCGACTCCACATGGTCGACGGAGACTTCCGGCCACGCCGCCCGGACCCTCGCCTTCCACTGGGCGAGGTCCCGCGCCACCGCCGGGCCGAGCGCCCGCCGGGAGTGCGCGGCGGGGGCGTAGAGCCGCTCCACGTACTCACGCACCATCCGCCCCGCGAGCACCTTCGGCCCCAGGTTGACCAGGGTCGAGCGGACCATCTCGATCCACCGGTCCGGCAGCTCCGTGGCGCCCCGGTCGTAGAAGCGCGGGGCGACCCGGTCCTCGATCAGGGCGTACAGGGCGTTGGACTCCAGCTCGTCGCGCCGGTCCTCGTCGACCGCCGAGCCGTCGGCGGTGGGGATCTCCCAGCCGAAGTCCGGCTCGAACCACTCGTCCCACCAGCCGTCGCGCACGGAGAGGTTGAGGCAGCCGTTGAGCGCCGCCTTCATCCCGCTCGTGCCGCACGCCTCCAGCGGGCGCAGCGGGTTGTTGAGCCAGACGTCGCAGCCCGGGTAGAGCTTCTGCGCCATGCCCATGCCGTAGTCCGGCAGGAAGACGATGCGGTGGCGCACCCGCGGGTCGTCCGCGAACCGCACCAGCTCCTGGATCAGCCGCTTGCCGCCGTCGTCGGCGGGGTGGGCCTTGCCCGCGACCACGATCTGGATCGGGTGCGTCGGGTGCAGGAGGAGCTCCCGCAGCCGGTCGCGGTCGCGCAGCATCAGGGTGAGCCGCTTGTACGAGGGGACCCGGCGGGCGAAGCCGATGGTCAGGACGTCCGGGTCGAGGACGCCGTCGATCCAGCCGAGCTCGGCGGTGCCCGCGCCGCGCCGGCGCCAGGAGGCGTAGAGGCGGCGGCGGACCTCGGTGACCAGCTGGCCGCGCAGCTCCCGGCGCAGCTCCCAGATCTCCTGGTCGGCGATCCCGCTCACCGCGTCCCAGCGGCGCGGGGTGCCGGGCTGCTGCTCGGCGCTCTCGTCCGCCACAGGTGCGCCCGCCAGGACCTGGTGGGCGCGGCCGGTGCCGACCTGTCCGGCACCGAGGCGGAACACCTCGGGGGCGACCCAGGTCGGTGCGTGCACCCCGTTGGTGATGGAGGTGATCGGCACGTCGGCGGGGTCGAAGCCCGGCCACAGCCCGGAGAACATCTCCCGGCTGACGGCCCCGTGCAGGGTGGAGACGCCGTTGGCGCGCTGGGCGAGCCGCAGGCCCATCACCGCCATGTTGAACAGCTCGGGCTCGCCGCCGGGGTAGGTCTCCCGGCCCAGCGGCAGGATCTTCTCCACGGGTACGCCGCTCAGCTCGCCGTCGTCGCCGAAGTGGCGGGCGATCAGCTGCCGGTCGAAGCGGTCTATCCCGGCGGGCACCGGGGTGTGGGTGGTGAAGACGGTCCCGGCCCGGACCACTTCGAGGGCCGCTTCGAAGTCGAGCCCGTCGGCGGCCAGTTCCCGGATGCGCTCCAGGCCGAGGAAGCCGGCATGGCCCTCGTTGGTGTGGAACACCTCCGGCTCCGGGGTCCGGGTGAGCCGGCACCAGGTGCGCACCGCGCGCACCCCGCCGATGCCGAGCAGCATCTCCTGCAGGAGCCGGTGGTCGCTGCCGCCGCCGTAGAGCCGGTCGGTGACATCGCGCTCGCCCGGCGCGTTCTCCTCGACGTCGGAGTCGAGCAGGAGGAGCGGGACGCGGCCGACCCGGGCCAGCCAGATGCAGGCGTGCAGCGAGCGCCCGCCGGGCAGGGCGAGCACCACCCGGGCGGGGGTGCCGTCGGTCTCGCGGACCAGGTCGAGCGGGAGTTCGTTGGGGTCGAGGACGGGATAGTGCTCCTGCTGCCAGCCCTCGCGGGAGAGGCTCTGGCGGAAGTAGCCGTGCCGGTAGAGCAGGCCGACGCCGATGAGCGGGACGCCCAGGTCGCTGGCGGCCTTGAGGTGGTCGCCGGCCAGGATGCCGAGACCCCCGCTGTACTGGGGCAGCGCGGCGGTGACGCCGAACTCGGGTGAGAAGTAGGCGACGGCGGAGGGCAGTTCCGTGCCGGCCGCCTGCTGTTCCTGGTACCAGCGGGGGCCGTCCAGATACTCCTTCAGGTCGGCGGAGGCCTCGGCCAGGCGGCCCAGGTACTCCTCGTCCCGGCCCAGTTCGGCCAGGCGCCCGGCGGTGAGGGAGCCGAGCAGCCGTACGGGGTCGGCGTCCGCGGGCCGCCACCCCTCGGGGTCGGCGGACCGGAAGAGCTCGCGGGTCTCGGTGTGCCACGACCAGCGCAGGTTGCGCGCGAGGTCGTGGAGAGGTCGGAGGGGTTCGGGGAGGACAGGACGCACGGTGAATCGACGAATGGCCTTCACGTATTCCACCTTTACAGGGGACTTGCGCATCCGAGCGGACGCACCACGGTGTGCGTCCCTTCCGTCACCCTCGACGGTAGCGGCCGTCCGTGGCCCGGGACCACGGCGCGCGGACGGCTCACAGGATTCGGGAGCGGCCCGCGCACGCCTCCCCACAGGAGCACCACGCGCACCGCCCGCCCTCTCCCACCCCACGCTTCACCTGGGGGTTTGGCCGATTTCCTTCCCGTACGCAGCCTTGTGGACCTTCCTGTCACAGGGAAGGCTGCCGTGTGGCGCCGCATAGCGGGTATCCGGAACCTGTGAGGGCGCCGCGGGCTCCGTACGCCCACCGGGGCGCGCGCCGGGCGCCACCGGACCCCGACCCGGACCTGACCGGACCTGACCGACCGGCTACGACCGAGTAGTTAACACAGCGCCGGACTTCCCGTGAACGAACGTGGGGAAGGCTTTCCCGGTACGCAGCCCGACCCGGCCCGCACACCCTCCCGGTGCATCCGAAACATGCACGAAACCCCCGCGACCCACCCATTCGAGTGCCATTCGAGTGAACGCGGACAGGAGCGGCCATGCCCACAGCCCGTCAGCAGACAGCTGAGCAGCTACAAAGGACAGATCCCCATCTTCGCGGCACGCGCGGTCGGTCCTCCGCGTCCGTGCCGTCACCCGTGCACACCGAGCTCCTCCAGCCCCCAGGTGATTCCATGATCGGTCGTATTCCCGTCCTGGACGTCCGTCCTCTCGTCGACTGCGGCAGACGGCCGGCGAAGGCCGTTGCCGGTGAGACCTTCCAGGTCACCGCCACCGTCTTCCGCGAAGGCCATGACGCGGTGGCGGCCAATGTCGTCCTGCGCGATCCGAGCGGACGGGTGGGACCGTGGACCCCGATGCGCGAGCTGGCCCCCGGCACGGACCGGTGGGGTGCCGAGATCACCCCGCGGTCCGAGGGCCGCTGGACGTACACGGTGGAGGCGTGGAGCGATCCGCTCGCCACCTGGCGCCACCACGCGTCGGTCAAGATCCCGGCGGGCATCGACACCGATCTGGTGCTGGCCGAGGGCGCCGCGCTGCTGGAGCGGGCCGCCGCCGGCGTGCCGAAGAAGAACGGGCGTGAGGCGGTGCTCGCCGCGGTGGACGCGCTGCGCGACACCGCCCACCCGCCGGCCGCCCGGCTGGCCGCCGCCCTGACCCCGGCCGCCGAGTCGGTCCTCGCCCGGTACCCGCTGCGCGAACTGGTCACCCGGTCCAAGCCGCTGGCGGTGCGCGTGGAGCGCGAGCGGGCGCTGTACGGGTCGTGGTACGAGCTGTTCCCGCGCTCGGAGGGTGCGCGGCGGGAGCCGGTGGACGCCTCCGACACCCCGGACGACACCCCGGACGGCTCCCCGGCAGACACCCCGGCCGGCACCTCGCCGCACGCGGGGACGCGGCTGGTCAGCGGCACCTTCCGGACCGCGGCCGAGCGGCTGCCCGCGGTCTCCGCCATGGGGTTCGATGTCGTGTACCTGCCCCCGATCCACCCCATCGGGACCACCCACCGCAAGGGGCCGAACAACTCCCTGACGCCCGGTGAGGACGATCCGGGCGTGCCGTGGGCGATCGGTTCGCCGGACGGCGGGCACGACGCGGTCCACCCGGAGCTGGGGACGCTGGAGGACTTCGACCACTTCGTGGAGGTGGCCCGCAATCTGCGGATGGAGATCGCGCTGGACTTCGCGCTCCAGTGCTCCCCGGACCACCCCTGGGTCAAGGACCACCCGGACTGGTTCCACCACCGCGCCGACGGCTCGATCGCGTACGCCGAGAACCCGCCGAAGAAGTACCAGGACATCTACCCGATCGCCTTCGACAAGGACATGCGCGGCCTGGTGGCGGAGACCGTACGCATCCTGCGCTTCTGGATGGACCACGGGGTGCGTATCTTCCGGGTCGACAACCCGCACACCAAGCCGGTGGTCTTCTGGGAGAAGGTCATCGCCGACATCAACGGCACCGACCCCGACGTCATCTTCCTGGCGGAGGCGTTCACCCGCCCGGCGATGATGCACACCCTGGGCGCGGTCGGGTTCCAGCAGTCGTACACGTACTTCACCTGGCGGAACACCAAGCAGGAGCTGACCGAGTACGTCACGGAGCTGTCCGGCGATGCCGCCTCCTACATGCGGCCCAACTTCTTCGTGAACACCCCGGACATCCTCCCCGGCTACCTCCAGCACGGCGGCCGCCCGGCCTTCGAGGCCCGCGCCGTGCTCGCCGCCACCCTCTCCCCGTCCTGGGGCGTCTACGCGGGATTCGAGCTGTGCGAGAACACCCCGGCCAAGCCGGGGAGCGAGGAGTACCTGCACTCGGAGAAGTACGAACTGCGCCCGAGGGACTGGGAGTCGGCGGAGCGAGAGGGCCGCACGCTGACCCCCCTGATCACCTCGCTGAACCGGATCCGACGACGTAACCCCGCGCTCCAGCAGCTGCGTGACGTCCACTTCCACCACGCCGACAACGAGTCGCTGATCGTCTACAGCAAGCGTTCCGGCCAGAACACCGTTCTGGTGGTCGTGAACCTCGACCCTCACCACACCCAGGAGGCCACGGTCTCGTTGGACATGGAGCGGCTCGGCCTCCAGGGGCACGAGCGCGTACCGGTGCGCGACGAGCTCACCGGCGATACCTATCACTGGGGCAGGGCCTTCTATGTGCGCCTCGAGCCGGGCATCACGCCCGCGCACATCGCCGTCCTGCGACCGTCCCCGCCGACCGGAGGGTCACCCACACCATGATCGTCAATGAGCCTGTCCACGACACGTTCGAGGACACACCCGCCAAGGACCGCGATCCCGACTGGTTCAAGCGCGCCGTCTTCTACGAGGTGCTCGTCAGGTCCTTCCAGGACTCCAACGGCGACGGAATCGGCGACCTCAAGGGCATCACCGCCAAGCTGGACTATCTCCAGTGGCTCGGTGTCGACTGCCTCTGGCTGCCGCCGTTCTTCAAGTCCCCGCTGCGCGACGGCGGTTACGACGTCTCCGACTACACCGCCGTGCTGCCGGAGTTCGGCGATCTCGCGGACTTCGTGGAGTTCGTGGACGCCTCGCACCAGCGGGGCATGCGCGTCATCATCGACTTCGTCATGAACCACACGAGCGATCAGCACGAGTGGTTCCAGCAGTCCCGCACCGACCCGGACGGGCCGTACGGCGACTACTACGTCTGGGCCGACGACGACAAGCAGTTCCAGGACGCCCGGATCATCTTCGTCGACACCGAGACGTCCAACTGGACCTTCGACCCGGTGCGCAAGCAGTACTACTGGCACCGCTTCTTCTCGCACCAGCCGGACCTCAACTACGAGAACCCGGCCGTGCAGGAAGAGATCATGGCCGCCCTGCGCTTCTGGCTGGACCTGGGCATCGACGGCTTCCGGGTCGACGCGGTGCCCTACCTCTACCAGCGCGAGGGCACCAACTGCGAGAACCTCCCCGAGACCCACCACTTCCTCAAGCGGGTCCGCAAGGAGATCGACGCCAACTACCCCGACACCGTGCTCCTCGCCGAGGCCAACCAGTGGCCGGAGGACGTCGTCGACTACTTCGGCGACTACGAGGCGGGCGGGGACGAGTGCCACATGGCGTTCCACTTCCCCGTGATGCCGCGCATCTTCATGGCGGTACGCCGCGAGAGCCGCTACCCGGTCTCGGAAATCCTGGCGAAGACCCCGGCGATCCCGAAGAACTGCCAGTGGGGCATCTTCCTGCGCAACCACGACGAGCTGACCCTCGAAATGGTCACGGACGAAGAGCGCGACTACATGTACGCGGAGTACGCCAAGGACCCGCGGATGCGCGCCAACATCGGCATCCGCCGCCGCCTGGCCCCGCTGCTGGACAACGACCGCAACCAGATCGAGCTGTTCACCGCGCTGCTGCTGTCGCTGCCCGGCTCCCCGATCCTCTACTACGGGGACGAGATCGGGATGGGCGACAACATCTGGCTGGGCGACCGGGACGCGGTCCGCACCCCGATGCAGTGGACGCCCGACCGCAACGCCGGCTTCTCCTCCAGCGATCCGGGGCGGCTCTACCTCCCCACGATCATGGACCCGGTATACGGCTACCAGGTCACCAATGTCGAGGCGTCGATGGCCTCGCCGTCCTCGCTGCTGCACTGGACGCGGCGGATGATCGAGATCCGCAAGCAGAACCCGGCCTTCGGGCTCGGCGAGTACACCGAGCTGCCGTCGTCCAACCCGGCGGTGCTGGCGTTCACCCGCGAGTACAAGGACGACCTCGTCCTGTGCGTGCACAACTTCTCGCGGTTCGCGCAGCCCACGGAACTCGACCTGCGATCGTTCAACGGACGTCATCCGGTGGAATTGATCGGCGGGGTACGCTTCCCGGCCATCGGTCAGTGGCCCTACCTGCTGACCCTTGCGGGACACGGCTTCTACTGGTTCCGGCTGCGCAAGGACGCGCCGCCGGCCTGATCCGGCGCCATCCCGTGCGGGGCGGTTTCCGCCGCCCCGCACGGGGCACTCTGAGCGAAACGAAAGGCCTGGGGCCTTCACGGTTCCGTCGCCTTCGGCCTTCACGGTTCCGCCGTTCGAGTCCGTACGGACCTTCCTCACCCGACACGTCCCGCACAGCCGGACAGCCATTGCCGCAATCCGGGACACTCTTCGCATCCTGTGGTGTGCCCGGGGAAAGGACGCGATGCCATGTCGGAGGCTGCATCCACTCACGTCGCCCTGGCGAAGAGCACGAGGAACAGCGCAACCCCAAGCAGTACGGTGGACGGTGCCCTGCTGCCGTCCCTCGCCCCGCTGCTCCATGAATGGCTGCCCCGGCAGCGGTGGTTCGCCGGCAAGGGGCGGCCCGTCACCGGGTTCTCCCTGGTGTCGGCCACCGAGATGCTGCCGCTGGACGGCACCGCGGGGCCGGGCCTGCTCCATCTGCTGGTCCGGGCCCAGCAGCCGTCACCGTCGGCCCGCGCGGCGGACGACTGCTACCAGATCCTGATCGGCGTACGGACCTCCCTGCCGGCCACGCTCGCCGGAGCGCTGATCGGCCGGGTGGAGCGCGGCCCGCTGGCCGGGCGGACCGTCTACGACGCGCTGCACGACCCCCGTCTGGCCGATCTGCTGCTGGAACGATTCCGCCGCCCGGGCACCCTCGGCTCCCTGCGTTTCGAGCGGACCGCCACGATCCCGGCCGGGCTGCCGCCCCGGGTGCTGGACGCCGAACAGTCCAACTCCTCGCTCGTCTACGGCGATGCGTACATCCTCAAGATCTTCCGCCGGGTCTTCCCGGGCACCAACCCTGATCTGGAGCTGCCGCTCGCCCTGGCCCGCGAGGGGTGCGACCGGGTGCCCGCCCCGGTCGCCTGGTTCGAGGCCCCCGGCCCCGAACCGCTCACCCTCGGGGTGCTCCAGCCGTTCCTGCACGGCGCCCGGGACGGCTGGCAGCTCGCCCTCACCGCGCTCACGGCGGGCCGCGACTTCGTCCCCGAGGCGCGGGCGCTGGGCCGGGCCACCGCCGAGGTGCACACCGCGCTCGCCGCGGCCCTGCCCACCCCGGCGCTGCACGGGACCCAGACCCGGCAGCTGATCGGCCGGATGACCCAGCGTCTGGAGGCCGCCGCCCAGGCGGTGCCCGCCCTCACCCCGTACGTGCCCGCGTTGCGCACCGCGTTCGACGCCGTCACGGCGCTCGGCCACCGGGGCGGCGGCTGGGCACAGCAGCGGGTGCACGGCGATCTCCACCTGGGCCAGGCGCTCCGCTCCCCCGACGGCTTCTGGTCGCTGATCGACTTCGAGGGCGAACCGGCCCGCCCGCTGGACGAGCGCCGCCGCCCGGCACCCCCGGTGCGCGATGTGGCGGGCATGCTGCGCTCCTTCGACTACGCGGCCCGCTCGCACCGCCCGTGGAACCCCGAGTGGGCGGCCCGCTGCCGTGCCGCCTACTGCGAGGGGTACGCGCTCGCCTCGGGCACCGATCCGCGCGGCGAGCCGGAGCTGCTGCGCGCCCACGAGACCGACAAGGCGGTGTACGAGGTGGTGTACGAGGCCCGGCACCGCCCCGACTGGCTGCCGGTCCCGATGGCCGCCATCCAGCGACTGGCCCAGTCCGCCGCGGCCTGAGCCTCCCCCGTACCTCCCGTCCACCCCCGCGCTTCTCCCCTTCACCCTCCGAGGAGGCAGTCCCTGTGACCGCCCGCAAGCCGTCCCGCAAGGGATCCCGCAAGACCGCAGCCGCCGAAGCCAACGCCAAAGCCCCTGCCGAGGCCGTGAGCGTGGAGGCCGCGCAGGCGCCCGCGCCCACGCCTGTTGCCGCACCCGCCGCCTCCGTTCCGGTGTCCGCCACGACCACCGCCGAGGCGGCACCCGCGCCCGCCAAGCGCGCCCGGACCAAGCGCGCCGACGCCGTCCCGCCGCGTCCCCGGCAGGGCGGCGACGGCGGGGGTGCCCGCCCGTCACCGGCCCTGGACGGCGCGGACCGCGGCCGGCTGCTGGCCGGTGACCACCACGCGCCGCACAGCGTGCTCGGCGCGCACCTGATCCCGGGCGGTGTGCTGGTCCGGGCGCTGCGCCCGTTCGCCCGCGCGGTCACGGTGCTGGCCGAGGGGGTGCGGGCCGAACTGCACGACGACGGCGACGGGTTCTTCTCCGGGGTGCTGCCGGTGAAGGAGGTCCCCGCCTACCGGTTCCAGGTCGCGTACGACGACAACACCATCGAGGTGGACGACCCGTACCGCTTCTGGCCCGCGCTCGGTGAGCTCGACCTGCATCTGATCGGGGAGGGCCGCCACGAGGAGCTGTGGCGGGCGCTGGGCTCGGAGCCGATGGTCCACCAGGGCGTGGCCGGGACCCGGTTCACGGTGTGGGCGCCGAACGCGCGCGGGGTGCGGGTGGCCGGTGACTTCAACTACTGGGACGGCACGGGCTTCCCGATGCGTTCGCTCGGCTCGACCGGGGTGTGGGAGCTGTTCCTGCCCGGCGTCGGCGAGGGCGCGCTCTACAAGTACGACATCTGCCGCCCGGACGGTTCGCACACGGTACGGGCCGACCCGATGGCCCGGCACACCGAGGTCCCGCCCGCGACCGCCTCGGTGGTCACCGCCCCCCACCACGAGTGGCGGGACGCGGACTGGATGGCGCACCGGGGCGACCGGCCGGTGCACGAGGCGCCGTTCTCGGTGTACGAGGTCCATCTCGCCTCCTGGCGACCTGGGCTGACGTACCGTCAACTTGCCGATCAGCTCCCCTCGTACGTCAAGGACCTGGGCTTCACGCACGTCGAGCTGATGCCGGTCTCCGAGCACCCCTTCGGCGGCTCCTGGGGTTATCAGGTCACCGGGTTCTACGCCCCGACCTCGCGGATGGGCTCCCCGGACGACTTCCGGTTCCTGGTGGACGCCCTGCACCGGGCGGGCATCGGCGTGATCATGGACTGGGTCCCGGCCCACTTCCCGCGCGACGACTGGGCGCTCGCGGAGTTCGACGGGCGGTCGCTTTACGAGCACTCCGACCCGCAGCGCGCGGCGCACCCGGACTGGGGGACGCTGGAGTTCGACTACGGCCGCACGGAGGTCCGTAACTTCCTGGTCGCCAACGCCACGTACTGGTGCGAGGAGTTCCACATCGACGGGCTGCGGGTCGACGCCGTCGCCTCGATGCTCTACCTCGACTACTCCCGCGAGGACGGCCAGTGGTCGCCCAACGAGCAGGGCGGGCGGGAGAACTGGGACGCGGTCGGCTTCCTCCAGGAGATGAACGCGACCGTCTACCGGCGCAACCCCGGGGTCGTCACCATCGCCGAGGAGTCCACCGCCTGGGACGGCGTGACCCGGCCCACCGACAGCGGCGGCCTGGGCTTCGGGCTGAAGTGGAACATGGGCTGGATGCACGACTCGCTGCTGTACGTGGCGAAGGAGCCGGTGCACCGCAAGTACCACCACAACGAGATGACGTTCTCGATGGTGTACGCGTACAGCGAGAACTACGTGCTGCCGATCTCGCACGACGAGGTGGTGCACGGCAAGCAGGCGCTGGTGGCGAAGATGCCCGGCGACTGGTGGCAGCAGCGCGCCAACCACCGCGCCTACCTGGGCTTCATGTGGGCCCACCCCGGCAAGCAACTCCTCTTCATGGGACAGGAGTTCGCCCAGGGTGCGGAGTGGTCGGAGGGGCACGGCCCGGACTGGTGGCTGCTGGACCCGTCGTACGAGGCGTCCGGCGACCACCGCGGGGTGCGGGACCTGGTGGGCGACCTGAACGCGGTGTACGGGGCGGTGCCCGCGCTGTGGCAGCGCGACACCGTGCCGGAGGGGTTCAGCTGGGTGGACGGCGGGGCGGCCGAGGACAACGTGTTCGCGTTCCTGCGGTACGACGCGGACGGCTCGCCGCTGCTCGCGGTCTCGCACTTCTCCCCGGTGGTCCGCCACGACTACCGGCTCGGGGTGCCGGAGACCGGGACCGAGGGCTGGGTGGAGGTCCTGAACACGGACGCGGCCCGGTACGGCGGCAGCGACGTACGCAACGAGGAGCCGCTGAAGGCGGAGGCGGTGCCCGCGCACGGCCGGCCGGCCAGCATCTCGCTGACGCTGCCGCCGCTGGCGACGGTGTGGTTCCGGCCGGCGTAACGGCCCGGCCCGCGCGGAAGGGGCCCGCCCTGTGTCATGGCCGACACGGGGCGGGCCCCTTCTCCCTGCGGTGGGGTCAGCCGTTGCGGGCCGCCGTACGCCGGCGCATCGCGTAGAACAGGCCGCCGCCCGCGAGCAGTGCGGCGCCGGCCGCGCCCGCCACCGGCAGGGTGGAGTCCGAGCCGGTCGCCGCCAGGTCGCCGGCCGTCTGCGGGGTGGCGCCGCCGGTCGTGGAGCCGCCGCCCGAGGTGGCGGAACCCGAGCCGCCGGTGGTGTTCGTGGAGCCGCCCCCGGTGGAGCCGGAGGAGCCGGAGGTGGAGCCGCCCGTTGAGCCCGTACCGCCGTCGGAGCCGCCGTTGGCCGAACCGCCGGACGTCGTGCCGCCGGTGGAGCCCGCCTTGCCGGTCTCGACCACGATCTCGGCGGTGTCGTTGGCCGGGTTCCTGTCGAAGGGGCGGGACTGCCCGCCGAAGGAGACCTTGCCCGTGGTGCGGCCGACGGCCTTGTCGATACGGAGCACGAAGGGGTAGGTCTCGCCGCCCTCCTCGTCGACCCACGACTGCGAGGTCCCGCAGCGGTAGTGCGTCTTGGTGACCTTCGAGCAGTAGCCGTTGGCCTTGGTGACCGTCGTACCGGCCGGGATGCGTACGTCCACGCTCGCGGCGCCCGTGCCCAGCTCGCGGTAGACCCAGGCGGGGCCCTTGTTGGTGAACTTGACCTGGGCGGTGACCTTGTCGCCCACCTTCCCCTTCAGCTCCGCGCCGGTCAGCGCGTAGTCGGCGGTGTTGACCGCGGTGACATCCGTCCAGGAGCCGGACTCGGCGTGGGCGGCCCGGTCGGCTTCGGTGGCCTCGCCCCGCTCGACCAGCGTCAGCGGTGCGCCGGTGCCGGGCACCGGGTCGGTCTCGCCGCCGTCGTCGGGACCGGGCGGGGACGCCCACAGCCCCAGACCGGCGGTGTCGTACAGCGCGTTCGCCCCCGCCTTGAGCCCGATGGGCTTCTCCGTCCTGTACAGCACGCCGGGCTTCAGCGGCTGGTCGACGGTGCAGACGGCCCGGTGCCGCTCCGGCATCTCGTCGTAGGAACCGATCGTGGAGTAGAGGCAGTTGGAGTAGGTCTCAGCGGTGGCCAGACCGGAGGAGAAGCTGTAGGTCACATAGGCCTTGGGCAGCTCCTCCGTCCCCTTGTTCAGCAGGCTCACCGGCAGTCCGAAGCCGCTGCCCGGCGCGATCCCGGTGACCGGCGTGAGGCCGCGGACCCCCAGATCGGGTTCGGTCTCGTCCGCCTGGGCCGGTGCGGACCCCAGCGCGATCAGGGCGACGGCCGCCAGCACTGCGGTTCCGCTCAGCAGCGTACGGCGGCCGGATACGGCGTTCCCCATGAAAATCCCTCGGTCGGATGCAGGTCGACTGCCCACGGGGGCAGTGCAGTTGTTCATCCGGAAGACATGCACCGGCAGTGAATGGTTGTACGGGCCCCGCATTGCGCGCCACGTCGGGACAGAGCAAGGACACCCGTACCGGGGGATACGGGTGTCCTTGGGTGGGGGGTGTCACAGTGGCTGGAAAGGGCTGGTCAGACCTTGGCGGGGACCTCGGCGGTCTCGCGCTGCTCGGGGACGTCACCGGAGCCGCCGGAGTCGTTGGAGCCGTCGGAGGGGGCGGCGTGGTCGTCCACCAACGTCCGCTCGTCGAACGGGATCTTTCCGGCGAGGACCTGGCCGACGCGCTCCTTGTCGATCTCCTTGGTCCAGTGGCCGACCAGGACCGTGGCGACCGCGTTGCCGGCGAAGTTGGTCAGCGCGCGGGCCTCGCTCATGAAGCGGTCGATGCCGACGATCAGGCCGACGCCGTCGACGAGTTCGGGGCGGTGCGACTGGAGCCCGCCCGCGAGGGTCGCCAGACCCGCGCCGGTCACGCCCGCCGCGCCCTTCGAGGCGATGATCATGAAGACGAGGAGCGAGATCTGCTCGCTCGCGCTCAGCGGGTCGCCCATCGCGTTGGCGATGAAGAGCGAGGACATCGTGAGGTAGATCGCGGTGCCGTCGAGGTTGAAGGAGTAGCCGGTCGGCACGGTGATGCCGACGACGGGCTTGCTGACACCCAGGTGCTCCATCTTCGCGATGAGCCGCGGCAGGGCGGACTCGGAGGAGGAGGTGGACAGGATGAGCAGGAACTCGCGGCCCAGGTACTTCAGCAGCGAGAGCAGGTTCACCCCGGCGACCAGGCGCAGGATCGCGCCGAGCACCACGAAGACGAAGAGCCCGCAGGTGACGTAGAAGCCGATCATGATGATCGCCAGGGACTTCAGGGCGTCGAGACCGGTCTCGCCGACCACCGCCGCGATCGCGCCGAACGCGCCGACCGGGGCGGCCCACATGATCATGGCGAGGATGCGGAAGACGAGGCGCTGGATGTGGGTGATGCCGCGGATGATCGGCTCGCCCGCCGAGCCCATCGCCTGGAGCGCGAACCCCGCGAGCAGGGCGACCAGGAGGGTCTGGAGCACCTCGCCCGCCGTGAAGGCGGAGACGATGGTGGTCGGGATGATGCCGAGCAGGAAGTCCACGGTGGACTCGCTGGCGCCGGACGCCTGCTTCTCACCGGCGGCGCGGGCCGCCTCCGTGATGTGGAGGGTGGAGCCGGGCTCCAGGAAGTTGCCGACCAGCAGGCCGATGGCGAGGGCGACGGTCGACATGACGAGGAAGTAGCCCAGCGCCAGGCCGCCGACCGCGCCGACCTTGGCCGCCTTGCGCACCGAGCCGACGCCCAGCACGATCGTGCAGAAGATGATCGGCGAGATCATCATCTTGATCAGGTTCACGAAGCCGGCGCCGATGGGCTTGAGCTCGACGGCCACCCCGGGGGCGACGAAGCCCACCAGGATGCCGAGCGCCACGGCGGCGATCACGGCGATGTACAGGTAGTGGGTACGGTCCCGCTGTTTGGCTGCCACGGCCATCGTGGGGCTCCTCGGCTCGGTCAGGGGTTTCGCCCCCGTCCCTGGGGGCTCCGGTGACTATCCACCGCCCTGTGACCCCGGTCACCCTTGCGTTCATATCGTTCACAGGCGCTTTCGAGCCACTGGGAGAGCGCGGTCCGACGAGGCAGACTGTGAGGCATGCGCCTCCCCCGTACCCGACCCCGCAGCCTGGCCGGGCAGCTCTTCGCCATGCAGGTCGTGCTGATCGCCGCGGTGGTGGCCGGATGCGCGGTCTTCGCGTACGTCTCCGGCTCGGCGCAGGCGGAGCAGACGGCGACCCGGCAGGTGCGGGCGGCGGCGGTGGCGGTGGCCGATTCCCCTTCCGTACGGGAGGCGATCCTTACCCCGGACCCCTCCGCCGTACTCCAGCCGTACGCGGAGCAGGTGCGCCGGGACACCGGGATCGCCTTCGTCACGATCATGGACACCGAGCGGGTGCGCTGGACCCACCCCGACGCGTCGCTGATCGGTGAGACCTTCCTCGGCCACACCGAGGAGGCGCTGCGCGGGGAGACCTTCACCGAGACGTACACCGGCACGCTGGGGCCCTCGATACGGGTGGTGACCCCGGTCCGCGACGGCAAGGAGATCATCGGCCTGGTCAGCGCGGGCATCACGGTGGACCGGGTCTCCTCGCAGGTACGGGAGCAGCTCGGCGCCCTGGCGCTGGCGGCGGGCGGGGCGCTGGCGCTGGGCGGGATCGGCACGTACGTGATCAACGCCCGGCTGCGGCGCCACACCCACGGGATGAACGCGGCCGAGCTGAGCCGGCTGCACGACTACCACCAGGCCACCCTGCACGCGGTGCGCGAGGGGCTGCTGATGCTGGACGGGCAGCGCCGGATCGCTCTGATCAACGACGCGGGGCGGGAGCTGCTGGGGATCACCCCGGAGACGGAGGCCCTCGGCCGGACCGTGGACGAGCTGGCCCTGCCCGCCCCGCTGACCGGGGCGCTGCTGGCATCCGAGGCGCGGGTGGACGAACTGCACCTCACGGCGGACCGGGTGGTCGTCGTCAACACCCGTCCCGTGGTGGGCGGTGAGCGGCGCGGCACGGTGGTGACCCTGCGGGACCACACCGAGCTCCAGGCGCTCTCCGGTGAGCTGGACTCCGAGCGCGGTTTCACGCAGGCGTTGCGCTCCCAGGCCCACGAGGCGGCGAACCGGCTGCACACGGTGGTCTCGCTGATCGAGCTGGGCCGGGTGGAGGAGGCGGTGGACTTCGCGACGGCGGAGCTGGAGCTGGCCCAGGTGCTGACCGACCGGGTGGTGGGCGCGGTCGAGGAGCCGGTGCTGGCCGCGCTGCTGCTGGGCAAGGCGGCCCAGGCGAACGAGCGCGGGGTGGAGCTGGAGCTGGCGGAGGACAGCCTGATCGACGACGGGGCGCTGCCCTCCTCGCTGGCCCAGCGGGATCTGGTGACGATCCTCGGCAATCTGATCGACAACGCGGTGGACGCGGCCTCGGAGGGTGACGGCCTCGGTTCGGCGGGGGCCGTGCCCGCGCAGCGTACGGGCGGGACCGGCGCCGGGCGGGCCCGGGTCACCGTGACCGCGCTCGCCGATGACCGGGAGCTGCTGCTGCGGGTCTCGGACACCGGGGCGGGCATCGGTCCCGAGGAGGAGGACGAGGTGTTCCGGCGCGGCTGGTCGACGCACGGGGCCGGGCGCGGGCTCGGCCTCGCGCTGGTGCGGCAGGCCGCGCACCGCAACGGGGGGAGCGTGGAGCTGGACCGGGCGCCGGAGGGCGGGGCGCGGTTCACCGTACGGCTGCCGCTCGGGGACCGTACGACAGCCGCTCACAAGAAGCAGGTGACGGCGTGATCCGGGTCCTGGTGGTGGAGGACGATCCGGTGGCCGCCGACGCGCACCAGATGTACGTGGAGCGGGTCGCCGGTTTCACGGTGGCCGCGGTGGCCCACACCCGGGCGGAGGCCGTGCGGGTGCTGGAGCGGACCCCGGTGGACCTGCTCCTGCTGGATCTGTACCTCCCCGACGGGCACGGGCTCGGGCTGCTGCGGTCGCTGCGGGCCGCCGGGCACGGGGCCGACGTGATCGCGGTGACCTCGGCGCGGGACCTTGCCGTGGTGCGGGAGGGGGTGTCGCTGGGGGTCGTGCAGTACGTGCTGAAGCCGTTCACGTACCCCACGCTGCGGGACCGGCTGGTGCGGTACGCGGAGTTCCGGGGCGCCGCAGGTGAGGCCAGCGGGCAGGAGGAGGTGGACCGGGCGCTGGGCGCGCTGCGGGTCGCCCACCCGGCCGCTCTGCCGAAGGGGCTCAGCGGGCCGACCCTGGAGGCGGTGACCCGGGTCCTGCGGGAGTCGGCCGAGGGGGTGACCGCGGCGGCCGCCGGGGAGCGGCTCGGGATCTCCCGGATCACCGCGCGCCGCTATCTGGAACACCTGGTGACCGTGGGGAGCGCGGCGAGGCGTCCACATTATGGGCAGGTCGGCCGACCGGAGCTCCACTACCGCTGGCTGTCCGGCGGCCGCTGAACACCGGCTACCGGGGCATACGGCAAGCGCTTTCCGCAAGGGCGCACGGAGGTGGTGGGGCGGTGGTACCGGCGGTAAGGAAAGCGCTGGTGGGGCGCTTGATTGCGTACCGCCCGCCCGGTTCGCGCTAGGAGGTTCCTACGAAGCGTGTTCTGTACAGAACAGACCGTAGCCAGGACGGAAATGGACTTCTACGGTGGGGCCGTGCACCCCACCCCGCCCTTCAACGCCCCCGCCGCGCGCCGACTCCGTGAGGCTCTGGGGATGGCGCCCGGCCATGTCGCCTACGGCCTCGCCGCCCAGTACGGGCTCCGGATCCCCGCCGAGACCGTCGTCGCCTGGGAACGCGGCCTCGCGACCCCCGGCGAACGCGAACTGACCGCCCTGGCCGGCGTCCTGTGGTGCGCCCCCGGCGAGCTGCTGGCCGCCGCCGCCACCCTGCGGGAGCACCGGATGAGCCGGGAGCTCTCCGTGGACGACCTGGCGCGGCAGCTCGGGATGACAGGGGCCTCGTACCTGCGGATGGAGGAGACGGGGCGCTGGAAGGGCAACGAGCGGCAGTCCTCCGCGCTCTGCCGGGCGCTCGGCCTCTCGCCCGCGCAGTTCCTCACCGCGACGGGCCGCGACGAGGAGCTGGCCGAGCTGCTGACCAGCGCGGTCACCACGCGCTGGCAGGCGTACGTCCGCCCGGTGGCCAAGATCGTCCCGCTGGACCGGGCGCAGATCCAGGACGTCCTGGAAGAGCTGCACGCCGACTACCAGGCCCTGATGGTCTCGACCCTGAGCTGGAGCAGCACGGGCCAGGAACGGTCCGCGACGACGGGCGACGCGGGACGGGCGTTCCTGGCCCGGGTAGTGGACCAGTTCTGGCGGACGGCCGGGGTGTGAACCCCGCCGGCGTGAACCCCGCGGACGGCTAGAAGACCGACTCCGCCTCGTACATCCGCTCCGCCGGGACCGTCTTGAGCCGCGTGACCGCGTCGGCGAGCGGCACCATGGCGATGTCGTTGCCGCGCAGGGCCGTCATCCGGCCGAAGTCGCCGCGGTGCACGGCCTCCACCGCGTTCCAGCCGAAGCGGGTGGCGAGGACCCGGTCGTACGCGGTGGGCGTGCCGCCGCGCTGGACATGGCCGAGAATGACCGGCCGGGCCTCCTTGCCGAGCCGGGCCTCCAGCTCGACGGCGAGGCGGTTGCCGATGCCCTGGAAGCGCTCGTGGCCGAACTGGTCGATGGCGCCCTTGGCGTACGGCATGGAGCCCTCGGCCGGGTGCGCGCCCTCGGCGACACAGATGACCGCGAACTTCTTGCCGCGGGCGAAGCGCTCCTCGACCATCTTGACCAGGTCGTCGACCTGGAAGGGGCGCTCGGGCAGGCAGATGCCGTGGGCGCCGCCGGCCATCCCCGACTCCAGCGCGATCCAGCCCGCGTGGCGGCCCATGACCTCGACGACCATCACCCGCTGGTGGGACTCGGCGGTCGTCTTGAGACGGTCTATGGCTTCGGTGGCGACACCCACCGCCGTGTCGAAGCCGAAGGTCCGGTCGGTGGCGGAGATGTCGTTGTCGATGGTCTTCGGGACGCCGACGACCGGCATGCCCGCGTCGGAGAGCATCCGGGCCGCGGTGAGCGTGCCCTCGCCGCCGATCGGGATGAGCGCGTCGAGGTCGTAACGGCGGGCCAGTTCCTCGCAGTTCTCGGCGGCCTCGCGCAGCCGGTCGCGCTCCAGGCGGGCCGAGCCGAGGATGGTGCCGCCGCGGGCGAGGATGCCGCTGACCGCGTTGAGGTCGAGGGGGCGGAAGTGGCCGTCGAGCAGCCCCTTGAAGCCGTCCTCGAAGCCGATGACCTCGTCGCCGTGGCCTACGACGGCCCGGTGGACGACCGACCGGATCACTGCGTTCAGGCCGGGGCAGTCGCCGCCCGCGGTGAGAATTCCGATGCGCATCGAGGTGTGTCTCCTGCTCGCTAGTCGCGCTTTTCCGGGGGCCGACCGAGGCGGCCCCCGTGCCCTGAACCAGGTCGATTGTCCCACGCCTGGCAGGCCCGCCGCGCTTTCGGCCGGGCGGGCCGCAGAAGCGGGTAGGAGGGATCCGGGGGCAGGATCCTCCGGCGGGCGACATAGCCGCCCGCGCAGGTATCGTCAAGAGGCAATGCAGGCCAATGCCGCACCCCTCGGAGCGCCGGGGACAGCGCGGGGAGAACCCCCACGTCCTGGACGGACCGCGGGTCGCGGCACCGCACAACGACGGGAGAGCACGCGTGGCGCGCAGCGTGTACGTGACCGGGATCGACCGGGGGGACGGCCGGCAGGTCGTCGAGCTGGGAGTCATGGAGCTACTGACGCGTCAGGTGGACCGGGTCGGGGTCTTCCGCCCGCTGGTCCACGACGGGCCCGACCGGCTCTACGAGCTGCTGCGGGCCCGCTACCGGCTCTCCCAGAGCCCCGCGTCCGTCTACGGCCTGGACTACCACGAGGCCTCCACCGTGCAGGCGGAGCGCGGGACCGACGAGCTGGTCTCCCTGCTCGTCGAGCGCTTCCACCAGGTGGCCCGGGAGTACGAGGTGGTCCTCGTGCTCGGCAGCGACTTCGCCGCCACGCAGCTCCCCGACGAGCTGGCGCTCAACGCCCGCCTCGCCAACGAGTTCGGCGCCTCGGTGATCGCGGTGGTCGGCGGCAAGGGGCAGACCGCGGAGTCCGTCCGCGCCGAGACCCGTAACGCCTACCGCGCCTACGCCGGACTCGGCTGCGACGTGCTGGCGATGGTGGTGAACCGGGTCGCGCCCGAGGACCGCGCGGTGATAGCGGAGCGGCTGGCGGCCCGGCTGCCGGTGCCCGTCTCCGTACTGCCGGACGACCCGGCGCTCTCCGCCCCGACGGTCGCCCAGATCACCGCCGCCCTGGACGGCACGGTGCTGCTCGGCGACGACGCGGGGCTGGCCCGGGACGCGCTGGACTTCGTCTTCGGCGGAGCGATGCTGCCGAACCTGCTGAACGCGCTGACGCCCGGCTGCATGGTCGTGACGCCCGGGGACCGGGCCGACCTGGTGGTGGGTTCGCTGGCCGCGCACAGCGCCGGCACCCCGCCCATCGCGGGCATCCTGCTGACCCTGAACGAGCGTCCCGGCGAGGAGATACTCACGCTGGCCGCCCGGCTCGCACCGGGGACCCCGGTCGTCTCGGTGGCCGGTGGCTCCTTCCCCACGGCGGCCGAACTCTTCACCCTCGAAGGCAAGTTGAACGCGGCGACGCCCCGCAAGGCGGAGACCGCACTCGGCCTCTTCGAGCGACATGTCGACACCGGCGCCCTCCTGGAGCGGATCTCGGTGGCCCGCAGCGGCCGGGTCACGCCGATGATGTTCGAGCACGAGCTGCTGGAGCAGGCCCGCTCCGACCGCAAGCGCGTGGTCCTGCCCGAGGGCGGCGAGGAGCGGGTGCTGCGCGCGACGGACGTCCTGCTGCGCCGGGACGTCTGCGACCTCACCCTCCTCGGCGACGTGGACACGATCCGCAAGAAGGCCGCCGACCTCGGCATCGACCTCGCCGAGACCCAGATCATCGACCCGCAGACCTCGGAGCTGCGCCAGGCCTTCGCCGAGCGGTACGCGCAGCTGCGCGCGCACCGCGGGGTGACGGTGGAGCTGGCGTACGACGTGGTGGCGGACGTGAACTACTTCGGCACGCTGATGGTGCAGGAGGGGCTGGCCGACGGGATGGTGTCGGGCTCGGTGCACTCCACCGCCGCGACGATCCGCCCGGCCTTCGAGATCATCAAGACCAAGCCGGACGCCTCGATCGTCTCCTCCGTCTTCTTCATGTGCCTGGCCGACAAGGTCCTCGTCTACGGCGACTGCGCGGTCAACCCGGACCCGAACGCGGAGCAGCTCGCGGACATCGCGGTGCAGTCCGCGGTGACCGCCGCCCGGTTCGGGGTGGAGCCGAGGATCGCGATGCTGTCGTACTCCACCGGGACCTCCGGCTCCGGCGCGGACGTCGACAAGGTGCGCGAGGCGACCGAGCGGGTGCGGGCGGAGCGGCCGGAGCTGCGGGTGGAGGGGCCGATCCAGTACGACGCGGCGGTCGAGCCGTCCGTGGCGGCGACGAAGATGCCGGGGTCGGAGGTGGCCGGGCAGGCCACCGTACTGATCTTCCCGGACCTCAACACCGGCAACAACACCTACAAGGCCGTGCAGCGCTCGGCGGGCGCGGTGGCGGTCGGCCCGGTGCTCCAGGGGCTCCGCAAGCCCGTCAACGACCTCTCCCGGGGTGCGCTCGTCCAGGACATCGTCAACACGGTGGCCATCACGGCGATCCAGGCGCAGGGCGAGGAGCGCCCCGCATGACGACTCCTTCTGTTTCCGACCACGAAAGCACGGCAGCCCCTGTGGAACCGCACCGCGTCCTCGTCCTCAACTCCGGCTCCTCCTCGGTGAAGTACCAGCTGCTCGACATGCGCGACCGCTCGCGGCTCGCCTCCGGCCTGGTCGAGCGGATCGGCGAGGAGACCTCGCGGCTGGTGCACACCCCGCTGACCGGCGGCGGCGCGGAGCCCCGTGAGCGTACGGGCCGGATCCCGGACCACGAGGCGGCGCTGAAGGCGGCGGCCGAGGAGCTGACTGCGGACGGGCTCGGCCTCGACTCCCCCGAACTCGCCGCGATCGGGCACCGGGTGGTGCACGGCGGGCTGAAGTTCAGCGCGCCGACCGTGATCACCGACGAGGTGCTCAAGGAGATCGAGCGCCTCGTCCCGGTCGCCCCGCTGCACAACCCGGCCAACATCACCGGCATCCGTACGGCGCAGGCGCTGCGCCCGGACCTGCCGCAGGTCGCGGTCTTCGACACGGCGTTCCACACGACGATGCCGGAGTCGGCGGCCCGGTACGCGATCGACGTGGAGACCGCCGACGCGCACCGCATCCGCCGCTACGGCTTCCACGGCACCTCGCACGCGTACGTCTCCCGGAAGACGGCCGAGCTGCTGGGCAAGGCTCCCGAGGACGTGAACGTCATCGTGCTGCACCTGGGCAACGGGGCATCCGCCTCGGCGGTCGCGGGCGGGCGGTGCGTGGAGACCTCGATGGGGCTGACCCCCTTGGAGGGGCTCGTGATGGGTACGCGCTCCGGGGACATCGATCCGGCGGTCGTCTTCCACCTGAAGCGGGTGGCGGGCATGTCGACGGACGAGATCGACGTCCTGCTGAACAAGCGGAGCGGGCTGGTCGGGCTCTGCGGTGACAACGACATGCGGGAGATCCGCCGCCGGATCGAGGAGGGCGACGAGCAGGCCGCGCTCGCCTTCGACATCTACATCCACCGGCTGAAGAAGTACATCGGCGCGTACGCGGCGGTGCTCGGCCGGGTGGACGCGGTGGCGTTCACGGCGGGGGTCGGGGAGAACTCGGCTCCGGTGCGGGAGGCTGCCATCGCGGGTCTGGAGGAGTTCGGCCTCGCGGTGGACGCGGACCTCAACGCCGTACGGTCCGGTGAGCCGCGGCTGATCTCGCCGGAGTACGCGCGGGTCGCGGTCGCCGTGGTGCCGACCGACGAGGAGCTGGAGATCGCCGACCAGACCTTCGCGCTCGTCGAGGAGCCCGCTTCGTCCTGATCCGGGGCCTCGGACAGGTCGACAACTGAGCACCCCCGCGCCCCTTTGTATCTTCCACCAGACGGAATATTCCGCAGCGAAACAAACCGATAGGATCCGCCTCATGCGCCGTTCCAAAATCGTCTGCACCCTCGGTCCCGCCGTCGACTCCCATGAGCAGCTCGTCGCTCTGATCGAGGCCGGCATGAGCGTGGCCCGTTTCAACTTCAGTCACGGCACCCACGAGGAACACCAGGGCCGGTACGACCGTGTCCGCAAGGCGGCCGCCGAGACCGGCCGCGCGGTGGGCGTCCTCGCCGACCTCCAGGGCCCGAAGATCCGCCTGGCCAAGTTCGCCGAGGGCCCGGTCGAGCTGGTCCGCGGGGACGAGTTCACCATCACGTCCGAGGACGTCCCCGGCGACAAGTCGATCTGCGGCACGACCTACAAGGGTCTGCCCGGCGACGTCACCAAGGGCGACCCGATCCTGATCAACGACGGCAACGTCGAGCTGAAGGTCATCGAGGTCGTCGGCCCCCGGGTCAAGACCATCGTCATCGAGGGCGGTGTCATCTCCGACCACAAGGGCATCAACCTGCCCGGCGCGGCGGTGAACGTCCCGGCCCTCTCCGAGAAGGACATCGAGGACCTGCGCTTCGCCCTGCGGATGGGCTGCGACCTGGTCGCCCTCTCCTTCGTCCGGGACGCCGACGACGTCAAGGACGTGCACAAGGTGATGGACGAGGAGGGCCGCCGGGTCCCCGTCATCGCCAAGGTGGAGAAGCCCCAGGCGGTCGAGCACATGGAGGGCGTCGTCATGGCGTTCGACGGTGTGATGGTGGCCCGTGGCGACCTGGCGGTGGAGTACCCGCTGGAGAAGGTCCCGATGGTGCAGAAGCGCCTCATCGAGCTGTGCCGCCGCAACGCCAAGCCGGTGATCGTGGCGACCCAGATGATGGAGTCGATGATCACCAACTCGCGGCCGACCCGCGCCGAGGCGTCCGACGTCGCGAACGCGATCCTGGACGGCGCGGACGCGGTCATGCTGTCCGCCGAGTCGTCGGTGGGCGCGTACCCGATCGAGACGGTCAAGACGATGTCGAAGATCGTCTGCGCCGCCGAGGAGGAACTGCTCTCCAAGGGCCTCCAGCCGCTGGTGCCCGGCAAGAAGCCCCGCACCCAGGGCGGTTCGGTGGCCCGTGCGGCCTGCGAGATCGCGGACTTCCTGGACGGCAAGGCCCTGGTCGCCTTCACCCAGTCCGGCGACACCGCCCGCCGCCTCTCCCGCTACCGCGTGGCCCAGCCGATCCTGGCCTTCACCACGGACGAGTCCACCCGCAACCAGCTCGCGCTGAGCTGGGGCGTCGAGTCGCACGTCGTCCCGCACGCGGACAACACCGACGCGATGGTCGACCTGGTCGACGCGGAGCTGCTGAAGCTGAACCGCTACAACACCGGCGACACGATGATCATCACCGCCGGTTCGCCCCCCGGCATCCCCGGCACCACCAACATGGTCCGGGTCCACCACCTGGGCGGCGAGCAGGGCTAGTCCCGCAGCTGAACGACGCCGAGGGGCGGTGCTCCGGAGAGATCCGGAGCACCGCCCCTCGCGGTCGGTCGGAGTGGGCCGGGCAGGCCGACGGCCGGACGGGGACCGTAGCACCCTGTGGCACACCATGGCATGCCTGGGTAGCATGGCCCCCATGAGCGCCCAGCCCGAGATCACCCAACGGGATCTCCGCAACAGGTCGAAAGAGATCATGGACGCCGTGCAGAACGGCAAGGCGTTCACCGTGACGCGCGACGGTCATCGCATCGGTGAATTGATCCCTCTGCGGCGGCGCAGACGTTTCGTACCCCGGGAAGAGTTCTCGGCACTGTCCCGTTCTGCCCCGGACATCTCGCTCGATGCCTTCCGTGAGGATCAGGACAGCACTGCCGAGCAGGGGCAGGGCGACCGGTATGCCGGCTGAGCCTTCTCCCGACGCGTCCGCCCTCCACCAGCGGGGCCTGCTCGACACGAGCATCATGATCCTGCGGAAGTGGATCGCCCCTGAGGAACTGCCCGCCGAGGTGGGGATCACCACCATCACGCTCGCCGAGCTCTCGGCCGGTCCCCACGAGGTCCGCAGGAACGACGAGCAGAGCGACTACGACGAGTACGCGGAGCGGGGCCGAAGACTCGACGTCCTCCAGCGCGCCGAGAGCGAGTTCGATCCCATCCCGTTCGACGTGGAGGCCGCCCGTGTCTACGGCAGGGTGTGTGCGGCCGTCATCTCCGTGGGCCGCAAGCCGAGAAGACGCGTCGCGGACCTGATGATCGCTTCGATCGCCATCGCCGAAGGGCTCCCCCTGTTCACGACCAACCCCGACGACTTCAGGGGACTGGACGGACTGCTCACCGTGGTGCCGGTGACCCGCCCCGCTGTGCTCCACGACAGATGACCGTGGGCCGTACCCCTCCTGAAGGGGGTACGGCCCACGGCTCTGTGCGGCTCCCGGACGGGATCGGGTGGTGGCGGGGCTAGCCCTTGCCGCCGGTGAAGTAGTTCTTCAGGCCCGGGACCCTGAGCGAGCCGCCGAACTGGCCGGCCTGGACCACCTTGACCTTGGTGAAGAAGGCGAAGGGGACGTTCAGGGGCGGCGGGGTCTGCGGGTTGAAGGTGATCGGGATGAGGCCGAAGAGGTTGCCCTTCAGCTCCTCCGTGTACATCGTCACCGTGCCGTTGCGGATCGTCGACGTGGAGCCGGGGCTCGACGTGACATGGCCCGTCGTGCCCACCGGGCCGGTGGTGAGCTGGTGGAGGTCCTTGATGTCGATGGAGCTCGCGGTGAACTTCAGCACCTTCTTGATGGAGCCGTCCGCCCTCTTCACCTCGACGATCCCTTTGTAGTCCAGGCCGTTGAGCGTGAGCAGCGAGGACTCCAGGACCCACGGCTCGGTCGGCAGCAGCGGGATACCGGGCTCCAGGGACGCCGCGGCGAGCGCCTCCGGGTCGGGCTCGGGGCAGGGGAAGCGGGGCTTGGCGCCGTCCGGGATGTCCTCGTCCTTCTTGGGGTCGAGTCCCTTGACGTCGTCGTCGAGCTCCTTGACGTCCTTGCCCGCCTTCTCGGCGGCCTCACGGATGGCGTCGGCCGTCTTTCCGGCCTCTTCCTTCGCCTTGTCCGAGGCGTCCTTCGCGGGGTCGTTCGCCGCGTCCTTCTCCGGAGCCTTCGGCTTGTCGGCCTGGGTCGGGGACTCCGCCGTGGGGCTCGGGGACGGGCTCGCCGTCCCCGCGGGCTTCTCCTCGGCCTTGTCCTTGCCCTTGTCCGGGTCGAAGAGGTCCTTGAGGGCGTCGCCCAGGCCCAGCGGGTCGAGGGGGTTCTTCGACTTGGTGGGCGTCGGGGTGGCGCTCGGCTTGTCGGCGGGCTTCTCGCCGGCCGCCGGGTCCTCGGGGGCCGTGCCGCTCTCCGTGGGCTTCGGGGTCGCGCCGTCGTCCTGGCCCGGCTCCTCGCCCTGGCCCTGCCCGTCCGTGGGCGTCGCCGACGGGGTCGGGGTGGCCTTCGGGGACTCGGACTCGCTCGGCTCGTCGGACCGGGTGACGCACGGTCCCGGTGCGAAGGGGATGTCGGAGTTGCCGTCGGCCATGGCGAGCTTGGGGGTGAGACCCATGCCGACGAAGACCGCGGTCGGCATCGCGGCGAGCGCCAACGCCTTCTTGCCGCTCGGCATGTGCAACTTGGTCAGCAGCGACTTCTTGGGGGCCGCGTGGCGGGGGCCCCTGCGCTCGCGGAGGTCGTCGCCCGGGTGGGCGTCGGTCCGCTGTCCGTCGTCACCCCGCACGATGTGTCCCCCCGTCGTACCCGGAGGCCGTGCCGTAGCCGGAGGCCGTGTCGTGGTCGCCCGGCTGCTGCGGCGGAACGGTCGCGCCGTGCAGGGCCCCCTCTGCGTACTCGCTCTCCGGCTGCTGCTTGTCCAGCGGCAAGGGGGCGGCTTCCGGGTCCTGCGCGTCCGCCTGCGGCTCGCCCGGCGCCCAGGAAATGGACAGGGCTCCGCCGATGAGCGCGAAGAGGAATCCGATCACGAAGCCGCCGATGTTGGCGACGGGTATGGAGATCAGCGCGAGGAGGATGGCCGCGACACCGGCGAAGACCCGGACGATGCTGTGGAACCACATCGTCAGGCCCAGCGTGATGAGCAGGACCCCGATGATCAGGGATCCGGCGCCGGCCGTGGTGGACATCGCCAGCGTCATGTTGCCGAGCTGGAGATCGGCGTACGGGAAGTAGGCGATGGGCGCACCGCCCAGCATGGTGAACAGACCCGCCCAGAACGGCCGGTTACCCCGCCAGGTACGGAATCCCCGCCGGTAGACGGTGAGGTTGTGCTTGTTCTGCCCTGTGGACTCGGGGCTCATGGAAAACAGCTCCCTGGAACCGGTACTGCTGTGAGAAGAGAAAGGGTGGGCGGCCGGAAGCCCTGCCGGGTCGCTCCGGCCACCCGGGCGAGTGCCTAGAAGCACTCCTCGACGCCCTTGTGCAGCTTCAGGCTCAGGTTGCTCAGCTTGAAGGTGCCGGCGGTGGTCGCCCACGCCGTCTGCTCCACGTCGGTCAGGGTGGCCTTCTTGGCCCGCTGCCCGAAGCCGTGCGGGTTGACCTGCTTCTCGGTCCCGGGCTGGATGCCCGGCCCACCGAGGTCCTGGGCCGCGACACCGATGTCCATGCTCTCGAAGTAGGCGTCGGTGTCGAGCTGCGCGACGTCCAGGTAGAGGTTGGTCGCGACGACCGGGTTCTCCGGGTCGGTACCCGCCGTCAGCTTGAGGCTGACGTTGCCGATGCCGAAGGGCACCTTGGGCGTGACCACCGACTGGCACATGTTGGTGATCGTGGCCTTGCTGAAGCCCGACACCGCGACCGGGTGCGCGGCTTCCTTGCCGTCAAGGCTCTTGCCGACAGCGACGCTGCCGTACTGGACGAAGTCCTCGCCCACCAGCTTGTCGGTCCTGACCTTGAAGCTCTGGCCGGACACCGCGAAGGACGCGGCGAGCGCACCCTGTGCGAGACCGACACCCACCGCAGCGGTCGCGACGACGCTCGGCACCATGACCAGAGCGAAACGCTTCCATCTCGTCCCACCGCGAACCTGGGAACTCATAACTTGCTCCTTCTTCTCGGACGTACATCTCCGGCCGGGTGCGAGACCCGGCCTGGGATGGGAGAAGTGCTACGTCCTCGGGAAGGAGAGCGCCCGCAGACGGAGACATGTACCGCATCCGCTGCACCGGCGTTCACCCCCGAGCGACAACCACTGGCTGCACGGTGTGTGCAGCCGGTCGGACAGGCCCCGTCTGTCGGCGGGAACCCCCCTGTCCACGGCCGGCGCCACTGCCGCCGGCCCACTCGGTGGGGACCCAACAGACCCTCCCGCACCGGCTGGAGGCCGGGCTGAAGGTATGGGACCGAGCGTGGCCGATCGTGGTGCATTCGGGGCCGCCGCACAAGGGGGTTCGTTACTTGCCAGTAACGACCTGATAACCATGCCGCGACCGGGCGACATCATTCGGCCACACAGGGTGGCACGAAAGGGACATCAAAATGGCGGGAAACTCAACAGAAACGGGACAGAGCGACCCCGTCGACTTACTGCCAGTAACAGCAGTTCTCATTGTCAAGTTTTAGTAAAGCAAGGATGTCTCTTAGCGTTCGGACAGCAAGACGGCCGTGATCCCCGAGGGGTATCACGGCCGTCTTGTCACATCGGCACAATCAGCTCGCGATCAGAACAGCACGCGCGCCAGCGCGGTCCGGGCGGCGGTGACCCGGGGGTCGTCCGGGCCGATCACCTCGAAGAGTTCCAGCAGCCGCAGCCGGGCGGTGTTCCGCTCGTCGCCGGTGTTGCGGCGGACCGCCTCGACCAGCCGGCTGAACGCGTCCTCGACATGGCCGCCGACCAGATCCAGGTCGGCGGCGGCGACCTGGGCGTCCACATCGCCCGGGTTGTCCGCCGCGTCCTTGCGGACCGCCTGCGGATCCATCGTCTGCACCCGGGCCAGCAACTCCGCCTGGGCCAGGCCGAGCTTGGCCTCCGGGTTGGCCGGGTCGTCGGTGAGCACGTTCTTGTACGCCTGCACGGCGCCGCCGAAGTCGTTGGCGTCGAGAGCCGAAGCGGCGGCCTCCAGCAGGGCGTCGTACGGGCCGGCCGGCACCTCGGCCGGGGCCGCGTCCTGCACCCCGTCCGGGTCGACGGCGATCCCGGTGAGACCGAACCGCTCCTCGCCGACCTGGATCAGCTGGTCCAGCGTCTCGCGGATCTGGGCCTCGGGGGCCGCGCCCTGGAAGAGCGGGAGGGCCTGCCCGGCGACGACGGCGAAGACCGCCGGGATGCCCTGGATGCCGAACTGCTGCATCAGCATCTGGTTGGCGTCGACATCGACCTTGGCCAGCAGGAAGCGGCCGTTGTACTCGACGGCCAGGCGTTCCAGCAGGGGGCCCAGCTGCTTGCACGGCTCGCACCACTCGGCCCAGAAGTCGATGACGACGGGTACTTCGGCGGAGCGCTGGAGGACATCGCGCTCGAAGCCTGCTTCATCGACGTCGATCACCAGGGCGGCGGGCGCCACGGCACCGGCGCCCCCTGTACGGGCGGCCTGCGCACGGGCCTGCTCCGCCTTGGCCTTGGCCTCGCCGGCCGCCTTGACAGCGGCGAGGTCGACGACGCCGCTCATGGACATGTTCCTAGGCTGCATACGTACATCCTCCCCCCTGAGCACACCGTTCCGGAAAGCGATGCGGGAACCGGACCCGTCCGCGGCACCGGCCGGTGTGCCGGGCGGGCGGACAGAGACGGTCCCGGGGGCCCCGAAGGACCCCGGCGGGGCTCCGAAAAGACCCCGGTGAAACGGAGACGGGCCCCTGAAAGACCCGGGTGGACCTTCCGGATCCCCATCCGGCCGGTCCGTGCGGCTCCGGGTCCCCACCCGGCGCCTGGGGTCTTCGTGAAGACCCCGGTGGCTGTCGCTCGTTCGTGGCGTACGGGAGCGGCCTGACCGCCTTCCTTACGCTACGACCCGTAGCGTAACTGCCGACCGGCCCCCCGGAACAGGCCACCCCGGTGATCTGTCTCACGGAGACCGGGGGGCAACGACCATCCCTACCGGCCGGTATGGTCGCCGCATCATGAGCCACACCGACCCCCCGGCCCCCCGAACAGGACGTCCGCGCTCCACCGCGGCCGACGCCGCGATCCTGGAGGCGACACGCGCGTCCCTGGTCGATCTCGGCTGGTCGAAGCTGACCATGGGCGATGTGGCGACCCGGGCGGGGGTCGCCAAGACGACCCTCTACCGGCGCTGGGCGGGCAAGAACGAGCTGGTCGTGGACGCGGTGGCCGTGCTCTTCGACGAGCTGGAGCTCCCCGACCGGGGCAGCCTGGCCGCCGATGTGCAGGGCGTGGTGCTCCAGTTCGCCACCCTGCTGGAGCGGCCGGAGACCCGGACCGCGCTGATGGCGGTGGTCGCCGAGTCCACCCGCGACGACTCGCTGCGCCACCGGATCCGGTCGGCCATCGTGGACCGCCAGAAGCGGCTGGTGCTGCTCGGCCGGGAACGCGCCCAGGCCCGCGGCGAGCTGCGGTACGAGGACGACGCGTCGACCGCCGCCCGCAACGCGGACCTGATCTTCGACGTGATCGCGGGAGCCGTGGTGCACCGCACGCTGGTGAGCGCCGAGCCGGTGGACGCCGAGTGGGCGAGCGGGTTCACCACGCTGCTGCTGCTCGGGCTGTCGGGGGCGCAGACGGCGTAGCAGTACTGACAGGAGCACTACAAGTATGGCGGTGCGGACCCTAGGGTCGGGGCGATCCTTCCGACCAGAGGAGTCGCATCGTGCGTACGCGCTTACTGGCCCCGCTCGTCCTTCTGCTGACCGGAGCGCTGCTCTCCCCCACCTCGGCCACCGCCCGCCCGGAACGGCCGGAGCCGGCCGCCGCCGCGACAACACCGGCCGCCGACCCCGCGCCGCTGCCGGGCTGGACTCCCCCGCTGAGCACCCGGGGCCGCTACATCGTCGACGCGGACGGCCGGCGCTTCAAGCTCAGGTCCGGTAACTGGCACGGCTCCAGCGGCACCTGGAACGGCGAGGGTTCACCGGACGACCCGGCGAACAACCACGCGGGCGAGGTGGGGCACCGGGCGCCGCTCGGCCTCGACCGGATGCCGATGGCCGAGATCATCACCGACTTCCGGCGGCTCGGACTGAACAGTGTGCGCCTGCCCTTCTCCAACGAGATGATCGGCGACACCCAGCCGGTGTCCGGGCTGACGGCCAATCCCCAGCTGAACGGACTGCGCCCGCTGGAGGTCTTCGACCGGGCGGTCGGCGCGCTGACGGACGCCGGGTTCGCGGTGATCCTCAACAACCACAGCACAAAGAGCCGTTGGTGCTGCGGGGTGGACGGCAGCGAGCGGTGGAACAGCGGCCAGAGCACACAGAAGTGGGTGGACGACTGGCTGCTGCTGGCCGAGCGCTACCGCTCCAACCCCCGGGTGGTCGGTGCCGATCTGCGCAACGAGGTGCGCCGCGATGTGTGGGACGACCCCAACTGGGGGCTCGGTGACGCACACGACTGGGCCGCCGCCGCCCAGCAGGCGGGCGACCGCATCCTCAAGGACGCCAACCCGGACCTGCTCATCATGATCGAGGGCATCAACTGGGCGGGTATCCCGGTGGACGGCTTCTGGCGCGACCGCCCGCACCTCAAGCCCGTCGCCACGCTCTCGCACACCCTGGTGCGCTCCCACAAACTGGTCTACGCGGCCCACTACTACGGCTACACCGGCCCCCGGCACAGCGGCGCGACCGGGATCGGGGAGACCAGTGATCCGCGCTACCGCGACCTGGGCCGGACGGAGCTGTTCGCCGAGATGCGCCGCAGCGCCGCCTATGTGGCCGGCACACCCGACCAGCACTTCACCGCTCCGGTGTGGATCAGCGAGTTCGGGGTGGCGAAGGACGCCGACGCCAGGGACCGCGCCTGGTTCACCGACACGGTGGACTTCCTCGTCGAGCACGACCTCGACTTCGCCTACTGGCCCCTCGTCGGCTTCCACGAGAACGACCGCGGCAACCAGTGGGGGCTGATCCGCTACGCCGCGGACGGCACCCGGCGCAGCGTTCTGGACACCGACGACTGGCGCGGCGCCTCCTGGCGTGCACTGGCCTCCGCGTCCGGCCGGCAGGGCGTGGTGGAGCCGGTGCGGAGCTGGTCGATGCTGAAGGCCACGCACGCGGACGCGAACCGCTCGCTGCGGGCGGCGGCGGACTGGGACAGCGGGGCCCGGAAGCTGACCTGCCCGGACGACCAGCGTCTCATCGGTATCAGCCGGCGCGGGCAGGGCGGGCTCTGCACGGATGCCGGGGCTGCCGCTCTCGGCGCGTCCGGAGCGCTGAGCAGGGTGACGTCCGAGGCGGGCGTCACCACGGACTGGGCGCGCGGGTTCACCAAGTACCAGTGCGCGGAGGGGCAGTTCATGACCGGCTACAGCGTCCGCGGCGACCGGGTGTCGGCCGTCCTGTGCTCTCCGGCCCGGATCGCGCTGGCGGGGCCCGGCCGCACGCTGTGGGACGACCGGGGTGACAGCCGGCCGTCCTCGGGCGAGGGCGGGGACTACGCCACGGGCTTCCACAAGGCACAGTGCCGGGCCGACGAGTACGCGGCGGGGATCGCCTTCTCCACGGCGGTCGGCCGGGCGGGCACACCGGACGCCCTGTACTGCCGGGGGCTGCCCGGCTGACGGCGGTGTTCCCCGGCCCGCGTGCGTGCGGGCCGGGGAACGTGGCGCACCTCAGAACCCCGGCGGCTCCGTGTACGTGCCCCACTCCTCGCGCAGCGCCTCGCAGATCTCGCCGAGCGTGGCCTCGGCCCGTACCGCGTCCAGCATCGGCGCGATCATGTTCGAGCCGTCCCGGGCGGCGGCGAGCATCGCGTCCAGGGCGGCCGTCACCTTCGCGGAGTCACGTGCGGCCTTGCGCGCGGTGAGCTGGCTGACCTGGTCGCGCTCGACCTCGTGGCTGACCCGGAGGATCTCCAGGTCGCCGGTGACCGAGCCGTGGTGGACGTTGACGCCGACGACCCGCTTGTCGCCCTTCTCCAGGGCCCGCTGGTACTGGAAGGCGGACTCGGCGATCTCGCCGGTGAACCAGCCGTCCTCGATACCGCGGAGGATGCCGGAGGTCATCGGCCCGATGGGGTGCTGCCCGTCGGGGTGGGCCCGGGTGCCGCGCTCCTTGATCTGGTCGAAGATCTTCTCGGCCTCGGCCTCGATCCGGTCGGTGAGCTGCTCCACGTACCAGGAACCGCCCAGCGGGTCGGCCACATTGGCGACGCCGGTCTCCTCCATCAGCACCTGCTGGGTGCGCAGCGCGATCTCGGCGGCCTGCTCGGAGGGGAGCGCGAGGGTCTCGTCCAGGGCGTTGGTGTGGAGCGAGTTGGTGCCGCCGAGGACGGCGGAGAGCGCCTCCACGGCCGTGCGTACGACGTTGTTGTACGGCTGCTGCGCGGTGAGCGATACCCCGGCGGTCTGGGTGTGGAAGCGGAGCCACTGCGCCTTGTCGGTCTTGGCGCCGTACGTCTCCTTCATCCAGCGGGCCCAGATGCGGCGGGCGGCGCGGAACTTGGCGATCTCCTCGAAGAAGTCGAGATGCGCGTCGAAGAAGAAGGAGAGACCGGGGGCGAAGGTGTCGACGTCCATGCCCCGGGAGAGGCCGAGCTCCACATAGCCGAAGCCGTCCGCGAGGGTGTACGCCAGCTCCTGCGCGGCCGTCGCCCCGGCCTCGCGGATGTGGTAGCCGGAGACGGAGAGCGGCTTGTAGGCGGGGATGGAGCGGGCGCAGTGCTCCATCAGGTCGCCGATGAGGCGCAGGTGGGGCTCGGGCTGGAAGAGCCACTCCTTCTGCGCGATGTACTCCTTGAAGATGTCGGTCTGGAGCGTGCCGTTGAGCACCCCCGGGTCGATGCCCTGGCGCTCGGCGGCGACCAGGTACATGCAGAAGACGGGGACGGCGGGGCCGCTGATCGTCATCGAGGTGGTGACGTCACCGAGGGGGATGTCCTTGAACAGGATCTCCATGTCGGCGGCGGAGTCGATGGCGACCCCGCAGTGGCCCACCTCGCCGAGCGAGCGGGACTCGTCGGAGTCGCGGCCCATCAGGGTCGGCATGTCGAAGGCGACGCTGAGACCGCCGCCGCCCGCGGCGAGGATCATCTTGTAGCGCTCGTTGGTCTGCTCGGCGTTGCCGAAGCCGGCGAACTGGCGGATGGTCCAGGTGCGTCCCCGGTAGCCGGTCGGGTGCAGCCCGCGGGTGAAGGGGTACTCCCCCGGCCAGCCGATCCGCTCGAACCCTTCGTACGTGTCGCCGGGGCGGGGCCCGTACGCGGGCTCCACCGGGTCCCCGGAGAGCGTGGTGAAGTCCGCGTCGCGCTTGCGGGCCTTGTCGTAACGGGCCTGCCAGCGGAGGCGGCCTTCCTCGATCGCGTCAGCGTCCATGTTTCGAATTTACTAGGACGTCCTAGTAAATGTCGATGGCAAACCGCCCGGCGCTTTCACGCGGGGCGGTCGGGGTGCCGTGCGGATCAGGCCTTCGCGGGCTCGGCGGCGGGCTTGGTGACCAGCGCCTGGGCCTCGCGGCTGACCTTCGGCTCGACGAAGAAGGAGGCGAAGGGGATGCAGCCGGCGGCCAGCACCCACAGGAGCTTGCCGAACGGCCACTTCGCCTTGGAGCCGAGGTCGAAGGCGAAGATGACGTAGACGATGAACAGCACGCCGTGGATCTGGGAGATCACCATGGTGTCGCCGGTGTCGAAGGCGTACTTCGCGATGATCGCCACCGTGAAGACGAGCAGCCAGATCGCGGTGACGTAAGCCATCACCCGGTAGCGGGTGAGCACGTTCTGTTTCATGGACACGAGCGTATCCGGGCGTCCGGGGCGATCTTCGCGCACCCCCCGGGCCGTGTTCACGCCTCGTCGAAGTCCTGCGCCGCCACGCGCAGCGGCCGGAGCATGGCGAAGATCTCCGCGCACTCCTCGGAGTCGTACACCCCGAGCCCGAAATCCATCGCGACCAGGTCCTCGGTGGCCGACTCGACCACCTCGCGCCCCTTGTCGGTGATCGAGGCGAGCGTGCCGCGGCCGTCGTTGGGGTTGGGGCGCTTGCTCACCAGGCCGGACTTCACCAGCCGGTCCACGGTGTTGGTGACCGAGGTGGGATGCACCATCAGCCGCTCGCCGATCTTGGACATCGGCAGCTCACCGGCCTTGGAGAAGGTGAGCAGCACCAGCGCCTCGTACCGGGCGAAGGTCAGGCCGTACGGCTTGACGACGGCGTCGACCTCGGCGAGCAGGATCTGCTGGGCCCGCATGATCGAGGTGATCGCCCCCATGGAGGGCACGGGCCCCCAGCGCTGATGCCAGAGTTCCTCGGCACGGGCGATGGGATCGAAAGGAAGGCTGAGCGGCTTCGGCACGGCACCGACCTTACCGACTGGTCATATGCCGGTCAGCCCCGTCTCGTCCTTCGGTATCGGACATCTGACCGGGGGCCGTCCTGCGGACCTCGGCGACGACGAGGAGCGTGCAGACGGTACCGATGATTCCGGATCCGGCGACCACCTGGTGCACCGGGAAGAACTCGGCCGCGAGGCCCGCCAGCGCCATTCCGGCGCCCTGGATCGTCATCAGCCCGGCGGTGAGCAGCGTCATGGCCCGGCCGCGCAGCTCCGGGGGCACGGCATCCACGAACCACTGGTCGAGCCCGATGACATAGGCCGCGCCCATCCCGGCCAGCGCGAGGGCGGCCAGGGCGAGCGGCAGCCCCGGGCGGACCGCGTAGACGACCAGCGGCAGCAGCCCCACGGCGGCGACCGGCAGCACGATCCGGGAACGGGTACGGGGCCGGAGCGCGGACCCCACGAAGAGCTCGGCCCCCACATGCCCCACGGCCATCGCGCAGAGCAGCAGCCCGAGCGCGGCCGGGCCCGCACCGATCCCGTCCGCGTACGGGGCGGCGAGCGCCTCCGGGGCGACCACGAACATCGGCGGCAGCCAGAACAGCAGCATCAGCGCCCGGACCCGGCGGTCCGCCAGAACCAGGCGCGCCCCCGCCAGCGACTCCGTCAGCAGGGCGCCGCCGCCCGAACCGGCCCGGGCGGGACGGTCACGCGTACCGAAACGGAGCAGGACGGCCGAGCAGAGGAACGTGACGACGGTGACGGCGATGGCCCCGCGCGGGGAGAGCGCGGTGAGGAGCACCCCGCCGACGCCGAACCCGATGAGCATCGCGCTCTGCGAGACGATCCGCAGGAGGGACCGGCCCAGGACATAGAGGTCGCCGTCGCCCAGGATGTCGGTGAGGGCCGCCATCCGGGTCCCGGTGAAGACCGGCGCGACGGCGGCCACCAGGCAGCGCAGCGCGAGGAGTCCGGCGACCGGGGTGGTGGGCAGCAGCATCACGGCGACGCAGGCCGCGCAGATCAGGTCGCACAGGACGAGGACGCGGCGGGCCGGGTAGCGGTCGGCGACCCCGGCGAACAGGGTGCCGCCGATCACGTACGGGAGCAGCCCCAGCGCGAAGGTGAGGGCGCTGAGCAGCGGGGAGCCGGTGAGGTCGTAGACGAGGACGGTGAGGGCGAGTTCGCTGACGACGACGCCGAGGAGCGAGAGCAGGTGCGCGGCGAAGACGGCCCGGAACTCGGTGACGGCGAAGACCGCGCGGTACCCGGCGGGCGGGGCGGTGGAGGATCCCTGGGACATGGGGAGAGCCTGGGGCGGGACGGCCGCGCACCCTAGACTTTCGGCCGGGTACGAATCTTCGGCGTGAGCGGGGGCGAGGGCGGTATGCCGTTCCGGCTGCACTTCGGCGAGAGCGACCTGCTGCGCTGCCGTTTCGCGCTCTCCCCGCTCTGGGAGACGCAGGAGGCCGTGCGCACCCTGGCCCGCCCGCACCGGCACGGGTACCACCTGCCCTGGCTCCGGCGGATCCGCACGGACGCCTCGGCCCTGGACCTGGAACCCCTCTGGCTGCTCATGCCGGACGGCGGCCACAACCCGGACTTCCTCTGCCCGCCGCCGGTGGGGCCGCTGGCGACGTTCGAGGAGGAGATCGCGGGCGTACGGGCGGTGGATCCGGAGGTGGCGCGGGCGGACATGGCCCTGGCCCTCGCGGAGCGGCCCGGCGCCTCGGGGTCGGCCGTGGGGCGGCGGCTGCTGGCCGACCCCGCCGGGGCCGTACAGCTGCTGGCCGGGCTGTTGGAGCAGGCCTGGCGGGTGCTGATCGCCCCGCACTGGCCCCGGCTGCGGGCGCTGCTGGAGGCCGATATCGCCTACCACTCCCGGCGGCTCGCGGAGAGCGGCTTCGAACGGCTGCTGGGCGAGGTGAGCCCGCAACTGGGGTGGAGCGGCTCCACGCTGACGGTGACGGGGACGCGGGGCGACCATGAGCGGGTGCTCGGCGGGCAGGGGCTGGTGCTGATGCCGAGCGTCTTCGTCTGGCCGGAGGTGGTGGGCGGCTTCGAGGAGCCGTGGCAGCCGGCGGTGATCTACCCGGCGCGCGGGATCGGCGGGCTGTGGAGCGGGGCCGGTGAGCGGACGCCGGAGACCCTGGCCCGGCTGCTGGGCCGGGTCCGGGCGGACGTGCTGTGCGCGCTGGACGAACCCGCCGGGACGAGCGCCCTGGCCCACCGGCTGGGCCTGGCCCCCTCCTCCGTATCGGCGCATCTGTCCGTGCTGCGGGGAGCGGGGCTGCTGACGTCGAGGCGGTACGGACACCAGGTGCTGTACGAGCGCACGCCGCTGGGGATCGCGCTGGCCGCATCCACCTGAGCGGTGGCCGGTGACGGATGGTGTCGTGACGCCACTCTCGGTGACCGTTATGTCACGATTGCTCACGTTTCCCTGTGTGCGCCTCGGCGTCCCGTACGCCGCCCCGTATGCGTATCCCGCAGCCCGCAGCCCGTATTCCGTATCCGTATCCGTGAGCCACCGTCGTCCGAGGGGGCTGGATGTCCGGCCGCAGAACCATCCGCAGAGTCTTCGGCGTTCTCCCCGCCCTGGCCTCCGTCGCCCTGGCGGCCGCCCTCACGGCGGGCTGCTCCGCCCCGGGCGGCGCGACTCCCACGGCCGCCGAGGCCGACCCCGTACGCGGCGAACCCGCGCCGAGCGCGGCGTCCCCGTACTGGGTGGACCCCAACAGCGACGCGGCCCGCCAGGTGCGCGCCTGGGACCGGCAGGGCCGCGAGGAGGACGCGAAGGCGCTGCGGCGGATCGCCGACCGGCCGGTGGCGCTCTGGCCCGCCTGGGACGGTCCGGCGCCGGAGATCCGGGCCGCCGCGAAGGCAGCGTCCGGGACGGAGAAGAACGTCCTGCTCGTCGCGTACAACATTCCGCACCGCGACTGCGGGCTCTACTCCGCGGGCGGGGCCAAGGACGCGGACGCCTACCGGACCTGGATCGGGGAGTTCGCCGACGCCATCGGCGACGCCCCGGCGACCGTGATCCTGGAGCCCGACGCGCTCCCCCACATCGCGGACGGCTGCACCCCGCCCGAGCACCACGCCGAGCGCTACCAGCTGCTCTCCGAGGCCGTGGACACGCTCAAGGCCAAGCCGCGGACCAAGGTCTACCTGGACGCGGGCAACCCGGACTGGATCGTGGAACCGTACAAGATCGCGGAGCCGCTGCGGCTGGCCGGGATCGACCGGGCCGACGGCTTCTCACTGAACGTCTCCAACTTCCAGTCGAACGCGAGTGTCAAGGAGTACGGGGCCCTCCTCTCCGACTCCGTCGGCGGCGCGCACTACGTGATCGACACCAGCCGCAACGGCGGCGGCCCGCTGACCGGAGGCCGCGCCGAAGCCTGGTGCAACCCGCCGGGCAGGGCGCTCGGCACGCCGCCGACCACCGACACCCGCGACGACCGGCTCGACGCCTACCTGTGGATCAAGCGGCCCGGCGAGTCGGACGGCACCTGCCGGGGCGGGCCCGAGGCGGGCACCTGGTGGCCGGAGTACGCCCTGGGGCTGGCCCGGCGCGCCAAGTCCTGAGAACCGCCGGGCGAAGCCCCGGCACCCGGTCCTCGTACCCGGTCAAGGCCTCCGGGTTCAGGACGCCTTGACCCACTTCGCCTCCGACGGGATGCCGTCGGTGTCCGTGACGAAGAGCATGTACCAGCCGGGCGGCACCAGCGTCGCGTCGTCCGGCACGCTCACGCTCACCTCGCCGCTCCCCTTCTTCAGGCCCAGCTCGATGGAGCGCTGCTCCACGTCCGTGGTGTGCGTGACCGCGCTCGGCCGCATCAGCCGGGCCGTCGCGATCCGGTCCGCGTCGGCGGTCTCGAAGGTGACCGTCGCACCGCGCTCGACCGCCTCCGGGCCCTCCCCGATCACCGGGCGCCTGTCCTTGCCCCGGTGCAGGGCGGGCGGGGTGTAGACCTCCATGCGCTGCTCGAACTTGCCGAGCTTGGTGTTGTCCTTGTCGCCGTAGAGCGAGTCGGAGCCGAAGGTGGCGACCCGCCCGTCGGGCAGCAGCAGCGCCTCGGAGTGGTAGTTGCGGCCCACGGTCGGCTCGGCCGCCTCCTTGAAGGTGTTGCTCTTGGGGTCGTAGGACTGCGCCTTGAGGATGTTGCTGTTGCCGCGGCCCCGGTAGTCCTCGGATCCCCCGCTGGTGAAGACGGTGTCGTCCGGCATGATCACGCTGTTCAGGTAGCGCGTGCCCTGGGGCAGGTCGGGCCCCGCCGTGAAGGCCGGGCTTTCCTGCTTGAGGTCGATGACGGCCGTGCGGGCCGTGGACTTCTTGGACTCGCCGACTCCTCCCCCTCCCAGCACCATCACCTTCTGGTCCTGCACGGGCGGCAGCAGCAGCGAGGCCGCCGTCTCCAGCTCGTCGGTGTCGGTCAGACCGGGCACCTTGGTGAAGGTGTTCTTCTTCAGGTCCCAGATCCCCGGCTCGCGCCCCTTGTCCGCCGGGCCGTAACCGGCGTTGGCGCCCGGGTAGAAGAGCTTGCCGCCCTTGGTCAGGAAGAGCGCGGGGTAGGTCGGGAAGTAGTGGAAGGGGCCCTTGGTCCACTTCTTGGTCTTCGGGTCGTAGACCTCGTTGTCGCCCGGAAGGATCGCGCCGACGTCGTCGAGGCCGGAGACGGCGAGCACCTTGCCGTCCTCAAGGCCGACGAGCGTCGGGTACCAGCGGGCCTCCTTCATCGGGTCGACCGGGATGTACTTCTCCGCCGTCGGGTCGAACTCGTAGGCGGCCCTGATCCCCTGGAAGTCCTGCTTGTCCATGGTGATCTTCTCGGCGAGCCCGTAGGAGTTGTCGGCCGCCTTGCCCTTGAGGCCGACGATCTCGTACTGGGCGGCGTCGGTCGCCACCGCGTCGGGGCCGTCGTTCAGCGCCTCCACGAAGACCCGCTGCTCCGCCGCCGTCACCTTCGTCTTCCACGGCTTCATCTGGCCGCTCTTGAAGTAGTCGACCTCGAACTCGCGCTTCGCCTTCGGCACGGTGACGTCGAACTTGGCGGCGTACTCGACACCGGAGGGCGAGCGGAAGACCGTGCCCTTCTTCAGCTTCAGCGGCTTGTCCGGGTTCTCGTTCTTCACCCGCATGCCGCCGCCGGCCCGCTTCACCTTGTCGTCCAGGACCTCGTAGCGGGCGGTGCCGCCGGCGATCAGCAGCCGCCCGTCCGGGAGCTGGGCGTGGCCGCCGCAGAAGAAGTCCTCGGGGGTGGGGATCTTCTGGAAGACGTTCTCGGCCGGGTCCCACAGCACGGTGTCGAAGGTGCCCGCGTCGAAGTTCTTCTCGTCGTTGCCGGAGCCCGCGACGATCAGCACCTTCCCGGTGTGCAGGAGCGCCGCATGGATGGCGTTGGTCCGGTACTCCTTCGGGATGTCGACCCGCTGCCAGGAGCCGTACTCCGCCTGGTACTTCGGCTGGGCGATCTTGTACGCGTGGTACTGGTCCTCCGCGAAGGAGAGTGCCGCCGGGGCGTTGAGCCCCGCTAGCACGACCACGGCGCCGCCGCCCAGGAGCGTCTTCCGCATCTTCTTCGAAGGCCGGTAGGCCATGGGTCAGTTCCCTCCTGCGGTGGTGGTGGCGGTGGTACCGGCACTCGCGCTGCTGGTCGCCGGGGCGCTGGTCGTGGTGGTGGTCGTCGTGGTGACGAACGCCGGCTCGGGCAGCGGCTGCTGCTGTACGGGAGTGGGGGCGGGTGCCGGTACGGCACTGCGGGCCCGTGTACGCCGGTCCTGCCACTCGGTCCAGGCCCACACCGCGACCGGGGACAGGGATATCGCGAGCCCCAGCGCCGCCCAGGTCCGCATCGCGACATGGGTGTGGTCCAGGTAGACGGAGGCGGCGAGCGAGGAGAGCAGGACCGCGGCCCAGAAGAGGTGGATCCGGAAGGTGAGCAGCCGGTCCGGGGAGACCTGGCCGCCCTTGGGCGTGACGACGAACCGGCCGTCGGTACGGAGCACGGCCGAGCCGAGCGACTTGAGGTAGATCGGCGCGGAGAGCGCGGACATGGCCATCCCGGCGAGGCCGCCGGAGCCCTCGGGTTCGTGCGGGGAGACGTTGTGGCGCCGGTTCCAGAGGTAGAGCCCTATCTGGAGGGCCGCCGCGTCGCTGTAGAGCATCAGCCAGATGGAGGCGGCGACCTGGGTGCCGGACGCGCCGAACCAGAGGAAGAGCACACAGCTCCCCACGCCGAGCAGCCAGTTGACGGCCGTCATCGGGTAGTAGACGAGCATCAGGGTGTAGCTGAGGAGCCGGCCGGGCGGCACCCGGAACAGTGCCTTGCCGTACTGCTTGAACAGCGTCTCGTACGTCCCCCGGGACCAGCGCAGCTGCTGGGTGAAGAAGTCCGTCCAGGAGGCGGGCCCCTCGCCGACGGCCAGCACGTCGGGGGTGTAGACGGAGCGCCAGAAGCGTCCGGTGAGGGGGTTGCGGCGGCGGTGGATCTCGAAGCCGGTCGCCATGTCCTCGGTGATCGAGTCGTAGAGACCGCCGACCTGGCGTACGGCGGCGACGCGGACGACGTTGTTGGTGCCGACGAACATCGGGGCGCCGTAGCGGTTGCCCGCGCGCTGGATCAGCGCGTGGAAGAGGAACTGCTGCGATTCGGCGGCCTTGGTGACGGCCGAGTCGTAGTTCCCGTAGACCTGCGGTCCGACGACGAAGGCGACGTCCGGGTCCCGGAAGTAGCCCATCATCCGTTCCAGGAAGTTGGGCATCGGCACATGGTCGGTGTCGACGGAGGCGAAGAAGTCGTAGGCGTCGCCGTGCAGGGCGATCCAGGCGTTGTAGTTGCCGTGCTTCGTCCTCGCCTTGTGGACGCCCTTCTTACGGTTCCACTCGGGCACCCCGCGCCGGGTGAAGTGGTGCACGCCCAGCTCCGCGCAGAGCATCCGGGCTGCCGGGTCGTCGCCCTCGTCGAGGAGCCAGATGTCCAGCGGGCCGGGGTGCGTGAGGCGCACCGCGCCCTTCAGGGTGGCGCGCACCATGGAGAGCGGTTCCTTGCCGGGAACGTACGTGGTGAGGAACGCGACCCGGGTGCCCTGCTCGGGCGTCACGGGTACGGGGTCCCTGGCGACCATCGTCGCGTGCGCGATGGAGACCACGTTGACCAGCATGAAGAGCTCGATCAGGCCGATCGAGACCAGCATCACGGTGTCGGCGACGACGAGCCACCGCTCCCCGTTCTCCCGCTCGGTCCAGTGCGTGGGCCAGACCAGGTAGAGCAGCAGGACGCCGGTGAGCACCGGGGCCAGCGTCATCAGGAGGACGGCCCTTATTCGGTGTTTCTCCGTCGAGAGCAGGGATCGGTACCGGACTCGGTATCCCTCGGGGTCCGGCTCGGTGAGCGGACCCGCGAGCCGGCTGTAGGTGTCGTAGTCGTAGCCCTCCGACCGCACCGTGCCTCCCACTGTCGAACGGGTTGATATCCCCACAGAAGGGGACGGACAACGGCGTGTCGACTTGGCAGGTCCGAGTGAGCGGTTTTTGATCCGGAGCCGGAAAAGCCCCCGGCCGTGTGGCGGCGGGGGCTTATCGGGTGAACGAGGAGCGGCGGATGCCGGACGGGGCGTCAGGGGGCGAGGTACCGCTCCACCGTCTCGACCTTCGAGGTCAGACCGTCGGTGACACCGGGCCGGATGTCGGCCTTCAGTACCAGGGAGACGCGTCCCGCGCGGGCCTCGACGGCGGCCACCGCGCGCTTGACGACGTCCATGACCTCGTCCCACTCCCCCTCGATGGAGGTGAACATGGCGTCGGTGCGGTTGGGCAGCCCGGATTCACGGACGACCCGCACGGCGTCGGCGACGTACTCCCCGACGTCCTCACCCACACCGAGCGGGGAGACCGAGAACGCGACGATCATGCGCTGACCGTGCCTTCGCGGCGGGCGCGGGCGGCGATGACGCCGTCGGCCTCGTAACCCTTCAGGAGCTTGTCGCCGTAGAGGCCGCCGAAGGGGATGACTGCGAGGAGGAAGAAGAGCGCGACACGCTTGAGCGGCCACTTGGCCTTGATCCAGACATCCAGCAGGAACACGACGTAGATCGTGAAGAGGACGCCGTGGATCATGCCGAGGGGCGGCATCAGGAAGTCGATGTCCGAGACCCGCATGAGCAGCGAGCCGAAAATGAGGAGCGCCGGGAAGGAGAGCGCCTCGGGAAGCGAGATGAGGCGCAGCCGGTGCAGGGCGGAAGCGGTCTTGATGTCCACGAGGGCACCTTCGGTGGGAGGGGCGTGTGGGCTTGTGAACCCAGGCACAAGCCGCCCCCATTGTGGCATCGTGCCGGCCCGGCCCCGGCGCCGGGGCCCGCCCCGTCCGCGGCTGCGCGTATCGCCGCATATCAGGGCCGGTCCGGGTGTGCATCAGGGGAGCATCAGGGGCGTAACGGTTCCGTAGGACCTGGCCGGGGCGTGGGACGGGCGGCTACCTTCGTCGCGTGGCGATGTTCCGACTCCAAGGCAGCAAGACGCTCGCCGTCGATCTGACGGGCGATGGCGTCAAGGCGAAGAACGGTTCGATGGTCGCGTACGACGGCCGGATGACCTTCAAGAAACTGTCCGGCGGCGGTGAGGGGCTCCGCGGGATGGTGACCCGCCGGCTGACCGGCGAACAGATGACGGTGATGGAGGTGTCCGGGCAGGGCACCTGCTACTTCGCCGACCGCGCGAGCGAGATCAACCTGGTCGCGCTGCACGGCGACAAGCTGTACGTGGAGGCGAGCAATCTGCTGGCCACCGACGCCGGGCTGCGCACGGGGACGACGTTCACCGGGCTGCGCGGCGGGGCGAGCGGCAACGGCCTGTTCACCACCACGGTGGAGGGCACCGGGCAGGCGGCGATCATGTCGGACGGCGCGGCGGTGCTGCTGCGGGTGACCCCGCAGTATCCGCTGATGGTCGACCCCGGCGCGTACATCGCCCACCAGGGCAACCTCCAGCAGCACTTCCAGGCCGGGGTGAACTTCCGGACGCTGATGGGCGAGGGCTCGGGCGAGGCGTTCCAGATCCGCTTCGAGGGCGACGGCCTGGTCTACGTACAGCCGAGCGAGCGCAACACCGTCGGGGGCGATGTCTGATGCCGTTCCGGGAGATCAACTCCAAGATGATCGAGGCCACGGTGGCCCCGGGCCAGAAGCTGTTCAGCCAGCGCGGCGCGATGCTGGCCTACCGGGGCGAGGTCTCCTTCACCCCGAACATCCAGGGCGGCCAGGGCGGCTTCGCCTCGATGATCGGCCGCCGGGTGACGGGTGAGGCGACACCGCTGATGACGGTGGAGGGCTCGGGCACGGTGATGTTCGGCCACGGCGGCCACCACATCCAGGTGATCAACCTGGCCGGCGACACCCTGTACGTGGAGGCCGACCGCCTCCTCGCCTTCGACGGGACCCTCCAGCAGGGCACGATGTTCATGGGCTCGCAGGGCGGCGTGATGGGCATGGTGCGCGGCCAGGTGACCGGCCAGGGACTGTTCACCACCACCCTCAAGGGGCACGGCGCGGTCGCGGTGATGGCGCACGGCGGGGTGATCGAGCTGCCGATCACCCCGGGCCGGGACGTCCATGTGGACCCCCAGGCGTACGTCGCCCACCACGGGGAGGTCCGCAACAAGCTCTCCACCGCGGTCGGCTGGCGGGACATGGTGGGGCGCGGCTCCGGCGAGGCGTTCCAGCTGGAGCTGAGCGGGAACGGCGCGGTGTACGTCCAGGCATCGGAGGAGAAGCTTTGAGCACGCCCGTGATCTTCGATCCGATGACGCTGCCGTCGGACGACAACGTCAACTCCTACACCTTCTGCGTGGAGCTCAAGGCAAGCCGGTGGTTCCTGCAGAAGGGGAAGATGATCGCCTACTACGGGCAGATCAACTTCGACGGCATCGGGCACGGCCGGTTCGAGCGGCTGGTGCGCTCCAGTTTCCATTCGCCGCTGCACGCGAGCGACTGGGTGGTGGCCGAGGGCAGCGGGAAAATGCTGCTCGCGGACCGGGCCTTCGATGTGAACTCCTTCGACCTGGAGGACGGGAACCTGACGATCCGCTCGGGGAACCTGCTGGCGTACGAGCCGTCCCTGGCGCTGAAGCAGTCGATCGTGCCCGGGTTCGTGACGCTGATCGGTACGGGGAAGTTCGTGGCCGCGTCGAACGGTCCTGTGGTCTTCATGGAGCCGCCGCTGCGGGTCGACCCGCAGGCGCTGGTGGGCTGGGCCGACTGCCCCTCGCCGTGCCACCACTACGACCACGGGTACATGACGGGCGTGATGGGCGGAATCCGGTCACTGACGGGCATCGGCGGCACGTCGGGCGAGGAGCACCAGTTCGAGTTCGTGGGGGCGGGCACGGTGCTGCTCCAGTCCAGCGAAGCCTTGATGGCGGAGCAGGCGACGGGCGCGGTGCCGAACGAGCCGGGAGTCCCGGGCGGCGGGTTCGCTCCGGGAGGCGGGGGCACACCGCGCATGCCCGGCCAGCTGGGGGACCTCCAGCGTCGCTTCGGCTTGTGAGCGGTAGGCTGCGGAGTGTGACGTCGAACGTCTGCGCCCAGCCGTCGGTCCTTGCCAACGGGCCCGCCTTCACTCCGGCGGGCCCGGGGTGCCCGTCGTCACACCCGTTAATTTCGTCCGGCTTTCAACTTCTTAGGTAGAATCCATATATGGAGACCGAGACGGCCACCCGCTGGCTGAGCGACACGGAGCAGTGCGCCTGGCGCACCCACCTGGACGTCAGCAGGCTGCTGATGCACCAGCTGGAGAAGGACCTCCAGCCGTTCGGCCTGACCATGAACGACTACGAGATCCTGGTCAACCTCTCCGAATCCGACGAGCAGCGGATGCGGATGAGCGACCTCGCCGCCGCCACCCTGCAGTCCAAGAGCCGGCTCTCGCACCAGATCACCCGGATGGAGACCGCGGGCCTGGTCCGCCGCACCCACTGCGAGTCGGACCGGCGGGGACTGTACGCGGTCCTCACCGAGCAGGGCGCCGAGACCATGCGCAAGGTCGCTCCGCACCACGTCGAATCGGTGCGCAACCACTTCATGGACCTGCTCTCCCCCGAGGCACTCGCGGAGCTGCACGCGGCGCTGACGCCGATCGCGGAGCACCTGCGGGGGCGGCGCGGGAAGCCGTAGGCGTACGGGGCCTGGCCGACGCCTTCACGACGCCGGCCAGGCCGTGTTCAGGCCGCGCGGGGCAGCCACAGCCGGAAGGCCGCGCCGCCCTCCGGGGCCCGGTGCACCGTGAGCGTCCCGCCGTGGCGTGCGGCCACGTCCCGGGCGATGGCGAGGCCGAGACCCGCACCGCCGTCGTCGCGGCTGCGGGCGTCGTCCAGCCGGACGAACCGTTCGAAGATCCGTTCCTGCTCGTCCTCGGGAACGCCGGCCCCGTCGTCGCGGACTTCGACACGCACCCCGCGACCGTCGGCCGCCACCTGGACGGTGATCCGGTTCTCGGCGTGGCGCTGGGCGTTGTCCAGCAGGTTGCCGACCACCCGGACCAGCTGCCCGCGCGACCCGCTCACCTCGTACGCCGCCCCCTCGGCGACCTCCACCGTCACCGGGATCCGGTCGCCGGTCCGCTGGGACACCTCCTCGCGGACGAGCGCCCCCGCCTCGATCCGGGCAGCCCCCGGCTTCTCCCCCGCGTCCAGCCGGGCCAGCAGCAGCAGGTCCGCCGCCAGGACCTGGAGGCGTACGGTGTCGGCGACCGCGCCCGGGAGGTCGAGCAGCTCGGGGTGGGCCTCGGCCACCTCCAGCTGGGTGCGGAGCGAGGCGATCGGGGAGCGCAGCTCGTGCGAGGCGTCCGCGACGAACCGCCGCTGCCGCTCCACGGAGGCCTCCAGGACGGTGAGCGTCTCGTTGGTCGTCCGGGCGAGGCGGGCGATCTCGTCGCGCGAATCGGGCTCCGGGACGCGGCGGGCCAGATCCTCGGAGGCGGTGATCGCGGCCATCTCACGGCGGATGCCCTCGACGGGCCGCAGCGCTCGCCGGGTCACCAGCCAGGTCACCCCGGCGACGACGGCCAGGAGGAGCGGCAGCCCGGTCAGCATGGCCCCGCGCACGGTGTTCACCGCCTCCTGCTCGGCGGCGAGCGGGGCGCCCGCGTGGACGGTCAGGGTGATTCCGGCGGAGGTGGTCGCCTCGACGGCGGCGAACCGGTAGTCGGCCTTCTTGCCGTCCACGGTGGCGGTGCCGTCGGAGAAGTCCGGGTCGTCGGAGGAGACCTCGCCCCGCTCGGGCCGCCCGCTGCCACCCCCGTCATCGTCGTCGCCGTCGTCATCGTCGTCCCCGGGCGAAGGGGTGGCACCGACCGAGGCGGAGGGTACGGGGCTGACGCCGGCCGAGCCGGTCCCGGAGATGGCGCGCAGCCCCTGGGACACGAAGACGACCCGCCCCTCCTCGTCGGTCACCTGGACCGGGTGGTCCTCCTCGTCGTCCAGGTCCAGATCGGCGTAGGCGGTGTCGAGGGCGAGCTGCCCGGCCACCTCACGGGCGGCGACCTCCGCCTGGAGGTCGGCCTGGTCGATCAGGTTGGTCCGCAGGACGGAGAGCACGGCGAGCCCGGCGGCGACCAGGGCGACGGCGACGACCAGGGTGGCGCCGATGGCGGCCCTGGCCCGTACGGACCTCATCCCGCCTCCAGCCGGTAGCCGGCGCCACGCACCGTCACGATGGAGGCGGCGCCCAGCTTGCGGCGGAGGGTGGAGATGTAGACCTCGACGATGTTCGGGTCGCCGTCGTAGGCGAAGTCCCAGACGTGCTCCAGGATCTCGGCCTTGCTGACCACGTGCCCGGCGCGCAGGGCGAGTTGCTCCAGCACCGCGAACTCCTTGGCGGTGAGGGCGTACTCGTCCTCACCGCGGTGGACGCGTCGGGCGGCGGTGTCGATGCGAAGGGTGCCGATGGTCAGGACGGGCGCGGCGGTGCCGGCCCCACGCCGGCGCAGCAGGGCGCGGACCCGGGCGACGAGGACGACGTAGCTGAAGGGCTTGGTCAGGTAGTCGTCCGCGCCGGTGTCGAGCCCCTCGGCCTCGTCGTACTCGCCGTCCTTGGCGGTCAGCATGAGGATCGGCACCTCGTGTCCGGCGGCGCGCAGGGCACCGCAGACCCGGTAGCCGTTCATGCCGGGCAGCATGATGTCGAGGATCACCAGGTCGTAGCCGCCCTCGCTCGCCCGGTGCAGCCCCTCGAGGCCGTCGTGCACGACATCCACGGCGAAGCCCTCGGCGGTGAGTCCCCGGGCGAGGGACACCGCGAGACGCTTCTCGTCCTCCACGATCAACAGGCGCATGCGCACAGCCTCGCAAACTCCACCTGAAGACGCCTTCAGGTGGCTTCAGGCTGCGTTCAGCATCAGGTCGGCAGTGTGGAACCCGCCAACCAGCACAGCACAGCACAGCAGCTCTCGGGGAGGAACCTCATGAAGCGCAACGTCACCATCGCAGCGATCACCGCGGCCGTTCTCATCAGCGGCACGGCCGCCGCCACCGTCGCCTTCGCGGACGACGACAGCGACGGCCGGACCGGCACGACGGCCCAGCAGCCGACGCCCGGCGCGGAGCGCTCGGACGACCGGGACGACGACCGCGACGACCGCTCGGACGACGCCAAGGAGACCACGCGGACGGCCGGCGGCAAGGACTCCCGCATCACCCTCGATCAGGCGGTGGCGGCGGCCCTGAAGAGCGCCCCCGGCACGGTCACCGAGGCGGGGCTGGACGACGACGATGACGACCACAACGGCCGTACGGTCTGGGAGCTGGACGTCTACGGATCCGACAAGACCTGGCACGACGTGACGGTGGACGCCACCACCGGCAAGGTCCTCAAGACCCGCGAGGACGACGACAACGACGACCGCGACCGCAACGCGCCCCGCTCCTCCACCGTCTCCCTGAACCGGGCGGCCGAGGCGGCTCTGAAGACGGCGCCGGGCAGCATCACGTCGATCGACCTGGACGACGACGATGACGATGACGACGGCCGCCGGGGCAACGTCCTGCGCTGGGACGTCGACATCGCGGGCAAGGACGGCAAGCACCACGAACTCCACGTCGACGCGAAGACCGGCAAGGTCACGGTGGACCGGGACGACGACGGCGACGACGCGGACGACCGGAACGACGACCGCGACGGCGACGACGACTGACGTCCACCGCTCGGCACCCCCGAGGAAGCACGGCCCCGTACCGCAGTGGCGGTACGGGGCCGTTCCGCGCCCCGGCCAAGGCGCGGGGTGCGGGGCGCGGGGCGCGGCAGAATGAAGCCCCTCGTAGGCCCGCTCCGCCGCCGGTCGGGAGCGTCGGAAGTGGGCGACCTCATGGACGGCGGCCCGCTATGACCTCCCACCACAGCATCTTCATCCACCCCGGTGTCCCCGGGGAGTCGCTGACAGCGGACGTGGCGACGGCTTTCGGTACCCGGCTGCTCCCGGTCGCCCGTGGGCCGGCGGACTACAGCGCGGACCTCGGTGGCACCGGGCTCGAACTCGAGTTGAGCCACGACTACGTGGAAGACCGGGGCATCCCGTTCGACCGCTACCAAGTCATCGCCTCCCTGCGGGACTTCGGAGGTGACAGGGAGCGGGAGCGGGCCAGTGCCGAGCACATCTTCAACCGGCTGGCGGAGCTGCGGCGTTACTGGCTGGCCCTCGTCTTCGACCTCCAGGCCGTCATCGCTACCGCCGCTCCTCCGAAGCGAGAAACGTTCCCTCCTCCCCCTTCAGGAGTCATGGATGAGCTATGACCTGGCGACCGACCGATGATCAGTTACGAACAGGCCGCCGAACTGGCCCGGACCTACGTGGACGAGGATCCCCTCAACAGTGAGGTGGAGCTGGTGCCCATCGACGGCCACTCGGCCGTGGTCGGTGACCACGCCTACTTCGGCTATCAGGACCGCCGCTACCTGGAGACCGGCGACCCGTCGTTCATGGTGGTCGGGACCGGCCCCGTCCGCGTCGACCTGGCGACGGGCGAGTGCACGACGCTCGGTGCCGTCGAAGCCGCGGAAATGGATCTCTTCGAGACCGATGAGCTCGCTCTTTTCGGTCCGGGTGGGTGGCGGATCGTCGCGCCCGAGCTCCTGGACGCCTGGCGGGCCGCGTTCGACAGCGAACCGGCCGCTGCCGATCTCACGGTGGCCTGTCCCGGGTGCGGCGCGGTGGATCTCCACCGCTGGTACCGGGAGGACGGTCCGCTGGACGCGGTCATCGACGGCGTCCGGGCCGTGGCCCACGCCTGGCGGACGGAGAGGTGCGCCTCGTGCCACCGCTGCTTCGAGGACGGCGACAGCTTCCTGCCGGAGTACTGGGAGTCTCCGTACGAGGTACCCGAGGCGTACGTGATGAAGTTCGCCCCCCAGTACGTCGAAGCCGCCCGCCAGGCCCGGCGGGCGGCTTCTCCGGCGGCCCGGCCCGGGGAACGCCTCACCCCTCCCCCGTGACCCCCGCCACCAGCTCATCGGCCGCCGCGTACGGATCGAGGTCCCCCGCCACGATGCGTTCCGCCAGGGCGTGCAGGCGGCGGTCGCCGCGCAGGTCCGCGATCCTCTCCCGGAGGGCCGTCACCGCGATCGTCTCGACCTCGTGGGAGGCGCGGGCCGTGCGGCGCTCGGCGAGGACGCCGTGCTCCTCCATCCAGGCGCGGTGCTTCTCCAGGGCCTCGACGACCTCGTCTATGCCCTCGCCCCGGGCGGCGACCGTCTTCACGATCGGGGGGCGCCAGTCGCCGGGGCCGCGGGACTGGCCCAGGCCCAGCATGTGGTTCAGCTCGCGGGCGGTGGCGTCGGCGCCGTCGCGGTCGGCCTTGTTGACCACGTAGACGTCGCCGATCTCCAGGATTCCGGCCTTGGCCGCCTGGATGCCGTCGCCCATGCCGGGGGCGAGCAGCACCACGGAGGTGTCGGCCTGGGAGGCGATCTCCACCTCGGACTGGCCGACGCCGACCGTCTCGACCAGGATCACGTCGCAGCCCGCCGCGTCCAGCACCCGGATCGCCTGGGGGGCCGACCAGGCGAGGCCGCCGAGGTGGCCCCGGGTGGCCATGGAGCGGATGTAGACGCCGGGGTCGGAGGCGTGGTCCGCCATCCGGATCCGGTCGCCGAGCAGCGCGCCGCCGGAGAACGGCGAGGACGGGTCGACGGCGAGGACGCCGACCCGCTTTCCCGCCCGGCGGTAGGCGGCGACGAGGGCGGAGGTGGAGGTGGACTTGCCCACGCCCGGCGAGCCCGTCAGGCCGACGACGTACGCATGACCCGCCAGCGGCGCCAGTGCGGCCATCACCTCGCGCAGCTGCGGGGACGCCCCCTCCACCAGCGAGATCAGCCGGGCCACCGCACGCGGCCTGCCTGCTCGCGCCTGCTCGACCAGCGTGGGGACGTCCACGTCCACGTTCACCGCTCCGTTCGCCTTGCCCTGCCCTGGAACCCGTACGGGTACTTACTTGCCCGGGACGCGGATGATCAACGCGTCGCCCTGGCCGCCGCCGCCGCACAGTGCCGCGGCACCCGTGCCGCCGCCGCGCCGCTTCAGCTCCAGGGCCAGGTGCAGGACGACCCGGGCGCCGGACATCCCGATCGGGTGACCGAGCGCGATGGCGCCGCCGTTGACGTTGACCTTGTCCGGGGTGACGCCGAGGTCCTTCATGGACTGTACGGCGACGGCGGCGAACGCCTCGTTGATCTCGATCAGGTCGAGGTCCTCGACGCTCAGGCCGTCCTTCTTCAGGGCGTGCCGGATGGCGTTGGAGGGCTGGGACTGGAGGGAGTTGTCGGGGCCCGCGACGTTTCCGTGGGCGCCGATCTCGGCGATCCACTCCAGGCCGAGCTCCTGCGCCTTGGCCTTGCTCATGACGACGACCGCGGCGGCCCCGTCGGAGATCTGCGAGGAGGTGCCCGCGGTGATCGTGCCGTCCTTGGCGAAGGCAGGGCGCAGCTTGCCGAGGGACTCGACCGTGGTCTCGGGGCGGATGCCCTCGTCCTGGGAGAAGAGGACCGGGTCGCCCTTGCGCTGCGGGATCTCGACCGGGGTGATCTCGGCCTCGAAGAGACCGTTCTTCCGGGCGGCGGCGGCCCGCTGGTGGGAGAGGGCGCCGATCTCGTCCTGGGCGAGGCGGTCGAGGCCGAGGCGGCTGTTGTGCTTCTCGGTGGACTCGCCCATGGGGATGTTCTCGTACGCGTCGGTGAGACCGTCGTGCGCCATCGAGTCGAGCATCTCGATCGCGCCGTACTTGTAGCCCTCGCGGGACTTGGGCAGCAGGTGCGGGGCGTTGGTCATGGACTCCTGGCCGCCCGCGACCACGACGTCGAACTCACCGGCCCGGATGAGCTGGTCGGCCAGGGCGATGGCGTCGAGCCCGGAGAGACACACCTTGTTGATGGTGAGCGCGGGCACGTTCATGGGGATGCCGGCCTTGACGGCGGCCTGGCGGGCGGGGATCTGGCCCGCGCCGGCCTGGAGCACCTGGCCCATGATCACGTACTGCACCTGGTCGCCGCCGATGCCGGCCCGGTCCAGGGCCGCCTTGATCGCGACCCCGCCGAGATCGGCCGCGGAGAAGCTCTTCAGGGAGCCGAGGAGACGGCCCATGGGCGTCCGGGCGCCCGCGACGATCACTGAGGTGGTGGTACCGGTCGTTGCTGGCATGGGCACGGCCCCTTGGGATCGGATGTGAACGAGGGTTTACCTGAATGTACTGAGCGGTACCGCGCCCGTCATCCGGCTGCCGGTGTGACGGCGCGCACGTTGTGTAACCGTGGCGGGAGCGGTGGAGCGAAGCCATGCTGAATCCATGCTGACGCGTATCGACCACATCGGGATCGCCTGTTTCGACCTGGACAAGACGGTGGAGTTCTACCGTGCCACGTACGGATTCGAGGTGTTCCACAGCGAGATCAACGAGGAGCAGGGCGTCCGGGAGGCCATGCTCAAGATCAACGAGACCTCGGACGGGGGCGCTTCGTACCTCCAGCTCCTGGAGCCGACCCGGGAGGATTCGGCCGTCGGCAAGTGGCTGGCAAAGAATGGGGAGGGCGTCCACCACATCGCCTTCGGTACGGCGGATGTGGACGGGGACGCCGCGGACATCCGCGAGAAGGGCGTCCGGGTGCTGTACGACGAGCCCAGGACGGGTTCGATGGGGTCCCGGATCACGTTCCTGCACCCCAAGGACTGCCACGGTGTCCTCACCGAACTGGTCACGAGCAGCCCGGAGCACTGACCCGGCACATACCTGGCCCGGTAGAGTGGGCGGTTCCGGGCCGGGGCCGGGTCGGGGCCGTACCGCGTCCTCGTCGTTTGTCTGTCACCATTCCCCGGGGGACCGCTCGTCGGCGAGCGGTACTCGTTGCGAACAGGGTTGGGGTCTCCCCTGCTCGAACGACGTTGAGAGCTCGGGGAAGGATGGGACCGCGCAGTGCGGGGCTACGAAAGCCAGGAGAGCCACCGAGCTGAAGACGACCATCTCTCGCGGTTCGAAGCCGAGATGGACCGGCTGAAGACCGACCGGGAGAAGGCCGTCCAGCACGCCGAGGACCTCGGCTACCAGGTCGAGGTCTTGCGCGCCAAGCTGCACGAGGCGCGGCGCAGTCTGGCGACCCGTCCCGCCTACGACAGCGCGGACATGGGCTACCAGGCCGAACAGCTCCTGCGGAACGCGCAGATCCAGGCCGAGCAGCTGCGCAGCGACGCCGAGCGCGAGCTGCGCGAGGCGCGGGCCCAGACACAGCGCATCCTCCAGGAGCACGCCGAGCACCAGGCGCGCCTGCAGGCGGAGTTGCACAACGAGGCCGTCCAGCGCAGGCAGCAGCTCGACCAGGAGCTGGCCGAGCGCCGGCAGACCGTCGAGTCGCACGTCAACGAGAACGTCGCCTGGGCCGAACAGCTGCGGGCCCGCACCGAGTCGCAGGCCCGCCGGCTGCTGGACGAGTCCCGCGCCGAGGCCGAGCAGGCGCTCGCCGCAGCGCGGTCCGAGACCGCCCGGCTGGCCGAGGAGACCCGGCAGCGCGTCGGCTCGGAGGCCGAGGCGGCCAGGGCCGAAGCGGAAGCGATTTTGCTGCGCGCCCGCAAGGACGCCGAGCGCCTGCTGGGCGCCGCCTCCGCGCAGGCCCAGGAGGCCACCAGTCACGCGGAGCAGCTGCGCTCCAGCACCACCGCGGAGACCTCGCAGACCCGCCAGCAGACGGCCGAGCTGAACCGGGCCGCCGAGCAGCGGCTCCAGGAGGCCGAGACCCGGCTGCGGGAGTCCCGCCTTGAGGCCGAGCGGGTCCTCACCGAGGCGAAGGACGCGGCCGCCAAGCGGCTGGCCGGTGCCGAGTCGCAGAACGAGCAGCGCACCCGTACGGCCAAGTCGGAGATCGCCCGGCTGGTCGGCGAGGCCACCAAGAGCGCCGAGGCGCTCAAGGAGGAGGCCGAGCAGGCCCTCGCCGACGCCCGCGCCGAGGCCGAGCGGCTGGTCGCGGAGGCGGCCGAGAAGGCCCGTACGGCGGCCGCCGAGGACGCCGCGGCCCAGCTCGCCAAGGCCGCCCGCAGCGCCGAGGAGGTCCTCACCAAGGCCTCCGAGGACGCGCAGTCGACCACCAGGGCCGCGAGCGAGGAGGCCGACCGGATCCGCCGCGAGGCGGAGGCCGAGGCGGACCGGCTGCGCGGCGAGGCCGCCGAGCAGGCGGACGAGCTCAAGGGCGCGGCCAAGGACGACACCAAGGAGTACCGGGCCAAGACGGTCGAGCTCCAGGAAGAGGCCCGCCGGCTCCGCGGCGAGGCCGAGCAGCTGCGCTCCGAGGCGGTCGCCGAGGGCGAGCGGATCCGGGGCGAGGCCCGCCGCGAGGCGGTCCAGCAGCTGGAGGAGGGCGCCCGTACCGCCGAGGAGCTGCTGACGAAGGCGCGCTCCGACGCGGACGAGCTGCGCACCAAGGCGAACGGCGAGAGCGAGCGCATCCGCGCCGAGGCCGCCGAGCGCGCGGCCACCCTGCGCAAGCAGGCCGAGGAGACGCTGGAGCGCACCCGCGCCGAGGCCGAGAAGCTGCGGGCCGAGGCCGAGGAGCAGGCGGCGGCCACCACCGCCGAGGCCGAGCGGGGAGCGGCCGGGCTGCGCGAGGAGACCGAGCGCGCGGTCGCCGCCCGGCAGGCCGAGGCGGCCGACGAGCTGAACCGGCTGCACACCGAGGCCGAGACCCGGCTCGCCGCCGCCGAGGAGGCGCTGGGCGAGGCGCGTACGGAGGCGGAGCGGATCCGCCGCGAGACGAGCGAGGAGGCGGAGCGGCAGCGGGCCGAGGCCGCCGAGCGCGTCCGCGTGCTGACCGAGCAGGCCGGGGCGGAGGCCGAGCTGCTGCGCGACGAGGCCGCGGCGGACGCCTCACGCTCCCGGGCCGAGGGCGAGGCCATCGCCGTACGGCTGCGCACGGAGGCGGCCGCCGAGGCCGAGCGGCTCAAGTCCGAGGCGCAGGAGAGCGCCGACCGTGTGCGGGCCGAGGCCGCGGCCGCCGCCGAGCGGGTCGGTGCCGAGGCCGCCGAGGCGCTGGAAGCCGCCCGGGAGGAGGCCACGCGCCGCCGCCGGGAGGCCGAGGAGATCCTCGGCGCGGCCCGTACCGAGGCCGGGCAGGAGCGCGAGCGGGCCCGCGAGCAGAGCGAGGAGCTGCTGGCCTCCGCCCGTAAGCGGGTGGAGGAGGCGCAGGCCGAGGCGCAGCGGCTGGTCGAGGAGGCGGACGCCCGGGCGACCGAGCTGGTCTCGGCGGCCGAGCAGACCGCGCAGCAGGTGCGGGACTCCGTCGCCGGTCTCCACGAGCAGGCCGAGGAGGAGATCGCGGGGCTGCGTTCGACCGCGGAGCACGTCGCGGAGCGCACCCGTACCGAGGCGCAGGAGGAGGCGGACCGGGTCCGCGCCGACGCGCACGCCGAGCGGGAGCGGGCCGCCGAGGACGCGGTCCGGCTGCGGCGGGAGGCGAACGAGGAGTCGGCCCGGCTGCGGCAGGACGCCCACGAGGAGACCGAGGCCGCGAAGGCGCTGGCCGAGCGGACGGTCTCCGACGCGATCACCGAGTCGGAGCGGCTGCGCGCGGACACCTCGGAGTACAGCCAGCGGGTGCGTACGGAGGCGTCCGACGCCCTCACGTCGGCGGAGCAGGACGCGTCGAAGGCCCGGGCCGAGGCGCGGCAGGACGCGAACCGGATCCGTTCGGAGGCGGCGGCCCAGTCGGACCGGCTCATGGCGGAGTCGACGACCGAGAGCGAGCGCATCCGCAACGAGGCCTCCCAGGCGTCCGAGCAGCTCGTCGTCGAGGCCACCACGGAGGCCAACCGGCGCCGCAAGGAGGCCACCGAGCAGGCCGACCGGCTGCTGGCCGATGCGGGCGAGGAGGCCGAGCGGCTGCGTACCGAGGCGGCCGAGCGGCTGGGCTCCGCGCAGGAGTACGCCGCCCGCACCCGTGAGGAGGCCGAACGGCTGCGCGCCGAGGCGGAGTCGGCGGCCGAGGAGCTGCGCTCCGAGGCCCGCCAGGAGGCCGACCGGGTGCTGGACGAGGCGCGCGAGGCGGCGTCCAAGCGCCGGGCGGACGCGGCGGAGCAGGCGGACCAGCTCATCAACAAGGCGCGGGAAGAGGCGCTGCGTACGGCCACCGAGGCCGAGGGGCAGGCCGACACGATGGTCGGCGCGGCCCGCAAGGAGGCCCAGCGGATCACCTCGGAGGCGACCGTCGAGGGCAACACCCTGGTGGAGCGCGCCCGTACCGACGCCGACGAGCTGCTGGTCGGCGCCCGGCGTGACGCGACCCAGATCCGGGAGCGGGCCGAGGAGCTGCGGGCCCGGCTGGAGAGCGAGATCGAGGAGCTCCACGAGCGGGCCCGCCGCGAGACGTCCGAGCAGATGAAGACCGCGGGCGAGCGTGTCGACAACCTGATGAAGGCGGCGACCGAACAGCGCGACGAGGCCGAGGCGAAGGCCAAGGAGCTGCTGGCGGAGGCCAATTCGGAGGCGAGCAAGGTCCGGATCGCCGCGGTGAAACGGGCCGAGTCGCTGCTGAAGGAGGCCGAGACCAAGAAGGCCGGGCTGATCCGCGAGGCGGAGAAGCTGCGGGCCGACGCGGCGGCCGAGGCCGAGAAGACGGTCTCCGAGGGCAAGCGCGAGCTGGATGTCCTGGTGCGCAGGCGCGAGGACATCAATACGGAGATCTCCCGTGTCCAGGACGTGCTGGAGGCGTTGGAATCTTTCGAGACGCCGACCGGGGCCGGGAAATCGGCGGGCGGACCTGCGGGCGGCGGCAAGGCACCCGCCGCGGCGGGGACGCGATCGGGAGTCAAGTCGTCGGAGAGGTAGTGGTCGTACGGGGGAGACGGCAGGCCACGGGGGAAGAGGCAGGCGCACGGGGGCGCGTGCTTCGTCATGGACATTCAACCCTTCGAGTGGCAAGCACTCCGGGGGTCAGCCACTCAAAAGGGGTGTCATTCTCCAGATCAAACCGGCATCTACACGTTGACACGCCGCTATGGCCCCTAGGATTCCCCCTATCACCTCACCGGTCTCATTCGACAGGAACCCCATGAGTGACCCTTCCTCCCCCTTCGGCTTCGAGCACGTGCGACGTGGTTACGACCGCGGTCAGGTGGATGACCGCATTGCCAAGCTGATCGCGGACCGTGACAGTGCCCTGGCCCGAATCACCTCTCTGGAAAAGCGCATCGAGGAGCTGCACCTCGAAACGCAGAACGCCCAAGCCCAGGTGAACGACGCCGAGCCGTCGTACGCCGGGCTCGGTGCCCGTGTCGAGAAGATTCTCCGCCTCGCCGAGGAGGAGGCCAAGGACCTGCGTGAGGAGGCCCGCCGCGCCGCCGAGCAGCACCGCGAGCTGGCCGAGTCGGCCGCCCAGCAGGTGCGCAACGACGCGGAGTCCTTCGCCGCCGAGCGCAAGTCGAAGGCCGAGGACGAGGGCGTCCGCATCGTCGAGAAGGCGCAGGGCGAGGCGAACACGCTGCGCACCGACGCCCAGAAGGACGCCCAGCAGAAGCGCGAGGAGGCGGACGCCCTCTTCGAGGAGACCCGCGCCAAGGCCGCGCAGGCCGCCGCGGACTTCGAGACGAACCTCGCCAAGCGGCGCGAGCAGTCGGAGCGGGACCTCGCGTCCCGTCAGGCCAAGGCCGAGAAGCGTCTCGCCGAGATCGAGCACCGCGCCGAGCAGCTCCGCCTGGAGGCCGAGAAGCTCCGTACGGACGCCGAGCGCCGGGCCCGTCAGACGGTGGAGACCGCGCAGCGCCAGGCCGAGGACATCGTGGCCGACGCCAACGCCAAGGCCGACCGGATCCGCAGCGAGTCGGAGCGCGAGCTGGCGGCGCTCACCAACCGCCGCGACTCGATCAACGCGCAGCTGACCAACGTCCGCGAGATGCTGGCGACGCTGACCGGTGCCGCGGTGGCCGCCGCCGGTTCCCCGGTGGACGACGAGCCCGCCCAGCGCGGTGTTCCGGCCCAGCAGACCCGCTGACGCCCTGAGCGGTTTCTTCCGCGCGCCCGGTTCCGCCTTTGTGGTGGCGCCGGGCGCGCGGCCGTTCTAGCGTGTGCGCATGATCGAGCTCGAGGGACTGACCAAACGATTCGGCAGCAAGGTTGCCGTCGACCATCTGACGTGCCAGGTCAGACCGGGCATGGTGACCGGTTTCCTGGGCCCCAACGGGGCGGGCAAGTCCACCACCATGCGCATGATGCTCGATCTGGACAACCCGACCAGCGGAACGGTGCGCATCGACGGCAAGCCGTACCACGAACTGCAGGAACCGCTGAAGTACATCGGGGCGCTGCTCGACGCCAAGTCGATGAACGGCGGGCGCAGTGCGTACAACAACCTGCTCTGCCTGGCGCAGAGCAACCGCATCCCGAAGAGCCGGGTCGACGAGGTGCTCGACACCGTCGGTCTGAGCGCGGTCGCGAAGAAGAAGTCCAAGGGCTTCTCCCTCGGGATGGGCCAGCGCCTGGGTATCGCCTCCGCGCTGCTGGGCGATCCCGAGATCCTGATGTTCGACGAGCCGGTCAACGGTCTCGACCCCGAGGGCATCCACTGGATCCGCAACCTGATGAAGGCGCTCGCCGCCGATGGGCGGACCATCTTCGTCTCCTCGCACCTGATGAGCGAAATGGCGCTGACCGCCGACCATTTGATCGTGATCGGCCAGGGCAAGCTGCTCGCCGACACCTCCATGGCCGACTTCATCCATGAGAACTCCCGCAGTTACGTACGGCTGCGCTCACCGCAGCAGGAGCGGCTGCGGGACGTGCTCCACGAGGAGGGCTTCACCGCCGTCGAGACGGACGGCGGGACCCTGGAGATCGACGGGGCCACCACCGAGGAGCTCGGCGAACTGGCCGCCCGTCACCAGGTCGTGCTGCACGAACTGAGCTCGCAGCGGGCCTCCCTGGAGGAAGCGTTCATGCAGATGACGGCCGGCTCCGTGGAGTACCACGCCCACTCCGGACCGGGCGAGGCCGAACCCCCGCCGACAGCGGGGGCGGCCGGGGCGGGCTGGGGCGAAGGCTGGAACAAGCCGGGCTCCGCCGCGCCGCAGTCCGTCGAAGGCACCACCGGCACCGAGAACAAGGGGGCCTGACGACGATGGCTTCGGTACCCGCGGTCCTCAACTCCGAGTGGACCAAGATCCGTACGGTCTCCTCCACCACCTGGACGCTCATCTGCGCGTTCGCGGTCACGGTCGCCATGGGCGCGGGCGTCAGCGCCTTGGTGAACGGCACGTTCGACGACCTCTCCGAGACCGAGCAGCTCACCTTCGACCCGACGCTCGTCAGCTTCTCCGGCACGGTCCTGGGCCAGCTCGCCATGATCGTGTTCGGGGTGCTCGTGGTCGGCACGGAGTACAGCTCCGGCATGATCCGCACCTCGCTGGCCGCCGTGCCGCAGCGCGGGACACTCCTCTTCAGCAAGATCGCCGTGGCCGGGGTACTGGCCCTCCTGGTCGGCCTGCTCACCAGCTTCGTCTCGTTCTTCCTCGGCCAGGCCCTGCTGGGCGACCGGGGCACCGACCTCGGCGCGGAGAACGTCCTGCGCGCGGTGGTCGGCGCCGGCCTCTACATGGGGCTGATCGCCATCTTCTCCATGGGCGTCACGGCGATGCTCCGCAGCTCCATGCTGTCGATGGGCATCCTGATCCCGTTCTTCCTGCTGATCTCCAACATCCTGGCCGCGGTGCCGTACGCCAAGGACGTCATCCGGTACTTCCCCGACCAGGCCGGGTCGAAGATCATGCAGGTCGTCCCGGAGGCGATGGGCAGCGATCCGTCGCCGTACGGTCCCTGGGCCGGGCTCGGGATCATGGTCGCCTGGGTGGTGGCGGCGGTGCTCGGCGGTTACCTGGTCCTGAAGAACCGGGACGCGTAGAGCCCGTAACCGCCCGCTCGCAGCCTGTGCCGAACTTGGCCGGAACCGTCAAGGCCTGGTTATCCTCCTAACTCTTACGGGGGTGTGCGGCCAGGTGGCCCGAGCCCCGAACGACAGAGTGAGTCGATGGGGCTGGAGAATGATCGAGGCAGTCGGCCTGACCAAGCGCTACGGCGCGAAGACGGCCGTGGACGACCTTTCCTTCCAGGTGCGGCCGGGGGCCGTCACCGGCTTCCTCGGTCCCAACGGGTCGGGCAAGTCCACGACCATGCGGATGATCCTCGGCCTGGACCGGCCGACGGCGGGCCGTGTCACGATCGGCGGGCACCCCTACCGGAGCCTGCCGAACGCTCCGCGCCAGGTGGGCGCGCTGCTGGACGCCAAGGCGGTGCACGGCGGGCGGACCGCCCGCACCCACCTGCTGTCGCTGGCCCAGCTGGCCGGGATCCCGGCCCGGCGGGTGGATGAGGTGCTGGGCGTCGTCGGGCTCCAGGACGTCGCCAAGCGGCGCTCCAGCGGCTTCTCGCTCGGCATGGGGCAGCGGCTCGGGATCGCCGCTGCGCTGCTCGGCGACCCGCAGGTGCTGCTCTTCGACGAGCCGGTCAACGGTCTCGACCCCGAGGGCATCCACTGGGTCCGCAACCTGATGAAGACGCTGGCGTCGGAGGGCCGCACGGTCTTCGTCTCCAGCCACCTGATGAGCGAGATGGCCCTCACCGCCGACCATCTGATCGTGATCGGGCGCGGCCGGCTGCTCTCCGACATGAGCGTCACCGACTTCATCTCGGCGAACTCCGCCGACTTCGCCCGGGTCCGGGTCCCCGAGAGCGCCCCCGAGGAGCGGGAGAAGCTGACGTCCTCGCTCATCGAGGCGGGCGGCAGCGTGATGTCCGAGCCGGACGGCGCCCTGCGCGTCACCGGCCTCCCGCTGCCGAGGATCAGCGACCTGGCCCACGGGGCCGACGTACGGCTCTGGGAGCTGTCGCCGCACCGGGCCTCGCTGGAGGAGGCGTACATGCGGATGACGCAGGGCGTCGTGGACTACCGCTCGACGGACGACGCCAAGGCGGGGCTCCTGGAGCCCCCGCAGGCGGCCTACGGGGGCGCTCAGGGCGGCTACGGGGGCACTCAGGGCGGTTACGGGGCCGAGCCCGGCCACTACCCGCAGCACCAGCCGGCGGACGTACCGCAGCAGAGCTGGTACGCCCCGCCGCCGCCCGGCCAGAACCCGTACGCGGCCACTCACTCGGCCACCGCACCCGCACCCGGCCCGGCCACCGCGCCTCCCCCGGCCGCCCCCGAGCCCTCCCCCGCCGACCGGGCCGGGGAGCAGACCAGCGAGGACCCCCGATGACGACGCCGGCCGCCCCGCAGGCCCACGAGCACCCCCAGGCGAACGTGCCGGGCGGCCTGCTGGGGTACTACGAGTCGCCCATCCCGATCCGCCGCGCCACGCTCGGCGACGCGATCGCCTCGGAGTGGACGAAGATCCGTTCCGTCCGCTCCACCCTGTGGACCCTGGGCGTGATGGTCGTGCTGATGGTGGCGATCGGGCTGATGTCCGCGCTGCTGATCGCCGCCGCCGACACCGACCTGGCGGGCGAGCCGGTCGTGGCCCTCGGCTTCTTCGGGGTGCTGCTGGGCTCGATCTGTGTGATCACCCTCGGCGTGCTGACCATCGGCTCCGAGTACAGCACCGGCATGATCCGTACGACGCTGACGGCCTGCCCGAGCCGGGCCCGGGTACTGACGGCGAAGGCGATCGTCTTCTTCCTGCTCGCCTTCGTCATCACCACGGTGACGGCCACGGTCGTCGCGGTCTTCCAGACGGCGATCCTGGGCGGCGGCATCGACTCCGGCTCGGTGTGGCTGCGCGCCACCGTGGGGGTCGGGCTCTACATCGCGGCCCTCGGCCTGGTGTCGCTGGCGGTCGGCGCGATCATCCGGCATTCGGCGGGCGCCATCACGGTCATGATCGCCGTGGTGCTGCTGCCGCTGGTCCTCGCGCTGTTCATGTTCTCGGACAGCCTGCGCGGCCTGCAGCGCTTCCTCTTCGAGTACTCGATCCCCAACCAGCTCGGCGCGCTGTACGGCTCGACGGTCACCGAGACCGGCCCGTCCGGCTGGGAGCCGCTGCTGCTGATGCTGGCCGTGGCGGCCGTGGCCATGGGCGGCGCCTACCTGGCGCTGGACCGGCGGGACGTCTGAGGGGACGTACGGCTCTCAGTAGCGCGGCGCGTTCCTGGACCGCTGCACCCGGGTGGTGCGGCGGTCCTTCGCGTTCCAGCACGCCTTGTGCCAGTGCCTGCGGTCCTCGATGCCGCCGAACTCGGGCCAGGCGACGAGGTGCGGAACGCCGGAGGGGATCTCCTGGTCGCAGCCGGGGCAGCGGTACCGCTTGCCCTGGGCGCTCGCGCCGCTCACCGGGCGCACCGACCACTGCTCGCCCTGCCAGCTCTCGGCCGCCCCTCCCCCGCCGTACCGCCCCAGCGCCGTACCGGGGTGTTCGTCGGGACTGTCGCCGCCACGGGGGCGGTTGCGGCGCGGGGACACAGGACACCTCACGGGGGCGGCTCGGGCACGGTGGGACCAAGCCTAGAGCCTGCCGCAGGGGGCAGGTGCCGGGTGGGGCCGACGGCGCGATCGGGCACGGGAGTGAGTTAGCGGAAAATCGCAACAATTTCGTCCCGGACCGTGCCTTTGGCACGTGTCAGACGTTGTTGCCAGTGGGGGAGACACGCGTCGGCCGCAAGGAGGCAACACGCGATGCGCATCGGAACGTTCGTTCTGGCAGCTCAGTTCCCGGGCCAGGGGCCGGGCGAGGCCCTGCACCGGGCCGTCCGGTCCGCGGAGGCGGCGGAGGAGTCCGGGCTCGACTCGGTCTGGCTGGCCGAGCACCACTTCGTGCCGTACGGGGTCTGCCCGTCCGCCACCACCCTGGCCGCGCTGCTGCTCGGCCGGACCCGGCGGATCCGGGTCGGCACCGCCGTCAGCGTGCTGCCCAACCACCACCCGGTCGCCCTCGGCGAACAGGCCGCGCTGCTCCATCTGACCAGCGGCGGACGGTTCTCGCTCGGAGTGGGCCGGGGCGGCCCCTGGGTGGACCTGGAGGTCTTCGGGGGCGGTCTCGACGCGTACGAGAACGGCTTCCCCGAGGCGCTGGAGCTGCTGCTCGACTGGCTGCGGGAGCCGCGGGTCGCGGGGCGCGGGGAGCGGTTCGGCTTCCGCGAGGTGGCGGTGGTGCCGCGCGCGGACGAGCTGCTGGACGGGGCGGCGGGGGCGGTCGGCACGTCCGGGCCCGAGGTGATCGTGGCGTGCACCTCCCCGAAGAGCGTGCGGCTGGCGGCGGGCCGGGCGCTGCCGATGCTGCTGGGCATGCACTGCGGGGACGCGGAGAAGGCGGAGATGGTCGCCCTGTGGCGTACGGCGGCCCGGGAGGCCGGCCATCCGCCGGAGGTGGTCGAGGGGGCCGCACATGTGTCCGCAGGGGTGGCCCAGATCGCGGACGGACCCGGCGACGCCACGGAAACCCTGGTGAAGACGATGCCCGGCTGGCTGCGCCAGGGGCTGGACGCCCATGTCACGGTCGACGCCCGGCACCGCGTGATGCGGGACCCCGTCGCGTACACGGAACTGCTGTGCGCACTGCACCCGGTGGGCCCGCCGCAGCTGGCCGCCGACCGGCTCGCGGCCACCGCCGAGCGGACCGGCATCACCCGCTTCGCGCTCCTGGTGGAGGGATCGGGCGACCTCGCGGCGACCGAGGAGAACGTGCGGCGGCTCGGCGCCGACGTACTGCCACTGCTCACCTGACCTGCGCTTGTGCATGCGAAATGACCTCGCGTGATGCGTGATGCGTGATGCGGTGGAGCGTGGTGCGGTGGTACGGGAGCTGCCGCCCCGGAGCCAGTTGCACCTCCCGCGGCCCGAAGCGGCAGCAGAAGCGTTCAGCAGTCCCGTAGTTCGGGCGACTGGTTGAGCAACTGGCCCCTCACCGAAGTGAACTTGGCCAGTCGGTCGTCGACCGAGGCGTCCAGCGGGAACACCGCGACGCGGTGGCAGTTCTGGAAAGCGATACGCACTCCGAAGTGCCGCTGGAGCGCGCCGCGTATCGCATCACTCGCGAGCGCACGCAGCAGCTGACCACGTGCCTGCTCGTCCGGCGGCGGCGTCTGGTTGTCGGCGAACTGGCCGCCGTCGACCTTCAGCTGAGCCACCAGAGAGCTGATCATCTCCCACGCGAAAGGCAGGGAGGTCCGGACGCAGTCGACGAAGTCGGCTTCGTCGACCTCGCCTCGCTCGGCCTGTTCCAACAGCGCCGGTGAGACGTCGAGCGACATGGGTTCTCCTCTCGCGACCCCGGACGGTGACCGGGGCCTTACGGGCAGGGAAGGAGGGCGACGACGCAGCGTGCACGGGCGGCGACCTCCTGCATCCACGTTAAGCGTGCGGTGGAGGCCGCACCAGGAGATTGGGAACACAACCGGCCACTAACGAAGGGGCGCAAAGAGGGGCAAGCCCGCTTCGCCGCCGCGCGCTGAGGAGCGAGTGACAGGGGTGGACGGATGGGGAAATCGCGTCGGGCCCCTCCGGTCGAGTAGCGTTGCCGACCATGCGTCTCGTCATCGCCCGTTGCTCCGTCGACTACGCGGGCCGGCTCACAGCCCACCTGCCCTCCGCCCCCCGTCTGATCCTGGTGAAGGCGGACGGCAGCGTCTCGATCCACGCCGACGACCGGGCGTACAAACCGCTCAACTGGATGTCGCCGCCGTGCACCCTGAAGGAGGGCGCCGGCGATGAGGCAGGCGTCTGGACCGTGGTGAACAAGGCGGGCGAAAAACTGATCATCACGATGGAGGAGATCCTCCACGACTCCTCGCACGAGCTGGGCGTGGACCCGGGGCTCATCAAGGACGGTGTGGAGGCGCACCTCCAGGAGCTGCTCGCCGACCGGATCGAGATCCTCGGCGAGGGCCACACCCTGATCCGCCGTGAGTACCCCACCGCCATCGGCCCGGTGGACATCCTCTGCCGCGACGCGGACGGGGGGACGGTGGCCGTGGAGCTGAAGCGGCGCGGCGACATCGACGGGGTGGAGCAGCTGACCCGCTATCTGGAGCTGCTCAACCGCGACCCGCATCTCGCCCCGGTCAAGGGCATCTTCGCGGCCCAGGAGATCAAGCCCCAGGCGCGGGTGCTCGCGACGGACCGCGGCATCGGCTGTGTGGTGCTCGACTACAACGCGATGCGCGGCATCGAGGACGACAAGCTGCGCCTGTTCTGACCCGCCGCCCCTGAACGGCCGAAGCCGGGCGCCCCTTCTGCGGGGTGCCCGGCTTCCGTGTGTTCAGGCCGCAGCCTCGGTGGGGTCGTCGCTCTCCGCCGGGGCGTCGGCACTGGCACTGGCACTGGCCGACTCGGCGGGGCCGCTGGCGGAGGAGGAGGTGTCCGGGGGGTCCGGGGTTTCCGTGGGGGTTGTCTCCGACGGAGTCGGCTCCGGCTCCGACTCCGACTCGCTGGGCGTCGCGCTCGGGCCGGTGCTCGTGCTCTGCGAGGGCTTGGGCGGGGTCTTGGTCGGGGAGGGCCCACCTGACGTGCTGCTGCTCGGGTCGCCCGACGGCTCACCCGTGCCCGGTGAGCTGCCGTCCGGCGACGAGGGGCCCGGGGAGGGCGAGCCGGAGGTGCTGGGCGTGGCGGATTCCGAGGAGCCCGGGGTGGTGGGCGCCTCGTTGCCGGGGGCACCGTCGTCCGGCGCGGGGCCGTCGTCCGGCTCGTCGGCCGGGGAGCCGTCGTCGGTGGCGTCCTCGGGGGACGACTGCTCGGTGGTGACGTTGCGGCTGCCCGGCTCCTCGGGGTCGCCCGCGGTGAGGCCGAGGGTGACGACGGTGCCGAGCACGGCGATCAGCAGCGCGCCCGCGCCCGCGGCGGCCAGGTTGCGCCGGGCGCCGCCCAGGACCGCGCGCCCGCCGCCCGGCTTCGGTGCGGGGATGCGGGGGGCGGTGGCGGGCAGCGAGGAGATGAGGGTGGGGTCCTCCTCGACCGTCTGCCGGGCGAAGAGCGGAGGACCGGGGAACGCGGCCGACGGCGTACCGGGAAGGAGGTCCTGGCGTACGGCGGGCACCTCGTCGCCCACCTGGGACCGGACCGGGGTTTCGAGGCCGCCGGAGCGGTCCGCGACCAGGGCGAGGGCGCGGCGGCCGGCCACCGCCCCGGACTTGTCGGCGAGCGCGCCGCGCATGGAGATCGAGGTCTCCAGCTCCGTACGGGCCCGGTCGAGGTTTCCGGAACAGAGGGCGAGGATGCCCAACTCGTGGTGGAAGTAGGCCTCCTCGGCGACCTCACCGGCGATCCTGGCGGCCTCCTGGCCGGCCCTGAGCGCCTTCTCCCAGGCGCCCCAGGCGATCCCTGCCGCGAGGGCGGGAGCGGCGCTGCGGGCCAGCAGGACGGCCGCGCTGGCCTGGCCCGCCTCGGCGTCGGGGATCAGGCGGCCCATGGCGGCGACGATCGCGTCGGCCTCGGCGACGGCCCGCTGCGGGGTGACCGAGGGGTGCGAGACCCACCAGGCGTAGTGCTGGGCGGCGGTACGGGCGTGGGTGGCCGCGCTCTCCGCGTAGCCGCCGGCCTCCAGCTGGGCGAGGACACCGGCGGCGAGCCGGTAGCGGGGGCCCGCCGGGGAGAGCAGTCCGCACCCCGCGAGTTCGCCGAGGGCGGCGTCCGCGTGGGTGTCGCCCACGAGGGCCGGCAGATGGGCCTGGTGCGGCACCTCGCCGCCGAGCGCGACGGTGAAGCGCAGGGTCTCGCGGGCCGCCTCGCTGAGCCGGGAGGCGAGCAGGACGGCGGGCGCCGCCCCCTCGCCGAGGCTCGGCAGCGGCACGTCCAGCGTCTCGGCGGTGGGCGCTTCGGGGACCGGCGGCGCGTCGCCCGGGCGTGGCTCGAAGTAGTCGTACTCGTCGAAGGCTTCGGGGTCGGTGTTCAGCCGGTCGCGCTGGCGCAGCAGCGATCCGGCCTGGACGAAGCGGAGCGGCAGCCCCTCGGACTCGAACCAGAGGTCGCCCGCCCAGTTCCGCTCGTCCTCGGTGAGGGGGCGCTCGACGACCTTCTCCAGGAGCTCCAGGGAGGCGGAGCGGCCGAGGCCCGCGAGGAGGACCTCCTCCAGGTGGGCGTCGATGCCGGGGGCGGTGAGGTCGGGCGCGGTCCCGAGGAGGAAGGCGCACTCGGGGGTGGCTTCGAGGAGTTCGTCGAGGGCGGCCCCGCCGATCTCCAGGTCGTCGATGACGACGACGGCACCGATGGAGCGGACGAGGGCGAGCAGCTCCTGGGGCTCCGGGCGGTGCAGCGGGGAGCGGTGAACCGCGTCGAAGAGGCCGTACAGCAGGTCGGCGGTGGTGCGCCGGTGGCCGTTGAGGCGGACGACGCCGTCGGGGGCCAGGTCCGTGCAGTCGGCGGCGACGGCGTCCAGGAGAGCGGTGCGGCCGGAGCCGGCCTGGCCGGTGAGCCGGACGCTGCGGCCGCGGGCCAGCAGGCCCACCAGCCGCTCGTGCTCCTGGTGGCGCTCCAGCAGGGGGAGCTGCGGGCCGGGAGGGCCCGCCGGGACGGGTGGTGCGCCGGCGCGCTCGTGGTCGGCGCGTTCGGCGGGGGTGCGGCGGACGGGTGCGTCGGGCTGCGAGCCGGGCGGGCAGGTCTCGACCTCGCTGCCGTCCACGGGGTTGACCGTGAGCAGGAGGTCGCCGACCGTGAGCTGGACGATCCGGACCTGCTTCGGTGTCGGCTGGCCGAAGTCGGCGCTGCCGGACTCGCGGGACGGCCGGCGCCGGCCGTCGGAGTCGTCAGCGCCGTCGGAGTGTCGCCCGTACTCTTCCGGCCCCTGGTGTGTCGGGTCCATCGATAAGTCCCCCAGACGCGTCGCGCTCGGTTGCCCCTCCGGCCTCACACGCCCCGCTGTCGCTTCCGGTCCGGTGTCTGCCTCGGGTGGGTGTCATGGGGCAGACGGCCGAACCCTAGACCTTCGCACAGTATCCACGCACGGGCGGGGTGCCATGCCGTCCGGGACGTCACATTCCGGTGAGGATTGCGCGTCTTCTGCCGCTGGGTGCGGTCCGTCCGGAGTCGGACGCGCGGCGGCGGAACGATTCCGTCCGGGTCCGTCCGGGCTCAGACGCGCGGCAGCGATTCGGCGGCGATCCCGCCCTCGATCGCCAGGATGCGGTGCAGCCGGGTGGCCACCAGGAGGCGCTGCATCTGCGGCGGGACACCGCGCAGCACGAGGCGGCGTCCGGCCCGGCCCGCTCTGCGGTGGGCTCCCATGATGACGCCGAGTCCGGTGGCGTCCCAGGAATTCAGCTCGGTCAGGTCCAGCACGAGATCGCCGACTCCGTCGTCGACGGCCGAGTGGAGGACCGTACGGGCGTCCGCCGCGCTTCGGACGTCGAGGCGGCCCCCGACGACCAGCTCGGCGTGGTCGCCCCTGATATGCATATGCGCTCCCCTGCTGTTGCTCCGTAGCGAGGTCCGTCTGTCTCTTCTGTCTCTTTCACAACTGACTGCCGCAACGACAGGGAAGTTGCCGTCTGTAAGCGAACCGATACCGAATTCACTCGGTGGAGTGACGTCGGTTCGCCGGAGACCGGGCACTGCCGGGTACACTCCCCGGCTCCCCGGCCCCGACGGCGGCGGGCCGGCGGGCCGGGGGTGCGGCTGCCGTCAGTACGTGTAGAAGCCCTGCCCGCTCTTGCGCCCGATGTCACCTGCGTCGACCATCCGGCGCATCAGCTCGGGGGCGGCGAACTTCTCGTCCTGGGACTCGGTGTAGATGTTGCCGGTGGCGTGGAGCAGGATGTCGACGCCGGTCAGGTCGGCCGTGGCGAGCGGGCCCATGGCGTGGCCGAACCCCAGCTTGCAGGCGGTGTCGATGTCCTCGGCCGTGGCCACGCCCGACTCGTACAGCTTCGCGGCCTCGACGACGAGCGCCGAGATGAGCCGGGTGGTGACGAAGCCCGCCACATCGCGGTTGACGACGATGCAGGTCTTGCCGACCGACTCGGCGAACTCCCGTGCGGTGGCGAGGGTTTCGTCGCTGGTCTTGTAGCCGCGCACCAGCTCGCAGAGCTGCATCATCGGGACCGGCGAGAAGAAGTGGACGCCGACGACGCGCTCCGGACGCTCCGTCACGGCCGCGATCTTGGTGATCGGGATGGCGGAGGTGTTCGAGGCCAGCACGGTGTTCTCGCCGACGACCTTGTCCAGGGCGCGGAAGATCTCGTGCTTGACCTCCAGCTTCTCGAAGACCGCCTCCACGACGATGTCCACGTCCGCGACGGCGTCGAGCTCGGTGGTCGTGGTGATGCGCGCGAGGGCGGCCTCGGCGTCGGACGCCTCCAGCTTGCCCTTGGAGACGAACCGGTCGTACGAGGCCTTGATGCCGTCCAGTCCGCGGGTCAGCGCGGCGTCGGTGACATCCCGCAGCACGACGTCCCAGCCCGCCTGGGCGGAGACCTGCGCGATCCCGGATCCCATGAGTCCGGCCCCGATGACGGCGAGCTTCCTGGCCACGTTCGCACCCCTTGTTCTCTGTCCGCGTCCACGTCCGCACGGGCGGCATTTCGCAACGGCTCTTCTTATGCTCTCCGGCGGAGATTAGTACTCGCCGGGGGCGCTGGGGCCCTGAAGAGATGCGCGTCACGTCTCGAATGACGGACATCACACCGGGACGCTTCATTCGGCTCCGCGCCGCGCGTAGTTGAGGCCCCGGAGGCTAACTAGGCTGGCCCCATGGTCAATCTGACGCGCATCTACACCCGGACCGGCGACCAGGGCACCACGGCCCTCGGCGATATGAGCCGCACCGCCAAGACCGATCTGCGGATCGCGGCGTACGCGGACGCCAACGAGGCCAACGCGGTGATCGGGACCGCCGTGGCGCTGGGGCAGCTGTCCGAGGACGTGGTGAAGGTCCTCGTACGGGTCCAGAACGACCTCTTCGACGTGGGCGCCGACCTGTCCACCCCGGTGGTGGAGGAGCCGAAGTACCCGCCGCTGCGGGTCGAGCAGTCCTACATCGACAAGCTGGAGGCGGACTGCGACCGCTTCCTGGAGGAGCTGGAGAAGCTCCGCAGCTTCATCCTTCCCGGGGGTACGCCGGGGGCCGCGCTGCTCCACCAGGCGTGCACCGTGGTCCGGCGCGCCGAGCGGTCCACCTGGGCGGCGCTGGAGGTGCACGGCGAGGTGATGAACGCCCTGACCGCCACCTATCTCAACCGTCTCTCCGACCTCCTGTTCATCCTGGCGCGGAGCGCGAACAAGGAGGTCGGGGACGTGCTGTGGGTGCCGGGCGGTGAGCGCTAGATACCTAGAGCCTGTCGGCGGGCTCCCGTTCCGCGGCGGCGTCCTTCGGGGCCTGCTTCGGGAAGAGCGTGTAGCCCGCGGCGATGATCAGGTTGATGCCGATCACCAGGCCCATCTTCTGCTGCCAGCCCTGCAGCGAGGCGGTCCCGTCGCCCGGGCCGACGTACCAGATCGCCGCCTGGAGCAGGCCCAGCGCGACCACCGCGGCGAGGATCCAGCGGACGGCCGTGCGCCACTCGTGGGCGGCGCGGGCCATCCCGTACTTCGGCGGCTTCACCGGCGGCGGGCCGCCGAACCAGCGGTGGGCGACCCGGGCGTCGACCCACTTGATGGTGTGATGGCCGAGGCCCACGGTGAAACCGATGTAGACGGCGGCCAGACCGTGCTTCCAGTCGGGCTCGGCCCCGTTCCTCAGGTCGATCACCGTCACCACCAGCAGCACCACCTCCAGCAGCGGCTCGCAGAGCAGTACGGCCGCGCCGAGCCTCGGCTTCCTCGCGACGTACCGCAGTGCCAGCCCGGCGGCCAGCAGCACCCAGAAAGCGACCTCACAGAACACGACCAGAACGGCGATCACGGCTCTCTCCTCCCGTTGTCCTCCAGCCTCCCGGCCGCCGGGCGGCGGGGCGTCGTCAGCAGTGACGAAACGGGACTGCATCCTTCGATGTAGCCGCGCATCGGTCTGCGAAGGGAGGCCCGGCGGCGGCGGTGCGTGTTGGATGGAGGGGTGTTCACCTCGATCCGCCCCCACCGCGACGACGTGGCCCTCGCCGTCTCCGGGCTGCTCGGCGGGGTGCTCCTGTGGCTCCTCGGCCTGCACACCCAGGGCGGCCGCCCCTTCTCGGCACCCTGGATCACCCTCGTACCGCTGACCGTGATGGCCGCGATGGAGCTGCTGCGCCGCAGCGCCCCGCGGACGGCGCTGATCGTCGGCACGCTCGCGCTGATCGCGGACCAGTTCACCCGGGGCAGCCTGGCGACCATCCTGATGTTCACGGACGTCATGTACGCGGCCGTGCTCTACGGGACCCCGGCCGCGGCCCGCCGGATCCCGGTGGCCACGCTCCTGATCACCGTCGCGTCCACCATCGGCTTCCTGGCCTGGTTCCGTACCCCCGAGGCGCTGCTGATCGGTGTCGTCACGGGGCTGATCTCCTTCATCCCCGCGATCACCGGTGTCAGCGTGCGCAACCACCGCACCGCCGCCGACGCCGCCCGGCTGGCCGCCCGGCAGACCGCGCGGCTGGCCGAGATGGACCGGACGCAGGCGGTGATCGCCGAGCGGGCCAGGATGGCCCGGGAGCTGCACGACATGGTGGCCAACCACCTCTCCGCCGTCGCGATCCACTCCACGGCGGCCCTGTCCATCGACGACCCGGAGACCTCGCGGCGCGCCCTCAAGGTGATCCGGGAGAACAGCGTCGAGGGGCTCGCGGAGATGCGCCGGCTGATCGGGCTGCTGCGCGAGGGCGGCGAGGACGGTGCCCCGGCCGCCGCACCGACGCTCGCCTCCCTGGACGCCCTGGTCGAGCAGGCGAACGGGAACGGCGCATCCAGCGGGCTGGTCTGCGTACTGGAGGACACCCGGGCGGAGGCCGCCGTTCCGCTGCCGACGCCGGTCGAGCTGGCGGCGTACCGGATCGTGCAGGAGTCCCTGACCAACGCCCTCAAGCACGCGGCGCCGGGCCCGGTGACCGTGCGGCTCGACCTCGCCGGTGAGGTGCTGGCGGTCGAGGTGACCAGTGCGTTCGGCAGCCGGCCGGGGCCCACGGCGCCGGGTTCGGGGGCCGGTCTGGTGGGGATGCGGGAGCGGGTGGCGCTGCTCGGCGGGACGTTCGGCGCGGGGGCCGAGGCGGACGGCGAGGGCACGAAGATCTGGCGGGTACGGGCCGAACTGCCCGCGACGGAAGGAACGATGAGGAAATGACGATCCGGGTGGTGGTGGCTGAGGACCAGGCGGCCGTGCGGGCGGGGCTGGTGCTGATCCTCTCCAGCGCGCCGGACATCGAGGTCGTCGGGGAGGCGGGGGACGGCGAGGCGGCGGTGCGCCTGGCGCGTGAACTCCGGCCGGATCTCGTCCTGATGGATGTGCAGATGCCGCGGCTGGACGGGGTGTCGGCGACCCGGCAGGTGGTGGCGGAGGAGCTGGCGGACGTCCTCGTGCTGACCACGTTCGATCTGGACGAGTACGTCTTCGGGGCGCTGCGGGCCGGGGCGTCGGGCTTCCTGCTGAAGAACACCGATGCCCGCGATCTGCTGGAGGCGGTACGGACGGTGGCGCGCGGCGAGGGGCTGATCGCCCCGGCCGTGACCCGGCGGCTGATCGCGGAGTTCGCCGGAGCGCGGACCGTACGGACGGCGGGTGCGGCCGATCCGGCGGTGCTGGACGCCCTGACCCGGCGCGAGCGGGAGGTGCTGGGGTGTCTCGGCGAGGGGCTGTCGAACGCGGAGATCGCGTTGCGGCTCTCGATGGCGGAGGCGACGGTGAAGACGCACGTCAGCAGATTGCTGGCCAAGCTGGGGCTGCGGAGCAGGGTCCAGGCGGCCGTGCTGGCACAGGAGTTGGGGGTCTGACCCCGGGGCGGGTCCTGGTCGCGGCCCGGGGCCTTCGTCGGCCGGATTCCGGTCCGATTTCGGGCCGGTTCCGGCCTTCGATCTTTGGTCCAGACCTCTTGACGATTGGTCCAGACCTTCCTAATGTCACCCAACACACACTGCGGTGAGTACGAGAGCACCCGTACTCAGGGCGGCGCAGGGTTTGCAGTCCACGAATTACCCCCGTTTGCTGGACCTCACCCGAGGAGCACCGTTGAGCACTCAAGCCCCCCAACGCCGTTCCAGATTCAGATGGATACCCACCCGGAGCGGCAGATCCAAGGTCGTCGCCGGCCTCACCGCACTCGTCGTCCCGCTGGCCGCGATGGTGGGACTGGCCTCCCCCGCATCGGCCGCCGCGTCGGCCACCGCCACGTACACCAAGAAGTCGGACTGGGGCAGCGGCTTCGAGGGCCAGTGGACGGTGAAGAACACCGGCACCACCGCGCTCTCCTCCTGGACCATCGAGTGGGACTTCCCCTCGGGCACCTCGGTCGGCTCGGCCTGGGACGCCACCGTCACCAGCGCCGGTACCCACTGGACCGCCAAGAACCTCAGCTGGAACGGGACGGTGGCCCCCGGCGCCAGCGTCAGCTTCGGCTTCAACGGCTCCGGCCCCGGCGCCCCCAGCGGCTGCAAGCTGAACGGCGCCTCCTGTGACGGCTCCACCGTCCCCGGCGACAACCCGCCCTCGGCCCCCGGCACCCCGACCACCAGCGATGTCACCAACACCTCGGTGAAGCTCAGCTGGAGCGCGGCCACCGACGACAAGGGCGTCAAGAACTACGACGTCCTGCGCAACGGCGCCAAGATCGCCACGGTCACCGGCACCACGTACACCAACACCGGACTGACCGCCGGCACCGACTACACGTACGCGGTCCAGGCCCGGGACACCATCGACCAGCTCGGTCCCATCTCGGCCTCCGTCTCGGTCCGCACCACCGGTGGTGGCGGCGGCGAGCCGCCCGTCGGCGACAAGATCAACCTGGGCTACTTCACCAACTGGGGCGTCTACGGGCGCAACTACCACGTCAAGAACCTGGTGACGTCCGGCTCCGCGGCGAAGATCACGCACATCAACTACGCCTTCGGCAACGTGCAGAACGGCCGGTGCACCATCGGTGACTCCTACGCCGACTACGACAAGGCGTACACCGCCGACCAGTCCGTCGACGGCGTCGCCGACACCTGGGACCAGCCCCTGCGCGGCAACTTCAACCAGCTGCGCAAGCTGAAGGCCAAGTACCCGCACATCAAGGTCCTCTGGTCGTTCGGCGGCTGGACCTGGTCCGGTGGCTTCCCCCAGGCCGCGCAGAACCCCGCCGCCTTCGCCCAGTCCTGCTACGACCTGGTCGAGGACCCCCGCTGGGCCGATGTCTTCGACGGCATCGACCTCGACTGGGAGTACCCCAACGCCTGCGGTCTGACCTGTGACACCAGCGGCCCGGCCGCGCTCAAGAACCTCGCCTCCGCCGTGAAGACGAAGTTCGGTGCGGGCAACCTGGTCACCGCCGCCATCACCGCGGACGGCTCGGCCGGCGGCAAGATCGACGCCGCCGACTACGCGGGCGCCGCCCAGTCCTTCGACTGGTACAACGTGATGACGTACGACTTCTTCGGCGCCTGGGCGGCCAAGGGCCCGACGGCCCCGCACTCGCCGCTGAACCCGTACACCGGCATCCCGCAGGAGGGCTTCACCTCCGCCGACGCCATCGCCAAGCTGAAGGCCAAGGGCGTCCCGGCCAAGAAGCTGCTCCTCGGCATCGGCTTCTACGGCCGCGGCTGGACCGGCGTCACCCAGTCCGCCCCCGGCGGCACGGCGACCGGCGCGGCCTCCGGCACGTACGAGGCGGGCATCGAGGACTACAAGGTCCTGAAGAACACCTGCCCGGCCACCGGCACCATCGCCGGCACGGCCTACGCGCACTGCGGCACCAACTGGTGGAGCTACGACACCCCGGCCACCATCGGCTCCAAGATGAGCTGGGCGAAGAGCCAGGGCCTGGGAGGCGCGTTCTTCTGGGAGTTCTCCGGTGACACCGCCAACGGCGAACTGGTGAGCGCGATCAACGGCGGCCTCCAGTAACACCGACGGCCATCCCCACGCCGTAACGGCAAGCACCACCCCGGAAAAGCGCCGGGGAGACGGGTCCGCCCCCCGTCTCCCCGGTTTTTCGCTGTGTACGAACGCGGCCTGCGGCGACCGCACGCCCTTACGCCACGTTGACCCGCTGGCCGGGCGGCGCCGCCTCCAGCCAGGCGAGGAAGCCGGTCAGGGCGTCCTCGCTCATCGCCAGCTCCAGGCGCGTCCCCCGGTGGAGACAGCCGAGCACGACGGAGTCGGACAGGAGCGCGAGCTCCTCCTCACCCTCCGGCAGCCGGCGGGCGATCACCTCGATCGCAGAACGCTCCAGGCCCCGGCGGGGGCGAGGAGCGTAGGAGAAGACACGGAACCAGTCGACGCGGTCGCCGCTGTAGCGGGCGACCCCGTAGACCCAGCCTTTGCCCGAGGGGTCCGGCTCTTCGGAGACGTCCCAGCGGAGGCTGCAGTCGAAAGTGCCTCCGGACCGCTGGATCAGCCGCCGGCGCAGACCGAAGACGAACAGCCCCACCAGGACCAGCACGACGACCGATGCGCCCACCCACAACGCGAGGACCATCTCCACCGACCTCCTCGCATCGTCGAGTAACGGATAACGAACCGAATCGAACTGAATTGCACCTGCATCGCCTCAGCCGCGACACGGCTGGATATATCCAGCTCGGGCCGCGGCTGAGTAAAAACTTCACTCCGTGGGGGTGCTAGTGCACCGCCACCGCACGCAGACGGATCTCGGCGCGCCGCTCGGCGGCAGCGTCGGCATCCGACTTGGCGCGCTCCAGCGCACGCTCGGCGCGCTGGACATCGATCTCGTCCGCCAGCTCGACGATCTCGGCCAGCAGCGAAAGCTTGTTGTCCGCGAACGAGATGAAACCACCGTGCACGGCAGCGATGACGGTACCGCCCTCGCTCGTGCGGATCGTCACCGGGCCCGATTCCAGCACACCGAGAAGCGGCTGGTGACCGGGCATGATGCCGATGTCGCCGGACGTGGTTCGCGCGACGACCAGGGTGGCCTCGCCGGACCAGACACTACGGTCCGCGGCGACCAGCTCGACATGCAGCTCAGCAGCCAAGGGGGCTCCTCGGGTCACCACCCGGCCGCCCGGCCGGGTGTCGGTTCAATTCTACGGGGCGTGGTGAGGGGGGTGGGACCAGACCCACCCCCCTCGGTGAGCCGGAGGCTCAGGAGACGCCGAGCTCCTTGGCCTTCGCCTTGAGGTCGTCCAGGCCACCGCACATGAAGAACGCCTGCTCGGGGAAGTGGTCGTAGTCCCCGTCGCAGATCGCGTTGAACGCGGTGATCGACTCGTCGAGCGGCACGTCCGAACCGTCCAGGCCGGTGAACTGCTTGGCGGCGTGGGTGTTCTGCGACAGGAAGCGCTCGACGCGACGGGCACGGTGGACAACGAGCTTGTCCTCCTCGCCCAGCTCGTCGATACCGAGGATCGCGATGATGTCCTGGAGGTCCTTGTACTTCTGCAGGATCCCCTTGACGCGGCTGGCCGTGTCGTAGTGCTCCTGCGTGATGTAACGCGGGTCCAGGATGCGGGACGTCGAGTCCAGCGGGTCCACGGCCGGGTAGATGCCCTTCTCGGAGATCGGACGGGAGAGAACCGTCGTCGCGTCGAGGTGGGCGAACGTGGTGGCCGGGGCCGGGTCGGTCAGGTCGTCCGCGGGGACGTAGATCGCCTGCATCGAGGTGATCGAGTGACCACGCGTCGAGGTGATGCGCTCCTGGAGCACACCCATCTCGTCGGCCAGGGTCGGCTGGTAACCCACTGCGGACGGCATACGGCCGAGCAGCGTGGAGACCTCGGAGCCGGCCTGCGTGAAGCGGAAGATGTTGTCGATGAAGAGCAGCACGTCCTGCTTCTGCACATCGCGGAAGTACTCCGCCATGGTCAGGGCGGACAGGGCCACGCGCAGACGCGTCCCCGGCGGCTCGTCCATCTGGCCGAAGACGAGCGCGGTCTTCTCCAGAACGCCCGACTCGGTCATCTCGTCGATGAGGTCGTTGCCCTCACGGGTGCGCTCGCCGACACCGGCGAACACCGACACACCGTCGTGCAGCTTCGCCACACGCATGATCATTTCCTGGATGAGGACCGTCTTGCCGACGCCCGCACCACCGAACAGACCGATCTTGCCGCCCTTGACGTACGGGGTCAGCAGGTCGACGACCTTCAGGCCGGTCTCGAACATCTCGGTCTTGGACTCGAGCTGGTCGAAGGCCGGGGCCTTGCGGTGGATCGGCCAGCGCTCGGTGATCTGCGCCTCGGCCTCCGGCTCGTTCAGGATCTGACCGAGGGTGTTGAACACCTTGCCCTTGGTGATGTCACCGACGGGGACGGTGATGCCCTTGCCCGTGTCGGTCACCGCAGCCTGGCGGACCAGGCCGTCGGTGGGCTGCATGGAGATCGCCCGGACCACGCCGTCACCCAGGTGCTGGGCGACTTCGAGGGTCAGCGTCTTGCGGGCGCCGGCCTCGGCCGGGTCGTCCACGTCGACGTGAAGGGCGTTGTAGATCTCCGGCATCGCGTCGACGGGGAACTCCACGTCGACGACCGGGCCGATGACCCGGGCGACGCGGCCCGTGGCAGCGGCCGTCTCAACAGTGGTCGTCATTACTTGTCACTCCCCGCGGTCGCGTCGGCCAGAGCACTGGCACCGCCGACGATCTCGCTGATTTCCTGGGTGATTTCGGCCTGGCGGGCCGCGTTGGCAAGCCGGGAGAGGCTCTTGATGAGATCCCCGGCGTTGTCGGTGGCCGACTTCATCGCGCGACGGCGGGCAGCGTGCTCGGAAGCGGCTGCCTGCAGCAGTGCGTTGTAGATACGGCTCTCGACGTAGCGCGGCAGAAGAGCGTCGAGGACGTCCTCGGCCGACGGCTCGAACTCGAACAGCGGGAGGATCTCGCCCTTGCGGGTGCTCTCCTCCGCGACCTTGTCGAGCGAAAGCGGCAGCATCCGGTCGTCGACGGCGTTCTGCGTCATCATCGACACGAATTCCGTGAAAACGATGTGCAGCTCGTCGACGCCGCCCTCGGCCGTCTCCTTCTGGATGGCCTCGATCAACGGGGCGGCGACGCGCTTGGCATCGGAGTACGCCGGGTTGTCGGTGAAGCCCGTCCAGAATTCCTCGACCTTGCGCTCGCGGAAGCCGTAGTACGCGACACCCTTGCGGCCGACGATGTACGTGTCGACCTCCTTGCCCTCACCGGCAAGGCGCTCCCGCAGCCGCTCCGCGGCCTTGATGGCGTTGGAGGAGTAGCCGCCGGCCAGACCGCGGTCGCTCGTGACGAGCAGGACCGCGGCGCGGGTCGGGGCTTCGGCCTCGGTGGTGAGCGGGTGCTTGGCGCTGGAGCCGGTCGCCACCGCGGTCACCGCACGGGTGAGCTCGGTCGCGTACGGCATGGACGCCGCCACCTTGCGCTGCGCCTTGACGATGCGCGAGGCGGCGATCATCTCCATCGCCTTGGTGATCTTCTTGGTCGCGGTGACGGCTTGGATGCGGCGCTTGTAAACGCGAAGCTGAGCGCCCATCGATCAGCCCTCGCCCAGAAGCTTGCCGTCCGAGGTCTCGAACTGCTGCTTGAAGGCGGCGATCGCGTCGGCGATCGACTGCAGCGTGTCGTCGGACATCTTGCCGCCCTCGGCGATGCTGGTCAGGAGGTCCTTGCGCTCACGGCGCAGGTACTCCAGCAGCTCGGCCTCGAAGCGACGGATGTCCTCGACCGGGACGTCGTCCATCTTGCCCGTGGTACCGGCCCAGACGGAGACGACCTGCTCCTCCATCGGGAACGGGGCGTACTGGGGCTGCTTCAGCAGCTCGACCATGCGCTTACCGCGCTCCAGCGAAGCCTTCGAGGCCGCGTCCAGGTCGGAACCGAAGGCGGCGAACGCCTCCAGCTCGCGGTACTGGGCGAGGTCCACGCGGAGCCGGCCGGAGACCTGCTTCATGGCCTTGTGCTGGGCGGAGCCACCGACTCGGGAGACCGAGATACCGACGTTGAGCGCCGGACGCTGACCCGCGTTGAACAGGTCGGACTCCAGGAAGCACTGGCCGTCGGTGATGGAGATGACGTTGGTCGGGATGAACGCCGACACGTCGTTCGCCTTGGTCTCGACGATCGGGAGGCCCGTCATCGAACCGGCACCCATCTCGTCGGAGAGCTTGGCGCAGCGCTCCAGCAGACGCGAGTGCAGGTAGAAGACGTCACCCGGGTAGGCCTCACGGCCCGGCGGGCGGCGCAGCAGCAGGGACACGGCGCGGTAGGCGTCGGCCTGCTTCGAGAGGTCGTCGAAGATGATCAGGACGTGCTTGCCCTGGTACATCCAGTGCTGGCCGATGGCCGAACCGGTGTACGGCGCCAGGTACTTGAAGCCGGCCGGGTCGGACGCCGGGGCGGCGACGATGGTCGTGTACTCCAGCGCGCCGGCCTCTTCGAGCGCACCACGCACGGAGGCGATGGTGGAGCCCTTCTGACCGATGGCGACGTAGATGCAGCGCACCTGCTTGTTCACGTCGCCCGAGCGCCAGTTGTCGCGCTGGTTGATGATCGTGTCGACGGCCAGAGCGGTCTTACCCGTCTGACGGTCGCCGATGATCAGCTGACGCTGGCCGCGGCCGATCGGCACCATGGCGTCGACGGCCTTGTAGCCGGTCTGCATCGGCTCGTGCACCGACTTGCGGACCATGACGCCAGGGGCCTGCAGCTCGAGGGCGCGGCGGCCGTCGGTCGCGATCTCGCCGAGACCGTCGATCGGCTGGCCGAGCGGGTCGACGACGCGGCCGAGGTAGCCCTCGCCGACGCCGACGGAGAGCACCTCACCGGTGCGCTGCACCGGCTGGCCCTCCTCGATACCGCTGAACTCGCCGAGGACGATCGCACCGATCTCGCGCTCCTCGAGGTTGAGGGCGAGACCGAGGGTGCCGTCCTCGAACTTCAGCAGCTCGTTCGCCATGGCGGAGGGCAGGCCCTCCACCTTCGCGATGCCGTCGCCGGCAACGCTGACCGTACCGACCTCCTCGCGCGAGGCCGCGTCCGGCTTGTACGACTGGACAAAGTTCTCCAGCGCATCCCGGATCTCCTCCGGCCGGATCGTGAGCTCCGCCATCTGGGTTCCCTGCTCTCCTTGTTGGGCCCGAAGTTTCTTAAGGGGGTCTGGGGGCCGACCCCCAGGAATCTTCTGCAATTTCTGCACGGCCCAACCGGGCCGCTGGTCTTGCTTGGTCTTCTGCGCTGAGCTGTGTCAGCCGGCCATGCGGCGGGTCGCCTCTTCGAGGCGCTCCGCGACGGTGCCGTTGATGATCTCGTCACCGACGCGCACCGAGATCCCGCCGAGGACCGAGGGGTCCACGTCCAGGTTCAGGTGCATCTCGCGGCCGTACAGCTTCGCCAGGGCGGCGCCGAGGCGCTGCTTCTGCCGGTCGCTGAGCGGCACCGCCGAAGTGACGATCGCGACCGTGCGGTCGCGGCGGTCCGCGGCGAGCTTGGACAGGGATTCGAGTCCTGCTTCCAGGCTACGTCCCCGCGGCTGGGTCACCAGGCGGACGATGACCCGCTCGGTGGCCGGCTGTGCCTTTCCGCCAAGCAGGCTGCGCAGCAGCTCGCTCTTGGCGGCGGTGGTGGCCGTACGGCTGGTGAGTGCGGAACGCAGCTCCGTGTCGGAGCCGACGATCCGGCCGAACCGGAACAGCTCGTCCTCGACGTCGTCGAGAGCGCCGGTGCGCTGGGCCGCGGTGAGGTCTGCGGTGTTCGCCAGCTCCTCGACCGAGTCCACCAGGTCACGCGACTGCGACCAGCGGGAGCGGACCAGCCCGGAGACCAGGTCGACGGCTTCGCCGCTGACCTGACCGCTGAGCAGGCGCGCGACCAGCTCGGCCTTGCTCTCGCCGCTCTGGGCCGGGTCCGTGAGAACCCGGCGCAGGGAAACCTCGCGGTGGAGCAGCGCGGTGACCGATGCCAGATCCTCGGCGAGGGCCGCCGCGTCGACCGACGTGTTGTCGGTCAGCGCGTCGAGCCGCTCGCGTGCGGCGGCCAGTGCCTCGCGGCTCGCGCCGTTCATCGGGCAGCCTCGGCCTTCGCCTCGAGCTCGTCGAGGAAACGGTCGACGGTGCCGCTCTGCCGGGCGTGGTCCTGGAGGGACTCCCCGACGAGCTTGCCGGCCAGGTCGGTGGCGAGCTTGCCCACGTCCTGACGCAGCGCGGAGGCAGCGGCCTTGCGGTCGGCCTCGATCTGGGTGTGGCCGGCGGCGATGATCTCTTCGCGCTGCCGCTGACCTTCCGCCTTCATCTCCTGGATGATGACGGCACCCTGCTCCTGCGCCTCCTGGCGCAGACGAGCGGCCTCGTGGCGGGCCTCGGCGAGCTGAGCCTTGTACTGCTCAAGAACGCTCTGCGCCTCGGTCTGAGCCGCTTCGGCCTTCTCGATGCCACCTTCGATCGCCTCGCGACGCTCTTCCAGGGTCTTGTTGATCACCGGAAGCAGCTTCTTCGAGAAGACGAAGAAGACGATGCCGAAGCAGATCAAGCCGATGACGATCTCGGGCCACACCGGGAGCAGAGGGCTCTGCGCTTCCTCGGCTGCCAGGTACATCATGGTGGACCTTTCGTCGAATGGAGCTACAGGCACAACGTCACTTGACGATGAACGGGACGACGAAGCCGATCAGGGCCAGGGCCTCGACGACGGCGAAGCCGAGCAGCATGTTCTGGCGGATGAGGCCGGCAGCCTCGGGCTGGCGGGCGATGGCCTGCACACCGTTACCGAAGATGATGCCGATGCCGATACCGGGGCCGATCGCGGCGAGGCCGTAGCCGATGGTGCCGACGTTGCCGTTCACGGCCGCGAGGGTCTCGAAAGCAGCAGACATGTCTGTGGTTCCTTCTCTTGGTGGGACCGGTGGAAATGGTCTTCGCACCGGGCGTCTGGGGAGCTGAGGGTCGTAGCCGGGGGGCCGGCGGTTCTCAGTGGGCTTCTTCGAGCGCCTGGGACAGGTACGTGGCGGTCAGCACGGTGAACACGTAGGCCTGGAGGGCCTGGATGAACATCTCGAACACGGTGAGGACCAGCGTCATGACGAACGACGCGGAGGCGTAGACCGTGCCCAGGACGGTGCCGAGCATGTACCAGGTGGCGATCGTGAAGATCAGGATCAGGATGTGGCCCGCGAACATGTTCGCGAAGAGTCGTACCGCCAGCGTGAACGGCCGGACGAAGACGTTGGAGATGAACTCCAGCGGCGTCAGCAGGACGTAGATGGGCTTGGGCAGACCACTCGGGACGCAGAGGTTGCGAATGCCTCCGACGAATCCGTTCGACCGGAACGTCACCGTCATGTACGTCACCCAGACCACCAGGGCCAGGCCGACGGGGTAGGCGATGATCGAGCTGACCGGGAACTGGGCGAGCGGAATGATGGCCCAGAGGTTCAGGATCCACACGAAGAAGAACAGCGAGACCAGCAGAGGGACGAAGGGCTCGCCCTTCTTGCCGATGACCTCACGGGCGATACCGCGGTGGACGAAGTCGTACAGCGCCTCGGCAACCATCTGGAGCTTGCCCGGGACGACCTTCGGCTTCGAGAAACCGGCCCAGAAGAAGGCCAGGATCGCGAAGGTTCCGATGATCGCGAGCAGCATGGGCTTGTTGAACTCGACAGGCCCGATGGTGAAGAGCGGCTCGAAGAGGAACGACCACACACTGGGAGCCTGGAATCCGCATCCCTGGAACAAGTGGCAGTCAGTCTCGAAAGCGAGCGTCTGGGCGTCAGTCACCAAGAGCTCCTTCTGCATGGCGCATGGATGCGGCTACCTCGTTGTGTCGGAGCGGCGGGTGGCCGCAGGTCGGCACCGGACTGGTTCTTACGGTGAGGAGGCGGCGGCCGGGCCCGAAGCCTCGCGATGAATCAAGCGACCGCCCTGTTGCCCGCGCTCGCACTACCGCAACCGAGACCGGACGATAGCAGCACGTCGAACACGGCTTTATTCCGGCCCTACTCGTCACGATCTCCCCCAGCTCCACCCGGTCGGTTCCGGGTGTCCGCGTCGGGGTCGACGTAGAGGGTCTTGCTCCGCGCGTGCAGCACTGCCTGCGTGGTGATCCACGCGATCACGGCTGCGACCAGCGAGAGGGCGAAGACCTGAAGATCGAAGAGAGAAGTGTTCCGGATGCTCAGGATGAAGATGAGCAGGAGCACGAGTTGGGCCGAGTAAATCATCAGCCCCATGCCCTGGAACAGGTGAGGCATGTTCTTGCCGACCCAGTTGAGGGCCAGCAGTCCGAGCGTCATGAAGACGATCACGACCACGCAGCCGACCGCGGCACCGATCGCCCCCTCGCCACCGGCGAGCAGCCCGCCGACAAGCGTGGCGATGGCTCCCACCACGGCGGTGGGGGTGGCGATGCGCAGTAGTTCGCGCATGTCGGACTGCATGGCGGCAGCTCCACTGGTCTGAGAGGAGGAATGGGGCGTCGTCATGGACGAGCGTAGGCCCGGTCCGCGAGGCGGTTTACCAGGCCAAAGGACCGTCTCACTAGGGTCCTTCGGCTCCGTCACCGGGTCTCGTGAACGGTATCACAAACTATTTGATGAGGTCTTTACCTGGAAAGTGTGCCAACTGTCACACATGAGAGTTACTCCGCGCGTGTGTGCACGACAAGCCGGTGCAATGTCTGGTAATGCGCCACAGCATCCGAATCGTCAGCGCGAGGAGTCGATGGGGCGCCGCTCAGGAAAACGCGAACGGGCGCCGATCGCGGTCGCCCCGTTGACGCCGGACACCCCGACCGCCACGGGGGCCCGTTCGGGGCCCTCCTCGCCCATCTGAGCGTCTGCCGGGCCCTGTTGGGCCCCGGAACCCACGGTCGCCGGCTTCTCGTCGTACGAGGGCGACGATGCCTGCCCCGTCGCCCGGTGGCGGTAGCGCGGCGGCACGAAGCGGTTGGCCCAGTGCGGGGCGCGCGGGGTGAAGCGGGGCATCAGCAACAGGACCAGGCCCACCGCGCTCGCCGCGACGATGACGAAGACGATCCACATCGAGGCCGAGTGCACCGAGTAGCCGACGGCGCCGAAGGCGATGAGGGCCGACCAGAAGTACATGATCAGCACGGCCCGGCTGTGCGAGTGGCCGATCTCCAGCAGGCGGTGGTGCAGGTGACCGCGGTCGGCGGCGAACGGCGACTGGCCGTTCCAGGTGCGCCGGACGATGGCGAGGATCAGGTCGGCGGCCGGGATGGCGATGATCGTCAGCGGCAGCAGCAGCGGGATGAAGACGGGCAGCATCGCGTGGGTGGCCCCGCGCTCACTGCCTTCGAAGATCCGCATCGTGTCGGGGTCGACCTGACCAGTGACCGAGATCGCCGCGGCAGCCAGCACCAGCCCGATCAACATGGAGCCGGAATCGCCCATGAAGATCCGGGCGGGGTGCATGTTGTGCGGCAGGAAACCGAGGCACATGCCCATCAGGATCGCGGTGAAGAGCGTCGCGGGGGCGGCCGCCTCGATCATGTTCCCGAACCAGAGACGGTAGGCATAGAGGAAGAACGCCGCCGAGGCGATGCAGACCATCCCGGCCGCGAGCCCGTCCAGGCCGTCGACGAAGTTGACCGCGTTGATCGTGACGACGACCAGCGCGACTGTGAGGAGTGTGCCCTGCCACTGAGTGAGGGCGACCGTGCCGACACCGGGGATCGGCAGCCACAGAATCGTGAGCCCCTGGATGACCATGACGGCGGCGGCGATCATCTGGGCGCCCAGCTTGATCAGCGCGTCCAGCTCGAACTTGTCGTCGAGGACACCGATCAGCCAGATCAGGGCAGCGCCGGAGAGCAACGCCCGTGGTTCGTTGGAGAGTTCGAAGACGCTCTTCAGGTTGTGGAGATGGTCGGCGACGATCAGACCCGCACACAGCCCGCCGAACATGGCGATCCCACCGAGCCGGGGTGTCGGCTCCCGGTGGACGTCGCGCGCACGGATCGCGGGCATCGCCCCGACCGCGATGGCGAACTTACGCACCGGTCCGGTCAGCAGATAGGTCACCGCCGCCGTGACACAGAGCGTCAGCAGGTAATCACGCACGGGCTGCCCCACAGAATTCGCCGGCCATCCAAACCCCACACCCTAGTCTCTGAAACAAGGACTCCACGGTACGGGTGATGGTTGCACAGGGTTCGTCTGCCCCGGATACGGCGGAGTCCACCACTCCGGAAACGGTCCGGCCGACTACCCCGGGTACGGCGGATTGCGCAGGACCAGCTCACGGACCTCCGCCGCGATCGGGCTCACATCGCCCGGCTCGCGCACGGCCGCCCCGAACAGGGCCGCGATCCTCGCCATGTCCCCCTCCTCCATGCCCTGCGTGGTGACGGCGGCGGTCCCCAGGCGAATGCCCCGGGCCTCCCCGTACGGCAGTGCACAGGTGTCCAGGACCATGCCGACGGCCGAGAGCCGCATCCGGGCGGTGCGGGCGTCGACGCCGAGCGGGGCCGGGTCCGCGACGATGATGTGGGTGTCCGTGCCGCCCGTGGTCACCTCGAACCCCTCGGCCTCCAGACCGGCGGCGAGCACCCGGGCGTGGGCGACGACCTGATGGGCGTAGAGCGTGTACGCCGGTGTCTCCGCCTCCCCGAACGCCACCGCCTTCGCCGCCACCGTGTGCATCTGCGCGCCGCCCTGCGTGAACGGGAACACCGCGCGGTCGATCCGCTCCGCCAGTCCCGCGCCGCACAGGATCATGCCGCCGCGCGGACCGCGCAGCACCTTGTGCGTGGTGGCGCAGACCACATCGGCGTACGGGACCGGGTTCGGCGCCGCTCCCCCGGCGATCAGGCCCATCGGGTGGGCGGCGTCGACGATCAGGTACGCACCGACCTCGTCGGCGATCTCCCGGAACACCTCGTAGTCGGGGTGGCGGGGGTAGGAGATCGAGCCGCAGACGATCGCCTTGGGGCGGCGGGCGCGGGCCAGGGCGCGGAGCCGGGTGTGGTCGATGAGGCCGGTCGTGGGGTCCACCCCGTAGCCGACGAAGTCGAACCAGCGGCCGGAGAAGTTGCCGGGCGCCCCGTGGGTGAGGTGTCCCCCGTACGGGAGTCCCATCGCGAGCACCGTGTCCCCCGGGCGCAGCAGCGCGGCGTAGGCGGCGAGGACGGCGGAGGAGCCGGAGTGCGGCTGGACGTTGGCGTGTTCGGCGCCGAAGAGGGCGGTGGCGCGGCGTACGGCGATGCGCTCGGCGGCGTCCGCGTGCTCGCAGCCGCCGTGGTGGCGGGCGCCCGGGTACCCCTCGGCGTACTTGTTGGCGAGCGGGGAGCCGAGGGCGGCCAGGACCGCGGGCGAGGTGAAGTTCTCGGCGGCGACCAGCTGGAGGGTGGCGGCCTGCCGGTCCCGCTCCGCGACCAGGACCCCGGCGACCTCCGGGTCCTGGCGGAGCAGCGCGCCGAAGTCCTGGGGGAGGTCGTCCGGCGCGGGCGGCGCGGCTGCGGGTGCGGCGGGAGAGGTGACCGGCATGGGACGGCTCCGGGCTTGGGAGGGGCGCGTGTCACCACGGTAGGTCGCCAGAGCGTGGACCGCCCACTGACCGGAGTGGTGTCCTCCGCCGCCTGCGCGCTCACTTCACGAGCGACTCGGCAAACCGGATTCGCTCGTGGTGCTCAGCCTTAGCCCTCTTGAGAGTGTCGGCCTCTCTTTTGAGGACCTCGTGCTGGTAGGCAGATTCCACCGCGAACCAGATTTTGATCAGGTTGGCCCGCTTCTTGCACTCGACATCTTGCACCGCTATTGCCGTGGCCTTCTCACCGGACAAGTCCTCGGTCAGATTGAGCTCCTTGCCCGGATTCATCGGGTCGCTCACCTCGTAGCCACTCTTGCCCATGCAGGCGGACCAGGCACTCGCCGCGTCCTTGACCCGCGAATCTGCGCGCGACCTGGCGAAAGACTCCCTCTCAAGGTCTTGGGTGAAGAGGATGTCCACTGCGCCGGCCCGCGGAGCGTAGAGCTTCAGAAACGACTCACGGATGCATCCCCCTGGTGGGACGACGAGTCCATTGACCAAGTTGGCGTTGCCGGTGCTCGCCGGGATGTCGTCCACCTCTTCCTGACTGTTGGGAAGACTGTCCGGATCCAGCTCGTCGGGGCCGTTGAACACGGCTGCTTCGTCCTCCCCGAGAGGAGGGTCATCGGCCTGCGTAGCGACATCCGGGCCTCCGTACCCGAAATTGGCCGCATCTGCCGGGTCAGCAATCCCATACCGGTTTCCGATTCCCTTCACGGGAACTACCTCGGGCAGCGGAGGGGGCGTATAGCTGAATCCGTAGCGTTTCATGCACTGCTTTTTCAGCACGTCTTGAGCTCTATCCAACATTTGCGCCTGAGCCGGGGAAGCGAAGTATGAGTCCAACGGCAAGCTCAATCCCTCGGCGCCGTCGACGCCATCGATCGCATCAACCCCCGTCCCGCGCCCAGCCTCCTCGCCCTCTGCCTCACCGAACGAACAACCAGACAACGAAATCAAGGAAAAACAGGCCGCCAGAGAGACAATGAATGCGCGAACCCGCTCGGATGCCATCGGAACACCTCGTATCACCATGAGAAGGATTCCCATAAATTCTGGCCGCCTCGTCTTCGTACGACGAGGCGGCCAGAATCTATCGCAACTAATCTATACTCACGTTCCGTTGAAATTGTACGCGGAAGAGATCTTGTTAGCGAAGTTCGCCGAGGCGTCGCCCTTGTGACCCGCCGGAATGGAGCCGCGGACTCCGCCCCGGAATGAGTCCGTGTACACGTACCAGGTCCTCGAGGAGCGGTTCCAGTACGAGAGAGTATTGTCATTGACTGACGTCTGCGGCTGACGTGTGTAGACGAACAGGGAGAAGTTGGGAATATTTATATCCGGATCAAAGACCGGCCCACCCTGCCCCTTGAGGTAAAAGAAGCCCATCTCACCCGATGCGAGGTAGCCATCACCACTGGTGGCCGCACTCGCGGACCCAGCCGAAAGCATCGTCATCCCGAGAGCGGCAACCAACGTAACAGCTACGGCAGCAGATTTCTTCAATTTCACTCCCCCACCCATGCATTAAATTGACCAAGTCGACGACCTGATCAATTATGGCGAATCCCGGAGAATTTTCATATTCGGAATTCTCTGGAAATTTTTCCACAATGGCATAGGCCAAGCAAGCGATTATCGGACAGCTCCAAGTGACTTCAGGTCACTCAGCGACGCTACGTCCGTCGGTCCGGAACGCGGAACCGTCAGCTCCGCACGCGTACGCAGTCAGCGCGGGACGCGTCGACTCGTCAGCTCGGGGCGCGTACGCCGGTGAGTGCCGTGACGACCGGGTCGAGTGCCTGGTTGATCTCGTCGCCGATGGAGCGGAAGAAGGTGATGGGCGCGCCGTAGGGGTCGTAGACCTCGTCCGCCTCGGCGGTCGGGGCCAGCAGCCAGCCGCGCAGCGCGGCGGCGGCGCGGACCAGGGCGCGGGCGCGCTCGACCACGCCCTCGTCCAGCGGGTCGGGCAGGGTGGCGGGGTCTATGGCCCGCACCAGGCGGGTGAACTCCTTGAGCGTGAAGGTCCGCAGGCCCGCGGAGTGGCCCATGGAGATGACCTGGGCCCGGTGGTCGCGGGTGGCGGTGAGGACCAGGTCGGCGCGGATCACGTGCTCGTCGAGGAGCTCGCGGCCGACGAAGCCGCTGGCGTCCGCGCCGAAGTCGGCGAGGACGACCTCGGCGTTGGCCTCCATGGGGGCGCCCTCATGGCCCCAGGTGCCCGCGCTCTCCACGATCAGGCCGCCGCTGAGCGGGTCGCCCAGGCGGTCCATCAGGGCATGGCGGGTCAGCCGCTCGGTGATGGGCGAGCGGCAGACGTTGCCGGTGCTGACGTGGAGGATGCGGAAGGTGTCGGTCCGCCCCGCTATGCCACGCCCCTCGGGGGCGGTCAATTGGCCACCTCGAGGTCGGGTACCACCTTGCGCAGCTCCTCCACGGAGAGCGCACCGGCCCGCAGGAGGACCGGGACCGCACCGGTGACGTCGACGATCGAGGACGGCACGATGCCGGGCGTCGGGCCGCCGTCGAGGTAGACGGAGACGGAGTCGCCGAGCATGCCCTGGGCGGCGTCGCAGTCCTCGGGCGAGGGGTGTCCGGTGAGGTTGGCGCTGGAGACGGCCATCGGGCCGACCTCGGTCAGCAGCTCGATGGCGACGGGGTGCAGCGGCATCCGGATGGCGACGGTGCCGCGGGTGTCACCGAGGTCCCACTGGAGCGAGGGCTGGTGCTTGGCGACCAGGGTGAGGGCGCCGGGCCAGAAGGCGTCGACCAGCTCCCAGGCCTGCTCGGAGAAGTCGGTCACCAGTCCGTGCAGGGTGTTCGGGGAGCCGATGAGGACGGGGGTGGGCATGTTGCGGCCGCGCCCCTTGGCGTCCAGCAGGTCGGCGACGCCCTCGGAGCTGAAGGCGTCCGCACCGATCCCGTACACGGTGTCGGTGGGCAGCACGACCAGTTCGCCGCGGCGGACGGCGGAGGCGGCCTCGCGCAGCCCGCTGATCCGGTCGGTCGCGTCGTTGCAGTCGTATCGCCGTGCCATCAGCCGGCCTCCTCGAGCGTGTACGGGTACGGGGTGTGGAGCCGGGGGCCGGTCACGGCATGGCCTTGCGGGCGGTGGCGAACCGGGGCCGCTTGTTGAGGTCGGGGTGGTCGGCCGCGTCGGCCCAGCCCCGCTCCTCGGTGAAGATCCACGGCACCTGGCCGCCCTGGGTGTCGGCGTGCTCGATGACGACGAGGCCGCCGGGGCGGAGCAGACGGTGGGCGGTGCGCTCGATGCCGCGGATGGTGTCGAGGCCGTCCTCGCCGGAGAAGAGGGCCATCTCCGGGTCGTGGTCGCGGGCCTCGGGGGCGACGTACTCCCATTCGGTGAGCGGGATGTACGGCGGGTTGGAGATCACCAGGTCGACCTGGCCGTCGAGCTCGGGAAGGGCGCTCAGGGCGTCTCCGCGGTGGACGGTGACCCTGGACCCCTCGGCGTTCTTCCGGGTCCACTTGAGGGCGTCCTCGGAGAGCTCCACGGCGTGTACGCGCGAGCGCGGGACCTCCTGTGCCATCGCGAGCGCGATGGCGCCGGAGCCGGTGCACAGGTCGACGACGACGGGCTCGACGACATCCATCGCCCGGACGGCGTCTATGGCCCAGCCGACGACCGACTCGGTCTCCGGCCGGGGCACGAACACACCGGGCCCCACCTGGAGTTCCAGATAGCGGAAGAAGGCGCGGCCGGTGATGTGCTGGAGCGGTTCGCGGGCCTCGCGGCGGGCGATCGTCTCCCAGTACCGGGCGTCGAAGTCGGTGTCGGGCACCTGGTGCAGCTCGCCCCGCTTCACGCCGTGGACGAAGGCCGCGAGTTCCTCGGCGTCGAATCGCGGTGAGGGGACACCGGCGTCGGCCAGCCGCTGGGTGGCCTGGGCCACCTCGGCGAGCAGCAGGTTCATCGCGGTTCTCCGTACGGTTTACGGGTGTGCGGGGCGGGCGGTGCGCTTACGCGTTGGCGAGCTTGGCGGCGGAGTCGGCGTCGACGCACGCCTGGATGACGGCGTCGAGCTCTCCGTCGAGCACCTGGTCCAAGTTGTACGCCTTGAAGCCGACGCGGTGGTCCGAGATGCGGTTTTCCGGGAAGTTGTACGTGCGGATCTTCTCGGAGCGGTCGACCGTACGGACCTGGCTGCGGCGCACGTCGGAGGCCTCCTGCTCGGCGGCCTCCTGGGCGGCGGCCAGCAGCCGGGAGCGCAGGATGCGCATGGCCTGCTCCTTGTTCTGGAGCTGGCTCTTCTCGTTCTGGCAGGAGGCGACGACGCCGGTCGGCAGGTGCGTGATCCGGACGGCGGAGTCGGTCGTGTTGACGGACTGGCCGCCGGGGCCGGAGGAGCGGTAGACGTCGATGCGCAGGTCGTTGGCGTGGATCTCGACCTCGACCTCCTCGGCCTCGGGGGTGACGAGCACGCCCGCGGCGGAGGTGTGGATGCGGCCCTGGGACTCGGTGGAGGGCACGCGCTGCACCCGGTGCACCCCGCCCTCGTACTTCATCCGGGCCCAGACGCCCTGGCCGGGCTCGGTGGCCCCGTTGCCGCCCTTCGTCTTGACGGCGACCTGGACGTCCTTGTAGCCGCCGAGCTCGGACTCGGTGGAGTCGATGATCTCGGTCTTCCAGCCGATGCGCTCGGCGTACCGCAGGTACATGCGCAGCAGGTCGCCGGCGAACAGGGCGGACTCGTCGCCGCCCGCGCCCGCCTTGATCTCCAGGAGGACGTCCTTGTCGTCGCTGGGGTCGCGCGGGACGAGGAGGAGGCGGAGCTTCTCGGTGAGCTCTTCGCGCTGCTTCTCCAGGTCCTTGACCTCGGCGGCGAAGTCGGGGTCGTCCGCGACGAACTCGCGGGCGGTCTCGATGTCCTCGCCGGTCTGCTTCCAGGCCCGGTACGTGGAGACGATCGGGGTCAGCTCCGCGTAACGCTTGTTCAGCTTGCGCGCGTTGGCCTGGTCGGCGTGGACCGACGGGTCGGCGAGCTTCTTCTCGAGACCGGCGTGTTCACCGATCAGTTCCTCGACCGCCTCGAACATTCGGGGGCTCCTGGTTGGTCTGAAAGTCTGCGGGCCTGCTGGAGGGCGTACTGCCGGGTGGGGTGTACCGGGGGCTCCCCCTGCATCACGGAGAGCTCCCCCGCACACCCGACCGGAAAAAACGCCGGTTCCGACGCCCCCGGGAAGAGGGCGCCGAGAACCGGCGCAGTGGCTCGCTACTTGCTGGCGGAGCCGGCAGCCTTGCCGAAGCGGGCCTCGAAGCGGGCCACGCGGCCGCCGGTGTCGAGGATCTTCTGCTTGCCCGTGTAGAACGGGTGGCACTCGGAGCAGACGTCGGCGCGGATGGCGCCGGAGTCGATGGTGCTCCGGGTGGTGAACGACGCGCCACAGGTGCAGCTGACCTGGGTCTCGACGTACTCGGGGTGGATGTCGCGCTTCAAGGTGTCTCCTAGTTTCGGGAGGGCGCCGGGTCGTCCGCGCGGATTGCGCGGCCGTGAACCGGGGCCGACGTACCAGTCTGCCAGGACCGGCCGTATCTCCCAAAACCGGGGGCGGACCGCAGGTATTCCCGAACACCTGAGCACCCAGGGTGACCGGGAGGGTTACCCGACGACCTTTCCGGCGTCGCCCTTGTCCCCGGCGGACTTCTCGGTCGCGGAGGCGGGGATGGGCAGGTCGTTCCTGAGCGCCGCCCACACCTGCCGGCCGGCCTTCTCCTGCGGGAGGACCCGGTTCGGGTCGGCCGGGTCGTACTCCACCGGCAGGGTCACCATGTGGACGTTCTTCGCGCCCAGCCCCTTGAGGCCGCCCGCGAAGCCGGTGAGCTCCTTGACCGAGCCGAGGCCGGAGTCGGTGGTGACGGCCTTGGTGGCGGCGTTCGCGAGGCCGAACAGCTTCTTCGGGCTGGAGAAGACCCCGACGCTCTTCGCCTGCTCCATCAGCGCCTTGATGAACGCCTGCTGGAGCTGGATCCGGCCCAGGTCGCTGCCGTCACCGACGCTCTTGCGGGTACGGACGAGCCCGAGGGACTCCTCGCCGTCCAGGGTGTGGGTGCCGGGCTCCAGGTCGAGGTGGCTCTTGGAGTCGTTGATGGCGGTCTTCGTGGTGATCTCGACGCCGCCGAGCTCGTCGATGAGCTTCTCGAATCCGGTGAAGTCGACCTCGATGTAGTGGTCCATGCGGATACCGGACATCGATTCGACGGTCTTCACCGCGCAGGCCGGCCCGCCGACCTCGTACGCGGTGTTGAACATGGCCCGGTGCTGGGCGGGGACCGTCTCGTCCGTCGTGTCGCTCGTGCAGGCGGGGCGTTCGATCAGGGTGTCGCGCGGTATCGAGACGACGCTCGCCGACTTGTGGCCCTTGTCGACGTGCATGACCATCGCCGTGTCGGAGCGGGCGGCGCCCTCGTCGGCGCCGTACTTCCCGTTGTCGCCGGAGCGCGAGTCGGAGCCCAGCACCAGGATGTCCTGCGAGCCGTCGTCCACGTCGTCGGGGCGGTCGGTGCCGAGCTTGGCGTCGATGTCGATGCTGGAGAGGTTGCCGTCGAGCGTGACGTACGCGTACCCGAGCCCGGCGCCGCCGACCACCACGACGCCTGCCACCGTCCAGGCCGTGACGACCTTGGCGCGGTGCCGGCGGGAGGGCTTCCTCCGGCGGGTGCCGGTGCCGCGTATCCGCCCCGGGGTCTTCTTCTGCTCGCTCACGCGTCTCCCTCGTTACGGCGCTCCGCTGCTCCTCGCCCCCGGACCGTGACGGGTCCGGGAGGGTTTGTCCTCGCTCGATCAGACGACGAAGCAGCAAGAAGGGTTGCACAGCGGGCTGTGTGCGCCCGGTGAGCGGCCCGGAGCGGGTACGGGTCGGCGGGCGGCCCGCGATCCGGCGTTCACCTGCGGTTTCCCGCCCCGGGCGGTCTCCGTGCGGGGCGTTTTCCGGCGGGGCGGCGTGTGGGATACGTCTCGGGAACATCTCTGGGAACGTCTCTGGGAACATCTCTGGGAACGTCTCTGGGAACGTCTCTGGGAACGTCTCTGGGAACGCGGAGGGCCCCCGGCGCCACGGCGCCGGGGGCCCTCCGCGTCAACTGCCGTGGATACGTCAGTCGTTGCCGTTGCCCGGCGTCGTCTTCTGGATCTGGAGCAGGAACTCCGCGTTGGACTGGGTCTTCTTCATCCGGTCCAGGAGGAGCTCGATCGCCTGCTGCTGGTCGAGCGCGTGCAGCACCCGGCGCAGCTTCCAGACGACCGCCAGCTCGTCGGTGCCGAGCAGGATCTCTTCCTTACGGGTGGAGGACGCGTCGACGTCCACCGCCGGGAAGATGCGCTTGTCCGAGAGCTTCCGGTCGAGCTTGAGCTCCATGTTGCCGGTGCCCTTGAACTCCTCGAAGATCACCTCGTCCATGCGCGAGCCGGTCTCGACGAGCGCGGTCGCCAGGATGGTCAGCGAGCCGCCGTCCTCGATGTTGCGCGCGGCACCGAAGAAGCGCTTCGGGGGGTACAGCGCGGTCGAGTCGACACCACCGGAGAGGATGCGGCCGGAGGCGGGCGCCGCGAGGTTGTACGCGCGGCCCAGACGGGTGATCGAGTCGAGCAGGACGACCACGTCGTGACCCAGCTCCACGAGACGCTTGGCGCGCTCGATGGCCAGCTCGGCGACGGTGGTGTGGTCCTCGGCGGGACGGTCGAAGGTCGAGGAGATGACCTCGCCCTTCACCGACCGCTGCATGTCGGTGACCTCTTCCGGACGCTCGTCGACCAGGACGACCATCAGGTGGCACTCGGGGCTGTTGACCGTGATCGCGTTGGCGATGGCCTGCAGGATCATGGTCTTACCGGTCTTCGGCGGGGCCACGATGAGCCCGCGCTGACCCTTGCCGATCGGGGCCACCAGGTCGATGATCCGCGTCGTCAGGATGTTGGAGTCGGTCTCCAGGCGGAGCCGGTCCTGCGGGTACAGCGGGGTCAGCTTCTGGAACTCGGGGCGGCCCCGGCCGGACTCGGGGGCCATGCCGTTGACCGAGTCGAGGCGGACGAGCGCGTTGAACTTCTCGCGCCGCTCGCCGTCCTTGGGCTGCCGCACCGCGCCGGTGACGTGGTCACCCTTGCGCAGGCCGTTCTTGCGGACCTGGGCGAGCGAGACGTACACGTCGTTCGGGCCCGGCAGGTAGCCGGAGGTCCGGATGAACGCGTAGTTGTCGAGGATGTCCAGGATGCCCGCGACGGGGATCAGGACGTCATCGTCGGCCACCTGCACATCGCTGGCGAAGTCCTCGCGGCCACGGCGGCCACGGCGGTCGCGGTAGCGGCCACGACGGCCACGGCGGCCGCCCGCCTCGTCGTCGAAGTCGTCCTGCGGACCGTTGTCACGGTTCTGCTGGCTCTGGCCCTGACCCTGTCCCTGGCTCTGCCCCTGGCCCTGGCGCTGCGGGCGCTGCCCGCCGCCGCCCTGCTGGCCCTGGTCGTCGCCCTTGCCCCGGCGGTCGCGCTGGCGCTCGCGGCGCTCCCCGCGCTCGCCCCGGTCACCGCGCTCGCCGCGGCCCTGGCGGTCACCACGACGGCCCTCGGCGGTGTCGGCGGCGGCCTCGGCCTTGGCGTCGCCCTTGGGCTCGCCGCGGTCCTCGGTCTTCTGCTCGGCCTGCGGCTCCGCCTTGACCTCGGTCTTCGCCTCGGCCTTGGTGTCGGGGCTGCCCGCCTGAGCGGTCGCGCGACGGCGACGGCGCTCGCCCGTGGGCTGGTCGTCGCTGGCCGGCTGACCGGGGATGTCGATCTGCTGCTGGGCCGCGGCCTTCTCGGCGGCGGCCTCGTCCCCGGTGCGCGCCTTGGAGGTGGCACGCCGCTTGGGCTTGCTCTCCGCCTCGGCGGCGGGGGCGTCGTCCCCGGTACCAGCCTTGGAGGAGGCCTTGGGGGCGGCGGATCCGCCGCCCGCCTGCGCCTCCTTGATGACCTCGATCAGCTGGCTCTTGCGCATCCGCGCGGTACCCCTGATGCCGAGGCCGGACGCGACCTGCTGCAGCTCGGCCAGGACCATGCCCTCGAGGCCGGTGCCGGAGCGGCGGCGCCGTGCGGTGGTGCCAGTGGCAGCACCTTCGGCGGGCGCGGCGCTGTCGACGTTCTTGTCGGCAGTGACGCCCATCAGATCGGTGGTGTCGCTCACGAAGGGTCCTTCCCTGGAGCGGACGTCGGCCTTCTGGCTCGGCGACCGGTTGTGCTGTCCGACTGCGGTCTGTTGATCTTGCTGGATCGCGGACCTTGCCGGGGCGGTGGTCCGCCGGGTACGGCGGAGAGATGAACGTACGGGGTCCGGCGCGAGATCCCCCTGCTCGGCCCACTCCTGGACGAGCGAGGGGTGTCGTGCCGGTTCCGGAGCGTGCTCGAAACTGCTCAGGCAGGCTGCTCAGGCAGTTGGGGAGGCTCCCGGAAGAATGGCGGTCCCGGAGGGGGACACGAAGCAACGCGCCTCAAAGACGTCGGTTGCAGACTTGAGGTTAACACTACCGGCTCCAACAAACATTCCCCCTCTCGGCCACCGGTAATCACATGCGGTTACGCGGCCAGCGGCAGCACGGTGGCGCCCGCGGCGTCGAGGGCGAGCCGGTTCGCGGCCCAGCCCTCGCCCGCCAGACGGGCCATCTTGTCGGCGGATCCCTCCTCCGCCAGCGCGAGCACCGTGGGGCCCGCGCCGGAGATGACCGCGGGCACGCCGTCGGCGCGCAACCGGTGCACCAGCTCGACGCTCTCGGGCATCGCGGGGGCCCGGTACTCCTGGTGGATGCGGTCCTCGGTGGCGGCCAGCAGCAGCTCGGGGCGCCTGGTCAGCGCCTCGACGAGCAGGGCCGCGCGGCCCGCGTTGAGTGCGGCATCGACGTGCGGGACGGTGCGCGGGAGCAGTCCGCGCGCCGTCTCGGTGAGCACGGGCCGGCCGGGCACGAAGACCACCGGAACGACGGACCGCGCGGGGTCCATACGGATGGCCCGGGCCGCTCCGCCGTCCATCCATGCGAGGGTGAACCCGCCGAGCAGACAGGCCGCGACGTTGTCGGGGTGCCCCTCGATCTCGGTGGCCAGCTCCAGCAGGGCCTCGTCATCGAGACGGGCGTCGCCACCGGTCGTCACGGCACGGGCGGCGACGATTCCGGCGCAGATGGCGGCGGATGAGGAGCCGAGGCCGCGGCCGTGCGGGATGCGGTTGGCGCAGACGATCTCCAGGCCGCGGGGCTGGCCGCCGAGCAGGTCGAAGGCGGTGCGCAGGGAGCGTACGAGCAGGTGGCTCTCGTCGCGGGGCAGTGTCTCGCTGCCCTCACCTGCGATGTCGATGTGGAGCCCGGAGTCGGCGACCCGGACGACGACGTCGTCGTACAGCCCCAGCGAGAGGCCGAGGGCGTCGAAACCCGGGCCGAGATTGGCGCTGGTTGCGGGGACGCGCACCCTGACGGCGGCGGCTCGGAACGCGGGACCGGCCATCGGTTGGACGACTCCTTGCAAGGCGGCGGGGATTGAGGTGCGGTGGTTCTGCGGCGGTGGGGCCTGCGGGGTGTGTCTGCGGGTGGTTCTACGGGGTGGGGATGGCGCCGGTGACCCGGCCCGTGCTCGCCGTCACGACGCCGATCGCGCCGCGGCGGACCCGTCGGGCGGATGTCGGGCGGATGGGGTACAGCTTATCGAAGGAAGGTTCTGTCGCGACATAGGGCGCACAGGAGGCGCACGATGCGTGTCGCCCGCCTCCTATGCGCTCTCCGCCCCGAAAAGAGGGCGGTTGAGCTGGGTTGTCGCGGTTGACCGGGCCGTCCGGACCGGGCTGTCGGTGCCCAGCCCGGACGTGTCGCCGGACGGGTCAGACGAGCCCGAGCTTCTGTGCCGCGGTGGCCGCGTCGACCGGTACGGTGACCGGCTGCGGAGCGCCCGCGACGGCCCAGTCGGGGTCCTTGAGGCCGTTGCCGGTGACCGTGCAGACGATGCGCTGGCCGGGGTCGACCTTGCCCTCCTCGGCGGCCTTGAGCAGACCGGCGACCGAGGCGGCCGAGGCGGGCTCCACGAAGACGCCCTCCTGGGAGGCCAACAGCCGGTAGGCGGACAGGATCTGCCGGTCCGTCACCTCGTCGATGAAACCGCCCGATTCGTCCCGGGCGGCCAGGGCGTAGTCCCAGGAGGCCGGGTTGCCGATGCGGATCGCGGTGGCGATGGTGGACGGGTCCTTGACGATCTCGCCGCGCACGATGGGCGCGGAGCCGGAGGCCTGGAAGCCCCACATGCGCGGGGTGTGCGTGGAGACGCTGTCACGGGCGTACTCGGTGTACCCCTTCCAGTACGCGGTGATGTTGCCCGCGTTGCCGACCGGCAGGACGTGGATGTCGGGGGCGTCGCCGAGCGCGTCGACGATCTCGAACGCGGCGGTCTTCTGGCCCTCGATACGGACCGGGTTGACCGAATTGACCAGCGCCACCGGGTAGTTGTCCGAGAGCGAGCGGGCCAGGGTGAGGCAGTCGTCGAAGTTGCCGTCGACCTGGAGGATCTTGGCGCCGTGCACGAGCGCCTGGCCCATCTTGCCGAGGGCGATCTTGCCCTGCGGTACGAGGACGGCGCAGACCATGCCCGCGCGCACGGCGTACGCCGCGGCGGAGGCCGAGGTGTTGCCGGTGGAGGCGCAGATGACGGCTTTCGCGCCCTCCTCCTTGGCCCGGGTGATGGCCATGGTCATGCCGCGGTCCTTGAACGAACCGGTGGGGTTGGCGCCCTCGACCTTGAGGTGCACCTCGCAGCCCGTGCGCTCGGAGAGGACCTGCGCCGGAACGAGCGGCGTACCGCCCTCACGAAGTGTGACGACCGGCGTCGTGGACGTGACCGGAAGCCGGTCCCGGTACTCCTCGATGATGCCGCGCCACTGGTGGGTGCCCTTGCTGGTCATGGGTCCTTTACTCCCCTTCAACACGCATGATGCTGGCGACACCGCGGACGGTGTCGAGCTTGCGCAGCGCTTCGACGGTCCCGGAGAGGGCGGCGTCGGGCGCGCGGTGGGTGACGACGACGAGCGATGCCTCGCCGTCTCCATCTGGACGTCCTTGCTGGCGTACGGTATCGATGGATACGCCCTGCTCGGCGAAGACCGTCGCCACCTGGGCGAGTACGCCCGGCTTGTCGGCCACGTCGAGGCTGATGTGGTAGCGCGTGACGACGTCGCCCATGGGGCTGACCGGCAGGCGCGTGTAGGCGGACTCACCGGGGCCGGTGGCCTCGCCCAGCTTGTTGCGGCAGACCGCGACCAGGTCGCCGAGGACCGCGGAGGCGGTCGGGGAGCCGCCGGCGCCGGGCCCGTAGAACATCAGCTGTCCGGCGGCCTCGGCCTCGACGAACACCGCGTTGTACGCCTCGCGGACGGAGGCCAGCGGGTGGCTGAGCGGGATCATCGCGGGGTGGACACGGGCGGTGACGGACTGGCCGTCGGCGGCGCGCTCGCAGATGGCCAGCAGTTTGACCGTGCAGCCCATCCGGCGGGCGGAGGCGATGTCGGCGGCGGTGACCTCGGTGATGCCCTCGCGGTGCACGTCACCGATCTTGACCCGGGTGTGGAAGGCGATCCCGGCGAGGATCGCGGCCTTCGCGGCGGCGTCGAAGCCCTCGACGTCGGCGGTCGGGTCGGCCTCGGCGTACCCGAGGGCGGTGGCCTCGTCGAGCGCCTCGGAGTAGCCGGCGCCGCTGGTGTCCATCTTGTCGAGGATGAAGTTGGTCGTGCCGTTCACGATGCCGAGAACCCGGTTGACCTTGTCGCCCGCGAGCGACTCGCGCAGCGGCCGCACCAGCGGGATGGCCCCGGCGACGGCGGCCTCGTAATACAGGTCGCGGCCGTACTTCTCGGCGGCGGCGTGCAGGGCCGCGCCGTCCTCGGCGAGCAGTGCCTTGTTGGCGGAGACGACGCTCGCGCCGTTCTCGAAGGCGGTGGTGATGAGCGTGCGGGCCGGCTCGATGCCCCCGATGACCTCGACCACGACGTCGATGTCGCCGCGCTGCACGAGCGCGGTCGCGTCGGTGGTGATCAGTGCGGGGTCGATGCCCTCACGCACCTTCGAGGGGCGGCGGACGGCGACGCCGACGAGCTCCACGGGCGCACCGATGCGCGCCGCGAGGTCGTCGGCGTGCGTCGTCATGATGCGCGCCACCTCTGAGCCGACCACTCCACAGCCCAGCAGCGCCACCTTCAGCGGACGCGTACGCATCATCCGACCTCGTTTCTCATACATGCTCACGTGTGGACCAGTCTCACTCACCGGACGGGCGTTTCTGACCCCCGTCCGGATCCTGAGACGACTATTTCATCAGCCGACATCGAGACGCAGGAGATCTTCCTCCGTCTCGCGCCGGACGATGACGCGTGCCTCTCCGTCCCGGACGGCGACGACCGGGGGGCGCAGGGCGTGGTTGTAGTTGCTCGCCATCGAGCGGCAGTACGCGCCGGTGGCGGGGACGGCGATCAGGTCCCCGGGTGCCAGGTCGGCGGGGAGGAACGCGTCCTTGACCACGATGTCCCCGCTCTCGCAGTGCTTCCCGACGACCCGGACCAGCATCGGCTCGGCCTCCGAGGTGCGCGAGACGAGCGCCACGCTGTACTCGGCGTCGTACAGCGCGGTACGAATATTGTCCGACATTCCGCCGTCGACGCTGACGTACGTCCGCAGCCCTTCGAGGGGCTTGATCGTGCCGACCTCGTACAGGGTGAACGCGGTGGGGCCGACGATGGCGCGGCCGGGCTCGACGGAGATCCGGGGCGTGCGCAGCTTCGCGGACTCGCACTCGCGGGTGACGATGTCGCTGAGCGCCTTGGCGATGTCGTGCGGCTCGCGGGGGTCGTCCTCGGAGGTGTACGCGATGCCGAGGCCGCCGCCGAGGTCGATCTCGGGGAGCTCGACGCCGTGCTCGTCACGGACCTCGGCGAGCAGCTGCACCACGCGCCGGGCGGAGACCTCGAAGCCGGCCATGTCGAAGATCTGCGAGCCGATGTGCGAATGGATCCCGATGAGTTCGAGGCTGTCGAGCGCGAGCGTACGGCGGACCGCCTCGGCGGCCTGCCCGTCGGCCAGCGCGATGCCGAACTTCTGGTCCTCGTGGGCGGTGGCGATGAACTCGTGGGTGTGCGCCTCGACGCCGACGGTGACCCGGATCTGGACGCGCTGGCGGACGCCGTGGCTCCGGGCGATGTGGGCGACGCGGACGATCTCCTGGAAGGAGTCGAGCACGATCCGCCCGACACCGGCCTCGACGGCGCGCTCGATCTCGGCGACGGTCTTGTTGTTGCCGTGGAAGGCGATGCGCTCGGCGGGCATCCCGGCATCGAGCGCGGTGGTCAGCTCCCCCCCGGAGCAGACATCGAGATTCAGCCCCTCCTCCTGCAGCCAGCGCACGACGGCGCGGGAGAGGAAGGCCTTTCCGGCGTAGAAGACGTCGGCGTCCGGCCCGAAGGCATCGGCCCAGGCCCGGCACCGGGCGCGGAAGTCGCTCTCGTCGAGGAAGTAGGCGGGGGTGCCGAACTCCTCGGCGAGCCGGGCGACGGCGATCCCGCCGACGGTGAGGGCACCGTCCGCGTCACGGGTGACGGTACGGGCCCAGACCTTCTCGTCCAGGACGTTCAGGTCAGCGGCGGGGGCGGAGTAGTGCCCCTCGGTCATGACGTCGGCGTGACGGGGACCGGCGGGGTGTGCGGAGCGGCTCATGGTGAGGTCTCTCGGATTCGTCAGAGTCGTCAGAGGTAAGCGGGCGCGCTGATACCGAGCAGGGACAGGCCGCCTGCCAGCACCGTCCCGGCGGCTTCGGCAAGGGCCAGCCGGGAGCGGTGGGCGGCCGAGGGTTTCTCGTCGCCCGAGGGCAGCGGCGGACAGCTGTCGTGGAAGTCGAAGAACGCGTGGGCAACGGCTTCCAGCTGCCGGGCGACCCGGTCGGGCGCACGGTGACGGGCTGCGGCGAGGAGGACGCCGGGGTGGTCGGCGAGAAGATCGAGGAGGGGGCGGGCGGGGGCTTCGGGGGGCGGGGAGGGGGTGGCGGCTGCATGCGCGAGGGGCTCGGCGCCCTTGTGCGCGGCGTAGGCGCTTTCGTACGGGGCGGGCTCCGCGTGCGTGGCGTAAGCGGCGCCTTCGGACGCGGCGAGGTCGGCACCCTCGTGCGCGACGGGCTCCAGGGACTCTCCGGGCTCCGAGGTGAACCCCAGGGCGGCGGCGCCCCGGGTGAGGGCGCGGGCCCTGGCGTGGGCGTACCGGACGCGGAAGAGCGGGTTGGCCTCCCCCTGGACGAGCAGGTCGTCGCCGAGGGGGGCTCGGTCGTGGCCGGCGGGCCGCAGCAGCCCCCAGCGGACGGCGTCCGCGCCGAGCCGCTCCAGCAGCTCCCCCGCGGTGGCACCGGCGGGCACGGGGCGGATCCGGGGAAGCGGGACGGGGGGCGTGCCGTACGCGTCGACGGTGACGCCGAGGCGGCTCCACTCCGGGCCGCCCGCCTCATCGCAGCTGATCCGGACCCGGGCGCCCTGGGAGACGAGGAGCCGGCGCACGGCATGGGCGGTGACGGCGGCGCGCACCTCCCGCGCGTGGTGGAACTGGAGGATCTCGTCCCGGAGTGCGCCCCCGTGTCCGTACGCGATTCCCTGCTCCCGTACGGCGTCGAGAACGGCCAGGTCGCTGTCGGAGGGGACATCGAGGGTGAAGCTCAGGAACCCGGGACCGGTGATCTCGACCCGCCCGATGCCGGGCTCGGCGGCGACCCGCTCGCGCAGGATCCGCGCGACCTCCAGGGCCGGCAGCTCGGCGGGACCGGCGAGCTGGAGCGCGACCGCGCAGGCGTAGTCGCCGCTGCCTCCGGGCCGTGTCCTCTCCACCCGCACGCGCGCGGGCACGGGCGCGCGCAGCGCGTTCTCGTCGACCGCGCGGCGCACGGCGTGCAGCACGGTCCTGGAGAGATCGGCGGGGGTCACGGGACAAGCGTATGGGAGGAGGAGGGGGGCTCCGCGACCCGGTTTCGCCATCCGGTCAGCCGGTGGCGGTACCGGTGAGTCAGCCGGTGGTGGTCCCTGCCCGTCCGGCACCGCTCCATCCGTCGACCGACGGCCGCTCCTCCCCGGTCGCGAGCCGGTGCACCATCCGCACGAGCTCGGTGGGATCGAACGGCTTGGCCAGGAATGCGTCGACCCCGGCCGACACCCCCGCGTCCACCTCGTAAGGGGTGCAGGCACTGATGACGGCGATGGGCACCTGCCGGGTGCGGGGGTCGGAACGCAGCCGGGACGCGGTCTCCAGGCCACCGAGGCGGGGCATCACGACATCGAGGGTGATCACATCGGGACGGATCCGGTGGACCAGGTCCAGGCACTCGACACCATCGGCCGCGGTCACGACCTCGAAGCCCTCCAGCTCGAGATTGACCCTGATCAGCTGCCGGATGACCTTGTTGTCGTCGACAACAAGCACGCGGCCGTACGCCCCTGACACCCTTCGAGAGTAGGTCGGCCCCCCTGACCGCGTCCGGCGTTTGGTCACTTCCACCCCGGACGGGCGACGGGCTGACGCGACGGAATACCTGTTCACGGAGACCCGGTGGGAGCTGGTAGTGTTTCACCCGTCGCAGAGCAACACCGCGATACGCCCCCGTAGCTCAGGGGATAGAGCATCGGCCTCCGGAGCCGGGTGCGCAGGTTCGAATCCTGCCGGGGGCACTTCCGGAAAAAGGCTCTGACCAGCAGCAATGCCGGTCAGAGCCTTTCTTTATGCCACAACAGCAAGCGCCTCGTCGATCGTGTGCGCCTGGCCGAAGAAGAGTCGGTCGACGGTCCGGCTGTGCCTACTACCCGGGTGTACGCGGTTGGCCGGCGAAGGCCCACAACTCGCAGCTCTGCCAGGAAGATCCCGTACAGGCGAGGCCATGCACCGGCCCAGTGCCGCAGAGACCGCCAGGCTGCCACTCCGCTAAGGCTGCAGGCGAGGGAGGTGGCGACCGCGGGACCCGGTTGTCCGGCTCTGCGCATGTCGCGCCGTGCCATGACTGGCGGGGTCCGGACCAGTCCGGACCCCGCCAGTTCCGATGAGGGACGAGCCCTCTCGGATGCACTCTCCCGCGCACCCTGCAAACCCTCTGGGTGATGGGATACCGGTGATCCTCAGGCCGTAGAGCAACGCTCCCGCAGATCACCGGCGATCGGCCTCGGTCAGCAGGTGACGACCTTGTCGTAGCCGACCCACGGCTGCGAGGACATCAGACGTGCCTTCTTCTTCGACCCCACCGACTTGCACTCGGAGTCGTAGCCGCCCGAGAACACACCCTTGAGCTTCTTCGACGTCGCGCAGTTGTTCGTCACGTCGTAGCCCTTGTACTTGACCAGGTGCCCATCGGTGATGCGCTTGACCGTGACGCAGCTGGGTGCCGCGGCCTGCACGGTCACGTCACCGACGATCGGGGCCTGCGGCGCAGCAGTGGCGATGGGCGCCGCAAACATGAGCGAACCGCACATCGCCGCCGCGATGGTGGTGGCGCTGACAAACTTTCGCACGTTGAGTCTCCCCGTTCAGAGCCGGCCGTCGTCCAACGGCGCCCGGCCAGATGGTTTTCGTCCGTTGCACAAGAAAACCTAGTGACCGGCCGCTACACGGTACTGATGCGCTGTGACTCAACTTCCAGACCCCGTTCACCGCCGGCCTGAGTAGAGTCTCGGCCCGTATGAGCAACTTGAGCTAGCAAATCTCGTCAGGTCTGAGTGCGCTGAGCTGGGCCCGGGACGTAACACCCAATTTGGGGAAAGCACGGTAGAGGTGGTTGGCCACCGTCCGCGGGCTGACGAAGAGCTCCTCGGCGATCTGTGGATTCGTCCGGCCCCGCGCGGCAAGGCGGACGACGTTCGCCTCCTGCTCCGTCAAACCCGCGCGAGACGGGACTGCCTTGCGCTTGGCCGCGCACACCGCGAGCTCCGAGCGCACCCGCCACAACCATCCCCGGGCCCCGTACTCCGTGAAGACGGCCTCGGCGGCATACAGGTGCTCCCGCGCCTCGCGGCGGCGTCTGGAGCGGCGAAGCCACTCGCCGTACAGGAGCTCACAACGAGCCCATTCGACGCGGTTACCATGCTTCTCGAAGAGGGCGGCAGCCTCCTCGTACCAGCCGCGCGCCTCCTCCCCTTCCGTGAGCAGTGCGTGACAGCGCGCCACCAGTCCGTCGTACGAGGAGGGCGCGGCCATCTGCGCGGACGGCCCGGAGTTCAGCTCGATCAGCCACTTGAAGGGCCGTTCGGCGAGTCCTGAGCGTGCCGAGCGCACCGCGGACTCCACGAGGTCAGCGGCAAGTCGCGCGGAGCGGGGAGTACTCTCGCAGCCCCACAACGCCGTCAGCTGCGCGAGGGCTCCACGGTAACGGGCACGCCCCATGCCCGTCCGCACATGCGCCCACAGCACCACACTCGAGACTGCTGCCGGGCCTTGGTGTTGTTCCGAGTGGGCCTGGCACTCCTGGGCAAGGGCCGAGCAACGCGCTTCATCCCCTTCGAACGCCGCACACCAGGCCAAGTGGCTCTTGAGCAGGGCGGCACAGTTCGACTGGCCCGATTCCTCACATAGCTCCAGGCCCTCGCGGAACGCCTCCCGCGCTCTGGCGTACTCATCCTCGCCCAGCAGGGCGTTGCCCAGGGCAAGCAGCGCGTACGGCAGCCGCCTGCCCGCTCCGGAGTCACGGCACTGCGTGACGTGGTCCTCCGCGTTCCTCCGGCACGGTGGCTCATCGAGCAGGGTCAAGGTCCGGGGTGCGGGGTCCATCGCAGTTGTGCCGCGTTCGCCGTCGATAGCGGCGCGTACCTTCGCCACCCGTAGGCGGTGAGCCGGGAGGTCCGCGGCGGCAGCCGCGTCCGCCAACCTCGCCGCCTCGTCGAACAGTCCTGCTTCCACTGCGCTATCCGCGGCGGCCACGTAGTACTGCGCGCGTTGTCCTCGTCCGGTGGCATGAGCAGCCGCCCGGTCGTAGGCGGCGTACGCCTGCTCGTGAGGAGTGTGACGCGCGACTTCGGCGAGGCCTGTCGTCACTTCGTCGCTCTCGTACGAAGCCGCTGCCACATGCCAGATACGGGCAGCGTGCGGGGTGTCGGACCTGGACAGTGCGGTGTGCACAGCATTCCGCTGTATGGCTGTTGCGTTGCAATACATGACGAGACGCCACAGAGGGTGGACGAAGCGCGCCGTCGACGCACTCACCTCAATCAGGCCCGACCGTTCCGCTTGGTCAAGGTCCTCGTCGCGACAGCCCAAATCGTACGCAGCGGCCCACACGGGCCTCAGGTCGTCGGCGTCACAGGCCGCGACCGTCAGGGCGAGAAGCAGAGTGCGATCGGCCAGTCCACCGAAGCGCTCGTAAAACTCCGCTTGTGCTGAAGTGCCACTCGACGGTGTCCCGTCGTACAGCGTGAACGGATTTATTCTCCCTGCCCGTTGGGCCGGGGTCAGCGCGTACGAGATGTCGCGCAGGGCTGCCGGGTTTCCTCGGGCTTCCTCGGTGACACGCTGCCGTACGGACGGCACGAGGTCCGGTACCCGCACCTTGAGCATGCGGATTGCCGCGCCTTCGTCAAGGCCCCGCAGCGGCATGCGTATGCCTGCTGGTGAGGTGCGTACCGCATCAATACAAGTGTCTTCGCGCTCACTTAAGAACCAGGCGATGGGCTCGGTGCCCGCGCGGCGCGCGACGAAACTCAGCACCTCCACAGACTCGCGGTCCGCCCAGTGCAGATCGTCGACGACGCACACGAGTGGCCGCTTGCGCGCTGCCGTACGCAACAGCGCCAGGACCGCGTCACACACCCGCAGGAGATCCGCCGTGTCCCGCTCTCCTCCCCACAGCACCGCGTGGAGCTGGGCAGCTTGCTCCTGCGGCAGTTCGGCCACTTGCCCTGCCAGGGGGCCCAGGAGAAGTCCGAGCAGCGCGTACGGATACTGCACTTCGGGCCGACACCCCTCAGCCCGCAACACCTTCAAATCGGCGGCCTTCTCCGCCGCGGCATCGAGCAGCGAGCTCTTCCCCGCCCCCAGTTCCCCCGTGAATTCGACAACTCCTCCGGATCCGCTGCGAGTCCGCCGAAGAAGATCATCTATCGCAGCTCTCTCCGGTATGTACCCGAATAACATGCAGCCCTCGTTTCAACCTCGAAAAGCCCCGTGTGCCCTGGTCAGAGGAACATCACTTTCCGTTACAGGCGTATGCCTATCACGGGTGAGTCAGTGATTGATACTGCAATTTCGTTAGGGAACGCGGCACGGGACCTCCTTCCTGACACCGTTGAGTTTGACGCGCAGGCGTGATCAGTTACTGATCATTCCAGATTGAGTTCGCTTGCAGGCTTGGTGGTTGGGGCCGGACCATGGCTCCGCTTGCACGGGTTTCTCCGGCAGAGCTGCGGACCTTCGCCGGTCGACCGCGTACGCCTGGCCAGGAGGCGCCATCCGATCGCCGACCAGCACCCCTCGGCCGTCTCGCTGCCCCGCGGCAACCGGCACGACCTCACCCAGTCGATGCCCTGCCGGACGCGCTACCCCTTATCCACTGTGCGCGCGGGCAGTCGCGCCATCAGCCGACCCGGCTGTTCGCCGACTGTGGCCACGAATTCGACAAGTGATCAGTGAGTCTGCGAGGGGTCAACCGCTTCATGGAGAAAGCCTTCCGGCCCACGTGTGCCTCCGAAGCCGCTCAGCGAGTCGGGCGAAGTCGGCTCGCACCTGGTACTGCGGCCACCTCACCTGCGCAGCAGCGAAGTCACGCCGACGCAGCTCCCGCCCAGCCCTGGGCAATCGCGGCAAGTTCCCTGCGCCGTCCTCCTTCCCTGCCACGAAATCCGAGTTCTCCGCGAACACCGCACCCACGACACAGGGTTGAGCCCTTCATGAACGCAATGTGCTTGCGCAGGACCAATTGGGCCGACCTAAGAATCACGGCCCGGATCGTGCGTGGAGCGGGATGGATCCGGGCAGATTGACGGCGACTTGCAGGACTCGGCGGTGGGGGGACCGTTATGGAGTCGGATGACCGGTACGGGACTGCGGGAGAGAGCACGGCCGGGGCCGGATTCGGCGGAGCCGTGCCCCCGCCCCCCTCCCATGCGCCGACCGTCGGCCCGCCGCCGCCCGGTGCGGGGCTTCGGGCCGTCGGGGCCGGGTTGCTCAATCTGACCGGGCTGGGGCTCGGTTACGCGCTGTTGGGGCGGTGGGGGCGGGCCGTCGGGTGCTGGGTCGCCACCGGGGCCCTGTTGTTCGTAGCGTTGCCCGCCGATCCGGACGGGGTGGGCACGGGGGTGCTCGTCGCGTATCTCCTCGTGCTCGTGGCCGCCGCCGCCGACGGGGCGCGGATCGCCCTGCGTTCGGCGCTGGGTGGTTCGTGGCGGCCGGTGGTGGCGGTGGGGCTGGGTGTCGTGCTGCTGGCCGTTCCGGCCGGCGGGGTGGTGGCGTACGGGGCCGCGCAGGACGAGGCGCGGGAGCAGATGCTGCTCGACCGGCTGGCGGGCGGGGACCGGAGGGTGGCCGCCGCGGCCCAGCAGCCGTTCGGGACGGGCAAGGGTGAGTACGCGGAGGCCCTAGGTGTCTATCGCGCGCTCGACCGGGACCATCCCGGCTCCCGGGCGGCGAAGCTCGTACCGGACCGCCTGAAGGCGTACTACGACGCGGTCTCCGCTCCGTACGACGAGAAGCGGCACTGCGAGGCCGTCGAGCCGTTGACCTATCTGCGGAGCCTGCCGGGCACGGTCGGCAAGGAGTTGCTGGGCGAGCTCGCCGGATGGCCCGACGGGCCGCTCGCCGAGTCGCTGTACGGGTGCGGGGTGTCCCGGCTGGGTGGAGCCGGCGGGGGCTCCACGGAGCTGGGCGAGCTGTTGCGCACGTTCCCCGAGTCGGCGCCGGCGCAGCAGGTGGGGCCGACGATCGGCGGGCGGATCAAGGAGCAGGTCGCGGCTGTGCGGGGCGACGAGCCGTGTGCGGCCACCGAGGTGCTGCGCGGTCTCGGCTCCACGGCTTCCGCCATGCCGGTCGCGAGCGTCTCCGCCCTGCGCGCCGACGCGGACAAGGGCGTGACGGACGGGGTCTACGCCTGCGGGGTCGACCAGTTCAAGGAGAAGAAGTTCAGCGAGGCCCGCACGACGCTGGCCGGTTTCGCCCGTTCCCACAAGGGTGACGGGCGGGCGGCGCAGGCCCGGAAGATCGCCATCGCCGCGGAGATAGCCGATGACCGGGCGGCGGCCGGCAGGCGGCTGCCACCGTCCAAGGCGCCCGGCGGGCCCCGGATGGAGCTCGTCATCAGCAATGACGCGCCGAACGCGGTCGAGGTGCTCTACACCGGGCCGGTCACCGGCTCCGTCACGCTGAAGCCCTGCGTTGGCTGCAAGCGCTACAGCGCGTCGGCCGGCCCGCGGCTCGCCTGCAAGGACAGCGGCAGGAGCTACCCGAAGGCCCGGCTCCAACTGCCTGCGGGCGACTACCACTTCCTCTACAAGCACGGCACGGGCGCGACCTCCCGGGTGGACAGTTACGCGGCGGGGTCGAAGGTCCAGTCCGGTTACACGTACACCAGCTGCACCTATGTCATCGAGCGCAGTCCCCTGGGGCTCGACCTGCCCACCCTGCCCGACTACATCGAGCCTGCCTCCGCTCCCCCGGTCAGCCCTTCTCGCGCGGGTTCTTCTCGATGACCCGGCCGTCCAGGTGCGCGGTGAGGAAGGCGCCCCCGTACTTGTCGGAGACGTAGACGCGCAGCACCGGGCGGTCGTCGTGGAAGGGCGACGACGGGTCCACGATCACGTAACTGCTCTCCGGCTCCGGGATGTTGAGCGTCGTCCTGGCCGTCCGCAGCAGGGCGGGCAGGGCGTCCCAGTCGACGGAGTTCAGGTCGACCGGCTTGTCCCCGGACATGAGCGTGCCGCCCATGTCGTCGTTCTTCGCCTGCCCGTCCCGGTAGCTGAACCGGTCGTAGAGGCGGGAGTTGGACTTCAGCGGCGCCTGGGCGGAGGCGTGCTCGTCGTAGAGGGTGAAGTCGGTGACCTTCGTTCCGCCCATCAGCGGCTTCAGTGCGGCGATGGCCTGCCGCGCCCCTTGAGGGGTGAGCAGGTCGACGGGGGCCTCCGGTTCGTCGTCGTCCGCCCCGGACTCGTCCCCGTCCGCGACCGGTTGGCCTCCGGCGGTGGGCGGGGCCGCGCTCCGGCCATTCGCGGGGGCGCTCGCCGTGGTGTCGGGGCGGTTGCTCCCCTTCGCACCGTCGTCACCGTCTCCGCCGAAGAGCGGCGGGTCGGTCATCCAGAGGATCACGCCCGCCAGCACCGCCGCCGAGACGACGGACGAGGCCGTGGTGATCATCCGGGTCCGGCGCAGGATGCGGCGTCGGCGCGCCTCGTCGTCGGAGACCGTCGGGGAGCCGGAAGGGGGCGTGGGCGGGGAGCCGGAAGGGGACGTGGTCCGGGAGTCGGCGGGGGGCGCAGTGGGGTACGTGGTCGGGGTCGCGTACGGGTTGCTCGCGTACGGCCGCCTCGACGCGTCGGCGGGCGTGGGGAAGGCCGGCGGGTGGCCGAACCCGGTGGCAGGGGTCGGCGGGTGGGGCGGCCGGGTGGGTGATGAGGGCTCGGGGCGGGTGGCGGCGCGGGGCGGCCCGTAGGCGCTCCGGGGGTCGGGGGCGGGCTGCGGGCTCGCCGCCTCCGCCAGCATCCGGTCCAGGGCCGCGGCGTCCGGGCGGGCCGGGATGTCCCTGGTGAGCAGCGCGGTCAGGACGGGCGCCAGCGCCCCTGCCCGAACCGGCGGGGGCACCTCCTCGTCGAGCACCGCGGCCAGGGTGGCGAGCGTGGTGGCCTTGCGCAGCGGGTGGTGGCCCTCGACGGCGACGTACAGCATCATGCCGAGCGACCAGAGGTCCGAGGACGGGTCGCCCTCGGTGCCCCGGATGCGCTCGGGGGCTATGTAGTCGGGCGAGCCGATGAGGGCGCCCGTCATGGTGAGGCTGGTCGACTCGCGGATCGCGGCGATGCCGAAGTCCGTGAGGACCGGGCGGCCGTCGGTGCGCAGCAGCACGTTGGCCGGTTTGACGTCGCGGTGCTGGATGCCGGAGGCGTGGGCGGCGTTCAGGGCGGAGAGGATGCCGCGCCCCAGCTCGGCGGCCTCGGCGGGCTTCATGGGCCCTTCGGCCAGCCGCTCGTGGAGGGAGGAGCCGGCCACCAGCTCCATCACGATCCAGGGGTAGCCGTCCTCGCCGGGGTCGACGATGTGGTGGACGGTGACCACGTTGGGGTGGTCCAGGCGGGCCAGCGCGCGGGCCTCGCGCAGGACCCGGGCGCGCAGGGTGCGGGCGCCCTCGGGGTCGTACTCCGCGAGCGCCGGGTCCGGGGGCCGTACCTCCTTGAGGGCGACATCGCGGTGGAGCGCCTCGTCGTGGGCGCGCCAGACCATGCCCATGCCGCCGCTGCCGAGCCGCTCCACCAGGGTGAAGCGGCCGTCGATCACCCGTCCCGAGGGGGCCTCTGCGCTCATGCGCCGTAGCGTACGGGTGCCGTACGACAAGGGGGAGCCGGGGCCGGGGATCGGGACGCGGCGGGGTCAGGCCGAGGCACGTTTGCGGGGTGCGGCCGTCTTCTTCTTCGTGGTGCTCCGGGCGTTCGACGAGGTCTGCTTCTTCCCCGAGGACGAGCTCTTGGAGGCGGCGGAGGAGGAGGACGTCGACTTGGCCGTTGTCTTCTTCTGCTTCTGCGCTGTCTTCTTGGCCGGGGACGACGTGGACGACGTGGACTTCTTCGTGCCGGTGGGCTTGGGCGTGGACTTCTGTTGTGCCGTCTTCTGTGCCGTCTTCGTCGTCCTCCCTGATGCCGTCTTCCCCGACGCCGTCTTCTTGATGGGGTGGACGTCCGCCATGTCCCCCTCGTTCTCGGCCTCGTTCTCGTCCCCCTCGCCCCGGGACTTCTTCGCGGCGCGGACACTGCTCTCCAGGGCCGCGATCAGGTCGATCACCTTGCCGCCGCCGGAGTCGTCGGACTCCGCCGGCTGCACCGCCTCGCCGGAGGCCTTCGCGGCGATGAGTTCCTCCACCGCCTCCCGGTAGTCGTCGTGGAGGCTGTCCATGTCGACCTCGCCGAGGGTGTCCATCAGGGCGTCCGCCAGGTCGAGTTCGGCGTCGCGCACGGTGACGTCGCTGTCCGGGGCGACCCCCTCGGGGGCGCGGATCTCGTCGGGCCACAGGAGCCCGTGCATGGCGATCACATCGTCCACGACCCGGAGCATGCCGAGCCGTTCGCGGCCGCGCAGGGCGTATTTGGCGACGGCGACCTTGTTGCTGCGCTTGAGGGCCTCGCGCAGCAGGGTGTACGGCTTGGCGGCCGGGACCCCGTTGGCGGAGAGGTAGTACGCCGCGTCCATCTGGAGCGGGTCGATCTCGTCGGCGGGCACGAAGGCGACGATCTCGATGGTCTTGGCGGTGGGCAGCGGGAGCTGGGCGAGATCCTCGTCGGTGATCGGGATCATCGTGCCGTCGGCGTCCTCGTAGGCCTTGCCGATCTCGCCGCCCGCCACCTCCTCCTCGTCCAGCTCACAGACCTTGCGGTACCGGATCCGGCCACCATCGGCTAGGTGGATCTGCCGGAAGTGGATCGAGTGGTTCTCGGTGGCGTTGACCAGCTTGATCGGGATGCTGACCAGCCCGAAGGAGATCGCGCCGTTCCATATGGACCTCACCGTTCACCCCTTTTGACCGTTACAGACGGTTGAGAAGTTTCACGTGATATTCGTGCGATTCGTGTGACTCTTATCGTATGACGCCGATCACGGAGGTGGAGGGGCGGCGCCTCTCGCTCAGCAACCTCGACAAGGTGCTGTATCCGGCCACCGGGACCACCAAGGGCGAGGTGCTGCACTACTACGCGGCCACGGTGGCGGGGGCGATCCTGCCCCATCTGCGCGACCGCCCGGTCTCCTTCCTGCGCTATCCGGACGGGCCCGGGGGCCAGCTCTTCTTCACCAAGAACCCGCCGCCCGGTACGCCCGACTGGGTGCACACCACCCCCGTGCCGCGCAGCGAGGACCAGGCCGCCCGGCAGGTGATGGTCCAGGACCTGGCCTCGCTGATGTGGGCGGCCAACCTGGTGGTGGAGTTCCACACCCCGCAGTGGCGGGCCGACGCCCCGGAGACCGCCGACCGGATGGTCTTCGACCTGGACCCCGGCTCCCCCGCAACCGTCGTGCAGTGCTGTGCGGTGGCCCTCTGGCTGCGGGAGCGGCTCGCCGCCGACGGGCTGTTCGCGTACGGGAAGACGTCCGGCTCCAAGGGCCTGCATCTGCTGGTCCCGCTGGAGCCGACCCCGTCCGCCGAGGTGTCCGCGTACGCGAAGCGGCTCGCGGTGGAGGCGGAGAGCGCCCTGCCGGAACTGGCCCTGCACCGGATGAAGCGCGCCCTGCGCCCCGGCAAGGTCTTCGTCGACTTCAGCCAGAACTCCGCGTCGAAGACCACCGCCACGCCCTACACCCTGCGGGCCAGGACCGAGCCCACCGTCTCCGCGCCCGTCACCTGGGACGAGATCGAGGGGTGCCGGAATCCGGAGGACCTGGTGTTCCGGGCGGACGGCATGGCCGCGCGGCTGGAACGTTACGGGGACCTGCTCGGCCCCCTGCTCGATCCGGACCGGGCACGGCCGCTGCCCGCGGGTCCGGCCTGATCCCGACGACGAATCCGGTCCGACCGGTCCGGCCTGATCCCGACGACGAATCCGGTCCGACCGGTGTGGCCTGATCCCGACGACGAGTCCGGCCTGATCCCGTCGGAACGAAGGATCCGGCCCGGTCCCTACGACAGGTCCGGCCTGATTCCCGCGACGGCTCCGGGCCGGACCGCACAAGCCCCCCGGACACGCCTCGCAACCGGTTCGCCCGGATTCACAGGCTGCGCACAGGTTCTCCCGCCGTCTTCGCGTCATGACAGGGTCATGACCTGGTCACGGCATGAGGAAAGGCCACAAGTGGCGGGTGGATTGTCGGAGCCGTGGTGCACACTCTGCGCAGGCGCTTTCTTCGGGACGCGCCGCAGGGGCGTGGGGAACAGGTGTGCCGGAGACGGGTGGAGCTTCCGGGCGCCGCCGTGACGTGGGGAGGGGATGGCGTGTTCTCGGGGATCGATGAGGTCGACTGGGCTTCGATGGAGCATGCCTACGGGCCCGCCGACGACGTGCCGGTGCTCCTTCGGGGGCTCGCCTCCGCCGATCCGGCGGAACGGGAGAGCGCGCTCGACGGCATGTACGGGGCCGTGCACCACCAGGGGGACGTCTACGCCTGCACCCTCGCGTGCATCCCCTTTCTCTTCGAGCTGGCCGTGGACCCGGACGTGCAGGACCGGGGCAGCGTGGTCGAGCTGCTCACCAGCATCGGCGGCTTCGATCTGGACGAGGACGACGAGGCGGAGATCGACGAGGACGAGATCGAGGGCGCCGCGAACTACGCGATGGCGGCGGCCGCGGTCACCGCGGGGGCCGGGGTGTTCTTCGAGCTGATCGCCGACGAGGACCCCGGCGTGCGGCTGGCGGCCCCGCTGGCGCTGGCCACGCTGCACCGGCACCCCGTGCGGGTCCTGGCGCTGCTGCGGGAGCGGCTGCCCGTGGAGCCGGACGAGGAGGTGCGGCTCGCCCTCGTGGAGGCGGCCGGGCGGGTCGCCCTGCGCCACCGTCCGCTGGCGGGGCGGGTGGCCGAGTGGCTGACCCTGCTGGTGGACCGGGAGCACGCGCCGGGGCTGCGGCTCGCCGCCCTGGCCCAGCTCGCGCGCTGTTCGCCCGACGCGCTGCCCCGCGATGTGGTGCCGGTGGTGTCGGGACTGCTCCGGGAACTGCGGTGCGCGCCGGGCGGCGCACCGGAACAGGACCACCAGCACCCGCACCCGCAGCACGACCAGGACGGCGAGCAGGACGTCGACGCCGAGGCGGAGCCCGACACCGAACCGGTCGGCTGTGCGGAGGTCTCCCGGGCCGACCAGGCCGTGGCGCCGACCCTGGTGGGCCAGTTGCGCGCCCTCTCCGCCCAGGAGAACGCCGGGCGCGGCGCCCCCTGGGCCGCCGATCTGCTGCGCACCCTGCACGTCGGCCTCGACGACCGGGTGGGTGACCGTACGGCTCTCCTCATCGACCAGCTCCGCAGCCCCGACCGCTGGCAGCGCATCGACGCCGTACGGATGAGCGGCGGGCTGATGCGGGCCTGGCGCGGCTCGTACGAGGAGCTGGTGGCGCTCGTCGGCGACCAGCTCTCCGACCCCGAGCCCCGGCTGGCCGAGGCCGCCTCCCACGTACTGGAGGAGCTGTTCTCGCTGGCCGCCCCCACCGCCGACGCGCTGGCGGCCCGGCTGGCGGCCGATCCCGGTGGCTGGGTGAAGGCATGGGCCAGCGGTCCGCCGGGGCTCGGCTCCACGGTGAAGGCCCTGGCCCGGCTCGGCGACGCCCGGGCGGTGCCGGCCCTGGCGGCGGCCCTGGAGCTGCCGGAGGTGCCGCACGACGTGGGGTTCGCGGTCGGTCATCTCGGCCCGGCCGCGCGTCCGCTGGCGGGGGCGCTGCGGCGCAGGCTCGCCGGGGTGGCGCTGGACGAGGGGGCGTACGACCGGGCGAGCCCGTTGCTGGCCGGGCTGACCGGGCTGCGAGCGGGCGAGGCGACGCCGGAGGTGCTGCGGGTGCTGCGCGGCGCCCCGGAGTACCGGGGCGAGTGGCTGCGTACGGCGGCGCTGCGGGCGCTCGGGTCGTTCGGGCCGGCCGCGCGGGAGGCCGTGCCGGAGCTGCGGGCGATGCTCCGCCGTTCGGGGACGGCCACGGAGGCGGCCGAGGCACTGTGGGCGGTGGCCGGGGACCGGGACGCGGTGCTGCCCGTGCTGATCGAGGGGCTCCAGGCGGACCAGGTGCACGACCGGCGGGCCGCGGCGGCGGCGCTGGGGGCACTGGGGCCGCACGCGGCGGTGGTGGCACCCCGGCTGCGCGGTCTGCTCGCCCACGACGAGCTGTGGCTGCGGGTGGACGCGGCGATCGCGCTCTGGGAGGTGACGGGGCGGCCCGAGGAGAGCATCGAGGTGCTGCTGACCGCCTGGGAGAAGAACCGCCATGTCCGCGTCCGGGTGGCAGAATGCCTGGCACGTATGGGTCCGCTCGGCCCGGCGTCGACGGCGGCACAGGTGCTGCGCGCCGAGCTCGCCTGCGTACGCCGTCACAACGCGCTGGACGGCGGGTACGGCAGTCATGACACCTACGAGGACGAAAAACTCCTGGCGCTGTGCCGACAGGCACTCCGGGGGACGGGGAAAGGGAACACGGCATGATCATTTTCGGCACCAAGGGCTACCTCCACCAGCTGGCCATCCTGACGATGGTGTGCGGCTGGTGCGGCAATCCGGCGGCGCACACACTGCGCAAGCGGGTCACGAAGTTCACGCTGTTCTTCGTGCCGCTCTTCCCGTTCTCGACGAAGTACGCGACGCAGTGCACGTTCTGCGGCGGGGAGCAGCAGATATCCAAGGAGCAGGCCGACCAGTTGCTCGCCCAGCACGCGGCGGGTCCTGACGGCGGCCTCGGGCAGGCCCCGCAGCAGCCGGGCTTCACGCAGCCGGGGCAGAACCCCTACCAGCGCTGAGGCTGTATCGGTACGAAGTGGGCATTGCGCACGGACTCGTCCTAGGGTGTAGGCCCCCTGTCGTCCAAGAGAAGGGCCAGCCGTGCGCCCGGTCCGCGTCCCCGCCGTCGCGTCCGCCGTGGCCGCGCTCGCCCTGGTCTCCGGCTGCGGTTCGGCCGGCGGGCTGGAGAGCGCCGGCGAGGCCCCCTCCGCCGTCGAGCCCGCCCGCCTCTGGCCGGATCTGCCGCCCGCGTCGGCCGCCCCGTACGACTACGGGGAGGGCGAGACGGCCCGTATCCCCGGGATCACGGTGCCCGGCGGCGATGTGCGCCGGCTGGATCCGGTCGCGGTGGCGCAGGCCGGGCTGAAGGCGAAGACCGACCGTGACAGCGGCCTGGACGAACTGCCCGACGGAACGGTCCGGCAGATCCGGGCCTGCCGGTCGGCCCCGGACGACTGCCCGGTCCTGAACCCGTACTACTTCGACCTGACCGGCGACGGCAGGGACGAGCTGGTCCTCGGCATCCGGATGCCCGGACGCCAGCTCGCCGTGCGCGCGTACCTGGCCGACCGGGGCGGGCTGACCCGGATCATGTCCACCTCGGACGCCGTGATCAGCGTGGAGCTGGCCGGCCGGGACCTGGTCCTGCGGGCCCCTTCGGCGATCTCCGGGTACGAGTACCGGACCGCCTGGTCCTGGGATGCCCGGCAGCGCGCGATGCTGGCGACCCGGGACGAGATCCTGCGGGCGCCGGAGCGCCGCAAGGACGCGGACCGCGACCGGACCCCGAGCCCCTCGGGGTCGGGGTCGCCCTCGGCGGACGGCCGATGAAGCGGCGCCGCCGGTTCCGCTCCCCCGCCTGGACCGCGACCCTCACCTGGAAGTCCGCGGTCTTCCTCACCGTCATGTGCTGCACGCTCGCCGCCCTGCTGGGCGTCCTCGTGCACACCGCGGTGACCCGGCAGACGGTCTCCCACGCCCGCGAGAAGGCGCTGGACCGGCTGGAGGTGATCACCGACGCGTACGAGGCCGGGGAGCCGCTGCCCAGGGGCTCCGGCATCGACCCGCCGGGGCTGCCCGCCTCGCTGCGCGCCCTGGCCGCGGGCGGCGAGCGCGGCACCGCGGTCGCGGACGGCCCGCACCGGCCGGGTGACCCGGACGGGCGCGGCGGCCCCGCGATGTGGGCGGCGGGCCCGGCGGACGGGCGGGCACTGGCCACCTGGACGGACTACAGCCACAGCGCCAACACCATCGCGGGGCTGGACCGGGCGATCATCGGCTCCTCGCTGCTGGCCATCGCCGCCACCCTGGCCGTGGGCCTCTTCGCCGTCGGCCGGGTGACCCGCAGGCTGCACCAGACGGCCCGGGTGGCCCGCCGGATCAGCGCGGGCGACCTCGACGCCCGGGTCGGGGACCCCCGTACGGCGCGTCCCGTGCGCGGTCAGGACGAGGTAGCCATCGTCTCGGGCGCGCTGGACACCATGGCCTCCAGCCTCCAGCGCAAGCTCCAGACGGAGCAGCGGTTCACCGCCGATGTGGCGCACGAGCTGCGCACCCCGCTCACCGGTCTCTCGGCCGCCGCCGAGCTGCTGCCGCCGGGGCGCCCGGCGGAGCTGGTACAGGACCGGGTGCGGGCGATGCGCGCGCTGACCGAGGACCTGCTGGAGATCTCGCGCCTGGACGCCCGTACGGAGCAGGTCGACCTGGCCGTGCACGACCTCGCCCCGCTGGCGGAACGGGTGGTGCGGGCCTCCGGCACCCCGACCGAGGTGCGGGTCGCGGATCCGGCGCGGGTGGAGACGGACCGGCGGCGGCTGGAGCGGGTGCTCGGCAACCTGGTGGCCAACGCCCACCGCCACGGCGCCCCGCCGGTGGTGCTGGGAGTGGAGGGCGCGGTGGTCTCCGTACGCGACCACGGCGAGGGCTTCCCGGGGTACCTCCTGGAGGGCGGTCCGCAGCGGTTCCGCACGGACGGCGCAGGCAAGGGTCACGGACTCGGGCTGACCATCGCCGTGGGCCAGGCCACGGTGATCGGGGCCCGTCTGGAGTTCACGAATCCCCCGGACGGCGGCGCGCTGGCACGGCTGACGCTGCCGGAGTACGTACGCCTCGACGACGGCGATTCCGCCGGGATCACGGGCGGCGAGGGCACGGGGAGCACGAATCCGGACATTCGTAACACACAGTGATGTATTGCGAACTCTCCGTGGCGAACCTAGCGTGACGAGGGTGAGACCGGCTCGCGCCCCTCACGGTCCCCCTTTCCTTTTCCCTGGAGGCAGCATGTCCCCCCTGTCCCGCCCCTCGCGGTTCCGCCGGATCGGTCTCTGCGTCGCCACCGGCGCCCTCGCGGCGGTTACGGCCGCCGCTCCCGCTCTGGCGGCGGACCCCCAGCCCGTCGACCAGCGCGGTGAGGCCGCGGTATCGGCCCCGGCCCCGGCCCCGGCCTCGGACGAGCTCTCCGCCTCGGCCCTCCAGCGCGAGCACGAGGCCCGCCAGGAGGCACAGACGCAGAACCAGGCCAAGCCCCAGGCGCCCAAGCGGACCTACAAGGGACGGGTCATCGCCAAGCCGTACCTGCTGCTGCGCGACAAGCCGACCCGCAGCAGCAAGGTCGTGGGCTCGGTCAAGTACGGCACCGTCGTCAATATCTTCTGCAAGACCACGGGCGACAACGTCGACGGCAACAACCGCTGGTACCTGCTGACCGACGGCACCTGGGCCTGGGGCTCGGCCCGCTACATCGAGAACATCGGTGCGGCGCCGCGCTTCTGCTGACCGCCCCACCCCCGCATGCCCCGTCCGCCCGGGGAGCCACCGGCTCCCCGGGCGGACGCACTATGACATAAGGGAAATAGGGCACACCTCTTGCTACGTTGCGGTCCATGACCGCAACGACGGCGGACGCTCCCCCGCCCGAGCTCCGCCTGCCCAGACGGCGCGGGGTCGAGCTCTCGCTCCTCATCGGGGCCGTCCTGATCTCCGTCTACGGTTACGCGGCCGTCGGCCTCGCCCACGACGGGGCCGTGCCCCCCGATGTCGCCGGCTACGGTGCCGGGCTCGGCATGCTCGCCCTGCTGGCCCATGTCGCGGTCCGCTTCCGGGCCCCGTACGCCGATCCGCTGCTGCTGCCGATCGCCGTCCTGCTCAACGGGCTCGGCCTGGTGCTGATCTACCGGCTCGACCTGGAAACCCCGCGCGACCAGGCCGCCCCCACCCAGCTGATCTGGTCCACGCTCGGGGTCGCGCTCTTCGCCGTCGTCGTGGTGCTGCTCCGCGACCACCGGGTGCTCCAGCGCTACGCCTACCTGTCGGTCGCCACCGCGCTCGTCCTGATGATCGTGCCGATCTTCTTCCCGGCGGTGAACGGGGCGAAGATCTGGATCCGGGTCGGCGGGCTCTCGTTCCAGCCGGGCGAGTTCGCCAAGATCCTGCTCGCGGTCTTCTTCGCCGCCTACCTCGCCGCCAACCGCAACGCGCTCGCGTACACCGGCCGCACGTTCTGGAAGCTGCAACTGCCCACCGGCCGGGTGCTCGGCCCCATCGTGGCGATCTGGCTGATCAGCGTCGGCGTGCTGGTGCTGGAGCGGGACCTCGGCACCTCGCTGCTGTTCTTCGGACTCTTCGTCATCATGCTGTACGTGGCGACCGGCCGGACCGGCTGGATCGCGGTCGGGCTGCTGCTGGCGGCCGTCGGGGCGTTCGTCGTCGGCTCGTTCGAGCCGCATGTGCACGGCCGCGTGCAGGACTGGCTGGACCCGTTCGCCTCGATCGACGCGGGGCGGGGCCCCGGCCAGCTCGCCCAGTCGCTCTTCGCCTTCGCCGCCGGGGGCATGCTCGGCACCGGGCTCGGGGCGGGCCACTCCATCCTCATCGGCTTCGCCACCAAGTCCGACTTCATCCTGGCGACGGCGGGCGAGGAGCTGGGGCTCAGCGGCCTGACCGCGATCTTCCTGCTGTACGCGCTCCTCGTGGCACGCGGCTACCGGGCCGGGCTCGCCCTGCGCGACCCCTTCGGACGGCTGCTGGCCATCGGTCTCGCCTCGATCCTGGCGCTCCAGGTGTTCGTCATCGCGGGCGGGGTGATGGGGCTGATCCCGCTGACCGGGATGGCTATGCCGTTCCTGGCGCAGGGCGGCTCCTCCGTCGTCACCAACTGGATCATCGTGGCGCTGCTGATCCGGCTGAGCGACGTCTCGCGCAGACCGCACCCCGAACAGGTGGAGACCGGGGTCATCGCGAGCGCCACCAGCACACCGGAGGAGGACCGGTGATCCGCTACATCCGGCGGGCCGCCGCCTTCTGTCTGCTCCTGCTCGTGGCGCTGCTCGCCAACGCGGCCCGGATCCAGCTCTTCGAGGCCGATGAGCTGGACGACAACCCGGCCAACCGCCGTAACACCATCGTCCGTTACGACCAGCCGCGCGGAAACATCCTGGTCGGCGACCGGGCCGTGACCGGGAACAAGGAGACCGGCGAGCAGCTCAGCTTCGAACGCACCTATCTGCACGGCCCGCTGTACGCGCCGGTGACCGGGTACGCCTCGCAGACGTACGGCACCACGCTCATCGAGAACGCCGAGGACGGCGTCCTGTCGGGGACGGACTCGCTGCTGGCGCCGCTGCCCTTCTGGGACGAGTTCACGCGGGGCCGGCAGCCGGGCGGCAACGTCGTCACGACCGTCAAGGAGTCGATGCAGCGCGCCGCGTACGCCGGACTGAGCGGGCGGCGGGGCGCGGTCGCCGCCCTGGAGCCGTCGACGGGCCGGATCCTGGCGCTGGTCTCGACCCCGTCGTACGACCCCGAGCGGCTCTCCGGCACCGGCTCTGCGGTGACCGACGCCTGGACCCGGCTGAACGCGGCCAAGAGCCTGCCGATGCTCAACCGGGCCATCCGGCAGACCTATCCGCCGGGCTCCACGTTCAAGATCGTGACGGCCGCGGCGGCGCTGGACGCCCGGGTGGTGAAGGACGCGGAGGCACCCACGGACACCCCGTCGCCGTACGTCCTGCCGGGCACGAGGACCACCCTGCCCAACGAGGCCACCGGGTGCGAGCAGGCCTCGCTGGCCGACGCGATCCGGGTCTCCTGCAACACGGTGATGGCCCATCTGGGGGTGGAGGTCGGGCTGGAGGGGATGGTGGAGGCGGCGGGGAGGTTCGGCTTCAACGAGACGGGGCTGCGCATCCCGTCCGGGGTGGCGCGGAGCAACTTCGACACCGACATGAGCGACGACCAGCTCGCGCTCTCCTCGATCGGGCAGTTCAACACGACCGCGACCCCGCTCCAGATGGCGATGGTCGCGGCGGCGGTGGCGAACCACGGCGACCTGCGCGTGCCGTATCTGGTGGACCGGGTGACCACCGCGGACGGGGACACGGTCCAGCAGCAGGGACCGCGCTCCTACGAGCGGGCGATGAGCCCCTCCACGGCGGTGCAGCTGCAGCGGATGATGGTCGACGTGGTGGAGAACGGCACCGGGTCGAACGCGGCGATCGACGGGGTGAAGGTCGGCGGCAAGACCGGCACCGCCCAGCACGGCATCGACAACTCCGGTCTGCCGTACGCCTGGTTCATCTCCTGGGCCCAGGCCCCGGACTCCGGCCGCCCGGCGGTCGCGGTCGCCGTGGTGGTGGAGGACGCCTCCGCCGACCGGGCCGACATCAGCGGCGGCGGCAGCGCGGCCCCGATCGCCCGGGCGGTGATGGAGGCGGCGTTGGAGGGGTGAGGGTTGGCTTCCGGTGGGTCTGGGGGCCTGCGGGGAGGCGGGGGCCTGCTCCGTGCAGGGAGGCGGGGGCCGGGACCTGCGGCCTCCGGAAGACTGGGCCCATGACACGGACACCCTCCGCCGTGGCGCGGGCCCTGGAGCGGATCGCCATGCTGGACCCGGCGCTCAACGCGTTCACCGAGGTCTGGCCCGAGGAGGCCCTCGCCCGCGAACCGGCGGCGCTCCGGCTCCCCCTGCGCGGGCTGCCGTTCGCCGTGAAGGGCCCCGCCGGCATCCGCTCGTACGCGGCCCGTCGGCTGATCGCGGCGGGTGGCGTCCCGGTCGGCGCGACCTCGGTCCCCGGGCCCGGCACCCACTGGCAGACCTGGGGGCAGGGCGCCCACGGCCGTACGGTCAACCCGTGGCGGACGGACCGGACGCCCGGCGGTTCGTCGGCGGGCTCGGCGGTCGCGGTGGCGGCGGGGATGGTGGAGCTGGCGACGGGCAGCGACGGGGCCGGGTCGGTCCGCATCCCGGCCGCCTGGTGCGGGGTGTTCGGGCTGAAGACGACGAACGGGCTGCTCCCTTCCCCCGACAAGTCCGGGCTCGCGTCGGCCGGGGTGCTGGCCCGGTCGGCGGCCGGGGCGGAACGGTACCTCCGCCATGTCCTGGACGGGTACGAGGAGCCCGCCGCCCCTTCCCTCCCGCTGCCCGCCGTCTACAGCGAGGACCTCGGCTTCGCGGACGTGGACCCGGAGGTGGCGGGCGTCGTCCGGGCGGCGGTGGACCGGCTGGTCTCGGCGGGGACCGTACGCCTGCTGGACGCCGACTGCGCGCTGCTCGACCCGGTACGGGCCTGGACGGCGGTACGGGGAGGGTCGCCCGGGGCCCCGGAGGCGGCCCTGGTCCGGCGGGCGAACGATGAGCGGCTCGATGCCCTCTTCGCCACCGCGCCCCTGTTGCTGACCCCGGTCACGCCCAACCGGCCGCATGGGCACGAGGGCCCGGGTGCGCTCTACTCCACCGCCCTGACCTGGGCGTTCAACCTGAGCGGCCACCCGGCGGCCAGCCTGCCCGCCGGATTCACCGGGGACGGCTGCCCGGTGGGACTCCACCTGGTGGCGGAGCGCGGGGCGGACGTCTCGCTGCTCGGAATGGCCCGCGCGGTGGAGAACGCCCTGCCTACCGTGCGGCCATGACCTCTATCGAGACGCAAACAGTCGGCGGAAAACACGAGTTGGCGCAGGTGAACATCGCCCGGCTCAGATTTCCGCTGGATTCACCGCAGTTGAAGGACTTCGTCGACGGGCTGGACCCGGTGAACGCGGTCGCCGACCGGGCCGACGGGTTCGTGTGGCGGCTGCGCTCGGACTCCGGGAACGCCACGGACGTCCCGGTCTTCGGGGACGACTGGTTGATCGTGAACATGTCGGTATGGCGGGACGCCGAAGCGCTCACGGCCTTCATGTACGCCGGGCTCCACCGGGAGCTGATGAGCCGGCGACGCGAGTGGTTCGAGCAGGTCAGGGAGGCGATGACCGCCCTGTGGTGGGTGCCCGCAGGGGAGCGCCCGACGGTCGCGGACGCCGAGGAACGCCTGCTCCACCTGCGCGAACACGGCCCGACCGAGCGGGCGTTCACCCTGCGCACCCGGTTCCCGGCACCGGCCGGGGTGCACTGACCGGCGACGGGCGGACGGCCGGGGTGCGCTGATCCACGACGGGCGGACGGCCGGGGCCGGTCAGTCGGTCAGCCGATCGGGCGGCGGATCTCCTCACGGATCTTGGCGGTCTCGACCGCGGCCGCCTCCAGGTCGATCGAGCTGGGGTCCTTGAGGGCGGTCTCGGGTCGGATGATCCCCACGGACACCCCCGTGTTGTCGTCGCCCCAGGCACACATCGGCACGTTGGCCTTGACCCCGGCCTGGTTCGACTGGAGCACCTGGCACTCCAGCGTGATGTCGTAACCGGCGGGGGTGAACTCCTTCGGCGGTACGACGACGGTCGCGCCGTTCCCGGCGGCCCCGCCGTCCATCATCTTGCCGGTCATGGCCTCGGGGCGGGTGAACCGCCCGTACATCCCGGAGATCACCAGGGCTCCGCCCTCGGCCGAGCTGTACTGCCCGACGACGGCCTTCGCGTCGCGGACGGTGGGGTCGTACATCTTCTCGATCTTCTTGCCCTCGGTCGAGGACAGGTCCTGGGCCAGGGTGAACTCGCCGTCCAGCAGCTTCTGCTCCAGGACGAGCTTGTACTCGGCCTCCGGGAACGCCGCCTCGGTGGTCTTCCCGACGAGCTGGGAGACGCCGAAGGCGATGCCGCCGGCCAGCACGACCGCGCCGACCACGATCCCGACGATCAGCGCCGTGCGCTTCTTCCGCGGCGGCTGCGGCCCCTGCGGCGGCCAGTCGGCCGCCCCCGGACCGCCCCCGCCGGGTATACCGGGCTGCCCCCAGCCGGGCTGTCCCCAGCCGCCCTGCTGGGGCGGGGCCGGAGGCTGCTGCGGGTAGCCGTAGGGCTGTTGCGGCACCCCTGGGGCGGCGGCCGGCGGACCGTAGGGGTTCTGCGGGGGCGGGGGCGGCCCGTACGGGCCCTGCGGCGGGTGCGGCGGGGTGGTCATGCGCTCACGGTACGACACGTTTGCGAACGGAATTTCGAAACGGCCGGCATCGGCACTTCGACGCGGTCGCCATCGGCACTTCGACACGGCCGGTATCGGCACTTCCATGCGGCCGGTATCGGTACGGGGGCCGGACCGGCCCCCTCCCCGCCGGCCGCCCCCTCACCCCAACGGCTCGCGCCTGCGCAGCCATTGCTCCGGGGCCCCGGCCGTCCCGGTCGCCGCCCCGACCACACCGCCGGTGATGGCACACGTCGTGTCCACATCGCCGAACCCCTCCGCAGTCGCCCAGAGCGCCGCCTCCAGGTCGCCCCCGTGACGGGCCGCGGTCCACAGGGCGAAGGGCACGGTGTCGTCGGCCCGGATGCGCTGCCCGTTGCCGAGGAGGTCCGCGGCCCGCCACGGTTCCGTGGTGAACGGGGTCTCGGCGGCGCGCCGCACTCCGTCCCGTACCGGCCCCTCGGGCGTCCGGTCCGCGACGGCCTCCAGGGTGAGCTCGCCCCGCACCGACAGCGCCGCGGCCACGGCGACCGCCACCGCACCCGCGATGCCGTCCGGGTGGGTGTGGGTGACGGCCGCGGAGAGCACGGCCTGCTCCGCCACCCGGTCCAGGTCCTCGTGGAAGCGGGCGCCGAGCGGGGCGACCCGCATCGCCGCGCCGTTGCCGAGGCTGCCGCCGTCGAAGAGCCCGGGGGCCAGGACGCGCCAGTCGGCGGGGGCGACGAGGAGCTGGGGCAGCAGGAGGTGCATGCCGTGCCCGTAGCCGCGGGCCCGGTCGGCGTCGAAGGCGAGGGCGTAGCAGAGCGCCAGGTGGTCCTGGTCGACCTGGCCGTGCTCGTCGAGCGAGCGTTGCAGGGCGAGCGCGAGGGCCGTGTCGTCGGTCCAGTGCCAGAGGGGCTCCTGCGGGGTGCGTCGGGCCCGGATCTCGTTCACGGCCCGGCGGCGGTCGCGGAAGAGGGGGAACCAGCGCTCGCCGAACGCGTCCCCGAGCGCGAGGGCTTCGAGGCTGCGGCGGGCGGCCGCGAGCCCGGCGGCGGTGGCTGGGGGCGGGTTCGTGGTCATACCGGCATGGTGCCGCCGGAACCCGTCGGCGTACATCGGATATCCGGCGGTGAACGCCCCCGGGGACAGCCCCGGTGAACGCCCCCCGGGGGACAGCCCCGGTGGATGCCCCCTGGACAGCCCCGGTGGATGCCCCCCTGGACGGCCTCGGTGGACGGCCCCGTTCAGGCCGCCTCCCTCCCCTCCCCGATCGCCTCGGCGACCTCCGCGACCCTGGCCTCCTCCTCGGCGGCGAAGCGTTCGCGGTCCAGTTCCTCGGCTATCTCCTCGTCCTGGGACATGAGCAGGTCCAGGTTGGAGTCGCCGAGTTCGAGGACGCCCATGTCGACGTACGCCTTCTGGAGCCGTGGGCCCCACAGGCCGATGTCCTTGACGCACGGGACGATCCGGCTGAAGAGGAGCTTGCGGAAGAGCTGGAGGAACTCGGAGTGCTCGGAGAGCTCCTTCGCCTCCTGCTTGCCGATGCCGAAGTTCTCCAGGACCTCGACACCGCTGAGCCGGTCGCGCATCAGGTAGCAGCCCTCGATGACGAACTCCTCGCGTTCGCGGAGTTCGGCGTCGCTCAGCTGCTTGTAGTAGTCGCGCAGCGCCATCCGCCCGAAGGCCACGTGCCGGGCCTCGTCCTGCATGACGTACGCGAGGATCTGCTTGGGGAGCGGCTTGGTGGTGGTGTCGCGGATCATCCCGAAGGCGGCGAGCGCCAGGCCTTCGATCAGGACCTGCATCCCGAGGTACGGCATGTCCCAGCGGGAGTCGCGCAGGGTGTCGCCGAGCAGGCCCTGGAGGTTGTCGTTGACCGGGTAGAGCATGCCGATCTTCTCGTGGAGGAAGCGGCCGTAGATCTCCGCGTGCCGGGCCTCGTCCATGGTCTGGGTGGCGGAGTAGAACTTGGCGTCCAGGTCGGGGACGGACTCCACGATCCTGGCCGCGCAGACCATGGCGCCCTGCTCGCCGTGGAGGAACTGGCTGAACTGCCAGGAGGTGTAGTGCTTGCGCAGCTCGCCCCGGTCCTTCTCCGTCATCTTCGCCCAGTGCGGGGTGCCGTACAGCGTGAGCGCCTCGTCGGGGGTGCCCAGCGGGTCGGTGGGGTCGACCTCCAGGGACCAGTCGATGCGCTTGTTGCCGTCCCACTGCTTGTCCTTGCCCTTCTGGTAGAGGGCGAGGAGGCGTTCGCGGCCGTCGTCGTAGTCCCAGCTGAACCGGGCGGCCCCGGTGGCGGGGACCTGCCAGGTCGGTTCGGGCGGCGGGGTGGTGTAGAGGTCATGAGTGGACACGGACGGCTCCTTCGCCTCGACTGGCTCGAACGGCTTGACAAGTTCCGTGACACTGGCGGCAGTTGGGTGCGTCGCCCGCCGCCTCCCCTCGCAGGTTCACACGTTGGTAGACGGCGGGTCAACAAGTCGGGCGCCGTCGCGCGTAAGTCGTGCAGCAGCCTCGCGGTAGTCGTGCGCAGGGGATTGACGTCCTTGCTGACGAGCAGTCTCATAAGAGGTGACCGCCGGTAACTCCTGTTCCCGGCAACCCCCGTGTGAGGTGCTCCCGCCATGACGACCGTGACGAACCGCGATGTCACCGCGCTCCGCGACGCACTCGGGCCGCTCCGCGACCGTGAGCAGATCGCCGCCCGCCTGCTCGAATCCTCGGCCAAGCACTCCTTCGACCCGGACACCGAACTCGACTGGGACTCGGCCGTCGAGGAGGGCAAGTGGTTCTGGCCCCCGGAGCTGCTCTCGCTGTACGACACCCCGATGTGGCACCGGATGTCCGAGGAGCAGCGCCTGGACCTCTCCCGGCACGAGGGCGCCGCGCTCGCCTCGCTCGGCATCTGGTTCGAGATCATCCTGATGCAGCTGCTGGTCCGGCACGTCTACGACAAGCCCGTCACCAGCAACCACGTCCGCTACGCCCTCACGGAGATAGCCGACGAGTGCCGGCACTCGATGATGTTCGGCCGCATGATCGACTGGGGCGGCGCCCCGACGTACGAGGTGCCGCGCGTCTACCACAACCTCGCGCGGGTCCTGAAGACCGTCTCCACCACGCCCGGTTCGTTCGCCGCGACCCTGCTCGGCGAGGAGATCCTCGACTGGATGCAGCGGCTGACGTTCCCGGACGAGCGGGTGCAGACCCTGGTCCGCGGCGTGACCCGTATCCATGTCATCGAGGAGGCCCGGCACGTCCGGTACGCCCGTGAGGAGCTGCGCCGCCAGATGGTGACCGCGCCCCGCTGGGAGCGCGAGCTCACCAAGGTCAGCTGCGGCGAGGCGGCCCGAGTCTTCTCCGTCTGCTTCGTCAACCCGCGGGTGTACGAGAACGTCGGCCTGGACCGCCGCGAGGCCGTCGCCCAGGTGAAGGCGAGCGGCCACCGCGCGGAGGTCATGCAGACCGGCTCCAAGCGGCTCACGGACTTCTTCGACGACATCGGGCTGCTGAACGGCGTCGGCCGCAGGCTCTGGCGCAGCTCCGGACTGCTGGCCTGAGGGTGTACCGGCGGACACCCTCTACTCTCGGGGGCATGACGTCCACCGCCGCAGCCCCGCCGCCGCCCCGCGCGTACCGCAGGCTCAGTGTCGAGGAGCGCCGCGCCCAGCTCCTGGTCGCGGCGCTCGGCCTCTTCGCCCACCGGGCCCCGGACGAGGTCTCGCTGGACGAGGTGGCGGTGGCGGCCGGGGTCTCCCGGCCGCTGGTCTACCGCTACTTCCCGGGCGGCCGGCAGCAGTTGTACGAGGCCGCGCTCGGCTCCGCCGCCGACGAGCTGACGCTCTGCTTCAGCGAGCCGCCGGTGGGGCCGCCCACCGAGCGGGTCGCCCGCGTCCTGGACCGCTACCTGCGCTTCGTGGACGAGCACGACACCGGGTTCAGCGCCCTGCTGCGCGGCGGCAGCGTCGTGGAGACCTCCCGTACGACGACCATCGTGGACGGCGTCCGGCGGGCGGCGGCCGAGGCGATCCTCAGCCACCTCGGCCGGATCGGCGGCAGCGGGCCACAGAGCACAGGACCGCGGAGCGCCGGGCCGAGGCTGCGGATGATGGTCCGCAGCTGGATCGCGGCCGTCGAGGCGGCCTCCCTGATCTGGCTGGACGAGGGCAAGCGGCCCCCGGCGGCCGAGCTGCGCGGCTGGCTGGTCGACCACCTCATCGCCCTCCTCGCGGCGACGGCGGCGACCGACGAGGAGACCGCGTCGGTGGTCCGCGACCTGCTGGCCCTGGAGACCTCGGACGGACCGGCCGGACGGCTGGCGGAACTGGTGATCCCGGTCGTCGCCGAGGCGGCGCACCTGCTGCCGCACGCCACTGCGGCAGACTGACCGGGTGAAGAGCGAGAACACCCCTTTCAGAGGCGGCCCCCTGGACGGCCGGGTACTGCCCGTCCTGGTCGGCCCGACCGGCCACCCGCCGAAGTGGTACGAGGTCCCCGTGCCCTCCCCCGACGGCTCCCCGCCCACCGTGTACGCGTACGAGCGCGTCCCGGCCGGCTACACCAAGCGTCTCGGGCTGCAGCGCGGCTGGGTGTACGAGTACGCCCCCGGCGGCCGCGCCCGCCGCACCCTCAAGTGGCCCTGGTCGAGGCCCGCGAGCGGCGGCTAGGGCGTTGCGCACGCACAGGCCCTAAGATCGACGGTCAGGCGCCGAGGGACAGTTCACTCGGGCGCCGGATGACGGTCACAAGGGGGGTGCGCCATGGAGGCGCTGCGTAGGGAAGATCCACGCCGTTTCGGCCGCTTCACCGTGCTGGCCCGCTTCCATGAAGCCGCGAGCGCCGTGCAGTACGTGGCACGGGACACCGCCACCGGCGAGGTCGCCGTGATCACCGCCGCGCGCCCCGCCCTCGCCGCCGTACCGGCCTTCCGGCGCCGCTTCCAGGCCGAGGCCCGCACCGCCGAACGCCTCGCGGGCGGCTGGGTGACCCCACTCGTCGACTCCGCCGCCGCCTCTGCTTCCGCCTCTGCTTCCGCTTCCGCTTCCGACGACGCGGCCGACAAGGCCGGTGCGGGAAGTGCGGCCGATGGCCCGGAACTCCTGTGGACGGCCACGGAGTACGTCCCCGCCCTGCCGCTGGCCGAGGCGATCGGCATCGCCGGTCCGCTGCCGGAGCGTGCCCTGCGGATACTGGGCGCGGGCATCGCCGAGATCCTCTCCCGGGTGCACGCGGGCGGCGCCGTGCTCCAGGGACTCGCCCCGGGCACGGTCCTGCTGGCCGAGGACGGGCCCCGGCTCACCGCGTTCGGCCCGCTGGGCGCGGCCGCCGCGGCGGAGGCGAAGCCGGGCGGGCAGCTCTCGGTCCGGCTGGGCTACCTCACGCCGGAGCAGGTCGAGGGCAAGGAGGTCGGCGCCCCGTCCGACCTGTTCGTGCTCGGGCTGCTGCTGGCGTACGCGGCGACCGGGACGACCCCGTTCACGGAAGGGCCCGCCGAGGAGGCCGCCCGCCGGATCGCCGAGGCCGACCCCGAACTGGACGCCGTACCGGAGGAGTTGCGCGAGCTGATCGCCGGCTGCCTGGCGAAGGACCCGGCCGAGCGGCCCACCGCCGGTACGGTCGCCGCCGAACTGGCCCTGGAGGGCGCGGCGGGCCTCGCCCGGGGCGGCTGGCTCCCCGAGCGGCTCGCGGCGGCGGTCGCGGACCAGGAGGCGCGGGTGCGGGCGCTGGAGGTGCCGGAGGAGGCCGACGCCGCCACCCCGGAGGACGCGCGGCCTGCGGAGGAACCGAAGGACGCACGGCCCGTGGACGCGGTGGCCGAGGACGCAGGGCCCGAAGACGCGCGCCCCGTGGACGCTATGGACGCCGTGGCGGTCGCACCACCGGGCGCACCCGCCGAGGCGCCGGTCACACAGACACCGGCCGACCCACGAGTCCCCGCGGCCACGACCGGCCCCCCGGTCACCACCGAGGCCTACGGCACCCCCGCCACCACCGAATCCCACGGCACCACCCCCGCCACCACGACCGAGACCTACGGCACCACCGCCCCCACCACGACCGACGGCTACGGCACCGGCACCGGCACCGGCACCGGTGACATCGGCAAGGACAGAGGCACCACCCGCTTCCTCAACACCGGCCCCAAGCCGCCGCAGTCCGACCGCGCGACCACCCAGCTCGCCCTCCCCCACGAGCCTCCCCCGTTCCCCGCCGCCTCCGGGGCCCCGGCGCCGGGCCACCACCACACCTACGGCAGCCCGGCGCCCTACCCGGCCGCACTCCTCCCGGGCTCCGCAGGCCAGGGCGCCGGCCAGAGCGGAAACCCGGGCGCAGCCCCGGGCAGCGGCCCCATCGGCGGGCCCCCGGGAACCAACGGCCCCCAGGGCGGCGGCCCCATGGTGGCGCTGCCACTCCCGCCCGCGCCCACCCCTCCGGACGGCTCCGCCACCAGCCGCCGGGCCCTGATCGCCATCGCGGCCGCGGCGGTCGGCGGGCTCGTCGTCGGCGGCGGGGCGGTCGCCGCGATCGGTGGCGGGGAGAGCGTGGCCGCCACGGACGACAAGCCCGCGCCGAAGCCGCGCCGCACGCTCCCCGGCCGGCCCCCCGAGCCCCGCTGGACCTACTCCCACCCGGCCTCCGAGTCCTCCCCGCTGACCACCGCGCTCTGGCGGGACCGGCTGCTGGTGGTGACCAGCGAGAGCCAGGCGAGCGCCGTCGACCTCCGTACCGGCAAGCGCGTCTGGCAGCGCGCGGACGCCGCCAAGGGCCAGGCGGCACTGGCGGCAGGCGACCTGTGCTTCGTGGCGAGCCCCACGGAGTTCCTCTGGCTGGCGCCCAAGGACGGCACGGTCGTGCACCGCGTGCGGTACGCGGACGGCTTCACCGGCCTGCCGAACCTCCAGGTGGGACGGCTGGCGGGCCAGTCCGGGCCCCTCATCTGGTTCGCCGGCTCGCACACGGTCACCGTGAAGGCCCCCAAGCCGAAGAAGGGCAAGAAGCAGGCGCCGGACAGGCAGGTCGTCCAGGCGTACTTCTTCGCGTACGACATCGTCCGGCGCGCCGAGGTGTGGCGTACGCCGGTACCGGCGGGCCGCGCCCCCGGTACGCCGGTCGCCCGCGTCGTCGCGGAGCGCTCGGCCGATCTCCTCGTACGGCAGGACGCCGTCACCCTGACACCCGCCGAGGTCAAGGCGGCCAAGGGGAAGGGCATCATCCGCTCCTTCGACCGGACGACCGGCAAGCTCCAGTGGGCCAAGCAGTACGGCACGGCTGCCCCTGATGCGGCGGTCACGGGCGACGAGGGCGGGGTCCTGTACGCGGCGGTCGGCACCGATCTCCAGTCGTTCGAGGCGGACACCGCCAAGCCGCTGTGGCGGGTCGCGGGCACGGCGGGATCGGTCTTCGGCACCCCGGTCGTGGCCGGGCCCTTCGTCCACACCTCCGAACGCAGCCAGCAGGTCGGCGCGGTGGAACGGGAGACCGGGCGCCTCGTCTGGCGCCGCTCGACGGAGGTACCGGGCATCGGGAACGCCCCCTCCCTCGCCCTGAGCAGCAGCGGCAAGACGCTGTTCGCCTCCGACGCCACCCAGGTCACGGCGTTCGCCGCGGCCGACGGGGAGCGCCTGTGGAAGTTCCAGGACATCGGGGTGGCCGACCCGAAGGGGGCCACGGTGAGCGCCTCGTACCGGACCTTCACGGTCGGCGGGAGCGCCATCGTCCAGCGGGACAGGTCCTTCTACGCCTTCCCGGTGGCCTGAGCCGGGGCCGTCCTCGGTACCGCCGTCCGGGGCATCCCCCGGGCGGCACGCCGTGCGGTGCTTGCATCACCCGACACCGAGTGACCGGATTAATCGGATTAGCTCGCTCACTTGTGGACGAGCCCGAACCATCCGGGCCCGGTCTCCGTCACGGAGGTGATGTCGTGTCAGGCAGGCTCCTGCGCGCGGTCTGCACGACCGCGCTCGCCGCGGCCCTCGCACTCTCCCCCGCCACCGCCGCACCGGCCGAGCCGGTCCCCGTACCGTCCGAAGAACCCGTGCCGTCCGAAGAACCCGTACCGTCCGAGGAACTTGTACGTCCCGACGAGGACGAGACACCGGAGGACGCAGCAGAGGTCGACGCGGAGACGGCCCTGGCAGCCCCCGAAGCCGGCGCCCCCGCCAACGTCGTAACCCTCCTGCGCGAGCTGCAGACGCGCTATCAGGAGGCCGAGGAGGCGACCGAGACCTACAACGCCACCGCCGAGAAGCTGAAGCAGCGGACCGCGCAGGCGAAGAAGGTGAGCGCGGAGCTGGCGAAGGCCCGTGCCGCGCTGGAGCTCAGCCGGGGGGACGCCGGGCGGCTGGCCCGCGAGCAGTACCAGGGGCACACCGAGTTCTCCGCCTACCTCCAGCTGCTGCTGGCCCGGGACCCCCTGCGCGCCCTGGACCAGAGCCATGTCGTCGAGCGGGTGGCGGCGAACCGCTCGGCGACGGTGGAGCGGCTGACCGGCGACGCCCGCCGGGCCGACGCCCTGGCCGCCGCCTCCCGCAAGGCGGTCGACCAGCAGAAGAGGCTGGCCGCCCGGCAGAAGAAGCAGCGCGACACCGTGCGCGGCAAGCTGAAAGAGGTGGAGACGCTGCTGGCCACGCTCTCGGACGAGCAGCTGGCCCAGCTGGCCGGGCTCGAAGAACAGGGCGTGGACGCGGCCCAGCGCGAACTGGTCGCCTCCGGGGCGCTCAGCTCGGCCCGGCCGGCGACGCGGCAGGGCCGTGACGCCATCGCGTACGCGATCGAGCAGATCGGCAAGCCGTACGAGTGGGGCGCCGAGGGCCCCGGTTCCTTCGACTGCTCCGGGCTCACCTCCCAGGCCTGGGCGGCGGCGGGCCGGACGATCCCCCGGACGTCCCAGGAGCAGTGGAAGCAGCTCCCGAAGGTGCCGGTCTCCTCACTCCGCCCCGGCGACCTGGTGATCTACTTCCCGAAGGCGACACACGTGGCGTTGTACATCGGCGACGGCCTGGTGGTGCAGGCGCCCCGCCCCGGCACGAAGGTGAAGGCCTCCCCGGTGGCATCCAACCCGCTGCTGGGGGCCGTCCGCCCCGACCCCGGCGGCGTACCGCTGTCCACGTACACCCGCCCGGAGCTGCCCGAGGGCGCCCGGAACGGCTCGGACACCGGGTACGGCACGGACGCGGCACCCCAATAGGCACGGTGGCCGGACCGGCGGTGCGGGTCCGGCCACCGGGACGGTGGGGCGTTCAGGCTCCGGAGACCGACGCCAGGTACGCGTTCGTCTTCTCCGGCTCGAAGAAGAAGTTGTCGAAGTCCGCCGGGTCGTTGAAGCCGTTGGCGAAGCGGTCGGCCACCGGCTGGAGCTGGCCGGCGGCGCCGATCAGGTTCAGCACGTGCTCCGGCGGGACGCCGAGCATCGCGTTGGTCCACTTCACGACGTGCTGGGCGGTGTCCCAGTAGCGGTCGAAGGTGGACTGCATCCACTCCGCGTCGAACTCCTTGTCACCATGCTCGATGATCGAGTCCAGGTACGCGTCGGCGCACTTGGAGGCCGAGTTGGAGCCCTGGCCGGTGATCGGGTCGTTGGCGACGACGACGTCCGCGACACCGAGGACCAGGCCGCCGCCGGGGAGCCGGCCGATCGGCTTGCGGACCGTGGGGGCGTAGCGGCCGGCGAGGGTGCCGTTGGCGTCGGTCAGCTCGACCTTGGTGGCGCGGGCGTACTCCCACGGCGTGAACCTCTCCATGAGCTCCAGCGTCTTCGCCAGGTGCTCGGAGGGGTCCTTGATGCCCTGGAAGGCGTCGAGCGGACCGCCGGGGATGCCCTCCCAGAAGAGGATGTCGGCCCGGCCGGAGGTGGTCAGGGTCGGCATCACGAACAGCTCGCCGACGCCCGGCACCAGGTTGCAGCGGACCGCGTCGAACTCCGGGTGCTCGGGGCGCGGGCCCATCCCGTGGACGTACGCGACGGCCAGGGCGCGCTGCGGGGCGTCGAACGGCGAACGGGCCGCGTCCCGGCCGAACATGGAGACCAGCTCGCCCTTGCCGGCCGAGACCATCACCAGGTCGTAGGTGCGGGAGAAGTAGTCCAGGTCGGAGACGGCCGCCCCGTGGATGACGAGCTGCCCGCCGCGCTGGGCGAAGGTCTCCATCCAGCCGGCCATCTTCACCCGCTGGTCGACGGACTGGGCGTATCCGTCGAGCTTGCCGACCCAGTCGATGGCGCGGGAGGAATCGGGGGCGGCGACGGAGACACCGAGGCCCTCGATCTTCGGGGCCTGGGACTCCCAGAAGTTCAGCTGGTAGTCCCGCTCGTGCTGGAGCGCGGTGTGGAACATGCACTGCGTCGACATGACCCGCCCGGTGCGGATCTCGTCGGCGGTGCGGTTGGACATCAGGGTGACTTCGTACCCTCTGGACTGCAGCCCCAGGGCCAGCTGGAGTCCGGACTGGCCGGCTCCGACTATGAGTATCTTCCGCATCGCGGCTCTCCGTTGTCTCTGATTCGAGGAGGTCTAGGCAGGCGTGACGTCGAGAGCGTGGCCCACCAGGGCCAGCAGCGACTCGACGACCGTGATCCTGTTACGCGCGTCCATGATCACTATCGGCACGTGCGGCGGTACGGTCAGGGCCTCCCTGACGTCCTGCGCCTCGTAACCGGGCGTCCCCTCGAAGTGGTTGACCGCCACGATGTACGGCAGTCCGCAGCTCTCGAAGTAGTCGAGCGCGGGGAAGCAGTCCGCGAGCCGCCGGGTGTCGGCGAGGACGACCGCGCCGATCGCGCCGCGCACCAGGTCGTCCCACATGAACCAGAAGCGCTGCTGGCCGGGCGTGCCGAAGACGTACAGGACGAGGTCGTCGTCCAGGGTGAGCCGGCCGAAGTCCATGGCCACCGTGGTGGTGGTCTTCTCGGGCGTCGCGGAGAGGTCGTCGGTCTCCTCGCTGGCCTGGGTCATCAGCGCTTCGGTCTTCAGCGGCGTGATCTCGGAGACCGAGCCGACGAACGTCGTCTTGCCCACGCCGAATCCGCCCGCCACCACGATCTTGGTCGCGGTGGGGGCACGGGTGTGGTCGAGCTGCCAGGCCTGGAGGGATTCCTCGGTCTGGTCCACGGGTCGTGACGCCTGGTCCCGGGGCCCCGGCTGACGCGGGGCGAAGAGCGGCGCCTCAGAGACGGCGGAGTCCATTGAGCACCCTTTCGAGCAGTGCGCGGTCGGGCTGGCCGGTACCGTGACCGGTTCCGTACACGCGGATCTTTCCCTGGTCGGCCAAGTCGCTGAGCAGCACCCGGACGACTCCGAGCGGCATCTTCAACAGGGCCGAGATCTCCGCGACCGTACGCATCCGGCGGCAGATTTCGACGATGGCCTGGAGCTCCGGCATGACGCGCGAGGCCAGGTTGCCGTTGGTCAGTTCGCGGCGCTCCTCGGGGGCTTCGAGGGCGGCGACGAACGTCTCGACGAGCAGGACGTGCCCGAACCGGGTGCGGCCTCCGGTGAGGGAGTACGGCCGGACCCGGGCCGGGCGCTTGTCGGCCCCGCGGACGGGGAGGCGGGGGGAGGGTTCGGCGGCGGCGGTCGTCACTGGTCGCTCTCCATCGATTTGCGCAGCTCACTGCGGAGTTCGGGGGTGAGTACGTGTCCGGCCCGGCCGACGAAGAGGGCCATGTGGTAAGCGACGACGCTCATGTCGCAGTCCGGGGTGGCGTGGACGCCGAGGAGGGAACCGTCGCTGATCGACATGACGAAGACGCTGCCCTCGTCCATGGCGACCATCGTCTGTTTGACGCCGCCGCCGTCCATCAGCTTGGCGGCTCCGACGGTCAGCGAGCCGATGCCGGAGACGATGGTGGCCAGATCGGCGCTGGACCCCTTGGGTCCGTCCGACGGTCCGGCCGCCTTCGCTTCGTGATGTCCGGGGTCGGAGGAGAGCAGCATCAGCCCGTCGGACGAGACGACGGTGACCGAGTGGACCCCTGGCACCTCCTCCACGAGATTGCTCAGCAACCAGTGAAGGTTCCGGGCTTCGGTACTCAGCCCGAACGTGCTGGGCGCAGTCAACTGCGTGCCTCCTCGACTGTGTCCCCCGTCTCTCCGTTCCGGCGGTCCGTGCGGCCGCCGGCCTGTCCGGTCCCTGTGTCGTGTGCGGTGCCTGTTGCGGGTGCGGTGCTGGTGGTCTCGTGCCCGGCGGTGCCGGTGGTCACGCCCTCGTGGTCGGCGAGGGCGAGGGAGCCGGTGGACCCGGCGATCTCCGCCTCGACATCGCGCCGGCCCTCCTTGGCCGCCTGGTGGAAGCTGCCCAGCCTGCGGCGCAGGTCGTCCTTGTCCAGGCTGCCGGTGCGCGCGGTGGCGGGTGCGCCCTCGGGCTGGACCACCTTGGGGGTCCGCTTGGGCAGGCCCTTGTCGGTGACCCGCTCGGCCTGCGGCTTCCGGGGGCCGGGCACGGTGTCTGCGGCGGCCTCGGCACGGGGGGCGGGCCGGAAGGCGGGCCCGTCCGGGTCCTGGCCGCCCGGACCGCTCTCGGCCGGACGCTCGTGGCGGTCGGGGCCGATGGCGTACGGGTCGGGGTGCGCGGCCCCGGTGGGGGCGGGGGCCGCCGGGGTGGCCGGGGTGGCCGGGGTGGCCGGATCCGCCGGGGGCTTCGGCAGGCGGACCTGCATGGTGATCTCGGAGTCCGAACCGGCGTCCGAACCGGCGTCCGTGACTGCCGCTGCGTCCGTGTCTGCCGTTGTAGCTGCCTCTGCCTCTGCGGCCGCCTGTGCGTCCGCTTCGGGCTTCTGCTGCGGTACGGCGGTGGCTTCGGAGTCCTCGGCGGGCGCGGGCTCCTTCGCCGCTGCCTCGCGGATCGCGCGCTCGGCGGCGGCGATCATCGGGTCGACGGCGGGGGCGGGGCCGGCGGCCGGCTCGGGCCGGGGCTCCGGGGCGGGCTCCGGCGTCGGCTCGGCGGCCTGCTCGGGCTCCGCGGAGGGCTCGGGCAGCGGCTCGACGGCCGACTCGGCGGCCTGCTCGGCAACCGGTTCGGAACCCGGCCCGGCTACCGGTTCGGCAGTCGGCTCGGAACCCGGCCCGTCGGCGGTCCCGGACGCGGCAGGCGGGATCGGCAGGACCGGCGTACGGCTCGGCAGGGCGTTGGAGTTGGCCTCGGCCACCGAGCCCGGCAGGTTGAGCGTCGGCGCCTCGCCTGGCAGCTGCACCGCGGGCGGCGAGGAGGCGGGCAGGGAGTTGGGCAGCAGGGCCTGCGGCAGGACGACGACAGCCGTCACTCCACTCCCCTTCTGCTCGCGCAGCTGGACCCGCACACCGTGCCGGGCGGCCAGCAACGAGGTGACCTGGAGGCCGAGTCCGGCCCCGTCGGCGCTCTGCTCCCCCGCCTCGAACGAGGCCGGGTCGGCCAGCCTCGCATTGAGCTCGCCCATCCGGACCGTCGACATGCCGATGCCCTCGTCCTGCACGGAGAGCATCACCTCGCCGGTCTCCAGCAGCCAGCCGGAGAGCTCGACATGGGAGTCCGGCGGGGAGAAGGAGGTCGCGTTCTCCAGGAGTTCGGCGAGGAGGTGGCTGAGGTCGTCGGCCGCGAACCCGGCGATCTGGGCGTGCGGCGGCAGGGACTGGATAGTGACCCGCTCGTACCGCTCGATCTCGCTGACGGCCGCGCGGGCCACGTCGACCAGCGGGATCGGACCGGCGTGGCCGTGGCCGTGCTCGGCGCCCGCGAGGACCAGCATGTTCTCGCTGTGCCGGCGCATGACCGTGGCCATGTGGTCCAGCTTGAAGAGGGTGGCGAGGCGCTCCGGGTCCTGCTCGCGCTCCTCCAGGCTCTCGATGACGCCGAGCTGCCGCTCGACGAGGCCGAGGTTGCGGAGCGAGAGGTTGACGAAGGTGTGGTGGACCGTGTTCTTCAGCCGCTCCAGCTGGGCGGCCAGCTCGGCTGCCTGGACCTGGAGTTCGGCGCGCTGGAGGGTGAGGGCCTCCCGGCCCGCGATCAGTTCGGCGCGCTCGCCGCTGAGGGTCTCGAAGCGGCCGGTGAACTCCTGCTGCAGCCCGGTCAGCCTGGCGTGCAGGGTGTTCATCGAGCGGACGACCTGGGCGAACTCGTCGTTGCGGCCGGTGTAGCGGACCGGTTCGGCGCTCGAAGGCTCGTCCGCGAGGCGGGCGGCGCCGATGCGCAGGACGGCGAGCGGCTGGGTCAGGGTGCGGGCGACGGCGGTGGAGACGCCCACGGCGAGCAGGAAGCAGCCGCCGAGCAGGGCGATGCTCAGTTCGAGGGCGGTGACGTCGTCGTCGCGGATCCCCTCCAGGCGCTGGACCTGGGTGGTGCCGAGGGCGGACTCGACGCTGCGCATCCGGTCGACCCGGGCGGAGAGCGCGGCTTCCAGCTTCTTGGCGCTGGTGTTGCGCTCGCTGCCGGAGAGTTCGGGACGGTCGGTGAGGCGGGTGAGGTACTTCTCCGCGCTGTTGACCTCGGGGCCCGTGACGGTGGCGGAGAGCTTGTCGCGGGCGACCGGGTTCGCGGCCTGGTCGAACTCGGCGAGCGAGGCCAGCTCACGGACCCGGGACTGCTGGGCGGCGGCGCTCAGCTCGTCCCGGTCGCGGTCCGCCCGTTTGCTCTCGTCGTCCTCGGTCTCCACCGGAAGGCCGGTGAACGGGTCGGTCTGCGGGGTGGCGGGCTCGGGGCTCGGCACGGCGAGCGCGGCGAGGAGGAGCCCGCGGGTGGCGGAGGCCTGCTCGACGGCTCCGCCGAGCGCGAGGGGGGCGCGGGTGGCGTCGGCGACGCGCGGCGGGGTCTTCGCGGCCAGCTCGGCGGAGATGCCGTGCAGCTTGGCGATGACCTCGGAGTACGCGTGGTGGGCGTCCAGCGCCGAGCCCTTGCCGGTGAGGGCGTCACGGCGCAGGGAGGGCACGGTGGAGAGGTCGCGTCGCAGGGCGGCGGGGGCCGGCCCGTGGATCTCGTCGATCTGCTGGTCGACCCGGGTGGTGCGGGTGCGGCGGTTCTCCTCGCCGGCCTTGCCGTCATCGGCGCGGCCCCCGGCGATGTACGCGGTGACGGCGTCCCGTTCGTCGGCGAGGGAGTGCGCCAGCGTGACGGCCTGCCGGTTCAGCTCGGCGAGGGTCACCAGCCGCTGGGACTCGGCCAGATCGGTGGAGGCGCTCAGCGCCGCGGGAGCGCCCGCCGCGAGGACGATGACCCCGACGACGGCGACACCGGCGACCAGCCGGCTCCGTACCCGTACGGTCCGCTTCTCGACGCCCGGAGCCGGAGGCGTCGCCCCGGAACCGTCGCGCGTGCTGCCCTGGCTCCGCGGCCGCTTCTTCTGCACCGGTGCTCGCAATCTTGACTCGTCCACCCTTGAAGCGGAGGTGACGCTCGGTCACATAGAAGGACCCCCCGCTCCTGGTACGGCTTCTGACCATTCCAGTGCTTTTGAGAGGGGGGCGCGCATCAACCGCTCCGCCACTCGAACGAGTGAACATCACTCTTGAGTTGACGAACAAGTCTCCCCAGGGCCGCCCCTGACCATGCATAGGGCGCGGGGTGGAACTTCGGCGCAGCCTTTGGCAGGATGCCCGCCCGCACTCCTCCGGAGCCCTCCCCTCCGCGTATCGGGCCCACGTTGACCTGCTGGTACGGCCGGAATCCGCTCCCGTGCGGACTCCGTGAAGGCCTCGTGCAGACTGACCCCATGCGCCTCGAACTCGTCACCGTCCCCGGCGTCCCCGAACGCCCCAACGAGGACTGGGCGTCGGCCGCCCTCCCCGCGTCCGGCCAGGGGGGAGTGCTGGTGGTGCTCGACGGCGTCACACCGCCGGAGGGGGATGACGGTTGTGTGCACTCCGTCCCCTGGTTCACCGCCCGGCTGGGCGGCGCGCTGGTGGAACTGTCGGGTTCACGGCGAGATATGGAGCTGGCCGAGATCCTGTCGGCGTCCATCCGGCGCACCGCCGACGCCCACCGGGCCACCTGTGACCTTTCTCACGCGCGTACGCCTCAGGCGACCGTGGTCGTGGCGCGTTGGAGCGAACGCGTGATCGAGTACCTGGTGCTCTCCGACTCGGCGCTCCTGCTGGAGGGGGCGGACGGCACGGTCCGGGCGGTCCTCGACGACCGGCTCGACCGGCTGCCACCTGGCTCGTTGACCTCGGCGGCGGCCGTCGACACCGGGCTGCGGAACAAGGAGGGCGGCTTCTTCACGGCCGCCGCCGACCCGGCGGTGTCCTCACGCGCGGTGACCGGCAGCGTCCCGGCCGCCGGGGTCCGGTCCCTGGCGGCGCTGACCGACGGGGCGAGCCGCTGGACGGAGATGTTCCGCGAGGGCGACTGGGCGGCCGCGCTGGAGCTGCTGCGCAAGGCGGGTCCCCGGGGGCTGATCGACCGGGTACGGGAGCTGGAGGAGGCCGACGCGGCCGCCGGGCGCGTACGGCTGCGGCGGAGCAAGACGCACGACGACGCCACGGCGGTCCACGTGGAGCTGTGACGCCGGCGCCCGGGCCCGGAGGTCACTCCTCGGCGCGGGCGTTCAGCTGGTGGAGCAGCCGGGCCAGCTCCGCCACCTCGCCCCGGTCCCAGTCCGCCAGCTTGCGGACGTACTGCCCGCGCCGGGCGCCCCGGACGCTGCGGAAGCGGGCGAGGCCCTCGTCGGTCAGCCGGACGAGCCAGGCGCGGCCGTCCGCCGGGTCGGGTTCGCGGTCGACGAGCCCGAGGTTCTCCAGGGCCCGCAGCTGGCGGCTCATGGTGGCCTTGCCGACGCCGAAGTAGGCGGCCAGTTCGGTGGCCCGCTGCCGGCCCGCCGACTCCAGGCGGACGAGCAGGCCGTAGGCGGCGGGCTCCAGTTCGGGGTGGACCTCGCGGGCCATCTCGCCCGAGCTGGCCCGGGCCCGGCGCAGGAAGACCGCCAGCTCACGCTCCAGCGCCAGGAATTCCTGGTCCCCGCCGGTTCCGGCGGTCGCGCCCGGCTCCCCCGCGCTTTCGCTCCCGTGCACGTCAGTACCCCTCGTACGGTTTCCTGCCGATGAAAGTGCCGTCCACGGCCGGTCGGCGCCGCAGCCACGCCAGTATTTCGCAGGCGTGGATCAGCGGCGTCCCGCATCCCACTATGCACTCGCTGTATACACGCTATGTATAGTCCTGGGCGTACCGCACACCTGTGCGGAGATTTCCGCGCAGAGGAGTGGTGTGCCGTGCCCAAGAAGACAGGCCTGGTCGGTGGCGGGTTGGCCGCCGCCCTGGTGACGACGCTCACACTGGCGCTCGGCGGCTGCTCGATGGAGACGACGGCTCCGGGCTCGGCACGGCAGGACGCGGCGTCCGACGCCAAGGGCTCCTTCGGGCCGGCGGACTGCCGCAAGGCGAAGTGCATCGCCCTCACGTTCGACGCCGGGCCGGGCAAGGACACCCCGGAGCTGCTGGACATCCTGAAGGAGAAGAAGGTGCACGCCACCTTCTTCCTGTTGGGCAAGAACCACGTCGTCAAGCACCCGGACACCGTGCGGCGCATCCAGGACGAGGGCCACGAGGTGGCCAACCACACCTGGACGCACGAGATCCTGACCGACCGGGAGCCGGACGAGATACGCGCCGAGCTGGAGAAGACCCAGGTGGCGATAGAGAAGATCACCGGGAAGAAGCCCCGGCTGATGCGCCCGCCGCAGGGCCGCACCGACGACACGGTCTCGGAGATCAGCAAGGAGCTGGGGCTCTCCCAGGTGCTGTGGAGCGCCACCGCCAAGGACTACTCGACCAACGACTCGGCGCTGATCACCAAGCGGATCCTGGACCAGGCGGGCAAGGACGGCGTCATCCTGCTGCACGACATCTACAAGGGGACCGTGCCCGCCGTGCCCGGGATCATCGACGCGCTCCAGAAGGACGGCTACACCTTCGTGACCGTCCCCGAGCTGATGGCCCCCGCCGAGCCGGTGCCGGGGACGGTCTACCGCCCCTGACCGGTCCGCGGACATGCGGAACGGCCCGCCCCCGTCGACTCGGGAAGCGGGCCGTCCGTACCGGTCGCGCACCTGATACCGCGCCCGTCACTGCGTGGTGGTCAGGCCGCGGCCGGGATCCTCTCCTCCGCCCTGGCCGAGGCCGGGGCGAGGGCGATCTCCAGCACCTGGCGGACGTCGGTGACCGGGCGGACGTCCAGCTTCTCCAGCACCTCGGCCGGGACGTCGTCCAGGTCGGCCTCGTTGCGCTGGGGGATCACCACGGTGGTGATGCCAGCGCGGTGGGCCGCCAGCAGCTTCTGCTTCAGGCCGCCGATCGGCAGCACCCGGCCGGTCAGCGACACCTCACCGGTCATCGCCACGTCCGTACGGACCAGCCGTCCGGAGAGCAGCGAGGCCAGCGCGGTCGTCAGGGTGATGCCCGCGCTCGGGCCGTCCTTGGGGATGCCGCCCGCCGGGAAGTGGATGTGCACACCCCGGTCCTTGAGGTCGGCGACCGGCAGCTCCAGCTCCGCGCCGTGCGACCGCAGGAAGCTCAGCGCGATCTGCGCCGACTCCTTCATGACGTCCCCGAGCTGACCGGTCAGGGTCAGTCCGGACGCCCCGGTCTCCGGATCGGCGAGCGACGCCTCGACGAAGAGGACGTCACCGCCCGCCCCGGTCACCGCGAGCCCGGTGGCCACGCCCGGCACCGCCGTGCGGCGCTCGGCCGGGTCCTGGGCGGACTCGGGGACGTGGTGCGGGCGCCCGATGAGGCCGCGCAGGTCTGTGTCGGTCACCGTGAACGGCAGCTCGCGGTCGCCCAGTTCGTGCTGGGCCGCGACCTTGCGGAGCAGCCGGGCGACGGCCCGCTCCAGATTCCGTACGCCCGCCTCGCGGGTGTACTCGCCGGCCAGCTTGCGCAGCGCCGACTCCTCCAGGGCGACCTCGTCCTTCTCCAGACCGGCCCGCTCCAGCTGGCGCGGCAGGAGGTGGTCCCGGGCGATGACGACCTTCTCGTCCTCGGTGTAGCCGTCGAGGCGGACCAGCTCCATGCGGTCGAGCAGGGCCTCCGGGATGGCTTCGAGCACGTTGGCGGTGGCCAGGAAGACGACGTCGCTGAGGTCGAGCTCGACCTCCAGGTAGTGGTCGCGGAAGGTGTGGTTCTGCGCCGGGTCGAGCACTTCGAGGAGGGCGGCGGCCGGGTCGCCCCGGAAGTCGGAGCCGACCTTGTCGATCTCGTCGAGCAGGACGACCGGGTTCATCGAACCGGCCTCCTTGATGGCCCGCACGATCCGGCCGGGGAGCGCGCCCACGTACGTACGCCGGTGGCCCCGGATCTCCGCCTCGTCCCGGACACCGCCGAGCGCGACGCGGACGAACTTGCGGCCCATGGCGTGCGCGACGGACTCGCCGAGCGAGGTCTTGCCGACGCCGGGCGGGCCGACGAGGGCGAGGACCGCGCCGCCTCGGCGGCCGCCCACGACACCCAGGCCCCGGTCGGAGCGGCGCTTGCGCACCGCGAGGTACTCGGTGATGCGTTCCTTCACGTCGGCGAGGCCGGCGTGCTCGGCGTCCAGGATCTCCTGGGCGCCGCGGATGTCGTAGGCGTCCTCGGTCCGCTCGGTCCAGGGCAGTTCGAGGACGGTGTCCAGCCAGGTGCGGATCCAGGAGCCCTCGGGCGACTGGTCACTGGACCGCTCCAGCTTGTCGACCTCCTTGAGCGCGGCCGTGCGGACGTGCTCGGGCAGGTCGGCGGCCTCGACGCGGGCCCGGTAGTCGTCGGACTCGTCCTCCGGGTCGCCGTTGAGCTCGGAGAGCTCCTTGCGTACGGCGTCGAGCTGGCGGCGGAGCAGGAATTCACGCTGCTGCTTGTCGACGCCCTCCTGGACGTCCTTCGCGATGGACTCGGCCACATCCTGCTCGGCGAGGTGCTCGCCCAGCCACTGGATGGCGAGCTTCAGCCGCGCGACCGGGTCCACGGTCTCCAGGAGCTGGACCTTCTGGGCGGTGGTGAGGAACGGTGAGTATCCGGAGTTGTCGGCGAGCGCGGAGATGTCGTCGATCTGCTGGACCCGGTCCACGACCTGCCAGGCGCCGCGCTTCTTCAGCCAGCTGGTGGCGAGCGCCTTGTACTCCTTGACGAGCTCGGCGGCCGAACCGGGCAGCGGGTCGGGCACGACGGTGTCGAGCACGGTCCCCTCGACCCAGAGCGCCCGGCCGGGACCACTGGTCCCAGCCCCGATGCGGACCCGGTCGCGGGCCCTGATGAGCGCGCCCGGGTCGCCGTCGCTCAGGCGTCCGACCTGCTCGACGGTCCCGAGGACACCCGTCCCCGTGTACGTCCCGTCGATCCGCGGCACCAGCAGCACCTCGGGCTTGCCGCCGCCGGGACGGGCGGCGGCCTGCGCGGCCTCGACGGCGGCGCGCACCTCGGTGTCGGACAGGTCCAGCGGCACCACCATGCCGGGCAGGACGACCTCGTCGTCCAGCGGCAGCACGGGCAGGTCGATCGGTGTGAACGCCTTGGACTCGGTAGTCATGATCTCCCCTTCGGCAGGCAAGTTGAGCTATGTGGACTCAATGCTTGTGAGCCGCCGAATGTTCCCCCTGCGGTGTTCGCTGTGAGCGATCAGCCGGTTCCAGCCATCGCTCTTCGCCGCCGAGCGGGGTACCTGTTCACGGGAGCGTCCGGCGGGGAACGGCTATTCCCGGCCACCCCGGGCCCGGTCGACGTTCCAGTCCGGGCCGTCGGCCTTCGCCCAGGCGGAGACGGTGAAGCGGCGGCGGGTGTCCACCACGGGTCCGGGGGCGGTCACCGCGCCGGAGACCCCGTCGAGCTCCAGTGCCCCGCCGTGTCCGGTGCTCCACGACGCGCCTGGCGACGGGGTGCCGGTCAGCCCCAGCGAGCCGCCGGACGCCGTGCCGTTCATCCGCCGGCGAGCCGCCGGACGCCGTGCCGTTCATCCGCCAGTCGAGACCCGGACCGCCCTGTGTGGAGCCGTACATCGGGGCGTGGTCCGAGGTGCCGGTCGGGGTGCGGACCGGGGGCGTGGCGATGGTGTTGCAGGAGGGCTGGGCCGCGAGGGTGCAGTCGGCCTTCTCCGTCCGGCGGCCGCGCCCGTCAGTAGCCCCGGGCACAGCTCCACCCGGGAAGATGAAATGAAGTTGTGAAGATCAAAGCACCTGAGGACGAGGGTGTCACTCTCCTAGAATCCGGGCCATGGAGCCCGACACCCAGACCTACACCTGCGCCATGATTCCGCCCGCCCCCGTCACCCTGGACCGGCGTGAAGGCCCCTTCGGCGAGGTCGTCCTGCGCGAGCGCGGGAGGCACTTCGAGATCATCGCCAACGGCTGCTTCCTGATGGACACTTCGGACGGACGCTCCGAGCGGCTGCTGATCGACGCCGCCCTGGGCGCGCTGCCCGCCGGGCGGAGCGGCCCCTCCGTACTGATCGGCGGGCTCGGCGTGGGCTTCTCCCTGGTGCGGGCCGCCGAGGAGGAGCGCTGGGGGCGGATCGTGGTCGTGGAGCGGGAGCAGGCGATCGTCGACTGGCACCGGCAGGGCCCGCTGGACCGGATCTCCGGGGCGGCGCTGGCCGATCCGCGTACCCAAGTTCTCCACACGGACCTGGTCGCCCACCTCCGTACCGCCACGGAGCGTTACGACGCGCTCTGCCTGGACATCGACAACGGGCCGGACTGGACCGTCACGGACGACAACGGGAGCCTCTACTCCCCCACCGGTCTGGCCCACTGCCACGACCGGCTGACCCCGGGCGGAGTGCTCGCCGTCTGGTCCGCGCAGCCGTCACCGGCCTTCGAACAGGCGTTGCGGAATGCCGGATTCACCGGGGTAAGAACCGAAGAAGTGGCTGTTGCCCGAGGTGTGCCGGACGTGGTCCATCTCGCATCGAGGGGTGCCTGAACCCCCCTCCCGGTATGCGCGGTCCCGCGGGGAGACGGGTCAACCGGTACAAGGCCGACGATCCACCGCCCCGCCCGGCCCGAGCTCGCACTCTCGGGACAACACCCTGCGTAGCCGGGAGCCCTCCGCTGCCTTTACGCTGCTGACCGGCACATAGGGATCACCCACGAAATCCACGAGCGAAGACCGTGCCTTGCGGGGGTTCGCCTCCCGCGAGAACGGGCAGGGGCGGGGCGATGGAACAGACACACACCACCCACAACGGCGTGGCGGCCACCCCAGGGGCTCAGCGCCGGGTGCTGGTGGTCGAGGACGACGCCACGATCGTCGACGCCATTGCCGCCCGGCTGCGGGCGGAGGGCTTCCTGGTGCAGACCGCACTGGACGGGCCCGCGGCCGTGGACGCGGCCGAGGCATGGCAGCCCGATCTGATGGTGCTGGACATCATGCTTCCCGGCTTCGACGGCCTGGAGGTCTGCCGCCGGGTGCAGGCGCAGCGCCCGGTGCCGGTGCTGATGCTCACCGCGCGCGACGACGAGACCGACATGCTGGTCGGGCTCGGGGTCGGCGCCGACGACTACATGACCAAGCCGTTCTCCATGCGGGAGCTGGCCGCCCGGGTGCACGTCCTGCTGCGCCGGGTGGAGCGGGCCGCGCTGGCCGCCGTCACGCCGCGGAGCGGGATACTGCGCCTCGGCGAGCTGGAGATCGACCACGCGCAGCGCCGGGTCCGGGTGCGCGCCGAGGACGTCCACCTCACGCCGACCGAGTTCGACCTGCTGGTCTGCCTCGCCAACACCCCGCGCGCGGTGCTCTCCCGGGAGCAGCTGCTGGCCGAGGTCTGGGACTGGGCGGACGCCTCGGGCACCCGTACGGTCGACAGCCACATCAAGGCGCTGCGCCGGAAGATCGGCGCCGAGCGGATCCGTACGGTGCACGGCGTGGGCTATGCCCTGGAGACCCCGGCCCCATGACCCGGCCAGGGTCGGGGATGCGGCCCTTCTCCATCAAGGCCAAGCTCGGGACGCTCGTCGTGGTCTCGGTGTTCATCACCACCGGGCTGCTCATCGTCGCCCTGCGGACCCGGACCGAGTTCCAGTTCATCACCGTGTTCTCGGTGATCGCGACACTGCTGATCACCCAGTTCGTGGCGCACGGCCTGACCGCGCCGCTGGACGAGATGAGAGCGGTGGCCCGGTCGATCTCGCACGGCGACTACACGCGCCGGGTGAGCGGCGCCGGGCGGCGGGACGAGCTGGGCGACCTGGCCCAGACGATCAACCGCATGGCGGACGACCTGGAGGCGGAGGACCGGCACCGCAAGGAGCTGGTCGCCAACGTCTCCCACGAGCTGCGGACTCCCATCGCGGCGCTGCGGGCCGTGCTGGAGAACGTGGTGGACGGGGTCTCGGCCGCCGATCCCGAGACGATGCGTACGGCGCTGAAACAGACGGAGCGGCTCGGCCGGCTGGTGGAGACGCTGCTGGACCTGTCGCGTCTGGACAACGGGGTGGTGACGCTCAAAGCGCGCCGCTTCGAGGTGTGGCCGTATCTCTCGGGCGTACTGAAAGAAGCCAATCTCGCCGCCTCGCAGCGCCATCTGTCGTCGGGGTCGGGCAATCACTCCCGTACGGATGTCCATCTGCATCTGGACGTCTCGCCGCCGGAGCTCACCGCGCACGCGGACGCCGAGCGACTGCACCAGGTGGTCGCCAACCTCATCGACAACGCGGTCAAGCACAGCCCGCCGCACGGCCGGGTGACGGTCCTGGCCCGGCGCGGGGCCTTCCCCGAGTCGCTGGAGCTGGAGATCATCGACGAGGGCCCCGGCATCCCTGAGGCGGAGCGGTACCGGGTCTTCGAGCGGTTCAACCGGGGCCAGGCCCCCTCGCCGCACGGTCCGGGCAGCGACGGCGGCACGGGGCTGGGGCTGGCGATCGCCCGCTGGGCGGTGGATCTGCACGGCGGCCGGATCGGCGTGGCCGAATCCGCTCGGGGCTGCCGCATCCAGGTCACGCTTCCGGGGACGGCCGAGCGACGAGGTTGACGGCGCCGTTGACATAGGGTCGAACCGGAAGGGCGCGTTCTCCGTGTCCTCCCTGAAGGGGATCTCAAGGGGATACGGTCGGATGACCGTATCCACGGTCCTGCGTACCCGAAGTGCAGTGGAACCTCGCTTGTTTCCCGCCATTTCCTGCGCCGAAACCCGCGTTGCGATGTGATGTGCACGACGAAGCACCGGCCCGGTCTGCAAGGAACGGTTTGGGGGGCGTAGCCTTGATTTCCGCTGTCCATCACCTTGTGAAGCGGAAGAGGGCGGTTGCCGCCGTGTCGTCTCAGTCCCCCAGTAACTCGAGCATCTCGACCGACCAAGCCAGCCCGGGCACCAACCCGGCCGCTGCTTTCGGCGCCAATGAGTGGCTCGTCGACGAGATCTACCAGCAGTACCTCCAGGATCCCAGTTCGGTCGATCGCGCCTGGTGGGACTTCTTCGCCGACTACAAGCCGGGTACCTCCGGCACGGCGGACAAGCCCGTTCCCGGCGCCGCAGCCTCGGGGGCTGCGGCAACCGAGGCCCCGGCCGCCACCCCTCCGGCGCAAGCCGCGGCCCCGGCCGCTGCCGCACCGGCCCCGGCGAAGCCCGCCGCCGCTGCTCCGGCAGCTCCGGCGCAGGCGAAGCCGGCCGAGGCGAAGCCCGCCGAGGCCAAGGCCGCTCCGGCCCCGGCTCCGGCGAAGCCCGCGGCGGCGAAGCCCGCTGCCGCGCCCGCCAGGGCGGACGGGGCCACCGAGGCCCCGGCCGGCCCCGAGTACGTGACGCTGCGCGGCCCCTCGGCCGCCGTCGCGAAGAACATGAACGCCTCGCTGGAGCTGCCGACGGCCACGTCCGTCCGCGCGGTCCCGGTGAAGCTGCTCTTCGACAACCGCATCGTCATCAACAACCACCTCAAGCGCGCCCGCGGCGGGAAGATCTCCTTCACGCACCTCATCGGGTACGCGATGGTGCAGGCCCTCAAGGCCATGCCGTCGATGAACTACTCCTTCGCGGTGAAGGACGGCAAGCCGACCCTGGTGAAGCCGGAGCACGTCAACCTCGGCCTCGCCATCGACCTGGTGAAGCCGAACGGCGACCGCCAGCTGGTCGTCGCGGCCATCAAGAAGGCCGAGACGCTCAACTTCTTCGAGTTCTGGCAGGCGTACGAGGACATCGTCCGGCGCGCCCGCATCGGCAAGCTCGGCATGGACGACTTCTCCGGCGTCACCGCCTCGCTGACCAACCCCGGCGGGATCGGCACCGTCCACTCGGTGCCCCGCCTGATGCCCGGGCAGGGCCTCATCATGGGCGTCGGCGCGATGGACTACCCGGCCGAGTTCCAGGGCACCTCGCAGGACACCCTCAACAAGCTCGGTATCTCGAAGGTCATGACGCTCACGTCGACCTACGACCACCGGGTCATCCAGGGCGCGGCCTCCGGCGAGTTCCTGCGGGTCCTCAGCCAGCTGCTGCTCGGCCAGAACGATTTCTACGACGAGATCTTCAAGGCCCTGCGCATCCCGTACGAGCCGGTCCGCTGGCTCACGGACATCGACGCGTCGCACGACAACGACGTGACGAAGGCCGCGCGGGTCTTCGAGCTGATCCACTCCTACCGGGTCCGCGGCCACGTCATGGCCGACACCGACCCGCTGGAGTACCGCCAGCGCAAGCACCCCGACCTTGACATCACCGAGCACGGCCTCACCCTGTGGGACCTTGAGCGGGACTTCGCGGTCGGCGGGTTCGCCGGCAAGTCGATGATGAAGCTCCGCGACATCCTCGGTGTGCTCCGTGAGTCGTACTGCCGCACCACCGGCATCGAGTTCATGCACATCCAGGACCCGAAGCAGCGCAAGTGGCTCCAGGACCGGGTGGAGCGGCCCCGCGCCCAGCAGCCCGAGCGCGAGGAGCAGCTGCGCATCCTGCGCCGGCTGAACGCCGCGGAGGCGTTCGAGACCTTCCTGCAGACGAAGTACGTCGGTCAGAAGCGGTTCTCGCTGGAGGGCGGCGAGTCCGTCATCCCGCTGCTCGACGCGGTCATCGACTCCGCCGCCGAGGCCCGCCTCGACGAGGTCGTCATCGGGATGGCCCACCGCGGCCGCCTGAACGTGCTGGCGAACATCGTCGGCAAGTCGTACGCGCAGATCTTCCGGGAGTTCGAGGGCAACCTCGACCCGCGCTCGATGCACGGCTCCGGCGACGTCAAGTACCACCTGGGCGCCGAGGGCACCTTCACCGGTCTGGACGGCGAGCAGATCAAGGTCTCGCTGGCCGCCAACCCCTCGCACCTGGAGGCGGTCGACCCGGTCCTGGAGGGCATCGCCCGCGCCAAGCAGGACATCATCAACAAGGGCGGCACGGACTTCACGGTCCTGCCCGTCGCGCTCCACGGCGACGCGGCCTTCGCGGGCCAGGGCGTCGTCGCCGAGACGCTCAACATGTCGCAGCTGCGCGGCTACCGCACCGGCGGCACCGTGCACGTGGTGATCAACAACCAGGTCGGCTTCACCGCCGCCCCGGAGTCCTCGCGCTCCTCGATGTACGCCACCGACGTGGCGCGCATGATCGAGGCGCCGATCATCCACGTCAACGGTGACGACCCGGAGGCCGTGGTCCGGGTCGCGCGGCTCGCCTTCGAGTTCCGGCAGGCGTTCAACAAGGACGTCGTGATCGACCTCATCTGCTACCGCCGCCGCGGTCACAACGAGGGCGACAACCCGGAGTTCACCAACCCGCAGATGTACACCCTGATCGACAAGAAGCGCTCGGTGCGCAAGCTCTACACCGAGTCCCTCATCGGTCGCGGCGACATCACCCTGGAAGAGGCGGAGCAGGCGCTCCAGGACTTCCAGGGTCAGCTGGAGAAGGTCTTCGCCGAGGTCCGCGAGGCCACCTCGCAGCCGGCCGCCCCGCACATCCCGGAGCCGCAGGCCGCGTTCCCGGTCGCCGTGGAGACCGCGGTCTCCGCCGAGGTCGTGAAGCGGATCGCCGAGTCCCAGGTCAACATCCCCGAGTCGATCACCGTCCACCCCCGTCTGATGCCGCAGATGCAGCGTCGTGCGGCCTCGGTGGAGAACGGCACGATCGACTGGGGCATGGGCGAGACCCTGGCCATCGGTTCGCTGCTGATGGAGGGCACCCCGGTCCGGCTCGCCGGCCAGGACACCCGCCGCGGCACGTTCGGCCAGCGCCACGCGGTGCTGGTGGACCAGGTCACCGGCGAGGACTACACCCCGCTGCTGTACCTCACCGAGGAGCAGGCCCGCTACAACGTCTACGACTCGCTGCTCAGCGAGTACGCGGCGATGGGCTTCGAGTACGGCTACTCGCTGGCCCGTCCGGAGTCGCTGGTCATCTGGGAGGCCCAGTTCGGTGACTTCGTCAACGGCGCCCAGACCGTCGTGGACGAGTTCATCTCCTCGGCCGAGCAGAAGTGGGGCCAGACCTCCGGCGTCACGCTGCTCCTGCCGCACGGCTACGAGGGCCAGGGCCCGGACCACTCGTCCGCGCGTCCCGAGCGCTTCCTCCAGATGTGCGCGCAGGACAACATGACGGTCGCGATGCCGACCCTGCCCTCGAACTACTTCCACCTGCTGCGCTGGCAGGTGCACAACCCGCACCACAAGCCGCTCATCGTCTTCACCCCGAAGTCGATGCTGCGTCTGAAGGCCGCGGCGTCGAAGATCGAGGAGTTCACCACCGGCGGTTTCCGTCCGGTGATCGGCGACGCGTCGGTCAAGGCGGAGGAGGTCCGCAAGGTCGTCTTCTGCGCGGGCAAGCTCTACTACGACCTGGACGCCGAGCGGGAGAAGCGCGGCGACACGGAGACCGCGATCATTCGGCTGGAGCGCCTGTACCCGCTGCCGGGTGCGGAGATCCAGGCCGAGATCGCCAAGTACCCGAACGCCGAGAAGTACCTCTGGGCCCAGGAGGAGCCGGCCAACCAGGGTGCGTGGCCGTTCATCGCGCTCAACCTGATCGACCACCTGGACCTGGCCGTCGGCGCGGACGTGCCGCACGGCGAGCGCCTGCGCCGCATCTCGCGGCCGCACGGCTCGTCCCCGGCGGTCGGCTCGGCCAAGCGTCACCAGGCGGAGCAGGCACAGCTGGTCGAAGAGGTCTTCGAGGCCTGAGGACCGCACGGCTGTACATCCCGGGGACCCGGTTCCGCGCTCGTCGCGGGGCCGGGTCTCCGGCGTTCGGGCCACCTCGGGGCATCGCTATTCTTTTCGCATGTACTTCACGGACCGTGGCATCGAGGAACTGGAGAAGCGGCGCGGCGAGGAGGAGGTCACCTTCGAGTGGCTCGCCGAGCAGCTGCGTACGTTCGTCGATCTCAACCCCGACTTCGAGGTGCCGGTCGAGCGCCTCGCGACCTGGCTGGCCCGGCTGGACGACGAGGACGACGAGGACGCGTAAGCCCCTGGCCGACTAAGACCTCTCGGCAGCTTCCCGGGCCCGGTGGTAGGCGAGCCCCAGCGCGCCCTGGGCGAGGAGTACCGCTCCGGCGGCCGCCCACCCCCCGCTGCGGCGGTGGACGCCCCAGAGCAGGAGCGGGAGCCCGGCCGCGAGCTGGGCGGTGGCGATGGCCCGGGCCCGGGGGCCGCGCACCCAGGGGCCGAGGCTGCCGGCCTCGACGGCGTCGAGTTCGACCCGTACGGCATCACGCCACCCCGCCCACTCGATGCGCTCCGCCCCGCGCTGCGCCCCGGCGACGCTGCGCAGCCGGTCCGCGCTCTCACCCGGGCCGAGCCCCGGCGGCAGCGTGAGTCCCGTACGGGTCAGGACCGCGAGCAGTCCGCGCAGCCGGGCCTCGGCGTCCGACTCCGGGTCGGGCCGGGTCAGCTCCTCCAGGGCCTGGAGATCCAGTACGGGATCGAGGCCGAGGCGGGCCGCGAAGGTGCGCATCGCCTCGTCCTCGCCCACCGGGGTGCCGTCCGCCAGCCAGATGTAGCCGACGGTGCGGCGGAATCCGGCGGCGAGGGTGTAGCCGGCCCGGTCCCCGTCCCACCACAGGGCGAGCACCGGCCAGGTGGAGCCGACGGCCAGGGCGGTGGCCCAGCCGCCGAGGACCCGGTCGACCGGCTCGGGGTCGCCGCCACCCGGCCCGGTACCCCGCCAGGGCTTCCCCTCCGGCACGAGGACGCTCCACTCCCCGCCCGCCCGCGTCAACAGCATCTGCTCCCGCAGCAGGTGGGCGAGCGGCCGTACGGTCTCGGGGTCGGCGCGGCACAGCAGGAGCGCCCCCGTGGATGTCGCGTTCATGTGCCACACGCTAGGGCAATTTGCCCAACTCTGATGCTCTTTGCCTGCCTCAGCCGCTCACGGATGACGCTTGACTTCCCCCATCCGCGATATATCGTGTTCTCTACGAGACGCGATATGTTGCGTCGGAACCCTTTCCGGGAGGTCCTGTCCATGGCTGTGTCGAAGCGGACCGTCGCCGAACCGCAGAAGCTCACCTTCGACGACGCGGTGACCGCGCTCCACGTACGCATCGTGGGCGGCACGGTCAACGTCGTCGGGACCGACGAGCCGGGCGCCCGGCTGGAGGTCTCCTCCATCGAGGGGCCGCCGCTCCAGGTCACCCACGAGGACGGCCGCCTGACCGTGGCGTACGAGGACCTCCCCTGGCAGGACTTCCTGCGCTGGCTCGACCCCAAGGGGCGCCGCCGCAGCGCGGTGGTCTCGCTCGTGGTGCCCGCCGCCGCCTCGGTGGAGGTCGGCGTGGTCGGCGCCGGGGCCGTGGTCTCCGGGATCGGCGGCCGCACCGACGTACGCGGCGTCACCGGGGACATCACCCTCGTCGGGCTGACCGGCGCGGTCCGCGGGGAGTCCGTCTCGGGCAGCCTGGAGGCCCAGCACGTCACCGGGGACCTGCGCTACCACTCCGTGGCCGGGGACCTGACGGTGGTCGACGGGGCGGGGGCCTCGGTCCGGGCCGAGTCGGTCAGCGGGGACATGGTGCTGGACCTCGACCCGTCCGGGAAGCCCACCGACATCCGGCTGACCACGGTCTCCGGCGAGATCGCGATCCGGCTGCCGCACCCGGCGGACGCCAGGGTCGAGGCGAACACCGCGAGCGGGAGCGTCTCCAACGCCTTCGAGGACCTGCGGGTCGGCGGGCAGTGGGGCGCGAAGAAGATCACCGGCACACTCGGCGCCGGAACGGGGACCCTGAAGGCGACGACCGTCTCCGGTTCGATCGCCCTCCTGCGCAGGCCCCCCGCCGAGGACGACGCGTACGGTGCCGAGCCGACCGGAAAGGTTCTCTGACATGCCCCCCGTATTCGCCCACGGCCGTCTGCGCCTGTATCTGCTCAAGCTCCTGGACGAGGCACCCCGCCATGGCTACGAGGTGATCCGGCTGCTGGAGGAGCGCTTCCAGGGCCTGTACGCCCCGTCCGCGGGCACCGTCTACCCCCGGCTGGCCAAGCTGGAGGCCGAGGGCCTGGTCACCCACGCCACCGAGGGCGGCCGCAAGGTCTACTCGATCACCGACGCCGGGCGCGCCGAGCTGGCGGGCCGCAGCGGTGAACTGGCCGATCTGGAGCTGGAGATCCGCGACTCCCTCTCCGAGCTGGCCGCCGAGATACGCGATGACGTGCGCGGCGCGGCGGGCCGGCTCCGCAACGACATGCGGACCGCCGCCTCCGAGTCCCGGCAGGGCACCGGCGCCGGTAGCACCAAGGACACCGGCAAGGACAGGACGTCCTCCCCCTTCGGGGACTTCTCCGACTTCGGGAACCTGGGCGACTTCGGCGACAGCGAGGCGTGGCGCACGGCCAAGGAGGAGCTGCGCCGGGCCAAGCAGGAGTGGAAGGAGCAGGCACGCCGGGCGAAGGACGAGTCCCGCCGCGCCCGCGAGGAGGCCCAGCAGGCCCGCCGCCAGGCCAAGGAGGCCCAGGACAAGGCGCGCGAGCAGATGCGGGACGCGGCCCGCCAGGTCCAGGAGCACTTCGCGCGGGGCGACTGGCCCTCCGGCGTACGGGAGGGTCTGGCCGAGATCACCGGCCAGCTCGGGGGCTTCGCCCGCGCGGGCGGCTGGTCCTCGTTCGGCAGGCCGGACGGGTTCGACCCGGAGGCCGCAGAGGCCGTCCCCGCGCCCGGGAGCGCCTCCGACTGGGGCCAGGACGTCCCGGTCACGGACGACCCGGCGCGCGACCTGGACCGCCTCCTGGACCGGTTCCGCGACACCGTCCGGGACGCGGCCCGCGACCACGGGGTGACGGGCGACCAGCTGGCCGAGGCCCGCCGCCACCTGGGCGCGGCGGCGGCGCGGATCGAGGCGCTGCTGACGGTGGAGGCCGACGGCGAGAGCGCGGGCGCGGGCGAAGGCAAAGACGCGGGCGAGGGTAGGGACAAGGGCAAGGGCTACAAGAAGGGCTGAGCCCGGGTGGGCTGAGCCCGGGTGGGCTGCGGCCGGGTGGGCTGCGGCCGGGGGCCATAAGAAGGGCCGAGCCCGAGTTGGGCTGCAGCGGGGGCGGGTGCCTGGTGGAACAACCGGCACCCGCCCCTCACCTCTGCTCCCGCTCCTGCCGGCCCTCCCCGCCCTCACCCTGCCTTGGCGTGCCCCTGGCCGTCGGCCTCGGGCCCGTACAGCGCGCGGTGCACGGTCGCGTACGTGGCCCCGTGCTCGGCGAGGACGTCGGCGACGACGCCGGGGGCCGCGGTGAGGGCCAGGAGCAGGTGCTCCTCGCCGATGAAGCGGTCGCCGCGCCCGAGGGCGACCCGCAGCGACCTCTCCAGGATGCTCTTCGCCCCCGGGGTGAAGGGGCGGTGCCCCGACCACCACCGGCGGCCGCTCCGGCCGGCTGCGAGGGCGCCCTCGCCGTGGGCCCCTTCGACCCGGTCCACGATGGCGCCGACGTCGATCCCGATCCCCGCGAGGGCGTCGGTATCGGCCTTCGTGAGCCCGCCCCGGCGGCGGGCCTCGGCGAAGGACGCCTCCAGGGAGGCCCGGCGGCCGTGCAGCCCGAGGGCGGCGACGGCGAAGGAGGCCCGGCTGCCCTCCTGTTCCAGCAGCGCGAGCAGCAGGTGTTCCTCGGTGACCGACCCGGCCCCGACGCGCTCCGCGTGCCCCACGGCACCCTTTACGGTCGCGCGGGCCCCTTGGGTGAACCGTTCGAACATCAGCGCCTCCCGTACTTCTTGTGCACGGCCTGCCGGCTGACACCCAGCTCGGCGGCGATCTCCTGCCACGACCAGCCCTGGACGCGGGCACTGCGTACCTGTACGGCTTCGAGCTGCTCCAGCAGCCGCCGCAGCGCTGCCACCGCCCGCAGCCCGACGCGCGGGTCGCGGTCACCGGCGCGTGCGGCCAGATCCGTTGCTTCGGTCATGACGTCAACCTACATTGACACCACCCCCATGTCAATCAAAGTTGACATCGTCGTCGGCCAGACGGGCGTGTCGTTCGAGGTCGTACCGGACACCGCCGTAGCGCAGCCTCCCCCGCTCGACCCCTTCGAGCGCGAACCCGGACCGTTCGGCGACCCGGCAGGAGGCGGGATTGTCGGTGCGGTGCCCCAGCTCCAGCCGGTAGAGGCCGAGTTCACCGAAGGCCCACCGCGCCAGCGCCCGCACTCCGGCGGTGGCGACACCCCGGCCGCGCGCCGTCCCGGTGGTCCAGTAGGAGATCCAGCCCGTGTCATGGATCCGGTTGACGGCGTCGACCGCCACGCAGCCGAGCGGTTCGCCCTCCTCCCCCACGACGGCCCAGGAGTAGCCCGTACGGGCCCCCCTCTCCCGCGTGCGGTCCCCCATCCAGGCCAGCGCTCCGGCCATGTCGTCGACGGGCCGGTCCGTCTGGCGGTCCATCTCGGGCGGGGCGAAGGCGCGGAGTACGGCCGAGGCGTCCGAGGGGAGCCAACCGCGCAGCAGGAACCCTTCGGGGGTGGTCAGTTCATCCATGGGAACCAGCCTCCCGCACCGTCACCACCACCTCCGCCCCGGGCCACGCCAGAACGGTCACACGGCCCCCGTGCGGCGCCCTGCCGAGGACGCGGGCGGGCCCGGTGACACGGACGCGCCAGCCCCGGGCCGAGGGCGGGAGGGACAGCTCCGTGACGGCGGGGCGGGGAGCCGCACGGTAGGCGAGGCGGTAGGAGCGCCCCTCCGCGTCGTACGTGTCGGAGCGGACCGTGCCCGCGACGGCGGGGGCGTACGGGGTCGCCGTCCGCTCCTTGTTCGTACGGAAGCGGCCGTGCTCGTCGACCGCGCAGTAGCCGCCGCCGTAGCACCAGACGTACCCGGCCCAGCCGGAGCTGTAGCGGTTCAGGGAGGCGACGGCCTCGCGGTAGAAGCGGCCCATGTTGGGGAGGGAGTTGTTCAGGGGTCCCCACTCACCGACGACCACGGGCATCCGGTGCCGGGCCGGGTAGGCGGTGACAGCGGCCTCGTACGCCTCGATCCAGCCGGCCGAGGGGTCGTAGTCCGCGCCCGCCTCCATGGCGGTGTTGTAGAAGTGCGGCGCGTACACCGTGCGGCTGTCCTCGATCCGGCCGAGGCCGGTGGGCACGCCCTCGCCGACGATGGGGGTCGGTTCGACGAAGAGCCAGGTGTCACGGTCCTTCGCCCGGATCGCGCGGGCCAGGCGGTTGTACATCGGGGTGAGGTGCTGGGCCTCGATCCGGCGGGCGGCGGCCGGCAGGTCCTCGCCCTCGCGCAGCTCCCCCATGGGCTCGTTGATCAGGTCGTAGCCGATGACAGCCGGGTGGCCGCGGAAGCGTTCCGCCAGGACCTGCCACATGGCGGCCTGGGCGCGCCGCAGGTCGGGGTCCTCGTAGAGGTGGGTGAAGGCGCGCTGGACGGCCGGCTGGAAATACTCGGAGAACCAGTCGTCGGGGTTGGGGGTGAAGGGCAGCCCGTCGGTCCTGGTGGCCCAGGCGGGGATGCCCCGGTGGCCGAACGCGGGCCCGAAGACGTCCTGGTGGGCGTCGATGAGGACATGGATGCGGTGCTTGTGCGCCCAGCCCAGGATGCGTTCGATCTTCCGGAGGTAGCGCTCGCTGTACTGGCCGCGCCGGGGCTCCAGGTCGTCCCAGAAGACCAGCAGCCGGGCGAAGTTGAAGCCGTTCGCGCGCAGGTCGCGGAAGTGGCGTTCGGTGATGGCGCTCAGCGCGGCCTCGCCCCGGTTCGCCTTGTCCTCGACGTTCCAGCCGCGCAGGGTGAGGGTGCGGCCCCGGTCGTCGGTGAGGGGCGGGATGGAACGTTCGTACGTCGTCGGGGCGGGGGTCTGGGTGGATGCCGGGCGCGCGGAGGCGGCGGGAGCGAGGGCCCCCGCCGCCAGCACGGACGCGATGACAACTGCTATGAGTTCTCTGCCCATTCGCATGGGCGGCATCCCATCAGCAAAGCTGACACTTGTTCAAGTATGGGGCGGCGACGAGTTCCGCGGGACTATTCCGTCGGCCGGAGCACGATCTTCCCGAACTGCTCCCCGTCGGCCAGCCGCTGGAACCCCTCACGGGCCCGGTCCAGCGGCAGCACCTCGTCGATGACCGGGCGCACGCCGGTCGTGGCGCAGAAGGCGAGCAGGTCCTCCAGCTCGTCCTTGGTCCCCATGGTCGAGCCGACGACCTTCAGCTCCAGGAAGAAGATCCGGGTCAGCTCCGCGTGCGAGGGCCGGTCGCCGCTGGTGGCACCCGAGATGACCAGGGTGCCGCCGGGGCGCAGCGATTTCACGGAGTGGGACCAGGTGGCGGCCCCGACCGTCTCGATGACGGCGTCCACCCGCTGCGGGAGCCGTGCCCCGGGCTCGTACGCCTCCAGCGCGCCGAGCCCCACGGCCCGCTTGCGCCGGGTCTCGTCGCGGCTGGTGGCGAAGACCCGGAGCCCGGCGGCCTTCCCGAGCACGATCGCGGCGGTGGCGACCCCGCCGCCCGCGCCCTGGACGAGCACCGAATCGCCCGGCCGCACCCCGGCGTTGGTGAAGAGCATGCGGTACGCGGTGAGCCAGGCGGTCGGCAGGCAGGCGGCCTCCTCGAAGGAGAGCTCCTTCGGCTTGGGCAGCACGTTCCAGGTGGGGACGGCGACCTGCTCGGCGAAGGTGCCCTGGTAGCGCTCGGTGAGGATGGAGCGCGGCTCCTTCGGCCCGACCCCGTGCCCGGACTGCCCGATCACGGAGTGCAGGACGACCTCGTTGCCGTCCTCGTCGAGGCCGGCCGCGTCGCAGCCGAGGATCATCGGAAGCCGGTCCTCCGCGAGGCCCACGCCCCGCAGCGACCAGAGATCGTGGTGGTTGAGGGAGGCGGCCCGGACGGTGATGGTGCTCCATCCGGAACGCGCCTCGGGCACCGGGCGTTCGCCCAGCTCAAGGCCGTTGAGGGGCTCGTCGGGATCGATGCGGGCTGCGTAGGCGGCGAACATGGCTAGACGATAGGCCGGGCGGGCCGACGACGTAACCGCCTACGCGTGTGACGCACACCAACTCACAGCCCCTGCCAGCGGGGCAAAATCAAGCCCCTCCGGCGATTGAGGAGCGGGGGGCTGGGGGCGGAGCCCCCGGGGCGCTGCCCCGGACCCCGCTCCTCAAACGCCGGAGGGGCTGATCAGTCACAACCGCTCAGCGCAATGTCAGCGCCGAGCCACACCCTCGGCCCGCGCGGCCGCGGCCACCGCCGCGGTGACGGCGGGGGCGACCCGCTCGTCGAACGGCGACGGGATCACGTAGTCCGCCGCCAGCTCATCGCCGACCACGTCGGCCAGCGCGTTCGCCGCGGCGATCTTCATGCCCTCCGTGATCCGGGAGGCCCGCACCTGAAGCGCACCCGCGAAGATCCCGGGGAACGCCAGCACGTTGTTGATCTGGTTCGGGAAGTCGGACCGCCCGGTCGCCACCACGGCCGCGTACTTGTGCGCGACCTCGGGGTGGACCTCCGGATTCGGGTTGGCCATGGCGAAGACGTACGCACCGGGCGCCATCGACGCCACCGCCGCCTCCGGCACCGTACCGCCGGAGACCCCGATGAAGACGTCCGCACCGGCGAGCGCCTTCTCCAGCGAACCGGAGATCCCGGCCCGGTTGGTGAGCTCGGCCAGTTCGCGCTTGACGTCGGTCAGGTCCTCCCGGTCCCGGCTGACGATGCCCTTGCGGTCGGCCACCGCGACATCGCCGATGCCGGCCTCCAGCAGGAACTTGGCGATCGCCACGCCCGCCGCGCCCGCGCCGGAGATGACACCGCGCAGGTCACCGAGCGTCCGCCCGGAGAGCTTGGCGGCGTTGCGCAGGGCGGCGAGGGTGACGACGGCGGTGCCGTGCTGGTCGTCGTGGAAGACCGGGATGTCGAGGCGCTCCTGGAGCTTGCGCTCGATCTCGAAGCACCGGGGCGCCGAGATGTCCTCCAGGTTCACGCCGCCGAAGGAGGGGGCGAGCCGGACGACGGTCTCGACGATCTCGTCGGCGTCGGTGGTCGCGAGCGCGATCGGCACCGCGTCGACGCCGCCGAACTGCTTGAAGAGGATGGCCTTGCCCTCCATCACGGGGAGGGATGCCTCGGGTCCGATGTCACCGAGGCCGAGCACGGCGGTGCCGTCCGTCACGACGGCCACGACCTGGGACTTCCAGGTGTAGTCGTGGACGAGCTCGGGGTTGGCGGCGATGGCGCTGCACACTTTGGCCACGCCGGGCGTGTAGGCCAGGGAAAGGTCGTCCTTGTCCCGGATCGGGACGGTGGACTGCACGGCCATCTTCCCTCCCCGGTGGAGGGCGAAGGCCGGATCGAAGGGCTCGTCGGCCCCGGTGTCCGCTGCGCTCGTGCGCTGGATGCCACTGTCGGTAGTGCTGTCGCTGCGAGGATTGACGATCTCCGCTGCCATGGTGTTGACCCCTTAAGTCTTCATCGTTTGAGGGTGGCCACTCCTGGTTGAGGAGGGGTGGGCGGGCACCGCGTATGTGCCCTGCACCAGGCGGTTGGCCCGCCCCGGCAGGGAGAGGTACATACGCGCGGGCGCGCCGCACACGCGCCCTGAGCCCCGGATGAGGGGTGTAAACGTCTTTCTTACCGGACCAACCCTGTCCCGCACGAGTCCATTCCGATGCGGTGACGTGACTCATAGTCGAATATCTGGACAAGTCGGCAAACCAGCACAAATGCCGCCCAGCAGGAGAGACGCACCGGAGATTCTCCGGTGGTGAGAAGCGTTCGCGGGAGATGGTCCGGTCCCCAGGTACCGGCCACGCGAGTTCGGGGGTCGCCCGTTATCCGATTTTGACATGACTGGGCCCCTGAATGGGCCAGTCCAAATGGCAGGATGCCGTCATCACACAAGGTGGCGACACTCGAAGGTGCGTGCCAAGCCGCCCGAAAGCACCCTCACCCTCACCTGCCGGAGGATCCCGACATGACCGCAAGCATCATGCGTCGTAAGACCGCGAAGTCCCGGATTGCGGCGGTCGGCGCCATCGCGGTCGCCGGCACCCTGCTGCTCACCGCCTGCGGCGACCAGACCGAGAGCGCCTCCTCGGAGGGCGGCGACGCCACGGCCACCAAGGCCGGGGCCCCCCTCTTCTCCAAGCTGCCGGAGAAGTACCAGAAGTCGGGTGTCATCAAGGTCGGCACGAACGCCGAGTACGCCCCGATGGAGTCCGTGGAGAACGGCAAGATCGTGGGCGTCGACCCCGACATCGCCGAGGCCCTCGGCAAGCAGCTGGGTGTGAAGTTCGAGTTCACCTCCGGCTCCTTCGACGGACTGATCACCGCCCTGAACTCCGGCCGCCACGACATCGCCATGTCGTCCATCACGGACAACAAGCAGCGCCAGGAGGGCCTGGACGACTCCGGCAAGAAGCTGGGTGAGGGCGTCGACTTCGTCGACTACTTCCTCGCCGGCACCGCCGTGTACACCAAGAAGGGCAACCCGCAGAACATCAAGTCCATCGAGGACCTCTGCGGGAAGACCGCCGCCGTCCAGCGCGGCACCACCTACGAGGAAGCCCTCAAGAAGCAGTCCAAGGCATGTACGGACGGCGGCAAGAAGGCTGTCAAGATCGAGTCGTTCGAGAACGACACCGAGGCCCAGACCCGGGTCAAGTCCGGCGGTGCGGTCGCCGGTGTCAACGACTACCCGGTCGCGGTCGACCTGGCCCGCAAGGCCGACGGCGGCAACGCCTTCGAGGTCGTCGGTGAGCAGATCGACGCCGGCCCGTTCGGTATCGCCGTCAAGAAGGACAACACCGCGCTGCGGGACGCCCTGAAGGAGGCCGTCGACGCGATCATCGCCGACGGTTCCTACAAGAAGGTGCTCGACAAGTGGGGCGCCGGCACAGGAGCGATCGACAAGGCCGCCATCAACAGCGGCAAGTGACCGGACGCTCCACTGAAGGGCAGTCACGATGACTGACAAGTTCGACAAGACACCCCCCGGCTCACCGGCCGGCCAGGTGTCCGTCTCCAAGGCCGCCACCACGGCCCCGGAGAACATCAAGGCCATCCCGGTCCGCCACGTCGGCCGCTGGATCAGCGGCATCGTGGTCATCGGCCTCCTCGCCGCCCTCGTGTACGCCTTCTCGCAGGGCAACATCCAGTGGCAGGCCGTGGGCGACAAGCTGTTCGACAGCAACGTCGTCGCCGGAGCGGGCCGCACCCTGCTGATCAGCGTCCTCGCCATGGTGCTCGGCGTGATCCTCGGTGTCGTCCTGGCCGTGATGCGGCTCTCGAAGAACCCGGTCACCAGCTGGGTGGCCTGGCTGTACATCTGGTTCTTCCGGGGCACGCCGGTCTACGTCCAGCTGCTGCTCTGGTTCAACCTGGCGCTGATCTTCCCGGTCCTGAACATCCCGTTCATCTACAAGGACGAGATGACGGACGTCATGACCCCGTTCATGTGCGCCCTGCTGGGGCTCGCCCTGAACGAGGCCGCCTACATGGCGGAGATCTGCCGCGCCGGCATCCAGTCGGTCGACGAGGGCCAGACCGAGGCGTCGCACGCGCTGGGCATGACCCAGGGCAAGACCATGCGCCGCGTGGTCCTGCCGCAGGCGCTGCGGGTGATCATCCCGCCGACCGGCAACGAGTTCATCAACATGCTGAAGACCTCCTCGCTGGTCTACGCGGTCACCTACAACGAGCTGCTCCGCTCCACCTCGCAGATCGGCTCCACGTCGTACGCGGTGATGGAGATGCTCTTCGTCGCGTCCATCTGGTACATCGTGATGACCAGCGTGTTCAGCGTCGGCCAGTACTACCTGGAGCGCCGTTACGCCCGCGGCTCGCTGCGCTCGCTGCCGCTCACGCCGCTGCAGCGCATCAAGGTGAACCTCGCCTCGTTCAGCAACCGGCCCTCCGGAGGTGTCTCCGCATGACCACCCCCATGGTGAAGGCCGAGGGCGTCCACAAGTCCTTCGGCGCCGCCCACATCCTCAAGGGCATCGACCTGGAGGTCGCCCCGCGTGAGGTGTTCTGCCTGATCGGCCCGTCCGGTTCCGGCAAGTCGACGTTCCTGCGGTGCATCAACCACCTGGAGCAGATCAACGCCGGCCGGCTCTCGGTCGACGGCCAGCTGGTCGGCTACCGGCAGAAGGGCGACAAGCTCTACGAGCTCAAGGACAGCGAGGTCGCCCTCCAGCGCCGGGACATCGGCATGGTCTTCCAGCGCTTCAACCTGTTCCCGCACATGACGGCGCTCGAGAACGTCATGGAGGCGCCGATCCAGGTCAAGGGCGAGGCCAAGGCCGTGGCCCGGGCCCGCGCCGAGAAGCTGCTGGACCGGGTGGGCCTCGCCGACAAGGCGAAGAACTACCCCACCCAGCTCTCCGGCGGCCAGCAGCAGCGCGTCGCCATCGCCCGTGCGCTGGCGATGGAGCCGAAGCTGATGCTCTTCGACGAGCCGACCTCCGCGCTCGACCCCGAGCTGGTGGGCGATGTCCTGGACGTCATGCGCGGCCTGGCCGAGGACGGCATGACGATGATCGTCGTCACCCACGAGATGGGCTTCGCCCGCGAGGTCGGTGACGCGCTGGTCTTCATGGACGACGGCGTGGTGGTCGAGTCCGGCCACCCGCGCGACGTGCTGACCAATCCGCAGCACGACCGGACGAAGTCGTTCCTGTCGAAGGTGCTGTAGCCCGCTGCACAGGCTGTGAGGGAGAGGGCGGTACGGACCCAGGGTCCGTGCCGCCCTCTTCCGCGTCCCGGGCCGGGTCCGGGCCTGGGTGCGGGCCTGGGTGCGGGCCTGGGTGCGGGCTGGGATCGGCCCGGGTCCAGCCCGGGGCCGGGTCCGGGCCGGGTCCAGCCCGGGTGCGGGCCTGGGCCGCCCGTCCACGCGTCCGGCGGGGCCCTGTCAGCCCTGGGGCAGCACCTCCGGACCGGTGAGCAACTCCCTCAGCTGCTCCCGGGAGACCGGGGGCGCGTCCAGCAGCGGCCCCTGGGTTCCGGTGCTCTCGAACCCGGTGCTGGAGCGCACGAGGAGCCGGGAGCCGTCCCTCTGGACGAGTCGGCCGACGAGCTCGGGTCCCCAGCGGACATCGTCGCCGCCCCGGAACTGCATGGGGTCGTTCCACACGGTCAGCACCCGGCCGTCGGGGAGCACCTCACGGGTGCAGTGATTCCGGAAGGTGCTCGGGGGCACTTCGGTGCAGAGGTCCTCGTCCGGATCGGCCGGGCGGCCGATCTTCTCCGTCACGGCCTTCCGGTCCTCGTAGGAGAGGACGAGATAGCCCACGCCGCCGTTCTTGCGGAACGCGTACTCACCGTCCAGCGGCCCCAGGTAGTCGGGGGTCGCCTGCTCGGGCGGCAACTGCTTGGTGAGGGCGAGGATCAGGACCTGTTCGATGTCCCCCACGTCCGGGGGCAGCAGCGCGTCCAGCCGCTCCGCCTTGGTGCCCGCTGGACCGGGTGCCGCGCTCGTCGGGGACCCGGCCGGCAGGGGCGTCGTCGCCACCGAGGAGCGGGCGGTGTCCGCCGGCGAGCCGGCCCGGGCCACCGTGAACGCCCCGGCCGCAGCCACCGTGAGCACCGCAGCCGAGACGACGGCCCGGCGGCGCCGCCGTATCCGGGCGGCCCTGGCGTACACCGCATCGGTGGAGAACCCCGGGGCCCCCGCCTCGTCGGCAGCGCGGTCGAGCAGCTCGTGGACGTCGTTCATACCAATTCCTCCGCCATCCCGGCGCGCAGCGCCGCCAGGCCACGAGCCGCGTGGCTCTTGACCGTGTTCGTCCGCATCCCGAGCGCCTCGGCCGTGGCCTCCACGCTCAGGTCCTCCCAATACCGGAGGACCAGCACCGCGCGCTGCTTGGGTGTGAGCCGGGCGAGCGCCTCCCGGACGACCAGGCCGGTGTCCGTGTCGGACGTGGCCATCTGGCGGTCGGGCAGTTCGGCGTACGCCTGCTCACGCCGCCAGAACCTCCGGCGGCTCGCGATGAAGGTGTTGACCAGCGTCTTGCGGGCGTACGCCTCGATGTTGTCGAGCCGTCCGTGCCGCCGACCGCCGAGGACGACCTTGACCAGCGCGCTCTGGACCAGGTCCTCGGCCTCGTGCCGGTCGCCGCACAGCAGATAGGCGCTGCGGAACAGCGCGGTGCGTCTGCCCTCCACGAAGTCGTGCAGCGCGGCGTCCTCACCGGTCCGCATTCCGGCCCCATTCCGGGATCCGCATGGACCGCCCCCCTCTTCCCCCGGGCCCGCGGCTGCGGACCGTCTCACCCTTTCAGTGCGTCGGGGGGTGCGGGAGGTTGCGGGATTCGGGCCGCTACTTCACGGCGAGGACCAGGCTGTCCGAAGGTGAGGCCCAGACCGCGCGGGCCTCGCCGAAGCCGGAGGCGAGCAGGGTGCGGGCGTGCCAGTCGGCGGAGGGCATGTCGCCGTCCGCGTGCTCGCCGTAGATCGCGAACCGTTCGGCGGTGGGTCCGGCGAGTACGGGGTCCTTGGCGGCGACGGCCCACCACTCGGCCCAGTCCAGGGCACCGGCGGCCTTGGCGCGGTCCATGGCGGCGTGCCGGTGGGCGCGTTCGGCGTCGTTGATCCGGGGAGTGCCGGGGTCGATGGTGCGGTCGGCGTTCATGAAGACCCCGCCGTCCCGGACGAGACCGCCGAGCTGCCCGTACAGCACGGCCAGCGGCTCGCTGTGGAACCAGTGCAGGGCGGTGGCGGTGAGGACGGCGTCGTACGAGGTGTGAGGCAGCCGGGTGGTCCAGTCGGGGTCCTTGAGGTCGGCGGCGTGGAAGGTGACCCGGTCGTCGCCCTCGAAGGTGCCGCGGGCTATCGCCAGGAGAGCGGGGTCGAGGTCGACACCGGTGCTCGTGGCGTCCGGGAACCGCTTCAGGAGCCGGTCGGTAATACTTCCCGTACCGCACGCGAGGTCGAGGACCCGGGGCGCGGGGCCGACGACCGCCTCGACCATGTCCAGCATCACCCGGAACCGCTCCTCACGGTCGGGCATGTACCACTCCTGCTGCCGGTCCCAGCTCTCCTGCCAGGACTGCCAGTCGGTGCTCGTCCCCGTCTCCGTCATGCCAACCTCCAAGTAAGACCCATTGATGTCAGCCACCTATTACACTGGCCGACACCCAGACCCTAGACCGACCCGGTAAGGACTACAAGTGGAACTGGCCTATTACTCGGACTACGCCGTGCGCCTGGTCAACACCGAGGAGCCGGCCCGCAACAAGGACGCCCTCACCTCGGTCGAGGCGGTCCGGGAACTGTTCGGCGCCAACCAGCAGGCGGCGCGGCGGACGACGGACGCGGACGTGACCCGCTTCCGTTCCGTACGGGCCCGGCTCCGCGCGGTCTTCGAGGCGGCCGACGGCGGCGACGAGACGCTCGCGGTCGACCTGCTCAACTCACTGCTGCTGGAGTTCCCGGTGAGCCCGCAGATCTCCGGGCACGACGTCCGGGACGAGGACGGCAGGCCGGACTGGCACATGCACCTGGCCGACCACCCCTCGAACGCGACCGCCGGATACGCGGCCATCGCAGCGATGGGCCTCGCCTTCCACCTGACCTCGCACGGCGTGGACCGGCTCGGCCTGTGCGAGGCGGCCCCGTGCCGCAACGCCTACCTGGACACCTCCACCAACCGGTCCCGGCGCTACTGCTCGGACCGCTGCGCCACCCGGGCCAACGTGGCCGCCTACCGGGCCCGCAAGCGGGTGGAGGCGGACCGGACCGGCCTGAGCGCCGAGGCCGCCCAGCCGAGCACCTCGGTCACCGACCGCTGACCCTTGGAGCCCTTGGCCGGGGGCCGGTAGCGGGCCCGCACCCGGGCCAGTACGAGTTCCTCGGGGACCACCCCGTAATCCGTGCTGTCCCCGCCCGCGAACGTGTTGTCGCCCCGCACCCACCAGCCGCCCGGCCGCTGTTCGACCGCCCGCTTCACCACCAGCAGGTCCTGCTGGAAGGGGTGACGCAGGATCACCACGTCACCGGGGCGCACCGGCACCCCGTACTGCACCAGCAGCAGGTCCCCGTGGTAGAGCGTGGGCACCATCGAAGGCCCCGTCACCTCCACCACCCTCAACGGCCGCCGCCCGCCCCGCCCTCCGGACACCCGTCCCCGCTCCGGCATCTCGGCCACCTCCCGGTCCTCCTCCGGCACACCGTCCCGCGTACCGCGTTCCGCTCCGTACATTCGGCCGACGACCCGATTCCCACCCCGGACTTTTGACCTAAGCCCCTGGGGCAGCCACGGAAAGCGGCGCTCCACGGAGTAATGTCCCACCTGAGAAGACGATCACGAGGAGGACAGCTCCATGCTTTCCCGCCTGTTTGCCCCCAAGGTGAAGGTCAGCGCCCACTGCGACCTGCCCTGCGGCGTCTACGACCCGGCCCAGGCCCGCATCGAGGCCGAGTCGGTCAAGGCCGTCCAGGAGAAGTACCAGGCCAATGAGGACGCGGACTTCCGCACCCGCGCGATCCTGATCAAGGAACAGCGCGCCGAGCTCGCGAAGCACCACGTCTCGGTGCTCTGGAGCGACTACTTCAAGCCCCCGCACTTCGAGAAGTACCCGGAGCTGCACCAGCTGATCAACGACACCCTGAAGGCGCTCTCCGCGGCCAAGGGCTCGAACGACCCGAAGACGGGTCAGAAGGCCCTGGACCTGATCGCCGAGGTCGACAGGATCTTCTGGGAGACCAAGAAGGCTTGATCTTCCCCAGGCCGCTCGGCCCGCGCTCACGCGCGTCCGGACCGGCCTGAACGACCGCACCCGGTCCGCAGGCCGCCAACAAGGCGTCCATGGCGGGCCGGGTGCGGTCGTTCGCGCCGGGTCACCCGGGCCTTCTCCGGGGCACCCGGGCTTTGGGGACCGGGTCATCCAGGTGCGGTCGCTCAGGCGGCGTCGGCCGCTGACACCCGGTTCACCCACGACACAGCCTCTGTCAGATGCTCCAGCTGCAGTCCCACGTACGGATCGGGCTGAATGAGGAAAGTCGCCGTTCCCCGGGCGGTGCGCTCCGTCGCCCAGGCGTGGTCAAGGCTGGTGAAGTCGTCGTCGATCCAGACGGCGGGGGCGTCTGCCAGCCAGACGTCGACGTGGTCGCGTTTCCAGAGGTAGCCGTTGGGGTGGCTGGTGGTGATCTGAGGACGTGGCAGGTCGAGGTAGGAGAAGTCTGGCAGGCCCAGGAGGGGGCCGATGATCGTGGTGGCGTCCTTGCGCCAGCTCGTGCACCAGACGGGGGTAACGAGTCCGCTGGTCACGAGGTCAGTGAGAATGACGCCCTGTCTCGGGTCGAGCCAGATGGGCACGGGGTCGTCGGGGTGCCGACCGGCGGGCAGGACGGTGTGACGGACGTGGGTGGGCGGGGTGCTGCCGTCGGCGGCCGGGAACGGGATGAGGACGCCGTCGATGTCCAGGAGCAGGTAGGGCAGGGGCATCGGTGCCTCCGTCGGTCAGCGTTTGCGGGCGGTGATCAGGAGGGTGGTGGGCCAAGGGTCGCGGCGCGGGTGCCGCAGCTCCACCGTCGAGGTGACGCGCAGGCCCGCCCGGGAGAGGTGGGCGTTCCAGCGGCGGGCATCGAATTCCCATCGGGCGAGGGGAAGTCGGGTGCGGTCGGGCATGGTGACGTAGTCCTCGCGCGGACGGTCGGCCGTGGATGGATGTCTTCCGGCCCGTGCCGGGTGAGGGACGGAGAAGGCCAGGACACCGCCCGGTTTCAGGCGTCGGGAAATAGCGGCGAGGAGGAGCTCGGGGGCGACGAGGCCGACGGCGCCGAAGACGGAGTAGATCGTGTCGAAGGTCTGGCCGGTGGCCTGAAGGTGGTGCAGTGCGTGGCCGGCGGCGAACGTGGCGCCGTCGATGTGGCCGTAGTGGGAGCGGGCGCGGCGTACCTGGAGGCCGACCAGGTCTACGCCGGTGACGCGGGCCTGGTGGTGCTTTGCGAGGTGGGCAACGTTGTGGCCGGGACCGCAGCCCAGCTCCAGGAGGCGCTTGCCGCACAGGTCCCGTCCCAGGATCTCGGCGCCGGGACCGAAGCCCGCGTGGGTGCTCCATTCCATCCGGGCCGGCGCGGTGAGGGCGTGCGCGGGGGCGGCGGCTGTGCGCTGGGCTGCGTGGGCGTACCAGGGGGAGACCTGGGCGAGCACCTAGACCTCCAGGAGTTGGACCACGTCGTTCAGGTGGCGGCGGACGACGGGGATGTACGCGGGGTCCTTGGCCGGGTCGTCGATCCAGCGGATGGCCTGCTCCATGAACCACTCCACGGCCCACATGCGGTGCCAGCCCAGTGCCCATGCCTCTGCGGCCAGGCCGCCCCGAGCGGCGAGGGCGTCCTCATGACCACCTGCGGTGACGTACTGCTCCAGGAAGACCCGCAGTCGGAAGGGGCTCGGTACGTCGGTGGTGCCGTGGTACGAGGCGAGGTCGATCAAGCCGGGCCCGGTGAAGGCGCGTGCGAAGTCGAGGAGGTGCCAGCCGTTCTCCCCGATGTGGACGCTCGTGGGGTGGAACTCGGAGTGGACCCAGCCGAACGGATCGAGCGTCGCACCTTCGACGCGGGCCTCGGATGCGGCAGAGATCTTCCCCAGCGCGGTCTCGATGTCGTCGCAGCCCGTCCATCGGTCGGCCTTCCGCAGCCGCTGGAGGTGATCGAGGGCTCGGCCGGGCAGGGCCGCGAGGCCCGCCCCATCGAGGAGGGGCAGACCGCCCGCCGGGCGAGCGGCATGGAGCATCACGGCGGCGGCGACACCGTCGAGGTCGTCTGCCTCCCGTACGGGGGTGCCGAGGTCGTCCATGAGCATCCCGAGCCACTTGTCCTGCGTGGCAGTGGCGTGGAGGGCGGGGACTGGGAGGCCGCGCTGGTATGCCGCCCGCAGGGCCTGGGCCTCGCGGTCGAAGGGTTCCTTGGCGTACTTGAAAACGGCTGTGGTGCTGTCGGGGAAGGTGACGCGTTCGACGCCGGACATGCCCCAGACGCGAATCTCGGCACGTTCGGGGAGGGGCTTGCCGATGAGAGCGCACAGGTCGTTCAGCAGGGTGGCGGACAGGCTCTGGGCCATGGGGGTCTCCAGGGGACTGGTGGGCTCCGGGGCGGGCGCGCGAGCTGGCCCGCCCCGGAGCCGTACTGGGGGCAGGGTTACTCGGCTGCGGTCACGCGGTGGGCGTAGATCTGCTCGATCCAGCTAGCCTTGAACTCGGCCAGGTCGTCACGGAAGTTGGCCATCGAGGCACCGTAGGGCGCGACGACGCCGCCGGACTGGTCCGGCACGGACTGGCAGCCGTGCACGAGCCGGCCGCCGAGCGCGGCGTGGGCCTTGATGGACTCGATCCGGCGGTGTTCGTTGAACCAGCCGCCGTGGTAGACCTCGTCGAGCATTCCGCCGGTCGCGTCGTCCAGGTCGAAGACGACGGAGGTGGCGGCGGGGAAGAACCAGCACGGGCCGACGTTGGAGATGTGCCCGTCCAGCTCGACCTTGTTGAGCACCATCAGCGTGGCCGCCTCGCGCAGCATGCGCAGGTGGTCGGCGGTGATCTGCGGGAGGCCGAGGCCGGCCAGGTGTTCCTCGCGGAAGAGGTACGAGTACACCCCGTACGCCGTCGCCAGCACGCGGGCCGCGTCGGAGGTGGACTCGCCGTGGTTCTTGATGAAGTCGAGCGCGAGCTGCTCGACCGCGCTCCCGGCAGTCTCGTCCACGTCGAGGAGCTGGGCCTTCACCAACTCCCAGTCGGCGACGAGCCAGGTGCTGGACTCGAAGCGGAAGAAGTACTCGGCCGGGTTGATGATGATGCGCCGGCCGTCGACCTGGATGCCGGGCAGGCGGTTCCAGCGCGGGTCGAAGGAGTCGGGCAGCTCGACCGTGATGGTCGCGGTGTCGATGGTGGTCACCGTGTCTCCGTCTCTGATCGTCCGGGCCCGGGGCACAGGAATGCCCGAGCCCGTTAGGGCGTACGGAACTTGGGGGCCGCCCGGCCCGCGTTGCCGTGAGTGGGGCGGCTGTCGATAAGTGAACCGTCCGCTACGCAGAGTGGGTACGGTGTGACCGGGGTCCAGCGGTATACACGGTTTACGGATCCGGAGCGGAGGCGATCGTGCCGACACCAACCAGCACCAACTCCCGCCTGCGCGACACGATCAACGCCGCCGGGTGCACGTACGAGGCACTCGCCAAGGACGTACGCCGCATCGCCGCCGAGAACGGCGAACTGCTCCAGACCAACAAGTCGGCCATCTCCCACTGGGCGGGCGGTGCCCGCACGCCATCCGGCTAGGCAGGCCAGTACCTCGCCGAAGCCCTCTCCCGGCGACTGGGACGCGTCGTCACCCGAACCGAGCTCGGCCTCCACTCACCCGACACGGAGTCGCCACCGGACACCGACCCCGTCACCACGGTCACCGACCTCGGCCGCGCGGACGTCGAACGCCGCCGTTTCCTCGCCATCGCCGCCTTCACCACGGCCGGCGTCGCCATGCCGCTCCTGCACGACCACGAAGCCACCTCGCGGATGCTCCGCGCCCGCACCGCCCGCTCCCTCGTCGGCAGCGACGACATCGACGTCGTACGACAGATCACGGCAGCCTTCAGCGCCGCCGACGAACGGCTCGGCGGCGGGCACGGCCTGACCACAGTCACCGCGTACCTTGCCGACACCGCCGCCCCCATACTGCGCGGCCGCTTCCCCACAGAAGCCTTACGCCAGGCCGCCTTCGGCGCCGTTGCCGAACTCGCCTACCTCGCAGGGTGGAAGCACCACGACCTCGGCCACGAAGGCGCCGCCCAGCGCTACTACCAGGTTGGCTACCAGCTCGCCTGCGAAGCCGACCCCCACGGCCACGCCGCCTGGATGATGCGCGCCCTCGCCCACCAGTCCCTCAGCCTCAAGCAACCCCACCACTGCGTGGACCTCGTCAAAGGCGCCCTCACCCGCGGCCTCGGCCACGTAGACGGCCAGACGGAAGCGCTCCTCCACATCACGCACGCCCGCGCCTACGCAGCGGTCGGCGAGAACCCATTGGCCGCCCGTGCTCTCCTCGCCGCCGAAGACGCACTCCTGCGCGAAGACGGGCCCCAGCCCAGCTTCTCCCGCGTCAGCGGCCCAGCAGCCGGCACCGTGTCCAGCCACACCGCCCGCACGCTGACCGACCTCGCCGACCACATCGGCACGGAACAACAGCACCGCGACGCGCTCACCCGCTGGGACCCGGAGAAGTACAAGCGAGTCCACGCCCTCACCCACGCCGACCTCGGCGACAGCCTCGCCGCCCAAGCCCGCGCCGACGAAGCAGTCGCCGCCTGGACCCAGGCGCTGATCCTCATGGAGGGCATGACCTCCGACCGCACCCGCAAGGCCATCACCTCGATCCGCTCCACCCTGGCGGTATACCAGCGCCGCCGCGTCCCCGGGGCCGCAGATCTCGCCCGCCGCGCCCGCGAGGCCCTCGCCTAACATGCCCAACAACCCGCCCGACGAAGGGAACCCCGTGGCCCAGCAGACCGACAACCGCCCCCCGGCCCTCAAGCCGGCACTCGACTCCATGACCCTGCTGGTCGCGGCCGTCATCGTCCACGACAAGGCCACCAACCGCGTCGTCCTCCTGCAACGCAGCGAGAACGCCAAGTTCGCTCAAGGCATGTGGGACCTCCCCGTCGGCAAGAGTGAACCGGGCGAACCGATTACCGAGACGGCCGTCCGCGAGCTCTACGAGGAGACCGGCCTCACGGTGAAGCCCGAGGCCCTCAAGGTCGCCCACATCATCCACGGCGCCTGGGGCGTTGAGTCCCCCAACGGCTTCCTCACGGTCGTCTTCGCCGCCTATGAATGGACCGGCGAACCCGAAAACCGCGAACCCCGCAAGCACTCTCTGGTCAACTGGGTTGACGCGGACGCGATCCCCGCAAACTTCGTGCGCACCACCTGCAGTGCACTCCACCGGTATCTCACGGGAGGCCCACAGGTCTCCTTCGACGGCTGGCAATAGAGGCTACCGACGGCGATCGACTTCAGGTACACGCATGCAAGCAGCCGCCCAACAACTGAAACAGAAACCCAACACGAACAGGAGGCCGGATTGTCCGTGAATGATGACGTCATCAAGGCCGGCGTGGCGAAAGATGTCGATTACATGGGCCGACTATTTCGCGACTTTCAAGCAGTTGACTCTGCGGGAATATCTTGGATCATACCTCTATGCATGAGTCCGTATTTCTCACTAGTGCTTCACGAGGCAAAGAGAAAGCCCCAGGCAATCGACCCCTCGGCTTTTAATGGATTCTCTGAAGAAGCCGAGGAGGTGTGCGCTCGCGCTAGGCATAGCCTGAAGCTCTTCGAAGATACGCAGCGACACATTGCAGGACAGCTCAGGTATTTCGAGGATGAAATCTCGACCAAGCACTCCAAATATTTTCTCGGGAATACCTGGCTCTGGCTCGCCCGGAAGTGGGAGAAAGATCTGGGACTGTTCACGTATGAGGGAAACCTAGTTACCACCTCACACGCTGCTGCGTTTCACCTTGGAGTTGAAGCGGAGAAACTTTTCCAGGACGACAACGGCAAGTACATGCTTGGCATTATGCAGCAGATGGGGCAATGCTTCGGAGCACTTGGCGCCCGCATGGACACCCAAGGAAGTGAGACGTTTGCGTGCCACCTATCCGAGCCGGAAGTGAAGGCTAAAGACGTACGCGCTTCAACGTACTACGCGCAAGCTTTTAACGGAGTAGCGACGCCAGCCATCAACGGCGCCTTGACCGACTTCCAAGTCAGGATGAATTTTCTCGATAAGATCATCACTGCAGGCGCGGATACCCACAACCTTGAGTACACGGTATTCAAGATTCGCTACATCACCCTGTACCAAGTATTGTCGAGCCTCAAAATTCTCAAAGATGACGCCCGCTATCCACTGTCACGCCCATCCTACACAGCACTGGACGGGATTCTGAACATGGACGCCGCAAGCGTCATAACGAATGGTGCGGTGCGAGAGTTCCGAAACACTTTGATTCACTACAACTTGTTGCGAGGGGCCGATGTCACAAAGGTTGATCTCAGACAACCGATCTTTGGACTGGTACCTCAGTATTTCCCTTCATACGACTTCGAAGAACTGAGTGAGCTGATCGATACCTGCATTCGCGAAACGGCCGAATCCTTGAACGAATGGGCGAAAGGCGTGTAACCGACCCCGTTGCGAGCGGGAAAAAGGGAAGCCGAGCCAGGCTCTGATAGCTGGTCACCGCCGGAACCTCTACGTCGCCGACGGCGTCGATCTCCCCGGTGAAGGTGGGTCGTTGTGCATCTGCCCAACACCCAGAATTCCTTCACCCATGCCGACGGAAGGCGCCCCAGTCCGCACACAGTCCGCAGGACACCCGATCAGGACCGTCGCACCCCAACGCCAGCCATCACCAAAAGGCCAGGTCAGCGCCCCACAGGGAAGATCCCCGCAGGTCACCGACCCTGCCCGCTACTTGGAGACCAAGAAGGCTTGATCCCCGGTGGGAGCGGCCGGCCTGCCCTTCGCGGCCGGTCGTGTCACCCATCCGACCGCACCCGGTTCACGGGTCGCCGAAATCGGCGGCTCCGGTGGACCGGGTGCGGTCTTTCTGCGTTCGGGCGGCCATCCTGCGTTCGGGCGGTCTCAGGCGGACGGGGTACCATGAGCCGCAACGAAACGATACGTCTCGTCTCAGACCCTGCGAGGTTCGCCATGGAACGCTTCGTCGACGTCGCGCCCGGTGCCCGGCTCTGGGTGGAGGAGCGCGGCGCCCCCGACGCCCCCGCCTTGCTGCTGGTCATGGGTGCGCAGGCATCCGGGCTCGGGTGGCCGGACGAGCTGGTGGAGCTGTTCGCCGCCCGCTTTCGGGTGATCCGTTACGACCACCGCGACACCGGGCGCTCCACCTGGACCTTCGACGAACAGCCCTATCCGCTCACCGCACTTGCCGAGGACGCCGTGCGGGTGCTGGACGCCCTGGGGGTCGAGCGGGCCCATCTGGTGGGCATGTCGCTCGGCGGGATGCTGGTCCAGCTGATCGTCGCGGACCGGCCCGAGCGGGTGCTCGGCGCCACCCTGATCGGGACGGGTGCGCTCAGCTCCGTACCGTACGAGCATCCGGACGGGGCCCGGACGCCGGCCGAGGAGCTTCCCGGTGTTTCGCCAGGCCTGCTGGAAATGTGGGCCCGGCCCGTCGAGGACCGGGGGCCGGAAGCGGAGTTGGAGCGGCGGGTGGAGCACTGGCGGGTGCTCGGTGGTGACCGGATTCCGTTCGACGCCGCCTACGCCCGCGAGCAGGAGCGCCGGATCATCGCGCACACCGGGCACCACCACGCCGGTACCGCGCACGCCCGGGCCGACGCCTCCGGCATGGACCGGACCGAAGCCCTGGCGCGTAACCGGGTCCCCACCCTGGTCGTCTCCGCGCCGGCCGAACCCGTCTACCCGCCGCCCCACGCCCACCACATCGCCCAGGCGGTCCATGGCGCCCGGCTCGTCGCGATTCCCGGGATGGGGCATGCGCTGCCCCGTGAGGTGCACGCCCCGCTCGCCGCCGCGATCCTGGACCACGCCGGGCGGAGCTGACGCCGGCCCCCGCATCTCCGTGCCGCAGTACCCCCGTACCCGCGTGATACCTGGGAGCTACGCCGAAGATCCACTCCACAGCGGGACGTCAACTACCCCTCCCCCTCCGTAACTTCTGTACCGGAAACGGACAAAGCTCCCCGGCACGGAAGGACCCCACCCCATGGCGGACCGCCCGCGCAGACGCCGTCTGCGCCGCACCCTGCTCGCCGCTCTCGTCACCTTCGCGGTGGCCGTTCCGGTCTCCGGGGCGGCCCGGCCCGCCGCCGTGCCCGCCCCCGCACCGACCGTGCTCGGGCCGCTGCGGGACGCGGGTCCGGCTGCGCTGGAGGAGCGGTACGCGGTCAGCCGGCGGGACATCCGGGCGGCCGGACGGGTCGCGGACGGGCACGGGGACCTCAAGCGTGCGGCCTCCCTGCGGGCGATGGCCGTGCCGGGGCGGCAGTTCCTCGCCTTCGACGGGCGCGACGGCGGCCGAAGCGTGGAGGTCGTCGGGGAGCTGTCCACGGCCCGGCGCGTCGCGGTGCTGGTTCCCGGGGCGGGCATCGGCCTCGACGCGTACGGACGGCTGAGGCGCGGGGCGGTCGCGCTCCAGCGGGAGTTGGGGGACGGCGGGGCGGTCGTCGCCTGGCTCGGGTATCGCTCGCCCGCCACCGTCAGCCCGGCCTCGCTGACCGAGGGGCGGGCCACCGAGGCCGCGCCGGGGCTGCGGGCGCTGGTGGACGGGCTGAGCGCAACCCTGCCGGGCGCCCGGGTCACGCTGCTCTGCCACTCCTACGGTTCGGTGATCTGCGCCCGGTCCGCTTCCGGGACTTCGGCCGACGCCATCGTGCTGTACGGAAGCCCAGGGACCGGCGCCCGGGACGTGGCCTCTCTGCGTACCGGGGCGCGGGTGTGGGCCGGTCGTAGCGGCGGGGACTGGATCGGCCGGGTGCCCCATGTCCGGGTGCGGGTGCCGTTCGTCGCGACGGTGGGGTTCGGGACCGATCCGGTGGCGGACCGGTTCGGGGCCGAGGTGTTCGACGCGGGCGACGGTGGCCACAGCGACTATCTGCTGCCCGGTTCGCGGTCCCTGACGAACCTGGGCCGGATAGTCTCCGGCCGCGCCCCGCTGGAGGCCTCCCATGCCTGACGTACGTGAGTCCTCCCGCCGCGTCGTCGCGCGGATCGAGGCCGCCACCCCGCCCGGCCGCGACCGGGCCGTCGATGCCCTGCGGGCCCTGGCCATCCTGGGCGTGGTGGGCGGCCACTGGCTGGTGACCGCACTGGTCGCCGACAGCGGCACCGTACGCGGGGCGAGCCCGCTGGTGTATCTGCCGCACCTCACTCCGGTCTCCTGGGTGTTCCAGACCCTCGCGGTGTTCTTCCTGGTGGGCGGGATGGTGGCGGCCGGGAGCTGGGCCTCCGCCCGCAAGAGGGGCGTGTCGTACGGGCAGTGGGTCGGCGGCCGCCTGGCGCGGCTGTTCCGGCCGGTGGCGGCGGTGCTCGTGGTGTGGACGCTCGCGGCGGGCGCGATGCTCGTCTCGGGGGTCGGCGAACCCACCGTGTTCGCCCTGGCCAAGCTGGTCTGGTCGCCGCTCTGGTTCCTGCTGGTCTTCGCCGCGCTGACCGCGCTGACCCCCCTGGTGGCGCGGCTCCACCCGCTGTGGCCGCTCGCCGTGGTGCTCCATGTCGACCTCGTACGCTTCGGCCTCGGCGGGCCCAGCGAGCTCGGGTGGATCAACGTGGTCGCGGGCTGGCTGGTGCCGTACTGCTTGGGGGCGCTGGTCGCGCGGGGCGGGCTGCGCGGCCGGAGGAACAGCTGGGCCCTCCTGCTCGGGGGAGTTGCGGCGGCCGTCTCACTCGTGCTGTGGGCGGGCTATCCGGCCTCCATGGTCGGCGTTCCGGGCGGCCGGATCTCCAACCTGGACCCGCCGAGCCTCGCCGCCGTCTCCTTCGGGCTGGCGCAGTGCGGGGCGGCCCTGCTGCTGCTCGGGCCCCTGCGCCGGGCGCTGCGCAGGCCCGCCGCGTGGGCGGCGGTGGCGCTGGTGAACCTGGCGGCGATGACCGTCTTCCTCTGGCACCAGACAGCGATGATCGTCGTCACGGCGAGCGCGCTGCTGGTCGCCGGTGAGCCGCTGCCGGGTCTGCACACCGTGCCCGACGGCGTCGGCTGGGTGGTCGCCCGGCTGCTCTGGCTCCCGGTGTTCGTCCTGGCCCTGCTGGTGTGCTGGGCCGCGTTCCGGAACCACGAACAGGGCGGCCGGAAGGGGAGCAGCCGCTCCCTCCTCGTACGGGAGTCGTCTCCCGGGCCGTCCCCCGAGCGGAAGCAGGTGGTGCGTCGTGCCTAGTCTGAATCCGGGTGAGGCCGAGGGGGCGGTGGGGGACGTGAAGGTGTCGGAGGCCGGGAAGGCGCCGAGGGGCGCACGGCTGCGGGCCGCGGTGCGTGGGGCGCCGCGCGCCCTGTACGAGGAGCTGTGGTCGGAGCCCGCCGACCGGGTGCCGCGCATGGGAGAGGTCGATGCCCCGGTGTGGCGGCCGGTGTTCCTGGTGCTGCTGGTGATCGCCGCGGTCGGGATCATGGTGATCCGTACCGTCGAACTCTCCCCGCACGGAGCGGCGGTCGGCGGGCTGGCCGTGCTGGTGGCCGTCGCGCAGTCCGCGGTGCTGGTGGCCGGAATGATCCGTCCGATAGGAGCGTGGTGGGCGGCGACCGCGCTGGCCGTCGTGGCGGTGCTGGTCACCGTGGCCGGCGCTCCCTCGCATCTCCCGTACCCACTGGTCAGCACCGTCCCGCTGACCCCGGAGGTCCTGTACCCCTCCCCCTTCGCGGGGGCGGCGCTGCAGGGCGGTGCCCTGTTCCTGCTGGCGCTGCGGGTCCGGCCCCGCCGGGCGGTGGCCGCGCTGGTGCTCTCGATGGCACTGGCTCTGCTCCTGGCCCTGCGCACACCGCCCCTGCCTCAGGTCACCCTCGCCGCGTCCGCGCTCGTGTTCTCCACCGCGCTGGTGCTCGGTACCGCGCTGCGGAGCCTGCGGCTCGCCCGTAAGGACCTCGACGTCCAGGTCGAGCTGACCGCCGACGAGCGGGCCCGGCGCACCCTGCTGGAGGAGCGCCACCGGATCGCCCGCGAGCTGCACGACGTGGTGGCCCACCACATGTCGGTGATCTCCATCCAGGCGCAGGTCGCCCCGCACCTGGTGAAGGACCCCACGGACGAGCTCAAGGAGAACCTCACGGGCATCCGCGAGAACGCCCTGGAGGCCCTCGCCGAACTCCGCAGGGTGCTGGGCGTCCTGCGCTCCGAGGAGGCACCCGCGCAAAGCGCCCGGCACACCCCGCAGCCCAGCCTCGACCGGCTCGGCGGACTCATCGGCTCCGTGCGCTCCGCCGGTCTTGACGTCACCCTCTCCACCACCGGCGAGCCGCGTCCCCTGCCGCCGGGCGTCGAGCTCTCGGCGTACCGCATAGTGCAGGAGGCCCTGAGCAACGTGGTGCGGCACGCTCCCGGGGCGAGCGCCCGGGTGGAGATCGGCCACCGGGCCGGCGGGCTGTCGGTCCGCGTCACCAACACCGCGCCGGTCCACGCGTCCCCCCTCTCCTCCGGGGGCCGGCACGGCCTGCTCGGGATGCGCGAGCGCACCATGATGCTCGGCGGCGACCTGGCCACCGGGCCCCTGCCGGACGGGGGTTGGGAAGTCACCGCGATCCTGCCCGTCACATTCCCCGCTGCCACCACCGCTGCCGCTACCGCTACCAAGGCCACCGCCACCCCCACCGCCACGACCGAGGACGCCCCATGACGCCACCCATCCGCGCAGTGATCGCCGATGACCAGATGATGGTCCGCCAGGGCTTCACCGTCCTGTTGAACGCCGAGCCGGACATCGAGGTCGTCGGGCAGGCCGTCAACGGCCTCGACGCCGTCGCCAAGGTCGACGAACTCACCCCGGACGTCGTCCTGATGGACATCCGGATGCCGGAGCTGGGCGGCATCGAGGCGACCCGCCGGATCACCGCCCGCGAGGGCTCCGAGGTGAAGGTGCTCGTGCTGACGACCTTCGATCTCGACGAGTACGTGTACGAGGCGCTGCGCGCGGGCGCCTCCGGCTTCCTGCTGAAGGACGCGTCGGCCGACGAACTCGCCCACGCGGTGAGGGTGGTGGCGGCGGGCGACGCCCTGCTCTCCCCCAACATCACCAAGCGGCTGATCGTGGAGTTCTCCCGGACCGCCGGGGCCCCGCGCGCCCCTCTCAAGGAGCGGATCGGGGATCTGACGGAGCGGGAGACGGAGGTGCTGTCCCTGATCGCGGCCGGCCTGTCGAACGCGGAGATCGCCGGGCAGCTGACCCTCGCGGAGCAGACGGTGAAGACCCATGTGGGCCGGATCCTGGTCAAGTTGGGCGTCCGCGACCGGACCCAGGCGGCGGTGTTCGCGTACGAGTCGGGGCTGGTGCGCCCGGCCAACCTCTGACCCGCCGACGGGACGGCCTCCGACCCGCCCCCGGAGAGTTGCCGGATCCCGTTTCGTAGGATCGCCTCCGTGACAACGGGGAACGGGGCAGGAACAGAGAGCGGCGGAGCGGCGGCGCCCACGGAGATCGAGCGCGCGCTGGCCGGAGCGGTCGCGGGCGGGGGCGGTGACGCGGTGGTGGAGTTGCTCGCGCGGACCCGGCTGTACGTGCTCGTCGCCCGGCTGCACGCGGACATCCCCGGCTGGACGGCCCCGCTGCCCACGATCCGCGACGAGGCCACCCGGCGGACCTGCGTCCCGGTGCTGACCCCGGGGATGCTGCCGCCCTGGCACTCGGAGTGGGTGTTCCGCGAGGTAAGCCTGGGTGAGCTGGCCCGGACCTGGCCGTACGACGTGCGCCGGCTCGCGGTGAACCACGGCACGCCCTACGCGGCGCTGGTCGACGCCCGGCCCAAACACCTCAAGGCCTGGCTGAAGGCCGTCGAGCGCTCCGGCGGCCCCGAGCGCGGTGTCCTGCTCACCGACAGCGGCGGACCACTGCACGGCCCGCTCGCCCACGGGCTGGCGCTCGGTGCTCATCTGGCCGTCACCAACGGCCTGATCTGGAACCGGCTCGGCGCCGCCTACGAGGACTACGCGACGGACCGGGCCCGGCTGCGGAGTCCATGGGGCATCCCGCACCGCGCCGAGTACCGCGACCGGCTCGCCGCACTGATGAGGAACCAGCTGGTCGGGCGCGTCCAGGAGGCCGTCCTGCGCACCCGGCACACCCTGGCCGCCCGGCTGGGGCGCACGCCGACGCGCGAGGAGTGGTCCGAGGCGGTGGCCCGTGCCTTCACCGGGCGCGACAGCGACGACCGGGCGCTGGCGGACCGGTCGCTGCACCACATCGCCCGGTACGAGGACAGGCTCCGGGCCGACGGCGTGCTCGCCCCGGACTGCCGCGTCGACACCCTGGCCGCCTTCGACCTCGGCCGGGCGGTCAACGTCGTACGGCTCGCGCTCGGCGCCCGGTACGGCGATCCGCACGAGGCCGAACAGGACGTGCTGCGGCTCGGCGAACTCGCCCGGGGGGCCTACTCCTCGTGGGCGGACTTCTCCCTCGGCTACCTCATGGCCCGCATCGTCCACCGGGCCGAGGACGACGGCCCGGAGGCGGCGGAGCCCACGTACCGGCAGTCGCTCGCCGAGCACCGCGTGCTCACGCAGGACCCCACCAGCCCCTACCGGAACATCTCGTGGTCATGAAACCGATCTCCCCGAACCACCCCCCAGCTCACCCGGCTCACCCGGCTCCTGCGGCTCACCCGGCTCACCCCGCTCCTGCGGCTCACCCGGCTCCCTGGGTCCCGCCGTCGGAGACCGAGCAGCTCCTCCACGAGGCGACGCTCCGCGGCGACGCACGGGCCCAACTGGCGGCACTGGCCGGGGCCGAGCTGTACATCCCGGCCCCGCGCGCCGAGGTGGACGCGAAGCCGGACACCATCACCTGGCGGGCGCACCACGACCCGTCGGGGTTCGTCTGCCGGCCCGTGCTCACCCGGGGCATGCTGCCCGCGTGGCATCCGGACTGGGTCTTCCACGGGGTCTCGCTGCGCTGGGTGGCCGAGTTCGGCTGGCCCGACGCGGGCATGTTCCTGGGGGTGAACGTGGGAACGCCCGGCCAACTGCTGCTGCCGGCGACGCCGACCGAGCGGGCGCTGTGGCAGCGGGCGTACGCGGAGAACGACCGTCTCCCGGAGAACCGGCTGCTCGCGCTGCGCCACGGTGCGCTGCACGGGCCGCTGGCGTACGGGCTGGCCTGCGGGGCGCACCTGGCGATCGGGAACGCGGTGCCGTGGAACGAGGTCGGCACGGTCTACCGGGAGTACACCACCGAGCGCGATCTGCTCCGCGATTCGTGGGGCATCACCGGCCACGCGGAGTGGCGCAAGCAGCTGGACGCCCTGTTGGACGCCCGCAACAGCCCCCCGGAGCCGGACTTCGTGCTGCGCACCCGCGAGCAGTTGGCGGCGGGGATCGGGGAGCTGCCCCCGGCCGACCTGTGGCGGGAGACCGCCGCCGGCCACGCCCAGGACCTCGGGGCCGACGCCGACTCGGTCAAGGCCATCGAGGACCTCGTACGCCGGATCATGCGCTACGAGGCGCGGTTCCGCGCGGACGGGCTGCTGCCGCCGGACGGCCGGGTGCGCACGACGGTCGCCTACGACTACGGGCGGGCGGTGAACCTGGCGCGCTGGGGGCTGTCGGCCCGCTACTGCGCCCCGGCCGACGCGGAGCAGGCGATCGTCTACGCCGGGGCGCTGAGCAAGTCGGCCCACCGCTCCTGGGAGGAGTTCTCGGCCGGGTACTCGCTGGGGCGGGTGCTGCGGTTCGACGAGGAGGAGTACGGGCCGTTCTACGAGAAGAACGTCCTCGCCCACCGTCTGCTGGCGGAGAGCGAGGGCAGCCCGTGGCGCCACATCCCGTGGCGGTGAAGCGAGGTCAGCCGCCGGGCAGCAGGTGGCGGTAGCTGTCCGGGTTCTCCAGGAGGAATTCGGTGAAGCTCTTGGCCGGGTGGCCGGTGAGCGTGGGCACCGCGTCCGAGACGGCGGCCAGTTCGCCGTTGGCGATCGCCTCGTACGAGGTGACCCAGCCGGCCACCTCCCACTCCTGCGCCCCGTACCCGGCCCGCGACGCGTAGGCCTCCTCGCGTGTCTCGGGGACGTAGACGACGGGGCGCCCGGTGACCCGGCTCAGCTCCTCGGCCGCCTCGGCGAGGGTGAACGCCTCGGGTCCTGTGAGGTCGTAGGCCCGGCCGTCGTGGGTTTCCGACTCGTCCAGCAGTACGGCGGCCGCGGCGTCCGCGATGTCCTCGTGGGCGACGGCCGCCACCCGCCCGTCGCCGCCCGGACCGCGCAGTACGCCGTCGGTCCCGGTCATCGCGGGCAGCCCCGCCAGGTACCAGTTGTCCCGCAGGAACGTGTGGCGCACGTCGGCCGTGCGGATGTGCGCCTCGGTGTGCCAGTGGTCGCGGGCGAAGGTGAACGTGGCGTCGGGTGCCGCGCCCTGGAAGGACACGTACACGATCCGTTCCACGCCCACCGCCACGGCCGCGTCCACCGCCGTGATGTGCTCGCGCACCCGGTCGGGGCTCTCGTGGGCGGAGACCAGGAACAGGGTGTGCGCCCCGTCCAGGGCCCGGCGCATGGCCTCGCCGTCGCCGTAGGGGGCGGCGGGCGCGCGGTCGGCGCCCGGCAGGTCGGGGAGGCGGGCCGGGTCGCGGCCGAGGAGGCGTACGGGGACTCCGGTACGGGCGAGCCGCTCGGCGACCCGGCCGCCGACCGCTCCGCTCGCTCCGGTCACCGCGGTGAGGGGGCCGATCACTGGGGTTCGTCTTCCTCTCGTCGTGCTGCGGACTCTCCGTGTGCTGCGGACTCTTCCTGTGCTGCGGACTCTCCCTGTGCTCCGTACCAGGGCCGCACCTCCACGACCGCTTCCACCGGGAGCGGTCCGTACAGGTGCGGGAACTCCTCGCCGCCGGGCTTCATCGCCTCGTACCGGACGGGGTCGGTGAGGCGGGCGGGGTCGACGACCAGGACCACCAGGTCAGGGCCGCCGTCCCCGTACAGCATCCGTGCCACGCCCGGGAGTTGGCTGGGCACGGAGAGGTGGATGAAGCCCTCCTCCTGGAGGGTGCGGCCGCGGGTGGACATCTCGTATGCCCCTTTCCCGCGGGCCGCCTCCCACAGGGGTGCTTCGGCGAGGTGCAGCAGCAGTTCGGTCATCGAACCACGCTAGCGGGCGTGGCTAGTACGTGCGGCGTCGCGCCCGGCGCGTGGCCACGAGAACCGTTCCACCGGCGGCCACCAGCGCTGCCGCGATGGAGCCGATGATCCATTCACCGCCCCTTGACCCGGTGTCGGGCAGTTGACCCCCGTCGGACGGGGAGGGGGTCGGCTTCCACGTCGGCGTGTCGGTGGGAGTCGGTGTGGGCTCGGTGGGGGTGGGCGTCGGGTCGGTGGGAGTGGGAGTGGGCTCGGTGGGGGTGGGGGTCGGGTCCGTCGGTGTCGGGGTCGGGTCCGTCGGCGTCGGCGTGGGATCCGTCGGCGTGGGAGTGGGATCCGTGGGGGTCGGCGTCGGATCCGTGGGCGTCGGGGTCGGGTCCGTCGGCGTCGGAGTCGGCGTGGGGTCCGTAGGCGTCGGCGTCGGGTCCGGGGCGCAGGTCGGCAGGTCGCCGTCGAACGGGTACGCGTGGATCTCCTGGCCGCCCGAGCGGCCCGACGAGGTGTGGGTGAGCGAACCCGCCGTGTAGAAGCGGCCGTTGGTGCCGCTCATGGAGAGCGTGGTGGTGCTGGCAGGCTGCCCGACCAGCACGCTGCCCTGGAACTGCGCCGGACCGGTCAGCGTCAGGTCCGTCGCGTCCGGGAAGTTCCACAGGAGGCGCTCGCGGAGGCCCGCGTTGGGGAGGGAGCCCATGAACGTGGCGACCGTGCGGGCGCTCCCGTACACGTTGACCAGGACGGTGGCCCCGGCGGGGATGCCATTGAAGGTGAACCCGGCGTTGCCGCCCGTCGCGGATTCGAGGTCCGTGTCCACGTCGAAGACCTGGATCGCCGAGGTGCCGTCGCCGGTGAAGGTGAAGGTGTCCCCGACCCTCGTCCAGCTGCCGGTCGTCGCACGGTGCGCGTCGCCCTCGTACGCGTAGCACCGGCTGGCCTCGGTGAGCTCCGGGCGCAGGCCGGTGAACGGGGCGACGGCCTCCGGGTCCTCCCGCGGGGCCGTCAGCGGGTTGACCGTGCCGCTCAGGGACCCCGCGTAGGCCACTCGGCCGGAGTTCGCACCCTCCTCGGCGAGCAGGCGCTCACCTGCGGCGATGGTGATGTCGCCGCCCACCGACAGATAGTCGGAGCCGTCCGGCGGCGGGACCCGCGAACCGACGCCCGCGACACCGACGTTGTAGATGACCGAGGCCCCGTCCCGCTTGTCCATGTCGAACCGACCGAGGGTGACGATCTTCCCTTCGGCCTCGGCGGCGGCCTCCCGGACCAGGAAGTCCCCACCGACGTAGATGTTGATGTTCTCGTCGTAACCGACGACCGGTCCGTTGTTGGGGTCGTTCCAGCTGGGCGGGCAGCTGCTGCCGAGACAGGGGCCGAGTCCGCCCGGCAACGGATCAGCGGCGGCGGCCGGGGCCAGCATGCCCACCATCGCCGCGGCCGTCGCCACTGTCACTGCTGCCCGGATTGCGTTGCCGCGCCTGCGCGCCTGTTGTTCCATGTCGCGCAATATGCATCTTTAATACTTGTCATTTGTTATGACACGCCGGATTTACACCTATGCGTCTACCTATAGGAGGGTGTCGACCCGCAGGAGGGTTCAGAGAGCCAGCAGCTTCTCCTCCAGCCGGGGATCGAGGCCGACGGCCGGCCGGTCCGGCCGCTGGGGCGCGGTGCCGCCCCGCTCGCACAGCCATGCCCAGGTGTCGGCGACGGTCTCGGCGGCCGGCCGGCAGTGCAGCCCCGCGGCCTCGGCCTTGGTGTGGCCGCCCCGGAACAGGGTGTCGTACAGCTCCCTCTCCGGCAGCCAGATCGGCAGGCCGGTCCAGGGCTCGACCCCGGCGGCAAGCAGCGTGTCCGGGTCCGTCCAGCGCAGCTCGGCGTCGGAGCCGGTGACCCGGACACAGGCGTCGAGCAGTTCGCCGATGGTGGTGTGACCGGGGCGGCTGACGGTGTTGTACGCGCCGTGCAGCCCTGCCACCGCGGCGTCCAGGAGCCAGCTCGCCAGATCGCGCGCGTCGACGTACTGGAGCTCCGTGGTACGCGGGCCGGGGGCGATCACCGGGCCGCCGCGGGCGATCCGGGAGAGCCACCAGGGCAGCCGTCCGATGTTCTCCCCGGGGCCGATGATCAGCCCCGCCCGTGCCAGCAGGGCCCGGTCGCCGAAGGCGTCGAGGGCTGCCAGCTCCCCGCCGCGCTTGGCCCGGTCGTACGGCACGTCACCGTCCCGGCCGTCCTCGTCGGGAGAGGCTCCGGCGACCAGCGGCCCGTCCTCGTCCAGCCCGGCGGGCGCCGGGCAGGCGTACACCGAACGGCTGGAGACGTACGTGTAGTGGCCCGCGCGGCCCGCCAGGAGCCGGGCCGAGTCCCGTACGGCGGTGGGCACCCCGCTCCAGGTGTCGACCACGAGGTCCCAGTCGCCCGCGTGGCCCGCGAGCGCCGCGAGGCCCCGCTCCCCTCCCGTACGGTCGCCCGTCAGCACGCGCACGCCCGGCGGCGGCGCATGGTGGCCGCGGTGGAAGACGGTGACCTGCCAGTCCCGCCCCAGCGCGGCCTCGGTGACGGCCCGTCCGACGAACTCCGTACCGCCCAGCATCAGTAGCCTCATGCACCGAGCCTGCCCGCTCGGTCCGCCGCCGGGAACACCAGCACGCTGTCAGCAGAACGGGGAACTTCCCGGGCGCCGGAGCACCGGAGCGCCAGGGGATCGGAGCGTCAGGACACCGGGTCAGGGGTTCAAGGCGTGCGGGCGAGCGGGCTGCGGTGGCGCAGCAGCCATTCGTAGTAGCCGCTGGAGCGCCGGGCCGCCTCCCGATAGGCCTCCTCCAGCTCCGCGTACGCCACCGAGGTGTCCGTCTCCGGCCGGGAGACCAGGAGCAGCCGGACGGCGAGCGGGTCGTCGCGCAGCGGGCGGATCGCCATGTCGTCGCGCGGTCCGGAGGTGGGCTGGCAGGGCGCGACGGCCTCGCCGAGCACGACGAGGGAGGCCGCGGTGAGGTAATCCCCGTGCAGGACCGGCGGGTCGAGCCCGGCGGCGCCGAGCACCCGGCGTACCCCGTCCCACTCGCCGTCCACCGTCGGATCGACCATCCACCGGTCCCCGGCCAGGTCCCCGAGCTCCACGACGCGGCGGCGGGCGGCCGGGTGGTCCCGGGAGAGGGAGATGAACTGCGGTTCGCGGTCCAGGAGTACGCGTTGGTCCAGGCCGGCCGGGAGGGCCAGCGGGCAGCCCTCCACCTCGTGCACGAAGGCGACGTCCAGGCGGCCCGCCTCGACCGAGCGCAGGAGGGCGTGGGCCGATACGTCGACCCGCAGCGAGATCTCCGTACCGGGCAGGGCGACCCGCAGTCGGCGGAGCCAGCTTCCGATGACCCGGCTCGCGGTGGAGCCGATGCGCAGCCGGGGGCCCCGGGAGCGGGTGGCGTCCGCCTCGGCCAGGGCGTGGGTGACCAGGGCGCTCATCCCGTCGACGAGCGGCCGGGCCCGGCTGAGGACGGCCCGCCCCAGGGGAGTCGGGCGGCAGCCGGTGCGTTCGCGGCTGAACAGCTCGGCGCCGAGCGAGTTCTCGATCCGGCGCAGCTGGGTGGTCAGGGAGGGCTGGCTGACGCCGAGCCTGCGCGCCGCCTGGTGCAGACTGCCCGCGTCGGCGATGGCGCACAGCGCCCTGAGGTGCCTTACCTCAAGCTCCATGGTGCGGAGACTACGACCGGCCACGCCTGTGGCACCAGCGGCCACAACCGCATCAAAGGGCGTTAATTCAGGGAGTGTTGGGTGGTACGACATCGAGCGATGTCATGGTGGCGCGGCTCGGCGGAGGCGGGGATAGGGCGGTGCTATCGCAGGTTGGCATCATCCCCGGCGGGTGTCCGCTCCCCCACACTCTCCCCGTACCGCCCCGCGCCCCGTCCGTTCAGCGGACAACCCCCACGGCGTGGGTTCACCGGACAGTAGGAGAAATCCCCCATGAGACACCTCCGGACCGCCATCGCCTCCGCCATCGCCGGGCTCGGCCTCGTCGCCGCGCTGGGTACGGCTCCCGCGGTCTCCGCCGCTCCTGCCCCTGCCGCCTCCACCCCCGCCACCATCGCCGCGTACAACGGGTCGGGCGAGAACGCCGCCGCGAACCGGGCCTTCTTCGACGCGGTCATGAAGTCCGTCGCCGAGAAGCGGGCCGCCAACCCGGGCGTCCTGGCCGTCACCGTCACCTACAGCACGGCCTCCGCCCCGAGCTTCCGCACCCAGATAGCCAACAGCACGCGGATCTGGAACAGCTCGGTCTCCAACGTCCGGCTCCAGGAAGGCTCCAACGCCGACTTCACCTACCGCGAGGGCAACGACCCGCGCGGTTCGTACGCCTCGACCAACGGGCACGGCCGGGGCTTCATCTTCCTGGACTACCGGCAGAACCAGCAGTACAACTCGACCCGCGTCACCACGCACGAGACCGGGCACGTGCTCGGCCTGCCGGACACCTACTCCGGTCCGTGCAGCCAGCTGATGTCCGGTGGCGGCCCCGGCCCGTCGTGCACCAACGCCCAGCCGGACGCCAACGAGCGGTCGCGGGTGAACTACCTCTGGCAGAACGGCTTCGCCGCCGCTCTGGCCGGTACCGCCTCCTGACCCCGGGCATCGCATGAGGAGAGGGCCGTTCCGGACGCGGAACGGCCCTCTCCCGTCGGTGAACCGCCGGCGTACGCCTACGGTGGCGTCAGGTGGACAGTTCCGCGCGGACCAGCGTCAGCAGCTCCTCCTCCGTCATGCCCAGCTCCCGGGCGTCCGCGACCACTTCGCGGACCCGCTCCAGCAGCTGGGCCCGGCGGGGCGAGGCTCCCGCTGTGACCACCGCACCGCGGCCGCGGCGCAGTTCGATCAGCCCCTCCTCGCGCAGCCGCTGGTAGCCACGCAGCACCGTGTGGACGTTCACCCCGAGGGATTCGGCGAGCACCCGGGCGGCGGGGAGCCGCTCGCCCGGGGTCACCGTGGAGTCGGCGACCGCGCGGCGCACCGAGGCCGCGATCTGGTCGCCGAGCGGCACGGTGGAGGTGGGGTCGAGCCGGAACAGCATGGTCAGCGCCCCGCCCGGTTCCGGTCGACGAGGGTGTTGAGCAGGGCGGCGCCGGTCGCGGAGTCCTCGACGGTGACAGCGAATTCACGACCGCCGGTCTGCCGGGCGACGATGGCCTCGCCCGAGCGGACGATGAAGCCGGTGCGGCCGGGACGGATGCGGTAGCCCCAGCCGCCGAACTCCGCGACGGCGTTGACCTGCCGGCTGTCCGCCGACTCGATGCGCTCCAGCGGGACCTGGACGCGGGGCCAGGGCAGCAGGCCGGAGACGGTGAGGCCGCGCCGGTCCACGGTGACATGGGCGCGGCTGAAGGCGAGCACCAGCAGGGTGAGGGCCAACAGGGCGGTGCCGACGTACCAGTTGCCCCCGTAGCCGAAACCTGTGGCGGTGGCCGCGAGCACCAGGGCGCCCACCGGCGTCCACCAGGCGCCGGTGGTGCGCGCCCAGCCGGCCACCTCACCGTCGGCGAGCACGATCCGCTCGCGGTCGGCGGGGCCCTTCCCCGCGTCGGGGTCCTCCGGCGCCGGGACCAGCCTGGTCAGCAGCAGCCCGACCGCTCCGGCCAGGGCGGCCACTCCGAAGGCGACGGCGAGGTGCCACATGGGGAAGCTGCCCGCCGGCCCCCCTTCGGGTGTGTCCAGGTTGACGATCAGGGCGGCGCCGAGCACGTACTGGAGGAAGGCGGCAAGGGCCCAGCCGCCGCCGATGAGCAGGCTGTGGGCGCGCCCGTACATCCTTCCGCGGACCACCATGAGGACCCACACGGCGCCGAGCACGGGCAGTACCGGGGCGGTGGCGAGGACGTAGGCGGTGCGGTCGACATAGCCGTTCGCGTCTCCGGAGACGTCGAAGTGGCCGGCCAGCCGGGTGGGCAGACGGTCCTTGAGGACGATGAAGAGGATCAGGTGGATGAGGAAGGCGAGGACAAAGGGCAGGGCCGCGAGTGTGGCGCGGCCAAGGTTCTTGCGTGTCATGGAAACCTCCGTTGTTCGCATGTTAGTAGAACAAGTAGAGGTGAGGCAATGGCGTTGCGGCGGCGGGCACCACGCCCTGGTGCGGGTGCGGGAACAGGCCTGCCCCGTACCGGAGTTGCGGTACGGGGCAGGGGTGGGCAGGTGGGAAGGTGCCGGGTCTCAGGCCGGTTCGAGCGGGAAGGCTCCCCGGTGGCCGGTTCCGGCGCCCCGGAGCGGGCGCACCTCGAACTCCTTGCAGCTCCAGATCTCCTGGACGAATCCGGTCCGCCGGTCCCACAGGTCCAGCACGGCGTCCTCGCCCTCCGTGTCCCGGTAGGCGTCCTTGGCCCCGCGGAAGCAGGCGAGGCCGCCGGAGAGGCCGCGGCCGGGGGCCGGGAAGTAGTCGGAGAAGGCGCAGGCGATGCAGGTCTGGAGCTGGATGCCGTCCGGGAGGACGCGCTGGATCGCCGTCAGCGCGGCGGCGAAGTCGCTCTCGGCGCGGGCGGATTCGTACACCGCACCGTCCAGGTGGAGGGTGAGGTAGAGGTCCGGGTCGACCCGGCGCAGGGAGAGCAGGCAGCCGAGGGTGGCCTGGCGCAGGGCGCCCGCGACGAGGACGGGCAGCGGGAGGTCCCACTCCAGTACGCAGTCGGTGAGCGCGCCGTCCGCCAGGGCGAACATCCCGCTCTCCGGAGGTGTGCCCGACACCGGTGCCAGGTCGTCGAGGCTCTCGCCCTCGAAGTCGACCCCTCTGATCCGGATCCGGAGCTGCTGTCCGTCCGTGGTGAGAACGACGGCATCGGAACCGTTGCGGTCCCGGTACCAGCCGGCCCACGACTCATCTGTCATGAGCAGGGACTGTAGTCCCTGTCCGGTACGGCCCCGGTGCCACCCTCCGCCGACGGGTCAACCCGCCTGCGGCTCACGCCACATGGGCCACATCGACGGGCCGTCGGGCAGTTCGACGGCGCTTCCCAGGAAGCGGAAGCCGAGCCGTTCGTAGAGCGAACGGCTGCGGGCGCTGCTCGCCTCCAGGTAGGCGGGCACGCCGTCACGGTCGCAGCGGTCCAGCTCCGCCCGGATGAGCTCGGCCCCGACCCCCTCCCCCTGGCGCTGCGGGGAGACACCGATCATGAGCAGGTAGGAGTGGGCGCGGTCGTGCGGGTGCACCTTCCCGGTCAGCCTTCCGACCAGTTCGCACCGCTCGTTGTCGGGGTCGGCGGTCTGCCGCATCAGGGCGGGTGTGGGGTCCTCCTCCTCGGGCGCACCGGCGGGCACCGGCAGCCACAGGGCCACCGCGGCGCCGTCCTCCGCCACATCGATACGGCCTTCGGCGAGGGTGATGTCGGCGAAGACGCCGAGGAACTTGCCGTGCACCGCCCGCCGGTGCGCCTCCTCGGGGAAGACCCAGCTGCTCACCGGGTCGTGGTGGAATGCCTCCTCCAGGACCGATACGACCAGCTCCCTGTCGTCCTGGCCCGCCTGCCGTATGCGTATGCCCATGACCGGCTCCCGCCCCTTCGCCCACTGCTTCCGGCTCCCGATGAGCCTCCGGAATCATAGGAGTTGAGGGGCGGGAGCCGGTCGGGGCGGGCCGGTCAGCTGGTCCGGCGGGTGACGAATTCGGCCAGGGCCAGCAGGTCACCGGCCCCGCCGGGTTCGGGGACCGCCCGGGAGAGGTGGTGGACCGCCCGGGCCATCCGGTCGGCGGCACAGACCTGGGCCCAGTCCCGGCCGCCGGCCCGGTCCACGGCGTCGGCCGCCCGGTCCACCTCCGCGGAGGTGGTCATGGGCCCCCGGTAGAGCGCGGCGAGCTCGGCGGCGGCCGGGGTGCCGGAGGTCAGGGCCGCCACCACGGGCAGCGACTTCTTGTGGGCGGCAAGGTCCGCGCCGACGGGTTTGCCGGTGCGGGCCGGGTCGCCCCAGATGCCGATCAGGTCGTCGATGAGCTGGAACGACAGGCCGGCCTCCCGCCCGAAGCCGTCCATGGCCCGGACCGCCCGGTCCTCCGCCCCGGCGTAGAGGGCGCCGAGCGCACAGGCACAGCCGAGCAGGGCACCGGTCTTGGCGGTCGCCATGGTCAGGCACTCGTCCAGGGTGACCTCGTCGGGGCCGCGCTCCTCGAAGGCGCAGTCGGCCTGCTGGCCCGCGCAGAGCTCGATGACACAGGTGGAGAGGCGGGCGGATGCCCGCTGTGCGGCCGGGTGGGTGTCCTCGGCCAGCAGCCGCTGGGCGAGGGCCAGCATGGCGTCGCCGGTGATGATCGCGTCCGGGACGCCGAAGACGGCCCACGCGGTGGGCCGGTGTCTGCGGGTGGTGTCCTCGTCGATGACGTCGTCGTGGAGCAGGGTGAAGTTGTGCGCCAGCTCGACGGCGACGGCGGCGCGCACGGCGCGTTCCGGATCGCCGCCCAGTGCCCGGGCGGCGGCCAGCACGAGCGCCGGCCGGATGGCCTTGCCCGCCTGTCCGGCGGCGGGGGTTCCGTCGGCGTTCTCCCAGCCGAAGTGGTACATCGCGATCCGGCGTATGCCACCGGGCAGCGATTCCACGGCCGATCGCAGATGCGGGTCGACGAGTCGGCGGGTGCGCTCCAGCAGCGCCGCAGCCTCGTGCCCTTCCGTCGCTGCGTCCGTACTGGTCATGGTCACGGTCACTCCCTGGGGCGGTGCGATGGGGCGGGGCCCCGGGGCCCGGCCGGTGTCGGCCGACCGGGCCCGCGGGGGTGACACGGGGTCAGCGCCAGCGGCTCACCTCCACGTTCTCCAGTACGCCGAGGGCGTCCGGTACCAGGATGGCGGCGGAGTAGTACGCGGTCACGAGGTAGGAGATGATCGCCTGCTCGTCGATGCCCATGAAGCGGACCGAGAGGCTCGGCTCGATCTCGTCCGGGATTCCGGTCTGCTGGAGGCCGATGACGCCCTGTTCGGCCTCACCGGTCCTCATGCAGATGATGGAGGTGGTGCGGGCATCGGTGACCGGGATCTTGTTGGACGGGAAGATCGGCACCCCGCGCCAGGCCGGCACGTGGTGACCGCCGATGTCCACGCTCTCCGGGACCAGTCCGCGCCGGTTGCACTCGCGGCCGAAGGCGGCGATGGCGCGCGGGTGGGCGAGGAAGAGCTTCGATCCGCGCCGGCGCGAGAGCAGCTCGTCCATGTCGTCGGGGCTGGGTGCCCCGTCGTGCGGCTGGAGCCGCTGGCCGTAGTCGCAGTTGTTGAGGAGGCCGAACTCCCGGTTGTTGATGAGCTCGTGCTCCTGGCGCTCGCGCAGCGCCTCGACCGTGAGCCTCAACTGCTGCTCGGTCTGGTTCATCGGCTGGTTGTAGAGGTCGGCGACCCTGCTGTGCACCTTGAGCACGGTCTGGGCGACGCTCAGCTCGTACTCGCGGGGCGCCGCGTCGTAGTCGACGAAGGTGTGCGGGACGACGGCTTCGCCCACGTGGCCGGCGGAGAGGTCGATCGCCGCCTCGCCGTACTTGTTGGTCCGCTGATGCGGGATGGAGAGCAGACCGGCGAGGTGGGCGCGCAGCGGCTCGGCCCGCTCCGCCAGGTTGAACACATCCGCGCGGCTGAGCGTCAGCAGCGTGCACGCGGTGACGGCCCGGGCGGTGTACTCCCAGACGGCGTCGGCGTCGACCAGGCTCTGGTCGCCGAAGTACGCGCCGTCGGCGAGCACTTCGAGCTCCGTCTCGTCCCCGTAGAGACCGGAGCCGATCTTCTCCACCTTGCCGTGCGCCAGCAGGAAGACCCGGTCCGCCGCGTCCCCCGATGCGGCGAGCACCTCCCCTGCGGCCACGTCCCGCTGCTCGCACCTGCGGGCGAGCTCGGCGAGGACCTCCTCGTCCCCGAAATTGCGCAGAGCGGGCAGTTCCCCCAGCTCGGCGGGGATCACGGAGACCCGGTCCCCGGTCTGGACGAAGGTCACCCGGCCGTCACCGACCGAATAGCTGAGCCGACGGTTCACCCGGTACGTACCGCCCTGTACCTGCACCCACGGCAGCATCTTCAGCAGCCACCGCGAGGTGATCTCCTGCATCTGCGGCGCGGACTTGGTGGTCGTCGCGAGGTTCCGCGCAGCTGCCGTCCCCAGACTCTGCTGCGGCGGCGCCTGCGTGTCGCGAACCTCTTCACCAACGGACATCTGACGTCCTTTCGATCTTGGGCTGACCTGCTGGAGAAGCCTTTCAGCAGAGGACGTCGCCCGCCATTACACAAAAGAGTGTGACTAATCAGCCCTCGGGTGGGGCACGTTGCTCCCCGTCGCCCCGCGGACCGTGAAAGTTGCATCACAGATGCCACTTATCTAGGGTGGAGTCATGCGGCTGACCAGGTTCACCGATGTGGCGCTCCGCGTCCTCATGCGGCTGGCGGTCGCCGAGGGCGCCGAGCCGCCCACCACGCGCGAGGTGGCGGACACCATGCGGGTGCCCTACACACACACGGCCAAGGTCGTCGCCCGCCTCCAGCACCTCGGCCTGCTCGACGCCCGCCGCGGCCGGGGCGGCGGACTCACGCTGACCACGGCCGGGCACTCAGCCTCGATCGGCGCCCTCGTCCGGGAGCTGGAGGGCACGGACGACGTCGTGGAGTGCGAGGGCACCACACCCTGCCCGCTGCGATCCGGCTGCCGGCTGCGCGGCGCCCTGCGGAAGGCCCAGGACGCCTTCTACGCCTCGCTCGACCCGATCACCGTCACGGATCTCGTCGCCTCCCCCACCGGGCCCCTGCTGCTCGGCATCGGCAGCGGACCGCCACCGGACTGAGCCGGGACTCCCCCGACTCCCCACCCCCCTTCACCCCACCCACGGACCACCTCGTCGCCCGCCACCGTCACCCGCCGCCGCCCAAAAATACGCATCCTGAATACCAATTAATAGAGGAGCTCCTCAGCCATGCTCTCCGACCGGTCCACCGCCACCGTCCGTGCCACCCTCCCCGCCGTCGGCGCGGCCATCGGGGACATAGCCGGCCTCTTCTACGAGAAGCTCTTCGAGGCCCACCCCGAACTGCTCCGCGATCTGTTCAACCGGGGCAACCAGGCATCGGGCGACCAGCGCACCGCACTGGCCGGATCCATCGCCGCCTTCGCGACCGCACTGGTCGAGCACCCCGGCACCCGGCCCGACGTGATGCTGGACCGGATCGCCCACAAGCACGCCTCACTGGGGGTGACCCCCGAGCAGTACGAGGTGGTGCACACCCATCTCTTCGCCGCGATCATCGACGTACTGGGCGACGCGGTCACCCCTGAGGTCGCCGCAGCCTGGGACGAGGTCTACTGGCTGATGGCCAACGCCCTGATCGCCATGGAGGCGCGGCTCTACGCCCAGCAGGGCGTCGCGGCGGGCGATGTGTGGCGGGAGTGGGAGGTCGCCGCCCGGATCGAGGAGACCGAAGACGTGGCCACCTTCCACCTGCGCCCGGCGGACAGCGGTGACGCCCCCGCCTTCCGGCCCGGCCAGTACGTCTCCGTACAGGTCGTACTGGCGGACGGGGCCCGGCAGATACGCCAGTACAGCCTCTCCTCCTCCCCGGGCTCCCGGCTGCGCTCCATCACGGTGAAGCGGGTCCGCGGGGAGGCGGCCCCCGACGGCGAGGTCTCCCGCCACCTGCACGAGCACACCCGCGCGGGCGACCGGCTGCGCGTCTCCGTCCCCTACGGGGACCTGGTCCTCGACCACCTGGACGCACCACTGCTGCTCGCCTCGGCGGGAATCGGCTGCACCCCCATGCTGTCGATGCTGGAGCACCTGGCCGAGCAGGGCCACGACCGCCCGGTCACCGTGGTGCACGGCGACCGCTCGCCCGCCGACCACGCCCTGCGCACCCACCACCTCCGGCTGACGGAGAAGCTCCCGGAGGCGGAGCCGCACTTCTGGTACGAGGCCCCGGAGGCCGGGCACCCGGTCCACCGCACAGGGCTCGTCGACCTGAACGGCATCACCGTGCTGCCGGGCACCCACGCCTATCTGTGCGGCCCGCTCCCCTTCATGCGCACGGTCCGCGCCCTGCTGCTGGAGGCGGGGGTGCGTCCGGCCGACATCCACTACGAGGTGTTCGGCCCGGACCTCTGGCTGGCGAGCGCATAAGAAGGCGCCCGGGACGGCGCCCAGGACGGCATCATCGAGGCGCGCCACAATGGACGCGTGAACCACCCGCCCCGCCCCGAGACCCTCCTGCGCCCCCGGGTGCCGTCCCCGTTGCAGGAGGTCCGGGACGACCGCTTCTCCCGGCGCAGGATCACGCTGCTGCTCAAGCGGGACGACCTGATCCACCCCGATCTGCCGGGCAACAAGTGGCGCAAACTCGCCCTCAACCTGGAGGCGGCCGCCGGGCGGACCCTGCTGACCTTCGGCGGCGCCTACTCCAACCATCTGCGGGCCACCGCCGCGGCCGGCCGGCTGCTGGGTTTCCCCACCATCGGTGTGGTGCGCGGCGACGAGCTGGCGCACCGGCCGCTCAACCCCTCGCTCGCCCGGTGCGCCGCCGACGGCATGCGGCTGCACTTCGTGGACCGTACGACCTACCGGGCGAAGGCCTCACCCGAGGTCCTGGAGGGGCTGCTGAGCCTGTTCGGGGACGTGGAGGTGATCCCGGAGGGCGGCAGCAACGCCCTGGCCGCACAGGGCTGCGCAGCGCTGGGGCGGGAGTTGCGCGGGCACACCGATGTGGCGGCCGTGGCCTGCGGGACCGGCGGCACCCTGGCCGGGCTGGCGGCCGGGCTGGACGGCGGGCAGCGCGCCCTGGGCATACCGGTGCTGCGCGGCGGCTTCCTCGGGGCGGCCGTCACCGAACTCCAGCGCGAGGCGTTCGGCGGACCGGCCGGTCACTGGTCGCTGGACGAGCGCTTCACCTTCGGCGGTTACGCCCGTACGACCCCGGAACTGGACGCCTTCGCCGCGGACTTCGAGGACCGGCACGGGCTGCCGGTCGAGCGGGTCTACGTCGCCAAACTGCTGTTCGCGCTGACGGTCCTGGCCGAGGAGGGGGCGTTCGCACCGGGCACCCGGGTGAGCGCCGTGATCACGGCCACCTCCGAAACGCCGGCCCCGCAGGAACAGCCCCCTCAGGAGTCGTCCGTCTCCCGGTAGGCGGCCGCCTCCTCCAGGTCCAGCCGGCGCAGCAGCGTACGCATCATCTCGTCGTCGATCCGCCGCTCGTCCCGGAGCCGGACGAAGACCTCGCGCTCGGCCTCGATCATCTCGCGGGAGAGTCGGCGGTAGGTGTCGTCCGCCGACTCACCCGTGACCGGGTCGGCCGTCCCCAGGCGCTCCCAGACGGCGTTGCGGCGGCGGTCCAGCACGCTCCGCAGCCGGTCGGCCAGCGGCGGCGGCAGGCTGTTGTGCGGGTCGGCGAGCAGCTCGTCCAGCCGGGCCTCGGCGGCCACCGAGGCCTCGCTCTGGGCCTGCGCCTCGATGAGCGTCTCCTTCTGCGGGTCACGTCCCGGCAGTTTCAGTACGCGGACGAGGACGGGCAGGGTCAGGCCCTGGATCACCAGCGTGGCGATGACGGTGGTGAAGGTCAGGAACAGCACCAGGTTGCGGCCCGGGAACGGCTCGCCGTCGTGGGTGACCAGCGGGATGGAGAAGGCGACGGCGAGCGAGACGACACCGCGCATGCCCGCCCAGCCGACGATCAGGGGTGCCGTCCAGTCGGTGCCGGGCTCCCGTTCCCGTACCCGCTTGGAGAGCCAGCGGGGCAGATAGGTGGCGGGGTAGACCCAGACGAAGCGGACCACGACGACCGCGACGAACACGATGACCGCGTACCCGACAGCCTCCGTCACCCCGCCCGCTTCCAGCCCCTTCAGGACGAAGGGCAGTTGCAGCCCGATCAGGGCGAAGACGGTGGACTCCAGGATGAAGGCGACCATCTTCCAGACAGCCGCCTCCTGGAGGCGGGTGGCGAAGTCGACCTGCCAGGAGCGGTGTCCCAGATAGAGGGCGACGACGACCACGGCGAGGACGCCGGAGGCATGCACCCGTTCGGCCGCCGCGTACGCCACGAACGGGATCAGAAGAGAGAGCGTGTTCTGGAGGAGGGCCTCTTTCAGGTGGGTGCGCAGCCAGTGCAGCGGCACCATCAGCAGCAGACCGACCCCGACCCCGCCGACCGCGGCCAGCAGGAACTCGGCGATCCCCTCGCCCCAGCTCATCCCCTCCCCGACCGCGGCGGCGAGCGCCACCCGGAAGGCGGTGATCGCCGTCGCGTCGTTCACCAGCGACTCACCCTGAAGGATGGTCGTGACGCGGGCGGGCAGCCCGACCCGGCGCGCGATCGCGGCGGCCGTCACGGCGTCCGGCGGCGCGATGACCGCCCCCAGGACGAGCGCGGCGGTGAGCGGCAGCTCCGGGATCACGAGGTACGCCAGCCAGCCCACCGCCATGGTCGCGAAGAGGGTGTACCCCACGGAGAGCAGCGCGACCGGCCGGATGTTGGCCCGCAGGTCGAGGTAGGAGCTGTCCACCGCCGCCGTGTAGAGCAGCGGTGGCAGCAGCAGCGGGAGCACCACGTGCGCGTCGAGGTGGTACGTCGGGACGCCCGGCAGCAGGCCCACGACGAGGGCGACGGCGACCAGGACGAGCGGGGCCGGAATGGGGGTGCGGCGCGCCGCACCGGCGACCGCGGCACTGGCCGCGACCAGTGCCACCAGCGGCAGCGCGTCCATCTCACCGTCCTCGGATCCGTCGTAACCTGCCCATCATGAGCGAGTGTGCGCACGTAGCGGATCTGCCACGCCCCGAACCCGTACCGCTCGGGGAGACCTGCCCCGAGTGCGTGACCGCGGGGACCCACCCCGTGCAGCTGCGGCTCTGCCTGACCTGTGGGCACGTCGGCTGCTGCGATTCCTCGCCCCTGCGGCACGCCACCGGGCACTTCCGGGAGACCGGTCACCCGGTGATGCGGAGCTTCGAGCCGGGCGAGAGCTGGCGCTGGTGCTTCGAGGACGGTTCGATCGTCTGACGTCTGGGTACGTCAATCCGGCGCCGGTTCTTCGTAATTGGACGCCGCAGACCCCTAGCCACTGTGTGTACTCATGGGTTTACCATGAGTGACGGCCGGGGGATGGGGTGCGGGCGACACTGCATCATGGATCCGATAGCGTCGCCGAGCTGAGAACCGTCGACCGACCGCATGGCTCCGGGCCACCCTTCCCGGAACCTCGAAAGAGTTTGTGCCACCTTGGAGGTGAGGGTGTCCCAGATCGCAGGCGAGCCCGGGAATCAGGACTTCGTAGAAGTCCGGCTGCCCGCTGCGGGTGCCTACCTGTCGGTGCTGCGAACGGCCACGGCCGGTCTCGCAGCGCGTTTGGACTTCACTCTCGACGAGATCGAGGATCTTCGCATCGCGGTCGACGAGGCCTGCGCGATCCTGCTTCAGCAGGCCGTGCCCGGCTCCGTCCTCAGCTGCGTCTTCCGACTCGTCGACGACTCCCTTGAGGTGACGGTGTCGGCCCCCACGACGGACGGCCGCGCACCCGAGCGTGACACCTTCGCCTGGACGGTGCTCTCCGCACTGGCCGGCAAGGTCGACTCGACGGTCGCCGACGACCGTACGGTCAGCATCAGCCTCTACAAACAGCGCGGCGCGGGCCCCGGGCCGGCGTGAGCGACGGGAACGGGGACGGTCCTGTGCGGGACGAGACGATCCGAACCGGGGTGGTGCGGCCGGCAGGCATCCCGGAGCAACAGGCCCGGCCGCATCCGGTGGACGGAGCGGACGGGTCCCAGAGCCTCAACGTCGCGGTGGAGCAGTCCCAGGAGCGGGCGGGCCAGATGAGCGAGCACGGGCACCACGATCCCCACGACCGCAGCAGGGCCCGGGCCCTGTTCATCGAGTTGCGGGAGCTTCCCGACGGCTCCGCGGAGAAGGCGGAGTTGCGCAACCGGCTGGTGCGGATGCATCTGCCGCTGGTCGAGCACCTGGCCCGGCGCTTCCGCAACCGCGGGGAGCCGCTGGACGACCTGACGCAGGTCGCCACGATCGGGCTGATCAAGTCGGTGGACCGGTTCGACCCGGACCGGGGCGTGGAGTTCTCGACGTACGCGACCCCCACGGTCGTCGGCGAGATCAAGCGCCACTTCCGGGACAAGGGCTGGGCGGTGCGGGTGCCCCGCCGGCTGCAGGAGCTGCGTCTTTCGCTGACCACGGCCACCGCCGAGCTCTCCCAGCAGCACGGCCGCTCACCGACGGTGCACGAGTTGGCCGAGCGGCTCGGCATCTCCGAGGAGGAGGTGCTGGAGGGCCTGGAGTCGGCCAACGCGTACAGCACGCTCTCGCTGGACGTGCCGGACACGGACGACGAGTCCCCCGCGGTCGCGGACACGCTGGGCTCGGAGGACGAGGCGCTGGAGGGCGTGGAGTACCGGGAGTCGCTCAAGCCGCTCCTGGAGGACCTGCCGCCGCGTGAGAAGCGGATCCTGCTGCTGCGGTTCTTCGGGAACATGACCCAGTCGCAGATCGCCCAGGAGGTCGGCATCTCGCAGATGCACGTCTCCCGGCTGCTGGCCCGCACCCTGGCCCAGCTGCGCGAGCGCCTGCTCGTCGAGGAGTAGCAGGACGGCCGTTCCCGGGGGCCGCGGCCCCCGGGGCCCAGGCCCCGGGGCTCAGGCCTCGGGGTCGGCTCCGGCGCCCCTGCGCAGGCCGAGGATCTGGGTGGTCGCCGGGTTCAGCACGAGCGTCAGACCGGTCACGGCGACCGCCGCCAGCACGATCCCGGCGGGGATCAGCGCGCCCTGGGAGCGCAGCAGCGTCCAGGCCACGGGCAGCGCCATGATCTGGGTGATCAGCGCCGGGCCCCGGCTCCAGCCGCGCAGCAGCAGCAGGCCGCGGGCGGCGGCGAGCGGGATGGCGCCCAGTGCGATCAGCGTGATGCCGACCGTCTCCGCCTGCTGCGGGCTCTCGGGGCGCCCGAGCACCCCCATCACCAGCAGGTAGAGCCCGCTGACCGCGAGCGCGGCGCCTTCGAGGGCGTTGATCCCGGCGAGGGCGGTGATCCTTCTCGGGCGCTCCGCCGCGGCGGGCGAGGGGGAGGACGAGGTCGCTTGAGTGCTCACGCCTTTCAGGTTGGCATCCCCGGGGCCCGGAAGTGAAGCCGGGGTGCGTGGGCGCGGCGCATGTCACGTACGGGTGAGGATCACGGAGCGTGACGGGTCGGGAGCGCAGCGAACCGCGACTTCAGGGCCGAACCGCCCGGTAGGTACTCTGACGGGCATGCGCGCACTTCTCGTGGTCAACCCGGCAGCTACCACCACCAGTGCGCGCACCCGTGACGTACTCATCCATGCTCTGGCCAGCGAGATGAAGCTGGAGGCGGTGACCACGGAGTACCGGGGTCACGCCCGGGATCTGGGGCGGCGGGCGGCCGACAGCGACGACATCGATCTGGTGGTCGCGCTCGGCGGTGACGGCACGGTGAACGAGGTCGTGAACGGGCTGCTGCACCGGGGCCCGGACGTGGACGGCGTCCCGAAGCTCGCCGTGGTCCCCGGCGGCTCCACCAATGTCTTCGCGCGCGCCCTGGGGCTGCCCAACGACGCGGTGGAGGCGACCGGCGCGATCCTGGACGCCCTGGAGCACCAAAGCGAGCGCACGGTCGGCCTGGGCCTCGCGGCCGGCACCCCGGGCACCGAGGACGAGTCCGTTCCCGAACGCTGGTTCACTTTCTGTGCCGGTCTCGGCTTCGACGCCGGAGTGGTCGGCCGGGTCGAACAGAAACGCGAGCACGGCAAGCGTTCGACCCATGCGCTGTACGTACGCCAGGTGGTGCGGCAGTTCCTCGACGAGGCCCACCGCAGACACGGGACGATCACGCTCGACGTGCCCGGCCAGGACCCCGTCACCGACCTCGCGCTCTCCATAATCTGCAACACCGCCCCCTGGACCTACCTGGGGAATCGTCCGGTGTACGCCTCTCCGAAGGCCTCGTTCGACACCGCTCTGGACGTCCTCGGACTGAAGCGTCTGTCCACTGCGGCGGTGGCCCGCTACGGCACCCAGCTGCTCACTTCGAGCCCTGACAGAGGGCCCCGCGGGAAGCACGCCGTTTCACTGCATGACCTCACGGACTTCACCTTGCATTCAAAGGTCCCACTGCCCTTCCAGATGGACGGCGACCACCTGGGACTGCGTACGAGCGTGACGTTCACAGGCGTACGCCGTGCACTGCGTGTGATTGTGTGAGTGGAAGGGCCGAAAGTCCTTTAACTCGAACGTTTGGCCTGGCCCCCACCCCTTAGAAGTGCGGCTGTGACCTAGTCGACACCGAGGAATCAAAAAAAACTTTCCAGAAGGGGTTGTATCCGCCGCCGAGGTTTGCGAATCTCTACATGGCGATCGGGACGGCCCGCAACACCGGCCTCCACTGAGAGCCAGAACCCCTCCTCACCATCACAGACCACGACCAGTTCTTCTGGGAGTCGGCCCGTCATCTGTGGGGGGATTCGTGAAAGCGTTCACATTCACAAGCAACAAGCGTGTAATACCAAGGAGAGGTAGCAGCCATGGACTGGCGTCACAACGCCGTTTGTCGTGAGGAAGACCCCGAGCTGTTCTTCCCCATCGGCAACACCGGTCCTGCGCTGCTGCAGATCGAGGAAGCCAAGGCCGTCTGCCGTCGCTGCCCCGTCATGGAGCAGTGCCTGCAGTGGGCGCTCGAGTCCGGCCAGGACTCCGGCGTCTGGGGTGGCCTCAGCGAGGACGAGCGCCGCGCGATGAAGCGCCGTGCCGCTCGCAACCGGGCGCGTAACGCCAGCGCCTGACCGACGCCCCCACGAAACACGCCTCAGCCCGGCGGCGCGCACAGAGCGTGCGCACAGCCCCGCCTTCGAGTCGCAGCGCGCAGTACCCCGAAGCGCATCGCAACGTGAGCATCACGGAGCGGGCCCGGACCGTCACCACGGTCCGGGCCCGCTCTGCTGTGCCCTGTCAGTCATTTGTCGCCGCGCACCGGGAGGTCCAGCACCACCTGGGTGCCGCGCTCCGGCGCCGGGACCATGCCGAACGTGCCGCCCAACTCCCCCTCCACCAGTGTCCGTACGATCTGGAGCCCCAGATTGCCGGCCCGCTGCGGGTCGAACCCCTCGGGCAGACCGCGCCCGTCGTCGGTGACGGTGATGAGGAGCCGGCCCTCGGTCGGTGAGCCGCCGCGCACGGCGGAGACCTCCACCGTGCCCTGATCGCCCACCACGAACGCGTGTTCCAGGGCGTTCTGCAGGACTTCGGTCAGCACCATGGAGAGCGGGGTGGCGACCTCGGCGTCGAGGATGCCGAAGCGGCCGGTGCGCCGGCAGGTCACCTTGCCGGGCGAGATCTCCGAGACCATCGCGATGACCCGGTCGGCGATCTCGTCGAACTCGACCCGCTCGTCCAGGTTCTGGGACAGCGTCTCGTGGACGATGGCGATCGAACCGACGCGCCGCACCGCCTCGTTGAGCGCCTCGCGCCCCTGTTCGGAGTCCATCCGGCGGGCCTGGAGGCGCAACAGGGCGGCCACCGTCTGGAGGTTGTTCTTCACCCGGTGGTGGATCTCCCGGATGGTCGCGTCCTTGGTGATCAACTCGCGTTCGCGGCGGCGCAGTTCGGTGACGTCCCGGAGCAGGACCAGCGAGCCGATGCGGACGCCCTTGGGCTTGAGCGGGATGGCCCGCAGCTGGATCACCCCGCCCGCGCACTCCACCTCGAACTCGCGCGGCGCGTACCCGCTGGCCACCTTGACCAGGGCCTCGTCCACCGGCCCGCGGGAGGGCGCCAGTTCGGCGGTGGTGGTGCCGAGGTGGTGGCCGACCAGGTCGGAGGCGAGGCCGAGGCGGTGGTAGGCGGAGAGGCCGTTGGGGCTGGCGTACTGCACGACCCCGTCCGCGTCCAGCCGGATCAGTCCGTCGCCGACGCGCGGGGAGGCGTCCATGTCGACCTGCTGGCCGGGGAAGGGGAAGGACCCGGCGGCGATCATCTGGGCCAGGTCGGAGGCGGACTGGAGGTAGGTGAGCTCCAGCCGGGAGGGGGTGCGCACGGTGAGCAGGTTGGTGTTGCGGGCGATCACCCCGAGGACCCGGCCCTCGCGGCGTACGGGGATGGACTCGACCCGTACGGGAACCTCCTCGCGCCACTCCGGGTCGCCCTCGCGCACGATCCGGCCCTCGTCCAGGGCCGCGTCGAGCAGCGGGCGGCGGCCGCGCGGCACCAGGTGGCCGACCATGTCGTCCTGGTAGGAGGTGGGGCCGGTGTTGGGCCGCATCTGGGCGACGGAGACGTACCGCGTGCCGTCGCGGGTGGGGACCCACAGCACGAGGTCGGCGAAGGACAGGTCGGAGAGCAGCTGCCACTCCGAGACCAGCAGATGGAGCCACTCGAGGTCGGTATCGCTCAGAGCGGTGTGCTGGCGGACGAGGTCGTTCATGGAGGGCACCTGTGGAGCGTACCCGGGGTGAACGGGAGTGTTCGAACCGATCGGTCCGGCGGGCCGTGCCACAGGGCGGGGCGCGCGTGTACCGGGCTCCGGCGGGCAGGAAGGTGATGGACAGGGTGCGGTGCGCGGCCGGAGAATGTCGTGCACACGGATGGACACGGGCAATTGGTCTAGTCCACAATGAGTTCACCAAGACCTCCGCTCTCCCCGCACAGGAGAGCGGACCGAGGCACCCGGCGCTCTCTGCCCTGACTGCGCCGGTGCCTCCAGTGGCCGGAGGCACCGCACACCGCCGGCCAGGTAGCTCCGGGCTGCGGTGCCGGGCGGGCTGAGGGTCCCGTCCTGGCGCCGCGGCCCGCGGGTGTTTCCGGGGGCCTGTGACCTCTGCCTGTTCTCAGCGGGTCTCCGTGACCTTGGCCAGGGCGCGTGGTGAGTCCGGGTCCTGGCCCCGCGCGATGGTGACCTCGTACGCCAGCATCTGCAGCGGCAGGATCTCCAGGATCGGCTGCAACTCCTCGGGCACCCCCGACGTCGGCAGCGCGAAGCCCGCCGAGGCCGCCTCCACCTGCACCTTCGGGCCGACCACGAACAGGTCGGCGCCGCGGCCCCGCAGCCGGTCCAGCACCGGCTGGAGCGCCTCACCGCCCCGGCCGTCGGTGACCACGGCGATCACCGGGGAGATGTTGTCGACCATCGCCAGCGGGCCGTGCAGCAGGTCGGCACCCGAGTAGGAGAGAGCGGGGATGTAGCTGGTCTCCATGAGCTTCAGGGCCGCTTCCTTGGCCGTGGGGTAGCCGTAGCCGCGCGAGGTGATCACCATGCGCTCGGCGAACCGGTAGCGGGAGGCCAGCGCCTTGACCTCGGCCCGGCGGCCCAGGATCGCGCCCGCCAGGTCGGGCAGGACCGAGGCGGCCTGCGTGCCGTCACCGCCTCCCAGGCCCTCCACGAAGAGGTAGAGGGAGAGCAGGGACGCCGTGTACGTCTTGGTGGCCGGGAGCGCCTTCTCCGGGCCCGCCAGGATGTCGATGTGGAACTCGGACACGGCGGCGAGCGCGGAGTCCGGGTTGTTGGTGACCGCGAGCGTGACCGCACCGGCCTCCCGGGCGGCCCTCGTGGAGGCCACCAGGTCCGGTGAGCCGCCCGACTGGCTGACGGTGATCACCAGGACGTCCCGCAGATCGGGCTTGGCCCCGTACGCCGTCGTGGTGGACATGGAGGCGAGCCCGCAGGGCAGGCCGAGCCGGATCTCCAGCAGGTACTTCGCATAGAGCGCCGCGTTGTCGGAGGTGCCACGCGCGGTGAGCAGGACGAAGCGGGGCTTCCTGGCGGCGATCTCGGCGGCCACCTCGTGGATGCGGGGCGCGCCCTGTTCGAGGATGCGCCGCAGCATCGCGGGCTGCTCGGCCATCTCGCCGGACATGATGCGGCCGGGCACATCGCGCTGGTCGTCGCGGCCGGACGGAGGGGTGGCTGACATGTGGGGTGCCTCCCGATGCGGTGTCGTACCGGACAAGTCGACCAGGCAATCGCGGGGTCCGCCAGCGGGCGGGAAGGGCGGACCGGGCGGGGGGTCCGATGCGCGGGCCGTTCACCGCACAGCTGCCCGATTCTGCTAGATTGGACCCTTGATTGGTCTATACCACAGGGTTCCACTCATCAGATCGGCAGGCACAGCGTGGAAGTTGTCATCGTCCCGGACGCCACGGCAGGCGGCGAACTGATCGCGGAGGCCATCGCCTCCCTGCTCAGCCGCAAGCCCGACGCCCTGCTCGGCGTTGCCACCGGCTCTACCCCGCTGCCCATCTACCGCGCGCTGGCGGCCAAGGTCGCCTCCGGGGCCGTCGACGCCTCGCGGGCCCGCATCTGCCAGCTGGACGAGTACGTCGGGCTGCCCGCGGGCCACCCGGAGTCGTACCGCTCCGTGGTCCTGCGTGAGGTCGTCGAGCCGCTCGGGCTCTCCGAGGCCTCCTTCATGGGCCCCGACGGCTCCGCCGAGGACGTCCAGGCGGCCTGTGAGGCGTACGACAGGGCGCTGGCGGAGGCCGGCGGGGTCGACCTCCAGCTGCTCGGCATCGGCACCGACGGGCACATCGGCTTCAACGAGCCGTGCTCCTCGCTCGCCTCGCGCACCCGGATCAAGACGCTGACCGAGCAGACCCGGGTGGACAACGCGCGCTTCTTCGACGACGACATCGACCAGGTGCCGCACCACGTGATCACCCAGGGCATCGGGACCATCCTGGACTCCCGGCACCCGATCCTGCTGGCCACCGGGGAGGGCAAGGCGGAGGCCGTCGCCCAGACGGTGGAGGGGCCGGTCGCCTCGATCGTGCCGGCCTCGGCGCTCCAGCTGCACCCGCACGCGACGGTGGTGGTGGACGAGGCCGCCGCGTCGAAGCTGAAGCTGGCGGACTACTTCCGCGCCACGTATGCGGCGAAGCCGGGGTGGCAGGGGCTGTAGCCGTACGTTGCACGCGGCTGAGGGCCGGGACGCCTGATGGTGTCCCGGCCCTCGGCCGTTGTGCCGCCCGTCCGGCGAGAGGCTTTGTCCTCAATCGCCGGACGGGCTTGATTTTGTCCGCCCCGCACGCTTGGTCATCGCCGGACGGGATTTGCCGGCCTTACGGCCTTGTCCTCAATCGCCGGACGGGCTCGAATTACCCGCCCGACGGGCCGGATATGTCCGTCACCGCTTCCGCTGCTGCCTGGCCGCAGACGCGGGAGGCGCCGTGGGTGGCGATGTGGAGGGCTCCCCTGGGGGTGGACTCCGGGACGCCCATCTCGACCACGATCGTGTCCGGGCGCGCCGTCAGCAGGGCGTCCAGCGCCTCGCCCATCCAGGCATGGCGGTGTTCGTCGCGGACCACGGCGACGATGCGCCGCTCCCCCGCCGCCGCGACCGCCTCGGCCGCCGGGTCGGCGCTCTCGCCGGTGTACGTGGCCACCTCGGTGCCCGGCAGGAGCCGGGTGAGTCCGGCGGCGATGCCCCAGGGGGTCTCGTCGCCGACCGCGATGTTCGCCACCGCGGAGAACTCCGCGACGTAACCCGGCTCGGTCAGCCGGTCGCCGGTGCCGGTGACCTTCACCGCGCGGCGGGCGGCCACCAGGCCGATGTCGGAGCTGACTCCGGTGCCGGGCGCGGTCCCCTCCTGCACTTCCGCGCCCGGCTCCGGGACGTCCCCCCTGGCCCCCTGCGTCCAGGACGCGAGGGCCCGTACACGAGCGGCCGCGTCCGCGAGCCGCTCCTCGGCCAGGTCTCCGCTGTGCACCGCGGCGACGAGGGCGTCGCGCAGGCGCAGCACCGTCTCCTCGTCGGCCAGACCGCCGCCGACGCAGATCGCGTCGGCGCCCGCGGCGATCGCAAGGACCGATCCGCGCTCGATGCCGTAGGTCCTGGAGATGGCTTCCATCTCCACACCGTCGGTGACGATCAGACCGTCGTAGCCCAGTTCCTGACGGAGCAGACCGGTGAGGATCCGCGGGCTCAGGGTGGCGGGACGGTCGGGGTCGAGTGCGGGAAGCAGGATATGCGCGCTCATCACCGATTTGGAACCCGCCGCGATGGCCGCCCGGAAAGGCAGCAGCTCACGGGCGTGCAGGGTGTCGAGATCCACATCGATGCGGGGCGTCGCCAGGTGCGAGTCGACCGCGGTGTCGCCGTGGCCGGGGAAGTGCTTGGTGCAGGCGGCGACGCCGGCGGCCTGGAGTCCCTCGATGTACGCGGCGGTGTGCCGGGCCACCAGAGCGGTGTCGGCGCCGAAGGAGCGTACGCCGATGACCGGGTTGCCCGGGTTGGAGTTGACGTCCGCGGACGGCGCCCAGTTCAGGTTGACGCCGCACGCGGCGAGCCGGCGGCCGAGCTCGTGGGCGACGGCCCGGGTGAGCTCGACGTCGTCGACGGAGCCGAGGGCGAAGTTGCCGGGGAACGAGGAGCCGTCCCTGACCTCCAGGCGGGTCACGTCCCCGCCCTCCTCGTCGATGGCGACGAGGACATCGTCCCGCTCGGAGCGCAGCCGCGCGGTGAGGGCGGCGAGCTGCTCGGGCGATTCGATGTTGCGGCCGAACAGCCCGACGGCGGTGAGCCCTTCACCGACGCGGCGCAGCAGCCAGTCCGGTGCGGTGGTTCCGGTGAATCCGGGCTGGAGCACCGCGAGCGCGTCGCGCGTCAGGGTGTCCGTGGTGGAAACGAGGGTGGTCATGGGCCCGCACTATCCCTTCACAGCGCCGGAAGTGAGGCCTGCGGCCATCTTCTTCTGGATGATCATGAAGAACACGACGACGGGCAGGGCGATCATGGTCGAGGCCGCCATGAGTGCGCCGTAGTCCGTTCCGCGCTCGGTGGTGAACGTCATCAGCCACACGTTCAGCGTGTACTTGGAGTTGTCGTTGATCAGGATGTACGCGAACAGGTACTCGTTCCAGGCGTTGACCAGCGCGAAGATCGACGCGGCGGCGAGCCCGGGGGCGAGCAGCGGGAAGATCACGCGGCGGAAGGCCTGGAAGCGGGTGCAGCCGTCCACCATCGCGGACTCCTCCAGCTCCACCGGGATGTTCACGACGAAGCCGCGGATCATGATGGTGGCGAAGGGCAGCGTGGAGACCAGGTAGACGACGATCAGGCCCCAGTACTCGTCGATCCCGCCCATGGCGTTGAGCTGGGCGTAGATCGGGATGAGCATCGCCGTCGGCGGGAGCATCTGGACCAGGATCATGACCAGGATCAGGGCCTTGCGGCCGAAGAACCGGAACCGGCCGATCGCCAGGGCCGCCAGCGTCGCGATGACCATGCCGCCGACCACCGCGGTGACGGCGACGATCAGGCTGGACTGGATGGCGGTGCCGAAGTTCGGCATCTCGGTGGCCCGTACGAAGTTGTCGAAGGTGATCGACGTGGGCCACAGGGTCTGGTTGTAGCTGCGGATCTCCCGGTTGGGCCGCAGGGCGCTGATGACCAGCCAGTACACCGGGAAGATCATGACCGCGGCGATACCGAGGCCGATGATGTCGAAGTGGAGCCGGCTCTTCTTGCGGTCGGGGCGCAGCACCTGTGTTTCGGTCGTACTGCTCATTCGACCTCTCCCGTCTTCATGAGCTGGCGCAGGTAGTACACGGCCACGCCGGACAGCAGCAGCACCGTGATAAGGGCGATCGCGGAGCCCTGGCTGAAGGAGGTGGACTCGAACGCCTTGGAGTAGGAGTAGAGGCCGAGGGTCTCGTACTCCGGCTCGGGCTTGTTGCCGCGCAGCAGCCAGATCTGGCCGAAGACGTTGAAGTCCCAGATCACCGAGAGGGTGGCGACCATGGTGAAGACCGGCTTGATGACCGGCCAGGTGACGAACTTGTAGATGCCGTAGGCGCTGGCGCCGTCGAGCGCGGCGGCCTCCTCCAGTTCCTGGGGGACCTGGGTGAGGGCGGCGTACAGGGTGACGACGACGAACGGGATGGCGCCCCAGACGACCAGCAGGGTGATGATGCCGAAGCCCTGGATCGGGTTGAGGTACCAGTTGTGGCCGAGCCAGTCCTCGCCGACGACCTTGGCGATCAACGTGTTGATCAAGCCGTAGTCCGAGTCGGCCATGAACCGGAAGATCGAGGCGGCGACCATCAGCGGCATCGACCAGGCGGCGATGAGGGCGACCGTCAGGACGAGCCGGACCCAGGTGGAGAGCTTGCGCATGAGCAGGGCGACCAGCAGCCCGATGCCCATCGTCAGCGTCACACAGATGGCCATGAAGACGATCGTGCGGAAGGTGACCCACCAGAACTCGGGGTCGCCGAGGATGTTGGTGAACTGTTGGAAGCCCACCCAGGGGGCGGGCTCTCCGGACCACAGTTCGCGCCGGCCCATGTCCTGGAAGGACATGATGACCGTCTTGCCGAGCGGGTAGAGGTAGACGGCGGCGATCGCCACGATCGCCGGGAGGATCAGGAAGTAGGGGAGGAGCTCACCCTTCTTCCGCTTCCTCTTCTGTACCCGGGGCGCATCGCCGTCGGCGGACGACGGCTTCCCGGTCGGCTGCGGGTCGGGTGGTACGGGGACCGGCGGCCCGACGGCCTTGGTATCAGCGGCAGACACGTGGCTGACCTTCCATCGCGGGTCCGAGGCGGGCCCCGGAATTCACGGCGTTCACTTGCTGAAAAGGGGGCGGGGGCCCGGCATCTCTGCCGGGCCCCGCCTGGCGACCGGAAGGTCAGGCCTTCTTGTTGATCAGGGCGTTGATCTTGTCGTCGGCCTTCTTGGAGGCGTCGGCGACGGAGGAGCCCTTGAGGATCTCCAGGAGCAGGTTCTCCAGGATCTCCTCCTTCTCGATGGAGGCCCAGCCCGGCGCGATCGGCGTGAACCAGGCGTCCGGCACCGCGTTGGCGATGGCTGCCGTCTCCGGCTTCGTCTTCAGCGGCTCGAGCTGCTTCTCGTTGTTCGGAAGCACGTTCTTCGACGCGAGGACGTCGCCGCCCTTGGCGTTGGTGAAGAGGGCGATCCACTCCTGGCCGAGGTCCTGGACCTTGGACTTGGAGATCGTCGCGAGGTCCGAGCCGCCGATGAAGGACGGGAGGGCCTTGCCCTCGGGGCCGGGGATACCGGCCGTGGCGATCTTGCCCTCGAGCTTCGGGTTGCCGTTCTCGCCCGTGGTGACGCTGCCGGCCTCCCAGGCCTGGCCGTAGATCACGGCGGCCTTCTCGTTGGCCATGACGTTGGCGTGGTCCTGCTCGTCCTTCGTCTGGTCGGCCTTGTTGTACTTCTTGACCAGGTTGACGTAGTGCTCAAGGCCCTTCTGCGACTCCGGGGAGGACAGCGAGCCCTTCCACTCCTTGGCGCCCTCGTCGTACGTGGCTATCTTGCCGCCGTAGGCAGCGACGTAGGACATCGCGGCGTACCAGTAGCGGCCCGGGAAGTAGAGCGAGGAGGCGCGCTTGTCCTTCTTGCCCAGCTCGGCGTCGACCTTGTCCATCGCGGCGAGGAACTCGGCCTCGGTCTGCGGGAGGACGTCGCTGCCGGTGCCGGCCTTCAGCATGTCCTTGTTGTAGACGGCCAGACGGGCACTGGCGTAGTAAGGAACGCAGTACGTCTTGCCCTCGAAGGTGCAGGTGTCCTTCAGACCCTTGATCCAGGTGTCCGAGTTCTCGTACTTCTTGGGGTCGATTTCCCCGAGCGCACCATTGAGGATGTACTGCATGGTCTCGGTGTTACCGAGTTCGACGACATCCGGGAATTTGTCGCCACCGAGGGAGGTGTCGAGCTTCTTGACCTTGTCAGCCCACTGCTGGTACTGAACGCTGACCTTGACGCCCGGGTACTTCTTGTTGAACTCGGCGTTGACGTCCTTGACCAGCTCGGGCCAGGTGGACTGGGCCTCGCCCATGAGCCAGACGGTCAGGTTCTCCTTGCGGTCGGCCGGCTTCTGCGACGAAGAGTCTCCGTCACCGGAACCACATGCCGCGACCGAAACCAACATGCCCGCGACACCAATAGCCGCGATGAGCTTGCGCTTCACGTCAAACCCTCCTCAGGGATGCTGCAACCCCACCCACCGCGAAGACATTCGACGAGTTCTGCTGGGGCTGGACCTGGTCTTTAATGGTTTAGACCAGTACCGGGAGCTTGGCCTAGACCTTTAGGGGTGTCAAGGGTGTATAAGAAGTGCACTCGCGTCCGTTATAGGACCGACACCTAAGGGAGGGCGACGACCCGTGACCGGACCGTGCCACCATGTGAGCCGCGACAGACGGAGGAGCCGGTGACGGCAGCAACACAAGCGTCGGGAAGGCGGGCCATGGGTGCCGACGGGGGCAGTTCGGGGAGCGAGGCCGGCAACGGTACGCGCACCGCGCGCGTACCGAAGTACTACCGGCTCAAGCGGCATCTCCTCGACATGACCGATACCTTGCCGCCCGGTACCCCGGTGCCGCCCGAACGCACCCTGGCGGCCGAGTTCGACACCTCGCGCACCACCGTGCGCCAGGCCCTGCAGGAGCTGGTCGTCGAGGGCCGGCTCGAACGCATCCAGGGCAAGGGGACCTTTGTCGCCAAGCCCAAGGTCTCCCAGGCGCTCCAGCTGACCTCGTACACCGAGGACATGCGCGCCCAGGGCCTGGAGCCGACGTCCCAGCTGCTCGACATCGGCTATGTCACGGCGGACGACACGCTCGCCGGTCTGCTGGACATCTCGACGGGCGGCCGCGTGCTGCGCATCGAGCGGCTGCGGCTCGCCAGCGGGGAGCCGATGGCGATCGAGACCACCCACCTTTCGGCCAAACGCTTCCCCGCGCTGCGCCGTTCGCTGGTGAAGTACACCTCGCTCTACACCGCGCTCGCCGAGGTGTACGACGTCCGCCTGGCCGAGGCGGAGGAGACCATCGAGACCTCGCTCGCCACCCCGCGCGAGGCGGGTCTGCTGGGGACGGACGTGGGGCTGCCGATGCTGATGCTCTCCCGTCATTCGATCGACGGCCAGGGCGAACCCGTGGAGTGGGTGCGATCGGTGTACCGGGGCGACCGGTACAAGTTCGTGGCCCGCCTGAAGCGGCCGACCGACTGAGAGACAGCACCATGCGAACAGGCGGTGGCCCGGGGATTCCCTCCCCGGGCCACCGCCTGTTTTCGGTCATCCCCGGTGGAGCCGGATCGCGTGAACCGATCCCGTCCGCCGTCCGTGTCCTTACTGCGGAACTTCGGTGGAGACATCGGCGATACGCGACCGGTATGCGGACAGGGGTTCCGGAGAGCGGCCGTACCACCTAGATTTCGCGCACGTTACGACAGTGATCACGCGAGGGGACGGATCGATATGCCGGAAACGCCCACACCAGCACCACCGGTTCCACGAGCACCGGGACGGCGGACCCTGTCCCCCAAGTCCATAGCCGTCTGGAGCCTGGTCGCCCTGGCCGGCGCCATCGGCTGGGCCACCCTCGCGCTCTCGCGCGGTGAAGAGGTCTCCGCCGCCTGGATGCTGGCCGCGGCGCTGGGCTCGTACGCCATCGCGTACCGCTTCTACTCCCGGTTCATCGCCAACCGGGTGCTGAAGGTCGACAAGAACCGTGCGACCCCCGCCGAGCTGCTGGACAACGGTGTCGACTTCCACCCCACCGACCGCCGGGTCCTGTTCGGCCACCACTTCGCCGCCATCGCCGGGGCGGGCCCGCTGGTCGGCCCCGTGCTCGCGGCGCAGATGGGCTATCTGCCCGGCACGATATGGCTCGTCGTCGGCGTCATCTTCGCCGGTGCCGTCCAGGACATGGTGACGCTGTTCTTCTCCACCCGCCGCAACGGCCGTTCGCTCGGGCAGATGGCGCGCGACGAGATAGGCCCGGTCGGCGGGATCGCCGCCCTGATCGCGGTCTTCGTCATCATGATCATCCTGCTCGCGGTCCTCGCGCTCGTCATCGTGAACGCGCTCGCCCACTCGCCGTGGGGCGTCTTCTCCATCGGCATGACGATCCCGATCGCCCTCTTCATGGGCGTCTATCTGCGCACCCTGCGGCCCGGCAAGGTCAGCGAGGTCTCCTTCATCGGCGTCGCGCTGCTGCTGCTCGCGATCGTCTCCGGCGGCTGGGTCGCCGAGTCCTCCTGGGCGGGCTTCTTCACCCTGGAGCCGGGCACGCTGGTCATCTGGATGATCGTGTACGGGTTCCTCGCCTCCGTACTGCCCGTGTGGCTGCTGCTGGCCCCGCGCGACTACCTCTCCACCTTCATGAAGGTCGGCACCATCGGGCTGCTGGCCCTCGGCGTGGTCGTCGCGCTGCCGACCCTGAAGATGCCCGCGGTCACCGACTTCGCCACCAGCGGCTCGGGCCCGGTCTTCGCCGGTTCGATGTTCCCGTTCGTCTTCATCACCATCGCCTGCGGCGCGCTCTCCGGCTTCCACTCCCTGGTCTCCTCCGGCACCACGCCGAAGATGGTCCAGAAGGAGACGCAGATCCGGATGATCGGCTACGGCGCCATGCTGGTCGAGTCGTTCGTGGCGATCATGGCGATGATCGCCGCCTGCATCATCGACCCGGGCCTGTACTTCGCCATCAACGCGCCCGTCGGCGTGATCGGCGACAGCGTCCAGTCCGCCTCCCAGGCCGTCGCCAACTTCGGCTTCACCATCACCCCGGACGCCCTCGCCCAGGCCGCCAAGGACGTGGAGGAGGCGAGCCTGCTCTCCCGGACCGGCGGCGCGCCCACGTTCGCGCTCGGCATGTCGGAGATCTTCTCCGCGGTGATCGGCGGGACCGCGATGAAGGCGTTCTGGTACCACTTCGCCATCATGTTCGAGGCGCTCTTCATCCTCACCACCGTGGACGCCGGCACCCGGGTCGGGCGCTTCATGCTCCAGGACATGCTGGGCAACGCCTACAAGCCGTTCCGCGAGGTCAGCTGGAAGCCGGGGGTCTGGTTCGCCAGCGCCGTCGTGGTGGGCGGCTGGGGCTACTTCCTCTGGGTCGGTGTGCACGACCCGCTGGGCGGCATCAACCAGCTCTTCCCGCTCTTCGGCATCGCCAACCAGCTGCTGGCCGCCGTCGCGCTGGCGGTCTGCACCACCCTGCTCGTCAAGTCCGGCCGCCTGAAGTGGGCGTGGGTCACCGCGGTCCCGCTCGCCTGGGACGTGGCGGTCACCCTCACCGCGAGCTGGCAGAAGATCTTCTCGCCGGACGTGAAGGTCGGCTTCTTCGCCCAGCGCGACAAGTACCAGGCGGGCATCGACGCGGGCGAGGTGCTGCCCCCGGCCAAGTCCATGGACGACATGCAGACCGTCGTCACCAACTCCACCGTCGACGGCGTGCTGTGCGCGCTCTTCGCCGTCCTCATCATCGTGGTGCTCGTGGACGCCGGCCGGGTCTGCTTCAACGCGATCCGCGACCCGGAGAGCGTCAAGCTCCACGAGACGCCGTACGTCGAGTCCAAGCTCGTCGCCCCGGCCTCGCTCGTCGCGACCAAGGAGGAGAAGGCCGAACTGGCCGCCGCCGGCGTCGGTCCCGAGGGCGGCATCCGCAAGGAGGCGGCGGGGACGGGGAGCCGGACATGACCGGCGCGGACGTACGGCGGGTGGCCGGAAGGATCCGCTGGTACGTCCGGGAACTGACCGGTGAGTCGGCGTACGACCGTTATGTGGCGCACGCCAGGTCCCACGATCCGGACACGCCGGTCATGACCCGCCGCGCCTTCGAGCGCAGTCGCACGGACGCCCGCGAGGCGGATCCCCGCGAGGGCTTCCGCTGCTGCTGACCACCACCGGCCGAACGGGGCCGTCGCACCCCTCCCAGGGGCGCGGCGGCCCCTTTTCACGCCCTCGCACGAGGGCCCGTATCCGCCGCCGATACGGAAAAGGCCGGGCGAAGAAGCCAGACCGCCATACCGACATCTGTTCACGCCGACACAACATGTGGGGGCTTCCTCAACGAGCGCCCCCCACATGTATGCTCGACCTCGCTGTCGCCGCAGGGGAATCCGGTGCGAATCCGGAACTGTCCCGCAACGGTGTGATCAGTGTGCTTTTGCACACCCGAAGTCCGACGACCTGTCGACAGCGCGTCCGGCTCGACCGAACCGGACGCCAGACGTCCGGGCCTCGCGGATGGGCCGGTGGACGCCGTGAGCAGTGCTGCCCTGCGGGGCATCGTGCTGCCCGGCTCCCCCGCTCGCCGCCGGCCCCCAGCCGAGCGAGGGAAAGCCCAGTGACCATCGCGCCCGCCGATCCGGTTTCAGCCACCGAATCCGCTGCCTCCACCGCGTCCGGAGCAGGCACGAACGACGGACCCGGGACCGCCCTGCTGCGGACCCTGACCGACCTCACCGTCGATCTGCCCGACACCGACCCCGGACGGGTCGCCGCCTCCGCGCTGCGCGGGCGCAACGCCCGCTCCGACGAGGCCGAGCTGCGCTCGCTGGCCACGGAGGCGGCGGCGGGGCTGATCTCCGAGGACCCTGCGTACTCCAAACTCGCCGCCCGGCTGCTGACCCGCACGATCGCCGACGAGGCCGCAGGCCAGGGCGCGACGTCCTTCTCAGCCTCGGTCGCCGTCGGCCACCGCGAGGGCCTGATCGCCGACCGCACCGCCGACTTCGTCGCGCTCCACGCGGCCGCGCTGGACAAGCTCGTCGGCCAGGCCCTGGCGGACGGCGCGGACGACCGCTTCGGCTACTTCGGTCTCCGTACGCTGCACAGCCGTTACCTGCTGCGCCACCCGATCACCCGCCAGGTCATCGAGACCCCGCAGCACTTCATGCTGCGCGTGGCCGCGGGCCTGGCCGAGGACGAGTCGGTGCGCGCGCTGGACGAGGTCGCCGCGCTCTACGGGCTGATGAGCAAGCTGGACTACCTCCCCTCCTCCCCCACGCTCTTCAACTCCGGCACCCGGCACCCGCAGATGTCCTCCTGCTACCTGCTGGACTCGCCCAAGGACGAGCTGGACTCGATCTACGACCGCTACCACCAGGTGGCGCGCCTCTCGAAGCACGCGGGCGGCATCGGCCTCTCCTACTCCCGCATCCGCGCCCGTGGTTCGCTGATCCGGGGCACCAACGGGCACTCCAACGGCATCGTGCCGTTCCTCAAGACGCTGGACGCCTCCGTGGCGGCGGTGAACCAGGGTGGCCGCCGCAAGGGCGCCGCGGCGGTCTACCTGGAGACCTGGCACGCGGACATCGAGGAGTTCCTGGAGCTCCGCGACAACACCGGTGAGGACCAGCGCCGTACGCACAACCTGAACCTGGCGCACTGGATCCCGGACGAGTTCATGCGCCGGGTCGACACGGACACCGACTGGTCGCTGTTCTCCCCCGCCGAGGTCCCCGAGCTGGTCGACCTGTGGGGCGACGAGTTCGACGCGGCCTACCGCGCGGCCGAGGCCAAGGGCCTGGCCCGCAAGACGATGCCGGCGCGTGAGCTGTACGGCCGGATGATGCGGACCCTCGCGCAGACCGGCCAGGGCTGGATGACGTTCAAGGACGCCTCCAACCGGACCGCGAACCAGACCGCCGAGCCGGGCCGGGTCGTGCACTCCTCGAACCTGTGCACGGAGATCCTTGAGGTCACCAACGACGGCGAGACCGCCGTCTGCAACCTGGGCTCGGTCAACCTGGGCGCCTTCGTGGCGAACGGCTCGATCGACTGGGACCGCCTGGACTCCACGGTCCGCACCGCGGTCACCTTCCTCGACCGGGTCGTCGACATCAACTTCTACCCGACCGAGCAGGCCGGGCGCTCCAACTCCCGCTGGCGGCCGGTCGGCCTGGGCGCGATGGGCCTCCAGGACGTCTTCTTCCAGCTGCGCCTGCCCTTCGACTCGCCGCAGGCCCGCGCGCTCTCCACGAAGATCTCCGAGCGCATCATGCTGGCCGCGTACGAGGCGTCCTGCGACCTGGCCGAGCGTTCGGGCCCGCTGCCCGCCTGGTCGGAGACGCGTGCCGCGCGCGGTGTGCTGCACCCCGACCACTACGACACCGAGCTCAACTGGCCGGAGCGCTGGGACGCCCTGCGCGCCCGGGTCGCGAAGACCGGCATGCGCAACTCACTGCTGCTGGCCATCGCCCCGACCGCCACGATCGCCTCGATCGCCGGTGTGTACGAGTGCATCGAGCCGCAGGTCTCCAACCTGTTCAAGCGCGAGACGCTCAGCGGTGAGTTCCTCCAGGTCAACGCCTACCTGGTGAACGAGCTCAAGAAGCTCGGTGTGTGGGACGCCCGCACCCGTGAGGCGCTGCGCGAGGCGAGCGGCTCGGTGCAGGGCTTCGCCTGGATCCCCGAGGACGTGCGGGCGCTGTACCGCACCGCGTGGGAGATCCCGCAGCGCGGCCTGATCGACATGGCGGCGGCCCGTACGCCGTTCCTCGACCAGAGCCAGTCGCTCAACCTGTTCCTGGAGACGCCGACGATCGGCAAGCTCTCCTCGATGTACGCGTACGCCTGGAAGCAGGGGCTGAAGACGACGTACTACCTGCGTTCGCGCCCGGCGACCCGGATCGCCCGTGCCGCGTCCGGCCAGGCGTCGGCCGCCGCCCCCATTCCCGTACAGCAGGCTTCGGCTCCCGACGCGGACGCCATCGCCTGCTCCCTGGAAAACCCTGAGTCCTGCGAGGCCTGCCAGTAATGAGCACCAACGACACCAAGAACCTGCTCGACCCGGGCTTCGAGCTGACCCTGCGTCCCATGCGCTACCCGGACTTCTACGAGCGCTACCGGGACGCGATCAAGAACACCTGGACCGTCGAGGAGGTCGACCTCCACTCGGACGTCGCCGACCTCGCGAAGCTGTCGCCGGGTGAGCAGCACATGATCGGCCGCCTCGTTGCCTTCTTCGCGACGGGCGACTCGATCGTCTCCAACAACCTCGTGCTGACGCTGTACAAGCACATCAACTCCCCCGAGGCGCGGCTGTACCTGTCGCGGCAGCTCTTCGAGGAGGCCGTGCACGTCCAGTTCTATCTGACGCTGCTGGACACCTATCTGCCCGACCCGGACGACCGGGCGGCGGCGTTCGACGCGGTCGAGGAGATCCCCTCGATCCGCGAGAAGGCCCAGTTCTGCTTCAAGTGGATGGACTCGGTCGAGAAGATCGACCAGCTGGAGACGAAGGCCGACCGCCGCCGCTTCCTGCTGAACCTGATCTGCTTCGCGGCCTGCATCGAGGGGCTGTTCTTCTACGGCGCCTTCGCGTACGTGTACTGGTTCCGCTCGCGCGGTCTGCTGCACGGTCTCGCCACGGGCACCAACTGGGTGTTCCGTGACGAGACGATGCACATGAACTTCGCGTTCGAGGTCGTGGACACGGTCCGCAAGGAGGAGCCGGAGCTCTTCGACGACGCGCTCCAGCAGCAGGTCACCGACATGCTGAAGGAAGCGGTCGAGGCGGAGCTGCAGTTCGGCCGCGACCTGTGCGGCGAGGGCCTGCCGGGCATGAACACCGAGTCGATGCGCCAGTACCTGGAGTGCGTCGCCGACCAGCGGCTCGCCCGCCTGGGCTTCCCGACGGTGTACGGGTCGGAGAACCCGTTCTCCTTCATGGAGCTCCAGGGTGTCCAGGAGCTGACGAACTTCTTCGAGCGCCGCCCGTCCGCCTACCAGGTGGCGGTGGAGGGCTCGGTCGGGTTCGACGACGACTTCTAGGCCCTTTGCGGATTCCGTACGACAGAAGGCCCCACCGTGCTGCTGAGCACGGTGGGGCCTTCCGCGTCCCCTGACGGCATGACGAGGACCGGCCGAACGGAAAACACTTGGACTAGACCAAGCCTTGGCGTGCACACTCTCAAATCGATCACGCCCGACCGGGCCCGGCTCGCTCCAGAGAGGCGCACATGCCCGTCATAGAAGTGGCAGACCTCGTCAAGGAGTTCAGCCGACCCACACGACAGGAGGGCCGCTTCGCGGGCCTCCGTACGCTGCTGACGCGTGAGCAGACCGTCAAGCGTGCCGTCGACGGCGTGAACTTCACGGTCCAGCAGGGCGAGATGGTCGGCTATCTCGGCCCCAATGGTGCGGGAAAGTCCACCACCATCAAGATGCTCACCGGCATTCTCGTACCCACCTCCGGCACGGTCACGGTCGCCGGTGCCACGCCCTGGCGGGACCGCTCCCGCAACGCCCGCCGGATAGGCGTGGTCTTCGGCCAGCGCAGCCAGCTCTGGTGGGACCTGCCTCTGCGCGACTCGCTCTGGCTGATCGGCCGCCTCTACGACGTGCCGGAGGCCCGGTTCCGCGAGAGGCAGCGGCAGTTCAGCGAGGTGCTCGACCTCGGCCCGTTCCTCGACACCCCCGTTCGCCAGCTCTCCCTGGGCCAGCGGATGCGCGGCGATCTCGCCGCCGCGATGCTCTACGACCCGGACATCCTCTACCTGGACGAGCCGACCGTCGGGCTCGACGTCATCGCCAAGGAGCGAATACGCACCTTCGTCGGGGAGCTGAACCGGGAATCGGGCACCACGGTCGTCCTCACCACCCACGACCTCGACGACGTCGAGGAGCTCTGCGACCGGATCATCCTCATCGACCACGGCAGGGTCGCCTACGACGGCGCGGTGGACGAGCTGAAGGCCCGCTACGCGCCGCACCGCGAACTCGTCGTGCAGACCGACCGGCTGGAGAGCGTCGAAGGTGCGGAGGTCGTCCGCCGGGAGGACGGCAAGGTGTGGCTGCGCTTCGACCCCGTCCGCACCCCGCCCGCCGAACTGGTGGCCGCGGTGCTGGCGCAGCACCGGGTGACCGACCTCTCGATCGTGGAACCCGAGCTGGAGAGCGTCATCCACCGGATCTACGCGGACCGCGGATGACCGCCCCGGCGACGGCCCGCGCCTCGGCGAAGACGGTCCCCGTCTCCGCGAAGCGGCCACTCACGACGCTGCTCCAGGCCTATCTCGCCTGCGCCCGGATGGAGTTCCGCGCCGCCCTCACCTACCGCACGGCCTATCTGTCGTCCTTCGCGATGATGCTCCTCCAGATCTGGCTGCTGACAGTGGTCTGGAAAGCCCTCTACGACGGCCGTGCCGAGGTGGACGGACTCAGCCTCACCACCACGACGGCGTACGCGACGCTGACGACGCTCCAGTACCAGCTCGTCAGCCCGTGGCGGTCCTCCCCCATCGACCAGCGGGTACGGGAGGGCAAGGTTGCCGTGGACCTGCTGCGGCCCGTCGGCTTTCCCGGCCAGATGCTCTCCGGTCAGCTCGGGTGGGCATCGGCCGCGGTCCCGGTCCTGCTGGTGGCCCTGCCGTTCGCGCTACTGATCGGCGCGGGCCAGGCACCGGCTTCCACGGCGGCGGGGTTGGCCTACCCCGTGGCCCTGCTCGGCGCGCTGCTCGTGAACCAGTTGCTCGGGCTGCTGCTCGGCATGGTCTCCTTCTGGACCTTGGAGGTGAGCGGCGCCCTCATGGCCTACCGCTTCGTCGCCCAGTTCTTCTCCGGGGCCCTGGTCCCGTTGTGGTTCATGCCAGGACCGATCAGGGTGGCCGCGGAATGGCTGCCCTTCCAGGCCACCGCGTACACCCCGGCGGCCGTCTACCTGGGCCAGATCGAGGGCCCCGGCATCGCGGTCGCCCTCGGGGTCCAGCTCGCGTGGATCGCCGCGCTCGGCGCCCTGTCCGCGTTCGTCTGGTCGCGCGCCCGGCGCCGCGTCATGGCTCAGGGAGGCTGAGGAGCGATGCGAGGTCCGCGTGTCTATCTGCTGCTGGCCGGTGCAGCGTTCCGGGCCGAGTTCCAGTACCGGGGGAACCTGTTCATCAACATCATCGGCGGCCTGTTCTACCAGGGCGTCGGGCTGGCCTTCATCTGGGCGGTGCTGGACCGCTTCGGGCAGGTCGGCGGCTGGGGACTGGGCGAGATCGCCTTCCTCTACGGGATCAGGCTGACCGCCCACGGCCTGTGGCTGCTCCCCGGCCACCAGCTGATCCACGTCGACGAGGTCGTCATCGAGGGCGAGTACGACCGCTATCTCGTCCGTCCGGTAGCGCCGCTGGTCCAGCTCCTCACCCGCAGGGTGCGGCTGAGCTCGCTCGGCGACCTGGCGGGCGGAGTGGTCCTCCTCTCCATCGCCTCAGCCTCCGCACCGGTCGACTGGTCACCGGGGGCCGTCGGCTTCCTCCTGCTCGCCGTGGTGGGCGGCGCGCTGGTGGAAGGCTCCCTGCAACTGGCCGCCTCCGCGCTGGTCTTCAGGATGAAGAGGGTCTCGCCCATCAAGTTCGCCATTGACATGATCTTCAGCGACTTCGGCAACTACCCGCTGAAGATCTTCGGCCCGGTGGCCGGCTTCGGGCTGACCTTCGTCTTCCCGCTGGCCTTCGTCGCCTATCTGCCGGCGACCGTGCTGATGGGCCGGGAGGAGGAACTCGCCGTGCCGGATTGGCTGGCCTGGGGCGCTCCGGCCATCGGCGTCGTGCTCATGTACGCCGCGTACCGCTTCTGGGAGCGGCAGTCCCGCCATTACGAGAGCAGCGGACACTGAGCGGGACCGCCGGGACAGCAGGACGTCTCACCCTGTGTGCTGCAGGGTAGGACGCTGCGGAGAACTGGGGCGGTCAGACGACGCCGAACGTCCCGGTCCGTACGGCGGAGACGAACGCGGAGAACGCGGCGGCGGGGACGATGAGGACCGGTCCGTCCACACTCTTGGAGTCACTGACCGGAACGACGCCGCGCGAGGCGACGAGGTTGGCGGCAACCTTGACGCAGTCGCCGCCGTTGTTGCTGTACGAGGACGTGAACCAACGGGGGGAATCGGTCGTCACGGGGTGCCCTTTCCATAGCAGGAAGCCCCACCATGGACGACCCGGCGACACGTGCGCCAGAGGGCCTCCCGGGTCCGTCACGCGTCGAAGTCGTACTCCAGGACATAGGCCGCCGCGTCCAGGACCATCTCGTTGACCTCCACGGCCCGCCCCTCCTCCTCGAAGGCGGTTCGGCAGACGAGCATCACGGGCGTACCCTCCGGAAGGTTCAGCCTCGACGCCTCCTCCGGCGAGGGCATACGGGACCGGATCTCCTCCCGGAAGTGGACCGGCTTGTGGCCCAGTTCAGCCAGCCGCGCGTAGGTCCCTCCCGGCCCGGTGTCCCGCTGAGTGATGGCCGAGCCGGCGACCAGGGACGCGGGGAGGTACGACGTAGCCAGCATCACCGGCTTGCCGTCCAGCACGAACCTCCGGCTCCTGATGCACGCGCTCTCCCCCGCCTCCAGGCCGAGCGTCCTCGCCGCGTTTTCGGAGGCGGCGCCTTCGTACACCTCAACCTGATCCACCTCGAGGCCCCGGTCTCCGCGTTCGGTTTCCCAGACGGAGCGTCCTGCTCCCCACCGCTCGTAGGCCAGTCGCTGGATCCCGCGACGCCTCAGCGGCGGGAACTCCCGTGCCGGCCCTCGCGCGTTCTGCATGTTTCCCTTGTCCGTCACGCCGGAATCAGTTCAGGCCGGACGGTCGCCCGAGCCCGTTCGTAGAGCGCCTGAGCCTCATGGTTTCTGATGTGCGGTCGAATGAGATGGAACATGTCCGTCATGCGCTTGTCGATGCGGCCCGAATTCACCGCCGGATAGTCGTCCAGGGCCAGCCCCCACGTCTTGCAGGCGGCTTCAAGGTGTCCCGTTGCCAGTTGCCTCTCGGCGAGGATCGCTCGCTCCTTCACGCGCGTACGGCGATAGATGCCGTATCGCAGTCGGTCCGATTCCTGCATGGCGGCAACGGCGCCGTGCACATCGCCCATCTCGAACCGCACCTGGCTGGTGTGATAGCTCAGGGACGCAGGATCGTACGAGCCGAAAACCTTTCCCCGGGCCTCCGCCTTGTCCATGGCCGTTTCGGCTTCCTGCAAGTACATGAGAGCCGAGCGGCGATCACCGATCTGCGCGGCCGCATGAGCCTGTTGCCCAGCGAGAAAGGCGCGCATCCGGGGGCCGGCCTGCGGCGACGACGCAGCTGCGGCATCCGCGAGGCGCATGGCCACCGGCCCTTGGCCCAGGTCGACTGCCTGCACGCTCATCCCCCGGAGCGTGGTGCAGAACGTCAGGTGATCCTCCGAGGCTCCAGCCAGCTCCAAGGCTTGGAGGTAGTAGCGTTGAGCGAGCCCGTGCAGCCCTTCGTCGACCGCCATGTATCCCGTGAGGTAACAGAGGTCCGACGCAGCCGACATCATCGCTTTGCGTACGTCGTCGGGACCGCTGGACCGCAGGAACGGCACGACCGTGTTCACCAGAAAGGCTGCGGCAAGCGGGCGGGCGGTACGCCCCCCGAACTGGTCGTCCATCGACGAGAGCTGCTCGGTCATGGCGGCGACGGTGTGCACATCCGACATACCCATGCGGGTACGAACACCTTGCTGCACAGCTTCCATCCGCCCCACTACGTCCGGCCAGTCCGGCACAGTGAGGGCAACGGAGAACAGAGCAACGCCCAGCACGCTACGGCGAGACGGGTCCATGTCCAACCTCCCCAGGTCGATGATCCCGTCCACCGTAGTGAGCGGCGCTCCCTCCATCCCACCAATAGGGGCAGGGAAGCCTGCTTCCGACGGTGCCACGGGGCGCCCGAGCTTTCGGGCGAACGCTTCCAGGATCAGGGGCCGGGCGTCTTCGCGCGGTAGCCCGCCTCTCAGCCACTGATGCACGGACGGGGCACGGTACTGCGTCGGGGTGCCGCGTTCCGTACCGATGCGGTTGACCGCTTGCGCACACTGTCTGAGCGTCCACCCCGTCTCACGGAATAGCCGATCAAGGCTCGCGTTCGGCCCACTGGTGCTCACGATTCCGTCAACTCCCCCTGCACAGAGACGCCGAGTACTTAACGCTCTTTAATCCTGTGCGCTTCCCAACACTACCGCCGAGAGAACGCACACGGTTGCCTTGAGTGCACAGACGATCACTCAGCGGAAGGGAACACGTGCGAGTGGAAATGGAGTCGCTGCCACCCACAGTGGGTGCGCTCCTGGTCGACACCAGCCGCAACAACCGCGTCGGCGAGTTCCGAGGGGTCGCCGGCCTCTACTGGTCCCTCCGCGCCGTCGGCGGCGGGCGCAAGTGGGAGGTCGAGCCCCGGCACGTACGGCCCGCGCTGCCCATAGAGCAGCTGCGCGCCCGTACCGCCCGGGCCAACGCCCGCAGCCGGGGTGAGGTGCTGTGACGGCACGCCCCCTCGCCCGGCTACGGGTCCGGCTGACCCTCGCCCTGGGGGCCGCCGAGATCCGCCTACGGCTCCGCCTCCCCCGCCTCATGTGGGCACTCACCCGGCACCCGGCCGATCGCGAGAGCCCGTTCGCCGAACTCGTACGCATCGAATCCGACCCCGCCTACCGGGCCCTGTTCTTCGCGGAGCTGGATGCCGCCCTCCAAGACCGACTGGCCACCCGGACCGCCGTCGTGGCGGAGATCGAGGCGGTGGCCGAACAGCTCCGGAGCCTCGTCCAGCGCAGCGACCACGAGCGTGCCACATGATGCGCGCGAGTTACGCCGCCGAGGTCACCCTGACCGCCGGGCAGCGGTTCGCCTCGCTCGGCGGAGTCACCGTACGCAACCGGCGCCTGGCCCTCCTCTGGCTCCGCCGACAGGCCCTCCGCCTCGCCAACGGGCATGGCGGCGCCGTACGAGACGAGCCACCCGGCGACGTCCGGCCCGTCGTCTTCCATGGCTCCGACGCTCCCGAAGGGCTGCGGTTGTGGGCCACCGACCACCACCACCAGGACGACGCGATACGGACCCTGGAAGCGGGCTTACCTCTCCGGTTCACCGTCCTCGACCCCGCCGTCGGGCTCAGCCTCACCCTCGCCGGGTGGCACGCCTCCCCGGCCGACCACCCGTAGCCCCTCCACGGAAGAGACCTCACGTGCTGCAGTGCACCGCGGTGACCCGGATTCCCCTCGGCGAAGTGACCGTCGCCCTCGTCACCCTGGCCGGCGAGCCCGGCACCCCGCCCGACGGCTTCACCCTCGACCACTACGTCCTGTGCGAACTCGGTGAACACGACACCCTCACCGATCACGCCGCACTCCTCAGCGCCGCCGCCGAACCCAACCGGCCCGCCCTTTGGTTCTTCTGGACAGGCACCGACACCGACCGCACCCACCACATCCGGGCCGAGCCCTGGTGCCCCGCCACCCTCCGCAACCTCGACACCGACGCCCTCTTACAGTGCTCGTTCTTCAACGACCACACCATTGGGCACTCGTGGGACGTCACCGACCCGCTCGGGGACCTCATCGCCGGAGCGCTCAGCAGTGACAACGCCTCCGGCGATTCACGAGAGCGGCCCCAACCGTGAACCAGTGCACCACCTTCGCTCTTCTCCCGCCTCCGGACCATCTCATCGCCCTGTCGCCCGCCGGACACCGTCCCGAGGCCGGACATGTCCTCTGCGAACTCGGCGAGGACCACGACGACCAGCACGCCGCCATGCTCTGGGACGAGGGCGGACGGCCCGGAAGTGCCGTCTGGGTTCGATGGAAAGGCTCAGGGCGTGCCGGGCTCACCTCACTCTCCTGGTGTCCCGCGCACGGCACCCGTAACGAAGCCTGCGAACTCTTCGCCGCGCACTCTTCCGCACACAGCTGGGACATCACGGACCCCACCGTCGAAGCGATCACGCTGGTCCTCGCCCGTCAGCACCCCTACCTGTTCCCCAGGGACCGGGGCAAGGACGGAAGCTGACCCCGCCCAAGAGGAGCGGCACCGGGTAAGGGCCTCCGTTGGGGCTGCCGATCCGGGTCGTAGCCGGGCCGGCAAGGCCCCGCCTAGGCCTTCGCCCAACCCTTCGGGTAGGAGCGCCGCGTGACCTTATAGGGGCGCGCGGCGCTATACGGTTCCGTGCGCGCCGCCTCCCCCCGTTCCGCGTCGCGGAGCTGCCGGTCGATGCGGCGCTCGCGGACGAATCCGATGGCGGCCGGGAGGGCCACGAAGGCGAAGAGGGCGATCACGGTCAGGTAGTCCAGGAAGAGGTTCATGGCTCTACTGTCGTCCGCGCCGCCGAAAAGAGTCAGTGGCAGCACTGCCACACAGCATCAAATTACTGCCACACTGGCTCCATGCTGAAAAACGTCGCCGTCCTGCTGCTGGACGAAGTCCACCCCTTCGAACTCGGCGTGCTCTGCGAGGTGTTCGGTCTCGACCGCAGCGAGGAGGGGCTGCCGGTCCACGACTTCGCGGTCGTCTCCGCCCAGGGGCCGGTCCTCCAGACCCATGCCGGCTTCACCATCAGTACCCCCTACGGCCTCGACCGGCTGGAGGAGGCCGACCTCGTCGCCGTCCCGGCGAGCAGTCACGTCGCGGACCGGGCGTACCCGGAAGAAGCCCTGTCGGCGCTGCGGCGGGCCGTGGAGCGCGGGGCGCGGGTGTTGAGCGTCTGTTCCGGGGCGTACGTCCTCGGGGCGGCGGGCCTGCTGGACGGGCGCCGCTGCACCACGCACTGGCGGCACGCGGCGGAGCTGGCCCGCCGCTATCCGAAGGCGATCGTGGAGCCGGACGTGCTGTACGTGGACGAGGGGCCGGTGATCACCTCGGCCGGGACCGCCGCCGGGATCGACGCCTGCCTCCATCTGGTGCGCCAGGAGTACGGGCAGGACGCGGCCAACACCATCGCCCGGCGCATGGTGGTGCCGCCGCACCGGGACGGCGGGCAGGCGCAGTACATCAGCCGCCCGCTGCCCCGGAACGCGTGCGACACGGTCGGCTCCACGCTGGCGTGGATGGAGCACCACCTGGACCGGGAGATGTCGGTGGAGCAACTGGCGGCGCTGGCGCACATGTCGCCGCGCACCTTCGCCCGCCGCTTCCAGCAGGAGACCGGGACGACTCCGTACCGCTGGCTGCTGCGGCAGCGGGTGCTGCTGGCCCAGCATCTGCTGGAGACCTCCGACCGGACGATCGACACGATCGCCGGGCAGACGGGGTTCGGCACGGCGGCGACCCTGCGCCACCAGTTCGTCCGCACGCTCGGGACGACGCCGAACGCCTACCGCCGGACCTTCCGGGGCCCGGCGGGCACGGTGCCCGACGTCGCCTGAGAGGCCCTCAGCTGTTGGGGACGGTCTCGTAGCGCGGGGTGCCCTCTTCCATCTGCCGCAGCGCGTCCTTGCGGTCGCGCTTGGAGAGGCGGTCGATGTACAGGTAGCCGTACAGGTGGTCCGTCTCGTGCTGGAGGCAGCGCGCGAAGTAGCCGCTGCCGCGCACCTTGATCGGGTTCCCCTGGGCGTCCTGGCCGCGCACCACCGCGTAGTCGGGGCGGGCGAGGGAGGCGTACGCGGTAGGGACCGAGAGGCAGCCCTCGTTGGAGTCGTCCAGCACCCGCGCCTCGGGGGGCAGCTCCTCCAGGACGGGGTTGCAGACCACGCCGGTGTGCCGGTTGCCGTCGTCGTCGGGGCAGTCGTAGACGAAGACCTTGAGGTCGACGCCGATCTGGTTGGCCGCCAGGCCCACGCCCTCGGCGGTCTTCTGGCTGGCGAACATGTCGTCGATCAGCTGCGCCAGCTCGTCGCCGAACTCGGTGACGTCCTTGCACTCCTTGTGCAGCACCGGGTTGCCCACGACCGTGATCGGACGCGACGTGCCGCGCTCCCGGTACGCCGCCTCGCGCGCCTCGCAGTCCTCGGTGTCGACGATGAACCCCTCGTCGTCCACGCCGATCCGCCCGTCCGTCTCCTGCTGCGACATGTCCGCCGTACGCCTTCCTGCAAAACCTGAACTCGGTGACCCCGCCGGACCCGGTCGAAACCCGGGAACCACGGGAGGAACAGCACCGCGATCGGTGCGCGTACAGCCTACGGGCAGCGGTCAGCAGACTTCTTCGAGATCCCGCCACTCGCGGCTGTCCGGGCTGTCGGCGACCCAGCCGTCCAGCAGCCCGCGCACCAGACCCGCCGGGGCCGCGAGACCGCACTCGCGCTCGGGGACCCAGAGGTCACCGCCGCCCGCCGTGCGGTGGCCCAGCGGTCCCGGGTGGCCCGGCTCGCTGTGGTCGTGCGGGTCCAGGTGCTCCCCGTCGCCCTCGTCGCTCTCCATCCGGCTCTCCGAACAGGCCCGGCAGAGCAGCCGTACGGAGGAGGACCAGTCCTCGGCGGCGAACCCGGCGTCCGAGGCCAGCTTCTCCAGCGCGTCCCGGTCCTCCTCGGTGGCCGCCTCCAGCAGCACCACCCAGGTCGGCACCGGGGAGGGCGCCCACAGCTCGATCTCGTCGAAGACCGGGTACGAGGGGCCGGCGGCGGTGACCCGCTCGCCGTTGGGCACCCCGTCGTGGAGGACGACCTCGCCCCAGCGCCGCCCGGAGGACGGCAGCGGGATGGAGAGCACCTCCATCCGGGCCGGGTCGAGCCGGCGCCCCCAGACGACCTCGGCCTCGCCCTCGGGCGAGAGCCTCACCGCGGCGCTGCCCAGCTCCATACCGGTCGGCTCGGTGGTGGCCGCGCTGTTCAGCCCGGAGCCGGGCACCTTGAGGCCGTACGCCTGCCAGGCCCGCCGCGCCAGCGGCCAGTCCTGGAGCGCGGTGGCGGCGATGCCGACGTTCCACCAGTCCGGGGCGCCGGACTCGCGGTCCAGCAGCGCGACCGCCCGCAGGCCCGCCGCCCGCGCCTGCTCCCAGTCGTGCCGGAACTTGTGGAGCAGCGCCAGATTGAACCAGGACTCCGAGAGCCAGGGCTCCAGATCCGCCGCGCGCGTCAGCAGCGCCCCCGCGTCCTCGTACCGGCCGTCGCCGATCAGCGTGAACGCGCGGTCCGTGGCCTGCCGCCAAGAGGCGGACGGCCGATGCCGTACCTTCCCGAAGATCCTCACGATTCCCGCCTGTCCCGACTGGACACCCTCGTTTTCCGCTCTGCTTTCGCATCCAACCATGCCCGGCCGGACGCCCGCTCATTACCCATGGGTTACCCAGCTCCGGCCCGGGTCAGACCGCCCCGGCCGAGGACTCTCGCGAGCGCCTCGACCACCTGCGGCTGGTGGTCGTGGCCGGTGGAGAGCCTGAGCTCCTCCAGCGCCCCCAGCGGCCCGCCGACGCCTTCCCCGCACAGGTCGTCGTATGCGTTGACCGTCCTGACGATCCTGGCGGCAGGAAGCTGCTCCCGGTACGGATCGGCCTGCTGTTCCACCACCGCGGCGACCTCCGGGTCCACCCCGGTCCGGCGCACCACCGCCCCGCCGAGCAGCGCGATCCGGCGCTGGTCGGCGGCGGGCAGCCTGGCGGTGGCCCCGTCGGCGACCGGGTCGAGCAGGGAGAGCTGGCCGATGTCGTGCATCAGGGCCGCGTACTCCAGCACGGTCAGCTGCGCCCCGGTGAACCCCAGCTCCCGCCCCACGGCGGTGGCGAGCGCGGCGACCCGGCGGGCGTGGCCGGGCGGGGTGTACCCGGCGATCTCGGTGGCGCGGGCGAGCGAGGCGATGGTCTGCCGGTAGGTCGTGCGGACGGCCGCGTACCGGCGGAAGGAGACCTGGGTCAGCAGCAGCGGCACACAGAGCACGGGCAGCGCCCACAGCCCGGCGACGGCGACACCGAGCGCCAGCACCACCCCGCTCGCCCCGACCGCGGGCCCGATCCCGGCGAGCGCCCGCAGCTCCTCGCCGAGGAACGGTCCGTACGGGGGCGGGGTCCCGGTGCCGTACGGCAGGGCCCGGCAGCGCGCCACGAGGGCGGCGAGCAGGGCGTCGCAGACGGCGGTCAGCGCCAGCAGCCCGAGCAGGAACAGCGCGAAGTACAGGCCCTCGCCGAACCACCGCACCGCCTGCCCGGAGTTGTACAGCGGCTGGAAGCAGACGGCCGCGAACCCCACGGTGAGCACCCGCCGCGCCGCCCGGTCCAGGTCCGGCCCGCCGCCCCGGGCGAGCTGCGGCACGGCGGCCACGAGCTGCGCGGCGACGACCACGGTGACCACCTGGAGGGGCCCGTGCCCGGTCGGCTCCCCCGCGCTGTCCCCGAGCAGGGCGTACGCGAGGGCTCCGGCGGCGGCGAGCGGCGCGGGCTCCCGCTCCCCGGGCGCCCCGCCCCGGCGGGCCAGCTCCCCGAAGGCGACGAGGAGCCCGAAGGCGAGGGCGTGGCCCGGTTGGGTGAGGCCGTATCCGAGGGTGTGGGCCGACGCGGCGAGGGTGAGGCCGAGGGCGGCGCCGCGCAGGGCGAGGAGGGCGGGCGGGGTGCGGCCTCTCCACGGCGTGATGGGCTTCATGGGCGTGCGGCCCTTGGACGGCGTGCGGCGCTCCGACGGCGTGCGGCTTCTCACGGCGACCGGTCCGGGGCGGGTCGGCGGTCCCGGGCCGGCCGACGGTGCTGACCCCGGGCCGTAGGCACCCCGGCCCCCACCCCCGCCCCCGTCTCGTCCGCCGTGACCGCGGTGTCGGCGCCGCTCCAGCCGTGCCGGTCCAGGGCGCGGACGAGCGCCCGCACCATCCGCGGGTCGAACTGGCTGCCCGCACACCGCCGCAGCTCGGCCAAGGCGGCGGTGACGGGCCGCGCGCGCCGGTAGGAGCGGGTCGAGGTCATGGCGTCGAAGGCGTCGGCGACCGCGACGATCCGGGCGGACTCGGGGATGGAGGCGCCGCTGAGCCCGTACGGATAGCCGGTGCCGTCCAGCCGTTCGTGGTGGTGCAGGATCGCGGCGCGGGCCTCGTCCAGGAAGCCGATGGACCGGACGATCTCGTGCCCGTACTCCGGGTGCAGTTCCATGACCCGGCGCTCGTCGGGGGTGAGCGGGCCGTCCTTGCGCAGCACCCGGGTGGGCACGCCCAGCTTGCCGACGTCGTGCAGGATCCCGGCGAAGCGGAGCGCCTCCAGCCGGCCGGGGTCCATGCCGAGCTCACGGGCGATCAGGACGGAGGCCCGGCCGACCCGCTCGCTGTGGCCGCGCGTATAGGTGTCCTTGATGTCGACGGCCTGGACCAGTGCGCGGATGGTGGCGCGGTGGGCGGTGTCCTCGCGGTGGTACTGGGCGAAGACCCAGCTGGAGATGTACATCGGCAGCAGGACGAAGAGCGCCGAGAGCGGCCCGTACGAGCTGCGCCAGAGCACGGCCATCATCAGCCCGGCGAGCGCGTGCACCAGGTGGGGTCCCAGGGCGCGCGGCAGCAGGGTGCGCCAGGAGCGGAGTACGGGCTGCCCTTCGGCCGCCGCGAGGATGAGGCAGTCCAGGGCGGTGAGCACCAGGGAGAAGGTGACGGCGGCCGCGCCCACGGGCAGCAGGGCGTACGGGAGGTCCGGCGTGGCCGCGCCACCCAGGGTCGCGGGGCCGCCGAGCAGTGTGTGGGTCCAGGAGGCGGCCCAGCAGGCGAGGGCGAGCTGGGCGGCCCGCCAGGTCCTGCGGGCCGCGAAGGGCGGCCGGTCCACCCGGCCGGCCAGTGACGCCACAGCCGCGACCAGTGCGGCGGCCGGGGGCGGCAGCAGAAAGGCGGCGGCGGGCAGCAGGGGGAGGAACGATCCGGCACCGGTCCGGACGGAGCCCGGGTCGAAGCGGCGGCCCACCGCCTCGCAGGCGAGGCAGAGGGCGGCGAGCAGGGCCGCCGTGCGCCAGGGGACGGTGGCCTCCGGGCGCAGGGCCGGGAGGGCGCAGCAGGCGGCGCAGACCACCGCCGCCAGGATGCAGACGCGCGCCGCCGCCGGTGTGCCTCTCACGCCCGCACTCGCCCCCCGCTGGTCGCTGGAGGCGCCACGTTAGCGACGCGGCGGGCTCACCGAGCCGCAACGGGGGTGATTAGCACATTCGGGTGACTATTCGCGCGCTGTGGCGGCCTGATCCGTCCCGGCGACGGTGATGTCCTGCTCGGGCACGGCCTCGCCGGCCCTGATCAGGTCGATCCGGCCCATCACCTTGGAACGCAGGTCGGTTGGGACCTCGTCCTGTCCGCAGCACCGCTTGACCAGCTTCTTCACGGCCTGTTCCAGGCCGTACTTCTCCAGGCACGGCGAGCACTCCTCGAAGTGCACCTCGAACTTGGTGCAGTCGCCCTCGGGCATCTCCCGGTCGAGAAACTCGTAGAGATGGTCGAGGACCTCCGAGCAATCCGTCTCGTGCGGCTCTCCGCAGCTCATGAGGTAGAGCCCTTCCGATCGTCCGAGTCACCGGCACCGGCCGCGACGAGCCCGCGCTCACGGGCGTAGTCCTCCAGCATGCCGCGCAGCTGACGGCGGCCGCGGTGCAGCCGGGACATCACCGTACCGATGGGAGTCCCCATGATGTCCGCGATCTCCTTGTAGGCAAAGCCCTCTACATCGGCGAGATAGACGGCGATGCGGAACTCTTCGGGAATCGCCTGGAGCGCCGACTTCACGTCGGAGTCCGGCAGGTGGTCGAGGGCCTGGGACTCGGCCGAACGCAGACCGGTCGACATGTGCGACTCGGCGCGCGCCAGCTGCCAGTCCTCGATCTCCTCGGCGGCGCTGCGCTGGGGCTCACGCTGCTTCTTGCGGTACGAGTTGATGAAGGTGTTGGTGAGGATGCGGTACATCCACGCCTTGAGGTTCGTGCCCTCACGGAACTGGTGGAAGGAGCCGTACGCCTTCGCGTAGGTCTCCTGGACCAGGTCCTCGGCATCGGCGGGGTTGCGCGTCATGCGCAGCGCGGCCGAGTACATCTGGTCGAGAAAACCGAGGGCGTCCCGCTCGAAGCGCGCGTTGCGCTCGGCGGTCGTCTCCGGTGCACGGCCGTCGTCGGTCCCTGTGTCGGTCCCAGTGACCGGACCCACCTCCTCCAACGATGTGGCGGAGCCGAAACCGGACCCGCTCGCCTCGGAGAATAGTCGACCTTGCTTCGAGACGGGCTGTCGATCCTGCTTCGTGGCAGGCTGCCGATCGGATCCGCCCATGGACCGCTCAGGAGTGGTCCTCGCCGCATGCAGCACGGTCCACTCCAGTTCAGCGGCGTTCGAGCGGCTCGGGCAGATGGTCGAACCCATGCGACGGACTCCCTCTCCACGTACGACGTTGTTGTACCGACGTCCCGAACAACAGCGCCCCCGTACGCCGCATTCCCGGGGTCCGGGTCACCCGGGGCTCACCCCAGTGCGGCGAGCCACTTCGCCACCGCGCCGGTCAGGACGCCCATCGCCCCGGCCTCGTCCAGCCCGGACTTCTTCGGTACGGCGAAGCCGTGGTCGCCGTACGGCACCTCCCGCAGCTCGTACGGGCCGGGCGGGAACTCCTCCGGTCGGCCGAACGGGTCGTTGCCGCCCTGGACCACCAGGGTGGGCACGCCGGTGGAGAGCAGCTCGTCCGCCCGGGACTTCTCGGGCCTGCCCGGCGGGTGCAGCGGGAAGCTGAGGGCGAGGACGGCCAGGGCGCCCAGCTCGGCGGCGGTCCGGCAGGCGACCCGGGCCCCGGCGCTGCGCCCCGAGGAGACGACCGGGAGCCCGGGGGCGGCCAGGGCGGGCCACACTCCGCGCCAGCCGGTGTCCAGGGTCTTCGGGGCGGGGGCCATCTTCTTGCCGGCCACCCGCCAGGGCTGCTCCACCAGGGCGACGGTGACCCCGTGTCCGGGCAGGGCGGCGGCCAGGGCCTTCAGGTCGCGGGCCTCGATGCCGCCGCCCGCTCCGTGGCTCGTGGCCAGCAGGAGACGGGGCTCGGGCGCGGGGAACCAGGTGATCCTGGCCTCACCGGCGTCGGTGGTGACGTTCTGCGTACGCGGTTGAGGGCTCACCGCGCCATCCTCTCCCGCACGCCGGTGAGAACAGCGTGGACTCCTCCGTTCAGAACAGCGTGGACTCCTCCGGCGCGGCCAGCTCCTCCAGCAGTTCGGGCCCGTTGTTGCGGACGTTGCTGACGGCGGTGGCGACCGGGTAGGCGCGCATCAGCCCGCCGGGCGGCGGCTCCAGCAGCGCGCGCAGCTCGTCGAGGCCGGTGTGCGTGGGGTCGAGCCAGGTGTCCCAGCGGTCCGGGGTGAGCATCAGCGGCATCCGGGGGTGGATGTCGGCGAGCGCGCCGGGGCCCTCGGCGGGGGCTACGGCCAGGGGCGTGGTCTCGGCCTCGGTGGTGATCACCGAGCACGTCACCCACCAGGCGTTCGCGTGGTCGCCGGGGAGGGTCGGGTCGCGCCAGAACTCGTACAGTCCGGCCATCGCGAAGACCGAGCCGTCGGCGGGGGTGACGAAGTAGGGCTGCTTCCGCGCCCGCTTCTTGCCCTTCTTCTCCTCCAGCTGCCGTTCCTCTGCGCCGGTGACCCACTCGTAGTACCCGTCGGCGGGCAGGATGCAGCGGCGCTGGGCGAAGGCGCGGCGGAAGGACGGCTTCTCGTGCACGGTCTCCGCGCGGGCGTTGATCATCCGGGCCGCGCCCTCGGGGGTCTTCGACCAGGAGGGGACGAGCCCCCACTTCAGGGCGCGCAACTGGCGAACCGGACGCTGGTCGTCCGCGTCCTTAACAGGACGCTCCAGTACCGCGTAGACCTCTTTGGTCGGCGCCACGTTCCAGTCCGGCTCCAGGGTCTCGGTGGGTTCCCACTTCTCGACACCGAAGAGTCCGGTCAGGTCCTCGGGCCGCCGACTCGCTGCATACCGTCCGCACATAAGTGCCAGACTGCCACGACCGCCCGCCCCCGCCGCAAGGAGTCGCCCGGCCGATGAACAGCACCGAACTGGGCGATCTGTGGGATCGCCTCACCGGCACCCAGTCGGCCCCCGAGCAGTGGCTGGTGGTGGTGACGGCCGCCCTGGCGCTCATCGCGGTCGTGCCGAACCCGATATGGCGGCTCGCCCGCAACACCATCACCATCGCCCACGAGGGCGGCCACGGCCTGGTGGCCCTGCTCACCGGGCGTCAGCTCTCCGGCATCCGGCTGCACTCGGACACCAGCGGGCTGACCGTGAGCCGCGGCAAGCCCACCGGGATCGGCATGATCCTCACCGCGGCGGCCGGCTACACGGCCCCCTCGCTGCTGGGCCTGGGCGGTGCCTGGCTGCTGACCAACGGCCGGATCACGCTGCTCCTGTGGATCGCGACGGCGCTGCTCGCCGCGATGCTGGTGATGATCCGCAATGTGTACGGGGCCCTCACCGTCATCCTGACCGGCACGGTCTTCCTGCTGGTGTCCTGGCTGACCTCCTCCGACGTGCAGTCCGCCTTCGCGTACGCGGTGGTCTGGTTCCTGCTGCTGGGCGGAGTGCGGCCGCCCTTCGAGCTCCAGTCGAAGCGGCGGTACGGAGGTGCGCCGGACTCCGACGCCGACCAGCTGGCCCGCCTGACGCACGCCCCGGCGCCGCTGTGGCTGTTCCTCTTCCACGCGGTGTCGCTGTGCTCGCTGATCGGCGGCGGGCGCTGGCTGCTGGGCTGGTGATGCCCGGACCGGGGGGACCGGGGCTGCGAGATCCTGGAGACAAGGGTTCCGAGGCCCTGAAGGGCGACTCCGGTCCGTACCAGTCTTTCGTTACGAGCCGGTTTCCGCCCTTTTCCGCAGGATCCAGGTTCACCCGGAACCACTAAAGTGATGGCCATGACCGAGAGTTCCGTGCACCCTGCCCTCTGGCCCGCCCCTCACGCGAGCGGAGCCGTCGACGCGACCGTCACCGTGCCCGGATCGAAATCGGTCACCAACCGGGCGCTCGTCCTCGCCTCGCTCGCCTCCGAGCCGGGCTGGCTGCGCCGCCCGCTGCGCTCCCGCGACACCCTGCTGATGGCCGAGGCGCTGCGCGCCATGGGCGTCGGCATCGAGGAGACGATCTCCTCCAGCTCCACCGCCTCGGGCGAGCCCGGGATCACGGGCGAGGCCTGGCGGGTCATCCCGGCGGGGCTGCACGGCCCGGCCACCGTCGATGTCGGCAACGCCGGCACCGTCATGCGCTTCCTGCCGCCCGTCGCCACCCTCGCCGACGGCCCGATCCGCTTCGACGGCGACCCCCGCTCGTACGAGCGGCCGCTGACCGGCGTGATCGAGGGGCTGCGGGCGCTGGGCGCGCGGATCGACGACGACGGGCGCGGCGCGCTGCCGCTGACGGTGCACGGCGGCGGGGCGCTGGACGGCGGCCCGGTGGCGATCGACGCGTCGTCGTCCTCGCAGTTCGTCTCGGCGCTGCTGCTGTCGGGGCCGCGCTTCAACCAGGGCGTGGAGGTCCGGCACACCGGCTCCACCCTCCCCTCGATGCCGCACATCCGGATGACCGTCGACATGCTGCGGGCCGTCGGGGCGCAGGTGGACGAGCCGGAGACGGGTGGCGAGCCGAACGTCTGGCGGGTCTCCCCCTCCGCGCTGCTCGGCCGGGACCTGACGATCGAGCCCGACCTCTCCAACGCCCAGCCGTTCCTGGCCGCCGCGCTGGTGACGGGCGGCAAGGTCACCATCCCCGACTGGCCCGAGCGCACCACCCAGCCGGGTGACGCCCTGCGCGAGATCTTCACCGCGATGGGTGGCAGCTGCGAGCTGACCGAGCGCGGGCTGACCTTCACCGGTACGGGCCGGATCCACGGCATCGACGTGGACCTCGGCGAGGTCGGCGAGCTGACCCCGGGCATCGCGGCGGTCGCGGCACTGGCCGACTCCCCCTCCACGCTGAGCGGCGTCGCCCATCTGCGGCTCCACGAGACGGACCGGCTGGCCGCGCTCACCAAGGAGATCAACGAGCTGGGCGGTGACGTCACCGAGACGGCCGACGGGCTCCACATCCGCCCGCGCCCGCTGCACGGCGGCGTCTTCCACACGTACGACGACCACCGCATGGCCACCGCCGGGGCGATCATCGGCCTCGCGGTCAAGGGCGTGGAGATCGAGAACGTGGGCACGACCGCCAAGACCCTGCCGGACTTCCCGGACATGTGGACCGGAATGCTCGGGGCCTAGGACATGCGCCGCTACGGGAAGAACCCCGACGAGGACGACATCCGCGTCCGCCCCAACCGCAAGGGCAACCGGCCGCGTACGCACATCCGGCCCAAGCACGAGGACGCCGAGGACGGCATGGTCCTCACCGTCGACCGGGGCCGGCTCACCTGCCTCGTCGACGGCCGGACCGTGGTGGCGATGAAGGCCCGCGAACTGGGCCGCAAGGCCGCCGTGGTGGGCGACACCGTCTCCATCGTCGGGGACCTCTCGGGCGAGAAGGACACCCTGGCCCGGATCGTGCGCATCGCCTCACGCCGTACGGTGCTGCGCCGCACGGCCGACGACGACGATCCCTACGAGCGCGTGGTCGTCGCCAACGCCGACCAGCTGGCGATCGTGACCGCGCTGGCCGACCCGGAGCCGCGCCCGCGCATGATCGACCGCTGTCTGGTGGCGGCGTACGACGGGGGCCTCACCCCGCTCCTGGTGCTGACCAAGTCCGACCTGGCCTCGCCGGACAAGCTGCTGGAGGCGTACACGCCGCTCGGCGTCCCGTACATCGTGACCAACCGCGAGGAGCTGGAGAACGGCGGCGCGGCGGACCGGGTGCGCGAGCAGTTGAACGGCAAGATCACAGCCTTCGTCGGGCACTCGGGGGTCGGCAAGACGACGCTGGTCAACGCGCTGGTCCCGAAGGACCGGCGGCGGACCACCGGCATCGTCAACGCGGTCACCGGCCGCGGTCGGCACACCACCACCTCCGCGCTCGCGCTGCCGCTGCCCGACGGCCGCGGCTGGGTCGTCGACACCCCCGGCGTACGGTCGTTCGGGCTGCACCACGTCGACCCGTCGCGCGTCATCAACGCCTTCCCCGACCTCCAGCCGGGCACCGAGAACTGCCCGCGCGGCTGCACCCACGACGAGAACCAGCCGGAGTGCGCGCTGGACGCCTGGGTGGCCGAGGGGCACGCCGATCCGGCCCGGCTCGACTCCCTGCGCCGGCTGCTCTCGACCCGGGAGCGGCGCGAGGGCGACTGACCCGGCCCCGGCGCACCGGACCGGCCGCGGTATGACTGCATCCGGCCCTTGCGCTCCGGGCGGGTTTGCGAGAGTTTCAACGATCGGTAAAGGCATAATCGCACCGAACGTGATCCCTCAGTCACCTACGCAGGAGGCAACGGACGATGGCATGGCTGCTGGTCGTGGTCGCCGGACTGCTGGAGACCGGTTTCGCCGTCTGTCTGAAGCTCTCCCACGGGTTCACCCGGCTCTGGCCGACGATCGCGTTCGCCGCTTTCGCCCTGGGCAGTTTCGGCCTTCTGACGCTGGCCCTGAAGAAGCTGGACGTCGGACCGGCGTACGCGGTGTGGACCGGCATCGGAGCGGCCGGTACAGCGATCTACGGCATGGTCTTCCTCGATGACGTGGTCTCGACGCTGAAGCTGGTGTCGATCTCGCTGGTCATCCTCGGAGTGATCGGGCTCCAGCTGTCCGGCTCCACGCACTGACGCCGCCGTCAGCCCTGGGCGGCGGCCTCCCGGATCAGCGGCTCGAACTCGTTCCGTACATAGGTGTCGAACGGCTCCCTCAGCGCGCCGTCGATCACCCGCCGCACCCGGTGCTCCGCGGCGAAGGCCCTGATCGCCGAGCGGGAGGCCGGGCCCACGCCCCCGCCGATGATCAGCACGCCGAACTCACCGGTCCGCAGCAGCGTCAGGGCCTCCTCGTCGGTGCTCACCCCCTGCGCGTCGAAACCGTCCGCGCGCAGCGTGGCCAGTACCGCCGTCACCCTGGCGGGCGTCCTTCCCAGCACCAGCGTCCTCATGGTCGTTCCTCTCCCGTGGGTCGGCATCTGCGCCCCTGAACCTAGAGGCTCAACCGGGCTTGAGGTCAACCCCTGCTCCCCTGTCGTGGCAGCGGCATGGTGCGCCGGGCAGGGCCGGTTACGGCACGGCACGACCACGCAGGAGAGCGCGAGCCTCAGCACGAGCTCGCAGCGCTCCGCGGCCCTGCCCGCCGCCTCGGCCGAGCCCGGCTCCGTAGTCGAGTCCGGCTCCGCGACGGGAAGCGACGCCGCCGCCATCCGGTCCTGCGCCAGTCCCAGCAACCGCGCCGGGCCCGGGACATCGTGGCCGGGGCGCGGCAGCCCTTCCTCCCAGAGCCCCGTGAGCAACCCCTTGACCAGCGGGTCCTCGCGGGCGGCCCGTACGGTCCAGACCGCCACGGCCGCCGAGTGCTCCGGCGCGGGCGCCGTCAGTGCGCGGTCCACGCCGGTCAGATAGCCGTCGGCGGCCTGCCGCAGCAGGGCGGTGGCCAGCCCGTCCTTGGTGCCGAACTCGTTGTAGAGGGTCTGCCGGGAGACACCGGCCAGCGCGGCGACGTCGACCATCCGCACCGTGCGCCAGGGCCGGTCGGCGAGCGCCCTGAGGGCGGCGTCCAGCAGGGCTTCTCGCGCTGTCGGCATCGCCGCCTCCCGCACCCAGGGGCCTGCGGTTCAGAGTTGAGGCGCACATGGCGACTGTCAAGGGTCCGCGTACGGGACGGGGGCCGGTGGCCCCTGCACCGTACGGCTGGATACTGTGACGGCATGCCCGACTACCACGATGATCTGCGCCTCGCCCACGTACTGGCCGACGCCGCCGACGCGGCGACGATGGACCGGTTCAAGGCTCTCGACCTGAAGGTGGAGACCAAGCCGGACATGACGCCGGTGAGCGAGGCCGACAAGGCCGCCGAGGAGCTGATCCGCGGCCACCTCCACCGGGCCCGCCCACGGGACGCGATCCTGGGCGAGGAGTACGGCATCGAGGGCACCGGACCGCGGCGCTGGGTGATCGACCCGATCGACGGCACCAAGAACTACGTACGCGGTGTGCCGGTGTGGGCGACGCTGATCTCGCTGATGGAGGCGGGCGAGAACGGTTTCCAGCCGGTGGTCGGGGTGGTCTCCGCGCCGGCGCTGAGCCGGCGCTGGTGGGCGGCGAAGGGCGCGGGCGCCTTCTCCGGGCGGAGCCTCACCTCCGCGAGCCGGCTGCACGTGTCGAAGGTGGAGACGATCGCGGACTCCTCGTTCGCGTTCTCCTCGCTGACCGGCTGGGAGGAGCAGGGCCGCCTCGACGGCTTCATGGACCTGACCAGGGCCTGCTGGCGGACGCGGGGGTACGGGGACTTCTGGCCGTACATGATGGTCGCCGAGGGTTCCGTGGACATCTGCGCGGAGCCGGAGCTCTCGCTGTGGGACATGGCGGCGAACGCGATCATCGTCCAGGAGGCGGGCGGCCGGTTCACCGATCTCGACGGGGCCGACGGTCCCGGTGGCTCCAACGGGGCCGCTTCGAACGGTCTGCTCCACGACGAGCTGCTGGGCTACCTCAACCAGCGCTACTGAGACCCCTGCCGGTCACCGGGCGCCCCGGGGAGTGCCGCGCGTGCTTGCGCACTCCCCCGGTACGCGCCCGGTCCACCCCTTGTCGACCCGCCCCAAGGGTGCAACTCTGAGAGTCCCCCCACTTGTGAACTTGTGAATCGACTCACAGAGTCGGCGCACCGAGGAGGTGGCTCGTTTCATGCTCGTCCGTGACGCCATGAGCACGGTGGTCCTCACCATCGGCCCCACCCACACGCTCCGCCAGGCCGCCCGGCTGATGTCGGCCCGCCGCATCGGGGCCGCCGTCGTCCACGACCCGGACACCTGTGGGCTCGGGATCATCACCGAGCGCGACATCCTCAACGCGATCGGGGCGGGCCAGAACCCCGATCTGGAGACCGCGTCCGCCCACACCACCACCGATGTGGTGTTCGCCGCCCCGGCCTGGACCCTGGAGGAGGCCGCGGAAGCCATGACGCACGGCGGGTTCCGGCATCTGATCGTGCTGGACGGCAACGGGCCGGTGGGCATCGTGTCGGTGCGCGACATCATCCGCTGCTGGGCGCCGACCCGCCGCCGTACGGTGGCCACCGCCGGGTCGGCGCAGTGACGGCCGATGGGCCGGACCCCCGTGAGGGGATCCGGCCCACCGTCGACGGCAGGCGCCCGGTCAGCCGCGAAGGGCCTGGACCGCGGCTTCCAGCCGCTTGCCGAAGTCGCCGTCCGCCTGGCGGAAGTTGTTGATCGCGCGCTCGGCGATGTCGTCGCGCGAGACCTGGGAGATGAACCCGGCGAGGTTCTCGACCAGCCGGCCCTTCTCGTCCTCGCTCAGGAGCCGGTAGAGGTCGCCGGCCTGCACGAAGTCGTTGTCCTCGGCGTGGCTGTAGGCCTCGTGGTTGCCGGTGTCACCGGTGACCGGCGTGGACTGCCAGAGCGGGCGGTCCGTCTGGAAGGGGCCGCCGAAGCTGTTCGGCTCGTAGTTCTTGGTGCCCTTGTGGCGGCCGTCGTAGAGGTAGCCGTCCCGGCTGTTGGTGCGCGCCTCGGTGGCGTGGGGGCGGTTCACCGGCAGGTGATCGGCGTTGATGCCGACGCGGTAGCGGTGGGCGTCGCCGTACGCGAAGAGACGGCCCTGGAGCATCTTGTCCGGGGACGGGCCGATGCCCGGCACGAAGTGCGCGGGGCTGAAGATCGACTGCTCGACCTCGGCGAAGATGTTCTCCGGGTTGCGGTTGAGCTCCAGCTTGCCGATCTCGACCGGCGGGTAGTCCGCGTGCGGCCACACCTTGGTGAGGTCGAACGGGTTGAAGCGGTACGTCGCCGCGTCCGCCGCCGGCATGATCTGGACCTGCACCGTCCAGGACGGGAACTCACCGCGCTCGATCGACTCGCGCAGATCGCGCTGGTGCGAGTCCGGGTCGACGCCGGAGAGCCGGACGGCCTCCTCGGTGGTGAGGTTCTTGATGCCCTGGTCGGTCTTGAAGTGGTACTTGACCCAGAAGACCTCTCCGGCCTCGTTGTTCCACTGGAAGGTGTGCGAGCCGTACCCGTTCATGTGGCGCAGCGTGGCCGGGATGCCGCGGTCACCGAAGAGCCAGGTCACCTGGTGCGTCGACTCGGGCGACAGACCCCAGAAGTCCCAGACGTTGTCCGCCTCCTGCGAGCCGGTGTACGGGTCGCGCTTCTGGGTGTGGATGAAGTCGGGGAACTTGATGGCGTCCTTGATGAAGAACACCGGGGTGTTGTTGCCGACGAGGTCGTAGTTGCCCTCCTCGGTGTAGAACTTCAGCGCGAAACCGCGCGGGTCGCGCACGGCGTCGGCGGAGCCGAGGTTGCCGGCGACCGTGGAGAAGCGCAGGAACGTCTCCGTCTCCTTGCCCACCTCGGAGAGGAACTTCGCCCGGGTCCACTGCGAGACGTCGCGGGTCAGCGTGAAGGTGCCGTACGCGCCGGCGCCGCGGGCGTGCACGACGCGCTCCGGGATGCGCTCCCGGTTGAAGTGGGCGAGCTTCTCCAGCAGCGCCTGGTCCTGGACCAGGACCGGACCGCCGACGCCTGCGGTCTCGCTGTTCTGGTTGTCGCCTACCGGCGCCCCGGCCTCCGTGGTGAGCGGTCCCTGCGTCACGTGCGCCTCCTGCGTCATGTCTTGTACAAGCCTGTCCCTTGGCGAATGCCGGTCTCGATCCTACAATGGACAATGTCTAAGTCAAGTGAGCATCCAACTTCACACCCGATCGGGACTCGGTCCCCCCACTGTTAGGCTGGGCTCCATGAGCGACCTGCTGGAACGACTCCGTGGACGCGGCTGGCGCATGACGGCGCAGCGGCGTGTCGTGGCCGAGGTCCTCGACGGGGACCATGTGCACCTGACGGCTGACGAGGTCCACGCGAGGGCCGTCGACAGGCTGCCCGAGATCTCCCGCGCCACCGTCTACAACACCCTCGGCGAGATGGTGTCCCTCGGCGAGGTGCTGGAGGTCTCCACCGACCGCCGGGCGAAGCGGTACGACCCGAACGCGCACCGCCCGCACCACCACCTGATCTGCGGCAAGTGCGGCGCCATCCGCGATGTGCACCCGGCGGGCAATCCGCTGGCGGACCTGCCCGCGGACGAGCGCTACGGCTTCACGGTCTCCGGCGTCGAAGTGACGTACCGGGGACTCTGTCCGAGCTGCGCCGCCACTGCCTGAGCACGCCGGGCCCGCCTGTCGAACAGGCGGGCCCGGATCTTTCGGTCCGACGGTTGTGATGGTTGCGGTGATTCCGGACATGACGAAGGCCCGGATCTCTGATCGAGATCCGGGCCTTCGTTCTTCAGTAGCGGGGACAGGATTTGAACCTGCGACCTCTGGGTTATGAGCCCAGCGAGCTACCGAGCTGCTCCACCCCGCGTCGGTGAATGCAACATTACGTCAGCAGGTCGAACGGCGCAAATTCATTCACACCGGCCCCTGGAGGCCGGATTCTCCCAGTGTCACGCGGTGAGCTCCTGGTGCAGGGCGTCGCGCAGCCGGGCCGCACGCTCGGACACCTCGGCCGGGCCCAGCTCCACGGCCCGGGCGCACCAGCGCTGCCCCTCGGTGAGCTCGCCCCGGCGGGCAGCGAGCAGCGCCAGCCGCAGCGCGGCCCGGCCGTGACCGGCGTTGGCGGCGCGGCTCCACCACAGGGCGGCCTCGCGCTCGCTGCCCTCGCGGGCGAGCAGCAGCCCCAGGTTGAAGGCGCCGTTGCGGCTGCCCGCCTCGGCGGCCTCCCGGTACCAGTGGGCGGCGCTCTCCACGTCCCCCCGGGCTGCGGCGAGCATGCCGACCCGGACCTGGGCGCGGCGGTGCCCCTGCTGCGCGGCCCGCTCGTACCACTCCTCGCACTCGGTCTTCTCCGGCATCGGCTCGCCCAGCGCGGGCGGTCCCGGCGGCGGCTGGCGTGCGTCGAGCACCCCGGCCAGCCGGAACGCCGCCTCGGCGCTGCCGCCGCCCGCGGCGCACCGCAGATGACGCTCGGCCTCACGGTCCTCGCCGTCGCGCAGCAGGGCCATGGCGACCTGGAGCGCGGCGTCGGTGTGCCCGGCCGCCGCGGCCCGCTGGTACCAGCCGAGCGCCGTACGGTCCTCGTCACGCCCGGCGTGCAGGATGCCGAGGTTGAAGGCGGCGTCCACACTGCCGGCCTCGGCCGCCTTGGAGAACCAGGGCTCGGCGCCGGTGTGGTCCCCGGCCTGGAGAAGGAGCACGGCGAGCGCGTTGGCGGCCTCGCGGTGCCCGGCGTAGGCGGCGCGGCGGTACCACTGCTCGGCCTGCGGCGTACGGTCCTGGGCGGCGCAGAGCAGCCCGAGGTTGTACGCGCCGTTGACGTCACCGGCGTCCATGGCGGCCCGGTACCAGCGCTCGGCGGTCTGCTGCTCGCCGCGCGCCGCGTGCAGGGCACCCAGCGCGTTGGCGGCGTTGCCGTCGCCGTCCTGGGCAGCGCGCAGCCACCACACGGCGGCGCTCTCCTCGTCGCCCGCGTCGCGCAGCAGGAAGCCCAGGGCGCAGGCGGCCCGGGCCTCGCCGTCCTTGGCGGCGGTGAGGTACCAGCGGCCCGCCTCCTTGAGCTCGCCGCGCTGCTCCAGGATCGCGCCGAGGTGCAGCGCCGCGCGCCGGTGCCCCCGGGCGGCGGCCCGGCGGTACCACTGCTCGGCCTCGCCGACCCGGCCCGTCGCCGGACCGGCGACGGGGCTGTCGCCGCTCTTTCCGCCCTTCGCGCCTGCCGCGCCCGCCGCACTCGGTGTACGGGCGTCGGGCGCGGCCGGGTCGCCGGGGAGGCCGAGGCCGGGCGTGCTCCGGCCGGTGCCGGTCCCCCGGCCCAGGCCGAAGGCGTCGTGCGGGTCCTCGACCGCGTTCCGTTCCAGGGTGCGGGCCAGCCGGTAGGCGGCCTCCCGGTGGCCCTGCTCGGCGGCGGCGCGCAGCCAGCGCTCGGCGCCGATGTCGCCGCGGTGCTCCAGGAGGTCGGCGAGCGCGTAGGCGCCCAGCGCGTGGCCCTGCTCGGCGGACTGCCGCAGCCAGTACTCCGCGCCCGGCTCGTCCCCGCGCTCGCGGAAGTGGCGGCCCAGCGCGTGCGCGGCGGCGGCGGAGCCGGCGACGGCGGCGATGCGCCACCAGCCGGCGGCCTCGTCCGGGTAGCCCCGCTGGTGGAGCAGGACGCCCAGGTTGTTGGCGGCGGCCCGGTCGCCGTCGGCGGTGGCGGCGCGGAGGTAGGTCTCGGCCCCGTCCAGCTCGCCGCGGCGCAGCAGCAGGGCGCCCAGCACGCTCATGGACGCGGTGTCCCCGGCCTCGGCCGCCCGTCGGTGGCGCGCCTCCGTCTCGGCGCTGTCCGCCGCGTCGACGGCGTCCGTGGTACCCGCGTCCGGCGTGGTCACGCCCGTGGCGCCGGTGGCGTGCACGGCGTCCGCGTCCACGTGCCCCACCGTCGCGGTGGTCTCGCTCGTGGTACGCCCCCTGCCCCGGGCCGGCGCCTCGACGGCGGGCCCTGCTTCACCGGCGGTGGTGGCGTCCCGTGGTCCGGGTGTGCTCGCGCCCGCTCCGGCCGCCCCGGCGATGACTGCAGCGAAAGCCGCATCTGCCATCTTGTCCGCCTTCTGGCCGCGCCGCTGCACAAACCGCCCTGTCTCCAACAGAGTTGCCCTGTCCCCCATAAATACCATCGTCGCACCACCTGTAACCCGCGTACACCTGGTATATCGCGGCCAGTGAGGTCACTTCAGCGTTTTGTCGACATGCCCACAGAGAGACAAGTCAAACACGTCGGAACCCAACTGGTGCCCAGCGAACCGCACTTCACGCCCACGGACCGAGAAAGACACGACGACACGACGAAGGCCCGGATCCCATAGGATCCGGGCCTTCGTCTTTCAGTAGCGGGGACAGGATTTGAACCTGCGACCTCTGGGTTATGAGCCCAGCGAGCTACCGAGCTGCTCCACCCCGCGCCGTTGTGTTGAAACCGTACCACGGCGCGGGGTGGCTCCTTCTCAGCTGCCCTGGTCGGCGACCTGCTCGGCCTCTTCGCCCTTCTCGGGCTTCTTGGCCGCGTCGGCTCCGGCGTCCTTCTCCGGAGCCGCGACCTTGTCGCCCTCGGCTCCGGCCTTGGGCTGGGCCGCGGCTGCCCGCTCCAGAGCCTCCTGGAGCGCGTCCTGGGCCTTGCCGTAGGCGGGCCAGTCCTGCTCCTTCAGCGCCGCCTCACCGTCGTTGTACGCCTTCTGGGCGTCCGCGATGGCCTGCTTGAGCGCGTCGCTGCCGGTGGCCGGCGGCTTGGTCGTGTCACCCGGCGGCTCACTGGGGTCCGGCGGTGTGGTGTCGGACTCGCCGTCGACCCCGAAGACCGCGTTGAGCGCGTCTCCCAGGTTGTTCTCGAAGACGATCTTCGAACCGTACGAGGCGGCCACCTTGCGCAGCAGCGGGTAGTTCTGCGTGCCACCGCGTGTGTAGACGGGCTCGATGTAGAGGAAGCCGCCTTCGAGCGGCACCGTGAGCAGGTTGCCGTACTCGATGTCGGAGTCCGTGCCCTTGAGGTTCCTCACGAACTCGGCGACGTCGTCGTTGCCGTTGAGCTCACTCTGTACCTGGCCCGGGCCCTTCACCGTGGAGGTGACCCGGAGCAGTCTCATCGTGCCGTAGTCCTTGCTGGCCGCGTCCGCGTTCACCGCCATGAAGGCGCCGAGGTTCGGGCGCCCCCTGGGGGTGAACGTGGTGGTCAGGGAGAACGCCTGCTGGTCCTGGCCCGGCATCTTCATGGACAGGTAGTACGGCGGGACCGAACCCGGCTCCTTGTTGGTCGGGTCGTCCGGCACCTGCCACGCGTCGGAGCCGCTGTAGAACTGCGCGGGGTCCTCGACGTGGTAGCGGGTGAGCAGCTCGCGCTGGACCTTGAAGAGGTCCTGCGGGTACCGCAGGTGGTCCATGAGCGTCTGCGGGATCTTCGAGCGGGCTTCCACCGTGCCCGGGAACGCCTTGCGCCAGGTCTTGAGGACCGGGTCCTTGGTGTCCCACTCGTAGAGCTTGACCTTGCCGTCGTACGCGTCGACGGTGGCCTTCACCGAGTTGCGGATGTAGTTGACCTGGTTCTGCTGGGCGACGACCGCGCGCTGATTGGTGGTCAGCGAGTCGGCCGTGGTGTCACCGAGCGTCGTACGGGAGGCGTACGGGTAGCCGTTCGTCGTGGTGTAGGCGTCGACGATCCACTGGATCCGGCCGTCGACGACCGCCGGGTAGGCATCCCCGTCGATGGTCAGCCACGGGGCGACGGCCTCGACGCGCTCCTTGGGCGTGCGGTTGTACAGGATCCGCGAGCCGTCACCGATGGCTCCCGAATACATGATCTGCGGCTCGCTGAACGAGACCGCGTACGCGGCACGGTTGAAGGTGTTGGAGAGGCTGACCCCGCTGCCGCCCTTGTAGCTGGTGGTCTTCTCGCCGTCCTCCTCGTAGTCGAGCTCCTTCTGGGGCCCGCCGACGATGGAGTACTGCTCGGTCTTCTCGCCGTAGTAGATGCGCTGCTCGTACTTCCCGAACTCACCGGTGGACGGCAGACCCGACTCCGTGAAGTCCGGGGACCCCGTCGGGTTGGTGCCGGTGGTGGTGCCGCGGGCCGCGATGGCGCCGTAGCCGTGGGTGTACGTGAAGTGGTCGTTGATCCAGTTCCGCTTGGGCAGGCCCTGGATGTTCAGCTCACGCAGACCGATGACCGTGTCCTGCTCCTTGCCGTCCGCGCCCTTGTAGCGGTCGACGTCCAGCGTCTTGGGGAACTGGTAGTAGTTCCTGCGCTGCTGGAGCTGCTGGAAGGCCGGGGAGACGACGTTGGGGTCCATCACGCGGTAGCTGGCGGCCGTGTTGGCGGCGGCCCGCAGCTTGGTGTCGTCGCCCGTGGTGGCCTGGCCCGAGTAGTCCTCCATCTCCGCGTCGGCGATGTCGTACGCATCGCGTGTCGCGTCGATGTTCTTCTGGATGAACGGGGCTTCCTTGGCCTGCTCGTTCGGCTGGACCTGGAACTTCTGCACGATCGCCGGGTAGAGCCCGCCGATCAGGATCGCCGAGAGCACCATCAGGCCGAAGCCGATGACCGGCAGCTGCCAGGTGCGGCGCCACAGCGTCGCGAAGAACAGCACGGCACAGATCGCCGCGATGAAGAACAGGATCGTCTTCGCCGGGAGGTAGGCGTTCGCGTCGACGTACCGCAGGCCCGTCCAGTTGTCCGCGGCCTTGAAGTCACTGGACTTCACCGCGAGCCCGTACCGGTCGAGCCAGTAGGCCACGGCCTTCAGGGAGACGAAGATGCCGAGCAGCACCGAGAGATGACCGGTGGCCGCGGCGGTGGCGCGGGCGCCGGGGCTCGTGATGCGCAGCCCGCCGTACAGATAGTGGGTCAGTGCGGCGGCGATCAGCGAGAGCACCGTCGCCGCGAAGCCGAAGCCGAGCAGGAAGCGGTACCACGGCAGGTCGAAGGCGTAGAAGGAGACGTCCAGCTTGAACTGGGGGTCCTTCGTGCCGAACGGCACGCCGTTGACGTACATCAGCCAGGTGCGCCACTGGCCGGAGGCGGATGCTCCGGCGATCAGACCGACGAGCGCGGTGACGGCGAGCAGCACCCACTTCTTGAAGGGGGCGACGCTCATCCGGTAGCGGTCCAGGCTCTGCTGCTCCAGCGACATCGCGCTCAGCGGCGGCCGGAGCCGGTGCGCGAGCCAGATGTTCAGGCCGATGGCCAGGGCCATCAGCAGTCCGAAGACGAGGAACAGCCCGATCTTGGTCCACAGGGTGGTGGTGAAGACGGAGGAATACGCGACCGACCGGTACCAGAGCCAGTCCGTCCAGAACCCGGCGAACATGACGAAGGCCATGGCGAGAACCGCCAGGACCCCCAAGGTCATGAGCAGGGTGCGGACGCGCCGGGACGGGCGGCCGACACTGATCCGTGGCCCGGTGGGGCCTCCGCCGCGGTCCGGCATCTGGAAAGCCAACGTGCGCACCTCGAAGTTCGCGGTCGTGTGGAGCGGGCCCCAGCGGTCGTAGAGCCCACCTATGCAACTTACTGAAGCTTTACCTAGTTCCCGATACCGGGGCCGAAGGAGGCAGGATATTGCCCATGCCCAACGTTTCCCCCGCAGGACCTCCGATGGCAGCGAGCCCGCTCACCGTCGCCGTCCTCGAAATCGATGCCTATGCCTCCACTCTCGGCTGGGACCAGCCGGCCCGGCTGTTCGCCCTGGTCGACACCGCCCGGCTGCGGGTCCAGGAGCCCGGTCTCGCCGCTCAGCTCGGGCTGGACGACGCCGCCTCCACGACCGCTTCCCTCACACCGATCGAGCAGGAGGAGCTGCCCGCCGGTACCGCCCTGGACGATTTCCTCGGCACCATCGCCTGGCCCGACGCCGTGGTCGGCTGTGCCATGACCGTGGAGCGGCTGATGCTGCCGCCGTCCGCCGAGGCCTCCGTACCGGAGGGTCTCAGCGACAAGCAGCTCACCAAGTGGGTGGCCAAGCACCCCGACCGGCAGGAGGTGCGGATGACGGTGGCCGTGCTGCGGGACGGGGCGCGCGACTCCGCCGTACGGCTGCGCGAGAAGGACTCCCCCACCGAGGTGCTGACCGGTGCCGGTCTGGTGCCGGGGCTCGCCGAGGCCCTCGCGGCGACGTTCGAGTCCTGACGGACCGTCGTCCGGTGCCGGCCTCCGCGCCCGGTTTCCGCCCGGTCCGGGCCGGAACCGGGCGCGTGGGTCAGCCTGCCGAGCAGCTCGGCAGCGCGTCGGTCTTCCCGGCGCTGATCTGCTCCATCGACTTCCGGGCGTCATCGAGGGTCTTGACCCGGACCAGGGTCAGCCCGTCCGGGGTGTCCGACGCGGCCGCGGCGCAGTTGTCGTCGGGCGTGAGGAAGTAGCGGGCGCCCGCCTCGCGGGCCCCGACCAGCTTCATGTTGATCCCGCCGATCGGGCCGACCTTGCCCGCGTCGTCGATGGTTCCGGTGCCCGCGACGAACTTTCCGCCGGTCAGATTGGACGGGGTGAGCTTGTCGATGATGCCCAGGGAGAACATCAGCCCGGCGCTGGGACCGCCGACGTCCGCGAGCTCGATGTCGATCTCGAACGGGAACGTGTGGTCCGTCCCGGCCCTGATCCCGACGATCGCCCGGTCCTCCTCCTCGCCGCCCTGCTCCGTGGCGGGCGCCTTCTCGGTCGTGAGGGTGATCTTCCTGCCGCCCTCGGGGACCCGGCCGGCCTTCTCGGCGGCGGCCGCCTCATCGGCGGGGACGATGGTGAAGGTGACGTCCTCGCCGGGCTTGTGCTTCGTGACGAGCTCGGCGACGTCACCGGGCTCCTTGACCGCGGTGCCGTCCACGGCCTTGATCACGTCACCGGCGTGCAGCTTGCCCTCGGAAGGGCTGCCCTTGACCACGGTGGAGACCACGACCTGAGTGGCGACCGGGATGTCCAGCTCCTTCAGGGCGGCGACCTTGGCGCTCTCCTGGGACTGGCTGAACTCCTCGGCGTTCTCCTGGGTGGACTGCTCCTCGGTCTTGCCGTCCGGATAGAGCGTGTCGTGCGGTACGACGACACTGTCGTGGGCCAGCCAGCCCCAGACGGCCTCGCCCAGGTTCATCCGGTAGTCCGCTCCGGTGACCCGGACCGTCGTCATGTTGAGATGCCCGGATGTCGGGTACGTCTTGCGACCGGTGATCCGCAGGACCGGTTCGCCACGCGCCTCGCCCAGAGTGTTCACCGTCGGCCCGGGAGACATCTCCGAATACGGCACTTTGATCAGCAGGCCTGCGCAGAAGAGCGCGATGAGGATGAGGGTGGAGGCGAGCATCGTCGCGGTGCGGCGTGGCATGGAACGACAGTACGGGAAGGGCCTGTAGGTCCACCGCCGGGGCCGGTCCGTCCGGGGAGCGGCCGAAGCGCGGCGGGGAGGGTGTCACGCGGCGTTCGACGGCCTCAGAGAGCCTCGGAACCGGAGTGCGATTTCTCCATCGCGTCACGGAACCTGGCGTATCCGGCGAGTTCGGTGACATCGCCGGTCGTGCGGTTGCGAGCAGCCCAACTTGCCCATATCGCACCGCCGACAGCAGCGAAAAGTGGAATCAACAGCCAAGCGAGTGCCGCCATCACGACCTCCCTACCCCATGAGCGACCGAGTGATCGATCTGCAGATTAACGATCCGGAAGACCAACGCTCATGGCAGGGGTGCGGTTACGCAAATCGGGGCTGATGCGCACCGGTCCGGTTTGCGCTCAGCAGGCCCCGACCCACTCCTCGGTGCCGTCGGAGAAACGCTGGTGCTTCCAGATCGGAACCTCGTGCTTGAGGTCGTCGATGAGCTTGCGGCAGGCCGCGAAGGCCTCCGCGCGGTGCGGGCAGGCGACGGCGACGACCACCGCCAGATCGCCCACGTCCAGTTCACCCACCCGGTGGACGGCGGCGAGGCCGCGGACCGGGAAGTCGGCGACGACCTTCTCCGCCACTCGGCGCAGCTCGTCCTGGGCCGAGGGGTGGCAGGAGTAGCCGAGCGCACCGACGTCCTGCCCGCCGTCGTGATTGCGCACGGTGCCGACGAAGAGGGCGATGCCGCCCGCGGCGTCGTCCCCGACGGCACGGAAGACCTCGTCGACGGAGAGTTCGCTCTCCCGGATCGCCAGCAGCCGGATGGGGTCCGATGCCGCCTGCTCGCCGGGGTGGTCCTGGGTGCGTGCCATGCCCCCATCGTGCCGTACGGCACGGACATCGCGGAATTGCCTGTTCGACCGGCGGACGGGCGACCGCATTGGAGCCTTCTACGGGACGGCTGCCGGGCCGCTGGGGGGCGCGGTCAGATGCGGCGGCGGGCCTTACGGGCGCGGCGGACCAGGGCGGCCGTGCCGAGCAGGGCGACCGTGGCACCGGCGGCGGTGGCCGTGGCGGCGGTGGCGTCCTTGCGGCCGAGGCGGCGGCCGGCGAGCGTGTGGCGTCCCTCGACCTCTTCGAGGAGCGCTCCGAGGACCTCCTCGTTGGTCCACTTCGGCCGCCATCCCACGTCGTGCAGCCGGCTCACGCTGACCACCCAGGGGTGCATCGTGTACGCGAGGTCACCGGCCGGGGACGGGGTGAGTCCGATGCGGTGCAGCCGGGCGGCCGCCCCCAGGGCGACGGCGGAGGGCAGCTCCATCCGGCGTACGCCGCTGAGCTCCTCGACCTCCTCCTGTTCGAGCCAGCCGTCGCAGCCGACCGCGAACTCGCCGTCGATCTTCTCCAGCGCGGCGTACTCCAGGGCCGTGACCAGGTCGTCGACATGGCAGAACTGCCAGGTGGGGCGCGATCCGGCGACAACCAGGAGACGCGGTGACTCGAAGTAGCGGGTCAGTGCGGTGTCCGTGCCGCCGACCAGGACGGTGGGGCGGACGACGGTGACGTTGAGCCCGGGGTGGGCGCGGGGCGCGCGGCGGCCGAGCCGTTCGATCTCCAGGAGGTCGCCGACCCCGGTGGCCTCCGCGGTGGCGCGCAGTTCGGCGTCCTCGGAGAGCGGCACGTCGTTGTCGGGCAGCGCGCCGTAGACCATCGCCGAGGTGCAGAGCACGACCCGGTGGACCCCGGCGGCGGCCGCGGCGGTGAGGACGGTCTGGGTGCCGCGTACGTTGTACGCGGTGCGGGCGGCGGGGTCGGTCTCCAGGTCGAGATCGAGCGCCAGGTGGACGACGACGTCCGCGCCGCGCAGCTTCTCGGCGATGGCCGGATCGCGTACGTCCAGGATGTGCCAGGCCGCCTCGGAGACCTCTCCGCGGCGTTCGTCGATCGCAATGACCTGTTTGACCTCGTCGGATGCGGCGAGGCGGGCGGTCAACAGCTCACCGACGCCGGTCGCGGCACCGGTGACCGCGACGACGGGGCCCCGGTTTCTGGGGGTCCTGGGGCGTTTCTTCTCGGGTGTGCTCTCGGGCGGGGGGTCGGTCAGGTTTCGCGCTGCGCGAACCTGTGGATCTGGGGAACTCACCGGGCGTCTCCAGCGGTTGTCTTCAGTACGTACCCGAATGACGCGTACGTACCAGGTGGCGTCCATCCTGCCGCAGGCCGGGAGTCGGCGGAGCACTGAGGCCCGAAGCGGGCGTGGTGTCTACGCTGGATGGTGATGTCGGGCAGTCGCCGTCGGTTCGAGCCGGCGGCCCTACGAGCCGAGGAAACCCGTGAGTGACACCCCATTCGGATTCGGCCTTCCGCCGGAGGAGCCGGAGAACGGCGACGAGGGCAAGAAGAAGGACCCCACCGAAGGTGGGCAGAGCGCGGGCGGGCCCGGAGGCCCGTTCGGATTCGGGCCGGGGGCGGGCGGGGACAACCCGTTCGCCGCAATGTTCGGCTCGATGAATCCGAACGATCTCGGCGCGGCCTTCCAGCAGCTCGGCCAGATGCTGAGCTACGAGGGCGGTCCCGTGAACTGGGACATGGCCAAGCAGATCGCCCGCCAGACCGTCTCGCAGGGGACGGCCGACGGCACCAAGGACGCGAGCGTCGGCGCGTCGGAGCGGACCGCGGTCGACGAGGCGCTGCGGCTGGCCGATCTCTGGCTGGACGGCGTGACGTCGATGCCCTCCGGTTCGGTCTCCACCGTGGCGTGGAGCCGCGCGGAGTGGGTCGAGGCGTCGCTGCCGGCCTGGCAGCAGCTGGTCGACCCGGTGGCCGAGCGGGTGGGCCTGGCGATGGGCGATGTGCTGCCCGAGGAGATGCAGGCCATGGCGGGCCCGCTGATCGGCATGATGCGGTCGATGGGCGGCGCCATGTTCGGCCAGCAGATCGGGCAGGCCGTGGGCACGCTGGCCGGTGAGGTGGTCGGGTCGACGGACATCGGGCTCCCGCTGGGTCCGGCGGGCAAGGCCGCACTGCTCCCGCTGAACGTGGCGCAGTTCGGCAAGGACCTCAGCGTCCCGCAGGACGAGGTGCGGCTGTATCTGGCCCTGCGCGAGGCCGCCCACCAGCGGCTTTTCGCCCATGTGCCGTGGCTCCGCTCGCACCTGTTCGGCGCGGTCGAGTCGTACGCACGGGGCATCAAGGTCGACACCAGCAAGCTGGAGGACGTCGTCGGCCAGTTCGACCCCTCGAACCCCGAGCAGCTGCAGGACGCCCTTCAGCAGGGCATGTTCCAGCCGGAGGACACGCCCGAGCAGAAGGCCTCCCTGGCCCGTCTGGAGACGGCTCTGGCGCTCGTCGAGGGCTGGGTGGACGCCGTGGTCCACGAGGCCGCGAAGTCCCGGCTGACCTCGTCGGACGCCCTGCGCGAGACGATGCGCAGGCGCCGCGCCTCCGGCGGTCCTGCCGAGCAGACGTTCGCCACGCTCATCGGTCTCCAGCTGCGCCCGCGCCGGCTGCGGGACGCCTCGCGGCTGTGGGCCTCGCTCACCGACGCCCGGGGTCTTGAGGGCCGCGACGCTCTGTGGGCCCACCCGGACATGCTGCCGACCGCCCATGACCTGGACGACCCGGACGGCTTCGTCCACCACGAGCAGGCCGACTTCTCCGAGCTGGACAAGATGCTCGGCGAGGCCGCGAATGGCCCGCGGAAGCCCGCCGCGGATGACGAGGGCAAGGCCGACGGCGACGGCGACGGCAAGGCCGACGGCGACGGCGACGGCAAGGAAGACGGCAAGGACGGCCGCGACCAGTGACCCTGCGCGACGACGCCACCCTCGTACTGAAGGGTTACGCCCCCGAGCAGGGGGCCGGCCACCAGGCGGAGCTGCGCCAGGCCTACCTGGACCATCTGGCGCAGCACGACGGCGGCATGTGGAAGGCGTGCGGGGCCGGGCACGTGACGGCCAGCGCCCTGGTTATCGATCCCGAGCGGGAGAAGGTGCTGCTCACCCTGCACCGCAAGCTCCGGATGTGGCTCCAGATGGGCGGGCACTGCGAGCCCCAGGACGCCACCCTGGAGGCGGCGGCGCTCCGTGAGGCGACGGAGGAGTCCGGCATCACCGGGCTCACCCTGCTGCCGGGCGGACCGGTCCGGCTGGACCGGCACCCCATTCCGTCCCCCTGCAACTGGCACCTGGATGTGCAGTACGCCGCACTGGCCCCGGCCGGAGCGGCGGAGCGGATCAGCGACGAGTCCCTGGAGCTGCGCTGGTTCGGCTTCGGGGACGTGCCCGAGGTGGCCGACGCCTCCGTCGTACGGCTGCTGGAGGCGACGCGGTCCCGGCTGTAGCGGCGGGCTGTACGGGATGTGCGTAAGGGGCGGCCTCTCTGGAGGCCGCCCCTTACCGCTGTGCTCTGCGGGTGTCGGTCAGTTCCAGGCGTTGTTCTGGTTCTGGCCGTGGGAACCCTGCTGGCCCATGCCGAACTGGGCGCCGGCACCCTGGCCGATCTGGGCGTTCTGCGGAGGCATGACCTCGCTCGGCTGGACCAGCGCGAAGCCTTGGCCCAGGAAGCTGAGCTCCCAGCCCTCCCCGGTGTTGCCGCGACGCCTGAAGACACCCGAGGAGTGCGTCTGGGCCTGCATCTGCACCCGCAGGGCGCTGGACCAGGCCACGATCGCGTCGGCGTCCACGTTGACGTACTTCTCGGGCGTGACCTGCATCATCAAGGGCTGGCCGGACGTCATGAGGGCGACCTTGCCGGAGCCGGAGATGTTGAGCTGGTACTTGCCGCTGCCGGAGATCCCGTACTGGCTGTCCACCGCGATGACCTCGGTGTGCAGCGAGGAGTCGAGCGCGAGGACGTAGGAGCTGTCCACGGTCATCCCCTCGCGGTCGACGTCCACGACGTGGACGTACTGGGCGAGGTTGGCGAAGTAGACCGTGCCCTGGCCGGACACGCGCATCAGGTCGAGGCCCTCGCCGGTGCGCGCGCGGGCGCGCCGCTGGCCCTGGGACTGGTACTCCCCGTCGAAGTCCATCAGGCCCTGGTAGGCGACCATCGCGCCCTTCCGGGCGAGGATGTCGTCCTGGCCGGTCAGCGTCACCCGCAGGAGCTGCGGGTTCTGGATCGCGTACCGGTCCTGGGACTGCTGCTCGGTGTAGCTGAAAAGCGGACTCTGCATGGTGTGTTCCCTCCCCTCAGTTCCGGATCCGCAGGCGGTCCGTACTGTCCTCGCTCGGCTGGACGACGACGATGCCCTGTCCGGAGAAGGCCATCTGGTACGCCTCGCCGCTGCCGCGGCCGATCAGCGCCCCGGCCTTGAAGCTGCGCTTGCCCTTCACCTTGAGGTTCGGGGACCAGGCGACGAGTGCGTCCGGGTCGACGTACGTCTCGTCCTCGCCGCGTCCGCAGTCGACGACGATCGGGGTGCCCCGGGAGGTGATGGCGACCCATCCGGTGCCCTGGACGACGACGTTCCACAGCCCCTGTCCGGCGAACTTGGCCAGCCCCTTGACCTTCTCGACGCCCCAGGTGAGGTGGGCGTCGAAGGCGAGGAGGTTGGTGCCGTTGACGGAGAGGGAGTCGTTGTTCAGGTTGATGACGACCACGTCGGCGCCGTAGTCGGCGAGGTAGAGCAGTCCGTCGCCGGAGCACTTCATGACGGGTGCGCCCTCGCCGGTGATCCACTGGGAGGCGATCTGCCGGACGGCGGGCGGATTGGGCTCGTACTGGATGAACCCCTCGTACGCCACCATCGAACCGGTGCGCGCGTAGAGGTCCTGCCCGGAGGCCATGGCGACCTTGAGCATGGTCTTGCCGTGGTTCTCCATCCGGGCCGTGACGGGGGTCGGGGCGAAGCCCGCGAGTTGCTGGTTCATGACGGGCTCCCTCAGACCTCGTAGGGCTGGACGACGATGAAGTTTCCGGGCGCTCCCCGGAACTGGAGGTTCACGGTCTCGCCGCTGTGCCCCGGGTACGCGTTGCGGCGCAGCCGGACCTGGCTGGAGACGATCACCTGGGACGCGGCCGACCAGGCCACCACCGCGTTGCAGTCGGCGAACGTGGTGGGGGTGACCGGCAGGACGACCGGGGTCCCGTGGGTCTTGATGACCACGGTGCCGGTGCCCTGGAACTGCATGGTGAACAGGGCGCCGCCGGGAATGCCGTGCCCCTCGACCCTTCGGACCTCGTACTGGAGGGACTCGTCGAAGGCGAGGACGCTCTCGGCGGAGACGCAGATGGCGTCGCCCTGGAGCTCGATCGGGTGCAGGTGCGAGCCCTCCTCGGCGAGGAAGACCTGGCCGCGGCCGGTGCAGCGCATCAGCTGCATCTCCTGGCCGGTGGCGTTGCCGACGGCGCGGCCGACGAACCCGGCGCTCTTGTAGCCGAAGTCGACCTTGCCCTGGTACATCACCATGCTGCCCTGGCGGGCCAGCACACCGGCGCCGCCCATGGTCAGGTCGACCCGCATGAGCTGCTGGTTCTGCGGGGTCCAGCGCTGCCCGGTGGCGGTCTCCTTGTACAGCTGGAGGGCCGCCTGGAGCCCGGCGCCGGCCGCCGGAACACCCTGCGGCACACCGGCGGGCTGCTGCCCGAATGCCGGCGGGGCGGGCTGGCCGTACGGAGCCGGGGCGGGCTGGCCGTAGGGAGCAGGCGCAGGCTGGCCGTAGGGCGGCGTGGGCGGGACGCCCTGGCCGGGGACCTGGCCGAACTGCGGCTGCGGCGGCTGGTGACCGGGCTGGCCGTACGGGGCCGGGGCCGGGGGCGCCTGCGGGGTGATCGGTGCCGCGATCGTGGGCGCCGCGTGCATCGGCTGCGGGGCAGGGGCGGGCGCGGGCGGGGCGCCGAAGGACGGCGCGGGCTGCGGGGCCTGGGGAGCGGGCGGGGCCGCGAAGGCCGGGGGCGCGGTGGCCTGGGCCGGCGGGGCGAACCCCGGGGCCGCCTGCGGCGCGGCCGGTGCCTCTTCCTCCTCGGCGACCTCGCCGCCGAAGTTCTTCAGGAGCGCGTCGAGACCGCCGTCGAAGCCCTGGCCGACGGCGGCGAAACGCCAGACGTCCTTCAGGTAGAAGTCACCGAGCATCACCGCGCGCTCGGTGGTGAACTCCGAACCGGTGAAGGCGTATCTGACCACTTCTTCGCCGCCCGCGACGATCCGGATGTACCCGGGGCCGATCTGCGACATCTGTCCGGCACCGTCGAGCGTCGCGGTGAAGGAGAGCTTGTGGATACCGGCCGGAATGCGGTCGAGCGTGACGCGGAAGGACTCGGTGTCGCCGGACTGCGCACCGAGGAGCTGGACCGACTCCTCCGGCGATTTCGGCTGGTTGAAGAAGATGAAATACCGGTCGTCCGAGAGCTTCTCGTCGGCATCCAGACCGAAGCAGCTGATGTCGAAGGTCAGTCCAGGGGCGGCGATCTGCACACCTACGTACAGATCTGTCCCCGGTGTGAGATCACTGATCTTGGCCTTGTGGCCTCGTTGGAATTCCCTGGCCATACGTAACGACCGTCCCCCATCCCGAAGGTGAATGCGTCGCGTCAGGCTAACCGCAAACCGCGACATCCGGCCAAGCCGGTACACACCCGGTACAGAATCACCGAACGCGGCTCACCCGGAGCGCGGAACGGTGCGGTCTCACTCCTCGCGGGCGGCGGGCAGCTGGGGCAGCTGATCGGCCGCCACCACTCCTTCGAGGTAGCCGCGGGCCCGCTCGGTACGCGGATACGCCTCCAGCAGCCGCCAGAACCCCGGGCCGTGTCCGGGAACGAGCAGATGGGCCAGCTCATGGAGGAGTACGTAGTCGACGACGTACTCCGGCATGCCCTGGAGCCGGTGCGAGAGCCGGATACTGCCCTCGGCGGGGGTGCACGAGCCCCAGCGGGTGTTCTGGTTGGTCACCCAGCGCACCGAGACGGGCCGGGTCCTGCCGTCGAAGTACTGGGCGGACAGCCGCTCGGCCCGCTCCGTGAGCTCGGCGTCCCCGAGGACCCGCTTGCTCTCCTGGGCCGCGAGCTTGTCGAGCATCACGCCCACCCAGCGCCGCTCCTCCGCCTCCGACATCCGGGCGGGGATGAGCACGATCGTGCGGTCGCCCTCGCGGTACGCGGAGACCGACTTCCTGCGCCGGGTGCTCCTGCGGACCTCGACCGCGCTCGTCGCCGAGGCGCGGGGCGCACGGGCGGCCGCGCGGGGCTGATGGCTTCCGGCGCTGCGCACGGGGGTCTCCCCGGCCACAGCGGGTGACGGGTCTGCGGGCACACCTCGACGTTACCCGCTGTCAGTGGGGGAAGTCCCGCCTCCGGGTCCGTTCACCACCGATCCCCTCCACTCCCTTCCACTACACGCACCATGTCGCCCGCCATGACCCGCACCATTTGAATGACTAATACCCCCTACCTGTGGATAACTCCGCGCACGCTTCGCCGGGGGCGCGCATTCTGGCAATGGTTCGACGCGGCCGGGAATCCTCCCGGCACGCGGCGGACACGACACAGCAGTCACGACACAAGCGGTCACAACACAGCGGTCACAACACAGAGGGGGAATGCCGTGCGTCTCGGGGGAGAAGTCCCGCATCCGATGCTGAAGCCCGCGCTGCGCCGGGCATGGCGCGGACGGAACACCGTGCAATTCGGGGTGACACCCGCACACGCCGTGACGCTGGGTCCGGTGGACATCGCGACGGGAAGCTTTCTGGAACTGCTCGACGGAACACGGGGCCTGCCACTGCTGCGCGAGGAGGCGCGGGCGCTCGACCTGTCGGACCGTCATGTGGACGTCCTGGTGCGGCGGCTGGCGGAGGCGGGGCTGCTCGACGATCCGCGGGCCGGCGGGCCGCAGGCGGATGTCCTGCGCCACCGGGCCGAGGTGATGGAGCGTCAACGCCCCGATGTGGCCTCGCTCTCCGTCGTCCACCCCGGTCCGGGCGAGGGTCTGCGCCGGATGGCGGCCCGGCGGGCGATGCGGGTCCAGGTGCGGGGTGCGGGCCGGGTCGGTGCGTCGATCGCCGCGGTGCTGTCCGGTTCGGGGGTGGGCCAGGTGGAGGTGCTCGACGGGGGCCGGGCCGAGCCGGGCGACGTGGCGCCGGCCGGACTTCCGCCCGCGGCCGTTGGGGAACGGCGCGATGTGGCGGCCCGCCGGCTCGTCCGCCGGGCAGCCGCCGGGCCCGCGCCCAGGTCGGCGGGGGCGGACCGGAACCCGGCGGGTGGGCAGCCCGGCCTGTCACTGATCGTCGTCGCGCCACGGGACGGCCTCTCGGTGTACGCGCCGGTCCCGGACACCGCGGCTCCGTGGATCGCGTCCGGCACTCCTCATCTCTACGCGGGAGTGATCGAGGCCACCGGAGTGGTCGGACCGCTCGTGCTTCCGGGCGGCACCGGCTGCGCGGGGTGTCTGGAGCTGCACCGCGCAGACCGGGATTCGCAGTGGCCCCGGATGCTGGCGCAGTGGCGTTCGGGGCGGCGGGGGGCGGTGCCCGCCTGCGATCTGGCGCTGGCCACGGCGGTCGCCGGACTCGCCGCGGCACACGCCCTGTCCTTCCTCGACGGCGAGCTGCCGGCCAGTACCGGGGCGCGCTGGGAGGCCGCGCTGCCCCTGCTGGACTGGCGGAGCGAGCGGATCGGCCCCCATGCGGACTGCTCCTGCGGAGCGGCGACGGGCACCGAGGGGGCAGGGGCCTCCGGCTCCGTTCCGGCGCAGGACACAATGGCCGGGTGACCGCCGTCGACGGGTGACTCCGGAGGATCAAGCGGCACGGCAGTCTGGGAACTGGAGGGGCACATGTCTGATCTTCCCCGGAAGGCGGTTACGCGTACCGCCAAACTGGCCGCGCTCCCGCTCGGCTTCGCCGGCCGTGCCACATGGGGTCTGGGCAAGCGGATCGGCGGCAGGTCGGCCGAGCTGGTCGCCCGCGAGGTGCAGCAGCGCACGGCGGACCAGCTGTTCAAGACCCTGGGAGAGCTGAAGGGCGGGGCCATGAAGCTGGGCCAGGCTCTCTCCGTCTTCGAGTCCGCCCTCCCCGAGGAGGTCGCGGGCCCCTACCGCGCCGCGCTGACCAAGCTGCAGGAGGCCGCGCCGCCGCTGCCCGCCCACACCGTCCACGGGGTGCTGGCCGAACGGATCGGCGAGGACTGGCGGGAGTACTTCCTGGAGTTCGAGGACAAGCCGTCGGCCGCCGCCTCGATCGGACAGGTGCACCGAGGGGTGTGGCACGACGGCCGTGAGGTCGCCGTGAAGGTGCAGTATCCCGGTGCGGGCGAGGCGCTGCTCTCGGATCTCACCCAGCTCAGCCGCTTCGCCCGGCTCCTCGGCCCCCTGATCCCCGGCATGGACATCAAGCCGCTGATCAAGGAGATGCGGGACCGGGTGTCGGAGGAGCTGGACTACGAGCTGGAGGCGCAGGCCCAGCGGGTCCACGCGACGGAATTCGCGGACGATCCCGATGTGGTGATCCCGGGGGTGGTGCACCAGTCCGACCAGGTGCTGGTGACGGAGTGGATGGACGGGATCCCGCTGGCCGACGTCATCGCGGACGGTACGGCGGAGCAGCGGGACCGCGCGGGACAGCTGCTGGCCCGTTTCCTGTTCTCGGGTCCGGCACGCACGGGCCTGCTCCACGCCGACCCGCATCCGGGCAACTTCCGGCTGCTCCCGGAGGAGGAGGGTGCCTCGGCCGGTGCGTGGCGGCTGGGGGTGCTGGACTTCGGCACGGTCGACCGTCTTCCGGGCGGGCTGCCGGGGACCATCGGTGAATCCCTGCGGATGACGCTGGAGGGCAACGCGGCCGCGGTGTACGGGCTGCTGCGCGAAGAGGGGTTCGTGAAGGAGTCGATCGAGCTGGAGCCGGACGAGGTGCTCGACTATCTGCTCCCGATCATCGAACCGGCGCAGGTGGAGGAGTTCACCTTCTCCCGGGGCTGGCTGCGGGACCAGGCGGCCCGGATAGCCGACCCGCGCTCCCCCGCCCACCAGCTCGGCAGGCAGCTGAACCTCCCGCCGTCCTATCTCCTGATACACCGGGTGACGCTCTCCACGATCGGGGTGCTGTGCCAGCTCGGTGCGGCGGTCCGGCTGCGGGACGAGCTCGAAGCGTGGCTGCCGGGGTTCGTCGCGGAGACCGAGGAGCCGGAGCCGGTTGCGGAGGGCGGCGCGTAGGCGCCGGTCACCACCAGGACGGCGGGTCACCACCAGAGGGAGTCGAGGCGGCTCTCGATCGCTCTGATGTGGAGGCGGGCGCAGGTCTCGCAGAAGTGGAGGCGGCGGCCGTCCTCCACGGCGGAGAGCCAGGTCAGCGGGACCGTCCCGCCTTCGGCGGCGGTGCCGCAGCGGGCACACACCACCGCTTCGGCGGCCGGTTCTTCGGGGGGATGCGTCTCCTCGTCCACCTCGTGACGATATCTCCGTCACCGGGGCCCGGCAGTACAACGCACCGCGGGGCCGTCCTTGTTCGGACGGCCCCGCGGTGCGTTGTACTGCCGGGTGGTGGCTCCTCACCGGGCAGAGCGGTTGCCCGGTGAGGAGCCGTGGTGCTCCGTCGAGGAGCGTCGGTGCTCCGTCGTGGAGCGGAGAGGTGGGGCCTCTCAGTGCATGACGGCCATGGCCAGCGCCCGGCGGGCGCGCAGCGAGGCGCGCTCCGCTCGGCGCTGCATCCTGCGGGCGGCGACGAGGCGCACCGCTTGGCGGTCCACCTCGGCCTCCCGCAGGCGGTCGTGCATATGGGCACGAGCCAGGGCTTCTGGGATGAGTTGCATCTCGCGGGTCCTGTTCTGACGCGAGTCGTTCGCGCCGATGATGGTGACGTCGGGGGTTGCGGAGCCGACGGGCTCCTTCGTGGGGGTGATCATTGGTGCCTGATTCCGGGGGTCATGGGTCTGGGGACGGTCGATGGTTCCGAGGCGCAGCCACCGTGTGGGGGCGGGGACGCCACAGCCGGCGGTCACGCTGCGACCGGGTTCTTGCGCGGACGGCCACGCGGCCGCTTGCGGGCCACGACGACACCCTGGACGAAGAGCTCGCCGCCCCAGACGCCCCACGGCTCGCGCCGCTCCTTGGCACCGGCGAGGCAGGCCTCGACGAGCGGGCAGGTACGGCAGAGGGACTTGGCGTACTCGACGTCGGCCGGGGACTCGGCGAAGAAGACCTCCGGGTCGTACGAGCGGCAGGGGACGGGTACGCCGAGGTTCTCGATGGCGTCGTCGAGCGCGGTGAGCGCGGTGAGGGGGAGCAAGGTGGAGTCCTCCGTGGAGCCGGGCGGGGAGATCGAGTCGGACTGCGGTACTGACGGGGCGTGCGCTTCGAGTTGCACGGTGGGTGGTGTCCTCGTCTGGTCGTGCCGGCCTGTTGGCCGGTTGGCGGCTGGTACTGCTGGCCCGAGGCGCCTTCGGTGTCCCGTCCGTTCGGACAAAACAAAAGGGCCGCGGATCCCGAGTGGGGTTCCGCGGCCCTGAGGCGCCGGCCTGATGCTGGATCAGGCTGGATCGCTCCAGGGTTCAGGCCCACGGAAGGCCCACATCGTGTGGTGGTGCTGCGTCTGCTTCTTGGCTCCGGCACCGGCTGCCGCAAAGGCATAGGCCTGAGCCTGTGCATCCTTCGCTACTGCTGCCGCCGGTGCCTCGATCGGTCGCTCATTGCGCTCTCGCACCACGGGGAGGCTCGCCAGAGACAGCGGGCTGACGGCGGAGACGCCGGACAGACCGGTGGCACGGAGCGAAGCAATCGGGGAGCGGGTGAGGCCGAGCGAGCAGGTGGAGACGACCGAAAGACCGGTCATTTTCTGGGTTTCGATGATGCTGATCACTTCAATCGCCTCCTCTCGGCGTCTCAGGGGGACCGGCCGGAGCCGGTCCTGCGTATTCGGATAAGTACAGCACGGATTCAGGGCTTCAGAGAAGTCGCTGTTCCCGTGGTTAAGAACCTATGGTGACGACTGGGGCGGGCGCAAACTATTTTCTGGACGAGTTTTTCTCAACTCTCCCCGCCACCATCGGCGGACCCCTCACCGACCGTCTCACCTGCACAGATGGCGAGTACGTCGGCTCCGAAACGGGTCAGCTTCCGGTTCCCGACGCCGGCGATGACGACCAGCTCCCCCTCGGTGGACGGCGCGGCCTCGGCGATGGCCATCAGGGTCTTCTCGGTGAAGACGCAGTAGTCCGGCTGGCGCAGCCGGGACGCCTGGGCGGCGCGCCAGTCGAGCAGCCGCCCGTAGAGCGCCTCGTCCATGTCGGAGGGGCACTCCTCGCACCGCATCAGCTTCATCTCGCCCGCATCGGTGAGGGTCCGGCCGCAGACCCGGCACCGCACCGTCTGCCGGGGCTTGCGTTCGACGGCCGCGGTCCGCTCGGTGGCCGCGGACCGGCCGGAGCCCCGGTCGATCCCGCCGCCGCCGCCGGCTCCGCCCCGGGCGCCGAGCGCCGCTGAGCCCGGGCGCAGGCCGTTCAGGAACCGGGTGGGCCTGCGGCTCGCCCGGCCGCCGGGAGAGCGCGACAGGGACCAGGAGAGCGAGAGGTGGAGGCGGGCCCGGGTGACGCCGACGTACAGCAGGCGCCGCTCCTCCTCGACCTGCTCGTCGGTCTTGGCGTAGGCGATCGGCATCATGCCCTCGGTCAGGCCGACGAGGAACACCGCGTCCCACTCCAGGCCCTTCGCCGAGTGCAGCGAGGCCAGCGTCACCCCCTGGACCGTCGGGGCGTGCTGGGCGGCCGCCCGTTCGTCGAGCTCGCGGACCAGGTCGGTCAGGGTCGCCCCCGGCTTGGCCGCCTCGAAGTCCTCGGCCAGCCGGACCAGCGCGGCCAGCGACTCCCAGCGGTCGCGCACCGCCCCCGATCCGGCGGGCGGGCGGGTGGTCCAGCCCTTCGTGGAGAGCACCGCCCGCACCTGGGACGGCAGCCCCTCCGCCCCGTCGAGCAGGGAGTCGTTGCGCCCGGCGCGGGCCGCGCCGCGCAGGGCGGTGCCCGCCTCGCGGACCTCCGCCCGCTCGAAGAACCGCTCGGCGCCGCGCAGCTGGTAGGCCACGCCCGCGTCCGCGAGGGCCTGCTCGTAGACCTCGGACTGCGAGTTGACCCGGTAGAGCACGGCGATCTCCCCGGCCGGGACGCCCGCCGCGATCAGGTCGCGGATGCGCCGGGCGGTGGACTCGGCCTCGTGGGGCTCGTCCGGATACTCCGTGTAGACCGGCTCGGGGCCCTTGTCCCGCTGCGAGACCAGCTCAAGACGGTGATCGGCGGCCTTGCCGCGGGCCTGGCTCAGCAGCCCGTTGGCGAGGTGGACGACCTGGGGCGTGGAGCGGTAGTCCCGGACCAGCTTGACCACCGTCGCGCCGGGGTGGCGGGTGCGGAAGTTCAGCAGGTGGTCGGGGGTGGCCCCGGTGAAGGAGTAGATCGTCTGGCTGGCGTCGCCGACGACGCAGAGGTTGTCCCGGTCGCCGACCCAGAGGTCGAGCAGCCGCTGCTGGAGCGGGCTCACGTCCTGGTACTCGTCGACGACGAAGTGCTGGTACTGGCCGCGCACGTGGTCGGCGATGTCGTGCCGGTCCTGGAGGATGCCGACGGTGAGCAGGAGCACGTCCTCGAAGTCGATCACCGAACGGTCGCGCTTGAGCTGTTCGTACGTGGAGTAGATCTGGGAGAGGACCGCCGGGTCGCGCGGGGCGTCCCGCTGGGTCTTGGCGACCGCGGCCGGGTAGTCGGCGGGCACGGTCTGGGTGACCTTGGCCCACTCGATCTCGCTGGTGACGTCCCGCAGCTCGTTGCGGTCGAGCCGGAGATCGCAGCGGGCGGCGGCCTCGGCGACCAGCTGCACCTTCCGTTCCAGCAGCCGGGGCAGCTCACCACCGACTGCTTTCGGCCAGAAGTACTGGAGCTGCCGGAGCGCCGCCGAGTGGAACGTCCGCGCCTGGACACCGGTCGCGCCGAGCTGCCGGAGGCGTCCGCGCATCTCGCCCGCGGCCCGGTTGGTGAACGTGACGGCGAGGATCGTGGCGGGCTGGAGGATGCCCGCCCGCACCCCGTACGCGATGCGATGGGTGATCGCGCGGGTCTTGCCCGTGCCCGCTCCGGCCAGCACGCACACCGGTCCGTGCAGGGCGAGAGCCACCTCGCGCTGCTCGGGGTCGAGCCCGTCGAGCACGGCGTCCGGGGTCTCGGGAACCTGCGGGAAGAGGGTGGAGTGCGTTGCTGCTGTCACCCCGCCATGCTGCCAGGTCCCGAGGGGCGGATGCGGCGGTTGTCCACAGGGGTGAGGTATTCGTCGTACTGATACAGGACGGCCGACGCCTGATACGGAACGGCCGGCGCCCCGGCGGGACCGACTCCGGGAATGGTGGCCGCCTCCCGTACGTTCCACTCGGTGCGGGAAGGCGGCCCAGGCCGCCGGGCCGCATGTGACGCTGCCGGCCGCGCAGCGGGACGGACGAGACAAGGGAGCGCCAGCGACATGGCGGGCACTGTGACGATGTACAGCACCACCTGGTGCGGCTACTGCCGTCGGCTCAAGGGCCAGATGGACCGCGAGGGCATCGCGTACAACGAGGTCAACATCGAGCACGACCCGGATTCGGCGGCGTTCGTCGAGAAGGCCAATGGCGGAAACCAGACGGTCCCGACCCTGCTGATCGTCTCCCCCTCCGGCACCGAGTCGGTCATGACGAACCCGTCCCTGGCCCAGGTGAAGCAGGCTCTGGCCGCCTGACGCCGAGCGCTCGGCGCACCCGGCTTCCACCACTGCCCCCGGCATCCGCCGGGGGCAGTGGTGTTTCCGCGTTCAGTTCGTGCGGCTCTGGCTGCCCGGCCGGGGCAGCGGCTTCCCGTACCAGAGCTCGATGAGGCGGGCGGCGATCGAGATGCCGAACGGGGGCATGACCTCGCCGGACTCGAAGGCGGCCCTGAGGTCCTCGCGGGAGAACCAGCGGGCCTCCTCGATCTCCTCGCCGTCGACGTTGATCTCCGAGGAGGTCGCCCGCGCCATGAAGCCCAGCATCAGGCTGGAGGGGAAGGGCCACGGCTGGCTGGCGACGTACTCGACCTCGCCGACGGTGACGCCCGCCTCCTCGTACACCTCGCGGACCACGGACTGTTCGATCGACTCCCCCGGCTCGACGAATCCGGCGAGCGTGGAGAAGCGGCCCTCGGGCCAGTGGACCTGGCGTCCCAGCAGCGCGCGGTCCTGGTCGTCGGTGACGAGCATGATGACCGCCGGGTCGGTGCGCGGGTAGTGCTCGGCGCCGCAGGCCTGGCAGCGGCGGATGTGCCCGGCCGCCGCGATGACGGTCCGCTCGCCGCAGCGGGAGCAGAAGCGGTGCAGGCGCTGCCAGTTCTCCAGGGCGACCGCGTGCACCATCAGGCCCGCGTCACGGGGGCCGAGGAGAAGTCCCGCCTCGCGGAGTCCGGCGGGGCGGGCCGACTGGTCCATGCGGCCGGGCAGCGAGTCCTTCTGGAGCGCGAAGTAGCTGACGCCCTCCTCATCGGTGCCGAGGAAGTACCGGTGGGTCTCGGTGACCGGGGCCTCGAAGGCCGGGGTCATCACGATCGAGGTGCCGCCCTCGGGGGTGTCGTCGATCAGCACCTGCCCGCCGGAGACGACGAAGACGCGGGTCGTCGGGTGGCTCCACGCCACGGCCAGCCACGCCTCGTCGAGGCGGTGGTGCGCCGCGCGGTCGATGCCGCTGGGCGCGGTGAGGCCGATCGGACGGTCTGCGGTGGCGTTGTCGAAGGTGCTCACAGGTGCTTCCTACTCCCCCTGGGTGGATCGGGTGTGCGGAGGTGGGGCGGGTTCATCGGCCGGGGTTCATCGGCCGAGCGCCGTGGCCAGTTCGCCCCACAGGTACGCGGTCGTCTCCACGCCCTTCAGCAGCAGGTCCAGCTCGACCTTCTCGTCGGGGGCGTGCCAGCCGTCGGAGGGTACGGAGATGCCGAGGAAGAGGACGGGGGCGCCGAGGACGTCCCTGAGGTCGGCGGCCGGGCCCGAGCCTCCTTCACGGGTGAAGAGGATCTTCTTCTGGAAGGCGCGGCCCATCGCACGGGCCACCGCCTGGAGGGCGGGGTGGTCCAGCGGGGTCAGACAGGGCCGGGTGGCGGGCTGGAAGGTGATCCGGTGGCGGATGCCCGCCGGGATGCGGGACTCCACCCAGGCGCGGACGGCCTGCTGTACGCGGTCGGGGTCCTGGCCGTCGACCAGCCGGAAGCTGATCTTCACCAGGGCGGAGGAGGGGATGATCGTCTTGCTGCCCGCGCCCTGGTAGCCGCCGCCGATGCCGTTGACCTCGGCGGTGGGGCGGGCCCAGACGCGCTCCAGCGTGGAGTACCCGGCCTCGCCCGATGCGGCCTGCGACTTCGCCGTACGCAGCCAGGTCGCCTCGTCGAAGGGGAGCTGGGCGAAGAGGGCCCGCTCGGTCCCGGTGAGGTCGGTGACCCCGTCGTAGAAGCCGGGGACGGCGACCTTGCCGTCCTCGTCGTGGAGGGCGGCGACCAGGCGGGCGATCTCGGTGGCCGGGTTGGGGACGGCTCCCCCGAACGAGCCGGAGTGGATGTCCTGGGCCGGGCCCCGCAGCTCGATCTCGCACTCGGCGAGGCCGCGCATGCCGGTGCAGACCGTCGGCGTCTCCTCGTCCCACATGCCGGTGTCCGAGACGATCACGGCGTCGGCGGCGAGACGGGCCGCGTGCTGCTCGGCCAGGGCGCGGAAGTTGGGGGAGCCCGACTCCTCCTCGCCCTCGATCAGCAGCTTGAGGTTCACGGCCGGGGTGGTGCGGCCGGTCGCGGCGAGGTGGGCCCGGACGCCGAGGGTGTGGAAGAAGACCTGCCCCTTGTCGTCGGCCGCGCCGCGTCCGTACATCCGGCCGTCGCGGATCACCGGCTCGAACGGGTCGGTCGCCCAGCCGTCCTCGCGGGCGGCGGGCTGCACGTCGTGGTGGCCGTAGACCAGCACGGTCGGGGCGCCCCGGTCCTCGCTGGGCCACTCGGCGAAGACCGCCGGGGCGCCGGGGGTCTCCCAGATCTCGGTGACCGGGAAGCCGGTCTCCTTGAGCTTGGCGCTCAGCCACTCCGCACTGCGCCGTACGTCCCCGTCGTGCTCCGGCTGCGCGGATACGGACGGGATGCGCAGCCACTCGGCGAGGTCGTCGAGGAAGGCTGCACGGTGCTGTTCGGTGTACGTACGGACGGCGCTGTCCGGGGTCTCGCTCATGCTCTTGAGCCTATCCGTCCTGCGGGGCGGGCTCGTCCAGCAGGATCCGCTCCAGCTCCGCCCGGCCCGGCAGACCCTGCGGGTGGACGGTCTCCCCGCTGCGTACGTAGAGGAAGGTGGCGGTGACGGCGTCGAGCGGCAGATCGTGCAGCTCGGCCCAGGCCAGCCGGTAGACGGCGAGCTGGAGCGGGTCGGCGGTGCGGTGGCGGGTGGTCTTCCAGTCGACGATCTCGTAGGTGTCACCCGTGCGGTACACGGCGTCGATACGGCCCCGGATCACCCGGCCCGCGAGGGTGATCTGGAACGGGGTCTCCACCCGGTACGGCGTGCGCCGGGCGTACGCGGTGCGCTCGAACGCCTCCTTCAGCTCGGCGAGGTCCCGCTCGTCGGCGATCTCCGCGTCGCTCTCGTCGCCCCCGGGCAGCTCGTCGGGGCCGAGCATGGGCAGCGGCAGCTCCTCGTACCGGGACTCCACCCAGGCGTGGAACCGGGTGCCCCGGCGGGCGGCGGGCTGCGGCGGCCGGGGCATCGGCCGGGCCAGCTCCTTGGCGAAGGCGTCGGGGTCCTCGGCCAGGTGGAGCAGCTGGGTGGCGGAGAGCGAGGCGGGGACGAGGACGTCGTGCACGGTGGCGCGGGCACGGCGCAGCTCCCCGGCCAGGGCGTCGAGGTCCCGGTCCCAGGAGGCGAGGGTGCGGGTCTCCTCGGGGGTGAGCGGTTGCGCGGGGCCGGTCTCCTCGGGGTGGCGGGCGGCGGGAATGTGCGGGAGCTCGTCCGGGGCGGCCGGGGTGTACGGGGGCGTATCCGGGGCGGCCTCGGCGTGCGGGGGTGCCTCCGGGGGGCGTTCGGTGGGGAGCGCGTCCCAGTCCCAGTCCTCGTCGAACGGTGCCTCGTCCGGCGGTGCCTCATCGAGAGGTACGTCGTCGGGTTCGGGGGCGTACGCCGGTGCCTGCTCGTCCCCGTGGAGGGCCAGGCTCTCCAGGTGGGCCAGGACCGTGTCCCGGGCGGCGCGGCGGCGGGCGAGGGCCGTGGCGTCGAGCGGGAGCGGCCAGGCCAGGTCGGTTTCGGGCGCCGCGAGGGCCGGGTTCTCCTCGTCCTCGGCGGGCTCGTCCGCCCACGCCTCGATCTCGCCGTGGCCCGCCGCGCAGTGCTCGTACAGCGCCTCCAGGAAGGCCGACGGGCCGCGTGTCTTCTTCTGGGACGGGCCCCACCAGTGGCCGGAGCCGAGGAGCAGGGAGCGGGGGCGGGTGAAGGTGACGTAGCCCAGGCGCAGTTCCTCCGTGTGCTGGTGCTCCTTCATCTCCTCCTTGAACGCCTTCATGCCCTTGGCGTCGAACGTGTCCAGCTCCGGGAGCGTCGCCGCGTCGCCGCGCAGGGCGTGCGGGAGCACCTTGGCCTGGGCGGTCCAGGCGTCCCGGGCCCGGTCGCTGGGGAACTGGCCGGTGACCAGTCCTGGCACGGCGACCACGTCCCACTCCAGGCCCTTGGACTTGTGCGCGGTGAGGACCTTGACGGTGTTCTCGCCGCCGGGCAGCGCGTTGTCGAGCCCCTTCTCGTACTGCGCGGCGGTCCGCAGGAAGCCGAGGAAGGCGAGGAGCGACGCCTCGCCGTCCAGGGAGGCGAAACGGGCCGCTGTGTCCAGGAAGTTGGCGAGGGTCTCGCGGCGGCGGGCGGCCAGCGCCTGCGGGGACGCCGACAGCTCGACCTCCAGGCCCGTGGTGGCCAGGACGCGGTGCAGGACGTCCATCAGGGGATCGGCCAGCGAGCGGCGCAGGTCGCGCAGCTCGCGGGCGAGGCGGGCGAAGCGGATGCGGGCCTCCGCCGAGAACGGCAGCCCGTCGTCCGTCGTGTCCCCCGCGATCAGGAAGGTGTCCAGGGCGTCCGCGAGCGATATCACCTCGGCCGGGTCGGTGCCCTCGACGGCCTCCGCGAGCCGCCGGTCCGGGTCGGCGTCGTCCCCGTGGGCGGCCCGGTGGACGAGGAGGCGGGCGCGGCGGCCGAGGAGCGCGAGGTCACGGGGGCCGATGCGCCAGCGCGGTCCGGTGAGGAGGCGGACCAGGGAGGCGTTGGCGCCCGGGTCCTGGAGGACCTCGCAGACGGCGACCAGGTCGGCCACCTCGGGCAGGTGCAGCAGCCCGGCCAGGCCGACCACCTCGACCGGGATGTCCCGGGCGACCAGGGCCGCCTGGATCTGCGGGAAGTCCCCGGCGGTGCGGCACAGGACGGCGATCTCACCGGGCGGGGTGCCGGTGCGGACGAGGTGGGCGAGGGAGTCCGCGAGCCAGTCGATCTCCTCGGTGTGGGTGGACAGCAGGGCGCACCGGACCATCCCGTCGCGCTCGGCCCCCGGTGCGGGGCGCAGCGCCTCGACGCCCTCGTGCATCGCGCGCAGAGGCTCCGCGAGGCCGTTGGCGAGGTGGAGGAGGCGGCCGCCGCTGCGCCGGTTCTCGCTGAGGCTGTAGCGGGTGGCGGGGGTGCCGTCGGCGTGCGGGAAGTGCTCGGGGAAGTCGTCGAGGTTGGCGACGGAGGCACCGCGCCAGCCGTAGATCGCCTGGCAGGGGTCACCGACGGCGGTCACCGCGTGGCCGGTGGCCGTGGCGGACGTACCGCTGCCGAACAGCGCCGACAGCAGCAGGCGCTGGGCCACCGACGTGTCCTGGTACTCGTCGAGCAGCACGACCCGGAACTCGTCGCGCAGGATCGCCCCGACCTCGGGCCGGGTCAGGGCCAGCTCGGCGGAGAGGGCGATCTGGTCGCCGAAGTCCAGGAGGTCCCGGCTCCGCTTGGCGGTCCGGTACCGCTCGGTGAGGCCGAGGAGGGAGCGGCGGGCCTCGGCGGTCTCGGGGATCTTGCGCAGGTCGGCGTTGCTGAGCTTGGCGGTGGCCAGCTCCCGCAGCAGCTCGGTGTCGTACGTGTCCAGCGCCCCGGGCCGTACGAGGTGTTCGGACAGCTCCCCGTCGAGCGCCAGGAGGTCGCTGACCAGGGTGGGGAAGGAGCGGGTGAGCGCCGGATACGGGCCGGGCGCCTCACGCAGCACCTTTGCCGCGAGCTGGTAGCGGGTGGCGTCGGCGAGGAGGCGGGTGGACGGCTCCAGGCCGATGCGGAGGCCGTGCTCGGTGAGGAGGCGGCCGGCGAAGGCGTGGTACGTCGAGATCGTGGGCTCACCCGGCGGGTTGTCCGGGTCGATGACCTCGGGGTCGGTGACCCCGGCGGCGACCAGCGCCTTGCGGACGCGCTCGGCCAGCTCGCCCGCCGCCTTGTTGGTGAAGGTGAGGCCGAGGACCTGCTCGGGGGCGACCTGGCCGGTGCCGACGAGCCAGACCACGCGTGCGGCCATCACCGTGGTCTTCCCCGACCCGGCTCCGGCCACGATCACCTGCGGGGCGGGCGGCGCGGTGATGCAGGCCGTCTGCTCCGGGGTGAAGGGGATCCCCAGGAGCTCCTTGAGCTGCTCGGGATCGGTGATGCGTGAGGACACGTGGGAAACGGTAACCGGAGCCACTGACAACCCGGTACCAACCGGATCCCTCAGTCCACCACCTGGCGCCCCTCCGGCTGTGCGCTGCACGAGGCGCGGAAGGTGCAGTGGGAGCAGTGGGTGCCGGTGGTGGGCGTGAACCGTTCGTCCAGGACCTTCCCGGCGGCGGTGGCGAGCAGGTCGGAGACCCACTCCCCCGCCAGTGGCTCCTGCGCCTGGACCTTGGGGAAGGCGTCGCCGCCCTCCTTCTTGGGGGCGGGCTGGCGGAGCTGGACCAGTTCGGCGCCGCCGGGTTCGGGCCGCCGGCCGTCGAAGACCTCGTCGACCGCGCCCTCGCGCACGGCCAGCTGGTAGACGGCGAGCTGGGGGTGGGTGGCGACCTCGTCCTTGGTGGGCGCGCCCTTGCCGGTCTTGAAGTCGACGACGTACGCCCTTCCCTCGGCGTCCTCCTCCACCCGGTCCATGGAGCCCCGGATGCGGACGGCGTACTCGCCCGCCTCCAGGGTCACGTCGAAGTCGTGCTCGCTGGCGGTGGGGGTGCGGCCGCCGCGGTCCAGGACGTGCCACTTCAGGAAGCGTTCCAGGGCGGCGCGGGCCTGGTCCTTCTCCTGCTCGGACTTCCAGGGGGCGTCGAAGGCGAGGCCGTTCCAGACGGAGTCCAGGCGTTCCATGAGGACGTCGAGATCGGCGGGCGTACGGCTGGAGGCGACCTCGTCGGCGAGTACGTGGACGACGTTGCCGAACCCCTGGGCGGCGGTGGCCGGGGCGTCGGCCTTCACCTCGCGGCCCAGGAACCACTGGAGGGCGCAGGTGTTGGCGAGCTGGTCCAGCGCGCTGCCGGAGAGGGTGACGGGCTGGTCGCGGTCGCGCAGCGGGACGGCGGAGCGGGTCGGTTCGTCCAGGCCCCACCAGCGGGACGGGTGGGCGGCGGGCACGAGCGCCTGCCCCTCGTCGTCGGTGAGCGCGGCGAGCCGGGCGAGACGGTGGGCGGCGGCGTCGCGCAGGGCGTCGGAGGCGGCCGGGTCGACCGTGGTGGCGCGCAGCTCGGCGACGAGCGCGGCGACGGCGAGGGGGCGGCGGGGGCGGCCGGTGACATCGCGGGGTTCGACGCCCAGCTCGGTGAGGAAGCGGGAGGGCTGGTCGCCGTCGTCGGCGGGGGCCTTCACGGCGGTGACGACCAGGCGCTCGCGGGCGCGGGTGGCGGCGACGTAGAAGAGGCGGCGCTCCTCGGCGAGGAGTGCGCCGGGCGTGAGGGGTTCGGCGAGCCCGTCGCGGCCGATCCGGTCCGCCTCCAGGAGGGAGCCCCGGCGGCGCAGGTCGGGCCAGAGCCCTTCCTGGACCCCGGCGACGACGACGAGCCGCCACTCCAGGCCCTTGGAGCGGTGGGCGGTCATCAGGCGTACGGCGTCGGGGCGGGCGGTCCGCCGGGAGAGGGTGTCGGCGGCGATGTCCTGGGCGTCGACCTCCTCCAGGAAGTTGAGCGCCCCGCGTCCGCCGGTGCGCTCCTCGGCGCGCGCGGCGGTGTCGAAGAGGGCGCACACCGCGTCGAGGTCGCGGTCGGCGTTGCGCCCGCCCGCCCCGCCGCGCAGCGCGGCCCGCTCCAGCCTGCCCGGCCAGGGGGTGCCGTTCCACAGGGCCCACAGGGCCTCCTCGGCGGTGCCGCCTCCTTCCAGCAGCTCGCGGGCCTTGCGCAGGAGCGCGCCGAGGCGCTGCGCGCCATGGGCGAACGCCGGATCGTGGGTGACCAGGCGTTCGGGCTCGGCGAGGGCGCGGGCCAGCAGCTCGTCGGAGGGGGCGGGGACCCGGATTCCGGCGGCGCGCTCCTCGTCGCGCAGGGCCCGGCCGAGGCGGCGCAGGTCGGCGGCGTCCATGGAGCCGAGGGGGGAGGTGAGGAGCGTGAGGGCGGTCTCGGTGTCGAGCCAGGGGGCGGCGACCGTGGCTGCATCCGGCCCGTCCTCCGGCTCCCCCGGTCCCTCCTCCTGCTCCTCCCGCCCGTCCTCCGGCTCCCCCGGTCCCTCCTCCTGCTCCTCCGGCCCGTCCTCCGGCTTCTCCGGCCCGTCCTCCTGCGCCTCCGGCTCGACGGGACGGTGGTGCAGCGCCGCCGTCGCCACCGTCCGCAGGGCCGTCAGCAGCGGGGCGACGGCCGGTTCGTGGCGGAGGGGGAGGTCGTTGCCGTCGACCTCCAGGGGGACGCCGGCGGAGGTGAGGGCGCGGCGGACGGCGGGCAGCGAGCGGCCTCCGGCCCGTACCAGCACGGCCATCTCCCGCCACGGAACCCCGTCCTCCAGATGGGCGCGGCGCAGCAGGTCCGCAATGTTCTCCAGCTCCGTGGAGGCGGTCGGGTAGGTGTACGTCTCCACCCGGCCGCCCTCCCGGACGGCGTGCAGCTCGCGGTGGGCGCGGACGGTGTCGGCGGGCAGCCGGGTCAGCGGCATCCGGCGGGTGAGCAGCCGGGTCGCGGCGAGCAGCTCGGAGCCGGAGCGGCGGGAGGTGGTGAGCACGCCGACGGGGGCGGGGGTGCCGTCCGCCCGCCGGAAGGTGTCGGGGAATTCGAGGATGCCGTTCACATCGGCGCCCCGGAAGGTGTAGATCGACTGGTCCGGGTCCCCGAAGGCCACCAGCGTCCGGCCGCCGCCCGCGTCCGCCCCGCGCCCCCGGTTCCCCGCCAGCGCGTGCAGCAGGCGCACCTGCGCGGGGTCGGTGTCCTGGTACTCGTCGACGTACACGGCGTCGTACGCCCCGGCCAGCTGCGCGGAGACCTCGGGGCGCTCCGCGAGCAGGACCGCGCGGTGCACCAGCTCGGCGTAGTCCAGGACGCCCTGCGCGTCGAGCACGTCCAGGTACTCGGCGAGGAACTGGGCCGCCGCGCGCCAGTCCGGGCGGCCCGTGCGGCGGGCGAAGGCGGCGAGCGCGTCCGGGCCGAGCCCCAGTTCGCGGCTGCGGGCGAGCACGGCCCGCACCTCGTCGGCGAAGCCGCGGGTGGTCAGGCAGGCGCGCAGTTCGTCGGGCCAGCTGACGTGGTCCAGGCCCGCCTTCTCCAGGTCTAGCTGGCCCGCGAGGAGATCGCGGACGGTCACGTCCTGCTCGGGCCCGGAGAGCAGCCGCAGTGGATCCGCGAAGAGATCGGCGTCCTGGTGGGCGCGGACCAGGGCGTAGCAGTAGGAGTGGAAGGTGGTGGCCTGCGGGCCGAGCGCCGCGCCGAGCCGGGCCGCCATCCGGTCGCGCAGCTCGACGGCGGCTTTGCGGCTGAAGGTGAGGACGAGGATGCGGGCGGGGTCGGCGCCCGCGTTCACCCGGGCCGCCACGGACTCCACGAGCGTGGTGGTCTTGCCGGTGCCGGGTCCCGCGAGGACGAGCAGCGGTCCCGTGGCGTGATCAACCACAGCGCGCTGGCCTGCGTCCAGGAGAGGAGGCTCCACGGAACCGGGCGGGGTGCGCACCAGGCGGTACGCGCCCGTGGTCCGCGGCCGTGACTCACGGTGCGGACTGTGCCGGGTGGAAGAGGAGGAGCTCACGTGGATCGCCGGTCCTGGTGGGTTTACGGGTCGTACAGGTCATACGAGTACAGGTCATACGGGTCATACGGGTCATGGAGACCGAGCAGGGCATGAGGGACGACGAGAGGGGGCGCGCGTGGAGCGCGGTGTCGACGCTACGCCAGCGGGGCCGCGGGAGGCGGCGGGTGCGCTGCGTCTCTCGTCACGCGCTCGGCCGCGCCCTGCCGGAGGCGGGTGCCTGCGTCGGCCGTCAGGTGTGAGTTTCCTCGCCCTGACCGCCGGTGGGACCGCCATCACCTCCCCCGCCGCCGTCCCAGCGCGCGCGGCGCATGTCGAGCTTCGGAAGGTGCCCGTCCGCCCGGCGCGACGCCTCGCGCAGCGGGGTGCCCTCCGCGCGGTAGTGGTCCAGCGCCCGCAGCTCGTGGCCCGGGAGCAGCGCCCCGTCCGCCCGCACGACCCGCCACCACGGCACGGCGGAGCCGTACAGCGCCATGACCCGGCCGACCTGCCGGGGGCCGCCGTCGCCCAGCCACTCCGCGACATCGCCGTACGTCATGACCCGGCCCGGCGGGATCAGGTCGGCGACGTCGAGGACCCGCTCCGCGTACTCCGGCAGCTCGGCCGCCGGGGCGGCACCGGGCCCGCCCCCGCCCGTCTCGTCCTGGCTCATCCGTCCCATCCTGCCGTACGCCACCGACAGCGCGGCCGGAACGGTATCGGTACGGACACCGAGCGTGCGCGCAGGTGCAAAGGGGCGTATGTTGCGCATCCCGCGCCCGTGCGACGCACCCTGATGCCCCCCTCCGTCTCCGGGCCGTGCCACCATCATCCGGGCGGTGACCGGTGATACGAGACCACGAAGACGAACCAGAGGCGACGAAGGAGCAGGGCGTGCAGCCACCGAAGGCGGCGGACGCCTCCGATGCCGGAGAGCGCCCGTCGAGTGCGCCGGATCGCGCCGAGAGTGCGCCGGAGCCCGCCGGTGCGGTGCGGGCCGACGGTCCCAGCGCCACCACCAGCGGTCACCTGACCGGCTCCACGCTCGCCTCCGCCGAGGCCGCCCTGACCGACCGGGTCTCCGGTGACGAGCCGCTGCTCCCCGCCCGGGTGCACCGCCCCTCCGACCTGATGCGGCTGCTCATCGGCATCGCCGCGATCGCCGTGCTGTTCGCGATCGCCGCGTTCGCCCAGGGCACCACCACCGGCCTTGAGGACGACATCTCCAAGGGCACCGAGCAGGCGCCCGATCTGCTGATCAAGATGGCCGGTCTGGTCTCCAGCATCGCCGTGCTGCTCGTACCGGTCGCCTTCGCCATCGAGCGCCTGATCAAGCGGGACGGGCTGCGCATCGCCGACGGCGTGCTCGCCGCCGTCCTCGCCCACGGCGTCACCCTCGCCACCGATCTCTGGGTCTCCCGGTCCGCGCCCGGCACCATCCAGGAGGCGCTGACCCAGCCGCAGCCGGGCGCCGGGCTGACCGACCCGGTGCACGGCTACCTCGCCCCGGTGATCGCGTACATGACCGCGGTCGGGATGGCGAGACGGCCGCGCTGGCGGGTCGTGCTCTGGGCGGTGCTGCTGCTCGACGCGTTCGCGATGCTCGTCGGCGGGTACACCACCCCCTTCTCGATCATCCTGACCGTCCTGATCGGCTGGACCGTGGCGTACGGAACGCTGTACGCGGTCGGCTCCCCGAACGTCCGCCCCACCGGCCAGCACCTGATGGCGGGGCTGCGGCACGTCGGCTTCCGGCCGGTCGCCGCGATGCGCACCGAGGACGCCCCCGACAACGACAACACCGACCAGAACGACCGGGGCCGGCGGTATCTGGTCACCCTGGAGGACGGGCCGCCGCTGGACGTGACGGTCGTCGACCGGGAACAGCAGGCCCAGGGGTTCTTCTACCGGGCCTGGCGCCGGCTGACACTGCGCGGGATCACCCAGCGGCGCTCGATCCAGTCGCTGCGGCAGGCGCTGGAGCAGGAGGCGCTGCTCGCGTACGCGGCGATCGCCGCCGGGGCCAACGCGCCCAAGCTGATCGCCACCTCCGAGCTGGGCCCGGACGCGGTGATGCTCGTCTACGAGCACATCGGCGGCCGGTCGCTGGACCAGATGGAGGACGAGGAGATCACCGACGACCTGGTGCGCAGCGCCTGGCGCCAGGTGAAGGCCCTCCAGTCGCGCCGGATCGCACACCGCAGGCTGACCGGTGACGCGCTGCTGGTGGATCGTTCCGGCAAGGCGTTCGTGACGGACCTGCGCGGCGGTGAGATCGCCGCCGGTGACCTGGTGCTGCGGATGGACGTGGCGCAGCTGCTGACCACCCTGGGGCTGCGGGTGGGGGCCGAGCGTTCCGTCTCCGGCGCCCTGGCCGTGCTCGGCCCGGATGCCGTCGCGGACTGTCTGCCGCTGCTCCAGCCGATCGCGCTGAGCCGCTCCACCCGGGCGACGCTGCGCCGGCTCGCGCGGGAGCGTTCGCAGCAGGAGCGCGAGGCGGTGCTGGAGGCCTCACGGGCGGCCAAGGAGGCGCGGGTCCAGGACGCGGCGGAGGCCGCCGCCGAGCGCACGCCGGAGCACGAGGCGGAGCGGACGTCCCTGGAGAAGCCGGACCACACCTCCGACCGGACGTCCGAGCCCAAGGCCGGTCAGCGGGCCGGGCACAAGGCCGAGCGCAAGTCGCTGCGGACCGAGAAGCAGGCCGAGAAGCAGGCCGAGAAGCGTGCCGTGGACGATGCGATGGAGGAGGCCAGGGAGGGGGATCTGCTGGCCCAGATCCGCCGCCAGGTGCTGCTGATCCGGCCGCAGGCACCGGTCGAACCGGTCCGCCTGGAGCGGATCAAGCCCCGTACCCTCTTCAGCTTCATCGCCGGGGCCATCGCCGCGTACTTCCTGATCTCCCAGGTCACCCAGGCCGACTTCGGGGTGCTCGTGGAGCAGGCGGAGTGGGGCTGGGTGGCCGCGGCGCTCGGCTTCTCGGCGCTCAGTTACGTGGCGGCGGCGATGAGCCTGCTGGGCTTCGTGCCCGAGCGGGTGCCGTTCCGCAAGACCGTTCTGGCGCAGGTGGCCGGTTCGTTCGTGAAGATCGTCGCCCCGGCTGCCATCGGAGGCGTGGCGCTCAATACCCGCTTCCTGCAGCGCGCCGGAGTGCGCCCCGGTCTGGCCGTGGCGAGCGTCGGGGCCTCCCAGCTCTTCGGGCTGGGCTGTCACATCCTGCTGCTGGGTCTGTTCGGCTATCTCACCGGCACGGAGAAGACCCCGGACTCGCTCACCCCCTCCCGTACGGTGATCGCCGGTCTGCTGACGGTCGCGGTGCTGGTGCTGGTGGTGACGGCCATTCCGTTCCTGCGGAAGTTCGTGGTGACGCGGGTGCGCTCGCTGTTCGCCGGGGTCGTGCCGCGCATGCTGGACGTGGTGCAGCGGCCGCAGAAGCTGGTCACCGGGATCGGCGGGATGCTGCTGCTGACCGGCCTGTTCGTGCTCTGCCTGGACGCGTCGATCCGGGCGTTCAGCGGCCCGGACGTGACCCAGCTGAGCTACGCGAGCATCGCGGTGGTCTTCCTCGCGGGCAACGCGATCGGCTCCGCGGCGCCCACCCCGGGCGGGATGGGCGCGGTCGAGGGCGCCCTGACGCTGGGCCTGATCGCGGTCGGGCTGCCGATGGAGGTCGCGGCGCCGGCGGTGCTGCTGTACCGCGTGATGACGCTGTGGCTGCCGGTGCTGCCGGGGTGGATCTGCTTCAACCAGCTGACCCGGAAGGGCGAGCTCTAGGGCGTGTCCGGCGGATCGGGCGCGGACCCGGTCAAGATCCGCCGGACACACCCCAGGCATCCGGCAGGGCGCACCACCCGCATGGACCGCGCCCCAGCGCGCTCCACGGCGCCCCGCCGCACGATGGAACGCATGAGGACTTCCCCCGCTCTGCGTGCCGCCGCCCTCGCCGCCACCGCCACCGTGCTCCTGCCCCTGGCCGGCTGCTCGGACGGCGACGACTCGGGCGGAGAGGGCTCGACGCCCACCGGGGCCTCCACCGCCTCCCCCACCGCCACCTCGAAGGAGCTGGCGTCGCAGAAGCTGGACTGGTCTCCCTGCCCGGCGCCGAACGTGGCGCAGGGCGGTGGTGAGTCGCCCACGCCGCTGCCCGGCGGCGCGGTCTGGGAGTGCTCCTTCATGGACGTACCGCTGGACTACGCGGAGCCGGACGGCCGGACGATCGAGCTGGCCCTGATCCGGGGGAAGGCCAAGGACCAGAAGCGGCGGATCGGGTCGCTCCTGTTCAACTTCGGCGGGCCCGGCGCGTCCGGTGTCGCGACTCTGCCGGCCTTCGGCGCGGACTACGACAAGCTCCGCACCCGGTACGACCTGGTGAGCTTCGACCCGCGCGGGGTGGGGCGCAGCGAGGGCGTGGAGTGCGCGGACGACGCCCAGCTGGACGCCCTCTACCAGGAGGACTCCACACCGGACGACGCGGCGGAGGAGAAGGAGTTCGTCCAGGGCCAGAAGGACTTCATCGCCACGTGCAAGAAGAACTCCGGCCCCGAGCTCCCCTACGTGGGCACGACGAACGCCGCCCGCGACATGGATCTGATGCGCTCGGTGCTCGGTGACGACAAGCTGCACTACTTCGGCATCTCCTACGGCACCGAGCTCGGCGGCGTCTACGCCCACCTCTTCCCGGACAAGGTCGGCCGGGCGGTCTTCGACGCGGTGGTCGACCCCACGAAGGACGCCGAGCAGTCCTCCCTCGGCCAGGCCCAGGGGTTCCAGCTCGCCTTCGACAACTTCACGAAGGACTGCGCGGACCGCGGCGACACATGCGCCCTGCCCGGCGCCACCGGGGCGGAGGTCGAGGAGTGGATCGCCGACTTCCTGGCGAAGCTGGAGAAGGAGCCGGTCGACGGGCTCGGCGACCGGGTCCTGACCCAGACGCTGGCCACCACCGGCATCGCCTCCGCGCTCTACTCCAAGGAGACCTGGCCACTACTGGAGCAGGGGCTGGACGAGGCCGACGGCGGTGAAGGCGCCCTGCTGCTCGCGCTGGCCGACTCACTGAACGGCCGCTCCGACGACGGGCGGTACGACAACTCCAACGCCGCCAACATCGCGATCAACTGCGCCGACAGCGAGCAGCGCTTCAGCCTGGAGCAGACGAAGGCGGCCCTGCCCGCCTTCCGCAAGGCGTCACCGACGTTCGGGGAGTACCTGGGGTGGGGGCTGATGAGCTGCACCGGCTGGCCGGTCGCGGGCGCCTGGGTGACCCCGGACGTCAGCGCCCCCGGCTCCGCGCCGATCCTGGTCATCGGCAACACCGGTGACCCGGCGACCCCGTACGCGGGCGCGAAGGCCATGGTGGAGAAACTCGGCAAGGGAGTAGGCGTCGAGCTCACATACAAGGGCGAAGGCCACGGCGCGTACAACAGTAAGAACACGTGCGTGCAGGGGGCCGTCGACGGCTATCTCCTGAACGGTACGGTGCCGAAGTCCGGCACGGTCTGCGAGTGATCCCTTCTTGTGACCCGGCTCCCGACGCCCTGTCAGAGGCGCCGATTAGCATGGCGGAACATCACAAGTGCCCGACGCATACCACCGGCTTCGGGCCACGGGGAGGGAAGCCGGATCATGCGTGCGCACCGACGGGCCGTACGGGCGGGAGCGGGCCTGCTGGCGGCGGCACTGCTCGCCGGCTGCTCCCTGCTGTCCACGGAACCAGAACCGTCCGCGACGGCCGACGGCCGCCCCGGTGACGTCTCCGCTTCGCCGTCGCCGGACCTGAAGGAGACGCCGAAGACCCCGCCCCTGCCCGCCGCCCTGACCTCCCAGCGCCCCGACTGGCAGCGCTGCGAGGCCCCGCGTGGCGGCAGCGCGCCCGGCTCCGCCTGGCGCTGTACGAGCGTCGAGGTGCCCCTGGACTACGCGAAGCCGACCGGCGAGACCATCTCCATCGCGCTGATCCGCAAGCAGGCCCGCGACAAGGACCGCCGGATCGGCTCGATGCTGTTCAACTTCGGCGGCCCGGGTGGTTCGGGCGTGGACATACTGCCGCGCGCAGCTTCCTCGTACGGGAAGCTCAACTCCCGCTACGACCTGGTGGGCTTCGATCCGCGCGGGGTGGCGGCCAGCTCCGGGGTGAGCTGCCGCACCGACGAGGAGCAGGAACAGGCTGCCCGGAGCGTCGACCTGACCCCGGACACGGCGGCCGAGGAGGCGGCGTTCGTCAAGGACGGCGCGGACTTCGGCGCGGGCTGCCTGCGCCGGTCCGGCAAGGTCCTCCCGCACGTCGGCACGTCCAGCGCGGCCCGCGACCTGGACCTGATCCGCCAGGTCCTCGGCGACGCCAAGCTGTCGTATTTCGGCTTCTCCTACGGTACGGAGCTGGGCGGGACGTACGCGCACCTCTTCCCGCAGAACGTGGGGCGCACCGTCCTGGACGCGGTCGTCGACCCCACGGCCGACGGCATCGGGCACGCCCGCAACCAGGCGACGGGCTTCCAGCGGGCCTTGGAGAACTACCTCAAGGACCGCGGCCAGGACCCGAAGGCGGGCTCGGAGCGCATCGCCCGGCTGCTGGCCCGGATCGACAGGAAGCCGCTGCCGACCGCGTCGGGCCGTGAGCTGACCGAGTCCCTCGCCATCACCGGCATCGTCACCCCGCTCTACTCGCAGTCCGGCTGGCCCACGCTGACGGCCGCGCTGGACGAGGCGGAGAACAAGGGCACGGGCGACGGTCTGCTCCGGCTCGCCGACTCGTACAACGGGCGTGACGAGGAAGGCCGTTACGACACCCAGAGCCACTCCCAGCGGGCCATCTCCTGCGCCGACTCCAAGGCCCGCCCCACGGTGGACGAGGCCCGTGCGCTGCTGCCGGAGTTCCGCAGGCTCTCCCCCGTGTTCGGGCCGTTCCTGGCCTGGGACACGGCGGGCTGGTGCGCCCAGTGGCCGGTCGAGGGGGAGCACGAGACGCCGGAGACCAGTGCGCCGGGCGCGGGCCCGATCCTGGTCATCGGGACGACCGGCGACCCGGCCACCCCGTACGAGGGTGCGCAGCGGATGGCGGACGAGCTGGGCAAGGGCGTCGGCATCATGGTGACCAACAAGGGCGAGGGGCACGGGGCTTACGGCCAGGGCGACTGCGTGACCTCGACGGTGGACGACTACTTCCTGGACGGGAAGGTTCCGCAGGACGGCACGACCTGCGGGTGACGCGTACGGGAAAGGGGCCGGTCCGCCTGGCGTGGCGGTCCGGCCCCTTCTCCGTATGTACTGATGGTGCCGCGTGCTCTAGTAGATCGGCTTCTCGGGCTCGATCTGGTTGACCCAGCCGATCACGCCGCCGCCGACGTGCACCGAGTCGGCGAAGCCCGCCGACTTGAGGACCGCGAGGACCTCGGCGCTACGGACGCCCGTCTTGCAGTGCAGGACGATACGGCGGTCCTGCGGGAGGTCCTGGAGGGCGTTGCCCATGAGGAACTCGTTCTTCGGGATCAGCTTCGCGCCGGGGATCGAGACGATCTCGTACTCGTTCGGCTCGCGGACGTCGATGATCTCGATCTTCTCGTCCGCGTCGATCCACTCCTTGAGCTGCTTGGGAGTGATCGTGGAGCCGGCCGCCGCCTCCTGGGCCTCCTCGGACACGACGCCGCAGAAGGCCTCGTAGTCGATGAGCTCGGTGACGGTCGGGTTCTCGCCGCAGACCGCGCAGTCGGGGTCCTTGCGGACCTTGACCTGGCGGTACTGCATCTCCAGGGCGTCGTAGATCATCAGGCGGCCGACCAGCGGGTCACCGATGCCGGCGAGCAGCTTGATCGCCTCGGTCACCTGGATCGAACCGACCGACGCGCACAGGACACCCAGCACGCCGCCCTCGGCGCAGGAGGGGACCATGCCCGGCGGCGGGGGCTCCGGGTAGAGGCAGCGGTAGCAGGGGCCGTGCTCGGACCAGAACACGGAGGCCTGGCCGTCGAAGCGGTAGATCGATCCCCATACGTACGGCTTGTTCAGCAGCACCGCCGCGTCGTTGACCAGATAGCGGGTGGCGAAGTTGTCCGTGCCGTCCACGATCAGGTCGTACTGCGCGAAGATCTCCTTCACGTTCTCGGCTTCGAGCCGCTCTTCGTGAAGGACCACGTTGACGTACGGGTTGATGCCCAGCACGGAGTCCTTGGCGGACTGCGCCTTGGACCGGCCGATGTCGGCCTGGCTGTGGATGATCTGGCGCTGCAGGTTCGACTCGTCGACCTCGTCGAACTCCACGATGCCCAGCGTGCCGACACCGGCCGCGGCCAGGTACATCAGGGCCGGCGAGCCGAGACCGCCGGCGCCCACACAGAGCACCTTGGCGTTCTTCAGGCGCTTCTGCCCGTCCATCCCGACATCCGGGATGATCAGGTGGCGGGAGTACCTGCGGACCTCGTCGACGGTGAGCTCAGCAGCTGGCTCGACCAGGGGTGGCAGCGACACAGGAACCTCAACAATGCAGGTGGTCGGATTTTACGTACTTCGACTACGTACGGTTGTTCTTCCGGTAACACTGCCACGCCCCCTCTCATTCCGAGATACCGGGTCCGATCCGCGAGACGATTTCGTCCCAGTACCTGGGCAGCGCCGCGAATGGATCGGTTTGTCCGCTCCGTCCGTCCCGGTCCGTGAAGAAGATCGTCCCGGCGCCCTGCCAGCGGGCGATGCGCATCGCCTCGACGAGATGGGTGCGCGGCACCCCGTGGACGAAGTGCGCGAACCGCTCCGGCGGGTAGTCCGCCGTCCACTCGGCCACCTGCGACCAGCGGTAGTCGGTCCACGGGCCCTGGAAGGTGACCAGTTGGTCGGCCGCCTCCGCATAGCCGGGATACGGGTGGACGCCGTGGCCCAGCACCAGGCGGCCGCCGTCGTCCGCGCTGTCGCTCTCCGCCAGCAGGGCGTGGAGTGTGCCGGTGAGACGGCGGACGGCGGGCAGTTCCGCCCGCTCGGCGGGGCAGCGGGCCAGATAGAAGCCGCCGACCCGGTACCAGTCGATGAAGGCCCGGGCGTCGGCGATCAGCTCGTCGAACGGCCGCCCGCCGTAGGCCAGATCGAGGTGGCCGAGGAGCCGGCCGCCGCAGGCGCGTACGGAGTCGTCCGGGGCCTCGCCGTGCAGGGCGCGCTCCCGGGCGTTGCGGAGTCTGCCCGCGGCCTCCAGGCAGTGCGGGTCGGGCCGGGTGCCGGGGCCGTCCGCGATGTTCAGGACGGCCCAGTGCAGCGGGGTGCCGGGGCGGACCAGCTCGGCCCACTCGGCGGGGGCGAGCAGGGGGTGGGCGTAGCCGGGGACGCCGAAGCCGAGCTGTTCGCCGCCTGCGGTCCTGCGGGCGTCGGCGGGGGCGGTCAGATACGGCATGCCGCCTCCATCCAGATGTCCGCGAGCGACTCCTCCAGGTTGATCCGGGGGCGCCAGCCGAGCCGGTCCCGCGCGGTGCGGACGTCGGCCTGCTGCCAGGCGCCGCAGCCGTCCGGGTAGGGGGACGGGGTGGCGGAGAGGTGCTCCATCACCGACTCGGCGGAGGTGCGCGGGGCGCCGATCGGCAGGCGCGCGGGGGGCGTGTCCAGCTCGTGGAGTGCGCCCGCGTACCCCGCGACTCTCGCGAGGACCGCGGCGGCGTCGCGGAGGCGGACGGCGCGCCCGGTGCCGATGTTGACGACGCCCTGGGCGGCGGAGAGCGAGGCGGCGTGGACGGCCCGCGCCACATCCCGTACGTCGACGAAGTCCCGCTGCACGCCGAGGCCGCTGAGCTTGAGCTCACCGTCGCCGGACTGCATGGCCCGGCGCATCGCCTCGGCGAGGCGGCCGAGCGGGGAGCCGGCCGGGGTGCCGGGGCCGACGGGCGAGAAGACCCGGAGCACGACGGCGTCGAGGCCGGAGCCCAGGACCAGTTCGGTGGCGGCGAGCTTGCTGACGCCGTACGGGCCGCCGGGGCGCGGGATGGCGTCCTCGGCGGTGGAGGAGCCGGGCTGCGAGGGTCCGTACTCGGAGGCGCAGCCGACCTGGACGAGCCTGGCCCCGCAGCCGCTGCGGCGCAGGGCCTCGCAGACGGTGGCGACGGCGACGGTGTTGTGGCGGGTGAGGTCCCGGGCGCCGCCGCGGGTGGCGCCCGCGCAGTTGACGACGACTCCGGGGTGGACGGCGTCCAGGAAGCGGGTGAGGGCTCCCGGGCTGCCGCCCGCGAGGTCGAACCGGACGTCGGCGTCGTCGCCGCGGCCGAGGGCCGTGAGGTGGACAGCGGGGTCGGCGAGCAGACGGTCGGCGACGAAGCGGCCGAGGAATCCGTTGGCTCCGAGCAGCAGCACCCTCATCGCGCACCGCCTCGGTGCCGACGGCGGGCTGCCGGTGCGGGGGACTGGGGGGTCATGGCGGGTTACTCCTTGGTCGGTCAGTCAGTTCGTGCGGTGTCGGACAGGGCCCGCGGCGTCGGCTCCGCGGGAGTTGTGCGGTGGTGCGGTGGTGGGTGGTACGTCGGTGGGGGCGGCTAGGCCCCGGTGTGGGGGTGGGTGTGGGCGGAGGCCCGGGAGAGGGCGGCGGAGGCGTGGAGCAGGAGCCCCAGGGCCGCCGCGCCACAGGCGAGGGCAGGTACGGATCCGGGGCCGCCCGCCGCGACGAGGGCGTGCACGGGCCGGGCCAGCGGTTCGAGGCCGGGCAGCCGTCCGGCGAGGACGAGGGCGGGGGCGGCGGCCTCCACGGCGCAGGCGGCGGCGAGCGCGACGGTGCCCGGTTCGGGCAGTCCGTGCGCGGCGAGCAGCCGGGCCAGGAAGAACAGGACCCCGAGGGCGGCGGCGGAGACCGGCGTCCCCGTGCCGCCGAGGCCGAGATCGGCCAGGAACAGCAGGGGCAGCAGGGCGCAGAGGAAGAGGACGACGGCGGCCAGGAGCAGGGGGCGCACTCCCGCGCCGAACTCCTCCAGTGCGCGGCTGCCGGTGAGTTTGCGGTGGGCCTGGACGGTGAAGAAGTGCGCGCACCAGGCTGCCGGGGCGACGGCCGCGGTGAGCCCGAGCAGTGGGGCGGGTGCCGCCTCCCACGGGCCGTCCGGGCCGCCGCTGACGACCTGGGCGATCAGCTCCTCGCCGTACACCGCGAAGCTCAGGAGCCAGCAGGCGTACATCCCGGCGCGGCCCGCTCCTTCGGGGGCGCGCAGCGGGCCCCGGCCCAGGCAGAACCGGAGCGCCAGGCAGGCCAGAAGTGCGCCGGTGACGATCACGGTGGCCCGCGCTCCCCCGCTGAGCGCCCCTTCGGTGACCAGGAGCAGCCCGGCGGTGGCGAGGCAGGCGGCGCCGGGCAGCAGCGCGAGCAGCGTCCACCCGGGGCGGGCCTCGGTGTCGGGCCCGGGCGGCGGGGGCACGGCCACGGCGGACCCGGCGGGCCGGGCCGGGGTGCGGGCGTACAGCTCCTCGGCGAGCGCGAACACGTCCCGGTGGCGGTAGCGGGCGGCGGTGCGGTCGGTGAGGCCGTGGGCCTCAAGACCGGCGGCGATCTCCAGCGGGCTCACGGCCCGTTCGCACAGGTCGCGGTGGTGGTGCATCAGGGACTTCACGGGGTCGGCGGGGCCCCGGCGCGCGGGGGTGGCGGGCCTGCGCTGCGGAGCGCGCGGCGGGATCTCGGCGGGGCGGGCGGGGAGGGGGGCGGCGGACGCGGGGGGTCCGGCGGGCCGGGCGGACCCGGTGGTTCCGGACGCGGAGGTTCCGGATACGCCTGGCCTGGCGGACACCGAGACCCCGGGCCCGGCGGCCCCTGAGGCTCCAGACGTGACGGACCCGGCGGACGCAACGGAGCCGGCGGCTCCGGCGGACCCGGCGGACGCGACGGAACCGGCAACCCCGGCGGACCCGGCGGACGCGAC
>NZ_BMUG01000003.1 GCF_014650075.1 Streptomyces microflavus | reverse complement strand
GCCCGCAACTTCCTCAAGGACAACCCCGACCTCGCCGACGAGATCGAGAAGAAGATCCTCGAGAAGCTCGGAATCGGGGCGCCGGCGAAGGCCGTGGTCGCCGAGGACACGGCCACCGCCCCGGCCACCGCCCCGACCCCGGCGGGCAGCGCCGTCTGACCCGGGAGTCGTCCGGGCGCCATCCCGCCCCGAGTGCTGCTCGCCGCACGGTCGTCAACCTGCGGCCCTCCCGATCCCGTTCGGCTGATGTGCGGCGTGGCGAGTGGATCCCCCGAGCGGTGTGGGCATTCTCCGGGCGACCGATCGTGGGAGGGGAAGTCATGGGAGTGTCACGCGAGTACGGGCGCGCCATCACCGAGGGTCCGACGCCGGCCGACGCCTCGGGGGCGCCGGCTCTGCCGTACCCGAGCGGCTGGTCGGCGCTGGCCTTCACCGACGAGTTACGGCCCGGCACCGTGCTCACCCGGCCACTGGCGGGGAGCGACGTCGTGCTGTACCGGCTCGGCACAGGAGCCCTGCGCGCCGTCCGACCGTACTGCCCGCACCTCGGGGCCCACCTCGGTCTGGCGAAGGTCGAGGGCGACGATCTCGTCTGCCCGTTCCACTCCTTCGCCTTCGGCCCGGACGGCACCTGCGTGCGCACGGGGTACGGCACACCGCCGCCGCGCTCCTCCCTCACCCGGCTGCCCGTGCACGAGGTCAACGGCGCGGTCTTCGTCTGGAGGCACCACGACGGCCGGGAGCCGGACTGGGTGGTCCCCCGCTGGCACGAGATCGGCAGCCGTCCCGCGCGCACGGCTGCCTGGGAGATGGCCGGGAACGTCCAGGAAGTCATCGAGAACTCGGTCGACCTCGGGCACTTCGCCACCCTGCACGGCTGGGCCAGGGCCGAGATCGGCGGACCCGTCGCCTACGACGGCGCCGCCTTCCACGTGTCCATGCGGGCCCACGAGACCGCCCCGCTGGTCGGCGACTTCACCGTCGATGTGGAGGTGGACGGCTATGGACTCGGCTGCCTGCACGCCGACGTCCACACCCCACGCTTCGGGCTCCGGATGTGCACGATGGTGATGCCGACCGCGATCGCGCCCAACCGGATGCAGTTCAGGCAGTTGAACCGCATCGCCTTTGCCGAGCCCGGCAGGCTGCCGAAGCCGCTCGCGCGAGCGGTCAGCCGTACCGCGGCCCGCCTTCTGGACCGCGCCGTCTTCCGGTCCAGTTGCGAGTTCACGGCCGCGGACTTCCCGATCTGGCACACCAAGCAGTACCAGCAGCCGCCCCGGCTCGCCCCCGGGGACGGCCCCATCGGCCCGTTCCGTCGCTGGGCGCGGCGGTTCTACCCGCAGTCGGCCGACCGGGCCCCGATGACGCGCCTCCACCGTGGCGCGGGAGAGGACGGGGCCGTGGTCTCCTGACACCCGGTCAATCAGCCGGTTGCCCATGCCTTGGCCGTACGGCGGCGGTCGTGGTCGCGTCGGCCTCGTCAGTGGTGTCCGCCGGCTCGGACGGGGCCGTGGGCAGGTCACGGTCCCTCGCCACCACGACCACATGGTCTTCGGCGTTCCAGACGTGCCGCTCGCCTTTCGACGGATTGAGCCGGATCCCCTGGTCCGCCCGACCGGTGCGCCCGTCGTGGCGCCGGTATCCGATCGCGCATTCGCCCCGGTCGCGAGCGGCTGCGACCACGGTGGCGAAGGTGGCCTCGGCGCCCGGGCGGACGTACGTACCGGCGGGCCTCAGGCAGACGTCGCTGCCCTCCGCGGAGAACAGTTCGTCGAAGAGCGGGGCCAGGTGCCGGTTCTGCGCGATCTGCGCCATCAGGAGGCCGGTGAGCATCCCGCTGACGATGACGTCGGAGGCGGTGTTGACCGGCGCCAGGGGCCGGTTGCGGTCGTCGATGAGTTCGGTGACGACGCGGACCTCGCGCCCGGTGCGCTCCTCCAGCAGCCGCAGGGCCAGCAGGGTGACCAGGGTCCAGTCGTCGGGGTGGTCCGGTCCGGCGCCCCCGTCCGGACCGAGGACGACCAGGCCGTCGTAGGGGCCGAGGTCGAGGCCGAGCAGGGTCTCCGGCCGGGACAGCGCCGCCGACCGGAACCGCACGTCCGGCCCCGCCGGTGGCCCGTGCTCCGGCGTCCCGTCGTTCGGTGTCCCGTGCTCCGGTGTCCCGCTCTCCGGTTTCCCGTACTCCGGTTCTCTCGGTCCGGGTACGACGCTGTCGGTGAGCACGTCCACGAAGGACCCGGGGCGGGCCGTACGCCGCAGCTGCCGGACGACGAGGGGAGCGCGCCGGTTCCAGCCGAGCAGCAACAACCGTGTCGGACCGTCCCGTTCGGACGGGGCCGCGACGATGACCGAGTCGTCGACGAGGTGCCCGCAGTCGCCCACCCGGGTGCTGTCGTCGTCGTGGGCGAGCACGATCAGGCGGCTTCCCGGTCCGACGACCGTGTCGGCGGGCGGATTCAGCAGCGTACGGCCGTCAGGGGTGAGCAGTCCGACCACGCAGGAGTTCGGGTGGCCCAGCAGGGTCGCGCCGAAGGGGCCGTCCTGGAACGCGGTGGCGTCGGCCAGGTGGAACTCGTCGCCCGCGAAGTCCAGGAGGTCGCGCAGGACGAGGGAGAGGCCGGGCCGGCCGACGCACTGCGCGATCAGCCGGGCCGTGACCAGGTCGGTCTCCAGCACCGTGCCGCGCGGACCGGCGGCCAGCCGGGCCGGGGCCCGGTACCGGTCGTCCCGGACCGCGGCGAGCACCGGTGGCCCGTCCGCCCCCTCGCCGAGGACCGCGCGCAGCGCCAGCAGGACGCGCAGCACCTCGGCGTCGGCCGTCGGCTCCGTCGACGGCAGCACCAGCACGGTGCTCGCCGCCCTCGGGCTGACGAGCGCGAGAACGTCCGGGTCGCTCGCGGGCCCGCTGCGGCAGATGATCCGCGTGCGTACGGCCGGGCCGACCCGGGCGGTCAGCACCTTTTCCATCTCGGCCTTGTCCCGGTCGGCGAGCACCACGATGACCCGTGGCCTGCGTGGTGCCTGGGCGGCGACCAGCTCGCCCACCACGGTGGTCACCTGGTCCGACCAGCCGAGGACCAGGACATGCCCCTGTTCCAGGACGGTCGAGCGCCCCCGGCTCAGCTCCGCGAGCCGCTCGGCCAGACCGGTCGTGATCACGCCGACGAGCGTCGACACGCAGAGCAGGGCGACCAGTCCGAGCAGGGCGGAGAGCACCAGGCGCAGCGGCGTACCGCTGGCCGCGCCCAGGCGGAGCGTCTCCGCGCTGGTCCGCCAGGCCGCGGTCAGCCGCCCCGACAGGGACCGCGGCGATCCGGGATCCGTCCACACCAGCAGCGTGCTCACCGGGACCACGATCGCCAGACACGTGATCACCAGCCAGCCCATCAGGGTGCCGGTGGAACGGGCCAGCGTGCGGTCGAACCGGTAGCCGGCCCACTCCCGCAGCGAGACCCGCGGGCGCCCGTCGGCTGTTCCCATGCCACTCCCCTCGCCCGCCGCCGCGCACTCCGCGGTGGGTACGGCACGGCCCGCCCCACCAGGCAGGATGCTGCCTCCACGACCGCAACACACCAGGTTCGAAGGCGGGTTCATCCTTTCGGGCACCGCAGTGGCCTGCCGGTTTCAGCCCCACTTCTGCCGGCTCGTACGGGTGCACGGCAGCGCTCGGAGCCCCAGGGCGACGCTGTCGTCCAGACAGGCCGCGGTGGCCGCGCTTCTGAGCTCCACCGAGTCGTCGGGCCACGTGGTGAACGTCCACTCCTGCGTGGCGGAAGCGGAGCAGCCCACGGACCGCAGCCCCGTCTCCCCGTGGTCCAGGCAGGCGCCGGTGGCGTGGTTCCTCAACCGGTGCGTGCCGTCCGGCAGTTTGTGCACGGTCCATCGCTGGTAGCTCAGCCCGTTGCACGCGTACGTACGCAGCTTCTGGTCGAGGCTGTGGTCCAGGCAGGCTCCGGTCGCCCGGCTGACGAAGATCCTTGCCGAGCGGGACGGTCCCGGGCCGCTCTCCGCGGCTGCGCCGTCGCTCACCGTCCCGGCGCCCCCGGCGGAGCCTGCCGGGGCATCGAGTGGGAGCAGCACGAACCAGGTGACGAAGGAACCCAGCACCACCCCGGCCACACCCCCGGCCGTGGCGGAGATCCAGCGGCCACGGCTCTCCGGGCCGGTGACGCGGTGCCAGAAGCGGGGGCGCGGTGGCTGGTCGGCAGAGTCGCCGTCACCGACACCGACAGACGCCTCAGGCTGGGCTGAAGGCTCAGGCTGGGGCTGGGGCTCAGTCCGGGGCTGAGGTTGAAACTGGGGCTGGTCCCGGTCCGCGGCTTCCCACAGCACCCGGAACGCCACCGGATCGGCGCCCAGTGCGCGGCACAGGTCCCGGACCGTGGCCCAGGGCGGGACGGTGTTCCCGCGGAAGTACCGGGAGAGCGACGAGTCACTGATCCGTACCCGGGTCTCCAGGTCGCGCAGCGTGCATCCGGAGCTCTGCTGGAGTGCCCGCAGCTCGGCGCCCAGTCTGCGGGCGGCGTCGTCGTCGGGCGCTTCGCCTGCGGCCATGGCGGCATCCTTCCGTCCGGACCGTGGCTGCTGCCCCAGCCGGCTGTCCCTGGTCCCGGGACAGGCGTGTCCCAGCAGGTCAGCACCCTAGGGATCCCGACATCTCGGAATCAACCGGGACAAGCTTGCGAAGGCTGACGCACCTCCACAAACTCTGAATCCCCGGCCTGCCGGCGCCTCGAAACAGCAGCCGTTCCGTGGTCGGGATCCCTTCCGCTCACCACCCGATGGGGTGACGAGCGCCCCTCCTCAGTCCACGAATCGATTCCACGCATCGAAGGAGAATCATGCGTTCCACGTTGAGGGCCCTCGCCGTGGGGGCCCTGCTCTTCACCGGCACCGCCCTGCACGCCGCTCCGGCCGAAGCTGCGGCGATGCGTCCGCCCGGCGGCGGCGAGGCGTGCACGTACTCGGTGAGTGCCGACGGCATGACCGGCACGGGCATCTGCAAGAACATCGGCAACCACACCATCGAGGTCAGCTTCACCATCGTCTGCGGCTGGTCGCCCGACCTGTCGAGCGGCTGGATGGCCCTCGCGCCGGGAGAGAGCGACGGGGCCCGCGGCACCTGCGGCGGCACCGGCGTCGGCAGCATCGTGGCGCACGTCCGTGACCTCTGAAGCGCTCGCACCTCACCGCATCCACCACCCGCACCACCACGAGAAGAGGAACACCATGCGCACCCGACGGAGGGCTCTCGCCCTGTGGGCGGTACTGACCCTGACCACGATGGCTCAGGTCTCGCCGGCCGAAGCGGCTGCGATGCGTCCGCCCGGCAGCGGCGAGGCGTGCACGTACTCCGTGAGCCAGAACGGGTTCGAGGCGACGGCGGTCTGCAAGAACGACAACCACCATCCCGTCGAGTTCCGCGCCGTCATCATCTGCGGCATGAGCTGGGACGCGACCGGCGACTGGGTCACGGTCCAGCCGGGCAAGCGCAGGAGCTCCAGCGGCCGCTGCTCGCAGCTCGGCACCGGTGTCGGCGGCGTGTCCGCAGACGTCCGGGACCTCTGAGCACGCCCCGGCCGTCACAGAACCCAGGATCAGGAGAGAGAACATGAAGAAGTCGATGCACCGACTCGCACTGGCGGGCGCCGTCGTGGCGCAGGCACTGGTGCTGGCACTGGGCGCACCCGTGCCAGCCGGAGCGGAACCGGTTGCCGAGGGCGCGGCCTAGGCCACCGCGAGCGCCGCCGCCCGCGTCACCGTCAAGCCCGGCTGGGAACTGGCGCGCATCAGGGCGTACGCCCGAGGCGACTCGTCGATCGAGGGCGAGATCAAGCCCGGGGAGTCGTGGCCCTGTTCGGGCGGGTGCGGAACCGTGGCGGGAGGTCACGTCACCGCCTGCGGCACCTCCAGCAACCAGTGGTACGCCATCAGTCACTACGGGTCCGTCCGGTACGTCTCCGCCACCTGCGGCACCTCCATCTGACCGCCGCGCTCATCCGACACCAGGGTCCCGGGCCACGTCCCGGGACCCTCCGGGTGCCCACGCCCCCTCATGCGGGGCGCTACACAAGCTGGAGCCGACGGCCTGCCGAGGAGGCGAAGCCGAGCCAGGTGTGCCGGTTGCCCGCCCAGCACCAGCCGACCTTGGGGGCGTTGCGCCGCTCGCTGCCGTCCCGGCCGGTGCCGTTGCTGATCCAGAGCGCCGGCGTACGGGCGTCCAGGGCGCCGTTGGCCTTGCGGAGCCGGGAACCGATGGTCATGAAGCAGTGGTTCCGCTCCAGGACGGCAGGCTGCTGCAGCACCCAGTGGATGCCCTCGGTGAGCAGCAGCGGGGTACGGGCCTGCGCTTCGAGAGCGGGCAGCGCCTCGTTCGGGCTCCAGTTGGCCATCCGATCGCCTCGGTCGAGGCCGGTGAGGAGGTAGAGGGGCGCGTCCGGCAGGCCGGTCCCGTCGATGGGGGCGAAAAGGTCGGCATCGGGCATGTCGGTGACGACGAAACCCGGTTTGCCGTCGCGCCGGAGCAGCGGCGCGAGTGCGGAGGCAGGAGCCCGGCCGGGGTGGACGGCGAGCAGGGTGCTGCCGTCGCCCCCGGAGCTCTCGCCGGTGCCGGCGGTGCCGGCGGTCCCCGCGGCCTCGGCGGCCTCGGCGAAGGAGCGCAGCTCCGCCTCGGTGAGCCCGGCGAGCCGATGGACCCCCAGCTCGATCAGCCGCTCGGCCTGCACGGGCAGGGCCGGGAGTTCCGGGTGAACAGTGGAGGTGACGGGCACGGTCTCGGGCACGAGGCTCCCAGGGGTGGCGGCGTGAAGGGGCCCAGTTGGGACAAGGCCGCCCATCGGATTATTCCCGCCACCACCCCTTTCCCCGGGCCCCCTACCGCGGCGATGCGGTGCGGAGGTCAGCCACGGGCGACCGCGATCGCGCCCGAGAGGCGTTCCCCCGCCTCGTAGATCATGTACGGCACACCGCCGTCGGTGCCGAACGACGGCGCGGCCGCGCGGCCGCTCTCCGGTGCCGCGCTGCCGGAGTTGTAGAACACGCCGAGGTGGTTGCGGCGGGAGAAGTCCATGCCCACTTCGGTGATCCTGATGTCACCGCCGCTCCCCTTGTCGGTGTGGTAGACGACGTACGCGCTGCCGCCCCGGGTGAGCAGATGCGGCCCGCTGACGTTCACCGCGCCGACCGCCGCGTGGTCGATCAACGGCTGCTGGGAGAACGTCCAGTTGCGGCCGTCCGCCGACCAGCCCCAGCCGATGTCACGGTGGTCGTTCGCCTGGTTCCACATGAAGAGCATCACGTACTTCGCACCCCGCGACGGCAGGTCGTGGCGGAAGACCCGGGCGTAGGAGGCTTCTCGGGAGCCCGTCGGCAGCATCGCGGTGGTGAGGACGGTCTTGTCGTACGTGAAAGTGATGCCGTCCTTGGAACGGGCGAGGCGGGTGGTGTTGTTCTCGCCGTGGAAGTACAGCCACAGCTCCCGCGCGTCGGCGTTCCAGAGCACGTGCGGCGAGGAGACGTGGCTGACCTTGTAGTGCGGCGACCAGTCGTTGGAGACGATCGGGTTGGCGCGGTACTCGGTGAAGGGGCCCTCCAGCGAGTTGCCGTGGGCGAGGCAGATGCCGCCGGGGGCGTCGTGGGGCGCGTAGTAGAGGTAGTAGCGGCCGAGCGGGTTGCTCAGCTTGTCGTACACCCCTCGGATGCACGGGAAGATGATCTCGCCGGTGGGGTTGTACGAGAGCTGGCCCGGCTTGAGCAGAGTGCGGACGTGGCGGTAGTCCGGGAAGCCGCCGGGGGCGGCGGCGGCCGGTGCGGTGCCCTGGGCTCCGAGGGCGAGCACGGCACCACCGGCGGTGGCGGTGCGCAGGAAGAGGCGGCGGTCGAGCGTCATGGCGTTACGGCTCCTCTGTGCGGGTGGACGGGAGTGGCGCGGGTGGACCGGGGGGTGGTGTTCTCGTACGGGTCAGAGCTGGGTGGTGGCGGTGAGGATCAGGCCGCCGAGCGCGACGCACCACACGTACGGCAGGGTCCGCAGCATGACCTGTTGCGGGCTGACGCCGGAGTACTGCGCCGCCCACACCGTCTGGGTGCTGGTCGGGTCGCTGACGCCGAAGACCTGGTTGTACGAGGCGGTCAGGCCGAGCACGGCGACGGCCGGGTAGATACCGGCGGCGATGAGGACCCCGGCGATGCCGGCGCCGAGGCCGTACACGTTCAGCGGGCCCCGGTAGAGGCAGAGCGGTACGAGCAGGGTGAAGACGATGACGAAGACCACCGGGTTGCCCGGTGCGACGGCCTTCACCAGGGGGTCCAGCGCCTCGACGGCACCGGGGAGCTTCACCGCCGCGAGCAGGATGCCGATCGCGATGAACAGCGCGATGGGCGGGGCGGCGACCTCGAACCCGCCGTAAAGGGTGCGCAGGAGGCGCTTGTTGAGCTGGCCGGGCCGGGTGGTGGCCGCCAGCGCCCACAGCACGCCCGCGAGCATCGACGGGATGATGGGCAGCTCGAAGCCGAGCGCGAGTACCAGCGGGACGGCGGGGGCCAGCAGCGCGTACCAGGGCGCGTCGCCCATGCGCCGGGCACGGTTCCGGCGCCGCTCCCCCGGGCTCTTCGGGCGGTCGCCGCCCCCGGAGCGTTCGGCGGCCGACGCCAGCGACCAGGCGTGCTCGACACCCTTGCGGCGGGTCTCCACGAGGACGAAGAGGACGGCGAAGAAGGCCGCGAACGGGAACAGCTTCATCATGAAGCCCTTCACCGTGTCGATGGGCAGTTCCAGCGCGGTGGAGAAGAACTGCCAGACGGGCAGTTCGAACGGCAGCCCGGCGGCGATGCCCATGAGGATGGTGCCGGCGGCGGTCGTCTTCGGCACGCCGACCGCGACCATCGCGGGGATGCCGATGATGCCCGCCATCATCGCCGCGGGCGCCGAGCCGGTGACGGTGCCGATGAGCGCGGAGACCGCGAGGACGCCGAGGGCGACGACGGTGGGGCGGTCGCCGCCGAACTCGACGATCTTGCGGACGAGGGTCCCGGCGATGCCGGTCTCCTCCATCAGTTTGCCGAGCCAGGAGCCGATGAGTACGGCGAGCATGGTCGCGGCGAGCGCCGGCGCGCCCTGCTGGATCACCGTGTCGAGAACGCTGCTCTCTCCGGTGAGCGGCGCTCCGGCGGCGATCGCGATGGCGATGGCGAGGAGCACCAGGGCGAAGGCGGTGGGGAGTTTGCGGGTGAGCATGAGCCCGACACCGGCGAGCATGAGCAGCAGGATGACGATTCCCATGGCGGGTCTCAGTCCTCTCCGAGGGCCTGGACCGCGCTCACGAGCGCGGCGGTGAGAAGGAGCGGGGAGCGGCCCAGGCCGCAGAGCGCGCCCGCGTAGGCGTGTGCCGCGAGTTCGTCGGCTCCGGCGACGTGTCCGGGGACGCGGAGCCGGCCGAGCCGCAAGGCGGTGTGTCCGAGCCGGTCGCGGAGCGAGCGGCGGGTGCGGGGGTCTCCGTGCAGCAGGCAGTGGGCGTGCTCGTGGGCGAGGGCGGCGGACCGGAGCGCGCCCGTGGGGTAGAGGTCCCGCCAGCCGAGTACGTCCACCAGGTGCTCGCCGAGGGCGATGGTGTCGGTGAAGAGTTCGACGGTGGGCACGGGGCGGGAGGTGTACCGGGCGAGGAGGAGCCGGTCGAGGCCGCCGGCGGTCTCCACCACCCGGGTCCCGTGCCCGGCCGCCGCCGGTGGGGCGCTCGCCGCCAGTTCCCTGCCGAACTCCGTGGCCGTCGTGGCCCAGTGGTGCAGCAGCGCCTCGTCGCGGGTCTCGTGCGTCGGCGTGTTGCCCAGCAGCCGTACGCCGAAGTCGGTGTCGTCCAGCTCCGCGAGCCGGGCGCAGTCGGCGCGCAGCGCCTCGCGGCGGGCGGGGGTGAGGGTGGCGAACGCGGCGGCCGTACGGGGGCGTCGGCTCTCCGGGCCCTTCGTCCTCGTCGCACGGGCGCGGGCGGTGCCCGGGGCCGGTGCTCCAGGTGTGCGTACGCTCATGAGCGCACTTCCACGACCGCGACGACCGGCTCGTCCGCCGCCCGCGAGCGCAGTTCGCTGCGGGCCAGGGCGAGCAGCGGGCCCGCCTCCAGGACGCCGGAGAGGTCGGCGATCCGGGTGCCGAGCAGGAGCCGCAGGGCGGGGGCGCGGACGCCGCCGTCACCGTAGGAGGTGGCGTTGCGGACCAGGTCCGCAAGGAGTTCCGGCGCCTCCCCCACCGTTGTCGTGGCGACCGTGGCGTCGGCTGCGTGCAGCCGCACCACACCGTCGGCGTCGAGGACCCGCACCGGGTGCCGGGTCCGGCGGAAGCGGCGGTGCTGCTCGGAGCCGTAGACCGTGTGGGTGGGCGTTGCGGCGAGCACCCGCACGGTGGCGGGGGCGGTCCTGAGGCTGGCGGCCGCCGCGTCCAGCCGCTCGGTGTCGCCGGTGCGGTGGGTGCGGTCCTGGGTGCGCAGTTCGGTGGCGCCGGTGGCGACGGCCCGTACGGTGTTGGTCTGCGGGTCGACGGTGACCTCGACCTCCACGGCGGCGGGGGCGGCGCCCTGGGCGACGACGGCGGCCTCGGCCTCGTTGCGCACGGCGAGGATCTGCTCCTGCGTGGCGCCGGGGATGATGCGTTCGATCTGTTCGCGTACGAGGGCGAGGGCGACGCCGATGGGGCTGATGACCTCGTTGTGCCGGGCGATCCGGCCGGGCAGCCCGGTGTCGGCGGCCAGGTGCGGGGTGACCGATGCGGCGCCTCCCCCGCCGCCGACGAGGACGGCGGTGTCGCGGTCCAGGCGGTAGTCGCGCATCATCGCCTCGGTGACGTCCTTGACCTGCTTCACTCCGGCGTCGAGGAGCTGGGCGGCGGCCCCGGCGACATCGGTGCCCAGCGCGTCGGCGAGCGGCTGGAGCGCGGCGCGCGCGGCCTCGGGGTCGCAGGCGGCGAAGTCGCCCTCCGGGACCCGCCCCAGCGCGTTCGCCGCGCAGGTCATGGTGATCGCGAACCGGCCGCCGGCGGCTTCCAGTACGGCGTAGTCGTCCGGGTCGCCGTCGAGCGGTCGTACGGTGACCAGCTCGGCGCCCGCGAGGTCTTCGAGGTCGGCGAAGCAGGCGTACGGCAGGCCCGCGATATGGGCGCTGCGCGGGCCGGCCGCGTGCACCTTGCCGCCCGCGATCCTGGCCATGGAGCCGCCGCCGACGCCGACGGTGCGGACGTCGAGGGCGGAGAGGTACGAGGACCGGCCGAGGATGGTGGCGTGCCGGACGGCGACCTTGCCGCGCCGCACGACGCTGATGTCCGTCGAGGTGCCGCCCGTCTCCAGGAACACGCCTTCGCTGACCCGCTCCTGCATGAGCGCCCCGGCGACACCCGCTGCGGGCCCCGACAGCACGGTGAGCAGCGGGCGTCTGCGCATCTCGTCCAGCGACATGACGCCGCCGTCGCAGCGCATCACCATCAGCGGTGCCGTCACTCCGGCGGTCGCGATGGAGCGGTCCACCAGGTCGGCGGTGGCGAGCATCTTCGGCAGGATCGCCGCGTTGACCACGGCGGTACGGGTGCGCTTGCGGAGCCCGTACAGCGAGGTGATCCGATGTGCGGCGGTCATGGGGATGCCGTGCTCGCGTGCGGCGTCCAGCACGGCCCGTTCGCCGTCCGGTACGTCGACGCTGAACGGCTCGCTGGCGACCAGGACCTGGGCTCCGGCGTCGATGAGCGTGGTCACGGCGGCGTGGACGGCCGCGGTGTCGTCGGGGTCGGTGACGTGGGCGTAGTGCAGCGGGAGCCGTTTGCCGGGGGTGAGTTCGAGGGCGGCGAGTCCGGCGAGCCGCTTGGTGGGCAGGGCGCCGGGGCCGGTACCGATGCCGATCAGGCCGACGGGGGCGACGTCGCCCTCCAGCAGGGCGTTGGTGGCCTGCGTGGTGCCGTGGGCGAGGAACGCGATGTCCTCGGGGGCGCAGCCGACGTCCTTGAGCAGCCGGTCGAGCGCCTCGACGATGCCGTGGGCGACGCCGTCCTCGTGGTGGTGGCTGGTGGGGACCTTCACCTGGGCGACGAGTTCGAGCGTGGCGGAGTCGACGGCCACGGCGTCGGTGAAGGTTCCGCCCACGTCGATGCCGACGCGTATGCGGTGCGGTTGCGGGTGCGGGTGCGGGGTCATGCTGCTGACACCTCCTTGTGTCGTGCGCGGGGCGGGGCGGGGTGGTGCGCGGTCAGTAGCCGCGTACGTCGGGCCAGTGGCGCTGGACGCCGGCCCGGTCGAGTACGCGGGTGAACTCCTCCAGCCGCTTGTCCTCCTCCTGCACCTGGTGCGGGCGTACGCCCTCGTCCAGGCAGTGCGCGGCGAGCGCGCCGGCGACCTCGCCGATGTTCCACTCGACGGGGTGGAGGCGGTAGCAGCCGTTGGTGATGTGGGTGGTGCCGATGTTCTTGCCGGCGGGCAGCAGGTTGCGTACCCGGCGCGGCACCAGGGCGCCGAGGGGGATCTCGAAGGGGACGGAGCCGATGTCGATGTAGTTGTCGCCACCGGTGGAGGGGTGCAGATCGATGCGGTAGCCGCCGACGCCTACAGAGTCGCGGTGGCGTGTTCCGCCGTACGGGCCGACGAGGTCGATGGCCACGTCGTGCTCGGTGACGGTGGTGACGGCCTTGATGCGGCGGGACTCGCGTACGTAGGGGGCCTTGGCGAGGCCGTCGGGGGTGCCGGTGACGTCGGGGCGCAGCCGCAGGCCGGGGAAGCCGGTGCCTCCGTCGGTACGGGGGGCCTCGGTCTGGAGCCAGTACAGGACGGAGAGCGAGAGCCGGCGCGCCTCGGCGACGGCCGCCCGGCTCGTCTCCTCGCCCGCGCCGATGAGCGGCTTGAGCCAGTAGTCGTTGAGCGGCCAGTTGACGAGGGTGATGTCGGAGTCGAACGCGCCGGGGCGGTGCAGCTTGCGGGCGAGGATGCGGCGGAACCCCCACAGTTCCTTGTCGCCCGCGTCGGCGCTCTGGTCGGCGTTGACGGCGAGGGGGTCGATGTCGGGGTTGGGTTCGAAGGTGCGGGTGACGGCTTCCAGTGAGCGGGGGTCGGGCGCGGTGAAGCCGAGCAGCGGTCCGGGCCAGAAGTCCGGGCGGTAGGAGCGCCAGAAGGCGTAGTCGTCGGGGCGGTCGACGGTGTGGTTCTCGCCCTGGTGGTGGGAGAGGGCGAAGCAGACGGTGATGCCCTGCTGGTTGAGCGGGTCGGCCGTCTCGGGGGCGTGCGGTTCGTCGTACTCGGAGCGGGCCTCGGCGCCGAGGGCGTGTTCCACGTCGGCCAGCTCCAGCAGCTCGCCGGTCTCGGTGGCGTCGACGACGTAAGGGGCGGTCACGGTGTGCCGGGCTCCGTCGCGGACGTCCTCGAAGGTGACCGCGCGGACCAGGTCGCCCTCGGTGTCGGCGGCGACGGGACGGGTGTGGGTCAGGACGGTGAGACGGCCGGCGGCGATGTGCGGGGCGAGCATCGACTCCAGGACGGTGAGGGCGACGCGCGGTTCGTGGCAGAGCTTGCTGACGCGGCCGGCGCCGGGGTTGAGGAGCGGCAGGTCCAGGGCTTCGGCGCGCAGCGGGTACCACTGCCGGTAGTGGGCGCGGATTGACTCGCGCACCGCCCGGTAGGTGTCCGTGACCCCGAACTGCTCGACCCAGGGGTGCTCGTCCGGCGGGACGGCCTGCGAGGTGAGCTGGCCGCCTATCCAGTCGGTCTCCTCGGTGAGGACGACGGTGCGGCCCGCGCGGCAGGCGGCGAGTGCGGCGGCGACGCCGCCCGTACCACCGCCCGCGATCAGGACGTCGGTCTCGGTGGGGGTGCCGGTGGGGGTGGGCATACGGTGCTGGCTCCTCGCGGTGGGCGTACGGGGGTACGGGTCTTGGGGGTACGGGAATGGGCCGGCGGTCCTGCGGGGCTCAGCCGGTCCGGCCGGGCGGTGGGCCCGCCGTGGATCCGGCGCGGAAGCCGCAGGCCACGAGGGGTTCGGTGTGCTCCTCGCCGGAGAGCTGGGCGGTGAGCATGCGGACTGCGGCGGCGCCCAGTTCGGCCCTGGGGATGTCGAAGCCGGTCGGCGGGCGGGCGGCGGCGAGGTCGGCGGGCGGCGAGCCGAGCAGCGCCAGCGACAGGTCGTCGGGGACGTCGAGCCCGGCGGCCGCGACGGCCGCGTGCAGGGCCCGCCAGGCGGCGCCGCTGTCGGTCTCCTCGGCGACGAAGGCGGTGACGCCCTCGGCCAGCCGGTCCCGTACCCAGCCGGGCGTGATGTCGTCGGCGGGGTGCGTGGTGCGCACGACGGCCGAGGGGTCGTCCGCGGCGCGCGGACCGGCGTACTCCGCGAGCGCGGTACGGAAGCCGTGCTCGCGGTCGGTGGAGGCCGGGGCGTCGTCGTCCTCGCGGACGAGGACGATCCGGCGGTGGCCGAGGCCGGAGAGGCGGCGGACGACCTCGGCGCTGGCGGCGACGTAGTCGGCGCCGACCCAGGCGAGCCCTTCCAGCTCGTCGCGGCGGCCGATGTGCACGGCCGGGTAACCGTCCGCGACGAGCTTGCGCAGCTGGTCGTCCGGGACATGGCGGCCGAGGAAGAGGCAGCCGTCCGCGAGCCGCACCCGGTTCAGCGCGCCGGGGTCCCCGGCCTGGGCGCCGCCGGGACTGGATCCGGTGAAGAGCACCAGGTCGTAGCCCTGGGCGGCGGCCTCCTGCTCCACGCCGACGAGGATCGGGTAGTACGAGTGCTCGACGGCGGTCGGGAAGGTGGCGGTGAAGCTGAAGACGCCGAGGAGGTTGTTCCGGGCCGCGGCGAGGCGGCGGGCGGCCGGATCGGGCACGTAACCGAGCTCGCGGGCTGCGGCCAGCACCCGGGCCCGGGTGTCCTCGTGCAGGGCGATGCCCTGCTTGTTGCCGCCGAGCACCAGCGACACCGTCGTCTGCGACACCCCGGCGAGCCGGGCCACCTCGGCCTGGCGCGGCCGGCCGCGCCGCTGCCGGGATGGTCCCTTTTCAGCCATGCTCGACTCCCTCGACTAATGCGCATTAGCTTCGGGCTGCGGAATGTTTCTGCAGCACTCATGCGGATTAGCCAGCACTTTGCCGCTGGGCGGCTGGAAGGGTCAAGAGGGGCAGAACGACTAATAATCGACTAATATTCGGCGCTCTCCACGGGGTTCCTCACGGCGCTCGTCCTACAGCTCCTCGCCGAACGCCTCGGCCAGCTCCCGCCACTGGGCGCGGGGCAGTCCTGAGCCGCCCTCGTCGGCGGTGAGCACCTGGAGCGCCACATGGTCGGCACCGGCGTCGAGGTACTCCCCGGTCCGGGACTTCACGTGCTCGGCGTCGCCCAGCGCGAACAGGGCGTCGAGCAGACGGACGCTGCCGCCGTCCTCGAAGTCGCTCTCCGCGAACCCCAGCCGCAGCAGGTTGGCCGTGTAGTTGGGCAGTTGGAGGTACATCCCCAGCATGGTGCGGGCGGTGGTGCGGGCCCGGTCGAGGTCGGTGTCGAGGACGACCGTCAGCTCGGGGGCGAGCAGGGCGTCGGGGCCGAGCGCCTCGCGGGCCTCGGCCGTGTGCTCGGTGGTGACGAGATACGGGTGTGCGCCCAGCGACCGGTCGGCCGCGAGCTTCAGCATCTTCGGGCCGAGCGCCGCCAGGACCCGCTCGCCGGGCTCGACGGACGGGGTCGCCGCGTCCAGCGCGTCGAGGTAGGCGACCATCGCGCTGTACGGCTTCGCGTACTGCGGCACCATCGGGCCGTGGCTGACGCCCAGGCCGAGGACGAAGCGCCCGCGCGCGGCCTCTTCGACGGCGGCGATCCGGGCCGCCACCTCCTCGGCGGTGTGGCTCCAGATGTTCAGGATGCCGGTGGCCACGGTCACCGTGCGGGTGGCGGCGACGACGGCCGCCGCGTCGTCGGGCGAGGGGCTGCCGCCGATCCAGAGGGTGCCGTACCCCAGCTCTTCGAGTTCGGCGACCGCCTCCGCGATCGCCTTCCTGCCCGCGTCGTCCGTCCGCGACCCGTGCAGGGCGCCGCTCCAGATGCCGACCCGTCCGAATGCCTCATGCGTCAAGGAAGTCATGGTGTGATCAACCGTCACCCGGACCCGGTATTCCCGGCGGGGCGACCCGCTCACCCGTACGGCCCATCGTTGGCGGTGGGCACGGGGAGCGGGTCGCGGGCGGGCCGGACGGCTGTTCGCGGGCGGGGTCAGCCGGCCGGTGCGGCCTCGGGGCGCTCCACGCCGATCACCTTGCGGTACACCCTGGCTCCGTCGCCGTAGTCGTCCACGGCGTAGTGCCAGGTCGCCTGGTTGTCCCAGAGCACGAAGTCGCCGGGGTTCCAGCCGAAGCGGATGGTGTAGTCCGGCGAGGAGGCGTGCCGGAGCAGGTGGTCGAGCAGCACCTTGCCCTCCTCCGGTGTGACGCCGGTGAGCCGGAGCGCCGAGGTGCTGATGAACAGCCCCTTCCGCCCGGTGAGCGGGTGTTCGAGGACGACCGGGTGCTCGACGGTCTCCGCCACGGCGGTCCGCTTCTTCCCCTGGGCGTAGTTCTGCGGGTCGGCGTCATAGGCGGCGCTCACCGAGGCGAGCAGCACCTTGAAGGGCTCCGACAGATCGTCGTACGCGGCCTGGAGATCGGCCCACAGGGTGTGCCCGCCGAGCTCGGGCACCTCCTCGTAGGTGAGCGACTCGATGGCGAAGACGGGGCTGCGCCACAGCCCGCCGATGTGCCAGACGCTCGCCTTGCCCGTCTGCCGGACGTTGTACGGGTAGACCAGCGGGTTGGCGGCGTCCTTGACGGCGGTGGGGTGGTCGAAGGGCTCGGCGAAGACGCGTACGGCCTCGACGTGCTGATCGGGTGTCAGGTGCTGGTTCCGGAACACCAGCACCTTGTGCTCCCGGAAGGCCTGGCGCAGCTGGTCGGCGGTTGCCTCGTCGACGGGTTTCGTCAGGTCGAGGCCGATCACCTCGGCGCCGATCCTCGGTCCGACGCGGCGTATCTCGTGCGTGGTGACGGTGGTCATGCCCATCTGCTCCCTGTGCTCGCGGCTGTTGTCGTACGGGGATGGAGGCGGGCTCGTCAACAGAGGGACGCGCACGTGCGCGCCAGGTCCACGTGCAGTCGGCGGTAGAGCGCGGGGAGGGTCACCCGTTCACGGTAGGCGGGCTCCCCCGGCTCGGGACAGGCGCGCGGCGTTGCACTCGCGTGAACAAACGCGGCTGCCCCTCCCCCACCGTGCGGCGGGAGAAGGGCAGTTGACCGCGCGTCGGGTCAGGGGGCGGTGCCCCAGGTGAGGGTGGAGTTCACGTAGACGCCGATCCTCGGCGCGTCGGCGAAGCTGGTGTTGGTGGCGCGGCTGTAGTCGTCGGCCTCCTGGAAGGCCGACCAGTCGCTCTTGTTGATCCGTAGCTGGATCTCGCCGGTCGAGGCGCCCGCCGCCAGGGTGCCGCTGCCGAAGCCGGCCTCCAGGTAGTGGCTGGCGCCGGGGGCCGGTGCGCTCGCCGTGCGTACGCCATGGGTCACGTTGCCGCAGCCCAGGACCGCCCAGTCGCAGGAGGTGGCGAAGGTGCTCGCTCCGGCGTCAGGGGTGAACCAGTAGCGGGCGGTCACCGTGGACAGGTTGACCGCGGTCGTCCCGGTGTTGACGACCTGGAGGGACATCCGGATCTGGTTGTCGGTCGGGGAGGAATCGGTGTTGCGGTACTGGACCTTGAGGGCACCTGTGCCGGTGCCGCCGCCCGCCTCGGTGGTGACCGGTAGGGCTGCCGAGGCCGCCGATACGTTGCCCGCCGCGTCCTTGGCCCGGGCCGTGTAGCTGTAGGCGGTGGACGCGCTCAGGCCGGTGTCGGTGAAGGTGGTCGAGGCGGTGGAGCCCACGACCGCGCCGCCGCGCAGGATGTCGTAGCCGGTGACCGCCCGGTTGTCCGTGGACGCCGTCCAGGCCAGGGTGACGCTGCTGCTGGACTTGGCCGTCGCCCGCAGGGCCGTGGGTGCGGTCGGCGCCTGGGTGTCCTCCCCGCCGCCGTTGCCGCCGCCGAGGGGCGGGTTGGCGTTGCGGAGGAGCTCCTGGAACTGGCTGGAGAACCAGTGTCCGGCGACCGGGGAGTCGGGCAGGGCGCCGGTGAGGTTGAAGCCGTTGCGGCCGTTGCCGGTGTACGTGGGGTCGCACATCCGGTCGAAGCCCTTGCCCTCGTCGTTGTCGACGGGCTTGCTGCTGCCGTCGGACTCGCCCGGGGGCTTGGCCCAGACGTAGGCGTCGATCCCGGGCTCGGGGGCGGTCGTCGGACGCTCGCCGACGCCCGCGCCGCTCTGGTTGCACCAGTTGCCCGCATGGATGCGGCGGTCGGTGCGGCTGCCGTCGACATAGGCGTTGACGCTGGTCAGCGGCCCGGGGCCGGTGGGCCGGGACGGGCCGCCCCAGCCGTTGCGGGCGGTGTCGATGAGCATGCCGATGTCGGAGGCGAAGCCCTGGCGGACCAGCTCGGTGCGCAGTGCCTGGGCGAACGAGAGCTCGTCCACGTAGTAGTTCCAGTCGACCCAGGAGGACTGGCGCACGGTGGTCCCGTTCACCGAGTCGGTCACCGCGAAGTGCGGTTCCTTGAGCGCCGAGTAGTTGGCCGTGTTCACGATGAAGCCGTGCACATCGGAGACCGAGGCGCCTTCGACCGTGGCGGCCTTCTTGAACTGCTGAGCCGCGGGAACGAAGTTGGAGTCCCAGCCGAGCCAGCCGTGGTGGGCCGCGTCGACGTAGTTGTAGACGTTGGGAAGGGCACCGAGCGTGTGCAGGGCGTACCCGATGCCCTTCTCGTAGTTCCCGTTCGCCTTCATCGTGGCGCACTCCGGTGTCGAACCGGCGGTGCCTCCCGCGTTGGTGACCAGGTTGGGCAGCGAGTCGGGTTCGATGAGGGTGACGATGCGCAGGCTCGCGTAGGCGGGGTCGCCGAGGATGGAGGCGATCGGGTCGATGTAGTCGCTCTTGTAGCGGCCGAGCTCGGTGGGGCCGAGTTCGCCGTTGGAGGCGAGTGCGGCGCAGTCGCGGCCGGGGAGGTTGTAGATGACGACCTGGAAGAGGTCGGCTCCCTGGCTCACCGCCGTGTCGAGGTGTGCGCGCAGGCCGCGGGCGCCGGGCGTGCCGCCGATCGCGGCGATGCGGTCCATCCAGACGAACGACGGCTCGTCCGCGATGACGTCCCCGCCCGGTTCGGCGGCGGCCCTGGCGGACCAGTCGGGATTCACGTAGGCGGTGGCGCCCGCATACGGGTTGTCGACGCGGGCGGCGGCCGACGCCTGGCCGGGCAGGGCGATCGCGAGGGATGCGCCCAGGACCAGGGCGGACAGTGCGGCGAGCGCTTTTCTGCGCGGTGCGTGCGGGGTGGTGCCTCTGTTTCTCATTGCGGCTCCGTGCTCCTCTCGTACGTCCGCCACGGCATACCGGCGGACGGGCTCAGGGGTACGTGGTGCTCAGGAGGTGAGGCGTGCGAAGTGGTACGGAAACTTACTGTGGGAGCGCTCCCAAAGTGGCGTGGCTGCCGGTACATGTCAAGCAGTCCGACTCAATCACCTTGTACAGAAGGGGTTTTGCGTTGATGGAAGCGCTCCCATTTCCGCCGGAAGGCGGGTAGTGGGCCGAGGTGTCCGGCCCACCACCCGGCAACGCTCACTGGAGGCGTCGGATGTCACCCCGGACCCGGTAGAAGCCGCCGGCCGCCGCGTGCAGGGCGTCCACCACGTACCGCGCGCCGGGCTGCCGTATCGCGCGGGGGAACTGCACGTTCCAGGAGGTGTCGTAGCCCCCGGACACCACGTGCACGCGGAGGCGGCCGCCGGTGTCCTGGATGCATTCGACGACGACCGACCCGGCGGGGGCGTGGGTCACGGTGGTGACGGCCGCTGCGGCCGTGGCGGGGGCGTAGGTCGGCAGCGCCGCGGCGAGCTTCACGTCCCGGGGCGCCGGAACCGTGCCCTGCTGGGCCGCGGAGATGGCGGCCTCGCTCGCGTCCACGCAGACCAGTGAACCGTCGGTCGTCACCAGGTAGAGCCGGCCGTCGCGGTACTGCATGGACAGCGCCGACCCGCCGCCCGTACCGAGCTTCCACAGGCGGGTGCCGTTCTGGTCGAAGCAGTACACGGAGGACGAGGCGTCGCCCGCGAAGACGAACCGCCCGCCGGGCGAGGTGGCGCAGGAGTACACCGCGCTGTCGCAGGCGTACGTGGCCTCGATCGCGCCGGTCGCCTTCGACAACCGCTGGACCGCCCGGTGCGCCGTCCCGGCGTACACCGCGTCGTCCTCCTGCCAGCCGAACAGGACGCCGCCGCGGGTGGGGGTGTGCCACAACTCGCCGCCGCCGTCCGGGGCGTAGGCGGTGACGCCGCGGTGGTGGCCGTGGTAGACCGCCCGGTCGTCGGCGCGGACCATCCAGGCGTGCTCGCCCTGGCTGCGGCGCGCCCACTGGTGCTCGTCCTCGTGGTCGATGACGGTCAGCCGGCCGTCGCGGTCGGAGACGTTCAGCAGGCCCTCGTGGATGTCGAGCCAGAAGATGTCGACGTCGGCCGCGATGTCGTACGCCGCGAACGGCAGCTTGGAGGAGAGGTCGTAGACCCGGCCGTCGTCGCACCCCGCGTAGATCCAGAAGTCGTCGGCGACCAGGCACTTCACGCCGTCGGGGAGGCTGAAGCGGGCGAGGACGCCGCCCTCGTGGTCCAGGGTGTAGACATCGCCCGCCTGGTTGCCGACCCAGCACTGCTCGTCGTCCACGTGGATGCCGAACGCCGAGGAGCCCGTACGGAACCGCCACAGCACGGGCGCCACGGCCCGCGCGGTGGAGGGGGCGGACGTCACCTGGCGGCGGGTCACCGACCTGGGCGCACGCTGACCGGGGACGGCCGGGGCGTATCCCTTGCGGACCTTCTCCCCCACCTTCTTCGCTGCCGCCGCCTGCGCCTTGGCGAGCGTGGCGAACGTCGACGTCTGGGTCTGCCCGCCGGCGCCGATCCGCCCGTACCGCACGGTCACCACCAGGCCGTCGACGGTCACCTCGTAGAACTTGTGCGCACCGGCGCCTTCCTGTGACAGCTCCAGATACGTCGTCGTCGGCACGGTGGACGCGGCAGACATGGCAGACCCCTCCCCAGGGCGGACCCGCGGCCGTTCCGGCGGGTCTCACTGCTCCACACCGTAGGAGGTGCCACTGACAACGCGTCGCCGCCGTCCCCCGTACGGGAGCGGCGGCGGCGATCATGCGGTGTGCGGGTTCCTTCCCCGGGGGCTACCAGTAGTGGCGCCTTCCGCCCACCGCGCGGCCCGTCGCCCCCAGGACCCAGAGCACCAGACCGATGGCCACGAGAATGATCCCGATGGTCCAGAGGATGGAAATGCCGGCGATCAGGCCGATCACCAGGAGAATGACACCGAGGATAATCATGGAGCCCTCCAAACAATGCCGACTATCTCCGAGTATGCGCCTCATAAAGATTTTCCGTCGGTCGGCTCCGCGTGGCCGGAGAGGATGCGGGTACCAGAGGGCGCAAGCCGCATCCGAGGGAAAGCAAGGTGGTTGTGCATGTCCTCCTCACTCGTCGAGACCGTCGACATCGAGGCCCCGGTCGCCGTCACCTGGGCGCTGTGGAGCGATGTCACCCAGTGGCCGAGGTTCCTGAGCCACGTGCAGCGGGTCGACCCGCTGGACGAGCGGCGTTTCGCCTGGCAGCTGTCGCTGCCCGGGGCGGACAAGGCGTTCGTCGCGGAGCTGACGGAGGTCGTGCCGGAGGACCGCATCGCCTGGAGGACGACCGAGGGGGTCCATCACGCCGGGGTGGTCACGTTCCACCGGCTCGACGACCGTTCCAGCCGGGTCGCGCTCCAGATCGAATACGACCCCCAGGGTTTCCTGGAACACCTCGGCGCTCTCACAAATCTGGATTCGGCCCTGGCCAACTACGACCTGGGTGAATTCCAGAAGCTGGCCGAACTGACAGCGGCCGGAGGCAGTTCCGAAATCCGCTGACCCGCCGCCGGGCATACCCGCTGCCCGGCCGCGGAGCCCCTGTGCCGCGTCCCACAGGCGCTCCCAGGTGCAATCCGGCGCGCAGTGGGTACGAGACTCCCTGACCCGAGTTCATGCAGGCGCTCCCCTCCTGTCTGCACGAACCGCTGAGGCCCCACCGGTCGGTGACCGGTGGGGCCTCGGCTCTGCGCGGGCGGATCAGCTCGGCGTCCTCCAGCGGCGGCGGCCCTTCGCCGCCGCCACCAGGGCGGGCACCGTGCCGAGCTTGACGCGCGGGCGGCCGTGGTCGCGGCCGCGGGCCACCTCGGCCCGGTCGATGGCGGCCAGCCCCCGGGCGTCGACGACATGACCGCCGCGGCTGCGGGCGAGGCGGCGGAACGCCGTCGGCGGGTGGGCCGGGGCGGTCAGGGCGCCCGCCACGGCGTCGGCCAGCAGCGTTCCGACGGTCTCGGCCGCGCAGGTGCGGTTGGCGCCGATGCCGCCCGAGGGGCCGCGCTTGATCCAGCCGACGACGTACGTCCCCGGCGTACCGCTCACCCTGCCCGCCTCGTGCGGTACGGTCCCGGACGCCTCGTCGAAGGGCAGGCCCGGCACGGCCACGCCCCGGTAGCCGATCGCCCGCAGCAGCAGGCCCGCCTGGATGTCCTTCTCCCCAGGCCCGGCCGTCACGCGCACGGCTGTGACGCAGTCCTCCCCGAGCGCCTCCACCGGGGCGGAGTGGAAGCGGAAGACGATGCGCCGCCCGGGCGCGGGAGGACGTGACCAGTCCACCGCCCGGCGCTCCACGTCCCGCAGCAGGGCCGCCTTCCCTCCCGGAGCAGCCGCCTCGATCGCGGCGCCGGTCCGCGGGTCGTGGTCGTCGACGACCAGGCCGACACCCGGCAGGTGCTTCAGGGCGAGCAGCTCGGAGGCGGTGCAGGCCGCGTCCTCGGGTCCGCGCCGGCCCAGCAGGACCACCTCGCGGACCTTCGATTCCCGCAGCGCCGCGAGGGCGTGGTCGGCGATGTCGGTGGCGGCCAGCGCCTCGGGGTCCGTGACGAGGATGCGCGCGACGTCCAGGGCCACGTTGCCGTTGCCGACGACGACCACGCGTTCCGCGGTCAGGCGCACGGACTCCGGGGCCACCTCCGGGTGGGCGTTGTACCAGGAGACGAACGAGGTGGCCGAGGAGCTGCCGGGCAGCTCCTCCCCCGGGATGCCGAGCCTGCGGTCGGTGGAGGCGCCGACCGCGTAGATCACCGCGTCGTGGTGCGCGGCGAGCTCCTGGGCCGTGATGTCCTTGCCGACCTCGACGCCCAGATGCATCCGCACCCGGGGGTGGGAGTGGAACCGGGCGAAGGTCTCGCCGACCTTCTTCGTCGCGGGGTGGTCGGGCGCCACGCCGTAGCGGACGAGGCCGCCCGCCACCGGCAGCCGGTCGACCAGGGTCACCTCGGCGTTGGTGTGCAGGAGCAGGTCCTCGGCGGCGTACATGCCGGCCGGTCCTGTGCCGACGACCGCCACCCGGATGGGGGCGAAGTCGGAGGGCAGGCCGCGCTCGAAGGTGGGCTCGCCCCAGGCGTGGAAGTTCGGCCCGGCGGGGGCGGGTTCGGGCTCCCGGTCCTCGAAGTAGGCCGCGTTGATGGCCGCGTACTCCTTCTGCGCCCCGAAGAGGCTGTCCACCGGGAAGATCGCGTCGACCGGGCAGGCGTCGGCGCAGGCCCCGCAGTCGATGCAGGTCTCCGGGTCGACGTAGAGCATCTCCGTACTGCCGAACGCCCGCTCCTGGGGGGTCGGATGGATGCAGTTGACGGGGCACACGGCGACGCAGGTGGCGTCGGAGCAGCAGGTCTGGGTGATGGCGTAGGTCATCTCGTCGTCTCGGGTCGTGGTCGGGGAACGCAGGCGCGGGATCCTCGGCGCGGGTCCTCAGTGCGGATCATCGGCGCGGGTCCTCCGCCCGGGTCGTCGGCCGTGGGGCGTACGGCCCGGATCAGATCAGCGAGGCGCGCCTGTAGAAGAACAGGGCCGGCCGGGTCAGCAGCCGGGCCGAGGCCAGGAACTCCATCAGCCCCGAACAGCTGGAGCGCATCAGCGACTTGTGGTGCTCGTTGGCCCTGGCCTCGGCGCGGGCGCGGGCGGAGTCCAGACCGGCGTTCGCGTAGACGTCCCGGTTCACCATGCTGGTGACGATGTAGTACGAGGCGATCGCCACCACGATCGCGTTGATCCGGCGCCGTACCGCGCCCGCGTCGCGCAGCCGCTTGCGGGTCTCGTCGCGGGCGAACTTCATGTGCCGCGACTCCTCCACGACATGGATGTTGTTGATGGTGCGGACGAAGGGTGCGACCCGCTCGTCCCGCATCCAGTCGCGCTGCATCACGTCGAGGACTTCCTCGGCCACGAGTATCGCCGCGTAGGCCGCCTCGCCGAAGGCCAGCGTCTTGAAGGCGCGTCCCAGCTCCACCACGGGGCGGCGCGGCCGGTAGGCGGGTGCGCCCAGCTTCGCGGCGCCCCGGGCGAACATGATCGAGTGGCGGCACTCGTCGGCCACCTCGGTGAGGGCCCACTGGAACCGGGGGTCGGTCGGGTCCTTGGCGTACATGTCGCGGAGCACCATCTGCTGGAGGATCATCTCGAACCAGATCCCCGTGCTGGCGACGGACGCCGCTTCCTGACGGGTGAGCGCCTTGCGCTGGGCGTCGGTCAACTCGTTCCAGTACGCGGTGCCGTAGAGCGTGGACCACTCGGGGCTCGCACCGTGGTGGTCGGGGTCGAGCGGGGTCTCCCAGTCCACCTGGGTGGCCGGGTCGTACGACAGTTGGGCGGCCGAGTCGAGCAGTCGTCGGGCGACGTCCTGCTCGGCGAGCCGGTCCTGGTCCTCCGGCCGAACGGTGCTGCTTGACATGGTGCGGCTCCTTGACTCGAGAGATCGACCCGGGGCCGCCCGGCCGCTGCCCCATCGCGTTCCCGCCCGATGGGATCCATGTGGCCGCCGTGCGCCGCCCCCACTTGTTAGACGCCGTGTCTAGCAAGCTTATTAGACGCAAGGTATAGCAAGGGCGGGGTGCGGGCCTAGACCCGTGCGGGGAATCTGTACGAGCTCTCCACGCCGCGTCGTTCCGCGAGGCGGAACCGGGTCGCTGGAGTACGCCGGTGTCTGGCACCCGGCCCAGCACCGGGGGGCGTACCGGCCGCGCTCCGGGTAGCGTCGGACGCGGCCCAGGGAGGCGTGAGGATGCAGGACCGCGAGGAGCAGACCGTTCAGCGGATCATCGAGGCCGCCGGTGTGATCATCGCCCGGGACGGCTACACAGGCGCGGCGACACCCGAGATCCAGCGCCTCGCCCAGGTCTCGCGCGACGGCTTCTACCACCACTTCGACTCCAAGGAACAGGTCGGCGACGCGATCCTGGCCCACCAGAACACGTACTTCCAGCAGGTCGCCGAGCAGACGGCATCAGGGCCGGTTCCCCAGTTCTGGCTCCAGGCCCTGATCGACATCAGCCACCACTACACGGCCGGCCTCCTGGAGGACCCCGTCCTGCGGGCCGCCGTACGCCTGTCGATCGAGCCGGGCCCCTACCAGACCGCCGAGAGCTACGCGGGCCCGCTGGGAGCCGTGACCGCCGTCCTCGAATCCGCCCGCGCGGCCGACGAACTCCAGGACCACGTCGAACCCGTAGAGGCTTCCCGGACCATCGTGGGCTGCTACAGCGGCGTACAGATGCTCTCCCTCGCCCTGGCCGAGCGGGACGGCCTGCACCAGCAGGTCAGCGCCATGTGGGCCCTCACCATGCCCGGACTCGCCCGCCCGGCCGTCCTCAGCCGGCTGCGCCTGGGCGCGCCACGCCCCGCAGGTGCGGCCCGGCCGAGGTGAGACCCGGGGCGCAGGCCACCGCGGCCCGGCCGCACCGCGTCAGGCGGGAACAGGGGCGTCGGCGTCGGGGCCGCCGCCCGGGGCCGGCTCCGGTTCCCGGTCCTGCTGTTCCGGCCCCTCCAGCGGGTCGCTGAGCTGCTCGCGCAGATAGTTCCAGATCACGGCCATCAGCGCCGCCGCCGGGACCGCGAGCAGGCTTCCCACGACTCCGGCCAGACTGCCGCCGAGCGTCACCGCCAGCAGGACCACCGCCGCGTGCAGGCCGAGTCCGCGGCTCTGGATCATGGGCTGGAAGACGTTCCCCTCCAGCTGCTGCACAGCGATGATGATCGCCAGCACGATCAGCGCGTCCGTCAGGCCGTTGGAGACCAGCGCGATCAGCACCGCGACGAAACCGGCGAAGACCGCACCGACGATGGGCACGAACGCGGAGACGAACGTCAGCACCGCCAGCGGCAGCACCAGGGGAACGTCCAGGATCCACAGGCCGATACCGATGAAGACGGCGTCCAGCAGGCCCACGAACGCCTGGGACCGTACGAACGAACCGAGCGTGTTCCAGCAGCGTTCGGCCACAACGGGGACGTCGGTGGCGAGGCGGCCGGGCAGCTGGCGGCCGAGCCACGGGAGGAAGCGGGGGCCGTCCTTCAGGAAGAAGAACATCAGGAAGAGGGCCAGAATCGCGGTGATCAAGCCGCTGAAGACGGTGCTCACCCCGGTGACCGCGGTGTTGACGACGCTTCCCGCGCTGTTCTCGATGCGGTCGACGGCGGAGTCGAAGGCGCCCGTGATCTGGGCGTCGCTGATGTTCAGCGGCGGCCCTGCTGCCCAGTCGCGCAGCCTTCCGATGCCTTCGACGACACCGTCGGCCAGCTCGCCGGACTGCGAGGCGACCGGCACCGCGATAAGCGCGATGACACCGCTGCCGACCAGAAGGAACAGCACGGTCACCAGCGCCGCGGCCGGTGCGGGCCGCCATCCTCGGCGGCGCAGGAAGCGGGCGAACGGCCAGGTCAGGGTGGTGAGCAGCAGAGCCACTATGAGGGGCCAGACCACCGACCAGGTCCGGCCCAGAAGCCACAGGGCGACGGCGGCCATCAACAGGACCAGCAGCAGTTCGACCGAGACGCGTGCCGATCTACGGAGCGCGGCCGCGGTCTTTTCGGAGCTCAACGTGGCAGACATGGGCTCACCTTATGAGTGCTCCGGCCGCTCCCCCACATCCGTGGGGCACGAAGGGTCCGGCGGGCGCTCGGCGAACGCCCGGAACAGGTCCGGGGGGCAGCACCGTGCGGTGCTGCCCCCCGGACCCCCGGACCGGCCTCAGCTCTGCGGGCGCTTGCCGTGGTTGGCGCCGTTCTTGCGGCGGGCCCTCTTCTTACGACGTCGCTTCGAGGACATCGAACCCTCCTCTTCCCTCTGCTCGGTTGGGCACACATGATCCTCCGGACCGTCGGGTCCGGTGGTGAGGAAGACCACTCCCCGCCCCTACCGTCACAAACTCGGGCCGCGGTCGCAAACCGCCGTCCCGCCGTTCGAGGTCACTTGAACAGGTTCTCGCCGAAGTCCTCGGCGCAGCGGTCCTCTTCGGCCGAGCTGTTCGCGCTCTGCATGCAGTCCTCGAAGTCCTGGAACGAGCCGGAGTTCACGACGGATATGCCGATGACGAGGACGATGGCCCCGCCGATCAGCCCGAGTCCGCCGAGGACGGCACCGGCGATCGCCATGCCCTTGCGCGGGGCCCGCCCCTGGCGGGCGCGGAGCGCCCCGAGGATGCCGAACACCACCGCGAGGAGGCCGAGAAGGAGTCCTCCGACGACCGTCCAGAAGAAGAGGATGGCGAGCAGACCCAGGACGAGCGCGGTGACCGCCAACCCGTTGCTCCTGGCGGGTTCCGGAGCGCCGTACTGCGCGCCGTACTGCACATGGTCCGCGTTCGGCTGCTGAGGGTAACTGGGCATGGACATCGGATACGAACTCCTTACCAAAAGTTGTCCTGTCCATATGCCCCACAAGACCGTCGGTATGCAAATCCGATCTATGCCCCGTCGGTCCGGCGCTACTCCTTGTCGTACCGCCGGAACTGCGCCGACAGGTGGTGCTGCAGGGGCTGTCCGACCGCCGCGAGGTCGTGGACGAAGGTGAGGGTGTCCTCGTCGGTGAGGGTGTAGCGGCGGCGGGTGGCGTCGACCTTCTTGGCCGTGGGGGCGAGGGCCACTTCGTGGGTGGCGAGGTCGACGGTGCCGTCGGCGGCCCGGCCGACCGCGATCTCCGCGATGCCGGTGGGCTGGGTGATCAGCGCCTCCACCCGCCCCTCCGGCTGCAGCCGCCACCAGCCGCCCTCCCGGGCCGAGGGCCGCAGGGGGCGGCCGTCGGCGTCGAGCAGCCAGGCGCGCGACACGTAGTGGAGGAAGGGGCGTCCGTCGTGGCTGAAGGTGAGCTCCTGCGCATAGCCGAACTCGTCGTCGAGCGTGGGATATCCGCCCCTCCCGTTCCCCGCCCAGGTGCCCAGGAGCCCGAGCACCGGTGCGAGGAGCGGGTGCGGCGCCGGCGCATCGTCCGGTCGGAAGGCATCGGGATACGGGTGCTGCGGGGCGGGGACGGACATGGGGCGTACTCCTGGGTCGGTACCGGTACGTCTGGCCGGTGGCAGCCTAGGCGTACCTCACCTCCCTCGGGGGTCAGCGCTGGGTCGGCAGCGCGTTTCCGTCCACGCGGACGGTGCCGGTGGGACGTTCGCGGCGGACGGGCCGGGCGGGCAGTTCCGCGAAGAAGTCGAGGAGGGCGGCGTTCACCTCCGCCGGTCGTTCCAGATGGCCGAAGTGGCCGGCGCGGGCGATCTCGGTGTAGCGGGCGCCCGGAACGGTGTCGGCGATCTCCCGGGTGGCCGTCGCCGGGACCATCACATCGTCGGCGAAGCCGATGCACAGGAGCGGGACGTCGATCGTGGCGTACCTGGGCAGCCGGTCGGTGTCGCCCATGGCGTCGTACTGCGCGCGGACGCCCGGTCCGCTCGCCCCCGCCGCGAAGGTGAAGACATCGAGCCAGTCCCGCGACTTCTGCGGATCGCTCAGGGTGTGCGGCGAGAGGTAGCACAGGGCCGAGAAGACGGCGCGGTGCGAGGCGGGGACGTCGGCCCCGCTGTCGTGGAGTTCACGGCGGGCCCGGTTGAGGGCGGAGCCGAACGTGTCGGGGCGGGCCCGGCCGGCCATCAGCACCGCCTGGGCGACGAGTTCGGGCCGAGTGAGGAGGAGTTCGCCGACGACGGCGGCGCCCAAGGAGAAGCCGACGATCCGGCAGGGGGCGAGGGAGAGGTGGTCGATCAGGGCGGCCAGGTCGGCCGCCATGGTCTCCAGCGTGATGCCGCCGGGCGGTGACACGTTCGGCGGGAGGCCCCGGTTGTCCGGGGCGACCACCCGGTAGCCCGCGTCGAGCAGGGCGGGGGCCTGGTGGGCGCGCCAGGCGGTGCGGCTGGCGCCGGTGCCGTTGACGAGCACCACGGGCGCTCCGTCGCCGCCCGAGTCGTCGTGGACGAGGTCGATGCCGTTCAGGGATGCGGTGGGCATGGCGGGGGTCGGACCTCGCTGTCCTTGGTGTCGCCCGTGGTCCGGTCGCCGAGGAGGGCCCGGCCGGTGCCGGGGCCCCCTCGGGCGTTCCGCGACGGCTCGGGCCATGGGCCTTCACCGGGTGCGGCGGTTTCAGGAAAGGGTCATGCCGGATCGGCCGCCATGCTCTCCGTGAGGCTCTTGGGCCGCAGGTCGGTCCAGTTCTCCTCCACGTAGTCGAGGCAGGCCTGGCGGGTGTCCTCCGGGTGCACCACGGTCCAGCCGGCGGGCACCTCCGCGAAGGCGGGCCACAGGGAGTGCTGCCCCTCGTGGTTGACGAGCACCAGGTAGGTGCCGTTCTCGTCCTCGAACGGGTTGGTCACCGATCCTCCTCGACCTTAGGCAAGGCTACCTTTACTGCGATGACAGCGATCTTACCCACCACGCTCTCAGTTGACGCGGCGAATCCCCCAACTCCCTTGCGCACCAAGGAGCGGCTTCACAGCCCGAGATCGCTGAGGCGCGCCTCGTACCGGATGGTGAGGTCTTCCTCGTCGTCGACCGGGTCGTCCCAGAGGGCCACCAGTTCGGCGCGCACGGCGTCGGGCAGGGCCTCGTACCGCTCGTTCCAGCTGTCGGCGTCCGGGATCCAGTAGCCGACGACCTTGAACCGGGTGGCGGGCAGCCCCAGCTCCTTGCGGAGGTAACGGCGTACGGTGCGCAGCGCGTTGGTCTCGCCCGCGACCCAGACGTAGCCGCCGGCCAGGTCCGTGCCGGGCGGGATCGCGGCGCTCACCAGCTCGGCCAGCCGGCTGGCTCCGTGGCCGTTGCCGCCGTAGGTCCAGGTCACCTTGGTGCCGGGCAGCGGCTGGACGGCCTCGGGGCCGGGCAGTTCGACGACCACGCGGGTGGCGACGTCGTCCGGGGTGTTCTCCAGCAGCCGCGCCACGGCGGGCAGGCCGGTCTGGTCGGCGATCAGCACCTGCCAGGCGAGGTCGTCCGGGGGGCTGTAGAGGCCGGTGGGGTCGTTCACGCCGAGGACGTCCCCGGGCTGCGCGCCGGCCACCCAGGTCGACGCGACGCCGTGGTCGTGCAGCACGAAGTCGATGTCGATCTCACCGGCCTCCGGGCGCACCGCCCGCACGGTGTACGTCCGTATCGGGGCAACAGGCTGGCCCTCCGGGGTCTCCCAGCCCTTCTCCGTGGTGATGGGCAGGGAGACGTCACCGCGGTCCGGGCCGTGCGGGAAGAAGAGGCGGATGTACTCGTCGCCGGCCCCGGTCGACTCGAAACCGGCGAGCCCCTCACCGTGCAGCGTGACCCGGGTCATGGTCGGGGTGAGCGGCTGGACTCGGGCGACGACGGCTCGGTGGATCGTCATGGGCACTGCCCCTTCGTACGCGGTGGTCGGCCTGGTCGCGGGGGCGACAGGACGCGGATACGTCCATCGGACACGGCCACGGGTGGCGGGGCTCCACCCGGGACGGGGTGCGGCGCACACGGAGGCGACCACCCGGCCCGGATCAGCCCTCTCGCCTCAGGACGACTCCGATTCGACTTAGGACAGCCTAACCTTCTTCTGTGCGGTGTTCGATACCGCGTGTCAGCAGATACGCGGCAGTTGCTCACCGAGCGGCATGTCCACCACACGCGTGCCGCCGAGGCCGGTGGCGGCCACGACCATGCCGGGGTGGTCCTCGACGCAGCTCCCGATCCGCACCGCCTCCTTGCCGAGCGGGTGGGCGCGCATCGCCTCCAGAACGGCGTCGGCGTGGTCGGGCGGTACGAAGGCGACGAGCTTGCCCTCATTGGCGACGTACAGGGGGTCGAGGCCCAGGAAGGAGCAGGCGTTGGCGACGGTGTCGGGCACGGGGAGGGACCGCTCGTCCAGGGTGATGCCCACTCCGGCGGCTCCGGCGATCTCGTTGAGCGAGGTGGCCAGGCCGCCCCGGGTGGGGTCGCGCAGGACATGGAGGTCCTGGCAGGCGGCCAGCATGTCGGCGACCATTCCGGCCAGGGAGGCGGTGTCGCTCTGGATCTCGACGCCGAACTCCAGCCCCTCGCGCACGCTCATGATGGCGACGCCGTGGACGCCGATCTGCCCGCTGACCAGCACCGCGTCACCGGGAGCGGCGCGCTGCGGGCGGATGTCGACGCCGTCGGGGACCAGCCCGATCCCGGCGGTGTTGATGAAGATCCCGTCGCCGTGTCCGGCGTCGACGACCTTCGTGTCGCCGGTCGCGACGGTCACTCCGGCGGTGCGCGCGGCGTCGCCGAGCGCCTGGGCGACCCGGCCGACGACGGAGAGTTCGACGCCCTCCTCCAGGATGAAGCCGCAGGAGAGGTAGGCCGGGACGGCCCCGGCCATGGCCAGGTCGTTGACCGTCCCGTTGACGGCGAGGTCTCCGATGGACCCGCCGGGGAAGAACAGCGGCCGGACGACGAAGGAGTCGGTGGAGAAGGCGAGCTTGGCGCCGCCCATCGTCAGGTGCGCGGAGTCGCCCAGTTCGGCGAGTACGTCGCTGCCGAAGGCCGGGGCGAAGAGGTGTTCCACCAGCTCGGCGGAGAGCGTTCCGCCGCCGCCGTGGCCCATGACGATGCGTTCGTGGTCGCGCAGGGGCGCGGGACAGGTCCAGCCGGAGAAGTCGGCGGGGGCGGGGGCGATGTCAGCCAACGGAACTCGCCTCCTTGGGGGTCTTCTCCGGAACATCGAGCCGCCGGTACAGGTAGTACGCGGCGCACGCGCCCTCACTGGAGACCATGGTGGCGCCGAGCGGGTTGCGCGGGGTGCACTCCTTGCCGAAGGCGGCGCACTCGTGCGGCTTGATGAGGCCCTGGAGGACTTCGCCGCTGCGGCAGACCGTGGACTCCTCGGTCTCGATGCCGGTGACCGAGAACCGGTGCTCGGCGTCGTACTCCCGGTACTTGGGCGACAGCCGCCAGCCGCTCTGCGGGATCATCCCGATGCCGCGCCAGGACCGGTCGGTGACCTCGAAGACGTCGGCCAGCATCGCCTGCGCGGCGGGGCTGCCCTGTTCGTTGACGGCGCGCGGGTAGGCGTTCTCGACTCTGTGCTCGCCCGCCTCCAACTGCCGTACGGCACGCCGGATGCCTTCGAGGATGTCCAGCGGCTCGAAGCCGGTGACCACGATGGGGACCTCGTGCTGTGCGGCGAGCTCCGGGTACTCCTTGGTGCCCATGACCGTGCAGACGTGTCCGGCGGCGAGGAACGCCTGGACCTGGCAGTCCGGCGAGTTCATGATCGCGTCGATCGCCGGGGGCACCCGTACGTGGGAGACCAGCAGGCTGAAGTTGGGGATGGAGAGCTTCTTCGCCTGGTAGACCGTCATCGCGTTGGGCGGGGCGGTCGTCTCGAAGCCGATGCCGAAGAAGACGACCTCCTTGTCCGGGTTCTCCTGGGCGATGCGCAGAGCATCCAGCGGCGAGTAGACCACCCGTACGTCCGCGCCCTCGCTCTTGACCTGGAACAGGTCGCGGCCGCTGCCCGGGACGCGGAGCATGTCGCCGAACGAGCAGAAGATCACGTCGGGGCGGGAGGCGATCTCCAGGGCCTTGTCGATGATCTCCAGCGGGGTGACGCAGACCGGGCAGCCGGGGCCGTGGATCAGCCGGATCTCCTCGGGGAGCAGCTGGTCGATGCCGTGGCGGATGATCGAGTGCGTCTGTCCGCCGCAGACCTCCATCAGGGACCAGGGCTTGGTGGTGAGGGCCCGGATGTCGTCGAAGAGCCGCTTCGCGAGGACCGGGTCGCTGAATTCGTCGAGATACTTCATGACCGCGCCTCCTTCTCGGCGCTCTCGGCCGGAAGCTCGGTTCCGACCGGGCGTTCGGTGCCCGCGTCCTTCGCCGCCTTGCCCCAGTGGTCGCCGAACTCCTCTTCCAGGACTCCGAGGTTCTCGAAGAGTTCCAGGGTCTGGCGCGCCGATTCCTCGTCGAGCCGTTGCAGGGCGAATCCGACGTGGACGATGGCGTAGTCCCCCACCTGCATGTCGGGGACGTACTCCAGGCAGACGTCCTTGACGACGCCGCCGAAGTCGACCTTGGCCATCCGTGTGGCGTCGCGTTCCTCGATCTCCAGCACTCGGCCGGGTACGGCCAGACACATGGCGCTCTCCTCCCTCACTCCTTCGTCCGGGCGGCGACCATCAGCTGTCCGAGGGCGAGCCCGCCGTCGTTGGGGGGCACCTTGCGGTGTCTCAGTACGGTGAAGCCGTCCTCTTCGAGGCCGGCCGAACAGCCCTCCGTCAGCAGGGCGTTGCAGAAGACACCTCCGGTCAGGGCCACGGTGGCGATGCCCGTACGCTGCCGGGCCACCGCGCACACGTCACGGACGAGGCCGGTCACCGCCCGGTGGAAGCGGCGGGCCACCGCCGGGGCCGGGGCACCGCTCAGGACGTCCGCCGCGGCGGCGGCCAGGACGGGTGACGGGTCGGCGATCAGGGGGGTCTCCGGCCCGCCCGGCTCTGCTCCCAGGATGAACCTGTACGCGCGCCCGCGCCCGTTGTCGTACAGCGCCGCGTTCTCCAGGCGCATGGCGGCCTCGGCCTCGTACTCCACCCGGTGGCAGATCCCCGCGAGCGAGGAGACCGCGTCGAAGAGGCGGCCCATGCTGGAGGTGGGGACGCAGTTCAGCCCGCGCTCCAGCTGGCGGGCCAGGAGACGCCGTTCGCCGGGCGGGGCGACGGCGGCGCACGGCAGTCGGTCCGACCACGGCACTCCGGCGGCGCGCAGGTGGGAGAGCGCCATCCGGTACGGGTTGCGGACGGCTGCGTCCCCGCCCGGCAGGGGTACGTAACGGAGATGGGCGAAGCGCCGGAAACCGTCGTAGTCCGCGATGAGCACCTCGCCGCCCCAGACCGCCCCGTCGTCGCCGTACCCGGTGCCGTCGAAGGCGACGCCGATGACGGGGGCGGTGCCGTCGAGGCCGTGCTCGGCCATGGTGGAGGCGACATGGGCGTGGTGGTGCTGGACCTGGCGGAGGGGGAGGTCGCGCGCCTCGGCGGTGCGGCGGGCCCACTGGGTGGAGCGGTAGCCGGGGTGGCGGTCGGCGATGAGGAGGCGCGGGGTGACGGTGGTGAGCTCGGTGAGGTGGGCGGTGGCCTTGGCGAAGGCGGTGAGGGTGGCGAGGTCGTCCATGTCGCCGACGTGGGCGGAAAGCCAGGCGTAGCGGTCGTCGGCGGCGCAGAAGGTGTTCTTCAGATCGCCGCCGACCGCGAGGGCCGGGTGGACGGGCAGGGGCAGGGCGAGCGGCAGCGGGGCGTAGCCGCGGGAGCGGCGGACGGGGAGTTCGGCCCCGGCGCAGATCCGGACCACCGAGTCGTCGCACGGCACGTGGATGGGCCGGTCGTGCTGGAGCCAGGCGTCGGCGAGACCGTCGAGCCGGGCCAGGGCTTCGGCGTCGTCGGTGACGATCGGCTCGCCGGAGCGGTTTCCGCTGGTCATGACGAGGACGGGCGGCCCCGGCGGGTCGCCGGGCAGGCCGAGGAGGAGGCGGTGCAGCGGGGTGTACGGGAGCATCACGCCGAGGTCGGGGCTGCCGGGGGCGACACCGGGCGCCACGTCGGCGGACGGCGAGGCGTGGCGGCGCAGCAGGACGACCGGTTTACGGGGGCCGGTGAGGAGGTCGCGTTCGGCTTCGTCGACCCTGGCCAGGCGCCGGACTGTCTCCAGGGAGTCCGCGAGGACGGCGAAGGGCTTGCCGCCCCGGTTCTTGCGCTTGCGCAGGGTGCGTACGGCGGCGGGGTCGCCCGCGTCGCAGGCCAGGTGGTAGCCGCCGATCCCCTTCACCGCGACCACCGCCCCGGCCGCCAGCAGCCGGCGGGCCTCCGCGAGCGCCTCGTCCCCGTGCAGTGCACCCGGGTCCTCGGGGCCCCGGCGGAGGGTGAGGCGGGGGCCGCAGGCCGGGCAGGCGATCGGCTGGGCGTGGAAGCGGCGGTCGGCGGGGTCGGCGTACTCGCGGGCGCAGTCCTGGCACATCGGGAAGCCCGCCATGGTGGTGCGGGGCCGGTCGTAGGGCAGGCCGGTCACGACGGTGAAGCGGGGGCCGCAGTGGGTGCACGTGATGAACGGGTGGCGGTGGCGCCGGTCGGCCGGGTCCGCGAGTTCGGTGAGGCAGGCGTCGCAGGTCGCGGTGTCCGGCGGGATCAGGGTGCGGCCGGTGCCGGAGGGAGCGGAGGGGCGGATGGTGAAGCCGGAACCGTCGTTCAGGGCGGGCACGGGGTGCGGCTCGACCGATTCCACGACGGCGAGCGGGGGTGCGCGGGTCCCGATCGCGTCGGTGAAGGCGTCCACCGCCGCCGCCGGTCCCTCGACCTCCGTGACGACACCGTCGGCGTCGTTGGTGACCCAGCCGGTGAGTCCGTGCTCCTCGGCCAGGGTGTAGACGAACGGACGGAATCCGACGCCCTGGACGGCGCCGCGCACGGTGAGGTGGCGGCGGACCCGGTGCTGCGGGGTCGCCGTGGGCGGGGGTGCCGGTTCCGTCGCGGTCATCGCGGGGTTCCGGCGGGGGCGTGGGAGTGCTCGGCGGAAGGAGTGTCGTGGTGGTGCAGGTGCTTCTCGTGCTGTCGCGCGAGCACCGGCGTATGGGTCTCGCGGCCGTCCGCCGCCCGCAGGACATGGGCCAGCAGCGCGTCGACGCCCTCGCCGGTCCGGGCGGAGGTCTCGATGACGGGCACGCCCGGATTGACCTGCTGGACACCGCTGAGGAAGTCGTCCCGACGGAATTCCACCGCGTCCGCGAGATCCGTCTTGGTGATCACGACCAGGTGCGCGAGGCCGAAGGCCGCCGGGTACTTCACCGGCTTGTCCTCGCCCTCGGTCACCGAGGCGAGCGCGATGCGCAGGGTCTCACCGAGGTCGTAGGAGGCGGGGCAGACGAGGTTGCCGACGTTCTCGACGAACAGCAGCCGGGTCCCTCCGGGCAGCCAGCCCTCCAGCTTGCCCCGGAGCATTCCGGCTTCCAGATGGCAGAGCCCGTCGGTGAGGATCTGCTGTACGGGGGCTCCCGAGCGGGCGAGGCGCGTCGCGTCGTTCTCGGTGGCGAGGTCGGCGGTGACGGCGGCGGCCGGGGTGCCGCCGGCGACGGCCCGGGTCAGCAGGGCCTCCAGGAGGGCGGTCTTGCCGCTGCCGGGGCTGGACATGAGGTTGACGGCCGTGGTGCCGCGATCGTCCAGGGTGCGGCGCAGCTCCACCGCGTTGGTGTCGTTCTTCGCCAGCACGGCCTGGTGCAGGTCAACGGTGCGGCACATGGCTCGCCTCCGGTACGTCGTCCCCCTGCCGGATCTCCAGGTCCTCCAGGACGACCCGGGCGATCTCCAGTTCGCGCCCGCCGGTCAGGCTCATCGCCTGCTCGCAGGCGCCGCACCACAGGTCCGGGGGCATCCCGGTCGCGGTGTCCCTGCCGCAGCCCTCGCAGCGGGCCCTTCCCTCAACAGTTTCGATCAGCAGCCGGGCGTCCGCCAGGGCAGTGCCCTCGGCCGCCACGCCGAAGGAGAAGTCCAGCGCCTCGGGCACCACGCCGGACAGCTCCCCGACCCGAAGGGTCAGCGACCGGACCGGGACCCGTTCCGCACCCCGTTCCCGCAGCGCGGTGTCGACCTGGTCGACGACGGCCAGCGCGATGGACAGCTCATGCACGGCGCTCACCCCCTCGCTACCCTGAAAGGACCATGCCTGGTCACGAGGTCGAACGGCGAGCGCTGCTCACCCCGGTCCTGCTCCTGCTCCTGGCCGAACGCCGGGGTCACGGCTATCAGCTGGTGCAGCGCCTGGGCGCGTTCGGCTGGGAGGAAGCCGAGTCGGCCCATGTCTACCGGCTGCTGCGGTCCATGGAGAAGTGCGGTGAGGTCACCTCCCAGTGGTGCGCCTCCGCCTCCGGGCCCGCCCGCCGGGTGTACGCCATCACCCCGCAGGGCGCCATGAACCTCGCCCTGTGGTTCGTCCGGCTGGGAGAACTGCACAGCACCCTCCATCTCTTCCTCGAGCGCTATGTGCAGCTGGAGGACGTCGGGGGCGGGGACGAGCCCCCGCACCACGCGGAGCATGGGGACTACATCCGGCGCATGCGCAGGTAGCGCCGCGCGTCGGGCAGGTTTCTGACGAGGCCGTAGAGGGCCGCGAGGCCCGCGGCGACGCCGATCCACATCCAGTGCATCCTGTCCTCCAACGTCGTGGTCTCAGTTCTTCTGCGGTACGGGATTCCGCTGCGGTACGGGGGTGGCGCGGCGCGCCACCAGGTCCAGCACCAGGCCCACCGCCGGCTCCACCGCCTGCTCGACGGGCGGGCTGAGCCCGATGCCCTCGCCCGTGTCCCGGGGTTCGCAGCCGACGACGTAGACCTCGTCGGGGAGCGTGCCGCCCGCCCCGGCGTGCAGGTCGTGCAGCAGGCCGAGCACGGTGGCGGGGTCCATCGCGTGGGTGTCGAGCGGGCCGGGCCGGTGCCCGGTGTCCGGGGGCCGCGGCCCGACGTCGATCGTGTACAGCGTGCCGGGCGGGGAGCCCCGGCTCACCAGGTCGACCAGGACGAGGGTGCGGTAGCCCTCCAGCAGCCGGTAGGCGAGGTGCACCCCGCGGATTCCGGCGTCCATCAGTTCTGTCCCGGGCGGCAGGCGGGACGGGTCCAGGGCGCCGAGCCGGCGGACCGTCTCCACGCCGAAGCCGTCGTCCTGGAGGAAGATGTTGCCGACCCCGGCGACGAGCGTGCGCCCGGATGTCTCCGTACCGCTCATGGCTCCTCCTCCCTCAGCTCCTTCAGCGGCGCCACCTCGTCCGGCTTGAAGTAGAGGAAGCGGCCCTGCTGGCGCCGGATGTCGGTGCCCGGGTCGTCGTCCAGGACGACGGCGAGGTGCAGCTCCCCGTCCAGGTCCGCGACGACCGCTTCGACGGTGGCACGGCAGCCCCGCAGGAACGTGTCCTGGGCGTCCGTGCGGCGGGCTCCCGGGGTGAGGAGGACCCGGGAGCCCTGGCCGACGGCCTCACCGTCTATGGGGATGGTGGTGGGCGCGTCGGCCGCCTCGGGGTCCTGCTGCGGGTCCCACCAGGGATGCCCGGTGCCTTCCGGGAGGGTCAGCCCGCAGACAGGCTCACCGGCGGCCGGGGTGTCCTCCCCCGTCACCTCGCGCAGCCCCCGGATCACCCCGTGCAGCCGCTCCCGTACCGCCTCGGGCATGGAGTCCACCAGGTCGATGACCTCGGCGGCGCGGTCGTCGGTGCCGCGTGCCTCGCGCTTCTCCCGCTCGGTGAGGGCGGCGGTGCGCAGGGAGAGGATCTCGTCGATCTCGGTGGCGTCGTAGAGCGGGCCGGGGCTCTCGTCGGCGAGGACGGGGTGGTCCTCCAGGATGATCGGCGAGGAGAGGACCAGGTCCCCGCGGTCCGCCGGGCCCGCCAGGACGGGCCAGGTCCGGTCGTTGCGCAGCTCCGCGACGGCGGGGCGGGCCCACTCGGGCGGGTCCGTCATGGAGAGGAAGCGGCCTCCCTGGGCGGCGAGCAGCAGGTGGGCGCCGATCATGCTGTGCGGGAGAGCCGTCGTCCGGTCCCCGGCCGGGGCGTCGGTGGTGTTGAGCACGGTGACGGTGAGGCGTGACACCCGGTAGGGGCCGGGGAGTTGCTCGATCCCGGGGCGGACCTCGCCGGTCAGCCGCGCCCGTCGCCGTACGAGCCGTCCCAGGGTCCTGCCCCGGTCGTCCAGCACGGGTTCGTGCTCGACGGCGGGCGGCAGGTCGAAGGTGACGGTACGGGTGTGGGCCTGCTCCCCCGTCAGTTCGGCGAGGGGCGCGTGGAGCCGGATGCGCTCCTCGTGGCCCTCGTCCCAGGGGACCAGGACCCGGTCGGGCAGCTCCAGTTCGGGGACCTCGGTGTACGTGCCGTCGGGGTCGAGGCGTTCGACGGTCCGCCGCCGTACGTGCAGGAAGCGCAGTTCGGCGTGGAGGCGGTCGGCGGTGCGGGGCTCCAGGAGGATGTCGGTGCGCTGCTCCGCGTACTCGCCGCCCTGTGCCGTGCAGGCGGGCGGCACCAGGACGCCGAACTGCCAGCGCATCCGGTTCTTCGCGGACGAGGCTCGGTAGGGGTAGAGGACGTACCCCTCGAAGAGGACGGCGTCGGCGACCGTACGGACCTGGTCGAGTGCGTCGTCGAGGGTTCCGGGCGGAGGCAGCAGGTCCGGGCCGGTCATCTCACTCCACCCCCTTCGCCCGAGTCGCCTCGGCGGACGCGAGCAGCTCCTCGAAGACCTGCTCCCACGACGGCAGGGCGCGCGCGGAGCGGTAGCGGCGCAGCGATTCGAGGGTGTCCTTGCGCAACCGCAGCCAGCCCGTGTTGGGGAAGTAGGACTCGATCAGCTCCCGCCAGACGTCCACGGGCATCAGGCAGGACGTCTCCTTGTGCCAGGGGATCGGCTCGGCGCGGAAGCCGTTGCGGCCGGTGAACACCGTGCCGGAGAAGAGCATCAGCAGCGGTATCTCGCCGCGCGCGAGGGCCCGGAAGTACGAGGCGGAGGCGACCTCGGTGTCGTAGGTGCAGGGCACCGGGAGGTCGACGTGGGTGGTGCCGGTGAACGCGGGCACGGTGATGGAGGCGTGGGCGAACTGGAGCGGTTTGAGGGTGCTGCTCCAGCGGCTGGGCTCGCCGAACAGGTCGCCCAGCATGTCGACCTCGTCCGGTTCGTAGGTGCGCTGGGCCGGCTCTATCCGGATCTGGCAGCGCAGGGCGACGGCGTGCACGGGCTGGTGGTCGAGCTCCTCGATGCGCAGGTCGAACAGGAGCGTGGGGCTCGCGCCGAAGGGCTCGGGCCGTACGCCGGTGCAGCGGAAGTCGAGATCGGTCACGGGGCGCCCCCGGGGTTCCCCGCACCGGAGGCCCCGGCGGGCAGCGGCCGCGCGCGGGCCGCGACGCGTTCGAAGAACTGCTCGATGTCCGCGCGGGCCTCGGCCCCGCCGTCGAAGCCCTTCCAGTGGAGCCTCATCCGGCCGACGAGTTCGTAGCAGACGTCGATCGGGACGAGGGTGCAGGTCGCGGGCTTTCCCCGCTCGGCGTGGAGCAGCAGCGCCTCCACGTCGTCCTGGAGCAGCCCGGCGAGGCGGGTGGAGCCGATGACGGCGTCCCAGGTGGCGGGGTCGAGTTCGCTCTCGGTCGCTCCGGCGGGGCTCGGGTAGAAGGCGGCGAACCGGTCGAGCGCGGAGTTGCGGAAGAAGAAGGCGAGGCCGACGGGGATCTGGAGCCGGTTCCAGCCGTCGCCGTCGAGGGCGAAGCCGGAGTCGGTGAGGTAGCGGTCCGGGACGGCCCGGAAGCGGCCCTGGCCCGCGCCGGGCCGGGTGAAGAGCAGGTGGCAGGGCGGGCAGCAGCACTTGAGGGAGCGCCGGGTGGTGTCGACGAGGTGCCGGTGCCCGTCCGGCAGCGGCTCCCCGCACAGCTCGCACCGCTCCCCCGGCGGTGGCGGCCGCCGGGTGAACTGGGCGAGCACGCCCGCGCTCACGGCCCTGCCCCCAGCAGCTCGGGCAGCGCTACCCGGACGGCGCCCTCCTCCTCCAGGAGCGGCAGGGGCTCCAGGTGCGTGTGCTCGCCGCGCCCCGCGTGCCGTACGTCGAACCGGGCGGCGCACTCGGCGCAGCTCAGGAACTCCCCGTCCAGGGGCGCGGTGCGCAGGTCGGCCCCGCAGCCGGGGCAGCGGTCGCGGTAGGCGTACAGGTTGCCGGGGAGCCGGACCAGGAGGAGCGCGTTGCCTTCGACGTCGGCGACGCGGGTGGCGTGGTCGCGGGCGGGCAGGGCGGGGGTGGCGAGGGTGTGCCAGTGGGGCGGTTCCCCGTCGGCGGCCGGGGGCGGTGCGCCCGGGGCGTCGGCGGGCGGGTGCGGCAGGATCTGCAGCAGGGGCTGTCCACCGGCGGCGGGAGCCTCGGCGACCCCTTCGACCTCGATGTTGGCGATCTCCGGGGCGAGGCGGGCGACGGCCTCCTCGATGGTCCAGCGCACGGTCTGGGTGGAGGACGGGCAGCCGTCGCAGCTGCCGCGCAACCGCAGGCGCAGGGTGGGCCCTTCGGGCGCTTCGGTGTCGAGTCCGGCGACATCGACGTCGCCGGCGTGCGAGCCCAGGTAGGGCCGGACCTTGTCGAGTGCGCGGCCGACCCGGGTCATGGTGTCCTCGGGGTGCAGGTCGTGCAGGATCAGCAGGTCCCCGACGAGTTCGTCGGCGGTGAGCACGGCGAGCGGGTCGGATCCGGCCGGGGCGGCGCGCAACAGCCGTACGGTGCGGGCCAGGCCCTCTCCGTAGAACTCGACGACGCTGCGTACGAGTTCGTCGGCCGTCTCGCGGGCCTGGGGTCCGGCCTCGCGTCCCAGTCGGTCCAGCAGTTCACCGATGCGTGCACCGGGGTCGGCTCCCGCCATCGTGGGCCCCTTTCCTGGAGTACGGGGTCGGCTGCCTGTCCCGTACGGGGGTCAGCCGCCCGCCAGTCCGCTCAGCCCGGTCGGCATATGGGTCTGCTCGACGGTCCGGCCGCCGCCGACGTACATGTGGACGCCGCACGGCAGGCACGGGTCGAAGCTGCGGACGGCCCGCATGATGTCGATGCCCTTGAAGTTCTCGGGCGGGTTCTCCTCGAAGATGGGGGTGTTCTGGACGGCGTCCTCGTACGGTCCGGGGGTGCCGTAGCTGTCGCGGACGCTGCCGTTCCAGGGGGTCGGCGGGTAGGGGTGGTAGTTGGCGATCTTCCCGTCCCGGATGACCATGTGGTGGGAGAGGACGCCGCGTACCGCTTCGGTGAATCCGACGCCGATCGACTCGTCGGGGACGTCGAACTGCTCCCAGGTCTGGGTGCGTCCGGCGCGGACCTCCTCCATCGCCTGCTCGGCGAAGTGGAGGGCGGCGGCGGCCGCGTACGCCTGGAAGTAGGTGCGGGCCCGGTTGCGTTCGATGGCGTTGGACCACTGCGGGATCTTCCACTCCAGCGCCATCTCCGGCTTGGTCATGGTGCGCGGGAGGTTGATCTGCACGCTGTGGCCGGTGGCCTTGATGTAGCCGATGTCGACGAGTCCGGACAGGGCCGTGGACCAGAGGCGGGCGATGGGGCCGCCGCCGGTGTCCAGGGCGAGGTGGTCGGTGCCGTCGAACCAGCGCGGTGACATGACCCAGCTGTACTTGTCGTCGAAGTCCCGCTTCTGCGGGGCCGGGATGGTGTGCTGGTTCCAGGGGTGGCGTTCGTCCAGCTCGTTGCCGAGGGGGTCGCGCTCCACGAACTTGCCCATGCCCGCCCAGTCCTCGTAGTACGAGCTGCCGAGCAGGATACGGATGCCGAGGTTGATGTCGACGAGGCTGCTGGTGACGAGCTTGCCGTCCACGATGACGCCGGGGGTGACGAACATCCGCCGGCCCCAGTCCTCCATGTTGGCGTACGTGAAGTCGCAGTACTCCGGGTCGTTGAGCGCTCCCCAGCAGCCGAGCAGGATGCGCCGGCGGCCGACCTCCTCGTACCCGGGCAGTGCCTCGTAGAAGAAGTCGAAGAGGTCGTCGTGGAGCGGGACGACCCGCTTCATGAACTCCACGTAGCGGGTGAGGCGGGTGAGGTAGTCGGTGAAGAGCTGGATGGTCGCCACCGTGCCGACGCCGCCGGGGTAGAGCGTGGAGGGGTGCACATGGCGGCCCTCCATCAGGCAGAACATCTCGCGGGTGTACCGGCTGACCTGGAGCGCCTCGCGGTAGAACTCGCCCTCCAGCGGGTTCAGGGAGCGCATGATGTCGGCGATCGTGCGGTAGCCGTGGTCGGCGGCGTGCGGGGCCTCGGTGCGTGTCGCGAGTTCGAGGACACCGGGGTTGGTCTCGGCGACCATCCGCTCGCAGTAGTCCACGCCGACCAGGTTCTCCTGGAAGATGTTGTGGTCGAACATGTACTCGGCGGCCTCGCCGAGGTTGATGATCCACTCACCGAGGTGCGGGGGCGCCACTCCGTACGCCATGTTCTGCGCGTACACGGAACAGGTGGCGTGGTTGTCACCGCAGATGCCGCAGATGCGGCTGGTGATGAAGTGCGCGTCGCGGGGGTCCTTGCCCTTCATGAAGACGCTGTAGCCGCGGAAGATCGACGAGGTGCTGTAGCACTCCGCGACCCGCTTGGCGGCGAAGTCGATCTTGGTGTGGATGCCGAGGCTGCCGACGATGCGCGTGATCGGGTCCCACGACATCTCCATGAGGCCGTCAGCGTCGACGGCGGGTTTGCCGGTCGCAGTCGCCATGGTCCCGCGCCGCCCTTCTGGTAGGTCGTGCCGCTCGCCCTGGTCCTGCGCCCCACCGGGGTGTCCCGGGGGCGCGGGTCACCACGGCGGCCGGTAGCCGGTCTTGATGGTGTCGGTCCTGGTGCGCCACTTCGGTTCCTTGTCGGCCGTCTTCGCGGTGAAGTGGCGCAGCCGGCGGATGACGGAGCCGTACACGCCGCTCGCCGCCGCGGAGACGTGGCCGCCGGGTGGCTCGTCCATGAACGGCATGAACTTGTCGGGGAAGCCCGGCATGGTGCAGCCGATGCAGATGCCGCCGACGTTGGGGCAGCCGCCGACGCCGTTGATCCAGCCGCGCTTGGGTACGTTGCACTTGACGACCGGGCCCCAGCAGCCGAGCTTGACCAGGCACTGCGGGGAGCCGTACTCGTCGGCGAACTGGCCCTGCTCGTAGTAGCCGGCCCGGTCGCAGCCCTCGTGGACTGTGGCGCCGAACAGCCAGGTGGGCCGCAGCTCCTCGTCCAGCGGGATCATGGGCGCGGCGCCGGCGGCCTGGTAGAGCAGGTACAGCAGGGTCTCGGAGGCGTTGTCCGGGTGGACGGGACAGCCGGGGATGCAGACGATCGGGATGCCCGCCTTCGACTTCCACTCCCAGCCCAGGTAGTCGGGTACGCCCATGGCCCCGGTGGGGTTGCCGGCCATGGCGTGGATGCCGCCGTAGGTGGCGCAGGTGCCGATGGCTACGACCGCCAGGGCCTTGGGGGTGAGCCGGTCGAGCCACTCGCTGGTGGTGATGGGCTGGCCGGTCTCGGGGTCGTCACCGAAGCCGCACCAGTAGCCCTCGGGCTTGATGCGCTCGTTGGGGATGGAGCCCTCGACCACCAGGACGAAGGGTTCCAGTTCGCCCCGGTCGGCCTTGAAGAACCACTCCACGAAGTTGTCGGCGCCCTGAACGGGCCCGCACTCGTAGTCGATGAGGGGCCAGTGGACGGCGACCTTGGGCAGGCCGGGCAGGGCGCCGAGCGCGATCTCCTCGATGCTCGGCTGGGTGGCGGCGGTGAGGGAGACCGAGTCCCCGTCGCAGCTCAGTCCGGCGTTGATCCACAGAATGTGAACCGTCGGGTCTTCCTGAGGTGTGTCCAGTACGTCCGTGTCGGCCGTAGTGGCGGTCGGGGCGTCCATGAGCCCTCCTCGGGTCGGCCCGCGTCAGGAGCTTCTTGCCGGCAGCCTCTTTCCTGGATACCCCGAGGGCGTCCAGGCCGGTAAGTGCGCGGTGGCCCTATTGCCTCCTCGCACCCGTACCGGCGTACGCGTTCGCGGACACGCCGACGGCCCCCGCGCCGCGCGGTGAGCGGGCGGGGGCCGTCGGGCGGGCGTCAGGACCCGGTGAGCACCGCGTCGATCTCGCGGAGGAAGTCGTCCAGGTCGTCGGGCGTCCGCGAGGTGATCAGCGGCCAGCCGCCCTCGTCGTCGCGGACCACCGACTTGTCGACCCAGGTACCGCCCGCGTTGGTGATGTCGGTCTTCAGCGACGCGTACGAGGTCAGGGTCTTGCCCTGGACGTAGCCGCCCTCGACCAGCGCCCACGGGCCGTGGCAGATCGCCGCGACCGGCCTGCCGGAGGCCGCGAACGAGCTGACGATCCGGGTGGTGGCGTCCTGGAGGCGCAGGGTGTCGGCGTTCAGCGTGCCGCCCGGGACGAGCAGAAGGTCGTACGCGGCGGGGTCGACGTCCGCCAGGGTGAGGTCGGGCCGCACGGTGTCGCCGGGGTCGCGGTCGCCCACCAGGGTGCGGATCTCTTCGTCGGAGACCGCTGCCACGCTCACCTGTGCCCCCTTGTCGCGCAGGTGCTTCACGGGGACGACGAGTTCGTCCTGCTCGACCCCGTAGTTGGTGACGATCGCCAGGATCCGGCGGTCGCCGAGACCGGTGGTGGCCATGTGCTGCTCCTTTCCTCTCACGTCATGCGGTCGTGCCGTGCATGTCATGCGGTCGTGTCGTCCGTACGTTCGCGCTCATCCCCCCGTGATCCGGACGCATTCCGCGACGGTGTCGCGGAGGCTTCCGGTCCGCTCCAGGATCTCGCGCTGGACCCTGGCCCCGTTGCCGCGTCGCTCCAGGGCGGCCAGCGCCCTCTCCGCGGCCTTGAGGTCACCGCTGTCCTCCAGCGCGTCCCGCACATGGGCCAGGAGCGCCTGGAGCACGTCGGCCGCGGGCTCGGGCCGGAGCGTGCGGGGGTGGATCAGCCGGTCGTCAAGACCCGAACGGGCCGCCTGCCAGGACGCGACCCGCAACAGCGCCACCTCGGTGTCCATGGGAGGCTCCCCAGCCCGCCACTCCCGCGCGGCCGTCTCCACCAGCGCCCGCACGAGCGTGGCCAGCAGGACCGTGTCCGACGGGTCCAGGCAGACGTCGGCGATCCTGACCTCCACTGTGGGGTAGGTGTCCGAGAGGCGCGCGTCGAAGTAGACCATCCCGGCGTCCTTGAGGACGCCGGTCCCGACGAGAGCCTTCACCTGCTCGTGGTAGCGCTCGGCCGATCCGTGGAGCTCCACGGGCCCCGCCGAGGGCCACCTGCCCCACACCCGGCTGCGGTAGCTGGCGTACTGGGTGTCCTGCGCCTGCCAGAAGGGGGAGTTCGCGCTCAGGGCGAGCAGGACCGGCAGCCAGCCGCGCACCCGGTCGAGGACCGCGACACCCTCCTCGTCCGACTCGACGGAGACGTGTACGTGGCAGCCGCAGGTCAGCTGCTCCTGGGCGGTCAGCCCGTAGCGCTCCGCCATCCAGCTGTACCGCTCGCCCGTCCCGATCGTCGGGCTGACCGGCAGCGGCGAGGTCGCCAGGGCCGCCACCGACGCTCCCACGTCGGCGGCGTGGCGGATCGCCTCGGCCCGCCACCGGTGCACCGCGTCGGCTATCTCGCTCATCTCGCGGCAGGGATGCGTCGCGAACTCCAGCTGCTGGCGGTGCAGCTCAGGCTCGAAGGCCGACTCCCCCTCCGCATGCTTCTCGGCGAGGGCCAGCACGGCCGTGGACAGGGCACGCGCCTCCCCGCTCTCCGGGTCGACCAGCAGCAGTTCTTCTTCCACGCCCACGGTCCGCACCACAGCGCCCGCCCCTTCGGTGTTCATCAGGTGATCAGGCCGACAGGACGGAGTCGTCCTCGGGACGGGCACCCGGCAGCCGGTGCCGGGCGGCGACCAGCGCGCTGTCGACATCGCCCGTGCCCGTCGAGACGCACAGGGTGTAGGCCACGTCGTCCATGCGCTGCCGCGCCTCGGTGGAGCCGCTCTCCGCGTGCAGCAGGCGCAGGGCCTCGTACTGCTCGACCAGATTGCGCAGCACCGTCGGGTGGGCCATCAGCATGCGGGTGATCCTTCCGCGTGATTCTTCTCAGAAAAGTCGTGTGCCCAGGAGGGGCACAGCCCCGAGTACCCCCGCCCGGGCGAGCCATACCCCGGTGTGAGGTGTGTCCTGCGCCCGTCCTCAGGTGAATCGTTCGCCCGGCAGGGGGTACCCAGCATGACGAACGATTCGTCCTCGGGCATTCCGGGGCAGCACGGAAGGAAGCTCTCATGACCGACCGCAGGCCGGAAGGCACCGCCTACACCGGGGCTTCCGGCAGCCCGCCCCCCGTACCGGCGGACCTGCCGGACCAGCAGACCCAGGAGGGGGAGGACCCCCTCGACATACCGGTGCCGGACCGGGTCGCCCGCGAGAGCGGCGACGGGCCCGACCCGGACGAGGCCGGTTCCGGCCGGGAGAAGCCGCGCAACGCCGGCGTGCACCCCGAGCGGCATCCGACACCGGACGAGTCGCCCGGGTAGCCGCCCGTCACGGGCGCGCAAGACGTACACATGCCCGTGCCCCCGGTCCTTTCGTGGACCGGGGGCGCGGGCATGTGTACGTGTCAGGCGTGTCAGTGGTGTCCGCGCGCCGTGCTCGACGCACCTCCGAAGAGGCGGGCGAGGGCCCGGAAGGGCAGCGTGACCACGGTGGCGATGGCTCCTCCGACGGATCGCAGCACATCGGCGACGGCCTTCAGCATGGGATGTCCTTCCTGCTCGTCCCGGAAGCTCCGGGATCTTCGGCTGGGACACCCCGGGTACCCGGCCCGCGCCGCCCCAACCGGATCGGGCCGATCCGTTCGGGGCGACGGGCGCCGGACGTCCTCGGGCCCCCGGGACGCATCGCGTCCCGGGGGCCCGAGGAACCGTTCGACCTGGATCAGGCGGCGGTGATGTTCTCCGCCTGCGGGCCCTTCTGGCCCTGGGTGATGTCGAAGGTCACCGCCTGGCCTTCCTGGAGCTCACGGAAGCCGGTGGAGTTGATGTTGGAGTAGTGCGCGAAGACGTCGGGGCCGCCGCCGTCCTGCGCGATGAAGCCGAAGCCCTTTTCCGAGTTGAACCACTTGACGGTTCCGCTGGCCATGCCTGTACCTCTCAGCAGTAAACGGATCCGCACCGCGCGGACCCGGAGGTGATCGCCCTGGTTCTCAGGCACTGCACAGCAAAACGCCCGCGCCAGGCGCGGGCAGGTACTGCGAACCACGACATCTTCCGGCGACGCTACACGGCGGGATCACTCCTCACCAGAGAGCAACGCCATTTTGCTGTGGATCTTCCTCCCGGCGGTTGGCTCGAACCACACCGACTGCGCCCCGTTCAGGGCGTGTCGGCACCCCGGGCGACACTGCGCGCCCACAGGACGAGCGGCACCTGAAGGGGCAGTCTGGCGAGGGCGGCGGCCCGCTGCGGCCGGGGCCGTCGGCGCCAGTCCACGGCCATCTGCACATTGGCCGGAAACACTCCGACGAAGAAGCCCGCGGTGGCCCGGGCGGCGGCGCTCCGTGTGCGGGGGTGCGCTATGCCCGCGGCGAGGGCGAGTTCGACCACTGCGCTCGCGTACGTCCAGGTTCGGGGCGCTCCGGGCAGGACCCGGGGCACGGTGGCGTCGAACGCCTTGGGGACGGCGAAGTGGAGCACCCCCGCTCCCGCCATGAGTCCGGCGAGCAGCAGGGGGGAACGCGTCCGGCGGGACATGGGATCTCCATACGTGGTCAGGTGGCCCGGAACCTCGACTTACTTGCGAGTAAGTTACCGGTTCCGGGCGCAGCCCGCTCCCCGTCCGCCGGTTGGACCCTGTCCGTCGGATGAACCGGGCTGTCCGTCGATGGACGGTGGCTACTGGATGAACCGGGGCAGCCACCGCGCCTGGTAGTCCGGGTGCCCGGCGTACTCGGCGGCCAGCTGGCGGACGGCGAAGCCCAGGCCCACCGCCCGGCCGGAGCGGAAGTCCTGGGCCGGGCGGTCGGTGTCCAGCTCGGCGACCTCGACGTACTCGCCCAGCAGCACCCGGTGCGTCTCGATGCGCTCCAGGGTGCGCGCGGGGTCCTGCAGGGCGATGTGGTGGTCGAAGCCCTGGTCCCGCACCGTGAACGCGACGCCGCCCCTGCGGTCGTGGACCTCGCCGGGCACATCGGCCGGGCACCGCCATCGGTCCCCGCCGGCAGCCAGGGCGACCTGTTCCTCATCGGCTAGACGCGCCCGGACGAAGGCCACCATGTCTGTGTTGCCGGCCATTGGATGCTGCTCCCTCGTGTGCATGGATCACTGCGGTGATACGGGGAGCATTGTCGTGGACCGGGGCGGCACGATCCACCGCGGCGGGCAGTGTGTGGGGCGGTGGGCGGGTGTGCGAGCGACAAAGGGGACGGAGCGGTTCAGTCGGTGGGCTCCACGGCCCCCTTCGCGGCGAGGTCGGCGAGGACCTTGTGCAGGGGTTCGGTCAGCCGGCGGCGGTACTCCTGTACGGCCCAGCCGTTGCCGTCCGGGTCGGTGAAGTACATGAACGTGGCCCCGTCGTCGGGGGCGTACCGCTGGGGCTCGGAGACCTCGACCCCTCGGGCGACGAGCTCCGCGTGGGCGGCGTCGATGTCGGTGACGCAGAGCTGGAGGCCGTGGTACGTGCCCGGTTGCGGGTCTCCCGTCGGGTTCGGCACGCCGTCGGTCAGGGCGATCGAGCAGCCCGAGCCGGGCGGGGTGAGCTGGACGACGCGCGCGCCCGGCATCACCTCGCCGTCGATGTCGACGTGGAAACCGATCTTGTCGCGGTAGAAGTCGCGTGCCCGGTCCAGGTCGGTCACCGGGAGCACGATCACTTCAAGGGTCCAGTCCATGGCTGTGGGGGCCTTTCGCTTCATCGGGAGGTACGGGGGTGGCATCGGCCCGGCCGGGCGATGTGCTGCCCTGGAGCCGGGCCAGGTCGGAGGGGCGGACCTGGATGACCAGCAGGGCGACCAGGGCGGCGAAGACGGCGAAGCAGGCCGCGACGACGAAGGCGCTGGAGACACCGGAGGTGAGGACTTCGTCCCCCCAGGGCGGTGGCAGCTCCCCGGTCCTGCGGAACTGCAGCAGCTGGGCCGGGGTGGCCTGCTCCAGGAAGCCCGGTACCTGGTTCTTGGCCTCGTTGCGGCTGGCCGTGCCGAACATCGTCACCAGGATGGAGAGTCCGAGGGAGCCGCCCACCTGCTGGGTCGCGTTGAGGATGCCGGACGCGGCGCCCGCCTCCTTCGGGGCGACGCCCGACACCGCCATCAGGGTCAGCGAGACGAACTGCATGCCCATGCCGAGGCCGAAGACGAGCATCGGGCCGAGGATGGAGCCGAGGTACGTGCTGTGGACGTCGGTCAGCGTGAGCCAGCCGAGCCCGATGGCGGCCAGCAGCGCGCCCGTCACCATGAAGGGTTTGGGCCCCCACCGGGGCAGCAGCTGGGAGGCGAAGCCCGCGCCGACCGCGATGATGGCGCTGACCGGCAGGAAGGCGAGTCCGGCCCGCAGCGGGCTGAAGCCGAGCACGTTCTGCACGAAGAGCGTCAGGAAGAAGAACATCCCGAACATCGCCGCGGCCAGGCTCAGCATCATCGCGTAGGTCCCGGCGCGATTGCGGTCGCGGAACATCCACAGCGGGGTGATCGGCTGGCGGGAGCGGCTCTCGATGAAGATGAACAGGGTCAGGAGCACCAGTGCCACGGCGAAGGAGCCGAGGGCGACCGGGTCGGTCCAGCCGTCCTCGGAGGCGCGGATGAAGCCGTAGACCAGCAGCACCATGCCGACCGTGGAGGTCAGGGCGCCGAGGACGTCGAAGTGGCCCGGGTGGCGTTCGGACTCGCGGATGTAGCGGGGCGTGGCGAACGCGATGAGCAGGCCGATGGGGATGTTCACGAAGAGCACCCAGCGCCAGTCGAGCCATTCGACGAGCAGCCCGCCCGCCAGCAGCCCGATCGCGCTGCCGCCCGCCGAGACCGCGGCGAACACCCCGAACGCCCTGTTGCGTTCGGGGCCCTCGCGGAAGGTCGTGGTGATCAGCGACAGGGCGGTCGGCGAGGCGATGGCGCCGCCGACGCCCTGGAGCGAACGGGCGGCCAGCAACTGCCAGGACTCCTGGGAGAGTCCGCCGAGCAGCGAGGCGAGCACGAAGAGCAGCACACCGAAGATGAAGACGCGGCGGCGGCCGAGGATGTCACCGAGCCGCCCGCCGAGCAGCAGGAGTCCGCCGAAGGTCAGCGTGTAGGCGTTGACCACCCAGGACAGGTTCTCGGTGGAGAAGCCCAGGGACTCCTGGATGTGCGGGAGGGCGATGTTGACGATGGTGATGTCGAGAACCACCATCAGCTGGCACGAGGCGATGACCAGAAGTGCCAGTCCGCTGCCCCGGCCCCGCTGATCGGGCCGGGCAGTCTTCCCGGGTGTCGCGTGGGAGCCCGTCATAGGTGGGTTCGTCTCTCGTTCCGAGGGCGCTGCGCCCCACAGGGGCGGTCGGTATCTCCGTCGGCCGGATGAACGCGGGCGTTCACCCGATCGACGTTATGACGGAACGCGGAGCCCCGCCATTCGGTCACCCGGGGGCCGGACCGGACTGTGCCCGCTCACTGGAGCGCGCGGACCGCCGTACGGAAGAGGGCGGGTGCGCGATGGGCCGCGGCTACGACCAGCCGGCGCGCTCCGGGACGGTCCGCGACGCCCAGCAGGGCCTGGGTGAGCAGCCGGTAACGGCGCGTCGCCCGCGTCCACCGCGCCGGATAGTCCTCCGGGCGTCCCGCGGCCAGGCAGTCGACGGCGGCCGTCGCGGTGGCCACGGCCAGGGCGATGCCCTCCCCGGTGAGGGCGTCGGTGTAGCCCGCCGCGTCGCCGACCAGCAGGACACGCCCGGCCCGCGGTCCCCGCGCCCGCTGCCGCAGCGGCCCCGCCCCGCGTACGGGGGTGGCGTCGGGGCCGGTCAGCCGGGCGGCGAGAGCCGGGAAGGCGGCCAGGTGGTCCTCGTACGGGCGGCGGTCGCGGCTGAGCACCGCCACGCCCACCAGCCGCTCCCCGACGGGGGTCACGTACGCCTCGCCGTACGGGGACCAGTGGACCTCGACCAGGTCCGTCCACGGGGCCAGACGGTAGTGGCGGCGCAGCCCGTAGCGGCCGGGCCCGGGGACGGGACGGTCGAGGCCGAGGGCGCGCCGCAGCGGCGAGTGGAGCCCGTCGGCGGCGATGAGCCAGCGCGCGGTGAGGCCGGCGGCGGTGACGGTGTCCCGGCCCTGGCGGACCTCCCGCACCTTGCCCTCCACAATGCGTACGCCGAGGGCTTCGGCCCGTGCGTGGAGGGCCGCGTGCAGTTCGGTGCGCCGCACGCCGAGCCCGTACGCGCCCCGGAACGCCGCCTCCGCGCTGCGCCGGCCGTCGGTGTACCGGATGCCGCGCAGGGGGTGTCCGGCCGGGCGCACGCCCAGCCGGTGCAGGGCCGCGAGGCCGCCGGGCATGATGCCCTCGCCGCAGGCCTTGTCGACGGGGGCGGGGCGGGGTTCGACCACCACCGCCTCCAGACCGGCCTGTGCGGCCCGGATCGCGGCGGCCAGCCCGGCGGGGCCGCCCCCGGCGACCAGGATGTCGATCACACCCGTACGCCCGCCGCCGGGAGGCGGGCCAGCGCCTCGTCCTCGCACCGGATCCGGACGGCCATCAGGACGGCGTTGAGCAGGGTGAAGACCAGGGCGGTCACCCACGCCCCGTGCACGAGGGGCAGCGCGATGCCTTCGGCGGCGACGGCGACGTAGTTGGGGTGGCGCAGCCAGCGGTAGGGGCCGCCGGACACCAGGGGCAGTCCGGGGACGACGATCACGCGGGTGTTCCACCGGGGGCCGAGCGTGGTGATGCACCACCAGCGGAGCAGTTGCGCGGCGACGACGACGGCCGCCGTGGTCCAGCCGACGGCGGGCAGGAAGGGGCGGTCTGCGAGGTGGACCTCGGCCAGGCACCCGGCGAGCAGGGCGGTGTGCAGGACGACCATCGCCGGGTAGTGGCCGCTGCCCGCCTCGGTGCCGCCCCGGGCCAGGCTCCAGCGGGTGTTGCGCCGGGCGACGACGAGTTCGGCGAGGCGCTCGACGGCGACGGCGAGCACCAGGGCGGTGTACCAGATCATGCGGCGCTCCAGTTCGTGTGCGGGCCGGAGGGTGCCCGGCGGGGCGGGTGGTCGGCGTGCTCCCTCCTACCAGCGCAGCAGCACCAGTTCGCAGCAGAAGCCGGGGCCCATGGCCAGCAGGAGCCCGGGGGTGCCCGGTTCGGGGCGGCGGTGTTCGAGGGTGTCCCGCAGGACGTGCAGGACCGAGGACGAGGACAGGTTGCCGACGTCGGCCAGCGAGCGCCAGGTGACGTCGAGCGCCCCGTCGGGCAGGTCGAGGACCTCGGTGACGGTCTCCAGGACCTTGGGCCCGCCCGGGTGGCAGACCCAGTGGGCGATGTCCTTCGGTTTGAGGCCGTGTTCGGCGAGGAACTCCCGTACGTCGTCGGCGAGGTACTGGCGTACGACGTCGGGCACGGCCGGATCGAGGACCACGCTGAATCCGGTGGAGCCGACGGACCAGCCCATCACGTGCTCGGTCTCGGGGTACATCCGGCTGCGGGTGGCCACGATCTCGGGTCCGGAGACGGCCCGTCGCCCGCCGAGGGCGACCACCGCGGCGGCCCCGTCGCCGAAGAGGGCGGTGGCCACCAGGTTGGCGGGCGTCACGTCGTGGCGCTGGAAGGTGAGGGAGCACAGCTCGACCGAGAGGAGCACGGCGACGTCGTCCGGGTGGCCGAGCAGGTAGTCGTGGATCCGGGCCACGCCGGCCGCTCCGGCGACACAGCCGAGGCCGAAGACCGGCAGCCGTTTCACGTCGGACCGCAGGCCGAGGCGGGCCACCAGCCGGGCGTCGACGGAGGGGGCCGCGATACCGGTGACGGAGGTGAACATCAGCAGGTCCACATCGGTGGGCCGCAGCCCCGCCGCCCGCAGTGCGCCGCGTACGGCCTGGCCGCCGAGGTCGACGGCCGAGCGGATGAACACGTCGTTGGCGGCGCCGAAGCCGTCCAGGTCACGGTATCCGTCGAGCGGCAGCACGGTGTGCCGGGTGCGGACGCGGGCGTTCTCGTGGAGCCGGTCCAGGACGCGGCGGTCGGCGCCGGGCGGCAGACAGGTGTCGGCCACCATGTCGGTGACCTCTCGTTGGGTGTGGCGGTGGGGCGGCAGGGCCCCGTGGGCCGCGGCGATCCGGGTCATTGCGGCTCCTGCGTCGGGGACGTCATCGCCCCATCCTGACCGGAAAGACCCGAATTTCCCGGTAAAGGAACCGCGCGGCCGCCGTGTTGACGGGCCCACAGGTCTTTACGCTCGCCCGATGGGCGCTATGGACGGGGCGAGGACATCCGCGACGGCGGTCCGGTGGCCGGGCCGCGCGGCGGGTCTCGCTCTCGCCTGCCATCCGGGGCCGGTGGTCGCGGTGACGGCGCTCGCCTGCGCCCTGGCCGTCGGTGCGGGCCTCTCCCCGGCGCGGCTCGCGCTGGTCGGGGTGGCGGTGCTCACCGGCCAGCTCTCGGTGGGCTGGTGCAACGACGCGTTCGACGCGGGGCGCGACGCCCGCGCCGGGCGGCGGGGGAAGCCGGTGGCCGACGGCGTGGTCCCGGTCCGCGCGGTGTGGGCCGCGGCGGCGGTCGCGCTCGTCCTGTGCGTACCGCTCTCCCTGGCCTGCGGTGTTCTCGCCGGTACGGTGCACCTCGCCGCGGTCGCCGCCGCCTGGCTCTACAACCTGAGGCTGAAGGCGACGGTGCTCTCCTGGGTGCCGTACGCGATCGGGTTCGGCACGCTCCCCGCGGCGGTGACGCTCACCCTGCCGGGCGCGCCCTGGCCGCGGTGGTGGACGGTTGCCGCCGGAGCGCTGCTCGGGTTCGCGGCCCATCTGGGCGACACCCTCCCGGACATCGAGGAGGACCGGGCCGCCGGCATCCGGGGGCTGCCGCACCGGCTCGGCTCGACGGGGACGCGGCTGCTGCTGCCGGTGCCGCTCCTCGCGGCCACGGCCGTCCTGGTGCTCGGTCCGCCCGGTCCGGTGGACGCCCGGTCCGCCGCCGTCCTCGTCCTCGCCGGTGCGGCGGCGCTGCTGGGGCCGGTGCTCGGCAGGTGGTGGCACAAGGCCGCGCTGGCGGGAGCGGTGACCGTGGCGGCTGCGGACCTGGCGCTGCTTCTGGCGCGCGGCACAGCGCTGTCCTGAACCCGGCTCCTCGGCAAGCTCTCTGACGGGCCGTCATTCGACATGTCCTCATGACGTGAACATGCGAGAACCGTTGACAAATCAGAAACAGACCAGAAATCTATGAACCGCAGTTCGCAAAAGATTGACTGCATGACTCAAATAACGATGAACACCACGTGCTCCCCCGGCAGCACGACGCCTCCCCCTCCCCCGTCGCCCTGTGGAAGCAGAGGACAGCATGAGATGGAAACGACTCACCGAAAGATCGATCACCGGCCTGCTCATAGCCGGGCTGGTCACCGTCGGCCTTCTGCCCGTCTCGGCAGCGGCGGCTGAGCCGACCGACCTGGCCCGGGGCAAGAGCGTCACCGCCAGCGGATCGCACGGCGGCTTCCCCGTCGTCAACGCCAACGACGGCCAGGTGAACACCTACTGGGAGTCGAACGGGCACCCCTCGAACCTCACGGTGAAGCTGGGCGCCGACGCGGACCTCCAGTCCGTGGTGATCAAGCTGAACCCCGACCCGATCTGGGGTACCAGGACCCAGGACTTCCAGGTGCTCGGCCGGACGCAGAGCGGCACCGCCTTCACCTCGCTCAAGGCCCGCGCCGGCTACGTGTTCAACCCGGCCACCAACCAGAACACGGTGACAGTCCCGGTCAGTGGCCGGGTCGCCGACCTCCAGCTGCAGTTCTTCTCCAACACCGGGGCGCCCGGGGCCCAGGTCGCGGAGATCCAGGTCCTCGGGACTCCGGCACCCAACCCGGACCTGACCGTGAGCGCCCTGTCCTGGAGCCCCTCGGCACCGTCCGAGACCGACGACATCACGGTCCAGGGGACGGTCCGCAACATCGGTACCGCCCCCTCCGCCGCGACCACCGTCAATGTGAGCCTGGGCGGCGTCGTCGTGGGCAGCGCCCCGGTCGGCCCGCTCGCCGCGGGGGCCTCGGCCCCCGTCTCGGTCCAGGTCGGCAAGCGGCCGCAGGGCTCGTACACCGTCTCGGCGCTGGTGGACCCGACCGACACGGTCATCGAGTCGGACAACACCAACAACAGCCGCACCACCGCCTCCCCGCTGGTGGTCGGCCAGAGCCCCGGCCCCGACCTGGAGGTCCGCTCCATCACCTCCAGCCCGTCCAACCCGGCCGTCGGCGCGGCGGTCAGCTTCACCGTGGCCGTACACAACCGCGGCACCAGCGCGGTGAGCGCGGGCACCGTCACCCGGCTGACGGTGGGCTCCACCACCCTCAACGGCACGACCCCGGCGATCCCGGCCGGCTCCACGGTCAACGTCGCCATCGGCGGCAGCTGGACGGCGGCGAGCGGCGGAGCCACGCTGACCGCCACGGCCGACGCGACGAACCAGGTCGCGGAGACCAGCGAGACCAACAACGTGCTCGCCCGCTCCATCGTCGTCGGACGCGGCGCCGCCGTGCCGTACACGGAGTACGAGGCGGAGGACGCCGCGTACCAGGGCACGCTGCTGACGTCGGACGCCGAGCGCACCTTCGGTCACACCAACTTCGCCACGGAGTCCTCCGGCCGCAAGTCGGTCCGGCTCAACTCCACCGGTGAGTTCGTGGAGTTCACCTCGACCAACGCGTCGAACTCGATCGTCGTACGCAACTCCATCCCGGACGCGGCGGGCGGCGGCGGCCGCGAGGCCACCATCAGCCTCTACGCCAACGGCCAGTTCGTCCGCAAGCTCGACCTCTCCTCCAAGCACAGCTGGCTGTACGGGAACACCGACAGCCCGGAGGGTCTCACCAACACGCCGGGCGGCGACGCGCGGCGGCTGTTCGACGAGTCGCACGCCCTGCTCGCCCAGACCTACCCGGCGGGCACCAAGTTCCGTCTCCAGCGGGACTCGGGCGACAACGCCTCCTTCTACATCATCGACCTGATCGACCTGGAGCAGGTGGCGGCGCCCTCGTCCCAGCCGTCGGGCTGTGTCTCCATCACCACGTACGGCGCGGTGGCCAACGACGGCATCGACGACACCGCCGCGATCCAGCGCGCGGTGACGGCGAACCAGAACGGCGAGATCGGCTGCGTCTGGATCCCGGCCGGCCAGTGGCGCCAGGAGCAGAAGATCCTCACCGACGACCCGCTGAACCGGGGTCAGTGGAACCAGGTGGGCATCTCGGACGTGACGATCCGGGGCGCGGGCATGTGGCACTCCCAGCTCTACACGCTGACCCCGCCGCACGAGGCGGGCGGGATCAACCACCCGCACGAGGGCAACTTCGGCTTCGACATCGACGACAACACGAAGATCTCCCACATCGCGATCTTCGGCTCCGGCACCATCCGCGGCGGTGACGGCAACCACGAGGGCGGCGTCGCGCTGAACGGCCGCTTCGGCAAGGACACGAAGATCAGCAACGTCTGGATCGAGCACGCCAACGTGGGCGTCTGGGCGGGCCGCGACTTCGACAACATCCCGGCCCTCTGGGGCCCGGGTGACGGCGTCGAGTTCACCGGCATGCGGATCCGCAACACCTACGCCGACGGCATCAACTTCGCCAACGGCACCCGTAACTCCACGGTCTACAACTCGTCCTTCCGCAACACCGGGGACGACGCGCTCGCGGTCTGGTCCAGCAAGTACGTCAAGGACCAGTCCGTCGACATCGGCCACGACAACAGCTTCCGCAACAACACGATCCAGCTGCCCTGGCGCGCCAACGGCATCGCGATCTACGGCGGCTACGGCAACAAGATCGAGAACAACATCATCTCCGACACCATGAACTACCCGGCCATCATGCTGGCGACCGACCACGACCCGCTGCCCTTCTCCGGGCAGACGCTGATCGCCAACAACGCCCTGTACCGCACCGGCGGCGCCTTCTGGAACGAGGACCAGGAGTTCGGCGCGATCACCCTCTTCCCGCAGAACCTGCCCATCCCCGGCGTCACGATCCGTGACACCGACATCATCGACTCCACCTACGACGGCATCCAGTTCAAGACGGGTGGCGGCGTGATGCAGGACGTCAAGATCGAGAACGTCCGGATCGACAAGTCCAACAACGGCTCCGGCATCCTCGCGATGGGCGGCGCCCGCGGCAACGCGACGCTGACCAACGTGACGATCACCAACTCGCGCGACGGCCATGTACTGATCGAGCCCGGCTCGCAGTTCACGATCACCGGCAGCCCGAGCGGCGCACGCGCCAAGCAGTAGTCCCCGCTGTACGGTTCCCGGGCCGGCGGATCACCCGCCGGCCCGGGAACACCTGTATTCCCGGCCGAAATGGCCCCGCCGCGGCTCTGGGAAGTACACGGTCCGGCCGCTACCCTCCGCGCATGATTCCCACGGTTGTCTGGGGTACCGGCAACGTCGGCCGCGCGGCGATCCGCGCCGTCGAGGCCCATCCGGCACTGACACTCACCGCCGTCCTCGTCCACGATCCCGCGAAGACCGGCCGCGACGCCGGCGATCTCGGCGGGGTCGGACGCACGCTCGGGGTCACGGCCACCGACGACATCACCGCCGTGCTGGCCGGCCGCCCCCGCGCGGTGGTCTACGCGGCATCCGGCGACATCCGCCCCGACGACGCGCTGGCCGACATCGGCCGGGCGATCCGGGCCGGAGCGGTGGTCGTCACACCCTCCCTCTATCCGCTCTACGATCAGCGCAACGCCCCACCGGAGCTGCGGGATCCCGTCCTGGCCGCCGTCGCGGAGGGCGGCGGCTCCCTCTTCGTCTCCGGGGTCGACCCCGGCTGGGGCAACGACGTCCTGCCACTGCTGGTCAGCGGCCTGGGCACCGAGGTGGACGTGATCCGCTGCCAGGAGATCTTCGACTACTCCACGTACGAGCAGGAGGATTCGGTACGCCACCTGATCGGCATGGGGCACCCGTTGGACTACCAGCCGCTGATGCTGGCGGAGAGCGTTCCGACGATGGTGTGGGGCGGCCAGATACGCCTGATGGCCCGGGCACTGGGCGTCGAACTGGACGAGATCCGCGAGACGCTCGACCGCCGGGCGCTGGAGACGACGGTGCTCACCCGCACGATGGGTGAGTTCGCGGCGGGCACCCAGGGCGCCGTGCGGTTCGAGGTGCAGGGCATCGTGGCCGGGGAGCCCCGCATCGTGATCGAGCACATCACCCGTATCCACCCCTCGTGCGCACCGGACTGGCCCACCCCGCCCGACGGGGTGGGCGCACACCGGGTGGTGATCGAGGGCCGCCCCCGTATAGAGGTGACGGTCGAGGCCTCCGACGAGGGCGAGAACCGGTCGGCGGGCGGCAACGCCACGGCGGTCGGGCGGCTCGTCTCGGCCATCGACTGGCTGGTGGACGCGGAGCCGGGCCTGTACGACGCACTCGACGTCCCGCTGCGGCCTGCGGTCGGCAGGCTGGGAAGGAGAACGACATGATCATCGACATTCCGGAGGGCCAGGAGCCCATCGGATACGTGTGGGGGGAGATGGTCCCCGGCATCGGCATGGCCGCCGCCACGTTCTCGATGTCCGTGTACGAGCACACGACGCTGGGCCTGCGGGAGTTCGAGGCGGCACGGCTGCGGATCGCGCAGATCAACGGGTGCCTGTTCTGCCTGGACTGGCGGACCGAGCGGGACGGGGCGAAGGTCGAGGAGGAGTTCGCCGGGGCGGTGACCGAGTGGCGTACGACGGACGCCTTCGACGAACGGACCCGGCTCGCGGCGGAGTACGCGGAGCGGTACGCGCTGGACCACCACGGGCTCGACGACGCGTTCTGGAAGCGGATGACCGCGCACTACAGCCAGGTGGAGATCGTGGAGCTGTCCATGAGCATCGGCTCCTGGCTCGCTTTCGGGCGGCTCAACCATGTGCTGGGGATCGACGCGGTCTGCGTCCTGCCGGGTCATTAGGCGCACCCATTGGCGGAGCCCGGGGCCGCCGGGTTGGCACTCCCGGCCCCGGGCTCTCCGTACGCCCTGCCGCCTGTCGGCCGGACTACAGGTCGGTGGCGATGATCCGCTCGATGTTGCGCTCGGCGAGCGCGGTGATCGTCACGAACGGGTTGACGCTGGTGTTGCCGGGGATCAGCGCGCCGTCGATGACGTACAGCCCCGGATAGCCGTGCAGCCGCCCGTAGTTGTCGGTGGCCTTGTTCAGCACGGCACCGCCCAGCGGGTGGTAGGTGAGGTGGTCGCCCCAGATCTTGTAGACCCCGAAGAGGTCCGTGCGGTAGATCGTCCCCTCCTTCTGGTTGATCTTGTCGAAGATGGTTCTCGCGGCGTCGATGGACGGCTGCTTCCACGCCGTCTGCCAGTTCAGCTCCGCCTTCCCCGCCGCCGCGTTCCAGGTGAACTGGCCCCGGTTGGGGTTCTTGGTGATGGAGAGGTAGAACGAGGCCCAGGTCTCGATGCCGGTGGGCAGCGGAGCGACTTCGGCGAACGCTCCGCCGGCGTCCCAGTTGTCGATGCCGCCGGTGGGGATGGACGACTGCACCTTCCCCGTCGGGTCCCAGAGGTGGTTGGCCCGGCCGCACATGACATTGCCGTTGTCGCCCCAGCCCTTGCCGACCTCGCTGTTGAGGAGCGGCAGCGCGCCGGTCGCCTTGAGCCCGACGAGCAGCTTGCTGGTGCCGACACTGCCCGCGGCGAAGAAGACCTTGTCCGCCGTGACGGTCTTGGTGACGGTGGTCTGGCCGACGGTGTTCAGCTGGTCGATGAGGACCGTGTAGCCGCCGCCGGGGGCCGGGGTGACCGTGGTGACCTTGTGGAGCGGGGAGATGGTGACCCGGCCGGTGGCCTTGATCCGGTCGATGTAGGTCTTCTGGAGCGACTTCTTGCCGTAGTTGTTGCCGTAGAGGATCTCGGCGTCCAGCGCGGACTTGGGTACGGTCCCGGCCGCCTCCTGCTTCATGTAGTCCCAGTCGTACACGGCGGGCACGAAGAGGAAGGGGAAGCCGGAGCGCTGCGCGTGCTTCCGGCCGACCCGGGCGTACTGGTAGCAGTCGACGGAGTCGAACCACGCGGGGTCGATGGTGGTGACCCCGAGGTCGGCGTTGGCGCGCGGATAGTACGTGCTGTACATCTCGGCGGCGTTCACCGACGGGAGGATGGCGGCGAAGTTCTCCCGCTTGGGCGTGACGGCCATACCGCCGTTGACCAGCGAGCCGCCCCCGACACCGCGTCCCTGGTAGACGGTGATGCCGGCGAACTCCTCGGCGTCCAGGATCCCGGTGTAGCGGTTGACGTTCTTGTCGATCGGGAAGCCGAGGAAGTTGCTGAGCGGCTGCTTGGTCTTGGTGCGCAGCCAGAAGGACCGGTCGTCCGGCCTGGTGGTGTTGGCGAAGATCTTGCCGTCCGCGCCGGGGGTGTCCCAGGCCATGCCCATCTCGACCATGTGCACGTCCGTGCCGGCCTGGGCGAGCCGGAGTGCGGCCACGGAGCCGCCGTACCCGGTGCCGATGATCAGCACCGGCACATGGGCGCCGGAGCCGATCGGGGCTGCTGCCGCCCGGGGCGCGGCCCAGACGGGTGTGGTGGGTCCGGCGAGTGCCGCGACCCCGAGAAGAGAACCTGTTCCTGTGATGAATCTTCGACGGGAGACGCCTTTGGATGCGCCTTCATGCAGGGTAGTGTCGTTCATGTGACATCCCTCACTCTCGACAGAGTGAAACAGGTTCTACTGTCGATCGCGTGGTAAGTCACTAGAAACTTGGGGGTAACTTCCCGGCATGCCCGAGGGGCCCCGGACCGTGCGGTCCGGGGCCCCTCGGGCTGATGCCTGCCTGGCGCTTCCAGGGATCAGTAGGCGCCGAAGACGTTGTCGATCGAGCCGTACCGGTCCGCCGCGTAGTTGCACGCGGCGGTGATGTTGGCGACCGGGTCGTAGCTGTCGGTCGAGGTGCCGGGCACGTGGTACGCCTGGAACGTCGGGTCGATGACCTGGAGCAGCCCCTTGGACGGGGTGCCCTTGACCGCGTTGGAGTCCCAGTTGTTGATCGCGTTCGGGTTGCCCGAGGACTCGCGGATGATGTTGCGGTGGATGCCCTCGTAGCTGCCGGGGATGCCGCGCTCGGCCATGATCGCCAGCGACTCCTTGATCCAGCCATCCAGATCGTTCGAGTAGGTGGCGGGAGCGGCGGCGGCCGGGGCGGCCTGGGCCACGGGGGCGGCGGCGGTGCGCTCGGAACGGTCGGCGCGCTCCCCCGTCGCGGCACGGCCGGCGGACGGGGCGGCGGCCTTGGCGGCCTTGCCCGCCTTGGCGTCTGACGGGGCGGCAGCCTTGGCGCCGATGGTCAGCTTGATACCCGGGTGAATAAGGTTCGGGTTCTCGCCGACGGCCTTCCGGTTGCCTTCGTACAGCTTCTTCCAGCCGCCGCTGACGGAATACTCACGGGCGATCTTGGAAAGCGTCTCACCGGCCACCACGGAATGCTTGGCGGGTGCGGCCTTCGTCACGGAATTCACCTGGGCGGTCACGGAGACCGGAGCCACCGCCTTTTCCGCGACGACGGAGTGCGCGGGAGCGGCGGAGGCGGTGGTGGCGCCGAGCACCGGGAGGGCCAGAACGGCTCCACCCGTGGTCACGGCGGCGATGCCACGGCTCAGCGAGACGGACTTGGTGCGGCGGTGCTTACCCTGTGCGGGCATGGGGAATTTCCTCTCCGGCGCCTACGAGGTGAGCTGTCGGGTTCAGACGGGAGATGTCTGGCCGCAGGGACTGCGACTTCACCCCTAGCCGTTCCGGATACCGGACCGGCGGCTTACCTGGTTCCCCCGCTCCTGCCGTGCGTGAGTGGGTTTCGGTTTGCCGGACGGCGGCAGGATTCGGCGTTCCATCCGGATTGAGCGTGACCGTAGGCGAAAAGCATCGGACAGAACAAGCCCCGAATTCCGGATGACCTTTCTCCGCAAGATCGAATTCATGAATTCCCGACCGCGCCCGTTCCGTCGCGGTGTCAACTTTCTTCGCGCAGAAGGGAACCGAACCCTCCGGATCCACGTCCGCGCCCTCGGACGTGACGCTCACCACTTCGCGCGGAGGCGGCCGAAACAGGCACGGTCAAAATTACCCAAGCGCCCCAATAGGCCCTTTATGGAATAGAGGGTTAAAAGTCTGAAATCGCCCATACCGCCCTGGAGAAACGGACTTATCGGGCGGTTCCGTAGGCCGGGTCGGAGGCCGCGCGGGGCCAGGGCTTACGGTGTGTGGTGGAGACTAGTAAGCCAACCCTTACCTCCGACGTACGCTGTTACCTGCCCGCGTTCGCCCGCCTTAAGGATCACCACGCCATGACACGCCCCGTCCGCGTCGCCATTGTCGGAGCCGGCCCTGCCGGTATCTACGCTGCGGACGCGCTGCTCAAATCCGAGGTCTGCCAGGACCCGGGGGTCTCCATCGACCTCTTCGAGCGCATGCCCGCACCCTTCGGCCTGATCCGTTACGGCGTGGCCCCCGACCACCCCCGGATCAAGGGCATCGTCAAGGCGCTGCACCAGGTGCTGGACAAGCCGCAGATCCGGCTCTTCGGGAACGTGAGCTACCCGCACGACATCGGCCTGGACGACCTGCGGTCCTTCTACGACGCGGTGATCTTCTCCACCGGCGCGGAGGCGGACCGGGCGCTCGACATCCCGGGCATCGAGCTGGACGGCTCCTACGGCGCGGCCGAGTTCGTCTCCTGGTACGACGGCCACCCCGAGGTCCCGCGCACCTGGCCGCTCACCGCGGAGAAGGTCGCCGTCCTCGGCGTCGGCAACGTGGCGCTGGACGTGGCCCGGGTCCTGGCCAAGACGGCCGACGAGCTGCTGCCCACCGAGATCCCGGACAACGTGTACCAGGGCCTCAAGGCGAACAAGGCGCTGGAGGTGCATGTGTTCGGGCGGCGTGGCCCGGCGCAGGCCAAGTTCAGCCCGATGGAGCTGCGGGAGCTGGACCACTCCCCCAACATCGAGGTCATCGTCAACCCCGAGGACATCGAGTACGACGAGGGCTCCATCGCCACCCGGCGGGAGAACAAGCAGGCCAACATGGTCGCGCAGACCCTGGAGAACTGGGCGATCCGCGATGTCGGCGACCGCCCGCACAAGCTCTTCCTGCACTTCTTCGAGTCCCCGGTCGAGATCCTCGGCGAGGACGGCAAGGTCACCGCGCTGCGCACCGAGCGCACCGAGCTGGACGGCACCGGCAACGTCCGGGGCACCGGCCGGTTCACCGACTGGGACATGCAGAGCGTCTACCGCGCCGTGGGCTACTACTCGGAGGAGCTGCCCAAGCTCCCCTTCGACGTGGCCTCCGGCACCGTCCCGCACGAGGCCGGACGCGTCATCGCCGGTGACGAGCACATGGCCTCGGTCTACGTCACGGGCTGGATCAAGCGCGGTCCGATCGGTCTGATCGGACACACCAAGGGCGACGCGAACGAGACGGTCGCCTGCGTGCTGGAGGACCGCGCCGCCGGCCGTCTGGCCGAGCCCGCGACCCCGGCTCCGGAGGCCGTCGAGGCCTTCCTGGAAGGCCGGAACGTCCGATACACGACGTGGGAGGGCTGGCACAAGCTGGACGCCCACGAGCAGGCGCTCGGTGCCGCACAGGGCCGTGAGCGGATCAAGGTCGTGGAGCGCGAGGGCATGCTGGACGCCTCCGGCGCCTTCGTCCCGGCCGAGCTGCCCTCCGAGGCCTGAGCCCGAACGGGCCTCCGAAGCCTGGGCCGAGCGGCCCTCCGGGGCCCCGGCCGGGCGGCCCTCGGGGTCCGGATCAGGACCGTCACCCGTCAGGCCGGGCCCGGGGCACTCGTCGTGCCGCCCGGGCCCGGTCCGCGGAACGTCCGCCACAGGCCTGGCGGGGCGGCGTCACGGGACAGCGGCGGCAGCTTCTCCGGCATGCGCGTCCAGCGGTCCGCGAGCAGGATCGCGATGTCGTCGGGGCGGTCCGTGGCCTGCCTGGCCTCCTCGATCACCCGGTCCGCCGTCTCGGCCAGCGGGACCGAGCCGATCCCCGCGATGGTGGCCCGCAGCCGTTCGATGCCCTCGTCGATATCGGTCCCGGGGCGTTCGATGAGCCCGTCGGTGAACAGGGCCAGCATCGCGCCCGGGTCGAGCCGCAGCTCCGTGACCGGGTAGGTCGCCTGCCCGTCGATGCCCAGCACGATGCCGCCGGCCAGGTCCAGCACCTCGGTCCGGCCGTCGGGGTGCCGCAGCAACGGCTGCGGGTGGCCCGCCCGTACGGCACGGGCCCGTCCCGTCAGCGGGTCGAGGGCGATGTAGCAGCAACTGGCGAACTGTCCCGGGTCGAGATCGATGAGCAGCCGGTTCGTGCCGCTCATCACCTCCTGCGGGTCGTGCTTGCTGAGGGCGAACGCCCTTACCGCACTGCGCAGTTGCCCCATGGTCGCGGCGGCGGCGACGCCGTGCCCCTGGACGTCGCCGATGATCAGGGCGAGTTCGTGGCCGGTCTCGATGACGTCGTACCAGTCGCCGCCCACCTCCATGTCCTGGGTGCCGGAGAGATAGCGCCCGAGGGTGTCGACCCCGTCGACCTCCGGCAGCCGGTGCGGCAGCAGGGCATCCTGCAGCCCCCGGGCGAGCGCCGATTCGCTGTCGTACCGCTGGGCGCGTTGCAGGGCCTGGGCGATGAGCCCGGCCAGGGCGGTCAGGACGGTGCGCTCCTCCGGGCTGAACCCCCTCGGCCGGTCGAAGCCGAGGATGCACGAGCCGACGGGCCGCCCCGAGGCGATCAGTGGCAGGAACGCCCGCGCGCCGACGTCGGTCTCCATCGGGATGCCCGGGTACGCGTCGGCCAGGCGCTGCATCGACTCGAAGAAGATGGGCCGGCCGGTGGTCAAGGTCTCCACGCCGGGGATGGAGACGTCGAGTCCGACCCCGTCGAAGCGGTCGAGGAACCCCTGGGGGAACCCGGTCTCCCAGGCGAGGTGGAGGTGACGCTCGCTCAGCAGGTAGATGGCCAGCTGCCGGCCGCCGAACGCGGGCAGCAGCTCCTCGGTGACGACGGCGGAGACCTGACGGGCCGTGACGGCCTCGGTGAGCGCGATCGCCAGAGCCACCGGGCGGTAGAGCGCGGACGACCGGTCGGCGGTGGATCCGATGCCCAGGCCCGGCGAGGTGACGGAGCCGGGTGCGTAGGCCGGCTGGTCCGTGGCCTGGAACACCGCGCTCAGCCCGTCGTGGCCCGGGTACAGCGAGACCGAGAGCCAGACGGACGGGGCCCGCCGGGCGAGGAAGTGGACGGGTTCGTCGGAGATCAGGGCGGCCCGGTAGTGGTCCTCGTACGCCGGGTGCCCGAACCACGGCAGGACCTCCCACACGACGTGGCCGACCAGCTCCGCCCGCGGGCGGTCCAGCAGCTCCTCCGCGAGCGCGTTGGCATAGGTGATGCGGCCGATCCGGTCCAGCGAGACGATCCCTCGGGGCAGCCGGTCCGCCGCCTCCGCGATGACGGGTCCGGCGCCGAAGTCGACCACGAAGCCGCTCAGATGGCTCTCGCTGCCCTCACCGTCCGGGTGGGTCCAGCGGCCGGAGAGCTCCAGCAGGTGGTACCGGCCGTCGGGGCCGCGCAGCCGCATCCGGCGGACAACCGGGTCGGCGGATTCGACCGCCTGCCGGGCCAGCGCCCACAGCCCGTACACGTCCTCCGGTACGAGGCGTTCGGCGAGGGCGTCGACGGTGCCGGGGAACTCCGCCGGCTCGGTGCCGAAGATCGCGCACAGGTCGTCGTCCGCGGTGAGGCCCCCGGAGTGCAGGTCCCAGTCGAAGCTGCCGACCCGCACCGGGGGCGCGGGGGCGGCCGGCAGCTGCACGGGGATCGGCTCCCGTTCCCAGACGACGGGGAGGGAGCGCGCCTCCAGATCGGCGAGCGCGGCCCCGAGCCGGCGGCCCAGCAGGAGCAGCCGCTCCCCGTCGGCGGGGGCGACCGGCTCACCCGGGGTCGCGGACCGCAGGACGGCCAGGACGCCCATGGGGCCCCGCGGGCCGGTGACCGGGACCCACAGCGAGCCGAACGGGAACGGCAGCCCCGCCATCAGCTGCGGAAACCGCCGCATCGCCTCCTCGGCGTCGGCGAGCAGCACGGGCCGCCCGGTGCGGTAGGCCTCGGAGACGGGAAACGGCCGGTTCACGTGCATCCGCCACCAGGGGCGGAACAGCGGACCGGGCAGCCCGGCGAGCACGGCGAGACGCAGCAGTCCGGGCGTCCCGGAGCGGAGGTAGATGCCTCCGGCGTATCCCCCGACCGACTCGACGGCACTGACGACCCCCTGCGCGAGTACGAGGGACAGTTCGTCCGGTACTCGGCCGCCGCCGTCGTCTTGCCCGGCCGCGGCCCCGCTTCCGGGGGACGGGGTGGGCCGGGTCGCATCGTGCCGGGTCACACAGCCAGCATGCTCCCCGCAGAGGGGGCGGCGCACGTCGGCGGACCGGCCGGAACCCCGTGCCGGCCGGTCCGCCGACGCGGTCTCAGTGCAGCTTGGCGACGGCGGTGCCGGTGGTCTTCCTGAATCCCTTCAGCGGGGCGCCGTCCAGGTCACCCAGCTGTCCCCACTCCAGGACGGTCACCGTGCGGCCGTCCCGGCCGACGGAGTGGAGGCCGATGTCGGTGGAGCCGACCTCCGGGTAGGACGTGTCGATGCTGTAGACGTGCGCGCCCTCCTCCACGTTCACCCGGCCGTGGTACCGGCTGACGCCCTCAAGGCCGGGCTCCTGCTCCTTCAGCCGGTCCAGGCAGGTCGCCAGCGCGGTCCGCAGCTCGGCGGCGAGCGCCTTGGCCTTGGCGGTGGTGGGCGCGACGGTGATCGTCTGGCGGGCCCCGGTGTCCAGCTCGGTGCGGAAGTCCCGGTGGCGGGTCCCAGCGGCCGGGGTGGTTCCCGCCGTGCAGGCGGAACCGTCCTCGGGCAGCCCCTTCTGCACCGGGCCGGCGGTCCAGGGGGTGAGGGAGGCGGGCCACTGCCCGGCCGAGAGGAACTTCGGCGCGACGGGGGCCGCCGAGGCGGGTGCCGTGGACAGTGCGGTGACGGCCAGGCCCGCGGCCGCGGCGGTCAGGAGTGCGGTGCGGATCGTGCGGGTGGTGCGCATGGTGGAACTCCCCGTTCAGATGGTCGAGCAGTCGGTCGGCGGAACGGCACCAGACTGCGGCGGGCGTCCCGGCGGGGACAAGAACGACACGGGTTCCGGCCGGCACGGAACCGTCCCACCCCCGGTGACGTGGGTGTTTCCGGTGGGGTGGAACGCCCCCTGGGACGGCCGCGGGAGGTCGAGCGGGTGTTGGGCGAGCGGGGAACGGGCGAGGGGTCCGCACGGGAGGCGCTGGCGGAGCGGCTGCGGGAGCTGCGGGAGGGTTCGGGCCGGACGTACGCCTCCCTCGCCCGCCGGATCGGAGTCAGCGGCTCCACGCTCCACCGGTACTGCACCGGGCAGACCGTACCGGCGGAGTTCGCGCCGGTGGAGCGGCTGGCCCGGCTGTGCGGCCGCCCGGGAGAGGAGCGGGAAGCACTGCACCGCCTGTGGCTGCGGGCGGACGCGGAGCGGGTCGAACGGCAGGAGGCGGGGATGGCAGGGGCCCCGGCCGCCGGGGTGGGGGAAGACGCGGCGGCGGGGGCAGACGCAGGCGCGGTGACCGAGGCGGGGGCAGACGCGGCGGCGAGGGGAAGCCGGGGCACGCCGACGGGTACGCGGGCCCCCAGCGGCTCCGTACCGCCCGCCGCCGCTGCCGTGCACCGCGAGGAGGACAGTTCCGCGTACGCGGGTGGGCCGCCGGCTCACGCACCCCGCTCCCCCTCCGTACGCCGGTGGGTGCAGGCGCTCGCCGTCTGTACCGTCGCCGCCCTGGCGCTCGTCCTGGTCGCGGCCTCCGCCGGCCCCTCACGGCAGCAGCAGCGCCCCGAGCGGCAGCCACCGGTGGCACGGCCCTCGGCTCCTCCCTTCACCTGGACGAGTGACGACCACGTCTGGAAGTACGGCTGCGGCCACACCTACCTCGTGGGCGGACCCCCGGCAGCTGTCCCGCCGCCACCGGCCGAGGCCGACGCGGAGTCCTGGGCGACGGCGCTCGGCGCGGTGCACGCGGGCGAGACCGGCGTACGCATCACCCTCCAGGGCACCGACGAGCGGGCGGTCGTCCTCGAAGCTCTCCGGATCCGGGTGGTGGAGCGGCGGGAGCCCGCCGAGGGGCGGGTCCACCGGATGAGCTCCGGGTGCGGCGGGGCGCTGACCCCGCGGATGTTCGACGTCGATCTCGACGTGGAGCGCCCCGTGGCCCGGTCCGTCCCGGGCAACGACACGGGTGAGCCGATCCCGGCGGTCTCCTTCCCGTACCGCGTCTCGGCCTCGGACCCGGAGGTCTTCCTGGTCACCGGGCGTGCGGCCCGCTGCGACTGCGGCTGGGTCGCGGAGCTGCGGTGGAGCAGCGGGGGCCGGTCCGGCACGGTACGGATCGACGACGACGGGCGCCCGTTCCGTACGAGCGGGGCGCCGGGGCGTCCCGTGCACGACTACGACTTCGTGACCCGGCGCTGGGTGGCGGAGCCGTAGGGGCCGGTGGGTCGCCCGGTCCCGGGTGAGGGGCGGTGCGGTGGCCGTCCCGGCGCCGCTGCGGCCATCCTGGTGACAGGCGGCCCCCGACGGGTGATCTGCGGGGCGGCCGACGCTCCCCTCCGGAGGTGCTGATGGACCCCGTCACCGCTCTGCGGCGTATCGCGTTCCTGCTGGAACGCTCGCAGGCCGCCACCTACCGGGTGAAGGCCTTCCGGACGGCCGCCGAGGTCGTGACCGCGATGGCCCCCGGGGAGGCGGCCGAGCGGGTGGCCGCAGGGACCCTGGAGCGGGTCTCCGGGATCGGGCCCCGCACGGCTCAGGTGATCCGGGAGGCCCTGGCGGGTGAGGTTCCCGGCTATCTGGAGCGGTTGGAGGAGGAGGCCTCGGCCGAGCCCGCACCCGAGCAGGGCCGGGAGCTGCTGTCCCGTTTGCGGGGCGACTGCCACCTCCACTCCGACTGGTCGGACGGCGGCAGCCCGATCGAGGAGATGGGCCGGACGGCGGCGGAGCTGGGACACGAGTGGGCGGTGCTCACCGACCATTCGCCCCGGCTGACGGTGGCCGGTGGTCTGTCACCCGAGCGGCTCAGGGAGCAGCTGGCGGTGGTGGCGCGGCTCAACGAGGAGTGGGCACCGTTCCGGCTGCTGACGGGGATCGAGTGCGACATCCTGCCGGACGGTTCGCTGGACCAGGAGCCGGAGCTGCTGGAGCAGCTGGACGTGGTGGTGGTCTCCGTCCACTCCAAGCTGCGGATGGACCCGGCGCCGATGACGCGGCGGCTGGAGGCCGCCGTACGCCATCCGCAGGCGAACGTGCTGGGGCACTGCACGGGCCGTCTGCTGTCGGGGCGCGGCAGACCGCAGTCGCAGTTCGACGCGGACCGGGTCTTCGCGGCGTGTGCCGAGGCGGGGACGGCGGTGGAGATCAACTGCCGGCCGGAGCGGCTGGACCCGCCGCGCCGCCTGCTCCGCAAGGCCGTCGAGGCGGGCACCCTCTTCGCGATCGACACCGACGCGCACGCTCCCGGCCAGCTGGACTGGCAGATCGACGGCTGCGCGCGGGCCGAGGAGTGCGGCGTACCGGCGGACGGGGTGGTGACGGCCTGGCCGCTGGAACGGCTGCTGGAGTGGGCGGGGTGACCCGTCCACTCCAGCAGCCGCAAGGGTGACCGTTCAGCAGCCGCAGGGGCCGATGCCGCTTGCTCACTTCTGGGGGTAGACGTCTCCGGCTGCCATCCCGCTCTGCTGCTCGCTCCGGTCCCGGATCGTCCGGGACTTCTTCTCCAGCCGCTCCCGTTCCTGCGGGTCTGTCGCGCGTTCCGCGGCCTCGGCGAGCTGCTGGGCCTTCTCACGCATCTGCCGCGCCAGGTCGGCGGGCTCGTTCGAACCGCTCATCACCACTCCTCGGGGAAATCCTCGGGCATTCCCGGGCACATTCCCGGGCACATCCTGGGCAAAAGGGACCACTGCCCCCAGCGAACCAGCGACCGCACACTTCCGCATCCCGCGCACCCCGCCGGCGAGGTGTCACGTGGTGACCCGGCTCAGGCGCCGGATCAGCGAACGCAGCCGGGGGTGGCGTTCGTGGGCTTCGGCGGAGCGCCGGTCCAGCTCCTCGCCCAGCCGCTTCGTCCGTTCGTCGATGTCGAGCTCGGCCAGCACCCGGTCGATCTCGGCGAGCAGCGCCCCGTGCAGCTGCCACTGGCGCGGATGCTCCTGGACGTCCTCCAGGAGCAGGTCGGCCACCCGGTCACGGGTGGCTCGGCTGCGGGCGAGCGCCTCGGCGAGCCGGTCCTCCGCCGCCTCGCCGTCGGCGGCGAGCGAGGTGGTGACCAGTTCGGCGAAGCTCTCGACGGCCTCGGCGAGCTGGCCGAAGAGTTCCTGGAGCAGAGCCGCCACATCGGCCGGGAACAGCGTCTCCTCGGTGCGGGCCTTCGCCAGGTCCGTGAGCGTCCGGGACAGGACGCGCAGCACGACCGCGCAGATCTCCAGGGTGTCGAGCCCGGTACGCAGGACCACCCGGTGGAGCAGCCCCTGTCTCACCCTGGGGTTGAGGGTGAGACTTTCCTCCGCCTGCCGGAGGGACGCGTCGACCTCGACGATGTCGTGGTCGAGCTTGCGGGCCTCGTGCAGCCGGGCCGCCGCCCGGGAGACGGGGTTGTTCCCCACCACCTCCTCGCCCATGCTGCGGAGCATCGTGCCCATCCGGGTGGCCAGGGAGTCGATGGAGACACCGGCCGACCTGACCCAGACGGGCGGGGCGAGGAGCAGGTTGAACAGCAGCCCCACCACCGCCCCGATGAGCGTCTCCCAGACCCGGTCCCAGGCGGTGTCGGCGACCTGGGAGACGCCGAGCACGAGCATCGCGCTGATCGCCACCTCGGGGACGAACTCGTTGACCCGCACCAGTCGCCCGATCATCAGCGAGGTGAAGATGGTCAGTCCGAGGCTCCACCAGCTCAGCCCCACCAGGGAGCTGAAGGCGATGGCGATGAGCACGCCGACGACGACGGAGTTCACCCGGCGGATGCCGGTGGTGAGGGTGGCGTAGAGGGTCACCTGGACGACGAGGAGCGCGGTGAGGGGCGCGGTCAGCGGAGCCGGTTCGGGCAGGGCCCAGACGGCCACGGAGTAGGCGATGACCGCGGCCGCGGTCGAGCGCAGCGTCTGTACCCCCGCGGGTTCGGTGGTGCGCTGCACGAGCTTGATGACGGGCGCGGAAACTGCGGGCATTCCTTGACGGTGCCCCCTTTTCCCCGTCCGCAGCGCTCCACCCCCGGGGTGCCTCCGTACGGCCCTGTACCGGTGGCGGGGCCGGGGCCCGCCTGTACGGCGTGCGCCGGGGCCCGGACGGAGGGACTCTGGAGCCATGGCTGTTCTGCTGAATCCCCCTGGAGAGACGCCCCCCGCCGAGGGCTCGATCGGCGACGCCCACGAGGAGCGCCCGGACGGTGGTGTCTGGGAGCACCCGGCCGTGTGGATCGGCCTGATCGTGCTGGGCGCGGTGCTGTTCGCCGGGTTCTTCGCCGCGCGGGTCTTCGGTCTGGCATGAGCGGGAGGGGCGCGCCCTCGGCGCACCGGATCGCCGGCGCGCTGGTGGAGGAGTGCGGCCGGACGTACGCGGAGGAGGCGGGCATCCGGCTCAAGGACACTCCGCAGCCCCTCTACCAGCTTCTGGTGCTGAGCCTCCTGCTGTCCGCCCGCATCCGCGCCTCGGTCGCCGTCGCGGCCGCCCGGGCCCTTTTCGGCCATGGCATGAGCACCCCGCGCCGGATGGTGGACGCGACCTGGCAGCAGCGGGTGGACGCGCTGGGTGAAGGCCACTACCGGCGCTACGACGAGCGCACCGCCACCCAGCTCGGCGAGGGTGCACAGCTCGTCCTGGACACCTGGCGCGGCGATCTGCGCCGGCTGCGCGAGGAGGTCGACGGCGACCGGGACCGGCTGCTGCAAGGGCTCCGGCGGGTCCCGGGCATCGGACCGGCCGGCGCCGACATCTTCGTACGCGAGGTGCAGTCCCTCTGGCCGGAGACCGGCCCCTGGGTGGGGGCGAAGGGGCTGCAGGGGGCCGAGCGCCTGGGCCTGCCCACCTCCCCCGCCGCGCTGGCCCGGGCGGCGCGGGGGCACGACGACGCACGGTTCGCGGCCGCGCTCGTGCGGGCGGCCCTGGACAAGGACGTCGTGGACGCGGTCAGGGAAGCGGCGCGGGAACGCTGACGGGCGGGCCGCCCCCGGCGGCGCGTGCCCGGACGGGCGGTTCCCACCCCGCCGCCACCACGGCGAAGGCGCCCCGCCACCACGGCGTGGGGCACGCCGTCACCACAGCGAGAGGCGCCCGTACCATACGCGCTGAACGCGACGGTACGGGCGCCCCACCGCCTCAGCGGTCGGAGGCCTCCCGCAGTGCGCGTGCCCGCTCCTCCTGCCGACGGGCCGCGTCCTGCTCCTGCCTTCCTTCGGCCTTCATCCGCTCGTCGCCGAGGGCGATGCCGTCCGACTCCTTCTTCATGCCTTTCAGCCTTCGCGCCTTCGCGCGGGCCATGTCGGTGCCCTTACCCACAGCTGCCTCCGTACCGCGAGGAGATTCACGCTTCTCCCTCCACTATGCCTACGCACACCGGAGAACGCAGGAGGCCGCCGCCACGGGTTCTAGAGCACCGGGCCCTCGTCCTCGTCCTCGGGGCCGCCGGCCTCGACCCGCAGCGCGAGGTCCTGGAGGACATCGGCCGAGGAGACGTCCGTCTGCCCCGAGTCGTGCACCTGCGCCAGCATGGTGAAGGCGAGGGTGAAGGCGCTCACCAGTTGCTCGACCGCGCCGCCGACCTCGCGCCCGACCACGGTCACCACCTCCTCGACGGAGAAATCGTCGGGGATGGCGATGTGGGGCATCGTCTCGTTCAGCAGGGCGGTGACGGCGCCCGCTCCCGCATCCAGGTCTTCCCGTTCGAGGTCCGCCTCCAGCAGGCGCTGCATTTCGCGCGCCTCTGTGAGGATGCCGATCACGCGCTTCACGACTTCCCGTTGCTCCATGGCCGCGAGCATAGGGCGTGCGCGCCGGTCGCCACGTGCGGTGGAGTGCACTTCCGTGCTCCGCCGGCGTGCTCCTCGGCGCCTCAGCCGGTGTCGCGCACAGCGACGATGCCGTTGAAGACCCCTACGTACGCCGTTCCGTCGGGGCCGATGGTGATGGGCGCCCAGTTGTTGTCGTACGCCGGTCCGGTGCCGGTGAGTCTGCGCCAGCGGCGTTCACCGGTACGGAAGTCGACCGCGGTCAGGTACCAGGCGTCGATGCCGAGGACGTTGGGCTCCTTCTCGTAGAAGTAGAGCAGCCCGTTGGCGGTGGAGAGCTTGGGCACGGTGGAGGGTGAGCGGACGGCGCTCTCCCACACCGTGTCGCAGCCGCTGCCGTCGGGCCGCACGTCGATGCGGGTGACACCGCCGACGACACTGCGGCCGAGCAGCAGGGAGGTGGGGTTCTCGTAGCCGAAGTTGTTCTCGACGACGAGGCTGTCGCCCCAGCTGATGAGGGAGTTGTCGGTGGTCGACCGCCCGGAGCCGAAGACCGCGACCGAGCAGACGAGGCGGCGGTCGGCGGGGACGTCCGTGCCCCGGCGGTAGACGAGGACGTTCATCCGGTCGTCCGCGTTGTCGGTGATCGCCACGTACTCCCCACCGGTCCCGAAGAGGTCCGGGGTGGTGCCCGAGCCCTGGTTCACCGAGCCGGGCTTGGTGCCGGTGCCCCGGTCGTAGGTCTGGCGCCACTGGATCCGCGGGGTGCCGTCGGGGTCGGCCGTGAAGCTGTACAGGGCGTGGTCGGAGACGATGGAGACCCCGTCCCGGGCCACGGAGAAGGAGTTCTGGATCTCCTCGCCGGCCAGCCGGACGGAGCGGATGACGGAGGTCTCCGGGTCGACCGTACCGACCCGGCCGAGCCGGGTGACCCACCAGATCCGGCCCTGCCAGTCGGGCATCACGGAGGTGACGGGGTCACAGGTGCCGCTGGGGAAGAGGTTGGTCCAGCTCACGCAGTCGTGCGGGACCTGACCGGTGAGATCCCAGTCGTCCTCGACGACGAACGCCCAGCGGCCGTCCGCCTTCTGCCGGTGGGCGATCCGCAGGACGTGCTGACGGGAGTCGGCGAGGACGACCCGGTCCTGGTCGTCCAGGTAGAAGTAGGCGCCGCCCGAGGTGTCCTTGAAGATCTTGGTGAAGTCGAGCGTGGTGATCGCCTCGACGGTCGAGGAGCGCTGCGGCAGCTTGTACTCGGCGAGCGTGTCGAGCGTGCGCGGGTCGAGGAGCTTGAGGAGGAAGCCGGTGAAGGTCCCGCAGACCGTGATCAGCCGGCCGGCGGCGTCGAAGGTGGCGGTGGCGCACTCGCCGCCGACCGGGGCGATCTTCTCACTGGCCACCTCGGGGTTCCGGCCGAGCGGCCCGGAGTACGGGTGGGTGCCGCTGCCCGCAGCGTCCGCGTGCATGCCGCTGCGGCCGTTGGGGGCGAGGTACGGATGTTGCGGGGGCGCCTGCCCGGGAACGGGAGAGGCGGTGGCCGGCGCGCCCTGGTAGTCGGCGACCAGGCGGTGGCCGGGAGCCCTGGGGATGTCGTCGGCCACGGCGGGGGCCACGGGCCCCAGGAGCGTGGCGGAGGCGACGGCGAGCGTCAGGGCCAGGACGCGGGTGAGCGCACGGCGGTACGGCGGGGGCATCGGGCTCCTCGGTTACGGACGGGGGTCGCGCCGCCGCCCGACGTTAGGGCGCGCCCCTTGAGGTGTCCATGGAAAGCAGGAGGTTTCGCGGGCGCGACACACCACCGCAACACCGCGCCACGTGCGGCAACGCCCCGCAACACGCCGATCCGCGCCCCTGTCCGCCTGTCCGCCCGCCTATCCGCGCGGCGGGGGCTTCCTGTGCGAGCGGTTCTCCAGCATCGCCCGGCGGATCCGGGCCGCCGCCGCGTGGGCGTGCTCCGGGGTCGCGGTGTGGTCGGCGACCGAGGTGACGAAGCGGTGCAGCGGTTGCCGACAGCGGGTGCACGGGGTGTCGGTGGTGACGAGGTGGCCGTCCTCGCACTGCGGGTCGGAGCAGGAGCCGGGCATCAGCAGCTGCTCGGCGATGTCCTGGGCGCTCCAGCGGCGACGGCCGTCCTCGTCCTTCTCGTTGAGCGCGTGGGCCCAGCGCAGGTTCCAGCGGCGTTCGATGCGCTCGCGGAGGAGACCGGCGCTGCGGTTGCGGCCCAGCTCCTGGTGGATCAGGTCGTGGACGGTGCTGGGGACCCGGCCGCCGAGCGCCTGGAGGAGCTGGTGCGGCAGCGCCTGGAGGACATAGCCGCGCGGGTTGATCTTGGCGGTCTCCCGCCAGCGGTCGCAGCCGCAGGACCCGTCGTGCCGCTTGGGGGCGTTGCAGCGGCCGCAGAGGCCGCGGCACTCGGCGCACACCCCGCCGTCCAGCCCGTCCAGATGGGGCGCGGGCGCCCGGCCGCACACCTGGCAGCAGGCGGCGCAGGGCCCGCAGAGGCGCTCGTTGCCCGCTTTCGTCGTCCAGGTACGCATCTGGCACCGGCAGCAGAGGCCGGTGTTGCAGTACTCGTGGTGGGCGGCGCCCGAGTGCCGTCCGGGGGGCGGGAAAGACATCTGCCCATTGTGCGGGATCGCCGGGCGCCGCGCGGACGGTCCCGGGCGGAACAGGTCAGGGGTGCAGGCCGCTGACCAGGTTGGCGGTGGCGCCGATCCCGTCGTGGATGGTCGGCGCCATGCTCGTACTGGCCAGCAGGAAGCCCAACAGGGCACAGACGATCGCATGCGACAGCTTCAGCCCGCCGTTGCGGAGGAAGATCACCGCCAGGACCGTCAGCAGCAGCACCAGTGAGATCGAAATGACCATGGCCAACCTCCTCCGCCGCGCCGGATTTGCGGCATTCGGCCGCCAGTGTGGCGCAGCGGGGCGGCCGTTCGGCGCACTGGCGTGTCCGCCGAACGGGTACTCCCGTGCTGTGACGCGTTACGAGGCCCGGGGCGCGCCCGCACGGGCGCGGAGGAAGCGTTCGAGCCCGGCCAGGTCGTCGGTGTTCAGGTGGTCGACCCCGGCGGCGAGGAGCTCGCTCCAGACGGCCTCGCGTTCCGGGCCCGGCAGGTCGGGGGTGGCCCAGAAGCGGATGCGACGGCCCTCGCGGTGGGCGGCGGCGACGAGGGTGCGGAGCCGGTCGCGCTCGGCGCGGGGGAAGGGGCCGGCACCGAGCCAGCCGAAGGTCTGGGTCCAGTTCGCGCTGATCAACGGGGTGAACGAGGCGGGCGACGCGGCGCCGAGGTCGTCGAGGCGCCCGTCGTAGAAGGCGAGGCGGGTGCGCTGGGCCTCCATCGGCACCCGGGCGGCCCGGTCGCCGGAGATGACGGCGGTGACCGCGCCGGGGCGGACGCGGCCGTGGTGGTAGCGGGTGAACAGTGAGCGGTGGCGGGCGAGCTGCCGGTCGAGTTCCCGGTAGGCGGCGACGCCGTCGGCCTTGATGTCGATCAGCAGTTGCAGCGGTGCGCGGTGGTGCGGGTGGACGCTGCCGCGCCCTGCGCGGACCAGGGCGCGTAGCGGGTCGAGGTAGAGGGCGGCGAGGGTGCGTCGCGGGTCGAGCCCGGCGGGGTCGTGGGCGACCAGGAGCTCGCCGTCGACGAGGAAGATGTCCGCCTCGACGCTGGTGAATCCGTGTGCGAGGGCGTCGTACAGGGGACGCGGGTGGAGGTAGTCGTTGTGCGCGTGGGCGTGCCGGAGGGGGCGGGGCCCGGAGGGCCGCCCGACGGCGGCCGGGGACGCGGCGGCCACCCCGGCGGGAGCGGCGATCACGGCGGCCGCGGTGGCGAGGGTGACGGTGAGGGCGCGGCGGCGGGTCGGGGCTGCCGGAGCTGACGGAACTGCCATGGGGGCTCCCTGAAGCGGTCGGCTGACGGTGCGTCCGAAGGGGGCCGGACGCGATGAGTATGGAGCCGCACAGGGTGAAATAATCAGGTACCTGCCAAGAGTTGGTGCGGTGGACTCCGGCCCGTCGACCACGTCCCGCATTTCTTCACGCCCACGGAGAACTGGCCGGGGTCCGGCCACCCACGTGGCTGGACCCCGGCCGGTCAGGAGCGCCGTCGTCATCTGCCGGAGTGGTCGATGACATTGCCGTTGGAACAGTTGTTCACGTGGTCGGAGACGTAGTCGCCCATGACCGGAACCACTGCGACCTCCTGAAGGCACACGGCGGCGGCCGTGAAGTTCCAGTTGTTCGCCGCGTTCACACCGCCCCCGAAGTTGGAGTCGTTGTCGGCGTGCGCCACGGGGGCGGCGAGAACGCGGTCTTCGGGGCTGCCGTCACCCCACCGGGACACGCTCCACGCTCCGCTCGCCCCAGCGGACCGTCCGGTCGCACCAACGCTCCAGCAGGACGCGGTCATGGCCGACGGCCAGCAGCGCGGCTCCGGACTCCGCGCGGTAGGTCTCCACCACGGCGACCAGGGCGGCCGTGGTCGAGGCGTCGAGCATCGCGGTCATCTCGTCGCAGATCAGCAGCCCCGGCCGCAGCACAAGGGCCCGCGCCAGGCAGGCCCGCTGGAGCTGCCCGTCGCTCACCGCGTGCGGGCGGCGCTCCAGCAGCTCCTCGGAGAGGCCGACCAGCGGGGCCAGTTCCGCCACCCGGGCCGGGACCTCGCGGCGGCGGCCGGTGGACCGGAGCGGCTGGGCGATCAGTTCGCGCAGGCTGAGGCGGGGGTCGGCGGAGAGCCGCGGTTGCTGGAAGACGACGCCCACGGCCGTGCGCTGCTCCTGCGGGGCGCGGTGCCGCCAGCCGCGTACGACCGTTCCGTCGAGGGTCATGGTTCCGGCGTCCGGGCGGTGCAGGAGGGCGGCGACCTTGGCCAGGGTGGACTTGCCGCAGCCGCTGGGGCCGAGCAGTCCGACCGCCTCGCCGTACCCGACGCTCAGGAAGACATCGCGGACGACCGGGGCGCGGCGGTCGTACCCGGCGGTGATACGGGTCAGCTCAAGCATCGGCGGCCGCCTTCGTGAGGGAGTGGGCGCGGCCGGTCAGCCCGTGGTGGCAGGCGAGTGCGTCCTCGAAGGCCGGGCGTTCGTCGGTGCAGCGGGCGTCGGCCCGGGTGCACCGGGCGGCGAAGGCGCAGCCGTCGGGGAGCGCGCCGAGTTCGGGCGGCATGCCGGGGATGGGGGCGAAGTCCCGTTCGGGCAGGGCGTCGAGCAGGCCCTTGGCGTACGGGTGGCGGGGTCCGGGTGCACCGAAGAAGGGGCGGGATCCGGCGATCTCCACGATCCGGCCCGCGTACATCACGGCGACCCGGTCCGCGATCCGCTCGGCCGCCGCCAGGTCGTGGGTGATGATCAGCAGCGCCCGGCCCTCGTCGGTGTGGCGGCGGAGTTCGTCCACGGTCCGCTCGACCAGGTCCCGGTCGAGCCCGGTGGTCGGCTCGTCCGCGAGCAGCAGCGGGGCGTCCCCGATCAGGGCGAGGGCGGTGGCGGCGCGCTGGGCGAGGCCGCCGGAGAGTTCGTGCGGGTAGCGGTCCAGGTGGTCGGCCGGGAACGAGGCCCGGGCGGCGGCCTCCCCCGCCGCGTCCCGGACGGCGGCGGCCCCACGCACCCCGGTCAGCTCGCGCAGGGTCTCCTCCAGCTGGGCGCGGACCGTGCGCACCGGGGTGAGGTGGGCGGCCGGGCTCTGCGGTACGAGTCCGATGCGCCGTCCCCGTACCGTACGGGCGAGGGTCCGCTCCCCGGCGGTCAGCAGGTCGGTGTCCCCGCCGAGCACCGCGCTGCCGGTGGTCTCGGCGTTGGCCGGGAGGAGGCCCAGCAGGGCGGAGGCCAGGACCGACTTGCCGCAGCCGCTCTCGCCGACCAGGGCGAGGCACTCCCCCGGCGCGACGGAGAAGCGGGCGTCGGTGACGGCCGCGATGTCCCGGCCGCCGCGCATCCGGAAGCGTACGGAGAGGTCGCGGACGTCGAGGACAGGAGTTACCGGGGTTTCACGGTCGGCGGTCACAGCATCAGCTCCGATTTCCGGCGCGGGTTGATCCGGTCGCGCCAGGCCCCGGCGAGTCCCGCCAGGGCGAGGGTCGGAATGATCAGGAAGAGGCCGGGGAAGAGTGTCGGCCACCAGTCCCCCGCGAGCAGCGAACCGCGCGCGGACTGGACGAGGTTGCCGAGGCTGGCCTGGTGGGCGGGGAGTCCGAGCCCGAGGAAGGAGAGCGCGGACTCGTGCCACATGGCGTGCGGCACCATGAGGACCGCCGCGAGCCCGGCCTGCGGCAGCACCCCGGGGAGCAGGTGCCGCACGATGACCCGGACCCGGGACGCACCGCCGGAGACGGCCGCGTCGATGAAGGGGCGCGAGCGCAGCGACAGGACCTCGGAGCGGACGATCCGGGCGGTGGAGATCCAGTGGGTGAGGGCCACCGAGATGATGACCGGCCATACCCCGGGCCGGAACATCGCCACGATGAAGATGCCGAGCAGCAGATGCGGGATGGAGGACAGGGTGTCGACGATCCGCATCACGACCCGGTCCGGCCAGCCGCCGAACGACCCGGCGAGCGCGCCGATCGCCGTACCGATCACGGTGGCGGTGAGGGCCGCGACCAGTCCGACCAGCAGCGAGACGCGGAGCCCGTAGACACAGCGCAGCAGCAGGTCGCGTCCGACGTCGTCGGTGCCGAAGGGGTGGGCCCAGGAGGGCGGGTGCAGCTTGTTGGACAGGTCGACGGCCTGCTGGTCGAGCTGGGCCAGCGGAGGCACGATCAGGACGGCGAGCGCGACGGCGACGACGACGGTCACGGAGGTGGCCACCCGCACGCGGCGGGTGGTGCGGCCCGGGTGGGCGAGGGCGGTGTCAGCCATCGAAGGCCACCCGGGGGTCGGCGAGCCCGTAGAGCAGGTCGGAGAGCAGGTTGCCCAGCAGGACGGCGGCGGTGGCGAGCACCGTGAGCGCGGCGAGCAGGGAGAAGTCGACCGAGGTGGCGGCCTCCACGGTGGCGGCGGCGATGCCGGGCCAGCTGAAGACGGTCTCGATGAGGAGCGCGCCGGTGATGAGTTCGGGGACGCGGGAGCCGATCAGGGTGAGCATCTGCAGCATCCCGGAGCGCAGGGCGTGGCCGAGGAGCACCGTGCGCTCGCTCAGCCCGCGGGCGCGCGCCCCGCGCACGGGGTCCTCGGCGAGCGCGTCGGTGACCCCTTGGCGTACGTAGAGGAAGAACCACGGCAGCTGGGAGATCCCGAGGACCGCGGCGGGCAGGACCAGGTGGGAGGCGACCTGGCCGAAGGTGACGGTCTCGCTGGCGGCGTCGGTGAGCCCGCCGGCCGGGAGGACGTCCAGCTTCAGGGCGAAGAGCCAGATCGCGAGGAGGCCGAGCCAGAAGGCGGGGGCGGCTTCCAGGGTGTACGCGGCGGAGCTGACGCCCCGGTCGAGCCAGCCGCCGGGCCTGCGGGCGGCGAGGACGCCGAGTCCGGTGCCGAGCAGGATCGCGATCAGGAAGGCGGAGGCGGCGAGCAGGACGGACCAGCCCATGCGTTCGGCGATCACGTCGGCTACCGGCTGGCGCATCACGCTGGAGTCGCCGAGGTCGCCCTGGAGCGCCGAGGTCAGCCAGTTCCACCAGCGGGTGACGAGCGGCTGGTCGACGCCGAGGTTGGCCCGGATCTGGTCCAGGTTCTCCTGCGAGGCGGTGAGGCCCGCGGTGCCCGTGTACGCCTTGACGGGGTCGAAGGGGGACGCGGCGGCGACGGCGAAGACGCCGAAGGTGACGGTGAGGAGGACCGGGACGGCGAACAGGGCCCGCCGTCCCGTCATCCGTGCCATCGGCCCCCAGGGGAGGCGGTGGCTCACTTCTTCGTGTCTCCCGTGTCTGCCGTGCCTTCGGGCTTCCACTGCTCGACGTTCCACCAGGGGCCGGATGCCAGCCCGTGGTCGTGCGGCTCGACCTGGGTGGTGAGGGCGCCGAAGCGGTTGTCGACGACGTAGAGGTGGTCGATGTGGGTGAGGAAGGTGTAGCCGGGGTTCTTCACCAGCTCGCGCTGGACGGTGTCGTAGGCCTTCTTGCGCTCGGCCTTGTCCCCGCTCCTGCGGCCCGCCTCGATCGCCGCGTCCACGGCCTTGTTGTCGTACCAGGCCATGTTGTTGAAGCCGTCGCCCGCGAGGGAGGACTTCAGCAGGGTGTACTGGTCGAAGTCGGGGTCGGCGGGCGAGCCGCCGCCCGCGAGGACGGCGTCGTGCTTCATCCGGGGCTCGATGACCTCCCAGGTCCCGGCCTCGGCGGTGATGGCGATGCCCGCCTTCTTGGCGTCGGAGGCGTAGGCGAGGGCGTGCTCCTGGCGGAGCTTGTCACCGGTGAGGTACCAGAGCGGGAACGCGGCACGCACGCCGTCCTTGACCCGGACGCCGTCCTTGCCGGGGATCCAGCCGGCCTCGTCCAGGATCTTCTTCGCGGCGGCGAGGTCGTGGGTGCGCTCGGTGCCCTTGGTGAACCACTCGCTGTCGGTGGGGACCGGCCCGTAGGCGGGCTTGCCGCTGCCGTTGAGGATGGCGTCGACCATGGTCTGCCGGTCGACCGCGACGTCGAGGGCGCGGCGCACGGCGGTGTCACCGGCGACCTTGTTGTGCGTGGGCAGCGTCACCGTGCGGTAGTCGTAGGTGGCCGCGGCGTACGTCTTCTTCGCCTTGTCGTCCTCGAAGCCCTTGGCCAGGTTGGGCGGCAGGATCGCGCCGTCCAGGTCGCCGGAGCGCAGCCGGGTGGCGCGCACGTCGTCGTCCTTGATGATCGCCATGGTGAACTTCTTCACCTCGGGTTCGCCGCCCCAGTAGTGGGGGTTGGCGGTGAAGCTGAGCTTCTCGCCCTTGGACCACTTGGTGAGGACGTACGGCCCGGTGCCGACGGGCCGGGTGGTGAAGGCGCCGGTGTTGACGTCCTGCCTGCCCGCGATGTGCTCGGGGGCGATGGGCAGGACGGTGCGCTGGGCGAAGGGCGCGTAGGGGTACTTGAGCGTGAAGACGACGGTGTCCTCGCCCTGCGCGGTGACGTCCTTGACGGCGTCCAGCTCGGTGCGGGAGGGGTTGTTGGTCTTCGCGTCGAGGATGGTGCGGTAGGTGAAGACGACGTCCTTGGCGCCGAACGCCTTGCCGTCGCTGAACTTCACGCCGGGGCGCAGCTTGTACGTGTACGTCAGCCCGTCGGCGCTGACCTCGGGGAGTTCGGCGGCGAGCGCGGGCCGCAGCTTCATGTCCGCGTCCAGGGCGAGGAGCCCGTCGAAGATCTTGGAGTTGCCGTCCTTGCCGTAGCCGAGCAGCGGGCTCAGGCTGTCGGGCTCGTAGGCGATGCCGACGACGGCCGAGGTGGTCCCGGTCCCGGAACCGTTCGTGGGGCTGTCCGGGTTGGAGCAGGCTGCCGCGGTCAGGGACAGTGCGGTCACCAGCGTGGCGGCGACCGCCCCCCGTATCGATCGGGCCGTCATACTCTGCACATCCCTGTTCAAGATCGACTGTTATTGCGAACAACATGCAATTAAACAGCACGTAAAAGGCCCTGGTACACCCCGCCCCGACAGGCGGGACGTGGTTACCAGGGCCGGTACGACAGGGGGTGGCCGCTGAGGAGACCGGCCTCGCCCGCCTACGTCGAAGCGTCGGTCAGGTCGATGGTGAGCACGTCCTCGTCCCTCGTCCGGTGGTCGATCGTGATCGAGCCGGCCGCGCCCGCATAGGCCTCCGTCCCTCCGGTGATCGCGAAGACGTGGGACCACGGCTGAGGGTTCACCGGGGACTCGGTCACGGCGGGAAGCGGCCGCTGGAAGGCCGTGGCAGCCGTGATCAGGCCGTCGTCGAGGCTCAGGACCAGCGTCGCCAGGACGAACGAGCCGTCCAGCCCCACGGCGACAGGCAGGCAGTGCGCGTTCTCGGTGCCCACGCTGTCGCCCTGTGCGTCGATCAGGTCGTACCGGACGAAGTACGGGACGCCGGCCGTGAGGACGTCCGGGATGTTCGCGCCCGTGCGCCTACCGGTCAGGACGGTCCGGCGGTCCGCCCTGCCTGCCGCGTGGGCGGGGCCGCCCGCCCCGGCGACCAGTCCCCCGGCGACGGTCGCCGCCGAGGTCAGCCGCAGAACCCTCCTGCGATCCATGTCCGTCATCGCCTGCCTCACACCCTTGTCGGTCGTATGCCCGAGCGCACTCGCGCCCCACGGACAAACGCCCACCGGGGCGGAACGGATCGCCCCGCACGCGCACACCACCGCAATGGACGAGCGGACCGGCGCGTCCGGAGGTGGTCCAGCGCTACGGAGCCGGCAGCTCCGCCAGCTCCGCGACGGCCTCGCGGTGGCTGCCCGCCGAGCCGTAGGCGACCGAGTCCGCCTTGGCGCGCTTGAGGTAGAGGTGCGCCGGGTGCTCCCACGTCATCCCGATCCCGCCGTGGAGCTGTACGCACTCCTCGGCGGCGTGGACCGCGACGCCCGAGCAGTACGCCTGGGCCACCGCGACGGCGAGCGGGGCGTCGGGGCTGTCGGTGGCGAGAGCGTCGGCGGCGTTGCGGGCGGCGGCGCGGGCCGAGACGACCTCCAGCCAGAGCTGCGCCATCCGGTGCTTGAGCGACTGGAACGAGCCCACGGGCCGGTTGAACTGGTGGCGTTCGCGGGTGTACCGGACCGTTTCGGCGAGGCACCACTCCGCGATCCCGAGCTGTTCGGAGGCGAGCAGACCGGCTCCGGCGAGCAGACCGCGCCGTACGGCGGTGGCGCTCGTGACCGCGTCGGCGAGGAGGGTCCCGGTCGCGCCGGACAGGGTGAGGGTGGCGAGCGGGCGGGTCAGGTCGAGCGGTACGAGAGGTTCCACCGCCACTCCGGGGGCCGCGGCCCCGACGGCGTACAGGCCCTTAGGCGTCGGCACCAGCAGGACGTCGGCAGCCGCCGCGTCGGCGATGCCGCGTACCGTCCCGTCCCGTGAGGTGAGTGCCGCGTCCGCCCCTGCGGGCGGGGTGGCGAAGGGGACGGCGAGCACGGCCGTACGGGCGCCCGAGGCCAGCTCGCGCAGGAGCGCCGCGGCCGGTCCGTCCTCACCGCCGGCCAGCGCGAGGAGCGTCTCGGTCGCCACGACGGAGCTGGTCAGGTACGGGGCGGGGGCCACGCTGCGGCCCAGCTCCTCCAGGACCACGGCGGCCTCCCGGTGGGACGCGCCCTGGCCGCCGAGCTTCTCCGGTACGAGGAGTCCGGCGGCGCCGATGCCGGTGGCGAGGGCCTCCCACAGCCGGGGGTCGTACGGCGTGTCGGACTCGGTCGCCGCGATCACCGTCGGCGCGTCGGCCCGGTCCGCGAGGAGGGCGCGTACGGCGGAGCGCAGGTCCTCCTCGTCCTGGGAGTAGAGCAGGTCGGGGGTGGCGGGGGGCTGGGTGGGCACGGTCATCGGCTCAGGTCCTTCCAGGCGACGTCCTTGTCGTTGCGGGGCTCGGCGGGCAGTCCGAGGACGCGTTCCGCCACGATGTTCAGCAGGACCTCGCTGGTGCCGCCCTCGATGGAGTTGCCCTTGGAGCGCAGATAGCGGTAGCCGGCGTCCCGTCCGGTGAAGTCGACCAGCTCCGGGCGGACCATGGTCCAGTCGCCGTACAACAGGCCCTCGTCTCCGAGGAGTTCGACCTCCAGGCCGCTGATCTCCTGGTTGAGGCGGGCGAAGGCGAGCTTCATGCCCGAGCCCTCGGGTCCCGGCTGTCCGGCGACGAGCTGCTGGCGCAGCCGCTCCCCGGTGAGGCGGGCGACCTCGGCCTCCACCCAGAGGGTGAGCAGGCGTTGGTGGGTGTCGTGGGTGCGCAGGCCGGGGCGTTCGCGCCAGGTCGTGGAGACCGGGCCGATCATGCCGCCCTCGCGGGGGATGCGGGAGCCGCCGATGGAGACGCGCTCGTTCATCAGGGTGGTCTGGGCGACCTTCCAGCCCTCGCCGACGGGGCCGAGCCGGTGGCTGTCGGGGATGCGTACGCCGGAGAGGAAGACCTCGTTGAACTCGGCCTCGCCGGTGATCTGGCGCAGCGGCCGGACGTCGACGCCCGGGTCGGTCATGTCGCAGATGAAGTAGCTGATGCCCCGGTGCTTGGGGAGGTCCGGGTCGGTGCGGGCGATGAGGATCGCCCAGCGGGCCACATGGGCGCTGGACGTCCAGACCTTCTGCCCGTCGACGGTCCAGTCGCCGTCATCGCCCTGGACGGCCCGGGTGGCGAGCGCCGCGAGGTCGGAGCCGGCGCCGGGCTCGCTGAAGAGCTGGCACCAGACCTCCTCCCCCACCCACAGGGGGCGCAGGAAGCGCCGCTTCTGCTCGTCGGTACCGAAGCCGAGGATGGTGGGCGCGGCCATGCCGAGGCCGATGCCGATGCGGCGCGGGTCGTTGTCGGGCGCGTCGGCCGCGGCGAGTTCGGCGTCGACGACCTGCTGGAGGGAGCGGGGCGCGTCGAGTCCGCCGAGCCCCTCCGGGTAGTGGACCCAGGCGAGTCCGGCGTCGAAGCGGGCCTTGAGGAAGTCGGTGCGGCCGGTGGTGGCGGGCGGGTGCGCGGCGAGCAGCTCGTGGGTGCGGCGGCGGACCTCGGTGGCGTCGACGGCGGGGCTCATCGGGCGCCTCCGGGCAGCACGACGATCCGGCCGGTGCTGGTGCCGTCGGCGACGCGCTGGACGGCCTCGGCCGCTCCGGCCATCGCGACACGCTCGCTGACCAGGGGTTTGACGATCCCTTGGGCGGCCAGCTTCGTCAGCTCGTCGTGGCAGGCGCGGACGGCGGCGGGGTCCTTGGCGTTGTAGAGGCCCCAGTGCAGGCCGACGATGGAGTAGTTCTTCACCAGGGCGTGGTTGAGCGCCGGGGCCGGGATGTTGCCGCTGGCGAAGCCGACGACGAGGACGCGGCCCTCGAAGGCGATGCACTTGACGGACTTGGCGTACGCGTCGCCGCCGACCGGGTCGTAGACGACGTCCGCGCCGCGCCCGCCGGTGGCTTCCTTCACCGCACCGACGATGTCCTCGCTGCGCCGGTCGATGACCAGGTCGCAGCCGAGCCCGCGGGCGACGGCCGCCTTCTCCGGGCCGCCGACGACCCCGATCACGGTGGCGCCCGCGGCCTTGCCGAGCTGGACGGCAGCGCTGCCGACCCCGCCCGCCGCCGCGTGGACGAGGAGCGTCTCCCCGGCCTGGAGGCGGGCGCGGCGGTGCAGGCCGAACCAGCCGGTCTGGTAGCCGATGTGCAGGGCGGCCGCTTCGGCGTCGTCCAGTGCGTCGGGGGCGGGCAGCAGGGCCGCCTCGTCCGCGACGACGTACTCGGCGAAACCGCCGTACGGCAGGGCGGGGGTGGCGAGGACGCGCCGCCCGTCCTCCGTGGTGCCGCACACCTCGACGCCGGGGGTGAACGGCAGCGGCGGCCGCACCTGGTACTGGCCCCGGCAGAGCAGGGCGTCGGGGAAGTTGACGTTCGCCGCGGTGACCCGGACGAGCACCTGCCCGTCGCCGGGGGTGGGCCGGTCCGTCTCCTCCAGGCTCATCACCTCGCCCGGCTCGCCGTTCCGGTGCACTCGCCATGCCTGCATGAGGGGCCTCCACAACACTGTCGGCAGCAACCGCTGCCGCTGTCGGCATTACCACTGCTCCGGCGCATACTAAGCGGTCGCTTGCCCATCTGGGAACACCCCGGCGGGCCCGTCACGAAGCCCCCTCAGCCCCGCTTCGGCTTCGCCCTCACATGCATGCGCTCGCCCTGCGGGCCGAAGAGACTGAGGAATTCCACCGGCTTGTCCTCCGCCGGACCGAACCAGTGCGGCAGCCGGGTGTCGAACTCGGCGGCCTCCCCCGGCTCCAGCACCAGATCGTGCTCGGCCAGCAGCAGCCGCAGCTTCCCGGAGAGCACGAACAGCCACTCGTACCCCTCGTGGGTGCGCTGCTCCGGCGGCTCGCCGCTGCCCGCCTCCTGCACCATCTTGTACGCCTGGAGCCCGCCGGGACGGGCGGTCAGCGGCAGCATCGTCCGGCCGTGCTGCACGATCGGCTTGGCCCTCACCCGGGGGTCCCCGACGGGCGGGGCGCCCACGAGGTCGTCGAGCGGGACCTCGTGGGCGCGGGCGATCGGGAGCAGCAGCTCCAGGCTGGGGCGGCGGCCGCCGGACTCCAGCCGGGAGAGCGTGGAGACGGAGATTCCGGTGGCGGCGGAGAGCGCCGAGAGGGTGACTCCCCGGTCCTTGCGCAGGCGGCGCAGCCGGGGGCCGACCCCGGTGAGTACGGCGTCGAGTTCCGGATCGTCCCGGTCGTGTTCCTTCATGGGCCCATTGCAGAATCGGCAAGCCGGATTGTCAATACCGCTCCGCTGTCCCCGGTGGTGTCATGGGCCCCCGGTGGTGCCCGGTGGTGTCAGTGGGCGAAGACCTCGAAGGTGACGGCCGGACGCCCGCCGAACCGGTCGGCCTCGGCCCGCACCATGCCTTCCAGGAAGGTCCGGCAGTACGTCTCCGGCTCGTCGTCGCTCAGCGCCTCGATGTACGTGCGGTGCGCGAGGAGGGACTCCACGGACCGCTCGAACCCGGCCGTCGCGTCGACCGCGTGCGTGGGCCGGTCGCTGCCCGCCACGGCGGTCCAGCGCACCCCGTCCCACGGCTCCAGGCCCTGTTCCGTCAGCTCCGGGAAGATCCACCGGTTGCCCGCGTCGGCGACGGCGTCCAGGGTGGCCCGGCCGACCGCCCGGTGGTCGGGGGTGTTCCAGGCGACGCCTCCCCAGGTGTCCCGGTGGTTGAGGGTGACGACCAGCTCCGGGCGGTGGCGGCGGATGGCGGCGGCGATGTCGCGGCGCAGCCCGATGCCGTACTCGATCACCCCGTCACGGTGGTCCAGGAACTCCACCGTGCGGACACCGACGACGGCGGCGCTCGCCCGCTGTTCCCGCTCGCGCACGGGGGCGCACTCCTCGGGCGGCAGGGTGTCGATCCCGGCCTCTCCCCGGCTGGCGAGGAGATAGACGACCTCACGGCCGCCGTCGGTCCAGTCGGCCACGGCGGCGGCCGCGCCGTACTCCAGGTCGTCGGGGTGGGCGACCACGGCCAGGGCGCGGCTCCAGTCGGCGGGCAGGGGTTCGAGCGGCTGCTGCGTCATACCCGCAGGCTACCGACGATCACCGGGGCGGGCCCGTGACCGGCGGATCTCCGGGTAGGCGGGGGGAATGTGAGCCCGCTCCGCGACGCTGGGACACGTGTAGAGTCCCAGCCCTCCCGCGCGCAGCCCCGGTCGACGAAAGGAACCCGCTCGTGACCAGCCCCGCCTCCCTCTCCCCCGCCCAGGCCGCAGCCCGTCTGGAGGAGTTCACCGTGATCGATGTGCGGGCTCCCGGCGAGTACGCCGCAGGCCATGTGCCCGGCGCGCTGAACATCCCGCTCGACAAGCTGCCCGACGCCCTGCCCGCCCTGAAGTCCGCCTCCGCCCGCGGCTCGCTGCTGGTGGTGTGCGCCTCCGGCGTCCGTTCGACCCGGGCCTGCGAGATCCTCGCGGGCGCCGACATCGAGGCCGCCACCCTGACCGGCGGCACGTCCGCCTGGGAGGGCGACGGCCGCGGCCTGGACCGGCCCGAGGGAGCCCGCGCCACCTGGGCCATGGAGCGCCAGGTGCGGCTCGCGGCCGGTTCGCTGGTGGTGGCGGGCCTGGTCGCGGGCATCCGCTTCCCGGCCGCTCGCTGGCTCTCCGCAGGCATCGGCTCGGGCCTGGTCTTCTCGGCCGTCACCAACACCTGCGGCATGGCCGCCGTCCTGTCGAAGCTGCCGTACAACCAGGCCACGCGCTCCGGCACCACGGACCTGGACGCCACGCTGGAGGCGCTCCAGCGCTGACGCCCGTCCCTGTCAGACCTCGTCCCTGACCATCGCCAGCAGCCGGTCCAGGACCCGCGGTCCGCCGGTGCGCACGCCGTCGTGCTCGTACTCGTTCGTCACCCAGGTGCGCAGCCCCCGGATCGCCGCCGCCGTGCGCAGCGAGTGCTCGGTGTCCACGTACATGTCGTCGTGGTAGACGGCGGCCGCGACGGGCACCTGGTTGGCGGCGAGCCGCTCGGGGTCGTACAGCGCGGGCCAGCCGGTGCGCCGGGCGAGCAGCTCGGCGGTCTCGCGCAGCGGGCGCAGCGCCGGGTCGATGTCGAAGTGCCAGGGGTGGATGGTCTCGCCGGTGAAGAGGACCGGCCCGTCGCCGGCCAGGGCCGTAGCCGCGTCGAACTGGGGGAACTCGGCGCGCACCCGCTCGGCCGACCAGTCGGTGGCGCGCTCGCCGTATCCGTAGATCGACTCGTGGATGAGGGCGTAGAGCGGGTGCCCGGCGAACGAGGACGCGGAGCGCAGGGCCTCCTGGAAGGCGTCGGAGAGCTCGGTGCCGTGCGGGGTGCGGACGAACGCGTTCTCCAGCAGGTAGTGGAGCTGGTGGCTGCCGCTGCCGCCGCCCAGCATGCGGCCGAGCGACTGGAAGAGTTCGGGCGTCAGCCGGTACCCGGCGCTCTCGGGACGGTGCTCGGCCAGGTACCCGGCGATCGCGCGGCCCCGCTCGACGTCCTGGGGATAGCGGGCGTAGTGCGCGGCGACCTTCCGCTCGATACGGGGGTACGCGGCCCGGTACACGTCGTCCGCGTGGGCGTCCAGCGAGGGCAGCCCGCCGGTGATGAGGACCGCCGCGAGGCCCTCGGGCGCGGCGGAGAGGTAGCGGACCGCGCAGAACCCGCCGAAGGACTGGCCCAGCACCGTCCAGGGCGCACCGCCGGTGAGCCGGGACCGGATGAGCTCGCAGTCCCGGACGATCGCGTCGGAGCGGAAGTGGGCCAGGTAGTCGGCCTGTTCGCGCGGGCCGCCGCGCAGCGGGAGGGTCTGCCGGTTGGCGGGGGTGGACAGTCCGGTGCCGCGCTGGTCGAGCAGGAGCACCCGGAACTCGCGCAGCGCCCGGCCGAGCCAGGCCTCCGTACCGACGAACCGGCGGGCGCCGAAGCCGGGACCACCCTCCAGATAGACCAGCCAGGGCAGCTCCTCGCCCGCCCGCCCGGCGGCCACGGCCTCGCGCCCGTACAGCTCGATCCGCTCGCCGCCGGGGTCGCTGTGGTCGAGGGGAACGGTGAAACGCCGGTCGGTGAGGACGACACCGGGCTGGTGGTAGCTGTTCACAGGATGCTCCTGGGTCGAGGGTCCGGCCCAGTTCAGCACATGGCTACCGGCGGCCGGCACAGCGGCGGGTGACCCGGACAGTCCCGGTCCGTGTGCGCCGCGCCCGGGGCGCTCCTACTGTGCGGACATGATCCGGTTCGAGCAGGTCGGCAAGGTCTACCCGGACGGTACGAAGGCGGTCGACGGGCTCTCCTTCGAGGTGGCGGAAGGTGAGCTGGTGACCCTGGTCGGGCCCTCCGGCTGCGGCAAGACGACCACGATGATGATGGTGAACCGGCTGATCGAGCCGACGTCGGGCCGGATCCTGGTGGACGGTGAGGACATCGCCGGGATCGACCCGGTGAAGCTGCGCCGCCGGATCGGCTATGTGATCCAGCAGGTCGGCCTCTTCCCGCACCGCACGGTCCTGGACAACACCGCGACCGTCCCCGCGCTGGTCGGCTGGAAGCGCGCGCGGGCCCGGGAGCGGGCGGCGGAGCTGCTGGACCTGGTGGGCCTGGACCCGAAGACGTACGGCTCGCGCTATCCGTCGCAGCTCTCCGGCGGCCAGCGCCAGCGGGTGGGCGTGGCGCGGGCACTCGCCGCGGATCCGCCGGTGCTGCTGATGGACGAGCCGTTCGGGGCGGTGGACCCGGTGGTGCGGGAGCGGCTGCAGAACGAGTTCCTGGCCCTCCAGGAGCGGGTGCGCAAGACGGTCCTCCTGGTCACGCACGACATCGAGGAAGCCGTGCGGATGGGCGACCGGATCGCGGTGTACGGGGAGGGGCGCATCGAGCAGCTGGACACCCCGGCCGCCGTGCTCGGCACCCCGGCGACCCCGTACGTGGCTCAATTCGTCGGCTCGGACCGGGGGCTGAAGCGGCTGTCGGTGACCGCGATCGAGCCGGAGGACCTGGAGGAGCCGCCGGTGGCCCGGCTGGAGGAGCCCGCCCCGGTGGCGGCGGACCGGCTGCAGGCGGCGGGGGCCCGCTGGGCGGTGGTGCTGAACGGCACGGGCGAGCTGCACGGCTGGGTGTCGGCGGATGCGCTGCGGAGCGCCGGGGAGCGGGGGACGGTGGGCGAGCTGGCCCGCCGGATGGAGGCGTGGGTGCCGGTCGGGGCCCCGCTGAAGCAGGCCTTCAGTGAGATGCTCCAGCACGACGCGGGGTGGGTGGCGGTGCTGGACGGGGCCCGGTTCCTCGGGGTCCTGACCCCCGCGAAGCTCCACGAGGCGCTGCGCCGGTCGGTGGACGCGGACGCGCAGGGCGTGGGGCGCGAGGAGGTGGACTTCGACTCGGTGGCGGACGCGTGAGAGGGCCCGGCCGCCGTCGATACGTTCCTTGTACGGTCTGTCAGTTGAGCAGGGCGCGGACGATCGCGCCGAACACCCGGCCTATCGCCCCCAGCGCCCCGGTCTCCACCACGACCTCCACCACGTCGGTACCCGTATCGGCCGCGTCGGCCCCGTGCTTCTTCAGCCGGCACCGGCGGCATACGCCTCGCCGCAGCCGTCCCCGTCGCGTGCATCGCGTGCACGCGTTGCGCAGTATCCCCATGGGTTCAGGATCTCATCCCGGACCGCAGGGGCGGCACGTCACCTCACGCGCCGGTAGCTGCTGCCGTCCCGGGGGCGGACCAGTAGTCCGGCGACGACCAGGTGGCGGCGCAGCGCGGAGCAGTCCTCGTGGACGGTCAGCAGCGCCTCGTTGACCTCCCGCTCGGTGTACGAGCGGCCGCGCGAGAAGAAGGCGGTGACCTGGTCCGTACGGCGAACGGAAGGCTGCGGCGGGAGGGTCTGTTGTTCAGGCATGGGCCCGAGCGTCACAGGCTCCGAACGGGCGGGCAACGCGTTTTCCGCGCGCCGGGCCCGGCCGGCCGCCTCACGTTGACAGCTCCGGGCGTCCTCGTTCTAATGGTCCGCGTGCAGCGTGACGTCGGCCAAAGAGATCTGGGCCGGCCGACGGTCAAGCCGGCACCTTCTTCCAGGGACGACGTGATGAGTTCACTCACCGCCCACCGCATCTGACGCCTCCGCGACCGCGCGTGCCGCCGTTCCGGCCGTACCCGCGCGCCGCGCCGCGCCGTGTCCACACCTTCTTCCGGGAGACCCAGAACACCCATGCCCTCTGCCTTCCAGCAGTCCGTCATCGATGAGTTCCGTGCCAACGCGGGCAAGGTCGGCGGCCCCTTCGCCGGCTCCGACCTCCTCCTGCTGACCACCACCGGCGCCCGCACCGGGCAGCCGCACACCACCCCGCTCGGCCACGTCCGCGACGGCGACCGGCTGCTGGTCGTCGGCTCGAACCTCGGCGCGCCGCACCACCCCGACTGGTACCACAACCTCCTCGCCCACCCCACCGTCCAAGTGGAGCTGGGTGACGAGGGGTTCCAGACCGTCGCCGTACCCGCCGAAGGGCCCCGGCGCGACGAGCTCTTCGCCCGGGTGGTGGCCGAGGCCCCCGGATACGCCGAGTACCAGGCGGCGACCGGCCGGGCACTGCCGGTCGTGGTCCTGGAGCTCCCCGATCCGCAGGCACCGGCCCTCGATGTCACCTCTCTCGCGGACAAGCTCACCGAGGTCCACCCCTGGCTGCGCGGCCAACTGGCCCAAGTGCACGCCGAGACGGAAGCGCACTTCGCCGCCAGGGCCGCCCACCGGGGAGCCGGCGCACCTCCCCCGCCCGGCCTCGGCCTCCAGATCCGGCAGCGCTGCCTGGCGTTCTGCCAGGCGCTGGAGTTCCACCACACGAGCGAGGACGGCCATATGTTCCCGGCGATGGAGGGCTACCACCCCCACCTCCGCCATGTCTTCGACCGGCTCCGGGACGAGCACCGGACCATCGCGGCCGTGCAGTCGGCGCTCGCGGAGCTGCTGGCGGGTGTCGGCATCGCCGAGCCGGACCGGTTCCGCGGAGAACTGTCCCGTATGACGGAGCAGTTGACCGCCCACCTCGACTTCGAGGAGGCCGAGATCCTGCCTCTGCTGGCGGGGGTGCCCTGGCCGCCGAGGCCTTGAGAACCGGAGCGCTCAGCCCTTGGGGATGAGCTTCTTCGACTCCAGGTAGGTGCGCGCGACGTCCTCGGGGAGCCTGCGCCAGCTGTCGACCTGTTCGTTCATGAACGCCAGGTCGGCGGTGGTCAGGACGGTGTTGAGCCGGCCGAGGGCGTCGCGTACCCCGTCGCTTCCGGCTCGGGCCCGGTTGACGACAGGGACCACGTAGTCGGCGTTCTGCAGTTTCTTGTCGTCCGCCAGCAGGACCAGGCCGAACTCGTCGAGCGTGGCGTCGGTGGTGGTGGTCAGGACCATCTGGTCCTGACCGTTCTGGACGGCCTGCTTCGCCTGGGTGGTGCCGACGCCCTTGGGGTCGACGGCGACGATGTCGATGCCGTACGTCTTCTCAAGGCCCGGTGCGCAGTAGGGCCGTTGTACGCATTCGTCGCCCGCCGCGAGCCGTACCGGGAGGTTCGCGCGGCCGAGGTCGCTCAGGGTCCTGAGGTTGTGCTTCTTCGCGTAGGAGGCGGCGACCGCGAAGGCGTTCTGGTCGACGGCCCGCCCGGGGTCGAGCACGGTGAGCCCGCGCGGGGCCGCGAGGGCGCGCAGGGCCTTCATGGTGGCGGCGAGGTCGGGTGATCCGACGGGGGCGGCGTCGGCGCCGTTGGCCTTGGCGTTCAGCCAGTCGGCGAAGGTCGCCGCGTACTCCGGTACGACGTCGATCTGGCCGCTCTCCAGGGCGGGTTCGTAGATCTCCCGGTTGGTCACGGAGATGATGTCGGCGGAGTATCCGGCGCGCTCCAGCAGCAGGGCGTACATCTGGGCCAGCAGATCGCTCTCGGTGAATCCGGCCGAACCGATGGTCAGCTCCTTGCTGTCGCCGGGCGGCGCGGTGACCTCGCCCTGGTTCTCCAGACTGGGGCCGGTGGTGCAGGCGGTGGCAGCGAGCAGGACGAGCCCGGCGAGGGCCCGGCGGGCGCGGATCAAAAGGCTCAGCAGGCTCATGCGGCCTCCCTCCCCCGGCTGGGCGCGATGCGCTGCCCGGCCTCGAAGAGGCTCTCGACGAGGAGCGCGAAGACCGCCACGAGGACGGCTCCGGCCACCACCTGCGGGGTGGAGGCGAGATTGAAGCCCGCGGTGATGATCCGGCCCAGTCCCCCACCGCCGGCCAGGGCGGCGAGGGTGGCCGTGGCGACCAGTTGCACGGCGGCGATCCGGACGCCGGTGAGGATCAGCGGGAGGGCGAGCGGCAGCTCCACGTTCCACAGCATCTGGCGGCCGCTCATGCCCATGCCCCGGGCGGCCCGCACGACGTCCCGGTCCACCTCGCGCATCCCCACGTAGGCGTTGGTGAGCAGCGGCGGCACGGCGAACAGGACGAGCGCGATGATCGTCGACCACTGGCCGTACGTGCCCACGGGGGTGAGCAGCAGCAGGACGAGGACGGCGAAGGTGGGGACGGCCCGGCCGATGTTGGAGATGTTGACGGCGAGCGCACCGCCCTTGCCGAGATGACCGAGGACCAGGGCGACGGGCAGCGCGATCAGGCAGCTGATGAGCAGGCAGACGACGGTGAGATAGAGGTGTTCGCCGAGCCGGTTCCAGATCCCGTCGGGACCGGACCAGTGGGTGGCGGTGGTGAGCCAGGACCAGGTGTCGGAGAGCGTCTTCATCACTGGCCCCCTCTCCGCGTCCAGGGGGTCAGCAGCCGCTGCGCTCCCAGGAGGAGCACATCGGCGGCGACGGCGATGACGACGCAGAGCACGGAGGCGGTCAGCACCTGCGCCTTGAAGTAGGTGTTCATGCCGGAGTAGATGAGGTTGCCGAGTCCTCCGTAGCCCACGATCGCCCCCACGGTGACGAGGGAGACGGCGGAGACGGTGGCGATCCGCAGTCCGGCCATGGCGGCGGGCAGGGCGAGCGGGAGTTCCACGGCGAGCAGCAGGCGTACGGGCCCGTACCCCATGCCGCGCGCGGCCTGCCGGGTCTCCTCGGGGACGGCCCGCAGCCCGGCGAGGATGTTGCGGACCAGCAGGGTCAGTGAGTAGAGGACGAGCCCGGTGACGACGAGCGCGGCGGAGAGTCCGTACACCGGCAGCAGCAGGGAGAACATCGCCAGCGAGGGGATGGTGTAGAGGATCGTCGTCAGCCCCAGCACGGGACCGGCGGCCCAGCGCAGGCGACGGGCGGCGAGGGCCAGCGGGACGGCGAGCGCGAGCCCGATGACCACGGCCAGCGCGGTCAGTTGGAGGTGCTGGAGGGCAGCGTCCCAGAGGATCTCCCGGCGGCTGGAGAGGTAGGCGCCGCAGATCCACTCGTTGCGTGCCAGGCAGTCGTCCGGGGGTGCCGTCACCCGCCCATTCCAGCGCGGCCGGGGGGTCACCGCCCTTCCTGTTGGCCCGTCCGGGGGGTGCCGGCGTACAGGAAGGGGCCCATGGACTGCCGGGTGCCGTCCGCCGGGCACTGAGCAGGCCGGACAGGGCCTGGCGGCCCCGCCGGGCACTGCGCGGGCCCGTCCGCCGCCGTACCGTGGAAGGAGCGTGCGTGCATGTTCCCGCAGCGCGCGTACAGCCCCCGCAGAGACGGCAGGTGCCCGCGATGGCCGGTGAGATCTCCTTCTTCGAGCTCGGGGTGGACGACCCCGAGAAGGCCCGGACGTTCTACGGGGCGCTGTTCGGGTGGAACTTCGAGCCGGGCCCTTCCGGCGAGGGCGGCTACGCGATCGGGACGCCCAGCGGACAGGGGGGTGTCCACGGCGGCGACCCGGGGGCCGGGCCGTACCTCTTCTTCCGGGTCGACGACATGGCCGCAGCGGTGGCGCAGGTACGTGAACTGGGCGGCAGCCTGGAGGGTCCCGACCTCGGCGACGACGAGGAGACCGCCGCCCGGTTCGGACGGTTCCAGCTGTGCCGCGACGACCAGGGCTCCCCCTTCGGCCTGCACGAGCCGCCGGGCGTCCGCTGACAGCAGAGGTCCGGGCTGTCCCCGGATGACGCTCCGGAGAACGTCCTGCGCGGTCCGAGCAACCCTGGGCGCCCCGCTGCCGTCTTGATCACCGACAGAACGGTTCGCCGCCCGAGAGGGGCGGCGTCCGCCCCCACCTGTACCGGGCTCGGAGAACCGGCCAACTATGCACCCTATGTATACACATAGAGCATAGTGGACACCGGACCGGCCCGGGCACCGCGCGGAAGGCTCCCATGCAGACCAAGGCACTGGCGCCCGAGTACCAGGGCGCGCTCACCAAGATGTCGGTGAACGCCTCTCTGACCGACGTACTGGCCGAAGGCGTACGGCATCTGAAACAGGCCGAACTCTCCGGCTCCCAGGAGGAGGTGGCGCGGAGCGGGCTCGCCGTGGCCGAGGCACACCGCCGGCTGGGCCAGGTCGAGGAGGCCGACCGGGCCTGGAAGGCCAGTTACCGGGCCGCGCGCTCGGCCGGGGCGACGGGGGCGATGGCCTGGGCGCTGTGGAGCGGGGGGACGCTGGCGCGTCAACGGGGTTCGCTGCGCCTCGCGTTCCGGCTGCTGGGGCTCGCCGCCGAGCTGGGCAAGCGCGGCGGGGACGTGGTCGCGCGTGGCTACTCGCTCGCCGGACTGGCCGAGACCGGGCGCATCCAGGGCGACTACGCCACGGTCGCGACCCTCCATGAGCAGCTGCTCGCCGAGGCCCGCGCCCGGGGCGAGGCGCGCCACACGGTGTGGGCGCTGGAGGGCATCGCGCAGATCCACCGCAACACCGGGCAGCTCGACTCGGCCCTGGAGATGTTCGAGGAGGCGGCCGTCCTCGCGGGCGACGCCGACGACCGGCGCGGCCGGGCCTGGGCCCTGCGCGGCATCGCTGACATCGTTTCCCTCCGGGACGGGGCGACGGAGCGCGCGCTCGGCCTGCTCGCCGAGGCCGAGGTCACCTGCCGGGAGATGAAGCTCTCCAGCGCCCTGGCCTACAACCACAAGATGCGCGCCAACGTGCTCTTCCGCGCCGGGCGGTACGAGGAGGCCCGCGAGGTCTACGAGCAGGCGCTCACGGAGTTCCGCGCGATGACCGAACCCCGGGGCGAGGCGCTGGCGGCCCTGGGCCTGGTCAAGGCGCGCGCCCGGCTCGGCCGGGACCGCGCGGCCACGGCCGCGGACCTGGACGAGCTGCGGGGCAGGCTGAGCCGGATCGGGCTGCTCAACGCCCGGGAGATGGTGGAGCGGGCGTACGCGGAGCTCGGTGTGGAGCCGGCCGCGGAGCACGAGGGGGCCGGCGGGCGCGGCGAGGGTCTGTCCGCAACCGACGGGGCCGCCGGAGAACCCGCCGCCTCGCAGCGGCGAACGGCGGAGCCCACCGAAGAACCGGCAGCCGCGCGGCTGCGAGCCGCCGGGCCCGGCACCGGTTCCGCCGCCCCGCACGAGGAGGCCCGGGTCCGATGACGCTGTCCACGACCCGGCAGGCGCCCGCACCGGAGATACTGGACCGGTGCCGCGAGCTCGTCCGGCCCGCGCTGGTGGAGTCGGTGCGCCGCCTCCACCCCTGGCACGCCGAGACGGCCGCCTTCTCGCTCGGCTGGAGCGGGGTCGACGGCGACCCGGTCCCCGGCTCGCAGGGCAAGGGGGTCCGCCAGGCGCTCGCGGTGCTCGGCGCGGAGGCCGCCGGGGGCAGCGGCCGGGACGGCGTGACCGGCGCGGTCGCCGTCGAGCTGATCCACACCTTCTCCCTCATCCACGACGACATCATGGACGGCGACGAGACCCGGCGCCGCCGCCCGACCGTATGGAAGGCGTACGGCACCGGGCCCGCGGTCCTGGCCGGGGACGCGCTGTTCGCGCTGGCCGTCCGGACCCTGACGGAGGTCCCCGGGCCGACGGGCACGGCCGCGGTGCGCCATCTCTCGGGGGCGCTGGGCGACCTGGTGCACGGTCAGGCGCAGGACCTGCTCTTCGAGTCCCGGCCGTGGACGGGGAGCGAGGCGGTCCTGCCGCACGAGTACCGGGCGATGGCCACGCACAAGACGGGGTCGCTGCTCGGCTGCGCCGCCGCTCTGGGCGCGGTGCTGGCCGGGGCTCCGGCGCCCGTCGCCGATGCGCTGGACCGGGCGGGACGGCACCTGGGCGTGGCGTTCCAGGCGGTGGACGACCTGCTGGGGATCTGGGGCGATCCGCAGATCACGGGGAAGCCGGTGCACAGCGATCTGCGGCGGCTCAAGAAGACCTTCCCGGTCCTCGCGGCCCTGGCGTCCGAGCACCCGGCGGCCCGGCGGCTGGAGGCCCTCCTCACCGGCCCCGGACCGCTCGACGGGGCGGGGGTGCGCCGGGCGGCCGAGCTGGTGGACGAGGCGGGTGGGCGCCGGGCCGCGGTCACCGAGGCCCGGGACCAGCTGCGGGCCGCCCGCACCTGCCTGGACGGGGTGGAGCTCGCCGAGGGCGCGCGCGGGGACCTGCTCACCCTGATCCCCTTCCTCATCGACCGAACGGGCTGACCCGGGGCCGGCGGCCTTCGAAGGGCCGCCGACTGCGAGGATGGGCACCCCGGGCCGCAACCCCGCGGCCGCGGCGAACGAAGGCCGGAGCCGGAATGAACCCCCTTCCCGCGCCCGTACAGGCGCTGCTCGTCGTGGACCTCCAGTCGGCGTTCGTCGCGGGCGGGAACCCGGTGCCCGACGCGCCCCGGCTGCTGGACCGGGTGGGCGGCCTCCTCCGCCGGGCCCGGGCGGCCGGGGCGCTCGTCGTCCACCTGCAGAACGACGGGCCCGCCGGGGAGCCCGACGAACCGCACACCCCCGGGTGGGAGTTGCACCTGCCGGTCCACGGCGGCCCGGCGGAGACCGTGATCCGCAAGACCGAGGACGACGGCTTCGAGGGCACCACCCTGGAGGACGCACTGACGGCCGCGGGGGCCCGGTCGCTCGCCGTGTGCGGGGTGATGTCGGAGATGTGCGTCCTGGCCACCGCCCGCCGGGCCCTGGCGCTGGACTACCGGGTCGTACTGCCGCACGACGCCCACGCCACGTACGACATCCCCGCTGCCCCGGGAATCAGCGAGGCCGTTCCGGCGGCGATGGCGTCCCGGGTCGCCGAATGGGCCCTCGGCGACGAGGTGGAGGTCATCGCCCACGCCACGGACATCACCTTCGCGGGCACCCGTGTGGAGCCCTTTGCCGACAATAGAACTGCGTGACCGTCAGACACATGGCGCTGCCACGTACTGTGGCGAACGGCCGCCCACAAGATGCGGCGAACAGGGTGACACCTGACCGGAGCAATTCTGCCGCCGCGCCCCGGAATTCCCCTGCGGCCGCTTCCCGCACCCCCTTTCGCCGCCTGATTCCGACGCCTCCGTAAGGACACGGAACGGCCGCGCGTACCACCTGATCAGCGGCATCGTGCGAGTAATCCCCAGGTGGTCGTATGAGCGAGTCACGCGCACGATTTCGCCACATGTCTGCCAAAGTGCACTTCGGCTTTACTCACCGGATTGAGCGAAGAGAGCCGTACGTGCTGAACATGCGTCGTACTGAAGAAAGACAATTGACGGTCCTTCATTTGGTTCAGCCCGTGGACGGCGGAGTGGCCCGGGTCGTCACCGATCTCGTCAGGGCCCAGGCCGGCGCCGGGCTGCGGCCCGTGGTGGCCTGTCCGCCCGGGAGCCCGCTGGCCCTCGGGGCGGCCGCCGCCGGGGCTCAGGTCCGGGACTGGTCCGCCACCCGGGCCCCCGGCCCACGGCTGGCCGGTGAGGTCGCGGCCGCGCGGCGGATCGTCCGCGACTGCCGCCCGCACGTGGTGCACGCGCACAGCGCCAAGGCCGGTCTCGCGGGACGGATCGCGGTACGCGGCCGGGTGCCGACGGTCTTCCAGCCGCACGCCTGGTCCTTCGAGGCCGTGGCCGGCCGTACCGCCGAACTGGCCCTGGGCTGGGAGCGGTTCGGGGCACGCTGGGCCGATCACATCCTGTGTGTCAGCGAGTCCGAGCGGCGCACCGGCCAGGAGGCCGGCATCACCGCCCGCTGGTCGGTGATCCACAACGGCATCGACCTCGACCGCTTCCGCCCCGGCGGGCACGCCGACCGCGCCGCGGCCCGGGCCGCGCTGCCGCTGCTGGACGGGGTGGATGCGCAGGCCCCCCTCGTCGTCTGCGTCGGCCGTCTGACCCGGCAGAAGGGCCAGGACGTCCTGCTCGACGCCTGGCGCCGGATGCGGGTACCGGGAGCGCGCCTGGTCCTGGTCGGCGACGGACCCGACCGCGCCGGCCTGGAGGACGCGGCCCCGGCCGGTGTCCTGTTCACCGGGGCGAGCGCCGACGTACGGCCGTGGATCCACGCGGCGGACGTCGTCGTCCTGCCGTCCCGCTGGGAAGGCATGGCGCTGGCCCCGCTGGAGGCGATGGCCTGCGGCCGGGCCGTGGTGATGAGCGATGTGAGCGGGGCGCGGGAGAGCGTGGCGCCGGGCGACGAGGACCACCTCCTCGTACCGCCCGAGGACCCCGCGGCGCTGGCGGCATCGCTCACCGCGCTGCTCACCGATCCCGGGCTGCGCGAGGCGGTGTCCCGCCGGGCCCTGCGCCATGCCCGGGCGGCGTTCGACGTCCGACGGACCGCGGGGGCGGTTGCCGGTCTCTACCAGGAACTTGTCTCCCTGTCCGGCCCCACGATGAGGAAGCGCACCGAGCGATGACGATGGAGAGTGCACCGGTTCCCGGCGCCGGACAGGCAACAGCCGTACAGGCCCACACGGTCCATCCGCCGCGAAGAAGCGACGGCGGTACGCGGGAGCTCGGCGGTGGGCGCAACACCGTGCGCCTCGGGCCCGCCGCGCAGCTGCTGGGCGCCGACGCGGCGGCGCTGGCCGTCACGTTCGCCCTGTGCACCCCGGCCGGCTGGCCCTGGACCGTGGTCGCCGCGCAGGCGGTGGTCCAGGTGCTGCTCCACGCCTACCGGGGGCTCTACCGGATCGGCCTCTCCCCCTCGGTGCTCTCCGAAGTGCCCGCGCTCCTGGGCCTCGCGCTGCTCCAGTGGTACGTGACCATGGAGGTCGTCGCGGTCCGGGCGCCGCACCACGAGATCGGCTGGGCGGTGCTGGCGTACGCGGCGGCCGCGCAGACCGTGCTGTGCGCCGCCGGGCGCGCGGTGGTGCACCGGATCCGGCACCGGGCGGCGCTCCGCAACCCGCTGTCGACGCTGGTCGTGGGCCAGGGCCCGGTCGCCCGGCAGGTGACGGCGGCGCTCTACGGCCACCCCGAGTACGGGCTGCGCCCGGTGGGCCGGGTCGCCGCCTCCGCCGCACAGGACGAGGAGCCCCCGGCGCGGCCGGACGGTGTACCGCTGCCGGTCCTGGTCACCCCGCAGGAGGTGGGGAGGGCCGTCGTGCAGAACAGCGTGCGGCACGCCGTGTTCACCGCCCCGCCCGAGGCCACCCCCGACGGCGCCGCCCTGTTCGCCCTGCTCACCGGGCACGGCTGCCGGGTGTGGCTGGTCACCGGCGACACCGCTGTCGCCACCCGTCCCGCCGGGAGCCGCCCCGACCACCTGTGGGGGTTCGCCGCCCACCCGCTCCAGGACGGCACGCACCGGCCCGTGAGCCACGCGGCGAAGCGGGCGATGGACGCACTCCTCGCGGGGGCCGGCCTGGTGCTGGTGGCGCCGCTGATGGCTGGGTGCGCGCTGGCGGTGCGGCTCTCGGACGGTCCGGGCGTCATCTTCCGGCAGGAGCGGGTGGGACGGCACGGCCGCCCGTTCGTCCTGCTGAAGTTCCGTACGCTGCGGCCCGCCGACGCCAAGGAGTCGGCGACGCGCTGGAACGTGGCCTCGGACGGGCGGATGAGCCGCGTCGGCCGACTGCTGCGCCGCAGCTCGCTGGACGAGCTGCCGCAGCTGTGGAACGTCCTGCGCGGCGACATGAGCCTGGTCGGGCCCCGGCCCGAACGCCCCTTCTTCGTAGCGCAGTTCAGCCGTACCCACCCCGGTTACCAGGACCGCCACCGGATGCCGGTGGGCATCACGGGGCTGGCGCAGGTGAACGGGTTGCGCGGTGACACCTCGATCGAGGAGCGGGCCCGGTTCGACAACCGCTACATCGAGACCTGGTCCCTGTGGCAGGACGCGTGCGTGCTGGCGCGGACCGTGGGCTCCTTCTTCCGGCTCGGGGGCAGCTGACCATGGCCACCACGCTGACCGCCCCCGCGCCCGGGGCCCCGGCCCGTACCGTTGCCCGCCCGTCCCCGGGCGGGTGGCGGAGCCGGTGGCCGCTGCTCCCCCTGATCGCGACCGTGCTGCTGCCCGCCCTGCCGTACGGCATGGGCGAGGGCGGCGGCCCGGCGGTGGGACCGGCCGATGTCGCCTCCGGTATCGCGGTGCTGGTCTGTGCGGGGCGGCTGCTGTACCTCCGCCGGCGTCCGCTCGGCGCGGTCGCCGCCCTGGTGCTGGGGCTGCCCGCCGTGGGCTTCGCCGTGGCGACGGTGACGGCGGCCGACCCGGCCGCCGCGCTGCCGGGCCTGGTCCGCTACCTCCAGGTCTTCGTCCTCGTCCCGGCCGCCGTCCACCTCCTGCTCAGGGATGTCCACGGCTTCCGGATCGTCGCCGGGGCGCTGGTCGTCCTGGCCGCCGTCCAGGGCGTCGTGGGGGTCCACCAGTACGTCACCGGGACCGGCGCCTCGTACATGGGCGAGGAGGTCCGGGCGGTCGGCACGTTCGGGCCCAGCGACATCATGGGGATGGCCACGGTCGTCGCCTACGGACTGCTGGCCGCCGCCGCGTGTGCGCTGCGGACCCCGCGCAACGCCCCGGCCTGGCTGCGTCCGTGCGCCGCCGTCGTCGCCGTCGCGCTGATCGTGCCGCTCGCGCTCTCCTTCAGCCGGGGTGTGTGGATCGCCACCGCCGCCGCCTTCCTCGTCGTCCTGGCCCTGACCGGCCGCAGGCAGGCGCTGACCTCGCTGGCGGTGCTCGGCGCCAGTACGGTGGTGCTGGTCGGCGGGTTCGGCATCGGCTCGGAGATGATCGCGGAACGGGCCGCCAGCGTGACGCAGGTGACCCGGGCGCCCGACCGCTCGGTGAGCGACCGGTACGCGATGTGGAGCGCGGCGGGCGGTATGTGGCGCGAGCAGCCCCTGACCGGTGTCGGCCTCAAGGGGTTCCCCGCGCACCGCGACACCCACGCCTCGATCGGCCTCTCCTCCGGCAGCGACACGGCGGGGGCGGGCCAGGCGTTCCGCCGGCAGGCGCTGCTCTCGCCGCACAACATGTATCTGCTCGTCCTCAGCGAGCAGGGCCTCATCGGTCTGACCGCGATCGTCGGGAGCTGGGCGGCGATCCTGCTCGGCGCCGTACGCCGACTGGTACGGGCCCGCTCGCGCGGCCATGCGGCCGTCGACTGCGGGCTGGTGGCGGTCGCCCTGATGACCTGGCAGAGCGTCAACTTCCTGTACTCCGACATCGGCGGGCCCACGACCGTGCTGAGCGGCGTGGTCCTGGGGCTGGCCGCCTGGTGGGCGCTGGCCGAGCCGGAGAAGGCGGGCACCGCGTGAGCGACACCGGTACGGGGACGGAGGCGGAGGCCCTCCCCCGCGAGGAGGCCGCCGCTCCCCTGCTCCCGGGGCCCGGGCAGCCTCCCGGTTCCGGCCCCGGGGCGACCGCGGCCGTCGGCACCCCGCCGGAGCCCGCGGGCAGCGGCGAGCCTCCCGGCCTGGGGTCCTTCCTCGCCCGCGCGGCCGCGGCCACGGCGGTGCTGACCGTGCTGGGAGCCGTACTCGGCCTGGTGCGGGACCAGGCGATCGCCCGGTACTTCGGCGCGAGCGACGCCAGCGACGCGTTCCTGATCGCCTGGACCGTGCCGGAGATGGCGGCCACCCTGCTGATCGAGGACGGGATGGCGCTGCTCCTCGTCCCGGCGTTCAGCCTCGCCCTCACCCGCCGCGCGGACGCCGAGGCCGCGAAGGGCGCCGAGGCCGCCGGGGGGCCGGTCCCCGACCCCGTACGGGAGCTGGTGGCGGCCACCCTGCCCCGGCTCTGCGTCGGGCTCATGGCCGGTGCGGCGCTGCTGATGGCGGGCGCCCCGTGGGTCGTCGGCGTCCTCGCACCCGGGCTGGCCGATCCGGCCCTCGCGGTGGACTGCACCCGGCTGACCGCCGTCACCGTGCTGACCTTCGGCATCACCGGCTACTTCAGCGCCGCCCTGCGCGCCCACCGCAGCTTCCTGCCGCCCGCCGGGGTCTACGTCGCGTACAACATCGGCATCATCGGCATGACGCTGGCGCTGCACTCGGTGTGGGGCGTGCGCGCGGCCGCCGCGGGCGTCGCCGTCGGCAGCCTGCTGATGATCCTCACCCAGCTCCCCACCTTCCTGCGGCTGCTGCCCCTGGCGCGCCCCCGCTTCCGGCGGCTCGGGAAGCGTGTCCCGCGCACCGCTCCCCTGCTGGGGGTGGCGGTCCTCGCCCCGGTCGTGCTGTTCGTGGTGAGCCGTCAGTCGCAGGTGCTGGTGGAGCGGTTCCTGGCCTCCACGCTCCCGGCGGGCGCCATCTCGCATCTGAACTACGCGCAGAAGGTCGCGCAGATGCCGATGGTGCTCTCGCTGATGATCTGCACGGTGACGTTCCCCGTCGTCGCGCGGGCGATGGCCGACGGGAACCATGTGAAGGCCCGGCAGCGGGTCGAGCGGGATCTCGCGCTGGCGGGGATGGTGGTGCTGCTCGGTACGGCGGTGGTGCTCGGTTACGCGCCCCAGATCATCGAAGTCCTCTTCCAGCGCGGCGCGTTCGACACCGCCGACACCGCCGCCACCGCGCAGGTGATGCGGGTCTACGCGGCGGGGCTGCTCGGCCACTGCCTCGTCGGCGCCCTGAGCCGGCCGTTCTTCTCGTCCGGGCGGCCCACCTGGTTCCCGGCGTTCGCGATGGGCACCGGACTCCTCGTCACGACGGGCGCCGGGTACGCGCTCACGTACCGCTTCGGGGTCGACGGCATCGCCACGGCCAACGCGATCGGGATCAGCACGACCGCGCTGCTCCTGCTGATGGGGCTGGGCACCCGGGTGGTCCCGATCCGGGCCCGGGCGGTCGCCGTCTCGCTCGGGCGCCTCGCGGGAGCCGCGCTGGTGGCCGGGGCCGCCGGCTGGGCGGCCGCCCCCCTCCTCCCCGACGCCGTGCTGAGTCTGGCCGCCGGATGTGTCCTGGTCCCCGCCGCCTTCTTCCTGACCGGGCTGGCCCTGCGCTCGCCCGAGGTCGTCTCCCTGCTGGCACTCATCCGACGGAGGTTCACTGATGGCCGCTGATCCCTCGGCACAACGCCCCGGCACTCCCCCGCCCCGGCTCCGCCCGCACACCCGCCGTCAGCCGTGGATCCTCACCTACCACTCGGTGACCGACACCGGTGACGACCCGTACGGCATCACGGTCTCCCCCCGGCGGCTCGGCGAGCAGTTGTCGTGGCTGCGCGGCAGGGGGCTGCGGGGGGTGGGGGTCTCGGAGCTGATGCGGGCCCATGCGGCGGGCAGGCGCGGGCTGGTCGGGCTGACCTTCGACGACGGCTACGCGGACTTCCTCCAGGAGGCGCTGCCGGTGCTGCGGGTCCACGGCTGCACCGCGACGGTCTTCGTCCTGCCGGGACGGCCGGGGGGTGTCAACGAGTGGGACCCGCTGGGTCCGCGCAAGCCGCTGCTCACCCTCGACGAGATCCGGCGGGTCGCCGGGGCGGGTATGGAGGTCGGCTCGCACGGTCTGCTGCACCAGGACCTCACCGAGCTGTCGGACGAGGAGCTCCGCCACGAGACGGTCCGCAGCCGGGAGTTGATCGGTGAGCTCACCGGCGTACTCCCGGAGGGCTTCTGCTATCCGTACGGGACGTTCGACCGGCGGGTGAGCGCCGCCGTCGGCTCCGCCGGTTACGGATACGGCTGCGCGCTGGCACCCGGGCCGCTGATCAGCCGGTTCGCGCTCCCCCGCACCCATGTCAGCCAGGCGGACCGGGGCGTGCGGCTCTGGGCGAAGGACCTGCGGCACGGGCTGCGCCACGGGGCGGTCCCCGGCGCGGGCTCCCGGGCCGCGTCCCCGGCGCGGGCGGGCGGCCCCCGGTGAGGGCGCTGCACGTCATCACCGGGCTCGGGGTAGGCGGCGCCGAGCAGCAGTTGCGGCTGCTGCTGCGTCATCTGCCGGTGGAGTGCGACGTGGTCACGCTCACCAACCCGGGTCCGGTGGCGGACGGGCTGCGGGCCGACGGCGTCCGGGTCGTCCACCTCGGGATGCGCGGCAACCGGGACCTGTCGGCCGTCGGACGGCTGACCCGGCTGATCCGCGACGGCCGCTACGACCTGGTCCACACGCACCTCTACCGGGCCTGTGTGTACGGGAGGATCGCGGCGCGCCTCGCGGGCGTCCGGGCGGCCGTGGCGACCGAACACTCCCTGGGGCGCGCCGAGATCGAGGGCCGTCCGCTGACCCGGGGGATCCGTGCCCTCTACCTCTCCACCGAACGGCTCGGCGCGGCCACCGTCGCCGTCTCCTCCACCGTCGCCGGGCGGCTGCGGGACTGGGGGGTGCCCGCCGACCGGATCCGGCTGGTGCCCAACGGCATCGACGCGGACCTCTACCGCTTCGACCCGGACCGGCGGCTCGCCGTCCGGGCGGCACTGGGCATCCCCGACGACGCGTTCGTGGTCGGCGGCGTGGGCCGGCTGGTGCCCGGCAAGCGTTTCGACGTGGCGGTACGGGCGGTCGCCGCACTGCCTGGGGCCCGGCTGCTGCTGGCCGGTGACGGGCCGGAGGCGGGGGCGCTGCGGGCCCTGGCGGCCCGGCTCGGGGCGGCGGACCGGATCCGGCTCCTCGGGGAGTGCGGTTCCGGCGCGGGCGGCCCGGTCCCCGGTGTCCCGGCCCTGCTCAGCGCGGTCGACACCTTCGTGTCGACGTCCCGCGAGGAGTCCTTCGGTCTGGCGGCGGTGGAGGCGCTCGCCGCCGGACTGCCCGTGCTCCACGACGCCTGCCCGGCCATCGACGACCTGTCGGCTGCCCACGCCCCGGGCGCCACCCGGATCGCCGGGAGCCCCGACGAGCTGACCGCCGTGCTGCGGCAGCGGATACAGGCCTGCCCCGACCGCAGGCCGCCGCCCCGGGCCGTCGGCCACTACGACATCCGGCGCAGCAGCGAGCGCCTGATGGATGTGTACGCGTACGCCCTCGACACCGCCCCACCGAACCGGAGAGCCCTTTCATGACCGAGTCTCCCGAGCAGCAGCGATCCGTCGTCCTGCGGCGCCGGCTGCGTACCTCCCCCGCCCGGCTGCGCACCGCCCTCACCAGAATGCCCCCGTGGTGGCCCCTGCCCGTCTGTGTGCTGCTCGGCACCGCGTCGGGGCTCTCCTACGGGCTCCTCGCGTCCCCCCAGTACGAGGCCACCAGCTACGCCATGGCCGTCGCCGAGGAGGAGACGGATCCCTCGGCCGCGCTCGGCTACGCGCAGTCCTACGGGCGTCTCGTCACCAGCGACGCGACCCTCTCCTACGCCCAGGGCGCGGCCGGTGAGCCGGTGCGCGCACTGCGCACCCAGGTGCGGTCGGAGACCTCCCCCGACTCGCCGATGATCGCGGTGACGGGCACCTCCGACGACGCGGGCAGGGCGGCCGACATCGCCAACGCGGTCATCGAGGCCGTGATCGTGAGCAGCGGCCATGTCTCCAAGGACACCGGGGTGAAGCTGATCAAGTTCACCCATGCGATGAAGCCGGACCAGCCGGTCTCGCCGTCGGTGCCGCTGGGCACCGCCGTGGGGACGGCCGCGGGCGGTCTGCTGGGCGGCCTCGTCCTGCTGGTGCGCCCCCGCCGCACCGGCTGGAGCGTCTCCGCCCAGGTGCCCGGACCGGCCGCCGCCGAGGTGCCGGGCCCGGCCGCCGCCGAGGACAACACCACCGCCGACGAACGGGAGCTCGTGCGATGACGGCCGACCGGGCGGGCAGCCTCACCGTGACGCTCTGCCGCGACTTCGGGGAGTTCGGCGCACTCGCCGGGGAGTGGGACGCGCTGCACCGGCGCTGCGCCACCGCCACCCCGTTCCAGAGTCACGCGTGGCTCCATTCCTGGTGGATCTCCTACGGTCAGGAGGGGAGACTGCGGGTCCTTCTGGTCCGGCGTTCGGGGCGGCTGATCGGGGCGGCCCCGCTGATGCTCGTCCACCGTCCGATGCCGCTGCTCGTGCCGATGGGCGGGGCGATCTCCGACTTCTTCGACATCCTGCTGGACGAGGAGGAGGCCGGTTACGCGGTCGGGGCGCTCCAGCGCGGTCTGGACCGGGCCGCCCGGCACTGTGTGGTCGATCTGCGGGAGGTCCGACCGGACGCGTCGGCCCAGTTGCTGTTCGGCCGGTGGCCCGGCGCCCGGAGCCGGCTCACGGACTCGACATGCATGGAGCTGCCCGCGCAGCCCCTCGACGGCCTGGTGGCGCGGCTCACCGGCTCGCGGGGCCAGCGGCTGCGGGCCAAGCTGCGCAGGGTCGAGGCCCTGGGTGTGGAGGCCCGCAAGATCCCGCAGGACGGGGTGCCCGCGGCCATCGGCACCCTGCTGCGGCTCCACGAACTCCAGTGGCGCGACCGGGGGGTCAACCCCGAACACCTGCGGGCCAGGTTCTCGGACCACCTGGTCCGGTCGGTGAGCCGGATGGTGGGGGACGGCACGGCCGCCGTCACCGAGTTCCGGCTGGGCGGAGAGGTCGTGGCGGCCAACCTCTCGCTGCAGTCCGGGCAGCTGGCGGGCGGCTATCTGTACGGGGCGGACCCGGGGCTGCGGGAGCGGAAGGTCGATGTGTCGACCATGCTGCTGCGCGAGGTGGCCCAGCAGGCGTCGGACACCGGCCGGGAGGTGCTGAGCCTGCTGCGCGGCGCCGAGCAGTACAAGAACCACTGGCAGCCGGTCACGGTGGTCAATCAGCGGCTGCTGCTGGCCCGCCCGGGTCTGGAGCCGCTGCTGCGGCTGCGCGAGTCGCAGGTGGCGGTACGGGAGCGGGCCGTGGAGACCGTGAAGGCCCGGTTCCCCGCCGCGCGGGACTGGCACGAGCGGCTTACCACGCTTCCGGTCATCGGGCGGTGAGGCGGGCGGCGACAGGCCGTAGGACAACACCGGAGATATCGCCCGGGTGTTGATCCGTTACCGCTCGGCGTCCCACGCGTTGTCAGGGCATGCGGGCCTCGTGCTCCGCAGCAACCCCCCTTCCTTACAAGGAGTTCTGATGTCGCGTATTACGAAGGTCGCCGCTGTCATGGCGGGCACCGGTGCCCTCCTCGCCGGCGGCGCCGGCCTGGCCTCCGCGGACGCCGGTGCGCAGGGTGCGGCCATCGGGTCCCCCGGTGTCCTCTCGGGCAACCTCGTCCAGGTCCCGGTCCACGTGCCGGTCAACGTCTGCGGCAACACCATCAACGTGATCGGGCTGCTCAACCCGGCCTTCGGCAACACCTGCGTCAACGCAGACGGGGGCCACGAGGACAACGGCGACTACGGCTACGGCCGCTGATCTCCCCGTTCCACCGGGACGGCCGGCTCCTCCTTCGCGGAGGGGCCGGCCGTCCCGCTGTGTGCGCTCAGGCGTAGCGGTAGACCTTGCTGTGGTCCAGGAGCTTCCTGGGCGTGACGTTCCACGGGGGCATCGGGTCGTCGAGGCCGAAGACGTAGTCGCGGTCCCGGCCGGGTGCGGCGGGTTTACGGCCCGGCAGGTAGGCGGACTTGGGGTGTGCCTTCTGCCAGCGGTCCCAGAGCAGGTCGATGAACGAGTGGTGGAGCCAGAAGACCGGGTCCTCGGGGGAGGCGGCCCCGGCCATCGGGCCGCCGACCCACTGGTGGACCTGGTTGTGGTTGCCGACCGTGCGCACCCGGTGGATGCCCCAGCCCTCGATCCGGTTGCGGAACCCCTCGGTGCTGATGCTGTTCCACGGCTCGGTGTCGTAGACCGGGTCCTTCAGCGCCCGCGCCACGTCGTCGGCGGTGGGGAGGGAGACCGGGTTGTTGCCGGGCCTGCCGAAGTTGCGGGTGAGCCAGTTCTGGTCGGTGACCCCGGCGCCCACCTTCCAGTTGCCCGCGTCGAAGGCGAACGGTCCGGTGGTGACCCGCCGGTCGCCGGGCCTGCCGTTGCCGCCGAGGAAGTCCTCCGCCCAGAGCGAGGAGGTCGTCGAGCGGTCCCGGGTCCAGTCCCAGTAGGGCACGCTCACCCCGGGGTCGACGGCCTGGAGGGCCCGCTCGAACTCCAGCAGGTAGCGGCGGTGCCAGGGGAAGAACGACGACGTCATATGGGCGGGGCGCGGCCGGTTCTCCGTGTCCATGACGTAGTACTCGCGGTGCATGACGACGAAGTCGTCGTAGCGGCCCGAGCTCTTCAGCTTCAGGATCGCGTCGACGAGGCGCCGCTTCTCGGTGCGCGTGAGGTCGCGCTGGTTCTTGCGGGTGTACACCGGCTGTGGTCCTCCTGGTTCACGGGTGGTGCGGTGTTCATGGGTGGTGCGGGGTTCACCTGTGGTGCGAGGCGGGGAGCGCGAGCCGGGCGGTGCCCAGCTCGTCGACGGCGGCGCGGGCCGTCTCGCGGAGCGTGGGGAACGACTCGTAGTGCGTGACATCGCTGAGGTAGGTGCCGTCCGCGCGCCGCATGACGTGCAGCGGGCGGCCGTCGATGCGGATCTCGGTGACCGGTTCGGCGGCCCCGCCCTCCGCGGCGCCCGGTCCGCCGGCCGGGACCAGGACGGTCACGCTCCCGCGGATCTCCCGGCCCCGGTACATCTCGGCGAACTCCTCCGTCCCGGCGGCGGGGTGTCCGGGCCCCTTCGCGGGCGCGGGCGCGGTGCCCGGCCCGTGGTCCCGCAGCGGCAGGAGGATCACGGCGGTGCCGCCGGCCACCGCCGCGGTGAAGGCGGTACGCAGGACGATCCGGCGCGACGGACCGCGTGCTCCACGCGGTGCGCCGCCCGGATCCGTGGTTCGGCTCATGGGTGACTGCCTCTCGTTGACTCGTCCGAGGTGCTGTTGCCGGCGATGGTGGCAACGAGACGGCGGTGAATCGGTTCTCCCGGGTGCGGTGTCCCCCGCGTTCCGTCAAACGCGTGACCGTGCGCGGCCATCCGCGCCGGAGACCGCGTCGCGCGCCGTGCCGTGCGCGCCGGACCCGACGATGACCTGGCGAACTTCGTGGAGGTGGATGGACATGACCGTTCCGAATCAGGTGTCCGGTGACCGTGCGGCACGCATCGATCTCGCCGACCCGGCCTTCTGGCGGCTGCCGCGCCCGGAGCGGCTCGGCGCCTTCGCCCGGCTGCGGGAGCTGGAGGCACCCGTACTGTTCACCCCCCGGCCGGGCACCGCCCGTACCTCCGGCAGACCGTTCTACGCCCTGGTGCGCCACGCGGACGTGCTGACCGCGAGCCGCACCCCGAAGGTCTTCGCCAGCGCTCCGGGGGTCACCACCCCGGAGCCGGCCGGCTGGGCGAAGGCGCTGTTCGGGAATTCGATGGTCAACATGGACGGGCCCGAGCACGCGGCGCTGCGCCGGATGATCTCCCGTCGCTTCACCCCCCGGCTGCTCGCCGCCACCGAGGAGAACATCGGCCGGCTGGCCGGGCGTCTGGTGGACGAGCTGATCTCCGAGCGCCCGGGCGACTTCATGCCGTCGGCGGCCTCACGGCTGCCGCTGGAGGTGATCTGCGACCTGATGGGCATCCCGGCGGCGTACCGGCCGCGGATCGCGGAGCAGATCGACCACGCGTCCGAGCAGGTGGGCGTCGCGCGCCGGGGCCGGGCCAGGCTGCGGATCCCCGGCCGCGGGACCGCCTCCCTCGCCCGGATGCAGCTCGTCATGGCGCGCCTGGCGCGGGAGCGCCGCCGCCACCCGCAGGACGACCTGGTCTCGGCGCTGGTGTGCGCGGACATCGACGGCGAGGCGCTCTCCTCGCGGGACCTCGGCGCCTTCTTCTCGCTGCTGCTCGTGGCCGGGGTGGAGACCACCCGTAACGCGATCGCGCACGGGCTGTCCCTGCTGGACCGGCACCCGGAGCAGCAGGAACTCCTCCGGTCGGACTTCGACCGGTACATCGGCGGCGCCGTGGAGGAAATCGTCCGCCATTCGACGCCGATCATCCAGTTCCGCAGGACCGTCGTCTCGGAATTCCCGCTGGGCGGCCGGACCTTTCTTCCCGGCGAGAAAGTCTCACTGCTCTACGCGTCCGCCAATCGCGATGAATCGGTTTTCACCCGTCCGGATCTCTTCGACATCACCCGGTCGCCGAATCCGCACCTGGGTTACGGGGGCGGCGGCCCGCACCACTGCCTCGGCGCCCACCTGGCCCGGCTCGAAATGACGGCCCTGTTCAGGGAGCTGCTCACCCGACGGTCCGTCATCCGGCGGACGGGCGATCCCCTGCTGGTCGATTCGAATTTCGACAACCGCGTCGGTTCCCTGCCGTTCACCTTCGGCCCCACCGTCACCTGAACGGACCGTTCGCAACGCCGAATACGATAAATGGCCCGCTCTATTCGCGTGCGGTGCAGGATGATGAAACTCTCTCCCCATCGGGCCGAACCGGCCGGAATTTCCTTGCAGCCAGGAGGAGTCATGCCGGCCAAGCGCCGACTCATCACCACGTGTATCGCCGCGGCTGTTCTCAGTCTCCTGGCGGGCGGCGGCATCGCGGGCCAGCTGCCGCCGGGCACCGATTCCGTCGACAGCGCCGCCCCGGGGCCGCAGGGCAGCAGGGGCGACGGCTCCACCGCGCACGGCGCCTATCTGGACTACGGGCCGGCCGGAGTACGGCGGATGGCCGATCTGTCCCGCTGGCTCGGCGGCGCGGAGCTGCGGGTCGGGCACACCTACCTGCCGGGCGACCTGTGGGTGAACATCGAGGGCACCCCCGACTTCCTGGACTCCTGGGCCACCTGGCGCAAGGCGGACAAGGACCGGATGTTCGTCCTCAACGTGCCGATGCTGGAGCGGAACGAGGAGCGCGTCCCGGACGCCCAGGTGCGCCGCCTGCTGCGGTCGGGAGCCGCGGGCGACTTCGACCAGCACTTCACCAGGCTGGCGGAGCGCCTGGTCTCCCTGGGGGTGCCGGACACGGTGATCGTGCTCGGCTGGGAGATGAACGGCACCACCTACACCCACCGCTGCGGCCCTGATCCCGCGTCCTGGAAAGCGTACTGGCAGCGGATCGTGACGGCGATGCGCGAGGTGCCCGGACAGGAGTTCCGGTTCGACTTCACGCCCAGCCGGGGACGGGACGCGGTGCCCTGGACCGAGTGCTACCCGGGTGACGACGTCGTCGACATCATCGGTATGGACTCCTACGACCAGCCGCCGGGCGAGTCCTTCGACGACCAGATCAACGATCCGTACGGGCTCCAGAAGCACGTCGACTTCGCGGCGGAGCGCGGCAAGCCGATCTCGTTCCCGGAGTGGGGGCTCTTCCGCAACGGTGACAACCCGGAGTACATGCGGCGGATGCTCGACTGGATCGACCGGCACCAGCCGCTTTACCAGACGATCACGGACTACTGCCCGCACGGTGTGTGGCAGTGCAAGAGCAATCCCCGCTCCTCGCGGGTCTTCCGGACGAAGCTCGCCGAGATGGCCGCACCGGTGAAGCCCGCCCCGAGCGCGCCGCCCACCACGGCCCCGAGCCCGTCCCCGACGCCGACCCCGTCCGCCCCGCCTGCCGTGCAGCCGTCGCCCACACCGTCGGTGCAGCCCGCGCCCACCGATCCCGAGCCGCCGGTCACCCGCCAGTGGTGCATCGCCGTGCCGTTCGGGGACTGGCTGGGCCAGTGGCTGAAGGAACGCAGGTTCTGCATTCGCTACTGACCGCGCGGCAGGGAAGTCCGTCACCGACCGCGGGTATGGAAACGGCTCCGGCTCCCCTCGCAGGGGGCCGGAGCCGTCCACCCACACGGGTCCAGCGCGGGGGCAGGTGGGCAAGCAACCGCTTGTCACTCCCCCAACGGGGACACCGCCTGCCGCGTCACGCCGCCGAACGGGCGAAAGCCCGTACGGGGCCCGCCGGGGAGCGGGGCGCTGCGTACTCGGGAGTGACGCGCGACCATGGAAACCTAGAGATGGTGGTGAGGTGCATGGCATCCGCCGACGAGGGCCCCCCGGCGGGGCCCGGCCCGCTGCCCTCCGCGGATCCGCGGGGCCCCGTGCAGCTGAGCGACGACGCGGTGGCGGTGATCGCCGGGGACGGCACGGTCATCGGCTGGACCCGTGGGGCGGAGGCCCTGCTCGGGTACCCGGCGGCCGAGATGGTCGGCCGGTCCGCCGCCCTGCTGCTGGCCGGGTCCCCGGATCCACGGCGTACGGCGGCCATCGCCGCCCGTAGTCGCGGCGGGTCGGGATGGAGCGGGCTGATCACCCTGCGTGCCAGGGACGACCGGCAGATCGACGTCGACGTACGGGTCTCCGCCTCCTTCCTGATCGCAGGGCGCGAGGGCTTCCTGGTCTCCGGGCGGGAGCGCACCCCGCAGTGGACGGTGGACGGATCGGTGCTGGAGGGGTTCCTGACCCGGTCGCCCGTGGGCATGGCGGTGCTGGATCCGGAGCTGCGCTACATCTGGCTCAACGACACCCTGGAGCGGTTCGGCGGGGTCCCCCGGGCGCAGCGGCTGGGGCGCCGGCCGGCGGATGTACTCCCCGGTCTGCTCGCGGCACCCATCGAGCGGCTGATGCGGCAGGTCCTGGCGACCGGTGTACCGGTCACCGACTACGAGTACCTGGGCTGGAGCTGGTCCGACCCGAACCGCAGGCGGGCCTATTCGAGCTCGTTCTTCCCGCTGGCGGACACCGAGGGGAACCGGATCGGCATCGGCTACATGGTGCTGGACGTGACCGACCGGTGGAACGCGCGCAGGCTGCTGGCGCTCGTCAACGAGGCGGGGGCCAGTATCGGCTCCACCCTGGACGTCCAGCGGACGGCCCAGGAACTGGCCGATTTCGCGGTGCCCCGCTTCGCCGACTTCGTCTTCGTCGATCTGCTGGAGACGCCGCTGGGCCGGGACCGGCCGGGCGTCCCGCTGCTCGGCGCGGAGCTGCGGGGCGGCAGGCCGCCGATGCGCCGGATGGGGATGAGTTCGGTGCGCGAGGGATGTCCGGAGGCGGTGGTGCGGGTCGGGGAGAGCGTCGACTTCGTACCGCCGCCGCACGACACCCACTTCCTTCTCGACGGAGACCCGGTCCTCCTTCCGATGCTTGACCCGGACAGCCGTACGTGGGCCGTGGAGCAGCCCGAGCGGGCCGCCCGGATCCGTGAGTTCGGGCTGCACTCGCTCATCTCCGTACCGATGCGGGCGCGGGACACCGTCCTCGGGATCACCACGTTCATGCGGTCGCAGAACCCGGTCCCGTTCGACGAGGACGATGTGGCGCCGGCCCGGGAGCTGGTGGCCCGGGCGGCGGTGTGCGTGGACAACGCCCGCCGCTACACCCGGGAGCACACGGCGGCGCTGGTCCTCCAGGAGAGCCTGCTGCCGCACACCTTGCGCGGCGGGACGGCGCTGGACGTGGCCTCCTCCTATCTCCCGGCGGACGCGAAGGACGGCGTCGGGGGCGACTGGTTCGATGTGATCCCGCTGTCCGGGGCCCGGGTCGGGCTGGTCATCGGTGATGTGGTGGGGCACGGCATCAGCGCCGCCGCGACCATGGGCCGGCTGCGGACCGCCGTGCAGACGCTGGCCGACATGGACCTCGCGCCCGACGAGCTGCTGGCCCGTCTGGACGATCTCGTCATGCGGCTGAGCGAGGAGGAGCCCGCGGGCGGGAAGGCGGACCGGGGCGGCACGACGGTGCTGGGCGCCACCTGTCTCTACGCCGTCTACGATCCGGCGAGCCGGTGCTGCGCGATGGCCCGGGCCGGGCATCCGCCGCCGGTGGTCGTCACCCCGGAGGGCGCGGTCAGCTTCCCCGACCTCCCTCTCGGCCCGCCGCTGGGCCTGGGCGGGCTCCCCTTCGAGTCCATCGATGTCGAGCTGCCCGAGGGGAGCCTGCTCGGTCTCTACACCGACGGTCTCATCGAGGGCCCCGATAAGGACGTCGAGCAGGGGATGGTCCGGCTGGGCCGGGCCGTGTCGCGGGAAGGGCTGCCGCTGGACGAGCTGTGCGCGGCGGTGGTCAAGGAGCTGCTGCCCGTTCCGCAGCCGGACGACATCGCGCTCCTGCTCGCCCGGACCCACGCGCTGAGCCCCGACCGGCTGGTCTCGTGGGACGTGCCCGTGGACCCGGCGGCCGTCGGCGCGACCCGGAACAAGGTGGCCCGCCAGCTGGAGGTGTGGGGGCTTGACGAGCTGACGATGACGACGGAGCTGATCGTCAGCGAGCTGGTGACCAACGCGATCCGGTACGCCTCCGGTCCCGTACGACTGCGGCTGCTGCTGCAGTCCGTGCTGACCTGCGAGGTGTCCGACGCCAGCAGCACCACCCCGCGGCTGCGGCACGCCCGCACGACGGACGAGGGAGGGCGCGGTCTCTTCCTCGTCGCCCAGCTCGCCCGCCGCTGGGGCACCCGGTACACACACCAAGGGAAGATCATCTGGGCGGAGCAGAGTCTCCCGTCGCCGCCGCCCGTGTCTCCTGCCGGGTCTCCCCCTCCTGTGCCTCCCCCTGCCGGCTGAGCAGCCGGGTCAGCGCGCCGCCCGCCCGGATCAGTTCGTCCCAGGTGCCCTCCTCGACGATGCGCCCGCCGTCCAGGACCGCGATGCGGTCGGCCCTGCGTACGGTCGCGGGGCGGTGGGCAATGATCAGTGTCGTACGGGAACGGGCCCGGGAGTCCGCCGTGAGCGCCCGCGCCAGCTCCGCGTCGCCCCGGTGGTCCAGGTGGGCCGTGGTCTCGTCGAGGACGAGGATCCGGGGGTGGGCGAGCAGCCCCCTGGCCAGGGCGACCCGGGCGCGCTGGCCACCGGAGAGGGTCGCGCCGCGTTCGCCGACCGGGGTGTCCAGGCCCTGGGGCAGGGCCTCGGCGACGGGGGTGAGGCCGCAGATGCGGACGACGGCGGCCAGTTCCCGGTCGGTGGCGCCGGGGGCGCCGAGGCGGAGGTTCTCGGCGAGGGTCCCGTGGAAGAGCGGGGCCTCCTGGCCGACCACGCACACGGCGGCCCGCAGGTCGTCCTCGGCCAGGTCCCGCAGGTCGACGGGGTCGGCGGCGGCCTGGGGCACCAGCTCGACCGTGCCGTCCTGCGGGTCCCAGTAGCGGGCCAGGAGGTGGGCGCAGCTCGTCTTGCCGACCCCCGAGGCGCCGACGAGGGCCACCGTCTCGCCCGGCCGCACGGTCAGGTCGAGCCCGTCCAGGACGGGGGCGCCGCCGTAGCCGAACCGTACGCCGCTCAGCCGCAGACCTAGCGGGCCCGCCGGGGCGGGGAGCGGGCTGGCTGGTGCCGGGGCTCCAGCGGGGGCGTTCACCGCCGCGCGGACCCGGGCGGCGGCGGCGCGCAGGCTGCCCGCCCGGCCCAGCGCGGCCGCCGATTCGGCCACCGGGGCCAGGGCCCCGAGGGCGAGAGCCATGGCCGCCGGGGTCCACGCCCCGTCGAGCCGGCCGCCGCCCGCCGCGTGGGCGGCGGCCGCGACCACCCCGATGACAGCGGCGACGACGAGCAGGTCACGGGCCGCGCCCGCCCCCGTCTCCCAGGACTGCTCGGCGCGCTGGGCACGGGCCAGGCGCCGGCCGCCGGAGCGCAGCCGGGCCCGCGTGCGGCCCAGGGCGCCCGCCATCAGCAGCTCACGGAGGCCGTCGACGGTCTCCACGCTCTCCGCCGAGAGTTCGGCGAGCGCGGCCCGGGTCCGCGCCCCGCGATCGGCCCTGCCCCTCGCCTCCAGCAACGGCGACCACAGGAGCAGCAGGGCGGCGGGGACGACGGCGAGGAGCAGCCACGGTCCGAGGACGCCCAGCACGGTCGCGGCCGCCGCGAACACGAGGCCGGAGGCGAGGAGTTGGGCGATGGCGTGGGCGTAGAAGAACTCCAGCGCCTCCACGTCGCCGAGGGCGGTCGCCGCGAGGTCGCCGCTGCGGCGCCCCGCGATCCGGGCGGGGGCGGAGCGGGCGAGCCCGTCGAAGACCCGGACCCGGAGTTCGGCCAGGACGCGGTAGGCGAGGTCGTGCGAGAGGTCCATCTCCCGCCAGGTGGCGATCGCCCTGAGCAGGACGAGCCCGATGAGTGCGGCGACGGTCCCGGGCGACGGGGCCCGGTGGGCTATGACCGCCGTGCCCACGGTGTGCGCGGCGAGGGTGACCAGGACGACGAGGGCGGCCTGGTCGGCGAGGGCGGCGAGGCAGGTGCGCAGGACGGTGGCGCGGTGGGCGCCGAGGACGGGGAGGAGGGAGCGGAGGGCACCGGTGTCGTGGGGGGACAGCGGCGTGCGCCCCCTGGAGGGCGTGGGCTCGGGTGGTGTCATGCGGCGTGCTCCTCCTGGGCGGGGCGGCCCGCCGCGACGAGCGAGGCGTAGACGCCGCCGTCCGCCAGCAGTCCGCTGTGGTCGCCGGATTCCTCGACCCGGCCGCCGTCGAGGACGACGATGTGGTCGGCGTGGCGTACGGCGTCGAGCCGGTGGGCGACGACGAGGCAGGTACGCCCCCGGCTCGCCGCGAGCAGTTCCCGGACGATCCGGGCCTCGCCCCGTTCATCCACCGCGCTGGTCGCCTCGTCCAGGATCAGGACCGGTGCGTCGGCCAGGAGGGCGCGGGCGAGGGCGAGCCGTTGGCGCTGGCCGCCGGAGAGCGTGGCGCCGCGTTCGCCGACGAGGGTGTCGTACCCCTGGGGGAACGCGCTGATCTCCTGGTCGATGCCCGCCGTCCGGGCGGCGGCGCGCAGCTGTTCGTCGGTGGCGGCGGGCCGGACGATGCGCAGGTTCTCGGCGATCGTGGCGTGGAAGAGGTACGTCTCCTGGGAGACGACGGCGATCCCCCGGCGCAGGGAGGCGAGGCGGTACGCGGCGGTCCCGGTTCCGGCGATCGTGACGCGGCCGCTGTCGGGGTCGCGCTGGCGCAGCAGCAGGCTCACCAGGGTCGACTTCCCGGCACCGGAGGGTCCGACGATCGCCGTGGTGCGCCCGGCGGGTGCGGTGAAGGTGATGCCGTCCAGGGCGGGACGCTCGCTCGACGGGTGGGTGAAGTGGACGTCCGTGAAACGGATTTCGGGCGCGGTGTCCCAGCGGGCGTCCACCGTGCCCCGGTCGGCGACGGCGGGTTCGGCGGTGCGCAGGGCGGCGATGCCGTCGGCGGCAGAGATCCCCAGGTAGCCCGCGTGCCATTCGCGGGAGAGGTCACGGACGGGGCGGAAGCACTCGGAGGCGAGCATGAGCAGGAGGTACGTCCCGGTGGCGGCGGTGCGCCCGGTGGCCGCCGAGGAGCACGCCACCAGGACGGCGGCCACAGTGCCGCCCTGCACGGCGAGGTCGGTGAGGCCGGTGTCGACGAGCGAGACCCGGAGTTTGGCGACGGTCGCGCGGTGGAGGGCCGCCGAACGCTTCTCCAGCCTGTCCCGTACCCGGCCCACGGCCCCGGCCGCACGCAGGGTGGCCATGCCTTGCAGTGCCTCCAGGTAGTCGGCGGCGAGGGCTTCGTAGGAGTCCCAGTGCTCCTTGCCGCGCCGGGCGAGCAGCCGGTCCCACCAGCGCGGTCCGAAGAGCGCCAGCACCAGGGCGAGGCCGAGGGCGAGGGCGGCGTACGGCTCGATGAGCGCGACGGCGACGAGCAGCAGCGGCGGGACGGCGGAGGTGATGAGCGCCTGGGGCAGGTAGCGGGAGACGTACGCGTCCACCCCTTCGACGCCGTCCACGAGCGTGGCGCGTACGGCTCCGGCCCGCGCACCGGTGACCGCGGTGGGCCCGAGTTCGCCGAGCCGGGCCAGCAGGGTGTCGCGGAGCCGGATCCGGACGGCGGCGCCCGCCGTGACGGCGGTCAGGCGCTGGGCGCGGCCGAGCGCGGCGCGGACGAGGACGACGGCGAGCACGGACAGGAGGAGCGGTGCGAGGCCGGAGGTGTCGCCCTGGGCGATCCGGGAGAGGACGACGGCGAGCAGGACGGCCTGGGCGAGGTGGGTGAGGGTGACCGCGGCGAGCAGCGCGGTCGCCCGGCCGAGGGGGCGGCGGGCGGTCCGGGCGGCGCGCAGGAGTTCGGGGTGGAGCATCATGGGTGTTCTTCCTTGCCCGACGGGGTCGTTGGGGCCGAGGGGGCCGGTAGAGCCGGTGGTGTGGACGTGGCTGGAGGGGCGTGGCCTGGTGGGCTGCCCTCCCCCGGGGTTCCGGCGAGGGCCAGGCCGTGGACGATCCAGTCGTGTCCGGGGGCGTCGCCGAGTGCCGCGCCGAGGTCGGCCTGTTGCCAGGAGCCGATGGGGCGGGAGCGGAGTCCGAGGGCGGTGGCGTGGGCCTGGGCGACGCCGGCGGCGTAACCGGCGGCCAGGTGGCTGCTGCGGATCAGGGCCGGTGGGGCGTCGGCGGGGCAGCCGTGGGCGACCAGCACCGCGCCCGCTGTGCCGATCCACTGCTGGCCCGCCGCCCAGCGGGCCAGGGTGGGGCGCGCGTCACCGGAGGCGAGGGGACCGGCGGCCGTGAGGAGCCCCGGGGTGTCGCCGCCGATCGCTGCGGCCCAGGCGGGGCCGTCCGGCCGGGTGTCCCCGGCGGTGGCCAGGACCCGGGCGAGCAGGTCCGGGGCGGGTGGGTGCGCCAGCGCGGAGGGGGCCGCGCTCCTTCGCGTACGGAGGGTCTCGTCCGTCACCGGGGCTGGGCGGCGGGCCGGGTGCCAGGTGGAGCCGTGTCCTGCCGTGATGTGCGCCAACAGGGTTCGGGCGGAGTCGAGTTCACGCGGTGAGGTAGTCTCGGCGCCCGGCTGCCACACCGGGGCGAAGGCGCAGGGCAGCGCGGCCCATGCGGCCAGTGCGGCAGTCGGTGGGACGGCTCCCAACGCGGGCGACAACCAGAGCGCTGCGAGGGGAAGTTCGGGCTCGGTCCCGGCCCGACTCGCCTGCCATTCGGCCGCATGGGGCAGCCCCGCAGCCGCGGAGAGCTCGGCGCCGTCCGCGTCGAGCGAGACCCGTACACCGGCCGGGGCGGCGGCGAGCGCCAGGGCGGCCGCGGCATGGCCCGCGTCCAGCAGGAGCAGCGGCCAGGCGCGGTGTCCGTAGTGCGCGACGGTTCGGGCGGCGGTGACGGTGAGGACGACGACGGCTCCCGGAGGAGCATCGGTGGGGGCCGGGCCGCGCGGGTGGACGCGGTGGGTGTGCGGGTCGTAGGCGTACCGTCCGGGCGGCAGCGAGCAGCCCGGGCCGAGGAGCAGGTGTGCCCGCACGGGGTGGAGGGCGCCGGCCGAGGCGACGGGCCGCAGCCGGCCCGGCGTCCCATGGGGTACGGCGAGCGACAGCCGCAGGGCACGTTCCAGGTCCACCGTCCTTCCACCCATGGACCCGGCCCCGTCCAGGGAGAGCGCCGGGCCGCCCCAGGGGAAGGGATGCTCCGGCAGGTACGGGGCGGTGCTCGGCACGCGGGGTGATCTGGCGTCCGCGAGGGCGCGGGGCAGGGAGCTGGCGGCTGCCGGAGGAGCCTGGGTCATGCGGGCACGCTCCTTCACATGTGCGGCGGCGGTGCGAGGGTGAAGTCCGCCGGGCCGGTGGGAGGTTGGGCGCGCCAGCCCCGGTCGAGCGCGGCCCGGACGAAGCGCGGGCAGCCGAAGTAGCCGAAGGCGGCAGGGGCGTTGGGGACCAGTCCTGAGACCAGGACGCGGGCGACGCGGAGGGCCGTCTCGGCGACGTCCTCGGTCGTCAGGTCCACGGTGATCACGCGGTGGCCGCCCGCGCCGAGCGCCGCGTCCAGGGTGGACCTGCTGCCGGGCGCGACCTCGGTGACGGGGACGACACCTCCGGCGGGTTCGGTGAAGCGTCGGGCCAAGGGGGTCATCCGGTCGTCGAGCCAGACCTGCACATGGGCGCCGAGGTCGCGTACGGCGGCGAACTGCGGCCCGCAGTCGTCGAGGTAGCGCCGGTCGGCCCGGTGGTCCAGGTAGAGGCCGCGGGCGAAGAGGCCGGCCTCCACGGAGCGGTGGACCCAGCCGTCGGCGTCCACCGCGCCCTGTGTGAACACCCAGGTGTGCACGGCCTCCAGGACCGCCTTGCGGGCCGCCTCCGCCGGGTCGTACCGGCAGGCGAACCCGGCGGCGTGGATGCCCCGCCGGGGGTCGTGGACCAGGGCGGCCACGCAGGGGGCGAACTCGGAGGGCATCTCCACGATGTGGACGTCCAGTTCGGCGCCCGCCAGGTCCTCGGTGAGGCCGGGAACGCTCGCCGGGTCGATGCCCCGGGTCGGCCCGTCCAGGTGCCACCAGAGCTCCAGGGCGTCGCGCTCCACGACTTCGAGCAGCCCTCGCTCGACGGCGTCGTCGAAGCCCTGGCCGGTGGCTATGCCCGCGTAGTTGAGGTGGTGGGTGCGGGGCAGCGAACGCAGCTCGCCCTGGCGCCAGTTGAGGTGGGTGAGGGCGACCGGCGCCCAGCAGGGCCGTCCGTCCTCCGTGCCCGGTGTCCAGAGTGCCGGCGTGTCGGGGGTGAGTTCGGCGTACGGGAATCCTGGGCGCTCGTGCTGCCAGGAGGCGTACGAGGGCACCGCCCCGGGCCCGTACAGCCGCAGGCCCTCCGCCGTCAGCTCGGCGGCCGTGGCCCTGCGGGGTGCGTCGGGGTGGCCGGGCGGCGGGACGCGGTTGCCGCAGTAGCGTTCCACGGCCTCGGCGACGGCGGCGATCCTGGCGCCCTCGGCGTCCCCGAAGGTGGTGCCGAGCGAGACCCGGTCGGCCGGCCAGGCCCCGAGGCGTCGGGCGTCGGCGACCTCGGCGGTCATGGCGGTGTAGCGGGGCGGCGCGCCGGCCGGGTGCTCGACGGGCTCGACACCGCGGATCAACCCGCAGACGGGGTCGACCAGGGCTTCGATGGGCAAGGTGCTGGTCAACGGCATATCTCCGGTACGGGCTCGACGTAACGACGCCGGGCGACGGCGGTCAGGTGCAGGGCGCTGCCCCGGGCCGTGACGGCTCTGCGGGACGGGGCGAGGCGGGTGGCGGTCACCGGGTTCTCGCCGGTGTGCGGGTTGCGGGCGTGGGCGGGGAAGTGGTGTCCGGCGATCTCCGCGCGCAGCCGGGTCCCGGCGGGCAGCCGGCGGCCCAGCGTGCCGAGCGGCACGGTGATCTCCACGGCTTCCCCGGGCGGGTCGGCGCGCCGGACGATGCCGAAGGCGAGCGGCTCCGCACGCCCGGCCGGGTCGAGCGCGGTGAGACGTACGGCCCAGTCGGCGCCGGGGGTGTCGGCGGCGGCGTGGATCCGGGCGGTGGCGGGCCCCGCCAGGTCCAGCGGGCGGGGCAGGGGCGGGGAGAGGAGGAGGCAGCGGTCGGCGGGGGCTCTGCCGGCCGGGACGGCCAGGTCGTCGGAGCGCACCGGGCGGGCCGGGTCGGCGGTGAACTCGGCTCCGTGCAGCAGCCGCAGGCCGGCCGGGGCGCCGAAGGCCCAGGTGGTGGTGCGGGTGGAGCCCTCCCCCGGCCCGCGTGCGGCGCCCTGCCGTACGCGGTGCCACCGGCCGCTGCCGCCGAGGGTGATCACGCCTCGGCGCTCGGGCTCCAGCGCCCCTGCGAGGGCGGCGCGGGCCCACCGTACGTACAGCGCACCGAGGTTGATGCGGTCGGCCGCGAACTCGGGCCGGTCCGCGGTGAGGCGGTGGCCCCACGGGCCGAGGAGCAGGCGGGCGGGTCCGCCCCAGCCGCTCCACAGTGCCACGGTGTCCTCGGCGAAGGGGTCGCGGGTGCCGCCGACGGCGAGGAGCGGGAGGCGGGAGGCGGCGCCGCGCAGGACGATCCGGCCGCGCGGGCCCTCGTCCCAGAGGCCGGGCCAGGAGGGCAGGGCGCGGCCGAGGCGGTCGGCCAGCCGGGTGACCGGGAGGTGTTCCAGGAGCCGGGGGTCGTCGGCGAGGGCGTGGGCCAGGGCGTCGGGTACGGAGTCCGGGCGGTCGCCGTGCGCGGCCCACCAGCCGGCCCGGGCCCGGAGCCGTTCGGGCCCCGCAGGTTCGCGGGCGGTCTCGGCGAGGCCGAGGGCGGGGACGGCGGCGATGACGGCGTCGGGCCGTGCGTCACCGGGGGCGCCGAGCGCGGTGACGAGGGCGCAGTGGGCGGCGTAGGAGGAACCGGCGGCGACTACGGGGCCGCCACCGCTCCACACCTGCTCGCGCACCCAGGCCACGGTCGCGGCGCCGTCGCCCTCCTCGTGTTTCCCGTAGGGGTGCCACGCTCCCGGTGAGCCGTGCCGGCCGCGTACGTCCTGGGCGAGGGCGGCGAATCCGTGGGCCGCCCAGCCGCGCAGCTCGGCGTGGTGGGCGGTGCGGCCGTAGGGGGTCCTGATCACCACGGCGGGGTGGGGGCCCGGTGCGTCCGGCAGGCAGAGGTCGGTGGCGAGCGGGCTGCCGTCCGGGGCGGGGACGTACGCGGTCGCGGGGTTCATGCGGTGGCCCTCGCGGAGGGGGCGGGCAGCGGGGCGACCTCCGGTACGGGGAGCACGGGGTGCTCGGTGACGGTCAGGTCGCGCAGGTCGATCCGGCGCAGTCGGCGGCGGGCGGGGAGGGCGGCTCCCTGGGGCGGCTCGCCGTTCGCCCAGGTGATCAGGTCGGCGGTGAGCAGTGCGGCGATCAGGGCGGCGGACGGTTCGGTGGGGTGCGGTCCGGTGTCGGGGGTGCGGTGGCCGGCCCAGTAGGCGGCGAGTTCGCGGTGGGCGGCGGTCGCCGCGAGTCTGCGCCGGCGTACGTGGGCGGCGGTGACGTCGCCGGGGGCCGAGGCGAGGGGTTCGATCCAGGTGTGGGCGCCTTCGCGGTGGCAGCGCAGCCAGGCGGTGTGGCGGGCGGGCAGCCGGTCGGCGGTGTCCCAGAGCCCGTCGGGTACGGGCGAGTCGAGGCACCAGACCACGGCGGTGTCCCGCCGCCCGGCGAGACCGGCCACGTCGTCGGCGGTGGCGGGGTGGACCTCGGCCCCTTCCGCCGCGGCGAACCGGGAGAGCGGTTCGGTGAGCAGGGGGTCGCCCAGGAGGTGGACGGTACGCCCGGTGAGCGGGGGGCGGCGGGGTTCGGTCACCGCGTGCCCGGCCTCCTCGAACGCCGTGACCAGACGGACCAGTTCGGCCGGGTCCGGGTGCACCCCCTCCCCCGGCGTCAGCCGGGCGACCAGCTCCCCGGGGTCCGTGCCACCGGTGTCGATGCGCAGGAACTCCCCTTCGGCGGTGCGGAGTACGGGCAGGCCACCGGGGACGGTGACGATCCCGGCGCCGGGAGCGAGTCGACTGCGGTTCACGGTGGCCTCCGTTGGGCGTGGTACGGGGGTGAGCAGGTGGTGCGAACGGGACGGGCCCGTCCGGGGGTTGCCCGGACGGGCCCGCCACGCGAGGTGCGGGTGCCTGCCTCAGCGGCAGGTGCCGCTTACTTCTCGTCCGCGGTGTCGGCCTCGACGGCGTCGTCGAAGGGGTTCTCGACGAGGGCGTTCGAGTGGGTGGCGGAGAGGTGGGCGAGCTGGCCCTGGTCGGCGATCGGGCTGAACACCTTGTTGTGCTCCATGAGTTGAAGCCTCCATTCGGATCGGTTGGGTGGTTGCGACGCCGTTCTTTGCCGCACCACAGACACTAATGAATATGATTTTCATTCCGCAATAGCTGGAGCGGATCGAGAGGGTGATCTGGGTAACAGACGGGCCAGCCGCCCACGGCATCGGCCCCCACCCGCCCCCGCACGCCCAGGACTTCGGCCAGCAGCCGCTCCGTGACCACCTCCCCGGGAGGGCCGTCCGCCGCGACGCGTCCCTCGCGCAGTGCGACGATCCGGTCGGCGAACCGCGCCGCGTGGTTGAGGTCGTGCAGGACCATCACGACCGTGAGCCGTCGCTCGGCGCGCAGCCGTACGACGGTCTGGAGCACCTCCAGTTGGTGCCGCAGGTCGAGATAGGTGGTGGGCTCGTCCAGGAAGAGGACGGGGGCGTCCTGGGCCAGCGCCATGGCCAGCCGGACCCGTTGCCGCTCACCGCCCGACAGCGCGTCCACCGGCCGGTCCGCCCAGCCGGTGACGCCGACGTCGGCGAGCGCCCGGGCCGTCACCTCGTCGTCGCCGTCCCGCAGCATCCCGAGCGGCCCCCTGGTGGCGTAACGGCCCTGGCGGACCAATTGCCGCACAGTCAGCGCCGGTACGGCCGGGGCCGACTGGTGGAGCAGCGCCACCCGGCGGGCCGCGGCCCGTCTGGGCAGGCGCGCCGCGTCATCCCCTTCGAGCAGGACCCGGCCCGCGCTCGGGGTGAGCAGTCCGGCGGCGAGCTTGAGGAAGGTGCTCTTGCCGCAGCCGTTCAGGCCGATGAGGGCGACGAGTTCGCCCGCACCGATGCTCAGGTCGATCCCGCGCAGCACCTCGCGCCCCGGATATCCGAAGCCGAGCCCCTCCGCCCGGACCACGTCGGGTGGTCCCGCCACTGGGTCCATCCCGTCCGGTGCCTCCGTCATGCCGCTCTTCCCGTCCGCCGTGACAGCTCTCGTACGTGCCATGCCGGCCTCTCCTCCCGCGTCATCGTTCGTCCGTCCGTCGCCGCGCCACGACCAGCAGCAGCCCGGCCCCGACGAAGGTGGTCAGCGCGCCGACCGGCAGGGTCAGCCGGTCCGCGTCGAGCGCCACCACAAGCAGCCGGGACAGCAGTTGGGCCGCCGCGTCCGCCCCGCACACCACGACCGCGCCGAGCAGGGCCGCACCGGGCAGGGCGATGCGCAGGTCGGCCCCGAAGACGGCCAGCGCCAGATGCGGCACCAGCAGGCCCACGAATCCGAGCGCCCCCACGGCCGAGACCGCTCCGGCCGTCAGGGCCACCGCACACACGAGCGCGGCGGCGCGGCCCCGCCCGGGGTCCAGCCCGGCGGCGGAGGCCTGTTCGTCGCCGCAGCGCAGCAGGGTCAGCGGCGCGGCGAGCAGCCACGCGGCAGCGCCCCACACCGCCGCCCACGGCCAGAGCAGGTGCCAGTGCTGCCAGACCCGCCCCTCGGTGGAGCCGATCAACCACTGGACGACGCTGCCGAGTTCGCCGGGGGCCACCAGGAGGACGACGGCGGTGAGACCGGCGAGGACCGCCGACACCAGCACGCCGTACACGGCGGTCTGCTCGGGGTCGCCCTTCTCCCGCCCGGCGAGCAGCCACAGCAGCCCCGCGCCCGCGAAGCCCCCGAGACAGGCCGCCACGACGACCGCCGTCGGGGAGTCCCACCCGGCGAGGCCGAGACCGGTGGCGGCGACCGCGCCGAGGACCGCGCCGGGGGTGACACCGGTGACCTCGGGCCCGGCCAGCGGATTGCGCAGGGCCGACTGGAGGACGAGCCCGGCGACGCCCAGGCTCGCACCGGCGACCAGCGCCACCAGCAGCCGGGGCAGGCGGAGTTGGAGGACGATGTGTTCGGCCAGCGGATCGCCGGTGCCGAGGAGCACGGCCCGTACCCCCTCGCCCGTGACACCCCGCCCCGCGAACAGGTCCGCGCAGGCGACCAGTGCGGCCAGCGCCGCCAGGGCGCTCATCCGGACGGCCGGTGAGCGCCATGCCCGCCGGGCCGGGCCGGGCGCGGTTTTCAGGACACTCATCGCTCCGCCTTCCGCGGGAGGGGCACGGGCCCGTCGACCGGCGGTGCGGCAACGGTGGGTCTCCGGCCCGCCACCGCCCGCCGCCCCCGCTTCAGCAGCACCACCCCGACCGGCACGCCGACCAGGGCCGTCCACGCCCCGACGGGTGTCTCGACGGGGGCGAGCGCCAGCCGAGCGGGCTGGTCGGCGCAGAGCACCACGACCGCCCCGCACAGGGCGGACCGGACGAGCCAGCCCGCGGCCCCGCCGTCGGGGCGCAGCCGTCGGGCGAGGTGGGGGGCGAGGAAGCCGACCCAGGCGACCGGGCCGCAGACCGCCACGACGGGGGCGATCAGGACGACGGCGATGCCGAGCGCGGCGACCCGCGCGCGTTCGACGCGTACGCCGAGTGCGCGGGCGTCGTCGTCGCCGAGCCGCAGCACACCGAGCACCGGCACACAGAGCACGAGCGCCGGCACTGCCACGGCGAGCCAGGGCAGCAGACCGGTGACGTCGTCCCAGGTGCGGGCGGACAGACTGCCCAGCAGATAGCGGTAGATGAGCTGGAGGTCGAGCTGGTCGGCCATCACCATGAGCACCAGCAGCCCGGCCTGGAGCGCGGCGGCGACGGCGGCCCCGGCCAGCAGCACGGACGACGGGGTGCGTCCGAACCCGGCGGCGACCAGGGTGAGCAGCCCGCCGAACGCGGCCCCGGCCAGGGCCAGGAAGGGCTGGAGGCCGAGCGGTACGGAGAGGGCGAGCACCAGCGGTGCCGCCACCCCCAGCGCGGCCCCGGAGGAGACACCGAGCATCTCGGGGACGGCGAGCGGATTGCGCAGCGCCTCCTGGAGGACCAGTCCGGCGGCACCCAGGCAGGCGCCGGCGATCAGGGCCAACACCATCCGGGGCAGCCTCAGTTCGGTGACGACGAGCCCGGCGAGGCCGTCGGACCCCAGGGTGGCGAGGAGCTTGCCGGGCGGGACGTACGGCGTGCCGAGGCTGAGTGCGCACACCGCGCTCACCACCGCCGCCACCGTCAGGCAGACCGGCGCCACGGGCAGCCGCCGCACCGCGGTGCGGCCGGCTCCCGCTGCCCGACCGGTCACCGATGTGCGGCCGGCTTCCGCGCCATGACCGGTCATCGCGGTGCGGCCGGTCGCCGCCGTGGTGCGGCGCCTCACCGCAGTGCGGCCGTCGCCTCGTCGAGGACGATGCCCAGGGACCGGGTGCCGCGCCCCTTGGCCCAGACCTCGGAGTCGACCTCGATGACCTTGCCGTTCTTCACCGCCGGGATCCGTGACCAGAGCGGGTTGTCGGCGAGCTTGTCGGAGAGCCTGCCGTCCGGTGCGCCGAAGGAGAGCGTCTCGACGAAGAGGACGTCGACGTCCCGCGCGAGGATCTCCTCCAGGCTGTAGGAGCCGTCGACTCCTCTGCTCTTCCAGGGGTAGTGGGAGATCTTCGGGAAGAGTCCGGCCGCCACGTCGGTCTCGGGGGTGGCCACGCCGAAGTTCTCGTCGCTGCCGAAGATGATGAGCGCGGTCCTGTCGCTCCTGGCCTGCTCGGCCCGGGCCAGCCGGGTGCGGAACGTCTTCTCGGCCTTCTCCCCCTCCTCCGTACGGCCGGTGAGCGCGGCCAGGTCCCGCAGGTAGCCGACGCTGTCCTGCCAGGAGCCGGGCTGTACGGGCCAGAAGGTGGTGGCGCCCTTCAGTGCGGGGGCGAGCTTGCCGTGGGTGTCCTCCAGGCCGATCACCAGGTCGGGCCGGTGGGAGAGGATCGCCTCGACCTCGGGGCTGAGGAAGCCGCCGGGGACGAGGGGGACCTTCGCCGCCTTCTCCTTGCCCAGGAATCCGGGGCTCGCGAGCACCGCGGAGTTGGTGGCGGTGGGGGTCATGCCCAGCTCGACGAGGATGTCGTCGCAGAGGGCGACGAGGCAGACGATCTTCTGCGGGGGCTTCTCCAGGGAGACCGTGACGCCCTTGGTGTCGGTGATCCGGGTGGCCGCCTCGATGGGCCGCACCTCGGTGCTGGTACTCGGCCCGGCCCCGGCGGCCGGTTCGGCGGTCCCGGATGCGTCGTCCGTGGTGCCGCAGCCGGCCAGCAGCCCTCCCAGTACGGCGATCGCGGCCCAGCGGCGGACTCTCAGTGCGGTTCGTGGCATCGGCTGTCTCTCAGATTCTGTACGGCCCCGGGGAGGAGGCAGGTGCGACGGCGGGGCCCCGGGAGCCATCCCCACCACAGAGCGGAACCTTACACATGATTATCATTTCCAATAAAGCGGGCCAAGGCTTCCCGCCGCACCTTGGACCCCACCGACCGTTTTCAGGAGAACGCCATGCCCCACCCGCCCCACCTGCCGCCCCGCCTCCTGGTCGCCGACCAAGTCGCGGGCCGGATCAGCCTGTTGGACCTCCCCGACGGCGACGAGCGGGCCGCACTCCACCACCGGCACCTCGCCGAGCACGCGGGGTTCCTCGCCCTCCCGGACGATCTGCTCGCCTGTGTGGACGACCGGGCGGGCGAGCTGCTGGTCCTCGATCCGTACGGCCCCGACACGGGCCGGCCCCTGGTCCGGCGCCGGATACCGGTCGCCGTACCCGCCGAGCACCTGGCGGCCGCGCCGGGCGGACGGCACCTCGCGGTGACCACCGGACTCGGGCGCAACGAGGAGGCCTGGACCGGGCTCCTGACCGCCGTCGACCTCGGCGCACCGGACGGCGCCGTCGCCGTACGCGTACGGGGGCGGACCGGCGAGCCGGGGGTGACGGTGCTCGGCGGGCCGTCGCCGCTCGTGGTGCTGCGCCACCGGGAGCCGGGCGAACTCCTGGTCCACCGGCACCGCGAGCTGATGGCCGCACCCCCTTCGTGCCCGCCGGCGGAGCCCGTCCGGCGCATCGGGCTGCCGGACGCCGACGGGCACGGGGACGCCTACGACCCGGTCACCGGGCGGGTGTTCGCGGCGGCGGGCTCGGGGGTGCACCGCGTCCGGCACGACGGCGAGGCGCTCACGGCGGAGCCGCCCCTCCCGTGGGACGCCGACGGGCGCACCGGCGGCCGGGGCTACTACCTGCGGCTCGATCCCGTACGGCGCACCCTCTGGTCGTGCGTGCGCGGCGGGCCCACCGCTCCGGGGCAGTGGCCGGAGTGGACCAACGACGCCTGGTGGCACCGGCTCGACACCGGCACCACGGGGAGGCTGGAGCTGGGACCCGGACTGGTGTTCCGGCTCGCGGTGACCGCCCGGCACATCGCGTACTCCCGCGTCCACCCGGACGGCGACGAGCTGATCCTGCTGGCCGCTCCGACCACCCCGGGGGCCCGGCCGCACATCGCCGCCCGCCTCCCGCTCCCCGCGATGGCGGGGGCGCCCCGGCGTGGCGGAACCCCGTGGGACGGCGTCCAGCGGCGGGCGGTCGCCGCCTCCCCCGGGGCCGGCCTGGTCGCGGTGAGCCGGGGAGGCCACGGCGAGGTCCACGTCTTCGACGCCGACCGGGCGGAGCCGGTCACCACCCTCACGCTCCCCACTCCGCTGGACGACGGCGGCCATCTCGCCCTGGTCACCCCTGGCGACGGCGCGCACGCCGACCCGGTGGGGCGGTGACCGGCCACCCCACGGACCACAACACGGATCACAACTTGGAAACGACTTCCATTTCCATATACGGTCGGCGGCAGCCGACAGTACCGGACCCCACCCCCAGGAGAGACCCATGGCAGTCCCGAAGCGGAAGATGTCCCGCAGCAACACCCGCCACCGGCGCGCCCAGTGGAAGGCGACGACACCGCAGCTCGTCCCGGTGACGATCGAGGGCACCGTGCACCAGGTGCCGCAGCGGCTGGTGAAGGCGTACGAGCGCGGACTGTTGCGGCCGGAGGGCTGAGCCCGCACGGCACAGGTCCCGCACAGCAGAGGGGCGGGTGGTGGTACGGCGATCGCCGTACCACCACCCGCCCCTCGTGCGCTCAGACCCCTGTCACCAGGAGGACTTGGTCACTCCGGGCAGGAATCCGGCGTGCGCCTGTTCGCGCATCCGGACCCGGGAGAGGCCGAAGGTGCGCAGATACCCCCGGGGCCTGCCGTCGACGCTGTCCCGGTTGCGCACCCGCGTCGCGCTGGCGTCGCGCGGCTGGCGCCTCAACTCCGCGACGGCGGCCGCGCGTTCGGCCTCCGGCGTCCCGGGGCGGCGGACGATCTCCTTCAGCTCGGCGCGGCGGGCGGCGTACCGCTCGACGATCGCCTTGCGCTTCTCGTTCTGCGCGATCTTGCTCTTCTTCGCCATCAGACCTTCCCTCCCCGCGCGCGGATGCGCGCGACCGCGGCTTCGATGCCGATCACGTCGATCGTCTTGATCGCCCGGGCGCTGAGGGTCAGCCGCACATGGCGTCCCTCACCGGGGAGCCAGTACCGCTTGCGCTGGACGTTCGGGTCGAACCGGCGCGACGTACGGCGGTGCGAGTGGGAGATGGCGTTGCCGAATCCCGGCTGCGAGCCGGTCAGTTGGCAGTGGGCGGACACGGAAGTTACCTGCCTCTCATCGATGCATCCATTATTGAAAATGGAAACCATTGCCATATAGTAGCGCCCATGGCTCGCAACGAAGTACGCCCGGTCATCAAGCTCCGCTCCACCGCGGGGACCGGCTACACCTACGTCACCCGCAAGAACCGCCGGAACGACCCCGACCGCATGGTGCTGCGCAAGTACGACCCGGTCGCCCGCCGCCATGTCGACTTCCGCGAGGAGCGCTGAGGCCGCCCGGCCCGGCCCCCGCAGCAACCCCCAACCGCTAGGACCCCTCATGAAGCCCGGAATCCACCCCGCCTACGGCCCCGTCGTCTTCCGCGACAAGGCCGCCGACTTCGCGTTCCTCACCCGCTCCACCCTGACCAGCGACAGGACCGTCGAGTGGGAGGACGGCAACACCTACCCGGTCGTCGACGTGGAGATCTCCTCCGCGAGCCACCCCTTCTACACCGGCACCGCACGCGTCATGGACACCGCGGGCCGCGTCGAGCGCTTCGAGCGCCGGTACGGACGCGGTGAGGCCCGGTGACGGAGGAACAGCGGCAGAAGCTGCCCGTCGTCATCGTCTGCGGGCTGCACTCCGAGGCCCGCCGTGAAGTGGTGGAGGAGCTGCTCTCCAGGGTTCCGCACAGCGTCGCGCTGCACCACGACCTGTCCACGGCGACCGACGGGACCGTACGCCGCACCCTGCGGGACGCCACCGGGGAGCTGTCCGCCGGCGAGACACCCCTGGTCAACGACTGTGCGTGCTGTGCGCTGCGGGAGGACCTGGTTCCCGAGCTGCAACGGCTGGCGGACAGCGGGCTCACCCGACTGGCCGTCCTGGAACTCTGGGACTCCGTCGAACCGAAGTCGATGGCCGAGGTCATCGCGGTCCATGGGGCGGACAGCTTCGAGGTGACCAATGTGATCACCGCGATCGATCCCACCCTCGTCCTGCCGTGCCTCGCCAACGGTGACGACCTGGCGGAGGCCGGTCTCGCTGCGGCACCCGCCGACCGGCGGACCATCGGGGACACCTGGGCCCGGCAGGTGGAGTACGCCCCCGTCCTGGCCCTGGCCGACAACCCGGCCGCCGACGACGAGGACCGTGCGCTGATCCGTCAGCTGAACCCGACGGCACGTCGGGTCGCCGTGGACGCACCCGTGCTGGCGCGTCTCGCGGTCGCCGGTTTCGATGTGGAGGCGGCAGCCGCCGGCCAGCATCCGGCCTGTGCGCTGCTGCCCCAGGAGGCGGACGAGGCCGGGGTCTCCACGCTGGTCTGGCGTCGTCACCGCCCGTTCCACCCCGAGCGCCTCTTCCACGCGCTGGAGGATCTGAGCTGTGCGGCCGCCCGCAGCCGGGGCCGGTTCTGGCTCGCGGACCGGCCCGACACCCTGCTCTCCTGGGACGCGGCGGGCGGTGCGCTCTGTGTGGAGAACGCCGGCCCGTGGCTCGCCTCCCTCCCCGACGCCGCCTGGGCCATGGTGGAGCCCTACCGGCGGGCCGCGGCCGCGCTGGACTGGCACCCCGAGCACGGCGACCGCTGCCAGCACCTGGTCTTCGTCTCCCCCGGCCTCGACCGCGACGGGCTGACCGCCCTGCTCGATTCGTGTCTGCTCGACGACGAGGAGTACCGGGCGGGCCGGGAGGCGTGGAAGAGCCTGCCCGCCGCGTTCGACGAGCTCCTCGACCCGGTGTGAACCGGAAGCCACCCCCGTACCCCTGACCCCTGCTACAAGGAATCCCCATGGCACACAAGCCGGACCCCCGCAAGCCGCTCAAGGCCCGCCCCAACCCGCTGGACGCGGCGAGGATCACGTACATCGACTACAAGGACACCGATCTGCTGCGGAAGTTCATCTCCGACCGGGGCAAGATCCGCAGCCGCAGGGTGAGCCGGGTGAGCGCCCAGCAGCAGCGGCAGCTCGCCGCGGCCATCAAGAACGCCCGGGAGATGGCGCTGCTGCCGTACTCCGGTTCCGGTAAGTAGCCCGGCCCGGCGGCGGCCGGGCCCGCTCGGGATGCAGCACCCCGGCAGGCACCGCACCATGAACGCATGGGCACAGACACCTCCAAGGGGGACGGCCCGGAGCCGGCGCCGTCAGGTCCGGCGGCCGACGGCCGCCGGACCGGGTCCCCGAACCAGAGCCTCGCTCTCGCGGCCATGCTGTTCGCCGTGTCGATGACCTTCATCGACCAGACGATCGTCGCCATCGCCGCCCCGGACATCATCGACGAACTGGGCCTCACCTCCACGCAGATGCAGTGGGTCATCAACGCCTATCTGCTCACCCTGGCCGCGTTCTTCGCGCTGGGCGGGCGACTGTCCGACATCTTCGGGCACCGCCGCGTGATGCTGATCGGCACGCTGGTCTTCGTCATCGCCTCCGCGATGTGCGGTGCCGTGCCGGCCGGGGACTTCGCCCAGGCCTGGCTGATCGGGTTCCGGGCCGTGCAGGGCATCGGCGCGGCCCTGATGTTCCCGGCCGCGCTGGCCGTGGTCATCGCGGTGTTCCCGGTGGAGCGGCGGGGGCGGGCGCTCGCGCTGTTCTTCGGGCTCTCCGGGGCCCTCACGGCGGTGGGGCCACTGCTCGGCGGCTGGCTCACCTCGTGGACCTGGCGTGCGATCTTCTGGGTCAACGTGCCCGTCGCCGTCATCGCCATCGTGCTGACGGTGCTGGCGCACATCCCGAACCGGTCCCGGCGCGAGCGGCTGGATCTGCCCGGTGCCGTGCTCGTGGCGGTCGGTATGGGCCTGACGGTCCTGGGCCTTCAGCAGGCGTCCACCTGGGGCTGGAGCTCCATCGCCACCTGGGCGTGCATCGTGGTCGGACTGCTGGTGCTGGCGTTCTTCTGCTGGTTCGAACTGCGTGCGCGGTTCCCGCTCATCAAGCTCCAGGTGTTCCGGGACCGGGCGTTCCGGATCGACAACCTGGTGCTGTTCTTCTCGATGATGGCGTTCGTCCCGGTCTTCTTCTTCGCCTCGGTGTACGCGCAGGTCTCGCTGAGTGCCTCGCCGAACCAGGCGGCGCTCTACCTCCTCTACTTCTTCATCGGCTTCGGCATCGCCTCCCAGTGGGGCGGCCGCATCCTGGACAAGCGCGGTGCCCGTCCGGCGCTGAAGCTGGGCACCGCGCTCGGCGCGGTCGGATTCTTCCTGTGGGCGCAGAAGTTGACGACGCTCTCCATGCACGACCAGTGGCTGTACGCGGCCATGGCCGGCGCGGGGATCGGGCTTCTGCTGGCGCCGGCCTCGACCGATGCCGTGAACCGGGCGATCGGTGCCTCGTACGGCGAGGTCACCGGGATCACCCAGACCGTGCGGAACTTCGCGGCCAGCATCGGACTCGCCGTGTTCGGCACGGTGCTGACGCACCGGACGATCACCAACGTGGAGGGCACGCTGGTCGGCAAGGGTGTGCCGGAGGGTGCGGCGGGCGATGCCGCGGAGTCGGTGGCGCAGGCGGTGACCGGCCAGGCGGACACCCGCGGATCCTCCGGGAGCGGCCCGGTGGCCGATGCGGTGAAGGACTCGATGCAGGCGATCCGGATGGACTTCGCCCAGGCCAACCAGTGGGTGTTCTACGGGATGGCGATCGCGCTGGCCGTCGCCTTCCTGTTCGCGCTGCGTCACCCGGGGACCCGGGTGACGCAGGAGTCCACCGAGGGTGCCGAACAGGCTCAGAAGGAGTAGACGGCGCTGTCGTTCATGCTGCCGGCCAGCTCGCAGGCGTTGCCGTACGTGGTCGAGAACGTGACGCGCTTGCCGTGCCAGACACCGTGGGCGGTGATCACCACGGGGTTCCACTGCCGGGTACACATGCGGTCGGGCGAGGTCCGGGCCAGCTGGGTGAACTGGCCGCCGACCGACTCCAGTTCCTTGCAGGCGGCTTCGGGGGCGGGGTGGGTGCCCTCGGCGCTCGGGGCGCAGGTGAGGGTGACCGCCCGCTGGACCGTCGCGGTGAGCGGGTCCTCGCCCTGGGCCACGGTGAGGACGAGCGCGGAGGGCGCGTAGAGGCTCTGCGCCTTCGCCGGTGCCGCGTGGGCGGAGGTGGCGGCGAGACCGCCGAAGACCAGGGTGCTCGCGGCGATGGTTGCGAAGATTGCGTGACGATTGTGTCGCATGAGTGAAAACTCCTCGGTCGAGTGCTGATTGCGGTCAGGAGTCTTACGTATGCGGAAAGTAGGCGCACATCGGCAGCCCGCTTCCAGCCGCAGACGTCCGTTCGAACCGACCGGATGGTCGTTCGGGCAGCTCACACCGGGCGCGGAGCTCGTCCAGCATATGGACAGCCTTCGACGGTTCAATGGAAAACGACCGCCTGACCTGCGATGATTCCGGATCGGCCGGAAACCCCCACGAGCCGCTTCGACTGGAAACCAACGCCATTCGGGCCTGCCCGCACCGTCGCGACCGCACCCACCACCCCCCGGGGGCGCCCGGTGGCGGCCGTCCGCGATCTCCGGAACTGAACCTTCCGTATACCGGGTGAAGCGCCGAATTAAGGTTAGGCTACCCTCACCGTCGTGATCGCTCCTGCCCACGACCTCGAAGACAGCCCGCCGCTCCGGCGCACCGCGCCCGGCCCCGCCGCGGGACCCGACAGCTCCGTCGGTCTCGACGCCCGCGACCTGACCGTCGCGTACGACCGGACCGATGTCGTCCACGGGGCCGACCTCCGGCTGCCGCGCGGTCGTGTCACCGCCCTGATCGGGCCGAACGGCAGCGGGAAGTCGACGCTGCTGCGCGCCGTCGCCCGGCTGCACAAGGCGCGCACCGGCACCGTGACGGTGTCGGCCCCGGACGACGCCGAGCCGGTCGACGCCCTCGCCCTGTCGCGCAACGACTTCGCCCGCCGCATCACCCTGCTCGCCCAGAGCCGCAACGCCCCGGCGGGGCTCAGCGTGCGGGACGTGGTGGGATTCGGCCGCCACCCCTACCGCGGGCGGCTGCGCGGGAGCGACCCCGACGGGGCCCGGTCGATCGACCACGCGCTCGCCGTCACCAACCTCACCGGCTTCGCCGACCGCGGCGTCGAGAGCCTCTCCGGCGGTCAGCTGCAGCGCGTCTGGTTCGCCTGCTGTCTCGCGCAGGACACCGATGTGCTGCTGCTCGACGAACCGACGACCTATCTCGACCTGCGCTACCAGGTGGAGATCCTCGATCTCGTACGCGACCTCGCCGACACCCACGGGGTGACCGTCGGGGTCGTCCTGCACGACCTGGACCAGGCCGCCGCCGTGGCGGACCAGGTCGTTCTCCTCTCGTCGGGGCGGATCACCGCCGCCGGCACCCCCGCGGAGGTCTACGACTCCGAGCGGCTGACCCAGACCTACGGCATCCGGATCGACGTCGAACCGGACCCCTCCACCGGCATCCCGCGCACCCGCGCGGTGGGCCGCCATCACCTCCGTACCGAAAGGCCCTGAACCCCGTCATGAAGAACCCGTACATGAAGTGGCCCGTCCTCGCCGCAACGGCCGCACTCGCTCTCGCGGGCTGCGGCACCACCGAGGCCCCGAAGAAGGAATCCGCCAAGGAGACCGCGGTGACGGTCACCGACTCGCGCGGCAAGAAGGTCACGCTCGACGGTCCGGCCAAGCGGGTCGTCGGCACCGAGTGGAACGTCGTCGAGACGCTCGTCACGCTCGGTGTGCAGCCGGTCGGCGTGGCCGACGTCAAGGGCTACACGGCGTACGACACATCCGCGCCGCTCGCCAAGGACGTCAAGGACATAGGCACCCGGGGCGAGCCCAGCGTCGCCACCGTGGCCGGTCTGAAGCCCGACCTCATCGTCGCGACCACCGACCTGTCCGACTCCGCCATCGCGCAGCTGTCCAAGGCCGCGCCGGTCGTCGTGGTCCGCTCGGCCGACGCGAGCCGGCAGATCGACCAGATGGTCGACAACGTCAACCTCATCGCCGAGGCCACCGGCACCGAGGAGAAGGCGAAGACCGAGGTCGCCTCGTTCCGCAAGGCGGTCGCCGACGGCAAGAAGAAGCTCGCCGACGCCGGGCTCGGCGGCAAGGAAGTGGCCTTCGCCGACGGCTGGCAGGAGGGCAACCAGGTCTCGGTGCGCCCGTACGTCAAGGGCTCGCTGCTCGCCGACGTGAACACCGAACTCGGTCTGGTCGACCCGTGGAAGCTGGAGGGCGACAAGGCCTACGGCCTCGCGGCCACCGATGTCGAGGGCCTGACGAAGATCGGCGACGCGCGGTTCACGTACATCGCCAACGACGCCGACGGCGGCGACCCGTTCGACGACGGGCTCAAGGGCAACGCGGTCTGGAAGTCGCTGCCGTTCGTGAAGAACGACCAGGTCCACCGGCTTCCGGACGGCATCTGGATGTTCGGCGGGACCGCGTCCATGCGCGATTACATCGACGCACTCGTCGGCGCTCTGACCGCCTGACCATGAGCACCCGCACCACACCCGCCCCGCCCGCCCCCGTGAAGACGGTGGCGGGCGCGGCCGGCCCGACCGGGGCACCGCCCCCGGCCGCGCCCGGCCGCCCGGCCCGCCGCGGCCGGATGTTCCTCCTCGCGCTCGCCGCGCTCCTGGCCCTCGCCGCCCTCGCGGTCGTCCACGTGGGCCAGGGCACGGCCGCCGTCGACCTGCACACGCTGTGGCAGCTGCTCACGGGTGCAGCGGCGGACCGCACCGCCGACGAGCAGACGGCCGCCGTGGTCCTGGACTCCCGGCTGCCCCGGCTCGCGGCGGGACTCCTCGTCGGCTGCGCGCTCGGCGGGGCGGGCGCCGCCCTCCAGTCGGTGTCGCGCAACATGCTGGCCTCCCCCGACACGCTCGCCGTGAACGCGGGCGCGTACCTCGCGGTCGTCGCCGTCGCCGCGTTCGGCATCACACTGCCCGCGCTCCCGGCCGGCGGTACGGCGTTCCTCGGCGGGCTGCTGGCGGCGGGCGTCGTGCTCGGCCTGTCGCGGGCGGGCGCCGGTCCGATCCGGCTGGTGCTGGCGGGTTCGGCGCTCACCCTGGCCCTCTCCGGGCTCAGCGGGATGCTGCTGCTCCTGCGCTCCCAGCAGACGACCGGGCTGTTCGCCTGGGGCAACGGTTCGCTCGCCCAGATCGGCATGGAGTCCATCGACCGGCTCACCCCGGTCGCGGTCCTGGCCTTCGTCGGGCTGCTGCTGATGGGCCGGAAGCTGGACATCCTCGCCCTCGGCGACGACGGTGCGGCGGTCGTGGGCGTCAGCCCCCGGCTGACGCGCTCCATCGTGGTGGTCCTCGCCGTACTGCTGGCGGCGGTGTCCGTGACGGTGGCGGGGCCGGTCGGCTTCGTCGGCCTGTGCGCGCCGGCCGTCGTCCGTCTGCTCAGCACCTGGATCCCGGGCCTGGTGCGCCACCACGCGTTCATCCCGGCATCCGCGCTCGCCGGTGTGCTCGTGGTGCTCGGCGCGGACGTGGCGCTGCGTGCGCTGTTCGGGGCGCAGGCGGGGGCCGAGGTGCCCACCGGCATCGTCACGACCTGCCTCGGCGCGCTCGTCCTGGTCATCCTCGCCCACCGGTCGCGCGACCTGGGGTCGGACAGCGGCTCGACGGCGTTCGCCCGGCTGCGCAGCCGCCGCGCGTTCGTCCTGACCCTGGTGACGACGGCCGTGGGGCTGCTGGGCGCGGTGGTGGCGGCGACGCTCTTCGGCGATGCCACGCTGCTCCTGGGCGATGTGGCGAACTGGCTCGGCGGCCGGTCGGGGCAGTTCGTGACGTACGTCCTCGACACCCGTGTCCCCCGGGTCGCCGCAGCCCTGCTGGCCGGTGCGGCGCTGGCGGTGGCGGGGGCCGTCGTCCAGGCGGTGTCGCGCAACCCGCTCGCCGAGCCGGGCATCCTCGGTGTCGTCAGCGGGGCGGGGGTGGGGGCGGTCACCGTCCTCACCGTCGTACCGCTGGCGAGCTTCTGGCTGATCAGCGGCTCCGCGCTGGCCGGTGCGGGCGCGGCGGCCGCGCTGGTGTTCGGTCTTGCCGCTCGGCGTGGGCTGGAGCAGAACCGCCTGGTGCTGATCGGTATGGGGGTCCACGCGGGCGCGGGTGCCTTCGTGAGCCTGCTGATCGTGCTCACCGACCCGTACAACGCGACGAAGGCGCTGGCCTGGCTCGGCGGTTCGACCTACGGGCGCACCTTCCCGGAGCTGCTCCCGGTGCTGGTGGCGCTCGCCGCCGCCCTCCCGGTGCTGGCCGTGATGCGCCGCGACCTCGATCTGATCGGGCTGGACGGCGACACACCGCGGCTGCTCGGCATCCGCCTGGGTACCACCCGGCTGACCCTGCTGACCATCGCCGTCGTCCTGACCGCCGGTGCCGTGGCGGCGGTCGGCGTGATCGGTTTCGTCGGCCTCGTCGCACCGCACGCGGCACGGGCGCTGGTGGGCCGTCGGCATGTGCGGGTCGTCCCGGTGAGCGCCCTGCTCGGTGCGCTGCTCGTGGTCGTCTCCGACACCGTCGGCCGGACGGTCATCGCCCCGGCGCAGATCCCGGTGGGCCTGCTCACGGCGGTGATCGGCGCCCCGTACTTCATCTGGCTGCTCTGGAGGTCCCGCAGGGAGGGGTGAGGGCGCACGGGGGTGGGCGGAGGTCTCACCGAGGGGCGGGGGCAGCCGCAAGATCACCCGAGGGTCAGCGACTCTCCGTAGCCGGTCGGTAGCTCGCGCCGGAAGTTCCGGGGGCGTCCGTGCCCGGTCGGCGGGCGGCCCTCGCCGGGGCGGCCCGCCGGCCGGGCCACCGCACCCGGCGGCCGCTCACCCGGACCAACCTGCCCGTAATTCCGGCCGGCCGGAGGGGGAGCCATCGGCTAGGCCGATGGCTCCCCCTCCGCCGCATATCAACAGGGCAGAAACTAACCCCCAGAACTTCGGGCGCGGCATACCGGCCGGTAACTGAATGCCGGTTGCATCTGCATGAGCGACCGCCCGTCGGGGAGAAAGTCCCAAAGACCCCACGCGCCCCCTGTGGACCTGGCGATTCCTCTCGGGGCTCTGCTAGCGTGCCGATGAAGCCGTTGCAGGGGGATGCTTGTGGCAGGGGGGCCTTCATGCGAGTTATGAATAACTTCGCAGACCGTTCATATTTCAACCGGTCCACCGTGAGATTGTTGAGCACGGAGATTCGATTTCCCTTTCGTCAGCGAGAGCGTGACAACCCGAGCCTCCGGCCGTACCGGTGAAACTTCTCTGCCTCCCGCACGCCGGGGGAACCGCGAGTCGCTACTACCGGTGGACGTCATTGGTCCCGCCACACATCGACATTGTCCCGCTGGAGCTCGACGGACGTGGCGACCGGATGGACAGAGGGTTCTACGCGTCTTTCGCGGAGGCCGTCGACGACCTCACCCGACGAGCCGTCGCGGCGCTGGAACCAGGAGATCCCTTTGCGATCTTCGGCCACAGCATGGGCGCCTATATCGCGCTGGAGCTCGAAAGGCGTCTGGAGTCCCTGGGCTTCCGGGCCGATCGGCTGTTCCTCTCCGGACGCGGCACGCCGGCCTATCACCACGTGCTGAGCAGGCCCGCCCGGGAGCTGAGCGATCAGGAGCTGATCGCCGGGCTCGACGCGTACGGCGGCCTCCCGGAGGCCGTCGCCCGGCATGAGCTCATGCTCACGCTGTTCCTGCCGATCATTCGCGCGGACTTCTATCTGCTGGAGGACGGCGCGAAGTCGATCGACGAGCGCGTACCCGTCCGGAGCCCCTTGGTGATTCTCAACGGCAAGGACGACGCGAGTGCACAACAGGCTCCGCCCGGAGTCTGGGAGGCGCTCAGTGCGTCCGGTGTGGAATTCCATTCCTACGCCGGAGGCCATTTCTTTATCGACGAAAATCTCAGCAGCATCATTCAGTTGATCGTGGAAAAATCAAAGAGGGGGCTGGAGAAAGATGGTGTCTCCTTCTAAGGAAGACGCTGCAGTGGCTTCGTACGTCTCGGGCGGTGAGGTGGTTTCCCCACCCCGCTGGAAGACCGTTTTCGGAGCTCTGGAAGAGGCCGCCGCACAAGCGCCCGGCACAAGGATTCATCTCTACGACGCCGACGGTTCGTACGACTCCACCACCTACGGAACTCTGCATGAGGACGCGTTACGCCTCTCGCGCTGGCTGACCGAATACATCGGCGTCCGCGCGGGTGAGAACCTGATCCTCCAGGTCAACAGCTCCCATGAGTATCTGCGGGTGTTCTGGGCAGCGGTCCATGCCGGAGTTGTCGTTGTCCCGCTGAGTGTTCCGAATGTCGTCGACCGGGAGAATCTGGAAAGCGTTTCCAGGGTTCTCGCCACCCTGGGCTCCGGCCGCGTGGTCGTCGGGTCGAGGCTCGCCGATGCCTACCTTCCGGCCATTGCCGATGCCGGTGTCGACCGCGACGCGGTCCTCGTCCTTCCCCGGGACGCCGAGCTGCCGGACACCGCCGGCGCATCCGCCGTGCCGGCCGCGGAGCCCGACGGCGCAGCGGTCATCTTCTTCACCTCCGGGAGCACCGGGGCGCCCAAGGGTGCCGTGCAGACGCACGAAGCGATCCTGGCCCGGGAAGCGGGTGTCACGCAGGTCGACGGCAGCGGTACCGACGTCCAGCTCAACTGGATGCCGCTCGAACACGCGGCGGGCATTCTCATGTCCCATCTGCGAGGCGTCTGCCGCCTCAGCGAGCAGGTGCAGGTCGCGCCCGGACACATTCTGGCCGATCCGCTGGTCTGGCTCGACCTCATCGACAAGTACCGGGTCAACTACACCTGGGCGCCGCAGTTCGCGTACTCACTGCTCGGCAATCTCGTGGGGACACGCGAGGACGCGTCGTGGGATCTCTCCTGCCTCCGCCAGTCCATCAACGCCGGCGAGATGCTCAACGCCCGCGCCATCGCGCAGCTCACCTCCCAGCTGGCCGGGTTCGGGCTGCGCCCCGATGTGTTCGTACCGGTGTGGGGCATGGCCGAGACCTGCTCCGGGGTCTTCTACAACCGGGACTTCGTCGCTGCGGACGAGGCGCCGGACACCGCGGAAGGCCTGCAAGGCGCGGAAGGAGCCGGGCGCACACCGAAGTTCGTCGCGCTCGGCCGCCCGATCCCGGGCCTGGAGGTGCTCGTCGCCGACGAAGGGGGCGAGGCGGTTCCCGAGGGGCAGGTGGGTCATCTCCTGGTCCGCGGGGCGTGCGTGACCCGGGAGTACTTCCACCACCCCACGGCGAACGAGGAGAGCTTCACCCCTGAAGGGTGGTTCAGGACCGGCGACCTCGCCCAGGTCCGCGACGGTGTGATCACCATGACCGGGCGGGCCAAGCAGATCCTGATCGTGAACGGTCTCAACTTCGACCTCTCCGAGGTCGAGGCGGCGATCGAGGAACTCCCGTTCGTGGAGACCAGTTTCACCGCCGCCTGGGCCCACACCCACCCCGATTCGGGTGAGGAGCAGGCCGTCGTCTTCTTCGTGCCCCGCGCCGACGGGACGGACGAGCCGGTGACCGAGGTCATCCGCGCCCATGTGCTGCGGCGGATCGGGATCCGGCTGCACGCGGTCATCCCGGTGAGCCGGGAGGACATCCCCAAGACGAACCTCGGCAAGATCCAGCGGGCCAAGCTCGGTGCGGCGTACCGGGACGGCCTGTTCACCGACCGCACGGCCGGTCAGGACGGCGACGAGCGGCGCCGGGCACAGGTAGCGGACGCACTGCGGCCGCTGGTCGGCCCCGGGCGCTACCTCACGGCGACCGCGAAGGAGCTGGGCCACACCCGCCCCGCGCCCGGCACCGGGACCACCGGCGGGATCGCACTGGGCGGCCTCGGATCGGGGTGGACCCGCAGCGACGCGATCGAGGCCGCGGTGAACGCGCTGCCCGGCGTGGCCGATTCGCGGGTGTGGACGGCCGATGTCCTGCTGCCCGGCACGCCGGGGGCGGTTCTCGCGATCGAGACGCGTTCCGGGCACCCCGACTACCGGGCAGCCGTCCACGAGCGGGCGGTCCGGGCCGTGAAGGCGCACGGGATCGTGCACCACGAGGTGGGATTCGTCGGTGCGATCGCCTCGCACCCGGAGGCGGAGCTGCTCGGAGTGCTGCTCGCCGGTGCCTCCACGCCCACCGTGGACCTGGCTCCGGCGCGGCCCGTCGGCACCTACGCCGACACGCTGGTCAGGGCCGATACCGAGGCCCTCCCCGCCCGGCGGCAGCACGGACCGGTGCTCGCCGTCCTCACCGACGACGAGGAGACCCTGTCCGGGTTCCTCGGCTCCGGGGACCGCCGTGTCGTGTGGGTGCGCCCCGCGCGCCCGGGCGGCGAGGTACGGCTGGAGGGCGGTGGCCTCCCCGGCGTACCGCTGACCGCCGAGGTCGACCCCGGCTCCCCGGAGGCGTACGCACAGCTCGGTGCGGCCCTGCGGCGTGCGGGCATCGAGTCCCTGGAGATCGCGCATCTGTGGGCCCTCGGCCCCCGGGCGGAGTCCGAGGAGACCGGGGACATCCTCGGCGCCCAGGCCCGTGGTGTGTTCAGCGTGCAGAACCTGCTGCGTGAGCTCCCGGCCGCCGGTGTCGCCGTCACGTACGCGGCCGTCTTCACCCGTGACGCCCTCGGCGGCCTCCCGGCCAACCCGGGCTATGCCTCCGCACCGCTCGCCGGGTTCGTCCGCAGTGCCGTGGACGAGGGCCACGCACTGACGCACATCGACCTCTCGGGCCGGTACGACGACCTCGCCGCGCTCTTCGCGTACGAGGCCGCCCAGCCGCTCGACGGCCGCTCCGTGGTCCTCGTCGACGGTCTGCGGCACAAGCAGGCCGTCGAACCGCTGACGCTCCCCCCGACCGGCACCACGCTGGACGGGCAGGACGGCTTCCTCGTCGTCACCGGCGGGCTCGGCGGGATCGGGAGGATACTCGTCGCCCTGCTGCTCCGCCGCTTCCGGCGGAACGTGCTCGTGCTCGGCCGGCGCGAGGCGGCGGCGGTCCGGGACCGGGTCGCCGCGTTCGAGTCGATCGCGCGCGAGCACGGCGGGGCGTTCACCTACGCACAGTCCGACCTCCAGGACCCGGCCCTGCTGCGGGAGACGATCCGGCAGCACGCCGCATCGTCCGGCCAGCCACTCCACGGGGTCTTCCACCTGGCCGGCATGGTCCACGAGGCGCTGGTCGCCGACCAGTCGACCGAGGAGCTCACGGAGGTCTTCAAGCCGAAGGTCGCCGGCCTCCACCACTTGGGCGGCCTGCTCGCCCAGGAGCACCGGGACGCCTTCCTGGTCACCTTCGCCAGTGCCCGCAGCCTCGCCCCGGGGGCGACCGTCTCGGCGTACGTCGCCGCGTCGGACTTCGCCGGGCACTACTCCGCCCACCTCCGCTCCCAGGGCATTCGCGCCACATCGGTGGCATGGGGTGTCTGGGACGAGACGGGGATGAGCGAGAACCTCAGGGTGAACCGGGCCCTGCACCGGCGTGGCATCGAGACCATCGAGCCGCTCCAGGGGCTCGGCGCGCTCCTCGACGCGCTCCGCACCGACCGGCCCGCCGTCCACATCGGGGTCGACGGCTCCCGCCTCCCCCACGGCCTGGCCGTCGGGGCACAGGAAGGGGAGCCCCAACCCACCTGTGTCGTCACCGACTTCGGCGACTTCGAGCGGCTCTTCGTGCCACGGGCCGACGCCGTCGAGGACGCGGTCCGGACCCACCTCGGTGGCCCGCGGCTCCGGTACGAGATCCTCGACGAACTCCCCGTTGACCGCAACGGCCTCGTGGACCGGGACATGGTCCTGGACCGGCTCGACGTGCTGCGCGGAGCGGTGACGGTCGAGCCGCCCCGGAACGCCACCGAGGAGCGCATCCGCGACATCTGCCGGGCCGTCTTCCGGGTCGGCACCATCGGGGTCACGGAGAACCTGTTCGATCTGGGCGCCGACTCGATCGCCACCATCCAGCTCCTCGCCCGGCTGCGGGACGACGGGGTCGCCGTGGTCTCGCACGAGGAGTTCTACAAGGAACCCACGGTCCGCCACCTCGCCGAGCAGGCGGCGGCGGGCAGCGCCCCGGACGTACCGGCCGCCGTCGTCCCCCGGGCGGCCGACCCGACGGCCGAGGTTCCCCTCACCCCGCAGCAGCGCCGGCTCTGGTTCCTCTTCCAGGCCGATCCGTCGAGCCCCTACTACAACAACACCGTCTCCATCGAGGTGTCGGGCGGCGTGGTCAGGCCCCTGCTCAAGACGGCGCTGATGACGCTGATCGACCGGCACGAGGCCCTGCGCGTACGGTTCCGGGAGGACGCGTCCGGGAGCTTCTGGCAGCATGTCGTCCCGATCCGGGACGTGGACCTCTCCTTCGACGAGCACGATCTGCGCGGGCTCCCCGAGAGCGAGCGGGCCCGCAGGCTGGACGGGATCATCGCGGCCTCCGCCGCCACCCCGTTCGACCTCCTGAGCCAACTGCCCCTGCGCGCCGCCATCGTCACGAGCGCCGACGACCGGGTCACCCTCGTGCTGACCATCCATCACATCGTGTCCGACGGCTGGTCGATGGGGGTCATCCTCTCCGACCTCGCGGCGATCCACGACGACCTCCTCCACCACGGCGCAGCGAGGCTCGCGCCGGTCGACGGGCTCTACGGGAGTTACGTCGCCGACGTCACCGCGTACGAGAACTCGGCCGGGTACCGGAAGCAGCTGGGCTACTGGACGGACCAGCTGAAGCAGGTGGCGGTCCCCGCCGAGCTGCCGGCCCGCTCGAACTCCGGGGAGGCGCTCACCTCCGACGGCGAGCACCACGAATCCACCGTGGGTCCCGACGTCCTGCGCGGTCTGCGCAAGCTCGCGCGCGACCATGACGTCTCCCTGTACGTCCTGCTGCTCGCGGCCTACTCGGTGCTGCACCAGCGCCTGACGCTCAGCAGCCATGTGCGGCTGGGCACGCTGATCGCCAACCGCGGCCGGGGCAACACGTCCGGCCTGGTCGGGTTCCTGGCCAACACCCTGCCGCTGGACATCCAGATCGACGACGCGGAGCCCTTCTCCGCCCTGGTCCAGCAGGTCAAGCGCAAGGTGATCGGCCTGCACGACAACCAGGACGTCCAGTTCGACTCGCTGGTGCAGGCCCTGCAGCCGGAACGGGTGCACAACAAGAACCCGCTCTTCCAGGTGCTGTTCGTGCTGCAGAACGCCCAGATCGAACGGCTCACCACGCCGGAGGCGGACTGGCGGCTCAAGATCTGGGAGAGCGACACCGCGAAGTTCGACCTGTCCATCCAGGCGTTCGAGCGGGACGGGGACCTCGACCTCGTCTTCGAGTACCGCCGCGACCTCTTCCCCCGGCAGGACGTCGAACGCTGGGTGGAGGCGTACCACACGGTCCTCCGCGACCTCCCCGGACTGCTGGACCCGCAGGTCGGCCGGATCGACATCGTGTCGCAGGCCGAGCGGGAGCGCATCCTCTCCATCAACGGTCCGCTCGACGCGGCCCTGCCACCGTCGATTCCGGCGGTGCTCTCCGACGTCGTGCGGGAGCGGCCCGACCGTCCGGGCCTGGTCATGGGGGCGGAGTCGTACACCTACGCCGAGCTCTGGGACCGGTCCGCCGCCTATGCCGCGTATCTGCGGGCCAACGGCGTCGTCCCCGGCAGCCGGGTCGCGATCACGGCCCGCCGCTCCCCGCATGTGGTGATCGCCATGATCGCGGTCGCCCGGCTCGGCGCGGCCTACGTCCCCGTACGGCCCTCCGACCCCGGTGAACGCCGCAGGCTGGTGCTCTCCGACTCCGGCGCCCTGGTCCTGCTCGACGACCGTGTGTCCGAACCTCTCGGCGGCGTACGGCAGTTGCCTCTCGCGGTGTACGACGCCCCGGCGACGGACACCGAGCCGGCGTGGCACGAGGGGGACGCCGCGGCGACCCCGGCGTACATCATGTACACCTCGGGCTCCACGGGCCGTCCCAAGGGTGTGGCCGTCTCCGCCGAGAACGTCCTCCGGCTGGCGTACCGGCCGGACTACGTCGAACTCGGGCCCCAGGACGTGGTGTTGCAGACGGGGTCGCTGACCTTCGACGCCTCCACACTGGAGGTCTGGGGCGCCCTGCTCAACGGGGCGGCGCTCCATCTGGTCGACGAGCACGTTCTGCTGGACATCACCGCGCTGCGCGAGGCGATCGACGGTTCGGGTGCGACGGTCATGTGGATGAGCGCACCGCTGTTCAGCCAGATCACCGACTCCGACCCCGGTGTCTTCGGCCGGCTGCGGCAGTTGATCGTGGGCGGGGATGTACTGCCGCCCCGGCAGATCAGGGCGGTCATCGAGGCGTGCCCCGGCATCCGGATCATCAACGGGTACGGGCCGACGGAGAACACCACCTTCTCCACGACGTACCGCATCCCCGACGACGTTCCGGCAGACCGGGCGATCCCCATCGGCCGGCCCGTCGGCCACTCCTCCGCCTATGTCCTGGGCGGCAGCGGCCGGCTCCAGCCGGTCGGTGTCCCCGGTGAACTCCATGTCGGCGGGCGGGGTGTCGCGCTCGGATATGTGAACCGGGACGACCTGACGGCGGCCTCCTTCGTCGACGACCCGTTCGCCGGGGGCGGCCGGATGTACCGGACCGGTGACCTGGTCCGGCTCGCCGACGGCCTGGACATCGAGTTCATCGGACGGGTGGACCATCAGGTGAAGGTCCGCGGCTACCGGGTGGAGCTGTCGGAGATCGAGCTCGTGATCCGTTCCCTGGACCACGTACGGGATGTGGCGGTCGAGGCGCGTACGCCGGAGGGTGGCACCCTGCGGCTGATCGCCTTCTACACGGCCGACGGCGACACGGACATCCGGGCGGAGCTGGAGCGGCTGCTCCCCGACTACATGGTCCCCGCCGTCTTCGTCCGGCTCGACCAGCTGCCGCTGGACCGGAACGGCAAGGTGGACCGGCGCCGGCTCTCCGGGATCGAGATCGCCGCCAACGGGACGAGCGGCGCCACGGATGGTGACGGAGCGGCGGGCGAGGATCTGGGCCCGCAGGCGAACGAGCTGCGGCGGATCTGGGCCGAGCTCCTCGGGTTCGACACGTTCGGTGCCGACGACAACTTCTTCAGCCTGGGCGGGGACTCCATCCAGGTCATCCAGATGACCAACCGGCTCCGCAGCGCCGGGTACCAGGTCTCCGCCAAGGAGGTCTTCGAGAACCAGTCGGTCCGCAGGCTGGCCGCGCTGATGGTCCCCCGCTCGTCGCCGTCCTCGCCGGACGCGTCGGACTCCTCGGTGAACACCGTCGAGCGGGCCGGGACCGCCGATCTCGCCCCCGTCCACGCGTGGTTCTTCGACACGCTCGGCGACGACGACTGGCACGACCACTGGAACCTGCCCCTCGTCCTGGATCTCGACGAGGACTACCCGCTCTCCCGGATCGAGGGGGCTCTGCGGGCGGTCCAGCAGCAACACCCGGCGCTGCGCGCACGGTTCTGGCGCGAGGGGGCGTCCTGGCACTACCAGGAGGGGCTGCCCGCCCATGACATCCCGGTCCGTGAGTGGACCACCGAGCGGGTCGCGGACATCCAGCCGCAGCTGACGGCGATGCAGCGGGCGCTCAGCGTCGGTGAGGGCCGGATGCTGCTGGCGGGGAAGGTGAACGCCGGCACCGAGGTCAAGCTCGTGCTCGCCCTGCACCACCTCATCAGCGACGGGGTCTCCCTGCGCGTTCTGGCCCGCGACATCCGCACGGCTCTGCGGGAGGCCCCGGCCGAGCTGCGGCTGCCGCCCGTCGCGGCGACCTTCTCGTCGTGGATCGCGGCCACCCACCTGCGGGTGGCCTCGCCCGAGGTCCAGGGGCAGATCCCCTACTGGACCGAGGTCGCGTCGAAGATCCGGAGCCCCTTCCCCCGGACCGCGCTCACGGAGTCCGGCACGGTGGACCGGGAGTTCGGTGTGAGCGCCGAGGTCACCGGCCGGCTCGCCCGGATCGGGGCGTCCGTCGCGGGGGCCGAGCTGCAGCACGCCCTGCTCGCCACGCTCACCCGGGCGTACTGCGACGCCTTCGGCGAGAGCGGGTTCCCCGTCCTCCTGGAGGGCCACGGCCGGTCGGACTCCCCCGGCTCCCCGGACATCTCCGGCACGGTGGGCTGGTTCACCAGCATGTACCCGACGGTCCTGCGCGGCGCGGCGGCCGGCGGCCCGGTCGCCGATGTCCAGGCCGTGCGGGGGCAGCTCCGGGCGATACCCAACGGCGGGAACGACTACGGCGCGCTGAGCTACCTGGACCACTCCGTTCCCCCGCTGGCCTCGGCCGTCCCGGTCGCGTTCAACTACCTGGGGGCCATGCCCAGCGGTATGGAGCTGGCGAGTTCGGCGTACGGGGACTTCCGCTCGGGGGCCTCACGGCGCGAGTGCGCCATCGAGTTCAACATCTTCAAGTACGGCGACGACCTCAAGGTCTCCATGAGGGTGGACCGGGCCTTCGCGGACCTGCCCGCGGTGCTGAAGCTGCAGGCGGAGTACGAGCGGAATCTCATCGCCCTCGCGGAGGGGCTCGACGGCACCACGGCACAAGCGCACACGGAGAGCGTTCCGGCGCCGGCCGCCCTGCCCGCCGCCGACCGGGAAGCCGTACGCGCGGTGCACGGGGACGGAGTCCAGCACGTGCTGCCGCTGACGCCCGCTCAGGAGGGGCTGCTCTACCACCAGTTGATGCACCCCGACGGCAGTGACTACTTCGGCCAGGTCGTGACCACCCTCTACGGCACGCTCGACCTCGCGGTGTTCGAGGCGGCCTGGAACATCGTCATCGCCGAGAACGAGATGCTGCGGACCGTCTACGGCTGGGAGTCCCTCTCCCGGCCGGTGCAGATCGTCCTCGGCTCGGTCGACTTCCGGATCGACCACCGGGACCTGACGGACCGCGCCGACGAGGCCGGACGCCGGGAGGCGGTGGACGACCTCCTCGCCGCCGACATCGCGGCCGGGTTCGATCTGACCGGCGGGCCGCTGCTGCGGGTCACCGTGGTGCGGACCGCCGCCGACGAGCATGTCTTCGCCTTCAGCTTCCCCCACATCTCGCTGGACGGCTGGAGCGTCTTCCGGATCCTGGCGCGAACCCTGGAGCTGTACGACACCGGGGTGCCGGAGCCCGGTGCGATCGAGCCCGCACCGAGCTTCCGGAGCTACGCGCAGTGGTTGCGGAACCTGGATCTGACCGAGACGCGCGACTACTGGACGCGCTACCTGGCGGGTTCCACTCCCTGGACCCTTCCGCCGGAGGCCCTGTCGGCGGCAGACGAGGACCGGTTCTCCCAGCTGGACCTGGTGCTCGACGAGGAGGACACCACGCTCGTCAGGGAGTTCGCCGCCCGGGCGCACTGCACCCTGAGCACCGTGCTGCAGACCGCCCTCGCCCTCACCCTGCGCATCGTGTCCGGCGCCGACGACGTGTTCTTCGGCGTGACGGTGTCGGGGCGCTCCCCCGACGTACCGGATGTGGAGCGTGTGGTGGGGCTGCTCATCAATACGCTGCCCATGCGCGTCCGGATGGCCGCAGACGAACCGGTCGACGCCCTCATGGGGAGAATTCAGACCGATGGGTTCGGTGCCATCGAGCACAGCGGCCTGGCGACCACCCACATTCTGGAGAACGCGGGCACGGGCCGGAGCCGTGCGCAGTTCGATGTGCTGTTCATCCTGGAGAACTATCCGCTGGGCCCGGAGTTCCTCACGTCGAAGAATCTGCGCATCGGATCGTTCGCGAGCCATGAGCGGACGAATTACAAGCTGACCGTGGTCGCCATTCCCGGCGACCGGCTCACGGTCCGGTTCTCTTCGATGACCGGTGTAGTGGAGCCGGCGTGGGTCTCCGCGTTCATGGGGCTGTTCCGCACCGCCCTTCACCAGGTCGCCTCGGGCCACCGCCTCGTGGCCGATGTGGACGGCGTCGACGCGACGGAACTGGCCGACCTGCTCGTCAGCTCGCAGAACGCGCCCACCGTCGAGGCCGAGCACGAGGACCAGCGGAAGTTCTTCGAGGACTTCCGCGGTCCGGTGTTCGTGCTGGACGAGAACGCCCGCCCCTGCCCGGTCGGTGTTCCCGGCCATATCCATGTGGCGGCCGACTCGGTCTCCGACCTTCCCGTCGACGGCGAGTGGGGGCAGTGGATGGCGGAGGGCGAGATCCAACCCGGATTCCCCTCGGCCCACCGGCACCTCTATCCCACGGGCGATGTCGGTATGTGGACGAGCCGCGACTCCATCAAGCTTCTTGACTGATCCAAGGAAAACAGGGTTTATCATGCCGATTCGCAACACCAACCGCGTATCCGAGCTGATTCGCCACCAAGGGCGCCGCTATCCGGTGGCCGTGGTGGAAGCACGTGTCCGGGAGGTCGCCGACGTCGCGGAGTGCGCGGCGGTCCAGCTGCGCACCCCGGGCGGCGCGACGCGTTCCGTGGCCTTCGTCAGGACGGTTTCGGGCCGTGCCCTCACCGCCGAGAGCCTGACCGGGCTCCCGGTGGACGATGTCGTCACCGTCTCCTGCCTGCCGCTCGACGACCGGGGCGCGGTGGACTACGCGACGCTTCGGCAGGCGGCGCTCGTGGACGCGCAGCGGCTGGCGGAGCTGGAGGCCGGATGGCGGGAGAGCCACGGCCTCGGCGAGAGCGTCGTGCTGTACGGGGAGTCGTACGACTACGGCAGCCCGCTGGCACGCAGGGCGTACGCCGCCTCTCCCCCTGCGCCGGGGGAGGCGGGCGACGAGCGGATACCCGGTGCGGTTCCCGCCGTTCCCGCCTATGTCCAGGGGCCGCCGCTGTTACCCGTACCGGGGGACGCGCGGACGCTGACCGACACGCTGTACCGGGCCGCCCGCAGTGGCAACGGGCAGGGCTGCCACTTCGTGGACTCCGCCGGTACGGAGGTGTTCCTGCCGTACGCCGGGCTCCTGGAGCGGGCCGAGCGGGTGTCGGCCTTCCTCCGCGGCGACGGGGTCGTGCCCGGCGACCGGATCCTCGTCCTGGCCGCCGGCCACGAGGAGTTCGCCGTCGCGCTCTGGGGTGCGCTGCTGGCGGGGGCGACGGCCGTCCCGGTGACGCCATCGGCGGACTACCACGAGCGCCGGGCCGAGGCCGAGAGCCTCAGACGGATCTGGACCACGGCACACGAGCCCCGGGTCCTGGCCTCCCCCGCTCTGGTGGAGGCGGTGCGGCCGCTGCTGGACGGCGGGGCGCTCCTCTCGCTGGCCGAGGCGGAGGCGTGCTCCGACGCCGCCGTCGCGGTGGACGTCGACCCGGAGTCGCCGGCGCTGATCCTGTTCACCTCGGGGAGCACCGGCACCCCCAAGGGGGTGGTGCAGTCCCACGCCAACATCGTGCACAAGCAGCAGGCGGCGGTGCAGCACAGCAGGTACGCGGCCGACGACGTCTTCCTCAACTGGCTGGCCATCGAGCACGTGGTCGGGCTGATCCACTCCCATCTCCTCCCCCTGTACCTGGACGCCTCCCAGGTCCACGCGGCCACCGGCCACGTCCTCGCCCGGCCCACCCGCTGGCTGGACCTGGCGACCCGGCACCGGGCGACGGTCACCTGGGGCCCGAACTCCATGCTGGCCCTGCTCGCCGACACCGTGGCGGGCAGCGAGGCCGCCGACTGGGACGTGTCGGCGGTACGGCGCTGGATCAACGCGGGCGAGCAGGTGCACTTCGCCACCTGCCAGCGGCTCCTGGGCCTGCTGGAGCGTTACGGGCTGCCCGCGCAGGCGATCAAGCCGGAGTGGGGCATGTCGGAGACGTGCAACATGGTGGTGGTCTCGGACGCGCTGGAGTACGGGAAGTCCACCGGCGTGCAGCACGTCGACCGGATCCGGCCCGACGGCAGGATCGAGTTCTCGGCGTCGGAGTCCACCGCGCCGAGCCGGTTCGTGGAGTGCGGCCGGGTCTATCCGGGGGTGGACGTACGCGTCGTCGGCGACGCGGGCGAGCTCCTCGACGAGGGGCAGGTGGGCCACTTCCAGGTCCGCGGGCTGACCCGGCTGGTCGAGTACTTCAACAACCCGGGGGCGAACGCGAAGTTCTTCCGGGACGACGACTGGTTCGACACCGGGGACCTGGCCTTCGTCCGGGACCGCAAGGTCACCTTCACGGGCCGCGGCGCCGACCTGATCATCGTGAACGGCGTCAACATCCAGAACGTCGACCTGGAGGCCGTGGTCGAGACCGTCGACGGCGTCCTGCCGTCGTTCGCGGCCGCCTGCTCGGTCCGCGACGAGGACGACGTCACCGACCACCTCGCGATCTTCTACGCATCCGAACTGAGCGCCGAGGATGCGCTGTTGCGGCAGATCAAGGAGATCCAGACCACGCTGCGGCGGGAGTTCAGCCTCTCCGCGCGCCATGTGGTCCCACTGCCCGCCGAGGACATCCCCAAGACGAGCATCGGGAAGATCCAGCGGAGCAAGCTCGTCGCACGGCTCCAGGACGGCACGTTGGACGAGCGGCTGCACGCCGTCGCGCAGACGCGCGGCTCGGGTGCGTCGTTCATCCCGCCGTGGTTCTTCGTGGAGACCGAGCAGCCGAGGATCCTGCCCGCCGCGGACGGGCAGCCGGTGACGCTCGGTCTGGTCGGGGGTGGACCGGCGGAGCGTGCCGAGGTCACCCGCGTACTGTCGGAGGCGCTCTCCGTACGGGCCGACGGGGAGACCGAGCGGCCGGACGGCACGGTGGACGCGGTGGTCGATCTGCGGCTCACCCGGGCCGGGTGGGACGGCCGGGCCGTTTACGAGCTGATCAGCGACACCACGAAGGCGATCGGGGCGCACGCCGCCGGACCGGCGAAGAAGCTGCGCATCGCCCTGGTCACGGCCGCCGGGCGGGCGCACGACGACCTTGCGCGGGCCCATCTCGGCGCCCTCCAGGGGTATGTGCGGAGCGTCAACGCCGAGGCCGGTGAACCGGTGGTCGTCTGGTGCGACCTCGATGCGGTCGACGAGGCCAACGTGGGCCTGCTGGCGCGCGAGTTGGTGACGTTTGCCGCCGCACCGGCGGTCGCCTACCGCTCGGGGGTCCGTACCGAACGGGCGCTCTCCCCGGCGCCGCGCGATCCCGCCGGGGTGCCCGCCGGGATCAAGGAGGGCGGCCAGTACATCGTCACGGGCGGCCTCGGCGGTGTGGGGCGGGAGCTGTGCCGTTTCCTCGCCGAGAAGTACGGCGCCCGGCTCGTGGTCGTCGGCAGTACGCCGGCCGAGCAGCTCGACGAGAGCCGCAGCCATGCCCTGCGGGCCCTGGAGGCCCGCACCCGGACCCGTTACGTCCCGGTGGACCTCGCCTCGGCCGACGCGCCGGAGCTGCTCCGGGCCGCGCTGCGGTCCGCCGCCGAGGGACGCGTCGACGGGGCGTTCCACCTGGCCGGTCTCGGCAACTTCGGCGAAGGCGAGGGCGAGGGCGAGGCACTGGAGCGCCTCGACGGGGCCCCGCGCGTCGACGACGGCCGGCTGGCGCGGTACACGGCCCTGAAGGTGCACGGCATGGCGGCGCTGGCGGGAGCCCTGACCAAGGACGCCCTGCTCGTCGGATTCAGCTCGGTCAACGCCTACTTCGGCGGTGCCGGGTACGCGGAGTACTCCGCGTCGAACAGCGCGCTCAACGCGTCCGTGCGGTCTCTCCGGGACCAGGGGTACCGGCGCGCCCTGTCCCTGGGCTGGAGCGCGTGGTCCGGTACCGGTATGTCGGGCGGCGCGGGCGCGAGCATGCCGATCGAGCGGCGCGGCTTCCTCTCCCTCGATGTCGATCTGGCCCTGGAGTCCGTGGACATCGCGGTCCGCCGCAACCAGCCGGTCACCTACATCGGCCTGGACGGCGCGCACCCCGATGTGGCCTCGCACGTCCGCCGCAAGCCCGGCTGGGAGCCGGTGCCGCGCTACTTCTACGTGGCGGAGGGCGAACTGCCGTCCGCGGAACTCACCGAGCTGGCACCGGCGTTGCGGAGCTCCCGGGTCGCACAGATCCCTCGGAAGGGCGATGGGCGCGTCGATACGGTCCGGCTGCTCCAGACGGTGAGCTCCACGACGGCCGCCGCCCCGCCGGAGACGGCGACGGAGCAGCGGCTCGCCGCCCTGTGGGAGGAGATCCTCGGTACGGAGAACCTCGCGCGCGACGACGACTTCTTCATGCTCGGCGGCCACTCCCTGATGGCGGCCCGGCTGGCCAACGACATCCGCCGTGCGTTCGGTGTCACGGTCGCGCTGCACGAGTTCTTCAAGAGCTCCAGACTGTCCGCGGTGGCGAGCCTGATCGATGAGAAGTCGGCGGCGGGCGCCGCCGTCGAACCGCAGTCCCGGTCTCAGCAGCAGGTGCTGGTGGCGGATGACGGTCTCTCCAGTGCCCAGCGGAGGATCTACTTCGCGGAGCGCGTGGAACCGGAGCTCGCGCTCTACAACATCGTGGCCGCCTGGGAGTTGGCGGGCTCGCTGGAGTCCCGGCTCCTGGAGAAGGCGCTCGTCCACGTCACCCGTCGGCACGAGTCGCTGCGTACGGCCTTCGAGACGGTCGACGGGGTGCCGCGCAGTCGGCTGGTCGACGCGCCCGCCGTCCCGCTGGACCGGGTCGATCTGCGGGACCGGGAAGCCGGTGAGGCGGAGTCGGTGCTGCGGGAGACCCTGGACCGGGAGCTGGCGCACAAGTACGACCTGGAAGCGGCGCCGCCGGCCCGCTACACGCTGGTGAGTCTGCCTGCGGGGAAGGACGTCCTGGTCGTCTCGCACCACCACATCGCGTCCGACGGCTGGTCGCTGAGTGTCTTCATGCGTGACCTGGTGACCGTCTACAACGCGCTGGTCTCGCAGGACGTGCCGCTGCTCACCGCGCTTCCGTCGGACATCACCCGGGCGGTGGCGCTGCAGGACGCGGCCGGTGCCGCTTCCGGGAAGGCGGCGGACCACTGGCGCGGGGTGCTGGCGCAGGAGACCGAACCCCTTGAGCTGCCCACGGACTTCCCCCGTCCGCAGCTCCAGTCCTACGCCGGTGACACCCTCTTCCTCGAACTCGGCCGGGACGAGGTCCGCCGGATCGCCGAGGCCGCCGCGTCGGCCGGGGTGTCGAGCGCGGTCTTCCTGGGGACGGCCTTCAGTGTGTTCCTCTCCCGGCTCAGCGGGCAGCGGGAGTTCTTCGTCGGGATGCCGGCGATGCGGCGTGACGATCCGGCGCTGCTGGACACGGTGTCCATGCTCGTGAACACGCTCCCCTGCCGGATGTCACTGGCCGGATCCGCCTCCGTACAAGATCAGTGCGCGGCGGTCCACCGGTCCATGACGGGGTTGCTCGAACACCAGGACTACCCCTTCGACCACATGGTCACCAACTTCTCCGAGGGCCGCGACACCTCCCGCCCGCCCATCGTCCAGACCATGTTCAACTACGTTCCGCGCGAGGACTTCCCGGAGTTCACGGGCGCGGCCCGCACACCGATCGACCTGCGGCACCGCATCGCGCGCTTCGACCTCTCCCTCCACGCGTACGAGCGCGACCACGGGCTGACCCTGGCCTTCGAGTACGCGACCTCGCTCTTCCGCGAGGAGACGGTCGAGGGCTGGCGCGCCCACTTCCGTACGCTCCTGTTCTCCATGGCGAGCAAAAACGGAGCGCGGGTACGGGAGTTGAGCGTGCTGACTCCGGAGGAGCAGGAGGAGGTGGTGCGGCTCTCCGCCAACACGAGTCGGGAGGCGCCCGTCGACTCGATCGCCGCCGCGTTCTCGGAGACGGCTCGCGCCCATGGGGAGCGGACCGCCGTGGTCCACGGTGAGCAGGAGATCACCTACCGGGAGCTGGACGACCGGAGCGGGTCGCTGGCGGCCCGTCTGCGGGAGCAGGGGGTCGCCGTCGGTGACCGCGTCGCGATCGACGCGGAGAAGGCACTCTCCACGATCACCGGGATTCTCGGAATCCTGAAGCTCGGCGGTGCGTACGTTCCGATCGACCCCGAACTGCCGCCGGGCGTCGCCGCGTCCGTTCTCCGCACGGGCGGGATCCGCTGGCGCCTCTCGGCCCGGGGGCTGTTCCCCGTCGACGCGTCCGGCGAGGCCGCGAGCGAGGCGGTGGCCGTGCCGTTCCAGGATCCGGCCCCGGACTCAGGGAGTGAGGGGTCCCCCGTCGCCGGGAGCGACGAGGCGTACGTCATGTTCACCTCGGGCACGACGGGCCGCCCCAAGGGCGTCTCCATCAGCCAGGCCGGTGTGGTGGGGCTGGTGCGGGAGCCGGGGTGGATCACGCTCGACGAGCGGGTACGCGTGCTCCAGACGGGTGCCCTCTCCTTCGACGCGTCGACCTTCGAGATATGGGCGGCGCTCCTCAACGGGGGCACGCTGATCCTCACCGGGAAGGACACCCTCCTGGACGTCGGTGCGCTCCGGCGGGAGATCGAGCGGAGCCGGCCCACCCTGATGTGGGTGAGCGCACCGCTGTTCCACCAGCTGACGGACGCCGACGCGTCCCTCTTCGCCGGGGTGGCGGAGCTGGTCGTCGGCGGTGACGTCGTCTCGCCCGCCCACGTCAACCGGGTCCTGGAGCACAGCGCGGGCATCCGCGTCACCAACGGCTACGGCCCGACCGAGAACACCACGTTCACCACGACGTACTCGACGACCCGGCCCGTGGACGGAGCCCTCCCCATCGGGCGCCCCTTCCCCGGCCGGATCGCCCTCCCCCTGGACGAGGCGGGCGCGCTCGTCCCGTACGGCGTGCTGGGTGAGCTGTACGTCGGCGGCGAGGGGCTCGCGCTCGGGTACGTCGGGAACGAGGAGGAGGCCGACCGCCGCTTCGTCGAGACCGGGGCCCTGCCGGGCGTGCGGCTCTACCGCACGGGCGACTGGGTCACCTTGAGCCGTGACGGCCAACTCCGCTACCAGGGCCGCCGCGACGGCCAGGTCAAGGTCAGGGGTCACCGCGTCGAGCTGAACGCGGTACGGAGTGCGCTCTGCTCGCTGGACGGGGTTCGGGATGCCTTCGTCGTCGCCTCCTCGGGTGCGGCGGGGGCGCTGACGGCCCATGTCGCCGCCGAGGGCCTGCGGGTGGCCGACATCCTGGAGGGGGTACGCCGGCTGGTCCCGCCGTACGCGGTGCCCTCGGCCGTCCACGTCTACGATGCGCTGCCCCTCAGGAGCAGCGGCAAGGTGGACGTCACACGGCTGCGTACGGGCGGCAGCGAGGAGGCGCCGGGCGTGGTCCCCGACCCGGCCGCGGAGGCCGGGGAACTCTCCCCGCAGGCAGCGACGTTGCTGGCCGCGTACCGGTCCGTGCTGGGGCGCGAGAACGTCCGTCCCGACGACTCCTTCTTCGATCTCGGGGGCGACTCTCTGCTGACCATCAAACTGGTCTCGGTCCTCCACGGGGAAGGCGTGCCGGTCGATCCCAAGCAGGTGTTCCTGTACCCGGACGTCCGCAGCCTGGCGAAGGCGCTCGACGAGCGGACGGCGGACGGGTCCGCATCCGCCGGGGACCCCGCGGCGAAGCTGGTGCGGCTCAACCCGCTCAGCGGCGACGGGCCGGGCATCGTCTTCGCGCCCCCGGCGGGCGGGACCGTCCTCGGCTACATCGAACTGGCCCGCCATCTGCGGGGGTTCGGCGAGATCCACGGGGTGGAGGCGCCCGGTCTCGGTGCCGGGGAGTCACCGGTCTACCCGTCGTTCGACGAGATGGTGCAGTTCTGCTCCGACTCGGCGGCCGGGGTCGCCGGGGACGGCGTCTACATCGGCGGGCACTCCCTGGGCGGGCACATCGCCTTCTACCTCGCCACGATGCTCCTGGACCGGGGCATCAGGCCGAAGGGCCTCATCATCCTCGACACCCCGCCGAGGCTGGGAGACATTCCCGTGGCGGACGCGGACCTCACCGAGGAGGAGACCCGGGTCTTCATCCTCGCCATGGGTATCGGCGGAATGCTGGACCAGGACCGGGACCTTCTCAAGGACCTCCCCTACGAGGAGGCCAAGAAGGTCCTCCTGGACCGGGCGAAGAACGATCCGCGGGTCTCCGCCTTCCTCAGCGAGGACTATCTGGACCGCTTCCTGCGCCTCCAGATGCATCAGCTGATGTACTCGCGGGACGTCGTCCTGCCCCGGCGGAAGCTGGACATCCCGGTGTATGTGTTCCGGACCAAGAACCATGCGCCGGAAGTGGCGGGGCTCTTCTCGGACTGGGAGAACTACTCGGTGGGCGAGGTGACCTTCGTCGACATCCCGGGTGACCACGCGACGATGCTCAGGGCACCCCATGTGAGCGAGGTCGCCCACCTGCTGGACCGCTACTGCGGGCTGCCCGCCGGAGACGGCCCGCGCGGCTGACGGCGGCCGCTCCCGCGCCCCTTCCGGTGCCGTTCACCACTGCGACGGCACCGGAAGGGGCGCCACCGACCAACCTTTTCGGCCAGGCTTCGATTCAGGGACGCACAGAAATTCCCATGGTTACTCATCACCCCGTTGACCTGCCCTGCCCGGGGCCTTCCGCCGTGCCGGTCGTCCTGTCCCAGGACGAGCGGACGGAACTCAAGGCCCGGGCGCAATCACCGGACCGGCGCCGGGCCGAACGGGCCCGGATCGTGCTGGCGTGTGCCGACGGCCTGTCGAACATGGGCGCCGCACGGTCCCTCGGTGTCGCGGTCAAGACCGTCGCGAAGTGGCGCCGCCGCTTCGCCGCCGAGGGGGTGGCGGGGCTCGACGACGCCTGCCGTATGGGCCGGCCCAAGGCGGATCTGGTCCTGGCCGACGACGAACGGGCCCAGCTGACCCGCTGGGCCCGGCGGGCGAAGACCGCCCAGTTCCTGGCGCTGCGCTCGAAGATCGTGCTGCGCTGCGCGGAGGGCGGGACCAACCGGCAGGCGGCGGCCGAACTCGGTATCGACGAATCGACAGTGGAACGCTGGCGGGCCCGGTTCATCGCCCACCGCCTCGACGGCCTGCACGACGAGCCCCGGCCGGGGCGGCCGCCGTCGATCCACCCGGACCAGATCGAGGACGTCGTCGTGGCGACCCTGCGGACCAGTCCGGGCGCGGACAGCCACTGGACCCGCGCCGCGATGGCCGAACGCACCGGACTGTCGAAGTCGACGATCGGGCGGATCTGGAAGAGGTTCGACCTCAAGCCCCATCTCCAGGATGCCTTCGAGCTCTCCACCGGACCGCAGTTCACGGCGAGGCCCGTGGGGCTGGCCGGCCTGTACCACTACCCGCCCGAGAAGACGGTGGTGCTGTGCGTCGACGGCAGCGGCCGGATCGCGGCGCCGGAGCGGTCGCCGCGGCCCCTCCGGCCGATGGTTCCGGGGGCACCCGGACCCCGCCCGTACGACGACGACCTGCGGCACGGAATCAGCAGCCTGTTCGGCACTGCGGGGTGCGCCGGGGGCCGCGCCGTCGGCGCACCGCGCGGCTCCGCGCCCACCGCCGAGTTCCGGAAGTTCCTGGCCACGATGGAACAGGCGATACCCACCGGTCTCGACGTCCACCTGGTCTGCGACAACCACGCCACCCACAGCGCCCCCGAGATCAGTGCGTGGCTGGCCGAGCGCCCCCGCTTCCACGTCCACTTCACCCCGGCGGACTCCTCGTGGACGGACCAGATCGACCAGTGGTTCGGTCTGCTCGCCGACCCGTCCGTCCCGGCCGTGCCCCTCGGGCGGGACATCGCGGCGTGGGCCGCCGCCTGGGCCGACTCCCCGCAGCCGTTCGCCTGGGCCAGGCCCGCCGAGGAGCTCCGCGACGCGCTCGCCGGGCCGGGTGACACGCGGAGCGCACCGGGCCCGGCGGCGCGCGGGCCCCGGACGGAGGGGGTCAGACCGTGAAGCGGTGGTCCCCGGAGCCGACGGCGAAGACGGCGCAGCCGTCCTCCATCCGCAGGTGCCGGGCGCCGCTGTGCGTGACGGCCCCGGCCGTCGCGGCCGGTATCCACACCTCCGCGGTGGTGTTCACCGGGAGGCTCACCGCCAGCCGGAAGCGGCCGCGCTCCGCCGTCCACTCGGTGGCGACGGTGCCGTACCGGGCCTGGAAGGCCCCGCGCGCCCGGGTGACGCCGCCGCCCGGCCGGGGCCGTACGGTCACCTTGCGGAAGCCCGGCTCGGCAGGCGCGATCCCGGCGATGTGGGTGTACATCCACTCCCCCACGGAGCCGTACGCGTAGTGGTTGAAGGAGTTCATCCCGGCGTCCTGGAAGCTGCCGTCCGGCCTGATGGAGTCCCAGCGCTCCCACATCGTCGTGGCGCCCCGGTCGATCTGGTAGCCCCAGCTGGGGAAGGTCCGCTGGAGCAGCAGCCGGTAGGCCACATCGGTGTGCCCGGTCTCCGTGAGTACGGGGAGCAGGCGCGGTGTGCCGAGGAAGCCGGTGGACAGGTGCCAGTCCTTCGCCTCGATGAGCGCCACGAGCCGGTCTGCGGCGGTTGCCCGCTCCTGGTCGCTCAGCAGGTCCATGGAGAGGGCCAGGACGTACGCGGTCTGGGTGTCGCCCTTCACCCGGCCGCCGCCGGTGACGTACGCGGCGCGGAAGGCGTCACGGATCTCGCCGAACAGGGCGGTGTACGGGGCGGGGTCCTTGCCGAGGGCCCCGGCGATGCGGGCGACGAGGTCGGCGCTGTGGGCGTAGTAGGCGGTGGCGATGACGTCCTTGGGGGTGTCGTCCGCGATGTTGAGCCAGTCGCCGTAGCCGGTGGCGGGCCTCAGCCGGCCGCTGCTGTGGGCGTCCAGGTACTCCAGCCACTTCAGCATCGAGGGCCAGGACCGCTCCAGTACGCGGGTGTCCCCGTAGGCCTGGTACAGCGCCCAGGGGACGGTGACTCCGGCGTCGCCCCAGCCGGCGGAGCCCGCGCCGAGGCCGCCGGCCTGCGGGGCGACGTCCGTGAAGGCGCCGTCCGCCGTCTGGTCGTCCTGGAGGTCCCAGAGCCACTTGGAGAGGAAGCGGGCGGATTCCATGGTGTAGGCGGCGGTGGGGGCGAAGACGTTGATGTCGCCGGTCCAGCCGAGGCGTTCGTCGCGGGCGGGGGTGTCGGTGGGAACGGAGAGGAAGTTGCCGCGCTGGCCCCAGGTGATGTTGCTGTGGAGCTGGTTGAGCATCGGGACGTTCGTCTCGAACTCCATGGTGAAGGGCGCGTCGGTGTGGATGACGCGCCCGACGACCGCGTCCCGGGGCGGCCTGCCCGGGTAGCCGGTCACCTCGACGTACCGGAACCCGTGGAATGTGAAGCGCGGTTCGTAGGTCTCCCGGCCGCCGCCCTTGAGGGTGTAGTGGTCGGTCGCGGCGGCGGTGCGGAGGTTGGTGGTGTAGACCGTGCCGTCGGGGTTCAGAACCTCGGCGTGGCGCAGCCGTACGGTGGTGCCGGCGCGGCCGGAGACGCGGAGCCGGACGGCCCCGACCATGTTCTGTCCGAGGTCGAAGACGAAGACGCCGGGTTCGGGTTCGGTGACCGTGCGGGCCTTGAGCTCCGCGACGACGCGGGAGGGGGCGTCGACCGCCGCGACGAGTTCGGCGGTGACCGCCTCCGCGGGCTCCTCGGCCCGTGACCATGCCCGGTCGTCGAATCCGGCGCGGAGCCAGCCGTCCGTCTCCAGGCGGGCGTCGTAGTTCTCCCCGGTGAGCAGGTCCGCCAGGGTGACCGGCCCGGTGGCGGCCCGCCAGTCGGGCCCGGACAGCACCCGTTCGGTCGAGCCGTCCCGGTAGGTGACCTCCAACTGACCTAGGAAGGAGGGGATTTCGCCGTACTGGTGCGGGCCGAACATCCCGACGTTGCCCGCGTACCAGCCCGCCGCGACCTCCACCCCCAGGGCGTTGGCGCCCGGCTTGAGGAGGCCGGTGACGTCGTACGTCTGGTACTGGACGCGCTTGTCGTAGTCGGTCCAGCCCGGGGCGAGGGAGTCCGTGCCGACCTTCTTGCCGTTGAGGTGTGCCTCGTACACGCCGAGCGCCGTGGAGTACAGACGGGCCCGTACGACGGGCGTGCTCCGCAGCCGGAACTCGTGGCGCAGTTGCGCGACGGGGGCGTGGACGACGGAGACCTTGCCCCAGGGGCCGGCGCCCCACGGGGCGAGGACCTTCGCGGCGGGCCAGGCGCTGTCGTCGAACTCCGGCGCCCGCCAGTCGTCTCCGGGTTCCTCGTCGGTGGCCTTCCAGCCGTCGCCGGTGGTGATGGTGCGTACACCGTCGGCGGTGGTCAGCTCCAGGAGCCCGAGGAGTCCGGCCGGGCCCGCCACCCCGTTGGTCGCGGAGATCGCGAAGGTGTGGCGGCCGGGGGCCAGTTGCTGCGTCACATCGGTGAGGGAGGGGCGGCGCCAGGCGTCGGCGGCGTGGTCGGCGGCGGCCGAGGCGACCTCGGTGCCGTCCAGGTGGGCGGTGTACCCGTCGTCGGCGGTGAGCACCAGCCGGGCCCGGGTCACCCCCTCGGGCACCTCGAAGGCGGAACGGAACCAGCGGGTCGCGGCGGGGGCGCTGCTCGCCGGGTCGCCCTCGGGGAACCAGATCCAGGAGGCGTCGTCGAGTGCGGGTGCGCCGACGAGGGCTGCCGGGGCGCCGACCCAGCGGGCGGACCAGTCGGCGGGGTCGGTGAGGCCGGTCTCCCACCAGGTGGGGGCGGACCAGGCGGACACCTTGCCCTCGCCGTCCCAGACCCGTACGGACCAGTGGTAGCGGGTACGGGAGCGGAGCGCGGGGCCGCCGTACGTCACGTGCACCGACTGTCCGGAGACGACCTTGCCGCTGTCCCAGACGTCGGGCTTCTCCAGCGCCCGCTCGCTGAGGGCGACCCGCACCTGGTAGGCGCTCTGGGTCCGGCCGGCTCCGGTGGCGGCCAGCGGCCAGCTGAGCCGGGGGCGCTCGGGGCCGAGGCCGAGGGGCTGCCGTACGTACTCGGCCGTCGGGCGGCCCACCCGGAGGGCCTCGGCTCCCGCGCCTGCCGGTGCGGTGGGCCGCGTGGGGTGAGCGGCGGCCGGCACGGCTCCGGCGATGAGGGAGGTTCCCAGGGCGGTGGCGGTGGTGCTGAGCAGTCGTCGTCTGCTGATCACGTCGGCTCCTTCGGGACGAGGGGTGGCGCGGTCGGGTGGATCGGTTCAGGAGGGGCCGGACCACCCCCCGGTCCTTCGCGCCGCCGACTCCCACACGGCCCGGTCGCCCGAGGGCTCGTAGCGGGTCAACGGCTGTGTGGAGGCGACGAGTTCACGGATCGCCGCGCTGTCGCCGGCCGATCCGTGGGCGCGTGCCTGCACGAGTACGTTGCCGAGCGCGGCCGCCTCGGCGGGCCCGGCGACCACCGGCAGACCGCAGGCATCGGCGGTGAGCTGGCACAGCAGCGCGTTGCGCGCACCGCCGCCGACGACGTGCACGACGTCGACCGCGCGGTCCGCCAGCCGCTGCGCCTCGCGGATCGCGTTCCGGTGGGCGAGGGCCAGCGAGTCGAGGATGCAGCGGGTGGTCTCGCCGCGGGTCTCGGGGGCCCGCTGCCCGGTGGCCCGGCAGGCCGCGGCGATGCGTCCGGGCATGGCTCCCGGGGCGAGGAAGGCCGGGTCGGCGGCGTCCACGACGGACCGCAGCGCCGGAACCCCGGCGGCTTCGGCCAGCAGGGGGGCGATGTCGCTCTCGCCCCAGGTGCGCATGCACTCCTGGAGCAGCCACATGCCCATGATGTTGCGGAGGAAGCGGATGGTGCCGTCCACGCCCAGCTCGTTGGTGAAGTTCGCGGCGCGGCTCGCGTCGGTGGTGACGGGAGCGTCGAGTTCGAGCCCGGCCAGGGACCAGGTTCCGGTGCAGAGGTAGGCGAACCGCTCGCCCGGCCGCGCGGGGACGGCGGCCACCGCCGACGCGGTGTCGTGCGACCCGACCGTCGTGACCGGCACCGGGCCGCCCAGTCCGGTCGCCTCCAGAACGTGCGGGAGCAGAAGCCCGGCGGGGTCGCCCGGGCGGCGCAGGGGCGCGAAGAGGCCGAGCTCGATGGAGAGGCGGCGGGCCGGACCCACGGCCCAGTCGCGGGTGCGGGGGTCGATGAGCTGGGTGGTGGAGGCGTTGGTGAGCTCGGTGCCCTGTTCCCCGGTCAGCCAGTACGCGATCAGATCGGGGATCAGCAACAGCCGCTTGGCTGCCGCGAGTTGCGGAGTCCCTTGAGCGGCGACGAGTTGGCAGAGGGTGTTGAAGGGGGCGTGCTGGATGCCCGTGGCACGGTAGAGCTCGTCGGGCGGGACGGTGGCCCACACCTTCTCGGCGACGGCGTCCGTCCTGGGGTCGCGGTAGTGGACGGGATTGCCGAGGAGAGCCCCCTCCGCGTCCAGGAGCCCGTAGTCCACGGCCCAGCTGTCGATGCCGAGGGAGTCCACCGGGCCGGCCGCGCGGAGCCCGTCGAGGACCCCGTCGTACAGCCCCAGGATGTCCCAGCGCAGCCCCTCCGGCAGCCGCACCGGACGGTTGGGGAAGCGGTGGGCCCGGGAGAGGTGCAGGGTGCCGGGGCCGACGCGGCCGACCATGACGCGCCCGTTGGAGGCGCCCAGGTCGACGGCGGCGAACGTCTTCGTGCCCTCGCTCATCGCAGGAAGGCTCCCGCGACCCCCGCGTCGACGGGGATGTGGAGGCCGGTGGTGTGGGTGAGGTCGCCGCCGGTCAGGGCGAAGACGGCGCCCGCGACATGCTCGGGGAGGACTTCCCGCTTGAGGAGGGTGCGCCGGGCGTAGAACTCTCCGAGCTCCTCCTCCTCGATGCCGTAGGTCGCGGCGCGCTGGGCGCCCCACCCGCCGGCGAAGATGCCCGACCCCCGGACGACGCCGTCCGGGTTGACGCCGTTGACCCGGATGCCGTGCTCCCCCAACTCCGCTGCGAGCAGCCGGACCTGGTGGGCCTGGTCGGCCTTGGTGGCGGAGTAGGCGATGTTGTTGGGTCCGGCGAAGACGGCGTTCTTGGAGGTGATGTAGACGATGTCGCCGCCGAGCTTCTGGTCCCTCATCATCCGGGCCGCCTCGCGGGAGACCAGGAAGGAGCCGCGGGCCATGATGTCGTGCTGGAGGTCCCAGTCCCTGACCGTGGTCTCCAGCAGGGGCTTGGAGATGGAGATGCCCGCGTTGTTGACGACGAGGTCGACGCCGCCGAAGGCGAGGGCCGCCGCCTTGAACGCGTCCACCACCTGCGCCTCGCTGGTGACGTCGACGGGGACGGCGACAGCCTTGTCGGGCCCGCCGAGCTCCTCGGCGACGGCCGCCCCGCTCGCCGCGTCCAGGTCCGCGACGACCACGCAGGCGCCTTCCGCGACCAGGCGGTGGGCGATGGCCCGGCCGATGCCGCTGCCCGCGCCCGTGACGAGGGCGACCCTGGTCGCCAGCGGCTTCGCCTTCGGCATCCGCCGGAGCTTGGCCTCCTCCAGCTCCCAGTACTCGATACGGAACTTCTCGGCCTCCTCGATCGGCGCATAGGCCGAGACGGCCTCGGCGCCGTGCATCACGTTGATCGCGTTGAGGTAGAACTCGCCGGCCACCCGGGCGGTCTGCTTGTCCTTGCCGAAGCTGAACATGCCGATGCCGGGGATCAGCACGATCGCCGGATCGGCGCCCCGCATCGGGGGCGAGCCGGGCTCCGCGTGGCGCATGTAGTAGGCGGCGTACTCCTCCCGGTAGGCGGTGTGCAGCACGCCCAATCGCGTTATGGCGTCCGCGGGTTGGGTGGTCGGTGGCAGGTCGAGCAGCAGCGGCCTGACCTTCGTACGGAGGAAGTGGTCCGGGCAGGACGTGCCCAGCGCCGCCAGCCTCGGGTGCTCGGTGCGGGCGAGGAAGTCCAGGACCGCCGGGGAGTCGTCGAAGTGCCCGACCTGGGGTCGGTCCTGGGAGGCGAGGGCCCGTATGTGGGGGGCCAGGGCGGCGGCCCGCTCGCGGCGCTCGGCTTCGGGCAGCGCCCCGTACCCCTCGATGACCGGCCCGAACGGCTCGGCCTTCCCGTGTTCGGCGAGGAACGTCTCGGCGGTGCGGATGATGCGGAGCGCGTTGGCCTCGCACTCCTCGGAGGTCTCGCCCCAGGCGGTGATGCCGTGGCCGCCGAGGACGCAGCCGATCGCCTGCGGGGTGGCCTCCTTGACCGCGGCGATGTCCAGGCCGAGCTGGAAGCCGGGGCGGCGCCAGGGGACCCAGGCGACGGTGTCACCGAAGCAGTCGGCGGTCAGCTTCTCGCCGTCGGCGGCACAGGCGAGCGAGATGCCCGAGTCGGGGTGCAGATGGTCGACGTGCGGGGCGTCGACGAGCCCGTGCATGGCGGTGTCGATGGAGGGGGCCGCACCGCCCCTGCCGTGCAGGCAGTGGTCGAACGCGGCGACCATCTCGTCCTCGCGCTCCACGCCCGGGTAGACGTCCCGGAGGGCGCGCAGCCGGTCGAGCCGGAGGACGGCGAGCCCTTCGGCGGTGAGCGTGCCCAGGTCGCCGCCGGAGCCCTTGACCCACATCAGCTCGACGTCGTGGCCGGTCACGGGATCGGGGGCGGCGCCCTTGGCGGAGGCGTTGCCGCCGGCGTAGTTCGTGTTGCGGGGGTCGGAGCCGAGGCGGTGGGAGCGGGCCAGGAGGGCCTGGGCGCGGGGGTGGAGTGCCATGGTGTCCTTCGCGAGGTGGAGGGGGTTGCGGGGGCGACGACGAAGGGGTTACGCGGTCCGGGCCTGCGGGGTTTCCCGGGGCGCGCGCACGCCCGGGGTTTCCGGAGGCGCGCTCACGCCCGGGGTTTCCCGGGGCGCGCTCACGCCCGGGGTTTCCGGAGGCGCGCTCACGCCCGGGGTTCGCCGGGGCGTGCTCACGCCCCCCAGCCCGCCTGCTGCCCGCCGACCCGTTCGGCCGCGGTCTTCTCCGCCCAGCCCGAGCGCCGGTACGCGCCCATCGGGTCCCCGTCGAGCCCCTGCTCCTCGCGGACCTCGGCGAGCAGCGGCCGTACGTCGGTGTTGTACGCGTCCATCAGCACGGCGTTGGCCTCCAGCACATCGCCGGAGCGCTGAGCGGCGGCGAGGGCGTGCCGGTCGACGAGGAGCGCCTTCGCGGTGGCCTCCTGGACGTTCATCACCGAGCGGATGATCGCGGGGATCTTCGCCTCGATGTTGTGGCACTGGTCGAGCATGAACGCCACGCCGTCCGTGAGCCCGCCGCCGCGGACGACCTCGTACATGATCCGGAAGAGCTGGAAGGGGTCGGCGGCGCCCACCATCAGGTCGTCGTCCGCGTAGAAGCGGGAGTTGAAGTCGAAGCCGCCGAGCTTCTTCTTCCTCAGCAGGGTCGCGACGATGAACTCGATGTTGGTGCCAGGTGCGTGGTGGCCGGTGTCCACCACGACCTGTGCCCGCGGGCCGAGTTCGAGGCAGTGGGCGTAGGCCGTGCCCCAGTCGGGGACGTCGGTCGCGTAGAAGGCCGGCTCGAAGAACTTGTACTCCAGCAGCATGCGCTGGCCCTCGCCGAGCCGTCCGTACACCGTGGCGAGGGCTTCGGTGAGCCGGTCCTGCCGCTCGTGGATGTCGTCCTGGCCTGGGTAGTTCGTGCCGTCCGCGAACCAGAGCTTGAGGTCCCGGGAGCCCGTCGCGTCCATGATGTCGACGCAGGCGAGCAGGTGGTCGACCGCCTTGCGGCGGACGGCGGGTTCCGGGTGGCAGACGCTGCCGAGCCTGAAGTCGTCGTCCTGGAAGGTGTTGGAGTTGATGGCGCCGAGCGTCAGCCCCCTGTCCCGGGCGTGCCGGGCGAGCGCCGCGTAGTCGTCGACCGTGTCCCAGGGGATGTGCAGCGCCACGGTCGGCGCGGCGCCGGTGAACTCGTGCACCTTGGCCGCGTCGTCCAGTTTCTCCCGGGGGGTGCGGGGAACGCCGGGCTGGGTGAACACCTTGAAGCGGGTTCCCGAATTCCCGTACGCCCAGGAAGGCGTCTCCACCGCCTGGGACGTGAGGGCGGCCTTCACTGCGGCGAGTTCGGTCACTGCGGCGCTCCTGTGACTTCGGGTGCGGACGGCTGACTCCGGGTGCGCACACAAGCGGTGTGAGCACCAGTGAATCTGAAACGATTCACGCGGTGAAGCTATGAGCCCCTCCGAGGACTGTCAACCCCTCGGACACCGTGCCGCGCAAGGCAGTTGGGGCTTCAAAGGGAGCTGGTCGGAGAATTTCGGTCCGCCCCCATTGACGCGACCTACGTCACGTGTCTAACGTCCCGGCAACTCATTTGAAACCTTTCACGATGGAGTGAGGATCCCTCCGCGTCGTTGAGGAGCCCCCATGACCCACCGGTCCGCCAAGGATCCGGCCCCCGTGCTGGCCCTGCGGGACATCTCCAAGTCCTTCGGTGCCGTGCGTGCCCTGCGGGACGTGTCCCTCGACCTGTTCCCCGGCGAGGTGCACGCCCTCGCCGGGGAGAACGGCGCGGGCAAGTCGACGCTGATCAAGACGCTCGCCGGGGTGCACCGGCCCGATACGGGCCGGGTCCTGCTGGACGGTGAGCCGACCGTGTTCACCGGGCCCGCCGACGCCCGGGACGCCGGGATCGCCGTCATCTACCAGGAGCCCACGCTCTTCCCCGACCTGTCGATCGCCGAGAACATCTTCATGGGCCGTCAGCCGCGTCGAGCGCTGGGCCGCATCGACCACCGGGCCACCCGTGCCGCCACGGCCGCGCTGATGCGGCGCCTCGGTGTCGCGCTCGACCCCGACCGGCCGGCGCGCGGACTGTCCATCGCGGACCAGCAGATCGTCGAGATCGCCAAGGCCCTCTCCTTCGACGCCCGTGTCCTGATCATGGACGAGCCGACGGCGGCGCTGACCGGCAGCGAGGTGGCCCGGCTCTTCGGGGTGGTCCGCACCCTGCGCGATCAGGGGGCGGCCGTCCTGTTCATCTCGCACCGGCTGGAGGAGATCTTCCGGATCTGCGGCCGGGTGACCACCCTGCGCGACGGCGCCCTGATCTCCAGCGAGCCGTTGGAGGGCATGACCGAGGAGGACCTCGTACGCCGGATGGTCGGCCGGGACCTGGACGAGCTGTACCCGAAGCAGGAGGTGGCGGCGGGCCCGGTCGCGCTGAGCGTGCGGCGGCTGACCCGCGAGGGCGTCTTCACCGATGTCTCCTTCGACGTCCGGTGCGGGGAGATCGTCGGCCTCGCGGGACTGGTCGGGGCCGGGCGTACGGAGGTGGCCCGGGCGGTCTTCGGCGTCGACCGGTGGGACGCCGGCGAGGTGGAGGTCGCCGGGCGGGCGCTGACCAACGGCGCCCCCTCCACCGCCATGGCCGCCGGCCTCGCCCTCGTACCGGAGGACCGGCGGGCTCAGGGGCTGGTGATGGACCTGTCCATCGAGCGGAACATCGGCCTGACCGGGCTGCGCACCACGGTGCGGGCCGGGCTGATGGACCGGGGCGCCGAGCGCAGCCGGTCGCTGGACTGGGCGGTGAAGCTCCAGGTGAAGTACGCCCGCATGGCCGACACCGTCGCCACCCTGTCCGGCGGCAACCAGCAGAAGGTGGTGCTCGCGAAGTGGCTCGCCACCGGCCCTTCCGTGCTGATCGTCGACGAGCCGACGCGCGGCATCGACGTCGGGACCAAGGCCGAAGTGCACCGGCTGCTCAGCCAGTTGGCGGCCGACGGGGTGGCCGTCCTGATGATCTCCTCCGACCTCCCCGAGATCCTCGGCATGGCCGACCGGGTCCTCGTCATGCACGAGGGCCGCCTCACCGCCGAGATCCCCGGCTCCGAGGCCACCGAGGAGACGGTGATGGCGGCGGCCACCGGGAGGGCCGCCGCATGACGGTGACCGCACCCGGCGAGGCACCCGCCACCGAGATCCCCGAGTCGAGCTCCACCCGGCTGGTCGACCGTGTCTTCAGAATGCGCGAACTCGCCATCCTGCTCGTCCTGCTGGTGATGATCGGCGTCACCCAACTGGGCAACAGCGAGTTCCTCTCCGAGCAGGGCATCAAGGACCTGCTGCTCAACGCGACGATCCTGGTGCTGGTCGCCACCGGCCAGTCGCTGGTCGTCATCACGAAGAACGTCGACCTCTCCGTGGGCTCGACGCTCGGCATCAGCGCCTTCGCGACCGGCACCTACCTCCAGGGCGGCGGGAACCCGGTCGTGGCCGTGGCCCTGGCCGTGCTCCTCGGGGTCGGCTTCGGTCTGCTGAACGGGCTTCTGGTGAGCCTCGGCCAGGTCCCCGCGCTCGTCGTCACCCTGGGCACGCTCTACGTCATCCGGGGCATCGACTCCATCTGGGTCGGCTCCCGGCAGATCACGGCGGCCGATCTCCCGGACGGCTTCGTCGACTTCGGCTCCGGCGGAATCTCGGCCGTGCCGTGGCTCGCCCTGATCGCCCTGGCGGTCCTGATGGCGACGGCGTACTACCTCAAACACTTCGGCAGCGGGCGGGAGCTGTACGCGCTGGGCTCCAACCCGGAGGCGGCCCGGCTGGCCGGCATCCCCGTCCGGCGACGGATCCTCCTCGCGTACACGTTCTGCGGGGCCCTGGCCGGTCTCGCGGGCGCGCTCTATCTGGCACGCTTCGGCAATGTCGACTCCGGTACGGGGACCGGCTACGAACTCACCGTCGTCAGCGCGGTCGTGGTCGGCGGTGTGGTCTTCACCGGGGGCTCCGGCAGCGTCTACGGCGCCGCACTCGGCGCACTCCTGCTGACCTCGGTCAACAGTGTGCTGCCCGCCCTCGGTGTCAGCTCCGTCTGGGTCCTCGCGATCAACGGCTTCCTGCTCATCCTCGCCATCGCGGTCGACCGGATCGTGGCCCTGCGCGTGGCGACCGCCCTGAAGAAGAGGAACGCCCGCCATGGCTGACTCCGCACTCGCGCGCGCCGTCCGCTGGGACACCGTCGTCGGCGCCCTCCTCATCGTCGTGCTGCTGCTCTCCTTCGGCTTCGTCGACGGCTTCGGCAACGCCCTCAACCTGTCGTTCCTGATCGGCAACACCCTGCCGATCGCGCTGATCGCCCTGCCGATGACCCTGCTCGTGGTCTCCGGGGAGATCGACCTGTCGGTGGCCTCCACGGCCGGCCTCTCGGGTGCGGTGATGGGGGCACTGTGGAACCAGGGCCTGCCGATCGAGGCGATCATCCCGGTCTGTCTGCTGCTCGGCGTGGTGTGCGGTCTGGTCAACGGGCTGCTGGTCACCCGGCTCGGGCTGCCCTCCCTCGCCGTCACCATCGGAACCCTGGCCGCCTACCGGGGCATCGCGCAGATCGTCCTGGGCTCGGACGCCGTCACCGACTTCCCCACCCCCTACTTGGACTTCGCCGCCGGCCGGATCGGGGACACCTTCGTCCCGTACGCTTTCCTGCCCTTCCTGGTGCTCCTAGCCATCGCCGTACTCGCCCTGCACGCAACGCCGTTCGGGCGGTCCCTGTTCGCGACGGGGGCCAACGAGGAGGCGGCCAGGTTCGCCGGGGTGCGGGTCAAGCGGCAGAAGCTGGTGCTGTTCACGGTGACCGGGCTGATGGCCTCGCTCACCGGCGTCTTCTGGGCGCTGCACTACGCCAGCGCCCGCTTCGACAACGCCACCGGGCTCGAACTCTCCGTCGTGGCGGCCGTGTTGCTCGGCGGCATCGACTTCGACGGCGGCAAGGGCACGCTCGGCGGTGCGATCGCGGGGGTGTTCCTGCTCGGCGCCTCGCAGAACGTGATGAGCCTGCTGAACGTCTCCGCCCAGTCGCAGATCGTCGTCACCGGCGTCCTGCTCGTCGTCTCCGTGCTCGGCCCCCGCGTCGCACGACAGCTCTCCGTCGCCAGGGCCGGGCGGCGAGCCGCTGCCGCGCCGGCCCCGGCACCGTAACCCTTCCCCGCCCCTCCCCCGTAAAGGACCCTTGCCATGCGTAGGTCAACGATCCGCCGCACCGGAGCGGCCGTCGCCGCCGTCACCTCCCTCGCCCTCGCCCTCACGGCCTGCGGCGGCACCACCAAGAGCGATGTGAAGAAGGAGAGCGGCGGGGCGGCGGCCCCGGCCGGCGCGGCCGACCCCGACGCGCCCACCAAGAAGGGGCTGACCGTGGGCTTCCTGCCCAAGCAGGTCAACAACCCCTACTTCACGACCGCCGACAAGGGCGGGCAGAAGGCCGTCGAGTCGCTGGGCTCCACCTTCAAGGAGGTCGGCCCGACCAGCGCCACCGACACCTCGGGCCAGGTCTCCTACGTCAACACCCTCACCCAGCAGCAGGTCGACGCCATCGCCGTCTCCGCACAGGACCCGGGCGCCCTGTGCACCGCGCTCAAGCAGGCCATGAAGAACGGCATCAAGGTCGTCACCTACGACTCCGACACCACGCCCGGCTGCCGCAACGTGTTCATCTCGCAGGCGGGGGCGGAGGATCTCGGCCGCACCCAGATCCAGCTGCTGGCGGAACAGATCGGCTACAAGGGCGAGATCGCGATCCTGTCCGCCGCGCAGACCGCGACGAACCAGAACCTCTGGATCGACTACATGAAGGACGAGCTGAAGGACCCGAAGTACAAGGACGTCAGGCTCGTGAAGGTCGCGTACGGCAACGACGACGCCCAGCAGTCCTTCCAGCAGACGCAGGGCCTGCTCCAGGAGTACCCGAAGCTCGCCGGGATCGTCTCGCCGACCACCGTGGGGATCAAGGCGGCGGCGCAGTACCTCTCCGGCTCGAAGTACAAGGGAAAGGTGAAGCTGTCGGGCCTCGGCACCCCCAACGACCTGCGCACGTACGTCAAGAACGGCACGGTCGAGGCGTTCGAGCTGTGGGACCCGGCGAAGCTCGGCGAGCTGGCCGGCCACACCGCGATCGCCCTGGCATCGGGGCAGATCAGCGGCGAGGAGGGACAGACCTTCGAGGCGGGTGACCTGGGTGACTACACCATCGGGAAGGACGGCGTGATCAGTCTCGGCAAGCCGACGGTGTTCGACAAGGACAACATCGACGACTTCGACTTCTGATGCGCGCGGGTAGTCTGAGGACCCGTTCGGCGTCCCCGCCGGAGCTTCTGGAGGTCTCCGTCTGATGGCCCAGTCGGTGGGTATCAAGGACGTGGCCCGGGTCGCCGGAGTATCGGTGGGCACGGTCTCCAACGTCATCAACCGCCCGGACTCGGTCGGTCCCGACACCCGGGCCCGCGTCCTGTCGGCGATCGACCGGCTCGGCTATGTCCGCAGCGAGTCGGCGCGGCAGCTGCGGGCGGGGCGCAGCCGGATCATGGGGCTGCTCGTCCTCGACATGGGCAACCCGTTCTTCGTGGACGTGGCGCGCGGCGCCGAGCGGGCCGCGCGGGACGCCGGGCTCGGCGTCATGGTCTGCAACAGCGCGCAGAGCCCCGGCGAGGAGGCCGAGTACCTGTCGCTCTTCGCCGAACAGCGGGTGCGCGGGGTGCTGCTCACCCCCGCCGACGCGACCGGGCGCAACATCGGGGCCTTCCGGCGCCACGGCATCCCGTTCGTCCTCGTCGACCGGGTCGCCGAGGGCACGACGGAGTGCTCGGTCTCGGTGGACGACGTGGCGGGCGGCGCACTCGCCGTACGGCACCTGATCGACGCCGGGCACCGCTCGATCGCGTACGTGAGCGGGCCGCCCGGTTTCAACCAGGTCCGGGACCGCCGTACGGGGGCGCTCACCGCGCTCGCCGAGGCCGGCCTCGGCCCGGACGCCCTGCGGGAGCTGCCCACCGAGCGGCTCGACGTGGCGGCGGGCCGGGACGCGGGGGCCCGTCTGCTGGGCCTCTCCCGCCGCCCCACCGCCGTGTTCTGCGCCAACGACCTGCTCGCGCTGGGGGTGCTCCAGTCGCTGTTCGCCGCCGGGGTCGCCGTCCCCGACGATCTGGCGCTGGTGGGGTACGACGACATCGAGTTCGCGGCGGCCGCCGCCGTACCGCTCACCTCCGTACGGCAGCCCGCGGCGACGATGGGGGCGCTGGCGGCCGGTCTGCTCCTGGAGGAGACCGGCGCCGGAGGCGATCCGGCGGCGCACGAGCACCGGCGGGTGGTGCTCCAGCCGGAGCTGGTGGTGCGCCGCTCCAGCCTCTCCGCACGGTAGGAGGGGCGGGTACGGTGCCGTCCTCCGCGCCCGTCAGCCGCGGGCGGGAGGTCTGCGGGCCAGGTACAGGCCGACGCCCAGGGCCAGCACCAGCACACAGCCGGCGAAGGTCAGCCCGGCGTTCCTGAGCCCGATCCCCAGGGTCAGGGCGCCCACGCCGACCACGGGCAGCGAGATGCCCAGGTAGGCGATGACGAAGAACGCGGACACGGTCGCGGCCCGGTGCTCGGGCGGTGCCGCCGCACTGATCGCCGTCACCGCGCCCCGGAACGCGAGCCCCTGGCCCAGGCCGCCGCAGAGCGCCCCGGCGACGAGCAGGGGCAGCGAGGCCAGCAGCAACGAGGCCGCCACCAGGACGAGTCCGGCGACCAGGACGAAGCATCCGCCGGGCAGGGCCCGCCGCTCCCCCACGCGTCCCATGAGCGCCTGCCCGGCCGTCGAGGCGAGGAAGACGGAGAAGACGACGAGTCCGGCCAGGGCCAGGTTGTGGACGTCGAGTGTCTCGGCCATGAACGCCGGGGCGACCGCGGTGAAGAGGCCCAGCAGGGAGAACCCGGCGAAGGCGGCCAGCGCCGAGGGGGCGAACACCCCGCGCACCTGGGGCGGGACCGCGAGCCCCTGCGGGCGCAGCCGCGGCCGCCGTCCGGAGGAGGTGACCGTCTCGGGCAGCAACCAGGTCAGCACGGCGGCCGCGGCGATCAGGGCCAGGTGCACCACGAAGGGGAGCCGCAGGGGCCAGGGGGCGTACTCGGCGAGCAGCCCCGCCAGCAGCGGTCCGCACCCCAGGCCGCCCATGTTCGCGGCGGTCGCGGCGAGCCCCGCTCTGGCCGCGCCCCCCGGTGGGGCGAGTTCCATCACGGTGACGGTCGCGGCGCCGCTCAGCAGCCCGGCGGCGAACCCCGACAGCAGACGGCCCGCGAAGAGGGCGGGGAGCCCGCCCTCGAAGAGGAAGCAGAGGGCGCTGGCCGCCGAGAAGCCCAGGGCGGCCAGCAGGACGGGCCGCCGCCCCGTCTCGTCGGAGACGTTCCCTGCGAGGAGCAGGGTGGCGATGACACCCAGCGCGTAGACGGCGAAGACGACCGTCACCATCAGCTCGGAGAACCCGAGCTCCTCACGGTAGAGCCCGTACAGCGGGGTGGGCAGCGTGGTCCCCGCCATACCGATGGCGAAGACGGCGGCGGCCGCCGGATAGCCCGGTCGGCTCATGATCCCTCGGGTGCGGCGGCGGGGGTGATGTGGCTGAGCACGCACCGCCAGTCGCCGTCGCGCCGTACGAAGACGTCCGTGGTCCATTCGTCGGCGTCGAAGCGGTCGCCGCCGTAGTGGGCGGTGTTCGTGATCCGTGCGGTGACCACGGCGGTGTCCCCGTGGACGCGGATCCTCGGCGGGGTGACGGTCCGCATCGCCGAATGGGTCAGGTCGCCGGATGCGACGAAGGCCAGGAAGGTGTCACGGTCCGTGATGCCGGACTCGGAGACGATGACCCACTCGTCCGCCATGAAGGCGGCGATCCGTGTGACGTCGTTTCCGACGACCGCGGCGGCCCATTCGTCGACGGCGGAGGCGAGCCGCGCGTGTGTCGCGTCGTCGGGGGTGCCCGGGGGCGGCTCGGGCCGGTCTCCGCTGTCTGCCATTTTTCGAGCGTAGCCGTGGGGGGCGGGGGCCGCAGTTCATGGCGTGCGGCCCCCGCGCCGTGCCTCAGCGGCGGCGCCGCATCAGCGCGATCCGCCGTACCGCCGTTCGAAACCGGCGAACGCCGCTTCCTGGCGCCACTCGGCCGCCGCCTTCGGGTTGCCCTCCAGGTGGCGGGCGCAGGCCGGGGCGGGCGGGGCGATGCCCGGCCGGGCTCCGGCGCAGGCGCGCACCGGGAGGTAGCCGGCGCGGGTGGTTCCGGTGGCCCACAGGCCGTCGCCGTCGAGGAACGCGTACTCCAGCGAGGCGCGGGCCAGGTCCTTGAGTTCGGTGTAGCTCAGGCCGTAGGTCTCACGGGCGTACTGGTACTCGTGGCTGATGTCGATGCGCGAGACACCGGGGTCGTCGGTGGCCAGGACGACGGGGACGCCGTAGCGGCGGTAGGCGTTGAACGGGTGGTCGTCGCCCGCCACGCCCAGGATCTGCTTGTTGCTGCTGAAGGGCACCTCCACGGCGACATCGCGGCGGGCCATCGTGCGGGCGAGCTGCCGCCAGTCGTCCTCGTGGACCAGGTCGACGCCGTGTCCGATGCGTTCGGCCCCGGCGACGAGCACGGCTTCGCGGATGTGGAAGGTGAGGTCCTCGGGCTTGACCAGGCCGGGGGTCAGCTCACCGGCGTGCAGCGTGAGGCGGGCATCCGGGTACTGGGTGCGCAGGTACTGGAGCATCCGCATCTGGAGGCTGTAGTTGCGCAGCGCGCTCTCCCCGTCCTCCGGCTGGACGAGGTTGACGGCGACGAACCGCGGGTCGCGCTCGGCGAGCCGCATGCCGACGGCCATCTGTGTGAAGACGCGCTCGTTCGAACTGCCCCGGGAGACCTGGGAGATCCACCGTACGGGGAGCCGGCAGCCCGGGTCGGGGCGGCGGGTGTCGCAGTGCGCCGCCTCGCGGAACTGGGCGTCGGCGGTGTCGGCCTCCTGGACGGCCTCGGTGACGACCTTGTCGAGCTTTCCGCCGGCGACCAGCTTGCGGTGGAACGCGGCGAGGTCGGCGTCGTAGCCCACGGACTCGGCAAGCTTGCGCGCGCTGTCGGAGGCGGGGGTGACCAGGGTCTCCAGATAGAACTGGTTCTGCTCCACGACGGTGTTGGCGACGTTGGCGAGCAGCTTTCCGCGATCGCGTGTCGCCTCCCCGAACTTGCCGAACGTGTCGAAGAAGTGGTCGTGGCCCGACTGGTCGGCGGGGAAGTCCTGCATCGACCAGGCGCGGACGATGCGCTGCCGGAACTCGGCATCCGTCCGGGCGTCGGCTGCCGGACGCGTGCCCGGTCCGCAGGGCGGGCGTACGGCCGTCGTCGTCGCGTCGATGCACAGCCCGTTCTCGCCCGCGAGCCGGATGAGGTACTCGGTGGTGACCGCGCCCGACAGGTGGTTGTGGAGGTCGCCTCCCTTGGGCAGTGCGGCGAAGAAGGCCTTCAGCCGTGCCGGGTCGCCCCGCAGGGCGTCGAGCCGGGCGTCGGTCCGGCGCTCGGCCGGGGTGGTGGCGCGGTGCGGCACCTGCGCGGAGGTCCGGGCGGACGGGTCCTGCGCGGGTGCGGCGGCGGCCGGGACCGTGGGGAGCAGGGTGAGGAGGGCGAGTGCGCCGATCCCGGCCGGGACCAGGGACTTGGGACGGTGGGCCGTCCGAATCGATGAGATCACCGCCGAATGATCGCGTCGCCGGACACGCTCCCCGCCCGAACCGGACGGATCCGGAGCAAGATCCACCCGATCGAGTGGGCGGGGCCGTGTCTTCGCCTGCGGTACGGCTGGGGCCTCTCGTTTGGATCAGGCGCTGGGGGCCAGCACCGCCGTACGTTCGCGGAGTACGGAGGAGAACCGGTCCGTGACCTCGCCCAGGGCCTCGGCGGTGCCCGCCGCGAGGCTGACCGTTCCGTCGCCGCCGACGGTGATGTCCTTGTCCAGGGTGAACCAGCCCGGTACGACATGGGCTGCGCCCATCGAGGTCAGCACCGGGCGCAACGCGTAGTCGATGGCGAGGACATGGGCCACGCTGCCGCCCGTGGCGAGCGGCAGGACGGTCTTGCCTGCCAGCGCGTACTGCGGGAGCAGGTCGAGCAGCGACTTGAGGAGCCCCGAGTAGGCGGCCTTGTAGATCGGGGTGCCGATCACCACCCCGTCCACCCGCTCGAACAGCGCCGTGGCCTCGACGATGGCCGGGTGCCCGAAGTCGGCCCCGAGCAGGGCGTCGGCGGGCAGGGTGCGCACGTCCAGGGAGACCACGTCGTGGCCCTGGTCCCGGAGCCGGTCGTCGAGGTGGAGCAGCAGCCGTGCGGTGCGGGAGGTGGCGGAGGGGCTTCCGGAGACGGAGAGGACGGTGGCCATGGGGTGACCTTTCGGGGTGCGGTGTTCGCAAAAGGCTTGTGGGTTACGGGAGTTCAGGGGCGCGGGCTCGACGGCCCGGGTTCACCAGGCGCTGGACTCCACCGTGACGATCGGGACGAGTCCGTCGCGGAGCGTCTCCAGGAAGGTGACGATCTCGGCGGCGACCGAGCGGTGCTGCATGTCGTTGAGGACGTCGTGGTGGGCGTCGCGGACGGTCGAAAGCCGGGCCCGGGAAAGGGACTTGGCGGTACGGGCCAGCGCGTCGCGGTCCGCGAGCGGGTCGGCGTCACCGGTCAGGATCAGCGCCGGGACGTCCGCCTCGCTCTCGTACGCCGCGGTGAGCAGGGCGTCCGGCACCGCCTCGTCGAGTGCGCCCCGGCGGAAGCCGGAGTCGCCGGTGAGCGTGGAGCGGTGGGCGGGACAGAAGGTACGTACGTCGAGCTCGTCGTCCCAGTCTCCGGGGGCGGCGGTACGCCCCGGGAGTCCGGCGAGGACGACGGCGTCCGCGCCGGGGCGCTCCCCGCTCCCGAGGAGGGCCGCGACCGCGACGGCTCCGGTGTCGGCGCCCACCAGGACGACCGGGCGCACGACCCCGTCCGGGCCCGCCGTGCCCGCGACGGCGTCGGTGATCCGGGCGCCGAACCGGCTGAGGGAGCCGGCCGTGTCGTCGGCGTCGAGGTGGACGGCGTCCACGACCCGGACCCGGTAGGCGTCGGCGGCGAGCCGCCGGCCCAGCCTCGTGTAGGTCTCCCGGGTCTCGCCCCGGCCGGGCACCACGACGACCGTGCCGCGGATGGCGGGCCCTTCGGGGCCGTGGTGGTCGGTGTACTCGGCGTGCTCGGTCATCCGGGGCTCCTGGCTCGGTGGTGGGTGGGGGATCACAGGGCGGGCCGGGCGGGGACGCCCGTGGCGGCTCGGGCCGCCACCGCATCGGACCGGACCCGGCCCAGCACCCGGTCGAGGACGGCACCGGCGCCGCCGTCGGGCAGCACGGCTCCGCGCCAGGCGACGTGCTGGTCGGGGCGGACGAGGACGTTTCCGGTGCCGTAGACCGTGCGGGCCCCGGGGTCGGTCAGGTGGATCACCGTCAGGGGCAGCGACCGGGCCGCCGCCTCCTCGGTGAAGGCTGCCTCGACGGCCCGGTCCTCGGTGAGGACGAGGAGGGCCAGGGAGGTGCCGATGCGGTCGTGGAGCGTGGAGCCGTGCGGGTCGATCCGGCCGTCGGGCGCGCGGTGGCCCGGCCGGGGGTCGTCCTCGTACACGTCCGCGCGCCAGCCAGGTTCGGAGGCGAGCTGGCCGGGCTCGTACCAGATCACGTCCGACGCGTCGTAGCGCTCGTCGAAGGTGACACCCGCTCCCCCGGCGTGGTCCCGGCGCAGCCGTTCACCGATCTCGGCCCGCCGCCGCACCGCCTCGGCACCGAGGTCGGCGTCGTCGGGGATCCCGCCCGCGCGGATCTCGGCGAGGGCGGCCTGCGAGCGGCGCGAGCGTTCCAACGAGTGGTCCGCGACGCGCCAGTTGTGGGGCCGGCGCTCCTGGTCGTAGGAGTCGAGGAGCGTGTCGGGGGCGTGGCCGGCGAGCACGGCGGCCAGTTTCCAGCCGAGGTTGGCCACGTCCCCGATGCCCTCGCCGAGGTTGCCGCCGGGCGTCCGGACGTGGGCGGCGTCCCCGGCGAGCAGGACCCGGCCCCGGCGGAACGCCGTGGCGATCCGGGTGGCGTGGTAGAAGGTCGTGGCGGAGACCAGTTCGAGTTCGAGGTCGAAGCCGAAGGCGGCCCGGCCGATGGCCAGCAGCTCCTCCTCGGTGGGCTCGTACGCGAGCGGATACGGTCCCGCGTACACCCGCCACTCGCGGGTGCTGACGGCCGCGAGGAAGCCGGACGCCCGGTGGTTGAAGACGATGTTGGTGGCGCTCGGGGCCGCTCCGACCCGGTCGGAGATGTCGCCGGTGCGGACGATCAGGCGCAGCCGCTTCTCGGTCGCGTGGTCCCCTTCCCGGTCGATCCCGGCGAGCCGCCGGGTGGTGCTGGAGCCGCCGTCGGTGCCGAGGACGTAGGCCGCGCGGACCGTGCGGCGCTCTCCCGAGTCGACGTCCACCACCCCGGCGCGGACCCCCTCGGCATCCTCGGTCAGCTGCTGGAGCTCCCATCCGCCGGCGGTGCTCACGCCGTGTTCGGCGAGGTGGTCGAGGAACACCTGCTGGAGCACGGTCTGGGGCCGGCGCAGCGCCTCGTCCGCCGCGTGTGCGGGGGTGCCGAGGCCGTGGAACGAGGGGCGCGGCACGGGTACGAGTTCATGGCCGGTGAGGGAGGTGACCAGGCGGGTGCCCCGGTTCCACTCCGGGGGGTAGGTCCAGGCGTCCCGGATGCGCTGGAGCAGGCCCCAGCGGCGGAAGTGCTCGACCACGCGGGGGGTGTGGCCCATCGCGCCGGCCCGCACCAGGGTCGCGGTGCGGGCGCGGTCGACGACGGCGACCCGGATTCCCCGGGAGGTCAGTTCGGTGGCGGCGGCGAGGCCGACCGGGCCCGCGCCGACGATGAGGACGTCGACGGTGGCCGGGGGTCTGCCGACGGGGAAGCGGACGGTGTGGACGTCGCGCCCGCCCGTCGCGGGGAGTGAGGACATGGCGGGCCTCAGCCGCCCGCGAGTTCGCGCTCGCGGGTGTGGCGGTTGGCGGGGATGGGCAGGCCGAGGTTGCCGCGGAGGGTGTCGGCGTCGTACTCGGTGCGGAACAGTCCGCGCTTCTGGAGCAGCGGCACGACACCGTCGACGAAGAGGTTCAGGTCGTCGTTGTTCCGGAAGGCGAGGTTGATGCCGTCGAGGGTGCCCGCGTCGAACCACTTCTCGATGGTGTCGGCGACGGTGTCGGGTGCTCCGACGAACGGCGACTGCCGGAACGCGTTGGCCCCTTCGGCGACTTGACGCAGGGTCAGCTTCTGTTCGCGGGCCCGCTCGATGATCTGCGCCGCGCCGGTACGGCCGCCCTTCTCGGCGAGGTGGGCGACGTCGGGGAAGGGGGCATCCAGGTCGTGGACGCTGAAGTCGTACGCGCCGAAGGAACGGCCCAGGAGGGCGAGGTTGCGCTCGAAGTCGTTGTCCTCCTCGAATATCTCCCGCTCGCGGCGCCGGGCCTCCTCGTCGGTGGAGCCGACGACCGGGCCGCCGTGGATGAAGACCTTGATGTGGTCGGGGTCGCGGCCGTGGGCGGCGGTGCGCTTCTTGATGTCCGCGTAGTACTCCTGCGCCTGTTCCAGCGTGCCGCCGGGCGCGTAGATGCCCTCGGCGACCCGGGCGGCGAGGTCGCGGCCCTCGGCGGAGACCCCGGCCTGGAAGATGACGGGCTGGCCCTGCGGCGAGCGGGAGACGTTGAGCGGCCCGGCGACCTTGAAATGCTCCCCCTGGTGGTCGAGGGCGTGCAGCCGCTCCGGGTCGAGGAAGAGGTTCCGCTCCACGTCAGCGGGGAAGGCGTCGTCCTCGTAGGAGTCCCAGAGCCCTCGGGCGACCTGGACGAACTCCAGGGCGCGGCCGTAGCGGGTGGCGTAGTCGAGGTGTTCGTCGAGGCCGAAGTTCTTCGACGTACCGGTGTCGAAGCTGGTCACCACGTTCCAGCCGGCGCGGCCGCCGCTGATCAGGTCGAGCGAGGCGAACCGGCGGGCCAGGTTGAACGGCGAGTTGTACGTCGAGCTGGCGGTGGCGACCAGTCCGATGTGCCGGGTGTGGGTGGCGACGGCCGACAACAGGGTGAGCGGTTCGAGGCGGTTGAGGTAGTGCGCGGGGTAGGTGGAGTTGATGAACTGGCTGTCGACGACGAACAGGGCGTCGAAGAGGGCGTGTTCGGCCGCCTGTGCCTGCTGGATGTAGTAGTTGATGTCGATGCTGGCGTTCTTGGCGACGCTCGGGTCCTTCCAGAGACCGTGCTGGCCGGGACCGCCGACACCGTAGGGGTGCAGGGCGAGATGGATTCTGCGGGACATGGCTGGTTCCTCTCGGAGGGGTGGCAATCGGGGGGTGTGCTCAGGCGCTCAACAGCGCGCGCAGGGCTTCGCGTTCGGCACGGTCGGCGGGCTTTCCCCGCAGGGTGGGTGCGGAGCCGAGGAGCAGGCGGGTGTAGGGGTGCTGCGGCTGGTTGACGACCTCGTGCGCGGTGCCGGTCTCCACCAGTTCGCCCTGGTGGAGGACGGCGATGCGGTCGGCGGTGCCGGCGACGGATCCGAGGTCGTGGGAGATGAAGACGAGGGCGACGCCGGAGGCGCGCAGTTCCTTGAGGATCTCCAGGACCTGGACGCGGTTAGCGGAGTCGAGGGCGCTGACGGGTTCGTCGAGGATGACGAGCCGGGGTTCGGTGACCAGGGCGCGGGCGACGGAGACACGTTGGCGCTGGCCGCCGGAGAGTTCGCCGGGGAGCCGGGCGAGCAGATCGGTGGTGAGGTGGACCCGGTCGAGGAAGGAGCGGGCCCGCAGCGCCGCTTCCTCGCGCCGGACGCCCTGGATGAGGAGGGGTTCGACGAGGGAGTCCTCGATGGTGAGGTCGGGGTCGAGGCTGCGGAGCGGGTCCTGGAAGACGTACTGGATCACGCCGCGCCGTCGCAGGTCGCGCCACTGGCGGGGCCCGTACCCGCTCACGTCCTCACCCGCGATGCGGATCGAGCCGGCCGACGCGGGGACCAGGCCGAGGACCGTGCGGGCCAGGGTGGACTTGCCCGATCCCGTCTCGCCGATGACGCCGACGGCCTCGCCGGGCGCGATGTCCAGCGTCACTCCGTGCAGGGCCCGCCGGCGCTTGCGTCCCCGGCCGTAGTGCACGTCGAGGCCGGTCACCTCCAGGACCGGGCCCGGCCCGTCCTCGCGTACGGCGTCCTTCGTCTCCGTCGCGGCGGTGGTCATGACGCCTCCTTCGGCGCGAGGAACTTGTCCAGGCCATAACTGTCGTGTTCGGCGATGAGCAGGCGGGTGTAGTCGTGCTGCGGGTCGTGGAGCACCGCGTGGGTCTCGCCCTGCTCGACCACCTCGCCCTGCCGCATCACCAGGACCTCGTCGCAGAGGTGGGCGACGACGGCGAGGTCGTGGGAGACGACGACGAGGGCGAGGCCGGTGCGCTCGCGCAGCTCGGCGAGGAGGTCGAGGATCTCGGCCTGGACGGTGACGTCGAGGGCGGTGGTGGCCTCGTCGGCGACGAGGGCCCGCGGTTCGACGGCGATCGCGGCGGCGATCAGGACGCGCTGGAGCATGCCGCCGGAGAGCTCATAGGGGTACTGCCCGTAGACCAGCTCCGGGTCGCGCAGCCGTACGGCTCCGAGCAGTTCGACGGCCCGGCGGCGGGCGGCGCGCCGCTTCAGCCCCTGCTTGACCCGGATGACCTCGGCGATCTGGGCGCCCACCTTGATCGCGGGGTTGAGGTAGGACGCCGGGTCCTGGAAGACGGCGCTGATGGTGGCGCCCCGCAGGTCCGTCCACTGCCGGGGCGTCAGCGTGGCGATGTCGGTGCCCGCGAGGTCGATGCGGCCGCCCGCGACCTCGAAGTGCGGGGGCAGGATGCCGAGGGCGGCCCGGCAGGTGAGGGTCTTGCCGCTGCCGGACTCCCCGACGATCCCGACCGCCTTCCCGGGGGTCAGCTCGAAGGTGACGCCGTGGACGATCTCCCGGTCGGTGACCCGGTCGGTGATGCGTACGTCGTGGAGTGCGAGGACGGGCTCGGTCGCCGGAACGTCGGTCGTCCCGGGGGCGTCGAAGGTCTTCTCGGCGGCGTCGGCCGGGCGGGAGGTGAGGGTGTCGGGGGACAGCGGGCTCATCGGGAACCTCCTGCGGGGTGGGGTCCGGCCGCCGCCTCGCGGCGGTTGGCGCGGGCCTTGCGGTCGTTGGCCAGCGCCCGGCCCGCCTCGCCGGAGACGTCGCGGATGGCGTCGGCGAGGAGGTTGCAGGCCCAGACGGTGACCATGATCAGCAGAGCGGGTGCCACCGGGGCCCAGGGGCGGTGGCTGAGGTAGCCCAGGTCGGAGGCGAGGAGCCCGCCCCAGGTGGGCTCGGGCGGCTGGACGCCGATGCCGAGGAAGGTGAGGCTGGAGACGATGACGAAGCCGACGCCGATGGTCTGGGCGAGCGCGACGGCGATCGGCGGGAGCACCTTGGTCCAGACGTGGCGGCGGACGATCCAGCCGACGGAGGCGCCGGAGACGATCGCCGCCTCCACGTACGGGGAGCGGGCGACGGCCAGGGTGGCGGCGCGGGAGACCCGGTAGAAGAGCGGGGAGACCAGCACGCCGGTGACCAGCATGGCCTGGGTGAGCCCGTTGCCGAGCAGGGCGATCACCGCGATGGCGAAGAGCAGGAACGGCAGGGCGACCAGGGTGTCCGCGATGCGGAGGGTGAACCACTCGAAGGCGCGGCCGAGGTAGACCGACAGGATGCCGGGGACCGCGCCGACGACGAGGGCCACCAGGGCGACCTCCAGCGAGCCGAGGACGCTGATGCGGGAGCCGTCCAGCAGCCGGCTGAACACATCGCGGCCGAGGTAGTCCGTGCCCAGCCAGTGGGTGCCGGAGACCGCCGCGAGCGCGTTGTCGCTGGTGGCCAGGGGGTTCTGGGGAGCGAGCCACGGGCCGAGGAGCGCGAGGAGCGCGATCGCGGCGAGGATGACGACGGCGATCCGTCCGGACGTAAGTGCGAGAACGCGGCGCACCATGGTCACACCCCCCGCTGGGAGGCCGGCATCACACGGGCCAGCACCAGGTTGATGATGAGGTTGAAGGAGACGACCAGCGCGATCGAGACCACCAGGACGCCCTGGACCGCGGGTACGTCACCGGCCTGGGCGGAGTCGTTGGCGAACCGGCCGAAGCCCTGGAGGCCGAAGATCCACTCGGTGACGACGGAGGCGCCGACCAGGGCGGGGAACTTCTGCCCGAGCGTGGCGAGCGTCGGGCCGAGGCCGTTGCGCAGGACGTGCCCGAAGAAGATCCGCCGCGGGCTCAGTCCCCGTACGACCGCGCCGGTCACGTAGTTCTCCTGATAGGCGCCGATGAGGCTGGAGCGGAGCTGGCGTGCCACGTCGGCGATGACGTCGAAGCTGAGCGCCAGGGCGGGAAGGGTGATGTGGGCGAGCCAGGGGCCGATCCCCTGCTCGGCCGGGATGTACCCGGCGGAGGGGAACAGCCCCAGCCCGACGGCGAGGATCGCGACCAGCACGATGCCGACGACGAAGGCGGGCATCACCGAGATCACGGTGACGAATCCGGTGATCGCCCGGTCGATCGGCGTGGTCCGCCGGAGCGCCGCGACCGTACCGAGGAGGAAGCCGACGAGCACCCCGATGACCAGGGCGAAGGTGGCGACCGAGAGGCTCACCCCCAGGCCGAGGCCGATGAGGGTGGAGATGTCGGCCCCGTTGACCCAGCTGGTGCCGAGCTCGCCGTGCAGGACTCCGGTGAACCAGTCCCAGTACTGGGCGAGGAAGGGCTTGTCGAGCCCCCACTCGGCCTCGATGCGCCCGATGGCCTCGGGGGTGGCGTCCTCCCCCAACTGGATGCGGGCCGGGCTGAGTCCGCTGAGCGAGCGGAGCGCGAAGGTCACGAAGGTCGCGACCAGGAAGACCGGTACGAAGATGGCGACCGACCGGGCGAGGACGGCCAGGACACGGGCGCTCGCGTGCCGTGTCCTGGCCACGGCGACCCCGCGACGGCGGGCAGAGGTGACCTGTGGCTCGGTCGTCGTCATGGGGCTGCCCCCTCTCTGTGCGATGGGCGAATGGGCGGATGGATGGATGTGCGGATGGACGGTCGGGCGGTGCTGGAGGCGGTGATCCGGGCTGCGGGCGGGTCAGTTGGCGCCGGAGACCTTCACACCGGTCCAGTCGATGTGCCCGGGGTTCTTCGGGAGTGCGGAGACCGACTTCGTCTTGGCGAAGAGGTTCGGTGAGGCGTACGTGAACACCAGCGCCTTGCTCCCGAGACCGGTCCGGGTCGCCGCCTGCAGGGTCTCGGCGTAGTCGGGCGAGTCCAGCGGGGTCTGGCGGACCTTGGCCACGGCCTCCTCGAAGCCGGCCGGCTCGTACGGGGTGGAGAGGTTGAGCGGGCCGTTGGGGCCGAAGTGCGCGGTGAGGGTCTGGGCGGCGGAGTCGCGGCCGGTGGTCCCGTACAGCGAGAACGTCAGGTCCTTCGCGAAGAACGGGGTGGCCCAGTTCTTGTCGATCTTGATGGTGACGGTGATGCCGACCGCGGCCAGTTGCGACTGGACGATCTCGGCCTGCGGGTCCTCGGACGGGATGACGAGGTTCAGCTTGAGGTCGCCTGGCTTGTGGCCCGCTTCGGCGAGGAGCTTCTTCGCCTTGGCGGGGTCGTAGGGGTAGGCGTTCTCGGACTTCGGGTCGTAGGCCACGTACCCCTTCGGGAACGGCTGGTCGGTCGCCTCGCCGTAGCCGAAGGTCAGCTTCTGCACGAACTCCTCGCGGTTGACCGCGTGCCGGACGGCGTCCACGACCTCGTCGTTGTCGAAGGGTGCCTTGTTGACGTTGAGGGACAGGTTGGCGGCGTTGAAGCCGGGCTGGACGAAGACGTCGAGCCCTGCCTTCTTCGCCGCGTCCGCCTGACTCGGGTCGATGTCGGCGAAGTTGTAGACGCCGGTGCGCAGACCGGAGACGACCGTCGAGGCGTCGGGGGCGGAGACCAGCTCGACGTTGTCGATGTGGATGTTCTCCGCGTCCCAGTAGTCCGGGTTCTTCTTGAGGACCGCCTTGGTGCCCGGGACCAGCTGCTCGACCACGAACGGCCCGGCCCCCACCGGGTTCTGGTCCAGCTTCTTGGGGTTCTCCGCCGCCTTGGGGCTGGCGATCTGGAGCACCCGCTGACCGAGCAACTGCGGTATCTGGTAGTCGATCTGAGTGAGGTTCAGGGTGGCTTCCAGACCGTTCGCCTCGACCTTCCCGATCGAGGTGAGGTCACCGAAGAGCGCGGAGTTCTTCTGCTTCTGGGCGCGCTCGATGGCCGCCTTCACCGCGGCGGCGTCGATCGGTTCGCCGTCGCTGAACTTCTGGCCGGGGCGCAGCTTGAAGGTGATCCGGTCGCCCTTGTCGTTGTACTCCCAGCTCTCGGCGAGGTCCGGAACGGCCTTGCCCTCATCGTCGGTGCGGGTCAAGGAGGCGTAGACGAGGGCGAGTTGACGGAACTGGGCGCCGCTGCCCGACACGACCGGGTCCCAGTGGGCCGGGAAGTAGGAGGAGGCCCACTTCAGCGTGGCGTTGCCGGTCGCGGACGAGGCGTCCCCGCCGCAGGCGCTCAGGGCCGGGACGAGCAGGGCGGCGAGGGCGGTGGCCCGCAGGCCCCCGGCCCGTCGGACGGGCCGGACGCGGAGTCCTGGGCGGGGGTTCGTCAGTCGTGCGGACATCTGGGTGTTCTCTCTGTGATGGGCCCCGGCCCGGTACAGGGCGGTCGGAGCGGGACCGGGAGCGGCCGGCACCCGTGCCGGAACCGGGTGCGTGGGCATCCGGGCAGGGCGGCGGGAGCCTCGGCGCCGGTGCGGTTCATGACGGTCGACGGTGACGGGGTCACGAACGGGGCGCACGGCGAAGGCCGTTGAGGGTGCGAGGAAGCGCGGGAGGGACGCGGAGGAGACGGGGTCCGATCGGCGTGACGACCGTCAGCGGGGCTGCGGTCGGCGATCGGGGAACGCCCGTGGGCCGAAGTGGCGGTCGGTCAGCGACAGAGAGCGCTGGAGGTGCGCCGCAGGTCCACGTAGCGGCACATCACGCCGGGGTGCGTCGTGAGCATGCGGCACATCCTGGTGGCATGCGGCCCCGGATGTCAATGGACACCTTTTGGTGTCTCATTCGGTGGAACGGCACTCGACCGCAGCTCAGGGCGTTGTGGGGCGCTACTGCCGTGCTGCGGGGTGGTGTTGGGCGTCATCGGGGTGCAGCCACACGGGCCCCTGCGCGGTGTCCACGCGCACCGCGTGAGGCGGCGGCCAGGCGCCCTCGGCCAGCACCAGCCGCTCCGGCCCGGTCAGGCTGCGGTAGCGGTCCAGTGCCGGGGCCGGGGCGAGCGGCGGGGCCTCCTGGAGCAGTCCCGGGCGGAGCTCCTCGACGGCGGCCGCGTACGCCTCGTACGGCCGCCAGCCGGGCACCACCCGGTAGCCGGACCGGGTCCGGAACAGCAGGGTCGGCAGCGCGTACCGGACCTCGCCGCCGGGGGTCTCCTTCGCCGCTCCGGGGTGCGGCGACTCCTCGCGTACGGAGCGCACCTCGGGGACCGGGCGGCGCGCCTCGGCCCGGTCGGCGCGCACACTCTCCCGTACGCCGGCGGAGGCGGCGTCGCGCTCCAGCCGGCCGGGATCCAGGCCCGGCACCCCCCGTACGGACCGGAGGGCGAGCGCCTCGGTGTCCGCGGGTTCACCGAGGACGAAGACGCTCTCGCGCAGCCGGCGCAGCACCCGATCGGCGATCTCGGGGCCCTGGAGCTCGGCGGCCCTGGCGACGAGCGAGGAGGGCCAGGAGCTCGCCGCCACCCGGCTCAGCCGGTGTGCGCGGGGCGCCAGCGTGTGCGCGCCGATGTCCGCCAGATGGCTTGCGTACCAGGCGGTTTCGGCGGCGGGGTCGGGCGGTGGATCGTCGTCGTCGTCGAAGAGGACGGCGTACGCGCGCCGCCAGCGGCTCCGGCCGGCCAGCGCCGCCCGGAGCCGGCGGAAGACGGGCTCGGAGCCCCAGGCCCAGGGGCAGAGCGGATCGGTGTACTCCACCACCTCCAGCGCGAGCGGGCCGTCCGGGTCCGGTGCGACGGTCATGCGGCGCCGACCTCGGAGTGCCGTTCCCGTGCCACGGCGGGCAGCAGCGAGGCCAGGGTCAGCCCGCCGAGGACCGCGGCCGCGCCCGCCTCGATCTGCCGCCACACGCCCGGCAGGGGCGCGGCGGGACCGGGATAGCCGAGCCCGTCGAGCGGTTCGCCGCGCAGGGTGAGGACGTCGCCGTCGATGGCGCGCACCACGTCCAGGAGGGTGACCTCGTCGGCGGGTCTGCCGAGCCAGTAACCCCCCTCGCAGCCGCGCTGGCTGCGCACGAGCCCGGCTCTGCGCAACTCGCCCACCACGGACTTCAGGAAACGGAAGGGAATCTCCTGCGAGGAGGCGATGGCTTCGCAGGTGAGCGGACGGCCAGGTTCACGGGCGAGCTCCAGGAGGGCCCGGGTGGCGTAGTCCGCTTTCGCGGAGATATGCATGGCGCTCATCATGCCCGAAGGGCCGTGCGGAGGCCCGGCCTCCGCACGATTCCGCTCCTACATGTCAGCAACATTGCCGCAGATGAACCGCAAAGGACACCTATTGACATCCTTTCGTGCGCCGCCTTAGCGTCCCCGCCATGAGCGAGCCCCTGACCACCGCCGGCGAAGGTTTCCACCCGCACCTCCACGACACCCCGCAGGACCGCCCCACGGCTCCGCTGCACACCCGTCTGCACCACATCCGCGCGGACTCGCTGGACGGTGACACGGCCCAGACCGGCGGGATGCGCCGGTTCGCGGCCATCAGCGGGAGGACGACCGGCTCGGAGAAGCTGTGGATGGGCCAGACCCATGTGGCGCCCTCCACCTCCTCCTCCGACCACCACCACGGCGCGTCCGAGACGGCGATCCATGTGGTCAGCGGGCACCCGGAGTTCGTGTTCCTCGACGATTCGGGCGAGGAGCCGCAGGAGGTACGGCTGCGCACGTCACCGGGCGACTACATCTTCGTCCCGCCGTTCGTGCCGCACCGGGAGGAGAACCCCGACCCCTCGGAGGAGGCCGTGGTCGTCATCGCCCGCTCGACCCAGGAGGCGATCGTGGTCAACCTCCCCCGCCTGTACGCCCTTCCGGCGGACGAAGGCCCGTAGGCCGGTAGGCCCTGTTCCGGGTTGCACCTTCCGTAGCGGCATGTGGTCCGGTGGACCTGCTCTCCGATTTCGTCACCGAGCGCCTCAGGAGCCTGCCCGAGGGTTCCCTGCGCCGGGCGGACCTGGACGGTCTGCTGGTCACCGAGCGGATCCTCGGCCCGCTCGGCGCGGCCCTCCAGGCCACCCGTTTCATCGCCCTGGCCACGCATCCCGCTCTGCGGGAGGACTCCGACCGCATCGATGACGCCGAGGAGGCACTCGACGACAGCGTCGCCGCCGATGATCCGCGGGTGGCACGTGGCCGCCGAGCGGCACGCCTTCGAATGCGCTCTGCAGGCCGTCATCGAGGAGTCCGGCCTCAGTGAGGACGACGATGCCCTCTTCGACGCCTGGGACACCTTGCACCCCTCTACCGCCGATGACGGCGAGGACGAGGCCGGCCTGAGCTCCGGCAGCCGGGAGGCCGGCTCCATGAGCGCACGTGAAGCCATCGGCAAGATGCCCTACGACTTCTCCCCGGCCCGCCTGCGCTGCATGGAACTGGCCGAAGAACTGTCCGCCCGGGACTCGGCCGCCACCTGAATCACGGCCCGGTCGCGGACGAGTTACTCCGGGCCCACAGCCACCGGGCTCACCGCCGGCGGCTGGCGCGCCCGCCTCCGGTCACCGGGCGTGGTGCGCTCGGCGGGGCCGGTTCCGCCAGGCTGCGGAACAGCAGCCAGCTCAGCGCGGGCATGGTGATGAGCGGTGTCAGGGCGGTCTGCAGGGAGGTGGCGTCCGCCAGCCGGCCGATCAGCGGGCTGAACAGGCCACCGATGCTGATCGTCAGCCCCAGAGTGATGCCGCTGGCCGTGCCGACCCGGCCGGGCAGGTAGTCCTGAGCCAGGGTCACCTGGAGCGAGAACGGCACGTAGAGGCCCGCCGAGGTCAGCGCGACGCACACGTAGAGGGCCGGACCGGGGAGGAGGACGAGCCCCGCAACCGCCCCCACCGTGAGGAGATAGGACCGGCGCACCACCGTGACTCGGTCCCGGCGCTCGGCGAGGGCGCCGCCCAGGACGGTGCCGACCGCGCCGCCGAGGTAGAGCACGACCAGGGCCGCGGTCCCTGCCGCCGCTCCCCCGCCGGTGCGCTCGCGCACGTAGAACGCGATGAAGGTACTCAGGCCGACGAAGACGATCGACCGGCACACCACGGCCAGGGCGAGCTTCACGAACGAGGCCACGTCGTCCGGAGCCGCGGCGGCCGTGGCCGTACGCGGGGCGGCGGACGTCATGCGCTCCAGGCCGCGCAGTACGGGCAGCGTCAGCAGGCTCCCGACGAGAGCGGGGAGCGCGAGCAGCGGGGTGAGCCCCAGCCCGCCGATGCCGACGACCACGGCCACGAGGACGGGCGCGAGGGCGAAGCCGAGGTTGCCGCCCAGGGAGAACCAGCCCATCGCCGTGTGGCTGCCCCCGCCGGCGACGCGCGCCACGCGAGCGGACTCCGGGTGGTACGCGGCTACGCCGATCCCGCCGATGCCCATGAACAGCAGGGTCAGCGCGTAGGAGCCGCCCAGCCCGCTCAGGGCGATCCCCGAGCCGGCGACGAGGGTGCTCACGGGCAGCAGCCAGGGCATCGCCCGGCGGTCGGTCGCCAGGCCGAACAGGGGCTGAGCCACCGAGGAGAGCAGGGACGCGGCGAGCACGATGCCGGAGACCGCAGCGTAGGTGTAGGAGCGTTCGGCCACGAAGTACGGGACGAGGGCGGCCACGGCTCCCTGGTAGACGTCGACGCAGGCATGCCCGATGGACAGCAGGGTGATCGCTTTGCTTTTCGCCACCCGTCCATCGTCGCCACGCGGCGACTGTCGGACTTCCGATATAACGACAACCCATGACGGAGATCCGCCACGAGCCGGTCGCCCCCACCCGCACCCGGTGGCTGGCGCCGGGATCGGACATCGACGCCCACCGCCACGACGACCACCAGATCGTCTACGCGGCACGCGGCGTGCTGGCCGTCACCACCGACGCCGGTACGTGGATCGCGCCCGCGAACCGGGCCATCTGGATACCGGCCGGAACCGTGCACGCCCACCGCGCCCATGGGGCAATGGAGTTGCGACTCCTCGGCCTGCCCGCCACGGAGAACCCGCTCGGGCTGGACGCCCCGTCGGTGCTGACCGTCGGGCCGCTGCTGCGGGAGCTGATCATCGCCCACACCACCACCCCGGCGGACGACAGCCCGGAGCGCCGCCGTCTGCGGGCCGTGCTGCTGGACCGGTTGGCGGCCTCGCCGCAGCAGCCGGTCCAGCTGCCGGCCCCGTCCGACCCGCGCCTGCGGCGGATCTGCGACATCCTGCGCGCCGACCCCGCGGACCGGCGCACCCTGGACGCCCTGGGCCGGGAGGCCGGTGCGAGTGCGCGCACGCTGTCGCGGCTCTGCACCGCCGAGCTGGGCATGACGTTCCCCCAGTGGCGCACCCAACTACGCCTCTACCAGGCCCTGGTGCTGCTGGCCGAGGACACCCCGGTGACCACCGTGGCGCACCGGTGCGGGTGGTCGTCCGCCAGCGCCTTCATCGACGTCTTCCGCCGGGCCTACGGCCACACCCCGGGCCGGCACCGGCCTGGCTACGATGCTGACCGAGACCAGGGCCGCCGGAGCTGGCCGGGCGGCCCGACCGGACGGGCGGGACCTGAGCCATGGACGACTCCTTCCGGGTGGACCGCGACGCGGCGCCCGACCACTACGGCCGCCTGCGCGTGCGCGCCGACGGGCTCGGTCCGGCCGCGTGGCTCACCGGACGCACCGAGGCCGAGGGCGGTTTCGGCCGGGTGGCGGGGGTCGCCGCCCCCGGCTTCGCCGCGTACACCCGCGTCCTGCACCCTGCGGCGCTGGACGGGCGGCCGGTGAGCTGGGCCGACGTGGGCGCCGCGTACGGGCGGACGCCGGGCCCGCGCACCCGCTGGCACGAGCTGATCGGCGTGGACGTCGACAACCTGAACGGTACGGAGCCCGGATTGCCCGGTGTCTGGGACGAACCCGCGGCAGAGGGGCCGACCCCGCCGGACGTCGCCCGCGCGCTGATCCCCGTACTGGCCCGCCGTACAGCCACCGCCGAGAGCTGCTGGTTCGGCCTGTGGCACGGCTACGGCCGGTGGGACTTCGACCGCTTCCCCGTCTTCCTCACGCCCGGCCGCGAAGAGGTGCTCCTCTCGGGGGCGCTGGCGGACGTCGTGTCGCCGGTGGCCCTGGACGAGTTCGTCGAACTGCCCGACCTGTGGTGGCCCGAGGACCGCGCGTGGTGTGTCGGCGGGGACGTGGACCTGGCGAGCACCTATGTCGGCGGGTCGCCGGAGCTGATCGCCGAGCTGCTGGCGGCGCCCGGCCTTGAGGCGTACCCGGTGGGTCCGCACGATCTAGTGGGCTGAGGCGGCGAAGGGGCGGGCCCCGCCGTCAAGAGGCCACGCGGTCATGGACCGTACGGGCCGTGAACCGTACGGGCCGTGAACCGTACGGGCCGTGAACCGTACGGGCCGTGAACCGTACGGGCCGTGAACCCTGCGGCCACGGCCCGTACGACCGGACTCAGAAGCGGTCCGGGGCCCGCTCCGGAAGCGGCGACCCCGGGAGCTCCTCCCGCTGCTGGTTCTCCCGTGCGTCCGCGTTCGACCCGGCGGTCGCCCGGCAGGTCACGTCCTTCGCCGGAAGCTTCCCGGTGAGGAGGTAGCCGGTGACCGTACCGTCCGTACACGCGTTGCCACTCGGGTAGACGCCGTGGCCCTCGCCGCCGAGGACGGTGACCATCCTGGAGCGCTTCAGGTCCTTGTGCAGAGCCTGGGCGCTGGGCAGCGGGGTCTGCGAGTCCCACTCGTTCTGGACGATCAGGGAGCCGGCCTTGTTGTCGACCTCGGTCGCCGGTTCCACGGACCTGTTCCAGAACGCACAGGGCTTGATGCTGGACGCGAAGTCGCCGAAGAGCGGGTAGCGGCCCTTGTCCGCGATGGCGTCCTGCCGGTAGCGCTCGGGGTTTCGCGGCCACGCGGCCGAGTTGTCACCGCACACCACAGCCCAGAAGCTCGCCGTCATGTTGTCCTGCGGGACCTCGGCCGCCTCGCGCGCCCTCCCGGTGCCCGCGGACCCGGTGAACGCCGCGAGCTTCTTCGCGGAGGCGGTCTCGCCGTCCGCGGCCTTCTTCAGCTCCACGAACGCCTCGGTGGCGGACTGCGGGCTGAAGACCGCTCCCCGCATACCGCCGCGGATGTCGTCACCGGAGATCAGCAGCCCGTCCAGCTCGATGGGCTGCTCGTCGGCCCGCGCGACCACCTCCCAGAAGGTCCGGTCGACCTTCTTCGGGGTGTCACCGAGGCCGTACGTCTCCGAACGCGCGGCGGCCCACCCGGTCCACCGGTCGAACGCGGGCTCGGCGCCCTCCGCCCACCACTGGACCATGCCGCGCCAGGCGCGCGCCGGATCGACCGCGCTGTCGAGGACGAACCGGTCGGCCCGGCCCGGGAACAGCTGGGTGTAGACGGCGCCCAGGTAGGTGCCGTAGGAGTAGCCCAGGTACGAGATCTTCTTCTCGCCGAGGACCGCGCGGAGCAGGTCCACGTCACGGGCGGTGTTGCGGGTGGTGATGTGCGGGAGCACGGCGCCCGACTTCTCCCGGCACTTGTCCGCGACCTTGCGCGCCCAGGCGACGTCCTTGGTGAACGTCTCCTTCTTGTACGGCCGCAGCCAGTTCTCCTCCTCCGGGGTCAGATCGCAGGTGACCGGAGTGCTCCGGCCCACCCCGCGCGGGTCGAAGCCGATGAGGTCGTACTTCCGCAGCGCGGCCTCGGGGAGCTCCTCCTGCAACGCCAGGGGCATGTAGATCCCCTGGCCGCCGGGACCGCCGGGGTTGGAGAGCAGGACGCCGTGGCGCTTGCCGGGCCCGGTACTGCTGATCCGGGATATGGCCAGGTCGATCCGCTTGCCCCCGGGCGCCCGGTAGTCCAGCGGGACCTTGATCGTGGCGCACTGGAACTCCGCCGGAGCGGCGGCCTCGCACCGCTTCCACTTGGGCTTCTGCTTCGTGTACCGGTCCAGCGCACCGCCCTTGGCGGCGGAGGGGGAGGAGGCGGCCGAGGGGGCGGCGGCCGGGGCCGCGGCGGCCGTCGAGGTGGCGAGCACGGGAGCCAGCGTTGCCGTGAGGCTCACGGCCAACAGGGGCGCGAGACGTCGTCTGCGCACGATATCGATCCTTCCGGTCGCGTGTTTCGGACACGGAAGATCATTCAGGACCGGGCCGCGCCTGCGGATCCCTCACCGGGGCGCACTTCTCTCCACCCTGGGAATGACGCAACAGCCTTGCGTGATACCCGAGTTGTAGGGGACGGAGGGACCGCCCAGGTGACGCTCGCGGGGACGGCGACGGACGGCGGCTCACAACGGGGGCCGACGCGGCGTGCGGCCGGGTTTACACACGATGACCGCAGGGCGTGACGGGCCGGTAATGCGCTCTTCCTACGATCTTGGCCGTGGGAGCGTCCCACCCCTGCCGCAGCCCGCCCGGCTTACGCGGGGCGAGGACGGTGCGGACGGTGCGGACGGGAAGGAAGCCTCGTTGACGAAGCCGGAGGCAGGGGTGAAGGCAGAGGTGGAGAGTGTGCGGACGGTCTGCTCGTACTGCGGCGTCGGCTGCGGGATCCTGCTGGACATCGGCCGTGACGCCTCCACCGGCAGGCGCATCGCCAAGAAGGTCTCCGGTGACAGGACCCATCCGGCGAACTCCGGAAGGCTCTGCACGAAGGGGGCGACCAGCGCCGACATGATGGCCGCCCCTGGGCGGGCGGCCAAGGCCCTCATCCGTGCGGAGCGGGGTGCCGATCCCGTGGAGGCGGACGTGGACGCGGCGATCACGGCCGTGGCCGGGCGGCTGCGCGCGATCGTGGACGAGCACGGACCCGACGCGCTCGCTCTCTACGTCTCCGGACAGATGTCCCTGGAGGCGCAGTACCTGGCGAACAAGCTCGCCAAGGGCTTCGTACGGACGAGCAGGATCGAGTCCAACTCCCGCCTGTGCATGGCGAGCGCGGGCTCCGGATACAAGCTTTCCCTGGGTGCGGATGGCCCCCCTGGCTCCTACCGGGACTTCGACCGGGCCGATGTCTTCTTCGTCATCGGCGCGAACATGGCCGACTGCCACCCGATCCTCTTCCTCCGGATGATGGAGCGGATCAAGTCGGCCGGGGCCAGGCTCATCGTCGTCGACCCGCGGCGCAACGCCACCGCCGACAAGGCCGACCTCTTCCTCCAGATCGAGCCGGGCACCGACCTCGCACTCCTCAACGGCATCCTCTACCTCCTCGTGGAGAACGGGCACACCGACGAGGAATTCATCGCCGAGTTCACCGACGGCTGGGAGGAGATGCCCTCCTTCCTCGCGGACCACCACCCGGCGCGGGTCGCCGGGATCACCGGCGTTCCCGAGGCGGACATCCGGCAGGCCGCCCGGTGGATCGGTGAGGCGGGCGAGTGGATGAGCTGCTGGACGATGGGGCTCAACCAGTCCACCCATGGCACGTGGAACACCAACGCCCTGGTCAACCTGCACCTCGCCACGGGGGCGATCTGCCGCCCGGGCTCCGGACCGTTCTCCCTGACCGGCCAGCCGAACGCGATGGGCGGCCGCGAGATGGGCTACATGGGCCCGGGGCTGCCCGGTCAGCGATCGGTCCTCGTGGACGAGGAACGGGCCTTCATCGAGGATCTGTGGGGTGTGGAGGCGGGCACGCTCCGCACCGAGGCGGGGCGCGGCACGGTCGAGATGTTCGAGCAGATGGCGGCCGGGGACATCAAGGCGTGCTGGATCATCTGCACCAACCCGGTGGCCTCGGTCGCCAACCGCCGGACCGTCATCGCCGGCCTTGAGGCGGCCGAGCTGGTCGTCACGCAGGACGTGTTCGCCGACACGGAGACGAACGCCTACGCCGATGTCGTCCTGCCCGCCACGCTGTGGGCGGAGTCCGACGGCGTCATGATCAACTCGGAGCGGAACCTGACCCTCGTCCAGGGTGTCGTCGATCCGCCCGGCCAGGCGCTGCCGGACTGGCAGCTGATCGCCCGGGTGGCCTGCGCGATGGGGTACGCCGACGCCTTCACGTACACGAGTGCCGAGGAGGTCTTCGAGGAGCTCAAGCGCGCCTGGAACCCGAAGACCGGCTGGGACCTGCGTGGCGTCACCTACCAGCGGCTGCGCGAGACCCCCGTGCAGTGGCCCGCCGCATCCCCGGCGGGCGACGACCGCAACCCGATCCGCTACCTCAACGACGGCCGGAGCCAGAACCTGCTGGAGCACGCGGACGGCACCCGACCCCGGCTGGCGTTCCCCACCCCGTCGGGCCGGGCCCGGTTCTTCGCCCGCCCGCACCTGCCCGCCGCGGAACTCCCCGATGACGACTACCCGTTCGTTCTGAACACCGGCCGTCTGCAGCACCAGTGGCACACCCTGACCAGGACCGGCAAGGTCGCCCGGCTCAACAGACTCGACCCGGGCCCGTTCGTCGAACTCCATCCGGACGATGCCGCCGCCATGGGAGCCGGGGAGGGGGACCACATCGAGGTAGCCTCCCGGCGCGGGCGGGCCGTGCTGCCCGCCGTCGTCACCGACCGCGTGCTCCCCGGGAACTGCTTCGCACCGTTCCACTGGAACGACCTGTTCGGGGAGTACCTCAGCATCAACGCGGTCACCAGCGACGCCGTCGATCCGGTCTCGTTCCAGCCCGGGTTCAAGGCCTGCGCCGTGGCGCTGCGCGTGGTCGCCGCCGCCCGGCCCGAGGAGGCCGTGCCGACGCCGGAGACCGCGGCCCCGCCCGTCCCGGCCCAGCAGCCACGGGCCCTCGCCAACCCCGCCCAGGCCGACCCGGTGGCCGTGGCACAGGTCGGCGGAGCGGCCGCGGCCGTACCCGCTCTCGCCGCCCTTCTCGGTCTGCCCGACCTGACCGGACCGGCGTTGGCGGAGCCGGAGCGGCGGTACCTGTCCGGATACCTCGCCGGTCTCGCCCAGGCACCGCCCGGCGGTGTTCCCGTACTGCCCCCGACCGCGCCCTTCGCTCCCGCGACGGCTCTGTGGGTGGACGGCGTACTGGCGGGCATGTTCTCCCGTACCGCCGCCGAACCTCCTCCGGGGAGCGCCGCCGGACCCGCCTATGACTCTCCGGGCCAGGCATCGGCCGGCCCCGAGGCAGCCCCGTCCCGGCAGCTGATCGTGCTGTGGGCCTCGCAGACCGGCAACGCCGAGGAGTTCGCCGCCGACGCGGCCGCCGGCCTCACCAGGGCCGGACATGCCCCGGCCCTGCTCGCCATGGCCGACGCCGCGCCCGGGCAGTTCACCGCCGACACGGACCTGCTCGTCGTCACCAGCACCTTCGGCGACGGCGAAAGCCCGGACAACGGTGCGGGCTTCTGGCACGCCCTCAGCGCCCCCGACGCCGCCCGGCTGGACGGCGTGCGCTACTCCGTCCTGGCCTTCGGCGACTCCAGTTACGAGGACTTCTGCGGCCACGGCCGCCGCCTGGACGAACGCCTCACGGAACTCGGCGGGACCCGTCTACACCCGCGTACGGACTGCGAGCCCGGCGACGACGAAGCCGCCGGGCAGTGGCTCGACCGGGTCACCACCGCCCTCGCCGCGCCGGCCGACCGGCAGCCGACGACCGCCCCGGCACCCGTCGCGGCCGCCGGGCCTTCCAAGGCGTCCCCGTTCGCCACGCTGCTCGTGGGGAACCGGCTGCTCAGCCTGCCCGGATCGCAGAAGGAGGTCAGGCGGTTCGCCTTCGACACCCGTGGCGGAGAGCTGGCCTACGAAGCCGGGGACGCCCTCGGCGTGTGGCCGGCCAACGGCTCGGGGCTCGTAGCCGAATGGCTCGCGCTCACCGGCCTGGACCCCGAGGAGATCATCGACCTCCCCGACGGCACCGGCATTCCGCTCGGCGAGGCCCTGCGCACCCGTTTCGACATAGCCCGCATCACCCCGGACCTCCTCAAGTTCGTCGTCGCCCGCACCGGGGACCGCGACCTCCGGCAGCTGCTGCGCCCGGACAACAAGGGTGAGCTGGCCAAGTGGAGCTGGGGCAGGCAGGCCGCCGATGTCATCGGCGCCTTTCCCGTCCGGGCCTCGGCGGCCGAGTGGGCGCAAGTCCTCAAGCGGCTCCAGCCCCGCCTGTACTCCATCTCGTCCAGCCCCCTCACCCACCCCGCCGAGGTCCGCGTGACGGTCTCGGTCGTCCGCTACACCAATGACCTGGGGCGGGACCGCAAGGGCGTGTGCTCCACCTACCTGGCGGACTGCGCCGACGACGGTCCGGTGCAGGTGTACGTCCAGCGCTCGCCGCACTTCCGCCCGCCCACCGGATCCACCACACCGATGATCATGATCGGTCCGGGCACCGGTGTCGCACCGTTCATCGGCTTCCTGGAGGACCGCCTGGCCAGGGGGCACACCGGCCCCAACTGGCTGTTCTTCGGCGAGCAGCACGAGGCCACCGACTTCTACTACCGCGAGGACCTGGAGGACTTCGTCGCCTCCGGCCACCTGGACCGCCTCGACGTCGCCTTCTCCCGCGACCAGCGCAACAAGGTCTACGTGCAGGACCGGATGCGCGAGCACGGCCCGCGCCTGTGGCGGTGGCTGCAGGACGGCGCCCACCTGTACGTCTGCGGCGACGCGGGCCGGATGGCGAAGGACGTCGACCGGGCCCTGCACGAGATCGTCGCCGCACACGGCGGCATGGACCAGGACGCGGCGGCCGCCTGCGTCGCGCAGTTGGCCACCGACAAGCGGTACGTACGTGACGTCTACTGAACTACGGAAGCGCCCGCACTGCCGAACTGAACTATGAAAGCGCCCGGATCAGCGCACCCTCCCCCGCGGCTTCAGTGCCACCGGCGGGAGTTCCGGAGCGGAGAGCCTGCCGCCGTCGTAGCCCTTGACGTCGCCGAACCTCGAACCGGTCATCCAGTCCTCGCGGGCCTGGGCGATCTCCTCGTGGGAGCGGCCGATGAAGTTCCAGAACATCACGATCTCCTCCTCGAACGGCTCGCCGCCCAGGAGCATCAGGCCCGCGTCGGAGAGGGCGCGCAGGGGCAGTTCCGTGCGGCCGCAGCCGAGGTAGAGCATCGAGCCGGGCAGTACGGGTACGCCGTCGACCTCGGCCTCTCCCGACATCGACAGGACCGCGTACTCGAAGTCCGGGTCCAGCGGGAGACGGGCCTCCGCGCCCCCGGTCAGGGTGAGGTCGGCGCCGACGATCGGGGTGTAGGCGGTGCCGGGTGATGCCGCTCCGTCCAGTTCGCCCAGGATCACGGTGGCGGTCAGACCGGGGGCGGTCACGGCGGGGAGGTCCGTGTGGTGCTGGAAGTGCGGCTCCACATGGCGGTGCGCGTCGGGGAGGGCCACCCAGAGCTGGGCGCCGTGCAGAAACCTCGCGTGCGGCTTCGGGCTCTCCTCGGAGTGGCTGATGGCACGGCCCGAGGTCATGAGGCCCAGCTCGCGGGGGCGCACCGTCTGCAGACTGCCCAGGCTGTCGCGGTGCAGGACCTCTCCGTCGTGGAGCCAGCTGACGGTCTGGAGGCCCATGTGCGGGTGGGGCGGCACCTGCATGCCGGGCTCGTCCGCGATGTCGTCCGGCCCGTAGTGGTCGACGAAGGCCCAGGCCCCGACCATGCGGCGGCCCAGGTTGGGCAGCAGACGGCGCACCTCGGTGGACTCGCCGAGCGGGACGCGGCGGGGGTTGAGGAGTTCACGGACCGGCTCGGCGACGACGAAGCCGCGTCCTCCGCAGACGGAGGGCGTGGCCTGGCGATCGAGATTGCTCATGACGCTCAACCTATTCCCGTACGGGCGTGGAGCGCCGGTCCCCACGCCAAAGTTTTAGTGGAATGTTCAACCATTATGCGGTGTTGTCATGGCTGAACGTACGGCGGGACGGGGGCCCGGGGCCCCGCACCGAGAGGGCGGCCCGCCCGATGACGAGGAGGACACGTGAACGAGACCTACTACGAGTTCGGCACGGCCGCCGACCGGTGGGACCGGGCGCAGATGTTCTTCGAGGCCAAGGAGTACCTCACGGCCGCCCGGATCCTGGGCGGGCTCGTCGAGGAGGCGCCGGAGCAGGTCGCGCCGCGGCTGCTGCTGGCCCGCTCCTACTACCACTCCGCCCGGCTCGGGCCGGCGGAGGAGGAGCTGCGGGCGGTCCTGGAGCTCGACCCGGTGGAGAGTTACGCGCGCCTCATGCTGGGCCGGACCCTGGAGCGCCAGGGGCGGCAGGCCGAGGCGGCCACGCAACTGCGGATGGCCGCCGCGTTCCAAGGCGACTTCGCGCCACGGGACGGCGAACTCTGATCCGGCGACAGGGCCGCACCGATCCGGTGCGGCCCTGTCCTCCTTTACCCGCTGGTACGAGCACCCGATAATGAGCTTTCCGGGACGAAGGGGTGGGGGAATGCGCAGATCCAGGGACGCGGAGTTACGCAGGGCGGGGGTGGCCTCCTTACGGAAGGCGCGGGTGGCCGCGCTGATCGCCTCGGCGGCGGTGGCCGTGTCCGGCTGCTCCGGGGGCGGCCAGGACGGCGCAGGGGGCGGGGACAAGCTCGTCGCCCGCGCACCGGGGGTGCACGGCTGGACCAGCAGCCCCTGTGCACTGCTCGCAAGCGCGGCGCCCACGAAAGGGTTCGCCCTGGGCACCACCACCGATTCCGCCGACCCGGACGCCAGGGAGGACATCGGCGAGAACGGTGCCCGCCCCCGCTTCCGGCAGACAAACTGTCTGGCCGATGTCACGGGCCCGGACGGGGAGTTCTGGAAGCTCAGCACGACCGCCGCCGTCTACGAGGAGGCCGAGCCCGCCCGCCGCGCGTACCTCGTCAAGGAAAACCTGGACCGGGCGCACGGGCGTGGGCCGGAGCGGGTGCACGAGGCCGCGTACGGGAAGCCGGACGACGACCAGGGCCGTCCCGGCCGCACACTCCTCCTGTGGAACGGCGACCTGCTGCTCTCGGTGACCGCGTACGGCCCGTACGGAAGCAAGGAGCACGAGGTGCGCGACGACCTGCGAAGGATCGTCCAGAACACGGCTCGCCTCATGGAGGACGGGCTGCGCGATCACGACGCCCCCTCCCCCGTACCGTCCTGACCGGACCCCACCTCTGTGGCTTCGCCGATCGGTCCCGCCCACCGAACCGGTCGGAGACACGGGCCGGGGCGGGCCGGGACTGTCCGCGCTCAGCCCCCGGGGCGGGTGTTCGCCACCCGGTCGAGCCACTCCTTCATCAGCGCCGCCTCGGCGGTACTGAGCCCCGACCCCTGCGCCTCACGCAGCAGGGCGCTCAACCGGGCCGCCGCCGAGGGGACTTCGGTCTCCTCCGGCGCGCTCGGTCCCGCTTCGGGCGTGAGGATCGAGGCGTACACCGCGTCGCGCACCCGGCGGGACGTCTCGGCGTCGTCGAAGGTCGCGGGGCGGGCCACCAGCATCAGCGCCACCCCCACATTGGCCGACATGACCATCTGCGCGGCGAGCTCGGGCGCCACGCGTATCCGGCCCCGGGCGGCGGCCCGTTCCAGGTCGCGGGTGAGGATGCGGTGCGACTCCAGGGCCGCCGCGGGGGGCGTGCGCATCGCCGGTGAGTTCATCAGCCGGTAGAGGTTCGGGTTGCGTACGGCGAATTCGACATGGGTGTCCCAGCCGCGGCGCAGGTCCTCCACGGGGTCCGTGGTCTCGTCGCGCTCACGCTTCGTCGCGAGATACCGCTCGAAGCCGTGGTCGACGACCGCCGACAGGAGGCCCTCCTTGTCCCCGAAGTGGCGGTAGAGGGCCGGGGCGCCGACCTGGGCCGCCTCGCACACGGCGCGCGTGGAGATGTCGCCGTCGGGCGAGTTGCCGACCAGTTCGGCGGCCACATGGAGAATGCGGGTCCGTGTGCTCGTACTACTACTCATCGGACGGACGCTATCAAGGCGGGACACGGCGCTCAGACGATGCCGCCGTTGGCCCGCAGCACCTGGCCGTTGACCCAGCGGGCGGGGCCGGCGAGGAAGGAGACCACCTCGGCGATGTCCTGCGGGGTGCCCAGCCGCTCCAGCGGGGGCTGGGCGGCCATCCGTGCGACGGTCTCCTCGTCCTTGCCGTCCAGGAAGAGGGCGGTGGCGGTCGGCCCGGGGGCGACGGCGTTGACCGTGATGTCCCGCCCGCGCAGCTCGCGGGCGAGGATCAGGGTCATCGCCTCGACGGCCCCCTTGGTGGCGGCGTAGGCGGCGTAGCCGGGCAGGGCGAGCGACAGCACGGAGCTGGAGAAGTTGATGACGGCCCCGCCGGTGCGCACCCGCCTCGCGGCCTGCTGGTCGACGACGAAGGTGCCGCGGATGTTGGTGCGGTGCATCCGGTCGAGCACGTCGAGGTCGAGCTCGGCCAGCGGCGCGAGCGCCATCACACCCGCGGCGTGGACGACCACGTCGACACCGCCGTACGCCTCTTCCGCGGCGTCGAAGAGCCCGGCGACGGCGACCTCGTCGGCCACATCCGCGCGGTGGGCGATCGCCTCGCCGCCGGCAGCGGTGATGGCGGCGACGGCCGCCTCCGCCTCGGTCCGGTTGCCCGCGTAGTTGACGACGACCGCGAGGCCGTCGGCGGCGAGCCGCTCGGCGCTCTCCCGGCCGATGCCCCGGGATCCTCCGGTGACCACGGCGACGCGGCGGGGGGCGTCGGTGGTGGGCGCGGACGTGGATGCGGACTGTTCGGTCATGACGTTGCTCCTGGCGACAGGGGTCGCGGCGGTTCCGTGAAACCCGGTGATATCAACGCTAACACTTATACCGTATCGCCGCTACCTTTCTCGGCCGCCGGGCGGATAGCACCGCTACCTCTGCCGGAGACACCGGAGACACCGGGAACACCGGGAACACCGGGAACACCGGGAACACCGGGAACGACAGAACCCGCCGGGTACACCCCGGCGGGTTCTGTACGGAGCGCGGGCGGTCAGCCCACCGGCGTCGCCACACGGGGCGTGTCGGCGCCGTCCGAGGAGAGCAGCAGCCGGTCGGCGAGGTAGCCGAAGACCAGGCCGAAGCCGGCCCAGAACGTGCTCTGGACGGCGAGCGTGGAGAGCCGGAACTTCCACAGCAGGCTGCCCGGGAAGTCCTTGCCGACCTCGTCGAACGAGGGCAGGAAGGCGTAGGCGAGGCCGATCGCCAGGACGAACCCGGTGGCCGCTACGATCGTCGCGTTCCAGTTGCCCAGGCCCGGTGCGAGCCGCCTGCCGATGATCACGGCGGCGACGGCCAGCAGCAGGCTGAGGGCGACCATCAGGAAGAACAGGGTGGTGCGCTTCCCGATGGTGTCGGGGTTGCCGACGGCCGGCGGGTTCGCCGGGTATTTCAGGAACGGCACGATGTAGACGGTGAGCAGGGCCGCGCCCGCGATCAGTGCGGCCGTGGCCCGGGGGCCGAAGCTGCCGATGCGGCCCAGCGCGTAGCAGACCACGAGGGCGGCGATCCCGCCCGCCGCGACGCCGAAGACCAGGAGTGCGGTGGCCAGTCCGCCGGTGGCCTGCATGGTGCGGCTGACGAGTTCCTCGCCGCCACCGGCGCCGTGGTCGTGGCTCGCCGCCTCCTCCAGGGCGATGGCGGCGTCCACCTGGGACTCGCCGAGGAAGTAGGCGACGGCGAATGCCAGCGCGCCCGCGATCAGGCCCGCGAGCATGCCGCGCACGAGCAGAGCTCTGACAGATATGGAGTTCACGAGACGTTCCCTGTTTCCCTTGTTCCCAGTTCCCTTGCTTGCCGGATGCCGCAGGTGGCTCAGTGGCAGGGGAAGCCGAGCAGGTGACGGCCGTCGTGGACCCATTCGTGAACGCCCTCGCCCGAGATGAGCGCGGTGGCGCCCTGTTCGGCGCCGACGAAGTAGAGCAGCACAAGTGCCAGGATGCCGACGAAGACAGCCCAGGGGGCAATGGCCTTCGCCGAGATCGGGGTGATCGCAGGTGCCCCCGTTGCGGGGGCGGCGGACTGCGCCATGGCGGAACCTCCTGTGGGAACACGCGTCCCTGTCGTGGTGCAACGGACGAAGGTGCCGGGTCTGACTTCCCGCACAGGTACGGGTTCACAGTGGCGCGACCGTGCCGGATTTGCACCGGACTTCCGTCACACCGTCGTCATGGTCGACGTGACCATACCGCCTGTACGCAGGCGCCGCCATGGTGCAATCTGCAGATCTTCGGGGCCCGATTCGCCCGCCGGTCACGGGCGTTGAGGTCTCCACGGAACGACTTGAGGCAGGAACATGACAGTACGGGTGATGTTGGTCTCACCGGCGATGAACGCGGCGCTGCGGGAGGCCCGCTTCGACGGCGATGCCCCGCTGGACCGGTCCGGGGAGCGGAGCGCGAGGGCGGCGGCCCCCGCGGTGCCCGGGGCCGGCCTGGTCCTGAGCGGCCCTTCCGAGCGGTGCGTGGGAACCGCCGCCGCGCTCGGTCTCGCCCCGGGGCCCGAACCGGCGCTCAACGGCTGGGACCTCGGGCGGTGGAGCGGCCGCCGGCTCGACGAGGTGGGAGCCGCCGAACCCGCCGCGGTGGCCGCCTGGATCGGTGACCCCGCGGCGGCTCCGCACGGGGGCGAGTCGCTGCGGGACCTGGTGGAGCGGGTGGGCGGCTGGCTGGACGGGGCCGGCGGCGGGGGCGGGAGCGTCCTCGCGGTCGCCGAGCCCGCCGTCGTACGGGCGGCGGTCGTGCACGGTCTGTCGCTGCCGCTGGAGTCGTTCTGGCGGCTGGACGTCGCGCCCCTGGTCCTCACGGAGCTCAGCGGGCGGTCGGGCCGCTGGAACGTCCGGCTGGGACGGCCGCTCGCCGCCCCTCAGGACTCCTGAACCCACCCGGCTCCCGAACCCGCCGGCCCGTCCCGCCAGTTGGGCCGCAGCAGCACCGCCGTGGCGACGATGCCGTCCTCCACCCGCCACCGCCCGTCCAGCACCGGCGGCACGGCCGGATCGGTGCGCAGCAGCCGCGCGGTGAAGGTGCCGCTCGCAGCCGGGCCCCCCGCCCGGTCGTCATCATCCCGGCGGAAGGTCAGGTCCGCCTCGTCGAAGTCGAGCTCGGTGAGGGTGAGCGGGTACCAGGTCTTGAAGACGCTCTCCTTGGCGCTGAACAGCAGCCGGTCCCAGTGGATCCCGCCCTCCTCCCCGGCCCGCGACCCGGCGAACCGTTCGCGTTCGGAGGGGCGCACCACCAGCTCCCCCACGCCTTCGGGCAGCGGGGCGTGCGGTTCGGCGTCGACGCCCAGCGACAGCACGTCCGCCGCACGCGCCAGCGCCGCCGCCCGGTATCCGTCGCAGTGCGTGAGGCTGCCGACGATCCCGTCGGGCCACAGGGGCATTCCGCGCTTGCCGTGGAGTACGGCGACGGGTTCCAGGCCGAGTCGGCCCATGGCCCGCCGAGCGCAGGCCCGCGCCGTCGCGAAGTCGTTCCTGCGCTTCGCCACGCTCCTGGCGATCAGTTCCTCCTCCTCGGGGAAGAGGGTTCCGTCCGGCACGGTCTCCTCGCGCGTCGCGGCGCAGGAGACGTCACCGGGCAGCAGCCGCTCGATCACAGGGAACCTCCGGAGGTGGCGGTGCCGGAACGGGCGGGGGCCGCGGACTCCGGCTCGTACGGGAGGATCTGGCGCAGCAGGCCGCGCGGGTGGCCCCTCTCGCGCCACTCCCTCGGGTAGCCGATGGAGACCTCCTCGAAGCGCACGCCGTCGTACCAGGTCGTACGGGGGATGTGGAGGTGTCCGTAGACGACGGCCGTGACGTTGAAGCGGCGGTGCCAGTCGGCGGTCAGTTCGGTGCCGCACCACTGGGCGAACTCCGGGTACCACATGACCGATGTGGGTTCCCGGACCAGCGGCCAGTGTCCGGCGAGGACGAGCGGGATCTCCGGGTCGTGCGCGGCGAGTCTGCGCTCCGTCTCCGCGACCCGGGCCCGGCACCAGTCGTCGCGGGTGGGGTACGGGTCGGGGTGGAGGAGGTACTCGTCGTTGCAGACGATGCCGGACTCGTGGGCGACGGCCAGCGACTCCTCCTTCGTGTGCGTCCCCGGGGCGCGGAAGGTGTAGTCGTACAGGAGGAACAGCGGCGCGATCGCCACCGGCCCCTCGGGACCGGGCCACAGTGGGAACGGGTCCTCGGGCGTGAGCACGCCCAGTTCGCGGCAGAGTTGGACGAGGTGTTCGTACCGGGCCTGCCCGCGCAGTCGGACCGGGTCCTTGTCCAGGGTCCACAGTTCGTGGTTGCCGGGCGTCCAGATCACCTTGGCGAAACGTTCCGCGAGGAGGGCGAGCGCCCAGCGTATGTCGTCGGGGCGCTCCGCCACGTCGCCCGCGACGATGAGCCAGTCCGCTTCGGAGGTGGGGTGGAGGGACTCCACGATGGGCCGGTTGTCGGTGACCGCCGCGTGGAGGTCGCTCACGGCCAGCAGCCGTCCGGCCCCCGGCGGGACGGAGGTGGCGCCGGGCGACGGCGCGGCTGAGGGGGCACTGGGCGGTGCAGGGTCGCTCGGAGCGGTCATGTGCGCGGGTTCCCCGTTCTTTTCGGCCGTCGTGCGGCACCGTCCTCAGGGTGCGGAGCCGCCGAGAACAAAGCCTCTCATGAGCCTCCGACACCCGCCCCGGGGTTCGTGCGGGAGTCGGCTCGCCGCTGGTGACGCCGGGTCAGCGGCCTTCCTCCGCACGGCGGGTGTTCAGTTCCTCCACGGCCCCGAGGGCGTCGCCGACGGTCGTGTAGTCGACGGCGACGAAGTTGACCGGGCTGCCGCGTTCGGCCTCGCAGGCCCGCGCCCGCTCCAGCAGCCAGTCGCGGGCGTTGATCCGGCCCGCGTCCAGCCGGCTGCCACCGCCGTCGGTGACGAAGTGGTTGAGCAGGAAGAGGCGCTTGCCGGTGCCGCCCCGGTTCGGTCGGCAGCTCATTTCGTCGGGGCTGCGGAACGCGAACGGGGTCTCCATCCCGTACCGGTAGAAGTTGCGGTACCAGGGCGCCGGGCCGTCCGCCTTCTCGGCGAACACCACCAGCCGCCGGCCGCTGTCGATCATCTCCTCCAGCGTGGGCCACGGTTCGTCGGGGTCCTCGGACGGGGAGTGGAGCAGTTCGTCGAGCCCGGCCAGGCGGAACGCCTCCTCGGTCTCCTCGGCGCCGATGTCGTCCTGGACGATCAGCGTCACGATCTCGGTGGGGTTCGCGCGGAGCCAGGCTCCGATGTCCTCCAGCGCCGGGCCGAGTTCGATCGCCCCGGCCCGGCAGACGCTGTGGCAGAGCCAGAGGCCCTCGCGGGGCGGATTGGCCTTGTCGATCGCGGCGGAGACCAGCCGGCGCTGCTCGGGCGTGAACTCGGGGTTGTCGAGCCGGGCGGCGATGTCCTGCGGGCTCTCCCAGTGGTACGTGTCCAGTTGGAGCGCCCGGACGCCGGTGTCGAGCTGGGTCGTGATGTCGGGGTCCTGGAGGGGGCCGATGAACCGGTCGGCGGTGGTGGACATGGCGTTGTGGGCGGTGAGGTGGGCGATCTCGTCGTACCGCAGCTCGCAGAGTTCGCTGCTGCCCTGGCAGCGGCGGGGCGCGGACGGGCCGAGTACGGGCGGGACGAGCAGGGCGCCCGCCAGCGCGGCGCAGGTCACGCCCGCGGCCACGCCCCGTACGGCGGTGGGCCTCGGCAGGGTGCGGGGGCGCACCAGGAAGGCCCAGCCGGTGGCGGTGAGGAGCGCCCCGCCGACGAGGGCGGTGAGGGCGGCGGTCAGTCCGGTGGCCACCGCCTGGTCCACCGCGTTGCGCTGGAGGTCCTCGACGAGGGCGGTGACGCTCGGCGGCCAGGACGGCCGGGTGGTGAGGAACCGGCCCCCGGTGACCAGCCGGGTGAGCAGGACGGCGGCCGCCGCGAGGATCCCGCCGCAGGCGACCGCCTGCCCCAGCACCATCAGCCGCCGGGCAGAGGCGCCGGGGCCGGTGGACCAGAGAACGGCGAGGGAGGCCAGGGCGAGGGCGGTGGCTAGGACCTGGAGGTACGTCAGCCACTGGACCCGCTCGCGGGCCTGCTCCAGGACGTCGAGGTCGTTGCCCGCGGCTGTCAGGGTCGCGGTGAGGTCCCACGTACCCCCTTGAAGTGTGGTGCGCAGGTCGGCCGCCGCGGTCCGTGACCCGTCGGCGAGTGCGGCGGCCGCGGTCGTCGCCAGCGCCGTCGATACGTCTCCCCTGCCCAGGGCCACCTCCACCTCGGGGCGCAGGGCCGCCCGTTCCCGCTCGGGCACCAGGGTCAGCAGGGCGTCGGTGGCACGGGCCGCCTGGTCGGTGGTGAGCGGCAGGGCGGGAAGGGTGGGGGCGCGGCCTTCCCCGAGGGCTTCGAGCGCGGTCGTGAGGTCGTCGGTGAAGCGGGCGAAGTCGGGCTCGTCGCGGTCCTGGAGGTTGGCCACCAGGTCGCCGAAGTAGATGCGGGCGAGGTCGGCCAGGTTCCGCAGCACCGGGTCGATGTCCACGTTCAGCCGCAGTTCGTCGGTGTCGCCGCGCAGATAGTCGGTGAGCGCGTGGATCTGCTGGTCGGTGAGCGAGCGGACCGTGGCCGGCGGCAGGACGACCTTGATGTTGGAGGTGACCAGCGCCTCGGGCACGGGCAGGTGGGCGAGGAGGTCGCGGGTGACGGGGGCGATCGCGGGGTCGACGAGCACCTCGCTGTAGAGCCGGTCGTAGGCCGACTCCTCGTCCAGGACGGACCGGTAGTAGCCCGGCGACAGGACGGTGGCGCGGACGGTCGAGGTCAGCGCGACCGTCATCACGGAGAGCGCGGCCAGGACGAACGCCACCACCCGCACCGCCCGGCGGCTCCGGCCCGGGGTGAGTGGACCGGGCTCGGGCGGGAACGGGGTCTCCATCGGTGCGGCGCTCACTCACTCAGCCTATGCGGATTATCGGCTTTTATGCATGAATGATGAGATTCGTGCAGTGAGGAGCTCCGCCGTGCACTCCGTCCACCTGGCCGTGCTGATGACGAGTCACAACCGGCGCGCGAGGACCCTGTCGGCGCTGAGCGCCCTGGAGAGCCAGCGCGGGCTTCCGTCCCACGCCACGCTCGGCGTGCACCTGGTGGACGCGGGCTCCACCGACGGTACTCCGGAGGCCGTGCGCCTGCTCCACCCGTCCGTGGAGGTCATGTCGGTGGGCGCGGACGTCCCCCGTAACCGGGCGATGCGCATCGCGAGCCGCAACAGCCGCAGCGGCGGAGGCGGGGGCGGCTCGCACAGCGGCAGACCGGGCGGCCCGAGCCACCGGTGGACGCACCAGCTGTGGCTCGACGACGAGGTGGAGCTGTTCCCGGACGCCCTCGCCGCCCTCCTGGGCACGGCGGACACGGTCGGACCCGGGGCGGTCGTCGTCGGCGCGGTCCTCGGCGCGGCCGGGTCCACGGTGTACTCGGGGCGGCGCGGCCGGTCCCTCACGCTGGTGGAGCCCGGCGGGGAGCGCCCGGAGCCGTGCGACACGTACGACGGGCGGGTGGTGCTGCTCTCGCGGGCCGTGCACGAGCTGGTCGGGGACACCGACAAGGTCTTCGGCCACCGGATGGGCGACTACGACCACGGCTTCCGCGCCCGGCGGGCCGGAGCCCCCGCCTTCGTCGCCCCGTCGCCCGTCGGCGTGTGCGCGCAGGGGCCGGACTCCCCCGGCTCCAGGGAGCCGGGGATCGGCGTGCGGGAGGCGCTGCGCCGGGTGACCTCCGTACGGGAGCTGCCGCCGCGCCAGTGGTGGGTGTACTGCCGGCGCCACACCTGGCCGTGGGCGCCGTTCCTGATGGTGTCCCCGTACGCGCGGACGGCGGCCCGGGCCACGATCGGCCGGTGGCGGACGTGAAGGCCTCCGTCGGCTCCCCGCCCGCCCCCGCGTCAGCGCCTGTCCGCGGTGATGCCGACGGCGGGGCGGCCGGTGGGCGGCGGGGGCACGGTGGGGCGTCCGGCCGTGGTCCTGGCCGGTTCGGCGCTCGCGGATGCGGTGCTTCCCGGCCTGACGCTTCCCGGTGCCGCGCCTGCCGGTGGGGCGGTTTTCGGCGGGGCGACGTACACCGGGATCCTGAGAAGGGCGAGGACGGCCAGGGCGCTGCCCGCCGGTGGTACGAGGACGAGCGCGGGGTGCAGCACCCCCGCGTACACCAGCGTGCCGGTCGCCACCGCCACGCCCGCCCACAGTCCGAGGACGACCGCCGTTCCGGGCACGGTGACGCGGATGCGGCGCAGGCGGTGCGTGATGTGGTCGCCGCCGTCCTGGAGCAGCGGGCGCGAGGCGCGGCGCCGGGACGCCAGGACGAGGGCGGCGTCGGCGAGGGCCACGGTCGCCAGCACGGGCAGCGCCGCCCACGCGGTGCGCTCCGGCGGCGCCGCCACGTGGATCAGCACGCCGGAGGCCGCCAGGAGGAATCCCGTGAACAGCGAGCCGCACGCCCCGGGGCGGATGCGGGCGGGGTGCCAGTTGTGGAGCAGGAAGCCGATGAGCCCCGCGAGCAGCACGGCGGGCAGCAGCGCGAGCCCGGACCGGCCGTCGACGGCGGCGCAGGCGAGCAGCCCGGCGGCGGTGACGGCGGCGACGGTCGCCAGCACCCCGTCGGAGGTGTCGAGCAGGGCGAAGGCGCTGGTGACGAGGACGATCAAGATCACGGCCAGGACGCCCGCCACCGGTGAGAAGCCGGCGAGACACACGGCGAGCGTGGCGGCGGCCGTCTGGACCGCCACCCGCAGGGGGATCCCGAGCGGCCGCACATCGTGGACGAGTCCGAGGGCGGCGACGGTCCCGGCCCCGGCCAGCAGCCCGGTGACGGCGCGTCCGTGGTCGCCCGCCGCACCGAGTCCCCAGCCGGCGGCGGCAGCCGCACCGACGCCGAGGACGAGGGTCGCGCCGCCAAGTCTGCGTACCACCCCGGCACGCGACGGGCGCCCGCCCGGGTCGCGGCCGGCTGCGGAACCGAGCGCCGTACGGCGGACGCCCTTGGCGAGTACGACCGTGATGAACAGCGCGGCCACACCGGAGGCGATGATCCCAAGCACGTTCACCTGCCCTGCCTTTCCTCGTTCGTGAACAGCGGCACGCGGGGCGCCGGGCGACCGGTGGAACGGCGGAGGCCCGGCGCTCGTCCGGTCGCGGTGTCGGGGTGACGTGGGACGCCAGTCGAGTGGCGGTTCTCCCCAACCTACGGGGCCGATGTCCCTATTCGCCCTGAATAACACGAAAAAGGAAGTGATTCCCTGATCTCTTGGCCGGAGATGCGTGCAGCGCCCCCGGCCGGACCCCTCAAGCCGGAAGAGCCTCCCGGGTGTCCTGGCCGTCCACGAACGTCGTCACGATCTCGATGTCACCGATCCGCGCGGGGTCCACCCGGTGCGGATCGTCGCCGAGGACGGCCAAGTCGGCGCGCTTGCCCGGGGAGAGCGTGCCCGCCGAGTCGTCCCAGCGGCAGGCGTGGGCGCCGGCGACCGTGTAGGCACGCAGGGCCTCATCGACGCCGATCGTCTCCTCCCCGCCGATGATCCGGCCCGACACGGAGGCCCGTTCGACCATGAACTGGACCGCCCGCAGCGGGGAACCGTCCGTGACGGGCCGGTCGGAGGAGCCGACGAGGGTGACGCCGTGGTCCAGGAACCCCCTGCCCCGGTACATCCAGCCGGCCCGCCGCTCCCCCATCACCGTCGCGTAGTCGTCGCCGAAGTAGCGCAGGAAGTTGGGCTGGACCACCGCGCTCACGCCGAGCGCGGCGAAGCGGGGCAGCTGGTCGGGGCGGATCAGCCCGGCGTGCTCGATGCGGTGGCGCGCGTCCGGCCGGGGCTTCAGCTTCTGGGCGCGTTCCAGGGCGTCCAGCGCGAGGTCGGCGGCGTGGCCCCCGATGGCGTGGACGGCGAGCTGCCATCCGGCGAGGTGGCCGTCGACGATGAGGCGCGTGAGCCGCTCGGGGTCGTCCTGGAACCGGCCGGTGTCGTCCGTCCCTTCGTACGGGGAGGTGAGCGCGGCCGTGCGCGCCATCATGCCGCCGTCGGTGTAGATCTTCAGGGCTCCCAGGGAGAGCCAGTCGTCGCCGAATCCGGTGCGCAGCCCGAGGTCCAGGGCCTCGGTGAAGCCGTCGTCGGGGTGGGTGGCACGGGTACGGAGGGTGTCTCCGGAGGCCATGAGCTGGACGCGCAGGGGCAGCTGGCCCCGGTCGCGGAGCAGTTGGTAGGCGCCGAGTTCGACGGGGCTGTGGCCCAGCAGCCCGCCGCCGATGCCGGCCTCGGCGCAGGCCGTGATCCCCTCCGCGAGGCAGGCGCGGGCGGCGTGCTCGATGGCGTCGGCGAGCTCCTCCTGGGAGTACGGCAGCCGCAGCCGGCGGGCGGCGGTCATGGCACTTTCGGCCAGGAAGCCGCTCTCGTGCTCCACATCGGCCGGCAGCAGCTCCAGGACGGCGGTGTTGACGACGCAGGCGTGTCCGGAGTCGTGCATCAGGAGGATCTTGCGGCCGTGGCTGACCCGGTCCAGCTCCGCAGCGGTCAGATGGCGGCCCAGCGCCCGCTGGTCGTACCCGGCGACATCCAGCCAGGCGCCGGGAGGTGCGGGGCGGCGGGCGGCCTCGTCCACGACGGCGAGGATGTCCTCGATCCGCTCGCAGGGGGCGATGCTCGGCGTACGGGCCTTCAACCCGGCCCAGGCCAGGTGGACATGGCTGTCGATGAAGCCGGGCAGCACGGTGGCGCCCTGGAGGTCGATCACCTCGCGGGCCGGGAGGGAGGTCACCGCCTCGTCCAGGCCGACGATCCGGCCCCGCCAGATGCCCAGGTCACGGGCGACGGGGTGGTGCGGGTCCATCGTGAGGATGCGGGCGTTCGTCAGCCTCGTACAGAGCATGGGAGGTCCCTCCCCGTCGCGGTCGGGCCCACGGCGCGCGGCCGGAGAGCGGGCCGGGCCAAGCTAACCCGCAGGTCCCTTCCTGTCGATGCCAGGGTGCGATTCAAGCCGACCTGAGCCGTCAACCGTGCTGTGAATCATGGGACGTTGTGCTCTTAGGTAAGGCTTGCTTTACTGAGGCGCCGGTCCATCGCTCTTCCAAGGAGGCACCTCCATGCGGGTCGTCATGTTCGGTTACCAGACCTGGGGGCATCGCACCCTGCAAGCGCTGCTGGACTCCGAGCACGACGTGGTGACCGTCGTGACGCACCCGAAGAGCGAGCACGCCTACGAGAAGATCTGGAGCGACTCGGTGGCCGACCTGGCGGAGAAGCACGGGATCCCCGTGATCATCCGCAACCGGCCGGACGACGAACTGGTGGACCGCCTCAAGGAGGTGGCCCCGGACATCATCGTCGCCAACAACTGGCGGACGTGGATGCCGCCGGAGATCTACAACCTGCCGGTCCACGGCACGCTGAACATCCACGACTCCCTGCTGCCCGCCTACGCGGGCTTCTCGCCGCTGATCTGGGCGCTCATCAACGGTGAGCCGGAAGTCGGGGTCACCGCCCACCTGATGGACGAGGAGCTGGACGCGGGCGACATCGTCATCCAGCGGTCGGTGGCTGTCGGTCCGACGGACACCACCACCGACCTCTTCCACCGTACGGTCGACCTCATCGCCCCGGTCACCACCGAGGCGCTGGGCCTGATCGCCTCGGGGCAGACCGAGTTCACCCGGCAGGACCGGTCGAAGGCCAGCTTCTTCCACAAGCGGGCCGAGGAGGACATCCGTATCGACTGGACCTGGCCGGCGCAGGACCTGGAGCGTCTGATCCGCGCCCAGTCCGCTCCGTACCCGAGCGCCTTCACCTTCCACAAGGGGCAGCGGCTCGAAGTCGTCTCCGCTGTCGTGTCCGAGGGCCGCTACGGCGGCACCCCGGGCCGGATCTTCTACCGCGAGGGCGACGGCGTCGTGATCGTCGCCGGCGCCGATGCCCGAACCGGCCGCAACCACGGTCTGGCCATCACCCGCGTACGGACCGGGGACGGCCGCGAACTTCCCGCGACCGAGTACTTCACCTCGATGGGCGGCTATCTCACCGGCCGCCCCTGACGATCGGGACCCTCACCCATGCGTACCGCACGTGCCCGGCACTACCTCATGTGCCGGCCCACCTACTTCGACGTGGTCTACTCCATCAACCCGTGGATGGACCCGAAGAAGCCTGTCGACACTCCGCTGGCCATCGCCCAGTGGGAGCGACTGCGCGAGGTCTACCTGAGCCTCGGGCACACCGTCGACACCATCGAACCCGTCCGTGGTCTCCCCGACATGGTCTTCGCCGCCAACGGCGCCACGGTCGTCGACGGGCGCGCCCTGGTGGCGCGTTTCCGGGACGCCGAGCGCATCGCCGAGGGACCGGCGTACCACGACTGGCTGCGCGCCAACGGGTTCCCGGACCTGCGTACCGCGAGCGTCGTCAACGAAGGGGAGGGCGACTACCTGCTCGTGGGCGACGTCCTGCTCGCCGGGACCGGGTTCCGCAGCGATCCCCGTTCCCACGACGAGGCCCAGGAGTTCTTCGGCCGCCCGGTGATCGGGCTGACCCTCGTGGACCCCGACTACTACCACCTGGACACCGCCCTCACCGTGCTCGACGAGAAGACCGTCGCCTACTACCCGCCGGCCTTCTCCCCCGGCAGCCTCGCCGTGCTGCGACGGCTCTTCCCGGACGCCGTCCTCGCCTCGGCCGAGGACGCCGCGGTGTTCGGGCTCAACGCCACGTCGGACGGGCTCAACGTGGTCCTGCCGCAGAACGCGACGGCTCTCGCCGAGCAGCTGCGCGACCGCGGCTTCCGCCCGGTCGGCGTGGACCTCTCCGAACTCCTCAAGGCGGGCGGCAGCGTGAAGTGCTGCACGCTGGAGCTGCGGCCCGCGCGCTGATCTCCGCTCCTGGTGCCCCCGTCCGGGTCGACGCCCCGGACGGGGGCATCCGTCCTGCCCGGCGGTGACCGCGGACGGCGCGGTTCGGCGCCGGCCCGCGGTGACCGGCCCGGTGACGGCCGCTCAGGTAGCATCGGCGGCGCCAAGCATGCGCCGTGGGGGGAGCGGAGATGGTCGCGAAGTACGTCGTCTCGCCGCGCGGCGGTCGTGGCGTCCACCCCGACATCACGTCCGCGCTCCTGGCCGCGGCAGGGCGGAGACGGGCGGCGCTGATCGAGATCGCGCCCGGCCGGTACGAGGAAGCCCTCACCGTCCGGGGAGAGGTCCGGCTGGTCGCGTCCGGCGGGCCCGGCTCCGTGGTGGTGGGCCGGGCCCGCGGACCCGCCCTCGACGCCTACGGAACGGTCGGTGTCGACGGCCTCGTGCTGATCGGCCGCGACGCCGATGTCGTCGGCTGCCACGCGGGGACGCTGACGCTCGACCGGGCGGAGATCCGCGCGTACAGCGGCATCGGGGTGCACGCGCGGCCGAACACCTCCGTCACGCTGCGGGACAGCGTGGTCCTGCACGGCCGGACGCTCTTCTCCGGGGCGCGCGGGCTCGTCGAGCGGTGCCGGTTCACGGACGCCGTCGACAACGCGATCGCGGTGATCGAAGGCGCCGATGTCACGGTCCGGGACAGCCGTGTCGAGGGCAGCAGGATCCACGGCGTACGCGTCAGTGGTGCGCGGGCCGAGGTCACCGGGTGCGAGCTGACCGGTACCGGGCTCGCGGCCGTCATCGCGGACACGCAGGCGGAGCTCACCGTGTCGGGCTGCACCATCGACGCGGTGCACGCCGAGGGGATCGGCTTCATCGAGCAGTCCCGGGGTTCCGTGGACAGCACGCGCGTCACCGACGCCCAGCACGGGATCGCGGTGGCGAGCGGCGCCGACCCGGTGGTGCGGGGATGCACCTTCGCCCGGTGCCGTGACACCGGCATCAACGTCCGGGCCTCGGGGCGGGGCAGGTTCGAGGAGTGCGAGGTGTCCGACGCGGGCAACGCGGCGGTGTTCTCCACCGAGGGCGGCTCCCCCGAGGTCCACGGCTGCCGCATCTCGGGGGGCAACGTCGGAATCGCCGTGACCGAAGCCGCCCGGGGCCGCTTCACCCGGGTCGTGATCGAGGACCTGACGAGCGTCGCCCTGCGGGTCCGCGACGGAAGCAACGCCGTGTTCGAGCACATCCGGGTCGAGCGCTGCCCGTCACAGGTGGAGACCCTGGGGAACGGCGGCACCACGGCCGACATCACCGACGCGGTGTTCCGGGACTTCGACATGTCCGCCGCCGAGGTCCTGGGCCAGTCACGGGTCAGACTGCGAAACGTGTCGGCGGAGCGCGGAACGCTGGGCTTCGGCGTCGGCGAGCAGGCCCAGCTGCACCTGCACGACTGCACGGTCAAGGCAGTGAGCAGGTGCGGGGTCATCGCCTTCGGCAAGGGGAGGCTCGTCGCGAGGAACCTCACCGTGACCGGCTCGGGCACGCTCGGCCTCGGCGGCAGCGACTCCGCCCATCTGGACGTCGCGGACAGCGAGTTCACCGACTGCGCGGTCGTCGGAGTGAGCTTCGGGGACAGGTCCGCCGGCCGGCTGGCGGACTGCTCCGTGGAGGGGACGCGAGGCGATGGCGTACGGCACAACGGCCTTGTCGAGCTCGTCTCCCTCCGCACATCGCTGCCGGTGGTCGAACAGGACACGGAGCCCGTCGTACCGCCCCAGACCATCGTCAACAACTTCAACGCGCCGGTCTTCAACGCCGAGGTCCACGGCGTCCAGCTGGCGTGGAACAACAACGAGGCCGTCCAGCAGCAGACCGGAGAGGGCGAAACCCCAGATGAACGACCGTGAGAACGTGCACAATTACGATGGCCCGGTGTTCAACGCCGCCGTCTCCAACGCCCAGTTCGCCTGGAACAACGAATCGGTCACGCAGAACCAGCAGAACAACAGCACGGTGGCCCCGGGCTTCGAGGCGCTCGCAGCACTGGTCGAAGACCTGCTCCAGCAGTTGCCCGGGGCCGGCCTCGCCGACCGGGACCGTGAGGACGCCGCGGCCGCGGCGGACGAGGTCCTCGCGACGATCAGCGGCCCGGCCACCCCCGAGGAGAGCCGGGTCCGCCGCGCGCTGGCCGTGCTCAAGGGGGTGCTGGCCCCCGTCGCGACCGGAGTGGCGGCCGGTACGGCGGTGGGGGCGCAGGAATGGGCGCAGTCGGCGATCGAGGGGCTGACCCGAATCGTCTGACCGGTCTGCACCCACCTGGAGCTACGGGTGCCGTACGCCGTGCCCGGCGCTGTTCAGGGGCGCCAGCTGCCGGCTCAGCCGGAGAACGTTCTCGATGGCCCGGGGGTCGGCGGCGCCGCGGAAGAGGGGTACGGGCCGGGCCTCGGGGCCGACGAGGAGGCCGGTCCGTCCGTCGAGCGAGTCGGCGGTGGCGGCGAAGACGGACGACCGGGCGGCCACCGACGCGGGCCCGGCGGTGGAGCGTTCGAAGGTACGGCGGACCAGCGGCCACAGCAGGCGCAGCGGCGGGGAGACGATCTTCGGTGATGTCATGGTGCCGTCGGTCATGTCGGTGGCGGCGCCCCCGGGGTCGGCCGCGAAGACCGTCACCCCGGTGCCACGGAGGCGTTCGGCCAGGTGCACGGTGTAGGCGAGGTTGGCGAGCTTGGCCCGCCCGTACCAGTGGAACCCGTAGTAGCCACCCGGGGGTTCCACCGCGTCGAAGGTGCGCCTGGCGGTCTTGATCGCGGCGGAGGAGACGTTGACGATCCGGCTCGGCGCGTCCGCCCGGAGCCGGTCGAGCAGCAGCTCGGTCAGCAGGTACGGCGAGAGGTGATTCACGGCGAACGACGCCTCGATGCCGTCGACGGTCCGCTGCCGCTGGGCGAACATCGCGCCGACGTTGTTGACCAGCACCCCCAATGGCCCGTCGGCCGCCAACTGCGCTGCCAGCGCACGTACGTTGTCGAGGGATGCCAGGTCGGCGGCGACGAATCGCGGGGCGCCTCCGTTCGCGACCGCCGCGATCTCCTCGACGGCGCTCGCGCCCCGCTCGGCGTTGCGGCCGACCACCGTGACGGCGTAGCCGTGCCGCGCGAGCCCCTTCGCCGTCTCCAGCCCGATGCCTCCGGTCCCTGCCGTCACTATCGCCCGTCGACTCATGCCCACCCCTTCACCGCGCCACAAACGGATTCCTATCCGTTTCGTTGTGGGCACGCTAACACAATCGGATAGCTATCCGTTTGGCGTGGGTGGGTGTGGCCGGCATCCCGAAGGGGCTTTCCGCAGCCTCCGCGTACGGACACGGGAACGGGTTGAGGTGTGCCGCCGTCAGCGCGGCGGGCGCAGCCCTTGCAGCAGGACGTCGAGGTAGAGGTCCTTGACCTCGCCGCTCCCGGAGCGCACCGCATGTGCCACGCCGCACAGCAGACGGCGCACATCGTCGGCCTCGACGGAGCTGCGGACGGCACCGGTCAGCCGGACGCCGTCCAGCAGGCCCGTGACCGCCCGGTCGAGCTCGGCCTTCATGTCCGACGTCTGCGCACCGGTGTCCCCGGCGGACTCCAGCACGGCCGCGAAGTCGGGGTCGTCCAGCATGCGGTCGAGGGCGAAGCCGAGCAGCCGGCGCAGGCCGGTGAGCGGGTCGTCGGCGGAGGCGGCGGCCTGCGCCTCATCGACCAGTTCCCGCAGGCGTTCCGCCGAGAGCGCCTCCACCAGGGCATGGCGGTTGGGGAAGTGCCGGTAGACCGTCCCGACGCCCACCCCGGCGAGCCGGGCGACGGCGTTCAGCTGCAGCGAGTTGTCACCGGCGGCCAGCCGGGCGCGGGCGACCTGGAGAATCCGGGCGCGGTTACGGGCCGCATCGGCCCTCAGTTCCTTCTCCTGCCCCGCTCCCGGTGTCACCAGCACAGCATAAGCAGCCGCCCGCGGCCCGATCACCGGTGTGCCCGTCACCCGGGGGTCGGGGCGGGCAGGATCCGGCCGAGCCAGTCGGTGCGGGTCCGGCGGGCCGTGGCCGAGATGCCCGCCTGCGGATAGAGGGCGTCGAACCCGTGGAAGCCACCCGCCCAGACGTGCAGTTCGGCCTGGCCCCCGGCCGCCCAGATACGGGAGGCGTAGTCGGTGTCCTCGTCCCGGAAGACCTCGGCGGAGCCGGTGTCGATGTAGGCGGCCGGCAGGCCCGACAGGTCCTCGGCCACTGCCGGTGAGACATACCCGGACACCTCGGCGCCGGCGAGGTCGCCCAGGACGGCGCGCCAGCCGAACTCGTTCATCTCGCGGGTCCAGACGCCGGGCACGCCGGAGTACTGACGGCTGGAGACGCTGGTGTTGCGATGGTCGAGCATGGGGCAGATCAGCATCTGCGCGGCGATCGCGGGAGCGCCGAGGTCGCGGGCCATCAGGGTGACACCGGCGGCGAGACCGCCGCCCGCACTGGCTCCGGCGACGACGATCCGGGCGGGGGCGATGCCCAGCTCCTCGGAGTGTGCGGCGATCCAGAGCAGTCCCCGGTAGCAGTCGTCGACGAGGGTCGTGCCGGTGGCCTCCGGTGCCAGCCGGTACTCCACGGAGACCACGACCGCGCCGAACTCGTCGAGCCACTCCAGGGGGATGTCGATCTGCGAGAAGCGGTCGCCCATGACCATGCCGCCTCCGTGCATCCAGTAGACGCAAGGGGCGGCGGCGGTGCGATCGAGGTTCGCGGGGCTGAAGACCGACAGGGCGATCGCGGCACCGTCCTCGGCGGGCACGGAGACCTCGCGCCGGTCGACCTGCCGGTGCGCGAGCAGGGATTCGACGGGGGTCGAGGGGAGCTTGCGCAGATGCCCGAGGAGTTCCGGGTCGAGCCGGGTCATCAGGGGCATGCCGCCGAGCAGTTCGCGCAGTTCCGGGTCCAGGGCGGGGCGCGCTGTGGTCATGGTCATCGCCTTTCATGGGCGGAGCCGGTCAGGTGCGGTACCGGACGGCCGAAGGGGAACAACTCCCCGACAAGCACGGCACCGCTGGAGTGTGCTGACTCCACAAAACCCTGCTGACCTGCTGAAACACTAGAACGATGCTCTCCTCTACTTGCACGATCCTCGCCCTCACGGGATCCGGAGCGCCGAAGAGTGCTGCAATGGACGTATGCGCCTCGAAGAACTCCGCACGCTGCTGGCCCGGCATGCCCGCCCCGACTGGACCACCGCCATCGACGGCGTCCTCATCTCGCGGGTCGACCGGCCGGACCCGCCGGAGCCCTCCACGTCCGGCACCGTCCTCGCGGTGATCGCCCAGGGCGCCAAGCGCCTCGCGCTGGGCGACCGGGTCTACGAGTACGGCGCCGGGCAGTACCTCGTCGCATCCGTCGACCTGCCCGTCACCGGCCAGTTCACCCGGGCCGACGCCGACCGTCCGGCCCTGGGCTTCGGCCTCACGCTGGAGCCGTCCGCCGTCGCCGAACTCCTGCTGCAGGCCGGCCCCGGCGACATCCCGCGCACCGGGGCGGGCGCCCCCTCGGGGATCGCCGTCAGCGACGCCCCGCCCGCGCTGCTCGACGCGGTGGTCCGGATGCTGCGGCTGCTCGACGAACCCCGCGACCGCGCCGTACTGGCCCCACTGGTCAAGCGCGAGATCCTGTGGCGGCTGATCACCGGCGAGCAGGGCGCGACGGTGCGGCAGCTCGGCCTCGCCGACAGCGGCCTGAGCCATGTCTCGCGGGCCGTGCGCTGGATCCGCGAGCATTACGCGGAGCCCTTCCGGGTCGAGGACGTGGCGCGCATGTCCGGCATGAGCGTCTCCGCCTTCTACCGCAACTTCCAGGCGGTGACCGCGATGAGCCCCATCCAGTTCCAGAAACAGATCCGGCTCCAGGAGGCCCGGCTGCTGCTCACCACCTCCCCGGGCGACGTCACCGGAGTCGGTCAGCGCGTCGGCTACGACAACCCGTCGCAGTTCAGCCGCGAATACCGCCGCCAGTTCGGCATGCCGCCGAGCCAGGACGCGGCCCGCCTGCGGGGCACCGTACGCATCCCTGCGGGTGCCCTGCCCTGAGCGAACGTGCACCAAAGAGAGAATCGTGCAAGAGCGAGCGAGAATAGTTCTACCAAGTGACCAGGTCAGAGCGATTCAATGGGATCACTGATTCTTCCACGGAGCAGAAAAGTGCCTGCCCCGTGCGGATCCCACCACCTCGCGAAGGAGCACGGCATGAAGACCGTTCTGATCACTGGTGCCTCGTCCGGATACGGGCGGGAGATCGCCCTACACTTCCACGCCCAGGGGTGGAACGTCATCGCCACGATGCGTACGCCGCGTGCGGGCGTCCTGCCCGAGTCGGACCGGATCCGCCTCATCCAGCTCGACGTCACCGATGCCGCGTCCATCACCGCCGCGTTCGAGGCGGCGGGGCCGATCGACGTCCTGGTCAACAATGCGGGCATCCCTTCGATCAGCGTGTTCGAGGGCATGCCCATGGCACGCGTGCGGGAGGTCTTCGAGACCAACACGTTCGGTGTGATGGCGACGACCCAGGCGGTGCTGCCCCGGTTCCGTGAGCGCGGCTCCGGCGTGGTGGTCAATGTGACCTCCAGCGTGGTGCTGGGCCACATGCCGCTCTCGGCCGTGTACAAGGCGAGCAAGATGGCCGTCGAGGGGTTCACCGCGTCCCTCGCACTGGAGCTGGCGCCCTTCGGCGTACAGGCCAAGACGGTCGAGCCGGGCGCCTGCCTGACGACCAACTTCGCCGCCAACGCGACGAACGGCGCCTCACTGGACGAGCTGGTCCCGGCCCCCTACGCGCCCTGGGCGAAGGAGGCCATGGGCTCGTTCACGGGCCAGGACCTGTTCACCGAGGAGAGCGATGTCGCCGAGACGGTATGGCGGGCCGTGCACGACACGACCGGCCAGCTGCGGTTCCCGGCCGGTCCCGACGCGGTCCGGCTCGCCCAGGCGAAGTGACCGGCTGACCGGCCGGCGGGCGGGTCCGGTGTCCCTGCCGGACACCGTCGGCCCCCGACCTGCAAGAATCCTGGCCCGGCGCACGAGCTGTCCGAGGGTTCCGCAGTGATCAGGGGGAAGCATGACGGTGCAGGCATACGCGAGGCGGTGCGAGGAGCTCTTCGCCGTGGGGGGCTACGCTCAGGTGCGGGTGGCGGCCGGTCAGGGGCTCGCGGAGACGGGTCCCGGTCCGGTGCTCCAACGGTGGCTGGGCCTCGCGCACGCGGCGGAGGATGACGACGACCACGACGCCGAAGCGGAGGCGGTGTACGAGGAGGGGCTGCGCAACTGGCCCGACGACCTCGGACTGCTGGTCTCGTACCTGGAGCTGTGCCTGCGTTCCGACAGCTGGGAGTACCCGGGGCGGCAGCGAAGGGCACAGGCCCTCAAGGAGCGGATCGCCGAACTCGCCCCGCCGGGCACGCCCCAGGCCGCACAGGTCGAGGCGGCCCTGGGGTGGGCGGGCCGGGGCTACTGGGAGGACGCCTGGGCCAAGGCCGACCGGGCGCGGGCGGAGCATGCTTCCCTGCGCGCCGACGTCAGCCGTGCGGAGGCGCACGGAGCACCGGCCGACGCCCACCCCGAGGACCTGCGAGCCGCCGAGGTCGCGGCCACGCTGGAGGTTCTGAGTTCCCGCCGCCACGCTCCCCTTCGTGTGGTGCACCGCTACCGGGTCGTCTCCTACGTGGCGGCATTCGTGCTGTCGTTCGCCACCAACGAGGTGCTCGTCGGGAGTGGAGCGGTCTCGTTCAGCCTGTGGGGCTGGCTCTGGTACCTGCCGCTGCTGCTGGCGGAGTTGAAGCTCCGAGAGGCCCGGCAGCTGGCCAGGGACCGGGTCCTCGCGGCGGTCGAGGCCCGGCACGCGTCCACGTCATGACGGACATCGCGACATCCGCTCCGTCCCGGCTCAGGGGGTGGCCACGGCGGGTCCGGCGTGCGGGGGCGCCGTTCTGACCGCGATCAGGGCGACGTCGTCCGAGCCTCCCCCGGCCATGCCTTCCAGGATCTCGTCGCAGAACGTCGGGAGCGGCTCACGGGCCAATGCCGCGGCATGCTGCCGCAGGCGGGCCAGGCCCCGGCCCAGGTCCTCCTCACGGCGCTCGACGAGGCCGTCCGTGTAGAGCAGTACGGTCGAGCTGGGCGGAAGGGTGTCGGTCGCGGCAGGGCGGTGGCCCTCGGGATCCACCCCGAGCATGACGCTGCGGCCGCCGGTGAGGAATCGGGTCTCACCGTCGTGCGTCACCAGCAGCGGGGCGGGATGGCCCGCGACCGCGTAGTGCAGCAACCATGGCTCGTCCCTGCCCAGCCGTTCGACCAGTGCGTAGATACAGGTCAGCGTCTGGTCGGGATAGAGGATGTGATGGGCCGCGTCCAGCCGGGCGAGGATCTTGCCGGGCGGTTCCTTGCGGTCGCAGGCGATCCCGCGCAGCATGTTGCGGGTCTGGCTCATCATGACCGCTGCCCGCAGATCATGTCCCGCGACATCGCCGATGATCAGTGTCATCGCGCCGTCCGGCATCACGAACGCGTCGTACCAGTCGCCACCGACCCGGGCGGACGCACTCGCCGGCCGGTACCGGGCCACCACGTCGAGCGGCCCGTCCGTGGGCAGGTCGGGCAGCAGGGAGCGCTGCAGACGCTCGGCCGTGTGGCGCGCCTCGGCGTGCAGGCGCGCGTTGTCGACGGCGAGCGCCACCCGGTGGGCGAGATCCTCGACCAGGGACAGGGTGTCCTCGGTCAGCGGGGCTTCGCTGCGGGTACGGGCCAGGGTCAGCACGCCGAGCACCTGGCGCCGGGCTCTCAGCGGGGCGACCACCGCCGTATCGGCCGCGAGCCGCTCGAAGAGTTCCTTCTCCCGGGCGTACAGGGGGTCGTCCGTGTCCTTCGGCGGGGGGAAATCCGTGAGCAGTACGGGGCCCACGCCCAGCAGCGCGCGGGCGACCGACGCCGCCGAGCCTTCGGCCGCCGGCAGGAGCCCTTCGTCCAGGCCCGGGGATGTCACGTCGGCGTCCCGGTGCTCGACGACGAGCCTGCGCAGCCGCCCTCGGTCGTCCAGCAGGTCGACCGCACACCAGTCGGCGAGGCCGGGGATGATCGTGCGGCAGAGCCGGCGGAGCCCTTGGTCCACGTCGAGTGTGCTGGAAAGGGCTTCCGCCGCGTTGATGAGCAGCGTGAGCCGGTCCAGGGCGTGCTGGACCTCCTCGTCGACCTCGAAACCGTCCGCAGCCTGCTCCGTGCCCTCCGTGACCTGCTCCGTGCCGTCCGCCGCCTGCTCCATGCCTGCGGCGCCGCGCCGAGGCAGGGAGTCCGCGTCGTCCTGTTCCGGGCGCATACCGCTCCTTGCCTCTGTCGTACGTGACCGCCTGGGACCTTGAGCCTGTCGGCACTCCCAGTCTCCGGCAGGCGGCTACGCCGGGCATGTGGGCGCGCCCCGCCCACCAGCCCTTCGGCGTCACCCGCCCTTCCGCGTTCGTGGGCGGCTGATCCTGCGGACCCGGTGGTGCTCGCTCAGGTGGAATCGAGCTCGGTGACCAGTTGTCGTGTCTCGAGAAGCAGCCCCCCGCCGACGGCCGCCGCCGTTCCTTCCAGCCGGTGGAAGGTGTCGGTGAGCGAGTCGAGGCCGGCCCAGGCTTCCCTGGAGGCCGCCTCCCGGTCATCACGCAAGGTGTCCGGCGCGGAAGAGGTGAGCAGTTCTGCCTCCAGTGCGCAGATACGCACGGTCCGGCCCAGCACGTCGGACAGCTGGTGGAAGAAGTCCGGCGGCGGCTGCGCGATTTCTGGGTCGTCGCCGATTCCACCGAGCGTGCGGGTGATCGCGAGGACACGGGTGCAGACACGGCCCCACCGCATGTCCTCGGCGTACGGCGGTGGCTTGGGGCCGGTGCGGCGCAGGCGGCCTCCCGGGTTCCAGCGCGCTTTCTCCATCGCCCGGTGACGGGCTTCGCTCACGGACGCTGCGCAGGTGGACGGGTGGCAGGACGAACGCGTTGACCAGGAGGCCGATGGCCGCACCGATCAGGGTTTCCAGGAGCCGGTGCCCCACCGTGGAGGTGCTGGACACTCCGGCGGTGATCACGAAGAGCGCTGTGGTGGCACCGTAGATGCCCTGGTTTCCGAAGCGGCGGTAGTTGCCGAGCAGCATCATGAACGGCAGCGTGAGCAGCATCGCGGCCATGGTCCGATCACGCGTCAAAGCCATCGCCCCGGAGGCCCACACGGTACCGAGGGCAATGATGGCGAACTGCTGGGTCCCCGTACGTACCGACTGGTAGACCGTGCTGCCGACCATCGCGATCGCCGTCCACGGAGCCAACAAGGCCATCGGCGTCTGGAACCACCACCCGCTCACCGCCCACGCGGCGATCGCCGCCGCCGCTGCCTTGAGGGACTGGACGAGCGTGTCCCGCTCCGGTCCGGCCACTTCGCGCGCACTGCGGACGGACCACCGCACCTCCGCCCACTCCCGGCCCACCCACTGCCCGGCGGCCGACCACGGCTTCTCCCCCCCTGCCAACCTGCCCTCTCCCTCTCCGCGTTGTCGATCGAGCTTCTCCGTCCGGCATTCCCGCTACCGGATGACCCCTGGGGCGAAGGGTGAACTCGATGGAGGGAGAACCGCAGAAAGGCGGAGCACCTGGCCGGGGACGACATGCTCGGGGCGTATATCCCCATCGGTCGTCCTCTTCGGTCCGGCCGCGGGAACATGAAAAAAGGGCCGGGGGCCGGGAAATCATTTCCCGGCCCCCGGCCCCGACCGCTGCGCCGGTCCGCCGTCAGACGCCTGCCGACACGGCTGCAACCAGGCAGGACACCAGACTGCACACAAGGACCGCTACCGCGCAGACCCGCACCGTCCGGTCACGGGGCAGGTGCCTGGCCCGCGCTATGAACAGGGACACCGGTATTGCCACGAAGGGCAGAACCGCCGCGGTCAGCAGGGCGACGCCCCACCCCAGTGAGGCGGTCGCCCCCTCGGGCATGGTCGCTCGGCCCAGAGCGCTCAGCGTGTGCTGCGCGCCGTTGAACGCGAGGGGAAGTGCCGCGATCAGTCCCGGCAGAAGCGCCGCCCCGACCAGGGCCACTGCTCCGGCGGTGCGGATCAGCGGACTCGTCGTCGTGCTTCGCACGTTTCTGTTCCTTTCTCGGTCATGCCGATTCGTTACCATCGCGGGGCGTACCAGCTGATGTTGTTGGCGAAAAGGCCCCACATTACTTTGGCGAAGACGTTGTTCGCCTTGGCGCAGGGCTTGTTCCGATTGCACCAGGTGTTGTTGGGTCCCCATGCCTTCACGTTCAGCTGGAGTATCCCGTACTTCTTGCCCAGCCAGAACTTGATGTTCTTGTCCTTGCCCTCGGCGTGCCCCTTGAGCGACTTGAACTTCCAGCCCGTCGAGTAGATCTTCATGACCTTGACGGGACCCTTGCCGTAGGCCAGGTTGCAGCGCTCCCCCTTGTTGAGGGTGGAGCCGCAGCCGGTCAGCGGGAAGACCCAGAAGTGGTTGCGCATCCACTTGAAGACGCTCTTGGCCGAGCTGTAGAAGTAGCCGATCTTGTAGGAGGCTCCGTAGGAGTACTCGCCGCTCAGGTCGAGGCAGGAGACCGGGTTGCCCCGGCAGTACTCGTAGTTGTTGTCGTTGCCGCCCTGGACCGGGTCGACGGACAGGAAGCGGCCTGTCGCGGAGTCGTACAGACGGACACCCATGAGGACCACGCCACTGGCGGTACCGCTGTCGCGCTGGTACGTGCCCAACCACCCGTAGGTGGCGGAGGCGGTCCCGTCGAGGGGCTTGCCGTACTCGTCGTAGCGCTGCACGACGGGGGCGGCGGCCGGGTCCAGCGGGAGCTGGACCGCGACGTCGCCGTGCAGGTTGGAGAGCTGCAGGACGGTGTCGCCGGTGCCCGAGGTGAGCGCGGACAGCCGTCCGCCCGGCCCGGTGACGGAGCGGGTGATCCGTCCCTTGGACGAGGCCGTCCAGGTCGGATTGTCCTCGTCGTCGGCGAAGTGGCTGGTGATGCTTTCACCGTCGGCCCAGGTGCTGTTGTCCTGCTTGACCTGCTCGGTGGAGCGGGCGAGCCTGCCGGCCGCGTCCAGGTACCGGACGGTGCGCCGGTCGGCGGTGCTCTCGCTGCTGACCAGGTCGTTGGCGTAGTACGTCATCGTGTTCGCGCCACTGGTGGTGGTGCGGCCGAAGGCGTCGTACTCGATGCCGGTGGCGGTGAGCCGGTCGCCGCTGTCGTAGGCGGAGGAGGCGGTGGTGCGCGTCGTGTCGTCGGTGCCGCTGTCGCAGTCGTCCGACGTGGTGGTCAGCGCGGTGCGATTGCTGTTGGCGTCGAAGGTGTAGACGCGGGTGGTGCAGCCTCCGGCTGTGGTGTCGGTCGCCGTGGCCAGGCGGCCGGTGGCGTCATAGGTGTAGGCGCTCTCGGTGGTGGAGCCGTCGGTCTGGGTGTGCTGCGCCTGGTCGCCGTGGACCGTTGTGCCCATGACGTCCGAGAGGACCGGGGTCCCGGCCTGGTCGGTGTACTCCTTGCCGGTCTCCTTGCCCGCCGTGTCGGTGGTCACCGTGAGCGTGTAGCCGCCGGGCAGTGATTCACCGGTGAGCCTGCCGTCGGCGTCGTAGGTGGCGCCGAAGGAGCCTGCGACCGAGTCGGTGATCTCCTTGACCTGGCCGGCCGCGTTGTAGGCGTAGGTGACGGTGGAGGGCGCGGAATCGGTGACGCGCACCGGCCGGTCGAGGACGTCGTACGCCGTGGTCGTGGTGTTCCCGGTGCCGTCGTCGTAGGAGACGGGACGGCTGAGGGCGTCGTAGGCGTAGGCGATGGTCTGACCGCCGGCGCTCCGGGTGGCGGGCTGTCCGGTGGCCTTGTCGTAGGTGAAGGTGGTGTCCTCGACCGCCTCGCCGATGCCGCCGACGACCGACGTCTTCACGGTGCGGCCCGCGGTGTCCCTCACGATGGTGGTCACCCGGGTGCTGCCGTTCGCCGTCTCGCTCCTGATGGCCACCTGGCCCGAGCGGTCGTAGGTGTAGCGGGTGGTGATGAGGTCCTTCGGGTTGCCGCCTCCTCCGGTTACGGAGGCGGCGGGGGCGGTGCGGCAGAGCATGCCCGCCCACTCGGGCCGGGCGGCGCAGTCACCGGAGCCGTCGGCCGTGTAGTACGTGAAACGCAGGGTACCGGCGTCGGAGCCGTCCGACCCGGCGGTACGGGTGCTGAGCACCCGGCCCTTGGCGTCATAGGCCGTGCGTGCCGTGGCGCTGGTGCCGTCCTTGCCGGAGAGGACCTGGCCGGTCGCCCAGTCGTACGTGACCGAGGCGGTCCGGAGGTCCGCGTCCTTGGCGTAGCCCTCGATGGCGGCGCCGGTGGCGGTGGTGGTCACCTGGTCGGACACCGCGGCGTCCGCCGGCCGGTTCTCGTCGTGGACGTAGCTGTTGTGAGCGCGAGCGGGGACCACCGAGCCCGCCGGGAGGGTGGCTTCGGCGGTGATGCCGGTCAGTTCCCCGGTCAGGGTGACCAGGTGCAGCGGACCGTACTCGTGCAGAAGCCGCTCGCCGTCGGCGGAGTACACCGAGGTGCTGGCGAGGCGCTCCGCGCGCTCGGCGCCGGAGAGATCGGTGAGGCCGAGCGCGGCGGCGGTGTCGTCGTCGGCGCGCAGAGCGATCTCGCGGTTCGACCCGCTCAGTTCGGCGACGGTGTTGCCGTAGGCGTCGTACTCGGTCGTGGTGATCGAGCCGCCGGGCGAAGCCGTGTTGGTCTCCTCTCCGTCGGCGTTGAGGTAGGTGATGGTCGCCGTCGCGTAGTCGTTCGCCTTGAGGTCGGAGCCCGTGCTGGAGGCGGGGGTCGATCCGGCCGGGAAGAGCGCGGTGGCGTCGGTGGGTGCGTTGTCCTGTCCCCAGGTGGCCACGGTGGCCTTGTCCATACGGTGGGGCGCGCGATCGGTGGCGATCGGTACGTCATAGACGACGGTGGTCGCGGCGGTTCCCGAGGTGGTGGTGGCCGAGCCTTCCGCGAGGGTGGGACGTGAGGCCTTCAGGAGCATGCCCGCGCCGGCGGTCAGGGCCGAGCCGGCCTTGCCGTAGGTGAAGGTCCACGGCAGCTGGCCGCCCTCGGTGAGGGTGCTGACGCGGCCGTCGGAGTCGTAGGCGTAGGCCGTCTTGAGGGTGGTGCCGATGCGCGGGTCCCACACCTCGCGGAGCAGGCCCTTGGCGTCGTAGGCGTAGCGGGAGATGACCTCGGCCGTGGACGCGGCAGCTCCGGGGGCCGTGGCCCACAGGCGTACGGCCTGCACCTGGCCCTGGCGGTCGCCCAGGCTGTCACCGGAAGCGGTGGAGCGGTCGCCGTAGACGAACTCCACGACGCGGCAGCCGCGCCGGGCCGGGTCGGCCTGGCACTGTGCGGCGGTGACCGCCTCGCTGGGCGAGATCACATATTTGGGACGGGCCAGCTGGCGGCCGGCGGCCGCGACGGTCTCGGAGACGAAGGTGACCTGGGTGTCGTCCACCGCGGAGGCGGTGGAGGCCAGCGGCCATGTGGTGGCGGAGGCCCCGGCCTTGGTGAACACGGAGACGTTGGCCTGGTTGTCCTTCAGCGTGAAGGAGTTGCCGCTCAGCGTGCCGGTGAGCACCAGGGACTCGTGGCCCGGCTGCGGGGCCCAGGTGGAGCGGGCGGCAGCGGTGAACGCGAGGCTGGAACCGTCGGCGTCGAGGATCTCGACGGAGGTGTCCGAGGTCTTGCGGAGCTGGGTGAACGATCCGCTCTCCTCGCCCTTGATCGACGAGGTCCAGCCGGGCCCGAAGATCTCGGCCTGCCCCTCGGTGTCCGTGTCGTTGGTGCGCGAGGAGAAGGTGCGCTGGATCTGGACGGAGAAGGCGGACGCGTCCGGCTCGGTCAGCGTGAAGTCGCCGGTGAGCAGGTTGACCTCACCTGTGGCGATGCCGCTCGAGGGTGCGTTGCCCGCGTCCCGGTCCAGGGTGACCTCGGTGGTCTGGGTGTGGCCACTGGTGGTGCCGTTGGTGAACTGGGCGCGCAGTTCGATGCCGCCGTCCTCCTTGAGGGTGGACACCACGTTCCACACCAGAGGAGTGGCGACGCCGCCGGTCACCTTCACCGGCCAGGCGGTGACCGCATCGCCGGATGCTGTGACGTCCGCGGCCGGGACGGTACGCCAGGTGTCCTCTCCGCCCCGGCGGTACTGCCAGGTGACGCCGGTGTACGACGTCAGTCCCTTGGCGGCGAGGGTGAGCCGCCGGGCGGTCTCCGCGCCGTCGCCGGGCGACAGTACGGCCGCCCCGCCCTCGCCCACACCGAACTGATAGGCGGTGGACGCCGTGGAGAGGTTGCCGCCGGAGTCGACGGTCTTGGCGTAGAGGGTGTGCCAGCCGTCACCCGGGGTGATGGCGATCTTCGCGGCGTCTCCGCCGTTGCCGTTGGTGGTGTCGAGCTGCTTGTGCGGTACGGCCGGGTCGTCCAGACCCCACCAGTAGCCGGCCCCGTCCGTGGACTCGGTGTCGAGCGTGCAGGTGACCGGCCCGTCGGCCTTGGCCGTCCAGCCGTTCTCCTCGTACGTCTCGCACGACACCTTCGGAGCAGCCGGCTTGCCCGTGTTCATCGTGAACGTGGTGTACCCGGTCCACGGGCCGTAGTCCGTGCCGTCGTAGGCCCGGGCCCGGGAGCGCAGGTGGACTCCGGCGGGGAAGGCTTTGGCCGCCGGGATCGTGAACTTGGCCGTGCTGCCGGAGGCGACCTCGGCGGAGGTCGCGGTGTACGCGTAGGTGGTGTCCGCGAACGCGGGGTCCGCGGTGATCTCGAACTGCGCCTTGGTCTTCGAGCCGTCGAGGTCCTTCACCCCTGCCGTCAGCATCGGCGTGAGCGAGGTGACGTACCGCCTGCCGTTGTAGCTGTTCACGGCCGACGGCACGATGGTCGTGGCCGTGGGAACAGCCGGGTAGGAGTTGTACGTCACGGTGAGGTGCGGCTCGGTGGAGCCGTTCCCGGAGACGTAGTTGGCCGAGCGGAAGCGGCGCCAGGTCGTCGAGTCGGTCTCGCTCACCCCGGCGATGCGCAGGCCGTGGTTGGCCGAACCCGCCGCCCACGCCCGGACGATGGGGGCGACGTCGAAGGACATGTCGCCGGCCGGGCAGGAGGAGTTGTAGCCCAGTGCGGCCTTGTTGGTCACCGCGCCGTCGGCGGTCGTCGAAGGCTGGGCGCCCCAGGTGATGGCCGAGGAGTCCCAGGCGGAGGTGACCCGCCGTACCTGGGTGCCCGCTCCGGTCGTGGCGCACGTCGACGCGTAGTACGAGTACAGCGTCAGCTTGCTGCTGATGACGCGCTTGCCCTTGAACGGGGACACGTCGAACTTGAGGTACGAGCGGGCCTTGGTCGTGCCCGCGTCGTACGTGCCCGACTTCAGCTCTGTGGAGGACACTTGCGAGTCGGAATAGTTGGTCGCCACCCAGGTGTCGGTGGAAGCCGCGAGGGTGGACGTCGGGTCGACGGTCACCGGATAGGTGAGGCCCTGCTCGAAGTAGGCCGCGTCGGGCTTCAGCACGATGGTCTGGGCGCCGTCGGCGGCCGTCTCGACCGTGGTGGCCACGGGTGCCAGGTGCTTTGACTCGCCGGACGCCGGATTCACCGACGCGTCCCACATCATCGGTGCCGGTGCCTCGGCCACGAGCTTGCCCGCGGTGTCCTTGAGCAGCAGACGGCCGGTGCTCGCCTTGGAGAGCTTGAGACCGCCGCCGAGCACGAGAGGGATGCGGTAGACGGGGGTTGTGGCCGGCGGCTTGTCCAGGACGACGTTCTGCGAGAAGCCCTGGGAGAGCGCCGTCACGGTGAGGGTCTGGCCGCGGCCCAAGTCGTAGGAGGCCGTGTCGCCCTTCACCTCGGGCGTGGGCAGGGGCGTGGACCACTGCATGCCGAAGGAGTGGTCGCCGCGTGCCACCGAGGCGAGCGATTTGTCACCGCCGTCGGAGAGTTGTACATCGGCGGCCGCGACCTTGGGCTCCAGCGAGGGGCCGGAGTCGACCAGCGCGGTGTCGATGTCCTTCCAGCGGCCGTCCACCCGGGTGCGTACAGGCCCGGCGTACAGCGCGGTTTCCAGCGACCCATCGGGCAGGGCGTAGGTGGTGGTGGTCGCCGTACGCTCCGGGAGCACCTCGATCCGGCGCTTCTGCAGACGGGCCATCAGCAGGCCGGCCGCCACCGAGTCGGCAGTCGACGCGGCCTTCTCCGTTCCGGCCGGGGCGGAGCCGGGCGAAGCGAAGACCGACTCCGCAGCCGATGTGCTCGTTCCCGCGGGGCTGACGGCGAAGGCCGCACCGGATCCCGTCGACACCAGCGCCGTTTGCGCCAGCAGGACAGCGGTGAGACCGACTGCGATGCGTCTGGCCTTGCGGGCAGTACCGGTAGATCTGAGGGGCGGTATCTGCCGCCCCCAACTGCTTGTCACGATTCCTCCGACTAACTGCATGTTCTTACAAGTTGCCTACATTCTGACCGCCCCCAATGCATGATCCTGACCCGAATCAAGCGCCCGGTTCGAAGCGATGTGCGATCGTGATCATTAAATAGGTCAATATGCTGACTAAACAGGTGGACATACGGGTCAGATTCGTTGCTTCGGCAGCCCCCGCGAAGGCACACCTTTTGGCACGCTCCGATGCGTCAGATGCACTGCAGAGCCCACTCCATGGAGGATGCCGGGCCGAGCCAGGACTTCTTCATGCCGGCCGGCCACTCCCTTGGGGCCACTCCTTCGTCTCCGCGCAGAAGGCCGCCGCCCGCTCGGGCCGGTCAGTGCTGACCTCGCACCTCCGCCGGGCCAAGTGCCGGGCGAGAGCGGCGTACGGTGCCCGGTGAGGGGCGAGATCCTCCGGGACCGGCCCGTCACCGACGAGGTCGGAGAACTCGTCGTCCTTTCCCGGAGTGTGGCGGCACGGAGACTGAGCCTGGTCATAGGCGCCGAACTCCCCGACGGTGCGTACTGGAAGGGAGTTCCTCGGCGATCGCTCCACCCCGCCCGGCGCTCCGCCGCTGCACGGCCGGCCTCGCGTCGGCCGGGCGAATCGTTCAGGCGTCGGCCTGGAGGCGCAACCCTGCGAGGGTCAGGTCCAGCGCGGCGCGGAACTGCTCGATGTCGTCGTGCCCGTCGAACTCGTCGACGATCTCGTGCACGAAGGGGAAGTCGTCGGCATCGAGCTCCCGCCACGTCGCGGCGAAGCGGCCGAGGAACTCGTCGCGGCCGACTGCACCCTCGAGAACCTCCTGCGGCGGTTCCTGCCCCAGGTCGACCGCAGAGCCGACGACGACCGTCGTGATCGCCGAGACGGCGTGGAACCGCTGGCGCGCGGTGAGCTTCAGCCGGAGGGTCGGCTGCCCCAGCGTGTCGTACAGGCGCAGGGCGTTGCCCTGGACGTCGGTGTTGCGCATGAAGTAGTTCCCGAGCCAGGGCCGCACCAGGATCGCGTCGAACAGGGTCAGTGACATCACGCGCAGGTCGTCGATCGGGTCGTCGCCGGGCTCGATCGCCTCGATGTCGGCGAGGACGCCGCCGATGACGTGATCGGTGGCGCGGTCGAGCAGCTCGTCCTTGCTCGCGACGTACCAGTAGATGCTGGCGACGCCGCCCCCGAGGCGCTGCGCGAGGGCCCGGAACGTCAGCGCCGAAGGACCCGCCTCGTCGAGCAGCGCCACCGCCTCGGTGAGCACGGACTCCATGGAGTGCGAAGCCCGGCGGCGGCCGCCCGCGGCTCCACGGTTCTGGTGGCGCGGCATGGCCTCTGCCCTTCGTTTGCATCTCTATCGAACGGTGTTCTATCGTACCGCATGGAACACCGTTCGATAGTCGAGCGGCGTTCGATAGAAAGGAGCGCCGCCATGACGACCGCGATGCTGAAACCCCCCGCCTCCCGTACCTATCCCTCCCTGCGCGCCGCGTGGATCCCACTCGCCGCCCTCTGCCTGGCCTTCTTCGTGGAGATGGTCGACAACACCCTGCTGTCGATCGCGCTGCCCACCATCGGGCGCGACCTCGGCGGCGGGACCACCGCGCTGCAATGGGTCACCGGCGCGTACTCGCTGACCTTCGGCGGTCTGCTGCTCACCGCGGGCTCCATGGCCGACCGGCTCGGCCGACGCCGCGTCCTGCTCGTCGGGCTCGCCGTGTTCGGCGCGCTGAGCCTGTGCGTCGTCTGGGTCACCACCGCAGGTGAGCTCATCGCCCTGCGCGCCGCGCTGGGCATCGCCGCCGCGGCGATGGCCCCGATCACGAACTCGCTGGTCTTCCGCCTCTTCGACGACAAGGCGCTGCGGATGCGCGCCATGACGCTGATGATCGTCGTCGGCATGTCCGGCTTCATCCTCGGACCGCTGATCGGCGGCACAGTCCTGGCCCACGTGCGCTGGGAGTGGCTCCTGGTCGTCAACGCCCCGATCGCGGTGATCGCCTGGATCGGGGTCCGACTCGGCGTCCCGGCCGACCGGCCCGAGGACCTGACCCGCGACCGGCTCGACATACCGGGCGCCGCGCTGAGCCTCGCCGCCATCGGGCTCGCCTGCTATGCCCTGACCAGCGGTGTCGAGAACGGCTGGCTCTCCGTCCTCACCATCGGTTCGGTCGCGGGCGCGGTCGTCGCCGCGACCGCCTTCATCCGGCACGAGCGCCGCAGCCCCGCCCCCATGCTGGACCTCGGCCTGTTCTCCGACGGCACGGTCCGCGGCGCCATCGTGGCGCAGATCGGTACGTCCATCGCGATGGCCGGCGTGATGTTCGGGCTCATCCTCCACTTCCAGTACGCGTACGGCTGGAGCCCCGTACGGGCCGGCCTCGCCAACCTGCCGCTGATCGTGACCATGCTGCTGGCGACGCCCGTGTCCGAGGGGCTGGCCCGCCGCTACGGCCACCGCGTCGCCTGCCTGGTGGGCGCGGCCTGCCTGGCCGTCGCACTGGCGGGACTGTCCTGGGGCGTCGAGCACGGCTACCTCGTCATCGCGCTCTGCATGGTGCTCATGACGATCGGACTCCGGACCGTCATGACGATCTGTGCGGTCGCGCTCGTCGACGCGATGCCCGCCAACCGCACCTCAATGGGCACCGCGCTCAACGACACCGCGCAGGAGGTCGGCACCAGCGTCGGCACCGCCACCATCGGCACGCTGATCGCCGCGCTGGTCACCACCCAGCTCCCGGCCGGCGTGTGGAGCAGCGACCTCGTCGCCTCCTTCTTCCACGGTGAGCGGATCGCCTACGCCGTGCTCGCCGTCGCCGTCGGCCTGATCGCGACGGCCGGCGCGCTGAGCCTCACGGACTCCCGCAGTGTGGAGGAAGCAGCGCCCGCGGAGGCCGCCTGAACAGGCCACCCGGCAGGGCTCACCCCCTGTACGTCTCCAGCAGCCGCAGCCACACCTCACTGATCGTCGGGTACGCCGGAACCGCGTGCCACAGCCGGTCGATGGGGACCTCGCCCGCGACCGCGATCGTCGCGGAGTGCAGGAGTTCGCCGATTCCGGGGCCGACGAACGTCACGCCGAGCAGGATCTCCCGGTCCAGGTCCACGATCATCCGCGCGCGGCCCCGGTAGCCGTCGGCGTACAGGCCGGAGCCGGAGACCGAGGCGAGGTCGTAGTCGACGGCGCGGACGCGGTGGCCCGCGTGTTCGGCTTCGGCGAGGGTCAGGCCGACGGATGCGGCCTCGGGATCGGTGAAGACGACCTGGGGGACGGCCGCGTGGTCGGCGGTGGCCGCGTGGGCGCCCCAGCGGTCCGTCTCCAGGAGCGGGACCTTCTGGGCGCGGGCGGCGATCGCGGCGCCCGCGATGCGGGCCTGGTACTTGCCCTGGTGGGTGAGGAGAGCGCGGTGGTTGACGTCCCCGACCGCGTACAGCCAGGTCGTGCCCTCGACGCGGCAGCTGTCGTCCACCGTGAGCCAGGAGCCGGGCTCCAGGCCGACCGTCTCCAGGCCCAGGTCGTCGGTGCGCGGCGCCCGGCCCGTGGCGAAGAGGATCTCGTCGGCCTCGATCCGGCCGCCGTCGTCCAGCTCCACGGTGACGGGTGCGTCCGGTGCGGGCCGGTGCACGGCGGTGACGGAGACGCCGGTACGGATGGTGGCGCCGGCCTCCTTCAGCGCCTCGGCCACCAGCTCGCCCGCGAAGGGCTCCATCTTCGGGAGCAGGCCCTTGCCGCGGATCAGCAGCGTCACCTCGGCGCCCAGCGCCTGCCAGACGGTCGCCATCTCCACGCCGACCACTCCCCCGCCGACGACCACGAGCCGGCCGGGCACCTCCTTGGCGCTGGTGGCCTCGCGGCTGGTCCAGGGGCGGACCTCGGCGATGCCGGGCAGGCCGGGGACGACGGCCCGGGTGCCGGTGCACACGGCGACGGCGTGCCGGGCGGTGAGCCGGTGCACGGTGCCGTCGGGGGCGGTGACGGACACCGCGCGGGGGCCGGTGAGGCGTCCCGTACCGCGGTAGATGTCCGCTCCGACGCTCTCCAGCCAGGCGACCTGGCCGTCGTCCTTCCAGTGGGTGGCCTCGTCGTCCCGGTGGGCGAGGACGGCCTGTACGTCGAGGGGGCCCTGCACGGCGGCGCTCAGACCCGGGACGCGGCGGGCGTCGGCGCGCGCGACCACCGGCCGCAGCAGGGCCTTGCTCGGCATGCAGGCCCAGTACGAGCATTCGCCGCCGATCAGCTCGGACTCCACCACGGCCGTGCTGAGCCCGGCGGCGCGGGCCCGGTCGGCCACGTTCTCCCCCACCGGACCCGCACCGATGACCACCACGTCGTACTCGGAAACGTCCACCGCGTCAGTCGCTGCATCTGTCATGGAAACAGTGTCCTCGTGAGTGTGCGCCCCGGCCACATGGGCAGGCGGAATAGCGCAAGTGCAGTCACCGTTGTGCCGGAACAGGTCCGAACGGGCACAGGAAGAGGTATCTGAAGCATGAGCACCGTAGAGCTCACCAAGGAAAACTTCGATCAGGTCGTCAGTGACAACGGCTTCGTCCTGATCGACTTCTGGGCTTCCTGGTGCGGCCCCTGCCGACAGTTCGCGCCGGTCTACGACTCGGCGTCCGAGCGCCACCCCGATCTGGTCTTCGCGAAGGTCGACACGGAGGCGCAGCAGGAGCTGGCGGCCGCCTTCGAGATCCGGTCCATCCCGACGCTGATGATCGTCCGGGACAACGTCGCGGTGTTCTCGCAGCCCGGCGCCCTGCCGGAGGCGGCCCTGGAGGACGTCATCGGCCAGGCCCGGAAGCTGGACATGGACGAGGTCCGCAAGTCCGTGGAGGAGCAGAAGCGGGCGGCGGAGGCCGGGCAGGGACAGCCGGAGCCCCAGTAGCCGCCGTACCGGCGCACGGCGCGAACCGAAGGGACCTGATCCGGCACCGCACAAGCGGTGCCGTGCGGTCGGGGCCCTTCCGTCGTGCCCGGGAGCGGCCGTCCGTCGTGTCCGGGTACGGCTGTCCGTTCAGCCGGTCGGGCGGTTCCCCTCGGCGACCTGGACCGACATGCCGGGGTCCAGCTCGTCGCCGTCGATCAGCACGGCCTCCACCGTGCGGGTCTCCGGGTCGATGTCCGCCTCCATGCCCTCTCCCGCGTACCGGGGGTAGCCCGAGGCCCCCGTATCGCCGGTGGCGGCCACGACCGCCGAGCGGATCGGCCGCCCGGGGGCTCCGGTCCGCGTCCTGCTGTGGTCGGGGATCAGGAGGAGCTCGTAACTCTGCGGATGACTCATGGACCCGACGCTAGACATCCGCCGGTCACCGCGCATGTCGTCGCGCCCGGGGCGGTCCAGGACGCCTCCGGCGGATCAGGGCCTAGCTGGACTCGCGGTGGACGGCGCTGGTGCGCAGCAGGTCGTGGTGGACGGGGGCGGTGCCCGGGTGGTGGACGAGGCGGTCGATGGTCTCGGCGAGCGCGTGCTCCATGGCGAGCTCCATCCGGACGGTGCTGAGGCGGGGCCGCAGCAGTCTGCCGAGCAGCAGGTCGTCCGCTCCGACGACCGCCGTGTCCCCGGGTATCTCGACGCCCGTGTCCTGGAGCGCCCGCATCAGGAGCATGGCGTACTCGTCGTTGTACGCGAACACGGCGTCCAGGCCCAGTTCCGGCCAGCGCTCCGCGAGCTCCGCCGCGGACTCCTCGTCGTAGCGGAGCGGGAGGGGCAGGATGTGGGCCCCGGCCGGTTCCGCGGTCTGCCGGGCCCCGGTGAGGCGGGGTCCCGAGAACGGCTCCAGGCCGGGTTCCCGGGGCATGACCACCCCGATGCGGCGGCGGCCCCGGGCCAGCAGGTGGCCGACGGCGCTGGCGCCGACCCGCCGTTGGTCCATGACCAGTCCGTGGGCGCCCTCCACCGGCTCCGGGCCGAGCGTGATCACCGCCTTGGCGCCGGAGCGGGTGAGGACGTCCGTGCCGTGCGGGGTGAGGGTGATGCCGGGAGGGACGACGACGGCGACAGGCCGCAGTTCGGCCCAGGCCCGGACCGCCTCGTCGTCGGCGAGGCCGGCGCTGCCGTACTGGACGACGGTGTAGTCCAGGCGGCGCAGTCCCGCCTGGAGTTCCTGGAAGAAGCGCTGGTGCAGCGGGCCCGCCGGTATATGGCCGGAGGGCAGCAGCACCAGGCGGCTGTGTCCGGCGCGCAGGCTGCGGGCGGCCGCGTGCGGGACGTAACCGAGTTGTGTGGCGGCCTCCCTGACGCGGTGCCGGGTCGGTTCGCTGATCCGGACGGTGGCGTTGTTGTTCAGGACGTACGACACGGTGGCCCGGGAGACTCCGGCGAGGCGCGCGACATCCGCGCTGGTCGGGACGGAGACTTCGGCGGGCTGCTTGGGTAACTGGCTCATGGCGTCCGGCAGTCTTCCAGATCCGCCGGGCCGGGCTTTGCGCCGGGGGCGCCGGGCCGCGGCGGCTCGCCGCGGCCCCCGTTCGGCGGACCCGCTCCCGGGATCGGGCCGTGCACGTCCTACGGTGTTGCGATGACGTTCCACCACAGCGCACAGCGCACCGACAGCCCGCCCGTACCTCCCGGCAGCACCGGTCCGACCGCCACCGTCCAGGCCGATCCCCACGAGGTCGGCCCGGTCCGCACCTCGTACGCGCCCGACCGTGACGGCGACCCCGATCCGGGCGAGATCGTCTGGACCTGGGTGCCGTTCGAGGAGAACGACGGCCGCGGCAAGGACCGGCCGGTGCTCGTCGTGGCCCGGGAGCCGGCGGGGACGCTGCTCGCCGTCCAGCTCTCCAGCAAGCGGCACGACATGGACCACGAGTGGGTGGCGCTGGGGGCCGGTCCCTGGGACAGCTCCGGCCGGCAGTCCTGGGTCGATCTGGACCGGGTGCTGCGGGTCCACGAGGACGGCATGCGGCGCGAGGCGTGCGCGCTGGACCGGGACCGGTTCGATTCCGTCACCGGGCGGCTGCGGGAGCGGTACGGCTGGAGCTGACCGGCGCTCGCCGGTGTGCAGCGTACGGCGCATGCTGGTCGTGGAAGCGGTGCGGCGGCAACCGCTTTTCCGGTGGCTCGGGGGCACTCTTGTGCGATCCCGGGGTACGGGTTTGGGTGGTAGGTACGCAACTGAGAAGGAGGCGCCCCATGTCCTCGGACACACCCGGCGGCCCCGGCCCACGCCTGGACACCGCACCCCTCGACGAGGGTGCGGCACAGGATTTACTGCGCGGCATATGTTTCAAGACGGGTCCCCCTCGCATCGTGGGGGTGGAACTCGAATGGCTCATCCATGACCGGGAACATCCCGCCGTCCCCGTCGACGGGGAACGGCTCGACAGCGCGGTCGCGGCGCTCCGTGAACTGCCCCTGAGCGCCGCACTGACGTTCGAGCCGGGCGGGCAGCTGGAGCTCAGCTCACAGCCGGCCGGCTCCCTGATGGAGTGCATCGAGACGACCGCGGCGGATCTGGCCGCCGTCCGCGGTTCGCTCGGCCGGGCCGGGCTCGCACCGGTCGGGCTCGGCGTGGACCCGTGGCAGACGCCGCACCGCAGGCTGCGCGAGCCGCGTTACGACGCGATGGAGGCGGCGCTCGACCGGGCAGGTCCGGCCGGGCGGGCGATGATGTGCACCTCCGCCTCCGTGCAGGTCTGTCTGGATGCGGGCGAGGAGGAGCCGGGACCGCTCGGCTACGGGCGGCGCTGGCAGCTCACCCATCTGCTCGGTGCCGTCCTGGTGGCCGCGTTCGCCAACTCGCCGTTCCAGCAGGGCCGCCGGACCGGCTGGAAGTCCACCCGGCAGTCCCTGTGGGCCGATCTCGACCCCGTACGGACGCTGGCGCCGGGCGGCGGACTTCCGCCGCGCGAGGCGTGGGCCTCGCACGTGCTGGACACGACCGTGATGTGCGTGCGCCGCGAGGACGGCCCCTGGGACGTACCGGAGGGCCTCACCTTCCGGGAGTGGATCCGCACGGGTGCGCCCCGCCCGCCGGTCCAGGCCGATCTCGACTACCACATCACCACCCTCTTCCCGCCGGTCCGGCCGCGCGGGCACCTCGAACTGCGCATGATCGACGCGCAGAGCGGCGCCGACGGGTGGCTGGTGCCGCTCGCCGTCGCCACCGCCCTGTTCGACGACCCGGAGGCCGCCGAGACCGTGTACCGCACCGTGAAGCCCTTGGCCGAGTCGGCGGGTTCCGCAGCCGCTCCGCGCAACCCGCTCTGGACGACGGCCGCCCGCGAGGGCCTGGCCGATCCGGAGCTGAGGGCGGCGGCCGTCGTCTGCTTCGAGACGGCGCTCACCGCGCTGGACCGGATGGGCGCGAGTGAGCCGGTGCGGAACACCGTGGCGGCCTTCAACGACCGGTATGTGGCCCGGGGCCGATGTCCGGCCGACGACCTGCTCCGACCGGGCGCTCTCGCCGGCCTGTCCCTGCTGACGGGCTCCCCCGACGGCCCCGCGAACGGGCCGGCCGCTCCGCCGCACTCCGGAAGGGTGACCTCAGCATGACCGACGACCGTGCCCCCTCCGCACCCGCCGCGGACGGCTTCCCGCCGGCCCCCGGCAGCCACGACCCCGAGGCGCTGCGCCGGCGCGCCCTCGACGCGCTGCTGACCGCCCGCGCGCGCACCGCCACCCTGACCGACAGCGTGGAGGACGGCGAACTCACCGCCCAGCACTCCCCCTTGATGTCCCCGCTCGTCTGGGACCTGGCCCACATCGGCAACCAGGAGGAGCAGTGGCTGCTCCGGGCCGTGGGCGGCCGGCAGGCGCTGCGCCCGGAGATAGACGGGCTGTACGACGCCTTCGAGCACCCCCGCTCCGCACGGCCCTCGCTGCCGCTGCTGGCGCCCGCCGAGGCGCGGACGTACGCCTCCGACGTCCGGGGCAGGGCCCTGGACATCCTGGAGGCCGCCCCGCTCCACGAGGGCGGGCGGCCGCTGGAGCGGGCCGGGTTCGCCTTCGGGATGATCGCCCAGCACGAACAGCAGCACGACGAGACCATGCTGATCACCCATCAGCTCCGCTCGGGCCCGGCCGCGCTGACCGCACCCGCGCCGCCCGATCCCACCGACGCCGGGTCCCTGCCCGGTGAAGTCCTGGTCCCGGCAGGCCCGTTCACCATGGGCACCTCCGCCGAGCCGTGGGCCCTGGACAACGAACGGCCAGCGCACCGGCGGGAGGTGGCCGCGTTCCATCTGGACACCTCGCCCGTCACCTGCGGCGCGTATCAGCGGTTCATGGCGGACGGCGGGTACACCGACCCCCGCTGGTGGGCGCCCGAGGGCTGGGACATGGTCCGTGAACACGGTCTGACCGCACCGCTGTTCTGGCACCGCGACGCCGGGCAGTGGCTGCGCCGCAGGTTCGGGGTGACCGAGCCGGTGCCCGAGGACGAGCCGGTTCTGCACGTCAGCTGGTACGAGGCGGACGCGTACGCGCGCTGGGCGGGCAGGCGGCTGCCCACCGAGATCGAGTGGGAGAAGGCCGCCCGGCACGATCCCGCCACCGGGCGTTCGCTGCGCTATCCCTGGGGCGATACGGACCCGACACCCGAGCACGCCAATCTGGGCCAACGCCATCTGCGCCCGGCCCGGGCCGGCGCGTATCCGGCGGGCCGGGCGCCTTCCGGCGCGGGTCAGCTGATCGGCGATGTGTGGGAGTGGACCTCCAGCGACTTCCTGCCCTATCCGGGCTTCGTGGCGTTCCCCTACCGGGAGTACTCGGACGTGTTCTTCGGACCGGGCCACAAGGTGCTGCGCGGCGGCTCGTTCGCCGTGGACCAGGTCGCCTGCCGGGGCACGTTCCGCAACTGGGACCTGCCGGTGCGGCGCCAGATCTTCTCCGGGTTCCGCACCGCGAGGGACGCCTGATGTGCCGTCATATCGCCTATGTGGGCGATCCGGTGGCCCTCGGGACCGTGCTCTCCGCGCCGCCGCACTCCCTGGTGCGCCAGTCCTGGGCGCCGCGCCGCCAGCGGTACGGCACGGTCAACGCGGACGGCTTCGGCGTCGGCTGGTACGCGGACGGCGACCCGGTGCCCGGCCGCTACCGGCGCCAGGGGCCGATCTGGCACGACCAGACGTTCACCGATCTGGCCCGGGTGGTGCGGTCCACCGCGCTGCTCGCCGCCGTACGGGACGCCACCGAGGCGGGTGCGGACGGGGAGGCCGCGGCCGCGCCCTACGCCGCCGGGCGGCTGCTCTTCAGCCACAACGGCGCGGTGCCGGGCTGGCCCGGCTCGCTGGCGGGCCCGGCCGCCGCCCTGCCCGCGCAGGAGCTGCTGTCGCTGGCGGCGCGCAACGACTCCGCGCTGGTCTGGGCGCTGATCCTGCACCGCGTCGCCGCCGGGGACGACCTGCCGACGGCGGTCGCGGAGACCGTCCGGGAGGTCGCGGAAGCGGCCCCCGGCTCCCGGCTCAACCTGCTGGTCACCGACGGCACCGCCATCGTGGCCACCGCCTGGGGCGACACTCTCTGGTACCTCCACGACCCGGGCCGCTCGACCGCGGTGGCCTCGGAGCCGTACGACGACGATCCGCGCTGGCGCGAGGTCCCCGACCGCACCCTGCTGGTCGCGACCTCCGCAGCCGTCACCCCCACACCGCTCAAGGAGCCCGCCGCGTGAGCCCTTTCCTGCTGACCCGCACCCTGCCGGAGGACGCGACGGACGCGGCGCTGCGCGCCGACGTCCTGAGCGGGCTGACCCGGCACCCGAAGACGCTGCCGCCCAAGTGGTTCTACGACGCGCGCGGCAGCGAACTGTTCGAGGAGATCACCCGGCTGCCCGAGTACTACCCGACCCGCGCGGAGCGGGAGATCCTGGAGGAGCGCTCCGAGGAGATCGCCGCGGCCTCGGGGGCCCGGACCGTGATCGAGCTGGGCTCGGGCTCGTCGGAGAAGACCCGTCATCTGCTGGACGCCCTGCCGGAGCTGCACAGTTACGTGCCGGTGGACGTGAGCGAGAGCGCGCTGACGGGGGCGGCCGAGGCGCTGCTCGCCGAGCGTCCCGGGCTCTCCGTGCACGCGCTCATCGCGGACTTCACCGGCGGTCTGGCGCTGCCCGGCACGCCGGGGCCCCGGCTGGTCGCCTTCCTGGGCGGCACGATCGGCAATCTGCTGCCCGACGAGCGGGCCACGTTCCTGCACTCGGTGCGCTCGCTCCTGTCCCCCGGCGACGCGCTGCTGCTCGGCACGGATCTGGTCAAGGACGAGGAGACGCTGGTCGCGGCGTACGACGACGCGTCGGGCGTGACGGCGGCCTTCAACAAGAACGTGCTGAACGTCGTCAACCGGGAGCTGGGCGCGGACTTCCCGCTCGAGGACTTCGAGCATGTCGCCGTGTGGAACCGGGAACAGCGGTGGATCGAGATGCGGCTGCGCGCCCGCCGGGCGCTGAGCGTGAAGATCCGGGAGCTGGACCTGGTGGTGCCCTTCGAGGCAGGTGAGGAGCTGCGTACGGAGATCTCGTCGAAGTTCCGCCAGGAGGACGTCCGCGAGGAGCTGGCCGCCGCCGGGCTCGACCTCGCTCAGTGGTGGACGGACGCGGCCGGCCGGTTCGCCCTGTCGCTGGCCACGGCGGTCTGATCCGCCGCTGCCCGAGCCGTCGCCGTCAGGTCGGTACCGACGACGGCGGCCCGGGCGGCGCGGGCCAGTGCGCGGCGGCCGGGCCCGCCGCTCGCGGGGACGAGCGCGCGGGCGCCTGCGGGGATCGGGGCGAGGACGTCGACCTCGGCGGTGAGCCCGGCCGCCCGCACCACCCGCCAGAGGGAGGCGGCGAGCGGATCGTCCCCGACGAACGCGACCGCGCCCGCGGTGCCGTAGGTGATGCGGACCGGTCGTACGGAGACCTTCGCGTCGATCGCCGCCTGGAACACCGCAGGCCGGAACACCCCGCCGCTCCCCCGCCCGCACCAGGTGCTGCCCTCGGGGAACGCCACCACGCGGGAGCCCGCGCGCAGCGCCGCGGCGACGGTGTCCACGGCCCCCGGCAGCGTGCGCAGCCGGTCCCGGTCGATGAAGAGCGTGCCACCGAGCCCGGCGAGCCGTCCGAGCAGGGGCCAGCGCCCGACCTCGCTCTTGGCGAGCATCCGGCCCGGCAGCACGGAGGCGACGAGGGGGATGTCCAGCCAGGAGATGTGGTTGGCGACGACCAGCTCGCCGCCGGAGCCGGGGTCGTACGGATGCACCCGGACCGTCACCCGTACGCCGAAGGCACGCGGTACGCCCTGCGCCCAGCGCCGCACCAGCCACCCGCGCGGGGGAGCCGGGAGCAGCCGGACCGGCAGGGCGCAGGCCACCCCCAGCAGTGTCCACGTGCAGCCGGCGAGGAGCCGCAGGAGCGCGGGGAGCGGGGGGCGGACCGCTCCGGTGTGCCGGGCGCAGGCCTGCGGGGTGCAGGGGGCGACGGGCAGCCAGGCGCTCACGCCTCCGGGGCGGGAGGCGCTGGTGCCCGCGGTACGGGAGCCGGTCATGCCTGCGGGACGAGGGAGAGGAAGTGGCGCAGGTAGCGCGGGTCGGTGCGGCGCAGCGAGAGCAGGACGTACAGGTCGGCGACGTTGAACTCGGGGTCGTACGCCGGGGCTCCGCAGACCCAGGCGCCGAGCCGCAGGTAGCCGCGGAGCAGGGGCGGCAGGTCGGCCCGGGAGCCGGGGCCGGCGTCGGGGTGGGTGGAGGAGTCCCAGAGGCGGTGCGGGGTGACCCAGTACTCCTCGGGGGCCAGGTGTGCGGTGCGTACGGTGTTCCAGCTGCGGGCGGCGAGCGTGCCGCCGTCGGCCAGCGGCAGGGAGCAGCAGCCCGCCAGCCAGGTGTGGCCCGAGCGTTCCATGTAGCGGGCGAGTCCGGCCCAGACGAGGGCGATCACGGCGCCGTCGCGGTGGGCGGGGTGGACGCAGGAGCGGCCGACCTCGACGAGGTCCTCGCGGATCGGGGCGAGGCGGGTGATGTCGAACTCGCTCTCCGCGTAGAGCCGGCCGGCTATCCGGGCGCGGTCGGGCGGCAGCAGGCGGTAGGTGGCGACGACCTCGCCGGTCGCGGTCTCGCGGACCAGCAGGTGGTCGCAGTACGCGTCGAACGCGTCGCTGTCGATGCCGGGTTCGGGCCCCTCCAGCCTGGCTCCGAGCTCACCGGCGAACACCTGGTGGCGCAGGCGCTGCGCGGCACGTACGTCCTCCTGGCCGGTGGCGAGGGAGACCCGGTAGGCCGGTTCGGGGGAACGGGGGGCGGGCGGGGCCGACGGGGCGGACCGGGTGGGTACCGAGGCGGGCGGGGCGGTGGGCAGCACGGTCATGGCAGTCTCCGGGGACGGATCAGCAAGGGCGGCTGCCGGGCCTTCGCGGGGAGCGAAGGCCCGGCCCCTTACTTCTTCCGTCACCGGCTGGATTCGACGTGACCGCTGTGGAGCGCGGGGATGTGCGACGGCTGAATCCCCAGGGCCGCCGCCCGTGCGGGGCGGCCGCCGGATCAGCTGCCGGCGAGCATGGCCGTGATGCGCTCCGACGCCTTCTTCGCCGCCGCGGCCGGGTCGGCGCCAGTGAGCACCGCCGTCATGTACGGCTTGATCGGGTTCTCCGCCTCGACCTTGGCCCACTGCGAGGAGTTGGGCGTGGCGCGGCCCTGGCTCGCCCCTTCGGCCATCGCGGCGGTGCCCTCCTCGCCCTCGACGACGTGGGCGAGCCGGGGCTTGTTGGGGACGTAGCTCATGGAGCGGGCGAGTTCGGTCTGCCACTTCTCGCTCGCCAGCGCCTTGACGACGGCGATACCGGCGCTGCGCTGGTCGGCGTTCTTCGGCACGATGAGGTCCGAGCCGCCGGTGAAGACGGAGCCGGGGGCCTTGGCGGTCTTCCCGGGAATGGGGAAGTAGCCGAGCTTTCCCTTGAGTTCGGGATTCTTCTGCTCGATGAGCGCGGCACTTCCGGGGAGCGAGATGATCTGGGCGACGTCTCCCTCGGCGAATACGTCGTTCTGCGGGGGCTTCTCCTCGTCGGAGTCCATGGGCCCGTCGCCGAGCGCCTGGAGTTCCTTGTAGAAGTTCATTCCTGCGAGCGCCTCGGGGGTGTCCAGCGTGCCCCGCCAGTCACCGCCGCCGCCCTCGGCGAGTTCGCCGCCCTCGTCCCAGATGAATCCGGCCAGTACGTACCAGTTCTGGCCGGCCAGGTAAATGCCCTGCTTGCCCTGGGTGTTGAGCTTCTCGGTGGTCTTGAGCCACTCGGCGCGGGTCTTGGGGACGGCGGTGATGCCCGCGTCCTTGAAGGTCTCCTTGTTGTAGATCACCACGCGGTTGGCCGCGTACCAGGGGATGCCGTACTGCACACCGCTGATCTGGCCGGGCTGGGCGAGGCCGGGCAGCCAGTCCTCGCTGCCGAGGTCGCGCATCGATTCGAGGGTGAGGTCGCGCAGGCCGCCGCTCTCCGCGTACTGCGCCACCTGCGTGTTTCCGACCTCGATCACATCCGGGGCGTCATCGCTCTCCAGGGCGTCCAGAACCTTGGGGCCGATGCCGCCCCATTCCTGGATCTTGAACTCCAGTTCGATGGAAGGGTTCTCCTTCTCGTAAGAGCTGGTGAACTTCTCCAGGAATCCCGACGAGACGCTGTCCTTCATCAGCCACACCGTCACCGTGCGGTCACCGCCACCCGAACCGGAGAAGTAGCCACATCCGCTCAGCGTGACGGACGAAACGAGCGCGACGGCTCCGACGAGTATGCGGTTCTTCACGTAGTCACCTTCTGCGAAACGACACGACGAAATCAGGACCCGGTGTGGGGGGATTGCGGGCGACGCTCGCACGGGTGTTTGGCTGAATTTTGGTATGGACCAATGAGTAGGTCAAGACGCGTGCTCGTCCTGATTCGCCCCACTCGCCCCCTCGCGCGACACCCGGGATTGAGGCACCGTGGTCACCAGAGAGGAGACAAAATATGTCCAACCACACCTATCGGGTCACCGAAATCGTAGGAACCTCCGAGGAGGGCATCGACGCGGCGATCCGGAACGGCGTCGCAAGAGCCGCAGAAACGTTGCACAATCTCGACTGGTTCGAGATTGGCCAAGTGCGCGGCCATATCGAGGATGGCCGAATCGCGCACTACCAAGTAGGTCTGAAGGTGGGCTTCCGGCTCGACGAAAACGCCTGATCAGGTACGCCCGTCGCGCTCCTGTGCATCCTTCAGCGCCTGTGACGGGTCGAACCAGCGGGCCCGCACCACAGGGAATCCGGCCACTTCGGCCGCATCGCAGACCAGCTCGTCGTCGTCGACGAGCATGCGCACCTCACGCGACCGGCCCAGCCGCCGGAGGATGTCCAGCTTCGTCCGGCGGGCCGGGCGCCGGTCGTCGTTGCGCCGCATGAACAGCTGCCCCTCGGGCAGCCCCTGACGGCTCAGCCACTCGACGGTGGCCCGGCGGCAGCGCTCGGGCCGCCCGGTCAGATAGACGATCTCGCACTCCTCGGCGCTCGCGAGCACGAGGGCCACCCCTTCGGCCAGCGGCGGATCGTCCGGTGCGGCCGCGAAGAAGCCGGACCAGTCGCGCTTCGCGCCCTCCAGGAAGTGCTGCCGGTGGGCCGTGTCGGCGAGCGTGCCGTCGAGGTCGAATACGGCCAGCGGCCGGGCGTCGTTGTTCACCCGGCCAGCTTAGGAAGCTCCGGCGCCGTCCGCCCCGGGAAACCGCGGCCGTGGAGCCCTTCGTTCGGATCGCGCCACGGGAATCCTCACCGGTCGGGGGCGTTGAAGAGGGTGTGAGCTCTGTGATCGCTTCGACCCGGTTCTCCCTCCTGGACCGCTCCCGCACCCGTGCGGGGCACGACGGCCCCCAGGCACTCCGCGACACCGTGACGCTGGCGCGGGAGGTGGAGGCGCTGGGCTACCACCGCTTCTGGGTCTCCGAACACCACAGCGTGCCGGGCGTCGCGGGGTCTGCGCCGACGGTCCTGGCCGCCGCCGTCGCCGGCGCGACCTCCACCATCCGGGTCGGGACCGGCGGGGTGATGCTCCCCAACCACCAGCCGCTCGTCGTGGCCGAGCAGTTCGGGGTGCTCGCCTCCCTCTTCCCCGGCCGGATCGACATGGGGCTCGGCCGTTCCGTGGGGTTCACCGACGGCGTACGCCGGGCGCTCGGCCACGGCAAGGAGGACGCGGAGGACTTCCCCGGCCGCCTCGCCGAGCTGCTCGGCTGGATCGACGGCACCCAGCGCGCCCACCCCCAGGTGCACGCCCGCCCGGCGGAGGGCCTGCACATCCCCGCGTACGTCCTGGCGATCGGCGAGGGTGCGGCGGTCGCGGCGGCCGCCGGACTCCCCCTCGTCATCGGCGATCTGCGCGGCCGCGAGAAGGTGCTGCGCGCCATCGAGGTGTACCGCAGGGACTTCCGCCCCTCCGCCCGCGCCGAGCGCCCCGAGGTGATCGTCTCCGGCACGGTCGCCGTCGCCGACACCGAGGAGGACGCCCGGCGCCTGCTGGTCCCGGAGGCCTGGGCCATGGCATACGCCCGCACCCACGGCAGCTTCCCCCCGCTGGCGCAGGCCGAGGAGATCGAGAGCCGCACGATGACCGCCAAGGAGCGCGCGCTGTACGAGCGCGGGCTCGACGGCCACATCCACGGCACCGAGGAGCAGGTGACGGAGCAGCTGGAGACGGCGATCAAGGAGACCGGGGCGGACGAGGTGCTCGTCACGACCAGTACGTACGACCGTGAGGCGCTGGTGGACTCGTTGCGGCGGCTGGCCGGGGTCGTACGGCAGGGCCGCTGAGCGGTCCGGGCGATCCCGGGTGACCGGCCTGCACCACCACCCGCGCCTAGAATCGAACTGTTTGTCCCCCTCATGTACGGAGCCGAGCCCCATGCACTCCCCCCACGATCCGTACGTCCGGGTGCGCGGCGCGCGCGAGCACAACCTCCAGGACGTGAACGTCGACATCCCGCGCGACACCCTCACGGTCTTCACCGGGGTCTCCGGGTCCGGCAAGTCCTCGCTGGCGTTCGGCACGATCTACGCCGAGGCCCAGCGCCGCTACTTCGAGTCGGTCGCCCCCTACGCGCGCCGGCTCATCCACCAGGTGGGCGCACCCGCCGTCGGGGAGATCACCGGGCTGCCGCCCGCGGTCTCCCTGGAGCAGCGGCGCTCCGCACCCGGGGCCCGGTCGTCCGTGGGGACGGTCACCACGCTCTCCAACTCGCTGCGGATGCTGTTCTCCCGGGCCGGGGACTACCCGGCAGGGGCCGAGCGGCTCGACTCCGACGCGTTCTCCCCCAATACGGCGGCCGGGGCCTGCCCCGAGTGCCACGGCCTGGGGCGGATCCACCGGACGGCCGAAGAGCTGCTCGTCCCCGATCCCTCGCTGTCGATCCGGGACGGCGCGATCGCCGCGTGGCCGGGGGCCTGGCAGGGGAAGAATCTGCGCGATGTTCTGGACACCCTGGGGTACGACGTCGACCGGCCGTGGCGCGAGCTGGCGGCGGAGGACCGGGAGTGGATCCTCTTCACCGACGAGCAGCCGGTGGTGACGGTGCATCCGGTGCGGGACGCGGGCCGGATCCAACGCCCGTACCAGGGCACGTACATGAGCGCCCGGCGCTATGTGCTGCACACCTTCGCCGATACGAAGAGCCGGACACTGCGGGCGAAGGCCGAGCGTTTCCTGACCAGTGCGCCGTGCCCGGTGTGCGGCGGCAGCCGGCTGCGGCCGGAGGCGATGGCGGTGACCTTCGCCGGGCGGACCATCGCGGAGCTGGCCGCGCTGCCCCTCTCCGAGCTGGCCGAGGTGCTCTCCGGCGCCGGGGCCGGCGGTGAGGAGACGGCACGGGTATTGACGGCCGATCTGCTGGCCCGGATCGGCACGGTGACGGAGCTGGGGCTCGGGTATCTGAGCGTGGACCGTACGGCTCCGACGCTCTCCTCGGGCGAGTTGCAGCGGCTGCGGCTGGCGACCCAGCTGCGTTCGGGGCTCTTCGGGGTCGTCTACGTACTGGACGAGCCGTCGGCCGGGCTGCACCCCGCCGATACGGAGTCCCTGCTCGCGGTGCTCGGCCGGCTGAAGGAAGCCGGGAACTCGGTCTTCGTGGTGGAGCACCAGATGGATGTGGTGCGGCGGGCGGACTGGCTGGTGGACGTGGGGCCGCTGGCCGGGGAGCACGGTGGGCGGGTGCTGCACAGCGGGCCGCCGGAGGGACTGGCCGAGGTGCCGGAGTCGGCGACGCGGCGGTTCCTGTTCCCGGAGGAGGGCGAGCCCGCGCCGGTACGGGAGCCGCGCAGCCCTTCCGGGTGGATCCGGCTCTCCGGCGTGGACCGCCACAACGTGCGCGGGGTCGACGCGGCCTTCCCGCTCGGGGTGTTCACGGCGGTGACCGGTGTGTCCGGGTCGGGCAAGTCGACCCTGGTGGGGCAGGTGCTCGCCGGGGTGCTGGCGGACCGGCAGGCGGGTGAGGAGGCCGGGGCGGGCGAGCAGTTCTGCGCCGAGGCCACCGGGCTCGGTGCGGTGGACCGGCTCGTCCAGGTCGACCAGAAGCCGATCGGCCGGACGCCCCGGTCCAACCTGGCCACGTACACCGGGCTGTTCGACACCGTACGGAAGCTCTTCGCACAGACGGATACCGCGCGGGAGCGGGGCTACACGGCGGGGCGGTTCTCGTTCAACGTGAGTGGCGGGCGGTGCGAGACCTGCCAGGGCGAGGGGTTCGTCTCGGTGGAGCTGCTCTTCCTGCCCAGCACGTACGCCCCTTGCCCGGACTGCCACGGCGCGCGCTACAACCCGGAGACGCTTGAGGTCACGCTGCGCGGGCTGACGGTCGCTCAGGTCCTCGATCTCACCGTGGAGTCGGCGGCGGGCTTCTTCGCCGGGACCCCGGCCGCCGAGCGTGCGCTCACCACCCTGCTGGACGTGGGTCTCGGCTATCTGCGGCTCGGGCAGCCCGCCACGGAGCTGTCCGGCGGGGAGGCCCAGCGGATCAAGCTCGCCTCCGAGCTCCAGCGCACCCGGCGCGGGCACACCCTGTATCTGCTGGACGAACCGACGACCGGTCTGCATCCGGCCGATGTGGAGGTGCTGATGCGGCAGTTGCACGGCCTGGTGGACGCGCACAACACGGTGGTGGTCGTGGAGCACGACATGGCCGTGGTGGCGGGCGCCGACCATGTGATCGACCTGGGGCCCGGCGGCGGGGACCGGGGCGGCCGGATCGTGGCGACCGGTACGCCCGAGGAGGTGGCGCGGGCGGCGGAGAGCCGTACCGCACCCCATCTGGCGAAGGCGCTGGGGAGTTGATCCCCGTAGGGCCCCGAGTTCGCATGGTCGGGGCCGTACGAACTCAGGGCCGTACGGGATCAACTCCCGCTTCAGCGACGGACCTTGCGCGTCGCGCGCAGCCACTCCTTGTTCATCGCCGCGATCGAGGGCAGCGGGATGCCCTTCGGGCAGGCGGTGGCGCACTCGCCGGTCAGGGTGCAGCCGCCGAACCCCTCCTCGTCCATCTGGGCCACCATGTCCAGGACCCGGGTCTCGCGCTCCGGGGCGCCCTGCGGCAGGACGTTCAGGTGGTTGACCTTGGCCGAGGTGAAGAGCATCGCCGAGCCGTTGGGGCAGGCCGCGACACAGGCCCCGCAGCCGATGCACTCGGCGTGCTCGAAGGCGAAGTCGGCGTCCGGCTTGGGCACCGGGGTGGCGTGCGCGTCCGGGGCGGTGCCGGTCGCGGCGGAGATGTAGCCGCCCGACTGGATGATCCGGTCGAAGGACGAGCGGTCCACGACCAGGTCCTTGATCACCGGGAAGGCGGAGGCCCGCCACGGTTCGATGTCGATCGTGTCGCCGTCGGCGAAGGACCGCATGTGGAGCTGGCAGGTGGTGGTGCGCTCCGGGCCGTGGGCGTCGCCGTTGATGACGAGGCTGCACGCGCCGCAGATGCCCTCGCGGCAGTCGTGGTCGAAGGCGACGGGCTCGTCACCGGCGAGGGTGAGCTCCTCGTTGAGGGTGTCGAGCATCTCCAGGAACGACATGTCGGCGGAGATGTTGTCGACCTCGTAGGTGGCCATGGCGCCGGGCGTCTCGGGGTTCTGCTGGCGCCAGACGCGCAGGGTGAGCTTCATGCGTAGCTCCGCTGGGTGGGGTGGACGTACTCGAAGACGAGGTCTTCCTTGTGTAGGACGGGGGCGCCGCCGGTGGCGGTGAACTCCCAGGCGGCGGCGTACGAGAACTCCTCGTCGCGCCGCTCGGCCTCACCGTCCGGGGTCTGGGACTCGGCGCGGAAGTGGCCGCCGCAGGACTCGGCGCGGTGCAGGGCGTCGAGGCACATGAGCTCGGCGAGCTCCAGGTAGTCGACGATGCGATTGGCCTTCTCCAGCGACTGGTTGAACTGCTCGCCGGTGCCGGGGACCTTGATGCGGCGCCAGAACTCCTCGCGGATCTCGGGGATTCGGGCGAGCGCCTTGCGCAGTCCGTCCTCGGTGCGGGCCATCCCGCAGTACTCCCACATGAGTTCACCGATCTCGCGGTGGAAGGAGTCGGGGGTGCGGTCGCCGTCGACGGAGAGCAGCAGGTTGATGCGGTCCTCGGTCTCCGCCACCACCTCGGCGACGGCGGGGTGTTCCGCGTCGACCTTCTCGGTGTGCGGGTTGCGGGCGAGGTAGTCGTTGATCGTGGAGGGCAGGACGAAGTAGCCGTCGGCGAGGCCCTGCATCAGCGCGGAGGCGCCGAGCCGGTTGGCCCCGTGGTCGGAGAAGTTCGCCTCGCCGATGGCGAAGAGGCCGGGGATGGTGGTGGAGAGGTCGTAGTCGACCCAGAGGCCGCCCATCGTGTAGTGCACGGCGGGGTAGATCCGCATCGGGACCGTGTAGGGGTCCTCGTCGGTGATCCGCTGGTACATGTCGAAGAGGTTGCCGTACTTCGCCTCGACAGCCTTGCGGCCCATCCGGCCGATGGCCTCGGCGAAGTCCAGGTAGACGCCCTGCCCGCCGGGGCCGACGCCGCGCCCCTCGTCGCAGACGTTCTTGGCGGCGCGGGAGGCGATGTCGCGGGGCACCAGGTTGCCGAAGGCCGGGTAGATGCGCTCCAGGTAGTAGTCGCGCTCGTCCTCGGGGATCAGGTTGGCCGGGCGGTCGTCGCCCTTGGCCTTGGGGACCCAGATGCGGCCGTCGTTGCGGAGCGACTCGCTCATCAGGGTGAGCTTGGACTGGTGGTCGCCGGTCCGCGGGATGCAGGTGGGGTGGATCTGGGTGAAGCAGGGGTTGGCGAAGTAGGCGCCGCGCCGGTGGGCCCGCCAGATGGCGGTGGCGTTGGAGTTCATGGCGTTGGTCGACAGGTAGAAGACGTTGCCGTAGCCGCCGGTGGCCAGGACGACGGCGTCGGCGAAGTAGGTGTCGATCTTCCCGGTGACGAGGTCGCGGGCGACGATCCCGCGGGCCTTTCCGTCGACCACGATCAGGTCCAGCATCTCGGTACGGGCGTGGAGTTCGACCCCGCCCGTGGCGATCTGCCGGGAGAGCGCCTGGTAGGCGCCCAGGAGGAGCTGCTGCCCGGTCTGGCCGCGCGCGTAGAACGTGCGGGAGACCTGGACGCCGCCGAAGGAGCGGTTGTCGAGGAGGCCGCCGTACTCGCGGGCGAAGGGGACGCCCTGGGCGACGCACTGGTCGATGATCTCCACCGAGATCTGGGCCAGGCGGTGGACGTTGGACTCCCGGGCGCGGAAGTCGCCGCCCTTGACGGTGTCGTAGAAGAGCCGGTGGATGGAGTCGCCGTCGTTGCGGTAGTTCTTCGCCGCGTTGATACCGCCCTGCGCGGCGACCGAGTGGGCGCGCCGGGGCGAGTCCTGGAAGCAGAACTGGACGACGTGGTAGCCCTGTTCGGCCAGCGTCGCGCCGGCCGATCCGCCGGCCAGTCCGGTGCCGACGACGATGACCGTATGTTTGCGCCGGTTGGCGGGGTTCACGAGCTTGGCTTGGAAGCGGCGGGTGTCCCAGCGCTCCGCGACCGGGCCCTCGGGGGCCTTGGTGTCGACGACGGGCTCGCCCGTGGCGTAGTGCGCGTAGTCGGGCATGTCAGCTCACCACTCCGGTCATGACGGCGACGGGTACGGAGACGAAGCCCAGCGTCAGCACCGCCGCGAGGGCGTTGGCGAGGGTCTTCAGGACACGGTCGCGGGTCGCGTTGCCGACGCCCAGGGTCTGTGCGGCGCTCCAGAACCCGTGCTGGACGTGCAGGCCCATGGCGAGCACCGCGGTGATGTAGATGACGTTGCCGTACCAGGTGGAGAAGGTGTCGATGACGTTCTGGTACGGGTGTCCGGCCTCGAAGCTCGTGTGGACGGTGCCGGTCGTCAGGTCGAGGATGTGCCACACGATGAAGAGCGCGAGGATGATCCCGCCCCAGCGCATGGTCCGGGTGGCATAGCTCGCCCGGCGCCTCTTGTGGACGTACTTGGCGGGGCGCGCCCTGATGTCGCGACGGCTCAGCTGGTACGCGGAGATGCCGTGCAGCACGACGGCGGCGACCAGCCCCACGCGGACGATCCACAGCGCCCACTCGTAGTGCAGGATCGGTTCACCCATGGTGCGCAGCCAGTGCGCGTAGCCGTCGAACTCACCGGGTCCGAAGAAGATCTTCAGGTTCCCGACCATGTGGGCGACGAGGTACCCCAGCATGATCAGACCGGTCACGGCCATGATCGTTTTCTTGCCGACGGTCGAGTCCCAGAGCGTACGCGTCATCGACGGCCGTCGGTCCGTCCGCGTTGCCAATGCCATGGACACGACGGTAGGGGCGGGCCGCCGATCAGTCCAAGAGATGGTCTGGCTGATCTTCATAGGATTTGCCTATCGAAGGCGGTAGCGTGGGTGTATGCACTTCCAGCAGCTCACCTATTTCGTGGCCGTCGCCGAGACCCTGCACTTCACCCGGGCCGCCGAGGCCGTGCATGTCTCGCAGCCCTCGCTCTCCCAGCAGATCCGGGCACTGGAGACGGAGCTGGGCGCCGAGCTGTTCAGCCGGGCCCGGGGCAATATCGCCCTCACCGACGCGGGCGAGGCGCTGCTGCCACTGGCCCGGCGGATCCTCGCGGACGCGGAGACCGCGCGCCACGAGGTGCAGGAGCTGGTGCAGTTGCGGAGCGGGCGGGTGCGGCTCGGGGCGACGCCGAGCCTCTGTACGGGGCTGCTGCCCGATGTGCTGCGCGCCTTCCACGACCGCCATCCGGGGGTGCGGCTGCTGCTGGAGGAGGGCGGTTCGCACGACCTCGTACGGCAGCTGGCGCGCGGGGCGCTCGACCTCGCCCTGGTGGTGCTGCCGCTGCCCGCCGCGTCGCCCGCGCTGACCACGGTGGAGCTGCTGCGGGAGGACCTGGTGGTGGTGTCGTCCGCCGCCGGGCCGGCCCCGGGGCGCGGCGGCCGGGTCCGGATCGCCGATCTCGAAGGGGCCCCGCTGGTGATGTTCCGGCACGGGTACAACCTGCGGGAGCTGACGCTCGCCGCCTGCCGCGCGGAGGGGTTCGAGCCCTCGTTCACGGTGGAGGGCGGCGAGATGGACGCGGTGCTCGGCTTCGTACGGGCGGGACTCGGGATCGCGGTGGTGCCGAGCATGGCCGCGCACCGGGCGGGCCACGACCTGCGGCGGACCCCGCTGGCGAGGCCGGGGCTGCGGCGCACGATCGCACTGGCGCACCGCAGCGATGTGGCCCCGCCCCGGGCGGCCCGGGAGCTCCAGCGGATGCTGCTGGAGCACGGGCCCGGGACCGGGTGACTCCCCCACACCCGGTACCCGTACGCCTCAGACCGCGTCGGCCAGGAGCAGGGAGTGGATCCGGTCCGGGGCGCCGGGCCGGGCGTAGTACCAGCCCTGGGCGGTGTCGCAGCCCAGCAGGCGCAGTTGCTCGGCCTGTGCCCCTGTCTCCACGCCCTCCACCGTGACGGCCAGCTCCAGGCTGTGGGCCAGCGAGACGATCCCCTCGACGATCTTCATGTCGACCGGGTCGGCCGGGTGCTGCTGCATGCCCCGGGTGAAGGAGCGGTCCAGCTTGAGGACGCTCACCGGCAGCCGCCGCAGGTTCGCCAGGTTCGAGTAGCCCGTGCCGAAGTCGTCGAGCGCGATGTCGACGCCCATCTCCGCGAGCTGCCGCAGCGGCTTGAGGAGATCGTCGTCGGCGCCGATCAGGGCGGACTCGGTCACCTCCAGGCAGAGCGCTCCCGGCTCCAGACCGGAGCGCTCCAGCACGTCGACCGTCTCGGCGACCAGCCGGGGGTGGTGCAGCTGGGTCGGCGAGAGGTTGACGTTGATCCGCAGCGGACCGCCGTCGCTGTGCCGTTCCTTCCAGAAGTTGGCCTGCCGGACGGACTCCTCCAGCACCCAGCGCCCGAGCGGCACGATCAGACCGGTGTGCTCGGCGAGCGGGATGAACCGGTCGGGGCCGAGCACGCCGTGCTGCGGATGGCACCACCGTACGAGCGCCTCGGCGCCGTGCACGGTCCCGTCGCCCAGGTGGACGAGCGGCTGGTACTCGATGAAGAACTCGCCCCGGTCCAGCGCGGCGGGGAGTGCGGTGGTCAGCCCGTGGCGGGTGATGGCGCGGGCGTCGGCCTCGGCGTCGGCGAGCTCGAACCGGTTGCCTCCCCGGGCCTTGGCCCGGTACATGGTGATGTCCGCGCTGCGCAGCACCTCGGCGGCGGTGCGCTCCCCGGAGGGCCCTTCGACGACGCCGATCGAGCCGCGCACGGTGAGTTCGCGGCCGTCCAGCCGGATCGGGGTGGCGAGCACGTTGAGGATGCGGCCGGCGAGCTCGTCCACCGCGTCGGCGGTCTCCGGGCCGGTGGTCAGGGCCACGAACTCGTCGCCGCCGAGCCGGGCGACCATCTCGCCGGGCGCGGTGGCGCAGCTCTGCAGCCGGTCGGCGACCTCGACCAGGAGCCGGTCGCCGGCCGCGTGGCCGAGGCTGTCGTTGATGGCCTTGAAGCCGTCCAGGTCCAGGTAGCAGAGGCCGAAGCGGGTGCCGCCCTTGGCGGCGAGGACCTTCTCCAGCCGCTCGAAGAACAGGGTCCGGTTGGGCAGTCCGGTGAGCGCGTCGTGGGTGGCCTCGTAGCGCAGCCGCAGGTTGAGCAGGCGGCGCTCGGTGGTGTCCTCCATCAGCGCGAGCTGGTACTGGGGGCGCCCTTCGGGGTCGCGCAGCAGGGAGACGGTGAGGTTGGTCCACAGGACCGTGCCGTCGTTGCGGTAGTACGCCTTCTCGACCCGGTAGTGGTCGCGCTCCCCCCGTACCAGCTCGTTGTAGTACTTCCACACCTGCGGCGAGTCCTCGGGGTGGACCCACTCGTTGACGCGGTGGCTGCGGACGTGGTGCTCCAGGCCGCCGAACATCTTGGTGAGCGTGTCGTTGATCTCCAGGATGTTGCCGTCCAGGTCGGCGATGCCGATGCCGACGGCGGCGTCCTTGAAGACCGCGCGGAAGCGGGCCTCGGTGGCGTGCAGGGCCTGTTCGGCATCCGAGCGGGCGGTGAGCGCCGAGCGGGCGATGGCCTCCTGCTCGGCGAGGGTGCGCTCGCGCAGGGCCTGGGAGAAGCCGGAGGCGAGGGTGTGCTGGATGCGGGCGCAGCGGGCGCGGGCGTCCTCGGTGGAGAGTCCGCCGGGGCCGTTGCCGCCGCAGTACAGGACGAGGTAGGAGTCGACGACGCCGAGCGTGGAGCTGAGGGCGTCCGGGTCGGTGCAGTGCGCGTCGACCAGCGCCGAGCCGATCCGGGCGGCGGGCGAGGCGTCGAACGGGTGGGCGTGCAGGGTGAGGCTGAGCTCGCGGGCCAGCGGCAGCAGGTGCTGCTCGAACTCCGGCCGGGTCAGGGAGGTGGCCGTCAGCGGGAAGATGGCCCGGCTCCAGATCGTGGCGAATCTCCGGAGCCGGCCTTCCGGCCCGTCCGGTTCCGCGTCCTGCTCACCGGAGGCCTGGGCGGGAATACTCACGCCTTACGCCCAACCCCGCCGAAGCCCGAGAAGGCGTACGGGTCTTCCTGCTCCGGCGACTGCGGGGTGTCCGGCCGCCACTCGGGCATCGACACGAGGCCCGGCTCGACCATCTCGTACCCCTCGAAGAACGAGCCGATCTCCTCACGCGTGCGCATGATGAGCGGGTTGCGGATGTTCCGGTAGACGCCGACCGTGCCGTCCGCCTCCTCCTTGGAGAGCGGGATGCCCTCGTACGAGGCGTGGGTCAGGACGATCAGGCTGCCGGGGGCCAGTGCCTCGCGCAGTTCGGCGACCGCTCCGCGCGGGTCGTCGGCGTCCTCGATGAAGTGGAGCACCGCGACGAGCAGGAGGGCCACCGGCCGGTTCAGGTCGAGCAGTCCGGTGACTTCCGGGTTCGCCAGGATCTCCTTGGGGCGGCGCAGATCGGCGGCGGCGATGACCGCGTGGTCGTTGCCCTCCAGCACGGCCTGGCTGTGCGCGACGGCGACCGGGTCGTGGTCGACGTACGCCACCCTGGCCCGCGGGTCGGCGGCCTGGGCGACCTCATGGACGTTGCCGAAGGTCGGGATGCCGGAGCCGATGTCCAGGAACTGGTCGATCCCCGCGTCGACGGCGTACCGCACGGCCCGGCGCATAAAGGCCCGATTGGCCTGCATGATCTTGGGAAGGCCCGGGAGGAACTCCATGGCCTTCCGCGCGGCTTCCCGGTCCACCTCGAAATTGTGCGATCCGCCCAGATAGAAGTCGTACATGCGGGACACGCTCGGCACCGAGATATCTATGCCTTGCGGTGCCCAGGCGGGACGCTCCATCGATGTCTCCAACAAGTTCGCCACGGCGATCCGGCCATGTTCATGGTCAGTGTTGACCAGAGGCTACTGATCGACCGCCAAGAGAGCGAGTGGAAACGGAAATTAGGGATCCGTTATTGGTCACACTCCGGTGGCAACAACGGCCGGTCCGTCGCTGCGTGTACACACACAGCGACGGACCGGCACTTCACTCACCGATTCCCGGTGGTTCGGGGCCACTTGGGGGCTACTGGGCGGTTACTTCTTGGCGCCGACGAGCTTGGAGTCGGGCGAGACCGCGAACCATGTGCCGCCGACTCCCTGACCGTTCACGTCACCCGGCTTCTCGTCCCCGGCGAAGGTGTAGATAGGCCAGCAGTCGATGGTCTGCTGCTTGATGCCGTCGGGGCGGTCGAAAGTGACAAATCCCTTCTTGGTGACGCCTTCCACCGAGTTTTTGGACACGGGAGCGACTACCGGCCACTTCTTGAGGCAGTCGCCGGTGCAGGCCGTCTTCATCGGCCATGCGGAGTCCTGTGTGAACCGGTAAACCGTCATACCGCGCTTGTCCACGACGATGTCACCGAGTTCCGGGTCCTTGCGGACCGAAAGCCCTGCCGCGTCGGCCGGTTCGGCCACGGCCGGGCTGTCGGCGTTGGCCGCCGCCTTCTTCCCGTCGGGGGCGGAGGCGAACCAGGTGCCCCCGACGCCCTGGCCGTTGGTCTGTCCCGGCGCGGTGTCCTTCGCGTACCGGTACATCGGCCAGCCGTCGACGGTGAGCTGCTTGGAGCCGTCGGTGCGGACGACCTCACCCAGCAGCTCCTCATCGGTTCCCGCGGCGGCGGTGACATCGCCGGCGGGGACCACGGGCCAGGCCTTCTCGCAGTCGCCGTCGCAGTTCGACTTCGGCGGCTGGGCGGTGTCCTTGTCGAAGCGGTAGAGCGTGAACCCCTCGCTGTCGGTGAGCACCTTCCCGAGCTTCTTGCTCTCCTGCACGCCGAGTTGGCCCGCGGCCTTGGGGGCCGCCACGTCCGCGCCGGAGCCGTAGCCGCCGGCCTCGGAGCCGTAGCCGCCCTCCGCCGGCTGCTGCGCCGGGGCCGCGTTGCCCACCGACTGCCCCTTGGGCGATGCCGTGCCCTGCTCCTGACCGCACGCCGTCGTCAGCGTCAACAGGGCCGCGGCGGTGACCGCGAGCGAGGCGTTGCGCCAGGTATTCATGTCGACTCCCGTAGTACGTCGTCTTGTCGCTCCGATGGCGGCGCGAGTCCGCGCCGTTCATGGCCCTAGGTACGGGGCGTCACGGGGGTGGCGTTCAACGCGGGCCGAGAAGAATTCGGCGGGACGCGCATCGGGGTCGGTGGCCTGGGAACTGCCGGGCCGTCAACCGTGCGCAAACATGAACGGCTCATTGTCCCACCATCAGGCGAATCACTGCGAAGTGCCGCGTGTCGCGGGACGACGTGGATCATGCTCCCGCTCGTGTACGGATCCCGCATAGGGCGGCTCTCGACAGCCGCCGCACTCGTCTGGCTGATAGCCGTACCGCAGCCCGCGACCGCCGACGCCTGCGCGGTGGCCACCATCGGGCAGGGCGACGGCAGTACCTCGGTCGCCGTGGCGGGCGGCGGGGACTGCGTGGCGGTCACCACACCGGAGCCGCCACCTCCCCCGCCACCCCCGAAGCCACCACCGCCCCCTCCCCCGCCACCGCCTCCTCCGCCCCCGCCCCCGCCACCACCGGAGCCGCCACCACCTCCACCACCACCTCCTCCGCCGCCCCCGGCGCCGGCACCACCGCCCCCTCCACCACCGGAGCCGCCACCGCCCCCTCCTCCGCCGCCACCGCCACCACCGCTGAAGGCCGCGCCCGAGCCCAGGCCGGCACCGAAGCCGTCGCCGAAGCCCTCGGTGCGGCCCAAGCCGGCGGAGCCCCGGCCCGTGGCGCTTCCGGCGTACCGCAACACGACCCGCAAGGAGCCGCGGAGCGGGCCCTCCCTGGTGTCCACGACCCTGCTGATCACCGCCCCGGCGGTGTTCGCCGTCGCCGTGCTGCGGCCGCGGTCATCCCGCTGACGAGGAGATATCCATGTCCGAATGGCTCGTCCTGAGCATTGCCATGGCGTCGGCCTGTGCGGTCGTCCTCACCATCGCGGTGCTCAACAACCGCCGGATCGCCGATGACGACGATCCGTCCGAGACGCCCGACGTCATCGAGTACATGACGATGATGATCGGCGTGGTCTACGCGATCGTCCTGGGTCTGGCCATCGCCGGGGTCTGGGAGGGCCGCAGCGCCGCCCAGGAGTCCGTACGGCTGGAGGCGCAGGCGCTGCACGAGGTGCAGGCCCGTTCCTCCGTCTACCCGGTCGAGGTCCGCGACCGCATCCGCGCGGACGTCGACGCGTACGTCGCCCATGTCATCGACGACGAGTGGCGGGTGATGTCCGACCGGGGCACCCTCACCGAACGCGGCACGGAGCTGCTGGACCGGGTGCGGGCGGATGTCACCGACTACGAGCCGCAGACCGACCACGAGGGGCAGGCGTACCAGCCGCTGGTGGACCAGGTGGCGGCGGCGGACGACGCCCGCAGCTCGCGGGGGCAGAACGCGGGGGCGACGATGCCCGGGGTGGTGTGGTTCGGCCTGATCATCGGGGCGCTGGTGACGGTCGGGCTGATCTTCACCCTCCAGATCCGCAGAACGTTCCGGGAACTGCTGCTGGCGGGGCTCTTCAGTGCGCTGATCGCGTTCCTGCTCTTCCTGATCTGGGACTTCGACGCGCCCTTCGGCCGGGGCATCTCGGCCACCGCCGAGCCCTTCCTCGACCTGTTCCCGGAGGCCACCCGCTGATGCTCCGGTCCCCCGGCCGGTGACGCCGCCGGTGAACCCGCCGGTGCGCCGGCCGGGGGACAGGACTGACCCATTCGCCGGACCCCGATAGCGGTAGGTATGTCCCGCTCCTAGCGTGTCGGGCATCGAGGTGCATTTTTCCTGCTATGTGGAAATTCATTCCGCAGCTGCCCCTCGGGGAACCCGGAGGATCCTTCATGCGCGCGATACGTGTCGCACCCCTCGCACTTCTGGGCGCCACCGCGCTCACCCTGCTGGCTCCGTCCGCCGCCCACGCCGCCCCGGACGGGGCCATCAACACGTTCAACCCGACGATCGCCCCTTCGGTCATCGCTCCGGGCGGCCGGGTGACCCTCGGCGCCGGCGGATGCACCGGCGAGACCACCGTCACCTCGGGCATCTTCGACACGACCGTGATCCCCAGCGGCAGCACCACGGCCACCGCCACCGTCGACACGGACGCGCGGCGGGGCGCGGTCTACGCGGTGACGTTCGCCTGCGGCTCCACCGGGACCACCCGCAACGTCAACCTGACCATCACCGCCGGACCCACCAGCACCCCGACGCCCACGACCGCACCGACCACGGCCCCGACCGTCAGCTCCACGGCCATCGCGCCGAGCGGGGTGCGCGGCGGTCTCGGCGGAAGCTCCGGCACCATGGACACGATGGAGGTCGCGTCCGGCGCGGCCCTCGTGCTCGCGGCCGCCACCGGCACCCTCTACTTCGTACGCCGCCGCAGCGCCGGCCGCCGGCACTGACGGCACAACGGTGCGGCGCACGGCAGTCGCCCCGGGTCCTGATCCAGGACTCGGGGCGACGGGCGTATCGGGCCGGACGGGAGGTCTGACGTCCTAGAAGGCCGCATGGCTCGTCCGCCGACGCCGGACGAGGAAGACCGCGCCACCGACGGCCGCAGCGGCCACCAGTCCGCCGCCGACCTGCATCTCCGTGGAGTTCGGTCCCATCGAGCCGCCGAGGCCGCCCTGCGCGCCGTTGCCGGCGAGCACGGTGAACTTGTGCGTCGCGATGCGGTCGTTGTCACTGCACTTCACCGAGAGGTGGTACTGACCCGGCGTGGTGTTGTTCCGGACCCGGGCGTGGGCGTAGTTGGTGCCGTCACCCGCCGAGAGGTGGGCCGTCGGGAAGGCGTTCGACCAGACCTTGCCGCCGTGGCCGCAGCCCTGCGCGGTGACCTTGAGCGTGCCGCCCTGGTGGACCGACTGAGGGTTGACGGCGACGTTGACCGGACCGTTGGTGGCGGCGGCCATCGGGGCAGCGAGCCCGACAGCCGCGAAAGCGGTCACAGTGACCGCGAGAGCGCGTGAAGCACGCATCGTGTGGACCTCCAGCGGGAAACGCCCCGGAGTCCTGTTCCTCCGGGATTGGATCGACGTGAACGCATCCCATGACGAACACTCACCAGTCGCCCGGCGGCTCGCACTTCGGCACTGCTCCACCCCGGTGACGCGACACGCCGTACGAAAACCCCTGGACCTGACGGAGCCGCAGGTCACAGGCCGTCAGAAGTTTTATCTGCTCATTACTCCGAAGGGCAGTCACCCCCGGGGGCCCGGATTCGGCCCGCCACCCGTTCGCCTCTCCCTGATCGCCGCCCGGCCGCACCGCCCCTAACGTTCCAAGCGTCGCGACGAAGGGAGCACCATGGGCCGGGACTACGCTGGCGCCGAGCGGACCAGACGCGTGCCGTGGGGAGCCGTCGCCCTGGTCATGCTCACGGGCCTCGCCCTGCTGCGCAACGGGGCGGAGTTCGGGGAGGAGGGCCCGCCGCAACCCGCGGCCGCGGCCTCGCTGGACCTGAGCGGCGACGCGGCGGGACCGCCGGTGGAGGGCGAGCCGGAGCAGCCGCTGCCCTACGCCCCCGCCTCGCGGGTGAAGATCCCGTCCATCAACGTGGACGCCCCGATCATCGACGTCAACCTGGACGCCAACGGCTGGATCGACGCCCCGCCGGCCGAGGACCCCAACCTCGCCGGCTGGTACCAGAACGGCATCGCCCCCGGCCAGCTCGGCACCTCCGTGGTCGTCGGCCATGTCGACAACAACTCCGGGCCCGCGGTCTTCTACGGCCTCGGCTCGCTCCAGAAGGGCCACCGCGTCGAGGTGGAGCGTTACGACGGCCGGGTCGGGATCTTCGAGGTGTACGGGGTGGAGGTCTTCTCCAAGAACGACTTCCCCGGCCCCCGGGTCTACGGCGACACGGGCCATGCGGAGCTCCGGGTGATCACCTGCGGCGGCGGGTACTCGAAGGCGGGCGGCTACGACGGGAACGTGGTGGTCTTCGCCCGTCTCGTCGAGACCCGCTGACGCCACGTCACTGCTGCCCCCGGCGGGTCCCGCCCGCCGGGGGCGCCGGCGTGCGCGCGGGGCTCAGACCCGCTGCGGCACCGTGATGCGGTAGCCCTCGTCGAGCAGCGCGGGGAGGTAGCGGCGCAGGGCCGCGACGCTCTGGGACCGGTTGCCGCCCGCGTCGTGCGAGAGGACGACGACACCGGGCGCCGCCCCGTCCAGGACCCGGCGGACGATGGTGCCCGTCCCGGGGGTGGTCCAGTCGAGGGTGTCGACGGTCCAGGCCATCGGCTCCATGCCCAGGTCGGCGCCGATCTCGAAGGAGTTGCGGTTCCAGGCACCGTACGGGGCCCGGTACCAGAGCGGGGCGGTGCCGAGCGTTGCCTCGACCACCTCGCTGGTCCGCCCGAGCTCGTCGCGGATCGCGGCGCGGGTGAGGCCGGGGACGAGCGGGTGGGACCAGGAGTGGTTGCCCACGACATGGCCGTCGTCCGCCATCTCGCGCAGCAGGTCCCGGTTGGCGTCGGCCATCTCGCCGCAGACGAAGAACATGGCGCGGACGTTGTGCTTGCGCAGGGTGGCCAGGATGTCCGGGGTGTAGAGGGGGTCGGGTCCGTCGTCGAAGCTGAGCACCATCGAGTGGCCGAGGTCGGGGAGCTCCTCGAAGGGCCGGGTGCGCACCGGGGGCCTGGCGGGCCGGAAGCGGGGCGGGGTGCCCGCCGTCATGGGCTGCAGGCGGTACGCGGGCGGTCTGCCCGGAACTCCGGCGGGCGGCCCGGCGGCCGCGGCGGGCGGGGTGCCCGCCGCCCGTGCGGGGCGGGTGGGCGTCGACGCAGGGTCGGCGGCGATCAGATGCACGGCGGTGGCGGTCCCGAGGCCGAGGGCGACCTTCAGCAGGGTGCGGCGGTCGGGCCGGATGTGATCACTTCTCATGGCCAACTGCTCGCACGACCGGGCGTCCACTCCGGCGGACGACACCGGGGGCCGACCGTTTTGTACCCATTCGACGCAGCGGCCGGCTCGGGCCCACGGCCCGCCTCCGCACCTTCCGGGCGAGCCGATAGCCTCGGAACCGTGACAGAGCAGCAGCCCCATCAGTTCGAACGCGGTACGGACGGCCCCAAGGTGATCGTCGCGGGGCTCGACGGGTCCGACTCGTCCATGCGCGCGGCGGCCTACGCCGCCGGTCTCGCCCGGCGGCAGAACGCGACGCTGGCCCTCGTCTACGTCCAGCCCGTGATCGCCTCGGGCGCCGCGCTGGGCGTGCCCGTCGGCGACACGACGGGGGAGGTCGCCCAGGAGCTGGTCGAGGAGATCCGGGAGTCGGCGGAGCGGCTCAAGGACACCTGGGACGTGCGCTGGGAGTTCCACACCTTCCGCGGCGACCCGTACAACGGGCTGGTGACGGCGGCCGACGAACTCACCGCGGACGCCGTGGTGGTGGGGGCGTCGGAGTCGGCGGGGCACCGGTTCATCGGTTCGGTGGCGGTCCGGCTGGTGAAGGCGGGACGCTGGCCGGTCACCGTGGTGCCGTGACCCTTCTCGGCTACTCCCCCATCACGAGGCCGTCGGCCTCGGCGCCCCGGCCGAGGACCACGTCGCGGATGCGGTCGCGGACCGGGCGGTGGTGTTCGGCCCCGCCCTCGATGGCGGTGTTGAGGTTCACGACGCGCCCGGTGGTGGTGTCGTACCACTGCGGGACGAACTCGGCCTTCTTCACCGTCCAGCGCCCGTCCGGCCGCGCCGGCGGCGCGAAGGTGAAGCGGCCCATCGAGCTCTGGTTGCCGCGCGGGTCCTGGACGCCCTGGTAGTTGATCATCGCGCCGGCGATCTGGTCGCCCATGCCGTAGACGACCCAGGTGCCGTTGACCTTCTCGTACGCCTGCGGCACATGGGCGTGGGTGCCGATGATCAGGTCGAGGTCGGGGCGGCCGTCCTGCTGGGAGGCGGTGAGGCGCTCGGCCAGTTCCAGCTGCCCGGCGTCCGGTTCGTCCTGCCATTCGGTGCCCCAGTGCGCGGAGAGTACGACGACGTCGGCGCCCGCCCGCCGGGCCTTCCTCGCCTCCGCCACGATCTTCCGCTCGTCGGTCACGTTGACCGTCCACGGCTTCCCGGCGGGCAGCGGGATGTCGTTGGTGCCATAGGTGTACGCGAGGTGGGCGACCTTCGCCGCCCGCTTCCCCGGTCCGGCCGGCAGGATCGTGGGGCGGGCGGCCTCGGCGGCGGAGCGGGCGGATCCGGCGTGGCGGATGCCTGCCGCGTCCAGGGCACCGAGGGTGCGGTCCACGCCTTCGGAGCCGTCGTCCAGGGTGTGGTTGGAGGCGGTGGAGCAGGAGTCGAAACCGGTGGCGCGCAGGGCGGTGGCGACCTCGGGCGGCGACTTGAAGCTCGGGTAGCCGGTGTAGGGGCCACCCTCCTTCCCGTACACCGTCTCCATGTGGCAGATGGCCAGATCGGCGCGGGAGACGACCGGGGCGACGCCCTTGAGCATCGGGGCGAAGTCGTAGCCCTGCCCGCCCGCGTCGGCCCCCGCCCGGTCGATGACGGAGGAGTGCGGCAGGACGTCGCCCGAGGCGAGCAGGGTGAAGGGGCGCGGCCCGTCGGCGTCCTGGCCGCCCGCTCCCCGGGCGGCGGAGGGGGGTGCGCTCGGGGCGGGCGCCGGGGGCTGCTGCCCGGTACAGCCGGTGGCCGCGGCGAGGAGGAGGGCGAGGGCGGCCACGGTGCCCGGTCGGATGCGCTGCGTCATCTGCTCGACTCCATGTTCGGATGATTACGACCATCCGACTACACATATCTTCATACTGCCGAAGCAAGGAGCATTGCCGCATCCCTAGCTGAACTGGTCGTACCGTCCGACCCCGACGGCCCCTTGACCGTTCGCCGCACCATTCGCCGCACTGAGCGACCGCTCGTCGCACGCCTCGGTGTACCGCCTGTTCCTGCGCCGCCGAATGCGTTCGTATACGCCAGGCGGCAGCGAGGCCGTCCGGGGGCCTCCCGCGGGAAAGGACGTTCATGACGACCACGACGACGACCGATGAGCGGGCCATCGCGGAGTTGCAGCGGGAACACGGCCCCGCCCTCTTCCACTTCCTGCTCGGCCTGACCTTCGGGGACCGGCAGCGGGCCGAGGACCTGGTGCAGGAGACCCTGGTACGCGCCTGGCAGCATCCGGAGGCCTTCGCCGCGCCCTACGACTCGATGCGGCCCTGGCTGTTCACGGTCGGCCGCCGCCTCGCCATCGACGCCCGGCGCTCCCGCCAGGCGCGCCCCGCCGAGGTCGGCGACACTCTGCTGGAGAGCGCCCCGGCGGTCCAGGACACCGCGGACTCGGCCGTCCACGCCCTGGACGTCCGCGAGGCGGTCCGCACCCTGAGCCCCGAACACCGCGCGGTGCTGGTGCAGATCTACTTCCACGGACTGAGCGTCACCGAGACCGCCGAGGCGCTCGGCATCCCGGCCGGGACCGTCAAGTCCCGTTCGTACTACGCGCTGCGGCTGCTCTCGCGCAATCTGCCCGGCTACTCACCGAGGTCCTCCGCCCGCAACAGGGCGAGCAGGGCCGAGGCCTCCGCCACCTCCACGTAGTCGCGGGCACAGCGGTCGCAGAGCTGGAGGTGGCCGGCGACCCGGCAGGTCTCCTCCGCGTCCAGCGCGTCCAGGACGTACGCGCCCAGCAGCAGGCGCACATGCGGGTCGTCGCCGGGGTCGGCACTCATTCACAGCCTCGCATCTCCTGGGCGATCCTCCGCTTCTGCCCACGCGGGGCGCCCGCCCCCGGTTCAATGCTGCAGGAAGCCCGGTACCGAGCAAGGAAAGAGGCGAGACGGGATGCGTCCCGAGGATACGCGTGGGACCGGCGGGGACGGGCTGCCGGTACCGATGGCCTGGCTGTACACGGAGTACACCGCCGACGAGCTGTTACGCACCGGCGACCTGATGGAACCGACGACGCTGGAGTTCCGGGCCGGGCGGGACGCGCTCGCGCTCACGATCTTCCTCTCCGGCCTCCTGGGGGACGCCCCGCTCCCCCGCGCGCTGTCCGAGGCCCGCGTCGACGAACTGCGGCTGCTCACGGCGTACGGGGCCACCTGGCGGAGCTGGGTCTGCGAGCGGCTCGCGGAGTCGGAGCGGCGGGCCGGGCCCGGCGACCCCGACCTGGCACTGGCCCGGGCGGCCTGGCGGTGGCTGGAGGAGACCGAGCTGCTCGCCGCCGACCTCGACGCGATCGTGCCCGCGCCCTGGGAGCCGGTGGCCGGGGGCGCGCTCGACGGCGAGGGGGAGGTCCAGGTGTGGACCCCCGCGTGGCAGCTGGGCCTGCCGCTCGGGCATCTGGCCGTGCATCTGTGCTGATCCGGTCCGGGCGGGCCGGCCGGGTACGGCCCGCCGGTTCTCACCGCCGTACGGGACGCAGGAGTCCGGCGGTGAGAGCGGTGACGAGCACGAACAGCGCCATGGGGGCCAGGGGCAGCAGACCGTAGGCCCGCTCCAGCAGGGCGTCGACGTTGGCCATGACCGTCAGGAACCACCCCACGGCCCCCACCAGCACCATCACGTACACCCGGCGCTCCCGCAGCAGGCGCATGCCCACCCACAGCACCAGAGCCATGGTCAGGGTGGTGTTGACGACCGCCGAGGTGAACGACACGTCCGACGAGTAGCCCGGACCGGCGCCCATGTTCGTGGCCGCCTGTCCCACCAGTGACACGAACAGCCCGTCGGAAAGGATCACGTGCGACAGGGCCACCGCGACGACGGTCACGAGGAACCCCTTCCCGACCCGGACGGCGGGAGCGGACCGGGCGGGCGAGGCAGCCGGGGCGGAGGCAGTGGGCGGGGCGGTGGGGCGGGTGGTGGTGGGCATGGATCGGCTGCTCCTCGGACCGGGAAGGGAAGATCACTGCGAATCCGCCCCACAGTCTGTCAGGGGCCTTCCCACCCCTGCGCACCAGGTCACAGGGGCCGGGCGGGGCTCACGAACCGTGCACTCCCGCGCGGTACTTGGGCAGCCGGAGCGTGATTCTCATGCCCGCGCCGATCCCGGTCTCGATGACGAGCCCGTACCCGTCCCCGTACACCTGGCGCAGCCTCTCGTCGACGTTGAGCAGGCCGATGCCGGTGGAGGTGGTGGCCTCGCCCCGCAGGATGCCCCGCAGCCGTTCGGGGTCCATGCCGCTCCCGTTGTCCTCGATCACCACCTCGGCCTCCGATCCGGCGTCGAGCGCGCTGATGGTGATCCGGAAGGGGGCGGCCTCCTCGGTCCGCGTCCCGGGCAGGGTGACGGCCCCCTCCAGACCGTGCTTGACGGCGTTCTCCACCAGCGGCTGGAGGCAGAGGAACGGCAGGGCGACCGGCAGCACTTCGGGGGCGACCTGGAGGGTGACGGAGAGCCGTCTGCCGAAGCGGGCGCGGACCAGCGCCAAGTACTGGTCGATGGAGTGCAGTTCGTCGGCCAGGGTGGTGAACTCACCGTGGCGCCGGAAGGAGTAGCGGGTGAAGTCGGCGAACTCCAGGAGCAGTTCGCGGGCCTGCTCCGGGTCGGTGCGGACGAACGAGGCAATGGCGGCGAGGGAGTTGAAGATGAAGTGCGGGGAGATCTGCGCCCGCAGCGCCTTGATCTCGGCCTCGATGAGCTGCGTACGGGAGCGGTCCAGCTCCGCCAGTTCCAGCTGTACGCAGACCCAGCGCGCGACCTCGCCCGCCGCCCGGGCCAGCACCGCCGACTCGCGCGGCGCGTAGGCGACGAGCGCGCCCAGGACCCGGTTCTCGACGGTGAGCGGTACGGCGACCGCCCAGCGCAGGGGGCAGTCGAGGTCGGCGCAGCCGCTGTCGAAGGCGGTGCCGCGCCCGCCCTCCAGGAGCGCCTCGATGTGGCCCATCACGTCCTTGCCGTGGTGGTGCCCGGCGCCGTCCCAGACCAGGACGCGTTCGCGGTCGGTGAGACAGAGGGCGTCGGTGCCCAGCAGGGAGCGCAGCCGGCGGGCCGAGCGGCGGGCGCTCTCCTCGGTGAGGCCGGCGCGCAGCGGGGGCGCGGCGAGGGAGGCGGTGTGCAGGGTCTCGAAGGTGGCGTGCTCGACGGGGGTGCCGACATCGCTCGGGCGCAGCGGGCGGGCGGCGGTGCGGCGGCCCAGCAGGAACCCCGTACCGAGCAGCAGCGCCGCCAGGACGACGAGGACGGCGACCGTGGCCCCGGTCATCGTTCCCTCCCGGCGGCCCGGGCCGAGGTGAGCGCCTCGGGGAGGTGGAAGCGGGTCATGGCGGCGTTGGTGCCCGGCGGTATCCGCCCCGGTGTCGCGAGCGAGACGAGGATCATCGCGAGGAACCCCACGGGGACGGACCAGACGGCGGGCCAGGCGAGCAGGGCGTGCGGCCAGCCCGGCGGGGTCACGGCCCCGCTCACGGTGATCGCGACGGCGAGGAGCGCGGAGCCGCCGCCGAGCAGGAGTCCGGCGATCGCGCCCGGCGGGGTGAGCCGGCGCCACCAGATGCCGAGGACGAGCAGCGGGCAGAAGGAGGACGCGGAGACGGCGAAGGCCATGCCCACCGCGTCGGCCACCGGCACCCGGCTGACCAGCAGCGAACCGGCGAGCGGCACGGCGATGGCGAGGACGGTGGCGAGCCGGAAGTGGCGTACGCCGCGCGAGGGCAGGACGTCCTGGGTGATGACCCCGGCGACGGCCATGGTGAGCCCGGACGCGGTGGAGAGGAACGCGGCGAACGCCCCGCCCGCGATGAGCGCGCCGAGGAGATCACCGCCGAGCCCGCCGATGACCCGGGCGGGCAGCAGCAGGACGGCGGCGTCCGCGTCGCCGCCGTGCCGCAGCTCGGGGGCGTACAGCCGGCCGAGCGCCCCGTAGATCGGCGGCAGCAGGTAGAAGAGGCCGACCAGGGCGAGGACGGCGACGGTGGTGCGGCGGGCGTCGCGGCCGTTGGGGCTGGTGTAGAAGCGGACGACGACGTGCGGCAGGCCCATGGTGCCGAGGAAGGTCGCCACGATGAGCCCGTACGTCGCGTAGAGCGGGTGGTCGGCACGGAAGACGGCGAACTGGTCGTCGAAGCTGACCCGGGGGCGGCCGTCGCCCTGCCAGGCGAGCACGAGGAAGAGGGCGGGGACGAGCAGCGCGGTCAGCTTCAGCCAGTACTGGAAGACCTGGACGAAGGTGATGGACCGCATCCCGCCCGCCGCCACCGCGACCGTCACCACGGTCGCGACGAGTACGTCGCCGAGCCAGCCTGGCGCCCCGGTGAGGATCTTGAGCGTCAGCCCGGCGCCCTGGAGCTGCGGGACGAGGTAGAGCCAGCCCGCACCGACCACGAGGATGCTCACCAGCCGGCGGACCTGCAGCGATTCGAGCCGCCCCTCGGCGAAGTCCGGCAGGGTGTACGCCCCCGAGCGGCGCAGCGGGGCGGCGACGAAGACCAGCAGCACGAGGTACCCGGCGGTGTAGCCGACGGGGTACCAGAGCATGTCCGGGCCGTGCAGCAGGACAAGACCGGCGACCCCGAGGAAGGAGGCGGCGGAGAGGTACTCCCCACTGATCGCGGCGGCGTTGAGCCGGGGCCGCACGGTACGCGAGGCGACATAGAAATCGGAGGTCGTACGGGAGATGCGCAGGCCGAAGCCGCCGACGAGGACGGTGGCGAGGACGACGAGGGCGACCGCCACCCAGGACGCCGTGTGGTCGGGGGTGCTCACGGTCGGGGGCGGCCCTCCACCAGCCGGGCGAAGTCGCGCTCGTTGCGCTCCGCCCTGCGCACGTACCACCAGGCGGCCAGGGTGAGCGGCGGATAGGTGGCGAAGCCGAGCACCGCCCAGACCAGGGCGGCGCTGTTCAGGGCGGCGAACAGCAGCGGCAGGGTGCCCGCGACGAGGGCGAGGACGGCGAAGACGGTGAGCCCGGCACGGAGCTGGCTGCGCATCAGCGAGCGGACGTAGGCGCCGCCGAGGGCGGTCTGCTCCTCGATCTCCGACTGGGTGCGGTAGCGAGGCAGCGGACGCACCCGGCGGGGCTCTCCCGTGACGACTTCGCGCCGGGGTGCGGTCTCCTGTGACATGGGCTCGGAGTGTAGGCGGCGGGGGGTGGTGCTGGGAAGGGATCGCCAAAGGTCGCCCCAGGTCAGCGGCCGCCTGTCGGCATCGGGTTCAGCGGCCGCCCTGGCGCATCAGCAGGTCGCGCAGGGCCCGGGTGTGGCGGCGGCTGACGGCCAGTTCGGCCTCCCCGATGCGCACGCTCATGCTCCCCGCGTCCAGCCGCAGCTCGTCGATCCGGCCCAGCGCCACGAGATGGCGGCGGTGGATCCGGACGAAGCCGCGCGAGCGCCAGCGCTCCTCCAGGGTGGTGAGCGGGATGCGGACGAGATGACTGCCGGTCGCGGTGTGCAGCCGGGCGTAGTCGCCCTGCGCCTCGGCGTACGCGATCTCGTCGATCGGGATGAAGCGGATGACACCGCCGAGCTCGACCGGGATCTGGTCGGTGGCGGTGTCGTTGACCGGGGCGGAGCGGTCCCCCACCTGCTCGGCGACGCGGCGCACGGCCTCGGCGAGGCGTTCGCGGCGGACCGGTTTGAGGACGTAGTCGACGGCCTTGAGGTCGAAGGCGTGGACGGCGAAGCCCTCGTGCGCGGTGACGAAGACGATGAGCGGGGGCGAGGCGAATCCGGCGAGGAGCTGGGCGACGTCGAGGCCGGTGAGGCCCGCCATGTGGATGTCGAGGAAGACGACGTCGATCGCGGACGGGTCGTCGGGGCCCGCGTCCACGGCGCTGCCGATGCGGCGCAGCGCCTCGGTCGCTCCGGTGGCACCTTCGGCGCTGCGGATGCGGGGGTCGGCGCGCAGGAGGTAGAGGAGCTCCTCCAGCGCGGGTGGTTCGTCGTCGACGGCGAGTACGCGCAGCATGAGCCCGGAGTTTAGGCCTTGCGGGGGCCGATGGCTTGAGTGAATCCCGGCTTGTTCCCGTACCGCAGTACATGCAGACGACCGAGCCCCACATCCGTGTGGGGGCCTATGCCCTGGGCGTGCTCGGGAGGGCCGACGCCTTCCGGTTCGAGGAGCACCTGGAGGAGTGTCCGCAGTGCCGTGCCCGGGCGCGCGAGCTGGCCCGGGTGACGGCGCGGCTGGCGGTGGCCGGGCCGGTGGTGCGGCCGGGTCCCGGGCTCGCGGACCGGCTCATGGAGGCGGTGGCGGCCGGCCGGCGCAGGGCGGGCAGGCGGCGGCTCGCGCTGGTGGCGGCCGCGGTGGTGCTGGCGGTGGGCGGCCCGTGGGCGGCGGCTGATCTCTCGGGCCGTCCCGGTGGTCCGGGGGACGGGGTGCGGGTGCAGCGGTGGGTGGGGGCGGACCGGGGTTCGGGGGCGGCCGCGGTGGTGACGGCGGCGCGGCACGAGTGGGGTACGGCGGTGGCTCTGGAGGCCGTGCGGGTGCCGGCCGTCGGGGTGTGCTCGCTGATCGCGGTGGGCCGGGACGGCAGCGAGGAGACGGTGACCAGCTGGTCGGCCGGGGTCCCGGGGGACGGGCTGGTGGAGGTGGACGGCGGGGCGGCGCTGCGGCCGGAGGCCATCGACCGTTTCGAGGTGCGGACGGCGGGCGGGCGGCGGCTGGTGACGGTCACGCGGTGAGAGCCCTCCGTGCTCACTTCAGGAACTTGGACAGCCTCCGGTCGGCCAGCGGTTTGCCGCCGGTCTGGCAGGTGGGGCAGTACTGGAGCGAGGAGTCGCTGAAGGAGACCTCCAGGATGGTGTCACCGCAGACCGGGCAGGCCTCCCCTGCCCGGCCGTGGACGCGCATCCCGCTCTTCTTCTCGGACTTGAGCTTTCCGGCCTCCACTCCGCCGGTCCGTTCCACGGCGTCCTTGAGGGTGGTGCGCAGCGCGGTGTACAGGCGGGTGATGTCGTCCTCGTCGAGGTCGGCGGTCCTTTTGAACGGGGACATCTTCGCCACGTGCAGGATCTCGTCGCTGTAGGCGTTGCCGATGCCCGCGATGAGCGACTGGTCGCGCAGGGCGCCCTTGATCTGGCGGCGCGCCCCGCCGACGATTCCGGCGAACGTGTCCCGGTCGAAGGCGTCGGCGAGCGGGTCGGGGCCGAGGCGGGCGATGCCGGGGACGTCCATCGGGTCGCGGACGAGGTGGACGGAGAGCCGCTTCTTGGTGCCCATCTCGGTGAGGTCGAAGCCGTCGCCGTCGGCGGTCACCAGGCGCAGGGCGAGCGGGCCCTTGCCGGGGCGCGGCGGGGCGGCCGGGAAGGAGTCCTTCCAGCGGAGCCAGCCCGCCCGGGCCAGGTGGGTGCAGAGGTGCAGCCCGCCCGCCTCGATGTCGAGGAACTTGCCGTGGCGGGCCACCGAGGTGACGGTGGTCCCGTCGAGGGCGCTCAGCGGCGGGTCGTACGTCTTCAGGACGCTGATCGCCAGCGGGAGGACGCGGGCGATCTCCTTGCCGGCCAGGTGGTCGTCGAGGAAGACCCGCAGGGCTTCGACTTCGGGCAGTTCGGGCATGGCACCAGCCTGCCGCAGGGTGCGTACGGCTGCCTGTCAGGAGACCGGTGCCGCCACCCGGCCGACGGTGAACAGCGCGCCGATCGCGTCGAACTCCGCCTGGACCGCCTCGGCCAGCCGGTCCAGGTCCGGCAGCGCCTTGCCGTCCGCCACCAGACCCACATGGACCCGGCCGCCGTACGTCGACAGGGCGACGGCCAGCGACTGCCCGCGGGCCAGCGGTGCCATCGGGTACAGGGCGCTCAGCGGGCAGCCGCCGAGGGAGAGCGCTGAGCGCGGCAGCGGGACGCTGGTGACGAGCAGGTCGAAGAGCATCCGGGCGGCGTTCGCCGCCAGGGGTGCGCCGAACCGGTGGGCCAGCGGGTGCAGTTGGTCGGCGAGTACGGCGACGGCTCCGGCGCCCTTCAGGGGTCCGGCCGCCTTGTTGCGGTCCATCGCTCCCCGGACCCTCCGCAGCCGTTCCCGGGGGTCGGCCGTGCCGACGGGCAGGTCGAGGAGGTAGGCGGAGAGGCGGTTCCCGGTCACCGCGCCGCCGGGCCTGCGCCGTGAGACGGGGACCAGGGCGCGCGGGTCGGTGCCGGTGAGCGCCTCACCGCGCTCCTCCATCCAGCGGCGCAGGGCCCCGGCGACCACGGCGAGCAGGATGTCGTTGGCGGTACCGCCCTCGGCCCGCCGGATCCGCTGGAGGGCCGTGGCGTCCAGATCCGCGGTGGCCAGGCGCCGGGTGCCGCTGGAGGGTGCGGTGAAGGCGGTGTCGCCGCGCAGGTCCAGGCGGCCCGCGCGGACGACGGAGGCGCCCACGCCCAGCGCCCGGCCGACCTCGCCGATCCGGCCGAGCGCCATGCCCGCCACCTCGCGGGGGTCGGGGAGCCAGGAGCGGGGCGGCACGGCGGGGCGGCCGCGTGCGCCGGGCCGGGCCGCGGTGGCGGCGATCTCGTCGAAGATCCCGGCCCCGATGGCGACCGCCCGCATCCCGTCGGCCAGCGCGTGGTGCAGCTTGACCAGCACGGCGAAGGGCCCGTCGTCGGCGCCGCCGATCAGATACACCTGCCAGGGCGGCAGCCCGCGGCCCAGCGGCTGTTCCATCAGCTCGCCGGCCAGCCGGGTGGCTCCCGCCATGAAGTCGCCGTCGGCCACGGCGACGCGGTGGACATGGCGGTGCACGTCGAAGTCCTTGTCGACGGTCCAGGCCGCCCCGCCGACCGGCAGCAGGACGTCCCGTACGCACATCCGCAGCCGGGGGATCGCGGCGGCCCGGGTGCGGAGCAGCTCCAGGACGTGGAGCCGGGTGACACCGGACGCCGGGGCGAAGACGGCGAGCGCGCCCAGGTGCATGGGGTGGGCGTCGGATTCGAGGTGCCAGAAGGCCAGATCGAGCGGGGCCAGGAGTTCGGTACCCAACAGAGGGCCTCATGTCGTCGGGGGCGGAACGGCCGTACCCCCGCAGTCAATCCTTCGCGGTCGGTTACGGTCAAGTACGGACATGTTACGTACTGTTACAGCTGCGTTCTTTGTGGGATTCCTGGCACCTCACGACCGGTCGGGGATCAGGAACTCGCACCACACGCACTTTCCGCTGCCCCGGGACTCCACGCCCCAGACGTCGGCCAGCCGGTCGACGAGCATCAGTCCGCGGCCCGAGACCCCCGACTCCCCCGCGTCCCGGCGCCGGGGCAGGGCGCTGGAGCGGTCCTCCACGTCGACGCGCAGCCGCCGCTCGGAGCCGGCCATCACCCGGATCGTCACGACGGCCCCGCCGTCGGTGTGCATCAGCGCGTTGGTGATCAGCTCGTCGGCGGCCAGTTCGATCTCGTCGGCCCGCTCCTTCGCCCCCCAGGCGCGCACCGCCGCCCGGATCATGTGCCGGGCGGAGCTGAGCGCCTCGGGGTCGTTCTGGGCGACGTGCTGCCGGAGCCTGCCGCCGGGCTGGGGCGCCTGGGCCGCCCGGCGGCGGAGCAGCAGGAGCGCCACATCGTCCTGGCCGCCGCGCACGTCGACGGCGTCGCAGAGCTCGTCGGCCAGCTTCTGGAGGTTCTGCGGGCCGTTGGAGACCAGAGTGGTCAGCAGCTGCATGCCCTCGTCGAGGTCGGAGCCGGGCAGCTCGACCAGGCCGTCGGTGAACAGGATCATCGTCTGGCCGGGGTCCAGCTCCGCGGTGGTGACCGGGTACTCCAGCCGCCCGAACTCCGCGGAGAGGCCCAGCGGCAGCCCACCGTCGGACGGCATGCGGCGGCAGCTGCCGTCCACGTCGCGCACCAGCGGGTCGACATGGCCGGCCCTGACCACCTGGACGACCCCGGTGGTCAGGTCGACCTCGGCGTAGGTGCAGGTGGCGAAGCGGTCGGTGTCCAGCTCGTGGAGGAAGACGGAGGCGCGCGCCATGACGGTGGCGGGGCTGTGCCCCTCGGCCGCGTAGGCCCGCAGCACGATCCTGAGCTGCCCCATGACGGCGGCGGCGTGGGTGTCGTGGCCCTGTACGTCCCCGATGACGGCGCCGACCCGTCCGCCGGGCAGCGGGATCAGGTCGTACCAGTCGCCGCCGATGTCCCGGCCGAGCCGGGCCGAGCGGTAGCGGACGGCGACCTGCGCCCCGGGGACGGCCGGGATCCGGCGCGGCAGCATCGCCTGCTGGAGCCCTTCGGCGAGGTCGTGCTCCTGTTCGTAGAGCATGGCCCGCTGGAGGCTCTGGGCGATCGAGGTGCCGAGCGCCATGAGGAGGTTGCGCTCGTCGGGGGTGAAGCCCGCCTTGTCGCGGTAGAGCAGGCCGAGTGCGCCGATCGGGCGGGCCTGCGCGATCAGCGGCATATAGGCGGCCGCGGTGATCCCCAGGTGGCTGATGTTGGGCCAGAGGACCGGGTAGGAGGTGGCGAAGTCCTCGGCGGACTCGATGAAGCGCGGGGTGAGCGTACGGACGACCTCACTCATCGGGTACTGCTCGTCCACCCGGGTGAACCGGGTGCCGGGGACGTAGGCGCCCTCGGGGCCGTCCGCCACGAGGTGGATGCGGCCGGACTCCAGCAGGCCCATGACGAGGCTGGTGGCCCCCAGGTGGGCGAGGCCCTGGGAGTTCTTGAGGACCGCGATGACGTCCTTGACCGTACGGGCGTGCGCCAGGGACGCCGTGGTGCCCTCCACCAGGCTGGTGCGCTGGCGCCGCTCCACGTCCAGCTCCTGCCGGGCGGAGGAGTCGGCCAGCTCCTGGGTCGCGTCGCGGACGATCCCGATGATGCGGCGCGGCCGGCCGGTCCCGTCCCGGCGGACGAAGCCCTGGGTGTGGGTCCAGCGCAGGGTGCCGTCGCGGCGCTGGATACGGAAGTAGGCGCCGTAGTTGGTACGGCCGCTCTTGAGGGCCTGCGAGACCATTCCGTCCAGCCGTACTGCCTCGTCGGTCGGCACGCGCTGGGCGAGCGAGACCGGCCGGTCGTCGTACTCGTCGGCGGTCAGGTCGAACACGTCGAGGGCGGGCTGGTCCATGTGCAAGAGGCCGGTGTCCAGATCCCAGTCGAAGCTGCCCATACGGTTCAGGGCGAGGCTGAGGTCCGGGTGGGCGGGCCAGTCGTCCGGGAGTGACAGGGCACCCGCTACCCGATCATCCATGTGGGCCACTTTGCCACCATTTGTCAGATTCTTCGAGTGATCCGTACGCCGACCGGAGCGGTCACCGCACGAGCTGGAGGAGGTCCGGGCGCGGCCCGGTCAGCCGGCGAACGGCTCGGGGACGCCGGAGTCCACCGGCTCACCGAACTCGTCGAGCTCGCCGAAGTCGTCGGGTTCGCCGGGGAAGACCTGGGTCGGCTCCGGTACCGCACCGGGCTCGTCCTCCAGCTCCCACGGCTCGTCGGTCGGCAGGCCGTCGAAGTCGTCCGGCGCCTCGGTGCCGGGGTCGGGCTCCATGGGCGGCGGGCAGCCGGGGGGCAGCTCGGCGGGGCCGTCCGGGGCCGAGGGGTCCGGGCACTGCGGCTCCTCCGGTTCGGCGGGGGCGGGCGCCGACGGGGTGGCCTCGGGGGCTTCGGGCTCGGAGGGGCGGGCCGGCGACGGGAAGAGCAGATCGTCGCTCGGCTCGAAGGGCGGCGGCTCGTCCGGGGTCCGGTCGCGTCCGCCGTCGTCACCGACGGTCCGCTCGATCCAGGTGTTGTCCGCGGTGTTCACGATGACCAGGCCGGTGACCGGCTGCACGCCGGGCTCGATCGCCAGGATCCGCGTGGGGTCGTAACCGGGCCAGCGCTCGCCCCGGTGGGTGACCTGCCCCTTCGCGATCACCGGCTCGCCCAGCGGATTGCCGCAGGCGCAGCGGACCCGGGGCAGGCCCCTGCTGTCGACCAGGACGGCGGTGCCCGCCTGGAGCACGGCCTGGAAGGCGGTGGCGGAGCCGGCGCTGTAGCCGTGATTGGTGACCTGGGCGTCGGCGCGCAGGACCACCGGGGTGAGCGAGCGCAGATAGCCCGGGATCTGCACGGCCTCGATGCCGGCCGTCTCCGCGAAGGCACGTGCCTTGTCCTGGTCGGCGGCCAGCAGGCGGGCCTGCTGGCCGACGTCGCAGGCGGCCTCGGACCGGACGCCCCCGTAGAGCCCGGGGACGGCGCCCGAGACCCGGTGGACCGTACGGGTGGCGGAGCCGTCGTCCTCCTCCGGCGAACGGGTGGGGGACGGCGAGGGTGCGGCCCGCACCGTCGACCTGGTGAAGGGGCCGGGGCCCGGCTCGGCGAGCGGCTGAAGGAGGACGTCCTTGGCCTCGGCGGTGCCGGTGGTGCCCTTCGTGGTCCTGTCCCCGGCGCTGTCGCAGCCGGTGGCGGCCAGCAGAACCCCGGCGGACAGTGCGGCGAGCACGGCGTGCCGGAAACGTCTGGGTGAGCGCACGGGGCTCTCCTGCCTGTCCATGGCGAACGGATGGATCGTCACCATCTGTGCCGCACCGGACGCCCGCCCGCAAGCGGACGCCGGGCCGCGAAGAGCCGTCTTGAACGCGTTCAAGAAAACCTCTACTCTCATCTCAGGAGTTGAACGTGTTCAAAGACGGGGGTGGGGCTGTGACCGTACTGGTCAACGCGATCGTGATGGTGGGCATGTTCGTCATCGTCCCGACAGGGCTGCGGCTGACCGGGCTGCGGGAGCTGGACCGCACCCGAAGGCTCTGGCCCCTCTTCGCGGCGCCCGGCGCGGTGGCCCTATGGCTGCCGCGTGGCCCTACCGCCACCGCGCTGGCCTCGTGCTACGCACTGGGCACCGTCGTGCTCGCCCTGCACGGCACACGCCGGGCGGTCCGCGACCGGGACCTCTCCCCCGCCTGGATCGCCCTCCTCACCGCACTGGTCACCCCGGCCGTCGCCGCACTCGCCCTGGTCGCGGAGCGGTGGGGCCACGAACTGTTCGGCTTCGAGCTGGGCATCCTCGCCCTGACCGTGCCGCACTTCCACTTCGCCGGTTTCGCCGCCGCCCTGGTCGCCGGTCTCGTCTGCCGGGTCTCCGACGGCCGCGCGGGCCGGTTCGCCGCGCTCAGCGTGCCGCTGGGCACGCTCCTCGTCCTCGTCGGCTACTTCATCGGTGACTGGGCCGAACTGGCCGGGGCCGTGCTCCTGACGGCGGGCATGTGGACCGTCGGCCTGCTCACCTGGCGCCTGGGACGCGAGGAGGGGCGGGACAGGACGACCCGGCTGCTCCTTCTCACCTCCGCCGCCGTCCTGGTGGCGACCATGCTCCTGGCCCTGAGCTGGGCGGTCGGCGAGGCGACCGGGCTGCCCCACCCCACCCTGACCTGGATGGCCGCCACCCATGGCCTGGGCAACGCACTGGGCTTCGCCCTCTGCTCGCTCCTCGCCTGGCAGCGCATCCGCACCACCACCCGTCCGTCCGACCAGTCCCACCCGTCCCACCCGGAAAGCAGGACAGCATGAGCACGCTCACCTACCCCGAGGTCGGCGCCACCCGCCTCGGACCGCTCCCCAAGGGCTACAACCACCTGCACCACCGCACCCGGGTCGGCCGGGGCGCGGACGACTTCGCGGCGGCGGGAGCTGCGGTGACCGAGTGGCGGATGCACCGGGCATCGGGCACCAGGGTCGACGCGTCGGCGGCGCGGGCGGAGCCCGGTGGCAGGGTCAGGATGGCGCTCGGCGTGGGGCCGGTACGCCTGGCCGCCACGTGCGAGGTGATCTGGACGGCGTACGGGGAGGAGGGCCGCACCGGTTTCGGCTACGGCACCCTCTCCGGGCACCCAGAGATCGGTGAGGAGTGCTTCGTGGTCGACCTGGCGGAGGACGGCACGGTCTGGTTCACAGTCATGGCGTTCTCGCGCCCCGCCGTCTGGTACGCACGGCTCGCAGGGCCGATCGTGCCCCAGGTGCAGCTCTGGTACGCGCGCCGGCTGGGCCGGACGCTGCGCCGGCTCGTCGCGGCGGGCTGAACGCCGACGCCGGGCCGATACTGGCAGGGATGGAGTGGTTCTCCGCCGACGGCTACTGGCTGAGCAGGCTGATCTTCCAGCGGACGCTGGCCGTGATCTACCTGGTCGCCTTCCTCTCGGCCGCCCTCCAGTTCCGGGCACTGATCGGTGAGCGCGGCATGCTCCCCGTACCGGAACTGCTCCGGCGCACCCCCTGGAAGGCGGCGCCGGGGCTGTTCCGGCTGCACTACTCCGACCGCTTCTTCGCCGCCGTCGCCTGGGGCGGCTGCGCGGTCTCGGTGGCCCTGATCGCGGGGCTGGACGGTCGCCTTCCGCTCTGGGGCGGAATGCTGCTGTGGGCGCTGCCCTGGGTGCTGTACCTGTCGATCGTCCAGGTCGGGCAGGTCTGGTACGGGTTCGGCTGGGAGTCGCTGCTCCTGGAGACGGGGTTCCTCGCCGTCTTCCTCGGTACGGGGGACACCGCGCCGCCGGTGCTGGTGCTCTGGCTGCTGCGGTGGCTGCTCTTCCGGCTGGAGTTCGGCGCCGGGCTCATCAAGATGCGCGGGGACGCGTGCTGGCGGAAGCTGACCTGCCTCGACTTCCACCACGAGACCCAGCCGATGCCGGGGCCGCTCAGCTGGTTCTTCCACCACCTGCCACGCCCGGTCCACCGCGTCGAGGTGGCCGCCAACCACGTCACCCAGCTGCTGGTGCCCGTCCTGCTGTTCACCCCGCAGCCGGTGGCGAGCGCGGCCGCCGCCCTCATGGTGCTCACCCAGCTCTGGCTCGTCCTGTCGGGCAACTTCGCCTGGCTGAACTGGCTGACCATCGCCCTGGCGCTCTCGGTGATCGACTGGACCCCGCTCGCCGGGGAGCCGCCCGCCCTCACCGCGCCGCCGCTCTGGTACGAGGCGGCCGTCATCGCGGTGACGGCCCTGGTGCTGGTCCTCAGCTACCGTCCCGCGCGCAATCTGCTCTCGCGCCGGCAGGTGATGAACCGCTCCTTCGACCCCCTGCACCTCGTCAACACCTACGGCGCTTTCGGCTCCATCAGCAGAATGCGGCTGGAAGTCGTGGTGGAGGGCGCGGCCGACAGGGTCGCGGACGAGGGCGCCGACTGGCGGGAGTACGGCTTCCACGGCAAACCGGGCGATGTCAGGCGGCTACCGCGCCTCTTCGCCCCGTACCACCTGCGGCTCGACTGGATGATGTGGTTCGCGGCGCTCTCCCCCGCGTACGCGCGCTCCTGGTTCGGCCCGTTCACCGAGCGGCTGCTGCGCGGCGACCGGGACACGCTCCGGCTGCTCGCGCACAACCCGTTCCCGGACGCCCCTCCGGTGCATGTGCGCGCCCGGGTCTTCCGCTACCGGTTCACGGACCTGCGGGAGCTGCGGGCCACCGGCAACTGGTGGCACCGCACCTACGTCCGGGAATTCATGCGGCCCGTCTCCCGGCCGCTCCCGCCGGAGCGGGAGGGCCGGGAGACGGGCCGTGAGCAGTGCTGAAGCGGCCTGCCGAAGAGGCCTGCTCGAAGCGGTCAGTCGATGCCGGGCAGGATGTGCGGCTCGGCGAGGTCGTCCTCGTAACCGGCCAGCCGGATCGGTGCGGACCTGGCCCACACCTCGATGTTCCGGAGCTTCTCGGGCCGTGCGGTCCGCTCCCCGTACCGTTCGGCGGGTCGCTTCTCGCGCATCGTCAGTTCTGGTGTCGTCACCGCGCACTCCTCTGTGTCGCGTCACCCGGGGCGTAGCCGACGCTCCGGCTGCGACGCCGGAGGCCGACCGCCCCGCGGTGGGGCAGGGGCTTGGAACATGTCGGTCGCGGTGGCGCCGTGTCGGGGCGGGACGGCGGTCGGGTTGCAGACCTGTCCCGGGACGGTCGGGGAACCTTCGTGGGCTCCTCGATGGCGTCCGTTGGCCTCAGAGTAACCAAATGAGCGGCTCTGCGCTCGATAGAACGTGTGCAGTGGGTCACTTTCGGCCACTTCGGACAGCGAAAACCCGGCTCAGGATCCATCCTGAGCCGGGTCTGCGGCCGCCGCACGGAGGGTGCGGTTCCGGTTGGGCCGGGCGGGTTACGCCGCCGGGCGGCCGGTCACCAGTTGGCGGGGGCGTAGTCCTTGAGGAAGCAGCCGTAGAGCGCCTCGCCCTCCTCGCCGCGCACGATCGGGTCGTAGACCCGGGCGGCGCCGTCGACGAGGTCCAGGGGGGCGTGGAAGCCCTCCTCGGCCAGCCGCATCTTGTCCGGGTGCGGCCGCTCGTCCGTGATCCAGCCGGTGTCCACGGCCGTCATCAGGATGCCGTCCTTCTCGAACATCTCCTGGGCGCTGGTGCGCGTCAGCATGTTGAGCGCGGCCTTGGCCATGTTGGTGTGCGGGTGGCCCGCGCCCTTGTAGCCCCGGCTGAAGACGCCCTCCATCGCGGAGACGTTGACGACGTACGCGTGCTTGGCGGCGGCCCTGGCCATCGCCGGGCGCAGCCGGCTGATCAGAATGAAGGGCGCGGTGGAGTTGCAGAGCTGCACTTCGAGGAGCTCGATCGGCTCGACGTCCTCGACCGTCTGGACCCAGCTGTTGGTGTCGTGCAGATCGGGGACGAGCCCGCCCGCGTCGATCGCGGTGCCCGCGGCGATCCGGGCCGGGGAGGCCGAGCCGGTGACCAGGGCGAGGTCGGTCACCTCCTGGGCGCTGAGGCCCTCCTTGCGGGCCGCGGGGAGGGCCGCCACCCGGTCGACCGTGCCGCTGCCGAAGGTGCCGATGACCTCGGCGGCGGGCAGCACACCCGCGGGCAGCGGAGCGGACTCGGCGTTGACGAGCTCGCTGTAGGCGCCCGGGGAACGGCGTACGGTCTGGGCCGCGTTGTTGATCAGGATGTCGAGCGGGCCCTCGGCGGCGACGGAGTCGGCCAGCGCGACGACCTGGGCCGGGTCGCGGAGGTCGATGCCGACGATCTTCAGCCGGTGGATCCACTCGTCGCTGTCCTCCATCGCCTTGAAGCGACGGATCGCGTCGTTGGGGAAGCGGGTGGTGATGGTGGTGTGCGCCCCGTCGCGCAGCAGCCGCAGCGCGATGTACATGCCGATCTTCGCCCGGCCGCCGGTGAGCAGCGCCCGGCGCCCGGTGAGGTCGGTGCGGGCGTCGCGGCGGGAGCGGTTCTCCTTGGCGCAGGGCTGGCAGAGCTGGTGGTAGAACGCGTCCACCTCGACGTACCGGGTCTTGCAGATGTAGCAGGAGCGCGGGCGCTGGAGTATCCCCGCGATCTCGGCCGCGGCGGACGAGGAGGGCAGGACGCCCTGCGTCTCGTCGTCGATGCGCTCGGCCGAGCCTGTCGCGGTCGCCTCGGTGACGGCCCGGTCGTGGGCGGTCTTCGCGGCCCTGCGCTCCTGGCGGCGGCGCTGCTTCACGGTGCGGTAGACCCCGGCGGTGGCCCGGCGGACGGCGATGGCGTCCGGGTGGTCGACCTCGATGTCGTCGAGCTCGTCCAGCACGCTCAGGCAGACGGCCAGTCGCTCCGGATCGATACCGGGACCGAACTCGTCGATTCCGGGAGCGAGCTCCGGGCTGTCCTCTGTCACCGTCATTGCCGTTCCTCTGTCATCTTCATCCCCGCGGGTCAGGGATCACCGCAGGCCGAAACACCCCGCCCAAGTTTGCCATGCGCGCGAGGCTGTTCCGTTCGAGCCGGAAACCGGGGCGAGAACCGGGCCGGAATCGGGGCGGATCCGGGGCAGGAACCGGGTCGGAAACCGGGTCGGGAAAACTTTTCCGGAAATGCGGACATGACTTCGCGACGACCGGGAAGGCGACCGTCCGACACATTGGGTGACAGGGAGGGTGACACCATGACGGCGATGTCAGTGCGAGCCACCGGAGCGACGGCGCCGCTGAGCGACGACCTGGTAGGCACGCGGACCGACGTCGGCGCCGAGGAGCTGCCCTGGGTCGAGGACGCCGGCAAGGTCGCCCCCAAGGACGCGCGGGCCCTGTCCAAGGTCTTCTTCGACCGCCTCCAGGTTCTGGAGGAGGGCACCCACGAGTACCAGTACGCCCGCAACACCCTGATCGAGATGAACCTGTCGCTGGTCCGCTTCGCCGCGTCCCGGTTCCGCAACCGCGGCGGCGACGACACCGAGGACATCATCCAGGTCGGCACGATCGGGCTGATCAAGGCGATCGACCGCTTCGACCTCTCCCGCGAGGTCGAGTTCGCCACCTTCGCCGTCCCCTACATCGTGGGCGAGATCAAGCGCTTCTTCCGCGACACCACCTGGTCCGTGCACGTGCCGCGCCGCCTCCAGGAGCTGCGGGTCGACCTCGCCAAGGCGAAGGAGCAGCTCTCCGCCGAGCTGGACCGCGACCCCACGGTCAAGGAGCTCGCCGCCCACCTGGACCTGCCCGAGGAAGAGATCATCGAGGGGCTCGTGGCCGCCAACGGCTACTCCGCGGGCTCGCTCGACACCCCTTCGGCGGACAGCGACTCCGGCCAGGAGCAGCGCGCGTACGCCGATGTGCTCGGCGAGAGCGACCCGGGCATGGAGAGCGTCGAGAACCTGCACACCCTGGCACCGCTGCTGGAGCAGCTCGACGACCGGGAGCGCCGGATCGTCCAGATGCGCTTCGGGGCGGAGATGACCCAGGCGCAGATCGGCGCGGAGCTGGGCGTCTCCCAGATGCATGTGTCCCGGCTGCTGACCCGGATCGTCAAGCAGCTCCGCAAGGGAATGAGCGTCGAGGCGTGAGCCCCCTCACTCCCTTCACTCCCTGAACAGGCCGGGGGCTTCCCCGGCACCCGCCGTTCGTCCGGTCGGGCACCCTTCCGGGTGCCCGACCGCTTCCTGTCAGAGCGGCGGCCTGCGGCATCTGCCGAGGCCGCCGATCACATATGCTTCCCGACGATCGGCCGGATGGGCTGGCACCGTTCGTGCGAGGGGGTGGAGGGGTTGGCCGAGTCACCCATGGGCATGTCCCTCAAACCTGTGGGCACCGTCGGCATCCCCGCTCAGCAGGAGATCACCGGCGACCCCTCCCCCAGCACCCTCCTGTGGAACGTCGACGCGACCATCCTCCTGGTGGAGGACGACGCGGGTGACGCGCTGCTGGTCGAAGAGATGCTCACCGACAGCGAGCTGGACTCCGCCCTCACCTGGCGCAAGTCGCTCGCCGAGGCCCGCGCTTTCCTGCGCACCTGTGCCACCCCCGTCTGTGTGCTCCTGGACCTGCACCTCCCGGACGTCAACGGCCTGGACGCCGTACGCCAGATCCTGGAGTCCGACAGCGACGCCGCGATCGTCGTCCTCACCGGTCTCGACGAGTCGGGCACGGGACTGCGCGCGGTCGCCGGAGGCGCCCAGGACTACCTGGTCAAGGGGAGACTGGACCCCGAGATGCTCTCTCGGGCGATCCGCTACGCCCTCCAGCGCAAGGAGGTCGAGCGGGCGGCGGCGGCACTGCGGTCCAATCAGCTGATCGCGCAGGAGAACGCCCGGCTGGAGCGCGGCCTGCTGCCCGTCCCGCTGCTGCGCGACGACCGGTTCCAGGCGCGCGCCCGGTACGAGCCGGGGCGCGTCCACGGGCTGCTGAGCGGTGACTTCTACGACGTCGTGCAGACCGCCGACGGCGCCGTCCACGCGGTGATCGGCGATGTCTCGGGGCACAGTGCGGCGGAGGCCGCACTGGGAGTCTGCCTCCGGGTGGCCTGGCGTACCGCCGTCCTGTGCGGGACCTCCCACCTGGAGCAGATCGAGCTGCTGGAGAAGATCCTGGTCGCCGAGCGGTCGGACTCCCACGTCTTCGCCACGATGACCTCCCTGACCTTCGCGTCCGACGGGCGCAGTGCGCAGATCGTGCGGGCTGGGCACCCCGGTCTGCTGCTGCGCCGGGGCGAGGAGGTCCGCTGGGTGGAGCCGGCGGGCGGCATGGCGCTCGGGCTGCTGCCCGGAATGGGCCGGTGGCCGACGGTCGACCTGCCCCTGGCGCCCGGTGACGGCCTGGTGCTCTTCACCGACGGACTGTTCGAAGGGCGCACCGGCCCGGACAGCCGCCTCGGCGAGGAAGGGCTGCTGGCCATGGCGCAGGCCCACGGGAATCTGCCGGGCCGCCGGTTCATCGACGCGCTGGTGGCCGGAGCCACCGAGGGGGCCGCCCCCTACGGCGGACTTGCGGACGATGTGGCCGTACTGCATCTGGGCTGGGGATCGGAACTTTCATGAGTACGCACGACAAGGCCGCTCCGGTACGCACCGGCACGGCCGCACGGCTCTCGGTGCAGAACTGGGTGCACCTGATCCTCGGCGGATTCATCGTGGTCGTCTGCGCCTGCCTGGTGGTCGGCGGGCTCGTGCTGGCCCGGATGTCCGACCAAACCAACGATCTGGTCGACCGAATACAGCCCGCGCGGTCGGTCTCCTTCCAGCTGCAGAACGCCCTGCTGGACCAGGAGACCGGGGTACGCGGTTTCGCGCTGACGGGCGACGACTCGTTCCTCGAACCGTACGAGGCGGGCAAGGCCGCCGAGCGGGAGCGGCTGGCCCGCGCCCGGCAGCTGGTCGGCGGGCAGGAGCAGTTCGCCAGGGATCTCGACGCCATCGAGGCCGCTGCGCGGCAGTGGCGCGAGAGCAAAGCCGTGCCGCTGATGAAGCTGGTCCGCGAACAAGGGCCGAAGGAGTCCGGCGCGTCGGCGCAGCTGCAGAGCAGCAAGGCGGATTTCGACGCGCTGCGGCGTGCCTACACCGCCCAACAGAGCCATCTCGACGAAGCCCGCGACGCCGCGCGGGCCGACCTGAACGAAGCGCGCACCACCCGCGACCAGGTGCTGTTCGCGCTCGTCGCCGTCTTCGTCCTGACCGTGGTGGCGCTCAGTGTGCTGCTGCACCGGGTGGTGGGCGTCCCGCTGAACCGGTTGCGCGCCGCCTCCGAGCGGGTGCAGTCGGGAGCCTTCGGGCAGCGGATCGAGATCAAGGGGCCCTCCGACGTCCAGGCCGTGGCCGGGGCGGTCGAGGATATGCGGCGGCGGCTGGTCGACGAACTGGACGGGGCGCAGAGCCGCGAGACGCTGCTCGCGGAGCAGACGGAGGAGCTGCGGCGCTCCAACTCCGAGCTGGAGCAGTTCGCGTACGTCGCCTCGCACGACCTCCAGGAGCCGCTGCGCAAGGTCGCGTCCTTCTGCCAGCTCCTGGAGAAGCGGTACGGCCAGGAGCTGGACGACCGGGGCAAGCAGTACATCGCCTTCGCGGTGGACGGCGCCAAGCGCATGCAGGTCCTCATCAACGACCTGCTGACCTTCTCCCGGGTGGGCCGGGTCCACGACAGCTGGAAACCGGTCGATCTGGGCAAGGCGCTGGACCGTGCGCTCGGCAACCTGACGCTGGCGGTCGAGGAGTCCGGGGCGGTGGTGGAACGGCCGGAGACGCTGCCCGAGCTGGTCGGCGACTCCACGGCGCTCACGATGGTCTGGCAGAACCTCATCGGCAACGCGGTCAAGTTCCGCCGGGAGGACGTGGAGTGCCGGATCACCGTCGACTGCCTGCGCGAGGACGGGGACTGGCACCTGACCGTCTCGGACAACGGGATCGGGATCGCGCCCGAGTTCGCGGACAAGGTGTTCGTGATCTTCCAGCGGCTCCACGCGCGTGACGAGTACGAGGGAACGGGCATCGGCCTCGCGCTCTGCCGGAAGATCATCGAGTTCCACGGTGGCCGGATCTGGCTGGACGCCGGAGCGGGTGAGGGCACCCGCATACACTTCACCCTGCCTGTCGCGCCCGACGCGCCCCAGCACACCACCGCGGAGCTCCTCGCTCCCGCTCCGTCCATCAGCCAGCCGGGAGACCCTTCGTGAACAGCCCCGTACAGCCCATCGAAGTCCTCCTGGTCGAGGACGATCCCGGCGACGAGCTGATGACCCGTGAGGCGTTCGAGGACAACAAGATCCGCAACACCCTGCACGTCGTGCGCGACGGCCAGGAGGCGCTGGACTTCCTCTACCGGCGCGGCGAGCACACCGAGGCACCCCGCCCCGACCTGGTGCTCCTGGACCTGAACCTGCCCAAGTACGACGGCCGGCAGGTCCTGGAGCAGATCAAGAGCGACCCCGAGCTGGCGCTCATCCCGGTGGTCGTCCTCACCACCTCCTCGGCCGAGGAGGACATCCTGCGCAGCTACAAGCTGCACGCCAACGCGTACGTGACCAAGCCGGTGGACCTGGACCAGTTCATCGCGGCGGTACGCCAGATCGACGAATTCTTCGTGACCGTGGTGCGGCTGCCCGGTCGTGCGTAGGATCGTTCCGGACTGCCTGGAGTGGGACCCTTCGACGCGGGTAGACGAATGGCGGAATAGGGTCTCCGACCTCACTGCGGCGCCTGGCTGGAGCACATGAACGAAGAGGTCACCTCACCACCGCAGGACCCCGGTGAGGGTCAGCGGTCCACCGAGGTACTGCTCTGCGCCGAGGTCTTCGACGGCGAACCGGGCTGCATCGCGCTCGCGCGGGCCCTGGCGGACCGTTTCCTCACCCGTCTCGCGGTGGAGTGCCTCGCGCCGATCGGTGAGCACACGCGCAGCGATCTGATGCTGGCCGTGAGCGAGCTGGTCACCAACGCCGACCGCTACAGCCACGGGCCCTACCTCCTGGAGCTGGAGGGGAACGCGGAGCTCATCAGCGTCACGGTGTACGACAGCAGTACGGCGATGCCCGTGCTGTACGGCCCCGACCCCTCCCGGCTGGGCGGGCACGGCATGGAGATCGTCGTGGCCCTGTGCGACCGGCTCATCGCGGAGCGGGTGCCGGTCGGCAAGCGGATCCGCGCGGAGTTCCAGCTCTCCATCTGATCCTGAGGACCCGAAGGCCCTCAGGGCCCGGAAGAACGGCGGACGCCCCCGCAGACGCGTGATGCGTCTGCGGGGGCGTCCGTGTTCCTGTCTCGTCGTTCCTGATTCAGCGTTCCTGGCTCAGCTGCCGTCGTCGTCCTGGCGGCCGAACCAGTCCAGGCAGACCACCAGTGCGTCGTCGAGGGTCTCCGTGACCCGGTACTCGGCCAGCTCACCGAGGATCGCGCGCGGGACGGTGGCCGCCGGAAGCAGCCGCGTCGACTGGATGGCCCGGGCCATCGCCCGTTCGCCGTACGCCTCCCCGGCCGGGGACACCGCGTCGTAGACCCCGTCGCTGAGCAGCAGCAGCCGGTCGCCGGGCTCCACGTGGAACTCCTGGACCGTGTAGTGCGACTCCTCGAACATGCCGAGCGGGAGCTGGGCCTCCAGCTCCATGCGCCGGACCGTGCGACCGCGCTGGATCCACAGCTGCGGCGACCCGGCGTCGACGACTCCGACCCGGCCGGTCGCCAGCTCGAAGCGGAGCAGCAGCGTGGAGACATGGGAGGCGCCGCGGTGCTGGTCGTACAGCGCCTGGTCGGCGAGGGCGGCCTGGTCGGCGATGCCGATGCCGGCCCGGCGGGCGTTGCGCAGGGCGTTCACCGCGAGGTTGGTGAGCAGGGAGGCCTGTATGCCCTCGCCCATGCCGTTGGTCACCGCGAGGGTCAGCTCGTCGGCGTCGGCCGCCCAGTCGAAGTTGTCCCCGTGGATGGAGTACGCCGGCTCCAGCTGGGCGCCGATGGCGAACTCGGCGGCGGTGCAGGCGCGGGCGGGCAACAGCTGCCACTGCATCTCGGCGGCGAGGGTGAGCCGGGTGGTGCGCCGGGCGCGCTGGTAGACGTCGGTGTCCCGTTCGGCGACCAGGATCTCGTGGCCCAGCAGATCGGCCACGTGGGTCAGCTCGCCCACCATGTCCGGGGTCGACCGCGCCGCGGGCAGCCGGACGGTGAGGATGCCGAGGCGTTCGCCGCGTACGGTCACCGGGAGGTAGTGGTCGACCGCGTCGCCGTGCCTGACCTGCTGTTCGCGGGGCTCCTGGCTGCCGAAGGCCCGGCCCTCCGCGCTGTTGTGCAGGGAGAGCGGCTCCTCCTCGCCGTCGGGCCGGTCGAGGCGCTTGAGGACTCTGAGACCGTAGTCGGCCAGATGCAGCTCCACCGCCAGCGCACCGTAGGCGTCGGCCAGCATGGTGCGCAGCGTTGTCAGCAGCGCGTGCGGAGCGGCGGCCCTGACGGCCGTCTCGATGTCCGGTCTTCTGTTCACGGTCTCTCGTGCATTCTTCGTCCTGAGACGGGGTAGGGGGCGGAGCCGGGCTGACAAGGAGGGCTGACGAATGACACAGTGGATGGATGCCCTACTCCACCCGCCGTCCGCGCACCCGCGCCGAGGTGTCCGCCGACGCCTCCGCGGCCTCGGAGCTGCTGGAAGTGCTCTGGGGCCGTGGCCAGGAAGCGGCCGCTTCGGGGACCGTATCGCCCTCCCAGCTCCGGGCCCTGCTCGTGATCGAGAAGCAGGAGGGCACCAATCTGCGCTCGTTGGGCGAGGCGTTGGGCTCGCGTGCGCCGTCGGTCAGCCGACTGTGCGACCGCATGGAGGCGATGGGGCTCGTCCAGCGGGCGCAGAGCGCGACGAGCCGACGCGAGGTGGAGCTCCGGTTGAGCCTGCGTGGCCGGGCTCTCCTCGAAGAGTACCGGGCCCTGCGGGCCCGCGAGCTGAGCGCCGTGCTGGAACGTATGGATCCGGCCGCCGTCGCCGCGCTCGCGGAGGGCCTCGCGGCCTTCCACGCGGCAGCTTCGGAGCGGCTCTCGCCGGAAACGGGTGCGGCGGCCCCCCTGCTCCGCGATGATGTCGCCGACAGCGCCTAGCCTCATCCAGCCCCTGCTTCCGCTTCTCTGGGTACGTCACCGCCGACGGCTGGTCCTCCAACCGTTGCGGATCAGATTGTTACCCAATGGAGAATGTTGTCAAATGGCAACTGTTCCTTCTATCGTTACCCCGTACCCCGCCGTGAGCTGGGACGGAACGAGGCCGACCCGTCCGGCAGACCGGCTTCCGTCGTCCGCCCGAACCGCCCGAGGTGCCTTCCGTGCTTCCACCGCCCAGCGAAGACAGAGCAGTCAGCATCATCACCCGTCAGGAACGGGGTGCTCTGGTCCTCACCGTGTCGGGTGACCTCGACATCGACAGCGTCCCGCCCCTGGGCCGGGCACTGGAGACAGCGGCCGCAGAGGGTTCCGGCCCCGTCGTCGTGGATCTCTCGGGTGTGGGCTTCGCCGACTCCACCACGGTCAACGTGCTGCTCCAGGGCCAGACCGCGCTGGGCGGCCGGCTGCGGCTCGCCGCGCCGTCCCCGTTCGTGCAGCGGCTGATCGGGATGATCGGGCTCGACAGCGCGATCCCCGTCCTGACGGATGTCGACGAGGCCATAGACGCGACCCTGCCTTCCTGACCGTCACACCCCGGTAGCCGTGGCGCCCGGCCCGGCGCCACGGCTACCGGGGTGTACCGGCCCGGCCCGGCGCCCGGTCGAAGACGCAGTCGCCGCAGAGGCCGCCGCCCGGGCAGCGCCAGTACAGGCAGCAGCTGCGCCGCCGGAACGCCGGGCCGTGCGGGGAGCCGGTGGAGCGCAGGTCGGGGTGGTCGAACAGCTCCGCCGCCAGGGCACGGGCCCGCTGCGCCACCTCCGGGCGGCCGTGCTCGCGCGACCAGGTGACCAGCTCCCGTACGGCCCCGGCGAGCGCGGATCCGGCGTTGCCCCACAGCAGCTGCGGGGAGATGTTCCCGTCGCGCCGGACGGCCTCGGCCAGCGGCACCAGATGCCCGTACTGGATCTGCTCCCGGATCCGGTCGGCCGTCCCGGGCAGTTCCCCGGGGTCAGCGATCCAGAGATCGTCCGGCGAGGTGTGGAGCGGGTCCCAGTGCAGGGCGTCCGGTACGAGGTCGGGGAACCGCCCGAAGAGCGCGGCCGGGCCGAGCGCGAGGGACCAGAGCCGGGCGGCGAGGCCGAGATGGGCGATGGAGGCGGCGACCCGGCGTTCGGGGGCGCCCAGCCGCGCCGCGACCTTGTCGACCCGGGCGGTCAGGGGCGCCGTCCCGCCCGCGTACAGCTCTGCCAGCGACCGGTGGGCTCCGCCGGGCACCGGCGCGGTCCGCAGCGCGAAGAAACCGCCCACCGAAGCCGCCTGTGCCAGGTCCATGCCCCGCTCCTCCCTCGCCTCGGCCGCCGGGTCGGCGCCGGAGCGCGACCGCGGTCCGGCCACCGCGGGTACCGGCTCCGCAGCTCACCGTATCCGCCGGGGCACAACTTCTGACGGCCGGGGGCAGTAGGGCTACCGTCGAGGGGAGGACCTCGGTCCTCCGTCCGTACTACTGGGGCAGTACGCGGAATTGACGTCTCAAGGACGACGACGTGGGGCCCCGGACAGGACATCGTGGTGTACATGAGCTCCCTCGCGCTGTCTGTGCTGCTGTCACTGATCTCCGCGGTCGCCTACGCGGCCGGGGCGATCGTCCAGGAGCGGGTGGCCGCGCGCGGCGACAACTCCCCGTACGCCCTCGTGCGCAACGCGGTCTGGTGGGCGGCCGTGCTGCTCAACGGAGTCGGCGCGGTCCTGCACGTGGTGGCTCTCGCCTACGGCCCCCTCAGCCTGGTCCAGCCCCTCGGTGCGCTGACGATCGTCTTCGCCCTGCCGATGGCCGCCCTCTTCGTCGGTCGCAGGGCCGGGGCGACGGCCTGGCGCGGCGCGCTGATGGCGACGGCCGGTCTCGTCGGGCTCCTGGCCCTCACGGGCAGCGCCGAGCCGCACACCCTGCGCGGGCCCGAGCAGCTGGCGCTGGCCACGGTGACCTTCGGCGCGGTCGGCGCGCTCACCCTGCTCGCCCGGGCGCTGCACCGGCCGGTGCTGCGGAGCGCGGTGCTGGCCACGGCGGCCGGCGGGGCGTTCGGTATGGCCTCGGTGTTCACCAAGACCGTGGCCATGGAGTGGACGTCCGGTTCGGTGCGCTCGGGGCTGCCGACGCTGCTGGTGATCGCCGGGCTCGCGGCGGCGGGCCTGCTGCTCTCCCAGGCCGCCTACCGGGGCGCAGGGCTGGCCGCTCCGCTGGCGACGGTGACGGTGGTCAACCCGGTGGTGGCCGCCGCGATCGGGATCACCCTGTTCGGCGAGCACTTCCGCCATGGCGCGGCGGGCACGGTCCTCGCGCTCACCTGCGGGGCGCTGGCGGCCGGCGGGCTGGTCCTGCTGACGAAGGAGCGGCTGAGCGCGGAGCACGGCACCGGGAAGCTACGGCCGGCGGGTGCGGCCGTGGAGGCGGGGTGGTTCGGTGCCGTGAGCGCGGAGGCAGAGGCCGCCGGTGCCGCGAGCGCGGAGAAGCGGCCCAAGAGCGGGCCGGTCGCCACCGGGTCCACGTACGCTCCGCCGCTGCGGCCGGGCAGCGCGGTTCCGCGCGTGGAGTTCGGTGGTCCTCGCCGGGCGGTCCACGACCGGCGAGGTGGCGGGAGCGCCGCCGCCCCGCGCTCGGAGCGGACCGTTCAGACGCTGACGCCGCCCGCCCGCAGGTAGGCCAGCGGGTCGACGTCCGACCCGTAGCCGGGGCCGAGGCGGACCTCGAAGTGCAGGTGCGGTCCGGTGCTGTTGCCCGTCGACCCGGAGCGGGCGATCCGCTGGCCGCCGGAGACCGACTGCCCCTCGCTCACGTGGAGCGCGGAGAGGTGGGCGTACTGGCTGTACTTGCCGTCCTCGTGGCGGATCACGACCTCGTAGCCGTACGCCCCGGCCCAGCCGGCCGAGACGACCCGGCCGGAGGCCACGGCCTTGACCGAGGTCCCGGTGGGTACGGGGAAGTCGACGCCCGTGTGATAGCCGCTGGACCAGGAGCCGGCCTGGCGGTACGCGGTTCCGGTGGAGGCGGAGACGGGGGCGCTCATGCCGGAGTGCTTCACGGCGCGTTCCGCCGGCGCCTGCTTCTGCTGCTTGGGCGCGGCCTTCTTCGGCTCCGTCTTCTTCGGCTCGGCCTTCGGCGCGGCCGCCCGCTGCTCGACCTTGCGGGGCTCGGCCTTCGGCTTCTCGGCCCGGGGCTCGGCCGCCTGCCGCTCGGGAGTCTTGGGCGCCGCCTGCTTCTTCTGCGGCGCGGGCTTCTCCGCCTGCGGCGCGGGCTTCCGGGAGCTCGCCCCGTCCCCGCCGCGCGGCGTGAGGCTCAGCCGCTGGCCGGGGAAGATCAGATCGGGGTTCTCGCCGACGACCGTACGGTTGGCCGCGTAGAGCCGCTGCCAGCCGCCCCGGACCTGTTGGGCGTCCGCGATCCCGGAGAGCGAGTCCCCGCTGGAGACGGTGTACGAGTCACGCTTCCCCGGCACATGGGTGGGTGTCGCCGCGGCGGGCGTCACCTTCGGCTGACGGGGCGGAGCACTCTGCGGTGCCGCGGAACGGACGGGTCCGCTGCCGGCGCTCTGCGGGGTGGTGTCGGGCGCGTCCCCGCCCCGGGTGAGGCCCGCCTCGACGGAGCAGGACGGCCACGCTCCGGGCCCCTGGCCGTCGAGCACCCTCTCGGCGATGGCGATCTGCTGGTCCCGGGTGGCGAGGTCGGCGCGCGGCGCGTACTGCGTACCGCCGAAGGCCGCCCAGGTCGGACCGCTGAACTGGAGGCCGCCGTAATAGCCGTTGCCGGTGTTGACGGCCCAGTTGCCGCTCGACTCACAGGCGGCGACCTTCTCCCAGACGTCCCCCGACGCGGCACCCGCGGAGGCCGCCGTGATGAGCGGGAGTGCTATGCCCGCGCCGCCCGCGGTCACCGTGAGCGAGGCACGGTTGATCCGGCTGGGCTGGTATCTGCGGTGCCGACCGTTTGCGGCCATGACTGGGCTCCCCCACTGGCGTTGGGACACGTCGCAAGCGGCAAACGTAGGACGGTGCGAAGGCTGATCACAAGGGAATCGTGATAGTCGGTCACCTATGTGGGGTGTGTGGCCGGATTCCGCCCCTGGGTCCTCGGTAACGCGTCTTCGTCCCCCCTTGCCCGACGGGCAGGAGGGAGCGGGCAGTTGCGATGGAGAGCGCTCTCCGCAAGTGCTATAAAGGCGCTCATGACGGATGATCTGCGGTCGGCCGGAGCACCAACCCTGGAGGACGTGGCGCGGGCGGCCGGTGTCTCGCGCGCCACCGTCTCCCGGGTCATCAACGGCGTGCGCAACGTCGATCCGGCGATCCAGGAGGTCGTGCGGCAGGCGGTCTCGGTCACGGGCTACGCGCCGAACCGGGCGGCCCGCTCCCTGGTCACCCGGCGCGCGGACGCCGTGGCCCTGGTGGTGTCGGGGGCGGGCGTCGAGGCGGGGGCGGACCGGGAGGGCTCCGGCTCCCGGTCCGCCGGGGACCAGGGCTCCTTCACCGCGCAGGTGTTCGCCGACCCGTTCTTCGGCCGGGTGGTCACCGGAGTCGTCAACTACTTGCGGCCGCGCGGGATGCATCCGGTGCTGATGTTCGCGGAGACCTCACGGGCCCGGGACGAGGTGGTGGCGTATCTGCGGCAGGGCAGCGCGGACGGGGCACTCATCGTCTCCACGCACGCGGAGGACCCGCTGCCCGGTCTGCTGACGGAGGCGGGGCTCGCGGCGGTGCTCTTCGCGCGCCCCGCCCGGCCGGTCCCCATCAGCTATGTCGACCTCGCCCACCAGGACGGTGCCCGGCTGGCCGCGGAGCACCTGCTGGCCCGGGACTGCCGCCGGATCGCGACGATCAGCGGCCCGCTGGACGTGCCGGCGGGCCAGGCGCGGCTGGCCGGCTTCCGGGACACGATGGCGCGCCACGGGCACCCGTACACCCCCATCGCCGAGGGGCAGTTCACCCAGGAGAGCGGTGAGGCGGCGATGGAGCGGCTGCTCGCGGCCCATCCGGACCTGGATGGGGTCTTCGCCGCCAACGACCTGATGGGGATGGGGGCCTGTCATGTGCTGCGGGAGCACGGCCGCCGGGTGCCTCAGGACGTGGCGGTGGTCGGCTTCGACGACAGCAGCGCTGCGCTCGCGTGCCGGCCGCCCCTGACCACGGTCCGCCAGCCGGTGGAGGAGATGGCCGCCGAGATGACCCGCCTCCTCCTGGACCGGCTGGCCCGCCCCACCTCCCCCGCCACCTCGGTCATCTTCGAACCGGAGCTGGTGGTGCGGGGGTCTGCGTAGGAGCGGGGCGTCGGTGTGCAGGGGCGGGGCGTCGGTGTGCAGGGGCGGGGAGACCATCCGCCCCAGCCCTCAACTCGCCCTCGTACGGTGCCGGTTGCGCACCGCCTCCGTCGCCGTCCGTGAGGGCGCGCCGGTGCCTTCCGGCCGGGGGCCGGGGGCCGGGCGGCTGCCGCCGCGGGTCAGGAAGTCGGCCAGCGGGAGTGTGGCGGCGCCGACGGTGACCGCGTCCGGGCCGAGGCGGCCCATCTCGATGGTGGTGCGGGCCGCCGCGTGGCGCAGGGCGTACTCGTTCGCGTACCTGCGGATCTCGGGGAGCAGGTGGGGGCCGAGCAGCAGGCCCGCCCAGCCGCCGAGCAGGATGCGTTCGGGCAGGAAGAGGTTGACCAGGTCCGCGAGGGCCGCGCCGAGGCATTCGGCGGTCTCGTCGAGGAGCGAGAGCGCGATCCGGTCCGGGGCCGGCCCGCCGGGCGGCGGGTAGGCGGCGGCGAGGAGTGCGGCGAGGGCGGTCTCGTCGTCGGCGTCCTCGGGGAGCGGGCCGCCCGCCTCGCGCCAGCGCTCGCGCAGGGCCTCCGCGCCCGCGTACGCCTCCAGGCAGCCGATGGAGCCGCAGCGGCACCGGCGGCCGCGCAACTGGACGGTGGTGTGGCCCCATTCGAGGGCGAGGCTCGTGCGGTCCTCGGCGAGGATGTCGCCGTGGTCGACACAGGCGCCCACGCCCGAGCCGATGAGGGCGATGGCGGCGGCGCCCGCCCCCCGCCCGCCGCCGAACCACATCTCGGCCCGGCCGAGCGTCTTGGCGCCGTTGTCGATGAAGAGGGGCACCTCGGGCGGTACGTCGACGGCCTCGCGGAGCAGCTGCTCGAAGGGGACCGCGTGCCAGCCGATCGTCTGGCCGTGCACCACGGCGGTGCGCTTCCCGTCGGGGCCCTCCGGTCCTTCGCGCTCGATGATGCCGGGGACCCCGATGCCGATGCCGAGCAGCCGGTGCGGGTCGGCGCCCGCGTCGCGCAGCACGTCGGCGACGCCCGTACGGACGTGGGCGACGATGCGGTCGACGTCGTAACCGTGCTGGGCGAGCAGCCTTTCGGTGCGGGCCAGTTCGGTGAGCGAGAGGTCGAAGAGCTCGACGCGCACCCGGGTCTCCCCGATGTCGATGCCCACCAGCAGCCCGCCGTCCGGAGCGACCCGGAGCAGCGTGCGGGGGCGGCCGCCGTCGGAGTCGACGATGCCCGCCTCCTGGAGGAGCCCCTCGGCGGAGAGTTCCGCCACGACGTTGCTGATGGAACCCGAACTCAGCCCGGTGGCGGGTCCGAGCTCCTGACGGCTCAGCGGGCCGTCGAAATACAACCGTTGCAATACCCTCGCCCGATTGCCCCGCCGCAGGTCACGCACGGTCCGTCTGTTGCGCTCGGCCATGTTGCTCCTTCCCGTCCAGGAACATACCTGGTCCCAGACCTTGACGCGACCTTCTCTCACCTCTTAAATCACGGCATAAATTAAGTCATGGAGGCCGTTCGGTTCCCGAACGCAGCCATCCCCGGAAAGGGGCCACCTCACATGCGTCACGCCAGAGCCGCAAGCGCCATCACCCTCGCGATCGCCATCACCGCCGCCGCCACCGGATGCGGTGGCGGATCGGCCGGTACGGGGAGCAACGAGTCCCCGAAGACCCTCACCTACTGGGCCTCCAACCAGGGCCCGAGCATCGAGGCCGACAAGGAGATCCTCACTCCCGAACTGAAGAAGTTCGAGAAGGAGACCGGGATCAAGGTGAAGCTGGAGGTCGTGCCGTGGGCCGACCTGCTGAACCGGATCCTCGCCGCCACCGCGTCCGGTCAGGGCCCGGACGTGCTGAACATCGGCAACACCTGGTCGGCGTCGCTCCAGGCGACCGGCGCGCTCCTGCCGTGGGACGAGAAGAACTTCGAGGCGATCGGCGGCCGGGACCGCTTCGTCGACTCGGCGGTCGCCTCGGCCGGCAAGGAGGGCGAGCCGCCCGCCGCCGTACCGCTGTACTCGCTGGCGTACGCCCTCTACTACAACAAGAAGATGTTCGCCGAGGCGGGCATCGACGGGCCTCCGGCGACCTGGGACGACCTCGTCGCGGCCGGCAAGAAGATATCCAAGGGCGACAAGTGGGGGCTGGGCGCCGAGGGCGGCAACCTCTCCAACAACATCCACCAGACCTTCGTCCTGGGCCAGCAGCACGGCGCCGACTTCTTCGACAAGGACGGCAAGGCGACCTTCACCTCGGACGGTGCCGTCGCCGCCGTGAAGCAGTACATCGACTTCATGGCCAAGGACAAGATCATCGCTCCGGGCAACGCGGAGTACGCCCAGAACCAGTCGCTGACCGACTTCGCCAAGGGCAGGACCGCGATGGTGCTGTGGCAGGCGGCGGCCTCCACCTTCGCCGCCCAGGGCATGAAGCCGGAGGACTGGGGCGCGGCCCCGGTGCCGGTCCCCGCGGGCGCGCCGGGCGCGGGCAAGCAGGTCAACTCCATGGTCGCCGGCATCAACATCGCGGTGTTCAAGAACACCAAGAACATCGACGGCGCGAAGAAGTTCGTGAAGTTCATGACCAGCGACGAGGAGCAGAAGCACCTCAACAAGACCTACGGGTCGATCCCGCCGGTCAAGGAGGCCCAGGCCGACGCGGCCTTCGGCGCTCCCGACCTCAAGGTCCTGCGCGACACCCTCTCCACCAGCGCCGCGCCGCTCCCCCAGGTCCCCAACGAGTCGCAGTTCGAGACGGCGGTCGGCACCGCGGTCAAGGAGCTGTGGGCGGACGCCGCCGCCGGACGTCCGGTGACGGAGGAGTCCGTCAAGGCACGCCTCGAAAAGGCCCAGCAGACGATGCAGCAGTGAGGCCCTGATCCATGACCGCCACCGTCACCAACCCCGAGGTCGACAAGTCGGCCACCGGGGGTAAGAGCCGGGGCACCGGGGATGCGCGCAGGAGACTGCCGCGCATCCCCGACCGGATCCGCCAAGGCGGACTGCCCTATCTTCTGCTCCTGCCCGCCGTCCTGCTGGAACTGCTCATCCACATCGTCCCGATGATCATCGGGATCGTGATGAGCTTCCGTCAGCTCACACAGTTCTTCATCAACAACTGGGGTGCGGCGCCCTGGACCGGCCTCGACAACTACCGCATCGCCGTCGACTTCGACGCGCCGATCGGTGAGGCCCTGCTCCACTCGTTCTTCGTCACCTGTGTCTTCACGTTCTTCTCGGTCGGGTTCGCCTGGCTGCTCGGCACGGCCGCGGCGATCCTCCTCCAGGAGAGCTTCCGCGGCCGGGGCGTCCTGCGGGCGATCTTCCTCGTGCCGTACGCCCTGCCGGTCTACGCCGCCGTCATCACCTGGGCGTTCATGTTCCAGCGGGACAACGGCCTGATCAACCACGTGCTGCACGACCAGCTGGGGATCACCGACGAGCCGTCGTTCTGGCTGATCGGCGACAACAGCATCTACACGCTGATCATCGTCTCGGTGTGGAAGGGCTGGCCGTTCGCCTTCCTCATGCTGATGGCGGGCCTTCAGAACATCCCGCGTGAACTGTACGAGGCCGCCTCGATCGACGGCGCCGGTATCTGGCAGCAGATCCGCCGGATCACCCTGCCCTCGCTGCGCCCGGTCAACCAGGTGCTGGTCCTCGTGCTCTTCCTCTGGACGTTCAACGACTTCAACACGCCGTACGTCCTGTTCGGGAAGTCGGCGCCGGAGAGTGCGGATCTCATCTCGATCCACATCTACCAGTCCTCGTTCGTCACCTGGAACTTCGGGACCGGTTCCGCGATGTCCGTCCTCCTGCTGCTCTTCCTGCTGGTCGTGACGGCCGTCTACCTGATCCTCACCTCGCGCGGAAGGAAGGGCGCCGATGTCTAGCCTCACGCGGACCTCCGGTCCCCGCCGGTCGCGTACCCGCTCCCCGATGGCCGCCCCGCAGTCGTTCCTGTGGACGCGGCGCATCGTCCTCACGCTGCTCGCCGGCTTCGTCCTGCTGCCGGTCTACGTGATGGTCAGCAGCTCGCTGAAGCCGCTGCAGGACGTGTCGGGGAAGTTCCAGTGGATCCCGTCCACGCTGACGATCCAGCCCTACTTCGACATCTGGGAGACCGTTCCGCTCGCCCGGTACTTCGTCAACTCGTTGATCGTCGCCCTCTCGGCGACGGTGCTCTCGGTGACGATCGCGGTGTTCGCCGCCTACGCGGTGAGCCGCTACTCGTTCCGGGGCAAGCGGGTCTTCACCGTCACGGTGCTCTCCACCCAGATGTTCCCGGGCATCCTCTTCCTGCTCCCGCTGTTCCTCATCTTCGTCAACATCGGCAGCTCCACCGGCGTCGCTCTGTACGGTTCACGCGGCGGCCTGATCCTCACCTATCTGACGTTCTCGCTGCCGTTCTCCATCTGGATGCTGATCGGGTACTTCGACTCCATCCCGAAGGACCTCGACGAGGCCGCCCTGGTGGACGGCTGCGGACCGGTCGGCGCGCTCTTCCGGGTCGTCGTGCCGGCCGCCGTGCCGGGCATCGTCGCCGTGTCCGTCTACTCGTTCATGACCGCCTGGGGCGAAGTCCTCTTCGCCTCCGTCATGACCAACGACGCCACCCGCACCCTCTCCGTCGGCCTCCAGGGGTACGCCACGCAGAACGACGTCTACTGGAACCAGGTCATGGCCGCCTCGCTCGTGGTGAGCGTGCCGATCGTCGCCGGGTTCCTGCTGCTGCAGCGCTACCTCGTCGCCGGACTCACCGCGGGGGCCGTCAAGTGACCCCCGCAGAAAGGCAGCACGTGACCGAGCTCAACGCCCTCCCCGCCGACTTCACCTGGGGCGTCGCCACCGCCGCGTACCAGATCGAGGGAGCCGTCACCGAGGACGGCCGCTCCCCCTCCATCTGGGACACGTTCTCGCACACCCCGGGGAAGATCGACAACGGCGACACCGGCGATGTGGCCTGCGACCACTACCACCGGGTCCCCGAGGACATCGGCCTGATCAAGCAGGTCGGCGCGGAGGCGTACCGTTTCTCCCTCGCCTGGCCGCGTGTCGTGCCGGACGGCGACGGACCGGTCAACAAGGCGGGGCTGGACTTCTACGACCGGCTCGTCGACGGGCTCCTGGAGGCCGGGGTCACCCCGTTCGCCACGCTCTACCACTGGGACCTGCCGCAGGTGCTCCAGGACCGGGGCGGCTGGACCGTGCGGGAGACCTCGGAGCACTTCGCCGCGTACGCCTCCCAGGTCGTCGAGCGCCTCGGCGACCGGGTCAAGGACTGGGGGACGCTCAACGAGCCGCTCTGCTCGGCGTGGATCGGGCACCTGGAGGGCCGGATGGCCCCCGGCCTCACCGACCTGACCGCCGCCGTACGCGCCTCCTACCACCTGCACCTGGGCCACGGCCTCGCCGTGCAGGCGATCCGCGCCGCCTCCTCGGACGCCCGGGTCGGCATCGTGAACAACCTCAGCCCGATCGAGCCGGCGAGCACGAGCGAGGCCGACCTCGCAGCCGCCCGCCGCGCCGACGGGCACATCAACCGCTGGTGGCTCGACCCGGTCCTGGGGCGCGGCTATCCGCAGGACATGGTGGAGCTGTACGGAGTCGAGCTCCCGGTCCAGCCGGGCGACCTGGAGACCATCGCCGCCCCGCTGGACTGGCTGGGCCTGAACTACTACTTCCGGCAAATCGTCACCGCTGACCCCTCCGGCCGGGCGCCGGGATTCACCCAGGTCCCCGTGGCCGACGCGCGCCACACCCACATGGACTGGGAGGTGTACGCGGACGGGCTGGAGCAGTTGCTGCTGCGGCTCACCGAGGAGTACGGCGTGGAGCGCATCTACGTCACCGAGAACGGCTCGGCCTTCCAGGACACCGTCGCGGCGGACGGCTCGGTCCACGACCCGGAGCGCGTCCGGTACCTGGAGGAGCACCTCGCCGCCTGCGCCCGCGCGGTCGCCAAGGGCGCGCCGCTGGCGGGGTACTTCGCCTGGTCGCTGCTGGACAACTTCGAGTGGGCGTACGGCTACGACAAGCGGTTCGGCCTGGTGCACGTGGACTACGCGACCCAGCGCCGTACGGTCAAGACCAGCGGCCGCCGGTACGCGGAGCTGGTCCGGGAGCACGCGGGGCGGCGGGCGGGGCCGGTCGCCTGAGTACCTCTTCCTGCCCAGGGCCTGTCGTCACACTGTTGGCGTCGCCCGAAAGGCTCCCGGCCGTGGTGGTTCGCCGCCACGGCCGGGAGCCTTTTCACGTGGTGGCGACGACCGGCTGCGCGGCGGCGGCCTTGAGCGCCACGAGGCCGAGGGCTCGCTGGAAGGGGTCCCGGCACAAAGGGGAAGGCCGTGGCGGCCACGGATTTCCGTGGCCGCCACGGCCTGTCCCACCGCACCGGCAGCGGGGAGAGAACGGTGCGGCAGGTCTCGCCGCCCGGCAGGGTCAGCCGCGGTAGACGCCGAACTCGTAGAGCGAGTTGCCCCACGGGGTGCCGCGCTCCGTGGTGTTCACCCGGACGTAGCGGCCGCTTCCGGCCACCCCGATGTCGTCGATGCCGCCGTTGCCCGCGGTCTCGGTGTGGACGGTGGTCCAGTCCTGGCCGTTCGTGGAGGTCTGGACGGTGTAGCCCTTGGCGTAGGCGGCCTCCCAGGCCAGCTGGACGTGGTCGAAGGAGGTGGTGGAGCCCAGGTCGACCTGGATCCACTGCTGGTCGGCCCACTCACTGGCCCAGCGGGTGTCGAAGGAACCGTCGACGGCGTTGGCCGCCGGGCAGGGGCAGCCGGTGCTGTCCGCCTGGTGGGTCGAGGCCGTGGCCGTCCTGCCGAGCGCCAGGTTGACCCCGTCGACCTGCGGCGGCACCACCTTGAAGGACTTGGTCTCGATGCCGACGTTGCCCCGGCCGTCCGTCGACTTGAGGTAGACCTTCCAGACGCCGAGCCGGTCCGGGGCGGTCACGTCGAAGGTGCCGTCGCCGCGGTCGGTGAACTCCGCTTCCGTCAGGCTGCCGTTCTCGTCGAGGTACTTGGAGCTGAACAGCACCTGGTGGGTGAGCGCGTCGCCGTCCGGGTCGGTGACGGAGGTGCTGACCCGGAACGTCCGGCCGGCCGGGACGGCGGAGGCGTTGTCGACGTCGAACCCGCTGATGACGGGCGGAGTGTTGTCGCCGGAGGTGTCGGCGCCGAACGCTTCCTTCACCGCGTAGTACGAGAGCCTCTTCTGGCCCGCGGGGAGCAGGTTGAACCACACGCCCCCGAAGTCGTACTCGGTGCCGTAGTGGAAGAGCGTCGCCCCGAGCGAGACCCCCGGGTGGCCGTCGACACAGTCCCAGGCACTCTTGTATCCGGCGGCCTTCGCCGCATCGGTGGGCTCCTCCGGTACGCCGTTGGCGTCGTCCGGCACCTCCCACTCACCGGCCGGCCCGCCCTCGGTGACGATGTAGGGCTTGTCGTAGCCGCCGCTCTCCCAGGTGGAGCGGATGTCGCAGACGGCGTCGTAGGAGTTCACGGCGTACAGGTCCAGGTCGGGCGCGTTCTTCTTGTAGTACGGCCACGCCCCGGTCCAGGCGTCGGTCGAGGTCACCGGGTGGTTCGGGTCGACGTCGTGGATCTTCTTGGCGATCTCGTTGACGAACGAGGTGTACGCGTCCCGCTGCTGCTCCAGGGCCTCGCCGCTGTAGCAGTTCTGCAGCCCGAGCACCGACTCGTTGCCCACGTTCCACATGAGGACACCCTCATGGTCCTTGTACGTCTCCACCCACCGGGGGAACTCGGCGAGCATGTCGTTCTTGTAGGCGGTGTCCGTCAGGTAGTTCACGCAGCCGCCACTGCCGGGGCCGCCGCCGGGCTGCAGCCAGAACCCGGCGATCACCTTGATGCCGTTGGCCGCCGCGGTGTCCAGGAGGGGCTTCGTGGTGGCGTCGGTCCCCCACGTACGGATCGTGTTGACACCCATCGACTTCACATCGGGCATGTACTGCCCGGCATCCGCGACGGACGGGCCCCAGGTCAGGCCCTTCACGGTGTACGGCGAACCGTCCACGGTCAGCTGCCAGTCGCCCTGGGAGCCGGTCACCTTCACGATGCTGCCGGCCGCGTGGGCGGCGGGCACCGGGAGGGCGGCCACGGCGCCGGCCAGGAGAGCGGCGGCGGCGAGGCGGGCGGTGGCTCGGCGCCGTATACGGGATGAACGCCGGAGAGGGGGGAGGTTGTTCATGGGGGAAGGACTCCTCACAGAAGTGCAGGGGGGAAGGAGGTGGGGGTGGGGGGCGGATGCGGGAGAGCGCTCTCCCCCATGGGCAGGGTGCACCCATGCGGGAGAGCGCCTACGGGTGGGTCAGGGCAGCTCGTAGTTCTCGTCCAGAGCGGCGCCCCGGCCCGGGTTGTTCTCGTCGTAACCGCGGGCGTTGCACTGGAGACCACCGACGACGCAGTGGCCGACCAGGGCGTTCAGCGTGGCGTCGTCCCAGGCGTTGAAGAAGTCGTAGTGGAAGGAGTGGCCGGCCCCGCTGGCCAGTCTCACCTGCGACATGTCTCCGTTGACCGGCCACGCCATCTTGAACTCGATCATCGGCAGGGCGACCGGGTGACTCGTCGGGCAGACGTCCTGGTTGGCACCCATCACGATCGGATAGGCCATGTGGGCCTTGTGATCAGGGGTGTCCAGGTACTTGCCGTCCCAGCAACTGGGCGCCTGCATACGGAGGTTGAGCTGGGTGTCCCGGCTGGTGGGGCAGGTCGCCGGGATGTCGTAGTTGTGGAAGCTCTCGCCGCACTCGTACCCCTCGACCGAGCCGGGGTGGTCGCGGAACTCCTCCTTGGTCTGGGTCGGGCTGCCGACGACGAACCGCAGACCCTTGGGGAAGGGCCGGACCGTGCGGTAGTCGGTGACTCCGGCCTTGTAGTAGATGACCTGCGGTCCGGTCGGGCGGATCTCCTCGTTCCCGTTGAAGAGGGTGGGCATCCAGTACGCGGAGCGGTCACCCGGCGCCACGCAAGCCGTCCCGCCCGCGCCGAGCGAGGCGGTCGTGCTGCTCGCGTTCGTGGTCCTGTTCCCCATGAACGTGTGGTCGTGGGACGCACCGGCCCGGCCCGGGTAGACGATCGGGTCGTCCGGGGCGGTGTGGGTGACCGAACAGTTGGCCTGGAACTCGTGGAAGTAGCGGTGCGGGGGTATCTCCTGGGACGGTTCCACACCGGTGACCGGCGGGTTCGCCGGGATGTACCCGTCTCCGTCGGGGTCGTCACCGAAGGCCACGGGTTTGGCCGCCGCCATCGTGTGCCCCTTCATGACGTGGGACGCCGCAGCGGGCGGAGCGGCCGCGGAGTCGGGGGCGGTGGCCCCGGCGTTCGTGATCGCGGTCAGCCCCATGGCCACCAGGGCCAGGGCGGTCGCCACGATCAGCGCGGACACCAGGGTCGTTCTGCTGAATCTTGCCGTCATGCGGACCTCCATGCCGCTCTGCATCCATGCACATCGGGTGCACGGTGGGGGGAGAGTTGAGCTGGGCGGTGCAGCCGGGAAGAGGCGCCGCCCCCTTGCGTCCCCGAGGCGGGAAATCCGCCGGAGACTGACTGGGAGAGCGCTCTCCAAGGCGGTGTCAGTGTTGCGTCGAGGCTGAGAGGGTGTCAATAGCTTGTGAACGATGCGCTGCACAAAGGGCGTTGGGGCGGGGAGCAGATGGCGGCGGTGGGTGCCGAATTGCCCGGGAAGCGACCGGCGACCGGCACACGGAAGCGGCCCCGCCCGGGGGCGGGGCCGCTCGTGGACCTGTCGCACTCACCGTCGGGAGCCGGACGGCCGGCTCCCCCGGATCACGCGGTGTGCAGCCTCAGCCCGTACCGGTTGAGGATCTCGTTGATCGGCTGATACCAGGTCTCACCGCCGCTGGTGCAGTTGCCCCAGCCGCCCGAGGTCACACCCTGGGCCTGGTCGCCGCTGATGAACGAGCCGCCGGAGTCGCCGCCCTGGGCGCAGACGCTGGTCTTGGTCATCTGGTGCACAGCACCCTGGCTGTAGTTGACGGTCTCGTTCTTGGCGAGGACGCGACCGCAGTGCCAGCGCGTGGTGGAGCCGGAGCGGCAGATCGAGGCGCCGATCGGGGCCTCGTTCGAACCGCGGACCAGCTGGTCCGAGACGGTGCCCCAGCCGAGGACGACCGGGACGGTCCACCAGCCGCTGCCGACGTTCACCCAGGCGTAGTCGTCACCGGGGAAGGACGAGCCCTGGAAGTTGCCGATGTAGGAGTTGTCCCAGCCCCGGACCTGCTGACCGGTGCCCCCGCAGTGCCCGGCGGTGACGAAGCCGCCGTGGACCGAGAAGCCGATCGAGCAGCGGACGTTGCCGGTGTAGTACGGGTCGCCGCCGACCGTGCCCGCGGCGAAGGTCTGCGGGGCCTCGGCCGTCCGCTCCACCGTGACGGGCCCAGCCTTGCGGGCCTTGGCCACGAAGTCGCGGACATCGTTGTCACCCTGCTCGGAGGCGACGACGTTCACGACGACGCGGCTGGTCGCGGGGTCGACGCGCCAACTGGCCACCCCGTCCGGCGCGCTCAGGGCGTCGATGCGCTTCATGGTGGCGTCGAGCTGGGCCGCCGAGTGCTCGACGATCCGGGTCTGCGCGCCGGTGGCCCGTACGGCACCGGCCTTGCCGGCGTCCGTGATCGCCACGGTCAGCTCGCCGGTCGCCGGGTCTAGCCAGGACCCGCCGTAGGCGGATCCCGCGGCGCGCTGGGCCTTCGGCTCCAGGGCCGTCGCCGCCTTCTCCTCGGCCAGCCGCGTGCGGGCCTGCCCCTCGGTCAGGCCGAGGTCGCGCTGCATGGCGGAGAGCAGGGCCGCGGAGGCGGGGAGTTCCGCGACGGAGTCGGTGGGGGCGGCGGAGGCGGTCGTCGGGCCGACGGCGGTCCAGGCACCGAGGACCAGGAGCGCGGACAGACCGGTCCGCAGAACGGTTGCGTGTCTCAAGGGAGTGACCCTTCCTGTTGTTCCAGCGACGTGGGGGTGGAACGGGAGGCATCCGGGAGCGCATCCGGAACGAGTCCTTGAGAGCGCTCTCATGCGCCGTCCCGGACTGTAGCGGAGTTCGATAGGCAGGTCCATGCCAATGACGCGAGGCGGTCCGGAGGAGCTGTACGGAGGCCGTCCCGCACGGGCGGCGGAGACGCCCCGCACCCCGGTTTGAGTAGGCGTACTCATCCCGCCCGCGGAGGCCGGTCCTACTGTCACAGGAACACAGGCAGCACCACCCCGAGGAGCAGACCATGGCCGGATCACGCCGCAAGCAGTGGAGAGCCGCCGTCACCTGCGTACTGGCGGGGTCGCTGTTCGCACTGGCCGGCGCCTGCGGGGTGGTGACCACCAAGGAGGACCGCCGGGCGGCGGAGGAACTGGCCGACAAGCACTTCCCCGGCCGGATCAAGGCGATCGGGGCACGCACGCTCTTCCCGGGCACCGGAGGCTCCGAGGTCACCTTCGCGGTGGCCGACGACCGGGACGCCGTGGTCCGGCTGCGCATCGACGCGGACAAGGGCACCTGCGACCGCAAGGACTGCGCCGGGGCGCTGACCGAAGCCGTGGCGCGCGGGCGGTCGGACGCGGCCGCGTTCCGCACCCTGCGGGACGCGTTCGACGCGTGCGGCTACGAGGTCATCGCCCTGGGCCCGACCGGCACGCCGCCGTACGTCGTGGCCGAACTCACCAATGCCACCGTGGAGCGGGTCCTCGCCGACATCGGAGGTTGCGTCCAGCGCTGGGTCACGGCGAGCGGAGCCGACAGCCCGCTCGCGAAGGCGAAGGCCTCGTACGTGAACGTGGTCTCCCCCGCCGTCGCCGGGAAGCGCAGCCGGGGCAAGGACTCCTGGCCCACCATGATGCGCCTGACCCGCAGCGAACTGGTCGGCTCGCTCACCAAGCACTCCTACTATTCGGCCAGTTACGACATCGCGGACGGACAGGTCGACACGGCGGGCAGCGCCCGGGCGGTCCGCCCGTTCAAGGAGAGCCAGGCGTTCGGAAAGACGGTGCAGGACGCCGTACGGGAGGAGCTGCGCGCCACCTACCCGAACGTGGTCATGAGCACCTACCAGTGGGTCTGGCGCCTGGAGCCGGGCCGGATCGACCGCCAGACCGGCTATCTGCTCTTCTGCCCCGAGCCGGGCGAGCGGGGGCGCTGCGACAACAGCGACGACGCGGTCCTGGTGACCGCGGACGAGCACGGCAACCCGGTGGGGAAGATCCGCATCGTGCACGACGTACGCGAGGGCACGGGGGCACTGCGGCTGCCGCCGTACTAGGTGCACCGACGTACCAGGTGCATCGATATACCGGGTGCACCGCCCCGCAACGCTGTTGGTGCCGGGATCACCGGCGGGCCCGCTACTCGTACCGGTACTTCAGCGATTCCGCCTCCGTCCGCTCGATGTCGGCGATCGCCAGCTCCGGCATCCGCAGCTGGGCCAGCGTCACCTCGGCCGAGGTCGGCTGGGCATCGGCCGACAGCCACTGCTCCGGCTTCCAGGCCCCGCTGCGCAGCAGCGACTTGGGGCAGTGCGGGTAGACCTCCTCGATCCCCAGCACCAGCGCACTGGCCGGCGGCTTGCCCACGGCGGTCAGCTGCGACAGCAGCTCCGGGCGGGTGGAGACGCAGGCCCGGCCGTTCACCCTGAGCGTCGTGGTGCGCCCCGGGATGACGAACAGCAGCCCGGCCCGTCCGGTGGCGATGACGTTCTGCAGGGTGTCCAGCCGCTTGTTGCCGGTCGCGTCCGGTATCACCACCGTCCGTGAGTCCAGGACGGCGACGAACCCGGCGGGGCCGCCGCGCGGGGAGACGTCACAGTTGCCCTCGGCGTCCGCGCTGGCGACCAGGACGAGCGACGAGCAGCCGATCAACCGCCGCGTCTGATCGGTGAGTTCGGTCATCTGCTTGCGCAATGCCGTGGCCTTGGGGAGTTCGTAGGCCCGGCGCAGCGCCTCCAGGTCGGACACGGCGTCGAGGCGGAGCGAGTCGAAGGCGCTGTCGGCAAGGGTTGTCGTCATACCTCGACCCTAACGGGCCGATCTGCGGTCGATCCGGAACCGTGGGGCGGCCCGGCAGTGGCTCAACGTGCCCGGTGCGTTCTACGGGGCCGACACCGACAACTGCGGTACCGGCCGGATCTTTGCCCCGGCGCTCGTGCTTCACGAGAGGTGTTCTCCGCCTACGGCTGTGACGGCGATGACCACTGGACGCCGGAAACGGTACGGGAATGGTGGCGCGACCGGGCCCGGGTCACGGCGTATCTGGCAGCCCGGCGCCCGGTCTGGGATGCCGACGACGAGAAGTCGGGCCAGGGCACGGCGGCTGCGGGGGAAGCCTGCGCGGCGTACCTCGACGGAGAACTGGCCGCGCATCTCCGGGCCTATCTCTTCTGGCTCGACGAGCGGCGCTCGCCCACGGCCGCGGACCGGCTGCCGCAGCCCTGACCGGGCCGGCCAGCTCCTGGCGACGCGGCGGTGGAGCCGTGCGCGGTTTCCGGGGCGGCGCGCTTGACCCTCACGTGGCGTGATGCCGCACAGTCTGCGCCATGGAGGAGCAACTGACCGTGGGGCGCGTGGCCGAACTGGCCGGCGTGAGCGTCCGCACGCTGCATCACTACGACGACATCGGCCTCGTGCGACCGTCCGCGCGGACCTCGGCCGGGTACCGGGCGTACTCGGCGGGCGACGTGGAGCGGCTCCGGGAGGTGCTCGCCTACCGGCGGCTGGGCTTCGGACTGCGCGAGATCACGGAGCTGGTCGACGACCCGGCCACCGACGCGGTCGCGCACCTGCGCCGGCTGCGCGGCCTGCTGCTGGACCAGCGCGACAGCGCCGGCGCCATGGTGCGCGCCATCGACAGGGAACTGGAGGCACGGGCCGTGGGGATCAGGACAGCACCGGAGGAGCAACTCAAAGTGTTCGGAGCCCAGTTGTACGACGCCATCGGGTCGGCCTACCCGGCGACGCGGCGCACCGAGCCGCGTATTGCCGCGAAGGTCTGGGAGGCGCTCGGGGATGCGCGCACGGTACTGAACGTGGGGGCCGGCACCGGCTCCTACGAACCCCCGGACCGCGAGGTCACGGCGGTGGAGCCGTCGGCGGTCATGCGGGCGCAGCGTCCTGCGGGGGCGGCCCGGTGCGTGGCCGCCGCTGCGGAGAGCCTCCCGTTCGAGGACGGGGCCTTCGACGCGGCGATGGCCTTCAGCACGGTGCATCACTGGCAGGACCCGATCGCGGGCCTGCGCGAGATGCGGCGCGTGGCCCGCCGCGTGGTGGTGTTCACCTACGACGCCAGTACGACCGGGTGGCTGGAGCGGTTCTGGCTCACGCGCGACTACCTGCCGGAATTCGCCGGACTGCTGGTCGACTGGCCGTCGCCGGCCGATATGACCCGCGCGATCGGGGGCAGCGCCGAGCCGGTGCTCATCCCGTGGGACTGCGCCGACGGCTTCTTCGAGGCGCACTGGCGCCGGCCCGAGGCGTACCTGGACGAAGAGGTGCGCCGCGCGGTGTCCGTATGGACCAGAGTCGGGCCGGAGGCCGAGCAGCGGGCCGTGGACAGGCTCCGCGACGACCTCTCCTCGGGCCGGTGGGCCGAGCGCAATCGCGACCTGGTCGCCCTCGATACGGCGGAGCTCGGCCTCCGCCTGCTCGTGGCCTGAACCCTGTTCGTGCTCTGAACCGTCGTACGGGAGAAGGCCGGGGATGCGGTCAGGGCGCGAGCAGAGGCAGCCCGGCCGCACCCCACAGGTCGCGGAAGCCGTCGGTCGCCCGGGCCTCCTCGCCGGCCGTACGCCAGACCCGCACCGCCGCCCCTTCTGCGCCTCCTCCCCCTACTGCGCCGCCTGCACCGCCGCCCAGAGGCGCCCAGCCCGGTTCACCGTGGGCGGCGAACGCGGCCCAGGCTCCCGCCATGCGGTGCGACAGTTCGTGGTCGGCCGGACCGGGCGGGCCGCCGGTGAGGAAGTGGACGCTCTCGTCGTGGAGGTTCCCGAAGGCGAAGGGGATGTCCGCGCAGTGCCAGGCCCGCACCCGTCGGCCGGGCCCGCCGCGTCGGCGGTCGAAGCGGGAGAGGAAGGTCCGGCCGCCTGCGCCGGCGTGGGCCTCGGCGAGCCTGCTGCTGTACTCGGCGAAGAGGAGGTCTCCGTACAGGGCGAGGTGGACATCGAGCGCCCGCGCGTCCGGCAGTCGGCTGCGGTAGCCGTCGACGAGCTGCGGCGGCAGGCCGAAGTCCCCGGCGAACGTGGCGAGTTGCTGCTCCGTGGTGATCTTGGCGCTGCTGCCCACGGCGTCCAGGAGCCAGTACTCCTCGGTCGTGTGGCAGACCAGCAGCTCCACCTCCGCGCCCCTTCCGGCAGCCAGCGCCTCCAGCGGGTCGGCGGGCAGGAGGTCCCCGTCGGCGACCGGACCGTAGATCGCCGGATCGTAATGGCGCTGCCCGGAGCGGGGGTCCTGCCGGTAGCGGTCGACGACCTGGTCCGACGCGGCCACCAGCGCCTGCGGTGAGGCGGCGAGCAGCCCCGCCCGGGTGGCGGGCACTCCGGCCGCCGCCGCGACCTCGGCGGTGGTGCGGGCCGCCCGGGCGGGTGTGGCGCAGGCGTTGACGGCGCTGTGCAGGACGGCGCGGTGCAGCAGTCCGCGCGCCCGGTCGCTCACCATCAGGCAGGCCACGGAGGTCGCCCCGGAGGACTGTCCGGCCACGGTGACCCGGTCGGGTGAGCCACCGAAGGCGGCGATGTTGTCCCGTACCCATTCCAGGGCGGCGATCTGGTCGAGCAGTCCCCGGTTGTCGGGTCGGGCGGGCCCCTCGCCGCCGGCGGGAACATGGCCGAACCCCTCGAAGCCCAGGCGGTAGTTGAGCGTGACGACGACGAGTCCCCGGGCGGCGAGCGCGGTGCCGTCGAAGTCGGGCTGGGCGGAGGAGCCGAAGACGTACGCGCCGCCGTGGATCCAGACGAGTACGGGCAGGCCCCCGGGTCCGTCCGCCGGTGCCCAGATGTTCAGCGTGAGGATGTCCTCCTCGCCGGGCGACCAGGCCGGAGAGCCGGGCAGTTCGGCGGACTGGGGTGCCACGGGGCCGAACGCGGTGCACTCCCGTACGCCGTCCCAGGGCTGCGCCGGACGCGGCTCCCGGAACCGGTCGGCGCCGAACGGCGGGGCGGCGTAAGGGAGTCCGAGTACGGCGGCGATCTCCGGGCCACGCTCGGAGCGCCGGCCCCGAACCTGCCCCGCCTTCGTGGTGAACACGTCCACGGCTGCCGCTCCCCCGCCCCGCTCCGCCCGCCCGCCCGGCGTTCGGGCGTGCGGTGAGCAGCATGTCAGCCGGACTGCCCCTCGCACCAACACCTTTTCGCAGGTGAGCGAGGGGGTCGGGTGGACCGGCCGGCTACTGGCCGATCAGTTCGCGCACGGTGGCCATGTCGCTGAACGGCAGCATCTCGTCGCCCACGATCTGGTGGGGCTCGCTGCCCTTGCCCGCGATGAGCACGATGTCGGCCGGTCCCGCCGAGGCGAGGGCGGAGGCGATGGCCCGACGGCGGTCGGTGAACCGTTCGAACGGTGTCCCGGTCGCCGCGATGCCCGGTGCGATCTGGTCGAGGATCGCCTCGGGGTCCTCGTGGCGGGGGTTGTCCGAGGTGAGGACGCACAGGTCGGAGTGGGTGCCGGCGATGGTGCCCATCTCGGCGCGCTTGGTGGTGTCGCGGTCGCCGCCGCAGCCGAAGACCGTGATGACCCGGCCCTTGGCGAAGCCCCGGACCGTGGTCAGGACCTTGTTGAGGGAGTCCGGCGAGTGGGCGTAGTCCACGATCACCGAGGTGCCCTCAGGGGTGTGGAGGCGCTCGAAGCGGCCGGGGATCTGCGGCATGCGCTCCAGCGCGTGGACGAGTCCGGCCAGGCTGTGGCCGAGCAGATGGCACGCGGCCAGCGTCGCCAGGGCGTTGGAGACCGAGAACCGGCCCGGGGAGGGGATCGCCGCCGGGTACTTCCGGCCGTCGTGGTGCAGGGTGAACCGGGTCCCCGAGGCATCCACCTCAAGATCGGTCGCACGGTAGTCCGCCGGGCCGTCGAGCGCGTACGTCGTCACCGCGTCGGGCATCAGTTCCCGGATGCCGGCGCCGACCGGGTCGTCCGCGTTGATGACCGCGCGCCGGCAGAGCCCCTGGAAGAGGCGGAGTTTGGCGTCCCGGTAGTTCTCCATGGTGCCGTGGTCGTCGAGGTGGTCCTGCGACAGGTTGGTGAAGACGCCCACGTCGATGAAGGTCCGGTCCAGACGGTGGGTCAGCAGGCCCATCGAGGTGGCCTCCAGGACGACGCTGCCGGCCGAGCTGTCGCGCATGCGGCTCAGCAGATACTGCAGATCGGGCGACTCGGGGGTGGAGAGCGCCGAGGGCGGCATCGGGATCGGTTCGTCCCCGACGCGGCTCCCCGCGGTGCCGATCACCCCGACCCGGGCGCCCTCGGCGAGCCGCAGCACCGACTCGACCATGTACGAGACGGAGGTCTTGCCGTTGGTCCCGGTGATCGCGATCAGGTCCATCGCCCGCCCCGGCTCACCGAAGTAGCGGGAGGCGATGACGGCCGCGGTCCTGCGGGCATCCGGCACCCGGATCGCGCACACGTCGCCCGCCGCCGCGGGGAGCGGTGGTGCCAGGGCGTCGACGATGACGGCTGCCGCGCCGCGGGCCACGGCCGGGGCCACGGCGTCCGGACCACCGGCCGCGTGGCCGGGCACCGCGACGAAGAGGGAGCCGGGGGTGACCCGGTCCGCGTCGAACGTCGTGCCGGCGGTGATCCGCGTGCGCTCGGGGTCTCCCTGCAGCACGTGGTGGTCCTGCCCGGCCAGTAGGTCGCTCAGCTTCACGATGGTCCCTTCGAGTGCGGCTCGGCCCGTCTCTGCGGCCGTCGCCGGGCAGCGGCACGGGCGGTGCGCCGAGTGCCGCGTGATGCGTGATGCGTGATGCGTGATGCGTGATGCGATCAGTCGTGGGTGACGTGATCAGTCGTGCGTGGTGCCGGGGAGCCGGTGCCGGATCGCGGGTCCGGTTTTCGCGCGCGCCGGAGGCGACGGCTCCCTCCGGCGCGGAGAGGCCGGAGTCGTTCGTGGGAGGGGGCGGCGGGCCGGGGCGTCGGCCCGGTCCCGCGAACGCCGAAGATCGCTAGCCGTGGCCGTGCAGCGCCGTACGGCCCGTTCCGGGCGCCGCGTCCGCGGGCGCGGGTGCGGCGGAGACGGCCGCGAGCGGGGGCAGCACGGAGGCGGCCCGGTGCGGGCACTTCCTCAGTTCGGCGCTACGACCCATGAGCCGAGTGTACGTCCGGCCCGGCGTGCCCCGGCCCGCTCGGGACGGGCCGGGACAGGTCCGGCCACGTCAGGGCCGTCGGCCGGGGGGTGCGGCCACTCCGTACCACTGCTGACCCTGGTGGGGGTACGGAGTGCCCGCCGACGCTGCCGGCCCTTGGGGGGCAGCTGCCCGCCGCCGGACGAACGGGGTCCGTGCGTCCGGGGAGCCATCCCTGCCTGCGGGCCGGCTGGACGGTACGCACACCCTGTGTTCCGGCTCCCCGCCCCCGTACGGCAGGGGCCTCGGCCTCCGTACGGACCCGGCCGACGCGCCACGGCCCGGCCCCGCGATCCGATCTTCCCTTTGCGGCCGGAGCGGGACCGGAGTGGAATTGCGTACAGGGGACAGCGGTTCTCCCGAGGAAAGGACGCGCCATGAGCGACACCGACTGGGGGGACGACGTCTACCAGCCCCAGGAGCAGGAGGCTTCCGATCCCGACGAACAGCTCGGCGCCGAGGACACGCTGCTGGACCCGTCCGGCACCGGCGATCCCCTCGACGAGGGCTACTCGCCGCCGGACCGGCCCTGGGTGGTCGAGGGTCTCGGCACCACGGCTGCCGAAAGCCTCACGGGTGAGTCGCTCGACGCCCGGCTGACCAGGGAACTGCCCGAGACGCCCGGATTCACCGGCGACGGCGTGGGCGACCTGGCGGGCGGGGACGGCGAACTCTGGGACGGCAAAGTCGGTATCACCCGGGCCGGGCGGCTGACCCAGCAGGCGGAAGGCAGTGTCCCGGCCACGCTCACCGCCAGCGATGTGGGCATCGACGGCGCCGCGGCGTCGGCCGAGGAAGCCGCCATGCATGTGATCCCCGAGGACGGGGACGACGAGACCCTTCTGGACGGTTCGCTCCCCGACGGCGCGCTCGTCGACGGCCATCCGGCCGACGACGGCCCCGGCAAGGTCCCCCGCGAAGGCAACGCCAAGGGCCCCGGAAAAGGCGCATGACGGCCGTCACCGTGACCCGACCGCCCACGCGCGAGCACGTATCGCCGGAGCCCGGGCAGGCAGGTGAACACCGCCGCCCCCCGTCCCGTACCCCCTGACCCAACGCCCCCGGAATCGCAGGAGCACACAGATGAGCGGCACTGCTCAGATCGGCGTCACCGGCCTCGCGGTGATGGGCCGCAACCTGGCCCGGAACTTCGCCCGCAACGGCTTCACCGTCGCCGTGCACAACCGCACGACCTCACGGACCGACGCCCTGGTGAAGGAGTTCGGCGAGGAGGGCACCTTCGTCGCCGCGCACACCCCCGAGGAGTTCGTCGCGGCCCTGGAGCGGCCCAGGCGCCTGGTGATCATGGTGAAGGCCGGAGATCCCACGGATGCGGTGATCCAGGAATTCGCACCGCTGCTGGAGGACGGCGACGTCATCATCGACGGCGGCAACGCCCATTTCGAGGACACCCGCCGCCGGGAGAAGGAGCTGCGCGAGCGCGGGATCCACTTCGTCGGGGCGGGCATCTCCGGCGGCGAGGAGGGAGCGCTCCACGGGCCGAGCATCATGCCGGGCGGCTCCGCCGAGTCCTACGCGTCGCTGGGTCCGATGCTGGAGAAGATCGCCGCGCAGGCGAAGGACGGCACCCCCTGCACCGCGCACATCGGTCCCGACGGGGCCGGGCACTTCGTGAAGATGGTCCACAACGGCATCGAGTACGCGGACATGCAGCTGATCGCGGAGGCGTACGACCTGCTGCGCAGGGTCGCCGGGTACTCCCCCGCGCAGATCGCCGACACCTTCCGGAGCTGGAACACCGGGCGGCTGGACTCGTACCTCATCGAGATCACCGCGGAGGTCCTCGCCCATACGGACGCGGCCACCGGCAAGCCGTTCGTCGACATCGTGCAGGACCGTGCGGAGCAGAAGGGCACCGGGCGCTGGACGGTACAGATCGCGCTCGACCTGGGCGTTCCGGTCTCCGGGATCGCCGAGGCGGTCTTCGCGCGCTCGCTGTCGGGCCACGTGGACCTGCGCGAGGCGTCGCGGGAGCTGCCGGGCCCGGTGGCGAAGCCGCTGGAGGGGGCGGAGGCCTCGGCGTTCGCGGACCGGGTCGAGCAGGCCCTGTACGCGTCGAAGATCGTCTCGTACACGCAGGGCTTCCACCAGATCCGGGCCGGCAGCGAGGCGTACGACTGGGACATCGACCTCGGTTCCGTGGCGGCGATCTGGCGTGCGGGCTGCATCATCCGGGCGGCGTTCCTGGACCGCATCCGGGCCGCCTACGACTCCCGGCCTGAGCTGGTGAGCCTGCTGTCGGACGAGGAGTTCGGGCGGGAGATCGGGGAGGCCCAGGACGACTGGCGCGCGGTGGTGGCGGAGGCGGCGCGCCAGGGCGTGCCGACGCCCGGTTTCGCCGCCGCGCTGTCCTATTACGACGGTTTGCGCGCGGACCGGCTGCCGGCGGCGCTCACGCAGGGGCAGCGGGACTTCTTCGGGGCGCACACCTACCGGCGTACGGACCGGGAGGGGTCGTTCCACACGCTCTGGGGCGGGGACCGGTCCGAGGTCGAGGCGGGCTGAGGCGTACGCAGCCGGGGTGGCCCGGCCGGGCCACCCCGGGTGCGGGCGTCCACGGGACGTGGCTTAGTGGGCTGCGAGCCCTGTACGAGATCCCCCCGATTCCTGGAGTGTGCGCGCATGCCCGACGCCGTCCCCGATCCCGTCGCGGTCCAGCCCGTCGTGGCTCCGCTGACCAATGCGGCGCTCTTCCTGGTCGGCACGATCGAGCCGGGCGGCGAGGACGCGGTACGGGAGGTGCTGCCGGACCTGGCCGCCGTCGCGCGCTCCCTCGGCTTCCGCTACCCGGACGCCGGCCTCGCCTGTGTGACGGGGTTCGGCTCCGCCGCCTGGGACCGTCTGTTCGGCGGGGAGCGCCCTGCCCACCTCCACCCGTTCCCCGAGCTGCGCGGCCGGCTCCACCACGCCCCGGCGACCCCGGGCGATGTGCTGCTGCACATCCGGGCCGAGCGGATGGACGTCTGTTACGAGTGGGCGGCGCAGCTGCTCACCAAGCTCGGCGGGGCGCTGCGCATCGTGGACGAGACGCACGGCTTCCGCTATCTCGACCACCGGGACCTGCTCGGTTTCGTGGACGGTACGGAGAACCCGGTGGGCGACGACGCCCGCTCGGCGGCGCTCGTCGGCGCGGAGGACCCGGAGTTCGAGGGCGGCAGCTATGTCGTCGTACAGAAGTACCTGCACGACCTGACCTCGTGGAACGCGCTCTCCGTGGAGGAGCAGGAACGCGTCATCGGCCGTACCAAGTTCGACGACGTGGAGTTCCCCGACGAGGAGAAACCCGCCGACTCGCACCTCGCGCTCAACACGATCACCGACCCGGACGGCACCGAACGCGACATCCTGCGGGCGAACATGCCGTTCGGGAACTTCGGGCAGGGCGAGTTCGGCACGTACTTCATCGGTTACGCGGCCGACCCCGACGTCACCGAACGCATGCTCCGCAACATGTTCCTCGGTGACCCGCCGGGCACGCACGACCGCATCCTCGACTTCTCCACGGCGGTCACCGGCACCCTCTTCTTCGCCCCCCACGCCGACTTCCTCGACGCCCCGCCGCCCCCGCCCGCCCTGATCCGTACCGGGGACCGGCCGGAACCGGTGCCCGCGCCGGTCCGGCAGGAGCCCGTCCCGGCCGGGTCGGACCACGGTTCGCTGCGCATCGGCAGCCTGCAAGAAAGCGCCCAGTGATGAACAATCTGCACCGCGAACTCGCACCGGTCACCCCCGCCGCCTGGGACGAGATCGAGGAGGAGGCCCGGCGCACGTTCCGACGCCATGTCGCGGGCCGCCGCGTCGTCGACGTCTCCGATCCCGACGGCCCGACGCTGTCGGCGGTCGGTGACGGCCACCTTCGCGGCATCGACCCGCCCACGCCGGACGTGGTGGCCCGGGCGCGTACGTCGATGCCGGTCATCGAGTGGCGGGTGCCGTTCACGGTGACCCGGCAGGCCGTGGACGACGTGGAGCGCGGCTCCGCCGACAGCGACTGGCAGCCCGTCAAGGACGCGGCGCGCACCTGTGCGTACGCGGAGGACATGGCGGTCATCGACGGGTACGCGGCGGCCGGGATCACCGGTCTGCGGGACGGTTCCTCGCACGACCCGCTGCCGCTGCCCGCCGATGCGCGGGACTACCCGGTGGCGGTCAGCCAGGCGGTGACGCGGCTGCGGCTGGCCGGTGTCGACGGACCGTACCGGCTGCTGCTCGGCGCCGACGCGTTCACCGAGGCCGCCGAGACGTCCGACCACGGGTATCCGGTCAAGACCCATCTGAGCCGTATCGTGGACGACGAGATCCTGTGGGCGCCCGCGGTCAAGGGCGGGGTGCTGCTCTCCACCCGGGGTGGCGACTTCGAACTCTGCCTGGGCCAGGACCTGTCGATCGGGTACGCGGACCACGACGCCACCAGCGTCCATCTCTACTTCCAGCAGGCGTTCACCTTCCGGATGCTGACGCCGGAGGCGGTGGTCGGGCTCATCGCCTGAGAGGCGGCCGTTCCAGAGTTATCCGCCGAAGACCTGTGGGGGCAGCCATCACCGACTCCGGCCGTACGACACAGACACCTTCCGCACCTTCCGCACTCCCTGCGCCCTCTGCGCCCCCTGGTCCTCCCGGGCCCGTCGGACGGCCCGCCGTCCGTTTCGACGCAGCCGTCCGGGCGGCCGTCGGGCAGGGGCTGCTGAGCGAGTCCCGCCCGGTGGCCGGGTTCGTCGACACGGACGGGGTCCGCTCGTCCGTCGCCGCGCTGCGGGAGGCGTTCGCCCACAGCCCCGGCGTACTGCACACCTTCGCGGCCAAGGCCTCCTCCCTCATCCCGGTCCTGCGGCTGCTCGCCGACTGCGGGATGGGGTGCGAGGTGGCGAGCCCGGGTGAGCTGCGGCTCGCCGTCGAGGCCGGTTTCGCGCCGGGGACGATCGTGCTGGACTCCCCCGCGAAGACCCGTGAGGAGATCCGGCTGGCGCTGGCCCTCGGGGTGGCCGTCAACGCCGACAGCATCGACGAACTTCGCCGCATCGACGCGCTGCGGAACCGGGACTCGGCCTCCGTCCTCGGGCTGCGGGTCAATCCTCAGGTGGGCGGCGGCGCGATCGGGCCCATGAGCACGGCGACGGACACCTCGAAGTTCGGGGTCGCGCTGCGCGACCCGGGTGCCCGAGAGGCGGTCGTACGCGCCTTCGAAGCCCGCCCGTGGCTCACCCGCCTGCATGCCCATATCGGCTCCCAGGGCTGCCCGTTGGAGCTGATCGCGGCGGGCGTGGCGGACACGTACGAGCTGGCCGAGGAGATCAACGAACGCCTCGGCACCCGGCAGGTCACCAGCCTGGACATCGGCGGCGGGCTGCCGGTCAACTTCACCGGCGACACCGTGCACCCCACCTACGCCTCCTACGTGGACGCCCTGACGGCGGCCGCCCCCGGGCTCTTCTCCGGGCGGTACGCGCTGGTCACCGAGTTCGGCCGGTCGCTGCTCGCGAAGAACGGCTTCATCGGGGCGCGGGTGGAGTACACGAAGGACGCGGGCGGCCGCCGGATCGCGCTCACCCACGCGGGGGCGCAGACCGCCACCCGTACCGTCTTCATGCCCGGCTCCTGGCCTCTGCGGGTCGGGGCGTTCACCGCGGACGGCTCACCGAAGCCGGGCCCGGCGCTGGCGCAGGACATCGCGGGCCCCTGCTGCTTCGCGGGCGATGTGGTGGCGCACGGCCGGGAGCTGCCGGAGCTGGCCGAGGGTGACTTCGTGGTGCTGTACGACACGGGGGCGTACTACTTCTCCACCCCGTGGGCGTACAACAGCCTGCCGCGCCCCGCGGTGTACGGCTTCCGCTCCTCGGCGCCGGACGGCGAGGTGCGGTTCGCGACGGTACGGGAGGCGCAGACGATGGACGCGATCGCCGCGGAGAGCGGCTTGGCGCACGCGGACGCGCTGACGGGGCTGGGCTGAGCCCGGATCCGTTTCGTACGGCCTTGGCGGCGCGGTGCGGCTTCGTACGGTGAAAGCCGGCCGGACCGGTTCCGTTCCGTACGGCCCGGGCGGCGCGGGGGCGGCTCTCGTCACCGGCCCCCGCGCAGCGCTACTACGGCCCCGCGGGCTCGGGCTGCGGCTCCGGGTCCGGCACGGGGTCCGGGCCGGGCGCCGGGGGCTGCGGGATCGGGTCCGGAGCCGGGCCCGGGGGTACCGGGGCGGGGCCCGGCGGCACGGGCGGCGGGCTCGGCACGGGGGTCGGCGGACCCGGCACGGGCGGAGGCGTCGGCGACGGCGGTACGGGGTCGGGGTACGGGTGGGTCATTTCGATCCTCCACAACGACATGAAACGGACAGATGGAGCTTTCCTCCACCGTCTCCCGGTGCGGCTGCCCCCGCCTGCCGAGTCCACACGTACGCACGGGCCGAAGGGACCGCGGGCCGCCCCTCACTCACCGGGACGGTCCATCGCCGAACCCCGCGAACCCCCACCCGGCCGGCGCTACGGTCGGCACGTGACCGAGCAGCCGCCTCGCACGACCGGGGCCCCCAGCCGAACACCCGTCCGCGACTCCCCCGCCCCCGAGCCGACGAACGCCTCGGCGCTCATCCGCAACGACGCCGGGCAGTACCTCATGCACCTGCGCGACCACCTGCCGGGCCTGATCCGGGAACCGGGTGCCTGGTCGCTCCTGGGCGGCGGCCGCGAACCGCAGGACCGGTCGCTGGAGGAGACGGTACGGCGGGAACTGCGGGAGGAGGCAGGCCTCGACCTGCCCGTACTGGAGTCGTACGCCGTCGAGAACGCGACGGGCATGGACGGCACGACGGTCCCGGTGGCGGTCCACTCCGGCCGCTGGAACGGGGACCCCGCGGAGCTCACGCTGACGGAGGGGGTGATGCTGCACTGGTTCGCCCCCGAGGACCTCCCCCGCCTGCGGATGAGCCGCTCGACCCTCGACCTGGTCCTCCGCCACGCGGCCGAAGCGGAACCCCCGCCACCGCCACCGCCACCGGCGACGGCGACACGTGCGGCGCACAGCACGACCGTCCCGCACATCATCGGCGTCCACCTCTACCTGGAGGACGCCGACGGCCGGGTGCTCCTCGGCCTGCGCCACCCGGGGTCCGCCTACGCCGGAGGGATGCACCACTTCCTCGCCGGGCACTGCGAGCGGGAGTCGGCCGTCGCCTGCCTGGTACGGGAGGCGGCGGAGGAGGCCGGTCTGGTGATCGACCCGGCCGACGTGGAGTTCGCCCACGCCGTCCATCTCACCGACACCCCGCAGGCGCAGCCACGGCTGCAGCTCGTCTTCCGGGCCCGCCACTGGCAGGGCACCCCCGAGGTCCTGGAGCCGGACCGGTGCGTCGGCTGGGACTGGTGGCACCCCGACGACCTCCCGGAACCGATCGTCCCGTACGCCCGTGCGGCCATCGGGTCCATCCGGGCCGGGGTGCCGTACAGCGAACTGGGGTGGGAGTGAGGCCCCGCCCACACCGGCCCGCCCCTCCCATACACCGACAGGAAGGCGTCCATCATGACCCTGCCGAACATGCCCCTGCCGAGCGTGTCCCTGCCGAGCCTGCTCGCCGTTCACGCCCATCCGGACGACGAGTCCCTCTTCTCGGGTGGCGTGCTCGCCCAGCACGCGGCCGCCGGGGCGCGGACCGCGGTGGTCACCACGACCTGGGTGGAAGGGAGTCACCGGGTCATCGAGCTCGCGCGGGCCCTGGAGATCCTGGGCGCGGGAGCGCCCCGGCTCCTCGGCTACGCGGACGCACGGGTTCCGGAGTCGGCCCCGGGGCGGCCCCGGTTCGTCGACGCGCCGTTGGACGAGGCGGTGGGGGCCCTGGTGGGCCACATCCGTGCCGTCCGGCCGCAGGTCGTGATCGCCCCGGACGCCTACGGCGGTATGACCGGCCACCCCGACCACGTACACACCCACCGGGTCACCGCCCTGGCCGTCCGGGCGGCGGGGCTCGCCCGGCTCTTCCCCGAGGCGGGTGACCCCTGGCAGCCGAGCGCCCTCTACCTGGCCACGCACCCGCACTCGGCCGCCGAGGAGGTGGGCGGGCGCCTGGGCCGCGAGGGTACTCCCACCGGTGCGTTCTACGTCTCGGACGACGCGTGGATCACCACGAAGGTCGATGTCGGCCCCTGGCTGCCCCAGAAGCTGGCCGCGATCCTCGCCCATCGCAGCGAGGTGGAACGGGGGGCCGCTCCCGGCCGGATCGCCGCTCTGCCGCCGGACGTGCAGCGCCGGATCCTGGGCACCGAGTGGTACATCCGCCGGGATCTCGTACTCCGCGGCGCGGCGGAGACGGCGCTGAGCGCCTGAGGCACAGCGGAACGGCGGGCTCCCGGGAACCGTCCGGGCGCCCGCCGCCGCACGGGCGCGTCAGAACAGCTCGGGATGGTTCCGCAGCTGCCGCTCCGCCTCCCGGACGAGCTCCTCCGGAGCCTCGGGGGCCTCGTCCGGGTGGCGTTGTGCCCACTTCGCCGCGTACGGGCACAGGGGCACGACGGGGACACCTTCCCGGGCGGCGATGGCGTAGAACTCGCGGACGAGGGCTCCCGCGATGCCTTTGCCCTCGTGTTCGGGGCGGACGACCGTGTGGACGGCCACGAGCGCGCCCGGGGCGGGCTCCATGACGAAGTACGCGATGGTGCCGGCGGCCTTCCCGTCCTCGTGGGCCGTCAGTGTGCCGCGTTCCCGGTCGTCACTGATCTCTACAGCAGCGTTCTCCGCCATGGGCTCCTGCTCTCCTCGTCTCCGGTGGAGCCGTCTCCGCGGAGTCGCTTCCGTGGAGTCGTTTCCGTTGGGGCGCGGGCGGCCGGTTCAGCCGCCCGCTACGACAGCCTGCGGGCTCCGCTCCGTACGGGTCCCGGGCACCGGCGCGGACGTGTCGGTGCCGAGCGCCACGATCCGGTTGTCCGCGTCGACGTGGACGACCTTCGGGGTGAGCGCGCGGGCCTCCGCGTCCTCGACCTGTGCGTAGCTGATCAGGATGACCAGGTCGCCGGGGTGCACGAGGTGTGCGGCGGCGCCGTTGATCCCGATGACACCGGAGCCTCGCTCGCCCTCGATGACGTACGTCTCCAGACGGGCGCCGTTGTCGATGTCGACGATATGGACCAGCTCGCCGGGCAGCAGGTCGGCGGCGTCCATCAGGTCGGCGTCGATCGTCACGGAACCGACGTAGTGCAGGTCGGCCTGGGTGACGGTGGCCCGGTGGATCTTGGACTTGAACATGGTGCGCAGCATCGAGGTACTCCTGGGCTAGGCTCCCTGCCTGCGTTTTTGCAGGTCAAGTGCTGTTCTCGCACCCTACAACGATTCGCAGGTTCGGTCAGCTTTCACTGGGTTCATTGAGGACTGATCAGGAGTCATCTTGCGTGAATCGACACTTCGGCCAAGCTCTCCGGCGCTCCAGTCGCACGAAGACCGCCCTGTCGAGCGAGTACTCATGGATGCAGCCGAGGCCGGAACACTAAAGTCCTGTACAAGACGGCCGAAGGGCCCTTGCACGGCTCTGGGCTGTCCGACGTAGCGGTGGTGTTCAAGTGTGGCGCTGGTAAAGGGCTTCCGTGCTGCGGACACCGAGGTTCCCGGTCCGGTGAGCGGGACAGCGGGGGCGCCCTGGAGGGGTGCAGGGGGTGCCGTCTCACGTGAGGTGCGACGGCCGACCGCCACCGAACTCAAACTCAGCGGGCCTCGCAACGGACTGGTGCGCCCCTCCCTGGTCTTGCGCTTGAAAGAACAATCAGGGCTTGAGCACCACTTTGGTTCATCCGGAGTCGCGATCATCAAAGTGACGGTAGACGTCGGCTGCCTCCGAAAGAGGCAGCTCGTGCGACACGAAGAAGGACGGCTTCGCCTGGCGCAGTGAATGAGATCACCGAGTGTATCGCGGCCAAGACATCGCGGATCGGTCTGCGGACCGGGGTCACGTGCCCCACCGTGCGCTGCCACCCCGCCATCATCACTCAGGCGGCCGCGACACTCGCCCTCTCGGAAGGCCGCTTCGTCCTAGGAGTCGGCTCGGGGAAGCGGCTCAACGAACACGCTGCTTTGGAGCGGGGGTACCGGTTCTACGAGGGGAAGCATCTGCGGCTGCAGGACGACGGGGCCTTCGACCTCCCCGGCGAAATGCCTCTGGTCGCGGTGGCCGCCAGCGGCCACATGTCGAGGCGCATCGTCGCCGAACTGGGCGACGGCCTGTTTGCCACGGAGGACAAGCCGAGCATCGTCCAGCACTACCGTGGCGCCGGCGGAACCGGCCCGTACGACGGCGATTTCGATGCTGCGACCACCACCGTGCGGATATTCTGGAGAGGTTGACCTGCGGAGCGGACCCCGGACGCTACATCGAGGCCGCCCAGAGCTACATCGACCCGGGTTTCGACAGGCTGGTCATGCAGGTCGCGGGCCCCGGCCCCGCCGGCTCCATCGACTTCTACCAGCGTGAGCTCGACGCGCGCATCCGACAGCCCAAGCCGAACAACGCGCGAGCCTGAAAGCTGTGGCCCCGTACGCCCCGGGGTCCGTTGTCGGCGCCTCCGCCGGAGGCACGCCCGCACAGCGCCTGGAAGGAGGAGACCCTTTGCGGCCACTCGCCCTCGACGAAGTGCCCATCCGCGTATGGAGCCGACCGAAACAGCCGAGATGGGCGAGCCGGGCGAGCCATTGTCCGAGGCGGCGACCACAGGTGTTTCGCGAGGTCGCCCGGTGATAAAGGATCGACCCATGACAGAGGCACCTCTGCAGATCAACGCCCTCATCATCGACGCTGACGGCCCCGAGCGGCTCGCCGCATTCTGGTCCGAGTTGCTCGGCCGTCCGATCGTGAACCGTACCGGCCCCTACGTCTGGCTGCGGCGGGAGAGGGGGCTGGGCTTGGGCTTTCAACAGGCCGGCGAGCCCAAGGCCGGGAAGAACCGCATGCACTTCGACATCACCTCCCCCGACCCGGGAGCCGAGCGGCAGCGAGTCGAGGCACTCGGAGGGCGACGGCTGGAAGAGTACGCCGACGGCGGTTTCCTGGTGATGGCCGACCCCGAGGGCAACGAGTTCTGCATCATCCCCGAGGGCCCGGGCTCCGTCGGCCTCGATGACCAGGGGCACGCCCACTACCTCGATTGAACTCTGCAGTTCGGCCCGGCCCGCTGCGGGCGGGACGGTACCGCAGCGCCCTCGCGTACCGATGTCAGAAGTCGACGTCGTCCGCTGGGGTGATCCTGGCATAGATGACCGGGACATGCTCCGATCGGGCGCGGGCGATGAGCCTCGCGATGTGGGGCAGTGCGCTCCGGACGGATGGAACGAGCAGGTCGGCATCGGGGTGATCGTATGTATTGATCATGTCGACCACGATGAGCGCGTTGCTCTTCATGGCTGCATCATCGCAAAGGGGCCGCTCGTGTCCCGGCCCTCTACCTGTCTGTGTGTTTCGCGATTGACAGGGTGGGAACCCGGCACACTCGTTCGCGAATGCCGACGAAGTAGGGAGCGGACTGTGCGCGCACTCACCTATCAGGGAAAGCGGGATGTTCGGGTGGAGACGGTCCCGGACCCGAAAATCCAGGATCCGACGGACGTCATTGTCAAGATCACGTCCACCGGGATCTGCGGATCCGACCTTCACCTGTGCGAGGCCCTTTCACGTGGATCACCGAAGCCGACTTTGCGCACCTCGTGGCGAAATCCCTGAAGATGCGTGTCACCGGTTCGGACGGATGACAGGGAATGCTCAGGCATCGGCCGGACGAGGCCGGCAAAGAACGGGTTCCTTCGTCGCGGGTTGGGCCCCCGCCCGCTTCCGGTCACCGAGGTCGTTGTTTCGCTCCAGAGGCTGGGCGCGTGCTGTTGTGCGAGATTGAAGCCCTGGCATTCGGGACTCGTCCCTTCTGGCCTCGGCGACCGGCAGCATCGACCAAGGGGTGAGCTGGCATGCAGACGTTCTTGCCCTATCCCGACTTCGTCGCTTCCGCCGCATCGCTCGACTCCCGGCGCTTGGGCAAGCAGCGCGTCGAAGCACTTCAGGTGTTGCGCGGCCTGACGGTCCCTGGTTACGGGTGGCGTCACCACCCGGCTGTTCGCATGTGGACGGGCTATCAGGAGGCGCTGGTGCGGTACGGGCTCGAGGTCTGCCGGGTGTGGACGGCTACCGGGCGCGCGGATACGTGCGCCGTTTCACTCGTGGCCGGCTTGCCGCCCCGAGGAACGGATCTGGGTGTGCGTTCGCAGGCTGAACTCGCAGCGGACCACGAATTGCCGCCGTGGTTGGGGAACCCCGCCTTCCACCGTAGTCACCGGTCCGCGCTTCGGAGCAAGGACCCGGCCATCTACGTCCCTCTCTTCCCGGACGACCCCGACGGCCTGCCCTACGTCTGGCCGGCTTCGGACCGCTCCGGATAGCTGAAGGACTCCGCAATTCCGAGGATCGCAATCTTCGGCACAACGTGGTCACCCACGGGTGTGCTCCGGGTCACTCCATTCCCTCGGGCCGGCACTCGCTGCCGGGGCCGAGAGCCCAACGTCCGGTGGAATGGTTCCGCAGGCGCAGTTCCACCCCCGCAAGTACCTTCTGGCTCTGGCCGACGACATCACGGCACAAGGCGGCCTCATTTACGAACGAGTCCGCGTGACCGGGCTCAGCGAGGGCAGTCCCTGCAAGGTGACCACCGAGGGGGGTGTGACGATCACCGCGGAGGACGTCATCGTCGCCACTCACTTTCCGGTGTTCGACCGGGCACTCCACTTCGCTCGCTTGTCACCGCGCCGGGAACTGGTTGTCGCCGCCCCCATTGCGGTCGGTAGGGCGCCGAAGCATATGTGCGTCACCGACGACATGGGAAAGCGATCGGTCCGTACCGCGCCTCTCGACGGGGGCCGACGGCTGCTCGTTGTCACGGGTGAAAGTTTTACGCCCGGCGCGGGTGACAGCCACCAACGGTTCTTGCGGCTGGACCGCTGGATGCACGACCACTTCCCGGTCGGCGAGACGGCGTACCGGTGGGCCGCTCAGGACAACGATGTGAGCGACGGTGTGCCGCTGGTCGGCCTTTTCCACCCGGGTGCGCGCCATGTGTATGTGGCCACCGGATTCGGCGGCTGGGGCATGAGCGGAGGCGCCATGGCCGGACAGCTGCTTGCGGCGCTGGTCACCGGCGCGCAACCCGAATGGGCCGGGCTGTACGACCCCCGCCGCCTGTGGAGCACCCTGAGGGAGGCACCTGCCCTGCTCAAGCAGCAGGTCGAGGTGGTTCGGCACTTCGTGGGCGACAGGGCAAAGACCACGCATGTGGATTCGGTCGCCGAGATCGCCCCGGGATCAGGCGCGGTCGTCCGAATCGAGGGGCGCCATTGCGCCGTCTATCGCGAGGAGGACGGAACTGCCCATGCTGTGTCGGCGCGCTGTACCCATCTCGGTTGCCTGGTCTCCTTCAACGAGGCCGAAACGGCATGGGAGTGCCCCTGCCATGGATCGCGGTTCGGCATCGACGGCAAGGTGCTCCACGGCCCCGCCCTGCGGCCGTTGTCTCCCCGGAAAGTCTGATCACCGTCAAGGCAGGTCATAGCAGCGCTCTGGAGGCGACTGCCACGGGCAGACAGGGCAGTTGCCTCTCCAGCGCTCGACGTGCAGTTCAGTCAGTCGGCGCCGACATCGCGTGTGGAGACACGAATGGTAGCCATGGTGGTATCGGAGGCGTCGGGAACAAGCATTCCTGCGTCCACGCCGGTCCGCAGGTAGTCAACTACGGCCTGGTCGAGGACTTCGCCCGGGAGAACGGCGGGGATTCCGGGCGGGTACGGCGTGAGCATTTCGGCGCAGATCCGGCCGACCGCTCGTTCTGCCGGTACCTGCTCAACGGCACCGAAGAAGGCGTCGCGTGGCAGTGTCGCCTGCCGGAGACGCAGTTCGCCGGGGTCCGGAACGCGGATATCTGGAGCGGGTGGCAGTTCGTCGGCGTGCGCAACCAGGTCACGCAGGCCCTCAAGGAGGCGTGCCGTCGTCGTGTCGTCGTCAGCGTGGGTGAGCTGGGCGTTGATACGCCTGTGGTCGGAGGTGTGCAGATTGATCCGGTGGTGTCGGCGGAGCCAGTCGGCTGCGTCATATCCGCTGAGCTTGAGACCGTTCAGATCGATGAAGACCTGTAGCGGGTCCATGTCGAACGCTCGCCCCGGCGCGCAGAAGTCTTCGCGGTCGTTGACGTGCAGGCCCTCGATGTTCTCGATCTCCGCACGTACACGGCGGGCCCTCGAGAGAGCGTCGTCCAGGAGCTCACGGCCGTGTTCCACCATCTGACGGCGCCAACCGTCCAGAGCAGCGTAGATGAGGACCGAGGGGCTGGTCGTGTCCAGCAGGTCGGCGCGGGAGGCGAGCGTTTTCACATCGATCAGTTCGCCCTGCAGGTGGAAGACCGATCCCTGCTCAAGGCCCGAACCCATTTTATGGACCGAAGTCACGCACACATCCGCGCCGGCGTCCATGGCCCAGGTGGGCAGGTCAGGGTGGAAAGGCAGATGAGCACCCCAGGCTTCGTCCACGATCAGCGGCACACCTCGCTCGTGGCACAGCGCCGCAATGGCCTGAATGTCGGCGCAGGTGCCGTAAGGGGTGGGACTGGTGATCAAGGCCCCCCGTGCGTCCGGATGTTCCGCGAACGCCGACAGGAGTGCCTCGGGAGCCGGCGGGTGAGCCAGGCGGAGGGCGGGGTCCCACCGAGGCTCCACCCATACCGGACGAATACCCGCAAGGATCAGGCCCGAGACAACTGATTTATGCGCGTCTCGACTGACCAACAGCTTCTCGTGCGGTCCTGCGGCGGCGAGCATGGCGGCCTTCACGGACAGTGAGCTGCCGCAGGTGGAGAAGAACGTGTGCTCGGCGCCGACGGCGTCGGCCATCAACTCCTCCGCTCGCTTCAGGACCCCTTGTGACGAGGTGCGGTCGTCCAAGCCGGACACGGCCAGCATGTCCGCGTCGAAGACCGGATCTCCCAGAACCGCCCGAACCCTGGGGTCAGCTCCCCGGCCCTGCTTGTGGCCGGGCGGTGTGAACGGCATGAGGTTTCGTGCGTGGTACGCCTTCAGAGCGTCCAGTACAGGAACTTGCGAATGGTCCATACTGCGCAGCTTCCCACTGAAGGAGTGAGGAAACGAGGAGGGGGGCACAGCCGAAAGGGAAAATGCCGACACCCGAGAACGCCCTTTGGGAGCACACGAACCCGTGGCAGTGAGACGATGGCATCTTGGGAAAATTCCCTGATCTGAGCGAAACGCCAACTACATATGAGCACGCCGATGAAGACCTCCCGGTCTTTACGGCGTCAGGCTCTACCGCACATCGTCAGGCTACGGAAACGAGCCGCGTACACCTGGAGAATGACCCATGACTGACCACGAGCGGCTCTTGAGCGGTCGCACGGCCGTCGTGACCGGTGGCGCACGTGGGCTCGGCAAGGCCATCGCCAAGGAATTGGCTGCCCGTGGGGTCAACGTGGCTCTGCTCGGCCTGGAGGAGGACGCCCTCGCTCGGACGGCCACCGAACTCCCGACAGTGTCGCGGTCCTGGCCCGTGGATATTACCGACGACGACGCGATGGTCCACGCTGCTGAGGACGTGCACCGTCTCATGGGCCCCGTTTCGATCGTTGTCGCCAACGCAGGAGTGGCCGAAGCCGGCCCTTTCCTCGACTCGGATCCGGCAAGTTGGCGACGCGTGATCGAGGTCAACCTGATCGGCAGCGCAGTCACCGCCCGCTCGTTCCTGCCGCAGCTGCTCGACACTCGCGGCCACTACCTCCAGATCGCATCGATCGCGTCCATCGGAGCGGTGCCGATGATGAGTGCCTACTGCGCGTCCAAAGCCGGCGTGGAATCCTTCGCCAACTCCCTGCGTGCCGAAACGGCCCCCTGCGGGGTGAGCGTCGGGATCGCGTATCTCAACTGGATTGACACAGACATGATTCGCGACGCCGACCGTTACACGGTGATGAGGAAACTCCGAAGCCATATGCCGCAGCCCGCCCGCGCCGTCAGTTCCGTCGAACATATGGCCCACCGCGTGGTCACCTCGGTAGAGAGACGTGCGTCCTCCGTGTACGCACCGGGGTGGCTTCGGAGCAGCCAGTTGGTGCGCGGCGTTCTGCCGGGAGTAATCACTCAGGTAGCCCGTAGGAAGTTGACGCACTCCCGGTATACAGCGACGGGGCTGCTGGGAGCCGGAGGACGAGCAGCACGGCGCGCGACCGTTCGGAATGGCGGAAGAACAGCAGATCCGCGCTGAGGGCCCGGAGCGAAACCCTGTCAGCAGAGCCAGGCCGTCACTTGGTGGGCTTCCCCGCCCGGGCGGCCCAGGGCATCGCAGGGGTGTGCAGGCGGTATACGCTCCCGGCGCGCAGCGCGGCGCGGGCCGCGTTCGCGCCGGGGGCCCCGTGCACGCCGCCACCGGGATGTGCGGAGGCGGAGGCGAGGTACAGGTTCTTCACCGGTGTCTCGGGCCGTCCCGTGCCCGGGGTCGGGCGGAACACCAGCTGCTGGTGCGCGGCGGCGGTGCCGCCGTTGATCGCGCCGCCGAGCAGGTTGGCATCCATGGCCTCGATGGTCGGAGGAGCGAGAACCCGACGGGAGAGGACACGCGATCGGAACCCCGGCGCCCAGCGCTCGATCTCGTGCTCCATCCGGTCGGCCATGGCTTCCTGTTCGCGCCGGTCCCACCGCCCCGTGAGGGCGTCCTCGCCGGCGTCTCCCTTGATGCGGTGCGGAACATGGGTGTAGGCCCAGGCCGACTCGGTGCCGGCGGGTGAGCGTGTGGCGTCCGCCGTGGTCATCTGCCCGAAGAGGAGGAAGGGACGGTCGGGCACCTGCCCGGTCGCGATCTGCGCGGCGAACCGGGTGAGACCGTCGACCCCGTCGGCCAGGTGAACCGTCCCCGCCGTGGACGCCTCACCGGCGGTCCACGGCACCGGTCCGTTCAGCGCCCAGTCGACCTTGAAGGTAGCGAAGTCCCACTGGAAGCGACGCAGATCGTTCAGCAGCCGATCAGGTAGGAACCGGGGGTCGACCAGTCCGCCGTAGAGCGCCGGTGCGGAGACATCGGCGAGCACGGCACGGGAGGCCGGAACGGATTCACCGCTCGCGGTGCGTACGCCGACCGCGCGTCCTGCGCGTACGACGATCTCGTCCACGCGCTCCCCGCACCGGACGACACCGCCGTGCCGCTCCAGTCGGCGCACCAGGGCCGTTGTGAGCGCCCCGGCCCCTCCGACCGGCACGGGAAATCCGTAGGTCTGGCCGAGCATGGACATCAGCCAGCCGAAACCTCCGCTGCCTGCCGCCTCGGGGCCGAGATCCGCGTGCAGCGCGTTCCCCGCAAGGAGGAGCCTCGCCGCTTCGCCGCGGAACTCCTCCTCACCGAGGCGACGCACGGGCAGGACCATCGTCCGCGCCAGACGAAGTCCCCCGGCCGCCCTGAGCTTGGCGGCCAGCCGGACGGTGGCCCGTACGGGTGGGAAAGGGGTGAACAGCGCGCGCAGGATGTCGGGGCCCAGACGGGTCCAGGTGCCGTACAGATCGAGCCAGGCCGCCCCGTCACCCGCCGCGAACGTATCCAGACCCGCCGCCGTCTCCCGCAACTCCCGTTCGAGCACCGCACACCGGCCGTCCGACAGCGGGTGGGCCAGCACCCGAGGGGCGCGGCTCCATTCGAGCCCCTCCTCCTGGAGCTCCAGCCCGCCGAGTACGGGTGACGCCGCGGCCAGTGGATAGAAGGCACTGAAGAGGTCGCTCACGTAATCCGGATGGACTCCACGATCGCTGCGGACCGCACCACCGGGTTCCGGCTGCGCCTCCAGCACCTCCACACTCCACCCCGCGGCGGCGAGAAGATTCGCCGCGACGAGCCCGTTGGGTCCCGCGCCGATGACCACCGCATCCGGCATCGCTGCCTCCTCATGTTCCCGCCGAGCCACTACTGGCCGGCCACTCTGTCGTCCTACGGGCGGGTGCGACGGTCATGCGACCTGGTGTTCGCGCCTTGGGGTCCTCTCGACCACTTCCGCCAGACGGGCGAGCATGGTGCGGTGACGCACCTGGACGAACGCGTCGATGGCGGTGTTGTGGAGCTTCGCGGCGGGCCCTCGCAAGGGATGCTCATCGATGATCACCAGCGTGTTCCGTCCCCAGCGACGTACCTTCAGCGCGATCCGGGCGGTGCCCAGCCATCCGCTCTCGGCCTCCAGCTCCAGCACGTGCGGGGCCTCACAGCGCCGGACGACGGTGCGTCCCTGGGCGGACCACCAGCCCAGCTGGACCGTGTACGTGATGTCGGCGCCGACCTCGGGCCAGGTACCTTCGTCGGGCGTCGACTCAGATGTTCCCACCACCCAGTCGCCGTAGCGCGTGGGATCGGCGAGGACCGCCCAGACGTCCTCGACCGGACGTTCGATCAATCGGTGTCGTACAGCCATCGGTTTCTCCAGCTCTCGTCGAATCCGCAGGCCCTCACGTACCCGACCTCTTCTGCCCTACGCTCCACCTTCGCAGGCATACGAGGGGCCCGCCGTCTGCTGAGCGGCAGGCCGGGTACGTGGTACCACGTGAAGCCACTTCCCACGACTCCCCCGGCCACGGACTCTTCGACACCTCTCAAGAAGGCTCTGACCACGCCGTTGCTCTACTTCTTCATCCTGGGAGACGTCCTCGGAGCAGGCGTGTACGTCCTGGTGGGCCAGGTCGCCGCCGAGTCCGGCGGTGCCGTATGGGCCCCCTTGCTCGCGGCGTTGTGCCTGGCTCTGCTGACAGCCGCCTCCTACGCGGAGCTGGTCACCAAATATCCGCGCGCGGGCGGCGCATCGCATTACGCCACCCTGGCCTACGGGCCGTTCCTCGGGTTCCTCGCCGGATTCTGCATGCTCGCGGCCGGCGTCGTGTCGGTGGCCGCCCTCACCCGAGGGTTCGGCGGCGACTACCTGTCCGAGTTCGTCTCCCTGCCCGTGGTGCTGGTGACGCTGGTCTTCCTGGCCGCGCTGGCGCTGCTGAACGCGCGAGGCATCAGCGAGTCGACCCGGGCCAACGTCGTCGCCACGGTCATCGAAGTCGGTGGACTGCTCCTGGTGATCGGGCTCGGCGCCTGGATCGTGCTGCGCGGCGACGGAGACACGGCAAGGCTCACGGACCTCGGCACCTCGCGTGAGGGCCCCGTGGCAGCCCTGCTCAGCGGTGCGGTGCTCGCCTACTACTCGTTCGTCGGGTTCGAAACGTCCGTCAACGTGGCCGAGGAGACCCGTGACCCCCGTCGCTCGTATCCCCGGGCGCTCTTCGGCGCGCTCCTCACCGCAGGCGCCGTGTACGTCCTGGTCGGCGTGGCGGCAGCGGTGGCCGTGCCGACCGCAAAGCTGACGGAGTCCAGCGGGCCGCTCCTGGAAGTCGTCCGCACGGCGGGAGGAGTCCCCACAGAACTCTTCAGCGCCATCGCCCTGGTGGCGGTCGCGAACGGAGCGCTGCTGACCGGCATCATGTCCTCGCGCCTGGCCTACGGCATGGCACGGGACGGTCTCCTGCCCCGCTTCCTGACGAAGGTCCTCCCCGGCCGGCGCACCCCCTGGGCCGCCATCGCCACGACCACCGCGCTCGCGCTGCTCCTCGCGCTGACCGGCGATGTGGCGACGCTCGCCTCCACGCTGGTCGTGCTGCTCCTGGCGGTCTTCTTCCTCGTCAACACCTCACTCCTCGTGCTGCGTCGCGACGCGGTGTCCCGGGACCATTTCCGGGCGCCGACCCTCGTTCCGGTCCTCGGAGCCGTGTCCTGCGTCGTGCTCGCCACCCAGATCGAACACGACGTCTGGCTGAGGGCACTTCTCGTCATGGCCGTCGGCGCCGGGCTCGGCGTCATCGCCGCGGTACGGTCACGACGGTCCTCCTGACGGGTGTCTTCAGTGTTCCTGCCGTAGCCGTACGTCCTCTCCGGATGACCCATCCTGCGGCCTCGCTGGAGGGGTCGCGGATCGCCCAGGGCTTCCCCGCCTGCCGGCTGCGGCAGGTTGAGCACAAGTCCGTACGCAGGAGGCGCGGGAGGACGCGGCGTCGGTCGTGCCCGTCCCGGGCAGGCCGGATGCGGAGAAGCGGGCCGCAGCCTTTCGGCTCCCTCGTGTTGCTGCTTCTCGGCCCGCGATCCGGTCCGTGCCCCGGGTGCCACTCATGTGCTGTCTGCCGATCAGGGCACTTCTGGAATATTCCCGTGTCTTATCTGACTTTTACGACGATTCATGGCATCCCTTAGGCGATCAGGTGATCAGTACGACAATCATCCCGGTTTGAAGGAGCCTTCATGCGCATCCCCAGTTCCGTCCGATCCCGCAGTGCCCGCACGGGCGCCAAGGTGGCCGTCGCGGTCGCAGTCGCCGGTGCCACTCTGGCCGGAGCACCCGCCGCCTACGCCCTCCCCGGCGACAGCGGTGACATCGACATCCGCTCGGTCAGCTGGCACTCGCGCGGTGACCGCGACGGGGTCGAGGTCTGCAAGTTCGTGCTGTCGGCGAGCAACTTCGAGTCGTTCCCCTCGGTCCCCTGGACGATTACCGAGCAGCCCCCGACCGTGCCGCCGGGCACCACCCTGCTGGACACCCTTCCGCTCATCAACGGCAGTGCGCGCAGTGAGCAGTACCGGCTCCCGGAGGGCACGTACCAGCTGGTGTGGGTCGTCCCGGCGGGCCCGAAGCAGAAGAGCTTCAAGGTCGAGTGCCCCGACCGCGGTCACGGCGGCGGCAAGCCTCACAAGCCGCAGAGGCCCATCGGCGGGGTCCCCGCGGGCGGCGGGGGTGTCCCGGACATGGAGCCCATCAGCTCCGAGGGCGACTCGAACGTCGGAGCCGCCGCCGCGCTGGCAGCCGGGGCCGCAGGCGCCGCGGGCCTGATCATGATGCGCCGGTCCGCACGTCGCCGTGCCCGTGGCGAGGCGTAACGTCCGCTGCCGACGGCGACGACGGGGACCGTCGCGCGCGTGCCGTCTCACCATGACGCTGTGCGTGACGTTCTCTCTGGTGGCCGGCATCGTCTGGGTGTCCTCGGACTCCGCCGAGGACACCCAGGCGGTCGCCGCCCGCGGCAGCGACGCCGCAGGCGGGGGGCGGGAGTCGTTCCGACGGGCACCGCACAAACCAGAGAAGCACGTGCCCGCCTCGCACACCCCCCTGGTGCCCTCCCGCCCCCTGAAGGTCGCCATTCCCGCCATCTTCATCGAGGCGGCGGTCACCGGACTCGGCCTCGATACGAAGGGCCGGCTCGAAGCCCCGCCGTTGAGCAAGCCCAAGCTGACGGGCTGGTACGAGAAGGGGCCGTCGCCCGGTGAGAACGGCACGGCCCTGCTCGTGGGCCACCGGGACACCAGGACCGGCCCCGCCATCTTCCTCAACCTCAACGCACTGCGCCGGGGCGACAAGGTCAACGTGGTGCGCGCGGACCGCAGAACCGCGGTGTTCACGGTGGACGCGGTGAATACGTACACGAAGGATAAATTCCCCGACGACAAGGTGTACGGGGAGACCGGGCGGCCCGAACTCCGGCTGCTCACCTGTGGCGGGCGTTTCGACGAGAAGGCGGGATACTCGGCGAATGTGGTGGTCTTCGCCCACCTCACATCACTGAAGAAAGCAGCGGCCTGAACGCCGCGCCCGGACTCGGCCGGTACCTCGGAGACGAGGTACCGGCCGCCCTCACGCCCGAAGCGGAGACTGGCTCCGACCCTCCTCGCCGCGAACAACCGCTCCGGCAACGCCATGTTGAGCGCCTTGATAGCCGGCCGCAGGTAGTGGGTGGTGAGTATGCGCAGGAAGTAGGAGTGCGCCATCAGGACGACGCCCGCGTCGCCGAGCCGCGATGCCTCCTCCCGCACCAGCGCCCTGCTCTTCGACCGCAGCCGCCGCCGGACGAGCTGAGGCACGGGTTTTCCGAACCATCGCTCGTCCTTCGTCGTGGCGTGATTCCTCATGGAGGACATGCGGTTGCAACGTCCAGGCCGGCCACGACCCGGCAGGCGTGGGTGTACATCCGCCCTCCTCGCTCTGAACGCGGTTATCCGAGAGAGGCCGATCCGGACCGCGAATGCGGAAGACCCAGGGCTTTCCGTCGATCGGCGGTTCATGGCGTCGGAGTATCCGACCGGTGCGTGGCACCGGAGGCGGGTCGACACCCTGGGGCTGGATGAGAACGGCAGTCCGGTGATGATCGAGTTCGAGGTGCTCGTCCGGAAGGTGTTGGGCGCGGAGGCCGCCGAGTCGATCGACCGGGCCCTTGCCGCGCAGGGCCGGCGGGTCCATGTCCGTCGCGGCGATGGCCCTGCCGTTCTCGGTGCTGCGTCGCGGGGCGAATGCGACACTCGCAACATGACCGGAACCGGGCAGCAGACGGACCAGCAGCTCGAACGAGCCATCCTGGAACTGCTGGACGCACGCGCGCCCGCCGCGACCATCTGCCCCTCCGACGCCGCACGTGCGGTCCACGCCGGGGACGACGACGGCTGGCGTGCGCTCATGGAGCCGGCCCGCCGGGCGGCACGGCGGCTGGTGGCGGCCGGCGAAGTGGAGATCACCCAGGGCGGCCGTCCCGTCGCGCCGGCCGAGGCGCGTGGCCCGATCCGCATTCGCCGCGTGCGCTGAGACCGCCCGGGGGGGGCGCCACCGAGCGTGGGTACCCTCAGGCCGCCGCCCCCGACAGGTCCCGGTGGATGGGCTCCGCCCCGCCGGTCAGCGGCAGGCCCGTGCCGCCGCGCCGGGCCGCGACGATCTCCGCGGCGATGGACAGGGCCGTCTCCTCGGGCGTACGGGCGCCGAGGTCCAGGCCGATGGGCGACCGCAGGCGCTTCAACTCCCCCTCGCCCAGCCCGGCCTCGCGCAGTCTCCGCAGCCGGTCCTCGTGGGTCCGGCGTGAGCCCATGGCACCGACGAAGGCGACGGGCCTCCGCAGCGCCTCCGCGAGGAGCGGCACGTCGAACCGGGCCTCGTGCGTGAGCACGCACAGCACCGTGCGTCCGTCGGTCCGGGTGCGGCGCAGATAGCGGTGCGGCCAGTCGACGACGACCTCGTCCGCCTCGGGGAACCGGGCCCGGGTCGCGAAGACGGGCCGGGCGTCGCACACCGTGACGTGGTGGCCCAGGAACTTGCCGGCCCGCACCAGCGCCGCGGCGAAGTCGACGGCACCGAACACGATCATGCGGGGCGGTTCCACGCTGGTCTCGACAAGCAGGGTGAGCCCGCCTGGGCAGTGCGAGCCGTCCTCGGAGAGGGTGACGGTGCCGGTGCGGCCGGTCTCCAGCAGGGCCCGGGCCTCGGCCGCCGCCGTACGGTCCAGCTCGGCGTGGCCGCCTAGCCCGCCCTCCTGGGTGCCGTCCGGGCGGACGAGCAGGGACCGTCCCAGGAAGCCGTCCGGACCGCGCACCACCCGGGCCAGGGCCGCTGCCGCTCCGGATGCCGCGGCGGACAGCGCGGCCCCCAGCACCTGCCGCCCCGGCGCGTTCGCCCGGACCGGCGTCACCAGGACGTCGATGACTCCACCGCAGGTCAGGCCGACGGCGAAAGCGTCCTCGTCGCTGTAGCCGAAACGTTCGCGCACGGCCCGGCCGTCCTGGAGGGCCTGGGCGCACAGCTCGTAGACCGCGCCTTCCACACAGCCGCCGGAGACCGAGCCGATCGCCGTACCCTCGCTGTCGACGGCGAGGGCGGCGCCGGGCCCCCGCGGGGCGCTGCCGCCGACGGAGACGACGGTGGCGACGGCGAACTCCCGCCCCTGCGCCATCCAGCGGTGCAGCTCGTCGGCAATGTCAAGCATCGGCCGATCCGCCGTCCGCCGGGGCCGTGCCCGTGCCCGCCCGGTCCGACGCCGACGCCGACGCCGACGCCGACGCGGCGAGGATCCGGTCGGGGCGGATCGGCAGATTCCTGTGGCGTACGCCGGTGGCGTGCCACACCGCATTCGCGACGGCCGCCGCCGCGCCGACGATGCCGATCTCCCCGACGCCCTTGATGCCGACCGGGTCGTCCGGGTCGTGATCGTCCACCCAGTCGGCCTCGACGGCGGGAACGTCGGCGTGCGTCGCCACGTGATAGCCGGCCAGGTCGGGGGCGTAGTGGCGGCCGGTGTTGCGGTCGCGGACCGCCTCCTCGTGCAGGGCCATGGAGATACCCCAGGTCATCCCGCCGACGAGCTGGTTGCGGGCGGTGAGCGGGTTGACGATCCGGCCCGCGGCGAAGATGCCCAGCATGCGCAGCACGCGGACCTCGCCGGTGTCGACGTCCACGGCGACCTCCGCGAACTGGGCCCCGAAGGAGTGCCGCTCCTTCTGCGCGAGGGCGCGGAGGGCTTCGGTCGTGTCGGAGCGCACCGTGATCCCCTCCGGGGGGATGGTCCTCGTCACCGCGAGCCGCTCCCGCAGTTCGGCGGCGGCCGCCGTGATCGCCCAGGCCCAGGAGCGGGTTCCCATCGATCCGCCGGCGATCATCGCGGGGCCGAAGTCGCTGTCACCGATCCGGACCCGGACGCGTTCGGGCACGGTCTCCAGGGCGTCGGCGGCGATCAGGGTGAGCGCGGTGCGGGCGCCGGTGCCGATGTCGGCGGCGGCGATCCGTACGGTGAAGGAACCGTCGGCCTCCGCCGTCACCAGGGCCGTGGAGGGGCCCGCTCCGGCGCCGAAGGACGCCGCCGCCGTTCCGGTGCCCAGCAGTCGGCGTCCCTCCCGGCGCACGCCGGGGCGCGGGTCGCGGTCGGCCCAGCCGAACCTGCGGGCCCCTTCGCGGAAGCAGGCCGCCAGGTTGCGGCTGCTGAACGGGAGCCCGGAGACGGGCCCGGCATCCGGCTCGTTGCGCAGGCGCAGTTCGATCGGGTCGAGGCCGGTGCGTTCGGCGAGTTCGTCGAGGGCCGCCTCGATCGCGAACGACCCCGGTGCCTCCCCCGGGGCCCGCATCCAGGTCGGGGACGGCACGTCGAGCCGTACGACGCGGTTGGCCGTGCGGTGGGCGTCGGCGTCGTACATCACCCGGGCCACTCCCGCGCTCGGCTCGACGAACTCGTACACGGTCGACGTCTGGTTGAGCGAGCGGTGCTCCAGGGCCCGGAGCCTGCCGTCGGGGTCGGCCCCGAGCCTGACCCGCTGAGTGGTGGGGCTGCGGTATCCGGCCAGCGAGAACGTCTGGCGGCGGGTCATCACCACCCGCACCGGCCGGTGCAGCGCGGTGGCGGCCATGACGGCGGACACCTGATGAGCACGCAGGCCCTTGCTGCCGAAGCCGCCGCCTATGTGCTCGGAGCGCACCCGCACCGAGGACGCGTCGAGCGAGAACATCGTGGCCAGTTCGGACTGGACCCAGGTGGTGCCCTGGTTGGAGTCGACGACCTCCAGCCGGCCACCGTCCCACCGGGCGGTCGCGGCGTGCGGTTCCATCATGCTGTGCTGTTCCTCGGGAGTGGTGTACTCCTCGTCCAGCACGACCGCGGAGGCAGCGAGTTCGGCCTCCAGATCCCCCTTTCCGGTCTCCGCGGGCATATGGCCTGCGGCGGCGTAGGCTGCGGGGTCGTCCGCGACCAGCACGGTGTCGTGCGGCTCCTCGTCGTACATCACCACGAGCGCCTCGGCCGCCTCCCTGGCCTGCTCGGGGGTCTCGGCGACGACCAGGGCGACCGGCCAGCCGGCGAAGGGGACCCGGTCGTCCTGGAAGACGGCGGAGGCCGGGTCCGGCGGGGTGCCGAGCATGCCGATGTAGTCGGTGTGCAGGCGCGGGGCGTTGCCGTGGTGCAGCACGGTGAGGACGCCCGGCATGCCGAGGACCGGGGCGGTGTCGATCGTACGGATGCTGCCGCGGGTGACGGTGGAGAGGACCAGCCAGCCGTGGGCCAGCTCGGCGAAGGGGATCTCACCGGCGTAGCGGGCCGCGCCGGTGACCTTGTCGCGGCCCTCCACGCGGGTGTGGGCGGTGCCGACGGCGCCGCGCAGCGCCCGGGGGCCCGGCGTGGTGGTGGTCATCGGAGGTCCCCCTCGGCCAGTTCGGTCAGGACGGAGACCACGAGGTTGCGCATGAGGGTCACCTTGTATCCGTTGTCGGGCAGCGGCCTGGCGGCCGCGAGTTCGGCGTCCGCGGCGGCGGCGAACGTGGCGCCGGTGGCCGGAGCGCCGGTCAGGACGGACTCGGCCGCGCGAGCACGCCAGGGCCGGGAGGCGACGGCCCCGAGCGCGAGCCGGGCTTCTCGTACGCGTCCGTCCTCGATGTCCAGAGCGGCGGCGACCGAGCCGATGGCGAAGGCGAACGAGGCCCGTTCGCGCACCTTGCGGTAACGGGAGCGGGCGGCGACGGGCGCCGCCGGCAGGCCGATGTGGGTGATCAGCGCGCCCGGCGGCAGGGTGGTCTCGCGGTGCGGGGTGTCACCGACGGGGAGGTAGAGATCGGTGAGCGGCACCTCGCCCGGCCCGTCGGGGCTCTCGTACGCCACCTGGGCGTCGAACGCCGTCAGGGGCACGCCCATGTCGGAGGGGTGCGTGGCCACGCAGTGGTCGGAGGCGCCGAGGACCGCGTGGTTGTGGTGCTCACCGGCCATGGCCGGGCAGCCGCTTCCCGGGACGCGCTTGTTGCATGGACTGCTCACGTCGGAGAAGTAGCCGCAGCGGGTGCGCTGGAGCAGGTTGCCTCCGATGGTGGCCATGTTGCGCAGCTGACCGGAAGCACCGGCCAGGACGGCCTGGGTAAGCGCCGGATAGCGGCGCCGGACTTCGGGATGGGCGGCGAGGTCGCTGTTGGTGACGGTGGCGCCGATGCGCAGGCCGCCGTCCGCGGTGGGTTCGATGCGGTCCAGGGGCAGTTCGCGGACGTCGACGAGTCGGCCGGGCCGTTCCACGCCGGCCTTCATCAGGTCGACGAGGTTGGTGCCGCCCCCGAGGAACCGTGCTTCCGGGTCGGCCGCGAGCAGGGCGACCGCGCCGGTGACGTCGTGGGCGCGCCGGTAGTCGAACTCCCTCATGCGGCGGCCTCCTCGACGGCTGCGGTACGGGCCTCTTCGTGGGCCTCGGCGCCACGGGCGACCGCCTGGACGATCGAGACATAGGCGCCGCAGCGGCACAGGTTGCCGCTCATCCGCTCGCGGATCTCGTCGGGCGTCAGCGGGAGTGGTGGTGTCTCGGGGCGTACGTCGTCCGTGACGGCGCTCGGCCAGCCGGCCGCGTGTTCCTCGATGACGGCGATGGCCGAGCAGATCTGGCCGGGTGTGCAGTAGCCGCACTGATAGCCGTCGAGGTCGAGGAAGGCCTGCTGGACGGGGTGCAGGTCGTCGCCGTCGGCGATGCCTTCGATGGTGGTGATCTCGCGCCCCTCGGCCGCGACCGCGAGGGTGAGGCAGGAGACGACGCGGCGCCGGTCGAGCAGGACGGTGCAGGCCCCGCACTGCCCTTGGTCGCAGCCCTTCTTGGTGCCGGTGAGGTCGAGGCGCTCGCGCAGGGCGTCGAGCAGCGTGGTGCGGTGGTCCACGGACAGGTGGTGCTTCTCATCGTTGATGTGCAGAGTGATCGGGCTGGTGGTCGACGCGGGCGCTGGGGCCATGATCAGCCTTCTTCGGTGTCCGGTGACGGGAGTTCGGCGCTGCGGCAGCGGTCCGGGGGCGGCCGCCCGGTGCATGCCGGGGGCGCGCCGCGCTAAGGTGGACCTAACCGGACTACTGTCCGCTTCACTCGCCAACGTAACGGACAGCTGTCCGCTTTCACAAGGACGGGATTCGGCCACGAACCCGTGAGGAGGACGCGTGTCCCAGCCGAAGAAGGACGTTCCCCTGCGGTCGGACGCGCTGCGCAACCGCGAGCGCATCCTGCACGTCGCCATGGCCGAACTGACGGTGCGTCCGGACGTCCCTCTGAGCACGATCGCCAAGAAGGCGGGCGTCGGGCAGGGCACGTTCTACCGCAACTTCCCGCACCGCGAAGCGCTCGTCCTGGAGATCTACCGCTACGAGATGCAGCAGGTGGCCGACGCGGCCGCCGAGTTGCTGTGCGCCCGCGCACCCGAAGCGGCCCTGCGCGAGTGGATGGACCGGCTCGCCCTCTTCGCGATGACCAAGGCGGGCCTCGCGGACGCCATCCGGCTGGTCACGAGCGCGCCGGGCGGCCCGGCCAAGCCCGGCCCGGCCCCGGTGATGGCCGCCGCCGGAGCACTGCTCCGCGCCAACGAGGAGGCCGGCACCATCCGGACCGGAGTGACGCCGGAGGACTTCTTTCTCGCCATCGCGGGCCTCTGGCAGCTCGATCCGCGGGAGGACTGGCGGCCGAGGGCATCCCGGCTGCTGGACTTCGTGATGGACGGACTGCGCGCGGGGGCGCCCGGCCGCTGACCGGCCGGGCCGACCGGGCCGGTCATCCGTCGGCGGGCCCGGGTCGGGCCGGGGCCGGCGACTCCGGGTCCTCGTCGGTGAGTTCGGGTTCGAGGCCCTCGGTCACGTCGCTGCGGCGGCGCCCCGCATCGGTCCGCCAGGCCTCGAAGGCCCAGCCGGTCAGGACCACGACCGCGGCGCCGAGCAGCCAGCCGCCGATGACGTCGCTGAACCAGTGCACACCGAGCGCGATCCGGGTGAAGCCCACGCCCAGCACCGACACCACCGCCACGGCCCAGCACAGCGCACGCCAGGCGCGCGGCACCATCGGCAGCAGGACCAGGAGCAGCACGGCGAACGACGTGGTCGCCGTCATCGCGTGCCCCGAGGGGAAGGAGTAGCCGGGCGCCTGGGCCACCGGGTCCTCCAGGGACGGCCTCGCCCGCTCGACGACCACCTTGACCAGCACCCCGGTCAGCGCGCCGCCGGTCGCCGTCACCGCCGCCCAGGCGGCGAGGCGCCAGGCGCGCCGGTGCAGGAGCCACAGGGTGAGCAGGGCGACGGCGATCCGCAGGGTCGCCGGGTCCCACACCCAGTCGGACAGGACGCGCAGCGTACCGGTCCACGCAGGGTGTTCGAGGGCGATGCCGTGCAGTCGGCGGGCGGCCCCCGCGTCGATGCGCCGCAGCGGGGGCCAGCTCGCCTCGACGAGGACCAGGAGCAGGGCGAAGGGGATCGCGGCGGCGGCCGCGGCGGCCACGGCTGCCAGCAGGCGGATGCCGAAGCGGCGGTCGGCGCGGCGGGCGCGGGGGCCGTCGGCGTGCGGCGTCATGGTGGGTGCGGGCATTCGGGTTCCTGGATCGGCGGTGGTCGGACCGGGCCTCGGCCGGGCGGCTTCCCACCGGGCGGCGGCGCCGGGGAAGCGTGTGCTTCCCCGGCGTTACCCCGCCTGCCCGCGCAGCCGTAGGTCAGGCCTGCCAGAACCGGGCCCGTAACGGATCTACCAGCTCACATGGAGCCTCCGCGGGCTGCGTGACGTCGTTCCGGTCCGCCAGACGACCGAGTCCGGGGGCTCCGACAGGTGCAGGCCGGGGAAGCGGGCGGCCAGGCGGTGCAGGGCGATCTGGAGTTCCGTACGGGCCAGCCAGGCGCCCAGGCAGTAGTGGGCGCCCGCCCCGAAGGAGAGGGTGGGGGCCTCCAGCGGGGCGAACAGGTCGTCGAGCGTGTGACGGGGGAAGACCTCGGGGTCCCGGTTGGCAGCCCCACAGTCGGCCAGGACGACCGCACCGGCGGGAATCGTCACCCCGCCGACCTCGACGTCCGTGGAGGCGTGGCGTGCCGTCCCCCTGTCGTCGCCCAGCGGGATGAGGTGGATGAGCCGGTCCGCCACCCTTCCGGCCGCCTCCCCGTCCGCGCCGATACGGGGCCAGCTCTCCGGGCGGTCGCCGAGGAGGAAGAGCAGTGCGTTGCCCAGCATGGTCATCGTGCTGTCGTGGCCCCCGACGACGAGCCCGCACACCAGGCTCACCAGCTGCGCCTCGGGGAGCCCGCCCTCCTCGTCGGCGGCCCTCACCAGGCTGCTGATCAGGTCGTCGCCGGGGTCGCGCCGCCGCTCCGCGAGGAGCTCCGCGCCGAACGCGCTGAACTCCTTCAGTACGGATTCCACCTCCTCCCCGGAGTGGGAGCCGTCCGAGAACGCGTGCTCGCTCCAGTGGCGCATCCGGTCGCGGGCGGAGTCGTCCAGGCCCATCAGCCTGCTGATCACCGCCACCGGGAGCGGAAGGGTGAACTCCTCCACCACGTCGACCGGTCCCGACCGGCCCTCCAGCCGGTCCAGGAGCTGTTCCACGATCGCGGCGATCCACGGCCGCCAGCGGGCGACGGCCCTCGGGGTGAACGCGCGGCGCAGGGTCCGGCGCAGCCGCAGGTGGTCGGGGCCGTCCTGGTTGAACATCAGGTCGGGGTTGTTCACGAGGTCGGGTACGTCGGAGAGGGGCGGTGCGTCGGCGGCGTACAGCTGGGCCCGGCCGAAGCGGGGGTCGGAGAGCACCTGGCGGACGTCGGCGTGCCGGCTGACCAGCCAGGCGGGGGCGCCGCCCGGCAGTTCATCGAGGCGGGGCGGGCCCGGTTCCTCGAAGCGCAGGCAGTGCAGGGGGATCAGGGACGGGTCGGTGCCGGTGGGATCGGTGGTGGTCAACGTGCCTCCCGGGACGGGGCGTACAAGGGGGGAAGGATGGGGAGCGGCGGCAGACCTCAGAGCGCGACCAGCACCTTGCCCCGGCTCTCCGCCCGGTCGCGGTAGAGGCTCCCGTAGGCGGCGGGGATGGCGTCGAAGCCGTGGTGGAGGGTGTGGTCGCAGACGACCTCGCCGCGCCGGACCCGGCCGCCCAGTTCGGCGTGGAGGTCCTTCCAGTTCTGCTCGGTGAACCACTCCAGCGAGAAGATCCCGCGGACCGTCGCGCGCGGGAACATCAGGTAGGGCAGGAGGCGCGGGCCGGTCCCCTCGTTGCCGACCTGGGTCGCCCACTGCCAGCACACCGCCACCTGGCTGCCGACGTTGAGCATGGAGAACACCACGTCGGTGACGGTGCCGCCGAGGTTGTCGAAGTAGCGGTCGACCCCGTCGGGGGCCGCGCGGGTCAGCGCCTCGCGGACGGTGCCGGCGCTGTCGGTGTGCCGGTAGACGATGACCGTGTCGAAGCCGAGGCCGAGGAGGTACTCAGCCTTCTGCGGGGACGAGGTGGTCCCGATCACCCGGGCGCCCGCGAGCGCGGCGAGCTGGCCGACGAGCGCGCCGACCGCTCCGGAGGCCCCGCTGATGACGAGGGTGTCCCCGGGGCTGATGGTCATGTACTTGGCGAGGGTGCCCCAGGCCGTCATCCCGGGCCCGCCCATCACGCTCAGCGCGGTCGGGAGCGGCAGGGCGTCGTCGTACCACCCGGGGTCGAGTCTGCGGTAGGCCGGGAAGACCATGGGGAACGTGCCGGTCTGCCAGAGCTCGGCCGCGCCGGTGGAGACGACGTGGGAGCGCCAGCCGCCGAAGCCCTGCACGAGGTCGCCGACGCGGTGGGCGGCGCGCGGCCCGGCCTCGACCACCTCCATGATCGAGTCGGCGCCCATGTGGGTGCCGATCGGGGTGTCGAGGGCGATGCCCTGGAGGTAGGGGTCGACGGAGACGTACAGCGTGCGCAGGAGCATTTCGTCGGGGGCCAGGGTCACGTCGACGTTCTCGACGACCTTCTCGTAGACGCGGTCCACGTCGGGCACGCCCTCGACGTGCTCGCGGACCACCCATTTCTCGATCTTCATGTGCTCTTCCCTGACGTCGGTACGGGGATGACGCGGTGGGTCGGCGGGGGCGCGGTGCGGTCGACCGACGCGGTGAAGGGTTTGCCGTCGTCGCGGCAGATGAACTGCATGACGTGGCGTCCGGCGGCGGCGGCCCGGATCAGCCCGCCGGTGGTGGCCCAGACGCCGGACTGGTAGAAGTCCGTCAGGCCCGGCAGCCCCGGGCCGTGCTTCTTGACGAGCTCTTCGAGCGTCTCGCCGCTCTCCACGAAGGGCTGCCAGCCCAGCACCGTGCCGTCGTAGTTGCCGGTGTAGCGGACCTGGGTGAGCGGGCTGGAGACATCGCGTACGACGATGGCGTCGCGGATGCCGGGGAAGCGCTGTTCCAGGAAGTCCACGAGCGTCTCGCGTGCTCGCCGTTTGGCCGCGTAGTAGCCGCGGCCGTGACGTACGGGCAGGGTGTGCAGCTCCTGGCCGCCGCGGGTGCGGGTGACCTGCTCGGGCCCTTCGTCCAGGGCCCGCCAGGGGGCGATGTCGCAGAAGTACGTGGCGTAGACGACGGTGGTGCCGTCCGGGGAGAGTTCGGGGAAATGGCGGTTGCGGAACTGGACGTTGATGCTGGCGTGGCGGATGCCGGTGAGCTCGGCCGCCGTGGCCTCGTCGAGCAGGTACGTCGTGCAGGGGTCCCCTTCGGGGAAGGGGCGGGAGAGGCCGAGGAAGAGGGTGAAGTAGCCGGGGAAGACCATGCCCGGTTCGTGGATGGTCCGCGTGTAGAGCTTGCGGTACTCCTCGCCCAGGTATTTCCCCTCCAGGAACTTCATGGTGGTGGTGTAGCCGTCGCAGGCCGACACCACGATGTCGGCGCGCAGTTCATGGCCGTCGCTGAGCCGGACGCCCACCGCGCGGTCGTCCTCGACGATCACCGTCTCGACCTTCGTGTTGTACGAGATCTCCCCGCCGAGCCGCCGGTAGCGGGCCTCGATCGACCGGGCGAGACCGAGGGAGCCGCCTTCGGGGACACCCGCGGAGAGGTTGGCGTGGGAGGCGAGCTGGAAGTGGAAGGGCAGGACGGGGAAGTTCGGGTGCTTCTCGTACAGGATGAAGTTGAACGCCTCCCGCAGGAGCGGGTCCTTGAACTTCGCCGAGTACTCGGTCATCAGGACGGTGATCGTGGTACGGACGGCGTTGAAGTACGGGAGGAACGAGGCGAGCATCCGCCAGCGCTCCACGCGGCCCATCAGCCCGACGGGTTTGAGGAACGGGTAGACCGCAAGCGCCTTGCGGAAGCTGCGCAGTTGGGCGCAGAACTTGCGTACGGTACGGGCGTCGGCGGGCGAGATCCCGATGAGGTGGGCCTCCAGCCGGTCCGGGTCGGAGTAGAAGTGGACGGCCCGGCCGTCCTGCCCGCGCACGACGTTGAACACGTCGAAGTGGCGGATCTCCTTGCCCTGCAAGGCGCCCAGCTCCAGCCAGATCTGGTGCATCTCGTTGCCGGGGCCGCTGCCGAGGAGCCAGCTGACGCAGGCGTCCAGGGTGAATCCGCGGCGCTCCCAGGCGGTGCAGCAGCCACCGGGCAGTTCGTGCATCTCCAGGATGTGGGTGCGGTAGCCGTTCATCCGGGCGTAGCAGCCGGTGGAGAGGCCTCCCAGGCCGGCGCCGATGATGATCATCGATTCCCGGGGGCGGCGGGGGTCGCGACTGGTCCTGTCGGTCATGAACTGGTGTCCTCCCGTGCTGACCACCGGTCGAGCTGGGGCAGGTCGCCCAGCTTCCCGGTGTGCCAGGGCTCGGTGGCTTCGCTCTCCCACGCCCGGAATTCCAGGCCCAGTTCGCGGCAGAGGTACTGGGTGGCGAAGCGGCCGGTGGAGGCGGCGCGGATCAGACCGCCCATGCCGACCCACTGGCCCGCCATGGAGAAGCCGCTCAGGCCGGGGAGCCGCATCCGGTCCCGCCCGACCAGGCGGGCGGCGACGTCGTCGGCGTCGGAGAAGGCCTTCCAGGCGAGGATGGAGCCGTTGTGGTTGCCGGTGTACCGGTGGGTGGTGGCGGGCGAGGCGACGTCGACGAGGTCGATGCGGTCGCCGATGCCCGGGGAGCGGCGCTCCAGGAAGGCGCGGACGAAGTCGGCCACCTCCTGCTTGCGTCGGCGGTACTCCTTGCGGTCCCTGGTGCGCAGCTCCTTCCAGTAGGCGTAGTCGCTGAAGTAGGTGCAGTGCAGGACGGAGCGGCCCGGGGGTGCGAAGCCGTCGGAGTACCGGGAGCGGGCCTGGACGACCAGGCTGTTCTGCAGGGCGCCGGGGAGGCCCTTCCCGTCCTCGTCGGACAGGAGGTGGGTGGTGCTGTGGGCCTCGCCGGGGTCGAGGTCGCCGCGCAGTCCGACGAAGGCGGAGACGACCGCGGGGAAGAGGGTGCCGGGCCGTTGGAGGAGGTCGGTGTAGAGCTTGTCGATCCTGGGGCCGGTGTACCGGCCGCCGAGCAGCCCGTAGACGGTGGTGTGGCCGTCGGCGGCGGAGACGACGTGTTCGGCGAAGTAGCGTTTCCCGTTGCGGAGTTCGATGCCGATGGCGCGGTCGTTCTCGACCAGGACCTTCTCCGTACGGGCCCGGTAGGTGACGTTCCCGCCCAGGCCCAGGTAGCGCTCCTCGACGGACCGGGAGAGGCCCAGCGAACCGCCTTGCGGGAAACCGGCGTTGAGGTGGTACGCCGCCGCCATGTTGAACAGGTACGGCAGGAGCGGGAAGCCCTCCGGGTCCTGGAAGAAGATGTTGCGGAAGGCCCGCCGCAGCAGCGGGTCCTGGAACTTGTCGGCGAAGACGTGCATGGGGGTGGCTGCCGTCCGCCAGAACAGCCGGAAGGCAGGCAGCACCGTGCGCAGGGTCGCCGCCCGCTCCCGTACGGTCCGCAGCGCGGGTGCCGTCAGGAACGGGTACAGGTCGATGGCGATGAACCGCTTCAGGTCGCGGGTGAAGGCCCGGATCAGGGGCGCGTCCGCGGGTGAGACCGCCAGCAGGTGGGCTTCGAGCCGGTCCGGGTCGTTGTAGAAGGTGACCGAGCGGCCGCTCTCGTCCTCGACCTTGTTGAACAGCTCGAAGTTGGTGACCGTCTTGCCGTCGAGTGCGCCCAGCTCCCGCCACACCTGGTGGGCGTCATTGCCGGGCGCGGTGCCGATCAGCCACTCGATGCAGTAGTCGAAGAGGTAGCCGTCGCGGGACCAGGCGGTGCAGCAGCCGCCGGGAAGTACGTGCTTCTCGAAGATCCGGGTCCTGGCTCCGCTCATCTGGGCGTAGCAGCCGGTGGAGAGGCCGGCCACGCCCGCGCCGATGACGATGACGCGGGGCGGGGTGCCGGGGGTGCGCTCGCGGCTGCTCCAGTCGTCGGCCGTGTCCGGGGTGGTGCGGGTGTCATCCGCCATGGGCCGCGTCTCCCGTCAGTACGGTGCGTACCAGGGCGGCGTTGCGGGTGAGGTGCTTGGGGTCGAGCATGTCGGCGTGGAGGCCGGAGCCGCGCAGCACGACGGTGGTGCCGGTGGAGCTGCCGTGCCACGTGCCGTGCTCCCCGGCCGCGTACAGGGCGGTCTTCTCCTGGTCGGTGATCACGCTGACCGGTGCGGCGACCGTTCCGGTGTTGGGGGTGCGGCCGCAGAAGGTGAGGTACTCCGCGGCGTGGGCGAGGGTTTCGCGAGCGACGGCGTCCGACCCGGTGTGTTTGCGCAGGTGCTCCGCGAGTTCGGCCTCGAAGACGCGGATCCCCTCGTCCCCGGGCTCGTAACGCTCCATGATGCGGCGGGAGTCGAGGATGACGACGTGGCCCACCCGGCGTCCGCGCCGCTCCAGCTCCTTGGCCGTCTCGAAGGCGAGGTTGCCGCCGAGGGAGTAGCCGAGGAGCAGGCACGCCCCCTCGGGCCGGGCTGCCTCGATCAGGTCGGCGTACCGGGCCACCTTGTCGTCGCCCGGCAGGTAGTTGAAGCCGATGACGGCGTACTCCGGGAGCTGGGCGGCGAGGCCCCGGTAGACGAGCCCGTGGCCGCCGGCGGGCGGGAAGCAGAAGAGGTGCGGGGCCTGCCCGGAGTTGAAGGTCAGATAGGGGAGTTCGTCGGTGCTGGTGCTGTGCAGGACCTCCTGCATGGTGGCGGCCATACCGTGCAAGGTGGTGACCTGGTAGAGGCGGCTGACGGGGACGCTCACGCCGAACTCGGTGCGCAGATGGTGGAGGAGCTCGATGAGCTTGATGGAGGAGCCGCCGACCTCGAAGAAGTCGTCCTCCAGGCCCACCTGTTCGAGGCCGAGCAGGGTCTTCCAGTGCCGGGCCACGCTGATCTCGTAGAGCGTCACCGGCTCCTCGTGGGGCCGCTCCCCGGTCTCGGCCCGGGGTGCGGGCAGCGCGGCGGTGTCGACCTTGCCGTTGGCGGTGAGCGGCAGGGCGGGCAGCTCGACGAAGTAGGACGGGATCATGTACGAGGGCAGCGAGCCGGCCAGGTGGCGGCGCAGGGCCCGCCGGTCGAGCGCGGCGCCGGGGGCCGGTACGCAGTAGGCGCAGAGCGCGGCCTCTCCCCCGGTGTCCGTGGTGACGGTGACGACGGCGCGGGCGAGCGGGGGCCACTGGGCGAGGTGGGCCTCGATCTCGCCGATCTCGATGCGGTGGCCGCGCAGTTTGACCTGGCCGTCCGTGCGGCCGAGCAGGTGGACGCGGCCGTGGGCGTCCCAGCGCGCGATGTCCCCGGTCCGGTAGAGCCGTTCGGGGCGGGCGCCCGGTCGTTTGCTGAGCGTACGGGTGACGAAGCGGTCCGCCGTCTGCCCGGGGTCCCCGGCATAGCCGAGCGCGACGCCTTCGCCACCGATCCAGAGTTCGCCGGGGACCCCGGGCGGGACGGGTTCGCCGTGGGCGTCCAGGACGTGGAGGGCGCTGTTGGACAGGGGCCGGCCGATCGGGACCATCAGGCCCGGTTCCAGGTCGTCGACGGGCCCCTCGAAGAAGGCGCTGTCGATGGTGGCCTCGGTGAGGCCGTAGGAGTTGACGAGCCGTGTCGCGGGACCGCACAGCTCGCCGAGCCGCTGGTACTCCCCCACCTTCCAGGCGTCCGAGCCGACCACCAGGAGCCGCAGGAAGTCCAGCCGCAGCCCCTCCCGCGCGCAGTGGTCCATCAGGCCCCGCACCACCGCGGGTACGAACTCGGCGCAGTCGACCCGTTCCTGACGCATCGCCCGGTAGAGGCGCGCGGTGTCGAAGAGCAGGTCGCGGTCGGCCAGGACGAGGTTGCCGCCCGAGCAGAGCGCGCGGACCAGGTCGCCGGTGAACACGTCGAACGACGGCTCGGCCATCTGGAGGTGCACCCGGACGTCGGACTCCAGCCGGTACTCCTGGCGCCACGCGCCGTACGCGGAGGCGAGGTTGCGGTGGCTGACGCGGACGGCCTTGGGGCGGCCGGTGGAGCCGGAGGTGGTGATGACGTACGCGGGTGAGTCCGGGGCGGCGTCCTGCCGGGGGCCGTCCGGGTGCGGCTCGGTCGCGTGCAGCGCGTCGAGGGTGAGGGTGATGACCGGCAGCGCCGCGGTCCCCTCGCGTGCTGGTTCGCCGGAGACGATGACGAGGTCCGCCCCGGTCGTCCGGACGAGGTGCGCGATGCGCTCGGCGGGCTGGTCGGGCCTGAGCGGCAGGTAGGCGCCGCCGGCCTTGAGCACGGCGAGGAGGGTGACGATCAGCTCCGGCGACTTGTCCAGGCAGACGACGACCACCGAGCCGGCCGTGACGCCCAGGGTCCGCAGCCGGGCGGCCCCCTCGGCGGCCCGCCGTTCCAGCTCCCCGTAGGTCAGCCGGCGTGCGCCGCCGCCCGGGAGCGGCATGGTGACCGCGACGGAGGTGGGATGGGTGGCGGCGACCTCGCCGATCAGCTCGTGGACCGCGGTGAACGGCGAATCCTCGGTGGCCGGGGGCAGGGCGGGGCGGCTCCACTCCCCCACCAGTTGTTCCCGTTCCCGGTCGTCGAGCATCTCCAGCCGGGAGGCGGGGTGTTCACCGGGCGCCCGGGTCATCCGGTCGAGCAGGCGGGTGTAGTGGGCAGCCATCCGCCGCATGGTCTGCGGGAGGAAGAGGTCGGTGTTGTATTTGAAGACGCAGTGGAAGCGGTGCTCCGACTCGTCCTCGTACGCGGAGAGGGTGATGTCGAACTGGCCTTCCTCCTCGGGCAGTTCGATGTACTCCAGCCGGTAGCCGTACTGCTCGGTGGCGACCTTGTGGGTGAGCAGGATGAACATCGCCTGGAAGACGGCCGAGCGGCTGGGGTCGTGCTGGAGGCCCAGCTCGTCGACGAGGAGGACGAACGGGTACTCCTGGTTGTCCAGGCCGCCCAGGACCGTCCGGCGGACCTGTTCCAGGAGTGCGGCGACCGTGGGGTCGCCGGTGAGGTCGGCGTGGAGCGGGAGCGGGTTGACGAAGTAGCCGTAGACGGAGGCGAAGTCCTGCCGGGTCCGGCCGGTGACCGGGGAGCCGACGACGATGTGGTCCTGCCCGGAGTAGCGGTGGAGCAGCAGGTAGTAGGCGCTGAGCAGCACCATGAACGGTGTGACGTCGTGGGCGCGGGCCAGGGCGTGGACACGGGCGCTGAGTTCGGCGTCGAGCACGAAGAACTCGGAGGCCCCGTTGTGGGTCTGGACGGCCGGGCGCGGTTTGTCGGTGGGGAGGTCCAGGAGGGGGACCTCGGCGGGGAGGTGGGAGCGCCAGTAGTCGAGCATTCCGGCGGCCTCGCGGCCGGCGAGGAAGGTGTTCTGCTGGTTGAGGAAGTCCAGGTAGCGGGCCTGTACCGGGGGCAGTTGGGGAGCCTGTCCCTGGCGCAGGGCCTCGTAGACCTGGAAGAGTTCCTCGATGAAGGTGAACGTGGAGATGGCGTCCGAGACGATGTGGTGGACGGCCTTCATGATGACCCAGCGGTCGTGCCCGCGCTTGAAGAGGCGGAAGCGGACCAGGGGGTCGTGGGCGAGGTCGTAGGGCTTGCGGTACTCCGCGACGATGGTGGCGTGGATGGTGTCCCAGTCCTCGCCCTGCACGTCGAAGAGGGCGAGGTCGGGTTCGGCGTCCTCGGAGACCCGCTGTACGGCCTGCCCGTCCTCCAGCAGGAAGTTGGTGCGCAGGGCCGGGTGGCGGGCGATGAGGCGGCGGACGGCCTCGAACATCAGGTCCGGTTCGAGGGCGACGTTCACCTCGACGGCTCCGCCGATGTTGTAGGCGTACCCGTCGGGGTTGAGGTGCTTGAGGAACCAGAGGGCCTTCTGGTTCTGCGTCAGCGGATAGCGCGAGGGGTCGTCGTGAAGTGCGACGGCCCGTGCCGTAGCGCCGGGGTCATCGGCCGAGGCCAGTTCCGCCAGGCCGTCGTGGAGCTGTGCGGCCAGCTCTCCGGCCGGGGTTCCGCTGAGCAGGGCGACCACGGGCAGGGCGACTCCGAGCTCGGCGTGGATGCGGGCGCGCAGCTCCATCGCCAGTAGGGAGTCGAGTCCCAGCCGGCCGAGCCCTTCGGCGGGGTCGATGCGGTCCGGGCCGGTGCGCAGGACGGCGGCGGAGAGTGCGGCGAAGCGTGTCCCGACCAGGGAGCGGCGGGTCTCCTCGTCGGCGGCGCGGAAGGTGTCGAGGAAGCCGTTGCCCTGTGCGGCGGCCGGGGGCGGGGCGGCCGCCGCGGCGAGGGCGGTGACGAGCGGGGGCGGGGACGGGTACCAGGCCAGGAAGGTGGGCCAGTTGACGACGGTGGCGACGACCAGTTGGGCGTGCTCCTGGCCGATGACGCGTTCCAGGACGGCCATGCCGGCGTCGGGGGCCAGGGAGCTCATGCCGCGGCTGTGCAGGTAGTGGTCGACCAGGCCGAGTTCCTCGATCATGCCGGTGGCCCAGGGGCCCCAGTCCAGGCTGAGCGCGGGCAGTCCCTGGGCCCGGCGGTGGTGGGCGAGGGCGTCCAGGAAGGCGTTGCCCGCCGCGTAGTTGGTCTGTCCGGCGGTGGTGAGGAGGGAGGCGATGGAGGCGAAGAGGACGAAGTGGTCGAGGGGTTCGTCCCGCAGGTGCCGGTGGAGGAGGTGGGCGCCGACGGTCTTGGGGTCGTGGACGGCGTCGAAGGCGGGCCGGTCCAGTTCGGTGACCAGGGTGTCGCGGACCTGTCCGGCGAGATGGAACACCCCGCGCACGGGCGGGGAGCCGGCGCGCCGGTAGGCGTCGAGCCAGCCGGTCAGGGCGTCCTCGTCGGTGATGTCGAGCGGGGCCAGGACGGCCTGGGCGCCGAGGTTCTCCAGCTCGCGGAGCAGGCCGACCGCGCGGCCCTCGGCGGTGGCGGGGTCGGTGGAGCCCCACTTCTCGCGGGCGGGCACCGGCGTGCGCCCCACCAGGATGAGCCTGCGGGCCCCGCGCCGGACGAGCGTGCGGCACAGCAGCCGGCCGAGTGCGCCGAAGGCGCCGGTCACCAGGTAGCTGCCGTCGGCGCGCAGCCGCAGCGGCAGCGGCCGGGTCAGGCCCTCGGCGGGGCGGAGGCGGCTGGTGCGGCGCACGCCCGCCCGCAGGGCGATCTCCTCCTCGTCGTCGGTCAGCGCCTCGCGCAGGATCTCCTCCGCCTCGGCGACGGCCCCGGCGGGGCCCGGCCGGCGCTCGGGGTCGAGGTCGATCAACTTGCCCGGGTGGTCGATGAGTTCCTGGTGGCGCAGGACCCGGCCGACGCCCCAGGCGGGGGCTCCCAGGGGTTCGACGGGCTCGTCGGGCAGGACGGGCTGGGCGCCCCGGGTGACGATGTGGAGCCGGCCGGCGGAGCCTCGGGCGAGGAGGGTCCGGGCCAGGGCGATCAGGGAGTACGAGCCGGGGCCCGTGTGGTCGCGGACGGCCTGCGGGTCGCAGACGGCGAGGGAGGGCCGGTCGAGGTTCCACAGGTGCAGGACGGCCCCTCGGAACGGCTCACCGCCCCGGTCCAGGTCGGCGAAGAGGCGCTCCAGGTCGGCGGTGGACCCCGGCTCCACGGTGAACGAGCCGTCCGGTCCCGCCCCGGCGTACGCCTCGCCCCGGCGCACCAGGTGGCAGCGTTCGCCCCGGGCGGCGGCGAGCGTCGCGAAGGCGTCGGCGACGCCCTGGGTGTCGGCGAGGACCAGCCAGCCGTGGTCCCGGGCCGTTATGGCGGCCGGCGCGAGCGGGTCCTCCTCCCCCGGCTCCGGGCACTCCGTCCAGACCGTCTCCGCGAGCCAGGAGTCGATCGTGGTCCGGGCGACGGCGGTCGCCGCCTTCTCCACGTCGGCGGCGCGGAACCCCTGGATCCGGCCCAGCGGGGCACCGTCGTCGGCGTACAGGGCGATGTCGCCGAGCGTGGTGTCCGCGTCAGCGGGGCGCACGGTCGCGTGCACCCATAGCGGCTGGTCGCCGATGGGTTCGAGGGCGACCTCCTCCAGCGAGAGGGGCAGCCTGATGCCGGCCTCCGGTGCCGGGTCCCCGAGGAGCTGCGGGGTCAGCAGCGCCTGGAAGCAGGCGTCGAGCAGGACCGGGTGGAGGTGGTGGCCGGAGGCGTCGACCCCCTCGGGCGGGCGGATCCGGGCGAGGACCTCCCCGGCGCCGATCCACACCTCCTCGATGGCGCGGAAGGCGGGGCCGTAGTGGTAGCCGAGGGCGGCCAGCGCGGTGTAGCAGTCGGGGCCGTCGAGCCGGCGGACGGTGCGGGCGCGGATGGCGGCGGCGTCAAGAGGGGCTTTCGCCCTGCGGCGCTGTCCGGTGCGGACGACCCCGCTCGCGTGTACGGTCCGCTCCCCGTCGTCCCCCGTCGCGGCGGAGGCGACGGTGAAGGACGCGTCCTGTGAGGAGAGCGCCACCTCCACGTTCCGGTCCTCGCCGTCGGGCAGGAAGAGCGCCTTGCGCAGGTCGATGTCGGCGAGGACGGCGGTGGTGGCGCCGGTGAGCCGGAGGGCGGCCTGGGTCGCCATCTCGATGTAGCCCGCGGCGGGGAACACCACGGTGTCCTGGATGCGGTGGTCGGCGAGGTAGGGCAGGGACTCGGTGTCCAGCCGGGCCTGCCAGACCGGTTCCGTGCGGTCGGTGCGGCGGCCCAGGAGCGGGTGGTCGATGTGGCCCAGACGGACCTGGGCGACCGCCCGGGGCTCCGTCCAGTGCCGGTCGCGCCGGAAGGGGTGGCGGGGCAGGGTGACCGGCCGACCGGAGGGCTGGAGGAGGTCCCAGTCGATGTCGGCGCCCAGGTTGTGGAGCGAGGCGAGGGAGAGCGCGAACCGCTCGCTCTCGTCCTCCTGGCGGCGGATCGAGGGCAGCGTCGACCCGGCCGCCCCCGTGGCCTCCAGGCATTCGCGGATGGCGTGGCCGAGGACGGGATGGGGGCCGATCTCCAGGAAGACGTGGTGGCCGTCGGCGGCGAGGCGGTCGACGGCGGCCCGGAACCGCACCCGTTCGCGTACGTTCTTCCACCAGTAGTCGGCGTCCAGCTCACCGCCCCGGGCCACGCCTTCGGAACCCGTGAGGTAGAGCGGAAGGTGAGCCGGGCGCGGCTCCAAGGGAGCCAGTGCCGTGAGCAGGTCATCCTTGATCCGCTCCATGCCGACGCTGTGGTACGGAACTTGTACGGTGAGGAACTTGGCGAACAACTGCTCGGCCCGCAGCCCCTCGGCCAGCAGGGCCAGGGCGTCCGCCTCTCCGGCGAGCGTGATCGAGGTGGGGCTGTTGACGGCGGCGATCGAGACCCGGTCCCGGTGGGGGCGGACCCGGCGCTCCGCCTCGTCCTCGGTCAGGCTCACCGCGAGCATGGTGCCCGTCCCGGCCAGGGTCTGCTGGAGGCGGCTGCGGTGCACCGCGATCCGGGCCGCGTCCTGGAGGGAGTAGACGCCCGCCTCGTAGAAAGCGGCGATCTCCCCGGTGCTGTGTCCGACGACGGCGTCCGGGGTGACGCCGTGCGCCCGCCACAGGGCCGCGAGACCGACCTGGAGGGCGAAGTTGGCGGGCTGGGCGAGCCAGGTCTCGCCCATGCGGGAGGCGGATTCGTCGGCGGACAGCTCCTCGATCAGGGACCAGTCGGCGAACTCCCGCAGCGCGCGGTCGCATCGGGTGACCGCCTCTCCGAATACGGGTTCGTCCCGCAGGAGTTGGCGGCCCATCCCCCACCACTGGGGTCCCATACCGGTGAAGACCCAGACCAGGCGCCGCGCTTCGGCGTCCCGTGCGCGGTCCTGCACGACCCTGGGGTGGGTCTCGCCCCGCTGGACGGCGGCGAGTGCCTCGTCGAGGGAGGCGCGCGAGGAGTGGACGACGGAGAGCCGGTGCGGCAGGTGCTGGCGACGGTGGGCCAGGGTGTGGCCGAGGTCGGGCAGTGCCACCGCAGGGCCGTTCTCCCCTGCCAGTTCGCCGCGGATGCCGGCCGCCAGCTCCGGGAGGGCGTCCGGGTGCCGGGCGCTGAGCGGCAGGATGCTCCAGGCCCGTTCCTCGGGAGCGGCTGCGTCCTGGGCGGGTGCCGGGGCCTCCTCCAGGACGACGTGGGCGTTGGTCCCGCCGAATCCGAACGAGTTCACACCGGCCCGGGCGGGGCCCTCGTGCTCGGGCCAGGGGGTCGGCCGGGTGGGGATCTCGTACGGCAGCGAGGCCTGGTCGATGGCGGGGTTGAGGCGCTCCAGGTTGATGTGGGGCGGGATGTGCCGGTGTTCGAGGCAGAGGACGGTCTTGATCAGCCCGGCGATTCCGGCGGCGGACTCGGTGTGCCCGATGTTGGTCTTCACGGATCCGACGTACGCGCGGGCCCCCGGCTTGCGTCCGACGGCCAGGGCGCGGGCCAGGGCTCCCGCCTCGATCGGGTCGCCGACGGGGGTGGAGGTGCCGTGCGCCTCCATGTACTGGAGGTCGCCGGGCGCGATGCCGGCCTCGGCGCAGACCCGGCGGATGAGGGAGACCTGGGCGTCGGGGTTGGGCACGGTGATGCCGTTGGTGTGGCCGTCCTGGTTGACCCCGCTGCCCAGGATCACCGCGTGGATCCGGTCCCCGTCGCGGACGGCGTCCTCCAGCCGCTTCAGCGCGACCAGGCCGACGCCTTCGGCCCGTACATAGCCGTCGGCGGCGGCGTCGAACGTACGGGAGTGGCCCCCGGGCGACAGGAAGCCGCCCTTCGTCTCGGCGATCGTGTACTGCGGGGCCATGTTCAGCAGGGTGCCGCCGGCCAGCGCGAGATCGGTCTCGCCCCGGCCCAGGGCCTGGCAGGCGAGGTGGACGGCGACCAGGGAGGAGCTGCACGCGGTGTCGATGGAGAGGCTGGGGCCGCGGAAGTCGAAGCAGTACGAGATCCGGTTCGACACCATCGTCATCATGGTGCCGGTGGCGGTGTGCGCGGCCAGCGAGGTGAAGCCCAGGTCGGCGAACTGAAGGATCTTGTAGTCCAGGGTGAACGCGCCGACGTAGACGGCGACGTTCTCGCCGGCCAGGTCGGCGGGGCGCTGACCGCCGTCCTCCAGCGCCTCCCAGGCCACTTCCAGCAGTTTCCGCTGCTGGGGGTCCATGTGGTCGGCCTCGCGGGGGCTGATGCCGAAGAACGCGGGGTCGAACTCGTCGAAGCCGTCGATATAGCCGCCGCGGCCGCCGACGAGGCGCCCGGGTTTGTCGCGGAACCGGCTGCCGAGCGTGGTCACGTCGTACCGGTCGGGCGGGGTGGGCGTGATGCAGTCCTTGCCCGCCATCAGGTTCCGCCAGAAGGTCCGGTGGTCCGAGGCGCCGCCGGGAAGGCGGCAGCCCATGCCGATGATCGCCACCTTCTGACGTAACGCGTCTGTGGTCGCGTCGGTCGCTTCGGCCATGTCGAACTCCTCAAGTGGTCGTGGTGTGGCGGGAGATGGCTGCGGCGGGGTGCGTCGCGGTCAGCCGGTCCCCGGTCCGGGCCCCGGCCGTCGCCGCCAGGGGTGCAGAAGGCCGGCGAGGATCTCTCCCGTGCCGGGGAAGGACGCCGGGTCGTGGAGGCCGACGGCTGCTGGTTCGCGGCCGGGGCGCCAGGTGAAGCTGCCGAAGAGGTGGTCCCAGCACGACAGGTCGGAGCCGTAGTGGCCGGCTTCGGACAGGTCGGTGCTGTGGTGGAGGCGGTGCTGTTCGGGACTGGCCAGCAGATGGTTGAAGCGGCCGATGCGGACGTCGATGTTGGCGTGGACGAAATAGCCCTGGGCGACGACGAAGAGCCCCGTCACCAGCACGGCCGAGCGGGAGAATCCGGCCAGGGCCAGGGTCAGTTGGACGAGGCTCTGGGCGAGGACGATGTCCAGCACATGGTTGACACCGTTGTTGGCGACGTTGACCTTCTGCGGCACGTGGTGCACCCCGTGCAGGCGCCACAGGAGGGCGCTGGTGTGGCCCAGCCGGTGCACCAGGTAGCTGACGAGCGATCCGGCCAGGAGGGCGCCCGGGATCTCGGCCCAGAGGCGATGGGTCTGCCCGTGGGGGGAGAGCCATCCCACGGCGGCCGTGACCAGAAGTTGCGCGAGTCCACTTCCGGCCATGGTGAGCAGAAAGTAGATGCCGTACCAGCGCCACTCGTCCTTTCCCGGGTGCCAGGTCCGGTCATAGGGAATCAGCTGTTCGAGAATGGCCAGATACACCAGGGTCCCGACGAGGAAAAGCGGACTCACGATGGCCGGATCCCAGCGCAGCACCAATGCGGACGCGCCGACAAGGACGACGGCCAGCAATAGCAGCGGATAGGCGGTGACCCGAAGAACGGAAGCCGGGGAGATTCCGACCGTGCTCTTCCCGCCGCCCGAATAGCCAACCGAATCGATCTCGCCATCGGCGGACCGTTCGCACTCGTCCATCCGTGACCCTCCACAGGAGATGTGATCTAGGAGAGAACATCGCATCGATGCAGGTCAAGGTCGCCCGAGGGGTTGATGGGCACCCCGGGGCGTGAGCAGCTGCTCATGTACCGATCGATTCCGGACACCCGGCTCCGATGAAACGGGCCGTGGCGTGAACCGATGCCCCCCAGCTCCATCGGCCCAGATCATTCATTTCCGATTCCCACAGCTTTAACCACCACCTCGTCGCCGAATTGGCGGGCTCTTCCCGGGCGTTCGCCGCACGCCATCCATGCAGAGGATTTCCGGGACGGAGGGAATGCGGGAAATCGTTCGCAGCGTCTGGTCGAGTTAATTTGTACGAGGAATTCCCTCATAGGATCATCCCTGTGCCGCGTGACGGGCGCATGCAACTGCGCCGAGTTGTGCGTGCGTGCGCGGCGGCGCACGGCCGGCCGGGGCGGTGCGCCCGCGTACCGGTCGGCGCGAGGCGTCCTTTCACCGGTGGGGACACCCTGCGATGATCGGCGCCGAACCGCGCACCCGCCCCGGGCGGAGCCGCGGCGACGGACTGTCGGCGCCACGACCGTCACCCGGCCCCGGGCGCCCAGAGCGAGGGAGTCCCCTTGACGTACGACGTCAGCACATTGCGCGCGCAGTTTCCCGCCCTCAGGGCCGGTACGGCGCACTTCGACGGCCCCGGCGGCACACAGACCCCGGCGCCCGTCATCGCCGCCTACACCGAGGCGCTGAGCCGGCCGCTGTCGATCCGGGGCGCCACACTGCCCGGGGAGGTCCACGCCGAGACGATCGTCGGAGACTTCAGACGGGCGCTGGCGGATCTGCTGGGCGCGGACCCGGGCGGCATCGTCCACGGACGCAGCTCGACCCAGCTCACGTACGACATCTCCCGCATCCTGTCGAGGAGTTGGGAGCCTGGGGACGAGGTGGTGGTGAGCCGGCTGGACCACGACGCCAACATCCGCCCCTGGGTGCAGGCGGCCGAGCGGGCCGGTGCGGTGGTGCGGTGGGCGGAGTTCGACCCGGCCACCGGGGAGCTGCCCACGGAGGCCGTCGGCGCGCTGCTGACCGAGCGGACCCGGCTGGTCGCGGTGACCGGGGCGTCCAACCTGATCGGCACCCGCCCCGATGTGGCCGCCATAGGGGAGCTGGTCCACGGTGCCGGTGCGCTGTTCCACGTCGACGGGGTGCACCTGACGGCGCACGACTTCGTGGATGTGGAGCAGCTCGGCGCCGACTTCTTCGTCTGCTCGCCCTACAAGTTCTTCGGCCCCCACCACGGTGTGCTCGCCGCCCGCCCCGAGCTGCTGGAAACCCTGCGGCCGGACAAGCTGGTGCCGTCCAGCGACGCCGTGCCGGAGCGCTTCGAGCTGGGCACGCTCCCGTACGAGGCACTGGCGGCGACCCGAGCCGCCGTCGACTTCATCGCGGACCTGGGCATCGGCGGCGCGACGGCCGGGCGTCGGGACCGGCTGCGGTCCGCCTACGCGGCGATCGGCGCCCACGAGAGCGCCCTGCTGGAGCTTGCCGAGAAGGCGCTGGGCGAGCTGGGCGGGGTGACGGTGCACTCCCGGGCGGCCGACCGGACGCCCACGCTGCTGCTCACCTTCGAGGGCCGGGACGCCTCGGACGCGTACCGCTTCCTCGCCCGCTCCGGCGTCCACGCCCCGGCCGGCTCCTTCTACGCCCTGGAGGCCTCCCGCCACCTGGGCCTCGGCGACGACGGCGGCCTGCGCGTGGGGCTGTCCCCGTACAACGACACGGACGACGTCGAGCGCCTGCTGACGGGGCTGGCGGACTTCCTGCGCTGACGGGGACGGCGGGCCGCAGGGGGCGGCTCAAGGAGTCGTTGACCGCCCCTCGGCCGGGAAGCCGGACAACTCCACGGTGATGTGCGGGGACAGTGCGCGGAGGAAGTCGGGCGCGTCGAAGATCTCGCCCGCCGAGGCGACTCCGGCCACCCGGGTCCGTCCGGTCAGTACGCGGTCGACCGCTTCCACCACGAGGGGCGCGGTGACGGCGTAGATGTCCTGGCCCCGGGCCACGGCCCGCCGTTCGGCTCCGCCCGAGCGCACCACGACGTCGACGAGGAACGTCTGGCCGGACCGGCCGCGTCCGTCCACCACCGCCGGTGACGGCGTGTCCGGGGCCGCGAGGTCCCGGGCCGCCTCCTCCGTCATGTAGGTGCGCACCTCGGGGATGGCCAGATGGCTGGGTACGGTCACGACGTCGGCCATCGTGAACTCCCCGATGACCGGCCGGAGGCCCATCGGGTCGGGGAAGGGCCACTGAAGGGCCGGCGGGGCGTCGTCGCGGTACTCCAGCCGCCCGCCGGTGTGGACGATGCGCCGGCCGCCCCGGCGCTCCCGGGAGACCGCGCCCGCCGTACGCGTCCCGGCGGTGGGGTGCCAGCTGCTCAGTCCGTACGCGATGTGCGCCTCGTCGGCCGCCGCCCAGTCACCCATCGCCGCAGTGGTCAGCAGGTCGCCGAAGCCGCCGAAGAAGGCCATCGCCGGGACGATCACCGCTCCCGCGTCCCGGGCGCGGCCGACGAAGTGCGCGAAGGTGTCGCGGTTGGCCTCGATCTCGGCCGCCACGTCCAGATAGGGGATTTTCGCCCGCAGGGCCGCTTCGATCACGGGGGCTGCCGTCGTGGCGAAGGGCCCGGCGCAGTTGATGACGGCTGCCGCACCGGCCAGTGCGCGGTCGAGCGAGGCCGGGTCGTCGGCCGACGCCGTACGGGTGGCCGACCCGGTCCCGTACGCCAGCGCCTTCAGCTTGTCGGCGTCGCGGCCGGTGAGGATCGGGAGGAAGCCACGCTCCCTCAGCTCCGCCACCACGAACCGCCCGGTGTGCCCGTACGCACCGAACACCGCCACCATCTGGCCCGATCCCATGAGTTCTCCCCTGTTACGCGAACGGCCCGCCGGCCCACCGTTCCGTGGGCCCACCCGGTTCGCCGGTTCGCTGCGATCCGTCACCGACATCCTGGCGAGGGCAGGCCGCCCACCGCGACGGTCCGGAACGCCACGCCCCGTACACTTTCGGACATGACCGCTGTCGCGCTGGCCGTCACCGACGGCATGCTGCCCTTCGAACTGGCCCTGGCGTGCGAGGTCTTCGGATCCGACGCGCCCCGCGGGGCGGACCCCTGGTACCGCCTCTCGCTCTGCGGGCCGGGCGCCGTGCGGGCCGGCCGGTTCCTGCTGGAGCCCGACCACGGGCTCGACCGCCTCGTCGGCGCCGACACGGTGATCGTCCCCGGCTGGGTCGACATCGACCGGCCGCCGCCCGCCGAGCTGGTCGACGCGGTGCGCGCGGCCCACGAGGCGGGCGCACGCGTGGCCTCCCTCTGCACGGGCGCCTTCGTGTTGGCCGCCGCCGGTCTGCTGGACGGCGGACGAGCCACCACGCACTGGGCGCACACCGGGGTGCTGGCCGAGCGCCATCCCCGGGTGACGGTCGACCCGGACGTGCTCTACGTCGACAACGGCAGTGTGCTCACCTCCGCGGGCAAGGCCGCCGCCATGGATCTGTGCCTGCACCTCGTCCGCCTCGACCACGGCTCGGCGATCGCCAACAGCCTCGCCCGCCGGCTGGTCGTGCCGCCCCACCGGGACGGCGGACAGGCCCAGTTCGTCACCACCCCGGTCCCCGCGCCGGGCAACCATCCGCTCGCCGAGCTCTTCCCCTGGGTGATGGAGCGGTTGGACCGGCCGCTCACCGTGGAGGACCTCGCGAGGCAGGCGCGGATGAGCTCACGTCATCTGGGCCGCCACTTCAAGTCGGTCACCGGCACCAGCCCGTTGCAGTGGTTGCTCACCCAACGGATCCGCCACGCCCAGGAGTTGCTGGAGACCACGGACGACACCGTCGACACCATCGCGACGGCCACCGGCATGGGCACCGCCACCACCCTGCGCCGCCACTTCCACCGGACGGTCGGGGTGCCGCCGGACGCCTACCGCCGCACCTTCCGCGCACGGAGCCGCCCCGCCCCGGACGGCGAACTCCCCGGGGAAAAGGGGGTCATCGTCGGCTGATGGCCGCGAGCACGTCCAACGCCTCGGTCAGGCCGGACGGATGGAGCGCCCGGGAGGGCAACTGCCCGGCCCAGCCCGGTCCGGCGACCAGGACGGCCGGCCGCCTGCGGGCACCCCGTACACCCCACTCGATGGACTCCACCCGCACCACCAGAGCGCGGCTCGCGGTGGACCGGGACTGGGCCCAGAGCACGACGGCGGCGGGTCCTGTGCGGCGCACCGCCTCCTCCATCGCCTCCACCGGCAGAGCGGCGCCGAACATCCTGACGGGCAGGCCCTGTTGGGCCAGTCCGGCGGCGAGCGCCTCCAGGGCCAGCGTATGGCTCTCGCCCGGGGTGCAGGCGAGGAGGGAGACGCCGGAACCGGCCGTGGGCGCGCGCTGCGCCGCGGCCCGGCGCAGCGCGCTGGAGACGTGCCAGGACAGGAGGTGCTCGACCTCGACGTACCGTTCGCCGACGGTCTCCCATTTACGGCCGACGGCGTGCAGCGTCGGCATGATGACCGACTCCCAGGCGGCAAGCAGCCCGTACTTGTCGATGGCCGCGTCCAGCAGTTCGTCCATGGCCTGCGCGTCCAGCCGGACGGCCGCCCTGGCCAGCCCGCGGCACTCCCGTCGTGCCCGGCCGACCGGGAGCGCTCCGGGGGCGTGGGAGGAGGCTCCGGGGGTGGGGGGAGACGCTCCGGGGGTGGGGGAAGACGCTCCGGGGGTGCGGGAGGACGGCGTCCGGCTGCGGCTCATCGGCTCGTCCGGCCGGGCAGGGGCGTCCCGGGAGGCGGCGGCCAGGGCCGCGCGGGCGGCCTCGGCCGGGGGCATTCCCGCGTTCGTCAGGCCGCACATGCACTCCAGCAGCCCAATGTCGGCCGACGTCCACCGCCGGTGCCGGCCGCCCTCGCGGGAGGCCGGGCCGATCCCGTAACGGCGGTCCCACGAGCGCAGGGTCGTCGGCGCCACCCCCAGCAGCCGGGCCACCGCCCCGGTGGTCAGGCCCCCCTCGGCTGTTCCCCGGGTGAGCGTGCCGACCGCGTCGTCCATACCGCCCACCATACGACGCAGAAACGATGCATGTTGCCCGGCTCGGCGCCGCCCGGTTGCCTGGAGATCACAGGTCGCCCGGAGATCGGCGGGGCGACCGGCCCACCGGTGGCGGAGCGGAGAGGACGGACGGACATGACGGCTCTCCCGAGCCCGGCCGGCCCGGTGGCCGCGGTGCCTTCCCCGGCCGAGGACCGGGCCGAGTCGGAACGGCTGGCGGCGGGGTTCGTGCGCGGCGACGAGGAGAGCTTCGCCCTGGTGTACCGCCGGTGGGCCGCCCTGGTGTACTCGCTGGCGGCCCGGTCCCTGGGGGACGCCCGGGAGGCCGAGGACGTGGCGCAGCAGACGTTCCTCGCCGCGTGGCGGGGCCGTCACGGCTACCACGCGGTGCGGGGCCCGCTGCCGGGCTGGCTGGTCGGGATCGCCCGCCGGAAGATCGCGGACGCCCACGCCGCCCGTTCCCGGCGTACGGAGCTGGCTGCGGCCCACGCGGCGCGCGAGGGGTCCGGCGTCCCCGGTCCGGCCGAACGGCCGGAGGCCGCGCTGGACCGCGTGCTGGTGACGCAGGAGCTGCGCAAGCTGCCCCCGGTCCAGCGGCACATTCTCCGTCTGGCGTTCTTCGACGACCTCACCCACGTCCAGATCGCCGAGCGGACCGGCCTGCCGCTGGGCACAGTGAAGAGTCACGCCAGACGCGCGATATTGCGCATCCGGCGCTCCGTGACGGAGAGCTCCGCCCCGGTGGAGTGACGCGGCGGGGGAAAGCGGGGCCGCACGGACCGCGCACGGAATGGGGGGCGGATATCAGGGCCCGTGAGGGCTCTCGCATCAGCCACCGACAGGAGACGGCAATGAAACTGAGCGACGAACTCCCCGTGGACCACCGGCTCGCGGCCGTGTACCGGATCGGAGCGGGGCTCTGCGGGGCCATCCTGCTGGTCTTCGGAATCCTCGGCTTCACCAACCAGCTGGGCTTCTTCGACACGAGCGGCACGCAGGTGGCCGGGCTGTCGACGAACGGCCTCCTGAGCCTGATCTCCGTCGTCGTCGGCCTGGTGCTGATCGCCGGGGCCGTGATCGGCGGAAACGTGGCGTCCATGGTGAACATGACGGTCGGCTCGCTCTTCCTCCTCAGCGGGTTCGTCCACATCTTCATCCTGGACAAGGGCGCGAACATCCTGGACTTCGGTATGTCCAACGTGATCTTCAGCTTCGTGATGGGGCTGCTGATCCTGACGTTCGGGATGTACGGGCGGGTCACCGGCGGGCTCCCGCACGACAACCCGTACTGGCGCAGCCGCCACCCGGAGCAGGCCGCCCGTGAGGACCAGGCCCGCCGGGGAGCGGCGGCCGGCGGGCCTCCCCGGCTGACCGGCGGCGCGGGTGCGCGGCCGGTCACCCGGGAGACCGGGCCCCGGCTGCCCGGGGCCTGACGGCCCCGCTCAGACCTTGCGGTAGCGGGCGTTGAACCAGGAGAAGACGCCGAAGGCGACCAGGCCGAGGGCTATGACCACCAGGAGCCACGGGCCGACGGGGGTCTGGGTGAAGGAGCGCAGGGTGTCGTCCATCCCCTTGGACTGATCGGGGTTGTGCTTGACCGCCGCGGCGATGGCGAACCCGCCCGCGGTGGCGAAGACCGCACCACGCGACGCGCCGCCGAAGACTCCGGTGAAGTCGACCGCGCGGCGCACCTTCTGCGACATCTCCGACATCTTGAGGTGCTTGTGGTACTTCCGCATGATGGCCCGGACCGCGATCCAGATACCGGCACAGGCGATCGCGACGCCCCCGATGCCGACGATCCACTGGCCGCCGGGCCAGCCCAGCGCCTTGGCGGTGACGTCCTGCGACTGCTGGTCGGACGAGCCGCCGCCGCTGCCCGAGTCACCTGCGGCGAAGGACAGGACGGAGTAGGCGACGAAACCGTAGAAGACGAAGCGTCCGGCAGCCATGGCCCGCTTGGTGGGCTTGTCGCCGTCCGGGCCGGCCTGGCCGAAGAGGGCCTCGGACAGCCGCCAGAGGGCCATGCCGATCAGGGCGATGCCCAGCAGCCACAACACGATCATGCCGAACGGCTTCTCGGCTATCTCGGCTATCGCGCCGCCCCGGTCGGCTTGCTTGCCGCCCCCTCCGGAGAACGCGATCTGCAGGGCGAGGGCGCCCACGAGGACGTAGATCAGCCCTCGGGCCGCGAACCCGGCACGGGCTCCGACCTCCATCGCCTTGCTGTTGGCGGCTCGCTCGGCCTGGCCGCGCCCCTGGGATGCTACTGAACGGGTATTCATGCCATGCCGATTGCCCCGGTCCGGCGGATCAACTCCTGCCTGAACGGGCCCGGCCGACGACGACCCAGCCGTGACCATGGCTTCCCGGAACGACCGGCCACAGGGCGCGGTTCTATTTCGCGAAATGCACGGCAGGCGATAAATGCGACTCGCGCGTCTTTTCCGTAAATACGCAGAGCCTTTACCGTACGGTCGATATCACGACGATCGATCACTCACATCCGACCGCTGCCGACCGAATACCGCCCTGGGGTCAGGGCCATCCACGGCTCCACAGTGCCGGACATCCTCCCGCTGCGCCTCTCGCGTCGTTTCTGCTTCGAAACCTGGCCCAACCCCACGCGGACCGGGTCGGCAGGCACCGGTCGGCAGGCACCCGCCGACAGTACGGGCGCCTCCCGGAGAGGCTTTTACCAGCGTCAGAAAATTGTCACCGAATTACTTTTACCGGCGGGCCCAGAATTTGACCCGGATCACCTTCTGTGTGCTACTGGAATTACGGAGCCCAGTGCCCGTACGGCGCGAATATCTCACCCCACCCGCCGGAGGAGACATCATGACCATCACCCGACTGCAGCGCACCGCCGCTGCCGCCGCCGCGCTCGCCTTCCCCGCCTCCATGGCGTTCTTCGCGCCGTCGGCGCAGGCCGAGGCCCCAGCGGAACCGTTCGGTCCGGCCTGCGCCTCCGTCCCGAAGGAGGGGGCGGGCAGCCTTGAGGGCATGGCGAAGGACCCGGTCGCCACCGCCGCTTCCAACAACCCCGAACTCTCCACCCTGGTCAGCGCGGTGCAGAAGGCCGGCCTGGTGGACACCCTCAACAACGCCGAGAACATCACGGTGTTCGCACCGACGAACGACGCCTTCGAGAAGATCCCGCAGGCGGACCTCAACGCGCTCCTCAACGACAAGGAGGAGCTCACCAAGGTGCTGACGTACCACGTGGTGGGCGAGAAGCTCACGACGAAGCAGCTTGAGGACGGCACGTACAAGACCCTGCAGGGCAGCGACCTCACCGTGAAGGGATCCGGTACCGACTTCACGGTGAACGACTCCTCGAAGATCGTCTGCGGCAATGTGCCGACGGCCAACGCCACGGTCAACCTGGTCGACACGGTGCTCATGCCGACGTCATGACAGGAGCAGGGCAGTCGCCGTGACGGCGCCCCTGCCCGTGGCCGGTGCCCGGACCGAGTGAAGGTCCGGGCACCGGCCACGGTCGCGGGTTCTATACGCTGAGGACGTGACCAGCGCTGACAGCCGACCGACCCGGAGCGGCGCCCCGGAACCCGCGGCGGCCCCGGAACCCGGATCCGCCGCGAGCCTCCAGGCGTTCGCGGTCGAGCTCCGCCGGATGAACGGCGAGATCAACCGGATGACCCACGGCTTCGCGGCGCACCAGCAGCTGCACCCCACGGACGTGAGCGCCCTGGCCGCCATCCTCGACGCGCCCGCCCCCATGACCCCGGGCGGGCTGCGCGAGCACCTGGGCCTCACCTCGGGCGCGGTGACCGCCTGCCTCGACCGGCTGGAGCGGGCCGGCCACATCCGGCGGGCCCGGGAGAGCACCGACCGCCGGGTGGTGCACATCCACTACGAGGCGAGCGCCCGGATGGCCGCCCGCGACTACTTCATGCCGCTCGCCGAGGCCACCGCCCGGGCGCGGGCACGGTTCAGCGAGGCGGAGCTCACGACCGTCCTGCGCTTCCTCGCCGCCATGAACGAGGAACTCGCCGAGGCTCCTCCGGCGCGGCGCTGAGATTTTCCGCCGCCGGGTGCATCCATGAGCGGGTGACCCACCGAAGCACTCCCCGTACGTTCCCGACAGCACTCCCCGTACGCCCCCGACGGGCATCCCCGAAGGAGCCCGGCCGGCTCCCCGTGCGAGCACTCCGCTAATCTATTTCAACGATTGAGATTGTTCACCGTTGAGATACTGTTCGCACCCCGGGAGAGGCATGTTCACCCCTGCACGGTCGGCCCGCTGGCTGGTCCCCGTCGTCCTGTTGATCGCCTGGCTCGGCATCGGCGGCGGGCTCGGTCCGTACGCGGGCAAGCTCGGCGAGGTCGCCACCAACGACCAGGCCGCTTTCCTGCCCCAGAACGCCGAATCCACCCAAGTCATCGACGCCCAGAAGGCGTTCCAGCAGAACGAGACCCTCCCGGCCATCCTCGTATGGACGTCGAAGGAGGAGGGCACACCGGTGAGCGAGGCGCAGCGGGAAGCGGCCAGCGGCGCTCTCGCCTCACTCGCGGGCACCGAGGGTGTCGTCGGTGAGGCCTCCCCCGCGCTGCCTTCCGAGGACGGTCTCGCGCTCCAGGGCATCGTGCAGCTGAGCCCCGGCCTCGGGGACGAGCTGCCGACGGTGCTGGAGGAGGTCGAGAAGGCCGGCGCGGCCGTACCCGACACCACTGTGCAGCTCGCGGGCCCGGCCGCGAGTCAGGCCGATCTCTCCGACGCCTTCGCGGGCATCGACGGGCTGCTCCTCGGGGTGGCCCTGATCACCGTGCTCGTGATCCTCCTGCTCGTGTACCGCAGTGTGCTGCTGCCCTTCCTCATCATTCTCGGTGCCGTGTTCGCCCTGGGGCTGGCCTGCGCGATCGTCTATGTGCTCGCCGACCACGACATCGTCCGGGTGGACGGCCAGGTGCAGGGCATCCTGTCGATCCTGGTGATCGGCGCCGCGACGGACTACGCACTGCTGCTCACCGCCCGGTTCCGGGAGGAACTCGCCGTCCACGGCGACCGGTTCACCGCCATGCGGATCGCGCTGCGCGAGTCCTTCGGCCCGATCACGGCCAGTGCCGCGACGGTGGCCGCGGGCTTGCTCGCCCTGCTGCTCAGCGACCTCACCAACAACCGGGCGCTCGGTCCGGTGGGCGCGATCGGCATCGTCTGCTCGGTGCTGAGCGCTCTCACCTTCCTGCCCGCCGCCCTGGTGCTGCTGGGCCGCAGGGCGTACTGGCCGGCGAAGCCCAGGCAGGCCGAGGACGGGACCGGCGGCCACGGCATCTGGAGCAAGGTCGCGGCCCTGGTCGACCGGGCTCCGCGCAAGGTCTGGGCGATCACCCTCACCGTCCTGATCGCCTGTGCCGCCTTCGCCCCCACCCTCACCTCCAAGGGCGTGCCGCTCGACGAGATCTTCGTCAACGACGCCCCGTCCGTGGCGGCCCAGGAGACGCTGGGCGAGCACTTCCCCGGCGGCTCCGGCAATCCGGCGGTGATCATCGCGGCGGCCGGCAAACTCGCCGAGGTGAGCGAGGCCGCGACCCGTACCGACGGGGTGGCCTCGGTCGCGCCGGTGAGCGAGGGCGGCCGGCCCGGCGGCGAACCGCTGGTCGTCGACGGCAAGGTCCGGATCGACGCGACCCTGAAGGCCGCGGCCGACAGCGACGACGCCAAGGAGACGGTGGCCGCCCTGCGCGAGGCAGTGCACGCGGTGCCGGGCTCGGACGCCCTGGTCGGCGGCTACACGGCCCAGCAGTACGACACCCAGCGGACGGCCGAGGACGACCGCATGCTGATCGTGCCGGTGGTGCTGGCGATCATCCTGGTGATCCTGGTCTTCCTGCTGCGGTCGCTGCTGATGCCGGTGCTGCTGGTGGCCACGGTCGCGCTGAACTTCCTGGCGACGCTGGGGATCTCCTCGCTGGTCTTCACCCATGTGTTCGGCTTCAGCGGTACGGACTCCTCGGTGCCGCTGTACGGGTTCGTGTTCCTGGTCGCCCTCGGCGTCGACTACAACATCTTCCTGATGTCCCGGGTCCGCGAGGAGTCGCTGCGGCACGGCACCCGGGAGGGCATCCTGCGCGGGCTGACCACGACCGGCGGGGTCATCACCTCGGCCGGCGTCGTGCTCGCGGCGACCTTCGCCGCACTGGGCGTGATCCCGCTGGCGTTCCTCGTCCAGATCGCCTTCATCGTCGCGTTCGGCGTCCTGCTGGACACCCTGGTCGTACGCTCGCTCCTCGTCCCCGCGCTGGTCAGGGACATCGGGCCGAAGTCCTGGTGGCCGGGTGCGCTGAGCCGTGAGGACGCGGAGGGTCAGCGCGCAACGAGGTCGGCGGCCGGGGGCCGGTAGGCGCTCAGCGCCCAGATCACGAAGATGTCCACGCCGATCATGAGCACCGACCACACCGGCGCGTACGGCAGGAAGAGGAACTGTGCGAACAGGGCGAGGGAGGCGATGACGATTCCGGTCACCCGGGCCCACCCGGCACCCTTGAGGAGCCCGGCACCGGTGATCGCCGCGCAGAGGCCGACCGCCAGGTGGATCCAGCCCCAACTGGTGAGGCTGAACCGGTAGGCGTAGTCGCCGACGGTGCCGTAGATGTCGCTGTCGCCGAGGGCCGCGATGCCCTGGAGGGCCGCGACGACGCCCTGGCAGAGCATCAGCACCCCGGCGAACAGCATGCCTCCGGTGACCCAGGCGCTGTCCGGGTCGGGCGCCGGAGGCGGGCCGGAGGTGCCGTCGTACAGGCCCGGGTCCACGCTCATCGGTCCGCCTCCTGCTTCTCGCCGGACTGCTCCCCGCCGGACTGCCCCTTGGCGCGCTTGCCGACCACCGCGACCGCCGCGGCCGCGCTGCCGGCGAAGGCGAGGGCGACCATCCAGGGCCGGTCGAAGATGTGGCAGGTGACATGGTCCACGGAGTAGCGGCCGGGGCCGGTCAGCCCGATGGCGGCGGCGGTGAAGCCGAGGAACGCCGGGTACTCGTAGCCGCCGCCCTGGGCGAAGAAGCCCGCCGGGGCGTGCACGGCCACCGCACCGGCCATCGCGCCCGCGGCGGCGGCACCGGCGGCGGGGGTGGCGAGCCCGAGGGCCAGCAGCACTCCGCCGCCCGCCTCACCGAGTCCGGCGGCCACGGCGCTGTGCTTCGGCGGGTGGAAGCCCATGGCCTCCATCGCGGCCGTGGTGCCCTGGATGCCTCCGCCGCCGAACCAGCCCGCCAGCTTCTGGCTGCCGTGGGCGGCGAGCACCGCGCCGGTGCCGACGCGGAGGGCGAGCAGACCGAGATCACGCCGGTTGACGCAGACCATGGGGACTCCCGGGGTGAGGGGTTTCGCTGGCGGTCCCACTCTCGTCGGCAGGCGGCGGGCGGGCCCGGCCGAGTACGCCGTACGGGGCACGGGCCGGGCGCCCCAAGGCCCGGCATGCGACGCAGATCATTGTGCAACTTGTTGCATAACCTGCTCGGGGTGGTCTACAACTGACGCGACGACCCTGTGCGGAGGAGACCCCGGATGAGCCTGTACCCGACCTTGCTGAGCCCGCTGGACCTCGGATTCACCACCCTCCCCAACCGGGTCCTCATGGGGTCGATGCACATCGGCCTGGAGGAGGCCGAGCGCGGCTTCGAGCGGATGGCGGCCTTCTACGCGGAGCGCGCCCGGGGCGGTGTCGGCCTCATCGTCACCGGCGGCATCGCGCCCAGCGAGCGGGCCTGCTCCTTCCCCGGCGGCGCGAAGATGACGACCGGGGCGGAGGCGGAGCAGCACCGGGAGATCACCTCGGCGGTGCACGCGGCGGGCGGCCGGATCGCAATGCAGATCCTGCACTTCGGCCGGTACGCACACCACCCGGACCTGGTGGCACCGAGCGCGCTCAAGGCCCCCATCAGCGGGTTCACCCCGAACGCTCTGACCGACGAGCAGGTCGAGGAGACCGTCGAGGAGTTCGTCCGGGCGGCCGAGCTGGCGCGCGTCGCGGGCTATGACGGCGTCGAGATCATGGGCTCCGAGGGCTATCTGATCAACGAGTTCATCGTCTCCGCCACCAACCACCGCACCGACCGCTGGGGCGGCAGTTACGAGAACCGCATCCGGTTCCCCGTCGAGATCGTTCGCCGGGTCCGCGAACGGGTCGGCAGCGACTTCATCCTGATCTACCGCCTCTCCATGCTGGACCTGGTGCCGGGCGGCTCCACGCTGGAGGAGGTCGTGACGCTGGCGAAGGAGATCGAGGCGGCGGGCGCCACGATCATCAACACTGGCATCGGCTGGCACGAGGCGCGGATCCCCACCATCGCCACCTCCGTGCCGCGCGCCGCCTTCACCTGGGTGACCGAGAAGGTGCGCGGGGCCGTCTCCGTACCGCTGGTGACGAGCAACCGCATCAACACCCCCGAAGTCGCCGAGGAGGTCCTCGCCTCGGGCCGGGCGGACATGGTCTCCATGGCCAGGCCCTTCCTCGCCGACCCGGAGTTCGTCGCCAAGGCGGCGGCCGGCCGCGCGGACGCGATCAACACCTGCATCGGGTGCAACCAGGCCTGCCTGGACCACATCTTCAGCCTCCAGATCACCTCCTGCCTGGTCAACCCGCGCGCCTGCCATGAGACCGAGCTGGTGCTCTCGCCCACCCGGACCCGTAAACGCGTCGCTGTGGTCGGCGCCGGTCCGGCGGGTCTCGCGTGCTCGGTCACGGCGGCCGAGCGGGGCCACGCGGTGACCCTGTTCGACACGGCGGACGAGATCGGCGGACAGCTGAACGTGGCCCGCCGGGTGCCGGGCAAGGAGGAGTTCAACGAGACGCTCCGCTACTTCCGTACGCGACTGGCCGAGCTGGACGTCGAACTGCGCCTCTCCACCCGGGCCGACGCCGGAACCCTGGACGGCTTCGACGAGATCGTCCTCGCCACCGGCGTCGAGCCGCGTACCCCCGCGATCCCCGGCACGGACCACCCGAACGTCGTCAGCTACCTGGACGTGCTGCGCGACGGGGCTCCGGTCGGCGACCGGGTCGCGATCGTGGGAGCGGGCGGCATCGGCTTCGATGTCGCAGAGTTCCTCACCGACGGCGGCGACGCGGCGAGCCTGGACGCGGAGACGTTCTTCCGGCAGTGGGGCGTGGACACCTCCTACGCGGAGCGCGGCGGTCTGCGTGCCCCCGAGCGCCCCAAGACGCCCCGTACCGTCCACCTGGTCCAGCGCAAGACCACCAAGGTCGGCGCGGGCCTCGGCAAGACCACGGGGTGGATCCACCGCACCGAACTGCGCCACCGGGGCGTCGAGATGATCGCGGGCGCCTCCTACGACCTGATCGACGACGAAGGCCTCCACCTCACCGTCGACGGTGAGCGGCGGGTACTGCCGGTGGACACGGTGGTGCTCTGTGCGGGCCAGGAACCGCGCCGGGAGCTGTACGAGGAGCTGCGCGCGGCGGGCGGCCCGGTCCACCTGATCGGCGGCGCGGACGTGGCGGCCGAGCTGGACGCGAAGCGGGCGATCCGCCAGGGCACGGAGCTGGCCGCCGCCCTGTGAGCCCTCGTCCTCAGGCCTGAAAGCCCTAGTCCTCAGGCCTGGGAGCCCTCGTCCCTAGGATGCACGTCATGTCACTGCCGCACGCGATTCTCACCGCTCTGCTGGAGAAGCCGTCCTCGGGTCTTGAGCTGACCCGCAGGTTCGACCGGTCGATCGGCTACTTCTGGTCCTCGACCCACCAGCAGATCTATCGCGAGCTGGGAAAACTGGAGCAGGCCGGACAGATCAGGGCGCTGCCCGCGGCGGCACCGGCCCGGGGGCAGAAGAAGGAGTACGAGGTGCTGCCCGCGGGCCGCGAGGAACTGGCGGCCTGGGTGGCGCTCCCGGAGGATCCGCGGCCGGTCCGGGATCCGCTGCTGCTGCGGATGCGGGCGGCGGCGGTCGTCGGAGTGAACGGGATGGGCGCGGAACTGCGCCGCCATCTCGCGCTGCACGAAAGCCAGTTGGAGGAGTACCGCGGGATCGAGGAGCGGGACTTCACCCCCGCTCCGACGACGGATGAGGGGCGGCTGCGCCATCTGGTGCTGCGGGGCGGTATCGACCTGGAGACGTTCTGGATCGGGTGGCTGACCCGCGCCATCGGTGAGCTGGACGCCCCCTGACTCTCGCCTTCCGCAAGGCGTCCGGTCCTCGCCGCCGTACGGGCTAGGGGTGGCTCGGACCGCCCGCCCGTACGGCGGCGAGGGGTTCCGCGCCGAGCGGCGTACCGTCCGCGCGCCGGGGGCTGCCGATGACGACCCGGGAGGGAACCGGATCCACCACCGGCACCGGGGGTGCGGCCACTTCGCCCGGGTCCGTGGCGCGTGCCTGGGCCCGGCTGAGCAGGATCACCCCGCGTACGGCGGCCGCCGTACCGAGCAGCGCCAGGACCAGGCTGACCGGCCCGCCCTGGAGCCGTTCGCCGAGGAGGGCCAGGCCGATCGCGGCGGCGGCGACCGGGTTGGCGAGGGTGACGACGGCGAGCGGGGCGCCGAGGCCGCCCCGGTAGGCGGTCTGGGAGAGCAGCAGGCCGCCCATGGCGAAGGCGGAGACGAGCAGCGCCACCGTCAGCAGCCGCCAGCTGAACAGCGGGCCGCCGGAGTGGTCGGTGCCGGCGACCGTGAGGGTCTGGGTGAGCGCGGAGGCGACACCCGAGGTGATGCCGGAGGCCGCCGCGTGCCGCAGCCCCGGGCGGGCCCCCGGCCGGCTGAGCCCGGCGACGACCGCCATGGTGGCCGCGCCGACGCCGAGGGCCTCGGGGAGGGTGAGGGTCTCGTGCGGGGCGGAGCCGCCCGCGGTCAGGAGCAGCGCGCCGAGGCCGAGCAGGGTGAGGACCGTGCCCCGCCACTCGGTACGCCCGACACGGCGTCCCGCGGCGCGCGCCCCGAGCGGGACGGCGGCCACGAGCGTGAGCGCGCCGAGCGGCTGGACCAGGGTGAGCGGGCCGTAGTTGAGCGCGGCGACATGGAGCAGTGCTCCCCCGGCGTTCAGCCCGACCGCCGACCACCAGGCTCCCCGGCCGAGCAGGCGCAGGATCCCGGTGGAGGGGTCGGTGCGTCCGGCCAGCCGGGACTGGGCGACGGCGGCGGCCGCGTAGGCGCCGGCGGAGACGAGGGAGAGCGCGACGGCGATCAGCGTGGCGTTCACCGGCCGGCTCCGGAACCTGCGGGGGTCCGAACCGGATGCGCGGCGCCGACGACGTACGGATCCACCGCCGCGTCCGCGCGCCGGACGGCGTACGCCGGTACGTGCGCGCCTCCGCCGGGCACTGCCCCGTCACCCACCGGCCAAGGCACGTGCGCCGGTACGTTCCGGGCTGCGCGCGGCAGGCGCAGCGCTGCGAACGCCACCGCCAGCAGCGCCACGACCACGATCGCGTCGAGCCAGTAGTGGTTCGCCGTGCCCACGACGACGAGCAGCGTGATCGCCGGGTGCAGCAGCCAGAGCCAGCGCCACCGGGAGCCGGTGGCGACGATCAGGCCGACGGCGACCATCACGGCCCAGCCGACGTGCAGCGAGGGCATCGCGGCGAACTGGTTCGCCATCGTGTCGGTGGCGGGCGTCACCCCGTACACCGTCGGTCCGTAGACCTGGCCGGTGTCGACGAGCGCGGCATCCGGGAGCATCCGGGGCGGAGCGAGCGGGAAGAGCAGGTGGAGCACGAGGGCTCCCCCGGTGAGCACGGCAAGGATCCGCCGTGACCAGAGGTAGTGGAGCGGGCGGCGCCAGTAGAGCCAGACCAGGAAGAGGACCGTGGCGGGGAAGTGCACGGTGGCGTAGTACGTGTTCGCCGCGTGGATCAGCGTCTGGCTGTGCAGGAGCACGCCCTGGACGGCGCCCTCGCCCGGAAGGCGCAGGGCACGTTCGAGGTCCCAGACGTTCCCGGCGTTGCGGAACGCCTCCTCGACATGGCCGTTGGCCGCCCGGCGGCCGAACTTGTAGGCCAGGAAGAGTCCGGCCACGAGAAGGAACTCGCGGACGAGGGGCGGTCGGGCACGTATGTCCGGCTCCTGGTCCGTGGGCTCGGTGCGGGCGTACGTCACCCGGTGCCCCCTTGGATGCGAAGCGGTGTCAGGACGGCATGGCCAACTCCATGCCGAATCGATACGCCAGTGTACCGATACGTCGGCGTATCGGTACACGCGCGTATCGGTACACTGGCGTATCGAGAGCCTCGCCGCACCGCCGCAGGAGGGACAGTCCATGCCGTCGCCCGATTCCGTCCAGGAGTCAGCCCTCACCTCGCCCCGGTCGAAGATCACACCGGAGCGGGCGCAGGAGCTCTACACGGCGGTGCTCGACCTGCTGAGGGAGAGCGGTTACGAGTCGCTGACCATGGAGGGCGTCGCCTCCCGCACCCGCTGCGGCAAGTCGACGCTGTACCGCCAGTGGGGCTCCAAGCCGGAGCTGGTCGTCGCCGCGCTGCACGGCACCCGGCGGATGCTGCTCTCGCACATCGACACCGGCACGCTCGCCGGCGACCTGCGCGAGGCGGCGCGGGCGATCGGTGAGGGTTCGGGGCGCGACACCCCCCTGATGCACGCGCTCAGCCATGCGGCGCTCCAGAGCCCCGAGCTGCTGTGCGCCCTGCGCGAGGCGCTGATCGTGCCGGAGATCGCGGCGATCGACGCGATGGTCCGGCGGGCCCAGGGGCGCGGCGAGATCGCCGCCGACCTGCCGGGCGCGGAGTACGTGGCGGCCCAGTTGCTCGGCGTGATGCGGGCCCGGCCGCTGCTGGAGGGGCGTTACGCGGACGCGGCGTATCTCAGCAGGTTCGTCGAGAGGGCGATCCTCCCCGGACTCGGGCTCACGGCGGACACACGGGAGCCCTGACAGATACGGACGCGGGCACACCCCCGCATCCCGGCACACGTGGACGCGGGCACGCCCCGCGCCCCGACAGACGGGGACGCGACACACTCTCGCGTCCCGACAGACGTGGACCGTCCGTCCCAGCGGATGGGGGCGGTCCACCCGGCGCCGCACCGTGGGGACGGGGGCGGCGCACCGCCCGGCCGGCCGGTGATCTCTTCGGAGGTCACCGGCCGGCCGTGTTCCGAGCACGGGAAACCCCTGTCGGACCTAACAAGCGATTGGTAGATTCCGCCCTCACACGCACAGAACTCCGCGCACCGAGGAGCCACCGACAAGGGGCGGACCATGGAGCTGGGCAATCCGATCGACTTCACCGGGCGGGCGGTGATCGTCACAGGCGGCACCAAGGGCGTCGGCGCCGCCATCGCGGAGGCCTTCCTCTCCGCGGGCGCCGAGGTCATGGTGTGCGGGCGCAGCACCCCCGTCGCGCTGCCGTCGTCGGGCGGGCGGCAGGCCGCCTTCCTGTCGACGGACGTCCGGGACCCCACCGCGGCGGTTGCGTTGGTGGCGTCGACGGTCCAGCAGTTCGGCCGGCTCGACGTCCTGGTCAACAACGCGGGCGGCTCCCCCGACGCCGACGCGGCGACCGCCTCCCCCCGCTTCGTCGAGAAGGTCGTCGCCCTCAATCTCCTCGCCCCCTTCTACGTGGCCCAGGCAGCCAATCTGGTCATGCGGGAGCAGCCGGAGGGCGGCAGCGTGATCAACATCGGCAGCGTCTCCGCCCATGACCCCCAGCCGGGCACCGCCGCCTACTCGGCAGCGAAGGCGGGGCTGCTCGGGCTGACCCGGGCACTGGCCCTGGAATGGGCGCCGAAGGTGCGGGTCAACCACATCACCGCGGGGCTCATCCGCACCGCGAACGCCACCGCGCTGTACGGCGAGGACGACGGGGCCGCGGTGGCGGGCATCATCCCGATGGGACGGCTGGCGGTTCCGGCGGACGTGGCCCACGCCTGCCTCTGGCTCGCCGGCCCGCACTCCTCGTACGTCAACGGCGCCGACCTGGCCGTGCACGGCGGCGGCGAGATCCCGGCCAGGGAGCTGGCCCGCGGAGAGCCCGAGCCCCCCTTCTCGTCACCTTGACCATTTACACCTTCACCCCTTATCGTCGTGGTGACGAGATTGAGTTCGAGTTCGAGGGGGACCCCATGGCCGACATCACCCGGCGCTTCGGCTGGCGCCATCTGCGCTCCGCGCCCACCGCCCACATCCGCCACCACAAGCGCGGCGAGCTCGCCCACGACGGGCGGGGGCTGAGCTTCTGGTACCGGTCGCTGTCGGCGGCGCTCTCCGAGGTGCCGGTCGACGACCGGGAGCTGGCCATGGCGTTCCACGCCCGTACGGCGGACTTCCAGGACGTCACCGTCCAGGCCACCGTCACCTACCGGGTCAGCGACCCGGCCCTGGCGGCCGACCGGCTCGACTTCTCCGTGGACCCGGACACCGGAAGCTGGCGCAGCGCACCGCTGGAGCAGATCGCGACCCTGCTCACCGAGACCGCGCAGCAGCACACACTGGACGTCCTGGCCCGCACCCCGCTCGCCGCCGCCCTCGTGGACGGGGTCGCCTCGGTACGTGAACGGGTCGCCACCGGTCTCGCCGCCGAGCCGAGGCTCCCGGCCACCGGCATCGACGTGGTGGCCGTGCGCGTCGTCGCGATCCGCCCCGAGGCCGAGGTCGAGCGCGCCCTGCGCACCCCGGCGCGCGAGCAGATCCAGCAGGAGGCGGACCGGGCCACCTACGAACGGCGGGCCGTGGCCGTCGAGCGCGAGCGCACCATCGCCGAGAACGAGCTGGCCAGCCAGATCGAGCTCGCCCGGCGCGAGGAGCAGCTGGTCGACCAGCGCGGCACCAACGCACGCCGGGAGGCCGAGGAGAAGGCCGCGGCCGACGGCGTACGCACGGAGGCCGAGGCTTCCCGGAAGGTGCGCCTGGCCCGGGCGGACGCCGAGGCGGCGCGCGAGACGGGTTCGGCGCGCGCGGAGGCCCAGGCCGCCTGGCTGCGGGTGCATGGCGAGGTCGATCCGGCCACGCTGCACGCCCTGGCGGCGACCCGGCTCGCGGAGAACGTGCCGCGCATCGAGAGCCTGACCCTCTCCCCCGACATCCTCACCGGGCTCCTCGCGAAGCTCGGCCGGCCGGACGGCGGGGCGGGAGCGTGAGCCTGGCACCCCGGGCCGTCCTCGTACACCGCAGGACCGAGTACGAGGAGCTGCTGGCCCGGCACGGGACGCACGGGCAGGCCGCGTTCTTCCTGTCCAGCCGGGGCCGCTCGATCGACGAGGTGTCCCGGCGCCACGAACGTACGCAGCAGGCCCTGCGGGACGTGGCGGCCGCCGTGCCGCTCACCTGGCGCAGGTCCCGGGTGGAGCGGGCCGACCTGGACCGGTTCCTGTTCGCTCCGGAGGACGTGGTTGTCGTGGTCGGCCAGGACGGGCTGGTCGCCAACGCCGCGAAGTACCTGTCCGGGCAGCCGGTGGTGGGCATCGACACCGACCCCGGGCGCAACCCCGGCGTCCTGGTCCGCCACCGCTGCGCCGACGCGGCCGCCCTGCTGCGCGCCGCGACGGCCACCGGATCCGCAGTGGACGCATTGACCATGGTCGAGGCGGTCGCCGACGACACCCAGCGGCTGGTCGCGCTCAACGAGATCTACCTGGGCCCGCCCGGCCACCAGACGGCCCGCTACCGGCTGGGCCCCGACACGACAGAGGCCCCCGGCGAGGCCCAGGCCTCCTCCGGGGTCCTCGTCGGCACCGGAACGGGCGCCACCGGCTGGCTGCGCTCGCTCTGGCTGGAGCGCGGCGGCACCACTCCCCTGCCCGCCCCGGGCGACCCCCGGCTGCTCTGGTTCGTCCGCGAGGCCTGGCCCTCACCCGCCACCGGCACATCCCTGGTCTCCGGCGAACTGGGCCGGGGCCAGGGGCTGCGGCTCACCGTGGAGTCGGACCGGATCGTGGTCTTCGGGGACGGGATGGAGTCCGACGCCCTGGAGCTGACCTGGGGACAGAGCGTACGGCTGGGCATCTCGGCGACCGCGCTGCGCCTGGTCGTCTGAGCGGAACCAGTCCTGAGGTACCCCACGATCCGGTCCTGAGGGGTGTCCCACGATCCGGTCCTGGGGGTCCCACGATGTCGTTACGGTGTTTCCGTACGACCGGTCCAGAGACATCCCGGAGAGCGGAGACCCAGCGCCATGACCACCGATGCCCTCGACGGCCCCGCCCGCAACACGCGCCCGCCCACGGCGCAGGCGGCCCTCGGGGTCGGCGTGATCGTCCAGGACGGGCAGGGGCGCATACTCCTGGGCAGGCACCACAGCGGTACGTGGGAGCTGCCCGGCGGCAAGGTCGATCCGACGCACGAGTCGGTCGCGGCGGCCGCCGCGCGTGAGCTGCGTGAGGAGACCGGTCTGGCCGTGGACGAGAGCGCGGTGGACGTCTTCGCCCTGGTCCACGACGTGATCGGCGGGATCAACCGGATCAGCATGGCGGCCCTCGTCCGCCTGGGCTCCGGGGATCCCGAGGTCACCGAACCCCATCTGATCAGCGCCTGGCGGTGGACCATCCCCGAGGAACTGCCCACGCCGCTGTTCGACCCGTCGGCACAGATCCTGACGGCCTGGCGCCCGGACCTCGGCCTCACCCATCCGCCCGCCCACCTCCTGCGGATCGCCGCCGACGGGGCTCGGAGCTGACCGGGGCCCGAGTCCCGACTACGGATGCGGAGAAAAGGGACAGGGCGTATGAATAAGGGACCATCCGCGCGAACGGAGTTGGCCCCATGGACGATTACCCGCTCCTGAACCTCTTCCTGACCATGCTTTACCTGTTCCTCTGGGTCATGTGGTTCTTCCTGCTGTTCAAGGTGATCACGGACCTCTTCCGCGACCACTCGCTGAACGGCTGGGCCAAGGCCGGCTGGCTGGTCTTCGTCATCCTCCTGCCGTACCTGGGCGTGCTGGTCTACCTCATCGTCCGGGGCCGCAGCATGCAGGAGCGTGACGCCAAGGTGGCCAAGGATTCGGAAGCGGCCTTCCGGCAGTACGTGCGGGAGGCGGCGAACAGCGAGGGATCGGCGGCGGGCACCAGCCATGTGAACGATCTGGCGAAGCTCGCCGAGCTCAGGGACAAGGGCGCCATCAACCCGGACGAGTACGAGCGGGCGAAGGCGAAACTCCTCGCCTGAGGCAGCGGCGGCACCCGGAATATTCTTCCCCCGCCCTGGCCTGAACCGTGCGGGCGAGGGTAGACGGGTGGTGCGACGGCTGCGCGCGCAGCCGTCCCGAACGGGGGAATGTGTCATGGAACAGCTGCTGACGACGTACGGCGAGACCGAGCAGGACGGTCAGGAGTCCGGCACGTCCGCCGTGAAGGGCAGCGCCGCGTACGACATGGGCTCGGGCGGGATCGCCCGGGCCCGCGCCTTCGCCCGGGACTTCCTCGTCGACGCGCAGTCGACGCACGGTGTCGTGATGACCTCGCGCGCGATGGACGACGCGCAGCTGGTCGTGAGCGAGCTGGCCACGAATGTCTGCAAGTACGCGCCGGGCCCCTGCCTTCTCGACCTCGAAGCGGGCGACGGCACGCTGACCATCACCATGTGGGACTCGGGTTCCGTACTCCCCTCCGCCGCGCAGGCCGACCCCACGCGCGCGGGTCAGCACGGTCTGGAGATCGTCCTCATGGTTTGCCAGAGCTTCGAGGTGCGCCGCGAGCCGGTGGGCAAGCGCGTCCGCGTGGAGATCTCGCTGCTCGACGACGCGCAGGGCGGACCGGCCGACCCCACGTCCTGGTAGCGCCTCCTCCCTCCTCTCGCTCCTCCCCCCTCCTCAGAAGGCGTACCTGACGCGCAGCCATGGCGCGTGGGTGGCCAGCAGTTGCCGCATGCGCGTCAGCGCCTGCCGCTTGATCTCCTGGGCGTAGCGGACGTTGAGGGCCCCGTTCTGCGAGCGCTTGGTCTCCTGGGCGTCCGGCTGCCACAGGACCTCCTCGGCGCGGGGGTGCCAGCCAAGGTTGACCTCGTGGAGCGACCGGTTGTGGGTCAGCATGATGATCTCGGCCGCCGCCTGGTCCTTCACCCGGTCGGGCAGGACGTCGTCGAGATGGGTGAACAGTGCGGCCCAGTCCCTCTGCCATCCCGGGCGCAGGACGATGGGCGAGAGGTTGAAGTGGACCTCGTAGCCGGCGTCGAGGAAGTCGGCGGCAGCGGCGATCCGCTCGGCGACGGGGCTGGTGCGGATGTCCAGCAGCCGGGCGTCGTCGGGCGGCATGAGGGAGAAGCGCACACGGGTACGCCCCTGAGGGTCGAGTGCGAGCAGGTCGGGGTTGACGAACTTGGTCGCGAAGGACGCCTTAGCCGTCGGCAGGCCGCGGAACGCGGCGATGAGGTCCGCCGTGTTGTCGCAGACCAGGGCGTCGACGGAACAGTCGCCGTTCTCGCCGATGTCGTAGACCCAGGCCCGGGGATCGCACTGGTTGGGTTCCGTCTTGGGGCCCTGGGCCCGTACATGGCGCCGGACATGGGCCACGATCGCCTCGATGTTGGTGAACAGCGTGATGGGGTTGGCGTAGCCCTTGCGACGGGGGACGTAACAGTAGGCGCAGGCCATCGCACATCCGTTGGAGGGCCCTGGGGCGATCCAGTCGGCCGACCTGCCGTTGGGGCGCGTCCGCAGCGTCTGTTTCACGCCGAGGACCAGTGTTCCGGACTTGATACGGACCCACTGGGCGATGTTGCCCTCGTTGCCGTGGAGGGAGGGAATCCGCCAGTGGCCGGCGACCTCGGTCACGCGTGCTTCCGGAAAGCGGGCCATGATCTGCCGACCGCGCGGGGAGTCGAGCGCGGCGGGCTCCGCGTAGACCTCCCGTACGTCGAGCATCCGGCGTGCCGCAGGACTGTCCCGGAACGACGGGCGTGGATCGGGTTCCTGTGCCGTGTCCGGCCATCCGAACAGCGCCTGCTGCTCGGGTTCTCCCGGGGCGGACTCCGTCGGCGGCTGATCCACGTGCCTTCCCTTCCGCGTCTCAGTCGCTGCGGTCCCGCTCCTGCTCCAGCAGGGCGTCGAGATCGCGGAGCCGGTCCAGGCCCCGCACCGCCCGGGTCATCCGCGCGTTGTGTTCGAACCGGTCGCGGTGGCGGTGCAGAAGGTTCCAGTATCCGGCGGTGAAGGGGCAGGCGTCCTCACCGACCCGCACGGACGGCTTGTACCGGCAGGGGCGGCAGAGGTCGCTCATCCGGTCGGAACCAGTCGGGCAGCGGTTCGTGGTGGCGCAGGGCGTTGCTCTCGCGGTACCCGGTGCCGAAGTACCAGTAGAGGTGCCAGACGAACTCGCGCCATCCGGCGATCTGCCGGACGAACCCCTCGGCACTGTTGAGCGGTACGTCGCCCGACCGCCATCGTGCCTCGGCCCGCTCCACGCACTCGGCGGGGTCCAGCAGTCCGAGGTTGAGCGAGGAGGAGAGCAGGCTGTGGCTCATCGTCGCGTCCCCGCAGAGAACCGCGTCCTCGTGTGCGTCGAAGGTGACGAGCCGGTGCTCCATGAAGCGGCGCAGCGCGCTCACGAACCCGTGAGCCGCGCGGGAGGTGGGGTGGTGCACGGTCACCTCGGTGTCCCCCACGGCCTCGCGCAGCCCCTGGCGGCAGGTGTCCGCCTTGACGTACCGCACGCGGTCACCGAGTTCGGCGGCCCGGTGGCGCATCGCCGAGAGGATCAGGTGCGCCTTGGCCCGGTGGAACCGCCGCCGACGGAAGACGCTCCTCGTCTCGATCATCAGCAGCGGCGCGTCCCGGTGCGGGCCGCCCCGGGCCGGGTCGACGAAATGGGGGCCGCGCTCGGCACACGCCGACGCCCTTCCAGGAACGAGTGAGGGCCGGTTTCGGATTTCTCCGAAACCGGCCCTCACCTACGACTCCTACGAGTCGGGACGACAGGATTTGAACCTGCGACCCCTTGACCCCCAGTCAAGTGCGCTACCAAGCTGCGCCACGTCCCGATGCGTTTCCGCCTGGTTCCCCAGGGCGACCGCGCAGAAGGAACATTACCTCACTCCGCAGACCGGATCGACGCCCGTGCCTGCTGGGCGCGGGCCGCCAGCCCTTCGGCTCCGCAGGCCATGGCCTGCTTCTGGGCCCTGGCCAGTTCCCGGTGCGAGCCGATCGCCACGCCGTAGTCGACGCGGGCGAGCGCGTGCTCGTAGGCGGAGGAGGACTTCTCCAGGTGACGCACCGCGTCGGCGAGGAGCTGTTCGGCCTCCTCCGGCGGGGCGAAGAGCGAGACGCAGCGCAGGGCTTCGCCGATGGCGGTGTCCGTCCCGAACCGTTCGGCGTGCACCCGGGCGCGGGCCGCGAGGTGGGCCGCACGGCCCGGATCGTCGTCGGCCAGGGCGCGGGCGAGGTCACCGGCCCACGGTGCCCAGATGCCGTTGAACCGTTCGCGCGGCTCCAGGGCGGCACCCGCCGCTTCGAGTTCGGCGACCGCTTCCTCCTTACGGCCTTCGGCCAGCAGCAGGCGGCCCCGGACGCACGGGCCGTCCGGCAGGACCATGGCGCTCGGGTAGGGCGGTCCGAAGTGGTAGCGGTCGGCGATCTTGCGGGCCTCGGCGACCCGGCCGCGGGCCAGCAGCATATCGATGAGCAGGCACGCCGCGTCCCAGTGGACGGGCAGGCCGGAGCCGACACGGTCGGCGAGGCGGAGCCCCTCGCGGAGGAAGCCCTCGGCCTCCGCGAGACGGCCGCGACGGCGGTGGACCATGCCGAGCAGGGTGTGTGCGAACGCCAGGTGGGCGCCGCTCCAGCCGGAGATCTCGAAGGCCCGCACCGCTTCGCCGAAGAGGCTCTCTGCACGGTCCAGCTGGTCGGTGAAGGCGTAGGTGATGCCGACCATGGTGGGCAGTTCGAAGCCCCACTCGGAGTCGGTCCAGCCGAGGCCGCGGGCCGGGCTGCCGTCGATCAGGGCACGTTCGCAGAGGTCGACGATGAGCTGGGCGTTCTCGCCGCGCAGCATGGCGTCGAAGGCCCGCAGCGTGAGGAGCGCCCGCTCCGCGTTGTCGCGGCCCTTGAGGTGGTCGGCGTTGCGGGTGAGGCGCCGGGAGCGGGCCGGGCCGTCGTCCTCGGTGGCCTGCATGCCCTCCCACATGAAGTGCGCGGCCTGCAGCCGCATCAGGCCGGGGCCCGGTGCCGTACGGGCCGCCTCGGCGGCCAGGGAGATCGCCGCGTCCTTCAGCTGGTTGTTGTGGGCGAGCGCGGCGGCGAGCCGGAACGTCGCGTCGACCCGTAGCCCGTCGTCGAGCCCCGGCATGTCCAGGGCCGCCCGCAGGTGCTGCACGGTGGTGGGCGGGGAGCTGAGCAGGGTGGCGCAGCCGAGTTCGTACAGCAGGACCGCGCGGTCCTTCGGCCGCGGCGGCTCCTCCAGGGCCCGCTCCAGACAGCGCCTGGCCGCTTCGGGGGCGCCGACGGCGAGGTGCTGGCCCGCGGCTTCGCGGAGCTGGGCGACCAGTTCCTGGTCGTCGTCCGGGTGGACCTCCAGCAGGTGGCGGGAGGCCGCGGCGGCCCCGAGGCCGGCCCGGGTGATGGCCCAGGCGGCGCGGCCGTGCATCGCGGTGCGGGTGGCCGGCGGGATGGAGCGGTAGACGGCGGTCGCGATCAGCGGGTGGACGAACTCCAGCGGGTCGAAGCCGCTGACGATACGGGCGTCGCGCAGCCGGGCCGTGCAGTCGGCGGCCTCCGCCGAACTCATCCCGGCGAGGGTGGCGGCCAGCTCCTGGGAGATGTCGGTGCCGAGCACGGCGGCGGCCCAGGCGAACCGGTTGGCGTTCGTTCCGAGCCGCTCCAGCCGGGCGACGAGCCCGCTGCCCCGGGCGGAGGCACCGAGCTCCCTGAGCTGTCCGGCCGATTCCTCGACCGGCGCCAGCTCCTGGTCCTGGACCTTGGCGACCAGCTCGACGGCCTCGTACGGGTTGCCGCCGGTGACGGCCCACACCTCGCGGCAGAACGGGTCGTCGGCGTGCTCGCCCAGGGCCGCGCGGACCAGTTCGGCGGTGGCGTCCGGGGTCAGCGCCCGCAGGGCGACCCGCGTCGTGGCGCCCTGGCCGTCCGAACCGCGCTCGGCGTCCCGGTCGGCGACATAGCTCGCGTTGCGCTCGGCCAGCTCCTGCGGGCGGTGCGCCTGTACGACGAGGAGCGGGAGTTCACCGAGGCGGGCGGTGAACGAGGCCAGCCAGGAGAGGGATTCGCCGTCCGCCCAGTGGGCGTCGTCCACCATGAGCAGCAGCGGCCGGTGGCTGAGGCGGGAGGCGAGCCGCGCGACGACGAAGTCGAGGCCGTCCCGGACACCCTGCGGGTCGGGCTGCGGACCGCTGGGCTCGGCCAGTCCGAGCGCGGGCGCCGTGGTGTCGTACCAGTCACCGAACAGGGCCCGGGTCTCGTCGGGCGGGAACCGGTCCAGTGCGGGCTGCAGCAACTGCCGTACGACGTGGAACGGTACGGAGGTGACGGTCTCGCCGCCTCTGGCGGACCAGACGGTGCAGCGGTCGGCGGCCATCGCCCGGATCTCGGCGAGCAGGGCGGTCTTGCCGAGCCCCGCCTCCCCGCTGAAGACCAGCAGCCCGCCGACGGCCTGGGCTCCGCACAGGTCGTCCACCGCCCTCGCGGCGGCGGCGAGTTCCGGTTCACGCTCGTACAACGGCCGGGACGGCTTCATGCCCACCCTTCCCCAAATGGCATGCAGTGACGACGGTCGAGCCTAGTCGTGCGCGGGTGCTCACCGACAGGGTTCGGCTGATTCCTTGCAGGTACGAGGCACAATCGAGTAGTGAACGAGACGCGCAGGGACCGTGACACCGAAGGCCGGGCGCGCAACGCACGCCCCCGGGACGGACTGGGGCGCCCGCTGCCCTACGGGACGCCCGGGGTCGAGCGGCAGCCCGAGGGGGTCGTCCGCACGCCGCGGGAGACGCTGCGGGAGGCGCAGCGGCTGCTGGACGCGGGGATGCCGTTCCATGCGCACGAGGTGTTCGAGGACGCCTGGAAGTCGGGGCCCCAGAGCGAGCGCGAGCTGTGGCGGGGGCTCGCGCAGATGGCGGTGGGGCTGACGCACTCCGCGCGCGGCAACACGGCGGGCGGGGCGCGGTTGCTGCGCCGGGGCGCGGGCGCGATCTCCCCGTACGCCGGAGCCGGGCCGCACGGCATCGCGATCGACGGGCTGGCGGAGTGGGCCCGGGAGTTGGCCGGCCGGGTGGAGACGGGCCGCACGGTGGACGCCGGGGCCGAGGCGCCCCGCCTGCTGGGGTAGCCGGGGCGGCCTCCCGCCGTCCGGACCGGCGGCGGAACGCCCGGGTCCGGGAACGGGCCTGCCGCGCAGCCATTACGATCCGGCTCCATGAGCACTTCTGACCAGGACCAGGACCGGGACCAGCGCGAGGGCCAGGACCGGGGCACCGACACCCCGATAGCCGAGGCCGCGGCGGCAAGAGCCACGGTGGCGAAGCCCGCCGAGGACGCGTACGACGTCGAGGAGACCGGGACCGACACCGAGGCCGCCCCCGAAGCCGGGGCCGACCTTGAGGCCGGGGCCGACCTTGAAGCCGGGGCCGACCTTGAAGCCGGGGCCGACCTTGAAGCCGGGGCCGGGGCCGGGGCCGGGGCCGGGGCCGGTGCCGATCCCGAGACCGGGAAGAGATTGACGCCGCGTCAGGCCCGGCGCCTGCGGATCGTCCTCTCCTCCGTGGGCATGGTCGCGATGGGCGTCGTCCTCGCCCTGCGGATCGCGAGCCGGTCGTCGGTGCTGGTCGTCGGCGTGTACGGGCTCGCGCTCATCCTGTGCGGCCTGGTGATCGAGCTCAGCAGGAACGGCCGCACCAGGCTCGGCAGCTGGCTGCTCGGGGCGGGCCTGGTGGCCGCCGTCGGTGCGGACTGGCTACTGCTTCCCTGAGCTTCGCCTCCCGGTCAGCCTGGACTCCCGGTCGGCCTTACCCCCTGATCGTTTGATCGCTTTGGCCGTCTTCTGGTCGTTCTCTTGACCGCTTGCGATCGCTCGATCAGGATTTCGGGTGCCGACCGTGTCCACCACGAAGGGCCTGGCCTCCCCGTATGACGACCTTCCCGTCCCCCTCTTTCGAACTCCCCCCGGAGGACCGGGCGTCGAGCCCGTACACCGGGTACACCAGAGCGCACTGGGAGGCCGCCGCCGACGGGCTGCTGCACGCCGCCTGGCGGTGGGCCACCCCCGGCGGGGCGCTGCTCGACCTGCCTGGGCCCCCGTCGCACTCCGGAGTGCGCTCCGACGGGCTGGAGGGGTACGCGCGGACGTTCCTGGCGGCCGCCTTCCGGGTCGCCGGGGCCGAGGGGAAGGACCCGTACGAATGGCTGGAACGCTACGGGCGCGGGCTCGCTTCCGGGACACGTACACCCGGGCGGGACGACGCGGAGTCCTGGCCCCTCATCCTGGACCACCATGTGCAGGGGCAGCCGATGGTGGAGTCCGCCTCCGTCGCACTCGGGCTGCGGCTCACCCGGCCCTGGCTCTGGGACCGGCTGGAGCCCGGGGTGCAGGACCGGGCGGAGCACTGGCTGCGAGGTGCGTTGCGCCACCTTCCGGCGGGCAACAACTGGTACCTCTTCCCGTACACCGTCGCCGGGTTCCTGCAATCGGTGGGCCGGGGTGACGCGGAGACCGCTCGTGCGCGGGAGCGGGCGCTGGAGCTGCTGGAGACCTGGTACCGGGGCGACGGCTGGTACGCCGACGGGGACGGGCGCGCCTTCGACCACTACAACGGCTGGGCGCTGCACCTCTATCCGCTGCTGGACGCTTATCTGGCGGGCGACGAGCACGCGTCGGCCCGGCACGGGGCGCGGCTGCGCGAGCATCTGGAGAGCTTCTCGCTGATGTTCGGCGGCGACGGGGCCCCGCTGCACTTCGGGCGCTCGCTCACCTACCGCTTCGCCGCGAGCGCCGGCATCGCGCTGGGGGCGGTGTCCGGGCACACGCCGCTCTCTCCCGGGGCCTCTCGGCGGCTGGTCAGCGGGTCGTTGCGGTACTTCCTGGAGCGGGGCGCGAGCGGCGGTGACGGACTGCTGAGCCTGGGCTGGCACGGCCCGCACCCGGCGACACTGCAGTCCTATTCCGGTCCCGCGTCGCCCTATTGGGCGTCGAAGGCGTTCGTCGCGCTGCTCGCCCCCGCCGGGCATCCGCTGTGGACGTCGGTGGAGGAGGAGGCTCCGAGCGAGGGCCCCGACCGGGTGCTGTCCGTGCCGGCACCGGGGTTCCTGGTGCAGTCGACGCGGGCGGACGGCGTGGTACGGCTGCACAACCACGGCAGCGACCATGTGCGGCCGGACGAGGGCGAGTCGGCGCGCGACACGGACCCGCACTACGCGCGGCTCGCCTACTCCACCGTGACCGGCCCGACCGCTGCGGCGAACCCGGCGGACAACCATCTGTCGGTGACGGTCGCCGCCGTACGCAGCACCCGGCGCCGGATCCATCCGCTCGGGGCCGGGCACGGCGACGGCTGGGGCTGGGCCGGGTCCTGGCATGTGCCCGTGTTCCCGGCGGGCCCTTCCACCGTTCCCGGCCTCCGGGTGGAGAGCGTGACGGTGGCGCGGGGCCGCTACGAGCTACGGGTCCACCGGGTGCTGGGTGCGCCCGACGGGGCGCGGGCGGAGCTGACCGGCTGGGCGGCGGAGCCCGGGGGGCCGGTGCGTTCCCAGCTGTACGGGCTCCACGGCTGGGAGGTGCCCGAAGAGGTACGGGCCCCGCAGGGCACGGCGTTCACCCGCTGGGCGGTGCTGCCCCGGCTGGGCGTCGGCGTGGCGGGGACGGTGGTCCTGGTGGCCCTCGCCTCGCTCACCGCCGAGCCGGATGCCGGGCCCCTGGAGGCGGTCGTGGACCACGTGGACGTACGGCCCGGTCCGGACGGTGACACGGTGGAGGCCGGCTGGGCGGAGGACGGGACACGGACGCGGATCGTCTTCGGCCGGGAGGCGGTCGCGGTGGACCATTCATAGGTCGGGAGACGACTGCGGTCGACCATTCATAGGTCGGACCACATCCAGGTCACACGTCCTTACGGATCACCACCACCAGGGTGCGGGGTCCGTGCACGCCCTCCACCCGCTCCAGCTCGATGTCGGAGGTGGCAGACGGTCCGCTGATCAGCGTCGTCGGCCGCTCCGGCACCAGTCGGGCCAGGACCTCCGGCACGCCCGCCTCGACCGAGGAGAGGTCGACGACGCAGAGGTGCAGATCGGGAACGAGGGAGAGCGCCCGGCGTCCCTGGTCGGGCGATCCGTCCAGGAAGATCGTGCCGGTCTCGGCACAGCCGGCTGCCGAAGCGGTCACCACCGCGTCCAGGGCGTCGAGTCGGGGGGCGGGGATGTCGGCCGCGTCCGGGCTCACATCCCCGTCGTACGCGTCGAGCCAGCGCGGATCCAGCCCGGCCGGGACCCCGATCCGGCGGGCGCCGTGGTCGCGCAGCACGTCGGCGACGACCTGCGCCGTGCGGTCGGCGGTGCAGGGGCGCACCTCGGCCTTGTAGTCGAGGAGCCGGTCGGTGAAGAGGGCGAGGCGTTCGCCGTCGGGCAGGACGCGGCCGGTGCGGTAGCGGCGCGGTACGACGGTGGCGGGCGTCGGGGCCAGGGCCAGGGCGGCGCGGATCCGGCCGAGCACGGTGTCGCGGGCATCGGTCATTTCTTCTCGCCCTCTCCGTGGCTGTGGTCGTGCCCTTCGTCGCCCGGGTCGTGCCGGCCGTCGCCCGGGTCGTGTTCTGCGTGGCTCCCGTCGTGTTCGTCGGCGGCCGCCCGGAGTGCGGCCCGGCCCTCGTCGGAGGCGAACCAGGCGCGGAAGGTCTGCCGGGGCGGGGCCTCGGTGTCACGGCTGTCGCTCCAGCCGGCGAACGGCGGGGGCAGCCGGGAGATCGTCCTGTCGCGTCCGGCGACGAGGCGGCCGAGTCCGGCCGCCTTCTGCGCGCCCGTGTACAGCGCGGGACGCTTCATCACGGCGGCGGCCGCCCTCATCGCCAGCTTCTCCGGTGTGGTGCCGCTCTGTTCGGTGTTCTGGTGGCGCAGCTCCACCAGCAACGAGGGGATGTCGATCTTCACGGGGCAGGCGTCGAAGCAGGCTCCGCAGAGGCTGGAGGCGTACGGCAGCGAGCTGTTGGGGTCGTCGTCAGCAGCGTGCATTCCGGCGAGCTGCGGGGTGAGGACGGCGCCGATGGGTCCGGGATAGGTCGAACCGTAGGCGTGGCCGCCGGTCCGCTCGTAGACCGGGCAGACGTTGAGACAGGCCGAGCAGCGGATGCAGTTGAGCGCCGCGCGTCCGACGGCGTCGGCGAGCGCGGCGGTGCGCCCGTTGTCCAGCAGCACCAGATGGAAGTCCTGCGGACCGTCGTCGGGTGTCACTCCGGTCCACAACGAGGTGTAGGGGTTCATGCGTTCACCGGTGGAGGAACGCGGCAGCAGTTGGAGGAAGACTTCCAGGTCCTGATAGCGCGGCAGCACCTTCTCGATGCCCATCACGGTGATCAGCGTGTCGGGGAGGGTGAGGCACATGCGGCCGTTGCCCTCGGACTCGACGACGGAGAGGGTGCCGGTCTCGGCGACGCCGAAGTTGGCGCCGGACACGGCGACCTTCGTCGCCATGAACTTCTCCCGCAGATAGGCCCGGGCGGCCGCCGCGAGGTGGGCGGGAACGTTGTCCAGCTCCGGGTCGACGCCGGGGATGCGGTCGAGGAAGATCTGCCGGATCTCGTCCCGGTTGCGGTGGATCGCGGGGACCAGGATGTGTGACGGCTTGTCGTGGGCGAGCTGCACGATGAGTTCGGCGAGGTCGGTCTCGTACGGAGTGATGCCCACCGACTCCAGGTGCTCGTTGAGCCCGATCTCCTGGGTGGCCATCGACTTGACCTTGATGACCTCGCTGCTGCCGGTGGCCTTCACCAGCCGGGCGACGATCTCGTTCGCCTCGGCTCCGTCGCGTGCCCAGTGGACGGTACCGCCGTGCTCGGTGACCTTGCGCTCCAGCTGTTCCAGGAGTTCGGGCAGCCGGTTCATCGCGTCGGTCTTGATGGCGGAGCCCGCGTCGCGCAGGGCCTCCCAATCGGGGAGTTCGCCGGTGACGTTCAGGCGTTTGGTGCGGATGGTGGTGGTGGCCTTGCCGAGATTGCGGCGCAGCTGTCCGTTGCCCAGCTCCCGGTGGGCGGCGCGGGGGAACGGCTCGTCGCCGCGCAGGTTGCCGGTGCCGTACGGGGAGCGGGGCGGCCGGGCGGGCATGCCGAGGAAAGTGCTCATGCGGCGGCCTCCGTCAGGGCGTCGGGCGTGGTGCGGGTGGCGGCGAGGATGCGGGCGAGGTGCAGGGTGCGGGTCCCGGAGCGGATGCGGGAGAGCCCGCCGCCGATGTGCATCAGGCAGGAGGAGTCGCCGGCGGTGCACACCTCGGCGCCGGTGGCGGCGATGCCGTCCAGCTTGTCGTGCAGCATCGCCGTGGAGGTCTCGGCGTTCTTCAGGGCGAAGGTCCCGCCGAACCCGCAGCAGGAGTCGGCGCCCGGCAGCTCGACCAGGTCGATGGAGTCGACGGCGCGGAGCAGCCGTAGCGGTTTGTCACCGACGCGGAGCATCCGCAGCGAGTGGCAGGTCGGGTGGTACGTCACCCGGTGCGGGAAGTACGCGCCCACCCCGGTCACGCCGAGGACGTCGACGAGGAGCTCGGAGAGCTCGTACGTCTTCGCCGCCACCGTGGCCACCCCGGCGCGCAGGGCGGCGTCCCCGTAGCGGTCGGCGACGATCGCGTGCTGATGGCGGACCGAACCGGCGCACGAGCCCGACGGCATGACGATCGCTTCGATGGACCCGTCCCCGAACTGTTCGGCGAAGTTGCGGACCAGGGGGACGGGTTCGCGCTGGTAGCCGGTGTTGATGTGCATCTGTCCGCAGCACGTCTGCCCCGGCGGGAACACCACCTCGTGTCCCAGGCGCGTGAGCAGGACGGCGGTGGAACGCACAGCGTCGGGGAAGAGCGTGTCTCCCAGACAGGTGGCGAAGAGTCCGATGCGCATGAGGTCTCCCCGGTCGGGTTCCGGTTCACTACGACGTTTCTATGGTCGGACCATACTAGGCTCGGTCCACCGAAGGAATGACGCCACACCAACCGCTACGGTCCGGCCGGCCCGTCCACGAGCGTTCCGTGCAGTCCGTGGATGTGCTGCTCCACCAGGTCGGCCGCCTCGGCGCCCCGCCCCTCGCACACCAGCATCAGGAGGGTGTCGTGCTCTGCGTTGAGGGCGCGGGCGGTGGCGGGCCAGTCCTCGGCCTCTTCCAGAGCCCGAAGAATCAGCGGGCGCACCGACTCCCGTACGGCGGAGGTGAGGGTGGAGGTCAGGGCGTTGCCGGAGCTGCGGGCGATCAGCACATGGAAGCGGGTGTCCAGGTCGTTGAACGCGCTCACCCCGATGCCGGGCGCCGCCATGCCCCGTACCAGCTCCTCCGCCTCGTCGAGGTCCTCGGACGGTGCGTGACAGGCGGCGGCCGCGAAGCTGGACCTCTCCAGGATGATCCGGGCCTCCAGGACGTCCTGGAGGCTGTAGCTGCCGAGGGCGAAGTGGAGCCGCAGCAGCCGGCCCAGGGCGTCGTCGGGGTTGCGCACGATCCGGGCCCCGGCGTCCGGGCCCCGGCCGGGCTGGGCCACCAGGACACCGATCGTCTCCAGCACCCGCAGCGCCTCGCGCAGGGCGGACCGGCTGACGCCGAGCACGGGGGCCAGTTCCCGCTCGGGCGGGAGCCGGTCGCCCGCCTTCAGCTCGCCCGCGAAGACCCGCTCCTCGATGGAGCGGAGCACGAGTTCGTGGGTACGGGACTGCCGCACGGGCTGCCATTCGACGGACATCCGCAACTCCCTGCCTCGGCCGGTTCCGGGACGTTCAGCGTATGTCACACATACGGTGTGGTCGGACCGTACAAGTCCCAGAGGTAGGACCGAACTGAGGTCGCATTCTCCGTGCACGCGAAGGCCCCGACCGGTTCGGCGGTCGGGGCCTTCGGTCGGCCCGTGCGGAGGGGCCGGGGATGCGGCGGTGCGGGCGCCGCGCGTCAGGGGGTGCTGGGGGAACCTGAGGTTCCAGGGGTTCCAGGGGTTCCGGGGGCTCCGGGGGCTCCGGGGATGTCTCGGCCGTGCAGCCGGCCGCGCTGCGGGTCGAAGAGGTGGGCGGCCGCTCCCGCCACCACGAGGCCCGTGGCGATCAGGAGGCCGTGGCCGATGGCGATGCCCATGCCCAGGGCTGTGAGCCCGAAAGCCATGCAGAGCCAGGCGTTGCGGCGCCGGTACTCGCGCGGGCTGCGCGGGGTGCCGTCGGACATCGCCGCCGCGAAACCGGGGTCGTCGCGATGCAACTGCTCCTCAAGGGCGCGCAGCCGTTCGTCGTACGTGGGCATGGTGTCTCCCTCCCGGTACGGAGACCTCTCGGCCTCTCCGGCGCCGGCCCCGTGATGCGGCACGGGCAGGGCCCCCCGGGCCCTGAGTTCATGGTCGACGGGGGCATCCGGAAGAACCATCGGGGGCAGCACCCATATCCGGGGGTGTGCACCATGTAGATGCGGGACAGGCCGCGCGCCCTGCCGGCTGTGGAGACGGCAAGCGTGGAGGGGGCGACGGGAGCCGCAGGAGCGGCGGTATCCGGGCGACGGCGTGTTTCCCGCGCACAGCGACGATAGTGGAGGCTGTCGACACCCAGCCTTCCCTACCCCGTCCCCGTCCCCATCCCATCCCGCCCCGCCCCGACCCGACCCCACAGCCCTTTCACCGCCCGCAATCGTTCCGACGCCCGATGGAGGCCGTGCTCCCTTGTCCCTGTTCTGGCGGATCTTTCTGCTCAACGCCGCGGTGCTCGTCGCCGCGGGCGCCCTGCTGCTGCTCGGCCCGATCACCATCTCCACACCGGTCCTGCTGACGGAGGCGATGATCCTGACCGGCGGGATCGCCTTCATGCTCGCGGCCAACGCGGCCCTGCTCCGGCTCGGCCTCTTCCCCCTCCAGCGGGTCACCCGCGCGATGACCACGACCGACCTGCTGCGCCCGAGCCCGCGCCCCGAGGTGGCCGGGCACGGCGAGATCGCCGCGCTGATCGAGACGTTCAACACGATGCTGGACCGGCTGGAGGCCGAGCGCGCCACCAGCAGCGCCCGCGCGCTCTCCGCCCAGGAGGCCGAGCGCCGCCGGGTCGCCCAGGAGCTGCACGACGAGGTCGGGCAGACGCTCACGGCGGTCCTCCTCGAACTGAAGCGGGTCGCCGACCACGCGCCCGAGCCGCTCCGCGGCGAGCTGCGCCAGGTCCAGGAGATCACCCGCGGCTCGCTGGACGAGATCCGCCGGATCGCCCGCCGGCTGCGCCCCGGGGTGCTGGAGGAGCTGGGTCTGGTCAGCGCGCTCACGGCTCTCATCACCGAGACACCGACGCCCGACGGGCTGACGATCCGCCGGCAGATGGGCAAGGACCTGCCCGAACTGGACGCCGAGGCCGAGCTGGTCGTCTACCGGATCGCCCAGGAGGCGCTCACCAACACGGTCCGTCACGCCGGTGCGTCGCGGCTCGAACTCTCCCTGCGCCGCAGCCCCTGCGGGGTGGAGCTGCGCATCCGCGACGACGGCCGGGGCCTCGGGGACACCCCCGAGGGCGCGGGCCTGCGCGGCATGCGCGAGCGCGCTCTGCTGATCGGCGCCGAGCTGTTCCTCGGCCCCGGCCCGCAGGGCGGTACCGAAGTACGTCTCGATGTGCCCGTCCGGAACGGAAGCCGGTGACCATGCCCCTCTCCTACCCGCCCCCTTCCCGGGGCAGCACCGCTGCGCCGACCCGCATCCTGCTCGCGGACGACCACGCCCTGGTGCGCCGGGGGGTCCGGCTGATCCTTGACGGCGAACCGGACCTCACGGTCGTGGCCGAGGCGGGCGACGGCGCCGAGGCCATCGACATGGCTCGCGCCGAACGGCCGGATCTAGCCATCCTGGACATCGCCATGCCCCGGCTGACGGGTCTGCAGGCGGCGCGCGAGCTGTCCCGGGTCATGCCCGGCCTGCGCATCCTGATGCTCACCATGTACGACAACGAACAGTATTTCTTCGAGGCGTTGAAGGCGGGGGCGGCCGGGTACGTCCTGAAGTCGGTCGCCGACCGGGACCTGGTGGAGGCCTGCCGGGCAGCGATGCGCGACGAGCCGTTCCTCTACCCGGGCGCGGTCACGGCGCTCATCCGCAACTTCCTCGACCGGGCCAAGGACGGCGAGGAACTGCCGGCGCGGGCGATCACCGAGCGCGAGGAGGAGATCCTCAAGCTGGTCGCCGAGGGGCACTCCTCCAAGGAGATCGCGGAGCTGCTGGTCATCAGCGTCAAGACCGTGGAGCGGCACCGCGCCAACCTGCTCCAGAAGCTCGGGCTGCGCGACCGTCTGGAGCTCACCCGGTACGCGATCCGCGCGGGCCTGATCGAACCGTGACCGCCACCGCCGCACAGGACGCCACTCCCGCACAGCCCCTCGCCCCCGCACAGGCCGTCGCGCGGCGGTCGGTTCATACGATTCTCACTCGACCCGCATAAAGTGCACCCGTGACCCAGATGACCCCGCCCGGCTGGCACCCAGACCCCGGGCATTCAGGTAAAGGCCCCGCTCAGGAACGCTGGTGGGACGGAGCGCAGTGGTCCGGCCACGTCCGCGCGTCGCCCGCCGCGGCCCGCCGCCGTGGGATCCGTATCGGCGTCGGCGTGACCGTCGGCGCCGTGGTGCTCGCCGCGATCGGGGGCGGGGTGTATCTGCTGGGCGAGGACGACGGCGGCCGGCCGGGCATCGCGGTCGCCTCCCCGTCCACCACCCCCTCCGCCCCCGACGGTTCGGGCGCACCGGACGGCGGGAACAAGGACGGCGAGAACGGGAGCGGCGGGAACGGCGGCGGCGAGGAGGACGGCGGCCAGGGTCCCGGCGAGCAGCTCCCGCCGACGGAGCCTGGCTACGCCACGGACCTGGCCGCCGGAATCAGCCTGCCGGTGCCCAAGGGGTGGACGGGCAAGTCGGCACCGGTCGGCGCCGGTCTGACGACGGGTGAGCACGCCTGCCCCGGCGGCGCCGACAAGACGTGTGTGCGCGGAGGGGTGTTCTCGGCCCCCGCTGTCGCCCTGAAGCTCACGGGCGGGTCGCCGGAGGAGGCGGCCAAGAAGGACATCGCCGTCAACGCCGAGGAGTCCTACGGCGGGGACTCGTACGGGAAGATCACCTCGCACGAGGAGCTGAAGTCCGGTGCGGTCACCGTGGCGGGCCAGAAGGGCTACGCGGTGCGCTGGAAGGTGGTGACGGAGAAGGGCGACGACGGTTACGTCGAATCGCTGGTGTTCCCCTCCCCCTCCTCCAAGGACATGCTCGTGGTGGTCCGGTCCGGCTTCGACATCAACAAGGACGCGCCGAAGCTGTCCGTCCTGGACGAGATCGTCAAGGGCATCAAGGCCGCGTCGGGGGCGGGCGCGGGCAACGGCGGAGCCGCCTGAGCCCCATCCTGGACGAGGGGAGCAGGGCGGGACCGATGGGTCCCGCCCTGCTCCCGCCGCGTTCAGCCGGTGGCCGACCGCGCCTCAGCCGGTCTCCCGCCGGGCCTCAGCCTGTCTCCCGCCGGGCCTCAGCCCGTGACGGTCGCCGGATCGCTGATCCCGGCGGCCCCCGTCTCCACATGGCCCGCGAACCTGCGCAGGAAGCCCGGCTCCCCGTCGACGGTGACGGACACGTCGTACCAGCGCCGCCCCGCCCGCAGGTCCACCGTGCGTGAAACGGTGGCTCCCGCCCGTACGGTGACTTTCTGTTCCGCTCCCCCGTAGGCGTCGGCGATCGTCAGTACGCCGTCCGTGGGGCCGGAGTTGGTGAGTGTGAGGTCCAGGTTGCCGTTGGTGGCGTTGTGGCGTGCGGTGGCCTCGGGACCCGCGGTGGCGCCCGGGCTCCGGAACGTACGCAGGAAGCCGTTCGGGCCGTGCACGGTGAGGTCGTGGCTGCCGCCGGAGTAGGCGGAGTTCCAGCTGTCGGTCAGCGTCCTGCCCGCGTCTGTTGTGTACGTCCACGGGGCGTCGGTGCGGTTGCCGGAGGTGACGTAGAACTGTGCCCCGGCGGCCGTCCCCGGGCTGAACGTCAGCGCGATCTTCCCGGTGGCCGGGTTGAGGGCCCCGTCGACGTACGGCTCGTACGGGAGCGGGCGGGTGGGCCGGCTGCCCGGTTCCTGCGAGGGCATGGCACCCACCGCCGGCGGGGTGGGCCGGTAGGCGGGGTGGCGCTCGCGGTCCGGGGGCTCGTACGCCGAGGTGTCCGGCAGGTCGCCGGGGGCCGGGGCGGACCGGCCGAAGTCGAAAGCGGAGGTGAGGTCGCCGCAGATCGCCCGCCGCCAGGGCGAGATGTTCGGCTCGTGGACGCCGAAGCGCTGTTCCATGAACCGCAGCACGGAGGTGTGGTCGAAGACCTCGGAGCAGACGTATCCGCCGGTGCTCCAGGGCGAGACGACCAGCATGGGGACGCGGGGCCCGAGGCCGTAGGGGCCGGCTCCGTACGAGGGTCCGCCCGGGTAGATCTCCGTGGTGGTGTCCGCCGTGGACAGGCCCTGGTTCGCCGAGGCCGGCGGGTAGGGCGGGACGACGTGGTCGAAGAAGCCGTCGTTCTCGTCGTACGTGATGAACAGGGCGGTCCGGCTCCACACCTCGGGGTCGGAGGTGAGGGCGTCGAGCAGGCCCGCTATGTACCAGGCACCGTAGTTGGAGGGGAAGTTGGAGTGCTCGGTGAAGGCCTCGGGGGCGGCGACCCAGGATATCTGCGGGAGCGTTCCGGCCTGTACGTCGGCGGTGATCGCGTCGAAGTACCCGCCGCCGGCCGACACGTCGGTGCCGGTGCGCGCCTTGTCGTACAGCGGGTCGCCGGGCTGGGCGTTGCGGTAGTTGTTGAAGTAGAGGAGGGAGTTGTCGCCGTAGTTGCCCCGGTAGGCGTCGTTGATCCAGCCCCAGTGGCCCGCCGCGTTCAGGCCGTCGCCGATGTCCTGGTAGATCTTCCAGGAGACCCCGGCCTCCTCCAGCCGTTCGGGGTACGTCCTCCAGCCGTATCCGCGTTCCTCGTTGCCGAGCACCGGGCCGCCGCCCGTACCGTCGTTGCCGGTGTGGCCCGACCAGAGGTAGTAGCGGTTGGGGTCGGTGGCTCCGATGAAGGAGCAGTGGTACGCGTCGCAGACGGTGAAGCGGTCGGCGAGCGCGTAGTGGAAGGGGATGTCCTCACGGGTGAGGTAGGCCATGGTCGTCGGGGTCTTGGCCGGTATCCACCGGTCGTATCGGCCCTCGTTGTACGCCCGGTGGCCGCCCGGCCAGTCGTGGTTGAGGCCCTGGAGGAACTGCATGCCCAGGTCGTCGGCGGTCGGGTGGAACGGCAGCGTCACCTTGCCCGCCGCGTCCGCCTGGTGCCAGACGGACTTTCCGCTCGGCAGGGTCACAGGCCTCGGGTCGCCGAACCCTCGGACCCCCTTCATCGCCCCGAAGTAGTGGTCGAAGGAACGGTTCTCCTGCATCAGGACGACGATGTGCTCGACATCCTGGATCGTCCCGTCGGCCCGGTGGGCGGGGATGGCGGCAGCCCGGTCGATACTGCCCGACAAGGCGGAGAATCCCGCGGTCGCACCGGCGATCTGGAGGAACCGGCGCCTATTCATCTCAGTCATGCGTGGGGGCCTCTTGGAGTGGGGGAACAGAAGCGAACAGAATGTTCCAAGAGAACCGAACAGAAAGGAAGGGGCTGTGACGGACCGGTGAATGGGGGGCGTACGGCCCGCGTCCGGCACCGAGAAGGGGGACCCGACTGAAGAGCGGGCCCGACCCGAGCGCGGGCCGTCCTGAAGAGCGGGGCTTACGTCACCCGGCGGGGGCGGGGGTGTTCGACCCGGATCCGCAGCGGCGCGAGGACACCGTTCAGGTAGTCGCGGCCTTCGGGGGTGTCGAGCGCCAGCGGGGCATCCGATGAGGGCTTGAGGAGGGCCGGGCCGTCCGGGCGGTCGTACAGGGCGACGACCTCGCCGGAGACCAGACCCGAGTCCTGGCGCGACGGCCAGCGGAAGCCCACCGCCCAGTCGGCCTGGCTGCGTATCCAGGAGCCCCAGCGGCGTACGCGCGGATACTCCGGCGCCGGTGACTGGACCAGCCAGATGTCCTGGTGGACGGCTGCCAAGTGGGAGTCGTCGGTCAGGTCCACCAGCGGCAGGTCACCGGCCGCGACGACCTTGGACAGCAGCATGTCGCGCACCCGGGGCCGGGTGATGCGGCGCCGGCCGTCCGGCCGCATCACGAGATCGCGGGCCAGGGTCTCCCGGACGGCGGTCAGCGGGGACAGTCCGGCGTACAGATACGGGCGCGGCTCGGCGCTCAGCCCGTCCCTGATGTCGCAGAACCGGCCCCCGCCCCAATGGAGGTCGGCCGGGAGGGACTTGAACTCGGTGGAGCCACGGCGGGTGCTGTGGACCCGCCACAGTTCGGTTCCGGCGGGCACCACGTGGCGGTGCGGCTTCGCCCGGACGGCCGGGGCGGGGATCATCTGGTCGGGCACGTACTCACCACTCCGGGATCTCTGCTCGTGCGGCGGACAGCAGGGTGTGGTCCACCCCGGTGCCCAGCAGCCTCGCGGGCGCGGCGTCCAGCCATACGTTGGGACCGAGCCACCAGTCCGCCGCCCCCCACGGGTCCTCGTCGGCCGACAGCAGCCGGTTGATCTCGACGACCACCGGATAGGGCGTCCCGGACGCCGGATCGAGCTGGAAGGCCGGAACACGCTCCTCCTCGTCCGCCACGGTCAGCCGGATCAGGTCCCGGGCCTGCTCCGGTACGAGGTCCAAGGAGGCCGACTGGAGGGCCGGTTCGGCGAGCAGCCAGGCGTCGTCGGCGTCGGGGCGGTACGGGGGGTCGGCGCGGTCCGCAAGGGCGGAACGGTTCTCGGCGGCGGGGTGGTCCGCAGGGGCGGAGCGACTGTCATCCGCGGTGTGGCCCTCACGGGTGGGGTGGTTCTCATCTCCGGCATGGCTCTCGGGGGCCGGCCGGTGCACGTCCCGGGGCGCGTCGGCCGGGCTTCCCTCGATCTCCACCTCCGAGCGCAGGTGCACGAGCAGCGCCAGCAGTGCGTCGCCGTCCGGGGGCACTGCCGTACCGGGCTGGAAGCGCACTCCGGAGGGGGTCAGCGCGGCCCGCAGCGGGTGACCCGGCGGGGTGAACGGCTTGATCAGTTCCCGCAGATCGGCGGCGGCCACCACCGGGTCGGACTCGGCGTCCGCCAGGATCTCCAGCAGTTCGGCCCGTGCCGGCGGGTCCAACAGGGTTTCCAGCTCGGCCCGATGGGCGCGGATCGCCTCCACCACGTCCGTCAGGAAGGACATACCGGCACCCCCTCCCTGCGAGCTCTTCCGCCGCCTCTCCCGCGCTGGGAGCGACCGTAACAGCGCGCTCGGTGCTCCGCGCGGGAATCACGCAGAACGGGGAACGAGGAACGGGGTGGCGGGGAGGCGGGGAGATCGCCGAATGGCGAGCGCCGTTCTGCCCGTTGATGCATCATGGGCGGCAGATACCGCCCGAGGGAGCCGGCGCCCGCCGTCGCTCGCCTGCCGACCGCATCCGGTCGGCCGGCCACCGACGAGGAGCCCCCTTCCCGCGCGGTTCACCATGTGGCTCCGGGGGAGGGTCATTGAGCAACTCAGCCGCGTATGAGTGGTCCTATGTCGACGTCGAGGCGGAACGGCGGCGAGAGCTGCGCGCCCAGCTCGCCCAGGAGACCGCCCGCTCGCACCATCTGCGCGGGCAGGCCAAGTCCCTGCGACGCGCGTACCGCACGGCCAAGATCGACGTGGACGTGATCACCGTGCCCGCCTCCGCCGACTCCACGGAGCTCGCACTCGCCCTGGACTCCGCCCGCAGGATCAACCAGCAGGCGGAGGCCGAGCTCAGCCGGGCGGCCGCCGACGTCTGGTCCCTGGTGCCCGCCGAGACCGAGGAGCAGCCCACCGCACGGCCCGCCACGGCCCGCGCCGCGGCGGGTGACGGCCGGACGGCCCGTGCCGGAGAGGAGCGCGCCACGCAGGTCAGGGCGGCGGCCCTGGTGGAGGCCGAGGCGCTCCTCGAACGGGACGGGCCTGCCTGCGAGCCGGAGGAGCTGCCGCTCTTCGCCCGCCGCCTGGAGGCGTTACGGCAGGCGCGGAGCGCCGAGGAGGCGCGCACCCTCCTCCACGATCTCGGGGTGCGGGTGCACCGGTCCACACAGCGGCAACGGACCGCCGCCCGCACGTCCGCGCTGCGGGCCGGGCTGCTCGACGCGCTGGAGGACGCCGCGCCGGAGGACCGCCGGCGGCTGGCGGCGGCGGTGGCGGAGGCCGACGACCCCGCCGGGCTGGAAGGTGAGGTCGCCCGGGCCGTGGCGCGGGCCGACGCCGCCCGGGGCCGGTCCGTTGTCGCGGACACCCTGATGCAGGTACTGCGCGAGCGGGACTACGCGGTGGGTGAGGACTTCGCCGACCTGCTCGCGGAGAGCGGCAGTGTGGTGGTGCCCTTCGGCGAAGCGGCCGGGACGGCCGGCGACGGGGTGGTCCCCGACGGCTACGGCGTCCGCGTGGCGCTGGCGGCCGACCGGCGCGGGCTCACCACCGTGCTGGTGCGCGCGCCGGAGTCCGGTGCGGAGGACCGGGAGCGGGTCGGCGGGAGCGCGGGGCACGCGGAGGACAGGGCCGACGGCGAGGTCCAACGCTGGTTCTGCGATACGCAGTTACCGACGATCGAGGACGCGGCCCGGGAACACGGGGTCGACCTGGCGCGTACGTCCGCGCTGCCGCCGGGGGTGCGGCCTACAGCCGTCGCCCCCGACGGCTCCTGGCCCGACAACGGCCTGGCCCACGACCGCGCTCCGGACGGCGGTCCGGCCACCGATGAGCGGGCGGAGCACGAGGAGGACCAGGCGGTCCCGGCGGGCAGGCGACGCGGCAAGAAGAAGGTCAGACCCTCGCGATCCACGACGTACGGACAGGATCAGACGCGTGGCCGCTGACACCGGTGGGACGGGCGCCCCGGGCGGGCCGTTCCGCAAGGAGCACACACCGTCCGCGGCCGGGCCCTCCGATGAAGCGGCCCACGGGTACGCGACACCCGAAGGGACGGCCTACGAGTACGGGGCGCCGGAGGAGCCTGCCCCCGAGGACGCGCCGCCTCCGCAGCCCGCGGCCCCGGCCCCCGCCTGGATCCGTGAACTGGACATGGCGCTGACGGTGTATCCGCAGATCCTGCTGACGGGCAACGTCCGCGATGTGTTCCTGCTGCCCGAGGACGACGAGGACGGTGTGGTCGCGGCCGAACCCGACCGCCCGATCATGCCGTACAGCCTGGAGGAGGTCGTCGAATCCCTCTGCCGGGCCCGGGGGTACGGCGCCCTGGCCCGGCAGAGCATGGTCGACGACCGGGTGATCGCCTGGAAGCTCACCGAAGGCCCTTTCACCATGCCGGACGCCCTGCGCCGCATGGCCGAGGAGGACGCCCGCAACGAACGGGAACGGGCCGAGCGGGAGCGTGCCCAGCGGGACGGAGGGCCTGCGGCGGCCCGTCGCGCGGACGAGGACGAGGACGACGAGGACGACGACATCGAGGCGGGCATCTCCCGTATCAGGGAAATCATGATCGGTACGGTCCGGCACACCGGCCCGGCGATCGGCCTGATCATCCCGTACACCGCCCGCCTCGGCTCACCGCGCGGCCCCGTGGCGGGTGAGGCGGCGCGCCTGCTGGCCACCGCCGAGGAGCTGGGTCACACCGCACGGCCGGTCCGTGGCGACGGGACCGGCGTGACCCCGTACAACACCGTCTTCTGGGTGGTCGAGAAGCAGGAGGACCTGCCGCTCGAATTCGCCATCGGCAGCCGGGCCCTGCGGGTGATCACCGTGCCCGAGCCGCCGCAGGACCAGCGCCGCGCGGCGGGCCGGTACGTGGTGGACCTGCTGGCCAGGCGCAGACGGGCGGAGGCCGGGGAGCAGGCTTCGGAGGCCGAGCGGGCGCAGGCGGCCGAGGCGCTGGCCCGTTCCTCGTACGGCATGGGGGTCGGCGAGATCCTCGCGGTCGGCCGCATGGCCGCCGACCGGGGGCTGCCCCTGAGCCGTCTGGACGAGGCCGCCCGGCTGTACCGGGTGGGCGTGCTCGACAATCCGTGGGCCACCCGGGCCGTGCGCGAGAACATCCTCGACGGCGAGGCCTACCTCAACGGCCAGGTCATCGGGCAGCCGCACGCCGTGCGCCGCACCATCGAGATCTTCATGCGGTCGGCGGCCGGGCTGACCGGCGCCCAGTCGTCCAGTTCGCCCAGCAGGCCGCGCGGCACGCTCTTCCTGTCCGGGCCCACCGGCGTCGGGAAGACCGAACTGGCCAAGGGCGTGGCCAAGATGATCCTCGGCGAGGACGCCCGGCCGATCCGCTTCGACATGAGCGAGTTCGCCGAGGAGCACGCCCGGGACCGACTGATCGGGGCGCCGCCCGGCTTCGTCGGACACAGCGCGGGGGGCGAGCTGACCAACGCGGTGCGGGCGCACCCGATGAGCGTGCTGCTCTTCGACGAGATCGACAAAGCGCACCCGCGCCTGTTCGACCTGTTCCTCCAGATCCTGGAGGACGGCCGGCTCACCGACGGGCAGGGCGCCACGGTCCACTTCACCGAGTGCGTGCTGATCTTCACGTCGAACCTGGGAGTGTCGGCGGAAGTGATCCGGCCGAGAAAACGCCGCAGTGCGCGTGCCGACACGCCGGGCAGCACGGACGGCGGCGAAGGCGGTCCGGGTGGCGACGGCGAGAGTGCCGGCGAGCAGGAGGCGGCGGGTGGCTCCCGGCGGTCGCGCCTGAGCCGACATGACAAGCCCGAGGACGTTCGCGAGGCGCTGCGGGGCGCGTTCGACTCCTTCTTCAACGACCACATCGGGCGGCCCGAGCTGCGCAACCGGTTCGGGGACAGCTTCGTGCCCATGGACTTCATCCAGCCCGAGTCGGTGCCGCCGATCCTCGACAAGGCGCTGGAGTCGGTGACCGGGCGGGTCAGGGAGGTCCACGGCGCGGAGCTGACGGTGGCCGACGACCCCTGGGAGGTGCTGCGGGTCGAGGCCAACCGGCGCCTGGACCACGGCGGTCGGGGGGTGGTGACCGCCGTGGAGTCGGCGCTCGTCAACCCCCTCTCCCGGGAGCTGTTCCACCAGCCGGCCCGGCCCGGGGAGCACATCGAGATCGAGGCGGTGGACGGCCAGGACGAGGCGTACACCCTGAAGGTGCGGCGATGGATGTGAAGGACGGCCCGCCGGACGGGCCGGTGCTGCGGGTGTCCCAGGTGCTCGGGCCCATTACGGCCCTGGGGCCGGGCAGGCGCCTCGGCGTATGGGTGCAGGGCTGCCCGCTCGCCTGCGCCGGGTGCATGTCCCGCCAGACGTGGGACCCGGCGGGCGGGCAGGACGTCAGCGTCGAGCGGCTGGTCCGGCTCTGGAGCCGGGGGCTGGCCGACGGTTACGACGGCCTGACGGTCAGCGGGGGCGAACCCCTGGAACAGCCCGAGGCGTTGGGCGCGCTGCTGGCGGCGGCCGACCGGGCCCGACGTGAGGCGGACCGGCCGGACGCGGACCTCCTCGTCTACACCGGCTGGGAGGACGCCGAGGTCGGCGCGTCGCCCCGCGCACAGGCGGTTCTCGGCCTGGCCGACGCCGTCATCACCGGGCGCTACCGCGCGGGCGAGCCGACCCGGCTGGTCTGGCGCGGCTCGGCCAACCAGAACCTGATCCCGCAGACCCCGCTCGGCCGCCGCCGCTACGCCCCTCATCTGCGACGCCGGGCCGAACGCCCGGATGTCCAGGTGCGGGTGACGGAGGATGCCGTGCACATCGTCGGCGTCCCGATGCCGGGCGAACTCGGGCGCCTGGAAAGGGAATGGGCCGCTCGGGGCGTGACCTTCCGGGAGAACACATGGCGACCGTGAACCGCTACCTGTGCCCGGTGGCCCCGGGCGAGTGCCCGTCGTCACCGCGGCGGGGATTCTGCCCCAACCACGAGTGGGAACGGCTCGTACCGGACCGCGCGTATCTGACGGCTGAGCGAACGGACCAGGAACGGACGGGCGCGGAGGGGCCTGAGGGGGCCGAGGGGACACGGGGGCCGGAGGGAACGGGAGAGCCGGACCGGACGGCCGATGCCGTGCGGACAACAGACGCCGTGCGGGCCTCGGACCCCCTGCGGCACCGGACGGCCGATGCCGTGCGGGCCTCGGACGCCTTGCGGACCTCGGACACCGAGCGGCGGGACCGGCCGGAGGCCGCCGCCCCCGCCGGCGCCCGTCGGCCACGCCCGACCCCGGCCGCGCCGCCGGCCGACCTGACTCGCCCCCACCCCACCCCGGCCCCCTCCCCCGCCGCCCCCTGCCTGGCGCTCGTGCTGGCCGGCGCCCTGATCCCGGTGCGCGGCGCCGGCCAGGACCCCACCCGGCTGGGCCGGGAGGCCCCCGACTGCGCCCATGTGCCAGGTCTGGCCGCCCTCGACCAGGTCTCCCGGGCGCACGCCGAGCTGTACTGGCACGCGGGCCGCCTCTACGTCGCCGACACCGACTCGGTCAACGGCACCTACGTCGACGGCCTCCGCATCAGCCGCCCCGCCCAGCTCTGGCCCGGCGGCCACCGCCTCCGGCTGGCCGACGACCCCGAGGGCGTGGACGTGACCGTCGTCGAACTGGACGAGTACGGCGCACCGCTCTGAGCCGTACGTCCCCACCGCGCCCGCAGAACCCTCCCCAGCCGCAGGACGCCCGGCACCGAGCCGGGCAACAGCCCCCTTCGAGGACCCGCATGGCCGACAACGCGACCGACGGACCGGCGAACGACGCCCAACCGCCGAACAGACCCCCGAGCCCAGCGACGCGCAAGCAGGACTCCCGGCGCACGCCGGCGAGCCCGCCTACGCGCGTCCAGCCCCAAGCCGCCACACCCCCGAGCTCCCCGACACGCAAGCAGACGCCCGACCCGACGCCCGACGCCGCCCCGCCAAGCCCGCCGACCCGCGTCCAGCGCCAGGACTCCGTATCCCAGGGCGACCCGGTTCCGTTACCGCGCCAGGACTCCGTATCCCAGGGCGACCCGGTTCCGTTACCGCGCCAGGACTCCGTATCCCAGGGCGACCCGGTTCCGTTACCGCGCCAGGACTCCCCGCCCGCGAGTCCGCCCACCCGCGCCCAGCGGTCCGGCGCCAAGAAGGCCGCCGCCGGACCGCCGCCCAGTCCTCCCACCCGCCACCAGCACGCCCAGGCGCCGACGCCCTCGGGCGGTTCCCGGCACAGTGATCCGCCGACCCGTCGCGAGAGCGGGAACCGGGCCCGCGCCGAATTCCCCCAGGGCCTCCTCGACCGCTACGAGCCCTACAACATCGCCGGAGCCGGGAGCGAGGGCACCGTGTGGCACGTACGGCGGCTCGCCGACGGGAGCAACGCGGCGGTGAAGATCGCACACCCCGGCCAGTCCATGGACATGGACACCCTCGAGCACCTGGCGACCCCGGAGTTCAGCCGGCACACGCCCCGCATCCATGAGTTCGGCGATGTCGCGGTCGGCCCCTCGGTCTGCGGCTGGGTGGCGATGGAGTACCTGCCCGAGACGTTCGAGGACCTGCTGTCGCGGCGGCTGCGCGACGGGAAGCCGCGTCAGGACCGGAAGCAGACCGAGCGGACCGTCCGGGAGCTGGCCGATCTGCTGGACTTCTGGCAGACCCGCATCGACCGCAACCCGCTGGACCTCAAGCCCGCCAACATCCTCGTCCGGCGGAGCGCGGGCCCGCACGAGTTCGTCGTCGCGGACTTCGGCGGCATCGCGCGGTTCACGGCCAGCCAGAGCTACCGCGACTTCCAGATCACCGCCCTCTACATGGCGCCCGAGCAGATCGTCCACCAGAACCTCAAGGCCACCCCGTGGTGGACCCTCGGCCTGATCCTGTACCAGGTGTTCACCGGCCGCCCGCTCTACGTCCTGGGCGACGACGCCCTGATCACCGACGAGGCCTGGACCAGGGGACTGATCCTCAACAACGAGGTCGACCTGTCCGCCGTCACGGACGTACGGCAGAACCTGCTGCTCCAGGGGCTGCTCACCAAGGACCCCGACGACCGCTGGACGGCACCCGAGGTCCGCCGCTGGCTGAAGGGCGAGGATCCGCCCGTGGTCCGGCCTCCGGGCCCGGTGGACCAGCCGTCGGCCGCCGCCCGCCATGCCCACCGTCCCATCTCCTTCCGCGGGGTCGCCCACCACGAGGCCGAGAACCTCGCGGCGGAGATGGCCCGGCACTCGCAGGAGGCCGCCGACTGGCTGCAGGGGGACGGCGGCCCGCGCCTCGCGGCCTGGCTGCGCGACGACCTCCAGGACACCTCGTACGACGACAGCCAGCTGCTGGCCCTCCGGAGCGGCCGGGACCGGCCCGTGCGCGCCGCGCTCGCGGCGCTCTCCTTCGTCGCCGTGTTCGCGCCGACCGCGACCCCGCAGTACCGGGGCAGGCGGGTGGACGCGGAGGGGATCGCCCGGATCGCCCAGGGGCAGGGCTCGGTCGCGTTCGTCGACGAACTGCTCGGGGCGAACGTCCCGGCCGTCGCGTCCCGCTTCCGCTGCTACCACTCCGGCTGCGACGAGGGCGCCTGCGCGGTGCTGCTCGCCCTGGCCGCGGAACTGGCCGACACGGTCGATGCGGTGCGTGGCCGCGCCCGTTCCCTGCGGCGTCGCGGGAGTGCCGACGGCGAACTCGACCAGCGCGAGACGGACGCCACCTACGGTGTGGCCGCCGCGTTGATCGTCCACCCCGAGCAGCGCCGGCAGGTCCTGCTGCCCCTCACCGGGCTGCCAGGCCTGCCTGCCTCGCTCGTGGCCAAGGCTCCAGCCGCTGTGGTCGTGCTCCTGGCCCTGCTGCGGGCGCTGCTGCACCGGGTGGGCGCGGTGCTGGGCCGCCGATCGCCCGATGCCGCGTTCCTGCGGCGGTGGGCCGCGCTGCACCGGGGGGCGGCGCACGGCGACGTCCGTACGGTGCGGGGCCGGGCGGCGCTCGTCGCGGCGGCGGTGCTGCTGCCCCGGGCGCTGCGCGCCGACGCGATCGGGCAGGACCACGAGATCACCCTCGGGGAGCGGTGGTCGGCCTCGTGGCGGCCGCTGGTGCGGCGGCTGGCCGCCGGGGCCGTGCTGTTCGCCGCGTTCTGGCTGCTGATCTGGTCGGGCGCGCTGGTGCGGGCCGTCCTGGACATGGGCGGCGGCTGGGCACTGCTGTCCTCGGAGGAGGGGAACGTCGTCCCGCTCGCACGCGCCGCCGACGCGGCCGCCCGGGCGCAGGCGGATCTGTGTGCGGTGGCCCTGGCCGGTGCCGTGGCTTTCGCGGCCGCCCCGGCCAGGGCCTCCGCGCGGATGTTCGTGGCCGCGGCGGCTCTCGTGGCCTGGGTCGGCTACGCGCGCCCGGACCTTCCGCCGCTCACCCCGCTGCACGCGCCGGACTGGGTGGTCGAGCGCCTGCGGGACCTTCTGGGCGGCTGGCAGAGCTGGAACGGTCTGGCGGCCTTCGCGCTCGTGGTGCCGGCCGGCCTGCTGCTGGCCCTGGCCGCCCGGCAGTTGCAGACGGCCAGGGTCGCCGAGACGGAGCAGGCCGGCCTCCGCCGCGAGCGTGCGGAGCAGCGCCGCGCCCGGATGGGTCTGCCCCGGCGTCCGTACCAGAACCCGGAGCGGTGGCGCACCGGCCGGCCGGGCCTGCTGGACCGTCTCCTGTTCGCTGTGGCCGCCCTCCTCGCGCTGGTCACGCTGTTGTGGGCCGTGGTCGAGATCCGCGTCGCGCACACCGGGGAACACCCCACGCTCGCCTCGTGGGGCACCGGCCAGCAGGGCGCCGCGTACCAGTCGCAGTACGTCCTCGCCTGCGCGGCCGTCTGCGTGGTCGCCGCGCTCTTCTCCCCTCAAGGGGCCCGCCGGATGCTCAGATCGACCGCCGTCGTGGTCATGGTGCTCGGTTTCTGGCCGCCGCCGGTGCAGCCCGCGCGCTCGGTGAGCCTCCCCGTGACCCCGCAGCTGTTCGCGGAGTTCGCCGCCACCTGGGGACACGGCGCGTTCTGGGCGGCGCTGCTCCTGGCCCTGCCGTTGAGCCTGTACGCGGGTGGCTTCGCCGCACACCGTTCGCGGCGGGCCGCGCGATGACCGCCCAGGACTACGGGACCGCCCCGCCTCCCCCGGCCGGCCCGCCGGAGCCGCCGCCCGGGGCCGGGCCCGCCGAACTGCTTGACCACGCCGAGCAGTTGCTGGAGCACCACGACGCCCAGGAGCGGCCCGAGGACGCGGGCAACGCCTGGCAGCGGTGCCGTGAGGTGCTGCTGCGCGCCCGCGACCTGCTGGAGGACGAGGCGGCGGGGGCCGATCCGGCGGCGCTGGCCCGCGCCCGGTTCCTGCTGGGTCTCACCCTGTCGGTGGGGTACTGGCAGGCTTCGGCGGGTCAGGCGGAGGCCTACGGCGTCAGCGACCGGCTCGGCGTACGGAGTACTGCGGCCGGGCTGCTCGCCCTCGCCCGGGCCACCCTGCCGCAGGACACCCCGGCGTACGCCACCGCCTGCGTACGCCACGGTCTGCTGCTGCACGACCGATTCGAGGGCGATGATGCCGAGGACGACGGCGAGGGCGAGGGGGAGGGCCCGCACGCGGTGGGCGGCGCCGACGCCCGCGACGACGACCTGGACGAGGCCGTCCTCGCCTTCGACGAAGGCGTGCCCCTGCTCGACGAGGCCCCCCACCCCGGCCTGCTCGTCGCCTACGGCTGTGCGCTCGCCGACCGCTACGACCGCGATCGTGCGCCCGACGACCTGGGCGGGGCGGCGGCCCTGCTGGGGGCGGTGCTCGACGAGTTGCGCCCGCCGGGCTGGGAGCCCGCCGAGGCCGGTGCGGGCTCCTGGGTCGACGAAGCGGACCAGCTGGAGATCGAGGCCCGGGTACGCCTGGTCACCCTCCTGCAGGCGTCCGACGATCCGGCCGATGCCGAACAGGCGGAGCGGCACCTGGAGTTGCTGGCCGCGACCGTTCCGGACGGGCATCCGACCCGGATCTTCGCCTGCGGGCACCTGGTCGACGTCTACCGCGAACGTGAGGGCGGCGTGCGGCCCGAGGAACGCCCGGCGTACCTCGCGCGCCTGCGCGAGCTGTACCGCCTGCTCGACGCCGGGAGCCCGCACCTGCCCCGGGTGGCGGCGCTGCTGGGCGCGGCGCTGGCGGAGCGGGTCGGGCAGTCGGGGTCCCGCTACATGCCGACGGCGGAGAACGAGGAGGCCACGGTCCTGCTGCGGGAGGCGCTCGCCGGGCTGGCCGAGGACGACGAGCTGCGCCTGCCGGGCCATGCCGTCCTGGGGTGCCTGCTGAACCGCTGCCACGACTTCGACCCGACGGCGTACGACAACGAGGAGGCTCTGCTCCATCTGGAGCGGGCCGTCGACCTCTGCCCGCCCGACGACCCGATGCGCGGCGACCTGCTGAACCAGCTCGCCCACGCCACCATCGTGCGGGACGACCGCTCCCCGACCGACCTCGAAGGCGTCGACCGGACGATCGCGCTGCTCAACGAGATGATGAAGGTGCCCTCGGACACCCCGGGGTTCGGCTCGCAGGCCCACGGGGCGTACGCCGCGGCCCTCAGCCAGCGCCACGCGCTCTCCAACTCCTCGGACGATCTCGACGCGTCGATCCGCCACCTCACCGCGGCGTTCCGGCAGACCGCGGTCGACGACGTGAACCGGGTGGTGTACCTGCAGAACCTGGCCATCGCCCTCTACCGGCGCTATCAGACGGGCGGCGACCTCCAGGACCTGACGACCGCCACCCGTTACATGAGGGAGGTCACCGCCGTGCTCGACGGCGTCGACCCCCGTGTCACCGCGGACCTGCATCTCGTCGTACGCAACCGGGTCCTGCTCGAACAGGCCCTGGCAGGGCTCCAGTTCATGCTCGCCTTCACCGGGGGCTCGAAGGCGGGGATGTTGGCGGCCGTCGCGACGATGCGCCGCCTGCAGGAATCCTGCGACGAGGACGCACCTGAACTCCTGCCGCTGGAGGCGGACCTGGGGCTCATGCTGCTGGTGGTCTCGTTCTTCGGCGGCACTTGGCAGGAGCGCCTGGAGGGGCTCGTCCTGATGACGGAGTCGGTGGACGCGCTGCCCGAGGACCACCCCGAACGGAGCAGGCTGCTGCTGAGGACGGCCGGGGCGGTGCTGATGACCGCGGTCTCGCCGTTCAACAGGCGGGGGGTCGAGTCGGCGGAGAAGATGCTGCGGGAGGTCATCGACACGGTGGCGCCGGACAGCCAGGAGGGGCTCAGGGCGGCGGGGCTGTACGCGAACGTCTTCTACGCCCGCTTCCTCCACGCGCGCGCCCCCGCCGACGCGGACCGGGCGGTCGAGGTGGCCCGTACCGCCCTCGGACGTCTCGAAGGCCGGGCGCCCTCCCCTGTCGGCACCCTCCTCACCAACGTACTGGCGGACGCCCTGCGGGCCCGTGAGGCCCCCGGGGACCGCGAGAACGCCCGGCGGACGGGGGTGGCGGGGCTGCGCGAGGCGGCAACGGTCGTCCTGCTCCAGGTCGCCGCGGAACCGGCGCTCCAGATGGCCCGCAGCGCCGCCGACCGGGCGTTGCAGATCGCCCGCTGGTGCCTGGCGGACGGCGATCTGGCGGGTGCCGTGGAGGCCATGGAGCTGGGGCGCGGCCAGGTGCTGCACGCGTCGACGACCACGGCCGACGTGCCTGCCCTGCTGCGCGAGGCGGGCCGGGAGGATCTCGCCGAGGAGTGGGAGGGCGGCGCCCGCGCCCCGGTCGTGACCGATCTGGCGGCGCTGCTCGACGGTCCGGGCTCACTGCTGGGCGGTCTCGGCGAGGGGGCGGAGCTGCCGCTCCCGGACGACCTGCGGCAGCGGGTGCTCACCGCGCTGGCCCGGTCGCGAGCGGGCTCCGCCCTGATGGCCCCGCCCGCGCCCGGCGAGATCGGGGCCGCGCTGCGCCGGGCCGACGCCGACGCGCTCGTCTACCTCCTGCCGCCCGGCGGCGGTGGCGGCAGCGGCGGCACCGCGGTCGTCGTCACCCGCGAGGGTGAGGTCGCGACGGTCGGCTTCGGCCTGATGCGCAAGGACGGCCTGGATGTCCTGGAGGCCTACCGGGAGGCGCACCGTCACCGCCAGGACGTCCTGGACCGCACCGACGACCCCGAGGTCCACACGGCGGCGCACGCCCGTTGGCGCTCCGCGCTGGAGGAGTTGTGCGACTGGGCCGGTGCGGTCGTGATGGCCCCGCTCGCACGCTCCCCCCTGCTCCGCGCGGCCGGGCCGCAGCCTCGGCTGGTCCTCGTCCCGTTCGGTGTCCTGGGCGGGATCCCCTGGCATGCGGCGCTGCTCAGCAGCGGCTTGCGGCACGGCGGCCGGCCGGTGCGCGCCGTGGAGCGCATGACCCTGTCGTACGCGGCATCCGCCCGTCAGCTGCACGAGGTGCTGGGCCGCCCCCGGCTGCCGCTCGATGCCGGTGCGGTGATCGTCGGCAATCCGGACGGGACTCTGCCCGGCGCCACCACCGAGGCCCGGCAGATCCGCAGCGCCCTCTACCCGCGCGGCCTGCTGCTCGGCCGGGTGCGCGGCGCCTCCGGTCCCGGCACCCCCGCAGAGGTGCTGACGGCGCTGCCGAGCCGGACGGGCCCCGGGGCCTCGGTCCTCCATCTGGCCTGCCACGCACGGCCTTCGGGCAGCTCACCGCTGGACGCGTGCCTGTCCCTCGCGCCGCCCGGCGAACAGCAGCCGGACGGGCAGCTGACGGTCCGCGAGATCCTCCGCCAGGCCCGGGGCCGCCCGGCCGCCGCCCCCGGCGGCCTGGTGGTCCTCGACGCCTGCGTCAGCGACCACACGGCCGGTGACTTCGACGAGAGCCTCACCCTCTCCACGGCCTTCCTCGCCGCGGGCGCCACCGGGGTCGTCGGTTCGCGCTGGGAGGTCCCCGACGGCCTCACCGGGCTGATGATGTATGTCTTCCACGACCGTCTGCGCGCCGGCTCCCCACCCGTACGGGCGCTGCGCGAGGCGCAGTTGTGGCTGCTGGACCCCGGTCGCGAGGTGCCCGGGGGCATGCCGCCGGCGGTGGCGGACATCCTCAACGACGGCGACCCGGCGGCGCTGGAGGTGTGGGCGGCGTTCGCCTGCCAGGGGCACTGACGGACCTTGCCTCCGGCCCGGTGTCCGGACGGCGGCATGTACAGCACGACGAGCGGGGGAACCGAGTGGACGCGACGGTCGTAGGCCTTCTCGCGGCGGTGGTGGGGGTGGGCGGCACCCTGGGTTCGGCGTGGCTGACCCACCGCAGCGGAGCGGCGGCACGCCGCGAGGAGTGGCAGCGCATCGAACAGAGCCGACTGGCCGGACTGGCCGTCGAGCAGAGGCAGTCGGGGCTCCAGGAACGCAAGGCCTGTTACGCGGCGTTCAACGCCGCGGGCCGCCACTACCTGGCCACCCTCAGCGACCACGCCCATGTGCTGAGGCACGGCGCCGAGGACCCTCGGGAGTCCCTTGCGGAGGTCGACGCGGCCCGCGCCGAGTACGGGAGGCAGTACGCCGAAGCCCAGATGGTCGTGCCGGACACGGTGCTGGCCGAGCTGCGCACGGTCAACGCGGCCCTCGGCTCGGTCTACGGATGCCTGGCCCGCCTCACCCGCGGCACACCGCGCGAGGGCGACGACATCGACGCCGTACGGTCCGAGGTGAGGAGGGTCTGGCAGTTCCTGACCCGGATGCGGGCGACGATGCGCGCGGACCTGGACGTGACCGGCCCGTCCCACGGCTGACCGCGCCTCCGGCGCCAGGGGGCACGGGCGGGCTCCGCGCTCCGGATGCGGACCCGCCCGCGCCGGTCGCCCGCGCTCAGCGCAGCGTCTTGAGCATCTCCGCGTCGAACGGCGTGATGTCCCCGGTCCGCCCGTGCAGGGTCTTGGCCGCCCATTCCGGGTCGGCGATCAGCGCGCGGCCGACCGCGACCAGGTCGAACTCGTCGCGCTCCATCCGGTCCAGCAGCTGGTCGACGCCGGTGACGCCCGAGCCGTTGCCCGCGAAGGCGCTGAAGAAGTCACCGTCCAGGCCGACCGATCCGACGGTGACCGTCGGCCTGCCACTGATCTTCTTCACCCAGCCGGCGAGGTTCAGGTCGGAGTCGTCGAACTCCGGGAGCCAGTAGCGGCGGGTGGAGGCGTGGAAGACGTCGACCCCGGCCTCCGCCAACGGCGTGAGCAGGGCGTCCAGTTCGGCGGGGGTCCGTGCGAGCTTGGCCTCGTAGGCGTTCATCTTCCACTGGGACATGCGGAAGAAGAGGGGGAAGGAGTCGGAGACGGCGGCGCGGCAGGCCGCGACGATCTCGGCCGCGAACCGGGTACGGGCGACGGGGTCACCACCGTAGGCGTCGGTACGGCGGTTGCTGCCCGCCCACAGGAACTGGTCGATCAAGTAGCCGTGGGCCCCGTGCAGTTCGACGCCGTCGAAGCCGAGACGCTCGGCGGCGGCCGCCGCGTCGGCGAACGCGGCGATGACGTCGTCGAGGTCCTTCTGCGTCATGGCGCGCCCCTTGGGCTCGCCCGTCAGGGAGACGCCCGAGGGCCCCACCGGCTCCGCGTCCGCCACCGGGGGCGCGCCCTCGGTGCGGGTGACGCCCACATGCCACAGCTGCGGGACGATCGTGCCGCCCGCCCCGTGCACGGAGTCCACGACGTCGGCCCAGCCCGCGAACGCGTCCTCGCCGTGGAAGCGCGGGACCCGGTCGCTGGTACCGGCGGAGTCGTGGTCGATGTAGGTGCCCTCGGTGATGATCAGCCCCACACCACCGGCGGCCCGGCGGGTGTAGTAGTCCGCCACGTCCCGGCCGGGGACCCCGTCGGGGGAGAACTGGCGGGTCATGGGAGCCATCGCGATCCGGTTGCGCGAAGTGAGTCCGCGGACCGTGAAGGGGCGGGAGAGAGTCGCCGCCGCACGGCCGGTTTCGAGGTCGGTCACATCAATTCCTGTTCATCGGCTGAGGGGTGCACCACCCCTCGCCAACGCCTCGGTGGACCGAGAGCATTCCGGCCTCACGCCGATGTGGCCCAGGACTCCCCGAAGGCGGTAGCCGAATCGAACAGCCCCCCGGAAACGATCAAGGGCCGGTTCGGATTGCTCCGAACCCGCCCTTGATCCACGACTCTCACGAGTCGGGACGACAGGATTTGAACCTGCGACCCCTTGACCCCCAGTCAAGTGCGCTACCAAGCTGCGCCACGTCCCGGTGCCCGTCTGACCTGGGGTTTCCCCTGGCTGAACGCGCATGAGAACAATACCGCACTTGAGCGGGTGGTCACGAACCGCTTTCCCCGCTTGACCTCAACCTTGGTTGATGTTGAACGCTCGGTGTCATGACGAACACGACCGCCGCCCCGGTACGCGGCCTCCGCCACTCCCCTGACTTCCACGACCTCGGCCGCCTGATCAGCCTGATGACCGGTGCCGAGAAGCACGCCCCCGCCGCGCATTCCACGATGGACGCACTGTGGGTGCTCTACGACAGGGTGCTGCGCGTGACACCCGCCACCGCCGACGATCCCGGGCGGGACCGCTTCCTGCTCTCCAAGGGGCACGGCCCCATGGCGTACTACGCCGTCCTGGCGGCCCACGGGTTCTTCGGCGAGGACGTGCTGCGCGGCTTCGGGACGTACGGCTCACCGCTGGGCCACCACCCGGACCGGCTGCTCGTGCCGGGGGCGGAGATCGGCAGCGGCTCGCTGGGGCACGGGCTGCCGCTGGCCGTCGGGACCGTCCTCGGGCTGCGGGCCCAGGGGCTCACCGACCCCCGGGTGTGGGTGCTGGTCGGCGATGCCGAGCTGGACGAGGGCAGCAATCACGAGGCCATCGCCCATGCCGGCCCGGCCGGTCTCGAACAACTGCACACACTCGTGATCGACAACGCCTCCGCCACCCATGGCTGGCCCGGTGGCATCGCCTCCCGGTTCGAGGCCGCAGGGTGGTCGGCGGTGACGGTGGACGGCCGCGACCACGAAGCCCTGCACACGGCGTTCACCGCTCCCCACCCCGGCCGGCCGCGGGCCGTGGTCGCCCGGGTCGAGCCCAAGGGCTGACCCCGACCCCCGTAATCCCAGCTCAGGCCGGTCCGGCACCGGCGCACTCTCAGGAAGGCCCCTTCATGGACACCATGCGTGACCGCTTCATCGCCACCACCTCACAGCTCCTGGGCGAGGAGCCCCGGCTGGCCGTCGTGCTCGCCGACATCAGCGCCGATGGCTTCGCACCGGCCCGGCGGGCCCACCCGGACCGGGTGATCAACGTCGGCATCAGGGAGCAGCTGCTGATCGGGGCCGGAGCGGGGATGGCGCTGACCGGCATGCGGCCGATCGTGCACACCTTCGCGAGCTTCCTGGTGGAGCGGCCCTTCGAGCAGGTCAAGCTCGACTTCGGGCATCAGGGGGTCGGCGGGATCCTGGTCAGCGCCGGGGGCTCCTACGACTGGCCCGCCGGGGGCTTCACCCATATGGCACCGGGCGATGTGGCGCTCCTGGACACGCTCGACGGCTGGACGGTCCATGTGCCGGGCCACCCCGACGAGGCCGAGGCGCTGTTGCGGGAAGCGGTGGACGGCGACGACCGCGTGTACGTACGCCTCTCGCTCCAGGCGAACCGGGAAGCCCGGCCGGTGGGCGGTGGCACCGGGTTCTCCGTGGTCCGCGAAGGGCGGGGCGGGTCCGTCGTCGCGGTCGGCCCGATGCTCGACAACGTGCTCGCGGCCACTGAGGGGCTGGATGTGAGCGTGCTGTACGCGACGACCGTGCGGCCGTTCGACGCGGCGGGCCTGCGCCGTGCCGTCGGGGCGGGTCCGGGCGCCGACGTGGTGCTCGTGGAGCCCTACCTGGCAGGCACCTCGACGGCCCGGGCGAACGAGGCACTCGTGGAGCTGCCGCATCGGGTCCTCGGCCTCGGGGTGGGGCGCGCCGAGCTGCGGCGGTACGGGCGGATGGACGAGCACCTGGCGGCACACGGGCTCGACCCGCAGGGTCTGCGGGAGCGGATCACCGGGTTCCTGCGGGCCTGAGTCGCCGGGAGGGCCGGAAGAGCCCGGACCACCGGAAAGCCGGGACCACCGGAAGAGCCGGACGACCTGAAGGACCGGGACGGCCGGAAGGACCGGACGGCCAGAGAAGCTCGCGGAAAGCCCCGGCGACGCGCACCCCCTCAGCCCTGCCCCTCCCCCTCCCCCGGACCCTCCAGCTCCGGATGCTCCGCCTGCAGCCGGCGCGGGGCCACCTGCCGCCAGGAGTCGGCGAGGATGGCGGCGAGCTCCCCGGCGTCCTCCAGCGCGGCCAGCCGGACCCGCATCCAGGCGTAGTGGTCGTCGTGCCCCTCCTTGAGGAAGAACTTCTCCGGCTCGGCGGCGATCAGCTCCGCGCGGTCCTCCTTGGGGCACTTCACCCCCATCGCCGTTTCGTCGTCGCCCAGCGAGGCGAAGATCTTGCCCGCCACCCGGAAGGTGGGCTGCCCCCACGCGAGCTTCTCGGTGGTGTCGGGCAGGGACAGCGCGGCCGAGCGGACATCGGCGGCGGTGATGGTGGTGGTGGCCTTGCTCCGAGGACTTCTGGGGCTTCTCGGGCTTCTCGCGGTCATCCCGGCTCTCCGATCGGGTGGACCCCGGCGGCCGTTGCCGGGATTCGACCGTAACGCCCGGGACTGACATCCACCCCCGGCCGGAACCCGCGGCGCACCCGGACGGACGGGCCCCGCAGACCCATTGACCCCGTCGAAGCGGTGAACCTACCCTGAACGGCGTACTTCAGAAAGCGCTTTCTACACCCCACAGTCGGCACCTACCGCACAGGGAGCGCCCCATGAAACGCCGTTCGTCACGCCGGGCCGGCCGCGTCGGCCGATCCCCCGGCGCCCCGTCCCCCCTCATCGCCGTCACCTCGCTCCTGGCGCTGGTCCTCGCCCTGCTGGTGGCCGCGCCGCCCGTGGCGCAGGCGGCGGCCCCGTACCGGGTACTCGTCTACTCCGAGGTCACCAACTTCACCCATGACTCCATTCCGGCCGGCATCGAGGCGGTGAAGAAGCTCGGGGCCGAGCACGGCTTCGAGGTGGAGGCCACCGACGACTCCGCGGTCTTCAACGACGCCGAACTCGGCCGCTTCCAGGCCGTCGTCTTCAACAACACCAACTCCACCCCGGAGAAAGGCGACTTGCTGACCGCAGACGAGCGGGCGGCGCTCCAGCGGTTCATCCGCGCGGGCGGCGGCTGGGTGGGCGTGCACGCCGCCTCCGCCAGTGAGCGGGACTGGGACTGGTACGAGGGCCTGGTCGGCGCGATCTTCGACCAGCACCCCGAGGTGCAGACGGGCCGGGTCAAGGTCCTGGACCGCTCCCACCCCTCGACCGAACATCTGCCGGAGCTCTGGGAGCGGACGGAGGAGTGGTACAACTGGCGCACCAATCCGACCTCCAAGGTGCACACACTCGCCCAGATCAAGGTGCGCGACGGGGTGAGCGGGCTCGACGAGGGTGTGGACCACGCCTTCTCCTGGTGCCAGAACTACGACGGCGGCCGTTCCTGGTTCACCGCGGGCGGGCACGACAAGGGCGCCTTCCAGGAAGAGGCCTTCGTCCAGCACCTGCTGGGCGGCATCCAGTGGGCGGCGGGCGCGGCGGAGGGCGACTGCACCGCGACGCGCACCGGATCGTTCCAGCGCACGGCGCTCGCGACGAGTGATCTGGCCGACCCGTTCGAGCTGGCCGTCGCCCCGGACCGCCGGGTGTTCTTCGCGCAGCGGACCGGGAAGCTCAAGGTGATCGACCAGCGGACGATGAAGGTGTCGACCGCGCTGGACTTCGCGTACACACCGGAGATGACCAGCCAGTCCGACGGGCTGCTGGGACTGACGCTGGACCCCGGGTTCGCGGAGAACAACTGGCTCTATCTGCTCTACTCCGACAAGGTCGAGAAGCGGCTGAACCTGTCGCGCTTCACCGCCGACGGCAACACCGTCGACCCCGCGTCCGAGAAGCGGCTGCTGACCGTTCCGACGCTGCGCGGCGAGGGGCGGGCCAACTCGCACATGGCCGGTTCGCTCGCCTTCGACAACGACGGCAACCTGTACGCGGCGACCGGCGACAACACCGACCCGTTCGCCTCGGACGGCTTCACGCCCATCGACGAGGGCGAGGGGCGGCGCGCCTGGGACGCGCAGATGACCGCGGGCAATACGAACGACCTGCGGGGCAAGGTTCTGCGGATCACCCCGCAGGACGACGGGACGTACACCGTCCCGGACGGGAACCTGTTCGCCCCGGGCACGGCGAAGACGCGCGCGGAGATCTACGCGATGGGCATGCGCAACCCGTTCAGGATCACCACCGATCCGCGCAGCGGCGCGCTGATGGTCGCGGACTACGGCCCCGACGCACGGGCAGCGGTGGCGGACCGGGGGCCCGAGGGGACCGTCGAGTACACCCGTATCACCGAGGCGGGGAACTTCGGGTGGCCGTACTGCATCGGGAACAACACCCCTTTCAACGACTACGACTTCGCGGCGAAGAAGTCCGGACCGAAGTTCGACTGTGCGGCGCCGGTCAACGACTCGCCGAACAACACCGGCCTGCGTGAGCTGCCGCCCGCCCAGCCCGCCACGGTCTGGTACGCGTACTCCGCCTCGGCCGAGTTCCCGGAGCTGGGTACCGGGGGCGGCGGGCCGATGGGCGGTCCCGTCTACGACTACGACCCGGACAACACCTACCGCACCAAGTTCCCGCAGTACTTCGAGGGGAAGGCCTTCCAGTACGAGTTGACCCGGCGGTGGTTCAAGACCTTCTCGTTCCAGGAGGAGGACCAGACCTTCACCGATCCCCGGTTCGAGCCGGTGAAGGCGGGTGACCTCCACTCGATCAACGGCATCTTCGAGGACATGGAGTGGAACCAGCCCTTCGACGCGGACTTCGGTCCCGACGGGGCGTTGTACGTCATCGACTTCGGGCTCGGCAGCGGGACCGGGCGGGGTGGCAGCAACGAGGGGGCCGGTATCTACCGGATCGACTACGTCGGTGACGGCCGACTGCCCGACGCCAAGCTCTCCGTCGACCGGGACAGCGGCCCCGCCCCACTGACGGTGGAGTTCTCCAGCGAGGGATCGGGCCTGCCCGGTGATCAACCCGTCAGCTATGAATGGGACTTCGACGGGGACGGCACCACGGACTCGACCGAGGCCAACCCCTCGCACACCTACACCGCGAAGGGGCTCCACACGGCCCGGCTCACCGTCACCGGGCCCGACGAGCTCACGGCGCTGGCAGTGCAGGACATCACCGTGGGCAACACCCGGCCCGAGGTGACCATCCAACAGCCGCCGGACGGCGGGACGTTCAGTTTCGGCGACACGATTCCCTTCACGGTGGAGGTGACCGACGAGGAGGACGGGCAGAGCGGTCCGATCGACTGCTCACGGGTCGTGGTGCAGTCGCAGCTCGGCCATGACACCCATCTGCACCCGCTCGACAACTACACCGGCTGCACGGGCGAGATCGTCACGGATGCGGGTGACAGCCACGGGTCGGGACAGAACCTCTACTACGGGATCACCGCCCAGTACGAGGACAAGGGCGCTCCCGACGCCCCCGCGCTGACCGGCTCCACCTCACTGACCCTGCGTACCTCCTACCGCGAGGCCGAGCACTTCACCTCGACCGGCGGCGGCAACGGCGGTGCCGAGGTGGGGAGTCGGGCGGACGCATCGGGCGGGAAGCGCCTGATCGAGATCGAGGACGGCGACTGGGTCGCCTTCGATCCGGTGAACCTGAAGGGGGTCGAATCCGTGACGGTCGGCGCGTCGTCGGGCGGCCTCGGCGGGACGGTGGAGTTCCGGGCCGGCTCCCCCACCGGCGAGTTGCTCGGTTCGGTGACCGTTCCGAACACCGGCGGCTGGGAGAGGCTGATCTCGCCGACGACGGAGCTCAAGGATCCGGGTGGCACGACAGAGCTGTACGCCGTCTTCACCAACCCGGAGTGGAACACCGGCAAGGCCGACCTGCTCTCGGTCGACTGGCTGCACTTCAACGGACCGGGCGTGGAGAAGGCGGGCGGTACGAAGGTGAAGCTGAAGGCCCAACCTGCCTCCGGCACCGCCCCGTTGACCGTCGCGCTCAGCAGCACGGTCGAGCCGGCGGAGGGCCGGACGATCTCCTCGTACCACTGGGACTTCGGCGACAACGTGAAGCCGACCGGGCCCGAGGGTGCGACAGCGACGCACAGGTACGACCGCAAGGGTGTCTACACCGCGCACCTGACGGTCACCGACAACAAGGGCGACACGAGCACCGGTGCCGTGCGCATCGACGTGAAGTGAGAGGCGGAGAACGCGTGAACAGCACACGGAGAGCCTTTCTCGGTACGGCGCTGGGTGCGGCCGCCGCTGTCGGTACGGGCTTCGGCGCGGCACCGGCCTCAGCGGCCTCAGCACCCTCGGAGGCCTCGGAGGCCTCAGCGGCTGGACGGCGGGGCTGCCGGCGTATCCCGCCGTCCGGGATCGGGATGCATCTGTACACGATGCGGACGCCACTCGCGGTGGACTTCGCCGGGACGCTGGAGCAGCTCGCCGAGATCGGATACGCGACGGTCGGAGTGAGCGGAAGGCACGGCAACTCCCCCGCCGCGATACGGCAGATGCTGGACCGGGTCCGGCTGAAGGCGGTCCTGGAGCACGTCGGCTACGACATCGTGACCGGCTCCGGGCTCCCCCGGGCACTGGAGGACGTCCATACCCTCGGCGGCCGGTGGATCGTGGTGCCGAGTCTGCCCGGTTCACTCCACTCCCCCGCCGGATACCGGGAAGTGGCACGGCAGTTCAACCGGGCGGGGCTCGTCGCCCGGGAGTCCGGGCTGAAGCTGCTGTACCACAACCATGGAGGCGACCACGAGGTGGTGGACGGGGTCAGCCTGTACGACATCCTGCTCGCCGAGACCGATCCGGAGCTGGTCGGGTTCGAGCTGGATCTGTACTGGGCGGCCAAGGGTGGCTCCTCCGCCCCGGGCGAGCTGTTCGTCCGGCACCCCGGGCGGTTCCCGGCGCTCCATGTGAAGGACATGGCGCCGAACGGGGACTTCGCGGACGTCGGTTCGGGGGTGCTGGACTTCCCGGAGATGTTCGACACCGCGCGCCGGGGCGGGGTGCGGCAGTGGCTCGTGGAGCATGACGCTCCGGCCGACCCGTTCGCCTCGGCTCGGGCAAGCTACCGGTATCTGTCGCGGCTGCGCTACTGAGGGGTGGTGCGTGCGGTGGTCCGGCCCCGGGTGTGCGGTTCGCGCCCGGGGCCGGGCCGTGAGAGGAGCGGGCCGGCCACGCCCAGGAATGCGTGGCGGTCCCGGTCGTCTTCAGTGGTGCGCGGCGAGGAGTTCGCCGTACCAGCCGAGGGTGGCGTCGACGGCTTCCTCCAACGGGGTGGGGGTGAGCCCGAACTCCCGCTCGATGGCCGAGGAGTCGACGATCTGCGCCTCCGTGTGCTGGTAGAACATCTCCGCGTACTCCGCCATGAAGGTCTCGTCGAAGGGGCCGAAGGGGCGGGGTTCGGCGATCACGGTCAGCTCCAGCGGGCGGCCGATGCGCTCCTCGACGAGGGCGAGGACCTGGCGGGTGGTGCGCACGGGGGCGGTCGGCAGGTGCCAGACCCGGCCGTCGCCTTCCGGGTGTTCCCCCAGGGTGGCGAGCCCGGCGGCGACGTCCCCGATGTACGTGTAGCTGTGCGGCAGGTCGATGTCGCCGAGGGCGGGCACCGGCTGCCCGGTGAGGGCAGCGGGGAAGACGGCGCCCCCGAGCGTGGAGCCGAGGACCCCGGGGCCGACGAAGTCGGCGGAGCGCCCGAGGACCACGGAGAGCCGGCCTTCGCGGTGGGCGGCGAGGTAGCGGGCGTCGAGCTCGGCGCGCATGCGGCCCTTGCGGGTGGTCGCGTTCCACGGGGAGTCCTCGGTCATCACAGCGCCGCGCGTCTCGCCGTACGGGTAGAGCGTGTCCAGGACGACGAGCCGGGCGCCCTGCTGCTCGGCCGCACCGAGGACCGCCTCCTGGATCTTCGGCATCACCTCCACCTGGAGGTGGTAGCCCACATTGACGCAGTGGTACACGACGGCGGCTCCGGCCACGGCCGCGCGGGCTCCCTCGGGGGTGGCGACATCGGCGGCGTACCTCTCGACGCCCTCGATCGCCGGTCCGCTGCCCGACCGGTCGACGAGCCGGACCGGGTGGCCGCGGCGGATCAGCTCCGTGGCCAGCGTCGTACCGGCGGGCCCGGAGCCGAGGACGGTGTGCAGAGCGGGTGCGGTGGTCATGGTGTACCCCTTCGGAATGGGTCGTCACTTCTGTTAGAGACCATAACTTGCGCGACGACTCATCGCAATAGCGCTTGTTAGACTCTGTAACAGAAGTGAGTACGGTCGGCGAGAGGGGACCGTGATGGAACGGGCCCAGCAGGGACCGCGCGCCCGGTACCGGGAGCAGACCCGCGCGGAGATCAAGGACCTGGCACTGCGGCAGCTCGCGGAAGGCGGCGGCACCGCCCTCGCACTGACCCGGATCGCCAAGGAGATGGGCCTCTCCGGCCCGGCTCTCTACCGCTACTTCACCGGCCGGGACGATCTGCTCAACGCCCTGATCAGGGACGCGTACGACGATGCCGCGGCCGCGATGGCACGGGCGGCGGCCCGCTCGGCGAAAGGCTCTCGGGGCGTCCGCGCACGGCTGCACGACCTGGCCGAGGCGTACCGCGCCTGGGCCATCGCAGAACCCCACCGCTACCTGCTGCTCCAGGGCGCCCCGGTACCCGGCTATGTGGCCCCGCCGGACACGCTGGAACGGGCCCGTGCGGTGCTGGGCCCGTTCCTGCCGCTCTTCGCCACCGGGAACCCCGGCCCTGCGGTGGCCGCCACGGTGGACGAGATGACGGCCTGGCTCACGGCGGAGGAATCGGTGAGGGCGTGGGTGGCCCAGTACGCCCCGGAAGCCGCAGAGGCCACGGAGCCCGCAGAGACGGGGGAGGCCACGGAGGCGGGCGGCGCGGCGACCGCCGCAGCCGCGCACGCCCTGGCGGGCGCGGTGCTGGCCTGGGCGCAGCTGCACGGCTCGGTGAGTCTGGAGGTGGCCGGTCAGTTCGCCGGGATGGCGCACCGGGGCGGCACGCTGCTGGGCGCCCAGATGGAGCTGCTGGCGGACGCGTTCGGGCTGGAGTGAGGGAGGAAGTCAAGGACTCGGTGAGTGACGGCGTGAAGGCCGGAGTGACGGACGAAGTGAGGCCGCCCCCGTACGGCGGCCTCTCCCCCGCCGCCCCCTCACTCCTGCGCCGACACCGCCCCCAGCAGGTCGCGGATGCGCGCCGTGGCCGCGCGGAACTCCGGGCGCCCCAGCGTCTCGGCGTAGTCGCGCTCGGCGGGCAGCCCCACCTCGATGATCTCCGTGATGGTGCCGGGCCGCGGGCTCATCACGACCACCCGGTCGGCCAGATAGACGGCCTCCGAGATCGAGTGGGTGACCAGCAGGACCGTCGTACCGGTGGACCGCCAGATCCGGTTCAGCTCGGTGTTCATCTGCTCGCGGGTCAGGGCGTCGAGCGCCCCGAACGGCTCGTCCATGAGCAGGACCGGCGGCTCGTGCAGCAACGCCCGGCAGAGCGCGACCCGTTGCTGCATCCCGCCGGAGAGCTCGTGCGGGTAGGCGTCCTCGAAGCCGGTCAGGCCGGTCATCCGGATCAGCTCGTCGGCGCGGCCGCGCGCCCGGGCGGACGGCATCCGGCGGATCTCGGCCTGGAGCAGGATGTTGCGCAGCGCCGAGCGCCACTCCAGCAGGGCCGCGCGCTGGAAGACGTAACCGATGTCGTGGCGCGGGCCGGTGACCCGCTCGCCGCCGAGCCGGACCTCGCCCGAGGAGGCCGTGAGCAGCCCGGCGACGAGTTTGAGGAGGGTGGACTTGCCGCAGCCCGACGGTCCCACGATGGCGACGAACTCCCCCGGCGCCACGTCCAGCGAGACCTCGCTCAAGGCCGTGACGTCACGCTTCTTGCTGCGGAACCGGACGGCCACATCGGCGAGTTGGACTGCGGCCGCCCCAACGCCTCTGGACGGTACGGGTGCTGTCGTCGTCTGCTCCTTGGGCATCGCCGTCATCCCTTCAGCGCCGTCTTCGTGTCCCAGTAGTCGGCCACGGCCTTCGGCGAGGCCACCATGCCCGCCTCGGCGAACACGTCGATGGTCTGCTGCCAGTCTGCCTCGGTGTTGACACCGGGCGCCTTGCCCTCGGTCGCCTCCGTGTGCAGCAGGGTGAGCGTCGTGGCGAACTGCTCCGACAGGACTGTCTTCGGCGGCAGTTGCTCGGAAGCGCCCTCCATCGCAGCGACCGCAGGACCCGGCTCCTTCGCCGCCGCCGCCCACGCCTCACTGACCGCCTGCACCATGCGCCGGGCCAACTCCGGCTTCGCGGCAAGGATCTTCTGCCCGGCGAGCAGCCCGTTGGAGTAGAAGTTCAGCCCGTGCTCGGAGAACCGGAGGTACGAGACCGGCTTCTTGGCCTTGTCCTGCATGGTGGGTCCCTGGTCGCTGGCGTAACCGAGCAGCCCGTCGGTCTTCCCCGAGATCACGGCGGCGATCTTGCCCGCCGGGTCGGTGTTCTGGACCTTGACGTCCGACTCACCGATGCCGTTCTTCTTCAGGAAGATCGGGAAGGTCTTGGAGAGTGCGTCCCCGGCGGTCCCGGCGATCGTGCGGCCCTTCAGGTCGGCGGGGGCGGCGATGCCCTTCGCGTCGAAGGACTGCACGGAGGCGGGCGTGGTCTGGAGGAAGACGCCGAGGCTCTTCACCTTGACGCCCTGGTCCACGCCCGCGAGCAGCGCCGGGGTGTCCGCCCAGCCGAAATCCGTCTGCCCGGCGGCGGTTGCCTGGACGGTCTTCTGCGAGCCCTGGCCCGCCCGGACGTCCAGGTCGATGCCGTGCTTCTCGAAGATCTTCTGCTGCTTTCCGTAGTAGAACGGAGCGTGTTCGCCGTACGGATACCAGTTGAGCGTCAGCGTGACCCGGTCCAGCTTCTTGCCGGAGTCGCTGGTGGTGGTCGACGCGTCGTTGCCGCCGCAGGCGGTCACCACCAGGACGAGGGGTACGGCACCGATCAGGAGTCTGCGCGCGTGCATGGGCTGGCCCTTCTCGCAACGGGTCGGTACGTGGGGCGACTTGAGCGGTCAGTACGTGGTGGTGGCCGACGTCTCCCGGCGGCTCGCGTGCCACGGGAGGAGCAGCTTCTCGGCGATCTCGACGACGACGAAGAGGACGACGCCGATCAGTGACATCACCAGCAGTCCCGCGAAGAGCATCGGGGTGTCGAGGTTGCCGTTGGCCTGGAGGATCACATAGCCGAGGCCCTCGTTCGCCCCGACGAACTCGCCCACGACGGCACCGGTCACCGCGAGGGTGACGGCGACCTTGAGGCCCGAGAACAGGTGCGGGAGCGAGGCCGGGAAGCGGATCTTCAGAAAGGTCTGCCAGGGCTTGGCCCCCATGGTGGCGGAGAGCTGGAGCATCTCCGGGTCGACGGCCTTGAGGCCGGTGACCATCGAGATCACGACCGGGAAGAAGGCGATGAGGACGGCGATCAGGATCTTGGGGGCGATACCGAACCCGAGCCACACCACGAAGAGCGGGGCGATGGCGATCTTCGGCACGACCTGGGCGAAGAGGAGGACGGGGTAGAGCGTGCGCTCGACGGTGGAGGAGTACACCATCACCACCGCGGCGAGCACCCCGACGGCGACCGCGATGACGAACCCGAGGAGCGTCTCGTACGTCGTCACCCAGCTGTGCTGCCAGAGGTAACCCGCCTTGCCCGTAAGGACGTCGAGGGTCGCTCCGGGTGACGGTACGAGATAGGGCTCGACCAGCTCGGCCGCCGCGATCGCCCACCAGAGGGCGAAGCAGCCGAGCAGCAGCGCCACGGGCCGCCAGCTCTGTTCCGCGGCCCGGGCCAGCCGCTCCCCCGCCGTGGGTCCCGCCCGGCGGGCGACCCCCGCCGGCTCTGCGGGCCTCTTGGCCAACGCGCTCTCACTCACGGTGAACTCCCTGGAACCCGGGGGCAGTTGTGACGAGCTGTGCGATTCTGTGGTCCTGGCGGATCCTGGCAGTGGTGCGCTGAAGGCGCTTTCAGAAAGCGCTTTCTGGTAAGGTGCCGCCACGCTAATGACTGTTCGCGCACACGGTCAATAGGTCGTCCCGAAGTTTCGGGACCCTGCCACCACCGCACCCCTGGGGGTCGAGTTGAGTGAACGGGAAACACCTCTCCGCTCCGGTACCCGCCGCCGCGTCCCGGCACCCCATGTGACGCTCGACGCGGTGGCGCGCGAGGCGGGCGTATCGCCGGCCACCGCGTCCCGGGCGCTGAACGGCACCACGCGGGTACGCGACGATCTGCGCACGCGGGTACGTGCCGCGGCCGACCTCCTCGGCTATATCCCCAACGCCCACGCGCAGGCCCTCGCCAGTGCCGAGGGCAACCGTACGGTGGGGCTGATCTGCCACGACGTCAGCGACCCCTACTTCGCGGGCATCGCCAGCGGGGTGATGCGGGCGGCGGCGGAGCAGGACCTGCTGGTGATGCTCGCCTCCACCTTCCGTGAGCCGTCCCGGGAGATCGCGTACGTCTCGATGCTGCGGGCCCAGCGCGCGCGGGCCATCCTGCTGATCGGCTCCGGGTTCCAGGACCGGGCCTGGGAGCGGGCGATGGACGCCGAGCTCAATCCGTATGTGCGCGCGGGCGGGCGGGTGGCCGTGGTCAGCCGGCACCGGTCACTGCGGGTGGACACCGTGCAGCCGGAGAACCGGGCCGGAGCCGCGGAGCTCGCGCGGGCGCTGGTGGCGCTCGGGCACCGGGAGTTCGCCGTACTGACCGGGCCGCCCGAACTGACCACGGTGGCCGACCGGTTGGCGGGGTTCCGCGAGGGTCTCGCCGGGGCGGGCATCGGTCTCGGCCGGGTGGTGCGGGGGGCGTTCACCCGGGAGGGCGGGCATCTGGCGGCGCGGCGGTTGCTGGCGGCCGAAGGCCCCCGGCCGACCTGCGTCTTCGCCGTGACCGATGTGATGGCGGTCGGCGCTCTGGCCGCGCTGCGCGAGGCGGGGGTGCGGGTCCCGGAGGACATGTCGCTGGCGGGGTTCGACGACATCCCCCTCGTACGGGAGTTGTCGCCGCCGCTGTCCACGGTGGCGCTGCCGCTCACCGAGATGGGCGAGCGCGTGATCGCCCTGGCCCTGCGCGCACCGTCGGCGGCGGCCCGGTCCCGGGTGGTGCGGATCGACGGGGAGGTGGTGCTGCGGGGCAGCACGGCGGCGCCGCCCGGGAGTTGAGGAGCCCTCGGCCGGGCGAGCCGGTCAGGGACGGTGGTAGCCCTCCCGGTGGTCGATCTGCAGAACGAGTTCCTGGGCGAGGGACTTGATGGTGTCGAGGCCGGCTCGACCCCAGGGGCGTGGCACGGTGTCGACGGCGCAGACGGTCCCCAGGGCGATGCCCGTACGGTCGATGAGCGGCGCGCCGAGGTAGGAGCGGACGCCTATTTCGTCGACCACCGGATTGCCGGCGAACCGCGGGTAGTCGCAGACGTCGTCCAGGACGAGCGCCTTGCGCCGCACGACGACGTGCGGGCAGTAGCCGTGGTCGCGGGCCATGTAGCGCGCGCTGCGGTTGCTGCCCGCCGCGGCCGCCCCGAGTTCCTGGCCGCCGCGGTTGCCCGCCGGGGTGTGCAGTCCGGCGAAGAACTGCCGGTTCTCGTCGATGAAGTTGACCATCGAGAAGGGTGACGAGGTCACTTCGGCGACCTTGTCGGCGAAGGCGTCGAAGTCGTCGAACGAGGCGTCGGGGCGTTCACCGAGATCCAGCCTCCGCAGCCGCTCCGACCGGACCGGGCCGTCCCGGTCGGCGGGGGTCAGCAGCATCCGGCCGGTGGCGAAGGACGTCACTGGTGGGCTCCGAAGGCCTGGAGCGGAGCGGGTGCCGAGGTGGCGTTGATGAGGTGCTGTACGAGGGTGACCAGCGCCCCCGTACTGGAGCTGGCGATCCGGGCGTCGCACAGGACGACGGGTACCTCGGGTCCGAGGTCGAGTGCGGAGCGCACCTCGTCGGGTTCGTAGCGGTAGGCGCCGTCGAACTCGTTGACCGCGACGATGAAGCCGATGCCGCGCCGTTCGAAGAAGTCCACGGCGGCGAAGCACTCCGCCAGCCGCCGGGTGTCGGCGAGCACCACGGCGCCGAGCGCGCCCTGGGAGAGCTCGTCCCACATGAACCAGAACCGCTCCTGGCCCGGCGTCCCGAACAGATAGAGGACGTGCTGCTCGGAGAGGGTGATGCGGCCGAAGTCCATGGCGACGGTGGTGGCCGTCTTGGACTCGACGCCCTCCAGGTTGTCGGTGCCCACGCTGACCTGGGTCAGCAGTTCCTCGGTGCTCAGCGGAGCGATTTCGCTGACCGCGCCGACGAAGGTCGTCTTGCCGACACCGAAGCCGCCCGCGACCAGGACCTTGAGGGCCACGGGGAAGAACTCGGTGGTTCCGGTGCGGTCAGAGCTGTCGTCGTAAACCATCGAGCACTGCCTCCAGCAGGGATCGGTCGGTGGGTGTGTCATGGAATGCGGGGGCGTGCGCGGTGACCGCACCGCAGTCGACCAGGTCGGAGAGGAGGACCTTGGTGACGACCGCGGGCAGCCGGAGGTGTGCGGCGATCTCGGCGACGGACATGGGCCCCTCGCACAGTCCGAGGGCCACGGTGTGTTCGGGGCCGAGGTGGATGTCGGGCTGGATGCCCGTGGCCATGACCAGGGAGAGCAGATCGAATCCGGTGGACGGCCGGGTGCGGCCGTTGCTGACGGTGTACGGGCGGATCAGCCGGCCGGCCGCGTCGTCGAGCAGGGGCCCGTCCTGCGGGGCCGGCATCCTCACAGCCCCGAGGTGAAGGGCGCCCCGGCCGGCTGCCGCAGCGGGGTCATCAGATACGGGCGGACGCTCTTGACCAGCATCGCCATCTCGTAGCCGAGCACCGCGGCGTCCGCCTCGCGTCCGGCCAGGACGGCTAGACAGGTGCCGGACCCGGCGGTGGAGACGAACAGGAGCGTGGAGTCGAGTTCGACGACCACCTGCCGGACATCGCCGTTGTCGCCGAAGCGGGCGCCGGCGCTGCGGCCGAGGGAGTACAGCCCGGCGGCCAGGGCGGCCATGTGGTCGGCACTGTCGGGGTCCATGCCGTGGACGGATTTCACCAGCCCGTCGGCCGAGAGCAGCACCGCGCTGCGCGTGTAGGGCACGCGTTGGACCAGTCCGCTCAGCAGCCAGTCCAGGTCCGAGACCTGACCGGCCTGCATGTCGCTCGCCATCGTGTCTACTCCTTGAAAGTCGTGTCTTTACGGGGTTCCGGCACGGCGTGGCCCGGCAGGAAGGGGTCGTGCCCGGTCTGCGGGCGGCCGATGGGTGCGGGCGCTCCGGCCGTTTGTCCGGCTCCGCGTACGGGGAGGGGGGCGAGGGTCTCCAGGGGGGCGTCGAGGGCGGTCGGCGCGGGGGTGGCATCGCCGTATCCGGTCCCCTCCTCCTGGGCGGTCTGGGCCTCGGCGAGGTCGACGCCCCGCCGGAAGGCGGCCATGAGACCCGGGTCGTGCAGGGCGTGCTCGTCCTCGACCCGGGGGGCGGGCGCTTCGCGCAGTTGCGGTACGAGGTGTTCCTGGTTGGCCCGCTTGGGCAGTTCGGGGCGGGCCGCGGGCGGGGCGGGGCGGTCGACCCGCTCGGGTACGAAGGCGGCCGGTGCGACCTGCTCGGGTACGAAGGCGGCCGGTGCGGGCCGGTCGGGGGCGGACGCGGCCGGTCCGGGGCGGTCGGCCCGTTCGGCGCGCAGCGGGAGGGGCGGGGCCTCGTCGCGGGGCTGCGGCGGACGGCTCTCCGGCGCGGCGTGTGCGTGCGAACCCGGTGCCTGGGCATCGCGCGGGTGGCCGGCGGGCGCCTGGGCGGGCGACCCGGGGACGGCCGGCGGCCGGACCGCCTGGACCTGTGGCGGTGCGGGCGGGGCCGGTGGTCCGTCGTCGGCGGGTGGCCGGTGTACGGCTCCGGGCGGCGGTACGGGGGCGGTGCCGGGCGGGGCCGCGGTATCGGGGTCGGTCCCGAGGAGGGTCTGCGGCAGGACGAGGACCGCCTGGGTGCCGCCGTAGATGTTGCTCTGCAGGCGGACCGCGATGCCGTGGCGGCGGGCCAGGGCCGAGACGACGAACAGGCCGATCCGGCCGTCCTGGAGCAGGTGGGCGACGTTGACCTGGTCGGGGTCGGAGAGCAGGGCGTTCATCCGGTTCTGCTCGTGGTCCGGCATCCCGAGGCCGCGGTCCTCCACCTCCAGCGCGAGTCCGGCGGTGACGCGCTGGACGCGCAGCAGCACCTGGGTGTGCGGGGCGGAGAACACCGTGGCGTTCTCGACCAGTTCGGCCAGCAGGTGGATCACGTCGGCGACGGCATGGCCGCGCAGGGTGCCGTCCATCGGCGGGACCAGCTTGACCCGGGGGTACTGCTCGACCTCCGCGATGGCCGAGCGCAGCACCTCGGTCATGGTGACCGGGTTGCTCCACTGGCGCCGGGAGACGGCCCCGCCGAGGACGGCGAGGTTCTCCGCGTGGCGGCGGATGCGGGTGGCCAGGTGGTCGACGTGGAAGAGGCCCTTGAGCAGGTCGGGGTCCTCGACCTCGTGCTCCAGCTCGTCGAGGATCTGGATCTCGCGGTGGACCAGGGACTGCAGCCGCCGGGCGAGGTTGACGAAGACCTCGACCTTCTGTTCGTTGCCCGTGGAGCTGAAGAGCTGGGACGCCTGGACGACGGCGGTGACCGCGGCGTCCTGGGCGCGCCCCAGCTCCTGGGCGAGGAGGTCGAAGGCGTCGCCGTCGGGGGCGGGGGGCGGCGGGGGGCGCCGAGGGCCGACGGGTTCCCCGGTGCGGAGCTGCTCCACCACCCGCTGGAGTTCGGCCTGGCCCTGGGCGCTGGCGCGGCGGAGCGTCAGCGCGCGGTCGAGCACGGCGCCGGCCACGCGGTGGGCGCCGAGGTAGGCGGCCGCGACGGCGGCGACGGCCAGGGCGGCCGATCCGCCGAGTGCGGCCCAGAGGCTCGGGGAGGGGTCGACGGCGCCGTCGCGGATGGTGAAGATGACGGCTGCCGCGCCGCTGAGCAGGGCGGCGATGGTGGGAAGCAGTGCGGTGCGCAGCAACTGGGGGCGTATACGGCCCTCGGGGGAGGGCTGGGCTGCGCGCGGCCTGCTCGTGGCCGAGTGGGCGCGCGTGCCGGGGCGGCCGTGCCGCCCGCCCTCGCGGCGGTCGGGTCGCGCGGCGGGTGCGCGAAGTTGAGACATCAGCGTCCTCGGTACAGGGGGCACCAGGAATCGGCGTTCCTGTCGGCATTCATGCGGTGGCACCTACGGTGGTCGGTCGGGGTCCGGGTCATCGGTCGGGCCGACCCGACATCCAGGAGCCCCCCGTTGATCACCGAGCACACACGGTAGTCGCCATCGACCTGTGCGCGACGGGCAGTTGTCGAACTTGCCCGCCATCCGTCCCGCTCTGGTATGACCTCTCGCACGGGCGCCCGATTACGCCGCATTGACACCGGAGCGCCCGCCCCCGGGCCTCCCGGGCGGGACCACCTGGATGATGAGCAGACCGGGGCGGCTACCATATGAGCGCCGCCTAGCTCGAAAGATAAACACGTGACTGTCAATGACGACTCGTTCACCAACTGGATGCACCGCGAGGAGATCGCGGAGTCGATGATCCCGATCATCGGGAAGCTGCACCGTGAGCAGGACGTGAACGTCCTGCTGCACAGCCGCTCCCTGGTGAACAAGTCGGTGGTCAGCATCCTCAAGACCCACCGCTTCGCCCGGCAGATCGCCGGTGAGGAGCTGTCCGTCACCGAGACGATGCCGTTCCTGCGGGCCCTGACGACGCTGGACCTCGGCCCCTCCCAGATCGACATAGGCATGCTGGCCGCGACGTACCGCGCCGACGACCGCGGCCTGACGGTGGAGGACTTCACCGCCGAGGCCGTCTCCGGGGCGACCGGCGCCAACAAGATCGACCGCCGCGAGTCGCGCGATGTCGTCCTCTACGGCTTCGGCCGCATCGGCCGCCTCATCGCCCGCCTCCTCATCGAGAAGGCCGGCTCCGGCAACGGGCTGCGGCTCCGCGCCATCGTCGTACGCAAGGCCTCCGGCCAGGACATCGTCAAGCGCGCCTCACTGCTGCGGCGCGACTCGATCCACGGCCAGTTCTCGGGCACGATCACCGTCGACGAGGCGAATAGCAAGATCATCGCCAACGGCAACGAGATCAAGGTGATCTACTCGGACGACCCGACGTCGGTGGACTACACCGAGTACGGGATCAAGGACGCCATCCTGATCGACAACACCGGCAGGTGGCGCGACCGCGAGGGGCTCTCGAACCACCTGCGCCCCGGCATCGCCAAGGTGGTCCTGACCGCCCCGGGCAAGGGCGACGTCCCCAACATCGTCCACGGGGTCAACCACGACACGATCAAGGACGACGAGCAGATCCTGTCCTGCGCGTCCTGCACCACCAACGCGATCGTCCCGCCGCTCAAGGCGATGGCGGACGAGTACGGCGTCCTGCGCGGCCACGTGGAGACCGTCCACTCGTACACCAACGACCAGAACCTGCTGGACAATTACCACAGCTCCGACCGGCGCGGCCGTTCGGCGGCGCTCAACATGGTCATCACCGAGACCGGCGCCGCGTCCGCCGTGGCCAAGGCCCTGCCGGACCTGGACGCGCCGATCACCGGCAGCTCCATCCGCGTCCCGGTGCCGGACGTCTCGATCGCGATCCTGAGCCTGCGGCTGGGGCGCGAGACCACCCGCGAGGAGGTCCTCGACTACCTCCGCAATGTGTCGCTGGCCTCCCCGCTCAAGCGCCAGATCGACTTCATCAGCGCACCCGACGCGGTCTCCAGCGACTTCATCGGCTCGCGCCACGCCTCGATCGTCGACGCGGGCGCCACCAAGGTCGACGGCGACAACGCGATCCTCTACCTCTGGTACGACAACGAGTTCGGCTACTCGTGCCAGGTCATCCGGGTCGTCCAGCACGTCTCCGGCGTGGAGTACCCGACGTACCCCGCCCCGGCGGTCTGACCCCGGCGCAAGGAACGGCACCACCGCACGGCCTCGCGGGCCGGCACCCCCGTACACCGGGGTGCCGGCCCGCTCGTGTTCGTCCGTCGGCCGGGAAAGAATAAGAGCTGTGTCCGCACCATTCCTGAGCGCAAGGAAGCCCAATTTCATGACAGGCAGGCATGATATGGATGAATTGCACGGAGATCGCGGTTCCCTGGCAGCGCAGTTACGTTCCCTGCGCATGCGCCGCGGCCTGACCCTCAGCGCATTGGCCGAACGCACCTCCTACAGCCGGTCCTCCTGGGAGCGTTACCTCAACGGCAAGGCGCTGCCGCCGGCAACGGCGATCACCGAATTCGCGGCGGCTGTCGGGGTGCCCGCTACCGCCCTGCTGATCCAGCGCGAGCGGGAGCAGGACGGCCGCAGACCCGGGGCCCGGAGCGCCCCGATCGGGCAGGAAAGAGCTGCTCCCGGCGAGGACTTACCGCCCGAGGCTTCACAGCACGAGGCCCCACAGCACGAGGGCTCAGCCGAGCCCGTCCCGCCGGTCGGGGCGTTCCGCACGAGAGTGACCCTCATCTCCGCGGTATCCGCCTGCATGGCACTGGTGGCCGGAATACTGATCGGTGGCTGGATATTCGGGGGAACCGACGCCGAGGGGCAGAACCAGGGAAAAGCACAAGGTGAACCCCAGTGCCTGGAATTCGAATGCCGGAACAAGGATTCCCAGCGGATGGGCTGCCACATCGGGGCTTGGACGGCCGCCGCGACCTGGTCGGACCGCACCTACATCGAACTGCGCTACAGCCCCCGCTGCCGGGCCGCCTGGGCCCGGATCACCGATGCCCACGTCGACGACACGGCCAGGGTGGAGGGCCCCCGAGGAGCCCGCAACGAGCGCTCGGTGACCTATGAGAACGACACCTACTCCCCCAGGGTTGAGGCGCCCTACCCGGCTTCCGCGCGGGCCTGCGGGGTGATCAGCGGCAAGGAGACCTGCACCTCGGCCGGCGGAGCCTCCCCCATGCCGCCCGCGCTGACCGATGAACGCGAGCCGGCCCGCAAACCCGCGCCCACCGGGAGCGGCTAGAACTTCTCCCTCCCACGGGGCGGGAGAGGGAGCGAGCGCCCGGAGGGCCCGCTCCCCCGTCACCTACGTCACCGCTTCCCGTTCATCACCGCTTCGCCTTCGTCACCGCTCGCCCGCCACATCGAGGTCCCGCCGCGCCACCGGTGCGCCGCCCGGGACCGCGTCCGATGTCGCCGTACGCCACTGCGGGGCGGCCATCGGGGCGGATACCGCGCGCCACCAGGTCTCCACCGGGAGCGTTCCGGCAGGTTCGAAGGGTTCGCCCGGCCGGGGGAACGCCGCCGGCTGCTCGGCCTCCTCGGCGGCGTCCTTCGTCCACTCGGCGGGCTCGGCCCAGGCGTGCGGGGCCAGGTTGAAGGTGCCCCAGTGGATCGGCACCATCACGCCGTGCGGGCGTCCGCCCTGGAGGTCCAGGTGGGCGCGCATCCCCTCGGCGGGGGTCATGTGGATGTCCGGCCAGTACTCCGAATAGGCGCCGATCTGGATCATCGTGGCGTCGAAGGGGCCGTGCTCGGCGCCGATGTCGCGGAATCCGGGGAAGTAGCCGGTGTCCCCGCTGTGGTAGATCCGGTGCTCCGGGCCGGAGACGGCCCAGGAGGCCCACAGGGTGTGCTGGTTGTTGCGCAGGCCACGGCCGCAGAAGTGGCGCGCGGGGGTGGCGGTGAGGCTGATCCCGTTGACCTTCGCCGTCTCGTTCCAGTCGAGTTCGCGCAGCCGGTCGGGAGCCACTCCCCAGCGCTCCAGATGGGCACCGACCCCGAGCGGCACGGCGAAGACGGTGTCCGTGCCCGCCAGCGCGCGGATCGTCGGCAGGTCGAGGTGGTCGTAGTGGTCGTGGGAGATCACCACCACGTCGACGGGGCCGAGCGTGGCCAGCGGCACCGGCACCGGGTGCAGGCGCTTGGGTCCGGCGAAGGGGAACGGGGAACACCGCTCACCCCAGACCGGGTCGAACAGAACGCGGCGGCCGTCGATCTCGGCGAGGACGCTGGAGTGGCCCATCCAGGTCAGCCGCAGCCCCGTGGCGGGCGGTGCGGCCAGATCGGCGAGGGTCGTGGCATGGACCGGGACGGTGCCTGCCGGAGCCCTGCGGAGCCGCTGCTCCTTCTGAAAGTAGATCTTGGCGAATTCCAGCGTGGAACCGGACGGCCTGGTCCGGGCACCCAGTGGGTTCTGGAACACCCCGTCGGCGAAGTTCGGCGAGCTGAGGATGCGCTGCATCCGCGCTCCCGCGGGATCGGCCCCGAAGGGCTCGGAGCGCATCGAACGCAGTTTCGTACGGAAAGGAACAAAGTAGTCGGCGCCGGTCACAACATCTCCTGGGGGAGTCGGTGTCGTCTCATTATCGTCGGACTGTCCGACAGGGCGAGAAGAGGATGCTGAACGGAGGAGAGGCCGTCCGGTGGGGGTTCAGCCACGTGGCTGCCCGTAGACGTGCTCGATGCGCAGGGTGAGCACCACCCTGCGGTCCGCGACCATGACCCGCCGGTAGTCCTCCCAGTCCGGGTGCTCACCGCGGACGTCGCGGTAGAGCGCGACGAGGGCCTCCACCGTGGCATCGTCCCGTTCGGCGGCGGGCGGGGTCAGCTCGGCGGTGCCGTCCACGACGGTCCAGGCCCATCGGTCGTCACTGGTGACGTGGTAGCTCGCGCGGGGGTCCCGCCGCAGATTGCGGGTCTTCGCCCGGCCCTCGGTGACCGATACCCGGATCGCCTGCTCGTCCGGGTAGTAGGCGTGGTTGACGTTGGACAGCTGGGGCCGCCCGTCCTGTTTAAGAGTGACCAGCACTCCCCCGTCGTGCTCGCCGATGAGGCGGAGCAGCGCTTCCTGTGCCGGTTCGAATGACGTCATGCAGAGTCCAACGTGCTTGCCGCCCCGAGGATTCCGGCCCGGCCGCCCGGCGGGCGGCCGGGCGACGACAGGCCCCAGGGGTGTCACATCCGGCGGCCTCCGTCGCGTCATGTAGGTGAGGGCAGGAATTTCGGTGACCGGCAGTGACCGGAACATTGACTAGGGTGGTCGGGTGGCAAGAGTCCGGTTGAACGTGGCGGAGCGGCGCGAGGAGCTGTTGAGGGCGACGGTCGAACAGATCGAGATCCGTGGGGCCTCCTCCGTGCGGATCGCCGATGTGGCGTCCGCGCTGGGGGTGAGCAACGCCCTGGTCCTCTACCACTTCTCGACCAAGGAGAAGCTGGTCGCCGCCGCCTTCGCGTACGCGGCCGAGGCCGATCTCGCCCATCTGCGGAAGCTGCTGGCCCGCCGCACCTCCGCCGTGCGGCGGCTGCGGGCCGCGGTCCGGTGGTACGCGCCGACCGGGCAGGCCAAGGGGTGGCGGCTGTGGATCGAGGGCTGGGCGGCCTCCCTGCGGGAGCCGGCCCTGCGCGAGGTGGCGGGCGACCTCGACCAGCGGTGGAAGGCGGAGCTGGCCGAGGTCATCGAGGAGGGCGCCGCCGCCGGTGAGTTCCGGTGCGAGGATCCGGAGTCGGCGGCCTGGCGGCTGACCGCCCTGCTGGACGGTCTGGCCGTGCAGATGACGTCGTACGCGGGTCCGCTCTCCCGGGCCACGATGCTGCGCTGGACCGACGACGCGCTCGCCCGCGAGCTGGGCATCGACCACGCCGCGCTGACCGGCTGACGCGTCTGCCGGGTCGGCTCCGGCGCGTCAGGTCTGGCGCACCGGGGCGTAGGCGGCGCCCTCCAGCCCGAACGTCCAGGCGACCCCGTCCTTGGCGGTCCGCGTCGCGGGCGGTACGCGGAGCCAGTAGGTGCGGTGTGTGCCGTCCGGCTCCGGGGTGGAGTTGACCACCTCGACCATCACCACGTCCTCGTCCCCGTCGAGCGCGATGCGCCAGAGGATGCCCGTCTCGTCGCGGTGGACGGGCTCGGCCCCCGACTCCGTGAGATAGCGGTCGTAGCCGTAGTACTCCAGCATCACGCGGCGCAGCTCCGCGTTCTCCTCCTCCCGTATGCGCTGCGGGGTGAGGGTCGCCAGCTCCGCCAGGAACGCGGCGGGCACCGGCATGCCGCGCCATGCGTAAAGGGCGAACCCGTCCCCGTAGGCGAGGGCCGCCCCCTCGCCGTGGTCGAGCCTGCCCGCCTCATCGCGGTGCAGGACCTCGGGCCGCTCGCTGATCACCACGGCCCTCTCGTACGGCCACCACCAGCCGGCGTTCCGGGCTACCTCCGCCAGACCGGTGAGGCGGTCGCCGCGCCCCTCGAAGGCGGCCAGCCAGGCGGCGTCGTGCTGCCCGAGCACCGCGTCGAGCAGCACCAGCCGCACCGCGCCCTCGTCCTCCGGCCGCGCCGCCAGATCGGCGACGACCCCCGACCGTATGCGCTCGGCGAGCGCGGCCGTGGTCTCCCACAGCTGGGCCCCGGTGGCGGACCAGAGGGCGGACCAGCCCGCCGGGCCCAGCTCGTCGTACATGCGGCGGCGCTCCTCGGCCCACGGCCGGGTGCGGACCTCTTCGCGCACCGACCGTCCGGCGTCGGCCAGCTTCTCGACGGCTTCGACGGCGGCCCGGGGCGATGGGGCCCAGACGATCTGCTCGGGCTCGGCGAGTCCGGCGGTGCGGTAGGCGCGCCGCACGCCCTCCTCGGCGGCCGCCCGGTCCGCCGCGCCGGTCGCCGCCGCCACGTCCCGCCAGGAATTCACGTGCTGCATCGGTTGTCCCGTCCCCTGCTGTGCTCGGTCTGATGTCTGTCTTCTGTGCCGGTGGTCCGCCGTGGCGGCCGCAGGCGGCCGGCGGCTCCGGTCCCGGTCAGTCCGCGACGATGCGGATCGCGCCGGGCGCGTACTCCCGCTGGCGCACCACCCGGAACCAGCCCTGCGGCAGCGCGATCGTGGCGTGCTCCTCGTGCACCACCCGCCCGCCCTCGGGGAGATGGAGCAGCATCGGGCCGAACGGTCCCGCCTCCCGGATCAGCCGGCCGGGCCCCTGCACGGCGTGCGCGTGCCCGGTCACCTCCCCCAGCGCGAGCACCAGGCGCCCCCGCCCGTCGCGCAGTTCGCCCGAGGCCTTGAGGAAGGGGGCGGGCACGGCCGACTCCTCCAGCGCCATGATCAGTACATCGCCCTGCCGGTACACAGACGTCTCCCCTCGGTCGCGGCACCCGCTGTGCCGACCATGGGAAAAACGCTACGGGCAGGGTCTGACAACGGGCCCTCCCCGCAGGCTCGGAGGGGTGCCGGCGGGCTCGGGGCCGTCCCGGTCGCGGCGTTGTCAGTGCGGCTTGATAAACCTTGCGGACATCAGCCGTCCCCAGGACCAGGAGTTCAGTGCGATGTACGGTGCGGAGCATCTGCAAGCGTTCGGCGGCCTTCCGGCCGTCGACTTCCAGCCCAAGGACGATCCGGCCGACCGGCCCGCCGCCGATGATGTGGCCTGGCGCATCTCCGTGGAGCCGTACGGCGACGACGACCGGGACCGTCCCTGGGAACAGGAGTTCGCCGACTTCCTGGACGCGGTCGACCCGGCCGGGGTCCGGGCGCTGATCATCGGCCAGTGGGGCGAGGCGTACGACGAGAACTCCGCCGTGCCCATCGGTCTGGTGATCGCCGCCGCCGACCGGCTGACCTCGCTGGAGGCGGTGTTCGTCGGGGACCTGGAGGCGGAGCAGGCCGAGATCACCTGGATCGAGCAGTCGGACGTCACGGCCCTGCTGGCCGCGTTCCCCGCGCTGACGGAGTTCGGGGCGCGGGGCGGCACCGACCTGGTGTTCCCGCCGGTGAAGCACGACCGGCTGCGGGCGCTGACCATCCAGGCGGGCGGTCTGCCCGTCCAGGTGGTCCGCGGGGTGCTGGACAGCGAACTGCCCGCCCTGGAGCGGCTCGACCTCTGGCTCGGCGTGTCGGCCTACGGTGGCGACACCGATGTGGCGGACCTCGCGCCGCTGCTCTCCGGCACCCGCTTCCCCCGCCTCCACCACCTGGGCCTGCGCAACAGCGAGGTGCAGAACGAGATTGCGGCCGCCGTCGCATCGGCCCCGGTCGTCGCCCGGCTCAAGACCCTCGACCTGTCGAACGGGACGCTGGGCGACGAGGGTGCGGCCGCGCTCCTCGAAGGGCAGCCGCTCACCCATCTCGACACGCTCGATCTCCACCACCACTTCCTCAGCGAGGCGATGGAGGAGCGGGTCCGCTCGGCCCTGGAGCCGCACGGGGTGCACGTCGACCTGTCCGAGCGGAACGAGCCCTGGGACAACCGGGGCGCCGAGGGCCGCTACACCGCCGTTTCGGAGTGAGGTGTCATGACGTACATCCGTATTCAGCATCCTGAGCACTTCCACGGCCTGCCGGTCCACACCCCGGCGGCGTCCGTGCCCCTGCCCGCCGCCGACGCGGTGGCCTGGCGGCTGGAGTGCGACCACGACGAGCAGACGGACTTCGGCGTCCTGTGGCAGCAGTTCCTCGACACCGTGGACACGGCCCGGGTCCGGGCGCTCGTCATCGGCCCCTGGTGGCGTGAGGAGTACACACCGTTCGCCCCGGTGGTGGAACTGATCGTCGCCCACGCCGACCGCTTCCCGGCCCTGCGGGGACTCTTCCTCGCCGATGTGGTGGGCGAGGAGTGCGAGGTGTCGTGGCTGCGCATGTGCGACATCACGCCGGTGCTGGAAGCACTGCCGCTGCTGGAGGAGTTCACGGTCCGGGGCTGCGGCCAGGAGGGGCTGGGGCTGCGGCCCATCCGTCATACGGCGCTGAAGTCGCTGCGCTTCGAGTCCGGCGGCCTGCCCGGTGGTCTGGTGCGGGCGGTCGCCGCGAGCGAACTGCCCGCGCTGGAGCGGCTGGACCTGTGGTTCGGCAGTTCGTGGTACGGCGCCGACGCCACGGTCGAGGACATCGGACCGGTCCTGTCGGGCGGCACGTTCCCCCGGCTGCGCCACCTGGGCCTGCAGAACAGCGAGATCCAGGACGAGATGGCGGCCGCCGTGGCGTCGGCCCCTGTCGTCGCCCAGCTGGAGACCCTCGCGCTGTCCATGGGCACCCTCAGCGACACGGGCGGCGAGGCCCTGCTGAACGGGCAGCCCTTGAACCACCTGTCCTCACTCGACCTGCGCCACCACTACCTCACCGGCCCGGTGCTGGACCGCATCAGGGCCGCGTGCGCCCCGGCCGTGGTCGAGGGCGACGAGGCCGAGGAGGACTACGGGGACCCGGACGACGAACCAGAGCGCTATGTCGCCGTCAGCGAGTAGCCCCAGGGGCGCGGCGGCTCCGCGCTTCGCGGTGGTGGGCAATCCGGAGAACCGCCGGGTCGCCTTCTTCCAGGAGGCCGTGCGGGCCGCCGGGCCGGCGCCGGCCCGGGTCGTGTCCTGGCTCCAGGTGCTGGGCGGCGAGGCGTCGTTCGACCCGGGCGAGACCGTACGGATCGACTCGCCCGGCGAGAACGCGGAGGTGGAGCGGCTGCTGCGCGGCGTCGACGATCCGACCCGGGTGGAGGGGTCCGCGCGGTGGTACGCCGGGTTCCTCAGTGCGGTGGGAGAGGTGTCACGGGCTGCCTCGGCGGCCGGTGCCGAGGTGCTCACCTCCCCCGGTGACATCGCCGCCCTCTTCGACAAGCGGCTCTGCCACGCCCTCCTGGAGGATGCGGGGGTCCCCGTGCCCGCCTCGCCGACGTCCGGCCGCCGGGCGGCCCGGGTGCGGGACTGGTCCGACGTACGGGCGCTGATGCGGGAGCACCGGATGCCCCGGGCGTTCGTGAAGCTCGCCCACGGCTCGTCCGCCTCGGGGGTGCTGGCGGTGGAGACCGCGGGTCCCGGCCGGGTCAGGGCGAGCACCTCGGTGGAACGGGACGCCGAGGGGCGGCTGTTCAACTCGCTCCGGGTCCGCCGGTACACCACGGAGCGGGAGGTGGGCGCGATCGTGGACGCGCTCGCCCCCGACGGGCTGCACATCGAGCGCTGGCTGCCGAAGGCGTCCCAGCGGGGGCGGGCCGCCGATCTGCGGATCGTGGTGGTCGGCGGCAGGGCGACCCACGCCGTCGTCCGGACGAGCCTCTCCCCCATGACCAACCTTCATCTCGGGGGCGCCCGCGGGGACCTCGACGAGGTCCGGGCCGCCGTATCGGCGGTGGGTGGCTGCTGGCGCGAGGCGCTGGCGGTGTGCGAGCGGGCCGCCGCCTGCTTCCCCGGGACGCTGTGCGTGGGCGTCGACCTGCTGCCCGCGGCCGGCTGGCGGCGCTTCGCCGTCGGTGAGGTCAACGCCTTCGGTGATCTGCTGCCCGGACTGACCGGACTGCCGGGCAGCGGCGCCGAAGGACTGGACACCTATGCGGCGCAGGTCGCCGCCGTACTGGACCGAGCGAGGAACCACCGTGCCGTCACCCCTCTCTGAACCCGCCACCGACCCCGGTCGGCCCGATATGGCCGAGGTCGTCGGCAGCCATGACCTGCTGCTGGTCACCCTGGACACCCTGCGCCACGACGTCGCCGTCGAGCTGGCCGCCGCCGGACGCATCCCGAACCTGGCCCGGCAGCTGCCCGGCGGCGTCTGGGAGAAGCGGCACGCGCCCGGCAGTTTCACCTACGCCTCGCACCAGGCGATGTTCGCCGGGTTCCTGCCGACGCCCGCCGCCCCCGGCCCGCATCCCCGGCTGTTCGCGGCGCGCTTCGCGGGCAGCGAGTCGACGGCGGACGGCACGTTCGTCTTCGACACCCCGGACCTGGTGTCGGGGCTGGCCGCCGAGGGCTACCGCACGGTGTGCGTCGGCGGGGTCGGGTTCTTCAACCGGCAGGGGCCGCTGGGGTCGGTGCTGCCCTCCCTGTTCCAGGAGAGCCACTGGGAGCCGGAGTTCGGCGTCGCGTCGCCGACCTCGTTCGAGGAGCAGGTGAGCCGGGCCGAGAAGGTCGTGGCGGAGCTGCCGCCCGAGCAGCGGCTCTTCCTCTTCGTCAACGTGTCCGCGCTGCACCAGCCGAACTGGTTCCACACCCCGGGCGCGACCCGTGAGGCGGGCGACTCCCGGGCCACACACGCGGCCGCCCTGGAGTACGTCGACCGGCACATCGGCCGGCTCTTCGCCGCCGCGAGCAGCCGACGCCGCTGTTTCGCGATCGTCTGCTCCGATCACGGCACGGCCTACGGCGACGACGGCTACACCGGCCACCGGCTCGGCCACGAAGCCGTCTGGACCGTGCCGTACGCCCACTTCTTCCTCGAACCGGGGGCCTCCCGATGACCATCAGCACCGCGAGGGCGACAGGCCTGCCCGCCGTCCGGCCGTACGAGAGTTACGTCTACGCCTATCCGCACAAGACGGCCTACCGCCCTCTGCCGGACCGGCCCGCGCTCCGCGAGCTGTGGGCGGCGGAGCCCAAGGACGCCCTTTCCCTCTACCTCCACATACCGTTCTGCGAGGTCCGCTGCGGCTTCTGTAATCTCTTCACCCGGATCGGTGCGCCCGAGGAGCTGACGACCCGCTATCTCGACGCCCTGGACCGGCAGGCCGTGGCCGTGCGGGACGCGCTCGGCGACTCCGCGCCGGTGCGGTTCGCCGCCGCCGCGTTCGGCGGCGGGACCCCGACCTTCCTCACAGCGGACGAGCTGGAGCGGCTCTGCGACATAGCGGAGAAGCGGATGGGCGCCGACCTGCTCGCGGTGCCGCTGTCGGTGGAGACGTCCCCTTCGACCGCGACCGCCGACCGGCTGGCGGTGCTGGCGGGCCGGGGCACGACCCGGGTCAGCATCGGTGTGCAGAGCTTCGTGGACGAGGAGGCCCGGGCCGCCGTCCGCCCGCAGCGCCGGGCCGAGGTGGAGGCCGCCCTCGGCCGGATCCGGGACGCCCGGATACCGGTGCTGAACATCGATCTGATCTACGGCATCGACGGCCAGACCGAGCGCACCTGGCTCGCCTCGCTGGACGCCGCGCTCGCCTGGCGCCCCGAGGAGCTGTATCTCTACCCGCTGTACGTCCGCCCGCTGACCGGCCTGCACCGCCTGGGCGCCGCGGCCGGCCCGGAGGCGGAGGCCCTGGAGCAGGCCGCCTGGGACGAGCAGCGGCTGCGGCTCTACGCGGTGGGCCGCGACCATCTGCTGGCGTGCGGCTACGAGCAGGTGTCGATGCGGATGTTCCGGCGCGCCGACGCCCCCGGGGAATCACAGGACGGCCCCGAGGACCACGCCTGCCAGACCGACGGCATGATCGGGCTGGGCTGCGGGGCCCGTTCCTACACGGCGGCCCTGCACTACTCCTTCGACTACGCCGTGGACATGCGGGAGATCCGTTCCATCATCGACGGCTTCACCGCAACCGGGGACTTCTCCCGGGCCGAGGTCGGCCGGTACGTCGACGCGGCGGAGGCCCGCAGGCGCCACCTCCTCCAGTCGCTGCTCCAGGCGGCGGGCCTGCCCCTGGCCGACTACCGCGCCCGCTTCGGCACGGACCCCCGCGAGGACTTCCCCGCCGAGCTGGAGCGGTTCGCGGACCGGGGCTGGCTGGACGCACAGGCGCCGGAGGGGCTCCTGCGGCTCTCCCCGCTGGGGCTGGCCCACTCGGACGCGCTGGGTCCGGCGCTGTTCTCCCCCGGGGTGCGGGCCGCGATGGCCGCGTACGAGCGGAAGTGAGCGGACCATGGACCTGACCATCCTGTACCGGGGCCCGCTGGCCTCGTGCGACTACGACTGTCCGTACTGCCCGTTCGCCAAACGACGTGACAGCAGAGTCCAGTTGACGGCCGACCGGGAGGCGCTGGAGCGGTTCACCGCGTGGGCGGCTGCGCAGACCGGCGACCGCCTCTCGGTGCTGTTCACCCCGTGGGGCGAGGGCCTGGTGCGGTCCTGGTACCGGCGGGCGCTGACCGAGCTGTCCCAGTTGCCGCACATCGGCCGGGTCGCCATCCAGACGAACCTCAGCGGCCGGACCGCATGGCTGGCGGACGCCGATCCGGAGAAGGTCGCGCTCTGGTGCACGTACCACCCGGGGCAGACACCGTACGAGCGGTTCCTGGACAGGTGCCGCGAGCTCTCCGCACGAGGCATCCGCTACAGCGTGGGTGTGGTGGGGTTCGAGGCGCACCTTCCCGAGGCGCGGCGGCTGCGGGCGGCGCTGCCCGAGGAGGTCTACCTCTGGGTGAACGCCGCCGAGGGGCGGACGTACACCGACGAGGAGGCGGAGCGGTGGACCGAGCTGGACCCGCTCTTCCCCTACAGCAGGCATCCGCACCGTTCGGCGGGGCTGCCCTGCCGGACGGGCGAGTCGGTGATCTCGGTGGACGGCGACGGCACGGTGCGGCGCTGCCACTTCGTCAAGGCGGAGCTGGGCAACCTCTACGACGGCAGCTTCCGCCGGGCACTGGGCCCGCGGGCCTGTCCGCTCGCCGTCTGCGACTGCCACATCGGCTATGTGCACCTGGAGACGCTGCCGCTGTACGACGTGTTCGCGGGCGGTGTCCTGGAGCGGATACCCGCCGGGTTCGCGACGGGCGGGCCGCCGGCCGGGCCCGCGGTCCCCGGCCCGTCCCGGCGTACGCTCCCCCTGCTCAATCCCTGATCCCTACAGGGGCAGCAGGTCCGGCCGCTTCGCCTCGACGTGGTCGCCTGACGACTCGCCGCGCAGCCGCCGGCCGATCCACGGCACGAGGTACTCCCGCGCCCACTGGATGTTGTCGCGGCGCGCGTCGAAGGGGCTGCGCTGGGCCTGCGGCGGCCAGGGCTGGTCCGGGTCGGCCGGCACGTCGTGGCCGAGGACCTGGGCGGCGCGCAGCGCGACGCGGGTGTGGCCCTCGGGCGACAGGTGGAGCCGGTCGGCGTCCCAGGCGCGCCGGTCCTGGACCGACCGCAGCGACCACAGGTCGAGCACGGGGCAGTGGTAGCGGTCGGCGATGGCCCTCAGGTGGACGTTGTACGTGGCGATCTTGCCGCGCATGTGGCGCAGCACCGGAACGCCCCGGGTGTCGAACCCGGTGGTGACCATGACGGTGCCGACCGCGCCGGTCAGGTCCGCCACGGCCCGCTCGAAGCGTTCGGCCAGATCGTCGGGGTCGGTGCCGGGCCGGATGATGTCGTTGCCGCCCGCGCAGAAGGTGACCAGGTCGGGGGCCAGTTCCTTGGCGCGGGGGAGCTGCTCCTCGACGATCTGGTCGAGAAGGCGTCCGCGTACGGCGAGATTGGCGTAACGGAAGTTCCCGTGCCGGGTCTCGTCCGGGCTCGTCGCCGCGTCGGGGGCCGGGAGCCGGTCGGCGAGCAGAACCGCGAACCGGTCCGCCCAGCCGACAAAGGTGCCGTCGGGGCCGGGGTCTCCGACACCTTCGGTGAAACTGTCCCCGATCGCCGCGTACGACCCGATGGTGTTCTGCTGCTGGGTTCTCGAATCGTCTGCCACAAGCACATATCCTGCACCGTTCAATGTGACCTACGCGACCGTAATACGGGGTTGACGGGTGGTGAGATAGACCACCCGGTCAGGTTTTGGTAAAGCCGGAATAAGCGGGGGGGGCGGTGCGCCGCCGCGCACCGCCCCTCGATCACTTCTTGCTGCCCTCGGATCAGAGGGAGACGCCGTGCTGTCGCAGGTAGGCGATCGGGTCGACGTCGGAGCCGTAGCTCGGGCCGGTGCGGACCTCGAAGTGGAGGTGCGGGCCGGTGGAGTTGCCGGTGGAGCCGGAGAGGCCGATCTGCTGGCCGCCGGTGACGGTCTGGCCGACCGAGACGTTCAGCGAGGACTGGTGGGCGTACTGGGAGTACATGCCGTCCTCGTGCTGGATGACGACCTCGTTGCCGTACGAGCCGCTGTTGCCCGCCGAGACCACGGTGCCCGGTCCGATGGCGAGGACGGGGGTGCCGGAGGCGGCCTGGAAGTCCGAGCCGGTGTGGTAGCCGCTGGACCAGCTGGCGCCGGAAGCCCGGTACTGGGTGGTGACATTGGCGCTGGCGAGCGGGGCGGACCAGCCGGAGCCGTTGGCCTCGGAGGAACCGGTCTGCGCGGAGGTGCCGGCCGATGCGGCGTCGGACTCGTCGGCCGAGAGGGTGTCGCTCTTCGGGGCCTGCTCGGCCTTCTTCGGCGCGGCCTTGGGAGCGGCCTTGGGAGCCGGAGCGGCCTTCTTGGCCTCCGAAGGCGCGGCGGAGCCGGACGCCTTGGCGCCGAGGGTGAGCTTCATGCCCGGGAAGATCAGGCTGGGGTTCTCGCCGACGGCCGTGCGGTTGTCCTGGTACAGCTTCTGCCAGCCGCCCTTGACCTGGTGCTCGGCCGCGATCTTCGCGAGGTAGTCGCCGGAGACGACGGAGTACGTCTTCGGGGCGGCCTTCGCCTTGGCGGGCGCGGCCTGCGGTGCGGCCTGCTGTGCGCTCTGCGCGGCGATGGGCTTGACGGCGGGGGCCGCCTTCTCCGCGGCGTGGGCGCCGGTGGCGCCGATCAGCGGGAGGGCGAGTACGGCGCCGCCGGTACCCGCGGCGAGGACGCCGCGGTGGATCGGGCCGGACTTGGGACGACGGTGCTTACCCTTTGCGGGCATGGGGAAGTTCCTCTCCGGCGCCTGCGAGGTGAGCTGTCGGGTTCGGGCTGGAGATGCCCGGCCGCCGGGTGGCGACTTCACCCCGAGCCGGTCCGGATCGCTCCGGGCCGGCGGCTTACCTGGTTCCCCCGCTCCTGCCACGCGTGAGTGGGTGGGTGCGAATTCCGGGCGGCGGCAGGATTAGGCGGTCCGTCCGGATTGACGGTGACCGTAAACGAGTGAGGACGGCAGGAACAAGCCGTCGGTTGCATGCCGGAATCATCGATTCAATTTCGCTCCGGATTTCCCGTCACACTCCGTGGATTACGGATCTTGGCTTTCCGTACGGATACCGGGAAAACATCCGGGCGCCGCCGCCACGGTCTGTCACGGATATGATCCCGCTCACCTACGGAATCCCATCTCCCCCATTAGCGGGGCATGTTCTGCGAAATGCATCAATACGGACACACCGCACTCACCCCCTCTGACACCCCATCAGCGGACCGCTGATTTTCCGCCGAATCGATGTCGTATCGTCACAGGGGCGCCCTCGCCGGAGAGCCGCGCCGACGCCAGAGATTCCAGGAGCCACCGTGACGCAGCAGGTGCCGCAGGTCCCGCCGACCGAGACCGCACTGACCGGAGTGCGCAACTTCCGTGACGTGGGCGGACTCCCCACCGCGGACGGACGGCGCACCGCCTTCGGCAGGCTCTACCGCAGCGGCCACCTGGCGCACGCCAGCGCCGAGGACGCGCTCTTCCTCGGCGGGCTCGGGCTGCACACGGTCTTCGACTTCCGCAACTCCGCCGACCACAAGCTCGACGGGTACGACATCGAGCTGGCCGGTGTCCGTAATGTCAGCATTCCGCTCTCCGACCCGGCCGACGGAGCCGAGTTCTGGCGGCTGGTGCGCGACGGGAACATCGAGCAGCTGCGCTCGATCCTGGCGAACGGCAGGGGCACCGAGCGCATGCTGACCATGTACCGCTCGACCATCGTGGACCGCACCGCCGAGCACAGCCGGGTGCTGCACGCCCTGGCGGAGGACAGCGTGCCGGCCCTGATGCACTGCGCGGCGGGCAAGGACCGGGCCGGTCTGTCGATCGCGGTGTCGCTGCTCGCGGTCGGCGTCGAGCGCGAGGCGATCGAGGCGGACTACCTCAAGTCCAACGATCCGCACCGCCGGTACAAGGTGAAGCGCTCGGACATGTCCGAGACCGGGATGTCCGCCGAGGTGATGGAGCTCCTGAACCCGCTCTTCGGGGCGGAGGCCGCCTATCTCGCGGCGGCGTTCGCGGCCATCGACGAGACCTGGGGCACGACGGACCGCTATCTGGCGGAGGGGCTGAAGGTCTCCCCCGAGACCCGGGAGCGGCTGCGCGAACGCCTGCTCGACCAGGGCTGAGGCATCGGCGCCGGGCGATCAGCACGGAGGCATCAGGGCCGATGGATCAGCCCCGCGATCACTCCGCGCCCGCCACCACGAAGAGCAGGTAGAGGAAGGCCGCGATCACATGGCCGACCACCAGGTAGGCGAAGAGCCGGATGATGAGACCGCGCGGCATCCGGCGTTCCTGGGTGTCCTTCGTGGCCTTGGGGTTCCTCGGGGTCAGCGGGTCGTAGCGCTCGGAATCGGACATGACGGTCCTCTCTGCCGGCCTCGCGGCCGGGGAACGAAGGGGTCAGCGCGCGTGCAGTGCGTTGCCGAGGCAGAGCTCGGCCGCGGGGCTCTGCAGCAGGGAGTGGACGAAGAGCAGCTCCGCCCCGCCCCGGTCCAGGGCCGCGATCCGGTGCGGGGTGAGCGAGTCGAAGTGGGCGCTGTCGCCCGGTTCCAGATCGTGCACGGTCTCCCCCAGCGCGACCCGCAGCCGCCCGCCGAGGACGTACAGCCACTCCTCGCCCGGGTGCACCCGCACCAGGTCGCCCTGGGCTCCGTACGGGACGCGGACCCTCAGCGCCTGCATGGCGCGGCCGGAGCCACCGGCCCTGCGGTACATCCAGCCGTCGGCCTCGGCGCCCTCGAAGGCGCCGCCCCGGATGATCGCCTCCCGCTCGGGCGGTTTCTCGCCGAGGAGCTCGGAGACCGTCGTACCGTAGATACGGGCCAGCCCGAGCAGCATGGGCAGCGAAGGCTGCCTGCGGCCCGTCTCCAGCCGGGAGAGGTGGGCCGGGGAGAGTCCGGCCCGCTGGGCCGCGGTCTCCAGGGTGAGACCGCGCCCGCGGCGCAGGTCGCGCAGTCGGGGTGCGACGCCGGGGAGCTCGTCGGCCACCCCTTCGTCCGGAGGATTCATGTCTCCATTGGGCCAGGAACTTTCCTCCGGGGCAAATAATTTGCCCCGGAGGCAAAAAGTCAGCGGTTGGCGACCGCCTGTTTGACGAGGGTCCGGCCGAAGTCCCACATCAGGCCGCCACCGCTGTGCGCGTCGTCCATGACCTCCGTGAACGCCGACACGAAGCGGTCCACCTCCGCCTCCCCGATGATCAGCGGCGGAATCAGCTTGATCACTTCCAGGTGGTCGCCGGAGACCTGGGTGAGGATCCGGTGCTTCTGGAGCAGCGGCACCACGACCATCTGGGCGAAGAGACCCTTGCGGGCCGCCTGGAGCATGGTCCAGCGGCTGCGGAGCTTCAGCGAGGACGGCCGGCCGAACTCGATGCCGATCATCAGCCCGCGCCCGCGCACCTCGTGCAGCAGCTCGTAGCGGTCCACCAGCGCAGCCAGCCGCTCCCGCAGGAGATCACCGGTGCGCCGGGCATGGGCGACGGTCTCCTCGTCCTCCATCACCGTGAGCACCGCGAGCCCCGCCGCCATCGCCTGGGCGTTGGAACCGAAGCTCGCGGAGTGGACGAGGACCCGGTCCATCGAGGAGTAGACCTTGCGGAAGATCCAGTCCTTGCCGAGCGTCGCGCCGACCGGCACATAGCCGCCGGAGAGCGCCTTGGCGACGCAGACGAGGTCGGGCTCCACGCCCTCCTCGTGCTGGTAGGCGTAGAAGTCCCCGGTCCTGCCCAGACCGGTCTGCACCTCGTCGGCGATCAGGAGAGCCTTGTGGCGGTGCAGCAGCTCCTGCGCCTCGCGCAGGAAGCCGGGCGGCGCGGCGTGCACCCCCTTGCCCTGGACGGGCTCGACGATCAGCGCGGCGACATCCCCGCGCTTCAGCTCCCGGCGCAGCGCGTCCAGGTCGCCGAGCGCGATCGGGGTGTCGGGCAGCAGCGGGGCGAAGCCGTCCCGGAAGCCGCTCTCGCCGTTGACCGAGAGGGAGCCGGTCGTCAGCCCGTGGAAGGCGTGGGCGCAGTACAGGACGCGGGGCTTGCCGGTGGCGTACCGGGCGAATTTCAGCGCCGTCTCGACCGCTTCGGTGCCGCTGTTCCCGAAGAAGACGCGGTCCAGGTGCGGGCTGTGGCCGAGCAGCTTCTCGGCGAGCAGTCCGGGCAGCGGCTGGCAGTCGAAGCGGGTGAGGTCGGCGAGCTGGGCGTCGAGCACGTCGTGCAGGGCCTTGCGCACGACCGGGTGGTGCCGGCCGATCCCCATCACGCCGAACCCGGCGAGCATGTCGAGGTAGTCGTTGCCCTCCGCGTCCCAGAAGTACGCCCCCTCGGCCCGCTCGTAGACCTTGTCGAAGCCGATGGTGTGCAGCATGCGCGGCAGCTGGTGGTTGAGGTGGCGCGCATGCAGCTCGTACCGCTCGGCCCCGCGCTCCGCCAGGAGCCGTCCCAGGTCGAAGCCCTGGGGCCCGCCGTCCGTCATCGCCCGTACTTCTCCTTCGGTACGTTCCGGGGGGCCGGAGCGACCGGCCCCCTCCCGTCACGGTGTCACCGGTTGCTGGTGATGGTCTCCCGGGCCGCGCGCAGGGACTCCTTCAGCGACCCCATGGTGGCGAGCACCGCCGTGGGCTCGTATCCGCAGTGCGCCATGCAGTTGGCGCAGCGCGGGTCCTTGCCCCGGCCGTACTTCTCCCAGTCGGTCTCCTCGATGAGCTGGCGGTACGTCGGTACGTAGCCGTCGCTCATCAGGTAGCAGGGCCGCTGCCAGCCGAAGAGCGAGTAGTTGGGGATGGCCCACGCGGTGCAGGCGAAGTCCGCCTTGCCCTCCAGGAAGTCCAGGAAGAGCGGCGAGTGGTTCAGCCGCCAGCGGGCCCGGTTGCCGCCCGCGAAGGCCTTCTTGAAGAGTTCGCGGGTCTGGTCGACGCCGAGGAAGTGTTCCTGGTCGGGCGCCTTCTCGTACGCGTAGGCGGGCGAGATCATCATCTCGTCGACCTTGAGGTCGTCGTTGAGGTAGTTGAGGACCTCGATGATGGTCTGCGGGGTGTCGGTGTTGAAGAAGGTGGAGTTGGTGGTGACTCGGAAGCCGCGCGCCTTGGCCTCCTTCATCGCGGCGACGGCCTCGTCGAAGACGCCTTCCTTGGCGACCGATTCGTCGTGCCGCTCGCGGAGTCCGTCGATGTGCACGGCGAAGGCGAAGTACGGGGACGGGGTGAACTTGTCGAGCTTCTTGCGCATGAGCATCGCGTTGGTGCAGAGGAAGACGTACTTCTTCTTCGCGACGAGCTGGCGCACGATCTCGTCGATCTGCGGGTGCATCAGCGGCTCGCCGCCGGCGATGGAGACCATGGGGGCACCGGATTCGAGGACCGCACCCACTGCCTGTGCGACCGGCATGCGCTGCTTCAGGACACCCGCCGGGTGCTGGATCTTCCCGCAGCCCTCGCAGGCGAGGTTGCAGGCGAACAACGGCTCCAGCTCGACGATCAGCGGGAACTTCTCACGCTTGCGGAGCTTCTGTTCGAAGAGATACGTCGCAACCTTGATGGACTGACGGAGCGGCATGGCCATCTAGCTCACCTCCTGGGGAGCAGTAAAGATCGGTGCCATTCGTAGAAAGCCGGTAGGACGGCTCGGAGCACGCGGAAGGCTGATATTCCACCGCGTACCGTGCCGATGCGGACGAGCTCATGCTCTGGAGCGTCCACGACCACCCGGACGGCCGCAACCGGGCGTGGTCCGTGGCACAGGGCGGTACGCAGTGTCGCGGCTGATTCCATGTCCACCGCGATGGCCCCGGTGGACCGCAGCGCGGCCCGCTCGGGGCCGCGTACGACGTGGTCGGAGCCGGTCAGCGGACCGGTGTGGACCCGGCTGCCGGGGGCCGCCCTGGCCAGGGCGGCGACCAGCAGCCCGGTGCCGGTGCAGGGGGTGGCGCCGTCCGCGTCCCGGGTCTCCTCGGCGACGACCAGGTCCCCGGGGTGCATCCCGGGGGCGAGGCCGGCGCAGAAGCCGGAGGCGATGACGGCGGCGTCCGGTAGGCCACCGGGGGCGAGGGCCGCCGCCACGGCCGCCTCCGCCGCCCGGGGGCCCATGCCGGTCCGCAGGACCCGCACCGGGCCCCCGGGGCGCTTCCCGCTGCGCAGGGCCAGCTGCTCGATGCCCAGCGCGCAGGCGACGAGCAGCGGCGCCTGGGGGGCCGCGGGCCCCGGTGCGCCGGCCATCAGGCGCCCTTGGCCGCGCCCGTACGGTCGGCGAACGGGTCGCCGTACGCGTAACGCCCGAGTGCCGTGAGGGGGAAGACCTGGCGGTAGAGGTGGTAGTTGATGGAGAAGTCCCAGGGGAAGCCGGTGCCGGTGAAATACGGCTCGTCCCAGGAGCCGTCGGCCTGCTGGGCCCCGGTCAGCCAGGTCACCCCGCGGGCGACGGCCCGGCTGTCGCGGCGGCCCGCGGCGAGCAGGGCGAGCAGCGCCCAGGCGGTCTGGGAGGCGGTGGACTCACCGTGCCCGATCCACTTCTCCTCCGTGTACGAGCGCAGGTCCTCGCCCCAGCCGCCGTCGTCGTTCTGCACGGACTCCAGCCAGGTCACCGCGCGGCGGATCGAGGGGTGCGCTGCGGGCAGTCCGGCGGCGACCAGTGCGGGCACCACCGACCCGGTCCCGTAGACGTAGTTGACGCCCCAGCGGCCGAACCAGGCGCCGCACGCCTCCTGTTCGGCGAGCAGCCATTCGATGCCCCGCCGGGTACGGGGGTGGCTGCCGAGCCCCTCGACGGCGAGCATCTCCACCACGTGCCCGGTGACATCGGCCGAGGGCGGGTCGATCACCTCGCCGAAGTCGCAGAACGGCAGGCGGTTGGGGAAGGGGCTGGTGTTGTCGGCGTCGAAGGCGCCCCAGGCCCCGTTGCGGGACTGCATGCCGAGGTTCCAGCGCACCCCGCGTTCGATGGCGGCTTCCAGCCGGGCGGGGTCGGGGTGGTGCACCCGGCGCAGCGCCAGGACGACTTCGGCGGTGTCGTCGATGTCCGGGTAGTTGTCGTTGTGGAACTCGAACGCCCAGCCCCCAGGGGCGAGTTCGGGTCTCCGTACCGACCAGTCGCCGGGCCGGGTGATCTCCTCGGCCAGCATCCAGTCGGCGGCCCGCACCAGTGCCGGGTGGTCGGGTCTGAGTCCGCCGTCGACCAGGGCGATGGTCGCCAGGCAGGTGTCCCAGACGGGCGACTGGCAGGCCTCGACCATCCGGGCACCGTCCTCGCGGTGGACGGCGAAGCGGTCCAGCGAGGCCAGTCCGGCCTTCATCACCGGGTGGTCCAGGTCGTAGCCGAGCAGGTGCAGGGCGATGACGGAGTAGACGGCCGGCGGCTGGATGCCGCCCCAGCAGCCGTCGCTCTCCTGGCGCTCGATGATCCAGCGGGCCGCCACGTTCATCGCGATCCGGCGCAGCGGGCGCGGGGCGAGCCGGTGGTAGAGGTGCAGCCCCTTGTCGAGGCGCTGGAAGAGGCCGTCCCAACTGGCCGCCGGGGCAAGCTTCCTGGGCGGGTTGGGGTGGGCGGGGTCGGTGTGCAGCTCGTCCAGGGCGAAGGGCGCGGGCCGCACGGGGCGCTTCGCGGAGACGATGGTCAGCGGAACGATGGTCTGGCGGGCCCAGCAGCCGAAGTCGTAGATGTTGAGCGGGACCCACTTGGGGAAGAACATCAGCTCGGGCGGGAGTTCGGGGAGGTCGTCCCACTTCCACCAGCCGAACAGGGCCAGCCAGATCCGGGTGAAGACGCGGGCGGCCGCGATGCCGCCCTGCTCCCTGATCCAGGTGGCGGCGCGGGCCATGTGCGGCTCGTCGGGGCGGTCCCCGGCCAGTCGCAGGGCCACATAGGCCTCGATGGTGGCGGAGAGGTCGCTCGGTCCGCCGTAGAAGGTGTTCCAGGTGCCGTCGCCGAGCTGTTCGCCCCGGATGAAGAGGGCGGCCGCACGGGTGGTCTCCGGGTCCAGGATTCCGAGGAACTGGCGCAGGAGGAGGTCCTCGGCGTCCATCGTGACGTTGGTGGCCAGGTCGCCCTTCCACCAGCCCTGCTCGTCCTGTCTGCCGAGGAGGTGCTCCACGGAGCGTTCCGCGGCCCGCCGCGCGGCTTCGAGCACGTCGTCCGCGGCGGTGGTCGTGTCGGCCGGATGTCCCGCCGGGGGTGCGGAGAGGTTCGCGGCCCCGGTGGATCCGTCGGTCGTCGCTGTCATGAGCTTCCCCTTACGTGCAGTGGTTTCTCTGCTGTGCTGGGGTCTCCGTCGGCCGACGCCCCTTGGTCAGGGCGTCGGCCGGCGACTGCGAGTCATATACGCGTGCTGATCATCTCTTCCGCACCACCACGAAGTCCGCGAGCGCGGTGAGCTGCTCCCGTACCTGGTGCGGCATGTCGACCCCGTGCAGCGCCTCGATGGCGACCGCGTGCTGACGACGGGCTTCCTGGGCGGTCCACTCGCGGCCGCCCGCCTCCTCGATGAGCGCCGCGCGGGCGGCGAACTCCTCTTCGGAGAAGCTGTCGAAGTCGCTGCTCTTGGCGTCGGCCGCGAGCAGTTCGCCGAGCCGCTCGGAGGCCGGGCCGCCCGCGGCGAGCGCGGCGACGACCGGGAGGGACTTCTTGCGCTGGCGCAGGTCGCTCCAGGTCTGCTTGCCGGTGGCCTCCGGGTCGCCCCAGATGCCGAGCAGGTCGTCGACGGCCTGGAAGGCGAGGCCCAGGTGGTAGCCGTACGCCTCCAGGGTGTCGGCGGTACGGTCGTCGGCACCGCCGAGCACCGCGCCGATGGAGACCGCGCAGGCCAGCAGGGCGCCGGTCTTGTTGCCCTCCATCTCCAGGCACTCCTCGACGGTGACCCGCTCGCGGTGCTCGTAAGAGATGTCCTGGGCCTGCCCGTCGATGAGCTTGCGGGTGGCCGAGGTCAGCCGGCGGGCGGCGCGGCCCGCCTCGACCGTGCCGAGCTCCAGCAGGACGTCGTACGCCAGGGCGAAGAGCGCGTCGCCGACCAGGATCGCCTGGGCGGGGCCGTGCACCTTCCACACCGTGTCGCGGTGGCGGCGCTGCTCGTCGCCGTCCATCAGGTCGTCGTGCAGCAGCGAGAAGTTGTGTACGAGTTCGACGGCCACGGCACCGGGGATGCCCGCCTCGGAGGGGGCGCCGGCCACCTCGGCCGACAGCAAGGCGAGTGCGGGGCGCACGGCCTTGCCGCCGTCACCGTCCGAGGGCCGTCCCTCGGCGTCGATCCAGCCGAAGTGGTAGGCCGCGACGGTGTCCATGGGCGGCGCCAGCCGGTCCACGGCAGCCCGCAGCACCGGCGCTGACAGGGCTCGTCCGCGCTCCAGAAGCGCGGTGACATCCGTGGTCTGCGCCACGGTGTCGGAAGCCGGATTCGCCGGGGTCACTGACTCTCCTTCTGTTCCGGTGGTAATGCTCATGCCGCCTCCTGCAGCGGATGTCCATGGGGCCGGCCGAGGTCGTTGAGGGCCGCGTCGGCGGCCTGGAAGCCGCTGCGCACCGCACCCTCCATCGTCGCGGGCCAGCCGGTGGCGGTCCAGGCGCCCGACAGATGCAGTCCGGGCAACCGTGTACGGGGGCCGGGGCGCAGCCGGCCGACGCCCGGGGCGGGGGCGAAGGTGGCGGTGCGCTCCCGGGTGACGAAGAAGTCCCGGACACCCGCACCGCGTGCGGCGGGCAACAGCCGCTCCAGCTCGGGCAGGTAGCGGGTCCGCAGCTCGGCCACGGGGAGGTCGATCTCGTCCTGGGCGGCGGACTGGGAGACCGCCAGATACTGCCCGGGGCCCTTCAGCCCCGAGGAGTGCGTGCGGTCGAAGACCCACTGGACCGGGGAGCCGATGGCGGCGAAGAACGGGCGGCGCAGCACCTTGCGGTCGTAGACGACGTGCACGTTGAGGATGGGTGCGTTGTCGATGTCGAGGAGCAGGTCCGGTTCGTCCAGGGCTCCCGCGGGCAGCAGGTCGTGCGTCTCGGTCTGCGGTACGGCGAGCACGACGGTGTCGGCGGTGATCCGCTCCCCCGCCGTCTCGACGCTCCAGCGGCCGTCCTCGGTGCGGGTGAGGGAGCCCACCTTGGCGCGCAGTTCGGTGCGGACGCCCGCGGTGTCCAGGGCCTTGCGGGCGAGGGTGTCGTGCAGCTCGCCGAGGGGCACGGTGGCCCAGCCGATGTCGGCGGCGCCGGGCTCGGAGAGCAGGCCGGTCTTGAAGACCTTGGCGGCCAGGGCCATGGAGGCGTTGGGGGCGGTGGCGTTGAGGGTGGCGACGCCGACGAGGTCCCAGAGCGCCTCGATGGTGCGGTCCGACTGGCCGTGCTGCCTCAGCCAGGTGGCGAAGTCGATGCGGTCGAGGGCCGGGTCGGCGGGGTCGAGGCGGCCGAGCGCGAGGGCGGCGCGGCCGACGTTCGCCTTCTCCTTGAGGGAGAGGTGCGGGTAGGCCGCCAGGCCGCCAGCGAGGTGGAGCGGTACGGGCAGGCCGGTGCGGCGCAGCCGTCCCAGGCGGGGTCCGGCTTCGCGGCCGACGTCCAGGACGGGCACGTCCAGGCGGTCCTGGAGCGGGGCGAGGTGCGCGCCGTCGACGCGGTCGAGGAACCAGCGGTAGCCGGTGCAGCAGCGCAGATAGACATGCTGACCGTTGTCGACGGTGAGGTCGCCGCGCTGGAAGGAGAAGGCGAGGCCGCCGAGGCGGGGCCGTCCTTCCAGCAGGGTGACGTCGAGTCCGGCGTCGGCCAGGCGGAGGGCCGCCGTGATGCCGGCGAGTCCGCCTCCGACGACGACCGCGACGGGGCGCGGGGTCTCGTCGCTCATGCCTGCCCCTCTCGCCCGGTTGTCACGGATCGCCGGGTGGTCACGGATCGCCGGGCCGCCCCGGAAGGAATCGTCGCAGTCGTGGACGCGTAGGGCCACCGGAGGGTTGACCGGGCGCCGGAGCCGCCGGGACGCATCAGCTCCGCCCCCTGGAGGTCAGCCGGGAGACATGGCGGGCGTCCAGGCCGGAGAGGCCGCGCACCGCGACGTACGCCTTCTCGTGGCCGGGCAGCGAGACCCGGCCGCGCAGCACGGCCTCCGGGTCGCGTTCGATCCGGTCCAGCAGGCGGCGGTAGATCCCGGCCATGGCGGCGACGCAGGCGCCGCTGCGGCGGTCGAGCATCGGCAGCAGGCGGTACCCCTCGGCGAACAGGGCGCGTGCCCGGCGCACCTCGAAGTGGATGAGGCCCGCGAAGTCGGAGCCGGGCGGCGGCGTGGAACGGTGGAATCCGGCGGAGCAGCCGAACTTGGCCAGGTCGTCGGCGGGGAGGTAGGTCCGCCCGTTGCCGGCGTCCTCCCGGACGTCACGCAGGATGTTGGTGAGCTGGAGGGCGAGGCCGAGGGTGTCGGCGTACTCCGATGCCCGCTCGGCGCTGGGTGCGCCCGGTTCCGTACCGAAGACGCCGAGGCTGAGGCGTCCGATGGCCCCGGCGACGCAGCGGCAGTAGGTCTTCAGGTCGTCCCAGGTCTCGTACGTGGCGCCGCGGACGTCCATCAGGACGCCGTCGATCAGCTCGTCGAGGCCGTCGAGCGGCAGCGGGAAGCGGCGGGCGGCGTCGGCGAGGGCGACGGCCACCGGGTCGGTGTCGTCCTCCTCGACCTTGCCGTGCCTGATCCGGTCGAGCAGGTCACGGGTGCTCTCCAGCCGGGTCCGCTTGGTGCCCGGGTCCAGCTCTCCGTCGCCGATGTCGTCGACGCGACGGGAGAAGGCGTACAGCGCCGACATGGCCTGCCGCTTCTCGTACGGCAGCAGTCTGATGCCGTAGGCGAAGTTCCGGGCCTGCTGTCCGGTGACGGCCTCGCAGTAACTGTATGCGGCCTGTACCGGCGGCGACATGTACGTCGTCTGTCCCTCCACGGTCCGGCTCACCCCTCTCTACGCGCTCTTCGCAGGACGACTGCGACTTCGCGCAGCATGGTGGGCTTGGTGGGCTTGGGCGGCCCGGGCAGTACGTCGAATCCGGCGGCCGAGACCGCCGCGAGGGCGGCGCGGCCGCCGCCGACGAATCCGGCGAGCAGGAGCTTGAGTCTGCCGTCGACACTGCCCACCAGGGGGATGCCTTCCTTCAGCAGCTCGCTCGCGCGTGCCGATTCGTAGGCGATCAGGGCACGGACCGAGGCGCCCGCAGACGGCCGGGCCAGGTCGGCCTCGGTGACCCGGAAGCGGTCCATGTCCTCGGCGGGCAGGTAGATCCGGTCGCGTCCGAGGTCCTCGGCCACGTCCTGGAGGTGCTCGACGATCTGGAGCGCGGTGCAGACCGCGTCCGAGAGGCGTACGCGCTCCGGGCTCGTGGTGCCGGTGAGGGCGAGGACCAGACGGCCGACCGGGTTGGCGGAGAGCTCGCAGTAGGCGGCGAGCTCCCCGTAGGTGGCGTAGCGGCGGACCTTCTGGTCCTGCCGGTTGGCCTCGATCAGGCCGAGGAAGGGTTCGGGGGTGAGCGCGCGGCGCCGCACGGTGGGGCGCAGGGCGCGCAGCAGGGGGTGGCGCGGCTCCTGGCCGGTGGTGGCGAAGACCCGGTGCAGGTCGGTCTCGAACGCGTCGAGCATGGCGAGCCGGTCGTCGCCCTGTTCCGGGTCCAGGCCCAGGTGGCGGGCGTCGGCGCCGCCGGGGGCGAGGTCGCCGTCGCCGATGTCGTCGACGAGCCGGGCGTAGCCGTAGACCGCCATCAGGTCGTCGCGCCAGGCGCGGGGCAGGAAGAACGGGGCCACGGGGAAGTTCTCGTCCGCGGCCTTGCCGAGCGTGGCGTCACCGGTGCGCGCCTGCGGGGTGGAGGTCACTGCGGACCGCCCGGCGCGGGGACGGCGAAACCACGTCGGAGCTGGAGATTTTCCGTCATTGCCGTCACATCACCCGTTCTACACTGCTGATCCAAAACATCCCTTTTCGGACACGCCGCTCGTTCTTCCGAGTGCACTGCGGCACAGCGGGCGAAGCGCCGGGGGCGTATCGCCCCACTTGCCATGAATCAGCACCGCTACAGCTTACGTTGTACAGCTCACAGGGGTGCGGCGGGGTGGAGCGCCCGCGGCGCGGACACCGCACCGCTTGTCAACCTTCCTCGTACGCCGGTGGATTGACGTCATCCGCCGGGAGGAGATCGCCCGCGCAGGCGTACTGCGGGTGGCCTCCGCCGCCCCCGCACACCGCAGTGGCCCCCACCGGAAGCGGTCCGGCGGAGGCCACGGTCGGCTGCGGAGCTACTTGCCCGTCTCGCGTTCGTACGCCTTGAGGACTTCCTCGGTGGGGCCGTCCATCAGGAGCTCGCCCTTCTCCAGCCAGAGCGCCCGGTCGCAGGTGTCCCGGATCGACTTGTTGTTGTGGCTGACCAGGAAGACGGTGCCCGCCTCCTTGCGGAGCTCGCGGATCCGCTCCTCGGAGCGGACCCGGAACTTGCGGTCACCGGTGGCCAGCGCCTCGTCGATCATGAGGACGTCGTGGTTCTTGGCGGCGGCGATGGAGAAGCGCAGGCGCGCCGCCATGCCGGAGGAGTACGTCCGCATCGGCAGGGTGATGAAGTCGCCCTTCTCGTTGATGCCGGAGAAGTCCACGATCTCGCGGTAGCGCTCGCGGATCTCGTCCCGGGTCATGCCCATGGCCAGACCGCCCAGCACCACGTTGCGCTCGCCGGTGAGGTCGCTCATCAGCGCCGCGTTCACGCCGAGCAGCGAGGGCTGGCCGTCGGTGTAGACATGGCCGGACTCGGTCGGCAGCAGGCCGGCGATGGCCCGCAGCAGCGTCGACTTCCCGGAGCCGTTGGTGCCGATGAGGCCGATGGCCTCGCCGCGGTAGGCGGTGAAGGAGACACCGCGGACGGCGTGCACCTTCCTGACCCCGCGCGGCTCGCCCTTGCCGCGGCGCATCATGCGGCTCAGCGCCGCGGTGGCGCTGCCCCGCCCGCCGCCGGTGCCGTTCACCCGGTAGACGATGTGGACATCGTCGGCGATGACCGTGGGAATCCGTCCCTGCGTGTTGTCCTCAGCCACGGCCGTACCGTTCCTCTGCCTTCCAGAAGTACACGAATCCCACGACGCCCAGCAGCACGGCCCAGGCCAGGCCGACGGCCCAGACGTGGTCCGGCAGGTTCTCGGAGCCGTATCCGTCGATCAGGGCGAAGCGGACCAGGTCCATGTAGATCGCCGCCGGGTTGTACTGCAGCACGTCGGCGATCCAGGCCGGCTTGTCCTTGAGCATCACCGGGATGGAGAACATGACGCCCGAGGCGTACATCCAGGTCCGCATGACGAACGGCATCAGCTGCGCGAGGTCGGGGGTCTTGGAGCCGAGCCGCGCCATGACGAGGGCCAGGCCGGTGTTGAAGAAGAACTGGAGGATCAGGGCGGGGATCACCAGGAGCCACGAGAGCGAGGGGTAGCTGCCGAAGATGATGGCGACCGCTACCAGCACGATCATCGAGAAGAGCAGCTGCTGGAGCTGCTGGAGCGAGAAGGAGATGGGGAGCGAGGCCCGGGGGAAGTGGAGGGCCCGGACCAGTCCGAGGTTTCCGGAGATCGACTTGACGCCCGCCATCACGGAGCTCTGCGTGAAGGTGAAGACGAAGACGCCCGTGACCAGGAACGGCACGAAGACCTCGTGGGGGATCCCCTCCCTGGTCCCCAGGATCAGCCCGAAGATCAGGTAATAGACACAGGCGTTCAGCAAAGGCGTGACCACCTGCCACAGCTGGCCCAGTTTGGCCTGGCTGTACTGCGCGGTCAGCTTCGCCCGGGAGAAGGCCAGGATGAAGTGGCGCCGGCCCCAGAGCTGTTTCATGTATGCGAACAGCCCCGGCCGGGCGCCGCTCACGGTCAGGCCGTACTTGGCGGCCAGCTGGGCCGCGCCGAGGCCCTCGTCGGCGGACGGAGGGGTCCCGAGGGCTACCCCACCGTCGTGGGTCGTGTCACTCACAAGTTGAAACTCTCGTCTTCACGCGCAGCCAGTCGCGGGCGCGGCTCAGGCGGACAGGTCCCGGAAAGAAAATACGCCTCATGCTCTCAGAGGAAAGCCTCTCAGATGACCGGAGGTCGGCCCAGCCTCGTCAGCCGCCACACCGTACGCCACTTCATCGGGCGCCGGGGTCCGCAGGGCGTCGACCAGCCTTCCCGGAAACCGCCGAACCATGCCTTCAGCGCGGGTGGCGACGGGCGTCTGACCAGGGTGAGGAGCAGCCAGACCCCCACGTAGAGCGGGACCAGTGGGGCGGGCAGGTTCCGGCGGGCGAGCCAGACCCGGTTGCGGGCCACCATGCGGTGGTAGACCGCGTGCCGGGAGGGGGCCGTGGTGGGGTGGTTCAGCACCATGTCGGCGCGGTAGTCGATCATCCAGCCCGCGTCCAGCGCCCGCCAGGCGAGGTCCGTCTCCTCGTGGGCGTAGAAGAACTCCTCCGGCAGCGGGCCGACCTCGGCGACCACCCGGGTGCGTACGGCGTTGGCGCCGCCGAGGAAGGTCGTCACGCGCGAGGAGCGCATCGGGTCGGCCGCCCGGAGCCGGGGCACGTGCCGGCGCTGGGTGGCGCCCGTCTCCGGGTCGGCGATCCGGAAGGTGATGATGCCGAGCTCCGGGTCCGCCTCGAACGCCCGGCGGCAGAGCTCGGCGGTGTCCCGGTTCGGCAGCAGCCCGTCGTCGTCGAGGAAGAGCAGGGCGTCCACGTCCGCGCCGGAGGGGCCGAACGCCTCGATGCCGACGTTGCGGCCGCCGGGGATGCCGAGGTTCTCGGGCAGTTCCACGGTCCGTACACCGGCCGGGACGTCCGGGACCGGGGCCCCGTTGCCGACCACCACGACCTCGATGCGGTCACCGTCCTGCGCGGTGACCGAATCGAGGAGGGCGCGGAGCTCGTCGGGGCGGTTGCCCATGGTGATGATCACCGCGCCCAGTTTCATGGGAGAGGTCACTTCAGCCTGCTGGACGCCAGGACGGACACCAGGTGCAGCAGGGTCTGCAGCAGCGCGATGCCGGCCATGACCGCCACGGTCAGGCGGGTGTAGAAGAGGTCGCCCCCGATCGCGTCCACGACGGCCACCACGAGGATCACCAGCGAGGCCTCGATGCCGAGGATCAGCCGGTGGAACTTGAGCGCCCCGGCCGCCCGGCGGGCCAGCGCCATGCCGGAGGAGCGCGGCTCGGACGCCGCCTCCTTGACCGGCGGCAGCCCGCCCTGGTGGCGGGCCACGCCGACCAGGTCCGTCTCGGCCTTGATCAGGATCGCGCCGAGGGCGGCGAGGGTGCCGAGGAACGCCCAGAGCCAGTCGATCCGGCCCTCGCCCCAGATGTCGGCGGCACGCAGGCCGAGGCCGACGAGCACCGCCGCGTCGCACAGGTAGGCGGCGACCCGGTCCAGGTAGACGCCGCTGAGCGAGTACTGCTTCTTCCAGCGGGCGAGCTCGCCGTCCACACAGTCGAACAGCAGGTAGAGCTGGACCATCACCACGCCGAGCACGGCGCCCCAGATGCCCGGCACCAGCAGGGCCGGGGCGGCCAGCGCGCCCGCCAGCGTCATCACGTACGTGACCTGGTTGGGGGTGACCCGGGTGTTCACCAGGTAGCGGTCCACGCGCAGGGAGACCTCACGCATGTACATGCGGCCGGCCCAGTGCTCGCCGCTGCGCCGGTCCTTCACCCCGGGGGGGTGCACGACCGGACGGAGTTCAGCTACTGATGGTCGAGGCATAGTCGGCGTACGCGTCCCTGATCTGGTCGGTGGACAGGTTGAGGTGCTCCAGGATCGTGAAACGTCCCGGCCGCGTCTGCGGCGCGTAGTCGACGGCCCTGACGAACTCGTCGACGCTGAACCCGATCTCCTCCGGCAGGACCGGCAGACCGTGGCGGCGCAGTATCGATGCCATCAGGAGGGACTCCTGGCGGGCACCGCGCAGATGCATGGCGAAGCAGGCGCCGAGGCCGACCTGCTCGCCGTGGCTCGCCGCCCGCTGGGGGTACAGCAGGTCGAAGGCGTGGTTGATCTCGTGGCAGGCGCCGGACGCCGGACGGGAGTCGCCCGCGACCGACATCGAGATGCCGGTGAGCACGAGCCCCTCGGCCAGCACCTTGAGGAAGGCGTCGTCGCCGACCCCGCCGGGGTGGCGCAGCACGGCCTCGCCGGCCTGGCGGGCCATCGCGGCGGCCAGGCCGTCGATCTCCTCGCCGTTGACCTCGTGGGCCAGCTCCCAGTCGGCGACGCAGGAGATGTTGGAGATCGCGTCGCCGATGCCGGAGCGGACGTAGCGGGCGGGCGCCTCACGGATCACGTCGAGGTCGATGACCACGGCGATCGGGGTGGGCACCCCGTAGGAGCCGCGCCCGTTGTCGTTGTCCAGGGTGGCGACCGGTGAGCACAGGCCGTCGTGCGAGAGGTTCGTCGCGACGGCGACCATGGGCAGCCCGACCCGCGCCGCGGCGTACTTCGCCACGTCGATGATCTTGCCGCCGCCGAGGCCCACCACCGCGTCGTACCGGTTGCCCTTGATGCCGTCGGCGAGCTTCACCGCGGAGTCGATCGTGCCGTCGGAGACGGCGTACCAGTCGGCACCCGGCAGGACCGGGGCGAGCCTCTCCCGCAGGGCGCGCCCGGAGCCGTCGCTGATCGCGATGGCGAGCTTGCCCGAGGAGGAGATCCGCTGATCGGCCAGGAGACCCGCCAGATCGTCCATGGCGCCGCGCCGGATGTCGACGACGACCGGGGACGGAATGAGCCGGGTCAGTACTGGCACGCGATCTCACGGCCCTTCTTGAGGTCGTCGTGGTTGTCGATCTCGACCCAGGTCACGGTGCCGATGGGGGCCACGTCCACGGTGAAGCCGCGGTTGACGAGCTCCTGGTAGCCGTCCTCGTAGTAGAGGTCGGGGTCGCGCTCGAAGGTGGTCTTCAGCGCGTCCGCCAGCTCCTCGGCGGCCTCGGCCTCGATGAGGGTGACGCCGATGTACTCACCGGTCGCGGTGGCCGGGTCCATCAGCTTCGTGATGCGCTGGACTCCCTTGCCCTCCTCGGTGATGACCTTCATCTCCTCGTCGGCGAGGCTCTTCTCGGTGTCCAGGGCGAGGATGATCTTCTGGCCCTTGCCGCGGGCGTCCAGGAGGGTCTTCTCGACGGAGACCGGGTGGACGGTGTCGCCGTTGGCGAGGATCACACCGCGCTTGATGACGTCACGGGCGCACCAGAGGGAGTAGGCGTTGTTCCACTCCTCGGCCTTGTCGTTGTCGATGAGCGTGAGGGTGACGCCGTACGTCGCCTCCAGCTCGGCCTTGCGCGCATAGACGGCTTCCTTGCGGTAGCCGACGACGATCGCGACCTCGGTGAGCCCGACCGCCGCGAAGTTGGCCAGCGTGAGGTCGAGGACCGTCTTGTCGCCGTCGACAGGGACGAGCGCCTTGGGGAGCGTGTCCGTGTAGGGGCGCAGACGTCGTCCTGCACCGGCTGCCAGTACGAGGCCGATCATGCGAGTTCTCCTTCGTCGTGTACGGCGGGGGCCGAGGAGGACACCCAGAAGCGGATGGACTCCACGAGCACCACCAGAGCCACGGCCACCGCGAGGGCGGTGAGAGCCGTGGTGAAACCTGAGGTGTGGGTGAGTACGGCGGCGAGGACGGCCACCAGCGCGGTGCGGCCCTCGTGTCCACTCATCGTCCGCACCAGCCACTGGGGCGGCGCGCCGGTGCCTCCGCGAATGCGGTACACCGTGTCGTAGTGATGGTAGGCGACGGCCGAAACCAGCCCGAAGGCCGCCGGAACGGCGTGCGGGACGTCGCTGCGGGCCGCCAGCACGAGGATCGTGACGTACTCAGCGGCCCGGAACAGCGGCGGCACGAGCCAATCGAGGGCGCCCTTGAGCGGGCGGGCGACGGAGAGGCCGGAGAGGACCACGTACACCGCGGCGGCGGCCACGGTGAGCCAGCTGCCGTACGGGAGGAAGAGGGCTCCGCCGACCATCACGAGGGTGCCGAGCAGGGCGACGGCCGGGGCCGTGAACGTGCCCCGGAGGCCGGGGGCGATGGCCGCGACGGCCTGGGCGAGCGGGCCGGAGTCGGCGAGGTCGGCCAGGGCCTGCGCGGCGCGGTCGGTGCGGCTCGCCCTGCGGGTCAGCGAGCGCAGGAGGCGGCCCGCCGTGGTGTAGCAGGCGGCCAGGGAGCAGCCGACGAGCAGGGCATAGAAGACGATGCGGGGGGTGGTGAGCGCGGTGAGCACCGCGATCATGGCCCAGCGCTCGCCGATCGGCAGCACGATCATCCGGCGCGCCCAGACAGTCCAGCCGACGCTGTCGAGCTTGTCGGAGAGGGCGGCGGTGGGGCTGGTGTTGGCGACCGCGTCGTGGTTGGCCTCGTTGAACGAGAAGTCCACGACATGGCGGCAGGCCTGGAGGACCATCGCGCCGAGCGCCAGGACCCAGACGTCATCGCCGCCGCGGACGGCGCCGATGGCGAGCCCGGCGTAGTACGCGTACTCCTTGGCCCGGTCGAAGGTGGCGTCCAGCCAGGCGCCCATCGTGGAGTACTGCAGCGAGTAGCGGGCGAGCTGCCCGTCGGTGCAGTCCAGCACGAAGGAGACCAGGAGCAGGATCCCGGCGGCGACATAGCCGCCGCGGGTGCCGGTGGCCGCGCAGCCGGCCGCGATGAGCGCGGTGATCAGCGAGGCGGTGGTGACCTGGTTCGGGGTGAGGTTGCGGCGGGCGCACCAGCGGGCGATGTAGCGGGAGTAGGGGCTGATCGCGAAGGTGGTGAAGAAGCCGTCGTGTGCCTTGACCGCGCTCCGCAGCCGTACCGCCTCGTCGTCGACCGAGGCGACGGCGGCCGCCGCTGCGGCCTCCTGCTCCGGGTCGGTCGGGACGGCCGCGACCAGCGAACCGAGGGCGGGGCGCTGTACGGCGGTGCCCTCGGCCTCCAGTGCGACGGCGATGCGGCCGGGGACGGTGCGGTCCTCGGGTGCGGGGTCGGTGTCGGGGTCGACGACGGGGGCGCCCACGCCGACGGCGGCCGCGGTGCGGTGCAGCGCGCGCAGCAGCGCCCCGCGGGCCTCGGGCCGGGCGGTGAGCGCACCGGGGACGGTGGCGGCGGGGAAGCGCGGGTCGGTCAGTCCGAGCCGGAGTGCGTGGACGTGGCCCACGAAGCGCGGGTCGACGAGGGCGACCCGGCGGCCGGCCGGGACGGCGGCGAGGAGTGCTGCGGCGTCACCGGCGTCGACGGCGGTGAGCACATCGAAGCCCAGGGACCTCAGATCGTCCGTGAGCGACGAGCCGGGTACCGGCGTACCGGTGAGGATGGCGGTCGACAGACGAACTCACTCCTTGGCACTGACGGTGGACGACACACGGCAGCACGGCCACAAGACGGGCCGGCGGCGTGTCGGCTGAGGCTATCGGATGAACGGAAGGCCGAGTTCACCACCCGTTTGTGCGCCGTTCGGGTGGACCTGATCGGGCCGGTTCCGTCCGCGGTCATCATGATCGATCGGTACCCCGGGCCACAAACCGCCGGTCGGGCCGGGGTGGGTCGGCCCTTAGGCTGACTGCCATGACATGGCTGATCACAGGCGGGGCGGGATACATCGGGGCACATGTGGCGCGGGCCATGGCCGGGGCGGGAGAGCGGGTCGTGGTGCTCGACGACGGCTCGACGGGTGTCGTGGACCGGCTGCCGGAATCCGTCACGCTGGTGGAGGGCTCGGCCTCGGACCGGGCGCTGCTGGACCGGGTGCTGGCCGGGCACGCGGTGAGCGGTGTGGTGCATCTCGCGGCGAAGAAGCAGGTCGGCGAGTCCGTGGAGAAGCCGCTGCTGTACTACCGGGAGAACATCGCCGGGCTGGGCGTGCTGCTGGAGGCCGTGGTCGCGGCGGGTGTGCGGCGCTTCCTCTTCTCGTCGTCGGCGGCCGTCTACGGCGTACCGGATGTGGAGCTCATCACCGAGGAGACGCCCTGCCTGCCGATCAACCCGTACGGCGAGACCAAGCTCGCCGGGGAGTGGTTGGTGCGGGCGACGGGGAAGGCGCACGGGCTCTCCACCGCCTGTCTGCGGTACTTCAACGTGGCGGGTGCGGCGGGGCCCGAGCTGGCCGACACCGGGGTCTTCAACATCGTCCCGATGGTCTTCGACCGGCTGACGCGCGGTGAGGCGCCCCGGATCTTCGGGGACGACTACCCGACGCCCGACGGCACCTGTGTCCGTGACTACATCCATGTCGCCGACCTGGCCGACGCCCACCTCGCCGTGGCCCGGAAGCTGGCGGTGCGCGAGGGCGGGGATCTGACGCTGAACATCGGCCGGGGCGAAGGCGTCTCGGTACGGGAGCTGGTCGATGTGATCCGGGAGGTGTCCGGGCACCCGGTGGAGCCGGTCGTGGAACCGCGCCGTGCGGGGGATGCGGCGAAGGCCGTGGCGTCGGACGCCCGGATGGTTCAGGAGCTGGGGTGGACGGCCCGCCGGGACGTCCGCTCGATGGTGGAGTCGGCCTGGGAGGGCTGGTGCCTGCGTCACCCCGAGGCCCGCGCAGCGGCTCGTCCGTGATCATGGCCGGCCGCCGCGCCGAGCAGCGTCCGTGATCACCTGGGGGCTCTGACCTGCGGAACGTTTCCGCAGGTCAGGGCACATGACAACGGTGTTCAGTGCCGTGTTGCCCGATACCCCCCACCCGTAGTTCACTGGCCTGGTCGGGCGGTTTCGCCCCGGCGCCGTCGCACGGACCTGGAGGCGTTTCGCATGGGGGCTGGCCACGATCACGGGCACACACACGGCGGGCCGCCCCCGACGGGCACCGCGGCCGCCGCGTACCGGGGCAGGCTCCGGGTCGCCCTGGGGATCACGCTGAGCGTGATGGTCATGGAGATCGTCGGCGGGGTGCTCTCCGACTCGCTGGCCCTGATCGCGGACGCCGCCCACATGGCCACCGACGCCCTGGGGCTCGGGATGGCGCTGCTCGCCATCCACTTCGCCAACCGGCCCGCCGGGCCGAACCGCACGTTCGGCTTCGCCCGCGCCGAGATCCTGGCGGCGCTCGCCAACTGTCTGCTGCTGCTGGGGGTCGGCGGCTTCCTGGTCTTCGAAGCGGTCGACCGGTTCATCACTCCCGCCGAGACCAAGGGCGGCCTCGCCATCGCGTTCGCCGCCGTCGGTCTGGTGGCCAACATCGTCTCCCTCTCTCTGCTGATGCGCGGACAGAAGGAGAGCCTGAATGTGCGCGGCGCCTATCTGGAGGTGCTGGCCGACACCCTGGGCTCGGTCGCCGTGATCGTCGCGGCCGGCGTCATCATGGCGACCGGCTGGCAGGCCGCCGACCCGATCGCCTCCCTGGTGATCGGCCTGATGATCGTCCCCCGGACGGTGAAGCTGCTGCGGGAGACCCTGAACGTGCTGCTGGAGGCGGCGCCCAAGGGTGTGGACATGGCGGAGGTACGGGCCCACATCACGGCGCTCCCCGGTGTGCTGGACGTCCACGACCTGCACGCCTGGACGATCACCTCGGGGATGCCGGTGCTCTCCGCACATGTGGTGGTGCGCCAGGAGATGCTCGACTCGATAGGGCACGAGAAGGTGCTGCACGAGCTGCAGGGGTGCCTCGGGGACCACTTCGACGTGGAGCACTGCACCTTCCAGCTGGAGCCGAGCGGTCACGCGGAGCACGAGGCGCATCTCTGCCACTGAGCGCCACCGGACGCCACCGGGCGGGGCGCGGCGGCGGTGCTAGGGTGATTTCGCTGAGACGTTCGAGTCTCGCGGTGGACGGCCCGGGTGGACCGGGACCCTTTCGAGAGGAGCTGAGGTTGATGACGGTCGCGACGACGCCTTCCCGGCGCGGCAATCGGTCCTTCCTCATCTCCCGGGTTTCCGGCTAGGTCCACCTCTTTTTTCCGGATCGGGCCGGAGCCCTCACACACAAGGGTTCCCACGTTGACCGACCACACCGACGCCTCGCGCACCGAGGCGTTCTTCACCCTGCACCACCGTCTTCCCCGGCAGAGCCCCGGCTCCGACGCGACCACGCGCCGGCTGCTCGCGGCGGCCGGCCCCCTGCCCGACCGTCCGCGCGTCCTCGACCTGGGCTGCGGCCCCGGCCGTGCCGCCCTGCTGCTCGCCGCCGAGGCGGGCGCGGAGGTGACCGCGGTCGACCTGCACCAGCCGTTCCTGGACGAGCTGCGCGATTCGGCCGAGGCGCGCGGTCCGGGCGACCGTATCCGTACGGTCCGCGCCGACATGGGCGACCTCACCGGTCCGGAGTTCCCTGCGAGCTCCTTCGACCTGGTCTGGGCCGAGGGGTCCGCGTACTGCATCGGGTTCGCCACCGCCGTACGCGACTGGCAGCGGCTGCTCGCCCCGGGCGGCGCCATGATGATCTCCGAGTGCGTCTGGACCACGGACACACCATCGGCCGGGGCGCGCGGCTTCTGGGACCGCAACGGCTCCCTGCGCACCCTGTCGGAGACCACAGCGGTGGCCGTCGCCGAGGGCTGCACGGTCGCGGAGGTGCTGGTCCAGCCCGACAGCGACTGGGACGAGTACTACGTCCCGCTCGCCGAGCGGATCCGGAGCGCCGACCCGACGGCTCCCGGCATGGAGTGGGCGCTCGCGGCCACCCGTGAGGAGCTGGCGGTGCGGCGTGACCACGGCGCGGAGTACGGCTACGCCGCGTACGTGCTGCGCCCGGCCGATCCCCGCTGGGCCACCCGGCCGGAGGCGGCGGCGGACCGGGAAGCCGTGCACGCGGTCAACACGGCCGCGTTCCCGACCCGGGAGGAGGCCGACCTCGTGGACGCGCTGCGCGCCGACGCCGACGCCTGGCTGCCCGGTCTCTCGTACGTCGCCGAGGCGCCGGACGGTTCCCTGGCGGCGTACGCGCTGCTGACCCGGTGCCGGGTCGGTGACGCCCCGGCGCTCGCACTGGCCCCGGTGGCCACCTCGCCCGCCCATCAGCGGCAGGGGGCCGGGCAGGCCGTGGTGCGGGCGGTGCTCGATGCGGCCCGGGTGCGCGGCGAGGCGCTGGTGGTGGTGCTCGGGCATCCCGACTACTACCCGCGCTTCGGCTTCGGACCGGCCTCCCGCCACGGGATCCGGCCGGGATTCGAGGTGCCGGACGAGGCGATGATGGCGCTGGTGCTCGACGGTTCCGTCCCGGTTCCCGCGGGCATGATCCGTTATCCGGCGGCCTTCGGGGTCTGACGCCCCGTCCGCCCCGCCGCGCCCGTGAGCGCGGCGGGGCGGACATGCCCGGACCCGCAGTGCGGACAAGCGGCTTTTGTACGGCAGACTTGACCGGACGCCAGGGGTCCGACGCACGAGGCCGGGGACCACAGACAAGGATGGGTATGCCGACCACACCAGCCACCGCGACGCACAGCTCGTCGAACGGCACCGCAGAAGCGATCATGCTCGAACTGGTCGACGAGAACGGCACCACCATCGGCACCGCGGAGAAGCTGGCGGCCCACCAGGCCCCCGGGCAGCTGCACCGCGCGTTCTCCGTCTTCCTCTTCGACGAGCAGGGACGGCTGCTGCTCCAGCGCAGAGCGCTCGGCAAGTACCACTCCCCCGGCGTCTGGTCGAACACCTGCTGCGGGCACCCCTACCCGGGCGAGGCCCCCTTCGCGGCGGCCGCGCGGCGTACGTACGAGGAGCTGGGGATCGCGCCCTCGCTGCTCGCGGAGGCGGGCACGGTCCGCTACAACCACCCGGACCCGGCCTCGGGCCTGGTGGAGCAGGAGTTCAACCACCTGTTCGTGGGGATGGCGCAGGAGGAGCTGAAGCCGGACCCGGAGGAGGTCGGCGGGACGGCCTTCGTGACGGCGGCGGAGCTCGCGGAGCGGCATGCGCAGGCGCCGTTCTCCGCGTGGTTCATGACGGTGCTGGACGCGGCGCGCCCGGCGATCCGTGAGCTGACGGGGCCGTCCGCAGGCTGGTGACCCCGCTGCGGACCGTGTACGGGGCGGTCAGAGCTGCGTCTTCAACGGCAGCGCCGCCCAGATGATCTTGCCGCCGCTCGCGGTGTGCTCCACGTCGCAGGTCCCGCCCGCCTCCGCGGTGATCTCCTTGACCAGCAGCAGACCGCGTCCGCCGGTCTGGGCGTAGTCCGTCTCCAGGGCGGTGGGCCGGTAGGGGTGGTTGTCCTCGACCGACACCCTGACCCAGTCGGCACCGATGGCCACCTCGACCGCCAGTTCGGGCGAGAGCAGCGCCGCGTGCTTGACGGCGTTGGTGACCAGCTCCGAGACGATCAGCAGCAGACCCTGGAGGATGTCCTCCTCGATCGGCACGCCCTGGCGGCCCAGGAGGTCGCGCACGGCGTGCCGGGCCTGGGGCACGGACACTTCGACGGCGGGGGCGGTGAAGCGCCACACCCCCTCGTAGGACACGGGATCGGCAGGGGCACTCCCGAGGCTCTCCATCGTCCGGCACCAGCTCTCACTCGCACTGCACTGACCGTCGAGTAAAGAGTGTTGGGAATGGCTTGGTCCGTACCGTGCCACTGATCGGAAATAGCTGTGTATCGGCGCTATTTGACCGAAGGTGCACGATGACGCCAGGTGGTGGACTACTTCTGCCCGTCTTCCGGGGCCTTGGGCGGACTGTCCGTAGCCAGGCCGGGTGCATCGAGCCGATCCGAGACCATGCTGACGATGCGGCGGCCGCCGATCCCGACGGCGATGAGGCCGAGGCCGTCGAAGAGCAGGGCCAGCGAGAAGAAGGTGCCCAGAACGTACAGGCTGCTGTGCGGCCAGTCGAACAGCACCAGCAGGCCCAGCAGCAGCCCGAAGGCCCCTTGCAGCAGCGTCCACCCCATCTGGGGACCTCGGACGACGACGCTGCCGACCAGCCGGAACACCCCGCCGGTCAAGAAGAGGAGCGCGGCGAACATGGTCAGCGCCTCCGCGGTGCCCTCCGGGTGGCGGATCACCACCACGCCCGCGGCGAGGTTCAGGGCGGCGACCACGACACCCAGCCAGAAGTAGTTGGTGCCGCGCGACTCGATCGCGTGCGCCAGACCGACGACACCGCCGATCAGCAGCAGCCAGCCGAAGAGCAGCATCGAGGTGAGGGTGGCGACGCCAGTGTAGATCAGGCCGACGATCCCCGCGATCACCAGCAGTGTGCCGAGCAGGGCGAGCCAGCTGAAACTGCGGGTGAGCTTCCTGCCCTCGGCGGAGGTTCCGCGTCTCCCGCCCCGGGCGGTGCGTCCGTGCTTCCTGCCCTCGGCGGTGGGTCCGTTCATCGACAGCTCCTTACGGTGCGTGTCCGCTTCGCGACCCCTTCTTGATCATAGGTTCGAACCCTGCGGATAGCATCCGGCGCATGGACCGTATGGAATCCCAGCTGCTCTGCTCCGTCGACGGCGGTGCCGCCACCGTCGTGATCAGCCACCCCGCCAAGCGCAACGCCATGACCGCCGCGATGTGGCGGAGCCTGCCCGGGCTGCTGGAGCGGCTGGCCGCCGACCCGGCGGTCCGGGTGCTGGTGCTGACGGGGGCCGGGGACACCTTCTGCGCCGGGGCGGACATCTCCACGCTGAGGGAGAGCGCCGGGGACGCCCAGGCGCTCGCGGTGGCGGCCGAGGAGGCGCTGGCCGCCTTCCCCCGGCCGACGCTCGCCGCCGTGCGGGGCTACTGCGTGGGCGGCGGCAGCCAGCTCGCGGCCGCCTGCGATCTGCGGTTCGCCCAGGAGGGCGCCCTGTTCGGCGTCACCCCGGCCAAGCTCGGCATCGTCTACCCGTCCTCCTCCACGCGACGGCTGGTGGCCCTCGTCGGCCCGGCCGCCGCCAAGCACCTGCTCTTCTCCGGCGAGCTGATCGACACGGAACGGGCCCTGCGCACCGGCCTGGTGGACGAGGTGCTCCCGGTCGGCGGCCTGGACGAGCGGGTGCCGGCGTACGCGGCGGTGCTGGCCTCCCGCTCCCAGCTGACGCAGGCGGCGGCGAAGGAGTTCGCGGCGGGGCGGCAGGACCGGGACGCCTACTGGACCGGGCAGGCGCAGGGCAGCGGCGACACCGCGGAGGGGGTCGCCGCCTTCCTGGAGCGGCGCGCGCCGCACTTCACCTACACGACGGCCCCTACCGCATGACGTGGCGGCTCCTGGCCCGCCACTCCTCGACCAGCGCCGCCGGGGCCTTCTCGGGGGACCCGCAGTCGTAGGGCGGCTGCGGGTCGTACTCGGTCAGCAGCTGCACCGAGCGCGCGGTGTCGTCGCCCGCGATCCGGCCGAGCAGGGCGAGGCCCATGTCGATGCCGGAGGAGACGCCGGCGGCGGTGACGTACTTGCCGTCGAACACCACCCGCTCCCCCGTCGGCTCGGCGCCGAACTCCTTCAGGGCCTCCAGCGCTAGCCAGTGGGAGGTGGCCCGCCGGCCCTCCAGCAGCCCGGCCGCCGCCAGCAGCAGGGAGCCGGTGCAGACGGAGGTCGTCCAGGTGGTGGCGGCGTCGGCCGTGCGCAGCCAGCCGAGCAGCGTGGCGTTCTCCATCTGGTCGCCCTGTCCCGGACCGCCCGGCACGATCACCAGATCGGGTGACGGGACCTCGGCGAGGGTCTTGTGGGCAACGAGCTGGAGGCTGCCGCTGTCGTTGCTCACGGGACCGGTCCGTTCGGCGACGAAGACGACCTCGGCGCCGGGGGTGCGGCTGAGGATCTCGTAGGGTCCCACGGCGTCCAGGGCGGTGAAGCGGTCGAAGAGCGGGATGGCGATCTGCACGGGGCTGCCTCTCGGTCGGTACGGCGGTGGCTTCGGGTGCGGTCAGTCGGCTGCGGGGCCCGCGGACGCGGGCGTACGGAAGCGGCGGCGGTACTCGGCCGGTGCCGTGGCGAGCGCCTTCACGAAGGCCCGGCGCATGGCTTCCGGCGTCCCGTAGCCGCTGGCGCGGGCGATCCGCCCGACGGGGTCGGAGGTGTCCTCCAGGAGCCTGCGGGCGTGCTCCAGGCGTACGCGGTCGACGTACCGCCCCGGGGTCGTACCGGTCTCCGCCCGGAACGCGCGGGCGAAGTGCCGGGGCGAGAGGCGGGCGCGGGCCGCGAGGGCGTCCACGGCGAGGTCGGCGTCCGGGTGCTGGGTGATCCAGTGCTGGACCTCGCGCAAGGGCTCGCGCTGTGCCGTCTGCGCGCTGAGCTGGGCGCTGAACTGGGCCTGGTTGCCGGGGCGGCGCAGGAAGACGACGAGGTGGCGGGCGACAGTCAGGGCGAGGTCCCGGCCGTGGTCCTCCTCGACCAGGGCGAGCGCCAGGTCGATGCCCGCTGTGACACCCGCCGAGGTGGCCAGCCGCCCGTCCCGTACGAAGATCGGGTCGGGGTCGACCTCGACGGCCGGGAAGTCGTGGGCGAGCTGTGCGCAGTAGTTCCAGTGGGTCGTCACCCGGTGTCCGTCCAGGAGGCCCGCCTCGGCCAGCAGCAGGGCCCCGGTGCAGACGGAGACCAGCCGCTCGGCCTCCGGCGCGTGGGCCCGCAGCCAGGCGGTCAGCTCCGGGTGGGAACCGCGCGTCCCGTGTCCTCCGGGGACCAGCAGGGTGTGCGGTACGAGGGCCTCGGCGAGGCTGCTGTCGGGCATCAGGGTCAGCCCGCTGGTGGCCCGGACAGGTCCGCCGTCGAGCGAGGCGGTGCGCAGGGGGTAGGAGACTCCCGGCGCCCTGGAGGCGCCGGCGAAGACCTCCATCGGGCCGGTCGCGTCGAGGCTCTGGACACCGTCGAAGAGGACGACGAGCACGGTTCGCTGGATCACGTCTGCCATCCTGGGCGGCGGGCGATGGTGGCCGCAATGACGAATAGTCCTCCTTTCCTGCCATCGCCGCGTTCCCCGCGCTTCACCGCTCCCCGGGGTTCCCGACGTACCGACCAGTCGGTAACGTGCGGGTATGAGTACTCTTCCGGCCCGCGCGGAACGCCGCTGTCACAACGCCGTCAACCCGCTGCACTCGTGCCTCTTCTTCTCCCCCGACCTGGGCGCCGAGCTGGGCAAGCTCGGCTTCGAGGACCCGAGCGCCGTCTACTTCGCCACCCGGGCCGCCGCGTTCGGGCCGGTGGGGGCGGGCACCGTCACCGCCACGTTCTACAACTTCAACCCCGCCCTGGTGGCCGAGCATGTGCCCGCCGTCTGGTCCGTGGCCTCGCCCGAGCAGGTGCTCGGGGCCCGGCTGCGGGCGGCGGACGCGACACTGCGGCGGCTGCTCGGCGAGGAGATCATCGCCTCCGACGAGATGGCGGAGGCGGCCCGGCTCGCGCTGCGCGCCACCGAGGCCTGCACCCCGCACGCCCGGCCGCTGTACGCGGCGCACGCGGAGCTGCCGGTGCCCGACGAGCCGCACCTGGCGTTCTGGCACGCGGCGACCCTGCTGCGCGAGCACCGGGGTGACGCGCACCTCGCCGCCCTGCTCGCCGCCGGCCTGGACCCGGTGGAGTCGCTCGTCAGCCACACCGCGACCGGCAAGGGCATGGCGATCCGCTGGATCCTGTCCTCACGCGGCTGGCGCCGCACCGACTGGGAAGCGGCCTCCGACCGGCTGCGGGAGCGCGGGCTGCTCGTCGCGGGCGAGGAGCCGGCGCTGACCGACGCGGGGACGGCGCTGCGCGCGGAGGTGGAGGAGGCCACGGACCGGATGGACAGGGCCCCGTACGAACACCTGGGCGCGGAGGGCGTGGAGCGGCTCACCGAGCTGGGGCGCGGCTTCCTGTTCACGGCCGCCTCGAACGGCGCCTTCCCGGCCGAGGCGACCGGGCGCTGACCCCTGCTGCCGCACCGGAGCCCTCGCAGGCGGTGGCGGGGGCTCCGGGCGTGTTCCCCGAGGTCGCGCGACATGGGCCCCGGCCACCCGGCAGAATGCAGACGAAGGGGATGCCCCCGGTAAGAGCGTGCTCATCGCAACACGGGCACGGCCAGCACAGCCAGTACGAGAAGGCGAGTCGGGAAAACCGTGACGACGTCCATCGAAGGCAGGATCGCCGAGGAGCTCGGCGTACGTGAGCGACAGGTCAGGGCGGCCGTCGAGCTGCTCGACGGCGGTTCCACCGTGCCGTTCATCGCGCGCTACCGCAAAGAGGCGACCGAATCGCTCGACGATGCGCAGTTGCGCACGCTGGAGGAACGGCTGCGGTATCTGCGGGAGCTGGAGGAGCGGCGTACGTCGATCCTCGAATCCGTACGCGAGCAGGGCAAGCTCGACGAGGCGCTGGAGGCGGCGATCCGGGGTGCCGAGACCAAGGCGCGCCTGGAGGACATCTACCTGCCGTTCAAGCCGAAGCGGCGGACGAAGGCCCAGATCGCCCGGGAGGCGGGGCTCGAACCGCTGGCGGACGGCCTGCTCGGCGACCCGTCGGCCGATCCGCTCGCCGCCGCGGCCGCGTTCGTGGACGGCGACAAGGGCGTGGCGGACGCCGCCGCGGCCCTGGACGGCGCGCGCTCGATCCTCACCGAGCGGTTCTCCGAGGACGCCGACCTGACGGGCGAGCTGCGCGAGCGCATGTGGACCCGCGGCCGGCTGACGGCGAAGGTGCGCGAGGGCCAGGAGGAGGCGGGCGCCAAGTTCGCCGACTACTTCGACTTCGCGGAGCCGTTCACCGCGCTGCCCTCGCACCGGGTGCTCGCGATGCTGCGGGGCGAGAAGGAGAACGTGCTCGACCTGGTCCTGGAGCCGGAGGAGCCGGAGGCCGCGGAGAGGCCGGGCCCCTCCACGTACGAGAACATGATCGCCCGCCGCTTCGAGATCGGCGACCGGGGCCGCCCCGGTGACAAGTGGCTGGCGGACACCGTGCGTTGGGCGTGGCGGACCCGGATCCAGGTGCACCTGGGCATCGACCTGCGGCTGCGGCTGCGCACGGCGGCGGAGGACGAGGCGGTACGCGTCTTCGCCTCGAACCTGCGCGATCTGCTGCTCGCCGCCCCGGCCGGTACGCGGGCCACCCTGGGCCTGGATCCCGGTTTCCGTACGGGGGTGAAGGTCGCCGTCGTCGACGCCACCGGCAAGGTGGTGGCCACCGATGTGATCCACCCGCATGTGCCCGCCAACAAGTGGGACCAGGCGCTGGCAAAGCTCGCGCACCTCGCGAAGGAGCACGCGGTCGACCTGATCGCGATCGGCAACGGCACGGCGTCCCGCGAGACGGACAAGCTCGCCGGTGAACTGATCGACAAGCACCCGGAGTTGAAGCTCACCAAGGTGATGGTCTCGGAGGCGGGCGCCTCGGTGTACTCCGCCTCCGCCTTCGCCTCGCAGGAACTGCCCGACATGGACGTGTCGTTGCGCGGCGCGGTCTCGATCGCGCGGCGGCTGCAGGACCCGCTGGCCGAGCTGGTGAAGATCGACCCGAAGTCGATCGGGGTCGGCCAGTACCAACACGACCTGTCCGAGGTGAAGCTGTCGCGTTCGCTGGACGCGGTCGTGGAGGACTGTGTGAACGGGGTCGGTGTGGACGTCAACACCGCCTCCGCTCCGCTGCTTTCGCGGGTATCGGGGATCAGCTCCGGGCTCGCCGAGAACATCGTCACGCACCGCGACACCAACGGCCCCTTCCGCTCCCGCAAGGCGCTCAAGGACGTGGCGCGGCTGGGCCCGAAGGCGTACGAGCAGTGCGCGGGCTTCCTGCGCATCCGCGGCGGCGACGACCCGCTGGACGGTTCCAGCGTGCACCCCGAGGCGTACCCGGTGGTGCGGCGGATGGGGAAGACGGCGGGCGGCGAGGTCGCCTCGCTGATCGGCAACGCGGAGGCTCTGAGGTCGCTGCGGGCGGCGGACTTCGTGGACGACATGTTCGGTCTGCCGACCGTGACGGACATCCTCAAGGAGCTGGAGAAGCCGGGCCGCGACCCCCGTCCGGCGTTCCGCACGGCGACCTTCAAGGAGGGTGTCGAGAAGCTCGGCGACCTGGAGCCCGGCATGGTGCTGGAGGGCGTCGTGACGAATGTGGCGGCGTTCGGCGCGTTCGTCGACATCGGCGTCCACCAGGACGGTCTGGTGCATGTGTCGGCGCTGTCGAAGACGTTCGTGAAGGACCCGCGCGATGTCGTGAAGCCCGGGGACATCGTGAAGGTCAAGGTCATGGACGTCGACATTCCGCGCAAGCGGATCTCGCTGTCGCTGCGGCTGGACGACGAGCCGGGCGCGGGCGGCGGGTCCGGCGGCGGGCAGCAGGGCCGTGGTGAGCGGGGCGCCCGCCCGCCGAAGCAGCGGCAGGGCCAGGGCCAGGGGTCCGGCGGTGGACAGGCCCGTCAGGGCGGTCAGGGCGGCGGCCGGGACCGGCGCGGCGGCTCCGGTGGCGGTGGATCCCGGCAGGGCCAGGGCGCTCCGGCTCCGGCGAACAGCGCGATGGCCGACGCGCTGCGGCGGGCCGGGCTGACCGACCCGAAGCAGGGCGGCCGGGGGCGCTGACCCCGAAAGGCCGTGGGGGCGGGTCGCCGTGTGCGGCCCGCCCCCACCTTCGTGACTCCGCTCAGACTTCCTTGACCTGGCCGTCCGCGACTTCGATGCGGCGCGTGGTGCGGACCGCTTCGAGCATCCGCCGGTCGTGGGTGACCAGCAGCAGCGTGCCCGTGTAGCTCTCCAGGGCCGCCTCCAGCTGCTCGATGGCGGGCAGGTCCAGGTGGTTGGTCGGCTCGTCGAGCACCAGGAGGTTGACGCCCCGGCCCTGGAGCAGGGCGAGGGCGGCGCGGGTGCGTTCACCCGGGGAGAGGCTGGTGGCCGGGCGCATCACATGGTCGGCGCGCAGGCCGAACTTGGCGAGCAGCGTGCGGACTTCGGCCGGTTCCGTGTCGGGCACGGCCGCACAGAACGCCTCCAGCAGCGACTGGGAGCCGAGGAAGAGCCTGCGGGCCTGGTCGACCTCGCCGACCACGACGCCCGAACCGAGCGTGGCGTGGCCGGAGTCGAGCGGGAGCCGCTCCAACAGGGCGGCGAGCAGGGTGGACTTGCCCGCGCCGTTGGCGCCGGTGATGGCGATCCGGTCGGCCCAGTCGATCTGGAGCGAGGCGGGGCCGAAGGAGAAGTCGCCGCGCACCACACGGGCTTCGCGCAGGGTCGCGACGACCGAGCCGGAGCGGGGGGCGGTGGCGATCTCCATCCGCAGCTCCCATTCCTTGCGCGGCTCCTCGACGGTGTCGAGGCGCTCGATCATGCGCTGGGTCTGCCGGGCCTTCGCCGCCTGCTTCTCGCTCGCCTCGCTGCGGGCGTTGCGGCCGAGCTTGTCGCCGTCGGTGGCCTTGCGGCGGGCGTTCTTGACGCCCTTGTCCATCCAGGACCGCTGCATATGGCCGCGCGCTTCGAGGGCGGCCTTCTTGTCGGCGTACTCCTCGAAGCCCTCGCGGGCGTGCCGACGCGCGGTCTCGCGCTCCTCCAGGTAGGCCGCATAGCCACCGCCGTAGAGGTTGATCTGCTGCTGGGCGAGGTCGAGCTCCAGCACCTTGGTGACCGTGCGCATCAGGAACTCGCGGTCGTGGCTGATGACGACGGTGCCGGCCCGCAGCCCCGAGACGAAGCGCTCCAGGCGCTCCAGGCCGTCGAGGTCGAGGTCGTTGGTGGGCTCGTCCAGCAGGAAGACGTCGTAGCGGGAGAGGAGCAGCGAGGCCAGCCCGGCGCGCGCTGCCTGGCCGCCGGAGAGCGCCGTCATGGGCAGGTCCAGGCTCACGGTGAGACCGAGCTCGGCGGCGACCTGCGCGGCCCGCTCCTCCAGGTCCGCGCCGCCGAGGGCGAGCCAGCGCTCCAGGGTCTCGGAGTACGCGTCGTCGGCGCCCGGGGCCCCCGCGACCAGGCCCTCCGTCGCCTCGTCCATGGCGCGCTGGGCGTCGGCGACGCCGGTGCGGCGGGCGAGGAAGGCGGCCACGGTCTCGCCCTCGCGCCGCTCGGGCTCCTGCGGGAGGTGGCCGACGGTGGCGGTGGGCGGGGAGAGCCGCAGCTCCCCCTCCTCCGGGCGGTCGAGTCCGGCGAGCAGGCGGAGCAGGGACGATTTACCGGCGCCGTTGACTCCGACGAGACCGATCACGTCTCCGGGCGCGACGACGAGGTCGAGTCCGGCGAAGAGTGTGCGGTCGCCGTGTCCGGCGGCGAGGTCCTTGGCGACGAGGGTGGCAGTCATCAGGGTGCCGATCCTAGTCTCCGGCTCTCCGTGCCCTTCGCCCTGTGCCCCTGGCCTCCGGTTTCCGGCATCCGTTAGCGTCCGTCGTCAGCGTCCGTGCAGCGACGGGCGCGTGTTCCGTGCGGCGACGGCGTGTATCGAGGGACGGGAGTGACCGTGATGACGGATGTGATCGTGGTGGGCGGTGGGGTCGTCGGCCTCACCACCGCCGTGACCCTGGCGGAGCGCGGGCTGCGGGTGCGGGTCTGGTCGCGGGATCCGGCCGGGGCGACGACGTCGGCGGTGGCGGGGGCGCTGTGGTGGCCGTACCGGATCGAGCCGGCCGAGCGGGTCGGCGACTGGTCGCTGGAGACGCTCGCGGTGTACGAGGAGCTGGCGGCCGGGCCCGGCGGAACCGGCGTACGGCTGGTGGCGGGGGTGCACGGCGGTGAGCGGTTCGCGGCGCTGGGGGCGTGGGCGGCGGAGCTGAAGGGTGCGGTGGAGGTGGCGGAGGGGCTGCGGGTGGTGCTGCCGCTGCTGGACATGCCGGTGCACCTGGCGTGGCTGGAGCGGCGGCTGGTGGCGGCGGGCGGTGCGGTGGAGCGGCGGGCGGTGACGGGGTTCGCGGAGGCTGCGGCGCAGAGCCCGGTGGTGGTGAACTGCACGGGTCTCGGGGCGCGCGAGCTGGTGCCGGACGCGGGGGTGCGGCCGGTGCGGGGACAGCTGGTCGTGGTGGAGAACCCGGGGGTGGCGGAGTGGTTCACCGAGGCGGATCCGGCGTCCGCCGCGACGACGTACTTCTTCCCGCAGCCGGCCGGCCTGGTGCTGGGCGGTACGGCGGAGGCGGACGACGAGCGCCGGGAGCCCGATCCGGGGACGGCGTGGGAGATCGTGGCGCGGTGCGCGCGGGTCCGGCCGGAGATCGCGGGCGCCCGGGTGCTGGGGCACCGGGTGGGGCTGCGGCCGGTGCGGGAGGCCGGGGTGCGGATCGAGGCGGAGGCCCTGCCGGGCGGTGGGCTGCTGGTGCACAACTACGGGCACGGCGGCGCGGGTGTGACCGTGGCCTGGGGCTGCGCACGGGCGGCGGCCGCCCTGGTGGGCTGAGCCGCCGCCGTACACGTACGAGATGGTCCCCGGGATCAGTCCTGGGGGCGCTTCCCGGCCGGGTCCTCCTTGTGGCGTTCGTCCGTGGTGACCGTCGTGCCGGGGCCGATACGGATCTCGAAGTCGCCGTCGTACTTGGCGTGCCCCTCGATCACCGCGGACTCGACCGCCTCCACGCCGAACTCCTGGCGGACGATCTGCGGGTCCTTGCGCAGGTCCCGCATCAGGGCCACGCACATGCCGATCATCACGATCACGAAGGGGGCGGCGACCAGGATCGTGAGGTTCTGGAGCCCCTCCAGAGCGTTCTCCTTGCCGTCACCGATGAGCAGCATGACGGCGGCCACGGCCCCGGTCACGACACCCCAGAAGATGACGACCCACTTCGCCGGTTCGAGGACGCCCCTCTGCGAGAGCGTGCCCATGACGATCGAGGCGGCGTCGGCACCGGAGACGAAGAAGATGCCGACGAGGATCATCACCAGAATGCTCGTCACGGTGGCGATCGGGAACTCCTGGAGGACGCCGAACAGCTGCGCCTCGGGCGTGTCGGCGCCGGTGAGCTTGCCCGCCTCGTCCAGCTTCATGGCCGTGCCGCCGAAGACGGCGAACCAGATCAGGCTGACCGTGCTGGGCACCAGGATGACGCCGCCGACGAACTGGCGGATGGTGCGGCCGCGGCTGATCCGGGCGATGAACATGCCGACGAAGGGCGTCCAGGAGATCCACCAGGCCCAGTAGAAGACGGTCCAGCCGCCGAGCCAGTCGGCCACCTCACCGCCGCCGGTCGCCTCGGTGCGGCCGGCGAGCTGTCCGAGGTCGCTGATGTAGGCGCCCAGCGAGGTGGGCACCAGGTCGAGCACGAAGATCGTGGGACCGGCGATGAAGACGAACACGACCAGGAGCAGGGCCAGCACCATGTTGATGTTGGAGAGCCACTGGATGCCCTTCTCCACACCGGAGACCGCGGAGGCGACGAAGCCGACCGTCAGCACGGCGATGATCGCGACGAGGAGGCCGGTGCCGGCCTTCTCCAGCCAGTCCAGCTCCTGGATCCCGCTGCCGATCTGGAGCGCGCCGAGGCCCAGCGAGGCCGCCGAGCCGAAGAGGGTCGCGAAGATGGCCAGGATGTCGATGACGCGGCCGACGCCTCCGTACGCGTGACGCTTGCCGATCAGCGGCTCGAAGACCGCGCTGATCGTCTGCCGCCTGCGCATCCGGTAGGCGCTGTAGGCGATGGCGAGTCCGACCACCGCGTAGATCGCCCAGGGGTGGAGCGTCCAGTGGAAGAGGGTGGTGGCCATCGCCGTCTGCATGGCCTCGGCCGAGTCGGCGGGGTCGGTGCCGGGCGGCGGGGTACGGAAGTGGGCCAGGGGCTCGCTCACGCCCCAGAACATCAGCCCGATGCCCATACCGGCGCTGAACATCATCGCGACCCAGGAGATGGTCCGGAACTCCGGTGCCTCGCCCTCCTGGCCGAGGCAGATCTTCCCGTAGCGGCTGATGGCCAGCCAGAGGGCGAAGATGACGAAGCCCGAGGCGGCGAGCATGAAGGCCCAGCCACCGTTGTGGATCAGCCCGGTGAGCAGCTTGCCGGAGGCGGTCTCCAGCGATGAGGTGGCGGTCGCGCCCCAGATGACGAAGGCGAGGGTGAGGACCGCCGTGACGCCGAAGACCACCCGGTCGGTGGTCGGGGCCCGCGTGCTGACCGGTTCGGGGGGCAGGTCTGCCGTGACCGACAGTTCCTCCCGGTCCCCCGCCGGCTGGTCGTCCTGGGACACAAATGGCACCTTTCACCGAGTCCGAAAAACGCTCTCTGTAGGCAGTACCACACCTGCCCACGATCTCTAAGGATCAACAAGCGGTATTGGCTTGACCGTATGTGAGGGAATATGTCGCCCGCTGGTCGAGGAGCAGCGGAATCAGGTTCCTGGCCGACTGACGGAGGGGCACAAACGCGCCATCTCCGCTCCGCTGCGACCGGACGCCGTGCAGCGCGAGCTCGTCCCGCACGGCGGCGTACTGGGAGGCGTCCAGCCGGTAGCTGCACGGCGGGTCGGCGAGGATCTCGGCGGGCTCGGCCGGATCGTTGTCGGCGCCGCCCAGATATACGGGGCCGCGGTCGGCGAACCCGGTCAGGCGCGAGAGCGCGGTGGCCGCGCGGATGCGGGCGCGCTGCTCCTCCGTGAAGTCGAAGAGACCGCCGAGCGCCGTCTGCTGGGAGTGGACCCTGCGGCGGTGGTTGAGGGCCGGGTCGGCCTTCTCCCCCTCGCTCAGGGCGTCGATGCGTGACTCGATGAGGAGGCCGACCGCGTGCTTGAGGCCGGAGGTGTTGCGCAGGATGCGTTCCTGGCCGTCCCCCGCGGTCTGCTTGATGGGGTCGCCGGTGACCGGATCGGTCCAGATGCCGTAGTGGCCGCTGGTGTAGCCGCCCTCGGTCGCGGCAGGCCGTACGTACTGCTCCGAGAGGGTCCGCGAGACGTCGTGGACGCCGCGCGCGACGTTCAGGTTGCGGGGCCACAGGACGAAGAGGTCCTTGTCGTAGTACGGCGGCGTGGCGCCGTACTCGTGCAAGTCGTAGATGACATCCGGCCGTTCGTCGCGGACGACGGCCGCGATCGCCCTGCCCTCCGCGGTCTCCAGGGCGATGTGGTCCCGGTTGACGTCGACGCCGTCGGCGTTGCCCCGGGTGTCGGCCGCGCGCCCGTCCGGGTTGGCGGTGGGCAGCACCAGCACCGTCGTACGGGAGAGGAAGGCGCGGGTGGCGCGGTCCTCGGCGAAGGCCAGGTCGCGCAGGGTGGTCAGACAGGCCTCGCGGCCGGCGGGCTCGTCCCCGTGCTGACTGCAGATCAGCAGGACCGTGGTGGCGGCGGGCCGCTGCTTGCCGATGCGTACGAGCTGGAGCGGGCGGCCCTCCTTCGTGGTGCCGACGCGGTCCACGGCGACCCGGTCGCTCCCCCGGTCCACCGCTCCGAGGAAGGCCCGCTCCTCCCCCAGCCCGGTCCAGCGCGCCCCGTCGCTCGTCTCGAACCCCGTGCGCGGCGGGTGGGGCGCGGCCTCGGCGGGTGCGATGGCGAAGGGGGCGGCCAGCGCGGCCAGCACCGCGGCCACGACCGCGCTCCGGCGCCGGACCGCGGGGCCGCGGCGGCGCGCACCGGAGGGCGGGCGTCCGGGCTGTGCGACCGGTCCGAGCCACGGGTGCGGGCTGAGCATGCGGAGCGCGCGGGTGATGCGAGGGGTCATCAGCGGCTGCCTCCCGGGGTGCGACCGGAGTGCGCGCTGAGCACGAGCGGGGCACGGGCGGAGCGCGGGTGGGGGTGCGCGCGGCGGACACCGCGTTGCACGCCGGTCTGTCGGTGGAGCGGACGTTACCCGGGTGAACTCCTGTGCAACAGGGGGCGATCACTACCGGTCGTGACGAGGGCATGGCGATCGTGTGACAGGAATGCCCGGAATCGACCGCCCTGCCCGGCGGACTGCTTAGCCTTTTTCCTGACCGGCCGGAACGACCCTCCGCCCGGTCGACCGTTCCGACGACTTGGAGTATGCGTGCACCGCAGATTCATCGTCCCCAGCGCTCTCGCGGCCACCCTTCTGCTGGCGATCCCGGCATCGGCCTCCTCAGGCACCGTGGGCGCCCCGGGTATCGGCGACCCCTACTACCCGGCAAGCGGAAACGGCGGCTACGACGTCTCCCACTACGACCTGCGGCTGACGTATCGGCCGGCGACCGACCTGCTGGAGGGCACGGCGACGATCCTCGCCACCACCACACAGGATCTGACGCGCTTCAACCTCGACTTCGGGCTCGCCGTCTCCGAGGTGCGGGTCAACGGCAAGAAGGCCTCCTACACCAAGAGCGGTACCCAGGAGCTGGAGATCACCCCGGCGGGCACCCTGGCGAAGGGCAAGGACGTCTCGGTGGTCGTCCGGTACGCCGGGAAGCCCTCCGAGCTGAAGATCAACGGCTGGACCGCCTGGGCGCGGACCCCGGACGGCGGCGTCGCCGCGCAGGAGCCGGAGTCGGCGGTCTGGTGGTACCCGAGCAACGACCATCCGCTCGACAAGGCCACGTACGACATCTCGGTCTCCGTGCCGGACGGCACGCAGGCGATCAGCAACGGAGTGCTCGTCTCGCAGAGCTCCAAGCTGGGCTGGACGCGCTTCAACTGGCGCTCCGACAAGCCGCAGGCCACGTACCTCTCGACGCTCGCGGTCGGGAAGTTCGACATCACGACCGACAGGACGGCCGACGGTCTGCCGGTGCTGAACGCGTACAGCAAGGATCTCGGCGCCAACGCGGGTGCCGCCCGCGCGAGCATCGAGCGGACCACCGAGGTCGCGGAGTGGCTGACGGAGGTCTTCGGTCCGTATCCGTTCAACGCGCTCGGCGGCTATGTGCCCAATGTGACGAGCGGCTTCGCGCTGGAGACCCAGACGCGGCCCTTCTACAGCCCCCGGCAGTTCGCGAACGGCGCCAACGTGTCGGTCGTCGTCCATGAGATCGCGCACCAGTGGTACGGCAACAGCGTGTCGGTCGACGGCTGGAAGGACATCTGGATCAACGAGGGCTTCGCCCGCTACAGCCAGTGGCTCTGGTCCGAGAAGGAGGGCGAGGGCACCGCGCAGCAGCTGGCGGACTACGTCTACGCCCAGCACCCGGCGAACGACCCGTTCTGGAAAGTGAAGCCGGGCGACCCGGGTCCGGACAACCAGTTCGACATCGCCGTCTACGACCGGGGCGCTCTGGCGCTCCAGGCGCTGCGCAACGAGGTCGGCGACGAGACCTTCTTCGCCCTGCTGAAGGGGTGGCCGACCGAGAAGGCGCACTCCAACGCGACCGTGGGTGACTTCCTGCGGTACGCGGAGCGGGTCTCGGGCAAGCCGCTGGCGACGCTCTTCGACACCTGGCTGTACCAGCCGAAGCGGCCCGCGCTCCCGGCGGCGTCTGCCGCCGGACTCTCCAAGAGCGCGCTGTCGTCCCGGGCTGCGGCGGTCGGGCCGGAGCGGCCGGCGTCCTGGAAGAAGATCGCGGCGACGAACACGATCCACGGGGATGGGGATGGGGACGACGGTGTCCACGGGCACGGGGAGCACAGCGGTCACGGTCACCGCTGACCGCCGCACGCGCTGAATCGGGGGTCGTCGGAGCGGTGGAGTTCAGCCGCTCCGACGGCCCCCGGTGGCGTGCGCGGCACGGGCCGCCCGTGCCATCGGCAGGTACCGCAGCCGCTCCGGGAGTACGGGGACGACGGCCCGCAGCACCGCGCAGAGGCGCCGCAGCCGCTTCTCCTGGGCCGCCGTCCACGGCAGGCCGATCGCATCGCGGGCGTCCGGCGGCATGAGCCCGATGGTGACGAACCGGCGGAAGCGGGCCAGCGGCGGCAGCAGCACCGGCCACAGCGCCCGCAGGGCCATCCGCAGGAGCAGGGGGCCGCGGTCCGGCGGCGGCACGGGCTGGTCGACATCGACGAGCTCCCGCACCACCGTCGTCGCCTCGATCTCCCCGGCGAGCATCTTCTCCCAGTACGGCCAGAACTCCTCGATCGTCTGCGGCATGTCCCGGTCGTGGATGCCGAGGATCCGGCCGACCTGGAGCCACTCCCCGTACAGGGCGCGCTCCTGCGCCGGGCTCATCGGCCGGATCAGATAGCGCGCCGCGTGCCGGTAGACGGGGAAGCCGGTGGCGTGCACCCAGGCGTAGTTGGCGGGCGTGAGCGCGTGGTAGGCGCGGCCCCGGGTGTCGGTGCCCTGGATGGTGCGGTGGAGCCGGCGCAGCCTGCGGCCCTCCTCTGCGGCCTCCGCGCCGCCGTACACCCAGAGCTGGAGCGAGCGCAGGGAGCGTTCGCCGCGCCCCCAGGGGTCGGTACGGAAGACGGAGTGCTCGTCGACGCCCGCACCGACAGCCGGGTGGGCGACCTGGAGGGTGAGGGCGGCGGGCAGCATGAGGAGGGCCCGGACATCCCCGGACAGGCTCCACAGGACGCCGCCGGGCGGGGGCGGCAGGGGGTCCTTCGCGTCCTTCACGCTGCTCATCAGGTGCTCCCGGCCGTCCGGCGGGCCTGCCGTGCGCTGCCCGTCCCTTCCCCCATGATCCCTCGCGGACGGGAGGCCGTGGTGGCGGGGTGCCTGGCGGCCGGTGCCCCGGTCAGTCGTGGTCGTACACCGTCACGGGCACGCCTTCCCCTGTCAGGCGCCCCTGGACGATCGGCTCGACGCGCGACCACTTGCCGCCCGCGAGGCCGCAGCCTATGCGCGGCATGTGCACCGAGGCCCCGAGCTCGCCCGCCCGCGCGGCCACCGCGCCGAGGGCCTTGTCGATGGCCTCGTACCGCACGGGCACGCCCTTGCTGCCGGTGCGCATCCCCCGCTGGCCGACCATGTTGGCCACCCAGAGATACGGGCCGACCTGCACGAACTGGACCGCCCCCAAGGCGAAGTCGTTGCCCGCGCGCTCCCGGTGCCAGCGGCGGTAGGCGGCCTCGGGCTCGGGCCAGCGGCGGGAGAGGGCCAGGACGAACCCCTTGCCCCAGCCGCCCAGGTCGTTGCAGACGTGCGCTATCACCTTGACGCCCTTGCCCTGCGGTGCGGTGGCGTCCCCCCGTACATACGTGATCCCCGACATGGCTTCACCGTACGGCCCGGCACTGACAGCGGGCCGGGGTGGACGGCGGGGCTCCGGTGCCGGAGACTTTTGCAGTAGTGGTGAGACAGCGGCACTGTCCGATACAAGGGTTCGACGGCGGGGAGCAGAGATGGCGACGGGGACCGACGAGCCCACGCTCACGGTGGACGAGCTGGCGGCGCGTGCCGGGGTCACCGTGCGTACCGTGCGGTTCTACAGCACCCGGGGTCTGCTGCCGCCCCCGGTCATCGGGCCGCGCCGGGTGGGGCACTACGGAGCCGATCATCTCTCCCGGCTCGCGCTGATCGAGGAGCTCCAGCACCAGGGCATGACGCTCGCCGCCATCGAACGCTATCTGGAGCAGCTGCCGCCCGACCTGAGCGCCCACGATCTGGCGATCCACCGGGCGCTGGTGGCGTCCTGGGCGCCGGACACAGCGGAGGACATGTCGTGGGCGGAGCTGGAGAAGCGGGCGGGGCGGGTGCTGGCGGAGCCGGATGTGGAGCGGCTGGCGGCGATGGGGGTGCTGGTGCGGCCGCAGGAGGAGGGCGGGGCGTACCGGGTGGACCTCGGGCTGCTGCGGCTCGGGGTGGAGCTGCTGGACGTGCCGATCGCGCACGAGACGATCCTGGCGGCGCGGACCGTGCTGCTGGAGCACACCCGTTCCGCGGCGCAGGAGTTGACGCGGCTGTTCCGGGACGAGGTGTGGAGCCCGTACCGGAAGCGCGAAGGGGATCCGGAGCATGTGGCGGCGATGAAGTCGCTCTCGGCTCATATGCAACCGATCGTGGTGCAGGCCCTGGTGACGGCGTTTCAGCGGTCACTGAAGGAGGAGCTGCGGAGCGCGTTCACCGCCGAGTGACGGTCAACGCGCTCCGGAACGGGCTCAGTCGTGGAAGGTCTCGCCCTTCTCGGCCTTCTCCACCAGCAGCGCGGGCGGCAGGAACCGGTCGCCGTAGCGCTCGGCGAGCTCCCGGGCGCGGGCCACGAAGCCGGGCAGGCCGCCCTCGTACCCGTTGATGTACTGGAGCACGCCACCGGTCCACGGCGGGAAGCCGATGCCCATGATGGAGCCGATGTTGGCGTCGGCGACGGAGATGAGGACGTTCTCCTCCAGGCAGCGGACGCTGTCCAGTGCCTCGGAGAAGAGCATCCGCTCCTTCATGTCCTCGAAGGGGACGCCTGCGTCGGACCTGGTGGTGAAGTGCTCGCGCAGGCCCGGCCAGAGACCGGTGCGCCTGCCGTCCTCGTCGTAGTCGTAGAAGCCCGCTCCCCCGCTGCGCCCGGGGCGGCCGAACTCGTCGACCATGCGGTCGATGACCTCGTCGGAGGGGTGGCCGGGCCAGGTGCCGCCGGCCTCCTCCACCGCCCGCTTGGTCTCGATGCGGATCTTGCGCGGCAGGGTCAGGGTCAGCTCGTCCATCAGGGAGAGCACCTTGGCCGGGTAGCCGGACTGGGCGGCGGCCTGCTCGATGGAGGCGGGCTCGACGCCCTCGCCGACCATGGCGACGCCCTCGTTGATGAACTGGCCGATGACGCGCGAGGTGAAGAAGCCGCGCGAGTCGTTGACGACGATCGGCGTCTTCTTGATGCGCCGTACGAGGTCGAAGGCGCGGGCCAGGGCCTCGTCGCCGGTCCGCTCGCCCTTGATGATCTCGACCAGCGGCATCTTGTCGACGGGCGAGAAGAAGTGCAGGCCGATGAAGTCGGCGGGGCGCGTGACGCCTTCGGCGAGGGCCGTGATCGGGAGGGTGGAGGTGTTGGAGCAGAGCAGGGCGTCGGGCTCGATGATCTCCTGGATCTCCTGGAACACCTTGTGCTTGAGCGCGGTGTCCTCGAAGACGGCCTCGATCACCGCGTCGCAGCCCGCGAGGTCGGCCGGGTCGCCGGTCGGGGTGATCCGGGCCAGCAGCTCGTCGCGCTTCGCCTCCGTCGTACGGCCCCGGGAGAGCGCCTTGGCGAGCAGCTTCTCGCTGTACGCCTTGCCCTTGGCGGCCGCCTCGGTGGAGACGTCCTTCAGGACGACGTCGATGCCGGCCTTGGCGCAGGAGTAGGCGATGCCCGCGCCCATCATCCCGGCGCCGAGCACGGCGACCTTGCGGACCGGGCGCTCGGGGACGTCCTTGGGGCGGTTGGCACCGGAGTTGACGGCCTGGAGGTCGAAGAAGAACGCCTGGATCATGTTCTTGGAGACCTGGCCGGTGACGAGCTCGGTGAAGTACCGGGCCTCGATGGTCAGGGCGGTCTCGAAGTCGACCTGGGAGCCCTCGACGGCCGCCGCCAGGATGTTGCGCGGCGCGGGCATGGGCGCGCCCGCGATCTGCTTCTTCAAGTTGGCGGGGAACGCGGGCAGGTTGGCGGCGAACTTGGGGTTGGCGGGGGCGCCGCCGGGGATGCGGTAGCCCTTGACGTCCCAGGGCTGCTGGGACTCGGGGTTGGCGTCGATGAAGGCGCGGGCCTTCTCGATCATCTCCTCGCGGGTGGCGGCGACTTCGTGGATCAGCCCGTTCTCCAGGGCCCGCTGCGGGGTGTACTGGGTGCCCTGCAGGAGCACCTTGAGCAGCGCGTCCGCGATGCCCATGAGGCGTACGGTACGGGTGACGCCGCCGCCCGCCGGGAGCAGGCCGAGGGTGACTTCGGGCAGGCCGATGCGGGAGCCGGGGGCGTCGAGGGCGACGCGGTGGTGGGAGGCGAGCGCGATCTCGTAACCACCGCCGAGGGCCGCCCCGTTGATGGCGGCGACGACGGGCTTGCCGAGGGTCTCGATGCGGCGCAGTGAGCGCTTGATCGCGGTGCCGGTGTCGAAGGCGACCTGGGCGTTCTCGGGGCCGACCTTGATCATGTCCTTGAGGTCGCCGCCCGCGAAGAAGGTCTTCTTGGCGGAGGTGTAGATGATCCCGCGGATGGAGTCCTTCTCGGCCTCGGCGCGGTCCGCGATGGCCGCGATGGAGTCCTTGAAGGCCTGGTTCATCGTGTTGGCGGACTGGTTGGGGTCGTCCAGGACGAGGGTGACGACGCCGGTCTCGTCCTGTTCCCAGCGGATGGTGGTGCTCTCGGTCATGTGGTGTCTTCTCCGTAAGCAGGGGTGGCCGGGGCAGGACGGTCAGATGCGTTCGACGACGGTCGCGACGCCCATGCCGCCGCCGACGCAGAGGGTGACCAGGCCGAACTGCTGGTCGCGGCGCTCCAGTTCGTCGATGACGGTGCCGAGGATCATCGCGCCGGTGGCGCCGAGGGGGTGGCCGAGCGCGATGGCGCCGCCGTTGACGTTGACCTTGTCCAGGGAGAGGCCCATGTCCTTGACGAAGCGCAGGACGACTCCGGCGAAGGCCTCGTTGATCTCCACCAGGTCGATGTCGTCGATGGTGAGCCCGGCCTTGGCGAGCGCCTTGCGGGTGGCGGGGGCGGGGCCGGTGAGCATGATGGTGGGTTCGGAGCCGGAGACGGCCGCGGAGACGATGCGGGCGCGCGGGGTGAGTCCGTAGCGCTCACCGACCTCCTGCGACCCGATGGCGACGAGGGCGGCGCCGTCGACGATGCCGGAGGAGTTGCCCGCGTGGTGGACGTGGTCGATCTTCTCGACCCAGTGATACTTCTGCAGCGCCACCGCGTCGAAGCCGCCCATGTCCCCGATGGCGGCGAACGAGGGCTTGAGGCCGGCGAGGGAGTCGGCGGTGGTGCCGGGGCGCAGGTGCTCGTCGTGGTCGAGGACGACGAGGCCGTTGCGGTCCTTGACCGGGACGACGGAGCGGGCGAAGCGGCCGTCCTTCCAGGCCGCGGCGGCGCGCTCCTGGGAGAGGGCGGCGTACTCGTCGACGTCACGGCGGCTGAAGCCCTCGATGGTGGCGATGAGGTCGGCGCCGATGCCCTGCGGGGCGAAGCCGGTCTCGAAGCTGGTCATCGGGTCCATCGCCCAGGCCCCGCCGTCCGAGCCCATCGGCACCCGGGACATCGACTCGACGCCCCCGGCGAGCACGAGGTCCTCCCAGCCCGAACGGACCTTGGCGGCGGCCAGGTTGACGGCCTCCAGGCCCGAGGCACAGAAGCGGTTCTCCTGGACGCCGGCGACGGAGTCGGGCAGCCCGGCGGCGATGGCGGCGATGCGGGCGATGTCGGAGCCCTGGTCACCGAGCGGGCTGACGACCCCGAGGACGATGTCGTCGATGGCGGCCGGGTCCAGGTCCGGGAAGCGGCCCTGGATCTCGTGGATGAGGCCGACGACCAGGTCGATCGGCTTGGTGCCGTGCAGCGCGCCGTTGGCCTTGCCGCGGCCGCGCGGGGTGCGGATCGCGTCGTAGACGAATGCTTCGGTACTCAAGACAGCTGCCTTTCGAGGGTGGTTGGGAGGAGGCGAAGAGGTGGTCAGGCGAGCAGCGAGCGGCCGATGATCTCCTTCATGATCTCGGTGGTGCCGCCGTAGATGGTCTGGATACGGCCGTCGGTGAACGCCTTGGCGACCTTGTACTCGCTCATGTAGCCGTAGCCGCCGTGGAGTTGGAGGCAGCGGTCGGCGACGCGCTTCTGCAGTTCGGTGGCCCACCACTTGGCCATGGAGGCGTGGACGGCGTCGAGGACGCCGTCGGAGTGGTCGACGATGCACCGGTCCAGGAAGGTGCGGGTGACGGCGCACTCGGTGGCCATCTCCGCGATCTCGAACCGGATGTGCTGGAGCTTGGAGAGCGGGCGCCCGAAGGCCTCGCGCTCCTTGACGTACTGGGTGGTGATCTCCAGCAGGTGTTCGGCGGCGGCGATCCCGGCGACCGCTATGCCCATGCGTTCCTGAGCCAGGTTGGTCATCAGGTGGATGAACGCGCCGTCGAGTTCGCCGAGGAGGTTCTCCTTGGGGACCCGGACGTCGTTGAAGAACAACTCGGCGGTGTCCTGCGACTTCTGGCCGATCTTGTCGAGGTTGCGGCCGCGCTCGAAGCCCTCGGCGCCGCGCTCGACGACGATCAGCGAGAGCCCCTTGGCGCCGCCGTCCGGGGTGGTCTTGGCGACGACGATCACCAGGTCGGCGAGGATGCCGTTGGAGATGAAGGTCTTCGAGCCGTTGAGCAGCCAGTGGTCGCCCTTGTCCTCGGCGGTGGTGCGGATGGCCTGGAGGTCGGAGCCGGCGCCCGGTTCGGTCATGGCGATGGCGGTGATGGTCTCGCCGGAGCAGAACCCGGGCAGCCAGCGCTGCTTCTGCTCCTCGGTGGCGAGGCCGGTGAGGTAGGGGCCGATGATGTCGTTGTGCAGGCCGATCGCGAGTCCGGGCGCCCCGGCCCGGGTGAACTCCTCGGCGAGGACGGCGCTGTAGCGGAAGTCGCTGGAGCCGCCGCCTCCGTACTCCTCGGGGACGGCGAGGCCGAGCAGCCCGGCGCGTCCGGCGGCCAGCCAGGCGTCGCGGGAGACGATGCCGTCCTGCTCCCACTGCTCGTAGTACGGGAGCACCTCCTTGGCCAGGAAGGCCCGGACGGTCTCGCGGAACGCGTCGTGCTCCTCGGTGAAGATCTGGCGTTGCACGGGGTCTCCTAGGGGGTGTCTTGTCGGTCAGGCCGGATCAGGGAGCGGGGTCTGGTGCCGTGCATCGCAAGGCGGAGGAGGGAGTCAGATGGGGTCTCCCCTGCTCGAACGGAGCTGAGAGCTTGGGGAAGGAGCCATGGCGAGTGACGACAACGCCGCGAGGTGCGGTGCCAGGGCACGCGAGCCCGGCGTGGTCGGCAAGACACCTCCCTAGTCGTGAGGGTGGGGCCGGAGCCCCGGTACGTCCCAGTCGGCGGCGACCGCCTCCGTGTCGGCGCCCGGCTGGGCGGGGCCCCTGCGGACGGAGCCGGGGGTGGCGGAGAAGCGCGGGGCCGGGGCGGGCTGGGTGATGCCGCTGTGCTCGACGAAGGTGGAGCGGGCGGCGAGGTGCGGGTGGTGGGGCGCCTCACGGAGGGAGAGGACGGGGGCCACGCAGGCGTCGGTGCCGTCGAACACCTCGGTCCACTCCGCACGCGTACGGGTCAGAAAGCGTTCGGCGACGGCGGCGCGGAGTTCGTCCCAGCGGGCGAGGTCCCACCGGTCGGGGAAGGCGTCCGCGATGCCGAGGAGGCCCGCGAACTCGGCGTAGAACTGCCCTTCCAGCGGGCCGACCGCCATGTGGCCGCCGTCGGAGGTGGCGTAGGTGCCGTAGAAGGGGCAGCCGCCGTCCAGCAGGTTGGCGCCGCGCCGGTCCTGCCAGCTCCCGGCGGCCAGCATGCCGTGGATCATCGAGGCGAGGTGGGCCGCGCCGTCGACGATCGCCGCGTCCACCACCTGGCCCGAGCCGCCGGGGGTGCGGGCGTGCTGGAGGGCGGCGAGGACCCCGACAACGAGGTAGAGGGAGCCGCCCGCGTAGTCGCCGACCAGGTTGGCGGGGACCACGGGCGGCTCGTCCGGCCTGCCGATCATGGAGAGGGTGCCGGTGAGTGCGAGGTACGCGATGTCGTGCCCGGCCCGCTCGGCCAGCGGCCCGTCCTGGCCCCAGCCGGTCATCCGCCCGTAGACCAGCTTCGGGTTGCGGGCGAGGCAGGCACCGGGACCGACGCCGAGCCGTTCGGCGACGCCGGGGCGGTACCCCTCGATCAGGATGTCGGCGCGTTCGACCAGGTCGAGGACGCGGCCGGCGCCGCTCTCGTCCTTGAGGTCGACGAGGACGGAGCGCTTGTTGCGGTTGGTGATGTCGTACGCGGGGTCGATGCCGAGCGCCGGGCCGCCGGGCCGGTCGACGCGTACGACATCGGCTCCGAGGTCCGCAAGCAGCATCGCCGCGAACGGTCCGGGGCCGATCCCCGCCAGCTCGACGACACGGACACCGGTCAGCGGACCGTGCCCGGGCCTTGGGCCTTTCGCCATCTGTGAGCCCCCAGGGGTGTGACACAACCGATGTAACATCAACGATGCTAAGAACGTGCCCCGCCCGGCACAACCCCCCGGGCCGAGCAAGCGCTTAGTTTCTCCCCCGCGATCCTCTCGCATCCCGGCCCGGCCTCCCAGGCGCGGGCAGGACGCCCCGCCCGGCCGCACACCGGCCGGACCCCTCCGCTAGCCTGCCTGCCACGTCTCCACCCGTCCCCGTGCCCGGAGGTACTCGTGAACAGCCAGAACGGGGCGGCACGCCCCCTGGACGTCGTCCTTTTCGGTGCCACCGGCTTCGTGGGGGTGCTCACGGCGGAGTACCTGGCGGCGCACGCCCCCGAAGGGCTGCGCTGGGCCCTGGCCGGCCGCAGCCGCGCCAAGCTGGAGCGGCTGCGGAGACGGCTCACCGCGATCGAACCGGGCTGCGCCGGGCTGCCGTTGCTGGAGACCGACGCGGACGACGAGGACGCGCTGCGCGAACTCGCCTCCTCCGCACGGGTGGTGGCCACCACGGTGGGCCCGTACATCCTGTACGGCGAGAAGCTCGTCGCGGCCTGTGCCGAGGCGGGGACGGACTACCTCGACCTCACCGGCGAGGCCGAGTTCATCGACCGGACCTTCGTGCGCCACGACGCGCGGGCCCGGGAGACCGGCGCCCGTATCGTGCACGCCTGCGGCTTCGACTCCGTACCCCATGACCTCGGGGCGTACTTCACGGTCAAGCAGCTGCCGGAGGACGTGCCCCTGACCGTCGACGGCTTCGTCCGCAGCAACGCCGTCTTCTCCGGCGGTACGTTCGCCTCGGCGCTCACCGCGATGGGACGCGGGCCGCAGATGCTGCGGGCCGCCCGGGAGCGGCGGCTGCACGAGCCCCGCCAGGTGGGCCGCCGGGTCCGCACCCCGGCGGGCTCTCCGCACTTCAACGGGGCCACGGGCACCTGGGCGCTGCCGCTGCCGACCGTGGACCCGGCGATCGTGGGCCGCTCCGCACGGGCGCTGGAGCGGTACGGCCCCGATTTCCGCTACCGCCACTTCGCCTCGGTCAAGACCCTGCCGATGGCCCTCGGCGGCCCGGTGGCGGTGGGTGCGCTGGTCGCCGCCGCGCAGATCGAAGGCGTACGGGAGTGGCTCATGGGGCGGTACGAGGCGGGGCAGGGGCCGGACGCGGAGCGCCGCAAGCGGAGCTGGTTCACCATCCGCTTCGTCGGGGAGGGCGGCGGCCGGCGGGTCTTCACCGAGGTGTCCGGCGGCGATCCGGGCTACGACGAGACGGCGAAGATCCTCGCCGAGTCGGCCCTGTGCCTCGCCCTGGACAAGCTCCCGGAGACCTCCGGCCAGGTCACCACGGCGACGGCGATGGGCGATGCCCTGCTGGAGCGCCTGACGGCGGCGGGGCTGCGGTTCCGGGTGGCGTCGGTGCGGTGAAGGAGTACCGGGCCGGGGCGGCGCTCTAGAAGATCCAGCTGGCCAGCGTGTAGAGCATCGCGCCCAGCCAGACGAGGCCGACGACCCCGCCGAGGGCCATACCGAGGGCCATGCGGCGCTGGGCGGGGTCGAGGGGCGCGGTGCGGACGGCTGTGCGAGTGGCGTTCATGTGTTCAGCCTGCCCAGCAAGATCGCTTTACGCCATCCGTACAGATACTCATTCGAATCCGGCCGAAAGCGGTGCCCCTCAGGCGGTCGCCTCCCGCAGGGTCTGCCGGCACAGGGCGTCCGCCCGGCGGGTGCTCTCGGGCTGGCGGAAGCGGCGGGCCAGGCGCAGGGTGTGCGCGCAGGCGTTGTCGAGGCTGATCCGGTGGCCGACGGAGACGAAGACCGGGTTGGTGTTCTCCTGGGTGCGCAGCGCCCGGCCCACCACCTCTTCGCCGTCCACCAGCGGGGAGAAGTCACCGCGCCGGGGGCCGGGGGCTTCGTACGAAAAGGTGAACGGGTTCTTGCCGACGCCGATCACCGGCAGCCCGGTGAGCACGCCCAGGTGGCTGGCGAGCCCGAAGCGGCGCGGGTGGGCGAGGCCGTAGCCGTCGCAGATGACGACGCCTGGGTCGACGCCCAGCGACTCCAGGGCCTCCAGCACGGTGGGCATCTCGCGGAAGGCCAGCAGCCCGGGAACGTAGGGGAAGGTGATCTTCCCGACGGCGGTGGCCTCGTCCACGGTCTCCAGCGTCTCGGCGTCCAGCACCACGGCCGCCGCGACGACCACGTCCTTCTCGTCGTCGTACGCCACGTCGACCCCGGTCACCCGGCCGGTTCCGGGCGGCGGACCCGGCTCGTCCAGCACCACCAGGCCGCGCAGGCGGTCCTGGATCGCCCGGCCCTCGGCTTCGTCTGCGGGGGTCTCATGGGCGGGGGTGGGCTGCGTAGTCATGACCAGCAGCTTAGGCGGTTTCGGTCCACCCCCGGTCCCGTAGCCTGGCGATCATGTTCGTACTCGAATTGACCTACACGGCCCCGGTCGAACGCGCGGACGCGCTGATGCGGGAGCACATCGCCTGGCTCGACGAGAATTACGCGGCGGGCGCCTTCATCGCATCCGGCCGCAAGAACCCCCGCGACGGCGGGGTGATCCTCGCCGTCGGGGACGACCGGCAGCGGATCGAGGAGATCGCCGCGGCCGACCCCTTCGCCGCGCACGGGGTCTGCGCCTACCGGATCACCGAATTCATCGCGACCAGGACCGCCCCCGAACTTGCCCCGTTCAAGCAGGAGTTGCCCGGCCGGTAGACCGGTCGGACCACGCTCTCCCCGGCCTTGTCCCTGGCCGGAGCGCATGCCGGTCAGGATGCGCGGCCGAGAAGCGGGCAGGAGGGCGGGGTGCGGGGAAGTGCGGAGGAGGGGCGGGGCGTGGGCGGTGACGCAGCTCACGCCACCCGCCGGTGCACGGATCGACGCGTTCCGTCGTCTACTCCAATGCCGGGAACCGTTCACCCAGCCGCGAGAGGGAGCAGGTCTTGTCCAGCGTTATCGAGCAGTCCGTGCAGGCCCGCATGGTCGCGTCCGCACCGCGGATGGAAACCCTGCCCGCCACTCTGCAGTACGACCGCAAGGACCCCTTCGCCGTGCGGATGGCGTTCCCGGCCCCGGCGACCCTGGAGGGGACCGAGGTGTCCTGGGAGTTCTCCCGCGAGCTGCTGACCGCGGGGGTCGACACTCCCGCCGGGGAGGGCGACGTCCGGGTCAGGCCGTTCGGGTACGAGCGGACGGTGCTGGAGTTCCACGCGGCCGAGGGCATCGCCATGGTCCACGTACGCACGGCGGAGCTGCGCCGCTTCCTGGAGCGGGCGCAGGAGCTGGTGCCGGTGGGCGACGAGTACCGCTATCTGGAGCTGGACCGGAACCTGACCGATCTGCTCGGCGGTACCTGCTGACCAGGCGGCACGGCTCCTCCGCACTGCAGCCGTAAAAACCCGTTGCCGGGACGTGCGCCCCGGTTCTACCTTCGTGATGTTCCTGTTGTCGTCGGATCGGAGAAGGACGTTGCTGATCTGAGGTCCCCTGCACCGTGCAGCGCCGCCGCGCCCCGTCGTGGCCGAAGGCGCCCGTGTGCGATCTCAGCTCGTCAGCCGTCCTCAGCTCGTTCCCCGACGTACCCGGGAGATCCGTATGTCTACGTCCGACACCCATATCAGCTGTACCTCCCTCTCCTTCTCCTGGCCCGACGGCACCGAGGTCCTCTCCGGCTTCGACCTCGCCGTGGGCCCCGGCCGTACCGGGCTCATCGGGCTCAACGGGTGCGGCAAATCCACCCTGTTGCGGCTGATCGCCGGTGAACTCGCCCCGCTGGAGGGGCAGATCAGGACCCGCGGCGGACTCGGGTACCTGCCGCAGACCGTGACCCTGGACACCGCGCTGCGGGTCGATCAGGTGCTGGGGATCGCGGACCGGCGCGCAGCGATCGACGCCGTCGAGGCGGGTGACGTACGCGAGGAGCTCTTCGCGGTGATCGGCGACGACTGGGACGTCGAGCAGCGCGCCCGCGCGACCCTGGACGGGCTCGGCCTCGGGCGCATCGGGCTGGACCGCACCGCCGGGGAGATGTCCGGCGGCGAGTGCGTGCTCCTGCGGCTGGCGGCCCTGCTGCTGGCCCGCCCGGGGGTGCTGCTGCTGGACGAGCCGACGAACAGCCTGGACACGGTCGCCCGCGGGCGGCTGCACGACGCGGTCGACGCCTGGACCGGGGCGCTGCTCGTGGTCAGCCACGACCGGGAGCTGCTGGAGCGGGTCGACCGGATCGCGGATCTGCGGGACGGCTCGGTCACCTGGTACGGCGGAAACCTGTCGGCGTACGAGGAGGCGCTCGCGGTCGAGCAGGAGGCGGCGCAGCGCATGGTGCGGGCCGCCGAGTCCGATGTGCAGCGGCAGAAGCGCGAACTGGCCGAGGCTCACATGAAGTTGGCCCGGCGCAGGCGGTACGGACAGAAGATGTGGGACACCAAGCGGGAGCCCAAGGTGGTGATGGGCCAGCGCAAACGGTCCGCCCAGGAGTCGGCCGGCAAGCACCGCATCCTGCACACCGAGCGGCTGGCGGAGGCCAGGGAGCGGCTCGGTGAGGCGGAGCTGGCGGTGCGCGAGGACGAGGAGATCCGGATCGAGCTGCCGACGACGCGGGTGCATCCGGGGACCGAGGTGATCCTCCTGCGTGACCCGGTACCGCCCTACGGGCCGCCGCTGCGCGGGGAGTTAACGGTGCGCGGGCCCGAGCGGATCGCGCTGACCGGGCGCAACGGAGCGGGCAAGACCGCGCTGCTGCGGACCATCGCGGGCGAGCTGGCCCCGCTCTCCGGGGAGGCCACGACGCTGCTGCCGACGGGCTTCCTCCCGCAGCGGCTGGACACGCTGGACGACGCGCTGTCGGTGACGGAGAACGTGAAGCGGTCGGCCACGGGGCTGACGGACAACGGTGTCCGGGCCCGGCTCGCGCGCTTCCTCTTCAAGGGGGGAGCCGCCGACCATCCGGCCGGGACGCTGTCGGGCGGGGAGCGCTTCCGGGCGACGCTGGCCATGCTGCTGCTCGCGGATCCGGCACCCCGGCTGCTGCTGCTCGACGAGCCGACGAACAGCCTCGATCTCGCGAGCGTACGACGGCTGACCGAGGCCCTCGACGCGTACGAGGGGGCGCTGATCGTGGCGAGCCACGACGTACCGTTCCTGGAGTCGATCGGGGTGACCCGGTGGCTGCGGCTGGACGGGGAGCTGCGGGACACCTCGGCGGAGGAGGTCCGGGCGGGGAGGTGAGCGGCCGGGGAAGATCCACGGAAAAGGCGACAGAAGCTGTCGGGTATCCCGCCTAGCGTCGTCGCCATGGATCACAGCACCGAGCGCGGAATCGTCATCACCGGGGCGCACGAGAACAACCTGCGCGATGTCTCCCTCACCCTTCCGAAGGGGCGGATCACCGTCTTCACCGGGGTCTCCGGTTCGGGGAAGTCGTCCGTCGTCTTCGACACGATCGCCGTGGAGTCCCAGCGGCAGCTGAACGAGACCTTCACCTCGTTCCTGCGGAACCGGCTGCCGAAGTACGAGCGGCCGCGGGCCGAGTCCATGGAGGACCTGTCCGTGGCCGTCGTCATCGACCAGAAGCCGCTGGGCGGCAACGTCCGCTCGACCGTGGGCACGGCGACGGACATCTGGTCGGTGCTGCGGGTGCTGTTCTCCCGGTACGGCACTCCGAGCGCCGGCGGGGCGACCGCGTACTCCTTCAACGACCCGGCGGGCATGTGCCCCGGGTGCGACGGAGTGGGGCGGACGGTCCGGCTCGACCTGGACCGGGCGGTGGACTGGTCGAAGTCGCTCAACGAGGGGGCGCTGCTGCTGCCCGGCCTCTCGGTGGGCAGCTGGGAGTGGAGCCTGTACGGCGGGTCGGGGCGGTTCGACAACGATCTGCCGCTCTCCGCGTACAGCGAGGAGGAACGTCAACTCCTGCTGTACGGATCCGGGTTCACCGTCCGGCTCGATTTGCGCACGGGCTCGGCGGACATGCGGTTCGAGGGGGTGGTTACGCGGTTCGAGCGGCTCTACCTCAAGCGCGACACGGCGTCGCTGTCGGACAAGCGGCGTGCGGCGGCCGACCGGTTCACCGTCGAGCGGGTCTGTGCCTCCTGCGGTGGGGCGCGGCTGAACGCGGCGGCGCTCGCCACCCGCGTCGACGGGCTCTCGCCCGCCGACTACGGGCGGATGGAGGTCGCCGATCTCGTCGGTGTGCTGGCCAGGATCGACGATCCGGTGGGCGGCCCGATCGCGGCGGCGGCCCGCGAGCGGCTGGAGCGGCTCGTGGGGATCGGGCTCGGCTACCTCAGTCTGGACCGGGAGACGACCACCCTCTCGGGCGGTGAGGGGCAGCGGCTCAAGATGGTGCGGCACCTGGGGAGTTCGCTGACCGGGCTGACCTTCGTCTTCGACGAGCCCAGCGTCGGGCTCCATCCGCGTGACGTCGGGCGGCTCGGCGATCTGCTGGTGCGGCTGCGGGACAAGGGCAACACGGTGCTGGTCGTCGAGCACGACCCGGATGTGATGGCGGTCGCGGACCACATCGTCGACATGGGGCCGCGCGCCGGGGCGGAGGGCGGGCATGTGGTCTTCGAGGGGCCGTTCGACCGGCTGCGCGAGGCGGACACGCTCACCGGGCGGTGCCTGCGCCGACGCACCCCGCTCAAGGGCGAGTTCCGCTCCCCCACCGGCCGTCTCCCGGTCCGGGGAGCCGATCTGCACAACCTCAAGGGGCTGGACGTGTCGTTCCCCACCGGCGTGCTGACCGTGGTGACCGGTGTGGCGGGTTCGGGCAAGTCGACGCTGGTCTCGGAGGTGTTCACGGCGGCCCACCCGCAGGCGGTGGTCGTCGACCAGAGTGCGATCACCGCCTCCTCCCGCTCGACCCCGGCCTCGTACATCGGCGCACTGGACACCATCCGCAAGGTCTTCGCCCGGGAGAACGGTGTCGACGCGGGGCTGTTCAGCTTCAACTCCGCGGGCGCCTGCCCGGGTTGCTCGGGCCGCGGGGTGATCTCCACCGACCTGGCGTTCATGGACCCGGTCACCACCACGTGCCAGGAGTGCGAGGGCCGCCGGTTCCACGACGACGTGCTGACCCACCGGGTCGGCGGCCGGTCCATCGTCGACGTGCTGGAGATGACGGCGGCCCAGGCGGTCGGGCTGTTCGAGGACCGCGCACTGCTGCGGAAGCTGCGCACGCTCGACGAGGTCGGCCTCACCTACCTCACGCTCGGGCAGCCGCTCAGCACGCTCTCCGGCGGTGAGCGCCAGCGGATCAAGCTCGCCACCCAGCTGCACCGCACCTCCAGCGTGTACGTCCTGGACGAGCCGACGACCGGGCTGCACCTGGCCGACACGGGGGCGCTGGTGGATCTGCTGGACCGGCTGGTCGACGCGGGGAACACGGTGATCTGCGTGGAACACAACCTGGAGGTGCTCAAGCGGGCGGACTGGGTGATCGACCTCGGTCCCGACGGCGGGAGGAACGGCGGCGAGCTGGTCTTCGAGGGAACGCCGGAAGGGCTGCTGGCGGACCGCGCCTCGGTTACCGCCAGATACCTTCGCCGGGATCTGGGCCTCGACACGGTCCTGCCCAAGGGGCGCCGCTGACCTGCGAAGACCCGCCGGAGACCTCCTGAGGCCCGCCGAATTCCGCCGTGAGCTGCACGCATAACGGTACGTAATCGGGTGCCCGCGGGGACGGGCTTGGCTTAGCCCTTACCGTCGCCTTAACCTACGGTCACGTAACCTACGAATCCGTAGGTAATTCCCGTCCCCACTCCCGTCCCCAGGAGCTCCCCGTGACGATCACCTCTCCCCACCTCGGCAGTTCGAAGGCGTGGACCGACGCCCAGCTGCTGTACGCGCTGGAAGAGGTGGTGGAGAAGGAACTCAACCGCCATCTCAAGGTCGCCAAGGACTGGATGCCCCACGAGTACGTCCCCTTCTCCGACGGCCGGAACTTCCCTGGCATCTTCGAGGACGGCGAGGCGTGGTCGGCCGACCAGTCGAAGGTCACCGACATCGGCAAGATCGCCCTCGTGGTGAACCTCCTCACCGAGGACAACCTCCCCAGCTACCACCACGAGATCGCCTCCCTCTTCGGCCGCGACGGCGCCTGGGGCACCTGGGTGCACCGCTGGACCGCCGAGGAGGGCCGCCACGGCATCGTGATGCGCGACTACCTGCTCACCTCGCGCGCCGTGGACCCGGACAAGCTGGAGCAGTTCCGCATGGCGCACATGGCGGAGGGCTTCGAGTCGGACAACCGGCACTCGATGCTGCACTCCGTCGCGTACGTCGCCTTCCAGGAGCTGGCCACCCGCGTCTCCCACCGCAACACCGGCCACCAGTCCGGCGACCCGGTCTGCGACCGGATGCTGGCCCGGATCGCGACCGACGAGAACCTGCACATGGTCTTCTACCGCAACCTGCTGGGAGCCGCCTTCGAGCTGGCCCCGGACCTGACCATGCAGTCCGTGCGCGATGTCGTCGTCAACTTTCGGATGCCCGGACACGGCATGCCGGGCTTCGAGCGGGCCGCCGCGCAGATGGCGATCAGCCAGATCTACAACATGCGCATCCACCACGACGACGTGATCCAGCCGGTGCTGCGCTACCTCAAGGTCATGGACATCGACGGGCTCGGCCCGGAGGGCATGAAGGCGCAGGAGGAGCTCGGCCTGTACATGGGCGGGCTGGACAGCGAGGCGTCGAAGTTCGACGAGAAGCTCGCCGCCCGCAAGGCGCGGATGATCGCGCGCGGCCGCGCCTGACGCCGCCGCCCCACCGCCCCGTTGCCCCACCGCCCCCGCCGCCCCGCCGGGCACTCGCCTGCCGTCGTTCGGTGGTGGGTCCTGTCCACTGCTCCGCGCGCCGGAAGTACCGTACGAGCGCGTCGTGGGACCACTCCTCCCCCGCGCTCCGGGCTCAGGTGTCGTAGTCGTCCCGGTGTCCGCGCACCCACATCATGGCGTTGATGGACGAGGAGCCGCCGAGGCAGTGGCCGCGCGGCCAGTACAGCTCGCGGCCGCCGAGGCCCGGCGGGGGCACGGTGTGCAGATCCCAGTCGTACGGGGTCTTGAACAGCTTCGGGAAGGCGGCCGGAATACGGATCTCCGGCTTCCGGTCGGGTCCGCCGGACTCCACGAGCGCGACGGAGACCGTCGGGTCCTCGGAGAGCCGGGCGGCCAGGACGCAGCCCGCCGATCCGGCGTCGACGACGATGTAGTCGTGGGTGGTGGTCATCGCGACTCCCCTGCCCGGTGCGGATGCCTGTGGCGGACAGCGGAATTCCGGCCTGTACGGGGGTGGTTCAGCCCTGGTTGCGCTCTTCCCGGCGCAGTTGCTCGCGCTCCTTCTCGGAGAGCCCGCCCCAGACGCCGAACCGCTCGTCGTTGGCCAGTGCGTACTCCAGGCAGGCCACGCGCCCCTCGCAGGCGCCGCACAACTGCTTGGCCTCGCGCGTCGAACTGCCCGGGGCCGGGAAGAAGAACTCGGGTCCGGCCTGCGCGCACAACGCGGTCTCCTGCCAGTCGAGCGCGTCCTCGGTCACCATATTCATCAGCATGGGAGACACCGTGCCCGGCCGCGATAAACGACTGATCAACGATTCATCAACCGGCCGGCGCCCTGCCCCGCCGCTCCCCCCTATTGCTGCCGTGGCAGGGGCTTCATCACCGCGAAGACCGCCCCGTACGGATCGGTGACGTTGGCCATGGTGCCGACGCCCGGCACCTCCATCGCGGGAAGCGCCTCCGCGCCGCCGAGCCGCTTGGCGGCGGCCACCGTGGCCTCGACGTCCTCGACCGCGAAGTACGGCATCCAGTGCGGGCCACGCGCCGCCTCGGCCGGGACGTCGCTCATCGTGACCAGGCCGCCGAACGACAGCTCCGGTCCGGTGCCCGCCGGGTGGACCGTGGTGTAGACGTACTCGGTGCCCTCCACCTTGAGCGCCTCGGTCTTCCAGCCGAACACCTCGGCGAAGAAGGCGGCCGCCGCCGGGACGTCCGGGATGTACAGCTCGGCCCAGAGGAGCGAGCCCGGCTGCTGGATGATGCCGAGGCCGGGGTTCCGCCGCGGCTGCCAGACGCCGAAATAGGCTCCGCCGGGGTCGGTGAAGCCGCCCATCCGGCCGTAGTCGAGGACATCCATCGGCTCGAACGCGGAGCGCCCGCCCGCCCGGGTCACCAGTTGGGCGGTGGCATTGATGTCGGGCGACTGGAAATACACCGACCAGGCGCTGGCGGACTGCTCCTCGGGGACCGTCATGACTCCGGCGACGGTGTGCCCGTCCAGGGTGAACATCCCGTATCCCCCGACCTCGGGGCCGCCGGGGACGAGCTCCCAGCCGAGGAGGGCGCCGTAGAAGGCCGTGGCCCCGTCGAGGTCGGGCGTGCCGAGATCGACCCAGTTGGGTGCTCCGTCGGGGAAGGCGGGGTTGAGCATGGTGTGCTCCTTCAGCGGATCCCGTGGCCCCGCGCGCACGGCGGTACGGGGCTGTTCCCTGTCCCGCCGAGTCTCGCACCCGCCACTGACAACCGCAGTCCGCAGAGGGCCGACCGGGGGCCACCGCCCCGCTCCCGCCCAGGTCAGCGCCGCAGCCCCAGGGCCGGGAGCACGGTCTCGGCGACGCGGTGGGCCTCCTCCAGGAGCGGGTTGCCGGAGAGGATGAAGGTGTCGACGCCCAGCTCCTGGTACTCCTTCAACCGCTCGATCACCTGGGCTGTCGAACCGACGACGGCGGTGCCGGGGCCCGGGCGGAAGAGGCTCATGCCGGGCCACAGGTTGGGGTGGGTCTCCAGCTCGCGGGCGCGGGCCGGGACCCTGCCGCCGTGCTGGCGGAACTGGCGCTGCCAGCCGACGCCGTCCTCCCCCGCCCGGTCGCCGAGCTGCCGGGCGTATGTCGCCTCGCTGGTGACGTCCAGCAGCCGGTCGGCCGCCGCCCACGCCTCGTCCTCGGTGTCCCGGACGATGAGGTGGAGCCGCAGCCCGATGCGCAGGGTGCGACCGTGGGCGGCGGCCCGGGCCCGGACCTGTTCCAGCTTCTCCTTCAGCAGGTGCGGGGGCTCGCCCCAGGTGAGGAAGACGTCGACGTGCTGGGCGGCCATCTCGATGCCGGGCGCCGAGGAGCCGCCGAACCAGAGCGGGACGTGCGGTTCCTGGACGGGCTTCAGCTCGCGGAACGAGGCACCCGCGTTCTTCAGGTCGTAGAACCGGCCACGGTGGTCGAAGACCTCGCCCGCGGTGAGCCGTTTGACGATGGACCAGTACTCGGCACTCAGCTCGTACCGCTCGTCGTGCTCCACATGGAGCCCGTACTCCTGGAGGGACTTGGTGGAGCCGTTGACCACGTTGAAGCGCAGCCGTCCGCCGAAGAGCTGGTCGAAGCTGAGCGCCATCTTGGCCAGCAGGGTGGGGGAGATCAGCCCGGGGTGGACGGCGAGCAGCGGTTTGAAGCGGGTGCTGGTGGCGGCGGACAGGGCGCTGCCGAGCGGCCAGACGTCGTACAGGTCGGGCGAGCAGCGCCCCGCTGTAGCCGAGGTGTTCGACCGCTCCGGCGAGGCGGGTGAGATAGCCGAGGTCGGTGCTGCGGCGGCCGGCGGGTTCCCACGGGTAGGCGCCCTCGCGCGGGATGATGTACCAGAGGACTTCGGGGGCCATGGGTCTCAGACCGCCTTCGGGGCGGAGGCCGGGGCGGTCGCGGAGGTGTGGGCGACGGCGCGGGCCACGGTGACCGGGTGCTCGATGAAGCCGGTGCGGTGGAAGATGTCGGCCGCTTCCTGCTGCTCGGCGAGGAACTCCTCGCTCACCGGCTCGATCCGCCAGGGCAGGGCCGTGAGCGCGCTCTCCCAGTCGTCCACGTCGCCGCCGAGGTCGGCGGCGGCCAGTCGGGCGGCCTCCCGGGGGTGGGCGGCGGCCCAGTCGTCGGCGCGTTGCAGGGCGCGGGTCAGGGCTTCGACGATCTCGGGCCGCTGCTCGGCGAGTTCGCGCCGGGTGAAGAACACCGACCGGTCGCTGATGACGTCGCCGGTGGGGATGAGCGTGCGCAGTCCACCGGTGCGGCGGGCGGCGGCGAGCTGGGGGCCCTGGGCGACCCAGGCGGCGATGGCGCCGGTCCGCAGGAGCTGCTCGCTCTCCTCGGTGGAGCGTACGGCGGTGATGTCGTCGGCGTAGGAGAGTCCGGCGTCGTCGAGGGCCTTGGCGACGAGGTGGGTCTGCCAGGAGCCGATCGCCAGGTGGACGGTGGTGCCCTTGAGGTCGGCGACGGTACGGACCGGGCTGTCCTCGGGAACGAGCAGGGCGCCGTGTTCGGGGCGCGGGGCGGAGACGGCGGTGTAGACGAGGTCGTGGCCCGCGGACTGGGCGGTGACGGGCGGGGTGGAGCCGGTGCCGCCGAAGTCGATGACGCCCTGGGTGAGGAGTTCGCCGGTGCGGACGCCGTTGCTGTACGGGTGGAAGGCGACGCTCTCGCCGAGGGGCTCCAGCTCCTGCTGGGCGAAGCCGAGCCGGGTCAGGTGGTAGAGGTGGAACAGGGACGGGTTGCTGGCGTGCACACCGATGGTGATGGTCATTCAGATCACTCCGACACGGTCGAGTTCGGGGGTTCTCACGGGGTGGGACGCGGCCGGGACGCCCAGGTCGTCCAGGAGGCGGCGGCGCAGGGCGGCGAAGGCGGCATCACCGGGGTCGCGGGGGCGGGCGACGGTCACCTTCTCGTCGGTGACGAGCTTTCCGTCGCGCAGGACGGCGACCCGGTCGGCGAGGCGTACGGCCTCCTCGACGTCGTGGGTGACCAGGAGGACGGCGGGCCGGTGTCTACGGCACAGCTCGTCCACCAGGTCCTGCATCTTCAGCCGGGTCAGGGCGTCGAGCGCGGCGAACGGCTCGTCCAGGAGGAGGAGTTCGGGCTCCCGCACGAGTGCCCGTGCCAGGGCCACGCGCTGGGCCTCGCCGCCGGAGAGGGTGGCGGGCCAGGTGTCGGCGTGCCGCTCCAGGCCCACTTCGGCGAGGGCCCGCAGCCCGTCCTCGCGCCGGCCGCGCGGCAGGGCGACGGTGACGTTGGCGAGGACCCTCTTGGACGGTACGAGGCGGGGTTCCTGGAAGACGATGGTGCGGGCCTCGGGGACGAGCACCTCTCCCCCGTCGGCGCCGTCCAGTGCGCCGAGGATCCGCAGCAGCGTCGTCTTCCCGCTGCCGCTCGCACCGAGCAGGGCGACGAACTCACCGCGCGCGATGTCCAGTTCGAGGCCGTCGAGCACGGCCCGGGTACCGAAGACCCGGCGCAGCCCCCGTACCCGTACAGCGGCCTGCTGGTGGGCGTTCTCGGTCATCGGCGGGCTCCCTGCGGGGTGCGCCACGGCATCAGGACGCGTTCCAGCAGCCGCACCAGGATGTCGGCGGTGAGGCCGAGGAGCCCGTAGACGAGGATGCAGACGGCGAGGATGTCGGTGCGGGCGTAGCTCTGGGCCTGGGACATCAGGTAGCCGATGCCGGCGGTGGCGTTGATGTCCTCGGCGGCGATGAGGGCGATGACGCTGAGGGTCATGGAGAGCCGCAGTCCGGCCAGCAGCGAGGGCAGCGCGCCGGGCAGGACGACCTCGCGGACGATGGCGAGGCGGCTCATGCCGAAGGAGCGCATGGCCTCGACGAGTTTGGGGTCGGTGTTGCGGACGCCGCTGGAGGCGGAGACGTACATGGGGAAGGTCGTGGCGACCGCGATGAGGAGGATCTTCGCGGTCTCGTTGATGCCGAACCAGACCATGAACAGCGGGACCAGGGAGAGGAACGGGATGGTGCGCAGGGTCTGGAGGGACGAGTCGAGCAGCTCGTCGCCGAGCCGGGTGAACCCGGTGGTGATGCCGAGGGTCAGTCCGGCGGCGAGACCGATGAGCAGTCCGAGCCCGGAGCGGGTCAGGGAGGTGGTGAGCGCGTCGGGCAGCTGGCCGTTGCCCCACAACTCCCCCACCGCGCGCAGCACTTCGGCGGGCGAGGCGAGGACGTCCGGGGTGAGCAGGCCGGTTGCGGAGGCCGCCCACCAGAGGCCGAGCAGGGCGAAGGGGCCGAGGGCGCGGACGGTCAGGGCGTAGGGGCGGCTGCGGGGTTTGCGGAGCTGGGGGCGCGGGGTGACGAGTCCCGGGGGTGGCGGGGAGTCGGTGGCCTTCACACGGGTGTCGCTCATGTCAGCTTCTCGACGTCGAGGAGGTGCGCGGCGACATCCACCTTCTCCTTGGTGACCTTCTGCTCGGCGTAGAAGGCGGCGACGGACTCGAAGCGGGCGATGTCCTCGGGACCGATCGGGTCCACGGTGCCGGACTGCGCGGTGATCTCCGTCTGGACCTCCTTGGCCTTGCCGGTGACGGCGGTCGGGCCGACGTCGGTGAAGACGTTGAGGTAGGCGGCCGGGTCCTTCTTCTCCTTGACGCTGGCCGTATGCAGGTAGTCGTAGAGGGCCTTGAGGACGGCGGGGTGCTTCTCCGCGAAGCCCGTACGGACGGCGTTGAGGCTGTAGTTGTCGGAGCCGATCGCCTCTCCGTCGGCGAGGAAGTGGGCCTTGCCGCTGCCGATCTCCGCGACCGCGTAGGTGGCCCAGACCGCCCAGGCGTCAACCTGTCCGGCGTTGAAGACGGCGGCGGTCTGGTCGGGGCGCAGGTAGACCCGCTCCACCTTGTCGGCCGGGATCTTCTCCTTGGCCAGCGCCTTGAGCAGCAGGTACTCGCCGGTGCCGCCCTGGTTGACGGCGACCTTCTTCCCCACCAGGTCGGCGACCGAGCCGATGCCGGAGCCGTCGCGGACGAGGATCCCCTCGCCCTTCGCGTCGGGGTCGACGCGGTGAAGAACGTGAAGCCGGGGCGCTGCGAGAGCGAGGTGATGCCGGAGGTGATGGAGCCGGTGGCGATGTCGAGCTGGTCGGCGTTCATCGCCTGGGCGGCCGGGGCGAACGGGCCGGCGCTGCCGGTCCACTTCACCCTGGCGCCGACCTTGCCGAGCGCCTTGTCGAGGCTGCCGTCCTTCTTGGCGAGGGCGAGGACGCCGGAGTTGCCCGGGTCGGGGATACGGACGTCGATGGTCTTGCCCGAACTGCCTGCGGGTGCACTGTCGTTGTCGGCACCTGCGGCGGAGCACGCGGAGAGGGCGAGGAGTGCGGCGGCCGCGAGGAGAGCGGTCGGGGCGGCCGTACGGAGACGTGGTCGGGTGAGGTTCATGGTGGTGGTCCTCGGGCTCAAGGGGCGGCGGGCTGGGGGAATTTCGGGTGGGCGGCGTTCAGCGCGGCGGCTCGGCGGAGCGGTTCGGGGTCGGCCCAGGCGGTGACCTGGACCGGCTCGGGCAGGAAGCCGTGGGCGCGCAGGGCGCTCTCCTGCTCGGCGAGCAGGGCGAGGCGCTCCGGTGAGAGGTCGGGGTGGAGGGTGCGGTGGGTGCCGGGGCGGTAGGCGCCGGCGACCCCCTCGGCCCCGGCCCCGGTCTCGGCGCCGAGGATCCGGTCGACCTCCGCCGGGCTGCCCCCCGCCCAGTCGGCGGCCCGGAGCAGGACAGCGAGAAAGCGGTCGACGAGCGTGGGGTGTTCGTCCAGGAGGTCCTGGTGAACGGTGATGGGGCGCGGGGTTCCGTTGTTGATGCGGAAGCGGCGGTCCGGCAGGTCGTCGAGCTCCACCGCCACCTCGGCCCCGGACCTGCGGGCCGCTTCGACCGCGAGGGCACCCTTGACGTACACCGCGTCGACGTCGCCCCGGCGCAGTGCGGCCAGCTCGGCGGCCCACTGCCCCGCGTGCCCGTCCGCCGGTACGTCGACCGGGGCGGTGTCCGCCAGGGAGAGGCCCGCCGACGCGAGGGCGCCCTCGAAGCCGCGCAGCGCCATGGCCCGCCAGAAGTCGATGGCGATGGAGTGCGCCGGCAGCGCGATCCGCCGCCCCCGCAGGTCACCGGCGGACCGGATGCCGGAACCGGGGGCGACCAGGACGACCTGGCGCTCCTCGATCCAGGTCAGGCCGACCAGCCGGGTCCGCTCACCGCGTGAACGGGCCCACAGGGCAGGCACGTTGCCGCCCTCGCGGAAGAGTCCGGGCAGGGCGTGCGTGAAGTGGGCCTCCCGGTCCGCGTCCGGTTCGGCGTCCTGGAGGGAGCGGACCGTGATGCCGTCGGGGGCGAACTCGTCGGTGAGCCAGTGCCGGTCGGCCGCGATCCCGGTGGCGGTGGGCACGGGACAGCGGGTGAACCAGAGCGTCGGGGGCAGGGCGGGGGCAGACGTCATGGGGGTGTGTCTCCACAGGGGTCGGGGCGGTGTGGTGCGTGGGGTGACGGGGGTGGCCCAGGGGCCCCCATGGCGCGTACGGCGGCACACGGGGACAGGGCGCGGCCCCACCGTGCCCCGCACGGGGATCAGCGGTGGTGGAGCGGGTCCACGGCGGCGCGAGGGGCGGCCGGGCAGGTGCGGGAGGGGGTACCGCGAGGGGTCAGCGACAGGCTGCGCTGGAGACGCGCGCCAGGTCGATGTGGCGGCGCACGGTGAGGGCGAGCGGCACGGGGGCGCCCGGGGCGGAGGAGGCGTGCACGGCGGTACGTCGGGCCATGGCTCGCTGCTCCTTCCCGCTCGTCGGTGGTGATGGCCGCAGCCTGCCACGGCCATGCCGGGTCCGACAACTTGCTTCCCATGATGTGGGATTGCATGTGAACGGAGTGTTTCTCAGCAGGGTTGAACGCTTCCCCAACTCCCGTAATGTGGCAACCGAACGCACCCCTGTGCCCCCTTCGACGAGCGGAGAGTGACGCGACATGACCGAGGCCGTGACAGCACGCGCACCGGGCGGCGCCCAGGCCGTCCGGCGCGCGCTGGACGTCCTGCACTGCTTCCACGACAACGGGCCCGACCTCAGCGCCTCCGACCTCGCCCGGCGTCTGGAGCTCTCGGTGTCCACGGCCCACCGGCTGGCGCGCACGCTTCTCGGTGCGGGGTTCCTGGAGCAGGATCCCCGCACCGCCCGGTACCGACTGGGGCCCGCCGTGACCGAGCTGGGCCGGCTCTCCTACCACCAGCGCGGGCTGCATCTGGCCGCTCCCGAGCTGGCGGACCTGGCCGAGCGGACGGGCGCGACGGCGGACCTGGCGCTGCGCAGCGGGCCGCACGCGGTGATCGTGGCGGGCGGTTCCGTGACGCCGAAGGTGGGGCTGCGCCGGCCGCTGCACTCCACCGCGCTGGGCAAGGTGCTCCTCGCCTGGGCGCGTCCGGGCGACGGGGGCCCCGAGTCGCTGCCGCCGCTGCCCGCCTTCACCGACCGGACCATCGTCGAACCGGCCGCACTGGAGGCGGAGTTGGTACGGGTACGGGCCGAGGCCTACGCGCTCAACGACGGTGAGTCGGCGCACGGGGTGCGGACCCTGGCCGTGCCGGTCCTCGACGGTGCGGGGTATGCGCGCTTCGCCCTCGCCGTACGGGCCACACCGTCCCTGATCACCGCCGAGCGCACCGAGTGGCTGCTCACCGAGGCCCGGTCCTGCGCGCGGGCCCTGGAGGTGCTGCTGCTCTCCCCGGCGGAGCGGCGGCCGCCCGCCCGGTAGCGGACCCGGGGCGCCGGGAACGTCGACGGGGTGGGGCTGCCGGTGGGCCGGGGGGACTGTCGGTGGGCCGTGGGACGATGGCGCGTACAGCGAGAAGACCACATTCCGACGGCGGCGAGAGCGACGATGACGGACACGGGGGCCAGGGCCCGCCCGGCGGCCACGGGCCGGGCCGCCCGTGAGCTGCTGGCCGAGGCGGCGGCCCTGCTGGGCCGGGCCCGCACGGTGCGGGAGGACCACACCCGGGCCGTCGATGCCGTACGGGCCGTGCTCGACCCGCTCCTGTCCTCCCTGGTCGACCGGGAGCTGGCCGCCATCCCCGTCTCCCGCCTCAAGGACGTCACCGAGGGCCGGCTGCGCCTCACCGCCCTCGAACAGGCCGGATTCGCCACGGTCGGGCAGGTCCACGGCACCGCCCGCCACGAGCTCCGGCTGATTCCCGGGGTCGGGGCCCACACCGCCGACCAGGCGCTTGCGGCCGCCGGCCAGATCGCCGACGCGGTGCGCGAGACCGTCTCCGTACGGATCGACATGGACGCCCCGGACGACCCGGCCACCGCGCTGGTCGTCGCCCTGCACCGGCTGGTCGAGGCCGGTCCGGACGCGCGGCGGGCGGTGGAGGCGGCGCGGCGGCTGGCCGAACGGCTCGACCCGCTGACGGCCGCCGCCGCACCGGCCGGGAGCCTGCTGCGGATGCTGTTCACCGGCAAGGAGTCCCGGACCCGGGCGCTCGCCGCCGTGGCCGCCCTGCGTACGGCGCTCGCGGAGGCGGCGGAGCAGGAGCTGCCGATGCTGTTCGGCCAGGTCTCGGTCGACCTGCTGCGGGCGCCGGAGTCGGCGCCGGGGGCGTGGGTGGACTTCGAGCTGCGGTCCGCCGAGTACTACAGCCTGCTCGCCGAGCTGTCGGGCGGCGGCCCGGACCGGGACGCCGCCGAGGGGTTCCTGCCCGCCGGGATCGCGGACCGGGTGCGGGCGCTCCGGCTCGACGACTCGCGGCTACGGGTCTCCCTGCGCGGCTACCAGTCGTTCGGGGCGCGCTTCGCCCTGGCGCAGAAGCGGGTCGTCATCGGGGACGAGATGGGGCTCGGCAAGACCGTGCAGGCGATCGCCGCCCTCGCCCATCTCGCCGCGCGGGGCGAGAGCCACTTCCTGGTGGTGTGCCCGGCGAGCGTCCTGATCAACTGGAGCCGGGAGATCCGGGCCCGCTCCACCCTGCGCGCGCTGCCGGTGCACGGGGCGGAGCGGCTGGACGCGTTCGCGGAGTGGCTGGCGGGCGGCGGGGTCGCCCTCACCACGTTCGACGCGCTGCGCACCCTGCCCGACGACGTGGCGAGCACCGTCGCCCCGGCGATGCTGGTGGTGGACGAGGCCCACTTCGTGAAGAACCCCGCCACCCGGCGGTCGCAGGCGGTCGCCTCGTGGGCGGAGCGCGCGGACCACGTCCTGTTCCTCACCGGGACGCCGATGGAGAACCGGGTGGAGGAGTTCCGCAGCCTCGTCCGCCAGCTCCGCCCCGATCTGGCCGATGCGGTGAGCACGACACACGGGGCCGCCGGTTCGCAGGCCTTCCGGCGGGCCGTCGCCCCCGCCTATCTCCGCCGCAACCAGGTGGACGTCCTCGCCGAACTCCCCACGCTGGTGCACGTGGACGAGTGGGAGGAGTTCAGCGCGGGGGACCTGGAGGTGTACCGCGAGGCGGTGGCGTCGGGACAGTTCATGCGGATGCGCCGGGCGGCCTATCCCGTGCCCGCCACCTCCGCCAAGCTGGAGCGGCTGCGCGAACTGGTGGACGAGGCACGGGACAACGGGCTCAAGGTCGTGGTCTTCTCCTACTTCCGCGAGGTGCTCGCCACGGTCGGCGAGGCGCTGGGCCCGGAGGCGCTGGGACCGGTCTCGGGCAGCGTGCCGGCCGCCCGGCGGCAGGAGCTGGTCGACACCTTCTCCGCCGTGGACGGCCATGCGGTACTGCTGAGCCAGATCCAGGCCGGCGGCACCGGGCTGAACATGCAGGCGGCTTCGGTGGTCATCCTCTGCGAGCCGCAGATCAAGCCGACGCTGGAGCACCAGGCCGTCGCCCGCGCCCACCGGATGGGCCAGGTGCGCACGGTCCAGGTGCACCGGCTGCTGGCGGCGGACAGCGTCGACCAGCGCATGGTGGACCTGCTGACCCGCAAGGACCGGCTCTTCGACACGTACGCCCGGCGCAGCGACCTGGCGGAGGCCGCGCCGGACGCCGTGGACGTGTCGGACGCCGACATCGCCCGGCGGATCGTCGAGGAGGAGCAGCTGCGGCTGGCCCGCCCGGAGTGACCGAAGGGACCGGACGCTCCGGTCAGTGCTGGTGCTCCGCCGCGCCCTCGGCGGCCTTCTCCTCGGCGTTCTTCGGCTCGGAGGCGCCTGCCACATGGTGGGGCTCGTAACCCGGGATCGTGCCGTCCGGCTTCTTGATCAGCAGCAGCCCGGCCATCCCCATGTCGGAGTGGCTCTGTACGTGGCAGTGGTACATCCAGGCGCCCGCGCCCACCCGTTCACCCGCGATGAACTGGAGGCCGAAGGAGTCGGCGGGCCCGCAGATCTTGTTGTCGATGACCCGGCTGGGGTCGTCGGGGCCGGTCAGTATCCCGGTCCGGTTGTCGGCCCAGCGGTGCCCGTGGATGTGGAAGGTGTGGTAGTACTCGCCGTGCGTGATCATCACGACTTCGAGCCGGTCACCCACCGTGGCCTCGAAGTTGGTGCTGTTGTGCTCGGCCTTGTTGTTGATCGTCATGTCGTTGAAGACGATCGTGAACGTCTTGTCGGGCAGGATGTCGCCCTTGCGGCGCACGATGACCGGCCCGTAGAGCCCCTTGCGGATGCCCCCGGTGCCGTGGTCCGTGCCGACGACATGGTCGTGGTAGTGCCAGTAGCCCGCACTGCCCGGCTCCCAGGTGCCGTCCTTGCGGCGGCCCGGGGCGTGGGTGCGCCAGGTGTACGTACGGGTGCCGCCGGGCTCGACGTGGCTCTTGTTCATCCGGGTGCCGTCGTTGGCGATGTCGTAGTCCACGCCGTGGACATGGAGGCTGGCGTCCACGTCGGTGAGGTTCTCGAACTCGATGTGGACCGTGTCGCCCTCGTTGAGCTCGATGAGGGGGCCGGGGATCGAGGCCTTGCCCTTCTCGAAGCCGTAGCCGAGCTGACCGTTCGCCAGCTTCTCGGCGTACACCTTCAGTCGGCGCACCACTCCCCCGGCCGGGGCCGTGCGCGGCGGGTTCTCCGCCGAGCTTGCCTCCACCGCCCCGAGCGACAACGATGTCACACCGGTCGCTGCCGCGGCCGCGCCGCCGACCAGCATCCGCCGGCTGAAGGTCCTTCGGTCCATGTCGAACTCCCCACTGCGATAACGAGTCTGGCGGAGGCGGAACGGGCCTCGGTGCTCCCGGAAGGGACCTCGGGCGCGCCCCGGAACGGGCCACACCGTAGCCGGGGGCCGACCGTTTATCCACACCCAGGACAAAGTTGGTGCGATTGCTGCCATAGCTATTGGCGGACCGCGAAAAGAGGTCTAGCTTCGTGCGCTGTCACAGTCGACACAGAGGAATCGCGGTCAACACAGAGGCAGCGAAGAAGAGTTAGCGACCCACAGTCACCGAGAGGTGCAGTGACCACGAAGGGGTGGGTGACCACATGCAGCGCGCATCACATCACCGGTCCAGATCACGACGCGGCCTCGCGGCGGCCGTGGCGGCCGGCGCACTGACCGTGTCCATGCTGGGCAGCGGCGGACCGGCCAGTGCGGGTACGTCGCCGGACCGGGATCTGGTCGAGAAGATGGCGACAACGTTGTCCCTGCCATCTCCGCCGGGTGCGAAGAACCAGGTCAAGGTGCTGGTCTTCCACGCATCGGCGGGCGACGAGGCACCGTACACGGACGCCGGGATCGCGGCGATCGAGAAGATCGGGCTGACCGGTCCGGAGGCCGGGCGGTTCACCACCGTGGCCACGGCCAACCCGAACGTCTTCACCAACGGCAAGCGGCTCGGCTCCTTCCAGGCGGTCGTCTTCCTCACCGGCGGCGGTGACGTCCTGGACCCGGAGCAGGAGGCGGGCCTGGAGGCGTACATGGAGGCGGGCGGCGGTTTCCTCGGCGTCCATGACGCGGCGCGCACCGAGCCGTACTCGGACTGGTTCACCGGCCTGGTGGGCGCCCGTCCGGCGGCGAACAGCCCGGCCACCGTGCAGCGGGCGACCGTGGAGATCGGAGACCGGGTCCACCCGGCGACCAAGAGCCTGCCGCTGGAGTGGAAGCGCCCCGACAAGTGGCTGAACTGGACGAAGAACCCGTCCGGTGACGTGCACACCGTGGCGCGCGTAAGGGAGTTGACGTACAAGCCGGGTGCGAGCGCCAACGGCTGGGACCACCCGGTCTCCTGGTGCCGCGACTACGACGGCGGGCGCTCCTTCTACACGGCGATGGGCGGTACGGCGGACAGCTTCGCCGAGACCGACTTCCGCGACCATCTGCGCGGCGCCCTCGCCTGGACCAACCGGACCTCGCAGGCCGACTGCAAGGCGACGATCACCTCCAACTACACCGCCGAGCGCCTCACCCAGCCCAACCAGCCGGGCCAGAACGACCAGATCGGTGAGCCGCACGGGCTCGTCACCGCTCCGGACGGCAAGGTCTTCTACATCGGGCGCGGCGGCGCCGCGAGCGGTGTCCCGGTCGTCATCGACTGGAACAACCCGAACATCGGCAAGGGCAAGGGCGAGATCCACGTCTACGACCCGAAGACCAAGAAGGTCACCCTCGCCGGTGCGTTGGACGTCTTCGGCAACAAGGGCGGCGGCGACGAGCTGGTGAAGGTGGAGGAGGGGCTGCTCGGCATCGAGCTGGACCCGGACTTCGCCTCCAACGGCTGGGTCTATCTGCACTACACCCCGCACGCGAAGATCGACCGCGACAAGCGCATGGCGGTCCGTCAGGTCTCGCGCTTCACCTTCGACCCGGCGACCACCAAGCTGGACCTGGCCTCGGAGAAGGTGCTGCTCGGCTGGCCGGTGCAGATCAACAGCTGCTGCCACGCGGGCGGCGGGATGGCGTGGGACTCGAAGGGCAACCTGTACATCGCGACCGGTGACAACAACTCCTCCGGTTTCAGCGACGGTTACTCCGGCAACAACCCGCAGCCGAACTACAAGGGCGTCTCCTTCGCCGACGCCCGGCGCACCTCGGGCAACACCAACAACCTCAACGGGAAGATCCTGCGGATCCACCCCGAGGACGACGGTACGTACACCCTGCCCGCCGGCAACCTCTTCACCGGCAAGGAGCCGGACGAGGGCGGCGGGAAGACCCGGGGCGAGATCTATGTGATGGGCGTGCGCAACCCGGCCCGGATCTCGGTCGACACCTCGACCGACACGCTGTACGCGGGCTGGGTCGGCCCCGACGCGGGCTCGGCCTCCACCACCTGGGGCCCGGCGAAGTACGACACGTTCGCCGAGATCACCAAGGCGGGCAACCACGGCTGGCCGTTCTGCATGGGCAACAACCAGCCCTACCGGGACCGTAATCTGCCCGACCCGTCCAAGCCGCTGGGCTGGTACGACTGCAACGCCCCGAAGAACGAGTCGCCCAACAACGACGGCCTGGTCAAACTGCCGCCGGTGACCCCGAACACCATCTGGTACTCGCCGCAGGGCGGCGGGGTCGACTACCCGCGTGACGCCAACGGCGTCCCCAGCTACAAGGCCGAGGAGCAGAAGGAGCTGCTGCCCTGGCTGAAGGGCGGCGGCCAGGCGACCATGAACGGCCCGGTCTACCGCTACGACGCGCAGAGCGACTCCACCGCCAAGTGGCCCGCGTACTGGGACGGCAAGTGGTTCGTCGGTGACTTCTACGACGACACGCAGCCGCGCCACGCGGTGATCACCGACCCGAAGACGGTCGGGAAGGGCGGACTGCCCACGCACGCCGAGTCGTTGAAGAAGATCATTCCGGTCGGCGCGGACGGGATCCGCAATCTCATGGACTGGAAGTTCGCGCCGGACGGTTCGCTGTACGTCCTGGACTACGGCCGCGGGTTCTTCACCTCCGACGCCAAGTCCGCGCTGTGGCGCGTGACCTACAAGGGCGGCGGGGCAACTCCGGTCGCCGAGGACCTGGTCGGAAAGGCGGCAGCCAAGTGAGACACCCCCTGTTCCTCCGGCAGCGGCGGCATCGGCCGCCGAGTCACTGGGTGGCCCTGCTGGCCTCCCTGCTCATGGTCCTCGGGCTGACCTCGACGGCCGCGTACGGCAAGGGCGGTGACGCGCCTGGGGCGAAGGCCGCCGACCAGGTGCTGACCTGGACCGCGGGCGACCCGATCGACCGCTATCTGACCGCGCCGACGACGGCGGTGGCCGGCAAGGCGACCATCGTCTTCGAGAACAGCACGGCGACCGGCAACACGACGAGCATGCCGCATACGCTGACGTTCAGCGTGTCGGACCCGGAGTTCAACAACGACGTCCAGCTGAACATCCTGGCCAACCCCGGTGACGCCGAGGGCGGCAAGCACAGCGTGGAGGTCACGCTGACGCCCGGCCGGTACTTCTACCACTGCACGATCCCCGGCCACGGCCAGATGCAGGGCATCCTGACCGTCACCGAGGGCAGCGGGGAGGACACCGAGGCTCCCGCGACCTCGGCGAAGGTCGACGGCGACAAGAACGGCGACGGCGCCTACATCGGTCAGGCGACGGTCACCGTGGCGGCGACCGACGAGGGCTCCGGCGTCGACACCGTGGAGTACGCGCTGGGGGCGGACGGCGAGTGGCAGCCGTACACCGCGCCCGTCGTGGTGAGCGAGGTCGGCGACCACACGGTCCGCTACCGGGCCACCGACAAGGCCGGCAACGCGGCGGCGGAGAAATCCGTCGACTTCGCGGTGGCGGCACCGCCGACTGACGACGAGACCCCGCCGGAGACCTCGGCGACCGTCTCGGGTGAACAGGACACCGACGGGGCCTACTTGGGCATGGCCACGGTCACCGTGACCGCGTCCGACACCGGGTCCGGCGTCAACACCATCGAGTACGCGATCGGCGCGGCCGGTGAGTGGAAGCCGTACACCGCACCGGTCATGGTCCACGAGGTGGGCGAGCACACCGTCCGCTACCGGGCCACCGACCGGTCGGGGAACGTGGCGGCCGAGAAGACCGTCGAGTTCACCGTGGTGGAGCCGCCGTCGCAGGACAAGACGGCTCCGGAGACCTCGGTGAAGCTGGAGGGGAGCAAGAACTCCGACGGCGCGTTCATCACCAGCGCCAAGGCCACCGTCACCGCGACCGACGACGACTCGGGCGTGGACAAGGTGGAGTACTCCCTCGACGGCGGTCCCTACCTCGCGTACACCACCCCCGTGATCGTCGACCGGGTCGGTCACCACACGGTGGCGCACCGGGCGACGGACAAGGCGGGCAACACCTCCGAGGCGAAGAAGGTGTCCTTCACCATCGCCCAGGGCGGCGGGGTCCCGGCGCCGAACTGCGCGGAGTTCGACGAGCGGCACACCGTCTTCGTCGGCACGGTCGACACGGGCGTCCCGAACCGGATCACCCGTAACCGCTGCACGATCAACGAGCTGATCGAGGACGAGAAGGACTGGTCCTCCCACGCGCTGTTCCTCAAGCACGTGACGACGGTCCTCGACAGGCTGAAGACCGACGGCGTCATCGACCAGCGCGAGCGCAAGGCGATCAACCAGGCCGCCAAGCAGTCGGGCATCGGGAAGCCGGGCCAGTCGGAGGGGTACACCAAGCTCTTCGACGGTACGGCGGCCTCGCTCGCCAAGTGGAGCCACGTGGGCGGCGGCAAGTTCGGCCTGAACGAGGAGGAGGGGTCGATCACCAGCTCCACCACGGTGGACGGCATGGGCATGCTCTGGTTCCCGACCCGTGCGTACGGGGACTTCTCGCTGAAGCTCCAGTGGCGGGACGACGCCCCGGGCGCGGGCAACGCCAACGGCGGGGTCTTCGTCCGCTTCCCGAAGGTCCACGACCACCCGGAGGAGTCACGTCCGGAGTGGGTCGCCATCAAGTACGGCCATGAGATCCAGGTCAACGACCGGCCGGACGGCGACATGTACAAGACCGGTTCGGTCTACGGATTCGACCGGGTGGGTCTCGGCGGCGCCGGGGTCACACCCAAGGGCACCTGGAACGACTACGAGATCAAGGTGGTCGACCAGCACTACGAGATCTACCGCAACGGTGTCCTGATCAACGAGTTCGACAACACCGGCGGCCAGCTCTTCGAGCCGCCCCGGGGCGACGACCCGGGCACCGACGGCCGGCGGTTCGCCTCCGGTTACATCGGGCTCCAGGTGCACGGGGTCTCGGACGTCATCTCGTACCGCGACATCCGGATCAAGGAGCTGTAACCCACGCACGACGCTCTCTCAGGAGGCCGTGGCCGCATGCTCAGGCGTGCGGGCGCGGCCTCCTGGGTGCCGGTGCCGCCACACCCAGAAGACCGTGCAGGAGACCAGCGCCCAGGCGGCGAGCACCAGGTACGGGAAGAGGAACTGGTGGCCCTGGTAGTACACGGCGGTGTGCTGGGCGTTGACGGAGGCGCCCGGCGGCAGCCAGCGGCCGATGTGCCCGAGCGCGGAGGGCAGCAGCGGCCAGGAGACCGCGCCGCCGGACGACGGGTTGCCGAGCAGCACCATGACGCCCCAGGTGGGGATCATTGCCCACCGGCCCATCAGGGTGTTGAACATGGTGAAGACCATGCCCGAGGTGAACATCGTGAACGCCAGGATCAGCCAGGACTGCACGAACGGCAGGTCCACCGCCCCGAGCCACCAGTCGACGGCCGCGGCGATGGCGAAGCCGCCGAGCAGGGCGTACGCGGCGGTGAACGCGATGCGTTCCGCCGGGTTGAGGCCATGGGCGTGGACGCTCAGCTGGATCGCGCCGAGGAAGCCCATGATGACGGCGGCCAGCGAGATGTAGAACAGGGCGAGCCCGCGCGGGTCGCCTCTCTGGAGCGGCTTGATGTCCCGGACGGTGACCTCGACCCCGGTGGCGTCACCGACCTCGATCCCCGCCTTGCCGAGCAGCTCGGCCACGGACGCCCCCGAGGCCCCGGCCACATCCAGCGCCACCCCGTCGTCCGAGGCGCGCACGATGGCGAAGACCTTCTGCTCGTCCAGGGCGCGGCGGGCGTCCGCGACGTCCGGGTAGTCGCGCAGTTCGAGCGAGGCGTCGAGCGCCTTCTCCATCCCGGCGACGAACGCCTCGCCGCGCTCCACCTCCGGCTGGGTGACCAGCGCCGCCGGGATGCGGTGCGGGGTGGGGTTGGCCATCGCGTACGTGTAGGAGCCGGCGAAGAGGCCGGCCGCGGCGGCGACGATGAGGACGAGGACGGTCGCGGGGAGGAACGGGCTGTTCTTGTACGCCTCCCACCGCTCGCGGAGGGTGAGGGGCCGCCCATGAGCCCCGTGCTTCTCGCTGCTCCCGCCCTTTTCGCCGCTCCCGCTCCCGCTCACGCCATCTCGCCGTCGTCGTCATCGTGCCGGGCGCGGCTGGGCTGGACGCGCTTGGGCTCGCCGGGCATCTTCGGGTACTCCGGCGGGTACGGCATGTCCCCGAGCCCCCGCTCCTTCTCGTCCCGGTCGGCCAGCTCCAGCAGCCCGTCGAGCCGGAACGCCTCCTGGTCCATGTCGGCGTGGACGTCACCGAGTTCGGCGTACCGCACCGGGAGCGTGACGATGTCGAAGTCGCGCGGCTCCGCGTCGTCGATCTCCTCCCAGCGCAGCGGCGCCGAGACCGGGGCGTGCGGAAAGGGGCGTACGGAGTAGGCGGAGGCGATCGTGCGGTCGCGGGCGGTCTGGTTGAAGTCGACGAAGATCCGCTCGCCGCGCTCCTCCTTCCACCAGGCCGTCGTCACCCGCTCCGGCATCCGGCGCTCCAGCTCGCGCCCGGCGGCGATGGCGGCGCGCCGGACCTCGGTGAAGGTCCAGGCGGGCTCGATGGGGACGAAGACGTGCATCCCGCGCCCGCCGGAGGTCTTGGGCCAGCCTCGTACGCCGTGCTCCTCCAGGACCGAGCGCAGCTCGTGGGCGGCGGTGACCGCGTCGGCGTAGTCGGTGCCGGGCTGCGGGTCCAGGTCGATGCGGAGCTCGTCCGGGTGGTCGGTGTCCCCCGCGCGGACCGGCCAGGGGTGGAAGGTGAGCGTGCCGAGGTTGGCCGCCCAGATCACGGCGGCGAGCTCGGTGGGGCAGAGCTCGTCGGCGGGGCGGCCGCTGGGGAAGGCGATCCTGGCTGTGGGGATCCACTCGGGAAGGTTCTTCGGGGCGCGCTTCTGGTAGAAGAACTCCACCCCGTCCACGAAGCGCTGGAGGGTGGTCGGCCGGTGGTTCAGGGCGCGGGTGATCCCGGGCCCCACGGCCAGGAAGTACTCGGCCACATCCCTCTTGGTGTAGCCCTTCTCCGGGAAGTACACCTTGTCCGGGTTGGACAGCCGCACCGCTCGTCCGCCCGCGTCCAGCTCCACCGCTGCTCCCATGTCGGCCACCGTAGGCCGGTCGCACATATGCCGCACATCGGGAGACATGGGCGGGGCGGCGGGCCAGAATCGGGCCATGGACCTGCCGGTGATGCCGCCCGTGAAGCCGATGCTCGCCAAGTCGGTGTCCAAGATCCCGCCGGGCATGAGTTACGAGGCGAAGTGGGACGGCTTCCGCGCGATCGTCTACCGGGACGGCGACGAGGTCGAGATCGGCAGCCGTACGGGCAAGTCGCTGACCCGCTACTTCCCCGAGATGGTCGACGCCGTACGGGAGAACCTGCCGCCGCGCTGCGTGATCGACGGCGAGCTCGTCATCGCGTACGACGGGCGGCTCGACTTCGACCGGCTCAGCGAGCGCATCCATCCGGCGGACTCCCGGGTGCGGATGCTCGCCGAGCGGACCCCGGCGAGCCTCATCGCCTTCGACATCCTCGCGGTCGACGACACCTCGCTCCTGAGCACCCCGCAGGTGGACCGGCGGGCGGTGCTGACGGCCGCCCTCTCCGGCGCCTCCGCGCCCGTACTCCTCGCCCCGTCCACCACGGACATCGAGGTCGCCCAGGAGTGGTTCGAGCGGTACGAGGGCGCGGGGCTCGACGGGATCGTGGCCAAGCCGCTGGATCTGCCGTACCGGCCCGACACCCGGGTGATGTACAAGATCAAGCACGAGCGGACCGCCGACGTCGTGGTGGCGGGGTACCGGGAGCACAAGAGCGGCCCGGTCGTCGGCTCGCTCCTGCTCGGCCTGTACGACACCGGGGGCGTGCTCCAGCACGTCGGGGTCTGCGCGGCCTTCCCCATGAAGCGGCGCGCCGAGCTGGCCGAGGAACTCGCCCCGCTGCGGTGCGAGTTCGCCGACCACCCGTGGGGGGCGTGGGCGGACGCGGCGGCGCACGAGGCCTCCCGGCTGCCGGGGACGCAGAACCGCTGGTCCGGCAAGAAGGACCAGTCGTGGGTGCCGCTGCGGCCGGAACGGGTCTGCGAGGTGGCGTACGACCACATGGAGGGCGACCGGTTCCGCCATACGACACAGTTCCGGCGGTGGCGCCCGGACCGGGACCCGGCCGGCTGCACGTACGCGCAGCTGGAGGAGGTCGTCTCCTACGACCTGGCCGAGGTGCTGTCGGGGGGCGGCTGAACCGACGGCCCCGCGACAGCCGTCGGCTCCGGCGCACATGGGAGGCGGCGACGGGGGCACCAGGCTGCGGGCGGGAACATGGCGAGGAGAAGGGGGACATACCGATGAGTGACGGTCCGCAGGACGATCCGGCGGAGTTGCTGAAGGGGCTGACCGTCGACGGACGGCGGCCCGAGCAGCCGGTGCTGCTCGACGAACGGGGCCGCCCGCTGGAGACCTGGCGGGAGAACTATCCGTACGAGCGGCGGATGCGGCGCAGGGAGTACGAGCAGGAGAAACGCATCCTCCAGATCGAGCTGCTGAAGATGCAGCGCTGGGTCCGGGAGAGTGGGCAGCGGCTGGTCGTCCTCTGCGAGGGCCGGGACGCGGCGGGCAAGGGCGGGACCATCCAGCGGTTCACGGAGCGCCTCAACCCCCGCGGGGCGCGCGTGGTCGCCCTGGAGAAGCCGACCGAGCGGGAAGCCGGGCAGTGGTACTTCCAGCGGTACGTGGGCCATCTGCCCACCGCCGGCGAGATCGTCTTCTTCGACCGGTCCTGGTACAACCGGGCCGGGGTGGAGCGGGTGATGGGCTTCTGCACGCCCGAGGAGCACGCGCACTTCCTGAAGCAGACGCCGCAGTTCGAACAGATGCTGGTGGACGACGGCGTCCTGCTGGTGAAGTTCTGGTTCTCGGTCTCCCGCAACGAACAGCGGACCCGGTTCGCGATCCGGCAGGTCGACCCGGTGCGCCAGTGGAAGCTGTCACCGACCGACCTGGCCTCGCTCGACCTCTGGGACGACTACACCGCGGCGAAGGTCGACATGTTCCGGTCCACGGACACCGAACACGCCCCGTGGACCGTGGTGAAGAACAACGACAAGAAGCGCGGCCGCCTGGAGGCGATGCGCAGCCTGCTGGGGCGGTTCGGCTACGACAGCAAGGACGAGAAGGCGGTCGGCGCCCCGGACCCGCTGATCGTCGGTCCCGCCGACACCCTGCTGGAGCCGGGCGAGGAACCCGCGGACCTCTCCCCCACCCCGCTGGCCACCCGGGCCCACGGTCCGGGCGACCACCCCGAGCGGAGTTGAGCGCTCCCGGGCCCGCCCGAGCCGCTTCATGTGTGGACCCGGCAACAGCGGGAATGCGGTGGTTTCGACGGGAACAGAAAGCACCGACGGCACGGAAGGAAGTACGGGCGTGCACAGCACCCCTCCCGAACGTCACGCGGAGAACTCACCGGCCGGCGGCGCGGCCGCGCCGGTGCCGCGGAGCGCGGGCGAGGCACGCGATGCCGTGACACGGCTGCTGGCGGCGGAGTTCAGCGAGTTGTCGGACGAGATCCTCTCGAATGTGGTCGTGGCGGACGCCCTCCTGGTGACCTCGGAGATCGTGACCAACGCACTGCGGCACGGCGGGGGCCTCACCGGCTTCTCGGCCCGGGTCACCGACGGCGGGCTCCGCCTCGTCGTCGACGACGCGGACCCCCGGCATCCCGTCCTGCACGAGCCGGCCCCCGGGTCGGTCGGCGAGGGCGGTTACGGCTGGCCACTGGTCCACCGGCTCACCGCACGGCTGTCCGTGACGTCTCATGGGAGCGGCAAGCGCATCGTCGCCGTGGTGTCCCTGTACTGAAGTCGGCTCCGGGCTCAGGGAGCGGGTGACGGGCGCTGCTCGGCGGACGCCGCCTCTTCGCCGGCGCCCCGGGCGGGCCGCTGCTCCTCCTGGCGGGCGAAGAGGTGCTGGATTCCGGTGATCCGCATGATCCGGTCGAGGAAGGGCGGCGCGTCCTCGACGTGCAGGCACACGCTCCGGGCCGTCGTGTCCCGGTGGACCTGCAGCAGGGCGGAGACGCCCATGGAGTCGCACAGTCGCAGCTGCGCGCAGTCCAGGTACAGGTCGCGCAGGTCCGGCCGGTCGGCCAGCCGTTCCGCCGCCCGCGCCACGAGCTCGTGGCTGGTGTCGTAGTCCAGGTCGCCGGTGAGCCGCAGCCGGACCCAGCCCCGGCCCTCCTCGGCGGTGACGGTGAAGAACGGACTCGGCAGGGCGGTCATGCGGAAGCTCCGGGGTGCTGATCGGTGGTGGGCACTGCTTCGTCCAGGTGCCCGCACGCACGGCCGAGCATGCGGGTGGCCCGCGGGAAGTCCTTGAGCTCGACGCCCAGGGCGTCCAGTGCGGGGCGCAGTGAGCGGGCCGGGACCTTGCGGGCCGTCAGGACGGCGGCGGTCCAGCGGACGAAGTCGGTGAAGAGGTCGTCGCTGTCGGTGTAGAGGGCGACGCCGAGGAACTCCACGATGTGGGCGATGTCCTCGGCCGTGCGCTCGCGCTGCGGGGCGGAGTACTCCGCCATCGCCGGAAAGTTCTTCTCCAGGTACGCCAGCACCGCCCCGACGAGCCGGGCCCTGGACCGTACGACGAGGGTGTATTCCTGGTCGGCGAGGTGCGCCAGTCCGTCGGTCTCCCGGCGGCCCGCCGCCAGGTCGGGGGCCGGGATGCCGTCGGCCAGCCGCCGGGCCGCGGCGCGCGCGTCGGGGGCCCAGGCGTCGGCGCCCAGCAGGCGGGCGTAGCGGCCGTCCACCCCGAAGGCCGCGCCGCCCGCCAGGACGGGCACGCCCACGGCCTGGCACGCGGTGATCGCGGTGTGCGCGGTGGGCAGCCGCGTGGCGATGGACGACGAGAGGGCCACCGCGTCCGCACCGGTGCTGTGCAGATGCGCCACCAGGTGCGGCGTCGGCACCTGGGCCCCGAGGAAGTCGACCTTCCACCCGCGCAGGGTGAGGACTTCGGCGAGGAGGCGGGCGGGCAGCACGTGCCATTCCTGGTCCACACAGGCGACGGTGATACGGCCGCCGTAGGGCTCGGGGCGGTGTGCGGAGTGGTGGGCGAGGGCGGCGACGACCCGTTCGGCGATCGCGGTCGCGGCGTGCTCCTGGGCGACGGTCAGCCGGTCGGCCTGCCAGGCGCGGCCGACCCGCGACTGGACCGGGGCGATCACGTCGAGCAGGACCGTCTCGGCGGGGGTCCCGGCGTCCAGGGCGCGCAGCACGACGTCCGCGGCCCGGAACTCGTCCCGGCCGGTCACCGCGGCCCACAGGTCACCGCGCAGCGTGTCGAGACCGGTGGCGTCGACGGTGGTGGTGGTCATGAGGTGTACCTGCCCCGTGTGTGCCCGTCCACCGCACTGAGATGGGTGGTCTGCGGCGCGGTGATGGCGACGACCGCAAGATCGTCGTGGCCGCCGTCCCGGAGCCACTGCGAGGCGAGCATCCGGACATGCTCCACCAGCGCCTCACCGGGCATGCCGCCGCACTCGGCCAGGGCCCGCTTCAGCCGCTCATCGCCGAAGAGTTCGCCGCCGAGCGGGCCGCCCCGCGCCTCGGTGATCCCGTCGGTGTAGAGCAGGCACGTCTCGCCGGGCAGCAGGGTGGTCCCGACGGTGTGGGCGGTGATCTGCTCCAGCGCCCCGACGAGGCTGCCGTGGGTGGGGATCTCCTCCACCCGGCCGTCGTTGCGCACCACGAGGGGCGCCGGATGGCCGGCCGAGGTGAGCCGGAGGTGCACCTGGTTCTCCGCGCGCCGGACGGAGGCCAGGACCAGCGTCGCGAACCGGGTGTTGTCCGAGTTCAGCAGGGCGCCGTTGAGGAGTTGCAGCACCCGCTCGTGGTCACCGGCCATCGGCATCAGGGCCTGGAGCGTGTTGCGGATCTTCCCGGTGAGGACGGCGGCGTCCAGGCCCTTGCCGCAGACGTCCCCGAGCACCACCAGGGACGGCTCGGAGGCCGTGCGGCCGGGGTGGACGTCGTAGAAGTCGCCGCCGACCCGGTCGCGGGCGTCGGAGGAGCGGTAGCTGCCCGCGAACTCCACTCCGTGCACCCGGTGGAGACGGGGCGGCAGGAGATCGCGCATCAGGGTCCGGGTGATGCTGTGCTGCTCGGCGTAGAGCCGGGCCGCCGACAGGGCGGCTCCGGAGCGGGCCGCGAACAGCCGGGCGAACGTCTCCTCGTTCTCGCTGAACCCGCGCCGGGTGTCCGTACGGAGCAGGATCAGCGCTCCGGCGGGCACGCCGTGACCGGGCAGCGGGGTGACGACGACCGAGCCGACCGTGGTGCCGAAACCGTCGGGGACGAGCCAGTCGGGCAGGGACGTGGGGTCGATCCACCGCGACGGGACGGGCGGGAAGCCCTTCAGCGCCTCGGCCAGGCCCGGCACGGTGGAGGGGTCGGCCGCGATCAGGGCCTGCGCGGCCTCTCCGCCCCGCACAGCACGGGTCACGGGCAGTTGGCGCCCCTCGGCGGGAGCCACGACGACGGCCGCGTCGGCGAGGAATCCGGAGGCCAGCCGGGCGGTGGCGGCCATGCACCGCTCCGCGTTCAGCGAGGACAGCAGGACGTTGGAGGCCTCGGCGAGGAACGTGGTGCGTTCCCGTTCGGCGGTCAGCGCCTCCTCGGCGGCGTACCGGGCGGTGTGGTCGACCAGCCACCACACGACGGAGCCGTCCGCGCACCGGGTCGGATGGGCCTCGAAGCGGCGGCCCCGGAACTCGCCTGCGACGGCGGGAGGCTCCGGGTCGCCCCGGTGCACGGCGTCGGCCGCAGCCTCCGCCGTCGCCCGGGCCAGCCAGGCGAGGCCGTCCGGCAGCGGCATGCCCTGTTCGACGCCCGGGAGCAGGCTCGTCTCCCCGTCGACCCGCGCGGCGGTACCGGCCGGGTCGACGACGATCACCGCGTGCGGTGGCCTGCCCCAGGAGGCCGGAGCGAACCGCTCCTTCGTGACCCTCGTGTTCTTTGTGGGCGTGGTGGTCTTTCCTTCGGGTGAAACCATGTGGGTGACCCGCCTGCGGCGAGTCGCACCACCTTCCGGCTGGACGAACTGTTTCCCTCAGGCAAACATCTCGGAGGGCGTCCGAAATATCAACCCGATCCGGGCCTCGTCCCCTGAGCGGGTGCTCTGTGGCACAGGATGATCACGTCACTCTTTCGAGGCCTTCACATGATCGCCTCAAGCGTCCTCTCCGCCGGCCGGTGCACAGGGATCGCCGTCTCCGGTCTCTGCGGACCCTCCGGCCTCTGCGGCGCGGATCCCGGCTTCCGTCGAGGGCTCGGGCGGGGTGGGGTCGCCGGCGGGGCAGCCGGGGTCGGTGGTTCCGGGGTCGGGGCTCGGGCCGGGCGTCGGGTCCGTCGGGTCGGGTGTCGGGGTGGGGCCGGGATCGGTGGGGCCCGGGTCGGTCGGACCGGGGTCGGTGGGATCGGGGCTGGGGCCGGGGGTGGGATCCGTCGGGGTCGGAGTCGGAGTCGGGCCAGGGTCCGTGGGGCCGGTCGGGTCGGGGCTCGGGCTCGGTGTACCGGGTTTCGTGGGGCCCGGCGTCGGCGTGGGGCTCGGCGGGCGCGTGGGCTGCGGCCCGATGACGATGCCGCCACCTCCCTTGCCCGGTGCGGCGGGGGCGCCCGAGCCGACCGGCGCCTTGGGGCGGTCGGGGCCACCCGGTCCGGGGCTGGTGGGCAGGACGCCCTGGCCGTCGGCGACCGGGTGGGTGCCCTTGCGGTAGAACTCCAGCCAGGACAGCACCGTACGGAGGTAGGCGTCGGAGCGGTTGTAGCTGAGGACCGCCCGGTCCAGATCGGCCCGGACGCCCAGATCCCGGCCTCCGGCGCACAGGTAGTGCCCGGCGGCGAGGGCCGCGTCGTAGATGTTGTCCGGGTCCTTGCGGCCGTCGCCGTTGCCGTCCTTGGCCCAGTTCACCCAGGTGGACGGGATGAACTGCATGGGCCCGACGGCCCGGTCGTACGTGCGGTCGCCGTCGTACACCCCGTTGTCGGTGTCCCGGATCAGCGCGAAGCCCACGCCGTCGAGCGCGGGTCCCAGGATCGGGGTGAGCGTGGTCCCCCGCGCGTCGACCCGACCGCCCGCCGCCTGCCCGGACTCGACCTTGCCGATGGCGGCGAGAAGTTGCCATGGGAGCCGGCAGCCGGGGTCGCTGCGGCGCAAGGACCGCTCGGCGTTGCGGTACGCGGCGAGCACGGTCGCCGGGATGCCCGCCTCGGAGCGGACACGGTCGAGCAGCGGGGGCGACGGTTCCGCCCCGGCGCGTGGCGGCTTCAGCGGCGCCGGCGGTTCCGGACTCTCCAGCGGCGGCAGTTCGGTGTGGTACGAGTCGTCGCCCGGCACCTCGCTCCACACCACGTCGTCCGTGTCCGACGCGGCCCGCTCCGACCGCGCGGCCGCCACCGCGTCCGCGAAGCCGGGCGCCTGGGACGCGGTGAGCGCGGCCATCGCGGCCACCGCCGTGACCGTGCCGGTGAGCTGACGGCGTACCGTGCCGTTGAACCTCATAGGTGGTCCCCTCTCCCTGTTGTCCGGGCCCGACGGTTCAGCGGGTGAACGTGTCGATGGCGGCGATCCGCCAGGTGTCCCCGTTGCGGACGGCGTCGACGGCGAACATGGCCGCCGCGTAGGTGGTCTCCTCGTCCTTGCCGGTACGGGTGTTGCTCTGGTCGGCGAAGATCAGCAGCCGGGCGCGGTCGCCGTCCAGATACTCCACCCCGCTCCCGGTCACGGTCGTGGTGAGGACGAGCTTCTGCTTCGGTGCCTGGGCCCGTACCTCGGCGAGCATGTCCTTGTGCTGCTGAACCGCTCTGCCGGTCAGATAGGTCTTCGCCGCGCGGTCGGAGCGGGCGGGCGAGGCGTAGTCGTACGAGAACACGGCGCCGACCGCCTCGCTGATCCGCCCCTTCACCTCGCTGGTCGCCCCGATGTCGGTGAGCGCGGTGTTCTGCCGGGCGGGCTCGTCGCGCAGGCTCGCGGCCGAGGCGAACGCCCAGGCGGCGAAGGCTCCGAGGAGGACGGTGAGGACGCAGAGGACGGCGGGGAGCCGGGGGCGCAGGCGCCGCCCCGGGGACGTGGTCACGGCGTCCGCTCCGGGCTCGGGCTCGGGTACGAGGTCCGGCTCGCGCTCGGGCTCGTGTTCGGCCTCGTGTCCGGCTTCGTGTCCGGCTTCCGGTTCCGGCAGGCCCGGTGGTGCGGTGGTCTCCTCCGCCACCTCCTCACCCGCTACCGGGGCGGCCGTCGCACGTGACGGGGAAGTGGCCAGTCTGCGGCGGCGGTTGACGAGGTGACGGGTCGTCGACATACGAGGGGTCCTCTCGGGTGCGGGGCGGGGAGGGCGGGGCCGGGGCGCGGGTTCAGCCGGCCGTGGAGCCGACGGGCGCCTGGCCGAGCGCGCTGAGCTTCCACCCCTCGGCGGTCCGGGTGAGGGTGCCGAGCATCCGGCTCTCCTTCACCGCCGGTTCGCCCTTGGGCGCGGCGACGGTGACCCGCAGCGCCACCATCACCCCGGCCCGGCCCGCCCGTTCGTCGAGTTCGGTCACCGCGCCGGAGAGGACCTTCGCGGTGCTGACCGTCTTCGCCGCCACGATCTGTTCCGCGAACGCGTCCCGGCCTTCGACCAGTTGGCGGTGGAGGTCGCCGGTGGTGGACTCCTCCCAGCTGTCGAGCCCCTTCTCCAGCGTGCGGTGGTCCAGGGTGTTCATGTTCTGCACCGCCTGCTCCCCCGCCGCCAGGGCGTCGTCCCGCGCCTGGGCGTAGGAGGCCGCGTCGTCGTGGGAGGCGTCATAGCGATCCCAGCCGCCCCAGCCCGCCGCCGCGGCGGCGACGACCGCGAGCGCAGTCGCCGCGATCACCAGCGGGTTCCTCGTCGTTCCTGCGCGTGCCATGCGCTGCCTCTCCCGTGCCGTCATATGGAGCCGATCTCGACGATCCGCCACTGTCCGTCCCGCAGTTCGGCGGTGACGGAGAGCTGTGCGGAGGCGGTGGTGGCGGGCCGGCCCCGGCGCTCGTAGACCTGGTCGAGGAAGACCAGGAGGTGGGCGCTGCTGCCGGTCAGCCGGGTCACTCCGGCCCGTACGACGTGGGTGGTGAGCGTCAGCTTCTGGTCGGCGGCCTGCTTCTCGACCTGGCCGAACAGTGCCGCGTACTGCTGGAGCGCCTTGCCCGCGAGGACCTGCCGCGCCGCGTCCTTGGTGAGGGCGGTGGCGTCGGGGCCGTACGAGAAGATCCTGCCGAGCGCGTTGCTGACGTCGCCCGTCACCCGGGTGGTCGCCTCGGCGTCTGTGAGGGCGAGGTTGGCGGTGGCCGGGGTGTCGCGCAGCTGCTGCCCCTCGGCGAAGAGGGCCCCGCCGGTCGCGAGCAGGGCGACCGTCAGGAGGGCGCCGAGGATGCGGGGCCACCGCGGGCGGCGACCGTGCTCATCGGTGCCGTCGGTGCCTTCGGGACCTTCAGGGCTCTCCTGGCTGTCCGGTTCGGCGTCGTCTGCGCGGTCCTCGTCCTCAACCGGCTTGCTCTCCAGCGCTGTTCGTTCGTTCATCCGCCGTCTCCCGCCCTCATCGCCGTGAGTGCCTTGACCTTCCAGCCGTGCCCGGTGCGGGCGAGCGTCGCCGTGAAGCGCTTGCGCTGGATGCCCGGGGTGCCGGTGCGCGGGGTGACCCGGACGTCGACGGTGGCGATCAGCTCCGCCGTGCCGGTCCGGTCGTCCAGGGCGGTGAGCGCCGCCGATGTGACCTTGCCACGGGCGGTGTCGCCCGCCGTGGTGAGCGTCCTCGCGTCGGTGGCCGAGCTCCGCTTCAGCTGGTCGTGGAGCGGTCCGGTGGAGGAGTCGCGCCACGCCCGCAGACCGGTGGTCACGCTGGTGGCGTCCTTGCCGTCCAGGCTGTTCAGCGTGGCGAGGTGCCGCTTGCCCTGCGCCAGGGCCGCGTCGCGTGCCTTGGCGTAGGAGAGAGTGCGGTCGCTGCGGGCCTGCGCGTACGACCAGGTGCCGAGGGAGCAGACGAGGGCGGCGGCGAGCAGGACGGCCCAGCCGCCGAGGTGCCGGGTCCGGAGCGTCATGAGCCGCCTCCCAGGCCGAGCAGCCCGGCCATGCCGGGGGCGGGCGGTGCGGTGCGGGGCGCGGTGCCCAGCGCTCCGGGCAGCCGGCCCTTCGCATCCGCGCTGTCGCCGCTGCCGCTGCCGTCACCGTCGTCGCCGAGCAGCATCGAGCCGGGCTTGGCGGGTGCGGGGACCGGGCCGCCCTTCGGGGCGTTGGCGCTGCCCCGGACGTTGATGCCGGTGCCGGGTGAAGAGGCGCACCGGGCAACGGAGTTGAGGGCGGGTGCGGGTGAGGTATCGAGTCCGTTGCGATACGTCGTGGCGCCGTACCCGGCGGTGCAGGGCAGCGGCTCGAAGAAGGTGACGGACATCCCGAACCGGGCGCCGTCCTCGTCGACCGCGCTCGATCCGGCCGCCACCACCGCCGGCAGCTTCACCAGCAGCTCCTCCAGGCCTCGTTGGCGGGTGACGGCGACCTCCGATGTGGTGAGCAGGTTGGCGACGACGACGCCGAAGCCGGGGTCGAGGTCGCGCAACAGTCCGCTGATCTGTACGGCGGCGTCCGGCGTGGTCGCGATCAGCCGCCGGAGGTCCGCGTCGGATCCCTTGAGTTCGGCGGCCAGTTCCTTGGCCCCGGAGGCGAACCCCTTGAGCGCCGCACCCTGTTCGGCCTGGGTGCGCAGCACGGTCTCACCGTCGGCCATCAGCCGGGTGGTCACCGGCAGGGCCCGGTCGGCCGCGCCGATGAACTCGGATCCGCTGTCCAGCAGCACCTGGAGGTCGTCGCCGCGCCCTTCGAAGGCGGTACCGAACTCCTCGACGACCGTGCGCAGATGTTCCAGGTCGACCGAGCTCGCGAAGTCGTTGACGCTGGTGAGGACGGTGGTGGGCGGGGCCGGGAGGGTGGTGTCGGCCTCGTCGATCACCGAACCGTTGCCCAGGTAGGGGCCGTCGGAGCGGGTCGGGCGCAGGTCGACGTACTGCTCGCCGACGGCCGAGAGGTTGGCGACGACGGCCTGGAGGCTGTCCGGGATGGGCGGGGTGTCCTTCTCGATCCGCAGCTCGGCCTCCACGCCGTCGCCGGTCAGCTCGATGGGGCCGACCCGGCCCACCGAGACGCCCCGGTAGGTGACGTTGGAGTGGGTGTAGAGGCCGCCCGTCTGCGGGAGTTGGACCGTGACGGTGTAGTAGCTGCGCAGCCCGACGTAGTGGCCGAGACCGGCGTACCGCACTCCCAGATAGCCGAGGACCAGCACGGCGACGACGAGGAAGGCGATGTTCTTGAGCCGGATGGCGGGAGTGATCACGGGGTGCCGCCCTTCTCCGGCGCCTGGGGCCCCGATGTACCCGAAACGGCCGGCAGCGGGAGCGGAAGCGCGTTGCGGGCCGCCGCCGCGCCCTCGGCGCCGGGCTCGTGCGGCGGCGGGGGCTGGTTCGGGTCGTCCGGGGTGAGCGCAGGAATGATGCGGGTGCCGGGTGCGGCCGTGACGTCCAGATAGACGTTCAGGTAGTCGCCCTTCACCCCGCGCAGCACCTCGTCCGTGAAGGGGTAGGTGAGCGAGGCCTGGAGGGCGTCGGGGAGGTCCTTGCCGGAGTCGGCGAGCGCCTTGAGGGTCGGGGCGAGCGCCTTGAGGTCGGCGATCATGTCGGCTTTGCTCCGGTTGATGGTGTCGACGGCCACGGTGGAGAGGGTGTCGAGGGAGCGCAGCATGGTGAGCAGTGAGCCGCGCTGTTTCTCCAGGACCTTGAGTCCGGGGCTGAGCCCGGTGAGGACCGTTCCGACGTCCTGCTTACGGGTGGCGAGGGTGGCGGCGAGCCGGTTGACGCCGTCGAGGGCCCGGGTGATGTCGCCCTTGTTGGTGTCCAGGTTGGTGACGAGGGTGTCGACCCGGTTCAGCATCGAGCGGATCTGCGGCTCGCGGCCGGTGAGCGCCTTGTTCAGCTCGGTGGTGATGGTCTTCAGCTGGTTGACCCCGCCCCCGTTGAGGAGCAGGGACAGGGCGCCGAAGACCTCCTCGACCTCGGGGTTGCGGTTCGTGCGGGTGAGCGGGATGCGGCCGGCCTCCGCCAGGGAGCCGCGGGCGGTGCCCTCGGCGGGCGGGGAGAGCTGGATGAACTTCTCGCCGAGGAGGCTGGACTGTTCGAGGCGGGCGTAGGCGTTGGCGGGGAGGTCGATGTCCCCGTTGACCCGCATGGTGACCCGGGCGCTCCAGCCGTCCGCGGCGAGGGCGATGCCGGTGACGCGCCCGACGGAGACGTCGTTGACCTTGACCGAGGACTGCGGGGCCAGGCTGAGGACGTCGCCGAACTCGGCGGTGATCTCGTACGGGCGGTCGCCGAGGTCGGCGCCGCCGGGCAGCGGGATCTGCTCGATGCCGGTGAAGGCGGGGCCGTCGGGACGGACCACGACCAGGGCGATCAGGGCGCCGGTGGCCAGCAGGGCGACCGCTCCGGTGGCCGCCCGGACGCCGGTGGTGCGCAGGGAACCGCTCATCTTCCCGCCCCCTTCTTCCGCTGCTTCGGACTCTTCTCCGCGGGCTGTCTCTCCGGGGTCCCGAAGACCGTCCCGACCTCCGGCAGCGGCAGGACGGGCAGGGCCTTCCGGCGGTTCGCGTCGACGGGTGCGAGGCCGGGCGGCGGGCCGGAGGCCGCGTCCGGGTCGACGAGGGGGCCGCCCATGGAGAGTTCGTTGAGGTTGGCCCGGCCGTTCAGGGTCCGGTTGGCCGGGTCGTACGCGTTCAGGACGTTGCCCGCCGCCAGCGGCAGGGTGTCCATCGCCTCGGCCAGCGAGGCCCGCTGGTCGACCAGGGCCTGGGTGATGGGGACCAGGGCGTCGACGTTCTTCTTCAGCGCGCCCCGGTTCTTCGCGATGAACGTCTTGACCTGGCCGAGCGCGGCGCCGAGCTCCTTGAGTGCCGCGCTGAGGTTCTTCTTGTCGTCCGCGAGGAACGAGGTGACCGAGTTGAGCTGCTGTTCGGCGGTGCGGACCTCGCTGTCGTTCTCCTTGAGCATGGTGGTGAAGGACTGGAGGTAGGCCAGCGTGTCGAACAGGTCGCCGCTGCTGTTGTCGAGGGTCTTGGCGGCCTTGCCGAACTGTTCGACGGAGTCCCCGATGGCCTTCCCGTTGCCGTCCATGTTCTTCGCCCCGGTCTCCAGCAGCCGGGCCAGTGCCCCGTCGGCGTTGGCCCCGTTCGGGCCGAGCGCCGTGGTGATCTCGGTGATCGACGCGTACAGCTGGTCGACCTCGACGGGGGTGGCGTTGCGCGCGGCGGGCAGTTCGGCGCCGTCCGTGAGGAGCGGTCCGCCGTCGTAGGCGGGGGCGAGCTGGATGTACCGGTCGGCGACGAGGCTGGGGGCGACGACGACCGCGTGCGCGTTCTTGGGCACCTTGACGCCCTCGTCCAGGCGGAGGACGACCTCGACCTCCTCGCCCTTGGGGGTGACGGATGCGACTGTGCCGACCCGGACGCCGAGGACCCGCAGGTCGGACCCGGCGTAGACGCCCGTCGCCCGTTCGAAGTAGGCGGTGACGGTGGTCCTGGAGTCCTCCTCCAGGGCGCTCACCCCGGTGGTGGCGGCGACGGCGACGACGGCGAGTCCGGCGCCGATGCCGATGATGCGTGTGCGTCTCATGTCAGCGGCCGCCTTGCTTCGGTGGCATGCATCCGGTCGCCGGGGGTGTGCCGGCGGGGAGGTAGTTCCTGGGCACGACCCCGCAGGCGTACGTGTCGAACCAGCGGCCGTTGCCCAGGGTGTTGCCGACGAGCCGGCTGTACGAGCCGGCCATCGCGAGCACCTTGTCCAGGCTCTTGCGGTTCTTCACAAGGACGGCGGTGACCCGGCCGAGCGAGGCCAGCGTCGGCCCCAGCTGCCGGTCGTTGTCCTCGACGAGACCGGTGAGCTGGGTGCCGAGGTCGCGGGTGCCGGTGAGCAGCAGGTGGATGGCGTCGCGGCGGGCCTTGATCTCGCCGAGCAGCAGGTTCCCGTCCTCCAGGAGGGTCTCGAAGCTGCTCTTCTTCCCCGCGAGGGTCTTCGTGAGGCGTTTGCTGCCCTGGAGCAGGGTGGCGAGCTGGGCGTCGCGCTCGGACACCGTACGGGAGAGGGCGGAGAGCCCTTCCGCGGCGCTGCGGACGTGGGGCGGGGAGTCCTTGAAGGTGGCGGAGATCGTCTCGAAGCTCCTGGCGAGCTGCTCGGTGTCGATCTCCCCGATGGTCTCCCCCAGCCCGTCGAACGCCTGGGTGACGTCGTACGGGGAGGTCGTGCGGCTCGCGGTGATGCGGGAGCCGGGGTCCTGGGGGGCGTTGCCGAGGGGGTCGACGGCGAGGTACTTCTCGCCGAGGAGGGTCTTGATGGCGATGCCCACGGTGGAGGCGTTGCCGATCCAGGCGTCCTCGACCTTGAAGTCGACCTTCACCCGGGGGCCGTCGAGGGAGACCCCGGTGACCTCTCCGACCTTCACTCCGGCGACCCTCACCTCGTCACCGTCGGAGAGCCCGGCGGATTCGGTGAAGTCGGCGCTGTACGTGGTGCCGCCGCCGATGAAGGGCAGGGAGTCGGCGCGCCAGGCGGTGAGGGCGAGGAGGGTGAGGACGAGGAGTCCGACGAGGGCGACGGCGACCGGGTTGCGTTCCCGGATGGGGGTGAGGGTCATGCCAGGCACCTCGGCTGGGTGATGGCGATGCCGGTGGGGGGCGTGGAGCCGTCGTCGGTGGCCACCCCGCCGACCTTGGCCTCGCAGAGGTAGAGGTTGAGCCAGGACCCGTAGGAGGTGAGGCGGCTGATCGCCGCCATCTTGGCCGGGGTCTTGATCAGGAAGTTCTCGATCTGCGGAGTGTTCTTCCCCAACTGGTCGCTGAGCCGCCCCAGTTGGCGGATGTCGTCCTTGAGCGGCTTGCGGCCGTCCTGGAAGAGGTCCGCGGTGACCGTGGTCAGGGCGCCCATCGCCGTCACGGCCTCACCGAGCGGTTTGCGGTCGCCGGAGAAGCCGGACACGAGCTTCTCCAGGGTGACGACGAGGTCGTCGAATCCGGCCTCCCGGTCGTTGACCGTCTTGAGGACCGTGTTGAGGTTCTTGATCACCTCACCGATCACCTTGTCCTTCGCGGCGACGGTGGTGGTGAGCGAGCCGACGTGGCGCAGGATGGAGTCGACGGTGCCGCCCTCGCCCTGGAGGACCTGCACGATGGAGCCGGCGAGCTGGTTGACGTCGGGCGGGGACAGCCCCTCGAACAGGGGCTGGAAGCCGTTGAAGAGCTGGGTGAGGTCGAGCGCCGGGGTGGTGCGGGAGAGCGGGATGGTGGCCCCGGCGGCGAAGGTCCGGCCGACCGGCCCGGCGCCCCGGTCCAGGTCGACATAGCGCTGGCCGACCATGTTGAGGTACTTGATGGACGCCGTCACCGAGGCGGGGAGCGTACGCCCCTTGCGTACGCCGAAGGTGACCTCGGCGACCCTGCGGTCCGCGACCCGCACGGACTCGACCTGGCCGACCTTCACCCCGGCGATGCGGACGCTGTCGCCGGGGATGAGCCCGGTGGCGTCGGTGAACCGCGCCCTGTACGTCGTGGTGTCGCCCACGCCCGTGTTGGCGATGGAGAGCCCGAGGACGGTGGTGGCGAGGACGGTCACCAGGACGAAGACGAGGGACTTGGTGAGCGGTCCCGCGAGGGAGCGGCGTTTCACTTGAGCTTCACCTCCGCACCGCGGAAGGCCGGACCGATGAGCACGCTGCTCCAGTCGGGCAGGGTCTGCGGCTGGACTTTCAGTGAGGGGGCGACCAGCTCGTTGACGAGCTGGGACTCCTGGGGCGAGTTGGGCAGGCCGAGGGCGGTGTCCTGGGCGGCGGGGGGCGGTGCGGTGACGTCGGCGGCCCTGCGGGAGTCCGCGGTCGGGACTCCCTTGCCGACGTACGGCACCGAGTAGCAGCGGGGGCCGCCGGTGGCGTCGTAGACCGGGGTGTCCTTGCCGGGGACGTACTTCCCCTTGGCGGGCACGGACTTGACCGTGACGTGCAGCCCCGGCTCGTCGGTCCCCTTGCCGAGCGCCTTGTCCATGGCGGGCACGAACCCGGCGACCGTACGCAGCGTGCAGGGGAACGAATCGGCGTACTTCGCGAGGAGTTCGAGCGTGGGGCGGCCGGTGGAGGAGAGCCGGATGAGGTTCTCCTTGTTCTCCCGCAGGAAGGAGGTGACATCGCGCGCGGAGGCGGTGGTGGTGCCGTACAACGCGGCGAGCTGCGCCTCCTGTTCGGCGATGGTGGAGCTCGTGGTGGTGGCGTCGGTGAGGGCGTCGAGCACGTCCGGGGCCGCGTCCGCGTAGAGCGTGCTGACCTTGACGAGCTGCTTGATGTCCTCGTTGAGCGTGGGGAGTTGGGGGTTGAACTTCTTCAGGTGGGCGTCCAGCGTGGTCAGCGTCTCGCCGAGCTTCTCGCCGCGCCCTTCGAGCGCCTGGGAGACGGCGCCGAGGGTGGCGGAGAGCTTCTCCGGCTTTACGGCGGTCAGCAGCGGCAGGACGTTGCCCAGCACCTCTTCCAGTTCGATGGCGTTGCTGGAGCGGTCCTGCGGGATCACCGCTCCGGCGCTCAGGGTCCGCGCGGAGGGGATGCGGGGCGGGACGAGAGCGACGAACCGCTGGCCGAAGAGGGTGGTGGGCAGCATCTGCGCGGTGACGTCGGCGGGGATGTGCTCCAGCTTGTCCGGGTCGATGGCCAGGGTGAGGCGGGCCCCTTCGCCGTCGGTGGCGATGGAGCGGACCTGCCCGATGACGACTCCGCGCAGCTTCACATCCGCGTTGTCGTGCATCTCGTTGCCGACCGGGCCCGTCCGCACGGTGACGGTGGCGTCGTCGGTGAAGTCCTTGTCGTACACGGAGACCGAGACCCACACCAGGACGGCGGGGACCAGGAGGAAGGCGACTCCGGCGGCTCTGCGGCGGACGGTTCGTGCGGTGCGTGGACTCATCAGCCGGCCACCTTCACCGTCGTCGTGGCGCCCCAGATGGCGAGCGAGAGGAAGAAGTCGGTGACGCTGATGATGACGATCGCGTTGCGCACCGACCGGCCGACGGCCACGCCCACTCCGGCGGGGCCGCCGGTGGCGTGGAAGCCGTAGTAGCAGTGGGCGAGGATCACCAGCACGCTGAAGATCAGCACTTTGAGCACCGACAGCAGCACGTCGGTCGGGGAGAGGAAGAGATTGAAGTAGTGGTCGTAGGTGCCCGCCGACTGCCCGTTGAAGAAGATGGTGATGTAGCGGGAGGCGAGGTACGAGGAGAGCAGCCCGATCGCGTACAGCGGGATGATCGCGACGACCCCGGCGATGATCCGCGTGGTGACGAGGTAGGGCATGGACCGCACGCCCATCGCTTCGAGGGCGTCGACCTCCTCGTTGATCCGCATCGCGCCGAGCTGGGCGGTGAAGCCGGCGCCGACGGTGGCGGAGAGGGCGAGCCCGGCGACCAGCGGGGCGATCTCCCGGGTGTTGAAGTAGGCGGAGATGAACCCGGTGAACGCCGAGGTGCCGATCTGGTCGAGGGCCGCGTACCCCTGGAGGCCGACGACCGTGCCGGTGAAGAGGGTCATCGCGACCATCACACCGATGGTGCCGCCGATGACTCCGAGCCCGCCGCTGCCGAAGGCGACCTCGGCCAGCAGCCGCTGCACCTCCTTGAGGTAGCGGCGCAGGGTGCGCGGGATCCAGACCAGGGCCCGGACGTAGAAGGTGAGTTGGTCGCCGGACCGGTCGAGCCAGCTGAGCATCGCCATCTCCCTCAGCCCCCCTTCGCGGGGACGATCTGGAGGTAGATCGCCGTGAGGACCATGTTCACGAAGAACAGCAGCATGAAGGTGATGACGACGGACTGGTTGACCGCGTCGCCGACGCCCTTGGGGCCGCCGCGCGGGTTCAGGCCGCGGTGGGCGGCGACGATGCCCGCGATGAAGCCGAAGATGAGGGCCTTCAACTCGCTGACGTACAGGTCGGGCAGCTGGGCGAGGGCGGAGAAGCTCGCGAGGTAGGCGCCCGGGGTGCCGTCCTGCATGATCACGTTGAAGAAGTAGCCGCCGAGGGTGCCGACCACGGAGATCAGGCCGTTGAGCAGGACGGCGACGAGCATGGTGGCCAGGACGCGGGGGACGACGAGGCGCTGGATGGGCGAGACGCCCATGACCTCCATCGCGTCGAGCTCCTCGCGGATCTTGCGGGAGCCGAGGTCGGCGCAGATCGCGGAGCCCGCGGCGCCGGAGATGAGCAGCGCCACGATGATGGGGCTGGCCTGCTGGATCACCGCGAGGACGCTGGCGCCGCCGGTGAAGGACTGGGCGCCGAGCTGTTGGGTGAGCGAGCCGACCTGGAGGGCGATGACCGCGCCGAACGGGATGGAGACGAGGGCGGCGGGCAGGATCGTGACGCTGGCGACGAACCAGAACTGCTCGATGAACTCACGTAACTGGAAGGGCCTGCGGAAGATGGCGCGGGCCACCGCGATGCCGAGCGCGAACAGCTTCCCGGTCTCCCGGAGCGGGGCGAGCAGCCGACTGGGGCGCCGCTGTTCGGGGGCCTTGGAGGGGGCCGGTGGGAGCTTCTCGGGCGGCTCGGGCGGTCGCACCGGCATCGGGGCGGTCACGCTCTCGCACCCCCCGCGGCCGGGGCGTAGCTGTTGAGGATGGCCGTACGGGCGGCCTCCGGCAGCTGGCCCATCATCGCCATGACCCGCTCGCGGCGGCGCAGCGCCCCCTGGCGTACGGGCATCCCGGGCGAGGGCTCCAGCTGCGGGACGACGGTCCGGGGCGCGGCGATCGTGCGGGATCCGCCGAGGGAGTCGCTGAGCTGCTGTTCGGCGGCGAGGGTCGCGGCGTCCTTCTCCTCGGACATCCCGATGGGCCCCTCGCGGCGTCCGGCGAGGAACTGGGAGACGACCGGGGTGTCGCTGGTGAGCAGTACCTCGCGCGGGCCGAAGGTGACGAGGTTGCGGCAGAACAGCATCCCCATGTTGTCGGGGACGGTCGCCGCGATGTCGAGGTTGTGGGTGACGATCAGCATCGTCGCGTCGATCTGCGCGTTGAGGTCGATGAGGAGCTGCGAGAGGTACGCGGTGCGCACCGGGTCCAGTCCGGAGTCCGGTTCGTCGCAGAGGATGATCTGCGGGTCCAGGACGAGGGCGCGGGCGAGGCCGGCCCGCTTGCGCATGCCGCCCGATATCTCGCCCGGGAGCTTCCCCTCGGCGCCGAGCAGTCCGACGATGTCGATCCGCTCCATGACGATGCGGCGGATCTCGGACTCCTTCTTGCGGGTGTGCTCACGCAGCGGGAAGGCGATGTTGTCGAAGAGGGACATCGAGCCGAAGAGGGCCCCGTCCTGGAACATGAGGCCGAAGAGCTTCCGCGTCTCCATGATGTCGCGCTCGGAGCTGTTCACCATGTCGACGCCGTTGATGAGGACGCGTCCCTGTTCGGGCTTCAGCAGTCCGATGATGGATTTCAGGAACACGGTCTTTCCGGTACCGGAAGGACCGAGCATGACACTCACTTCACCGGCGGGGAGGGTGAGGCTGACGTCCTGCCAGATGTTCTGCTTGCCGAAGGACTTCGTCAGGCCCTCGACGACTACTTCGATTCCCATCGGCCCTCCTTCGAAGTGGTGGTGACTTTGGTCATCTGTCAGCGCTCCGGCTGTCGGAAAACAAGCAGGTACGGAAGGGTTTCGGGCCGCTCACCCGGGACGCTACGGCTCGGTAACCTGACTTCGCAATACTGGATACAGAACTTTCTGCGGCGTGATCGCGGCGTCCGGATTACTTGTTTCCGAGTGAGTGATCGGCGCGCCAAACCTGTTAATCGGTGATGAGTTCCGGCGCGGTGGCCGGTGTCATTCCGCACCAAGGAGCCCTCCCGGTCGGACGACGACCGGAAGGGCTGCGGGAGCCGGTTCACCTCACCGCCGGCGCGGTCACCGCTCGGGCTTCGGCACCTTCGGCGGGCAGTCCGGGCCCTCGGGGTTGGTCGCCACGCAGAGCGGTGCCTGCGTCATCTTGGTGTAGTTGTCGGCCTTCTTGCCGACGCTGGAGATGGCCGAGGTGAAGAGCGGGTCGAGGTCCTCGCCGACCCCGCACCCCTTGAACGGCGGGATGTGCGCGTAGCCGGTGAGGTTTCCGCCGTACGCGACGAGATAGCCGGCCGGCGGATAGCTCTGGCCGTACCCCTTCAGGACCTGCTCGAAGGGCCGTTCGGTGCGGCAGTCGGGGCCCACGTCCAGGGGTACGCCGTTCACCTTCACGTCGTACAGGCGCATGGAGAGCTGGGCGGTGACCGTCGATTCCTCGGGGTAGGTCGGGGTGTTGGTGACCGTGTGGGTCTGGACGACGGCCGGGGGCCCCACCTGTTCCAGCACCATCGTGGCGGTGGTCGGCATGAACCCGTAGCTGAGGAAGGTCGCCTTCGTCGGCGGGAGCTGCCGTTTCCCCTCGTACTCGAACTCCACCTCGGAAGTGACGTCGACGGTCGAGGCGCAGGAGTCGTTGATGTACCGCTTGTTCAGGACCACCTTCATGAACGCGGGCCCGAGCGCTGCTGCCCCGTCCAGCTTCACGGCGTTGGCGTACCCGGCGGCGTACGTCTCCGCGGTGGTCATCACCCACTCGGGCGGGATCTCGATCGGGCAGCTTCCGGGGTCCTCGTCGTCGAGGGCTCCGAGCCGCGCCTCGGTGAGGTCGTCGATCTTCCGGTGGGCGTCCGGGTCGACACCGGGGGCCGGCCGGTCGGGCTTCGCGGGAGGCTCCGAGGCACCTTCACCGGGGGCGGGGTCGCTCGGTGAAGGGGCCGCCGGGCCGGTGCTGTCGCGGACGGTGATGCGGGCGAGCGGGCGTTCCTCGTCGTCGGCGGGCTCGCAGGTGACGGCGAGCTCCGGGGGCGAGGTGGGGGTGCCGTCCTGGGTGAAGGAGGCGAGGGTGAGGCCCAGCCCGGCGGGCGTGATCGTGGCACGTCCGGGGCTGCCGAACGCGACGGTGGGGACGTCTCCGGTGGCGGTCAGCACGACGCCACCTGCGCCTTGACCATCGCCTACGCCCTGGCTGTCCACCTGCCCTTCGTCCTCGGCCGGCAGGTCGACCGCGGGGGCTTCGAGCTGCTGCCACGAGGCGTCGGCGGCGTGCTCGCCGACGGAGTTGCGTACGGTCAGCTCGGCGACGGCCGACAGGGTGGTCGCCTCCAGTGCGGTGAACCGGACGAGCGCCGACCGCTCCAGGCCCACTTCGACGGAGACGTCGGCGGGGCGGATCACCTCCCCCGCCCCCGCCGAGACCGGCAGTACCGCCTTGATCGTGACGTCCGCCTTCTCCGCGCCGGAGGGAAATTGGCACGTATAGGGGATGGTGACCTCGGACGTCTGATCGGCCGCCACCGATTCGGCGCTCGGAATGAGCGCGGTGGCGACGACGAGCGCCCCGCCCACGGCCAGATGGAGCGGTCGTCTCGCTGCGGCGCGTGCATCGACGGTCATACGGATGGTGTCCTTCCGGCGCGCGCGGGCCCATCGGTTCGATGGCTGCGAAATGGGGTCCACTTCTCGGCAACGGCCTTTCGGGCGGACTCGGAATGATCCTCCTACCGACCGGTACGCTACGCACACCATCGGGCACCTGGGAAGAGCCGGGAATTCCGCCGTTTCACGGGAGCAAGGTTTTTGGCACGCGATGACAATTCCGCCCTGCGGAGTTGTCATCGCGTGAGTGGAGAAAAGTGGTGGTACCCGGCCGCCGAGGGCGCACGGCCGGGCACCACGCTCATCTGCCGCTCGTCACCGGCGTGGATCAGCCGCTGATGACCGGGGACTTGCCGGAGGCCGTGTTCACGATGGTGTACAGGCCCTGGAAGCTGGCGGTGGTGCCGACGATGCCGCAGCCGCCGCCGACCTTGTTGGCGATGGCCAGCGTGAGACCGCCGCCCGCCGTGTTGAGCGTGCCGTTGCTCCCGCCGGTGCTCGGGTTGTTGTACTTGGCCGCCACCTTGCCGGTGACGTCGAAGGTGCAGGGGCCCAGCAGGCTGCTCCCGGTCACCTTCGCCTTGATCGCCCGGATCTCACCGGTCACCTGGCCGGTGGAGTTGGTGCCGGCGCCCGCCGTGTAGTCGAGACCCCAGATCTGCCACGGAGGCGTGGTGGTCACGGTCCACGTCGAGCTGAACGGCCCGGTGCACGGCGAGTTGAACGAGATCGCCGAGATGGACGCGAGCTGCGCCGGGGAGCCGGCCACCGGGGAGGTGGGGGCGGAGCCCGACGCCGCGGAGGTCGCACACTGGATCTTGTTGCCGTTGTTGTCGGTCAGGACGGTCACGCCCGCGCTGCCGGTGAAGGCACCGGTCGGCGTGATGGTCCAGCTGGTCGGCGCGGCGACGGCCGACGGAACGGCCAGGGCGACGGATGCCACAGCGGCACCTATCGCGGTCAGTACACCGGATCGCTTGATCATGGAATTACTCCCTTTTCTTGTCCCGTTGGGGATACGAGTGGACGTGCGCGCCGGGAATCCGGGCGGCACGCTTCGAACTGGACCGGAGAAGGCGCGGCTCGTTCCGGTTCGCCTTCTGTCAGGAGCGATCAGGCGGCTGTCGCACCACCTCCTTCTTCCGGTTCCGCAATGCCCTCGGGGGGTTCGGGGGCATCGGCCGCTACCGCACCGCGGAGTGCCAGAATTCGGACAGCTTCCTGCCCTCGTTCGGCGCCAGGCCGACCGGGTCGTAGGGGCTGCCGAAATAGGTCGAGGTGTCGTTGAGCTTCACGCTGTTCTTGCCGGCGGCGGACGGGAGACCGGTCTTGAGGTTGACCGCCCAGTCCAGGAGTCCGGCTCCGCAACCGCTCGCCCCCGGTACGGCGAACGTGGCATCGCCCTGGTCGGCGCCGGCGAAGGTGTACCGGCCCATCTCCCCTTCGTCGTCGCGGGTTCCGTCGGCCGCGAACCGCTGGAGCGAGAGGCTCGGGGCGTTCAGATTCTGCGGCTTGAGAAGCACGGGATTGGCCGTGGTGCCGATGTAGCACTTGTCACCGAGGAACGGGTTCCTGAGATGGATGCGGACCGGAATGGTGAGAATGGGCTCACCGGTGGAGAAGGCCGCCACCATATTGAAGTCTCTCGGCGCGCCCGCAGGTTCGATGGTGGCCGTGATCCGGTTGAGGTTGTTGTCCGTCAACTGGCGGCAGATGGCGGTGACGAAGGGAATGGCGCTGGGGCACATCAGCCCGAGCAGCCCCCCGGGAACGACGGCCGGATCGGCGGTGAGGGCTCCCTCGGGGGGCGCCACCAGCGTGCTGGTGCCGTTGTTGTGCTGGATGACGCCGAGCTGCAGATCGCTGTTGCCGGTGGGAACCACGCTCTTGCCGAGCGTGATGGAGCCGGTGACCGAACTCGAAGAGATGCAGGTGGCGATGTTGGTGATGCCGTCCGCCGCGAGCATGGCGGGCGCGTCCACCGGGCAGCGGTCGAACGGCGCCCAGTCGCCGTTGAGCTCGGTCGCCGCGGCGGCCGAGCCGGTGGAGAGCACGGCGCTGAACGCCGTGAATGCGGCGAGCAGCCCTATGCGGGTGCGGTTGGAAACGGATCTCATGTCGTCCCCTCTTGTGGCCGCCGGGTTGCGGCCTCGTGCGCGAAGTTGACCGGTTCTCCGACGCATGCCCGCACCGCGGCACAGATGCCGGCAGTGGTGGAGCCGCGGGGTGGACCCGGGGGAGGAAGATCTGAGCGTCAAATTTCGGGCAGATTTCATGTCCGAATTGAACGAAGCGTGATGTTACTCGCGGGAAACACAGCGACACAATCCGTCCGTACAAGAATTTTTGCGCAGCCCTGTTTTTGATCCGTAAATGAGTAACCGCGGGTCACCCCTTTATCAAGGAATGCGCATCCGGAGGCTCCGGAATACGGGCCGGCTGCCGCAGCCCGGCCTCCCGCGTCCACCGGGAACGCCCTCCGGCCCGCGTCGGCGCCCTTGTCACCGGCGGAGCAGACGGCCGAAATTCATTGTCCGAAAGCGCGTAGTACCGCCCGACCTGCACGGAAGTCCCGCCGCACGGACACGATGCGTGCCCCCTGCACTCCGATCTTGTCCAAGTGGTGTGCAGTGCCTGTTCCGTGGTCTATCTTCGTCGCGGACTTGGTCCGCACCTGTCGGTTCGTGGGAGCGCTTTCCCCCACCGTCTCACCCCACCACCGGGCGCCGAGAGCAGAGGGGACATGGCATGGCACACCTCATACAGCCGTTGGACACCGATGACCCCCTGGGGCCGCTCCCCCAGGAATTCGCCGCGATCATGCGGCCCGAACTCCCCAGTCTCATCAAGGAAATCGGTGTGGAGGTCACCCGCGCCTATCCGGAATACGCCCGGCTGCTGGACGGACCGAACGGCCAGGCCATCCGGGTCGGCGTGGAGCAGAGCCTTTCCTCGTTCGTCGACCTGGTGGCCGAGCCCACCGCTCCCACCACGCTGCGGGACGACATGTGCCGGCGCTTCGGGCGGTTCGAGGCGTACGAGGGCCGGACCATGGACACCCTCCAGGGCGCCTACCGGCTCGGCGCGCGGGTGGCGCTGCGGCGGGCGAAGAAGGTGGGGCAGAGCTACCACCTCTCCCCCACCCTGATGCTCAGCTTCGCCGACGCGCTCTTCGCCTATGTCGACGAGCTGGAATCGCTCTCCCGCGAGGGCTTCCTGGAGGTCCAGTCGCAGTCCGGGGAGCAGAGCGAGGCGCTGCGCCGCCGTCTGCTCCATCTCATCCTCGCCGGGCGGCCCGCCCCCCGCAGCGCCATCGCCGACCTGTGCGAACAGACCGGCTGGGCGCTGCCCGACGAGGTCACCCTGGTCGCCGTACGCGCCCCGGCCGGTCTGGACCGGCTCAGCGCCGACCGGGACATCCTCCTCGATCTCAGCGACCCGCAGCCGCACTTACTCATCCCCGGTGCCCTGGACACCGCACGAAGATCGATGCTGGAACAGGCCCTGCCGGCCAGCCACGCGGCGATCGGACTCACCGTCCCGACCGCCCTGGCCTGCGACTCGATCCGCTGGGCCCGCCGGGTGCTGGAACTCGTCGACGCCGGCGTGATCGACGACGCCCCGCTGATCCGCTGCGAGGACCACCTCATCACCCTGTGGCTGCTCTCCGACCCCGCCCTGCTGGACCAGCTCGCCCAGCGGGAACTGGCCGCCGTGGCGGGGATCAGCGCCACCCGCCGTGAGCGGCTGATCGAGACGCTCCGGATCTGGCTCGACACCCGGGGCACGGCGGCCCAGATGGGCGAACTGCTCGATGTGCACCCACAGACCGTGCGCTACCGCATGCGCAGCCTGGAGACCATTTTCGGTGATCAACTCGTCGATCCGGAGAGCCGTTTCGCCACCGAGGCCGTGCTGCGCGCGCTGCGGTTGCGCGCCCGCCCGTCCGGCACATCCCCCTGATCCGGATCACGTTCGGCGCGACAGGTCAACTTACCCGTGCGTAAGGCGAAATAGACGGTCAGTCCCAAACGGTTGCGACACGGAGACGTATCCGACGAGAAATCCGGAACCGCGTCCCGTACACAGGGAGGAGTCTGCCGCTCATCCGGCGGCAGCACTCACGTACCGCCTCCTGGCCAACCATCCGAGAGGGAACACCCCATGACCGCCTCGCACCTCCTCGTCCCCGTGCCGATCCCGGACCGGGTCGCCGCGCTGATCGGCTCGTGCATCCCGCCGCACATCCTGGAGGCGGAGTTCGAGGCCGACTGCGCGGCCCGCGAGGTCCGCAGGTTCCGGGGCCCCCGGCTGGGCATCGAGGACCAGGCCGACCGCGAACAGGCCCTGTCCGAACTGGCCCGCGCCAACAAGATCCTGGCCGCTCATCACCCCAGGCTGGCGGTGGGTCCCGGCTCGTTCTCCTGACCGGACGTGGGCGCACCGGACCGCTCGGTGTCGGAGCCGGGCCCGGCGGGGGCCCGGGCGGGGCCGTCAGGGATAGTGATCCTCCCTCCCCGACCACCCCGGAGATCCCCATGTCCCCCGTGCTCCTGACCGGCAGCGAAGGCCGCCGCCCCGCCCTCCTCCTCGTCACCGATCTCGCCTACGAGGCGCGCGGGCGCCGCTACTGCGACGAGGACATCTTCCTGGCCTCCCGGCTGCGCGAGGAGTTCGACGTCGCGCTCTGCCACCCCCGGGACGCGGCCGCGCTGCTGGACCGCTTCGAGATCGCCCTCGTACGCAACAGCGGGCCCGTCCTGCACTACCGGGAGGCGTACGACGCGTTCCGCGCACGGGCCCTGGAGCTGCGGGTGCCGGTCTACAACCCGCTGGACGGGCGCGGGGACGTGGCGGGCAAGGAGTATCTGGTGGAGCTGAGCCGGGACGGGTTCCCGGTGATCCCGACGGTGGACCGGGCGGCGGATCTGGGGCTGCTGCCGGAGGCCCGGGAGTACGTGGTCAAGCCGAAGCTGGGGGCGGACTCGGTGGGGCTGCGGTTCGTCGGTGGGGCGGAGGTCGCGGGCGAGGTGGAGCGGGAGGGTGCGGGGGCGCTGCTCGTGCAGCCTCGGATCGACTTCCGCTACGAGGTGTCCTTCTACTTCGTCGACCACGACTTCCAGTACGCGCTGTACGCGCCGGACCCGGAGCGGCGGTGGGTGCTGGAGCCGTACGCGGCCGACGCGGCGGACCTGGCGTTCGCCCGGCGCTTCATCGAGTGGAACTCCCTCGCGCACGGCATCCAGCGGGTCGACGCCTGCCGTACGGCGGAGGGCGAGCTGCTGCTCGTGGAGCTGGAGGACCTCAATCCGTATCTCTCGCTCGACCGGGTGGACGAGGAGGTCAGGGAGGCGTTCGTCGCGCGGCTCAAGAGGTCGCTGGCCTCGCTGACCGGCTGACCCCCGTCCGGACTGCCCCCGCATGCGGGCGGCGGGGGGCGGTGTGAGGGTGCAGACGTGACCACTGCCAGCGAGAAAGCCCCCGCCGCGCAGAGTTCCGCCGCGCCGCCGCCCCTCCTCGACCGGCGGCGACGCAACATCGTCTTCGCCACCATCGTGCTCGGCATGCTGCTGGCGGCGCTGGACCAGACGATCGTGGGGACGGCCCTGCCGACGATCGTCTCGGAGCTGGGCGGCGCCGAGCATGTGTCGTGGGTGGTCACCTCGTATCTGCTCGCCGAGACGGTCGCCACCGTCCTGGTCGGCAAGTTCGGTGACCTGTTCGGACGGAAGCTGATCTTCCAGATTTCGGCGATCGTCTTCATCACCGGCTCGTTCCTCTGCGGTCTCGCCTCGGACATGCTGCTGCTGATCATCTGGCGCGGTATGCAGGGCATCGGGGCGGGCGGCCTCATGGTCACGTCGATGGCGCTGATCGCCGATGTGATCCCGCTGCGTGAGCGCGGCAAGTACCAGGGGGCGATCGGGGCGGTCTTCGGTATCTCGACGGTGATCGGGCCGCTGCTCGGCGGGCTGTTCACCGACCATCTGACCTGGCGCTGGGCGTTCTACGTCAATGTGCCGATCGCGATCGTGGTGGTGATCGCCGCCGCCCGCAACATCCCGTCGGTGAAGGCCGCCGGACGGCCGGTCATCGACTACACCGGCATCGCGCTCGTCGCCGTCGGGGCGAGCGCGCTGATCCTCGCGACGAGCTGGGGCGGGAACGAGTACGCCTGGGGCTCGCCCATGATCATCGGGCTGTTCGTCGCCGGGATCGTCGCCCTGGCGCTGTTCCGCCGGGTGGAGACGCGGGCGAAGGAACCGATGCTGCCGATGCGGCTCTTCCGGAACCCGGTGTTCACCGTCTGCTCGATCCTCAGCTTCATCGTCGGTTTCGCGATGCTGGGCTCGATGATCTTCCTGCCGACCTACCTCCAGTACGTGGACGGGGACTCGGCGACCCTCTCGGGCGTGCGGACCCTGCCCCTGGTGGTGGGCCTGCTGGTCGCCTCCATCTTCAGCGGCAACGTGGTCAGCAAGACGGGCCGCTACCGCATCTTCCCCATCGTCGGGACGCTGGTCATGGCGGCCGGGCTGTTCCTCCTCTCCCGGATGGGGCCCGGCACCGGGGTGTGGGTGGAGTCGCTCTACATGGTGGTGCTGGGGCTCGGCATCGGGCTCGCGATGCAGGTGCTGACGATCGCCGTGCAGAACACCGTCGAGTACGCGGACCTGGGTACGGCGACCTCGGGCGTGACGTTCTTCCGTACGCTCGGCAGCGCCTTCGGCACGGCCGTCTTCGGGACGATCTACGCCAACGCGCTCGGGCCCAACCTCGCCGACGGGATCGGCCGGGCCGTGGCCGCGGGCGGTGACCCGGCGGTCCTGGCCCGGGCCTCCCAGAGCCCGCAGGCCCTGCACGCGCTGCCCGCCGCCCAGGCGGAACCGCTGGCACAGGCGTACGCGCAGACGCTGCACACCGTGTTCCTGTGGACGGTTCCGGTGGCGCTGATCGGCTTCGTCGTCGCGCTGTTCCTCAAGGAGGTGAAGCTGCGGGACTCGGCCCGGCTCGCGTCGACGGACATGGGTGACGGCTTCGCCCAGCCCGGCAGCGGCGACTCCGAGAAGCTCCTGGAGATCGCGGTGGCCACGATCCTGCACAGCGCCGGCCCGGACACCGCCCGGCGGATCACCGCGGGGTCCGACACCCGGCTCGACATGGCCGGGGCCTGGGCGGTGATGCAGGTGGACCTCTTCACCCGGATGGTCGGCCACGCGGGCCTGAGACTGATCGCGGCCCGGCACCGCCTGCCACCGGAGGTCCTGGTGCCGGTCTTCGACCGGATGATCGAGGAGGGCTACCTCACCGGGGACGGCCGGATCTTCTCCCATACGGCGGCGGGGCGGCGCGAGGCGACGGTGATCTCCGACGCCTGGGGCCGCTGGCTCAACGAACGGCTCGCCGAGGACGGGGCCCCGCCCGACGACGGCCGGCTCCGGGTCGCCGTGGACACGATCGCGAAGCGGCTCCTGGCGGAGGACCTGGCCCAGGAGCTGTCGCCGGCGCCCCACCCGGGCGGTTCGACCCGGGTGGGGGCACCGGCCTGACCCCTCGGGTCAGACGTGGTCCCAGGACCGGGGGCGGGTCTGCGCCTCCCACTCCGTACGGAGCAGGGAGAGGAGCGCGTTGTCGTGGCGGCGGCCCCGGTGCAGGCAGGAGGACCGGCGTACGCCCTCCTGTGTGAACCCCGCTCCCTTCAGGGTGGCGAGGGCGGCCGCGTTCTCGGTGTGGGTGAGGGCTTCGACCCGCTGCAGGGGCAGTTCACCGAAGGCCAGGTCGGTCAGGGCGGCGAGGGCGTCGGCGGCGTGGCCCTTGCCCCGGTGCTCGGGGGCGAGCAGGAGGTAGGCCTCGGCGGTGCCGTCGACGAAGTCCTCGTCGGTGAGGGCTATGTGGCCGATGGGGGTGTCGTCCGGGAGCAGGACGATGAAGTCGTCGCGGGTGCGGTCCTCGACGTAGGAGACGAGCCGTTCGCGGAGATCGTGGAGCGGGCCCGGCCAGATCCCGATCTCCTGGGCGGCGACCGGGTCGGCGCGCCAGTGCTGGAGCAGCTCGGCGTCGTCCGGCTCCAGGGGGGTGAAGGCCACGTGCTCGCCGCGCCAGAATCGTTCCCGCGCGGCGTACGGCGCTTCGGCTTCGTCCTCGTTCATGCGCGGATCGTACGGGGCCTTCCGCCCTGGTGGGAAAGGGGTTTCGGGCCCGACGCGCGCACCCGGTCTCAGTCCACGAAGACGGCCATCGCGTAGACCCAGGCGCCCTCGTGGCGGACGAAGCGGCTGTGCTCGTGGAGGGAGTCGGGGCGCCCGTCGTCGGTGTAGTGGGCGCGGAAGGTGACAGTCCCCGTGGTGTGGAAGGCGCTGCCCTCGGTCGTTGCCAGGATCTCCAGCCCGGTCCAGCGCATCGCGGGGTCGAAGTCGACGCCCGGCGGCCGGGTCTCGGGGTGCCAGGTGCGCAGCAGGTACGCGGCGTCCCGGACGACGAAGGCCGCGTACCGGGAGCGCATCAGGGCCTCGCAGGTCGGGGCGGCGGCGCTGCCGGAGTGGAAGCGGCCGCAGCACTCCCCGTAGGTCGCGGTGAGGCCGCAGGGGCAGGGCGAGGCGGGGGTGATGCGGGGGGCCTGCGGGGCGGCGGCGGGCTGCCTGGGGCGGGAGGTGCGTCGTGACATGGGTCCATTGTGGCCCGGGGGCGAGGGAGGGGGCCGGGGGGCGTGGGTGCCCCGGGGGTCCGGTTCAGCGGGCCGGGCGCATGCGCCCCCGTGCTCCGGCGCCCGCACCGCGGCCCCGCCCCGCCTCAGCCCCCCGCGGCGAACCGGCGGCGGTACTCCGTGGGCGTCAGCCCCGTGCGGCGGCGGAGCTGGGTGCGCAGATTGGTCGCCGTACCGAGGCCGCTGGTGCGGGCGATCACGTCCAGGCGGTCCTCGCCGCGTTCCATGAGGCGGCAGGCCAGGGTGGTGCGCTGCTCGGTCAGCCAGGCCAGCGGGGTCGTGCCCAGCTGGGCCCGGAAGCGGCGGTGGAGGGTGGCGGGGCTGACAGCCGCGCGGGCAGCGAGGCCGGACACGTCCAGGCCCTCGGCCAGGTGTCCGGCGGCCCAGTCCAGGAGCGGGGCGAGCGAGGCATCGGCGACCTCGGGCAGCGGGTGCTCGATGAACTGGCGCTGGCCGCCGTCCCGGTGCGCGGGGTGGACCAGCCTTCGGCTGACGGCCGCCGCGATCTCGGCCCCGTGGTCGGCGCGGACGAGGTGGAGGGCGGTGTCCAGGGCGGCGGCGCTGCCCGCGGCGGTGATCACCTGGCCGTCGTCGACGAAGAGGACGTCGGGCTGGAGGTCGACCTGCGGGTACCGGGCGGTGAAGGCCGAGGCCCAGCGCCAGTGCGTGGTGGCGCGCCTGCCGTCCAGGACACCCGCCGCTGCGAGTGTGAACGTCCCCGTGCAGAAGCTGACCAGCCTGGCGCCCCGCGCGGCGGCCCGCCGGATCGCCGCCAGGACTTCCGGTCCTGGGTCCTCCAGCGGGTCGGGCCGGTTGGGGACGATGACGGTGTCGGCACGGTCCACGGCGTCGAGCCCGGACACGTCCGAGAGCTGGAAGAAGCCCGCGTGCATCCGGACCGTGGGGGTGGGCGAGCAGAGCGTGAAGTTGTACCAGTCGACGGGCAGCTCGGGGCGGCGCAGGCCGAAGAGTTCGGTCGCCACGCCCATCTCGAAGGGGTTCGAGCCGGCCGAGACGATCATGACCACCCGGTGCGAGGATTCTTTCGCCATATGCGATTCGTAGCACTCACGGGCGTGGCGGTCCAGCGCGCAGGGTGGAGGCATGACCACGGACACGGCACGACCCGCCACCGGACCCATCCTGCTCGGCGATGCGCTGAGCTCCTTCGACGCGCTGTGGAGCCCGCGCATCCTGACCCGCGTCAACGACTACGACGTACGCGTCGCCAAGGTTCTCGGCGAGCACGTCTGGCATGTGCACGAGAACACGGACGAGTTCTTCCTGGTGGTGGAGGGGGTGCTGGACATCGCCCTGCGCGACGGGGAGACCCCGGAGGACGAGCGGACCGTGACACTCCGCCGCGGCGCGGTCTTCGTCGTGCCGCAAGGCACGTGGCACCGCCCGCGCTCGGCGGACGGTGCCTCCCTGATGCTCTTCGAACCCTCGGGTACGTCGACGGTGGGCGACGCCCACGACCCCGTACCCGACCATGTGGACGCGACGACGGGCCACGCGCTCACCCGGTGAGGCGGGCCGTTCAGGGCTTGCGGGCGACTCCCGCGTAACCGGGGATCGGTTCGTCACCCGGTACGTCGATGACCTCGCCGAGCTCCGGACGCCAGTCGGCGGAGAGCGAGACGCCCGGGTCCACCAGTTCCAGGCCGTCGAAGAAGGCGGTCAGCTCGGCGCGCGAGCGGGGGCGCAGGGTCATCCCGCGCTCCTTGTACATGGCCCGGGCCTGGGCCGCGCCCTCCGGGTTGAAGTCACCGGTGGTGTGCGAGAGCACCAGGTAGCTGCCGGACGGGAGCTGCTCCACCAGCCTGTCGACGAGGTCGGCCGCGCCGTCCTCGTCGTCGATGAAGTGCAGCAGCGCCAGCAGGGAGAGAGCGATCGGCTGCTCGAAGTCCAGGACCTTCCCGGCCTCGGCCAGGATCGTCTCGGGCTTGCGCGCGTCGGCCTGGATGTACTCCGTGGCGCCCTCGGGCGTGGAGCGCAGCAGGGCCGCCGCGTGGGCGAGGACGATCGGGTCGTTGTCGCAGTACACGATCCGTGCGTCGCGGGCGGTCTGCTGAACGATCTGGTGGAGGTTCGGCTCGGTGGGTATGCCGGTGCCGATGTCCAGGAACTGGCGCACCCCCCTCTCGGCGAGCCAGCGGGTGGCCCGGTGCATGAACGCCCGGTTGACCCGCGCCATGTCCCCGCCCCGGGCGTCCAGCTTGAGCAGCTCCCGTGCCATCTGTTCGTCGACCGGGTAGTTGTCCTTGCCGCCGAGGAACCAGTCGTACATCCGGGCGGGATGCGGCTTGCTGGTGTCGATCTCGGTGCTCTGGGGGTCTTGCCCGGTCATGGCGCACTCCATGGGTAGTGGTCCGAGGGCCGCCGATCAGCGGGCGATCGGCCGGCGGTCAGGGGAAGGAACAGAACGCTGGTACCGGCTGGGACGAGCCCAACTGCTCCGAGAGGCCGGGTCCTTCGGTGCGGGACAGGATAAGTGGTGGCGCGTCAGGTGAGAAGGAAATCCGCCTGGCCCGCCTTGGCACCCTGGATGAACGCGGCGATCTCGCCGTTGGAGTAGATGAGCGCGGGGCCGTCCGGATCGGCGGACTGACGCACCGCGACCCGGCCGTCCGCGAGCTTCATGGCCTCGATGCAGTTGCCCCCGTTCCCGCCGCTCCAGGGCTTGTACCAGCCTTCGGAGCCGAGGTCGGCGGCCGGCATGCCGTTGTATATGTGGTTCATCACAGCTCCTTGCGGAAGTCCCGGAGGATTTCCTTCGTGCGTTGTGCAGTTGCGGCCTGAGCCGCCATGCGGTCCATGACTTCGAGGTACGAGGCCACCTCGGGGCGGGCGTCGAAGTAGACCGCTCCGGTGAGGTACTCGCTGAAGACCATGTCCGGAAGTTCGGGTACGGCGAACCGGAAGAGGACGAACGGCCCGTAGGTACCCGGGTGGTGGCCGGTCGCGAACTCCGCGATCTGCAGGGTGACGTGGGAGAGCTCGGTGGCTTCGAGCAGCTTGTCGATCTGGGCGCGCATCACCTGCGCGCTGCCCACCGGCCGCCGCAGGACGGTCTCGTCCATGATCACCCACAGTCGGGGGGCGTCGTCCTTGGCGAGCAGGGCCTGGCGCTCCATACGCAGGGCGACATGGCGTTCGATGTCCTCGGGCCGGGTCTGGCCGACGGCTCCGGTGCGCATCACGGAGCGCGCGTAGTCCTCGGTCTGGAGCAGCCCGGGGCCGAAGTGCGGCTCGTACATGCGCAGCAGACTCGCGGCGCCCTCCAGGCTGACGTACATGCTGAACCAGTCGGGCAGGACGTCGTGGAACCGCTGCCACCAGCCGGGCTTGTTCGCCTCCTCGGCCAGTTCGACGAAGGCCTCGGCCTCGTCGTCGGCGATGCCGTACGCCTTCAGCAGCAGCTGGACATAGGGGATCTTGAGGCCGACCTCGGCCGTCTCCATCCGTCGTATCGTCGCAGGAGCGACCCTGAGCACCTTCGCCGCCTGGTCCCGGGTCAGGCCGACGCGCTCCCGCAGATCCTGCAGGCGCTTGCCGAGCACGACCTGGCCCACGGTCGGGGCGGACCGCGGTTCGCTCACTTCAGACCTCCCCATGCGCTGTTTTGCGAGCAGTGTGCCACGCGTGCGCCCCCAACGACACAGCCACTCTGAAAATTTCAGAGTGCCCCTTGCCAAGTGTCCTCGGCAGGGGGAGAGTTGGTTGTCGAACCAGTTCGCTCAGTCATGACCGCTCCTCGCACACCGGGGAACGAAGCGTGACGCAGCCCCCACTGTGAGGAATCGGTCGTGGCACCTGGCAGTGCGCTCATCCCCCGGCTCATGGATCTCAGCCCCGGGACGGAAGCGCTCCGATACTGCTTCGCGCTGCCCGCGCACCCGGAGTCGGTGGCCGGCGCACGGCAGTTGACCCGGGCCAGGCTGGAGACCTGGAAGCTGGGCGGCGATGTGTACGACGCGGCCGTTCTCATCGTGTCCGAGCTGGTCACCAACGCGGTCGTGCACACCGCGAGCACCCGTGTGGTGTGCGAGCTGCGCTGTCTCGGCAGACGTCTGCGGATAGCCGTCCAGGACCAGGGGCACCAGCCCGGCGGCCCGCGGCTGCGCCGCTGTTCCGACGACGAGCACGGACGAGGTCTGCTGCTGGTCGACACGATGAGCAGCTCCTGGGGATCCCACGACGCCGGGGACGACTCCGGCCGCATCGTGTGGGCGGAGCTCCCGCACGGCATGGAGCAGCCATGCTGAGGAACGCGCTGTCCCGGCTGCGCGGTGCGCACAGGTCGCGCCCGTCCGAGGACGGCCGCGGTGGCCGGGTGCAGTTGTCGCTGCCGCCCTCGATGTCGGCCAGCCTGGGCTGCGACGCGGTCGGCGTGCCCGCCCGGCACGGCTTCCGCCTGATGTCCCATCTCCCGCGCACCGGCTGCGTGTTCGCCGACGCGGACCGCTGGTGGTGGATCGTCCCGGCCGGCTCCGACCTCGATCTGGACTGGCCCGAGCAGGTGATGTACGCACGGGGCGCCGACGTCCCCGCCGTGCGCCCCCGCCTGATCCATTCGCCGGACAGCCTCACCCCGTACACTCCGCCCATCCCGCTCTTCCTGATGGTGTGTCAGGTAGCGGGGGTCGTCCCGACCTGGGCCAGGAGCGTCGTCTCCGCCCCTTGAACCGAGCTTTTCCTCAGGGCTTGTCGAGGTAGGCGAGCTGCGGGTGGGCCTCGGTGTACCCGTCCACCAGCCGCCGGGCGACCGTGACGGAGTCGACCAGCGGGTGCAGTGCGAAGGCCTGCACGGCCGCCGCCCGCGACCCGCTCTCCGCCGCCTCCAGCACCGCCCGCTCCACGGCCTTCACCGCCGTGACGAGACCGACGGCGTGGTACGGGAGTGGCGAAACGGCCACCGGATGGGCCCCGTTGGCGTCGACGAGGCAGGGAACCTCCACGACGGCTTCGGCATCCAGGGCCGAAAGGGCCGTGCGGTTGCGGACGTTGAGGATCAGCGAGGTGCGTTCGTTGCGGGCGATGGCCCGCATCAGGGCGAGGGCGACCTGTTCGTAGCCGCCGGACTCCAGGTCGCTCTCCTCCCGCTCCCCCGCCCCGGCGACGTCCCGGTTCTCCGCCATGTAGGTGGCCTCGCGCTCGGCGCGGGTGCGGTCCCAGGTGGCCAGGGGCGGGGTGCCGGGCTCCCGCATCCGGGCGTAGAACCCCTCCTGCTGGTCGCGGAGGAAGGCACCCCGGGTCTGTTCGGCCTCCTGGTAGGCGGTGACGGCTTCGCGGTTGAAGTAGTAGTAGTGCAGGTACTCGTTGGGGATCGCGCCCAGCGACCGGAGCAGTTCCGCGCCGAAGAGCCGGCCCTCCTCGAAGGAGCCGAGCAGGGCGGGGTCGGCGAGCAGCCGGGGCAGTTCGTCCCGCCCGTCGACGTACAGGCCCCGCACCCAGCCGAGGTGGTTGAGTCCGGCGTAGTCGATCCAGGCCCGCTCCGGGTCTGCGCCCAGGACCCGGGCGATGCGGCGGCCGAGCCCGACCGGTGAGTCGCAGATGCCGATGACCCGGTCACCGAGGTGCCGGGACATCGCCTCGGTGACCAGCCCGGCCGGGTTGGTGAAGTTGATGGTCCAGGCGTGCGGGGCGAGCCGGGCGATGCGCCGGGCCAGCTCGACGGCGACGGGGGCGGTCCGCAGCCCGTACGCGATGCCTCCGGCGCCGACCGTCTCCTGGCCGAGCACACCCAGGTCGAGGGCGACCCGCTCGTCGGCGGCCCGGCCCGCCAGGCCGCCGACGCGGATCGCGGAGAAGACGAAGTCGGCGCCGCGCAGCGCCTCGTCCAGCTCGGTGGTGGCGACGACGGCGGGCGCGTCCGGGACGCCTTCGGCCTGTTCGCCGAGGACGCGGGCGACGGCGGTGAGCCGGTCGGCGTCGGTGTCGTACAGGGTGACCCGGGAGACGCGGCCCTCGGCGTGATCGCCGAGCAGGGCCCCGTACACGAGAGGCACGCGGAATCCGCCACCGCCAAGAATTGTCAGCTTCACGCTGCTCGATGGTACGGGGGTGGCTCGGCGCGGTTGTGGTGGCTCGCGCACGGCGAGGCCCCGGAACCCGCACGCGTGTACGGGTCCGGGGCCGTCGGCCGGGTCAGTAGCCGTTCCACCAGCGGGAGACCGCCTGCCAGAGCCGGGCGGGCGCGGCCGGGCGGCGCTGCTGCGGGATCACGGCCGTACCCGGGGCCGGCTCGGCGGTCGCCGGGGCGGGGGTCTCCGCGGGAGCGGCAGCCGGGCGGTGCTGCGGCGCCGCGCCCGGAGCGTGGGCGGGCTGCATCCCCGCGATGGAGTGCGCGGGCTCGGGGACCGGGCGGGCCGGGGAGGAGATCTCCCAGTCGCCCGTCGGGCGGACGGCGCGGGCCATCACCGAGAGCGGATCGGAGTCCAGCTTCTGCTGCGGGCTGGGGGCGAACTTCACCGGCAGCTCGACCAGGTGGCGGGACATGATGTTGCCCACCCAGCGCAGCTCGCTCTCCTCGGTGCCGAGCTCCAGGTCCGGCAGCCGCATCAGCAGGGCGTCGACGCCGACGTCGGCGATCGCTCGGCCGATGTCCTGGCCGGGGCACTCGTGCGGGCCGCCGCTGAACGCGAGGTGGGCGCGGTTGCCCTCCATGTTGGCGGTGAGGTCCGGGCGCACCGTGGGGTCGGTGTTGGCCGGGGCGATGCCCACGAGCAGGGCGTCGCCCGCCTTGATCTGCTGGCCGCCGAGCTCGGTGTCGCCGACCGCCCAGCGGCCGAAGACGGCGGTGAAGGGCGGCTCGTCCCAGAGGGTCTGCTCCACCGCTTCGGGCACGGTCATGTGGCCGCCGCTGAGCCGGGCGCGGAAGCGCGGGTCGGTGAGGACCATGCGCAGCACGTTGGCGATGAGGTTGGCGGTGGACTCGTACGCGGCGATGAGGATGAGCCGCAGGTGCTCGACGACCTCGATGTCGCTCATCGTGGCGGGGTGTTCGACGAGCCAGCTGGCGAAGTCGGGGGCGGGTTCGGCGCGGCGGCGCTCCACCAGCCGCGTCAGTACGGAGACGATGTGGGCGTTGCTGGCCACGGCGGTCTCGGTGCCGCGGGTCATGTCGCGGGCCGCCTGGACGAGCCGCTCGTCGTACTCCTCGGGCATGCCGAAGATCGCGCACATCACCATCATCGGCAGATGTTCCGCGAACTGGCTGACGAGGTCGGCGCTGCCCTTCTCGGAGAAGTCGTTGACCAGCCGGTTGCTGAAGCGGTTGATGTGGCGGCGGACGCCGCGGGTGTCGATGCGCTCCATGCTGTCGGTGACCGCGCCGCGCTGCCGCTCGTGCTTGGCGCCGTCGGCGAAGACGCAGACGGGCTGCCAGGTGAAGATCGGGGCGAGCGGGTGGTCCGGGGCGACGCTGCCGTCCTGGAGGGCCCGCCAGCGCCGGGAGTCCCGGGAGAACTGGGACGGGGTCCGGGTGAGGTGGAGGTTCTCGCTGTGGCCGAGGACCAGCCAGGCGGGTACGTCGCCGTGGAGCAGGACCGGGGCGACCGTGCCGTGTTCGGCGCGGAGCTTGTCGTAGAGGCCGGCGGGGTCGTTCTCCGCCTCGGGACCGTAGAGCCGGCGCAGGCCGCCGGGGCCGGTGCCGAGGTTGTGGGCCGGGCACTGGGGCGGCGGGGAGACGCCGGGTTCGTGGTGGAAGGGGGTTGTCACAGTGGCTCCAGGGATCAGGATGGCCAAGGATCGAGCACAGGCGGGCAGGGGTGTACGGGGCGCGCGTCGGGGGAACGGCGTGCGCCCGCGCCTTCGGGACGGCCGGGAACCGTCCCGAAGACGTCAGGCGAGCGGGACGGCCAGGCTGTGCAGATAGCGCATCAGGGTCATCAGCACATCGCGGCTGGAGGCCCGCAGCCGGGCGTCGCAGTCGATCATCGGGACCTCGTCGGGCAGGTCGAGGGCTCTGCGCAGGGCCTCGACCGGGTGGTGCGGTGCGTCGGGGAAGGTGTTGACGGCCACCACGAACGGCACTCCGCGCTCCTCCAGCCGCCCGATGACGTCGAAGCTGACTTCGAGCCGCCGGGTGTCGATGAGGACGACGGCGCCGAGGGCTCCTTCGAAGAGGCCGTTCCACAGGAACCAGAAGCGTTCCTGGCCGGGGGTGCCGAACAGGTAGAGGATCAGCTCCTCGCTGAGGCTGATCCGGCCGAAGTCCATCGCGACGGTGGTGGCGGTCTTCGTCTCCACCCCGGCGTTGTCGTCCACGCCGACGCCGGCCTGGGTCATGGTCTCTTCGGTGGTCAGGGGCCGGATCTCGCTGACCGAGCCGACCATGGTCGTCTTGCCGACCCCGAACCCGCCGACGATCACGACCTTCACCGCGGCGGTGGCCGTGGTGGGGAGGACGTCCTCACTGCGGGGTCCGGTGATCGTGTCAGAGCTTCTGAAGTCCATGCATCACCGCTTCGAGAAGGGACCTGTCGGGGAGTGTGGCGCGGACGATCGGCGCACGCGACTCGATGAGTTCGGTCGCGAGCAGATCGCTCAGGAGCGAGGTGACCACGCTGAACGGCAGGCTGAGGTAGGCGGAGATCTCGGCGACCGACAACGGGGCCTGGCAGAGCCGCAGGATCGCGGCCTGCTCCGGCTGGAACGTCGGCGAGGGCTCGGCCTGGGCCACGACCATCGTGACCAGGTCGAGGGCGGCCCGTTCGCTGCCGTCGAGATCGCCGGTGATCACGTACAGCCGTTCCGGGTCGCTGAGCGCCGGATCGGTCTTGCGGCGTTCTCGTCGGGGTCCGCTCATCCGGACTGCCCGCCGTGGCGGGGCGGACTGGTCAGGTGGGCGCCGATCCGCACGACCATGTCCCGCATCCTGGCGCCGACCAGACCCGCGTCGACGGTCTCGCCCGCCAGCACGGCGAGATAGGCGCCGGTCCCGGCCGCCATCAAGTAGAAGAAGCCGCCGGTGACTTCGATGACCACCAGCTTCATCAGACCGTCGCTGTAGGGGATTTCGGTGGCCACCGCGGCGGCCAGGCTCTGCAGCCCGGCGCAGGCCGCCGCCAGCCGGTCGGCGACGTCGGGGTCGCCGCCGTGCATGGCGATGCGCAGCCCGTCCGACGAGAGCACCACGATCTGGTGGATGCTCGGCACGTCGTCGGCCAGTTCCTTGAGCATCCAGTCCATGTTTCCCCGCTGCTGGATCACTTGAGGTCTCCCTTGTCCCACGCGTCATCGGAGTCTTCGCCGTGCTTCGGTTCCTGCGGTACGCCGTTGACGGCCTTGGTGAAGGCCTCCAGCCAGAGGCCGGGGGGCTTCTCGCCGCCGTGTCCGGCGTCGGGGGCCCCGCCTCCCCTGTTCGGCAGTCCCCCGTTGGCGGGGGCGGGCGCCGGCGGGGGCTGCTGCGGCAGGTTGTGCGAGCCGAGCGGGGCGCGGCCCCGGCTGCGGCGCTGCGGCAGTCCGTTCTCGGTCCACTCGGTGACCACCGGAAGGTCGTCCTCCATGGGCGCCACGGGCACCGCCGGACGCGCGGTCGCGGCAGGGGCCCCGGCGGGGGCCGGTGCGACCACGGAGGGCACGGGGCCGGTGGCGGCGGGCTTGGGCTTGCGCTTGCCGGGCGGCGGCACCACGTGCTGGAGCTGCGACATGTCCAGCGAGCTGGTGGGCCGCGAGGTGGCGCCGATGCCGTGGGCGATGCCCGGGGCGGGCCCGGTGGTGATCATGTCGCGCGGCACGATCAGGACCGCGCGGACCCCGCCGTACGCCGACTGACGCAGGGACACCTGGAGCTGGTACATCCGCGAGAGCCGGCCGACGACGGCCATGCCGAGCCGCGGGGACTCCCCGAGGTCGTTCATGTTGATGCCGGCCTGGGCCTGGGCGAGCATGTTCTCGGCGCGGGCGCGGGCCTCCTCGCTGAGGCTGACGCCGCCGTCCTCGATCTCGATGGCGATGCCGGTCTGCACCTCGACCGCGGTGACGTGCACCCGGGTCTGGGGCGGCGAGTAGCGGGTCGCGTTGTCGAGGAGTTCGGCGCAGGCGTGGATGAGCGGCTCGACCGAGGTACCGACGATGGCGACCTTGGCGATCGAGTGCAGATCGACGCGCTGGTACTCCAGGATGCGGGACATCGCACCGCGCAGCACGCTGAACAGCGGTACGGGCTTGGGCCACTGGCGACTGGGGCGGGCACCGCCGAGGACGGCGATGGAGTCGGCGAGCCGGCCGATCAGCGCGGTGCCGTGGTCGATGCGGAGCAGGTCGTCGAAGACCTCGGGGTTGCGCCCGTAGTGGTCCTCCATCTCCCGCAGCTCACTGGCCTGGCGGTGCACGATCGCCTGGACGCGGCGGGCGACGCTGACGAAGGCGCGCTGCGCGGAGTCACGCCGGGCCTCCTCGTTGTCGATGACTTCGAGGACCTGGTAGATCTGCTCGCGCAGCGCCTTGGGCAGATGGCGGTTGGCCGCATCCGCGTCGACGATGTCGCGCATGACCTCCTCGGGCGAATTGCCCACCCGCAGACGCCGGATGGCGGCGGGCATGACCTCCTTGGTGAGCCGCACGGTCTCGGAGTCGTGCGAGAGGATGCGGTGCTCCAGGTAGGCGATGCGCCGTTCGTACTCCGCGCGCTGGGCGCCCATGGCGCGACGGCGGCGGTGCAGCGCCACGGTGAGTACGGCGACCACGAGCGTGGTGATCGCGCCGCACACGGCGACTGGTATCCGCGCGGCCGGGACCACCAGGACCGCACCGGCGGCGGTGGCGCCGGCCAGCAGGACCACGGGCGGCAGGACTACGCGGACGACGGGTACTTCTCTGTCGGTCGGCGGTGATTCAACACGGACCATCTAAAACCCTCTGGCGGTTGATTCCGGGATGTATACGCACGTGAGCGGAGACTCATGAACAAGTGCTCGAATTCGCATCAACTCGACTTCACTGCGCGTGAGCTTAGCCAGATCAGAACAGGGGATCGGCATATTCACCCAACCCCCTGCGGGAGCCCGCGAAGAGGAATACACTCGCCAGTTTTCGCACTCAGCGCTGTGGAGTGTGCGCATGGAGTGACGGTGGCTGGAAATCGGCGGTCTTCGTCTTCCCTTGTACTGGAGAGCGGGACGAAATGCGTCCCCAAAAGGCTGATAACCGATCAATTGACCTGCCCTGGCCTCGATTTCGTACCGCAGAACAGGACAGAGGCACAGATGATCGAACCGGATCGAAAGGAACAGATTCCTGACCACTCCAGGGGTGACCCGGAAAATCGCTGGGCTGACGCGTATACGACCGCAGTTTTCACGGGCCCCTGGAGTGCCCGGCGCGGACGGTGCGGCAGCGGGGATCATGGCGGTGGACACCGCCTTGCGGGGGCGTCGGCGGCATACCCGGAGTGACGAGAGGGAGCGGGCGGAAGCATGACTGCGACAGGTGACTACACGATCGCCTCGCTGGATACGGGTCTCCGCGCCATGCGGCTCTTCCTCACCCATGACACCCTCACCGTCACCGAGGCCGCCGAGCGGCTCTCCGTCGGACGGTCCACCGCGCACCGGGTGCTCAGCACGCTGGAGAGCCGGGGGTTCGCAATCCGGGACACGTCGGGGCGCGGCTACGCGGCGGGCCCGGAGCTGGTGCGGCTGGGCCGGCCCGCGGGATTCGGCCGCGCGGCCCGCGAGCGGCTGGGGCCCGTACTGGAGGACGCGGCCGGGCGGACCGGTGAGACGGTGTGGAGTGTGGCGCTCATCGGCGACCAGGTCATCGTCACGGACGGCCGCGAGTCACCCCATCCGGTGCGCGTGGCACTGGAGTTGGGGCGGACCGGTCCGGCCCACGCGGGGTCGGGCGGGCTGCTGCTGCTCTCCCGGATGACGGCGGACCAGGTGTGCGCGCTCTATCCGCACGAGGAGCTGGAGCCGGTCACCCCGGCCACGCTCACCTCGCGGGCGGCCCTCCTGGACGAGCTGGCGCTGATCCGGCGGAGGGGCCACGCGGTCGGCCGGGGCATGTCCGTCCCGGGCATGACCACGGTCGCCGTCTCCCTGGCCGGGTCCAGCTGGCGGGACCGGCTCGCCCTGGTGGCCGCGGCTCCGGCGGACCGGTCCGGCGACGCCGCACTGGCCGAACGGGCGGAGCGGCTGCGGGAGTCGGCCGCGCTGCTGGGTCCCGCGCAACCGTCCTGACCTCGTTCGTACGGCCCGCTCAGCGACGCGCCCCGCCGAGCCGCCCCTCCAACTGGACCAGCAGCTCGCTGAGCCGGGAGCTGAGTTCACCGCGTCGCTCGTCGTCGAGCCCCGAGAGGACCGCCCGCTCGTACGCGAGCTGTTCGGGCAGCAGCCGGTCGACCAGGGCCCGGCCCTCGTCGGTGAGGCGGACGTGGGCGACCCGCCGGTCGCGCTCGTCGCCCCGGCGGTCCATCAGACCGCGTTCCTGGAGTGCCCGCAGCCGCTTGGTGACGGCGGCGCCGGAGGAGAAGGTCTCCCGGGCGAGCTCCCCCGGGGTGAGTTCCCGGTCGGTACGGCGTACGGCGCCGAGGAGGTCGAACTCCGCGCGGGTCAGTCCGGCGGCGCGCAGCGGGGCGTCCTCCGCCTGCTGGAGCAGGGCGGCGCAGCGGTTGATCCGGCCGATGAGTTCCATCGGGCCGGTGTCGAGCCCGGGGTTGACGGCCTGCCACTGCCGTACCACCGAGGCAACGATGTCGTCGGTCACTCCGCTCCGATCGAAAGGGCGTGGGCCGCCCGTCCGCGCCCTCTTTCCGGGGCGCGGGCCGCCGGGCCCAGCCGTTGTGCTGTCGCGGCGAGCGTACGGTGTCCGGCCTGCTCGGCCGCGAGAAGCTCCTGCTCGGGCAGGGCGCGTTGCCACCACTCCCCCGCCGCGGCGTCACCGGCCTCGCGCAGTTCGACGAGGCTGGCGGTCAGTGCGCGGCGCGCCCGGTCGAGCTCGGCGGAGGGGGCGGCGTACGCCGTCTCGGCTTCGGTGCGGGCCCGGGCGGTGGCTTCGAGGGCCCGCTCGACGCGGCCCGTCGCCCTGCGGTTGGTGACGAGCGTGGCGGCGAGGAACCCGGCGAGCGCGCCGAGGACGGTGTCCAGGACCCGGTCGCCGATCAGCTCCCCGGCCGGGTGGGAGCCGCCGAACTCCAGGACCAGGAGAGCCATCGGGGTGACGGCGACGGAGCCGAGCCAGTAGTTCCGGGTGATCAGGGCCTCGGCGGCGAAGCTGAAGAAGAGGCAGCACAGGACGAGGGCGAGCGGGCCGGTGCGGGAGAGCGGCAGGACGGCGGCGAAGACGAGGACGCCCAGGAGGTTGCCGAGGGTGCGCTGGAGGGCCCGGTTCCAGGTCAGGGTGACATTGGCCTGGTAGAGGGAGGCGGCGGTGACGATCGCCCAGTAGGGGCGGCCGACCCCGAGGGCGGCGCAGAGGTACCCGGCGAGCGCGCAGCCGATCAGCGTGCGGGCGGCAACGGGCAGCAGGTGCGATCCGGGGCCCAGGCTCCGCAGCAGCGTGCGGCGGGCGGCGCGGCGGCCGCCGGATGCGCGCAGCGCGGCGCGTTCGGCGTCGATGCCGTACAGTGCGGCCCGCTCGGCCTCGGTCCCGTACAGCGCGTCGGCCGTGCCGGGGGCGGGCGGCGGTTCGGGGACCGGCCCCCGGGCGCGGACCAGGGCGGCCCGTGCGCGCAACCGGTCGGGGTCGGGAGACGGAGCGGCGAGGGCCTGTTCGGCGTGCGCCACCAGCCGTTCCAGGGAGCGTCGTACGGGGGTGGGCCGGCCGGAGACGAGCAGGCACTGCCAGGCGGCGTGCACCGCGGCGGCCGCGCCGTTGCGGGTACGGGGTCCGGGATCGGCGGCGCAGTCGGCGGCGGCTTCGAGGGCGCGGGCGACGGCCCGGCGCTCGGGTCCCTCACGGCGGATCAGCGCGGGCCCCACGCAGACGAGCCAGGCGACCGCCCCCGCGGCGAGGGTCAGGGCGAGATGGGCCGGGACCTGCCCCAGGCGTTGCGGGGCGAACAGCGCGGCGGAGCTGACGAAGGTGAGGATGACATGGCCGGGCGGCCCGATCCGGGTCGCGTCGCAGAGGACCTTCTGGGCGGCGGCGAGGAGCGCGCCGACCGCGACGAGCACGGCGGTGGAGTGCGTGAGCGAGGCGGTGACCAGGGCGGTCGCGAGCCCGGCGGACATGGAGAGCACGACGCCCGCCACGGTTCGGGCGCGCCGGGCGTACGGCAGGGCGTGGCCGTACAGCGCACAGAGCGAACCGGCCATCGTGTACATCACGAGGTCGAGCCGGCCGGTGGCCAGCAGCGTCAGATGCGGTACGGCGGAGGCGACGACCACGCTCAGCGCGGGCTTGAACCAGGTGTCCGAGGGGCGGCCGAGGCGGAGTGGGGCGGCCAGGGGGAGGCCGCGGGCGAAGGGCCTGCGGGCCCGGGTGGATGTATCACTCACCCATATACATTAACAGGTATTACACCTGTAAACGTTTTGGCGGCGGGGGTCCCGGACAGCACAGCGCCGCCACCCCCGAAGAGGCGGCGGCGCCGTGAGGGCGTGCGCGGATCAGCCGAGGCCCCGGGCGTCCTGCTTGAGTGCGGTGTCCACCGTCAGGGCCGTGGCCACGACGAGGCTGAGCAGCGGCTCGGGCAGCCGCTGGTGGATCTGGAGCACATAGTTGTCGGCCGTCGTGAACATCGTCTTCGCGAGGCCTTCCCAGGTCTTGGTGATCCGGGCGATCTCGGTGCCGTGCTGGTCGACGATCGCGAAGTTCCAGGCGCGCCAGTTCTCCGCCCTGATCGCGCCGATCTGCACACCCCCGGCCGTCATCGCGAAATTGATCTTGCCGATCGCGTTCTGCTGGACGATCTCGCCGACCGGCTGCCCGTCCGGGCGCTGGACGATGACACGGGACTTGATGAACTTCGCCGGGCGGGTCAGCAGGAGCTGCGGCCGGCCGTACGCGTCGCGGATCTCCAGCCGGTGCGTCAGGTACTGGTCGATGCTGGAGACGAAGCGGAGCACCTTGCGCAGCGCGCTCTGGCCGACCTGGACGACCGAACCGACGGTCGCACCGTGCTGGTCGAACACCCGGTACTCGTTCGTCACCTCGATCAGCTTGGCCTTCTGGTTCACCACCAGGACCGGCTGGTCGAAGAGCGAGCCACCGGAGACGGCCTGCTGACCGGCGGGCTGCTGGGCGACCTGCTGGTGCGGGGCGGCCTGCTGAGGGGCGGCCTGCTGGGCGGGGATCCCCGCGGCGGCCGGTGTCTGCTGCCCGTCGGCCGGATGCGTGTGCTCGGTCCAGCGGGCGCCGTCCCAGTAGCGCAGCAACTGGGGTGCGCCATGAGGATCCGGGAACCAGCCCGCGGCTATGTTCGATTGCGTGGTCACTGAGGCACACTATCCCGCGGAATCGGTGACCCATATTCTTTGAATCTTCATGCAGCTACTACGATGACGGGCCATGACCAGGGTGAGCGCTCGGACCGACCGGCAGCGGTGCCGCTCTCGTGTGCCCACCTCGCTGGGCTGGGTGTTCGCCCTGCTGTCCCTGCTCTTCTGCTGCTCGGTCACCACCTCGGCCGCCGCCGCCGTGCCCGTGACGGTGGAGGCTCCGGCCCCCGTGCGGACGCTGACACCGGTGCCCGGCCTGACCATCGAGCCGGTTGTCATGGCCACCCCCGCGGACCGGGGGCTCGGAACCTCGTGCCACGGCGGCTCGACCCACTCGGCGGCCATCGTGCTGCCGGTGTCGTCCGCACCCGTGGCGCTCCCCTCCCCCGTGGCCCTCGCGCCCGTCGCCCCGCTCACCGGGGCGGCCGCCATCCGGGGGCCCTCCCACGACGGTGCCCACTCCGTCGATCAGCTGCGTCTTCAGGTCCAACGGATCTAGAGCCGGGTCCGCTCCCCTCTCCGCGCCTCGTGCCGGAGCCCGGGAGCGGCTGCCCGTGTGCCCTGTTTTCCCTTGCTTTCCTGCACGACCGTCTGCATCCCCCGCATCCGCTGAACGACGAGGACCTTCCATGGCTTCCGCCAAGAACCAGAACTCCCCCGCCAACGCACGTCGCGCCAAGCTCGAAGAGGCCCGCCGCAAGGAGCGCGCCCGTGAGCGCCGGGTCCGCATCATCACCATCAGCGCGTCGGTCGCCGTGGTCGCCGCGCTGGTCGCCGGGGGCGGCTACCTGATGTCCCAGGCGAACGAGAAGGAGGAGAAGGAGCAGCAGGCCAAGACCTCCCCCGTCACCGGTGAGCGCAGCTGGGACGACCTGGGCCGGGAGCACGTGGCCCAGAAGGTCGACTACCCGATGAACCCGCCCGTCGGCGGCGACCACAACCAGGTCTGGATGAACTGCAACGCGGACGTCTACACGGCCGAGATACCGAAGGAGAACGCCGTCCACTCCCTGGAGCACGGCGCGGTCTGGATCACGTACAACGACAAGGCCCCGGAGGCGGACGTCAAGGCCCTCACGGAGAAGGTCAAGTCCACCCCGTACTCCTTCATCAGCCCCGTCAAGGACCAGAAGGAACCGCTGATGCTCAGCGCCTGGGGCAAGCAGGTCACGGTCAAGAACGCCACCGACGACCGGGTCGCGCAGTTCATGACCAAGTACATCCAGGGCCCGCAGACCCCTGAGCCCGGTGCCGCCTGCACCGGCGGACTCGACAAGTGACCTCCGTGACGAGTCCGTTCTCCTCCACCCGCCGGATGGTGCTCGCGGGCGCCGCCGTGCTGCTGCTGGCGGTGGGCCTGGTGGTGCTGATGGTGGGGCCGCCGTCCGCGGCGTCCCCCTCCGCGAAGGCGGCGCTGTCCGCTCCGGCGGAGGAGTCCGCGGATGCGGGGTTCGCCCGGGACATGGCGATCCACCATCAGCAGGCGGTGGAGATGTCGTTCATCGTGCGCGACCGCACCGATGACGAGGACGTTCGGCGCCTGGCGTACGACATCATCAACACCCAGGCCAACCAGCGCGGCATGATGCTGGGCTGGCTGGAGATGTGGGGCCTGCCCAAGAGTTCGGCGAAGCCGCCGATGGCGTGGATGGGACACGCCGTCGAGCCGGCCGGCGACGGTTCGCTGATGCCGGGCATGGCCACCGATGCCGAGCTGGCGGCGCTGGAGGCCGCCGAGGGCAAGGCGGCCGAGGTGCTCTTCCTGCGGCTGATGACCGTGCACCACCGCGCCGGTGTGGACATGGCGCGGGCCGGGGCCGAAGCCGCCGGGACGGATGTCATCCGCAATCTGGCGAAGGGCATGGTCAGCGGCCAGCAGTCCGAGATCGGACTGATGGCGGACATGCTGAAGGCCCGGGGCGCGAAGCCCTGAGCACGGGTGGCCCCTTCCGCCGGGACCTTTCCGGAACCGGAGGATTCCCGGAACCGGAAGGGGCCGCCTCCGCCGTGCTGACCACGGCGTCCGCCATCGCATAGGCTCGGCGACGATATGAAGAGCATCCTCACTCCGCTGGGGCCCAAGGCCGACAAGGACACCGTGCGACGGCACAATCTGAGCCTGGTACTGCGAGCCGTGCGGGACGAGGGCGAGAGCGGGGAGGCGACCCGCGCCGGGGTGGCCGCCCGGGTCGGACTGACCCGCGCCGCGGTCTCCTCGCTGGTCGAGCAGCTCATGGACAGCGGGTTCCTCACCGAGTCGGGCAAGACGTTCAGCGGGCAGGCCGGGCGCCCCGGCACCGCGCTCAAGGTGGCCCGCACCGGCCCCGCCGGCCTCGGCGTGGAGATCAACATCGATTACGTCTCCGTCTGCGTCGTCGACCTGGCGGGTACCGGCCGGGTCCGGCAGACCGAGCACCTGGACAACCGGGGCGCACCCGCCGGGGAGGTCCTCGCCCGCGCGGCCGCGATCGCCGCGCGGACCCTGGACTCGGCGCGCGAGCAGGAGCTGCGCCCGGTGGGCGCCGCGCTGGCGCTGCCCGGACTGGTCTCCGGCGGAGCGGTGCGGCAGGCGCCCAACCTCGGCTGGAACGAGGTCCCGGCGCAGGATCTGTTCGCCGACGCGCTCGCCGCGCTCCGCCCCGGGCAGGGGGTGCTGCCGGTCGCCTCGGAGAACGAGGCCAATCTCGCGGCGCTGGCCGAGCTGTGGTTCGGCGGCCTCGGTGACGTACGCAGCTTCCTGTATCTGACCGGTGAGATCGGGGTCGGCGGGGCGCTCGTGCTGGGCGGCGAACTGCTGCGCGGTGCGCACGGGTTCGCCGGGGAGATCGGGCATGTGGTGGTGGACCCGGAGGGGCCGGAGTGCCGGTGCGGGTCCCGGGGCTGCCTGGAGCAGTACGCCGGGCAGACCGCGCTCCTGCGGGCGGCCGGGATCGAGGGCGCCGGGGGCGGCGCCGGAGTACTGGAACTGGAGCGGCGCGCCCGGGCCGGGGACCGGCGTGCGGTGGCGGCGATCGCCGACGCGGGCCGGATGCTGGGCAGGGTGGTGTCGGGGGCGGTGAACCTGGTCGACCCGGACGCGGTGGTGCTCGGCGGGATCTACCGGGGCCTGATGCCGTGGCTGTCGCCGCCCGCCGACGAGGAGCTGACCGGCCGGGTGGTGTCGGGGCTCTGGTCCCCGGGCAGCGGCCGGCTCCGCGCGTCGTCGGTGGCGGGGGACGCGGCGCGGGGCGCGGCGGCGCTGGTGGTGCAGGACGTGCTGGACGACCCGGTGGCGTACGCGGAGCCGTCCGGGGGGTGAGCCGGGGAGCGGGACGGCCTGCCCCCACGGCTCACCGGCCGGGTCAGCGCACCGCGAGCAGGTGGTCCATGGCCAGCTGGTCCAGGGCCTCGAAGGCCATCCCGCGCTCGGCGGCGGCGTCCACGTCGAACTCCTCGTACGCCGTGCGGTCGGCGAGCAGTCCCGCGAGGCCGTCCCCGGCGGTGGGGCGTGCCAGTTCGTCCAGGCGGGAGGCCCGGAGCGCCGCCCGCACCTCGGGGTCGGCGCGGAAGGCCGCTGCGCGCTCCTTGAGGATCAGGTAGTTGCGCATACAGCCGGCCGCCGAGGCCCAGACGCCGTCGTAGTCCTCGGTGCGCGGGGGCTTGAAGTCGAAGTGGCGCGGGCCCTCGTAGCCGCTCTCCAGCAGGTCGACAAGCCAGAACGCCTGGCGCAGGTCGCCCGCGCCGAAGCGGAGGTCCTGGTCGTACTTGATGCCGGACTGGCCGTTGAGGTCGATGTGGAAGAGCTTGTCCGCCCACATCGCCTGGGCGATGCCGTGCGGGAAGTTGAGCCCGGCCATCTGCTCGTGCCCGGTCTCCGGGTTCACGCCGACCAGTTCGGGGCGCTCCAGCCGCTCGATGAAGGCGAGTGCGTGGCCGATGGTGGGCAGCAGGATGTCGCCGCGCGGCTCGTTCGGCTTGGGCTCGATGGCGAAGCGGAGGTCGTAACCCTGCTCGGTGACGTACTCCCCCAGCAGGTCGAAGGCCTCCTTCATCCGGTGCAGGGCGAGGCGTACGTCCTTGGCCCCGCCGGACTCCGCCCCCTCGCGGCCGCCCCAGGCGACGAAGGTGGTGGCGCCGAGTTCGACGGCGAGGTCGATGTTGCGCAGGGTCTTGCGGAGCGCGTAACGGCGTACGTCCCGGTCGTTGGCGGTGAACCCGCCGTCCTTGAAGACCGGGTGGGTGAAGAGGTTCGTCGTCACCATGGGGACGACGAGACCGCTGGCGTCGACCGCCTGCCGGAACCGCTTGACGACGGCCTCGCGCTCGGTGTCGGTCGAGCCGAAGGGGATCAGGTCGTCGTCGTGGAAGGTCACGCCCCAGGCGCCCAGCTCGGCGAGCCGCTGTACGGACTCGACGGGGTCGATGGCCGCGCGCGTGGCGTCGCCGAAGGGGTCCCGGCCCTGCCAGCCCACGGTCCACAGGCCGAAGCTGAACTTGTCCTCGGGGGTGGGGGTGAAGCGTTCCGTCATCGTCGTCCGACCGCCTTCGCCTGCCGTCGGGAGCCGGGGCCACAGGCCCGGCACCCCTATTTGTTCAGTGTCATGACTAATCATGCACACGGTCCCCGTCCGGCGTAACCCCCTGGTCGGTGGCGAGTCCGCCGGAGGCCTGTTCCCCGGGCCGTGGATCACGTAATTTGTTCGCGGTACAGCCGAATGAGCCCCACCCGCCGCAAGAGCATGAGCCCCACTCCGCCAGCCGAAAGAGGCCGCCCATGTCGTCCCGTACCGTCGTCATCGGCGTGGACAGCTCCACCCAGTCCACCAAGGCCGCCGTGATCGACGCCGTGACCGGCGAACAGCTCGCCGTGGGGCGCGCCCCGCACGTCGTCACCGGGGAGGGCGGCGCCCGGGAGAGCGACCCGGAGGTCTGGTGGCGGGCGCTGGGCGACGCGGTGGCGGCCGGACTGAAGGAGTCGGGGCTGCCCGCCCGCTCGGTCACCGGGATCGCGGTGGCCGGACAGCAGCACGGGCTCGTCGTGCTGGACCGTACGGGCCGTCCGCTGCGGCCCGCCCTGCTGTGGAACGACACCCGATCCGCCCCGCAGGCCGCCGCCCTCACCGCCGGGCTCGGCGGGCCCGACGCCTGGACCGCGCGGACCGGTTCCGTGCCGGTCGCCTCGATCACCGCCTCCAAGTGGCAGTGGCTGCGCGAGAACGACCCCGACGCGGCGAAGGCCGCCGTGGGGGTACGGCTGCCGCACGACTTCCTCACCGAGCGGCTCGCGGGCGTCGCCGCGACCGACCCCGGGGACGCCTCCGGCACCGGCTGGTACGCCACCGCCACCGGCGCCTACGACCCCGTACTGCTGGACCTGCTCGGCCTGGACCCGGCACTCCTCCCCGAGGTCGCGCCCACCGGGGCGGCCAGGATCGGCTCGCTCACCGACGCGGCGGCCGAGGCGCTGGGGCTGCCGCCCGGCATCGCGGTCGCGGCGGGGACCGGGGACAACATGAGCGCTGCCGTGGGCCTCGGTCTCGGCGGCGCCGGGCTGCTGGACCACCCGGTCCTCTCCCTCGGCACCTCGGGCGTCGTCTTCGCCGCCTCCCTCACCCGCTCCACCGACTCCGCGCTCTCCGGGTTCGCCGCCGCCGACGGTACGTACCTCCCCCTGGCCTGCACCCTCAACTGCACCCTCGCCGTGGACAAGGTCGCCTCCCTGCTCGGCCTGCACCGCGAGGACACGGCCCCCGGCGGCGAAGCCGTACTCCTCCCGTACCTCGACGGCGAACGCACCCCCGACCTGCCCACCGCGTCGGGGCTCCTCACCGGCCTGCGCCACGACACCACCCCGCAGCAACTGCTCGGCGCCGCCTACGAGGGCGCGGCCGTCACCGTCCTGCGGGCGCTGGACACGCTTCTACGGGCCTGCGGCCTGGACCCCGACGCCCCCGAGGTCGCCTCCCGCCCGCTGCGGCTGATCGGCGGCGGGGCGCAGGGGCGCGGCTGGGTGGAGACGGTCCGCCGGCTCTCCGGACGCCCGCTCGTCATCCCGGCGGGCGGCGAGCTGGTCGCCCTCGGGGCGGCCGCGCTCGCCGCGTCCGCCGCGGGCGGCGGGGACCCCGTGGCCCTGGCGACCTCCTGGGGTGCGGGCACAACGGGCAGTCAACTCGACGCCCAGGAGCGGGACATGGAGACCTGGCAGCGGGTCGCCTCGGTGCTGGACCGCGCCTCGGAACCGCTGCTCGGAGGCTGACGGATGAGCCGGAGACGGCCGTTGGCGGCCCCGGTTGGGAATACGAACTGATTTTCCATAAGATCCGGCGATGATCACAAGAAATCGGCTGACGGCCGGGGTGTGCATAGCGCTGGCCACCCTGGCCGCCGGGCTCGGCTCCGTGCTCCCCGCAGCCGCCGACGAACCACCGGCCACCCCCGCCCCCAAGGTCGAGCTGGTCCTCGATGTCAGCGGCTCCATGCGCACCCGCGACATCGACGGCCAGTCCCGGATGAACGCCGCCAAGCAGGCGTTCAACGACGTCCTGGACGCGGTGCCCGAAGAGGTCCACCTCGGCATCCGCACGCTCGGCGCCGACTACCCGGGCGACGACCGCAAGGTCGGCTGCAAGGACACCAAGCAGCTCTACCCGGTCGGCCCGCTGGACCGCACCGAGGCCAAGACCGCCGTCGCCACCCTCGCCCCCACCGGCTGGACCCCGATCGGCCCGGCGCTGCTCGGCGCGGCCGACGACCTCGAAGGCGGCGAGGCCACCCGCCGGATCGTCCTCATCACGGACGGCGAGGACACCTGCGGTCCGCTCGACCCGTGCGAGGTGGCCCGCGAGATCGCCGCGCGCGGCACCCATCTGGTCATCGACACCCTCGGTCTGGTGCCCAACGCCAAGATCCGCCAGCAGCTCACCTGCATCGCCGAGGCCACCGGCGGCACGTACACGGCCGTCCAGCACAAGGACGAACTCTCCCGCCGTGTCACGCAGTTGGTGGACCGGGCGGCCGAGCCGGTCATCACCCCGGTGGCGACCGAGGGAGCGGGCAGCTGCTCCGCCGCGCCCAAGCTGGAGCCGGGCCTCTACACCGACCGCGAGAAGATCGGCGAACACCGCTGGTACCGGGTCGATGTGCTGCCCGGTCAGGAGTTGCGCGCCTCGGTGAGCGTGGCGGCGGACCGCGCCGTCGACAACGACTACGGCGTACTGCTGCGCGCGGTGACGGTCCACGGGCGCGAGATCGTCCGGGGCTCGGAGTCCGGCACCGGACGTACGGATGTGATCTCCTCCGGCCTGCGCTACCCGAGCCCCGAGATCGAGGACGGCGACGACGGCAGCGGCAAGCCCGCCGCCGAGACCGTCTGCCTCCAGCTCTCCAACGCCTTCTCCGCGCCCGCATCCGTGAAGCGGACCCCCGGACTGCCGGTCGAGCTGACCGTGGACCTCGTGGACGGACCTGACCAGGCGTCCGACGTGGCGGCCTTCGGGCTCGGCCGCGGCTGGTGGCTGCTCGGCGTCCTCGTCCTCACCGGACTGGTCGCGGGTCTGCTGACCGGCTGGATCACGCGCTGGCGCATCGCCGTATGGAGGACCAACTGATGGTGACGACGACATCCCGCCGCACCCGTGGCGCGCGGCGCGCGTTCGCCGGGGCGCTCCTCGCCGGGCTGACCCTGTTCACCTCGGCGGGCGCGGCCGTGGCCGACGACCCGTCGGCGAGCGCGAGCCCCGGCGACGAGGGCTCGGGCCCCACCGAGGCCGGCACCACCTTCCGCACGGCGACCGCGCTCCAGCAGGGGCAGGCTGGCACCGCGCAGGCATCGGCGGGCGACTACCTGTACTGGGTGTTCCCCGCCGACACCGGCCAGCGCCCCACCGTCAAGGCGACGGTGAAGCTGCCGGAGGGCGAGGCGAAGCGTTCGGCCTCCACCTGGCAGATCGACGTGTACGACGGGCTGCGCCGCCGCCAGGCGTGCCAGTACGGGCACCAGACCAGGAAGGCGGCACCCGACGCCTCGGCGGTCGAGCTCTCCTGTGTGCTGCGCACCGTACGGTCCTGGTCCGAGCCGTGGGCGAACGACCCGCTGCCGGGCAGCTACTACGTGCGGCTGACGGTGGTGAACCTCCCGGCCGACGACCTCGGGCTGCCGTTCGAGGCCGAGGTGCGGGCCGACTCGGTGGACCAGGGCGGCGCCCACCACGTGGACGGCGCGCTCGCCGAGCCGCTGGTACCGGGCATCTCGGTGACCGGTGCGTCGGGAACCTCCCAGGCCCGCGCCGCCGGTGAGCCGGAGGACGGCTGGGCGTCGGGCTGGTGGACGACCCGCTGGCTGTGGACGGTCGGCGGCGGTGTGCTCGCCGCGCTCGCGGCCGTGTTCGGCTACTCGCTGACGCGGGGCCGGGGCCGCCCGGCGCACGTGCCGCACGGAGTCTGACGGGCCTACGGCCGGGTGGCAGCCTCCCCGCCCCTCGAAGATCCTGGACGGGATCGCTTCGAGACGGGGAGGCAGCGCCGGTGTGGCAGTTCTTCGCGGACAACCCGTGGGTGACCGTGTTCGCGGTGATCGCGCTCGGCTCGCTGCTCGGCCTGGTGCGCTTCGGCCCGGTACGGCTGGGGGCGGCCGGTGTCCTGTTCGTCGGCCTCTTCGTGGGGGCGCTGGACGAGGACATCGCCGCCGCCGTACCCGCCGGGGTCTCGGCGCTGGGCCTGGCCCTGTACGTGTACACGGTCGGCCTGGAGTCGGGCCCCTCGTTCTTCCGTGAACTGCGCGGCCAGCTCCCGGTGATGGCGGGGGCGGTGGTGGCCCTGGTCGTCACGGCCGTGGTGGTCGGCCTGGTCGGATACTACGGGTTCGGTATCAGCGGCCCGTTCCTCGCGGGCGGCTACGCGGGCATCGGGACGACGACCCCGGGGCTCGCCGCCGCCCAGGACGCCTCCGCCGACCCGACGCAGCCCGCTGTCGGGTACGCCATCGGCTACCCGCTCGCCGTCGTCATCACGATCATGTTCGTCTCGGCGGTCGCGGCCCGCCGCACCTGGACCGCCCGCCGCGACCCCGACTCGGGCCTCCCCTCCACCCTCATCACCCGTACGGTCGAGGTGGCCCGGGAAACCCGCTGGGCCGACGTCCCCGGAGTGACCGCGCACCGGGTACTGGCCAGCGAGTACCGCCCCGCCGACGGCGTCACCCGGGTCGCCCGGGAGCTGGACCGCCTCTCCCCCGGCGACCAGGTCGTCCTGGTCGGCGGCGAGAACGACGTACGGGCGGCGACGGAGGCGCTCGGGTCCCTCGCCCCGCGCCACCTGCTGGACGACCGCAGCGCGGTGGACTACCGGCGGGTCCTGCTCACCAACCCCGACCTGGCCGGGCACACGGTCGCCGAACTGGGGCTCGGCGAGAAGTACGGGGCCGTGGTCAGCCGGGTCCGGCGCGGTGACTTCGACATGCTCGCCCACGACGGTCTGCTGCTCCAGCTCGACGACCGGGTACGGGTGGTGATGCCGCGCGAGCGGACGAGCGAGGTCACCACGTACCTGGGCGACACCGAGGCGAAGGTCAGTGAGGTGAGCGCGGTCAGCCTGGGCGTCGGCCTCGCCCTGGGCTTTCTGATCGGCATCCCCTCCCTCACCCTCGGCTCCACCACGCTGGCGCTGGGCATGGGCGCGGGGCCGCTGGTGATGGGCATGATCCTGGGCTGGCGCCGCCGCACAGGCCCCCTGGTGTGGACGCTGCCGACCCGGGCCAACCTGACCCTGCGCCAGATCGGCCTGCTGCTCTTCCTCGCCGTGGTGGGCCTCACCTCCGGCTACTCGTTCCGCGAGAACGCCTTCTCGCTCTTCGGGCTGAAGCTGGTGGCCGTGCTGGCGATCGGCGCGGTGGTCAGCTACTCCCTGCTGGTGCTGGTCGCCAAGGGGCTCGGCCAGAGCCGGGAGCGGACGATGGGGCTGCTGTCGGGCTATGTCGGCAACCCGGCGATCGTGGCGTACGCCAACAGCCGGGCGAGCGACAGCCGGATCAACAACGGCTACTCGACGCTGTTCGCCCTGGCCATCCTGGTCAAGATCGTCTGCATCCAGCTGATCGTGGGACTGTGAGCCCGTGCCGGTCCGGACCGGTCGGGCGTGCCCTGTCGGACCGCGTTCAGACCAGCCGTACGCTCAGCTGAGCACCCAGCTCCCGGTAGCCCAGTGCCGCCGCCACCCGGCGGGAGGCGGCCGGACGGGCCCGCCACTGCGGGAGCAGGCCGGCGGCGAGGGCGTGTGCGGTGGCCTCCGAGGCCACCTGCCGGGCGAACCCCCGGCCCCGTGCCCCCGGTGCGGTCAGCACGCAGAGGTGGGCGGTGTCGCGCGGCCAGTGGGCGTAGCCGGCGGCGGCGAGGACTCCCGCGCCGCCGTCCCGTACGACGAAGACCGGTGAGGTGATCTCCTCCAGCCCGCTCTCGCCCGCCTCCTCCTCGCCCGCCTCCTCCGACAGCGCCCGCAGCACCGCGTGACCGGGGGTCAGGCGTCCGGTCGGGGTGCCGGTGGCCCTGGGTGGGCGGAGGGCGTTGGGGGCCAGGTAGGCCAGCACCGCCGGGCCGAGGGTGTCGGCCACCGGGAGCAGTCCGGTGACCGTCGCGGGGTCGGTGAGCCGGTCGGTGGGGAGGCCGGCCAGGGCGGTCGTCACGGAGTCGGCGGCCCGGGTGGTGGGGGCGGTGATCAGGGCCGTGTCCCCGATGGTCACCACGCCCACCCAGGACGGCGGTGCCAGGGACGAGGCCGGGGAGACGAGGACCGCCGGGCGGCCGGGGGTTCCGAAGACGGCGTCCGGTGCGGCTGCCTGTTCCTGCCACAGCGCGCGGGCGCGGCCCGCCGGCGAGTCGATCGACATGACGGGATTGTCACATGCGGCGGAAATTCTGCCGCCGCACCCTGTTCGAATCCGAAGGCCGGTACGGCTACGCTCGACAACTCGCGTACTCCGCACGGCTGATGGCGGATTCCGGCCACGCCGGTCCGACGCCCTGGCGGAGTGCCGTCCTCATCACGTTCGATGAGGTTCGAACGATTGCGCGCCACCCCGTGGCGCACCCCAGGGAGCGGAGTCCTTTCGATGTCCACGCAGACCGGCCCGGAGCTCGACACCCCGTCTCGCGGCCATGCGCTCGTACCGGGCCCCAGGGGGCTGCCGCTGCTCGGGAACCTGCCGCAGTTCGGGAAGAACCCCCTCGCCTTCTTCGAACTCCTGCGGGGGCACGGGGACATGGTGCGCTGGCGGTTCGGGCGCAACCGGTGCGTGTTCATCTCCGACCCGGAGTGCATAGGCGAGCTGCTCACCGAGACGGAGCGCACCTTCGACCAGCCCCGGCTCGGCGTCGCGTTCCGGGCGGTGATGGGCAACGGGATCATCGTGGCGCGGGGCCGGGACTGGCGGCGCAAACGTTCGCTGGTGCAGCCCTCGGTGCGGCCCAAGCAGGTCAAGTCGTACGCGGCCACCATGGCGAGCTCCGCGGTGGAGCTGGCCGACGCCTGGTCGGACGGTGAACGGGTCGACGTCAAGAAGGAGATGGCCGCGCTGACGCAGAAGATCGCGGTGCGCACCATCTTCGGCGTGGACACCCCCGCGGACTCGGAGGCGATGGGCCGGGCGATGGATGTGGCCCAGCTGGAGATCGGCAAGGAGTTCGCGGGGATCGGGGCGCTGCTGCCCGACTGGGTGCCGACTCCGGGCCGGGCGCGGATCAGGAAGGCCGCCGCCGTCATCGACTCCGAGGTGGGGCGGGTGGTGGCCCGGCACCGCGACGGCGAGACCGAACGACCCGATCTGCTCAGCCGGTTGCTCACCGCGGTCGACGAGAGCGGTGAGCGGCTCAGCGACGAGGAGATCCGCGACGAGACGGTCACCCTGTACATCGGCGGCCATGAGACGACGAGTTCGACCCTGGTGTGGGCCTGGTACCTGCTCGCGCGGAACCCCCGGGTGCGGGCCGCGCTCGCCGAGGAGCTGGACCGGGTGCTCGGCGACCGGGAGCCCGGTTTCGAGGACTACGCCCAACTCACGTACACCCAGGCGGTGGTGAAGGAGACCCTGCGCCTGTACCCGACGATCTGGCTGATCACGGGGGTGGCGAAGGAGGGGGCCCGGCTCGGCGGTCTGCCGATCCCCGAGGGGACCCGGGTGTGGAGCAGCCAGTGGTCCACGCACCGCGACGCGCGGTGGTTCCCCGAGCCGGAGGAGTTCCGCCCGGAGCGCTGGGACGCTACGAACGGCGACGAGATCGCGGAGTACGCGTGGTTCCCGTTCGGCGGCGGGCCCCGGGTCTGCCTGGGGACCCGGTTCGCGATGGTCGAGTCCGTGCTGATCCTGGCCGTGCTGGCCCGGCGCTTCGAGCTGGACGTCGAGCCGGGCGTCGTCGAGCCCGTACCGAGCCTGACGCTTCAGCCGGACCGGGATGTGCTGGCTACCGTGCGGGCACGGTAGCCGGGAAGCGGGCGCCGCCCTTCGCGCAGGGCGGCGTCCGGTCCTTCAGCCCTTGTCCAGCCACTTCTTCCAGACGTCCGGGTGGCGGTCGATCCAGCGCTTGGCCGCCTCCTCCGGTGTGAGCCGCTGCTGGGCGATCATCTCGGAGACCTCGTTCTGGTCCTTCTCCGACCACTGGAACTTCTTCAGGAACGAGGCCGCGTCCCCGCCGCGCTCCACGAAGTCGGCGTTGAGGAACTTCTGCAACGGCGTCGTCGGGTAGGCGCAGTCGATGTCCGCGGGGTCCTTGGCCGCGCACTCGTCGGTGTACTCCGGGAGCTTCACCTCGACCATCGGCACCTCGTTGAACAGCCACTGCGGCTGGTACCAGTAGCTCAGGAAGGGCTTCTTCTCCTTGGCGAACTGCTGGATCTGGGTGATCTGGGCCGCCTCGGAGCCGGCGAAGACCACCTTGTAGTCCAGGTCCAGGTTCTTCACCAGGGCCACGTCGTTGGTGACGTAGGAGGGCGAGCCGTCCATGAGCTGGCCCTTGCCGCCGCTCTCGGCGGTCTTCAGCTCGTCCGCGTACTTGTTCAGGTTCTTCCAGTCGGTGACGTCGGGGTGCTTGTCGGCCCAGTACTTCGGGACGTACCAGCCGATGTGGCCGGTGACCCCGAGGTCGCCGCCGCGGACGATGGTCTTCTTCTCGTCGACGTACAGCTTCTCCTGGTCGGGGTGGCCCCAGTCCTCCAGGATCGCGTCGACACGGCCCTGGCTGAGGGCGTCCCAGGCGGGGACCTCGTCGGTCTGCACGAGGTCGACGCGGTAGCCGAGCTTCTCCTTGAGGAGCTGCTCGGCGACGGCGACGTTCGCCTGGGCTCCGACCCAGGACTGGACGGAGAGGGTGACCGTCTTGACCCCGGCGGGGGCGGCGAACGGGGAGGACTGCTTGGTCATGTCGGCGGCGCCGCAGCCTGCCGTGGTGAGCAGGGCGGTGGCCGAGGCGAGCGCCACGAGCAGGCGGGTGCGGGAGCGGTTCATCTCAGCTCTCCTGTCGCTGGCGGCGGGTGGTGGGCTGGGTGACCCGGTCGAGCATCAGGCCGAGGCAGACGATCGCGGCTCCGGCGACGAGCCCGGTGGCCAGGTCGCCCTGGGCGAGGCCGAGGACGACCTCGTAGCCGAGTGCACCGGATCCGACGAGTCCGCCGATGATGACGACGGCGAGGACCAGCACGACCGCCTGGTTGACGGCGAGCAGCAAAGAGGGCCTGGCAAGCGGCAGTTGGACCTGGCGGAGCTGCTGGCCGGTGGTGGCGCCGAGCGAGCGGGCGCACTCCATCGCGGCCGGGTCGACGCCCCGCAGCCCCTGGGTGGTGATGCGGACGACGGCGGGCAGCGCGTAGACGACGGCTGCCGCTGCGGCAGGGGCGCGGCCGACGCCGAAGAGGGCGACGACGGGGATCAGGTAGACGAACTGCGGCATGGTCTGGAAGACGTCCAGGACCGGGCGCAGCAGCCGTTCCAGGCGCTCACTGCGGGCGGCTCCGATGGCGATGCCGAAGCCGAGGACCAGGGTGACCGCGACTGCGGCGAGCACCTGGCTGAGGGTGTCCATCGACGGTTCCCAGACACCGAGGACGCCGATCGCGGCCATGGCGAGGACGGCGGTGGCGGCGGTGCGCCAGGTGCCGATGGTCCAGGCGAGGGCGGCGACGATCAGCAGCACCGACCACCAGGGCAGTCCGGTGAGTCCGCTGCGCAGCGGGTTGAGGACGCCGCTGGTGAAGTGGGCGGCGAGGTCGGCGGTGCCGCCGACGACGGGCACGCCGGTGTAGAGGTGGTCGACCATCCAGTCCTTGGCGGTGTTCACCGGTCCGGCGATCGCCACCGTGACGTCCTCGGGCCAGACCCGGCCGTCGGTGGCCCGTCCGACGAAGGCGACGACGGCGGTGGCCAGGGCGGCCAGGGTCCAGCCGCGCCATCCCCGCAGGAGGGCCGGGCCGGTGGGCTCGGCGCCGATGCGGCGGCCCGCCGCCTCCGTCGTACGGTCCAGGACGACGGCCAGCAGGACGATCGGGATGCCCGCGGCGAGGGCGGCGCCCACGTCGACGGAGGACAGCGCCTGGTAGACGCGGTCGCCGAGGCCGCCGGCGCCGATCACCGAGGCGATGACGGCCATGGAGAGCGCCATCATGATGGTCTGGTTGAGGCCGAGGAGCAGCTCCTTGCGGGCCAGTGGCAGCCGGGCCGTGAGCAGCCGCTGCTTCCCGGTCGCGCCGAGCGAGGCGACGGCCTCCATGACGCCCGCGTCCGCGCCGCGCAGGCCGAGCGCGGTGAGCCGCGCCATCGGCGGAGCCGCGTACACGACGGTGGCGAGGACCGCTCCGGGCACGCCGATGCCGAAGATCAGCACCACGGGGAGCAGATAGGCGAAGGCGGGCAGCACCTGCATGGTGTCCAGCACCGGGCGCAGCACACGGAACGTACGGTCGGAGAGCCCGGCGGCCAGGCCGAGGAGCAGTCCGAGCACGACGGATGCGAGGACGGCCACGACCATCAGGGCGAGCGTCTGCATGGTCGGCACCCACATGCCGAGCAGCCCGCAGACCAGGAACGAGACGGCCGCGGTGAGGGCGAGCCTGATACCCGCGACGCGCCAGGCGACGGCGGCGGCGAGCACGGTGACACCGGCCCAGCCGAGGGCCAGGAGGATCAGGTAGACCCCGCGTACGGAGAGCACGACGGCGTTGCTGATGTGGCCGAAGAAGTAGAGGAAGAGCGGGTGGTTGTCCCGGTTGGAGACGATCCAGTCGGTGACCTCGCCGAGCGGCGCCGAGAGGTCGGCGGTGAGCGCGTCCGGCCAGATGCCGCCTCCCCAGCGGCTGTGCACGAGGGGGACGAGGATGACGGCGGCGAGCGCGAGGAGCAGGAGCTTTCCGGCGGCCGGGCGGTCGCGGAGGGCGGCCAGCGGTCCCCGGCGCGCGCCCGCTCGCGCGGGGCGGACCGGGGTGGCCTGGGCGGTGGCCATCAGACGGTCACCTCGCGGGAGCCGTCCGGAGCGTCGGGGGCGGTCGCCTTGTCGGGGTCGGTCGTGCCGGCCACGACGTCCAGCAGGCACGCGTGGTCGACGACGCCGACGAGCCGGCCGCCGTCCATCACCCGGGCGGCGGGGTCGCCGGAGCGGGAGACCGCCTCGATGGCCTCGTACACGGTGGCTTCGGGGCGCACGGCCGGGCCGCGTTCGCTCTCCCCTGCGAGCGCGGGGCGCATCGCGGTGGCGACGGTGAGGACCTGCTCGCGCGGCACGTCCCGGACGAACTCGCGTACGTAGTCGTCGGCGGGTGAGCCCACGATCTCCTCGGGGGTGCCGAGCTGGACGATGCCGCCGTCGCGCATCAGCGCGATCCGGGTGCCCAGGCGCAGCGCCTCGCTGAGGTCGTGGGTGATGAAGACCATGGTGCGGCCCTCCTCGCGGTGCAGCCGGACCACCTCGTCCTGCATCTCCCGGCGGATCAGCGGGTCCAGCGCGCTGAACGGCTCGTCGAAGAGGAGGACGGAGGGGTCGACGGCGAGCGCGCGGGCGAGGCCGACGCGCTGCTGCTGTCCGCCGGAGAGCTGGGAGGGGCGCCGGTCCTCCAGGCCCGCGAGGCCGACCTTCTCCACCAACTCGGCAGCCTTGGCACGGCGTTCGGCCTTGCTGAGGCCCTGGATCTCCAGGCCGTAGGCGACGTTGTCCAACACCGTGCGGTGCGGCAGCAGTCCGAAGTGCTGGAAGACCATCGCGGCGCGGTGGCGGCGCAGTTCGCGCAGCCGGGAGCGGTCCATGGCGAGGACGTCCTCACCGTCGATGGCGAGGGTGCCGCTGGTGGGCTCGATCAGCCGGGTCAGACAGCGTACGAGGGTCGACTTGCCGGAGCCCGACAGGCCCATGACGACGAAGACCTCGCCCTTGCGGACGTCGAAGGAGACATCGCGTACGGCGGCGGTGCAGCCGGTGGCCTCGCGCAGTTCGGCGGGCGGGAGGGAGGCGTGTTCGCTGCCGGGGATCCGGTCGGCCTTGGGGCCGAAGACCTTCCAGAGGTTGCGCACGGAGAACACGGCGTTCTCGTCGGCGGCCTCAACTGCGGCCTCGGTGGCCTTGGTTACGGTCATCGGACATCACCTCCGGTGCTGGTACCGGTGACCGGAACGGCGGCACGCGCCTGCTCGCCAAGGAGTTCGGCGCACTTCTCGCCGACCATGAGGACTCCGATCATCGGGTTGACGGCGGGCATGGTCGGGAAGACGGACGCGTCGGCGATCCGGATGGACTGAAGGCCCCGGATGCGCAACTGCGGGTCCACGACGGCCTCCTGGTCGTCGGTGGCGCCCATCCGACAGGTGCCCGCCGGGTGGTAGACGGTGTGGGCGACCTTGCGGGCGTACTCGCTGATCTCCTCGTCCGAGGTGACCTCGGGACCGGGGCAGACCTCGCGCTTCAGCCAGTGGGCGAGCGGTTCGGTGGCCGCGATCTCACGGGCGAGCTTGATGCCGTCGACCAGGGTACGGCCGTCGTGGTCGTCCTCGTCGGTGAAGTAGCGGAAGTCCAGGGCCGGCTTGGCCTCGGGGTCGGCGCTCGTGAGGTAGAGGCGGCCCCGGCTGCGCGGCTTGGGGATGTTCGGCGTCATCGACACCCCGTGCTCGGGCTTCTCGTAGCCGAGCCGCTCCGGGTTGTCGGTGAACGGGATCTGGTAGAAGTGGAACATCAGGTCCGGGCCCCGGGATCCGGGGTCGCGGCGGACGAAGAGTCCCGCGTCGGAGTCCATCGCGGAGTTCTCCGGGATGGGCCCGTCGGTCTCCCAGACGATGACGGACTCGGGGTGGTCGAGCAGGTTCTCGCCGACGCCCGGGAGGTCGTGGCGCACCTCGATGCCCAGCGCCTCCAGGTCCTCGCGCGGGCCGATCCCGGAGTGCAGCAGCAGCCGGGGCGTGTCCACCGCGCCCGCGCAGACGATGACCTCACGGGCGGCGCGCAGCAGGATCTCCTCGCCGTCCTTCGTCCGGACGTGTACGCCGGTGGCGCGGGTGCCGTCGAACTCCAGCCGGTACGCCCAGGTCTCCAGCAGAATGCGGAGGTTGGGGCGGTCGCCGGCCTCGATGTGCGGGTGGAGGTAGGCCACCGAGGCGGAGGAGCGCTTGTTGTTCTCGGGGTGGTAGGCCAGGTCGAAGAAGCCCACGCCCTCGTGGAACGGCTTGCTGTTGAAGCTGTCCACGCGCGGGACCCCGGCCGCTGCCTGGGCGGCGTCGACGAAGTCGCGGGCGATGGCGTTGCGGTCCTTCTCGTCGACCGGGACGATGTTGTTGCGCAGCTTGGCGAAGTAGGGGTCCATCGCGGCCGCGCCCCAGCCCTCGGCGCCCGCCTCGGCCCACTCGTCCCAGTCGCCGGGCAGCGGCTTGAAGCTGATCAGCGTGTTGTGCGAGGAGCAGCCGCCGAGGACCCGGGCCCGGCTGTGCCGGATGTGGGAGTTGCCGCGCGGCTGCTCGGTGGTGGGGTAGTCGTAGTCGAGGTCGCCGCCGAGGAGGCCGAGCCAGCGGCGCAGGGTCAGCACGTCGTCGCGGTCGATGTCGGTGGGGCCGCCCTCGATGACCGTGACGGTGACCTCGGGGTCCTCGGTGAGCCGGGAGGCGATGACCGATCCGGCGGTGCCGCCGCCGACGATCACGTAGTCGGCCACGGGGCCGTCGGGGTCGGGGACTGCGGTGCTGCGGGGGGTGGAAGGCATCGGTCACTGCTCCTTCTGCAAGGTTCGTGCGTGTGCGTGGTGCTGCGAACAGCCGGGCGGGGCCCCGGGGTTGCTTCGATCAGGGCCCCCGCAGGTGTCAGCCGGCGAACCAGCGCTGGGGGCGCGGGTTGAGGTTCTGGTAGATGTGCTTGGACTCGCGGTACTCGGCGAGCCCCGTCGGGCCCAGCTCGCGTCCCGTACCGGACTTCCCGAAGCCGCCCCACTCGGCCTGCGGGAGGTAGGGGTGGTAGTCGTTGATCCAGACGGTGCCGTGACGCAGCCGTCCGGCGACCCGGCGGGCCCGGCCGGCGTCGTTCGTCCAGACGGCGCCCGCGAGGCCGTAGTCGGTGTCGTTGGCCAGCGTGATGGCCTCTTCCTCGGTACGGAAGGTCTCGACGGTGAGAATCGGTCCGAAGGTCTCCTCGCGGACCACCTTCATCTCCCGGTGGCAGCCGTCGAGGACGGTCGGCCGGTAGAAGTAGCCGCCTTCGGGACGTACGTCGCTGGGCTCGGGGCGCGCGCCGCCGGCCCGGACGATCGCGCCCTCCTCGCGGGCGGAGGCGACGTACGCCTCGACCTTGGCGAGCTGCTGGGCGGAGACGAGCGGGCCGCACTCGACGCCGTCGAAGGTGCCCCGGCCGAGGCGGATGGCGTCGGCGCGGCGGGCCAGCTCGGTGACGAACCGTTCGCTGACGGAGTCCTGGATGATCAGGCGGGCGCCGGCGGAGCAGACCTGGCCGCTGTGGAAGAACGCGGCGTTCAGAGCCTGGTCGACGGCGGTGTCGAAGCCGGCGTCGGTGGCGCAGGCGTCGGCGAAGACCACGTTGGGGTTCTTGCCGCCGAGCTCCAGGGCGACCTTCTTCACGGTGGGGGCGGCGGCCTGGGCCACCTTCGTACCGCTGGCGAGGCCGCCGGTGAAGGAGACCAGGTCGACGTCGGGGTGCTCGGAGAGCCGGGCGCCCACGGGGTCGCCCGCGCCCGTGACGAGGTTGGCCGCGCCGTCGGGGAGGCCCGCCTCGGCGAGCAGCTTGATCAGGTGGACGGTGGAGAGCGGGGTGACCTCGCTGGGCTTGAGCACGAAGGTGTTGCCGGCGGCGAGGGCCGGGGCGATCTTCCAGCTGGCCTGGAGGAGGGGGTAGTTCCAGGGGGCGATGAGAGCGCAGACGCCGACGGGCTCGTGGACGACGATGCTGTGGACGTCGGGGTCGCCCGCGTCGACGACCCGGCCGCCGCTCTCGTTCATCACGAGGTCGGCGAAGTAGCGGAAGGCTCCTGTCACGTCGTCGACGTCGACCCGGCCCTCTTCGAGGGTCTTGCCGGTGTCGCGGCTCTCGGTGATCGCGATCTCCTCGCGGTCCCGCTGGAGCAGCTCGGCGACCCGGCGCAGCAGCCCGGCCCGCTCGGCGACGGGCTTGTGCGGCCAGGGGCCGTCGTCGAAGGCGCGCCGCGCCGCCGCGATCGCCGCATCGGTGTCCTCGACGCCGCCCTCGGCGACGACGGCCAGGACGGTGGCGTCGGCGGGGTCGAGGATCTCGCGCGTGGCGCCTGATCCGGCGGCCCGCCAGGTGCCGTCGATGTGGATGGTGCTGAGCGCCGACATGTCGTGTTTCGCCTTCCGTACCCGAAAAGCCCCCGTTCGGTTCGGCCGGGGGCGTCCTGCGCGGTGGACCGGGGTACGGCCGCACCAGCGGTCCGGGCCCCTCCCCGGTTCGGCGGAATGTATGCCAAGAATTTCACTCTGCGTGACGCAGCTCACTCGGGAGGCGTGCATGAGAGGTGTGCCGGGGCGCCCTCAGACCGGCCCGGCCCGCCAGAAGTGCAGGTCGCGCTCACGGACCAGCCCTGCGGGCCCCGCCGCCCGGAGCACCACGTCCAGGGCCCCGCCGGGGTCGGCGGCGTACACATTGCTGAACCACGCCATGTTGGCCTCGACGACGGCCCAGCTCCCGGTCCCGGCCGACCGTGCCGGCGGGCTGATCCGGCCGACGTCGACGACGACGGCGCCCGGCAGGGTGTCCCCGCACGACGCGGTGAGCCGCCGGGTGAAGGCGCGTACGGCGGACTCCTGCGGGTGTCCCGCCAGCGGGGCCGCGTCGAGCAGCCCGTGGACGGCGTACCGCGATCCCGTGCGGATCTCGCCGTCGAGCAGGAAGAGCCGGAACTCCTCGGCCCACGTCACCACGGAGCTGACCTGGACCAGGGGGTCTCCCGCAGCGGGCGGCAGCTCGGCCCCGCTCCCGTACACGGCGGCCGGGAAGCTCTTGTCGGTCGGCGGCTTCGCGAACAGCGGGCCGGGGAGGCGCCGGGCCTCGGAGAGCGGTACGCGGCGGATCCGCCGCCCGGTGAACGCGTAAGGAAGCGCGTCCAGCCACCCGTCGTCCGGCTCCAGCAGCGCCACCCCGAGCGGCCGCGCGACCCGGGCGGCGAAGCGCGGGCCGCCGTAGTAGTGCCCGTCGCCCCGCTCCCGGTACCGGTCCGGCACCGTGCCCACGGGCAGGACGGTCACCTCCATGGAGCGCCTGCGTGCGGCGTCGGCCAGGAGCGCGGCCGTGGTGGAGCGGTGCGGGGCGAGGGCGAGGAAGCCCGCTCGGGACGGCATGCGCGTGTGCGCGGCTGCCGGGCCTCAGCCCAGCAGCACCGGGAAGGCGGCCATGTCGTTCTGCGTCATCACGGGCAGCTTGCTGATCTCCGCGTCCGGGATGGCGAGCCGGAGTCCGGGGAAGCGGGCGAAGAGGGCGGGCAGGGCGACGGCCGCCTCGACGCGGGAGAGCGCGGCGCCGGGGCAGATGTGCGGGCCGTGGCCGAAGGTCATGTGGCGGTTGCGGGTGGCGCGGGTGATGTCGAAGGCGTCGGCGTCGGCGCCGTGCTGCTCGATGTCACGGCCGATGGCGCGGTAGGAGATGACCACTCCCTCCCCCTCCTCGATCACGGTGTCGCCCACGGTGATGTCCTCGGTGGCGAACCGCATCAGGAGGTGCGTGGTGGGGGTGTCCCAGCGCAGCGTCTCCTCGATCACCGCGTCCCAGCCGATCTCGCCGGCCAGCACCTTCTCCAGCTGGTCCGGGTGGGAGAGCAGCGCCCGCACGGCGTTGAGGATGAGCCCGATCGTCGTCTCGTGTCCGGCGGCGACCATCGCCTTCAGGTTGCCCACCACCTCCTCCTCGGTGAGCGGCTCGCCGCCCTCCTCGGCCAGGATCAGCGCACTGGTGAGGTCGTCCGTGGGGTTCGCGGTCTTCTCGCGTACGAGGTCGGTGTAGAAGACGTCCAACTCGGCCAGCAGCGCGAGGCGTTGGTCCTGCGGGGTCAGCATGGAGAAGAACGCCTTGTACTGCCGGGTCAGCATCGCGTGCTGGGACTCGTCGACGCCCATCAGCATGCCGACCACCTTCATCGGCAGCGGCTGGGCGAAGACCGCCTTCAGGTCGACGGTCCCGTCCTCACCCCGCGCCGCGTCGAGGTTGTCCAGCAGCTCATCGGTGAACTTCTCGATGGCCGGGCGGATCGCTTCGAGCCGCCGGGGGGTGAGCGCCTGCGAGGTCTTCGTGCGCAGCCGCCGGTGCTCGGCCCCGTCCACGGTGAACATGGAGCGCCCGGCGTCGATCATGCCGATCAGCGGCCAGTCACGTGTCACCACTCCGCTCCGCCACAGGCCCCAGGCGTCGATGTCCTTCACCAGCCGTGGGTCGACGAGGAGTTGACGGGCCTCCGCGTGCCGGGTGACCGTCCAGGCGGGGACCCCGAGCAGCTCGATCCGGGCGAGTACGCCGGCGTCGCGCAGCCGCGCGGTCTCCCCGTCCAGGTCCTGGACCATGGGGTCGATGGTGATGGTCCCGGCGCCTCGGTCGGTCTGCGCGGCTCCGGTGTGCGGGCAGTTCACAACGCGTCTCCTGTCGTGCGTACGGGGGTGAAGCGGACGGGCAGCGCGGTCATCCCGCGCAGGAAGGCGGAGGGCCGGCGCACCAGCTCCGTCGGGGGGACGGCCAGTTCGAGGTCGGGGAGCCGGTCGAGCAGCACTTCGATGCCGGTACGGGCGATGATCTCGGCGATCTCCTGGGCGGGGAAGGGGCAGCGGTACTCGCCGTGGCTGAACGCCATGTGGGCGCTGTTGCCGCCCTGCCCGGAGCGGACCACCTGGTCCGTGACCTGCTGACGGATGTGCGGGTCGGCGTTGGCCGCGCCGAGCCCGAGGAGCAGCATGTCGCCGCGGGCGATGTTCTGCCCGCCGAGCCGGGCGTCCCTCGACGCCCACCGGCCTGCCAGGATCTGGGTCGGGCCGTCCTCCCAGAGCACCTCGTTCATGGCCTCGGCGACGCTGTGCCGGCCGCCGGAGAGGGCGTCGGCGAACTGGTCCTCGGTGAGCATCAGCCGGGTGGAGTTACTTATCCAGTCGGCGGTGGTGAGGTGCCCGGCGGCCGTGATGGCCATGAGGTCGAGCGCGTACTCCTCGTCGGTGAACGGCTCGGGGTGGGCGAGCATCCGCGAGGTCACGTCGTCGCCGGGGTGCACCCGCTTGGCCGCGACGAGCCGGCTCATGTGCTCGCCGAAGCGCAGGTGGGCCTTCTGGGCGCCGGGCCCGCCGTCGGCCAGGTCCTTGAGCACCTGGGCGATGTCGGCGCCCTCGTCGTCGGGGAAGCCGACGAGCCGGGCGAGGACGAGGACGGGGAGCGGCACGGCGAACTCGGCGACGAGGTCGGCGGTGCCCCGGCTGCACACGGCGTCGATGAGCCGGTCCGCCAACTGCTCGCAGTGCTGCCGGATTTCGAAGGGGTCGGCCGCTTCGAGGGCCGGGACGACCATCTCCACGTGGCGCCGGTGCTCGGCTCCGGCGGTGAAGTAGATGGACGGCATGGGGGTCCCCACCATGGGCAGCAGCGGCCAGTCGGCGGGGATGTTCTCCCACTGGTTCCACAGGGAGACGTCCCGGGGGAACAACTCCCCGTCGCTGGTGACCTGGTGGAGTTCCCGGTAGCCGATCACCAGCCAGGCGGGGAAGCCGCCGGGCAGCTCGACCGGGACGACGGGGCCGTGGTCGCGCCGCATCGAGCGGTAGAGCGCCTGGGGTTCGGTGTGGAAGCCGGGGCCGCTGAGCGGAACGGCTCCCGTGCCGGAGCCCATGGGGCAACCACCGCCTCCACCGGCCGGGGGCGCGGGCGTGGCGGGCGGGGGGTTCGTCATCGTACGGACTCCAGTGGCGACGGCTTCGCGCGTTGCGACCATACGATCAACGCGGCACCACTATAAGGAGGTTCCGTGAACCGACGGGGCCGAATCGCGCCCTTTTCTGCCCGCTACTGGCCACCTCCGCCGGGCGCGTCGACCACTCTCGTACGATATGTGCGCAGGTTTGATCACAAGATCGACACCGGACTCGCTGCCTCCGGTTCAGGATCAGCCGCAGAGGCCGCCCGACGGCTCGGTGAACGCCACCCGGACCTCCCACCGGCCCGTGCGCAGGGTCAGGCCGTCCATGAGGTCCTTCGCCCGTTCCGCGTCGGTCATCCAGAGGTTGACGGCCGACCCCAGCAGAACCGGATCGAGCGGAGGCCGCCGCGCGCCCCATGAACGTTCCGCACGGGCCTCCAGCTGCCGCCCGCCCCGCAGCCGGACCAGGCAGCGGCTCTCGTCCAGCCGCGCCACGAGGACGTTGAGGTTCTCGTACCGCACCGCCGCGTCGGTGACCCAGTCCAGGGCGGCCACCTCGGCATCCGCGACCGTACGGGCCAGCACCTCGGCCGCGTGCGGCCAGTGGGGGTGGTTCTCCTCGGTCGTGACGGCGTAGAAGCCGAGGGCCTCGGTGTGGTGCCCGGCCACCAGGGGCCGGCGCTGGAGATCGGCGGCGCCCGCGTCGTGGGACCCGGTCACGTCGTACGCCGTGGCGGCGGTACGGCGTACGGGCTCGGGGTCCGGTACGGGAACCGGCTGCGGGGCCGCGTCCGGCACCTCGACGCCGCGCTCGGCCAGGAACGCGTACATCCGGGCCCGGGTCACCTCGCCGGAGGTGTCGACCGAGGCGAGCTGGCGGTCCACGACGGGCCGCAGCTCCGCCGGGTCGTGGACGCGGGCCGCCGCCAGCAACTGCGCGTACACATCGCCGTCGGGATCCAGCCGTGGCGCCTCCTGCCCGAACGCGGCGGCGGGCGACGCCGGGTCCAGCTCGTCGAGGCCGGTGGCGGCGAGCAGGGTGACGCGGTCGGCGGCGGCCGAGTAGAAGGTCGTACTGCCGTGGTCGCCGACCACCCAGTCGCTGGCCACCACGGCGGCCCGCCACCCCTCCTCCGGTGGGATGATCATGAGTCCCGCGTCCATCGCGGCGCCGAACCGCTCCAGCACGCCGGGACGGGTGTGCCGGGCCCACACGTTGGGGTGGAAGACGGCCGCGACCGCGAACTCGTCCGCCGGGAGCGAGGTCACCAGCCGCAGAGGCAGCTCCGGATGGCGGCCGAGCAGCGAGTGGCCGCTCCAGGTGGAGTGGATCACCACCAGCCGCCGCCCGTCGACCGCGCCGAGCCGCGAGCGGTAGCGGTCCCGGTGGGACATGCTCACGGTGATCCGCTGGAAGCACCAGTCGCCGACGACCAGGGCGTACGGGGCGGCCTCGGGGCAGGTCTCGGCGAGCCGGTCGATCTGGGCCCGGTGCGAGACCCCGATCGCCTCCGGGACCACCTTCCCCCGCCACATCAGCTCCTGCCGGGACAGCCCCGCCGGGGACAGTGCGTCGCCCGTCGACTCGGTCACCAGCCGGTTGTATCCGGCGCCGTGCGGCAGCACCATCAGCGGGGCGTCGAGCCGGCGCATCGTCGGGTGCACCGAACAGCTGACCGCCAGGTCGAAGTGGCGCCGGGTGGCCTCCTTCCAGCTCAGCACCTGGACGCCGAGCCGCGCGAGATAGGCGTCGAGTCCGTCGGCAAACGCCGACCCGGGGTTGACCGTGAAGAACTTGTCGATCCCGTCCTCGGGGCGCAGCAGGTGCATGACGTCCACCAGCCGGGTGGCGGAGGTTAGCGTCCGCGCCACCCCGAGCACCGCCGCCTTCGGCGCGTCCAGGGTGTTCCACCGGTCGTGGCCGGGCCGGGCGGCGGCACGGCGGGCCCGGAACCGGGCGGACGAACGGCTGAGCAGCGACGGCACCGAGGACAACGCGTGGCTCCGGGGAGAGGAGGGGGACAGGCAAAGGGTAGGGGCGGAGGGTCAGGCCGGGGGTGCGGCCGGTGGCTCCAGTCCCATGTTCCGCCGAAGCTCGCGGAGCTTCTCCTCGCAGGCGGCCCTCAGGGGCCGGTCCTCGGCCCGGTCGGCGAGCGCGGCCAGCAGCTCGAGCGCCTGGTCCAGCTTGGCGAACTGCTTGAGACTCGCCGCCCGGTCGGCCGCCGCCACGGTCGCGGCGACCGCGCGGTCCAGCGAGCCGAGCCCGACGAAGGACTGGGCCCGTACGAGGTCGATCCGGGGCAGCATCGGCTCGTCGCCGGTGGTGCGGGCCACCTCGGCCGCCTCGTCCAGTACGCCGAGCGCGTCGGTCCACCGCTCGCCCGCCACCAGCGCCTGGGCGACGTTGTAGCTCTGCACGACGACACCGTGCCGGTCGGGCACGGCACGGTTGGCCGCCAGCGCCCGCTCGAACAACTGCCGCGCCTCCTCGGCCCGTTCACCCATGGCGTGGGGCGACTCCTCCGACCGGCCGCGTGCCAGCGCGATCAGCCCGCGGCTCTCCCAGACGACGCCACTGAGGCTCGGGTCACCCGCCAGCTCCAGGAGCCCTGCCGCGGCGTCGAGTTGGGCCTCGGCACGGTCCAGGTCGCCGAGCTCGTAGGCGGCGCGGGCCACCTGGTTCCGCATCCGGATCTCGACGTCGGGGCGCGCCTCGTGCTGGGCGGCCTCGATGCCCAGGAGGCCCGACTCGACGCAGTCGGCCAGGTGTTTACGGCTGTGGTAGAGCGCCCACAGCGACTCGCAGAGCCGCCACACCTCCTGGTGCCATCCCTCGTCGGCGGCGATCCGGATGACGGCCTGGAGATTGTCGCGCTCCGCGTCCAGCCACTCCAGCGCGTCGGCGCCGCCCGTGAACAGCGCTTCCTTCGCGCCGAGTTCGGCGAGCGGGCGGACCGGCGGCGGCTGGATCCTGAAGCGCGCGCCGAGCACCAGCGCGTCTCCGTGGGCCGCCGCGTCGGCGTAGAAGTCCACGACGAGCCGCAGGAGGGACCGCCGCCGCTCCTCGGGCAACGCCCTGGCGCACTGCCGGGCATGGGCCCGCACCACATCGTGCAGCCGGTAGCGCTGGGGCCGGTCCGCGGACTCCACCAGGACCGCGAGCCGGGAGGAGAGGAGCTCACCGAGCCCCGCGTCGACCCGGGTGGCACCGACGGCCCGGAGCAGGTCGGCCGTCGCCGTCGTGCCGGGCAGGACCCCGAAGAGGTCGTAGAGGTGCCGGGTGTCGTCGGAAACCTCGGCCACCACCGCGTCCAGCACCGCGTCGACCGCCTCGCCCACGCCGTCCTGCGCGGGTCCCCCGCTCGCGCCCACGCCGTCCTGCGCGGGTCCCCCGCTCGCGCCCATGGCCACCCCCATCGCCTCCCGTGCTCCGTCGTTGCCCGTTCCGTACCGTCCGGCCGTCAGATCGCGCACCACGTCGTCCAGGGTCAGCTGCGGCCGCGCCGCCAGCCACTCCACCGCGGCCCGCAGCGCCAAGGGGTGCCCCGCGCAGAGCCGTACGACATCGGTGGCCGTCCCCTCGTCCGCGTCGGCGTACCACCGGCGTACGAGTTCGGTCCCCGCCCTGTCGTCCAGCGGGGCGACGTCGATCAGCACCGCCCCGTCCATCAGCAGCGACGGCAGGGCCCGGCGGCCGGTCACCACGAGCAGCCCCTGCGGCGGCACCAGTGCCCGCGCCTCCGGGGCGTGCTGGACGTTGTCCACCTTCACCAGAAGCCGGAGCCGGGCGGCGACGCTGCGGAAGAGGGCCGTGCGTTCGGCGAGTGTGCCCGGCACGTAGTCCTTGTGGACCCCGAGGGCCCGCAGGAACCCGCCGAGCACCGCGGCGAGATCGACCGCCCCGTCCCGGCGGTGATCCTCCAGGTCGACGTAGAGCCGGCCGTCCGGGAAGAGCTGCGCCAGTTCACGGCGGACGGCCTGGGCGACGAGCTGGGTCTTGCCGACCCCGCCGACCCCGACCACCATCACCACACCCGGCTCCGGATCGGCGGCCAGGGCCAGGGCGGCATCCCGCAGACCGGCGAGCTCCTCGGTCCGGTTGACGAACACCCGGGTCGGCGGGGGCCCCTGACACGGCGGGGCGGCGGGCGCGGCGGGCGGCAGCTGGATGCCCTCGATGTGCTGCGCCATCAACAAGGGCCCGACGACGACGGCATCCCCCGACACCGAGTTGTACGTCGCTCCGCCGCCGTCCGTACCGAGGCTGCTCAACCCGTCTCCTTCCGCCGGTGCGGCCACCTCACCGAGGTGAACGCGCCGGTTCCCTTCCCGGCTTCCGCGTTCCGGAACCCGCCCCGGCCTCGCACTGTAGCTGCGCTCTACGATCGGGGGTGTGTGCGCAGACGTCATAGTTGCCGAGGACGACGAGAAGCAGGCCGAACTCGTACGCCGCTATCTGGAACGGGAAGGACACGCCGTACGGATCGTGGGCGACGGGCTCGCCGCGCTCGACGCCGTACGGCACAAGGAACCCGACCTCCTGGTCCTCGATGTGATGATGCCTCGGGCGGACGGCCTGGACGTGGTGCGGGTGCTGCGGGCCGAGGCCCGGGAGCTGCCCGTGCTGATGCTGACCGCCCGCACCACCGAGGACGATCTGCTGCTCGGGCTCGACCTCGGTGCGGACGACTACATGACCAAGCCGTACAGCCCGCGTGAGCTGATGGCCCGCGTCCGTACGCTGCTGCGCCGCACGCGGCGGCCGGCTGAGGTGGCGCAGGACCACGTGCTTCGGGTGGGCGGCCTCGTGGTCGATCCGGAGCGGCACGAGGTGACGGTGGACGGCGAGCCGGTGGAGTGCACCCGCGGCGAGTTCCGGATCCTGGCCGCGCTGGCGGCCGGTCCCGACCGGGTGTTCAGCCGTCAGCGGCTGCTGGAGGAGCTGCACGGCTTCGACCGCTACATCAGTGACCGGACGGTCGACGTGCACGTGATGAACCTGCGCAAGAAGATCGAACCGGCGCCCCGGCGGCCGGTGCGGCTGCTCACCGTCTTCGGGGTCGGCTACAAACTGACCGACCCGGCGAAGGCCGCACGGCGTGGGTAGGGGCCGGTCCTCCCGGGTGCCGTTGCGGCGGAGTCTGCTGGGGCGGCTGCTGGGTGTGTCGGCGCTGGTCGCCGCGTGTTCGGTGGCGGCCACCGCCTGGCTCGCCGTGCAGACCACCTCGGGTGCGATCAAGCAGGAGCAGGGCCAGAACCTGACCGCCGACGCCCGGATCTACGACACCCTGCTCGGCTACGCCGCCCGCCATCCGACCTGGGACGGGGTGGACGCGACCGTACGGGAGCTGGCCGAGCAGTCGGGCCGCCGGGTCGCGCTGACCACGCAGGGCAGGCAGCCGCTCGCCGACTCCGCCACCGCGACGGCCCCGCCCGCGCTGCCGCCGGAGGCCTCCGCGGTGGTCGATCCGTTGTCCGTGGACACCGTCCTGGCCGCCCGGAGCACCGAGGGGCAGGGCACGGCGGCGGACCGGATCGACCCGCGGGCGGTGGGCCCGTTCCTGCTCCCGGCGGCCGAACGCGCGGCGCTGCGGCGGACCGCCGACCGGAACGCGGTGTGCCTGAACCGGGCGGGGATCGCCTCCGACGTCGTCGTCGGGCCGAGCGGACGGCCCCGGGTGCAGATGGTGGGCAACGACCCCGAACGGGCGCTGGGCACCCGCTGCGACCCCTCGGACCTGGACGCGCCCACCGCTACGGAGAAGGAGGCGCTCAGCGCGCTCGACGCACTGGCCGACGCCTGTCTGAAGCGCCAGGGCCGCGACGGTGTGCGGCTGAACCAGGACCTCTCCTGGGGCGAGGCGGTCGCCGTACCCCGGCCCGCTCCCCTGCCGAGCGACGCCCGCGAGGCGGCCCCCGTCCCGGCGGTCGAACCGCCCCGGGAACTCACCGGCGAGGACGACCGGGCCATCGCCTCCTGCGTGGGGACCGCGCGCAGCGAACAGCTCAGCTCGTACGTGGCGTCCCCCGCGCTCCTGTTCATCGGCGACGAGGGCGGGGCGACCGTGCCCGGCTTCGACCTCTCCCCCGCCAACACCGCGAAGATCGCCGGTGCGGCGGCGCTGGTCCTGGCGCTGACCGTGGGTGCCTCGGTGCTCGCGGGCGCCCGGCTGGTCCGGCCCCTGCACGCCCTGACCGGGGCCGCGCAGCGGATGCGGGACGGTGAGGAGCACGCCTCCGTCCCGGTCAGGGGGGACGACGAGATCGGCCGGCTGGCCGCCGCGTTCAACGACATGTCCGCGCACCGGGCGCGCCTGGAGGAGCAGCGCAAGGCCATGGTCAGCGATGTGGCGCATGAGCTGCGGACTCCGCTGAGCAATATCCGCGGCTGGCTGGAGGCGGCCCAGGACGGTCTGGCCGACCCCGATCCGGCGTTCGTGGACTCGCTGCTGGAGGAGGCGGTGCAGCTCCAGCACATCATCGATGACCTCCAGGATCTGGCCGCCGCCGACGCCGGGGTGCTGCGGCTGCACCCCGAGCCGGTCCCTGTCGAGGAGCTGCTGGGCCAGGTCGCCGCCGCCCACCAGGCCCGTGCGGAGACGGCGGGCGTCACGCTGACGGTGGTGGCGGGGGCGGCCCCGGTGCTGCACGCGGACCCGGTCAGGCTGCGGCAGGCGGTGGGCAACCTGGTCTCCAACGCGGTACGGCACACTCCGGCGGGCGGGACGGTGACGCTGCGCGCGTACGGGGAGGGGCCCTGGTCCGGACCCGGGCCCGAGGTGGTGGTGATCGAGGTGGCGGACACCGGGACCGGCATCCCGGCCGCGGACCTCCCGTACGTCTTCGACCGCTTCTGGCGTGCGGAGAAGTCCCGCAGCCGACGCACGGGAGGAAGCGGCCTCGGACTCGCCATCGTCCGCAAACTGGCCGAGGCCCACGGTGGGACGGCGGGCGCGACCAGTACGGAGGGGAAGGGCTCGGCCTTCACGCTCCGGCTCCCCGCCACCGCACCGTCGCCCTGATCGGATGACCACAGCGTCCTGACAGCTTCCTCATAACTCCCGGACAGCCTGGCTCCCTGCCCCGTACCCGGTGCACAACGGCACCCGGGTGCCCACGGGGCGACGTATGGAATGGAGCCATCCGTATGACCGCTTTGACCGCTCGCCTCACCCTGCGCACCGCCGTGCTCGCCGCCGTCGCGGCCGGCGCGGTGCTGGTCCCGACCACCGCCGCCTTCGCCGACGCGACCCCGAAGCCCGCGGTGCCCTCCGACAGCGCCCCCTCGGTGTCGCCGGAGCGGGCGAAGGCCGCCGAGGCCGCGCCCCAGGAGGCCCGCCCCTCCGTCGCACCCCGTGGTGGCGTCGCGGCGGGCGACCGCCCCGCACCCGCGGCACCCCAGGAGGCCACGCCCGCACCGGCGGTCGCGCCGCGCGGTGGCGTGGCCGCCGGTGAGCGGCCGGCCGGCGCCGGCGACAACAGCACCACGGCCCTCGCAGGCTCGGTGGCAGGGTTCGCGCTGCTCGCGGGTGCGGGCACCTTCGTGCTGCGCCGCCGCAACGGCTGACCCGTAGTCACCCCTCACCACTCACACCGACCGTGGCGCCGTCCCGTAACGGGGCGGCGCCACGCCCGGTGACGGCCCCTGGAGCCCACATGCACGTCCGCAACCTCTCCCGTCGGCCCCGCACGGCCGCCCTGCTGACCGCGCTGGTGACCTGCGCGGCCCTGACGGCCTGCGCGGGACCGGCGCCCTCACCCGCCGCGCCCCCGTCGGCAGCGTCCGCTCCGGCGCCCTCGGCAACGGCCTCCGCAGCAACGCGGCAACCGGCCGCAACGGACGCGTCGGCGCCCACCCAGGTCAGCATCCCCTCCCTCAAGATCCGCAGCTCCCTCATGCGCCTGGGGCTCAACGCGGACGGCACGGTCGAGGTCCCGCCCGCCGAGCAGGGAATGCGGGCGGGCTGGTACACCGGTGGAGCCGCTCCCGGCCGGCCGGGAGCGGCCGTACTGATCGGCCACAACGACACCCGCTTCGGCCGGGCCGTGTTCCACGATCTCAAGGACATCCGCAAGGGCGCCGAGGTGCTGGTCCGCGACAGCGAGGGCAAGTCCCTGCGCTTCACGGTCACGGACAAGGAGACGGTCAGCAAGGAGGCGTTCCCCACCGAGCGGGTCTACGGCGCGACCAAAGGCAGCACGCTGCGGCTGGTCACCTGCGACGGCGCGTTCGACGCGGAGGGTCACCCCGTGGACAACCTCATCGTCTACGCCGAGCTGACCTGAGCCGAGTCGCATGGCCTCGCATCGCATCGCATCGTGCTCGGTCGAGTTGATCTTTGGCTGAATCCTGATGGCATTCGGCCGGACAGACTCAGGGCATCCGATGTCTACCCGTGGGTAACTGCCGCTGCTTTGATGGGTGCACCCGGTACGCCCCCACTCATTCAGCAGGAGACCTCGTGCCGCACTCCGCTTTCCGCCGCCTTTCCGGCGTAGCACTCTCCGCCGCCCTCGCCGCCGTCCCGCTGGCTGTGAACACACCCCAGGCAGCGGCGGCCGGCACCGCCGACACCCCGTCGCTGCGGGTGCTCTCGTACAACACGTTCATCTTCAGCAAGACCCTGTACCCCAACTGGGGCCAGGACCACCGGGCGGCGGAGATCCCGAAGACGTCGTTCTTCCGGGGCAACGACGTGGTCGTGATCCAGGAGGCCTTCGACAACGGCGCCTCCGACGCACTGCTGCGGAACTCCGCCGCCCAGTACCCGCACCAGACCCCGGTGGTCGGCCGGAGCAAGAGCGGCTGGGACGCCACCAGCGGTTCGTACTCGGCGACGACCCCGGAGGACGGCGGCGTCACGATCCTGAGCAAGTGGCCGATCGTCCGCAAGGAGCAGCACGTCTACAAGGACGCCTGCGGCGCCGACTGGTGGTCCAACAAGGGCTTCGCCTACACCGTGCTGAACGTCAACGGCGCTCGCGTCCACGTCGTCGGTACCCACGCCCAGTCGACCGACCCCGGCTGTTCGGCGGGCGAGGCCGCCCAGATGCGCAGCCGCCAGTTCAAGGCGATGGACGCCTTCCTGGACGCCAAGAAGATCCCGGCCTCCGAACAGGTCATCGTGGCGGGCGACTTCAACGTGGACGGGCACTCCGCCGAGTACGCCTCCTTCCTCAAGGACGCGGACCTGGCCCCGGCCGACACCAAGACGGGCCACACGTACTCCTTCGACACCCGCGACAACTCGATCGCCTCCGAGCGCTACCCGAACGACCCCCGGGAGGACCTGGACCACGTCCTGCACCGCGCCGGCCATGTGAAGCCGTCGGGCTGGAAGAACGACGTCGTCAAGGAGCAGAGCGCCCCCTGGACGGTCTCCAGCTGGGGCACGAACTACACGTACACGAACCTCTCCGACCACTACCCGGTGATCGGCTCCGCCAACTGACACCGCAGATGAAACGATCAGGGCCCCCGCCCCGGCCGTGAAGGACCCGCTCCATGAGCACTGCCCCCCAGCCCTCGTTCCGCCTCCTCCCCGGAGACGCCGGCTCCCCGGTACTGCTGCACGTACCGCACGGGTCCCGGACGATTCCCGAAGAGGTACGCGGCGGAATCCTGCTGGACGACAGTGCTCTGGAGCGGGAGCTCGACCACATCACCGACTCCCACACGGCCGAACTCGCCGCCCGGGCGGCCGCGGCCTCGCCCGTCCGCCCCTGGAGCTATGTCAACGCCCTCTCACGCCTGGTCGTCGACCCCGAACGCTTCCCGGACGACCGTGAGGAGATGCGCGCCGTGGGCATGGGCGCGGTCTACACCCACACCACCCACCGCGAACGGCTGCGCGGACCGGACTTCGACCAACACCCTTTGCTGGAGCGCTACTTCCACCCGTACGCGCGGGCCATGACAGAGGCGGTCGACGCCCGGATCGCCGCCACGGGCCGCGCGGTGATCGTCGACGTCCACTCGTACCCGAGCGCGCCCCTCCCGTACGAACTCCACGGCACGGGCCCGCGCCCGCCCGTCTGCCTGGGCACCGACCCGTTCCACACCCCGCCGGAGCTGCGCGCCCTGGCGGAGGCGGCGTTCGCCGGATTCGGCGGGACGGGCATCGACAGCCCCTTCGCCGGCACGTACGTCCCGCTGAAGCACTACGGCACGGACCGCCGGGTCACGGCACTGATGATCGAGATCCGCCGCGACACCTACATGACCGAGCCGGGCGGGCCCCCGGGGCCGGGGCTCGACGCGCTGGCGGGGGCGCTGGCGGGGCTGGTGGGCAGCCTCTGAGCGGCGGCGCGGGGAGGCACACAGACCGGGGGTGCGCCTCCCCGCGCCGGGGCACCGCACACCACCGGCGGTGCCCGCTACCCGATCTCCACCACCCGGGCCCACGCCGGCGGCCCGGGCGGGACGTAGTCGGGGTCGTCCTCGTCCCAGGAGCCGGGCGTGTGCTGCCTGGGGAACAGGCCGATGACCGTCCGGCAGGCCGGTTGCGTGGCGGGCCAGGGGGTCTGCCCGTCGGTCAGGACCACGATGGCGTCGGGGCGCGGGTGTGCCCGGAGCGCCCTGGCGAAGCCCGTACGCAGATCCGTACCGCCGCCGCCCAGCAGCGGGATGCCCTCCGCACGGCACAGCGGGTGGACGACCCTGGTCGCCGCATCGCAGGCCAGGACGGTGACCAGGTCCCGGCGGCCGCCCACGGCGCGGGAGATGGCGGCAACTTCCAAGAGGGCGCTGCCCAGTTCGGCGTCGCTGACCGAACCTGAGGTGTCGACGACCACGGACACCCGGGGCGGTCTGCGGCGCAGGCTCGGCAGGACGACACCGGGGAGTCCGGCGGAGCGCCGCGACGGGCGGCCGTAGGTGTAGTCCTCCCCGGCGCCCGGTCCCGACGCGGCGGAGCGTACCGCCGCTCCCAGCAACTCCCGCCAGGGCTGCGGAGGATGGAACGCCTCCTCCGCCCACCGCTGCCACCCCTTCGAGGCGCTTCCCGGGCGGCCGGTGATGCCCTGCGCCACCCGGAAGCGGACCGCGTCCCGTTCCTGCCCACTGAGGCCGTGGGCGCCGTCGGGCCCCGACTCCCATTCTCTGTCCAATCCGTCGGCGCCGCTGCCGCAGTCCAGCCAGGCGAGGTTCTGGGTGCGCGGGCCGAGCCGGAACTGGCGCAGGTAGTCCTCCATGAGTTCGCCGGACGGCAGGTGCAGGGTCGACGGGTACACGGCCCCTTCGGGACGGGCCAGGCCGTCGCCGTACACATCGTCGTTGATCTCGCAGTCGGCGGCGATGTTCATGCGCAGCCGTTCCGCCGGGCCGGTCAGCCCGCGCTGCCGGGCGACCCGCTCGCTGCGGCCGTGGTGGTCTCGCAGCAGGTGCGATACCTCGTGGACCCAGACCCCGGCCAGCTCCTCCACCGGGGTGCGCGCCACGAAGGACGGCGAGACGTAGCACCGCCAGTACCGGTCGACGGCCATGGTCGGTACCCGCCGTGACTCCACGGTGTGCAGGGCGAACAGCGCCGTCGCCAGGTAGGGACGGGCGCGGGCGGCCTGCAGCCGGGCGGCGAACAGCTTGTCCAGGTCGAGCGCGCCCGGCGCCTCCGTCGTCGTCATCGTCCCGCCTTCGCCGCGACCCGGCCCGCCGCCCGGTCCGCCCGCCGGGACAGCGACACCACCCCGGCGAGGTGTTCGATGGCCGCCGGGACGTCCCAGTCCTCCTGCCGCAGGGTGGCGAGGGTGGTGGCGGGGACGACCACGAGGTCGGGGGCTCCGGTCTCCAGCGCCCGGACGAGCAACGCCCACGCGGCGTCCCAACGGCCCTTGTCCGGGCGGGTACGGACCGCCGCCACCACACCGTCCAGCGCGGCCTGCCGGAGATCGCCGCGCTCGGGCAGGTCGGCGGCCGCCGGGTCGGCGAGCAGGTCCTCGGGGTCCGGAAGGTCCATCCGGTCCAGGCTCGCCAGCAGCTCCAGCCCCGGGCCGTCCCCCACGGTGCCCCTGACCAGCAGGGACAGGACGTCCCTCGACGATCCGGCGGCGGTCGCGAACGCGATCAGGTTCAGCGTCATGTCCCAGCTGCGCGGCGAGGGCCAGGGCCCGCCCCGGCGCGTCTCGGTGGTGGGCAGCCGGTGCACGAGCGTGGGACGGGCGGAGAGCAGCCCGCACACCGCGCGCCGGGCGAAGTCGACGGCCTCGGGCAGCTTCCCGGGGTCCAGCTCCGGCAGCGTCGCGCGCGGCCAGGTACCGGCGAGGCCTCGTACGACGACCTCGTGGTCGTGGGCCCACTTGAGGTGGACGAAGCGGTTGGCGAGCGGCGGGCTCAGTTCCCAGCCGTCGGCCGCGGAGGAGCGCGGGTTGGCGGCGGCCACGATCCTTACGCCGGGCGGGAGTTGCAGGGCCCCGATGCGCCGTTCGAGTACGAGGCGGAGCAGCGCGGCCTGCACGGCCGGGGGCGCGGTGGAGAGCTCGTCCAGGAACAGCAGGCCGCGCCCTGCCCGTACCAGACGAACGGCCCAGTCCGGCGGGGCCATCGGGACCCCCTGCTCGGCAGGATCGTCCCCCACGATGGGCAGCCCGGAGAAGTCGGACGGCTCGTGCACGCTGGCGATCACGGTGGTCAGCGGCAGGTCCAGGGACGCGGCGAGCTGGGTGAGGGCCGCGGTCTTGCCGATCCCCGGCTCACCCCACAGGAGTACGGGCAGATCGGCGGCGACCGCCAGTGTCAGCGCCTCCAGTTGGGGGTCGGGGCGCGGTTCGGTGGTGGTGTCGCGCAGCAGGGCCATGAGGGCGTCGGCGACGGCGAGTTGGGGGGTCGTGACGGCAGCGGGCGGAGTGCTCGTGGGCATGGGTGATCACCTGAGGGTGTGAGGAGGGGTGGATTGAGTACGCGGACGGGGGCGGAGGCGGAGGCGGGCCGGGCCCCTGGGTCAGCGGCCGAGCCCCGGGTCGGCGGAGGGCAGTGCAGTGCGTGGCGGGGCCGGGCCCCGGGCCTGCGGACGGTCGTACGTGACAGGGCCGGGCCCCGGGTCAGTGGACGGCCTTGCGGTGCGGGCGCGGGCGGCGGTCGCCGGGACGCCGGAGGTCCGGGCGGTAGCTGCCCGGCCCGGGACCGATCAGGTCCGCCCGGAACAGCCCGTAGGCGATGCGCCGTTGAGCGGCCGCCTCCAGTTCGTCCCGCAGCGGGCCGCTGCGCAGCACAGCGCCGGACCCCAGCAGACCTTCGACGACGGCCAGCGCACCGGCGATGTCTCCGTGGTCGAGGCGTTCGCGGACGCCGGGCAGGCAGTCCGGCCGCCGGTGCGCCGCGTCGATGGCCTGAAGGCAGGGAAGGGGCGCGCCGGTCAGGGCGACCAGCAGTTCTTCCCGGCGGATCTCTGCCGGGTCGTGGTCCAGCGGGGACAGGACCCCCTCGACCAGCCCGATCCGGTGCTGAGCCCCACGGCATTCCACGACCCGTGGCTGTCCCGACCGTTCCGCGGTCCGGGACAGGGGTGGTCCCGGATCGGCCGATGGACCGCCCGGCAGGAGGGCCTGCGCGACCAGCGGGTGGAGTCGACCGACATCGATCGCACCCGTGCGGATCAGATCCAGGTCGGGCAGCACCCAGGTCGCCGCGTCCGGCAGCACGGCTGGCGCGGACCCACCGGGATCCGTGCCCGCCGCTGCGAGCCGTACGGCGGGGATGCGGATGCCGACCGTCGCGGGGGCCGCAGGATCCTCGGCGGATCCCGGCCCGCCCCCGCCGACATCGAGAAGCAGTCGGCGCCGACCTCCCAGCCGTACGCTCACCAGGCCACCCGCCCCCGCCCCCTGCACCTCGGCACGGAGCAGGATCGCCGCCTCCGCCGCCCACCGATCGACGGCGTACAGGGGGCCCGGTGGCAACGCCCCCAGCACCTCCGGGCCGATCGCCGGAGAGTCGTCGGTAGCCGGCCGGTCGGCGCCCGAGCGACTCCTCAGCTCATCGGTCCTGCGGGCATCCCACAGGTGGCGGTGCAGGTCCAGGCGGAAGCGCCGGCTCGGATGGGGGTGGGGATGGCGGCGGGCCCCGGGCTCGGCGTGCGACCCGTCCCACAGCGCGAGGCTCATCCGCTGCCCGGCGTCCGCCCAGCCGGGCGGGGTCCGGACGACCAGGTGCAGAGGGCCCGGCCGGGCGTGCCCAGGGGTGTCGTAGCGCGCCAGCGAGACGGTCAGCCCCGGGCGCAGCAGCCCGTGCGGGGCGGTCCTCGGCATGTGCCAGCGCAACAGGTCAGGAACCAGATGGCGAAGGTCGGTCCGGATACGGGCTGCGACTTCCCGGCCGTGCGTACGGGCCACGGAGCGCAGTTGGAGATCGACGTCGACGCCTGCTGCGGCGCACGCTCCTGCCCAGTCCCCGGCCTGGCGGCGGGTGGTCGCAGTCTCGATCATCGAGGCCGGCACGGCGAACTCGCGTACGCGCGGCCAGAAGGATGTACGGGAATCCCGGTTCGCGGTTCGAGTGAGCATCAGCACTCACCTAGCGCGGACGGGTCCCCCAATCTGTTCATGGAGTGAGTCATCGCGGGAAGCGTAGCGCCGGTCTCCGCGATCTGCCAGGACTTTTTCCGCAGCCGAAATGCGCCCTCCCGTCCACTCCCCCGCCGGTCAGCCGCTCAGAAGAACACCCCGCACCGCAGCAGCACGTTCGCGTACGGCCGGGCCTCCCCCGTCCGTACGACCAGGCGTGCCGACGCCGTGCGCGCCTTCAGGTCGTCGTGCGGGACCAGGTCCAGGTTCGGGAAGCGGGCCTCCAGGAGGCGTGTGGCCTCCGGGTTGGCATCGCGGACCTCCAGGGCCGCTGTCGCTCCCTCCACCACCAGCTCGTCGAGCAGGCCGTCCAGCACCTCGGCGAACGACGGGGTTCCGGCGCGGAAGGCGAGGTCGACCACGCGGGGGCCGGGTGGGATCGGCATGCCCGCGTCGCAGATCAACACCCCGTCACCGTGGCCGAGTTCGGCGATGGCTCCGGCCAAGTGACGGTTGAGGATGCCCGACTTCTTCACAGCGCGTCGACCTCCTCCAGCGTCGGGAAGGACGCCTGGGCGCCCCTCGACGTGACGGCCGCCGCCCCCACCCGTACCGCGAAGGCCGCCGCCTCGCGCAGGTCGTCGCCCCGGCCCAGGCGCCAGGCCAGGGCGGCGGTGAACGCGTCCCCGGCCCCCGTGGTGTCGACGGCCTCGACCTTCGGGCTGACGAGGTGGTCCAGGGAGCCCGTGCGGCTGTCGGCGACCAGCGCGCCGGCAGGGCCCAGGGTGATCACGACCGAGCGCGGGCCCAGTGCGAGCAGGGCCGGGGCCCAGTCGTGCGGGGCCTCGCCCGCGGCCTCACCGAGGATGTAACGCGCCTCGTGCTCGTTGACCACCAGCGGGTCGCAGGCTGCCAGCACCTCGTCGGGCAGCGGGGCGGGCGGGGACGGGTTGAGGACGAGGCGGGCGCCGGGGGCCAGGTTGCGGGCCGTCTCCGCGACCGTGTCCAGGGGGATCTCCAGCTGTACGGAGACCACCCGGGCGGCTGCCAGCAGCGGGGCCGCCGCAGTCACGTCCTCGGGGGTGAGGCGGCCGTTGGCGCCCGGGGACACCACGATGCTGTTGTCGCCCGAGGGGTCCACGGTGATCAGCGCGACGCCGGTCGGGGCCCCGCCGACCAGGACGCCGCCGGTGTCCACGCCCGCCGCGCGCTGGCTCTCCAGCAGCAGCCGTCCGTGGTCGTCGTCGCCGACCCGGGCGAGCAGTGCCGTACGGGCCCCCAACCTGGCCGCCGCCACTGCCTGGTTGGCGCCCTTGCCGCCCGGGTGGACGGCCAGGTCGGAGCCGAGCACCGTCTCACCGGGGGCGGGGCGGCGTTCGACGCCGATCACCAGGTCGGCGTTGGCCGAGCCGACGACCAGGAGGTCGTAACGGTCGTCGCCGGGGGCGGCGTTGTCGTGCATTTTCTGCTTCCTGCTTTCGTCGGTGGGGCCGGGGCGGTGCTCGGCGTCAGGAGAAGTCGGCGACGTTCTCGCGGGTGACCACCTTGACCGGCACCTTCACCGTCTTCTCGACCGTGTCGCCCTTTGCCGCCTTGACGGCGTTCTGGACCGCGATCCTGCCCAGCTCGCTGGGCTGCTGGGCCACCGACGCGTACAGCGTCCCGGCCCCGACCGCCTTCAGACCGTCCGGGGTGCCGTCGAAGCCGACGACCGACACGGACGTGCCCGCCTTGCTGCCGAGCGCCTTGACCGCGCCGAGCGCCATCTCGTCGTTCTCGGCGAAGACACCGGTGATGCCCGGGTGGGACTGGACCAGGTTGGTCATGACGTCCAGGCCCTTGGTGCGGTCGAAGTCCGCGGGCTGCTTGGCGACCACCTTGATGTCCGGGTACGCCTTGAGCCCTTCGGCGAAGCCCGCTCCGCGTTCGCGGCTGGCGGAGGTGCCCGCCGTGCCCTGGAGGATGACGATGCTGCCCTTGCCGCCGAGCTTGTCGGCCAGTGCGTCGGCGGCGAGCCTGCCGCCCGCCACGTTGTCGGAGGCGACGAGGGTGGCGGTGTCGGCCTTGTTCACTCCGCGGTCGGCGGCGATCACCGGGATGTCGGCCTTGTTGGCGCTGCGGACACCCGGGCCGACGGCGTCCGAGTCCACCGGGTTGACGATGATGGACGAGACACCCGAACTGGTGAAGTTCTGCAGCTGGTTGGCCTGCTGCGAGGCATCGTTCTGGGCGTCGGTGACCGTGAGATCGATGCCCGCCTTCTTGGCCTCCGCCTGTGCGCCGTCCTTCATCTGCACGAAGAAGGGGTTGTTGAGCGTCGAGAGGGACATGCCGACCTTCGTCGTGCCCCCGGAGGAACCGGAGTTGAAGTACGACACCCCGCCGACGACGACCGCCACGGCGAGCGCCGCTCCGGCGAACTTGAACGCTCCCCTGCGCCCGGAACCCGGTGCGCCGGGGGCCGCTCCGGCCGAGGGTGCCGTGCCCGAACCGGCCTTGCGGCGCAGCGTGTCGAGCAGGACGGCGAGCGCGATGACGACACCGATGACGACCTGCTGCCAGAACGCCGACACCGAGAGGAGGTTGAGACCGTTGCGGAGCACCGCGAGGATGAGCGCGCCGATCAGGGTGCCGGACGCCTTGCCGACCCCGCCGGCCAGGCTGGCCCCGCCGATGACGACCGCGGCGATGGCGTCGAGTTCGTACCCCTGGGCGGCCTGCGGCTGCGCGGAGACGAGGCGCGATGCCAGGACGATGCCCGCGACGGCGGCGAAGAGGCCGGAGAGCCCGTAGATGACGATCTTCTGGCGCTTGACGCGGAGACCGGAGAGCCGGGCCGCTTCCTCGTTGCCGCCGATCGCGTACATCGAACGGCCGATGAAAGTACGGCCGAGGATGAGTGCCGTGATCAGGCCCATCGCGATCATCACGAGGACCGGTACGGGGAGCCAGCCGCCGAGCGTGTCGCCGAGCCGGGAGACGGAGTCGGGGAAGGCGATCGGGCTGCCCTGCGAGATGACGAGGGAGAGGCCGCGGGCGATCGAGAGCATGGCCAACGTCGCGATGAAAGGCGGGAGTTTGCCGTACGAGATCAGGGCGCCGTTCACGAATCCGCAGGCGATGCCGGTGACGATCGCGAGCACGACCGCGAGGACGACCGGGACGCCGGCGGACGTCGCCGACCAGGCCAGGACCGTCGCGGACAGGGCCGCCACCGAACCGACGGACAGGTCGATGCCCGCCGAGACGATGACGAAGGTGACGCCGAAGGCGAGGATCGCGGTGACGGCCGCCTGCACGCCGACGTTCAGCAGGTTCTGGGTGGTCAGGAAGTCGCCGGAGAGCAGCGACATCGCCACCACCAGGACGACCAGGGCGCTGAGCGCCCCGTTGTCGAGCAGGACGCGGCGTATCACGGAAGTGCCGCCTGCGCCCGTGTCACTCTTGAGTGTCTCAGTGGCCACGGGGGCCCTCCTCGTCGTTCTTCGGTGCGGGGTGGTTCTTCGGTGCGGGGTGTTCGTGCGTGGCGGCGGTGGAGACCGCGAGGGCCATGACGGTGTCCTGGGTGGCCTCACCGGCGGGGAGTTCGCCGGCGATCCGGCCCTGGGCCATGACCAGCACCCGGTCGCTCATGCCGAGGACTTCGGGCAGGTCGCTGGAGATCATCAGGACGGCGTGGCCGGATGCGGTGAGCTCGTTGATGAGCTGGTAGATCTCGACCTTGGCGCCGACGTCGATGCCCCGGGTCGGCTCGTCCAGGATCAGCACCCGGGTGTCGGCCAGCAGCCACTTGCCGATGACGACCTTCTGCTGGTTGCCGCCGGAGAGGGTGCGCACATGCTGGCCGAGGCCGGACATGCGGACGCCGAGCTGCTTCGCGATGCGGGCGGCCGCCGTACGCTGCCCCTTGAGGTCCACAAGACCGGAGCGGGTGGCCGAACGCAGGGTGACCAGGCCGAGGTTCTCCTGCACGGAGGCATCCAGGACCAGGCCCTGGCCCTTGCGGTCCTCCGGTACGAGGCCTATCCCGGCGCCCATCGCGGCGGGCACGTCGTGCCGGGCGAGGCGTTCACCGCGTACGTCGACGGTGCCCGCGTCGTACGGGTCCGCGCCGAACACCGCGCGCGCCACCTCCGTACGCCCGGCGCCGACCAGTCCGGCGAGGCCCACGACCTCACCGGCATGCACGTCGAAGCTGATGTCGTGGAAGACGCCGTCCCGGGTCAGGCCACGCACGGACAGCAACGCCTCACCCGTGTCGGGGCGTTCGCGCGGGTACTGCTGCTCGATGCTGCGGCCGACCATGAGCTGGACGAGCCCGTCCTCGGGTGTGGAGGCGGGCACCTGGTCGATGCTTCGGCCGTCGCGCAGAACGGTGACGCGGTCACCGAGCGCGGCGATCTCCTCCAAGTGGTGGGTGATGAAGACGATCCCGACGCCGTCCGTACGCAACTGGCGGACGATCGCGAAGAGTTTGTCGACCTCTTCCGAGGTGAGCACGGCGGTCGGCTCGTCCATGATCAGGACGCGTGCGTCCAGGCTGAGCGCCTTGGCGATCTCGACCATCTGCAGCCGGGCGATGCCCAGTTCACGGACCTTGGCATCGGGACGCACATCCACCCCGACGCGGCGCAGCAGCTTCTCCGCGTCCACCCGCATGCGCCTGTGGTCGATGAGCCCGAAGCGGCGCGGCTGGCGGCCGAGGAAGATGTTCTCGGCCACCGTCAGGTCGGGTACCAGGTTGAACTCCTGGTAGATGGTGGCGATCCCGAGCCGTTCGGCGTCCTGCGCGTTGTTGATGCGCACCTCGCGCCCCTCAGCCAGGATCCGGCCGCTGTCGGGGCGGTAGGCACCGGAGAGCATCTTGATGAGGGTGCTCTTGCCGGCGCCGTTCTCGCCGAGCAGGACATGGACCTCGCCTCTGCGCAGGTCGAAGTCGACGTTGTCGAGCGCCACCACGCCGGGGAAGGTCTTGCGCAGACCCTCGATGCGCAGCAACTCGTCAGGTGTGGACACCAGTTGCTTCTCCGGTGCGGTCACCGGTCGCTCCTCTGGTCGGTCGCGTCCTGGCCGCACGAGCGGCGTACGACGAGACGGGCGGGCAGGGTGACGGACTGCGGGGTCCGTCCTTCGATCAGGTCGGCCAGCGCGCGTACGGCGGCGCGGGCCAGGTCCGCGGTCGGCTGGGCGATGGCGGTGATCGGCGGGTCCGTGTGGACGAACCACGGGATGTCGTCGAAGGCGGCGAGCGCGATGTCGCCGGGGACCCGCAGCCCCCGGGCCCGGATCGCGTCCAGAGCGCCGAGCGCCATCAGGTTGTCGGCGGCGAAGACGACCTCGGGCGGCTCGTCCAGGGCGAGGAACCCCTCGGTGGCCCGCCGGCCGCTGGCTGCCTGGAAGTCGCCCTGCCCGATGTAGGCGTCGGGCAGGGCGAGCCCGAGTTCGCGCATCGCGTCCCGGAAGGCCTCGACGCGCTCGTTGCCGGTGGTGGTGGCCGCAGGCCCGGCGATGATCGCGAGCCTGCGGTGGCCGAGGCCGTGCAGGTGCGCCACCAGGTCCCTGACCGCCCCCGTACCGTCGGCCCGGACGACGGGGACGTCGATGCCCGGGATCCAGCGGTCCACGAAGACCATCGGCGTACCGCTCAGGGCGACCTCCCGCATCAGCGGGGAGCCGCCGTCGGCGGGCGAGACGAGCAGCCCGTCGATCCTGCGGTCGATGAGCGTGCGGATGTGGTGGTCCTGGAGCTCGGGCCGCTCGTCGGCGTTGCCGATGATGACGCTGTAGCCGAGCGCGCGGGCCTCCTCCTCGACGAAGCGGGCCAGCTCGGTGAAGTACGGATTGAGTACGTCACTGATGACCAGGCCGAGGGTGCGGGTCTGCGCGGTGCGCAGCGAGCGGGCCACGGCGTTGGGCCGGTAGCCGAGGGCGTCGACGGCGGCGATGACGCGGGTGCGCGCCTCCGCGCTGACGGACGGATGGCTGTTCAGCACCCGCGAGACCGTGGCGACGGAGACCCCCGCCTGGGCCGCGACATCTTTGATGCTCGCCATGTCCGGACCACCTCCTTGTGGTTTCCGTACACCTCGAAACCAGGGGGCGGCCCGATCGCGCGACGCCGTGGAATCGATTACAGGGATGATTGGAATCGATTACATGGCTGAAAACAAGACCCCACCCGGTGTCCGAGATCGGATCGTGACAAGGAGGGTGGTGGAGGGTGCGGCTGCGAGGGAGCGGCGACGCGGACCCGGAAAACGCAGAAGACCCCAGATCAACTGGGGTCTTCGCCGGTGTCCGAGGGGGGACTTGAACCCCCACGCCCGATAAAGGGCACTAGCACCTCAAGCTAGCGCGTCTGCCATTCCGCCACCCGGACAAGGTGTCTGTCGTTCGCGGTGTGTTCCCCGCGGCGACATGGAAAACAATACCAGGGGTTCGACGCGCCCTTCACCTGCATATCCGGTGGTCAGTGCGGTGCGGCGGGCGGTCGGCCTCGGCATCCGCGGTCCGTGGAGTTCGCGGGGCTACCTTCGCGTCCATGAGTGATCGCGGCTACCGCCGGCCCCGTCCGCTGTCTCCCCTGCGCGAGCATCTGCGCGACACGTTCTGGTTCGCCCCGACCATGGGGTTCGTCTGTGTGTTCGTGCTGTGGCTGGCCGCTTCCGCCGTGGACGAGGAGATCGTCGCGGTTCTCCAGCGGGAGGAGGCCTACGACGAGCTCGGCAGCCTGATCTCCTTCGTCCAGGACGCGAAGACGATCGTCACCACGATCAGCTCGGCGATGATGACCTTCATCGGTGTGGTGTTCAGTATCTCGCTGGTCGCCGTACAGATGGCCAGCGGGCAGCTCACGCCCCGGGTCGTGCGGATCTTCGTCCGGAGCCGGATCAGCAAGCTCACGCTGACGGTGTTCCTCGCGACGTTCCTGTTCTCGCTGCTGGTCCTGACCTCGTACGAGAGCGAGGCGGACCCGCGCCTGGTGGTCTCGGTCCCGCTGCTGCAGAGCATGCTCACGCTGGTGCTCGTCGGGCTGAGCCTGCTGCTGTTCGTCGTCTACGTCAGCGCGACGCTGAGGCTGATGCAGGTCGGCCCGGTCGTCGACCGGATCGCGCGCGACTCGTTCCGGGTGCTGGGCCGGATGCCCCGGGGGCCGGGCGGGCCCGAGGGGCTGGGGCCGGAGACCGGGCGGGTGGTGCACGAGGGGCGGGCCGGGGTGCTGCGGGACGTGAACACGGCGCGGCTGGTCCGGGCCGCGCGGCGGCAGGACGTGGTGCTGCGGCTGATCCCCCGGATCGGGGACTTCATGGTGCCGGGGACCGCGGTGCTCGCCGTCCACGGCGGGGCCGTGCCACCGCGGAGCCGGTTGCGGTACAGCGTTTCCGTCGGGGTGGAGCGCACCCTGCACCAGGACCTGGCCTTCGGGTTGCGTCAGCTTTCGGACATCGCGCTGCGGGCCCTGTCGACGTCCGTCAACGATCCGACCACCGCCGTCCAGTGCCTGGACCGGAGTATCCAGTTCCTCGCGGCCGTGGTGCACCTGCCGCTCGGGACCGTCCACCACCGGGACCGGTCCGGCCGGGTGCGGCTGGTGCAGGAGGGGCCTGGATGGGAGAGCCTGGTGGATCTCGCGTTCGAGGAGATCCGGTGGTGCGTGGCCGGAAGCCCTCAGGTGTCGCGCCGGCTGCTGGCGGGGCTGGACGATCTGTTGCTGCTCGCGCCGGAGGAGCGGAAGCAGCCGCTCGTACGGCATCGGGCACTGCTCGTCCAGGCCGTGGAGCGGGCCGTTCCGGTGGCCGCCGACCGGGAGTTCGCCCTGCTGCCGGACCGGCAGGGCATCGGGTGACCGTATCGCCGGAGGCGGTGCGCCCGGCCCGCCGGAGGGGATCCGGCGGGCCGGGCTTCGCGCGTCAGTCGCCGCAGCGGCCCTCGCGCAGGGAGTGCAGGTGCTCGCTCGACTTCCGGGCGAAGGCGAGCGACTCCACCGGGTTGTCGTGCTCCGCCTGCCAGTGGTGGTACGTCCGGCCGTGGTGGGTCCGGTTGGTCACCTTGGACAGGAACGTCGTGTAGTCGATGTCCCCGTCGCCCACGTCCGACATGCGGTAGCCGTCGCGCGTCGTGTCGTCGCGGACGCCGTCCTTCACGTGGAAGAGCGGGTAGCGGTTCGGGTGCTTGAGGACGTACTTCAGCGGGTCGAGCGGGGCCTTGGTGCCGTCCACTCGCTTGCTGAAGCGGAACTGGGCGCAGTACGCCCAGTAGATGTCCAGCTCCAGGTAGACGAGGTCCGGGTCGGTCTCGGCGAGCAGGACGTCGTAGAGGCGGACCTTCGGCTTGTCGGTCGCGAAGGAGAACTCCTCGGCGTGGTTGTGCTGGTAGAACTTCATCCCGCGCTTACGGGCGGCGGCCCCGTACTTGTTGAAGTCGTCGGCCGCCCGCTTCCAGCCGTCGACCGTCGAGCCGTAGCGGAAGGGGCCCGAGGCCGTGCCGATGTGCTTGAGGCCGAGCGCCTGTGCGTCGTCCAGGACCTTTTCCAGGTTCTGGGCGAAGGTGTAGGCGCCGGGGTTGTTGTCGTCGTAGTAGCCGACGTGGCTGCCGATCGGGTTGAGGCCGTGGTCCTTGGCCAGCCGCTTCAGCTGGGCCAGGGTGATGGGGCCGGCCGAGCCCTGGGTGTAGCCCGCGAGCTCGATCTCGTCGTATCCGTACTTCTCCAGTTCGGCGAAGACGGGGGCGAAGCCGAGCGTGGAGATCTTGTCGCGGAGGCTGTAGAGCTGGATGCCGAGGCGGCCGGGGGGCAGGACGGGCTTGCCCTTGCCGTGTCCGTGCCCGTGGTCATGACCGTGGCCGTGGCCCTTGCCGGGGGCCTGGGTGTGGTCCCGGCCGGCGGCCTGGGCGGTCGCCGTGCCGATGATCGTGGCGGCGGTGGCTCCGGCGGCGACGCCGAGGATGTTGCGGCGGCTCAGTCTGCGGGCGAGTTCGGTGTCCTTGGAGGTGCGGCTCATGTTCGCGTGACTCCCTTGGGTGACGTGGGGTGAGCAGTGCGGTGCCGGGGCGTTGTCAGTGCAGTCCGGCAAGCTGGAGGAGCAGGGACTTCACCTCGGTGGCCCTGACCCGGTCGGTGAACGCATGGGGGGTGGAGCAGAGGATGAGCGGACCTTCGTCGTCGCTCTCGGGGAGGCGGCCGTGGCTGCCGCGAATAGGTGAGGGGTCCAGGGGGACGACCGCCATGCGGTAGCGCATGCCGAGCTTCTTGCGGGCCACCGCCGACACGGCCTTGAGCCGTACGTAGGGGTCCTCGGGGTCCATGAAGAGCTCGACGGGGTCGTAGCCGGGCTTGCGGTGGATCTCGACGAGCTGGGCGAAGTCGGGGGCGCGGGCGTCGTCGAGCCAGTAGTAGTACGTGAACCAGGCGTCCTTCTCCGCCACGGCGACCAGTTCGCCGGAGCGGGGGTGGTCCAGGTGGTGCGCCTTCTTGCCCTCGTCGTCCAGGAGCTGATCGATGCCGGGCAGGTCCGCGAGTGCCGCCCGGGTCGCCTCCAGGTCCTCGGGACGGCGTACGTAGATGTGGGCGAGTTGGTGGTCGGCGACGGCGAAGGCGCGGGAGGCCATCGGGTCGAGGTACTCCATGCCGTCCTGGGTGTGCACCTCCAGCAGGCCCGCCCGGCGCAGCGCCCGGTTGATGTCGACGGGGCGGCTGACGCGGGTGATGCCGTACTCGGAGAGTGCGACGACGGTGCGTCCCTCGGCGCGGGCGTCGGCCAGCAGCGGGGCGATGGCCCGGTCCAGGTCGGCGGCGGCCCGGTGGGAGCGGGGGTCGTCGGGGCCGTAGCGCTGGAGGTCGTAGTCGAGGTGGGGCAGGTAGCAGAGCGCGAGGTCGGGGGTGCGGGTGGCGATGATGTGCCGGGTGGCGTCGATGATCCACTGGGAGGAGACCAGGTCGGCGCCCGGCCCCCAGAAGTGGAAGAGGGGGAACGTGCCGAGTTTGTCGGTCAGTTCGTCGTGCAGGGCGGGGGGCCGGGTGTAGCAGTCGGGTTCCTTGCGGCCGTCGGCGTAGTAGACGGGGCGCGGGGTGACGGTCCAGTCGGTGTCGGCGCCCATCGCGTACCACCAGCAGATGTTGGCGACGGTGTAGCCGGGGTGCGCGCGGCGGGCCGCGTCCCAGAGCTTGTCGCCCTCGACGAGCCCGTTGTGCTGGCGCCAGAGCAGGACGTCGCCGAGCTCGCGGAAGTACCAGCCGTTGGCGACGATGCCGTGTTCGGCGGGCATCGTGCCGGTGAGGAAGGTGGACTGGGCGGCGCAGGTGACGGCGGGCAGGACCGTGGAGAGGGGGGCTCGCGCGCCCTGCTTCCCGAGCGCCGTGAGGTTCGGCATGTGGGAGAGGAGTTGCGGGGTGAGGCCGACGACGTCGAGGACGAGGAGGGGGGTGGGGCCCTCGCGGTCTGCCGTGCCCGTGGTCGTTCCGGGGGCGTCGTTGCTCATGGCAGCTCCTTGAGGCCGAGGTCGACCAGGAGGTCGCGGGCGAGGGTGAGTTCGGCGGCGATGCCGTCGGCGAGCTGGGTACGGGTGCGGGGCCGCAGTTCGGCGGGCAGGGCCTGCCAGGTGTACGTCTCCACCTCCAGGTGCCGGGTCAGCGGCACCGGTCCCCCGACGAGCCGGGCGAGTGTGGTGCGGAGCACGGGCAGCGTGGAGGTGAGCGGGGGCGCGGGCGGTGCGTGCAGGGGGACGTGGAAGTGGGCGCGCCACGGGGTGGAGTCGGGGAGCGCCCGGCCGGCGACGGCCTCGTCCAGGTCGTCGGTGCCGCGCAGCCCGGCGGCCGTGCGCGTGCGGGTCTGGTGCAGGAAGCGCGGTTCGGCGAAGGCGGCGAGCGCGGTGCGGACCTCGGGCAGGTGGGGGTGTTCGGCGTGCAGGGCGGCGGAGAGCTGGGACTTGACGACCGGGATGCCCGCTGCGGCCAGGGCGTCGAGCGCGGTCTCCGGCTCCTCGAAGGAGGTCGCCAGGTGGCAGGTGTCGACGCAGATGCCGATGCGCTCGTGGCCGACGTCGGTGAGCGGGGCGATGGCGTCGGCGGTGGTCTCCACGGTGCAGCCCGGTTCCGGTTCGAGGCCGATCCGGATCGACTTGCCGGTGAGTTCGGCCAGCGCGTCCAGCCGCTGGGCGAGCGTGGTGAGGGCGGTGCGCGCGGTGCGGGCGGCCCCGGGGTCGGTGTCGTAGGGGGTGCGCCAGGCCAGTGGCAGGGTGGAGATGGTGCCTTCGGTGACGTCGTCGGGCAGCAGGGCGGCGAGCAGCCGGGCGAGGTCGGTGGTGTGGGCGAGGCGGTCGGGTTCGGTCCAGTCCGGCCGGTACACCCGGTACTTGACCTCGGCGGCGCCGAAGCCCTCGTACGGGAAGCCGTTGAGGGTGACCACTTCGAGGCCCCGGCCGTCGAGTTCGGCGCGGAGTGCGCGGAGTTCGGCTGGGTCGTTGATCAGGGCCCGGGCGGCGTCCCTGGCGAGCCAGAGGCCGATACCGAGCCGGTCCCGGCCGAGGCGGCGGCGTACGGGTTCGCAGTGGTCGCGGAGCTGGGCGCGGACGCCGTCCAGGGTTTCGGCGGGGTGGACGTTGGTGCAGTACGAGAGGTGGACCGTCGAGCCGTCCGGGTGGCGGAAGCGCATGGCTTCACTCCCCGCCGCGCAGGATGGAGTTGCCCTCGTGAAGTGTGTCGGGGGCGGGGGTGTCCAGCTGGAGGCGGCCGCTCTGGCCGTAGAAGGCGACGGGGTTGCGCCACAGGACCTTGTCGACGTCGTCCTCGGTGAATCCGGCCTTGAGCATCGCGTCGGCGACCTTGCGGGTCTTGAGCGGGTCGCTCTTCCCCCAGTCGGCGGCGGAGTTGACGAGGATCTTCTCGGTGCCGTGGTTCCGGAGGATGGTGACCATGCGGTCCTCGTCCATCTTGGTGTCCGGGTAGATGGAGAACCCGGCCCAGCAGCCGCTGTCAGTGGCGGCCTTTACGGTTGTCTCGTTGAGGTGGTCGAGCAGGACGTGCTCCGGGGGGAGGTGCGATTCGCGGATGACGTCGATGGTGCGGTGCAGACCGGCGAGCTTGTCGCGGTGCGGGGTGTGGACGAGGGCGGGGAGCCCGTGGTCGGCGGCGAGCTGGAGCTGGGCGGCGAGGGCGTGGTCCTCGGCCGGGGTCATGGAGTCGTAGCCGATCTCACCGACGGCGACGACGGAGTCCTTGACGAGATAGCGGGGCAGGGCGTCCAGGACGGGGGTGCAGCGGGGGTCGTTCGCCTCCTTGGGGTTGAGGGCGAGCGTGCAGTGGTGCGCGATGCCGTACTGGGAGGCGCGGAAGGGTTCCCAGCCGAGGAGCGCGTCGAAGTAGTCGAAGAAGCTGGCGGGCGAGGTGCGGGGCTGGCCGAGCCAGAAGGAGGGTTCGACGAGGGCGCGGACTCCTGCGTCGTACATCGCCTGATAGTCGTCCGTGGTGCGGGACGTCATGTGGATGTGGGGGTCGAAGATGCGCATCAGGACTCCTCCGTGGGGGCGGCAGGGGTGGTGAGGGCCAGAGCGAGGGCGGTGCGCAGGTCGGCCGGGACGTCGCGGCCGGCGGCGGTCCGCTCGGCGGCGAAGTCTCGGAGCATCCGGGCGAGTTCGGCGTCTCCTCGGGCTCTCTCGCCGAGCCGGGCGACGGCGTCCACCGGCACCCCGGTGAACAGGCACTTCAGCACGGCGTGGCGCCAGGCGTGCGGGTCGAGGTGGGCCGCGGCGTACGGGCCGACGGCGGCGGCGACCAGCCGGGTGTCGTTGGTGCGCAGGGCGTCCTCGACGAGCGGGAGGGCCCTGTCTCCGAGGCCGAGGCGGTCCAGGGTGAGCAGGACGGCGCGGCGTTCGGCGGCGGTGCCCTGTTCGTAGAGCCGGGTGACGGAGGGCAGCGGGGCGCGGGCCTCGATGAGCAGGAGGGAGCGTACGGAGTCGGCGTGGGCCGGTCCGCAGTGCCGGCCGGCGGCGGCGTAGCGGAGTTCCCAGGGCGGGGAGGCGTACGGGGAGCCGGGCGGGGTGGTCCCGGCACCGACGTCGGCCTGGGAGCGGGCGGCCTCGCGGGCGGTGGCGTCGTGGGCGGCCTCGGCCAGGGCCCCGTCGAGCCAGGCGCGGGCGGCGCCGTCGAGTTCGGCGTCGAGCTCCTTGCGGGACTTCAGCACGGGGCTCCTCCCCTGGGGGTCATCGCGCCCGTGGGCGTGACGCCCTTGGTCATGGCGTCGCGCAGGAAGTCGATGGAGGTGCGGGCGAGTTCGGGGCCGGCGTGCGAGTGGCGGGGCAGTTCGACGACGGTGAGGCCCCGGTAGTCGCAGGCGGCGAGGGCGGCGAGCACGGGTGGGAAGTCGATCTCGCCCTCACCGAACGGGAGGTGCTCGTGGACTCCGCGCCGCATGTCCTCGATCTGGACGTGCCGGAGCCAGGGGGCGGAGTCCTGGACGCAGCTCACGGGGGACGCCTCCTCCAGGCACTGGCAGTGGCCGATGTCGAGCGTGAGGCCGAGGGGGTCCGGGTCGCCGAGGAGGCCGCGGAGGTGGTGGAAGTCGGCGAGGGTGGCGAGGAGGTGACCGGGTTCGGGCTCGATGGCGAGGGGGATGCCCGACCGGTCGGCGGCTTCGAGTACGGGGGTGATCGCTTCGGTCAGGCGCTTCCAGGCGGTCTCCGCCGAGGTGTCCGGCGGGATGATGCCGCTGAAGCAGTGGACGGCGTGCGCGCCGAGTTCGGCGGCCACGTCCACGGCGCGCACGAGCAGCGCGGTGCGTGCGGCCCGGGCGTCGGGGTCCGGGTCGAGAAGGGAGGGGCCGTGCTTGCGGCGCGGGTCCAGGACGTAGCGGGCGCCGGTCTCGACGGTGACCCGGAGCCCGAGGGAGGTGAGCCGGCGCCGGACCTGGCGGGTGCGCTCGGCGAGGTCCGGGGCCAGGGGGTCCAGGTGCATGTGGTCGAGCGTCAGGCCGACGCCCTCGTAGCCGAGGTCGGCGAGGAGCCCGAGGGCGTCGTCGAGGCGGAGGTCGGTCAGCCCGTTGGTGCCGTAACCGAGGTGGAGGGTCATGTGGGGCTCACCTTCCGGGCGAGGGACCGGGCGAGGGGGACGAGCGCCATGACGGCGAGGCCGGAGCCGGGTGCGCCGGCCCGGGCGGCGAGCGCCGCCTGAAGCGGGATCATGGCCCGGATCCCGCCGCCCACCGCCCGCTGGGTCAGGGGTGGGGACGGGTTGAGGGCGGCGTGCAGGAGGGGAGGCCCTGCGGTGCGGAGGTAGGCGCCGGTGAACGCGGTGAGCAGGAGGGGGGTGAGCGCGGGTGCGGTGGGGCGGTGGGGGTGGTGGCTCGGCCGGTACGTGCCCGGCAGGGGCGCGCCGAGGTCGGGCATGGCGGGTGGTGCGGGGTGGTGGGGGTGGTCCGGTCGGTAGCTGCTGCCCGGCGCAGTAGTAGCGAGCCCTGGCGTGGCGGGCTCCCCCGGTCGCTGCCGCTGGTGTGTCGCGAGCACGGCCGCGGCCAGCGCCGTCGTCGTGGCGAGGACCGCGAGCGGTACGGCGGTGGACCCGCCCTGCGCCTCGTGGCGGGACACGGCGGTGACGCCGTAGGTGTGCGCCCCGAGCACCAGGGCGGCGGGGAGCGCGGCCAGCGGGGAGCGCGCGGGGCCGGCGGCTCGGGCAACGTTGTCGGGGCCGGTGGGCGGTACGGCCCCGAGCCGCATCGGACGCGTGGCGCGAGGGCCCGGCCCCGTACCGGCATACGCCGTGGCTGTCGCCGTCGCCGTCGCTCCGAGCAGCAGGTCGAGGGAGCGGGCGGCGGCCATCGCCGCCGGGCCCGCCTTCGTGTGCTTCAGGTGGAGGTCGTAGGCCCAGACCGTGGCGGCCAGGCCCGTGGCGACGGCCAGTGCCGGGCGGCCTGCCCGCGCCGCGAGGGCGAGGCCCGTCGCGGTCAGCGCCCCGGCCGCGCCCAGGGCGGCGGACGGGCTGATGCGGCCCGACGGGATCGGCCGGTGCGGGCGGTCCACGGCGTCCTCCTCGCGGTCCGCCCAGTCGTTGAGGGCCATCCCCGCCTCGTACAGGCAGAGCGAGGCGCCGATCGCGAGCGCGGTGCCCCGGCCGGGGCTGCGGCCCACCGCCGCGGCCCCGGCCAGCGCGTCACCCGGCACGGAGAACAGCGCGGAGACCCGGAACAGTTCGGTCCAGGCCCGCACCGTGTCCCCTCTCCCGCGTCCGGGGGACGGTCGGTGCCTGTCCGGTGCGGGCGCAGTCCCACCCGTACCGGACAGGCCGTCATCGGGGGCGGCGGCCGGCCTGCCGCCCCGTACGGCGTGGCCGTTCAGCCCCGCCGGAGCCGCCCGCAGGCCGGCCGGAAGCGCCCCGAGCGCCGACAGCAGCAGCCGCCTCACGCCTGGCCCCGCAGCCGCTCGGCGAAGGCCAGCAGGGTGGCGTACTGCTCGGCGAGCGCGGCCGAGGTGCCGCCGTCGGGGTCCTTGAAGTAGAAGCCCAGCTCGGGCCTTGGGCCGCTGAGTCCCGCCTCGTGGGAGCGGGCGAGCAGCCGGGCCAGGTCCAGGGCCAGCGGGGCGGCCAGCGCCGAGTCGCAGCCCTGCCAGATGGTCTGGAGGACCATCCGGGAGCCGAGGAAGCCGTCGAAGGCGATGTGGTCCCAGGCCGTCTTCCAGTCCCCCATGGCGGGTACGTCGTCGATGTGGACCTCGCCCTCGGGGGCGGTGCCGAAGGTGTCGGTGAGGACGCGTTCCTTGCCCGCGTTCTTGGCGGCGGCCGCGGCCGGGTCGGCGAGCGCCGCCCCGTCCCCGCCGCCCAGCAGGTTCGACCCGGACCAGGCCCGTACGGGCAGGGCGCGCTGGAGGAACATCGGGGCGAGCACGGAGCGGAGCAGCGTCTGGCCGGTCTTGCCGTCGCGTCCCGCGTGGGGAAGTCCGCAGTCGGCGACGGTGTCGGTGAGCGCGGGGGCGCGCAGGCCGGTGGAGGGGGTGAAGTTGGCGTAGGAGCAGCCGGCCCGGAGGGCGGCCGCGGCGTAGAGCGAGCTGGCGGGGAGGCGGGGGTCGTCGGGGCCGGGGGCCGGCTCGGTGGAAGAGACGTTGATGACGACGGTGCGGGCCAGCTCGTGGCGGTGGGCGAAGTCGGTGAGGTCGGCCGCGAAGGCGGCGATGAGTTCCTCGTCGGTGCGGGTGTCGCCGGGCAGCGGTCCGCCGGGGCGTATCTCGGCGTCGGCCGCGTCGAGTTCGGCGCGGACGGCGCTGGGGAGGCGGTGGGGCAGCACGCCGCCCTCGGCCAGTACCTCGGCCCGTTTGGCGAGCGGGCAGTCCAGGGTGTCGTGGCCGCCGAAGACCAGCGAGGTCAGGGGCGGCAGGCCGCTGTCGGCGAAGGGCGGTGTCTCGGTGACCATGCCGGTCGGCGGGTGGAGGCCCGCCGCGATGGCGGCGCATCCCGCGGTGGCGGTGGTGGCGACGGAGCCGCGCGCTCCGATGAACCAGACGCCTGTACGACCTGAATTGTCGGCACGGCCTGGAGCGTCGGTACGGCCTTCACGATCGGCATGTGCGGTCACGGGCTGCCTCCCTGGGGGATGTCGGGGGTGGAGGACGGCGGGCGGGGGAAGGTGTGAGTGCTTCCCCCGCCCGTCGTCGGCAGAGGTGGCCGCCCTACGTCGAGGGCAGCTCCTTCAGTTGGATGTTGCGGAAGGACACCTGGTCGTCGGCTCCGTGGTTCTGGAGGCCGATGTAGCCGTCCTTCAGGCTGCGGGCCGGGTCGGTGTTGGTGAAGTCGTTGATCTTCGCTCCGTTGAGGAAGACCTGCAGACGTTCGCCCTGGACCTTGATCTCGTAGCTGTTCCACTGGCCCGGCGGCCGCAGGACGCGGTCACGGGCCTTGATGTTCGCGGACTTGAAGGTGTAGACGGCGCCCGTGGTGCGGTCGGCGGCATCGGTGGCGTCGATCTGGATCTCGTAGCCGTTGTTCACCGCCGACCAGGGGTCGTCGGACTCCGGGAAGCCCACGAAGACACCGGAGTTGTCGTCGCCGGCCATCTTCCAGTCGAGCTTGAGCGAGTACGCCTTCAGCTCCTTGGCCTGGTAGGTGAGCAGGCCCATGCCGCCCTCGGAGTGCAGGGCGCCGTCACTGACGGAGAACTTTCCGGGGCCGGCCTGCTTCCAGCCTTCCAGCGTCTTGCCGTTGAAGATGGGCCGGTAGTCCTTGTCCGGCCTGCAGTCGGCCTTGACCTGTCCGGTGGCGTAGCGCAGTCCGCCCGACACGTGCTGGCGGAAGGCCGCTTCGGCGTAGGACTCCTTGGTGTGGCCGAGGCCGGTGTAGAAGGAGCGGCCGCCCTGGTAGGTCTGGCACCAGGAGATCGGGTGGTCGCCCTTCATGTTGCCGCCGGTGTAGGTGGTCTCGTCCAGGGTGGCCAGCACCTTCGCCTTGTCCCGGGGGTTGGTGCGGTAGTTGTACCACTCGTCGGTGCGCTCCCACTCCTCGTCCAGGTGCGCGGTGGCCGGATGGTCGTGGTCCTCGACGCGGACGGTGGCGGGCTGGATCTGCGGGTGCGAGTCGAAGTAGGCGCCGACGAGGCCGCCGTAGAACTCCCACTCGTACTCGGTGTCGGCGGCCGCGTGGATGCCGACGTAACCGCCGCCGGTGGCGACGTAGTTCTCGAACGCCTTCTGCTGTTCGGCGTTGAGGACGTCACCGGTGGTGGAGAGGAAGGCGACGGCGTCGTAGCGGGCGAGGTTGCTGGTGGTGAACTGGGCGGCGGACTCGGTGGAGTCGACCGTGATGTTGGTGTCCTTGCCGATCTCCTTCAGTGCGGCGATGCCGGCCGGGATCGAGTCGTGGCGGAATCCGGCGGTCTTGGAGAAGACCAGGACGCGCTTGGCGGTCTTGTCGACCGGGCTGTTGGAGAGTTCGAAGTCGTCGATGTCGTAGAGCGCGCCGTCGCCGCCCTTGAAGACGAGGAAGAGTTCGGTCTGCTTCTTGGGTGCTCCGCGCAGCGGGATGTCGATGTCCTGGAAGGTGTCCCAGCTGCCGGTCACCGGGACCGGGCCCGAGCCGAGGATCTTGCCGGTGGGCGATCCGGTGCGCACTTCGAGGAAGCCGCCCGAACCGGCCGACGAGGTACGGGCGGTGAGCTTGGTGGTGCCACCCAGGACGTAGGTGTTGAAGGAGATCCAGTCGTCGTTGTGGATGTCACCGACGGTCTTGCCGCCGTGCGCGCCGGCCTTGCTCGGTGTGGTGACGCCGGAGGAGTTGTCGTAGTGCTCGGCCTGGCGGTGCCGGGGCTGGAGGCGCGAGGTGTCCTTGCCGGTCAGCTTGGCCTGGCCACCACCGCCGTTGTCGGTGTAGGACGCCGAAATGCCGCCGTAGATGTTGGCGTTGGGGTCGTGGCCGCCTTCCATGGCGGTCTTGATGGTGCCTTCGCAGCCGTGCTCGGTGGTGATGTCGTGGCCGTGGCTGTCGTGGCCCAGGGTGAACTTGACCTCGACCTTGGTGCAGTCGATGGTGCCGTCCTCCGGGTCGCTGACGTTGACCTTGAAGGGCACGGAGTCACCGAAGGCGAAGAGCTGGCCGTCCTCGGGGAGCACCAGTTCCACGGTGGGGGCGGTGTTGCCTACGGTCACGTGGACGCTGGCCGAGCCGGTGCGGCCGGTCGGGTCCTCGGCGGTGACGGTGGCGGTGTAAGTGCCGTTCTTCTTGTACGTGTAGGTGGGGTTGGCGGCGGTGGAGGTCCCGCCGTTACCGAAGTCCCAGGCGTACGTGAGGGGGTCGTCGTCGCCGTCCGCTGTGCCGGCCGAGGAGAACTTCACCTTCAGGGGCGCGGTGCCCGAGGTCTTGTTGGCGGAGGCCTCCGCGATGGGTGAGCGGCCTCCGGTGGCGTTCTCGATGCGGTAGAGCGCGGAGTTCTCGTCGCCGCCGAACCAGGCGAGGCCGTAGTCCAGGACGTAGAGCGCCCCGTCCGGGCCGAAGGCCATGTCCATGATCTGCGTACCGGACCACGGCACGTCGTTGATGGACTGGACGGCGCCGTCGGCGTCCTGCTCGATGCGCTTGATCCACTTGCGGCCGAACTCACCGGCGAAGAAGTCGCCGTCGTAGGCCTCGGGGAACTTGACCGGGGAGTCGAGGTCCGCGTCGTAGCGGTAGACCGGTCCACCCATCGGGGACTCGGAGCCCGTACCGAACTCGGGCAGCGAGCCGCCGTCGTACGGGATCCAGGCGGCCTCGGCCGGCGGCAGGTCGACGAGGCCGGTGTTGTGCGGCGACTCGTTCTTCAGGTTGGCGCAGTCGAAGGCGGCGCCGGAGGTCTTGGTGGCGAAGTCGTAGTCGATGTACGGCTCGTTCTCACCGACGCAGTAGGGCCAGCCGAAGTTGCCGGCCTTCGTCACCCGGGCGAACTCCACCTTCCCGGCCGGCCCGCGCTTCGGGTCGGCCGAGCCGGCGTCGGGGCCGTAGTCACCGACGTACACGATGCCGGTGGCCTGGTCGACGGAGAAGCGGAACGGGTTGCGGAAGCCCATCGCGTAGATCTCGGGGCGCGTCTTGTCCGTCCCGGGCTCGAAGAGGTTCCCCTCCGGGACGGTGTACGAGCCGTCCTCGGCGACCTTGATGCGCAGGATCTTTCCGCGCAGGTCGTTGGTGGAGCCGGAGGTGCGGCGGGCGTCGAACGCCGGGTTGCGGTCCGGGCGTTCGTCGATCGGGGTGAAGCCGTCGGAGGCGAAGGGGTTGGTGTCGTCGCCGGTGGAGAGGTAGAGGTTCCCGTCCTTGTCGAAGTCGATGTCGCCGCCGACGTGGCAGCAGATGCCGCGCGAGGTGGGGACGTCCAGGACCTTCTTCTCGCTGGCGGTGTCGAGGGTGCCGTCCTCGTTGAGGACGAAGCGGGAGAGCCGGTTGACCCCGTCGAACTTCGCGAAGTCGGCGGCGGTGCCCGTCTCCGGGGCGTCGCCCGCAGGAGTGTCCAACGGGGGCGCGTAGAACAGGTAGATGGCCCGGTTCTCGGCGAAGTCGGGTTCGACACCGACGCCTTGGAGGCCTTCCTCGTCGTGCGTGTACACGGGGAGGGTGCCGGAGACCCTGGTGTTGCCGGCGCTGTCGGTGATCCGCAGTTCGCCGTTGCGTGAGGTGTGCAGCACGCTGCGGTCGGGGAGGACGGCGAGCGACATGGGCTCGCCGGTCTCCTCCGCACCCTTGGCGAGGGTGACCTGCTGGAAGTCCTCCGCCACGGGCTCCTCGTGGCCCGGGTGACCGGGGTGGGCGGTGGCGCCGGGGGCGGAGCCGAGGGTCAGGGTCGCGGCGGCGAGGAGTGCGCCGGTGAACAGCGCGAGCGATTTACGGACGCGGGTCCCGGCCAGGAGCCGCTTTCTGGTTCTGTGCACGTGGTCCTCCGGAGAGTGCCGGTTGTACGGGCGGGTGTAGCCGTGCCGTGCCGCGCGGGGACTGCCGCGCGTGCGTCACCGGAGACGGGAGCGACCCCGGTGACGCGAGTCATGTCGTGTACACGTGGTGGACGGTAGACCTGTTCGTCCGGGACGGAAAGCCCTTGTGCAACGGTGAAGTCGAACTTCTGCTTCCGCCAGGACAAAGGAGATTCCGGGCAGCGCGAGGCAGCCCCGTGGGCACTTCACGAGGCCTTGCCCCCGGGGCCAGTCCTTCCCGGTGGTGCTACTCGCCGCCTCCGAAGGCCGCGTCGAAGGAGGCCGACGGCGGGTCGAAATCGAACCGCTTGAGGCTGGCAAGCGCTTCCGGAGCGCCGTGCAGCCGGTCCATGCCCGCGTCCTCCCACTCGACGGAGACCGGGCCCTCGTAGCCGATGGACCGGAGCATCCGGAAGACGTCCTCCCAGGGCACGTCACCGTGGCCGGCGGAGACGAAGTCCCAGCCGCGCCGGGGGTCGCCCCACGGCAGGTGCGAGCCGAGCCGGCCGTTGCGGCCGTCGAGGCGCTTGCGGGCCTCCTTGCAGTCCACGTGGTAGATCCGGTCCCGGAAGTCGTAGAGGAAGCCCACCGGGTCGAGGTCCTGCCAGACGAAGTGGCTCGGGTCGAAGTTCAGCCCGAACGCGGGCCGGTGGTCCACCGCTTCGAGGGCGCGCTTGGTGGTCCAGTAGTCGTACGCGATCTCGCTCGGGTGCACCTCGTGGGCGAAGCGCACCCCCTCGGCGTCGAAGACGTCCAGGATCGGGTTCCAGCGTTCCGCGAAGTCCTCGTAGCCCCGCTCGATCATGTGCGGCGGGACCGGCGGGAACATGGCGACCAGGTGCCAGATCGAGGAGCCGGTGAACCCGATGACGGTGTCCACCCCGAAGGCGGCGGCGGCACGGGCGGTGTCCGCGATCTCGGCCGCCGCCCGCTGCCGTACGCCTTCGGCCTCGCCGTCGCCCCAGATGCGGGCGGGCAGGATGCCCTGGTGGCGTTCGTCGATCGGGTTGTCGCAGACGGCCTGGCCGACCAGGTGGTTGGAGATCGCGAAGCACTTCAGCCCGTACTTGTCGAGCAGTTGGTGCCTGCTGTCGAGGTAGCCGGGGTCGGCCAGGGCCTTGTCGACCTCGAAGTGGTCTCCCCAGCAGGCGAGTTCGAGGCCGTCGTAGCCGAAGTCCCGGGCGTGGCGGCAGACCTCCTCCAGCGGGAGGTCGGCCCACTGGCCGGTGAAGAGGGTGAAGGGGCGGGGCATGGGCGGCTGCCTCCTAGGACGACGGGACAGGGGTGTGGACGGAGTTCTTCGCGGCGCTCTCCTCGACGGCGGCCAGCACCCGCTGGACCTGGAGGCCGTCCGCGAACGAGGGCCGGGCCGGGGTGCCTTCGGTGATCGTGCGGACCACGTCACGGGCCTGGTGGACGAAGGTGTGCTCGTACCCGAGGGCGTGGCCCGGCGGCCACCAGGCCTCCAGGTAGGGGTGTTCGGGCTCGGTGACCAGGATGCGCCGGAAGCCGGCGGTGGCGGCGGGTTCGGTGTGGTCGTGGAAGGACAGCTCGTTGAGCCGCTCCAGGTCGAAGGCGAGCGAGCCCAGCTCCCCGTTGATCTCCAGCCGCAGCGCGTTCTTGCGCCCGGCCGCCATCCGGGTCGCCTCGAAGGAGGCCAGGGCGCCGGAGGCGAGGCGGCCGGTGAAGATCGCCGCGTCGTCCACGGTCACTTCGCCCCGCTCCACCGCGTCCGCCGCGCCGGAGAGCGCGGCCGACGTACCGGCAGGCGTACGGGAGAGCAGGGGCCGCTCCCGTACGAAGGTCTCGCTGACCGCCGACACACCGGTCAGCAGCTCCCCCGCCAGGTACTGGGCGAGGTCCACGATGTGGGCCCCCAGGTCGCCCAGCGCGCCCGACCCGGCGTGTTCGCGCTTGAGCCGCCAGGTGAGCGGGGAGGCCGGGTCGACCAGCCAGTCCTGGAGGTAGCTGGCGCGTACGTGGCGCAGGGTGCCGAGGCGGCCGTCCGCGATGAGCTGCCGGGCGTAGGTGATGGCGGGCACCTTGCGGTAGTTGAAGCCCACCATCGCCACCTGGCCCCGGGCCTCGGCCGCTTCGGCGGCCCGGACCATGGCCTCCGCCTCGGCGACCGTGTTGGCGAGCGGCTTCTCGCAGAGCACGTGCTTGCCCGCCTCCAGGGCGGCGATGGCGATCTCCGCATGGCTGTCGCCGGGGGTGCAGATGTCGATCAACTGGACATCGTCCCGGGCGATCAGCGCCCGCCAGTCGGTCTCCGCGGCCGCCCAGCCGTGCCGGGCGGCGGCGGCGTCGACGGCCGCACGGTCGCGTCCGCAGATCGCGGCGAGAGAGGGCCGCACCGGCAGGTCGAAGACGTGTCCCGCGGTGCGCCACCCCTGCGAGTGGGCGGCGCCCATGAACGCGTATCCGACCATGCCGACCCCGAGCGTTCCTCGCGCCTGCTGCGGCGGCGGTGCTGCGGTCTGCGCTTCCGTCTCTTGACTACGGGCCATGCGGACTTCCTCCTCATCGGTGTGCGGTAACGGGCCGGGGGATGCGCTCGCCGCATCCCCCGGAGTCCCGGTCAGTTGAAGCCCGTCGGCAGGTACTGATCGATGTTGTCCTTGGTCACGACGGCGGAGTACAGGGTCAGGGAGGTCGGGATCTCCATCTCGGAGAGGCCGCTGACGCCCTTGCTCTGGCCGAGTGCCCGCGCCAGGTCGATCGCGGACGCGGCCATCGTCGGCGGGTAGAGGACGGTCGCCTTGATGACCGAGTTGTCGGCCTTGATGGCGTCCATCGCGGACTTCGCGCCGGCGCCGCCGACCATGATGAACTCGTCGCGGCCCGCCTGCTGGATGGCCCTCAGCGCGCCGACACCCTGGTCGTCGTCGTGGTTCCACAGGGCGTCGATCTGCTTCTGCGCCTGGAGGAGCTGGGCCATCTTCGCCTGGCCCGACTCGACGGTGAACTCGGCGGCCTGACGGGCCACCAGCTTGATGTTGGGGTAGTTCTTGAGCGCGTCGGCGAAGCCCTGGCTGCGCTGCTTGGTCAGCTCCAGGTTGTCGATGCCGGCGAGCTCTACGACCTTGGCGTTCGCCTTGCCCTTGAGCTGTTCGCCGATGTAGTGCCCGGCGTTGAGGCCCATGCCGTAGTTGTCGCCGCCGACCCAGCAGCGGTAGGCCTGCGGGGAGGCGAAGATCCGGTCCAGGTTGACGACGGGGATGCCCGCCCTCATCGCCTCCAGGCCGACCTGGGTGAGCGCCTTGCCGTCGGCGGGGAGGATGACGAGGACGTCGACCTTCTTGTTGATGAGGGTCTTGACCTGCCCGATCTGGGCGGCGGTGTCGTTGGAGCCCTCGGTGATCTCCAGCGTCACCTCGGAGTACTTCTCCGCCCGGGACTTGGCGTTCACGTTGATGGCGTTGAGCCAGCCGTGGTCGGCCTGCGGCCCGGCGAAGCCGATGGTGACGGGCTTGCCCGGCTTGTCGTCGGCGGCGGGCTGGCTGTTGCTCGCGGGCTGCGCGTTCTTCGGCTCGTTGCTGGTGCAGGCGGTGAGGAGCGCGCCCGCGGAGATGGCTGAGGCTCCGAACAGCAGCCCTCTGCGGCTGGTTTCTGGCATGACGGTCTGACCCTTCATCCGGTGGGTGACGTGCGAAGTGCGGCTCGGGACGGGGAAAGTACGGCTCAGGATGGAGAAGTGCGGTTCAGGGCGGGCGAGTTGCTCAGGTCTCCCCGCCGCGCAGGGTGCGGCGCTGGACGAGGACGGCGGCGACGATGATGGCGCCCTTGGCGATCTGCTGGACGTCGCTCTGGAGGTTGTTGAGCGCGAAGATGTTGGTGATCGTGGTGAAGATGAGGACGCCGAGCACGGAGCCGACGATGGTGCCGCGGCCGCCGCTGAGCAGGGTCCCGCCGATGATCGCGGCGGCGATGGCGTCGAGCTCGTACAGGTTGCCGTTGGTGTTCTGGCCGGAGCCGGCCAGCACGATCAGCATGAAGGCGGCGATGCCGCAGCAGAGCCCGGAGAGCAGGTAGAGGTACAGGCGCTGGCGGCGGACGTCGATCCCGGCGAGCCGGGCGGCCTCCGCGTTGCCGCCGACGGCGACCGTGCGGCGGCCGAAGGTGGTCCGGTTGAGGACCAGCCAGCCGATGACGGTGACCGCGGCGAACATGATGACCAGCGGCGGGATCCCCAGGAAGTAGGAGTCCGGCAGGCCCAGGTTCAGGACGGAGTCGACGGTGACGATCTGGGTCTTGCCGTCGGTGATCTGGAGGGCCAGGCCGCGCGCCGAGGCGAGCATGGCGAGCGTCGCGATGAACGGGACCATTCCCCCGTACGCGATGAGCACGCCGTTCACGAGTCCGGCGGCGAGGCCGACGACGACCGCGGTGAACGCGATGCCGGCGAAGCCGTACTCCTGGGTGGCCAGGGTCGTCGCCCACACCGAGGCGAGGGCGACCATCGCCCCGACGGAGAGGTCGATGCCGCCGCTGATGATGACGAAGGTCATGCCGACGGTGACGACACCGATGACGGAGGCCTGCGTCAGGATCAGCTGGAGGTTCCCGGTGTCCAGGAAGGAGTCCGGTTCGGTGATGCCGCCGACCAGGATCAGGGCGGCGAGCACACCGAGCAGGGACAGGATCCGGACGTCGAGCCGCAGGCCCAGGGCCGGCCGGCCGCCGCCCGTTTTCGAGGGCGGCGCGTCGGAGGGACCGGCGAGGGCCCCCTTGTCCGGCCCGTTGTGCTGCGCCGACGGGGCGGGCTGTGTCATGGCGTCGGGCTCCCTTCCATCACGAGGTCGAGTACGCGGTGCTCGTCGAGCTCCTGGGCGGGGGCCGCGTGGACCACGTGACCCTCCCGGAGCACCAGCACCCGGTCGGCGAGGCCCAGGACTTCGGGCACTTCGCTGGAGACGAGCAGTACGGCGAGGCCTTCGTCGGCCAGCCGGCGGATCACGGCGTAGAGCTCGGCGCGGGCGCCGACGTCGACGCCACGGGTGGGTTCGTCCAGCAGCAGGACCCGGCAGCCGCGCAGCAGCCAGCGGGCTAGGACGGCCTTCTGCTGGTTGCCGCCGGAGAGGGTACGGACGGGGGTGTCCGGGTTGTCCGGCCGCAGCGAGAGTTCGCGGGTGGCCTGCTGCGCGGCCCGCCGCTCGCCGCCCCGGTCGATCCAGCCCACCCGGGCGAACCGGGAGAGGGAGGAGACGGAGACGTTACGGGTGACGGACTCGGTCATCAGCAGGGCCTGGGCCTTGCGCTCCTCGGGGGCGAGACCGATCCCGGCGGCGACGGCGGCGCGGACGCTGCCGGGGCGGAGCTGCTTGCCCGCGACGGTGACGGTCCCCGTGGTCGCCTTGCGGGCGCCGTAGATCGTCTCCAGGATCTCCGAGCGGCCGGAGCCGACGAGTCCGGCGAGGCCGACGATCTCGCCGGGCCGCAGTTCGAGGTCGACTGGCGCGAACTCGCCCTTGCGGGAAAGGCCTTGGACTCTCAGCACGGGTTCCGTGATGTTCTCGGAGGCCTCGTCCGGGCGCGGCGGGAAGACGTACTCGACATCGCGGCCGGTCATCATGGCAACGATGTCGCGTGTCGGGGTGTCGGCGGCGGGCAGCCCGACCGCGACCGCCCGGCCGTCCTTCAGCACGGTGACCCGGTCGCCGATGCGGCGGATCTCCTCCAGCCGGTGCGAGATGTAGACGACGGCGACCCCGTCGGCGGTCAGGCTGTCGACGATCCGGAAGAGGTTGTCGACCTCGTCGGGGTCGAGCGCGGCGGAGGGCTCGTCCATCACGATGAGCCGTACGTCGTGGGAGAGGGCCCGTGCCATGGAGACGATCTGCTGCTGGGCGGCGGAGAGGTCACCGACCGCCCGGGCGGGGTCGATCTCCGGGTGGCCGAGTCGGGCGAGGAGCGCCTTCGCGGCGAGGCGCCCCTCCCCCGTACGGACGATGAAGCCCGCACTGGTCGGTTCATGGCCGAGGAAGACGTTCTCGGCGACCGACAGCCCTTCCACCAGGTCGAGTTCCTGGTAGATCGTGGCAATTCCCAGGCGCATGGCGGCGATCGGGGACTTGAGCCGGACGGCTTCGCCGCGCCAGGTGATCTCGCCGTCGTCGGGCTGGTGGGCCCCGGCGAGCACCTTGATGAGGGTGGACTTGCCCGCGCCGTTCTGGCCGAGGAGGCAGTGGACCTCGCCGGCCTGGACCTCCAGGTCGACGCCGTCCAGGGCGCGTACGCCGGGGAAGGACTTGGTGATGCCGGACATGGTGAGCAGGGGTGGTTCTGGTGCCATGACGAATCCCCTCGGCGAATGGGGTCTCCCCTGCCGGGCGGGTGCCGGGCGTTCGAGGAGGGCCGGTGAGCGGGCAGGGCGCAGGGCTGGAGGTGCCGTGGAGCCGGCGGCACCGCGAGCGGCTGCTGACGGGTGGTACGTGACGAGTACCTGACCAGGACGGTGGTGCGTACGGTGCTGGGTGCGGGTGGGGCGGCCGGCGCGGGGGTGACCGGGTGGTGCGGCCGACGCGGGTGTGGCGGGGGCGGGTGAGGCGTCCGGCGCGGGGTGGCCGGGTGGGGCGGGTCGGTGCGGTCAGGCCGGTGAGAAGAGGTGGTCGCTGATGAGCCGGGCCGCGCCGATCACTCCGGCGGTGGGGCCCAACTCGCCCAGCACGATGGGGAGGTTGCCGGTGGCCAGGGGCAGGGACTGCCGGTAGACCTGGGTGCGGACACTGGCGAGGAGGTTGTGACCGAGGCCGGTGACCCCGCCGCCGATCACCACCAGACCGGGATTGAAGAAGCTGACGAGGCCGGCGATGACCTGCCCGACCCGGTTGCCGCCTTCGCGGATCAGGTCGAGCGCGGCCGCGTCCCCGGCCGCCGCCGCGGCGGCCACATCGGCGGCGGTGAGACGTCCCGCCGCCTCCAGCCGGGCCGCGAGCTCGGGCGAGCGGCCCTCGCGGGCGGCGTCCTCCGCGTCGCGGGCCAGGGCGGCACCGCTGAAGTGGGCTTCCAGGCAGCCCTTGTTGCCGCAGGCGCAGGCCCGGCCGTCCGGTTCCACCTGGATGTGCCCGATGTCCCCGGCGCTGCCCGTCGTACCCCGGTAGACCTCACCGCCGACGACGATCCCGCAGCCGATACCCGTACCGATCTTGACGCACAGGAAGTCGCCCACGGAACGGGCGACGCCCGCGTGCTGCTCGCCCATCGCCATGAGGTTCACGTCGTTGTCGACCATGACGGGGCAGCCCAGATCCTGGCTGAGCGCCTCGCGGACCGGGAAACCGTCCCAGCCGGGCATGATCGGCGGCGCGACCGGCACGCCTTCGGGGAAGCGGACGGGGCCGGGGACCCCGATGCCCGCACCGTCGAAACCTTCGGCGAGGCCGGAGGCCCTGAGCTTGGCCGCCATCGCCAGGACCTGCTCGAAGACGGCCACGGGCCCCTCGCGCACGTCCATCGGCTGGTTGAGGTGTCCCAGTACCTCCAGCTCCGCGTTGGTGACGGCGACATCGATGGAGGTGGCACCGATGTCGACCCCGAGGAAGCGCAGTTCGGGGGCGAGCCGGATGTTGTGCGAGCGGCGCCCGCCACGGGATGCGGCGAGCCCGTCGGCCACCACCAGTCCGGTCTCCAGCAGCCGGTCCACCTCGACGGCGAGCTTGGAGCGCGAGAGGTCGACCTGATCACCGAGTTGCGCACGGGAGTTGGGGCCCCCGTCGCGCAGCAGCCGGAGCAGCCGTGCCTGATGCGCGTTCGCGGGTCGTGCCGTCATACGTCTCACGCGTCCCTCCCCGCCACATCCGGCCAGTCCGTCGGGCTTTCGAGGGGAACGTAGCAGCGCTTTCCCGGAGTGGGAAGAAGTTGCGCAGGAATCAGCCCCAACTTTCTCCACACCCAGGACAAAGACGCCCCGGGAGCGCTCAGGGGCAGCGGATGACCTGTCCGGCGTACGAGAGGTTCCCGCCGAAACCGAAGAGCAGGACGGGTGCGCCGGAGGCGACCTCACCGCGCTCCACGAGCTTGGAGAGCGCCATCGGGATGGAGGCGGCGGAGGTGTTCCCGGAGTCGACCACGTCCCGCGCGATGATCGCGTTGACCGCGCCGATCTTCCGCGCGACCGGCTCGATGATGCGCAGGTTGGCCTGGTGCAGGACCACGGCGGCCAGGTCCTCCGGGGCGACGCCCGCCTTCTCGCAGACCTTGCGGGCGATGGGGGGAAGCTGGGTGGTGGCCCAGCGGTAGACGGACTGCCCCTCCTGCGCGAAGCGCGGCGGCGTGCCCTCGATCCTCACGGCGTTGCCCATCTCCGGCACCGATCCCCACAGCACCGGTCCGATCCCGGGGCCGCCCGGGGTGTCGGGGGCCGAGGGGTCGGCGGTGACGACGGCGGCGCCCGCGCCGTCGCCGAGCAGGACACAGGTGGTGCGGTCCGTCCAGTCCGCGATGTCACCCATCTTGTCGGCGCCGATGACCAGCGCCCGGGTCGCCGCACCGGCCCGGATCGTGTGGTCGGCGACGGCCAGGGCGTGTGTGAAGCCCGAGCAGACCACGTTGATGTCCATGACGGCGGGCGAACCCATGCCGAGCCGCGCCGCGACCCGCGCCGACATGCTCGGGGACCGGTCGATGGCGGTGGAGGTGGCCACCAGCACCAGATCGATGTCGGAGGGCTGCAGACCGGCGGCGGCCAGCGCCTTGGCACCCGCGTGTGCGGCCAGCTCGTCCACCGGCTCGTCGGGGCCGCCCACGTGCCGGGTCTTGATGCCGACCCGGCTCGTGATCCACTCGTCGCTCGTGTCGACCATGGCCGCCAGATCGTCGTTGGTGAGCACCTTGGCGGGCTGATAGTGGCCGAGCGCCACGACACGTGAGCCGGTCATTCGGGTTCCCATCGTTGGGTAGGGCAGGAAACATCCAGTCTTGGTCGCTACCGCCCAGTACAAGGGCACGTGATCCCACAGGAATCCGGCCCACACGTTGGAGCATTGACAACAGCCCGGCCCCCGTGCTGTGCCGGCGCGGTGCGTGTGCAGGACAATGACGGGGCCAGGCTTCGGCTCCGCACACCGACAGAATCGGGTTCAGCCTCATGGGACGGGTCACCGAGCGCCGCCGCACCCTCCGCATCCGGGACGGGGCCGTCTCCTCCCGCGCCGACACGCTCGTCGCGGAGGAGCCCCTGGAGATCCGGCTGAACGGAAAGCCGCTGGCCATCACGATGCGCACCCCGGGTGACGACTTCGCGCTGGCGGCGGGGTTCCTGGTGAGCGAGGGCGTGATCGCCGAGGGGGACGAGGTCCAGTCGATCGTCTACTGCGCCGGGGCGACCGCCGACGGGGTGAACACGTACAACGTGGTGGACGTGAAGCTCGCCCCCGGGGTCGTGGTCCCCGACATCACGCTGGAGCGGAACGTCTACACCACCTCCTCCTGCGGCCTGTGCGGCAAGGCCAGCCTGGACGCGGTGCGCACCACCACCCGGCACCCGGTCGGCGACACTCCCCCGGTACGCGTGACGCCCGAGCTGCTCTCCGCCCTCCCGGACCGGCTGCGGGAAGCGCAGAAGGTGTTCGACCGGACCGGGGGGCTGCACGCGGCGGCCCTCTTCTCCGAGGAGGGCGAGCTGCTGGACGTCCGGGAGGACGTGGGGCGGCACAACGCGGTCGACAAGCTGGTGGGACGGGCGCTGACGGACGGGCGGCTGCCGTTGTCGCGGGCGGTACTGCTGGTGTCGGGGCGGGCCTCGTTCGAGCTGGCGCAGAAGGCGGTGATGGCCGGGATCCCGGTACTCGCCGCGGTCTCGGCGCCGTCATCGCTGGCGGTGGACCTGGCGGCGGAGAGCGGACTGACCCTGGTGGGGTTCCTGCGGGGGCCTTCGATGAACGTGTACGCGGGTGAGCACCGGATCGCGCTGGAGTCGGGGGTCCACTGACGGCCTCACCCACCGGCCGGGAAGCCCCGGGGCTCACTCCCCGGCGAAGGACAGCCCCTCGGCCGCCAGCGCCTCGCGCAGCACCCTGACCGCCTTCGGACCGACCCCGTGCAGCGCCAGCACTTCCGCCGCCGTCACCTCGGTGAGCTGGGCGAGCCGGGTGTAGCCCGCGTGCCGCAGAGCGCCGCGGGCGGGGTTGCCCGCGCCGTGGGGAAAGTCGTCCTCCAGCGGTTGGAAAGTCACGAAGTCACCGTAACCGCCGGGTCCGACACCGGCCCGGAACCGGCGTCCTCCCGGTTCCGCACCGACTCGGGCTCCGGGTCCCGCGAGCGGCGTTTGGCGATGACCGCGCAGACCATCAGCTGCATCTGGTGGAAGAGCATCAGTGGCAGCACGGCGAGGCTCGCATGCGCCCCGAACAGCACGCTCGCCATCGGCAGCCCCGCCGCCAGGCTCTTCTTCGATCCGGCGAACTGGATGGCGATCCGGTCCTCCCGGCCGAAGCCGAGCCGCCGAGCCCCGTACCAGGTCAGCGCCAGCATCACCGCGAGCAGGACCGCCTCCGCCGCGAGCAGGCCGCCGAGCCGGGCGGGGGTGACCTGATGCCAGATACCGGCGACCATGCCCTCGCTGAACGCGGTGTAGACGACCAGCAGGATCGAGCCACGGTCCACCAGACCGAGCACCTTCTTGTGCCGGGCCAGGAAGCCGCCGACCCAGCGGCGCAGGAACTGTCCGGCGAGGAACGGCACGAGCAGCTGGAGCACGATCTTCAGCAGCGAGTCCGCCGAGAACCCGCCGCCGGTGGAGCCGAGCAGGAGGGCCGCGAGCAGCGGGGTGAGGAGGATCCCGGCGAGGCTGGAGAAGGATCCGGCGCAGATCGCGGCGGGCACGTTGCCCCGGGCGATCGAGGTGAAGGCGATCGAGGACTGGATCGTCGACGGCACCAGGCACAGGAAGAGGAAGCCCGCCTGGAGCTCGGGCGTCAGCACGTACGGAACCAGGCCCCCGCTCGCCAGCCCCAGCAGCGGAAAGATGAGAAACGTGCAGGCCAGGACGGTGAGGTGGAGCCGCCAGTGCTTCAGCCCGTCCAGCGCCTCGGCGGTGGAGAGCCGGGCCCCGTAGAGGAAGAAGAGCAGGGCGACCGCCCCGGTGGAGGCCCCGCCCGCCACGTCGGCGGCGGTGCCCCGGGCGGGCAGCAGCGCGGCGAGGACGACCGTGCCGATCAGCGCCAGGATGTACGCGTCGACCGGCAGCCAGGACGGCAGGGCGAGGGTGCGGCGGCGGCTCATGTGCTCCACGTGATTCTTCGGCGCGCTGGTGGACCCCACCATCCTGCCCGGAGCCCGGCGATCGGGAATCCCTCACACCGCTCTGACTGTCATCACGGAACGCGATGGAGGACGTTAGCGTGGTGGGCGTGGACACCTCCTACGACCCCGCCCAGCTCCGCACCTTCCTCGCGGTTGCCCAGACCTTGAGCTTCACCCAGGCCGCCCGTCGGCTCGGGATCCGGCAGTCCACCGTCAGCCAGCACGTCCGGCGGCTGGAGGAGGCGGCCGGCCGGCAGCTGTTCGCCCGGGACACCCACCGGGTCGACCTGACCGAGGACGGGGAGGCGATGCTCGGTTTCGCCCGGACGATCCTGCGGGCGCACGAGCGGGCCGCGGCGTTCTTCGCGGGCACCCGGCTGCGCGGCCGGCTCCGTTTCGGGGCGTCCGAGGACTTCGTGCTGACCCGGCTGCCGGAGATCCTGGAGTCGTTCCGCCGCGACCATCCGGAGGTCGAACTGGAACTCACGGTGGAGCTGTCCGGGACGCTGCACCGGCAGCTGGAGGCGGGCAGGCTCGACCTGGTGCTGGCCAAGCGGAGGACCGGCGACACACACGGCGAGCTGGTGTGGCAGGACGCGCTGGACTGGATCGGCGCGCCGCAGCTGCGGATCGACCCGGAACGTCCGGTGCCGCTCATCGTCTTCCCGCCGCCGGGCATCACCCGGGCCCGCGCACTGGAGGTCCTGGAGGAGCACGGGCGGGCCTGGCGGATCGCGTGTACGAGTACGAGCCTGAGCGCCCTGGTCGCGGCGGCGCGGGCGGGTCTTGGCGTGATGGTGCACTCGCGGGGGCTGATCCCGCCGGGGCTCGTGCCGGTTCCGGCGCGGGCGGGGCTGCCGGAGCCGGGCGGCGTCGACTTCGTCCTGCTGCACGGTGACCGCCGGGGCGCGGCGCAGGAGGCGGCGGACGCGCTGGCGGCGGCCATCCTGGCGGGCGGGGACCGGCTGCACCGGGGTGGCGGAGGATGACTCGTACCGGCCAAGAGCGGTGTGCACCCCGAGGACAGCACCGGCCGATAGCGGTGCATAACACCTCGTACCGCCAGAGACCGGGAGTGATCACCTCGGTCGGATTCGGTGGAGATTTGACCGCGAGCCGCTTACGCCTCCGTCAGAAGTGCGCCCGGGCCTTGCCCATCTGGCCGGATTTCGACGGTTGACCTCTGCGAATGCCACGTTTTACGGGGGGTTCGGACCCTCCCGCCGGGCCCCTGGTTGGGGTAGCGTCGCGGCGCTGTGCGGAGCGCCACGAGGAGCAGGTCATTGCGTGAATTCACTGTCCCACCCATGGCCGCGCCGCCCCAAGTCGGCGGTCTGGCCGATGCGGTCTTCGACTACGCGGACGACGATCCGCAGCGGGTCGCGCTCGGCCGCAAGGACGCGGGAGGACAGTGGCGGGATGTGAGCTCGGCGGCTTTCCGCGACGAGGTGCTGGCCCTGGCCAAGGGCCTGATCGCGCACGGGATCCGGTTCGGCGACCGGGTCGCCCTGATGTCCCGTACCCGGTACGAGTGGACGCTCTTCGACTTCGCGCTCTGGTCGGTCGGGGCCCAGTCGGTGCCCATCTACCCGACCTCGTCCGCCGAGCAGGTCCACTGGATGCTGCACGACGCCGAAGTGGTGGCGGTGATGGTCGAGCACGAGGACCACGCGATGACCGTCGGCTCGGTGATCGACCGGCTGCCGAACCTCAAGCGGCTCTGGCAGCTGGACGCCGGTGCGGTGGACGAGCTGGTCGGCGCTGGCGGGATGGTCGACGACGAGGTGGTGCACCGGCACCGGCGCGCGGTGACACCCGAGTCCGTGGCGACGGTGATCTACACCTCGGGCACGACGGGCCGCCCCAAGGGGTGCGTGATCACCCATGCGAGCTTCATGTTCGAGAGCGACACGATGGTCGCCCGCTGGGAGCCCGTGTTCCACTCCAAGCCCGGCGACGAGGCGGCCACCCTGCTCTTCCTGCCGCTGGCGCACGTCTTCGGCCGGATGGTGGAGATCGCGGCGGTACGGGGGCGGGTCAAACTCGGCCACCAGCCGGAGCTGTCGGCGAACGCCCTGATGCCGGACCTGATGACGTTCCGGCCCACGTTCATCCTGGCGGTGCCGTACATCTTCGAGAAGGTCTTCAACGGCGCCCGGCGCAAGGCCGAGGCGGAGGGGAGGGCCGGGCCGTTCGACAAGGCCGTGGACATCGCGGTGAAGTACGCCGAGGCGCTGGAGCAGAAGGCGTTCGGCCTCGGGCCCGGACCGTCCGCCGGGCTGCGGATGCAGCACCAGTTCTTCGACAAGGTCGTCTACAAGAGGGTCCGCGACGCGATGGGCGGCCGGGTGCGGCACGCGATGTCGGGCGGCTCGGGCATGAACCGCCGGCTCGGCCTGTTCTTCGCGGGCGCCGGGGTGAGTGTCTTCGAGGGGTACGGGCTCACCGAGTCCACGGCGGCGGCGACCGCCAACCCGCCCGAGCGCACCCGGTACGGCACGGTCGGGCTGCCCATCCCCGGCACCTCGGTGCACATCGCGGACGACGGCGAGGTGTGGGTGCACGGCCCCAACGTCTTCTCCGGCTACCTGAACAATCCGGCGGCGACCCGGGCCACCTTCGAAGACGGCTGGCTGGCCACCGGGGACCTCGGTTCGCTGGACGAGGACGGCTATCTGACGATCACCGGGCGGAAGAAGGAGATCCTGGTGACGTCCGGCGGCAAGAGCGTGTCGCCGGCCGGTCTGGAGGAGCGGGTGCGGGCCCATCCGCTGGTCGCCCAGTGCATCGTCGTCGGCAACGACCGCCCGTACATCGCGGCGCTGGTCACCGTCGACCAGGAGTCCGTGGACCACTGGCTCTCCATGCAGGGCCGCACGCCGCTGGGCCCCGCCGAGCTGGTGCGCGACCCGGACCTGGAAATGGAGGTCAGGCGGGCGGTGGTGGCCGCCAACACGGCGGTTTCGCAGGCCGAGTCGATCCGTACGTTCCGGATACTGGCCCACCCGTTCACCGAGGAGCACGGGCTGCTGACGCCGTCGCTGAAGCTGAAGCGCAGGGCGATCGAGACGGCGTACGCGGTCGAGGTCGACGCGCTCTACCACTGACCGGCCACCGCCCATTCCGGATCATGGAACGGGAATGACCGGGGCCGCCCGCTCGTTGTCGTGGGGAGTACCAACCGACGACGTTAGGATCGACCGCTCGTGAGCCAGGTCCCCTCCATCACCCTCAACAACGGCCTCGAAATGCCGCAGCTCGGTTTCGGTGTCTGGCAGGTGCCGGACGACGAGGCGACGAAGGCGGTCGCGAAGGCCATCGAGTCCGGGTACCGCTCCATCGACACCGCCGCGATCTACGAGAACGAGGTGGGCACCGGCAAGGCCGTCGCCGCCTCGGGTGTCGCCCGTGACGAGCTCTTCATCACCACCAAGCTGTGGAACGGCGACCAGGGTTACGACAACACGCTGCGTGCCTTCGACGCCTCGCTGGACAAGCTCGGCCTGGACTACGTCGACCTGTATCTGATCCACTGGCCGGTCCCGGCCAAGGACGCGTACACCGACACGTACAAGGCGTTCGAGAAGATCTACGCCGACGGCCGCGCCAAGGCGATCGGTGTGTCGAACTTCTACCCCGAGCACTTGAAGCGGCTGCTGGACGAGACCTCCGTGGTCCCCGTCCTCAACCAGATCGAGCTGCACCCCCAGTTCCAGCAGGCCGAGGCGCGCGCCTTCCACGCCGAGCACGGGATCGCCACCGAGGCCTGGTCGCCGCTGGGCCAGGGCAAGGGTCTCCTGGAGGTGCCGACGGTCGTCGCCATCGCCCAGAAGCACGGCCGCACCCCCGCCCAGGCCGTCCTGCGCTGGCATCTGCAGACGGGCAACATCGTGATCCCGAAGTCCGTGACCCCGTCGCGGATCGAGGAGAATCTCGACGTGTTCGGTTTCGAGCTGGACGCCGACGACCTCGCCGCCTTCGCGGCGCTGGACGAGGGCAAGCGGCTCGGTCCGGACCCGGCCGGGTTCAACATCGGCGCCTGAGCGCCAGGTTCGTCCGGCGCCCCCACCCCGACCGAGGTGGGGGCGCCTTCGTCGGTCCGTCCCCGGACACCCGGCCGACGGTCCCACTCCAACTCCAACGGGGAGAGAGCAAGATGAGCAGCGATCCGGCGCCCGTCGTCGAGACGGGCACGTACCGTCTGCGCAATGTCGGCAGCGGCCTGGTGCTGGAGGTGTACGGCGCGGCCAAGGGCAGCGGTGCCCGGGTGCAGCAGGGCAAGGAGGACGGGACGGCGGCCCAGCAGTGGCAGCTCTCCCCGGTGCACGAGGGCGCGGCCCTCTACCACCTGGTCAACGCGCACAGCGGGAAGCGGCTGGACGTCGCCAATGCCGACACGGAGAACGGTGTCCGCATCCAGCAGTGGAAGGCCAACAACTTCGGCGCCCAGGAGTGGCTCATCGAGCAGCATCTGGAGGCACCGGGGACGGTGACTCTGGTCAGCTTCATCAGCGGACTCGTCATGGAGGTCGCCGACCGTTCGACCGAGGAGGGCGGGACGGTCCAGCAGTGGGAGGACACCGACTCCCCCTTCCAGTGGTGGCAGTTGGAGCCGGTGCCCTCCTGAAGAGGGCCCGTAGGGTGTCTCAGTCGCGGCGGCCGAGGTGGACCGTGCGGGCGGTGAGCAGGTAGACGTCGGGCCGGTGGTGGAGCCCCGCCGGGTCCTCGGGGTCCAGCAGCCGTTCCAGTACGGCGCGGTCCTCGGCGTCGAGCAGCTCGCCGAAGACCTCGTACTCCCGGGTCAGCTTGGTGATCACATGCTCGCGGGCGGACGCGGAGAGCGGGGCCGGCAGGTCCAGCAGGAAGCTGCGCGTGCCCTGCGGGGTCAGCCCGACCGCCGCGATCAGGGCGCTCCAGTCCTCGGCCTCCCGCTTGCTGTCCGGGAGCTCGGTCCGCATCCGGTCGAACCGGGCGGCGGAGGCCGCGTCCATCCTGGCCTCCAGGCCGGGCCGTCCGATGCCGAGGTCCCGGGGCAGCCGCCGGGTGGGGAGCCCGCCCTCCAGGAGCGCCACGGTCCCGCCGGGGCGCAGGTTCTCGGCGAATCCGGCGAGGGCGGCGCGCTGGTCGCCCATGTGATGCAGGGAGTTACCGGCCCAGATGAGGTCGGCCTCCCCCAACCGTGCTGCGTCCTGCGGAAGTTCGGCCTCCAGCGTCCGGACGCGGTCGCTCACCCCGAGGCGCCGGGCCCGGTCCTTCGTCCGCTCCAGCAGGGCGGGCGTGGGGTCCACGGCGACGACTTCGGCCTCGGGGAACACCTCGGCCAGCAGGCAGGTGACGACGCCGGGGCCGCTGCCGACGTCCAGCACCCGGCGCACCTTCGGGGCGGTGGGCAGGGCGGCGATCCAGCGGGCCGCTTCCTCGTACGGTCCGCTGTTGAGTTCCGCCTCCTGCTCCAGCATCGGGCCCATGACGTCCCAGTCGAACTCCGTGCCCGCGCCTGCGGCGCCCGGTCCGTGGCTGTGGGTGTGGGCGTGGGTGTGGGCGTGGGTGTGCGCGTCGTGGTGGCCGTGTCCGGCGTGGCTGCTCATGGCGCCACCCTCACCGGAGGTCAGCGTTCGGGCAAGTTCTGTTGCTGCTCCGGCAAGTTGCCGCGGTACTCCTGCGGGCTCACTCCCCGGACGCGCTTGAACGCCGTACTGAACGCGAAAGGGGCGCTGTAGCCGACCTTCCGGCCCACCGCCTCCACCGTGGCGTCGCTCTCCCGGAGCAGGTCGGCGGCGAGCGCGAGCCGCCAGCCGGTGAGGTACGCCATCGGGGGCTCGCCGACGAGTTCGGTGAAGCGGCGGGCGAGCCCGGCCCGCGACACCCCGGCCCGGGCGGCGAGCGAGGCGACGGTCCAGGGGTGCGCCGGGTCGTCCTGGAGGAGCCGGAGCGCCACCCCGACGACGGGGTCGCTCATGGCCCGGTACCAGGCGGGGGCCTCGGCGCCGGGCCGGGAGAACCAGCCGCGCAGCACGGCGATGAGCAGCAGGTCGAGCAGCCGGTCCAGGACGACGTGCTGCCCCGGCTCGTCCTGGGCGATCTCCGCGTCGAGCAGCCGCAGCAGCGGCCCGGTCCGGGCGTCGGCGGGGAGCCGGAGCAGCGGGGGCAGCGCGTCGAGCAGCCGGCGGCTGATCTCGCCGTCCATCAGGTAGGTGCCGACGAGGACCGCCGTGGAGCCGTGGGCGGCGTTGCCCCAGGTCCGTACCCCCAGCACCATCTCCTGGGAGAGCGGCTGCCCGTGGAGGGTGGTGCAGAGACCGCCGGGGCCGACCAGGGCGCCCGGGTCGGTGCCGGTGGCGTCGGCGACGGTGTACGGGTGGGGGCCGCGGACCACCGCGATGTCACCGGGCACCAGGCGGACCGGCGCGGCACCCTCCGGCGGGACGATCCAGGCCGCGCCCCGGGTGACCGACATCAGGCAGATGGGGGCGCGGTCGGCGACCCGTACCGCCCAGGGCGGCTCCATCACCATGCGCAGGAGGAAGGCGCCCCGCGCCCGCGGCCCGTCCAGGAGTCCGGCGAGAGCGTCCATGGCCGACAGCGTAGACGCAGGCGGAGGGAGCTGAGCTTCTCGACGATGTTCCCGGCGGCCGGGTCCCGGAAGTCTGGAGCCATGACGAAGAACACGACGAACACGACGTATACGAAGAAGGGCGCGGCCGACGGCACCGCGCAGGAAGGGGCGCGGGTCATGGGCACGGTTCTGGTGACGAGTGGCACCGGCAAGACCGGCCGCCGGGTCGCGGAGCGGCTGGCGGCGCTGGGGGTGCCGGTGCGGGCCGGGTCGCGGGCCGGCGAGGTGCCCTTCGACTGGCAGGACGAGTCGGGGTGGGCGGCCGCGCTGGACGGTACGGAGGCCGCCTATGTGGCGTACTACCCGGATCTGGCGGTGCCCGGCGCGGCCGGGGCGATGGCGGCGTTCGGACGGGTTGCGGCGGCGAGCGGACTCCGCCGGGTGGTGCTGCTCTCGGGGCGCGGCGAACCGCAGGCGGCCGTGGCCGAGGAGGCGCTGCGCGGTGCGTGCGGGGAGGTCGAGCTCACCGTCGTACGGTCGGCGTTCTTCGCGCAGAACTTCAGCGAGGGGGCCCTGCTGGACAGTGTGCTCGGCGGTGAGCTGGTCTTTCCGGCCGGGTCGACGGCGGAGCCCTTCCTGGACATCGACGACCTGGCCGATGTGGTGGTGGCGGCGCTGACCGGGGACGGGCACGCGGGCGCGGTGTACGAGCTGACGGGGCCCCGGAGCCTGACGTTCGAGGAAGCGGCGGCGGAGCTCGGCCGGGCGGCGGGGCGGCCGGTGCGGTACGTGCCCGTGAGCGGTCCGGCGTACGCGGAGGTGCTGGAGGGGTTCGGGGTGTTCGGGCCCGAGGCCGGGTTCCTGGCCGAGCTGTTCGCGACACTGCTCGACGGCCACAACTCCGCCACCACGGACGATGTGAAGCGGGTGCTGGGCCGGGAGGCGAAGGAGTTCACCGCGTTCACCCGCGAGGCGGCCCGGGACGGCGCCTGGCACGGCTGAACTGGAGCGGGACCCTCCGGCGCCCCGTGCGCCGGAGGTACAGCCCGGAAACATTGCCCGTACCGAAGAGTGACCGACATATTGCCGGGGCGGGCCAGGGGCCATAACTTGCCTTTATGGAGCTGGAGTTGCGCCATCTGAGAACCGTCCGTGCCATCGCCGACACCGGCAGCCTCACCAAGGCCGCCGCCACGCTGGGCCTCGCCCAGCCCGCGCTCAGCGCCCAGCTGCGGCGGATCGAGAAGGCCCTGGGCGGCACGCTCTTCGAGCGTGACCACACGGGCGCCCGTGCCACTCCACTCGGCGAACTGGTGCTGGAGCGGGCCCGGGTGGTGCTGCCCGCGGTGAGCGAACTCCAGGCGGAGGCGGTGCGGTTCGCCAATGCCACCGGGCCGCTGGAGCGGTTCCGGCTGGGCGGTACGCACGGTCCGCTGCTCGGCGGTCTGGTCGACCGGATCGCCACGGCGCACCCGGCGGCGCCGGTCTCCACGTACACCTCGTGGTCGGTGGACGAGATCGCCGCCCTCACGATCGACGGGCGCCTCGACTTCGCGCTGATCGGCACCTGCGGCGAGAGTCCGCCGCCGCTGGCCGAGCGGCTGGTCTGGGAGGTGGTGGGGGTGGACCCGGTCTTCGTGATGCTGCCGGAGGACCATCCGCTGGCCGGTGAGGAGGAGCTGGAGCTCGCCGCGCTCGCGGACCAGTGCTGGGCCGACGTTCCGGGGGACGGCTGTTTCGCCGACTGTTTCGCCACGGCCTGCGCGCGGGCCGGTTTCACCCCGGTGTCGGTGTACGAGACGGACACCTCGTCCGTCGTCCATCTGGTGCAGGTCGGGCGGGCGATCGGATTGTGCCGGGCGACGTTCCCGCCGGTCCCCGGCCTGGTGACCCGGCCGCTCGCGGGTTCACCGCTCAGCTGGCGGCACCTGCTGGGCTGGCACCCGCACTCGCCCGCCGCGGACGCCGCGGCGGTGGCGGTGGCCGGGCAGACCCGGGCGGCGTACGCGGAGGCCGTGTCGCGCAGCCCCGTCTACGCACGGTGGCTCGCCGGGAATCCGCGGTTCGGGCTGGTGAGCTGAGGCGGGTCTGCCCATGGAGCTCCTATTCCGCTCCCGGGCCTGCCCCTGGGGCCCTATTCCGCTCCGTGGGCCGGTGCGGCGGCCGCGACCCTGGCGGCCAGTTCGAGGTCCTTCTCCGTGACCGCGCCACCGGCGTCGTGCGTATGGACGGAGAGGGCCACGGTGTTGTACCCGAGCGTCAGATCGGAGTGATGGTTCAGCTCCTCCTGGATCTGCGCGATGTGGACGGTCAGCGCGGCGGCGGCGAAGTGCGACGGCAGCCGGAAGGTCCGGGTGATCCGGTCGCCTTCCAGCGCCCAGCCGGGCAGCGCCTCAAGACGGTGTTCGGTCTCGGTCCTCGACAGCGGTTCGGCGGACATGGAGCGGCTCCCGTGGGTCTCGGATGGCGACGTACGACCGGTCGTCCGACGTTACGGTCTCCCCATGAGAACTGTCTCCCCCGACACGGGCGTGGGTCCCCTGCTGCGCGGCTGGCGGGAGCAGCGGCGGATCAGCCAGCTGGATCTGGCGCTGCGCGCGGACTCCTCGGCCCGGCACATCTCCTTCATCGAGACGGGCCGTTCGCGCCCCAGCGAGGATATGGTCCTGCGCCTGGCCGAGCAGCTGGACATTCCCGTCCGGGAGCGCAACGCCCTGCTGGTGGTGGCCGGTTACGCCCCTCGTTACGCGCAGACGCCGCTCGACGACCCCGCGATGGCCTCGGTGCACGAGGGGCTGGACCGGCTGCTGGCGGGGTACGAGCCGTATCCGGCGCTCGTCGTGGACGGCAGGTACGACGTGGTGGCGGCCAACAGGGGTATCGCCCTGCTCATGGAGGGCATCTCCGAGGAGCTGCTCACCCCTCCGCTCAACGCCATGCGGATCACCCTCCACCCGGCGGGGCTCGCGCCGCGCATCCTGAACCTGCCGGAGTGGCGGGCGGATCTGCTGGCGCAGATGGAACGCCAGATCGCGCTCGTACGGTCGCCGGAGCTGCGCGCGCTGTACGAGGAGGTGGCCGGCTATCCGGTCGCGGACCGGGGCGCCGGTGACCGGGCCGGGGAGGGCACGCCCTCGTTCGCCCTGCCCCTGGTGATCGAGCACGGGGGCCAGGTGCTGTCGTTCATCGCCTCGATCGCGACGTTCAACACCCCGATGGACGTGACCGTGGCGGAGCTGGCCATCGAGACGTTCCTCCCCGCCGACCGGGAGACCGCCGCCTACCTGCGCGACCGCCTTCCGTAGCCGTCCCCCCGGCCCGGCCCGGCGTTCGGGGCGGGGCGGGGGGACGGGTCCCGTACGGGGTCAGACGCGGGCCCCGTTGTCGAGCGGGTCGCGCCGGGGTGCGCGGGCGCGCCGGGATGCCTTCCCCGGTACGGGCGGGGGTGCGCCGGTCGTACGTTCCAGGACCAGGGCGCCCGGTACGGCGGTGAACACCGAGGACCAGGTGCCCACGACGATGCCGATGAGCAGGGCGAGCGCGAAGTCGGCCAGTGAGTCGCCGCCCAGCACCGCGAGGGCGACCAGGATGAACAGGGCGCCCATCCCGGTGTTCACGGTGCGGGGGACGGTCTGGAGGACCGCCCGGCGCGCGATGGTGGCCAGGGGTGTCTTCCGGTTCCCGGCCCACAGCTCCCGTACCCGGTCGAAGACCACCACCGAGTCGTTGACCGAGTAGCCGATGACGGTGAGCAGGGCGGCCAGGAAGATGCCGTCCACGGGCCTGCCCAGCCAGGCGAAGGCGCCCACGACGATCACCACGTCGTGCACCATCCCCACGACCGAGGCCACGGCGAACGTCCAGCGGAACCTCATCGCGAGGTAGGCGAGCTGGACGAACACGGCGACGCCCAGGGCGATCAGCGCGTTGCGCCGCAGTTCGTCGCCGAGGCTCGGGCCGATCAGTTCGTCCCGTACCTTCGTGGTCTCACCGCCCTCGGTGGCCAGTGCTTCGCGCAGGGTGTGCTCCCCGTCGTTGTCGAGCTTTCCGGTGCGTACGGAGATGTCGCCGTCGCCCGCCGTGGTGACCTCGGCGTCACCGAAACCGGCGTCGGCGAGGGTGGAGCGGGCGGTCTCGACGTCGACGGGGCGGCTGGTGGAGTACTCCACGAGCCGCCCCCCGGTGAACTCGACGCCCAGGTCGACCCCGCGCACCACGATCCCCGCCACGGCGACGGCGACCAGCGCGGTGGAGACGACGAGCCACCGGACCGGCTTCCGGAAGAGCTGCGGGTCCTTGCGGGTCAGCCAGGTCCGTACGCTGCCGGGGCGCGCGATCCCGTTGACGCCCCGGTAGTCGCTGACGAACCGGGAGCCCGCCGCGATCTCGGTGAGCGCCCGGGCGATGACCAGCGCGGAGAACATCGAGGCGACGACGCCGATGGCGAGGGTGACGCCGAAGCCCTTGACCGGGCCGGAGCCCAGGAAGAACAGCAGCCCGGCCGCGAGGAGTGTGGTGATGTTCGAGTCGGCGACGGCGCTGAACGCCTTCTGGAAGCCGGTGGTCAGCGCCGAGCGCAGAGAACGTGCCGGCCGGTCCTGGCACTCCTCCCTGGCCCGTTCGAAGACCAGGACGTTCGCGTCGACCGCCATCCCGATCGCCAGGACGAACCCGGCGAGTCCGGGGAGCGTGAGGGTGACCCCGAGGCCGACGAGCGCGGCGTACGAGATCACCCCGTACGCGGCGAGGGCCACGGCGGCCAGTGCGCCGAAGAGGCGGTAGACGAAGGTGATGAAGAGCGCGGTGGCGGCGGCGCCGATGAGCGCAGCCTGTGCGCTGGCGTCGATGGCGGCGGCACCGAGGGTCGGGCCGACGGTCCGCTGTTCGACGATCTCCACGGGAACGGGCAGGGCGCCGCCCTTGATGAGCAGGGCCAGGTCACGGGCCTCCTTCGCGCTGAAGGAGCCGGTGATCTGGGTACCGCCGGAGGGCAGTCCGGCCTGGCAGCCGACCGAGGGGTCGACCTGGGGCGAGGAGATGACCTTCTCGTCCAGGACGATCGCGACGCGCCGCCGCTCGTCCCCGGCGGGGTGGCAGGCGGCCTCACCCGTCAGCCGGGTCCAGTCCTTCCCGGCGTCCTTGTGGAAGTCCAGCTTCACCGTCCAGCCGGCCGCCTGCTGGGCCTCGAAGGAGGCGGTGGCGTCCTTGACACCCGCTCCGGAGAGGCGGGCGGGGCCGAGGTCGAGCTGTGTCCCCTGTTCGTCGGGGAGGGTCAGCCGGCCGGATCCGGGCTCGGACTCGGGCTTGGACTCGGGTTCGGTGCCGGGGGGTGTGGCGCCCTGGACTGCGTGGAAGCTGAGCTGGGCGGTGCGGCCGATCACGGCGGCGGCCTGGCGCGGGTCCTGGACATCGGGCAGTTCGACGATGATCCGGTCCTCGCCGGACCGGGTGAGGACGGGTTCGGCGACCCCGAGGGAGTCGATGCGCTGGCGCAGGACCTCCAGGGTGCGGTCGGTGGTCTCCCGGTTCGCCTCGACGGTGGCGGAGTCCTCGGCCTGGAGCACCATACGGGTGCCGCCCTGGAGATCGAGGCCGAGTCTGGGTGACATGGTCAGGGTGATGAAGACGGAAACGAGCAGGACGGCGGCAGCCAGAACCGCTCGCACCGTGGTGGCGCGAGTCATGGAAATCCTCCGGTGGGGCGTCGGCCGCCCTCACCTCAGCGAGGACGCGACGCCGGATCGGCAGAGCAGGACCGGTGGCCGGTCGGGAGACCGGCGGCCGTGCCCGGAGGACCGCGGACACCGGGCAGCGCGCCCCGGCGTCCGGAGGGTGTGCCGAAGGAGGCCGCGGTGACCGGCTCGACGGGGCCGCGCTCCACGATCGGCCCCGGTGAGCAGGCCTGCAGCCCGTCGTAGGACGGCGGTGGCGCGTGGCCCGTGAGGTGGGCGCGGCCGATGCCCGCCCGGGGGGTCTGCGGGGCCGGATCGGCGGCCCGTGACCGGTCGTGAGGGGCTTGGGTGTGCGGCTGGGCGGGGGCGGGCCGCGCGTGGGGCCGCTGGGGGCCGGGCGGCTGGTCGCGGAGACCACGGCTGCCGGGGCCGGAGCCGACGGGGCTCGGGGCCGTGCGGGTGCGCCGCAGGTCGTGGTGGAGGCCGCCGGGGTGGGCGGTGCGGTCGGTCTTCGGGGCGGGCGCCGGCGGTTTCGGCGTGTGCGCCACCGTGAGCGAGAGGCTGTTGAGGGCGCCGACGGGGAGCGCGGCACCTGCGGTGGGGGCACCGCCGACCAGGGTGAGGACGGCGAGGACCAGCGCGGCCAGCACGCTCCGGGTCCGGTGCGCCGGGGCCGTCCGGAGGCGCCGGGAGCCGTGCGCCGAACGGTTCGGCAGGCGCCGGGTGTTCCCCGCTGGACCGGTCTGCCGCGGCCGGAGCGCGTTGCCCCGGGGCGGCCCCGGGTGCGGGGTCACCTCGGTCGGCCGGGCAGGGAGGCGGCGGGCGTCACTCCGTGGCGGAGCACGGAGCTGAGGATCTGTCCGGCACCGCGGACGACGGTGGTCGACGGGTCGTCCGCCAGCCGGACCGGCGTGCCGAGGCACCGGGCGATGCGGTCGGTGACGTCGGGGCGCAGCGCCCCGCCGCCGGCGAGCACCGGGCCCTTGCGCAGGGCGCCGCGGATCGCGCCGTGCCGGTCCTGCCGCCACATGGACATCACCATGTCGAGAACCGTACGGACGAGGGTGGCGGGCAGCGTCTCCGGGTCCAGGTCGCTCAGCCCGGTCTCGGCCTGCCGGGCGTCGGCGATCCGGCCGCCGACGAGGAGCGTGACCTCGGTCAGCTCGGCGCCCATGTCGACGACGAGCAGCGGCCCGGCGTCGCGCGGCCCGGCGTGCGCCGCGGCGGCCCGGGCGCTGCTGAGGACGAGGACGCGCGTGGGTCCAAGACCGGCGAGCAGCTCCCGCGCGGCGTTACGGTGACCGGCCCCGGCGAGAACGGGGTGGCTGAGGACGATCACGCTGTCCGTACGGTCGGGGCCGAGGGCCGCGTCGGCGATACGCCCGAGCAGCCGCACGCAGGCCTCGGGGTCGACGATGCGCCCGCGCCGGACGGGCCGTTCGGCGTCCCCGTCGAGAGCGCGGCCGTCGAGGGGGCTGTCGCTGCTGAGGAGCGGGTCGGTGACCAGTCCGTGGCCGGGCACCCAGGCCCGGGTGCGGGAGCTGCCGAGATCCAGGGCGAGTCCCCGGGCGGCCACGGTCCTGCCGCCGAGCCGACGGTGTCCGTGGCGCACCCGGAGCGCCCCGGGCTCGCGCCCGGTCCCGAGCCCCACGGCCCCGCTTCCGTCACGAAGCGGCCCGGGACCTTCGCCGGACCGGCCGGTCCCGCGCGTGGTCCGAGGGTCAGGGTTCGGGGAGTCGAGGTTCGGGGGGCCGGGGACTTCGCCCCCGGGCCGGCCCGGCAGGGGGACGGCACGGCCGTGCGGCTGTCCGTCGTGCAGAGAACGCATCGCCCCTCACCCCCGGCCCGCCAGCGGCAGCCGTCCACGCACCCATCGGCCCGCTGATAGCGAGGCATGACCAAGCCCTCACTATGCAATACCGGGTGCGGGAAAGCCACTTCCTCCCCGATTCAAAGGAGCCCGACCGGTCTCAGACCTCCACGACCTCGGCGACCTCCGCGACCTCCGCCGCCGGTACGGCAGCCGCACCCCCCACCGGCTCCACGACCTCCGTCACCTCCACCACCTCCACAGCAGCCACCACCGCGACGGCCTCCCCGGCCGCCCCCGGCAGGAACTCCGCGATCAGCTCCGCGAACTCCTCCGGCGCCGCGATCCGGATCCCCAGCTCCTCCGCCTTGGTCCGCTTCGACCCGGCCTTCTCCCCCGCGACCAGCAGGCTCGTGCGCGCGGAGACGCTGGAGGACGACTTGCCGCCCGCCCGCTCGATCAGCTCGTTCATCTGATTGCGCGACAGCTTCTCCAGCGCCCCGGTCATGGCGCCCGTGACCACCACCTTCATCCCCGCCAGGGGCAGCTCGGCGCCGGTCCCGCCGCCGTCGCCCTCCTCCTCCGTGCCGGGCTCCGGCGGCGGAGTGGCGCCCGGCTCCGTCATCGTCACCCCGGCCCGGACGAGCTTCTCGATCAGCGGGGCCAGCTCCGCCAGCTCGGCGACGACCGCCGTGGCCTTCTCCTTGCCGATGCCGTCGACCCGTTGGAGCGACTCCGCGTCCGCGGCGACGATGTGGTCCATGGTCGCGAAGTACCGCGCGATCCTGCGGGACATGGAGCGCCCCGTCCCCCGTACGCCCAGGGCGCAGAAGACCCGGGACAGCGGGCGCGAGCGGGCGGTCGCGATGGCGGCCAGGAGATTGTCGGTGGAGGTCTCGCCCATCCGGTCCAGGGCGAGCAGCTGCTCGCGCTCCAGGGTGAACAGGTCGGCGAAGTCCTTGACGAGGCCCGCGTCGACGAGCTGGACGACCCGGGTGGCGCCGAGGCCCTCGATGTCGAGCTGGTCACGGCCAGCGGCGTACGAGACGGAGGCGACCAGCCGGCAGTTGCGGCCGCGGGTGCAGCGCCAGCGCTGCTCGCTCGTGTCGATCTCGGAACCGCACTGCGGGCAGCTCGCCGGGAACTCGATCGGCGTCTCGTCCCCGGTGCGCAGATGGGCGACGGGCGCCTCGATGCGCGGGATGATGTCGCCCGCCTTGTAGACCATGACCTGGTCGCCCAGGCGCAGATCGCGGCGGGTGATGTCGGCCGGGTTGTGGAGGGTGGCGTAGCCGACGGTGGATCCGTCGATCTCGACGGGCTCCAGGACGGCGCGCGGCGCGATGATGCCGGTGCGGCCCACGTTCCACTCGACGGAGAGCAGGCGGGTGATCTTCTCCACGGCGGGGAGCTTGTAGGCGATGGCCCAGCGCGGTGCCCGGGTGCCGGACCCGGCCTCGCGCCGGTCGGCGGCGAGGTCGGCCTTGATCACGATGCCGTCGATGCCGAACGGCAGCGCGGCGCGCAGGGCGCCTATCTCCTCGACCCGTGCCTGCACCTCCTCCACGGTGGTCACCCGGAGCGGCGCCACCTCCGTGGCCGCGGCCGTGTGCACGCCGAGCCCGGCGACGTACGCGAGGAGTTCGCTGTGGGGCAGCTCGGTGAGGGTCGCGGAGAGCTCTCCGGAGCCGGCGAGCGGCAGGGCGCCGTAGGCGAAGAAGGTCGTCTCCACCCGGTACGCCCGGTCCTTGGCGCGCAGGGTGCCCGCCGCCCCGTTGCGCGGGTTGGCGAAGGGGGCGCCGCCGTGCTCCGTGCGGATCGCGTTGCCCTGCTCGAACTGCTCGTTCGTCATGAGGATCTCGCCGCGCACCTCGATGGTGACCGGTGCGTCCAGCCGCTCGGGCAGCCCGACGACCGCCGGGGCCGCGTGCGAGACGTCCTCGCCCGCCGTGCCGTCGCCCCGGGTGATCAGCCGCTCCAGCCGCCCCTCCCGATAGCGGGCGGCGACCGCCAGGCCGTCCAGCTTCGGCTCCACACTCCAAGCCGCGACCGGTCTGCCGATCCGCCGCTCCAGAGAGGCGGTCCAGGTGGCGAACTGCTCGGCCGAGAACACGTTGTCCAGCGAGAGCATCGGCACCGTGTGCGGAACGTCGCCGACGGCGGCGCCGCCCGCGACCTTGCCGGTGGGTGATGACTCGTGTATCTCGTCGGGGTGGTCCGCCTCGTATGCGGCGATCCCGCGCGCCAGCCGGTCGTACGCGTCGTCGTCGAGGGTGCTCTCGCCCGTGGCGTAGTACGCGGCGGCGGCCTGGGAGGCCTCTTCGACCGCGGCGGCGTAGGCGGCGGCATCGGCGAGCACAGCGGCTGAGTTCGTCATGGCCACCATCCTGCCGCCCACCACTGACAACGCCCTCGACAGCTCCTCCCCACCCCCCTCCCGCCGACGTCCCACCCGTCGCTCCGGGCACGCGGAACACCTCCCCGTACGGGAGGGAACAACACGCTCCGACCAGCATTCAGGAGAGCGCTCTCCCATCTCCTCCACCCCTAAGTGCCGTCACGTGACCGGGTGTTGCAGTGCTTGCGCATTCTCTTGACATGCTCAGGCCGCACTCTTACGTTCCCCCATGAGAGAGCGCTCTCTACCGTGATCAAGGAACCTCCCCCCACTTCCGAACAGGAGTGCCGTGCTCTTCCGTAATCGACTCAGCCGTGAACACCGCCGCCAACGATCCCCCCAGTCCTGGCGCTACAGAATCGCCGGACTCGCCGCCGCAGCCCTCGCCCTCTCCCTCGTCCAGGCCAACGTCGGCAACGCCGCGGGCGACCGTGGTGCCGCCGAGGTCGCCCCCCAGGCCGCCGCCGATGTGGTGCGGGTGGCCGAGTTCCTGGCGGAGTGCCCCTACACCCACCGGGCGCCCGACGACCCGATCGTCTTCCCGGGGCTGCCGGGCGCCTCCCACATGCACAGCTTCTTCGGCAACGACACCACCAACGGGAACTCGAACCTGGAGTCGCTGGAGAAGGGCCGCACGAGCTGCTCGCCCGACACCGACCTCTCCTCGTACTGGGTGCCCACCCTGTACGACGGCGACCGGGAGGTGGAGCCGACCGGAACCACCTTCTACTACCTCGGTGAAGGGGTCCGCGACGACATCATCCGGCAGATCAAGCCCTTCCCCCGGGGCCTGCGCATCGTGGCGGGCAACGCGAAGGCGACCGCACCGCAGGAGAACACCATCGCCCGCTGGTCGTGCCTGCACGCCGGTCACGTCAACCCCTCGCAGGACTTCGTGAACTGTCCGCCCGGCACGATGCTGGAGTCCTACCTGGACTTCCCGCAGTGCTGGAACGGTACGGATCTCGACTCGGCCGACCACAAGAGCCACATGGCCTACCCCGTGGCCGGCGCCTGCCCGTCGACCCACCCTGTGCCGGTGCCCAAGCTCCGTCAGGTGCTGCGCTATCCGGTGAGCGGCGACCCGGCCCGCTTCCGGCTGGCGTCGGGCCCCGGCTACACGATGCACGGTGACTTCTTCAACGTATGGCCGGAGGAGGAGATGGCGCAGCGCGTACGCGACTGCATCAACGCGATCGTCAAGTGCGGGTTCGACGGCACTCCCTGATCCGACGTCGTCACCCGTCCATCCGTACACCGGTCGATCCGTTCATCCGTCCACCGGTGTCGCCCCGGGGCCCAGGCCCCGGGGCGGCGCCCTCCGCCCGGTCCAGGACACCTCATGAGTCACGCCACCCGATCCAGGCCCCCCACCACACGCCGCCCCGTCGTCGCGCCGATCCTGCTGGCCCTGCTGGGTCTGGCCGCGTCGGCCGGCTGCTCCACCACGACGGAGCCCGCGCCCGTCGCCTCCCCGGTACGCACGGCCGCGGCCCCCTCCCCCTCCACCTCCTCCACGCCCACCGACGCCGCCTGGGCCCAGCTGATGACCCCGATGAACGAGAAGGCGCTTGCCCTGCTCACGCTCGCCGCCGACCGGGCCACCGAGCCCCGGCTGCGGGCCTTCGCGACCCGGCTGCACAGCGGGCAGGAGGCCGAACTCGGCCGCCTGCGGCCCCTGCTGGCCCGGATGGGACTTCCGGACACCGATGTGCACGCGGGCCACGACATGCCCGGCATGGTGACGGAGGCGGACCTCGAAGCGGCCCGGGCGGCCGAGGGGGCCGCGTTCGACCGGCTTTTCCTGACCGGGATCCGGGACCATCTGCGCCACTCCGCGCAGGTGTCGCGGTCCGAGATCACCGCGGGCGCCAGAGCCGACGCCAAGCAGCTGGCCGCCGCCCTCGTCACCGCGCGCGAGGCCGCGCTCACCGAGCTGGAAGGGCTCCCGGGGGCGGCACAGGCCCTCGGCTGACCGGCGCGCTGGGCTGCGGGTATAAAGGGCTGCATGACAGCCGAAGTGGAGCCGCCCGTACGTCCGACCTTGGAGGACGTGGCGGCCGTGGCCGGTGTCTCGCGGGCCACCGTGTCCCGGGTGATCAACGGAGCCACCACGGTGGACCCCGCCCTGCGCACCGTGGTGGAGGAGGCGGTGGCGACGACCGGGTACGTGCCCAACCGGGCGGCGCGCTCGCTGGTGACCCGGCGCACCGACTCCGTGGCCCTGGTGATCTCGGAGCGGGAACGGCGGCCGGTCTCCGAGCCGTTCGCCGGCCGGATGTTCTCCGACCCCTACTTCGGCCGGGTCGTCAGCGGGCTCCTCGAAGTGCTGCGTCCTGCGGGCATCCAGATGGTGCTGATGCTGGCGGACGACGAGACGTCCCGGAACCAGCTGCTCTCCTACCTCCGCCACGGCCACGTCGACGGCGTCGTCCTGGTCACCTCGCACGCGGACGACCCGCTGCCCCATCTGCTCCAGGAGACCCGGCTGCCCGCCGTCCTCGCGGGCCGCCCCCCGCGTCCTTCGTCGCTGGCCTATGTGGAGGTCGACCAGCAGGCCGGGGCGCGGCTCGCGGCGGACCATCTGGCCGCGCTGGGGCGGCGCCGGATCGGGACCATATCCGGTCCGCAGGACAGACCGGCGGGGCAGGTGCGTCTCGCGGGTTTCCTGGAGGCACTCGCCACGCACGGCATCGAGGACGTGGCCTGCGCGGAAGGGGACTTCACCCATCTGGGCGGTGCGGCGGCGATGCGCCGGCTGCTGGAGGAACAGCCCGGTCTGGACGGGGTGTTCATCGCCTCGGACCTGATGGCGCTGGGCGCGCTCCCGGTGCTGCAACGGGCCGGCCGCGACGTCCCGTCCGATGTCGCGGTGGTCGGTTTCGACGACAGCAGCGCGGCGGCCGCCTGCGATCCGCCGCTGACGACGGTTCGGCAGCCGGTCGAGGAGATGGCGGCGGAGATGGCCCGGCTCCTGCTGAAGCAGATCGGCGGCCCCGGCGGGCCCTCGCCCTCCGTGGTCTTCCCGCCGACGCTGGTACGACGCCAGTCGGCCTGATCCGAGAGGGCGGCGCTCAGGTCAACTCGGCGTCTCCGGCAGCGGGATCTCGCTGAGCACCGGCACCCCCCGCACGGCCGCACCCTGCCCGTCGGCCGGACCCTGCCCGCCGCCGCCCCGCTCCCCGGGGAACGGCTCGTCGGCCCGGGCGGCGCCCGTGAAGCCCTCCGTCCGCACCGGCACCTGCGGGCCGGAGAACTCCAGCAGCCATCGGTTCAGCACCCGGTGCACCGCCTCCGCGCCCACCAGCCCGCCGCCCGGCGGTGCGGGCGCGCCTTCGGCGGTCTCGGCGGCCACGATGTCCAGCGGGTCCGTCATACCGCGCGGCCAGAGCAAAAACGGCCTGGCCTGTTCACCGCCCAGTCCGCCGTGCGAGCCGATCTGCTCCTCGAAGGCGTGCACGGTGCCGGTTCCGGGGTCGTACATGGAGTTGACCATGACGTCGGCGACGTGCGGGAAGGTGTCGGTGCGCCGGACGGCGGCCGCCGCGCCGGTGCCGAAGACGGCGAGCGGGCCCGCCCCGTCGGCCAGTTCGGCGACGGGGACCTCGGTACCGCCCGGCCCGAGCACCACGGAGCCGTGTTCCTCGCTGCGTACGAGGAGGAAGCCGATCCCCGGATGGTTGGCGAGCGTGGACAGCAGCGCCGGGTTGCGGCGGTCGATCTCCTCGCGCGAGGCGCGCCCCTCGATGTCGGGGAAGGAGACCAGGCCGAGGTTGCCGGAGGCCAGCACGATCGGTTCGGAGCGCCTGGCCGCGTGCTCCGCCTCCGGCTCCACCTCCGCGGGCGGGCGGTGCAGGGCGATCCGTACCGCGTCACGCGCCTCGGACGCGCTGTGCGTACCGCGCGCCCTGCGCGGCACCGGGAGCCCGCAGCCCGCCCGCACCAGGTCCTTGAGCGTCAGCCCGTACCGCCCGGCGAAGGTCTCGCCGGGGCTCTGGCCGTGGTCGGAGAGGAGCACGATCCGGTACGTACGCGGGGTGTGGTCGGCGATCTTGGCAATCAGCGCGAGGGAGCGGTCGAGGCGCTGGAGGACCTTCTCGGCGTCGCGGCTGTGCGGTCCGGAGTGGTGGGCGACCTCGTCGTAGGCCACCAGGTCGGCGTAGACGGCGGTGCGTCCGGCGAACATGTCGCCCAGGACGGCGGAGACAACCACATCGCGCTCGACCACGGTGGCGAAGGCCCGGATGAAGGGGTAGAGGCCGCCGCGCTTGACCCGGGGGGTGACCTTACGGGCGCGGGCCCGGGTCGACTGGCCGATCTCGCGGCCGACCTCGGCGGCGAACGAGAGGGCGGTGCGGACGGCGTTGGCCGGGTCGGAGAAGTAGGCGAAGTACCCGGAGCGGGAGCGGCGGCCCTTGCCGCGCCGGGCGGCCATGGACAGGACCAGGGCGAGCTGTCCCGCTCCGCCGCTGAAGAGGTTGCCCCGGCTCGCGCCGTCGATGGTGAGGAGCCCGCCGTCCCGGGTGCGGGCGATGGCGCGGCGCTGCATCTCCAGGGCGCTGGCGGGGCGGCTGGAGACCATGACGGTGCCGGTCTCCTTCTCGTACCAGCGGAAGGCGGGGACGTCGTGGTTGGAACCGTGCAGGATGGCGAGCTGGCTGGCGCCGGTCTGGCTGGACCAGTCGGTGCGCCAGGGGGTGAGGCGGTGTCCGGAGGAGTCCGCGAGCCAGCCGGCGACGGTCGGCATGAGCCCGTCGGCCGCCGCCTTCACCAGGACGTCGTGGCCGACGCCGTCGAGCTGGAGGAAGACGGTGCCGGGCGGTCCGTCGCGGTCGGGTCCCAGGATGTCCGGGGAGCCGCGCCGGCGGCGCCGGTCGGCGAGGCGGGAGAGTCTGCGGCGGTAGGCCTCGTCGTCGCGGACGGCGAGCGCGGTGGAGGTGGCGGAGGCGACGGCGGACATCACGGCGGCGACGACGACCGCGGTCTCCGGGGCGGCGTCGCCGCGCCCGTCCGGGATGAGGCGCAGCGCGATCAGCAGCAGCGAACCGTTGAGGAAGAAGACCAGCGCGCCGAGGACGAGCGCGGGGACGATGAGCAGGGCCCGGACGAGTACGGGCCACACCAGGGCGGAGAGCAGGCCGAACGCCCCCGCGCCCCAGGCCGCCGTGAACGCGGTCCGGGTGATCGTGTCGCCGTCGTCGGACTGGAGCCGGAAGTCGGGCAGGAGGCCGGCGAGCGCGAGCATGGTGAGGGTGGACACCGCCCAGACCGCGATGATTCGCATCAGCGCACCGCCCGCCGTACGCCATCTCGCCGTACGCCGTCCCGGCGCAGGCCGTCTCCGCTCGTCCACGCCGGTCCACCTCACGCCTTCTCCCCCTGCGGGCCCGTCCGTCAGGAGCCCGCTCCCCAGCTTTTCACAGCGTCGGGCCCGGTCAGGGCCGTCGTGGTGGAGGCCTGGGGGCGCATAGGCTCGTACCGGCGGCGCTTGCCCGTACGGGTATGGGCGGGCCGCTCCGGGGCAACGGGTCACGGAGACGAACAGAGGCCGAACGAGGAGGCGGACGTGCCGGTGGAGGTCACCTGGTGGGGTCATGCCACCTGCACGATCGAGGACTCCGGGGTACGGGTGCTGACCGACCCCCTGTTCGTACGGCGCTTCGCGCATCTGCGGCGCCGCCGGGGTGAGGTACCGCCGCCGCAGGCCGCGCTCGCCGAGGTGGTGCTGGTCTCGCATCTGCACTCCGACCATCTGCATCTGCCCTCGCTCTCCCGGCTGGCCCCCGGCACCCGGCTGATCGTGCCGAGCGGCGCGGTCGCGGCCGTGCCCGGGCTGCGGGCCCTGCGCCGGAGGCGGGAGCTCCTGATCACCGAGGTGCGGGCGGGCGACGAGGTACGGGTCGGCGAGGTGCGGGTGCGGGCGGTTCCGGCGCTCCACGACGGTCGGCGGCTGCCGGTCGGGCCGCGCAAGGTGCCCGCGCTCGGTTACGTGGTCGAGGGCGAGGCGCGGACGTACTTCGCCGGGGACACCGGGCTCTACGACGAGATGGCGGATGCGGTGGGCGCGGTCGATGTGGCGCTGCTGCCGGTGGGCGGCTGGGGCCCGTACCTCGGGCACGGCCATCTCGACCCGTCCCGGGCCGCCGAGGCGCTGACCCTGCTGGAGCCGCGCTCGGCGGTGCCGGTGCACTACGGCACGTACTGGCCGATCGGTCTGGACGGGGTGCGGCCGCACGAGTTCCACGGGCCGGGCGACGAGTTCGTCCGGCAGGCGGGCATACGGGCGCCCGAGGTGGCGGTGCACCTGCTGTCCCACGGCGAGCGGGTCCGGCCGGAGGCCGGCCGGTGATCCCGGAGCTCGAAACGGTGGTGGGGGCGCTACCCACCGAGTCGACCCAGCAGGCCGTGGGCTATCCGACGCTGTTCCTCCTGGTGGCGCTGGGGTCCCTGGTGCCGGTGATTCCGACGGGCGCGCTGGTGAGTTCGGCGGCGGTGGTGGCGCTCCACCAGACGTCACCGCTCTCGATGCTCCTCGTCTTCGCGGTGGCCTCGTCGGCGGCGTTCCTGGGTGACATCTGCCTGTACTGGCTGGGGCAGCGGGGCGTGCGCTCGAATCACGGTTCGAAGTGGCTGGAGGCGCTCACGCGCCGGGCCGCGCCGGAGCGGCTGGCGCAGGCGCAGGAGAAGCTCGACGAGCACGGCGGGACGGTGCTGATCCTGTCCCGGCTGGTGCCGGCCGGGCGGATCCCGGTGATGCTGGCGTGCCTGCTGGGGAAGATGCCGCTGAAGACGTTCGCCCGGGGCGATGTGCCGGCGTGTCTGGCGTGGGCGGCCACGTACCAGCTGATCGGGATCCTGGGCGGCTCGCTCTTCCCGGAGCCCTGGCAGGGCGTGGTCGCGGCGGTGGCGCTGACCGTGCTGATCAGTGTGGCGCCGGCGGTGTGGCGGAAGCTGCGCGCGCGGTTCGGCCATGGGACAGGTGACGCGACGAGCTGAGGTGCCGGCCTTCCCCGGGGCTCACCCCCTGAAGGTCACCGCAGCTCGCCGAAGGCCGCCGCGAACCGGCTCAGTGCCCGCGCCACGTGCGGCAGCTCCAGGGGCTCCTCGGCGGTGAGGGACTCCCGCTGTTCCTCGGCCGTCGCCCCCAGCAGCGGCCCGGTACCGAGCCGTACGCGCAGGGCGCCCAGCTCGTCCCCGAAGCGGTGGCCGCCCGGGGTCGGGGCGCCGAGCCGGTCGGTGAGGTACTCCTCCAGCTCCATGGAGTCCGTGACACCCAGGTCCGCCAGCCGGGAGCGGAGCGGGCCGAGGTCCGCGTAGAGGTGGCGGCCGGCCTGCGGGGGGCGGGCCAGGACTCCGGCGGTGAGGACCGCGCGGTGGGCGGCGGCGGCCACCTGGGACTGGAGCCCCGCGGCCCGCCGGATCCTCTCCCGTACGGCCTCCGGCTCCCCGAGGGCGTGGGCGGCGGCGGGGGCCAGCGGGCCGGCGACCAGGGCGCCCAGCGCGGTCAGGACGTCCAGCGTGCGGGCCCGGCGCACGGCTCCCCGCCCGGTCTCCGGGAAGCGGGCGACGGCGACCGGCCAGGCGGCGGGGGTGAGTCCGCCGGAGAGGTCGCTGATGACGGTGACGCCGTCGGGGCACATCTCGGCGGGGCTGAGCAGGACGGTGTCGCGGGGCCGGTGCACGGTGTCGCGCCAGGTCTCGTCGCTGATGATGTGCATCCCCTCGCCGACCGCCGCCTCGCAGGCCTCCCGCACGAGCTCGGGCGGGGCGACGGTGGCGGTGGGGTCGTCGGCGACGGAGAGCACCAGCAGTTTCGGCCGGCCGCCCTCGGCCCGTACCCGGCGCACGGTCTCCAGCAGGGCGTACGGGTCGGGGACGCCCCCGCATTCGGCGGGCGTCGGCACCTGGTAGGCGGGCGTGCCGAGCAGCCGGGCCTGGGGCATCCAGGTGGCCGGGCAGGGGCGGGGCATCAGGACGTCACCGCCGTGCGCGGCGATCAGCGCGAGGAGGAGCGGCTGGTCGCCGGGGGCCGCCACGATGTTCTCCGGCCCGCCGTGCAGGCCGCGCCGGGCCCAGTAGGCGCAGGCCGCCTCTCGCAGGCCGCGGCCGCCGCCGGGCGGCTCGGGACGGGTGCGGTCCGCCGCGGCGGCCAGGACCGCCGCCAGTTCGGGGATGACGGGCAGGCCGGGGTCGGGGGCGGGCGGCCCGTAGCGGACGGGCCCGTGGTCCTCGTGCATTCCGGCCTCCTCCGCCGCCACCGGCCACGACCGTTCCGCTACGGCTCCGGGGCGCTCTCAGGGCCCTTTATACGGAGGTTCGGGCCGGGCCGCCCGCCCAATTGCGCACCCGGGGGGCCGGTGGTCACCCGCCGGGAGGTCCCCGGCCCACGCGCCGGTGGCCGGCCCACCGGGCGGATCCTGGGCCGTTGAGCCGGTGGCCGGCGCCACGTGGTGAGGCTCTCAGCGCGCCTGCTGGTTCATCGGCCGGTCTCCGGGTATTCGCTGAGCCATGTCGCCCAAGTCGTCACCGAACACATCGTCCGCCGCCCCCGCCGCCGACCGGGTGCGGAGCTGGCTGCAGGGACGGGACCTGGCCGTCTTCCAGAGCGTGGCGGGACGGCACTGGCCGGGCGCCGACCCCCTGCTGCCCCAGCTGAGCCGGAGCGCCAACCACGGGCTGCTCTGGTTCGGGACGGCGGTCGGCATCGCGGCCCTCGGCTCCAGTGCGCGGTCCCGCCGTGCGGCGCTGCGCGGGGTCGCGTCGCTGGCCGTGGCGTCGGTGGCGATCAACACCGTCGGCAAGGGGGCGGTCCGGCGCCGGCGGCCGATACTCGATCATGTGCCGGTCGTGCGGCAGCTGAAGCGGCAGCCGGTGACCACGTCCTTCCCCTCCGGCCACGCGGCCTCGGCGGCGGCCTTCGCCACCGGGGTGGCGCTGGAGTCGAAGGGCTGGGGTGCCGTCGTCGCCCCCGTCGCGGCGGCGGTGGCCGCCTCCCGCGTCTACACGGGGGTGCACTATCCGAGCGATGTGCTGGCCGGGGCGGCGCTCGGCATCGGAGCCGCGTTCGCGCTGCGCGGGGTCGTCCCCACCCGGGGCCAGCTCCCCGCGCCCGGCCGCCCGCCCGGTGAGGCTCCCGCGCTGCCCGGCGGGAAGGGCCTCGTGGTGGTGGTGAACGAGGCGTCCGGGACGGCCACCGCGACCGCTTCGCTGGTGCGCCAGGCGCTGCCGCTCGCCGAGGTGGTCGAGTGCGCGCCCGCCGACCTGTCCACCGCCATGGAGAAGGCGGCGGGCCGGGGGCAGGCGCTGGGCGTCTGCGGGGGCGACGGCACGGTGAACCTGGCGGCCTCCGTCGCGGCGACGCACGGGATGCCGCTGGCGGTCTTCCCCGGCGGGACGCTCAACCACTTCGCCTACGACCTGGGCATCGAGACGGTCCAGGAGGCGGCGGCCGCGCTCACGGCGGGCGATGCCATACAGGTCGACCTCGGCAGGTTCCGCCCCGGCCCGAAGGGGCCCGACGGGGCCGACGGCTACTTCCTCAACGCCTTCAGCCTGGGCGCCTATCCGGAGCTCGTACGGAAGCGGGAGCACTGGTCGCCCCGGATCGGCGGCTGGCCGGCGGGGGTGCTCGCCGCCCTCCACGTACTGCGCGGACAGCGCCCCCTGGAGGCCGAACTCCAGGGGCGCCGACGCCCGTTGTGGCTGGTGTTCGTCGGCAACGGCCTCTTCCAGCGGGTCGGCCCGGCGCCCGGCCGGCGCCACAACCTGGCGGACGGGCTGCTGGACGTGAGGGTGGTGCACGGCGGCCGGGGCCCGGCGCTGCGGCTGCTGGCGGCGGCGGTGGCCGGACCCCTGACCCGCTCCCCCGCGCACGCCGCGGTACGGCGGCGCCGGGTGCGGATCGCCGGTCTGGCACCGGGCACTCCGTACGCGTACGACGGTGAAGTGGCCCACTCCGGCACCGAGTTGCTGATCGACAAGCTGCCGGAGGCGCTGACGGTCTACTGCCCGATGCACGTGTAGCCCTCCCCGCAATCCGTCCGCATCTCAAGACGCCCATCTCACCATCCGGCATGGCGGCGTACGGTGGTTGCGGAATCGAGAGAGGACGCCGCCATGCCGGACGCTGCCATGCCGAAAGAAACCGCCGTCTACACCCACGGCCACCACGAGTCGGTGCTGCGCTCGCACCGCTGGCGGACCGCCGCCAACTCGGCGGGCTACCTGCTCGGTGAACTCCGGCCGGGAATGGCGGTGCTGGACGTCGGCTGCGGCCCCGGCACCATCACCGCCGACCTGGCCGCGCTGGTCGCGCCTGGCCGGGTGACCGCCGTCGACACCGGCACCGGCATCCTGGAGCAGGCGGCCGCGGTGGCCGCCGAACGCGGGCTGGAGAACGTCGAGTTCGCGGTGGCCGACGTGCACGCACTGGACTTCCCCGACGACTCCTTCGACGTCGTCCATGCCCACCAGGTGCTCCAGCATGTGGGCGACCCGGTCCAGGCGCTGCGCGAGATGCGGCGCGTCTGCCGGCCCGGCGGGGTGGTCGCGGCGCGCGACAGCGACTACGCGGCGATGGCCTGGTTCCCCGAGGCGCCCGGACTGTCGGAGTGGCAGGAGGTCTACCGGCGGGTGGCCCGCGCCAACGGCGGCGAGCCGGACGCCGGGCGGATGCTGCTCTCCTGGGCGCGGCAGGCCGGGTTCACCGACATCACACCGACCGCCGCCGCCTGGTGTTTCGCCACCCCGGAGACCCGTGCCTGGTGGAGCGGGCTGTGGGCGGACCGTACGACGGACTCGGTCTACGCCGAGCTGGCGGTACGGGGCGGCCATGCGAGCACCGAGCAGCTGACGGCCTTCGCGAGCACGTGGCGGGGCTGGGGCGCGGAGGACGACGGCTGGTTCATGGTCCCGCACGGCGAGGTGCTCTGCCGGGGGTGAGGTGACCGCCGGAGCGGTCCCGAATCGATCACGCTCGCGGCGCACGCCAACTACCCTCGTACGCATGGAGATCCTGGGAACCACGCTGCGTATCTGCGTCGACGACCTGGAGGCCGCGGTGGCCTTCTACGAGGGGCTGACGAGCACCCCGGCACTGCGCTTCGAGCGCGGCGGGGTCTCGGTCGCCGCGATCGGCTGCTTCCTGCTGATGAGCGGGCCGGAGTCGGAGCTGGAGGTGCTGCGCAAGGTGAGCGCGACCATCGCCGTCAAGGACGTGGACGAGGCGAACGCGGCACTTGCCCGGGCGGGGGCGCGGATCGTCGCGGGGCCGGTGCCGACCCCGGCGGGCCGCAACCTGATCGCGCTGCACCCGGACGGTTCGGTCTTCGAGTACGCGGACCGCAAGATCATGGCCTGATCCGCCCCCACCCCGGGCGGTCGGATCAGGCCGGTGCGAGGGCTCCGACAACGAGGTCGGCGAGCAGGGCGCCCGCGGTGCCGTCGGCGTCGAGATCCGGGTCGTAGATGGTCACGTTGAGCCCCACGCAGCGCGGGGAGGAGACCAGCGTACGCAGCAGCGGGGCGAGTTCGCCGGGCAGCAGCCCTCCGTCGTCGGGGCTGTCGACGGCGGGCATGACGCTCGGGTCGAGGACGTCGGCGTCCAGGTGGACCCAGTAGCCGTCGAGGGCGGGCGTCTCCAGGCTCTCCACGGTGGCCCGCGCCAGCTCGGCGGCGCCCCGCTCCCTGATCTGGCCGACGGTGGCGTTGGGGATGTTCAGGGCGGCCAGCTCGGCCCGGTCCTCGTCCCCGTCGCGCATGCCGAAGAGGCGGATGTCCTCGTCCTTGAGGTAGGGGCCGAGCCCGTCGATGTCGCTGAGGTCCGCCTGGCCGCGCCCGGTGGAGATCGCCAGCTCCTCGCCGCCCGCGGCCCCGATCCGGTCGCTGTTGCCGGGGTGCCGGAAGTCGGCGGACCCGTCGACGGCGGCGAGCCCGTACCGGCCGAGGCGGCGCAGGGCGAGGGCGGCGCCGAGCTGGATCGAGCAGTCGCCGCCGAGGACCAGGGCGAACTCTCCGGCCCGTACGTGTCCTTCGACGCGGTCGGCGAGGGTGCGGGTGTACCGGGCGATGGCAGCGGCGTTGAAGACCCCGTCGCCCTCCTTCCACTCCCCCAGGTCGTAGCGCGGCGGGACCACCACTCCGCCCTCCAGCGCCCCGAGGCGCTGCACGATCCGCTGCTCGCGCAGTGCGCCCGCCAGCTTGTAGCAGCCCGGGACGGTACCGGGGGCGGGGGGCCGCAGGCCCAGGTTCGAGGGGGCGTCGAGGACCACGATGGTGCGCATGCGCCCCATCCTCGCCGCTGCAACGAGCGGCCTCAAGAGGGTTCCGGCGGGCCCGGAAGAGGGTGTGGGCGAGACCTGCGGCAGGGTTACGCGGCTTCGGCGGCCGGGGCCGTGATCGCCCAGCGTTCGTGGTCGCGCCAGGCGCCGTCGATGTGCAGGAAGTCGGGCGAGAACCCCTCCAGGCGGAAGCCCGCCCGCCGGACCAGGGCGATGGAGGCCGCGTTACCGGGCTGGATGTTGGCCTCCAGGCGGTGCAGGCCGAGCGGTCCGAAGGCCAGGCCCATGACGAGGCCGAGCGCTTCGCCCATCAGTCCGCGCCCGGCCGCGTGGGCGAAGGCACCGTAGCCGAGGGCACCGCAGCGGAAGCCGCCGAGGACGATGTTGTTGATGTTGATGAACCCGGCGATGGCCCCGTCCGCCCCGCCCTCGCCGGGCCCGCCGCCTTCCCCGCGCTCGACGATGAGGAAGCCCTCGCGGGCAGGGTCCCGGGCGAGGGTCTCGGTGTAGGCGGCGTAGGCGGCGGCGCGCTCCGGCGGGAAGAGCCAGGGGTGGTGGAGGGTCCGGCTCTCCCGGGCGCGGGCCGTGAACTCCGCCGCGTCGGCCTCGGTGAAGCGGCGCAGGGCCGCTCGCGGGCCTTCGGCGAGGTACGGATCGGTCGGGCTCGGGTGACCGTTCGGATCGGGCATCGTCCCAGCGTACGACGGGTACGGGCGGTGGGGTCGGCAGGCACCGCCCGTCATGTGCACCCCAGGCGTCACTTGCGCTTGCGACGGAACAGATAGCCGCCGCAGACCAGCCCGATGAGGAACATCGCGAGCAGGGCGAGCCAGAGCGGCATGGTCACTTCGGGGACGATCACCCGGATGGTGACCTTCTGGGTGTTCACGCAGATGAACACGATGACGAGGGCGACCAGCACCGCGACGGCGATGCGCCCCGGGGTCCACACCCCGGTGCCACGCCTGCCGTCGCTCGTCACGTCCTTGGGACTCATGGCCCGGTCCTTCCGCTCGCTCCTCGCGTCCGGCCCGTCCGTCGTGCCACGCGGCCGCCCCCCCGGTTTTCCAGCATGGCTCGGTGCCGGGTCCGGGGGGCGGTGCTGTACGGCCGTTCGGGTGAACGAAGGCGCTGGGCGGGGCAGGGGCGGTCAGCCGGCCGGGACCACCGGGAGCTCCAGCACGCCGGTGTCCTCGGGGGCGCTGACCACGGTGACGGGCTTGACGCCCCGGTTGCCGAAGTACGCGGTGTCGCTGGCGGCGATCACGAACTCCATCCGGTGCCCCTTCTCGTACCGGTGGACGATGCCGGGCAGCTCCACCGTGAAGGGCCGGGTGACATCGGGGACCCGGACCGGTGAGACGAGGCGGTTCACCAGGGTCCTGCTGCCGTCGGGGGCGACGTCGTACACCTTGGCGAAGAGGACGAGCCTGTCGGAGGCGTCCCCGCTGTTCTGGGCCCGTTCCGCCTTCGGGGAGACGACCTTCAGGGTGGCCTTCGGGGCGCCGACCACGTCGACGGGTGCGGTGAGCGGGGCGCTGCGCCAGCCGAGGTAGGTGCCCTTGGTGTCGTACGGCTTCGGGTCGGGCAGTCCGATCAGCGGGGCGATCGAGCTCTCCGAATGGCTCGTCGGCACCAGCCAGTTGGTGTACTGGCGGCTGCCGCGGACCACCTTGGAGCGGTTGTCGACCAGCTTGCCGTCGCCGGAGAGGTACATCTTCTGCGACAGGGCGGGCACGGCGGCCGCCGTGCCGTAACCGCTCTGCCAGGAGCGGTAGTAGGCGAACTCGGGCCCGGTGTCGGTGTCCGTCTTCTTCTGGAGGTACCGGTCGAACCAGGCGAGCACGCGCCGGCCGACGTAACTGGTCTCCAGGTTGCCTTCTCCCAGGTCGAGTTCGCCGGGGACCTGGCCGCCGCTGTGGCCCCAGGACTGCCAGATCATCTTGGCTGTGGTGCCCTGCGCCTTGAGCGTCTCGTAGGTGGCGGTGGCCTCGTTGAGGTTGAACAGGCTGTCGGCCTGGCCCTGGACGATCAGGGTGGGGGCCTTGACCCGGTCGAGATAGGAGACGGGCGAGACGCTGCGGGCGTAGTCGAGCATCGCCCGCGTCCTGTCGGCCGGGTAGCGGCCGGAGTTGAGGAACCGGATGGTCTCGCAGGCCCGGTCGGCGAAGTGCAGGCAGTCCAGCCGGTTGAAGCGGGACGGGTCCAGGCTCGGGTTGAGGAGCGGCTGCCCCTCGCCGATCAGGTAGAACCCGTTGGTCCACTGCCACTTGAAGACGCCGGGGGTGTCTGAGGTGACGCCGGTGCGTGCCCCGGTGTTGTTGGGGGCGAGCGCGTAGGCGAGGTCGTTCCAGGTGATGAGCGGGACGAGGGCGTCGACGCGGGGGTCGGTGGAGGCGGTGGCCAGTTGGATGGCGCCGCCGTAGGAGCCGCCGATCATGCCGACGCGCGGGTCGCCCTCGCCGTCCTGGACGACGTAGTCCGCGCGGGTGCCGTCGTCGGCCGCGCGGGTCCCGCCGAGGAAGTCGAGGAGTCCGCTCGCGGCCTTCCCGTCGATGGCGGGGTCGTCCAGGGTGATCAGGCAGCCGGACCTGCCGAAGCCGAGCCCGGAGTAGACGAGGCCGACGTAGCCGCGGGCGGCGACGGCCTTGCCGATGGCGTCGGTCGAGCCGTCGGACTTGCTGCCGCCGAACCCGTTGGTGGCGAGGACGGCGGGGGCGGGGCTGTCCGCGTCGACGCCTGCGGGGCGGTAGAGGTCGGCGTCGACCACGCAGGAGCGGCCGCCCGCCTGGACGGTGAACTTCAGGGGGGTGACGGTGTACGGGGCGGCTTCGGCGTGGGCCGGGCCGGAGAGGACGAGGGGGGCGGCGAGGGCGGCCGCCGCGACCGCGACGAGCGGGTTGCGCAAGCTGGGGACAGCACCTGACACGAAGACCTCCACACCGAGGACACCTTACCGACCGGTAAGTATTGGGCCGCGCTCATGCTGTGACACGTGTCATAGCCGTGTCAACGCTCAGGACAGCGGTTGTTGACGGACCTTCACATAAGAATGCCCGGGGGAAGCGACCTGAAGTGCCCGGACTTAGCGGAGCGCGGGGGCCTCGACGGTCAGCGTGCAACGGCCTCCGTCCGCAGGGGCGTCGAGTACCGCCTCCACGCCCAGCGGGACCGTCAGCGCGGTCGGGCCGTGGCCGAACCCCAGCTCCTCGATCACGGGTATCCCCAGCGGGCCGAACCGGTCGGCCAGCACCGCGCGGATCTTCTCGTACGGTCCGCACTCCTGCCAGGAGCCGCAGACCACCCCGGACACCCCCTCCAGGGCGCCGGAGCGCAGCAGCCGGGTGAGGATGCCGTCGAGCCGGTAGGGCTCCTCACCGGTGTCCTCGATGACGAGCAGTCCGCCCCGGGCCCCGTTCCGGGCGTGCGGGGTACCGGCGTCGGCGGCGAGCAGGCTGACGCAGCCCCCGTACAGGACCCCCCGGGCCCGCCCCGGCACCAGGGCGGCGGCCGTGTCCAGGCCGAGGGTCAGGACCGTCTCCGGCTCGAAGAGGGTGGCGCGCAGGTGCTCACGGGTCGGCGCGTCCTTGAGGAACGCCTCGGTGGCGACCATCGGGCCGTGCAGCGTGGCGAAGCCGGCCCGCAGCGCGAACGCCTCGTGCAGCACGGTGATGTCGCTGTAGCCGACGAACGCCTTGGGCCCGGCGGCCCGGACCGCCGCCCAGTCGACCAGGTCCACCATCCGGTGCGCGCCGTACCCGCCCCGGGCGCAGATCACCGCGTCCACGGCGGGGTCGCACCAGGCCGCCTGGAGGTCGGCCGCCCGGTCCGCGTCCGTCCCGGCCAGGTAGCCCAACTCCGGGTGTACGTCCAGGACATGAGGGGCCACGACGGGTTCGAGGCCCCATTCGCGCAACACCCCGAGCCCCGCCTCCAGCCGGTCGGCGGGGACGGGACCGCTGGGGGCGACGACGGCGACCCGCGACCCCGGGCGCAGCCGGGACGGGCGGTCCGCAGGGGCCGTCCGCGAAGGAGCCACCGTCACTCCTCCAGCTCCAGCGGGGGCACGTCGGTCCGGTCGATACCGAATGTCTGTACGTAGAGGGAGAGTTCGGCCTCCAGGGCCCGAACGAGGGTCTCCGCCCGCCGGAACCCGTGCCCCTCCCCCTCGAAGGCGATGTACGCGTGCGGGACCCCCCGCCCCGCGACGGCGGCGAGGAACCGGTCGCACTGGGCCGGCGGGCAGACCTCGTCGTCGAGCCCCTGGAGCAGCAGGAAGGGGCTGGTCAGCCGGTCGGTGCGGTTGATCGGCGCGCGTTCGCGGTAGCGCTCGGGGACCTCGGCGGCCGGTCCGATCAGGGACTCCAGGTACTGCGACTCGAAGTCGTGGGTGCCGGCCGTCGACCAGCCCTCCAGGTCCAGGACGGGGTAGAGGATCGTCCCACAGGCGTAACGGTCGGTGCCGGTGAGCGAGGCGGCTGCGGTCCAGCCGCCCGCGCTGCCGCCCCGGACCGCGAGCCGGCGGGGGTCCGCCGCACCCTCGGCGACCAGGGCGTCGGCGACGGCCGCGCAGTCCGCCACGTCGACGACTCCCCACTGTTCGCGGAGCCGTTCGCGGTAGTGGCGCCCGTAGCCGGTGGAGCCGCCGTAGTTGACGACGGCGACACCGATGCCGCGCGAGGTGAAGTAGGCGGTCTCCAGGTCGAGGACGAGCGGCGCGTGGCCGGTGGGGCCACCGTGCGCCCACACGACGTACGGGGGCAGTTCGCCCTCGGGCCCGGTGCGTTCGGGGCTGTGCGGCGGGTGGATGTGCGCGTGGATCTCACGGCCGTCGGGTCCGGTGAACGTCCGGTCCTGCGGCACGGAGCAGTAGGCCGGATCGACCGCGTCGCGGTGGGCGAAGCCGATCACGCGGGTGCGGCCGGTCGCCGTGTCCAGCTCCACGACCTCGGGGCCGGTGCGCGGGCTCGCCGCGACACCGACGACCCGGCTGCCGTGCACGGTGAGGGTGTCGGACCAGCTGGTCCAGTGACCGGGGACGTCGGCGAGTTCACCGGTCTCCGGGTCGAGGATGCCCAGGCGCTGGGAGCCCCGGCCGTGCAGGACGGCGATCAGCCCGTTCTCCAGAGGATGGAACCAGCGCAGCCCGATCTTCCACAGCGGCCCGCCGAACTCCTCGCCCCGGGGCGGCAGAAGGCGGCTGCTGGGCACCGCGCCCCCGGCCACGGCGTCGGGGCGGATGCGCTGGAGCTCCCACCAGCCGGCCAGGTCGGAGACGAACAGGAGGCTGCCGTCGCGGTCCCACTCCACCTGGCAGACCGACTCGTCGACATCGCCCACCAGGGGCCGCACACCGGTGAATCCACCGGCGTCGGTGATCTCGGCCAGCATCACCACCGTGCCGTCCCACGGCATCCGGGGGTGGTCCCAGGCGATCCAGGCGGCCCGCCGCCCGTCATGGGAGACCTTGGGCCCGGTGACGAACCGGTGGCCGCCGTCGGAGAGCTCCCGTACGGCCGAGCGGTCGTCGGCGGCCGAGCCGTCCAGCGGTACGGCGGCCAGGACACGGCGTACGTCGGTCGGCCCGGGGCCGGTGAACTCCTCCAGCACGCACCACACTTCGCCCCCGGCTCCCCGGTCAGGGTGCACCTGCGGGTCCACCCAGCGCAGTCCGCCGCCGAGGTCCGAGACCGGGGTGAGCGGCCGGGGGGCGTCCGGCCCGTCGGGGGCGTAGGCGTAGAGGCGCTGGTCCGCGAAGTGGACGAACACCACGAGCGGCCCGCCCTCCTCGCGCGCCACGCCCGCCCAGGGCTGTCCGCCGTACTCGATCACCCGGCTGCGCGGATTCCACGGGGCGGGCAGCACGGGCGCTGTGGTGCCGTCCGGGCGGCGGCGCACCAGGGCGCGGCGGCCACCCTCGGCCGGGCGCGGCTCGGTCCACCACACCTCGTCGCCGACGGTGCCGAGGTGGTCGGGCCGGCCGTCGTGCGAGGCGGCGAGGGCCGCGTCGATCGGTGACGGCCAGGAGCCGTACGGGGCTTCGGGCACGGTGTTCACGTTGGAGGTTCCCCCTGGGTGCTGGTCAGGCGGTGCGGGTCAGGCGGTGCGCAGGTAGTGGTCGAGGACGCGGACGCCGAAGTGGAGGGCGTCGACGGGGACGCGCTCGTCGACGCCGTGGAAGAGCGCCTGGTAGTCGAAGCCCGGGGGCAGCTTGAGCGGCGAGAAGCCGTAGCCGGTGATGCCGAGCCGGGAGAACTGCTTGGCGTCGGTGCCGCCCGACATGCAGTACGGGACGGTGTGCCCGTCGGGGTCGAACTTCTCGATGGCGGCGCGGAGTTTGGCGTACGTGGGTGAGTCGACCGGGGCCTGGAGGGCGATCTCGCGGTGGTCGTACTCCCAGGAGACGTCGGGCCCGGTGAGCCGGTCCAGGGTCTCGCGGAACTCGTCCTCGCCGCCGGGCACCGTACGTCCGTCGATGTAGGCGGTGGCGTGGCCGGGGATGACGTTGACCTTGTAACCGGCCTCCAGCATCGTCGGGTTGCTGCTGTTGCGGACGGTGTTCTCGACGAGGGCGGCGGCCGGGCCGAGCTTGCCGAGGAGCTGGGCCACGTCGAAGCCGGGCTCGTCCAGGTCGGCGGTGATGCCGTGCAGGGCGGCGATCTCGGTGATCGCGGCGCGGACGGTCGGGGTGATCCTGATCGGCCACTCGTGCTCACCGATGCGGGCGACGGCGGCGGCCAGTGCGCTCACCGCGTTGGCCCGGTTCACCTTGGAGCCGTGCCCGGCCCGGCCCTCGGCGGTCAGCTTGAGCCAGCCGGTGCCGCGCTCGCCCGCCGCGATCGGGTAGAGGGAGAGGCCGTGCCCGGCGTGGAAGGTGAACGCGCCGGACTCGCTGATGCCCTCCGTACACCCCTCGAAGAGCTCCGCGTGCCGGTCGGCGAGGAAGCCGGAGCCGTCCTCGGCGCTGGCCTCCTCGTCGGCGGTGTAGGCGATGACGATGTCGCGGCGGGGGCGGAACCCCTCGCGCGCCCATCCCCGTACGACGGCGAGGACCATCGCGTCCATGTTCTTCATGTCGACGGCCCCGCGCCCCCACACCACCCCGTCGCGGACCTCGCCGGAGAAGGGGTGCACGGACCAGTCGGAGGGCTCGGCGGGCACCACGTCCAGGTGGCCGTGGACGAGCAGCGCGTCGGCCGACGGGTCGGTGCCGGGGATCCGGGCGACGACGTTGGTCCGGCCCGGGGTGCGTTCCAGCAGCGTCGGTTCGATCCCGGCGGCGGCGAGCCGCTCGGCGACGTATTCGGCGGCCGGGCGCTCCCGGCAGTCGCCGCCGCCCCGGTTGGTGGTGTCGATCCGGATCAGTCCGGACGTGAACGTGACCACTTCGTCGAGGGCCTGCTCGTCCACGGGGCCGAGCGGGCCGGGGGCGTCAGCCATATTGTTCCTCCACGGCGGACGACACGATGGTCGTCACCGCCTTGAACGTGCGGATACCTTCGTACATCGTCCCGCTGGTGTAGGCGACGCGCCTCTCACCGCTCGGCGCGACGCCGGGCACCACGGTCGCCGCGGCAGCCAGATGCTCGGCGTCGAACTCCAGCTCCACGGTGTACGTCCCGCCGGTGACGGGGGTCTGACGGACGGCGAGCGCGGCGGCGTCACGCGCGGCCGTCCGGATGTCTGCCGCGGTACGGGCCGGGGTGCGGCACACGGCCGCGTACCGCGATACATGGTCCTTGACGGCGACCTTGCGGGCGCCCGGGGCGTATCCCTCGGCATCCACGCAGGTCAGGTCGTCGCCGGTGACGAGGACGACGGGCACGCCGTACTCGGCGGCGACATGGGCGTTGAGGAGGCCCTCACTGGCACGCACCCCGTCGAGCCAGACGCCGGTGATGGAGTTGGCGAGGTAGGTGTGGGCGAGGACGCCCTCCGTACCGGCTCCGGTGTGGTAGCCGACGAAGGCGATGCCGTCCACGTCACCGTGCTGGATGCCCTCCACCATCGAGAGGGACTTGTGCCTGCCGGTGAGCATCTGGACCCGGTCGTCCAGCTGCTCCAGCAGGAGGTTCCGCATCGACCAGTGGGCCTCGTTGATGAGGACCTCGTCGGCGCCGCCGTCGTAGAAGCCGAGCGCGGCCGCGTTCACGTCGGAGGTGAACATCGGTCGGCAGCGCTCCCACTGCGGGGTGCCCGGCAGCACATCGGCCGGCCAGGTCACTCCGGTGGCGCCCTCCATGTCGGCGCTGATGAGGATCTTCATGCCGCCACACCGTACGCCCCGGCGGCGGACGGGGCCAGGGAGGGTACCCCTGTCGCTGCTCCGGACCGCCGAAGGTCCCTCCGGTGGGCTCCTGCGGAGGGACCCGGCCGGTGTGCCCCGCTTCCGGCGGGTGTGCGCAGCTCCGGGCCGGTGAGCGGCCGGGCGAACACTATGAACGCAAAGCGCACGGGGGTTCTCCCCCGGGCGGGCCGCTCCCTAGCATCCCCGCATCGCGGTGCACGTCAGCGCCGTGGAGAGAGCCAGGAGCCGCACCCGTGCACATCACCCCCCACGTACCCGCCCGTCCCGTCCCGCTGTACGGCCGGGCGCGGCGCCGCTCCGCCGCTCTGGCGGCCCTCCTCGCGGCGGTGGTCCTCGGCACGGCCGGCACCGTCCCCGTGGCGCGGGCGGACACCGCGGCCGCACCCGCCCCCACCGCCACTGACTGCCCGTCCGCCCTGACCGGCCAGGCACGGTGCTACACCGGCCGGGACGCGAACGGGGCGCACTACGCGATCGCCGTCCCCGAGCGCTGGAACGGCTCCCTGGTCGTGCACGCCCACGGCGGCCCCGACCTGGGCGAGGCCTCCGACCCGTCCCGCTCCACCGGCGACCTGGAACGCTGGGCCGTCATGGTGAAGGAGGGCTACGCCTGGGCCGGCTCCTCCTACCGGCGCGGCGGCTACGGGACGCGGATGGCGGCCGCCGACACCGAGAGCGTGCGCCGGGTGTTCGTGGACCGGTTCGGGAAGCCGGGGCGGACCTTCGTGCACGGCCAGTCCTGGGGCGGCAACGTCGCCGCCAAGGTCGCGGAGACGTACGGCCGCGAGCCGGGCGCTTACGACGGGGTGCTGCTGACCAACGGGGTCCTCGGGGGCGGCTCGCGCGGCTACGACTACCGCGTCGACCTGCGCGTGGTGTACCAGTACTACTGCTCCAACCACCCGCGCCCGGCCGAACCGCAGTACCCGCTCTGGCAGGGGCTCCGCCCGGACTCCACGATGACGGCCACCGGGCTGCGCGCCCGGCTGCGGGAGTGCACCGGGTTCGACACCGAGCCCTCCGAGCGAACCGCGCTCCAGCAGCGCAACCTCGACGACATCCTCGCCGTCACCGGCATCCCGGAGCGCGCCCTGGAGTCGCATCTGCGGTTCGCGACGTTCACGTTCCGCGACATCGTGTCGACGCGGCTCGGCGGCCGTAACCCTTTCTCCAACCAGGGTGTGCGGTACGCCGGTTCGCATGACGACCGGGCGCTCAACGCGGGCGTGGAGCGGTTCTCGGCCGACCCCGCCGCGCGCCGGGACCTCTCCTGGGACAGCGACCTCACGGGCCGGGTCTCCCTGCCCGTCCTCACCCTGCACGCGATCGACGACCCGACGGCGTTCGTCGAGCACGAGGCCGCCTACCGGGCGACGCTCCGGGGTGCGGGCCGGGAGCCTCACCTCGTCCAGAGCTTCACGCGGGAGAGCGAGCACAGCGGGCTGAGCGACGCCGAGTACGCGGGTTCCATCGGCGCCCTGGACCGCTGGGCACGCACCGGCCGCAAGCCCACCCAGCGCTCACTGGCCACCGGGTGCGCCGCCGCCGACCGGACGTACGGCACGGGCTGCTTCTACGATCCGGCGTTCCGGCCCGCCCCGTACGCCTCCCGGGTACTGCCCCGGCCGGGCGGGCACCACTGGCCCGCCATGACCGCCGGGCAGGAGCGGGCCTGGAGCCGGATCGACGGGGTCGGCATCGCGCCCTGACGTCAGCCCTTCGCGGTCTCGCCCAGCAGCTCCTCGATCCGGGCCAGCTCGTCCTCGGCGAACTCCAGGTTCGCCACGGCCTCCACGTTGTTCTCCAGCTGGGTGACGCTGCTCGCGCCGACCACGGCGGAGGTGAGACGGCCGCCGCGCAGCACCCACGCCAGGGCCAGCTGGGCGAGGGACTGGCCGCGCTCCTTCGCCAGGGCGTCCAGGGCGCGCAGCCGCTCCACCAGCTGGGGGGTGAGGGCGTCGGACGTCAGGAACGGGCTGTCGCCCGCCGCCCGGGAGCCGGCCGGGATGCCGTTCAGATAGCGGTCGGTGAGGATGCCCTGCTCCAGCGGGGAGTACGCGATGGAGCCGACGCCCAGCTCGTCGAGCGCGGTGAGCAGCCCGTCCTCGGGGCGGCGGTCGAGCATCGAGTAGCGGGGCTGGTGGATGAGCAGGGGCGTGCCCAGGTCCTTGAGGATCGCGGCGGCCTCCCGGGTCTCCTCGGCGGAGTAGTTGGAGAGGCCGACGTAGAGGGCCTTGCCCTGGCGTACGGCGGTGTCCAGCGCGCCCATGGTCTCTGCGAGCGGGGTGTCGGAGTCGGGGCGGTGGGAGTAGAAGATGTCGACGTACTCGACGCCCAGGCGCTTGAGGCTCTGGTCCAGGGAGGAGCGCAGGTACTTCCGCGAGCCCCACTCCCCGTACGGGCCGTCCCACATGTGGTAGCCGGCCTTGGTGGAGATGACGATCTCGTCGCGCAGCCCGGCGAAGTCGCCGGCGAGCGCGCGGCCCAGGGTGAGTTCGGCGGAGCCGGGCGGCGGGCCGTAGTTGTTGGCCAGGTCGAAGTGGGTGATGCCCAGGTCGAAGGCGCGGCGCAGGATGCGGCCCTGCTCCTCGGGGGTCCTGTCCCCTCCGAAGTTGTGCCAGAGGCCGAGGGAGAGCGCGGGCAGCAGCAGGCCGCTGCGGCCGGTGCGCCGGTAGGGCATGGCGGAGTAGCGGTCGGCGGACGGCAGGTACATACGAAGGGCTCCGGGGGGAGAGGGCCGGGGGGACGGTCTCCAGGTTTCCGCAGATCGATCCAGCAGTCCAACAGGAGATTCCGCTCGGATTCATCGCCTACATTGCTCAATCATGGAATTGCGTCAGCTGGAACACTTCGTCGCCGTCGCCGAGGAGCAGCACTTCACCCGCGCCGCCGAGCGGCTCGCCGTCTCCCAGTCGGGGCTCTCCGCCTCCGTGCGGGCCCTGGAGCAGGAGCTGCGGACCCCGCTGTTCAGCCGCACCACGCGGACCGTCCGGCTCACCGAGGCGGGCCGGGCGCTGCTGGTGGAGGCGGAGCGCACGCTGGCGGGGGCACGGGCGGCGCGGGACGCGGTCGACGCCGTACGGGGGCTGCTGCGCGGGACGCTGACGGTGGGGGTCGAGCAGTGCGTGGCGGGGGTGAGCCCGGCCCGGCTGCTGGCCGCCTTCCACCGGGAGCACCCGCAGATGGAGCTGCGGCTGCGCCAGGAGGGGACGAGCAGCCTGCTGGACGGGGTGGCCGGGGGGCGCCTCGACCTCGCGTTCGCGGCCACGGTCAGCCCGGCGGAGTGGCGCGGGGAGCTGATGCCGCTGGCGCGGGAGCCGATGGTGGTGCTGTGCGCGGCGGGCCACCGGTTCGCCGGGCGGGGCGGGGTGGCGTGGGAGGAGCTGCCGGGTGAGTCGTTCATCGACTTCCACCCGGACTGGGGGCCCCGGCGTGCGGCGGACGAGGCGTTCGCGGCGGCGGGGGCCCGGCGGACGGTGGGCCTGGAGGTCAACGACGTCCACAGCCTGCTGGAGCTGGTGCAGGAGGGGCTGGGGATCGCGGTGGTGCCGCACCACTTCTCCCGCAAGCCGGAGGCGGCGCGGCTGGTGGCGGTGGAGGTGGCTCCGGTGGGTGGCCGGCAGGCGGTGTACGAGAGCGTGGTGGTGCTTCCGGCGGCGCGGAGCCTGAGCCCGGGGGCGCGGGCGCTGATGCGGCTGGTGCGCGAGGACGCGGTACGGGAGCCGGAGGTGCGGGAGCCGGTAGTGCGGGAGCCGGACGCGCGGGAGGCGCCGGGGCAGGAGGCGGGGGCGCCGGAAGCCGCGGTGCGCTGAGCCCTCGGAGCCCGTACAGGACTCGTGGGCTCAGCTCACCCCCGTACGCCTCAGTCCTCGTGGCCCAGCTGGAGGTCGCGTTCCGTGCGGCCGCCGCCCGCCACCTGGAGCACGGTCGCGACCGGCGGGTACCCGGCGGCGATCACCGTGTACTCGCCGGACGACAGGTCCACGAAGCGGAACGATCCGTCGGGCCCGGTGGTGAGGGTGTGCACCACGTTGCCCGCCCCGTCCAGCAGGGTGACCCGGGCGTCCTCCACCGGTCGGCCACCGGTGGCCCGGACGACGCCGCGCAGCACGGCCCCGCCCGCCAGCTCGATGTCCTGCCGGGTCTCACGGGCCGCCTGGACGCTGACCGGAAGGGCGGCGGGGCGGTAGGCGGGGGCGCTGGCGGCCAGGGTGTACTCGCCCGCGACCAGTTCGGTGATGACGTAGGTGCCCTCACGGCCGGTGCGGGTGGAGGCCACGACCTCGCCGCGTACGTCGGTGAGGGTGACGGCCGCGTCCCGGACCGGCACACCGTCCGCCGTCAGGACGGACCCGGCGAGCCGCCCGGCGCCGCCGAGGACCACGTCCAGCTCGACGGGGCGGTCGCCCACGGTGACGCTGACGGCCTGCGGCTGGTGTCCGCCCGCCGCGGCGATGAGAACGTAACTGCCGGGGCCCGGCACGCTCAGCGCGTACCGCCCGTCCTCGCCGCTGGCCCCGCGCCCGATCTGCTGCCCCTGGACGTCGATGAGCGTGAGGGCGGCCCGGTCCACCTTCGTACCGTCCGGGTGCTGGACGCTGCCGCGGACGGGCACGCCGGTGTGGTGACCGGCGCGGGGCCGGCCGATGTCGGTGCGGGCGGCGGGGATCGGCGAGGGCTCGGTGGCCGCTTCGGGGCTGTGGTGGGACACCAGCGGTTTCTCCTTGAGGAAGAAGGCGAGGACCAGGCCGAGGACGAGCACCGGCACGAGGTAGAGGAAGATGCGCGGCATCGCGTCGGCGTACGCCTGGATGTAGGCGTCGCGCAGCGCCGGTTCCATCGCGTGGACGATCTGCGGGGTGATCGACTCGGGGGCGGGCAGCTCCACGCCCGTGGGCAGGCGGATGCCGAGCGCGCCGGAGAGCCGCCCGGCGAACAGCGTGCCGAAGATCGCGGCGCCGACGCTGCCGCCGATCTGCCGGAAGTAGTTGTTGGCGCTGGTGGCGGTGCCGAGGTCGGCGGGGCGTACGGAGTTCTGCACGGCGAGCACGAGGACCGACATGACCAGGCCGATGCCGGTGCCGAGGACGGCCTGCCAGAGGCTGTACTCCAGGCGGGAGGTGCCCACTTCGAGCCCGGAGAGCAGCCACATGCCGACGACGGAGACGGCGCTGCCGACGATGGGGTAGATCCGGTAGCGGCCGGTACGGGTGATGAGCTGGCCGGAGACGATGGAGCCGCCGACGATGCCCAGCATCATCGGGAGCATCAGGAGCCCGGATTCGGTGGCGCTGGCCCCGTCGACCATCTGGAGATAGGTCGGCAGGTAGCTGGCGGCACCGAAGAGGGCGACGCCGACGACCGCGCCGACCAGACCGGTGACGTTGAAGACCGAGTCGCGGAACAGCCGCAGCGGGATGATCGGTTCGGCGGCGCGGTGCTCGACGGCGACGAAGAGCAGCGTCGTGACGACGGCTCCCGCCGTCAGGCCGAGGATGGTGCGCGAGGACCAGGCGTACTCCGTGCCGCCCCAACTGGTGACCAGGACCAGGCAGGTGGAGGCGACGGCCAGCAACACGGCACCCAGGACGTCGAGTCGGGGCCGTACGGCGGGCTTCGGAAGCTTGAGCACGACGGCGATCACGGCGAACGTGACCAGCCCGAACGGCACGTTGATGTAGAAGCACCAGCGCCAGGAGGCGTGGTCGGTGAAGAAGCCGCCGAGCAGGGGCCCGGCCACGGAGGCGAGGCCGAAGACCGCGCCGATGAGGCCCATGTAGCGGCCGCGTTCCCGGGGCGGGACGATGTCCGCGATGATCGCCTGGACGCCGATCATGAGACCGCCGCCGCCGATGCCCTGGATCGCGCGGAAGGCGATCAGCTCGTCCATGGTCCGCGACCAGCCGGCCAGCGCCGAGCCGACGACGAAGACGACGATCGCGAACTGGAAGACGCCCTTGCGGCCGAAGAGGTCGCCGAGCTTGCCGTAGAGCGGCAGGACGATCGTGGAGGCGAGGAGGTAGGCGGTGACCGCCCAGGACATCTTCTCCAGGCCGTGCAGCTCACCGACGATCTTCGGCAGGGCGGTGGCGACGATCATCTGGTCGAGCGCCGCGAGCAGCAGGGTGAGCATCAGCCCGAGGAAGACCATGCGGACCCGGCGGGGGCTGATCTCCTCGGCCGCCGGGAGCGGGACGGCGTCGGCCGGTGGTGGCGGCGGCTCCCCCACGGGCGCTGCCGCACCGTCCGGCTCGTCCTTCACCAGCGTGATACCGCCCACCACGTAACGCTCCCCTTCGTCGCACCTGCGCCGCCCATTTCTCGCATCGCCCGGCAAGGCAGGGCAAACGTGATGAGGGGCGCGCAGGGCGCGTCGGGAGGGCTTATGCGCCGGTGGGAGCCGCTACGGCGCACAACCGGCCGCCCCGGAAAACCACCCGTTCCGGTGAGGCCGGCCGACCTGCGGGAGCCGGGCCGTTCGAGGGCCCGGCGTGCGTACGGGACCTACTTCTCGACCTCGGTGGCGAGGTTCTGGAGCAGTTCGTCGTAGATCCGGCCGAGGCCCTTGGGGGCAAAGGTGCGCTCGAAGAAGCCGCCGATGCCGCCCGCGCCGTCCCAGACGGTGGTGACGACGGCCTTGGACTTGCCCTCACCGGCCGGGGTGACGGTCCAGGTGGTGACCATGGAGGAGTTGCGGTCCTTCTCGACGAGCTGGCCGTCGGTCGGCTCGGTGACCTCCAGCAGGCAGTCACGGACCCGCTTGCTGGTCGCCTGGAGCTTCCAGTGGACGAGGGTGCCCTCGCCGTCGCCGCCCTCCCGGACCTCGTACTCGCTGAAGTGCGCGGTCAGCACCTTGCCGCGGACGTCCTTGTAGTCGGCCAGCGCGTCGAACACCGCCTCTGCGTCCGCCGCGATGATCCGCTCCGTGGTGGCCTCGACCTGCGCCATGGCTGTTCCTCCAGCACTTCGGTTGTTCGGGGTGATTCGGGGTTGGGGGGTGTCCTGGGCTGAGCCAACCACCTCCGGTACAACCGCTCAAAATCGGGGCCGACGGGCCGCCCGGGGTGCGGTCCGCACGATCAAGGGAACAAGTGTTCTATTCTGTGGCCAGTGCTACCGAGGAGGCGTCCATGCGCTGGGACAATCTGGTCGAAAACAGCCCCATGACCGGCAACAGCGCGCTCTTCGCCGCGGACGCGGTGACCACGCGCACCTTCGACACCCCGGAATTCCGGGGCATCACCTTCCACGAGATCCGGGCCCGTTCGATCCTGAACCGGGTGCCCGGGGCCTCGCGGATGCCGTTCGAATGGACGGTGAACCCCTACCGGGGCTGCTCGCACGCCTGTGTGTACTGCTTCGCCCGCAAGACCCACAGCTATCTGGACCTGGACACCGGCATCGGGTTCGACTCCCAGATCGTCGTCAAGATCAACGCCGCCGAGCTCCTCCAGCGGGAGCTGGCGTCCCGGCACTGGCAGGGCGAGCACGTCGCGATGGGCACCAATGTCGACTGTTACCAGAGGGCGGAGGGGCGATACCGGCTCATGCCGGGCATCATCAGCACCCTGCGGGACCGGGCGAACCCCTTCTCGATCCTGACCAAGGGCACGCTGATCCTGCGCGACCTGGAGCTGCTGCGGCAGGCCGCCGAGGTCACCGAGGTCGGCGTCTCGGTCTCCGTCGGCTTCACCGACCGCGAGCTGTGGCGCACGGTCGAACCCGGCACCCCCTCCCCCGGGCGCCGCCTCGACGTCGTACACGCCCTCACGGAGAGCGGGATCGGCTGCTCGGTCCTGATGGCCCCGGTCATCCCCTTCCTCGGCGACAGCCCGGAGCAGCTGCGCGCCACCGTCTCGGCCATCGCGGCGGCCGGCGCGACCTCGGTGACCCCGCTGGTCCTGCATCTGCGCCCCGGCGCCCGCGAGTGGTACCTCCGGTGGCTCGGACTCCACCATCCGCACCTGGTTCCGCGGTACGAGCGGATGTACGCGGACGGGGCGTACGCCCCCACCTGGTACCAGCGCCGGATCACCCGTCAGGTGCACGAGCTGGCGGACGAGTTCGGGATCGGCCCGGCGCACCGGGGCGAGGCCCGCCGGATCACGCCGGTACGGACACCGGAGGAGCCGGAGCCGGGACCGACGCAGCTCACCCTGCTCTGACGTCTCAAGGAGGGTCCTGGCGCCTCCCACAGGGCCGATGGCGTGACCGTACGGGTCAACTCCGCGCGGAATCGGCCCCCGGCCGGTGGATCTCGGGGAGCATGCGGCGGGGACCGGCCGACCGCCGCCGCGTCCCCTCCACCTCGGGAGGCCCCATGACGAAACGTGCAGGAATTCTGGTCGCCGCCGGTGCGACGGTCGCCGGTCTGCTGGCCGCCGCTCCGGCCCCGGCCGCCGCCGCCGGAGCGAGCGCGCCGCCCACCCCGGAGCTCGCCTGGACCGACTGTCCGACGGAGAACCATCCGACGCTCCAGTGCGCCAAGGTCGACGCCCCGCTGAACCACGCCGACCCCTCGGGCCGCCGGGTCACCCTCGCCCTGTCCCGGATCCCGCACACCGCGAAGACCTTCCAGGGCCCGCTGCTGGTCAACCCGGGCGGGCCGGGCGGCAGCGGTCTGTCGATGGCCGGGTTCGTGGCCTCGTCGCTGCCGAAGAAGGTGGCGTCCCAGTACGACGTGATCGGGTTCGACCCGCGCGGGGTCGGGAAGAGCACCCCGAAGCTGAACTGCCTGCCCGGCCACTCCGACCCGGTGCGCCCGGACTCGGTGCCCGCCTCCTACCGGGACGAACGGGTCAACCGCGACCGGGCGGCGGCCTTCGCCCGCGCCTGCGGCGAGAAGCACGGTGACGTGCTGCCGTACATGGACACCGTCAGCGCCGCCAAGGACCTCGATGTGATCCGCCGGGCGCTGCGTTCGGAGCAGATCAACTACTTCGGCTATTCGTACGGCACCTATCTGGGCGCGGTCTACGCGAAGCTGCACCCGGAGCGGGTGCGGCGCCTGGTGCTGGATTCCGTCGTCGGTCCGGACGACGTCTGGTACGAGGGCAACCTCAACCAGGACTACGCCTTCGACGACCGTCACAAGGCGTTCGCGGCCTGGGTGGCGAAGCACGACGCGACCTACGGGCTCGGCACCGACCCGGCCGGGGTCGAGGCCGCCTGGTACCGGATGCGGGCGGCGGTCGCGGCCGAGCCGGCGGGCGGCAAGGTCGGGGGGAGCGAGCTGGAGGACACCTTCCTGCCCGGCGGGTACTACAACGGCTACTGGCCCTATCTCGCCGAGGCGTTCGCCGCGTACGTGAACGACCAGAACACCGAGGCGCTGGTCGAGGCGTACGAGAACTTCGGCGCCACCGGCGCGGGCGGCGACAACAGCTACTCCGTCTACACCGCCGTCCAGTGCCGCGACGCCGGCTGGCCCCGGCACTGGAGCACCTGGCGCAACGACACGCGCCGGATCCACGACAAGGCGCCCTTCATGGCCTGGAACAACACCTGGTACAACGCGCCGTGCGCCGACTGGCCGGTGGCGCCGCTCACTCCGGTGCGGGTGAACAACGACCGCCTCCCGGCGACGCTGATCCTCCAGGCCACCGGCGACGCGGCGACCCCGTACGCGGGCGCGGTGGCCATGCACCGCAAGATCGCGGGCTCCAGCTTCGTGGTGGAGGAGGGCGGCGGCAACCACGGCATCACGCTGAGCGGCAACGCCTGCCTGGACAAGCACCTGACGGCCTATCTGACCGACGGGACCGTCCCGCGCGGCCGGGGCGAGGGCGAGGCGGACGCGGTCTGCGCGGCGCTCCCGGACCCGAAGCCGCTGCCGGCCGCGAAGGCGGCGGCCCAGTCGGTGGACAACAGCGCGGGCAGCCGCCTGCACGGGCTGCTGGGGCCGCGCCACTAGTCACCGGACGACCGGGCCCCTACGGCAGCCGCCCCAGCGCCTCCTCCGCCGCCGTCCCCAGCCGGGGGTGCGGGAGGGCCGCCGTGAGGACCGGGCGGGCCCGGTCGTCGCCGAGCTGTCCGAGCCCCTCCACGCAGGCCAGCGCCACCCGCCAGTGCGGCTCCCCCGGGGCCAGCAGCCGCTGGAGGGTGGCGACCAGGGCGGGGACCGCCTCGGGGGCCCGCAGGGTGGTGAGCAGCCGGACCGGGTGCAGGGCGTAGGCGGTGCGCAGGGTGTTGGTGGCGAGCGCGGCGGCGGCCCGGGGCGTGCGGGGGTCGTCCAGCCGGGCCAGGGCGTGGGCGGCGGAGACGCAGCGTTCGGGGTCGCGGTGGTTGAGCAGGAGCACCAGCGCCTCGAAGGCCCGCCGGTCACCCGCGCAGCCGAGCCGGAAGGCGGCGATCTCGCGGGCCCACAGGGGCCGCCCGGGCTCCACCAGGACCCGGGCCAGCACCTCGTTGTCGTCGGTGGCCACGAGCAGGTCGTACGCGGCCGACCCGGCCGCCTCGTCCCGTAACCGGTCCATCAGCGAACGCAGCTCCTCATCCATGACGCTCAGCGTATCCACGAACACGCTCCGTGCGGGGCGGGCCGGAAGAGCCGATGTGGTCCAGCGCACAAAGACCCAGGGGTGGCGCGCTCGTTACTCGCCGGTTAATCTCATCTGAGCGGGAACACACTCCCCGCGACTCCGGTGGCCTGGTGACGCAGCCACCCGGAGTGCTTGTCGGTTCGGCAGTTCCCGTGCGACGCGACTCCGGGACAGAGTCGCTCACCCCTCCCGGCCGGGCGTGCTTCCAGCGCCCCGCCACCGCGCTTCACGACACGCATCCGCGCATGCACACGCGCCGCTCCCTCATCGCCGCGCGCGCCTGCTCCCACAGTCGTCACTCACCCTGGAGTCCCGTGATGGACACCCCGCTCTCCACCATTGCCGTCGTCGGCCTCGGCACCATGGGCACCGGCATCGCCGAGGTCCTGGCTCTCGCCGGCCGCGAAGTCATCGGTATCGACATCAGCGAAGCGGCCGCCCGGCAGGCCGTCACCTCCCTCGAAGCCTCCACCGCACGGGCCGTCGGGCGCGGGCGGATCACCGAGCAGGAGCGGGCCGACGCGCTCGCCCGGTTCCGTACGTACGACACCGTCCAGGCCGCCGCCGATGCGGAGCTGGTCATCGAGGTCGTGCCGGAGACGTACGAGATCAAGCAGCAGGTCTTCCGGGAGCTGGACGCCGTCGTCTCGGCCACCGCGATCCTCGCCACCGGGACGAACGCCCTGTCCGTGACCCGGCTCGCGGCCGAGTCGCAGCACCCCGAGCGCGTCCTCGGCCTGCACTTCTTCAACCCGGCGCCCGCGATGAAGCTGGTCGAGGTGGTCTCCTCGGTGCTGACCGCGCCGCCCGCCGTCGAGGCCGTCACCAGGCTGGCCCGGGAGCTGGGCAAGGAGCCCGTCGCGGTCGGTGACCGGCCCGGGTTCGTCGCGGACGGGCTGCTCTTCGGCTATCTGAACCAGGCCGCCGCGATGTACGAGGCGAACTACGCCTCCCGCGAGGACATCGACGCGGCGATGAAGCTGGGCTGCGGCCTGCCGATGGGCCCCCTCGCCCTGCTGGACCTGATCGGGATCGACACCGCCCGTACGGTCCTGGAGGCGATGTACTCCGCCTCCCACGACCGTCTCCACGCCCCCGCCCCCGTTCTCGGCCAGCTCAGCGAGGCGGGCCTGACCGGGCGCAAGGCCGGGCGCGGCTTCTACACGTACGACGCCCCGGGCGGCCAGGACGTGGTGCCCGACGCGCTGACTCCTTCGCCGGAAGCGGCCGCAGGTACCGGGCGCGAGATCGCGTCCGTCGGGGTCGCGGGCTCCGGCACGATGGCCTCCGGGATCGCCGAGGTCTTCGCGAAGGCCGGTTACACCGTGGTCCTGGCGGCCCGTAGCCAGGAGAAGGCGGACCTCGCCAAGTCCCGGATCGCGAAGTCGCTGGAGCGCTCGGTGACCAAGGGGCGGCTCACCGCCGAGGCGCGCGACGAGACGCTGGCCAGGATCACCGCGGCCGGTTCGCTGGACGCGTTCGCGGAGGTCGACCTCGCCGTGGAGGCGGTCGCCGAGGACCTGGAGGTCAAGCAGCAGCTCTTCGCCACCCTGGACAAGGTCTGCCGGCCGGGCGCGGTGCTCGCCACCACCACCTCCTCGCTGCCCGTCATCGCCATCGCCCGGGCCACCGCCCGGCCCGAGGACGTCATCGGGATGCACTTCTTCAACCCGGCGCCCGCGATGAAGCTGGTCGAGGTCGTCCGTACGGTCCTGACCGCCGACGACGTCCACGCCACGGTCCGCGCGGTCTGCACGAAGATCCGCAAGCACCCGGTGGACTGCGGGGACCGGGCCGGGTTCATCGTGAACGCGCTGCTGTTCCCGTACCTCAACAACGCGATCAAGATGGTCGAGGAGCACTACGCCTCGCTGGACGACATCGACGCGGCGATGAAGCTGGGCGGCGGCTACCCGATGGGACCGTTCGAACTGCTGGACGTCGTGGGGCTGGACGTCTCGCTCGCGATCGAGAAGGTCCTGCACCGCGAGTTCCGCGACCCGGGGCTCGCTCCGGCGCCGCTGCTGGAGCACCTGGTGGCCGCGGGCTGCCTCGGCCGCAAGACGGGCCGTGGCTTCCGCGAATATGCCCGTCGCTGACCCGGGAGCCGGGTGGGGCGGGCTGCTGGGACCCTCCGGCTCCCCGCCCCCGCAGGCGCGCTCTCCTGCACCGATGCGTTACGTTCATGCCATGTCCCAGCCCGCCAAGTCACCCCGTGCCACCGCCGCGCCCGACGCCCCGGAGACCGCCGCGGGAACGCGTGCCGCCGCCCAACGGCTCAAGATGCGCCGCGAACTGGCCGCAGCCGCGATGGAGCTCTTCGCCACGAAAGGCTACGAGGCGACGACCGTCGACGAGATCGCGGGCGCCGCGGGCGTCGCCCGGCGGACCTTCTTCCGGCACTTCCGCTCCAAGGAAGAGGCCATCTTCCCGGACCACGACGACACCCTCGTCAGGGCCGAGGCCGTCCTGAACGCCGCCCCCGCGCACGAGCACCCCCTCGACACGGTCTGCCGCGGCATCAAGGAAGTCATGAAGATGTACGCGGCCAAGCCCGCCGTCTCCGTGGCCCGTTACAAACTGACCCGCGAGGTGCCCACCCTCCGGGAGGCCGAGATCGCGTCGGTGGCCCGCTACGAGCGGCTGTTCACCCGCTATCTGCTGGGCCACTTCGACGAGCGCGACCACCACGTGGGCAACGACGACCCGCTGCTGGCGGAGGTGGCCGCGTCCGCCGTGGTCACCGCGCACAACCACGTACTGCGCCGCTGGCTGCGGGCGGGCGGCCAGGGCGATGTGGAGGCCCAGCTCGACCGGGCCTTCGCCATCGTGCGCGACACCTTCGGCACCGGCATCGGGGCCGGGCGGACCGCCCAGGCCGAGCCCGCCAGGACCCCGGCGGCGACGGTGGCCACGGAGGGCGAGGTGCTCGTCGCGGTGGCGCGTACGGACGCCCCGCTGGACGAGGTCATGCGGACGATCCAGCAGGCGCTCAAGGAGCGCTGAGCCCGGCGTCCTGTTCTTCGGCCGGGGCCGCCACCGTCTCCCAGGGCGGCGGCGCCCCGCCCTCGCTCCAGGCGGCCAGCTCCTCGGGGCCGTAACAGAGGATCGCGCACTGCTCGGCGTAGTCGAGCGCGGGTTCGGTGAAACCGCCGGTGGAGACGACGAGCGCGATGTCCGCCCCGTGCACCGCGTAGCAGGTGCCGCCGAAGCGCTGGAGCTCCTGCGATCCGGCCCGGTTGTCGGGCCCGTAGCGCTTGCACTGGACGACCAGGCGGCGGCCGTCCGGGGTGGTGGCCAGGACGTCGGCGCCCAGGTCACCGGCGCCGCCCACCACCTCGGCGTCCGCGCAGCCGTCACGCCGGCAGAGTTCGGCCACGGCCTCCTCGAAGGCGTACGGGTCCAGTGCCGCGTAGTCGACCGGATGAGCGGCCTCCGGGGGCTCCGGGCGCCTCTCCGCCCGGGCGGCCTCGGCGGCGTCCAGCTCCGCGAGGCCCGCGTCGACGATCCCGTACGCGGCGTCCGTGACCGCCCCCGCGACCCGCCGGGCCCGACGGCGGCGGCGCAGCACCACGGCCGCTGCGGCGAGGACCGGGACGATCAGGGCCCCGACGGCGACCGGGTGGTTCCCGGCGCTCCGCCAGGCCGCCCGCAGGGCCATCCCGCCGCCCGCGAGGATCAGCGCGATCAGGGCGAAGCCGAAGGTGGTGCGGCGGAGGTCGAAGGGACCCCGTCGCTTCTGCGTGCTCCCTCTGCGGATCGGTATGCCCATCGGTGCCCCACCCCTGCCCTTCCGACCACTTCAAGATCACTTGGTTCGGCACACCTGCCCCGAGCTGGGGTTTCGACGCGTGCGGGCCGAGCCGTTCCGCGCGGGCGGCGGCCGAAATCCGCTGGTTTACCGATCAGCGCTGTGCTGAGGTGCGCGGATGCGATCAACCGAGAACGCCATCGAGATCCGTGACCTGTTCGACCGTGAGATGCGGGAGCACGCCCGCCCCGACGGACCCGGCGTACGCGTCGAGCGCTCCGGCCCCGTCGTACGCCAGGTGGGCGGCCCCGACGACTGGAACGGGGTGGTGTGGTCGGACCCGGAGCTGGACGCGGCCGGGGCCGATGCCGCCATCGCCGCGCAGATCGAGCACTGCACGGCGCTCGGCCTGCCGGATTTCGAGTGGAAGCTGTACGCGCACGACCGGCCCGCCGATCTGGGCGACCGACTGCGGGCGGCCGGATTCGTGCCGGAGGAGCCGGAGACCTTGCTGGTGGCGCCCGCCGCCCTGCCGGCCGGGCCGGTCGAGCTGCCCGAAGGGGTGACCCTGCGGCCGGTGACCGACGCGGCGGGCGCGGAGCTGATGGCCAGGGCCCACGAGCGGGCGTTCGGGACCGACGGGGCCCGGCTCCTCCATCAGGTGCTGAGGCGGCTGGAGGAGGCCCCCGGGGACTTCGTGGCGGTGATGGCGGTGGACGGCGACGGGGAGCCGGTGTGCTCCGGGCGGATGGAGCTGTACCCGGGCACGGGCTTCGCGGGGCTCTGGGGCGGCGGCACGGTGGCCGCCTGGCGGGGGAAGGGCATCTACCGGGCGCTGGTCGCCCACCGGGCACGGATCGCCGCCGAGCGCGGCTACCGGTATCTCCAGGTCGACGCGACCGGCATGTCCGCCCCGATTCTGCGCCGGCTCGGCTTCACGGAGCTGGGGACGACGACGCCGTATGTGTACCGACCGGGGAGGTAACCGCCTGCCAGCAGGACAGAACGTCTCGTAACGCCCATCGTGTTGCTCATGCGTGCCTACGAGATGACAAGTGAGAGAAATTGTTGGCACTGGGTGCCTTGTCAGGTGTCACGGAGTGCCATACGTTGAAGGTGTCCGGGCGGCCGGCGTGCTGGCATCTCACGTACGCCGGCTGTCCCCGCAACCACCGTGCTGCGCGCCCGGACGCCTGCGTCACAGGCAACCTTCTGCTCCACCCGAGCAAGCCGAAGCTCCACTCGCCGAACCGACGGCAACACCTCCACACCGCACCGCACCCCTGCCAGCAGGGCCCCTCAAGCGTTCCCTCGACGCCGCATCACCGGAGGCAACACCGTGAAGGAAATCCTGGACGCGATTCAGTCGCAGGACAGCACCGCCGCGGACTTCGCGGCCCTGTCCCTCCCCGAGTCCTACCGCGCGATCACCGTGCACAAGGACGAGGCGGAGATGTTCGCGGGGCTCGACTCCCGTGACAAGGACCCCCGCAAGTCGCTCCACCTGGACGAGGTCCCGGTCCCCGAACTCGGCCCCGGCGAGGCCCTCGTCGCCGTGATGGCCAGTTCGGTGAATTACAACTCCGTCTGGACCTCGATCTTCGAGCCGGTGTCCACCTTCGGCTTCCTGGAGCGGTACGGAAAGCTCAGCGAGCTCAGCAAGCGCCACGACCTGCCCTACCACGTCATCGGCTCCGACCTGGCGGGCGTCGTCCTGCGCACCGGCCCCGGCGTGAACGCCTGGAACCCGGGTGACGAGGTCGTCGCGCACTGCCTCTCCGTGGAGCTGGAGTCCTCCGACGGGCACAACGACACGATGCTCGACCCCGAGCAGCGCATCTGGGGCTTCGAGACCAACTTCGGCGGGCTCGCCGAGATCGCGCTCGTGAAGTCCAACCAGCTGATGCCCAAGCCCCAGCACCTGAGCTGGGAGGAGGCCGCATCGCCGGGCCTGGTCAACTCGACCGCGTACCGCCAGCTCGTCTCGCGCAACGGCGCGGGCATGAAGCAGGGCGACAACGTGCTGATCTGGGGCGCCAGCGGCGGACTCGGCTCGTACGCCACCCAGTTCGCGCTGGCCGGCGGCGCCAACCCGATCTGTGTCGTCTCCAGCCCGGAGAAGGCCGACATCTGCCGGGCGATGGGCGCGGAGGCGGTCATCGACCGCAACGCCGAGGGGTACAAGTTCTGGAAGGACGAGCACACCCAGGACCCCAAGGAGTGGAAGCGGCTCGGCAAGCGCATCCGCGAGCTGACCGGCGGCGAGGACGTCGACATCGTCTTCGAGCACCCCGGCCGTGAGACCTTCGGCGCGAGCGTCTACGTCACCCGCAAGGGCGGCACCATCGTCACCTGCGCCTCCACCTCGGGCTTCAACCACGAGTACGACAACCGCTACCTGTGGATGTCGCTCAAGCGGATCATCGGCTCCCACTTCGCCAACTACCGCGAGGCGTGGGAGGCGAACCGGCTCATCGCCAAGGGCAAGATCCACCCCACCCTCTCCAAGGTCTACTCCCTGGAGGACACGGGACAGGCCGCCCACGACGTCCACCGCAACGTCCACCAGGGCAAGGTCGGCGTCCTGGCACTGGCGCCCCGCGAGGGTCTGGGCGTGCGCAACGAGGAAATGCGCGAGCAGCACATCGACGCCATCAACCGCTTCCGCAACGTCTGAGGTTCTCCGATGAACGAACGTCAGAAGGACCGGCCCTGGCTCATGCGGACGTACGCCGGTCACTCGACCGCCGAGGCGTCCAACGAGCTGTACCGCCGCAACCTCGCCAAGGGCCAGACGGGTCTCTCGGTCGCCTTCGATCTGCCGACGCAGACCGGATACGACCCGGACCACATTCTCGCCCGCGGCGAGGTGGGCCGCGTCGGTGTTCCCGTCTCCCACCTCGGTGACATGCGCCGGCTGTTCCAGGACATCCCCCTGGAGCAGATGAACACCTCGATGACGATCAACGCGACCGCCATGTGGCTGCTGGCGCTCTACCAGGTGGTCGCGGAGGAGCAGGGGGCCGACCCCGACAAGCTCCAGGGGACCACGCAGAACGACATCGTGAAGGAGTACCTCTCGCGCGGGACGCACGTCTTCCCGCCGGTGCCCTCGCTGCGGCTGACCACCGACATGATCACGTACACGGTCAACCGCATCCCCAAGTGGAACCCGATCAACATCTGCAGCTACCACCTCCAGGAGGCGGGGGCCACCCCGGTCCAGGAGATCGCGTACGCCATGTCGACCGCCATCGCGGTGCTCGACGCGGTCCGCGACTCGGGGCAGGTGCCGGAGGAGAAGTTCGGTGATGTGGTCGCCCGGATCTCGTTCTTCGTGAACGCGGGCGTCCGCTTCATCGAGGAGATGTGCAAGATGCGCGCCTTCGGCCGCATCTGGGACCGCGTCACCCGTGAGCGGTACGGCATCACCAACCCCAAGCAGCGCCGCTTCCGCTACGGCGTCCAGGTCAACTCCCTCGGCCTGACCGAGGCGCAGCCGGAGAACAACGTCCAGCGCATCGTGCTGGAGATGCTGGCAGTCACCCTCTCCAAGGACGCCCGCGCCCGCGCCGTGCAGCTCCCCGCCTGGAACGAGGCGCTGGGGCTGCCCCGGCCCTGGGACCAGCAGTGGTCGCTGCGGATCCAGCAGGTGCTGGCGCACGAGAGCGATCTGCTGGAGTACGAGGACATCTTCGCCGGGTCGCACGTCATCGAGGCCAAGGTGGAGTCCCTGGTCGAGGAGTCGCTCGCGGAGATCGACCGGATCCAGCAGATGGGCGGCGCGATGGCGGCCGTCGAGTCCGGCTACCTCAAGTCCGAGCTGGTCTCCTCGCACGCGGCGCGGCGGGCCCGGATCGAGGGCGGCGAGGAGAAGATCGTCGGCGTCAACATCTACGAGACGACCGAACCCAACCCGCTCACCTCCGACCTCGACGGCGCGATCATGACCGTCGACCCCGAGAACGAGGCCCGGGTCGTCGCCGCCCTCCACGAGTGGCGGGACAACCGCGACGAGGCGCGCGCGACGGAGGCGCTGGCCGCGCTGAAGAAGGCCGCCGCGGGCACCGAGAACATGATGGAGGCCACCGTCGAGTGCGCCCGCGCGGGCGTCACCACCGGCGAGTGGTCCTGGGCGCTGCGGGACGTCTTCGGCGAGTTCCGCGCCCCCACCGGGGTCTCCTCGGCCCCGGTCGCGGTCACCGCGGAGGCGGGCACCCCGCTCGCCCTGGTCCGCGAGAAGGTCACCCGCACCGCCGACGAGATGGGCGTGGGACGGCTGCGCCTGCTGGTCGGCAAGCCGGGCCTGGACGGGCACTCCAACGGGGCCGAGCAGATCGCCGTACGGGCGAGGGACGCCGGCTTCGAGGTGGTCTACCAGGGGATCCGGCTGACCCCCGAGCAGATCACCGACGCGGCGATCGCCGAGGACGTGCACTGCGTGGGGCTGTCGATCCTGTCCGGCTCACACGCGGAGCTGGTGCCCGATGTGCTGCACCGGCTGCGCGAGGCCGGGGCGCCGGACATTCCGGTGATCGCGGGCGGCATCATCCCACCGGCCGACGCGGCTGCGCTCATCGAAGCCGGTGTGGCCGCCGTCTTCACCCCGAAGGACTTCGGTATCACGGAGATCATCGGCCGTATCGTCGACGAGATCCGGAAAGCGAACAAGCTCGACCCTCTGGAGGTCTCCGCATGACCACGCCCACCACCCCCGTGAACCGGCTGCGCCCCCGGCGTTCGTGTCTGGCCGTGCCGGGTTCCAACCCGCGCTTCCTGGAGAAGGCCCAGGGCCTCCCGGCCGACCAGGTCTTCCTGGACCTGGAGGACGCCTGTGCGCCCCTCGCCAAGGAGGGCGCCCGCCACCACATCGTGGACGCGCTGAACAACGGTGACTGGAGCGGCAAGACCCGGGTCGTCCGGGTCAACGACTGGACGACGCACTGGACGTACCGGGACGTCATCACGGTCGTCGAGGGCGCGGGCCCCAACCTCGACTGCATCATGCTGCCGAAGGTCCAGGACGCCCAGCAGGTTGTGGCGCTGGACCTGCTGCTGACCCAGATCGAGAAGACGATGGGCTTCGAGGTCGGGAAGATCGGCATCGAGGCGCAGATCGAGAACGCCAAGGGCCTGGTGAACATCGACGACATCGCCGCCGCCTCGCCCCGCCTGGAGACGCTGATCTTCGGCCCGGCCGACTTCATGGCCTCGATCAACATGAAGACCCTGGTCGTCGGCCAGCAGCCGCCCGGCTACCCGGCGGACGCGTACCACTACATCCTGATGCGCATCCTGATGGCGGCCCGTACGCACGATCTCCAGGCGATCGACGGCCCGTTCCTCCAGATCCGTGACGTGGACGCCTACCGCGAGGTGGCCGGCCGCGCCGCCGCCCTCGGCTTCGACGGCAAGTGGGTGCTGCACCCGGGTCAGGTCGACGCGGCCAACGAGGTGTTCTCGCCCTCGCAGGAGGACTACGACCACGCCGAGCTGATCCTCGACGCCTACGACTGGTGCACCTCCGAGGAGGGCGGCAAGAAGGGCTCCGCGATGCTCGGCGACGAGATGATCGACGAGGCCAGCCGCAAGATGGCCCTGGTCATCGCGGGCAAGGGCCGGGCCGCCGGAATGCAGCGCACCTCCAAGTTCGAAGCCCCGGAGGCCTGATCATGCAGTTCGGACGCACCTTTGAGGAGTTCGAGGTCGGTGCCGTCTACAAGCACTGGCCCGGAAAGACGGTCACGGAATACGACGACCACCTCTTCTGCCTGCTGACCATGAATCACCATCCGCTCCACATGGACAGCAACTACGCGGAGAGCACGACCGACTTCGGGAAGAACGTCGTCGTCGGGAACTACGTCTACTCGCTGCTGCTCGGCATGTCGGTGCCGGACGTCTCCGGAAAGGCCATCGCCAACCTGGAGGTCGAATCGCTCAAGCACATCGCGCCAACCTTCCACGGCGACACGATCTACGGCGAGACGACCGTGCTGGACAAGACGCCTTCGAAGTCGAAGAACGACCGCGGGATCGTTTACGTGGAGACCAAGGGTTACAAGCAGGACGGCACGGTCGTCTGCGTGTTCCGGCGCAAGGTGATGGTCCCCACCGAGACGTACATCAAGGAGCGCGGCGGGGAACAGCCCGGCCGCCCGACGCCCGCCAAGTAACTGTCTGAAGCCTTAAGGCCATCCGCGTGAAGCCACAGGAGAAGCAGCCATGACGCGACTCGCCCAGACCGCCGGTCTGAACGACATCCAGCGGGAAATCCTTGCCACGGTCCGGGATTTCGTCGACAAGGAGATCATTCCGGTCGCGACCCAGCTGGAGCACCGCGACGAGTACCCCACGGAAATCGTGGAGGGGCTCAAGGAACTCGGCCTGTTCGGGCTGATGATCCCCGAGGAGTACGGGGGTCTGGGAGAGTCGCTGCTCACCTACGCGCTGTGCGTGGAGGAGATCGCGCGCGGCTGGATGAGCGTGTCGGGGATCATCAACACGCATTTCATCGTGGCCTACATGCTCAAGCAGCACGGCACCCAGGAGCAGAGGGACACGTTCCTGCCGCGGATGGCGCTGGGCGAGGTGCGGGGCGCGTTCTCGATGTCGGAGCCGGCGCTCGGTTCCGATGTCTCGGCGATCTCGTCGAAGGGCGTCAGGGACGGCGACGAGTACGTTCTCAACGGCCAGAAGATGTGGCTGACCAACGGCGGAACGTCCAATCTGGTGGCCGTTCTCTGCCGGAGTGACGAAGGCCACCCCGAGGGCACCCCGCCCCACAAGTCGATGACGACCTTCCTCATCGAGAAGGAGCCCGGCTTCGGAGAGGTCCGGCCCGGCCTGACCATCCCCGGGAAGATCGACAAGATGGGCTACAAGGGCGTCGACACGACCGAGCTCATCATGGACGACCTGCGCATTCCGGCCAATCGGGTCCTCGGGGGCACGACCGGCCGAGGGTTTTACCAAATGATGGACGGTGTCGAGGTCGGCCGGGTGAATGTCGCCGCACGTGGTTGCGGCGTCGCTCAGCGTGCATTCGAGCTGGGTGTTTCGTACGCCCAGCAGCGCCACACCTTCGGCAAACCGATCGCGGAGCACCAGGCGATCCAGTTCAAATTGGCTGAAATGGCCACCAAGGTCGAAGCCGCCCATGCGATGATGGTGAATGCGGCACGCAAAAAGGACTCCGGGGAACGTAACGACCTGGAGGCAGGGATGGCGAAGTACCTCGCCTCCGAGTACTGCAAGGAAGTCGTCGAGGACGCCTTCCGTATCCACGGCGGTTACGGCTTCTCCAAGGAGTACGAGATCGAGCGCCTCTACCGCGAGGCCCCGATGCTGCTGATCGGTGAAGGTACCGCCGAGATCCAGAAAATGATCATTGGCCGGCGACTCCTGGAGGAGTACCGATTCCAGGGCTGATTGTCCGATTCAGGGTGATTTGGTGGCGAAGAACATCACACCGGGTCACCCTCGACGGGCGGCGTTCGACAGTCCGACTCGGCTGCTGGCTTGCCCAGTTGCGCCCGGCAACCGATAGCATCTTCGGAAAGCCGCCGTCCCCCGTTGCCAGCGCGGCATCATCCGCTACGAAGGTCATCCATGCCCGACAGCCCTACCTCCGCACCCCGCGGCGGGGTCCGCATCGCACGCGGAGCATCGCCGTGGCTCCTCCCGACCGTCGCCACCGCAGCCCTCAGCCTCGCTCGCGCCCGCAAGTCCGGGCGCTGGGCAGCAGTGGCTGTGCCCACCACCGCGCTCGCGGCGGGCATGCTGTGGTTCTTCCGTGACCCCGAGCGCGAGATCGCCGAAGGCCGGGTCATCTCCCCGGCCGACGGTGTGGTGCAGAGCATCATGCCGTGGAAGGACGGGCGCACCCGGGTCGCCATCTTCATGAGCCCGCTCAACGTCCACGTCAACCGCGCACCGCTGGCGGGCACCGTGACGTCGGTCGAGCACATCCCGGGCGGGTTCGTCCCGGCGTTCAACAAGGAGAGCGAGAACAACGAGCGCGTTGTCTGGCACTTCGACACCGAGCTCGGCGACATCGAGATGGTGCAGATCGCAGGAGCGGTCGCCCGTCGGATCGTGCCGTACCTCCCCCAGGGCACGAAGGTGGAGCAGGGCGAGCGCATCGGCCTGATCCGCTTCGGCTCGCGCGTCGACATCTACCTTCCGGAAGGTATCGATGTCGCGGTCGAGGTCGGCCAGGCCACCACCGCGGGGGTGACTCGAATTGACCGTAGTTGATCCGGATACCAAGGTCGGCTGGGTGCCGGAAGCCGACGAGGAGAGCGACGCCGACGGCGCGGAGGACATGCCGCTGTCGATGCGGCTGTCGATAGCGGACACGCTCACCCTCGGTAACGCCACGTGCGGATTCATGGCGGTGTACTTCACCACCACCGGGATCCTCATCCCGCACCTCACGGGCAGCGAGGAGACGGGCATGGCCCGCCACTCGGCGGCCACCGCCGTGATCCTCATGCTGATGGCGGCGATCTTCGACCTCTTCGACGGGCTCGTGGCACGCAAGCTGCGCTCCTCGCCGATGGGTGCCGAGCTGGACAACCTCTCCGACCTCATCAGCTTCGGGCTCGCCCCGGCCTACTTCGTGCTCGTGTACGGGATGGTCGCGGACGACGCCCACCAGCGGGTGTCGGCGCTGGCGGCGATCGTCGTGCTGCTGGCGGTGGTGCTCAGGCTGGCCAGATTCTCCTGTGTGACCTTGAAGGACGGCATGTTCCAGGGCATGCCGAGCCCCTTCGGAGCGCTGACGGTCGTCTCGATCGTGCTCCTGGAGCTGCCCTTCGTCCCGACGCTGCTCGCGATCATCGGAGTGGCGTGGCTGATGGTGAGCCGGGTCGAGTACCCCAAGCCGCGGGGCATCCTCGCGGTGGCGATGCTCAGCTGGATCGTGGGCGCGATGGGGCTGCTCGCCGCGTGGGCGTTCGACGCGCCGGGCGGTCAGCTGCTGCTCCAGACCGGCTGTGCGCTCCAGGTCGTCCTCGGTGCGGTGATCCCGCTCTTCGCCACGGCGCGACGGGTCAACACGTTCCGTGACAACCGGCGTGAGGCGCGGGCGGCGCAGCTGCCGTAGCGGTACGTACGCAGCGATACGAACACAGCGTTACGCATGCAGAACAGGGCGAAGGCCCGGATGCTCCCCGGCATCCGGGCCTTCGTGCGTTCCGGGGCGCTCAGCCTTGAGGTGCCAGGCTCCAGATCAGCTCGGCGCGCAGAGGGCCGGACCTGGCGAGAAAGTTCCCGTGGTCGGGGGCGAGCGCGGCGAGCTGGGAGGCGTGGCTGAGGACCGCCGCGCGCTTGGCGGCCCACTGCTCGTCGGAGAGCACCAGCTCGCGCTCGACGGTGACCCGGTGGCGGCGGGTGAGCTCCTGGTAGGCGGTGCCCCACTTCTGGCTCGCGGCCAGTGCCCCGGACGCCTCGGGCGTGCCCCACTCCGGCAGGTGCCCGGTGTAGGGCAGGTCGGCGTAGACCCAGGGGACGGGCGCTCCGGCCGCCGCGAGGGCGCGTTCGGCGCGGAGCCGGACGGCCTCGTGGTCGGGCTGGTTGGTGCCGAGCGGGACGAGGACCCGGGTGGTGGGGGCGAGGGTGCCCAGGAGGGCGTCGAGCGCGTCCGGTCCGTCGCCCTCGGTGACGTACGGGCCGTCGGGGTGGTCGATCAGGACCTGCTCGGCGCCCAGCAGCTCGCAGGCGCGGGCGTCCTCGGCGCTGCGGACCCGGTGGGCCTCGGCGGCGGTGGTGAAGCCGCAGACGCTGTCCCACCAGGAGACGGGGGCGCCGGGCGGCGGGGGCCCGCCGTGGACGGTGACGACGGCGAGGGGGCCGGGCAGGGTGGGCAGCAGCCCGGCGAGGGAGAGCGCGGCGTCGTCGAAGTGCGGGGAGACGACGAGGGTGCGCCAGGGGGGCGGTACGGGCACGGTTCCTCCGGAGGGATGGGGGTGGTCTCAGGGCGCCGGCGCTGGGGCCCGGGGGATGTCCAGCGGGGCGAGGGCGGTGTCCCAGGCCGTGTCGCTGCCCTCCCAGCGGCCCGGCTGGGCGGCGACGGTGGACCAGGTGATGCCGGGCGGGAGCGCGACGGAGTCCTCCGGGGGCGTACGGCGCAGCCAGAGGAGATCAAAGGCGTGGTCCGGGTAGCGGGAGCGCAGGAGGCCGTGCAGGGCCGCCAGGTCGTCGGCGCCGCTCTCGTCGAACGCGTCGTGGTGGACGTACAGGACGCGGGAGCGGGAGGCCGTCAGCGCCCGCCAGCGGTCGGCGAGGTACGCGAACTTCTCCCGGACCCCGGAATGCTGTTCGGCGATGAGCGCCGGGGTCAGCGGGGTGCCTTCCGGGGCGTGGAAGTCGTGGAAGAAGCGGATGTTCGAGCCCCGGTCCCGTACGCAGAGGCCGTTGCTGAACGGTTCGCTCAGGCCGGGGCGGAGTACGTTGGCGAAGTCGGCCTCGATGATCTCCCGCACGGCGACGAGGTCGAGGTCGAGCCAGTCGAAGAAGTGGGCGCGCTCGACGCCCGTGATGCGGCGGAGCTGGTAGGTCGACTCGCAGTGGTAGCCGAGCCCGACACAGACGTCGTACATGGCCGGCTCCGTCAGACGCCGGTGCGCCGCAGCAGGACGCCGATGCTGCCGCGTTTGCTGAGGTAGGCGCGGCCGCCGCAGACGGTCTCCAGCGCCGGGGCGACGAGCGGGGTCTTGTCCGCCCTCTCCCAGTGCGGGGCGCTCTCCAGCCAGGGGGTCAGCCGGGTGGCGAGCGTCTCGGGTTCGAGGGCGACGAAGACCAGGTCGGCCGGGAGGCGGTCCAGCAGGGTGAGGTCCTGGCCGTAGTAGAGCATCTCGATCAGGAGGTAGGCCGCCCCGGGCAGCTCCGGCCTGGCGGCCAGCTCCTCCAGGGAGGCGGGGTGGACCCGGGCTGTCTCTCCGACGGCGTGGGTCAGCCGGCGGCGGAAGGCGGGGTTGGGTTCGGTCGCGTGGACGGTGAAGCCCTTCTCCGCGAGCCGGGTGGTGAGCGCGCCTTCGCAGGCACCGACCTCGACGAGGGGGCCGCTGCCGGGCGGACAGTGTCCGGCGATCCACGCGACGGTGGAGTCCAGCCGCTCCGCCTCGTACGCGGAGGTGGCGAACTCCCACGGGTCGGGCACCGAGGCCGCGTCCTCGTCGAGGCTGGCCAGAAGCGCGAACAGCCGCTCGCGCTCCTCGGGCCCCGCGGAGAAGAACCGCTCGGTGGCATGGACCCGCCCGGTCGCGACGACGTGTTCGGCGGATTCGGTGCGCAGCAGGTGGCCGCAGTGCCGGTTGACGAAGGCGAGTTTGGCCTCGGCCCCGGCGCGGTCCAGCGGCCGGTCGAGGTCGCTGATGAACTGGAGGTACGGGGAGTGGCCGACGGCGTGCAGGACGGGCGGCCCGTCCGGGGCGACGGCGGCAGCGGCGTCCCGGCCGAGGCGGCCCCTGCTGCGCCGGGTGTCGGCGGGCGAGTGGGTCCAGACCTGGGCCGGGCCGCCCTGGGCCGGGCCGCCCTGGGCCGCCGCCTCGATCAGGGCGGCCAGCGCCGCCGGACCGGGCGATGCGGCGCTCTCGTCGACGGGCCGGACGTGCCGGGCGACGGCGTCGAGGCGCTCGGCGGTCGGAAGGCCCGCGGGGAGCACCAGGTGTTCGGCCGTGTCGCCGAACAGGACGTGGACCTCGGGGGATTCGTCCTGCCGACCGGTCGGCCCGGGGGCGGTGAGCACGGAGAGGAAGTCCAGAACGGCGTCCTCGGCCCTGAGCACGGCCACGATGTCGATCACGGGATGGATCCCCTCAGCAGAAGCGTGGGCAAGCGGCGGAAGCCCGGGCGGAAACGGCACGGCACGCAGCGCGGCGGCCCCGGGCCCGGAGTCGAGCTAACCACCACCACCCCAGGTGGTCCAGACCAATTTTCCGCCGAACACGGAACCCGTACACGGTGATTACAGGGCGGCCGACTGCCCGCCACCGCCCCCGCCGTACGGGAGTTGAGCCAGTGCACCATGACCTGATTTCAGCCACCGGGACCCGCAGCCGCTGTCATTTACCACGGACCGCTCCCCCGCACCAGAGGCGAACCCCTCCCGATGGCTGAGAAGTTCCGGCAGCGGGATGAGTACCGGGTTCCCGTCAACCCGGCGCGCCGGGCTTCTAGAATCGCCTCGCACCCGACGCCCCGGCCACCTCGGACGGGGCGCGGAGCGGGGGACGACGGGGGTCCGGCGATGAAGCACAGGCATAACGGGGCACGTGTGGTGGCGGTCGCGGCGGCGGGGGTCCTGCTGGCCGGCTGCGGCGGCTCGGGGACGAAGACCGGGGAGGGCCCGGATCCGAAGCCGTCGGCCTCCGTGCGGCAGGCCGGGGAGCCGGCCGACCCGTCCGGGACGCCCGATCCGACGAAGCCCGAGGAGACGAAGGAGCCGGGTGCGCTGCCCAGCGCGTACGAGTTCACTCCCGACCCGGCCCGGGTCCCGAAGACGGCGGCGGAGGCCCGCAGGCTGACGCGTAACGCCGCTCTCGGGGAGGCCGACTGGACGGCGGGCATGGTGCGCGGGACGCCGTACGAGACCGCCGGGACCTGGACCGTACTGGCCGATTCCTGTGTCTGGAGCCGGAGCGCGCTGCCCGACGGAGTGCTCGACTCCTTCACCCGGCGGCTCGACGTCCCGGCCCAGGACGGCAAGGAGCGGGTCCGGGGGTCGGTGACCGTGACGGTGCACAGGACCGTCGAGGACGCCGACCGGGAGATCAAGGACACCGTCCAGGAGAGCTTCCGCTGCCCGGCGCAGGAACTGGGCGGCGGTCAGCGGCTGAGCGGGCTGATGTCCCTGCAGTTCGACCAGAAGGACGTGCGCAACGCGGACGCCTCACTGTTCGAGGCGGGGAAGTTCACCGGTCCTGATTCGGGCGGGACCCAGGACTACGTCTGGTCCAAGTCCCGGATCGGGCCGGTCACCACGGCCGTCTCGGTCAAGGGCGCCGAGGGCTACCAGAATTCCGACCTGCTGCGCATCGCGGCCGAGGGCGGCGCCAAGGTGCTCTACCGCGTCGAGCTGGAGCTGAAGTGAGCGTCGGACCGGTCCTGTTGGAGAAAGCGCCTGAGGGCGCACGGCACGATTCGGGGACGTAACACCTCATGGAACCACTCCGCTCCACCGACCCGGCGCGGATCGCCGGGTACCGCATCCTCGGCCGGCTCGGTGCCGGGGGCATGGGCGTGGTCCTGCTGGGCCGGTCGCCCGGCGGCGCGCTGGTGGCCATCAAGCTGATCCGGGCCGAGTACGCGGACGACGCCGGGTTCCGTACCCGGTTCCGGCGCGAGGTGGCGATCGCCCGGCAGGTGCGCAACCGGTGGGCGGTGCCGGTGGTCGACGCCGACACCGAGGCGGGCGCGCCGTGGCTGGCCACCGAGTTCGTGCCGGGGCCCGCGCTGAGCGAGGCGGTTGGGGGGCGGGGCGCCGCTGCCCGAGCGCAGTGTGCGGGCGCTCGGCTCGATGCTGGCGGAGGCGCTGGAAGCCGTCCACGGGGCGGGGCTGGTGCACCGGGACGTGAAGCCCGGGAACGTTCTGCTGGGCCTCGACGGTCCCCGGCTGATCGACTTCGGGATCGCGCGGGCCCTGGACGACACGGTCCTCACGGCGACGGACGCGATCGTCGGTTCGCCCGGCTTCCTCTCGCCGGAGCAGGCGCAGGGGCGGCGGATCGGTCCGCCGAGCGACGTCTTCTCGCTGGGCTGTGTCCTGGTGTACGCGGCGACCGGCGGGCGGCCGTTCGGCAGCGGCCCGGTGGAGGCGATGCTCTTCCGTACGGTCCATGACCCGGCGGAGCTGGGCGCGCTGCCGCCCGGGCTGCTGCCGGTCGTGGAGGCGTGCCTGTCGAAGGAGCCGGCGGGGCGGCCGACCGCCGGGGACATCCGGCGGGCCTTCGCCGAGGACGCGTCGGGGGGCAGCTGGCTGCCCGGCCCGGTGACCCATCTGATCGCCGAGCGCTCCGCGCGGATGCTGGCCCTCCCCGACATCGAGGCGACCAGCCTGGACGCCGGGTCCACGGTGGAGACCGGTGCCGCGAGCCGGGACACAACAGCCCTCCCGGCGCCCCCCGGGCGGCGGCGCTTCCTCGCGTACGTCACCGGCGGCGCGGTCCTCGCCGCCGCGGGCGGGACCACCGCCTGGCTGGCCGCGTTCGGGGGCGGGAAGGACCCGGGCGGGGACGGCAAGGAGGGCGGGGAGACGGCGGCGGCCCGGCCGGAGCTGCACATCGGGCTGCAGGCCGATCTCAGCGGCCCCTCGGCGGCCACCGGCAAGGGCCAGGAGCGGGCGGCGCTCCTGGCGGTCGAGGAGCACAACGCCCGCAAGGACGCGCCGTTCACCCTGCGCCTGACCACGGCCGACGACGGCGGCGACGAGGAGCGGGCGAAGGCCGCGGTGCGGCGGTTCGCCGAGGATCCGCTGCTGGTGGCGGCCATCGGGGCGACCGGCACGGACGCGGCGCGCGAGGCGCTGGTCGCGTACGACGAGGCGGCGCTGCCGCTGCTCAGCGTGGTCGACGGGGACACCAGGAACCTGAACCGGATCTTCCTCTGCGCCCGCCCGCGCAACGACATGCAGATGCTGCCGGTGGCGCAGTTCCTGGGGGCGTACGAGATCGACGCCGTGGCGCTGGTGGACGACGGGACCGAGTACGGCCGGCAGACCACGCGGTTCCTGGACGCGGGGCTGCGGGGCAACGGGCGGACGGTGCTCGCGGAGACCGTGCGGGAGGGCACCCGTGATCTGGACGCCGAGGCGGAGCGGATCGTCGCGAAGAAGCCGGGGGCGGTGGTGTACGGGGGCGGGTGGCGGGACGCGGGCCGGTTCGCGCGGGCGCTGACCAGGGCGGGGTTCCTGGGGCCGAAGATCGGGACCCAGGCCGTGCACGATCCCCGGTTCCTGGCGGAGGCGGGCGAGGACGCGGCGGGGTGGCTGGTCGTGTCGACGGCCGCCGACCCCGCCTCCGTACCCTCGGTGCACCCCTTCGCGGCCGGCTACCGCAAGCGTTTCGACAGTGCGCCGCCGCTGCTCGCTGCCGAGGCGTACGACGCGGTCGGGCTGATCGCGGCCTGCGCGGAGGGGCTGGGCCGGGAGACGGTGACGCGTCAGGACATGCTGCCCGTGCTGCGGTCGACGCGGTACAAGGGCGTATCCAAGAGCTATGCGTTCGAGCCCGCGAACGGGATGTACACCGGCACCGGGGTCTTCATCTACCGCGTGGAGCGAGGGCGCTTCCGGTACATCGGAATGGACGGCCGCGAGGTCTGAGCATCGCCCCTGGAGGTGGGGCCGGTTGATCGTCCGTCAGAGGTGAGGGCGCGTCACATTCCTCCTTGAGTCGCTAATTTGAGCGTCCAGGGCAATATTTTGCGCACCGGCATAGACTTCCTTGCGGGGTCTCTCCTAGCCTCAGGGCGTCCGCAGAGCCCCCGAGCCGCAAGGACGGACCTCCCGTGACCCCCCCCCCACCACCCCCACGCCCCGGCCGCATGCTGCGGCGATCCCTGTCCGCCTCCCTGGCGCTGGCCCTCACCGCGCTGGCCGCCGCCACCACGCTCGTCGTGGCCGGTGCGCCGCCCGCCGCGGCCGCCGCCGTCCCCGCACCCTCCCCGCTGAACGTCCCCGGACGCGGGGCGAGTGTCCCGTTCAAGGAGCAGGAGGCCGAGTACGCCGCGACCAACGGCACGCTCATCGGGCCGAACCGGCTCTACGGCTCACTGCCCTCGGAGGCCTCGGGCCGCCAGGCCGTCACGCTCGACGCGGTCGGTGAGTACGTGGAGTTCACACTCACCGCACCGGCGAACGCGATGACCTTCCGCTACTCACTGCCGGACAACGCCGCCGGGACGGGCCGGGACGCCTCGATCGACGTGCGGGTCAACGGAGCACAGCTCAAGAGCGTGCCCGTGACCTCGAAGTACGGCTGGTACTACGGGGGTTACCCTTTCAACAACAACCCCGGCGACACCAACCCGCACCACTTCTACGACGAGACCCGGACGATGTTCGGCTCCACCCTGGCGGCCGGCACCAAGGTCCGCCTCCAGGTCTCCTCCACCGCGCAGTCCCCCACGTTCACCATCGACCTCGCCGACTTCGAGCAGGTCGCCGCGCCCATCGGCAAGCCCTCCGGGGCGCTGGACGTGGTGAGCGACTTCGGTGCCGACCCGACCGGCGCCGCGGACGCCACGGCGAAGATCCAGGCGGCGGTGGACGCGGGCCGCACCCAGGGCCGGGAGGTGTACATCCCGCAGGGGACCTTCAAGGTCCAGGACCACATCATCGTCGACAAGGTGACGCTGCGCGGGGCGGGCCCCTGGTACAGCGTGCTGACCGGCCGGCATCCCACGGAGCGCAACAAGGCCGTCGGCGTCTACGGCAAGTACGCCTCCCAGGGCGGCAGTTCGAACGTGACGCTCAAGGACTTCGCGATCATCGGCGACATCCGGGAACGGATCGACGACGACCAGGTGAACGCCATCGGCGGCTCCCTGTCCGACTCGGTCGTCGACAACCTCTGGCTCCAGCACACCAAGTGCGGCGCCTGGCTGACCGGCCCGATGAACAACTTCACCATGAAGAACACCCGGATCCTGGACCAGACGGCCGACGGGGTGAACTTCCACTACGGCGTCACCAACTCCACCGTCACCAACACCTTCGTCCGCAACAGCGGTGACGACGGGCTCGCCATGTGGGCGGAGAACATCCCGAACGTGAACAACAAGTTCACGTTCAACACCGTCATCCTGCCGATCCTGGCGAACAACATCGTGACCTACGGCGGCAAGGACATCACGATCTCCGACAACGTCATGTCGGACTCCATCACCAACGGTGGCGGCCTGCACATCGCCAACCGCTACCCCGGGGTCAACTCCGGCCGGGGAACGGCTGTTTCGGGGACGCACACCGCCGCCCGCAACACCCTCATCCGGACCGGGAACAACGACTTCAACTGGCAGTTCGGGGTCGGCGCGGTCTGGTTCAGCGGTCTCAACGAACCGATCCAGGGCGCCACGATCAATGTCACCGACACCGAGATCCTGGACAGCTCCTACGCCGCGATCCACCTGATCGAGGGCGCGAGCAACGGGCTCAACTTCAACCGGGTGAAGATCGACGGGGCGGGGACCTACGCGCTCCAGATCCAGTCGCCGGGCCGGGCGACGTTCACCGATGTCGTCGCCACCAACATCGCCCAGTCCAACCCGATCCACAACTGTGTCGGCGCGGGCTTCCAGATCACCCGGGGCTCCGGCAACTCCGGCTGGTACGCCGATCCGCCCGCCTGCACGGGCGTCTGGCCGCCCCCGGTGTGGACCAACGGCGGGGTCCCCGGAGGCGGCCCCGGCGGCCCGACCGACCCGCCCGGCCCCACGGACCCGCCGGGTCCCACCGACCCGCCCGGCCCGACCGACCCGCCGGAGGAGACCGGCAACCTCGCGCAGGGGCGTGCGGTGACGGCGAGCAGTCACGTCGACGTGTACGGCGCCCAGAACGCGGTGGACGGGAACCCGAACACGTACTGGGAGAGCCGTAACAACGCCTTCCCGCAGACCCTCACCGTCGACCTGGGCGCGGCGAAGACCGTCAAGCGGGTGGTGCTGAAGCTGCCCCCGGCGGCCGCCTGGGCGACGCGCACCCAGACCCTGAGCGTGCTGGGGTCCACCGACAACTCCACGTACAACACCCTGAAGGCGTCGGCGGGTTACGGCTTCAACCCGTCGAGCGGCAACACGGCCACCGTCACACTGCCCGGAACCTCTGCCCGCTATCTGCGGCTGACGTTCACCGGCAACACCGGCTGGCCGGCCGCGCAGCTCTCGGAGGTGGAGGCGTACACCAGCTGAGCAGGGCAAGGGTGTGGGCCCGGCCGCAGGACGACGGCCGGGCCCATACGCGTACTCAGGCCGTCACTTCAGCGTGAACGACTTCGCCGCCTCGGAGACCGACGCCGGGCTGATGACCTTCAGTCCGCCGGGGACCGTGGCGTCCGGCTTCATGATGACGCTCTCCCGGGTGGACGGTGCCGCGGGGTCGGAGAAGTCGTGGGAGACCCCGAACTCGGTTCCGTACCCCTTGATCGTGAGCAGCGCCTTGTCGACGCCCTCCCGGGTGAGGTCCTTGTTGTCGCACGCCTTGTCGAGGGCCTCGCCGAAGATGGAGGCCGCCGTCCAGCCCGCGACGACGCCGTTGTCGAGGACGTCGTTCGGGTACTGCGAGGCGTACTGCTTCGCCAGCAGCGACGGCCCGTCGCCGGGGTCGCCGATGGGCAGCGTGGAGGAGGCGATGTAGTAGTCCTTCAGCAGGGCCGGGCCCGCCTGGGTCTTCAACAGCTGCGGTGCGTAGGCCGAGTTGTTGCCTACGACGGAGACGTTGAAGCCGGTGGCGGCCGCGACGCCGACCAGCGAGGCCGCCTGACGCGGACCGGCGCTGACGACGACGGCCTTGACGCCGGCCTGCTTGAGCGCGGCGACCTGGGCCGTCATGTCGTTGTCGGTGGGCTTGATCTTCTGCTCGACGACGGTGAGCCCGGCCTCCTTGGCCGCGTGCTTGGAGCCGGTGAGCGCGTTCTCGCCGTAGTCGCCCTCGAAGTACACATGGCCGATCTTGTCGCCCTTGGCGATCCGCTTCTCCTTGAGCAGGTGGTCGATGAGGTTGATGGTCTCGATGTCGTACGTGGCGCCGACGACCCGGATGTACGGGGAGCCGAGCAGGTTCGCCGACCAGGCCTGCGGCAGCACGAGCCCCTTGTCCTTGCCGTCGATGCGCTGCTCGACGGCGGCGACGAACGGGGAGCCGATGAACTGGGCGAAGCCGAGGACCTTCGGTTCCAGCTCGGTGTAGCCGGCGATCGCCTTCTGCGGGTCGTAGCCGTGGTCCCGTACGGTCAGCTCGATCTTCCGGTCGCAGATGCCGCCCTTGGCATTGATCTGCTTCACCCACAGCTGCTGGGCCTGGGTGACGCTCTTGCCGAGCGAGGCGTACACGCCGGTCATGTCGGTGAGGACACCGAGCGAGATCGTCGAGGAGGAGACCCCGGGACCGGTCTTGATCCCGGCCTTGTCCTGCTCCTCGCCCTTCCCCTCGGTCGCCTTGCCGCTGCACCCGACGAGGGTGACGGTGAGGGCCGCGACCACGGCCGTGAGCGCTCTGAGTTTCATTACTTCTCCCCTGATTTCTTCGGACGCGTGACTCGTGGGAGTGCGATGCCGAGGCGGGCGAGGCCGCCGGGCAGGAACAGGACCACCGCGACCACCGCGGCGCCGTACAGATAGCGGGACGCCTCACCCGGTGCGAGACCGCCCGTACCGGGGGCGGAGACCAGCGGGAGGGAGTCGCTGTAGTGCGTGAGCACCTGCGGGAGCAGGGAGACGAAGAAGGCGCCGACGACGGCTCCCGCGACGCTGCCGAGCCCGCCGATGACGATCATGGCGAGGTATTCGAGGGACAGGATCATGCCGAAGTACTCGGGCACGGTCCGCTGGAACACCAGAGCGAGCAGGACGCCCGCGAGACCGGCGTACATGGAGGACAGGACGAAGACCCCGGCCCGGTAGCGGGCCACCGGCACGCCCATCACGCCCGCCGCGATCCGGTGGTCGCGGATGGCGTTCATCGCCCGTCCCGGCCTGCCCCGCAGCACTCCGCGGGCGAACAGGGCGGCGAGCAGCAGGGCGACCAGGCCCACGTACCAGAGCTTCTCCGAGGAGCCGAACGGCACGGCGGCGACGACGACTTCGGTGTCGTCGAAGGTGAACCCGAAGAGGGAGAGCGGCGGTACGGCCCGCCCGTTGTAACCCCCGGTCAGGGAGCCCGCGTTGAACAGGATGTGCTGTCCGATGAAGATCAGCGCGAGGGTCGCGATACCGAGGTAGGCACCGCGCAGCCGTCCGGCGATCGGGCTGAACACCCCTCCGGCGGCCCCCGCGAGCAGGACGGCGAGGATCGCGGCCAGCCAGGTGGGCAGCCCCAGTCCGGTCAGGGCGTGGCCGTTCTCGGTGCTGCTCTCGCCCGCCAGGATGCAGTAGCTGTACGCCCCCACGGCGAGGAAGAACGCATGGCCCATGGAGAGCTGGCCGGTGGCGCCGGTGAGCATGTTCAGCCCGATGGCCCCGATCGCCGCCGCCATCGCGAACAGTCCGGCCTGGAGCCAGAAGCGGTCCAGGTAGAACGGGAGGGCGAGGAGCAGGACGGAGGCGATGAGGACGGCGTACGTACGGGGTCGGCGCAGCCGGTCGGTGAAGCTCTCCGCGCCACCGGGTGCGGGGGCGGTCGTCACCAGGGGGGCGGCTTCGGCGGTCGTGTCAGACACGGGCGAGCTCCTTCGTGCCGAAGAGTCCTGCGGGCCGGATGAGCAGGACCGCGACCATCACCAGGTAGGGCGCCAGATCGCCGATGCCCCGGCCGAGGAAGGAGAGATCGCTCTGGTAGCCGGTGGCGAGCGACTCGGTGACGCCGACGATGAGTCCGCCGGCGAGCGCCCCGGTCGTGGAGTCGAGTCCGCCGAGGATCGCGGCGGGGAACGCCTTGAGCGCGGCGAGCGAGGTGGCGCGTTCGAGGCCGGGGGTCGGGAAGACCGTGAGGAAGAGGGCGGCGACGGCGGCGAGGGCTCCGGCGACGGCCCAGGCGGCGAGCGAGACCCTGCCCAGCTTGATGCCCATGAGGGCCGCGGTCTGCGGGTTCTCGGCGGCGGCCCGCATCGAGACGCCCCAGGAGGTGTAGCGGAAGGCCAGCAGGAACACGGTGATGAGGAGCCCGGCGGCGAGGAACGCGGCGATCCGGGTCTGGGCGAGGGTGATCCCGCCGATCTGCACGACCTCGTTGCCCCACGGGTCGCCGAGCGCGAGGACGTCGGTGCCCATGCGGCGGGTGAGTTCGGTGATGAGGAGGATGTCGACGCCGATGGTGACGATGGCCAGGACGCTGTGGTCGCTGCCCCGGTAGCGGCGCATCACGAAGAACTCGATGGCCGCCCCGACGGAGGCCGCCCCCGCGATCCCGACGAGCAGCGCGGGCCAGAACCCGATGTCGTCGTGGAGGACGGCGGTGACGTAGCCGCCGGCCAGCAGCAGTGACGCGTGGGCGAAGTTGACGACCTCGGTGGCCTTGAAGATGACGACGAAACCGAGGGCGATCAGTGCGTAGACCGAACCGATCGACAGGCCGCCGAGGAGAAGTTCGATGAACGTGGTCATTCCGGTGCTCCCAAGTAGGCCTGGACGACGGCCGGGTCGTTCTGGACCTCGGCGGGGGTGCCGCCCGCGATCCTGCGTCCGAAGTCGAGTACGGTCACCGCGTCCGCGAGCCGCATGACCACCCCCATGTCGTGCTCGACCAGCACGATGGAGATGCCGAGGCTGTCGCGGACGTTGGCCACGACGGAGGCGGTGCGGCGGCGTTCGTCGGCGGTCATTCCCGCGATCGGCTCGTCGAGGAGCAGGACCCTCGGCTCCATGCAGAGGGCGCGGCCGAGCTCGACGAGCTTCTGCTGCCCGTAGGGAAGCGATCCCGCCGGGCGCTCCAACGCCTTCTCCAGTCCGATGAATTCGGCGATCTCCCGGACCCGGTCCAGATGGCGCTTCTCCTCGCGGGCGGCGGACGGCAGCCGCAGACCGGTGGCGATGAACCCGGAGCGGGTGAGCCGGTGGCGGCCGAGCAGCAGGCTGTCGGCGACGGTCGCATGCGGGGGGAGCGCCAGGTTCTGGAAGGTGCGGGCGACGCCGAGGCCGGCGATGGTGTGCGGCGCGAGTCCGGTGAGCTCGGTGGTGCCGAGGTGGACGGTGCCGGCGGAGGCGCGGTACACCCCGGAGAGGACGTTGAAGCAGGTGGACTTGCCCGCGCCGTTGGGGCCGATGACGGCGTGCACACTGCCGGGTTCGACGGTGAAGGAGACGCCGTCCAGGGCGGTGAGCCCGGCGAAGCGTACGGTCACGTCGGTGACGGTGAGGGCGGCCGTGGTGTTGTCGGTGCCGGTCCCGGGTGCCGGTGCGGTCTTCACGCGGACCACCTGCTCAGGGTGCGGCGGGTGCGGGACGCCGCGTCGGCGTCGGCGGCGGCCTCCTCGTCGACCACGCCGAGATAGCGCCGGCGCACCTCGTCGGAGGCGGCGAGTTCGGCGGCCGGCCCGTGCAGGGCGACCTCGCCGACGTCCAGGACGTACGCCGTCGAGGCGAGGCGCAGCGCGATGGCCGCGTTCTGCTCGACGAGCATGACGGAGGTGCCGCTCGCGTTGATCTCCTGCACGGTCTCCGCGATCCTGGCCGCCATCAGCGGGGCGAGGCCGAGCGATGGCTCGTCCAGCAGGAGCAGCCGGGGTCCCGCCATCAGCGCGCGGCCCATCGCCAGCATCTGCTGCTCCCCGCCGGAGAGCAGGCCGGCCCGCTGGTGCGCCCGGTCGGAGAGGACCGGGAACAGTTCGTGGACGCGGGCCAGTGCGGCGCTCGTCTCCTTGCGTCCGCCGCGCGCCCCGAGGGCGCCCGCCCGCAGGTTGTCGGCCACCGTCATCCGGGCGAAGACCTGCCGGCCCTCCGGTACCTGGACCACTCCTGCGGCCACCACCTGGGCGGGCCGCAGCCCCTCCAGGGGGCGGCCGTCGAACCGGATGGTGCCGGTGCCCGTGCCGCGGTGGAAGCCGAGGGTCCGCGACACGGCCCGCAGCAGCGTGGTCTTTCCCGCGCCGTTGCCGCCGAGTACGGCGGTGATCGCACCGTCCGGCACATCGACGGAGATGTCGCGCAGGGCCCGGACCGGGCCGTAGCCGACGGACAGTGCGCGGATCTCTAGCGTTGCCATGCGTCCTCCTCCTTCCGCCTTCTCGTGTCGTGCTCGTGGGTCGTGCTCATCTGTGGGGGTGTGGCTTCGTGTGGTGCCACAGACCAGCACCGGCCGGAGCGCGCGTCCACGGGGCGGGGCGGACTCGATGCGGGTGACCAGCGATCGAAGGGGCTCGTTGTGCACGCGCACAGAGGCGGTGACGGGCGGGCTCCCGCCCGCGCGGCCGGTGGCATCCTCATCGGTCACCGGGGGGACCGGCCCGGCGGAGGGAGGCGGGGATGCGGCGGGATGCATGGGCCGCGGCGCAGCAACCTGCCGGGGCGCTGCTCGGACCGCTGCTGGCCGGCTCCACCCAGCCGCACCAGGTGCGGCGCGCGGCCCAGGGGCTCGGGCTGCCCGAGCGGGGGCGATACGCGGTGGTCGTGCTGGGTACGGCCGCCATGGTCCCGGACAGGGACGGGGCGCGGTGGTGCTGGTGCGGGGAGGTGGGGGTGGTCCTGCTGGGCCGGGAAGGTCTGGACGGACCGGTCGGGTCGCTCGGGGAGGCCGGGGCGGGGCCGGGCGGGGTCAGCCCGGTGGTGGGCGGTCTCGCGGAGCTGGGGCTCGCCCGTCGGCTCGCGGGGGCGGCGCTGCTGACCTGTGGGCCCGGGACACGCGAGATCGTGACGCTGGACGAGCGGTTGCCGACGGCCCTGGTGGCGAGCCGGCCGGAGCTGTCCGCGCGACTGCTCGCGGAGGTGTTCGGCCCGCTGCTCGTGCTGGAACCTGCCGAACGGGCCCTGCTCGTAGGCACGTTGGAGGTGTGGCTGGAGTGCGGGGGTTCGGTGGGGCGCGCCGCGGTGCGGCTGCGGTGCCACCGGAACACGGTGTTCAACCGGCTGCGACGACTGGAACGACTGACCTCACGGTCGCTGTCGCACCCGCACGAGCTGGTCGAGACGGTGCTGGCGCTGGACGCGCTGAGGTTGTCGGCGGCGCGGGGGTGGGGGGCGGGGTGAGCGGCGGGCCCTCGCGTGGCGCGTCGGCCCACGGGGCCCGACACGGGGCCGGTCGTACGTTCCGTACGCCGGCCCCGTTCCGTCAGCTCAGGAAGTCCCGGGCGATCGACTCGGCGGCCCGCTCCAGCAGCGGCCCGGCCTGGGCCATCGACACGGCCGGGTCCGGTTCCAGCTCGGCCAGGGCGTAGGCGCGCGCGATGCCCGCCCCGCTCAGGGCCTCCTGGGACAGGGCGAGCCGGCCGCAGACCGCGACGACCTCGATCCCGGCCTCCCGGGCGGCCGCGGCCACCCCCGCCGGGGCCTTGCCGTGCAGGGTCTGCTCGTCGAGCGAGCCCTCGCCGGTGATGACCAGCGTGGCGCGGGCGAGCGCGGGGGCGAAGCCGAGCACGTCGAGCATCACCTCGATGCCGGGCCGGAAGCGGGCGCCGAGGGCGACGAGCGCCCCGTAACCGATGCCTCCGGCCGCTCCGGCTCCGGGCAGGGCCGCCGTCTCCGGCCCCAGGACCGAGGCGTAGTGCGTCAGGGCCGCGTCGAGGACCGCGATGTCCTCCTCGCTCGCGCCCTTCTGCCGCCCGTACACCTCGGGTGCCCCCTTGGGCCCGGTCAGCGGGTTGTCCACGTCGCTGGCCAGGATCAGGTCGACGTCCTTCAGGCGCGGGTCGAGCCCGGACAGGTCCGCCTCGGCCAGCTCGGCGAGTCCCCCGCCGCCGGGGCCGACGGGCTTGCCGTCCGCGTCCAGGAAGCGGGCCCCGAGCGCGGCGAGCATGCCCGCGCCGCCGTCCGTGGTGGCGCTGCCGCCGACCCCGAACACGATCGTGGTCGCCCCGGCCTCCAGGGCGGCCCTCAGCAGTTCGCCCGAGCCGTACGTGGTGGCCGTGAGCGGGGCGAACACCCCGTCGGGCAGGTGCTGGAGGCCCGAGGCCTCGGCCATCTCCACCACGGCGGTGGAATCGCGCAGCGCGTACGCCGCCGTCACCGGGTCCCCGAGGGGTCCGGTCACCCGCGCCTCGCGGCGCTCGAATCCGGCGGCCACCGCCGCCGCGACCGTGCCGTCGCCGCCGTCCGCGACGGGCAGGGTCTCCACCCGTACGCCGGGGGCGACGCGCCGCAGCCCGGCCGTCACCCGCTCCGCGACCTGTACGGCCGTGAGCGAGCCCTTGAACTTGTCCGCCGCGACGAGCACGCGGGCGGTCTCCACATCTGCTCCGTCCGTCACCTTGCATCCCTTGCCTTCGAACAGAGTCGCGCCGCACCGACCCTATCCGCATGCCCCCTGATCTGCCCATGGCCGTCCGGAACGGCTCCGTCCAGCCTTCCTCCCCCCTCCCCCACTACGCTGTCGGCCGTGACGACTACCGATGCCGACTACGCCACGTACATCGCCGCGCTCCCCCGGGTCCTGGCCGCCGCCGCGTGTCTCTTCCGGGACGCGGAGGGACGGGTCCTGCTCGTCGAGCCGAACTACCGCAAGGGCTGGGCGCTGCCCGGCGGGACGGTCGAGTCGGAGACGGGCGAAGGCCCCCGGCAGGGCGCCCGGCGCGAGACGCTGGAGGAGATCGGGCTCGACCTGGCGCCGGGCCGGCTGCTCGCCGTCGACTGGACGCGGGGCAGCCGCAGGCCGCCGATCGTGGCGTACCTGTACGACGGCGGGGTGCTCGCCCCGGAGCAGTTCGCGGCGATCCGGCTCCAGGAGGAGGAGCTGCTCTCCTGGAAGCTGGTCGCTCCGGCGGACCTGGGCGGGCATCTGCTGGGGCAGCTGGAGTCACGGGTGCGGGCGGCCCTGGACGTGCTGGAGTCCGGGTCCGGCACGGCGGAGCTTGAGGACGGGAAGCCGGTCGCGGAGGGGGCGTAGGCCGTCAGCCCTGCCGGGACCGAGGTCCGGGCACGGGGCGGCTTCAGCCCTGCTGGGCCTCGGGCTTGATCTCCACGTCCCGGGCCGGCCCCTCGCGCTCGGCGACCAGCGCCTCCGTGCGGTGTCCGCGGGCGATGTAGTCGCGCACCACGAGCTCCACGGCATCCTGCGGATTGCCGACGCCCGCGAGGACCATCACTTCGACGACGAGCTCGGCGTCCAGACTGACGCTCACCTTGGCCATGGCGGGACCCTACCCCGCCGAAATGCGTTCGCGGGGCGCGTTCCCGCATCCGTAGGCTCGGCGCATGACGCTTGTCGCGATCCTCAGCGGTGCCGGTATCTCCACGGACTCCGGCATCCCCGACTACCGGGGCCCGAACGGGGTGTGGCGCAAGGATCCGGAGGCCGAGAAGCTCGTCACGTACGACTTCTACATGGCCGATCCGGAGATCCGCCGCCGTTCCTGGCAGATGCGCCGCACCGCCTCCACCTGGAACGCCGAGCCGAACGCGGCCCACCGGGCGGTGGCGGAGCTGGAGCGGTCCGGCACCCCGGTCCGGGTGATCACCCAGAACATCGACGGGCTGCACCAGCTGGCCGGGCTGCCCGCCCGCAAGGTCCTGGAACTCCACGGCACCGCACGCGAGGTGACCTGCACCCGCTGCCACGCCCGCTCCTCGATGGCCGAGGCCCTGGAGCGCGTCGAGGGGGGCGAGGCGGACCCGGCGTGCTCGGTCTGCGGCGGGATCCTGAAGTCGGCGACGGTGATGTTCGGCGAACGGCTGGACCCGCGGGTACTGGCCGACGCCATGACGATCGCCAAGGCGTGCGAGGTCTTCGTGGCGGTCGGCTCGACGCTCCAGGTTCAGCCCGCCGCCTCGCTCGCCGGGGTCGCGGCCGAGCACGGGGCGCGGCTGATCGTGGTGAACGCGGAGCCGACCCCGTACGACGAACTGGCCGACGAGATCGTCCGGGAGCCGATCGGTACGGCGCTGCCCCGGCTGCTGGCGGGGCTGGCCGCCGGCTGACCTGCGGCTTCAGCCGTCCAGCCCCGCCCGGACCCGGCGCGAGGGCTGGAAGACGTACAGGTCGAGGATGTCCGGGGCGTCCGCGAGGCCGGGGCCGCCGGCCGAGGCCCAGGTGATGATGTCCTGCTCCGCGTGCTCGTCGTTGACCAGGCCCAGCCAGACCGGGCGGCCGCCTGCGCGGCGGCCCTCGGCGGAGGGCTGGACCACGATGACGTTGCCCTGTTCGCAGGCGTCCAGGCACTCGACGGCCCGGACGGTGGCGGCGCCGTCCAGGCCGGAGCGGAGCCGGGTGAGCTGGGCCGCGTGATCGACGCCCGGGATCTTCTCCGTGCCGCAGCAGCAGCCCCGGCAGACGCTCACGGTGGGCCGGGGAACACCCTGGGCGGGCACGTCCTTGCGGGGGCGGCGGCTCATGCGGGCACTTTCCGGTCGGTGGTGGGGGGAGGGAGCGGTGCGGGTGATCACGGCGACTCTACCGAGGCCGCCCCGCTTCGAACACCTGCCCTCCCGCCGGGCCTGGTGGGGTATCGTTGATGGCTGCGAAGGGGAGTAGCCCCGCAAACCGGTCGTCGACACACTGGAGCCCTCGGGTTCCCGGTGGCCGGGCTCGTGGATCCTTGAGGGGATCGTGATCACGGGCGGGCGAGACCTTCGGTCCTGTATGACACGTCCACGCCCTGTGGGCGCTGCCGTCATGCCGGGCCGAGTGGTCCTCCGAAAAGCGCCAGTGGCGCTTCGCGAAGATCCGGGGCCCGGCTCGCACAGAAAGCCACCCGGAATGCACCTCGACCCTCTGGCGATCATCACCGCCTTCGGGCTGATCTTCCTCGCGGAGCTCCCCGACAAGACGATGTTCGCGTCGCTGGCCATGGGCACGCGGATGCGCCCGCTCTACGTGTGGTTCGGCACATCGTCCGCGTTCATCGTGCATGTCGCCATCGCCGTCGGCGCGGGCAGCCTGATCGGGCTGCTGCCCGACTGGACCGTCAAGCTCGTCTCGGCCTCGCTCTTCGCGTTCGGCGCGTTCATCCTGCTGCGCGGCAGCGGCGGGGACGACGATGACGACGCCGAGGTGAAGACCGTGACCGGTTTCTGGCCGGTCTACTCGACCGCGTTCATGGCGGTCTTCATCAGCGAGTGGGGCGACCTGACCCAGATCACCACCGCCAACCTGGCGGCGAGCAACGGCACCTGGTCCACCGCGATCGGTTCGGCCGCCGCCCTGATGTCCGTCTCGGCGCTGGCCCTGCTCGCGGGGAAGTTCATCGCCAAGCGCGTACCGCTGAAGACCGTGCAGCGCATCGGCGGTATCTGCATGCTGGGCCTCGCGCTCTGGACGGCCGTGGAGATCTTCACCGGCTGACGGCGGTGAAGCCTCGCGGGGGCGTGCCGGTGCCGGTACGCCCCCCGGGAGCCCCCGCTCAGAACAGCGCCTGCACCCCGTCACTCCGCCCGCCGCCACTCTCGAAGGCGAGCAGCCGCTGCTTGCGGTCCAGGCCGCCGCCGTATCCGGTGAGGCTGCCGGAGGCTCCGACGACCCGGTGGCACGGCACGATGATGCCGACCGGGTTCTTGCCGTTGGCCAGGCCCACTGCCCGGGAGGCGCCCGGCTTGCCGAGCTCCTCGGCCAGTTCGCCGTACGTACGCGTCTCGCCGTACGGGATCTTCAGCAGCTCCGCCCAGACGCTCCGCTGGAACGGGGTGCCGTGCAGGTCGAGCGGGAGGTCGAAGGTGGTGCGCTCGCCGGCGAAGTACGCCGTGAGCTGGCGGATCACCTCGCCGAAGGGCTCCGGGTCCGGGACTCCGAAGGTCTCCTCGGGCGGGCGGTGGCGCTGGTCGGTCATGTAGAGGGCGCTGAGGACGCCGTCGGTGGCGACGAGCGTCAGTGGGCCGTAGGGGCTGTCGAGGACCGTGTGCTGCTTGGTCACCGGGGGCGTGAGGGTGGTCATGGCGGGGTCCCTCCGTCAGGCGGGCAGATGGTTGATGGGGTGGTCGTCCACGGTCCAGAGGTACTGGACGGCGTACGCGCGCCAGGGGCGCCAGTCGGCGGCCCGTGCGGTGAGGGCGGCGGGCGTGGCCGGGAGGCCGAGGCGCTCGGCCGCCCGGCGGATGCCGAGGTCGGTGGGGAGGAAGGCGTCGGGGTCGCCGAGGGCCCGCATGGCGATGACCTCGACCGTCCAGGGGCCGAAGCCGGGCAGCGCGGAGAGTTCGGCGCGGGCCCGTTCCCAGTCGGTGTCGGTGCCCAGGCGGAGCGTCCCGTCGGCGAGGGCGGCGACCAGGGTGGTCAGCGTGGTGCGGCGGGTGCGGGGCAGGGCGAGGGACTCCGGGTCGAGCCCGGCCAGGGCCTGCGGGGCCGGGAAGAGGTGGGTGAGTCCGCCCTCGGGGTCCTCGACGGGCACCCCGTGGGCGGTGACCAGGCGGGCCGCGTGGGTGCGGGCCGCGGCGGTGGAGACCTGCTGGCCCAGGACCGCGCGTACGGCGAACTCGGCCCCGTCCACCGTACGCGGCACCCGGCGGCCGGGCCCGGCGTCGACGAGCGGGGTGAGCAGGGGGTCGGTGCGCAGCTGGGAGTCGACGGCGACCGGGTCCGCGTCCAGGTCCAGGAGCCAGCGGCAGCGGCTGATGGCCTGGGTGAGGTCGCGGGGGTCGGTGAGGGAGAGCCGGCAGGCGATGTGGTCGGGCTGCGGGGTGAGGGCGACGATGCCGTGGCCGTACGGGAGGGTCAGCGTGCGGCGGTAGGCGCCGTCCCGCCACTCCTCGATGCCGGGGACGGCGGTGGCTGCGAGGTGGCCGAAGAGGTTGCTGGGGTTGAGCGGGGCCCGGTACGGGAGGCGGAGCGCGATCACGCCGGGGGTGGCGGGGGCCAGGGGGCCGCGGGCGGCGCGGGTGCGCAGTTCGCCGGGGGCCAGGGCGAAGACCTCGCGGACGGTCTCGTTGAAGGTGCGGACGGAGGAGAACCCGGCGGCGAACGCCACCTCCGCCAGGGGCAGGGTGGTGGTCTCGATGAGGAGCCGGGCGGTCTGGGCCCGCTGGGCGCGGGCCAGGGCCAGCGGGCCCGCGCCCAGCTCGGCGAGGAGCTGGCGCTCGATCTGCCGGGCGGAGTAGCCGAGGCGGGAGGCGAGGCCGGGGACGCCCTCGCGGTCCACGACACCGTCCCGGATGAGCCGCATGGCGCGGGCCACGGAGTCGGCGCGGGCGTTCCACTCGGGGGATCCGGGGCTGGTGTCGGGGCGGCACCGTTTGCAGGCCCGGAATCCGGCCTGCTGGCAGGCGGCCGCGCTCGGGTAGAACGTCATGTTGCGGACCTTGGGCGGCACGACGGGGCAGCTGGGGCGGCAGTAGATCCGGGTGGTGAGGACCGCGGTGAAGAACCAGCCGTCGAAGCGGGCGTCCTTGGACTGGACGGCCCGCACGCAGCGCTCGGTGTCGGTGTGCATGGTTCCAGGATGGGGCACCGGTCAGGGGCTTGGCTGGCGGAAATCCGACATGCACCTCGGGGCGGCCGGGACGGTCTCAGCCGCAGCCTCCGGGCCACCGCCACCGCGGCCGCCGTGGCCCCTGGGTGTCAGCCGCGCATCGCGAGGACTTCCTCGAACTCCACGTACGCGTGCGCGTCGAAGAGCACGAACCGCACCTCCTCGACGGGGGCCACGGTCTCCGCGAGCACCGTGCGCACGGCGATCCGCGCGCCGTCGTCCATGGGCCAGCCGTAGATGCCCGTCGAGATCGCCGGGAACGCGACGCTCCGGGCCCCCAACTCGGCCGCCAGGTGCAGCGATTCGCGGTAACAGGAGGCGAGGAGCGCAGAGCGGTCCTGGGCTCCGGAGAAGACCGGGCCGACCGTGTGGATCACCCAGCGGGCCGCCAGTCGTCCGGCGGTGGTGGCGACGGCCCGGCCGGTGGCGAGGCCCTTGCCGTACTGCGAGGCGCGCAGCTCCCGGCAGGCCGCGAGGATCTCGGGTCCGCCGCGCCGGTGGATGGCGCCGTCGACCCCGCCGCCGCCGAGGAGCGAGGAGTTGGCGGCGTTGACGATGACGTCGACGGACTGGTCGGTGATGTCACCGCGGACCAGGCGGACCGCGGGGGTGACGGAGGTGCTCATGCGGACATCATGCCGCGCCCCACGCGCCCGCGCCGCCCGCTCGGGCGGACCGGACCCGGCGGACGGCGCCGCGCCGCCGTCCCACGGTGACGCGCGGCGCCCCGCTGACGCCCGGCCGCCCACCCGAGGGGCAGAATGTCCGTTACATCAACATTCCCCGCGCTCTCGGCGGTGGCTACCCAGGGGAGGGGCGCGTCCGTGTCCTCAGACGATGCGTCCACCGGCGGCCGGGCGGGCGGCCCCCTGACCGGCAGACCCTCCGTTGCCGCGTTGCTCGCCCGGCGCCGGGAGCGGCGGGAGCAGCTCGCCCGGTTGCGGGACAACGAGTCGACGCTGCTGGACCGGCTGTACGGAACGGAGTTCGAGGGGTACGCCTTCCCCGAGCCGTACGACGTGGACGAGGCCACCGCCGTCGCCTGTATGCGGTTCGCGCTGCGCCACGGGCGGGAGCTGTTCCTCGCCGGGGCGGAGACCCGGGCCATCGAGTCGGCGGTCGTGGCGGTCACCGCGCGCTGGGGCATGGACCACATGACGGTCGACGTCACCTCCCGGACGATCCAGGCCCAGTACGCGCCGCCGGGCGCCCGGCCGCTGACGATGATGATGGAGACGGGTTCGGAGGACAGCCGGGACCTGCGGCAGCTGGACGATCTGAGCGCGCTGACCCACCGGGTGCTGGACGAGGGGCTGCGGCCGCTCGCCGCCGAGCGTGAACTGACCCGCATCATCTCGCTGAAGGGCTACTGGCCCTGGTGGACCAAGGTGCTGGGCGGGGCGCTGCTCGCCGCGATGCTCTGTGTGCTCGCCTCGGGGACGCCGAAGGCGGCGGTGGTCTCCACCGTGGTGTTCCTGGTCGGCAACCGGTTCGGCTGGGCGCTGTCCACCAACGGCCTGCCCTCGTTCTACGTCACCGGCCTCCAGACCGCCGCCGTCATCGGGCTGACGATGGTGCTGGCCGACGCGCATGCGCTGACCGGGGGTGAGGCGGCGAGCGTGGCCGCGGCGAACATGGTGCTGCTCCTGCCGATCCTGTCGGTGGTGAGCCTCGCGGAGGACGCCATCTCGGGGTTCCGGGCGATGGCGGCCGGGCGGCTGATCAGCGTGGGCATGTTCCTGGCGTCGATGGTCGGCGGGATCTCCCTGGTGGCGTTCCTGCTGCGGGACGCCGACGTGGATGCCCGCAACACCGCTTTCCGCGCCCTGCCGTTGGTGCTCTCCCTGGTGACCTCGGCGGTCGGGGCGCTCGGCAACGCCATCTTCATGGGCGGCCCGCCCCGCCTGCTGCCGTGGGCGATGGGGGCGGGCGTGCTGGCCGGCCTGGTCAACGGCGTGCTCCACCAGGAGCTGGGGCAGCCGACGCCGCTGGCGGTCCTGGGGGCGGCCGCGGTGCTGGGCGCGGCGGCCGGTGCGGTGGCGCCGGTGCTCCGGATCCCGTCGCGCTCCCTGGTGGTGCCCGGTATCGCGGGGGCTCTGCTGCCCGGCCCGGACGTCTACCGCAGCCTGCTCCAGTACGGGCTGCACGTGCCGGGGGCGGGCGCCTACGCGGTGCTGGCGTTCGTCACCACGGCCGCCATCGGCGTGGGCACCGTGCTCGGCAGCCACATCGGCGGTGCGGCGCAGCGGCGTTGGGCTCCGGCCTCCCGCACCGCCCCCGGCGGCTGATTCAGGAGGCGCGCAGCTGTCGCCATACGGCCTTGGCGGCGTGGTGGCCGGACATGCCGTGCACGCCGGGTCCTGGCGGGGTGGCCGAGGAGCAGAGGAAGACCGCGGGGTGCGCGGTCGCGTAGGGGACGCGGGCCAGCTTGGGGCGGATCAGGGTCTGGAGGCCCGAGAAGGCTCCGCAGGCGATGTCGCCGCCGACGTAGTTGGCGTTGCGTGCGGCGAGCTGGGGCGGGCCCGAGACGGCGCGGGCGAGCACCAGGTCGCGGAAGCCCGGGGCGAAGCGCTCCAGTTGGCGCTCGATGACGTCGGTGGCGTCGCCCTCCCAGCCGGCCGGGACGTGCCCGTACACCCAGAAGACATGGCGTCCTTCGGGGGCCCGGGAGGGGTCGGTGATGCTCGGCTGGGCGGTGATGAGGAAGGGCACGCTCGGGTCGCGGCCCTCGACGGCGGCCTTCAGCGCGGTGTCGATGGTCCCGGCGTCGGGGCCGATGTGGACGGTGCCGGCGCGGCGGGCGTCCTCGGCGGTCCAGGGGACGGGGCCCGACAGCGCGTAGTCGATCTTGAAGGCGGAGGCGCCGTAGCGGTAGTGGCTGTAGGCGCTGCCGAGGCCGGCGATCCGGGCGAGCGCGGAGGGCGAGGTGTCGAAGATGTAGGCGCGGGCCGGCGGGAGCTCGTCGAGCCGCTTGACCTCGCTGCCGGTGCGGATGGTGCCGCCCTGTTCGCGGAGGTAGGAGGCGAGGGCGTCCGAGATGGCCTGCGATCCGCCGCGCGGCACCGGCCAGCCGTTCTCGTGGGCGGCGAGCGCGAAGACAAGGGCGATCGCCGCGGTGGCGAATCCGCTGGTGGGAGCTATGGCGTGGGCGGCGAGCCCGGCGAAGAGGCCCCGGGCCTTCTCGCCCTCGAAGCGCCGGGAGACCCAGGTGGCGGGCTGCAGGCCGAGCAGGCCGAAGCGGGCCAGCCGGTACGGGTCGCGGGGCAGGCCGTCCCAGGGGGTGCGGAGGAAGTCGGCGGCCAGGGTGTCCCAGTGGCCGAGGAAGGGGGCGACGAGGCGGCGGTAGGCCCCCGCGTCACCGGGCCCCAGCGACATCGCGCTCTCGCCGACGGAGCGGGTGAGGGTGGCGGCGGTGCCGTCGGGGAAGGGGTGGGCGAGGTCGACCTCGGGGTGCAGCCACTCAAGACCGTGCCGGGCCAGGGGCATCGCGCGGAACGCGGGTGAGCCGACGCCGAGCGGGTGGACGGCGGAACAGGGGTCGTGCCGGAACCCCGGTAGCGTCAGCTCCTCGGTGCGGGCGCCTCCCCCGACGGTGTCGTGCACCTCGTGGACCTCCACGGCGAAGCCCCTGCGGGCCAGTTCGGCGGCGGCGGTCAGCCCGTTGGGCCCGGCCCCCACGACGACCGCATCGAGCATCGACGGCACCTTGGGACTCCTTCGTCAGCCGACAGGCGGAACCCCAGGGTATTCCGGCGCACCGGCCGTGTGGACGCGGGTGCCGCCCGGAACCTGTCAGCCGCCCGTCCGCAGGGCGGCCAGGACGCGCTGGAGGGCGGTCTCGTCGCGGGCCGCCGAGAACGGCAGGTCGTTGCCGCCCGCGATCCGGAAGGGGGTGCCGGACAGGGTGGCCTGGGCGCCGCCCGCCTCGGTGACCAGGAGCAGGCCCGCCGCGTGGTCCCAGGCGTACTCCCAGTTGAAGGCGGTGGCGTCCTGGGCGCCACGGGCGACGGCGAGGTATTCGAGCCCGGCGGAGCCGCAGGGGCGGGCGGCGATGCCTTCGGTGCGCAGGCCGAGGAGGGCCCGCTTCTGGGCCTCGGTGGTGTAGTCGGGGTGCGACATGGCCACGTTCAGTACGGCGCCGGGGGCGGGCGCGCCGGAGCGTATCGGGGTGCCGTTCAGCGTGGCGCCGCGGCCGCGCAGGGCGACGGCCATCTCGCCCAGGACCGGGGCGTACGTCCAGGAGGCGTGGACCTCGCCGTGCTGGGCGAGGGCGACGAGCGTGCAGAACGCGGACTCGCCCCGGACGAACTGGCGGGTGCCGTCGACCGGGTCGACGATCCAGACGGGGGCGTCGCCGCCGAGGGCGTCGTAGACCGCCGGGTCGGCGTGCACGGCCTCCTCGCCGACGACGACCGAGCCGGGCAGCAGCTTGGTGAGGGCGGCGGTGAGGTGTTCCTCTGCCAGCCGGTCCGCGGCGGTGACCAGGTCGTGCGGGCCGCTCTTCTCGATGATCTCGTGGGCGGCGAGCTTCCGGTGCCGGGGCATGATCTCGGCCGCCGCCGCGGCGCGCACGGCCGCCTCGACCTCGGTCAACGCTCCGGTGTGCCCGGCGGTCCCGTACAGGAAGTCATCGATCATGGCTCCAGCTAAGCATGGCCCGCCGGGCGCCCTCACCCCGGGTGAACCGGGACATCTCCGGCGCACGGTCGGATGCCGGACAGTGGCCGCGAAATGCGACCAGGAACAAAGGATGCGTCAATTTCCCCTGCATATTCTTGACCCCCGGGTAAAAATCCGCTGCGTGACAAGTGGAGGCGCTGCGGTTAGTGTTGGCCTGGATTCGGGGGCGGAGCTCACGCAATGATTCCCCCGTGCGGCCCTTGAGTGGCCATCCAGGCTGGAACGCACAACCAGGGGGGAAACCGTGCCGCAGCCAGCTGACCCCTCAGGGTTGCACCGCCCCGGCAGGATCGTGCGGACTTTCCCGTCACACCGCGGAGACCCGGGCCGCCACCGGCCACCGTGTCGCCCTCCGTGCGGCCCGGGCCCACTGTTCCCACGGATGTCACAGAGCCTTAACGTGCGCACCGAAGCCTGGTATCAGGTATCCGCGACAGTGGAACCGATCAGGAAGCGGAAGCGTCCCCCATGGGGAATCCCATTCCCGCACGGACTGTCTACGCGCCAGTAATAACTGTCGGAAGAAGAATGCATTCCGCCTGAATACACGGCGGCGCCCCGGCAGCAATGCGGTCGCGCGCCGAAGACGCCGCAATCCCGCATTTCCGTCGCCCCGGACCCACACCGGGAGTGAACTCCCACCAGGCGGGGCAGGCGCGCTCCGATCACACGGTTCAACACATTCACAACATGCCGAACGACACACGGCAGCAGCCGTCGCTGTTGGAGCACGAGGGGTTCTGGTATGGCAGAGAAGGGCAGATGCGGACTGCTGGTCCTGCACTCGTCACCTTTGATACGCAAGGCGATTCTCGATCTGTTCCGGGGCGATCCGGGCGTCACCGTACTGGGCGGCTGTCCGCACCCGACCGCCGTCGGCAGCCTTCCCGGACGCCGGCCGGACGTCGCGCTGGTGGAGTACGAGCAGTGGCAGGGCGTGCGCGGCAATCTGGCGTACTGGAGCGGCACCCGGGTCATCCTCTACAGCAGGGACAACACCCCCCGCAGCGTGGTGGATTGCATCCGGGGCGGGGCCGCCGGGTTCGTGCACGAGTCGTGCCCGCCCGAGTCCATCGTCAAGGGGCTGCACGATGTGCTGAGCGGGCGCAGCTTCTGGCATCTGGGGGCCGACGAGCCCGAGCGGGCACCGGTGGCGCAGCGCCCCGACGCGGGCGGGCAGTGGAAACTGAGCGGGCGTGAGGAGGAGATTCTCGGCCTCTTACTCCGTCGTCGCTCCAACGAGGAGATCGCCCATGAGCTGTGCCTCACCCAGCAGACCGTCAAGAACTATGCGAGCCGAGTCTTCCACAAGGTGGGCGTCTCCGGGCGCAAGGAGCTGTTCAGGATGCTGAGGCCCTGCGGATGACCCCACCGGAAACAGCGGCACAAAGGGCGGAAAACCCCTTGCTGGTCGAGCGGCACGGGCGGGTGGTCACCCTCACTCTGGACCGGCCGCACCGCCGCAATGCGATGTCCACCGAGATGTTGAGTCAACTTGCGCATAAATTAAGGGAGTTGACGGATCCGGGTGGCGATGCGCCGGGCGCACTGGTGCTCACCGGCGCCGGCGGGACCTTCTCCAGCGGCGCGGACACCCGGGAGCCCGACTGGCGGGATCTGTCGCGCCGCGCGGTGCGGCGGGCCCATTTCCGTACCGTGTTCGCGGCCCTGCACGAGGCCCCCTTCCCGGTGGTGGCGGCCGTCGAGGGGTACGCGCTCGGGGGCGGGCTCGAACTGGCCCTGGCCTGCGACCTCGTGGTGGCCGGCGAGGGTGCGCTGTTCGGCCTTCCGGAGCTGGGGGTCGGCGCCGTTCCGGGTGGCGGTGCGGTCCACTCACTGCTGCGCCGGGCCGGCCGCGGGGTGGCCGCCAGGATACTGCTGATCCCCGGGGAGCGCGTGCGGGCGGACGAGCTCGCCCGGCTGGGCGCGGTGGACCGTACGGTGCCCGACGGCGGGGCGCTCGCCGAGGCACAGGCCCTGGCCGCCTCCGTGGCGGCGCAGGATCCGGCGCTTCTGGAGGCGGGGGTCCGGCTGTTGCGGGACTCCGGGCACCTGGACCGCACAGCGGCGCTCGGCGTGGAGAACGGCTACTGGTGGCAGGCCGCGTCGGCCGCGAACCGGAACCCCGCCTAGGTCTCACACCCCTGCGACCGGAGCATTTCCGGCCACCGGAAGCGAGCGCTCCGTTGCAGCGGGTGAGCTGCACCGTTAGTCTTGTTGATCAGATTCAGTAATCAGTGAATATGCCGTGCGGACGACCGTGGACGCAAGAGCCGTGGACGCAAGAGGAGAGAGAGCAGAAGAGACGTGACCCCTCTCATCGAATGTACCGATGTCACCAAGAAGTTCGGTGACTTCACCGCGCTGAGCCGGCTGAACCTGACGGTCCCCCAGGGCGTCGTCTACGGATACCTGGGCCCCAACGGAGCGGGCAAGAGCACCACGATCCGGATGCTCATGGGCCTCTCCCGGCCGACATCGGGCCAGGTCCGGGTGTTGGGCCAGGACCCGACCGAACCCGAGGTCCGGCGGCGCATCGGCTATCTGCCCGGCGAACTGCGGCTGGACGAGCGGCTGACCATCGGGCAGACGCTGGCCTCCTGGGGGCGGCTGCGGGGGCTGACCGACACCGCCTACCGGGACGATCTGGTCCAGCGGTTCGGCGTCGACCCGTCCCGGCAGGTGCGCGGGCTCTCCACCGGCAACCGCCGCAAGGTCGGCCTGGTCGGCGCCTTCATGGCCCGGCCGGAGCTGCTGATCCTGGACGAACCGACCAACGGGCTCGACCCGTTGATGCAGCAGGTGTTCCTCTCCACCGTCGAGGAGGCCCGGGACAACGGGCAGAGCGTGCTGCTCTCCTCGCACATCCTCTCCGAGGTCGAGCGGGTCGCGGACCTGGTCGCGGTGCTCCAGGGCGGCAAGCTCGCCGCCTCCGGGCCGACGCAGGAGCTACGCCGCCAGGCCGCGCAGCGCTTCCACATCACCTTCGCGGAGGGCGAGGACGTACCGCTCACCGCGCTGGCCGCCCTGGACGGGGCGTCGGGCGTGGAGCGGCGCCGGGCGGAGGGCCAGGAGGTCTCCCTGGCGTGGGCCGGCTCCCCCGACGCGCTGCTGAGGTTCCTGGCCGGGCACCGCATCACGACGCTCACCGCCCCCGAACCGGACCTGGAGGAGGCGTTCCTGGAGTACTACCAGCGGGACGTCCCGGGCAGCCGGAGCTCCACGGCCGAGGAGCCCTCCCCGGCCGCCGACCCGGTGCGGTAGCGACCGCCGGACACCACCGCCACGGGTCTCAGTCACCAAGGCCGCTCCCCCGGGCCGGCCGGAAGGGAAACACATGTCATCGCCCAGCTCGGAGATCTTCCGGCGCGGAGTACAGATCCAGAAGCGCACCCTGATCGCCTGGTCGGCCGCGCTGGTCCTGCTCGCGCTCTCCGTCGTCAGCGCCTGGCCCTCGATGGAGAGCTCCGGCGCCCTGGAGGACTTCTCCACCGGCCTCTCGCCGGAGCTGGCCTCGGCGCTCGGGGTCGACCAGATCGCCAGCGCCAGCGGCTACCTCAAGGGCAACCTGTACGCCGTCCTGCTGCCGCTGCTCCTCGGCCTGATGGCCGTCACCGCCACCACCGCCCTGACCGGCGGCGACGAGGAGGCCGGGCGGCTCGAACTGCTGCTTGCGCTGCCGGTCGCCCGCCGCCAGGTGTTCCTGGTCCGCTTCCTCTGCGTGGCCTTCGGCCTGGCCCTCACCAGCGTCCTGGTCTGGCTGTCGGTGTACGGCTCGGTCGTCTCCCTCGACATGGACGTCTCCGCGGGCGGGGTGGCGGCGGTGACGCTGACCGTCGCCCTGCTGGCGGTGCTGCACGCGGGTATCGCGTACGCCATCGTCGGGTTCGGCTTCGGGCGCGGTCCCGCGCTGGGCGTGGCGGCGGGCGTGCTCGTCGTCGGGTACCTGCTGCACGGCATCGCGCCGATGTCCGACGCCCTGGAACCGCTGGCGAACGTCTCCCCCTGGGAGTGGGCGCTGGGCAGCGACCCGCTGCTCAACGGCGTCCCCTGGGGCGGGGTCGCGCTGCTGGTGGCCGTCTCCGTCGTGGTCGTCGCCGCCGGGACGTACGCCGTGGACCGACGCGACATCAAGAACGCCTGAACCGCGCACCCGCGCGTTCCCCAGCGGCCCGGTGCCTCCCTCGCGGAGGTGCCGGGCCGCCGGCGTGTGTACGGGGTGGGGGCGGGTCACGGCGTTGACGCGCGGGGCCGGAAATCGAGTACTGGCAGTCATCAAATAAAGCGCGCATGAGTACTTGACGGCCATATCGAGGCTCATGTAAGGGCGGCTAGCTTCGATCCATGGACAGCAGCCGAGCCCATTCCCCGGACCCCTCCGATCCCATCGTGCTGACCGGCATCGGGTGCGTACTGCCCGGAACTCCCGATGTCCATGCCTTCTGGAACCATGTCTCCACCGGGACCTCACAGGTGAGCCGGCTGGAGAAGCCGGCCTTCGCCGCTGCCGGGCTGCCCGTCCACGCGGCCGCGCAGCTCGGCGAGTTCGACACCGCGACCCGGCTGCCCGACCTCCTCCCGGCGCACGCCGCGAAGTACAACCGCGACATCCTCGCGACCATGGCCGCCGTCAGCGACGCGCTGAAGGACGCCGGGATCGCCCGGGGCCAGATCGCCCCGGAGCGGATGAGCATCGTCCAGTCCTCGTCCCGCGGCCCCCTGTCGTGGTGGGCCGAGACCATCACGGCCGACCCGGAGCAGGACCCGTACGGGGGCAAGGCGACGGCCATGTTCCGCGGGCTGGCCGGCTGCCCGGCCACGCTGGCCGCCATCGACGTCGGCGCGAGCGGCCTGGTCACCACCCTCAGCAGCGCCTGCGTCGGCGGCCACCACGCGATCGGCCTCGCCCTGCGCGAGCTGCGTTCGGGCAGCGCCGACGTGGTCCTCGCCGGCGGGCACGAGTTCCCCATCGTCCCCGAGGTCGCCCGCTGCTACCTCGCCCTCGGTGACGGGGTGCTCTCGCCCGAGAGCGACGACCCGGCCACCGCGGTGCGCCCCTACGACCGCGACCGGCGCGGATTCGCCCTCGGCGAGGGCGCCATGACGCTCTGCCTGGAGCGCGAGTCGTCCGCCCGGGAGCGCGGCGCCCGGATCTACGCCCGGATCCTGGGCCACCGCGCGCTCAACGAGGCCAACCACGCCACCAGCATGGACCTGGTCGGTGATGTCACCGCCTCGGTCGTCTCGGGCGTGCTCGACGACGCCGGGCGCAAACCCGAGGAGATCGGCTACCTCTGCGGCCACGGCACCGCCACCCGGTACAACGACATCGCCGAGAGCCGGGCGCTGCGCCGTCTGCTGCCGCGCCACGACGACGCCGACCTGCCGCCGCACGGCTCCAACAAGCCCATCTACGGCCACACGTTCGGCATGGCCGGGATCATCAACGTCGCCGCCACCTCGCTGATGCTCCACCACCAGCGGCTGGCCCGGACCGCCAACCACCTCACGCCGGACCCCGAGTGCGACTACGACCACGTAGCCGAGGGGCCGCGCGACACCGAGCTCGACCTCGCGGTCTCGCTGTCCTTCGCCTTCGGATCGCAGACCTCCGTCATGGCCCTGGAGCACGCATGACCACAGCCCCCGAACGCCCCGCCGCCACCACTCCCTATCTGGCGAGCGGCCCCGACGAGCTGGTGCGCCGCTTCGTCCGCGAGGGCGACCACGTGCACGCGGCGGCAACGATGTCACGGCCCAACGCCCTGCTGAACGCGGTGTGCCGGGCCTTCGCCGGGAGCCACAGCCTGACGGTGAGCACCACGGCCGTGCACTCCAGCGCCCACGCGCTCGCTCTGTCCGGTGCCGTACGCAAGGTGATCACGGGCTTCGTCGGTGACACCTTCCCCTCGCCGCGCCCCAACCGCCTCTACCGCGAACTCGCCGAGGGCAGGCCCTTCGAGATCGAGATGTGGTCGCTGCTCAGCTACACCCAGCGGCTGATGGCCGCCGCGCTCGGCCAGCCCTTCGCCACCACCGGTTCGATGCTCGCGGAGACCGATCTCCGGCACGGCAAGGAGGGCAGCCTCCACCTGGTGCCCCACCCCGAGGACCCGGAGCGGTCCGTCACCCTCCTCACCCCGCTGCGCCCGCGCATCGCCCTCTTCCACGGGGTCGTCGCCGACCGGCGCGGCAACGTGGTCGCCGTCCCGCCACTGGGCGAGGGCGCCTGGGCCGCGTACGCCGCCACCGACGGGGTGCTGGCCTCCGTCGAGGCGATCGTCGACGACGAGGTGATCGCGGCCATGCCTGACCGGGTGGTGATCCCCGCCGCCCGCGTGCTCGGCCTGTGCGAGGCGCCGCTCGGCGCCCACCCGCAGTCGCTGCGTACGGGTGGACTGGCCGGTGTCGAGGGCTACTTGGACGACTACGCGTTCCTCACCGACATCGTGACCGCCTGCAAGGACCCGGAGACGGCCGCCGCCTGGTACGAGGAGTGGGTCGGCGGGGTGGAGAGTCACGCCGACTACCTGGAGCGGCTGGGCGAGGAGCGCCGCGCCTCGCTGGCCTTCCCCGCTCCCCCAGCCGCTCCCCGGCCCCCGGCGGACGGGTCCGGCGCGCCCACCGAGCAGGAGCAGCTCATCGTGCTCGGCGCCCGCGCGGTGGCCGAGCTGGTCCGGGAGCGCGGCTACGACACGCTGCTCGCCGGGATCGGCACCTCGCACATGTCCGCGTGGCTGGCGGCCCGGCTGCTGGCGGCCGACGGTGTGCAGGTGCAGGTGGCCGCCGAGCTGGGCCTGCAGTCGATGGACCCCGAGGCGGGCGACGTCTTCCTCTTCAGCCAGCGGCACGCCGAGCGCTCGCAGATGCTGGCGGGGGTCGCGGAGACGCTGGGCGGCGCGGTCGCCGCCAACCCGCGCTGCCTGGGCGTGCTTTCGGCGGCGGAGATCGACCCGGACGCCAACATCAACACGACGCTGCTGCCCGACGGCCGCTGGATCACCGGATCGGGCGGGGCCAACGACATCGCCTCGTCCGTGGACTGCGTGGTCGTCGCGGTCGCCTCGCCCCGCCGCTACGTACCGCGGCTGACCCACCTCACCAGTCCGGGCCTGCACGTCCGTGACGTGGTCAGCCAGTTCGGCCGCTTCACCCGGACGGGGGCCGACGCCGCCTTCGAGCTGACGAGCTGGCTGCCGCCGGTGCCGGGCCGGGGCCGCGGCGCGCAGGACCTCCCCGACGGGCCGGAGGCAGCCGTACGCGAACTCACCGGCTGGACCGTGGGCGTCAGCGGGTTCCTGACCGACGAGAAGGCCGTCACCACCGAAGAACTCACGCTCCTGCGCACCATGGACCCGGAAGGCTTCTACCGATGACGACCATCACCACGGGCACCGTCCCCGACCCGGCGACGGCCCACCTCCGCCCCCTGCCGCCCACCGCGATCGCCCCCGTGCGGCTCGCCGGGATCGGCCACTACTTCCCCGGCGAGCCGATCACCAACGCCCACTTCGAGCAGATCGAGGCGCTGGGCATCGACGACGCCTGGATCCGCGAGAACACCGGGATCGTCAGCCGCCACTGGCCGGCCGACGAGAAAGAGCGCGCGGTGGAGATGGCGGCCAAGGCGGTGGACGACGCCCTGACCGCCGCCGGTCTGGGCCCCGACGACATCGACCTCGTCATCGGTACGACCTCCACCACCCGGCCGCGTACCAACCCTTCCAGCGCCACCAACAACTACATGGACATCTCGCTGCCGCTGCAGAAGCAGGTCGGGCTGCGCCACGCCACCTGCTTCGACGTCACCTCGGTGGCCTGCGCCGGTTTCATGTACGGCACCGCCACGGCCGCCGCGATGCTCCCGGCCCTCGGGATGCGCAACGCGCTGGTCGTCTGCGCGGAGAACCCGCGCCCGATCCTGAACTTCGACTACCGCTACTCGGCGCTGTTCGGGGCGGGGGCCGCCGCGGCGGTCTGGTCGGCGGACACCCAGGAGCGCGGGCTGCTGGATGTGGCGCTGCACGCGGACGGCTCGTACTTCGACGCCTTCGACATCGACGAGAACGACAAGATGCTGATGCGCGGCCGGGAGGTCGGTGCGGTCGGCCCGAAGCTGCTCTCCCATGTGGGCCGGGAGATCCTGGAGCGCAACGACCTGACGGTGGACGACATCGACTGGTTCGTGCCGCACCAGGGCAACCTGAACATGATCAACCAGGTGTGCCAAACCCTGGAGATCCCGCGCGAGAAGCTCCTCACCAACATCCAGGAGCGCGGCAACACCTCCAGCGTCTCCATCCCCAGCTGCCTCTCGGAGAACCTGCGCTCGGGGAAGATCCGCTCCGGCGATCTCGTGGCGACCATCGGCATCGGCCGCGGCTTCAGCTGGGGCGCGATGCTCCTGCGGATTCCGTGAGCCCGGACGATCCCACTCCGGCCGGGCGGCCCCCGGCCCCACCGCACAGTACGGGAAGACGAGAGATGCACGACGAGACGTCCCTGTGGCGCGAGAGCGGTCTGCGCCTGTCCGGATTCGGGCACTACTACCCACGCCTCCTGGTCGAGAACGAGAGCGGCGACGACCCGGCGGGCAACGCCGTGGACCAGGCCGTCATCGGCCGGCTCGACGTCCGCAGCCGCCATGTGGCGGACGACGAGGAGACCCCCGCGTACATGGGGGTGCGCGCCGCCCGTGCGGCGATGGAGCAGGCGGGCATCGGCGCCGACGAGGTGGACCTGCTGGTCTTCAGCAACTGGACGGACCGCCAGTTCGTCCCCGAGTGGGGTCCGCACACCGCGCATCTGCTGGGCGCGGACCGGGCCCTCGCCTTCGACGTGTGCGGTGCCTGTACGGGGTTCGTGCACGGGGTCCAGACGGCGGCGGCGCTCTTCGGGGCGCACGCCGGCTGGCGACACGCGCTGGTCGTCTCCAGCGAGCGGTTCTCCCGCCGGGTCCGCCCGGGCAGCAAGGGCGAGCTGATCGTGGGCGACGCGGCCGGTGCGGCCGTGCTGTCGCGGGGCGCCGAACCCGGTGCGGGACTCTGGGACTCGCTGCTGATCAGTGACGGCTCCGGCCGGGAGACGGTCACCGTCTACCCGCCCAACGGGTGGATCAAGAGCAGCCGGGAGCTGGTCTCCATCGCCGCCGACTCCCACGCCGACCTGGCGACCCGGATGCTGGCCCGCTCGGGCACCAAGATGGACGAGATCGACTGGGTGGTGCCGCACCCCGGGACGGGCCAGCTGCACACCGCCGTACGGGAACGTCTGGACATCCCGGAGGAGCGCTTCGTCACCAACTACGAGACGCGGGCGAACACCGGCAGCGCCTCGGTTCCGATCGTGCTCTCCGAGATGTCACGCGAGGGCCGGCTGAAGCCCGGGGACCTCTGCTACACGCCCACGGTGGGCTCGGGCTGGTACTACGGGGGGCTTCTCTTCCGTGTCTGATCAGTCATTCTCCTTGCCCGGTACGGGTGTTCGCGGCACCGCACTGGTCACCGGCGGCAGCCGGGGCCTCGGCGCGGCCATCGCCCGGCATCTGGCCTCCGTCGGCTGGCACACCGTGATCTGCGGGCGCGACACCGAGAGCCTGGACGCGGCCGTCAAGGCGGCGGCCGACGACGGGCTCGTGCTCCACGCCGTACGGGCGGACGTCACCGACGAACGGTCGGTGGCCGCCCTCTTCGAGCGGCTGGCCGAGGACGCCCCACCGCTCGGGCTCTGCGTCAACAACGCCGGGAACAACTTCTCCCGCCGCCTGGTGAGCGTCAAGGAACAGCCGGACGGCCCGCCACTGCTCTCCGCGCATCCGCTGGAGGACTTCGAGCGGGTGGTGACGTCCCTGCTCACCGGCACCTTCCTGGTCGGCCGCCACGCGGCGCAGGCGATGCTGGCCGCCGGTACGCCCGGCGCCATCGTCAACATCTCCTCCACCGTCCGCCACGGCTCGTACGGGCAGTCGGCGTACTGCGCGGCCAAGTCCGGGGTGGAGGCGCTGACCCGGACCTGGGCGGTCGAGCTGGGCGAGTACGGCATCCGGGTCAGCGCGGTGGCGCCCGGAGTCATCGACGGCGAGGCGCTGCGCCGCCGTTCGGCGGCGAGCGAGCGGCACGCGGCGTACATGGCCGACCTCCGGCGCCATGTGCCGCTGCGCCGCTGGTGCGACGAGAGGGACGTGGCGGAGGCGGTCGCCTTCGCCGCGGACAACCCCTCGGTGACCGGCACCGTGCTGGAGGTCGACGGGGGCGGACTGCCCGCCCGCGTCCTGCCCCCGGCCGGCCGGATCGCCGGGGCGAGCACGACAGCCGCGAGCGCGGACCTCCCCGAGAAAGCGGAGAACACAGCATGACCAGCGGCTTCGCACCCACCCTGCTTGAGGGCAGGACCACCTTTCTGACCGGTGCCAGCAGCGGGATCGGCGCCGTGCTGGCGTCGATGCTCGCCGCCCACGGCTCCCGTGTGGCGCTCATGGCCCGCAGCGAGAAGGAGCTCCGCCTGCTGGCCGAGCGGATCGAGGCGGAGGGCGGGCGGGCGGTGGCGGTCCCCGGCGACCTCACCGACGCCGACAGCGTGCGCGCCGCCGTCCGCGAGGCCGAGGAGCAGCTCGGCCCGATCGACCGGCTGGTGCACTGCGCGGGCGAGGCCCGCAACCAGGCGTTCCTCTGCGACCAGGACGAGGACCAGTGGATGGCCACCCTCGACATCAACCTGCTGGGGGCCTTCCGGGTCGCCCGTGCGGTGGTGCCGGGGATGATGGAGCGCCGCGAGGGCAACATCGTGATGGTCTCCTCGATCGCCGGGAAGCGCGGGCTGCCCGCCAACACCTCCTACTGCGCCTCGAAGTTCGGGCTCAACGGCATGACCCAGGCGCTCGCCTCCGAGCTGGGCGCCTTCGGGGTGCGGGTCAACGCGGTCTGCCCCGGGCTCACCGACAGCCCGGCCGCCACGGACGGCGGACGGTACGGCGACGCCTTCATGTCGGCGATCGCCAAGCACCACGGACCGCCGGACCTCACCTGGGAGCGGTACCTCAAGCGGGCGGTCAACAGCACCATCCTGCGCCGCCTGGTGCGCCCCGAGGAGATCGCGGCCCAGGTGCTGTTCCTGCTCTCCGACCTCTCCGGCGGGATGACCGGACAGGCCGTCAACGTGGACGCGGGGGCTCTGTGAGCAACGGGTACGGTACGTGGTCCCCCGGCCCCCGGGACGCCCTGGTCACCGGGATGGGCTTCTGCCTGCCCGGGGCGGGCGACGAGCCGGTGCGGAAGGCGAAGGACGTCTGGGCGGCCGCCTCCACGGGGACCAGCCATGTCGAGCGCGACGGCTTCCACCACGGCACCGTACGCGGCGCCCGCGAGGCGTTCGGTGAGCTGCTGCCGGAGATGCCGGCGCGCTATCTGCGCAGCTACGCCGACGTCCATCTCTACGGTCTCATCTCGCTGGCCGAGGCCTGCAAGGACGCCGGACTCGACCACAGGGAGGACGAGTTGAGGGGGGCGGACGTGCTGACCGCCCGCGCCGGGGTGGACAGCAACTACGACAGCTACCGCGCCTGGCACGACGCCAATCCGGCGACGGTCAGCCCGGCGGACGCCAAGTCCCTCTTCGTACGGCTGCTGGTGGCGGGCACGTCGAGTGATGTCGGGCCGGTGCAGGCGGCGTTGCTCGGATCCACCGGGGCCAACTACACGGTGAGCTGCGGCTGCGCCTCCTCCTCGGTGCTGCTCGGCATCGCCCAGATGATGATCGCCTCCGGCCGGAGCGACCTGGTGGTCGTCACCGGGGTGGACCGCTTCGACACCGAACGGGTGCTGCACGGGCACCGGTTGCGGGAGGTGGTCGAGCGCGAGGGCGTGACCGTGCGGCACAACGCCGACCCGCCCGCCGCACCCCGGCACGACCGGCCGATGCGCCCGTACGACGCGGCGGGCGACTGCATGAACTACGGCGACGGCTCGGTGACCCTGATCCTGGAGAGCCGCGAGCACGCCACCGCGCGCGGCGCCCGCGCCCACGGGGCGGTCCTCGGCCAGGCCACCACGCGGGGCGGGCTGAACAGCGCGGTCGCCATCGACACCGGCGGTACGGGGCTGGCCGAGGCGGCCCGCCGCGCCCTGGGCGGCCACACCTCGCTGGAGCAGATCCCGTACGTCAACGGGGGCGGCGAGGGCGACGCCCTGTTCACCCGGATCGAGTCCAACGCCGTACGCGCCCTGTGGGGCGAGAACTCCGAGCAGCTGCTCGTCAGTTCGCAGGAGGCCTGCTTCGGCCACAGCGGGGCGCCGCTCGGCAACCTGGGCACGGCGCTGACGCTGATGATGATGCGCGAGGGCGAGGTCTGCCCCACGGCCAACTGCGAGACCCCCTCGCCCGTCTGCACGTTCGACCCGGTGCCGGGCACGAAGACACGTCCGCTGGACTTCGACCGGGCGCTGAGCTTCAACTACCAGGTGGGCGGGGTCAACAGCGCACTGCTGCTCGGGGGTGGCGATGCCTGCTGAGATTCCGGTGCTGCGGCTCTCCGGGGCCGGATTCGTCCTGCCGGGACCGGACGGCCGCGCCTGCACCGACCTGGACACCTTCTGGCGCGTGGTGCGCGACGGGGCGAGCTGCCTCTCCCCGTACGCCCATCCCGAACTCCCCCTCCGGATAGCCGGAACCGTCAACGGCTGGGACCCTCAGGCGGATCTGCCGCTGTCGGAGCGGCAGATCCGCCGCTCCTCGCGGGCCGGGCTGATGGCCACCGGCGCGGTACACCGGGCCCTGGAGCACGCGGGGCTCACCGCCGCCGACCTCGACCCGGAGCGCACCGCACTGGTCGCCTGCTCGCTCCAGTTCGCCTTCCCGGAGACCGAGCGCTACTACAACCTGGCCCGGGACAAGGGGGTTGCCGCCCTCGGCATGGAGTACTGGCTCAACGGCACCCCGCCCAGCGTGGTGGGGACCGTGGCCTCCGGCCTCCAACTGCCCTGCCAGACACTGAGCGTGGCGGGCTCCTGCAATGTGGCACTGCGGACGCTCCACCTCGTCCAGCAGATGTTCCGGTGCGGGGACATCGACCGCGCGATCGTCGTCGGCGTGGACACCACCGTGGACCCGGTCTTCGTGGCGGGCACGAGCCACACCGGGCGCAGCGGCTACCGCGCCTCCTCGCTCTCGGACGACCCCGCCGACGTCCGGCCGCACGACGAGATCCAGACCGGCAACGCCACCGGGGAGGGCGCGCTCGCCGTCGTCCTGGAGGACCCGGCGGCGACCGGGGAGCGCCCGGGGCTGCTGCACCGGGCGCATCTGCGCACCTCGCGCTCCAACGGCCCCTCCACCGTCGCCACCGGGCCGCCCGCCAATGTGGTGGGCGATGTGCTGGCCACGCTGGCGTCGGCCGGGCGCGGCCTCGGCGATCTGGCGTTCGTCAACGACTACGCGGACGGCAACCGGTTCGTCGAGGACCACCTGTGCGAGGCGCTCTCCGGCGTACGGGAGGCGGCCGGGTACCGGGGCGAGGTGCGGCTGACCAACCAGGAGGCCGTCTTCGGGCATGTCGCCGGGACCGGTGGCCTGGTCAAACTCCTCGGCAGCCTGCTCATGCTGCACCACGGCCACATCGCCCCCAGCGCCAACACCCTGGTCCCGTACGCGGGTCTGCCGGGCGATCCGGTGCTCGCGGGCGGCCTGGCGACCGGCGGCGACAGCGCGCTGGTGCTCGCCTCCGGGGCGGGCGGCGACGCCACGAGCATGGTCATCGAATACGAAGGCGGCGACTTGCCATGACCCACGTTCACAGCACGGCGACGCGGCCCGGGACGGCCGCGGGAGGGGACCCGCTGCGGGCGCCGATCAGCACCCGGGTGGTCCTCGACGCGTCGGGGGCGGAGGGTGGGGGCGCTGCTCTCTCCGCAGCGCTCGGCGCACTCGGCCTCGCACCCGAGGCCCCGGACACCTCTGACGCCCCGGACACCTCGCAAGCCCCGGACATCTCGCAAGCTCCGGACGCTTCTGACGCCCCGGATGCTTCTGACGTATCGACCGACACTCCCGCCGCCTACTGCGCGCTGCTCCTCGGCGAGGAGGCGTACGGCGCCGGGCGCTCGGCCGGCCTGGACCGCCAGCGCGTGCGGGCCGCCGCGCTGGCGATGGCGGCGGCGGGCCGGGGGCGCCTCGTCCTGGTGACCGACGCGACGGGCGGGACGCACGCCGGGACCGACCCCGACCGGTACGCCCGGCTGGCCGCCGACCGGGCCTGGTGGCAGCACCTGGTCACCGAGGTGGCCGGGCGCGGCGTCACCGGCAACACCCTGGTCACCGGCTACTCCCCCGACCTGGGCCACCGCCTCTCCCCGGCCGCCGAGGCCGGGCTGCTGCGCTATCTCGTGCAGCGCCGCCCCACCACGGCCGCCGATGTGGCGGCCACCGTCGCGTTCCTGGCGTCGGAGGGGTGCTCGTACCTCGTCGGCGAGACGATCCCGGTGGACGGGGGCGCGGGGCTCGGCCAGATCCCGTCCCTGCCCGCCGGTACTCCGGCCGCCGCCCCCGCACCCCGGCGCAGCGCCCCGCAGGAGCAGCCGCCGCCGGAGCCGGTCACCGGTCAGGACCTGCTGGGACAGAAGGTCCTGGTGGCGGGCGCCAGCAGCGGCATCGGCCGGGCCGCCGCCCTGCACCTGGCCGGGCGCGGGGCCGACGTGGTCCTGGCCGCCCGGCGTACCCAGGCGCTGGAGGAGGTCGCCGCCGAGATCGAAGCACTGGGCCGGCAGGCCTGGACCCTGCGCTGCGACCTCTCCGACGCCGAGGACGCCGCCACCCTGGGCGAACGCGCCTGGAAGGCGGCCGACGGGGTCACCACCCTGCTGTACGCGGCGGGGCACCTGGGCTTCAGCGCGGTCGGCGGCGACCCGGCGTCGGCCGCCCGGACCTTCGCGGTGAACCTGCACAGCTTCGTCGCCGTCACCGAGTACCTGACGGCCCGCTGGCGGGACGAGAAGGTCCCCGGCGCGGTGGTCGGGGTCTCCTCGGTCAGCTCCACGCTCAGCCCGGTGGCGGGGCTGGAGTACTACGGGGCGAGCAAGGCGGCGATGGCGCAGTACATCCGCTGTCTCGCGGTGTCGGTGGCGCGTTACGGCATCCGCGCCAACTGCGTGGCCCCCGGGATCATCGAGACGCCGATGGGCGACGCGGCGGGACCGGATCACCGGCGCGGCTGGATCAGCCGGATACCGGCCGGGCGGGTCGGTGACCCGCGCGAGGTGGCGGCGGTCCTCGGATACCTCCTGAGCGGTTCGGCCTCCCGGGTGACCGGCGCGGTGCTGCGCGCCGACGGCGGCTTCGGCCTCGGGGACGTGGCTCCGCTGCGGCCGGGGTTCCCCGAGGCTGCCGAGGTGGGGAGCCGGTGAACGTCACTGAGGAGACGGGGGGCCACCCGGTCGCTCTCGTCGCCGGGGCCTCCTCCGGGATCGGGGCGGCTGTCGCCCGACGGCTGGCCGCGCGCGGCAGCGCCGTGGCGCTGGTCGGGCGGCGGGAAGCCGAGCTGAAGGAGGTCGCGGAGTCGATCCGCGCCGCCGGGGGCACGGCGCTGCCGCTGCCCCTGGACCTGGCAGAGCCCGGTGCCCCCGCCGAGGCGGTCGCCGCCACCGCCGCCGGACTGGGGCCGGTCGGGCTGTTGGTTTGCAGCGCGGGCGCGATCCGGCTGGCAGCCATTCATGAGACCGAGGAGCGGCACTGGGAGCGGCAGCTGCGGATCAATCTGACCGTGCCGTTCCTGCTGGCGCGTGAGGTGCTGCCCGGGATGCGGGAGCGCCGCTACGGCTGGGTGGTGAACATCGGTTCGGGCGTGGGCTCCGAGGTGGTGCCGGGCAGCGGCGGTTACGGCGTCAGCAAGCACGCCGTGCACCGGCTCACCGAGCTGGTCCACGAGGAGAACCGTGACCTCGGCATCCGCGCGGTCACCGTCGCCCCTGGCTGGGTCTCCACCCGGCTCGCGGCCCGCCCCTCGGACCTCGGTGTGCCCGAGGAGGAGGTGCTGGACGCGGAGGACATCGCGGACACCGTTGCCTGGCTGCTGGACCGCCCGGCCCGGATGAGCGTCGGCCCGCTGGTCCGCGTCGAGCCCTCGGCGAGCCGGGCCGCCGCCGGTGACGCCATGACGCGTCATCTGACCCGTTCCCGCGACCGGGGCGCCGGGCCGACACAGAACGCGGGCACCGAGCCCGCTGCGAAGGAGACCCCCTGATGGGCAGGACCACCCTCATCGAGCACGACGTGCCGGTGGAGATGCGTGACGGGACGGTGCTGCGGGCCGATGTGTGGCGCCCGGCGGACGGCCCGGCCTCGCCCGCCGTGCTCTTCCGCACCCCGTACGGCAAGTCCCCTCTGGGTCTGGCCACGTTGACCCCGGCGCAGTGCGTGGACCGGGGGTACGCGGCCGTGGTGCAGGACACCCGGGGCCGGTTCCGTTCGGAGGGCGAGTGGGCGCCGCTGGACTGGTCCCAGGAGGGGCCGGACGGGTACGACACCGTCGAGTGGACCGCGCGGCAGCCCTGGTGCGACGGGAACGTGGCCATGGCGGGCACCTCGTACCAGGCGATCGTCCAGTGGCTGGCCGCCATGGAGAAGCCGCCGCACCTGCGGGCCATCGCGCCCACGATGTCCACCTCGGCCCCCTACGACACCGAGCAGCTCGGCGGCTCGCTGCGGCTGGACCACCTCACGAGCTGGCTCGGCCTGACCGCACTGGAGTGGGTGCAACGCCGGGCGGCGGCGGGCGATCCGGTGGACGGGGCGGTCGTGGCGGAGGTGGTGCAGCTGCTCACCACGCCCGAAGTGCCGCTGAGGCGCTGGCCGTTGTCGACCATCCTCGACTTCGAGGGGTTCCCCGGCCGACTGCGGGACATCTTCGCCGGTAAGGTGGCGACGGTGGCCGACTACCGCCTGGGCGAGGTGGGCGTGCCCACCTTCTCGGTGGGCGGCTGGTACGACGTGTTCTCCTTCGGCACGATCGAGCTGCACCGGGCCATGCGCGCCCAGGATCCGGTGGCCGGGCGGCACGAGCTGGTCGTCGGGCCGTGGGTGCACTCGGGCCAACTCCCGCAGGTGCAGGGCGAGGTGAACACGGGCCCGTACGGTTCGGCGCAGGGCGCGCGGCTGGCCGATCTGCATCTGGACTTCTTCGACCGCCACCTGAGGGCGACCGGGGAACGTACCGCGGACCAGGATCCCGGCGGCGACGTACGGTACTTCCTCTTCGGTGACGACACCTGGCACCGGGCGGCGAGCTGGCCGCCGCCGGAGGCCGTCGACTCGCCCTGGTACCTGGCGGGTTCGGCCGGTGGCGGAGACGGCGGGCGGCTGCTGCCCGAACCGTCCGACGTGGCCCCGGGCCACGACACGTTCACCTACGACCCGGAGGACCCGGTGCCCTCGCACGGCGGGCGGGTCCTCCAGCTCGGCCGGCTGGCGGCGGGCCCGCTCAACCAGGCGCATCTGGAGAGCAGGCCGGACGTGCTCGTCTACACCTCCGAGCCGCTCACCGGGCCGCTGGACGTGGTCGGCCGGCAGCGGCTGCGGCTGCGCTTCGGCTCGGACGCACCCGCCACCGCCGTGGTCGCCAAGCTCACCGATGTACATCCGGACGGGCGTTCCCTGCTGGTGGCCGAGGCCAGCCTGCGGCTGGAGGCGGACGGGGACGGCCCGCCGGACGAGCCGTACGACGCCGATCTGCTGCTCGGGGACACCGCGTGGCGCTTCGCCCCCGGGCACCGGCTGCGGGTCCACGTCACCAGTAGCAACTTCCCCCATCTGGACCGGCACCCCAACGTTCCGGGACCGGTCGGCGAGGCCGAACACTGCCGCCCCGCCCGGCAGACGGTCTGGTACGGCGGCCCGTACGAGAGTGTGCTCCAGCTCCGGACCCTGCCCGCGCCGACCGCCGGGGAGGCCCGGTGACCGACGACGTACTCGACCCCGCGTCCGCCGCCGTACCGACGGCCGAACAGTGTGTACTGGGCCCCCTGCTCAGACGGCGCGCCGCAGCCACGCCGAAGGCGCCGTACGCGCTGATGCCGGACGGTGACGTCTGGACGTACGCACGGACGCTCCAGGAGACCGAGGAGACGGCCGCCGCGCTCCAGGCGCTCGGTGTCGCCCCGGGCGAACTGGTGCTGAGCTGGCTGCCCAACGGGCCCGAAGCGCTGCGTACGTGGTACGGGGTCAACGCGGCGGGAGCCGTCCTCGTCCCCCTCAACACCGCCTACCGGGGCGCGATCCTGCGCCAGGTGATCGCCGACAGCGGGGCCGAGGTGCTGATCTGCAGGCCGTCGCTGGCGGCCCGGCTGGAGGAGTCGGACGGCGGGGTGGGAGCAGTACGCACGGTGGTCCTGCTGCCGGGTCCCGAGGACGTACCGCAGGACGTGGAGGCGCTCGCCGCCCGGCTCTCCGCCCGCTTCCGGGTGGAGACCGAACTGCGCTCGCCCCGGACGGAGTTCACGGAACCGGTGCCCGCGCCGCAGCCCTGGGACCCGCAGACCGTCATCTACACCTCGGGGACGACGGGTCCGTCCAAGGGGGTCGTCTCCTCCTACGCGCACCTGTACAGCAGTTGCACCGCCGCCTTCCACGGCATGGCAGGGCCCGAGGACCGCTATCTGCTGCAGCTGCCGCTGTTCCACGCGGGCGGCACGATCGGTGCTTACGGGATGCTGGTGCACGGCGGTTCGGTGACCGTCGTACCCGCCTTCACCACCAGCGAGTTCTGGCCCCTGATCCGACGTACGGGGACGACCCTGTGCACGCTGCTCGGCGTCATGGCGACCTATCTGCTCAAGCAGCCGCCGCTGCCGCAGGACACCGGGCATCCACTGCGGGCGGCCTACGTCATCCCGTTCACCGAGGGGGCGACGGAGTTCTCCAAGCGGTTCGGGGTGTCGGTCCGCGCACTGTTCAACATGACCGAGGTGTCGTGTCCGGTGCTCTCCGCCCCGGACCACCACCCGGGCGTCCCGATGCACTGCGGGCAACCCCGGCCGGGCATCACCGCCCGGGTCGTCGACGACCACGACCGCGAGGTGGCGGACGGCGAGGCGGGCGAGCTGGTGCTGCGCGCGGACCGCCCGTGGTCGTTCCTCAGCGGCTACCTCGGCCGGCCCGCCGAGACGGCTGCCGTCTGGCGCAACGGCTGGTTCCACACCGGGGACACCTTCCGGCGCGCCCCCGACGGCGGCCTGGTCTTCGTGGACCGCAAGAAGGACGCCATCCGCAGGCGCGGCGAGAACATCTCCTCCTTCGAGGTGGAGGCCCAGGCGGTCGCCCACCCCGGCGTGCTGGAGGCGGCGGCGGTGGCCGTGCCCGGCGACGAGGGCGAGGACGAGGTGCTGCTGGTGGTGGCGGACCGCGACCCGGCCGACCCGGTCGACCCGGCGGCGCTGCTGGGGTTCCTGCGGGAGCGGCTGGCCCACTTCATGCTGCCGCGCTACATCCGGGTGCTCCCCGAGCTCCCGAAGACACCCACCGGAAAGCCGACCAAGCACACGCTGCGCGCCGAGGGCGTGGTGGCGGGGACGTGGGACCGCGAGGCGGCGGGCATCCGGATACGCAGGGAGAAGATCGTATGAGCCAGGAAGCGTTCCCGACGGGCCAGGAGCCGGCGGCCGAGTGGGCCGGGGCGGCCACCGAGTCGTTCGCGGACTTCGCGGACCGGGTGGACGGCAAGGAGGACGTACCGCTGCGTGCCTCGCTGGCGGGCGGGGTCGCCACGCTGACGCTGGACCGGCCGCACCGCCGCAACAGCCTCGATCTGACGCTCTCCCGTCATCTGCTGCTCGGCCTGATGTGCGCGGGCGACGACCCCCGGGTGCGTACGGTCGTGATCACCGGGAGCGGCGGGGCGTTCTGCGCGGGCGACGACGTGGAGAGCGTACGGCGGTGGCGGCTGGGCGACCGGGTGGACACCCCCTTCGACCCGATCACCTCGGACGCGCACTATCTGCGGGTCTGCGAGGCGATCCTGCACCTGCCGAAGCCGGTGGTCGTGGGGCTGACCGGGGCGGCGGCGGGGGCGGGGGCGGAGATCGCCTGCGCCGCCGACTTCCGGCTGGCGGACACCCGCGCCTCGATCGGCAGCTGCCTGGCCGGGGTCGGGCATGTGGGGAACGTGGTCCTGATGTCCCGGCTGACCGGTCCGGCGCGGGCGACGGAGATCTACCTCACCGGGCGGATGGTCTCGGGGGACGAGGCGGTGCGCCTGGGACTGTTCGACCGGCTCTGCGCACCGGAGGACTTCGACCGCGAACTGGCCGAGCTGACCGGCCGGTTCGCCGCGCTGCCGACCGCTTCGGTGGGGCTGTTCAAGGAGTTGCGGGAGCGGAGCTGGGGGCAGCCGGCCGAGTACGGTCTGCGGATCCAGGACGCATACCACCTCAAGACGCACGCCACGGTGGCCGACGCCCGGGAAGGGATGGCCGCGTTCGCGGAGAAGCGGCCGCCGCGCTTCACCGGCGGCTGACGGGGATTCGGGGTCCGGCCACCGCTGCCGCGACTCGGCGCGGTGGGCTGCCTCCCTCTGCGACCGCAACGATGAGAGTATTCTGATTCCGATGAACGAAGCGATGCGGCACCACCGGCCGGAGGCCAGCCCGCCCCCGTCGCCCCTCCTGTCCACCGGCGGCACCGGGGTCGAGGAGACGGCGCACAGCGTCGACGTCTCCGGCGCCCGGCTGCACTACTGGACCGCCGGAGGGGCCGACCGCCCGGCGGTCGCCCTCACCCACGGCGCCGGGGCCGACCACCGCATGTTCGACCCGCAGATCCCGGCCCTGGTCGGCGCGGGCTACCGCACCCTGCGCTGGGACGTGCGCTATCACGGCGCGTCCGCCTCCGGCACCGGCAGATTCCGGACCGGCTACGCGGCGCGGGACCTGGGGGCGGTGCTGGACGCGGCCGACGTGCGCAGGCCCGTGGTCCTGCTGGGGCAGTCGATGGGCGGCAACATCGCCCAGGAGTACCTGCGCCGGCGGCCCGAGGAGGTCGCCGCGCTCGTGGTGATCGGCTCCACGTCCAGCACCCTCCCCATCACCCGGGGCGAGCGGCGGCGCCTGGCCTTCTCCCGCACCCTCATGCGGCTGCTGCCCTACCGCCGGCTGACCCGTTGGATGGCCCGGGCGTCGGCCGAGGACCCCGGGGCCCAGGAGTATCTGCGCGAGGCCTTCGCGGCGAACGGGCGGCGCTCCTTCCTCACCACCTGGGACGGTATGACCCGCGCGGTCGACCCCTCCCCCGACTACCGTGTCGAGAAGCCCGAGCTCCTGATCTGCGGTGAACACGACAGCACGGGTAACATCCGCTCGGCGATGGAACGGTGGAGCGAACGCGATCCGAACAGCGAGTTCCATGTGATCCCCGGCGCCGGACACGTCGCCAATCTGGACCGTCCCGACGAGGTCAACCGGCTGACCGTCGCCTTCCTTCGCCTTCCCGAAGGCCTGAGAACCCAGCGAGACCATGACTGACCACGACGACACCACCACCGACGCCGAGCCCTCCCCGGCCCCCGGCTCCGACGGGTTCAGCGACGCGGAAGCCGCCTTCATCAGCGAAATGGGCTCGCTGATGGAGCGCTGGGGGCTCCCCCAGGCCACCGGGCGCCTCTTCGGCTACCTCCTGCTGCGCAACAAGCCGGTGGACCTCGACACCATGACCCGCGAGCTCGGGCAGGCCAAGAGCGGACTGAGTGTGGCGGCACGCCAGTTGGAGTCCTGGACCCTGGTGCGGCGCTCCACCAGGCCCGGCAGCCGGCGCATCGATTACGAGGCGGTCGGCGACCTCCAGCACCTGCTGCTGGTGAACAACGCCCATATGCGCAAGTTCACCGAGACGCTGAGCTCGGGCATCCCGGTGGCGCGGGGCGAGGCCCGGGACCGGCTGGCCTCGCTCGCCACCCTGTTCAGCGGCTTCGTGGAGCAGACCGAGGCGCTGGTGGCCGACTGGGAGGCCCGGCGCGCCGCCTCCTGAACCGAGCCCCGCCCGTACGGCTTCGCACCGCGCCGCCTCCTGAACCACTCGCGTACGCCTTCGCACCGCGCCGCCGCCCCCTCGTGATGGAGTGACCGTGAACCTGTCGTCCGGCCCCGCTACCAGCAACGGAACAGCGACCGCCACCGCCGTGGCGGACGCCGGTGTCCGGGTCCGGCCGCCGGTCGTGGACGCCTGCTCGCTGGTGTACGACGACGCCGGGTGGCGGGTGTACCTCAACCGGCTGGGCGAGAACGCTCCCGAGTACCTGGACGTCTTCTCCGCCTCGTTCTGCCGGTACTTCGGCGCCTCGCACACCGCGTACCGCGACGCCCTGGCCGTGCGCCGCCAGGACGCGGTCGACGTGCTCCTGCCGCCCGGCCGGCCCCCCTTCGACCTGACCGCCCACCTCGCCGACCGGGAACGGCAGGGCGTGACGGGCGAGTTCGCGATGGGGTCGCCGGAGCGGCTGCCGGACGGCCGTACCGTCAACGAGTGGCTGCTGGAGACGGTCCGGGGCGTCACCGACCGCGTCCAGGTCTGGGCCGGACTCTCCCTGCGCGACCCGGCCGACGCCCTGCGCGAGCTGGAGCGGTCGGCGGCCGCCGGGGCGACCGGGCTGTGCGTGATCCCCTTCCTGGACGGCACCGACCCGGCCGATCCGCGGTTCTCCCCGGTCTGGGACGCGGCGGCTGCGGCGGGGCTGCCGGTCTGGCTGCACACCGGGCACCACTTCTCCCGCAGCCACCCCAGCGGCCTGGGGAGCTGGCGTACGGTCGAGACGCTGGCGGGCCGCCACCGCGAGCTGGTGCTGGTCGCCGGGCACGCGGGCTGGCCCGATGTGCAGGAGATGCTGCTCACCGCCGCCCGGCACCCGGGGGTCTTCCTGGAGTTCTCCTCGCACCGGCCCCGGCACATGCCGAAGCCCGGCTCGGGCTGGGAGCCGCTGCTCCACCACGCCCGGGGAATGGCCCGCGACCGGGTCCTTTTCGGCACCTCGACCTGGGTCAATCCGGGCCCGACCGGTTCCCTGGCCGATGAGCTTGCCGCGCTGGCGCTGCCCGCCGAGGTGATCACCGCCTGGCTCTCGGGCAACGCGGAGGCGCTGGCCGCCCGCGCGGCGGGAACGCGCGCGGGCTGAGCCGCCCCGGAACCTCCGGGCGGTTCGCCGGAAGCCTCCGGATGATTCGGACGGGCTGCGGCGGGCAGACGATCCGCCGTCCGGCCGATCACCACCGACCCGTCGGAACCCACTTTCCGGCACACGTCGGCCGGACGCGGATCCTGGCCGGACCGGGCCTACGGTCGGCCGGGTCAGCCCACCCCGACCGACGGAGATGTACGACATGGCAAAGATCCTTTTCGTGGTGACCGGCGCGGACCACTGGACCCTGGCGGACGGCACGGCCCACCCCACGGGCTTCTGGGCCGAGGAGGCCGTGGCCCCGTACCAGGCGTTCACCGGAGCCGGTCACGAGGTGGTCGTCGCCACCCCGGGCGGCGTCGTCCCCACCGTGGACCGCGGCAGCCTGGCACCCGATGTCAACGGCGGCCAGGAGGGCGCCGACAAGGTGGCGGCCGGGCTGGAGGCGTTCGAGGAGCTGCGACGGCCGGTCGCGCTGGAGGACGTGGACCTGGACGCGTACGACGCCGTCTTCTACCCCGGCGGACACGGCCCGATGGAGGACCTCGCGGTGGACCCCGTGTCCGGGCGGCTGCTCACCGAGGCCCTGGCGTCGGGCAAGCCGCTCGGCGTCGTCTGCCACGCCCCGGCGGCACTGCTCGCCGCCACCGGACCCGACGGCGCCAACGCGTTCGCCGGCTACCGGCTGACCGGCTTCACCAACGCCGAGGAGACCCAGGCGGGCTTCGCGGAGAAGGCCAAGTGGCTGCTCCAGGACCGGCTCGTGGAGCTCGGCGCGGACTTCCAGGAGGGCGAGCCCTGGGCGCCGTTCGTGATCGTCGACCGGAACCTGGTGACCGGTCAGAACCCGGCGTCCTCCGCCCCGCTGGCCGAGGAGCTGCTCAAGCGGATCGGCTGACGGCCCCGGCCGGCACCGGACCGCCCGGCCGCCTGCCCCACGGCCGCCGCTCGACCGGCACCGGACCGCCCGCGCTCACAGGCCGTACGTGGCCGGGGCGCGGGCGTTCCCGGCGCGTCAGGCCCAGTCGTTGCGTACGGGCGGCTCGCAGAGCTCCAGAACCACCGCGCCCGACTCCGGTTCCTCCCCCGCGAGGGGCTTCACACGGGCGCCGACGGCCACCATCTGCGGTGCGGCGCCGACGACCTGGCAGCGGAAGACGAACCCCTCGGGGAAGCGGACCAGGGACTCGTTGCGCGCTGCCTCGGTGTAGCGGTGAACCACGGCGGTCCGTACGACCACCCCGTGGCCGGTGGTGCGTTCCGGCTCCAGTTCGCTCGACGCGCACACCGGGCACAGCAGCCGCCGGAAGGAGGCGGTGCCGCACCAGCGGCAGCGGTTGTAGGAGAGGCCGCACTCCTCGTGCGTCTTCTGGACGGTGCCCATTCCTGCCTGAGACACGGATCGACCCCCTGCGCTCGACTCGGACGCGCCGCACCTGGCTGACGGCGCGTCCGCACCATATGGCACTGAGTGCCGGAGAGTAAAGGCACTGAGTGCCGATTATTACCGGGTTCTTACTGCGTGCACCCGCTCAGCTCTCGCCGACGGCTGCCTCGATCTGCTGCACGACCCGCCACATCGGCGTCCCTTTGGACGCGACCATGACGATGACCTCGTTGTCGCCGGACCCCGCGGTGATGCCGGACGGCCCGGCCGCCGGCAGGGCGGGCTTCTCCCGCGCGGGCGAGGGCCCGGCGGGCCGCTCCCACACACCCCGCACCAGATCGAGCGCATGGTCCACAGCCGCCTCGGGATCCCCTGCACCCCCCGAACGCAGCCACAGCCGCAGCCCGTTGTTGTGCGCGGCGACCACGGAGGCGGCGATCACCTCGGCCCGCAACTCCCCGTCACCGTCCGCGCCGAACCGGCCCCGGAGATGACCGGCGAGCGTCTGCTCGTAGCGGCGCACCACCGACAGTTCGTACGTCCGCAGTCCGGGCACCTCACGGGTGAGCCGGTAGCGCTGTACGGAGAACTCGGGGTCGGCCGCGTACATCCGCAGCACGATCCGCGCCGCGTCGCACACCGCGCCCACCGGATCACTGTCGTCCACGGCGGCCAGGAACTCGGTCATCTCGGCGAGACAGCGCTCATGGTCCGGGAAGACCACGTCCTCCTTCGAGGGGAAGTACCGGAAGAAGGAGCGCCGCCCCACCCCGGCCCGCGCCACGATGTCGTCGACCGTCGTCCGCTCGAAGCCCCGCTCAAGGAAGAGCTGGAAGGCCGCCTGCGCGAGCACCTCCCGCATGGGTGCCTTCTTCTCGGGTCCGCGTGCCTCGCTCATGCGGCGAAACGTAGCACCGGAAGGGCACTTTTGGCACTGGGTACCTTTACAGAGGGTACTGAGTACCATAAGGTCACCCTAACGAAACTACTCCCAGGTGGGACCGGGCCCGATCGGCTGGGGACCACACCCAGGTAGGCAGGAGAGCCGGCGTGAGCTTGAGGATCGTTGTCTGTGTGAAGTACGTGCCCGACGCGACCGGTGACCGGCATTTCGCCGATGACCTGACGTTGGACCGTGAGGATGTCGACGGTCTGCTGTCGGAGCTGGACGAGTACGCGGTCGAGCAGGCGCTGCAGATCGCGGACGGTGCGGACGGTGCGGAGATCACCGTGGTGACGGTGGGTCCGGAGGATGCCAAGGACGCGTTGCGCAAGGCGTTGTCGATGGGTGCGGACAAGGCTGTTCACGTCGAGGACGACGATCTGCACGGCACCGATGTGATGGGGACGTCGCTGGTTTTGGCGAAGGCGGTCGAGAAGACCGGTTTCGACCTGGTGATCTGCGGGATGGCCTCCACCGACGGTGTGATGGGTGTCCTGCCGGCTCTGCTGGCGGAGCGTCTGGGTGTGCCGCAGGTGACGCTGCTCTCCGAGGTGGCGGTGGACGGTGGTGTGGTGACCGGCCGTCGTGACGGCGACACGGCGTCGGAGCAGTTGGAGGCTTCGCTTCCGGCGGTGGTGTCGGTGACCGACCAGTCGGGTGAGGCGCGTTACCCGTCGTTCAAGGGGATTATGGCGGCGAAGAAGAAGCCGGTTCAGTCCCTGGACCTGGACGATCTGGGTCTGGACGCGGATGAGGTGGGTCTGGCGGGTGCGTGGACCGCGGTCGATTCGGCGACGGAGCGTCCGGCGCGTACGGCGGGCACGATCGTGAAGGACGAGGGCGAGGGCGGCAAGCAGCTCGCCGAGTTCCTCGCGGGCCAGAAGTTCATCTAGCCCGCACGCTCGACTTCCCCCTTCTCTTCCCTGCTGTCTTTCTCGTCTGGAGTGCGTTGTCATGGCTGAAGTTCTTGTTCTGGTCGATCACGTGGACGGTGCGGTCCGCAAGCCCACGCTGGAGCTGCTGACGCTGGCCCGCCGTATCGGTGACCCGGTCGCGCTCGCGCTGGGCGCGGGTGCGGAGGCGACCGCGGGGGTGCTGGGTGAGCACGGTGCGGTGAAGGTCCTGACCGCCGATGCCCCGGAGTTCACGGA
>NZ_BMUG01000002.1 GCF_014650075.1 Streptomyces microflavus | reverse complement strand
TTTCCGGCGAGTCCGACTCTATCAGATCCTTTCGGGCCTGACTCCCAGTCAGCGGGGCTTGTCTTCCCGGCCGTTGGGCCGTTCCGACGCTCAAACTCTAGCGGATTCTCCCGGCGGCTCATAATCGGGCCTTCGAAATGAATTTCGGCATGCCGAAATTCTCCCGGCTGGGAGATCGTGCTGAAGTTTGGTTGCCGCGTGTGCGGCGGGATCGGCTGTCGAAAAACCGTTCCGGCCCCGTGACAACTCGAAGAACCTTACGGATCGGGTGGGGCGGTGTCAACCCCGCCCCAGGCCCTCTCCGGGGTCCCCTCCAACGCCCCCGCCCTGTCCCTCTCCGTCCCCCGTCAGTCCAGGTCGGTGAGGCGGCCGCCGGCGTCCGGCTGGGCGTGCTCCACGCGGCGCAGGAGGCGGACCAGCAGCTCGCCGAGGACCCCGCGCTCGTCGCCGGAGAGGTCCTGGAGGAGGTCCTCCTCGAAGTCGGAGGCCATGCGCATCGCCTCCAGCCACTTCGTACGGCCCTCGTCGGTCAGCTCGACGATGACACGGACCCGGTTGTTCTCGTCGCGGTCCCGGGTGACCAGGCCCTCGCCGGCCATCCGGTCGACGCGGTGGGTCATGGCGGCCGGCGTGAGGCCGAGGCGCTTCGCGAGCTCGCCGGGGCCGAGGCGGTAGGGGGCTCCCGCCAGGACGAGGGTCTTGAGGACCTCCCACTCGGCGTTGCTGATGCCGAGGGCGGCGACCTGTCTCCCGTACGCGACGTTCATCCGGCGGTTCAGGCGGCCCAGCGCGGAGACGACCTGTTCGACCTGGGGGTCGAGGTCGCGGAACTCGCGCTGGTAGGCGGCGATCTGTTCGTCGAGGCTCGGCTCGTGGGGGCCGGGCTCCTCGGTGCTCTCAGACATGGCGGGCAGTATGGCACGCCCCCACCACCCTTGAAGTCCTTCAAGCTGTAGTTTTCACCTTCTAAGTTTAGTGCTAAAGTCTTCGAGTCTGAGTTTGTCGCGAGACGTCTCAGGCCTCCACAACTTCTGAACTTCTAGACCTTGAGGTAGGTGAGTGTGACCAGGGAGATGGGCGCAGCGCTGCGGCGGATCCAGCTGGGCAGCGCGCTGAGCGCGTTCGGGCTCGGGTTCACCGTTCCGTATCTGTACGTCTACGTGGCGCAGGTACGGGATCTCGGCGCCGGCACGGCGGGAGTCGTGCTGGCGGTCTTCGCGATGGCAGCGCTGGCCGTTCTGCCGTTCACCGGGCGGGCCATCGACCGGCGGGGGCCGCTGCCCGTGCTGGTGGTGGCCGCCGGCCTCGCCGCCGTGGGTGCCGCTGCTCTGGGGTACGCGAGCAGTGTGCCGGCCGCCGTGCTGTCGGCCGCGGTCCTCGGTGCGGGCACCGCGGTGATGCAGCCCGCCCTGGCCACGATGCTCGTCTGGTGCTCCAGTACCGCCACCCGTACGCGCGCTTTCGCCACGCAGTTCTTCCTCCAGAACCTGGGCCTCGGGCTCGGCGGGCTGGTGGGCGGGCAGCTCGTGGACGTGAACCGTCCGGCGAGCTTCACCATGCTGTTCCTGATCGAGGCCGTGATGTTCGTGGTCCTCGGTGTCGTCGCGGTGACCGTGCGGATGCCCCGTACGGCTTCCATCGGCGCGGCCCGTCCGACCGACGGGTCCGCAAAGGGCGGGATGCGGGCGCTGCTCTCGCACCGGGCCATGGTCCAGCTGTGCGTGCTCGGGTTCGTGCTCTTCTTCGCCTGCTACGGGCAGTTCGAGTCGGGTCTTGCCGCGTACGGCACCGAGGCCGCCGGGATCCAGCCCTCGACGCTCGGCCTGGCGCTGGCCGCCAACACCGCGGTCATCGTCATCGCCCAGTTCGTCGTCCTGCGGCTGGTGGAGCGTCGGCGGCGCAGCCGGGTCATCGCAGCGGTCGGCCTCATCTGGGCCTTCGCCTGGATCGTCGCCGGGTATGCCGGGCTCGGGCACGGCAGCCAGACCATGGCGACGGCCGCGTTCATCTCGACGTACGCACTGTTCGGGCTGGGTGAGGCGATGCTGTCGCCGACCGTGGCCCCGCTGGTCGCCGATCTGGCGCCGGAGTCGATGGTCGGGCAGTACAACTCGGCGTTCGCCCTGTGCAAGCAGCTCGCGCTCGCGGTCGGTCCCGCTGTCGGCGGTCCGATGGGGGCGTCGCTGCACGGCCCGTACATCGTGACCTTCGTGCTGTTCTCGCTGGGCATCACGGTGCTCGCGCTGCGGCTCGGGCGCCGGCTCACCCCCGTACAGGATCAGCCTTCGCTGGCCCCCGCCCCCTCGCGGGTGGTCGCCGTGTCGCTGCCCGAGGGTGGGGAGAGCGGTGCGGAGGCGGCCGACCGGGCCGTGTCGGTCACCGCGCCGACGGCCGCGGCCGCCACTGCCGGCCGCTGAGCCGGGCGGCCGGGCCTCAGCGGGGCAGGGCGAACTCGCACCAGACCGCCTTGCCGCCGCCCGGGGTGCGGCGGCTGCCCCATGAGGTGGCGATCGACGCGATGATCTCGATGCCGCGTCCCGCCTCGTCCGCCGGTTCGGCCTGGCGGCGGCGCGGCAGGTGGTCGTCGCCGTCGGTCACCTCGATGATCAGCCGCCGGTCCGTGCGGCGCAGCCCCAGGCGCATCGGCGGGGTGCCGTGCTGGAGCGAGTTGGCGACCAGCTCGCTGGCGGCGAGGACGCCGAGGTCGCGGAGCTCGACCGGGAAGCGCCAGGAGGTCAGGACCCCGGTGGCGAACGCTCGGGCGCGCGGGGCGGCCTCGATGCCGCCGAGCAGTTCGAGCGCGGCGTTGTGGAACAGCTCCGCGTTCGCCCCCGTACGGGCGGGGTGCTGGACCACGAGGACCGCCACGTCGTCGTCGTGCTCGGCGGTCACCCCCAGCGAGCGGATCAGCCGGTCGCAGACCACCTGCGGTGATCCCTTGGCGCCGGAGAGGGCGCCGGCGAGGGAGGCGACGCCCTCGTCGATGTCCTCGCTGCGGCGCTCGACCAGGCCGTCGGTGTAGAGCACCGCGGTGGAGCCGGGCGGCAGACCGATCGTGCCCGAGGTGTGGACCCAGCCGCCGGTGCCGAGCGGGGGCCCCGTGGGGTCGGCGGCGCGCTGGACCGTGCCGTCCTCGTCGCGGACGAGGATCGGCAGGTGCCCGGCGGAGGCGTAGACGAGCTGTCCCTCGTTCGGGTCATGGACCGCGTAGACGCAGGTGGCGATCTGGCTGGCGTCGATCTCGGAGGCGAGGCCGTCCAGCAGCTGGATCACTTCGTGCGGCGGGAGGTCGAGCCGGGCGTAGGCGCGGACCGCGGTGCGGAGCTGGCCCATCACGGCGGCCGCCCGGACCCCGCGGCCCATCACGTCACCGATCACCAGGGCGGTGCGGCCGGCGCCGAGAGTGATGACGTCGTACCAGTCGCCGCCGACGGCCGCGTCGGTGCCGCCGGGCTGGTAAGTGGCGGCGATACGGAGGTCGTCGGGCTGCTCCAGCTCCTGCGGGAGCAGGGAGCGCTGGAGGGTGACGGCCGTTTCGCGGTGGCGGCGCTCACTGGTGCGCAGGCGTTCGGCGGCTTCGGCGTGGTCGGTGACGTCGGCCGCGTAGACGAGGACGCCGCCCTCCCTCCTGCCGTCTCCCTTGTCCCGGCCGTCTCCCTTGTCCTTGCCGTCTCCCTTTTCGCTGTCGCTCCCGTCCTCCGTACCGTTCCGGGCGGCGACCGGGGTGCAGGTCACCGTGTACGAACCGCCCCCGGCGGTCCTGCGGGACTTGACCGTACGGGCGGTGCCGCTGCGCAGGACCTGGTCGAGCAGGGGCAGCACGCTCAGCTCGGCGAGCTCGGGCAGGGCCTCGGCGGCAGGCACCCCGGCGGGGCGGGGGCCGAAGGCGGTCTCGTACGCCTCGTTGACGTACGTGACGCGGTGGTCGGGGCCGTGCAGCAGGGCGACGGCGGCGGGGAGCCGGCCGAGGATCTCGCGGGCCGAGAGGTCGTCGGGGGCGGGGCCGGTGGCGGTCTGCGCGGGGGTGGTACCGGGTGGTTCCGGAAGTGCGCCGTCCGGCAGGGTGGCCGCGGCCTGCGCCTGGGCGGACTCGGCCCGGGCCGCGGGCACGGGACTACGGTCGTCCCGCGCGGCGGCTCGACGCTGCGTTCCGGGAAGGCGGGCGCTCCAACGCGTGAAGTTCACGGAATTTCTGGCCTCGTGTGTCGGTCTGGTCCGCTCGGGCGGGCTGCTTCTTCTGCCGGTGCTTCTGCCGGGTTCGAAGGCGCCGGGGGCCATGCCCCCGGGAAGGCGCAGCCGGGCCTCGTCGTGCTGTCGGTGCGTCGCTGCTGGTCACTGTTGGTCACTACCGGCCGGGTCACTCTGTGCAGGTGCGGGCCCACCTATGGTCACACGTCCAGTGTGACCGACCGTACTGACAGTCGCCGTCGGGTCGCTGTCCGGACGGCGTACTCGGGGTGCTCCGGACGTGTCCGGGCCGCCCGTCGGGCCGCCCGTCCGGCCACTTGTCAGCGGGAGGGCCGGGGCGGCAGTCCGCCCGGCGGGTCCTCGGGCCTCTCGTCGGTTTCGGGGCGTGGCAGGGTGCCGGGGCGGGGCGGGGTGGCCGAGCCGCCACCGGCCGCGAGTTCGAACTCGGCCCGGGGGTGTTCGAGCGAGCCGAGGGAGACGATCTCCCGTTTGAAGAGTCCGGCCAGGGTCCATTCGGCAAGGACGCGCGCCTTCCGGTTGAACGTCGGCACCCGGCTGAGGTGGTACGTACGGTGCATCAGCCAGGCGGGGTAACCCTTGAGCTTGCGACCGTAGACGTGGGCGACGCCTTTGTGGAGGCCCAGAGAGGCGACGGATCCCGCGTACTTGTGGCGGTACTCCTTCACAGGGCGGCCGTCGAGCGTCGCCAGGACGTTGTCGGCGAGCACCTTCGCCTGGCGGACCGCGTGCTGGGCGTTGGGGGCGGTCTCCTTGCCCGGCTCGGCGGCGGTGAGGTCGGGGACGGCGGCGGCGTCGCCCGCGGCCCAGGCGTGCGGCATTCCCTCGACGCCGAGGGTGGCGGTACAGCGAAGTCGGCCGCGTTCGGTGAGGGGCAGGTCGGTTGCGGACAGGAGCGGTGCCGGTTTGACGCCCGCGGTCCACACCAGCGTGCGGGTGGGGAAGCGGGAACCGTCGCTCAGGACGGCGACCCGGTCCTCACAGGTCTCCAGGCGGGTTTCGAGGCGTACGTCGACGCTGCGGCCGCGCAGCTCCCCGACGGCGTACCTGCCCATGGCCTCGCCGACCTCGGGGAGGATGCGGTCGGAGGCCTCGACGAGGATCCATCTCAGGTCCGTGGGCTTGATGTTGTGGTAGTACCGCGCGGTGTAACGGGCCATGTCCTCCAGCTCGGCGAGCGCCTCCACGCCCGCGTAGCCGCCGCCGACGAAGACGAAGGTGAGCGCGGCGTCGCGGATGGCGGGGTCGCGGGTGGCGGACGCGATGTCCATCTGTTCGATGACGTGGTTGCGCAGCCCGATGGCTTCCTCGACGGTCTTGAACCCGATGCCGAAGTCGGCGAGGCCGGGCACGGGGAGGGTGCGCGAGACGGATCCGGGGGCGATGACGATCTCGTCGTACCCGATCTCCAGGGCGCCGGTGCCGTCCTCCGCCGTGGCCAGGGTGGTGACGGTGGCCGTCCGTTTGGCGTGGTCGACGCGTTCGGCCTCACCGATGACGATCGTGCAGAGGTTCAGGACGCGGCGCAGCGGTACGACCACATGGCGCGGCGAGATCGAGCCGGCGGCCGCTTCGGGGAGGAAGGGCTGGTACGTCATGTACGGCTCGGGCGTGACGACCACGATCTCGGCGTCCCCGCTCTTGAGTCTCTGCTTCAACTTCCGTTGGAGCCGCAGCGCCGTGTACATCCCGACGTAGCCGCCGCCGACGACGAGAATGCGCACACCTGGCCGGGTGCCGGGGGTCGTCCCCCGGGAATCTGGAGCCATCACCACCCCATGACGCAACGGAGTCCGTGGTTTGTCCACAGGCCCGGCAAATTGTGTGACCGGAGGGTCCGGCGGGGCGGTCCCGGCCGGTCGGCCGGACCGTACGGAAGCCGCGCAGGTCAGGCCCTGTGCGAGGGGCGTGTGGGCGGGTGCGGGCGGGGGGTTGGGGCGCTTCTGCTCCGATCGGGGGGCGCACCATGCGGAACTACCCCCTTCTGAATTGACGCGGGCTCAACTATGTTCGTAACCCGTCGGGAGTCGGGTGCGGATTTCGTTGTGCTCACTCCCCGACCGACAAGGCGGGGAAGTCTCCGGGGGGAGACGTCATAACCGGGGGAAGTTATGCATATTCAGGATTCGCACGGGCAGTCCACGCGCGCGCTCGCGTCCAAGGACCACGGACGTCTGGGCTCCGTGGGCGCGCTCGGTGTCATGAGCTCGGCCGACGCGGTGCGTTCCGCGGCGGCGGTGAGCGCGGCGGCGATCGGATCGGCCTCGGCCGCTCCCGCTGCCAACGGATCGTCCGCACCCACCTCACCGGTGGGCACTGCGCGTTCGGCTCCGCTGCGCGTCGACGCGCAGCGCAATCTGGAGCACGTGCTGCGGGCAGCGCGTGAGGTGTTCGGGGAGCTGGGGTACGGCGCGCCGATGGAGGACGTGGCACGCCGCGCCCGCGTCGGGGTCGGCACGGTCTACCGGCGCTTTCCCAGCAAGGACGTGCTGGTGCGGCGGATAGCCGAGGAGGAGACCTCCCGGCTGACCGAGCAGGCGCGTACGGCCCTGGGGCAGGAGGAGGAGCCCTGGTCGGCGCTCTCCCGGTTCCTGCGGACCTCGGTGGCATCGGGCGCCGGCAGGCTGCTGCCGCCGCAGGTGCTGCGGGTCGGGGTCGACGCGGACGAGCCGGGAGCTCCGGTCGCGGGTGACGCGGGCGACGAGACCCGTGTCCCGCAGCAGCGGCAGGGTGTGGCCCAGGCCGACGTCCGTGTCGTGGGCCGGCGTGCCGGCGGCGGGGACGGGCTCGACGCCCTCGGCGAGGATTCGGGGGCGGCCGAGCTGCTGGAGGTCGTGGGCCGGCTGGTGGACCGGGCGCGGGAGTCGGGCGAGCTGCGCGGGGATGTGACGGTGGCCGACGTGCTGCTGGTCATCGCCACGGCCGCCCCGTCCCTGCCGGACGCCGCCCAGCAGGCGGCGGCCTCGGCCCGGCTGCTGGACATCCTGCTGGAGGGGCTGCGGTCCCGGCCTGCCGTCTGACGTCGGGTGCCCGCTCGACCGCTCGTTCACGTTGCGTGCGGTCGGGGGGCCCGCCGGGTGGGTTACCGGTCGGCCGGAGGGCCCATTGGCGCGACGGTCGGGGCAGTGCTCGCGTCGGCGAACAGGTGAACGGGTTCCGGCAGGCGAAACAGCAGGGATTCATTCCCCGAAAGAGGGGTCTCTAGTACTCGCATTCGAGAAAACGCCCCGGATGAGTGGTTGCCAGGACTGAGGGTCCATCGCGATTGAGCCATGTGGCAGTCTTGGCCGGTATTCGGGTCCGAGGGTGTATACGGGGGCTTCCGCGATGAGCGGTAACGAGCAGCAGGAAGAGCCGCTCGACGAGATCGCTGCGGCGGGCGGAGGCACGAAGGCCGACGGGATGTCCTCCGGGCACGTGCCGGCCCAGCCGGGACGTGGACCGGCGGACGGTGAGGCCGAGGGCGGCACCGTGCTGCCCGGCCCGTGGCCGGCCGTCGTCGAGGCCGATGCCGGGGACGCCGTCCCCGATGGCGTCGGCCCGTACGCGGTGCCGCCGCAGCGCGAGGGCCGCGGCGGGTCCCCCGATGCCGGGCTGTCCGACGCCCAGTTGATCGAGGGCATGCGCGACGGGGACAACCTCGCCTACGAGGAGCTGTTCCGGCGCCACTCGGGCGCGGTCCGCCGGTACGCCCGCAGTTGCTGCCGGGACGGGCACACCGCCGACGACCTGACCGCCGAGGTGTTCGCCCGCACCCTCCAGGCCGTACGGGGCGGCAAGGGGCCGCAGGAGGCCGTCCGGGCCTATCTGATGACCGCAGTCCGCCATGTCGCCGCCGCCTGGACGAAGAGCGCCAAGCGGGAGCACCTGGTCGACGACTTCGCGGTGTTCGCCGCGCAGGCCTCGCGCACCTCGGAGCTCTCCGACGACGACACCCTCGATCTCGGCGCCGATGTGCTGGCGATGCACGAGGCCGAGCAGTCGATGGCCATGGAGGCGTTCCGGAGCCTGCCGGAGCGCTGGCAGGCGGTGCTCTGGCACACCACGGTCGAGGAGGAGTCGCCCAGCGAGATCGCCCCGCTCTTCGGCCTGACAGCCAACGCCACCGCCGTCCTGGCCAGTCGGGCCCGCGAAGGGCTCAAGCAGGCGTACCTCCAGGCCCATGTGAGCCAGGCGCTCACAACCGGGGGCGACTGCGCGCAGTACGCGGACCGGCTCGGCGCCTACGCCCGGGGCGGGCTGCGGATGCGGGCCGAGCGCGGTCTGCGCAAGCACCTCGACGAGTGCGCGAAGTGCCGTGTGGCCGCGGGCGAGCTGGAGCATGTGAACGCCGGGATCCCGGCGCTGCTGCCGATCGCGGTCATCGGCTGGTTCGCCGCCGGGTACTCGCTCAAGGCCGCCGGAGTGGTGGCGGGCGGTGCCGCGGGCGCCGCCGGGGCGGGGGCCGCCGCCGCGGCCACCGGATCGAGCTCCTCCGCGGGCTCCTCCGGGGGCGCCGCTGCCTCCGAAGGGCTCGGCGCGCCCGCCAAGGCCGGGATCGCGGCGGCCGTCGCCGTGGCCGCCGCCGGTCTGGTGTGGGCGCTCGTCGGCGACGACCAGCCGAAGCCGGAGCCCAAGCCCGTAGCGAAGCCCCCGGCGGTGGCCCCCGCGGTGCCGGCACCGGAACCTCCCGCGCCGGCACCGGACCCTCCGGCCGCGCCCGCCCCCGTGCCGCCCGCGCCGCCGGAACCTGAGCCGGAGCCCGAGCCGACGCCCCCCGACCCGGCACCGACGCCGAGCGCCGAGCCCACTCCCTCCCCCGAGCCGCCGGAGCCCACGCCGCCCGCGCCCGCCCCGGAGCCCCCTCCTGCCCCGAAGCCGCCCCCGCCGGCGCCCGCTCCGGCCGTCTACCAGGTCAGCGAGCTCTCGTACTCCCTGCTCGGCGACCACACCGAGCCGGAGGTGGTGCTGGGGCAGAGCAGCTGGATCTGGCAGCGTTCGAACGTGGCGATCGCCGGGACGCGGTACGCGCACGGGGTGACCGTGCACGCCCGGTCCTCCGTCACCATCCAGCTGAACCGCCCGTGCACCCGCTACCAGGCGATGGTCGGCGTGGACGACCTGACGATGGGGCTCGGCGCGGCCCGCTTCTCCGTCTTCGACGGGAACGGGGCGCGGCTGTGGCGCTCCCCCGTCATGAAGGGCGGCGACCCCGCGGTCCCGGTCAGCGTCGCGATCGGCGGCCAGTCGTCGATCCGGCTGGTGGTGGAGCCCCAGGGGCCGTTGGGCGGGGTGGCCCTGGCCGACTGGGCGGAGTCCCGGATCAGCTGCGCCTGACCCCGGCCCGGCAGGGCGTGACCCCGGCCCGTTCGGCCAGTGTCCTGGGCCCCGTTCCAGCAGCGCCTTGGGCCCGGCCAGGTGGGCCAGCGCCCCGGACCCGGCCCCGTGAGTCAGCTTCCCGTCACGGCTGGAGCGTGCGCCGGGACGGGAGCACGCCGCCCGCCACCGCACGCTGGCGCGGGGCCGCCGTGCCCGTCCAGCAGGTCCCCCGGCGGGTCACCAGGCGGCGCAGCCACAGCTCGGTGGAGGCCAGCTCCGCCAAGCCGTCCAGCGGGAGCGGCTCGCCCTCGGAGGCGGCGCGCAGGGCCTTGCGGACGACCCGCGCCTCGACCAGGCCCGCGTCGGCGAGGAGCGGCGCGTCGAACAGGGCCATCAGTTCGGGCAGCGCGGTGCGCAGCCCGGTCCGGGTGACGGCGGTGGAGGTGGCCTGGGACGGGGTACCCCAGCCGGGTGGCAGGTCGTGGATGCCCGCCCCGCCCAGCACCCGGCGCAGGATCGCGGCCCGGGCGCCCGGCTGGACGCGCAGCGACTCGGGCAGCGCGCGGGCCGCCCGGACCACCTGGTTGTCCAGGAACGGCGCGTGCAGGCGCTGGCTGCGGATCTCCGCCGCCTGCTCCAGGATCCGGTGGTCGGCGGCGCTGCGGGCGAGGGCGGCCCGGGCCCGGGCCTCGCCGGGCCGCTGTACGGAGGTGGGCCGGATCGCCGCCGCCTGAAGGCGAACCGATACTTCGGCGAGCGCCTCGCCCGTCAGCCAGCGGGCCGCAGGTCCCGGGCGCGACCAGGCGAGAGCGGCCAGTGAGGCGTCGGCGGGGGTCGCGAGGTCGGGGGCGTACCGGTTGGCGTCGGGGAGCAGTCCGGCGGCGGTCTCCAGGCCGGTGCGGTACGACGTACGGGCCAGTCGGCGGGCGGCGCGGTAGAGCGTCAGCGGGACGAACAGGGAGTGCGCCGAGGGGCCTTCGGCCTTGGTGAGGGCGGCGACGGGGCGCAGGAGGTGGCGTCTCTGCCGGTCCATCAGGAGGTCGGCGAGGCGGGCCGGGTGCGCGTCCAGGACCTGCCGGGCGCCGTGCCCCACCAGATGGTCGGCGCTGCCCGCGGCGAGGCGGCGGCGGTGGCGTTCGGCGACGACGAGCGAGGGGCCCGGTTCGTCGGTGAGGGCGCCGGTCCCCAACGAGGCGTACGGCAGGGCCTCTTCGCCCGCCGCGACGACCACGTGGTGCAGGCGCGGGTTGGCGGCGATGGCGCGGGCGCGCTCCAGCTCGTCCTCGTGGCCGCGGGTGGTGAGGTCGTTGAAGGTGACGGCGAGCAGCCGCTCCCCGGCCCCCGTGCCGTGGCCGAGGAGGGTGCCGGGGAGTCCGGGCAGCCCGGAGGCGAGGAGGGCGAGAGTGGCGGACGCGCTGCCGCCGGAGAGGTCGGCGCCGATACCGGCCACGGGGCCGCCCCGGGCCGCTCGGCGGTCGGCAGGGCCCATGCCGGGGACGGGACCCGGGTCCTGCGGCACGGTCTCCGGAGCGTGGCGGGGGGCCGTGAGCCGGGCGCGTACCGCTTCGACGAGCGCGTCGCGTACGCCCTCCACCGCGTGCACCGGGTCGACCTGGGGCGCGGCGACGGCGAGGGAGGCGACCGCCTCGTACCCGGTGATCTCCCGCGAGCCCTCCCGGAGGATGAGTGCGTGGCCCGGCGGGACCCGCTTGACCCCGGCGTACGGGGTGCCGTCGCCGAGCGCCTCCGGCGTCTCCGGGCAGGCCAGCAGGGCGGCGAGGTGGCCGATGTCGAGCTGGGCCTCGATGAGGTCGGCCAGCGGCAGGGCGGCGGTGGCGTAGGCGGTGCCGTTGGCCCAGGGGGTGTGGAAGACGGGCCGGGCGCCGGCCAGGTCGCCCGCGACGGTGATGCGGCGGCCGATCTGGACGACGGCGGTGTAGCTGCCCGGCCAGGCGGTGAGGTGGCGCATGGCCCCGCCCCGAGCGGCGAGCAGCCCGACGCGCAACTGCTCGTCGGTGGCCCCGCAGCAGCCGAGTACGGCGAGGCGGGCGGTGGGGGCGCCTTCGGGGGTCGCCACGCCGATGACGCGGATCTCGTCGGGGCGCCAGTCGCCCACCGCCCAGAGCGGATCCGGGTCGCCCCACAGGAGTTGGGAGCCCACGGGGTGGACCGTGCGCCCCTCACCGCCGTTGCCGACCGCGCCGACGGTGCCGAAGCTCGCGGCGATACTGCTCCATCCCACCAACCAACGCATCGCCGCCTCCACAGGCTGTGGACAAGCGGCGCACTGTACCGAGTCGTATCGCCGCTGCGGGACATGCTGCCACGACAGGGCCGCAGGAGAGGGGGTACGGGCAGCGCACGCCGGAAGAGCATGCGCCCCTGGCAAAGGCCGGGCACCGTTCCGGCCGCCGCCTTCACCGCATCGCCGACAACGGAAGTACCGATTCCGCGAGTTAGGGCGCCACCGCGGGCTTCCCGGCCCCCACCGGCCCACGCCGGCCGGGGAAGCGGAAGAGACGCCACCGCCCCGGAAGAGCGCATGAAATCCGGCCATAGTCGGACCGTTGGCCAGACTGTCACCGGACAGTCGATATTCGGCCATTCTTACGAGGCTCCGCCGCCCACGCATACCCGTCCGCGCCCCCGCGGCGGACCCTTCCACGCACAGTCCGGGAGGTGGGCCTCACCTCCCGGACCGGTCCGCCGCCCGCGGGGAATGGAGCGGCGGTATCCCCCAGCCCACTGAGTCCAGTGCAGTGAGCCGACCCACGCGGTACCCAGCCAAGCCGCTCCCGTACGGGCCGGGCCAGAGCGCACGGCCGGGCGCACGGCCACACACCAGGAGCACGCCCCACCCCGGCCCGCGCACCCCCGGAGCGCGGACCGTGCCGCCCGCACGGACAACAATCCCGCCATACGGACGTCCGCCCCTTAACGGTAGGGATGGGGAGAACTACGCTGTGTTTACTGGTGTTCTCAACAGGGGGGCATATTCCTCGGGGCTCGGCCACATGCGTGTGCAGGCGGAGTACGAGGGTTCGAACCTGGGGAGCATCGGTACGAATGCCGCGCGCCGTCCTCGGTGTCGCGGCGGCTGTCTGTGTGTCGAGGGGTGGCGCATGTCCAGGGAGCAACGCGGGCCGAACGAGAAGCTCGGCACGGTTCTCGCCCTCGCGGGAATCAGTAACGCCGGGCTCGCCCGGCGGGTCAACGACCTCGGAGCACAGCGCGGTCTGACACTTCGCTACGACAAGACCTCGGTGGCCCGTTGGGTCGCCAAGGGGATGGTGCCGCAGGGTGCGGCACCCCATCTGATCGCGGCGGCGATCGGGGCCAAGCTCGGCCGGCCGGTCCCGCTGCACGAGATCGGTCTCGCCGACGCGGACCCCGCGCCGGAGGTCGGCCTCGCCTTCCCCCGCGATGTGGGCGAGGCGGTCAGGTCGGCGACCGAGCTGTACCGGCTGGATCTGGCCGGGCGCAGGGGCGGCGGCGGGATCTGGCAATCGCTGGCCGGTTCGTTCGCGGTGAGCGCCTATGCGACCCCCGCGTCCCGCTGGCTGATAACCCCCGCCGATCCGTCGGTCGCCCGCGACCCGACGGCGGCACAGGCGGCGGTCCTCGGCGCCCGTGGAGGCGGCCAGGACGGTCCCGGCGCGCCCGGTCCGCGCGGACCGCAGGGCGCGGCGGACGGCCGCGGCGCACACATCCTGCACACACCTCACGGTGCGGCGGGCGGCTCCGTTCCCGTACAGCCCGGTCCGGAGTCCGTCGCGGACGCCTCGCCGCTGCGGGTGGGGCACAGCGATGTGATGAAGCTGCGCGAGGCGGCCCAGGACGCCCGGCGCTGGGACTCCAAGTACGGCGGCGGCGACTGGCGTTCCTCCATGGTCCCCGAGTGCTTACGCGTCGACGCGGCACCCCTGCTCCTCGGCTCGTACACCGACGAGGTGGGCCGGGCGCTGTTCGGCGCGTCGGCCGAGCTGACCCGGCTCGCGGGCTGGATGGCGTTCGACACCGGCCAGCAGGAGGCCGCCCAGCGCTACTACATCCAGGCACTGCGCCTGGCCCGCGCCGCCGCCGACGTACCCCTCGGCGGCTACGTCCTCGCCTCGATGTCCCTCCAGGCGACCTACCGGGGCTTCGCCGACGAGGGCGTCGACCTGGCCCAGGCCGCCGTCGAGCGCAACCGGGGCCTGGCCACCGCCCGCACCATGAGCTTCTTCCGGCTGGTGGAGGCCCGCGCCCACGCCAAGGCCGGCGACGCACCGGCCGCGGGGGCCGCGCTCAAGGGCGCCGAGAGCTGGCTGGAGCGGTCCCGGGCGGGTGACGCCGACCCGTCCTGGCTCGGCTTCTACTCCTACGACCGGTTCGCCGCGGACGCCGCCGAGTGCTACCGCGACCTCAAGGCGCCCCGGCAGGTGCGGCGCTTCACCGAACAGGCGCTCTCCCGGCCGACCGACGAGTTCGTCCGCAGCCACGGACTGCGGCTCGTCGTCTCCGCCGTCGCCGAGCTGGAGTCGGGGAACCTCGACGCGGCGTGCGCGGCGGGCACCCGGGCGGTGGAGGTGGCCGGACGGATCTCCTCCGCACGCACCACGGAGTACGTGCGCGACCTGCTCCACCGGCTCGAACCGTACGGGGACGAGCCCCGCGTCGCCGAGCTCCGGGAGCGGGCCCGCCCGCTGCTGGTGACCCAGGTCTGAGCCGCCCGGCGGGTGCTTTTCGGCGCCCGCCGGTCACCGTGTGCGCCACGCCCTGCCCGGATCGGGTTTGAGCCCGTTGTCAGTGGGTCAGTGCACTATCGGGGTGGGAGGTGGCGTGATGATGACGCACGCGGCGTACGACTGCGATGTGCTGGTGATCGGCGGCGGGATCGTCGGTCTGTCGACCGCGTATGCGCTGCAGCGGGCCGCTCCGGGCACCCGGGTGACGGTCCTGGAGAAGGAGCACGGCCCCGCCCGCCACCAGACGGGGCGCAACAGCGGAGTGATCCACAGCGGTATCTACTACCGCCCCGGTTCGCTCAAGGCGCGGTACGCGCTCCGCGGCTCCGCCGAGCTGGCCGACTTCTGCGCCGAGCACGGTATCGCCCACGCCACCACCGGCAAGCTGATCGTCGCCACCGAGCGCTCCGAGCTGCCCCGGCTGCACGGCCTGGTCCAGCGCGGCCGCGAGCACGGACTGCCCGTGCGGGAGCTGGGCCCCGCGCAGATCGCGGAGTACGAGCCCGAGGTCCGGGGTCTCGCGGCGATCCGGGTCGCCACCACGGGCGTCTGCGACTTCACCGCCGTCGCCACCCGCTTCGCGACGGAGGTCGCCGCGGCCGGCGGCGTCGTGCGGTACGGGGCGGAGGTCACCGCGATAGACCGGCGCCCCTGGGGCGTGGCGGTGCGCACGGCGGACGGCCTGGTCGTCCGCGCCCGGACCCTGGTCAACTGCGCGGGGCTGCACTGCGACCGGGTGGCCCGGCTCGCGGGCGACGACCCCGGGGTGCGGATCGTGCCGTTCCGCGGCGAGTACTACGAGCTGGCCCGCCCCGAGCTGGTGCGCGGGCTGGTCTACCCGGTGCCGGACCCGGCCTTCCCCTTCCTCGGCGTCCACCTGACCCGGGGTTTCGACGGCTCCGTCCACGTCGGGCCGAACGCGGTCCCCGCCCTGGCCCGCGAGGGGTACGGCTGGCCCGTGGTGCGCCCCGCCGAACTGCTGTCCACGCTGAGCTGGCCGGGCACCTGGACGATCGCCCGCAGACACTGGCGGTACGGGGCGGGCGAGGTGCACCGCTCGCTCTCCAGGACCGCCTTCACCCGGGCCGTGCGGCGGCTGCTGCCCGCGGTCACCGAGCACGACCTGCGCCCGTCGCCCGCCGGGGTCCGGGCCCAGGCGGTGCTGAAGGACGGCACGCTGGTCGACGACTTCCTGATCCGCGAGGCCCCGCACACCGTCCATGTGCTCAACGCTCCCTCGCCCGCCGCGACGGCGTGCCTGCCGATCGGGCGGGAGGTGGCGCGGCGTGCGCTGCGCCGGGCTCAGGAGACGGGGTGGAGGCCGCCCGCCGTAGAATCGGGTCATTGTGTCTGAGCAGCCCTTGAACCCCACCACCGCACCGGCCCCGGAAGCGGCGGCCGAGGCCGCCACCGTGACCGGCTCCCCGACCGGCTCCACCGCCGCCGACGCCACGGCCCCGGCCGGGCCGGCCGCCGACGAAGCCGCCGCGCTGCGGGCCGCCTCCTTCGAGCGCGCGCGCCGGCTGCGCCAGGAGCCCCGCTTCCCCGGCGGTCCCGCCGCCGACCCGGCCGGCTCGCACCACGAGCGCCGGATCCGCAGCTTCCAGCCGCGCCGCAGCCGGGTCACCACCGGCCAGCAGGACGCCCTGGAGCGGCTGTGGCCCAAGTGGGGCCTGGACATCGACGGCAAGCGCGTCCTGGACCTGGCCGACCTGTTCGACGGCCTGCCGGTCGTCCTGGAGATCGGGTTCGGCATGGGCGAGGCCACCGCGCAGATGGCGGCCGACGACCCGGGCACCGGCATCCTCGCCGTCGACGTCCACACCCCCGGCCAGGGCAACCTGCTGGGCCTCGCGGACAGGGCGGGCTCCACCAACGTACGGGTGGCCAACGGCGACGCGGTGATCCTGCTCCGCGAGATGCTGGCCCCCGCCTCGCTCGACGGCCTGCGCGTCTACTTCCCCGACCCGTGGCCCAAGGCCCGGCACCACAAGCGGCGGCTGATCCAGCCCGAGTTCCTGGACCTGGTGGCCCCGGTGCTCAAGCCCGGCGCGGTCATCCACTGCGCGACGGACTGGGAGCCGTACGCGGAGCAGATGCTGGAGGTGCTGACCGCGCACCCCCGCTTCGAGAACACGGCGGCGGACGGCGGATACGCGCCGCGTCCGGCGTTCCGGCCGCTCACCCGCTTCGAGGGCCAGGGCCTGGACAAGGGCCACGTCGTCCACGACCTGCTGTTCGCCCGCGTCTGACACACAGCCCGCGTCTGACGCACCGCCTGCCCCCGAGACACCGCCCGGAGGCGCCACATCCTGGCCGGATGCACCGTCGCCGGGTGTCAGTGCTCCTCGTTAGGGTCAAGGGGTGTCCGACGGTTCCGTGCAGTACCAGCAGCGGCAGCCGGCGGTCCCGGTCCTCCACGAGCAGCGGCTCGACGAGGTGCTGGGCGCCGTGCCGGAGCGCGGCCGGTGGAGGTACCGGCCGCGCCGCGTCGGCATGGTGTGGCGCAGCAAGGCGTTCCGCGTCGGGGCCGTGACCGTGGCGCTCGCGCTGTGCGGGCTGGTGATCCTCGCCCTCGTCCGCGAGCAGACGGGCCCGGAGGGGTTCCTGGTCGGCCTGGGCCTGGCGGTGCTTCCGGTGCCGCTCCTGCTGTCCGCCTTCCGCTGGCTCGACCGGGTCGAGCCGGGCCCCTGGCGGAACCTGATCTTCTCCTTCGCCTGGGGCGCGTGCGCCGCCGCGCTCGTCGCGATCATCGCCAACTCGTTCGCCATGCGCTGGATAGCCACTGCCACCGCCGACCCGTCGAGCGCCGACACCCTGGGCGCCACGGTGATCGCCCCGGTCGTGGAGGAGAGCGCCAAGGCCGTCTCCGTACTGCTGATCTTCATCTTCCGGAGACGGGAGTTCCGGGGCGTGGTCGACGGCATCGTGGTCGCCGGCTTCACCGCCACGGGCTTCGCCTTCACCGAGAACATCCTCTATCTGGGCAACGCCTTCGGCGAGGACCAGATGATGGGCAGTTCCGGGTTCGCCTCGGTGACCGCCGGGACGTTCTTCGTACGGATCGTGATGTCACCGTTCGCGCATCCGCTGTTCACGGTCCTCACCGGCCTCGGCTTCGGCTTCGCGGCCATCAGCGGCCGCCACCACCGGGTCCGCCGGATCGCCCTGCCGCTGCTCGGCCTGCTCCTCGCGATGGGCCTGCACGCCCTGTGGAACGGCTCGTCGGCCTTCGGCCCGTACGGCTTCTACGCGGTGTACGGGATGGTGATGGTCCCGGCGTTCGCGCTGCTGACCTGGCTGGCGGTCTGGTGGCGCCGGCGTGAGCTGCGGACGCTCGCCGCCGAACTGCCCGCGTACGCCACGGCAGGCTGGCTGGGCCCGGCCGAGCCCCTGGCGCTCGCCTCGATGCGGACCCGGGGCATGGCCCGCGACCTGGCCCGCCACCGGCACGGGCGGCAGGACCGGTCCCGGGGCCGGGCGGCGGCCCGCGCGGTCGCCGAGTACGAGTCGTTCGCGACCTCCCTGGCCGGGCTGCGCCGCCTCGCCCGTCACGACGCGGTGGGCCCGGACTTCGCCGAGCGGGAACGGGAGCTGCTGCACCACCTCTGGCAGCGCCGCCCCATCGCGGGCCCCGCCCTCACCCACGCGGCCCGCATCACCGGCAGCGGCCCGCGCCCCCACGCGTACCCCCGCCCACCGATGCCGTACGGAACCGGCCAGGGACAGGGACAGGGACAGGGGTACGGGTACGGGTACGGGTACGGCCAGGAATACGGATACGGATACGGGCAGGGCCAGGGTTACGGGCAGAGCCAGGGCCAAGGACCCGGGTACGGCTACCCGGCCCCGCCTCCCCCGTAGGGCGGTTCAGGCGGGCCGGCTCAGGCCGACGCCTCCGTGAGCACCGCCAGCTCCGCCTCCGTCAGCTCCAGGTCCGCCACGGCCAGGAGCGCGGGGAGCTGTTCGACGGTGCGGGCGGAGGCGATCGGGGCCGCGACCGTCGGGCGGGCGGCGAGCCAGGCGAGGGCGACCGTGGCGATCTCGGCGTCCCGTTCCGTGGCGACCTTGTCGAGGGCGGCGAGCACCTTGCGGCCGCGCTCCGACTCCAGGTGCTCGCCCGCCTTCGCGGAGCGGGCGCTCTCCACGTTCGCGCCGGGGCGGTACTTGCCGGTGAGGAAGCCGGAGGCCAGCGCGAAGTACGGGACGGCGGCGAGGCCGGCGCGGGCGGCGGTCTCCTGGAGCGGGCCCTCGTAGGTGGCGCGGGAGACCAGGTTGTAGTGCGGCTGGAGCGCGATGTACCGGGCCAGGCCCTCGCGTTCGGAGAAGTCCAGGGAGGCCTGGAGGCGCTCGGGGCTGATGTTGGAGGCGGCGATGTGGCGCACCTTGCCGTCCTTCACCAGCTGGTCGAGGGCGGTGATGATCTCCTCGACCGGGACGGTCTCGTCGTCGAAGTGCGTGTAGTACAGGTCGATGTGGTCGGTGCCGAGCCGGCGCAGCGACTGCTCGGCCGCACCCTTGATGGTGGCGGCGGAGAGCCCCTTGTAGTCGGGGTGGGCGCCGACCTTGGTGGCCACCACGATGTCGGAGCGGTTACCGCGCGAGGCGAGCCACTTGCCGATGACGGTCTCCGACTCGCCGCCCTGGTTGCCCTCGATCCAGGCGGTGTAGGCGTCGGCGGTGTCGATGAAGTTGCCGCCTGCCGCGGCGTACGCGTCCAGGACGGCGAACGACTGGTCCTCGTCGGCCGTCCAGCCGAAGACGTTGCCGCCGAGGGAGAGGGGGAAGACCTGGAGGTCGGAGTTGCCGAGGGTGCGCAGAGAAGTCATGTGGGTGTTCAACGGCACCGGCGGCGCCGGGTATTCCACGGCCTCCACGTACGCCAGGCCCTGTCTCCCCCGCCGCCGGACGGACCGGCAGCCCTGACGTCGGGGGGTGAGCGTCAGGGCTGCCGGGGTTCCGGGGGTGGTGCGTGCGCCCGGGGGGACGCGGGGGGTCAGACGTTCAGGCCCTTGCTGTTCAGCCAGGCCATCGGGTTCAGGGCCGACCCGCCCGCGGTGTGGACCTCCAGGTGGAGGTGGACACCGGTGACGTTGCCGGTCGCGCCCATGCGGCCGATGGTCTCGCCGGTGCTGACCTTCTGGCCGACCGAGACGTCGATCGAGGACTGGTGGGCGTACCAGACCTCCGTGCCGTCGTCGAGCTGGAGGACCGTGCGGTAGCCGTAGGAACCGGACCAGCCGGCCGACGTGATCGTGCCGCTGTGCACGGCCTTGAGCGGCGAACCGGCCGCCCCGGCGAAGTCCAGACCGGTGTGCTGGCCGGAGGACCACATGGCGCCGGACTGACCGTAGGTCGAGGTGATCGTGTACGAGGAGGTGGGCAGAGTGAAGCTGGCACGGAGCTTGGCGAGGCGCTCCTCCTCGGCCTTCTTCTCCGCCGCTTCCTTCGCCGCCTTCTTCTCGGCGGCGATCTTGGCCTTGGCCTTCGCCTCGGCCTCGTCCTGCTGCTTCTTCGCCTCGTCGGCGGCCTTCTCGGCCGCGGCCTTCTCCTCGGCCGCCTTGGCCTCGGCGTCGGCGCTGGCCTGCTGCTGCTCGGCCTGCTGGAGGATCCGGGCGCGCAGGGCCTCGCCCGCGTCGGTGGTGCCCTGCTCGGCCTCGGCGGACGTGATGCCCGCGGAGGTGATCGGTGCGGCGGTGAGCGGTGCGGCCTCGGCGTCCTCGGACATGAAAGCGCCGACGCCGGGGAGGGACTTGGCGTCGGGGAGGTTGTCCGCGATGGAATCGGGAAGAGATATGGAGACCGGCGGCTTGCTCTGGGCGGTGGCCATGCCACCCGCACCGACGGCCGCTATGACGCCGACCCCGAGGACGGTGGAGCTGCGGGCGAGGCCTCGCTGCTTGGCCACGCGGTGCTTGCCGCGGACGGGACGGATGGACTCCGCGGTGGGGTTCCACTCCTCCCAGGTCCGCTCCGGGCCACCGATACCGTCGGCAGTGAAGGGTGACGGGGCCTCAGGGGCAGGCTTGTTGGACGCCACGTGGGCGCACTCCTTTCCTTCCTTCTCGCCTACCGGGTTAGCTGACGGGTTCGGAGCAGGAAGGTCTCCTACGGGCCCCTCCGCCTCTCACGAGACGCAGGCGTCCGATTCACCCCATGTAGGTGGTTCCCCGGTTCCCTTGCGGGATTCGGCGCTCGCGCACGGCGCCGTCTCTGACGACGGCTGGGACGACCGCGCTGCGTTATCGAACGTTAATAGACAGACGGGCCCGATTCCAAGCTGTTCTTGTTGATCATTAACGGCTCCGGCGGGGACTTACCGCCCACAAGTGGCCCGAATCGGACGACTTGACGACCACTCACCCACACCTCTTTTTCTGATGGTGTGTCAAATGTTATGCGGAGTGGTGCTCTTCAGTTACGCACCGTGTCATCGCCCCGGCCCACGATCTTCACCGTCGTCCGCCGCGGCGGCTGTCCCTCCGCCGGCCGGCTCACCGCGAGCAGCGCCATGTCGTCCGTCGACCGGCCCCCGGTGTGCAGCCGTACGTCGTCGGTGAGCGCCGAGAGCAGCTCCTCGGGGCCGGGGAAGATCCGGCCGCGCAGCCGGGCCGCCGGGTCGTAGAAGGCCCCGTTCGCGTCCCGCGCCTCGGAGAGGCCGTCGGTGAAGGCGAGCAGCGTCGAACCGGCTGGCAGCTCCCACTCGTCGGACCGGTCGGGCCACACCCCGAGGTCCATCCCCAGCGGCATCGCGGGCACGCTCGGTGCGAGGACCTCCAGGGCTCCGTCGGCGTGCAGCAGGATGGGCTCCGGGTGACCGCGGTTGACCAGCCGCAGCGAGGCCGAACCGGGCGGGATCTCGGCCAGCACAGCGGTGATGAACCCCTCCATGGCGTCCAGCCCGTACCGCCGCGTCCCCTCCCGTGCGAGCGCCCGCTCCAGCCGCTGGGCCACGCCCTCAAGGGACCGCTCCTGCTCGGCGGCCTCCCGGAACGCCCCGATGATCACAGCCACCGCCTCGACGGCGTCCAGCCCCTTGCCGCGCACGTCGCCGACGACCAGGCGTACGCCGTACGGGGTGTCCGCCACCGCGAACAGGTCCCCGCCGACGAACTCGTCCGCCTGCGCCGCCTCGTACCGCGCGGCCACCTGGAGCCCGCCGATCCGCTCCGCCGGGGTCGGCAGCACGGCCCGCATGGCGGTCTCCGCGATGACCCGCGCCGAGGCCAGCTGCTCGTTGCTGCGGCGCACCACCCCGTTGATGACGAGGGCCAGGGCCGCGGCGGTGAGCACGGTGATCATCTCGATGACCGGGACGACCTGGGTGGATGTGCCGTCGGAGAGCCGCATCGCGATGACGGAGAGGACGGCGGCCACGCCCGTACGGACCGTACTGGCCAGCGAGAAGAAGGGAGCGGCGATCAGCGGCGCGGCCACGAACAGGGGGACGGCGGTGAAGTTGGGCGGGGCGAGCGAGTCGAAGAGGAGCCCGCCGCCGATCAGCAGCACCGGCAGCAGCCGGACGAACCGCCGGGTACCGGCGCTCCGGGCCACCACCGGCTTCCCCCGGCCCGTGGAGCCGGACATGCCGCGCCCCGGGACGCCGAAGCTCCCCGTCACGCGTCCGCGCCCCTTCTTCGCCATCCCCACCTGTGCACTCCTGCCCGGTCCGGCCACGGCTGCGGACGGTACCGCGCCCCGTCCAGGCTTCCCGGAGCCGCGCCGTGCGGCGACTCGTCATCGGCCAAATAGGGGGAAGCGGCCGGGAACGCCTCGCTCCCCGCGGTCAGTCGGTGAGCCGTTGTTCCGCGTAGATCGTCAGTGCATCCCGTACGAAGGCGGCGGTGCCGTCCCCGTAGCGATCGTAGTTCTTTCCGAAGCGCGGATCGGCGACATACATCTCACCGAGCCCGATCAGGTACGACCGGCTCGGCGCCTTGGACGACGACAGCCACGCGCAGTGCCGCCGGGCGATGTCCTGCGCCTGCTCACTGTCCGCACCGAGCCCGGCCTCCCTGGCCCGCCCCCAGTCCCGCGCGATGGCTTCGTGCTCGTCCAGGAACGCCTTCTTCCCGGCCTCCCCGAGCGAACGCCACCACCGGTCGCCCTCCTCGTACGCCTCGCGACCCCAGCGCTCGGTCACCTCGCGCTCGTGGGCGGTGTGGTCGAAACCGTCGAACACTTCCTCGGCCATGAGTTCCGTACCCTCCTGAGTCCTGTGGAGAGTGGTCCGCACCGAGGCGATCTGCCGCCCGATGCGCGCCTGTTCCTGTTCGAGCAGCCGCAGATGCGCCCGCAACGCCACCGCCGTGTCCCGCTGTCCTTCGAGCACACCCTTGATCGCGGGCAAGGACAGCCCCAGCTCCCGCAGCAGCAGAATGCGCTGCAGCCGGACGAGGGCGTCCTGGTCGTAGTAGCGGTAGCCGTTGCTCCCGACCCGGCTCGGCGCCAGGAGACCGAGGTCCCCGTAGTGCCGGAGCGTGCGGCTCGTGGTGCCAGCTCTTCTGGCGATTTCCTGGATGGACCACTCCATACCGGAAACGCTAGATCTTTACGTTGCGTCAAGGTCAAGCCGGAACATCCCCGCCCGGCCTTCGGAAACGACCCGGGCCCGGCACGCTGTGCGTGCCGGGCCCGGGCCTTCAGTAGCGGGGACAGGATTTGAACCTGCGACCTCTGGGTTATGAGCCCAGCGAGCTACCGAGCTGCTCCACCCCGCGTCGGTAAACACAACTCTACGCCATCGGAGCGGCAGCTCCGACCACTTTTCCTACGGCCCGCGCCGGGTCTGGTCCGTGCTTGGGGCGAGCGGCGCCTGAGCCCGTAGGAACGTCGAAGCGCCTCCGTCCGGCCTGGGCCGGATGAAGGCGCTCGTTCGCGGGTGACGGGCTTGCACCCAGACCCGCTCCGGGTAGGCCGTGTGGGACTCGAACCCACAACCAACGGATTAAAAGTCCGCTGCTCTGACCAATTGAGCTAACGGCCCCTGCAACATCACCCCCGAGCATAGCCCGCCCGGTCCCGGCAGCCGATCCGGTATCGGTCTTGGGCCCTGTCGCGCCCCCGTGCTGTCCGTTTCGCGCCGGTTCACGCCCTCCGGGAACAGCAACAGGGCCCGTACGTCACCGAGTCGGTTCGGTGGCGTACGGGCCCTGCCGGTCTGTCAGGCGGACCTGCCCGGCCGGTAGTCGGCCGGTGCGGGGTCAGCCGTTGCGCTTCCAGCGCGGCTTGTCGTCGCGGCGGCCGAAGGAACCGGTGTTGGTGCCGGTGTTGGCGCCGCGGTGCTCGTCACGACGGCCGGTCGGGCGGTCGGTGCCACCCGCGCGGAAGCTGCCCGCGGGGCGGTCGTCACGACGGTCACGGTTGAACGGGCGGTCGCTGCCACCGGAGCGGAAGCCACCGGAGCCACCCGCGGGGCGCTCGTCGCGGCGGTCGCGGTTGAACGCCGGGCGGTCGTTGTCCCTGCGCTCGAACGGACGGCCACCACGGTCGTCCCGACGGTCGCTGCTGCCACCGGAGCGGAAACCACCCGAGGGGCGGTCGCTGCCGCCGGAGCGGAAACCACCGGAGCCACCTGCGGGGCGCTCGTCACGGCGGTCGCGGTTGAACGCCGGGCGATCGTTGTCACGACGCTCGAACGGACGGCCACCACGGTCGTCCCGACGGTCGCCGCCGCCGGAGCGGAAACCACCCGAGCCACCCGCGGGGCGCTCGTCACGGCGGTCACGGTTGAACGCCGGGCGGTCGTTGTCCCTGCGCTCGAACGGACGGCCACCACGGTCGTCCCGACGGTCGCCGCCGCCGGAGCGGAAGCCACCGGACGGGCGGTCGTCACGGCGGTCGTTGCCGCCGCGGTAGCCGCCACGGTCGCCACCGCGGTTGTCGCGGCGCTCGTAGTTGCCCCGCTCGTCGCGGCGCTGCTCGTCACGGGCGGCCGGCTGCTCCGGCACGGACGCGGCTGCCACGAGGGCGGCCTCTGCCTCGGCGGCCACCTCGGCCACCGCCGCCTCCGGGTCGTCGCCCCGCTCGCGCGCGGCACGGGCGACCAGGCGGTCGGCCTCCTCGCGGAGCTCGACGGCGCGGCGCTGGACGCGCTCCAGCTGCTTCGTCAGGTCGGCGGCCTCGCGCTCGGCCTGCTTGGCGGCGTTGTTCGCGGAGTCGGCCTGGACCTCGGTGAGCGAACGGGCGCCGGTGATCTCGGCGACCTCCGGCTCGAAGACGCCCGCGCCCTGGACGATGTGGCGCGAGGCGTCGACGCCCGCGTCCTCCATCAGGCGGAAGATCTGGCGGCGCTGGTGCGGGAGCGCCAGCGAGACGACCACACCGGACTTGCCGGCCCGGGCGGTACGGCCCGAGCGGTGCAGGTAGTCCTTGTGGTCACCGGCCGGGTCCACGTTCAGGACCAGGTCGATGCCGTCCACGTGGATACCGCGGGCGGCCACGTCGGTCGCGACGAGCGCGTTGACGTAACCCTTCTTGAAGTCCTCCAGGACCCGCGTACGGGCGCCCTGGGTCATGCCGCCGTGCAGCGCGTCGGCCTTCACGCCGGACTCGATGAGCTGCTCGGCGATGCGGTCGGCGCCCAGCTGGGTGCGGACGAAGATGATCGTGCGGCCCTTGCGGGCGGCGATGGCGGAGGTGACCGGCGCCTTGTCCTTCGGCTTCACGACGAGGACGTGGTGCGACATGGTCGTGACGTTGCCCTGGGCGCTGTCGACCTCGTGCGTCACCGGGTTGGAGAGGTAGCGCTTGACCAGCGTGCCGATCTCGTTCTCCATGGTGGCGGAGAAGAGCATCCGCTGACCGCCACCGGGGATCTGGTCGAGCAGCTCGGTGACCTCGGGCAGGAAGCCCAGGTCGGACATCTGGTCGGCCTCGTCGAGGACGGCGACCTGGACGTTCGCCAGGGAGCAGGCGCCCCGGTTGATGATGTCGCGCAGCCGGCCCGGGGTGGCGACGAGGACGTCGACACCGCGCTCCAGCGCGTAGATCTGGTTGCCCATCGACGTACCGCCGCAGACGACCTTCATCTTGAGGCCGAGCACGTCGCCGTACGGCTGCAGCGCGTCCGCGACCTGCATCGCGAGCTCACGGGTCGGGGTGAGGATGATGCCGCGCGGCTTCTTCTTCTCGGTGGAGCCACCGGAGAGCGTGGCCAGCAGCGGCAGGCCGAAGGAGAGCGTCTTGCCGGAGCCCGTACGGCCGCGGCCGAGGATGTCCTTGCCGGCCAGGGCGTCCGGGATGGTCGCCGCCTGGATCGGGAAGGGGGCGGTCACACCGTTCTGCGCGAGCTTGCGGACGATGCCGTCGGGCAGGCCCAGCGAGCCGAAGGTGACGGTGGGCTCGGCGTCGATCTCGGCGTCGATTCCGGCGTCGGCCTCGGGGGCCGCGTCGGCCTCGGGGGCCGCGTCGGTCTCGTCGGTCGCGTCGGTCTCGTCGGCCTCAGGAGCCTCGACGGTCTTGGTGGAGACCTCGGCCGGCTGGTCCGCGATGAAGTCGGCGACGGACTTCTCGGCGGCCTTCTCGGCCACCGGAGCCTGCTCGGCTGCGGCGGTGGCGCCGGCGGGGGCCTCGGTCACAGCGGCCTCGATGAGCTCGGTGAGCTCGGCGTTGTCGATGTTCTCGGGCATGACGGTGTGGTCAGAACTGGAAATTGACATGCGAAATGCGAAACCTTCCGGAGTCTCGGCACGCGCCCGTAACTCCGTGATTCGCAATTTCGACCGCCTCAATGCGGTCCAGCCACGGCAAGGGAGAGTACGCGCCACACGGCGCTCTTCTGTGTCGGCGCCGGGCAATGGGATCAAACGATCTACTACCATACGCACTCTCAACCACATTGCGCAACCCGGCCCCTCCGAGCGCCCCGCTACACCGGCCCCACCTGCGGTGATGCCTCCGGGGTCCGCAGCGGCCGGCCCTCCTCCGCACCCCCCATCGCCTGCGTCCGCAGCTGCGCGGCGGGCGACGCGGAGGGGGGTGGTTCGGAGGGTTCGGTGGGCTCCGGCTCGGGGTCAGGACCCGGGTCGGGGGTGGGCGGCGGAGTCGGCGGTTCCGGCACGACCGGCGGCGGCTCCCCCGGCCCCGGCGTCGACGGCGTCGGGGCCGGCGGATGGCCGGGGCGCGAGGGCTGCGGGGCGCCGGGTTCGGGGCGCGGGCCCTTCGGTGTGGCCGACGGCACAGCGCCGGACGCCTCCGGGCTCGGCCTGCCCCCCGGGTTCTTCCGGTCGGAGTCCGAGTGGGGGTGGGCGTCGCCGCCCCCGTGCCCGGCCCCGCCGGATCCGGAGACCGTCTCCCCGTTCGGCTCGACGGCCTGGCCCTTCGGGTCGGAGGAGCGCGAGGGCCCCGGCCTGGCGCCGTCGTCGCCGACGCTCATACAGCCGGTGGACGCGGCGATCGTCAGCGCGGTGACGGCTGCCCAACGGACAGGGACGGACAAGTGGCGCACGGGTGGCACCTCCGGGGCGAGGGGGGCGGGGCGGAGAGCGGAACGAGCCGTACGGCGCCTTCCTCACGGAGCACGCCGTACGCGGTGGTGTCGTGCCGTGCCCAACTCCCCGGACCCCGCCGGAGACACGCCCGAAACGCCGCCCGCCCCCGCGGACACGCCCTACCCCCCGAACCCGCCCGCCAGCTCCGCCCCCAGGAACACCGCCCCCAGCCCCGTCAGCAGCGACGCCACCACGTTGGCCGCGGCGAGGAAGCCCCGGCCCGTCTCGGCCAGGCGCAGGGTCTCGTAGGAGAACGTCGAGTACGTCGTCAGCGCCCCGCACAGCCCCGTCGCCAGCAGGGCGTGCACCGGGGAGGAGACCGCGGCCCCGGTCAGGATCCCGAGCAACAGGCTGCCCGCCGCGTTGGCCGTGAAGGTGCCCCAGGGGAAGACGTACGCGACGCCGGGCCCCTGGTGCGCCTGGACCGCCCGGTCCGTCAGATAGCGCAGCGGTGCGCCGACCGCCCCGCCGATCACCACCAGCAGCCAGTTCACGCCGCACGCCCCCCGTCACGTACGTCACGCGCGCCCCGGTCCAGCAGCCGCCGCGTCACCACCGCTCCGGCCCATACGGCCGCCAGCGCCGCCCCGACCGTCGCCGCCATGTACGCGAGGGCCACCGCGAGCTCCTGACGCACCAGCAGGCCCGAGACATCGGCCGCGTACGTCGAGAAGGTCGTGAACCCGCCGAGGACGCCGACCCCGAGGAAGGGCCGGACCAGCGGGTGGGTCACCCGGCCCCGCTCCACGGTCAGCACCATCAGCACGCCGATGAGGGCGCAGCCGCTCACGTTGACCGCGAACACCGTCCACGGGAAGCCGCCATCGGCGGTCGGCCACAGCACCAGGGCCCCGTACCGCGCGAGTGCGCCGAGCGCGCCGCCCGCCGCGACCGCGCCCAGCACCCGCGTCTGCGGGGCGGCGGGCGGTCCGGGCTCCGGCAGCTCCTCCGGGGCCTGCTCGCTCACCCGTAACCCAGGGCGTGCAGCCGCTCGTCATCGATGCCGAAGTGGTGGGCGATCTCGTGGACCACGGTGATCTCGGTCTCGGCCACGACGTCCTCGTGGGTCTCGCACATCCGCAGGGTCGGGCCCCGGTAGATGGTGATCCGGTCCGGCAGCACCCCGGCGTACCACTCACCGCGGTCGGTGAGCGGGGTGCCCTCGTAGAGCCCGAGCAGGTCGGGGTCGCCGGGCTCCGGTTCGTCCTCGACGAAGACCGCCACGTTGTCCATCAGCCGCATCAGCTCCGGCGGAATCCGGTCCAGAGCCTGGCTCACCAGCTCCTCGAACTGCTCCCGCGTCATCTCCAGCACCCCGCCATTGTCACGTACGGGGGCCCGCGGCGGGCAGGTGGCGGCCGCTCCTGATCCCCTGCGCGGCCCGGACCTGATCCACCGCCCGGCCGATGCCTGATCCACTCCGCGGCCGCCGCCCCGCATGGGCGGGGCCGTACCGGGGCATACGGGCCCAATGGTCCGCGTCCCGTTCCGTGCCGCAGCCGACCGCGTCCGGCACCGCCTCACCCGGTTCACCCGCCCGAAGTCCGCCGCCCGCACCACCGCCCGTACCCCCGGCGACCTGACGGGCTCCGCCCCGAAGCCGTACGTCCGGGCCCTCTCCATGCTCGCCGTCGTCGTGATCGGGGCCTGGCTCGGGCTGCTCGCCGTGGGGTCCATCCGTACGCCGGTCGGCCCCATGGACACCAACATGACCCTGCGCCCGTCCCTCACCGGCGGCAGCAAGATCAACGTGTCCCCGCTCGGCGCACTGGAGCTGGACTCGCACATCGCCCCGCTCCGCCTCGACGTGGACGTGGACCGCCTCGACCCGGTGCGCTCCCAGGCCCTGGTGGACCAGCCGGAACGGTTCTCCGGCCTCCAGGACGAGGTCACCCGGGACGTCGCCGCCGGCACCCGGGAGCTGGCCGTGCGCTCCTGCGTCGCCGTGATCTCCGGGGCGACCGCGCTCGGTCTCGTCGTCTACCGCCGCCCGCGCCGCGCCCTGGCCGCCGGCGGGCTCGCCCTGACCCTGCTGGCCGCCTCGGGCGTCAGCGCGTACGCCACCTGGAACCCGAAGTCCGTCCTGGAGCCCAAGTTCTCCGGGCTGCTCTCCAGCGCCCCGTCCCTCGTCGGCGACGCCCGCTCGATCGTCACCGAGTTCGACATCTACCAGCAGGAGCTGGCCCGCCTGGTCACCAACGTCACCCGGCTGTACGACGCCACCTCCACGCTCCCCGTCTACCAGCCGGACCCCGGGACCATCCGCGCCCTCCACGTCTCCGACATCCACCTGAACCCGGCGGCCTGGCACATCATCGCCTCGCTCGTCGAGCAGTACGAGATCGACGTGATCATCGACTCCGGCGACACGATGGACCACGGCTCCGCCGCCGAGAACGGCTTCCTCGACCCGATCCGCGACCTCGGGGCGCCGTACGTCTGGGTGCGCGGCAACCACGACTCGATGGTCACGCAGGCCTATCTGGAGAAGCTCCGGAACGTCACCGTCCTGGACGACGGCCGGACCGTGAACGTGGCCGGGCTGCGGATCGCCGGCACCGGCGACGCCCAGTTCACCCCGGACCGCTCCAAGCCGGTCGGCGGCAAGGCGGCAGCCGAGCTGGAGGGGATGCGCCTGGCGACCTCCCTCCGCGACCAGGAGCAGGCGGGCACCCCGGTCGACATCGCGGTCGCCCATGACCCGAACACCGCCCGGCAGACCGACGGCACGGTCCCGCTGGTCCTCGCGGGCCACCTCCACAACCGGATCAACGAACAGCTGAAGGGCGGTACGCGGCTGAAGGTGGAGGGCTCCACGGGCGGCGGCGGACTGCGCGCGGTGCAGAACGACAAGCCCGAGAAGGTGCGCGCCTCGGTGCTCTACCTGGACCGCTCGACCCGCCGCCTCCAGGCCTGGGACGAGATCACGCTCGGCGGCCTCGGGCTGACGACCGCCGAGGTCAGCCGCCATCTCCCGGAGGAGAACCTGAAGAAGGACGCCCCCTCGTCCCCGGCCCCCACACCCTCCCCGACACGCTCTACGGCGCGCCCGACGCCCTCGCCGTAAACCGTTTTGGCGATAGCTCCACCCATCCCATATGCTTCTCACGTCCCCGACGCGCTGCAAAGCGAACAGGCGGGCCAATAGCCCTCATCGTCTAGTGGCCCAGGACGCCGCCCTTTCAAGGCGGTAGCACGGGTTCGAATCCCGTTGGGGGCACGTTTCACCGTGTGCGAGACTTGTTTCGCACATTGCTTGGTCCTGTGGAGCAGTTTGGAGTGCTCGCCACCCTGTCAAGGTGGAGGCCGCGGGTTCAAATCCCGTCAGGACCGCTGCAGCCCCAGCGGCTGCGTGGCTGGGTAGCTCAGTTGGTACGAGCGATCGCCTGAAAAGCGATAGGTCGCCGGTTCGATCCCGGCCCCAGCCACCTCTCGAAGGCCCCGTCCTCTGGACGGGGCCTTCGCCGTTCTCACACCTTCTCGCTCTCCCTCTCCGCCGCCTCTTCCCGCGGCCGGCCCGCGCGTCGCCGCCAGGCCCGTACGCCGAGAGCCAGCGGCACCACCAGCACCACAGCCCCCAGCAGCACCGCGTCCGGCACCCGTTCGCCCAGCTTCTGCGCCCACTGCTCGACCGCGAACGAGGCGTCGACCCCCAGCAGTCCCGGCAGCGCGGTCGTCCCGTCGTAGACGAGGAAGAGCGCGCCGAGCCCGACGAAGAACAGGCCCGAGAGCAGTGACGTGGTGTGCAGCTCGAACCGGCCGAGCCGGACGGTCCTGCCCCGCAGCCAGGTGCGGCGGCCGAGGTCGAACCGCTCCCAGAGCAGGGCCAGCACGAAGAGCGGTACGGCCATCCCGAGGGCGTAGACCGCCAGCAGCAGCCCCCCGTAAACCGGGCTGCCGCTGACCGCCGCCACGGTCAGGACGCTGCCGAGGATCGGGCCCGCGCAGAAGCCCGCTAGGCCGTAGACCGCGCCCAGGGCGTAGACGGAGAACGCGGTCGTGGGTCGGATCCGGCCGCTGAGGGCGGCGATGCGCCGCGAGGCGAAGCCGAGGCCGACGATCTGGGCGACACCGAGCACGATGATCAGCCAGCCCGCGCCCGTCACCAGGGCGTCGCGGTGGCCGTAGAAGAGCCTGCCCGCGTACGAACCGGCGGCGCCGAGCGGGACGAGGGTGGTGGCGAGCCCGGCGTAGAAGATGCCGGTCCGGGCCAGCAGGCGCGAGGTGGAGTCGATGGAGTACGCGAAGAAGGCCGGGAGCAGCAGCGCGCTGCACGGGCTGACCAGGGCGAGCAGTCCGCCGAGGAAGGCCGCGAAGTAGCCGATGTCCGGCGTCACTTCGCGGAGTCCTCGGAGTTCCCGGCGCCTTCGGACGCGTCGCTGCCCGCCTTGCCGGTGGTCTTCGCCTGCGCCGCCGCCGTCTCGATGGCCTGCGTGAACGTCTCCTTCGGCTGCGCCCCCGCGATCGGGCGGCCGTTGATCAGGAACGACGGGGTGGACGTGGCGCCGATCCCGTACCCCTGCTCCTGGTCCTTCGCGACGGCGGCGCGGGCGTCGGGGCCGTCCAGGTCCTTCATGAACCGGGCCAGGTCCTTGACCCCGGCCTGCTGCGCGAGGGCCTTGATCCGGTCCTTGCCGAACCCCTTCTCCTTCGCCCCTTCGGCGTAGGCGGCCGCGTGGAACTCCCAGAAGCGGTCCTGCTGCCCGGCGGCCCAGGACGCGCGGGCGGCGTTCTCGGACTCCTCGCCGAAGATCGGGAAGTTGCGCCACTCGATGCGCAGGGTCCCGTCCTCCACGTACTCCTTGATCAGCTCGGGCTCGGTGTCCCGGGCGAACTTCCCGCAGTAGCCGCACTTGAAGTCGGCGTACTCGATCAGGACGACGGGGGCGTCGGCGCGGCCGACCGCCAGCTTGTCGCCCGCGTCGCGGCGGGCCAGCTTCGTGAGCTCGGGGTAGACGCCTGCCTGCGGATCGGCGGAGACCTCGGCGGCCGGGGCGGTGGAGGTGGTGGCGGAGGAGTCGCCGGGGGAGGTCGCCTTGTAGGAGGCGAAGCCGAGGAGAGCGGCGGCGGCGACGATCACGGCGCCGTAGACGAGGGGCTTACGGGAGGAGGGCTTCGTACTCCCGGACGGGGACTTCTTGGGCGAGGTCTTCTTGGGCGAGGTCTTCTTGGGCGAGGTCTTCTTGGGCAGGGGCATGCGGCACTCCGTGCTGGTGGTGCGGAAGGAGAGGTGAGGGTGCAGGTCGGGCGGGTGCCGGCCTAGACCCTCAGCACGGAGAGCTCTACGGGGGTCGGTGTGGCGGGAACGGGGGCCCGGACCCGTATCCCTGGCGGCGGCACGGCCGGCAGGGCGCCCGTCGCGGCGGGCAGCCCCCACGGGGCGAGGCCGGGGGCCTGGTCGTACGCTCCACGGGCCCGGGTCGGGACACCGGGCTCGCTGTCGTGGTCGCCGGGCTTGCCGCATCCAGGGACCGGGGTGCCGGCGTCGAGGGCCTCCATGACGGGGGCCGGGGCGGCCGCCGCGACCGTCACCGCTTCCCTGACGGTGACCGCGGCAGCCTCAGGGGGTGACGCGTCGGCATAAGAAGAAGCCGCGCCCATCGGCCCGCACAGCAGCCCCATCACGATCGCGAGCAGCGCCGTCAGGCAGCACCACTGCGTACGGGACACGGGGCAGGCCTTTCTCGCGCTGGAACCGGGCTGAGCGGTCGACTGCCCGAAATGGTACGTGCCGTGACCGCGCCCGCCGCATCGGTCACCGGTCGCCCGCCGGCCCGCTCCCCCTCCGCGTGACGCAGTCCGCGCGAAATGAGGTCGCCACTCCTCGGGCCCGGGTGAGATCCTGGGATCCGTATGTCTACTTCCTTTGCCGATCTCCAGTCCCAGCTCGGACAGCTCTCGCTCCGTGACGCGAACCGGCTCGGCCGGCGCCTCGAAGGAGCGCGCCGCATCCGCAAGCCCGAGGCCCGCCAGTCCGTGCTGGACGAGATCGCGGCCGAGGCGGGCAAGGCGGCCGAACGGCTCGCGGTGCGCGCGGCCCGGCTGCCGGCCCTGTCGTACCCGGAAGAGCTGCCGGTCAGCCAGAAGAAGGACGAGATCCTGGAGGCGATACGCGACCACCAGGTCGTGATCGTCGCCGGTGAGACCGGGTCCGGGAAGACCACGCAGATCCCCAAGATCTGTATGGAGCTGGGGCGCGGGGTCCGGGGCATGATCGGGCACACCCAGCCCCGCCGGATCGCCGCGCGCACGGTCGCGGAGCGCGTCGCGGACGAGCTGAAGACGCCACTGGGCGAGACCGTCGGCTGGAAGGTCCGCTTCACCGACCAGGTGAACCCGGAGTCGACGTATCTGAAGCTGATGACGGACGGCATCCTGCTCGCCGAGATCCAGACGGACCGCGAGCTGCTGGCGTACGACACGATCATCATCGACGAGGCCCACGAGCGGTCCCTCAACATCGACTTCCTGCTCGGCTATCTGGCCCGGCTGCTGCCCAAGCGCCCGGACCTGAAGGTCGTCATCACCTCGGCGACCATCGACCCGGAGCGGTTCGCGCGCCACTTCGGCGAGGCACCGATCGTGGAGGTCAGCGGGCGTACGTATCCGGTGGAGGTCCGCTACCGCCCGCTCCTTGAAGACGACAGCGAGGACTCCGACCGCGACCAGATCACCGCGATCTGCGACGCCGTCGACGAGCTGAGCCACGAGGCCCCCGGTGACGTCCTGGTCTTCCTCTCCGGCGAGCGCGAGATCCGGGACACGGCGGACGCGCTGAACAAGCGGAACCTCAGACATACCGAGGTGCTCCCCCTGTACGCGCGCCTCTCGCACGCCGAGCAGCACCGCGTGTTCCAGCGCCACACGGGACGCCGCATCGTGCTGGCGACCAACGTCGCCGAGACCTCGCTGACCGTCCCCGGCATCAAGTACGTGATCGACCCGGGCAACGCCCGTATCTCCCGCTACAGCCACCGCACCAAGGTCCAGCGGCTGCCCATCGAACGGATCTCCCAGGCCAGCGCCAACCAGCGCAAGGGCCGCTGCGGCCGTACGTCGGACGGCATCTGCATCCGGCTGTTCTCGGAGGACGACTTCCTCACCCGGCCGGAGTTCACCGATCCGGAGATCCTGCGGACCAACCTGGCCTCCGTCATCCTCCAGATGACCGCCGCCGGTCTCGGCGAGATCGAGAAGTTCCCGTTCATCGACCCGCCGGACCACCGCAACATCCGGGACGGCGTGCAGCTCCTCCAGGAGCTGGGGGCGCTGGAGCAGGGCGAGAAGTCCACGGGGGAGGGGAAGAAGGGGCAGCGACTCACCCCGCTCGGCCGCAAGCTCTCCCAGCTGCCCGTCGACCCGCGGCTGGCCCGGATGGTCATCGAGGCCGACAAGAACGGCTGCGCCCGCGAGGTCATGGTCATCGCCGCCGCGCTCTCCATCCAGGACCCGCGCGAGCGGCCCGCGGAGAAGCAGACGCAGGCCGACCAGCAGCACGCCCGGTTCAAGGACGAGACGTCCGACTTCCTGGCGTACCTGAACCTCTGGCGCTACGTCCGCGAGCAGCAGAAGGAGCGTGGCTCGTCCTCGTTCCGCCGGATGTGCAAGCAGGAGTATCTGAACTTCCTGCGCATCCGCGAATGGCAGGACATCTACGCGCAGCTGCGTACGGTCGCGAAGCAGATGGGCATCGCCGTCGAGGAGCCCAAGGGCGAGGAGTCCATCCCGGAGCAGGCGGTGCACACCTCGCTGCTGTCCGGGCTGCTGTCGCACATCGGGCTGAAGGACACTGAGAAGAACGAGTACGTGGGCGCGCGCAACGCCAAGTTCGCGATCTTCCCCGGGTCGGCGCTCTTCAAGAAGCAGCCGCGGTTCGTGATGTCGGCGGAGCTGGTGGAGACATCCCGGCTCTGGGCGCGGGTCAACGCCAGGGTCGAGCCGGAGTGGATCGAGCCGCTGGCCCAGCACCTGCTGAAGCACACCTACAGCGAGCCGCACTGGGAGAAGGACCAGGCCGCGGTGATGGCGTACGAGCGGGTCACGCTCTATGGCGTGCCGATCATCGCCCAGCGCAAGGTCAATTTCGGCCGTATCGACCAGGAGGCCTCGCGGGACCTGTTCATCCGCAACGCCCTGGTCGAGGGCGACTGGCGCACCCACCACCAGTTCTTCCACGACAACCGCAAACTCCTCGGCGAGGTGGAGGAGTTGGAGCACCGCGCCCGGCGCCGCGACATCCTCGTGGACGACGAGACGCTCTTCGACTTCTACGACCAGCGGATTCCGGAGCACATCGTCTCCGGGGCGCACTTCGACTCGTGGTGGAAGGACAAGAAGCGCGAGGAGCCGGACGCGCTCGACTTCGAGCGCTCCATGCTGATCAACGAGAAGGCCGGGGCCGTCACCAAGGACGACTACCCGGACTCCTGGCGGCAGGGGAAGCTCAAGTTCAAGGTGACGTACCAGTTCGAGCCCGGTGCGGACGCGGACGGTGTGACCGTCCACATCCCGCTCCAGGTGCTCAACCAGGTCACCTCGGAGGGCTTCGACTGGCAGATCCCGGGGCTGCGCGAGGAGGTCGTCACCGAGCTGATCCGCTCGCTGCCGAAGCCGATCCGCCGGCACTACGTCCCCGCGCCGGACTACGCGGACAAGTTCCTGGACCGGGCGGTGCCGCTGCAGGAGCCGCTGCCGTTCACCCTGGCGCGGGAGCTCCAGCGGATGGTCGGGGTGCCGGTCACGGCGGACGACTTCGACCTCTCCCGGGTCCCGGACCACCTGAAGATCACGTTCCGGATCGTCGACGAGCGGCGCCGCAAAGTCGCCGAGGACAAGGATCTGGAGGCGCTGAAGCTCCAGCTGCGCCCGAAGGCCCGCCAGGCGCTCTCCAAGGCGGCCGCGGCGACCGCCGGGCCCTCCGGCGAGTCCATCGAGCGCTCGGGCCTCACGGACTGGACGATCGGCACGCTGAACAAGGTCTTCGAGACCCGCCGGGCCGGGCAGCCGGTGAAGGCGTACCCGGCGCTGGTGGACCAGGGCGAGACCGTCGCCGTACGGCTCTTCGACACCGAGGCCGAGCAGCAGCAGGCCATGTGGCGCGGGACCCGGCGGCTGATCATGCTGAACATCCCGGTCAACCCGGCGAAGTTCGCCTCCGACCGGCTCTCCAACCAGCAGAAGCTGGCCCTGTCCCGTAATCCGCACGGCTCGGTCCAGGCCCTCTTCGAGGACTGCGCCACCGCCGCCGCCGACCGGCTGATCGCCGCGCACGGCGGCCCGGCGTGGGACGAGAAGGCGTTCCGGACGCTGTACGACAAGGTGCGCGCCGATCTGGTGGACCTGACCGTCCGCACGATCGACCAGGTGCAGCAGATCCTGGCCGCCTGGCAGGCCTGCGAGCGTCGGCTGAAGTCGACCAACAGCCTGACGCTGGTCGCCAACGTCACCGACGTACGGGAGCAACTGGCCAGACTCGTACCGTCCGGTTTCGTTACGGCGACCGGACTGCGCCGACTGCCGGACCTGATGCGGTACCTCGTGGCGGCCGACCGGCGACTCCAGCAGATGCCGACGGCCGTCCAGCGGGACACCACGCGGATGGCGAAGGTCCACGAGATGCAGGACGAGTACGCGTGGCTGCTCGAACAGCTCCCGCAGGGGCGGCCGGTGGGGCAGGAGGTGCTCGACGTCCGCTGGATGATCGAGGAGCTGCGGGTCAGCTACTTCGCGCACGCTCTGGGCACCGCGTTCCCCGTCTCCGACAAGCGGATCGTGAAGGCCATCGACGCCCTCGCGCCCTGAGACAGGGGTGGTGGGGCGGTGACGGTGTCACCACCAGGAGTGAAGTCGACCTGGGCCTCCCACCTCCTGTACAGTCTGGTTTCGCAGCCAGCCGCAAGGCAGCAGCGAAAACCTGGTCCTGTGGAGCAGTTTGGAGTGCTCGCCACCCTGTCAAGGTGGAGGCCGCGGGTTCAAATCCCGTCAGGACCGCAGTAGGAGAAAGCCCGGATCGTTTCGATCCGGGCTTTCTCGCGTCCTGACGGCTCCTCGCACCCTTGACGGCTCCTCCCGCCACGGGTACCCCGTAGAGCAGAGGCTGTCCCTGTTTCCCTCGGCGCTTCCTACGGCGGGGGACGGCCGGGCTCACCGGGAGGTGGCTCGTATGTCCGCGTCCACAGCACGACACGAGACCCGCGCACTGCTCCGTGCCCATCTGGCGGCCGCCTACGGCTACGGGCACCTCACCCGCCACTGCCCCGTCTGCCACCGGCTGCTGCGCCTCGCCATGGAGCCCGGGGACGGCGACCGGGACGCACAGGCGTCCGGGGCGGCTCCAGGCGCTCCGGACGAGCCGCAGGAGCCCCGGAACCGCACCGGAAGCCCCGCGGCCGCGGCAGGCGCCGCCGTGGAGCCGGACGGGGGCGAGGACGAAAGGCCCGCCGCTTCATGACCATCGGCCGGGTGATTCCGCGTCCGGACAGTGGCAGGCTCGTAGTTGGCAAGCATCCGGCAGTGTGACGGGTGTCACCGAAAGAGTTTTCAGACCGGGGCACTTTACGCCTGTCCTACAACTGGCGAATTTAATATGTGCAATTGCACCGGCCCGAGCGTTCGGCCGGACCGTTCCGTCCGGGGCTGTCCCACCGAGTCCGGGACGCTCACCCACACTCCCGCACAGACCCGCTCACAGACCCACGAAGGGCGCCGGGACGGGCGGGCGGGCGATCCGCCGGCGGGCCCTGGAAGGCCTGGAAGCCGACCGACCACCCGGTTATCGGTCACCCGTTCTGCGGGCCCCTCGGAGGGTGTACGAGCGGCTTACGGGGGCACGAGAGGCCCGGCGGGACGCTGCCGGCCCAGAGCACCGGGACATAAAAAGATCGCGCTGGACCCGGCGGAGTCCAGCGCGATCGAAACGACGCACCCGTACACAGGTATGACGCCCGTTGGGGCAGGCGTCCGTCGAATGGAGCTATGTATGGGCGGCCGGAGGTTGGGGGACCTGACGACTGCCCGGTTGTGATGCTGTTACTGCTGCTGCGCTGCGTGACAGGGGTGTGTCAGGCCTCGCTGCGCTGCTGCGGAATACCCGCAAGCAGTGCGCGGACCTCTGCCTCGCGGTACCGGCGATGTCCACCGAGCGTGCGGATGGACGTGAGCTTGCCAGCCTTGGCCCAACGGGTGACCGTCTTCGGGTCCACGCGGAACATCGTGGCAACCTCAGCCGGGGTCAGCAGCGGCTCGGCATCAGGGGTGCGAGCGGTCATGAGCGGCCTCCTCGGGAGAACCGAACCTTCTCGGTTCTTTCCTCTAAATTCTGCACCTTGACCCGCGTTGCCCGAAATGGCGGACGCGGGCCGAGTCGGTTATAGGACGAACGGCTTGTCCTCGGCACTACAACTACACCATCCGTCCAGCCGCGTCGGCCAAACCGATGGAATTGCCCTCCCAGGTGTTCATCAGCGACGGAAGCCGATGGACCATGCCATAGCGGACAGTCACACCACCGTGACGATCAGTCACAGAGCGATCAGGAGTCATCAGACCCCCCATAGCGTGCAATGCTGAGTATTCCGCCCTTACTTGGACAGAAGGAGCCCTCCCCGGACTCCTTGTCCTATTTTGGCACGAGGAGTAGGGATGAGCGCAAGGGCCCCGTTAGTGCTATCCATCACGCTTGAGGCAAAGGCCCGGTTCGGGACGTAGGTCCCGGCTCCTGAGGCGTACTCTTCCGCCTCACCCACCCCACGTGCCACACGGGACGCAGGTTCACGACCCGTCAGCCGCCCTTCGCTGCCTCCACCCTGGCGATCCGGCCGACTGCTCCACCGGACTCCCGCACCCCTCCTTCCCGCCCGGTCCGACTTCCGGTCCGTCCTGGATGAAGGATGCCCCGGTTCCATCACGTTGATGCCGCTGTGGGCCTTTTCACGTCAATTGGTGAACGGACCGACCGACGGGCCGGTCAGTTCGTGAACTGGCGGTCCCGGACCGCCCGCCACCGCTCCGCGAGCCGTGCGTACGCCTCTCCGGCGCCCTCGCTGTCGCCGGTGCCCAGCGCGGCGAGCCCCTCCGCCACATCCGCGGCCGACCGGTCCCCGGCGAGCTGCTCCGCGGAGAGCGCGTGCACCAGACCGCCGTAGTCGAGCTCCACGAGAGAGCGCGGATGGAACTCCTCCAGCCAGCGCCCCACATCCACGAGCCCCTCGGTGAGCGGTCCCTGGGCGGCGCTCTCGCGCAGCGTCCGCAGCCCCCGGGCCAGCCGGCGCCGGGCCTCCACCATCGGCGTGCGGTAGCGCAGCACCGGCTCCCCGCCCTCGCCGTCCGCCGCCGCGTACTCCCGCTCCTCGTCGCGGAAGAGGACGAACCAGCGCACCGGGACCTGCCACACCGTGGTGCGGATCCACGGCCGCGCGTCCGGGTTGTGCCGCTGCCAGCGCTCGTGGTCCGCCCGCGCCTGGTCCCGCACCACGGCGGGCAGCAGGACGTCCAGCACGTTGGCCGGAAACATTCCCCCCGCTTCCCCCGGCCCCTCCAGCTCCTCCAGTGCGAGCCACGCCCGCAGCCGGGTCCGCCACGGGCAGACGCACAGCACCCCGTCCAGCTCCGCCACGAACGCGTCGCCGCTCTCGTGGACGGGCACCCCGACCGGCGGGGTCGGCACCAGGTCGGCCAGTGAGCGGCGCAGTTCGTCCTGGGCGGTGGGCAGCACCGGGCGCCGGGCGTAACGGGCCCAGTGACTGCGCTCGGGCTCCGCGAAGGCGGCGAGCGGCTCGTACACCCGGAGGTAGGACGTGTAAGGGACGACCACTGAAGACACCACCGACATGCAGCGCATCGTGCCACGCGCGTACACCCCCAGGGGGTGATCCTCCGCACGGGGGCAGATCCGCGCCGCCGGAGGACTTACGCTCTTGCCCATCGGACCGGCCGTGCCGGTCGGTCCGGGGCTCTCCCCACCCCTAGGAGAGCCTCCGCCGCTTCGTACTTGGGAGTCACCACAGTGACCGATGTGACTAACGGCGTCCTGCACACCCTGTTCCACTCGGATCAGGGGGGTCACGAGCAAGTCGTGATCTGCCAGGACCGTGCCACCGGCCTCAAGGCCGTCATCGCCCTCCACAACACCGCCCTCGGCCCCGGCCTCGGCGGCACCCGCTTCTACCCGTACGCGACCGAGGCCGAGGCCGTCGCCGACGCGCTGAACCTGTCGCGCGGGATGTCGTACAAGAACGCCCTGGCCGGACTCGACCACGGTGGCGGCAAGGCCGTCATCATCGGCGACCCGGAGAAGATCAAGACGGAGGAACTCCTCCTGGCCTACGGCCGGTTCGTCGCCTCGCTCGGCGGCCGGTACGTCACCGCCTGCGATGTCGGCACCTACGTCGCCGACATGGACGTCGTCGCCCGGGAGTGCCGCTGGACCACCGGCCGCTCCCCCGAGAACGGCGGCGCCGGCGACTCCTCCGTCCTCACCGCGTTCGGTGTCTTCCAGGGCATGCGGGCCTCGGCCCAGCACCTGTGGGGCGACCCGACGCTGCGCGGCCGCAAGGTCGGCGTCGCCGGGGTCGGCAAGGTGGGCCACCACCTCGTCGAGCACCTGCTCTCCGACGGGGCCGAGGTCGTGATCACCGACGTACGCGAGGAGTCGGTGCGCCGGATCACCGATCTGCACCCGGAGGTCACCGTGGTGGCGGACACCGAGACGCTGATCCGCACCGAGGGTCTCGACATCTACGCGCCCTGCGCGCTCGGCGGCGCGCTCAACGACGCGACCGTTCCGGTGCTCACGGCGAAGGTGGTGTGCGGCGCGGCCAACAACCAGCTGGCCCACCCGGGTGTCGAGAAGGACCTGGCCGACCGGTCGGTCCTCTACGCACCCGACTACGTGGTCAACGCCGGCGGCGTGATCCAGGTCGCCGACGAGCTGCACGGGTTCGACTTCGACCGGTGCAAGGCGAAGGCGACGAAGATCTTCGACACCACGCTGGAAATATTCGCACGTGCGAAGGCGGACGGCATTCCGCCCGCCGCGGCGGCCGACCGGATCGCCGAGCAGCGGATGGCCGAGGCGCGCGGTCGCTGACGCGCACGCGGGCGGCCCGCCGGCCGGCAGGAGACAAGACTCACGCCGGTCGGCGGGTCGTCCGCCAAGAAGAGGTTAAAATCGCAGTTGACCAGCGGGGACGGGGCTCCTCACTGGCCCTGTACCGGGGCGCAAGACGCGGGCGGCGTACCGTATGGCCACGGAAGCAGGTACCGTTAAAGCCCTACGGGCGCGGTCTCTCTGTCGAGAGTCCGTCCTGAAACATGAACGCGTGTCAAGACTCTGGGGCCGTCGAGCCCCGTCACCGAGGGGGTCGAGCCATGGGGCGCGGCCGGGCAAAGGCCAAGCAGACCAAGGTCGCCCGCCAGCTGAAGTACAGCAGCGGCGGAACGGACCTGTCGCGTCTGGCCAATGAGCTGGGCGCATCTCCTTCGAGTCAGCCACCGAACGCCGAGCCGTTCGAGGACGACGACGAGGAAGATGACCCGTACGCACAGTACGCGGATCGCTACAACGAGGACGATGGCGAGGATCAGGACGATCAGTCCGGCCCCTCGTCGCAGCGCCGCGGCGCTTGACCTCGCGCTGACACATCAACCCGGTCCGGGCCTGCCCCGGGCCGGGTTCTGTGTGTCCCGATCCGGACCGGATCCGTACGTCCCGGTCCGGCGCTTCTTCGTGTCCTGATCCGGAGTGCCCGGAGTGCGCCGACGAGCGGGCTGTCCCGGACCGGCTCCGCCGTGCCCTCTCGTGGTGTGCCGGGCGGCCCGGCACACCACACGGCGTACGGCCTAGCGTGCGTAGCTGCCGGTCAGCTCGGCGCCCGTGGCGTGGTCACCGCGGTCGGTGATCTCACCGGCGACCCAGGAGTCGACCCCGCGGTCGGACAGGGTCGTGAGCGCCGCGTCCACCGAGTCGGCCGGGACGATCGCGATCATGCCGACGCCCATGTTCAGCGTCTTCTCCAGCTCCAGCTGCTCCACGTTCCCGGCCTTGCCCACCAGGTCGAAGACCGCGCCGGGCGTCCAGGTGGAGCGGTCCACGGTGGCGTGCAGCCCGTCCGGGACGACCCGGGCCAGGTTGTTCGCCAGGCCGCCGCCGGTGACGTGGCTGAAGCCGTGCACCTCGGTCGTGCGGGTGAGCGCCAGGCAGTCCAGCGAGTAGATCCGGGTGGGCTCCAGGAGCTCCTCGCCGAGCGTCCGGCCGAACTCCTCGACCTCGCGGTCCAGCGTCCAGCCGGCCCGGTCGAAGACCACGTGGCGGACGAGCGAGTACCCGTTCGAGTGAAGACCGGAGGACGCCATCGCGATGACGGCGTCACCCTTGCGGATACGGTCCGGGCCGAGCAGGCGGTCGGCCTCGACCACGCCCGTACCGGCTCCCGCGACATCGAAGTCGTCCGGGCCGAGGAGACCCGGGTGCTCGGCCGTCTCGCCGCCGACCAGGGCGCAGCCCGCGAGGACACAGCCTTCGGCGATGCCCTTCACGATGGCCGCGACACGCTCGGGGTGCACCTTGCCGACGCAGATGTAGTCGGTCATGAAGAGCGGCTCGGCCCCGCAGACGACGAGGTCGTCCACGACCATGCCGACGAGGTCGTGGCCGATGGTGTCGTACACGCCCATCTGACGCGCCAGGTCCACCTTGGTGCCGACACCGTCGGTGGCGGAGGCCAGGAGCGGGCGCTCGTAGCGCTTGAGCGCCGAGGCGTCGAAGAGGCCGGCGAAGCCGCCGAGTCCGCCGAGGCCCGCGACCTCGGGGCGCTGCGTCTTCTTCACCCACTCCTTCATCAGCTCGACGGCGCGGTCACCGGCTTCGATGTCGACTCCGGCCGCCGCGTAGGAAGCACCTGTTGTCTCAGACATGGCCTGGGATCTTTCGTGTGGAGATACGGGGCTGGTGGGGGAGGCGGCCGCGCGTCCGGGTCACGGACGGCGCAGCGCGTCGGCCGCGGCGGTGGCCGCGGGCCCTGCCGCCAGCTCGGTCTCCAGCAGCTGCTTGCCGAGCAGCTCCGGGTCCGGGAGCTCCATCGGGTACTCACCGTCGAAGCAGGCGCGGCACAGGTTGGGCTTGTCGATCGTGGTCGCCTCGATCATCGCGTCGATCGAGATGTACGACAGGGAGTCGGCCCCCATCGAGGTGCAGATCTCGTCGACGGTCATGCCGTTGGCGATCAGCTCGGCGCGGGTCGCGAAGTCGATGCCGAAGAAGCAGGGCCACTTGACCGGCGGCGAGGAGATCCGGATGTGGATCTCGGCGGCCCCGGCCTCGCGGAGCATCCGGACCAGTGCGCGCTGGGTGTTGCCGCGGACGATCGAGTCGTCGACGACCACCAGGCGCTTGCCCTTGATGACTTCCTTCAGCGGGTTCAGCTTGAGCCGGATACCGAGCTGGCGGATGGTCTGCGAGGGCTGGATGAAGGTCCGGCCGACGTAGGCGTTCTTCACCAGTCCGGCGCCGAACGGGATACCGCTGGCCTCCGCGTACCCGATCGCGGCGGGGGTGCCGGATTCCGGGGTCGCTATGACCAGATCCGCCTCTGCGGGGGCTTCGGCGGCCAGTCGGCGGCCCATCTCCACCCGGGAGAGGTAGACGTTCCGGCCGGCGATGTCGGTGTCGGGACGGGCCAGGTAGACGTACTCGAAGACACAGCCCTTGGGCTTCGCTTCTGCGAATCGGGAGGTGCGCAGGCCGTTCTCGTCGATGGCGACGAGCTCACCCGGCTCGATCTCGCGTACGTAGCTGGCGCCGCAGATGTCGAGCGCGGCGGACTCGGAGGCGACCACCCAGCCGCGCTCGAGCCGGCCGAGTACCAGCGGGCGGATGCCCTGCGGGTCACGGGCGGCGTAGAGGGTGTGCTCGTCCATGAAGACGAGCGAGAACGCGCCCTTGACGTCGGGGAGCACCTTGGCGGCGGCTTCCTCGATGGTGAGGGGCTTGTCGTTCTCGTCGCGCTGCCCGGCGAGCAGTGCGGTCACCAGGTCGGTGTCGTTGGTCGCGGCGACCTGGGTGGCGCGGCCGTCCTTGCGGGGGAGGTCGGCGACCATCTCCGCGAGCTGGGCCGTGTTGACCAGGTTCCCGTTGTGGCCGAGGGCGATCGAGCCGTGCGCGGTGGCACGGAACGTCGGCTGCGCGTTCTCCCACACCGAGGCACCGGTGGTGGAGTAGCGGGCATGACCGACCGCGATATGGCCCTGGAGGGAACCCAGAGACGTTTCGTCGAAGACCTGCGAGACCAGTCCCATGTCCTTGAAGACGAGGATCTGGGACCCGTTGCTCACTGCGATGCCCGCGGATTCCTGTCCGCGGTGCTGCAGGGCATACAGTCCGAAATAGGTGAGCTTGGCGACCTCTTCACCCGGAGCCCAGACACCGAAGACGCCACAAGCGTCCTGGGGGCCTTTCTCTCCGGGGAGCAGGTCGTGGTTGAGTCGTCCATCACCACGGGGCACGGCACCGAGTGTAGGCGAGATCGACCACTGGTCCGAATTGGGGACCGGTCGGCAAAGCCGGGGCGGAGCACGGGGAACGGGTCGGCCCGTCGCGCCGGGCGGGCGATTCGCGGGACTTCGGCCGGTGACCCTGTGTGACCATCGTCCGAGCGCCGGGGTCCCCGGGGAGCGGCTGCGGCGCTCACTCCCGGGCCGGGGACCGGTTACCGGCCGGTAGGGACCCGCCGCGGCGACCGGTTGGCGGCCTTCCGGCCGTGGCGCTCGGTGAACCTGCCCCGGGCCCGCCCCGGCCGCTGTCCGAACGCTCGTTTCGTGGTGAGCCTCACACCGGGGAGCCGGGTTCAACCCTGTTCCTGGGTGCCCTCGCTCTTCGCCGGGGCGGCCGTGGCGCCGATGCCCTTGCCGTCCTTCGACGTGACGGTGAGCGTGCTGCCCTTGATCGTGTACGTCGCCGGGCCGTCCAGGGCCGCGAGTACCGCGCGCTCCACCTCCATCTCGGCCTCCGGGCACATCTTCCGGGTGCCGGCCGGCGGGCCGAAGTCGATCGTGGAGCCCTTGACCGCCGCCTTGCCGTGGAAGGAGTTGCAGCCGGAGTTGCCGTGCACCGTGCCGTCCTCGCCGAAGGTCAGGTGGGGCACCCGCTCCTTCGGCAGATCGGCGGGGACGGTGGTCGCCGTCTCTCCGCTGAGGAGCGTGTTCACCGCCCACCGCGTGCCCACCAGGTCGGCCGGCTTCTCCTCGCTGAGTGCGATGGTGTCGCCGCCCTCGGTGGTGAGGGTCAGCTTCTCGCCGGAGAGCTTGGCGGTGACTTCGCCGTCCATCGCGGCGAGGGCGGCCTTCTCGGCCTTCTCGGTGGTCTCGTCGCACGCCATCTGCGTGGAGACGGGCTTGCCGAAGGTGATCCGGTCGCCCTCGACGCGGGCGTCCGCGCTGATGTGGTTGCAGCCGAAGCCGGCCTTGGCCCGGCCCTTCGGGTCGATCTCCAGCCGGGAGCCCTCCGGGGCCCCGGTCTTCTTCCCGCCGACGGTCAGGGAGTCGACGCTCCACGCCACCCCCGTGACGGGCACATCGCTCTGCACGGTGTCGCTGCCGTCACCGGAGCCGGAGCCGGAACCCGACTCCGTACCGCAGGCGGCGAGGGTGAGGAGGGCCAGGACGCTGACGCTGACTGCCATACGTTGTGTGTGCATGGCGATGTGACGGAACGGGGCCCCGATCCGGTTCCGTCGCCTTGTGTCCGTCAGCCCATCAGGGGCAGCAGCTCCGCCAGATCGGCGCGCTCGCCACTCGCGCTGACCTCGGCGTTCTCCAGGGCCCGCGCCCACTCCGTACGACCGGTGGCGAGGCGGATCCAGGTCAGCGGGCCGGTCTCCACGACGTTGGGCGGGGTGCCCCGGGTGTGCTTGGGGCCGCCGATGCACTGGACCACCGCGAACGGCGGGACGCGTACCTCGACCGAACCGCCGGGCGCCCGGTCCGCGAGGGCGTCCGCCAGCAGCCGGGTGCAGGCGGCCAGGGCCTGCCGGTCGTACGGGATCTCCGTCCCGAGCGCCTCGTTGAGGTCGTCGGTGTGGACGATCAGCTCGACGGTCCGGGTGACCAGGAAGTCGGCCAGCCGCATGGTGCCGACCCGGGTGGGCAGCAGCCGCTCCCCCGTGCCGGAGGCCGGGACGTCCGCGAGGAACGCCGCCTCGACCTCCCCGTACAGCGCGGTGAGGTCGGGGCGGCCGGTCGCCAGGTCCTCGACGTCCTCCGCGATCCGGGCGGCGTAAGCCGAGGTCGCGGGCGGCCACTCCAGGAGCGTGAGGCCGGGCTTGGGTCCCGGCGGCTCCGGCACGGCCAGGGAGCGGCTCACGCTGCCCAGGACCATCGCGACATGCGCGGCGAGCTCGCGGACCGTCCAGTCGCCGAGCCGGGTCGGCCGGGCGAGCTGCTCGGGCGTCAACTCGGCGACGGCGTCACGGACATGGGCGAACTGGGCGAGGACCGCCGTCCGGGTCCTGAGGTGGTCGTAGGCGCGCGGGCGCTTCTTGGCCGGGGGCATGGGGCCGAGACTAACGGGCCCCACTGACATCGGTGCCGACGGTGAACTCCTCGCCGTTCGCCGGGACCCCGACACCCCGCCAGGTGAACGGGATACCTCGGGCCGAATCCGGATCCGGGCCGTCCATGAGGTGGAAGTGGAGGTGGGGTTCGGTGGTGTTGCCGGAGTTCCCGACACGGGCGATGGGCTGTCCGGCCCGGACGGTGTCCCCGGCCCTCACCTGGAGCGAGCCGCGCTGTACGTGGGCGTAGACGGCGTACGTGCCCTCCCCTAGGTCCAGGATCACGTGGTTGCCGATGATTGCCCGCGCGCCGAGCATGTCCCGTACGCCGCCCTCGATCAGCATCAGATAGGCGAGCGCGGGCAGCGAGTTGCGGCTCAGGTGGTCGCGCCGGCCGTCGCTCGCCCGGACGACCGTGGCGTCGGCCACCGCGAGCAGCGGGGCGCCGAAGGCCGGGAAGTCGCGGTTGCGCCGGACGACCGGCCAGAACAGGCGGAACGGGGGGGCGGGCCGGGGACTCGCCGTCAGCGGTCTCCGGCTCGGCCACGATGTCGATCGCGTACGTCTGCCCGTACACGTGCGTCCCGTGGCTCGGGACCTTGTCCGCCGGGCTGTTCAGGGCGGACCAGCGGCCGGTCACCGGCGGATCGACCTCCACGGCGGGACGGTCCTTCAGCGCCTCCTTCGGTCCGCTGCGGCTCAGCGCGAACCCGATGGCCACGGCCACGACCGCGGGCACGAAGGTCAGGCCGAAGGGCAGCAGCGGCTCGGCGAAGACCCCGATGAGCACCAGCGCCACGAAGACGAGCCAGCACACGCGGTAGAGCACCATCAGGGCTTTGCGGACGGACATGGCTCTGCGGACGGACATGATCACTTCCCCCTGTTTCCGGTCGGTTCTACGGCCTCGCCGCCGCCAGCACCACCAGCAGCGGCACCACCCGGGCGGCCGGCACCTCGTACCGGCCGCGGCCGGCCGTGTGGAGCCAGCCCGCGCCGGTCAGCTGGCGCAGGTGGTGGTAGATCTGGCCGGTGGTGCCGACCGCGTCGAGCGCGGCCAGTTCGGCGGCGGTACGGCGGCCGCCGAGGATCTCGCGGAGCAGGCGCAGCCGTACCGGGTGGCCGAGCGCGGCGAGCGAATCCGCCGTCGCCGACGCGCCGTCGGGCCGCTCCTCGTCGCCCGTGCCCTCCTCTTCGAGGAGGGCGCCGGTGAGGGCCCCGTACTGCCACTCGTACTGCTCGCCGGTGGGCAGCCGGACCGCTCCGGTGAAGAGCACTCCCCCGTCGGCCGCGGCCTCCCCGACGTCGGCGAGCTGCTGTTTCAGCCCGTTCAACGCCCAGAAGTCGCCGTCGCCCAGGCGGGGGGACTCACGGTCCTGCCGCTCCAGCGCCGTGAGCCGCCTCTCCAGCTCGGCGACCCGCTGCTCCAGCTCCATGACACCAACCTTACGTAATTACGTAATTCCCATCAAGAGGGTTCGCGAAGGTTCGGGGAAGGCCGAAGCCCCCGCCCCGGATGGCCCGGGGCGGGGGCTTCAGACGTACGCGCGACTGCTCGGCTCAGGCGAGCAGCGCGGGGATCGTCGCCTCGTGCGCCGTACGGAGCTCGCTCAGCGGAATGCTGAACTCGCCCTGGATCTCGATCTCTTCGCCGTCCACGACACCGATGCGGGCGACGGGCAGACCCCGTGCGCCGCACATGTCGTTGAAGCGGAGCTCCTCGCTGCGCGGGATCGAGACGACCGCGCGCCCCGCCGACTCCGAGAAGAGGAACGTGAACGTGTCCAGGCCGTCCGGCACGACCAGCCGGGCACCCTTCCCGCCGCGCAGGCAGGACTCGGTGACCGCCTGGATCAGGCCGCCGTCGCTCAGGTCGTGCGCCGCGTCGATCATGCCGTCGCGGGAGGCGGAGATGAGGATCTCGGCGAGCAGCTTCTCCCGGCCGAGGTCCACCTTGGGCGGCAGGCCGCCGAGGTGCTGGTGGACGACCTCGGACCAGGCCGAGCCGCCGAACTCCTCGTGGGTGTCGCCCAGCAGGTAGAGGAGCTGGCCCTCTTCCGCGAACGCGACCGGCGTACGCCGGGTGACGTCGTCGATCACACCGAGCACGGCCACGACCGGCGTCGGGTGGATCGCCGTCTCACCGGTCTGGTTGTAGAGCGAGACGTTGCCGCCGGTGACCGGGGTGCCCAGCTCCAGGCAGCCGTCCGCGAGACCGCGGGTGGCCTCGGCGAACTGCCACATGACGTCCGGGTCCTCGGGCGAACCGAAGTTCAGGCAGTCCGAGATGGCGAGCGGCTTGGCGCCGGAGGCGGCGACGTTGCGGTACGACTCCGCCAGCGCGAGCTGCGCGCCGGTGTACGGGTCGAGCTTGGCGTACCGGCCGTTGCCGTCGGTCGCCATCGCCACGCCCAGGTTCGTCTCGGCGTCGATGCGGACCATGCCCGCGTCCTCGGGCATCGCCAGCACGGTGTTGCCCTGCACGAAGCGGTCGTACTGGTCGGTGATCCACGCCTTGGAGGCCTGGTTCGGGGAGGCGACCAGCTTCAGGACCTGCTCGCGCAGCTCGGCCGCGTTCGCCGGGCGGGCCAGCTTTCCGGCGTCGTCCGCCTGGAGCGCGTCCTGCCAGGACGGGCGGGCGTACGGGCGGTTGTAGGTCGGGCCCTCGTGGGCGACCGAGCGCGGCGGCACGTCCACGATCTGCTCGCCGTGCCAGAAGATCTCCAGCTGGGAGCCCTCGGTCACCTCACCGATGACGGTGGCGATGACGTCCCACTTCTCGCAGATCTCCAGGAAGCGGTCGACGTGCTGCGGCTCGACGATCGCGCACATGCGCTCCTGCGACTCGCTCATGAGGATTTCCTCGGGCGAGAGGGAGGAGTCGCGCAGCGGCACGGTGTCCAGCTCGACGCGCATACCGCCGGAACCGGCCGAGGCCAGCTCGCTGGTGGCGCAGGAGAGCCCGGCGCCGCCGAGGTCCTGGATGCCCGCGACGAGCTTCTCCTTGAAGATCTCCAGGGTGCACTCGATGAGGAGCTTCTCCTGGAACGGGTCGCCGACCTGGACGGCGGGGCGCTTGGCGGGGCCGGTGGACTCGAAGGTCTCCGAGGCCAGCACGGACACGCCGCCGATGCCGTCGCCGCCGGTGCGGGCGCCGTACAGGATGACCTTGTTGCCGGGGCCGGAGGCCTGCGCGAGGTGGATGTCCTCGTGCTTCATCACGCCGATGCAGCCGGCGTTGACCAGCGGGTTGCCCTGGTAGCAGGCGTCGAAGACGACCTCGCCGCCGATGTTGGGCAGGCCCAGGCAGTTGCCGTAGCCGCCGATGCCCGCGACGACGCCCGGCAGGACGCGCTTGGTGTCGGGGTGGTCGGCCGCGCCGAAGCGCAGCGGGTCGACCACCGCGATCGGGCGGGCGCCCATGGCGAGGATGTCGCGGACGATGCCGCCGATGCCGGTGGCCGCGCCCTGGTAGGGCTCGATGTACGAGGGGTGGTTGTGCGACTCGACCTTGAAGGTGACCGCGTACCCCTGGCCGACGTCGACGACGCCCGCGTTCTCACCGATGCCGACGAGCATCGCGTCGTTGGCGGGGACCTTCTCGCCGAACTGCTTGAGGTGGACCTTGCTGCTCTTGTACGAACAGTGCTCCGACCACATCACCGAGTACATGGCGAGCTCGGCGCCGGTGGGACGGCGGCCCAGGATCTCGCGGATCCGGGCGTACTCGTCCTCCTTGAGGCCGAGCTCCTTCCAGGGCTGCTCGGCGTCCGGGGTCTCGGCCGCGTGCTTGACCGTATCCAGGCTCATGCGTTGACCAGCTTCTTGATGATCGAGGTGAAGAAACCGAGGCCGTCGGTGCGGCCGGTGCCGATGAGCGGCTCCACGGCGTGCTCCGGGTGCGGCATCAGGCCGACGATGTTGCCCGCCGCGTTGGTGATGCCCGCGATGTCGCGGAGCGAGCCGTTGGGGTTGCCGTCCAGGTAGCGGAAAGCAACGCGGCCCTCGGCCTCCAGCTCGTCGAGCGTGTGCTCGTCGGCGGTGTACCGGCCGTCCATGTTCTTGAGCGGGACCTGGATCTCCTGGCCGGCGCTGTAGTCCGAGGTCCAGGCGGTCCCCGCGTTCTCCACCCGCAGCTTCTGGTCGCGGCAGATGAAGTGCAGGTGGTTGTTGCGCAGCATCGCGCCGGGCAGCAGGTGCGCCTCGGTCAGGATCTGGAAGCCGTTGCAGATGCCGAGGACCGGCATACCGGCCTTCGCCTGCTCGATGAGCGGCTCCATCACCGGCGAGAAGCGCGAGATCGCACCGGCCCGCAGGTAGTCCCCGTAGGAGAAACCGCCGGCCAGGACGACCGCGTCGACCTGGTGTAGGTCCTTGTCACGGTGCCAGAGCGATACGGGCTCGGCACCCGCGATCCGGACGGCCCTCAGCGCGTCCTGATCGTCGAGGGTGCCGGGAAAAGTGACGACGCCGATACGGGTGGTCACTTCTCCTCCTCCACCTTCACGGTGAAGTCCTCGATGACGGTGTTGGCGAGGAAGGTCTCGGCCATCTCGTTAATACGGGCGAGGGCGGCGTCGTCCACCGGCCCCTCGACCTCCAGCTCGAAACGCTTTCCCTGACGAACGTCCGCGATTCCCTCAAAGCCGAGACGGGGCAGCGCACGCTGCACCGCCTGTCCCTGCGGGTCGAGGATCTCCGGCTTGAGCATGACGTCGACTACGACGCGTGCCACTGGCACTCCCGGTGTGGTGGTGTGGTGCGGCTGTCTCTCCGGGGGGTTCCCCAGACCCCCGCGGGTCCACTCAGCGTACCTGGCCGAAAATTCTACGCGGGTAGATATCGGACGGAACGGACGTGGGGCACAGCCACCGGCGGCTCGGCGCAGATCACGCCCGGATATCGGCCGCGACAACGTGCGAGAAAAGTCCTGGGAAAAAATCACCCGCCGGATTGCGCACGGACACGCGGATGTAATTGGCTGGGCTTCACAATGCGGTACCAACCGCTGTACAAATGATTACCGGGGAAAGCAGCATTGCCCCGAGAACACCGGAACTGTCGACATCAGTCGATCCGTATCCGCCTAACAGCCGGAAGGCCGGCCCACCGGCGCACGCCCGACGCGCCGACGCCGTAGGAAAGGACCGATATCCGTGGCCCAGCGCGTAGTGGTTACGCTCTCCGACGACATCGACGGGGGAACAGCGGCGGAAACGGTCACCTTCGCCCTGGACGGGAAGACGTACGAGATCGACCTCAATCCCGCCAACGCGAAGAAACTGCGGAAGGCCCTGGCCCCTTACGTGGCGGCCGGCCGAAAGCAGACAAATGCCAGTAAGCACGGCAGGACCCCCGCGTCGTACCACCACACCTCCCTCGCCCCGGACCCCGCGGCCGTCCGCGCCTGGGCCCGCTCGCACCGGATGGAGGTGCCGGCCCGCGGCCGGATCCCGAAGAAGGTCTACGAGGCGTTCAACGCGGCCGACTGAGGTGCGGGCCCCGGGGCTCCGGCCCCGGGGGCGGACGCTCCGTCAGGCGGGGTGCACAGGCGCGGGACCGGGGCCGGGGGAACCGCTCCGGGGGACCCGCCGGGAGCCGACTTGCGCGACACCCCTGCAGGTCGGCTAGAGTCTGGAGCACGCCGAGGGGCGAGGCCGAAAGGCCGGATCCCGAGCCGCGTGCGGGTGTAGTTCAGTAGTAGAACATCCCCCTTCCAGGGGGAAGGCGCAGTGTGCAATTCCTGTCACCCGCTCTGCACGACTCTTCAGACCACTCCGTTGGATCAGGTAGAGTAGTGCTCGCTCCACCGGTGAAAGCCGAGTGGTTGCACTGCGGACGTAGCTCAGTTGGTAGAGCGCAACCTTGCCAAGGTTGAGGTCGCCAGTTCGAACCTGGTCGTCCGCTCCACAGAGACAAAGGCCCTGACCGATTTCGGTCAGGGCCTTTGTCGTTCCCCGGACTTCGTCTCACCACTGCTCATGACGTTTGTCATGAGCAGTGGTGACAGCGCGCACTGCTCGCGAGCCCGGTCCGGCGGAAAGCTTGAAGCATGACCAGCGAAGACTTTCTCAGCGACCGAACGACAGGTGGCCCGGCAGACGCGGAGACGGTGATCGCGGCGAACGGGGTCCGCCGCAGCTACAAGGACGGCTTCGAGGCCGTTTCCGGGGTCTCCTTCTCCGTGGCCCGCGGCGAGCTGTTCGCCCTGCTCGGGACGAACGGCGCCGGCAAGACCTCCACCGTGGAGCTCCTGGAAGGGCTGGCGCTCCCGACCTCCGGGACCATCAAGGTCCTCGGCCACGACCCGTACCGCGAACGCGCCGCCGTCCGGCCCCGGACCGGGGTGATGCTCCAGGAGGGCGGCTTCCCCTCCGACCTCACCGTCATGGAGACCGCGCGGATGTGGTCGGCGTGCACCACCGGCGCCCGCCCCGCCGCCGAGGCCCTGGAGATGGTCGGCCTCACGAGCCGGACCGGGGTGCGGGTCAAGCAGCTCTCCGGCGGCGAGAAGCGGCGCCTGGACCTGGCGCTCGCCCTGACCTCGCGGCCCGAGGTCCTCTTCCTGGACGAGCCGACGACGGGGCTGGACGCCGAGGGCCGGCGCGACACCTGGGACCTGATCCGGGCGCTCCGGGACGGCGGCACGACCGTACTCCTGACCACGCACTACCTGGAGGAGGCCGAGGCGCTCGCGGACCGGCTGGCGATCATGCACCAGGGGCAGATCGTGACGGCCGGGACGACCGCCGAGGTCACCGCGTCGCAGCCCGCCAGGATCCGGTTCACGCTGCCCGACGGCGTACCGGCAGGGCACCTTCCGCTCACGCTGCGGGCGGCCGCCGAGGGGCAGCGGATCGAGATCCGCACCCCCGCGCTCCAGGAGTCGCTGCACGAACTGCTCGGCTGGGCAAGGGAGTCGGGCGTGCAGCTGCTCGGGCTCGACGCCCGTTCCGCCTCCCTGGAGGAGGCGTTCCTCCAGATCGCGAACACGCAGCTCCGCTCCCGGGCCGACGACCCGCGCCGGGCCGGGGCCAAGCCCATGGACGAGACGAAGAAGAAGGTGACGGCATGACGACGCCCACCGTCCTCGCGGACGACCGCACGGCCCCCGGCCGCTCCCCCTCATCCCCCTCGAAGGCCTCCGCCTCCGTCCGGCGGCTCACCGCCCTCGCCCGCGCCGAGCTGATCCTGCTGGTCCGCAACCGGTCCGCGATCTTCGTGGCCCTGGTGCTGCCGATCGTGATGATCTTCTCGATCCGGGCCTCGCTCCAGCAGATCGACCTCGCCGGCACCGGTCTCTCCATCGCGGGCGCGGCCCTCACCGGCGGCATCGGCATCGTGCTGGTCCAGGTCGTCTACATGACCCTCGTCACCGGTTACGTCACCCGGCGCGAGGAACTCGTCCTCAAGCGGCTGCGGACCGGTGAGGTCACCGACCGCGAGATCCTGGCCGCCAACGCGCTGCCCGCCGTCGCGCTGGCGCTCGTCCAGGTCGTGCTGCTGGTCGCGGCCGGCGCGGTCGCCTTCGACCTGAGCGCGCCGAAGCGGCCCGAGCTGTTCCTGGCGGGTCTGCTGGTGGGTCTCGTGATGATGTCCGGCCTGGCGGCCGCGACCTCCGCGGTGACCCGGACGGTCCAGACCTCGCAGCTCACCACGTTGCCGCTGTTCTTCGTCTCGCTCTTCGCCTCCGGGATCTTCGTCCCGCTGGACATCTTCCCGGACGGCCTGGCCTCGGTGTTCGAACTGCTGCCGCTGACCGGCGTGATGACCCTCATCCGGCACGGCTGGCTCGGCGGTGTGGAGGGCGGCGACCTGCTCACCGCGGCCGTGGCGGCGCTGGCCTGGACCGCGTTCGCGGTGTTTGCTGTGCAGCGGTGGTTCCGCTGGGACCCGCGCGGCTGAGCGCCGGAATCCGGTCACGGCCACGGCCACGGGGACGACATGAAGGAGCTGACCGAGGTGATCGGGCAAGTACGGGGCTGGCGGCGCGGCTGGACGGAGCGCACCAAGCTCCAGCGCATCGACCTCTACACCCGGGTCACGCTCTGCGCGCTCCCCTGGATCTTCCTCGTGTCCTGGGGTCTGCTGCCGCTCGGCGCGACCCTGGACCGCGGCCCGGCGGCGATGGCCCTCGGCGGAGCGTTCTTCGCCGTGAACGCCGTCCAGTGCCTGCTGAGCAACCGCAACGTGAGCCTCTCCTTCGCCCACTACCGGGGGTCGGAGCCCTTCCCGATGCGGCGGCTGCGGCTGCCGGCCGCACTGCTGGCGGTGCTGACCGGCCTGCTGGTGGCCCTCGCGGCGGTGGGCGGCATCAAGGACGAGGGGCTGGCCCTGCTGGTGCTGGACCTGCCGGTGGCGTTCACGATCCCGTACGTGCTCCTCGTCCCCGTCCGGACGTACCTGCTCCACTGCGCGGCCTTCGCGGTGGCCCTCGTCGCGCTGCTGGCGGCCGTCGGAGTACCCGGCGGCCTGCTGTTCGGGGCGGCCCTCTCGCTGGTCGTCGTCTTCCTGCTGGTGCTCACCTCGACCCGGCCGAGCGCCTGGAGCATGAGCGTGATGTGGCAGGCCGAGGACGCACGGGACATGCAGGCCCGGCTCGCGGTGGCGGAGGAGCGGCTACGGTTCGGCCGGGACATGCATGACGTGCTGGGCCGGAACCTGGCGGTGATCGCGCTGAAGAGCGAGCTGGCCGTGGAGCTGGCCCAGCGCGGCAACGCGGCGGCCGTGGACCAGATGGTCGAGGTGCAGCGGATCGCCCGCGCCTCCCAGCAGGAGGTACGCGATGTCGTACGGGGCTACCGCGAGGCCGACCTGCCCACCGAACTCCTGGGCGCCAAGGGTGTACTGGAGGCCGCCGGGATCTCCTGCACCGTCGAGGGCGCCGACGGCCCGGCGGGGATCGGGGCGCCCCCGGCGATCCAGGCGGCCCTCGGCTGGGTGGTCCGCGAGGCGGCGACCAACGTCCTGCGCCACGGCGACCCCCGGCACTGCGTGATCCGTCTCACCACGGCGGCGGGCGCGGTCGTCCTGGAGGTGGAGAACGACGGGGCGGGGGCGGCCCCCGAGGTGGGCGGCGGCTCCGGTCTGGCCGGGCTGCGCGAACGGCTCGCGGCCCTGGGCGGGTCGCTGGAGGCCGGAGCGGCCGGGGACGGCCTGTTCCGCGTCACGGCGACGGTCCCGCTCACGGCTCCGCGCGGCCTCCCCTCCCCCGCCCCACGATCCATCTCTCCGGAGGAACGATGACCACCCGCAGCCTTGCCGCCCTCCCGGAGGAACGATGACCACCGACCGTACGGCCCTCCCGGAGGAACGATGACCACCCGCAGCCTTGCTGCCGCCCTCCCGGAGGAACGATGACCACCGAAGGTCCGGACCGGCCCCTGCGGGTCCTGCTCGCCGACGACGAGCACCTGATCCGGGGCGCCCTGGCCGCGCTGCTCGCCCTGGAGGACGACCTCATCGTGGTCGCGGAGGCGGCGAGCGGCCCCGAGGCGCTCGCGATGGCCCTGGCGCACCGCCCCGATGTCGCCGTCCTCGACCTCCAGATGCCGGGCGCGGACGGTGTGAAGGTCGCCACATCGCTCCGTACGGAACTGCCCGGCTGCCGCACCATGATCGTGACCAGCCACGGCCGCCCCGGGCACCTCAAGCGGGCGCTGGCCGCCGGCGTACGCGGGTTCGTCCCGAAAACCGTCAGCGCCCGGCGGCTCGCCGAGATCATCCGTACCGTCCACGCCGGAAACCGTTATGTCGACCCTGAGTTGGCGGCCGACGCCATCTCCGCCGGGGACTCCCCGCTGACCGCCCGGGAGGCCGAGGTGCTCGAACTGGCGGCGGACGGGGCGCCGGTCGCGGAGATCGCGGAGCGGGCCTCGCTCTCGCAGGGGACCGTGCGCAACTACCTGTCCTCCGCCGCCTCCAAGATCGGTGCGGAGAACCGGCACACGGCCGTGCGTCTCGCACGCGAGCGGGGTTGGGTATAGTAAGCAGCGCGCTTCGGCGCAGTGCGGACGTAGCTCAGTTGGTAGAGCGCAACCTTGCCAAGGTTGAGGTCGCCAGTTCGAACCTGGTCGTCCGCTCCAGAGAAACAGAAGGCCCCGGTCCTCGCGGACCGGGGCCTTCTGCGTATCCCCGTCGGCCGGCTACGACCAGTTGGAGCCGGTCAGGACCTCGTACGCCTCGATGTACTTGGCGCGGGTCGCGTCCACGATCTCCTGCGGCAGCGCCGGCGGCGGCTGCTCGCTCGCGCGGTCCCAGCCGGAGGCCGGCGAGGTCAGCCAGTCGCGGACGAACTGCTTGTCGTACGAGGGCTGCGCGCGGCCCGGCTTCCAGGTGGCGGCGGGCCAGAAGCGCGAGGAGTCGGGCGTCAGCACCTCGTCGGCGATGATCAGCCGCTCGCCGCCGTCCGCAGACCTCTCGAAGCCGAACTCGAACTTGGTGTCGGCCAGGATGATCCCCCGGTTGTGGGCGATGTCCCGGGCCCGGCGGTAGACGTCGAGCGTCGTCTGCCGCAGCTCGGCCGCCGTCTCCACGCCGACCTCGCGGGCGATCTCCTGGTAGCTCACGTTCTCGTCGTGGTCGCCTACGGCCGCCTTGGTGGCCGGGGTGAAGATCGGGCCGGGCAGCTCGGAGCCGTCGACCAGCCCCTCGGGGAGGCCGAGGCCACAGACCGTACGGGTGGCGTTGTACTCGACGAGCCCGGAGCCGGTGAGATAGCCGCGCGCCACGCACTCGACCTGGACCATCCGCAGGGACTTGCAGATGAGGGTGCGGCCCTCCCAGTCCGCCGGGGCGCCGGGCGGCAGCTCGGTGGAGAGCACGTGGTTGGGCACCAGGTCGGCGAGCTGGTCGAACCACCAGAGCGAGAGCCGGGTGAGGACGCGGCCCTTGTCGGGGATCTCGGAGGGCAGGACCCAGTCGTACGCGGAGATACGGTCGCTGGCGACCATGACGAGGTCGCCCGCCTCGTTCCGGTACAGGTCACGCACCTTGCCGGTGTGCAGGTGGGTGAGGCCCGGAACCTGTACGGGCTCGGGCTTTTCTACAAAACCGGACACGGTGCCTCCGCGTAGATTGATCCAGGAGCGGTTCCGATTGTCCCGTACGGAGAGGGCGGAGCGCGCGCGGGGCCCGGTCGCGGCCAGTCGCCCTCGCGGATCCGTGCAGTCCGGACTGCAGCTCCGGTCGGTCCTGCCTGCGGATCCGTTCAGTCCGGCCCGCGGATCCGGTCAGTCCCGCTTGCAGATCCGGTCGAGGAGGTTGGCCGTCGCCCGCTGGATCCGGGGGTCGGTGTGGCCGGGGCGGTCCAGGGCCGGGGACCAGGCGAAGGTGCCGGAGGCGAAGACGAGCGCGCCGGAGGGGGCCTGGTAGAGCGAGGTCTCCTGGTGGCGGGTGGCGCCCTCGGAGTCCTGGTACGGGGAGTGGGCGAGCAGGATCCGGTTGTCGTGCTCGGGCAGGCTCGTACGGGGGAAGTAGCGGTCGGCCTCACCGGCGACCAGGCCCGCGATCTCGTCGCCGTCGGCCGCTCCCGTGGAGTCCCAGAGCCAGTGCTCGGCGTTGCGCACGACCAGCGGGCTGGGCTCGGGCACCCGGCCCGCGTACTGGATGCCCAGGAGCTGCTGCTCGGGCCGGTCCACCTCGCGCCACAGCGCGGACTTCCCCGGCCCCCGGCGCTTGCGGCAGGTCATCAGCCGGCCGGCGACACCGGAGGCGGAGGGGGCGAGGCCCACCTGCCAGTACATGGTGTTGGCGGAGAGGAAGACGAGCGAGGTGCCGGAGTCGCGGGCGCGCTCGGCGGCCCGGCGCATGGGCGTCGACCAGTACTCGTCGTGGCCGGGGAAGACCAGGCCCCGGTAGCGACTGGGGTCGATACGGCCCGCGTGCAGGTCGCGGGCGTCGGCGTAGGCGAGGTCGTAGCCGTAACGCTCGGCCCAGCGGATGAAGTCGTACGCGTGCCCCACGTGCAGCGGCAGCCCCGCCCCGGCGTACGGGCGGTCGAAGGAGATCGTGACGGCGGCGTCCTCCTCACCGAGCAGCCGCCCCCGCTCGTCCCACGCGTGGTAGAGGCTGGCGCCGGTGCGGCCGTCCTCCGGATAGAGGTTGTACGCCTGCCAGGTGATGTCCGGGAGCAGGAGCAGCAGGTCGGCGGGGTGGTCGTGGCGGACGGTGAACGGGATGTGCGAGCGGTACCCGTCGGCGGTCGTCAGGACGGCCACATACGCGCCGACCGACCAGTAGCTGGGGATCTGGAGCCGCCAGGACATCCACCAGTGGTGGCAGGAGACGGTCCGGTCGGCGGCCAGCGGCGGCGGCTGGACGATGCCGGAGAGGCGCGGGCTCGTGGTGATCTTGGCCGCGCCGTCACCGCCGTAATGACCGATCCGGTAGACGTCGACGGAGAACTGCTGGGGCGGGTCCACGGTGATGTGGAAGTCGATGGCCTCGCCGGGGGCCGCCGCTCCGGGGGAGACGAAGCCCTTGATCTGCCGGCGGACGTCGTCGGCGGTACGGGTGCCGCCGCCGGTGCCCCGGCCGAGGTCGGCGTACCAGGGGACGACCTGGCCGGTGTCGTCGAAGTAGTTCTCGCTGCCGCGCAGCCAGGGCAGCGGGCCCTGTCCGAAGGGGTCGCTCACCGCGTGCGCGAGGGCGCCCGACTCCCACCGGCGAATCTGCTCCGCCCCCATGCCGCGCCCCTCCCTCAGGTCCCCCGGACAACTCCGGCGCGCACGATGTCAGCGCCGATCCCCAGCACATCACATAACGCACGCACTCCGTCACCCTTCGTCGCGAATTGACGTGAACGGAACCTTTCCTTCCGGCCTCTTCCCTGTGCTTCCGGCCTCTGCCGTCTTCAGACCAGGCGTACGGGCTTGTCGGAGCGGACGCCCACCTCGGCCAGCCAGGACCGCAGCGGATCCGGGTCGCCGTCCTCGACCAGGCTGAGGACGGGCGTCGCCAGGTCCGCCCGGCGCTCGCCGTCGACGAGCAGGGCGGGGCCGTCCAGCCAGTCGAGGCCGGGGGCCGCGCCCGCCGTGTCCACGGCCGCGCAGCACACCATGGCCGCGACGTGGTCGGCGAGCAGTTCCGTGCCCGTACGCGGCGGCTGGAGCGGGAAGAGGGGGAGCGGGTCGGGGCCCCAGAGGTCCAGGGGGTCGGGGCCGGCGCCGACCGGTGCCGGCTGGGCCGGTCCGGGGGCGGGGGTCCGGGCGTCGTCCCGGGCGACCGCCGCGCCGATGCCCGCCGCGAGCTCCTCCCCGGGCCCGCCGGGACCGGCCAGGTGCTCCATGACACGGGCCAGGGTGGGGACCGCCGGATCGGCCGCGGACGCCGGGGGTACGCCCATGGCGTCGAGCACCCGGTGCAGCCGGGCCGCCTCCGTACGCCACTTCCGGTCCACGACCTCTTCCGGATACTGCTGCCAGTCCACCGGCGCCCAGTCCGGACCGCTCTCCGCCGGGCCGCCGTGGAAGAGGCGGGCGGCGAGCAGGGAGGTGGCCTCGTCGGCGACGCCGGGCTCTTCGAGCAGGTCGCACGCGGGGCGCTCGCCGAGGCGCGAGGTGAAGCCGTCGGCCAGCCGGTCGCGGCGGGAGAGCTCGGTGAGGGCGGAGACCACTCCGGCGTCCAGCCGGGAGGGCCAGCGGCCCATCCGCCAGGCGGGCAGCGCGACCCGGGTCAGCAGCCGGTCCCAGCCCGCGTAGGCGAGGCCGACCTGCTCCTGGGCGGCGATGCGGAGCGCGTAGTCGACGCCCTGGGCGCGCATCGAGGCCGTGGCCGCCACGCACCGCTCCATCTCGGCGGCATGCTCCCGGCAGGCGCGCAGCAGCAGCCGGGCGACCCAGCCGGCGAAGGTGACCGGTGCCCCGCGCAGCGCGCCCCGGCCCGGGGCGGCGCCGTCGGCCACCGCAGCGTCCAGACCGCGGACGAAGCGCCGGGCGGCGGCTATGTCGGGGTGCGCGGACGAGTCGGTGCCCGCCACGACCGGGGCGAGAACAGCGCGGAGCTCGGCGACCCGCATCCACCACAGGAACGGCGAACCGATCACCAGGACGGGGGCCGTCTCCTTGGCCTCCCGCCCGGCTCCTCCCCGGTGGGCACGGTGGGCGCGGTGCGTACGGTCCTCCAGCCAGCTGTCGCAGTCCGGGGTCAGCGCTATGGCCGAGGGCGCGGGGACGCCGAGCCGGTCAGCCAGGTCCCGGACCAGCCGGTAGAGGTCGGGGGCCCCTTCCTCCGCCACGGGGACGGTCGGGCTCACTGCGGGCCGCGCCCGCGCGACGGACACCGCGACCGCGGCGGCCACCAGCAGCACCACGACGGCGACAGCGGCCACCGCCCAGCGCACGCCGTCCCAGAAGGCTCCGCCGAGATGCCCTTGGGCGCCCGCGGCGAACAGCACGACGGCCACGGCCGCGGGCGTGATCACCACGGCCAGTGCCCTGCTGCGGATCCGCAGCAGGGCGAGCGCCCGGGCCTGTGCGGCCCGCGCACCCAGCTCCTCACCCACGTCGATACCGGACACGGCCGGATGTCACCCCCTCTGCCCCGCGACGGTGTTGCTCACTCCCCCACTGTGGCACCAGCCACCGACATCGCAATGCCGGTGGGCCAAGTGCCGGAACGCTTGCGCCGCACCCTAGTTGGGGCCCCGGCGGGCGTCATCCGTCTGGCCCAGTCGTCACCCGATGGAATGGCTTTGGGTAAAGCTGCTGACGTGTCCGCGTCCGTATGGGCGGCGGGCCGCCACCGGCGTACGCGGGCCTGCCCCCTTGACTGCCCCATGGCGGCTTGATGCCTGCCCCCTGCCTGCTGCATGGGACAGCCCCTCGCGCCTGCCCCGCGTACGCCGGTGGCGTGCGGGGGCAGGCGGGAGGGGCCGGGGTGGAGACCGAGGTGCGAACCGGGATGGAGACCGAGGTGCGAACCGGGGTGGGAAACGGCCGTCGGCGGGATCAGCCTCCGGCGGCCTTCAGGGCGATGTCCGTCCGGTGCTGGGAGCCGTCGAGGCGGATGCGGCCGAGGGCGGTGTAGGCGCGCTCACGGGCCGCTGCGAGGTCCTTGCCGGTCGCGGTCACCGAGAGGACCCGGCCGCCCGCGCTGAGGACCGCGCCGCCCTCGGCACGGGTCCCGGCGTGCAGGACGTACGCGTCCGGCGCATCCTGCGCCGCGATATCCGCGAGCCCGTCGATCGGGTCGCCGGTGCGCGGGGTGTCCGGGTAGTTGTGCGAGGCGATCACGACGGTGACCGCCGCGTCGTCGCGCCAGGCCAGCGGCGGGAGCACGTCCAGGGTGCCGTTGGCGGAGGCCAGCAGGACACCGGCCAGCGGGGTCCGGAGCCGGGCCAGCACGACCTGGGTCTCGGGGTCGCCGAAGCGGGCGTTGAACTCGATGACCCGCACGCCGCGCGAGGTGATCGCGAGGCCCGCGTAGAGCAGCCCGGAGAAGGGCGTACCCCGGCGGCGGAGCTCGTCGACGGTCGGCTGGAGGACGCTTTCGAGGACCTCGTCGACCAGCTTGGGGTCGGCCCACGGGAGCGGGGAGTAGGCACCCATGCCGCCGGTGTTCGGGCCCTCGTCGCCGTCCAGGGCGCGCTTGAAGTCCTGGGCGGGCTGGAGCGGCAGCACGGTGGTGCCGTCGGTGATGGCGAAGAGGCTGACCTCGGGGCCGTCGAGGAACTCCTCGATGACCACGCGGTCGCAGGAGAGCGCGTGGTCGCGGGCGGCGGCGAGGTCGTCGGTGACGACGACGCCCTTGCCCGCCGCGAGGCCGTCGTCCTTGACGACGTACGGAGCGCCGAAGGCGTCGAGGGCCTCGTCGATCTCCGCGGGGGTGGTGCAGACGTAGCTGCGGGCGGTGGGGACGCCGGCCCCGGCCATGACGTCCTTGGCGAACGCCTTGGAGCCTTCGAGCTGGGCGGCTTCGCCGGAGGGGCCGAAGCAGGGGATGCCGGCCGCGCGCACGGCGTCGGCGACCCCGGCGACGAGCGGCGCCTCCGGGCCGACGACCACCAGCTCGGCGCCCAGACCGGTCGCGAGGCGCGCGACGGCGTCACCGTCGAGCGCGTCGACCGGGTGCAGTTCGGCCACCTCTGCGATGCCGGCGTTGCCGGGGGCGCAGTACAGAGCGGTGACATCGGGGTCGAGGGACAGAGAGCGGCACAGGGCGTGTTCGCGGGCGCCGCCGCCGATGACGAGGACCTTCACGGGGTGCAGCCTAGCCGCCGAGGGCGGTGGGCCCGGACGGCCGCCGGTCCGTGGACGGCGATACGACCCGCCGGTCCGGGGGCGACCGGTCCGCCCGCCCGGGGGCTGTGGCTCGTCGGCGGGGCTCACTGCTCGTTGTTGAACTCCTCCACCACGGTGGCGCCCAGCTCGCGGACGATCAGCTCGTGGCCGGAGAGGGCGGAGTCGACGAGATCCGGATCGTCGGCCTCCGCGGTGTCGTCCTCGGGGGCCACGGAGCGGGGCGGCTCCGAGGCGTAACCGCCGTGGGAGGGCTCGGGGGCGGGCGGGGCCGCGCCCCGGCCCTGCTGCGGCGCGGAGGAGGAGGACGGGGGCTGGTGGGACTGATGGGGCTGCTGCTGCGTGTGCTGCTGGGGGGCGTGCGCCGGGTTGCCCTCGTACGCCGTCGGGGTCGGGGTGCTGGGTGAGGGCGTCGGGGCGGGCTGGTACTGCGGGGCCGGGGGGCGTCCGCCGCCGGGGGCCGGGGGCACCGCACCGCCGCCGGAGGCGTCGACGACCGCTTCGACCCTCCACTGGGCGTTGAACCGCTCGGCGAGGGCCTGCTTGAGGACTTCCTCGCTGCCGCTGCTGGCGAAGTTGTCGCGGGCGCCCGCGTTGATGAAGCCGATCTGGAGCGTGGTCCCGTCGAACCCGGTCACCTGGGCGTTCTGGCTGAGCAGGATCCAGGTGAAGCGGCGCTTGTTCTTCACCGCCTCCAGGATGTCGGGCCACATGCTCCGGACCTGGCCGGCGCCCTGGGCCATGCCCTGACCGCCCGCCGCCGGGGCGGCCGGTGCGGAGGGGGCCGCCGGGGCGGAGTAGCTCGGTGCCGGTGAGGGTGCGGGTGCGGCGGGGGGCGGGGTGGCGGGGCCGCTGCCGGGGGCGGACGCGGTGGGCCAGCCGCCGGGGCGCCGGGCCTGCTCGCCGCCGGCCGCGGTGGGCCAGGACCCGGGCCGCTGCCCGGGGCCGGGGTCCTCGACGGGGGGCTGGGGGGCGGCGGCGGGCTCGGCCGGGGCCTGGGGGGCCGGGGCGGCGGGCGGCGCATAGGCGGCGGCCGCGGGGGCCGGCGCCTCGCCCCGTACGGCGGCACGGGCGGAGTCCGGACCAGCGGGGGCCGCGGGGGCGGCCTGGGGCACGTGGGCCTGCGGGGCGTGGGCCTCGGGCCCGGGAACGTACCCCATCGGAACAGCGGCGGCGGGCGGCGCCGCGAACGAGGCGGCAGCGGCGGCGGACGCACCACGCTCCAGCCGGTCGAGCCGGGCCTGCATCGACCGCTCGTCGTCGAACGCGGCGGGGAGCAGGACCCGGGCGCAGATCAGCTCCACCTGGAGGCGCGGCGAGGTGGCGCCGCGCATCTCGGTGAGCCCGTCGTTGACCAGGTCGGCGGCGCGGCTGAGCTCGGCGGCACCGAAGACGGAGGCCTGGGCCTGCATCCGCTCGACGACATCGGCGGGGGCGTCGATGAGCCCCTTCTCCCCCGCGTCGGGCACGGCGGCGAGGATCACCAGGTCGCGCAGCCGCTCCAGGAGATCGGCCACGAACCGACGGGGATCGTTGCCGCCCTCGATGACCCGGTCCACGACCTCGAAGGCGGCGGCCCCGTCACCGGCGGCGAAGGCGTCGATGACCGAGTCGAGCAGCGAGGAGTCCGTGTACCCGAGGAGGGAGGTCGCCATGGCATACGTCACACCGTCGTCGGCCGCACCGGCCAGCAGCTGGTCCATGACGGACATGGAGTCACGCACGGACCCGGCCCCGGCCCGCACGACGAGCGGCAGGACACCGTCCTCGACCGGGCTGTTCTCCCGCCCACAGACATCGGCGAGATAGCTGCGCAGGGTCCCAGGAGGAACGAGCCGGAACGGATAGTGGTGCGTACGCGACCGGATCGTCCCGATGACCTTCTCGGGCTCGGTGGTCGCGAAGATGAACTTGAGGTGCTCCGGCGGCTCCTCGACCACCTTCAGCAGGGCGTTGAACCCCGCCGGGGTGACCATGTGGGCCTCGTCGATGATGTAGATCTTGTAGCGGCTGGAGGCGGGCCCGAAGAACGCCTTCTCGCGCAGGTCACGGGCGTCGTCCACACCACCGTGCGAAGCCGCGTCGATCTCGATGACATCGATGGACCCCGGCCCGTTGCGCGCGAGGTCCTGGCACGACTGGCACTCCCCGCACGGAGTCGGCGTGGGCCCCTGCTCGCAGTTCAGACAGCGGGCGAGGATGCGCGCACTGGTCGTCTTTCCACAGCCGCGCGGCCCGCTGAACAGGTACGCGTGATTGACCCGGTTGTTCCGCAGGGCCTGCTGGAGCGGGTCAGTGACATGCTCCTGACCGATGACCTCGGCGAACGACTCGGGGCGGTAGCGGCGGTACAGCGCAAGGGACGACACATCTACGAGGTTATCGGGGCGGACTGACAACCGTCCCCACACGGCCCTCACGGGGACCCCCCGCCCCAGCCGGGGCGCCAGAACACAGCCCCGTAAGCCCGCAAGCCACCCGTCCCGGAACGCACCGCCCCGGAACGCAAAGGGCCCCCACGCACCCGCCAGAGCCAACCTACCCTTGCTGCCTTCCGGCCCTGGGGGAGTTCAGTCAGATAGCGCCACGTGAGGGGCTGACGCCTACCTTAGCGGATCCCCACCCCCTCAGGTCCACCCACCCGTCCACCCACCCGCCCCGCCGAACGACCTGCGGGGCCTCTCCGGACGATCTTCCGGGAACATGTTCGCGAGCACCCTCCAACGTCTTGTATTGTTTGCGGCGGAGGATTCGCCTAGTGGCCTAGGGCGCACGCTTGGAAAGCGTGTTGGGGGCAACCCCTCACGAGTTCGAATCTCGTATCCTCCGCCATTGCTCTCACCGGGCAATACGTTGAAGGGCCCCACCGTTCGCGGTGGGGCCCTTCGGCGTTGTCTCAGCCTTCGTTGTTCTGGTCTTTGTCCATAGGGGCGTTCGGTGCGGGCCCCCAGATGGCGTCCGCGATCTTCTGCGCCACCTCCTTCAGCATGGCATCGGGCACGTGCAGGTACCGGGCACGCATCCGCGAGGACGTGCCTGCCTCCCAGCCCATGATCTGGTCGATCACACGGTCCGGGATGCCCAGCAGCATGAGGACGGTGGCAGCGGTGTGACGGGCGTCATGCAGCCGCGCGTCACGTACCCGGGCGTCCTCCAGCAGCCTCTTCCAGTCGTGGTAGTCGGTGTTCGGGCTGAGCGGCCCGCCGAGCGGCTTCGTGAACACGTAGTCCGACTCGGTCCACAGGTTGCCGGCGGTCTTGCGCTCCCGCGCCTGGACCTCCTTGTGTTTGCGCAGCATCACGACCAGAGGGCCCGGCAGGGGCACCGCACGACGGCCGGCGCGCGACTTGGTGTTCTTCGTCTCGCGCCGCACCTGCTTACGGTCCGGGCAGTACCCGGCTTTCCGGCCGCAGGGGGCTGCCTCCTTGCACCCGTGCTCGTACTTAGGGCGCAGCCGGTTCCGGCGAAGCTTCAGGTACTCGTGGTCCAGGTCCACATCGACCCAGCGCAGCCCCAGCGTCTCCCCCTGCCGAAGGCCGAGCGCCAACGCCAACATCCAACGGGCGCTGTTGCGTCGCTTGTTCACCTCGATCAGCAGACTCTGTACCTCTTCGACCGAGTAGGGCTCGATCTCCTCCTCCGGCTCCTCCACCCGTGGCGGCTTGGCCAGAGCGGCGGCGTTCTTCGCGGCGTGGCCACGGCGGACCGCCTCACCGAAGGCAGTACGGGCGGTCCGGTGTGCCTGGTGGGCAGTGGCTGCCTTACTGCCGTTCTTCTGCATCCGGCGGTAAAGGCTCTCCAGGTGTTCCGGCTCCAGGCGGTCGACGCGGTGTTTGCCGATGCCAGGTACGAGGTGCACGCGAACCGCGACCTCGTACCCGTCATAGGTGTTCTCGCTGACGACGTCCTTGGCGATGTTCTCGACCCAGTGCCACAGCCACTTCTCGACTGTCCACAGCTTGCCGGGCTGCTGTGCAGTTCCCTGGTCGCGCTGCTTCTCAAGTCGTTGCACCTCGGCCTTTAGCGCGCCTTCGTCGGGGCGCGTGATGTGCCTGCGGTAGGGCTCGCCGTTGTCCTTGTATCCCATCGGCACCCGGGCGTGCCAACGGCCGTCCTTGCCGAAGTAGACGGCTGTTTCGCCGTTCGCTCGGCGCGTGCGCTTCTTCTCCGCCACTGGCGGACTCCTTCGAGTTCAGGTGTGAGCACGGGACGCCACCGGGTGAGGTGGCGTCCCGTGTGTGCGGGGTGGTTCAGGCGGTGTGCTGCTCGGCGCGCCGGCGGGCGAGGTACGCGGCCGGCGCGTCGGCGGGGACGCGGCGGAGGGTGCCGATCGTCAGCGACTCCAGGGCCCCGGAGCGGATGAGGGCGAAGCAGGTGGTTCGGCCGACGCGGAGGCGGCGGGCTGCTTCTTCGACGGTGAGCAGGATCAGGGTCGGGTCATCTGTCGCGCGGGATGCGACTGCATGGAGGTGAGGCACGGACTCGCTCCTTGGCGATGAGGTACTGGCGAATGTGTCCGAGGCTGCGATTTCTGCGTCACCACGTCATCCGCGTCACTCATGGCCGCTGACCTGCGGTGACGTGGTGACGCAGAGGGTTGCGGGTGCGTCATTGGTGACGCAGGCATGCGTCATGGAGTGACGCGGGATGACGCAGGTGACGCGGGGTGACGCAGCCGAAGCCGTCCTGCGTCACCCGAATCGCCGCAGCTCAGGGGCTGTTTCGGGCCCCGTGGTGACGTGGGTGACGCAGCCTTCCCTTTCTTAAGAAAAAAGAGAGGGGTGTCTGTTGTGGTGTGGTGCGGCTTCGGGAGTGAAGTGGGGAGCCGCTTCGCGGCGCGACCTTCGAGCGGCGTTCCGCCGAACAGCAAGAGGAGCACGCCCCCCGTTTGGGCGGTGGTGCTCCTCTTGCTTGTCCGTACCCCGGTCGCCGGTGCGGGTCAGAGCGACTGTTGCTCGTGGGGCGGTAGGGCGGGGCGGCGGGTCATTTCGACGTACCGGCCCTCTTTGGTGCGGCCCCAGTCGACGAGGACGCCCCGGGCGGCGAGGGTGGGTTGGAGGCGCTTGAGTCGGTCGGAGAGGACTTTCCCGGTGGTGGGCCACCCTTTGGGCAGGGGGCGGAAGTCGTCGCCGCTGTAGAGGCCGCTGAGGAGGTGCAGCCACTCCGAGGACGTCATTCGCGTCTCGGTGCCGGGTTCGAGGCTGGCGGCGTGCTTGAGGACGGTCTGCGCGAGCAGGTCGCCTTCGATGACGTCGTCGTTCAGCTCGTCCAGGCTGCTGCGGTACGCGGGGAGCGTGCCGAACCCGGTGGCGGCGTCGATCTGCGCGCACAGGTGCGCGAAGTCCGCCATCCGCAGATCACTCGGGATGTCCGCCTCGGTCGCCCGGACCTTGACCGTCAGGTCGAGGAGGGACCCGAGGATGACGGGCAGGGCCGCTTCGAACTCCCGCCACAGTTCCGCTTCGGTCCGCCGCACCTTCGGCCGTTCCAGCCGCAGCGGCAGGAGCCGTTCGGCGAGATCGGGGCGGATGACGCCGACGTCGATCCCGGTCAACAGGAGCGGCCGGCGGTAGCGGGAACGGACGACATCCCCGTCGCTGAACAGGGCGCGCTTGATGCTCTCGGCCCCGGTGACGATGCAGCACATCAGGTCGGACAGGTCCGGGGCGAGGTGGGAAAGGTTGTCCAGGGCGGTGACCCATCCTGCGGCGACGGCGGTGATCAGGTTCTCTTCGTCCTTCGGGGCCCGGCGGAGGTCGCCGGTCATGCCCTCGATGATCCGCACCAGCATCCGGCCGGCCGTCGACTTCCCCGCGCCCTGCGGTCCGGTGAGGAACGGGGCCGGGACGGGGACGGACGGGCCGAGGCAGCCGACGAGCCAGGCCAGGGCCAGGCTCTCGGTTTCCGCGGTGGCGAAGTTCGTCAGCCGCAACAGCAGGTCGATGCCCTTGCCCTCGGTGTCCCGGGCCGGCATCGGGAGTTCGCCGGTGAGCTGGGTGCGCCGCCAGCACACCTCACGCGGGTCCGGCACGAGGACGTCCCAGCCGTTGGGGTGGATGCGGACGGACTGCCCGTCGTCGCGGCCCAGGTCCAGCCACGTCGCCCCGTCGAACCCGGGCGCGACACGGATGTGGGTGGGTTGCACGTCCTGGCTCAGTGCGAGTGCTTCGATCAAGTCCAACGCCTCCTTGAGCGACGTCCCGTTAAAGACGCCGACCCCGTCGTTGAAGAGGTCGACCATGAGTTCCTGCCGGTGGCTCCCGGTCGTGCCCTGGGAGCGGATCGGGCGGGCCACGGGGTGGCCGATCCGCTGGGCGTAGACGGTGCCCTCGGTGGTGCGGAAGTACCGGAAATGCGACTGCGCGTACTCGGTGATGACCTCACGCGCCGGAGTCTTCTCGTCCTCGGCCATGTCACATCCCCAAGGCGGTAAGGGCGTTGGACCACGCATCGGCACAGTGCCGGGGGCTCTCGCCCTTGGACTGCGCCGCGGCAAACAACCGGGCGGCGTGGGCGTCGGTGAGGCAGCCGCACCGGCCGTGGGCGGACAGGACGGCGAGGAACGTGCGGTACACGGTCACGTGCACGGCGCTCGCCGCCTCGGAGATGCGCTCCTCAGCCATGGCGATGCCGCGCTCCAGATAGGCGGGGGTGCGGTGACGGCACTCCGCGCCTCCCGTCGGCACGGTCGCGGTGACGGGCCGGACCGGCGACGGCTTCGAGACGATCAGGGCGCGTACGGCGTCGGGCAGGGTGGTCATGGTGCCGGTGCCGGGGCCGAGCCATCGGGCGTAGACCATGGTCGACTTGATGTCGACGCCGTCCCGCACGGCGTTCGCGGAGGGCATGGCACCCAGGTAGATCCAGTGTTCACCCCGCGTTGTGGGCACGGTTCGTGTGGCGGGCAGCGTCCGGCGGGCCCATGCGACCGCGGCGGCGTGGTCGAGGTCGACGACGGTGAGCCCGATGCCGCCGGGGTGGTAGGCCACAGCCGCCGCGTGCTTCCACAGCGGCGCCCATGCGGGCCCGGTGATGACGGCGGGGTCGGTGGTGGCGGCGGCCCATGCGTGGCACGGTCGCGGGCAGTCGCACGGGCCGGGGGTCTTCATGTTCGGCCGGCCGCCGCACGCGTTGTCCTTGCACGCGGGGCAGTTCCCGAACGGGACCTTCCCCGCCCGTAACGGCAACACCGGGACGGACCGGTCCGCGAGGCCGAGAGCGGTGCGCAGGTGTGCGCCCTCTCGCCGGATCAGGGTCGGTTGGGTCATGCTGGGGGTCTCCAGTTCTCTGGATTGGTGACGAGAGCGGCCCCGGACTTTGGCGAGACGGGGGCCGCTCTCGGTGCGTGTGGTGGTGTGCGAATCAGGCCCGTGGAGGGGTGCAGGCGGGGCGCCCGCACCCCCCTTTACCGGCCTTACCTTGCAGGTCAGGGGCCTTTACCGCCCCCCTGACCGGGGTAAAGGGCCCCCGCTACCCGGGGCCGGTGCCGGCGCATGCCGGATGGGCCCCGGGTGGGGTGGTGTGGTGGGGGTCGGGTAGGGGGAGGCCCCTCTACCTGCCGGTGCTGAGGAGGATTTCGGCGGGGACTGCGGCTTCGATGTCGCGCCGCTGGTACCCGGCCCCGTTGCTGCCGCTGATCTTGACTTGCTTGCTGGTGCGCTTTACTCCGGCGGCTTCGAGGGCGGCGGCGAGTGCTTCGGCGTTGAAGTCGCCGTACTCGTCCTCGTCGAGGTTCACGAGTCCGTTGAGGAGGTCGGTGGTGAACATGCGCGGGCTGTGGCGCATGACCTCCAACGTGTCGGAGACGATCGCGGGGACGGTGACGCCGGCGGCGTCGGCGGCGGCGGTGACATCGCCCGCGGCTTCCCCGGTGAGCTGTCCCGCGACCTCCCGCAGGACCCGGCCTTTGCGGCACAGGACGGCGAATCCCGTGCCGTCGAGGTAGTCGGCCCGCACCGTGACGTACGACGCCGGACCGGTCACCAGGACACCAACCCCCTTGTGCTCCTCGGACAGCACTGACGCGTCGGCACCCTGCGCGGCCTTGCCCTTGCCGAGCACCATGTCCGACGACGCCCGGTCCACCACTTGCGTGCTGTAGCGGATGGTGATGATCTCCCGCAGCTTCGTCGGCACGCTGTCCGCGTCAGGCCGCTGGGAAGCAAAGTTGCTGACGAACCCGGCCGCCGGACCGCGTCGGGCGATGCGGCACAGGTCGTTGATGACCTGCTCACGGTCCTCCCGCTCCATCGCGGTGAAGTACTCCTGCAACTCGTCGATGGTGACGAAGATGACCGGCAGGTTGTACTTCGCGACAATGTCCGGCGTCAGCTTCCCCTCCGGACACACCGACGTCGGCAGATCCCGCAGCAGCGCGAACCTGCGCTCCATCTCCGTCAGCAGCTCCGCCAGCATGGCCTTGAGCGCTTCGATCGCGTCGTCCTCGGCACCCATCACGAGACGGTGGGCGACGGCCTTCATGGGCATCCAGTCCGCGCCGCCCTTGCCGTCCGCGACGTAGTGCCGCACGAACGGATCCAGCAGCCCGGCAGCGGTCAGCAGACGCTGGGAGAACGTCTTGCCCCGCCGGGGCAGACCGCCGAAGAACATCGACTGCCACATGACCGGGATCTCCACCCGAACACCGCGCGCGTCCTGCCCGAACGGGACCGGCTCCCAGATGGAGAACCGCTCCACCTTCTCCAACGGAGACGGGTTCAGGGGACCCAGGTAGGGGTCATCGTCCGCGACCCACATGCTGACGCGGCCGGCGTTGCCGCCCTTCGCGGCGCGGACCCGGGACATGATGACCTGGATCTCATCCACTCCGAGTTCCTGAGCGATGACTTCCCGCTTCGCGAGGACGTCGGAGGCGGTCTTGCCGCCACCCCGGGGCAGGTCGAAGATCACGGCCCAGCCACGGCCGTCGCGGACCGGGCCCATCGAGCAAGAGACCTTCGGACCGTCCTCGTCACCGCTCTTGCCGCTTTTCAGGAGGCCGGCGGCGCGAAGCGCGTCGTTGAGCTGCTGGGCGGACATGTCCACCCGCAGCGGCGGAGCACCCTGGTCCAGGAACTGCGTCTCCTTGCCCCGCCCCAGGTAGGCGAGCGGGGTCACCACGGCGGTCGCGATGCCGCCCTGGAGCATCGGGTCCGCCAGAGCGAAACCGAGCGTGGCAGCGGCCACACCCACGGCGGCGGCACCGAACCGCCACCGCCGGGTACGGGTCCGCTCGGCGTGGGCGATCTGCAACCGGGTCGCCAGCTCCACATCCTCCGGCCGCGCCTTGGACTGCGCCCGCAGGGCCTTCACGGCGGCGGTGTGGTCCTGCGCGGACAGCGTCGGCCACATGCCGACCGTCGCCCGGTAGAAGCCGCGCGCCGCCAACAGAACGGTCTTGACGAGGTACTTGGGGATGCGCAGAGCGTGGTAGCGGGTGTGCCACCACGACAGGCGAACCAGGGCGGCGGCGTTGGCCTTGATGGACGCGGTCGAGCGGGCCCACGCGGGCAGTACGGGGGCGTCGGGGACAGTCAGCCAGTCAGCCAAGGGGTTGTCGGCCCGGTCGACCGCCTCCACCTCGTCACCGTCGACAACGGCGGGGGCGGGGTCCTTGACCAGGCTCACCGGCTCGGCGGTGGTGGTGTCGGGGGCGGGGCGGTGGTCGTCGAGGTGGTGCACGGTCCCCATTCCGGGGACCGCGACGGCGGGTTCGGTCATGATGAACGTGCCTCTCTCCTGCTCGTTGCTGTGGGGTGGGGTGACGGGGGCGGCCGGTGTCCTTGGCCGGGTTCGGCCGCCCCCGCTCAGCTCTGCTCGGCCTTGTGGACGGCCCGCTCAGCGAGGCGTACGCGCTGCTCGGCCTGCTTGCGGGCCTCGCGGGCGGCGGGCCTGTCGGCGCGCGGCGCGGTGCGCTCAACGGCCTTGGCGGCGGCGAGGTCCTGACGGGCGTCGGCCTGCACCTTGTGCAGCGCGGCCAGCTCCTGCGCGCCGCGGGCGGCGGCGGCCTCGTCGATGCGCTCGATCTTCCGGCGGATCTCCGGGTCAACGCAGTCCGCGAGAGCCTGACGGAAACCCTGGCGGAACAGCTTGGAACGCTGACGGGACTCGGCCTTGGTGTAGCTGTGCACGGTGAACCTCCCTGGTGGGGCCGGTCTGTCCGGCCCTCCGCCCGCCCGGTTACGAGACCGGACGGACAGAGGGCCGTCAGCGACGGCGGCCCCGACGCAGCGAGGACGCAGCGGCCTTGCCGTCCGCACCACCGACCGACTTCACGACCGTCACCACGCCCCAGGCGCACACGGACGCGACCAGGGCGAGGAGCGCGAGGTTGGCGGCGATGGCAGTGAGGACGCCGACGAGGAGCGGGCCGAAGTAGACCCCGGCGGCGACCGCCCCGGCGCCCACACCGGAGCCGAGCGCGAGACGCTGAACGGTGCGGTCGGGCGGGGCCTGGTGGACGTGCACCACCTGCGGCACCGCGTTGGCGGGCTGGTAGGCGGCGGGGAGGTGGTCGGTGTAGGCGGGGGTGCCGTCCGGGAGCTGCACGACGGACGGGGGCCGGGGGGCGGGCAAGTGGTCCATATGGTGTCCCTTCGGTCAGGTGGCGGGGTTGTCGTGGCAGGTGACGCACATGCCGAGCGACCGGGGGATGCAGTACCCGGCGTCCGTGCGGCAGTTGGGGCAGGTGCGGCGGGCCCGCATCGCCGCAGCCAGAGCGGCGGCACGGGCCGGGGTCATGGGGCGTACGGGCTTGGCCCGGTCGACGCGGTAGAGGTAGGCGACCAATGGGGCCTTGCGGCGGCGGGGGCGGTGGAGTTCGGCGACGACGTCCTGACCACCCGGCCGCAGCCCCAGCGCGCGGAGCTGACGGCGGGTGGCCAGACCATCGGGGGCCAGACGCCACCGGTAGACGTCGGCCATCAGGCCACGACGCGCTTCCACGCGCCCCGCAGCCGGACCTCGGAGGCGGAGTGGCCGGCGGCCCGGAACCGTGCGGCCATCTCCCGGTAGGAGAGGGCCGGGGTCTCGCTGTGCCGGATCTCATCCACCAACCGGTCCAGCTCCGCATCGGTGAGCGCGGGCGTGGCTTCCAGTGCGGGGACGGGGTTGGTGGGGCCCCAGACGGGCAGTTCCCACGTGGGCGTGACGCCGGGTGTGACGCGGGTCGTCACGCTGGTCAGCGCCCTGCCGGTGTCCTTCCCGGCCCGGGTGCTCTCCAGCGTCGACCATGCGCGGGAGAGGGTGGTGGCGGTCTGTGCCTGGACGCGTGCGACGCGCGCCCCGGCCTGCGTCACAGCCGTCAGCCGCGTCTCCTCCGTACCCGCCTCGGCCCGCAGCCGTGCACGGGCGACCGCGGCTTCATCACGGGCTTCCTGCTGGATGCCCTGGATCGCCTCAAGGGCGGAACCGGTCAGCGCGGTCCGCTCCCACAGCCCGTGGACCAGCCACAGGGCTTTCGCGGCCAGGGGCAGCCAAGCGACCGCGAGCCACGCGCCGGCGCTTTCGTCGGCGGTGACGGCGTGGGCGACCAGGACGCCCGTGGCGACCAGACCGAAGCCCCAGCCCACCGCCGTGACCGGGGTGGAGTGGTCGCCCTGCGCGGCGAGACGCCGTTCGTAGGCGAGGGTGGCGAGCCACCCGCCGTCGATCCCCAGCCCGACCACGAGCGCGATCGCCCACGGCATTGAGGTGCCGAGCCACATCACGACCACGGCCAGCGTGAGGACCATGGATACCGTCGTCATCGCGACGGCCGGCAGGACCGTCTTCGCGGCCTTGGCACTCATGCCGCACCACCCGAAACCGGAGGGTCGACCATCTCGACCATCTGTTCCACGGTCACCTCAAGGCGGCCGATCATCCGGGCCATGGCGGACACGTCCAGCAGGCTCATGGACTGTGCATCCGCCAGGGCCTGGCGGGCGGCGAGGATGCGGCTGCGGTCGTACGCGGTGAGATCGAAGCGACTCATCAGGCCGCACCCCCCGACAGGCTCACGACGGCCGACCGGTTGGCCAGCTCCCGGCGGGCGGCCAGCACCCGCCGGCGGGCCCGGCGGATACGCCGCTCGTCCAGCTCGCTCGGCGTGCGGTCGATGGTCATGATCTGCGCGTCCAGCAGGACGACGTCCGCCAGAATGGCGGGCATCTCCGTCTCGATCGCGTCCAACTCGGCGTCCGACGGCTCACCGTCGAACAGGGCGGCCGTAACAACGGCCTGAAGTGCTGCGATGCTCTTCATGAGTCGTTCTCTCCCTTGAAGGATGTGCGGCTCGACAGCGGCCCCGGTGTTCGAGCACCGGGGTCGCACTGCGTCGTGGGGTGGTTGGACTGTCAGGCGGCGGCGCGGACAAGGTCGTCTGCGGCCTCGATCGCGGCCTCGCGGTAGCAGTCGAGGAGTTCGCGGTTCTCGGTGTTCCGCAGGGCGTACGTCGCGCCGGCCGCGCCCTGAGCGACCCCGGCGAGGTCGGGGGCGAGGATCGCCAGCGTGGTCAGCGGCGCGGTCAGGGCGGAGCGGGTGTTGTGACTGGCCGTACGGGCGGCCTGGTAGTCGGCGTCACTGGCGCCGGACAGCCGCAGGTCCTCGCGGACCCACATCGCCCGGCGGTGATCGGCCAGCGCCACCGTCAGCGCGGTGACGGCCGCGATCCGGTCCCGCCGCTCCTCGTACCCACGAACCTCAGCGCGGTCCTTGCGGGCGGTGCGCTACTGGAGCATGTAGGCGGTGACCGAACCCAGCAGGGTTCCCAGTACCGCGATGACGCTTCCCCACATGGCGAGCCCCTCTCGTTGGATGAAACCGGGTGCCCGGCTCCCCTCAGCCCCGCCCGTACAGCACCGCATGAAGCGGACTGGACGGGCGGAGGAGGCAACCGGCCGCAGCGGTCATGGGCACTGCGGAGGGGTTGAGCACGCGGGACGTGTGTCCCGCGCTGCCGCCTGCTTGTGGCACAGGAGAGACGGCGAATCCTTGGCACGCTGTTCAGTTCTCAAGGAACGGACGCTTCCTTCGGACCCGTTTCACGGGGCCCTCCGGACGTTCTTGCAGCTCAAACCACGGATCACTCACCCCCAAACAGGGTGCTTAGGGGGGGTTGCCGAACCGCTTGATAGGCACCATAGGCAAACCCGAGGCGGACGCGCAACCCCCTCTCGCGGTACAGTTCGGTAGCCCCCCTAAGCGAGGAGTGGAGAACCGTGGACGAGGACATGACGCGGGTCACTGAGATTGCGCAGCCCGTGGCGCGGGCCAAGGCCGCAATCGACCTGATGGGGACCTATCAGTCGTGGGTACTGGAGCTGTCCCGAGTTAGGCGTGAAGCCATCGAAGAGGCTCAAGCCGCCGGCATGACACAAGCGGAAATCGCGAAAGAGCTGGGCGTGTCCCGAGGCCGCGTGGGACAGCTAGCGTCGGCCGGCCCCCCGCCGGAACGCGCCTTCTTCGGCACGGACCGGGTGACCATCTCGTTGGGCGGGAAGTACGAGGCCGGTAAGGGTCCCGACCAGAAGCCGAGCGAGGTCGTCACCAGGGAAGACCTCAACAACTTCGAGCATCTCCGACGGATGCTCGCCGGCATGAAGCTCGATGCCGGGTACGAGGTGATCCCGCCCTCCGGCATCGTGAACCTGAATCGCGAGAACCACATCGTCGTCTGCGGGCCACGGCTGTCCCCCATCGTCGCCCAGGTGCTAGAGGGGGATGACAACCTGCGCTTCGAGAAGGACAAAGCCTGGCACCTGGTCGACCGGAAGGCAGGCACGGAGTACCGGTCGCCGATGGACGAGGACGGCTCAGCAGGCGACTTCGGGTACCTGGGTCGGCTTCCTCGTCTCGATGGGCGCGGCACCTTCCTGTACATCGCGGGTGTCCACGCCATTGGGGCCAACGGCGTCGTTCACTACCTACAACACAACCTGGCTGAGTTGTACCGCGAGGTTCGTTCGCGCCGATTCTCGACCCTGATCTCCTGCCGCTACGACCCGAAGACTCTTGAGGTGCTTGAAAGCCGCAGGGTCACTCCGCTGTACCGACACGAGAGCTGAGCATGCGCGTCTCCATTGACACACTCCCAGGCGGAGCCAACCCGAATGAAGACTGGGTGGCGGGCACACCCTCGCTGGCGATCGTCCTTGACGGGTTGAGTACCGCCGGCCTCACCACTGGTTGCAGCCACGGAGTTCCGTGGTACGTCGCACATCTCGGGGGACAGTTGCTTGCGTGCCTTGCGGACCCAGACCGGTCACTCTCCGAAGGACTGTCAGAGGCCCTAGAACGGGTTGCTCACCTGCACCCTGAGTGCGACCTAAAGAACCCTGGTACCCCGTCTGCCACTGTGGCCGTTCTCCGTCGCCGGTATGAGCTGCTCGATCATCTCGTGCTGGCGGACTCCCCCATCGTCCTCGCTACCAACGAGGGCTTCACGGTGCTGACTGATCTGCGCGTCGACTCTGTACTACCGGAGCTACGAGCCGAAGTAGAGCGGCACGAAACCCACACCGCAAGGCACCGGGAGGCGCTGCAGCGATTCGTCCTCGCGCAGCGGCAGGTCCGTAATACTCCTGAGGGCTACTGGGTGGCTGCTGGGGACGCCAGAGCAGCAGCGCACGCCCTGACAAGCAGCACCCCGCTCAAGGAGGTCCATGACGCAGTAGTCATGTCAGACGGGGTGTCGCGGCTTGTCACGGAGTACCGGACAGCGAGCTGGGCCGATGTGTTCACAACCCTGAGGTCCAGCGGCCCCCGAAAGTTGATCCAGAATGTGCGAGATACGGAGGCCACAGACCCTACCGGGCGCCGGTGGCCCCGGTACAAATCAGGGGATGATGCCGCAGTGGCCTACTGCCAGTGGTGAATCCGGTGGCTTGGCTCGGATGGCTTGCGTAGCTTCCCGGCGCCCAAGGGCGGGCTCCAGGCATCACGGGGGAGACATCGGGCATCAATTCCACCAGATATGCGGATCACCTCTTTCTTCCTCGGTGATAGTTCTACCAACGTCACGTTGGCGCGCACCTCTAATGAAATATTCAGAGTGCATTTTCCAATGATGTGCGTAGAAATTTCGAAAAATAAAATCCACGAATTTACCCACACGCAAGGGTGCCGCACACGCGATTCGACAGTTAGAGCTATTGATTGTCAAATGTGCTGCAGGGTGTCCGGGCGCAGCGTTATCGGGGTCGTAATCAAATCGCACTGGAGAGTGCAACACCATACTGGTCGGATCTGTCTCCATATGTAAATCGACGACATCAAGCACCGCATCACGCAAAAGCATTTCCGGATCTATTCGATACGGACACGGAACGTAGGCGAGTCGATGTCCAGAGATTCTACCGTCACTGACTTCATACGTGATCTGCAGTAGAGCTCCGTCGAAGAGGAGGGCAGAATAGGCGCCAGACTCTACCCAATTACGATAGTCCTGGAGGCTTGGATCTTTTCGACTTACCAGAAAAGGGCGGCCGGCGTGAACTGAATGCCAGGAAACTCGATTGCCGGAAACCGACACCTGATTCCGATAAGGGACGATTCCCGCAATGGACAGGTAGTCCAAAACGTTGACTACCTCATCGCGGATCGCCCTAGTCGTCGTCACCCGTGAACTCTTCCTGCATTCTGGCTACCAGTCGAGTGCGCAGAGACAGCGGCAGATCATGCAGCTCAATCTCATCTTTCTCAAACGCATCGATGAACGCTTGCAGTCCTTGAGTTGCCCTCTTAACGGACTCCTTTGTCACACCGGTGCGATCCTTATAGATGTGCCGCAGTTTAGCCAGCTTTTGGGCGCTGGGAATCCTAAAGGAAAGCTGGAAGTTCGCGCTCTGCACAGCCTCTGCCTCTGTGGAGATGAGGTCCATATCCGCGCCCCATCCAGCAATCCTCACCCAGGCACGGCTTCGCGTAATTGCCGTAAAGAGAGTGTTCCGCTGCGTGACCGGGTTATGTGAGCTGGCGGCCTTCTGCGCGTCGACGACATACACCATTGGGGCCTCGTTGCCCTTGGCGCGATAAATGTGTGCAAGCGCTACAGAGCCTGGCACGAAGACGGTGTCGACGCTGGTATTAACGCCTACAAGGTGGGAGTTGATGCCGTACGCTTGGAGTGCCTGCATCAGCTTAGGCGCGCGAGACTTTGCCCGCATCACGTCAGGCAAAACAATCAAAACGTCATCAGCTTCGAGCTCGTCGTCGGTTAGATTCTTCCTGATCTGACTGGCTACCCAGGCGTCTTGCGAAGTTTGATCGTCGAATTTCCTGAGGAATACAGCATCAGTTTCCTTGAGGAGACGTGGGAAGTACGCCGGGTAACTTGACTCTGAACGCTTTAGCGTGACCTGTTCACCTAGCCCCAATTCGCCGCGTACTACGTTGTAGCCGATTTCCTTCCACAATTTTGGATCGTCGAAATGTTGCACTAGGCCGCCAGCGCGATAAACGCCGATCCCGAGAGCGTGAGCAGTGGCCAAAGCCCAAGGCGTATTGCGGTAGCAGACGGGCAATACAATATCTCTGCGGGGTTCATTATCACCCGATGCGAGACTTACCAAGCTCTCTCCGGAGGGACTCTTACCGAACAGATCGTCCGTACTGGGCATAGCGGTTTCTGAGAGCTTCTGAAGTTCGTCGAATCCCCAAACAATACGCTTTGGGTCCTTGGTCAGCAAGTAGACAAGCTGAAAGAACTCGGGCGGAAGGTCTTGAGCCTCATCAATCAAAACAGCATCGAAAACCGGCTCGGGATTGCTTTGCTGAGCGACAGCAAGAAGCTCTCTACAGATGCCTTGAAAAGCGTTATCCATCCCGTAGGTTGCGCGAGCGTAATTGTAGTCACGCGGCGTCACTCCGAGGGCAGAAGCCATCTCGCTGTACACACCTGCACGCGCACCCGAACCCCACGAATGCATAATCTGCAAGCGCTGTTCATCAGGACGGTCATTGCTATATTCGAATGTGAACCGAGTAATAAGGTCATTGATTTGTTGATATAGCGCTCGCGAATGGAAGGTGACCGCAATACGCCATTCCGGATGTTGCGTGTGTAGGTAAGCCGCCTTCAGGGCGAGCACAATGGTTTTGCCGGACCCTGCAAGACCTCGAATCCTCTGAGGCCCCTCAGGCGTTTCGATTGCGGCAGCTTTTTGCCACCGGTCCAGGTTGGCGATACCTCGTTCGATCTCCTTGAGTACCGCACCCCGAGAGGATTCCTGCCGTACAGAAGCCCTCTTCTTCGCTGGTTTGATATTTGTAACCCGTTGAAGCGCCGCCTGAAGCGATCGTTCGATCTCTTCATTTACCGCTGGAAGTTGAGAAACCCATTGCGCAATCTGGTCAATACTTGTGTAGACGCCTTCCGTCTCATGAGGCGGAAGGCTGATCGGGTCAGCAAATACAGTAACGGTGTTAATGTCCAAGTTAAGCCGACGCCCACGGCGAAGCGAGTCATGCTTGCTTAGCGTGCTATCCAATACGGCATAGAGGCGATCTTGGGATGCAGTGAACTTTTCCCAATCTTCGTCATTCTCAGGCTGCCCATCAGCAAGAAGAAATGCTACTAGCCCGTGATCGCGGCTTACGAGGAGAGCATCCACTTCGACTCGGTCATCTGCCGTTGTCAGAACTGGGTATCCCAAGTAGATAGTGCCGTTGTTGACGTGCGGCTTGAGCGTCTCTGCGAGTCGTGACGCGGTCGCTCGATCTCGACTCTCGCCATACACAACTTCCAACGACATAGGGAAAATCCTTCGATCGAACACTGGGCGCGGCTTGGGATGTAGTTCGTAAATACCCAGACATTGGGTGAATCGATGTGCTAGTTGTAGCCGTCTGGTGATGCGCAGGGCATGCGGCGACCCTCGGCCGTTGCCTGACAGTTGATGGACTGTCGAGGTAGCTCTTCCCAAGAGTAGCTACGACTGTTGCAGAGTACTGCTCGAAGGCGGCACTTGACCCTCAGCCCCTGTTCGCCAGCGGGTTGCCACTCTTCAGGCCGGCGCTCACGAGGGACGTAGGGGGGCGTTGTGGGCGAGCAGCTGTAGTAAGACCACACCTCCTTCGTACTCCTGCACGAGGCTTGAGCTCTACCCGAGAGCGTCTTCGTGCCGCCGCTTAGCCGCTACTTTGAGTAGTCGCCGTAGCTGCTCCCGGTTCTCACCGTAGGTCTTCAGCGCGTGGCAATTTGGGCAGAGAGCGATCATGTTCCATGGAACATCGGGCCCGCCCTTGGTCAGATCACGCACATGATCCACCTGAAGGATCGGCAGTCCGGCGGTCGTCCGCTCTTTGGGATGTCCCTCGCACTTAGGGCTTTCGCAATCCCCATTGCTTCTCGCGATGACAGCCGCTCTTGCGGCGGGGTCCCGAACAAAGCGGTCGGCGAGTGTCGGCTTCTTCAGCTGACCTCGCCGTGAGGCGTTCGCTTCCGCCCTGCGCGCCAGGCGTTTGTACGCGTCCCTATCGCTCTCCAAGGCGTCACGTTCTTTAGGGTCTACGTCACCAGGACGGTAGTTGACGGTGTCGTCACGCAAATCGCCTGTGTCAGCCTCTAGCGCTGCCACAACGTCCGGAGGCCACGTCTCAGGCTGCGGAGAGGGGACGGGGGCCAGCACCCAGAGGAACTCACGTCGTGGCCGCTTGTCCTCTCCGATGCCCCACCGAAACCGACGTTGAACGATGACAACCCAGGTCTCGAAACTCCAGTCCTCCTGGAAAGGCTTGTGCCAGTAGCGCAGAGGTCGACCGGCAGCCTGATGCTCCGCCATGAGCTCGTTGCCGTCGGTGATCTTCTGGTCGCCAGACAGTCCATCTCCGACGTAGGCGACCCAGTTTGTGTCCGGAATACGGCCGTCGTCGTATGGCCCTTTGTCGTCCGAGAAGGCGCTCAGGATCCCGTCTGCGAGGCAGCCGATTCCTCCCATCTTCTGGCCACCGTAGACACGCCAGATGGCGTCCCGATCCTTGAACCGCTCACCGAGCACCGGACGCAGAGCATCCGCCCACCTGCCGGCGAGCGAATTGTGTAGACCGAGGTCTTCCAACAGCCCAGGAGGGAGCGGAAAGAAGTAGCGCAGGAGCAGCCCTGCCGCGGCACCCGCGGCGACTTCAGGCTGTGACAACAGCAGCGCGTAGTCATCCTCGCGGAGACCACCTGCCGGATCTACCCCGTTCAAGGACCCCAGGGTGGGACGGCGCCCCCGACTGGTGAGAGTGAGCTCGTGTCCATGGTCCACAGTCCACAGGTCGTCATGCACCAGTGCCCAGAACGGGTACCTCGTGGCGTCGACACCGTCCTCGGCCTGGCCGTACTTCTCCATCAGCGGCGCCATGGCGTCACGTGTCGTCGACCACGACTGCATGCGCGGCGCCCCCGCCAGGGCCTGCCCAATTGCCCATAGGAGAAGCAGCGGGCGGTGGAGCGGCGGTCCCCCCGCACGCCGTGCCGGCCGGACGTCCCCAACCCGCCGTTGGAACGTCTTGGGCGGCTCCACGACAGTGAACCCCTCCCTCCTCAACCAAGCCACGGCACCCTTCAGACCACCACTGAGCTGGTAGTGCTTGAGCGCGCTTCCGAAGTCGTAGAGATGCGCAACACCCGCTATTGCCTTGGAGTCGTACTGCCTCCCCTCATGCAAAAGCAGGTACGTGACAGCCGCGCCGTAGCCATAGGTCTCCCGAAATGCTTCAGGACCGAGGCGGTCGTGCTCTGCAATCGCACGCAGGATGCCGGCGCGCGTGATCTCAGAAGGTGCCATGGCCACACGGTAGATCACGGCACTGACAACGAACCTGCGTCGCATCCTCGGGGTGTGAGGCTGTCTCCTCGCTCGTTGTCCTGCTCTTTGTCCAGTTCGCTCACGGCCGACGTAGTTCGCCGTCGTACGTCGGACCTCTCTGAGCTGCCGCGTGAACGCACATGAACCTCCACGAACCGGGACTCGCACAGTTGGAAAGCGTGTTGGGGGCAACCCCTCACGAGTTCGAATCTCGTATCCTCCGCCATTGCTCTCACCGGGCAATACGAAGAGGCCCTGACCCGTTTCGACTGGTCAGGGCCTTCTTCGCGTGTTGGCCCGAGTCGGACCGGTCTCGGGTACGCGTCGCTAGGCGGTGGGCTCTCCGTGATCTTCCGTCTCAGTTTCCGTCTCAGTTGCGGTCTCAGGGGCCTCCGTTCGGGCGTCTCCGGCCTCCTCGGTCGCCTTCGGCGCGGTACCCCAGAGTGCGTCACCGACTTGCTGCGCGACGTTCTTCAGCATGGGTCCGGTGACGTGCATGTACCGGGCCCTCATCCGGGCCGAACCACCCGGCTCCCAACCCATGATGGCGTCCACCACCACATCGGGAACCCCGAGCAAGAGCAGCACGGTCCCGGCGGTGTGACGCGCATCATGCAGGCGCCCATCCCGCACACCTGCGTCCGTCAGCAGTTGCTTCCAGCGGTGATAGTCCGTGTTCGGGATGAGCGGCCCACCGGTCGGCTGCGCGAAGACGTATCCCTTGTCCTCCCACAGCTCCCCGGCCTCCTTCCGCTCTCGCGCCTGTTCCTGCATGTGCTTGTGGAGCAGCTTGATGAGCGGGCTCGGGAGTCCGATGGTCCGGCGGCCGGCGCGGGACTTGGTCTTCTTGAACTCCCTGCGGATCTGCCTGCGATCCGGGCAGTAGCCGGGCTTCCGGCCGCACTTGTCGCCGCACCCGTGCTCGTACCTCGGGCGTAGGCGGTTCTTGCGAATGCGGATGTACCCGGCATCCAGGTAAACGTCTTCCCACATCAGCCCAAGTGCCTCGCCCTGTCGCAAGCCGAGTGCGAGGGCGATCACCCAGCGGGCGCTGTTGCGGAGCTTCGACGCCTCCAGCAGGAGGCTTTGAATCTCCTCGATGGTGTACGGCTCGATCTCCTCTTCGTCCAGGCTCGGAGCCTTGGCGATCTCAGCGACGTTCTTGGTGACGTGCCCGCGCCGGACCGCCTCACTCAGCGCAACGCGGATGGTCCGGTGAACGTGGTGGGCGGTTCCCGCGGCGCTGCCGTTCTTCTGCATCCGCTCGTAGAACTCTTCGAGGTGCTCCGGCTCCAGGCGCTCCAGCTTGTGAGCACCAAGGCCAGGCACGAGGTGAACTCGTACGTCCACCTCGTATCCGTCGTAGCTGTTCTCGCTGACGTACTTCTTGGCGATGTTCTGCACCCAGTGCTCAAGCCACGTCTTGACGGTCCACTGCTGCCCCGCCTTCCGCACCTTGCCGTCCTTGCGCTGGCGCTCCAGCTCGCGGACTGCCTCGGTGACCTCGGGGCGCGTCTTTCGCTCGATGTGACGACGGTCCGGCTTGCCATCCGCTCGGACTCCTACGGTGACGCGGCCGTGCCACTTCCCGTCGGCACCAAGGTAGATGGACGACGCACCGTTGGGCTGCCGGGTGCGCTTCTTCTCTTCCGCCACGGGCGGACTCCTTCGGGGTGGGAATGAGCACGGGACGCCACCCGGTATGGGTGGCGTCCCGTGGTTACGGGGTAGGTCAGGCGGCTCGCTGTTCGGCGCGGCGGCGTGCGAGGTACGCGGCCGGCGCGTCAGCGGGTACGCGGCGCAGGCCGCCGACCATCAGCGACTCCAGAGCGCCCGAGCGGATCAGCGCGAAGCAGGTGGTCCGGCCGACGCTGAGGCGGCGTGCGGCCTCGGTGACATCGAGGAGAACGAGGGTCGAGTCAACGGGGTCTGTTGCGGTGCTCACGACGTGCCTTCCTCAGGTAGTGAGGGACCTTGGGCCCCTTCCTGTCAGGTCCGCTACCTCCGCTACCTCCGCTACCGCCCTGGTCAGGGGCCTGTTCGTGGTAGCGGATGGGGTAGCGGTAGCGGGTGGGTGCCGCTACCGGACCCGCCCGTGGTGGGGGTGGGGCCGGTAGCGGGTAGCGCTCAGGTAGCGGAGGGGAAGAGGGTTGCCGCTACCGTTTCCGGGCCGCTGACCTGCGAGGTAGCGGAGGTAGCGGAGGTAGCGGCTCCTGAGGGGGGTGGGGGGCAGTACCGCTGCCACGCGTCGTGGAGATCGGCGGCGTAGTAGCCCTTGAGGACCGATCCGGCGGCCTTGATGTTCCGGGCCTTGACCGGGGTGTTGTCCTCGGTCATGTACTCCCCGAGCATCTTGGCCAGCCCCCGGGAGTCGAGCGGCCTCCCGCTCATGTCCGCCCACGGTGCTTCGTCCAGCGCGCAGAGCCGGTCCAGGATTGCGACGGTCGGCATCCGGTCGATGCCCGCCATCACGTGGTCCCGCAGATCGGTCAGCAGCCGGATACCGACACTGCCCTTGTCATCCGCGCGGGCGGCGTTGACCAGCTCCAGGCAGGCGGTGCGGGCGCGTTTGGGCCAGTCGCCCCCGGCCGCGTCCGCGACAGACAGCAGCGGCTCCCACACATCCGCCGGCCGGTCCGTGACACCTTCCGGCATCTCGGGCCATCGTCCCGCGATGTCCTCCCGCACGGTGTCGGCCCACTGGGCGAGCCGCTCGCGCAGCGCCTGCCCCTCGGCCTCGTGGAGCCTGGCCCGGAAGGGCTCCACGGTCTCGTTCCTCGCTCGGCGGCGCATGCGGATGATGACGGAGCGGGTGGTGATGGTGTCGGGCAGGTAGCCGAGCCCGGCGACCGCGACGGCGGTGTAGGAGGGGAACTCCACCACCGTCTGATTGCCCCCGTCCCCGACGCACCGGTAGGTGACCCCGGACCGGCGGTGACCGGCGTTCAGGAAGCCGCGCAGCTCCTCGTTGTCCCCCGCCTTGGGACCGAAGACGGTGTCGATCTCATCGAACAGGATCGTCGGCCGCCCGGCGGGGTCGGAGACCGACCGGAACAAGGCTGCGGCCCGCGCGTTCACGGCGAGCATGGGGCGCGGCACCAGCGTCTCCACCACCTCCAGCGCCCGGGACTTCCCCGACCCCGGTTCCGGGGAGAGGAAGGCGAGGCGGGGGGTGGAGTCGAACGCGTCCAGCAGGTGCGCGTGCGCGTCCCACAACGCCACGGCAACGTAGGCGGCTTCCCGGGGGAAGACGTTGAAGCGACGGTGGAAGGCTTCCACCTCGTTCAGCAGCGCCGCACCGTCGATGTGCCCGGCAGGCTGGTTGGGGGTGTTCATGCGGCGTTCCTCCGGTGCTGCTCGGTGTGCGGGCAATGGTCGACGCGGGCGCGGGTGGTCAGGGCGGTGACGCGGTCTCGGCCGCGGGCGCGTTCGTGGTGGCCGCAGGCGCAGAGCCAGTCCGCGGTGGGGATCTGGTTGCGACCGAGCCCCCGCACCGTCAGGCCCGGGCGGATGCCGGCCACGGTGACCGCGTGCGGGTCAGGGAGAACAGCAACGGGGACGCCCTGACGGGCGACGACCTTCGGCGCACCACTGCCGGATGCGGCCGGGGCCGGTTCGGCGGAGTGGGGGCCGGTAGTGGTCGCGGTGAGGCTCTTCAGGGCGGAGCGGGGAGGGGTGTTCATGCCGTCCTCGCCTGCGGGCTGTTGCGGGCGATGGACCAGTTCAGACCGCTGCGCACGGTCGAGGTGCACTGGCGAGCGGACAGGCCGGCCGCCTCCCCTGCCTCCTGAAGAGCCTCCTCCACTACCGGCCGGTCCAGGTCGCCCCACGCGATGAACCGCCCCAGGGCTCGCGCCGCCGACAACAACGTGCGGTCGCGCTCCCCCGTCGGAGCACTCCGTACCGTCGCGGTTTCCGCCCGCAGCGCCGCAGCCGCGTACCGGGAGGTGCGGGGCGAGGACGCCACGGCGGTCAGGGCCCGGGACGCCTTCCGAGTGACCAGGAGGGCGCGCAGCCAGTCCGGGAGCGGGGTGGGGGGTGTGGGGTCGGTGACGGTGTAGGGGCCGGTGGCGGTGAAGCTCCCGGCGGCGACGACGTACCCGCCGTGGCCGCGGGTGTCGATGAGCTTGCCGAGCCTGCCCGCACTGTTTCCCAACCGGGTGCCGGGTGGGGTGGTGAAGTACAGGTGGTGTCCGCCGGACGCGGTCCGGGTGCGGTAGGTGGTGGGGACGGGCTGCCCGGCGCGCTCGCAGAGCGCCGTGAAGGTCGTCACGCCGGAAGGCGTGTCCGTGCTGCTGTTCCGCTTGGGCACGTCCAGGTCGATGACCAGCAGCCCGGACGGTCCGGTGGCGATGCCGATGTTGAAGGGGCGGTCGGCCCAGGCGCGGCGGATGCGGTCGGGGTCGATGGTGGCCCGGTCCTCCCACTTGCGGTGACCGCCCGCGCAGTCCCCGATCAACGGGCACACGGCCTCGCCGTGGAGGGCGGGGCGCTTGTCGGCGGGGCGGAGGGGGAAGACGTGCCAGTCGTACTCGGCGGCTTGTAAGGCTGCTGCGAGCATTGCGGTTGGGGCGTGATGCGTCATGCTGGAGGTCTCCAGTTCTCTGAATTGGTGATGAGGGCGGCCCGCTTCATTGGCGTGAGAGGGGCCGCCCTCGGCATGTCAGAAAGGCGGTTCGTCGCTGTAGCCGTTCGCGCCCCAGGGGTCTCGTCCGGGCCTGTCACGGCGAGGGATGCGCGGGAGCCGGAGCAGGGTCCAGCGGCGGGTCTCGTCCCAGCAGGGGCAGGGGTCCCACTCGGTGCCGGCGTACTCGCCGTTGTGGTCGCCGTAGTCGTAGGCGTGGCCGCCTTCGCCGTGGCACTGGGGGCAGTCGGGGCGAGGGGTGTCGGTCAGTACCAGTGCGCGCCGGTCGTTCCACCCGGTGAGCGGGCGGCGGAGTCGCAGTCGCAAGGTCGTCCCTTCGGTCAGTGGTGGTTGATGGTTCCGTTGGCTTTGCCGAACATTCCGGTCGCGGTGATGTTCTGCGTGATGTGCGTCGAGCCCTTCCCGGCCGCGGTGGTGCGGCCGATGCGGAGGAGCATGGGGACGCCGATGGCTGCGGCGGCGATGAGGGCGATGGCGGCCCAGAGGGCGTCGGTCATGGCGATCAGTCCCGGGGCTGCGTAGGAGAGTCCGATCCCGGCGGCGGCGATGCCGCCGCCGATCGTCGGGGTGAGCAGGGCGGTGGTCTTGGCCCATGTCGGGATCGGCTGCGCGACCGGGATGGGCGGCGCGGGCGGGGCCTGGGCCGGGGTGTAGGCCAGGGTCCGGATGCCACCGGGGAGGGTGACCATCTGCACGCCCGGGGGGATCTCGGTCGGCAGCATCCCGGGGTTCGGGGTGGGCTGCAGGGGGGTGAGGGTGGTGATCTCGTACGCGGTTTCATGCACGACGGGGCTCCTTCAGCAGCACGGGCACCACCCCTCGCCGTGTGGGGTGGTGCCCGTGCTGGCTTGTCGTCTGGCTTGTCGTGTGGCTTGTCGCTTGTCTTGTCTTGTCGCTTGTCGCCTTGCAGGTCACAAGCCGTTTCCGGCCCTCACAGACCCACCCAGAGCCCTTCCCGGACCGGTGGCGACAAGCGACAAGCGCTCATCCCTCGGCGGGGTTGCCGGGGGTGCGGTTGCGGTGGACGTAGCGGGTCTTGGTGCCGGTGCCGACGCGGACCGCAGTGCCGTCCTCGGTCCAGGTCTTGAGCCAGCCGACGACCGTCTGCCGGGTCGTCCCGTGTTCCTCCGCGAGGCCGCGGGCGATCGCGGATGCTCCGGTGCCGTCCGGTCCGGCGGCGAGGAGCAGGGCGAGGGCGGCTTGCCGGGCGGCGTTGTCCTCGGGCTGCAAGGCGGACAGGTTCAGCCCGGCCGGCGCGGGCCGCTTGGTGTCCGGCTCCTGCGGGGTGGCGGGTTGGGTGAAGGTGTCGAACTGCGCGTCGATCTGCTGGCGGAACTTCCGCGCCAACGCCTCCTCCGCCGACTCCCCCCGCAAGGCGGAGAGCTTCAACCCGCCCCCACTGGCGGAGGGCTGTTCGTCCGCGACAGTGTTGGGAGCGTGGTTGGTGTCGCGCATCCACGCCGTGCGGTCCGCATCCCACCGGGTCGCGTAGGCGGGCCCGGCGGCCTGGCCGCTGATCGCGTCCAGGGTGGGATGGATGTCGGTGGTGGCGTGGACGATGTCGCGGATCTGGTTCGGGAGAATGCGCCAGACCTTGAACAGGGCCGCCGCGGACTCCGGAGTGCCCATGAACCCGGCCCCCTTGTAAGGAGCCTGGTCGGGGCGCAGTCCGCGGGCGCCGGGGAAGACCTTGGACAGGTCCATACCCTCGGTCTCCCCGCCGGTGAGGCAGACGCGGGCTTTGGCTTCGCGCCGGATCATCAGGTTCCCCAGCACGGACCCGGTGGCTCCCAGCGCGGTGAGAACCGTACGGACACCCATGGCCCGCAGCATCCGGATCACTTCAAGGATCTTCTTCGCGAGGTCTTTCATGTTCCGGTCGGTGCTGGTCAGGATCTCCGCACCCTCATCGACCACCAGCATGATCTGCGGGATCTTCGCGCTGATGGGGAGCTGATCGGTGTTCGCCTGGGCCATGAGGCCCTGGTAGGCGACCTTCCGCCGCAGCCCCACCGCCAGGGCCGCGTCGAGCATCAGCACCGCCTCCTCATACGTGGAGGCGAGCCAGTCGACACCGGGCCGCACCCCGTCGACCGGGGCTCCGTTGGTGTCGAATGCGGGCCGTGCCCAGGGCAGGCCGGCGGATCCGGCGTTGAGGTCGATGACCCAGGTCAGAACGTCGGCGGCGCGGGCGAATCCGGCGAGGATGACGTGGACCATGTTCGTCTTCCCCGACCCGGTGGGGCCGACGACCAGCGCGCACTGCTCACGCAGGAACACACAGATCGCCTCCGCATTGGTCCGGTACCCCCACGGAATGCCCGTGTAGATCGACAACGGCGTGTAGTCGGAGGGGTAGGTGCGCTCCTCCGCGAGGACATTGACCGTGGTCACGTCGATCAGCACCCGCCCCTGGTCGATGCCCCGGGAGGCAACCGCAGTGCAGCCGTGGGGCAGCCGCGCGTCGGCAGAGAGGGCGGCGGAGTGCTGGGCGATGCGGTCGTATGTGGTTCCGCCGGCGGGGAGTTCGGCGTCGATCGTGAACCCCGTCCCCGTGGGCCACGTCTCGACCGCGACGATGCGGAGGGTGATGTGGCAGACCCGCTGGACCCGGTCCACCCACTCCGCCGCGATCGCCCGACGCTCGGCACTGAGTTCACGGGAGACCTGGCGCTCATCGGCGGCGATGGCCTCCAGCTCCCGGGCCTCCTCATAGAGGAGGGTGGTGCGGGCGGCGGCTCCGATGCCGACGCCAATCGTGGCGAGGGAACCCAGGGCGGCCCAGGTGAGGGGGCCACTGGTCATGGCCCACGTCGTCCACCCCGCCCCGACCAGCCATGACGCGGAGCGCATGGCGATGGTGCGGGCGGAGAGGCGCTCGCGCAGGCTGCTGATGGTGTGGCCGATGGCGCCGGCCGCGCCGACGGTGAGGGCCCAGGCGGGGGGCATGCCGGTGGCGGCCCCGGTGGTGGCGAGGGCGAGGCATCCGGTGGTGGCGGACAGGGCGCCGGTCACGGGTCCGTGACCGGCCGCCCAGTCCCACACCGGCCCGGAGCTGGCCTGTGTGGTGGTGGTCATCTCAGACGTTCCATCCCTTCTCGGCCTCGGCCCCGTTGCGGGGGTCCTCGTGGCGGGCGATGTCCTGCTCGTGGACCCGCCGGAAGATGGCGGGCAGTTCCTCGGCCCCGGCGGACGCCTTGAGCAGAAGGTCGTAGATGTCGTTGAACCCGCCCGCGACCTCCTTCTCCAGCGGGAACTCACTGTCGGAGCGCTCTGCCAGGATCTGCATCACGTGGGCGATCATCCTCAGGGCCTCGGGCAGGCCATCGACCATGGCCAGGATCTCCATGCAGCCGTCGGGCTCGTAGAGCATCGCCGCGGCCTGCATCTCGGTGGCGGCATCCTCGAACTTGAATCCGGACACGTTCTCTCCCTCGATCACGGTGGTGGTGGGTGCTGCCGGCGTCGGCCCCACAGGCCGCTCGGCCGTGTCGCTGATCTGCTCGCTCTGCTCGGCCGTCTCGGCATCCACGGCCGCTTCGTCCTCACCCAGCGCGGCGATAGTCGCCTCATCACGCTGGTCGCGCTGTTCCTCGGCGGTGCGCATCAGGCGGGCGTACAGGCGACGCCCGGGGTACATCAGCCAGGCCCAGCCGAGCTTGCGGCCCAACGGCGTGGACACCAGCCCAACCAGCCCCAACGCCCCCGCCAACACAGCAGCAAGCAGACGACGACCCTGAAACCGCACGGCGGAGCGCCGCAGCGCCCTACGGGCCGCTTTGCGGGCGGGGGCCTTGCGGACCGCGTCCCGCTTCGAGGCGACTGTTGCGGCGGCCTTGCGGTCGCGGGCCTTGCGGCTGCGCTCCACAGCGGCGCTCTTGGCGGCGCTGATCCGGCCCGCGGCCTTACCCACGACCCTGCCCAACGCCCCCTTCCCCTTCAGCGAGCCGGTGCGGGCGGTGTCCTTCGCGTTCCGGCGGGCGTCCGCGACCGAGCGCCGCGCACCGGCCGTCTCCGACCGGCGCCCAGCCCTGGACGGGGCGGAGGTGCGGGCCGAGTCCCGCAGTGCCCTGACCTGCCCGACACGGCTGCCGGACTTGCCCTTGCCCGGACCGGCGCTGTTCGTCCGGGCCCCGGTTGATCCGTGCTTGGCGAGGGACTTACGGGTGGGTCCCGTGCTGTTCTTCGGCCGGGTCGATGAGCCGGAGCCCAGCGCCGAACCAGCGCTGCCCCGACCGGACTTACCTCGCCTGTGACCAGTGCTCTTACCGGTGCCGGGGTTCCCGTTACGGGTCTGGCTCGGCACGCGCCCGGAGCTGATGTTCCGGTTGGCGCGGCTGGTCGATCCGAGGCCGGTAGCAGTGCGGGATGTGCGGTTGGTGGTGGTCTTGCGGGGGTTCTTCTTGTCGCGGCGGTTGCGGGCTACGGCGATGGTGCCGAGCACGGCCGCGCCGGTCGCGGCGACGGCGAGTGCGGCTGGGCCTCCCCCGACCAGCGCGGCAGCAGCGACCACCGATGTGGTGGCGTTGGTGCCGGTTACGGCGAGCGGAACGACCGGCCACCCGCCCGGCGTGTGCTCCACGGCAGGGGCGGTGGGTTGGGGCTTCTGCTCGGGCGCCGGTGTCGGTGGCGGGATGTCGGGTGTGGCCTCGGGGGCCACTATCGGATTGATCGTGGTGTCCGTCATGCTGTGCGCACTCCCTTGCGGAGTAGGAGGGCCCGGCCGAATCTGTCCAGGAGAGGGCCGGGCCCTGCGTTTATGTGCGGCACGTACGTGAAGCGGGATGTCTGCGGTCAGGCCGCGGCGAGCGCGAGAGCGGCGAGGACCAGGGCGAGGATGTGCGCGGTCTGGTCGACGTGTGCGGCACCGCCGTTGGCGGCCCAGGAGACCTGGCCGGTGCGGGTCATCCACCACTGCACCGGCCACCGCCGGTCGATGAACGCGTGCGTGGCACCAATCCACCCCAGCGCCACCAGGACAACCGGGAGGGACAGGGCCACGTCGTCCAGGACGGCCGCGCCCAGGGCGAGCGCGGCCCCGCAGGTGGCCACGTGGGTGGCGGCGTGGGTGAGGTTCGCAGCCCAGCCGGAGGGCGACCGGTCGGCCTTGTGAGCGGCCTGGTGATCGGTCTGCAGCGGGTAGTCGGCCAGCAGGTGGCCGAGGTAGAGCAGCACGAACAGCGAAGCAAACACGGCGGTGAGTCCTTCCGAATCAGCAGGAAGAGGGGCTGTCAGCGCAGGGCACGCACATGCCGAGCGACCGCGGGATGCAGTACCCGGCATCGGTGCGGCAGGTGGGGCAGGTGCGGCGGGCGAGCATCGCCGCCGCCAGAGCAGCGGTGCGGGCGGGGGTCATGGTGCGTACGGGCTTGGCCCGGTCGACCCGGTACAGGTAGGCGACCAGCGGATCCTTGCGTCGGCGCGGCCGGTGGACCTCGGCGACGACGTCCTGACCACCCGGCCGCAGCCCCATCGCGCGAAGCTGACGGCGGGTGGCCAACCCGTCCGGGGCGAGACGCCACCGGTAGGAGGGCAGGGCGCTCACGACGAGGCGCCTTCAAGGGCGCGTCCGGTGCCGTCGCGGTGTTCCTGGTAGCGGGCGGACACCCAGCCGATCGACCATCCGCACAGGTCCGCAGCAGCCCGAACCGGCAGCCCTTCACCGAAGGATGCGTGGACGACCAGCCGGGCTTTGTCCTCGGGCAGCTTCTCGTTCACCGGACCACCGGCCAGGAGCTCCGCGCGTTCACGGGCCTCACGCTCAACCCGCTCCTGCCGCTGCCTGCGCTCGGCCTGCTCGCGCTCCAGGCGCTCGCGCTCGCGGCGCTGGGAGGCTTCCCGCTCAAGGCGTTCACGCTCTGCCTGCTGCTGTTCACGCATCTGTTCACGGCGTTCAGCGGCCTCGCGCTCGGTACGCTCCCGGGCCTCGGCCCGCTCGCGCTCCTCACGCCGCACCGCTTCTTCCCGGGCGGTCTGTTCACGGGCCAACCGGGCTTCATGCTCGCGCTGTTCACGGGCCTCAGCAGCGGCATGCTCGCGGGCTTCCCGCTCCCGCTGCTCGGCCGCCTCCCGCTTCCTCGCCGCGGCTTCCTCCCGTTCCTGCTGCTCGGCTTTCTGCCGGGCCTCATGAGCGCTCTGGGCGGCGGTGATGGCGCGGCGGTAGGCGAGTCCGGTCTCCGCGGTGACGATCAGCAGCAAGGGTGCGACTGCGTGGACAGCGACTCCGACCAGGTCTTTCTTCAGGGCGGAGTCGGCGATGTTGAGGGCGAGGGTCATGCAGCCGGTCATCCACCGCAGGACCACCGGCCACCTGCCGCCATGCCCGCCCAGGCGGGCGAGGACGGAGTCGAGGCGGACCACGATGACGACCGCGGCATCCACCACCAGGGGCAGAATCGGGGCCGTCCAGTCCCACCGGTCCGCCGTGTGCGCGGCCATCAGCGGCGTCACGGTCAGGATCGAGTAGAGCATCGCCCCGCCCACGATCAGCCACGTCCCCACCGACAACGCGGTCTCCGCCGAACGGATCTGAACACTGTTCACGACAGGCCCCCGTCCCGTGAACACACCTGAACCGAGGCCAGCAGCCGGACCGGGGAGGTGTCGTCGTCCGGCCTCTCCGAGTACTCCGTCCACTCCCACTCGGCCCCGTCCATGAACACGAACCCGAGCCCGGTGAGCGCACGTGAACGCTCCGCCGGTGTCGGCACGTTCCCGGGGCCGAAGTCGTGCTCCGGCCACTTCGAGACCCCGCCACCCATCAGGGCGACGTACAGGACCCACCTGCCGTCCCGGCTGGACATCTGCGCGGTGTACGCGCTCATGCGGCCACCGCCGCACGCTCGTGCACCGGGCGCCGGACAGCAGCGCGGCGGGTGCGCCGGCCGGTGGGGTGGGGCTGCTTGAGCGGGAGGGCCCGCATCAGGCTCTCCGCGTACGCCGCGGTCTCCGGGTCGCTCTCCCGGAGCTCCGCGAGGACCTCTCGGGCCACGTCCAGACGGGCCGCCCGGTCCATCACGGACTCCGTGGGCGAACCCGTGAACAGCTCCAGGTCGATACCCAGAGCCAGCTCAACGAACTCGGTCGCGGTAACAGGCTCGCGACCAGCAACGATGGTCTTCATGAGTTGTTCCTCTCCGACAGGAACGGCTCACCACGAACCCCCGGAGTTCCAGCTCCGGGGGTTCTCGCCGTTAGAACCAGGAACCCGGTTCCCCTCAGCCCCGCCCGTACAGCCCCAGGGGGCCGGACGGGCGGAGGAGGCAACCGGCAGGCTTCGCCGCTCAGCCGCTGTCACGGCTGACCGGTCCCGAGCCTGCGAATCGGTGCGTCATCGTCACTGCTCTGACGCCAGCAGAGCGGCACGTACCAGGTGGCAGCCAGGGCGCTGACCTCCAGCAATGGAGGGATGATCACCAGGGCTGTTCTCCAGAGCCGGCACGCCTCAAAGGGGCCGCCGACGGCATCACCCGGCCGTCCGCGGGGACAGGGACTTCCACCCCGTCGAATCACTCACACACTGTTCAGTTCAAAAGGACCAGCAGTTCCCTGATGAGCGCGGTAACCCCTGGTAGGGGCTCCCGCCGAAGCGGGACTCAACAAGCACTGATGCGTTCGTCCGGCTCACCAGCCGGGGAATAGTGCACAAGTGGACACACTTGAGGGTGTTGCACCTCTTGCTCAACTTGTTGGTACAAGCTGATGCAGTGATGTTGCACCCACAGGTGGTGAGGAGTCAAGTGATTGGGGGCCAGATGTACCAACAAGTTGAGCGAGTGCGTCATCATGCAGGCATGACGAAGCAACCGAAGTACCGGCAGCTAGCCGATGCCCTGCGCCGTGAGATCGACAACGGAACCTACCCGCCGGGCGCGCGGCTCCCTTCGGAGAGCGAGTTGGCTGCCCGCTTCGAGGCTTCGCGCAACACCGTTCGGTCAGGCTTGAACGAGCTGGTCACACAGGGGCTCGTCGCGTCGAGTCAGGGGCTCGGGTACGAGGTGATCAAGCATGAGGTGTTCCAGCTCAATGCCTCGCGTTTCGAGAATCTGAGCTTTCCCCAGACAGGGGACGCGTACAGCACGGACGTCACGAACGCCGGTCGACAGCCGTCGCAGACCTTCCGGGTCGAGATGCAGCCTGCACCGGAGTACGCGGCCGAACGACTCAAGGTGCCGGCTGGAGCCACCACCGTTCTTCGGTTTTGCCACCGGTTCGTTGATGACGTCCCATGGTCCACGCAGGCGACCCACTATCCCGAATGGCTGTTGGAGAAGGGGCCGCGCCTCACGGAGCCGGGAGATATTGCGGAGGGCACGACGCGCTATCTGGCTGGTCTCGGCGTCGAACAGGTGGGCTACTTCGACGAAATCGCGACGCGGATGCCGACCCCTGACGAGGCCCGCTTGTTGGAGATGGGGGCAGGGGTTCCGGTCATGCTCTGGACGCGTACTGGGTACTCAGCAACAGCGCCGATCCGGTGCACCGTGACCACGTTCCGGGGAGATCTGAATCGGATGAACTACGAGATCGGTGACCTGTCCGCCCGCAGTGAGGATGTAGTTCAGTGATCATCAAGAATGCAGAGCCGGGCGACGTCGAGAAGCTGTTGGCCTTTCGAGAGGAGGCGGCGGCCTGGCTGAGCGAGCTCGGCTCCGATCAGTGGCAGCGTCCATACCCGGCTGACCGGCTGCTCAAGACCATCGACGCGGAAATGGTGTTCATGGTGACGGACGGGGACGCGACCGCCGCAACCATCACCCTCACGTCCGACGCCGAAGACGGTCTCTGGACACCCCAGGAGCTTGATGAGCCGTCGATGTTCGTCAACAAGCTCACCGTGGCCCGCACGCACGCCGGGCGGGACGTCGGAGGTCGACTGCTCGATTGGGCCGGAGAACGGGCGGGCAAGGCAGGCGCTGTCTGGCTTCGGCTGGACGCCTGGACGACGAATGAAGCCCTTCAGCACTACTACTTGCGTCACGGATTCGACCACGTTCGCACAGTCGTTGAAGGGACGGCGGTAAACGGTGGACCTCGCGTTTCCGGCTGGCTCGCTCAGCGCCGTACGGGTTCCGTGGCCCACGGGTTCACAGACTTGACTGAAGCCCCGCGCCCCTTGGCAAGCAACTAAGGGATGCGCTTACGGTCGCGCCTGATGTCTCTCTGCATTGGTCCTATGGGGGCGGGGCCATTGCTTGAGCCGCCGCAGCTTGGGCACGCGAAACTGCCTTCGTCTGGGCGCTATCCGACCGGCGAAGGACGAAAAGAGAAGCCAGGGCCAGCACGCTCGGTCCCGACAGCAGGGAGGCCAAAACAACGTGCCCATCCATGCCAACCACCACTGCCCCAGCAAGCATTCCCGCGCTCAGGACAAAGCCAGCTATTAGGCCCACGATCATAAGAGAGTGGGCTCGGCGCGCTGCGGCATCCTGAATTTCTGTCCGCAGAGTTTCAAGTTCCATCTGCCGAATAGCCGACTGCTCGGCCATCCGGAGTTCGTGTTCACGTCGCAACTGGGGTTCGAGGGCCTTGAGGGCGACCTGCAGGTGCTCTGCGGGGAGATCTGCCCATTGCATCGCAATTTCTAGGCCTGTGTGCTGTCGGGGCGCGTCCGCTGCTTCGCGTGTCATCGCTCTGTCCCCCCTCCGCCGTCAGGTACTGGTGTCAGTTGCCTGAGTCCCGGCGGCGGGGGGCCCAGAGATTTGAACAGCTCATCGAATCCATGAGATAGCTGGCGTACAGCAGCACCCGTATCTTGATTCTCGGTTAGCTCGAATAGATCGGGAGCTGGGAGTTGCGGCACCATTCGTTCCACCAAGCGCAAAAACATGCCGGCATCCCGAATGAGGTCATCGGCTTCTCGTTCGCCTGCGGCGCCGGTCACACCGGCTTCCGCTCTGGCTCGGATTGCAGCACCAGCTGCGAAATGATCGCTCCAAGAGGAAAGTTCGGGTGCAACTTCCGGCAATACCTCCCAGGCGGAACGGATACGCTCTCGGCGATTCGTAACCTCGTCAGGGCGCCCGCGCGCGGCGAGCACTGCCGCAGCCGTGCGCAGTGCGGCGAGGTGAGCAGCCGCGTACCGCTCATTTGGAGACTGTAGCGCCGAGGCTTCCTTGAGCCCGACGCGTGCCTTAGCAAGGAGATCCAAGGCGGCGGGGGGCATGGCGTTGGACACTCGGTGCAGCCGAACCGGACGTCTCCGTGGTGCAGACGATGCTGTGATGGGCTGCTCGCTGTTGACCTGGTGCCACCTGTCCTGAAGCGTCGCAAGCGAGGCAGCGGCAGCACCATCAGTTGCAAGCCACTGGTTGTCCCCAACGGATCGGAGAGCTTGGCGATAGGCGTCTGCCAAAGCTGCCTCAGGTTCCTGATCCGGCAAGGGCAGCGAGCCTCTGCCCCGATTCCGCAACCTAAGGGTCTCCTGCATCAACTTCCAGGATCCATAAGCGGCCAGAGCTGCGAGTAGAGCCAGAGGCGCCTCGAACCAAGTCATGCTTCCCCCCCCGTTGCCTGTCGTGCAAGCTACCGCAGGGAGGGTGTCCAGGGAGGCGAACTCAGGGTTCTGCTCGCCCCGGGGCGGCGTACAGATCGGCTTCCCGTAGGCGCACTGACATCGGCGACTGTACGGGTGGTGCGCCATCGCGTGCCGCTGGCGCTGCCGCCGCAGACGCGCGCCCACAACTGGATAGGCCCGGAGGGCATGAGTCCAGAACCAAGCCCGCGGCTTCAAGAGATGCCTCTGGCGGGGGCGCTCAGACTCCGGGATGGACAGGGCACCGTTCGCGAGTGCCGGCCGGAGTAGGGCGAGCGTCGTGGGGCTCCCATCCCGTCCGCCTTCGACCCAGGCAAAGCCGAGCAGTCGCGGCCCAGGGCGTCAAGGTCGTTCGTACAGTGGCGCGCTCCACCTTGACGCCCTGAACCACGACCGCTCCACGGTGTGTGGGTCGAAGGCGGACGGGATGGGAGCTGGGGCGAGTGGTGGGTGAAGATGATGGCCCGCCGAGGAACTTGGTGAAAATGACAGAACGGCAGGCGTCTAGACGCTCCATTCTGTTGAATGCTGCAGTATGGACCAAGGAACCGCAGCACTGATCGCCGGGCTGGCAGGAGCGCTAGGAGCCCTCGGTGGGGCATTGACTGGCGGTATCGCGGCTGTTCGAGGGGCACGGATTGGCGCTGAAACTGCGGCCGTCGCTGCCCGACAACAAGTCCAAGATCAGGCAGCCACCGAGCATGCCCACTGGCTACGAGAACGCCGCCAAGAAACCTATGGCATTTTCCTGGCAGCCGCTCAGGAAGTCCAGCGAATGGCCCAGCCGCTAGTCGTAGCTCTGTACGTGGAACAACGCCGTGATTCCCAGCTTAATGATGCACAACAAGCCGTTTCCAAGTTGTGCGACCTAGGCAATAATGTCTCTTTGATTGGGCCCGATCGAATTCTCCCCTGCCTCCAGCGGGCGATCCATTGTGTCGTTCAGCTCGACCATGTTTTGGTGTCCTCTTTTGTGGCGCCGGAAGTGGATCGTGATGCCATTCATGCTTCACTCTCGGAATACGAAGAGGCGAAGGCGGATTTCGTCAGTGCCGCTAGAGAGATTCTGGGAGGTGTCAGAAATTAAGGAACTCTGCGCCAAAACTATCTTCCGGCTACATCGGTAATTGCCGAAAGCGCGATATGCGGCACCACTGTAATCGCTTGATCGAGTATGTTTTCAACGGCATTAGCCGTAGGTGAGCCGTCGATATCGATCATCTCAGCCCAAGAGGCGGGCTCGTAGCGGGCCAGGATTGACAAGCCGAAAAGCGCCGCCCACCACGCCAAGATCGGGTGAACAGGTCCAGGCATACCGCCGAGGGCGGGGAAGGCGTAAGCGTCGCTCGGGCCGCGATATAGCGTTGCTCGCTTCAGTGCCTCTAGGTCCGCCTCTCGTTGATCGACCGGAAGCGTGAGCGCTGACGGCAAAAAGACTTCCAGTGCTTGCTGGCCATTTCCTCGATCCCGCCACAGCACTGAATTAGGGGAGTCGGGAGTATGGGACCACCCTTTCAGGGAGGGGTAATTGGCAAGAAATGCCGCAATGGCGTTTTGGTCAATGTCTGCTTGGGTTCGCACCTGGCTAGGGAATGGGAATAGGGAAACCTTGCACCACAGGTCGCTTCCTCGGTGAATTATTCCGCCAGAGGAATAGTGCATGGCTGGCAAGCCTTGTGCCACGGAGAGAGGGACGACTTGCGCCTCGGGGATAAGCTGCCAAAGGTCGCCGAGAGTCAATGGAGTCTGCGCCTCCAGGGGGTCGACGCCAATAGCGCGAGCAATGGTTGGCAGTGATCCCCTCGCGGCCGGCACTACCTCTACCAGCTCCAGTCCCTGACTTGCATCCATGTTGCGAGTTCCGATTCCATGCCCCTTGAGTCGCCAAGTGTCATGGTTTAGCAAACCTGAAGCTGCTGCAATTGCCCGCCCGAACTGCGACAGGGCATAAAAGATTTGGACAGGGCGTGTTGCCGGGCCAGCAGTCTCGGCGGCTTCTGTAAACTGTTGCGCTTGCTCCAGTGCAGCCACAAATACCGCCCGCCGCTCCGGTACTTCCCGGGCAGGCCCGCTCACTCCGGTTCGAAGCCCCCGCAGTTCGCGCCAGACCTCCTGCTTGGAGGGCATTGCAAGATCTCGCCAAGTAGCCATTAGTCCCCTTCAACTGCCCCGACTCACACAAGGTGGGCCCGTCGAAAGCTCTACGCTGCCGAGTCAAGGGGCCCTTGTCCAGAGTTTTCAGCTACTGCTTGACCGATGCTCAGCGACCAGGGGGGTCCACTGACCGCGCGAGCGACCGTCTCCGACCTTCCTGCCGATAGTTCGCATCGAGGGGCGGTTGTCTCGTATTCACAGCATCAGCCAAGCCAGGGGTGTGATACTGGCAGTGCGCTGAGCTGAGCCCGGCACTGCTGCTGGGTTCCGCGCTGCTTGTGTCCGTGGCGTTCCTCTGCCGTTTGCCTCCTCGCCCAAACCGGGACTTCACGTCTGAGAGCGTGCGAGAGAGGGTGATGACTATGGTCGCTGCCTGGTTGGTTGCTAGCCGCAGCACGATTGCTGGCATCTGCGAAGGGATGATTGGTGGGGTCCTTCTCACCTACCTGACGGGCGCAGCAGTGGCGGGCTGAGTCCAGCGCCCCGTTAGCGGGTGACATGGACCGCGGGCGACGGGCGAGGGATCTGACATCCATCACTGACATCAACAGCGGTGGACCTCGTCGGTCGTGCCCGGTCCTTCACGGAGCAGGCAGCCTTGAGAGTGCGGGGCCGCGCGGCGCTCCGGCCGAACTCCTAAAGCGGGTGTCAGGCGGCCGACTCACCTCTAACAGCGGTGCTGTGGGCCATGCGTGGGCCACAGCACCGCTGTTAGAGGCGAGTAGCAGCGTTTGTGGAGGTCAGAGGGGTAGACGTTCGCAGATGCAGACGGTCTTGAAAGCCGCTGTGCTCAGCGAGCTCCTCGCCCTCCGCCTGGGCAGAGGCGGTCACTGGGCCCGTCTCAGTTTCCGTCTCGTTCGTATCCGTACGCAGGCGTTCAGAGCCGTACGGGCTGCACATTCAACCAAGGTTGCGTACCGCTCTGAACGGCCCTGAACGGCCACGAACCGCAGGCAGACCTGGGCAAACAGACTTGGAAAGCGTGTTGGGGGCAACCCCTCACGAGTTCGAATCTCGTATCCTCCGCCATTGCTCTCACCGGGCAATACGTCGAAGGCCCCCGCAGCTCGCTGCGGGGGCCTTCGACGTATGTGGTCTCAGTTCTGGTCTCAGTTGCGCAGGGCGGACAGTCGTGGACAACCACGGACGGGCCTCGTCGGCGACCCGCCAGCAGCGTCGGCGAGGGTCTCCTCAGGACGCCGGTGAGCCCCGGAAGCGTGGATCTACGTCGGGAGAGGCGCCTGTATATCAGCGGCTGGGCCGGTCACCACGTGGGGTGACCGGCCCAGCCGCTGATGCGCCCACTGTCCCTTCTCGGCCTCACTCCCGACGGAACATGCCGCCCCGCGCGCGATGCTTTCCAACGCGGCGCCCCTCAGGCTGCTCGGTTACAGAAGCCGTGCTCACAGGTGGCGGGCGAGTCGGTTCATCGTGAAGGAGGAGAGAGTGCCAGACCTGCTCCTGCAGGATGCGAATGCACGGGCCGCAGGCGAACATCGCCGCCTGGGCACCCGCCACACTCACCGGGCCGATCCATAGAACACGGGTCCATCGCTGGCCGCAGTAGAGCCAGCAGAAGCCGTCAGTCCACGTATTGCCGTCGTCAGTGTCTGCTGCGGCGGGCAGACCGTCGCGGGCGAACTCGGCGATGCCGGGTATGACCCGAGGCGTCACAGCCAGTTCTAGCTCGGTCCCCAAGATCACTCGCTCGGGACAGCTGTCCTGGCCGAAGCCTGCTTGTCGGCGTCCGCGAAGAGGAGTGTGGGCTCGGCCAGGATGTCCCTGCCGCACTCGCTCTTGTAGATCTCGTCGACGCTGCCGAACCGTGCCTCGGTGTAGTCGAGGTCGAGCAGGGCGGCTGCCTGGCGGACCGATGCCTCGTCGGGTCCTTCGATCTCGACGAAGGTGGGGAGGTCCGGCCAGGTGTCGAAGTCGAAGGCGACTTCGCCCAGTCGCCATTCCTCGCGGTAGTTCTCCTGGTAACGGACTTCGCGTAGGCCGACGTTGCGGAGGATCTCGGCCATGGCGTGCAGGTCGGACACCTCGGTCTCGATCTCGGTGGTGCCGTCGATCGTCGTGGAGTCGGTGACCTGCTTCAGCGTGAGCGTGGAGCGGGTGGCCTCGTCCCTCAGGCGGACCCAGGCACCGCCTTCGAGGGCGTCGTTCTCGAAGATCTTCCGGGTGAGGAGGGTGCGCGGAAATGCCTGGACGGCTCCGAGCGCCGTCAGTTTGGCCTGGAGGCCGTCGACGTCGACGGCGAGGAACTTGGCCTCGTACTCGTGCTTCATAGGTCCTGCTTCCCGTAGGTCTAGGAGGGGGTGGACGCGCGGGCGGCGAGGAGGAGGCCCATGCGGTGGTTGTGGTCCTGCAGCTGTCCGACGTGCGCCTGCTCGGTGAACTCGTTGGTCCGCAGGGTGAGCAAGACGTCCCAGTCCCCGATGAAGTAACGCCGCAGCTTCTCGGGGGATGTGTAGTGCTCCAGCACGTGGTGGCGTTGCGTGAGGGGCATCATGAACTCCGCGCCGAACAGACCGCCGGGCCGGACCAGGCGCTGCATGCGGTCGACGAACTCGCCCAACGGACGGTGGTGGTTGGCACTGTAATGCCACGAGCAGCTCGTCCAGGCGGCATCACAGGGGGCGGTGACGGGTTCGGAGGCGAGGAAGTCCTCCTCCACGACCTGGACACGGTCGTGAAGCCCTTCCTGCTTCAGCCGCTCGATCATGCCCGTCGCGTGACTGGTCCTGCCGCCCGGAAGTTGGACCTCGCCGCCGTGGAGGGCGAGCGGGTCGCGTTCGACGGCGACGACCCGGTAGCCGGCTGCCGCCAGTGGCACGACGAGTCTGCCGTCGCTCGCACCGATGACCGTCACGGTGGAGTCAGGCTCCGTACGCTCCTTCAGCGCGGCGAGGAACTGAGGGAAGAAGGTGAGGGTGTGCCGCCACATGCTGGGTGTCTGCACTGGCTTGCTCTCCTTGCGGGTGGGTGCTGCTCAGGACGGCTCGGAGCGCCTCGTCAGGGGTGAGGCCGGAAGTGTTCACGCGGTGCATCGGGAACGAGGTGTAGGCGTCGGTGATCTTGTCTGCGGTGATCTCGGCGAGGGCGTCCCAACGCGAGACAGGCTTGTCCCGCCTGGTGAGTCGGCGCTGTCGCTCGTCCTCCGCGCAGACGAGGTAGTAGGTGACGGGACGCGGGATGCCCCGCGGCAGGGATACGGAGAGGTCGGCTCCGAAAGCGCGGTGGTTGGCCAGGCACCGTGCGAAGTAGCTCTCGACGACGACCGGGGTGCCGGCGGACAGGTACCGCTGGATCTGATCGGTGGCGGTGAACAGACCCGAGAGGTAGAAGCACATGCGTGCCTCTGCGTTTCCCAGCCGGTCGACCTCCTGCCGCAGTGCCTGGTAGGCGGGTGGCACGGTCGGGACCAGTACCGCGCCACGGGCGGCTGCGAGCAGGGGGGCGAGGGTGGATTTGCCGGTGCCGCGGAGCCCTTCGACGCTCTCGAACGACGCCGGGTCAGACACGTCCGTACACCACGTCCGGTACCGCGAGGGTGAGTTCGTCGGTGGCGGACGGCCGGTGGTCGATGTGGTCGGCGCGCTTGTCGTACCAGAAGGCGTGCGAGTCCTTGCCGACGGCCTTGCAGGACATGGTGAGCGCGCCGCGGGGGTCGGCTTCGATCCGTTCGATCTCCACAGGGCCTCCGGCGGGGAGGCAGGCGTCCGGTGCACCGAGCTCGGAGAGGTCCTCGTCGAGGATCACCTTGATGTCGAGCTCGGCCAAGGCCAGGCGCTCCCGGAGGCGGGTGTAAGCCGTGGCGTCGTTGACGAGGAGCTCGGGGTGATCGGCTGCGTTGCCGACCGGGCGGAGGCAGTGGAGTTTGAGCTGATCCGCCCCGTAGTGCTGCAGCGTGCGGGCGAGCGGCAGGACCTCATCGATGTTGCGTGAGGTGACCGTCAGGGTCGCGCCGGCGCGGACGCCGAGCTGCTGGGCGATTTCGAGGGCGCTCAGGGCACTTTGGTAGCTTCCGAACTTGCGGATCTTGTCGTTGGTCGTGCCGATGCCCTCCAGTGATACCCGGAGCAGGTCCAGGTCGGGGGCGATCTCGGTCAGCCGGCGCTCGATCCGGTAGCCGTTGGTGCAGATTTCGACCTGCATGCCCAGGTCCCGCTTGGCGTACCGGACGACCTGGGCGAGGTCCCGGTAGACGAACGGCTCGCCGCCCAGCAGGGTGACGGCCTCGGTGCCGTACTCGTCGCGCATCAGTGTGAGGAGGTTGACCGCCTCGTCCGTGGTGAAGGCGTCGGCGTGCTGGAGCCGTTTGCCGTGGAAGCAGTGCAGGCATTCGAAGTTGCAGCGGTAGAGCAGCTGCAGGTACAGCATCCGGATCCTGCGGATCCCGGTGACTTCGCTGATCACGAGGGTCTCCTTCGAGGCGCTTGCCTGGTGGGAGACCTGATATTGGCGGGACAGGTACGGACCTCGTCACCGCGTATCGGGACGCTCCGAGGACGTCCTGGGACGTTTTCAGCGTGCGGAGAGCGCCTCCAGAATCCCGAGTACACGGCCGGTGTCCGTCAGATCGGGCAGGACCGTACGGGCACCGGCGGCTGCCAGCTCTTCGGTGCTGTGAACGCCGGAGGCGACCGCGATGATCTCGGAACCCGTGACGAGTGCGGCCTCCACGTCCCTCGGAGTGTCTCCGACGAGCACGACGGGCACGCCATCCGGGGCGCCCCGCAGCTGCCGGGCCCGCTCCCGGGCGACAGCGACCAGGTCGGGGCGTTGGAGGGCATCGGCCCCGTAGGCGCCAACCGGCAGGTCGAGGAGGGGATCAAGGCCGAAGGCCGCGACCTTCACGCGGGCGTTGTCCGCGATATTGCCTGTGAGCACCGACGACACCCAACTGCTGCGCACGGAGGCCTCCTTCAGGACTTCCCGCACACCGGGCAGGGCTGTTCCCCGCTGGCTGAGGGCGTGGAGACGGGCCTCCCCGGCGTCGGCGAGAGCCTTCTCGACCGCTGGCCAGTCCGGCTCGGCCAGGCCGTTCCGCTCGAACATGTCGCGCATGATCAGCCGGTCCGTACGCCCTTCCGTCCGCGCCGGCCCCGCGGGCGCCCTTCCCGCCAGGGCCGTGAAGGCGGCGGCGTAGATCTCCTTGCTGACCCCTGAGTTCTCGATGAGAGTGTGGTCGATGTCCCACAGGACGATGAGCTCCATGCATCCAGCGTAAATACAGCGGTCATGGCCCCCTCCTTCTGTGGAACGTCCCGAAACGTCCTTGCCGCTCCTGACCGGTCTCGGCTTGTATGGCGTCTGTGAACGAGCGATTGCACTCCGTGCTCGCCCAGCGCGGCATCCCACCCGAATCACTCGCCGAAGTCTGTGAGGTGGACCCCAAGACCGTCGGCCGGTGGCTCGGCGGGCGCGTTCCCCATCCTCGCCACCGCTTCCGCGTCGCCAAGCACTTACGGGTCGAGGAACTGTTCCTCTGGCCCGCACCAGCGCCGACCACGCCGCAACAGCTCGAAGGTTCAGGGCAGGAGCTGGTCGGGACCTACCAGAACCGGGCGAGCGTCCCGCGCGACACATGGCTGTCGCTGCTCAACGGCGCCCAGGAGCAGATCAGCGTCCTCGTCTTCTCCGGCACCTTCTTCGCCCAGTCCAACCCGCACGTGGCCAAGATGCTCGCCGAGCGTGCGTCGAGCGGGGTGCGAGTGCGGCTCTGCTTCGGCGACTCGAAGGGCCGGGCTGCAGCAATCCGGGGCCACGAAGAGGGAATCGGCGACACCCTCGCCGCCAAGATCCGTGCCTCCCTGACCTACTACCGGCCCCTGTTGTCCGAGGCCGGATGCGAGGTGAGACTGCACGACACCACGCTCTACACCTCCATGTTCCGGTACGACGATGATCTTCTGATCAACCCGCACGTCTGGGGCCAGCCGGCCAGTGCCAACCCCCTCCTCCATCTCCGCAGAGCAGAAACGGCGGGCTGGTTCGACAACTACGCTCAGAGTTTGGAAGCTGTCTGGGCCACCGCACGGCCCTGGACACCAGACCAGGAGGGGCCCTCGCCACATGGGCAGGACTGAGTACTACAACGATCCCAAGGCCCCCAAGGCGAACACGCTCATCCCCGCCAACAACCTGCTCGTCGTCGACGACAACGGCGCCATACTCCTCCAGCGCCGCCGGGACACCGGCCAGTGGGCCCTGCCCGGAGGGGCCCAGGACATCGGCGAGACGGCGGCCCAGTGCGCCGTGCGTGAATGCCTGGAAGAGACCGGAATCATCGCCGAGATCACGGGCTTCTTGGGGGTCTACACGAACCCGAACCACATCGTGGCCTACACCGACGGCGAGATCCGCCAGCAGTACGAGAACACCTACATCGGCTGCCCGGTGGGCGGCGAGCCCACGATCAACGACGAGGCCGACGGGGTTCGTTACGTCCTGCCGAGCGACCTGGACCAGTACGACATCCACCCGAGCATGCGCCAGCAGATCGGGGACTACCTCGCCGGCACCTATCCCTACCTGGGCTGAGCCGCCAAAGCCGCCTCCACCCGACTCACGGCCGCGAGGATGTCCGGCGATGCGCGACGGATGAACCGCCCCACCAGGCTGTCTGCACCGTAACGATCCATGATCTCCTCCAGCCGACCCTCGGCAGACGTGCCCTTCCCGTCAGGCGTCGTCGTCATGTCGCAATACACCAAGGCATCCACGAGCCGGTGGTCGTCGAGCAGTGGAAATTCGGCTTCCAGATCGCCCCGTAGCCCACGCTCCTCCGCCTCCAGCAACGCCAACGAGTGGTTTGCCACCAACCGCACCAGCCGCTCATCCGCAGCATGGTCGTCACGAAGGAACCGGGCACCATCCAGCGGATGAAAGCCTGTCGCTGCCAGCCGCGGTGCGTAGCCCACATCGTGCAGTACAGCGGCAGAAACCAGCAGGTCAGTGTCCTCGCCCAGTACCTCCGTCAGTTCGACCGCGCGCCGGGCAACCCCTTGCGAGTGCTCCCATCTACGAGGAAGCGGCTCACTCAACTCCGCCTCGGCCACCGCGTACGCCCACTTCGCCATCGCACCGTCCATGACTTGATACGTTCCCAAGTACCGCGTGGCACAGCCTCAGCCGTACAGATCAGCGCGGCATGCCTAGCGGCAGCTGAAGACGGGCGGTGCACCGAGGAGTACCTACGCAGGTAGCCCGTACAGATGCTTCCTCCGATCAGAAAAAGGTCACCCTGACGCGCCGTCAGCTGACCTCCGACAGCACACGGTCGACCTCGTTCTCGGCAACCGGGCCGTGGCGTGCCCGACATTCCCGATCGGTCATTGCTGGCGGGTCACCGCCGGTACCCTGCCGTCACTGTCCGATCCGAACAAACCGGGGGTGCGATGCAGGCCGGCGATGTGAAGCTAGGCGCGGTGTTCGCGAACGACCATCAGAACGTGATCCCGATCTTTCAGAGGCCATACGTCTGGGATCAGGAAGCGAACTGGCTCCCCCTGTGGAAGGACATCCGGACCGCCGCCGAAGAGTTCGAGGCGGAACAACACTCCCCGTCCAGCCAGGAGGACCCCCGTACCTATTTCCTCGGAGCTGTAGTCCTGCAGCAACGCCGTAGGCCGCCACGCCGACTCGCGTCGTCACACATCATCGATGGCCAACAGCGTCTGACCACCCTCCAAGTGCTCTTGGCAGCGGCCCGCTCGGTGGCCCACACCTTCGCAGCGGACAGTGTGGCCGGTCGCTTCGCAAGCCTCGTGGAGAACCGCCCGGAAACGGTCCACGAAGACTTCCCGGACGACCGTTACAAGGTCTGGCCACTACCGCAGGACCGCAACGCCTTCCTTTGGGCAGTACGGGCTCCAACTGACGAGCGTCCACTGCCCAAACCTGCTCACCGACTGGCACGCGCCCGCGAGTGGTTCGAGCAGGAGATCGCAGAGTGGGCCGAGGCCGGAACAGCCCCAACGCAGCGACTGGACGATCTCTATTACACCCTCCTGGAGCGCATGCAGCTCGTCGAGATCGTCCTTGACGCCAGAGACGACCCACAGGTCATTTTCGAGGCGCTGAACCACCGAGGCGTTCGCCTCGATGCGGCAGATCTAGTGAAAAATCTACTTTTTCAAACATTGGACATTCAAGGCCAGCACGCCCAGGCAGAAGGACTACTGATGGAGTCCTGGCTGCCACTGGATGATTTACCTTGGCGAGGGGACGTCACCACTGGACGAATTAAGCGCGCCCTGATTGATCTACTTCTGTCCTACTGGCTAACAATTCATGGCCGTCGAGAAATCCTCATTGAACACTTGTTCGTTGATTTCAAGACATGGCTCGCCGAAAGCGGAGCTCTGGCCGCCGATACAATTCGAGACATCCGGCACTACGCAGATACGTATCAAGCCATGCACAAGCTCCCGATGACGGATCCGACAGCGCAACTGCTCGACCGCATGCAGGCCACTTCGACTGCGACACCATGGCCGGTCTTGTTGTACCTCCACGCCACTGAAGCGGTGCCACTCGATCAACAACATATCGCGGCACATGCCATCGACTCATTCTTGATGCGGCGCGCCATCTGCGCAATGACGACCAAGGACTACAACCGGCTCTTTGTTCAGGTGCTGGCAGACGCGCAGGCCAGCGACCCGACCCAGGCAGGAAATGCCGTGGCGCAAAGCCTGCTCGGCCAAACCGCAGACGCTCGACTGTGGCCCAGCGATGGTGATTTCATCACGGCATTGACCGGGGCTGACATCTACAACCGCTGCTACCGGGCACGGTTGCGGGCCTTCCTCATCGGGTTGGAAAACCACCTGCGAACTGCGAAGACCGAACCAACTTCTCCCTTGGCATGTTCGAAATCGACACTCAATATCGAGCACGTCCTGCCACAGAAGTGGGAAACGCATTGGCCCCTTGACGCAGGTGTAGATGATGACCGCCTTCAGCAACGGATCAACGCGGTTCACCGACTCGGCAATCTGACGCTTACGACAACCAAGCTGAATCCCTCGCTGAGCAATAAGGGATGGAGTCACAAAAAGGACTCGCTCCGTAGCCACAGCCTACTGCGGCTGACCACCGCATCCATCCTTACAGCGCCCGAAAGACTTGATGGGCCTTGGGACACAGATACATGGACAGAAGAGTGGAATGAGGACCGCATCACGCTACGGACCACGTGGCTGGCCAAGGCAGCTTTGAGCGCCTGGCCAAGGACCGCGTCTGACGCCCAACAGGCATGAACGCTTGCTTGACGACCTCGGTCGAGCCGCAAACGCGGGCTGCTCCGGGTCTCAGTTCTGGTCTCATTCGTCATTGTGCAGCGGCGTTCGCAACCAGGTCCACAGACAGCGCAGCCGCAGGTCAGAACACTCCCAGCCCTTCCTGAACCCCCAAGCGAACATTTGGAAAGCATGTTGGGGGCAACCCCTCACGAGTTCGAATCTCGTATCCTCCGCCATTGCTCTCACCGGGCAATACGTCGAAGGCCCCGACCGGGAAACCGGTCGGGGCCTTCTGCGTTCCCCGGAACGCCCCGCGGACACGAAGCTCCCTCGGCGGGGCTCAGCGGCACAAGGCGTTGTCCACCGCGCGTTCCAGACTTCGCCGCGGTGCTTCGCCGGTGAGCTGCAGCGTGACCGCGATGTTGGCGGCGCGGCCGTCGGCGGTGACGCCGCCGCGGGTCTCGTACCCCGGGAAGCTGCCGCCGTGGCCCCAGGAGAGGCCGCTGCAGGGCAGGGGTCTGCTGACGAGTCCCAGGCCGTAGCGGGCGCCCGGGCCGAAGGTCGCTTCGGCGGGGACGGTGGTGCGCATCTGGGCTAGCTGGGCCGGCGGGATGAGGCGGCCGGCGAGGAGCGCGGTGAAGAAGCGGTTGAGGTCGGAGTTGGTGGAGATCATCTGACCTGCCGCCCAGCCCCAGGAGGGGTCCACCTCCGTGATGTCGCGCAGCGGCGTCTGCGTCGATTCCTGGTAGTAGCCGTGCGGGTGAGGCTCTCGGATGCTCGCGTCACCGGGAGCGGGGAAGTAGGTGTGACGCAGCCCGATGCGCTTGATGACGCGCCGGTCGATCTCGTCCGCGAGAGGGCGGGCGGTGACCTTCTGGACGATCAGGCCGGCGAGCACGTAGTTGGTGTTGCTGTACTTCCAGCTCTTTCCGGGGTCGAAGTCGGCCGGGTGCCGGAGTGCTGTGGCGAGCAGTTCCCGTGGGGCGTAGTAGCGCGCGTCGTCGCCGAGGTGGCTGGTGTACTCGGGGAGTCCGCTGGTGTGCTGGAGGAGTTGGCGGACGGTGATGCGGCGCCCGTCTATGCCCTTTCCGCGGACGAGGCCGGGCAGGTACGTGTCCACGAAGGCGTCGAGGCTCATCCTCCGCTCCGCGACGAGTTGGAGTACGACGACCGCGACGAAGGTCTTGGTGTTGCTGCCGATCCGCACCTGGCCGTCCCTGGGCACCTTCGCGCCGGTGGTCAGGTCGCCGACCCCTGCGGTGTAGGTGCGGGCGCGGCCCTCACGGTCCTCTACGCTCGCCAGCGCGGCGGGCGTCCCGATGTCGCGCACCAGCGCGTTCAGGCTCTGCTGGACGGCGTCCGGCCCGGCGGCCGAGGCGGCGGGAGGTACCAGGGCCAGCGGCGTCATGAGCCCGACGGTCATCGCGACCGCGGCGGGCAGGATCTGTCGCCGGGTGCCGTGCTGCCGGCCCGTCGAGCGGAATGCTCGCCGTTTCTGTCCACGCATGGGTCAACTCCTGAGGAAGCGTCGGTTCGTTGTACGGGTTGCCGGTCGCGTGGTTCAGCCGCACAGCGCCCTGTCCACGGCGTCGTTCACGTGCCGTGCGGCCGCCTCGTCCGTCGGGATGCTGGTGACCGCGACGTTGGCGGCGCGGCCGCCCTCGGTGACGCCGCCCCGCGTCTCGTACCCCGCGATGTCGCCGCCGTGGCCCCAGTAGACGCCGCCGCACGACAGTGGCCTGCTGGTGAGCCCCAGTCCGTAGCGGAGGCCGGAGGTTCCGGCGGGGACGGTCGTGCGCATCTCGGCGAGCTGGGCCGACGGGAGGAGGCGGCCGGCGAGGAGTGCGGTGAAGAAGCGGTTGAGGTCGGAGTTGGTGGAGATCAGCTGGCCTGCCGCCCAGCCCGCGGAGGGGTCCATCTCCGTGAAGTCGCGCAGCGGTCCGTCCGCCGGGCTGCGGTGGTAGCCCCGGGGGTGCGGCCCCCGGATGGTCATCTCACCGGGGGCGGGGAAGTACGTGTGGCGCAGCCCGATGCGCTTGATGATGCGCCGGTCCATCTCCTCGGCGAGGGGGCGGCCGGTGACCTTCTGGACGATCAGACCGGCCAGGACGTAGTTGGTGTTGCTGTATCCCCACTTCTTCCCCGGAGCCGCGGTGGCCGGGTGTTCGAGGGCGAGGTCGAGCAGTTCGCGGGGCTCGAAGTACCGGTTCCTGATCTCGTCGTCGTCGAGGTGCATGCCGTAGTCGGGGAGTCCGCTGGTGTGCTGGAGGAGCTGGCGGACGGTGATGCGGCCGCCGTCGATGCCCTTCCCTCGGACGAGGCCGGGCAGGTACGTGTCCACGAAAGCGTCGAGGCTCACCCTCCGCTCCGCGACGAGCTGCAGCACCACAACCGCCGTGAACGTCTTGGTGTTGCTGCCGATCCGCACCTGGCCGTCCCTGGGCACCTTCGCGCCGGTGGTCAGGTCACCGACCCCCGCCGTGTAGGTGCGGGCGCGGCCGTTCCGGTCCTGGACGCTCGCCAGCGCGGCGGGCATCCCGTCATCGCGCACCAGCGTGTTCAGAGCCCGCTGTACGGCGTCCTGCCTGGCGGCGGCAGCGGCCGGGGCGGCGGAATCGGAGGCGGCGGGCGGGGCGAGGACGCCCAGCGTCATGACGCCGATGGCCACCGCGGCGGCAGCCGGCCAGGCCCGTCGCCGCCGGCCGCCCTGCCGGGCCGGGAAACGAAGGCTCTGCCGTGTCCGAGCACTCATATGTCGACTCCTCAGAAATCGTTCGGTCGGGGCACGATCCTTGTTTCCGGGGCCCTTTGACCGCATCGCGGGAAAGCAGGAGAAATCGCTCCCCCGATCGGGGGAGGCCGCCGGTTGGCCGCCCCGCGATACTGGCGTCATGAACAGGGGAATTCGGCTGCTGCTGCGCGGCTCCACGTACTCAGGTGTGCTGTTCGCCTACTGCGGCGCGCTGGCGAGCCTTCCGCTGCTGCCTTTCGCCCTGTTGCCGGCGCTGTCGTGGCCATCCGCCCCCGAGAGCGTGCAGACCGTCGTGGTGCTGCTGGTCTGGGCGGCACTGGTCGGCGCGGTCGGACTGGCACGTCCCGTACGGCGGGCGCTGGTCGTCTCGGCCCGCCGGCTGCTGCGGGTGTCACTGCCGAACCCGGCGGCCGGTCGCCGGACCTCCGGTCCGCTCGGCCTGGACCGCTGGCGGACCCCGCTCTGGCTGGTGCTGCACGCGGCCGTCGGGTGGACGGGCGCGCTGGCGAGCGGGGTGCTGTTCATCATGGGCATCTCCCTGCCCATGAACTGGCTCGGCGGCGAGGTGCGGGCGAGCCTGTTCGGCACGTCGGTCCGGGTGTCGGGCTGGTGGAGCTGGGTGGCGGCTGCCGTGTGCGTCCTGCTGGCGATCACCGTCTGCGTGCTGGTCACGAAGATCCTGCGGTGGTCCGCGCCGCGACTGCTGGGGCCGTCGGCGGCCGAACAGCTCGCGCTGGCCGCCGAGCGGGAGCTGTTGCTGGCCGAACGGAACCGGATCGCCCACGAGTTGCACGACTCGATCGGGCACACGCTGACGGCGGCCACCATCCAGGCGGCGGTGGCCGGCGAGGTGCTCTCCACCGACCCGGTCGCGGCGCGGGCCGCCATGCGCAGCATCGAGGACTCTACGAGGGCCGCGCTGGAGGACCTGGACTACGCGCTCGGAGTGCTGCGCGAGGAACAGTCGGGAACGGCCCCGACCCGGACCCTGGCCGACCTCCCCGAGCTGCTGGAACGCCTGCGGCACACGGGGGCGGTGGTGGAACCGGAGCTGACGGGTGAACTGACCCGGGTCCAGGGGACGCTCTCCCGGGCGGCCTACCGGATCATCCAGGAGGGGCTGACGAACGCGCTGCGCCATGGCGCGGGCGGCCCGATAGAGGTCCGGGTGGCGGCCGGACCGGACGGACTGGACCTCGCGGTGGTCAACCGAACCGGACCACGGACGGGGCCGGGCGAGGGCTCTTTCTCGACGTCCGGCCACGGTCTGCCCGGACTGGCCGAGCGCGTCCGGCTGTTGCAGGGGGAGTTCCGGTCGGGCCCGGACGGTACGGGGCGCTGGCGGCTGGCCGTCCGGCTGCCGGTACGGGCGTCGGTGTGAGCGGATCCGGTACGGGCGTCGGTGTCAGCGGATCCGGTACGGACGGGAGCACGGCCCTCCCCGCGGAGACCGCCCCTGCCGTCACCGTCCTGGTCGCCGACGACGACGAGGTGACCCGCAGCGGTCTGAGCATGCTGCTCGCCGCACAGCCGGGGATCTCGGTGCTCGGTGAGGCCTCCGACGGCGTCGAGGCGGTCGACCGGGCGCTGAGCCTGCGGCCGGACGTGGTCCTGATGGACGTCCGGATGCCGCGTCGCAACGGGATCGAGGCCACACGCCGGCTGCTGGCCGAGACGGCCGACCCGCCGAAGGTCGTGGTGATCACCACCTTCGAGAACGACGGCTATGTCACCGGTGCCCTCAGCGCGGGCGCCAGCGGCTTCGTCCTCAAGCGGCTCCCGGTCCGCCGGATCGCCGAGGCGGTCCGGGTGGTGGCGGCAGGCGAAGCGGTTCTCTTTCCGGCCGCGCTGGGCCGCATGGTCGCCGCCCGGCCGCTGGACTCCGCACAGGCTCTGCCGCGAGCCGCCCTGACAGTCCGGGAGGAGGAGGTGCTGCGACTGATGGCCACCGGGCTCTCCAATCCGGAGATCGCGGAGGCCCTCACGGTGAGCATGGAGACGATCAAGACCCACGTCGGGAACGTGCTGACCAAGCTGGGCGCGCAGAACCGGACCCATGCGGTGGTCATCTCCTACGAGTCCGGGCTGGTGGTCCCGCGCTTCGCCGGATGACCGGCTCCGTCACGGGTCCGCGCGACCGCGACCGTCCCCGACGCGTCACGCCGTACGGGTGCGTCCCAGGCGGAGCGCGGAGACGAGGAAGAAGATGCCGCCGACGAAGGCGTACCAGGCCAGGTTGGTGAGTGAAGCGCCGTCCTTGCCTGCCTGGGCGAGGAACGTGGCGCCGGCGAGTGTGGAGATGGCCCCGCTGGCGATCATCGCCCACTGGCCGCCGAGTTGGCGGCGGGCGGCGCCGACAAGGAGTTGCACGACGCCTGCGGTGATGGCCCAGGCGCCCCAGACCCGCAGGACTGCGGGGATGCCGGATGTGGCGGCGACGGCGAGGGCGATGCCGGTGAGGGTGCTGAGCGCGATGTTCACGTACAGGCCGCGCACCGGCTGGGCGTGCGCCCGGGCGGAGCGGAGGTCGACGACCGCGCACGCCACGTCGAACAAGGGGTAGATGACCAGCAGTACGACCGTGAGCGCGCCGAGGGTGTCGGCGGTCGCGAACAGCAGGGCGGCCCACACCGCGGCGAACGCGAAGCGCAGGAGGTACAGCTTGCGCAGGGCGGTGGGAACGGTGGTGGGGGCGGTACCGACGAGGGTGTCCACGGAGGTTCCTTTCAGAGATGCCGGAGAGAGCCGCCGACATTCGCGAGGGAGAACGTTCGGTCTCTTCTTGTCCCGCATTCAAGGTGGCGAGGACGGCGCTGTCAAGACCGAACGTTCTCCCTCATCCGTGGGGTAGCCTGATTCCATGAGTGAGGGCACGGAAGGGAGCAGCACGTCGGCGCCGCGAGCGCGGCTGCTCGACACGGCGACGAGGATCTTCTACGCGGAGGGCATCCACTCCGTCGGCGTCGACCGGATCATCTCGGAGGCGCAGGTCACCCGCGCCACGCTGTACCGGCACTTCACCGGCAAGGAGGACCTCGTCCTCGCCTACCTCGACCGGGCCGACCGGGGAATCCGGGCCGGGATCGAGGCCGCACGGGCGGGCGAGCCGTCGGCGGCCGACGCGGTCCGGGCGATCGGCCGGTTCATCACCGGCGGCATCGAGAGCACCGGCTTCCGCGGCTGCGCCTTCCTCAACGCGGTGGCCGAGTACCCCGACCCCGCCCACCCCATCCACCAAGCCGTCCTGGCCCACCGCCAGTGGTTCCTGGACACGGTCACCGAGTTGCTGGCGCAGGTCGGCGACCGGCCCGCCGAGGAAGCCGGCCGGCACTTCGTCATGCTCCGGGACGGCGCCATGGCCTCCGGCTGCCTCTCCGACCCGAAGCCGATCGCCGAGACCTTTCTGCTGGGGGTCGAAGGGATTCTGCGGGCGCGCGGGGCCTGAGCTTTTTGCCGGCCGCCCCTACAGGAAATCCCCCGCACCGGGTAGTAGGCGTGCAGCGCAGCCTCGCCGCCGGAGACCATGTCCGTCATGATGCGCTGGTAGCGGGCTGAGCGGAGATCGCCGGCCACGATGATGCGCGGGTGCATCCCGAGCCGCTGGCTCGCGCCCTGGCCGGACCGACGCGCTTTCGGGAGAGCGCTGACCCTGCCCACCGTCACGTCCTCTCGCAGCGGCACCGGGTCCGCAGAACGGTCGCCCACCGGCGGAACGAGAGATCCCGCCTGCCCGCCACGAGCCCCGTGGCTTGAACACGCACTGCCACCGAGTCGGCGGAACCGCTGCTCAGCAGCCTCGCCGCCCTCCCCAAGCCCAGCGCTCTGGATGAGGTTTCCGGCCAGCCTTGGTCCGTTCGGTGGATCCCAGGCAACCCCGGCCGCCGAACACCGCCTCTCACAGGCCGGACACAGCGTCGCCACAGGTGAGTTGGGGCCGTGCTGTTCGTCCGCGTCCCGTCACGCACTCGGAAGCCGGAAGTACGAGGAATGATGACCAGATCCCAGCAGGGCCGCACCAACCGCCTCACCCGCACCTCGATCGCCATCGCCGCGGCCGTCGCCGTGACGGCGGGTGTCGTTGCCGCCGCACCCGACGCGAAGACGGCGCAGCCGGGGCCGAAGCTCAGCCTGATCGCCGCCTCCGCGTCGGTGACGCTCGACTCGTGGAAGGAGGATCCCGGGGTCTATCTCGATCTCGGGACCTATCTCACCTCCGAGAACGGGGCCTTCGAGCTCAAGGTGACCCGTAAGTCCTACAAGGACCCGGTCGTCGCCGCGCAGATCATCCGGGACGGGAAGAAGACGCAGACCAAGGCGCTCCCCGCGGGGCTGGTGAAGGACTTCTCCGGGTTGCCGGACTTCGCGCAGATCAGCGTCATCGACGCGGCGGGGAAGTCGGTGCTGGAGAAGACCGAGGCCTTCTGTCCCAACAACGCGTCCGGGCGGGTGCGGCCCGATGCTCCCGCCAACTCGAAGTATCCGCAGAGCTGTCCGGTCAACCCCTTCACCCTCGGCTCGGTGTGGGGCGTGGAGAACGGGTGGGCGGCCAACACCTACGCCGGGTACTACTCCGACGCGGTCCAGCTGCCCGCCGGGACGTACACCGCCAAGATCTCCGTGACCAAGAAGTACCGCGACCTCTTCGGCATCGAGGACAAGCCGCAGAGCGTCAAGGTGACCGTCCGGGAGCGGAGTTGGGAGGGCGAGGGAGGCGGTGAAGGCGTCTCCGCGTCCTCTGAGTCGTCTGAGTCCTCTGCCGGGGCCTCCTCCAAGACCGACGCCCACGCCGGACACGGCTCCGCCGCCTCAGAGCACGCCGGGCACGCTGCCGCCGCTCCGGCCGCCCCCTCCGGCCACGCCGGGCACGGCGCCCCCGCCCGTACCGACGCCCCCGCCGCCGCGACGACCGGCGCCGGGTCCACGTTCAACGTCGGTCACGGGCCCTACCCCCCGGCGCCGCCCGCCCTCCCCTGGGCGCTCAAGAAGCAGGCCACCGAGAAGGGCGCCCTCGGGCGGCAGGGGTTCTCCGCCGCCGCGGTCGGTGACCGGACCGGGCAGACCGACGGGTCGCGGCAGGCGCCCGGAGTGCAGCCCAACGCCAAGCGGCCCGCGGGCAAGGCGACCGTGCCCGATGTGCCCAAGCCCGACCTGCGCTCGCTGCCCGCGTACGGCATCACCGTCAGCGACGGTTACGAGGACGTGCCCGGCAAGGACTACCTCGCCTTCAGCGCCAACGTGTGGAACGCGGGCCCGGCCAAGCTCGTCGTGGACGGCTTCCGCTCCCCGGGCAAGGAGCTGATGGACGCGTACCAGTACTTCTACGACGCCGACGGCAAGCAGGTCGGCTACACCCCGACCGGCACCATGGAGTGGGACCCGCGCCCCGGTCACGAGCACTGGCACTTCACGGACTTCGCCAGCTACCGGCTGCTGAAGGCCGACCAGAAGGAGACCGTCCGCAGCGGCAAGGAAGCCTTCTGCCTGGCCAACACCGACGCCGTCGACTACACGGTGAAGAACGCCAACTGGCACCCGGACAACACCGACCTGTCCACCGCGTGCGGCCAGGAGAACTCGATCTCCGTCCGCGAGGTGCTCGACGTCGGCTCCGGTGACACCTACACCCAGGACCTGCCCGGCCAGTCCTTCGACATCACCGACCTGCCGAACGGCACGTACTACATCCAGGTCCTCGCCAACCCGGAGAACCGGCTCAAGGAGACCAACCACGACAACAACAGCGCCCTGCGCAAGGTCGTCCTCGGAGGGAAGAAGGGCGCCCGTACGGTGAAGGTTCCCGCCCATCACCTGGTGGACGCCAACTGATCCGCGGTTCATCGCCTCCTTTACGCCCCCTGTGATGCCGGCCCCGGGTTCCGCCCCGGGGCCGGCATCACCCGCTCTCCCCCACCGCCCGGCGGTCCGTCACCCGCCCCGTCGCGTCCGCGTCCAGGTGGGCCGTGCCCTCCTTGCCGGTCACGGTGACCCGGACCCTCGGCCCCGCCCCGGCGCCGGTGCCCGGGGTGACATCGATGCGCCAGCTCCTGGGGTCGCGTACGCCCAGGGTCGTGCGGGCCTCGCGGACCAGGCCGGGGAAGAGTTCGTACGGGAGGGACTGGAGGTGCACGGTCTCGGAGACCGGGCGGGTGGAGTCGCCGCGGACCGCCATGCGGTGGTCCTCGATGGTGATCGCGGTGACGTACGCGGTGTCCACCCGGGCCTCCAGCTCCATCGCCGTCACCCGCATCACCCCGAAGGCGAGCAGGGAGGTCGAGGGCCCGGAGACGGTGGTGGAGCTCGAGAACGTACGGGAGGCGGAGGAGGACGAGGAGGAGGAGGACGGCGACTTCGCCGCAGCGCCGTCGTCGTTCCCGGAGGTGAACAGCTCGGCCCGGAAGAGGAGCACCACCAGCGCCGCCCCCGCCAGGAACGCGAAGAGGGTCAGCATGCACCACGAGCCCTCACTCATGTCCGGGCTGACCACCAGGGTGGACTCGGGCGCGGAGTCGATCTCCGCCTCCTCCGCACGGCGGCTCCACTCCGCGGTGGGGCGGGTGACGATCAGTACCTTCCAGGGCTCGTCCGGGTGGTACTCCACGACCGCGATCCCGCGCGGCCGGTAGGCGGGGATGTCGACCAGGTTGATGTGCTGCTCGATCTTCACGCGGTACGCCGGCCGGTCGTCCGGCGCCACGGTCAGCCTGAACGTCACCGGTACGTCGGCCGATTCGCCGCTCGTCGCCCGCAGGTCCTCGATCCGGGCGAGGGCAATCCGGCCGGCAGGCGGCTCCTCGTCGGCCGGGGAACGCCTCCCGGCGACGACGCCGATGAGGATCAGGACGACCAGGACCCCGCCCCCGGTGAGGAAGACGGGCACGTCCTTGATGATCACAGCGACGACGAGGGCGGCGAGCGCCCCTCCGGTCACCGCGGAGACGACCGTCAGGCGCAGGGCGGCAAGAAGCCCCCGCACCGCCGAACGCTTGCGCACAGGAGGCACGTTGACCTCATCGACGTCCTGCCCGGCCTGCCCCTGCCCCGTTGTCCCCATGACCGTGATTGTGCCGGTCGCCGCCGGATCGGGGCAGGGTGAAGGGGAGGGGAAGGCCGGAAAAAGAAGGTGAGGTCAGTCCTCACCCTCCAGATTGCCCTCGGTCTCCAGGTAGACCTGACGCAGCGCTTCGAGGACCGCCGGGTCCGGCTTGGCCCACATACCGCGCGACTCGGCCTCCAGCAGACGTTCTGCGATGCCGTGCAGAGCCCAGGGGTTGGCCTCCTGGAGGAACTGCCGGTTCTCCGGGTCGAGGACGTACGTCTCGGTGAGCTTGTCGTACATCCAGTCGGCGACGACGCCGGTCGTGGCGTCGTACCCGAAGAGGTAGTCGACGGTGGCGGCGAGCTCGAACGCGCCCTTGTAGCCGTGGCGGCGCATCGCCTCGATCCACTTGGGGTTGACGACCCGGGCGCGGAAGACGCGGGAGGTCTCCTCGACCAGGGTCCGCGTGCGGACGGTCTCGGGGCGGGTGGAGTCCCCGATGTACGCCTCCGGGGCCTTGCCCTTCAGCGCGCGCACGGTCGCCACCATGCCGCCGTGGTACTGGAAGTAGTCGTCCGAGTCCGCGATGTCGTGCTCGCGGGTGTCGGTGTTCTTCGCGGCGACCTCGATCCGCTTGTACGCGGTCTCCATCTCCTCGCGGGCCGGGCGGCCGTCGAGCTCGCGGCCGTAGGCGTAACCGCCCCAGACCGTGTAGACCTCGGCGAGGTCGGCGTCGGTGCGCCAGTCGCGGGAGTCGATGAGCTGGAGGAGCCCGGCGCCGTACGTGCCGGGCCGCGAGCCGAAGATCCTTGTCGTGGCCCGGCGTTCGTCGCCGTGCTCGGCGAGGTCGGCCTGGGTGTGCGCCCGTACGTAGTTCTGCTCGGCGGGCTCGTCCAGCGAGGCGGCCAGGCGTACGGCGTCGTCCAGCAGCCCGATCGTGTGCGGGAACGCGTCCCGGAAGAAGCCCGAGATGCGGAGCGTCACATCGATGCGGGGGCGGCCCAACTCCTCGTACGGGATGGGCTCCAGGCCCGTCACGCGGCGCGAGGCGTCGTCCCAGACGGGCCGGATGCCGAGCAGCGCGAAGGCTTCCGCGATGTCGTCGCCCGCCGTGCGCATGGCGCTGGTGCCCCAGAGGGAGAGGCCGACGGAGGTGGGCCAGTCGCCGTTGTCGGTGCGGTAGCGGGTGAGGAGCGACTCGGCCAGCGCCTGCCCGGTCTCCCAGGCGAGCTTGGAGGGGACGGCCTTCGGGTCGACGGAGTAGAAGTTACGTCCGGTCGGCAGCACGTTCACCAGCCCGCGCAGCGGCGAACCGGACGGCCCGGCGGGCACGAACCCACCGTTCAACGCGTGCACGGCGTGGGTGAGCTCGTCGGTCGTGGCCGCCATGCGCGGGACGACCTCGGTGGCCGCGAAGGTGAGGATGTCGGCCACCGCGTCCGGCAGCCCGGCGGCGACCGAGGCGACGGCGGCCGGGTCCCAGTCGGCGTCGTCCATCGCCTGGACGAGCGCGCGGGCCTGCTCCTCGATCGTGTCGGCGGCCGTGCGGGTGGCGGCCGACTCGTCCAGCCCGAGCGCCTCGCGGAGCCCCGGCAGCGACGCCGTACCGCCCCAGATCTGGCGGGCGCGCAGCACGGCGAGCACCAGGTTGACCCGGTCGTTCCCGGCGGGCGGGTTGCCCAGCACATGCAGCCCGTCGCGGATCTGGACGTCCTTGATCTCGCAGAGCCAGCCGTCGAGATGCATGATGAAGTCGTCGAAGCCCTCGTCCTCCGGCCGGTCCTCCAGGCCGAGGTCGTGGTCGAGCTTCGCGGCCTGGATCAGGGTCCAGATCTGCGCCCGGATCGCCGGGAGCTTCGCCGGGTCCATGGCGGCGATCTGGGCGTGCTCGTCCAGGAGTTGCTCGAGGCGCGCGATGTCGCCGTAGCTGTCGGCGCGGGCCATCGGCGGCACCAGGTGGTCGATCAGCGTGGCGTGGACGCGCCGCTTGGCCTGAGTGCCTTCGCCCGGGTCGTTCACCAGGAACGGGTAGACGAGCGGCAGGTCACCGAGGGCGGCGTCCGGGCCGCAGGCGGCGGAGAGACCGGCGTTCTTGCCGGGCAGCCACTCCAGGTTCCCGTGCTTGCCGAGATGGATCATGGCGTCGGCGCCGAAGCCGTTGTCGTCGGCGGATGCGGCGATCCAGCGGTAGGCGGCCAAGTAGTGGTGGGACGGCGGGAGATCGGGGTCGTGGTAGATCGCGATCGGGTTCTCGCCGAAGCCGCGCGGCGGCTGGATGAGGATGAGGAGGTTCCCGCGCCGCAGGGCCGCGAGGACGATGTCACCCTCGGGGTTGGCGGACCGGTCCACGAACATCTCGCCGGGCGCCGGCCCCCAGTGCTCCTCCACGGCGGTGCGCAGCTCCTCCGGGAGCGTGGCGAACCAGCGGCGGTAGTCGGCGGCCGGGATACGGACCGGGTTCTTGGCCAACTGCTCGTCGGTCAGCCACTCCTGGTCGTGGCCGCCCGCCTCGATCAGCGCGTAGATCAGCTCGTCGCCGTCGCCGGAGACCAGCCCCGGGATGCCGGCCTCGGGCCCGAAGTCGTACCCCTCGGCGCGCAGCCGCCGCAGCAGGGCCACGGCGCTGGCGGGCGTGTCGAGGCCGACGGCGTTCCCGATCCGGGAGTGCTTGGTCGGGTAGGCGGAAAGCACGAGCGCGATGCGCTTCTCCGCGTTCGGGATGTGCCGCAGCTTCGCGTGCCGTACGGCGATCCCGGCGACCCGGGCGGCGCGCTCGGCGTCGGCGACGTACGCGGGCAGCCCGTCCTCGTCGATCTCCTTGAACGAGAACGGGACGGTGATCAGGCGCCCGTCGAACTCCGGCACCGCGATCTGGGTGGCCGCGTCCAGCGGGGAGACGCCCTCGTCGTTCTCCTCCCACGCGGCGCGCGGGCTGGTGAGGCAGAGCGCCTGGAGGATCGGCACGTCGAGCCCGGTGAGCGCGCCCGCGTCCCACGACTCGTCGTCGCCGCCGGCCGAGGCCTCGGCGGGCCGGGTGCCGCCCGCCGCGAGGACGGTGGTGACGATGGCGTCGGCGGCGCGGAGTTCGTCGATGAGCTCGCTCTCCGGCGTACGGAGGGACGCGACGTACAACGGGAGCGGCCGGGCTCCCGCGTCCTCCACCGCCGTGCACAGCGCGTCGATGAACGCGGTGTTCCCGCTCATGTGGTGGGCGCGGTAGTAGAGGACGGCGACGGTCGGCGCACCCTCGGGCACCGCACGGGCCTCCCGCTCCAGCGGGCCCCACGCGGGGGCCGGGGCGGGCGGCTCGAAGCCGTGGCCGGTCAGCAGCACTGTGTCGGAGAGGAACCGGGCCAGCTGCTCCAGGTTGGCGGGCCCACCGTGCGCGAGGTAGGCGTGCGCCTCGGCCGCGATGCCGATCGGCACGGTGGAGGCGGCCATCAACTGGGCGTCCGGGGCCTGCTCACCGGTCAGCACGACGACCGGTCGCCCGGTGGCCAGCACAGCATCGAGGCCCTCCTGCCACGCGCGTACGCCGCCGAGCAGGCGGACGACGACGAGATCTGTGCCGTCCAGCAGCTCCGGGAGGCCGTCGAGGTCGACGCGGGAGGGGTTGGCGTACCGGTAGCTGACCGGTCCCTCGGAGGCTCGGGCGCTCAGGAGGTCGGTGTCGGACGTCGACAGGAGCAGGATCATGCTGCGTCAGGCCTTCCTCGGGGTGTCCACGCCCCGGGCGGTGTCGGAGGGGTCTCCCCTCGTCCGGTCCGGAGACCGGGCGCTGCGCCCGGCTCGGAAACCGGGCGCTCGGGGAAGGGAGTTCCTGACTCGCCCGGCCGGTGGTGGCGGCCGTGCTCACAGTGGCGGGACCGCGCCGGAATCACACCGGGCTTCCTCCCCTGTCGCCGTCTGGCGATGGCGGCCTGAACGGACCACCGCCTGCATCCTAAGCGGCGGGGGTGGGGGCGGGGCAGGGGGCGGGGGTGCGGTGGTGATCACTGTTTGCGGGGCGGTGGGGTGAGTCGTCGTGATTTGCTGCGCCGCAGGTCGGGGGGTGGGGGCCGGGGCCTTGTCCGGCAGGTCGGAGCACGGGGGCCGGGGCCCTGGCCCGCAGGTCCGAGCACGGAACCCGCGCCCCTGTCCCGCAGGTCACAGACGCGGGCCCGCCGCCAGGACCGGCCCGGTCGGTATGCTCGCCGCCATGCCCGATTCCGCCCCCTCGCCCCTTTCCGCGGGCGGTGTCTCCCCCCGCGCCGGTGGCGACGCCTGCCCGGGAACGCTGCGGCTGCACCGGGCCGACGACGGGGCGCTGGCCCGCGTACGCATCCCCGGCGGGGTGCTGAACCCCGGCCAGGCGGACGCGCTCCGGGCGGCGGCCGAGCGGTTCGGGGACGGTGAGCTGCATCTCACCTCGCGCGGCAACGTACAGCTGCGCGGCCTCGGTACGGAGTGCGGCGGCGGGCTCGCGGACCTGCTCACGGCCGCCGGCCTCCTCCCCTCCGCCGCACACGAGCGGGCCCGCAACATCGTGGCCTCGCCGCTGGCGGGCCTGGACGGTTCGCCGTCGCTCGGGCCCTGGCTGGCCGAGCTGGACGCGCTGGTGTGCGGTTCGGCGGCCGCCGCCACGCTCTCCGGCCGCTTCCTCTTCGCCCTGGACGACGGCCGGGGTGACGTGGACGCCCTCGGCGCGGACGTGACGCTGATCGCGGAGGGCCACTCGGAGACCGCCCTGCTGCGGATCGGGGCGAAGGACGAGGCGTTCCGGGTCCCGGCCGCCGAGGCCCCGCGCGCAGCGCTGCTGGCCGCCGAGGAGTTCCTCCGCGCGGCCAGGGACCCCGGCGCCTGGCGCGTGAAGGACCTGCCCGACGACGTACGGACAGAGCTGGCCCGCACCATCGGCTCGGCGGCGGGCCCGGCGGTCCACCGCCCCCGCCCCCGTACGGCAACACCCCCCGCCCCAGGACCCCACGGCTCCGCGATCACCGCCGGTGTCCCCCTGGGCAGGCTCACCCCCGCCCAGTGGCGCCTGCTCACCGAAACGGCCAGGCGGTACGGCGGCGAGCTGCGGCTCACCCCCTGGCGCGGGATCGTCATCCCCGGGCCGGTCCCCCGACCGGAGGCGGCGGAGGCACTCCGCACGCTGTCCGGGTCCGGCCTGATCACCGCCCCCGACTCCCCCTGGACCGGCGTCGGCGCCTGCATCGGCCACCCGGGGTGCGCGAAGTCGCTGTCCGACGTACGGGCAGAAGCGGGGGCCGCCGTGGGACCGCCCGGGCGGCTACCTGTGTACTGGTCCGGGTGCGAACGCCGCTGCGGCCACCCCCACGGCGAGTGGATCGACGTGGTCGTCACGCCGGACGGACACCGGATCTCGCACGTACGGGGAGAGCGGCGGGACCCTCCGACGACCGTGAGGAACGACCCGGCGGCGCTGGCGGCGGCGGTAGCCACGGCCCGCGCCTGAACACCGCCCCACCTCTACACCCTTGCACCCTTCCTTGATGAGCTCCCGGCAGAAGAAAGCGACAGCACTGTGCACCAGTACGAGAAGGACGGACCGGCGATCTACCGCCAGTCCTTCGCCACCATCCGCGCGGAGGCGGATCTGGCCGGGCTGCCCGCCGACGTCAGCCAGGTCGCCGTACGGATGATCCACGCGTGCGGCATGGTCGACCTCGTGACGGACCTCGCCTTCTCGCCGAACGCCGTGGCCGACGCCCGCGCGGCCCTGCGCTCCGGCGCACCGATCCTCTGCGATGTGGCGATGGTGGCCAGCGGAGTCACGCGCAAGCGGCTGCCGGCCAACAACGACGTGGTGTGCACGCTGTCCGACCCGTCCGTGCCCGAGCTGGCCGCGAAGATGGGGACGACCCGCAGCGCGGCGGCCCTGGAGCTGTGGCGGGACCGGATGGAGGGGGCGGTGGTCGCGGTGGGCAACGCCCCGACGGCCCTGTTCCGCCTGCTGGAGATGATCGAGGAGGGCGCCCCGCGCCCCGCCGCCGTCATCGGCGTCCCGGTCGGCTTCATCGGCGCGGCCGAGTCGAAGGAGGCGCTGGCCGGGCATGCGTCGGGCCTGGAGCACCTGATCGTGCGGGGCAGGCGCGGCGGCAGCGCGATAGCGGCGGCGGCCATCAACGCCATAGCCAGCGAGGAAGAGTAGTGAGCACCCCAAGCACCTCCGTGACGGACATCAGCACCGGTCGCCTCTACGGCGTCGGGCTCGGCCCCGGCGACCCGAACCTGATGACGCTGCGGGCCGTCCAGGTCATCGGCGAGGCCGATGTCATCGCGTACCACAGCGCCCGCCACGGCCGTTCGATCGCCCGGTCCATCGCGGCGGCACACCTGCGCCCGGACCACATCGAGGAGCCCCTGGTCTACCCCGTCACGACGGAGACCACGGACCACCCGGGCGGCTACCGGGGCGCGCTGGAGGAGTTCTACGAGAAGGCCGCGGCCCGCCTCGCGGCACACCTGGACGCGGGCCGGACGGTGGCGGTCCTCGCCGAGGGCGACCCGATGTTCTACGGCTCGTACATGCACATGCACAAGCGCCTGGCGGACCGGTACGCCACCGAGGTCGTCCCGGGCGTCACCTCGGTGAGCGCGGCGGCGGCCCGCCTCGGCACCCCCCTGGTCGAGGGCGAGGAGATCCTCACGATCCTCCCCGGCACCCTCCCGGAGGAGGAGCTGACGGCCCGTCTCGCCGCCACCGACACCGCGGTGGTGATGAAGCTGGGGCGTACGTTCCCGGCGGTGCGCGGCGCGTTCGAGGCGTCGGGGCGGCTGGCGGAGGCGCGGTACGTGGAGCGCGCGACGATGGCCGGGGAGCGCACGGGCGACCTGGCGGACATCGACCCGGCGTCGGTCCCGTACTTCTCGGTGGCGGTGCTGCCGAGCCGGGTGGACGCGGTCAGGCCTTCCGGCCGGGCCGGTTCGGGCGAGGTCGTCGTCGTGGGCACCGGCCCGGCGGGCCCGCTGTGGCTGACGCCGGAGACGCGGGGCGCCCTGGCGGCGGCCGACGCCCTGGTCGGCTACACGACCTACCTGGACCGGGTCCCGGTCCGTCCCGGCCAGGCGCGGCACGGCTCGGACAACAAGGTGGAGTCGGAGCGCGCCGAGTTCGCGCTGGACCTGGCCCGCCGGGGCCACCGCGTCGCGGTGGTCTCGGGCGGCGACCCCGGGGTCTTCGCGATGGCGACGGCGGTGCTGGAGGTGGCCACGCAGGAGGAGTACGCGGACATTCCGGTACGGGTCCTGCCCGGGGTCACCGCGGCCAACGCGGCGGCGGCGCGCGCCGGCGCACCTCTGGGCCACGACTACGCCACGATCTCCCTCTCGGACCGCCTCAAGCCCTGGGAGGTCATCGCGGAACGGCTGAACGCGGCGGCCTCGGCGGACCTGGTGCTCGCGCTCTACAACCCGGGCTCCAAGTCCCGTACGTGGCAGGTCGCCAAGGCCCGCGACCTCCTCCTGGAGCACCGCTCCCCGGACACCCCGGTCGTTCTGGCACGGGACGTCGGCGGCCCGACGGAGGACGTACGTACGGTACGGCTGGCGGACGTCGACCCGGCGGAGGTGGACATGCGGACGCTGCTGATCGTGGGCTCGTCGCAGACGCGCTGGGTGCAGCGGGGCGATTCCGGCGCCGACCGGTCCATCGTGTGGACCCCGCGCCGCTACCCGGAGGCGTAGAGGCGTCCTACCCACTCCACGGCCTCGTCGGGCGAGGCGGCCACGGGCACCCCTTCGGGAACCGGTGGCCGCCGCACCACGACGACGGGAATCCCGGCCTCACGGGCGGCGGTGAGCTTGGGAGCGGTGGCGTCGCCGCCACTGTCCTTGGTGACGAGCACCTCGATCCGGTGCCGCCGAATGATCTCCCGCTCCCCTTCAAGACTGAACGGCCCCCGCTCCAGCAGAACTTCCGTCTTCCTCGGGCAGGGCGGCTCCGGCGCATCGACGGACCGCACAAGGAACCACAACGCATCGAGGCCTTCACCGGCAAAGGCGGCAAGCCCCATCCGCCCGGTGGTGAGGAAGACCCGCTCACCGAGTGCGGGCAGCAGCTCGGCAGCCTCGGCGAGCGAGGCGACGGAGTGCCAGCGGTCACCGTCCTGGGCGACCCAGCCCGGCCGGCGGAGGGCGAGAAGAGGAACATGGGCCTGCGCGGCGGCCAGGGCCGCGTTCCGGCTCATGGTGGCGGCGAAGGGGTGGGTGGCATCGACAAGCGCATCGACGTGGTGCTCACGTACCCACTCCGCAAGCCCGTCGGCCCCGCCGAACCCCCCGATGCGCACGTCACCGGACGGAAGCCGGGGAGCGGCCACGCGCCCGGCGAGGGAGCTCGTGACCCGCACGCGCGGATCTCCGACAAGGCTCTCGGCCAGCTGCCGGCCCTCGGTAGTCCCCCCCAGAACAAGCACATGCACAGGCACAGTCATCGAAACGGACTCTCTTCATGAACGGCTTCTCGTGAACGCTGAGGCGCGGGGAACGGCCGGCGGGGCACCGGCGGCGGGCACCGGCGCCCAGGGCGGCCGCAGTGCCCAACTCAAACACACGGGTCTGCGCCCCGGCTGGACGACCGGTGCCTGCGCGACGGCGGCGACGACGGCCGCGTACACGGCACTGCTGACCGGCGACTTCCCGGACCCGGTGAGCATCACGCTGCCGAGGGGCCAGACACCGGCGTTCGCGCTGGCGGTGGAGGAGCTGGGGCCCGGACGGGCGAGCGCCGGGGTGGTGAAGGACGCGGGGGACGACCCGGACGTGACGCACGGGGCGCTGGTGAGGGCGACGGTACGGCGGCTGCCGCCGGGCTCCGGAGTGGTGTTCCGGGCGGGCCCGGGGGTGGGCACGGTGACCCTCCCCGGCCTGCCCCTGGACGTGGGCCAGCCGGCGGTGAACCCGGTGCCGCGCCAGTTGATGCGCGAGCACGTGGAGCGGGTGGCGGCGGAGCACGGGGAGCCGGGGGACGTCGAGGTGACGGTCTCGGTGGACCACGGCGAGGAGATCGCCCGCTCGACGTGGAACGGCCGGCTGGGCATCCTGGGCGGCCTGTCGATCCTGGGCACGACGGGCGTGGTCGTCCCGTACTCCTGCTCGGCCTGGATCGACTCGATCCGCCGGGGCGTGGACGTGGCGAGGGCGGCGGGCCTGACACACGTGGCGGGCTGCACGGGCTCGACCTCCGAGAAAACAGTCACCGCGGAGTACGGCCTGCCGGACATAGCCCTCCTGGACATGGGGGACTTCGCGGGCGCGGTCCTGAAGTACGTACGCCGCCACCCGGTCGCCCGCCTGACGATCTGCGGAGGCTTCGCCAAGCTCTCCAAACTGGCCGCAGGCCACCTGGACCTCCACTCGGCCCGCTCCCAGGTGGACAAACCCTTCCTGGCGGACCTGGCCAGGCAGGGCGGCGCGAGCGAGGAGCTGGCGTCCCGGATCGCCACGGCCAACACGGGCCTGGAGGCGCTGCGCCTCTGCGAGGCGGCGGGGGTGCGCCTGGGCGACCTGGTGGCAGCCCGCGCCCGGGACGAGGCACTGTCCGTGCTGCGCGGGGCCCTGGTGGAGGTGGACGTGATCTGCATCGACCGGGCGGGGGTGGTGGTCGGACGGGGATGACTCACCACCACTTCCCCACCGTGGGGAAGACCGCCCGGCTATGAAGCGCGACCGAGTACGCGAACGGTCCAGCCGGCCGCACGCCAGGCGTCGACATCGAGGGTGCCGCGACCGTCGATGACCTTGGCGTCTGCGACCCGCCGGGCGAGCTGCTCGGGGTCGACATGGCTGAACTCCGGCCACTCGGTCAGATGCAGCAGCAGATCGGCGCGGCGATGTCACCGTGGGTTCAAATTCCACACCCACCGCAGATGAATGGCCCCTGACCAGGTGGATCGGCAGGGCCGTTCATCTTCGCGCCGGCCGGTGATCTCCGCGGTTTCCCGTCAGTTCCCGGCCGAACGGACATGACAAGAAGACGAGTTCCACCTGGACAATAGCGGGAGTCCTTAGGATGCCGGACGGGGCGGAGCTGTAGCGCAGAGGTCGTCGCGCGCGGTCTCCAAAATCGCGAGGACGCCGGTTCGAATCCGGCCGGTTCTGCCTTCTCGCCGTACCCGGGGTGGCTCTACAGCGCTTCGTCTCGGGCCAGGATCAGGCTGACCGAGCCCTCTTCCGAGCGCGGGCGCAGCCAGAGCCCGGAAACGCGCCCAGCTGAGCAGGTGGAGAGGGCCAGGGCTCGCGCCTCTTCCTCGTCCTAAGAGCGCCGCACCAAGAGCTCTCTCATTTACCCTACTTTCCTTGCCTGCTGGCGCTATTTACCTACACAAACCTTGCCCCGACTGGCCTGGAGCAAGGCCGTGCAGGCACTTTCGGGTGCAAAAGTTGCCTACCACGTTGGCCAGGCATCGCTCCCTGCGCCCACCCCGCAGCCCGGCCTCCAGCCGCGTCCGGAAACAGACCCGGCAGAACCGCTCCCGCCCCGCCGAATACAGATGGCTGTCCCGGAACTGGGCATCGCCGCCTGAGCCCCGCTGGCCCAGCAGCCCCCACTACTGACCGCCGGGCACCCCAGTAGCCCCGGAGGCGGCGGCAGCGGCTAGCCTCCCGCGCCACCCATCGGGATCCCGCCCATCTTCCACGGCCTTCGCGGCCTCCTGGGCGAGATCAACTCCCAGATCAGCGGCCCGGCGCTCGGCCCACCGGGCCCAGGCGGCAGCCTGCTGACAGTCGGGACACTCGGTCTCCCCCGCAAAGGCCCGAAAGACATGCTCGGTCCCGGGCCCCTCACAGGTCACAAGAGGAGCCGGAACATACGGAGGAAGAGCAACAGGCACGGCGGCCAACGGAGCATCATCCCTCTCCCCCACCTCATCCCGGACGGACACCGGCTGCCGCCGCCCGGCCTCGGGCGCTTCGGGCATCTTCTTCACGAGCCGATGCCCCAGGAACCCCACAGCGGACCGCACCCCCTCAGACGGCAGTCCACCGCTCAACACCCGCCGAAGCTCCGAGCCCGACACCCCGCGCCGCAACCACTCAACGGCCAGCCCGACAAGCTCACGCGCTTCGGCAACCCCCAGGCGCAGCTGCCGGTCCACGTGCCGCAGGGACAACAACACCCGCTCGGCCTCGGCCTCTTCAGGCGACAGCTCCACCAAAGCTTCGCTCACGTGCGGGGGTTCGGTGGGTGGGTGGGATGAGTTCTTCTCCCGTTCTTCCTCTACCGGTAGTTGATGACCGACGGTCCGAGGACCCGGCTGACCGACGGCCGGAAAGTGCGCACTCGGAGACGAGACCACCCCCACACCAGCCTCCCGCCACACACCAAGAGCATCAGCATCGCTCAACGGCACATTGGAGAAGAGCTGATGGGTGACCCACAACCCGCGCTCCCCGGAAACCCGCCGCTCATGAACGAACCCATTCACAATGAGCTGCTCCTTGGCCCGCTGAAACGCGCGCCCCTTGATACCCAACTTCCGGGCATGCTCGGACAGAGCCAGATGCGTCTGCTCATCGGGCAACCCCTGCACGTACAACAACAAGATCTTCGCGTCACTGCACAGACGCGGATGACGCACGACGTCGTGCGAGGCCTTCGTGTAACGCCGAACCGGCGCGATAGCATGCCAAAGCATCCCGGTGGACCTGTTCTTCCACTAGTTGGGTGAAGGCCCTCGGTTCGGTGCTGTGAACACCTCCGGGGGCCGCCCCATGCGCACGAGGCGGGCACAGAGCGTGATGACATGATGACGCTACCGCAGCGCTGAAGCGCCTTGAGGACAATCCGCCGAATGTGCGGGCAGACCAGCACAGGTCAACCCGTAAGAGTGTCAGGCCAGGGCATGTTGACGCGCAGACAGACGAGTAGGACTCCCGCAAGCCGGCCGGAGCCCCTGCGAGAACCTCCGGCCCGCTCCCGCCCTGTCAGCCCAGGGCCTTCTCGATGGCATCGAAGATGTCGGCATCGGTTTCCTGCTGCCAGACAGGCAGGTCGGCCCAGTCCGCCACGTACCCCGGCTTCGGGTCGTCAAAGTGCTTGAACATCTGGGCGGTCCAACAGATCGCGACGAAGCGCCCACGCTGCTCACGTGACAACCGAGACGCGCGCCCACCACTGACCTCGACGAACTGACGCACCTGCTCGTAAACGGCCCCCGCCGCTTCCCGCTCCCACTGCGGGGTGCCGTCCCACGGAGTGACGTAACCAGCCTTCGGCTCACCGGGGAAGTGCTGGTGGACCCCCGCGATCCAGGCTTCCCGGAACAGTCGTGCACCCTCGATCTGCGACATGCCATCCCCTTCTCATCACGGCGTGCTCAGCGCAGAGTCGGTCACCCTACCGAGCTACGAAGCAGCGCGGATGATCCGTCCAACCTCATCCAGGGCGAGGCCCCAGGGAAATCCCTCGGCTCGACGCTCTCCAGGTTGATTCGGCTCAAATCCTCCAGGCCCGTACAGGACGCTCACCCTCGCTGCCCTCAGCACATCCAACGAGCGATCGAACTGCGGGTGTTGTACGTACGCGGAGTTCGCGCAGGGCATCACCGCAGTAGGAATCCCTTTGCCGATGGCCTCCGCAGCGACACCGACAACGAACTTCGTCGTCAGCCCGAGGGCCCACTCATTGACGGTGTTGAAAGTGGCCGGCGCGACGAGGATCGCATCCGCCGGGGGCCATTCATCCGGCTCTCCGGGCAACTTGTACGCGGAACGCACCGCATGCCCGGTCAACGTTTCGAGCTCGTCCAGCTCAGGCTCCAACCACCGTTGTGCCGTGGGCGTGAGCCCAAGACAGACGTCCCACCCACGTGCCTGCGCATCGGCGATGACGTCGGTCACCTCAAGGGCAGGAGGTGCGGCCGAGCAGAACAGATACAGGGTGGTCATTCCTTCATCCGACCACAGCCCGACCGTCACCGGAACCAGTGGAATCAGCCCGAAAACGGGCCAGACCCGGTGCCCGTCGGTAGCGTTCAAGCGACACGTCAGGAACGGAGCACGGGATGTTCGGACGGGACGACGACCACACAGGCGCACGTATCAAGGAACAGCGGAAGCTGGCCCGCCTCACCCAACGGCAGCTGGCCGACCGCCTTCCGTACTCCTACAGCCTCCTCAACCAGGTCGAGTGCGGCGCCAAGTCGGCAACCCCCGACTTCGTCGCGGCAGTCGCCCAGGTCCTGCGCATCGACGTCACGGTCCTGACAGGGCAGCCGTACGTCACCGAGCTCCAGCAGGACCGCTTGGCTGCCCTCGTTCGGCCGATCCGTGAGGCACTCGACCTCTACGACCTCGGCGTGGACGACGAACTTCCCGGTCGCCCTCCGGCAGAGCTTGTCGCCGCGGCGAACAGACTGTGCGGGCAGGTGCGCGCGGCCCGCCTGCGACAGGCGGCGTGCGAGCTTCCCGGGGTCATCGCAGAGCTCACCGCAGCAGCATGGCGAGCACCGACGACAGGGCTGTGGCAGGCACTCGCCTCCACCTACAGAACAGCCCACGACATCAGTGTGAAGCTCGGCTACTACGACCTCTCGTCCGTGGCGCTGGACCGCATGGACTGGGCCGCTCGACGCGCATCCGATCCCTGTCTGGCCGCAATCCGCCAGTACATGCGGGCCCTGGTCTATTTCCGGGAGGGCGAGTACCGAATCGGGCAACGGCTGATCGCTGTCGGCCACGACCTCGTCGCCGATGCTGAACCTACGAGGGAGAGCACGGCCGTCACCGGCCAGCTGCACCTGGGCGCGTCCATCATTGCTGCACGTGCCGGCCAACAGACCACCGTCGAAGTCCACTTGGCCGAGGCCCGGCTGTGCGCGAGTCGCACCGGCGAAGCCGCCGAGATCCACTGGTTGTCCTTCGGGCCGGCGAACGTATCGCTTCACCAAATGTCCGCCGCAGTGGAGATGCGCCAGTACGACAAGGCGGTGGCGCAGGCGAAGAAGATCACGTTGCCGCCCACGCTCGCCACGTCGAGGCGTGCGCACTTCCTGATCGACCGCGCACGCTCCGAGATGGAGACCGGACGGACCGATGCCGCGCTCAACAGCCTCGTGGAAGCCCGTCGCACCGCCCCCGAGCAGACCCGGTACCACCCAGGGGCGCGGGAGACGATCACCGGCCTGGTGCACATCTCGCGCCGCACCCCCGAATCACTCGGACACATGGCCGCGTGGATCGGCCTATAGCTCCGCGAACCGCGGAACTGCCAACGCTCACGGAACCGTGAGCGTTGGGCCCCACCAAACCCGGCACGCTGATCCCAAGTGATCAACGACAAACCGGGGACCACCATGACCGTGAGGGACTTACCGCCCGTCAGCCAACTGACCGAACAGCAACAGCGCGGCTGGCACTGCGTCCGGTGCCGCGCACGGCTGAGTCCCGGCTCGGACATCGACCTCGGAGAGAAGCGGGTCACCCCGGCCGAGGGCGCCGCCTACTCCTGGTTCCCCCGAGCCTGCGCCGACAGCGCGGCCTGCCGGGTACGCGAATCGGAGACGCCGTCGTGACCGCCCCCAAAGCCTCGGCCCCACGAGACCTTCCAACTCCGGAACCCTCCGGTCTTGACCGGCCGCCCGGCCAGCTCTGCGCCCGCTGCGACAAGCCCTTGACCGGGAACGCCGACCGCCTCGACAACTCCGGCTAAATGTCGGGCGCCCACCCGGACACGTGGCTACACCCCGTCGGCCACCCAGGCTGCCGCCCGTATCCGGCGATCGGCGCACGCCTCCGAACGGTAGGTCGGACCAAGTGGTGAGTCTCCTGCGGCACCGACGACGCCAAACCTCACCTGCCAGCACATGGCTGTCGGCTCTACTCAGGCCCTGGCACGTTCGCGGGAGGGCCTGAACCGCTCACCGGCGGCGCCACAACACGCCTCGGAGAGGTGGCCACAGCTGGGGATGCCATCAGCCTGGTGGTGGCCCGCTTGCCCGTGGATCTGGGCTGCAACGAGGACAACCGCTACCGGTAGACAACCGGCCACACAGAACCGCAGGGGTTCCGGACTTTCGTCCGTCCGACGCCCCGCACCACTGCACACCCACCACCGCACCCGCCTCCGTGGAAGAGTGAAACCCCATGGCGACCACCCGCATCGGCCTCGACCGACTGCCACCCGCCGCCCGCACCGCCGTAGAAGAGCGCACCGGCCCCCTCCTGGCGGTCGAGGAGAGTACCGAGGGCTTCAACAGCGAGATCGCGGCCCGCGTCACCTCCGCCACGGGCACCTGGCACATCAAAGGCCTGCGCACCGACCACCCCCGCGCCTGGACCCAGCACCGGGAAGCCACCATCGCCCCCTTCCTCACCAACCTGGCCCCCGCCCTCCGCTGGCGCGTCGAAACCGCCGGATGGGACCTCCTCGGCTTCGAAGCCCTGGACGGCCACCACGCCAACTACGCCCCCGGCTCCCCTGACCTCCCCGAAGTCGCATCTCTCCTGCGCCGCCTCAACGAGACCCCCTGCCCCGACATCGAACTACGCCGAGCCGAACAACGCCTGGAGCACTACGCCGCCCACCCCGACGACTTCCGCCACTTCGCCGGGACCCACCTGCTCCACACCGACCCGAACAACACCAACGTCCTCGTCAACGCTCACGCCCCCCAGGGCAATCGGGCCCGCCTGGTCGACTGGGCCTGGGCAACCCGCGGAGCAGCCTGGCTCGACGCCGGCTACTGGACCATCTGGCTCATCGCCGCCGGACATACCCCGGCCTCCGCCGAGCACTGGGCCGCCGAAATCCCCGCCTGGCGCACGGCACCCCCCGAGGGCATCACCGCCTTCGCCGCAGCCAACGCCAACATCTGGTCCGAGATCAGCAACGCCGACCCCGGCCCGTGGACCCTGCGCCTCTCGACTGCCGCCAACGCCTGGCACGCACACCGGAAGACTGGCTGAACGGCGATCCGCCGGTTGCCACCAGCCGAGCCGCCAGTGCAAAGCCAGGATCCCTGTGTATTGCTCCACAGGGATCCTGGCCTGCTGTGCGCTCAGCAGGATTCGAACCGGCAACCTTCTGGTCCGTAGCTCTAGCCGGATCGGTCACCGGTGGTCATACCGGCCGCTACGAGGCCGTGGGGAGGTGGTGGCGAACGGGGGCGGTTGCCGTGGTTGCGGTACCCCGCTGCTGTACATCAGCTCCAGCCTGAGAGGGACCCTTCGGATCACGTCACCATCGTCAGCGCTCGTTCTTGGCCAGCGGATCATTCGGCGACAGGAGATCCGACCGAGGCTACCGAAAGGCAAGTCATGTTTCCTGACCGTTCGCTCACGTCGACGGCAAATCAGACGCTACGCTCACTGACAAACACCGCGATGATGATCAGCGCTCGCGCTGGCTAGGGGGATGACGTGCACACGCTCACGGGAAAACGAGTGGCTAAGTTTGCGCGAGACTTTGGCTTCGAGGGCGGCGAGGCGAAGCAATTCGAGCTGTACGTCGCAGCCAACTATCTCTTCCCCTACGTACGGGACGATGTCGAGCAGATTGAGCGCACTGTTATCGGCGGTGGGACCGATGAGGGCATCGACATCGCTGTCGTCGTAGTCAACGGGCAGATCGTCTTCGAACCCTCAGAAATTGACGATCTCATCTCAGACCAGGCGTCTAATTCAGCGAGGGTACTCTTCGTCCAGGCTAAGACAAGCGAGTCCTACGACTCTAAGCTCATCGCGAAGTTCCTCCACGGCGTCGAGGCCGTGACGAAGTACGCGATTAAGGCGAAGAGTGTCAAGCTTCCTCCGGCCTTGGTTGACCTGGCTTCTTTGATCGATCGGATCGCAGAGAGCGGCGACAAGTTTCAGGACACGCGAATCCCGTGCGAACTCTTCTACGTCACCACCAGTGGAAATGACGGGAAGAGTGCACAGCAGGAGCTTCAGGTCACAGAAGCGATCGAACGTATTCAATCTCTCGGCATTTATTCAGAACCTTTGCACCTCAACACTCATGGTCACGATGCACTAGCGGCGAAGCTGAAAGAGCGTCACGGGCCACAGAACATTCGGTTCAACTTTGAGAAGCGGCAGACCATTCCTGCGACTGAGCGTGTGAGTGAGGCTTACATCGGGCTCATGTCCGGCACGGAGGTGATGAAGCTGCTCACGGATGAAACTGGCTCCGTACGACCAGGGATCTTCGACGACAACGTGCGTCTCGATCTCGGTAGCCACAACCCAGTGAATACCCGGATCACGAAAACCCTTCGGAGCGACGACCGCGAGCACTTTCCCTTCCTCAATAACGGACTCACGATTATTGCGACATCTCTCCGAGGGTCGGGTGACAGATTCTTCATCTCCGGGTATCAGATCGTAAATGGCGGCCAGACGAGTCACCAGCTCGTTAGGTGGGCGGCAAGTGAAGCGGTTAAGACCACGCCGGCCCTACTCTCTGACCTTTGGATCCCGGTGAAGATCGTCAGTTCAGACGACGCTGGGGTGCGAACCAGCGTGGCGATCGCTACTAACCTGCAAACTGCCATCGGCTCAACTGACATTCAGGCGAGTTCCCAGATGGCGAAAGATGTGGAAGAGTATTTCAACCAGTCGGGCGTAAACGGCCTACGTTATCTGCGGCAGAACCAGTATGCGTCCCTTGATTTCCCGCGGACTCGCGTTGTCACGACTCCCGAACTCAACCGAGCGGTCGCCGCTACACTGTTCGGTGATTCTTTCCGAGCGATCGGCGCCCCGAAGGAGCTAGAGGCTGAGGGCTCGTTCGTTTGGGGTGAATACTCTGTTGAGGCTTACTACTACGCGGCCTGGATCTTGTATCGGGTAGACAGATTCTTCGCCCGAACACCCGACTCGACCACTCTCAAAGCCGCGAAGTATCATATTGCAATGATGGTGTCCGCTCTGATCACCCCGGAACTTGTTCCTATCTTCGAAACCCCTGAGACAGACACAGCAAGAAGGCTACTGAGGGGTGCTAAGAAGCTGAAGTTCAAGATTTCGGACTCGGAGAAGATTGAAGTAGCGATCACTGCTGCATTCGAGCTTGCCGCCGATCAGTTTAAGTTTGTATTGAACGAGGGCAGGAGTTTGCGCAAGGATGATGTGCGCAACCGTCGCAACCAGGAGGCTCTGCTGCAAAAGGCCAAGGAGTCGAGTGCCGGGGTCTGATGCTCTGCGCGACACGGTGAGTATCGCGACGCACGACCACGACCAACCGTGGACGCCAGCGGACCATAAGCGCGGGTGCAGCAGCCCAAGGACAGCGCGCTTCCAAAGTTGCTTTGGGACGAAGAGGTCGCCGTGGCCACCCGCGGGTCGGGCGAGGTGTACGAGGGCTTGCTCAGGCCTTGGGCGCAATTCAGCGTGGTTTCGTTAGGCAGGTGGAACGGTCTTGAAAACCGTCGTGGCAGCGATGTCACCGTGGGTTCAAACCCACACCCACTGCAGATGAGAGGCCCCTGACCAGGCGAATCGGTCGGGGGCCGCTTATTAGGGTTTCGGGCTCAGTAGACCGTGTGGTTCCCTCTTGGATACCGCGCTTAGGCCCACGGCTGGGGCACGAGAACCGGGGGCGGAGTGTCGGACACTACGGACTGGCTAAGCGCTGCGGGTGGCATCGTTGGCGCGGTGGGCGGTCCCGCTGGGTTGTGGGCGGCTTGGAACCAGCACCGGGCTAACCGGCGGCGAAGGTACGGCCCTCCTGAAGCGCTAGTCGGTCTTCTCGCGAAGATCATCGACATCGGGCGTGACGTGGCGTTCTCGTTTCGAGATCAGGCTTGGCTGGACGCATCCGGGCTTTCGGTTGCTAGTGACCGTATGGCCGAGCTGGTGCACCTCGTCCGCAACGAGAGTCTCGCTGAGGACCTGACACTGGTCGGTGCTCAAGTAACGCTCGTGCTTGGTGCTGTGCCCCATGAGTTCCAGAGCCGGGACAGTCGTACGAGCACAGTTGCTAAGCAGGCTCGATATGCCGACCAACTGGTTGACGAAGGACGCGAGTGTCTCGAAAAGCTGCGTAGGCATATGTAGTGCAGGCATCGGCGCATCACCCCACTTCATCCCAGCACTTTCCCTAGCTCCCATCCCGTCCGCCTTCGGCCCACACGTCGTGGAGCGGTCGTGGTTCAGGGTGTCAAGGTGGAGCGCGCCACTGTACGAACGACCTTGACGCCCTGGGCCGCGACTGCTCGGCTCTGCCTGGGTCGAAGTGGTCGGGATGGGAGCCCCCCGCGACGCTCGCCCCGCTTCGGCCGGCACTCGCGAACGGCGCCCCTCCCATCCCGGAGTCTGAGCGCCCCCGCCGGAGGCATCGTCGTGAAGCCGCGGGCTTGGTTCTCGTCTCATGCCCCTCGGGCCTATCCACTGCGGGCGCGCGTCGGCGGCAGCGCCGAGCGGGCCGAAGGCAGGAGCGCGGGCGCAGCCAGAGCCGGGAAGCGCGCCCGGCGGAGCGGAGCGCAGCCGGGTGCCTTGAATGAGGTAGAGAAACCTGTAACAGCACGCCGGTGGCTAGCAGAAGGCTCAAGCTCTCCCAGCACCTTCGCTGTCACCGACAACGATCTCCGCTATTGGTCGCCAAGAGCACGCTCGTGCGGCTTTCCATCAGCAGCCAGCCCGTTGCCTCCCGCAGGCCTCGCCCCTTAGTCAGGAACCTCGTGGCTGAGCAGGTGAGGAGCCCCGGACCCTCGCTTCTTCCTCGCTCGGAGAAGGGTCGTGCTCACCGGCGCCTCGCCGTCTCGCCCCGGGTCGTGGACCGTATCGCCATGCATGACGTCGAACCCGTGCTCGTCCAACAACTCCTTCCACACCGACGCCCCCAGGACCCACCGCTGCATCGTGCCGAGGCGGCCGTCAGGCATGCGGGTCGGGATGTCGGCGGGGCGGCACTCCGTCTCGGGTGGCGCGCCCGTTCGGTAGTGGGCGAGTGTCGAGAACACCAGGGTGCCGCCGGGGCGGAAGGCCACCGCGGCGGACGGGAGCAAGGTCTGTGGGTCGCTGAAGTCGAGTGCGCCGAAGATGCTGTAGACGACGTCCAGACTGGATGGGTGGTCCCGGAGGTATGCGGCAGCGTCATCGTGGACGAAGTCCAGGCCGGGCACATCTTCGTAGAGGTCACGGCCACGGCTGTGCTGCGCGGTGGAGCTGTCGACCGCGATGACGCGCGCCGCTTTCAACTCGGCTGCTACATAAGCAGCCTGGTGGCCGGCTCCGGCGCCCAGCTCCGCGACCGTACGACCGGTGAGGTCCCCCAGCAGTTCGGCCCCAGGTCCGATCCGCTGGTACCAGTCCCAGTGGAGGCGGCTGAGGGAGCGGCGTCCGCGCGAGGAAGCTCCGTAGTGCTGCCAGTGATCAGGCCCGGTGGCCCGGGAAGTTGAGGTCACAGCCGACATCCTGGCCCGCTCATAGTGATCGGTACGGAGGTCCCGCCCTATTCACCCCTACGCGGCAGACCTGCCTCACAGGCGGCGAATGGGACCCGGGGTTCCCAGTGGACACAGCCGGGTGAGGAGATCGCCATATGACCGTAAGACTTCCCGCGTAATGTGCATTTGCGTTCTGTACCTATTACGGAGGGATCCGCAATGGACGCCGAAGCCGTACGTTCATGGGTGGAAGGCTGGGTCGTCTCACGCGGAGCCGCGCCGCCGGTGTCCGAGCCCTGGGGCTTCACCATCGACGTCGGGCTGAGCGGCCACGTCACCCGGCACGTGCTGACGGATGCTGAGGAGTCACTGGTCCGCAAACTGACGGAGACGGTCACCATCCCGGGCACCTGGCTCAAGATCTTCTTGCCGCCGCAGACCGTCGCCTCGTGGGCAGCGCCCGGCTGGCGCCTCGCTGACGACGGTTTCCTGATGTCGACACCGCTGCGCACGAACGCCGCAGTGGCCCCCGACGGCTACCAGGTGCGCACTTGGGCGCGGGGCGGGGTCACGCGGGTGCTCGTGGTGACGGAGGACGGTGCGTTCGCTGCCCGTGGTCAGATCGCTCTGCCCGGCCCTGGGCGCACCGCCGTCTTCGACCAGATCGAGACTTCGTCGGCCCACCGTCGCAGGGGCCTCGGCAGCCTCGTCATGCGGACGCTGGAGAACGCCGCTGTTGCCTCGGGCTCCTCATCTGCTGTGCTGGCCGGGACGGTTGATGGCCGGGCGCTGTACGAGTTCCTGGGGTGGCGCACCCTCGGCCCGATGACCAGCGTGGTCCGCGAAGCTCCGCCGCAGGAGCAGGAGCAGGAGCAGGGTGAGGGGGAGGGGATCTGAGCAGGCGTTCGTGGGCCGGTGTCTCTTTCCGAGTGGGCTGGAGCCCCACTCAGGGCGTCAGCACCCGCCCCGCTCCCGCCCCACCGCATACAGGTGGCTGTCCCGGAACTGCTCCGCCCCCAGCGTCCGCCCCACCATGATGACCGCCGTCCTGACCACCCCGGCGGCCTTCACCTGGTCCGCGATCGAGTCCAGCGTCCCCCGCAACACGATCTCGTCCGGGCGTGACGCCATCGCCACCACCGCCGCCGGGCAGTCCGCTCCGTAGTGCGGCAGCAGCTCCTCCACCACCCGGTCCACGTACCGGGCCGCCAGGTGCAGCACGATCAGGGCGCCGCTGCGGCCCAGCGTGGCCAGGTCCTCGCCTTCCGGCATCGCCGTGGCTCGTTGCGCGATGCGGGTCAGGATCACCGTCTGGCCGACCGTCGGGACCGTCAGTTCGCGCTTCAGGGCCGCGGCCGCCGCCGCGAACGCGGGGACGCCTGGGACGACTTCGTACGGGACTCCCGCCTCGTCCAGGCGCTTCATCTGCTCGTTCACCGCGCTGAACACCGACGGGTCGCCCGAGTGCAGCCGCGCCACGTCGTGGCCGTCTGCGTCGGCCCGTACGAGCTCCTCGGTGATCTGCTCGATGTCCAGGTTCGCCGTGTCGATCAGGCGGGCGTCCTCCGGGCACTCCGCCAGCAGCTCCACCGGGACCAGGCTGCCCGCGTACAGGCAGACCGGGCTGGCGGCGAGCAGGCGCGCGCCGCGCACCGTGATCAGGTCGGCCGCGCCGGGGCCCGCGCCGATGAAGTACACCGTCATGTTCGATCTCCTGGGACTGGGACTCGGGCTGGGGATGGGACTGCGGAGGGGGATGGGGATGGGGATTTGCGTACCGACCATTGCGTCACCGGCATCGCCTGGCGCCAGCCCGTGAACCCGCCCACCGGGACCGCGTGCGCGACCGCGAGCCGGGTCAGCTCGCCGCCGTACGCCCGGTACCACTCGCCCAGCAGCGCCTCCGACTCCAGCGTCACCGTGTTCGCGACCAGTCGGCCCCCCGGCCTCAGCGCCTCCCAGCACGCGTCCAGCAGGCCCGGTGCCGTCAGGCCGCCGCCGATGAACACCGCGTCCGGCACGTCCAGTTCGGACAGGGACGAGGGGGCCGGGCCCGTGACGACCCGCAGGCCCGGGACTCCCAGGCGGTCCGCGTTCCTCACGATCCGCTCGGCCCGCACCGGGTCCCTCTCCACGCTCACCGCCCGGCAGGAAACGTGTGTCCGCATCCACTCGATCGCGATCGAGCCCGAGCCGCCGCCCACGTCCCACAGCAGCTCTCCGGGCGCGGGCGCCAACGCCCCGAGCGTGGCCGCCCTGATGTGGCGCTTGGTGAGCTGGCCGTCGTGCTCGTACGCCTCGTCCGGCAGGCCCGGTACGGCCCCGAGGCGCAGCGCGTCCTGCGACGCCCGGCAGTCGATCGCGATGACGTTCAGGCGGTCTCCGGGCGCGTGCGCCCAGCTCTCCGCGACGCCGTCCACGTACGCCTCCGCCTCGCTGCCCAGCTGTTCCAGGACGCGCATGCGGCTCGGGCCGAAGCCGTGGGCCGTGAGCAGGGCCGCCACCGTCGCGGGCGTCGTCGCGTCCGCGCTCAGGACCAGCAGCCTCCGGCCCTCGTGGAGGGAGACGGCCAGCCGTGCCGCCGGGCGGCCCACCAGCGTCACGACCTCCGTGTCCTCCAGGGGCCAGCCGATCCGCGCGCAGGCGTACGAGACCGAGGACGGGTGCGGGAGCACGTGCAGCGACTCCGGGCCCAGCTCCTCCGCGAGCGCGCGCCCGATCCCGTAGAACATCGGGTCCCCGCTCGCCAGCACCGCGATCCGGCGCTCCCGGTGCTCGGCCAGGAGCCGGGGTACGCCGGGGCGCAGCGGCGACGGCCAGCCCACCCGTACGCCCGCGCACTCCGGCGGGAGCAGGTCCAGCTGACGCGCCCCGCCGATCAGCACCTCCGCCTCCCGCAGCGCCGCCCGCGCCGCGCCGGACAGCCCGGACCAGCCGTCCGCGCCGATCCCCACGACGGAGACGGGGTGCACGGGAGGAGCGGGAGGGGTGGCAGACACGGTCGGGACCTCGTTCAGCTGCGGAGGAGGCGGGTGGACGCAACGCTGCCGAACTTTACTGAACGTCCCGTTCCGACCCCTCCAGCGGGTGAATCCCGACGCCGGCGGGTGAATCCCGAAAAGAACCGCGCGTCGTGTCGAGAACCTCGGACCGGCCCCGACGTCCCCTGTGTAAGCGGAGAACCGAGGAAACGAAGAGCTACCGCCAGGAGGCGACGGTCATGAAGTATCTGGTGATGGTCCAGGGCAGCCAGACGGACTACGAGGCGCAGGCCGGCAAGGGGTCTCCCGACAGTCCGGCCTGGGACGAGAAGGCCATGCAGGAGATGTTCGCCTACATGGGCAGCATCAACGATGACCTCGCCGAGTCGGGCGAGCTGGTGACCGGGTACGGGCTCACGGAGCCCGCGCAGGGGCGGGCCGTGAGCGTCGACGCCGAGGGGCGGCCGGTGGTGTCGGACGGGCCGTACAGCGAGACGAAGGAGCTGCTCGCCGGGTTCTGGGTCCTCGAATGCGAGAGCCTGGAGAGGGTGACCGAGATCGCCGCCCGCGTGGCACGCTGTCCGCAGCCGGCCGGGGCGCCCGAGTACCCGGTGCTCATCCGGACCATCGGTGGCGGCATCGACTAGTTCGACCAGGAGCAATAGTTCGACCTGGAGCAACCACCGAAGGCGGACCGTACGACCGACGACGACATCGAGGACCTGCTGCGCCTGCACGCGCCGCAGGTCCTCGGCGCGCTCGTCCGCCGTTACGGGCACTTCGACCCGGCCGAGGACGCCGTCCAGGAGGCCCTGATCGCGGCGGCCGGGCAGTGGCCGGAGGACGGAGTTCCGGAGAACCCGCGCGGCTGGCTGATCCGGGTCGCGTCCCGCCGCCTCACCGACCGACTGCGCAGCGACACCGCGCGCCGGCGGCGGGAGGAGACCGCGGCGGCCCTCACCCCGGCGGACGCGTTCGTCGCCCCACCGCCCGGGGAAGGCCCCTCCGAGCTGGGGGGCCGGGCGCCCTCCGAGGACGACACGCTCACCCTGCTCTTCCTCTGCTGCCACCCCGTGCTCTCCCCCGCCGCCCAGATCGCGCTCACCCTGCGCGCGGTCGGCGGGCTCACCACGGCGGAGATCGCCCGCGCCCATCTGGTGCCGGAGGCGACGATGGCGCAGCGGATCAGCCGGGCCAAGCGGGCGGTGCGCGGTACGGAGTTCCGGCGGCCGGAGCCGGAGGACCGCGACCGGCGTCTTGCGGCCGTCCTCCAGGTCCTCTACCTGATCTTCAACGAGGGGTACACCGCCACCGCAGGCCCCGAACTGCACCGCACCGACCTGGCCCGCGAGGCGATCCGGCTGACCCGTTCCGTACGCCGGCTCCTGCCCCACGAAGGGCGCGTGACCGGGCTGCTGGCGCTCATGGTCCTCACCGAGGCGCGCACTCCGGCGCGCACCGGGCGGGACGGTGAGTTGATCCCGCTCGACGAACAGGACCGCGCCCTCTGGGACCGTACGGCCATCGCGGAGGGCACCGCGCTCGCCGAGGAGGCGCTCACCCAGGGACCGGCCGGGGACTACCAGCTCCAGGCCGCCATCGCCGCCCTGCACGACGAGGCCGGGCGCGCCGAGGACACCGACTGGCCGCAGATCCTCGCCCTGTACGAGCTCCTCGTGCGCCGCACCCCCGACCCCGCCGCCGCCCTGGGCCGCGCGGTCACGGTGGCCATGGTGCACGGGCCGCGGGCGGGGCTCGCGGCGGTCGACTCGCTGGCCGGGCCGACGGCTGAGCACTCCGGCGCGGGCGCCCGCGCGGAACCCTCGGCGGGTCACTACCGGCTCGACGCCGTACGCGCCCATCTCCTGGAGCGCGCCGGGGAGCGGGAGGCCGCCCGGACCGCCTACCGCGCGGCCGCCGACGGCACACTCAGCGAACCCGAGGCCCGGTACCTGCGGGCGCGGGCGGAGCGGTTGGACCCGTAACGGGCACGGCAGTCGGGCGGCCCGGTTGCGCCCGTAAGCAGGCCGTACCGGCGCAGAGACACCCACAGCGATACCCCGGACGCGCTGCGCTACCCCCTTCGGCCGAAGCCTGAGGGGCCATCGGCGCGGCTGGAGTCGCCGTCGGCGCCCGGCCTCGGGATCATCGAAAGTATGACCAAGAGTGACAACGGCAGGGACAGCACCAGCAAGGACGGCAACACCAGCAAGGTCGGCCACACCAGCAAGGTCGGCAGCACCGGCGAGGACGGCCTCACTCTGCGGATCGCGCAGCAGCCGGAGGCCGACGAACTCCTCGCCCGCAGCCCTCTGGCCGCCCTCGTCGGCATGCTGCTGGACCAACAGGTCCCGATGGAGTGGGCGTTCACGGGCCCGTACACGCTGGCGGAGCGGATGGGTTCGGACGATCTGGACGCGGGGAAGATCGCCGCCTACGACCCCGATGCCTTCACCTCCCTCTTCACCACCAAACCGGCCCTCCACCGCTACCCGGGCTCCATGGCCCAGCGGGTCCAGCAGCTGTGCCAGTACCTGGTGGCCGAGTACGAGGGGGACGCGAGCGCGGTGTGGCGGGACGCCGGTACCGGGGAGGAGCTGCTGCGACGGCTGAACGCCCTGCCGGGTTTCGGCGCCCAGAAGGCCCAGATCTTCCTGGCGCTGCTCGGCAAGCAGTTCGGCGTACGTCCCGCGGGGTGGCGGGCGGCGGCGGGGGCGTACGGCGAGGACGGGTCGCGCCGGTCGGTCGCCGACATCACCGGGCCGGAGTCGCTCGCGGAGGTGCGCGCGTACAAGCAGGAGGCAAAGGCGGCGGCGAAAGCAGCGAAGGCAGCCAAGACGACCACGACGGCCACGACGGCGAAAGCGGCCAAGGGCCCCTCCAAGGGGTGACCGGAATGCACAGCTCAGCGCACAGCCGGACAGAACAGTCGGCGGAAACGATCAAAAGCAGCCACTGCTGTTCCCAGGGGCCACCCCACTCGCTAGCTTTCGCAGCACATTCGTTCACACGTCCAGAACGTCTTGACCGGAAGGACTCTTGTGCACGCAACACGTCGCAGAGCCATGGCAGTTGTGGCCGCCACCGCTCTGGCCACGCCGCTCCTCCTGGGCGCCGCCCCGCACCACGGGCACTCGCACGGGTCCGGCCCCTCGAAAGAGGCGGCCAAGCTGTCCCGGGAGCTGGTGAAGAACGCGTCCGCGCGTGACGCCTACCGTCATCTCCAGCAGTTCCAGGCGATAGCCGACTCGGCCGGCGGTCACCGCGCGGCGGGATCGCTCGGCCACGACGCCTCGGCGGCGTACGTCTACCGGCAGCTCCAGCGGGCCGGGTACCAGGTCTCCTACGAGAGCTTCCGCTTCGATTACACGGAGACCCTGGCCGAAAAGCTCGCCGTGGTGTCGCCGACGTCCCGCGATGTGACGATCAAGGCGATGACCTTCACTCCGTCGACCAGGGTGGGCGGCCTGACGGCGGGACTCGTCGCCGTCCCCGTCGACGACACGTCCGGCTGCGAGGCGTCCGACTACGCCTCCGCCAACTTCACCGGCAAGATCGCGCTGATCAAGCGCGGCGGCTGCCCCTTCGCCGACAAGCAGGCGGCGGCAGCGACGGCCGGAGCGGCCGGAGCGGTCATCTACAACAACACCGAGGGCCTCCTGTCCGGCACGCTCGGCGACGCCACGGCCGGCAGGATCCCCACCGGCGGCGTCACCCAGGAGGAGGGCGCGGAACTCGTCGCCGACCTGGCCGCCGGCGAGGTCACGGTCTCCTTCGAGATCCGCCAGCTCCAGGAGGAGCGCACCACCCGCAACGTCATAGCCGAGACGCGCGGCGGCAACGCCGCGAAGACCGTGGTGCTCGGCGCCCACCTCGACTCCGTCACCGAGGGCCCCGGCATCAACGACAACGGCTCGGGCTCCGCCGGACTGCTCGAAGTGGCCCTGGAACTCGCCAAGTCGAAGAGCAAGCCCGCCAACAAGGTCCGGTTCGCCTGGTGGTCGGCCGAGGAGAACGGCCTGCTCGGCTCGGAGGCGTACGTCGCCGGGCTCTCCGAGAAGCAGCGCCAGCAGATCAAGCTCTACCTGAACTTCGACATGATCGCCTCGCCCAACGGCGTCCAGTTCGTCTACGACGGCGACGACTCCGACGGCGTCGGCGCGGGCCCCGGCCCGGAGGGCTCCGCCCAACTGGAGCGCGACATAAACAAGTTCCTCGACGGCAAGCGCAAGAAGCACGAGGGCACGGACTTCTCCGGCCGCTCGGACTACGGCCCGTTCATCGAGGTCGGCATCCCCTCCGGCGGTACGTTCACGGGCGCCGAGGGCTTCAAGACGGCGGCCCAGGCCAAGACCTACGGCGGGCAGGCGGGCGTGGCCTACGACCCGTGCTACCACGCGGCCTGCGACGACCTGGACAACATCGACATGCGGCACTTCGACGTCAACATCGACGTGATCGCCAACGCCGTCGGCACGTACGCCCACGACCTGCGCTCGCTGACCCGTCCGGTGACCCCGGCCCCCAGCACCGGCACGCCGGGCGGCGGCGGCGGTCTGCACGACGGCCACGGCCACGAGGTCACGGAGTAGGGCCTGCGTCATGGACTAGGGCCCATGCCCTGGACTAGGGCCCGTGTCCTGGAGCAGGGCCCATGCCCTGAAGTAGGGCACAGCGCGGCCCCGCAGGAGCAATCTCCTGCGGGGCCGTCGTGGTCCAGGACCGGACCCTGCCCGGTGCCTGCCGAACGGCGGACATCGCTTCAACAGGTCACGGACCTCACAGACCGGTGATGTCCCGCGCCCTCTTCAGCGCGGAGCCGAGCCTGTCCACCGCGGCACCGTGCCGCTTCGCGCGCTCAGCGACGTCCGCCGGCACCAGCCGCTCGGCGGTCCGCACGGCATGGGCGTCCGGGTCTCCGTAAGCGGTCTGCGGGCTCTCTCCCGTATCCGCGCAGTGCGTGGTGACTTCCTTGACCGCCTGGAGCACCACGGCCCGGTCCACGCCCGGCTGCATGGCCAGCCGCACCTGGAAGCGCGCCATCCACTTCTCGCGGGCCTTCTCCCCCGCCGCGTCCGCCGTCCGGTCCTTCCTTGCCACGCGCCCTCCCGGGGTGATCGACACAGCTGTACGTCGGGAGGTCAGACGCCTGAGTAAGGGAAAAGGTTCACGGGCAGGAAGCCGATGCCGAGGTGCCGCCCACGGCACACGGCACACGGCCCACCGCCCACCGCCCACCGCCCACCGCCCACCGCCCACCGCAGGCGAACGTCGGGCACCACCCGAAGGTCGGACACCACCCCGCCTGCGGCGTGCCCCACTCGTACGAGCGAACCCCTGTCCCGGTATCCAGCGCTATGCGGCGCTCTACGTCCTTTGCCGGGGCACCGCGGTGGGGTTCCCTGGCTGCGCCCGGAGCCCCTTGCCCGGTAGGCTTTCCGTGTGATCTTCAAGCGCATCGGAAATGGGAAGCCATACCCCGACCACGGCCGGGAATCCACCCGGCAGTGGGCGGATGTCGCGCCGCGTCCGGTTCGCCTGGACCAGCTCGTGACCACCAAGGGCCAGCTGGACCTGGAGACCCTCCTCGCCGAGGACTCCACGTTCTACGGCGACCTGTTCGCCCACGTCGTGAAGTGGCAGGGCGATCTGTACCTGGAGGACGGGCTGCACCGGGCGGTCCGGGCCGCGCTCCAGCAGCGTCAGGTGCTGCACGCGCGCGTCCTCGACCTGGGCTGAGACCGCCACACCAGAGGCACGCCCCGCGCACCCCTCCCACGACGCCTTACCACCCCCATGACGACCGCACGCGAATTCGGGCCTTTCGGGTGCTTTCGTGCTCATCCGGGTGCCATACGTTGATCATTTAGTACGCATCATCACCGGGTCGCACTACGCTGCCTCCATGAGCATGCTCACTCCCCCCGGCATGGGCGGAAAGTACCGCATCACGGGCGACACCTATCCCCGCATGCGCCGCCCCCGGCACCGCCGCAGAATCGTCCTCGCGGGCGTCTCGGCCGTGGTGGCCCTCGGCCTGGCCGGCTGGGGAACACTGCAGCTCATCGACGTCTTCACGGGCGGCGACAAGAGCGCCAGCGCGGCCGGTCACAGCCGCGACTGCCCCACGCCGAAGGCGGTGGCACCCGCCAAGGCGCTGCCCAAGCCGGCCGGCATCAAGGTCAACGTCTACAACGCGACGACGCGCAGCGGGCTCGCCAAGACCGCCGCGGAGGAGCTGAAGAAGCGCGGGTTCACCATCGGGGAGGTGGGCAACGCCCCGAAGGAGTACGACAAGAAGGTCCCCGGCCCCGGAGTGCTGCTCGGCGCCCCGACCGCGGCGGACGGCAGCTTCACCGTGCTGGGCACGCAGCTGCCGGGCACGGTGCAGAAGACCGACACCCGCAAGACGGCGGAGGTCGATCTGATCCTCGGCGCGAAGTTCAAGGCGTTCAGCACCCCGGCGGAGGCGACCGCCGCCATGACGGCGCTCACGAAGCCCTCCCCGGCCCCGTCCGACTCCTGCTCGACGACGAAGAGCGGCTGAGCGGCCCGCACCACGGACGCAGACGCACCGGTGCCCCTCCCGCAACGTACGAGCGGGAGGGGCACCGTCCTGTTCCTGAACCGTTCCTGCGACCGTCCGGCAGGCTGCGACCGTCCCGGTCGACCGTGACCGTCCGGTCGGCTAGTCCGCAGTCCCGTACATCCGGTCACCGGCGTCGCCGAGGCCCGGCACGATGTAGCCGTTCTCGTTGAGCCGCTCGTCGACGGAGGCGGTGACGACGGTGACGGGGGCGCCCGCCAGCTCGCGCTCCATCACCTCGACGCCCTCGGGCGCCGCGAGGAGCACGACGGCGGTGACGTCGTCGGCGCCGCGCTTGATCAGCTCGCGGATGGCCGCGACGAGGGTGCCGCCGGTGGCCAGCATCGGGTCGAGGACGTAGACCTGGCGGCCGGAGAGGTCCTCGGGCATCCGGGTCGCGTACGTCTCCGCCTGGAGCGTCTCCTCGTTGCGGATCATGCCGAGGAAGCCCACTTCGGCGGTGGGCAGCAGGCGCACCATGCCGTCCAGCATGCCGAGACCGGCGCGCAGGATCGGGACGACGAGGGGACGGGGGTGCGACAGCTTGACCCCCGTCGTGGGCGTCACCGGGGTCTCGATGTCGACCTGCTCGGTACGCACATCCCGGGTGGCCTCGTAGGCGAGAAGGGTGACCAGCTCGTCGGCGAGGCGCCGGAAGGTCGGGGAGTCGGTGCGCTTGTCGCGCAGCGTGGTCAGTTTGTGCGCCACCAGCGGGTGGTCGACGACGTGGATCCGCATGCGTCAACAGTAACCGCGCCTTCCGGCACTCTGCGCTGGCATCAACCACCTGTTCGGGGGGAAGGTGGGGGCATACGGACCCAGCGTTGGGGTGGTGTGTCGATGGCGGACGGGGAACAGCGGCGGAACCCGGTCTCACGCGCAGTGAGCGACGCGCGCGAACCGCGCGACACGACGGGTGAGGCCGCGGACGCGCAGGAGAGTGACACGGCCCGCCGCCGGAGGCGCGCCCAGTTCCTCCGTGAGCTCCACGAGGCCAAGCAGCTCCGCGACCGGGTCCAGCCGCGCAGGGCCCGTGCCGCCCGTATGCGGCAACAGATGCGGATGCGCACGTTCCGTTGGTGAAGCCGTCCCGTACCACCGGCGCACTCCCCCTCTGATCGGGTCCGTCAGGGAGACGGCCGACCAGGCACTCCTGGAACTGATGGCCGACGCAACGGCCGAAGAGGTCTCGCCCGGCGCTTGTTTCTGCCACGATGCCGATTGGGCGGGGCTCAGGACAGACGGATCGCCGTCTGCCCTCCCGTCGGACCGATTCGCCTATGACCAGTGGGAGAGTCACGGTGTACTTCGCCGCACTGCTCGCGCGCACCGAAGACGGGTGGGAAGCGAGCGATACAGAGCTCGACGATGTGGAGACCCTGTCCGACCTGACGGATCTGGCCCAGGAGGCCTCGGTGGACGAGGACACGGTCCTGGTCTACATCGAGCAGGAGGACGCCTGGTTCGGCATCCTCCGGGTGGACGGTGAGGAGGACCCCCGTATCTACGTCTCGGACGCGTCCGCCGCCGCCCGCTCCTCCTACGGGGAGATCCTGCTCACCGACGAACTGCTCGGCCGGGAACCAGGGGCCGAGGACGAGATCGCCGCGCTGGAAGAGCTCGTCGACCTCGACGGCACGGAGGACGGCGACCCGGACGTTCCGGCCGGGCCGGCCGGAACCGCCGCCGACCGGCAAGCCCATCCCCCTTCTCATCCCGATACCGATTCCGACCCCGATACCGGCACCGATCCGGACGCCGTACCGGCGGGCCCGATCGGCGAGCTGGGCATCCTCGCCGACTTCGGGGTCTCCGAGAAGGACCTGCTGACGCTGCGAACCGACGCGCTGACGGAGATCGCCGACGCGCTGGGAGCGGCCGAGGTGCTGGAGGCCGTCCGCTAGGAGGTGTCCGGCACTGACCGGGAGGTCTCCGGCCCCGACCGGGTCGGTCCGTCTCCTTCCCCTCCCCCTCCCCTCCCCTCCCCTCCCCTCCCCTCCCCTCCCCTCCCCTCCCCGTCCGTTAAGGTCCGCGGGTGACCGCACGACCGCCCGACCCCTCACCCCGGCCCGTCCCGGATGCCGTACGCGTACCCGAGCCCGACCCCGTACGCGATCCGTGGCAGGCCCCGATGCGCCGCGCCCTGGCCGAGGCCGAGCGGGCGGCGTCGGCCGGCGACGTCCCGGTCGGCGCCGTCGTGCTCGGCCCCGACGGCACTGAGCTCGCCGCCGCCCACAACGAGCGCGAGGCCACCGGCGACCCGACCGCCCACGCCGAGATCCTGGCCCTGCGCCGGGCGGCCGAGGCGGTGGGCGAGTGGCGCCTGACCGGCTGCACGCTGGTGGTCACCCTGGAGCCCTGCACGATGTGCGCGGGCGCCCTGGTCCAGTCCCGGGTGGCCCGGGTCGTCTACGGAGCCCGCGACGAGAAGGCGGGCGCGGCCGGCTCCCTCTGGGACGTCATCCGCGACCGCCGCCTGAACCACCGCCCGGAGGTGATCGCCGGCGTCCTGGAGGACGACTGCGCGACCCAGCTGACGGCATTCTTCCGCACGCTCTGACCGGGCACGGCCCCGCCACCTGACCAGGTACGGCTCCGCCTCCGAGAACCGATTTCTGTGCACACCCCGGGATGGTCTAAGCTCTCTCTCGGTAGCGTGTCCGAGCGGCCGAAGGAGCTCGCCTCGAAAGCGAGTGTGGCGTAACCCGTCACCGTGGGTTCAAATCCCACCGCTACCGCTTCTGACACCCCCTTGATCTGCGGAGACGCGGTCAAGGGGGTGTTCTGCGTCCGGGACATCTCGTCACGGGTCTTCGTACACCCGCGAGAAGTCAGCGCGAGAAGTCAGCGCGAGAAGTCAGCGCGAAGAGTCAGGTCGGGGGAAGCGGCGTCGGGGGGACAAGCCGCTTCCCCCGATGAGAACAGGGCTCCTGGTCGGCCGCCGCGGTCGGGGGGAAGTCGCGCGGCGGTGACACTGCGGAGGGGCCTGTTCCGGCCCTCCGGTTCCTGCCAGGTCCGGGAGGGCCGGAGTCCATCCTGCCGTGGGGCAGAAGCCGCATCGGCGGGCAAAGGGCCTTGATGGGTGGGCCCTAGGTCCTTAAAGGGCGTATCAGTGATCGGGAGCAGCCACTGGATACGGCCATACGTGCGGATACAATCTGCCGATCGCACGCGAGGTCCAGGCAAGGTCCAGGCGGGGTCTACGGGGAGGCAAGGGCAGTGGCGCAAGCGAGGAAGATCGCGCTCTACATAGTGGTGGTCTTCGTGCTGTACACGATCATCACCTCGCCCGAACGGGCCGCCGACCTCGTAGGGGTAGGGTTCGAAGGCGTTTCCAGCGCCGCTCAGGGCGTCGGCGACTTCATGACCGAACTGGTGAAGTAGCGAAGCAGTAGGGGTACCGATGATCCGCCACCTGGTCCTGTTCAAGCTGAACGAAGGCGTCGAGCGGGACGATCCGCGGGTCGTCGCCGGGGACCGCGCCTTCCGGGAGCTGGCGGGGCAGGTTCCTGAGCTGGAGTTCTGGGAGTGCGCCTGGAACATCACCGACCGGCCGATCGCGTACGACTACGCCATCAACTCCGCCGTCGCCGACGAGGACGCCCTCAAGCGCTACATCGAGCACCCGGCCCACCAGGCCGCCGCGGGCCAGTGGCGCGAATTCGCCACTTGGGTGATCGCGGACTATCCCTTCTGATCCCCTCCCGCGCGCAGACGCGGGACCGGTTCCACCTGACCCCTCGCCCTCCGGCGGGGGGTTTCTTCGTCCTGTTTAAACCTTTATGACCTCAACACGGCACTTTGCGGTGCTTGCACACAGTGGACATGTCTTGTGATGCTATGACCGCTTTTGACGGATGAGTTGACCGTAGTTGACCGCGAAGGGGTGGCGTCACCGTGCCGGCCAGTACAGCGCCTCAAGTGCCTCCCCAGTCCGTCCAGCCATCCCCGGCCGCCTCCGCGGCGCCTCCGGCCGCCGTCCAGGCCGCTCGGGTGGCCCCGTCCGAGGAGATCCAGACCGAGACCCCGGACCCCACCACCCCGCCCGCCAGAACCCGCGGGGCGGACACCAGGGCCCTCACCCAGGTGCTCTTCGGTCAGCTCAAGGACCTGGAGCCCGGCACCCCGGAACACGGCCGCGTCCGGGCCGCCCTCATCGAGGCGAACCTCCCCCTCGTCCGGTACGCCGCCGCCCGCTTCCGCAGCCGCAACGAGCCGATGGAGGACGTCGTCCAGGTCGGCACCATCGGCCTGATCAACGCCATCGACCGCTTCGACCCGGAACGCGGCGTCCAGTTCCCCACGTTCGCGATGCCCACCGTCGTCGGCGAGATCAAGCGCTACTTCCGCGACAACGTGCGCACCGTCCACGTCCCCCGCCGACTGCACGAGCTCTGGGTCCAGGTCACCGGCGCCACCGAGGACCTGACGACGGCTCACGGGCGCTCCCCCACCACCGCCGAGATCGCCGAGCGGCTGAAGATCTCCGAGGACGAGGTGCTCGCCTGCATCGAGGCCGGGCGCTCGTACCACGCGACCTCACTGGAAGCCGCTCAGGAGGGCGACGGGCTGCCGGGGCTGCTCGACCGGCTCGGTTACGAGGACCCCGCGCTCGCCGGAGTCGAGCACCGTGACCTCGTACGCCACCTCCTCGTCCAGCTCCCCGAGCGCGAGCAGCGCATCCTTCTCCTGCGCTACTACAGCAACTTGACCCAGTCTCAGATCAGCGCCGAACTAGGCGTCTCCCAGATGCATGTGTCAAGGCTTCTGGCCAGAAGTTTCGCCCGACTGAGGTCCGCAAACAGGATCGAGGCGTAACCGGAACGGGTAGACCCTCCAGAGATCGGTTCTGACGGCATAAAAGCCCTACACCCCCTGTTTCCAGGGCGGATTCAGCGCTAACTTGTCGACATGTCACTACAGCGTGTTGCCGACATGTGACATTCTGCTCGAAGCGCGTTTGCCGCAGCCCCGCCTCCGGTATTCAGGTGGAGGCTGCGTTCCTCCGATGGTCGCGGCCACCGCGACCGTCCGCGACCTCAAGGGGGTGGCATGTCCGCAGAACAGGGCAGCTCGAAGGTGCTCACGCTCACGAAGAGCGTGCCGGCACCCGCCGTGCTCACCAGCTCGCCGGAAGCCATCGACACCCGCACTCTGTCCCGCTCCCTGTTCCTGCGGCTCGCCGCGCTCGGCCCCGCTTCGGGTCCCGAGGGAACGGACAGTCCGGAGCGGACCTATGTGCGGGACACGCTCATCGAGCTCAACCTCCCGCTGGTGCGTTACGCAGCGGCGCGGTTCCGCAGCCGTAACGAACCGATGGAGGACATCGTCCAGGTCGGCACGATCGGCCTGATCAAGGCGATCGACCGGTTCGACTGCGAACGGGGCGTGGAGTTCCCGACGTTCGCGATGCCGACCGTCGTGGGCGAGATCAAACGCTTCTTCCGCGACACCTCCTGGTCCGTACGGGTGCCCCGGCGCCTCCAGGAGCTGCGGCTCGCGCTGACGAAGACCAGCGACGAGCTGGCCCAGAAGCTCGACCGCTCCCCGACCGTGCCGGAGCTCGCGAAGGCCCTCGGGGTCTCCGAGGAGGACGTGGTCGACGGTCTCGCCGTCGGCAACGCGTACACCGCCTCCTCGCTCGACTCCCCCTCGCCCGAGGACGACGGCGGCGAGGGCTCCCTCGCCGACCGCCTCGGTTACGAGGACGCGGCCCTGGAGGGCGTCGAGTACCGCGAGTCGCTGAAGCCGCTGCTGGCCAAACTCGCCCCGCGCGAGCGCCAGATCATCATGCTGCGGTTCTTCGCCAACATGACCCAGTCGCAGATCGGCGAGGAGGTCGGCATCTCCCAGATGCACGTCTCCCGGCTGCTCACCCGCACCCTCGCCCAGCTCAGGGAAGGGCTCATCTCCGACTGAGGCCCGGCCGGAAGCCCCGTCACGTCGTGAGCCCTTGCACGAGGGTTCAGATTTGACGGGGCGTCAGACACACTGGCGCGATGCGACGTCAGATGCGTCAGACCCGGCAGCCCCGTCAGACCCGTCGGATACGTCAGGCACGCCGGACACTCGGTCCCAACGGCCGCCGGGGCACCGTGATCGCCGCCTCGGCGGTCGCGCTGTGTCTGGGCGGCGGTCTCCTCGTCGGCTGCGGGGGCGGCCCCGGGGACGGTTACGTGGCGGTGGGCGCCGCCGGCAGTGGGCCCGAGCGGTCCACGGGCGGGGCCGAGGAGCCGTCGGGGAAGGTCACGCTGGTCCCGTTGGACGGCGGCGCGGAGGAGGACGGGAGCGGGGGCGGAGCCGGCGGCCGTGGCGGCAGCCGGAGCCCAGGAGCCCCATCCGGAGACCCCGGCGGCGCCGACACAGCCGACGGGCGTACGGGAGGACCCGGCGCGCAGCCCGCCGGCTCCGGCCCGGGAGACGGCCCGGAAGGCAGCTCGGGAGACGGCCCGGCAGGTGGCGCGAGCGGAGAGCGTACGGGGGTGCCCGGCGGGCCCGGGTCGGGGCCAGGGGCCACCACCGGCACCGGAGCGAAGCCGGACCGGCCCTCGAAGCCCCCGAAGCCCCCGGGGAGCGGGTCCACGCCCTCGGCCCCCAGCAGCCCCAAGCCCGGCGGCGGAGGCGGAGGCGGCACGACCAGCCCTCCTTCCCCCGCCAAACCCACTCCTCCCCCCACACCCGCCGCGCTGAAGCTCAGCGCCCCGCAACGCGCGCTGGCGGACAAGCGGTGGTGCGAGAAGGTCACCGTGGAGTTCCGCAACACCGGCGGCACCCCGGCCCGCTCGGGAACCATCGCCTTCGCCACGCACATCATCGGGGCCCTGGGCGTCGACTGGGCGACCATCAGATCCAGCCAGCCGCTGCCCGCCCCGATAGCGGCAGGCGCGACGAGGTCGCAGACGTACACGGTCTGCCTGGAGTCCTGGCGGGTGCCCCTGGGGATGCGCGTCGAGACCCAGGACGTCTCCGCCGTGTGGGAGTGAACCCCGAGCGCGACGACGGATGCGTACGGAAACGCCCGTGGGGCGGGCGGTGGCCGCGCGGGCGCGGTTCCACCGTCCGCCCCACGGGCGTTCAGGCCGTCATACGTCTTCGAGTGGGTCGGTGCGTCAGCCCAGTGCGAGCCACGCCACCGCGCCGAGGACGACGACGACCGCGACGACGATCGCGATCACCCCGGCCTTCGGCCCGGAAGAGGTCGCCGCGGGCTGCTGCCGGCGCTGCGGCTCGCCCTCGTCGACGAAGGCGCGGAACATCTGGGTGCTGCCCGCCGGATCAGGGGTGCCCTCGGGGCCCGGCTGAGGGGCGTGGGGGTTGTGTGCCATGGGGCAGGACCCTAGCGAACTCGGGCCTGCCGCCCAACCCCCGGGCCACCCGGCACCCCTCCCGAGCGGCGGCGGAGCGCACGGAAATCGGGCTTGACCGGGACCCTACGGAGGCTTTTACGTTCCTTTACTTCTGCAAGCCCGTTTTCGTTTGCCTGTAGCAACCAACGGCTTCTATGGTTGCCCTAAGCAACAACATAGGCATCAGTGCGTTGGGGGGTCCCGTGGCCGCACGGAGTCGGTACGAGGAACTGGCCCGGCAGCTCAGCGCCGTCGGGGCCGTCAAGCGGGGACTTGCCCGCGCACTGCCCCCCGAGTGTCCCGGTGGCTCCGCCGCCGTGCTGACGCTCCTGGACCGGCACGGCGAGATGCGGATCAGCAGACTCGCCGAGCTGATGGCCGTGGACCTCTCGGTGACCAGTCGCCACGTGGCCCATGTGGCCGAGCGCGGCTGGATCGAGCGGTCCCCCGACCCGGCGGACAAGCGGTCCCGCATCCTGCGGCTGACCCCCGGCGGTCACGCGCAGCTCGACGAGCTGACGCGGCGGACCACCGAGATGTTCGCCCGCAACCTTGCCGACTGGACCGACGAGGACGTCGGCCGGCTCAACACGCTGCTGTCCCGGCTGCGCGACAGCTTCGCCTGTCGCGGACCCGGTGGCTGTGCCCCCGGAAGCCACTCCGGCGAGTGCCGGAACGGGCTCGGCGACGACGCGTACACCCGTACATCTGTTTAACAGAAGCAAACACGCACGGATAAGGAACTCAATGGCTACGACCACACCGACCGGTGTGCGGGGCGGCCACGCCAAGCACGGAGGGCACGGGGGCCACAGCGGCTCCGGTGCCCCCGACGGCACGCCGATGACCCACCGGCAGATCATGGAAGCGCTGACCGGGCTGCTGCTCGGCATGTTCGTCGCGATCCTGTCGTCGACGGTCGTTTCCAACGCCCTCCCCGAGATCATCTCCGACCTCGGCGGCGGGCAGAGCGCCTACACCTGGGTCGTCACGGCCTCGCTGCTGGCCATGACCGCGACCACGCCCCTGTGGGGCAAGCTCTCGGACCTGTTCAGCAAGAAGCTGCTGGTCCAGATAGCCCTCGTCATCTACGTTCTGGGATCGGTCGTCGCCGGTCTGTCGACCAGCAGCGGGATGCTCATCGCCTGCCGGGTCGTCCAGGGCATCGGCGTCGGCGGTCTCTCCGCCCTCGCGCAGATCGTGATGGCCGCGATGATCGCCCCGCGCGAGCGCGGCCGCTACAGCGGCTACCTGGGCGCGGTCTTCGCCGTCGCCACCGTCGGCGGCCCGCTGCTCGGCGGTGTCATCACCGACACCAGCTGGATGGGCTGGCGCTGGTGCTTCTACGTGGGTGTGCCGTTCGCGATCATCGCCCTCATCGTGCTCCAGAAGACCCTGAAGCTCCCGGTCGTCAAGCGCGAGGGCGTCAAGGTCGACTGGACCGGCGCGTTCTTCATCAGCGCCGCCGTCTCGCTCCTGCTGGTCTGGGTGACCTTCGCGGGTGACAAGTACGACTGGCTGTCGTGGCAGACGTACGTCATGGTCGCGGGCTCTGTCCTGCTCGGCCTGATCTTCGTCTTCACCGAGTCGCGGGCCAAGGAACCGATCATTCCGCTGCGCCTCTTCCGCAACCGCACCATCACCCTGGCGTCCATCGCCTCGCTCTTCGTCGGCATCGCGATGTTCGCGGGCACGGTCTTCTTCAGCCAGTACTTCCAGCTCGCGCGCGGCAAGTCGCCGACGATGTCCGGCGTCATGACCATCCCGATGATCACGGGCCTCTTCCTCTCCTCGACCATCTCCGGTCAGGTCATCACCAAGACGGGCCGCTGGAAGGCATGGCTGGTCAGCGGTGGCTTCCTGGTCACCGCGGGGCTCGGGCTGCTCGGCACGATCCGGTACGACACCGAGTACTGGCACGTCGCGGTCTACATGTTCGTCATGGGTCTCGGCATCGGCATGATGATGCAGAACCTGGTCCTCGCGACGCAGAACCAGGTCGCTCCCGAGGACCTCGGTTCCGCGAGCTCCGTCGTCACCTTCTTCCGGTCCCTCGGCGGCGCGATCGGCGTCTCGGCGCTCGGTGCCGTCCTCGGCAACCGCGTCACGCAGTACGTCAAGGAGGGCCTCGCCGACCTCGGTCCCGAGGGCGCCAAGCTCGGCCACGGCGGTACGGGCGGCGGGGGCATCCCCGACCTGGACAAGCTGCCCGAGCCGTTCCGCCTGGTCATGGAGGCCGCGTACGGGCACGGCGTCGGCGACGTCTTCCTGTACGCCGCTCCGTGCGCGCTGGTCGCCTTCATCGTGACGCTCTTCATCAAGGAGGTCGCTCTGAAGACCAGCGCCGGGAACGACAGCCAGAGCGGCACCCAGGAGACCGCCCCCGTGGCCGCTCCGGTGGAAGCGGACGTTCCGGCTGCCGTCGGCGCCACCGCTCTCGTCTCCGAGGGCGCGGCCGGGGTCACCTCCATCGACACGGCCGATGCCGCCACCTCGTACGAGACCGTCCAGGGCACGCCCGTACAGGGTGTCGTGCGCGGCGCCGAAGGGGCTCCGGTCGCCCGTGCGGCCGTCACACTGATCTCGCTGGGCGGCCGGCAGCTGGGGCGTTCCGTCGCCCGGGCCGACGGCGGGTACACCCTGGACGCGCCGGGCTCCGGCAGCTACGTCCTGATCGCCTCCGCCGACGGTTTCCAGCCGCAGGCGTCCACGGTGGTCGTCGGCGAGGAGCCGCTGGCCTTCGACATCCTGCTCTCCGGTACGAGCGGACTGGCCGGAAACGTCAGGGCCGCCGAGGCCGGTACGCCGGTCGAGGGCGCGATGGTCATCGTGACCGACGTACGCGGCGATGTGCTGGCCACCGGGACGTCCGGCCGGACCGGGGAGTTCGCGTTCGGCGAGCTGGTCCCGGGCTCCGTGACCGTCGCGGTCAACGCGGCCGGGTTCCGCCCGCTGGCGCTGCCGGTGGAGATCGGCGGCCAGGGCGTCACCCGCGTCGAGGCCGCACTGCGGTCCGGTGCGCTGGTCCAGGGCGTCGTACGGGCCGGGTCCGCCCGGGCCCCGCTGGCCGACGCCCGGGTCACGCTGATCGACGCGGCGGGCAACGTGGTCGCCACCGCGACGACCGGCGAGGACGGCGCGTACGCCTTCGCCGACCTGGACGCGGGCGAGTACTCGGTCATCGCGACCGGCTACCCGCCGGTGGCCGGATCCCTCACCGTCAGCGGTCCGGGAGTCGACGGGCACGACATCGAACTCGCCCACCCGGGCGAGTGATCGACCCCGACGGATCGGACCCGTCGGATTGATCCCTTCAGTACGGGCGCGCGTGCACCTATAGGGATGCGCGTGAACACGTGAAGGGATCGCGAAGACCCCTGGTCGGACGGCACTTCTTGCGGAGAGGCTGTCGCGACCAGGTGGAAATGGGCCCCGGAGGTGGGTACGGCAGGCAGGGGACGGCCTGCCGTGTTCGCCCCGGGGCCCGACTCATGTGCCCCGGGGCGGCGGAGCAGACCGCCCGCGGGTCATCGAGCTAGGAGAAGAGATACGGATGGCACTTCGCGCACAGGTACGGACGCGGGACGGCTGGGCGGTCCAGCACGCCGTCGTGACGGTCACCGACATGACCGGCACCCAGGTGCTGCGGGCCGCGGCCGACGAGGACGGGGCCGTCCGCACGGACGGGTCCCTGCCGGCCGGCGCGTACACGGTGATCGTCACGGCGGTCGGGTACGCCCCCACCGCCTCCACCGCCCTCGTCACGGCGCGCGGCCGGATCGAGGGCGGGCAGATCGTGCTGGCCCGCCAGGGCGGGGTGGAGCTCCCGCCGCCGGGCGCCTGGTCCCTGGACCCGGCCCACTCCTCGGTCGGCGCGGTCGCCCAGCACCTGGGGATCTCCAGCGTGCACGGCCGGTTCACCGACTTCGGCGGCCGGATCACGATCGCCGAGGACGTCTCCCGATCCCGGGTCGACGCGGTGATCGGCGCGGCGAGCATCGACACCGGCAACGGCATGCGGGACAAGCACCTGCGCTCGCCCGACTTCCTGGACGTGGACCGGTACCCGGAGATCACCTACCGCTCCACCGGCCTCACCCCGGCCGGCCCCGACCGCTGGAGCGTCCACGGCGAGCTGACCATGCACGGCGTCTCCCGCCCGGTCGGCCTGGACCTCAGCTACCTCGGCACCGGGCCCGACCCGTGGGGCGGGGTGCGCGCCGCCTTCCACGCCACCGCCGAGCTGCGCCGGGACGACTTCGCGATGAACTACAACCAGGTCGTCCAGGCGGGCATCTCCGCGATCGGCACGACCCTGCGCGTGGAGCTGGACATCCAGGCGGTCCAGGGCGAGGCGCTGCCCCAGCAGTGACCGGGGGCGGTCGTAGGGTGGTGGGCATGGCTCCCAACATCGCGACCAACACCGCCGTGGAACTCGATGAGTTGCTGGCGTTCGTACGGCCCCGACACCGGGCGATCCTGCTCACCACCCGGGCCGACGGCCGCCCCCAGGGCTCCCCGCTGACCTGCGGGGTCGACGACTCGGGCCGGATCGTCATGTCGACGTACCCGGAACGCGCCAAGACCCGCAACGCCAAGCGCGACGAGCGGGTCAGCGTGATCGTCCTCTCCGACGCGTGGGACGGGCCGTGGGTGCAGATCGACGGCTCGGCGGAAGTGCTCGACGTCCCCGAATCGGTCGAGCCGCTCGTCGAGTACTTCCGGAACATCTCCGGTGAGCACCCGGACTGGGACGAGTACCGGGCCGCCATGGTGAAGCAGGGCAAGTCGATCATCCGGGTCACCCCGGAGCGCTGGGGCCCCGTCGCGACCGGCGGCTTCCCGGCCCACCTGGCACCGGGCACGTGACAGGCGCGGTGCCGGGGACGCCGAGGACGCGAGAGGTGGTGCCCGCTCCTGAACTCCTCGCGCGGGCCCGGCTGCTGGTCGCTCCCGAGCTGAGCGCCCCTCTCGTACGGGAGTTGGAGCGGATCACCGGCCGGGGCGCCGAGCCCCTGGGGGACGGGGAGCCGGCCGCCGGGCCCCTCCTCTGCGTGGGAGCCGCGCTGCCCGGTGGGCTGCGTACCGACCGGCTGCTCTGGTTCCACAGCGTCAACGCCGGTACGGACCCGCTGCTCGCCGCAGGACCCTGGCCCGCCGGAGCGCTGCTGACCCGGACCGTGGGGCGGATGGGCGAGCGGATCGCCCAGTACGTCCTGGGCTGGGTGCTCGCCGAGTGCCAGTCCGTCCCCGAGTTCACCGCCCAGCACGCCCGCGCGCACTGGGAGCGCCTCCCTACGGAGCTCGTCGCCGGGCAGACCGCCCTGATCTACGGAACCGGGCGCATCGGCGCGGCCGTCGCCGGGCTGCTGCGCGGCTGTGGCGTCCGCACGGTGGGCGTGGCCCGCACCGCGCGGACCGGGCCGCCCCCGCCGGGCTTCGACCGGGTGATCGGGGCGGAAGAGGACGCCGGGGAGCTGGTGGGCGCCCGGTGGGTGATCTCCGCCCTGCCGTTGACCGGGGCGACGCAGGGCTTCTTCGGGACGGGCCGGTTCGCGGCGGTGCGGCGGGCGACGTTCGTCAACGTGGGCCGGGGCGCGACGGTGGACATGGGGGCGCTGGAGACCGCGCTGCGGGACGGCCGGGTGCGGCGGGCGGTGCTGGACGTGCTGCCCGAGGAGCCCGCCGCGCCCACGGACCCGGTCTGGCGGCTGCCCCGTACGGTGATCACCTCGCACTCCGCGGGGATCACCGCCGACGAGGACGTGGCCCGGGACTTCACCGCGTGCTGGGAAGCCGTGGCGGCGGGACGGCGACCGGAGCTGGCGGTGGACACGGGGCGCGGATACTGAGCAGTGGTTGGGGCTGCTGAGCCGTGGTTGAGGCTGCTGAGCCGTTGTTGAGGGCTACTGAGCCGTTGTCGGGGGCGTGGCTTCTGAGGACGAGCCGGGTCACTGAGCCGTCGTCGGGGCGCCCGCCCGCTCGCACATCGCCTCGATGCCCGCGATCAGCAGGTCCAGCGCGAAGACGAAGTCCCGTTCGCGCATCTCCTCGACCGTGTCGCCGCCCCGCGCCGCCATCAGGTCGTCGGAGGACTCGACGATCTTCCTCAGGTGCGGCTGGGCCCGGATCGTGCCCATCGCGTGCCGGTGGTACTCGTCCTGGGTGAGCCCGGTCGCGTCGCACCGCGCCTTGAAGTGGCCCTCGACGGTGCCGAATCCGTACACGAACTGGAAGCACGCCGAGAGCGCGCCCGTCTGCCGTTCCAGGGGCAGGCCGGTGGCGCGGATGACATCCATGACGGCGGACGAGAACAGCACAGAGTTCGGGCCGATGTTGAGGAAGGTACCGGCGAGCGGGGAGATCCAGATGTGCCGGACGAGCAGTTCGCGGTAGCTGCGGGCCAGGTCGCGGAGCCGCTCCCGCCAGTCGGCGTCCTCCCGCGGGGGGGCGATCTCCGCGTAGACCGCGTCGAGCGCCAGCTCCAGGAGGTCGTCCTTGGTGTCGACGTACCAGTAGAGGGACATCGCGGTGACGTCCAGCTCGGCGGCGAGCCGGCGCATGGAGAACTTGGCGAGGCCCTCGGCGTCCAGCAGCCGTACCGACGCCTCGGTGATCCGGTTGCGGTCCAGGCCGGCGGGGGACTCGGTCCTGCGGGTGCGCGAGGGGGTCCGTCGATCGAGCCACACGCTGGTCCGCGCGGGGTCCTTCGCGGGGTCCTTCGCGGGGTTCGTCACACGGTCGGACGCGGACACCATGGCGCACTCTCCTCGTCTTGCGGGGACCGCCCCCGCCGGTACGGTCCTGCCGATACGGCCCTGCCCTGCCGGTACGGTCGGCCTGTGCGGGCGTACGGCCCCGACTGCCCTGCCGGTACGGCCTGCCCCGACTTGCCCTGCCGGTAGGGCGGCGTACCGGACGTCCACGGTCCGGTACGCGCGTCCCCTCCGATGCTATGCCGCCGGTCCCGTCGAGTCTGCCCGGCCTCCGGCCGCCGCAGCCGCCTCCTTCGGGGCCGGGTGCCCTGCCGCTTCCACCCGTTCGGCCCGGCGCAGCAGCAGCGCCGCGAGCAGGCCGCCCGCCAGCACCGCGACCGCGCCGACCAGTTGGCTGGCCTCCAGGCCCGAGGCGAAGGCGTCCTTGATCGTCTCGCGCTCCCCCGGCCCTTCGGCGGCGGCCAGAGCGGCGGGCAGCGACGCCGCGCCGACGGCGGCCGGTACGAGGGCGGCGAACCGGATGTTCAGGACCGCGCCGAGCACCGCGACCCCGAGCCCGTTGCCGAACTCCGCGAGCGTGCCGTTGACCCCCGCGCCCACACCGGCCTTCTCCGGCGGGATGGCGCTCATGATGGCGTTGGCCATCGCGGGCATCGCGAGGGCGATCCCCACGCCCATCACGACCAGGCCGAACAGCATCCCGGTGTACCCGTCACGGCCGAGCACCGCGATGGCCGCGAGACCGGCCGCCAGAGCGCTCATCCCCGCCGCGATGGTGGCGGGCGTCCCCATCCTCGGGACGAGGCGGGCGCCCAGCCCGGTCAGGTTGAGGGCGACCACGGTGAGCGCCATCGGCGCCGTACGCAGACCAGCCTCCAACGGCCCGTAGCCGAGGACGAACTGAAGGTGCTGCGTGAGCAGGAAGAGGGAACCGCCCATGCCGAACGCGACCAGGATCGCGCCCGCCACCGCGCCGATGAACTTCTGGTTCCGGAAGAAGTGCATGTCGAGCATGGGGTGCGGGATGTGCAGCTCCCACAGGACGAACCCGGCGAGCACGGCGACCCCGACGAACGCCGTGAACAGCACCCGGGCCGACGTCCAGCCGTGTTCGGGCCCGGAGATGATCGCGAACACGACCGCGGTCATCCCGATCGTGGAGAGCAGCGCGCCGAGCAGGTCGGGCCGCTCCCCGCGCGGATTCTTGAACTCCGGTACGAGTCGGACGACGGCGACCAGGCCGATCAGGGCGACCGGGATGTTGATGAGGAAGATCGCGCCCCACCAGAAGTGGTCGAGCACGACCCCGCCGACGAGCGGCCCGGCGGCGAACCCGAGGGAGTTGACGGTCGACCAGAGGCCGATCGCCTTGACCCGCTCGGAGTCGTCGAAGATCTGGACGACGACGGCGAGGGTGGTGGTGATCAGCAGCGCGCCCCCGATCCCCATGCCGGCGCGGGCCGCGATGAGCTGGCCGGAGGACTGGGCGAGCCCGGCCGCCAGCGAGCCGATGCCGAACAGGGCGAGGCCCACGACCAGCATCTTCTTGCGCCCGTAGCGGTCGGCGGAGCTGCCGGCGGTGAGCAGCAGGCCGGACTGGACGAGCGAGTAGGCGTTGATCATCCACTGCACATCGGCGGTGGAGGCGTCGAGCTCCGTGGTGAGGGAAGGGATCGCGACGTTGAGGACGGTGTTGTCGAGCAGCACGGTGAGCTGGGCGAGGCAGATGACGCCGAGGATCAGCCAGCGCTGCGGGTGCCCCTGGGGGGCGAGGTCGGGTCGCTGTGCGGCGGGCGCCGTCATGCGGGCTCCTGGGTCTCCGGCGCGGCTCGATGCCTTGACGGCCGGTTGGTTCTACGGTGTATAGGACGTAAGCGTTGTACACCGTAGGGCACTCCCTGTACGGCGTACAACTTGAATTCGGCCTGTGCGCCGGGCCTGTCGTACCTGCCGCCCCTGCCGTGCCTGCGTGCCTGTCGCGTCCGTCGTGTCCGTCGTCGTCTGGAGAGCCATGTCACTGCGTCGCCGTCACCCCATCCGTCTCCGTCTCCGTCTCCGTCTCCCGCAACTTCTTCTCACCACCGCCCTGTTGGGCGCGTTACTCGGACCGCCCGCTGCCGCGGCCTCCCGGCCCCCCGTGCCGCTGCGGGTCGTCACGTACAACGTCCACGCCGGGGCCGGCGCGGACAACGTCTTCGACCTCGACCGCCAGACAGCGGAACTGCGCTCGATCAAGGCGGATGTGATCGGCGTCCAGGAGGTCGACCGGCACTGGGGTGCCCGCAGTGAGTGGCGGGATCTCGCGGGCGAGCTGGCCGAGCGGCTGGGCATGTACGTGTTCTTCGCCCCGATCTACAGCCTGGACCCGGCCGAACCGGGCGGGCCACGGGCGGAGTACGGGGTGGCGGTGCTGTCCCGGTACCGGATCCTGAGCGCCGAGAACCACGAGATCACCCGGCTATCGACCCAGGACCCGAACCCGGCCCCCGCCCCCGCCCCGGGGTTCGGCGAGGTCGTCGTACGGGTGAAGGGGCAGCCCGTACACGTCTACGTGACCCACCTCGACTACCGCCCGGACCCCGCCGTACGCGTCGCCCAGGTCGCCGACACCCGGCGGATCATGGCCGAGGACCGGGGCCCGAAGGTCCTGCTCGGCGACTTCAACGCGGAGCCCGGCGCCCCCGAGCTGGCCCCGCTGTGGGCGGAGCTGACGGACGCCGGTCCGGAGGCGCCGACCTTCCCTGCGCAGGACCCGGTCAAGCGCATCGACTACGTGGTGATGTCCAAGACGGCCCAGGTGCGGCGCGCTTGGGTGCCGGAGAGCGTCGCCTCGGACCACCGGGCGGTCGTGGCGGACCTGGTGCTGCGGGGGCGATGAGGCAGGGGAGGTTCCGGAGTCTCTTATGTGCCGCACCCTGAGAGGGCGGACTCACGACAGAGCACGCGGTAGCGGTACCGCAGAGAGGCCGATCATGAGCACCAGTACCCCGCACGGACTGCAGGAACTGCTGGACTCCCACATCGCCGGGGGACCGGTGCCGGGCGCTGTGGCGCTGGTCGCCCGGGGCGATCGGGTGGAGGTGGCGGCGGCCGGCCCGGCCACGCTCGCCGGGGCGGCGCCCATGCGGCGGGACTCGGCCTTCCGTATCGCCTCGATCACCAAGCCGGTCGTCGCAGCGGCCGCCATGACCCTGGTCGAGGACGGCCTGATCGCCCCCGCCGACCCGGTCGCCGCGTGGCTGCCCGAGCTGTCCTCGCCGTTGGTCGTCCGGACCCCGCAGAGCCCGGTCGACGACGTGGTGCCGGCGGTCCGCCCGATCACCCTCCTGGACCTGCTGACCTTCCGGGCCGGATACGGCTTCCCGTCCGACTTCTCGCTCCCGGCCGTCGCCCCGCTGTTCGCCGAGCTGAAACAGGGCCCGCCGCAGCCGCAGGCCGTGCCCGGGCCGGACGCCTGGATGGCCGCGCTCTCCCGGATCCCGCTGCTCCACCAGCCGGGCGACGGCTGGCTCTACAACACGTGCTCCGACATCCTCGGGGTCCTGATCGCCCGGGTCACCGACCGTCCGCTGCCCGAGTACCTGGCGGAACGGCTGTTCGAGCCCCTCGGGATGACGGACACCGGGTTCTCCGTGGCGCCCGGCGCCCTGGACCGGTTCACCGGCTACTACCGGGCGGGGGAGGGCGGCGGCTGGGAGCTGGTCGACGCCCCGGACGGGCAGTGGAGCAGCCCGCCCGACTTCCCGTCCGGCGCCGGCGGCCTGGTCTCGACCGTCGACGACTGGTACGCCTTCGGCCGGATGCTGCTCGCCGAAGGCCTGGCGGACGACGGACGGCGGGTACTGGCCGGCGAGTCGGTCCGGCAGATGATCACCGACCAGCTGACCCCGGACCAGCGCGCGGCGAGCGGCCTGTTCACGGAGGGCCAGGGCTGGGGGTTCGGCGGCTCGGTGGACGTCGAGATCACCGCCCCCTGGAACGTACTCGGCCGGTACGGCTGGATCGGCGGCACCGGCACCACGGCCCACATCATCCCGGCCACGGGCACGGTCGCCGTCCTGCTCACGCAGAAGGAACTGGGCGGACCGGTGGCGCCCAGCATGATGCGGGACTTCTGGACGTACGCGGCCGGGTTCTGACCCGGTCCCGACCGCGTACGCTCCCGTCCTCAGCCGGCCGGCTGCGTCAGGTCGTAGAAGGTGGCGCTGCCGACGGTGACCTCGGTGAAGTTCTCCGTCACCCAGGAGGAGATCTGGGACGAGGTCCCGTTGCCGCCGCCTCCCATGCCTCCGCCTCCCATGCCTCCGCCGCCCGTTCCTCCGCCCGTTCCGCCCGAGACGAAGTAGTGGATCTTCCCTTCCGCCACGTACTTCTTGAACTGGGCGAGCGTCGGTGACGGGTCGCTGCCGTTGAACCCGCCGATGGCCATCACCGGTTCGCCGGTGGCGAGCTGGTAGCTGGCCGCGTTCTGCGCGCCGACGGCTGCGGCGGCCCAGGTGTAGGCGTCGGCGTCCTTCTCCAGGAGCGCCTTCGCCTCGGTGGAGACGGACGCGCCGTTGAGCAGCCCGCCCATACCGCCGCCTCCGCCGCCGCCGAACGCCCCGCCCTCACCGGCAGCGCCGGGAGCGGTTCCGCCGGGGGTCGTTCCGCCGGGCGCGGTGGGCACACCACCGGGCGCGTTGCCTTGCTGACCACCCTGGCCCTGACCCTGGCCTGGGGACTGCCCCTGCCCCCGGAACTGCCCCTGCCCGCCAGGCGGCTGCATCCCCGCCCGCTGCCCGCGCCCGTCATCGCCACCGCCGCCGAAACCACCGGGACCGCCCCGGCCACCGCCCCCCGGTCCGCCCATACCGCCCCCGCCCGCAGGACCGGCGGTCACGATCGACCCCTGGTGCCCGGAGTTCAGGGTGCTCAGCGTGTACGCCGTCGGCGCCGCGAGCGAGGCGGCGAAGCTGAGCCCCACCACCGCGAGGGCCAGACCCCGGCCGCCGAACCGCCCCACGACCAGCAGCCCGAGCGCCCCCACCACCCCGCCCACCAGAACCGCCCACCGCAGCCACGGCAGGTACTCCGGGGTGCGGCCCAGCAGGACGTACGCCCAGACCACCGTCACGACGACCGTGCCCGCGAGCACCGCCCTCGGCCACCAGGCGCTCCGCTCCTCCCACAGCACCGCCACCCCCATGGCGACGAGCGCCGCGATGTACGGGGCGAGGGCCACCGTGTAGTACTGGTGGAAGATCCCGGCCATGAAGCTGAACACCGCGGCCGTCATGACCAGCGCCCCGCCCCAGGCGAGGAACGCGGCCCGCGCGGAGTCGGTCCGCCCGGCCTTCCGGGTCAGCCAGAGACCGGCCACCAGCAGGATCAGCGCGGCGGGCAGCAGCCAGGCGATCTGGCCGCCGACCTCGGAGTTGAACATCCGCCCGATGCCGGTCTCGCCCCAGCCGCCGCCACCGCGGCCACCACCCCCGCCCCCGCCCCCGACGCTTCCGGTCTCCTCGCCATTGAGGCGGCCAAGGCCGTTGTAGCCGAAGGTGAGCTCCAGGAACGAGTTGTTCTGCGAGCCACCGACGTACGGCCGCGAGGAAGCGGGCATCAGCTCCACGATCGCCACCCACCAGCCACCGGCGACGACCATCGTCAGGGCGGACAGGGCGAGTTGGCCGAGCCGTTTCCGTACGGGAACGGAGGCGCACACCGCGTACAGCACGGCCAGCGGCGGCAGGATCAGGAACGCCTGGAGGGTCTTCGTCAGGAACGCGAACCCGACCGCGGCCCCCGCCCACAGCAGCCACTTCGTCCGCCCCTGCTCCAGCGCCCGCAGCACGCACCACACGGTGACGGTCATCAGCAGGGCGAGCAGCGCGTCCGGGTTGTTGAAGCGGAACATCAGCGCGGCGACGGGCGTCAGCGCGAACACGCCCACCGCGATCAGCCCGGCGACCGGCCCGAAGCGACGGCGTACGGCGGTGTTGAGCACGGCCGCCGTGGCGACGCCCATCAGGACCTGAGGGGCCAGGATCGCCCAGGAGTTGAGCCCGAAGAGCCGCACCGACAGGGCCATCGGCCAGAGGGCGGCGGGCGGCTTGTCGACGGTGATGGCGTTCGCGGAGTCCAGCGAACCGAAGAAGAGCGCCTTCCAGCTCTGGCTGCCGGCCTGGACGGCGGCGGAGTAGAAGGAGTTGGCGTAACCGGAGGCGCTGAGGTTGTAGAAGTAGGCGAGCGCGACGGCCAGGAGGAGCCCGTACAGCGCGGGGCGGGCCCAGCGGGGGCCGCCGGCGCGTTCGGGCGGCGCGGGCACCGGGATCGGGGGTGCGACGGTCGTCGTGGTCATCGGACGTCCTCGGAATCGGAATCGGAATCGGGTTCGGGTTCGGGGCAGGCGCGGGCCGGGAAGACCCAGGCGCGCAGGAGCAGGAAGCGCAGCACGGTGGCGGCGAGGTTGGCGGTGATCAGGACGGCCAGCTCGGTGGAGTGCGAGGGCGAGCCGGTGGCCGCGCCGAGCGCCGCGAGGGAGCCGCTGGTCAGGGCGAGGCCGATCGCGAAGACGACGAGGCCCTGGGCCTGATGGCGGACGGCTCCGTCCCGGCCGCGTACGCCGAAGGTGAGCCTCCGGTTCGCTGCGGTGTTGGCGACGGCGGAGACGAGGAGCGCGCCGCCGTTGGCGAGCTGCGGGCCGACACCGAGCCGGAAGAGGGAGTAGAGGGCCAGGTAGAAGAGGGTGGAGAGCACACCCACGACACAGAACCCGACGAGCTGCCGGGCCAGTCCGCGCTCCACCCCGGTCAGCGCCCGGTCGCGCGGGTCGTCGCCGAAGGGCCGTGCCAGCCGGTCCAGCGGCAGCGCGCCCACGGCGAGCGCCCGCCCCACCCGCCACACGCCTTTCAGGTCCTCGGCCGCCGTCCGCACGATGTGGACGGTCGAGTCGGGGTCGTCGATCCAGTCGACGGGCACCTCGTGGATGCGCAGCCCGGCCCGCTCGGCGAGGACCAGCAGCTCGGTGTCGAAGAACCAGCCGCTGTCCTCCACCATCGGCAGCAGCCGCTCGGCCACCTCGCTGCGGACCGCCTTGAACCCGCACTGGGCGTCGCTGAATCCGGCGGCGAGGGAGGAGCGCAGGATGAGGTTGTAGGCGCGCGAGATGAACTCCCGCTTCGACCCGCGCACCACCCGCGCACTCCGTGCGAGCCGCGAGCCGATGGCCAGGTCGGAGTGGCCGGAGATCAGCGGGGCGACCAGCGGGAGCAGGGCGTTGAGGTCGGTGGAGAGGTCGACGTCCATGTAGGCGAGGACCGGGGCGTCGGACTCCGACCAGACGGTACGCAGCGCCCGCCCGCGCCCCTTCTCCTCCAGCCGCACGTACCGCACCCCGCGCAGCTCCGCCGCGAGCGCGGCAGCGACGGCGGGGGTGGAATCGGTGGACGCGTTGTCCGCGACGGTGATGCGGAAGGCGTACGGGAAGGTGCGGGAGAGGTGGTCGTGGAGGCGCAGGACGCAGGGGCGGAGGTCCTTCTCCTCGTTGTACACGGGGACGACGACATCGAGCACGGGGACGCCGGAGGCGGCGGCCGCCCCGCAGGCCGGGAGGTGCGCCCTGACCGGCAGACGGGCGCGGTCTCTGCTGGTGCGGCCGTTGGCGCCGGGGCCGCTCCGGAGGCTGTCGGTGGTCATGCACCGACGCTCGCCGCCCGCGCTGTCACACCGGTGTGGTGAGCCTGTCCCTGCCCTGTGAGTCCGTGCCCGTGCTCTGTGAGTCCGTGCCCGTGCCCGTGTCCGTGGCCGTGCTCTGTGGGTCCGTGCCCGTGTCCGTGGCCGTGCTCTGTGAGTCCGTGTCCGTGTCCGTGCTCTGTGAGTGCTCGTACGGGCCGGCTTCGGCGGGCAGTTCGACCACGAAGACCGTCCGGCCCGGCGCGGAGTCCACCCGTACGCGCCCGCCGTGCGCGGAGACGACGGCCTGCACGATGGCGAGACCGAGGCCGGTGGAGCCGGTGGTGGTCCCCGTGGCCTTGTCCGTGGCGTCCCCGCGCGAGCGGGAGGCGTCCCCGCGCGCGAACCGCTCGAAGACGTGCGGCAGCAGCTCAGCGGGGATGCCCGGGCCGTCGTCCCGCACCTCCAGGGTGACCGGCTCATCGGCGCGTTCCGACGGCCGTACGGACACCGTCACCGTGGTCCCCGGCGGGGTGTGGGTGCGGGCGTTGGCCAGCAGGTTGACCAGCACCTGCTGGAGCCGGGCGGGATCGGCGCGTACGGTCACGGGCCCGGCGGGCTCGTCGGGCAGATCGAGCCGCCAGTGGTGGAGGGCGTCGGCCTCGGCGGCGGCGTCCGCCACCCGGGCGTCGCTGACCGCGTCCACGACCAACGGCAGCAGATCAGTGCTCTCGTACGAGAGCGGGCGTCCGGCATCGAGCCGGGCCAGCAGCAGCAGATCCTCCACCAGACCCGTCATCCGGTCCGCCTCCGACTCGATCCGCCCCAGTGCGTGCCGGGTGACGGAGCCGGAGTCCGACGGCTCCCGGCCGGTCACGCGCCGGGTCAGCTCGGCGTACCCGCGGATCGAGGCCAGCGGGGTGCGCAGCTCATGGCTGGCGTCGGCGACGAACTGCCGTACCCGCGTCTCGCTCTCCTGACGGACCGCCAGCGCCGAACCGACGTGCCCCAGCATCCGGTTGAGCGCCGCCCCGACCTGCCCGACCTCGGTACGGGGATCGGCCTCGGCGTCCGGAACGCGCTCCAGGAGCGCCACCTCACCGCTGTGCAGGGGGAGTTCGGCGACCCGGGTGGCGGTGGCGGCGACCCGGCGCAGCGGGCGCATGGCGACGCCGACGAGGACGGTGCCCGCGAGGGAGGCGGCGATGAGCCCGGCGGCGGTGACGCAGACCTCGACGAGGATCAGGGTGTTCAGCGCCCCGCTCACCTCGGCGGTGGGAATCCCGACGAGGACGGTCCGGCCCTCGGCGGTGGTGGCGGCCTCCACCCGGTAGCCGCCGAGGCCGGGCAGTTCGACGCTCCGGGTCCCCTCGCCGGTCTCGGGGGCCTCGGCCTCCAGTGCGCGCCGCTGCTGCCCGGTCAGGGGCTCCGCGCTCTCCTGGGAGCGCAGCCCGCTGTCCTCGACGACCTTCGAAGCGGTGACGTCCCCGTCGTCCCCGACGAGCGCCCCGAACGTGCCCAGCGGCTGCCCGCCCCCGCCGACGAAGCCGAGCCGGCCGGCCTCGCGCAGGGCGTCGGGCACCGGCTGGGGGCCGGGCGGCCGCTCCGCGCGTACGGCGATGGAGTGCAGCTGGTCGTCCAGCTTGTCGTACATGTAGCTGTGGAAGGCGATGGCGGTGACGGACCCGATGGCGGCCGAGACGACGGCGATGAGGGAGACGGCGGCCACGACGAGCCGGGTCCGCAGGGTCCAGGGCCGCCGCAGCACGCCCACCCCTGTTCGCCTACTCACCGGGCTTGATCAGATACCCCGCCCCGCGCCGGGTGTGGATCATCGGCGTCCGTCCGGCGTCGATCTTCTTGCGGAGGTAGGAGATGTAGAGCTCGACCACGTTGGCCTGGCCGCCGAAGTCGTAGTTCCAGACCCGGTCCAGGATCTGCGCCTTGCTGAGCACCCGGCGCGGGTTGCGCATCAGGAACCGCAGCAGCTCGAACTCCGTTGCGGTCAGGTGGATCGCGTCCCCGCCCCGGCTCACCTCGTGGCTGTCCTCGTCGAGCACCAGGTCGCCGACGGTGAGCGTCGACTGGCTCCGCTCGGCCGCGAGCGCCGTGCCCGAGCGGCGGATCAGCCCGCGCAGCCGGGCCACGACCTCCTCCAGACTGAACGGCTTGGTCACGTAGTCGTCGCCGCCCGCCGTGAGCCCGGCGATCCGGTCCTCCACGGCGTCCCGGGCGGTCAGGAAGAGGACGGGCACATCGGAGTACTCGCGCCGGATCCGGCCCAGCACGGCGAGCCCGTCCATGTCCGGCAGCATCACGTCAAGGACCACGGCGTCCGGGCGGAAGTCCCGGGCGGCGCGCACGGCCCCGGCCCCGTCACCGGCGCTGCGCACCTCCCAGCCCTCGTACCGCAGTGCCATCGAGAGCAGCTCGGCGAGCGGAGCCTCGTCGTCCACGACCAGGACGCGCACGGGCGTACGGTCCGGCCTGAGCAGTTCGGTACGCCCCTGGGGCGCGGTCGTCGTCGTCATGGGACCACCCTGTGAGGCGCCCGTGAGAGAAGCCTGACCCGTTCCTGTGAATTACCTGAGAAAGCGCGGGCCGGACCCTCAGGAACCGGGCCCGAACAACGCCTCCGCGTTCCCGTGACAGACGGCCCGCAACCAGTCGTCCCCCAGCCCCAGCCGCTCCAGCGCCTCCAGCTGGTGGACGTACGGATACGGGATGTTCGGGAAGTCCGTCCCCAGCAGGATCCGGTCCCCGAGATCGGCGAGCCGCCCGCGCTGGTCGGCCGGGAACGGCGTGAACCCCTCGCTGAAGTCGGTGAACGCCATCGTCGTGTCGAGCCGCACCTCCGGATACGCGGCCGCCAGCGCCAGGAACTCCGCGTACTCCGGCATCCCCATGTGCGCGACGATCAGCCGCAGCCGGGGGTGACGCGCGAGGAGGAGCCCGATGGGTCCGGGCCCGGTGAACCTCCCCGGGGCCGGCCCGGACCCGCAGTGCATCACGACGGGCACCCCGGCCTCGGCGAGCAGACCCCAAGCCCCCTCCAGCAAAGGGTCATTCGCGTCATAGCCCCCGACCTGGAGGTGCGACTTGAAGACCCGCGCCCCGTTCTCGACGGCCTCCTTCACGTACAACTCCACGCCCTCCTCCGGGAAGAGGGTCGCGGTGTGCAGGCAGTCGGGCGTCCGGGCGGCGAAGTCCGCGGCCCAGTCGTTGAGCCAGCGGGCCATGCCGGGCTTGTGCGGGTAGAGCATGGAGGTGAAACGGAGGACCCCGAACGACCGGAGCACGGACAGCCGTTGCTCCTCCTCGTACCGGTAGGTGATCGGCCACTCCATACCGGTGAGCGGCCCGGCGGAGTCGAAGTAGGCCCACACCTTGCGCAGGACCTGCTCGGGCATGAAGTGGGTGTGCACGTCGATGATGCCGGGCAGCCCGAGCCGCTCCCAGAACCGCACGACGTCATGGCTCTCGGCTTCCACGGACAACTCCTCATCGGGCAGGGTCAGAACAACCCACCCTGCACGCCGCCGCCCCCGATGTCGATGAGGGGGACACGTACATCGTTCGGCGCTGCCGGGTCCACGGCGGCGAGCTCCCACCCGGTGATCAGCCGCGTATCCAGCACGACCACGCCACCACTACCGCCCTCGTCCCCGTCTCCGCCCCCTCCCACGGCAAGGTGAAGATCGGGCCCGGCGGCAGCCACCAACCGCCCCGCCACAACGCCCCCGTCGACCAGCTCACTCACGGACCGCGTGGCGCCGGCCGAACGCCCCAGCCCGAAGATTTCCGCATGATCGACGACGTCAAGAGGCAGGGGCTCCAACGACTCGGGCCAACCACGCCCTTGAAGCGCGGCGGCCCGCCCGTACAACTCCACCACCTCGGCCGACCGCTCCTGCTCACCCGGGAGTCGGCCGCGTACGGCCCGCTTCCTGGCGTACGGGATCCGGTCCGGCACCCCGAGGGCGGCCCGCAGCACCTCCTCGGTCCGCCGGGCCGCCATGAGGGGCCCGCGCCCGAGCCAGGTGAACGCCACGGCCCCCTGCTCCCGCAGCCGGGCGGCGCCCCGCTCCTCCCGGGTGATCCCGACCTTGACCATGCCGGGCCCGAACCAGGCGAGATAGACGCGGTACGTACGCGGGTCGTCCAGCAGCGTGTCGGCGGCCACCGAGTGCGCCCGGTCCAGCCGCGCACACTCCGGGCACCGGGCCCCGGTACTGCGCACGGACACCACGGCCCCCAGAGGGCACACGTTCCCCCGGGCCCCCACACAGTGCCGCTCCCCCACCGCCCGGAACCCGAGCCCGGCCCCGTACGCGAGAACGCTCACCCGGCGCTCGGCGCCCTTGCTCCACCCCAACTGCGGTGCGTCCCCCGGCCACGCGACCCCGGTACACCGCCACCCGAAGGCCACCCGAACCCCGTTCTCTCCACCGGGAGCCGATGAACCGGCCCCGCCCTCACGTCTCCGCGAAGGCTAACGGGCGCCGTGCGGAAACCCCTCCGCACCACCGGCCGGGCCGATGGCAGGGCCGCCGATGGGGCCACCGGTCGAGCCCATGGCCGGGCTGCCGACCGGACCCCCTCCAACACCTTCGATCCGCTGCCGCATCCCGGCCATACGGCGGACGAAGCGCCGGTTGAACCAGGCCATCCACCCCAGGAACGCCGCCCCGAACGCCAGCCCCCACACGCCCGCCGCCACGTTCCCGGCGGCGAACCAGAGCAGCGGGGTGCCGAAGAGGATCAGCCCCAGCAGCGGGAAGGCCCACCACTGATTGCGGCGCAGCTTCTCCTCCCGGCGGCGGATCAGCCGGACCATGACCGCCTGTTCGGCCGGGTCCTCGGGCAGCTCGCCGTTCCTGGCGATGCGCCGCTCCAGCTCCGGCACGCGCGCGGCCTCGGTCCCCACCGCCCGGGCGTCCCGACGTCGGCGGCGCATGATGTACCACGTCATGAACCCGGCGTAGACGAGCCCGCCGGCCAGGATCCCGGGCCACCCCGACCACCCGTCGAAGGCCAGCCGGATACCGGCCCACACCACCAGCACCAGCAGCGCCACCGCCCACCACCGGTCCTGCCACCGCTGCACCTGGCCGTGCCTCTGCGACACCATCGGTAACCTCCGCACGGGGAGCGCCCATCACGCCCCGTACATTTCCGGCTACCCCGGCACGGGCCGCTGATGCGGCGGGCGCGGGCGGCAGCGGCCGGGATCGTCGCCCGTCCCCGTGCTCCGGGGTGCCGTTAGGATCCGGACCATGGCTCTGACGAGGACCCACGTGGACCGGTTCGAGGCCTCCATGCCCCGTCTGGAGGCCATCGCCTACCGCCTGCTCGGCTCGGCGAGCGATGCCGAGGACGCCGTGCAGGACACGTTCCTGCGGTGGCAGGCCGCAGACGTCGACCACATCGAGGTCCCCGAGGCCTGGCTGACGAAGGTCCTCACCAACCTGTGCCTCAACCAGCTCACCTCGGCCCGCGCCCGGCGCGAGTCGTACGTGGGCCAGTGGCTGCCCGAGCCGCTGCTCGCCGGGGACCCGATGCTCGGCCCCGCCGACACCGCGGAGCAGCGCGAGTCGGTCTCGTACGCGGTGCTCGCCCTCATGGAGCGCCTGACGCCCAACGAGCGGGTGGTGTACGTACTGCGGGAGGCGTTCGACTACCCGCACCGGAGGATCGCGGAGATCCTCGACATCACCGAGACCTCCTGCCAGCAGATCTTCCACCGCGCGAAGAAGCACATCGCGGAGGGCAAGGCCCGTACGGAGATCGACGAGGCCGCCGCCCGGCGGATCGTCGAGGAGTTCCTCGCCGCCGCCACCAGCGGGCGGACCGAGCCGCTCGTGCGGCTCCTCACCTCGGACGCCATCGCGATCGGCGACGGCGGCGGGAAGGTGCCGGCCCGCACGAAGGCGTTCGAGGGGGCCCTGGCGGTCGCGAAGTTCATGCGGGGCCTGTTCAAGCCCAGCAAGGCCAAGCGCGATCTCGTGGGCGGCTCGGCCGAGATCTACTCCACGACCGCCAACGGCGCCCCCGCCGTCGTGGCGGTCGTCGACGGCCGGGTCATCGGCGTCATGTGCGTCGAGATCACCGACGACGGCATCGCCGCGTTCCGCAACCAGGCCAACCCCGACAAGCTCGAACGCGCGAACCGGCGGTGGGCCGCCACCGACCACGGAGAGCCCCTGTTCCACGCCTTCTGACCACCCTGTGGTGCAGGTCACATCGCACACCTGTCAGGAAACGGCGGGCTGCCCGGTTCAAGGGGCGGAACCGCGCGAGACAGGAGTCAGGACATGCAGGTCACGCAGGTCACGCAGCACCGCATCATCGTCATCGGAGCCGGATACTCCGGAGCGATCGCCGCCGGACGCCTCGCCAGGAGGCTGCGCCGCCAGGACGTCGCCATCACCCTCGTCAACGCCGAGCCCGACTTCGTCGAGCGGGTCAGGATGCACCAGCTGGCGGTCGGCCAGGAGCTCCGGCCCCGCCTCTTCAGCGAGATGTTCGCGGGTACGGGGGTGCGGCTGCGGCTCGCGAGGGTGACGGCCGTCGACGTGGACCGCAGGACGGTCACCGTCACGGACGGGCAGTCCACCGAGGAACTCCCGTACGACACCCTCGTGTACGCCCTCGGCAGCGCCTGGAACACGCAGGGCGTCCCCGGGACCGCCGAGCACGCCCACGACATCGCCGGCCGCCCCGGCGCGCTCCGGCTCCGCGAGCGCCTGGCCGGCCTGGCCGCCGGGCAGCCCGTGGTCGTCGTGGGCGGCGGACTCACCGGCCTGGAGGCCGCGACCGAGATCGCCGAGGCCCGCCCGGACCTCGACGTGGCCCTCGCCGCCCGCGGCGGGCTCGGCGACTGGCTCTCCCCCAAGGGCGCCCGGCACCTGCGGAAGGTCGTCGACCGGCTCGGCATCACCGTGCACGAACACACCGCAGTCACCGCCGTCGAGGCCGACCGCGTCACCACCGCCGACTCCACCATCCCGGCCGCGGTGACCGTGTGGACGACGGGCTTCGCGGTCCACCCGATCGCGCAGGCGACCGCGCTGAAGACCGACACCACGGGCCGGATCGAGGTCGACGGCACCATGCGCTCGCTCTCCCACCCGGACGTGTACGCCATCGGCGACGCGGCCCGGGTGATGGGCCCGGGCGACAAGCCACTGCGCATGTCGTGCGCCTCGGGCGTCCCCACCGCCTGGCAGGCCGCAGACTCCATCGCCTCCCGCCTGACCGGCACGAAGCCCACGACCGTCCCGCTGCGCTACTTCAACCAGTGCATCTCCCTGGGCCGCAGGGACGGCCTCATCCAGTACGTCACCGCCGACGACCGCGCCCGCCCCGCAGCCCTCACCGGACGAACGGCCGCCCTCTACAAGGAGTTGGTCTGCAAGGGCGCGGCCTGGGGCGTCGCCAACCCGACCCTGGGGCTGCCGACCCGGCGGCACGGCGTCATCACACAGCAGCCGGCGGAAGCGGTCGCCCGAGCGGCTTGAGGTTCGGGCGGAACGCCCGCTCGCCGCTCCGTCCGGGCAACGCGAGAGGCCCCCAGGATTTCTCCTGAGGGCCTCTGGCCTGATGTGCACTCGGCAGGATTCGAACCTGCAACCTTCTGATCCGGGGCTCTAGCCGGATCGGTCAGTCACGGTCATACCGGCCGCTTCGTGACCCAGGAGGGGCGTCATTGGATGAGGACGGTTGCTGTGGTTGCGGTACTTCGGTGCTGTACCGCGCTCTCATGCGGCCCCGGCGCTGTCGCACCTGTCGGTATACGTCGATGCTCGCGACCAAGAACATGGCCCCGGCGGCAAGCGCCCACATCGCGGAACTTCCCGAGCTGTACAACCGCAGTCCCTGAACCAGGAGATAGACCGAGGTGATCAAACCTATGTAAGGCATTGCCTTGTCCAACAGACCGCCATCTTTCAGCGGATTCTTCATGCTCGCCCCCTCAGGAGAGCGGCAATGGGCGGCACCCCGCGTTGTGCCGAGCCATGAGGTTCGACCTCATCCCTATCAGGTCGGCCGTGGGGAGCTGCGGACGTCGGCCAACCCGCTCCCGTACTCGACTTGCCGTCCGCTGAGGTTCGATGCCGACCGCTTGTGGCCGCCCTTGTTGGTGTCAGGTGTTGATGTCAGCAGTCGCGTGCAGTCTTGACAAGATGATGGTGAAGTCCATCAGTCAGTGACCTTGTAGTGAATGGCCTGCTCTCCAGCCGCATCACCAAGTTGCTGTGCGATCTCGGCGGCAATCAGATCCGCCGAGGCGGACGACTCGGAACCTTCGATGTCGACGTACCAGGTACCTGCAAGCTCCCAAGAGGCACTGACGGTGGCCTTACCGACGCGAAAGACCAGGACATCGCTGTCGTCCACGATCTTGCATTGCAGAGACTTCGGCAGGAGGTAACTGGAGAGACCGCCAGCGGGTATGGCGGGCCAGTCGCTGCCGCTCCGGGTGCCGATCGTGTATTCGGGCATAGCCGCATCCTGCCAGCTTGGTGTTGCTGACAACTCACCCCAACCCCCTGCTCACCCTGGCTCCCATCCCGTCCGCCTTCGACCCACACACCGTGGAGCGGGTGTGGTCCAGGGCGTCAAGGTGGAGCGCGCCACTGTACGAACGACCTTGACGCCCTGGACCGCGACGACCAGAGCGACCTCGTGGCCGAAGGCATCGACGGCCTCACCCGCCTCGGCACCATCGCCGACCACCTCATGCCTCGCACCGGAGGGTGCGAGGGCTGTGCCCTGTCCGGCACCTGCCGGGTCTGCCGCCCCCTGGCCAAGCACTACCAGGAGGCCGAGGCGCCGCTGCACAGCTACTGCCAGCACGGAGACAAGAAGACCACCTCATGAACCCGCCCGTACCGGTGACCATCCTCCCCAGCCCGCCGACCTCGGCCCGCCGCGCCCCGACGCACTCGCGTCGGGGCCTGAACCCGGCCCGGCCCACCACTGGGGTGCGGCTCATGTTCTTCCGCTGGGACTGGCTCCAGCCCCAACTGACCGCACCGATCGTGCCGACCCTCGGCCCCGTCCACCCCGACGCCCTGTCCGTCGGCATCTTCGAGGACATCCTGCGAGCGGCCGGCACCGGGATCTTCCTGCCTTATGACAAGGACCGACGCTGGGGCGGCGAGAAGGACGAGAGAGTCCTCCGCGAGGACGTGGTGCACCAGCGCGAGCGCACCCTCATCCCCACCCTGATTCGGCGCGGACGCGGCGCCGTGAAGGTTTTCGCCTTCGGGTTTCCCGACAGCGTGGTCGATGAGGCCACCGAACTGGCCGCCAAGCTCGCAGCCCGGCATGACGTGGTCAACGCCAGGGTCGTACGCCCCCTCGGCGCCGGGACGGCACATCCGCGCGGTACCCGCATCCAACTGAAGGACTTCACCACCAGCGCCTGCCCCGCCCCTGACGGCCAGGTCCTCCCCGTCACCGACTGGCCGACCGCCGTGCAGGAGACGTTCGCGCCGTTCGCCGAAACCATGGCGGGCGATGGTCTGGTCTTCCTCCACACCCAGATGCAGGCCGGCCAGTGCGGCCCGGTCCTCGCCACGGTCATCGAGGACCACGTCGTGGGCGCGATCGGCCCCATGGACGTACGTCCTGACGCCATCGGACGCCCCCAGCTCATGCCCCAGTACTTCGCTGTCCTGCCCGAGGCCCGAGGCCAAGGGCTGGGCAGGCTCCTGTGGAGGGCCGCGATGCACTGGGGTCAAGGCCACGGCGCCGCCTACCAACTGCTCCAGACCGAGGTCGGCGGCCCCTCCGACAAGCTGTGCCTGTCCGAAGGGCTGACCTCCCTCGGCTTCAGCCATACGACTCACGTGTAGACGCTGAGACGGTCGCTGTACTTCGCTGCGGTACGGGCAACGCGAGAGGCCCCCAGGATTTCTCCTGAGGGCCTCTGGCTTGATGTGCACTCGGCAGGATTCGAACCTGCAACCTTCTGATCCGTAGTCAGATGCTCTATCCGTTAAGCTACGAGTGCTTGGCGTTCCGGGCTTTTCTGCCTGGTCGGCGTTGCGAGAACAACATTACATGACCTGCGCCGTGACGCGAAATCCATTGCCCGCACCGCATCTGACCTGCGGAAACACCCTTCTGGGGCAATTCTCGACCGCCCCCTTGACCACCCTCCGCCCCGCGGCCCGCGCCGGGAACGGCCGAAGCCCCGTGCCAGGGGCACGGGGCTTCGGGGTGGAGCGGAGGCGGAGGGATTTGAACCCTCGATGGGCTTTAAGACCCAAACCGCATTAGCAGTGCGGCGCCATAGACCGGACTAGGCGACGCCTCCTCCACACACCTCGCGCGGACGCGAGTGGTGCGTGCAGATGATGACACAGTCGAACGGCGTGCCACCAATCGCCGCTCACGTTACTAGCCATGCGGGGGCCAGGGCAAAGCACTTCGGCGTGGTGGCGCAACGTCCGGGCGGACGGCGCGTTAGAGAGGCGTGGGGGCTTCCGCCTCCGTCGGTCGGGAGCGGCCGGGAGCGGTCGGAGGGTTCGGCCCGCCGCCCGCCACCCCACCGTCCGTCATCCGTCGCATCCGCCGCATCCGCGGTCGCCCGCGATGGCCCGTGATGGCCCCAGATGGCCCGCGGTCGTCTGCGTTCGCCCGTGATGCAGAGATACAGGAGCCCGCATGCTGCGCCGTCTCGCCCTCACCGCCGTCGTATCGCTCGCCGCACTGTCCACCACCGCGCCCGCCGCGACCGCCACCGGTCCGGTGCCCTCCGCCCTGCCCACCGCCGGGCCCCTCTCCGCCGTCCAGCCCGCCCTCGGGCCGCTGCCCGTGCCGCTGCCGCCCCTGCCCTCGTTCCTGGACGGCGGCAGCGGTGTGGGCCAGGAGAAGCCTGCCGAGCGGACCCGGCTCACCGTGACCGTGGAGCGTTCCGGGATCGTCGGGGCCGACGGGACGTTCGAGCTGACCTGCGGGCCGACCGGGGGCACCCACCCGGAGCGGCAGGCCGCCTGCGACCGGCTCTCGGAGGTCGGCGCCACCCGGGCGGGGCAGGAGCTGTTCCGGGCGACGCCCGAGGGCACGATGTGCACCATGATCTACGGCGGTGACGCCTCCGCCCGCATCGTCGGAACGTGGGAGGGCCGGGCCGTGGACACCACCGTGACCCGGGGCGACGGGTGCGAGATCGCCCGCTGGAACAACCTCGTGCCGGTCCTCCCCGACCTCCGCTAGGGCTCTGGCAGGACCCGCTCCGCTTCGCGTCCGCGCACGTCACAGGGTGCGCGGACGCTCACGTCATAGGCCGGTGGCGTACACCGCTTGCACAGAACCTTGGTGAGAGCTCCCCCTCATCCGCCGCCCCTGGGCCCTCCCCTGGCCTTAGACTCCTCCAGTGACAGTCTGCGGCCCGAGGGGCGAGACGGGGCCCACTGTCGGCAAGGTGCGGTAACCAGGGAGGAAGCGTCGTCGTGAGCAGCAGGCCATCCCGAGGCACTGCTCGCCTCGCAGCCATACTCGATGCCCTTCCGGACGGGCTTCTGCTCGTCAATTGCAACGGCACGGTCGTCAACGCCAACGCCATCGCCCTCGAAATGTTCGAGACCCCGGGCACCGCGCTCGTCGGTCGCGGACTGCTCGATCTGCTGCCGGAGTTCGACTCCAAGCTGATCCCGGGATCGATGCGCCGGCCCGAGGCTGCGGACGAGCAGGGCAGGACCAAGCCGACGCGCATGATCGCGCGGCGCACCGACCGGCACGAGTACCCCGTCGAGGTCACCAGCGCCAGCCTGGACAGCGGCCAGGCCGCCTACAACGACATCCACTCCAGCTACACCGGCGACGAGCTCCTCATGATCGTCGTACGGGACCTCTCCGGCACCGTCGACACCGAGGCCGAGCTGGCCCGTTCGCAGCGCCAGACCGAGATGATCCTGCGCGCCGCATCCGAGGGCGTCGTGGGCACCGACACCGACGGGCGCGTCGTCCTCGTCAACCCCGCCGCCGCACAGATCCTCGGCTTCCGGGCCAGCGACCTCGGCGGCCAGGAGCTGCACCCGCTGATCCTGCACTCGCGGGCGGAGGGCGAGCCGTTCCCGTACGAGGAGTCACCGCTCGCCGACACCCTCAAGTCCGGGCGCAAGCACCGCGTACGCGGCCAGGTGCTCTGGTCCAAGAGCGGCGCCCAGGTCCCGGTGGACCTGACGACCGCGCCGGTACGCGACGGGGACCAGCTCGTCGGCGCCGTGATGACCTTCACCGACCGCAGGCCGTACGAGGAGCTCTCCGCCCAGCACACGTCCGTCGTCGCCGAGCTGACCACGAGCCACTCCGACGAGGTCACCGCGCTGAAAGAAGCGCACGCCACCGAGCTGGCGGCGCTGAAGAAGGCCCACGCCACCGAGGTCGCCGAACAAACCGAGCGGTACGAGACCGAGCTGGCCGACCGCACCGAGCGGTACGCCGCCGAGCTGGCGGAGCAGGCCGAGCGCATCGCCGCCCTGGGCGCCCAGCACTCCCAGCTCACCGCCGTCCTCGGCGGTTCGCTGCGCGGGCCCCTGGAGGAGCTGCGCGGTGAGCTGTCCATGCTCGCCGCCGACCCGGCCGGGCAGCTGTGGCCCGAGGCCAACCAGATCCTGCACCACCTCGCCGCCGGGTACGCCCGGATGACCACCCTCGTCGACAACGTGCTGGGGTACCAGCGCCTCGACGCGGGCGTGGAGGGGCTGCACAAGGCTCCCGCGCTGGTCGACGGGATCGTCACGGGCGGTATCGACGGGGCGGTCGAGCTGATCGGGCCCGGACGCGCCCAGTTCGCCGTGCACGCCCCGCCGATCGAGGCCGAGGTCGACGCGCGTCAGCTCGCCACCGCCCTCGCCCACCTGGTCGCGGATGTGGCCGGGGTCGACTCGACCGGCAAGACCCGGGCCGTCCCCGGGGGCGGATACGTCGACTCGACGGTCGTCGTGGCCGCCGCCCAGCGCGGTGACGTGGTCCGGATCGAGGTGCGCGGGCCGTTCGCCGGGGGAGACCCGGTGCACGAGCCGATCGTGCGCGGCATCGTCCAGGCGCACGGCGGAGTGCTCCAGACCCACGAGATGCCCGGGATGAGCGGCAGCGCGTACGTCCTCGACATCCCGATCGGCGCCGGTTCGGGCGCCATCGCGCCTCCGGAGGCCCCGGTGGACCCGGCCCCGGCCCCCTCCCCCGAGGGTGTCGGCGCGCCGGGCGTCACCAGTGGCGGGCGGCGCCGGGCGCGCCGGTCGTCGACCGACGCGTTCCTGGACAGCCCCGGCGGTGCGCCCGAGGCCGAAGGTGCGGCCGCGGCCGATGCGGTGAGCCAGGGCGACGGTCCCGCCGCCGAGCCGACCGGGCGGCGCCGGGCGCGCCGCGGGCCCGCCGCCCCCGAGGAGCAGGCGGCTCCCGAGCTGATCCCGGCCCAGCAGGGCGAGGGCTCCGGCCGCAGGCGCGGACGTCCCAGCCCGGCGGAGACCGGGGCGGGGGCTAGCGGGAACGGGCCGGCGGAGATCGGTCCGCCGCAGATCGGGCCTCCTCAGGCCGGTGCGCCGCAGATGAGTCCGCCGCAGGCCGGTGCGCCTCAGATCGGTCCGGCCCAGATCGGTCCGGGCGGGCCCGGAACGTCGGGTGCCGGCCAGGGTGCCGTTCAGCAGCAAGCCCAGCAGCAGCCGCAGCGGCAGGCCCTCGCGCTGACTTCTGCCGCTCCCTCCGCACCTTCCGAAGGGTCCGTCGTCACCGCGGCCGAGGGCGCCCAGGGCGCCGGCGGCCGTCCCCAGCGCGGGCAGACCGTGCCGCCGCAGGGTGTCCCGGCGGACCCGCAGCAGCCGGTGCCGCCCACCGGGCGGCGGGCGCGGCGCGAGGGGGAGCACCGCCCGGCGCTCCCCGCCCTCGCGGCCGGCAACGGCAGCACGGGGCCGGAGCAGGGTCAGAACGGCCAGGGCGGCCAAGGCGGCCCGAACGGCCAGGGTCGGCCCCAGGAGGAGGCGCACGCCCTCAGCCCGGCCCAGCAGCCCGGTGGGCGTCGGGCCCGCCGAGCGCTGGCCGCGGCCCAGGAGCGCACGGCCGCCGACGCCGGTCCGCGTACCGCCTTCGCCCTGCCTCCCGCCGACGCGGACCGGGCCCCCGACGCATCCCTTCAGGCGCCCGGCACCGCACCCGTGCCCGTACAGGCGCCCGGGTCCGTTCCCGTACCCCCGGCCGGCGACGAAGGCCACCACGGGCGCACCGCTCCGGAGGCCGGTCACACACCCCCGCAGCCCCACCCCGTGGCCGCGCACGCCCCGGATGCCCCGCACACCGACTGGCCCGTCCCGGCCCCGGGCGACCGGGACGGCGTACCGCACTCCGGCCCCGGCGCGGTGCCGGACGAGCAGCCCTGGGGCGCCGTACCGCAGGGCCCGGACGCTCAGCCGCCGGGCGCACGGCCCGCGCCGGACGACCGTTCCTGGGGCGGCAACGGGCAGACCGCCCACACCACCGGCACCGCGGCCGTCCCCTCGGCGCACCAGCCGCTGCCCGCCGAGGAGCCGATGCCCGGCGGCAACCCGGACTCGACCCAGGGGCGGGCGTTCAGCGTGCGGACGCTGGGCCAGGGCGTGCCGTTCGCCCAGCACCTCGCCCAGCAGCAGAACCCGCAGCCCGGTCAGGCCGGTCAGGCCAACCCGCAGCACCAGAGCCTCGGCGGTGCCGGCCGGCGCCGTAAGCTCGCCGCCCCGCCGGAGGGCGAGCGCGCCACCGCCGCGGGGGGCACGGACTCCGACGCCCCGGACCGGCAGCAGGGACAGCACGGCGCCCCGGCGCCCCAGCAGCCCACCACCGCGGGTCCCGGCTCCGGCCAGCTGATGGCACCGGCGGTGGCCGAGGGGCGCGCGTACGCCATAGGGGCGCCCGACGAGGGCGCCGAGGGTCCGGAGCCGCTGGACGGTCCCGGTGGCGCGGTCGAGGTCGCCAACCGTCCGCAGCCCCGCCCTCTCGACGACGAACTGCCGCCCGAGCCGCTGGACAACCCGCGCAGGCTGCTCGTCTGGCCCGCCCCCGACGTACCGACCCAGCAGGCGCTCAGCGACCGGGGTTACCGGCCGGTGATCGTCAACTCCCGTGAGGAGGTCGACGCCCAGATCGCCGCGTTCCCCGCCGCGCTCTTCGTCGACCCGCTGACCGGGCCCATCACCCGTACGGCGTTGCAGTCGCTGCGCCAGGCGGCCGTCGCCGCCGAGGTCCCGGTGCTGGTCACGGCCGGTCTGGGGCAGGCGACCCGGGAGGCCGCGTACGGCGCCGACCCGGCCGTCCTCCTCAAGGCCCTGGCCCCCCGCGACAGCGAGCAGCACCCGCCCCGCGTCCTCCTGATCGAGGAGCACGAGGAGATCGCGGCGGCGCTGGCGCAGACCCTGGAGCGGCGCGGGATGCAGGTCGCCCGGGCCGCGACCGACAGCGAGGCCGTCGATCTGGCGGGCCGGATGCGGCCGAACCTGGTGGTCATGGACCTGATGCAGGTACGCCGTCGGCGCGCCGGGATCATCGACTGGCTGCGGTCCAACGGGCAGCTCAACCGCACCCCGCTGGTCGTCTACACCTCGGCCGGGATGGACCCGTCGGAGCTGCCCCGGCTCGCTTCCGGGGAAACCGTTCTCTTCCTGGCGGAGCGGTCCACCAGCGACGAGGTGCAGTCCCGCATCGTCGACCTGCTGGCGAAGATAGGGACCAACTAGAACAACACGTGCAGCACAGCACGCGGAACAGGGCGGGGGCGGTACGGGAAATCCGTACCGCCCCCGCCCTGTCCACTCCTGCGCCCTGTTTCACGTGAAACACGCGGCGCAGGGCCTCAGAGCGCGGTGCAGGGCCTCAGAGCTGCGTGACGTCCAGCTCTCCGGCCGCGTACTGCTTCCGGATCACCTTCTTGTCGAACTTGCCGACGCTCGTCTTCGGCACGGCGGCGATCACCGACCAGCGCTCCGGCAGCTGCCACTTGGCGATGCCCGACTCGGCGAGGAACGCCTTCAGCGCCTCGTAGTCGGTCCCGGTGGTGCCCTCCTTGAGGACCACCGTCGCGAGCGGGCGCTCGCCCCACTTCTCGTCCGGTACGGCGACGACGGCCGCCTCCGCGACGTCCGGGTGGGCCATCAGCGCGTTCTCCAGCTCGACGCTGGAGATCCACTCGCCACCGGACTTGATGACGTCCTTGGCCCGGTCGGTGAGGGTGAGGTAGCCGTCGGTGCTGATCACGCCGACGTCACCGGTCTTCAGCCAGCCGTCCTCGCTGAACTTGTCCTCGGGGCGCAGGTGCTCGCCGTCGGCCCCGCCGTAGTACGCGGCGGCGATCCAGGCGCCCCGGACCTCCAGCTCACCGGCCGACTCGCCGTCCCACGGCAGGTGCTCGCCCGCCGGGCCGACCAGCCGCGCCTCCACACCGGCCGGGAAGCGGCCCTGGGTGATGCGGTACGGCCACTCCTCCTCGGCGCTCAGTCCGGCGGGCGGGTGGGCCATGGTGCCGAGCGGCGAGGTCTCCGTCATGCCCCAGGCGTGGCAGAGCCGGACGCCGAGCTTGTCGTACGCCTCCATCAGCGAGGGCGGACAGGCTGCGCCGCCGATGGTCACGTTGGCCATGGAGGTGAGGTCGCGCGGGTTGGCGGTGACCTCGGCGAGGAGGCCCTGCCAGATGGTGGGGACCGCGGCCGCGTGGGTCGGGCGCTCGCGCTCGATCATCTCCGCGAGCGGAGCGGGCTGGAGGAAGCGGTCCGGCATCAGCATGTTGACGCCGCTCATGAACGTGGCGTGCGGCAGCCCCCACGCGTTCACATGAAACTGAGGGACGACAACGAGCGTGGTGTCCTTGTCCGTCAGCCCCATCGACTCCGACATGTTGACCTGCATGGAGTGCAGGTAGATGGAGCGGTGGGAGTAGACGACGCCCTTGGGGTCCCCGGTGGTGCCGGAGGTGTAACACATGGCGGCGGCCTGGCGTTCGTCCAGCTCGGGCCAGTCGTACGTGGTCGGGCGGCCCGCGATCAGCTCCTCGTACTCATGCACGCGCGGCGCGACCCCGGCGAGCGCCGAGCGGTCGCCCGGCCCGGAGACGACCACGTGCTCGATGCCCGGCAGGTGGGGCAGGAGCGGCACGAGGAGCGGCAGCAGCGTGCCGTCGGCGATGACCACCTTGTCGTCCGCGTGGTTGACGATCCAGGCGAGCTGCTCCGGTGGCAGCCGGAGGTTGAGGGTGTGGAGCACGGCCCCCATGGAGGGGATCGCGAGGTAGGCCTCCACATGGACGGCGTTGTTCCACATGAGGGTGGCGACCCTCTGGTCGCCGTCGATGCCCAGCTCGTCGCGGAGCGCGTTGGCCAGCTGGGTCGCGCGGGTGCCGATCTCGGCGAAGGTGCGTCGGTGCGGCTCGGGTTCGCCGGTCCAGGTCGTGACCTGCGACTTCCCATGGATCGTCATCCCGTGGTGCAGGATGCGGGTGACAGTCAGCGGTACGTCCTGCATGGTGCTCAGCACGGCGTCCTCCCGGTGGGCGCTACGCGGCAGTAAGGTTGCGCTGATTCTGCGCACATACCAAGCGGTATGTCACTACTCGCGGGAGAAAATTCCTGTCCGGGGGCCGTGTGGGGGACTCTTCCGGATCGGTCGGCTTCAGCGGACCGGTGTCAGCTCCGGGTCCTCGCGGAGCTTGCCGAGGGCGCGGGAGACGGCGCTCTTCACCGTACCGACCGACACACCCAGCACCTCGGCCGTCTGCGCCTCGCTGAGGTCCTCGTAGTACCGCAGGACGACCATCGCGCGCTGGCGGTCCGGGAGCTTGAGCACCGCGCGCCACATCGCGTCGTGGAGCGACTGCTGCTCGGCCGGGTCGGGCGCCGGGGCGCCGCCCTGTTCGGGCAGCTCCTCGCAGGCGAACTCGTCGACCTTGCGCTTGCGCCACTGCGAGGTCCGGGTGTTCAGCAGCGCCCGGCGGACGTATCCGTCCAGCGCCCGGTGGTCCTCGATCCGCTCCCAGGCGACGTACGTCTTGGCGAGCGCGGTCTGCAGCAGGTCCTCCGCGTCGCACGGATTCGCGGTGAGCGAGCGCGCGGTGCGCAGCAGGACCGGGCCCCGGGCCCGGACGTACGAGGAGAACGACGCGTACGGCGTGTACGCGTGGTGGCCGGCGGCGGTGGCGGTGGCCGCCCTGGAGGCGCCCGTGCAGACTGGCGTGGTCATGTACTCAACGCTAGGAGCGGAGCCCGCCCGGGGGATCGCCCCCAGGTCCCGAAGCGCCGTCCGCCTCAGGTTGTAGGGGCGGCTCACCCTCCACCTCCTGAAGGTGGACGGGCCGTCGTCCGGCCTTAAGGGTCCCGCCGCCCCTCCGTAAGGGTCCGCGCCCGGCTCCGTCCGGGACGGTCACCCGTCCGCCCCGAGGATCAGCCCGGACGTCGGCACCCCCGTACCGGCCGTGACCAGGGACCTCGCCGCCCCCGCCACCTGGTTCACCGACGTACCGCGGATCTGCCGGACGGCCTCCGCGATGCCGTTCATACCGTGGAGGTAGGCCTCCCCCAGCTGACCCCCATGGGTGTTCAGGGGCAGCGCGTCCGCCGCGACGAACGCCCCGCCCTCCCCCGGACCGCAGAAACCGAACTCCTCCAGCTGCATCAGGACGAACGGGGTGAAGTGGTCGTAGAGGATGCCCACATCGATGTCGGCCGGGGCGAGACCCGAGCTCTGCCAGAGCTGCCGGGCGACCACACCCGTCTCCGGCAGGCCGGTCAGCCCGTCCCGGTAGAAGCTCGTCATCTGCTCCTGCGACCGGCCCGCCCCTTGCGCGGCCGCCACGACGACGGCGGGCGGCCGGGGCAGGTCGCGGGCGCGCTCCACGCTGGTGACGACGAGGGCCTGGCCGCCGTCGGTCTCCTGGCAGCAGTCCAGCAGCCGCAGCGGTTCGACGATCCAGCGGGAGGCGGCGTGGTCGGCGAGCGTGATCGGCTTCCCGTGGAAGTACGCCGCCGGGTTCCGCGCCGCGTGCCTCCGGTCGACCACCGCCACGTGTCCGAAGACCTCCGGTCCGAGGCCGTACGCGTGCAGATAGCGCTGGGCCGCCATCGCCACCCAGGAGGCGGGGGTGAGCAGCCCGGACGGCAGGTTCCAGCCGAGTGCCGCGCCCTCGGCGGTGGGCTCGCGCCGCTGGACACCGGAGCCGAAGCGGCGGCCGGAGCGCTCGTTGAACGCCCGGTAGCAGACGACGACGTCGGCCACCCCGCTCGCCACCGCGAGGGCGGCCTGCTGGACGGTGGCGCAGGCCGCGCCGCCCCCGTAGTGGATGCGGGAGAAGAACGACAGCTCCCCGATGCCCGCCGCCTGGGCGACGGTGATCTCGGGGCTGGTGTCCATGGTGAAGGTGACGAGGCCGTCGACGTCGGCGGGGGTGAGACCCGCGTCGTCGAGGGCGGCGCCGACGGCTTCGACGGCGAGCTTCAGTTCGCTGCGGCCGGAGTTCTTGGAGAACTCGGTGGCCCCGATGCCGACGACGGCCGCCTTTCCGCCGAGCGTGTCGGGCCTGCGGATGCTCATGCGCCGCCTCCCTCGGTGATGGCGACGGTGACCGCCCCGGGGATCGCCCCGGGGATCGCGACGGGGATCGCGACGGTGACCTTTCCGGTGACGTGACGCCCTATACGGTTGTCGCCGGTGACCGCGACCTCTATAAGGGAGCGGTTTTCGCCTTCCAGGGCCACGTCTTCCAGGGCCACGATCCGGCCGGTCAACCGGAGCACGTCCCCCGGGTAGTTGGGAGCGCCGAGCCGGATGGCGACCTTGCGAAGGACGGCGGCGGAACCGAAGTGGTCGGTGATGTAGCGGCCGACGAGCCCGTTGGTGGTGAGGATGTTCATGAAGATGTCGGGTGAGCCCTTCTCCCGGGCCAGTTCGGCGTCGTGGTGCACGTCCTGGTAGTCGCGGGAGGCGATGGCGCCCGCGACGATCAGGGTGCGGGTGACGGGGATCTCCAGGGGCGGCAGCTCGTCGCCGACGCGGTACGCCTCCGTCATGACGTGCCCTCCGTCCGGCCGCTCCCGATCAATCGGCCCAGCTCCTCCAGTAGTTCGGCCCCGCCCCCCAGGTACGCGTCGAGCTGACGCCCCCAGAGGAAGTGCCGGTGGACCGGATGGTCGAGGTCGGCCCCGGTGCCGCCGTGCAGATGCTGCCCCGCGTGCACGACCCGCCGGCCCGCCTCCGATGCCCACCAGGCGGCCGTCAACACCTGAGCCTCGTACTCCAGTTGCTGATCCCGGCGCCAGGCCGCCTCGTACGCCGTGACCCGGATCGCCTCGGTGTCCATGTGGGCGTCGGCGGCGCGGAGCAGGACGCCCTGGTTGGTGGAGAGCGGGCGGCCGAACTGCTCCCGGGTGGTGGTGTGCTGGACCGCACGGGCTAGGGAGCCCGCGCAGACGCCCGCCTGGAGCCCGGCGAAGGCGGTGCGGCTCGCGGCGAGGACCGCGGCGCAGGCCCCCGGGCCCGTACCGAGGGACTCTCCCCGTACGCCGTCGAGGACGAGCCGCCCCGCCGACCAGGGCGCGGTCGTCTCCACGGGCACCACGGTCACCCCCGGCGCCCCCGCCTCGACGATCCACAACTCCCGCTCGGCGTCCGCGACCAGCACATGGGTGGCGTCCCGCAGCCACGGCACCCAGGGCACGACCCCGTACAGCGCCCCGTCCACCGCCTTCACGCCACCCCGCGCCGGGAAGGCCCCGGTCGCCACCGTCGTACCGTCGCGCAGACCGGGCAGCAGGCGCTCCCACTGCTCCGCCGTACCGTGCTCCGCGACCGCGAGGAGCCCGTACACACAGCTCACGGCCAGCGGGACCTGCGCGGTGGTGCGGCCCTGTTCCTCCAGGAGCAGGACCAGGCCGAGGAGCCCGATGTCCTCGACCGCACCGGGCAGCCCGGCCGTGCACAGCTCTTTCCACAGCCCCGCGTCCGTCCCCGTGCCCGCCGCCACCAGCCGCTCGTGCGTCGACAGGTCACCGAAGATCCGCGCGGCCAGACCCTGCGCCGCGGCCTGCTCCTCGCTCGGGGTGAAGTCCATCTCAACCGCCTTCGCTCGCCCGGAAGACCGGAAGTTCCAGATCGGGGTCCGTACGGAGGAACTCCAGCCGTACGGGCAGGCCGACGCGGACCTTGTCGTACGGCACACCGGTCACGTTGCCGACGATCCGGACGCCCTCGGCGAGCTCGATGAGCGCGACGGCGTACGGTCCGCCCTCGCCCGACGGGTCGAAGGCGGGGAAGGACGGGTGGTGCATCACGACATGGCTGAAGACCGTGCCCTCGCCGCTCGCCTCGACCGTGTCCCACTCCTGGCCGGCGCAGGCGTTGCAGCCGGGGAGCCAGGGGAAGCGGAGGGTGGCGCAGCCCGTGCAGCGCTGGATGAGGAGGCGGTGCTCGGCGACCCCGGCCCAGAAACCGGCGTTGTCGCGGTTGATTACGGGGCGGGGGCGGAGGGCTGGTTCTTTCTCCACCTCCGCAGTTCTCCGTTGCGCGGATTTTCGCTGCGCGGATTTTCGCTGCGCGGGGCGGTACTTGAGGATCCGAAAGCGGTGCGTCCCGGCGAGTTCACCGTCTGCGCGGACGTCCATGCAGGTGGTGACGAAGTACCCGGTGCCGAGCTTGGTCGTCTTGCGCCGGGAGACGGACTCGATGACGGCGTCGAAGGTGATCAGGTCGCCGGGGCGGAGCGGCCGCAGGTACTCCTGCTCGCAGTCGGTGGCGACGACGGAGGTGTACCCGGCGCCGTCGAGGAGCCCGAGGAGTTCGCCGTACGCCGCCGAGCGGCCCGTACCGTCGTCGGGCTCCGGGTCTGCGGAGAGGCCGCGCATCGTCCAGGCCTGGAGCATGGTCGGCGGGGCGACGGCGTCGGGCCCCCGGTAGGCGGGCGAGGTGTCGCCCATGGCCTCGCACCAGTGGCGGATCATGGGCGCGTTGACGGGGTCCCGGCCCGTGCCGGCGGTGGCGGCGGGTCGGCCGGCGTAGGCGCTGAGCCGTTCGTACAGCTGATCCGAGGCCTCGGCCCCGTGCGACGGGGAAGCTTCCTGCGCATCGGCCTGCCCCGCCCGGGTGCCCGGCTTCACCGCTTGCCCCGCGTCATCCCGAGCCGCATGGTCGCGACGATCTCGCGCTGCACTTCGCTGACGCCGCCGCCGAAGGTGTTGATCTGCGCGGCCCGGTTCATCCGCTCCAGCTCACCGCCTCCGCCACCACCACCCCCGCCATCACCTCCACCGCCGTCCGCCCCGAAGCAGCCGGGCGACCCACCCCGGAGGAGGGCTGCCTCCCCCACCACCTCCTGGCACATCCGGTAGACCTCCACGGCGCTCTCGGTCCCCGCGAACTTCACGCCGCTCGCCTCGCCGGGGGCCAGCGCGCCCGCCCCCACGGCGCCGACCAGCCGCCAGTTGAGCAGCCGGGTCGCCGCGAGCCGGGCGTACGCCTCCGCGAGCCGGGCGCGTACCCACGGCTCGTCGATCCGGCGGCGCCCCGTCGCGGGGTCGGGGGTACGGGCATGGGCGAGGGCCTCCTCGTAGAAGTCCTCGGCCTGCATGCCGATGGCGGCCAGGGCGACACGTTCATGGTTGAGCTGGTTGGTGATGAGCCCCCACCCCTCGTTCTCCGCACCGACGAGGTTCGAGGCGGGGACGCGTACGCCGTCGTAGTACGTGGTGGTCGTCGTCAGCCCGCCCACCGTCTCGATGGGCGTCCAGGAGAAGCCGGGATCGTCGGTGGGCACGAGGATGATCGAGATGCCGCGGTGCTTGGGGGCGTCGGGGTCCGTACGGCAGGCGAGCCAGATCCAGTCGGCCTGCTGGGCGTTGCTGGTGAAGATCTTCTGCCCGTCGATGACCCAGTCGCCACCGTTGCCGTCACCGTTGTCGCCGTCCCGCACGGCACGGGTCCGCAGGGCCGCCAGGTCCGTACCGGCTTCCGGCTCGCTGTAACCGATCGCGAAGACGAGGTCGCCGCTGAGGATGCGGGGCAGGAAGTACGCCTTCTGCTCCTCGGTGCCGTACTTCATCAGGGTCGGGCCGACGGTGTTGAGGGTGACCATCGAGACGGGGGCGCCGGCCCGGTACGCCTCGTCGAAGAAGACGAACTGCTCGTCGGGGCCCCGGCCCTGTCCGCCGTACGCAGCGGGCCAGCCGAGACCGAGCATGCCATCGGCGCCGATCCTGCGCAGCAGCCGCCGCTGTTCCTCCGGATCGTCACGCCACTGCCCTCCGCCTCCTGCGGGCAGCACGGCCGCGAAGTACGCGCGCAGTTCGGTACGGAGGTGCTGCTGGCGCTCCGTCGGGGCGAGGTGCACGGCGGGCCTCCAGGGGCACGGATCACGACAACCGAACAGTTTCTGACTGTCCGTCAGATCCACTCTCCCTGTCAAGGGTCGAGGGCAACGCCGACAGCCCGCGCGGAGCACCGAAGTGCCGCCGCACGGGCTGCTGTTCGACGTCCGGGGCCCACCCCCCGGAAGGTCCCGGACGTCTGATCACCGAGGAGGCGTGGCCGCCGGGATCATCACCAGAAGAACGGGGTGAAGTTCACGTCGACGCTGTGGTCCGACTGGTCGATGGCGGTGAAGGCCGAGCCGCTCACCTGGGCCGAGGTGTTCTGGTTGGACGCACCGGAGCCGACGGCCTGCTGCTGCGTCGTCGAGGAGTTGCCGGTGTTGTTGCCGCCGACGCCACTGCCGCCGATCGTCGCCACGGCCGCGTTCGATCCGTCGTTCGCGAAGGAGCCGTTGTCCGCCAGGGCCACTCCGCCGCAGAGGGCGATGGTGAGGGGCAGCGCGGCGACTGCGGCGAGAACACGAGCGGTACGGATGCTTGCCATGTCAATTCCTCCAGGAACCGGAAGTCCGGCTTCAGTTGGTTCATGTGCGGCTGGTTCCGGGGAAGTTGGCCGACCGCCCCGGTGCTGGTCACGACGTCGCGAGACCAGAGTTGCCCAGCACATCCGCGTCGAACCATGCCGTGCCACCTGATTCCCCCGCAAGCATGAAGAAGAGGCGACAAACCTTCTATGGGCCGGAAATGCCCAGTCGGGCGATATGGCCACACCACCCGCTGACCCGCAAGGGAGGGAGCACCACCTTGGCCCCTCCCGGCAGCCGGACCAGGACGATGCCGTGTTGATCGAATCGTTGCCCCGTCGCGTACAACCGCGCACCGCCCTCCCCTGTCCCACAGTCAGCCGTGAGGATCAGCCTCTGGCCGGTGCGCCGACGCGCGCCCGGTCCTGGCTACAGGGGAGAGGGCGGGGTTCAAGGGGATGGGGAAGACGATGTGGAGAGCGGCGGTGGCCGGTGGAGCGGCGGCCGTGCTCACAGCGATGGCGGCCGTGCCGGCCGGAGCGGCGGAGGGCGGGGTCGCCTTCTCCCGGGTCACGGTGAACGGCGGAAAGCCGATCGTGATCGGAGTCAAGGAGGAGGTCAAGGTGTACGTGACCTTCCGGATGACGACCAAGCTGAAGTACGACTCCGGACCGACGGTGTTCCCCTACCGGGGCAAGACCGACTCCGGGGACGAGTTGTGGAACACCATCTACGGCAGTGACTGCAAGGTGGTGAACAAGGCGAAGGGCATCTGCGACTTCGACGAATGGCTGCACATCGAGCCCCGGCACATCGACTTCGGGAACGAGGACGCCGGAACCTGGAAGACCGCCGCGCGGGTCTACCTGCCCGGCGACGCTCACGACACCGATGACAAGAACCTGCCGTTGCAGGTCAAGCGGGCCACCCGCGTCACCGTGAACGCCTCGCCGGAGCCGGTCAGGAAGGGCAAGACCATCACCGTGACCGGGCGGGTCACCCGGGCGAACTGGGACACCCACACGTACCAGGGTTACGCGGGCCGCTCGGTGAGCCTCCAGTTCAAGGCGGCGGGCTCCTCCTCGTACAAGACGATCAAGAAGGTGAAGTCGAGCGGCTCGGGCGCGCTCAAGACCACGGTGAAGGCGACCGTGCCCGGAACGTGGCGGTGGACGTACTACGGGAACACCACCTCCGGAGCGAAGTCGTCGACCGGGGACCACGTCGCCGTGCGCTAGCCACCACGAGACGGGCGCCGCAGAACCCAGAGCGCGCTGCTCGGCCGGACAGGCCGAGCAGCGCGCTCAGTCGCACTCCCCCTCCCCCTCCCAGCCCTCCCCACCCACCCCCACTTCCCATATTCGAACTCATGTACGAAACTAGAACCATGGCCACCATCGACCGGCAGACCGCCACCCTGGCCCTCGCCCACGCCCTCGCCGCGGCCGGGCGCGGGCTCCCCGTCTTCCCCCTGTCCGCCACCAAGCTCCCCGCGCTGCGCTCCCCCCACCACGGCGAGCAGCCGCCGGTCCACTGCCGGGGCGAGTGCGGTCTGCCCGGCCACGGGGTGCACGACGCCACCGCCGACCCCGCGGCCGTGCGCGCCCTCTTCGCCGCCGCGCCCCGGGCCACCGGTTACGGCATCGCCTGCGGACGCGCCCCGCACCGGCTCGTCGGCATCGACCTGGACATCGACACCGCGCACGGCAACGACTCGGTGGGCGCACTCCAGCAGCTGGCGCTCCAGCACCTGTTCACGATCCCGCCGACGGTCACCGTCCTCACCCCGAGCGGCGGCCGCCACCTCTGGCTCACCGGCCCCGCCGACACCACGGTCCCCAACTCGGCCGGCCGCCTGGCCCCCGGCATCGACGTCCGCGGCAGCGGCGGCTACCTGGTGGGCCCCGGCTCGGTCACCGCCCACGGCCGCTACCGCCTGGCCCCCGGCACCGCCCACCTGCCCCCGGCCCCCTGCCCGCGCGCCCTCCTCCGCCTCCTCACCCCACCACCGCGCCGCCCGGCCGGGGCTCCCGGCAGCACGGCCCCGACGGAGACTCCGGGCCGCCGGGGCGAGGGCCTGATCCAGTTCGTCCTGGCGGCCCACGAAGGCCAGCGCAACACCCGCCTGTTCTGGGCAGCCTGCCGCGCCTACGAACACGGCTTCGGCGACGCTCTGGCCGACGCCCTCACCGCCGCGGCGGTCCGCACGGGCCTCACGGAGCAGGAGGCGCGTGCGGCGATCGCCTCGGCGGAGCGGCTGACGCGGGGGCGGGGATGACACCACTGAGCTGCCGACCACTGCCCAACCAGCCGGATCGAGCCACGACCAAGCCGCCCGCTCGGAGCGAACAACATCACTTGAAGACGAAGTCGGCGCAGGCGACGATCGCCGACAGCACCCCGACGGCGACACCCAAGGACGCGCTCATCTGCTGACGATCCTGAGTCATCACGCTCCCGGGCCCCTGCGCCTCGTCCCCGGCTCCCCTCAGCGCCTTGAAACCCTGCCACTTGTGTTCCCGGATCCAGCATCCCCGCAGAAGCCCCTGGGCATTGTTGCGGCACCGCCCCTGACGCCCCAGCGCGATGCAGCGCAGCGGCGCGGACAACAGGAAGTAGGCCACGGCCACCCCAGCAGCCAGCAGGAGCAGCCCCGGACCGATCATCTGCGCGGCCCAGGCCAGGATGCCCAGAACGAGCACCACGACGCCCCACCGCTTCTTGAGAAACTTGCCCAGTCCGCCCATGGCCAGGGACCGTAGATCGTCCGGAAGGCCGAGGGTAGGGCGCGAATCGGCCAGACGACGGAGCCTCCGCCGATCACCTTTCCCGGCAGCAACCACCGCGGGGATGCGCCTGCCCGTGATCGACGAGGCAGCCCCACGGAGACCTCGCGGGGCGAAACACATGCGGGCAGTGCAGAAGTCAACAGCCCAACCAATCCGCCCTGTCAGGGTCAAGAGAGTGCTGCGGAATGCCTCTCCCACGTGGCTGACCTGCCAGTTCCCCGCCATCCTGGCCCCTCCGCGCCTCCGGCGGTCCACACCTGGCCTGTTGGAGGCGTTCTGAAGGGGGTCAGCGCAGCTCGCGTGTCATACAGGCGAAGACAGGGGAGTCGGAGAACGGCTGCTGCTTGCCGATCGTCCGGTAGCCCCACGCCTCGTACACGGCCTGGACGGCGCCGTTGCCGTTGGCAGGGTTGACCAGGAGGGTGACGCGGGACTCGGTGCGGCCTGACAGCCACTCCTCATGGATCTGCCAGGCGATGCCGCGCCCGCGCCAGGGCTTGCGGACGACGATCTCGTTGAGGGCGACCGTACGGACGCCGTCCTCGTCGGTGTAGCCGTCCGGCAGCTCGGTGATCATGGAGGACCACCACCGGGTTTCCGCCGGGAGAGGGCAGCCGAAGGCGAACCCGACGGGCTCACCATTCTCGGTGGCGAAAACAGCGCTCCAGCCGGGACGAGAGGCGTAGGTGGACAGCCGCTCGTCGAAGCGTTCCACGTCATAGAACGGTCCGGTGAGGCCGAAGTCTCGGTGCCTCACCTCGGCGTGAATGCCGAGGATGTACTGCCTGATTTCCGAAAGCTGCTCGGCGGTGTAGTGCCGGATCTCGGCGGTCATTGCAGCCTCCTCGGGCGGTACTGGTCCATCCACTCGGTCGTGCACCGAGCCCTGGGCGCCACAGAGTTCAGCTCTGCTGTGAACTCCGTGAGCAACCGGCTGGTGCGCTCGGTCAGTGAACCACCCGGCTGTGTGGGCAGTACAGAGAGGGCTGTCGTGCATGCCTGCTCAGCCTCGCCCTGCCGCAGTTGAGCCAGTGCGAGGTGGGACCGGTAGTACGAGCGGTTGCGGTTGAAGCCAGGGCGCAGCAGGGACAGCGTGTGGTGGAGGTGAGCCTCCGCCTCGTCGTGACGGCCGACGCCGGCGTGGACGAGCGCGGACAGACCTTGCAGCTCCGCCCGGTCGTAGAAGCCCATCCAAACAGGCCTGTCGGCGTGGGGGTCGGCGCCGTCGAACGCCTTGATGGCGTGTTCGAGGGTCCGCAGGGCGGCGGTGGGCTGCTTGGCTCCGGCATACGCGCTGGCGAGGCGCGCATGGGCGAGCGAGCGGAATCGCGGGTCCCTGCGGCAGGCCGCAGAAGCCCGTGCAGCGGTCGCTGCGGCGATGGCGTCATTGAACTCTCTTGTTTGGCGGGCGAGGATTCCGGCGTGTCCCCACAAGCGCAGGGTGATCTCGGCACTGCCGGACAGACCGGCCAGGGTCATCGCCCGTTCGAGATGGCGCTGTGCTCGCTCCGGTTCGCAGGAGTCCACCGCGGCCCACAGTGCGGTCCCGGTGAAGGCGGCGGCGAGTTCGTAGAGGCGGGCGCGGACCCGCTGAGTGGCGGACCCGACGGCCTGAAGCTCCATCGCGTGGTGGGCGAAGGCGACGGCACGGGTCTCCAGGCTGGGCGTTCCTCCAGTCGCATTGTCAGACGCGACGAGTTCGGCGAAAGCTACCCGGAGACGTTCGGTATCGCTCATTCCGATGCGACGGTACGACGCGGTGGGCAGGGGCGGCAGTGCGGTAGCGGCAACGAGGCCGATCACCTTGCCGGCGAACGTTCGTCGCCGCACGGATTCCTCCGGTGGTACTGAGGGCGGTGGTGTGGAACGTGACGGCGGGATGAAGCCGAGCTCTTGAGCGGTACATCCGAATACTGCTTCGAGAGCACGCCGTTGTCGTTCCTGCGGCCACCTGGTTCTTCCGGTCAGCCAGTTCCGTACGTGACGGTCCTGAAGGGTGCCGGGCCTGCTGGTGAGGGTGCCGATCTCGTCGTTCAGTGCCTGGGCGAGTTCGTGCTGTCTCAGGCCCGCCGCTGCCATCCTGGCGGCGAGTAACTCGTTCCCCGTCATGCGATCACGGTAGCGGTGGGCACAAGAATGTGATGCCTGGTCAGGTAAAAATTGCCGGTCGGCAGCAGGCTCCCCGGTGGTGGAATTGCCTGTGCCTCAACTGGTGGGCGGCGGTTCTCTGGTGGTGCGGCGGTCCGAGGAGACCGCAGCTTGGACCGCCAGCCAGGAGGAACCGTGACGGTGGCCTCGATCGAAGACCCGCAGACCGTGGCTCCTGTGGAGCAGGAGTGGTCCCTTGGATACTCGATGGTGAGGGGCAGCGTGCCCCTGGCCCGTATCCACACCCGCCGGATGCTCACCCTGTGGCAGTGGGACGGCGATATCGAGGACGCCGTCCTGATCCTGTCCGAACTGGCCGCCAACGCGGTCAGGTACGCCAGGAAACCGGACGCTCTGGTCGGTGTGCGGCTCGCGCTGCTTGAGGACCGGATGCTCCTGATCGACGTGTCCGACCCGATGCCCGCGTTCCCCGGCTTCGGGTCGATCGTCGCTCCGACCCCGGCCCAGGTGTCCGGCCGCGGGATCTTCCTGGCCCGGGCCTTGGGCGCCCGCGTCGGCTGGTTCCTGAGCGCGGGCGGCAGCGGAAAGACCGTACGGGCCGAACTGCTTCCTCGGGACGGTGTGTGATGCAGTGCGCGCACTGGTACCGGGTGCCCGTCGACCTGATGCGGGAAGCGCAAGAGAAGTGGACCACCCCGTACGTCGACGGGGCGGTGCAGTGCCAACTGTCGGCGCACGACGACGGTGACCACTTCGGCCTCCTCACTGATACCTGCGCGTACGGGACCGCTTTGTGGCTCCGCTGGCACGGAACGACCGACGCGGAACTTGTCGTACTGCCGGACTGCCCGGTGGCTGCCCCGGGGCCCGACGGTGGCGGCTGCTGCCTGTTCGCCGGCCACGCCGAGCAGCACACCTGGGAGGACACCCCGGAGGAGGTCCCGTGCACCGGCTGATCGCGAGCCCGTACAACGGAACGTTCCTGATCGCCCGCCCCGGCTCCAAGGGCGGCATGCGCATCCCCCGAACGCTGTACGAAGAGCTGGCCTCGACCGCCGAAAGCAGCAGCCCCCTACCGGCCTGGCTGCTCGACCACGCGCGCACGGCCTGGGGCCTGGACCTGGAGGGCACGGTGATGCGGGAGACCGTCCTCGTACGTCCCGAGACCCGCCTCGGCTACGGCCGGGCGACGTACGAGATCAACAAAGGCTGCAACTTCAACTGTGAGCACTGCTACCTCGCGGAGCGGAAGTTCGAGGGACTGTCCTGGCCGGACAAGGTCCGGCTCCTGCACCTGCTGCGGGATGCCGGGGTGCTGTGGCTCCAGTTCACCGGAGGCGAGCCGCTGATCGACCGGGACTTCACGGACGCGTACACGCTCGCTCACCGCTCCGGAATGCTGATCGAGATCCTGACCAACGGCTCCCGGCTCCACCGCCCCGAGATCATCAACCTCCTGCGCGACCTGCCACCGCACAAGGTGACCGTCTCCCTCTACGGGGCCACCCCGGACAGCTTCGACACGCTCACCCGCAAACCGGGAGCGTTCAAGCTGGTCGAAAAGGGCCTCATCGCGGCGCACGAGGCCGGTCTCGCACTCGAACTGGCCCTGATCATCACTCGGCACAACGCCCACGAGCTGAACGCCATGCACGCCCTCGCGGAGCGGTACGGGGCGGGCCGCCAGGAATACAGCACCATCTCCCCCACCTACACCGGCACACCCGAACCCCTGGCCGCACAGGCCCCCGGCTTCCTGGACAAGACCAGCGTCTTCAAGGGCTGCCCCGCCGGCCACACCTTCTTCCACGTCGACCCGCACGGCCTGGCGACCATGTGCAAGGTCGGCCGCGAGAACCCCGTCGACCTCATGACCGAGGGCCTGGACGGACTCCTCCGTCTGCCCGGCATCGCCGACGCCCAGATGCTTCGCACCGGTGGCTGCGGCGGCTGTCAGCTCTCCGGCACCTGCCGCGTCTGCCGACCGCTCGCCAAGGCGTACCAGGAGGCGAAGGCACCACGGAACACCTACTGCCAACACGGAGAAGAGGAAACGCAATGACCGCTGTCATGGTCGAGATCAGCCCCCGACCGCCGGCCCCGCAGGAGCCCGAGGGAGTGATCCTCCTGGACGACCTGGAGGTGCTGACCGAAGGCGCCGTCCCGGGCTGCAACGACGACAACCCGTACCGGTAGACAACCGGCCACACAGAACCGCGGGGGCTCCGGAAACGTTCTTCCGTCCGAAGCCCCCGCACCACGGCACACCCACACCCGCACCCGCCTCCGTGGAAGAGTGAGACCCCATGGCGACCACCCGCATCGGCCTCGACCAACTGCCACCCGCCACCCGCACCGCCGTAGAAGAACACACCGGCCCCCTCCTCGCGGTCGAGGAGAGTACCAAGGGCTTCAACAGCGAGATCGCGGCCCGCGTCACCTCCGCCACGGGCACCTGGCACATCAAGGGCCTGCGCACGGATCACTCCCGCGCCTGGACCCAGCGCCGGGAGGCCACCGTCGCCCCCTTCCTCACCAACCTGGCCCCCGCCCTCCGCTGGCGCGTCGAAACCGCCGGTTGGGACCTCCTCGGCTTCGAAGCCCTGGACGGCCACCACGCCAACTACGCCCCCGGCTCCCCCGACCTCCCCGAAGTCGCATCTCTCCTGCGCCGCCTCAACGAGACCCCCTGCCCCGACATCGAACTACGCCGAGCCGAACAACGCCTGGAGCACTACGCCGCCCACCCCGACGACCTCCACTACTTCGCCGGAACCCACCTGCTCCACACCGACCTGAACAACACCAACGTCCTCGTCAACGCTCGCGCCCCCCAAAGCAATCGGGCCCGCCTGGTCGACTGGGCCTGGGCCACCCGCGGAGCAGCCTGGCTCGACGCCGCCTACTGGACCATCTGGCTCATCGCCGCCGGACACACCCCCACATCCGCCGAGCACTGGGCCGCCGAAACCCCCGCCTGGCACACCGCCCCCGCCGAAGGCATCACCGCCTTCGCCGCAGCCAACGCCAACATCTGGTCCGAAATCAGCAACGCCGACCCCGACCCATGGACCCTGCGCCTCGCAACCGCCGCAAACGCCTGGCACGCACACCGCAAGGGGCCCCCACTCACCTGCACTCCGTGTCCGTCGCCGGAGTAGTGGTGCGCGAGGACGGCCGCCTCCTGGCGATCCGCCGAGCCGACAACGGCACCTGGGAGCTCCCCGGCGGCATCCTCGAACTCAACGAGACACCCGAGGCCGGCGTTGCCCGCGAGGTCTGGGAAGAGACAGGCATCCACGTCGAGGTGGACCAACTCACCGGCGTCTACAAGAACACGACCCGAGGCATCGTCGCCCTGGTCTTCCGCTGCAAGCCCTCCGGCGGCACCGAGCGCACATCAAGCGAGTCGACAGCCGTCTCCTGGCTCACCCCCGACGAGGTCAGCGAGCGCATGGCCGAGGTCTACGCAGTCCGCCTCCTGGACGCCCTGGACGGCAACGGCCCTCACGTGCGGAGCCACGACGGCAAGCAGCTCATCACAGCGGGATAAGACTTTCTCTACTTCATCAAGGCACCCGGCTGCGCTTCGCTCCGCCGGGCGCGCTTCCCGGCTCTGGCTGCGCCCGCGCTCCTGCCTTCGGCCCGCTCGGCGCTGCCGCCGCCGACGCGCGCCCGCAGTGGATAGGCCCGTGGGGCATGAGTCGAGAACCAAGCCCGCGGCTTCAAGAGGATGCCTCCGGCGGGGGCGCTCAGACTCCGGGATGGGACGGGGCGCCGTTCGCGAGTGCCGGCCGGAGCGTGGCGAGCGTCGTGGGGCTCCCATCCCGACCACCTTCGACCCAGGCAGAGCCGAGCAGTCGCGGCCCAGGGCGTCAAGGTCGTTCGTACAGTGGCGCGCTCCACCTTGACGCCCTGAACCACGACCGCTCCACGACGTGTGGGTCGAAGGCGGACGGGATGGGAGGCAACGGTGTGGGGTGGCGGGCCGTATCGCTGAAAAGCAGGGATACCCGCATCAACAAGTCTTAGACTGCTGAAGTCGAAGACGTAGGGTGTCCTACCCGCTAGCAAGATGATCTTGTTTTTGGAGGGATAGAGGATGACCGTCAGCGAAGGAACTGAGCTGTCAGTTAAGGGCGAAGGACTTCAACAGCTATATACGGATTATATCCAGAATCGCTTCCTCATTAACCGCCGCTATCAACGTAAACTAGTTTGGGCGGTGGAGGAAAAGCAGCGCCTTATCGATTCGGCCTTGAAGAAGCTTCCCATCCCTCTCATTCTTTTGGCAGAAAGCCAATACGAAGGAAGCGCACGGCTGGAAGTTATTGACGGCCTGCAACGCTTGGATGCGATCTTCTCTTTCATCGAGAACAAGTATCCGGTTGATGGGCGTTATTTTGATCTCGAAACCTTGGCAGATACTAAGTTTTTCGCGGACAGCGGGACACTGGAACAAAAAACCCCCGTCTGGGACCGGGCAACTTGCCGAGACTTTACCAACTATCACCTGCCTGTCTCGACGTACCGTTCGGCTAGCGAGTCATCCGTTGATGAGGTTTTCAGAAGGATCAATTCTTCCGGTAGGCACCTGAGCCTCCAAGAGATTCGACAGGCTGGATCAACGGCAGAGATCGCCGGTCTGGTCCGGCGCCTGAGTGCTGCCATTCGAGGAGATTCCTCGTTGACCGATTATGTGAACCTTCAGGATATGCCGAAGATTAGCATCACTAACAAAGATCTCGATTACGGAATCTATGATGGTGATATCTTCTGGGTCAAGCAGGGGATCTTGTCTCGTGATGCAGTCAGGGAATCGCGGGACGAAGAGTTGGTCCTAGACCTCCTCCTTGACCTAATCTTGCGCCCCTTTGCGTCCAGCGGGACCGAGTATCGCAATGCTGCATACAGCGAGGAACGGGTATCGCATTCCACATCTGCGCTTTCAATTCGCGCTCGCCTGTTGACAATTGGAAAAGATGAGATCGAGCGTCGCTTTATGGGGACACTTGATCTGATCAAAGAGACTCTCGATGTGGCGGGGGCACCGTACTTTACTTGGACTGTCACGCAGCAAAATCCGCGCGGCGTACCACGCCATTTCCATGCATTGTTTGTTGCTCTTGAGCAGATTCTGCATGAAGAAAATCTCGTACCGAAGAGTAAGAGCGAATTGGCGAAAGCTTTGAAGGGATTTTGGGACAAGGACCTTAGTGTGCCTGGAGGCGGCAACTGGGGAAGTGCGCGGAAGAGTGACCTCGTGGAAGCTGTAAAGGGCTCCTTGAGGAGGGTATTCGAGCCCACAGAGGACGAGAATGCTTTGAAACTTCAGGAGCACGCCCTGCGGTTCGAATCGACGCTCCGGATGGCCCTTACAGAGGATGCGCTATTTGAACTTAAGCAAGGGTTTTGCCAGGTGAGCAACTTGTCGAAATTCGACGATGCGAGCTTCGAGAAAATTTTGAAGATCGCCTCAGCTATGGCAAACGTTCACTCCAAGGCTAAGGGCATTATCTTCATCGGTGTCGCGGATGGGGATGGTGATGCAGAATCCATCAGACGCTTCACGGGCGTGGAAAGTCATAAGGTGGACAAATTCTGCGTTACTGGAACTCAGCATGAACTCGATGCTATGAGTAAGACGATCGATGAGCACTTCCGTTGGCTTGTGGACAGAATTAAATCATCGAAACTTGAGCCAAAATTCGCGAATTCCCTCGCAGCGACCCTTTCTCCCTTTCGGTATCGAGGATACCTTCTCTGGAAGCTAGAGCCGCAGGCTGGTGAATCTCCTGTAATGCACGACGGCCGCTTCTTTGTCCGCAACGGACCATCCACAAAAGAAGTGTCCGGGGCAGCTCTAATCGACCTTGTCCGTCGGTTCCCCGCGCGGTAGACCTCTGGCTTTCGCGTGTTTGGCTTCCCTGCTGAGGTTTTCCAGCCCCTACAAAAACTAAAACTTCGTTAGGTAGAGACTCGTATGGACGAACCAAGGATCACGGAGATTCCATGGGAAACGATCAAAGGAGAGCAATTAGAGTCACTTGTGAACGAGCTCATCGAAGCTATGGGCGGAATGGATTTAGCTTGGAGAAAGGGAGGGGTCGGCGATGGCGCTCCAGATGGCGGGCGCGATTTGGAAGCAACATTCATGCATGCCACACCAGAAGGAGACGTGGCGCAAGAACGATGGTGGATCGAAGTCAAAGGGAGAAACAAGTCCGTAGAGTCCAATGCAGTTAAGTCCGCGGTCATCAACGCGGCAGCGCATCAAGAGGTCGATGTTCTTGTTATAGCAACGAACAGTGTATTTACCAATCCTACGCGGGACTGGCTTCGAGAGTGGTCTCGGACAAATAAGAATCCGAAGGTAAGACTGTGGGACCGCGCCACGCTAGATAGACTGGTAAGAAAACATCCCGTCCCTTCCGCCCGAGTGATTCCTGAGATTATTCAAGGTAAGGATCGTCTCGATCTGCTAGTTGCTCAGTTCGAGGAGGTAGGAAGAACACCTCTAGAGGCTGACTTGAGTTACTTCTGGGAACACCAGGAATGGGTGAAAAATAGTGCTGACATTTCATGTCTCGCCTACGCCGAGGTCGTACTAGGTGATTTGACTCATCGACCATGGGGAACGTTGCTCAGCGAGTCATATCCCCTCGAACTCGTCGTAGAGGCGCTTGTAGGTCTGCCCATGGCTAATATGCGAACTAGGGTCCTTTCAGACGATAAAATTTCTGAGACAGCTGCTCATCTTATTCAGTGCGCCCTGCCCTACGCCCCCAGCGACGACCTCGCGTCAATTATTAATAATCCTTTCGAATTTCTGGAAGGTGATGAGTGGAAGGGCCTGGCCCGCAAGATTGACCCGTACGTAGAGCATGTGATTAAGCCGCTGTGGAATGCCGCAAGGGGACAACTCCTTGATGCATGCTCAGAAGACTGCGCTCGGATCTCCGTCAGTCCGGCAACTACACTCGGAATCGATCCTCGCGGTGCTCATTTCTGGCGTCGGTTGAATCCTTCCCTGCCCATGCCGGATAGTAGAAGTCTGATTATTGAATATCGCAAAAAAGGCTGCGCCGTAGGTCTTAACCTTGGCGAACACCCTTGCCCTCTCCTTGAAAGCGATGAAGATGATGGCAAGGTGGTAACAGGTGTCAGAGTTGAAGATGTGCGCAGAGTAATCGAATTTCGCAAGAGAAATCCCACTGACCAGTATTTTAAGTTTTCCGGAGATTAGCGCCGCAGGCAGCGGTCAGCGTCCGAGGACGCTGAAGTGAACTGCTGAGGCCCATGGCATCTGATCTGGTCAGAGCCATGGGCCTCTCCAGCTGTTTGGTCGGCGGGACCGCAGATCAATAGGCGGACTCACTCGGATCGCTCGTGGCCCGGAGGCGGCTGCGGCTCGTTGCGACGCGGTAGACGTCCCGTAGAGCCCCGGTCAACTCTTTGACCAGGCACCGCATGTCGTCGAGTGACGTCCTCTGATTGTCGAGAGCCTCTGCGGCTTCGTCCAACAGTTCGCTCGCCGTGCCGAGTTGGATTGCTTCGATGCTGTCAGCGAGGCGGGACATGTAGCCGTCCGGGTCGTCGGTGCTCAGGTAGCAGGGCTTGTCCCCCGGGCCCGACCACGGGAGGAGCCGAAGTTCGTTCGGTGTTGTCATCCTTGGGTGGGCCTCTCGTTGAGCACGTGGTGGGCGGTGAAGACCGCGTCGACTCGGTCTCCCGGAAAGGCCAGGAGCGCGGCCTCAACGACCCGGCCGGTGGCGTCGGTGGCGATGCGCGTGATCGCGAGAACGGCCATGTTGTTCCCGATCCGTAGGGCCGACGCTTCGTCTGGGGTGGGAGAGCGGGCGCAGACCGTCTCTCGGATGGTGGCCGACGACGGGCCGAGGACTGCGAATCTCGTAGCTGCCTCCCGGCACACGGAGTCGTCGTCGAGCACTCCGGCCGGGGCCAGGTCGCGCGGGATGTAGATGCGGGCCAGCCCGTGCGGTGACCCGTGTTCGAGGCTGAGGCAGGTGTACTCCGCGAGGGGACTGCCCGTTGGCACCTTCAGCAACGTCGTCAGGTGCACGGAGGCCGGAACCGTGATGCGCAGCGTTGGCTCAGCGGCGGTCCAGGGGGCCAGCGTGCCCCAGCCTCCGACGTACATGATCTTGCGGCGGGGGTGACGGACGTAGTTCCCCTTGCCGTGGATCTTCTCGACGAGTCCTTCGCCCTGGAGCACGGCGAGAGCGCGTCGCAGGGTCACGGTGCTGACCCTGTACCGGGCGGCCAGGCCGGCTTCGGACGGGAGGCGTTCGCCAGGCTTGATGCTGCCCGTCGTGATCTGGTGGCGTAGGTCGTCGGCGATGTCGTGATGGCGTCTGGGCCACGAAGCCGGTCACCGCCTTCTCAGCAGTCGCAGGGCGGTGAGCCGGGTACGGGCGTGTATGGCCAGCAATTCGCCTGACTCGAAGACCAGTTGCTTGGCCCCTTGGGGGAGCTGAAAGAGGTCGCTCACCCGGCAGGCGTGACCGCCGAGTTGGATGATGTCGCCGCGCTGCACGGTGGCCGCAGTGACCTCGACGGGGGAGACCAGTGCACCACCGGGGGCTGGGGCCCTCATGCCATCACCTTCACGGGCATGGGCGGGTCCGGGGTCGAATGGCACGGACAGATGCACTCCTCGTAGGTCACCGGTACGTCGTCCGTCGCCGCAGGCGGGGACGGCTCGGTGCAGGAGTCGTGTGTGCCAATCCGGCAGGCGATCGAGCGGTAGGGGACGGAAGCCGTGCCCGTCGGGGTGCGGTTGTCGGTGAAGAGGCATCAGTGGGCCCCCGCGAGTCCAGACCAGGCATCGGCCGGCAGGTGCGGGGCGACGAGCACTGTGCGCGTCCGTGCACGCTGCTCTTCCCACGCCAGCAGGTACGGACGGACAAGCGCGACGTCCTCTCCCCTCAGCGGGTACCGGTGGACCGTGCCGACCAGAGCCCGCCCCAGGGCGACGGTCGAAGCGTCAGCGAGCGTGGAGCTGGTGAGAGGAGCCAGCAGCCGGGAGGACGATAGGGGGCGGCGGTGCCGACCGTTGGGGAAGCACCGCACTCTGGTGCGCGCGATGGCATGACGGATACGGTTGAGCATGCTGCTCAGCTCGTATCACTGATAGCCCGGTCCCCCAACGTCGCCTGTCGCGGGGACCGTTTTGCGTATGACCGCCCATAAGTGCGGCCGTTCAGGCTGGTGGCCAGGAGCCCGAATCGATAGCCATCGGCCACCGCGTCCAGGACCGCCCGCCAGGCATCGGCGGAGAGCGTGTCCGGTACTTCCGCCTCAACCGTCGTGAACCTGGTGTGCTCCTGCACGCGGGGGGGCCAGCGGCGGACAAGCGGGCGGCGGGAGCCGCCGCGGTCATTCCCGAAGCGGATCCAGCGCATCCTCCATTGTCAGCGATCACTTTCAGTGAAGCTAGTGGACTAGATTTTTCATACGCCTAAGCAACCGCCGTACCTCCGCATCGCCGACGAACTCCGGCAGCGCATCGCGGAGCACGTCTGGGAACCGGGTGACCGCCTCCCATCCCGCGCGCAGATCGGCCAGGAGTGCGGCGTGGGCGAGAACGTGGTGCGCAGGGCACAGGAGTTGCTGATCTCCCAAGGCGTGCTGGAAGGCCGAGCCGGATCGGGGACCTACGTCGCCGAGCCCCGGGAGCGCGTGAGGGTCGTCCGGTCGTCGGCACGTGAGCAGCCCAGTGGATCCCCGTTCCGCCAGGACATGAAGGCCCTTTGCCGACAGAGCGACTGGGAGAGCCGGACCGACGCCAAGGTGCCGGCCCCGGCGGAGATCGCGACGCGGCTCGGCGTCGCTGAGGGGGAGCTGTGCGTGCGGACGACGTACGAGTTCCTTGCGGACGGGAAGCCGGTTCAGCTGTCGACGAGTTGGGAGCCGTACGCCGTCACTGGCGGTACTCTCGTCGTGCTCCCGGAGGGAGGGCCCCACGCGGGAGCCGGGGTCGTGAACCGCATGGCCGCGATCGGAGTCACCATCAGCCACGCGGTCGAGCAGCCCGAACCCCGGCACGCGACCGCCGAGGAAGCATCGCTACTCGGCATCCAGAAAGCCGCACTCGTGACGCACATCCGGCGGACGTACTACAGCGCCGACGGCCGTCCCGTGGAGACAGCGGACATCGTGGTGCCCGCAGCGCACTGCGAGATCGTCTACGAGATCCCGATCAACCGCTGACGAGCAGCCCCGGCACCTTCAAAGCCGTGGCCCAGCCGTGCCCCCCGCGTGCCCGGCGGGAAACAGGCATGGCAAAGGCCCCCGACCATACGTACTGGCTGGTCGGGGGCCTCTCGCCTGCGGTGGGTGTGGGATTTGAACCCACGGTGACATCGCTGCCACGACGGTTTTCAAGACCGTTCCCTTAGGCCGCTCGGGCAACCCACCCCGCGTCGGCGGCCCCGGGCCGTGATGGCCGATGGGGCGTCACGGTCCCGTGGGGCCGGTTCGACGCTTGGGACAGCCTAGCCGGTCAGCTGTCGCCCTCGCGCTGGCCCAGGGTGACTTCGGCCGTTGCCGTCTTGCCGTCGCGCTCGTACGTCAGGGTCACCTTCTCGCCGGGCTTGCGGGTCCAGATCTCGCCGATCAGGGTGGGGCCGCTGTCGATCACGGTGTCGTTGAACTTGGTGATCACGTCGCCCGCCTTGAGGCCCGCCTTGGCCGCCGGGCCGTTCGGGGTGACGGCGGGGGTGCCGGCCGCGCCCTCGGAGGAGATCGCGGCGCCGCCGGTCTTCTCCTCCATCGTCACCGTCGCGCCGATCACCGGGTAGACCGGCTTGCCCGTCTTGATCAGCTGCTCGGCCACGTTCTTCGCCTGGTTGATCGGGATGGCGAAGCCGAGGCCGATCGAGCCCGCCTGGGACTGGCCGAGGCCGCCGCCCGTCGACTGGATCGCGGAGTTGATGCCGATGACCGCGCCCGTCGCGTCCAGCAGCGGCCCGCCGGAGTTGCCCGGGTTGATCGAGGCGTCGGTCTGGAGGGCGCTCATGTACGAGTTCTTGCTGCTGGAGCCGTCCCCGGAGGCGACCGGGCGGTTCTTCGCGCTGATGATGCCCGTGGTGACCGTGTTGGACAGGCCGAAGGGGGCGCCGATCGCGATCGTCGAGTCGCCGACCGCCACGCTCTCCGAGTTGCCGAGAGGGAGGGGCGTCAGGCCCGCCGGCGGCTTCTTCAGCTTCAGCACGGCCACGTCGTAGCCCTGCGCCCGGCCGACCACCTCGGCCGCGTACTTCTTGCCGTCGGAGAACGTCGCCGACAGCTCGCCGGACTCCGCCGCGGAGGCCACCACGTGGTTGTTCGTGAGGATGTGGCCCTCCTTGTCGTACACGAAGCCCGTCCCCGTGCCGCCCTCGCCGTCGCCGCCCTGCGCGTCGATCGTGACCACGCTGGGCAGCGCCTTCGCCGCGACCCCGGCCACCGTGCCCGCCGGACGCTTGAGGTCCCTCGGGGTGTCCGATGCCGAGACGGTGGTCGAACTGCCGGAGGAGCCGTTGTCGTTGCGGTCGGCCGCCCAGTAGCCGAGTGCGCCGCCGACGCCGCCCGCGACCAGTGCCGCCACCGCGACCGCCGCGACCAGGCCGCCGGCGCCCCGGCGCTTCCCGTTGCCGGGGGAGGGGTCGTGGCCGGGCTGAGGTACACCCCAGACCGGGCCGTTGCCGCTCCCGTTGCCGATGCCGCCGCCGTGCGTGGGGGCGGGGCCCCCTGCGTACGAGGGGACAGCGGGCGGGGGCGGGGGCCAGGAGGCGGCGCCCGCGGGGGGCTCGGGCGCCGCCCCGTACGGGGAGTGCGGAGGTTGGTGGGGCTGCTGGGGGGTGTGGGGCTGGTGGGCGGCGGGGTACGCCGGAGGGTCCTGGTGGGTGCCCGCGTGCGCCGGGGAGCCCTGGTGCGTGGGGGTGTGGCGCGGTGCGTCCGCGTGCGCCGGAGTGGGGGGCGCGATCGGGGCGGCCGGGGACGGTGTCCCCGTACCGGCGCCGTCCGTGGACCCGTCCCGTACGCCGTCCGTGGGCTCGTGTCGTACGCCGTCCGCCACCGGGGAAGCCGGGCGCGCCGGATCCGGCGCAGTCGCAGCCCCGTCCGCCGTCGGGTCAGGAGCGGTGGCCGGCACGGGAGGTGCGGGCGGAACGGACGGCACGGCCGGTACCGCGTTGCCCTCGGTGCCCTCGTTCTCGGTGCTCACAGCTCTTTACTCCTCGGTTCCACTCGGCATCCAGTCGGCATTCGGCAAGAAATCCGCTGTGCACGTGTCTGCGGTCAGCTTTTCCCACAGCACGTCGGGCCACTGTAAGCAGGACCTGTGCATCCGCACACCAATCTTTACATCAGACAAAACGGACCTCCAGGGTGACATGTGCTCACCCACCCCCGTGGCGGTGACACCATGACGCGGGTGACCCACGCACGGCAGCGCAGCCCGCACACCTCGATCCAGGTCGTCGCCCATCGCGGGGCCTCCGACGACGCCCCCGAACACACCCTGGCCGCCTATCGCAAGGCGATCGAGGACGGTGCCGACGCCCTGGAATGCGACGTCCGGCTGACCGCCGACGGCCACCTCGTCTGCGTGCACGACCGCCGGGTGAACCGTACGTCGAACGGGCGCGGCGCCGTCTCCGCCCTGGAGCTCGCCGATCTCGCCGCCCTCGACTTCGGCTCCTGGAAGGACCGCGAGGAGTCGCCGGACTGGGATCCGGTGCCGGGCGAGCTCACCTCCGTACTCACGCTGGAACGGCTCCTGGAGCTCTTCACCGAGGTACGGGCCACCGGGCGGCCGCTGCAGCTGGCCATCGAGACGAAGCACCCCACCCGCTGGGCCGGGCAGGTGGAGGAACGGCTCCTGCACCTGCTGAACCGCTTCGACCTGGCCGCGCCGCCGGCCGACGAGCCCTCGCCCATCCGCATCATGAGCTTCTCCGGACGCTCCCTGCACCGCGTCCGGGCCGCCGCGCCCGCCCTGCCCACGGTCTACCTGATGCAGTTCGTCTCGCCCCGGCTGCGTGACGGACGGCTGCCCGCCGGTTCCCGGATCGCCGGACCCGGCATGCGGATCGTGCGCAGCCACCCCGGGTACATCGAGCGGCTCCACCGGGCGGGCCACCGGGTCCATGTGTGGACCGTGAACGAACCGGCCGACGTGGAGCTCTGCGCCGAACTCGGTGTCGAAGCGATCATCACCAACCGCCCGAAGCAGGTTCTGTCCCAACTGGGGCGCATTTAGCGCACAACGGCACCCCACTGGCACGCAACAGCGCCCCCCGCACCACCATGACGGGGAGTACACCGGCGCATTCACTGCGCGTTCAGTTGTGTCGAGTGCGTCACCGGCAGCCCCTTGGCCGGTTTCCGGTGCAGCTCAGTGGGGCATCCAACCCGTGGCGTGGGGCAAAGGAGGTCTCGGGGGTGGCGTTGGTGGTGGCACAAGAGGTGCCTGCGTCGTCGAGCATGGCCGTTCCCCATGGCCCTGCGGGCGTGGGGCAGGCACGGCACCGGATGCGTGAGCAGTTGCGCAGCAACGGGGTGTCGGACGCGGTCGTGGACGACGCTGTTCTCATTCTTTCCGAACTGCTCAGCAACGCCTGCCGGCACGGCAGGCCGCTGGGATGGCACACGGATGCCGGTGACGGCGACATCCGTGCCGCCTGGCGCGTGGAGACGGGCGGCGGGCTGACCGTGGAGGTCACGGACGGCGGCGGGCCCACCCGCCCGGTTCCGGCCACCCCCTCGGTGACGGCACGCGGCGGCCGGGGGCTCAACATCATCAGCGCCCTGGCACAGGAGTGGGGTGTACGGGACGACTCCTCGGGCGAAGTCACCGTCTGGGCCCACGTCCCTTCCCCGAAGCCACCCGAGCTCGGCGCGGTCGGCGGGCTCACCGGGTTCGAAGGGCTCGACTTCTCCGACGTCCTCGACGACGCCAGCTGACGGGCTGCGCGAGCGACGGCCGACAGGCCGGCCGATGAGCTGGCAGGCAACCGGTCGGCTGATCGACGGCTGACGGGCGGCTGAAGCGGCGGTCCTGACGACGCCGGTCGGCCAGGGCGGCGGCGGGCAGGGTGTGCGGCGGCGGTGTCGCGGGCGGCTAGGCTCGCGCCGAGACCGCACTGTCGCAATCGGGAGAATGCCCACCATGGCCAAGAAGCGCCCTCAGACCAAGGCCGGGAAGCAGCAGCTCAAGGACGGTGAGATCCCGGTCGTCGGGGCCCGTGAGCCCTGCCCGTGCGGTTCGGGCCGTCGCTACAAGGCGTGTCACGGACGCGCCGCCGCCCAGGCCGTCACCGAGCTCGTCCACCGCCCGTTCGAGGGACTGGCCGGCGAGTGCGACTGGGTCGCCCTGCGCGAGCTGGTGCCCGCCGCCACCGTCGAGCTGACGCTGAAGGGCGGGCTGCCCGAGGGCGTTCCGTCGGTGACGCTCGCGACCGTTCTGCCGATGGCCTGGCCGGCCCTGCGCCGCGACGACGGTTCCGTCCTCCTCGCCCTCCAGAACGACACCTCCTCCGGCGACCTCAGCCGCGACCTCGCCGACACCCTCCAGCGCGCGCTGGAGGTCGAGCCCGGCACCCCGGTCGCCGCCCGCCGCGTGCCGGCCGACGGGCCGCGCCTGCAGGATCTGCTGGACCCGGACGCCGCGTTCGAGCCGGTCGTCCACACCGGGTTCGAGTTCTGGGTCCCCGACGCGGAGAACGCCACCCCCGAGGTGTCCGCCTCCCTGGAGCGCGCGAACGCCGCCGCGATCCCGACGGTGCTGCTCTCCGGCGTCGACTCCGCGTACTGGTGCGAGACCCCGGAGAAGAACCACCTGCGCTGGGTCATGCCGCACCCCGAGGAGCAGCTCCTCGACGCGCTCGCCCGGCTGCACGCCGCCGGCACCTCCTCGCTCGGCGAGGACACCCGGCTGGTCGGCTCGTTCCGGGCGCACGGTCTGGTCGTCCCCGTCTGGGACCTGCCGAGCTCGATGGGCGCCGAGGCGTGCGAGAAGCCGGCCGTCGCGTTCGCCGAGCGGCTGGCGACGGCGCTCGCCTCCGACACCCCGCTCACAGCCGAGGAGCGCCGTGCCCGCGGCGGCCTCACCAACCGCCAGGTGACGCTCAGCTGACCCCGCCGGGAGCCGCTCCGAGTCGGTGACTCGCGTCACAACTCACCGTACTCACAAGTAAATCGCCGTCCCCGTAGGCGAGATCGAATTTGCGAACGGCAGATCTCTTGTTACCGTTCTAGAAGCCCGGTCGCTGGTGCATCCCCCGTCGCCAGCGACCGGGCGTCTTCGTTTCCGGCTGCGGCCCGTACCGTCCGGCCCCCCGGAACCCCGCGCCCCCGCCGCCCGGAACCCCGCGCCCCCGCCGCCCCGCTTCCCCAGGATTCAGTCCGCTGCGCCCGGCGCCCGGTCGGATCCGGCGCGCAGCAGCAGCGGCGCCTCCTCCACCGGCCCCGCGCCCGCGTACTCCGCCACCGCCGCATAGGCACCGGGACCGCCCGCCGAGGGCCCTCGCGGGGTCTCGCAGCTGCCCGGCTCGTCGTGGGCCGCCAGGACGCAGTGCAGCTCCACCGTCCGCCCGCCCGGCCCCATCAGCGTGAGTACGGAACGGAGTTCGGCGCCGGAGGTGTTCCGGTAGTAGGCACGCGCCCAGGTCTCGCCGCCCCCGGTCATGACACAGGTCTGCGCCTCAATGCCCGCCGGCGAGGCCAGCTCGGGACCGCACCGGGCCGTACCGCCGGATCCGCTCGCACCGTCCGCACTCATTCCCGGCGGCGATGTCGACGATGTCGGTGATGTCGGCGCAGATTCCGGCTGCGACGGAGAAGGAGAATCGAGCTCATTCACGGGTGGTTCGGACGGTTCATCAGAAAGCTTTTTCTCATGGCTTTCTGATGAACCGTCCGCAGATTTTTCGTCAGCCGGTACGGCATCCAGGGAACGCCCGGGATCCGCGGAAGCAACGATCGGAATCAGGCACGCGAAAGCGACGACAGCCGTGAGACCGATCATGCGGAGATTCATGGTGGCGCCCCTTGCCGACCACGCGGGCAAGCCGACCGCGCGCGTATATGGGGGCGACGATATCGACGCGGGACGCATGGCCGGGCCGTCCCGCACCCGTTCAACGCGAATACGGCCCGGCTCACACCCGAACGAGTGAGCCGGGCCGTCCGACGGACGGTCGGGAAACGTCGTTGCGCGGGACGTCAGTACGCGAGCCGGCTGCCGCCGTCCGGCGCGCTGGTGCTCGCCTCGACCAGGGCGTCCAGGACCGCCTCGACATCCGGCAGCCAAGGAGCCGCCGCCACCGGAGCGCCGGAGCGCCTGGCGGCCCGGCGGAAGACCGGGCCCGCCGGAGCCGGGGCCGCCGGAGGCGCAGGGGCCCGCTCCCAGCGCACCTGGCCCGCGCCGATCTCGGACGGCGGCAGGACGAGATAGCCGCCCTCCCCGTGGAACCGGAGCGAGCTGGGCACCCAGTCCTTGCTGTACAGCAGCTCGCCGAGCCGTTCCAGCGTGTACGGGGCCACCAGCAGCGACCACCGGGTCGGCGTCGCCACGACGGGGCCCAGCCGCATGCCCATGCGGTCGAGGGCGACCAGGGCCTTCGCCCCGGCCAGGGCGGGCAGGCTCACCGCGCAGGGGGCGCGGCCGCCGGTCGCCAGCATCACCGGGGCCGTGGGGCGGTTGCTCCACCACCAGCGCACCATGCGCTCGTCCGTGGTGGCCGCCAGCAGTGCGGGATCGAAGGGGTGTGCGCCGGGAACGGCGCAGTCGGGGTCGGGGCAGGCGCAGCCGAGGCCACGCCCGTCGCGCAGGGCGGCCGGTGCGGTCCCGGCTCCGGGGAGCACGGGCCACTGCCATGCGGTGGCGAAGGTCAGGGCCGCGTCGAGCCGGGCGGCACCCTCCTTGCGCCGGAGCCGGAACCTGCGTCGCCTTCCGAGGATCTCGCGCATGAGCGCTCGTTCCTTTCCGTTGAACGCCGAGTCCACATGACGCCACGCGTGTGGGACACCGCGTGTACGTCTCTTCGCTGTGCGTACGTGCTCATCAGGTTCTGCGGTACGGGCGTGCCTTCGGTACCGAGCGTGAGCCGAGCCGAGCCGAGTGGAACCGATCCGAGTGGAACCGATCTGGGGTGGTGCCGAGCTGCGGGGAGCCGGGGGCGCCCGTCACGGGCGCCTCGTGCCTGCCGGCCCGGGCCCGAACCCCGCCACGTGGGGCGGGGGCGTGACCGTCACTGATCGCGACCGTCACGGGTAAGGACGTCCGGACCCGCTGTCAGGTTCCTGGGCGATCACATCCGCCCCTGAGCGTCGGCCCCGGGCCGCTGCCCCGGGCATCCGCTCCGAGCGTCTGCCCTGAGCATCGTCGATTACGTACCCAGCCTGCCCGGAATGACGCCGCCCCTGGGCTTTCACCCCGGAGGCACCCCTTGTAGAGCTGCCCCAGTCGACCGCAAATAGCTCCCGGAGGGTGCATTTTTCGGCCAAGTTGACTAACACTGGAGGGGCGCGAATCCGGCGAGCCTCCAGGGGACAATGCTGGACATCGGGTTACTTGTGCGTGTACATGTGGATGCATTGATAGTGGCGCAGAATCACATGGGGGTTTGCGATGCTATTCGACGAATCGCACCGGCCTGAAAGCTGGCTGCCATGAGCGCCCCACACCTGCCGAAAGTGGCTGGAATCGATCCGGAAGTTCCGGTTTCAACGCACACTGCCGCTCCCCTGAGAGAGGTTCCGGCGGCGCCCGGCGCCTTCATCCAGGACCGGCTCGCGGGCTGGGTCTCGGATCTCACGACGCTGCACGAACTCACCGAACGGCTGGCCGGCACCGCCACCCTCGACGCCGCCCTGAACGAGCTGCTGCACGCCGGAGCCGCCCTCGTCGGCGCCCGCCGCGGGCTCCTCGTGCTGGAACCGGCGGGCCCCGGAACCCCTTCCACCACCCTCGGCCTCGGGCTCAGCCACGCCGACCTCGGGCACCTGGAGACCGTGGAGCGCGGCGCCACCGCCCTCGGCCGGGTCCTCGACGGAGTCCCGGGCACCGCGGACGGGATCGCCGGCCCCGACCTGCTCGGCGACAAGGACCTGGACCCCCGCCACCGCGAGGTCGCCATCCGGCTCGGCTACGCCGCCAGTTACGCCCTGCCCCTCGCCTCCGAGCAGGCCGGACGGCTCGGCGGTGCCGCCTGGCTCTACGACGAGCCCGGGGAGCCCTCGGAGAAGCAGCGCCACCTCGTCGGCCTGTACGCCCGGTACGCCACCGAGCACCTGGCCCGCCTGATCGAGCTGGAGCGGGCCCGCGCCGACGTCGCCACCGTCGCCGAGGAGCTGCTGCCCAGCCGGCTGCCCCGCATCCCCGGCGTACAACTGGCCGCCCGGCACCGGACCGGCCCCAGGGGCGGCGGCGACTGGTACGACGCACTGCCGCTGCCCGAACACACGCTCGGGCTCGCCGTCGGCTCCGTGGGCGGGTCGGGGCCGAGCGCGATGGCCGCGATGGGACGGCTCCGTGCGAGCCTGCGGGCGTACGCCGTGATGGAGGGCGAGGACCCCGTCGCCGTACTCTCCGATCTCGAACTCCTGCTGCGGCTGACCGAGCCCGCGCGGACCGCCACCGCCCTCTTCGCCTACTGCGAGCCCGCCGCCCGCAAGGTCGTGCTCGCCGGGGCCGGGCACACCCCGCCGCTGGTCCTCGGCGAGCGGCGCTGCGAGTTCGTCGAGACCACGCTCTCCGCCCCACTGGGGATGCTCGCCTGCTGGGAGGCGCCGAGCGTGGAGTTCTCCCCCGCGCCGGGAGAAACGGTGCTCCTCTACACGGACGGCCTGCTGCGCCGCACCGGCGACCCGATGGACCGTGCCTTCGCCCGTCTGCACTCGGCCGCCGCCTCGGTACCGAAGGCGGGCCGGCACGATCCGGCCGCCGTCGCCGACCACGTACTGCGCATGATGCTGCCCGACGGGCTCGACCGGACCGACTCCGCCGAGGACGTGGTCATCCTCGCCGCGCATTTCGACTGAGCCCGCACGCCTCTCCTGTAACAGGTCCTTCGGCCCTGTGCCCCCTTCCGTACGCCCGTACGATGGGTGCTGGTCCAGTGTCGTATCAAGGAGAGACAAATCGTGTCTGAGGAGCTCATCCCGGAGACCCCGGAGCAGGAGACCGAAGAGAACGAAGCGGCTGAGCCGATCAAGCAGCGGAAGAACGGCCTGTACCCGGGCGTCTCCGACGAGCTTGCCGCGAACATGAAGTCGGGCTGGGCCGACACCGAGCTGCACGGGCTCGAACCGATCGCCCAGGCCGAGCACACCGCCGCCCGCCGCGCCGCGCTCTCCGCGCGCTTCCCCGGCGAGCGCCTGGTCATCCCCGCGGGCAACCTGCGGACCCGCTCCAACGACACCGAGTACGCCTTCCGCGCCTCCACCGAGTACGCGTACCTCACCGGCGACCAGACCCAGGACGGCGTCCTCGTCCTGGAGCCCACCGCCGAGGGCCACGAGGCCACCATCTACCTGCTGCCCCGCTCGAACCGGGAGAACGGCGAGTTCTGGCTGGACGGCCAGGGCGAGCTGTGGGTCGGCCGCCGGCACTCCCTCGCCGAGGCCGAGCAGCTGCTGGGCATCCCCGCGAAGGACGTCCGCGAGGTCGCCGCCGCACTGACCGAGGCCACCGGCCCGGTCCGTAACGTGCGCGGTCATGACGCGTCCATCGAGGCCGCCCTCACCGACAAGGTGACCGCCGAGCGCGACGAGGAGCTGCGCGTCCACCTCTCCGAGGCCCGCCTCGTGAAGGACGCCTTCGAGATCGCCGAGCTGCAGAAGGCGTGCGACGCCACCGCGCGCGGCTTCGAGGACGTCGTCAAGAGCCTGGACAAGGCCGAGGCGACCAGCGAGCGCTTCATCGAGGGCACGTTCTTCCTCCGCGCCCGCATCGAGGGCAACGACATCGGCTACGGCTCGATCTGCGCCGCCGGACCGCACGCCACCACCCTGCACTGGGTCCGCAACGACGGCGCCGTCCGCGCGGGCGAGCTGCTGCTCCTGGACGCCGGCGTGGAGACCAACGAGCTCTACACCGCCGACGTGACGCGCACCCTGCCGATCAACGGCACGTTCTCGCCGCTCCAGCGCAAGATCTACGACGCGGTGTACGAGGCCCAGGAGGCGGGCATCGCCGCCGTGAAGCCCGGTGCCACCTTCCGCGACTTCCACGACGCCTCGCAGCGCGTGCTCGCCGAGAAGCTCGTCGAGTGGGGTCTGCTCGGCGACCTGTCCGTGGACAAGGTCCTGGAGCTGGGCCTCCAGCGCCGCTGGACGCTCCACGGCACCGGTCACATGCTCGGCATGGACGTCCACGACTGCGCCGCCGCGCGGACCGAGGCGTACGTAGACGGCATCCTGGAGCCGGGTGTCTGCCTGACCGTGGAGCCGGGCCTGTACTTCCAGACCGACGACCTGACCGTGCCCGAGGAGTACCGGGGCATCGGCGTCCGGATCGAGGACGACATCCTCGTCACCGAGGACGGCAACCGGAACCTCTCCGACAAGCTGCCCCGGCAGGCCGACGAGGTCGAGGCCTGGATGGCTCAGCTGAAGGGCTGACCCGCTTCCGCCGGATGACAGGGCGCGCTGCTCACACCATGAGCAGCGCGCCCTCCCGCCATTTCAGGACCTTGTCGAAGCTGACCACCGCGCCCCGGCCGGGCCGGTTGCCGAACTGGACGTGGTCGGCGAGCTGCTCGATGAGGTCCAGCCCGCGGCCGCTCTCGGCGACGCAGGGAATGTAGGCGGCGAACGTGGGCTGCGCGCCGACGGGCTCCGGATGCTGAGCCCGCTCGACGTGCTCGGCGCGCTCAACGTGCTCGGCGCGGTCGATGTCCTGGGCGCGGTCGATGTGCTCCGCGTGTTCGGTGTGCGCGGCAGGGCGAAGCGCGCGCCGGGCGGGAAAGCCCGGCCCCGAGTCGGCCACCTCGATACGGCATTTCTCGCCGTCCAGATAGGCCGTGACCCGGTACTGCCCGGAGTCCGCCGGGGGCCTTTCGGCTCCGCAATCCCCGTACTCCCCGAGGCCCGACCGGTCGCCGCCGTGTTCCACGGCGTTGGCACAGGCTTCGCTGAGCGCGACCGACAGGTCGAAGGAGATATCCGGATCCACCCCCGCGGTTTCCATGGTGCCGAGCAGAAAACGACGGGCGAGCGGAACGCTCGCAGCTTCGCGCCGCAAATGGAGTGACCACCAGATGCTCATGCTCCAGCCTCCTGGCTGCGGCTCGACGTACCGATACGTATTGCCGCACAAGGCACTTCGTAAGCACGGATCGGCTGTGAGAGCCCTCATTCGGCGGATGCGGATATTCCGCGCCCCGGTGTATGGCCGCCCCGGGGACCACCCCGGCGGAGACCGGGGCGGGTCCGGAAGCGGCGCGTCCACAGTCCGTACATCCCCCGCGAACAGCCGCAACAAGCGCGCTTGCGGACGGAGGCTGATGTTCCGGACCTGCCGTACCGCGGAGGGGGGCGCAGTGCGATGATGTCCCGGCCATGTCCACGCCTGTCGCACACGCCGGAGCCGGTCTGCGGCTCATGAGGGCCGCGGTGTTCACCGCGGTCTGCGTCGTGCTGTCCGCGGCGGGGCACGCCTTCGCGGCAGGTACGCCGGTCCCCGCGTGGACCCTGGTCGCCGGATTCCTCGGCGTCCTCGCCGTCGCCGCCGCCCTCGCCGGACGGGAACGTTCCCTGCCGTCGATCGCGGGCGCGCTGGCGGGTGGGCAGGTCGCCCTGCACGTCCTCTTCGCGTACGGCAGCCACGGCAGCGCACAGGCCGTCGCCGCCTCCGCACCCCGGGGCAGCGGCGAGAACCCCTTGATCCGCTTCGCCGCCGGGCTCGTGTGCGGTGGAGGGGCGGGGCAGCTCGACGCCGCCGACGCCCACCGCATCGTCACCACGGCGGGCATAGACCCCTCGACGCTCTCGCAGGGCCACGGACACCTCGCGTCGGCGGGAGCGGCCACCGCGGCGGCTCCGGACGGCGGACCGGGCCTGGCGTCGGCGGTCGCGGACGGGGGATCGGGCCTGGCGTCGGCGGTCACGGACGGCGGGTCGGGCCTGGCGTCGGCGGTTACGGACGGCGGGTCGGGCGTGGCGTCGGTGTACGCCTCGGTGACCGCGCTGCTGCCGGCGCTGCCGATGTTCCTGGCGCACCTGCTGGCCGCGCTCGCCGCCGGCTGGCTGCTGCGGCGCGGCGAGGCCGCTCTCTTCCGGCTGGCCCGGCTCTCGGCGTACGGCGCCCAGGAGTTGGCGGCCGGCGCCCGGCTGCGCTCCCTGCGCGCCGCGCTCGCACTGGTACGCGCCCTGCGCGCTGGAGCGCGCGAGCAGCTCGTGTGCGGCCCGCGCGCCCTGCGCACGGCCGACGACGAACCGGCACCGGCCACCGGAGACCCTCTGCAGCACCTGGTGGTCAGGCGCGGGCCTCCGGCCCCGTACGCCCTCGCAGCCTGACGCGACACCTGCGCCCACCGCCCGTGACGGACCACCGTCCGGGACGGGCCGGCCCGGCAGTTCCCGGGCGGCTCTCCTGCGGGCAGGGCCGGATTCCTCACGGACCGGACGAGGTGTCGTGCTGCCGTCGCGCACCCGCGCACCCGCGCACCCGCGCACCCGCGCGTCGAACGACCGTGTCTTCCTCTTCCTGCGTGTTCCTCTTCCTCCGTGGAGTGATTCCTGCCATGAACGCCATCCGCGTCTCCCGTATCGCCATCGCCACCGGCGTCGCCGCGTCCACCGTCCTGCTGCTCGCCGGGCCCGCCGCCGCGCACGTCAGCGTCCAGCCGCAGGGCGAGGCCGCCAAGGGCGGTTACGCCACCCTCAACTTCAAGGTCCCCAACGAGCGCGACCAGGCCTCCACGGTCAAGGTCGAGGTGAACTTCCCGGCCGACCACCCGCTCTCCTCGGTCACCCCCGAGGCCGTGCCGGGCTGGAAGATCGACATCACCAAGGGCAAGCTCGACAAGCCTCTTGAGGTCCACGGCAAGAAGATCACCGAGGCGGTCTCCAAGGTGACCTGGACCGCCGACGGCTCCAAGATCGCGCCCGGCTACTTCCAGCAGTTCCCGGTCTCCGTCGGCCAGCTTCCCGAGGACGCCGACCAGCTGGTCTTCAAGGCCATCCAGACGTACGACAACAAGGAAGTCGTCCGCTGGATCGAGGAGCCCACGGCGGGCGGCGACGAGCCCGACAGCCCCGCCCCGGTCCTGAAGCTCTCCGCCGCCTCCGAGGACCACCACGGTGGCGGCGCGGCCGCCAAGGCCGGCGACGACAAGGCCGACGACAAGGCCGCCTCGGCCGAGGGCGACAAGAAGGAGACGCACGCCGCGTCCTCCTCCTCCAGCGACACCACTGCCCGCACCCTGGGCATCATCGGCATCCTCATCGGCGTCGCGGGCGTCGCGTTCGGCGTGCTCGCCGGCCGCCGCCGTAACGCCTGACCAGCCGGTTCCACCACCCGCACCACATTCAGGACACCCTTCATGCGCAACAGAAAAGCAGTGACGGCCGTGGCGTTCGCCGCCGCGGCCGCACTGGCCCTCTCGGCCTGCGGCAGCGGTGACGACAAGGCGGGCTCCTCGTCCATCGCCGATGTCGAGGCCTCGCCGAAGACCAAGGCCGCGACCGTTCTCGACCGCCCGTTCACCAAGCCGAACCTCGTCCTCACCGACACGAACGGCAAGGAGTACGACTTCCGTGAGGCGACCAAGGGCAAGCCGACGCTCATCTACTTCGGCTACACCAACTGCCCCGACGTCTGCCCGCTGACCATGAGCAACATCTCCATCGCCAAGCGGGGCCTGCCCAAGGCCGACCAGGACAAGCTCCAGGTCGTCTTCGTCACGACCGACCCCGAGCGCGACACACCCGCCTCGCTCGGCACCTGGCTCAAGGGCCAGGACCCCACCTTCACCGGCCTCACCGGCGACTTCCCCACCATCCAGGCGGGGGCGCGCCAGATCGGCATCGGTATCGAGCCGGCGACGAAGGACAAGAACGGCAAGCCGGTCTCGATGCACGGGGCGCAGGTCGTCGCCTTCTCCCCGAAGACGGACGGCGGATATGTGCTCTACGGCGAGGACACCTCCGCCGAGGAGTACGCGAAGGACCTCCCCAAGCTGATCAAGGGGGAGACCCCGTGAACCGCCGTACGGTCCTCGCCGGCGTCCTCGCCCTCACCACGGGGCTGGCGCTGGCAGGGTGCTCCACGGGCAGCGACGAGCCCGAGCTGAAGGTCACCGGCGCGTATCTGCCGCAGCCCGTGAGCGACATGGCCGCCGGCTTCCTCGTCGTACAGAACAGCGGGTCGTCCGCCGACCGGCTCACCTCGGTGACCAGTCCGCTCTCCGACGACGTCACGATCCACGAGACGAAGAACCAGCAGATGCGCGAGGTCTCGTCGTTCGAGGTGCCTGCGAAGGGCGAGCTCGACCTCGAACGCGGCGGTAACCACATCATGTTCATGAAGCTCAAGCAGAAGCCCAAGCAGGGCGAGAAGGTCTCCGTCGAGCTGCACTTCGAGAAGGCCGACCCCATCACGGTCGACCTGCCGGTGAAGGAAACCACCCACAACCCGAAGAAGCAGTGAGGGACCGACTGTCATGACTGCCACCGCCCCGCGCCTCGGAGCGTCCCCGATACGGCGGCCGTTCGCCACCGCCGCGCTCGTCGCCGCCCTCGTCAGCCTGCTGTTCGGGCTGATGCTGGCCGGCGCCGGCCCGGCGTCCGCGCACGCCGCCCTCACCGGGAGCGACCCGCAGGACGGGGCGGTGGTGGCCACCGCACCCAAGGAGGTCACCCTCACCTTCTCCGAGGCGATCGCCGTCGGCGACGGGTCGATCCGGGTCCTGGACCCCAGCAGCAAGCGCGCCGACACCGGCGCCGAGCCGAAGGACCTGTCCGAGGGCTCCACCGTCCGGTACGGCGTCGAGCTCAACCCCGGCCTGCCGGACGGCACCTACACGGTGGCCTGGCAGGCGGTCTCCGCCGACAGCCACCCCATCTCCGGCGCCTTCACGTTCTCCATCGGCGCCCCCTCCGAGACCACCGTGGCCCTGCCCTCCGAAGAGGTGGGCGGCGGCCCGGTCGGCGTCGTCTACGGCATCGCGCGGTACGCCGCGTACACCGGGTTCATCCTGCTCGTGGGCGGCGCGGCCTTCGTGCTGGGCTGCTGGCCCCGGGGCGCGTCCGCCCGGCCGATGCAGCGGCTGGTGGTGCGCGGCTGGGTCACGCTGACCGCGGCGACCCTGGTCATGCTGCTGCTGCGCAACCCGTACACCGGCAGCGGGAAGTTCGCCGACGCCTTCGACCTGGACGGGCTCCAGGCCGTCCTCGACACCAAGCCGGGCGCCGCCCTCGTCTCGCGGCTGCTGCTGCTGGGGGCGGCCGCGCTGTTCATCGCCGTCCTGTTCGGTACGTACGCCCGGCGTGAGGACGCGGTCGAGAAGAAGGACCTCACCTTCGGCCTCGCCGTCGGCGGCGGGGTCGTCGCGGCGGGCATCGCCGCCACCTGGGCCATGTCCGAGCACGCGTCGACCGGCCTCCAGGCGGGGATCGCCATGCCGGTGGACGTGCTGCACCTGCTGGCCGTCGCCGCCTGGCTCGGCGGTCTCGTCTCGCTCCTGGTGGCGCTGTACCGGACGCCGGACATCGGGAGCCGTGCCGTACGGCGGTTCTCCCGGGTCGCGTTCGGCAGCGTGCTCGTCCTCGCGGCGACCGGGATCTACCAGTCGTGGCGGCAGGTCGGCTCCTGGTCGGCACTGACCGGGACGCGGTACGGACAGTTGCTGATCATCAAGGTCGCGCTGATCGCGGTCCTGCTCGCCGTCGCGTGGTTCTCCCGGCGGTGGACGGCACGCCTGACGGATACGGCTGCCGCATCCGGAGGTGCGGAGGCGACGGATACGGCCGCTCCCGAAGACGCGGAGGAGGTATCCGGAACCGAGGAGGCCCCGGACGGCGTCGATCCCGCGCGGGCCGCGCAACTGGCCCGGCAGCGGGCCGTCCTGACCGCCACGAAGAAGAAGCGGATACGGAACGCCGACCCGGAACGATCCGGGCTGCGCCGCTCGGTGCTGGCCGAGGCGGCCGTCGCCGTCGTCCTGCTGGCCGTCACCACCGTGCTGACGTCGACCGAACCGGGCCGTACGGAGGAGGAGGCCGGGGCCGGAGCCGCGGCGACCGCTCCCGCCGCGACGGGGCCCGTCAACCTGAGCATGCCCTTCGACACCGGCGGCCAGAACGGCAAGGGGACCGTCCGCATCGACATCGACCCCGGGCGCACCGGCTCCAACGAGCTGCACGTGTGGGTCGACGGGAGCGACGGCAAGCCGATGGACGTCCCCGAGCTGAAGATCGCCCTCACCCTGGAGGCTCAGGAGATCGGCCCGCTGCCGGTCGTACCCGACCGGCTCGCCGAGGGGCACTGGTCGGCGAGCGGCGTCCAGATCCCGATGGCGGGGGAGTGGAAGGTCGATGTGACGGTCCGGACCTCCGACATCGACCAGGTCACCATCGACGAGAACGTAAAGATCGGCTGAGTACGGTGAGCAAGACCAGGAAGCAGGACCCGGCCCCCACCGGTGCGACCGTTCCCCCGGACCCCGGCCCCGCCGGTGTCTCGCGGCGGCGGCTGCTGGGCGGCGTGGGTGCGGCGGGCGCCACCGGGCTGGTGCTGGGCGCCGGAGGCGGGGCGGCCGGGTATGCCGCGACCCGCTCCGACGCGCCTACCGCCCTGACGGCCGTCGGCTCCACCGAGGCGATGTTTCACGGGAAACATCAACCGGGGATCACCACTCCGCTTCAGGCCCGGGGCCACCTCGTCGCCTTCGACCTGGTGGCGGGGGCGGGCCGCAAGGAGGCCGTGGCCCTGATGCGGCGCTGGTCGGCGCTGGTGCGGGAGCTGATGGCGGGCCGCCCGGCGGGAGGCTCGGCGGACGGGCCCGGCCACGACACCGGGATCGCGCTGGACGCCGGCCCCTCCTCCCTCACCGTCACCTTCGGCTTCGGCCGTACGTTCTTCGCGCGTACGGGCCTCACCTCCCGGCTGCCCGCCGCCCTCGACCCGCTGCCCCCGTTCTCCTCCGACCAGCTCGACGCCAAGCGCTCCGACGGCGACCTGTGGGTGCAGATCGGCGCCGACGACGCGCTCGTCGCCTTTCACGCCCTGCGGGCCGTACAGAAGGAGAGCGCGGGAACAGTAAAGGTGCGGTGGCAGATGAACGGCTTCAACCGCACCCCTGGGGCCACGGCCCGGCCGATGACCGCCCGCAATCTGATGGGCCAGATCGACGGGACCGGCAACCCGAAGCCGGCCGACGAGGACTTCGACCGGCGGATCTTCGTGCCCGCCTCCCCCGGCACCCCGCAGGAGTGGCTGGAGGGCGGTTCGTACGCCGTCGTCCGTCGGATCAGGATGCTGCTGGACGACTGGGAGAAGCTTCCGGTGGACCGGCAGGAGCAGGTCATCGGGCGGCGCAAGGCGGACGGGGCCCCGCTGAGCGGCGGGAGCGAGACCACCGCGATGGACCTCGACAAGGCGGGCCCGGACGGACGGCTCGTGATCCCCGACAACGCCCACGCCCGGATCTCCTCCCCCGAGAAGAACGGCGGGGCCGCCATGCTCCGGCGCCCGTTCTCGTACCACGACGGGATCTCGGAGGACGGCACTCCGGATGCCGGGCTGCTCTTCGTCTGCTGGCAGGCGGACCCGTTCCAGGGCTTCGTACCAGTGCAGCGCAAGCTCGACCGGGGCGACGCCCTGTCGCCGTTCATCCGGCACGAGGCGAGCGGCCTGTTCGCGGTACCGGGCGGGGCGGCGGAGGGCGAGTACGTGGGGCAGCGGCTGCTGGAGTCCTGAGGCCGCGAGCAGGCCTCATGGGGGTCCGGGGGCGCGTGCGTGGCGCCTTCCGTGGGGCTCCTCGGGGGGCGCGTGCCGTGGCGCCTCATGAGGCCGGGGGGCGCGTGACCGGCGGGTCCCGAGCCCTGCGCGCCCGGCCCCCGACCGGATTCTGAGACGGCGAGGCCCCCGTCGTACGGCGCAATAGGGTGAGCGTATGTCAGCCACGCGCTACGCCTATCTCGGTCCCGAAGGGACCTTCACCGAGGTCGCCCTCCGCACGCTCCCGGAAGCCGCCACCCGCGAGCTCGTCCCGATGGTCTCCGTACCGGCGGCCCTGGACGCCGTACGCAACGGTGAGGCGGCGGCGGCTCTCGTGCCGATCGAGAACTCCGTCGAGGGCGGCATCACGGCCACGCTCGACGCGCTGACCAGCGGAGAGCCGCTGATGATCTACCGCGAGGTGCTGCTCTCCATCACCTTCGCGCTGCTCGTGCGGCCGGGCACCAAGCTCTCGGACATCAAGACGGTCACCGCGCACCCGGCCGCCCAGCCGCAGGTGCGCAACTGGATGGCGGCCCACCTCCCGCAGGCCGCGTGGGAGTCGGCGGCGTCCAACGCGGACGGCGCCCGGCTGGTCCAGGAGGGGCGCTACGACGCCGCGTTCGCCGGTGAGTTCGCCGCCGCCACCTACGGCCTCGAACCGCTGGTCACGGAGATCCATGACGCGGAGAACGCCCAGACCCGCTTCGTCCTGGTGGGCCGCCCGGCCCGGCCGTCCGCCCCGACCGGGGCCGACAAGACGTCCGTCGTGATCTGGCTGGGCGACGACCACCCCGGTGCGCTGCTGGAGCTGCTCCAGGAGTTCGCGGTGCGCGGCGTCAACCTGATGCTGATCCAGTCGCGCCCGACCGGCGAGGGCATCGGCAACTACTGCTTCGCCGTGGACGCCGAGGGGCACATCGCGGACCGGCGGGTGGGGGAGGCCCTGATGGGGCTGAAGCGGATCTGCCCGAAGGTGCGGTTCCTCGGTTCGTACCCGCGGGCGGGGGTCTCCGCCGACGAGGTCCGGCCGTTGCGTGCGGGCACCTCGGACAGCTCCTTCACCGAAGCCTCCGACTGGCTGGCGCGCAGCCAGGACGGGCGGATCTGAGAGCGGTCGCTGCGGCTCACCGCGGAGCGGAGTGCCCTGAAGCAGAGTGCCCTGAAGCGGAGTGCCCTGAAGCGGAGTGCCCTGAGGCGGAGGGCCCTGGAGTGGAGTGCTCCGCTCCGGGGTGCTCTGTGCGCTCCGCTCCCGGGGCGCTCTGTGCGCTCCGCTGTGGTCCTACCTACAGATAGTCATCCACCCACAGAGTTATCCACAGGATGGCTTCTCGACCTGGGGACAAGTCGACACCCTCATGCGACATCATCGACAAATCAACGCAGTGACCCTGGATGCACCCACAGGCGGCCGACTCGGCACGACCCCTCCCGAGTCGCGCGAATTCCCTTGATCAACTCACCAGAGCGACGAATTGCCACCCGAATGAGCGTGCGGGGCAGGTTTCGACTGCGAAGACAGGGGATCGGCGCACCTTCGTCCCCCTCCCGGAACATTCTGTTCCGACATCCACAGAACTTCTTCACAGCCTGTGGATAACTATCCCAGCACACCCCCTCCTGTGGACAACACCGGAGAAGGGCGGCCCCAACTCCCCCTCCCCCAAGGCTCGTACGTCAAGAGAGCCTGCACCTTCTGTCCTGTTCAGGGGAGTTAACCGCCGTTATTGACGCAGACGCCGGATCGCACCTCGCGATTCCCCCTCAGGAATATCAATTCCGGCAATTCGGTCAAAGTGACACGCTCGGCAATATCGGTTCGAGTGCGAGATCCGCGCACCGGTAGCCTGGAGGGGTGATTGACCTTCGCCTGCTCCGTGAGGACCCCGACCGTGTTCGCGCCTCCCAGCGCGCCCGTGGAGAGGACGTCGCGCTCGTCGACGCCCTGCTCTCCGCCGACGAGCTGCGCAGGTCGTCCGGCGTCCGCTTCGACGAACTCCGCTCCGAGCAGAAGCAGCTCGGCAAGCTGATCCCCAAGGCCACCCCCGAGGAGCGCGCCGAGCTCCTCAAGAGGGCCGATCAGCTCAAGGCAGACGTCAAGGCGGCCGACGCCGCCCAGGACGAGGCAGACGCCGAGGCCAAGCGGCTGCTCCTCCTGCTCGGCAACATCGTCCACGAGGACGTGCCGGTCGGCGGCGAGGAGGACTTCGTCGTCCTGGAGACGCACGGCACCATCCGTGACTTCGGCGCCGAGGGCTTCGAGCCCAAGGACCACCTGGAGCTCGGCGAGGCGCTCGGCGCCATCGACATGGAGCGCGGGGCCAAGGTCTCCGGTTCGCGGTTCTACTACCTGACGGGCATCGGCGCCCTCCTGGAGCTCGCCCTCGTCAACGCGGCGATCGCCCAGGCCACCGAGGCCGGCTTCATCCCGATGCTGACCCCCGCGCTGGTCCGCCCGCGCGCCATGGAGGGCACCGGCTTCCTCGGCCAGGCCGCGGAGAACGTGTACCACCTGGAGAAGGACGACTTCTACCTGGTCGGCACCTCGGAGGTGCCGCTCGCCGCGTACCACATGGACGAGATCGTGGAGGCGGACAAGCTGCCCCTGCGGTACGCCGGGTTCTCCCCCTGCTTCCGCCGGGAGGCCGGGACGTACGGCAAGGACACCCGCGGCATCTTCCGCGTCCACCAGTTCGACAAGGTCGAGATGTTCTCGTACGTCGACCCGGCGGACGCCGAGGCCGAGCACCGCAGGCTCCTGGAGTGGGAGAAGCAGTGGCTCACCGGCCTCGAACTGCCCTTCCAGGTCATCGATGTCGCCACCGGTGACCTCGGCGCTTCGGCCTCGCGCAAGTTCGACTGCGAGGCGTGGATCCCGACCCAGGGCAAGTACCGCGAGCTGACCTCCGCGTCGAACTGCGACAGCTTCCAGGCCCGCCGCCTCTCCGTCCGGATGCGCGAGGACAGGAAGGTCCGGCCGCTGGCGACGCTGAACGGCACCCTCTGCGCCGTACCGCGCACGATCGTGGCGCTCCTGGAGAACCACCAGCTGCCCGACGGTTCGGTCCGGGTCCCCGAGATGCTCCGTCCGTACCTGGGCGGCCGCGAAATCCTGGAACCGGTCTCCAAGTGACCTTCCCCTACAAGCTCGTCGCCACCGACCTCGACGGCACACTCCTGCGCGGGGACGACACGGTCTCCGAGCGCACCCGCGAGGCACTGGGCGCCGCCACGGCGGCCGGTGCCGCGCACATCATCGTCACCGGGCGGTCGGTCCCCTGGACCCGGCACATCCTGGACGACCTCGGTTACGACGGCCTCGCCGTCTGCGGCCAGGGCGCGCAGGTCTACCACGCGGGTGAGCACAAGCTGCTGACCTCGCTGACCCTGGACCGGCAGCTCGCCGGGCTCGCCCTCTCGAAGGTCGAGGCGGAGGTCGGCCCGCTGGCGCTGGCCGCCAGCCGCGACGGCCTGGAGGGCGAGGTGCTGGTCGGCCCGGGCTACCGGGTGCAGGAGGGGCCGCTCCCGTACGTCTTCGTGGACGACGCCGCCGAGATGTGGGCCGCCCCGCTGAACAAGGTCTACCTCCAGCACCCGGAGCTCGACGACGACGCCCTGGCCACTGCCGCGCGGGCGGCCGTCGGCAACCTGGTCGACGTGGTCATGGCGGGCCCCGGAGTGGTGGAGATCCTCCCGCTCGGGCTGAGCAAGGCGACCGGCCTCTCGCTGGCCGCCCGCCGGCTCGGCGTGAAGGCCGCCGACACCATCGCCTTCGGTGACATGCCGAACGACATCCCGATGTTCGGCTGGGCGCGGCACGGGGTGGCCATGGCCAACGCCCACGACACCCTGAAGGCCGTGGCGCACGAGATCACCGCGTCCAACGAGCACGACGGCATCGCGGTGGTCCTGGAGGAGTTGCTCCGCACGGGGGCCGTGCCCGCACCCCACTGACGTAGCACCGCTGTCGGCCCTGTCCGCCGCCGCTGGATCCCAACGGCGGCGGACAGGGCCTTCTTCATCTGCCGTCAGCCTTCATCTGCCGTCGGCCCGGAGAGCTCAGCGGCGCCCGCTACGGCGCCGCAGGTCCTTCAGCTGGTGCGCGAAGGCCTCCATCCGCGCGTCGAACCGCGCGTCCATCCGTACGACGTCCTGAGACAGGTCCGACAGCCGCACGCTCATCGCGCCGACCAGCTGCTGCGTCACCTCCACCTTCCGGTCCAGGCTGTCCAGCCGCTCGGACATCCGGCAGAGCACCGGCCCGAGCTCCTGGAGCGCACTGCCGACATCGGCGAGGCAGCTCTCGATCCGGGTGACCCGCGCATCGAGCGTGTCGTACTGGGCCCGCAGGGATTCCTCGGCGTCGAGGAGGTACGTACGGACGCAGCGGGCGATGTCGCTGTCGCGAAGAAGCATGGCGACGTTGAGGACGGTTCTGCGGGTGTACAGGGTCAGCTGAGTGGCCGCCTGTGGATAACTTTCCTCCTTGCCGCCCTTCCATAGGGACAACATGTCCCTATGGAAGACCTGCAGCTCAGAGCCTCGGAGCAGCTTGAGACCGTTCTCCGTCACCTCTTCCCGATGGCGCTGGGTGACCTTTTTGACGACCTCTGTGGATACTTCGAAGTAACGTGCCACGTCCTCTGTGCGAACGTGAATTCCGTCTGGGAGCATGACAAGGCTCTTCACCTTGTCGAGGATGTCGACGCGCCCCATCTGCTCGACGCGCAGCGCGCGCGATTCGAGCAGGGCGACTTCCGTGGGCATGGGCATGCCTTCCGTCCGAGGGAATGACAAGGGACGGCCCCTACCCCGGGCTGCGGGGGTGGAGGACGCTCACGGTTGCCACTCACTCGATGACCGGACCGGTGGGCTGAGCCTCACCCGGGTCCGGCACTCCCCGATTTCACGAACGCTACGACGCCACGGATTCCAGTTGCCTCCACGCACCCTGCCCAACGACCCGATAAACGTATGGTTACGCGCATATCTGCCCCGGTCATACGACAACCCCCGCCCGGAATTCCGGAGGGCGGGGGCTGCGTGGCAGGCGTACCGGATCAGGCCGGGCTCACTCCTCCCCGGCCAGCTTCAGCGCGCGCAGCTTCTGGCCCGCGTACCAGGTGGCGGCCACGGTGACGGCGGCCAGCAGGACCGTCGCGAGCGGCAGTCCGACCTCCGAGGTGACCATGCCCTGGCCGGCCACCTTCTCAGCGACGGCGAGGGACCACTGCTGGACGCTGAGCGTCCGCGCGCCCGGCACCAGGCTGCCGAAGAGGGCCTCCCAGACCAGCGCGTACACCAGGCCGATGACGACCGCGTGGCGGCTGATGGTGCCCAGGAGCAGGAACAGCGCGCTGTACGCGATCGAGGCGACCAGCGCCGCGATCGTGTAGGCGATCGCGATCTGCTGCCCGTTGCCGTTCAGGATCAGGCCCGCGAGCAGGGTCGGCAGGGCGGAGAAGACCATGGTCACGGCGATGGCGACGATCAGCTTGGTGAAGATGATCGTGGGCCGCTTCACCGGCTTGGCCAGCAGATAGACGATCGAGCCGTCGTCGATCTCGGGGCCGATCGCCCCGGTTCCGGCGATCACGCCGATCAGCGGCACCATCGTGGCGATGGCGAAGCCGCCGAGGACGTTGGCGGCGACCTGGTCGTCGGCTCCGGCGAACATGCGGACCGCCGCCGCGATGACCAGCAGCAGCGCGGGAAGGACGAACAGGATGGCGGCCCGGCGCCGGCCGAGCAGGGCCCGGTAGGTGAGCCGGGCGACTGTGGGGTCGTACATGACGGTGCACAGCTCCTTTCAGGCCACTACTCAGGCCGCTACGAGGTAGGAAAAGACCGATTCGAGGGATTCGTCGGACGGGGAGACGGTCAGCAGCCGGATGCCCTGTTCACGGGCCACCTTCGGCAGCAGTTCGGTGAACCGTCCGAAGTCGACGGCCTGGATGCGCAGGGCCTTCTCGGTCAGGTCGACCTCGATGCCCGCCGTCGACGGGTCGGCGATGAGCGCGGCCGCCAGCGCCCGGTCGTCGCTGGAGCGGACCAGGTAGCGGTGCGGACGGTCCGTCATCAGGCGGCGGATCTTCCGGAAGTCGCCGGAGGCGGCGTGCCGTCCCGCCACGATCACCTCGATGTGCGAGGCCAGCTGCTCGACCTCTTCGAGGATGTGGGAGGAGAACAGGACCGTACGGCCCTCGGCCCCCATCCGCCGCAGCAGATCCATCAGCTGCATCCGCTGGCGCGGGTCCATCCCGTTGAACGGCTCGTCCAGCAGCAGCACCGAGGGCTCGTGGACCAGCGCGGACGCCATCTTCACGCGCTGGCGCATGCCCTTGCTGTACGTGGAGATCTTGCGGTCCTGCGCGTACTCCATCTGGACCGTGGCCAGCGCCTTCTGCGCCTCCGCGCCTCCCAGGCCCTGGAGTTCGGCGTTGGCGACGACGAACTCCTTGCCGGTCAGGAAGTCGTACATCCCTTCCCGCTCCGGGACGATGCCGATCTCCTTGTAGACGCTCTCGTTGCGCCAGATCGGCCGTCCGCCGAGCGTGACCTTCCCCGTCGAAGGGGCGAGGAATCCGCCCATCATGTTGATGAGCGTGGACTTTCCGGCGCCGTTCGGGCCGAGCAGCCCGGTGACGCCGGGGCCCACCGTCATGGAGACGTCGTTGACGGCGACCACATTGCCGAACCAGCGCGAGGTGTGGTCGATCTCGATGGTGGTCACAGCCCGACCCTCCGGTAGCGGCGCATCAGGACGGCGTACGAGCCGGCGACGAGCGCGAGAACAACGAACAGGTAGACCACGCCCGTACCGGCCCCCGGGCCTTCCCCTCCGGGGAAGGCGGAGGTGGCGCCGAGGAACGCGGTCTGTACGCCGTCGATCAGCGTGATCGGCGAGAAGAGGCCGAGCCACTCCACGGCGCCGGGCGAACCGGTCTCCCAGGCGATGGCCTGGACCGTGGAGACGGCACCGTAGGAGATGGTCAGCACCGCGATCACCGCGGCGACACCGAAGCCCCGGCGCGGCGTCAGGGCGGCCATCACCAGGCCGAGCCCGGCGAACAGCACGGAGAGCAGCGCCACCGAAACCAGCCCCTGGCCGAACCACTTGGTCTGGTCGACGAAGTCGAACTTCGCGAGCAGAGAGCCCACATAGAGGACGAGCAGCGGCGCCCCGGTGAGGATGAAGAGCGCGGACGCCGTGGCGGCGAGCTTGGCGACGACGTAGTCGGCGCGTTCGATCGGCCGCGAGAAGTACAGGGGGACGCTCTTGAAGCGGAGGTCCCTGGAGACCGCCTGCGGGGCCTGTGCGGCGATGAAGAGGCCGATGACCGCTTGGAGGTAGATCGCGTACGAGGTGTACTTGACCACCAGCTTGGAGGCGTCCGGTGCGGCCATGGAGACGGCCACCAGGATCGCCGCCACCAGGGTCATCACGCCGAACAGCAGCATGGGCAGCACCTTGGACTTGGCGGAACGGCCGAGTCCGAAGGAGCCGCGCAGGGTCTGCGAGTAGAGGGAGCGGCGGGCGTAGGCCCGGCCGAGCCGCTTGCCGTCGTAGGAGCGGTAGCCGATGTTGTGGATCCGGGAGGTGTCGCGCCCGGTCGCGGTCCCGGTCTCAGTGCTCATCGCGACCGCTCCCCTTCTGCTGTGCGGCCCCGGCGGTGGCGGCCTGGGCCGGGACGGCGGCGGTGCGCGCCGCGTCCTGTTCGGTACGGAAGACCTCGGCGATGTGGTGGCGGCGCTGCTCCATGCGGACCAGGCCGAGGCCGAGCCCGGCGACGCTGTCGCGGACCAGGTCGTAGGTCTCCTCGCCGGTGGCCTCGACCAGCAGGATGTGGCCCGCGCCCGGCAGCCCCTCCGCGTCGAGCCCGTCGTGGCCGACCAGGGCGACCCCGGCCTTCGTGAGGATCCGGCGCAGGGCGTCGGTGCCGTCGGGGTGGGTGTCGCTGTCGGTCACCTCGACCGCGAGGGTGGTGGTGATCTGGGTGAAGTCGCTGGTGGAGCTGGAGCGCAGGAGGGCTCCGCCGTCGATGACGACGACGTGGTCGCAGGTGCGTTCCAGCTCGCCCAGGAGGTGCGAGGTCACCAGGACGGAGATGCCGAAGTCGGTGTGGATCCGGCGGATCAGGCCGAGCATCTCGTCGCGGCCGACCGGGTCCAGGCCGTTGGTCGGCTCGTCGAGGAGGACCAGCTGGGGGTCGTGGACCAGGGCCTGGGCCAGCTTCACCCGCTGCTTCATACCGGTCGAGTAGCCGCCGATGGGGCGGTAGCGCTCCTCGTAGAGGCCGACGTGGCGCAGGGTGTCGGCGGTGCGCTCCCGGGCCGCGGTCGGCGGCAGCCCCGACATGCGAGCCATGTGCACGACAAACTCGGTGGCCGACACATCGGGCGGGAGGCAGTCGTGTTCCGGCATGTACCCCACCCGCTCCCGGATGGCGGCACCGCTCGTCGCCACGTCGAGCCCGAGCACTGCGGCCCGGCCCTCGGTGGCGGGGGAGAGACCCAGAAGGATCTTGATCAGTGTGGACTTGCCGGCTCCGTTGGAACCCACCAGACCGGTCACACCTGGTCCGATGTCCAACGTGAGCCGGTCGAGCGCGGTCACCCGGGGGAACCGCTTGCTCAGGGCTTCGGTAGCGATAACGGCAGTCACGAGTACGACGGTAGTGGCGCGGGCCACAGGGATCGTCAGCCTTGACGGCTGGATCGGCATCAGACTCCAGTCGTACGGCCCCGTAGGGGGACCCCGCGAAGGAGGAGTTCCGGCCTCCGGGTGCGGGCCTGGGTGGCGGCGGTTTCGCCGGCGCCGGGAGTTGTCCACAGGCCTCGCACACCCCTTGACGTAGCCGCTGGACATTGTCACATTCATCAGTGTCACGTTACGGGCACGTACCGCACACGGCAGGGAACGGACGGTGGCATGGTCTCGGCAGTGCAGGACGAAAGCGCGCCGGAGCGGCGGGGGTTGAGCGCCCCGGAGCTGCGGGGGTTCAGAGAGGTGCAGCGCCTGGCCTACGCCTGCGCCGAGGCCGTCGCCGGTCAGCTCAGGTCGGGGGTGACCGAGCGCGAGGCGGCCCGGATGCAGCGGGTGTGGCTGCGGGAGCGCGGTGTGCGGGACTGGTTCCACCTCCCCTTCGCCTGGTTCGGGGACCGCACCGCGTTCGCCGGGTTCAAGGTGCCGCTCCAGTTCTTCCCCACCAACCGGAAGCTGGAGCCGGGCATGCCGTTCATCCTCGACATGGCCCCGGTGTACAAGGGATATACGGCCGACATCGGCTATTCCGGCTGCCTCGGCCTCAACCCGCTGCACGACAGGCTGCTGGCGGACCTGGAGGCGCACCGCGAGCTGATCCTGCGGGAGGTGCGCGAGCGCCGTTCGCTCCGCGAGATCTACGAGGACGTCGAACGCCTCATGACCGCACAGGGGTACGCGAACAGGCACCGGGCCTACCCCTTCGGCGTCATCGCCCACAAGGTGGACCGAGTCGCCGAACGGCGCTGGTCCCCGCAGGTGTTCGGGTTCGGGACCCAGTCCCTCAAGGGGCTGGTGAGCGACGCGGTGCACGGCCACCGGGACGGCTGGTCGCCGCTGTGGAGCCCGTACAGCTTCTCCGACCATCCCCCGCAGCCAGGGCTGTGGGCGGTCGAACCCCACCTCGGATTCCGGGGTACGGGCGCGAAGTTCGAGGAGATCCTGGTCGTCACCGACTCCAAGGACCCCGAGCAGAGCGCCTTCTGGCTGGACGACGATCTGCCGCATGTGCGGCGCTGGGCCGAGGAGAAGGTGGCGGCGTGAGTCTGCAGGGAGCGCGCGAGCGCCGGGTACGTACGGGTGGCGTCGAGCTCTGCGTCGCCGAACTGGGCGACGCGGACCGGCCGACGGTGGTGCTGGTGCACGGATACCCGGACAGCAAGGAGGTCTGGTCCGAGGTCGCCGTGCGGCTCGCCGAGCAGTGGCACGTCGTGCTGTACGACGTCCGGGGCCACGGCAGGTCGACAGCGCCCAGGCCGCTGCGCGGCGGCTTCACCCTGGAGAAGCTGACCGACGACTTCCTCGCGGTGATCGACGCCGTCAGCCCGGACCGGCCGGTCCATGTGGTCGGGCACGACTGGGGGTCCGTGCAGTCCTGGGAGTTCGTCACGGTCGGGCGGACCGAGGGCAGGATCGCCTCCTTCACCTCGATGTCGGGCCCCTCCCTGGACCACTTCGGGCACTGGATCAAACAGCGGATGGCCCGGCCCACCCCCCGCCGGGTCGGCCAGCTGCTCGGCCAGGGCGCCAAGTCCTGGTATGTCTACATGCTCCATACGCCGGTGCTGCCGGAGCTGGCCTGGCGCGGGCCCCTCGGCAAGCGGTGGCCCGGGATCCTCCAGCGGCTGGAGAAGGTGCCCGCGGGCGACTACCCGACCGCCTCCCTGCCCGACGACGCGGCGCACGGGGCCTGGCTCTACCGGGACAACGTCCGCGCCCGGCTGGGCAGGCCGCGCGCCGACGCCTACGCCCACGCGCCGGTCCAGCTCATCACGCCGACCGGCGACTCCTTCCTCTCCGAGCGGCTCTACGACGACCTGGAGCAGTGGGTCCCCCGCCTGGTGCGCCGGTCGCTGCCGGCCAAGCACTGGGTGCCGCGCACCCGGCCCGACCAGCTGGCCGCGTGGATCGGTGAGTTCGCCGCCGCCAACGAGGCGGACGGCCAGGAGGGGTTGCCGGCCCAGCAGCAGACGGCGAAGGGGCCGTACGCGGAGCGGTTCGGCGGTCAGCTGGTCCTGGTGACCGGGGCGGCCTCCGGGATCGGGCGGGCCACGGCCTTCGCGTTCGCCGAGGCGGGCGCCCGGGTGGTGGCCGTGGACCGCGATGCGGAAGGGGCCGCCAGGACGGCGGAGCTGGCCCGGCTGGTCGGGGCTCCCGCGGCCTGGGGCGAGGCGGTCGACGTCGGTGACGAGGCGGCGATGGAGAAGCTCGCCGACAAGGTCGCCGCCGAGTACGGCATCGTCGACGTCCTGGTGAACAACGCCGGGATCGGGCTCTCCGGCTCGTTCCTGGAGACCACCAGCGAGGAGTGGAAGAAGGTCCTCGACGTCAATCTCTGGGGCGTCATCCACGGCTGCCGGATCTTCGGCAAGCAGATGGCCGACCGGGGTCAGGGCGGCCATATCGTCAACACCGCGTCGGCCGCGGCCTTTCAGCCCTCCCGGGCACTGCCCGCGTACAGCACGTCGAAGGCGGCCGTGCTGATGCTGAGCGAATGCCTGCGGGCCGAGCTGGCGGAGAAGTCGATCGGGGTCAGCGCCATATGCCCCGGCATCGTCAACACCAACATCACCGCCACCACTCGCTTCGCCGGAACCGACGCGGCGGAGGAGCAGCGGCTGCGGAAGCGGACCACCCGGCTCTACGGCCGGCGCAACTACCCGCCGGAGAAGGTCGCCGACGCGATCCTGCGGGCGGTCGTCCGCAACCAGGCCGTGGTGCCGGTGACTCCGGAGGCGCGTGGTGTCCGGCTGCTCTCCCGGGTCAGCCCGGGTGTGCTGCGGGGGATCGCCCGGCTGAAGCCGCCGCTGTGAGCGGGCGGGGGGCGGGTGCCGAGTACCGGATCGAGGACCTGGCCCACGCCAGCGGGGCGACGGTCCGCACGATCAGGGCGTACCAGGACCGCGGGCTGCTGCCGACGCCCGAGCGGCGCGGACGGGCCAATGTGTACGGGGAGACGCATCTGGCCCGGCTGCACCGGATCGCGGACCTGTTGGACCGCGGCTACACCCTGGCCAGCATCAAGGAGCTGCTGGAGGCGTGGGACGCGGGGCGGGGGCTGGGCGGGGTCCTGGGCCTGGCCGCGGAGGTGCACGGCCCCTGGACCGACGAGAAGGCCGACCGGATCACCCGCGAGGAGCTCGACGCGAGGTTCGGCGGTTCGCAGGACGACGAGGCGATCGCCGAGGCGGTGGAGCTCGGGGTGCTGGAGCGCGTCCCCGGCCGGGCCGACGAGTTCCTCGTACCGAGCCCCCAGGAGCTGGCGGTGGCCGTCGAGTTGCACGCGGCGGGCGTTCCGCTGCTCGCGATCTCCGGTCATCTCAAGGAGCTTCGCGGCCAGGTCGAGCACATAGCCTCCCGTTTCCTGGAGTTCACCACCGAGCACGTCTTCGCCCGCTATCTCGGTCACCACCCGCCCACCGACTCCGACGCGGCCGAGGCGGCGTCGATGGTGCGCCGCCTGCGGCCGCTCGCCCAGCAGACCGTGGACGCCGAACTGGCCCGTGCGATGCGGACGTTCGCCACCCGGCACCTGCACCACCACCTCGGGTCGCGCGAGAGCGCCATCGAGGGGAGCGAGACCCGTCCGGTGCTGTTGCCGGCCCGGACAACGCAGGCCGTGCAGGATCTGGTTGGGGCGGAGCAGGTGGCGGCCTTCATCGCGGCGGCCACCGAACGCGAGCTGCAGGCAAGGACCTTGGATACCCTCGCCTCATCTCGCCCAGGAGCCAACAAACTTGACGAAATGGGTTAAATCGCACGCCACTTGTCCACAGAACCGTCAAATAGCCTGTGGATAACCCGAGTTAGCTGTGGATCAAACATCGGTTCGGAGAAAACGGAAAAGAATCCTGTAAGAAATCCGGATGCACCGGTGAACTGCCCACAGGCACTCTGGCGGGATGGACGAACGTCGCACCGTCAAGGTGTCCAAGTACCTCTCGGCCCATCTGCGGCACCAGCCGGAGCGCATCGGCCTCACCCTCGACGACAACGGCTGGGTCGCCGTCGGGACGCTGCTGGACGCGGCGGCCCGCCACGGCTTCCCCGTCACCCGGGCCGAGCTCGACCACGTCGTGGCCGTCAACGACAAACGCCGCTTCACGGTGGACGGCGACCGCATCCGTGCCAACCAGGGCCACACCGTCACCGTCGACCTGGACCTGCCGCCCGCGCAGCCGCCGGCGTACCTCTACCACGGCACGGTCGCCCCGGCGATGGACGCGATCCGGGCCGAGGGCCTGCGCCCCATGGCCCGCCACCACGTCCACCTCTCCCCCGACCGTGAGACGGCCACCCGGGTCGGCGCCCGGCGCGGCCGCCCGCTGGTGCTGACCGTGGACGCGGGCGCCATGCACCGCGCCGGCCATGTCTTCCGGGTCAGCGCCAACGGGGTCTGGCTCGCCGACGCCGTACCTCCGGAATTTCTGCGCCTGCGCGGGTGAACTCCCCCGGTCCTCAGGCCAGCTGGGCGAGCGCCTCGGTCGCGATGCGCTCGTAGACGGCCGGGTCCGTGTCGAAGTCGGAGTCCGGGATCGGGGCGTGGATGGCGATCTCGGTGAAGCCGAGCTCCGCATGGCGGCCCGCGAAGTCGACGAAGGCGTCCACCGACTCCAGCGGGGTGTTGCGGTCGGGGGTGAAGCCGGTGAGCAGGATCCGGTCCAGTTCGGACGCGTCCCGGCCGATCTCCTCGCAGGCGGCGGCGAGCTTCTTGCTCTGCTCGCGGAGGGCCTGGACCGACTGCTCCGGGGTGCCCTCCTCGTACAGCTTCGGGTCACCGGTGGTCACCCACGCCTGCCCGTGCCGGGCGGCGAGCCGCAGACCGCGCGGGCCGGTCGCGGCGACCGCGAAGGGCAGCCGGGGGCGCTGCACGCAGCCCGGGATGTTGCGGGCCTCCACGGCGGAGTAGTGCGTTCCGTGCTCCGTCACCGCGTCCTCGGTGAGCAGGCGGTCCAGGAGCGGGAGGAACTCGCCGAAGCGGTCGGCACGCTCCCTCGGGGTCCAGGCCTCCTGGCCCAGCGCAGTGGCGTCGAACCCGCTGCCTCCGGCGCCGATGCCGAGGGTGATCCTGCCGCCGGAGATGTCGTCCAGGGAGATCAGCTCCTTGGCCAGCGTCACGGGGTGGCGGAAGTTCGGTGAGGTGACCAGTGTGCCGAGGCGCAGCCGCTGCGTGGCCGTCGCGGCGGCGGTGAGCGTGGGGAGCGCGCCGAACCACGTCCGCTCGCGGAAGCTCCGCCACGACAGGTGGTCGTAGGTGTAGGCGGTGTGGAAACCCAGCTCCTCCGCGCGCTGCCAGCGCTCACGGCCCCCTTCGTGCCAGCGGTGGACGGGCAGGATCACAGTGCTCAGGCGCAAGGTCATGCCTCTGAGCCTACGGCCGCCCCCGAGCGGAACGACCTCCCCACGACCGCTTGGCATATGCCTGAGGAATGTTCCGCAGATCAGGGGCGCGCCCACTCACATGTGCGCCCCTCCGCACGCACGTGCACTCCGGTGGGCGAGAATGACGACGTGACCCCAGCTACCGATGCGCCTCTGCCTGCCCTGACCCGGCTGATCGCGACCGACCTCGACGGCACCCTGCTGCGCGACGACAAGACGCTCTCCGCACGCACCGTCGCAGCGCTCGCCGCGGCCGAGGAGGCCGGGATCGAGGTCTTCTTCGTCACCGGCAGGCCGGCCCGCTGGATGGGCGTCGTCAGCGACCATGTGCAGGGCCACGGGCTGGCGATCTGCGCCAACGGGGCCGTCGTCACCGACCTGCGGGCGGACCGCGAGCTGCTCACCGTACGGGCGCTGGAGCGCGAGGCCGCCCTGCACGTCGTGCACACCCTGCGCGAAGCCGCCCCCGGCACCTCCTTCGCCGTCGAGCTGACCACCGGCATCAACTACGAACCGTCCTACCCGCCCTTCCACCTGGACCCGGGCGCCACGGTCGCCGTCGCCGAGAAGCTGCTGCACGAGGACGCCCCGGGCGAGGGCGCCCCCGTGCTCAAACTCCTCGCCCACCACACCGAGATGCCCCCCGACGCCTTCCTCGCCCTGGCCCGCACGGCGGCCGGGGAGCGGGCCTCCATCACCCGCTCCAGCCCCTCCGCGCTCCTGGAGGTCAGCGGGCTCGGCGTCTCCAAGGCCAGTACGCTCTCCGCCTGTTGCGCCCAGCGCGGTATCTCCGCCGCCGAGGTGGTCGCCTTCGGCGACATGCCCAACGACGTCGAGATGCTCGCCTGGGCCGGTGCCTCGTACGCGATGGGCAACGCCCACCCCGCCGCGCTGGCCGCCGCCTCGGGGCAGACCCTCACCAACGAGGAGGACGGGGTGGCCGTGGTCATCGAGCGGATCCTCGCCGCCCGCTGACCACCCGCCCCCCCCACGCTCACCGGGCCGCCCGGTGGCTCACAACGGGGCCTCCCACACCACCGTCGTACCGCCCCCGTCCTCCCCGATCCCCGGGCCGAACCAGCTCGCCCCGCCCAACGACTCGGCCCGGCGGGCCAGATTGCGCAGTCCGCTGCGGCGACCGCCCTCCGGGATGCCCACCCCGTCGTCCGCGACCGACAGGCGCACGGCGGCCCGGCCGTCCGGCAGGGTCGCCGTGGCGTCGACGACCACGTCGATCACGGAGGCCCGGGCGTGCCGGAAGGCGTTGGACAGGGCCTCGCGCAGCGCGGCGACGAGGTTCTTGCCGGTCAGCTCACCCACGAGCGAGTCGACGGCACCCAGGAAGCGGTGCGAGGGCTTGAACCCTAGCGGGACCGCCGCCATGTTGATCTCCCGCAGGACCCGGGTGCGGAGCCCCGAAGGGGCCTCTGCCGGTTCCTGCTGGAGCGCGAAGATGGCCGTACGGATCTCCTGGATGGTCACGTCCAGCTCGTCGACCGCCCGGCCCACCCCCGTCCGCACCTCGGGGACCACCGACCGGCGCTGGGCGCTCTCCAGCATCATCCCGGTGGCGAACAGCCGCTGGATCACGAGGTCGTGGAGGTCGCGGGCGATCCGGTCGCGGTCCTCGTAGACCGCGAGCCGCTCCCGGTCCCGCTGCGCCTCGGCCATCATCAGCGCGAGGGCGGCCTGCGAGGCGAACTGGGTGGCCAGCGTGCGCTCGGTCCGGCTGAACGGGCGCGCTCCCCTGGCCCGGGGCGTCGCCAGGGCGCCGAGCACCCGGCCGCCGCTCTGCAGCGGCAGCAGCATGCTGGGCCCGAAGAGGCCTGCCAGCCGGGTGACCATCCGGCTGTCGGTGGCCGAGTCGTCGATGAAGACCGCCTCGCCCGCCAGCAGCTTCGCCACCACCGCGGAGCGGGCCGGGATGATCACCCCGAGCGAGGACGAGGGATCGTCGGCGGAGACGGCGACGATCTCGAGACCGCCCTCCGCCGTGGGCAGCAGCACGATCCCGGCAGCCGAATCGGCGAGGTGGCGGGCCTGTTCGGCGACCACGGAGAGCGCGTCGTCGGCATCCCCGCCCGAGAGGAGGGCGGTGGTCACCGCCACCGAACCGTCGATCCAGCGCTCCCGCTGCCGTGCCGCCTCGTACAGCCGGGCGTTGCCGATGGCGATCCCGGCCTCGGTGGCGAGCACCCGCACCATGTGCAGGTCGTAGTCGCTGAATTCGGCGCCCTCCCGCTTCTCGGTCAGGTAGAGGTTGCCGAAGATCTCCCCCTGGACCCGGATCGGCACCCCGAGGAAGGTCCGCATCCGGGGGTGGCCCGGCGGGAATCCGGCGTACCGCGGATCGCCGGTCAGATCGGCCAGCCGTACGGGTTCGGGGTCGTGGATCAGTGCACCCAGGAGGCCGTGGTGTCCGTCGGGCCTGCGCCCGATCGCCCGGACGACCTCCTCGGGCACCCCGTACGTGACGAAGTCGGAGAGCCCCTCGCCCGCCTCGTCGACGACGCCGATGGCGGCGTACTGGGCGTGGGCGAGCTCGGCCGCGGTCGCGCAGATGCGGTCCAGGGTGGAGTGCAGCTCCAGTCCCGTGCCGACCGAACGCATCGCTTCCAGAAGCTGCGGAACCCGGGCGGTGAGTTCGGTGGAGAGGCCCTGCAGGCTGCGGGTGGCCTGCGTAGCGGCATCGAGTGAGTCCTGCGGATCCGGCTCTGCCATGGCCTGAGCCTAGTTAGTGGCGATTGGGGAGGAAAGTCGGGTTTCTCTCCATGGGGCACCCTCAGGGCCACAGGGCACACCCGGGGGAGGCCGCACGGCACCACCCGGGAGGGGCCGCACGGCACACCCGGGGGTCGCACCGCACCGTCCGGCCTCAGGCCCCCGCCGCCACCGTCTCGTTCTCCCGCTCCAGCATGCGGCGCAGCGGCCCGTCCTCCGCGGCGAGTTCCGCGTACGGCCCGCGCTGCGCCACCCGGCCCGCGTCCAGCACCAGCACCTCGTCGACCGCCTCGACCCCGGCCAGCCGATGGGTGATCAGAACGGTCGTACGCCCCTCCGTCGCCGCCAGCAGGTCGGCGGTGAGCGCGTCGGCGGTCACCAGGTCGAGGTGCTCGGCCGGCTCGTCCAGGACGAGGACCGGGAAGTCGGCCAGCAGCGCCCGGGCCAGGGCGAGGCGCTGACGCTGGCCCCCGGAGAGCCGGGCGCCGTGCTCACCCACCGGAGTGTCGAGCCCCTCCGGCAGGGAGCGGACCCACTCCAGCAGCCGGGCCCGGGAGAGCGCGTCGTACAGCTCGGCGTCGCTCGCCCCGGTACGGGCGAGCCGCAGGTTCTCGCGGATCGAGCTGTCGAAGACGTGGGCGTCCTGGGCACACAGGCCGACGGAGCGCCGTACGGTGTCGCCGTCCAGGGCGTCCGCCTCCACACCACCGATGCTGTACGTCCCCGACGAGGCGTCCAGGAAGCGGAGGAGCACCTGCGCGAGCGTCGTCTTGCCCGAGCCGGAGGGGCCGACGACCGCGATGCGACGGCCGGGCACCAGCGTCAGGTCGAGCGACCGCAGGGCGTCGTGGCGGGCCCCCGGGTAGCGGGCCGACAGCCCCCGCACCTCCAGCGGGAACGGGGAGGAGGGCGCATCGGCCGGGGCCGCGGGCTCCCGTACGGGTACGGGGGCGTCGAGCACCTCGTACACGCGCTCCGCACTCCGCAGGACCCGCTGGCGGTACTGGACCGCGAGCGGCAGTCCGGCGACGGCCTCGAAGGCGGCGAGCGGGGTGAGCACCACCACCGCGAGCGCGACCCCGGCCAGCCGGCCGTCGTTCACGGCGGGGACGGCGACGAGTGCGGCGGCCACCACCGTGAGCCCGCAGACCAGGGCGGAGAGCCCGCTGCCGAGGGCCGTCGCGGTGGCCGCACGGGAGGCGATCCGGGTCAGCAGCCCGTCGGCGGCCCGCATGTGGGCCTGCCGGGCCGGGAGCGCCCCGGCGACGGTCAGCTCGGCCGTTCCGCCGAGGAGATCGGTGACCCGGGTGGCCAAGGCAGCGCGCGCGGGCGCCAGCTGACGCTCCGTACGGCGGGCGAAGGCACCGCTGACCAGCGGCACGCCGACCCCGGCGACCAGCAGCCCGACCGCGAGGACCACACCCGCCTCGGGCAGCAGCCAGCCGGTGAACCCGGCGGCGGCCACGGAGACCGTGAGCGCGGTCCCGGCGGGCAGCAGCCAGCGCAGCCAGTAGTCCTGGAGCGCGTCCACGTCGGCGACGAGCCGGGAGAGCAGGTCACCCCGGCGCACCGTGCGCAGACCGGCGGGCGCGACGCGTTCGAGGCCCCGGTAGACCGCCACCCGGAGCTCGGCGAGCAGCTTGAGCACGGCGTCGTGGGAGACGAGGCGCTCCGCGTACCGGAAGACCGCCCGGCCGATACCGAAGGCGCGCGTCGCGGTGACGGCCATCATCAGGTAGAGCACCGGCGGCTGTTCGGAGGCGCGGGAGATCAGCCAGCCGGAGACGGCCATGAGCCCCACGGCCGACCCCACCGCGAGGCTGCCCAGCAGCAGCGCCAGGGCCAGCTGCCCGCGCTGTGCTCCCGCCGCTTCACGGACCCGGGCGAGGACCCGCCCGGGGCGGGAGTCGGTCTCCCGCAGCAGTGCGGTGTCCCCCTCCCGTACGTCCCCGGGCTCCAGCAGGTCCGCCGCCTCCAGTACGTCGCCGGGGCGCCGCGCGTCCAGCGGCTCACCACCCGCGAGGGGCTGCGGCACGGGCAGCCCGGGCGCGACGACCGACGCGGCCGGTCCCTGGGCCTCCACCGCTCGCGGCTCCAGCGTCACCACCCGGTCCGCCACCGCCAGCAGCGCCGGGCGGTGGACGACCAGCAGCACGGTCCGGCCCGCCGCCAGCCTCCGTACGGCGTCGACGATCCCCGCCTCCGTCTCCCCGTCCAGGCTCGCGGTCGGCTCGTCCAGGAGCAGCAGCGGACGGTCGGCGAGGAACGCGCGCGCGATCGCGAGGCGCTGGCGCTGGCCCGCGGAGAGCCCGGCGCCGTCCTCGCCCAGCAGCGTCCGCTCCCCGTCGGGCAGCTCCGCGACGAAGTCGTACGCCCCCGCGTCCCGCAGCGCCGCCACCACCGCCGCGTCGTCGGCGTCGGGCCGGGCGAGGCGGACGTTCTCCGCGATCGTGCCCGCGAAGAGGTGCGGCCGCTGGGGGACCCACGCGATCCGGCTCCGCCAGCGCTCCGGGTCCAGCTCCGCGAGATCCCGGCCGCCGACCCGGACGCGTCCCTCGTCGGGTACGGCGAACCCCAGGACCACATTCAGCAGGGTGGACTTGCCGACGCCGCTCGGGCCGACCAGGGCCACGGTCTCCCCCGGCTCGACGGTGAGGGACACGGCGTCCAGCGACGGTTCGGTGCGGCCCTCGTGGCGTACGGTCACGCCCTCCAGCTCCAGGCGCGTCGAGTCCGGGACGTCCTCGGTGCCCGTCCCCCGGGGCTCGGTCTCCAGGACCGCGAAGATCTCCTCGGCGGCCGAGAGCCCCTCAGCCGCCGCGTGGTACTGGGCCCCGACCTGCCGGATCGGCAGATACGCCTCCGGGGCGAGGATCAGGACCACGAGGCCGGTGTAGAGGTCGAGTTCGCCGTGCACGAGACGCATCCCGATGGTGACGGCGACCAGGGCGACCGACAGGGTCGCGAGCAGCTCCAGGGCGAACGAGGAGAGAAAGGCGATCCGCAGGGTGCGCACGGTGGCCCGGCGGTACTGCGAGGTGATGGTGCGGATCGACTCGGCCTGGGCCTTGGCGCGGCCGAAGACCTTGAGCGTCGGCAGCCCCGCGACGACGTCCAGGAAGTGGCCGGAGAGGCGGGACAGCAGCTGCCACTGCCGGTCCATCCGGGACTGGGTGGCCCAGCCGATCAGGATCATGAAGAGGGGGATGAGGGGCAGCGTGACCACGATGATCGCCGCCGAGACCCAGTCCTCGGTGACGATCCGGGCCAGCACCGCCACCGGCACGACGACCGCAAGGCCGAGCTGCGGCAGATAGCGCGCGAAGTAGTCGTCGAGCGCGTCGACCCCTCGGGTCGCCAGCGCCACCAGGGAGCCGGTGCGCTGCCCGCTCAGCCAGCCGGGGCCGAGCTGCGCGGCCCGCTCCAGGAGCCGGCCACGCAGCTCGGACTTGACCGCCGCGCTCGCCCGGTGGGCCGCCAGCTCGGTGAGCCAGGCGACCAGGGCCCGGCCCACGGCCACCGTCGCGAGCAGGAGCAGCGGGGCACGGAGCTCGGTGACCGTGAGCCCGTCCTCGAACCCGCCCACCACGATCTCGGCGATGAGCATGGCCTGGGCGATCACCAGCGCGGCGCCGACCAGACCGAGGGCCACCACGGCCGCCAGGAAGAGGCGGGTGGCCTGGGCGTACCGCACCAGTCGCGGGTCGATCGGTTTCACGTGAAACATCCCCCAGCGGGATCGGCGGGATCTGTGAGGTGAGCTGGGCCGTGTTTCACGTGAAACACGGCCCGGCGGGGCCGGTGCGGATCAGTGCGCATCCGCGATGTGCTGGGTGCCGATCCGCTTGCGGAACACCCAGTACGTCCAGCTCTGGTACAGCAGCACCATGGGTGTGGCGATGCCGGCGCACCAGGTCATGATCTTCAGCGTGTACGGCGTGGACGAGGCGTTGGTGACCGTGAGGTTCCAGGCCTCGTTCAGCGAGGACGGCATGACGTTCGGGAAGAGCGTCAGGAACAGCATCCCCACCGCCGCCACGATGGTCAGCCCCGAGAACGCGAACGACCAGCCCTCGCGCCCCTTGGCGATGGCACCGATCGCCGCCACCAGGGCCACCACCGCCACGATCAGCGCCACCAGGCTCCAGCGGTCTCCGTCGGCGGCCTGGGTCCAGAGCAGGAAGCCCAGCGCGAGAACCGCCGTGGCCAGCCCCAGCTTCAGGGCCAGCGAACGCGCCCGCACCCGGATGTCCCCGGCCGTCTTGAGCGCGGCGAACACCGCGCCGTGGAAGGTGAAGAGGAAGAGCGTGACGAGCCCGCCGAGGATCGCGTACGGGTTCAGCAGGTCGAAGAAGGTGCCGACGTACTCCATGTCGGCGTCGATCTTCACGCCGCGCACGATGTTCCCGAACGCCACGCCCCACAGCACCGCGGGGATCAGCGAGGTCCAGAAGATCGCGTTCTCCCAGTTCGTCTGCCACCGCTCCTCGGTGCGCTTGGCCCGGTACTCGAAGGCGACCCCGCGCACGATCAGGCAGAGCAGGATGATCAGCAGCGGCAGGTAGAAGCCGGAGAACAGCGTGGCGTACCACTCGGGGAAGGCCGCGAAGGTCGCGCCGCCCGCGCTGAGCAGCCAGACCTCGTTGCCGTCCCAGACGGGCCCGATCGTGTTGATGAGGACCCGCCGCTCCTTGCGGTCGCGGGCGAGCAGCTTGGTGAGGACCCCGATGCCGAAGTCGAATCCTTCCAGGAAGAAGTAGCCGATCCAGAGGACGGCGATGAGCACGAACCAGATGTCGTGGAGTTCCATCTCTCAGCTCCTGTGCTCTCAGTACGAGAAGGCCATGGGCCGGTCGGCGTCTTCGTCGTCGTGGCCGTTGATCCGGGTGGGCGGGTTGAGGTCGGACTCGGTGAGCTCCGGCGGCCCGGCCTTGATGTACTTCACGAGCAGCTTGACCTCGATGACCGCGAGCACGGCGTAGATCAGGGTGAAGAGGATCATCGAGGTGAGGATCTCGCCCTGCGATACGCCGGGGGAGACCCCGTCGCGGGTCTGGAGGACTCCGTAGACCACCCACGGCTGGCGGCCCATCTCGGTGAAGATCCAGCCCCAGGAGTTGGCGATGAGCGGGAACAGCAGGGTCCAGAGCGCGGTGAGCCAGTAGAGCTTGGTGAACTTCGGACTGAGCGCCTTGTTCCGGAAGAGGACCAGGTTCGGCACTTCGTCCTCGCCGGTCCGCAGCGCCGGTGGCAGCAGGAACTTCCGCCGGGTCAGCCAGAGCCCCAGGATGCCGAGGCCGAAGGAGGCCATCCCGAACCCGATCATCCAGCGGAAGCTCCAGAACGCGACCGGGATGTTGGGCCGGTAGTCGCCGGGGCCGTACTTCTCCTCCTGCGCCTTGTTGATGTCGTTGATGCCCGGGACGTAGGAGTTCGGGTCGTTGTCGGCGAGGAAGGAGAGCACCCCGGGGAGCGAGATCTCGACGGAGTTGTGGCCCTCGCTGACGTCCCCGTACGCGAAGATCGAGAAGGGCGCGCCGTTCTGTCCGTCCCACAGCGCCTCGGCGGCGGCCATCTTCATCGGCTGCTGGCGGAACATCACCTTGGCCAGCGAGTCGCCGCTGACGGCGGTGAGCAGTCCGGCGATGACGACCGTGACCAGCCCCAGCCGCAGCGAGGTCCGCATCACCGGGATGTGCTTCTTGCGCGCGAGGTGGAAGGCGGCGATGCCGACCATGAAGGCCCCGCCGACCAGGAACGCGGCCGTGATGGTGTGGAAGAACTGGGTGACCGCGGTGTCCTGGGTGAGCACCTTCCAGAAGTCGGTGAGCTCGGCGCGGCCGCGCTCCTCGTTGATGCGGTAGCCGACCGGGTGCTGCATCCAGGAGTTGGCCGCCAGGATGAAGTAGGCGGAGAGGATCGTGCCGAGCGAGACCATCCACATGCAGGCGAGGTGGATCTTCTTGGGCAGCCGGTCCCAGCCGAAGATCCACAGTCCGATGAAGGTGGACTCGAAGAAGAAGGCGATCAGCGCCTCGAAGGCGAGCGGGGCGCCGAAGATGTCACCGACGAAGCGCGAGTAGTCGGACCAGTTCATGCCGAACTGGAACTCCTGGACGATGCCCGTCACGACACCCATGGCGATGTTGATCAGGAACAGCTTGCCCCAGAACTTGGTGGCCCTGAGGTACTTCTCGTTGTCCGTCCGCACCCAGGCGGTCTGCAGGCCGGCGGTGAGCGCGGCGAGCGAGATCGTCAGCGGAACGAAGAGGAAGTGGTAGACGGTGGTGATGCCGAACTGCCATCGCGCCAGGGTCTCCGGCGCCAGAGCGAGGTCCACGTCGTCTTTCTCCTTACGTCGCCGTGGTGACACCACGTCGCCGTGGTCACACCGGGCACTCTGCCCCTTTAATCCCACTGATCGTGGGAGGAATGGGGGCACGCTTGTGAACGCGTTCACATTCACAAGCAATTATGGCGCACACACTTTCGGACCGTTCGCCGGGGGTACCCCTTTTCGGCCGGAGGCGCCCCCGGACATACGCGGAAGGCCCCGGACCTCGTCGATCGAGGTCCGGGGCCACCGGCCGTACAGGCGCCCGCAGCGCGGTGCGCCGGGTCGCTACTGCTCCGAGCGGAACGCCTCCGCCGCCTTCAGGAAGATGTCGTTGCCCTCGCTCTCCCCGATCGAGACCCGTACGCCCTCGCCCTTGAACGGGCGCACCACCACGCCGGCCCGCTCACAGGCGGCGGCGAAGTCGAGGGTCCGGTCACCGAGGCGCAGCCAGACGAAGTTGGCGTGCGACTCCGGAACGGTCCAGCCCTGGCGCACCAGCTCCTCGCTCACCCGGCTCCGCTCGGAGACCAGCGAGCCGACCCGGCCCAGCAGCTCGTCCTCGGCGCGCAGCGAGGCGACCGCCGCATCCTGGGCGAGCTGGCTGACGCCGAAGGGGACGGCGGTCTTGCGCAGCGCCGCGGCCACCGGCTCATGGGCCACGGCGAACCCGACCCGCAGCCCCGCGAGGCCGTACGCCTTGGAGAAGGTCCGCAGCACCGCCACATTGGGCCGGTCCCGGTAGATCTCGATGCCGTCGGGCACGTCGGCGTCCCGGATGAACTCCTTGTACGCCTCGTCGAGCACCACCAGCACATCGCTCGGCACCCGGTCCAGGAACCGCTCCAGCTCCGCCCGGCGGACCACGGTCCCGGTGGGGTTGTTCGGGTTGCAGACGAAGATCAGCCGGGTCCGGTCGGTGATCGCCCCGGCCATCGCGTCGAGGTCGTGCACCTCACCGCCGGTCAGCGGGACCTTCACCGAGGTCGCACCGCTCACCTGCGTGATGATCGGGTAGGCCTCGAAGGACCGCCAGGCGTAGATGACCTCGTCGCCCGGGCCCGAGGTGGCCTGGAGCAGCTGCTGGGCCACGCCGACCGAACCGGTGCCGGTGGCGAGGTGCGAGAGCGGCACACCGAAACGGTCGGACAGCTCGTTCATCAGCCCGGTGCAGGCCATGTCCGGGTAGCGGTTGAAGCTGCCCGCCGCGCTGATCGCCGACTCCAGGACCCCCGGCAGCGGCGGATAGGGGTTCTCGTTGGAGGACAGCTTGTACGCGACCGGTCCGCCGGCCGCCGCAGGCTTGCCCGGCACATAGGCAGGAACGCCGTCCAGCTCGGCGCGCAGCTTGGGGCTCGTCTCGCTCACCGCAGGTCCTCCTCGACCGTCGTACACATCAATACTGCTCACCTTATGAGGATTGGGCTCCGCTGCGAATGGCCCGGGAGCGGAATCTCCCGCAGTGCCGGGAATGGTCCGCGTGGTGGGCCTCCCCAGGGGGGAGCGTTTCCGGTTCCGGCGCGCGCCCGTGTCTCACGCCGTGGCGCGCGTCCCCCGAAGTGGTGAGTTGAGACCTCTTCGAGACATCGACCATTCAGCAGGCCGTCAGCCGTCAATGCCTGATACACCAATGTCAAGACGGTCAACGGCCTTGCTTTGCACGGGATTTGACGGCGAATGACCATGCAGAAACGTGCCTGTCAATGCGTGCATATGCGACCGGACCGACCGCCCCTCGGAGCCCTACTATCGGCTCGCCATGACAGCAGCAGGGAAGCACCAGGTGAGCCGGACGGAGACCCCCCGGCGCAACGGCCGGCCAGGACGGGCGGGGATCCGTGACGTGGCCGCCGCGGCCGGAGTCTCGATCACGACCGTCTCCGACGCGCTCAACGGCAAGGGCAGGCTCCCGGACGCCACCCGCAGCCATGTCCGCGAGGTCGCAGAGCGCTTGGGCTACCGCCCCTCCGCCGCGGCCCGAACCCTCCGTACGGGCAAGTCGGGGCTCATCGGCCTGACCGTGACCACGTACGGGGATGAACCTTTCACCTTCACCGAATTCGCCTACTTCGCGGAGATGGCGAGAGCCGCGACCTCGGCGGCGCTCGCCCGGGGCTACGCCCTCGTCATCCTCCCCGCCACCTCCCGGCACGACGTCTGGTCGAACGTCGCGCTCGACGGGACCGTCGTCATCGACCCCTCCGACCAGGACCCGGTCGTCACCGAACTCGTCCGCCAGGGGCTGCCCGTCGTCTCGGACGGCCGCCCGGCCGGGACGCTCCCCGTCACCGCCTGGGTCGACAACGACCACCGGGCCGCCGTACTCGACCTCCTCGACCACCTCGCCGCCGCCGGAGCCCGCCGGATCGGCCTGCTGACCGGCACCACCACCGACACGTACACCCGGCTCTCCACCACGGCCTATCTCCACTGGTGCGAGCGGGTCGGCCAGGACCCCGTCTACGAGTCCTACCCGGCGCACGACCCCTGCGCGGGCGCGGTCGCCGCCGACCGGCTGCTCGCCCGCCCGGACCGCCCCGACGCGGTCTACGGGCTCTTCGACCCCAACGGGACCGATCTCCTCGCGGCCGCCCGCCGCTACGGCCTGCGGGTCCCTGAGGACCTGCTGCTGGTCTGCTGCAGCGAGTCCACCGTGTACGCGGCCACCGAACCGCCCATCACGACCCTCTCGCTGAAGCCCCGCCGCATCGGCACGGCCGTCGTCCAGCTCCTCATCGACGCCATCGAAGGGGTGGAGCACGACGGGCCGGTGGAGCAGGTGATACCGACGGAGCTCATCGTCCGGACCTCCTCGCAACGCCGTCCGCCGCGCACCACGGTCAGCCCGCCTCGCTCCCCCAGCAGGGACTGATCGGCTCTTTTCGGACCAATCGGCCGGTGAACCGTACGTGCGCGCGGATTCACCACCCCTGGTGCGTCACACAGATCGATCCGCATTCCTATGATGGGCGCACGACACCGCGGACCACCTCTACCAGGCAGGGCCCGTCAGGTGTACGGCGGCGCGACGGTGGTGGAGGGGTCGATGACTCAGGGGGCCGGTCAGGAACCCGTGGTGCGGACGGCGACGTTGCGTGACTTCCGGGTTCCGCCGTATGCGCAGACGCCCGTTCCACCGCAGACGGCCGGCGCGGTGCCGCACCCGTCACTGCCCCCGCGTGCGCCGGAGCCGCACGCGCCGACGCCGTACGCCTCCGTGCAGCCGCCCGCGGCTGCACCGCCCCAGCTGCCGCATCCCGGCAACGTGGCCGTCGGGGACGAACCCCCGGAGGGGTACACCCCCACCGAGCGCGATCTCCCCGTCATCAACCGCGGCGACACCGTCCAGGTGCAGGCCGTCCCCGAACCCCGCCCCGCCACCGGGGAGGGGCTCGGCCCGCTCTTCGTCGTCGGCGACGTCCACGGCTATCTGGACGAGCTGCTGGCCGCCCTCGCCGAACAGGGCCTCATCGACGCCGACGCCAACTGGGCCGCGGGCAACGCCCGGCTCTGGTTCCTGGGCGACTTCACCGACCGCGGCCCCGACGGCATCGGGGTCATCGACCTCGTCATGCGGCTCTCCGCGGAAGCCGCCGCGGCCGGGGGCTACTGCAAGGCCCTGATGGGCAACCACGAGCTGCTGCTCATCGGCGCGAAGCGGTTCTCCGACACCCCCGTCAACTCCGGTGCCGGCACCGCCACCTTCCAGGCCGCCTGGCTGCTCAACGGCGGCCAGAAGAGCGACATGGACCGCCTCCAGGACGTGCACCTCCAGTGGATGTCCCGGCTCGACGCGGTCGTCGAGGAGGACGGGCATCTGCTGATGCACTCCGACACGACGGCCTACCTCGACTACGGCTCCACCATCGAGGACGTCAACGACACGGTCCACGCCATCCTCACGCGTAACGACGCCGACGAGTGCTGGGACCTCTTCCGCAAGCTCACCAAGCGGTTCGCCTTCCGGGACGAGGGCGGCGCCGAGGCGGTGCGCGAGCTGATGACGACGTACGGCGGACAGCGCGTCGTCCATGGTCACAGCCCCATTCCGTATCTCCTCGGCGAGGTCGGCACGGAGGACGGCGAGAACGGTTCGGGGCCGGTGGTGAACGGCCCGCACGTGTACGCCGACGGGCTCGCCATCGCCATGGACGGCGGAGTGACCATGGCCGGAAAGCTACTGGTCGTCCAACTTCCCCTGCATGACTGACCTTCGGCGGGGAAGACGCTCCTGGATCGGACCGTGCCGATCATCGGGCCTATTTCCGGAAACACCCTGTCACCCCGCGCCGTGAGCGCTCTACCATCGGCTCATCAGTAGCAGGCTCTCCTCCGTTTCCGCCCGATCGCCCGGTCAACGCGGGCTGCCGGGCCCGACGGAGCATCGGGGGATGCAGATGACAAGCGCTCCGCACCTGCTGGCCGAGGACGGTCCCGAGTACGCGCGGATCCTGGGCGACGCACTGCGTCACGCCCACGACCGCCCGGACCTGGAGGGCGTCGGTGACCGGCTCAACACCGAACAGCTGCGCACGATGGCGCTCGACGCCACGGCGCTGATCACCGCGGCCGCGGCCACCGAGTACGAGCACTACGTGAAGGCCCGTGCCGAGCGGCGCGCCGCCGGAGCCACGGTCCAGGAGGGCGAGAGTTACGCGGACGGCTCGGGAGCGGCCGGTCCGGGCGCCGGCATAGGAGCGGTCCTCACGGTCCTGACGCCGCTGCTCGCGGGCACCGCCGCCGTGATCTTCCTGCTCGTCGGCTATCTGCTGGAGGCGGTCAGTCCTTCGGTCGCCTTCGGCACCACCATGGTCGCGGCCGGGTGGTTCTTCGCGGCCGTCGCCGCCGCGGCCATCCTGGTCGCCGCCGTGGGACTGCTCGTCACCGCCCTGCGCAACGGCTCGACCTCACTGGCCGCCGAGGACGAGGAGCAGGGGCTGCCGGAGGAGGTCGCCCGGGCCAGGGAGGCCTGGCGGCACGCCCTGCTGGAGCGCGGCATCCTGCCGTTCCTCCGGGACGCCCTGGCCGACCCGACCGCGGGCCCCGCCGCCCGGACCCCGCACCCCTCGCCCAACCGCATCCCGAAGATCGGCTACAGCAGGCCGGACTTCTCCGGCCCGGAGGACGGCCCGTCGGCGGGCCCCCGGCCCACCTTCACGAGCCCCGACTTCACCAGCCCGGACTTCGGCGGCCCCGAACATCGCCCGGAGTAAGGCCCGAGGGTTCCGCAAACGCCACAGGCCGGGGCGGCAAGTGCCGCGCCCGGCCTGTGTGATGCTCCGGCCGATGCCGGAGCGAGTGGTTCAGCCCACCTGCGGAGCAAGCTTCGGGTTGGTGCCGTACTGGTTCGGCTCCTGCTTGCCCTCCGAGGCGAGGAAGACGATCAGGACGATGAAGCCGACCAGCGGGATGATCGCGATGAGGAGCCACCAGCCGGTGCGGCTCGTGTCGTGCAGGCGGCGCACGCTGACCGCGAGCGTCGGGACGAGGATCGCGACGGCGTAGATGTAGGACAGGAAGTCCGCGCCGATCAGGCCACCGATGATCGACAGCACCAGGCTGATCACGAAGCTGATGAGCGTGAACATCCAGTACTCCTTGCGGCGCGCGCGCCCGCTGAAGCCTGCGTAGTTCTTGAGTACTGCCAGGTACCAGTCCATGGTGTTTCCCTCCCCGGGCCCCCCGTGCGAGGGCCGCCAAAATTCAGCCAAGCAAGCCGGAAAGTAAGCCACAGATAAGGAACAGGTCAAGCCCAGTTGACGCAACTGCGAAACGTACATCCAGCTGCCACACGACTGTGTCCATACTGTCGCCTGACAAGGGGTCGAACCACGCCAGAAGGTGTTCAAACGATCAAGAGGCCCATAAGGGACGGAGTCTGGCGGTACGTTCATCGTCGTGCAGCACCGCGCAGCACGGCTTCCGTGCCGCCTCGTGATCGAATACCCGCTGGCGCCCGTCTGGTTGCACGGATAGCGTCGGCCCCTCATCGACATCTGTCCGGGGGGACGCATGCAACCGCGCGGGACACGGCTGACGGCTACAGCCGCAGGAGCAGTCATAGGGCTGTTCCTCGCTTCGGGGTGCGCCCCGGCGCAGGACCCGAAGTCTGCCGCCGAAGCACCGTCCACCACCCCTTCGGCCGAGGCCCCGGCGAGGCCCCTGACGATGGCCCAGCTCAAGAGCGTCGCGTTCAAGGAGGGGGAGGTCCCGCAGGCACGCGAGCCCCTCGCGGTACAGGAACCCCTGCCGGAAGGAAGCGGACGCTCCTTCCCTCCCGTCTCCGTACCCGCCTGCCAGACCCTCATCGATGTCCGCAACAGCGAGGCGTCATTCGCTCGTGTCTTCCAGCACTTCAACTGGAAGGAGAACATCATGGGCGGCGGCTCGACCCTCGCCTCCTACGAGGACGGCCAGGCCGAACAGCGCTTCGCGGAACTCAAGCGGGCCCTCGCCACCTGCCGTCGCTACGAAGGCGAGGGATACGTCGGGCCGTTCGAGGCGACGGTGACGACGCAGGCATCACCGGAGTACGGCGAAGAGGCGGTGACCTTCCGCGAGATCGTCCCCATGGGCCCGGAGTACGGCGGCGACCGCAACGAGCAGTTCGTCGTGGTCCGCACAGGGAACACCATCGCCACCTTCTCCGAGCTCAGCATAGGCAAGGACCTCTTCTTCCCCCCAGAGGTGATCACCCGGCAGGTGGAGCGACTGCGGAACGCTCAACGCCCCTGACCACAGACACCTACGGCCGGCCGGCCCCCGTGGGCGCCGACCGGCCGTAGGTGGCAGGTCAGTCGGCGATCGGCAGGTAGACCCGGTTGCCCGCGGCCGCGAACTCCTTCGACTTCTCGGCCATGCCCTCCTCGATCTCCTCCTGCGAACCACCGTGCTGACGCCGGATGTCCTGGGAGATCTTCATCGAGCAGAACTTCGGCCCGCACATCGAGCAGAAGTGCGCCGTCTTCGCCGGTTCGGCGGGCAGCGTCTCGTCGTGGAACTCCCGGGCCGTATCCGGGTCGAGGGCCAGATTGAACTGGTCCTCCCACCGGAACTCGAACCGGGCGTCGGACAGCGCGTCGTCCCACTCCTGCGCGCCCGGGTGCCCCTTGGCCAGGTCGGCCGCGTGTGCAGCGATCTTGTAGGTGATGACGCCGGTCTTCACATCGTCCCGGTTGGGCAGCCCCAGGTGCTCCTTGGGCGTGACGTAGCAGAGCATCGCCGTACCCCACCAGGCGATCATCGCGGCGCCGATGCCCGAGGTGATGTGGTCGTAGGCGGGCGCGACGTCCGTGGTCAGCGGGCCGAGCGTGTAGAACGGCGCCTCCTCGCAGATCTCCTGCTGGAGGTCGATGTTCTCCTTGATCTTGTGCATCGGGACGTGCCCGGGGCCCTCGATCATCGTCTGGACGCCGAACCGCTTGGCGATCGTGTTCAGTTCGCCCAGCGTGCGCAGCTCGGCGAACTGCGCCTCGTCGTTGGCGTCGGCGATCGAACCGGGGCGCAGCCCGTCACCGAGGGAGTAGGTGACGTCGTACGTCGCGAGGATCTCGCAGAGCTCCTCGAAGTGCTCGTAGAGGAACGACTCCTTATGGTGCGCCAGGCACCAGGCCGCCATGATCGAGCCGCCGCGCGAGACGATGCCGGTCTTGCGGCGGGCCGTCAGCGGCACGTACGGCAGGCGCACTCCGGCGTGCACCGTCATGTAGTCCACGCCCTGCTCGGCCTGCTCGATGACGGTGTCCTTGTAGATCTCCCAGGTCAGCTCCTCGGCCCGGCCGTCCACCTTCTCCAGCGCCTGGTAGAGCGGGACGGTGCCGATCGGCACGGGGGAGTTGCGCAGCACCCACTCGCGGGTGGTGTGGATGTTGCGGCCGGTGGACAGGTCCATGACCGTGTCGGCGCCCCATTTGGTCGCCCAGGTCATCTTGTCCACCTCCTCCTCGATGGAGGAGGTGACGGCCGAGTTGCCGATGTTGGCGTTGACCTTCACCAGGAACCGCTTGCCGATGATCATCGGCTCGATCTCGGGGTGGTTGACGTTGACCGGCAGCACGGCCCGGCCCGCCGCGATCTCCTCGCGGACGACTTCGGCCTCGACGTTCTCCCGGATCGCGACGTACTCCATCTCCGGGGTGATCTCCCCCCGCCGGGCGTACGCGAGCTGGGTGACGGGACGTCCGTCGCGGCTGCGGCGCGGCTGGCGCGGGCGGCCGGGGAAGACGGCGTCGAGGTTGCGCAGTCCGCCCCGCGGCGAGGTGTGCTTGAGCCCGTCGTCCTCGGGGCGGACCGGGCGGCCCGCGTACTCCTCGGTGTCGCCGCGGGCGATGATCCAGTTCTCCCGCAGGGGCGCGAGGCCCCGGCGGACATCGGTGTCGATCCCGGGATCGGTGTACGGCCCCGACGTGTCGTACAGCGTCACGTCCTTGCCGTTGGTGAGGTGCACCTGTCGGACCGGCACCCGGAGGTCCGGGCGCGAGCCCTGGACGTACCCCTTGTGCCAGCCGATGGACTTCCCGGCCTCGTCGTTCGGAGTGCCGTCCGGCGTTCCGTCGTTCTGCTTCGAGGCAGGCGTGCGTGCGTCCGCTGTGGTCATGAGACCTACTCCCTACGCCGGCATTACCCGGTAACAGGTTCGGCGGTCGGCGCAGCGTGTCCCGTACGGAAGTACGGCGGTCAGCGCCCTCTCAGCCCGGTGCTCCGAGCTCCCGCGTGTGCAAAGGTGCCTCCACGCTAGCGTCCTTTCCGGCGAGCTGACCAGAGGGCCCTCCCCTTCTTGCGATGATCGCCCCGTGACCTCCCCCCAAAGCGACCCCGCACCCCAGCCGCCGCCCCAGGGCCACAGCCACGGCCACACGCACAGCCACGGGCCCGCCGCCCCGGTCTCCAAGCACCTGCGCAAGGTCATCGCCGCCGTCGTGATCCCGTTCGCCACGGCGGTGGTCGTCGGCCTGATCGCGTTCTGGCCCGGCGGCGTCCCCGACCACGAGCGCACCGGCGTCGGATTCGACCGGCAGACCCAGGACGGCAAGGTCGTCCAGGTCGTCCGGGTCGACTGCGCCGACGTCAACGCCGCGCAGGTCCCCCCCACCGGTGACACCTCCACTCCCTCGGGCCGGGAAGCCGTGAACGAGCAGGAGGGGGAGTGCAAGAAGGCGACCATCGAGGTGACCAGCGGCGACGACAAGGGCCGCAAGTTCGTCGAAGTGGTCCAGCCGGACGCGCCCCGGCAGCTGAAGGAGGGTCAGGGCGTGGTCGTGGCGTACGCCCCCGACGCGCCCCGCGACCTCCAGTACTCCGTCACCGATGTGAACCGCAAGGTCCCGATGACGCTGCTGGCCGCGATCTTCGCCCTGGCGGTGGTCGCTGTGGGCCGGCTGCGCGGGGTGATGGCGCTGGTGGCGCTGGCCGTCTCGTTCGCCGTACTGACCCTGTTCATCCTGCCGGCGATCCTGCAGGGATCGAACCCGCTGGTGGTGGCGGTGATCGGGGCCAGCGCCATCATGCTGGCGGCGCTCTACCTGTGCCACGGGGTGACGGCCCGTACCTCCGTCGCGGTCGTCGGCACGCTGATCTCACTGCTGCTGATCGGGCTGCTCGGCTCCCTCTTCATCGGCTGGGCGAGCCTCAGCGGCAACACCGACGACAACACCGGTCTCATCCACGGTCTTTACCCGGACATCGACATGAGCGGTCTGCTGCTGGCCGGCATCATCATCGGATCGCTCGGTGTGCTCGACGATGTGACGGTCACCCAGACCTCCGCCGTCTGGGAACTGCACCAGGCGGACCCGCAGATGGGTTGGCGCGGGCTGTACCGGGCAGGTATCCGCATCGGACGGGACCACATCGCCTCGGTCGTGAACACCCTGGTGCTGGCGTACGCGGGCGCGGCGCTGCCGCTCCTGCTGCTCTTCTCCATCGCGCAGAGCAGTGTGGGGACGGTGGCCAACAGCGAGTTGGTCGCCGAGGAGATCGTCCGGACGCTGGTCGGTTCGATCGGTCTGGTCGCCTCGGTGCCGGTGACGACGGTGCTCGCCGCGCTGGTGGTCTCCGCGGACCGCCCGGGCGCCCGCACCTCCTCGTCCACGGCCGCCGCCCCCGCACGGACCGGCAGGGGCCGCCGCCGTAAGGCGTGAGGCGGAGAGGCGCGGGGCAGGGGTGCAGGGGCCGCTCAGCCCGCGTTCTGCTCCTCGGCGAGGATGCGGCCGAGCGCCTCCTCCAGGTTCCCGTCGAAGTCACCCAGCGTGTGCTCCTGACCGAGGGGCACCAGTTTGTCGGTCCGGTCGAGAAACGCCACCAGCGGTGCCGTACCGGCCCGGAACAGCGCGCGGTCCGCGCCGACCTGAAGACGGATGTGCACATCGCCGAGGCCCTCGGGTTCGGTCGGCCCGATGTGCACATCGCCGTCACCGCTGGGGCTGTTGAGCCCGTCCAGCAGCAGCTCACGACCGAATGCCCAGGTCACAGGGGCATCGCCGGGCAGATGGAACGTCATCCGGATGGCGTAGGGATCAGCCACCTCGTACCGGAGCTCCACCGGAATACGGAACGAGAGCTCCTCGGAGACGAGGAAGCTCATCATGACCTCTGCTTGAACCGACTCGCGCATCGTTCAACCCCGCAGTAGATGAAACTGGCCAGGAATGATCCCCCATGGCCCTATTGACGCCATCGTGGTGCACGCGATAGCAGATCACAAGGAGTGATTTTTCAGATACTGATAGAGAACACGAACGAACGCAAGAGGCTCGCCACTTCGCCACGTAGCTGTTCGACTGCGGGAAGTAACCGTTCTTCCCGGTCCAGGGGTACGGAAATGGCCATCGCCGCAATGGTGGCACCGGCTGTGACGGGAATGGCGGCGCAGACGGTCCCCAGTGCGTACTCCTGGCGTTCGATGACCGGTTCACCCCGGCGCAACGTCCGCAGCCGCTCCAGAAGAGCCGCGCGATCTCGCACTGAGTAACGAGTGAGGGGCCGTACGGGGTGCCGGTCGAGGTGATCCTCGCGGTCCTTCTCGTCGAGCTGGCCGAGAAGGCACTGCCCGATCGCATGCGCGTGCCCGGTCTCCCGGAAGGAGGCCCACTCGTCCACCGCGGGGGCGTCGGGGGCGTCCGCGACCGCGATGAGCTCGATCTCGCCCTCGCGGTAGACGGCGCAGTACACCGGGACCCCGATGGCGTCCCGCCAGTGCGCGAGGGAATCGGTGACGGTGGAGGGACGGCTCCTCGACCCGCGGGCGGCGGTCAGGTTCTCGGCGGCCGCGCCGAAGAGGAAGACGCCGTTCTCCCGGCGGAGATAGCCCTCATGGGTGAGGGTGCGCAGCAGGTGGTACGCGGTGGGCAGCGGTAGGCCCGCTTCACGTGCGAGTTGCTTGGCGGGCGCCCCGTCCCTATGGGTGCCCACAGCCTCCAGCAGCCTCAACGCCCGCTGAACCGAACCGATCAACGTCGGGACAGCGGTGCTCGATGCCGTGGTCAAAGGTCACCCCCAGGCATGGTGACGGGCCGTCAGCCCACCCGTGGAGGCCGCCCCCACGGGACTGCCGCACCAACGACCGGGCTGTCGTACAAACCACTGGTCACTCGGTCGGTTCGGTGACAGAAGGTCACATTCCAGAGGGCGGCAGCGTTATGTCACTGTATCGGCCGCCCCTGGCAGGAGGGGGTTTTCCTTCTGGACTTAGCTCAGCTGGGCTAATCCGCAGGCCTGTGCGCACCCCCGCACCGCACCGGCCCGCGGGGCCTCCGCTACCAGTCGCCGCGCGAGGACGACGAGGAGGTGAACTTGCGTACGACGAAGATCAGACCGCCGACCAGCACGACGAAGACCAGCGCCTTGAAGAGGAGGCTGATCACGAAGCCGACCACGCTGGCGATCAGCCCGCCGAACACGAAGATCGCGATGACGGGCACCGCGATCCACTTCACCCACCAGGGCATCCCCGCGTATATCTCCCGCACGGCCATCGCCATCTACCTCGTCTCTCTGGGTTGCTGCCTCGATGCTAAGGGCGCGGGGGAGCCCGGCGGGGGCCTCGCAGCCCTTGAAGACCCCTGATCGAACCCTTAGGGAACCCGGGGTTCAGCCCTCCGGCGGGGAGAAGACGACCATCACGCGCAGGTCCTCGGTGATGTGGTGGAACTTGTGGGCCACTCCGGCCGGCACATAGACGACGCTCCCCCGGCCGACCTGCGTGGTCTCCATCCCGACCGTGATCGAAGCCCGGCCGCTGACGACGAAGTAGACCTCGTCCTGTTGGTGCGGCTGCTGCGGGTCGAGCGCGCCCGCGTCCAGGGCGTACAGGCCGACGGACATGTTCCGCTCCCGCACGAACTGCAGGTAGGCGCCGTCGTTGGCGGCCCGTTCCGCCTCCAGCTCGTCCAGTCTGAATGCTTTCATGGCCCGTCCGCCCCTTGTGACCCGTGCTACCGGTTCCGCGTGCGCTGTCGGTGTCCACCACCGATCATGTCTGCCACGATCAGACACATGAAGAATTTCGTAGTCAAGACGATCGCCAACGCGGGTGCGCTGGCCGTGGCCATCTGGCTGATCGGGAACATCACGCTGGAGGGCGGCTCCACCGGCCGCAAGGTCCTCACCCTGATACTGGTCGCGCTGATCTTCGGCGTGGTGAACTTCCTGGTCAAGCCGGTGGTCCAGCTCCTGACGTTCCCGCTGTTCATCCTGACGCTGGGGCTGATCACCCTGGTGGTCAACGCCCTGATGCTGATGCTGACCTCCTGGCTGGCCGGCGTCTTCGATCTCAGCTTCCACGTCGAGGGCTTCTGGACCGCCGTGCTCGGTGGCCTGATCATCTCGGTCGTCTCCTGGGCCCTCAACATGGTCCTGCCGGACGAGGGCTGACCCCGGCCCTCCCGGACCACCTGACTACTTACGGAGCAGCATGAGCACCATGGGCGACGGAACGCGCGCGGTACGCGCCGGACTTCCCGAACCGGAGCAGTACGAGCCGACCCTGCCCGGTCCGGTCTTCGCCGCGCACTTCCACCTCTCCGGCGAGCCGGTGGGTCCCTACACGTACGGCCGGGACACCAACCCGACCTGGACCCATCTGGAGCGGGCCATCGGCGAGCTGGAGGCGCCCGGCGAGGAGGTGAGCACGACGGTCTTCGCCTCCGGTATGGCGGCGATCACCGCCGTACTGCTCTCCCAGGTCCGCACGGGCGACACCGTGGTGCTGCCGGACGACGGCTACCAGGCGCTGCCGCTCGTACGGGAGCAGCTGACGGCTTTCGGCGTCGAGGTCAAGACCGCGCCGACCGGCGGCGACGCCCAGCTGGCACTCCTTGAGGGGGCGAAGCTGCTGTGGATCGAGAGCCCGTCCAACCCGGGGCTGGACGTCTGCGACATCCGTCGGCTGGTGGCGGCGGCGCACGAGGCGGGTGTGCTGGTCGCCGTCGACAACACCCTGGCCACCCCGATCGGCCAGCGCCCGCTGGAGCTCGGCGCGGACTTCTCGGTGGCCAGTGACACCAAGGGCATGACCGGGCACGGCGACATCCTGCTGGGCCATGTCACCTGCCGTGATCCTCTGCTGACCGCCGACGTACGGCGCTGGCGCAAGGTCGTCGGGGCCATCCCGGGCCCGATGGAGGCCTGGCTCGCCCACCGTTCGCTCGCCACGCTCCAGCTGCGCATCGACCGGCAGTGCACCACGGCTCTGGCCCTCGCCGAGGTGCTGGCCGGGCGGGCCGAGGTCACCGGGCTGCGGTATCCCGGACTGCCCGCCGACCCGTCGTACGGGGTCGCCGTGCGCCAGATGCGGCGCTTCGGTTCGGTGGTGTCGTTCGAGCTGGCCGACCGGGAGACGGCGGAGCGCTTCCTCGCCGCGCTGCGGCTGGTCGACGACGCGACGAGTTTCGGCGGTGTACGTTCCACCGCCGAGCGCCGGGGCCGTTGGGGCGGTGACGCCGTGCCGGAGGGCTTCATCCGCTTCTCGGTCGGCGCGGAGGACCCGGAGGACCTGCTGGCGGACGTCGAGCGGGCGCTGGACGAAGCGGTCGGGCGGGCTGGGGGAGTTTCAGACGGGTCCGCGCGGGCCACTCTCTTGCCATGACCGAACGTCCTGTGGTCAAGCGCACCGCACGCGCCATCCTGCTCGACGGCGACGACCTCGTCCTCATCAAGCGCACCAAACCGGGGGTCGATCCCTACTGGCTCACGCCCGGCGGCGGGGTCGAGCCGGAGGACGCCACGGTCGTCGAAGCCCTGCACCGCGAGGTCGACGAGGAGCTCGGCGCCAAGATCGTCGATGTGGTGCCCTGCTTCGTCGACACCGTCGAGCACATCGCGGACGGCGGTGTGACGGGGGTGAAGGTCCAGCACTTCTTCGTCTGCCGGCTCGCGTCGATGGACGTCACCCAGCGGCACGGACCGGAGATCGACGAGCCGTGCGGGGAGTACGAGATCGTCCGGGTGCCGTTCAGCCGGGTCGGGATCGCCGCCGTGCACCTCGTACCGCTCTCCCTGCGCCACTATCTGGACGGCAACATCGAGGGCGTACGGGCGATGCACGCCCCCGACCTGAGCTGACAACCCCCGGGTGTGTGGCCCCCGCGCGCGGCTGTGCTCCATGTTTCACGTGAAACCGAGTGGCCGAACAGCTTCGGTTCTCGGCCAGTTCCGGGAAACCGGTGGACGGGCGATCATCGCGTCGGACAGCCTGACCCCATGCACAGCCGATCACCCCTGCCCCTCGTCGACCTGCCCGTACGGCGCCTCACGCGGGGAGACCTGGTCTCCTGCGCCGACCTCAGCGAGGACCGGGGCTGGCCACGCGACGAGCACCGATGGGGGCTGCTCCTCTCCGCCGGTACGGGGTACGGCATCGCGGAACCCAAGGGGAAGGGCCTGGTGGCGGCCTGTGTGGTGACGTCGTACGGGCCCCGCCTGGCAGCCGTCGGCATGCTCCTCGTCGCCGAACGCCACGCCCGGCAGGGGATCGCCCGGCGGCTCATGCGCCATGTGATGGAGGAAGCCGGGTCCACCCCGCTCGCGCTGTACGCCACACCTCAGGGACAGCGCCTCTACGAGGAGCTCGGCTTCGCCCATGTGGGCCGGACCGAGCGGGTCCGCGGCCGGTTCCGTGCGGAGGCCCTGGGCTCGGCGGTGGCCACACGTCCGGCCGCCGCGGACGATCTGCAGGCGATGGTCCGGCTCGACCTGCCGGTCTTCGGTATCGACCGCACGCACATCATCGCCCGGCTCCCGGCCTTCTCCGACCGGCTCCAGGTCGCCGAGGAGAACGGCGAGCTGACCGGTTACGCGGCCCTCTGGCCGAGCGGCGAGGCCCACGTCGTCGGTCCGCTGGTCGCCCGGGACACCACCACCGCAAAGGCCCTCGTCACCGCGCTGGCCGCCACGACGGACCGGCCGCTGCGGACCGATGTCGACGCACGCCATGAGGAGTTGCTCGGCTGGCTGGTGGAGCGCGGCCTCGAGCCGGGCTCCCGGACCGCGGTGATGACGTACGGCATTGCGGAGCTGCCGGGCGACGCGACCCGCAGGTTCGCCCCGCTCACCGTAGCGACGGGCTGACGCACGGCAGCCGCACCGCCGGGTGGGCGGTGCGGCTGTGCTGTGGTGCGGCTCCTCCGCCTCAGACGAGGGAGGCCGCCGCGGCAGCCGCGAACCCGTGGTCCTGCTCGGGAGCCCCGCCGCCGACCCCGATGGCGCCGATCAGACGGCCGTCGCGGTGCAGGGGGATGCCGCCGGCGATGAAGAGCAGCGGGCGGTCGAGTGCGGTCGGCAGGGTGTGGAAGAGCCCGCCGGGCTGCACGGCGTCGACCAGGTCCGCGGTGGGGGCGTCGAGCTGCAGAGCGGTGAACGCCTTACGGGTGCTGGTCTCTCCGGCGATGAGGACCGCCCGGTCGTCGCGCCGGAAGGCCAGCAGGTGGCCGCCCGCGTCCACGACGCTCACGGCGACGGCGACACCGGCCTCCTCGGCGGCGCTGCGGGCCGCCCCGACGAGGGCCTCGGCGTCCTGGATGGTCAGCGGGGCGACAGCGGTGGTGGTGCTCATGGAACTGCTCCTGTTCGGTGCGTGGTGGGGCGGGGTGTGGGGATGGTCGGTGGGGGGCTCGGTGCCGGGCCCTGAGGGGCCCGGTGAGGCTCAGTGCCGGGCCGTGGCGGCGACCGGCTCGGGGGTGCTTCCGGCGACGCTCCCGCCTGTGGCACGGGAGGTCCGGCGCTCCAGCAGGCTGGAGACCACGGCCAGGACCAGGGCGGACGCGGCGAGGACCGCGCCGACCCAGTTGGGGGCGGTGTAGCCGAGACCGGCGGCGATCACGAGGCCGCCGAGCCAGGCGGAGAGGGCGTTGCCGAGGTTGAAGGCCCCGATGTTGACGGCGGAGGCCAGGGTCGGAGCTCCTGCCGCCTGGTCGAGGACCCGCTTCTGCAGCGGGGGCACGGTCGCGAAGCCCAGGGCGCCGATCAGGACGATCGTGACGGCCGCGGCGACCTTGTTGTGGGCGGTCACGGTGAACAGGCCGAGGACAACGGCGAGCGCGCCCAGCGAGACGTACAGCATCGGCATCAGATGGCGGTCGGCGAACCTTCCGCCGACCAGGTTGCCGCCCACCATGCCGAGGCCGAAGAGGACCAGCAGCCAGGTGACGGACGAGGCCGAGTAGCCGGCGATCTCGGTCATCATCGGGGTGATGTAGGTGATCGCGGCGAAGACTCCGCCGAAGCCCAGGACGGTCATGGCCATCGCGAGCAGGACCTGGACGTTGCGGAACGCGGCCAGCTCGTGGCGGATGCGTACGCCTTCGGGCTTGGGCTGCTCGGGGATGAGCTTCGCGACTCCGAGGAGCCCGATCACGCCGAGGAGGGCGACGATGACGAACGTGGTGCGCCAGCCGGCGGACTGTCCGATGTAGGTGCCGAGCGGAACGCCGACGACATTGGCGACCGTGAGGCCGGTGAACATCATGGCAATGGCTCCGGCCTTCTTCTGCGGGGCGACCAGATCGGCCGCGACCACCGAGCCGATGCCGAAGAAGGCACCGTGCGCGAGGGAGGCGATCACCCGCCCGGCGAGCATGACGCCGAAGACGGGGGCGAGGGCGGACACCAGGTTGCCGACGATGAAGAGCCCCATCAGGAGCATCAGCATCCGCTTACGGGTGACCCGGGTACCCAGCAGGGTCATCAGCGGGGCACCGAGGACGACCCCGAGCGCGTAGCCGGTCACCAGGAAGCCTGCGGTCGGGATCGAGACCTGGAAGTCCGCGGCAACCTCGGGGAGCAACCCCATGATCACGAACTCGGTCGTCCCGATCCCGAATGCCCCGATGGCCAGGGCGAGGAGCGCGAGCGGCATGGGTTTCACCTTCCCTGAAGATTGCGTCTGCGCCTTACGAGCGTTCACAATAATTGCAGGCGCGGGCTAAATGCAAGCGCGGGCTATTGCAGGCGTCCCCTATCCTGGAACCACGCAGCTCCCGCACGGAGGAGAGACCATGACCGCGACCGACCCCGCCCTGACCGCCCTGGCCCAGGGTTGGTGCGCCCTCTCCCTGCTCCACGGGAAGATCGAGTCCCGCATCGAGCGATCCCTCCAGGCGGGCCACGGGCTCAGCGCACGCGAGTACTCGCTGCTGGACGTGTTGAGCCGGCAGCACAGCGGCCCCGGCGGCCATCTCCAGATGAAGCAGGTCGCCGACGCGGTGGTGCTCAGTCAGAGCGCCACCACCCGGCTGGTCACGAGGCTGGAGGACCGCGGGCTACTGACCCGGTATCTGTGCGACACCGATCGGCGGGGCATCTACACCGATGTCACCGAGGCCGGTCTCACCCTGCTCGCGGAGGCCCGGCCGACCAACGACAGCGCCCTGCGGGCGGCGCTGGACGAGGCGTCGGACAACCCCGAGCTCGCTCCCCTGGTCCGGGCGGTCGAAGAGCTGAAGGTCGCGGTCTGACAGGGGCGGGCCGGTACTCTGCCGCTCATGAGCGATCTTGAGATACGTCCCGTCGTCGAGACCGACCTGGACGCCGTGGTGGCCATGCTGGCCGACGACCCTCTCGGCGCGCAGCGCGAGTCGCCGGACGACCTCACCCCGTACCGGGCCGCGCTCCGGCGGCTGGCCGACGACCGGAATCAGCACGTCGTCGTGGCCGTCCGCGAGGACCGCGTGGTCGGGACCCTCCAGCTGACCGTGGTCCCCGGGCTGTCCCGGCAGGGCGCCACGCGCTCGATCATCGAGGCCGTGCGCATCCACGCCGACGAGCGGGGCAGCGGGCTCGGTACACAGCTGATCCAGTGGGCGGTGGACGAATCCCGCCGCCAGGACTGCCAGTTGGTGCAGCTGACCTCGGATGTCACCCGCGAGGACGCGCACCGGTTCTACGAGCGGCTCGGATTCACGGCAAGCCACGTGGGCTTCAAGCTCGCTCTCTGACCGACAACGGCCGGTGGGGTGGGTGTTTCACGTGAAACACCCACCCCACCGGCCGTCACAGCTCAGGCATCAGCCGCCGAGCCCCCTCCACCCTGCCGGGTCCAGCCCACCGGGAACATCCGCTCCCGCCTCATAGGGCTCACGGGTGAAGGTGAACGAGCCGAGGTCGAGGTGGTCGACCGAGCCGTCGTCCCGGCGTACGACCCGGAGGGTCTCCCCCGTGTAGTAGTCGTGCAGGCCCGTCCAGGTGCCGTCCGGCCGGGGGACGAAGGACGCTCCGCGACCGGTGCCGCCCAGCGGCCTGAGTTCCAGCCCCCGGCCACCGGTCAGCCTCAGCGTGAACGTGTGGGTCCCCCAGTGCCAGATCCCGGTCAGGGCCAGCAGCTCCTCGTCTGCCTCGGGCAGCGGGCGCCAGGGCTCGGGGATCCGCGGTTCCGCGTCGGCGACGATGCTCAGGAGTTCGGCGGCCACCGTGCCGGCGGGCAGCCCCGAGGTGGCGTTGGCGAGGGCGACCGCCGCGACGTCGTCGTCCTCGCTGAACCACAGGCCGGCGACGAATCCGGGCAGCGAACCCGCGTGCCCGAAGAGGACGCGGCTGTCGGTCTTCACGACCTGGAGGCCGAGACCGTAGGAATTGCCTCCGCCCTCCGCGGCGGGCGAGGCGGGCGTCCTCATCTCCCGTACGGAAGCGGCCGACAGAACCCGGTCGTCGCCCTTCGCCAGGAACCCGGCGAACCGCAACAGGTCGGCGGCGGTCGACCACAGCTGACCGGCCGGCGCCATCAGTCCGAGATCCTCGGCCGGCTCGCTCACCACCACATCGGCCCAGGGGTGCACGGCCCAGCCCTCCGCGTACGGAGCGACCGGCCCGGCCGTCGTACGGTGCATGCCCAGCGGCTCCAGGATCTCGCGACGCAGGGCCTCCTCCCAGGAGACCCCGCGTACCGCTTCGATCAGCGAACCGAGCAGGGTGTAGCCCGGGTTGGAGTAGTGGAAGCGGCGGCCTGCCGGGTGCATCTGCGGCTGCTCGCCGAGCACATCGGCGAGCTCCGGCCGCAGGGATCCCGGGGTCCGCTCCCACCAGGGGGCGGGCGCCTCGGCACCGAGCCCCGAACTGTGGCCGAGCAGCTGGAAGACGGTCGCACCGCCCGCTCCGGTGCCGGAGAGGTGCTTCTCCAACTGGTCGTCCAGGTCGATCAGCCCCTCGTCGCGCAGCCGTAGGACCAGAACCGCGGTGAACGTCTTGGTGATCGAGCCGATCCGGTACTGCGTATCGGCGTCCGGGGCTGGCCCCTCCAGACCCGTACGGCCCCCGCTCCAGACGATCCGGCCCTCCCGCCGCACGGCAGCCGCGAGGGAGGGCGCCCGGCCCTCGCGCTGTGCGGTGGCAACGCGATGGAGGAGGGTTCGCCGGGTGCCGGGGAGCAGTTCTTCACTGGGAGAAGTCATGGTCAACCCATACCCGACGGGCTGCCGCCTGACGAGGGGATTACCGGGCAGGAAGACCGCTCCTGGAGCAGCTCCCGCCCAGGCTCAGCGCTTCCGGCTGTACGTCCGCACCAGAACCCCGTTCTCGAACGTACGGACCTTCTCCAGCGTGAACTCGTCGGCGGCGAAACCGGATCCGAACATCGGCATCCCGGAGCCGTACACCAGCGGATAGGTCTTGATCACGAGCTCGTCGATCTCGTCGATCAGCTCCCCGGCCAGCTGGGATCCGCCGCAGAGCCAGATACCCAGTCCGCTCTCCTCCGCCTTGAGCGCCCTGACCCTGCCGACCAGATCCTCCGAGATCAGCTCCACGTTCGGGTCCGGCGCTTCGGTGAGCGTCCGGGAGGCGACGAACTCGCGCATATGGCCGTACGGGCTCGGCAGCCCCATGTCCAGGGCCAGCTGATAGCTGGCCCGCCCCTGGACCACGGTGTCGAACCGCTGGTTCACCAGATCGTGGAGCCCGAGGATCCTGCGACCCTCGGCCGAGATGGTCTCCGGGTACTCCTCCTTGAGGAAGGCGAGGAACTCCTCGTTCACGAAGGCCATCATGGTCTCGGCATCACCCTGCGGGTCACCGATGAAGCCGTCGATCGAACAGGCGATGAAGTACGTGAGCTTGCGCATGTGTTCCCCGTTCCACGTGCCGACGCGGGCCCGACGGCCCAGGACGAGGCGGCGGCCGCATCACGATGACGACGGCCGCAACCACGTCACTTATAGTGCTTCAGGTGTAGTGGTTCTGCAAGCCGCTTTTACGCAAGCCTCTTTTCGGAGGACGACGGGCAGGGAGAAGAGCTCATGGCGAAGAACCCCGAGCGCAGGGTGGCGCTCACGGACGCGGCCATCGACGTCCTGGCACAGGAAGGGGCCCGCGGCCTCACGTTCCGCGCCGTCGACGCCCGGGCCGGCGTGCCGGTGGGCACCGCCTCGAACTACTTCAGCAGCCGCGACGACCTGTTCATGCAGACGGGAGCCCGCATCCACAACCGGATGACCCCGGACCCGGCCCAGGTCGAACAGGCCCTGCGCCCCGCCCCCTCCCGCGAGCTGGTCGCCGAGCTGATGCACTGGCTGGTCCGGCGCATGACCGATGACCGGACGGGCTACCTGGCCATGCTGGAACTTCGCCTGGAGGCGACCCGCCGCCCGGAACTGCGCACCCGGCTGACCGGGACGATCCGCACGTCGTTCGAGGAGAGCGCCGCCTTCCACCGCGACACGGGCCTCCCCGGCGACCACTCCGCGTTCCTCGTCCTCTACCTGGCGATGACCGGCGTGCTCCTGGAGCACTTCACCCTGCCGGACGTGCTCGGCGACATCGCCCTCGACGCCCTGGTGAACACGGTCGTGGAGCGCATCATCCCCGCCGGGTGACCGTCACCGCACCGGGCTCACGACGGGCGTCATACGACCCCTCAGGTCTGCGCCATGTCCACGAAGCGGGAGTAGTGGCCCTGGAAGGCCACGGTGATGGTGGCCGTCGGGCCGTTACGGTGCTTGCCGACGATGATGTCGGCCTCCCCCGCGCGCGGTGACTCCTTCTCGTACGCGTCCTCGCGGTGGAGCAGGATGACCATGTCGGCGTCCTGCTCGATGGAGCCGGACTCACGCAGGTCGGACACCATCGGCTTCTTGTCCGTGCGCTGCTCGGGACCACGGTTGAGCTGCGAGAGCGCGATCACCGGGACCTCCAGCTCCTTGGCCAGCAGCTTCAGGTTTCGGGACATGTCCGAGACCTCCTGCTGGCGGCTCTCGGAACGCTTCGACCCGCCGGCCTGCATCAGCTGCAGATAGTCGATGATCACGAGCTTGATGTCGTTGCGCTGCTTGAGCCGACGGCACTTGGCGCGGATCTCCATCATCGACAGGTTGGGGGAGTCGTCGATGTAGAGGGGGGCTGCCGAGACCTCCGGCATCCGGCGCGCAAGCCGCGTCCAGTCCTCGTCCGTCATCGTGCCGGACCGCATGTGGTGCAGGGCCACCCGCGCCTCCGCCGACAGCAGACGCATCGCGATCTCGTTGCGCCCCATTTCGAGGGAGAAGATGACGCTGGGCAGGTTGTTCTTGATCGACGCGGCGCGCGCGAAGTCCAGCGCGAGCGTCGACTTGCCCATGGCGGGACGGGCCGCGATGACGATCATCTGGCCGGGGTGCATGCCGTTCGTCAGGGCGTCCAGGTCAGTGAAGCCCGTCGGGACGCCGGTCATCTCGCCGCTGCGCGAACCGATGGCCTCGATCTCGTCGAGCGCGCCCTCCATGATGTCCCCGAGGGGGAGGTAGTCCTCGCTGGTGCGCTGCTCGGTGACCGCGTAGATCTCGGCCTGCGCGGAGTTGACGATCTCGTCGACGTCCCCGTCGGCCGCGTATCCCATCTGCGTGATCTTCGTGCCGGCCTCGACGAGCCGGCGGAGGACCGCCCGCTCGTGGACGATCTCCGCGTAGTACGAGGCGTTGGCCGCGGTCGGGACGGACTGCACCAGGGTGTGCAGGTACGGAGCACCACCGACCTTGGTGATCTCCCCGCGCTTGACCAGCTCGGCGGCGACCGTGATCGGGTCGGCCGGCTCGCCCTTGGCGTAGAGGTCGAGGATCGCCGTGTAGACGGTCTCGTGCGCAGGGCGGTAGAAGTCGTGGCCCTTGATGATCTCCACGACGTCGGCGATGGCGTCCTTGGACAGCAGCATGCCGCCGAGGACCGACTGCTCCGCGTCCAGGTCCTGGGGCGGAACCCGCTCGAACCCGGGGGAGCCGCCGTCCCAGCCCTCGTCCGAGCCCCGGTCGTGCCGATCCTCGCGGTTCCCCTTGCGCTCCCCGCGGCGCGGACGGGAGACAGGCAGACGGTCGCCGGGACCAGCCTCGGTCCAGGGGTCGTCCAAAGGCTCGGGAATGCTCACCGGGCCACCTCCTCCCGTCCGCTTCGCGGACCTAGCCGTGCCACTCTTTCTTACGGCACGGCACCGACAAACAAGTCGCCCGACTCCGCTTCCGGCGCGTCTGGTTCTGCTGATTCCGGTGCCGGAACGGAGTGCGGGCGCCGGTCCACGGTAGGCCTGTCTCCACCGTCAGCCAATCTGGTTATCCACAGGGCATGTGGATGACGGATCAGATGCTGTGGAGAACTGCTCAGAACCTGTGCACGGACCGGGGGACAGCACTGTGGACAAACTCATAGCCGGACGACGACCACCAGCTTGACCTGCACATTCTCCGTCCACCGACTGTGGGGGAGAAAAACTTTCGCCCTGATTTCAAGATCACTGCGAACGGCGCCCGGATGAGCGCCGCACGGGAGCAGAAGTAAGGGACAATAGGCCATTGCATCTCTTACCTGTGGAAGATTAGATTGACCCCCATGACCCCGGCCCCCACCACCCCTCGAACAGGCCGCCGACGGCACGACCGCGAGATCGTCGCCCTCGCCGTTCCGGCCTTCGGCGCACTGGTCGCCGAGCCCCTGTTCGTCATGGTCGACAGCGCCATCGTCGGCCACCTCGGCACCCCGCAACTGGCCGGTCTCGGGATCGCCGCGGCCCTGCTGATGACCGCCGTGAGCATCTTCGTCTTTCTCGCCTACGCCACCACGGCCGCTGTCGCCCGACGCGTCGGGGCGGGCGATCTGCCGGCCGCGATCCGCCAGGGCATGGACGGCATCTGGCTCGCCCTGCTGCTCGGCGCCGTCGTCGTCGCGCTCGCCATCCCCTCGGCCCCCTGGCTCGTCGACGTCTTCGGGGCCTCCGACACCGCCGCCCCGTACGCCATCACGTATCTGCGGATCTCCAGCTTCGGCATCCCGGCGATGCTCGTCGTCCTCGCCGCCACCGGCGTGCTGCGCGGACTCCAGGACACCCGCACCCCGCTGTACGTCGCCATCGGCGGTTTCACGGCGAACGGCATCCTCAATGTGGTCCTCGTCTACGGGGCCGGGTTCGGCATCGCCGGATCCGCCTGGGGCACGGTGATGGCCCAGGTGGGCATGGCCGTCGCCTACCTGATCGTGGTCGTCCGCGGAGCCCGTAAGCACGGCGCATCCCTCCGCCCGGACGCCGCCGGCATCAGGGCAAGTGCCCGGGCGGGTGTCCCCCTCCTGGTCCGAACGCTGTCGCTCAGGGCCGTTCTCATGATCGCCACCGCGGTGGCCGCCCGGCTCGGTGACAGCGACATCGCCGCGCACCAGATCGTCCTCTCCCTGTGGAGCCTGACCGCCTTCGCACTCGACGCCATCGCCATCGCGGGCCAGGCCATCATCGGCCGCTACCTGGGAGCCGGCGACGAGAAAGGGGCACGGGAGGCCTGCCGCCGCATGGTCGAGTGGGGCATCGGCTGCGGTGTCGTGCTCGGGGTGCTGATCATCCTCGCCCGGCCTCTCTTCATCCCGCTCTTCACCAGCGACCCGGCGGTGAAGGACACGCTGCTCCCCGCGCTCCTGGTCGTGGCCCTCTCGCAGCCGATCGCCGGGGTGGTCTTCGTCCTGGACGGCGTCCTGATGGGAGCGGGAGACGGACGCTATCTCGCGTGGGCCATGTTGGTGACGCTTGCCGTCTTCGCTCCCGTCGCGCTCCTGGTGCCGTCCCTCGGCGGCGGCCTCACCGCACTCTGGTGGGCGATGACGCTGATGATGGCCGTCCGGCTGATCACCCTGTGGGTGCGCGCCCGCTCGGGCCGGTGGATCGTCACCGGCGCGACCCGCTGATACACGGGCTCTGCGGGCTGTTTCACGTGAAACGGTCCGCCCGATTGCCGTCCGGCTCGCGCCCAAGTCCCGCCCGAGTCCCGTCCGGGCGCGTGAACGGCTGGCGCTGTTTCACGTGAAACAGCCCGCCCCGGCACAGAGCGAAGGGCCGCACCCCCAACGGGATGCGGCCCTTCACCTGCTCTGCTGAGCTCTGCCCTTAGGCAGCAACGACCTCGACGCCGAGCTTCGCTGCGACCTCGGGGTGCAGACGGACGGACACCTGGTGTCCGCCGAGCGTCTTGATCGGCGAGCCGAGCTCGACGCGACGCTTGTCGACGTCGGGACCACCGGCGGCCTTGATCGCCGAAGCGACGTCCGCCGGGGTGACCGAGCCGAAGAGACGGCCGGCGTCGCCGGAGCGAACAGCCAGACGGACCTTCACGCTCTCGAGCTTGGCCTTGATCTCGTTGGCCTGCTCGATCGTCGCGATCTCGTGGATCTTGCGGGCGCGGCGGATCTGCGCCACGTCCTTCTCGCCACCCTTGGTCCAGCGGATGGCGAAGCCACGCGGAACCAGGTAGTTGCGGGCGTACCCGTCCTTGACGTCGACGACATCGCCGGCGGTGCCGAGGCCGGAGACCTCGTGGGTGAGGATGATCTTCATGCTGTTGTCACCCTTCCCTTATCGCGCGGTGGACGTGTAGGGCAGCAGCGCCATCTCACGGCTGTTCTTGACAGCCGTGGCGACGTCACGCTGGTGCTGCGTGCAGTTGCCGGTGACGCGGCGGGCACGGATCTTGCCGCGGTCGGAAATGAACTTCCGCAGCATGTTCGTGTCCTTGTAGTCCACGTACTGGGTCTTGTCCTTGCAGAACGCGCAGACCTTCTTCTTAGGCTTGCGCACAGGCGGCTTCGCCATGGTGTTTCTCCTGTGTGATCAAGAAGTGGGGGTACGAGCCCGCCCTAGAAGGGGGGCTCGTCCGAGTAGCCGCCGCCAGAGCCGCCGGAACCACCGGAGCCGCCGGAACCACCGGGGCTTCCGCCCCAGCCGCTCCCGCCGCCCTGCTGGCCACCGCTCTGCGGGCCGCCTGCCGGCGCGCCGGTCGCCCACGGGTCGTCGGCGGGAGCACCGCCGCCGCCCTGCTGGCCACCGCCACCGGGACCGCCGCCCCAGTTGCCGCCACCCTGCTGGCCACCGCCGCCGTATCCGCCCTGGCCGCCCTGACCGCCGCGACCGGTGGTCTTGGTGACCTTGGCCGTGGCGCTCTTGAGGCTGGGGCCGACTTCCTCGACGTCCAGCTCGTAGACCGTGCGCTTGACGCCCTCACGGTCCTCGTAGGACCGCTGCTTCAGCCGGCCCTGCACGACGACGCGCATGCCTCGCTGGAGCGACTCCGCGACGTTCTCCGCCGCCTGACGCCAGACCGAGCAGGTGAGGAACAGGCCTTCGCCGTCCTTCCACTCATTGGTCTGCCGGTCGAAGATGCGGGGAGTGGACGCGACACGGAACTTCGCGACCGCCGCACCGGACGGGGTGAAGCGCAGCTCGGGGTCGTCGACGAGATTGCCGACGACCGTGATGACGGTCTCGCCTGCCATGGGTGAACCTCTCGGCGGGGATTGCTTCTGGCTGCTTGCTGCTACTCGGACCCGAAAACCGCTGAGCTAGATGCTCAGTGGATCTCGGGACGGAGGACCTTGGTCCGGAGGACCGACTCGTTCAGGTTCATCTGGCGGTCGAGCTCCTTGACGACCGCAGGCTCGGCCTGCAGGTCGATGACCGAGTAGATGCCCTCGGGCTTCTTCTTGATCTCGTAAGCGAGCCGACGACGGCCCCAGGTGTCGACCTTCTCCACCTTTCCGTTGCCCTCACGGACAACGGAGAGGAAGTTCTCGATCAGCGGGGAGACTGCTCGCTCCTCGAGATCGGGGTCGAGGATGACCATCACCTCGTAGTGACGCATGTGGAACCCACCTCCTTTGGACTCAGCGGCCACGGTCGTTCCGTGGCAGGAGGGTCGTGATGCGTGTTGCAACGGCGTCTCCGAAGAGAACACCCAGCACTGACAATCCGCTCCCGGGATGTTCCTGGGGGAGGGGTTCGCCGTGCCGGCCTGGGCAGACACCGGTGCAGACCGTACAGACTACCTGCAGACCGGCTTCCGGTTGAAATCCGGAGCTCAGGGGGCACATCCGGACCACATCCCGGAGGGCAGATCCGGGGTCCGGGGGGCACAATCGAGACAGATGCGGTGTGAGAGGCGCTACATTCCACCGCCCGTCCGGCCAGGAGGTACTCCATGGCACAGACCATTCGTCCCGCCGGCTCCCGGTCCGCCACCGGGCGCCCCGCCACCGGCTCGCTCTTCGCGACGGACGGCAGGCCGCACCCCGTCCAGGACGTCCTGATGGTGGTGACCGGGGTGCTCGGCGTCCTCGCCTTCGTGACGGCGATGTTCCACCATCTGCACCTGATCAGCTCCTGGGCTGGGCTGGTCGGCATTCTGACCGGCCTCTACGGCCAGTACATCTCGAAGACCACCTGGGAGAGGTTCGGACTGATCATGGGGATCGGTGCCTCGGCGGTCGGCTTCTACCTCGGTATGGCGCACGGCGGCCTCTTCGGCGGCGTCATCACCTGACCGGCCCTGCGTCCGACGCGGCTGCCACGGCGGCCGCGCCGGTCTGCCGCGGGCGGTCCGGCCCTACGCGGCCAGGCCGGGTACCCCTCGGTCACAGTAGGCTTCGGCGCGAGAGCCGGAGCCCCTGACCGATGGGGACACACCTGCCGAGGAGCGCCCCGCATGAGCCTGACCCTGAGGACCATCAGCCGAGAGCAGCATCTGGCGTACATCCAGAACCTGCCCTCGGCCAGTCACTGCCAGGTCCCGGCGTGGGCTGATGTGAAGACCGAATGGCGCTCGGAGAACCTGGGCTGGTTCGACAAGAACGGCGAGATGGTCGGTGCGGGCCTCGTCCTGTACCGCCAGCTGCCCAAGATCAAGCGCTACCTGGCGTACCTGCCCGAGGGCCCGGTCATCAACTGGTACGCCCCCAACCTGGACGACTGGCTCCAGCCGATGCTGGCCCACCTCAAGCAGCAGGGCGCCTTCTCGGTGAAGATGGGCCCGCCGGTGGTCATCCGGCGCTGGGACTCCACGGCCATCAAGTCCGGCATCCAGGACCCGGACGTGAAGCGCCTGCGCGACGTCGAGGCCACCCACATCGAGCCGCGCGCCTTCGAGGTGGCGGACCGGCTGCGGAAGATGGGCTGGCAGCAGGGCGAGGACGGCGGCGCCGGATTCGGTGACGTACAGCCCCGTTACGTCTTCCAGGTGCCGCTGGCCAATCGCTCCCTGGAGGACGTCCTCAAGGGCTTCAACCAGCTGTGGCGCCGCAACATCAAGAAGGCCGACAAGGCCGGTGTCGAGGTCGTCCAGGGCGGCTACGAGGACCTGGCCGAGTGGCAGCGGCTCTACGAGATCACGGCCGTGCGCGACCACTTCCGCCCGCGCCCGCTCTCGTACTTCCAGCGCATGTGGACGGTCCTCAACTCCGAGGACCCCAACCGGATGCGGCTCTACTTCGCCCGCCACAACGGCGTGAACCTCTCCGCCGCCACGATGCTCGTCGTCGGCGGGCACGTCTGGTACTCGTACGGTGCCTCCGACAACATCGGGCGCGAGGTCCGGCCGTCGAACGCCATGCAGTGGCGGATGCTCCGCGACAGCTACGCGATGGGCGCCACCGTCTACGACCTGCGCGGCATCAGCGACTCGCTGGACGAGAACGACCACCTCTTCGGCCTGATCCAGTTCAAGGTCGGCACCGGCGGCGAGGCGGTCGAGTACGTCGGCGAGTGGGACTTTCCGCTCAACAAGCTGCTCCACAAGGCGCTCGACATCTACATGTCGCGCCGCTGACCCGCTTCGACACCCCTCTCGGCACACCCCGTTCGCTCCCTGATTCACCGCAGCCACCAGAAAGGTTCCGGGCCGGCCATGGCGCTCTCCCTCTACGTCGACACCGCGCGCTGGCGGGCGCACCAGAAGTCCGTGATCAACCAGTTCCCCGGGCTCGTACCGGTCTGCAAGGGCAACGGTTACGGCTTCGGCCACGAGCGGCTCGCCGACGAGACGATCCGCTTCGGCTCCGACACCCTGGCCGTCGGCACCACGTACGAGGCCGCCACGATCAAGGACTGGTTCAGCGGCGACCTGCTCGTCCTGACCCCGTTCCGGCGGGGCGAGGAGCCCGTACCGCTGCCGGACCGTGTCATCCGGTCGGTCTCCTCCGTCGACGGGGTGCACGCCCTGGTGGGCGCCCGGGTCGTCATCGAGTGCATGAGCTCGATGAAGCGCCACGGCGTCAAGGAGGAGGAGCTCGGGCTGCTGCACGCGGCGATCGAGGACGTACGACTCGAAGGCTTCGCGCTGCACCTGCCGCTGGACCGCACCGACGGCTCGGACGCCGTCGAGGAGGTCATAGGGTGGATGGACCGGCTGCGCGCCGCCCGCCTGCCGCTGCACACCATGTTCGTCAGCCACCTGCGCGCCGAGGAACTGGCCCGGCTCCAGCAGCAGTTCCCGCAGACCCGCTTCCGCGCCCGCATCGGGACCCGGCTCTGGCTGGGTGACCACGAGGCCACGGAGTACCGGGGCGCCGTCCTGGACGTCACCCCCGTCGTCAAGGGCGACCGGTTCGGCTACCGCCAGCAGAAGGCCGCGTCCGACGGCTGGCTGGTCGTCGTCGCGGGCGGTACGTCCCACGGGGTCGGCCTGGAGGCGCCCAAGGCGCTGCACGGGGTGATGCCGCGGGCCAAGGGCGTCGCGCGGGCAGGTCTGGCCACGGTCAACCGCAACCTGTCGCCGTTCGTCTGGGCGGGCAAGCAGCGGTGGTTCGCCGAGCCGCCGCACATGCAGGTGTCGATCCTGTTCGTGCCCTCGGACGCGCAGGAGCCGCGGGTCGGCGACGAGCTGGTCGCCCATCTGCGCCACACGACCACCCAGTACGACCGGCTCGTCGACCACTGAGCGAGCCGCCCCGGGTCAGCGCTCCCGGGCCGCGCCCCACTCCACCTGAGGTCCCGTGACCGCCGGGGCCGTGTGCCCGGGCGGACGGGCCTCGGGCGCCAGCACGAACGCGTCCGGCGACCCGTCGAGCACCCCGCCCGACGGGTCGTCCGACCCGTCCCTGCGCACCGGGTCCTTCTCCGGCAGCAGGATGTCCCGGACGACCAGGGCGCACAGGTAGAGCGTGCCCAGCAGGTGCAGGGCGATCGCGAGCTGGTACCCCTCCTGCGGCAGCCCCTGGTGCTTGTCGCCGCCGCTCGTGTACGCGAGGTAGAACCAGATCCCCAGGAAGTACATGACCTCGCATGCCTGCCAGATGAGGAAGTCGCGCCAGCGCGGCCGGGCCAGGACGGCGAGCGGGATCAGCCAGAGCACGTACTGCGGTGAGTAGACCTTGTTCGTCAGGATGAACGCGGCCACCACCAGGAACGCCAGCTGGGCGAAGCGCGGCCGGCGCGCGGCGGTGAGCGCCAGGCCCGCGATGCCCGCGCAGAACACGACCATCAGGACCACGGAGGCGGTGTTCACCGTCTCCACATCGATGGGCTTCCCGGTGCGCTGGGTGATGATCAGCCAGAACGAGCCGAAGTCGATGGGCCGTTCCTGGCTGAAGGTGTAGAACTTCCGCCACCCCTCGGGGGCGTAGAGCATCACCGGCAGGTTCACCACCAGCCAGGCCGCCCCCGCACCGAGCAGGGCCGTGGAGAACTCACGCCACCTGCCCGCCCGCCAGCAGAGCACCAGGAGCGGGCCGAGCAGCAGGACGGGGTAGAGCTTGGCGGCCGTCGCGAGGCCGATGAGGATGCCGAAGGCGAGCACCCGGCCCCTCGACCACATGAGCATCGCCGCGGCCGTCAGGGCGACGGCCAGCAGGTCCCAGTTGATCGTGGCGGTGAGCGCGAACGCGGGGGCCAGCGCGACCAGCAGGCCGTCCCAGGGGCGCCGCCGGTGCGTCCGTACGGTGCACACGGCGATGACCACGGCGCAGATCATCAGCATGCCCGCGTTGACCATCCAGTACATCTGCTCGCGCTGCTGGATGGGGTCGCTGTCGGGCGTCAGCGTCAGCCAGGCGGCCACCTGCATGAACACCCCGGTCAGTACGGGGTACTCCAGGTACTGCATGTCGCCGCTCAGCCGGTCGAAGTACGGCACCAGACCGTCGGCGAAGCCGCGTCCCAGGAAGAGGTGCGGGATGTCGGAGTAGCAGGCGTGCGTGTACTGCGAGGTCGCTCCGCGGAACCAGGCCCACTCGTAGCAGGGGATCTTCTGCACCATGCCGAGGGCGAACATCCCGATCGCGACCAGGGCGACGACCCGTACGGGCGTCAGCGGACCGTCGCCGAGCCGCGCCCAGCGCCCCACCCGCCCGCCGAACAGCTCACTGCCGGCCGCCGCGACCTCGTCCTGATCCGTGGGCCGCACGACGGGCCGCTCCTGCTGCTGCACGCTCGTGTCCTCTGCGCTGGGGCTTGGCATGCCGCACATCCTGCCGTACGGGGCTGTGGCCGGGGCATGGACCGCCCCGGGACACGGAAGGGGAAGCGGAGGAACACCTACGGGGTACGGGGCGGCTCCCACCGCCCGTGAAAGCGGCGAGGGCCGCCGCACCCCGTCCGGTGGCGGCGGCCCTCGTCCTGCGGGCGTCCAGGGCCTGTCAGAGGCCCACTGCGGTGTGGCTGTCAGCCGTTGGCACCGCTCCATAGGCCGCCGCCACCGTTGTTGTTGCCACCGTTCCCGCCGTTGGCACCTTCGGTGGCTCCTTCCGTGGTGCCGGTATTCGCACCGCCGTCGGCTCCGGCGTTCGCACCACCTTCGGTGGTGCCTGTATTGGCCCCACCGTCCGCTCCCGCGTTCGCACCGCCGTCGGCTCCGGCGTTCGCTCCACCGCCGTTGGGGTTGTTGCAGTCCCAGTCGAAGGGCTCACAGGTCTTGCTCGGCGTCGGCGACGGGGTGGTGGGCGTCGGGGACGGCGTCGGCGGCTCCGGCTCCTCGCTGGAGGACGTCGGGGAAGGCGTCGGGCTGGGCGTCGGGCTCGGGCTGGCCGCGCCACCGCCCCAGACGGTCTCGCCGATGGGCTGCGGCTCCGGGAACGAGAGAACCTTCTTCCCCTTCATGGCCGCGGTCATGTAGTCGTGCCAGATGGACGCCGGGAACGAGTTTCCGTGGATCTTCTTCTCGCCGCCGGTGCCGAACATCTCTTCGAACTTGCGCTTGGTGTTGGTCTCGTCGTCGTCCAGCCGGAACATGCTGATCGCCGTCGAGAGCTGCGGGGTGTAGCCGACGAACCAGGCGGACTTGTTGCCGTCCGTCGTACCCGTCTTGCCCGCCGCCTCACGTCCGGGAAGCCGCGCGGGCTTGCCCGTTCCGTTCTCCACCACGTTCTTCAGCACGTCCGTGACGTTGTCCGCGATCAGCGGGGAGAAGGCGCGCTTGGGCTGCTTCCGGTGCTGGAAGACGACCTCGCCCTTCTTCTTCACCTCGGTGACCGAGTACGTCGGGTTCTGCTGACCGCTCGTGGCGAAGGTGGCGTAGGCGCCCGCCATCCGGATGGCGCTCGGCGAGGACGTACCGATGGAGAACGACGGAACGGTGGAGTCCGCCATCATGTCGTCGTCCTTCAGACCGGCGGCGACAGCGGCTTCCTTGACCTTGTCCGTCCCGACGTCCATGCCGAGCTGCACGAAGGGGGAGTTGGCCGACTGCTCCATGGCGTGCCGCAGGTCGACCTCACCGTGGTCGTAGTCGCCGTCGTTGGTCTGGAGCCACTCGTTGTCGTCCTTGTCCCTCCAGACCTCACCGTTGTAGTTCTTGATCCGCAGCTTGTTGTCGCCGTTGTAGATGCTCTCCGGCGAGACGACGGTCCGCTGGGAGGCGTCCTGGTCAGGCCCGAGCTTCGGGTCGCGTACGCCGTACTGCATCGCCGCGGCCAGGACGAACGGCTTCCACGTGGAGCCGACCTGGGCGCCGGTCGCGTCGGCGTTGTTGGTGAAGTGCTTCGTGGCGTCCTGCCCGCCGTACGTGGCGAGGATGGCGCCCGTCTTGGTGTCCACCGAGGCGCCGCCGAACTCCACATGGGTGTCCGTCTTAGGACGCTCATCGGGCCGGATCTTGGCCTTGTAGACCTTGTCCACCGCCGCGCTGAGCTGCTTCACCTTCTTCTCGTCGAAGGTGGTGTGGATCTCGAACCCGCCGAGCTCCATGTCCTTGGCGGTGTACTCCTTGTTGTTGGCGAGGAAGTACTTGCGCGCCAGCTCCACCAGGTAGCCGGTCTGACCGCCGAGCTGGGCGTCCTTCCTCAGCGGCTTGGGCATCGGGAACTCGGTGATCTTGTCCCGCTCCGCCTTCTCCATCGTGCCGTCCTTGACCTGCTCGTCAAGGATCCACTTCCAGCGTTCCTCGGCGCGCTCCCTGTTGGCCTCGGGCGTCGCGTTCTTGTCGATCTCCACGGCGCCGGCGGGGTCGAAGTAGCTCGCGCCCTTGAGCAGCGTCGCCAGGAAGGCGCACTCGCTCGGGGTCAGGTCCGTGGCGTCCTTGTCGTAGTACGTACGGGCCGCGGCCTGGATACCGGAGGCGCCGCGTCCGTAGTACGAGACGTTCAGGTAGCCGGCCATGACATCGCGCTTGTCCTCGTTGCCGGCCACCTTGAGCGTGATGAAGAGCTCTTTGAACTTCCGGGAGAGCGTCTGGTCCTGGGTGAGGTGCGAGTTCTTCACGTACTGCTGGGTGATGGTCGACCCGCCCTGGGTCTGACCGCCCGTGGCCATGTTGAACACAGCGCGGCCGATGCCCTTGGGGTCGATGCCCCGGTCCGTCCAGAAGCTCTTGTTCTCGGCCGCGACCACGGCGTTGCGCATCGCCACGGGGATCTGCTCGTAGCTGATCACCTGGCGGTTGACCACACCACCGGTCGCCACCATCTGCCGGCCGTCGGCCCAGTAGTAGACGTTGTTCTGCGCCTTGGCCGCGTTCTGGATCTTCGGCGTATCGACCAGGGCGTACGAGACGCCGGCCACGCCCATCAGCATGCCGAGGAAGCCCACGCAGAGTCCCGAGACGAGCTTCCACGAGGGCAGCCAGCGGCGGAATCCGTACTTGCCGTAACGCGGGTAGTCGATCATCCGCTTCTTGCCGGGAGGCCCGGCAGCGCCCCGGCCGTGCGGCCCGTCGCCTCCGCCCCGCCGTCGGCCCCCGCCGCGCTGGGCCGCGCGACGGGCCTCGGCACGGCTGCCGTACTGGCGGTCCTCGCCGTGCGACTCGGAAGGGGATTCGGAAGGTGATACGGAAGTTGCTCTGCGTGACGGGACTGCTCGGCGTCCCGTCGACTGCTGGGCGGCTCGTCTGGCCGCGGCCCGCCCGCCACCTTGCGGCTGAGGCGATTTGCGACGGTGCTCGCTCATGGAACGACTACTCCTCGGGCAGGCGAGAGCGCCTGGAAGCGGCAGTTGAGATCCGGTCCCCCCGAATTACGGACCAGCCCTGCGGAAGGCTCATCCGCAGTACATCCGGCAGTCCGCGATGACTGACGCACAACGGCGCCTCACGGTTCCCGGTGGTCTGCATGCCGCACAGACTACGCACGGTCAAAACCCTCCTAGGGCCGAAGTTCACCCCAAACGACGCAAGTCGCTTCCTACGAATTGACGATGTGACGCCGCTCACGAAGGTCACCCTTGTCCAACCCGTCGGACCGATCTATCGTGCTGATGTATCGAGTCGATACATCAGTGCGGCATAAGTACGTCAGCGGGTCCGGCGGACGGCCCCCGCGGAACCAGCGGCAGAAGGAGGAGACGCCCGTGAGCCGACGCTCCGGCATCCTCGAGTTCGCCGTTCTCGGGCTGCTCCGCGAGTCTCCGATGCACGGCTACGAGCTGCGCAAACGCCTCAACACCTCGCTGGGGATCTTCCGTGCGTTCAGCTACGGAACCCTCTACCCCTGCCTCAAGACGCTGGTGACCAGCGGCTGGTTGATCGAGGAGCCCGTCGGCGACCCGGCGGACACCACACCCGCCTCCTCCCTCACGGGACGCCGGGCGAAGATCGTCTACCGGCTGACGGCAGAAGGTAAGGAGCACTTCGAGGAGCTGCTCTCGCACACCGGTCCGGACGCCTGGGAGGACGAGCACTTCGCGGCACGCTTCGCCTTCTTCGGGCAGACCGAACGCGAGGTGCGGATGCGGGTGCTCGAAGGCAGGCGCAGCAGGCTGGAGGAGCGCCTGGAGAAGATGCGCGCCTCCCTCGCTCGCACACGTGAACGACTCGACGACTACACACTTGAGCTGCAGCGACACGGCATGGAGTCCGTGGAGCGCGAAGTGCGCTGGCTGAACGAGCTCATCGAGAGCGAGCGGTCGGGACGGGATCAGAGACGATCCTCGCCCGAGGGCTCTGCTCAGCAGGACACATCAGGAGAGACGGGCGGCCTGCCCCGGCACCGGGGTAACACCCCGCCGGATCCGTCCGACGACACCGCCAAGTGAAGTCACCGCATTCCGCGGGGACTTCATCGGAAACACCGATTACACAGGGAGCAACCGGAATGGGTTCGGTTCGCGTAGCCATCGTAGGCGTAGGCAACTGCGCCGCCTCGCTGGTGCAGGGCGTCGAGTACTACAAGGACGCAGATCCGGCCGGCAAGGTGCCCGGCCTGATGCACGTCCAGTTCGGCGAATACCACGTCAGCGACGTCGAGTTCGTCGCCGCCTTCGACGTCGACGCGAAGAAGGTCGGCCTCGACCTCGCGGACGCCATCGGCGCCAGCGAGAACAACACCATCAAGATCGCGGACGTGCCGAACACGGGCGTCACCGTCCAGCGCGGCCACACCCACGACGGTCTGGGCAAGTACTACCGCGAGACGATCGAGGAGTCCGCGGACGCCCCGGTCGACATCGTCCAGGTCCTCAAGGACAAGCAGGTCGACGTTCTCGTCTGCTACCTGCCCGTCGGTTCCGAGGTCGCCGCGAAGTTCTACGCGCAGTGCGCCATCGACGCCAAGGTCGCCTTCGTCAACGCTCTCCCGGTCTTCATCGCCGGCACCAAGGAGTGGGCGGACAAGTTCACCGAGGCCGGTGTCCCGATCGTCGGCGACGACATCAAGTCCCAGGTGGGCGCCACCATCACGCACCGCGTGATGGCGAAGCTCTTCGAGGACCGGGGCGTCGTCCTGGACCGCACGATGCAGCTGAACGTCGGCGGCAACATGGACTTCAAGAACATGCTCGAGCGTGAGCGCCTGGAGTCCAAGAAGATCTCGAAGACGCAGGCCGTCACCTCGCAGATCCGTGACCGCGAGCTCGGTGCGGACAACGTCCACATCGGCCCCTCGGACTACGTGGCCTGGCTGGACGACCGCAAGTGGGCGTACGTGCGCCTCGAGGGCCGCGCCTTCGGTGACGTTCCGCTGAACCTGGAGTACAAGCTCGAGGTGTGGGACTCCCCCAACTCGGCCGGCGTCATCATCGACGCCGTCCGTGCGGCGAAGATCGCCAAGGACCGCGGCATCGGTGGCCCCATCCTCTCCGCGAGCAGCTACTTCATGAAGAGCCCGCCCGTGCAGTACTTCGATGACGAGGCCCGCGAGAACGTCGAGCGGTTCATCAACGGCGACACCGAGAGCTGAACCGGCCTTCACGGCTGACAGCCTCACCGGAGCGCTGAGCGGCGACGTTCACCTCCTCCTGCCGCACGTCGGGGGTCCCCGGGCAATCCGCCCGCGGACCCCCGACGTGTGTGACGCTTGCTCACATGTCTGTCGCGCGTGATCTGCGCACCCTCCTGCGCCTGCGGAACTTCCGCCGCCTGCTCACCGTGCGGCTGCTCTCCCAGTCCGCCGACGGCGTCTATCAGGTCGCCCTCGCGGCGTACGTCGTCTTCTCCCCGGAGAAGCAGACCTCGGCGGCCGCCATCGCCTCGGCCATGGCGGTGCTCCTGCTCCCGTACTCCCTGGTCGGCCCCTTCGCAGGCGTCCTGCTGGACCGCTGGCCCCGCCGCCAGGTCTTCCTGTACGGGAACCTCCTGCGCGCCGCCCTGGCCTGCTGCACGGCCCTGCTGATCCTCGCCTCGGTGCCCGACTGGCTCTTCTACGCCTCGGCCCTCTGTGTCACCGCCGTCAACCGCTTCGTGCTGGCCGGGCTCTCCGCCGCGCTGCCGCGGGTGGTCGACACCGAACAGCTCGTCGTCGCCAACTCGCTCTCCCCGACGGCCGGCACCCTCGCGGCCACCGCGGGCGGCGGCATCGCCTTCGTTGTACGGCTGGTGGCCGACGAGTCCGATGCGGCGGTCGTCCTGCTGGGAGCCATGCTCTATCTGCTCTCCGCACTGGCTTCGCTGAGCCTGCCGCGAGCGCTGCTGGGGCCCGATCCCGACGGAACGCCTCTGCGGCTGCGGGCGGCCCTGACCGTCACGGCCCACGGGCTGGTCGCCGGAGTGCGCCACCTGCGGGAGCGGACCCACGCCGCCCGCGCGCTGGCCGCGATGACGGTGCTCCGCTTCTGTTACGGCGCGCTCACCGTGATGGTGCTCATGCTCTGCCGCTACGCCTGGGCGGACGAGGAGTCCGACGGACTGGCCCTCCTCGGCCTGGCGGTCGGGGCCTCCGGTGCGGGATTCTTCGTCGCCGCCGTGGTGACCCCCTGGGCGGTGGGACGGTTCGGACGGTACGGGTGGATCGTGGTCTGCGCCGGATCCGCGGCCGTCCTGGTGCCGGCTCTGGGGCTCTCCTTCGCCCCTGTGCCGATGCTGATCGCCGCCTTCGTCCTCGGTGTCGTGACCCAGGGAGCGAAGATCGCGACGGACACGGTCGTCCAGACCTCGGTGGACGACTCCTTCCGCGGCCGGGTCTTCTCGCTCTACGACGTGCTCTTCAACGTCGCGTTCGTGAGCGCGGCGGGGGTGGCGGCGGTGATGCTTCCGCCGGACGGCAGGTCCGTCGCCGTGGTGGCGGGAGTGGCCGCGCTGTACGCGGCCGTCGCGGTGGCGATGTTCCGCAGGCGGTACACCAGCAGCGCCGGGTAGCGGGTCCCGGGTGTGCCGAGGGGCGTTGTTTCACGTGAAACAACGCCCCTCGGCACACCTGGAGCGGGTGATGTTTCACGTGAAACATCACCCGCTCCGGCTCAGCTCTGTTCCGCCCACCATTCCTTGAGCGCTGCCACCGCCGCGTCGTGCCCCATCGGGCCGTGCTCCAGCCGCAGCTCCAGCAGGAACGCGTACGCCTTGCCGATCACCGGACCGGGACCCACCCCGAGGGCCTGCATGATCTCGTTGCCGTCCAGGTCGGGGCGGATGGAGTCGAGCTCCTCCTGCTCCTGGAGCATGGCGATCCGCTCCTCCAGACCGTCGTAGGTCCGGGAGAGCGCGTTCGCCTTGCGCTTGTTCCGGGTCGTGCAGTCCGACCGGGTCAGCTTGTGGAGGCGTTCGAGGAGCGGTCCGGCGTCGCGCACGTAGCGACGGACGGCGGAGTCGGTCCACTCGCCGTCGCCGTACCCGTGGAAGCGCAGGTGGAGCTCGACCAGCCTCGACACATCCTTGACCAGGTCGTTGGAGTACTTCAGCTCGGTCATGCGCTTCTTGGCCATCTTGGCACCGACGACCTCATGGTGATGGAAGGAGACCCGGCCGTCCTTCTCGAAGCGCCGCGTCCTCGGCTTTCCGATGTCGTGAAGCAGCGCAGCCAGGCGCAGGACGAGGTCGGGGCCGTCCTCCTCCAGGTCGATGGCCTGCTCCAGAACGGTCAGCGAGTGCTCGTAGACGTCCTTGTGACGGTGATGCTCGTCACTCTCCAGCCGCAGAGCGGGGAGCTCCGGCAGCACATGATCGGCCAGTCCGGTGTCGACGAGGAGCCCCAGGCCCTTGCGCGGGTGGCTGGAGAGAATAAGCTTGTTGAGCTCCTCACGGACCCGCTCGGCGGAGACGATCTCGATCCGGCCGGCCATCTCCGTCATCGCGGTGACGACATCGGGGGCAACCTCGAAGTCCAGCTGCGCGGCGAACCGGGCGGCGCGCAGCATGCGCAGCGGGTCGTCCGAGAAGGACGCCTCGGGCGTCCCCGGGGTGCGCAGCACGCGCTCGGCCAGATCCTTCAGACCGCCGTGCGGGTCGATGAACTCCTTCTCCGGCAGCGCGACCGCCATGGCGTTGACCGTGAAGTCGCGGCGCACGAGGTCTTCCTCGATGGAGTCGCCGTAGGAGACCTCCGGCTTGCGGGAGGTTCTGTCGTACGCCTCCGACCGGTAGGTCGTGACCTCGATCTGATAGCCGTCCTTCTGCGAGCCGACGGTGCCGAAGGCGATCCCGACCTCCCACACCGCGTCGGCCCACGGACGGACGATGGTCAGTACGTCCTCGGGGCGGGCGTCGGTGGTGAAGTCCAGGTCGTTCCCGAGCCGGCCGAGCAGCGCGTCGCGGACCGAGCCGCCGACCAGCGCGAGGCCGAATCCGGCCTCCTGGAAGCGGCGGGCGAGGTCGTCGGCGACCGTGGACACTCGCAGCAGCTCACTCACCGCGCGATGCTGCACCTGGTTCAGTGCACTGGCGTTCTCTTCGTTGGCGTTCGGCACAACAGAAAAGGGTACGTGCCCGGACCGGCCGCGGCGTCATCGTTTATCCGGACCCTGCGGGCGTACCGCGATCATGTGAACCGGACCCCAGCACTTCGGCCCTCCGCACCTCGTTACCATGCGGGGACGCAGGACCGACAACGATCGACAGACTCCGATGACGACGAGGGACGGGTAGGCGCGTGGCCCAGGCGGCAGACATCCAGGGGATGCGTCCCTCTCCTGCCCGCCGATGGCTGCGGCGCACAGCCTCCGTGGCCCTCGGAGCACCTCTGCTGGCCGGTCTGCTGGCCGTTCCGACCGCCGGGAGCGCGGGGGCATCCGCACCGGACAAGGCCCCCACGGGCTCCAGCACGGTCGATGTGTCCCTGGACACGCTCTCCCCCGCCGCCCCTGTGAAGGGGGACACGCTGACCGTCTCCGGAACGCTCACCAACAAGGGCAGGCAGACGATCGACGGCGCCGAGATCGACCTGCGGGTGGGCCCCCGGCTCTCCGGCCGGGGAGAGGTCGACGACGCCGCCAAGCGCAAGGGTTACACGCCCGGCGCCGACCCGGACGCGATCGACGACAAGTACACGGTGAAGATCGCGAAGCTCCCCAAGGGGATCAGCCAGAACTTCACACTCGCCGTTCCCGTCGACAAGCTGGACCTCGACGCGTCGGGCGTCTACCAGCTGGGGGTCTCGGTCTCCGGCCGTACGGCAGCCGCCCCCTTCGAGCAGGTGCTGGGCATCGAGCGCTCGTTCCTCCCGTGGCAGCCCGAGGAGAGCGACAAGAGGACGAAGCTCACGTTCCTGTGGCCGCTGATCGCCTCCCCGCACGTCACCGCGGAGACGCGCTCGGACGAACAGCAGACCCCGGTGTTCACCGACGACGCCCTGGCCGAGGAGCTGGCGCCGGGCGGGCGGCTGCAGCAGATGGTCGCCCTGGGCAGCCGCCTCCCCGTCACCTGGGTCATCGACCCGGACCTGCTGGCGAGCGTCGCCGCGATGGCCGGGGGGTACGAGGTCAAGTCCGGTGACACGACCGTCCCGGGCAAGAACCGGGCCGTCGCCGGACAGTGGATCACCGCCCTGCAGAAAGTGGTGGAGGACGGCAAGGTGATCGCGCTGCCGTTCGGTGATCCCGACCTGGCCTCCATCGCCCACCGGGGCAAGGGCGTCTCCGGGACCCTCAGCCATCTGCAGAACGCCTCCACGGTGGGCGCCTCCACGGTGGAGACCATCCTCCATGTGAAGCCCTCCACGGACTTCGCCTGGCCCGTGAAGGGCGCGGTCGACCCGGGCATCGTGGATGTGGCGACCTCCGCGGGCGCCCACCACGTGATCGCCCGCAGCGACAGCTTCAAGGAGACCGGCAGCCTGCCGTACACCCCGACGGCGGCCCGGCCGATCGGCGGGGGCACCACCGCGGTCGTCGCCGACCACCGGCTGTCGACCGCGTTCGACGGCAGCCTGCTCAGGGCCGACGCCTCGACCCTCGCGGTCCAGAAGTTCCTCGCCCAGACGCTCACGCTGAACGAGCAGGCGCCGGACAACGAGCGCAGCATCGTCGTGGCACCGCAGCGGATGCCCACGACCGCTCAGGCACAGACGATGGCCCGCGCCCTGGAAGCCCTGTCGGGCAACCGCTGGACACAGCCGCAGGACCTGGTCGCCGCGTCCGAGGTCAAGCCGGACCCGCTGGCGACCACCAAGGTGCCGCGGGCCTCGGCGTACCCGAAGAAGCTCCGCAACCAGGAGCTGCCCACCCAGGCGTTCCAGGACATCCGGACCACCCAGGGCTCCATCGACAGCTTCGAGACCATCCTCACGCAGCCCGAGCGCGTGGTGACGCCCTTCGGCAACGCGGTCAACCGCTCGATGTCGACGTCCTGGCGGGGCCGCTCCCTGGAGGCACAGGCCTACCGGGACGCCGTGCTCACGTATCTCAAGGACCTCACAGGAGAGGTCCAGCTGATCGACAAGTCGGATGTCACGCTCTCCGGCCGCAGCGCGACGATCCCCGTGACGGTCCAGAACAAGCTGGTGCAGGGCGTCGACCGGCTCGTCCTGAGGCTGAAGTCGGACAACATCCGGCTGAAGTTCAACGACGACGGGACGATGGCCGAACTGCCGGTCCGTATCGGGGGCGGGCACAGCCAGTCGGTGAAGTTCGACACGGCGACCAGCGCCAACGGACGTGCCCAGGTGACCGCCCGGCTCTTCACCGAGGACGGCACGCCGTACGGCGAGGAGATGACCTTCACCGTGAAGGTCTCCGAGGTCACCCCCACCGTCCTGCTCGTCATCGCCGGCGGACTGCTGCTCCTGGTGCTGGCCGGGGTCAGGATGTACAGCCACCGCAAGCGCGCCGTGGCAAGCGACACGGCGAACGGCGGCGGCGGCGAACCCGAGCAGCCGAGTGACCCGACCCCGGACACCGGACCGGAAAGCGGGGCCCCGTCGGGAACGGGTGAGAAAGTGGACCGTTGAGCGATGTCTGTCGTGGCCGGTCGGCCGGGGACGATGAGGTAGGGGTTTCGATGAACGCGCCGTACGACGGTGACCGCGGCCAGGGCGCCGGCGGAGCGGGGTCCCCGTCCGGGCCCCCGGTTCCTCCGGGCGCGGATCAGGACGGCCGGCAGGTGCCGCCCGACCCGTACCTCCAGCACGCCTATGAGGACGACCCCTACCGGGCGCAGGACCTCGCGGCCCAGGACCCGGTGGGCGAGGCGCTCTACGACCGGGCGTCCCATCCCCCGCCGCCCCCCGGTACCTACCAGGAGCCGCAGGCGCTCTACCAGCAGCCGCCCGCGGCCCCGTACGCCCCCGACCCGCGTATCTGGGCCCAGACGCCGCCTCCCGAGCCCTCGGGGCCCTCCCGCCACCTCCCGTACGGCGACCGTCCGGCGACCACCCAGTTCGTCGGCGTCGACGACCTGGTCACGCAGGCGTCGGACGACCGGCAGGAGCCGGACGCCTTCGCCCACCTCTTCCGGGACCAGGAGGGTTCGGGGAAGCCCCCGGCCCCGCCCGAGCCGGAACCCGCCCCCGCCCCCGTCCCGCCGAAGTCGGGCGGCGGCAAGTTCTCCGGGGTGCTGAAGTCGAGCGCGCTGATGGCGGCCGGCACCCTCGTCTCCCGGCTCACCGGGTTCATCCGCTCGCTGGTGATCACTGCGGCTCTCGGCGCCGCGCTGCTCGGTGACAGCTTCACCATCGCGTACACCCTGCCGACGATGATCTACATCCTCACCGTCGGCGGCGGTCTCAACTCGGTCTTCGTCCCGCAGCTCGTCCGCGCCATGAAGGACGACGAGGACGGCGGCGAGGCCTTCGCCAACCGGCTGCTGACCCTGGTGATGGTCGCGCTCGGCCTGATCGTGGCCGTCGCGGTCCTCGTCGCGCCGGTGCTGATCCAGCTGATGTCGAACACCATCGCCGACGACGTGGCGGCCAACAGCGTCGCCGTCACCTTCGCCCGGTACTGCCTGCCCACCATCTTCTTCATGGGTGTGCACGTGGTGATGGGTCAGATCCTCAACGCCCGGGGCAAGTTCGGCGCGATGATGTGGACCCCGGTCCTCAACAACATCGTCATGATCATCACGTTCGGCCTCTTCATCTGGGTCTACGGCACCTCCGCCGAATCCCGGATGGGCGTGGACACCATCCCGCCGGAGGGCATCCGGCTGCTGGGTATCGGCACCCTCCTCGGGCTGGTCGTCCAGGCGCTGGCGATGATCCCCTACCTGCGCGAGGCGGGCTTCCGCTTCCGCCCCCGCTTCGACTGGAAGGGCCACGGGCTCGGCAAGACGGTCAAGCTGGCCAAGTGGACCGTGCTGTTCGTCCTGGCCAACCAGGCGGGTGTCCTGGTCGTCACCCAGCTCGCCACCTCGGCGGGCAAGCTGGCAGGCCGGGACGGCACCGGGTTCCTGGCCTACTCCAACGCCCAGCTGATCTGGGGCATGCCGCAGGCCATCATCACCGTCTCCGTCATGGCCGCGCTGCTGCCCCGCATCTCCCGCGCCGCCCACGACAACGACCCCGGGGCGGTCCGCGACGACATCTCGCAGGGGCTGCGCAACTCCGCCGTCGCCATCGTCCCGGTCGCCTTCACGTTCCTGGCGCTCGGCCTGCCGATGTGCACCCTGCTGTACGCGTCCAGCGGCGCCGAGGCGGCCCGGTCCATGGGCTTCATCCTGATGGCGTTCGCCCTCGGCCTGATCCCGTACTCCGTGCAGTACGTCGTGCTCCGCGGCTTCTACGCGTACGAGGACACCCGCACCCCCTTCTACAACACGGTCATCGTGGCCGCCGTCAACGCAGCGGCCTCCGCCCTCTGCTACGTCGTACTGCCCGCCCGCTGGGCCGTCGTCGGCATGGCCTTCTCCTACGGTCTGGCCTACGCGGTCGGCGTCGGCGTCGCCTGGCGCCGGCTGCGCAACCGTCTCGGCGGCGACCTGGACGGGGCGCACATCGTGCGGACCTACGCCCGGCTCTGCATGGCTGCCGTGCCGGCGGCCATCATCGGTGGCGGCGTCGGATTCGCGATCCTCGAACTTCTCGGCACCGGCGCTCTCGGATCGCTGGCCGCGCTGATCTGTGGCGGCATCCTTCTCCTGGGCATCTTCTTCGTTGCGGCGAAGAAGATGCGCATCGAAGAGGTCAACGGCCTGGTCGGCATGGTCCGTGGACGGCTCGGTCGCTGAATGAGCGCACGGCCGCACAACCATCGCCGGACGCCGCGTGTCGTGGATAGCGCCGGAGTGTGGGCACAATTGGCGTGACTGTGGCGAGCTGGCTGGCATCGCGCAACGGATGGGGAGGCAGGAACGACGGTGGCGGAACGTAGCACGGCTGCCGTCGACGTGGCCGACAACGGCGGCAACGAGCCGCTGGCCGCCAAGGCGGACGAGGCCACGAACGACGGAACGGCGCAAGCCGAGGACACCGAGGGCGCGAGCCCCGAGAAGCCCGAGAACCCCAAGGGTCAAGACGGCGGGCGGGCACGTTCCGAGGCCGTTCCGGCGACCCCTGATGTGCACAGCGGACACAAACTGGCCGGGCGTTACCGGCTGGAGGAGTGCGTCACCCGTCTGGACGGCTTCAGCAGCTGGCGGGCGGTCGACGAGAAACTGCGTCGCGCGGTCGGCGTTCACCTGCTGCCCGCGAACCACCCCCGGGCCCGCTCCGTACTGGCCGCGGCCCGGTCGTCCGCCCTGCTCGGCGACCCCCGCTTCGTCCAGGTCCTGGACGCCGTCGAGGAGGACGATCTCGTCTACGTCGTCCACGAATGGCTCCCCGACGCCACCGAGCTCACCGCTCTGCTGGCCGCCGGACCGATGGACGCCCACGACGCCTACCAGCTCGTCAGCCAGCTCTCCCACGCGATGGCAGCGGCCCACCGCGAGGGCCTGACGCACCTTCGCCTCACCCCCGGCGCCGTACTGCGCAGCTCCACCGGCCAGTACCGGATCCGCGGCCTCGCGGTGAACGCCGCCCTGCGCGGCATCGCCTCCGAACGCCCCCTGCGTCAGGACACCGAGGCGATCGGCGCACTCCTGTACGCGGCGCTGACCAAGCGCTGGCCGTACGAGAGCGACGCGTACGGCCTCTCCGGACTGCCCAAGGGCATGGGGCTCATCGCCCCGGACCAGGTCCGCGCCGGCGTCCACCGCGGCCTCTCCGAACTCGCGATGCGTGCGCTCGCCAACGACGGGGCCACCGCCTCACGGCAGGAACCGCCGTGCACGACCCCGGACGAGCTGGCGAAGGCGGTCGCCGCCATGCCGCGCGTCCTGCCGCCGGAGCCGACATTCGCCGCCCAGCCCGTCTACCAGCAGCCCGGCTACCAGCGGACGACGTATCAGCAGGGCACCTACGGACGGCCGTCCACCCACCCGTCGTCCGTGCCCCAGCCGGTGCTGGCCGCCCCTCCGGCGCCCCTCCAGAGCCGTACCGGGCGGGTACTCAAGTGGAGCGTCTCGGCGCTCCTCATCGCCGCCCTCGGTCTCGGCAGCTGGCAGCTCGCGGAGACCCTGCTGGACCAGCGCAAGGGCTCCGACGACACCGGAGTCACCGAGACGACCGACGACGAGAAGGAACCGGCACCCGCCCCGCCCAAGCCGCTGACCATCGCGGAGGCCACCGAGTTCATGCCGGACGGTTCGGGGATCCAGCCGGGGGACGTACCGAACGCCATCGACGACGACTCCTCCACGGCGTGGGTCACCCACCGCTACCGGGGCTTCCCCAACTTCGGCAACCTCCCCCAGCGCAGGCAGGGCAGCGGGATCATCGTCGACCTGGGGAAGGTCCAGGACGTCCGCGCCATCGATGTGGACATGTACCGCAGCGGTCAGACGACCGCGGTGTTCGCCGCGGGGCCGAACGCCTCGTCACCCTCCTCGTCGGCGGACTTCCCCCAGCGGATCGTCGAGAAGAAGGTCGCGGGGAAGACGCTCAAGGAAGAGCTGGAGAAGCCCGTCCGGACGCGCTACGTCCTGATCCACATCACGGAGCTGCCCGCGGACGGCACCGGCGGCTATCGCGGCGGGATCGCCGACATCTCCGTACTCGGCTGACCGGGGGCCGGTGCGGAGACTCCGCACCGGCCCCTGATCACCGGGCGCGCGGCCCGTTAATGTGGCACCTGACATCGGATCCGGTTCGGAGGGGGAGCACGGTGGATTCCGTTCCACCCGAGGCACCGAGCGACTCGGACCTGCTCGCCCTCCATGTGGCGGGCGCCACCGACGCCTTCGGTGAGCTCGTACGCCGCCACCGCGACCGGCTGTGGGCCGTGGCGCTGCGTACCCTCGGGGACAGGGAAGAGGCTGCGGACGCCGTCCAGGACGCCCTCGTCTCCGCCTTCCGGGCCGCCCACACCTTCCGCGGCCAGTCCGCCGTCACGACCTGGCTGCACCGCATCACCGTCAACGCCTGCCTCGACCGGGTCCGCAAGGCCGCCTCCCGCAAGACGTCACCGGTGGACGACGCGGACCGGCTCGACCAGCTCCTGGAACCCCACGAGTCGGCCGAGGCCCCCGCCGAACGGCAGGACCTGCACCGCCAGCTCTTCGCCGCCCTGGCCACCCTCCCCGCCGAACAGCGCGCGGCCCTCGTCCTGGTCGACATGCAGGGCTACCCCGTGGCGGAGGCCGCCAGCATCCTGGACGTACCCACCGGCACCGTGAAGAGCCGGTGCGCGCGGGGACGGGCGAGACTCGCGCCCCTGGTCCGGCACCTGCGCGCCGGGGACGGGAACGAGGGCCCCGACGGGGAGAGCCGCACCACCGGAAGGAACCGGACGCCCGGGACATCCGTCCCACCGGCGTCAGGACCGAAGGACGCAGGAGCGAGCGACGCTGCCGCTGCGAAGGGAGGAGGTGGACGCCCGTGACATCCGCGACCGACACGGCTCAGCACCCGGAGGTCTCCGAGATCTCCGATCTTGCCGAGGGGCTGCTCACCGCCTCCCGGGCGGCAGAGGTCCGCCGCCATCTCTCGGAGTGCGAGCTGTGCGCAGAGGTACGGGACTCCCTGGAGGAGATCCGCGGGCTGCTCGGCACCCTGCCCGACCCCGAGCCGATGCCCGAGGACATCGCCGCCCGCATCGACGCGGCCCTCGCCGCCGAGGCCCGTTCAGATGCCGGCGCCGGTGAACCTGCCGACGCCTCCGGGGCCGCCGCTGTTTCACGCGATGCCGATGTTTCACGTGAAACAGAGAACGTGGAGACCAGCGACGCGTCCTCCGTGACGCCCCGCACCGGCTCCTCCCCGGGCCGCCCGGCCGGCCGGCCCCAGGGCGCCACCGGGCCCGGCCGTCGCACCGCCCGGCGCCGCCGCCGGGCGGTGATCCTGGGCACCGCGTGCGGCGCCGCACTCATCGGTATGAGCGTCCTCTTCCTCCAGAACCTCTCGTCGTCCCAGAACGCGTCGGACGCATCGGCCGACCGGGCAGTCAGCGCCTCCGAGAGCGGGGCACACAGCTACTCCCAGGACACGCTCGAAGCCGAGGTCCAGGGTCTCCTGGCCGGCGGAGCGAGCACGGAGAAGTACGACGAACAAAAGCAGTCACCGAGCACGGACGAGCGAGCCGTCCCCGAAGCGGAGACTCCCGACACCACCACCTCCAGGAACCCGCTGAGCGCGCCCGCCGTCGACGTACCCCCGTGCGTGCAGCAGGCGACCGGCCGCACCACACCGGCCCTCGCCCTCGACGAGGGGACCTACCAGGGGACGGATGCCTTCCTCGTCGTCCTCCCGCATCCGAGCGATCCCACCCGCGTACAGGCCTATGTGGTCGCCGCCTCCTGCGTGGACACCGCTCCCGGGTCAACCGGTCGGCTGCTGCTCACAGAGGCCTACGACCGCCCCTGAGGACCGCTACGGCACAGCGGGAATGCATCACCCGTAGGATCCGTTGGGTGGGGTGAGAGTCGTTGAACCGACCCCGTAGGCAGTAGGCAGTCTGCAGAGACGAGGAAGAAACCCGTGAGCGACGTCCGTAATGTGATCATCATCGGCTCCGGACCGGCCGGGTACACCGCCGCGCTGTACACCGCCCGCGCTTCACTGAGCCCGCTGGTCTTCGAGGGCGCGGTCACGGCCGGCGGTGCGCTGATGAACACCACCGACGTGGAGAACTTCCCCGGCTTCCAGGACGGCATCATGGGCCCCGAGCTCATGGACAACATGCGGGCCCAGGCCGAGCGCTTCGGCGCCGAGCTGGTCCCCGACGATGTCGTCGCCGTCGACCTCACCGGTGACATCAAGACCGTCACCGACACGGCAGGCACCGTGCACCGCGCCAAGGCCGTCATCGTGACGACCGGATCCCAGCACCGCAAGCTCGGCCTGCCCAACGAGGACGCCCTCTCCGGACGCGGCGTCTCCTGGTGCGCCACCTGTGACGGCTTCTTCTTCAAGGACCACGACATCGCCGTGATCGGCGGCGGAGACACCGCGATGGAGGAGGCGACCTTCCTCTCCCGCTTCGCCAAGTCGGTCACGATCGTCCACCGCCGCGACACCCTGCGCGCCTCCAAGGCGATGCAGGACCGGGCCTTCGCCGACCCGAAGATCAAGTTCGCCTGGGACAGCGAGGTCGCCGAGGTCAAGGGCGAGCAGAAGCTCTCGGGCCTGACCCTGCGGAACACCAAGACCGGTGAGACCTCCGAGCTCCCCGTGACCGGTCTCTTCATCGCCGTCGGACACGACCCGCGCACCGAGCTCTTCAAGGGCCAGCTGGAGCTCGACGACGAGGGGTACCTGAAGGTCGAGGCGCCCTCCACCCGGACCAACCTGACCGGTGTCTTCGGCGCCGGAGACGTGGTCGACCACACCTACCGACAGGCCATCACCGCTGCGGGCACCGGCTGCTCCGCGGCTCTGGATGCCGAGCGCTTCCTCGCCGCACTGGCCGACGTGGAGCCCGCCGAGCCGGAGAAGACCCCGGCAGTCTGAACTTCTCCACCGCACTCCCACCCCGAGAGACTAAGGAGGCCGCCGTGGCCGGCGACCTGAAGCACGTTACGGACGACACCTTCGACGAGGTCGTCCTCAAGAGCGAGAAGCCTGTTCTGGTCGACTTCTGGGCTGCCTGGTGCGGCCCGTGCCGCCAGATCGCCCCCTCCCTGGAGGCCATCGCGGCAGAGCACGGCGACCAGATCGAGATCGTCAAGCTCAACATCGACGAGAACCCGGCCACCGCCGCCAAGTACGGCGTGATGTCCATCCCGACCCTGAACGTCTACCAGGGCGGCGAGGTCGCCAAGACCATCGTCGGTGCCAAGCCGAAGGCCGCGATCCTCCGCGACCTCGAAGGCTTCATCACCAAGTAGCGGCGCCCCGGCGCGATGTTTCACGTGAAACGGGCCCACCCCCGCACCGGGGGTGGGCCCGTTCTCGTAACGGCCGACTCCGGTCAGAGCGGGCGTAGCACCGGTTCCTTCTGCACTGCTCCCAGGAGCCGGTCGAGAGCCATCTCGACGTCCTCCTTCCAGGAGAGCGTCGTCCGCAGTTCCAGTCTCAGCCGCGGGTACCGGGGATGGGGCCGCACGGTCTTGAATCCGACCGCCAGCAGGTGGTCCGCCGGGAGCACACAGCCGAACTCCTCCGCACGGGCGTCCCCGAACGCCTCGATCGCCTTGAAGCCCCGGCGCAGTACGTCCTTGGCCACCGTCTGCACCATGACGCGGCCGAGTCCCTGGCCCTGGTACCCCGGAACGATCAACCCGGTGATGAGCTGAACGGCGTCGGGGGAGACCGGGCTCGTGGGGAATGCCGTCGAACGCGGGACGTAAGCCGGCGGTGCATAGAGAACGAACCCCACGGCGACATCGTCCACGTAGACCACCCGGCCGCAGGAGCCCCACTCAAGGAGCACCGCGGAGATCCAGGCTTCCTTCTCCAGCTCCGGCTTGCCCGCCTTTACCGCGGCTTCCCCGCTGACCGGGTCAAGCTCCCAGAAGACGCACGCACGGCAGCGCTCGGGGAGATCCTCAAGGTTGTCCAAGGTGAGCGGTACAAGCCGACGCCCCATGGCGGCGATTCCTCACTTCCCTCACCCGCCGCATCGCGTGCGGCCGCCAGCGCGTTCCGTTCGTGGAACAGACTGCCGACGAATCCCCCGACGGCTCCCAGGCCCAGCCCGACCGTCACCAGCCGGCTGCGGCTCACTGTTCGCAAGGTCCCCGCCCTCCTCCGAGGTCGATCACCGTGAAAGCGCCATCCCAGATCGCATCGTATCCACCCAGAGGTGATGCGGATACCGAGAGCGGGCAAAGGGCGGGCCGTGTTCCGGTAACCACCGGACACGGCCCGCCCTTTGCGCGGTCCCCACAAGCGGGGGCCCGGGGGAACTCAGCTCTCGTCGTCCTCGTCGGCCGTCTCGGAGAGCCGGCGCTCCAGCACCTTTCCCTCGCCCGGGGCGAGGGAGCCGAGAATCCGCTCCAGATCCTCCATCGAGGCGAACTCGACGGTGATCTTTCCCTTCTTCTGGCCCAGGTCGACCTTCACCCGGGTCTCGAAGCGGTCGGAGAGCCGGGTTGCCAGGTCGGTCAGCGCGGGGGAGAGCCGCCCACCGGCCCGGGGGCCCTTCGGCTTCGGCGAGCTCGTGGGACGCGAACCCATGAGCGTCACGATCTCCTCGACCGCGCGCACGGACAGACCTTCCGCCACAATGCGGTGCGCGAGCCGGTCCTGCTCCTCGGAGTCGTCCACCGACAGCAGGGCCCGGGCGTGACCGGCCGAGAGAACACCTGCGGCCACCCGGCGCTGCACCGGCGGCGAGAGCCGCAGGAGCCGCAGTGTGTTGGACACCTGGGGCCGGGACCGCCCGATCCGGTCGGCCAGCTGGTCATGGGTGCACTTGAAGTCCTTGAGAAGCTGGTCGTACGCAGCAGCCTCTTCCAGCGGGTTCAGCTGAGCCCGGTGGAGGTTCTCCAGCAGTGCGTCCAGAAGGAGCTTCTCGTCGTCCGTGGCCCGGACGATGGTTGGAATCCGCTCCAGGCCCGCTTCGCGGCAGGCCCGCAGACGACGCTCACCCATGATGAGCTCGTAGCGGTCCGCCCCCACCTTGCGTACAACGACCGGCTGGAGAAGGCCTACCTCCTTGATGGAGGTGACCAGCTCGGCCAGAGCGTCCTCGTCGAACACCTCACGCGGCTGGCGCGGGTTCGGCGTGATCGAACCGATGGGCAGCTCGGCGAAGTACGCACCGGACGCCCCCGCCTCCTGGTCCGGCGCGGACGCCGGCTCCGGCACCACCGGGGACGACGGGAGCGCGGTCACCTTCGCGGCCGCCACGCCCCGCTCCGCCGTCAGAACCGGACCCCCGCCGGGCGCCGAGATACCTCCGGGCGCCGGCACCTGCTTCTCCTGGGGAGCGGCGGGGATCAGCGCACCGAGCCCACGCCCCAGCCCTCTACGTCGCTCACTCACTACATGCCCTCCGAAACGTTCTGCTGGCTGATCTGCGTGCTCGTGTGGGCGTGCTGGGCCTCGTAGTGCACCCCGACACCCCGCAGGGCGATCTCCCGGGCGGCTTCGAGGTAGGAGAGCGAGCCGCTGGATCCGGGATCGTAGGTCAGCACCGTCTGCCCGTAGCTCGGTGCCTCGGAGATACGCACGGACCGCGGGATGCTCGTCCGCAGCACTTCCTTGCCGAAGTGGGTACGGACCTCCTCGGCGACCTGGGAGGCGAGCCTGGTCCTGCCGTCGTACATCGTCAACAGGATCGTCGAGACGTGCAGATCGGGGTTCAAGTGGCCCCGCACCAGGTCGACGTTCCGCAGCAGCTGTCCCAGGCCCTCCAGCGCGTAGTACTCGCACTGGATGGGGATCAGCACCTCGGCCCCGGCCACCATCGCGTTCACCGTGAGCAGGCCGAGGGAGGGCGGGCAGTCGATGAGGATGTAGTCCAGCGGCTGCTCGTAAGCCTGGATGGCCCGCTGAAGCCGGCTCTCCCGCGCCACCAGCGACACGAGCTCGATCTCCGCACCGGCGAGATCGATGGTGGCGGGGGCGCAGAAGAGACCTTCGACGTCCGGGACGGGCTGAACCACTTCGGAGAGCGGGCGGCTCTCCACCAGGACGTCATAGATCGAGGGGACATCGGAGTGGTGATCGATGCCCAGGGCCGTGGAGGCATTGCCCTGGGGGTCGAGGTCGACCACCAGGACACGCGCGCCGTGCAGGGCCAGCGAAGCAGCGAGGTTGACCGTCGTGGTCGTCTTGCCGACCCCGCCCTTCTGGTTGGCCACCACCATGACGCGGGTCCGGTCAGGGCGAGGCAGCCCCTCACCGGCGCGACCGAGGGCCTCGACCGCCAGCTGGGCAGCACGACCGATGGGTGTGTCGTCCATCGGCGGCGGTGTTTCACGTGAAACACCCTCCCCCATGGACTCGGTTCGGGGACCGGGGACCGGATCGGTCATCGGTCCCGCGATGTTGGCGTCGGACCGCAACGATTCACTCTCCTCGACTACAGGCTCGCAATGAGCAGAGCCTGCCATGCTTTCGGGGTCGTGAACCAGCGAGGCCCGCTGTTCTGTGGATGAATCCGCGCGTGTGGACAACTCGGTAACCCGTACGGGCTTCCGATCGCGCGGTGTGGCAGCCGCACGACCGCGGCCGATGATTCCCTGCAGCAGAGAGCGACGTTTCACGTGAAACACGATGCCCTCGCCGGGCAACTACCAGGCCACGACACTCCGCAGGGGGTACAGATGGCTACTTTTCCGGTATTTCCCTGCTAGACGGCAGAGATCACCTGGAAGTAGCCATGACGGATCGCTCCCCGCCGGGTCGTCGCCACTCCACAGGTCGCCCCTCAGCGACGCCGACGGGTGCGCCCCGTGCGGGCGGCCTTGGCCTTCTTTGCGGCGAACCTCACACCGCCCGGGCTCTCGCCCACCACCACACGCACCACCGTGGCCAGCGGATCGACCACGCCCTCACCGACATGGAGCACCTCGGCCTCCAGCACACCCAGCTTGCTGAGTGCGGCCTTGGCGCCGTTGATCTCCTCTTCGGCGGTGTCACCCTTCAGCGCGAGCATCTCCCCGTAGGGACGCAGCAGGGGCACACCCCAGCCCGCCAGCCGGTCCAGCGGCGCCACGGCCCGGGCGGTCACCACATGGACGGGCTGGAGCGTCCCGAGGACCTCCTCGGCCCTCCCACGCACCACCGTCACATGGTCCAGACCCAGCAGTTCGACGACCTCCTGAAGGAAGTTCGTCCGGCGCAGGAGCGGCTCCAGCAGAGTGATCTTGAGGTCGGGGCGCACCAGGGCCAGTGGGATGCCGGGCAGGCCTGCGCCCGAGCCCACATCGCAGACCGTGACGCCTTCCGGCACCACCTCGGAGAGCACCGCGCAGTTCAGCAGGTGGCGCTCCCACAGCCGCGGCACCTCGCGCGGTCCGATCAGGCCACGCTTCACCCCGGCATCGGCGAGCAGCTCCGCGTACCGGACAGCCTCCGGGAAGAGCTCTCCGAATACCGCCCGCGCCTCTTCAGGTGCCTGGGGGAGCTCTGCAGCGTCCGTCACGGGGACCGTCCTTCCGTACCGCACTAGCGCACTGTGGGTGGCTGACTATCAGGCTGACAAAGATCGGCCCCGCCTGCGAACAGACGGGGCCGACAGTACAAGGATCCGGTCAGGCCGGGAGAACGACGACGAAGCGCTGCGGCTCCTCGCCCTCCGACTCGCTCCGGAGACCGGCTGCGGCGATCGCGTCGTGCACGACCTTGCGCTCGAACGGCGTCATCGGGTCCAGCTTGACCGGCTGGCCCGAGGTCTTGACGTCGTTGGCGGCCTTGGCACCCAGCTCGGCGAGGATCTCGCGCTTCTTGGCCCGGAAGCCGCCGATATCCAGCATCAGCCGGCTGCGGTCGCCGGTCTCCCGGTGAACCGCCAGCCGGGTCAGCTCCTGGAGCGCCTCCAGCACCTCACCGTCGCGGCCCACGAGCTTCTGGAGTTCACGCGGAGAGTCGCTGATGATCGAGACCGCGGCCCGGTCCGCCTCGACGTCCATGTCGATGTCGCCGTCGAGATCGGCGATGTCGAGCAGGCCTTCGAGGTAGTCGGCTGCGATCTCCCCCTCCTGCTCCAGGCGGGTCAGGGTGTCGCTGCCCTCAGCGGCGGCCGTGGAGGTGGTGCCTTCCGTCACGGGTGGACTCCTTCTTACTTCTTGGACGGGTGCTTGGGCCGCTGCGGGCCCTTGCGCTGTCCGGACTTGGCTTGGCGTGAGGAGCCGGAGGCGGGCTTGCCCGCCGACGTCGGCTTGTCGTCCTGCGATGCGTCCCGCTTCTCCAGCGAGGTCTTGGAGCCGGCCTCGGGCTCGTCCTTGGCCGCACCGGAGGCGGTGGCAGCCGTCTGGCGCTTCGCCTTGGTCTGGCGCTTGGGCTGCTGGCGCTTGGGAGCCGCGCCGCCCTCGGCTTCGATGACGGCCGTCTCGCTCTTCTGGACGGTGCCGTCCTCCTGAGCCGCGAGCCCCTTCTTGCTCAGCCCGGTGATGAACTTGCGCTCGATGTCGTTGCGGTCGGGGCCCTTGGCCACGATCGCCTTGACGGTCCTGCGCTGCGTCCGGCCACGGACCTGCCCGCGGGAGTCCACGGTCTTGAGCACCCGCTGGAGGTAGGCGTCCTGCGCCTTGCTGCCCGGCGTCGGGTTCTGGTTGATCACGTACATCTGCTGACCCATGGTCCAGACGTTGGTGGTCAGCCAGTAGACGAGGACACCGACGGGGAAGTTGACGCCCATCACGGCGAAGATGACCGGGAAGATGTACATCAGCATCTTCTGCTGCTGCATGTACGGGGTCTTCACCGTCAGGTCGACGTTCTTCGTCATCAGCTGGCGCTGGGTGAAGAACTGCGAGGCCGACATCAGCACGATCATGACGGCGGTGACGACCCGGACGTCCAGCAGCGTGGCGTCCAGCGAGGTGAGCTTGTCGACGCTGTCGGTGAACTTCGCGGCCAGCGGCGCGCCGAAGATGTGGGCCTGACGGGCGCTGTCGAGCAGGTCCTGGTTGATCGCGCCGATCTTCTTGCCCGAGGCGATGGACGACAGCACGTGGTACAGGGCGAAGAAGAACGGGGACTGCGCCAGGATGGGAAGGCACGAGGAGAGCGGGTTGGTGCCCGTCTCCTTGTACAGCTTCATCATCTCTTCGGACTGACGCTGCTTGTCGTTCTTGTAGCGCTCCTGGATCGCCTTCATCTTCGGCTGGAGCACCTGCATGTTGCGGGTCGACTTGATCTGCTTCACGAAGAGCGGGATCAGGCAGATCCGGATCAGCACCACCAGGGACACGATGGACAGGCCCCAGGCCCACCCGGAGTCATCGCCGAACAGCGCTCCGTAGACCTTGTGGAACTGGACGATGACCCACGAGACGGGCGTGGTGATAAAGCTGAACAGACTGGCAATCGTGTCCACTAATCAGGCTCCTTGAGCATTGGGCGAGGTCTCTGTGGCCGGGCTCGGAGGTTCGGAGACCGACCCCCCGGACGGCACATCAGCGGCGGGCTCCCCGCCCTTGCCACCGCGCAGGCCGTTGCGCAGCAGCTCGTGCCACCGCGGACGCTTGCGTGGTGGGACATGGTCCACACCGCCGGGTGACCACGGATTGCATCGCAGGATGCGCCAGGCGGTCAGCGCTGTTCCCTTGATCGCACCGTGCCGGTCGATAGCCGTATATCCATAGTGGGAACACGACGGGTAGTAACGGCAGACAGGCCCGAGGAGTGGGCTGATCGTCCACTGGTAAAGCTTGATGAGGGCAAGCAGCGGGTACTTCATCTCGCGCCCCCTCCTAGCAACCGCTGAAGGGCGGCATCCAGGTCTCGGGCCAGCTGTGCATGGTCGGCGTCGCCCGCACCGGGCAACGCTCGTACGACAACAAGGCTACCGGGGGGCAGCTGCGCCAGCCGGTCGCGGACCAGATGGCGAAGCTTCCGCTTCACCGCGGTGCGGACGACCGCGCCTCCCACTGCTTTGCTGACAACGAAACCCGCACGCGGCGGGGGAACAGTCTCCCCAGTCACGTGCGGGTCCGTGTCACCGCTGCGTAGATGGACGACGAGCAGCGGACGTCCGGCTCGACGTCCTCGTCGTACCGCGGTCGCGAAGTCCTCGCGCCGCCTCAGCCGATTCTCGGTAGGCAGCACGTCATGGACCTGTTAGCGATCAGGCGGACAGGCTGCTGCGGCCCTTGCCGCGACGGTTCGCGAGGATCGCACGGCCGGCACGGGTACGCATGCGCAGACGGAAGCCGTGGGTCTTGGCACGACGGCGGTTGTTCGGCTGGAAGGTGCGCTTGCTCACTCGGGGGCTCCAGAAATGATTCGTGTCTTGGCGGGACATCGCCTGGCTGTCACCGTGCGCCCACGAGGAACTCGCGTAAACGCCTTAGTGCACCGCTTCACAATCACAGATCGTGATCTTTGCCCATCGGAGGCAGGCGGCAGCAGCCATCGACAACTCGACCTGGTCACGGTACGCGCGGCTACGCCATCCGGTCAAACCGGCTCCGAGCGACCCCCCATTGTGCACAGCCTGTGGACAACAACTTGAACCGCGCGGCCCGGCCTGACTACCGTGGCTGAACTCCGGTTCTTTTCCTTCCCGACTGCCGGGCCTCACCCATCCCGACCCATCCCGTCCCGAGAACCACACATTCGTGGGACATGCGAGAGAGCGTGCCTTGTGGCTGACGTACCTGCCGATCTTGCCGCAGTGTGGCCACGCGTGCTGGAGCAACTCCTCGGGGAGGGCCAGCAGGGCATCGAGCCGAAGGACAAGCAGTGGATCGAGCGCTGCCAGCCGCTGGCACTCGTCGCCGACACCGCCCTCCTGGCCGTCCCCAATGAATGGGGCAAGCGCGTGCTGGAGGGCCGGCTCGCGCCGCTCATCAGCGAGACGCTGACCCGGGAGTGCGGGCGACCCATCCGGATCGCGATCACCGTCGACGACTCCGCGGGCGAGCCGCCCTCCCCGCCGACACCCCCGATGCACCAGAGCCAGCAGGGCCACCGCTACCAGGGCCAGCCGCGCGAGGACGCCCACAACGACGGGTACGACGGATACGGTCACCGGCCCTCCGACGACGGCATGCCGACGGCCCGCCCCGCCTACCCCGACTACCAGCAGCAGCGCCCCGAGCCGGGCGCCTGGCCGCGCACCCAGGAGGACCTCTCCTGGCAGCAGCCGCGGCACGGGGGGTACCAGGACCGGGAGCAGCCCTCCTCCGAGAGCTACCGCGAGAGCGAGCCGTACCGCGGCGAGCAGTCCGCCGAGCAGTGGCGCGAGCCGTACAGCACCGGGCGGCCCCAGCACGACTACCGCTCGCAGCCGCCCGAGCGCCAGGGGTACGAGCAGCAGCGCGACCGGCACGACCAGCAGCACCGCCAGGGCGGCCCCGGCCCCGGGCGCACCGGCGGCTCGGTCCCCGGTCCGATGGGCGCCCAGCCGGCGCCCGCGCCGGGACCCGGTGAACCGCACGCCCGGCTGAACCCCAAGTACCTCTTCGACACCTTCGTCATCGGCGCCTCCAACCGGTTCGCGCACGCCGCAGCCGTCGCCGTCGCCGAGGCTCCCGCGAAGGCCTACAACCCCCTCTTCATCTACGGGGAGTCGGGGCTCGGCAAGACCCACCTGCTGCACGCCATCGGGCACTACGCGCGCAGCCTCTACCCGGGGACCCGGGTGCGGTACGTGAGCTCGGAGGAGTTCACCAACGAGTTCATCAACTCGATCCGCGACGGCAAGGGCGACACCTTCCGCAAGCGGTACCGCGATGTCGACATCCTCCTGGTCGACGACATCCAGTTCCTGGCGAGCAAGGAGTCGACGCAGGAGGAGTTCTTCCACACCTTCAATACGCTGCACAACGCGAACAAGCAGATCGTGCTCTCCTCGGACCGGCCGCCCAAGCAGCTGGTGACGCTGGAGGACCGGCTGCGCAACCGCTTCGAGTGGGGCCTGACCACCGACGTCCAGCCGCCCGAGCTGGAGACCCGGATCGCCATCCTCCGTAAGAAGGCGGTGCAGGAGCAGCTGAACGCGCCCCCGGAGGTCCTGGAGTTCATCGCCTCGCGGATCTCGCGCAACATCCGTGAGCTGGAGGGCGCCCTGATCCGGGTGACGGCCTTCGCCTCCCTCAACCGGCAGCCGGTGGACCTCGGGCTGACCGAGATCGTGCTCAAGGACCTGATCCCGGGCGGTGAGGAGTCGGCGCCGGAGATCACCGCGCCGGCCATCATGGCGGCCACCGCGGACTACTTCGGCCTCACGGTGGAGGACCTCTGCGGATCGTCCCGCAGCCGGGTCCTGGTGACGGCGCGCCAGATCGCCATGTATCTGTGCCGGGAGCTCACCGATCTCTCGCTGCCGAAGATCGGCGCCCAGTTCGGCGGCCGCGACCATACGACGGTGATGCACGCGGACCGGAAGATCCGGGCGCTGATGGCGGAGCGCCGCTCCATCTACAACCAGGTCACCGAGCTCACCAACCGCATCAAGAACGGCTGACGCCCACCTCTCGAGCCGTCACAGGGCTCCTCAGCGCGCTCGTAGGGCGCCTCGCAACGACCTCCCGCGGTCCGCGTGAGGCGCCTTTCGTCGTCCCTGCGGTCGTTCCCCGGGCTCTGCCGGCGGCCTCCGGCACCCTGCGCTGTTCGAATAGCCGCTGTTCAGAGGCCCTTCTCCACAGATGTGCGGGAAATCTTCCGTCCACAGCCTGGGGACCGGAAAGTTGTCCATATTGCGTCCACAGGGCGAGCTGCCGATACTCCATCAGGCCAGGTCACGTGGTTGGGGATTTGTGGTCAACCGTGATCCACAGCCTGTGGACAGAATTTTCGTCCACAGGGGGCCCTCGCAGTTGTCCACCGTCGGCCCACAGGCTGGACGGTGTTGTCCCCAGCTTCACCCGGCTTCTCCACACCTCTGTCCACTGTTCGGCAACACGACACCCGCTCTCACCGCCCGGAGTGAAAGGCGTCACACCGAGGTGCCCGAGTGGGCTGTGGGGAACGTGGGTAAAGCTGGGGACAGGGCTGGGGAGAAGTGACCCCCTCCTGTGCATCGGGTGTGCAGAACTTCCGCCCGTCCACAGAAAGCCCCGGTTGTCCACTGGTGCCACCCACAGGGTCGGTGGACAAAAAACAGGCACTGACCTGCGCAAACGACGTTATCCACGGTTTCCACAGGGCCTACTACTACTACCACTCAGAGTTAGCTAGGAATCCGCTTCGAAGTGGGGCCTGTGTACAACTCGACCGGCGACCGCCTCGCACCGTTCTGCTCGACTTGACCCCGAGCAGCAACGACTGTCGGTGCTGTGCGTCAGACTGGACCCCGGAGCCACCCCAGCCGTCGGCAGGGAGCTCCGGTCCAGACGACGAAGGCCAGCAGGGCGAGCGAGCAACAGCAGGAGGCGGTTCCGGTGAAGATCCGGGTGGAGCGCGATGTACTCGCGGAGGCGGTGGCCTGGGTGGCCCGCAGCCTCCCGGCCCGTCCGCCGGCGCCCGTTCTCGCGGGCCTTCTGCTGAAGGCCGAGGACGGAGCCCTCTCCTTCTCCAGCTTCGACTACGAGGTCTCGGCCAAGGTCTCCGTGGACGCGGAGGTCGATGAGGACGGCACGGTGCTCGTCTCCGGCCGGCTGCTCGCAGACATCTGCCGCGCCCTGCCGAACCGCCCGGTGGAGATCTCCACCGACGGTGTGCGGGCCACGGTGGTCTGCGGCTCCTCGCGCTTCACCCTCCACACACTGCCTGTGGAGGAGTACCCGGCGCTGCCGCAGATGCCGACCGCCACGGGCACCGTCCCCGGTGAGGTCTTCGCATCGGCCGCCGCCCAGGTCGCCATCGCCGCGGGCCGCGACGACACGCTGCCCGTGCTGACCGGTGTGCGCATCGAGATCGAGGGCGACACCGTCACCCTCGCCTCCACCGACCGCTACCGCTTCGCGGTCCGCGAGTTCCTCTGGAAGCCGGAGGACCCGGAGGCCTCCGCGGTCGCCCTGGTGCCCGCCAAGACCCTCCTGGACACCGCCAAGGCACTCACCAGCGGTGACACGGTCACCCTGGCGCTCTCGGGCTCCGGTGCCGGTGAGGGGCTGATCGGTTTCGAGGGCGCGGGACGCACGACGACCACGCGTCTGCTCGAAGGCGACCTGCCGAAGTACCGCACGCTCTTCCCCACCGAGTTCAACTCGGTCGCGGTCATCGAGACGGCCCCCTTCGTCGAGGCCGTCAAGCGTGTGGCCCTGGTCGCCGAGCGCAACACCCCCGTCCGGCTCAGCTTCGAGCAGGGCGTGCTGATCCTGGAGGCCGGTTCCAGCGACGACGCACAGGCTGTGGAGCGCGTCGACGCGGTGCTGGAGGGTGACGACATCTCGATCGCCTTCAACCCGACGTTCCTGCTGGACGGGCTGAGCGCGATCGACTCCCCGGTCGCCCAGCTCTCCTTCACCACGTCCACCAAGCCCGCGCTGCTCAGCGGGCGCCCGGCTGTGGACGCCGAGGCGGACGACGCGTACAAGTACCTGATCATGCCGGTGCGCCTCTCCGGCTGATCCGGCCGGCCGCCCGCCGCCCGTAGCGGCCGGGGCGGCACCTTCACAGCGGTTTCGGTGGGCCCGTTCGGCGCGGAGCGGGCCCACCGCCCTGTCGCCGGCCGGGCGTAGGCTCGGTCCCGGGCGGAAAACGCCCCGACGCTATCGCCACGACGCTTAAGGAATCTCTGATGGAGCTCGGTCTCGTCGGCCTCGGCAAGATGGGCGGCAACATGCGCGAGCGCATCCGCCGCGCAGGCCACACCGTCATCGGTTACGACCGCAACCCGGATGTCGCCGATGTCCACAGTCTCGAAGAGCTTGTGGGCAAGCTGAAGGGCCCCCGGGTCGTCTGGGTCATGGTCCCGGCCGGTGCCGCGACCCAGTCCACGATCGACGAGCTCGCCGCCCTGCTCTCGCCCGGCGACGTCGTCGTCGACGGCGGGAACTCGCGCTGGACCGACGACGAGAAGCACGCCGTCGAGCTGGGCATCAAGGACATCGGCTTCGTCGACTGCGGAGTCTCCGGCGGCGTCTGGGGCCTGGAGAACGGCTACGCCCTGATGTACGGCGGCACCGAGGAGAACGTGGCGAAGGTCCAGCCGGTCTTCGACGCGCTCAAGCCCGAGGGCGACTTCGGCTCCGTCCACGCGGGCAAGGTCGGCGCCGGCCACTTCGCGAAGATGGTCCACAACGGCATCGAGTACGCCATGATGCAGGCCTACGCCGAGGGCTGGGAGCTGCTGGAGAAGGTCGACTCCGTCACCGACGTGCGTGAGGTCTTCCGCTCCTGGCAGGAGGGCACGGTCATCCGTTCCTGGCTGCTCGACCTCGCGGTCAACGCGCTCGACGACGACGAGCACCTGGAGAAGCTCCGGGGCTTCGCCGCCGACTCGGGCGAGGGCCGCTGGACTGTGGAGGCCGCGATCGACAACGCGGTGCCGCTGCCCGCGATCACCGCTTCCCTGTTCGCGCGGTTCGCCTCGCGCCAGGACGACTCGCCGCAGATGAAGATGATCGCCGCGCTGCGCAACCAGTTCGGCGGCCACGCGGTCGAGTCCAAGACCGAGAACTGATCGGAACGCCGGCCGCGCGCCGGCGTCACACACCTGCGAAGCACTGTCGCGAGAGGTCGGCCACCATGCACGTCACCCATCTCTCGCTGGCCGACTTCCGCTCGTACGCCCGGGTCGAGGTTCCTCTCGGCCCGGGCGTCACCGCGTTCGTGGGGCCCAACGGGCAGGGCAAGACCAATCTCGTCGAGGCGGTCGGCTATCTCGCCACCCTCGGCAGCCACCGGGTCTCCTCGGACGCCCCCCTGGTGCGGATGGGCGCCGAGCGGGCCGTGATCCGGGCGGCGGTGACCCAGGGCGAACGCTCGCAGCTGATCGAGCTGGAACTCAACCCCGGCCGCGCCAACCGGGCCCGTATCAACCGGTCCTCGCAGGTCAGACCGCGTGACGTGCTCGGGATCGTACGCACTGTGCTGTTCGCGCCGGAGGACCTGGCGCTGGTCAAGGGCGACCCAGGTGAGCGGCGGCGGTTCCTGGACGAGCTGATCACCGCCCGTTCGCCCCGGATGGCCGGGGTCCGCTCCGACTACGAGCGGGTGCTCAAGCAGCGCAACACCCTGCTGAAGTCCGCCGCCATGGCCCGCCGGCACGGCGGCCGGTCCCTGGACCTGTCCACCCTCGACGTCTGGGACGAGCACCTGGGCCGGGTCGGTGCCGAGCTGCTCGCGCAGCGCCTGGACCTGATCGCCACGCTCCAGCCGCTGGCCGACAAGGCGTACGGGGACGTGGCGCCGGGCGGCGGCCCCGTAACGCTGGAGTACCGCAGCTCGGTGGGCGAGGACATCGATCCCGGGCGCACCCGCGAGGAGCTGTACGAGCAGTTGACCGCGGCGCTCGTCGGGGTCCGCAAGCAGGAGATCGAGCGCGGGGTGACGCTGGTGGGCCCGCACCGGGACGATCTGGTGCTCGGCCTGCGGTCCATGCCCGCGAAGGGGTACGCGAGCCACGGGGAGTCCTGGAGTTACGCGCTGGCGCTGCGGCTGGCCAGTTACGAGCTGCTGCGCGCCGAGGGCAACGAGCCGGTGCTGGTCCTGGACGACGTCTTCGCCGAGCTGGACGCCCGTCGCCGGGAGCGGCTGGCGGAGCTGGTGGCCCCGGGCGAGCAGGTGCTGGTGACGGCCGCGGTGGCGGAGGACGTCCCGGGCGTGCTGGCGGGGGCGCGGTACACGGTGTCGGCGGGCGAGGTGGAGCGGGTATGACCGGCCGGAGCAGGAAGCCGGGGGGCGCGGGCGCCTCCCCCGCGGAGGGAACGTCCGGGCCTGCGGCCGCTGCCGGGGGCGCCGGAGCGGCCGGTACGCCGGCGGCTGCCGGGAGCCCGGCCCCGCCTGAGGTGGCCGGGGTCGATCTCGCCCGGGTCGCGCTGCGGGCCGCGAAGGAGCAGGCGCGGGCGCGGGGTGCGGCGGCCCAGCAGAAGAAGCAGGCGAGGCGGGGCGGCGGGCTGCGTTCCGGGGCCCGCTCGGACGGCCGTGATCCGCAGCCGCTGGGCTCCGCGATCAACCGGCTGATCACCGAGCGCGGCTGGGAGACCCCGGCCGCGGTGGGCGGTGTGATGGGGCGGTGGCCGCAGATCGTGGGGGACGATCTGGCCAACCACTGCGTGCCGCTGCGCTACGACGAGGACCCGGCCGCGCGGGTGCTCACTGTGAGCTGCGACTCCACGGCGTGGGCGACGCAGCTGCGGCTGCTGGCCCCTCAGCTGGTGGCCCGGCTCAACGCGGATCTGGGTCAGGGCACCGTACGGATGATCAAGGTGGTCGGTCCGGGGGGCCCGGAGCGCCGGTTCGGGCCGCTGCGGGCGCCCGGCAGCAAGGGGCCCGGCGACACCTACGGCTGAGGCCCTGCTGTCTCCCGGCCGGTGATCGGTCAGCCGCTTCTCGTCCCTGAGCTGCGCTTTTGGCTGAAAATTGTCGTGTCCCTGATGCTCATCGGGGCTGCGCCGGGGGGTTCGGAGCTCCCGGTTCGCCGGGGTTCGTACCGGCGGAAACCGGGGGGTGCGGCCGGAGCGTCCCTCACCGTAGCGGGAGGTTGACAGGCCGAAGCGCTCAATGCCCGTCAGGGCCCCTTGGGGCCCCTCCCTGAATATGGGGAGTCGTCAACCGCCGATTCAGGGCGGCACATGCGTACTGAGGTACCGGCAAACCCCCATTCATGTCAGTGCTACCGGTAGACTGGTGAGTAATCCCGCTACTGAGGCGGGAGTCGTCGATACAAGCCGAACGACGCAGCCGCTCCCGCCTTTCCGGAAGACGGCCTGTGCTGTGCCAGAAAGGGCGCTTCGTGGCCGATTCCGGCAACCCCAACGAGAACATCCCGTCCACAGCCGGTGGGCACGGCGAGGTCACCGCCTCGTACGACGCCAGCGCGATCACCGTGCTGGAAGGGCTGGACGCGGTCCGCAAGCGACCCGGTATGTACATCGGCTCGACCGGTGAGCGCGGTCTGCACCACCTCGTGCAGGAGGTCGTCGACAACTCGGTCGACGAGGCGATGGCGGGCCACGCGGACACCATCGACGTCACGATCCTCGCCGACGGCGGGGTGCGCGTGATCGACAACGGCCGTGGCATCCCGGTCGGCATCGTGCCGTCCGAGGGCAAGCCGGCCGTCGAGGTCGTGCTGACCGTGCTGCACGCGGGCGGAAAGTTCGGCGGCGGCGGTTACGCCGTCTCCGGCGGTCTGCACGGCGTCGGCGTCTCCGTCGTCAACGCCCTGTCCACCCGGGTCGCCGTCGAGGTCAGGACGGACGGCTACCGCTGGACCCAGGACTACAAGCTCGGTGTCCCGACCGCGCCGCTGGCCCAGCACGAGGCCACCGAGGAGACCGGCACGTCGGTCACCTTCTGGGCCGACGGGGACATCTTCGAGACCACCGAGTACAGCTTCGAGACCCTCTCGCGCCGCTTCCAGGAGATGGCGTTCCTCAACAAGGGCCTCACCCTCAAGCTGACCGACGAGCGCGAGTCGGCGAAGGCCACGGCCGGCGCGGACAGCGCGGAGGCCGTCGAGGTTCCCGAGGAGGGGACGACCCGGTCGGTCACGTACCACTACGAGAACGGCATCGTCGACTTCGTCAAGTACCTCAACTCCCGCAAGGGCGATGTCATCCACCAGTCGGTGATCGACATCGAGGCCGAGGACAAGGACCGCCTCCTCTCGGCCGAGATCGCCATGCAGTGGAACACGCAGTACACCGAGGGGGTCTACTCCTTCGCCAACGCGATCCACACGCATGAGGGCGGTACGCACGAGGAGGGCTTCCGTGCGGCGCTGACCTCCCTGGTCAACCGGTACGCGCGCGACAAGAAGCTGCTGCGCGAGAAGGACGACAACCTCACCGGCGAGGACGTACGCGAGGGCCTCACCGCGATCATCTCGGTGAAGCTGGGCGAGCCGCAGTTCGAGGGCCAGACGAAGACCAAGCTGGGCAACACGGAGGCCAAGACCTTCGTGCAGAAGGTCGTCCACGAGCAGCTGACGGACTGGTTCGACCGGAACCCGAACGAGGCCGCCGACATCATCCGCAAGGGCATCGCCGCCTCGACCGCCCGTGTGGCGGCCCGCAAGGCGCGCGACCTGACGCGGCGCAAGGGGCTCCTGGAGAGCGCCTCGCTGCCCGGCAAGCTGAGCGACTGCCAGTCGAACGACCCCACCAAGTGCGAGATCTTCATCGTCGAGGGTGACTCCGCCGGTGGTTCGGCCAAGTCCGGCCGCAACCCGATGTACCAGGCGATCCTGCCCATCCGCGGCAAGATCCTGAACGTCGAGAAGGCCCGGATCGACAAGATCCTGCAGAACACCGAGGTCCAGGCGCTGATCTCGGCCTTCGGCACCGGGGTCCACGAGGACTTCGACATCGAGAAGCTCCGCTATCACAAGATCATTCTGATGGCGGACGCCGACGTCGACGGCCAGCACATCAACACCCTGCTGCTCACCTTCCTCTTCCGCTTCATGCGGCCGCTGGTGGAGCAGGGCAACGTCTACCTCTCGCGCCCGCCGCTCTACAAGATCAAGTGGGGCCGGGACGACTTCGAGTACGCGTACTCGGACCGGGAGCGCGACGCGCTCGTGGCGCTCGGCAAGCAGAACGGCAAGCGGATCAAGGAAGACTCGATCCAGCGCTTCAAGGGCCTCGGCGAGATGAACGCCGAGGAGCTCCGGATCACCACGATGGACATCGACCACCGGGTCCTCGGCCAGGTCACGCTGGACGACGCGGCGCAGGCCGACGACCTGTTCTCGGTGCTCATGGGTGAGGACGTCGAGGCGCGGCGCTCGTTCATCCAGCGCAATGCCAAGGACGTCCGCTTCCTCGACATCTGAGTCGGCCGTACCAGCGACGCCGCAGCTCGAAAGGACTTTGACCAGCAATGGCCGACGAGAACACCCCTGTGACACCTGAACCCGCGACGCCCGAGGAAGTCACCGTCCCCGGTGTGGGCATGCGTGTCGAGCCCGTCGGGCTCGAGACGGAGATGCAGCGCTCCTACCTCGACTACGCGATGTCCGTCATCGTCTCGCGTGCGCTGCCCGACGTACGGGACGGCCTCAAGCCCGTCCACCGCCGGGTGCTGTACGCGATGTACGACGGCGGCTACCGCCCCGAGAAGGGGTTCTACAAGTGCGCCCGCGTCGTCGGTGACGTCATGGGTACGTACCACCCGCACGGCGACTCCTCCATCTACGACGCCCTGGTGCGCCTCGCGCAGCACTGGTCGATGCGCATGCCGCTGGTGGACTCCAACGGCAACTTCGGTTCCCCGGGCAACGACCCGGCCGCCGCCATGCGGTACACCGAGTGCAAGATGATCCCCCTCTCCATGGAGATGGTCCGGGACATCGACGAGGAGACCGTCAACTTCCAGGACAACTACGACGGCCGCAACCAGGAGCCGACGGTCCTGCCGGCGCGCTTCCCGAACCTGCTGGTCAACGGCTCCGCGGGGATCGCGGTCGGCATGGCGACCAACATCCCGCCGCACAACCTGCGCGAGGTCGCCGCCGGTGCCCAGTGGTACCTGGAGCACCCTGAGGCCTCGCACGAGGAGCTGCTGGACGCGCTGATGGAGCGCATCAAGGGCCCCGACTTCCCGACCGGCGCGCTGGTCGTGGGCCGCAAGGGCATCGAGGAGGCGTACCGCACCGGCCGTGGCTCCATCACGATGCGCGCGGTCGTCGCGGTCGAGGAGATCCAGGGCCGTCAGTGCCTGGTCGTCACGGAGCTTCCGTACCAGACCAACCCCGACAACCTCGCGCAGAAGATCGCCGACCTGGTCAAGGACGGCAAGGTCGGCGGGATCGCGGACGTCCGGGACGAGACCTCCTCGCGTACGGGTCAGCGCCTGGTCGTCGTGCTCAAGCGCGACGCGGTCGCCAAGGTCGTCCTGAACAACCTGTACAAGCACACCGACCTCCAGTCGAACTTCGGCGCCAACATGCTGGCGCTCGTCGACGGGGTGCCGCGCACGCTGTCGATCGACGCGTTCATCCGCCACTGGGTGACGCACCAGATCGAGGTCATCGTCCGGCGCACCAGGTTCCGGCTGCGCAAGGCGGAGGAACGGGCGCACATCCTGCGCGGCCTCCTGAAGGCCCTGGACGCCATCGATGAGGTCATCGCCCTCATCCGGCGCTCCAACACCGTGGAGATCGCGCGTGAGGGCCTGATGGGCCTGCTGGAGATCGACGAGATCCAGGCCAACGCGATCCTGGAGATGCAGCTGCGCCGGCTGGCCGCGCTGGAGCACCAGAAGATCACCGCCGAGCACGACGAGCTCCAGGCGAAGATCAACGAGTACAACGCGATCCTGGCCTCGCCCGAGCGGCAGCGCCAGATCGTCAGCGAGGAGCTGGCGGCGATCGTCGAGAAGTTCGGCGACGACCGGCGCTCCAAGCTGGTGCCCTTCGACGGTGACATGTCCATCGAGGACCTGATCGCCGAGGAGGACATCGTCGTCACGATCTCCCGCAGCGGTTATGTGAAGCGCACGAAGACGGACGACTACCGCTCGCAGAAGCGCGGCGGCAAGGGCGTGCGCGGGACGAAGCTCAGGGAAGACGACATCGTCGACCACTTCTTCGTATCGACGACGCACCACTGGCTGCTGTTCTTCACGAACAAGGGCCGCGTCTACCGGGCGAAGGCGTACGAGCTCCCGGACGCCGGCCGGGACGCGCGCGGCCAGCACGTCGCCAACCTGCTGGCCTTCCAGCCGGACGAGAAGATCGCCCAGATCCTGGCGATCCGCGACTACGAGGCCGTGCCGTACCTGATCCTGGCGACGAAGGGCGGTCTCGTGAAGAAGACCGCGCTGAAGGACTACGACTCGCCCCGCTCGGGCGGTGTCATCGCGATCAACCTGCGCGAGATGCCGGACGGCGGTGACGACGAGCTGATCGGTGCCGAGCTGGTGTCGGCCGAGGACGACCTGCTGCTCATCAGCAGGAAGGCGCAGTCGATCAGGTTCACCGCGACGGACGACGCGCTGCGCCCGATGGGCCGTGCCACGTCGGGTGTGAAGGGCATGAGTTTCCGTGAGGGAGACGAACTGCTCTCGATGAATGTCGTCCGGCCCGGTACGTTCGTGTTCACCGCAACCGACGGCGGGTACGCCAAGCGCACCCCCGTCGACGAGTACCGCGTCCAGGGTCGTGGCGGCCTCGGTATCAAGGCTGCCAAGATCGTGGAGGACCGGGGCTCGCTCGTCGGTGCGCTGGTGGTCGAGGAGACGGACGAGATCCTCGCCATCACGCTCGGCGGTGGTGTGATTCGTACGCGAGTCAATGAAGTCAGGGAGACGGGCCGTGACACCATGGGCGTCCAACTGATCAATCTGGGCAAGCGGGATGCCGTCGTCGGCATCGCGCGCAATGCCGAGGCCGGTCGTGAGGCGGAAGAGGTCGATGGGGCCGATGATGCTGATGGCGAGACGGCCGAGGTCCACGCCGAGAGCGTGGTAGAGGGCACTGTCGAGGGCACGGAGCCTTCGACCGGGGAGCACGAGGAGTAGAGCGTGAGTGGAGCCACGGGCGCCGGTTCGGCCGCTTCCGGAGCAGGAGCGAACGGTGCCCGTGGCCCTGCCACGGACTCCCAAGGGGGCACTGTGACAGACACACGAGGGCCTCAGCCCCAGTACGAGGGTTACGCGACCGGGCCGCTGCCCGGCGAGCGTGAGCCCGCACCGGGGCCGTCGGGGCCGTACCACCCGCCTCAGGCGTACCCGTCGCCGGCGGGTGGCACCCAGGGCGGCGGCACGCTCGGCGGTGCGCAGGGCGTGGGCGGCGCCCAGGCGACGCGCAAGCCGCGCACGGGGGCGCGGACCACTCCGCGTACCCGCAAGGCCCGTCTGCGGGTGGCCAAGGCCGACCCGTGGTCGGTGATGAAGGTCAGCTTCCTGCTGTCGATCGCCCTGGGCATCTGCACGGTGGTGGCGGCGGCGGTCCTGTGGATGGTGATGGACGCGATGGGCGTCTTCTCCACCGTGGGCGGCACGATCAGCGAGGCCACCGGCTCGAACGAGAGCAACGGCTTCGATCTGCAGTCGTTCCTCTCGCTGCCGCGCGTGCTCATCTTCACCTCGGTCATCGCCGTGATCGACGTGGTGCTGGCCACCGCGCTGGCGACGCTGGGCGCCTTCATCTACAACCTGTCGGCGGGCTTCGTGGGCGGCGTCGAGCTCACGCTGGCCGAGGACGAGTAGCGCGCCGAGTATCGATTTTGGGACTGGCCCCGACGTGCGCTAATCTTCAGAAGTCAGCGCGACAGCGCGGCGGGGCTATAGCTCAGTTGGTTAGAGCGCATCCCTGATAAGGATGAGGCCACAGGTTCAAATCCTGTTAGCCCCACAGAACGAAGACCCCCAGTCATCAGTGGCTGGGGGTCTTCGCGTTGCGGGAAGTCAGTCCGTGGGGGTGAGCTGGACGAGGTAGCCGGGTTCGACTCCGTTGATGGTCTCCAGCAGGTGGGCGGACGCAACCCAGAGTGTGGTGGGCTTGTCTCCGGCCGGGATCTGGAAGATGCCGTGTTCGGGGCCCTTGCTTCCGGGATTGATACCGGATGACGGATCGGCCTCACCCTGGTCGGACCGGTACTCCTCGTAAGCCTTCGCGAGATCGTTGTCGCTCTGCGTCGGGCTGTACGCGGTGTCGTCGACGTTGAGGGTGGCCGCTCCGTCCGCGCTCCAGTACGCCTCGCCCTTTCCGGTGTTCAGCACCTCCATGGTGACCACGCAGAACTGCTTGCCGTCCTCGGGCGTGGGAGTGGGCGACGGCACGGTCACGGAGTCGGCCGCGTGCGCGAGGACTTTCGGGTCCAGGGGTTCGCCGCACCGGACCTCGTCCACGGTCACCTCGAACTCGTCCAGCTTGGGCGTGTCCGTGTAGCCGATGGTCAGCGTGAACGGCTCCCCGACCCCGGGCCTGCCGAGGATCTCCGCGCCCGGCGGGGCGCCGGCGTCGGGGCTGCTGGTCGCCACCGCAGCCGGTACGGCGCCGGCCGGACCCGATGCCGTGCCCGTGGTGGCCGAGGAGCAGGCCGTGAGGGTGAGGAGCGCGACGGCTGTGCCGAAGGCCGCGAAGGTACTGCCACGAGAACTCATCGAAGGGTCCTTTCGGCGGTGCGCCGGTCCCTTCCATGGTCGTCCGGCTTGCTGCGGGCCGCTCGTCGGCGGTCTTTGGCGCCGTACGGAAGGGCCCCGGGCGCACGGGAAGGGCCCCCGGCCGGTGTGTACCGACCAGGGGCCCCGGAGTGCGGTGGCGCCGGGATCAGGGGGGCGGTGCCGGGGAGTCGCCTTCCGGGGCTGTGTGGTGGGGGCCGGAGGTGCGGGCGGTTGTCGGGTCGGCCGACAGGTGGCGGGTGGCCGGGGAGGAGCCGTGGGCCTCGGCCCGGATGCGCTGCTTCATCGTGGGCGGCAGGGCCCGGTCACGCGGAAGGGTCCATCGGACCGAGGGAGCGAGTGGAGTTGCCGCGGTGGCACCCGTGTGCTCCTGGGTCGTGGCGCTCGGCTGCGTGGCGTTCGTGGCGTTCGTGGCGCTCGCCGTGGCGGTGGCGAGGCCCAGCGACGCCAGCAGGGCGAAGAAGGCGGTGATGAAGGCGGTCCAGATGCTCTTGGGCTTGAAGGTGCTCATGGCCCCTCGCTTTCGGGTGGTCCGGTTGCTGACTTCTCCGATCATGTGGATCCGGGCCGCGTTTTCCGGGATCGACGCCCCCGCTGCGCCGATCTTCGGATTAACACCACTCGTATGGTGCAACCGGGCCTGACGGGCCGTCCGGAACGGGTTACGGGGGTCGATGCGGGCCCCGTCGGAGTGCCGGTGGCGGGCCGCTTTTGGGTTCCAGGCAGGTCACCGATCGGTATCGGCCGGTGTGTATAGTCGGCGGCTGAAGGCCCCTATTCCAAGGAAAGACGAGGTCGCGCGGTGAAGAAGCTTCTCCTGGTCGCACTGGCTGCCATCGGCGGGCTCCTCGTGTACCGCCAGATCCAGGCGGATCGCGCCGAGCAGGACCTGTGGACGGAGGCGACCGACTCCGTGCCCGCAGGTTCGGGTGTGTGAGACGGCACAGTCTGTTACGAAGCCCCGGTCGCCGAGCGGCCGGGGCTTCGTGCTGTCCGGGGCCCCGGATCCGTCGTGCTGTTGCTGGACCGTGACGCCTCGACCTTGAGTTCACCTCAGCAAATTAGTAGCTTGCTGAAGCAAATGGGCTTGGGTCAGGGTCGACGGCGAGGGCGGGAACGCGGACAAGAAGGGTAATCCGGCTGCGGCCGGAGACAGCAGCGGCAGGGGCGGGGCAGGATGGACCGGCATTGCGGTCGCTGCCGGAGCGGGCGGCCCCGGTCATCGTGGCCGGGGGCTCCCCTTCGTACGCAGCCGTCGCAGGGCGGTCATGCGGACGACGAGGGGAAGCGCGTGAAGAGGCAGCGCAACAGGGGCCGGGCGATGGCGGTGGCACTCGCCGCGATGTGCGCGGTGGTGGCGCCGGCGGTGCCGGCGCACGCGGCCGGCCCGCCGGCGTACGCCTTCGCCCCCGACGCGAAGAAGGTGCAGGGCGCGGAGCGCAACGCCGAGGCGTCCGTCCTGGCGGCGGGGGCGGTGTACCGCAGCTCCATCGAGGCGGGCGAGAAGCTCTACTACCGGGTGGTCCTCGACAGTGCCACCGACGCCTATGTCTCGGCGGTCGCGGTGCCCAAGAGCGAGGGCTCGGTGGCGTACGGGGACGGCATCACCGTCAGCATCCGGGACCTCAACGACTCCCAGTGCAGCTCGAACCGGACCACCTTCGGCTCGGGCGAGACCCCCCGGCCGATCTCGGCGTACGCCCACCGGACCGTCGGCAGGGGTGCGAGCACCACCTGCCAGGGGGCCGGGAAGTACGACGTCCTGGTCGAGCGCGAGAGCAAGGACACCTCCAGTCCCGAGGCCTGGGACCTGGAGCTGCGCTTCGAACAGGAGCCCGGGCTGAAGGCCGGCGGGCCCACGGAGACCACCGCGCCGAAGGACTGGCCCTCCAGCACGCCCGCCCCGCCCACGGCCGAGCCGGAGAAGCGTACGGGCGGCAGCAGTTACTACGACGCCACCAGCCTGGAGACCGGCGAGTGGATCGACGCCATCGCCCCGGGGCAGACCCGCTTCTACCGGGTTCCGGTCGACTGGGGCCAGCAGATCTACGCCTCCGCCGTGCTCAGCAACACCACCGGCGACACGACCGAGTTCATCGGCAACGCGCTCACCCTGTCGCTGGACAACCCCGCCCAGGGGCACATCGCGGACACGTCCCTCTCGTACTCCGGAAAGTCCGCGAGTACGGCGCTGAAGCCGCTGCCGCCGGTGGCGTACCGCAACCGGTACGACTACAGCTCCCAGGTCAACACCCTGCGCTTCGCCGGGTGGTACTACCTGTCGGTGACGCTCAGCCCGAAGGTCGCCGAGAGCTACGGCAAGGACCCGATCGTGCTGACGATGTCGGTCCAGGTGAAGAACAAGGCCGGTGCGTCGCCGTACGAGGGCGACCCCGGGATCTTCGCCGTCACCGACAAGGACAAGGAGCTGGCCGAGAGCGGCGACAGCGCTCCGAAGGCCGCGAAGAGCGCGACCATGCAGGTGGTCGCGGCGGGCGCGTTCGGGGCGGGCGCCGTGCTGGTGCTCGGCCTCGGCGCCTGGACGCTGCTGGCCCGCCGCCGCGCGGCCGCCGCGGGCGGTCCCGGTCAGGACCACCACCAGCCGCCGCTCGGGGGGCCGCCGCAGCAGGGCTGGTGACGGCCCCGCCGCCCGTCACATCTGGGTCAGCGCCCAGATACCGACCGCGAAACAGATCAGCGCCACCACCAGCACCGGGACCGCCACCTTCGGGGGCGGTCCCGGCCGCGTCTGCCGTACGGGGGTGGGGGCGTGCCAGGTGCTGCCGCCCTGCACCGGCGTGGGGGCGGCATGGGCTGCGACGGGCTGGTGTTGCTGGTGCTGCTGCTGCTGCTGGGAGGTGTAGGGGCGGGTGGCCGAAGCGTCGTGCGGTACGCCGGAGGTCGGTGCCTGGGAGGGGTCGAGGGCTCCGGCGGCGTACGGGGAGGGGGCTGCGGGCTGGGTCGGCAGCGGGGCCGGGGGCGGCGTGGGCTGGTGGAACTGGGATTGCGGGTGGGGCTGGTGTTGCTGCTGGGGTGGGGGTGCCAGGTGGAAGCTGCCGGTCTCCGACATGGAGACGGGAGGCGGCGGGGGTACGGACGGCTCCTGGGCGGGCGACTGGGAGGGCTGGGCCGCCTGGGGCGTGTGGGGTGTCTGAGAGGCCTGCGAGGTCTGTGAGGCGTGAGGGGCCTGGGGCGGCTGAGGGGCCGTTACGGGGCCGTCCGGGCCGAACCCCGGGGGCAGCGGCCCGATTTGGTCGAACACCTCCACCGGCTCTTCGTCCGGCCCGGCCTCGGGCAGCATCTCGACCGCCGCGGTCAGCGCCTTGCGCGCCCCCGTCGCCGTACGGAACCGGGCCTGCGGGTCGGGCTGCAGCAGCCCGGCGAGAACCTGCCAGAGCGGCTCCGGGATGCCTTCGGGAGCGCCCGGGGTGCCGTGGGCGGCGAAGTGCTCCACCAGCGCCTGGGAGTCGGGCTTCTGGCCCTGGAGGAGGTAGAGGGCGACCAGGCCGACCGCGAAGAGGTCCGCGGGGAAGTCGGGCTCGGCGCCCATCATCTGCTCGGGGGCGAAGTAACCCGGCGTGCCCACCACGTAGTTGGTCTCGGTCAGCCGGGGCTCGCCCTTGCGCATCGAGATGCCGAAGTCGGAGAGGCGCAGATGGGGGCGGCCCGTTCCGGTCGCCTGCATCAGGATGTTGGCCGGCTTGATGTCGCGGTGGACCACCCCTTCGGCGTGCACCGTGGAGAGGCCGGAGAGCAGCTGGTCGAGCAGGAGGCAGACGAAGCGCGGCGGCAACGGGCCGTAGTCGCCTATGACATGGGCGAGCGAGCCGCCGCTCACCAGCTCCATGGTGAACAGGACCTTGTCGTCGTCGGCGGCCCAGCTGGCCGGGGCCAGGACATGCGGGTGCTCGATGCGCAGCGCCTGCTCGCGGACGAAGCGCAGCAGCGTGTGCGCGTCGCTCTGCTGGAGCACCTTGGCCGCCACGTACCTGCGGCGCCGGTGGTCCCAGGCCCGCCAGACGGCGCCGACCCCACCCCGTCCGATCGGATCGATCAGCTCGTACCGACCAGCGAATACCTCACCCATTGCGCTGCGCCCGCTCCCCGTTCCCGTTGTTGCCGCGGCTCCTGCGGGGACCAGGGGCCCCGGCTGTGTGCGAGGCCCTGGTTCCGTCGTCGTACGGCCGTGCCGTCGTGATCCCGATCCGCTAGCTCTGGTGTCCCTCGTAGTGCGCGACCGCGTCCGCGGTGCGGCCCGCTCCGTACACCCGGAGGAACTCTGCCAGTTCCGGGTGGGTCGGGGCGAGGGCGTCGGCGGCATCGATGATGTCGCCGGCCGCCGCGACCGACCTCAGCAGGGACTGGATCTCGCGCACCACGCGGCGGACGGTGGGAGCGCCGCCGGTCGAGGTGGTCTGGCCGGTGCCGGTCAGGACGGACCCGCCCTGCGACTTCTTGATCTCCTCCATCCGGTCGGTGGCCTCGCCCGCGCTGACGCTGCCGTCCGCGACCTGGCTCGACAGCTCCTGAAGCGCCTGCACGCGCTGGACGACCGCGGGGTTCCCGATCTTGGCCCGCTGGCCGCTCATCAGCTGGGAGAGCATGGGGGCGGACAGCCCGAGAACCGCGGCGAGCCGGGCCTGATTCAGGCCGAGATCATCGATCAGCCGACGGAAGAGCGCTCCCAACGGCTCCCCGTACCAACTGCGCTGAAGCTCTCTGGCTCTTGCCGTCGCCTCTTGCTGCGCTGCGTCCATGGCGTCTCCCCTTCGCTGCGGCTTCGCTGCTGCGAACCTCGTCCAGCATCTTACGGAGAGTGGTCGCCCACCGGGAGTCCCTATCCTTTTGCAGGATTGGGGGGAGCACCCGGTACTCTGGTCTGCGACGGTGGCTGTGGCACGGACGTGTTCGGCGCTGTCCTTGTTTGCTGTGTTTTCGGGGCCTTAGCTCAGTTGGTAGAGCGCTGCCTTTGCAAGGCAGATGTCAGGAGTTCGAATCTCCTAGGCTCCACATCAAGAGACCCCCTCCGACCTGTGAGAACTCAGGCTGGAGGGGGTCTCTGCGTGTCCCCGGGGTGGACCGGAGATCACGGTTTCGTTGCGGATCGGCGCTGCCTGCCGGCGCCGTTCCCGGGCCGAGGACGAACACCATCGCCCTGAAGGTTGCGGGGATGGGGCCGCTGTCGGCGACCGTCAGCGCGCCCGGTGGGGTGGCACGGTGAGCGGTGGCCAGGCCGAGGCCGAGCGCGGTGGTGAGGTTGGTGGCGAAGACGGACACCGAGGTGAACTGCGCCACGACCACCAGGATGGCCGGCGATCCCACGACCGAGACACCCGCGACGGCCAGGGGCAGAAGCGCCGCGGCACCGGAGCGGAAGACCAGGATGAGCAGAAGCAAAGGGGTCGGGACAGCGGTCGAATCGGCTGGCAGGAGGTCCTTCTCGACGCTCTCACCGGCCTGCCTGTTGAACTCGGCGTAACCGCTGGACTTCACCTCAAGCTGCCCTGCTCGCCCGTGACCTCAGGGCGATTTCCTCGGCGGTCTTCGCACGTCGATTGGGCGCGGAATTCCGTCGACAGACACTGCTGGAGATGGCTCGCCCGGGAGCTGCATCAAATAGCCGGTCGAATACGGGTGTCAAAGGGCTTGTGCGGATCCGGCGGTGAATTGGCCGTTCGGAGCGGGGGAGAAAGAGTCTGCAGCGGGTTCGGATGAGGACCGTCGGCCGTACCCGCGCGCGGGAGTTGTACGGGCCGGCTCTCGACAGCGGACCAACCGGTGGCCGATACCGGTGAAACGACTCCGACCGGGCGAGACGGTGATGTGTGACAGAGCGCCGCGGCAGGGCTAGACTTAGTCATATGACTAACTCGGTCGATCGGCCAGCCTCGTCACGTGGCCAACGGCGGCGCGAGCAGCTGGTCGACGCCGGCGTGGAGCTGCTGGCGGAGGTCGGCTGGCCCGGCGTGACCACGCGGTCCGTCGCCGAGCGCGCCAACGCCAACCTCGGCCTGATCCACTACTACTGGGGCGGGCTGCCGGGGCTGAAGACGGCCATCGCCCGCCAGGCCGGTGAGCATGCCTTCGACCCGGTGACCGAGGGGCTCAGCAGGACCACGACGGTGGAAGAGGCGCACGCCAAGCTGATCGAGCTGCTGTCCACCCCGCACGACGGCAGGACCGCCCGGCTGACGGTCGAACTGATCGCCGGAGCGGTCCGTGAGCCGCTTCTGGGCGAGGTGCTGCGGGAGGCGCTCGCCGAGACCAGGGACCGGCTGCGTCTGTGGATCAAGAAGGTCCACCCGGATGCGCCGGACGGCAGCGAGACCGTCCTGATCGCCCTCCTCGACGGCATGCTGCTGCACCGGATGCTCGACCCCGACCTGGACAACGGTGAAGCGATCTCAGCCCTGTCGCAGTTCCTGCCGGGCCGTCCCCCCGGGGGCGGATAGGCCCCGGAGACGCGGTCCCGGCGGTCCGGTACATTCCCCGGCCGGGCCGCCGCCCCTCCCCTTGTCGCACTTTCCCCTGCTGCCCGGAGGTTCCACAGTGGAAGCGGCCAAGCCGAGCTGGGCCTTTGGCGCCGGTGCCACCCGCGCCGAGAAGGGACTCGCCTACGCGGTCCCCCTCTTCGGCATCTGCGCGCTGGTGGTCGGTGGGCACGGTCTCGTCCGGGCGGCACCTGGCAGTGGGGGCTGCTCTGGTACGGCTGGGCCCTGGTCGGAGCGGTCGTCGTGGACCGGGCGGAGGAGCGGCTGAAACGGCCGGTCGCCCTCGGCTGTGTCGTCACCCGGATCATGGTGGCGGCCTATGTCGACTCCCCTCCGGGGCTCGAGTGGCTGCCGGCCGTTCTGCTGCTGAAGCTCGTCCTCGCCCATGGGGTGCCGGAGCGTCTCGGCCGGCCCGCCGCCGCAGTCGTGCCGACAGGCGAATCGCGGGACGATGTAGCGTGAAAGTGGATGAGCGTACGCCGTTCGGGTGTCAGATGACGGGCGCCCTGCGGACAACTTGCGTGCATTCGCTTTTTGCTGGGGCGGTATTCCGGCATGGGGGACCAAAGCTAATGCTTCGTCATCTGTTTTCTTCGCTTCGGGGAATCAGCTGCCGGACGGCGTGCGCTCACCCCAACGAGAGTTGGAGCAGTTGCTCACGCGCCATCCGTTGCGAGAGCGGTTCTGCGAACAGCTCCTTCACGTTCACCCTGTAGGGGCGGAGCGCGACGGTGGTCCGGTGGTCACGGAGGCGGCGGGACGTCATCCATGCCGACGCACTTCGTGTACGTCTTCACGGGCTCGACCAGCGCGGACAGGGCGACCAGGACGTCGTCCACGGCGACGACCTCGTCGGAGACCAAGGCCTCCACGGCCGGATCGCGGCCGTAGGTGACGACGACCTTCCCGCCGTCCTTCGAGCGGTCCTCGCGGGAGACCCAGTCCACGCCGTCGACGGTCGCGCACGGGTCGAGGGTCGGGACGGGCAGCTCGACGCCGCAGCGCAGCACGATCGCGCTGTCGCCCCAGACCGCGACCCCGGGTCGGTCGGTGAACGTCAGCTCCTGCCCGCCGAGGCGGTCCGGGTAGCGGTCGGCGAGCTTCCCGCAGGCCGCGTCCCCGGCGTGCGGGGCGGCCGTGACGCCCTCCCCCGGGGAGTCCGCGCACGACGCCAGGACGCCGGCGGTCAGGACGACGGCCACCGCGAGGACGGCCGTCCGCGCCCGGGAGACTCGCACCACAGCAGGACCTTTCGGGGAGAGAGGGGACGGACAGGGGACTATCCGGAGCCTAACCAACGCCCGTTCTGCCGAGGCGCGGGGGACCGGCGGCGGGCCCGGGCAACGAGAACGCCGGTCCGCCACAGACCCGTGAAGGTCTGTGGCGGACCGGCGTTCTCTCCTGCTGTCTGCTGTCTGCTGTCTGCTGCCGGCGTTACGGGCTCCGGGGCCGACTGCCCTCAGGGGCGGTCGTCGAGGCCCGGGGTGTCCCCGTCCGCCTCGGCCTGCTTGGCCTTGACCTCAGGGTCGAGCACGGCCTGCCCGCTGCCGTCGACCGAGCTCAGCGGCGACCGCTCGTCGCCGACCTCGGTGGCGACGGGCGGCTCGACCAGCCAGTCCGGGTTGGCCTGCTTGTCCCACCAGCGCCAGGCGGCATAGGCGCCACCGGCGAGGACACCCAGCACCAGGAGCCCCTTGGTCGCCCGGCCGGCCTTGGCCCGCCGCTCGTGCTTCCTGGCCAGCTTCTGGATCTCCTTGGCCGTGACGTTGCTCCGCAGCGCGGCCAGCGCGGCGGCGCTCCGGGCGGTCGCCTGCTCGGCGACCGGCACGGCCACCGCCCTGGCGTGCTCGACGCGCGGTGCGGTGTAGTCGGCGGCGGTCCGGGCGGCCTTCCGGGTCGAGTGCGCCGCACGCTGCGCGGCCTCGTCGACCTTCGGCGGCACATGGGTCAGGGCCTGTTCGAGACGCGGTGCGAGATGGGACTCGTACTGGACACGGGCCTGCTTGGCGGCCTTCGTCACCTTGGGCGCGAGCTGGACACGGGCCTCGTGCGCATAGTGTGCAGCCTGCTTCTTGGCCGTGTCGGCGTACGGCGCCACCACTTCCGCGGCGTGCTGCGCGCTGTCCCTGGCCGAGTCGGTTGCGGCGCGCACGCTGTCGATGCGGGTCACGGGATCCTCCTCCTTGGTGGCGGGTAGGTACTCCGCCTTTCCGCCCAATTCGAAATCATGCCTGTCACGGCCATGACCGGCACTCGGGACGGGCATCCGGGTCATGATCGCTGTCTCCGTCAAAACGGTACAAGCCGGTAAAACCGTGCAAGTGAAGTGTGCCGACGACAATGCCATGGTTTGGCGGTGAACGCGCCGTTCCGCCAGGCATCCGGCCGTACATTTCCCGGTACGTGGGAGGATTCGGCCGACGTCAGCGAAGGATTGACGTCAGCGAAGGATGAGGGAAGGCAGATCGTGGCCGAGCAGCTTTACGCCACCTTGAAGACCAGCCAGGGCGACATCGAGATCCGGCTTCTGCCGAACCACGCCCCCAAGACGGTCAGGAACTTCGTCGAGCTGGCCACCGGACAGCGCGAGTGGACCAACCCCGAGAACGGCGAGAAGTCCACGGACCGGCTGTACGACGGCACCGTCTTCCACCGCGTCATCAGCGGCTTCATGATCCAGGGCGGCGACCCGCTGGGCAACGGCACCGGTGGTCCGGGCTACAAGTTCGCCGACGAGTTCCACCCCGATCTCGCCTTCACCCAGCCCTATCTGCTGGCCATGGCCAACGCGGGCCCGGGGACCAACGGCTCGCAGTTCTTCCTGACGGTCTCGCCCACCGCCTGGCTGACCGGCAAGCACACCATCTTCGGCGAGGTCGCCGACGAGGCGGGCCGCAAGGTGGTCGACGCCATCGCGGCCACCCCGACCAACCCGCGTACCGACCGCCCCGTGCAGGACGTGGTCATCGAGTCGGTCGTCGTCGAGACCCGCTGACCCGGCTGTTCCGGCCGCCCCCGGCCGCTCACGCCCGGAGCGCCGGGAACCAACCGCCCTGCCCGTCCGTACTGTTACATAGCGGACCAGCGGGGCGGCCGTGTGTGCGGCGCCCGGAGGCGAGACGCGAGAGGCAGGCCGGGCCGATGGACCAGCAGCCGCCGACCGACCGGGGCGGACCGGAGAGCGGTGAGGCCGTGCCGACCTGCTACCGGCACCCCGGCCGGGAGACCGGGATCAGCTGCACGCGCTGCGAGCGGCCGATCTGCACCGAGTGCATGGTCAGCGCCTCCGTCGGCTTCCAGTGCCCCGACTGCGTACGCCAGGGCTCGGGCACCGGCCACCACCCCTCCGCGAGCACCCCCCGCACGCTGGCCGGCGGCACCCTGGCCGCCGATCCGCGGCTGGTCACCAAGATCCTGCTCGGCATCAATCTCGCGGTCTTCATCCTGGTCAAGGTCGCGCCCGAGTCCCTCCTCGACGACCTGGTGCTGCTCGGCCGGGCCTGGGACCCGACACCGCCGCCGGGTTCGGTCGAAGGCGTCGCCGAGGGCCAGTGGTACCGCCTGGTGACCTCGATGTTCCTGCACCAGGAGGTGTGGCACATCGGGTTCAACATGCTGGGTCTGTGGTGGCTGGGCGGACCGCTGGAGGCCGCGCTCGGCCGCGTCCGCTATCTCTCGCTCTATCTGCTGTCGGGCCTCGCGGGCAACGCCCTGATGTACCTGATCGCCGCGCCGAATCAGCCCTCGCTCGGCGCGTCCGGTGCGGTCTTCGGCCTGTTCGGTGCCACCGCCGTCCTGATGCGCCGGATGAACTACGACATGCGTCCGGTGCTGGTGCTGCTGGCGATCAACCTGGTCTTCACCTTCACCATGGGCGGGATCGCGTGGGAGGCGCATGTGGGCGGCCTCGTCGCGGGCGCCCTGATCGCGGTCGGGATGGTGCACGCACCGCGTGAGCGGCGTACGGCGGTGCAGGCCGGGACCTGTGCGCTGGTGCTGCTGGCGTGCGTCGCGGTCATCGTCGCGCGCACGATGTCCCTGAGCTGAGCGGCCCGGGAAGTGCTCTCTGCCCCCAGGGCAAACCCCAGTTGTCCACAGTGAGGCCACGCCCTTGTGCATGGCAAGGGGAACATCTGTGCCCACCGTCGCTGAGCTGGGTTTTTCCGTGGTAGCACACAGTGCAGCCCCCCTCTGGCGAGGGAGGCTGCAGTCACACCGGCGTCAACTTGCGCGGAAGTTATCCACAGATCGTCTGACCTTTTCCCCCGACTGTGGATAACTCTGTGGGTAACTCAGGGCAAGGCTTGCGCGAGGGCGGGCCGAGCGGGGGGAGCCACTTCCACCGTGTGCGGAGCGGGAGGAGCTACTTCCACTGGGTGGAGACGGCGAAGCCACCGGCGATGAAGCCGAAGCCCACGACGATGTTCCAGTTGCCCAGGGCGTCGATCGGCAGATCGCCCTCGGTCACGTAGAACACGACGATCCAGGCCAGCCCGATGAGGAACAGGGCCAGCATCACCGGAGCGACCCAGCTGCGGTTGGTCAGCTTTATCGTCGTTGCCTGCTTCGCCGAGGGCGGCGTGAAATCGGCCTTCTTGCGGATACGTGACTTCGGCACGAGGGACTCTCCTGTCGATGCGCTGCGTGACCGCGCAGGGATCTGTGGCGGGCGCCGGGGCGGGGGGTGCCAGGGGGAATGCTGCCTCCCCCGGGCGTCCGTTAGCGTAGTGCTTCCATGGCGCCCGATGAGATAAGGGTACGTTGAGCAATTCTGCCGACTCCCCCGAAGGCCCGGTCCGGCACACCTCCGCGTGGGCGGTCCGGGGGCTCACCGCTGCTGTTTTCGCCCTGGCCGGACTGATCTTCGTCACCAGCGCCAACACGGCCAAGGGCACCAATCTGCGCAGTGACTCCTCCCTGCTCAAGCTCTCCGACCTGATCAAGGAGCGCAGCGAGAACAACGCGGAGCTGAACGACGCGGTCGCCACCGCCCGCACGGACGTCGACGCGCTCGCCCAGCGCGACGACGGCTCCACCGAGGCCGAGGACGCCAAGCTGAAGGCGCTGGAGAAGGCGGCCGGCACCACGAAGATCACCGGCGACGCCGTCAGCGTCACCCTCAACGACGCGCCCCCGGACGCCACCGCCAACCCCGGCTACCCCGAGCCCCAGCCCAACGACCTGGTCATCCACCAGCAGGACCTCCAGGCCGTGGTGAACGCCCTCTGGCAGGGCGGGGCGCGCGGGATCCAGGTGATGGACCAGCGGCTGATCTCCACCAGCGCGGTCCGGTGCGTCGGCAACACCCTGATCCTCCAGGGCCGGGTCTACTCCCCGCCGTACAAGGTCACCGCCGTCGGCGACCCCGGCAAGCTCAAGCAGGCGCTCAACAACTCCACGGCGATCCAGAACTACCAGCTGTACGTGAAGGCGTACGGGCTCGGCTGGAAAGTCGACGAGGACGACGCGGTGACTCTTCCCGGCTACTCGGGCACAGTGGATCTCCACTACGCGAAGCCTGTGGAGTGAGCCCGAGCTGATCCCCCGGGGAGGCCGTCCGGTGCCGTCACCACTGTCGGTGCGATCGTTACGACTGGTCGTCCGAACGTTCAGCGAACTGTGCATCACCGTGGGCACCCTGATCGTCCTGTTCGTCGCCTACGTCCTGCTGTGGACGGGCGTCAAGGCCGCCGACGCGGCCGACGACGGGATCGCGACGCTCAACAGCCGGTGGGCCCGGCAGCCCGCGGCGCCCTCCGCCGGAGCTCCGTCGGCCCCCTCCGCCTCCCCGTCCCCGTACCGCGACGGAAAGCCGTTCGCGACCATGCGTATCCCCCGCTTCGGCTCCGGCTGGGAGTGGCCCGTCCTGGAGAACACCGAGGCCAGGACCTTGCAGAAGGGCCTCGGCCACTACAGCGGGACCGCCCGGCCGGGGGAGAGCGGCAACTTCGCGGTGGCCGGACACCGCCGGACGTACGGAGACCCCTTCAAGGACTTCCCGAAGCTGCGCCCCGGGGACGCGGTGATCGTCAACGACGGCACGACCTGGTTCACGTACCGCATCGCCAAGGAGCCCTACCGGACCGTGCCCACCGACACGGCCGTCGTCGACCCCGTCCCCCGCCGCTCCGGCTTCGAGGGGCCCGGCCGCTATCTGACCCTCACCACCTGCGAGCCCGAGTGGGGCAGCAGCCACCGGCTGATCGCCTGGGCGCACCTGGACGCGACCCGGCCGGTGAGCGAGGGGAAGCCGCCGGACCTTACCGGCTGACCCGGGCCCGGCCGGGGTTTTCCACAGGCTGACCCACTCTCCGGCCGCGGCACTCTAGTCTGGTGCGGGTACCGAATGGAGGGGTCAGCATGTACGGCTGGATCTGGCGGCATCTGCCGGGCAACGCATGGGTGCGGAGCGTCATCGCACTCCTGCTGGTTCTCGCGGTCGTCTACGCGCTGTTCCAGTACGTCTTCCCCTGGGCGGAGCCGCTGCTCCCGTTCGGTGATGTGACCGTCGACGGCGCGAGCGCCGGTGGGGCAGGAGCCGGGCAGTGAGCGCACGCATCCTCGTCGTGGACAACTACGACAGCTTCGTCTTCAACCTCGTCCAGTACCTCTACCAGCTCGGCGCCGAGTGCGAGGTGCTGCGCAACGACGAGGTGACCACCGCCCACGCCCAGGACGGCTTCGACGGCGTCCTGCTCTCCCCCGGCCCCGGCACGCCCGAGCAGGCCGGGGTCTGCGTCGAGATGGTGCGCCACTGCGCGGACACCGGCGTCCCGGTCTTCGGCGTCTGCCTGGGCATGCAGTCCATGGCCGTCGCGTACGGCGGGGTCGTCGACCGGGCCCCCGAGCTGCTGCACGGCAAGACCTCGCTCGTGGACCACGAGGGCAAGGGCGTCTTCGCCGGGCTGCCCTCCCCCTTCACCGCGACCCGCTACCACTCGCTCGCCGCCGAACCGGCCGCGCTGCCACCGGAGCTGGAGGTGACGGCCCGCACGGCGGACGGCATCATCATGGGGCTCCGCCACCGGGACCGGGCCGTGGAGGGCGTGCAGTTCCACCCCGAGTCGGTGCTCACCGAGCACGGCCACCTGATGCTCGCCAACTGGCTGGAGCAGTGCGGCGACCAGGGGGCCGTCGCGCGGTCGGCGGGTCTCGCGCCGGTGGTGGGCAAGGCCGCCGCGTGACCGCACCCCGCCCCGAGGACGACACCGGACTTCAGGGCCCGTACGAGCAAGGGGCGTACGGGGCCGACGGGGCGTTCGTGGCGGCGGTGGAGGGTCTCGCGGATCCGCTCAACGACCCGCTGCCGGAGCAGCACACCTCCCCGTGGTTCCGGAGCGACACCGCCCAGGACGACACGGGCACCGGTGTGAGCCAGGACGCCGCGCCGGTGGACGGGGCCCGGCCCCAGGCGTACGGGGGCCCTGAGCAGCCGCAGGGGGCCCCGGACGAGTGGTACGACCCCGAGGGGTACCAACGGGACTGGTACGGCGCCCAGCAGGCCCCTGCGCCTGTTCCCGCGGCTGTTCCCGCGCCCGCTCCGGACCCCGGGCCCCGTCGCGTAACGGTGACACCGCCCGTTCCCGACGAGACCCTGGGGCTGCGGACCGCGGACACCAGGCGAATAGTGGCGGAGCCGCACGGCCGCTCCGGGCCGCCCGAAGGACCCGCGCCGACCGAACCGGTCACCGGAGGACGTGCCGAGCGGCGCCGGGCGGCCAAGGGGCGCGGCCGCCGTCCCGCCCCGGCGTCCGCAGCGGCCGCCACACCCGCCGCACCGCTGTCCCGGATGGAGGCGCGGCGCGCGGCGAAGGCCGCCAAGGACAGTCCGGCCGTGGTCGCCAGCCGGGTCGTCGGCGAGGTCTTCATCTCGCTGGGCGTCCTGATGCTGCTGTTCGTCACCTACCAGCTCTGGTGGACCAACGTCAGGGCCGAGCAGATCGCCGGCCGGGAGACGGACAAGATCCAGGAGGAGTGGGCCAAGGGGGCGGGCAAGCCAGGGGTGTTCGCGCCCGGCCAGGGCTTCGCGATCATGCACATCCCCAAGCTGGACGTCGTCGTCCCGATCGCCGAGGGCATCAACAAGGAGAAGGTCCTGGACCGGGGCATGCTCGGCCACTACGGCGAGGGCAAGCTGAAGACGGCGATGCCCGAGGACAAGCAGGGCAACTTCGCGGTGGCGGGCCACCGCAACACCCACGGGGAGCCGTTCCGCTACGTCAACACGCTCACCCCCGGCGACCCGATCGTCGTCGAGACGAGGGACGCGTACTACACGTACGAGATGACCAGCGTCCTGCCGCAGACCTCGCCGTCCAACATCTCGGTGATCGAACCCGTCCCGGTCGGATCCGGGTTCGACAAGCCGGGCCGGTACCTCACGCTGACGACCTGCACCCCGGAGTTCACGAGTACCTACCGGCTGATCGTCTGGGGCAAGATGGTCGACGAACGGCCGCGCAGCGAGGGAAAGCCCAAAGCGCTCGTGGGCTGAACATCATCACGACAGGGGCGGTGCGGTGGCAGCGAGGACCGAGCACGACGAGCGGACCGACGCGTCCACGCCCCCGGCACCCCGCCCCGGCAACAGGCACCCCATCGCCACCGCCGTCAGCGTCTTCGGCGAGCTGCTGATCACCGCGGGCCTGGTGCTCGCGCTCTTCGTCGCGTACTCCCTGTGGTGGACCAACGTGCTCGCCGACCGGGAGGCCGACAAGCAGGGCGACACGGTCCGCAGCAAGTGGGCGGACGGTCCGGGTGCCCTGGACACCAAGGACGGCATCGGCTTCCTGCACGTCCCCGCCATGAAGAACGGCGAGGTGCTGGTCAAGAAGGGCACCGACCCCAAGACACTCAACAACGGCATCGCGGGCTACTACACCGACCCGGTCCCCTCCGCCCTCCCCTGGGACGACGAGGGCAACTTCACGCTGGCCGCGCACCGGGACGGGCACGGCGCCAAGTTCCACAACATCGACAAGCTGAAGAACGGTGACGCGGTCGTCTTCGAGACCAAGGACACCTGGTACGTCTACAAGGTCTACAAGTCGCTCCCCGAGACCTCGAAGTTCAACGTCGATGTGATCCAGCCGGTCCCGGAGGAGTCGGGCGCGGAGAAGCCCGGCCGCTACATCACGCTGACGACCTGCACCCCGGTCTACACGTCGAAGTACCGGTACATCGTCTGGGGCGAGCTGGAGCGTACGGAGAAGGTCGACAAGGACCGTACGAAGCCGGTGGAGCTGCTCTAGCCGCGCCGTCCTCCCCGCGAACACGCGAACACGCGAACACAGCAGGTACGGCGAAGGCCCCGGTCACCATCCACGGTGACCGGGGCCTTCTCCGTACGTCGTGCCTGCTGCGGGCGTTACCTGCCCGACGGGCCTCCGAAGAGGCCGCCGCCGCCCTGGTCCCCGCCGCCGCCCGGGGTGGCGAAGATGTTGACCGCCGAGTTCTTGTCCACGGTCTCACCGACCCCCGGCTGCACGACGGCCACGACGGCGTTGTCGTCCTGCGACCCCTGGATGTTGCCGACCGTCAGGCCCGCCTCCTGGAGCTTCGCCTTGGCCTCGCCGAGCGTCAGGCCCTGGATCTGCGGGACCTGGGTCTTCTCCGGCTCCGGCGGCTCCGCCGGGCCCTTGGAGACCTTGAGGACGATCTGCGCGTCCTTGGCGTGCTTGCCGGGCTGCGGGGTCTGCTCGACGACCGTGTCCTTCGGCTGCTCGCTGTCGATGTCGGTCCGCGAGATGTTCGTGAAGCCGATGCCCCGCAGCTGCTGTTCCGCGGCCGCGAAGGTGCGGGTGCGCATGTCGGGCAGGTCCAGAGCCTCCTTCTTGGCGACCGTGATGGTCACCTCGGAGCCGTCCTCCGCCTCGGTGCCGCCGTCCGGCTTCTGCTTGATCACCGTGCCTTCGGCCTTCTCGGACTCGACCGCGGTCACGTTGACCGTGAAGCCCTTGTCCTCCAGGGCCTTGCGGGCACCGTCCTCGGACTTCTCCAGGACATCGGGCACCTCGATCTTCGGCGCACCGGAGGAGACCATGACCGTGACGGTCCCGTTCTCGTCCATCGTGCCGTCCTTCGGGGTCTGCGAGCAGATGTCGTCCTTCTCCTGCTGCTCGCACGGCTCCTCACCGCCTACCTTGACGACGACCCCCGCGCGTTCCGCGAGCTGTTCCGCCTCCTGGACGGTGGAGCCGACCAGGTTCGGCACGGGGACCTGGCCGTCGTCGCCGGTGTCGCTGAACACGACCCGGCCGATCAGGATCGCACCGATCAGCACCAGGATCCCCGCGACGACCAGCAGGATCGTCGAGGTGTTGCTCTTCTTCTGCGGCTGGCGCCGCCGGCTCGCGCGGTCGTCGTAGCCGTAGCCGCCGTCGTCCGGGTTGACCGGCGGCAGCATCGACGTCTGCGCGTTGTTCGGGTCGGTCGGGTGCAGGGCGGTGGTGGGCTGGTCGGCGTTGTAGCCGTCGTAGCCCCCGTACCCCACGGCGCCCATCGCCGCTGCGGCCGCGACCGGCCGGCCGTCGAGGCAGGCCTCGATGTCGGCCCGCATCTCGTCGGCGGACTGGTAGCGGTAGTCCGGGTCCTTGGTGAGCGCCTTCAGCACGATCGCGTCCATCTCGGGCGTGATCTCGGGGTCGAAGTTGCTCGGCGGCTGCGGCTCCTCGCGGACGTGCTGGTAGGCCACGGCGACGGGCGAGTCCCCGACGAACGGGGGCCGGACCGCGAGCAGCTCGTAGAGCAGACAGCCGGTGGAGTACAGGTCGGAGCGCGCGTCGACCTGCTCGCCCTTGGCCTGCTCCGGGGAGAGGTACTGGGCGGTGCCGATGACCGCTGCGGTCTGCGTCATGGTCATGCCGGAGTCGCCCATGGCGCGGGCGATGCCGAAGTCCATGACCTTGACCTGGCCGTTGCGCGTCAGCATGACGTTGGCCGGCTTGATGTCGCGGTGGACGATCTGGGCGCGGTGCGAGTACTCCAGCGCCTGCAGGATGCCGACCGTCATCTCCAGCGTGCGCTCGGGCAGCAGCCGGCGGCCCGAGTGCAGGAGCTCCCGCAGGGTCGACCCGTCGACGTACTCCATCACGATGTACGGGATGGAGACCCCGTCGACGTAGTCCTCGCCGGTGTCGTAGACGGCGACGATCGCGGGGTGGTTGAGCGAGGCGGCCGACTGGGCCTCACGGCGGAACCGGGCCTGGAAGGACGGGTCACGGGCCAGGTCGGCCCGGAGCGTCTTCACAGCTACGGTGCGGCCGAGCCGGGTGTCGTGGGCGAGGTAGACCTCGGCCATGCCACCACGGCCGAGCACCGAGCCCAGCTCGTACCGGCCGCCGAGGCGACGCGGCTCTTCCATAACTGTTCCAGCCCTCTCCGTCAGTCCTGACCGCACCCGTGTGTGTGGTCCGGCGGTGCGCTGTTCGCGCATACGCTACCGGGCACGCGGCAGGTGATCAGCCCGCACCCGGCAAGCCGATATCCGACCGGTATGCGATGTCCGGTATGGACGGGCGACCGCCGTGACGGGTCTCACTGCTTGCTGTCGATGACCGCCTTCATCACATCGCGCGCGATCGGAGCGGCCAGCCCGCCACCGGAGATGTCGTCCCGGTTGGCGTTGCCGTCCTCGACCACGACGGCGACGGCGACCGGGGAGCCGTTGTCGGTCTTCGCGTACGAGATGAACCAGGCGTAGGGCTTCTCGCTGTTGTTCAGACCGTGCTGGGCGGTACCGGTCTTGCCGCCCACTGTGACGCCGGGGATCTGTGCCCTGGTTCCCGTGCCGTCCTTGACGACGGTCTCCATCATCTGCTGGACCTTCTGGGCGTTCTCGCCGGACAGCGCCCGGCTGAGCTCCTCGGGTTCGGCGGTGTAGACGTCGTCCAGGTTGGGGGCCTGGCGCTTGGCGACCATGTACGGCTGCATCAGCTTGCCGTCGTTGGCGATCGCGGAGGCCACCATGGCCATCTGGAGCGGGGTGGTCCGGTTGGACGCCTGGCCGATGCCGGCCATCGCGTTCTGCGGCTTGTTGTCCTCGGGGTAGATGCTCGCGTCGGCGCGGACGGGGGTGAAGACTTCCTTGTTGAAGCCGAACTTGTCCGTCTGCTCGATCATCTTCTTGTTGCCGAGGTCGTCGCTCATCTTCCCGAAGACGGAGTTGCACGACACCCGCAGGGCCTCGCGCAGCGACGCGTTCTCGCAGGGGATGTTGCCCTCGTTCTGCAGCGGGACGGTCGTCTGCGGCAGCGTCCAGGGCAGCGGCGACTCCGTCTTGGCGTCGATGTCGTCGTAGAGCCCGTTCTCCAGGGCGGCGGCGGCGGTGACGACCTTGAAGGTGGAGCCCGGCGGATAGGTCTCGCGCAATGCCCGGTTGAGCATCGGCTTGTCCTTGTCCTTCAGGAGCTTCTCCCGGGCCGCGGAGTCCTTGTCGGAGTTGCCCGCGAAGACCGAGGGGTCGTACGAGGGGGTGCTCGCCAGCGCGAGGATGGCACCGGTCTGCGGGTCGAGGGCGACGACGGCGCCCTTCTTGTCCCCGAGCCCCTTGAAGGCGGCCTTCTGGGCGGCCCCGTTGAGGGTGGTGACGACGTTGCCGCCCTGCTTCTTCTCCCCGGTGAACATCGACAGGGTGCGGTTGAAGAAGAGCTGGTCGTCGTTGCCGGTGAGGATGCCGTCCTCGAGGTTCTCCAGCTGCGAGGAGTCGAAGGCCTGCGAGGAGTAGCCGGTCACGGGGGCCCACAGGGGGCCGTCCTTCCAGACCCGCTTGTACCGGAAGTCGCTGCCGTTGGCCTCGACGGACCCGGTGACGGCCTTGCCGTCCACGATGATGTTGCCGCGCTCGTGGGCGTACCGCTCGATGCGGATACGGCGGTTCTCGGCGCGGTTGGTCAGCTCGTCGGCGCGGACGTACTGGATCCAGTTGTCCCGGAGGAGCAGGGCGAGCATCAGCAGGCCGCAGAAGATCGCGACGCGGCGCAGGGGCTTGTTCACGGACGGACCACCTGCGTCATTTCGGCATCGGTCGAGGGTGCGGGCGCCGGTGCGGGACGGCGGGCGGTGTCACTGATCCGGATCAGGATGCCGATCAGGGCCCAGTTGGCGATGACCGACGAACCACCGGCCGCGAGGAACGGCATCGTCATACCGGTGAGCGGGATGAGGCCCATCACACCGCCGGCGACGACGAAGACCTGGATGGCGAAGGCGCCGGAGAGCCCGATGGCCAGCAGCTTGCCGAACGGGTCGCGGGCGGCCAGGGCGGTGCGCACACCGCGCTCGACGATCAGCCCGTACAGCAGGAGGAACGCCATCACCCCGGCGAGCCCGAGCTCCTCGCCGACGGTGGCGAGGATGAAGTCGGTGTTGGCCGCGAAGAGGATCAGGTCGGAGTGGCCCTGGCCGAGCCCGGTCCCGAGCGTGCCGCCGGAGCCGAAGGACATCAGCACCTGGGCCATCTGCTCACTGGCCGGGTGCGTTCCCCAGCCGGCGAACGGGTCGAGCCAGGCGGTGACACGGTCCTGCACGTGCGGCTCGAACGAGGCCACACCGACGGCGCCCACGGCCGACATGACCAGACCGAAGACGATCCAGCTGGTGCGTTCGGTGGCCACGTAGAGCATGACGACGAACATGCCGAAGAAGAGCAGCGAGGTACCCAGGTCGGTCTCGAAGACGAGGATCAGGATCGACATGGCCCAGATGGCCAGGATCGGACCGAGGTCGCGTCCGCGGGGCAGGTACATGCCCATGAAGCGGCGGCTGGCCAGTGCCAGGGCGTCCCGCTTCACCATCAGGTAGCCGGAGAAGAACACCGCGATGACGATCTTCGCGAACTCACCGGGCTGGATGGATCCGATCCCGGGGATGGTGATCCAGATCTTCGCGCCGAACTGGGCCGGGAAGAACATCGGCAGGATCAGCAGGACCAGCGCCACCACCATGGAGATGTAGGTGTAGCGCTGGAGGATGCGGTGGTCCTTCAGCAGGAGCAGCACTCCCACGAAGAGCGCGACCCCCATCGCCGAGAAGATCAGCTGCTTGGAGGCGGCGGGCGCGAAGCTGGGGTGGGCGAGCAGCCGCTCCGACTGGTCGAGGCGCCAGATGAGCGCCAGGCCCAGGCCGTTGAGCAGGGTGGCCAGGGGCAGCAGCAGCGGGTCGGCGTACTTGGCGAACCTGCGCACCACGAGGTGGGCGACGCCGCCGAGCAGGGCGAGCCCCGCTCCGTAACCGAGCATGCCGGAGGGCAGTTCGCCGTTGAGGGCGAGGCCCACGTTGGCGTAGGCGAACACCGAGATGGCGACGGCGAAGATGACCAGCGCCAGCTCGGTGTTGCGGCGGCTCGGTGCGTCGATCGCGCCGATGGTGGTCGTGTTGGTGACAACGCTCATGGTGCTGAAGGCCCCCTACGGCTTACTGCTTACCGCACTGCGGGACCAGCTTCTTCTCTTCCTCCGAGAGGCTGGGGCCGGGAGTGGGAGTCGCTTTGGTCGGCTTGGTCCCCGCGGTGGGCGGAGTGGCGGAAGTCTCGGCCTCGGTCTCGGCCGCGCGGCGCTGCGCGTCCTTCTTGCAGGCGGAGGCCTGGGCGGCGAGTTCGTCGACCTTCTTGCGGGCGTCGGTGATGCTGCCCTCGGCGATCGTGGCCTCGACCTGCTTGCGCTGGTACGGCGGCAGGTACTTGAGCTCGATCTCGGGGTGGTTCTTCTCGACCTCGGAGAGCGAGATCCAGGCGAGGTCCTGGCTGATGCCGCGGAACAGCGCCACGTTCTCGTTCTGCGCGCCGACGTAGAACTGGGTCTGCGTCCAGCGGTAGCCGCCGTAGAGGCCACCGCCGATCACGGCCAGCGCCAGCACGGTGAAGACGGAACGCTTGAGCCATTTACGGCCGCCGCGCGGCTTGGCCAGGTCGTCGTCGGTGTAGGAGTCGTACGAACCGTCCGGCATGGAGCCGTAGCCGGCGTCGCCGCTGCCGGGCGGGCCGAAGCCGCCCTGCGGGGCCGGGGCGGGACGGCCGAGCCCGGCCGCGCGCCCGGCGGGGGTCTGCATGGCCCCGCCGTCGCTCAGCTGGGCCGCCTGGTTCTCCGCGACCGCGCCGACGACGACCGGGGTGTCGTTGAGCCGGCCGGCCAGGGTGTCGTTGTTGTCGACGTCCAGGACGTCGGCCACGATGCAGGTGATGTTGTCGGGGCCACCGCCGCGCAGAGCCAGCTGGATGAGCTCCTGGATGGTCTCCTGCGGGCCCTGGTAGCTGGCCAGGGTCTCTTCCATCGTCTGGTGGGAGACCACGCCGGAGAGGCCGTCGGAGCAGATCAGATAGCGGTCACCGGCGCGGACCTCGCGGATGGAGAGGTCCGGCTCGACATGGTCGCCGCTGCCCAGTGCCCGCATCAGCAGGGAGCGCTGCGGGTGGGTGGTGGCCTCTTCCTCGGTGATGCGGCCCTCGTCGACGAGGCGCTGCACCCAGGTGTGGTCCTGGGTGATCTGCGTCAGGACGCCGTCGCGCAGCAGATATGCGCGGGAGTCGCCGACGTGCACCAGGCCGAGGCGCTGGCCGGTCCAGAGCAGGGCGGTGAGCGTGGTGCCCATGCCCTCCAGCTGGGGGTCCTCCTCGACCATGACGCGCAGCTGGTCGTTGGCCTGCTGCACCGCCGTGGCGAGCGAGGTGAGGATGTCCGAGCCCGGTACGTCGTCGTCGAGCTGGACGAGCGTGGAGATCACCTCGGAGCTGGCGACCTCACCGGCCGCCTGGCCGCCCATGCCGTCGGCGATGGCGAGAAGGCGCGGGCCGGCATAGCCGGAGTCCTCGTTCCCCTCCCGGATCATGCCCTTGTGCGATCCGGCGGCGAAGCGCAGGGACAGACTCATGCGCACCTGCCCGGTCGACGCCGCGTCGGGGTACAGCCTGTCTGGAGCCACACTGCCCACCCTCCGGTCGGGAACCGGGCGGCGTCCGTCGTCCAGGCCGCCGCGGCTCGCTCGCTCCGCTCGCTCATTGTCGTACTACTTCCGCAGCTCGATGACGGTCTTGCCGATACGGATCGGCGCGCCCAGCGGAACAGGCGTCGGGGTGGTGAGCCGGGTCCGTTCCAGATACGTGCCGTTGGTGGACCCGAGATCCTCAACGATCCACTGTCCGTCCCGGTCCGGATAGATCCTGGCATGCCTGCTGGACGCGTAGTCGTCGTCCAGCACGATCGTTGAATCGTGGGCCCGGCCCAGCGTGATGGTCTGGCCCTGGAGCGCGACCGTGGTGCCCGTGAGGGTGCCTTCGGAGACGACCAGTTTGGTGGGTGCCCCGCGGCGCTGGCGCCCGGGCTGCTGGCGCTGCTGGGGCGGCGCCGCTTGTTGTTGTTGGCGGCCCTGCTGCGGGCGCGCTTCGGCGGCAGTGCGGCGTGAGCCGCGCTGCGTGACGCGCGTTCCGAACAGGTCGCTGCGGATGACCTGGACGGCCACGATGACGAACAGCCACAGAACAGCCAGGAAACCTAGCCGCATGACCGTCAGGGTCAGCTCTGACATTGCCCCCGCTTCACCCTTCGGCTTGCCGGTAAACGATGGTGGTGCTGCCCACGACGATCCGCGAGCCGTCGCGGAGCGTAGCGCGGGTGGTGTGCTGCCCGTCCACCACGATGCCGTTGGTGGACCCGAGATCCTGGATCGTCGAGGGCGTTCCGGTCCGGATCTCACAGTGCCGGCGCGATACGCCGGGGTCGTCGATCCGCACGTCGGCGTCGGTGGATCGTCCCATCACCAACGTCGGGCGGGAAATCTGGTGGCGGGTGCCGTTGATCTCGATCCAGCGCCGCACCTGGGCGTCCGGCAGCGCGCCGGGCCCGGCCGGCGGGCGCCGGTCGCTCGTGGGGGCCGCGGGCCGTCCGCCGCCCGGCGGCGGGGCCGCGGGCATCGGCGGAGGTGCTGCCGGGGGGTAGCCGTAGCCGCCGGGCGCCTGCGGAGCGGCGGGCCGCCCGGGGGCGGGCCGCTGGGGCTGGCCGTGCTGTCCCGGCTGGTCGGACTGTGACGAACTCGACGCCAGGGTGCGGCTGCGCACCCGGTAGAGACCGGTGTCGAGGTCGTCGGCCTTCTCCAGGTGGACCTTGATCGGTCCCATGAAGGTGTAGCGCTGCTGCTTGGCGTAGTCGCGCACCAGGCCGGACAGCTCGTCGCCCAGCTGGCCCGAGTACGGGCTGAGCCGCTCGTAGTCGGGAGTGCTGAGTTCGACGATGAAGTCGTTGGGGACGACGGTCCGCTCGCGGTTCCAGATCGTCGCGTTGTTGTCGCACTCCCGCTGGAGTGCTCCCGCGATCTCCACCGGCTGCACCTCGGACTTGAAGACCTTGGCGAAGGTGCCGTTGACCAGCCCTTCGAGGCGCTGCTCGAAACGCTTCATGACCCCCATGGGGCACCTCCTCCGGTGTCATCGTCCCTGTACTGCTTACTGATCGTATCCACGCGTCGGGAAATCGGCTGGTTCCCCTTCTCTGCCCTGTGGATGAGTGTCACCCCTCACACGGATCGTAGAGGTGGCCTCCTCACAGTGTCCCGCACACGCGATGCTCTCTGGAGGAGTGGGGGCGATGGCTCCGCGTTCCCGTTTCCCCTCCAGGGATCGGCAAAACAACGGATGTGAATCCACCCTGTCCACCGTGCTAATCTTCCGGATGTCGCCAGGGGAACGCACCGAACAAACGGTGGGAGAGCCTGGAAACACCACTCTTGCGCGAGTGGCGGAACGGCAGACGCGCTGGCTTCAGGTGCCAGTGTCCTTAGGGACGTGGGGGTTCAAATCCCCCCTCGCGCACAACGAGCGGTTGCTTGCAACTGTTCATGTTGATTCGAGAGAACCCCCGCTTCGGAGAGATCCGGAGCGGGGGTTCTTCGTTGTTCCGTCGGCTGTGTCGGCGGGGCGGCGGAAGGGTAAACAGGCAGCGCGGTCGGTATGTCCCGTCGGAGGACGAGACGGTCGTCGGGGCCTCTCCGGTGCGGTTGCTGGAGCGGTTTCCGGACAGACCGATGGTCTGTGGGGCGGCATGCATGCATACGCTGACCGCAGAGGCTGGATCGACGGCTGCTCGGCAGTGAAGGGCTGAGCGCACAGAACGTCCCGGAGGCAGGAAATGGCGAAGCAGGCTCGCGCGGTGCAGACGTGGCGGTCGATCGTGGATGCCGCGGCGAGTGTCTTCGACGACTACGGCTACGAGCGCGCCGCCATCTCGGAGATCCTCCGCCGCGCCAAGGTGACCAAGGGGGCGCTGTACTTCCACTTCGCGTCCAAGGAGGCCATCGCCCAGGCGATCATGGACGAGCAGACCTCCACGGTCGAGTTCGCCCAGGAGGGATCGCCGCTCCAGTCGCTGGTGGACGGCGGCCAGCAGTTCGCCTTCGCCCTGCGCCACAACGCGATGGCGCGTGCCGGTACCCGCCTCTCCATCGAAGGCGTCTTCCTCGGCGGGCCGCACCCCTGGGGCGACTGGATCGATGCGACGGCCCGGATGCTGGAGCTGGGCAAGGAGCGGGGCGAGGTGCTGCCCCATGTCGATCCGATGGTGTCCGCCAAGGTCATCGTGGCTTCGTTCACGGGTATCCAGCTGATATCGGAAGCCGACTCCGGGCGTGCCGATCTGCGGGAGCAGGTGGCCGAGATGTGGCGCCACCTCCTGCCGTCGATCGCCCACCCCGGTGTCATCGCCCACATCAAGCCCGAGGGCCGGGTGGATCTCGCGGCCCAGGCGCGTGAGATGGCGGAGCAGGCGGAGCGTGAGGCCCGGGAGATCGCCGCTGCGGCGGAGGCGGCCCGTGGGTCCGCGGCAGCCGGTCCGCGGAACGGCGGGGGCGGCCAGCGCGGCGGGACCGGTCGCGGTACGCGGGACCAGGCCGAGGAGGAAGGTGCCGACGAACCTGCCGGGGCCGGTGCGACGGCCGGCGGACGGATCTGACCGGAGGCTGTGTTTCGTTTCACGTGAAACGTCCGGTTGGTGATCACCCGGTGGAAGACATGGCAGGGCCGCGGAACTCGATCGAGTTCCGCGGCCCTGTTTTCTTTCTTCCGTTGTGGTGCTGCCCGTCGGGTCAGGCGGCGAGGCGGGAGGCGAGAGCCTTCGCCTTCTCCCGGGCCTCGTCGAACGCCTTGGCACGGGAGGCCTCGGCGAGCGGGATCAGCTCGGCCATCGTCGGCTGCGAGTGGGCGAGGGTCAGCTCCGGAACGATGAAGTCCACCTCGGCGGAGAACATGCTCGTGAGCAGCTTCTCCAAGTAATTCTGGACAAATTCGAAGCCCTCGCGCGGCGTGCCGGGAGCGTACGAGCCGCCGCGGCTGGCGACGACGGTCACCGGGGTCCCGGCCACGGGGGAGTCCGGCCCCGCGTTGTGCCCGACGATGATCACCTGGTCCAGCCAGGCCTTGAGGGTCGAGGGGATCGTGAAGTTGTACATCGGCGCACCGATCAGGACGGCGTCCGCCGCTGCCAGCTCCTCCGCGAGCTCCCGGCGCAGCGGGTCGTCGGCGCCCGCCACCACTGCCGCCGCGTCCAGGTGGGGCAGCGGGTCGGCGGCGAGGTCGCGACGGACGACGGTGCCGTCCGGATTCTGCTCGAGCCAGGCCTGGACGAACGCGGCGGTGACGTCGCGGGACGCGGAGCCCTGGGGAAGGACGGCGGAGTCGAGGTGCAGAAGCGTGGCCATGGGGATCTCCACAGAGAGCGAAGGGGACGGGGCGGCGCCGGATGCCCGAGCGCTGCCCCTTTCCGTACGTAACTACTAATAGCATAGTCCCTTACTTTTCATAAGTGCCCTACTCCGGCGCAGTACTCTAGGGGTATGGCAGATCACAGCGAGCAGACCTGTCGGCGGGTCGATGTGGGCATCAGCCGTGTCTTCGAACTGTTCGGCAAGCGCTGGACCGGGCCGATCGTCTCGGTGCTGCTGCAGAGGCCGGTGCACTTCGCGGAGTTGCGCCGCGCGATTCCCGGGATCAGCGAGCGCATGCTCTCGGACCGGCTGGCCGAGCTCGGGGCGGCCGGTCTGGTGATCCGGGAGGTCGACGAGGGGCCGCCGCTGCGCGTCGCGTACCGCCTCACCGAGGCCGGTGCCGCGATGGAGCCGGCGCTCAAGGAGCTCGGGCAGTGGGCGGACACGTATCTCGCGGAACCGGAGCCGGGTACCGGCTGCTGATCTGCTGCTGGGCCGTCGAGGGTCGCTCCGGAGTTGTCCACAGGGGCGGACGGCCGCGGGGGAACGGCGGTACGGTCTTGCTCGGTCCGAGAGCCGACGAGGTGGGGGAGGCGACGCTCCATGGGCGTCAACGAAGGTACGGGCGTTGGCGGAGGCGTGAGTCCCGTCGGAGGCGTGAGTCCCGGCGAGGGAGCGGCGCCGGAGCAGCGGGCGTCCGGGGCGGAGCAGAGGGGGTCCGGGGCGGACGGCCGTATACCCGTCGTGCCCGGGTTCGCCCGGCGCGGGGAGGCGGGTTCCGCCAAGGACGCGGGCAAGGCGCTCCGCGACCGGGTTCCGCGTTCCGCGCACGGTTCGCTGGTCCTGCCGTCGGGCCGCCCCGACGCGGTGCGGGCCGTCGAGGAGTCCAACCGGGGCCGGGTGCCGGGGCTGGCGCCGATCCGGGTGGGACGGATGGCCGCTTCGCCCTTCGCCTTCCTGCGCGGCTCTGCCGGGCTGATGGCCCACGACCTGACGGGGACCCCCGTCACCGGCGTGGGGGCCCAGCTCTGCGGTGACGCCCATGCCGCCAACTTCGGCCTCTACGGCGACGCCCGGGGCAACCTGGTCATCGATCTCAACGACTTCGACGAGACCGTCTTCGGTCCCTGGGAGTGGGACCTCAAGCGGCTCGCGACCTCGCTCGTCCTGGCGGGCCGGGCCGCCGGGGCGGATGAGGACACCTGCCGCAAGGGCGCCTTCGACACCGTCGGCGCCTACCGGCGCACGATGCGGCTGCTGGCGCGACTGCCCGCGCTCGACGCCTGGAACGCCATCGCGGACGAGGAGCTCGTCTCGCACACGGACGCCCGCGATCTGGTCGGCACCCTGGAGAAGGTCTCGGAGAAGGCCCGCAGGAACACCAGTGCCCGGTTCGCCGCCCGGTCCACGGAGGACTGCCTCGACGGCGGCCGGCGCTTCGTCGACGCCCTGCCGGTGCTGCGCCGGGTGCCGGACGCCGAGGCCGCGGCGGTCGCGGCCGGGCTCGCCGGCTATCTCTCCACGGTGTCCGAGGACCGGGTGCCGCTGCTGGCGCGGTACGCGATCCATGACGTGGCGTTCCGGGTGGTCGGCACCGGCAGCGTCGGGACCCGGTCGTACGTGGTGCTGCTGCTGGACCACCGCGGGGAGCCGCTGGTCCTCCAGGTGAAGGAGGCGCGTCCCTCGGCGCTGGCGCCCCACCTGCCGGACGTCGGCTTCGATGTGCCCCAGGAGGGGCACGAGGGCCGCCGCGTGGTGCTCGGCCAGAAGCGGATGCAGGTCGTCAGCGACATCCTGCTCGGCTGGACGGATGTGGACGGCAGGCCGTACCAGGTGCGCCAGTTCAGGAACCGCAAGGGCAGCGTGGATCCTGCCGCGCTCACCGTCGAACAGGTCGACGACTACGGCCGGATGACCGGCGCCCTGCTGGCCCGCGCGCACTCCCACAGCGCCGACCCCCGTCTGCTCGCCGGCTACTGCGGCAAGAACGACGAGCTCGACGCGGCGGTGGCCGACTTCGCGGTGACGTACGCCGACCGTACGGAGGCGGACCACGCGGAGCTGGAGCGGGCGATCAAGACGGGCAGGGTGGCCGCCGAGCGCGGTATATGAGGGGCCACGGGCCCGGTAGGCCGCCTCACCGGGCCCGGGAGGCCGCTCCACCGGGCCCGGGCGGTACAGGGCGTGCGGCCGTGGCCATACGCTGGACGGGTGACCCACGAAGCCGCCGGGGTGCCTCCCACCCGGAACGATGATGACCGGCAGGACAACGACCGGCCCGCCGAGCCGCAGACCGTGCCGGAGACGCAGGACGCGCCGGCCTCTCCGGCGGGGGATGCCGGGGAGGCCGGAGCCCCGCAGGACGCCGCGCCGCGCCCCGAGGCGCGGCTGGCCAAGGCCGTGCAGGTCGCCGAGCAGGCGCTGATCGAGTTCGAGATCGCGGTGGAGACCTTCCGGGTGGAGGTCGAGAACTTCTCCCGGCTGCACCACCAGAAGCTCGGCCCGATGTACGCGCGCCTCGACGAGCTGGACGCGCAGATCGCCGAGGCGCGGGCCGCGAGGACCGGTGACCCCGAGGACCTGCGCAAGGCCAAGGAGGCGCGGGACATCGTCATGCCGATGCCCGGCGTCGACGAGCTCTTCCACGACTGGATGGACTCCGACGGGCTCTCCCCCGAGGCGTCCGCCATGCTCACCGAGCAGCCGGTGCGGCCGCCGAAGCGGGTCAGGCCCAGTGAGGAGGCCCGCAAGCTCTACCGGGAGCTGGCCCGCAAGGCCCACCCGGACCTGGCCCAGGACGAGCCGGAGCGGGAGCGCCGGGACGAGTTCATCACCCGGGTGAACGCCGCCTACGGGCGCGGCGACATCGAGCTGCTCAAGGAGCTGGCGGCGGAGTGGGCTGCGGGCCCGGTCCAGCCGCTCTCGCCGCTGAGCGAGAGCGAGGAGCTCTACGCCCGCCTGGAGTGGCTCAGCAGGCGCAAGGAGCTGCTCACGGTGCTCGCGGGCGAGCTGGAGGAGAGCGCGATCGGCTCCATGCTCCGGATGGCCCCGGACGACCCGGACCAGCTGCTGGCGGACATCGGGGACCAGTTGCTGGGCGAGGTGGCCAAGCGTGAGGCCGAGCTCGCGGAGATGGTGCAGTAGCGTTCCCGGTGACTCTGCCGCGTCACTACGAGAGAAGGCATGACCCATGAATTTCGCCCCGCTGCCCTCGGTGGACGTCGCGGAGGTGCCGTCGGACGGCCTGATCCTGGACGTCCGCGAGAACGACGAGTGGGCGGCAGGCCATGTCGAAGGTGCGCTGCACATTCCGATGAGCGACTTCGTGGGCCGGTTCGGTGAGCTGACCGAGGCCGCCGGGGACGGCCGGCGCGTCCATGTGATGTGCCGGGTCGGCGGCCGGTCCGCCCAGGTCACGCAGTACCTGGTCCAGCAGGGGATCGACGCCGTGAACATCGACGGCGGCATGCTCTCCTGGGACGGGGCCGGGCGCCCGATGGTTACGGAGAACGGGGCCTCGGCCTTCGTGCTCTGAGGCTCACCGGCCTGTCTCCGCCCGCCCCGGCCCGTCTCCGCTGGGTCGTCGCTCTCCGCCCGGCCGGGTCAGCTCAGCGGGTGGGCGGCCAGCAGGTCGCCCAGCGCCTCCTCGTGGGCCGCCGCCGGGCCGAGGGAGAGCTCGATCTGCTTCGCCCAGGCGTGGAAGCGGTGCAGCGGATAGTCGGTGTCCGCGCCGAAGCCGCCGTGCAGGTGCTGGGCGGTCTGCACGATGCGGCGCACCCCGTCGGAGGCCCAGATCTTCGCCACGGCGATGTCGCCCGCGGCCGGCAAGGGGCCCCCGGCATCGGTGGAGATCCGCCAGGCGGCCTGCCAGAGCGTCACCTCCATCGCCCGCAGGTCGATGTACCGGTCGGCGGCCTGCACCGCCACCGCCTGGAACGTGGCGACGGGGAACCCGAACTGCTCGCGTTTTCCGGTGTATTCGGCGGTCATCGCGAGCACCCGCTCGCCAAGCCCGAGCGCCAGCGCGCAGGTTCCCGTGGTGAGCAGGGCCCGCAGCCGGTCCCAGGCACCGGGCGCGTCGATCAGTTCATGCGCTTCCACGCGTACGGAGTCGAGCCGGACCTCCGCCAGCCGTTCGCCGCTGGTGGAGACCTGGTCCGCGAGGGTGACCCCCTCGCGGGTGGGGTCCACGAGGGCCAGTACGGCCCGGCCCTCGCCGGTGTGGGCGGGCACCGCGATCAGGTCGGCCACCTGCGCCCAGGGGACCGCCGACTGCACGCCGTCCAGCACCCAGCCCGAAGGAGCGGCCCCGGAGCCCTCCGGCCGTGCGGTGACGGCGAGTTCGGCCGGGTCGTGGCCGGTGCGCCCGTTGGCCCCGGCGGTCAGGATCAGCTCGCCCCTGGCGGCGCGGGGCAGCAGCTCCGCCGCGAGGGTGCTCTCCCCGTACCGCTCGACGGCCATCGCCACCGCGCAGCTCTCCAGCAGCGGGACCCTGGCCAGGACCTTGGCCGACTCGCGCAGGACCAGGCAGAGCGCGACCGGGTCGAGCCCGGCGCCCCCGTACTCCTCGGAGAGTGTGAGGCCGAGCAGGTCCGAGCTCGCGAGTTCGCCCCACAGCCGGCGGTCGATGTCCTCGGCCACGGCGCCCGGGGTCAGGGCGGGGCTGGGCACGCTGTCGGGCGCGACGCCGGAGAAGACCGCCCGGGCCGCCTCCACGGCTGCCTGCTGTTCCTCGGTGAAGGTGAAGTCCACTGTTCCGGCCTCCCGTTGGCGGTCCCTGGCGGGCCGTCAAGATAGAACAGGTTCTAGGAGAAGGGAACAGGTTCCACGGGAGGGAACAGCCTCAGCGGTCGAAGTCCAGCTCCACCTCCGGGGTGAGCGGATGCGACTGGCAGGCCAGCACGAAGCCCGCGTCCGTCTCCTCCGGTTCCAGTGCGAAGTTCCGTTCCATCCGGACCTCCCCCGAGACGAGGAACGCCCGACAGGTCCCGCAGACCCCGCCCTTGCAGGCGTACGGAGCGTCCGAGCGGCTCCGCAACACCGTCTCCAGCAGCGATTCCGTCTCCTTCACGGGCCAGCTGCCCGAGCGGCCGTGCAGGGTGGCCGTCAGGGTGGAGTCGGAGGGGGCGGCGACCTTGACCACCGTGACGTCGGACGGGCCGTCGTCGACGTGGAAGATCTCCTGGTGGACCCGGGTCCGGTCGACGCCGAGCGCGCGCAGGGCGCTCTCCGTCCCCCGTACGAGCCCCAACGGCCCGCACAGGAACCAGCCGTCCACGTCCGCCACCGGAAGCACCGCGGGCAGCAGTGAGGTGAGCCGCTCGGTGTCCAGGCGGCCGGAGGGGAGCCCGGCCGACTGCTCCTCCCGGGAGAGCGCGGTGATCAGCTGGAAGCGGTCCGGGTAGCGGTCCTTGAGGTCCGCCACCTCGTCCAGGAACATCGTGGAGGCCGCCGTGCGGTCGCTGCGGATCAGACAGAACCGCGCCTTCTCCTCCTGGGCCAGGAGCGTGGCCGCCATCGACAGCACCGGCGTGATCCCGCTGCCGCCGACCACCGCCGCGAAGAGACCGGGACGCGGCTTCAGGACGAACCGGCCCATCGGAGGCATGGCCTCCACCTGGTCCCCGACGGACAGCTCCTTCAGGGCGTAGGTGGAGAACGCCCCGCCCTCGACCCCGCGGATGCCGACCCGCACGACCGGTGCGGCGGGCTGCTCGGCGGCCGGTGCGCAGATCGAGTAGGAGCGGCGGATCTCCTTGCCGTCCACGCTGTAGCGCACGTTCAGATGCTGGCCGGGGGTGTGGCGGAAGGTCTCGCGCAGCTCGGCCGGCACGGCGAAGGTGACGGCCACCGCATCGTCCGTGATCCGTTCGATCGCGCTGACCCGGAGCGGATGGAACATCTACAACTCCTTGAAGTGGTCGAACGGCTCACGGCAGGCGACGCAGCGGCGCAGGGCCTTGCACGCCGTGGAGGAGAACCGGCTGAGCAGCTCGGTGTCCGTGGAGCCGCAGTGCGGGCAGCGCACCGAGAGCGTCAGGGGCACGGGGCCGCCGTCGGCGCTGTGGGCGCGCGGGGGCGCTATGCCGAACTCGGCCAGCTTGCGGCGCCCTTCGGCGCTGATGTCGTCGGTCGACCAGGCCGGTGCGAGCACCGTGACCACGGAGACCTCCGGCACGCCGTGGTCGTGCAGCACCCGCTCGATGTCGGCGGACATGGTCTCGATCGCCGGGCAGCCGGTGTACGTCGGGGTGAGCCGCACGGTCACCCGGCCCGGGGCCTCCACGTCCACGCCCCGCAGGACGCCGAGCTCGGCCAGGGTCAGCACCGGCAGCTCGGGGTCCGGGACGGAACCGGCGAGGGAGCGCAGCTCCGCCTCCAGGGGGGTGTCGGTCACCATGACGCCCCCGGGTGGCTGCGGTGCAGGTGCTGCATCTCGGCGAGCATCCGGCCGAACGGCTCGGTGTGGAGGCCCTGCCGCCCCGCGCCCGCCGCCCAGGCCCCGGCCCGAGGCCCGGTCGGCAGTGTCAGCGTGGCCCGCTCCACGGTGCCGGTGACGGCGGCGAGCCAGGTGCGCTCCAGCTCCTGCCGGTCGAGGCCGGAGCCGGTGTCGTCCAGCCCTTCGACCGGCTGGAACATCTCTCCGGTGAAGCGCCAGAGCGCCTCCAGGCCGGCCTGCATCCGCTGATGGCTCTCGGCGGTGCCGTCCCCGAGCCGCAGGACCCACTGCTCGGCGTGGTCGCGGTGGTAGGCGACCTCCTTGACGGCCTTCGCCGCGAGGTCCGCGAACTCGCCGCCCCCGACCGCCAGCCGCTCGTACAGCAGGTGCTGGTAGACGGAGAAGTAGAGCTGCCGGGCGATGGTGTGGGCGAAGTCCCCGTTCGGCTGCTCGACCAGCTGGAGGTTGCGGAAGGCCCGCTCCTCGCGGAGGTAGGCCAGCTCGTCCTCGTCACCGACGAGGGAGAGCAGCACCCGCGCCTGCCCCAGGAGGTCCAGCGCGATGTTGGCGAGGGCCACGTCCTCCTCCAGGACGGGGGCGTGGCCCGCCCACTCCCCCAGCCGGTGCGAGAGCACCAGCGCGTCGTCGCCGAGGGCGAGGGCCGCGCTCACAGGTGCTTCACCCCGTCCGGGATCTCGTAGAAGGTCGGGTGGCGGTAGGGCTTGTCGCCGGCCGGCTCGAAGAACGAGTCCTTCTCGTCGGGGGAGGAGGCGGTGATCTGCGTGGAGGGGACGACCCAGATGGAGACGCCTTCGGAGCGCCGGGTGTAGAGGTCGCGCGCGTTGCGCAGGGCCATCTCGGCGTCGGGCGCGTGGAGGCTGCCCGCGTGGGTGTGGGAGAGCCCGCGCCGGGAGCGCACGAACACCTCCCACAGCGGCCAGTCGGTCGAGCTGCTCATGCCGTCTCCTCCACGTGCGGTGCCTGCTGTGCGTGCTGGGTCTGCTGTACGGGCGGGGTGGTGTGCTTGGCGGCGTACGCGGCGGCCGCGTCCCGGACCCAGGCGCCCTCTTCGTGGGCCTTGCGCCGCTGGGTGATCCGCTGCTCGTTGCACGGGCCGTTGCCCTTGAGGACCTCCTGGAACTCCGTCCAGTCGATCGCGCCGAAGTCGTGCTGTCCGCGCTCCTCGTTCCACCGGATGTCGGGGTCCGGCAGGGTGAGGCCCAGCGCCTCGGCCTGGGGCACGCAGATGTCCACGAAGCGCTGCCGCAGCTCGTCGTTGGAGTGGCGCTTGATCTTCCAGGCCATCGACTGCTCGGAATGGGACGACGCGTCATCGGGCGGGCCGAACATCATCAGGGACGGCCACCACCAGCGGTCCACCGCGTCCTGGGCCATCGCGTGCTGGGCCTCGGTGCCGCGGCTGAGGGCGAGCAGCAGCTCGTAACCCTGGCGCTGGTGGAAGGACTCCTCCTTGCAGATGCGGACCATCGCGCGGGCGTAGGGCCCGTAGGAGCAGCGGCAGAGCGGCACCTGGTTGGTGATGGCCGCGCCGTCCACCAGCCAGCCGATCGCGCCGACATCGGCCCAGGTCAGGGTGGGGTAGTTGAAGATCGACGAATAGCGCTGGCGACCGGCGTGGAGCTTGTCGAGCAGCTCCTCGCGGCTGGTGCCCAGCGTCTCGGCCGCGCTGTAGAGATACAGGCCGTGTCCGGCCTCGTCCTGCACCTTGGCCATCAGGATCGCCTTGCGGCGCAGCGAGGGCGCGCGGGTGATCCAGTTGGCCTCGGGCTGCATGCCGATGATTTCCGAGTGGGCGTGCTGGGCCATCTGGCGGACCAGAGTGGCGCGATAGGCCTCGGGCATCCAGTCGCGCGGCTCGATGCGGTCGTCGGCCGCCACGGCCGCGTCGAAGGCCGCGAGGCGTGCCGCGTCCGCCGGGTCCCCGGCCGTGCCCGCCACCGTCCCTGTCGCTTTCGCCGTGCCTGAGGTGCTCTGCGTCTTCTGGTCCGCAGTCACTGCCGCCATCCCGGGCTCCCTACCGACCGATCGTTCGGTTCATTGACTTCAATGGTCGGTCGGAGGCCCGTAGGGTGTCAACCCTGTGGATAACCGAGTGGTGATCGATCGTGAGCGGGGCGGGATGGATGCGGACCACGACGGGAGCTCCGGGCGCGGGGATTCCGGCAGCGTGCACGAGGACGTCCGGCCGCAGGCCGTGAGCCCCGGGCGGGCCGGACCGGACACTCCGGCGCCCGAAGCGGAGGCTCCGGTACCCGCTCCCGGTCCCCCCGGGACCGGTGCGGGCATAGCCGGGCTGTCGTTCGGCTACCAGGTCGTCGCCGCCCTGGCGCTCTCCCTCATCGGGCTCCTGGCCTGCGCACAGGTGGCGATGGTCTTCCTCCACGTCGCCCCGTCCAACACGCTGTCCAAGCAGCACGGGAAGACGGTCGACGACTGGATCTACCCGGAGTTCGAGCAGAACTGGAAGCTCTTCGCTCCCAACCCGCTCCAGCAGAACATCGCCGTACACGTCCGGGCCGAGGTCTCCGGGGCGGACGGGCTCCGCACCACCGACTGGATCAGCCTCACCGAAGCGGACGCCGAAGCGATACGCGGCAGCCTCTTCCCCAGCCATGTGAACCAGAACGAGCTCCGCCGGGGCTGGGACTTCTACGTGAACTCGCACGACAACCAGGACAAGCCCAACGGCCTGCGCGGCGAACTCTCCGAGCGGTACGTCCGGCGCATCGCGATGCTGCGGCTGAGCGAACGCGACCTGGGCGGCACGGTCGAACGCATCCAGATGAGGTCGGCCACCAGCCTGATCGCCCCGCCCTCGTGGGCCCCCGAGAAGGCCGACACCCGCCCCGCCCACCGCGTCCTGCCCTGGTGGAACGTGACCCCCGACGACCTGCCTGCCCCGCGTGACGCGGCGCGCGGCGAGGAGGGGGACAAGTGACCACCACCCCGCCCACCGCACCACCGGCCGGCCGGCCCGCCCATGCCCCGGACCCCGGCACCCCGGACCGGATCGCCGCCGCCGGAGCGGCTCTGGCCCGCGCCCTCCAGCGGATCACCGCCTGTGCCCTCGGCCCGTACCAGAGCGCCGTCATCCGGATCGGCTTCGCCGCCACCTATCTGTTCTTCCTGCTGCGCGAGCTGCCGCACCGCCATGAGCTGTACGGCCCCGACAGCCCGTGGCACTGGGACCTGGCCCGTCGGCTCACCGCCGGGAACGACGCCTTCTCCGTCCTCCTCTGGTCGGACAGCACCCTCTGGTTCGAGGCGGTGTACGCGCTCACCGTGCTCTCCGCCGCCGCCCTGCTCCTGGGGTGGCGCACCCGGACCATGTCGGTCCTCTTCATGGTCGGTGTGCTCTCCGTACAGAACCGCAGCGTCTTCATGGGCGACGGCGGCGACAACGTCATCCACCTGATGGCGATCTACCTCGTGCTGACGCGCTGCGCCCAGGTCTGGTCGCTGGACGCCCGGCGCGCCGCCCGCGACGCGGAGCGCGGCGCGGCGGGCCTGCCGCCCCGGCGGGACGTCGTGGGCCCGGTGCTCTGGGCGGTCCTCGGCCCGGTCCTGCTGGGCGCCACGCTGATGGACGGCCTCGGCGGGACCTGGTGGTTCCCGGTCCTGCTGTGGATCCTCTGGCTCTCCGCCGCCGCCTGGTGGGCCGCCGAGCGCTACGCGCCGCGCGGGCAGCAGCGGGCCCTGCTCGATGTGCTGGCCAACCTCGTCCACAACGCCACGCTCGTCGTGATCATGGTCGAGGTCTGCCTGATCTACGCGACCGCCGGCTGGTACAAGATCCAGGGCTCGCGCTGGCAGGACGGCACCGCGCTCTTCTACCCGCTCAAGCTCGACTACTTCACCCCGTGGCCCGCCCTCTCCGACGTGCTCGCCTCCAGCGGGCTGATGGTGATGGTGCTGACGTACGCGACGGTCATCGTCCAGGTCGCGTTCCCGTTCACCCTGTTCAACCGGCGGATCAAGAACGTCCTGCTGGTCATGATGATCGGCGAGCACGCCGGGATCGCCCTGCTGCTCGGGCTGCCGTTCTTCTCGATGGCGATGATCGCGGCGGACGCGGTGTTCCTGCCGACGGTCTTCCTCGTGTGGCTGGGCGGCCGGGCCGCGCTGGGCCGGCAGCGGCTGCTCGGGTGGCTGCCGCGGCGGTCGCGCTCCCCTGAGGCCGGCGGCCCGCAGCAGGTGCCCACCGCACGCTCGGCGCCGGAGGAACGCGGCGGTACGGGGGAGGCCCCGCCGCACGGCTCAAGTGGGGGCCATACGCTCGTCGGGTGAGCAGCGAGACCGGCAGTACCCCAGAGCCCCCGTCCGAGCCCCTCCAGTACGACGACGGCTACGGCCAGGAGATCGGCGTCGGGCCGCACCCGCTGCCCTGGCCCGAGGGCGAGCGCTACGACCCCGAGCTGCTCGCCCTCGGCGACCGGCGCAACGTCGGTGACGCGTACCGCTACTGGACGCGGGAGGCGATCGTCGCCGATCTCGACCTGCGGCGGCACGACTTCCATGTGGCCGTGGAGAACTGGGGCCACGACTTCAACATCGGCTCGGTGGTGCGGACCGCCAACGCCTTCCTGGCGAAGGAGATCCACATCGTGGGCCGACGGCGCTGGAACCGGCGCGGCGCCATGGTCACCGACCGCTACCAGCATGTGCGCCACCACCCGGACACGGCGGACCTGACCGCGTGGGCGGCGGCCGAGGGGCTGCCGATCATCGGGATCGACAACCTCCCCGGCGCCGTACCGCTGGAGCGGACCGAGCTGCCGCGCCGGTGTGTGCTGCTGTTCGGGCAGGAGGGGCCGGGCCTGACCGAGGAGGCGCGCAAGCACGCCTCGATGGTGTGCTCGATCGCCCAGTTCGGCTCGACCCGGTCCATCAACGCGGGGGCCGCGGCGGCGATCGCGATGCACGCGTGGGTGCAGCGCTACGCCGATGTCCCCGACCCCCGGGACGCCCGCTAGCTACGCCTGGCGGCGCACCTCGACCACCCGGAAGCGGTTGGCGACGAAGGCCGCGTCGCACAGGGCCGCGTTCGCGGCCGGGTTGCCGCCCGAACCGTGGAAGTCGGAGAAGGCTGCCGTCTGGTTGACGTAGACCCCGCCGGTCAGGTTCAGCGAGAGCTGGGCCGACTCGTCCAGGCAGACGTCCTCGATCGCCCGCTCCACCTCGGCGGAGGTGGTGTAGGCGCCGACCGTCATCGCGCCCTTCTCGCGGATCGTGCGGCGGAGCAGCTCCAGGGCGGCGGACGTCGACTCGACCGCCACGGCGAAGGAGACCGGGCCGAAGCACTCCGAGAGGTAGGCCGCGTCCTCGTCGGTCTTGGTGCCGTCCAGCTTGACGACGACCGGCGTACGGACGACGGCGTCGGGGAATTCGGCGTTGGCGACCGTACGCGAGTCCAGGGCCACCTCGCCCAGCTCACCGGCAGCCTCCACCCGGGCCTTGACGTCCGGGTTGACCAGCGCGCCGAGCAGGGCGGCCGCGCGGGCGTCGTCGCCGAGGAGTCCGGTGACGGCCGCCGCGATGTCGTTGACCACGTCGTCGTAGGACTTGGCGCCGTCGTCCGTGGTGATGCCGTCCCGGGGGATCAGCAGGTTCTGCGGGGTGGTGCACATCTGGCCGCTGTAGAGCGAGAGGGAGAACGCCAGGTTGGCGAGCATGCCCCGGTAGTCGTCGGTGGAGTCGACGACGATCGTGTTGACCCCGGCCTTCTCCGTGTAGACCTGTGCCTGGCGGGCGTTGGCCTCCAGCCAGTCGCCGAAGGCGGTGGAGCCGGTGTAGTCGATGATCCGGATCTCGGGGCGGACCGCGAGGGTCTTGGCGATGCCCTCGCCCGGCCGCTCGGCGGCGAGCGCGACCAGGTTGGGGTCGAAGCCCGCCTCGGCCAGCACCTCACGGGAGATCCTGACGGTGAGCGCCAGCGGCAGCACGGCCCTGGGGTGCGGCTTCACCAGCACCGGGTTGCCCGTGGCGAGCGAGGCGAAGAGGCCCGGGTAGCCGTTCCAGGTGGGGAAGGTGTTGCAGCCGATGAGCAGCGAGATCCCGCGGCCGGTCGTGGTGAACGACTTCGTCAGCTTCAGCGGATCGCGCTTGCCCTGCGGCTTCGACCAGTCCGCGGTCTCCGGCGTGCGGACCTGCTCCTGATAGGCGTACGCGACGGCTTCCAGACCGCGGTCCTGGGCGTGCGGGCCGCCCGCCTGGAACGCCATCATGAAGGCCTGGCCGCTCGTGTGCATCACGGCGTGGGCCAGCTCATGGGTGCGGGCGCTGATCCGCGCCAGGATCTCCAGACAGACCAGGGCCCGGGTCTCGGGACCCGCCGCCCGCCAGGCGCTCGTGCCCGCCTGCATCGCCGGGAGCAGGACGTCCACGTCGGCGTGCGGATACTCCACGCCGAGCTCCGGCCCGTACGGCGAGGTCTCCCCGCCCGTCCAGCCGTCGGTGCCGGGCTGTCCGAGGTCGAGCCGGGTGTTCAGCACCGCGTCGAAAGCGGCCTTGCCCTCGGCCGCTCCGAGACTGCCCGGGGCGCCGCCCTCCCCGTACGCCTTCGGGTGCTCGGGGTGCGGCGACCAGTACGCGCGCGTACCGATCGTGTCGAGGGCCTGGTCGAGCGTGGGCCGGTGGGTCTCGGACAGCTGCTGGGGGGTGAGCGCGGCGGCCATGGCGGACCAACTCCTCATCGAGCCGGGCGGGGACGTACGGACGGAGTTAGAGTAACCGAACGATCGGTCGGGACAAGGGGCCCCGGCGAACCTGTGGATAACTTCAGTGGTCCCCGCCTGCGCGGGGACGATCCCTCATGGGGGAGGATCGCGGACATGACCACGGCCAAGCGGGACACGTACACCCCGGAGACTCTGCTCACCGTCGCTGTTCGTGTCTTCAACGAGCGCGGCTACGACGGCACCTCCATGGAGCATCTCTCCAGGGCAGCGGGCATTTCCAAGTCCTCCATCTACCACCATGTGGCGGGCAAGGAGGAGCTGCTGCGCCGGGCCGTGAGCCGGGCGCTCGACGGGCTCTTCGCCATCCTCGACGAGCCGGGGGCGGTGCGCGGGCGCGCGGTCGAGCGGGTCGAGTACGTCACGCGCCGGACCGTCGACGTGCTGATGGCGGAGGTCCCCTACGTCACGCTGCTGCTGCGGGTGCGCGGCAACACGAAGACCGAGCGCTGGGCGCTGGAGCGGCGGCGCGAGTTCGACCAGCGGGTGGCCGAGCTGCTGAAGGCCGCGGTCGCCGACGGCGATCTCCGGGCCGATGTGGACATACGGCTCGCCACCCGGCTGCTCTTCGGCATGGTCAACTCGCTGGTCGAGTGGTACCGGCCGCAGCCGGGCGGCTTCCCGGGGGAGGAGCAGCTCGCCGACACCGTCGTCCAGCTCGCCTTCGAGGGCATGCGGGCGAACGGCGACCGCGGCCGCTGAGCCCGCACCGGCCCGGTCCGCATGATCAGGTCGGCCCGGTCGGGTCGGCCCGGGTCAGGCCAGCTCCGTCGGGCGGTCCGGGCGCGGGCCCAGGTCCGTCTCCTCGAAGACCAGCAGGGTGCGCGTCGAGAGCACCTCGGGGATCGACTGGATCCGGGTGAGGACCAGCTCGCGCAGCGCCCGGTTGTCCGGCGTGTGCACCAGCAGCAGGACATCGAAGTCGCCGCTGACCAGCGCGATGTGCGTGGCACCGGGCAGCGCCTGGAGCTGCTCGCGCACGGTGCGCCAGGAGTTCTGCACGATCTTGAGCGTGATGTACGCCGATGCGCCCTGGCCGGCCCGCTCGTGGTCGACCCGCGCACCGAAGCCGCGGATCACCCCGTCCTCCACCAGCCGGTTGATCCGGGCGTAGGCGTTGGCGCGCGAGACATGGACCCGCTCGGCCACCGACCGTATCGAGGCGCGGCCGTCCGTCTGGAGGATGCGCAGGATGTCGCGGTCGATGGCGTCCAGGGGGCGCGCGGGCGGGGGCGCGGGGGGCGTCGGGCCCGGTGACGGGGGCGGCGTTGACGGCGTGGCCGCGGGCGTGACCTGGCCGGGATCCTCGCCCCTGTCGGCCATTTGTTCAGCTGCCATCAGCCCGCGCCTCCCTGTTATGGACGACCTGCCTCTATCTCAGGCTGTGGAGAACCGTTTGTCCACAGGCTGAAGGTGCCTGTAGCCAAAATGCGCTCGCGACCGAACAATCGGTAGGTGAGGCACACCACACCGGTGCCTCGCCCGACCCGCGACACCCTCGCGACATCTCTTGCCATCACCACACATATCGACACCCTCGATCTCTCGATCTCCATCGATGCCTGGAGGTGCTTTCCATGACGGTCCAAGAGCTGCCCGGCGCGGCCGCCTACCGGCCCACGCCGCCCCCGGCCTGGAAGCCGATCACCGACCCCGCCCCGCTGCTCCCGGACCCGGAGCCCTACCGGGTGCTCGGTACGGACGCGGTCGCCGACGTCGACCCCGAGCTGCTGCTCCGGCTCCACGCCGAGCTGGTCCGCGGCCGGCGGTACAACACGCAGGCCACCGCGCTGACCAAGCAGGGCCGTCTGGCGGTCTACCCGTCGAGCACCGGCCAGGAGGCGTGCGAGATCGCCGCCGCCCTGGTGCTTGAGGAGCGGGACTGGCTGTTCCCCAGCTACCGGGACACCCTGGCCGCCGTGGCGCGCGGGCTCGACCCGGTCGAGGCGCTGACCCTGCTGCGCGGGGACCGGCACACCGGCTACGACCCGCGTGAGCACCGCATCGCCCCGCTCTGCACCCCGCTCGCCACCCAGCTGCCGCACGCGGTGGGTCTGGCCCACGCGGCCCGCCTCAAGGGGGACGACGTCGTCGCCCTCGCCATGGTCGGCGACGGCGGCACCAGCGAGGGCGACTTCCACGAAGCGCTGAACTTCGCGGCCGTCTGGAAGGCCCCGGTGGTCTTCCTCGTGCAGAACAACGGCTTCGCCATCTCCGTCCCCCTGGCCAAGCAGACCGCCGCTCCCTCCCTCGCCCACAAGGCCGTGGGGTACGGGATGCCGGGCCGGCTGGTCGACGGCAACGACGCGGCCGCCGTGCACCAGGTGCTCAGCGAGGCCGTGGCACGGGCCAGGCGGGGCGAGGGCCCGACGCTGGTCGAGGCAGTCACCTACCGCATGGAAGCCCACACCAACGCCGACGACGCCACCCGCTACCGGGTCGACAGCGAGGTCGAGGCCTGGCGGGCGCACGACCCGGTCCAGCTCCTCGAGCGCGAGCTGACCGGCCGCGGGCTGCTCGACGACGAGGGCATCGAGCGGGCCCGGGAGGCCGCCGAGCGCATGGCCGCCGCACTCCGCGACCGGATGAACGCCGATCCGGAGCTGGCGCCGATGGACCTGTTCACCCATGTCTACGCCGAGCAGACCAGCCAGCTCCGGGAGCAGGCAGCCGCCCTCCGCGCCGAGCTGGACGCGGAGCAGGACCACGAGCACAGCGCGGAGGAAAGCCGATGACCACCGCGGCGACGAAAGCCGGCGGACGTACGGCGAAGACGAAACCGGCCACCATGGCGCAGGCCCTCGGGCGCGCCCTGCGCGACTCGATGGCCGAGGACCCCACCGTGCACGTGCTCGGCGAGGACGTCGGCACCCTGGGCGGGGTCTTCCGGATCACCGACGGGCTGGCCAAGGAGTTCGGCGACGACCGGTGCACCGACACCCCGCTGGCCGAGGCGGGTATCCTCGGGGCGGCCGTCGGCATGGCGATGTACGGGCTGCGGCCCGTGGTGGAGATGCAGTTCGACGCCTTCGCCTACCCGGCGTTCGAGCAGCTGATCAGCCATGTCGCCAAGATGCGCAACCGCACCGGAGGAGCAATGCCGCTCCCCATCACCGTGCGCGTGCCCTACGGCGGCGGGATCGGCGGGGTCGAGCACCACAGCGACTCCTCCGAGGCGTACTACATGGCCACGCCGGGCCTGCACGTCGTCACACCGGCCACGGTGGACGACGCGTACGGCCTGCTGCGGGCCTCCATCGCCTCCGACGACCCGGTGGTCTTCCTGGAGCCCAAGCGGCTCTACTGGTCCAAGGCCGACTGGTCGCCCGAGGCCCCGGCCGCGGTCGAGCCGATCGGCAGGGCAGTGGTCCGCCGCCCCGGGCGCAGCGCCACGCTGATCACGTACGGGCCCTCCCTGCCGGTCTGTATGGAGGCCGCCGAGGCGGCCGTCGCGGAGGGCTGGGACCTCGAAGTCGTGGACCTGCGTTCGCTGGTGCCGTTCGACGACGAGACGGTCGCCGCCTCGGTGCGGCGCACCGGCCGCGCGGTCGTCGTCCACGAGTCCCCCGGTTTCGGTGGCCCCGGCGGCGAGATCGCGGCCCGGATCACCGAGCGGTGCTTCCACCACCTGGAGGCCCCGGTACTGCGCGTGGCCGGGTTCGACATCCCTTACCCGCCGCCCATGCTGGAGCGGCACCATCTGCCGGGAGTCGACCGGGTGCTCGACGCGGTCGCGCGGTTGCAGTGGGAGGCGGACAGCTGATGGCCCAGGTGCTCGAATTCAAGCTGCCGGACCTCGGTGAGGGCCTCACCGAGGCGGAGATCGTCCGCTGGCTGGTGGAGGTCGGCGATGTCGTCGCCATCGACCAGCCCGTCGTCGAGGTCGAGACGGCCAAGGCGATGGTGGAGGTCCCCTGCCCCTACGGGGGTGTGGTGACCGCGCGCTTCGGCGAGGAGGGTTCCGAACTCCCGGTCGGTGCGCCGCTGCTGACGGTCGCCGTGGGGGCGACGGACGCGTCTTCCTCCGGGAGTGACGGGGCCGCCGCCGAGGAGCCTTCCGGTGGGTCCGGGAACGTGCTCGTGGGGTACGGGACCGGCGCGCCGGCCGCCCGGCGCCGGCGCATCCGGCCGGAGCGGGTCGGAGCCACTGCTGCGACCGCGACCGCTCCAGCGTCTGCACCTGCGCCTGTGCCCGCTGCGGCTTCCGCCCTCGCTCCCGCGCCGGTTCCGGTCGGTGAGGTGAACGGCCAGGCGAACGGCCAAGTGAACGGTCGTCAGGGGCCCGTGGCCGTGGTCTCCCCGCTCGTACGCCGACTGGCTCGGCAGCACGACATCGATCTGCGGCGGCTGACGGGGTCGGGCCCCGACGGCCTGATCCTGCGGGCCGACGTCGATTCCGCGATCCGGCACGCGGGGGAGGCGACCGAGGCGGAGGCGCGTCCGGCTGCCGAGCCCGTCGCGGCGGAGGCCCCCACGTTCCACGGGGGCGCGGCGGCACCGGCCGCCGAGCGGATTCCGCTGCGGGGGGTGCGCGGGGCGGTCGCCGACAAGCTGTCGCGCAGCCGGAGCGAGATCCCGGACGCCACCTGCTGGGTGGACGCGGACGCCACCGAGCTGATGGTCGCCCGCGCCGCGATGAATGCCGCGTCGGGTCCGTCCGGCGGGCCCAGGGTGTCGGTCCTGGCACTCCTGGCGAGGATCTGCACGGCGGCCCTGGCCCGGTACCCCGAGCTCAACTCCACCGTGGACACGGCCGCGCGGGAGATCGTGCGCCTGCCCGGCGTGCACCTCGGGTTCGCCGCCCAGACGGAGCGGGGCCTCGTCGTGCCGGTCGTCCGGGACGCGCACACCCGCAACGCCGAGTCGATCGGGGCCGAGATCGCCCGGCTGACCGAGCTGGCACGGACCGGGAAGCTCAGCCCGGCCCAGCTGACCGGCGGCACGTTCACGCTGAACAACTACGGGGTGTTCGGGGTCGACGGTTCGACGCCGATCATCAACCACCCCGAAGCGGCGATGCTCGGCGTCGGCCGGATCATGCCCAAGCCCTGGGTGCACAACGGTGAGCTGGCCGTACGTCAGGTCGTCCAGCTCTCGCTCACCTTCGACCACCGGGTGTGCGACGGCGGAACTGCCGGGGGATTCCTCCGTTACGTGGCCGACTGCGTGGAGCAGCCGGCGGTGCTGCTGCGCACCCTGTAGAGCTGCCGTCACGCGTACGTGCCCCTTCCGGACTGGCCTCTTCGGCCACCCCGGAGGGGGCGTCGGCCCCAGGCGCCGCCCATACTCGACGTATGACCGCCTACGACGTGATCGTCCTGGCCGGCGGGGCCGCCAAGCGGCTCGGCGGCGCCGACAAGCCGGCTGTGCGGGTCGGCGGCCGCGCGCTGCTCGACCGGGTGCTGGCAGCCTGCTCCGGTGCGGGCGCCACCGTCGTGGTGGGCGGCCGCAGGCCCACCTCACGGCCGGTCACCTGGACCCGCGAAGTCCCTCAGGGCGGCGGCCCGTTGGCCGCGCTCGGAGCGGGGGTGCGGCTGACGGCGGCGGAGCGGGTGCTCGTCCTCTCCGCCGATCTTCCGTTCCTCGGGCCGACGACGGTCGACGCGCTGCTCGTCGCCGCCGGTGCGGACGGCCGGGAGGGCGCGCTCTGCACCGACCCCGACGGCCGCGACCAGCCGCTCGTCGCCGTCTACCGCTCGGAGCCGCTCCGCCGTGAGCTGGCCCTTCTCGCCACCGAGCACGGCGGCCTCGCCGGTCTGCCGCTCCGGCTGCTGACCGGGGAACTGGACCTGGCCCGGGTCGATGCGGGGCCGCACGCCGCGTTCGACTGCGACACCTGGGACGACATCGCCGCAGCCCGGGCCCGGATCAGGGAGCATGGGGCCGTGCTGGACGAATGGATCACCTCGGTCAAGAACGAACTGGGAATCGAACTCGACGTCGACACCGATGTCCTGCTCGACCTCGCCCGCGACGCCGCGCACGGGGTCGCGCGGCCCGCCGCACCGCTCACGACCTTCCTGGTCGGGTACGCGGCGGCCAGGGCGAGCGCCGACGCCGGGCCGGAGGAAGCGGCGGCGGCGGTCGCCGAGGCCGCTCGCAAGGCCACCGCGCTCGCCCTGCGCTGGGAGGCCGAGGGCGCGGCGAAGGGGACCGGGCCGGATGCGGGCGGCGAACAGGCCGGGACGCCATGACCGGCGACGACGCCGAAGAGCTGGCCGTCGAACAGGCGCTGGCGCTGGTCGGGGGCCGGAACCGGGCGCGTAACCGAGCTGACGATCAGGCGGGCGATCAGGTGCCACGCAACCAGAACCGCAGCGAGCACCAGGACCGCAGAGAGCACCAGGACCCCACCCCGCACCCAACTCCCCCGGTCCCCGTCTCCCCCACCCCGGACCTCCTCTGGGACCGCGCGCGGGCCGTAGCCGCGCGGGCCGGGCGGGGCGGGCCGCTCGCCGTGGTCCGGCTGCCGCTCGACCGAGCCCTGGGCCATGTACTCGCCGAACCGCTCGCCGCCCTCACCGACCTGCCGTCCTTCGACACCTCCGCCATGGACGGCTGGGCCGTCGCCGGGCCGGGCCCCTGGACGTACGAGGAGGGCGTGAGCCTGCTCGCGGGGGTCGGGGAGAGCCCCACCGCCACCCGCCTTCCCGACGGCACCGCCGTACGGATCGCCACCGGAGCCCGCACCCCCGCCGACACCACCGCGGTCATCCGCAGCGAGCACGCCCAGGTCGACGAGGCCAGGGCGCTGGTCTCCACCCGGCGGCCCGTCGTCACCGGCCAGGACATCCGCCCCCGGGGCCAGGAGTGCCGCTCGGGCGACCGGTTGGTCCCGGCCGGCACGGTCGTCACCCCTGCGGTGCTCGGGCTCGCCGCGGCCGCCGGGTACGACGCCCTGCCCGCCGTCCCCCGCCCCCGCGTCGACGTCCTCGTACTCGGCGACGAACTCCTCGCCGCGGGCCTCCCGCACGACGGCCTGATCCGTGACGCCCTCGGCCCCATGCTCGGCCCCTGGCTGCGGGCCCTGGGCGCCGAGGTCTCCGGCCCCCGCCGCCTCGGGGACGACGCGGAGGCCCTGCGTGAGGCCCTCACCTCCTCCGACGCCGACCTGATCGTCACCACCGGCGGGACCGCCTCGGGCCCGGTCGACCATGTGCACCCGGTCCTGGCCGCCCTCGGCGCCGAGCTGCTCGTGGACGGTGTCGCCGTACGCCCCGGCCACCCCATGCTGCTGGCGCGGCTCTCCCCGGACGGGCCCCACCTGGTCGGGCTGCCCGGCAACCCGCTCGCCGCCGTATCGGGGCTGCTGACGCTCGCCGAACCGCTCCTCGCGGGGCTCGCGGGCCGCCCGGCCCAGGACGCGTACCGGGCGCTCGTCCACGCCGACGTGCCCGGACATCCGCACGACACCCGCCTCGTCCCCGTGGTCCACCGCGCGGGCCGTGCGGGCGGCCGGGACCATGTGGCGCCCCTGCGGTACAACGGCCCGGCCATGCTGCGCGGGATCGCCGCGGCGGACGGACTGGCTGTCGTACCGGCCGGCGGGGTACGGTCCGGCACCGAGGTGGAGATTCTGGATCTCCCATGGGCCCCGGCGACGCCGTGGACGGAAGGGTGTTTCACGTGAAACTTCCCGGCCAGGACGCGATGGCCAGGCGGGCCGACGAACATGTCGTACCGACGCGGGTGATGCTCCCCCGCCGGGTCACCCACGGTCCGGCGCGGCAGGTCGGCAAACGGCTGCTGATGGCGCTGCTCGTGCTGGCCGCGACGGTGCTGATCGTCTGGCTCGACCGGGCGGGCTACAACGACAACGCCGACGGCGAGGTCGATCTGCTGGACGCGGTCTACTACGCCACGGTCACCCTCTCCACCACCGGGTACGGCGACATCACCCCGTACAGCGCCGGAGCCCGGCTGATCAACGTGGTGCTCGTGACACCGCTGCGTGTGATGTTCCTGATCATCCTGGTCGGCACCACTCTTGAGGTCCTCACGGAACGGACCCGCGAGGACTTCCGGCTGAAGCGTTGGAGAGCCAACTTGCGTGACCACACCGTCGTCGTCGGCTTCGGCACCAAGGGCCGTTCGGCGATCCAGACACTCTGCGCCACCGGCCTGTCGAAGGAGCAGATCGTCATCGTCGATCCGGCTTCCAAGGTGATCGAGGTCGCCAACGCCGAGGGCTTCACCGGCGTACTCGGCGACGCGACCCGCAGCGATGTGCTGCTGCGGGCCGAGCTCCAGAAGGCGCGTCAGATCATCATCGCCACCCAGCGCGACGACACCGCCGTGCTGGTCGCGCTGACCGCGCGTCAGCTGAACCGCGGGGCGAAGATCGTGGCGGCGGTCCGCGAGGAGGAGAACGCTCCGCTGCTGCGGCAGTCCGGTGCCGACGCGGTGATCACCAGTGCGAGTGCCGCCGGACGGCTGCTCGGTCTCTCCGTCCTCAGCCCGAGCGCGGGCACGGTGATGGAGGACCTGATCCAGCAGGGCAGTGGCCTCGATCTCGTCGAACGGCCGGTGATAAAGGCCGAGGTGGGCAAGAGCGTCCGGGAGACCGACGACCTGGTCGTCAGTGTGCTGCGCGGGCACCGGCTGCTCGGTTACGACGATCCGGCGGCCAGCCCGTTGCAGCTGACGGACCGGGTCATCACCATCGTGCGGGCCACCCCGCCCCCCGGCTCCGGCCCGTCCGGCCCCTCCCTGCCCCACCTGCCGCACCACCGCCCCTGATCCGGGAAGCCGCGCGGCCCCGCTGACCCCGGGGAGCCGCGCGGAAAGCCGCCCCTGAAGCCACGCGGGCGGGCAGCGACGGGAGTAGCCTCGCGGCCATGCATGCGATCACGATCCCCGAACCCGGTGGCCCCGAGGCGCTCGTCTGGGCCGAGGTGCCCGATCCCGTACCCGGCGACGGCGAGGTCCTCGTCGAGGTCGTCTCCAGCGCCGTCAACCGTGCCGATGTCCTCCAGCGGCAGGGCTTCTACGACCCGCCGCCCGGTGCGTCCCCCTACCCAGGTCTGGAGTGCGCGGGCCGGATCGCGGCGATCGGTCCCGGCGTGACCGGCTGGGCGGTCGGCGACGCCGTGTGCGCGCTGCTGTCGGGCGGCGGATACGCGGAGAAGGTCGCCGTACCGGTGGGCCAGCTCCTCCCCGTACCGGACGGCGTCGATCTGGCGGCGGCGGCCGCGCTGCCCGAGGTGACCGCGACCGTCTGGTCGAACGTCTTCATGGTCGCCCACCTGCGCCCCGGTGAGACCCTCCTCGTCCACGGCGGTTCCAGCGGTATCGGCACGATGGCGATCCAGCTGGCGAAGGCGGTCGGCGCCCGGGTGGCGGTCACGGCGGGCAGCCCGCAGAAGCTCGCCGAGTGCGCGGCGCTCGGCGCCGACATCCTCATCGACTACCGCGAGCAGGACTTCGTGGCGGAGCTGGAGAAGGCGACCGACGGGGCGGGGGCGGATGTCATCCTGGACATCGTCGGCGCCAAGTACCTGGACCGGAACGTGAAGGCGCTCGCCGTCAACGGCCGCCTGGCGATCATCGGCCTCCAGGGCGGTGCGAAGGGCGAGCTGAACCTCGGTGCCCTGCTGACCAAGCGGGCCGCCGTCACCGCGACCTCCCTGCGGGGCCGCCCGCTCGGCGAGAAGGCCGCCATCATCGCCGCCGTACGCGAGCATGTGTGGCCGCTGATCGCCGACGGGGTGGTCCGGCCCGTGGTGGACCGTACGGTGCCCATGGAGGACGCCGCCGAGGCGCACCGCGTGCTCGAGTCCAGCTCCCACATCGGCAAGGTGCTGCTGGTCGCGCCGGGCGCGTGAGCAGGGAGAACGTACACAGCGGGGCCCGGCACACACCGTGATGTGTGCCGGGCCCCGCCGGTTCGCTGCGGTCGGATACGGCTACAGGTACGGGCCCGAACGGATCGGACCGTGCGGGTCCCCGCCGCCTTCCTCGTCCTCGTGGGTCATCCCGGGCGGCAGTGCGCGGCGCATCTGCTCCAGCTGTGCGCGGGCCGCCATCTGCTGGGCGAACAGCGCCGTCTGGATGCCGTGGAAGAGGCCCTCCAGCCAGCCCACCAGCTGAGCCTGCGCGATCCGCAGCTCGGCCTCGGAGGGCACCGACTCCTCGGTGAACGGCAGCGAGAGCCGCTCCAGCTCCTCCACCAGCTCCGGCGCGAGGCCGTCCTCCAGCTCCTTGACGGAGCTGGCGTGGATCTCCTTGAGCCGCACCCGGCTCGCCTCGTCGAGAGGAGCCGCCCTGACCTCCTCCAGAAGCTGCTTGATCATGCTGCCGATGCGCATGACTTTCGCGGGCTGTTCGACCATTTCCGTCACCGGGACCTCGCGCGACTCGTCGTCACTGGCACCGCCGCCGATAGCCATTCCGTCCTGGCCCACTACAAGGACCTGCGGGTGCTCCTGCGACCGGTCATTCCTCGGCATTTCCATGCCGCCATTGTCTCGCACACGTGCCGTACACCACGTTGGTGCCCCCGGAAACGGATGATCCACCGTCTCCGGGGGCACCGGAAGCCTCATCGGGGGCACCGGAAGGGTCCAGGGGATGCGGCTACCCCGCGCGTCGGGCCAGCTTCAGCCGGGAGCTGGTGAGTGCGGCGGCGAGCAGCCCGGCCAGCACCGGGACGACCACGGCCAGCAGGGCGATCGTCTCCCAGGGCAGCACGATCGGGGTGTACGCCGACTCCATCGGATCCGCCCGCATGTCCGCCAGGGCTTCGCGCAGGTCGGTCAGGCGCAGCGCGACCGCGGGCACGATCCCCGCCGCCGTCCCCAGCAGCACCCCGGTCAGAGCGACGACCAGGCACTGGAAGCCGGTGAGCGAGCGCCGTACGCCCGGGGGCGCGCCCACCGCGCTGAGCGTGGTGAGGTCGGCCTCCGCGTCGGCCTTGGAGAGACCGGTCGTGATGGCCGCGGCGCCCAGGGTCACGACACCGGCGAAGAGGGCGAGGATCAGCAGGACCGCCTCGTCGTCCCCCTGCCGCTCGGGGTTCGCCGTCATCACGTACGCGCGGTTGCCTGCCTGCTCGATCGCCGCGTCGGCCCCCTGCCGCTCGGCGTCCGTCGGCTCGCGGTTGAGGGTGTAGATGCTGCCGTACTCCTCGGAGTGCAGGCCGAGCCGGTCCGCGGTCCGCTGCGGCATGACCATCCGGATGCCCGGGGTCGACGCGTAGCGGTCCGGGGCGACGTACACCTTCAGCCGGTCCGTGGTGGTGCGGGCCTTGCCGGGGTGCAGGGCGCGCATTTTCTTGTCGCGCTCGTTGTAGGTGTGGACGGCCTTGAGGGTGACCTCGCCGTCCTTCGCGTACGCCGAGTTGAGCAGGACGGGTGTGCCCTCCGCGAGGGCCTTCGCCGCCGCCGGGTCGTCGAGCTTCACGTACGAGGTGAGCAGGGCCGCGTCCCCGATGACGATCTTGTTCTCGTCGGTGCCGAACGCGACCATGGTGGAGCTCTCGTCCACGCAGGCGGGGGAGTTCATCAGCCGCTTGTGCTCGTCGGCCGAGATCCGCAGGGCGAGCTCCTTGGCGCCCTTGCCCTTCAGGGGGCAGGAGTGGGCCTTTCCGGTGGGCTTGACGATGTCGAGGGTCCCGCAGCCGTTCTCCTCCTCGTAGTACACCGAGCAGTCGCTGCCCGCCCAGAGCCGCCCGAGGTCGGTGCGCCCGCCGCTGACGGGGTAGTTCTGCTCGACGGCGGCCCGTGCGCGGGGCAGATCGGCCTTCTTGGTGGTGTCGAAGGTCATCAGCGCCGCGGTGCCCGCGGTGAGGTTGGGCTGGTGGTCGTAGTCGTTCTCGGCGGCGCTGCTGCTGGTGTACGTGGCGATGGCGACGCTGCCCGCGACGGCCGCCATCACGGCGGCGACGGCGGGGGCGGTACGGCCCCGGTTGCGGGCCGCGTCGCGCAGGGCGATGCGGGGCGTCAGCGGCAGCCGGCGGCCGAGCCGGCCGAGGAAGCCGACGATCACCGGGATGCAGCCGAGGAGGCCCAGTTCGGCGAGGACGGAACCGCCCGCGACCAGGGTGGTGTTGCCGCTGACACCTCCGTACACCGCGACGGCGATGCCGCCCGCGAGCACGACGGAGCCGACGATCGGCAGCACCCGGGAGCTGCGGCGGGTGCCGCGGTGCCCGGTGAGCGACTCCAGGATCGACTGGCGGCCCGCCACGATCGCCGGGGCGAGTGCGGCGAGGACACCGGTGACCAGGCCGAGTACGGCGATGGCGAGGATCTCCCAGGGCCGGACGGTCAGTTCGCCGAAGCGGTTGCCGGTGAAGTCCTCGATCATCGGGCGGAACAGAACGGTGAGACCGAACCCGGCCCCGACCCCGGCGACGGCGCCGACCCCGCCGAGCACCGCACCGCCCGCGAGCACCACGGCCCGGACCTGGCCCCGGGTGCCGCCGCACGAACCGACCAGGCCCAGCTGCCGGCGCGAACGGCGGGCGCCCACGGCGAACGCCGGACCGGCCAGCAGCACGATCTCCAGTACGGCCATGGCGGCCACGGTGAGGGCGGCCGCGGTCAGCTCCGCGTTGTCGGTCTCCCAGCCCTGCATGTGCGCGGCCATGGGGACCTCGGAGTCCGGCGGCGGGTCCAGGGCGACCTGACGGGCCCGTACCACCACGCCCTTCTCATTGGCGGCGAGCACGTCCTGCCAGGTCACGCCCGCTCCGGGCGGGCCCTGGACCAGCCACTGCAGGTTGCTCACCTGGGGTGGCAGGATCTCCTTGTCGCCGTCCGAGGTCTTCTGCCACGGGGCGATGACCGCGCCGGGCACGGCGAACAGGGACCTCGCCTCCAGCTCGGCGGGCAGCTCCACCGCACCGGTGAGGGTGTAGACCTGCTCGGGGCCGCGCACGGTGACGCGGTCGCCGATGGAGAGCCCGGACGCCTCGATGAAGGCCTCGGTCGCCGCGATCTCGTCCTTGGCCCGCGGGTAGGCGCCGTCGGTCAGCTCGACCCGGCCGCGCAGCAGCGGGTCCGCGACGCTCAGTTCGGTGATCTGGGTGTCGGTGATGCCGTGGCGGGTCGTCACGGAGGCGGGTACGGACTGCTCGGTGAGGTGGCGCGATCCCTTCGGGAAGGTCGCCGGTACGTCGACGGGCTTCCGCTCGTCGTCGGGGAACGTCTCCGGGGCGTCCTCGGGCGTCTGCCACATGATGCCGTCGGGCATCTGTTCCAGCCGGACCGGGCCCATCCCCTGATCCGTGAAGAGGGCGTCGGCCGCTCCCAGGTCCGCCGTCAGCTCCTCCGCCAGGGTGGGCAGGGCGCTGCGGTACGTCAGGTCGGCGGCGGTCACACCGAGGACCGGCAGGGCGATCATCGCGACGACGAGGGCGCTGCGGCCCTTGGCCCGCACCGCGTCGCGTCTGGCTATGCGGAGGGCGGCGCGCCATCCGGAGAAGAGGCTCACTTGGCGGCCCCGGCGGATCCGGAGGTGCCGGCCGCTCCCGTGGCTCCCGCCGCGAGCAGCGATTCGGCCCCGGTGGTCAGCGTCTGGTCGACGATCGAACCGTCGCGGAGGAAGACGACCCGGTCGGCCCAGGCCGCGTACCGGGGCTCATGGGTCACCATCACCCCGGCCGCGCCCTGGTCGCAGCGGGTGCGCAGCAGGGCGAGGACGGCCTCGCCGGTCTCGGAGTCGAGCGCTCCGGTCGGCTCGTCGGCGAGGACGAGGCGCCGGTCGCCGACGAGGGCGCGGGCGATGGCGACGCGCTGCTGCTGGCCGCCGGACATCTCGTCGGGGAAGCGGTCGGCTATCTCGGTCAGCTTCATCTCGGCCAGTGCGGCGAGGGCTTCCTTGCGGGCCTTGCGCACGGAGACGCCGTCGAGTTCGCGGGGGAGCGCGATGTTCTCGGCGGCGGTCAGGGCGGGGATGAGGTTGTAGTCCTGGAAGACGTACCCGACGCTGCGGCGGCGCAGGGCGGCGACGCCCTTGCGGCCGAGGGAGGCGATGTCCTGGCCCTCGATGACGACCTGGCCGCTGGTGGCGTTGTCGAGCCCGCCGGCCAGGGTCAGCAGGGTGGACTTGCCGGAGCCGGAGGGCCCCATCACGGCGACCAGCTCACCCGGGTAAACCGAGAGGCTGATCCCGCGCAGGGCGTGCACCTCGGCGATGCCGGAGCCGTGGGTACGGGTCAGCGCCCGCAGTTCGAGTACGGGGTCGCCTGCGGGTGTCCCGGGGGACGGCGGCGGCGGTGTGGCGGCGGGCAGGGACATGGTGGGTGGTTCCCCCTAGACGGAAACGCGCTGGTCATGGAGTGCGGAACAGGAAACGCGCGGGCTCGGCGGCGGGCTTTTGTGCGTGCGGCCGGGGACGGCAGGCGGGCTCAGCGGCGGGCCTTCGTGCGGCCGGTCAGGGACCGGGCCGGGCCCCGGGTGGCCGCCGGGCCGGGCTCGGCCGAGGGGTCGGTGGCGGCGGCTTCGGCGAGGCGGACGAGCCGCGACTCGCAGTGGTCGAGCCAGCGGGCCTCGGCCTCCGCCTGGAAGATCAGCTGCTCCACCACGAGGAGCCAGGCGACCTCGTCCCGGTTGGCCGGGACATCGGTGAGGGCCTGGGCCTTGAGCCGGGTGTAGTCCTGCATGGCCTTGAGGGTGTGGTGGCGCTGGGACTGGATGACATCACGGATGTCGACACCCGGTGCCCCCACGGCCATGGCGAGCTTGATGGCCAGTTCGTCGCGGGGCGGGCTGGTGCGGTCCACCGGGGTCCCGAACCAGCTGCGCAGCTCGGCCCGGCCGTCGTCGGTGATCGCGTAGAGGTCGTGCCCGGCCTCGTCGGCCCCCTCCTGCACGACCATGCCGTCGCGCTCCAGGCGGCCCAGCGTCGTATAGACCTGGCCGACGTTCAGGGGCCAGGTGGAGCCGGTGCGCGACTCGAACTCGGTGCGGAGCTGGGAGCCGTAACGGGGCCCCCGCTCCAGGAGGGCCAGTAGCCCGTGGCGGATCGACATACTGAGTATGTATACCGAGTATGTTGCTTCTGGCAAGTCACTGCGGTGGCACCGCTACGGGGAATCCGTCAGTTCACGCGGCGCAAACGGAACGCGAGGAACGCGAGCCCGAGACCCACCAGGGCGATGCCCGTACCGAGCGAGACCTGCTGCACCTGCCGTACGGCGGCGGCGTCCAGGGCACGGGTGGCCTGAGCCCCGGTCTCGCTGAACTCCTCGGGCGGCACGGTGGATTCCGGCAGGCCCACGGCGCTCTGCTCCGGCTCGTCCGGCGGTTCCGGCTCGTCCGGTGTCTCGGCCCGCGCCAGCTCCAGCGGGGTCAGCGACCGCCCGGGACGCACCTTCCCGGCCCCGGCCTCGCGCCCGGCCAGCGGTGCGGTCGACCCCGACACCTCGACGGAAGCGGAACGGCTGGGAGAGGGCGAGGCGGAGGACGCGGGGGCCTCGGCGCCGTCCCCGTACACGAAGTCGGCGGAGGGGCTGCCACCCGGCTCCCCGGCCCCGGAGCTGAGGGCGCCGGACGGGAGGGGTAGGGCCGACGGGCCCACGGACTCCGCGGAGGAAGGGGGGGAGGAGCCGGCGCCCGACGGCAGGGGCGGCGTGGCGGCGGGGCTCGGCGTCCCGGAGGGCGTGGCGCTCACGGAGGGCCCGGCGGACGCCGGTGACGCGTGGGCGGTCCCGCCCAGCGGCCCCGACGGCCCCAGCGCCGCGCCGGCTGCCACCAGCAGACAGACCGCGCACCTCGACGACCACACGGCCGGAAGTCCTGGAGCCATGAGATCAGCGTCACATGGGCTCTTGCATCCGGCATCCCGGACGGGTCAGGAGGAGATATCCGGCCATCCGGGGTCGACTACCGACCCGTAAGGGAGATCAACTGCCCCATAAATGATCAGAGAATCCGCACCTTGATCAGAAGCGATCACCGCGACCGACCGGCCGGAACGGCGGACCAGGCAGGTGCCGCGCACCCCGGAGGGACCCCGGACGGCCCCCGGTCGGCCGCCCCGGCCCCGTTCAGGAAGGCCGGCCCGTGGAGACCTTCAGCTCGAAGTGGGCACCCTGCTCGGCGACGGCCGCACCCGAGGACGGGAACTGCCCGACGACCTGGCCCTCCGCGTACGTGTTGCCGGGCTCCTCGATCTCCTTGATCGTCCAGCCGGCGGCCGCCGCGCAGGCCTTGGCCGAGAGGATGTCCTTGTAGACGAAGTTGGGCGCCTGGACCTTCTGCGGGTCGTCGGAGTCCTCAAGGGCGTCCGTGCACTTGGTGCTCTTCATCGTCCGGTTCCGCTCCGGCGGCCGGTAGCCCTCGTCCGTCGAGGTCTCGCTGGTCCCCGGGTCGCCGCCCTTGCCCGCCTCGTCGTCCTTGCCGCCCCCCTGGAGGGCGAGCGCGGTGATGAGGCCGCCGACGGCGAGCAGCGCGACGACGATCGAGCCGACGATGACCGGCATGTTCCGCTGGGAGGAACCGCCGCCCGTGGTGCCGACGGCCGTCTGGTGCTGCGGGTTGATCGTGTACGGCGGCGGGGTCTGGTGGGCGAGCGGGCCCGGCGTCGGGTAGCTCTGGGCCGCCTGCGGGTACCCGTAGCCCGGCGCGGGCGTCGGGGCCGGCTGGTTGTACGGGCCCGGGTGCTGCGGCTGCTGGTGCGGGTGCGGCTGGTACGGGGTCTGCACGCTCTGCGGCGCGGGGGTGGCCTGGTCGACGGGCGGGAACACCGCCGAGCCGACGCCCGCACCGCTGTTGGCGGGACCGCCCCCGGCGACGATCGCCGGCGCGCCGGTCCGGCCCCCGGAGGCGTTCAGCACCCGCGCGATCTCGTCCCGCATCGCGGCGGCGCTCGGGAAGCGCTCGTTCGGGTTCTTCTTCAGGGCGCGGGCGACGAGCGCGTCCATCGCCGGGGTGACCGACCGGTTGATGCTGGACGGCGCGACCGGCTCCTCCTGCACATGCGCGTACGCGATGGCGAGCGGGGAGTCCGCGTCGAACGGGATCCGGCCGGTGAGCAGCTGGAAGAGCATGATGCCGACCGAGTACAGGTCGGAGCGGGCGTCGACACCGCGGCCGAGGGCCTGTTCGGGGGAGAGGTACTGCGGGGTGCCGACGACCATGCCGGTCTGCGTCATCGAGGTGACACCGGACTGCATGGCGCGGGCGATGCCGAAGTCCATGACCTTCACGATGCCGCGCTTGGTCATCATGACGTTGCCGGGCTTGATGTCGCGGTGGACCAGGCCCATCTCGTGGCTGGTCTCCAGTGCGGCGAGCACGTCCGCCGTCACCTTGAGCGCCTTGTCGGCGGGCATCGCGCCGTACTGCCGGATGTCGGCGGCCAGCACCGAGCCGAGCGGCTGCCCCTCGACGTACTCCATGACGATGTACGGCATCAGCGCGCCGCCGAGCTCGTCCTCGCCGGTGTCGAAGACCGAGACGATGTTGGTGTGCTGGAGCTTGGCGACGGCCTGCGCCTCGCGCCGGAACCGCTCGCGGAACGACTGCTCGCGCCCGAGCTCGGTGTGCAGGGTCTTGATCGCGACCTGGCGGTCGAGTGCGGAGTCGTAGGCCAGGTATACGGACGCCATCCCGCCTTCGCCGAGCAGGTCGCGCAGCTGGTAGCGGCCGCCTGCCACTGCCCCGCCCGCGTAGCGGCCCTGTGCGCCGTCCTGGCTCATGACTTGCATCCCCCTCGGCGGCGCACCGTGCACACGCGATGTTTCTGTATGACGTGGTCGCGTGCGACGCGGTTCCGTTCGACGCGATTACGCGCCAAGTCTGCCCGAGGGGTCCGACACGTCAAGCCGGGTGCCCGTTCCGTGACCCTACGCACAAGAAGCGTCTCGGAAGCGTTACGGGAAACACGGTGGATCGGCAGGGAGGGCGCGCCGTCCGGTCGGATGATCCGTCCGGTGCGGAACCTGGGTGTCCGGTGGAGGCTGTAGCGTGACGTGGCAATGCAGCAAGGCACCGTGAGAACCCGCGGACGCGCGGACAGATACGACGGCGAGGACTGATGGCACCCGATTCCGAAGCAAACGGCGGCGGAGTTTCGGATGGCTCCGACGCCTGGGGTGTCGGCGGCGTCGTCGGTGACGGACGCTACCGGATGACCTACCGGCTCGGCCGGGGCGGCATGGCAGAGGTGTACGCGGCGGAGGACGTCCGGCTCGGACGTACGGTCGCGGTCAAGCTGCTCCGCTCCGACCTGGCCGAGGACCCGGTCTCCAAGGCCCGCTTCACGCGTGAGGCGCAGTCCGTCGCCGGCCTCAACCACCATGCGATCGTCGCCGTGTACGACTCCGGCGAGGACGTCGTGGGCGGCCAGACCGTCCCGTACATCGTGATGGAGCTGGTCGAGGGCCGCACCATCCGCGACCTCCTACTGACCGCCGAGGCGCCCCCGCCCGAGCAGGCGCTGATCATCGTCTCGGGGGTGCTGGAGGCGCTGGCCTACTCGCACCAGCACGGCATCGTGCACCGGGACATCAAGCCCGCCAACGTGATCATCACGGACTCCGGCGCGGTCAAGGTGATGGACTTCGGCATCGCGCGGGCGCTGCACGGCGCCCAGTCGACGATGACCCAGACCGGCATGGTCATGGGCACGCCGCAGTACCTCTCCCCCGAGCAGGCGCTCGGCAAGGCCGTCGACCACCGCTCCGACCTGTACGCCACGGGCTGCCTGCTCTACGAACTGCTCGCGCTGCGGCCCCCGTTCACCGGTGAGACCCCGCTCTCGGTGGTCTACCAGCACGTCCAGGACATCCCGGTGCAGCCGTCCGAGGTCTCGGACGTGGTGCCTCCGGAGCTGGACGGGATGGTGATGCGCTCGCTGGCGAAGGACCCGGACGACCGGTTCCAGAGCGCCGAGGAGATGCGCGGCCTGGTCCAGTACAGCCTGCAGATGCTCCAGGTGCAGGGCGGCCACACCGGTACGTGGAACACCGGCCCGGTCGCGCACCACGAGGGCGGCCGGACCCCGCCGCACGGGATGACGGGCTCCACGCGGGCGATGGGTCACCCGGTGCACGGGGACACCTCGCAGGGCCCGATCCTGCCCCCGCTCAACCCGGACGACGGCGGCTACGACGGCGGACGGAGTGCCGGTGGCCGGCGCGGCAAGATGTGGCTCTTCGTGGTGCTCGCCCTGGTGGCGATCGGCGCCGGAGTGGCCTTCGCCCTCAACGCGGCGCAGGACAACGGCAAGGAGAAGAAGCCGGTCACGCCGTCCACCTCGGTGAGCTCCTCCGAGGAGGAGCCCTCGGAGGAGCCGTCCGAGGAGGAGTCCGAGGAGCCGGAGCAGCCGAGCGACCCGACGGGCGGTCAGACCCAGCCCAACCCGCCGCCGTACACCCCGCCCCCGACGGCCACCCAGCCCTCGCTCACCCCGTCCCCGACCCCGTCGGACAACACGGACGCCGGGACGACGGACGGCAACACCAACGAGGGCACCAGCGGTGAACCGAGCGGCGACCCCACCGACCCGACCACCGACCCGGGCACGCCGGGCGGACCCGGCGGCGGGGAGCCCGCCGGAGGAGCCGGTGGCGGCGACGACGGAGGCACGGGGACGACCCCCGGCGCCTCCGCGGGCCTGACCCCGTAGGGGCCGCGTCGCCATAGAGCGCACGCGTCACCTTCTTAGGGGCACGCGTCACTCCGTGAAGGCCGCGCACACCGCCTCGTACTCACGGGTCCACCACACCGCCAGGGCCGACACCGCAGGGAACTGCGGGTCGGCCCTTCGGTCGTCCAGGCGGTAGCGCCAGCGGAGTATCCAGAAGTCGTTGAGCCGCTCCCACCACACCCGGTGCACGGCGGCGGCCAGTTCGGCCCCTGCCGCCCCCGCCGCACGCCGGTACGCGCGGGCGTACGCCCGTACCTTCGCCAGGTCCAGCTCCCCGCCCGGCTGCACGAAGAAGATGGCCGCCGCCCGGACCGCCTCCTCGGCGCGCGGCTGCACCCCCAGCCGGTCCCAGTCCACGATGGCGACCGGATCGGCGCCCCGGTAGAGCAGGTTGAGCGGGTGGAAGTCCCCGTGCACCCACCCGGTGGCGGGCCCGTCCGGCGTCGGGGGCCGGCGGTGAGCGTGCCGTTCCAGCAGCGCCCGGCGCTCCACGAGGCGGTGCACGGCGAGTTCGTCGAACGCGTCGCGGGGGCTGTCCCGGGGGCGCTGCCCGCGCGCCACGGCCAGCAGTTCGTCGATCAGCGCGAAGGTGTCGGCGGCGTGCGGACTGCCGTAACCGGCCGGTAAGGGCCCGTCGGACGGCTCGGGTTCACCGTCCGCCGGCATGACCTGCTCAAGAGCGGTGTGTACGGCTCCGAGGAGCGTCCCGAGACGCCGGGACTGGTGGGGGGTGAGCTGGGATCCGACCCGGTGCAGGCCGTCGACCCAGGGGTGCAGGGCGTAGCAGCGGTCACCGATCACGGTGACCGTGGTGCCCTCCGCGTCCGTCAGGGGCGGGACGACGGGCACGCCGAGGGAGGCCAGGCGCTGGGTGGCGCGGTGCTGGCGCACGATCGTGGCGCGTTCACCGGTGGCGTCGTCGATGTGCTTCTTGTCGAGATGGTGCTTGAGGAAGTAGGAGCCGCGGGTGGTGGACACGCGGTATCCGTGGTTCAGCAGGCCCTTGGTGATCGGCTCGCAGGCGAGCGGTTCTCCCACGTTTGGGTAGCGGCGCAGCACCTCGCCGACCGGAGGAACTGGTGGGCGGGTTACATATGAGCGCGGCACTTACCAAATGGTAGATCACGCTACGTGGCGGACAAGCTGACTTGCGCCGAAGTCCAGAGTGTGCTCTGTGACGAAGTGCGGATCGACCCGGAGATAGGCCGGAGCGAAGGGTTCCCCGTTGGCGCTGACGGGGGCGGCTCCGAAGAGTTCTGCCTGCTCGGGGCAGGGGTGGACGATCTCGGCGGGCCCGGTGAACTGCACCGACCACAGGTCGTCGCCCTCATCGGCCGAGGCGGCGTTGTAGTTGTCCGCCCCATAGGCGACGACGCTCCCGTCGCACGCCTCGTGGTAGCCGAAACCGCTGTGCATCCGCAGCAGGATCCGGCCGTCGCTCACGATGTGCCGGGCCACCGCCAGGAACGGCAGGGCCCGCATGCTGGTGGCGAGACGGCCGTACGGGACCCGGCCGAGCAGCTCGATCGGCGAGACCGGCGCGGGCGCGGGGGATTCGTCGGAGGGCATACGGTCCACTGTCCGGCACACGTAGGGGCCGGGTAAGAGTCCCCGGCCCCGGGTGGCCCGGGACCAAAGTCCCTCAGGCCCTCCTCAGGTCAGCGGCGCTCGGCCTGGAGCCGCGCGACGTACGCGGCCGCCTGCGAGCGGCGCTCCATGCCCAGCTTGGACAGCAGGCTGGAGACGTAGTTCTTGATCGTCTTCTCGGCGAGGTGCAGCCGCTCCCCGATGACCCGGTTGGTCAGCCCCTCCCCGATCAGGTCCAGGATCTTGCGCTCCTGCTCGGTCAGCCCGGAGAGCTTGTCGTCGCCCTTGGCGGTGCCGCCGTCGCGCAGCCGTTCCAGTACCCGGGCGGTCGCCACCGGGTCCAGCAGGGATTTCCCGGCGGCGACGTCCCGTACGGCATTGAGCAGTTCATTGCCCCGGATCGCCTTCAGTACATATCCCGACGCGCCGGCCATGATCGCGTCGAAAAGGGCCTCGTCATCGGCGTACGAGGTGAGCATCAGGCATTTGATGTTCTCGTCCAGCGAACGGACCTCGCGGCACACCTCCACGCCACTGCCGTCGGGCAGCCGGACGTCGAGCACCGCCACATCGGGGCGCGTCGCCGGGATCCTGACCAGCGCGTCGGCGGCCGTGCCCGCCTCGCCGACCACCTCGATGTCGGGCTCGGAGGCCAGCAGCTCATGGACGCCACGCCGGACGACCTCGTGATCGTCGAGCAGAAATACCGTGATTTTTCCATCTTCGCGCACGATCGCAGTCTCACATACTCGCCTCCGCTCCGCTCTTCCCTGCCGCTGATCCGCGGGATAACGTGCCGTTGTTCCGGCGGCCTGCAAGGCTGTTACCAGTGCTGTGACCAGCAGAGCTTCGCGATTTTTTCGATTTACTTGGAAATCCAAGCAAAATCGCAGGTCAGATAGGGTTTCGCAGTTATGCGATGCACTGGGTAACGTGCCTATGACAGGGCGCTCGCCGGGGCACCTGTCACGCCTGTATCCCGGCCGAGAAGCACCCACCCCGTGCACGGGTCCGGACACAGGCGAGCCGCACTGGTTCCCGGCAGACCCCGGGGGCCGGACCGACGGAGGAGCACGCACGTGACCGTGGAGAGCACTGCCGCCGCGCGTAAACCGCGACGCGCCAGTAAGCGGACCAGCGCCGCGAAGACGCCACAGAGTTCCGAGCCCCAGCTCGTGCAGCTGCTGACGCCCGAGGGCGAGCGTGTCGAGCACCCGGACTACAGCATCGACCTGAGCGCGGACGAGCTGCGCGGTCTGTACCGGGACATGGTTCTGACCCGCCGCTTCGACGCCGAGGCGACCGCACTGCAGCGCCAGGGGGAGCTGGGCCTGTGGGCCTCGCTGCTCGGCCAGGAGGCCGCGCAGATCGGCAGCGGCCGGGCGCTGCGCGACGACGACTACGTCTTCCCGACCTACCGCGAGCACGGCGTGGCCTGGTGCCGCGGGGTCGACCCCACCAACCTGCTGGGCATGTTCCGCGGGGTGAACCATGGTGGCTGGGACCCGACGACCAACAACTTCCACCTGTACACGATCGTCATCGGCTCGCAGACCCTGCACGCCACCGGCTACGCCATGGGCGTCGCCAAGGACGGCGCGGACTCGGCCGTGGTCGCGTACTTCGGTGACGGCGCCTCCAGCCAGGGCGACGTGGCCGAGGCGTTCACCTTCTCCGCGGTCTACAACGCCCCGGTCGTGTTCTTCTGCCAGAACAACCAGTGGGCCATCTCCGAGCCCACCGAGCGCCAGACCCGCGTGCCGCTCTACCAGCGCGCGCAGGGTTACGGCTTCCCCGGCGTCCGGGTCGACGGCAACGACGTACTCGCCTGTCTGGCCGTGACCCGCTCCGCCCTGGAGCGCGCCCGCCGCGGCGAGGGCCCGACCCTGGTCGAGGCGTTCACGTACCGCATGGGCGCCCACACCACCTCCGACGACCCGACGAAGTACCGGGCCGACGACGAGCGGGCCGCGTGGGAGGCCAAGGACCCGATCCTGCGGCTGCGCACGTACCTGGAGAAGGAGAAGCTCGCCGACGAGGCGTTCTTCACCGAGCTGGAGACGGAGAGCGAGACCCTCGGCAAGCGCGTACGCGAGGTGGTGCGGGCGATGCCCGACCCGGAGCCGATCTCCTTGTTCGAGCACGGCTACGCCGACGGCAACTCCCTCGTCGACGAGGAGCGTGCCCAGTTCGCCGCCTACCAGGCATCGTTCGCAGACTCCGCCGAGGAGGGCAAGTAGCCATGGCCGTGGAAAAGATGTCCATCGCGAAAGCGCTCAACGAGTCGCTGCGGCTGGCCCTCGAGACCGACCCCAAGGTCCTCATCATGGGTGAGGACGTCGGAAAGCTCGGCGGTGTCTTCCGCATCACCGACGGCCTCCAGAAGGACTTCGGCGAGGACCGGGTGATCGACACCCCGCTCGCCGAGTCCGGCATCGTCGGCACCGCGATCGGCCTGGCCCTGCGCGGCTACCGCCCGATCGTGGAGATCCAGTTCGACGGCTTCGTCTTCCCCGCGTACGACCAGATCGTCACGCAGCTCGCGAAGATGCACGCCCGCGCGCTCGGCAAGATCAAGCTGCCGGTCGTCGTCCGTATCCCGTACGGCGGTGGCATCGGCGCGGTCGAGCACCACAGCGAGTCCCCCGAGGCGCTCTTCGCCCATGTGGCGGGGCTGAAGGTGGTCTCGCCGTCCAACGCGAGCGACGCCTACTGGATGATGCAGCAGGCCGTCCAGAGCGACGACCCGATCATCTTCTTCGAGCCCAAGCGGCGCTACTGGGACAAGGGCGAGGTCGACACCGAGTCCATCCCCGGCCCGCTGCACAAGGCGGTACGCGTCCGGGAGGGCAGCGACCTCACGCTCGTCGCGTACGGCCCGATGGTGAAGGTCTGCCTGGAAGCGGCCGCGGCCGCCCAGGAGGAGGGCAAGTCGGTCGAGGTCCTGGACCTGCGCTCGATGTCCCCCATCGACTTCGACGCCATCCAGACGTCGGTCGAGAAGACCGGCCGGCTCGTGGTCGTCCACGAGGCGCCCGTCTTCTACGGCTCCGGCGCGGAGATCGCCGCCCGCATCACCGAGCGCAGCTTCTACCACCTCGAAGCGCCGGTGCTCAGGGTCGGCGGCTACCACGTGCCCTACCCGCCGGCCCGGCTGGAGGACGAGTACCTGCCGGGTCTGGACCGGGTGCTCGACGCCGTCGACCGCTCGCTTGCGTACTGAGGAGAGAGGGGTCGTGACGACGATGACGCAAACGTCCGCTCGCTTCCGCGAGTTCAAGATGCCCGACGTGGGCGAGGGGCTCACCGAGGCCGAGATCCTCAAGTGGTTCGTCCAGCCCGGTGACACGGTCACCGACGGCCAGGTCGTCTGTGAGGTCGAGACGGCGAAGGCGGCGGTGGAGCTGCCGATCCCGTTCGACGGTGTGGTGCACGAGCTGCGGTTCGCCGAAGGTACGACGGTCGACGTCGGCGAGGTGATCATCACGGTGGATGTGGCGCCGGGGAGCGAGGACGCCCCCGCTCCGGCCGCTGCTCCCGCCCAGGAGCCGGTCGAGGCCGCCCCCGCCGAGGAGCCGAAGGGCCGGACGCCGGTCCTGGTCGGCTACGGGGTCGCCGAGTCCTCCACCAAGCGCCGCCCGCGCAAGGGGGCCGCTCCGGAGGCCGCCGCGGTCGCGGCGGCGGTCCAGGCGGAGCTGAACGGGCACGGTTCCGCGGCTCCCGTGGCCGATGCTCCTCCGGTCGGCCGCCCGCTGGCCAAGCCGCCGGTACGGAAGCTCGCCAAGGACCTGGGGATCGACCTGGCGACGGTGGTGCCGACCGGCAAGGACGGCATCATCACCCGCGAGGACGTGCACGCGGCGGCGGCTCCGGCTGCTCCGGCTGCGGCGCCTGAGGTCGCTGAGCCGGTCGCGGTGAGTGTCCCCGTGACCCCGGCCACGGTCGGCTCGGCTCGCGAGACCCGCATCCCGGTCAAGGGGGTCCGCAAGGCGATCGCGCAGGCGATGGTCGGATCGGCCTTCACCGCGCCGCACGTCACCGAGTTCGTGACGGTCGACGTGACGCGCACGATGAAGCTGGTGGCGGAGCTCAAGGAGGACAAGGAGATGGCGGGGGTGCGGGTCAACCCGCTCCTGATCATCGCCAAGGCCCTCCTGGTCGCGATCAAGCGGAACCCCGAGGTCAACGCGGCCTGGGACGAGGCCAACCAGGAGATCGTGCAGAAGCACTACGTGAACCTGGGGATCGCGGCGGCCACCCCGCGCGGCCTGATCGTGCCGAACATCAAGGACGCGCACGACAAGACGCTGCCGCAGCTCGCGGCGGCCCTGGGCGAGCTGGTCGCCACGGCGAGGGACGGCAAGACGTCCCCGGCGGCGATGGCGGGCGGCACGGTGACCATCACCAACGTCGGCGTCTTCGGCGTCGACACGGGCACCCCGATCCTGAACCCCGGCGAGTCCGCGATCCTGGCGGTCGGCGCGATCAAGCTCCAGCCGTGGGTGCACAAGGGCAAGGTGAAGCCGCGTCAGGTCACCACGCTGGCGCTCTCCTTCGACCACCGCCTGGTCGACGGCGAGCTGGGCTCCAAGGTGCTGGCCGATGTGGCGGCGATCCTGGAGCAGCCGAAGCGCCTGATCACCTGGGCGTGACCGCGTCTCCCGGCCGGCCGGGCGTCGATCGGTAGGACGCGATCGCCGGAAAGCGAAGGGGCCCGGCCCGCACACATCGTGCGGGCCGGGCCCCTTGCTCGTACGCGCGGGTGGGCTACTTCTTGAACCCGTAGTCCATGAGCTTCTTCGCGTCGGCCGTGCGGTTCGCCTCGGAGGACGAGGTGAGCACCGTACCGATGACGGTCTTGCCCTTGCGCGTCGCCGCGAAGACCAGGCAGTACTTGGCGGTCGGGCCGGAGCCCGTCTTCACGCCGATCGCTCCGCTGTAGCTGCTGAGCATCTTGTTGGTGTTGGTCCACGCCATGTTGCGGTAGCCACCGCTCTTGGTCGTGACCTTCTGCTTCGTCGACTTCGTCTTGACGATCGAGCGGAAGGTGGAGTTCTTCATGGCCTTGTTGGCGATGACCGTCAGGTCACGGGGGGTCGAGTAGTTGTTCCCGCCCCCTATGCCGTCGAACGAGTCGAAGCGGGTGTTCTTCAGCTTGAGGCTCTTCGCCGTGGAGTTCATCTTGCCGATGAACGACTTCACGCGGGCCGCACGGGTCTTGCCGGCGCCGAACTTGTCGGCCAGGGCGTACGCCGCGTCGCAGCCGGACGGGAGCATCAGGCCGTAGAGGAGCTGGCCCACGGTGACCTTGTCGCCGACGATGAGCCGGGCGGACGAGGCGTTCTTCGAGACGATGTAGTCGCTGTACGCCTTCTGGATGGTGACCTTGCTCTTGAGGTTCACGTTCTTCTGCGACAGCACCACGAGTGCGGTCATGATCTTCGTGGTGGAGCCGGTGGAGCGGCGGGTGTCCGCGGCCTTGCTGTAAAGGGCCTTGCCGGTGCCGCTGTTCATCACGAAGCCGCCCTTGGCGACGATCTTCGGAACCGGCGGCGCGGCGGCCTGTGCCGTCGAGGCGAAGGCGCCGCTCGCGAGCACCGCACCCGCGGTGAGTGCCACGGTGCTCATGATGGTGACGCGATTGATGCGCTTGATCCCGATTTTCAACTGAACGCTCCAAATGCCCCTGATATGCGGCCACATAAGGGTGCCGCTCGGTGGTGAGACTCCTGAGGCGGGTGAATGGATGTGTTCCCGAACGGGTGAATTTGCGCAGACTTGACCTTGGCCGCCCCAGTGGTAGTGGCGGCGGCTCAGCTCAGGCGTAGGAGGAAAGCAGTTCGTCCAGCGTCCAGATCGTGGCCCGTACCCCGGACGTACGCGCGAGATAGCGGTCCCGCTCGATGAGGATGTTGAGGTCGCCGCAGCCGAGCCGGTTGCAGGCGTGCTCGATCAGGCTGCTGCCCGTGCTGCCGCCGTCCACGAGTGCCTGGAGGTGGGCTGCGTCCCACTCGACCTCATTGAGCGCCCAGGGGGCCTTACCTTCGATCACCGTGGTCAGTACGCCGGAGAGCCGTTCCGCGCAGGACCGGCGAGCCCGGCCGTCCGAGACCTGGGCGATGTGATTGCCCGTTTCGATGATCGCGGTGACCGGCAGCAGAAGATCGGTCTCCCGCCGTTCGCGTTTACTCTTCAGCTCATCGATCACCTGCTTGCGGTCCTGGCACTTGCCGGGGACCTCCAGCAGATTGCACAGGACCGACGTGTCGACGAATTCCACCCCCCGAGCCACAGGATCACCCGATCCCGAGGAGCCGGTCGAATTCGGCGTAGTCCTGTCCGCCGCGCTCTTCCCGCATCAGCCGGCCGTGGGTCACCACATCACCCAGCGGGCCCGCTCCCATCGCCGTGGCGTAGCCGTTTAGCTCGGTGAGCCTTGTCAGGAGGCTGGTGCCCGTCGCGCGGTCCCGGGAGCAGACGATGACGCCCTGATGGTCATCGCCGCTGAGGGCGGAGAGCAGTGCGGGGCTGTGGGTGGTGATCAGGACGCGAGTCGTGCTCTCGGCAGCCGCTCCTCGGACGAGTCGCAGGACCTCCGCGGCCTGGGAGGGGTGCAGCCCATTCTCCAACTCCTCGATGACCAAGGTCAGGGAGCGGTCAACTCCGAAGATCACTGTCGGCCCCAGCTCCAACCCGTCGCCCCCGGTCAGCAGAGACGTCGTGATCGCGAGGAACCTGAGCATGCCGTCACTCATCTCGCGGGCGGGAGTCACCCCCAAGGCGCCCTCATCAAGCGCGAGCATGACGTCTCCCAGCTCCGACCTCGTGACAAGCAGGCGTTCGATGTCGTGATCCACCAGTCCGCGGAGGAGGTCGACAAGGTTGCCGAAGAGCTCGGGGTCGTGGCGCTGGACGCGGCCGATTGCTGCTGAAAGGTTCTCGGCCGTCCTGCGTAGGTGAATGTCGCGGGCTGGCACGTATTGCCGCATGAGATGCGGCACCGGGTCCAGGTGGAACGCGCCAGTGAGCGCGCTCAGGACGGCAGCGCCCGCCCAGAGGGCGTGAATTTCGCCCTCGCTGTCTCCGCCGACGCGCATCGCCAGTTGCGCCGTCAGAAGCCGGTCGTTGAGGAACAGAGCACTGGGGTTGCGGCCAGGCTTCCCGTTGTGCCAGGCAGCACCGATATGGTGCCTGCGCTGACTCGGCTCTCCGCTGATGAGCAGCGGCTTGATGCCTGTGGCTGTGGGGCCGGTCAGCCGCTCTTCGAGGATACGGACTTCCGGTTCTACCTGAATGGTCACGTCGAGTGTGATGGGGCCGCCCTCCGTGCTGACCGTGCAGCCCAGCGAGAACCGGTCCGAACCGTGCGGCACGCACCCGCTCAGCCCGCCCCGCACCGGTCCCGCAGCGCTGCGTCGGCTTTCCAGGGCCTCGCTGATGTCGTCCCCGCGCGCCAGCCGGGAGAGGACTTCCAGCCCGTCCAGTGCGTTCGACTTGCCGCTGCTGTTGCGTCCGATCAGGACGGTCAGGGGCGCCAAGGGGAGCACCGCACCGTGGAAGCTCTTGAACGCGGTGAGACGTACCTCTTCGATGGCGTGACCTGTCACTTGCTCAACGTAGCGCACGCTACGCAGACCATGTAGCGCACGCTGCGAAGCACGCCTTCGACGCAGGAAACCGGTCACGGTCCAGAATCCGGACGCGGCTCCTCCATGCGTGCATGTTGTATCTATGCTGTGCGCATGCCTGCCGCACCCTCCGCTCCCGCCCGGTCGCCCCACACCTCTCTCAAGCGGCCGCCCGCCGCCGAGCGCGTCTACACGCACATCAAGGAGGCGGTCCTGGACCGTCGTTACGAGGGCGGGACGCTGCTCACCGAGGGGGGTCTCGCGGACGCGGTAGGGGTGTCGCGTACGCCCGTACGGGAGGCGCTGCTGCGGCTGGAGGTCGAGGGGCTGATCAAGCTCTACCCGAAGAAGGGCGCCCTCGTGCTCGCCGTCTCCGCGCAGGAGATCAAGGACGTGGTGGAGACCCGGCTGCTGGTGGAGGAGTTCGCGGCGCGTAAAGCCGTGCCCGCGTCGCCCCAGTTGATCGCGCGGCTCGAACAGTTCCTGGAGGAGCAGCGGCAGCTGGCGGAGGTCGGGGATCTGGCGGCGGTGGCCGTGAAGGACCGCTGTTTCCACGCCGAGATCGTGAAGCACGCGGGCAACGAGATCCTCTCGCGCCTCTACGACCAGCTGCGGGACCGTCAGTTGCGGATGGGCGTCGCGGTGATGGAGGCGCACCCGGGCAGGATCGAGGCCAACATCACCGAGCACGGTGAGCTGCTGGAGGCGATCCGGGCCGGGGACGCGGAGGGTGCCGCGCAGGTCGTGCGGCGCCATGTCGGCCGGGTGCGGGTGCTGGTCCGGGGTGAGGACCGGTGAGTTCGGCCGCCGCCCCCACGCTCTCGCTGCCCGGTGACCCGCCCGGGGGCCGGCGCGCCGCCTGGGTCTGGGGGATCGGCGTCGCGGTCTACTTCGTCGCGATCATCTTCCGTACGAGCCTGGGTGTGGCCGGCCTCGACGCCGCCGACCGGTTCGACGTCAACGCGTCGGCCCTGTCGACGTTCTCCATCCTCCAGCTCCTCGTCTACGCGGGCATGCAGATACCCGTGGGGCTGATGGTCGACCGGCTCGGCACCAAGCGGGTCCTCACCATCGGGGCCGTCCTGTTCACGGTCGGACAGCTCGGCTTCGCGCTCTCCCCCTCGTACGGCATGGCGCTGGCCGCCCGCGCCCTGCTCGGCTGCGGCGACGCGATGACGTTCATCAGCGTGCTGCGGCTCGGCAGCCGCTGGTTCCCCGCCCGGCGCGGCCCGCTGATCGGCCAGGTCGCCGCGCTGTTCGGGATGGCGGGCAACCTCGTCTCGACGCTCTTCATCGCGCGGGCGCTGCACAGCTTCGGCTGGACCACGACCTTCGCCGGCAGCGCGGGGGCGGGTGTGGTCGTGCTCGTTCTGCTGCTGCTCTTCCTCAAGGACCACCCCGAGGGGCACGAGCCGCCGCCCGCCGAGCACGCGGGCGGCGCGTACGTCCGCAAGCAGATCGCCGCCGCCTGGCGGGAGCCGGGGACCCGGCTCGGGATGTGGGTGCACTTCACCACCCAGTTCCCGGCGATGGTGTTCCTGCTGCTCTGGGGGATGCCGTTTCTCGTGGAGGCCCAGGGGCTCAGCCGGGGGACGGCGGGCACGCTGCTCACCCTGGTGGTGCTCTCCAACATGGTGGTGGGGCTCGTCTACGGGCAGGTCATCGCCCGCCACCACGAGGCACGGACCCCCATCGCCCTGGGCACGGTCGCGACGACCGCCCTTCTCTGGGCCTGCGCGATCTTCTATCCCGCCGATCACACGCCGATGTGGCTGCTGACCGTCCTGTGCGTGGTGCTGGGCGCCTGCGGGCCCGCCTCGATGGTCGGCTTCGACTTCGCCCGGCCGGCCAATCCACCGGAGCGTCAGGGCACCGCGTCGGGGATCGTCAACATGGGCGGGTTCATCGCCTCCATGACGACGCTGTTCGCCGTCGGGGTGCTGCTGGACGCGACGGGCGGCAACTACCGGGCCGCCTTCGCCTCGGTCTTCGTCCTGGAGGCGCTCGGCGTCACCCAGATCCTGCGGCTGCGCCGCCGCGCGGCGCTCAGGGAACGCGACCACCATGTGGTGAGCCGGGTGGAGGCCGTGCACGTACCCGCGTAACCCGTGCGGCTATGTGCTCGGCGGCGCGCCCGCCCATCCGTGGAGTACGGGGCGGGCGCCGCCGAGAGCTACGGGGTGACGGCGAAGTGGTCCAGGATCGCGGTGGCCAGCTCCTGGTCGCCCTCGGCCTTGATCCGGTCGGCGACTGCGGTGTGGCGGACCCGGCCGCAGGCGAGGCGTACGTACGTCTCCCAGTCCATCGAGAGGGTCACGGCCGGGCCCAGCGAGGGGGAGCCGTCGATCGAACCGCGGCCGTCGGCGTCGACCCGTACCGTCCGCAGGAACTCCACCGGGCCGTGCACGTCCAGCACCACCGCCGAGTTGGCCGGGGCGCCCGCGTCCTTCGCTACCACCTTCGGCAGCGCGCTGAGCAGGGCGTCCCGGGTGATGTGGGCGCCGGGGGAGTCCAGGTTGCCCGGCTGGCCGAGCGTCGCCCGCAGGTCCTGCTCGTGCACCCAGACGTCGAAGGCCCGCATGTTGTGCGCCACTTCGAGGGTCTGCTCGGCGCCCAGGGGCGCGCGGACCATCGTCTCCGGGGCACGGGACTCGTTGCGGAGCTGCCGGGCACGGCGGATGAGCACGTACTCCAGCTCGGACGTCATCTCGGGCGCGGTGTGGTGGCGCCGGACGTCGACCTGCATCTCCATGTACCGGGTGAAGTCGTTCTGTACGTGGTAGAGGTCGCGCGGCAGCGTGTGGATCGGGCGCGGGTCGCCGAGCATCTCGCACTCCATGCCGATGACGTGCGACACGATGTCCCGCACCGACCATCCGGGGCACGGCGTACGGCGGTTCCACTCCCCCTCCGCGAGTGGCTTGACCAGGTCGGCTATCGCTTCGATGGAGTGAGTCGCGGAGTCGGCGTAGGTCTGGAGGCTGGGATGGACGGTCACGGGACCCCTCGGCGGTTCTTCGGTGCATGGGCTGGAGAGCAGGGAGTGCCGGCGGGCGGGCCGGCACGGACGACGCTGTCGTGGGCTGCGGGCTGCGGGCTACGTGGAGGTTCAGTCGCCTAAGTTACGCTGCGAGCAGGCACCCCGGCAGTGCTTTCGTGTGACGATCGTAGGCCCGTGTTGACGGCTCGAATGCCAGGACGGTGGTAGTGTGCGCGCCTCCCTCATCCAGATCGCAGTAGACCCGGACGAATCCGTCGAGGCCCGGCGGCAGCGAGCGGCCTCCCTGGTGGTCGCCCAGCGCGGCTCCGACCTGGTCGTCCTGCCCGAGCTCTGGCCGGTCGGGGCGTTCGCCTACACCGTGTTCGAGGAGGAGGCCGAGCCGCTCCGGGGCCCCACCCACGAGGTGATGGCGAAGGCGGCCGCCGAGGCCGGGGTCTGGCTGCACGCGGGCTCCTTCGTCGAGCGCGCGCCGGACGGCACCCTCTACAACACCACGCTCGTCTTCGCACCGGACGGCGGGCGCTCGGCGGTCTACCGAAAGATCCACCGCTTCGGCTTCGACAAGGGCGAGGCGGTGATGATGGGCGCGGGCGAGGAGCTGGTGACCGTCGCCCTGCCGCAGACCACCCTGGGCCTGGCCACCTGTTACGACCTGCGCTTCCCGGAGCAGTTCCGCGGGCTCGTCGACGCGGGCGCCGAGACGCTCGTCGTGGCGGCCGGCTGGCCCGAGCGCCGCCGCGCGCACTGGACGCTCCTCGCACAGGCCCGGGCCGTTGAGAACCAGGCGTACGTCCTCGCCGTCGGCACGGCCGGCACCCACGCCGACATCCCGCAGGCCGGGCACAGCATCGTCGTCGACCCGTGGGGCGAGATCCTCGCCGAGGCCGGGTCGGACGAGGAGATCCTGACCGTGGAGTTCGACCCGGCGAAGGTGGGCGCGACCAGGGAGCAGTTCCCGGCGCTGAAGGACCGCCGCCTGGGACTCGCGCCGCCCAGCTGAGGGTCCCCGCTGAGGGCTGCCCCGCACGGGGCCGGGGTGCCTGCCTACAGTGAGCGCCATGGCTGAACCGGGCAGTGCCGACTCGACATTGCTCCGTGGCACGGCGATCTTCGCCGCCGCTGTCACGGTGGTCCTCTACCTCTTCGGCCTCCTCCTCGTCGGCGTTGCGCTCAGCGAGGCCGAGTCGGGGGCGGACTCGACGCCCATGCACCAGTGCCGCGACGCGGGCGACCTGCCTCAGAACGTACAGGTGGACGCGCGCCAGGTGCAGTTCCTGCCGCTGCGCGTCCTGTGCCGCACCCCCGACGGCAGGGAGTTCACCAGCGGGGACGTCCCGCCCTGGCTCAACCCCACCCTGGCGGTCTCCTTCGCGGCCACCGTCGCCCTTACGGCAGCCGCCTTCGTACAGGCGGACCGACGGGCGGCAGCGCGCCAGGCGTCGGCACGTTCCTGAACCCCACGCTGTTTCACGTGAAACAACGAACTCCCGAGCGAGGGCGGGTGCTCAGCCCTCGTTCTCCTTGTCCGCCAGCACGATCACACACATCGACACGGCGATCAGCAGCGCGATGTCCGCGTCCTCCCGCACCACGTCGATGCCGTACGTGTCCCGGATCGTCAGCCAGCGCCGCGAGACCTGGGCCAGCAGCTCACCGTCGTACTCGATGGCGAACTCGCGGTCCAGGATCTTGCCGCTGACGTCGATCTCCGTCCCGTCCACCAGGGTCACCCGGTAGTGGTTGCGGAGCAGTGAGAGCCGCTTGCGCTTGACCTTGGCCAGCTCCTCGCCGCCGCGCTCGATCAGCATGGTGTCGCGCAGGCTCATCAGCTTCTGGCGCAGCTCGACCAGCACCCGGCCGTCGGCGTCCTTCAGCTCGAAGGTGTCGCGCAGCCGCATGGCCTTGCCGTCGACCAGGAAGACCTTGCGGCCCTCGGTGTCCTCGATCCAGTAGTCGTCACCGATGGCGAACAGGCGCTCACGCACGAGAAGTCTCATGCGACACAGGTTCCCCCGGGCCCCGGCGGAATGCGTGCAGGTGGGGGCGGTGTTGACTTGTGGCATGGCAACACGTGCACGCGTCCGCGCCCCCGAACTCATCGGCAAGGGCGGCTGGCTCAATACAGGCGACCGGCAGTACACCCTCTCCGAACTGCGAGGACGCATCGTCATCCTCGATTTCTGGACGTTCTGCTGTGTGAACTGCCTGCATGTCCTGGATGAGCTGCGGGAGCTGGAGGAGAAGCACCGCGACACCGTGGTGATCATCGGGGTCCACTCGCCGAAGTTCGTCCACGAGGCCGAGCACCAGGCCGTCGTCGACGCCGTCGAGCGGTACGAGGTCCACCACCCGGTGCTCGACGACCCCGAGCTGGCCACCTGGAAGCAGTACGCCGTCCGGGCCTGGCCGACGCTCGTCGTCATCGACCCCGAGGGCTATGTCGTCGCCCAGCACGCGGGCGAGGGCCACGCGCACGCCATCGAGAAGCTGGTGGAGGAGCTGGAGGCCGAGCACGGGGCCAAGGGCACGCTCCGCCGGGGCGACGGCCCCTACGTGGCGCCCGAGCCCGTCGCCACGCATCTGCGCTTCCCGGGCAAGGCGCTGCTCCTGCCCGACGGCGGCTTCCTCGTCTCCGACACCACCCGGCACCGCCTGGTCGAGCTGGACGAGGACGGCGAGACCGTACGGCGGCACTTCGGCACGGGCGAGCGGGGGCTGAGCGACGGCGGGCCGGACGAGGCCCGGTTCAGCGAGCCGCAGGGGCTCGCCGTGCTGCCCGACGGCCGTATCGCCGTCGCGGACACCGTCAACCACGCGATCCGCGCCCTGGACCTCACGACCGGCGTGACCAGCACCCTCGCCGGGACCGGCCGCCAGTGGTGGCAGGGGACCCCGACCAGCGGTCCGGCCCGCGAGGTGGACCTCTCCTCGCCGTGGGACCTGGCCTGGTTCGGCGACCGGCTCTGGATCGCCATGGCGGGCGTGCACCAGCTGTGGACGTACGACCCCGAGGACCAGTCCGTACGCGTCGCCGCCGGGACCACCAACGAGGGCCTGGTCGACGGACCGGCCGCCGAGGCCTGGTTCGCCCAGCCGTCCGGGCTCGCGGTCTCCGCCGACGGCGAGCGGCTCTGGATCGCCGACTCCGAGACCTCCGCCCTGCGCTGGGTCGACCGGGACGAGCACGTGCACACCGCCGTCGGCACCGGCCTCTTCGACTTCGGCCACCGCGACGGGGCGGCCTCCCAGGCGCTGCTCCAGCACCCGATCGGCGTGACCGCGCTGCCCGACGGGTCCGTGGCGATCTCGGACACGTACAACCACGCCCTGCGCCGCTACGACCCCGCGACCGACGAGGTCACCACGCTGGCCACCGACGTCCGCGAGCCCAGCGACGCGGTGCTGGTCGACGGGGACCTGGTCGTCGTCGAGTCCGCCCGCCACCGCCTCACCCGCCTGCGGCTGCCCGAGGAGGCCGTGCGCGTCGCCGAGCAGGCACACCGCACCCGGCGCGCCGCGACCGAGATCGCCCCGGGCACCCTCCGCCTCGATGTGGTCTTCCAGGCGCCGGCGGGCCAGAAGCTGGACACCCGGTACGGGCCGTCCACCCGGCTGCTGGTCTCCGCCACCCCGCCCGAGCTGCTCGCCGAGGGCTCCGGCGCGGGCACGGACCTCGGGCGCGACCTGGTCCTCGCGGACGGGGTCACCGAGGGCGTGCTGCACGTCTCCGCGATGGCGGCGTCCTGCGACGACGACCCGGCCAACGAGTACCCGGCCTGCCATGTCCACCAGCAGGACTGGGGCGTCCCCGTCCGCGTGACCGCTGAGGGAACGCCCCGGCTGCCGCTGGTGCTGGCAGGGATGGACAGCCCTTCCTGAGGGCTGGTGGCCCGTGGCGCCGACGGCTCAGAACTCGTCGGCGCCGTTGCGCAGCTCGGTGGTCCAGTAGCCGGTGGCCCACTTCTGCGGGTTGACGGCGAGGCCCTCGGGGGCGGGGGACTTCACGACCGCCGCCCCGCCCCCGTTGGCCTTCAGCGTCACCGTGAACTCCTGCACCGTCTCGGTGCTCTCCTTCCGGCCGCCCTCGGACATGCGCACCGCGGCATAGGCGGACTGACCGGGCTCCAGGATCACCGGGACCGCCGGCCTGCTCTTGGCGACGGGCGGGACGACGCCCCGCGCGTTGTCCAGGAAGTGGATGTGCGGGTACTCCTTCATCTCGCAGCCGGCGCCGGAGGTGTTCTTCGCGGTCAGCGTGAGGTGGGTGTAGGGCGGGCCGTCCTGGCGCTCGGCGGTGATCTGGAGGCCCTGCGCGGTGCAGAGGGGGGCGGAGGCACCCGAAGTGCCGCCGGAGGAAGAGGCGGACCCGGTGGTGCCGGAGCCCTTGGCCGTGCCGACGGCCTGCTCGGTGCCGCCGGACCCGGTGGTCCCGGTTTCCTGCGCGTCGTCGGTGGCCTTCTCCGACCCGGGCTGCGCTGCGACCGTCGCGCCGGCGCTCACCGCCGGACCGGCGGACTTGGTGCCGGTGTCGTTGTCACCGCAGGCGGTGAGGGTGAGGGCCAGGACCGCGGTGGTCGTGGCGGCCAGGACGGTGCTGCGGTTGCGGAACGTACGCACGGAGGCTCCCCCGGGAGTGGTGGTGGGACGGACGCCCGGTCGAGACGACCGCCCCGGGTTGCTGACAGGGATGACTCTGCCCGCCGCCGCTCACGTATCGCTGACGTCCGGCTGACGTCCGGGTGGCTCGCGTACCGGGTGGTGTCCCGGCCCGCTGCGCTCGGCGCTCAGCCCTCGCCGGAGAGCCGTCGCAGCGCCTCTTCGTGCCGTCGCCGGTGGTCGGCCCGTGCCGTCACGCGCAGCAGCGGTCCCAGCGCCCGTACGGCCCCCTCGTCGTACCCGGCGCGCTCCGCCTCCGTCGCCGCCCGGTCCAGCAGCCGTATACCCTCGTCCTCCTCGCCGAGCGCGACGCGGGCCTCGCCGCTGACGGCCAGCAGCAGGGTCCGGCGGGCCACCTCCTCGTGCTCGGGTCCCAGGTCGAGCGCCGTCCGGGCGGACGCCAGGGCGTCCTCGGGGCGTCCCGCGGTGAGCTGCATCCGGGCGAGGTGCTGGAGGGCGAGCATCTCGGTGTGCCGGTCCCCCTCCGTACGGGCCAGCTCGACGGCCTGTGCGCACCCTTCCTGTGCCGTGTCCAGCTCACCCAGTTCGGCCTGGACGACCGCCAGATTGATCAGCGCGGTCGCCTCCCCCAGCGGGTCGCCGGCCTGGCGGGCGAGCAGGGGCGAGCGCTCCAGGAGGGCGGCGGCCTCGCCGGTCCGGCCCTCCTCCGTCAGCACCCAGCCCAGCAGGGTGAGCACCCGCGATTCGGCGTACGCGTCCTTACCCGCGCGCGCCGAGTCGAGCGCCAGCTCCAGCAGCGGGGACCAGCTGTCCCGGGCCCGCCACACCACCTGCGGCCACTGGAGCAGGATGATCCGCCACGCCCGGTCGTCGAGTCCCGCGGCCCGGGCGGCGACGGCGGCCAGCGCCAGGTCGTCCCGCTCGGCGGCCAGCCAGCGCATCGCGGCCGTACGGTCGGCGAAGTCCCGTACGGCAGAGGGGCGACGGTAGTCGTCCGGCAGGACGAAGCAGGGCTCGCCGCCGGGCTCCGCGGTGTCGGCGACGACCAGGGCGGTGGCGATGTAGTGGTCGAGTACGCGGGCCAGCGCCTCGGACGCGGCGGCCGGGTCGAGCCCGCGGGCGTACAGGCGCACCAGGTCGTGCAGCACCCAGTGCCCGGGCGCGGTCTCGGTGACGAGGTGGGCCGCGGCCAGCCGTTCCAGCGCGGCGGTGGCGGTGACCGGGTCCGTCCCGGCCAGCGCGGCGGCCGTGTACAGGTCGAAGTGGCCGCCGGGATGGTGGCCGAGCCGGGCGAACTGGTGGACCGCTTCGGGCGGCAGGTGCTGGACGGTCAGCCGCAGGGCGGCTGCGACCCCGGTGTCGTCCACGTCGAGGTAGGCCAGCCGGGAGCGCTCGTCGGCCAGTTCGTCGGCCAGCGCGGCGAGCGTCCAGCGCGGGCGTCCGGCCAGCCGGGCGGCGGTGACGCGCAGGGCGAGCGGCAGTCCGCCGCAGAGCTCGGCGAGCCGGCGGGCCGCCACGGGTTCGGCGTGGACCCGCTCCTCGCCGAGCACCCCGGCGAACAGGGCCGTCCCGTCGTGGGGTTCGAGGGTGTCGAGCGGGACGGGCCGGGCAGCGTCCGAGGCGATCAGCCCTTCCAGCCGGTGGCGGCTGGTGACCAGCGTGACGCAGTCGCTGCCGCCCGGGAGCAGCGGCCGGACGGTGGCGGAGTCGCGGGCGTTGTCGAGGATCACCAGCAGCCGGCGCCGATCCGTCAGCGACCGGAAGAGCGCGGCCGCGGCCTGGACGGACTCCGGGACCCGGCGCGGTGCGACACCGAGCGCGAGCAGGAACTCCCGCAGTACGTCGATGAGCGCGGCCTCCCCGGCCTCGCTGAACCCGCGCAGGTCGGCGAAGAGCCGCCCGTCCGGGAAGAGCGCGGGGCTTCGGTGCGCCCACTGGAGGGCCAGCGCGGTCTTGCCCACCCCGGCAGGGCCGGTGACCAGACAGACGGGTGCCTCGCCCGCCGCCGCCCGGGTGAGCGCGGCCAGTTCGGGCCCGCGCCCGTGGAAGCCGCGGGGGGCGCGGGGGAGGAGGTCGGTGGCAGCGTCGTCGACCGCGGTGAGGGCTGCTGTGTTGCCGGACCTGGCGGCGGGAGCGGGACCGGGGCTGGGACGGGGATCGGTATTGCGTACGGGGGCGGCCTGGTCGGGTACGGCCGTGGGCGCCGCCCCGGGCCGGGGCCCGGTGGCGCTCACGGGCTCCGGGACGCCTCCGTCCCCGGGCTCGGCAGGTCCCGGTTCCCCCCGCAGGATCAGCGCGTACGCGTCGGCGAGTCCGGGGCCCGGGTCGACGCCCAGCTCGTCCGCGAGCAGCCGCCGGGTGCGGTGGAAGCGGTCCAGGGCCTCCGACTGGCGTCCCACCCGGTACAGGGCCAGCATCAGCGCCGCCGCGAGCGACTCCCGCAGCGGGTGCGCCGCCGTCTCCGCCGCCAGCAGGGCCGCCGCGCGGTGGTGTTCGCCCAGCGCTCCGTACGTGCGGGCCAGGTGCTCGACCGTCGCCAGCCGCGACTCCTCCAGCGAGTGCGCGGCCGCCCTGAGGGGTGGACCGGTGAGGGCGCCGCTGAGCGCGGGGCCCTGCCACAGGGACAGGGCCTCCTTGAGCATCAGGACCGTGTCGGCGGGGGAGCGTTGCTCCCGCGCCAGCATCAGCAGTTCCTCGAACCGCTGCGAGTCCAGCAGGGTCTCCGGCAACCGCAGGACGTACGCGTCGCCGACGGTGGCCAGTTCCACTCCGTACGCCTCCGCGTCCGCGCCCACCAGGAGGGTACGGAGACGGGAGACGTGCCCTTGGATCACGCTACGGGCGTGCAGCGGGGGTTCGTCGTCCCACAGGGAGTCCGTCAGCCTGCCGACGGTGACCGGGGTGTTGGGGGACAGCAGGAGCGCGGCCAGCAGGCTGCGCCGTTTCGCGGGTCCGAGCGGCAGGGGACCGGTGAGCGTTTCGACAGAGACCGTGCCGAGCAGCCGGAACTCCACGAGCGGCTCCCCTTCCGGGCGGGACGCGCCCGCGGTGGGGGCGCGGGATCCGTTCCAGAATATCGGGGCCGCCAGGCGCCGGACGCCGGGGTCACGCCTGGTAGGCGCCGGTTTTCGGCCGTCGGACGGGCCGGGCTCTCGCCTCTGTCGCCCGGCCGCGGCCGCCGGTCAGTGGTAGCGCTGCTGGTCGTCCTGGACGACCGTGGTGGTGGGCGGCACGACCATGCGCCGACGGCGCGCGATGCTCATGTAGACGAAGACCCCGATGAGGCCGACGAGCATCATGATCCAGCCGACCAGGTCGACATTGACGGTGTCCACCTTCCAGTCGGTCGCGAACGCCAGAATCGCGCCACCACCGATCAGGAGAATGCATCCTCCGAGTCCCATGAATCCCGCCTCCTTGACGATCCGGTGAATCCGGACCGGTGTACGGGTCGGGTACCCGGCCGGACAACAACCATGTCCGGGGCGCTCGTTGAGCGTGGGTGTCAGTCCGTCAGGAACGCCGTGAGCGCGTTCGCCAGCAGATACGGGTCGTCCGCCCCGCAGAGTTCACGGGCGCTGTGCATGGAGAGGATCGCGACCCCGATGTCCACGGTCTGGATGCCGTGCCGGGCGGCGGTGATCGGGCCGATCGTCGTGCCGCAGGGCATCGAGTTGTTGGAGACGAACGTCTGCCACGGCACGCCCGCCTTCTCGCAGGCGGCGGCGAACACCGCCCGGCCGCTGCCGTCGGTGGCGTACCGCATGTTGACGTTGACCTTGAGGATCGGCCCGCCGTTGGCGACCGGGTGGTGCGTCGGGTCGTGCCGCTCGGCGTAGTTGGGGTGCACGGCGTGGCCGGTGTCGGAGGAGAGGCAGACCGTTCCTGCGAAGGCGCGGGCGCGGTCCTCGTACGTACCGCCCCGGGCGAAGACCGAGCGCTCCAGGACCGTGCCCAGGAGCGGCCCGTCGGCCCCGGTGTCGGACTGCGAGCCGTTCTCCTCGTGGTCGAAGGCGGCAAGTACGGGGATGTACGGGAGCTCCTCGTCCGGCTGTCCGGCGACGGCGGCCAGGGCGGCGGTCGCGGCGTGCACGGACAGGAGGTTGTCCATCCTGGGCCCGGCGACCAGCTCCCGGTCGCGGCCCAGGTAGGACGGCGGCTCGATGGCGTGCGGCATGAGGTCCCAGCCGGTGACGTCCTCGGGGTCGACGCCGGCCTCTTCGGCGACGAAGCGGATCAGGTCGCCCTCCTCCACGTCCCCGAGCCCCCAGATCGGCTGCATGTGGCGCTGCCGGTCGAGCTTGAGGCCGTCGGTGTTGGCCGACCGGTCCAGGTGCACGGCCAGCTGCGGCACCCGCAGCAGCGCCCGGTCGATGTTGACCAGCCGGTGGGTGCCGTCCCGCAGCGAGATCCGCCCCGCGAGGCCCAGGTCCCGGTCGAGCCAGGTGTTCAGCAGCGTGCCGCCGTAGATCTCGACGGCGATCTGGCGCCAGCCGTGGGATCCGGTGTCGGGCAGCGGCTTCACCCGCAGGTTCGGGGAGTCGGTGTGCGCGCCGACGATCCGGAACGGGGTGTGCGCGGTCGCGCCCTCCGGGACGTACCAGGCGATGATCGCTCCGCCGCGGAGCACGTACTTCCCGCCGGCGGTCGCGTCCCAGGCGGCGGTCTCCTCGACCTGGCGGAATCCGGCCACCTGAAGCCGGGCGGCCGCGTTGGCCACGGCGTGGTACGGGGACGGGCTCGCCGCCAGGAAGGACATCAGATCATCGGTGTGCGCACGGTCGAACCGGTGGCGAGAACTCATGGTCTTCACTGTATCGAGGGACCCGCGTCCGCTATCCGGTGACCGTCGCGGTGCTCCCCGGGGGCTACAGCTCGTCGATCGCGGCCAGGTCGATGTCGATGTCGTACGGGGCGGAGAGCTTGAGGCGGTCGTGGTGGACGCCGGTGGAGACGTAGGTCTTGTTGACCGGGTCGAGCTCGTAGGTGATGACCATGGGGCGATCGTTCTCGCCGGTCATCTCGACGAGCCAGAAGTGCTTGATGCCCGCCGCCGCGTACTTGTGCGGCTTGGTGTCCCGGTCGCGGTCCTCGGAGTCGGGGGAGACGACTTCTACGGCGAGGAGGACGTCGGCGGCCTGGTAGCGGGTGGTGCGCTGGTCGCCGTCGGCGGCTGCGGTCACCACGAGGAGGTCGGGCTCCGGGGCATTGCGCTTGCCGAGCACGACGGCCATCTCGCGACGCACGCGCAGGTCGTTCGGGACGTGCTGTCGCAGCCCCTGCTCCAGCAGATACATGGCCAGCGTGTGGAACTTCCGCTGCGGACTCACGAAAACCAGGCTCCCGTCGATCAGCTCTGTGTGCGGCGGGAGGTCGTCAAGCGTGAAGAAATCGTCCACGGTGTAGCCGTCCGGTGGCGGGACCGGCCACCCGGGGTTGGCGCGCCGCTGCTGCGACGCTTCGGACTGTGCCTCGGCGGTCATGGTTCCTCCCATGGAAGGGATCCTGGCCCGTGCACTCAGCGTACCCAGCTGATACGACAGCGCCGCCACCCGAACGAATTCCGGATGGCGGCGCGTGTTGACGAAACAGACGAGCGATTCCTTAGAACGCGGCCTCGTCCAGCTCCATCAGGGAGTTGTCGACGTTCTCGGCGAGCGCGCGCTCGGCCGAGACGCCCGGGAGGATGTTCGCGGCGAAGAACTTCGCGGCGGCGATCTTGCCCTGGTAGAAGGCGACGTCCTTGGCGGAGGCGGAGGGCAGCTTCTCGGCCGCCACGGTCGCGCCCTTGAGGAGCAGGTAGCCGACGACGACATCGCCGGAGGCCATCAGCAGGCGGGTGGTGTTGAGGCCCACCTTGTAGATGTTCTTGACGTCCTCGCCGGTCGCGGTGAGGTCGGTGATCATCGTGCCGACGATCGCCTCCAGGTCCACGGCCGCCTTGGCGAGCGAGTCCAGCGCGGGGGCCAGCTCCTCGTTGCCCTGGGCGCCCGCGAGGAACTTCTTGATCTCCTCGGAGAGCGTGTTGAGCGAGACGCCCTGGTCGCGGACGATCTTCCGGAAGAAGAAGTCCTGGCCCTGGATGGCCGTCGTGCCCTCGTAGAGGGTGTCGATCTTGGCGTCCCGGATGTACTGCTCGACCGGGTACTCCTGGAGGTACCCGGAGCCGCCGAACGTCTGGAGCGACTGCGCCAGCTGCTCGTAGGACTTCTCGGAGCCGTACCCCTTCACGATCGGCAGCAGGAGGTCGTTGAGGCCGTTGAGCGCCTTGGCGTCCTCGCCCGCGGCCTCCTTCTCCTGGATCGCGTCCTGGACGGTGGCCGTGTACAGCACGAGGGAGCGCATGCCCTCGGCGTACGCCTTCTGCGTCATGAGCGAGCGGCGCACGTCGGGGTGGTGCGTGATGGTGACCTTGGGCGCCGTCTTGTCCATGAACTGCGAGAGGTCCGTGCCCTGGACGCGCTCCTTGGCGTACTCCAGCGCGTTCAGGTAGCCCGTGGAGAGGGTGGCGATGGCCTTCGTGCCGACCATCATGCGGGCGAACTCGATGATGCGGAACATCTGGCGGATGCCGTCGTGCTTGTCGCCGATCAGCCAGCCCTTGGCGGGGTGGCGGTCGCCGAAGGTCATCTCGCAGGTGTTGGAGGCCTTGAGGCCCATCTTGTGCTCGACGTTCGTCGCGTACACGCCGTTGCGCTCGCCCAGCTCACCGGTGGTCCAGTCGAAGTGGTACTTCGGGACCAGGAAGAGGGAGAGGCCCTTGGTGCCGGGGCCCGCGCCCTCGGGGCGCGCCAGCACGTAGTGGAGGATGTTCTCGGACATGTCGTGCTCGCCCGAGGTGATGAAGCGCTTCACACCCTCGATGTGCCAGGAGCCGTCCTCCTGCTGCACGGCCTTCGTCCGCCCGGCGCCGACGTCGGAGCCGGCGTCCGGCTCGGTCAGCACCATCGTCGAGCCCCACTGCTTCTCGACGGCGATCTCCGCGACCTTCTTCTGCTCCTCGGTGCCCTCCTCGAAGAGGATGCCCGCGAACGCGGGACCGGAGGAGTACATCCACACGGCCGGGTTCGCACCCAGCAGCAGCTCCGCGTAGCCCCAGATCAGGGAGCGGGGCGCGGTGGTGCCACCGATCTCCTCGGGCAGGCCCAGGCGCCAGTACTCCGAGTCCATGAAGGACTGGTACGACTTCCTGAAGCTCTCCGGGACCGGCGCGGTGTTGGTCTCCGGGTCGAAGACCGGCGGGTTGCGGTCGGCGTCGGCGAAGGAGTCGGCGAGCTCGTTCTCCGCGAGGCGGACGACCTCGCCGAGGATGCTCTTCGCGGTGTCGACGTCCATCTCCGCGAACGGACCGGTGCCGTACAGCTTGTCGCGCCCGAGGACCTCGAAGAGGTTGAACTCGATGTCGCGGAGATTCGACTTGTAGTGCCCCATGGGAAGGCTCCGTAATCAATAGCAGTGGCGCGCAGCGCCCCGGGGAGTGATGCGGGTCGGGCGACAGGCAGGCGTGGGGACAGGCAGACGCGGGTGTATCAGCTGACCTCTACGATGATGCTACCCGTCAGTAATAAGGCGCAACCCCTCAAGCCGTAGATGTGTCCGATTACTCTTTGCAGCATGTACGGCTACGACCAGAACCCTGGTGCTCAGCAGCAGATGGGTCAGATGGGCCAGATGGGTGGCGGCTACGGCGAGCAGCCGCTGTATCCCGAGCCCTCCCCGCCCTCCCTGGCCGACGCGGTACGGGCCTTCACCACCGGCTCCCTCTCCGCCGAGGACTTCCAGCAGATCTTCGCCACGTCGAAGGTCTACTGCCCGCGCGGTGACAACCCCGGCTTCCTGGCGCTGCACAACACGCAGCAGCCCGTGATCCCGATGTTCACCACGCTCAAGGAGCTGCGGCTCTACGCGGGCAAGGAGTCCAAGTACTTCGTGATCACCGGCGCCGAGGTGATCGACCTGCTGCCCACGGGGTACGGCTTCGTCCTGGACATGGAGGGCGATCACCGGATGGTCTTCGACGCCAAGGCGGTCGAGCAGATGGTCGACTTCGCGATGCGCCGCATGTACGGGTAGTCGCGCGCCGGTGGGTCGCTGACCTGCGGTTTCGTATTTTTTGGCTAGGGCCTGCGCCGGGATCGGCGCGGGCCCTTTCCGCTGCCGGGAGCGCCTCGGGGCGCACCGGGAATGCCGCACGCCTTGCAGGATGTTCACCATTCAACTAAATTGATTCCAGAAGACTCGCCCGGAGGTGGCTCCCATGCCCGCAGTGACCGTCGAAAACCCGTTGACCCTGCCCAAGGTGGCCGCTTCGGGTGACGCCGTGGCCCGCGGTCACGTACCTGATCGACGGCACCTTCATCCACCAGGACTCCAACGGTGGCGGCGGCACCATCGAGAACGGCGACACCCAGTGGATGACCGCCGGGTCGGGGCTGCTGCACATCGAGGCGCCGCCGGAGTCGCTCGTGCTGTCCGGCGGGCTCTTCCACGGCCTCCAGCTCTGGGTGAACCTGCCCAAGGCCGACAAGATGATGAACCCGCGCTACCAGGACATCCGCGGCGGCGAGGTGCAGCTCCTCGCCTCCCCGGACGGCGGTGCGCTGCTCCGGGTCATCGCCGGTGAGCTCGACGGTCACCAGGGTCCCGGCATCACCCACACCCCGATCACGATGATCCACGCCACCGTCCGGCCCGGCGCCGAGGTGACCCTGCCCTGGCGCGAGGACTTCAACGGCCTCGCGTACGTCCTGGCCGGGCGCGGCACGGTCGGCGAGGAGCGCCGGCCGATCCGCCTCGGGCAGACCGCGGTGTTCGGCAGCGGCGGTTCGCTGACCGTCCGCGCGGACGAGAAGCAGGACGGGAACACCCCGGACCTGGAGATCGTCCTCCTCGGCGGCCGTCCGATCCGGGAGCCGATGGCCCACTACGGACCGTTCGTGATGAACAGTCAGGCCGAGCTGAAGCAGGCCTTCGAGGACTTCCAGGCCGGCCGCCTCGGCACGGTCCCGGCGGTCCACGGCATGTGACACGTGAGGGCCGTCATGCCTGACGGGCCGTCACTCGTACGGTGGCGGCGGGCGGGCCCGCCGGCGTACACCGTGATCGGGTGGGAGGGTGCCTGCTTCCAAGCCCCTCCTGCCCGACGGCGCCCGCCGCGCCGCCGCCTGGTGCGGCGTCGTCCTGCTGGTGGCGGGGGTCGCCGCCGTCGCGATCTGGCTGGTCGTCGCCCTCAAGACCGCGGTCACGCCGGTGCTGCTCGCCCTCCTCGGCACCGCGCTGCTGGGCCCCGTGCACCGCTGGCTCATCGCCCGCAGGCTCAACCGGTCGCTGGCCGCCGGGCTGACCTGTGCGGCGCTCGTCGCGGTGGTGGGCGGGGCCGGGTACATCGTGGTCACCGCCCTCGTCGACTCCGGCGACCAGATCGTCCGCTCCCTGAAGGACGCCGGGCAGTGGGTCGTCGACCACCTCGACATCGGCGGCAACACCGATGTCGACAGCCTCGCCGACAACGCCAGGAACCTGGTCGAGAAGTTCGGCGCGAGCGCCGCGGGGGGCCTGCTCAGCGGTATCAGCCTGGTCGGCACGCTGGTGGCGACCAGTGTGCTGGCTCTCCTGCTGACCTTCTTCTTCCTGCGGGACTCCGACCGGGCGGTGGACCTCGCGCACGCGGTGGCCCCGCGCGGCACCGGCGATCTGGTGGAGGCGATGGGGCGCCGGGCGTTCGAGGCCGTCGAGGGCTTCATGCGCGGCACCACGTTCATCGCCCTGATCGACGCCGTGTGCATCACGGTGGGCCTGCTGATCCTGGATGTGCCGGGGGCGGTGGGGCTGGGCGCGCTGGTCTTCGTCGGCGCCTACATCCCGTACCTCGGGGCCTTCCTCTCCGGCGCCGTCGCCGTCCTGGTCGCACTGGCCGACCGGGGGTTCGTGATCGCGCTGTGGGCGCTGGGGGTGGTCCTCGCGGTCCAGGTGCTGGAGGGGCATGTGCTCCAGCCGGTGATCCAGAGCCGTACGGTGCAGATGCACCCCGCGATGATCATGATCGCGCTGACGGCGGGAGCGAGCGTCGCCGGCCTGATGGGCATGCTGCTCGCCGTCCCGATGTGCGCGGCAGCCTTCGGTGTACTGGGCGAACTACGCCGCCGCTCCGGGGGTGGCGGCGCTGCCGGCCCGTCCGGGCGCGATCCCGGCCCACCCGGCGGCCACCCCAGCCCGTCCGGGGACAATCCCAGCCCGTCCGGCGTTTGAGGACGGAACCCTCCCGAGGGAGACCCCGCACGCCCGGAGCCCCCGCACCACCCGTGCCTAACCCCCCGCCCCACCCCCCTCGTACAGCTCGAACCAGATCGACTTCCCCTCCCCCCGCGGATCCACCCCCCACGCATCCGCCAGCATCTCCATCAGCACCAGCCCCCGCCCGCTGGAAGCCATCTCCCCCGGCCGCCGCTTGTGCGGCAGCTCGTCGCTCGCGTCGGCCACCTCCACCCGCAGCCGCCGCTCCCCCCGCTCCCCGGAGACCTCCGCCGCCATCAGCGCGTCGCCGTCCGTGTGGACCAGCACGTTGGTGGCCATCTCCGAGACCATCAGGACCGCCGAGTCGACCTGCTCGGGGTCCTTCCAGTCGTGCAGCAGCTCCCGGACGAGCTGCCGGCCCACCGAGATCCGCTCGGGCTCGGCCTGCGCGATCGTCATGACGCTGCGGCGCATCGGCGTCTGCGGCGCCCGCGCTCTCTCCCGCCGCAGCACCAGCACCGCGATGTCGTCCTCGCGGCGGTCCGCGAGCGGCCCGGTCGTGTAGTGCGAGGTCGGCCCGTGCACGGCCTGGACCAGGGCGTCGGCCATCTGCTCCAGGTCCTCGGTGGGCTCCTCCAGGACCGGCTGCAGCCGGGCCCAGCCGGTGGCCATGTCGTGGCCGCCGGTCTCGATGAGGCCGTCCGTGCAGAACATGATCGTCTCGGCGGGTTCCAGGACGACCCGGGTGGTGGGGTAGTCGGAGTCCGTCTCGATCCCGAGCGGCAGCCCGCCCGCCGTCTGCCGGATGACCGCGGTGCCGTCTGCGCTCACCACCACCGGGTCGGGATGGCCCGCGCGGGCGATGTCCAGCGTCCCGGTCTCCGGGTCCACCTCCGCGTACAGGCAGGTCGCGAAGCGCGGCGCCGAGGGCTCGTCGTCGCCCGCCACGCCCTCGTACGCGTCCGTCAGCCCGGAGAGGAAGCGCGAGGCCCGGGAGAGCACGGCGTCCGGGCGGTGCCCCTCGGAGGCGTACGCGCGCAGGGCGATGCGGAGCTGGCCCATCAGCCCGGCGGCCCGTACGTCATGGCCCTGGACGTCGCCGATGACCAGGGCGATCCGGCCGTTCGGCAGCGGGATCATGTCGTACCAGTCGCCGCCCACCTGGAGCCCGCCGCCGGTCGGTACGTACCGCGCCGCGACCGTCATACCGGGGATGTCCGGCCCCAGCGTCGGCATCATCGAGCGCTGGAGGCCGAGTGAGAGCTCCCGCTCGGTCTCCGCGACCCCGGCCCGGGCCAGCGCCTGGGCGAGCATCCGGGCGACCGTGGAGAGCACCGCGCGCTCGTCGGGCGAGAACCCCACCGGGTGCTGGAACCCGGCCATCCAGGCGCCCATCGTGCGGCCGGAGGAGACCAGCGGCAGATACGCCCAGGACTGCCGCCCGAAGCGCCGGGCGAGCGGCCAGGTGGCGGGGTAGCGGCGGCGGTACTCCTCGGGGGAGGGGAGGTAGATCGCGCGGCCGGTGCGGACGACCTCGGCGGCCGGGTAGTCGGTGTCCAGGGGCATGTCGGTGAAGGGGTCCTCTTCGGCCGTGCTCTGCCCGTGGTGCCCGATGATCGTCAGCCGCTCCCCGGCCGAGCCGAAGACCGCGAGCCCGTCCGGGGAGAAGCCGGGCATGGAGAGGGACGCGGCGACCCGCAGCACCTCCTCCGTGGACCGGGCCTCGGCCAGCGCCCGCCCGGCGTCCAGCAGGAACGCCTCCCGGGACCTGCGCCAGTCCCCCGTGATCGGCGTGTGGGGGCCGGACGACCCCAGCTGCGGTTCGGCGACCTCCTGGAGCGTGCCGATGAGCACGTAGTTCTCCCGGTCCCCGTCCGTCGCGACGACCGGCTTGGAGCGGCTGCGTACGGTACGCAGCACCTTTCCCCGCTCGTCCACGATCCGCAGCCGGGCCTCGGCCAGGGTGCCCTCGGCGACGGCCAGGTTCACGACGCCGTAGATCTCGTTCCAGTCGACCGGGTGGAAACGGGAGCGCACCGCCGCCTCCCGGTAGCTGCCGGGCTCGGCGGGCAGGCCGAGCAGCCGGGCCGCCTCCGCGTCGAGCGTGACCGTGCCGGCTGCGTTGTCCCAGCGCCACAGGCCGGTCGCGATCGCGGCCAGGACTTCCTCGGTGCGCATTGCCCCACTTTAGGAAGATGTGCTCTCCGTACGCCACCGAGGGGGCGCCGACTGCGGGCCCGGGGCGGGAGCGGGCGGTAAAGGGAAATGAAGGGGCCCGGCCCCGGGCGGTAGCCTGGGGTGGCTCATTCCACCCCCAACCGCGAAGACTGGATGAACGACGATGCATCGGTACAGGTCCCACACCTGCGGCGAGCTCCGCGCCTCTGACGTCGGCACCGACGTCCGGCTGAGCGGCTGGCTGCACAATCGCCGAGACCTGGGTGGCATCCTCTTCATCGATCTGCGCGACCACTACGGTCTGGTGCAGCTCGTCGCCCGCCCCGGCACCCCCGCCAACGACGCCCTGGCGAAGCTGACCAAGGAGACCGTCGTCCGGATCGACGGCAAGGTCTCCGCGCGCGGCGCCGACAACGTCAACCCGGAGCTGCCGACCGGTGAGATCGAGATCGAGGTCACCGAGGTCGAGGTGCTCGGCGAGGCCGGCCCGCTGCCCTTCACGATCAACACCGAGGACGGCGTCAACGAGGAGCGGCGCCTGGAGTACCGCTTCCTCGACCTGCGCCGTGAGCGCATGCACCGCAACATCCTGCTGCGCTCGGCCGTGATCGCCTCCATCCGCTCCAAGATGGTGGCCCTCGGCTTCAACGAGATGGCGACCCCGATCCTCACCGCGACCTCCCCCGAGGGCGCCCGCGACTTCGTCGTCCCGTCCCGCCTGAACCCCGGCAAGTTCTACGCGCTGCCGCAGGCCCCGCAGCAGTTCAAGCAGCTGCTGATGATCTCGGGCTTCGACCGCTACTTCCAGATCGCGCCCTGCTTCCGCGACGAGGACGCCCGTGCGGACCGTTCGCCGGGCGAGTTCTACCAGCTCGACGTCGAGATGTCGTTCGTCGAGCAGGAGGACGTCTTCCAGCCGATCGAGAAGCTGATGACCGAGCTCTTCACCGAGTTCGGCAAGGGCCGCGAGGTTACCTCGCCGTTCCCGCGCATCCCGTTCCGCGAGTCGATGCTGAAGTACGGCAACGACAAGCCGGACCTGCGCGCCAAGCTGGAGCTCGTCGACATCTCGGACGTCTTCGCCGACTCCGGGTTCAAGGCGTTCGCCGGCAAGCACGTCCGTGCGCTGCCCGTCCCGGACACCGCGGGCCAGTCCCGCAAGTTCTTCGACGGCCTCGGTGAGTACGCCGTCGAGCACGGCGCCAAGGGCCTGGCCTGGGTGCGTGTGGGCGAGGACGGCACGCTGGCGGGACCGATCGCCAAGTTCCTCACCGAGACCGACATCAAGACGCTCACCGAGCGCCTCTCGCTGGTCCCGGGCCACGCCGTCTTCTTCGGCGCGGGCGAGTTCGACGAGGTCTCCAAGATCATGTCGGTCGTCCGGGTCGAGGCCGCCAAGCGCGCCGGCCACTTCGAGGAGGGCGTCTTCCGGTTCTGCTGGATCGTCGACTTCCCGATGTACGAGAAGGACGAGGAGACCGGGAAGATCGACTTCTCGCACAACCCCTTCTCGATGCCCCAGGGCGGCCTGGCCGACCTGGAGGAGAAGGACCCGCTCGACATCCTGGCCTGGCAGTACGACATCGTCTGCAACGGCATCGAGCTGTCCTCGGGCGCCATCCGTAACCACGAGCCCGAGCTGATGCTCAAGGCCTTCGAGATCGCCGGTTACGACCGCGAGACCGTCGAGCACGAGTTCGCGGGCATGCTCCGCGCGTTCCGCCTCGGCGCCCCGCCGCACGGTGGCATCGCCCCGGGTGTCGACCGCATCGTGATGCTGCTGGCCGACGAGCCCAACATCCGCGAGACGATCGCCTTCCCGCTCAACGGCAACGCCCAGGACCTGATGATGGGCGCGCCGACCGAGCTGGACGAGTCCCGGCTGCGCGAGCTGAACATCCAGCTGCGGAAGCCGGTCGCCGCGAAGGGTGCGGGCGCGTCGGAGAAGCCCGCCGACAAGTAGTCCGTACGGTCCCGCTCTGCGGATGTTTCACGTGAAACAGCCCCCGATCACCCGATCGGGGGCTGTTTCGTTGCGTGGGCAGGAGGGCCCCCGACGGCCGGGCGACGCGGTACAGCCGGATGGCCCCGGTTCGGGTTCGGCCGAGCCGGGTCCGGCAAAGACTGGCACCGAGACACCCCTCTCGCACCGCGTGCCGCCCCGCCACGCCGTCCGTCGTCACCCGAGGAGCCCGCCACCGTGTCCGTCCCGCGCCGCCCGCACGCCCTGCTCACCGCACCGCTCCTCGTCCTGGCCCTGCTGCTCACCGGCTGCGCATCCGGCACCGCGCCCGCGAAGGCTCCCGTCGCCGCCCCGGGGCAGGGCGCCGCGGGCCCGGAGTCCGACGCCGCCTCCGTACTCCGGGAGCCGGCCGAAGCGGAGCCGGCGCCGAGCCCCGCGGAGATCCCGGGCCTGGGGCCGCTGACCCGGGCGCAGATCCCCGAGGAGGCCCGCCAGGCGTTCGTCGTCACCGGGGAGGACGAGGACGCCAACCGGTCCAGCGCGGTCCTGTACAGCCGCGAGGACCCGGCGGAGGGGTGGGCGCCGGCAGCCGGTCCGTGGGACGCCCACAACGGCATGGAGGGCTGGACCGACCACCACGTGGCGGGCGACCTGAGGTCCCCCAGGGGCGTCTACACCCTCACCGACGCGGGCGGCCGCCTCCCCGACCCGGGCGCCCTGCTCCCGTACGACGAGCACCCCCGGTTCGCGGTGGACGGCGAGGGGTTCTTCGGGGAGCCCCTGGAAGGCTCCTTCGACTACGTCGTCGCGATCAACTACAACCGCACGGAGGGCGTGACCCCGCTGGACCGCACCCGCCCCCTCGGCCTCGAACGCGGCGGCGGCATCTGGATCCACGTCGACCACGGCGGCCCCACCCAGGGCTGCGTCTCCATCCCGGAGGAGCGCATGGAGGAACTCCTGCGCACCCTGGACCCGGCGATGAACCCGGTGATCGTGATGGGGGACGCGGAGACGCTGGGACTCTGACCCTGCGCCGTACGCCAGGAGCCCGGGACCATGAACGGTGTCCCGGGCTCCTCGTGTGCGTACGGCGGTGGCTACGCCGGCTTCTCCTCCAGGCGCGGGAACAGCACCGCGCCCTTCGTCACCGTCGCGCCGGCGGGCAGGATGCCCCAGGTGCCCGCGTCCTGGACCTTCTGGTCGGCCAGGGCGCCCAGGGACTCCTCGGCGCCCAGGGACTCCCACAGGCTCTGCGAGGTCACCGGCATCACGGAGTTGAGCAGGACCGCGACCCCGCGCAGGGCCTCGGCGGCCGTGTAGAGGATGGTCGCCAGGCGGGCCTGGCCCTCGGGAGTGGTGTCCTTGGCCACCTTCCACGGCTCCTGCTCCGTGATGTAGCCGTTGACCTGCTTCACGAAGTCGAAGATCGCCAGGATGCCGGACTGGAAGTCCAGCTCCTCGCCGATCTTCTGGTCGGCCGTGGCGACGGCCTTCGCCAGGCCCTCCTGCACGGCCCGCTCGGCGTCACCGGCGGCCGTGGCCTCCGGCAGCGCCCCGCTGAAGTACTTGCCGACCATGGCTGCCACGCGCGAGGCGAGGTTGCCGTAGTCGTTGGCCAGCTCGGAGGTGTAGCGGGCTGAGAAGTCCTCCCAGGAGAACGAGCCGTCGCTGCCGTACGCGATGGCCCGCAGGAAGTACCAGCGGTACGCGTCCACGCCGAAGTGCGAGGTCAGGTCCTGCGGCTTGATGCCGGTCAGGTTCGACTTGGACATCTTCTCGCCGCCGACCATCAGCCAGCCGTTGGCGACGACCTTGCCGGGGAGCGGCAGGCCCTGCGCCATCAGCATCGCGGGCCAGATCACCGTGTGGAAGCGGAGGATGTCCTTGCCGATCAGGTGCACGTCCGCCGGGAACGTACCGTCGAACTTCTCCTGGTTGGCGCCGTAGCCCACGGCCGTCGCGTAGTTGAGGAGCGCGTCGATCCACACGTAGATGACGTGCTTGTCGTCCCACGGCACCGGGACGCCCCAGTCGAAGGTCGAGCGCGAGATCGACAGGTCCTGGAGGCCCTGCTCGACGAAGTTCACGATCTCGTTGCGCGCCGACTCGGGCTGGATGAAGCCCGGGTTCGCCGCGTAGAACTCCAGCAGCTTCGGGCCGTACTCGCTGAGCTTGAAGAAGTAGTTCTCCTCCTTGAGGAGCTCCACCGGCTTCTTGTGGATCGGGCAGAGCTTCTGACCGGCGAACTCGCCCTCGCCGTCGATCAGATCGCCGGGGAGCTTGTACTCCTCGCAGCCCACGCAGTACGGGCCTTCGTACCCGCCCTTGTAGATCTCGCCCTTGTCGTACAGGTCCTGCACGAACTCCTGCACACGGTCGGTGTGCCGCTTCTCCGTCGTCCGGATGAAGTCGTCGTTGGCGATGTTCAGATGCTCCCAGAGGGGCTTCCACGCCTCCTCGACGAGCTTGTCGCACCAAGCCTGCGGAGTGACGTTGTTCGCCTCGGCCGTGCGCATGATCTTCTGACCGTGCTCGTCCGTGCCGGTGAGGTACCACACCTTCTCGCCGCGCTGGCGGTGCCAGCGCGTGAGCACGTCGCCTGCGACGGTCGTGTAGGCGTGGCCCAGGTGAGGAGCGTCGTTGACGTAGTAAATGGGGGTCGAGACGTAGTACGCCGTCGCCCCCTGCTTCTCGGATCCAGTGGCCGCCATGGTCGAAATCCTAACGGTCGGTTGAAGATCCACTCACATCGATAAAGCGGGCACCGTGGGTGGGCCGTGGGTGGCCCCGCGGGTGGAGAGCTTTGCGAAACATCCCGCCCTGTAATGGTTCCCCCAGGAAAGTCGCATCCTGGGAGGGAGCGGACAAGCGTGCACGAGGCAAGGGACATCACCATGCGGGTACTGGTCGCCGAGGACGAGGAGATCCTCGCGGAACTGGTCGCGACCGGGCTGCGCCGGGCCGGCTTCGCGGTCGACACCGTCTACAGCGGGGACGCCGCCCTCGCCTACCTCGGGCTGCACGACTACGACGTCGTCGTGCTCGACCGCGATCTCCCCCGCGTCCACGGCGACGACGTGGCCCGCCGGCTGGTCGCCTCCGGCTCCCGCACCCGGATCCTGATGCTGACCGCCTCCGGCGCCATGGAGGACCGGGTCGCCGGGCTCGACCTCGGAGCCGACGACTACGTCAGCAAACCGTTCGAGTTCCCCGAGCTGGTCTCCCGGGTCCGCGCCCTGCGCCGCCGCAGCGCCAGACCCGTACCGCCCCAGCTGGAGCGGTACGGCATCCGGCTCGACACCGTACGGCGCTCCGCCCTCCGCGACGGCCGGGAGCTGGATCTCTCCCCCAAGGAGTTCACCGTGCTGCAGCTGCTCCTGGAGGCCGACGGCGGGACGGTCAGCGCCGAGGAGCTGCTGGAGCGGGCCTGGGACGCCAACGCCGACCCGTTCACCGGTGCCGTACGGGTCTGCATGAGCAAACTCCGCGCCAAGCTCGGTGAGCCCGCGCTGATCCGTACCGTCCAGGGCGTCGGGTACGCCCTGTGAAGCCGTCGACCGGTTCGTGGGCGGGCTCCCGGCTGCGGCGCCTGGTGGACGCCTCGAAGCTGCCGCACTCCACGATCCGCACCCGCATCGCCCTCGTGTACGGCGGGGTCTTCCTGGTCCTCGGCACCGCCCTGCTCGCCACCGTCAACGTGGCCTCCCGCGCCGGTACGGACTCCGAGGCGCGCGCCATCGCCTCCTCCGCCGTCGTCGTTCCGCCCGGGTATCCCGTCAACGGACCGTTCATCGCCCGCAGCTCGGTCGGCGCCCCCACCCTCTACGAACTGACCGACAACGTCAGTGACGCGGCGAGCAAGCAGCACATGTACTGGTCGATCGCCGCGCTCCTCGTCATGACGGCGGGCGCGGTCGGCGTGGGCTGGTGGATCGCGGGCCGGGTGCTGCGGCCCGTGCACGCGATGACGGCGAAGGCCCGCAGGCTCTCGGAGCGCACGCTGCACGAGCGGATCGCCTCCAGCGGCCCCGACGACGAGCTGAAGGAGCTGGGCGAGACGCTGGACGCGCTGCTGGCCCGGCTGGAGAAGGCGTTCGACAGCCAGCGCAGGTTCATCGCGAACGCCTCGCACGAGCTGCGGACCCCGCTCGCCACCCAGCGCGCTGCGATCCAGGTGGGCCTGGACGACCCGACGCCCGAGGACCTCATTCGCACCCGGCAGACGCTGCTGGACACCAACCGGCGCAGCGAGCGGCTCATAGAGGGGCTGCTCGTGCTGGCCCGCAGCGAACGGGGGCTGGCCGCCGACGAGCGCGAGGACGTCCGGTTCGACCGGGTGGTGCGCGAGGAGACGGCCCGGTATCCGGGGGTGCGGCGGGGCAGCGGGCGGAGTCCGGCCGTGACCGTCGAGGTGGCGCCCTGTCCCGTGCGCGGCAACCGGCTGCTGCTGTCCCAGCTGGTGTCGAACCTGCTGGCCAACGCGGTGACGTACAACGTGCCGGGCGGGTCGGTGGACATCTCGCTGACCGGCGACGGCGCTCTGGTGGTGCGCAACACCGGCCCGGTGGTCTCCGAGGCCGACATCGCGGGGTTCTTCGAGCCGTTCCGGCGGGGCGAGGGCCGCGACCGGATGGGGCCGGGGTCCGGCCTCGGACTGTCGATCGTGCGGTCCATCGCGGTGGCCCACGGCGGTACGGTCACGGCGGTACCGGGCCCGGAGGGCGGCGGTCTCGCCGTGACCGTACGGCTGCCGGTCGATCAGCTCTCGGCCGGTCGGCTCTCGACAGGTCAGCTCTCGGCCGGTCAGGCCTCGGTACGGGCCTCGCGTGCCGCGGTCCAGGCCGGCAGCCCGGCGAGGATCTCCCGGTAGAGCTCGGCGTCCGCGATCTCGCGCGGGGCCGGGCCCGCGTGGAAGAAGGCGGCGTTGGGGGCGTCCAGCTTCCGCAGGAAGTCGAAGCCCTTCGCGTCCTGCTCGCCGAAGGCGACGAACTGGAAGAACAGCGGCAGCCGTGCCGCGTCCGCCAGCGCCTGGCGGGCGAGCTGCTTGGCGTCCGGCGGGCCGTCCGTCTGGAAGATCACCAGAGCCGGTCCGGTCTCCTGCGACTTCTCGTGGTGCGCCACGATCTCCTCGACCGCGCGGTGGTAGTTCGTCCGGCCCAGACGCCCCAGACCCGCGTTCAGCTCGTCGACGCGGCCCTCGTGGGCGGCCAGCTCGATCGTCCCGGTGCCGTCGATGTCGGTCGAGAAGAAGACGACGGACACGGTGGCGTCGGCGTCCAGGTGCGCGGCGAGCGCCACGGCACGGTCGCCCAGGTGCTGGGCGCTGCCGTCCTTGTAGAACGGCCGCATGGAGCCCGAGCGGTCGAGCACCAGGTAGACGCGGGCGCGGAGCCCGGCCAGCCCGTGTTCCTTGAGCGCCGCCTGCGCCGCCTTGTACGGGGCGACGAGCTGGGGGGCGCGCGAGGTGACGCGGGCGAGGGTGGTGGCGGGCTTGGCGGCGGGGGCTGCCGTTTCGGGGGCTGCCGCCGCGGAGTCTGCGGTGGTGGGTGCTGTGGTTGCGGCCGCTTCGGTGACCTCGGTGGGGGCTGAGGTCTTGGGGGCGGGCGCTGCTTCCGCTTCCGGCTCCGGCTGGGCGTCCGGCTCGGCGGTCGCCGCTGCGGGGGCGGTCTCGGGCTCGGACGCAGGCTCCGGCTCGGCCTCCGGCGCGGGCTCGGCCTTGGCCGCCGCGACCGGCTCCGCATCCGGGTCGGCAGCCGGGGTGGGCTCCGGCGCCGGCTCAGGGGCGGGCTCCGGCGCGGGATCCAGGTCGAAGTCGATCGTGATCGGGGCCGGCTCTGCGGTCGGCTCGGGGGCCGTTTCCACGGCCGGGGCCGGCGCGGGCTCCTCGGCCTTCACGGGCTCAGCGACGGGCTCCTCCGCCTTGACCGGCTCGGCAACGGTCTCGGCGACCGGCTCGGCCACGGGTTCGGTATCGGTCTCGGCGACCGGTTCGGCCACGGTCTCCGCGACCGGCTCCGCCACGGCCTCGACCTTCGGCTCCGCGTCCGGGCCCGAGCCCTGTGCGGGGACGGTCGGCGAGGAAGTCGCCGGGGCGGTGGCCGCCTTGTCGAAGGCCGCGGCCACCAGATCCGCCGCACCGGCGTCACGCTCGGTGGCGTTCGAGGACTCGGAAGCGGCCGAAGAAGGCGAAGAAGGCGAAGAAGAAGGTGTTGAGGGCGAAGCCGGGGCCGGGATCGACGCCTTGGCCTCCGTCACGGACACGGCCGCCGAAGTGGTCTCCCGCTCCGGCTCCGTGGACGGGGTGCGCTCGGCCTGGGGCGGGACGGTGGCCGTGGTCGGCTCGTCCTGCTCCGTGCGGCCGAACACCTTACGCAGCAAGCTCCGAATGCCCATGGGCGAGGCCTTTCGCATGAGTTGGGTGCGGGGAATGTCCGACCTGGGTGATTTCATCCCTGGCCAGGACGGATACGTAAGGTTAGCGGCCGGATCCGGCCGTTCGCCGGTCCGGCCCACCCCTGCGCCAACCGAGCCGAAACCGATCCCGGACCGAGTCCGGGGCGGCGTCCGGGGCGGTGTTCACGTACGGCTCCAAGGGAACAGCGGTGGCCCGGACTTCACCCGCCGTTCACCGGGAGTCCCTCGGACCGCGTGGGGGTGCACCTAGCGTCACGCACGACACACCGACGGAGGGAATCCACGTGCGTAATCTGCTGCCGCTCATCAGCTCCCACCCGGGCGGGCGTTCCTCGCTGACCTGCCGCTTCCGCTGTGGGGACGCCTGCTTCAAGGAGACCCCGAACACCAGCGACAACGAGTACGCGGGCGACATCATCGCCCGTGCCGTCTCGCGCCGCTCGATGATGCGTGCAGCCGCCGTCGTGACGGTCGCCGCCGCAGCCGGAACGGCCGCGCTGACCGGCCCCAACGCCCCCCAGGCGGAGGCCGTCGCGCTTGCCGGGCACGGCCACGAACCGCCCCGTAAACCGGCCCCGTCCGGCGCCCGGGGCCTGCGGTTCTCGCCGGTCGCGCCCAATAAGAACGACAAGGTCACCATCCCCGACGGGTACAGCCAGAACGTGGTGATCCGCTGGGGCGAACCGATCCTGCGCGGGGCGCCCGCCTTCAACCCGGACAAGCAGTCCGCCAAGGCGCAGGCGGGCCAGTTCGGTTACAACAACGACTTCCTCTCGCTCCTCCCGCTCCGCGGTGAGCGCGGCCGTCAGGTACTGGTCGCCAACCATGAGTACACGGACGAGATCCTCATGTTCCGCGGCTACGATCCGGCCAACCCCACGCGCGAGCAGGTGGAGATCGCCTGGGCCGCGCACGGACTCTCCGTGGTCGTCGTCCAGGAGGAGCACCGCACCGGCAAGCTGGGCCCGGTCAGCCGTCACCCTCTCAACCGCCGGCTCACCGCCACGAGTGAATTCCGGGTCACCGGACCGGCCGCGGGAAGCCCTCTGCTGCGTACGTCCGCCGACCGCACCGGCCGCAAGGTGCTCGGGACCCTCAACAACTGCGCGGGCGGCACGACTCCGTGGGGCACCACGCTGCACGGCGAGGAGAACTTCAACCAGTACTTCGCCAACGGCAACACCGACATGCACAAGCGGTACGGGATCGGCACCGGCGCCACCGAGCGCAAGTGGGAGCGGTTCGACCGGCGGTTCGACCTGGCGAAGGAGCCCAACGAGGCCAACCGCTTCGGCTGGGTCGTCGAACTCGACCCGTACGACCCGGACTCCACCCCGCGCAAGCGGACCGCGCTGGGCCGGTTCAAGCACGAGGCGGCCCAGCCCCGGCTGACCTCGGACGGGCGCCCGGTCGTCTACATGGGAGACGACGAGAAGTTCGACTACCTCTACAAGTTCGTCTCCAGCAAGCGGATGAAGAAGGGCACCTCGCGCGCTGCCCGCGAGCACAACCTGACGCTGCTGGACGAGGGCACGCTGTACGTCGCGAAGCTGACCGGCGACTCCCCGGCCGCCGAGATCGACGGCACCGGCAAGCTGCCCACCGACGGCGAGTTCGACGGCAGCGGCGTCTGGATCCCGCTGGCCACCGGCACCACCTCGCACGTGCCCGGCATGACCGCCGACGAGGTGTACGTCTACACGCGGCTGGCCGGTGACAAGGTCGGCGCCACCAAGATGGACCGGCCCGAGGACGTCGAGCCCTCGCCGCGCACCGGCCGGGTCTACGTGGCGCTCACCAACAACTCCGACCGCGGCAAGGAGGGCAAGGCCGGGGCGGACGAGGCCAACCCGCGCAACGCCAACAAGCACGGGCAGATCCTGGAGCTCGCGGAGAACTGGGACGACCCGGCGGGCGACGGGTTCGCCTGGCGGCTCTTCCTCGTCGCGGGCGACCCGAACGACCCCGCGACGTACTTCTCCGGCTTCCCCAAGGAGAGCGTCAGCCCCATCTCCTGCCCGGACAACGTGGCGTTCGACGACCACGGCAACCTGTGGATCTCCACGGACGGCAACCAGCTCGGTTCGCACGACGGCCTCTTCGGCGTCGCGACCCACGGCGACCGGCGCGGTGAGCTCAAGCAGTTCCTGACGGTCCCGACCGGTGCGGAGACCTGTGGTCCCGTCATCCAGGACCGCCGTGTCCTGGTCGCCGTCCAGCACCCGGGCGAGGTCGACGGAGCCTCGGTGGAGAAGCCGGCGAGTATCTGGCCCGACGGACCCGGGAAGATCGTCCGCCCGTCCGTCGTCGCGGTCTGGCGCAAGGACGGACGCGACATCGGGGTGTGAGGTCCGGCGGGCGGGCGGACTTATTGCCGCCCGCCCACCACCCGGTCCGCATTACAGTCGGACCCATGGTTTCCGGTGACGCGCCGCAGGCGGAGGGAAGCGTCCGGGTCGACGTGTGGATCTGGTCGGTCCGGCTGACGAAGACCCGTGCCCAGGCGGCCGCCGCCTGCCGGGCCGGGCATGTGAAGGTCGGTGGTGAGCGGGCCAAGCCCGCCCAGGCCGTCCGCGTCGGCGACGAGGTGCGGCTCAGGCACGCGGGGCGGGACCGGGTGGTGGTCGTCTCGAAGATCGTGAAGAAGCGGGTCGGGCCGCCGGTGGCCGTCGAGTGCTTCGTCGACAACAGTCCGCCCCCGCCGCCGCGCGAGCTCGCGATCCAGGTCCCGGTACGGGACCGGGGTACGGGCCGTCCGACCAAGCGCGACCGTCGCGAGATGGAACGCCTCCAGGGGCGCCCGCCGGAGCTCTGAGCCGTCCGGCGGTCCTCCGTACGGGTTCTGTCCCGTTGTTTCACGTGAAACGTCGGGCCGGTCACCCCGGCGGTCTACCCCCGCCCGGCCCTCCGGCGCCCCAGCACCACCCGGGCCACCACCGCCCCCACCAGCAGGACCGCGCCGACCGCCAGCACCGCCCACACCGTGGTCCGCAGTGAGGCGGTGAGGGCGTCGACCACCGCGGCCGCCGCGTCCCGGTCGCTGCCCGGCACCTCGTCCAGCACCCGGCTCCGGCCGACCGCCACCAGGATCCGCAGCACGATCGCGCCGAGGACGAACCCGGCGCCGACGGCCGCCGTGGCCGTCAGGGCGGCCCGGAGCCCGCCCCGTACCGTCGCGATGCCCACCACCAGGACGAGCAGGACCAGCGTGGCGACGGCCGGCCAGATGCTGCAGTAGCGCAGCCAGTGGAACGAGTCCCTGAGGGAGTCCGCACGGTCGGCGCCGATCACCGTGATCTCCGTCCGCTGAACGGGAATCTGATCCGTGAACGGTACCCCCTGGCTCACCAGATCCTGCTTGACCTGCTCGATCACCGGTGCCAGATCGATGATGACCGCCTCGCCGCTGTCGCCGTCCAGCGCGGCGGTCACGGCCTCGTGGGCGGTCCGGTTCGCGGTGTCCCAGGCGGTGCGGAAGGCCTCGGTGGAGGTGAAGGACCGTACGGCCTCGTGCAGGAAGTCCCGGACCGTGTCCTGGAGCGGGCCGAGGTCGATCTGCCGCATCGCCTCGTCGGTGATGAGGTCCGTGACGGTGCTCTGCACCGCCGGGTCGGAGGAGAGCGGGGAGACGGCGGCGACATACCGGTCGGTGTCGTCGATCTCCAGGTCGACCCAGGCGGAGAGCGCGCTGAACGGCACCAGGACGGCGAGCAGGACGAGCAGGACGGCCGAGAGGGCCACCGAGGTCGCCGAGATCGCCGAGGCCTTCGAGGGCTTCGAGGTCGCCGGGGGTGAGGTCCGCACCCCTCCAGGGAATCCCCTGCGGAGCCGGACCGCTCCAGGCCGTACGCCGTTCGAGTTGCCGGGCCGCGTGGGCGGGTGTGCTCTGGAGGAACGGGGGCGCGCGACGGGGCGACGGAAGGAGCTGTCCGCGATGGTCACACACGCAGCCATGCCCGGCCGGAAGGGGGCCCGCGCGCACGCACGGCCCCGCAGTCTCACTCCGCTCGCCGTGGCGCTGCCTCTGGCGCTCGGCATCATCTACGGGTTCTACGCCGCGTTCATCCGCCGGGACGGCGGCCCCAGCACCGGCGGGCAGGTCGTCCTGGGCCTCGTCTCCGGTGCGGCGCTGGCGGCTCTCTGCTTCGCGCTGGGCCGGATCCAGCGGTCACTGCCGCACGGGCTGCGGGCGGTGGCGTACGGCGCCCTGACCGCCTGCGCGATCGGCTTCCTGGTGAGCCTGACGGATACCGGCGTGGTGCGGTCGACCGTGCTGGGGCTGGTGGTCGGCGTGGGTGTCTTCCTGACCACGTTCTACTTCTTCTACTCGCGGGAGCGCTGACCGAGGCTTCTTCTGCTCGCGGCCGCCAGATTGCATCTGGCGGCCGCGCCCCGCCGTCTGGCGCCCTAAGGGTGAGGAAGCCGGAGAGGGAGCGGGAGGAGGAGCGAACGATGACGGACGACGCGGAGACCGGCGAGACCGGCGATATCGGAGAGGCCGACGAGACCGGAGAAGCCAGGGAGACCGGGCAGGCCGGTGGCAGCGGTGACGGCGGGGACCCGCTGCGGGTCGCGGTGATCATCGGCAGCACGCGCGAAGGGCGGATCGGCGACGCGGTCGGCCGCTGGTTCGTGGAGCGGGCTCGGGTACGGGGCGAGCTCGACCTCGTCGTGCTGGACCTCGCGGAGTTCGACTTCCCCGTGCACTACCCGGAGCGGGCGACGGAGCAGATGACGGAGTTCGCCGGGGCGATCGGGAAGGCCGAGGCCTTCGTCGTGGTCACCCCGGAGTACAACCGCTCCTTCCCGGCCTCCCTCAAGCAGGCCATCGACTTCGCGTACGACGAATGGCAGACCAAACCGGTCGGCTTCGTGAGCTACGGCCACGGCTCCTCCGGGCTGTACGCGGTGGAACAGCTGCGCTCGGTCTTCACGGAGCTGCACACGGTGACCCTGCGCAACGGGGTCGCCCTCGACTTCCTGCACACGCCGCTGGAGGACCGCGCCGGGGCCTGCGCGCGGGACCGGGCGGTGCGGCTGATGCTCGACCAGCTCGGATGGTGGGGCTGGGCCCTGCGCGAGGCGCGGGCGGTCCGCCCCTACGTCTCCTGACACCCGCCCCCGCGCGCTCCGCACCCTGATCTGCACCCGCCCCCCCGAACATCGACGACGACGTACAAGGAATGGATTCATGAGTACTGAACTGGCCATCGAGACCACGGGGCTGGTGAAGGTCTTCGGTGAGAACCGCGCGGTGGACGGCGTCGACCTCGCTGTCCCGACCGGCACCGTCTACGGGGTCCTCGGACCCAACGGCGCCGGGAAGACCACCACCGTACGGATGCTCGCGACGCTGCTGCGCCCGGACGCCGGATCCGCCCGGGTGTTCGGCAAGGACGTGGTGAAGGAAGCCGACGCCGTCCGCAGCCGGGTCAGTCTCACCGGGCAGTACGCCTCGGTGGACGAGGACCTGACCGGCAGCGAGAACCTCATCCTGCTCGCTCGGCTCCTCGGGCACTCCAAGCCGGCGGCCCGCGACCGGGCGGCCCAGCTGCTCGAAGGGTTCGGGCTGACCGAGGCGGCGGGCAAGCAGGTGAAGAACTACTCGGGAGGCATGCGGCGCCGCATCGACATCGCCGCCTCCATCCTCAACACCCCCGACCTGCTCTTCCTGGACGAGCCGACCACCGGGCTCGACCCGCGCAGCCGCAACCAGGTCTGGGACATCGTGCGCGCGGTCGTCGGGCACGGCACCACGGTCCTGCTGACCACGCAGTATCTGGACGAGGCCGACCAGCTGGCCTCCCGGATCGCCGTGATCGACCACGGCCGGGTGATCGCCGAGGGCACCAAGGGCGAGCTCAAGGCCTCCGTCGGTTCCGGGACCGTTCACCTGCGGCTGCGCGATGCCGCCCAGCGGCCCGAGGCCGAGCGGGTGCTCTCCCTCGCGCTGGACGCCACGGTCCAGCTGGACGCGGACCCGGTGGCGCTGACCGCCCGGATCGACGCGCACGGATCCGACCGGGGCGCGGCGGAACAGGCTGCCCGGGCCCTGGCCGAGCTGGCCCGGTCCGGCATCACGGTCGACAACTTCTCGCTGGGACAGCCCAGCCTCGACGAGGTCTTCCTCGCCCTCACGGACAAGAAGGGAGTGGCGGCATGAGCACCGCGACCACCAAGACGGAGCTCGAGGGCGTCGAGCTCGCCGCGCCGGACGCGGAGCGCCTCTCGGCCCTCCTGGTCGGCCTGGAGCGGCCGCCGAGGCCCAGCGCGCTGTCGGCCTCGCTCACCTTCGGCTGGCGCGCCATGCTGAAGATCAAGCATGTGCCGGAACAGCTCTTCGATGTGACGGCCTTCCCGATCATGCTGGTCCTGATGTACACGTACCTCTTCGGAGGGGCGCTGGCCGGCTCCACGCAGGAGTACATCCAGTTCCTGCTGCCCGGCATCCTGGTCATGAGCGTCGTGATGATCACGATGTACACGGGTGTCTCGGTCAACACCGACATCACCAAGGGCGTCTTCGACCGGTTCCGTACGCTGCCGATCTGGCGGCCCGCACCGATGGTCGGCTATCTCCTCGGCGACGTCCTGCGCTATGTCCTGGCCTCGGCGGTGATGCTCACCGTCGGCATGATCATCGGGTTCCGGCCGGACGGCGGAGTGCTCGGGGTGCTGGCGGGGGTGGCCCTGCTGCTGGTCTTCGCGTTCGCGTTCTCGTGGATCTGGACCATGTTCGGGCTGCTGCTGCGCACGGAGAAGTCCGTGATGGGCGTCAGCATGATGGTGATCTTCCCGCTCACCTTCCTCAGCAACGTCTTCGTCGACCCGAAGACGATGCCGGGCTGGCTGCAGGCCTTTGTGAACAACAGCCCGATCACCCACCTGGCCACGGCGGTACGCGAGCTGATGGCGGGCAACTGGCCCGCGTCCGCCCTCGCCTGGTCGCTGGGGTGGGCCGGATTGATCATGGTGGTCTTCGGCGCCGTGACGATGCGGCTCTACAACCGGAAGTGACGAAACGGAAGTGACCTACCGGCTGTGACTCCCTGATCGTGACCCGGTGCCGCATCGGCGCCGGGTCACAGCTGCCAGTCGGGGGCGTGGCCGGGGCGGTAGGCGCAGGTGGTGCCCGTGGTCACGGACTCCCGCAGGTGCGCCGCCAGTTCGGGGTGCAGGGAGTCCAGCTTGCGCAGGGTGTCGCGGATGCGGGCGGTGACCGTCTTGCGGGCCCGCTCGGTCCGGTCGTCCAGGCGGCGGCTCCGGCCGCCCAGCCCCGCCGCGGTGCGCAGCTGGTCGAGGAGGGCCTGCCGCTCCCGGTCGTACGCCTCGACCTGCTGGGTGTCGCCCCGTGCCGCCGCGCGGTCTATCTCGGCGTCCAGCCGGTCCAGATGGTCCTTGTACCGGCGCTTGGCCTCCTCGTCGAGCACCGGATCGCCGCCCAGCTGCCCGGCGGCGATCACGACGCTCCCACCCTCGGGGGCGAGCAGTTGCACTGCCGGTACGTCGGCACCGGGGAGCCCCAGCAGGGTGTGCAGGTCCCGCAGGCCCTTGGTGTCCGGGACGTGGACGGTCCGCCCGTCCCAGCGCAACTGCCATACGGCCCCGTCGCGGCGGAACTCGGCGGCTGCCGGGGTGGGGGCGGCGACGGGAACAGGGGCGGGAGCGGGGGAGCCGATGGTGGTTCCGTGGTCGGAGGCCGACGGGGGTGTGCGGAGGGCGGTCGCTGCGGAGGCCAGGTGGTGCAGGCCCAACTCGGCAGCCTCCCGCTCCACTTCGGTGAGTAGACCGCGGGCCCGGCCGGTGTCGCCCGGCTCCGCGCGGGCGAGGAGCGAGCGGGCCAGGTGCAGCCGGGTGCGTACGGCCCAGGGGCGGGCGCGGAGGCGGTCCGCGGAGGCTGCGGCCTCGGTGAGCGTGGCCACCGCCGTGTCCCGGTCGTCGCGGGCGGCGGCGAGCATCCCGAGCCAGAGGTCGACGGGGCCGCCGATGTCGCACCCGTACAGCGAGACGACCCACTGGCCCGTGTAGGGGGTGAGCTCGTCCTCGGCGAGAGTGATCAGGCGCCGGTCGCCGGTGGTCGCGGCCGTCTGGGCCAGCAGCCGGAGCCAGAGCGGCATGAACGCCCGCGGATAGGGGGCCGGGCGGTCCGACTGCTCCGCGATCAGGCGGAGTGCCGGGGCCGCGTCGCCCTGCTCGACCGCGGTGAGCGCCTCCAGCAGCCCGGGGTAGGGATACCGGGCGCCCGGCAGCGCGGCCAGGACCTTCTCGGCCTCCGCGAAGCGCCCCCGGAGCAGGTGCAGGGACCAGTGCAGATGGCACCCCATGAAGCCGAACGCCTCGTGGTCCTCGCCCTCCATGCCGAGGGCCTCACCGTTGAGCGCGTCGGCCGCCTCGGTGAACCGGCCCTGGAGGGAGGCGATCAGGCTGCCGTCGACGGCGACGGCCAGCGCGAACCGGGGCAGCTCCGAGCGCTCGGCGGCCCGGATGAACGTGCGGTACTGGTCGATGAAGGCCGGGTCGCCGAGCTCCAGCAGGGCCACCCACCGCATGGAGGTGGCGTGCAGCTCCATGTCCAGGTTCTGGGTGCGCCGGCCGACGACGGCCATCTCGTCGGTCAGCCCGAGCCGCTCCACCGCCGAGCCGAGACCCCACACGGAGTCGTGGCGCGCCCAGAGGGAGAAGGCGAGGGCCTCGTCGTCCGAGCCGCTGCGGGCCAGGGCCATGATGTGGATGGCCAGCTCCTGCGCGAGCCGGTCGGCGGAGAGGCTGTCCTGCCCGTCCTTGCCGGTGACCTTGCGGTGGGCCTCCCCCAGGAATGTCACCATGAACGCCCCGCCGCCGCCCAGAGTGCCCCGGCGGTACAGGGTGATCGCCACCCGGGCCAGCAGCTCGGGATCGTCCAGCTCCCGTGCCAGGTCGACCGCCCGGTCAAGCAGCCGGTCCCCCTCGGCGGTCTCCCCGGAGTGCCGCAGCTGTTCGCCGAGGTCGAGGCAGATGAGCGCGGCCCGGCGGTGGTCGGGCACCGCCACCCGCCCGGGCGACGCCCCGTTCGGCCCGCCCGGCATACCGGCAGCCACCTCACCCGTCCCGTCCGGCATCCCGGCGACCTCCGAGCCCGCCTCCCCCGACGCCAGCGCGAGGGCCCGGCGGTAGTGGCCGATGGCCTCTTCGTCGGCCAGGCGCCCCGAGGCGTCCCGGGCGGCGGTGAGCAGCAGGTCGATCCGGCGGTCGCGCTCCAGCTCCTCCCCGGCGAGGTGGGCGTGGCGGGCGAGGTCCCCGGGCCGCACCGCGTCGCCGAGGCCGCCGTGCGCGTCCAGCGCCCGTACGGCGGCGGCGTGACGGCGGCGGGTGTCCGCGTCACCGAGGGAGGCGTACAGCGTCTCGCGCAGCAGGTCGTGGGCGAAGGCGTAACTCCCGGAGGGGCGCGGGACGACGACCCGGGCGACGATCGCCGACTCCAGCAGCCGCTCCACCTGGGGGACCGGGGAACCGTGCACCACGGCCAGGACCTGCCGGCGGAACTCCCGGCCGAGCACGGCGGCGGCGGTCAGCAGCGAGACGACCGCGTCCGGCAGCAGGCTCAACCGCTGCCGGACCGCCTCCCGGACCCCGGGCGGAATGGTGGAGACGGGGCTTCCGCTGTGCCAGAGCCGGGCCGTCTGCTCGACGAAGAACGGGTTGCCGCCGGTGCGCCGGTGGACCTCGTCGACCAGCTGCGGCGCGGGCTCGCGGCCCGTCGTCACGGCCATCAGCGCCCCCACCTCGTCGCGGCCCAGACCGGTCAGCGTGAGGGTGGCCGAGGCGCGTGAGACGAGGGGCAGGATCAGCTGCTGGAGGGGGTGGCCGGGGGCCTCCACCTCGACGTCCCGGTAGGTGCCGATGAGCAGCAGCCGCTCGAACCAGGCGTGCTGGGCGGCGAATTCGAGCAGGCGGAGCGAGGCCGGGTCGGCGCTGTGGAGGTCGTCCAGGACCACCACCAGCGGGCGGCTCTGGGAGACGGTGACGAGGGCCGTGGTCACCGCGTCGTACAGCCCGAAGGCCTCGGCGCCGTCCGCCGAGGCCCCGGACGCGTTGTCCCCGTCCGCCTCTCCCGTACTCGGTCCGGCGGCCTTGCCGTCGTTCGCCGGGTCGCCGAGGAGGATGCCGAGCCGCCCGTCCGCCGCCTCCTGGGCCGCCGCCCACTCCGCCGCGGTGGCGGAGCGGCGCAGGCCGCGCAGCACCTGCACCCAGGGCCAGTAACCGGGGGTGCTGTCGGAGTCCCAGCAGGAACCGCCGACCACCAGCGCCCCGCGCCGCCGCGCCTCGTGCGCGGCGTCGGTGACGAGGGTGGTCTTGCCGATCCCGGCCTCGCCCGTGACCAGCACGAGACCGCCGTGGCTGTCCGTGGCCCGGACGATCTCCGAGCGCAGGACGCCTGCGGGATGGTCACGCCCGAACAGAGCAGGGGTCATGACCACACGATAGGAGGCACCACTGACAACGGCTCCCTCCGGCGGAGAAACCCCCGGTGCGGGCGCGGGCCTCGATGCGGCCGAGGGAAACCCCTCAGTCGCGCACCACCGTCACCGGGCACGGAGCGTGCTGCGTGACGTGGAGGCTGACCGAGCCGAGCAGCGTCGCCTTGAGGCCGCTGCGGCCGCGGGCGCCCACGACGAGCAGGCTGGCGCCCTTGGCCCGGTCCAGCAGGGCCTGGGCGGGGTTGCCGATGACCACGATCTTGCTGATCGCGGCCGCTCCCGCCGCACCGAGGGCCTCCTCCAGCGCCTCGTTCAGGGAGACGGTGGCCAGCGCCTGCGGGTCGAAGTCCTCCGGCAGGCCCGGCATCATCGACGCCCAGCTGGTCGCGGGGTACTCCCAGCTGTTCACGGCCTCCACCGAGTCACCGGTCAGCTCGGCCTGGCGTACGGCCCAGTGCAGTGCCTTGATCGAGGGATCGGACCCGTCCACACCCACGACGATCCTGCCCATATCTGCCTCCAGCTCGGTGCGGCTCGGAACAGGATGCGTTGCCGCATCCACTTTCACTGTAATCACATCGGATCATCCAAAACGGGCAATACGGCCGGTCCGGGCCGGTCCGGCCGTATCGTCCGTTCTCCGTCCCGTCGGCTCAGTCCAGCCGCAGGTCCGCGAGCTGCTGCTCGAAGGGGACGACCGCGTCCTCCCCGTCGTCCAGTCCCGGTGCCCGCGAGGCGCCGGAGACCGTGCGGCCAAGGACCGCGGAGGCCAGCTCGCCGCCCGCGCGGCGGATCCGGGACGGCAGGCCCTCGGTGTACTCGTCGCCCGAGGAGCCCCAGTCCTCCGACGCCGCGTAGACGGAGGTGGGCACGGTGACGGCCCGCAGGTAGGCGAAGAGCGGCCGCAGCGCGTGCTCCAGGACGAGCGAGTGCCGGGCCGTGCCGCCCGTCGCGGCGATCACGACGGGCTTGCCGGTCAGCGCGGTGTTGTCGATCAGGTCGAAGAACGACTTGAACAGACCGCTGTACGAGGCGGTGAACACGGGTGTCACGGCGATCAGCCCGTCCGCCTCCGTCACCGCGTCGATCGCCTCCCGCAGCGTGGCCGAGGGGAAGCCGCTGAGCAGGTGGTGGGCGATGTCCACGGCGAGGTCACGGAGTTCGACGACCTGGACCTCGACGTTCCGGTCCTGCTCGGCGGCGAGGCGCTCGCGGGTGGCGGCGGCCAGCCGGTCGGCCAGCAGCCGGGTGGAGGACGGCTGGCTCAGCCCGGCCGAGACGGCGACGATGCGCAGCGGTGTGGTGGCGAACATCGCGGTCAGACCTCCTTCTTGTCCGTCGTGAGGGCGGTACGGGCGGTGCGGACGGCGGCGACCGCCGGGTGGACGGGCGCGGAATCCGGCACACCGGCCGGCCGCAGGTTGGCGAACTCCTTGCGCAGGACGGGCACGACCTCCTCGCCGAGGATGTCGAGCTGCTCCAGGACCGTCTTCAGCGGGAGCCCCGCGTGGTCCATCAGGAACAGCTGCCGCTGGTAGTCGCCCACCGCGTCCCGGAACGTCAGCGTCCGCTCGATGACCTCCTGCGGGGAGCCGACGGTCAGCGGGGTCTCGCGGGTGAACTCCTCCAGGGACGGGCCGTGGCCGTAGACCGGCGCGTTGTCGAAGTACGGGCGGAACTCCCGTACCGCGTCCTGCGAGTTCTTGCGCATGAACACCTGGCCGCCGAGCCCCACGATGGCCTGTTCGGCGGTGCCGTGACCGTAGTGGGCGTAGCGGCGCCGGTAGAGGGAGACCATTTTCTTGGTGTGCTCCATCGGCCAGAAGATGTTGTTGTGGAAGAACCCGTCACCGTAATAGGCGGCCTGTTCGGCGATCTCCGGCGAGCGGATGGAGCCGTGCCAGACGAACGGCGGGACGCCGTCCAGCGGGCGCGGGGTCGCGGTGAAGGACTGCAGCGGGGTACGGAACTTGCCCTCCCAGTCCACGACGTCCTCGCGCCACAGCTTGTGCAGCAGGGCGTAGTTCTCGATGGCCATCGGGATGCCCTGGCGGATGTCCTTGCCGAACCAGGGGTAGACCGGTCCGGTGTTGCCCCGGCCCATCATCAGGTCGACGCGGCCGTCCGCGAGGTGCTGGAGGGTGGCGTAGTCCTCGGCGATCTTCACCGGGTCGTTGGTGGTGATCAGGGTGGTGGACGTGGACAGGATCAGGTTCTCGGTGCGGGCGGCGATGTAGCCGAGCGTCGTCGTCGGGGAGGACGGGACGAACGGCGGGTTGTGGTGCTCGCCGGTCGCGAAGACGTCCAGGCCGACCTCTTCGGCCTTCTGCGCGATGGCCAGGGTCGCCTTGATCCGCTCGTTCTCGGTCGGCGTCCGGCCGGTGGTCGGGTCGGTGGTGACGTCCCCGACGGTGAAGATCCCGAACTGCATGGCGCCCGCCTCCTGTGATGGTCCGCGTGGTCGGTGTGGCCCTGGCGAGGCGGCCCTTGAGGGCCGGCCTTGCGAGGAATTGGTTGAACGTTGAACTACACCCTACAACGGGACGCCCCCGCGACCTATTCCCCCGCCTCGGCCACCTCCCTGACCAGGGGATTCACCATTACGGCGTCACAATCGGGAATGATTTGTCCGGCTCCGCGAGCACCGCGAAGAGGTCGCCGAGCAGGGACGCGTCACCGCTCTGCTCGATCCCGTCGAGTCCACCGCCCGCCAGGACGGAGAGCAGCTGCGGTTTGGTGAGGGTGAGGGTCAGCCCCGCCGGCGCCCGGGAGCCGCCCCGGTCCACTCCGTCCACCTGGTCCGTCCGGTCGGCGCTGCGGTGGGTGAGGGCCCCGTTGTGCAGCGTGAGCCGGTGCCGGGACTGGGCCGGTCCGGTCACGACGAGGTCGATCACCAGCTCCCTGTCCCAGGCGCGCGGCCCGTCGACCCGTACGGCGAGCGAGTCGATCAGCTGCTTTCCCGGTTCGAGTGCGGTGATGAACCCGCGGTCGGCGTTCGCGAAGTCGGTCGTGTCGTCGAACGGAAGGTTGCTCATGAAAGCTCAGTAGAGCCGAAGGTGCCTAACGGTGCATTTCGCCACATTCCCTCTGGGGCGGTCCAGGCTCGGCGTACGCTGTGGGGGCTGCCCGGCCACGGTTTCACGTGAAACACGGTGCTCCACGGTTCCGGGGTGACGGGTGCGGAAGCAGCGGAGGAGAGAAGCGGATCATGAGCGGGAGTGACAGCGACAGCGAGAGCTGGAAGGCGCGGGGCGTCGCCCTGCGCGTCTTCGTCTACATCTTCGCGACGCACCTCTTCGCGGGCTTCATCTGGATCCTCTTCTACGTGGGCGATCACGCGCACAAGTAGCGGCCGCGGCCACCTGCCCTCGCCGTTCTATTCACCCGGCGCCAAGCCCATGGCCGGTACAGTGACCGTATGACCTCCGTACCGTGCCGAAACTGGTGGCGCTCCTCTTAAGGAGCGGCCGCAGCACCTGTCTGCACGGAACCCAGGGCCGTTCACCATGGACGGCCCTTTTCGCTGCCTTCTCATAGGTGCGATGTACGGGAACGGGGCACCGAACCCCCACCGCTCGGGCCGTCCTCCACGCACCCATGACCCGCGAGGAGACCCCACCCATGACCGCAGCCATCTCCACCACCGCAGCCACCGTCACTACCGCAGCCACTGCCATCACCACCGCACCCACCCTCGCCGAGCTCCGCAGCGCCGAGCTGGAGCGCCACCTCGTCCAGGACCCCGGCCGCTTCCGGGTCCTCACCGGCGACCGCCCCACCGGCCCTCTCCACCTCGGCCACTACTTCGGCACCCTGAACAACCGGGTCCGCCTCCAGAACCTCGGCGTGGACGTCTTCGTCCTGATCGCCGACTACCAGGTCCTCACCGACCGGGACACCGCCGAGCGGCTGGGGGAGTACACCGACGGGCTGCTCCTGGACTACCTGGCCCTCGGTATCGACCCGGCCCGGTCCACCGTCTTCAACCACAGTGCCGTCCCCGCGCTCAACCAGCTCCTGCTGCCCTTCCTCAGCCTCGTCTCCGTCGCGGAGCTGGGCCGCAACCCCACGGTCAAGGACGAGATCGCGCACTCCCGGCAGTCGGCGGTCAGCGGGCTGATGTACACCTACCCGGTCCACCAGGCCGCCGACATCCTCTTCTGCAAGGGCAACGTGGTCCCGGTCGGCCAGGACCAGCTGCCCCACCTCGAACTCACCCGGACGGTCGCCCGCCGCTTCAACGAGCGGTACGGGAACGTCTTCCCGGAACCGGACGCCCTGCTGTCCGCCGCGCCCCTGCTGCTCGGCACCGACGGCACCAAGATGAGCAAGAGCCGCGCCAACTCCGTGCCGCTCGGCGCCACCGCCGACGAGACCGCCCGCCTCATCAAGGGCGCCACCACGGACGCCGACCGGTACATCACCTACGACCCCGACGCCCGCCCCGGCGTCTCCTCCCTGGTCCTGCTGGCCGCCCTCTGCCTGGAGCGGGACCCGCACGAGGTCGCGGCGGAGATCGGCGCCGGCGGAGCCGCCGCCCTCAAGCGGACGGTGACCGACGCGGTCAACAGCCACCTGGCCCCCGTCCGGGCGCGCCGGGCGGAGTACGCGGCGGACCTCACGTACGTACGGTCCGTCCTGCGCGCGGGCAACGAGCGGGCGAACGCGGTCGCGGAGGCCACCCTGGAGGAGGTGCGGGAGGCGATGGGCACGATCCGGTAGAGGTCCGGACCCGGCCCTACTGCCGCGGCAGCACCGACCGTTGCCGCCGCAGCAGTTCCGCCAGCCCCCGCCGGGTGGCGGCGATCACCACCCGGTCCTGGGCGCGCAGCACGTACCCGGGGTGCAGGTCCCAGACCAGGCCGGAGGGCGGCTGCGCACCGCCGTCCAGGGGGTACGGGGGGAGGGCCGCGAGGTCGGGGTTGCGGTCGGCGGGCGGGGTCGCGTCGATGGCCAGGACCCGCCACGAGCTCGCCTGGAACGCCTGCTGCACCGTGCGGCCCTCCAGCTGTGGGTGGCCCGCCACCTCCAGGGCGGCGAAGAGCATGACCTTCCGCTCGACCGGGACCGCCCCGAGGATCTGGCGGCCCATCATGGCGACCGCGAAGGAGGGTGCGGCCAGGTGGGAGACCGAGCGGGAGCGGGTCAGGGCCTGGGGGTGCGCGGTGCGCAGGGTGCGGTAGACGGCGGTGGCGAACTCGTCGTCGTACAGCCGCAGCGCCACCCTCAGGTCCGGCTTCACCGACCGGGCGTACAGCGTCGCCTCCAGGTTCGTCGTGTCGATGCTGGTGAGCGCGAGGAGGGCGTGGGCGCGGCGGATCTTGGCCGCTTCGAGGACGCCTTCCTGCGTGACGTCACCCAGGACGGTCGGCACGTGCATGGAGCGGGCCAGCGGGATGCCCCGCGCGTCGGGGTCCTCCTCCACGACGACCACGGGGATGTCGAGCTCGCGGAGGCGTACGAGGACGCGCGTACCGATCTTGCCGAGCCCCAGCAGCACCACGTGCCCCGACAGACCGCGCGGCGGGCGGCGCAGCGAGGAAGCGGTGCGCAGGGTGCCGAACGCCTCCAGGACGGCGGCGATCAGCAGCGGGAGCAGGAGCAGCCCGGCGATGCCGGAGAGGAGCTGGATGATCTGCCGGGCCGCCGGTGCGTCCTCCGCCGGGTCGTTCATGCCCAGCAGGTCGAGCAGGGTGAGGTAGGTGGAGTGGACCGCCGTGTCCTTGGTGGTCAGGAGCGAGGCGACCACCAGGGAGAGCGCGGCGACCGCGACGCCGAGGGCCGACCAGCGCAGCCGGCGCGAGAAGACCTGGGAGAGCGGCGCGCCCCGGCCTCCCATCCGGGTCGCGGGGCGGTCGGGGGCGGCCCGGCTGATCGCCTCCAGGACGACGGTCCCGCGTCCTTCCGCCGCCGCCACGGTCTCCTCGCTGGGCAGGAGTTCGGGCCCCTCGTCGCCGCTGCTGTCCGAACCTTCGGCCCCCGCCGGGTCGTTGGTGGTGGAGGAGAGCAGTGCGAGGGTGCACAGCCCCGGGTCGAGCGTCTCGCCGGGGCGGGGCGGCGGGCGTTCGGCCGCGCGCAGGAGCAGCCCCTCCGCCTGGATGATCTTGCTGCTGCCGGTGAGAGCGGTGGCGGCGAGGGCGGGGGCGGCGGTGTCGGCGTCGGAGAGGACGGTGGTGGAGGCGTCGAGCAGCGCCGGGTCGATGCCGGGCATGGCGACGGCGGCCGCCTGGTCGAGCAGCTCCTCCAGGTGCTGCCCGAGCTTGCGGTTGTAGAGCCGGATCACCAGCCGCAGACGGGGGTTGAGGCGGCGGGCGGTCAGGGCGGCGCGGATGTTGCGCTCGTCGTCGTCGTAGACGAGGGCGAGGGCGGCCGCCCGGTCGACGCCCGCCTCCTCCAGTACGTCGTCGGAGGGCTCTGGCGCCTCCATGATCCGGACGGCCTCGACCCCGGCGTTGGTGTCGTTGCCGCCGTTCCCCGCGGCGGCGGTGCGGTTCATCGCCGCCGACATCCGGCCGAACAGGGCCGCCGCGCGCCCCCGTTGGGTCAGCGGTGTCTCGGGGCTGTTGGCGTCGCGGCCGGGCGGCAGGAGCAGGGTGACCCGTTCCCCGTAGACGAAGCGCAGCTCCACGGCGAGCCTGCGTGCCAGCGCGTCGTCGCCGCAGACGATCATGTGGCCGGTGGCCGGCGGACGCCCTGGCTGCGGTCGTCCCGGCTGCTGAGGAAGTGGGGGCACGAAACCCAGCATGCCGTGATCCTTCCGGCTCGGTCTTCCCGGTCAGTGTGGAATGTTTGTGATCTTCGCACGGTGGTTCGGGAACCCTGGCCGGTTCTGGTCCCCCGGTGGCTGGTTCACCGCGCCGGCCGGGCCTGCCAGCAGGTGACGGGGGTCCGCGGCCCGCTGGATCGCCGTCTCGACCGCCGCGATCCGGTCCGCGAGCAGCCCCAGGGCGGCCACGGCTCGGGTCATCGGGTCGCCGTCCGGGCCGCCGAGTGCCTGCGTACGGACGTAGGAGGCGGTGATCGCCGCCCAGCGCTCGGCCTGTTCGGCGGTGAGCGTGCCCCGCAGGGCGGCCAGCTTGAGCAGGTTGGCCTCGGCGCCCGTGGTGAGCGTCTGGGCCTCGCCCGCGTAGTGGTCGTCGACGACGGCGGAGAGCTCGGCGTCGTTCATGACGGGCACGATCCGCTCCGCGATCTTGTTCATGTTGCGGTACGAACCCTGGAGCCGGAACGGCGGCTCCGTGCGCGTCGCGTCCGTCTGCGCGGCCGAGGCGATGTACGCCGCGTTCACCGCGAGGACGGTGTCCCGGGCGGTCAGCAGATGCCGCAGCACGGCCAGTACGGCGTCCAGCTCCACTGCCGAGTAGGGGTGTTCCAGGTGCTCGGCGTGGGCCGCCGGGTCGCTGCCGCCCGCCAGCCGCACCAGCAGCGCCAGGTCGTCGCGCGAGCGGGCGGCCAGCGGGGCGAGGACCGGGTTGGCGGTCAGCGCGTTCTCCACGAAGCTCAGCGCGAAGACGTCGTCCCGGCCGCTGAGCACCTCGCCGAGGTTCCAGACGTCGGCCCGGTTGGCCAGCATGTCCGGGATCCGGAACTGCTCGCCGGACTCCGTGTACGGGTTGCCCGCCATGCAGACCGCGAACCGCTTGCCCCGCAGGTCGTAGCTGCGCGGCTCGCCGTCCCGTACGCCTTCGATACGGCGGGTGGCGTCGCACAACGGGATGAACTTCTGCAGGAGTTCGGGCGAGGTGTGCTGGATGTCGTCCAGGTACAGCAGCGTGTTGTTGCCCGCCTCCAACGCGAAGTTGATTTTCTCGATCTCCTGCCGGGCGGTCGCGCTCGGCGCCTGGGCGGGGTCGAGCGAGGTGACGTCGTGTCCCAGGTTCGGCCCGCTGATCTTGACGAGGACCATCCCGAGCCGGTCCGCGACGTACTCCATGAGCGTCGTCTTGCCGTACCCCGGCGGCGAGACGAGCAGGAGCAGGCCCTGCGAGTCGGTACGCCGGTCGGCGTCGGCGGTGCCGAGCTGCTTGGCGAGGCTGTCACCGATCAGCGGCAGGTACACCTCGTCGAGCAGCCGGTTGCGGACGAACGCCGACATCACGCGCGGCCGGTGGTCGTCCAGCCGCAGCCGCCCGCGCTCCGCGGCCACCAGGGAGGTGCGCAGCCGCTGGTAGGCCCGGAAGGCGGGCACGGCATGCGTCCGGAACTCCCCCGTACGGGCAAGGAGTTCATCGATCCGTACGGTGAGGGTTCCGCCGCTCCCGACGCGCGGGTGGTCGCCGAGGAGGCCCTCCACCCGCTCCGTGAGCGGCGCCTCGCACCCGTACCGCTCCAGCTCCGGGCAGAGCTCCACCGCGACGGCCTCCGCCAGGTCGCCGGGGTCCGTGCCGGCGCCGGTGGCCTCCGCGTACGGGGTGAGCCAGCCCTCCACGAGCTGCCTGCGGGCGGCCAGGTCACCGCCGAGAGCGGCGAGGTCGTCCGCGTACGCGTCGGGGCCGGCCGCCCGGTGGAAGGCGTCCAGGAACGCGCGGATCGAGGCGCCCCCGACGAACCCGGCGGGCCCGGTGGTCAGCTCCTCGAAGAGGTACGCGGCGACGGCGTCGGCCGGCGCACCGGACCCGAACCCGCCGATGGCGGCGGCCCATTCCTCCTGGAGCACGGCGATGGCCGGGGCGAGCCCGAAGGTGTCGCGGGCGCGGGCCAGGGAGGCTGCGCGCCGGGTCCAGGACGTGCGCAGCGCCTCGTCGGTGCCGTACGCCCAGAAGAGCTGGGCCGCCGCCCGGGCGGCGGGCTCGTGGCGCAGAAGCCCCGCCTCCGCGTACAGGCGCAGCAGGGCGCGCAGGATGGCGGTGGCGTCCTCGTCGTGGACGCCCCGGGTGTACCCCTCGTCGTACGCCTCGGCCGCCGACTCCCGCACGAGCAGGGCGAGTTCGTTGTCGGCCAGGACGGCGAGACGTTCGGCGCCCTGCTCGGCCAGGAGGCGGGCGGCCAGGTGCTCGCCCCGGTAGACGGCCGCCGACTCCGAGGGGAGCAGCTGTTCCCAGTACGGGCGGGTCGCCTCGAAGGCCGGGTCGGTGACCGGCGCCCGGTAGTCCGTCCCGGTCAGCGCGAAGGCAAGGCGCTCACCGGCCGGCACCAGCGTCAGGTCGAACGGCTGGGTGTTCACCGCGAACCGGTGGCGCCCCAGCTTGATGACCGACCCGCCGTCCGCGTACAGCTCGCTGCGGTCGCGCAGGGCCCGCCCGGCCTCCTGGCGGGCCGCCTTCAGCCGCCCGTCCAGCTCCTCCGCCCGTACGGGATCGCCCAGTTCGCGCAGCTCGTCGGCGGTCCGGCGGACCTTGGCGACCATCGGGTCGGAGGCGAAGTAGGTGTGCACGGCGTCGAGGTCGTCGAGCGCGGCGAGCCGCCGGCCGATGGTCTCCAGCACCCGCTGCGCCGACCCGGCGAGCCGCTCGGCCCGCCGCGCCCGCTCGTCCTGGAGCGTCTGCTTACGGGCCGAGAAAGCCTCGTACACCTCGCTCCGGCGCCCGGCCAGCTCGGCGAGGAAGTCGTCGAACTCCGCGAACCGCGACTCCAGGTTCTCCAACTGCAGCATTAGCCGGGCCAGTTGGTCGTCACAGGCCTCCGGCGATTCGGCGGCGGCCAGCGCCCCCGTGACCGCCTGCCCGAGCAGCGCGAACTCGGCGGCGAACTCGGCCCGCCCCTCCTTCGACAGCAGCTCCCGCCGCCGCGCGTCGAGCGTGGCGCGGGCGCGGTTGGCCCCGCCCAGCACCTCCGCGATCCGCTCCAGGATCGACGTACGCACGGTGGCGTCACCGATCTCAAGACCGGCCACCACGTCCGTGACGGTGGCCAGCCCGTCCGTCATCACGGCCAGCCGGTCGGTCACGGCCGAGGCGTCCCGTACGGTCGCCGGCGCACCCGCGTCGGCGACCAGCCCCGCGATGTCCTCGTGGTACCCGTCGAAGGCATCTTCACGGGCGAGGAACGACACGGCCCGCTGGGCGGCCGACGCGATGTCGTCCTCGGTCCGGGCGGACAGCTCCGCGATCCGCTCGCCATCGGCGTACCGCATCTCGCCGATCGTCGCCAAGTGCCCGTGCGCCTGGCGCAGTTCGGTCAGCCGCTCCACCCACGCGGCGGCCGACCCCGGCACCTCCCCGCGTACGCGCCGCACCAGCGCGGTGATGCGGGTGGAGGTCTCCTCCAGCGCGTCGGCCGCGCGCCGGGTCAGCTCCTGTACGGCGGTGAACTCGGCCAGTACCTGCTGGGCGGTGGCCCGCAGCTCCCCCAACGGCTCTGCGAGCGAACCCAGTTCGGGATCCGACAGCCAGTGGTACCGGTCCTGGGCCCGCCCGCAGTCGGCGGCGAGCTGCCCGTACACGGCGGTCGTCGGCGTCATGTCCCGTACGCCGTGCGCGAGCGCGAGGCAGTCGGAGATCCCGCGTACGAGGTCGGCGTTGCCGGTCCGGGCGAGCGGCCCGGTCCCGGCCGGGCGGGAGGCGGCGTAGGTGTCGGAGACGTACGGCGTCTGCCAGCGCTGCAACGGGTGCACGCGCGCCGGCCCGTCCGGGCTGTCCCGCAGCAGGACCAACGTGCCGTCGTCCAGAAGCGCGTGGCCACGTCCGGTGAGCGGGGTGGCGACCTCCTGGCGGATCAGGTTGTAGGGAAGCAGAAGACTCCGCACGCCGTCACGGGAGCGGAAGACATAGAGCACGTCCTCCCCGTTGGGCGAGCGCACCGCGCCCTCGAAGACCGGCTCGGCCAGCTCCTCGGCGGTGTCGAAGGTCTTCGCGGTGCCGGTGGTGAGGTAGTAGCCGCCGGGGAAGATGATCCCCTGGTCCTCGGGGAGCCGGTGGCAGGCGGGACCGATGGAGTCGAGGCGCTGCACGGTGGAGAGCAGCGAGTTGAAGACGAGATGCCGCCAGGCCGTCTCCTTGTACGGCCGCACGCGCAGCAACACCAGCGGTCCGACCTCGGCATACTCGACGTCGGCGTCGGCCAGCGACTGCAGCGGCTCCTCGACGGGCTCCTCGTAGATCCCGTCCGGCGACTCGGTGTCGTCGGTGACCTTGACGGTGAGCGTCCCGCCGAGCGTGTCCACGAAGAGCCCGCCGCCCTTGCCGATGGCGATGTGCGGGTGGCGCCCCGGGACGTGGGCCTCACGCCCCGCGACGGTCCACTCGAAGTCGTGGGAGGGCGGGAAGGCATGATCGCGCTCGCCCTGCGCGTCGAGGAACGCCCCCGCCGACCCGTCCGCCCCGAGGGCCCACCGGAGCACCCGGATGTCCTCGGCGTTCTCCCCGGTACGGAAGACGGCGATCAGCTTGCCGTTGACGCGGCGCAGGCGCAGGAGGCGGGCGTCGCGGAAGTAGCGGTGGAGCGAGGAGAACTCGCGCCGGAAGCCGTCGTCCTCGAGGAGGGTGGGCGTGCCGTCAGGGGCCCCCTCGGCCTCGGCATCCCGCACCAGGAGTACGTCGTCGACCCCGGCCTCACCACGGGCCCCCGGCCCCCGCTCGAAGCCGAAGAGCAACTGCCCGCCGACGGCGACGAGGTCGCGGGGGACGGAGGCGTGCTCGGTGCGGACCTGTTCGGTGGCGAGCAGCCGCAACTCGGTCGACCCGAACTCCTCGGTCCGCCGCACGTTGAGCGCCTCGGCCCGCCGCACGAGCTCCCCGGCCTGCGCGGAGAGCCGCCGCCGCAGCACCTCATAGGCACCGGCATCCACATCGCCCTCCGGGCCCTGGGGCGCGGTGGCGGCGGCGGTGGCGGTGATGTCGCGGTCCATGCGTACGGCTCCCTAGATGTTCGTCTGTTCAGCGCCTGCGGCACCCACCCAGCCCGTCCGGCGTTTGAGGACGGAACCGGTGGGGCGGTGGGCGGCCCCTCGGCGTGCGGGCCAGGCCCAGGTGATCCCAGCCCGTGAGGCGCCCACCCCCGTGGGGCACCCCACTCGGCCGACCCGGCCCCTCCGGCCGAGGGTTCCGTCCTCAAACGCCGGACGGGCTGACAACGGCCCGCCCCCCCCCGGGCCTGAGAAGGGCCCGGCCCCTCCGGCCGAGGGTTCCGTCCTCAAACGGCGGACGGGCTGGGAGGGGCCCCGGCCCCGTTCAGAGACACAACCGCAGGAGCCACCTTCGTACCGCCGCCCCCCGAACCCACCGGCAGATCCGCCAGCCCCAGCTCCTTCGCCGCCGCCAGCAACTGCTCGACCTGCCCCGAAGCCGCCCCCGACGACCCCATCAGCCGCATCAGCAGCGCCGACACCGTCAGGTTCTGCACATCCCCCGTGGAGACCGACCCCAGCACCCGGCTGAGGTCGTCCGTGAACGAGGACGAGCCGTCCAGCCACGGCCCCGCCAGCGCCTGCGCGGTCTGCGAGTTCTCCACGAACCCGTCCACCGCCTTGCCGAGCGAGATCGACGAGACCAGCCGGTCGAAGAAGACCGAGTCCCCGCCGACGATGTCGATGTCGGCGTTCTCCAGCCCGGTCGCGAGAACCGTCGCCTGCGCCTCGGCAACCTGTCGCTGCACCTCAAGACCGGCCAGCCGGATCTCCTTCTCGGCGTCGAGCCGCAGCCGGTACTCCTCGTGCCCGCGCGACGCGTCGTCGAGCGCCGCCATCGCGGCCGCCTTCTCCGTCAGCCCCGCGGCCTCCGCCTTCAGCTTCTCGCCGATGACCGCCGCGTCCGCGGACGCCTGGGCCTGTGTGCCCTCCGCCGTGGCGAGCGCCTTGAGCCGCGCCCCCTCGGCCTCGGCCCTCAGCCGCGCCGACGTGGCCTCGGCCTCGGCGAGACCGGCCTTCTCGGTGACGTCCGCCTCGGCCTCCCGGACCTGTACGGCGGCGAGACCGGGCGCGGCCGTCTCGGCCTGGATGCCCTCCGCGAGCCGCAGCTTGGCCTGCGCGTCCAGGTCCGCGGTCTTGAGCCGCGCCTCGGCGAGCGTGAGCTGCTCGGCCGCCAGGTGCGTGGAGGCCGCCTCCGCAGCCTCGGCCGCCTTGATGTCCTTGACCAGCTTCTCCTGGGCCTCCGCCTCGGCGGCGATGATGACCGACTTACGGGCACGCTCCGCGTCCTCGACGGCGCGCAGGGTCAGGATCGACTCCTCCTGCTCGGCGACCGTACGGTCGACCGCGATCCGCTCCCGGATGACGTCGGCGACCTCGCGGCGCTCGGCCTCGACCTCCTTGGTGGCGGCGATCCGGTTCAGCTCGGTCTCGCGCTCGCGCCCGATGACCTCCAGCATCCGGTCCTTCTCGATGCGCTCGCTCTCGACGGCGATGACGCGCTCACGGTTCTTCTGCGCGACGGCGATCTCCCGCGCCTGGTTCTCGCGCTGGATGCCGAGCTGCTCCTCGGTCTTGATGAACGCGCTCTGCGAACCGAGCCGCTCCTCCTCCTGCACCCGGGCGGTGGCCGCCTCCTCACGGGCCCGCAGCACCTCGACCTCGCGGCGCTGCTTGATCTCGGCCTCGGCCTGCCGGCGCTCCAGCTCCAGGATGGTCTCGCGGGCGTCGACGTTCTGGCGGGTGATCTCCTTCTGCTCGGTGCGCTGGAACTCGTTGGTGCGCACGTGCTCGATCGCCGTCAGTTCGGTGATCTTCCGGATGCCCTGGGCGTCGAGGATGTTGGCGCCGTCGAGCTGCGACATCGGGGTCTGCTCAAGGAAGTCGATCGCGGCGTCGTCGAGGTGGTAGCCGTTCAGGTCGGTCCCGATGACCTGGATGATCCGGTCCCGGAACTCCTCGCGCTTGGTGTAGAGGTCGACGAAGTCGAGCTGCTTGCCGACGGTCTTGAGGGCTTCGGAGAACTTCGCGGCGAAGAACTCCTGGATGGCGACCTTGTCGCTCGCCCGCCCCGTACCGATGGCCTGGGCGACCTTGATGACGTCCTCGACGGTCTTGTTGACCCGGACGAAGAAGGTGATCTGGATGTCGGCGCGGATGTTGTCCTGGCAGATCAGCCCCTCGCGCCCGGCGCGGTGGATCTCGATCTTCTTCACCGAGATGTCCATCGTCTCGGCCTTGTGGAGCACGGGCAGGACGACGGCACCGGTGAAGGTGACGTCGACCTTCTTGGTCTTGGAGATGATCAGCGCCTTGCCCTGCTCGACCTTGCGGAACAGCCGGGTGATGACGAAGGCGATGGCGACGACGATGAGCAGGACAACGGCGATGAGTACGCCGATGCCCAAGGAGATGGCATCCATGAGAGTCCTTGGCGGCTGGAGGGTAAGGAAAGGAAGAAGGAGGACGCACGCGAAGCGGCAGGAGTGATCAGCCCCGAGGCAGACAAGCCACAGCCACAGGTCAGGCCCAGTCCCAGGCAGAACCACACGGCCACACGGCCACACGGCCACACAGCCACACGGCTGGCAGTGGCACGCACGGCTCGGGCACACACCCCACCGGGCACGCACCCGCAGGGGCACACACCCCGCCCGGGTCAGCCGTTCATGTTCTCCGGCAGCCCGCCCGGTTTCGCCTCGGGACCCGGGTCGAGGGCCGCGTCGTACGGCGACACCCAGAAGAACTCGCCCTCTTCGTCGTACGCGTAGAGGAGTCCCGTGCTGCCCGAGACGAGGAGCTCCTCGGCGTGCAGCTCGGCGAGTCGAGGGGCCCGGGGGGCCTGGCGGACCTGGACGATGGCCGTCGAACCGTCGGCCGATGCGACTTCCGCCTGGCCGAACGAGGCGCTGACGGAGCCGGTGCGGACCGTGCACACGCGTCCGACGAAGTCCTTGCGCGATGGCGGAGGTTCCGCCGGGAAGTACCGGCGGAAGAGGTGTGCGAGGAGGCGGACGGTTCCCCAGGCGAGGAACAGCGATCCGGCGAGTACGGCGATGGCGAGCACTGCCCGGAGGGCACCGGTGGCCGGGACCTGGTGCAGCAGAACCGTTCCGGTCAGGCTGCCGAACCAGGCGACGACGACGAGCAGTGATACGGAGACGGTGACGGGTACCCCGCCGAAGCCGACCGTGCCGGGGTCGAGGTCCGAGTCGAAGGAGTGCTGGTCGGCGGCGCCGGCGAGCACCAGCAGCCAGAAGCAGACGACGACCACGAGTGCCGCGCCGAAGATGACGGCGGGGAATCCGAGTGCCGCGTTCAGGAACTCGTCCATCGGTCCCGCCCCCTCTGCGGTTCTGCGCGCCGGCCCTGCGGCGGGGCGCGATCTTCTACCGGTACGGGGGAGCGGTGTCGAGCTCACACGGCGACTGGCCCGGCATGCTTGGCATCCGGTCCGGTGGTGGCGGGGCCCGGCGCTGCGGCGCTGCGAACCGCGCCGCAGCAACCGGGTCGTTCCCCTCAGGTGCCCCCGTCGAATCCCGAATCCCCCGTGGATCCCCCGTGGATTGTCCGGTAGGGCCCCTGTTTTTCCCCCGTGTCCCCCGTGCTTCCCCGTGTGTTCCCCCGTTGTGTTGCTGACCTGATCCTGTCATCCGGACCCCACCCACCGCATTGCCGGACTCCGGCAATCTTTACGCTTTCCTGATGCCGGGCACCGGCACCGCCCGGCGCGCGTTGGGGAAATGACAGGACTGTTGCAAGGCTGAAGGAGTGTGCATGGCCGAGCCCACGATTCCGCAGGAAATGCTGGGTAACTATGCCCATATTCTGGGCGAAGTCGCCACCACCGGCCGTCGTTTGACACGTAACGAGCTGGAGATGCGCCGGGCGCTGGGCCGGGAGGCGGCCGACGCGGGGCATCAGCTGCGTGCGCTGGTGACGATGCATCTGGCACAGACACGGGAAGCCTGGCCACGGGCGGCTGCCGGAAACAGCCCTGCCGTGGCCGACGCGGTGCTGGCCGCGGTGGAGCAGGCGGTCGACGCGTTCGCCGAGGGGTTCGAGCGGGCGCAGCGCCTGACCGTACGCCGGGAGGAGGCGGCACGCCGCGAGTTCATCGACGATCTCCTGTACGGGCGCAGCGACTTGGTCCGCCTCGCGGAGCGGGCCACCCGCTTCGGCCTGCGGCTCTCCCGGGCGCACGCGGTCGCGGTGGCGTCGGGCCCGGAGGCGTACACGGAGACGGACGCGGTGCCGCGGAGTGTGGAGGCGGCGCTGCTGGCCCGGTTCAGCGGCCGCAAGATCCTGCTGACGACGAAGGACGGGCGGATCGTCTGCATCGCGCCCGGCAGCCAGCCCGACGTCCTGCGCTACTTCGCCAAGCAGTCGCACGCGGCGACGGACGGCGGCCAGGTCGCGGTGGGCCGCCCGCACAAGGGTCCTGGCGGGGTGGTCCACTCGTACGACGAGGCGCTCGAAGCCCTGGACCTGGCGGAGCGGATGGGGATGGACGACCCCGTGCTGTACGCCTCGGACCTCCTGGTCTACCCGGTGCTGACCCGGGACCGGCAGGCGATGGCGGATCTGGTGCGCAGCGAGCTGGGCCCGCTCCAGAAGGCGCGGGGCGGCGCGGAGCCGCTGCTGAGGACGCTGGCGGTCTACTTCGACGCGGGCTGCGTGGCAGCGGAGACGGCCCGCCGCCTGGCGCTGAGCGTACGGGCGCTGACGTACCGCCTGGAACGCATCCACCAGCTCACCGGCTCCGACCCGGCGGACCCGATGCACCGGTACAGCCTGCAGACGGCGGTGATCGGCGCACGCCTGCTGGACTGGCCGGCCAAGGAGCTGTGAGGCGCCCCGGCCGGCCGGTAGTTCGCGTTCCTACAGGTCGAACTCGTGCGGCGGCAGGTCCAGGGCGAAGCACGCCTCGCGCACGACTGCCTGCTCCGTCTTGTCGAAGTCACCGTCGGCGCCGCCGATGATGATGCCGATCTGGATGACGGCACGCGCCTCGGCGGGCTTCTTCTTCGCCTTGGCGATCTCCTGGAGCACGCTGACCTTGCCGAAGGCGAAGTCGGCGGTGAGCTTGTTGACGTAGTCGTTGAAGCGCCGCTGCAGGTCGTCCGCGGGGAAGTTCTGCAGGACGTCGTTGCTGGCGATGAGCGCGGCGACGCGCTGCCGCTCGGACGGGTCGATGGTGCCGTCGGCGGCGGCGACCAGAGCACACATGGCCATGCTCGCGTCGCGGAACGCTCCGGACTTCAGGTCGTTCTTCTTCGCTTCCAGCTGCGTCTGCATAGACGAAGCGGATTCCTTGATCCGATCCCACAGGGCCATGACATCTCCATACGTTGCGGTGCAATGCCGGAACAAAAGAAAACTCTACAGACGTGTAGAAGTTAGCAGGGAGGGCGGCCCCCCACCCTGCGTTCACGGGGTCGGCCCGGTGCACGGGAGCGAGTTCCGGACAGCACAACGGCCGGTCCGGGCAGCCGTGGTGGCGGCGGCCCGAACCGGCCGGAGGAACCGGAGGAAGGCGTACGTCAGGTCGGTCAGTCGCCGCGCGCCTCGCCCGCGGGCTCCGGGGTGAGGTCGTCGTGGTCGCCGAGGCGGCGCTCGGGCGCGGACTTCGACACCTCCTGCACCGCGGCACCGCCCTGGTCCGGCTTGTCGCCGTCGCGCAGGGCCTGGATCTTCTCGGCGATGGGCTGCGTCCACCGGGCGGTGAGCGGGCCGACGATGACGAGGATCAGGACGTACGCGGTGGCCAGCGGCCCGATGCGCGGCTCGGTGGCCACGGCCAGACCGGCGATGACGATGGAGAACTCACCGCGCGCCACGAGCGTGCCGCCCGCACGCCAGCGCCCGCGCGAACCGATGCCGGCGCGGCGGGCCGCGTACCAGCCGGTGAAGATCTTGGTGAGGACCGTGACGACGGCCAGCAGGGCGGCGGGCAGCAGCACCGGCGGGATGTCGGCCGGGTTGGTGGAGAGCCCGAAGAAGACGAAGAACACGGCGGCGAACAGGTCGCGCAGCGGTGTGAGCAGCTTGCGGGCACCCTCGGCGACCTCACCGGAGAGGGCGATGCCGACGAGGAACGCGCCGACGGCCGCGGACACCTGGAGCTGCTGGGCGACACCGGCGACGAGCACGGTGAGGCCGAGGACGACCAGGAGCAGCATCTCCGGGTTGTCGGAGGAGACCGCGCGGCTGATGAGTCGGCCGTGGCGCAGGGCCAGGTACAGCACGAAGCCGACGGTGCCGAGCGCGATGAGCAGGGCGAGGCTGCCGCCCGCGAGGCTGACACCGGCGAGCATGGCGGTGAGCAGCGGCAGGTACACCGCCATCGCCAGGTCCTCCATGACGAGGACGCCGAGGATGACCGGGGTTTCGCGGTTGCCGAGCCGCCCGAGGTCGGTCATGACCTTCGCGATCACGCCGGACGAGGAGATCCAGGTGACTCCGGCGAGCGCGACGGCGCCGACGGGACCCCAGCCGAGGATGAGCGCGGCGACGGCACCGGGCGTCGCGTTGAGAACGAAGTCGACGGCCCCGGACGGATACTGCGTCTTGAGGCTGGTCACCAACTCCGAGGCGCTGTACTCCAACCCCAGCAGGAGCAGCAGCAGGATGACGCCGATCTCGGCGCCGACCATGGTGAACTCTTCGCTGGCGTCGAGCGGGATGAGCCCGCCGTGGCCGAAAGCGAGCCCTGCGAGCAGGTACAGGGGGATCGGCGAGAGCCCTATCCGCCCGGCGACCCGCCCGATGAGCCCGAGCCCGAGAATGACGGCGCCCAGTTCCACCAGCAATGCAGTCGTGTCATGCACGGTCAGCCCTCCGCAATGATCTCGGAGAGCGCGTCGACGCCCTCACGCGTACCCACGGCGACGAGCGTGTCCCCGATGGCGAGTCGAAAGTTCGGTTCCGGCGACGGGTGGGCGCTGTGCGTACGCAGCACCGCCACGATTGAGGCCCCGGTCCGGGTCCGCGCCCGCGTCTCCCCCAACAGCCGCCCGCCGTAAGGGGAACGGGACCCGAGCGGGATGTGCTCGGTGACGAGGTCGATGCCCTCGGTCCGTACGGCGTCGATGGGGGCGGGGTCGATGAGGTGGGCCAGCGCGGTGGCCTCGGCCGTCGTCAGGGGCACGGACAACCGGCACGAATCTGGGTCGTCCTGTTCGTAGAACCCGATGAACCGCCGACCGTCGTGGTGGACGACGACGGAGATGTGCTGCCCCGTCTCGGTGGTGAAGTCGTACTGAGCACCCACTCCGGGCAATGACGTGCGACGGGTTCCCATGACTTCCTCCCGAGACGTGCGTCGGTGCGACGGCGCACTTGGTGATCTCTTTATCCGGCCATTACCTTATCGGTAGGCCTGAAGCGGTCCATCTGCCCCGGCGCCGCGCGGGAATCGCCCCGAGGCCCGGAGGTCCGGACAACGGTGACGCGCCAACTCCCGCCCTTCGCCCTCTCGCGCCACCGCCGGAACGGTTGCGGACTGGCGCAACGGTTCCGGCGGAGGCGAGGGAGCGGACCAGCTCGGCGCGGGATACTCCTCGTCGCCGGCTCGGGTTACGGGCGGATCGGTACTTCCCGTCGACTCAGTACTTCCCGTCGACCGGAATCCAGCCGGACCACGTCTCGGGCTGGTAGAACTTCCCGGTGTCGCCGTCGTAGCGGAAGACCCGCAGGCGTACGTTGCCGGTCTCGCGGTAGTCCTTGTTGCAGGTCGCCCAGGTGTTCACGCCGAGCTTGTTGATGCAGACCTCGGCGGCCCGCCCGTAGTCGGTGTAGACGCCGACGGCCGCGGACATGCCGTCCTTCTGGGTGTCGCCCGCCCAGACGATGTCGCCGTTGTGCTGGAAACACCCCTTGGAGCCGTAGGCGGCGGTGGAACCGAGGCAGGTGTTCGCCGCCGGAGCAGCCTTGGCCGCCGCTGCTGCCGAGAAGGGGGCACCCGCCTCGGGCTCCAGGGAGGGGGCGTCCGCCCCGGCAACCGGAGCGAGGCCTTCGACGATCTTCACGCCGGCCGGCATCTGTACTTCCTGGAGGCTGTCCGCCGCTTCGTCGGCCACCGCGGGAGCCGCCATGAGAGCTGAGAACGCAAGTGCTGAGACACCAGCGACAACGCTCACCTTTATGCGCCAGTTTTCACGCATATTTCACTACCCCCGCACCTGACTCCTGTTTAGGAGTCACCCATTGTTGAATGTGAACAGGATGTGAGGCTATGGGATCTCCGCGCGCGGGGGAAGTTTCCGGGTCCGGAACACACAGCAGGAGGGGCGGGCACCCTGGGGCGCCCGCCCCTCCTGCTGCTGGGACGCTGCGTAAGACCTACTGCGGCTCTACTGATGACCTACTGCGCGTCGGGCGCCTCGGCGGCCGGCTCCCCGACGCTGCTCTCGGCGAACGAGAGGTCGAGAGCGCACTCCGCCGGGATCTCCTCGGCAGAGGCAGCACACACGGAGGAGTCCCGCGCGCTCTGCCCGTCCATCTGGGGTGGCCCTGCCTGGCGCTTCCCCGTCTCGATCTTCCCCGCCATGCCCTCCAGGGGGACGGCCTCGGTCGACGAGGCGGGCCCGGCGGGCCGGGTGCTCTCGGAACCGTCAGGCGAGGAGGAGCAGGCGGTGGCGCCTGCGGCGGCGCACAGGACGAGTGCGGCAGAGGCCGCGACGGTGCGAAAACGCATGAAGATCCCCCTACGCGGACGCTCGGACACCCGAGACACCAATCGATCCACCGTGCCACAGAGCACGGCACAGAAGGCGCGGAAATTGTGAAGAAGCCGAGCCATTGCGCGGCTGCTGGTCAGGCCAACACACCTTATACAGAGGGCTGGTGAGCAATAGGTACCGCGACAAGTCATTCCGGTGGCCCGGCGTATTCCGGCTGAAATCCCACCCCTACCTCAGGGGATCGAGCAACTCCAGCGCCTCCTCCCAGCGGAACTGCCCCGCCCCGCCACCGGCCTTGGGGTGATGGGGCTCGTAGGAGCCGACCAGGATCCCCATCTCCCGCAGCCGCCGCAGACTTTCGGCGTACGCGGGGTGGGCCGCCTGGGCGGAGTTGACGTACGGCAGCACGGCCGTGGGGATGCCGAACCCGTACGACTCGCACAGAATGCCCAGGGCCAGGGTGTCCGAAATACCCGCCGCCCACTTGTTGACCGTGTTGAAGGTGGCCGGTACGACGGCGATGGCGTCCGGATCCGGCAGCGGCCGAGGCTCCCCGGGAACCCGCCAGGCGGACCGGATCGGGTACCCGGTCTGCGCTTCGACGGCCGCCGCATCGATGAAGCCGAGCCCCTGCGGGGTGGCGACGACCCCCACTTCCCACCCGCGCTCCTGTGCCGCCGCGATGAGCCGCCCGACATCACGGGCAATACCGGCCGCGCAGACGACGACGTACAGAAAGGGCTTCGCGGCCTGCTGTGCGGGCTGTTCGCTCACGCGGGGCTCCCGGATGACGACGACTGAAGGGTGAGGGTCCCGTCACCCAGGGCATCCCGGAGGACGTGAGCGATCTCCTCAGGCTTCAGGTCGATGCCGTCGAGCCCCTCCACGGTCAGCGGGATCTCCTCCAGCGCGTATGCGCCGCGGCCCTCGGCGCTGAACTCGGGACCGGTGCGGTCAGCGAAGGACCAGGTCGCGATACGGGCGAGGTAGAAGAGCTGACGCTCGTCGTCGGATTCCATCGTGTGGAGGAGGCGGACGATGTCGGCCTTCCCCGCGATCTCCTCGTGGATCTCCCGGTGGAGGGCGGCCTCCCGGGACTCGTCGCTGGGTTCGACGCCGCCGCCGGGCAGGACCCAGTAGTCGGGGATGCCGGGCTTGGTGCGGCGGATGACCAGCATCGTGTCGTCGTCGGTGACGAGGACGGCACGGACTCGTTCGTTCATGCGCTCTGTCTCCTTACTTAGTGGACGGTCTCAGTGCAGCAGTCAGCGGCCATCGAGGTGGACGGCGCCGGGCAGGATCATGCTCAGGCAGGACTTCGAGGTTCCGTACGCGACGAGGTCGGACCGGCCTTGCAGCGGGCAGGGCTGAAGACTTCCCCGGCCCGCTCCCGCAGTGCGGGGACGAGTTCCGGATGGTCTCCTCGTTCCGCGCTCTGCAGAAGTTCGGTGATGACCACCAGCTCCGCGAAGCGCCCGGCCTCGCTCGCGAGGATGTCGGAGAGCTCCCTCCGTACGCGTTCCGCGATCTCCGGCACCGCGAGGCTGTAGGCGTGCAGCAGGGCGGCGTCGTAGCCGGCCGGGGCCGCGCCCCAGCCTTCCCAGTCCAGGATGCTCAGTCCGGGCCCTGCGAGATTGGCCCAGTGCAGGTCGCCGTGCGCGGTGGACCATGCGGGGGGAGCCGTGGGCACCGGCACGCCGAGGAAGGCGAGGTACTTCGGCATGGCCCGGTCCAGATATGCCTGACTTACGGCTGTGCGCTCGGTGCGTACGGTGGAGAGGCAGACGAGGGCCGTACGCAGGCCGCTCCACCAGGTCGCCGTCAGGCGGGGCACCTCGGTGAGCACCGGGCTGGGGGAGACGGCCCCGCCGGTGACGAAGTCGTAGAGCTCCGCCCGGTAGGTGTCCTCCCCCTCCGCCCACTGCCGTACGAGGTGCAGACGAGGACGCGGCACGCGCAGGGGCACCAGCCGCTCGGCGTCCTCCGGCCCGGTCCACAGCTTGCCACCCGCCTTCTCCACCGGGCTGTGGACGACGCGCAGCCACCCGGGCCCGTACGGACCGATGGCCGGACCACCGAGGGTGCGCCCCCGCCACCCCCACGCTTCGCGCGTCCCTCCGGGCACCTGGGAGGAGGGGACAGCTCCGAGGGCGGCGCCCGCCACGGCACGGGCTGCCCGCATACGGTCGACGACCACGGGGTCGTCAGGTTCCGAGAACATGGATGACCTTTCTCAGGTGCGCCGGCGGCGGCAGCAGGACGGACGCCGTCGGGCTGTTGGGGACCACCGCCTTCACTCCCACCCGCCGAGCGTGACCGCGCGCACGATGTTCGAGAGGTGGCGAGGGCTTCCCGTGCCGGGGATGGGGGCAATGTGGGGCCCCAGGCCGAGCAGCCAGGAGAGCGGGGTGTAGACGTCTCCGTCGTGTGCGGCGCTTCCGGCGGCAAGAGGCCGGTAGGGCACGTACGGGACGTCGTGTTCGCGGCAGAGTTCCTGCACCGGGTCGTAACGGTCATGGATATTGAGGACGTTCTGCACGGCTGCGATGTCGATCTCCCCTTGCCAACGGCGGAAGTCCTCGCCGCTGATCTTCGACAGGCCGATGTGCCCGATCTTCCCCTCCTCCTGGAGAGCCTGGAGCGTGCCGATCTGATCTTCGACGGGCACCTCCCAGTCGATGCGGTGCAGATAGCAGAGCTCCAGTCGCTCCACGCCCAGCCGACGGAGACTCGCCTCCACAGAGGCGCGGAGGTACGCGGGGTGGCCGAGAGGCATCCAGACGTCGGGGGCCGGGCGCACGACACCGACCTTCGTCGCGATCAACAGCTCGTCCGGGTAAGGGTGCAGAGCCTCCTTGATCAGGTGCTCGACGGTGTGCGGGCCGTAGGCGTCGGCCGTGTCGATGTGCGTGATGCCGTGCTGATGGACGGCCTGCCGGAGCAGGCTGACGGCTCGGGGACGATCCTCCGGGTCGCCCCAGCCACCGGGCCCGGTCAGGCGCAGGGTGCCGAGGCCGAGGCGGGAGACGGTCTTTCCGGCGATCTCGATCGTTCCGGCCGGGGGGTTGTCGGTCATGCGAGGGGCCCCTTCAGCCACAGACCAGCCCTCAGCGTCCGTCCCGCAGCCCCGGTCATCGGTGCCGCCGGCTGTGGTGGCGCCCGATTTCCACGTTGGTGTCCGTGACCTTCGACCAGTCGCCGATCGTGCCTGCCTCGGACCGTTGCCTGACCAGCGCGTCGCACACGTCGCAGTTCTTGAAGGGCTTTGGCGGTACGGGAGGGTTCACCACGTACAACGGTGGAGCCATCGTCGTCTTCACATCGTTCATGGGCAGTCACGCTAGAAAGCGGAGGGTAGTGGCTCGCTGCCATGTTCTCGAATGTTCTCGCACATAGGCGGAATGTTCCTGATTGTTCTCTTGTGCTGTCATGAATCTGTACTGAGAGGGAGAGCCTCCGGCCATGCTGTCTATCGACGGAAACATGTGTGACGGGGAAAGGGACGTGGGGACGATGGCTCGGAACCTTCGCTTCAACGGAACAGGATCAGGCGGGGGCGGATGCCCCTCCGTACACGAGGACTTGGACAGTGGCGAGGTGGTTGTTCACGGCCCACCACTCACAGATCCCGAGGACATTGCCCAGCTCCAGCATCTGAACGAGGGCGAGGTGCCCATCGTCGTGCCGCGTGATCTGCTGGTGGACTTCGCTCCCAAGACCAGAACCCCTCGCATCGTCGACCTGGACGCGTTCGGCAAGCTGTTCACCACGTTCGAGCACACGGCCTGGCGACTGGAGACGCGCCGTAGGTTCGCGTCCGATGAAGCCACCGACACGTACGCCCAGTTTCTATCGGGGCAACCGGTCGAGTGGGACTACGAGGACGATTGGTGCCGGAACGTACGGGCGCAGTCCGCGCAGGGGAAGAGGTTCGAACGGGTCAGGGTCGTTGACAGTCCACCGACGCCCGGGCAGCTGTATCTGCTCGACAATGCGCGCCGCAACTGTGCTGTCGGGGAGGACATCCGCAATCTGTGGCGCACCGACGCCCAGCGGCTGCGGCTTCCCGCCGCAGACTTCTGGATCTTCGACTCACGGCTCGTGGCCCTCCTCAACTTCGACGCGGACGACCACCTCGTTGACGTCGAGCTGATCACCGAGCCGGCCGCGGTGAACCGGTACGCACAAGCACGGGACGCCGCCTGGCACTTCGCGATCCGATACGACGCCTTCGCGGCGAACCTCTGACCCGACTGAACAGTTAGCGTGTGACCGGTGAGCACAGATTTTCAGAAGGCGCGGGACGCCCTCGGGGCGCGGCTTCGGGAGCTTCGTACGACGGGTCCCGCAGGTCGGCTCACCGGTCCACAACTGGCCGAACGGCTTGGCTGGCCCCACTCCAAGATCTACAAACTGGAGAACGGCCGGCAGACCGCGACCGCCACCGACCTCCAGGCTTGGGCGGAAGCGACGGGTCAACCCGATGCCGCACCCGAACTGCACTCGCGCCTCCGCGGGCTTGAATCCCACGTGCGGTCCTGGCGACGACAGCTCGCCACGGGACACCGCCCGGTACAGGACGCGATCACTGTGGAGCACGCTCGGACCGCCACCCTGTGCATCTGGGAGAACAGCCTCATACCGGGGATGGTGCAGACTCCGGACTACGCCCGTGCGGTCTTCACCCGGCACGCTCAGCTGATGCGCTCCCCGAAGGACACCGAGGAGGCTGTACGGGCGCGGGTGCAGCGCCAGGAAGCCCTGTACGACTCCCGCAAGCGGCACCGGATCCTCATGTGGGAGGGAGCTATGCGGGCCCTCGTGTGTTCGCCCGCCGTGCTGGCCGCCCAACTCGACCGGCTCGCGAGCCTGACCGGTCTTGACACCGTGGAACTGGGAATCGTCCCCTTTGCCGCACCGCTGAAGATCCATCCGGCGAACGGATTCTGGATCTACGACGACCGGCTGGTCATCGCTGAGGACTGGCACGCGGAACTATGGATCGATGACACCGACAGCATCGCCGTCTACCAGCGCACGTGGAATCTCCTACGTGAATCAGCTGTCTTCGGTACTGAGGCCCAACGAGTCATTTCCCACGTGCAGCGCGCCGGTTAGGTAAATTCCTTGTACGAGGTGAACTGCCTCTCGGTGGAGGCGTCCTCGACCTGACCGAGCCGGTCGCTCCACCAGCGCAGGGAGGCCTTGCCCGGGCGAATTAGCTCGTCGCAAGAGGGGAAGGAGCCCGGTGCCTGGGGCGGTCCTCTCCACAGCTTTGGCTACCTCCCTGGCCGCGGTTCCGGCAGGACACCGGCCATGCCCGCTCCATCGCCTACCGAGGCGCGGCTATTCTGATCCGAAAAAGCTCCCAAGGATCAGATCGAACTCGCAAACTGGAGAAAGGACATCACTCGTGATCGCCCCTCGAAGAGCGTCAGCATTGCGATGCTCGTCACAGAACGTCTGAGCTGCGGTCAGTTTGTCACCCGTGACAGATTCCGGATAATAATCTTCGATCGCTCCGCGTTCTAGCACGTAGATTTTTTCGTCACGCAAGGACGAGATGAGACTTGCCTTTGCTTCTCCGATTTCCCTGCTCGGGGGATTCTTTACCAGCTCCGCCCTCACATCGCGAGTGACGGCACGGTGGAAGAATTCATCTACCGCCTTCCTCAGGTCTTCCCATTCACAGCCACCGGCTGAGAAGAGTTCGCCAGCTCGGGTAGCGTCCCGCCATAGGTCCTTCATTGCAGGTGCGTCGCGCAGTTTCCGGGCCACGTTGCTTGAAATGTCAGTCTCGCCGCGCCGACTCCTGACGATGGTATCCCCCACCGCTTCCATCAGGATCTTTTGCTTGGATGCACAGGCATCACTTGCTCCAAGCTTATTGAATCCCTCAACTAGTGCGTCTAGGTCCGCTAGAACCGCGACCGCCACACCAAATTTCTCAAAGAACCCTCTATACCGTGCAATGCTGGACTTTCCATTAACTTTAGCGATGGCCACCGAGCGCTTACCGAAATCCCAGTCCGGATTCAGAGTCCGAGCAATATGGGGAACGAGGATGTGATCACTATCTCCTTCCACTAGGAGCACCTTGTCCGAGAAAAACGCGGCATCGTTATTCTCTTGGCGGATCATCTGAAATTGATCCTTGGCCTTTAGATGTGACAGGTCAATCGGATAGGCAACTGCAGAGGGTGGGGAGGTGGACCTATCCTTCGCGATCTTCACGAATGTCCCGGTTGCCTGCGGGCTGTAAAAGGACGTCGAGTGAGTGCTAACCAGCACGTGGTGATCCTGAGAAAATACGCGAAGAGCTTCAAATAGCTGCTTTTGAGCCCGCGGGTGCAAAAAGAGCTCAGGCTCCTCGAACAGCAGGAGGTAGGGCCTCGACTTTGCCGTCGCCGAGCGATCACGCATGGCAGTCCTAAGCTCGGCGTACGTCCGAAGAATCGCGAAGGTGACGGATCGGCGAAGACCATCCCCCTTGCTCTTGAACGTGCCCCTGACGCCATCATCGACTGTAATCGTCGCATTAGACAGAACACTCTTGAGATCCGGTGGGGGGATCTCAATGCTAACTCGGGTATCAGGGAAGGCTGCCTGCAGATTACCCTCGACGAGTTGCTCGATGTTTCTCACCTCATCGAGTCGCCTGTCGTTGACGCCACCTTCGGGGAGTGCCTCAACATTTAGATAGCCGCGCAACTTTCCGAACAGCTCGTCAACGTCGGCCAACTGCGGCTTGATCTGCTCAACTAGTATGCTTAGCAACTTTCCGAATGAAGCACTTTCAGAAGTCTTGAGGTCATCGGATAGCTCCTTTACTGCGGGAATGTAGATGACCTCCGGAAGTAGGGCCTGGATAGACTTCTCCATCCCGGTCGGCAGATCCACATCACCCTTAGTTCGCTCGGATTGATGGAGGGAATTTGCGAGGGCGGCAATCGCCTCTTTGACATCCTTCTGAGTCGGCTTCGGAGGTAAAATATCCCTCAAATCAGGGAATGCGTAAACCGCGCTCTCTTTAAGTTCCTCGCCCCGCTTTCCGGCGACCATCTCTTGAACGGAGGAAGGCCAGTACTTCTTATTGATGGGAACATCATCAACTTGCCTCAGGAGTCCTTTTCCTGGTGCGTCGTAGACGCGTGAAAGCGTCAGCCTCCCGCCGTTGGCAACCTTCTCGATCCTGCCCCTGTGTTCCTCGGCAAGTCGCGCCAAGTCCTCATCTTTAATCTCATCGAGAGTTACTTCGATACGCAGCGGATTTCCGGCGTCATAGAAATCTGAATCCTTCAAAATTGGCCCACTGAAGAAGATGTCCAACGCTTGCAAGATGGAGGACTTACCCGCGTTGTTCTCGCCGATAATGCAGCCGAAGGGTGATACCGGAAGGCTCAAGTCGCGAAGGCCGCGATAGTTTTGTACTCTTACATTGGAAATAAGCACAGAAGTCCTCTTGGTCCCTCTATCCCGAAGCCCTTGGCTTTGGGATGGTTTGGCATCTGAACAGCCTAGAACCACGGGGTGCGTGTGGGTGGTGCTTTTCCTGAGATTGGTGGTCCGATCGCTGAGCAACCGCGCGAGCTCCGCGACCGGCCTGTGCGGTGGGGCTTGTAGCTGACCGGCGTTCTGCCAAACCTGTGCCAGATGGGGCGATAGGTGGTGGTCAACCGTGGCATCCTCAGGCTGTCCATCTACCCATCCGGGCGACTGTCTCTGCAGGTAGGTCAGGGAGCAGCAGGGCTCGCGGGCACTGGGTTGGAAGCGACCTCTCGTGTCGATGGGCGTGTTACTGATCGTTTCAATATGAGCTGGTGGGGCGCTGGCCTCGGGGTGCTCTGTAGGTGAGCCGCTATGAATGCTCACCGACCGGTGCATTACCGTCCCAGCGCGGTCTGCGTGTCGACTGCCGCGAGCACAATGTCAGCTAGTTCGGCGGCGCACTGACCTCCACCCGCGTCGATGCGAGCCAGGCCAAGCCTGTCGATGGCCTCGATCATCAGGGCCTGGTAGCGCTCCGTGCGGGCCAGGAACTTGTCCATCAGGACCCGTTCCTCGTCTGTGGCTGCTTCGTAGCAGCCCGCAGAATGAACGCGGGCGCGTACTAGGGAGTCGTCGGTGGTGAGCCACACGGCGGCCGTGTGCGGGACTTGTAGCCTCGCGACGCGCGCAGGCCAGAGTGCCGACCCCTCCAGGACCAGGCCCGTGCTGCCGCTGTCTTCGGCCGCACGGGCCGTGATCAGCTCTTCGATCCGGGGCCAGAGCCGATCGTAGTGGTCGAAGACAGACGTGATCAGTTCGTTCACGGTAAGTGATCCGTAGTGCTCAGCGACATGCGCCGGCACCTCCCAATCCGAGGTTCTCCAGGGTCGCCCAGGATGCCTGGCCAGCGCGTCAGTACTCAGGCACTCGAACCCGAATTCTTCCGCAACCTCTTGGGCGATGGTCGACTTCCCGACGTTCGACGTCCCGCCGATCAGAACCACTCGTACATCACGCACACCGACGACCCTACTGATCCTTCTGGGACGGTGCCTGCAGTCGGCGGAGACAGATGATGCAGCCCGACGTTCCTGTCGCGGCGGCAGGAACGGAGCTATGCGGTCCCAGAGTTCATCCGGGACAAGATCGGCAGACACCCGCCAAACCCTGCCCGCGAAGATCGCCAGGGCTAGCCGCCACGCCGATCTCATTCTGAAACGATCAGTTGGTCGGGTCGCCTTAGCGGTCAAGTCGGGGGCAATCCGCAGGGGCCACCTTTAGCAGAGCAGCAGCGTGCCGTCGACATCCAGGAGGATGGGGCCGCTGTTGCCCCTGGAGCATGGGGAGTTGGGCGGGCGTCAGTCCTACGCGCTCCGCGTGGGCCCCGGCGGCCAGCCGATGACTGCGTCCGCCTGGACGTTGCGCAGTGACGTTCCCTCGAAGCGGGCGCCCGTGATGTCCGTCGGGCCCAGGCGGGGGATGCCCGTGTTGACGCTGCTGAGTCGGGCGCCCGTCAGGTCGGTGTCGCGGAGGTCGGCGTCGCGGAGGTCGCAGCCGGCCAGGACCGCGCCGCGCAGGGAGGCTCCGCGGAGGTCTGCGCCGCTGAAGTCGCAGAACTTGAACCAACAGCCTTCCAGCGTCGCGTAGCGCAGGTCCGCCCCCGCGAACGAGCAGCGCGCGAAGCGCAGTTGGTTCGTGCGGGCCGAGGCAAGGTTCTGGTGGGTGAAGTCCTCGCCGCTTACGGCCGCATAGCGGTGGAGCTCGGAAAGGCGTTGGCGCGCGGTCAGTGGCGTGGTCATGGGGGTCAGCGTCTCAGCCGTGCTGGTGGTCGGCGTCGAGATTACGACAACTTGACAGTTCAACAGACGGCCGTGCGTGAGGCGATCACGTTCCCCTGGAGGGGGAATTGAGGCTGTCTCGGGCTGATTTGGGCATCGACGCCCTCTTGCCTGCTGTACGGTGATCGTGTCATCACGTTCTGTGTGCATGTCTTGCGTGCGCATGGGGCGGCCCCCGGTGGTGTTACAGCACCTAGCCGAGGGCCTTCACCCAACTAGTGGAGACAGAGGTCCACCGGGATGCTTTGGCATGCTATCGCGCCGGTTCGGCGTTACACGAAGGCCTCGCACGATGTTGTGCGTCATCCGCGTCTGTGCAGTGACGCGAAGATCCTGCTGTTGTACGTGCAGGGGTTGCCCGATGAGCAGACGCATCTGGCTCTGTCCGAGCATGCTCGGAAGTTGGGTATCAAGGGGCGTGCGTTTCAGCGGGCCAAGGAGCAGCTCATTGTGAATGGGTTTGTTCATGAGCGGCGGGTTTCCGGGGAGCGGGGGTTGTGGGTCACCCAGCAGCTCTTCTCCAATGTGCCGTTGAGCGATGCTGATGCTCTTGGTGTGTGGCGGGAGGCCGGTGTGGGCGGCGACCCGTCTCCGGGTGCGCACTTTCCGGCCGTCGGCCGGCCGGGTCCTCGGACCGTCGGTCGTCAACTACCGGTAGGGGAAGAACGGGAGAAGAACTCATCCCACCCACCCACCGAACCCCCGCACGTGAGCGAAGCTTTGGTGGAGCTTTCGCCTGAAGAGGCCGAGGCTGAGCGGGTGTTGTTGTCCCTGCGGCACGTGGACCGGCAGCTGCGGCTCGGGGTTGCTGAAGCGCGTGAGCTTGTGAGGCTGGCTGTCGAGTGGTTGCGGCGCGGGGTGTCGGGCTCGGAGCTTCGGCGGGTGTTGAGCGGTGGCCTGCCGTCTGAGGGGGTGCGGTCCGCTGTGGGGTTTCTGGGGCATCGGCTCGTGAAGAAGATGCCTGAAGTGCCCGAGATCGAGCGGCAGCCGTTGTCCGCCGCGCCTGTTGTTGTTCCTCCGTACGTTCCGGCTCCCCTAGTGACCTGCCAGGGGCCCGGGACCGAGCATGTCTTCCGGGCCATGGCGGGGGAGACCGAGTGTCCCGACTGTCAGCAGGCTGCCGCCTGGGCCCGGTGGGCCGAGCGCCGGGCCGCTGATCTGGGAGTTGATCTCGCCGAGGACGCCGCGAAGGCCGTGGAAGATGGGCGGGATCCGGGAGGGTGGCGCGGGAGACTCGCCGCTGCCGCTGGGGCTACCGGGGCGGCCGGGGCGCCCGGCGGTCAGTAGGCCGGGGGCCTGCCACCCTGCGCCCCGCTCGTCAGCCCCGGGCAGCCGCTCGCTGCAGGCGGAGTTGGCCGATTTCCGCAACGTTCTTCATCAGTTCGGCGTTCACCCACGCGATCATGTGGGCCACCGTGTGCTGCGGGTCCTTCGGCCAGGGGAACGGGGCCGTGGCGTCCAGGTCGGTGGTGGTGAGGCCGGCCAGTGCCGTCAGCCAGTCCTTCCGCAGGGCGCGCAGCCACTCGACGGTCGGCTTGCCCGCGCCGGGCCAGGTGATGTTGCTCCGCTCCCGGGGTGTCCTCCCCTGGGCGTGGTCCGCGGCCACGCTCCACCACCAGCCCATGTGCCAGCTCAGCCAGGCGATGTTGGGTACGGGTACGGGGTCGGGCTCCGTGTCCGCCCAGTCCGGTGTCCATGTCCCGTCGGCGGACCGGCGTACCGTCCAGCAGTTCGCGGCGGGCTCCCACAGGAAGTCGTCGGGCTCGATCCGCTCCAAGTGGTACTCGAACAGCGACCACGTCAGGTCGAACTGCCAGCGGAGGAGGTCGAGCGCGGGGACGTAGGGAGTGGGCGGGGAGATCGTCACCGTACGAACCTTGCACAGCGATGCGGGTGGTGAGAAGCGGTTTTGTGCTGCGGACGCGCCTGTGCCCGGCGACGGGAGAGATGTATGTCGCCGGGCACTGGCAGCGGAGCTGATACGGAAGGCGTCAGCCCGTGATCTCGATCTTGCCGTTGTCCTTGTCGTGCTTCTCGGGCGAGGAGGCCGAGCCGGACGTGCCCGTGCGGTCCTTCAGGTTCTGGAGCAGGGAGGCGACGTCGACGCCGGTCGTGGAGCTGAGCAGCTCCATGCCCTGGGCGACGTTGTCGGTGACCGTGCGGGCCAGCTGGCTTGCGCCGTCCGTCGAGATGACCGTCAGCTTGTCGATGGCGCTCAGCGGCTCGGAGGCCTTCGCGACGACGTCCGGGAGGACCTCGACCAGCATCTGGAGGACGGCCGCGTCGCCGTATCGGGCGAACGCGTCGGCCTTCTTCTGCATGGCCTCGGCCTCGGCCGCACCCTTGGCGGCGATCGCCGCGGCGTCCGCCTCACCCTCGATGCGCACCGCGTCGGCCAGTGCCGAACGGTGGAGCTTCTCACCCTGACCGGTCAGGCGCGAGCGCTCCGCGTCCGCCTCGGCCTCCTTGACCTGGGCGATACGGCGGGCCTCCGCCTCCTGCTCCGCCTGGTAGCGGGCGGCGTCGGCGGGCTTACGGACCTTGGTGTCCAGCTCGCGGTCGGTCAGCGCCGCCTGGCGCTCGGCGACCTTCTCCTGCTCCATGAGGACTTCCTGCTGACGCGCGGCCTCGGCGAGCGGACCGGCTGCGTTGGCCTTGGCGGCCGCGGCTTCGGTCTCGGCCTTGATCTCGGCCTGCTTCAGGTAGTACGTCCGCTCGGCGATGGCGATCTCCTCGGCCGCCTTCAGCCGGGCCTGCTCCGATGCGCGCCTGGCGATCGCCTCGGCGATGTCCGCCTCCTGCTTGGCGCGGGCGGCCTCCGGACGGCCGAGGTCCTCCAGGTAGGAGCCCTCGGTGGTGATGTCCTGGATCTGGAAGGCGTCCAGGATCAGGCCCTGGCCGGAGAGGCTGGCCTCGGCCTCCTCGGCGACCTGACCGGCGAACGCGGCGCGGTCGCGGATGATGTCCTCGACCGACATGCGGCCGACGATCGCGCGGAGCGCTCCGGAGAGCACTTCCTGGGTGAAGCCGACGATGCCGTTCTGCTGCTGCAGGAAGCGCTGGGCGGCGGCGCGGATGGCGTCCTCGCTGCCCCCGACCTTGACGATCGCGACGCCTTCGAGGTTCGACTTCACGCCGCGCAGGGTGACCGCGCCGCGGACGGCGATCGGGATGTGCCGGCTGGAGAGGTCCAGGGTGAACTTCTGCTGGACGAACGGCACGACGAAGACACCGCCACCGACGACGACCTTCTGGCCGCTGTTGTCGATGCTGGTGAGGCCGGTGACCGGATCGGTCGACTTCTTGCCGCGGCGGCCGGTGATGATGAAGGCCTCGCTGGGCCCGGCGACCTTGTACCGCGTGATGACGACCAGGCCGAGCAGGACGAGGAGTACGACGATGCCGATGACGGCGATGACAACTGGACTCATGAGAGGTGTCCCCCCTGCCTCCCGGGTGGGGGACGGCAGATTGTTGTGGTGCGAGGTGCTGGTGGGGTGGGTGGGCGGATGAGGATGCGGTGTGGTGCTGCGAAGAAATGCGGTGTGGTGCTGCAGAGAAGGTGGTGGGGAGCGGCGCCGGTCCTGCGTGGTCAGCGCTCGACCGGGCGTACGGCGACCGAGGTGGTCGACAGCTCCGCTTCCACCCAGATCTCGGTGCCGCGGACGACGGGCGTCGGGGACTTGGCCGCGTACTTGACGGGCGTACCCGCCAGCCGCAGCATCACCTCGCCGTAGCCGTCGGCCGGGATGGCCGTCACGACCGTCCCGGACGTGCCGACCAGGTCGCCGCCGCGCGGTGTGGCGGAGGTCTGGTCCCGCATCAGGGCCTGGCTGAACTTCCAGGTCAGCCAGGCCGCGACGACTCCGGCCGCGATGCCGACGACGGTGGCCACGAACGTCCCGGCACCCGTGGTGCCGAGCATGATCGCCCCGCCGAAGCCGAGCATCGAGACGAAACCGGCGATCACCGGGAGCGAGAGCAGTCCGTCGAAGAGCCCGTCGAGCACACCGTCGAGCATCCCTTCGAGGACGCCGCCGAAGATCAGGGAAAGGGCCAGCAGGACGATTCCCGCAATGCCGAGACCGAGAAAGAAGGTCACGTGATCACTCCCCTGATTTTCGACTTCCCCCGGGTAATTCCGTCGAACTGACTGGATGGTCCCATAGGGGGGCGGTTCGGGTCACTGCCGGAACCCGGCAATCTTTACGCGGTTTTGATGCCGGACAACTGATCGGCAAGGGTGGAAAGTGACTGGAAGGTGGCGCCCAGCAGCGCGACGTGCTTCCAGCGCAGGACGCCGTCCGGGCCGATGAGGAAGACCGCCCGCCGTACGCCGATGCCGGGGGCGGCGACCCCGTACGCCTTGGCGATCTCCCGGCCCTCGTCGGCCAGCAGCGGCATCCGGAGCCCGTAGGTGCGGGCGAACGACTCATGGCTGTCCACACCCTGTGGACTGATTCCCCAGACCTCCGCGTCGAGCCCCTCGAAGGTCTCCATGCCCGAGGAGTACGAGCACAGCTGCTTCGTGCAGACGCTGGTGTTGTCCCCGGGGTAGAACGCCAGCACCAGGGCCCGGCCGCGGGCGGCGGAGAGCGCGTAGTCGCCGCGTTCGAAGGTGTCCCCGGGCACGGACAGGACACCGCCCGGGAGCGTGAAGTCCGGTGCCGGGCTGCCGAGGGGAGGTCCTGCCGCCATGAGGTCTCCTTCTTGTGCGTTCGTGGCGCGTACTTGTGGTTCGTGGCGCTTACACGGATGCGCCCGTGCCCGTACAGTGAACGGCACTTTCCGCCTGATGACACGTTCGGCCCATCCGGAACGGGTTCCGCACCGAATACGGAGGGAGCGGGCCCACCCGTCCCGCACCCGGCTCTGGAGGTACGCGTGGCCCAACGACCGCCGTCGGCAGCGGTTCTCGTCCTGCACGGGGGCCACGAGAACGGTACGGAACCGCCGCCCCCCGGCCTCCTGAACCTCCCCGGCGTCCGCATGCGGCCCTTCGTCCGCGCCCTGCGCCGGGCCACCCGTGCGCCCGGGGGCGGTGAGGACGGTACGGAGGTCCTCGTACGGCAGGTGCGTTACGTCCACCGGGGGTGGAACGGGCCCCGTGCCGACGCCCTCCACGACGCCCTGGCCGCGCTCGACGCCCTCGGCGAGGAGGCCGGAGACGTACCGGTGGTCCTCCTCGGCCACTCCATGGGCGCCCGCGCCGCCCTGCGCGCCGCCGGTCACCCCCTCGTACGCGGGGTCGTCGGCCTCGCCCCCTGGTGCCCGCCGGGCGACCCGGTGACCCAGCTCGCGGGCCGTGACGTCGTCCTGGTGCACAGCAACCGGGACCGGATGACCAGCCCCCAGGCCACCCAGTCCCTCACCGCACGGGCCCGCCGGGCCGGCGCCCGTACCTGCATGATCACCGTCCGGGGCGGCGACCACGCGATGATCCGCCGCGCCCCGGCCTGGCACCACCTCACGACCGGCCTGGTCACCGGGTTGCTGGGAACCGGCAGCCTGCCGGGGCCGGTCACCGCCGCCCTCGGCCTGCCGCCGACCGCCGAGCCCACCGAGGGCACCCTCGACCTCGACCGGCTGCGCGCCGAGCGCGGCGCGGCCGGACTCCAGCCGAGCCCCTGACGCCTCCGGCCTGGCCGTAGCCCAGCTCCTGACCCCTCCGGCCCGGCCGCACCCGCCGTCCTGCGGATGCGGTGCCGGAAGCGGCCGCCCACGATGGAGACCCGGAGGCCGGTCCGCGGCGACGGAGTTCCGGGAGCCGACCCTCGGCGATGGAGTCCGAGGGCCGATCTACGGCGGAGGAGAAACCTTGCAGGCCGAAGCGTGCGGCGACGGTATGCCGTCGTCCTTCGACCCCCCGACCGTGGCCGCCCTCCTCGACGGGAACCCCGCCGGAGTGGCCGTGCTCGACGCGCACCTCCGCTACACCTACGTCAACCCGGCCCTCGAACGGCTCAACGGCCTCCCCGCCGGCTCCCACCTGGGCCGTACCTTCTCCGAGGTGCTGCCCGAACTCCGCGGTCAGGCGGCCGTCCTGCGTGGCGTCCTGCGCGACGGGGAGCCCCGCGAGCAGACGATCAGCGGCCGGACCTGGGCCGCGGCCTCCGTCGACCCGCGGTTCTGGCGCGCCACCTACCACCGGCTGGACACCGGCGGGGACGTCTGCGGGCTGATGGTGATCGTCGTCGAGATCAGCGACATCGCCCGGCAGCGGGCCGAGCTGGAGGAGGCGCGTGGCCATGTGGCACTGCTCTCCACCGCCGCCGTCCGGATCGGCACCACGCTCGACATGGACACCACCTGCCGGGAGCTCGCCGACTTCGTCGTGCCCGCCTTCGCCGACGTGGCAGCCGTCGACGTCTTCCCGCCCCGGGTGGGCCACCCCGTACGCCGTGCCGACCCCGGTGTCCTGCGGCTGCGGCGGTCCGCGCTGCGGGGCGAGGGGCCGCTCGACGAGCAGGTGCAGCGGTTCGGACACCCGGGGGAGTACGTCGACTTCGCGGCGGACTCCGCGGTGACCCGGTGCCTGGCCGAGAACGAGCCGGTCCTCGACGACTGGGCCGATCACCGCCGCGGCCGCTCCGCCTTCACCTCGGACCGGATCACCGCCTCCCAGGCCCTCGGCCTGCGCGAGGCGCTCGTCGTCCCGCTCACCGCACGCGGCCGGCCGCTCGGCACCCTCAGCCTCGTCCGGGCCGACGGCTCGCCCGCCTTCACCGACCAGGACGTGGTCGTCGCCCGGGAACTCGCGGGCCGGGCCGCCGTCGACCTCGACCATGCCCGCCGCTACGACCACGAGCACAGCATCGCCCGCGAGCTCCAGGCCTCCCTGCTCTCCGAGCCCCGCGGCCCCCACCCGCACGTGGAGATCGCCACCCGGTACCTGCCGGCGGACCGGGGCGTCCTGGTCGGCGGCGACTGGTTCGACGTCGTACCGCTCCGGGACGGCCGCCACCTCAAGGCCATGGGCGACGTGATGGGCCACGGTGTGGAGGCGGCGGTGGCGATGAGCCACTACCGCTCGCTGCTGCGGCTGCTGGCGGGCGACGACCTGCCCCCGCACCGGATCCTGGAGCAGCTCGACGAGATGGTCGAGCGGTCGGGCCTGGACCGGGCGGCGACCTGCCTGCTGGCCGTCGTGGACCGGTTCGGCGGGGTGTGCGAGGTGGCCAGCGCGGGCCATCTGCCCCCGGTGTTCATCGACCCGGGGGAGGCCGGGGCCCGCATCGTTCCGGTGGAGACCGGGCCGCCGCTGGGCACCGGCTTCGGCGGCTACCGGACCACCTCCGTGCCCTGCGGCCCGGGGACGGTGCTGTTCATGTACACCGACGGTCTGGTGGAGCGCCGGGGCGAGGACATCGACGTGTCGGTGGGGCGGCTGGCCTCGCTGACCCTGCCGCGCACCGGGACACTCGAGGACCTTCTCGACCAGGTGCTCGACCGGTTCGGCGGGGACGCGGAGGACGACATCGCGGTGCTGGCCTCCCGTATCAAGGAGGGGCCGCCGGTGCTGCGGCGGCCCGGCGGCGGGACGTAGGGAACCTCAGCCCAGCTCCAGGCTGGTGATGCCGTAGTACCCGCCCCGGTCGATCACCGGCTCGGGGCCCGTGTACATCCGGGCCGTGTCGAACGACGGTGTCAGGCCCAGCTCACCGGCGAGCCGGACGGCCGCCGGATTGATGTCGGGGACGTCGACGGCCACCGGCCGGTCCGGCGCGGTCGCCGCGAGCGCGCTCACGAGCGCCGCCGCCACCTGCGGGGACGCGGCATAGAGGGGGCCGATACGGGAGGCCGCCCGGCAGGCGCGCAGCACCGCGAGGCCCTGGAGCTCCCCGTCGCGCACCGCCGCCAGGGCGGTGCGGCCGGTGGCCGTGATCCAGGCCGCGAGGAAGCCGTCCCTGGCCGTCGGGAAGAACCGCCGGTCGTACGCGGCGAGCCGGGCGAAGGGCACGGACCGGGCGTCGACGAGGGCGGTGCCCGGGGGCGGCGCGATGTCCGTCGGCGGGGTGCCCTCGTACCTCGCGTTGCTCCAGCAGGTGACGAAGCCGGAGCGGCGGTAGTTGTCCTGCTGCGCGGGCACCCCGTCCAGCCCGATCGTGCGGCCGGAGAGCCGGGCCGTCCCCGCCTGCCAGGTGCGGAGCCCGTAGCCCTGGCCGCGCAGATGGGGGCGGGTCAGGTAGAAACCCAGGAAGCCGTGGCCGGGGCCGTACCGCACGACGGAGACGGAGGTGACCGGTACGCCGTCGAGGCGGCCGATCAGGAATCCGCCGGGGTCGGTCGGGAAGAAGACCCCGCCGTCGGTGAGGCCGGGGTTCCAGCCCTCTTCATGGGCCCATTCGCCCACCGTCACGATGTCCTCGGCGCTGGCCGCGGTGATCTCGAAATCTTCGACAGGGTTCGGCACGGCACAGTCGTACCCAGGGCGGGGGCGGTTCAGTGATCAGGGGTTACGCCGTTGGGGTGATCGCTGGGTGATCGCTGTCGGGGTGGCGCCCCGGTGCTCCTTGGCGCTCACGCCGTCTCCGGGCCGTTCTCCCGGCGCCGGCCGCGCAGCTGCCGCAGGACCAGGGCGGCCGAGGTGATCAGCGGCAGCATCCCCGCCACCGCGTCGGCGGTGTTCAGCTTGTCGTGCGAGCCCTTGGCCCGGCGCACCTGCTTCGATGCCCTGATGACGGCGAGCGCGCTGCTGCCCAGGCTCAGCGCGAGCCCCACCTTGCTGCCGCGCAGGCCCTTGGCGGGCGCGGAGCGGTTCTTCTTCGCCATCGGAGGTACCTCCAGGTGTTGCGGGGCGGTCCGAACTCCGGACGCGTAGCCCGTCCCACGTAACCGGGCCCGCCCCGCCCCCGCAAACGGACCCGTCCTCCGCGACCGGCCGTTCACCACCCCGTCCAGAGCAGGTGGTTGATCAGCAGCGCCGGGACCACCGACGCGACCAGCCAGTACCGCGCGGTCCGGGCGGGCAGCAGGGCGGCGGCGGGGAGCAGCCACAGCAGGAACGGCTGCCAGATGCGCTCGGTCTCCGCCTTGCTCATCCCGGAGAGGTCGGCGGCGAGCAGCGCCACCAGCGCCGCCAGGACGAGCAGCGCCAGCCGCCGGGCGGGGGCGCGCGTTGCCGTGTTCCCCGTACGCGGTGCCGTGTCTCCCGTACGGAGCGCCCGTACGGCCCCGAAGGCGTACGACGCGCTCCGGCGCACTCCGGCGACGGCGGCCAGGCCCGACGCGAGGACGGCACAGGCGAGGTTGGCCCAGACCCAGTACGCGTACGGGCGGATGCCGCCCGCGCCCTGGTAGTAGCGCTCGACCAGCAGGTGGTACGCGGTCCACCAGTGGAAGCCGGCGAGGGTGAAGGCGGCCGGGACCACCAGCGCGCCGAGCAGGAACGGGACCACCGGGCGGGCCGTCCGGGCGAGCACAAGGACCATGAGCAGGACGGTGGCCATCAGCCCCAGCCCGTAACTGAGGTAGCAGGTCCACCCGAACAGCAGGCCCCCGCCCACCGCGGCGGCGGCCGGGAAGCGGACCCGGCGCGTCGCCGCCAGCGCGAGCAGCGCCACCGACCAGGCGGCGACGGCGGCGAAGTACCCGTCGGCGGAGACCCCCGCCCAAACGGCCGCCGGGGCGAGGACGAGGAAGGGTGCCGCCCGCCGGGCCAGGTGCTCACCGGCCAGGACGCGCACGGTGATCAGGGCGGCCAGCACCGCCGAACTGCCCACGACGACGCACCAGACGGCGGCCCACGCGCCCCCGCCGAGCCCGATGCGGTCCAGCCAGACGAACGTCAGGGTCGCGCCCGGCGGGTGCCCGGCGACATGGGCGGGCCAGTTGCCGGGCTCGCCGATCACGATGTGGTTCGTGAAGTCGCGCAGGGTGGCGGGGATGTCGTCGAAGCGGTCGATGACCCGCAGGTACTCGTGCTTGGTGGTGAGGCGCCGCTCCACGCCCCGGTACCAGCCGTCGATCAGCGCCATCGAGAAGACCCAGGCGGTGGACCCGGCCCAGGCCGCCCCGAGGAGCCCGCGCCAGGGCAGCCGGGCGGCGAGCGGTGGCCCGTACGCGACGACGAGGACGGCCATCGTCAGCGCGGCCGGGGTGCCGGGGCCCAGGTGGGGGTCCCAGGAGGCCAGGAGGGGTGGCCACTGGGCGCGCAGGGTGCCGTTCCGGTTCTGGATGGCGTGGCCGACCAGGATCGCGGCGGTGACGAGGAGGACCCCCGCGGCGGCGGCGATCAGGTCGAGCCGGCGTGCGCGGCCGCTTTCGGGGCCCTCGGGGCCGGTACGCGGGTCCGGGGCGTCCGGGCGGCCGGGCCCCGTTCCCTCGGCGGCTTCCGTGCGGGGGGTGTGTTCGGTCTTCACGCTGGCACGCTATGCACGCCGGGGCGCGTTCCGGCGGTACGGCGGGGCCGCGTCACCGAACCGTCAGATCCGGCGCGCCCGAGGTGAGTCCGGGGCGCGTCCGGGGCGCGGACACCACAAGCCCGGGACCGACGTCAGAATTTCGTCAGGAGTCGCAGCCGCCTCCGAGCGGTGTCACCGGCTTAGCGTCGGGCCCATGCCCGAACGCCGCCGGATCGCCTCCCTCCCCGACCGTCTTCCCGATCGCCTCACCGCCCTCCGCACGCCCGCCGACCCCGGCTTCTGGCGCAGCCCGGTGCGCGGAGTGCGCTTCACCGCCGTGCTCGGTCTCGTCCTCCTCGTCGGGCTCACCCTGCTGTTCGTCACCGGCCTGCTCTCGTACGCCGCGTACAACCCGGACCTGGACCCGGTCAACGACAAGACCCCGGACAAGGGGCTGCTGGGCTTCTACCTGTTCGCCTGGCCGACCGGACCGCACTGGCTCTACCGGCTGACGCAGGGGCTGCACGTCACGGTCGGCATCGTGCTCGTACCCGTGCTGCTGGCGAAGCTCTGGTCGGTGATCCCGCGCCTGTTCGCGCTGCCGCCCGCCCGGTCGGTGGGCCACGCCCTGGAGCGGATCTCGCTGCTGCTCCTCGTGGGCGGGGCGCTGTTCGAGTTCCTCACCGGGCTGCTCAACATCCAGCTGGACTACCTCTTCCCGGGGTCCTTCTACACCCTGCACTTCTACGGGGCGTGGGTCTTCCTCGCCGGATTCGTCGCCCATGTGGCGCTGAAGTTGCCGCAGGCCGTACGGGTGTTGCGGTCCGGCATCCCGCGCGGCGAGCCGGACACCCCCGCCGCCCCCGACCCCCTCGCCGCCCCCGACCCGCTGCCCGCCACCCTCTCCCGGCGCGGCGCCCTCGCCATGGTGGGGGCCGGGTCCCTGCTCCTGCTGATCACCTCGGCCGGGCGCAGCTTCGACGGACCGCTGCGCCGCATCGCGCTCCTCACCCCGCGCGGCGGTACGGAACAGGGTCCTGGCCCGAACGCCTTCCAGGTCAACAAGACGGCCGCCGCCGTCCGGATCACCCCCGCCGACACCGGCGAGCGCTGGCGGCTGACGGTACGGGGGCCGGCCGGCGAACTCCGTTTCTCCCGGGCCGAGCTGCTGGCGATGGAGCAGCACAGCGCGGCGCTCCCGATCGCCTGCGTGGAGGGCTGGTCGACCTCGGACCAGCTCTGGCGCGGGGTGCGGCTGTCGGACCTGGCGGCGCTCGCCGGATACCCGGACAGCCCGCCGGACGTGTTCGTGGAGTCGTTGCAGCGCAGCGGCTCGTTCCGGAAGGCCGCGCTGCGCGACAACCAGGTCCGCGACGGCCGCTCGCTGCTCGCGCTGGAGGTCAACGGCGCCCCGCTGTCGCCCGACCACGGCTACCCGGCCCGGATCATCGTGCCCGCCGCGCCCGGGGTGCTGAACACCAAATGGGTCGAGACCCTGACGTTCGGAGAGCTCTGATGTCCACGAGAGCGGTGCCGCCCGTGCCCGCCGGCGCACCCAGCCCGTCGCGCCCGTCCCGCCCGTCCCGCTTCTCCCCGCGCCGGTGGTACGGGGAGGGCCCCCTCCATCTCCTCCTGCTGGCGGCCACCTTCTGCCTGGCCGGATACGCGGGCGTACGCCTCCTGGACGGCGACACCCTCGGCGTACTGCTCTGGTTCGCCGGGTCGGCGCTGCTGCACGATCTGGTGCTGCTCCCGGTGTACGCGGGGGCCGACCGGGCTCTGCGCGCGGCGCTGGGACCGCGGCGAGCCCTGGTCAACTTCGTCCGCGTACCGGTGTTCCTCTCCGGGCTGCTCCTGCTGATCTGGTTCCCGCTGATCACCCGGCGGACCGAGCGGCGGTACGTGGCCGCCTCCGGCACCTCACCGGACCTCTACCTCTCCCACTGGCTGCTGATCACGGGGGCGTTGTTCGCGCTCTCCGCGCTCTGGCTGCTGGTCCGCGCGCTCCGGTCCCGTACGGGAGGACGGGGGCGGCGCAGGGAGACGAAGGCCCGGCCCTCCGCGCTCCACTGATCGGCCGGACGCCAGCCGCACGCGTCCGCGTACCGCAGGAGCGCCGGGGTGCCGATCCGGGCCCAGGGGAACGGCCGGTCCGCCGGGCCCGGCGCGGCCTTCTCCGCCGGTGTGCGCAGGCCGTCGTCCAGGCGGACCTGGACGCGTTCGTCGATGTCGAGCGGCGAGGTCTCCGCGATCAGCAGCCCGCCGGTGGAGAGGAGTTCGGCCGCCCGGTCCAGCAGGGCGGCCGGGTCGCCGCCGATGCCGATGTTGCCGTCGACGAGCAGCACGGTGCCCCAACGGCCCTCCCCCGGCAGCGGATCGAAGACGCTGCGGAGCAGGGCGGAGCCGCCGATGCGCCGGGTGCGGGCCACCGCCGCCTCGCTGACGTCGATGCCGAGCGCGCGGTGGCCCAGCGCGCTCAGCTCCGCGACGAGCCGCCCCGGCCCGCAGCCGATGTCCAGCACCGGGCCCTCGCACCGGTGCAGGGCCGAGAGGTCGGCGGAGCCCGCGTCGGAGCACCAGCGTTCGACCTCCAGGGGCAGCAGCCAGCCGTCGCTGCGTCGGAGGAAGAGCGGTCCGTGTCCGTTGCGCAGGGCGTTGGCGTACGGGTCGGTGCCCCAGGGGGCGGTACGGGCTTCCGCGCCCAGGCCGGGTTCGGTTTCGGGGCCGACGTCCAGGGTGTCGGTGGTCTCCCGGGAAGTGGGTGCGTCCGGAGCGTCGGTGGTCTCCCGGGACTCCTGTGTGGCCGTCCCGGACGAGGACGGGGGCAGCGTCGTACTCATCGGACCCCCACCCCGGTCAGCCGGCCGAGCACCGCGGCGAACCGGCCGTCGGGAGCCTCGGCCGCGACCCGGTGGGCGTCGGCCGCCGTGTCCACGTCGAGCAGGACCGGCAGGTCCCGTACCCGCAGACCGGCCTCCACCAGCCGGCGCCGCTGCACCGCACCGGTCTCCGGGACGGACATGGGCACCCCGCGCAGCAGGGCGGGATCGGGTTGCGCGAGGCCCAGGGCCCAGAAGCCGCCGTCCTCGGCGGGGCCGAACCAGGCGTCGCAGCGCTCCCAGGCGTCCGGGGCGAGGGCGGGGGCGAGGAGGGCCGGGGTGATCTGCGGGGTGTCCATGCCGACCAGGAGGGCCGGCCCGGTACACCCGCCGAAGGCCGCCGCGAGCCGCTCGTCCAGTCCGCCCGCGCTCTGCGGGACCACCTCGATGCCCGGCGGCACCCAGGGGCCCGGCCGCCCGTCGAGGACGAGGACGCGCCGCCGGCCGGGGAGGGCGAGCACGGTCCGCAAGGTGTCCGCCAGGGCGGCGGCGGCGAGCTCGGCGGCCTCGGCGTGGGAGAAGGGCGGACAGAGCCGGGTCTTGACCCGGCCGGGCACCGGTTCCTTCGCGATGACCAGCAAATCCGTGGGTCCGTCGGGACCACTGGGTCCGTACGCGACGGGCCCGGCGGGTCCACTGTTTCCGTACGCGCTCATCGGGCGGCCCCCGTTCCGGTCGGGGCGGCCGAGGCGGGGGCACGGTCGGCCGGTGCGTCCGCCGGTGGTTCGCGCAGGACCCCGCGCATGTCGCGCACCGCGTGCCAGGTGCCCCGCCAGGTGCCGGTCACCTTCGACTTCCCGGTGCGCGGCCGGTAGGGGACATCGCTCTCCGCGACTCGCAGCCCGGCGTCCGAGGCCCGCACCACCATCTGGAGCGGGTAGCCGCTGCGCCGGTCGGTGAGGTCCAGGGCCAGCAGGTCGCTGCGGCGGGCCGCCCGCAGCGGGCCGAGGTCGTGCAGGCGCAGCCCCGTACGGCGGCGGAGCATCCGGGCGAGCGCCAGGTTTCCCGCGCGCGCGTGCGGGGGCCAGGCGCCCCGGCCCTCGGGGCGGCGGCGGCCGAGCAGCAGATCGCACTCACCGTCCGCGATCCGCCGGACGAACCCGGCCAGCAGCGCGGGGTCCAGTGAGCCGTCGCAGTCGCAGAAGCAGACGAACTCGGCCTCGGCGGCGAGCAGTCCGGCATGGCAGGCCGCACCGAACCCGCGCCGCTCCTCGGTGACGACGCTCGCGCCGAGGGAGCGGGCGATCTCGGCCGACCCGTCGGTCGAGCCGTTGTCGACGACGATCGCGCGCCAGCCGTCGGGAATCCGGTCGAGCACCCAGGGCAGGGCGCCCGCCTCGTCGAGGCAGGGCAGGACGACGTCGGCCTTCGGAATGGCTGATTGCGGAGGGACGGCTTCCGGGTGAAGGGCAGAGGAATCGGTCACCCGCCTCACCCTACGGAGACAACTCCGGCATTCCGGTCTTCAGGTTCTTACGAAACATGGACGTCGGCCGGATGGCGGCGGGCTCCTCCCCCGGCGCGCCGGAGAGCGGTGCGAAGGTGGACGCCATGGAGAACTCCCCGTCCGCCCCGCCCCACGCACCCGCCACCGAAGGCAGGCGCGGCCGGGTCCTCGTCGTGGACGACGACCCGACCGTGGCCGAGGTCGTCGTCGGCTATCTGCACCGTGCCGGGTACGCCGTCGAGCGGGCCGGGGACGGGCCCGCAGCCCTGGAACGGTTCGCGGCGGCCCGGCCCGACCTCGTCGTCCTGGACCTGATGCTGCCCGCCATGGACGGGTTCGAGGTCTGCCGCCGGATGCGCGCGCACGGGCCGGTCCCGGTCATCATGCTCACCGCACGCGGTGACGAGGAGGACCGCATCCTCGGCCTGGAGACCGGGGCCGACGACTACGTCACCAAGCCGTTCAGCCCGCGTGAACTGGTCCTGCGGGTCGAGTCCGTGCTGCGCCGCGCCGGTGCCGGGACGCCCGCCGCCGAAGAGGCCCGACCGCTGTCGGGCGCCGGACTGTGCCTGGACCCGGTGGCTCGCAGCGCTTCCCGCGGAGGGGCCGGACTCGCCCTGACCCTGCGGGAGTTCGACCTGCTCGCCTTCCTTCTCCGGCATCCCGGGCGGGCGTTCGGCCGGGAGGAGCTGATGCGGGAGGTCTGGGGCTGGGACTTCGGCGACCTGTCCACGGTCACTGTCCACATCCGCAGGCTGCGCGGCAAGGTCGAACAGGACCCGGCACGGCCCCGGTTGATCCGTACGGTGTGGGGGGTGGGGTACCGCCTGGACCTCCCGGGCGACGGGGAGGCCGGGGAGGCCGGGGAGGCCGGGGAGACTGCGGGGGCCACGGGGGCCACGGGGGCCCCTGAGTCCCCTGAGGCCACGAGGGCCATAGAGGCCTCTGAGGCCCCTGAGGCTCCTGGGACCACCGACCATACGGCGGGAGCACCCCGTGCGTGACCTCCTCCTCATCGCGCTGTTCGCCTTCCTCGGTGCGGCCGCCGCCGGACTGCTCGGCGCGCTCGTCCTGCGGCTCCTGCGCCACCGGTCGCTCGTGGTCTCGATGAGCGTCGTCGCCGGCGTGGCCGTCGCCGCGATGCTCGCCGGGACGCTGACGGTGGCGTGGGCGATGTTCCTGTCCTCGCACGACCTGTACGTCGTGACGACCGTCGTCGCCATGGCCGCCGTGGTCTCCCTGGTCACCGCCGTACTGCTGGGCCGCTGGGTCGCGGCCCGCAGCAGGGAACTGACCCTGGCCGCGCGGTCGTTCGGCGACGGCGGCACCTTCGCGCCGCCCGCCGGGCAGCCCACCGCCGAGCTGGCCGCGCTCACCCGCGAGCTGGCCGCCACCAGCGCCAAGCTGGACAGCTCACGCGAGCGCGAACGGGCCCTGGAGACCTCGCGGCGCGAGCTCGTCGCCTGGATCTCGCACGATCTGCGCACACCGCTGGCGGGCCTGCGGGCCATGGCCGAGGCGCTGGAGGACGGCATGGCCCCCGACTCCGGGCGCTATCTGCGGCAGATACGGACGGAGGTGGAGCGCATGAACGGGATGGTCGGCGACCTCTTCGAACTCTCCCGCATCCACGCCGGTTCCCTCACCCTCGCCCCGGCCCGGATCTCCCTCTACGACCTGGTCGACGACGCGCTGGCCGGGGCCGGCCCGCTGGCGCGCGAGCGCGGGGTGCGGCTGGTGGGCGACCGGATCGAGGAGGTGCCGGTGGAGGTGGACGGCAAGGAGATGAGCCGGGTGCTGGGCAACCTCCTGATCAACGCCATCCGCCGCACCCCGGCGGACGGCACGGTGGCGCTGTCCGCGCACCGCTCGGACGGCGGGGTCGTCCTGTCGGTGACCGACGGCTGCGGAGGCATCCCGGAGGAGGACCTGCCCCGGGTCTTCGACACCGGCTGGCGCGGCAGCCATGCCCGTACGCCCCCGGCCGGCGCGGGACTCGGCCTGGCCATCGTGCGCGGCATCGTGGAGGCCCACGCCGGGCGCGCCGAGGTCCGCAACGTCCAGGGCGGCTGCTGCTTCTCGGTCACGCTCCCGGCGGTGTGAGGGCCCGGGCCGACCGGTCCCCCCACTGCGGCATGACAGCGTCACCGCCCGTTCACACCACGTCCGTACGGGCGTCGCCGCGCCTTGCGATCGTCCCCACGGAAGAACGCGTGTACGGAATCACGTGCACGAGATCCGTGTGTACGGAGAGGACGTCCATGAACAGATCGAGTACCGGCCTGCCCCGGCGCGGGGCCCGGCTGCTGGCCGCAGTACTGGCCGCGGGCACGGTCGTCGTCGGCGCGTCCACCGGGGCGGTCGCGGCGGGCCCCGGTGGCGCGGGCGGTTCGGGGGCGTGCGCCGGGAGCGGGCCGCTGCCGCGCAGCTGTGCGCAGCCGGGCGATCTGATCGGCGTCACCCTGGGCGAACTCCACCCGACGCAGGCCGTGCTCGGCTTCGACCAGGTCTTCTACAAGCTGGGCCGCTACGGCAGCGACCGGGACGAGGCGGCGGGCGGCTTCAACAAGCGCTTCGACGACTGGTGCGAGACCAACGGCCAGGGCGAGGCGGCCTCGGTGAGCCCCGGCGCCCACCTGGACGACCCGGCGAGCTTCTCCTGCACGGTGCCGCTCGGCCAGGAGACCGCGAAGTCGATCGCCCCGATGAAGACGGCCGTGGTCGGGCCGGGCGGGAAGCTGTACCTCACCGACGGACACCACACGCTGACGTCCTTCCTGGAGGGCCCCGACGGCTCCACCCGGCTGCCGATCCGCCTCCGCGTCACCGACAACTTCAGCTCCCTCTCCACCACAGCCTTCTGGCAGCGGATGACCGCCGAGAAGAAGGTCTGGCTGCGCGACGAGAACAACAAGCCCTTGGGCGTCGACCAGTTGCCGGACCGCCTGGGGATCACGAACTTCCGCGACGACCCGTACCGCAGCCTCGTCTACTTCACGCGGGACATCGGTTACGAAGTCCCGGACGGGGCGACGGAGTTCCTGGAGTTCTCCTGGGGCTCCTGGCTGCGCGGGGAGCACGACGCGGCCGCGTACGACCTCACCTCCCCCGGCCCGTACCTCGACCTGGTCAAGAGCGCCTCGAAGTCCATGGCCGCGCTCGCCCCGGACGCGGTCGTCGACGACGGGAAGACCGCTGCCCAGCTGGGCCGGATCGCGGAGTGGAACGGCGGGAAGAAGGAGACGGGCGGGGAGTTCGCCAAGTTGGGCAAGCCGCTGACGGACCCCAAGCCGGGCAAGCTCGCCGAGGCGCTCGACTACAAGGCCCGGGTGGAGCCCGTCCCCGCCTGCACCACGAAGATCACCGGTACGCGCAACGGGCCGCTGACCGTCACCGGCGGTGTCACCTGCGTCGACCGCGCTGCCCTGCGCGGCCCGGTCACCGTCCGCGCCGGTGCGGCCCTCGTCCTGACCGGCTCCACGCTGGAGGGCCCGCTCCAGGCCGACCGCGCCGCCGCGATCCACGTGTGCGGCTCCGGCATCACCGGGCCCCTGGCCATCAGCCGGACCACCGGACCCGTCCGGCTGGGCGGCCCCGGCTGCACCGCCAACTCCGTCACCGGGGCCGTCGTCCTGACCGGCAACACCGGAGGCGTCCTGCTCGCCGCCAACAGGATCACGGGCCCCGTGGCGTGCTCCGGCAACCTGCCGGCCCCGGACACCACGGGCCGCAACAACGAGGTCCGCGGCCCGCGCACGGGGCAGTGCGCCGGAGTGTGAGCCCCGGAGCTACGGGCTACGGCGCGCGCCTCAGCCCGCAGCCCCGCAGCCACGCGCTACGGCCGCGCCTCAGCCCGTAGCCCCGCAGCGCGAGCGGTCCGGCGCCTCAGCCCGCAACGCCGTAGTCCCGTAGTCCCGTAGTCCCGTAGTCCCGTAGTCCCGTAGTCCCGCAGTCCCGCAGTCCCGCAGTCCGAGCATTAGGGCGCCTCAGCCCCCACGGGCTGGGGCGCCGCCCCTTCGACCTGAGCCGCTCCCGCTCCCCGCAGCCCAGCCCGCGCGAACTCCGCCATCCCCTCCGCGAAGCCGACCCCCGGCCGCCACCCCAGCTCCTCGCGCAGCCGCCGCGAGTCCGCCGTGACATGGCGTACGTCGCCGAGGCGGTACTCCCCGGTCACCACCGGCTCCGGCCCGCCGTGCGCGGCGGCCAGCGCGGTGGCCATCTCGCCGATGGTGTGCGGCTCCCCGCTGCCCGTGTTGTACGCGGTGAAGGAGGCGGGCCGGCGCTCCCGGACCGCCTCCAGGGCCACCGCGTTGGCCGCGGCGACATCGCGGACGTGGACGAAGTCGCGGCGCTGGCGCCCGTCCTCGTAGACCCGGGGCGCCTCCCCGCGCGCCAGGGCCGAGCGGAAGAACGAGGCGACCCCGGCGTACGGGGTGTCGCGCGGCATCCCCGGCCCGTACACGTTGTGGTAGCGCAGCGACACCGCCCGGCCCCCCGTGGCCCGCGCCCACGCGGCGGCCAGGTGCTCCTGGGCGAGTTTGGTGGTCGCGTACACGTTGCGCGGGTCGGCGGGCGCGTCCTCGGAGACCAGGCCCGGCACCAACTCCGCACCGCAGTCGGGGCAGTGGGGCTCGAAGCTCCCCGCCCGCAGTCCGGCCTCCGCGCGCGGGCCGGGGCGGACCGTGCCGTGGCGCGGGCAGTCGTAGCGGCCCTCGCCGTAGACGACCATCGACCCGGCCAGTACGAGATCCCGCACCCCGGCGGCGGCCATCTCCGCCAGCAGCACCGCCGTACCGAGGTCGTTGCACCCCACGTACAGCGGCGCGTCCGCGAAGTCCTTGCCCAGCCCCACCATCGCCGCCTGGTGGCAGACCGCGTCCACCCCGGCGAGCGCGCCCGCCACCGCCTCCCGGTCCCGGACATCCCCGACGACCAGGTGGGCCCCGGGGACCTCGGGGGCCGTGGCACCGGGGTGCGCCGAGGGCAGCAACGCGTCGAGCACCACGCTCTCGTGCCCGGCCGCGGTGAGTGCGGCGACGACATGTGACCCGATGAACCCGGCTCCGCCGGTGACCAGTACGCGCATGGCGGCCACGCTAGGGGCCGGGCGGCCACCGGGCGGTGCGCGGCGCACGCGTGTCACGGGACCGTAAGGTCCGCCCACGCGGCCGCGCCCGCCCGGCGCCGGGCGCACGGGAGGTCGTACGGCACGGGAACGCTCAGCCGAACGCGTACGCCACCGTCGTCGCCGCCCCCAGCGCCGCACCGGCCACGGTCTGGGCGACCGTGTGGTAGCCGAGGGCCACCCGTGACCAGCAGACGGCCAGGGTCAGCGCGTACGCGGCCAGCCACCACGGGGAGTGCACGACCGCGAGCAGGGCCACGACCGCCGAGGCCACCGCCGAGTCGACCGAGATCTTCCACACCGTGTTGACGGCCAGCAGCCCGATCGTCATCACCCAGAGCGCGAGCATCGCGACGAGGATGCCGTGCGGCGCGTCGCCGAGGACCATCACCACCGAACCGGTACCGATCGAGCCGAGGATGACGAAGAAGATCGGCGCCCGCTTCGTACGGTCGACGACATGGCGGTCGCCCCAGGTACCGCGCCCGCGCTCCCACTCGATGTACCCCGCAGGGATCAGCCCGGCGCAGAGCGCCCCGAGGAACCCCCAGAGCAGCCCGGTCCAGTCGCCGGCCGCGGCGAGCCCGAGGCCGAGCATCCCGGCGAGCAGGGCGTTGCGGGGCTGGAGTACGTCGGTGACCGTGCGCGCGACGGAGGTGCGGGTGGTGTCTTCGGGCGTGGTGGCGGTGGCGGTGTCTTCGGGTGTGGTGCTGCTCACGAGGTCCGCTCCGTCTGCTTTTCCGTGGCGGTGGCCGTGGCCAGCACCTCGCGGGCGCGCTCCACCGTGACCGTCCGGTACGCGGCGGCGACCCGCTCCAGCCGGGCCACCTCGCCGTCCTGGTCGGCGGCCTGCTGGGCCGTCACCTCGGCGGCGGGACCGGCGGGGGCGCCGGACTCCTTGGCCAGCAGGGCGGCCTTGATCCAGTACGCGTCGCCGAGCGCCGCCGCCCGGTGGGCATCGGCGGCGTCCCGGGCGGCGGCCTCCGCCGCGGCCGAGGCCAGCCCGTCGGGGACGTAGTGGCGCAGCTTCTCGGCCGCGTCCGCGATGTCGGCGGCCCAGCGGTCGATCCGCAGGTCGGCCGGGGCGTTGAACCGGGTCAGCTCCCGGGTGAGGGAGGCGGGCGGGTCGAAGGGCTGGTCGGGGAAGGACGCCATCAGCTCGTACCAGAGGGCGTGCAGCCGGACCTGGGCCCGCCACAGCCGCACCCGGCGTGCGCCGGTGCTGAAGGCGGGGACCGAGGCCCCGAGGGCGAAGAACGCGAAGAGGACCAGCTGCGCCGCCTCGGTCACCTGGTCGAAGCGGAGGGCGAACGCCTCGCTCGGCTCGTCCACCACGCTGACCCAGAGGAACAGGGTCCGGCTGACGGTGTAGCCGACGCCGATGAACATCGCGAACGTCATCATCCCGAGCCCGATGCGCAGATGGCGCCGTCGGGCGTCGGCGGTGGCCAGCGCCCACTGGAAGGCGCAGACGGCGGAGGCGGCGCCGAGGAAGAGGTAGAAGACGCTCATGTAGAGCGTGGCGCCCCACTCGCCCGCGTGGTTGGAGACGAAGCGGTCCGAGGGGACGGAGCGGTCGACCACGGTGAAGAACAGGACGGTCAGCAGGATCAGCGTCGCCACCGAGGCCTTCGCCGCGACCTGCTGGACGAGCCGGGCGAACCGTACGTGGCGGGGGACTGCGCCCGCCTCCGGGTAGCTGCCGTAGATGGCGACGATGTAGCTGAGGATGGCCAGAATCGCCACCGTCGCGGTGTAGTGCTTGATGAGGACGGCGAGGTCGGTGACGGCACTGTTGTTGAGCCCGGTGCGCACCGCCTCGGTCTTCGTCCACAGGGCGACGGCGAATCCGGCGTAACAGCCCCACAGGGCCCGCCGTCTGCGGTCCTCCTCATCTCCCCACAGGGCAGCGGGCATACGCCACAGGGCAACGGCTGTCATCAGGCCGGCTATCAGGTATCCGGCGAGATCGAGGGGGGTCACAGCGGTCTCGTCCTCGGGTGTCGGGTGGTCGGGCGCGGGGGAGGTGCTTGCGGTGGTGATGGTGCTTGGGGTGGTGATCGTGGTGGCGGTGGGGCGGTGGCACGTGTCAGCTGTCGTTCCACCCGTGCGGTGTCACGCGTCGTCCGGCCGTCTCCGGGGGAACAGCCCGCGACGGCGGTGGGCCACCGGGCGGGAGAGGGAGTCGGTCAGCCGCCCCACCATGTCATCGGTGGTGAGGTCCCGCGCCATCCGGGGGATCAGGGAGGCACCGAATTCGGCCATGCGTTCGTCGTGGGTGGCGTACTGCGCGCGGGCCTGGACGGTGGAGCCGCCGGAGGTGAAGGACTCGGCGGCCTCGGGGGAGATCATCCGGGCGATCAGCGAGGTGTCGAAGACCGGGAGCAGCGTGCGCAGTTGCTCCGCGTCGAGGGTCGTCCCGTGGTCGAACCACTCGTGGCACAGCTCGTGCAGGATGACGTGCTCGGTCTGGTAGACGGTCGGCCTGCGGCGGTAGAGGACGAGGCTGGTGGTGTCCGCCTTCAGACGCAGTCCGCAGGCGGCGTTGACGCGGGCGAGCCGGTCCGGCATCTCGTGCAGCCGGATGGTGCGGCCGCGCGCCGCCTCCATGTTGGCGACCAGACCGGTCAGTGAGAACGGAGCCGGGATGGGCAGGTCGGCGAGCTGTGCCTCGCACTCTTTGCGCAGCTTCCGCAGGGACATGACACCGACGCTACGCTTCCGGACCGTCCGGGCGGTGGTTCACGCCCCCATCGGCCGCACTCTCCCCGCCTCGCGAGGTCTCCCGAGTGGTCTCCCGGGCCCCCCGCGATGTCTCCTCCGGGGTCTCCCGCGCGGCGTCCTCCAGCAGGGAGAGCGCGAACCGGAGCAGCTCCGGCGGGAGCCCGTCGTCGTCCAGTCCGCGGCCCGCCACCCCGCTGATCTCCCCGGTCCGCCGCTTGGCCAGGAACTGGAGCCCCGCGACGACGTCGTCGACGACCTCGGACTCCTCCTTGAAGAACCGCCAGTCCACGCCGAACCCGAGCCCGAGGGCCTTGAGGATCTCCTCCGAGGGCTGGGTGACCTTGCCGGCGAGGATGTTGGAGAAGTAGCTGTGCGAGAGGGATCCGCCGCGCTCCCGCACCAGCTCCGAGAAGAACCGGCCCGAGATCTTCTGGCCGGGGAAGGTCTTCTCGACCATGTACTCGACTTTTTCCCGCAGCGAGTTCAGCGGGGGAGGGCCGGCCGTCTCGGGTGGTTCGTTCCGTTCCGCACCGGGTTCGTCACCGTCGTCCATGGCCATCCGGGCCTCCACGCTCACCTCGGAGTCGGAACTGAGCTTGCGCAAACACTCTACGTCACTGTTAACTCGAAAAAACACGGGCAGGGGACCACGAGGGGAGTCCCTTGCCCGTGATGATCGAGGCGCCCGAACCGGTCCGCTAGCCAGGGCCGGGCAGGCCCGGAACCGGTGCCGGACAGGGGTGTAGCCCTTCACGACGGGGGATGCGTGAAGGGCTACGCGTGCATTATGGCCCCGCGGTCCGCCCGACGACAACTGACCAGTCGGTCAGTTCCAGTGGCGCGTCGGCCACCGCCCGCCCGCCGGTGGCCGAAACCTGTTCCGGCCGCGATAGACATGACCTTCCCGGCCGATTAGGATTTCTTGTGCAGTCAGGTGAAACAGCGGTACGCAGCAGAGGGGCACCCCGCAGGTGTACGGCGCCCCGGGCCCTCGGTCATGCGTGACAGAAGAGGTGCAGATGCCCCCGGAGACCCCCTCGCACGCCATCGATCGGCTCGACGACGACGACTACCCCGCCTACACGATGGGGCGCGCCGCCGAGATGATCGGGGCGACGCCGGGTTTCCTGCGGGCGATCGGTGAGGCCCGGCTGATCACGCCGCTGCGGTCCGAGGGCGGTCACCGCCGCTACTCCCGCTACCAGTTGCGCATCGCCGCCCGCGCCCGCGAGCTCGTCGACGCCGGCACGCCCGTCGAGGCCGCCTGCCGCATCGTCATCCTGGAGGACCAGCTCGAAGAGGCGCTCCGCCTCAACGAGGAGCTGCGGGGCCGCACGGCCCGCTGACCGCGGCCGGGAACATATCTGCATTCGCCAGCACAGAATTTCACGCAATGCGCGATGAGGCTTTTTCTACCGCCGTTTTGTTCCGCCATGCCGAGTGATATTTGGTTCATCCTCTCCCGGTGCTGCCGTGCTACTGTTGATCTCAGTTGCAGTTGTGGTTCCCAAAAACTTCAAGTGCATCAGCCGACTCGATGTCGGTAGATGCACTTTTGTATTTCCGGTGTTCTTCCGGACGGGGTAATCATCGCGGCGACGTGGGGTCCGCACAGTGTGGGCCCACGGGCACTGCCCCTCCCCTAAGGAGATATGACATGGCTACTGGCACCGTGAAGTGGTTCAACGCGGAAAAGGGCTTCGGCTTCATCGAGCAGGACGGCGGCGGCGCTGACGTCTTCGCCCACTACTCCAACATCGCCGCCTCCGGCTTCCGCGAGCTGCAGGAGGGCCAGAAGGTGAACTTCGACGTCACGCAGGGCCAGAAGGGCCCGCAGGCCGAGAACATCACCCCCGCCTGATCGCTCAGGTAGTACTGCGCAGCTGGGGCCCGCACCTTGGGGTGCGGGCCCCGGCTCGTTGTCGTTTCCGGGATCCGCCGAGTGCGCGTCCCCTGCCGAAGCCGCGTCCGGTGCACTGATTCCCGGCGGCCGGGTTTCGCTATTTTTTTGTCATTTCATCGGCTCGTTCTTGCGATTCTGGGTGCCGTTCACGGCCGCTTCCCGAAAAAGAATCCCTCGATACGTGCCCCATCGAGGAAAGGTTCTGCATGAACCGCGAACGCACGCCCCGCTCGAACGACCGATTCGCCCGCACCCGCTCCGGCGGCCCCTCCGGCGCCCGCTCCGGCGGCGCCCCCCGCTACTCCGGTGGCGGCGAGCGCCGCGCCGCCGGGTTCGGTGGCGGCCCCAAGCGCTCCGGCGGCGGTGGCCGCCGCAGCTCCGCGCTGAAGGGCGAGTTCGCCCTGCCGGTGACCATCACCCCGGCCCTGCCCGCCGCCGAGACCTTCGGCGAGCTGGAGATGCCCGCCACGCTCAAGGCGGCGCTCGTCGCCGAGGGCATGACGGTCCCGTTCCCGATCCAGGCGGCCACCCTGCCGAACTCGCTGGCCGGCCGTGACGTCCTCGGCCGCGGCCGCACCGGCTCGGGCAAGACCCTCGCCTTCGGCCTGGCGCTGCTGGCCCGTACCGAGGGCCGCCGCGCCGACGCCAAGCGCCCGCTCGCCCTGGTGCTCGTCCCCACCCGGGAGCTGGCCCAGCAGGTCACCGACGCGCTCACCCCGTACGCCCGCTCGCTCAAGCTCCGTATCGCCACCGTCGTGGGCGGCATGTCCATCGGCCGGCAGGCCAGTGCGCTGCGCGGCGGCGCCGAAGTCGTCGTCGCCACCCCGGGCCGGCTCAAGGACCTCATCGAGCGCGGCGACTGCCGGCTGGACCGGGTCACCATCACCGTCCTCGACGAGGCCGACCAGATGGCCGACATGGGCTTCATGCCGCAGGTCACCGAGCTGCTCGACCAGGTCAACCCGGAGGGGCAGCGGATGCTCTTCTCCGCGACGCTCGACCGCAACGTCGACCTGCTCGTCAAGCGCTACCTGCACGACCCGGTCGTCCACTCCGTCGACCCGGCCGCCGGTGCCGTCACGACGATGGAGCACCACGTGCTCTACGTCCAGGGCGCCGACAAGTACGCCACCACCACGGAGATCGCCGCCCGCGAGGGGCGCGTGATCATGTTCCTGGACACCAAGCACGCGGTGGACAAGCTCACCGACCACCTGCTGCACAGCGGGGTCCGGGCGGCCGCGCTGCACGGCGGCAAGTCCCAGCCCCAGCGCACCCGCACCCTGGAGCGGTTCAAGACCGGGCACGTCACGGTCCTCGTCGCCACGAACGTCGCGGCCCGCGGCATCCACGTGGACAACCTGGACCTCGTCGTCAACGTCGACCCGCCCAGCGACCACAAGGACTACCTGCACCGCGGCGGCCGTACCGCCCGCGCCGGGGAGTCCGGCAGCGTCGTCACGCTGGTGCTGCCCAACCAGCGCCGCGAGATGACCCGGCTGATGGCCGACGCCGGGATCACCCCGCAGATCGCCCAGGTCCGCTCCGGCGAGGCCGAGCTCAGCCGGATCACCGGCGCACAGACGCCCTCGGGCGTCCCGGTGGTCATCACCTCCCCGCCCAAGGAGCGTTCCGGCCGCAGCGCCGGCGGCGCGTTCATGGGCCGCGGCACCAAGCGCGGCGGCGGGGCCCCGGCCCGTCGCGGCCGTCCGGGTGTGCCGACGCCGGAGGCGCGTGCGGCCGCCGCGCTGCGCCGGTCCACCCGCGCCGCGTAGCCCGCGCGGGGCGGCGGTCCGCCGCCGCCCTCCCCGTACGGCTCCGCCGTGCGGCCTCCCGAGCCACTCGACCCCTGTTGAGGACCCATGCGCTGTGTCATCGCCCGCTTCCCCTTCGATCTGTTCAAGAACGAGGTGGAGGACTCGATGAAGGGCATCAAGCCCGAACCCGTCACCGGTGACGCGGTGGTCATCAGCCGCCGCGTCTACCCGGTCAAGCAGGTCGGCGAGGTGATCACCCGGCAGGACCGGCGTGACTTCTCCTCCGCCGAGGTCGTCCGGGCGCTCTCCAAGCTCGGCTTCACCTGCCGTACCGCGGAGACGGCCGTCGCCCCGGCCGCCGCTGCCGCCCGCACCCCGCTGGAGACCGCCTCCGCGCTGCTGGGTACCCCGGCAGCCGCCGAGGAGCGCTCAGGCGACTCTCTGTAACAAGTGGCCGGACGCCCGGCGTCGGTGCCCTTCACGGGGCCCGGGCCGGGCGAAGATCCACAGCATGAAGAGGAAGCTGACCGCGTTAGGCGTGACGGTGGTGGCGGCCGTACTGCCCGCCACCGCCGCCCATGCCGACGAGACGCACACGGATGCCCACAACGGCCCGCAGGTGGCCCTGATCGCGACGGGCCAGATCGACGATCCGCTGGAGGACGTCCTGGAGCACGTCACGGTCATCGGCCGGACCGTCATCCTGGATCAGTGACCCGCTCCGCCGCCCGGGCCCTTCGGCCCTGAGCCGCCCGCCCCTCGACCCGTCAAGGCGTCCGAGCGGCCGGCGGCTTCTGCTTTGCCCACTCCAGCCGGGGCTCCAGCAGCGGGCGCAGCAGGCTCCGTACATACGGGGTGCACAGCAGGGTCACCACGACCGCCGCGCCCACGGTGACGGTGACCGTGCCCAGCGTGGTGTCGAAGAACGGGTGCTCGTAGAAGCCCCCGTAGCGCAGGCCCCGGACGACGAAGCCGTGCAGCAGGTACCCGTACAGCGTGCACTTGCCGAGCGCCGTCATCCAGCTGTGGCCCTTGGGCACCCAGGCCAGGAAGCACGCGCCGAGCACGACGGCCGCCACGAACAGCAGGAGCGTCGCCGTCGGGCCGGTCCACTCGGCGCTCTCCATCTCCAGGGTGCTGTTCTTCCGGAAGAACCACGAGGTCGAGGTCCGGGGCACCAGCCAGTACGCCACCAGCAGCCCGAGCACGAAGACCGGTACGGAGACGACGCGTACCCACGTACGCCGTACGAAGGCGAAGTGCTGCGGGCCCAGCCGCAGGCCCAGCACGTAGAACGGCAGGAACTGCAGGGTGCGCTGGACCGGCAGGGCCCCGTCGGCGGCCGGTGAGACGGTCGCCACGGCGGCGATGGCGAGGGCGACCAGCACCGGGGCGCGGACCGTCTGCCAGACCGGGGTGGAGAGCCGCCAGAAGAAGAGGGCGGGCAGGAACCACAGCAGCCAGTAGGGGGAGAGCAGGGACAGGTGGTAGTCCGGGTCCTCCACGAGCCGCTGGAAGACCGTGTAGAGGACCTCGAAGATGAGGTACGGCACCAGCAGGCTGGTGATCAGCTTCCACACCCGGTCCGGCCGCAGCTCGAAGCCCCGGGAGAAGTAGCCCGCGATCAGGATGAACACCGGCATGTGGAAGGTGTAGATCAGCGTGTACGCGGCTTCCACCAGCCGGCCGCTGGGCAGCGGCTCCCACGCGTGACCGATCGCCACCAGCACGATCGCCAGGTACTTCGCGTTGTCGAAGAAGTGGTCCCGGCCGACGGCAGTCGGCTTGCCGGTCTCCGGGACGGCGGCAGCCGCTGTGGGATGCGGCTGCTCGGAGGTGAGGGGGGAGGGCATCCTGACACCCTAGGGGGCGGAGGCGTTCCTTCCGCCAGTTGTGTCCTCCGTCACTTCCACCGGAGGCTTTCCGGACGGCTGGGCGCCTCCCTCGGCGTCCAGGTGCGGCAGGATCCGGTCCAGCGGGCGCGGGATCCACCAGGCGGCCCGGCCCAGCAGGGTCATCACCGCCGGGACCAGCAGCAGCCGTACGACGGTGGCGTCGATGAGCACGCTGGCGGCCAGCCCGAGGCCCAGCATCTTCACCACGATGTTGTCGCTGATCACGAACGCGGCGAAGACGCTCACCATGATCAGCGCCGCGCAGGTGATGACCCGGGCGGTGATCTCCAGCGCGTGCGCCACGCTCGCCCGCGCGTCGCCGGTGCGCAGCCAGGCCTCGTGGATGCGGGAGAGCAGGAAGATCTCGTAGTCCATGCTCAGCCCGAAGACGATGGCGAACATCATCATCGGGACGTAGCTCTCGATCGGGACCTTCCCCGACACCCCCAGCGCCGGGCCGCCCCAGCCCCACTGGAAGACCGCCACCACGACCCCGTACGAGGCGGCGATCGACAGGACGTTGAGCACGGCCGCCTTCACCGCGACGAGCAGGCCCCGGAAGACGGCCAGGATCACCAGGAAGGCCAGGGCCACGACGACCGCGATGATCAGCGGCAGCCGGCTGGAGACGATGTCCAGGAAGTCGACCTGGGCGGCCGTCGTACCGGTGACGTAGGTGTCGGCGGCGGTGCCGGAGACGGCCTGCGGCAGGACGTCGTCGGTGAGCCGGTTGGTCAGGGAGGTGGTCCGCTCGTCCTGCGGGGCGGCCACCGAGTAGGCGGTGGCGGTCAGCACGTCGCCGTCCGACGTGGCGGTCAGCGGGGTGATCACGGCCGCGTCCGGAACGTTCGTCAGTGCCTTCTGAGCCTGGTCGGCGAGGGCGGAACGGTCGGACGAAGGCACCTTGCTCTGGTCGATGACCAGGGTCAGCGGGTCGTTGGAGCCGGGGCCGAAGGCGCTGGACATCAGGTCGAAGGCGCGCCGGTCGGTGAACGACTTCGGATCGGCGCCGTCGCCGATGTGGCCGAGCTGGATGAAGAAGACGGGGAAGGAGAGGACGGCCAGCAGGACCACTCCGCCGGCCAGGAACCACCACGGCCGCCGCTCCACCCGCTGCGCGTACCGGTGCCAGCCGCCGGCCTCCGCGCTCTCCGTCGCCGGTACGGTCTCGGCCACCGGTTTCCGCACGTGCACCCGGTCGATGTGGCGGCCGATGAGACCGAGGATCGCCGGTACGAGGGTGAGGGCGCCGATCACCGCGGTGACGACGGTGACCGCCGCGGCCAGGCCCAGCTTGCCGATGAACCCGATCCCGGAGACCCACAGCCCCGACAGCGCGATGATCACCGTGCAGCCGGAGAGCAGCACCGCGTGGCCGCTGGTGGCGGCGGCGTTCCCGGCGGCGGTCACCGGGTCCTGGCCGTCGACCAGGTTCTGCCGGTGCCGGGTGACCAGGAAGAGGGCGTAGTCGATGCCGACGCCGATACCGATCATCGTGGCGAGCGTCGGGGAGACGGTCGCGAAGGTCGCGGCGGCGGCCAGCAGGCCGAGCAGCGCGAGCCCGCACAGGGCGCAGACCAGGGCGGTGACCAGCGGCAGCACGGCGGCGATGAGACTGCCGAAGCCGATGAGCAGGACCACGATCGCCACCCCGAAGCCGATCGCCTCGCTGGTGCGGTCGCTCGGTTCGGGCCGGGCCAGTTCGCCGAGCGGTCCGCCGTACTCCACCTCCACCCCGGCCGAGCGCAGCGGCTGGACCGCCTTGTCGACCCCGTCGAGGTAGGACGGGTCCAGGGTGGAGGGCTGCACGCTGAAGCGGACGGTGATGTAGGCGGTCTTCTGGTCGGTGGAGAGCGGCCCGGTGTTGGGGTCGGGCGGCGGGGGCGGGGCGGAACCGGACGACGGCAGCGGGCTCTGCGCGGAGAGCACGTCGGGCAGCTTCTGGAGGTCGGCGACGGCCGTGGCGACCTGGTCGGAGACCGAGGTGAGCGGCTTGTCGGCGTCGTGCAGCACCACTTGGGCGCTGTAGCCGCCCGCCTGGGGCGCGTGCGCCTTCAGGACGTCGAGGCCGTCCTGCGACTGGGTGCCGGGGAGCGAGAAGTCGTCGGAGTAGTCCCCGCCGTAGGCGTGCTGGAGGACCTGGAGCCCGGCGAGCGCGGCCACCCACAGCACGAGGACGGTCACGAAGTGCCGGGCGCACCACTCGCCGGTGCGGCGCAGCGCTCCCGGGCGGCGGCGCGGGGCGGCGTCCCGGCCGGTGCGGGCCTGTGAGGCCGGTGACGACGGCATGCGGCTCCCTGTCCTGTGCGCTCTGTACTGCGCCGGTTTCGCTGCCCTGGTTCGCTGCCCTGGTTTCGCATTCAAAGGCCCCCCTCGGCCCCCGGCACCCCGGAGCGGGGGAACGGGTGACGGGTGCGTCCCGCAGGGCGGGTCCGGGGGGTGGCCCCACCTTCCGTTCACCGGCCTTCCGGATGGGCAGCCGGGGCCGGGTCAACCAGGCTTGTCCCATGACGAATTGGACCCGCAAGGCGCTCCTGCGCACCCTCTCCGCGACCGCCGTGGCCGCCACGCTGGCCGCCGCCGTGGCACCTGCCGATGTGTCGCCCGCCGCGCACAGCCGCCCGGCGGGACCCGTCGCGGCCCCGCTCGCCTGGCACCCCTGCGAGCCGCCCGGCGGGGTGGTGGTCCCGGCCGGGCAGGAGTGCGCCGAGCTGCGGGTCCCGCTGGACTACGGCGACCCCGGCGGCCCGACGGTCGCGGTGGGCGTCACCCGGCTGCGCACCGACCGGCCTGACGCCCGGCGCGGCACACTGTTCGTGATCCCCGGCGGGCCCGGCTCCTCCGGGGTGCAGCGCCTGGCGCAGAAGGGCGAGGCGCTGCGGGCGGCGACCGCGGGGGCGTACGACCTGGTCAGCCTGGACCCACGTGGGGTCGGCTCCTCCACCCGGGCGAACTGCCGGATCCCCGAGGCCGACCGGCACCTGATGACGCTGCGGTCCTGGCCCGCCCCGGACGGCTCGATCGCCGCCAACACCGAGCGCTCCCGCCGCACCGCCGAGCTCTGCGCCCGCAACGGCGGCCCGGTGCTGCGCTCCTTCACCACGGGGAACGAGGTCCGTGACCTGGACCGGCTGCGCGGCGCGCTGGGCGAGCGGAAGGTGTCCATCTGGGGTTCTTCGTACGGGAGTTATGTCGGCGCCGTCTACGCGCAGGAGCACCCCGGCCGCGTCGACCGCCTGGTCCTGGACAGCACCGGCGACCCGGACCCGGGCCGGGTCGCGTACGGCTGGCTGGCGAACATGGCGCCCGGCGCCGCCGAGCGCTTCCCCGACTTCGCGGCGTGGGCGACGGACCCGGCCCGGGAGGCGGAAGGGCTGCGGCTGGCCCGCCGCCCCGGGGACGTACAGCCGCTGTTCCTCGCCCTGGCGCGGCAGTTGGACCGGCACCCGAAGGTGTCGGACGTGCCGGGAACCCCGCTCACCGGGAACATGCTGCGGCAGGCGCTCCAGAACGCCCTGTACAGCGATGCGGCGTTCGCCCCGCTGGCCCGGCTGGTGAAGGCGGCTCAGGACCCGCAGGGCCGCCCGTCGCTGACCCCGGACCTCGCGCGGCCGATGCCGGACGAGGACGCGTCGCTGATGGTCGCGGCGATCTGCAACGACGTGCGCTGGCCGGGGCCGGCCACCGGGTACGCCCGCCGGGTCGCCGCCGACCGGGCGCGGTATCCGCTGACGGCCGGGATGCCCGCCAACATCACGCCGTGCGCCTTCTGGAAGCACGACGAGGAGCCGCGGCCCACCCGGATATCCGACGAGGGCCCGTCGAACGTCCTGATGATCCAGAGCCTGCGCGACCCCTCCACCCCGTACGCGGGGGCGCTGAAGATGCGGTCGGCGCTCGGTGCGCGGGCCAGGATGGTCACCGTCGAGCGGGGCGGCCACGGGATGTATCTGGGCAACGGCAACGCCTGCGGGGACCGGGTGGTCAGCGACTTCCTGGTGACCGGGAAGCGGCCCGGCCGGGACACCCACTGCCCGAACCGACCGGGTGTCACCGGCGGGGTGTCATAACGGCTGATTCCGGGGTGTTCCTTGCTATACACGAGCGATGGAGCACCCCGGGACCCTCGTCCTGATCATGGCCCTGGCGGTTCTCGCCCCGCTGCTCGGCTACGCGACCGGGCGGTGGCTCTCCGTCCCCGTCGTCATCTTCGAGATCGTGCTCGGCATCCTGGTGGGACCCGATGTGCTCGGCTGGGCCCACCACGACCAGGTCATCGATACCCTGTCCGACCTCGGCCTCTCCATGCTGATCTTCCTGGCGGGGTACGAGATCCGGTTCGCCGAGGTCCGCGGCTCCACCCTGCGCCGGGCCGGCGGCGCCTGGATCCTCTCGTTCGTCGCCGGGCTCGGTGTCGCCCTGCTCCTCAGCGGCGCGGACGTGGCGAAGAGCCTGGTGATCGGTACCGCGCTCACCAGTACGGCGCTGGGCGCGGTGCTGCCGATCCTGCGGGACTCGGGGCGGCTGGAGGGGCGGTTCGGGTCGGTGGTGATGGCGTTCGGGGCGGTCGGCGAGTTCGGGCCGATCGTGGCGATGGCCCTGCTGTTCAGCGGGCGGAGTCCCGGGGCGGCGAGCGTGGTCCTGGCGGCGTTCGCCGCCATCACGGTGGGCGCGGTGTTCTGGGCGATGCGGCCGAGGCCCCCGTGGTTCGCCCGGATCATCGCCATGACCCTGCACAGCAGCGGTCAGTTCGCCGTCCGCTTCGTGATGCTGCTGCTCGCCGGGATGCTGGGCCTCGCCCATGTCTTCGGCCTGGACACCCTGCTCGGCGCGTTCGCCGCCGGGATGCTGACCCGGCTGGTCCTCCAGGGGGCGGTGCCCGAGCGCAGCGGGGAGATCCTGGGGCGGATCGAGGCCATCGGCTTCGGCTTCCTGGTCCCGTTCTTCTACATCGTCACGGGCATCGACTTCGACCTCGCGGCGCTCCTGGACGGCGGCCGCCCGCTGCTGCTCCTGCCGGTCTTCCTGCTGCTGTTCCTGCTGGTGCGGGGCGTACCGGCGTATCTCCTGGCCCCGCGTGACCTGACCGGGCGCGCTCCGCGGTCCGCGCTCGCGCTGTTCGCGTCGACCTGTCTGCCCCTGGTGGTCGCGATCACGGCGATCGGCCTGGACGAGAAGGTGATCGGTGCGGGCGAGGCCGCCGCGCTGGTCGCCGCCGCGATGGTGTCGGTGCTGACGTTCCCCCTGCTGGCCTTCCGGCTGCTGCGCCGGGAGGCGGGAGGCAAGGGGGCGGGTGCCCCGGACCGTGCGGCGGAGAGCGGGGAGGCGTGGTGAGGTCCCGTCCTTCCTAAGGTGTGGCGTCCTCCTAAGGCGTGCCGTCCTCCGTCGGGACGCACAGGACCGGGATCGGGGACATGTGCAGCAGCTTGTGCGGGGTCGAGCCGAGCAGGGCCCCGCGCATCGGGCTCTCGCCCCAGGTGCCGACCACGATGACCCGGGCCCCGTGCCGTTCGGCGGCCTCCAGGAGGGCCTGTGCGGGGCTTTCGTCCAGCACCTCCACACTCGCCGGTACGCCGGCCTCCTCGGCGGCCGTGAGTGCGTGCTCCAGGCCGGTGCGGCCGGCCTGCCGGATCGCGTCGTAGTGGCTGCGGTACTCGGCCCCGTCGCGCAGGCCCGGCGCGGCGGCGCCGTAGACGAGGACCAGCTCCTCGCCGTACGCCGCCGCCACCTCGATCGCGATGCGCAGGGCGCGGGCGGCGCCGGGGGACTCGTCGTAACCGAGGACGACCGACATCTCAGCGCTCCTTCCGGGCGGGGGCGTGCACCAGCTCCGGGTCGGCGACCGAGGGCCGCTCCTGCCAGAACACCGCGTCGCGCAGCCGCCACACCACCATCAGGACCACGCCGACCAGGGAGATCACGATGCCGATGACGAGCGGTGGGCCGAGCCCGAACCACGAGGTGCCGCTGTAGGAGTTGGCCGGGTCGGACATGTCGATGACCGACCGCACCAGCAGCCAGGCCAGCAGCCCGGCGCCGACCACCGGGCCGAGGCCGATGAGGAGGAAGTTGCGCACGCTCTCGGTCAGGTGGCGCCGGTAGTAGACCGCGCAGGCCACCCCGGTGAGCGCGTAGTAGAAGGCGATCAGCAGGGAGAGCGCGGTGAGCGAGTCGAAGAGGGCGTTGGTGGAGATCTGGTTGACGATCAGGTACCAGGCGATGGCGATACCGGCGACCCACCAGGTGCTGACGTCGGGGGTGCGGAACCGGGGGCTGATGTGCCCGAAGTGCTGGGGCAGCGCCTGGCGGCGGGCCATCGACAGGGCGGTCCGGGACGCCGGGATGATCGTGGTCTGGGTGGAGGCGATCGCGGAGGTGGCGACGGCGAGCAGCAGGATCCAGTCCCAGCCGCCCAGCACGTCCCCGGCGAGCTGGGCGAAGATGAACTCCTCCTCGCCCGCGTTCTCGGCGAGGAACGCCGTCCCCGCGAAGGCGACGACCGCGATGGCGACCGACAGGTAGGTCACCAGGAGCACCACCGTGGACCACAGGCCGGCCCGGCCCGGGGCGCTCGCCGAGTCCTCGGTCTCCTCGGTGAGGTTGACCGCCGACTCCCAGCCCCAGTAGATGAACACCCCCAGCAGCAGCCCGCCGGTCAGCGCCGCCCCGCCCGCGCCGAACGGGTCCAGCCAGCTGAAGGAGGGTTCGATCGAGTCGAAGCCGGTCGTGCCCGCGTACACCCGGTAGAGCGCCACCACGACGAAGACCAGCAGGAACGCGATCTGGAGGAGGATCAGCACGTTCTGCACCTTGGCGGACAGCTCGGTGCCGATCACGCAGAGCGCGGTCATCACGATGATCAGGAGGACGGTGAGCAGCTGGCGTACGAAGTCGTTCTCGACCCAGCCGTCCAGACCCACCGCCAGCAGGGTGAAGCTCACCGCCACATCGGCCAGCGAACCGACCACCAGGACGCCGGTCATGGTGATTGCCCAGCCGCCCAGCCACCCCGCCCACGGGCCCATCGCCCGGGTCACCCAGGAGAACGTCGTACCGCAGTCCTGGTCGACCTTGTTGAGGTAGTAGAACGCCGAGGCGATCAGCAGCATCGGGACGAAGGAGGCGAACATGACGCCCGGGGCGTAGATCCCCACCAGGGCGACGATCGGGCCGATCACGGCGGCCAGCGAGTAGGCAGGGGAGGTCGCGTTGAGGCCGATGACGAGGGCGTCGACGAACCCGATGGCGTTCGGCTTGAGGCCGACCGCCGGTTCGTCCTGCACACGGTCGTGGGCCATGGTTCCTCGATCCGGGCGGGCTCCCCCGCAGGGCGCGGCGGATGATCCGGATCTCATCGTAAGAACACCCGTCCCGGTGCGCATTCCGGATGAAATGCCCTCACCGGGCCGGGGTCACCCGAACGGCCCGCTCCCCTGCGAAGGACGAGGTCGGGGCGCAGGGTGGACTCCATGTGGTCCCGCCGAATCGTCCTGGGCACCCTGTCGCTGCTCCTGGTCCTCCTGGTGTTCCAGGACGGCCCGGCGCGCGACGGGCAGCGGCGTGAACTGGCCACCGGGCCGAGGCCGCCGCGCGGACTGCCGCAGCCCGCCGTCGTGGGCCGCCAGGAGTGGCGGGCCGACGAGGGCCTGGTCCGGGAGCGCCCGCAGTACACGGGTGCGGCGAAGGCGGTCTTCATCCACCACACCGGCAACCCCAACGACTACGACTGCGCGGACGCCCCCGAGCTGATCCGGGCGGTCCAGGCCGACCATGTGGAGAAGGACGGCTGGGACGACATCGGCTACAACTTCCTCGTCGACCGCTGCGGCACCATCTACGAGGGCCGGGCGGGCGGCATCGGACGGTCGGTGCTCGGCGCCCACACCAAGGGGTTCAACGCGGACACGGTCGGCATCGCGGCGATCGGCACCTTCGGCGAGGGGACCGAGGTGCCGAAGCCGATGATGGACGCGCTGGTGGAGCTGACCGCCTGGAAGCTGCGGCCGGGCGTCGACCCGCTCGCCACGGTCGAGCTGGTCTCGTCGAACGCGGAGAGCCGTTTCGACGAGGGCCAGGTGGCCCGGCTGAACGTCATCTCGGGCCACCGCGACAGCTATGAGACCCGCTGCCCGGGTGATGTGCTGTACGGGCTGCTGCCCGAGCTGCGGGAGCGCGTGGCCCGGCTGCGCGCCTCCGCCCCGGGGCACGCGGCGAACTCGCGGCTGCGCCCGTACTTCTGAACCACCGTCGCCGGGCTACCGCGCCACGAACTGCGTGAGTATCGCCTGCACCTCGTAGATGTCGACGCCCTTCGTGAACGTCTTCTGGAGCGGGGTGGGGCTGCCGGAGATCCAGATCTTCAGCTCGGCGTCCAGGTCGAACGTCCCGGCCGTCTCCACCGCGAAGTGCGTGATGCTGCGGTACGGCACGGAGTGGTACTCGGTCTTCTTGCCGGTGATGCCCTGCTTGTCGACGAGGATCAGCCGGCGGTCCGTGAACAGGATCGTGTCGCGGATCAGCAGGAACGCGGCGTGCACCTGCTCGCCCTGGCCGAGGAGCCGGTCGTAGTCCTGCTGGGCGGTGGCCGGGTTGATCGTGTGCGCGTTGCCGAACAGTGCCATGGATGCCCCGTCTCTCGGATCTGTCGTACATGAGTACGCGTACGGCAGTTGTCTGGTTCCCGCTGGGGCCCGCGCCATGCTTTCGGGGGACGGAGCGGGTCAGAGCGGGACCACCGTCACCTCGGTCGCCTTCACGCCTGTCCAGACCTGCGTGCCGTCCGCGATGCGCAGCTCGGCCGCCGCCTGCGGGGTGATCTCCGCGACCAGGTCCGGGGCCCGGTCGGAGGTGATCAGCAGCCGCAGCCGGCTGCCGCCCGAGGTGATCTCGCGGACCGTGCCGGGCCAGACGTTGCGGGGGGATCCGGTGGGCTTCTCGCGGTGTACGGAGACGGCTTCGGGGGCGATGACCGCGAGGGCCTCCGTGCCCGGCGCGAGGGGCTCGGCGACCACGAGGTGGCCGCCGCCCGCCAGCTCCAGGCCGTCGGCGGTGGCGGTGCCGGGCCAGGCGTTGCGGCCGAGCATCCGGGCCACCCAGGGGGAGCGGGGGTGGCGGGTCACCTCGGAGGGCGGCTCGTCCTGGAGGACCCGGCCGTCGTCCAGGACGAGGACCCGGTCGGCCAGGGAGACCGCCTCGACTGGGTCGTGCGTGACGATCAGGCAGACCCCGCCGAACTCCGCGAGGTGGCGGCGGAGGGTGTGCCGGACGTGGGCCCGGGTCGTCTGGTCGAGGGCGGCGAGCGGTTCGTCCAGCAGCAGGAGGCGCGGGCGGGCCGCCAGCGCGCGGGCCAGGGCGACACGTTGGGCCTGGCCGCCGGAGAGCTGGCCGGGCTTGCGGTGGGCCAGGTGGCCGACGCCGAGCCGGTCCAGCCAGGACTGCGCCTCGCGCCGGGCCTCCGCGCGGGGGACGCCATGGGTGCGGAGCCCGTACGCCGTGTTGGACAGGGCGCTCAGGTGCGGGAAGAGCGCCCCGTCCTGGGGGACCCAGGCGACGCCCCGGCGGTGCGGGGGGAGAGCCGTCACATCGGTGTCGCCCAGGCGCAGTCGGGCGTGGGCGCGCGGGGTGAGGCCGAGGAGGGCGCGCAGGAGGGTGGTCTTGCCCGCGCCGTTGGGGCCGACGACCGCGATGGTGGTGCCGGGGTCGGCGGCCAGGGCGAGGCGGGTGAAGCCGGTGACGTCGGCGTGCAGGGGCCAGCGCTCCTGGGGGGCCTTCTCCCGTACGTACGCGGGTGGCTCGGGCAGGACGTCCGGTCCCGTCGGCTCCTCGGGACGCGGGGCGGACCGGTCGCGGTGGTCGCCGGGGGTGCCGGTCCAGCGGCCGCGCAGCGCGATGAGCACGATCATGGCGATCGCCAGGAGCAGCAGCGACACCGAGGTGGCGGCCTCCGGCGACTCCTGGAGCAGCAGATAGACCTGGAGCGGCAGGGTCTGCGTGGTGCCGGGGAGGTTCCCGGCGAAGGTGATGGTGGCGCCGAACTCACCGAGCGCCCGCGCCCAGGTGAGGGCTGCTCCGGCGATCAGCCCGGGGGCGACCATCGGCAGGGTCACGGTGAGGAACACCCGTACCGGAGAGGCTCCGAGGGATGCGGCGGTCTCCTCGTACCGGGGCCGCAGTCCGCCGAGCGCGCCCTCCAGCGAGATCACCAGGAACGGCATCGCGACGAACGTGGCCGCCAGCACCGCCCCCGAGGTGTGGAAGGGGAGCGTGATCCCGAAGGTGTCCTCCAGCCACGGGCCGAGCAGCCCGCGCCGCCCGAAGGCCAGCAGCAGCGCGACCCCGCCGACCGTGGGCGGCAGCACCATCGGCAGCAGCACCAGCGAGCGGACGAACGCCTTGCCGGGGAAGGGCACCCGGGCCAGCAGCCAGGCCAGCGGCACCCCGAACAGCAGGGAGAGGCCGAGTGCCCAGAGGGAGACGAGGAGGGAGAGCCGGAGCGCCTGCGTGGTGGGCTCGGCGGTGAGGTGCGTACCGAGCTCGCCCCAGGAGGTACGGGCCAGGATGCCGACGAGCGGCAGCATCAGGAACGCCACGGCCAGCAGCGCGGGCACCGTCAGCAGGAGCGGGGCGCGGGCCCCGGGCGTACGGCGGAGTGCTGGACGTTTCATGGTGACCTCGTCGGGCGGCTGGCGGGAGGTGCGGGACCCGGCAGGCCCGTCGGACGGGACGGACCTGCCGGGAGCGGTGCGGTTACGGCTGCTGGAAGCCTGCGCCCTGGAGGATCTTCTGCGCGGCGGGCGTGGAGAGCCAGGCCACGAACGCGGCGGCGGCCTCACTGTGCTTGGACGCCTTCAGGCTGGCGGCCGGGTAGGAGGCGACGGCGTTCTCCGCGTCCGGGATGTCGATCGCGTCGACCTTGTCGGTGGCCGTCTCGGCGTCCGTCTTGTAGACGAGCCCCGCGTCCGCCTCGCCGAGCTCGACCTTGCTGAGGACCGCGCGGACGTTGGGCTCCTGGGAGACCGGCTTCACCTCGATCTTCTGCGCGTCGAGGATCTGCTTGCTGTAGCGGCCCACCGGCACCTCGGGGGCGGCCAGGACGACCTTCAGCTCGGTGTCGGAGAGGTCCTTGAGGTTCTCGACCTTCTCCGGGTTGCCCTCGCCGACGGCGATGACGAGACGGTTCTTGGCGATGACCGTCGGGGTGCCGGTCTCGCCGGTGAGGCCGTCCATCGTCTTGGTGTCGGCGGTGACCAGGGCGTCGGCGGGGGCGCCCTGCTTGACCTGGGCGGCCAGCTCCTGGGAGCCCGCGAAGGAGAACGTGACCTTCGTGCCCGGGTTCTCCTTCTCGTACGCCGCTCCCGCCTCCTTGAAGACGTCGGTCAGCGAGGCGGCGGCCAGCACGGTCAGGTCCGCCTTCGGGGCGCCCGACGCGGAGTTCGACGGCTTGGCGCCGGCGGCGCTGTCCTTGTCCGCGCCGGAGTCGTCGTTGCCGCAGGCGGCGAGCGGGACGAGGAGGGCGGTCGTCAGGACGGCGGCAGCGGCACGCCGGCGGGTGATCAGGAGAGACATGAGGGCGGGACTCCTTGGCTGCGAGCCCGGTCGGCGGGGTGCCGTCCGGGCGGGGACGAGTTCGCGCGGGGCGCGGAGAAGGGTGGTGCGGGCAGCACTCGGCCCCCGGCCGTGGGTGGTTCCGGCCGGGTTCAGGTGCGGTCGATGTGCACGCTGGTCGACTTCACGCGGGCGGTCGCCTGCATGCCGACCTCAAGGCCCAGCTCCTCGACGGCCTCCCGGGTCAGGAGCGAGACGAGCCGGTGCGGGCCCGCCTGGATCTCCACCTGGGCGGCGACATCGCCGAGCTTCACCGCGGTGACGATGCCCGGGAAGGCGTTGCGCGCCGAGGTGTAGGGGGTCTCCTCCTCGCCCGCGGCGCCCTGGCCGACCTCGATCGAGAAGGCGGCCAGCGCACGGCCGTCGATCAGCCGGCGGCCGGCCTCGTCGCGATGGGTCGCGACCCGGCCGGCGTCCGCCCAGCGTCGGGCGGTGTCGGGGCTGACCCCGAGGAGCCGTGCTGCCTGACCGATTGTGTAGGACTGCATGCGCAACACGCTAGGCCAATTCAGCTCGCATTTACCATTCTCCGGACGATTGCCCATCGCAGATGCGAGGTTCTCGGAGAATCGTACGGAGGGGCTCTCCGGTCAGGCCGGGGTGCGGGGCTCCCCGGTCAGCCCTGTGCGCCGGGCTCGCTCGGCCCGGCGCACAGGGCTCGTCGCTCAGGCCGGGCTCGTCGCCGGCATCTCGCCCTCCGTCTTCGACACGTCGATCACGGTGAACGACGCGCCCTGCGGGTCGGAGAGCGCCGCGAACCGGCCGAAGGGGCTGTCCATCGGGCCGAACCGCAGCACCCCGCCCCGCTCGGTCGCCTTCGCCACCGCCGCGTCGCAGTCCGGTACGGCGAAGTACACGTTCAGGTACGCGGGCACCTCGGGCGGGAAGTCGTCGCCCATCGCCATCCGGCCGAGCACCGTCTCCCCCTGGACGTCGTACATCCCGAAGTCCATCGACTCGTCGTCGAACTTCCGTACCGTGTACGGGAAGACGGCGGGGAAGAACGTGTCCGCGGCCTTCGGGTCCCGGGTGAAGACCTCGCCCCAGCAGTAGCCGCCGGGCACGCCCATCTCCGTCTCGAACCCGTCGTGGGTGTCGGCCTGCCACACCCCGAAGACCGCGCCGCCGGGGTCGCGGGCCAGCAGCATCGTGCCGAACTCGCCGACCTGCATCGGCTCCATCAGCACCTCGCCGCCGCCCGCGCGGACCTTCTCGCCGGTGGCGGCAGCGTCCGGCGAGGCCAGATACAGGCACCACGCGGACGGGGCGTCCGTGCCCGGCATCGGCGGGCACACGGCAGCCGCTCGCTTTCCGTTCGCGTACGCCGTCGTGTAGCCGCCGTACTCCGGTGAACTCTCGCCGAACGTCCAGCCGAGCACATCACCGTAGAAGCTCTTGGCGCCCTCCAGGTCGGCGAACGTGGCGTCCGCCCAGCACGGGGTGCCTTCGGGTTGTACAGCCATGGCAGAGACCCTCTTCCGGTCCTGGTCCTCGCCGCCCGGGCCCGGTCTTCACCCCGGCGGCACCGCACCCCCTGCCAGCCACGCTAGTCAGCCGTACGGCGGTCCGCGCGCCGGGAGTGCCGCTCCTCGGCGGCGTGATCCGCGCAGTCGGGGTTCTCGCAGGGGCCGGGGCGCCAGACCGGGACGAAGATGCCGAGGGTCTTGCGGCGCTGGATCTCGGAGGGGACGGGATGCTTGCAGGTCGGGCACATGAAAGCGGCCCGCTGCTGGGTCTCACGCTTTTTACTGGCCATTTACCAACGATAGGCCGGGCATCGCGACAGGGAAACTTTTTCCCTTCGCTTTGCCCGGCCATTACCCGCTCGGTTACTCCGCGGGCTTATCTTCAGATGGCTCCTCCGCACCGTTCCCGGCGTCCTTGTCCGGCGCTGGCCTTCTGATACTGAGCACGACCGAAGCCGTCAGGATGACCACGATCACCGCCAGGCTGACCGGCGAGGGAATCTCCGGAATGGAGGTGCTGATCATCTTGTGCGATGCCTGAAGAACGAGCTTGACCGCGATGAAGGCCAGAATGACCGCGAGGCCCGTGCTCAGGTAGTGGAAACGGTCCAGCAGCCCCGCCAGCAGGAAGTACAGGGCCCGGAGCCCCAGAATGGCGAACGCGTTGCTGGTGTAGACGATGAAGGCGTCGTCGCTGACCGCCAGCACGGCGGGCACGCTGTCGACGGCGAAGAGCAGGTCGGCCGCCTCGATCGCGGCGACCACCGCGAGCAGCGGTGTGGCGACCCGCTTCCCCTCCTCCTTGATGATGAAGTGCGTCCCCGCGTACTCGTCCCGGACCGGCATGATCTTCCGCAGCATGCGCACCGCGAAACTCTTGCCCGGGTCGAAGTTGTCCTCGTCGTCCTTGAGGATTTTGTACGCGCTCCAGAAAAGGATCGCGGCGAAGAGGAACAGCACGAAGGTGAAGCGGTTCACCACCGCGACGCCGGCCGTCAGGAAGATCGCGCGGAACACCAGAGCGCCGATGACGCCGAAGAACAGCACCCGGTGCTGATATTCCCGGGGCACCTTGAAATAGGCGAAGATCAGCGCGAAGACGAAGAGGTTGTCGACCGAGAGGCTCTTCTCCAGGAGCCAGGCCGTCGTGTATTCCGTCCCCGCGGTCGTCCCCAGGACGAAGAAGACCACACCGCCGAAGATGAGCGCGAGGCTCACCCACAGCACGCTCCACCAGGCAGCTTCCTTGAAGCCGATGACATGCGCGTTTCGGTGGGCAAGCAAGTCGACTGTGAGGGAGACGACCACCGTTACGGCGAACGCCACCCAGAGCCATACCGGTACATCCACGCCCGAGACCTCCCCAGTTGATTGTTACGAGTGTGACGTGTCGGGCGCAGGAGTGCGAGGGGGTGTGCGCCGACCGGTTGCCGCGACCGCGGCCATCGGCTCCGCGTCCAGGTACGGCGGATCCGCCATCCGGGTTGCGGTCGCACAGGAGTTGAGCAGGGCTTTCGTCACCTGCGGGGCGGCCTCGGGGCGGCGCGGGACGGGCCTCGTCCGGGCGTCCACGGGCTGGTCCAATTCCGCCCCGGACCGTCGGCGGCCCGATCGCCGCCCCGATCGCCTTGCCCTGCACCCGGACGACAGTGACGGCCCGGTCGCACGCTCGTTCTCGTATGCGAATTGTCGGACGAATGAATCATGCACGCAAGGGTGTGAATCAGACGCGGAAGACGTCCAGGAACGAACTCCACCAGCCCTTGGGCTTCTTGGCCGGCTCCGCAGCGTGACGAGGTGCCGCGCCCGGCTGGGGTGCCACGTTCCGGTACGGGTCGGGCAGCTGCGCCGAGGTCTGCGCCGGCGGCTGGGCCCCGGTCGTGGTACGGCGGGCGGCGGTCGGGGTGAACCGTACGGGCAGCGCGATCATGGCCCGGTGGAAGGGGCCCGGACGCCAGCCGATGCCGGAGGCCGGAACGGCCAGCGAGAGGTCGGGCACGGTGTTGAGGATCTTCTCGATCGCGGTCAGCGCGATGAGCGTCGCCGGCGACTTGGCCGGGCAGACGTGCGGCCCCGCGCCCCAGGCGAGGTGGGCCCCCTTGCTCAGGGTCTGGCGGGCGTCGGTGAGGGACGGGTCGGTGTTCGCGGCAGCGAAGCTGATCAGTACCGGGGTCTCCGCCTTCAGCGTCACCCCGTCCAGCTCGACGTCCCGCACCGGGTAGTGCGTCGCGTAGTTGGCGATCGGCGGGTTGTTCCACAGGACGTCGTCCAGCGCGTCCTCGACGAGCATCCCCGAGCCGCGCCGCTCCGGCGCGCCCGGCTGGTCCCCGGCGAGCATCAGCAGCAGCGCGTTGGCGATGAGGTTGCGCTCCGGCTCCACGCCGGCGCCCATCAGCATCACCAGCTGGTCCTTCAGCTCCTCGTCCCGCAGCCCCGCCGGGTGCTGGATCAGCCAGGAGGTGATGTCCTCACCGGGCTGGCGGCGCTTGAGCGCGACCAGCTCCATCAGGCACTCCGTCAGCTCCGCGTTGGCGCGCAGCACGTCCTCGCCGTCGAAGATGGCCGACATCGAGCGGGTCAGCCGGTCGCCGATGTCGCCGGGGCAGCCGAAGAGCTGGTTGAACAGCAGCAGCGGCAGGAGCTTGGCGTACTCGTTGAGCAGGTCGGCGGTGCCGCGCTCGATGAACTGGTCGATCAGGTAGTCGGCGATCCGCTCGACGTCCCGGCTGAGCCGGCTGCTGTTGAGCCGCGCCAGCGACTCGGTGACCGCCTTGCGCAGCCGCAGGTGCTCCGCGCCGTCGGTGAACAGGCAGTTGGGCCGGTACGCCATCATCGGCAGCACCGGGCTGTCCATCGGTACGGCGCCCTCGCGCAGCGCCGCCCAGCGCCGCGAGTCCCGGGCGAACAGCGCCGGGTTCTGGAGCACCCGCAGCGCCGCCTCGTGCTGCACGATCAGCGTGGCGTCCACCCCGGGCGCCAGCTCGATCGGCGCGGCGGGCCCGTGCGCCCGGAACGCGTCGTACACGCGGTGCGGATCGGCGGCGAACTCCGGTCCGTACAGCGAGGTCTGCTTCTGGTGCATGGGGCACCCGGCGGGGGCGCTGTACGGGGTGGCTCCCGGCGACGGGTCCATGGCGGCTTCCTCGGTGTGGTCGCGGTCGGTGGGATCGCGGTCGGTGGGGTCGCGGGGCCCGGTCGGCCCCGGATTCGGATGCGGGATACGTGGGGGGTGCGTCCGGCTGCGCGGGCCGGGCCGTACTCAGGCCGCGTGCGTCAGGAGGTGACGTACGAGCGTGATCAGGGCCTGCGCGGAGGACTTCTGGTCCCGGGCGTCGCAGTAGACGATCGGCGTGGACGGCAGCAGGTCGAGCGCCTCGCGCAGTTCGTCCTCGGCGTGCTGGGAGTACGGGTCGAAGCTGTTGACGGCGACCGCGTACTCCAGCCCGTACGTCTCGACCAGATCGATCACCGGGAAGGTGTCGGCCAGCCGCGCCGGGTCGACCAGGAGCAGCGCGCCGAGCGAACCGCGCGCCATGTCCTCCCACAGCTCCACGAACCGCTGCTGCCCCGGCGTACCGAACAGGTACAGCACCAGCTCGTCGCTGAGGGTGAGGCGCCCGAAGTCCAGGGCGACCGTGGTCGTCTTCTTGTCGGGCGCCCCGCGCAGATCGTCGACCTGGGCGGCGGCCTGGGTCATCCGCTCCTCGGTCCGCAGCGGGGTGATCTCGGAGAGCGTGCCGATCAGGGTCGTCTTGCCCACGGCGAAGTGCCCGACGACGAGGATCTTCGCCGCGCGCTGGACCGCGTCCGGCACATAGATGCTCTCAGCCGAACCGGACTTGGAGTCCATGCAACACCTCTTCGAGGATCTTTCTGTCGACGAGCTGGGCGGGCGGCGGCGCCTTGCGGCGCAGCAGATGTCCCTGCTGGTTTAAGTCCTGGAGCAGCAGCCGGGCCACCCCGACCGGCAGCCCCAGGTGGCCGGCGACCTCGGCCACCGACAGATAGCCGCCGGAACACAGCTCCCAGATCGCCTTGACCTCGGGGCTGGGGCTGGGCGGCGGCTGCCGGTCGGGGGCGAGGGTGACCAGCGTGACGAGGGAGAGGTCCTCCGCGTCGGGCAGCCCCCGTCCCCCGGTGATGACATAGGACCGGACGAACCCGCTGCTGACGCTGGACTCCTCGCCCGGCGCCGTCATATCTCGCTGCCCGCGTTCTCGCGGGGCGGCGTGGTCATCGCCTTCCCCAGCGCGGTGACCTGCTGCTGCATACGGAAGGACATCGCCTCCATGTCCACGTCCGCGGCGGCGGTGGCGGCGAGGTAGGCGCCGGTGCCCGCGGCGATGAGGAAGATCCAGCCGTCCTCGTACTCCAGGAGCGTCTGCCGCCAGCGGCCCGGGTTGCGGGTGCCGATGAAGGGGGCGACGGCCCGGCTGAGGGACTGCATGGAGCTCATGGCCGCGGCGACGGTCTCCGCGTCGTCCCGGCCGATCTCACTGGAGTTGGCGAGCAGCAGTCCGTCGGCGGATACGAGGATCGCGTGCCGGGCTCCGGGTACCTGGAGCACATCGTTGAGTACCCAGGTCAGATCGGGGTTCACTGGATCTCGGATCCTTCCGTGGTCGTCGTCGTGTCCCGCCCGGAGCGGGTGCCGCGCTGGAACGCGCCCAGGCGGGAGGCGGTCTCCTCGTTGCTGCGGACCGGCTGCGGCGCGGCCGGGGGCACGGCGGAGACCGGGCTCTTGCGACGACGCTTCGGCAGCCCGCCGGAGGTGGTGGTGATCTGGGCGAGCTGCTGCGTGGCGGTGTCCGGACGCCGGTCCGCCGGCGGGAAGAGCGGGGTGGGCGCCGGTGCGGGCGCCTGCTGCCACCGGTCGGGCTGCGCGGCCTCCGGCTCCTGCTGGGTGCCGTAGGCGTCGTACGTCTCCGGCGCCTCGGCCGGTGCGGCGGGCTGCGGCACCTCCGTGGTGAGCAGTTCGTCGGGGATCAGTACCACCGCGCGTACGCCTCCATAGGGGGAAACGGAGTCCACCGAGACCCGGAACCCGTAGCGGGCGGCGAGCATCCCGGAGACGGCGAACCCGAACTGCGGCGGGATGCCCAGGCTGGAGACGCTGATCGCCGCCTGGGGCGAGAGGAGGGCCGCCGCGCGGTCCTTCTCCTCCTGTCCCATGCCCAGTCCCGCGTCGTCGACGATGAGGCAGACGCCCGTGGGCACGGCCTGGATGTTGATCTCCACCGGGGTGCCGGGGGCGGAGTAGTTGGTGGCGTTGGCGAGCAGCTCGGCGAGGACCACCGCGACCGGTTCGACGGCCCGGCTGACGACCGAGAAGTTCACCTGGCCGTTGACCCGGACCCGGTCGAAGTGGCGGATACGGCCCTGGGCGCTGCGGGCCACGTCGAAGACGGATGCCACGGTCTCGCGCCGGCCGAGCCAGCCGCCGCAGAGCACCGCGATGCCCTGGGCGCGCCGCCCGAACTGGCTGTTGGCGTGGTCCATGGCCATCAGGTCGGCGAGGATCCCGGGGTCGTCGCCGTACTTGCGCTGGGCCTTCTCGATCACGACCTGCTGCTCGTCGGCGAGGCCCTGGAGGGTGCGGACGGCGGCCTTGAGGACGGCTTTGGTCTCCTCCTCGGCGTCCTTGCGGACCTCGGCGAGCTCGGAGGCCTGCCGTTGGAGGAGCCCGTTGTGGACGACGAGGAGCTCGTCCCGCTGACGCAGGAGCGTGTCACGCTCCCCGTTCAGCTCGGTGTTGCGTCTGCGCAGTTTGATGTTGGTCGCGCGAGCCCGCAGAACGGCACCCACAGCGACCAGTGCTACGACAACCAGCGCCCAGATGACGGGGCCCTGTGGAAATGTCATGAGACTCACTTCAAGTGCCATGGCTGGAAACGGCTTGACACCCCGTCAGGCGGCACGCAGCCAGGGCTCGTTCGCCACGACCGTGCGCCGCTTCGGGAGGTGCCCCTCCGAAGGTGGGGCCGAGGAATTCATTCCTCCCGGAATGCCCCCATACGCCATCAGCCCACTGGAAGTAAGATGATCTTATCATCGGCCGCACAGTGAAATGTCAAGCTCACCACGCCAGTTGCCACTCGACGCAGAACGTTCACATTGCGGAGACGTGGAGGAGGGGGCTCCGGTCCGACTCCCTTTGCCGGTTGGGGTGTTCGGGGCGGGGGTGGGGCGGGGTGTTCGGTCGCTGGTGGGGGCTGCGCCCCGGCCGGTCCCGCCGCCGGTGGCGTTGCCATACTGGGCGCCCATGAAGAGGCCCTCCCGAGCGGCGATCCTGACAGCGGCGGTCGCCACCGCTCTAGCCGGCTGCGCCGCCCCCGAAGAGCCGTTGCGTACGCACCAGTCCTTGCCGGAGCAGCCCCTCTTCAGGAGCATCCGGCCCGCCGACCGCCCCGACGCCCCCGCCTTCTCCGGCACCTCCCTGGCGGGCAAGCCCCTCAGCCTCGCCGGCCACCGGGGTGAGGTCGTCGTCGTCAACGCCTGGGCCTCCTGGTGCGGCCCGTGCCGGGCGGAGGCCCCCGCCCTCAATCGCATACAACGCAAGCTGGGCGACCGGGGCGTGCGGGTGATGGGCATCAACAACGACACGGAACTGGGCGCCGCCCGCGCCTTCGAGGGCGACTACGCCCTCGGCTACCCCAGCCTGCACGACCCCTCCGGCAAGCAGTTCTTCAAGCTGCCCAAGGGCCTGGTCAACACCCAGGGGCTCCCCTTCACCGTCTTCGTCGATCGCGCGGGCAAGCTCGCCGGGGCGGTCTCGGGCGGGGTGTCGGAGGAGGACCTGGACGCGATTCTGGGGGCCCTGCTGAAGGAGAAGGCCGGGGCGGGCCAGGCGGTGGAGGCGCTGGGCTGATGGGCGGTCAGCCGAGTGGGGGCGGTGCAGGCGCTGGGCTGATGTGAGGTCAGCAGGGCGGGGCGGTGGAGGCGCGCGTCTCCAGTGCCCAGGCGTGGCGGCGGACGGTGTCGGGGGCGGTGCGGCCCGCCAGGATGTCGCAGAGCAGCTCGGCGCAGGCGCGCCCGTACGCGGCGGGGCGCAGGTCGACCGCTGTGACGGGCGGCTCTGCGGAGCGGGTGGCGGTGCCGTCGACGCAGGACGCGACGAGGAGGGGGGTACGGGGGTGGGCCCCGGCCTCCCCTGTGCGGCCCGAGGTGGTGCTTCCGGCCGTAGGGTCCGAGGTGGTGCTTCCGGTCGTACGGCCCGAGGTGGTGCTTCCGGTCGTGCGGTCCGAGACCGTGCCGACCGTGCGGCCCGCCGTCGCCGCCGCGCGCAGGACGCCCGGTGCCGCGCCGTCCGGGGCGCAGATCACCGCGTCCACCGCCGGGTCCGTGCGGAGCAGGGCCAGCGTGGTCTCCTCGGCCTCCTGCGGGGTGGCGGCGAACGGCACCGTGCGCAGCGCCACGGCCACCCCGTGCTCCTGTCCCCAGGAGGCGGCGGTGGCCCGCAGGGCGGTGGCCCAGGCGGAGGTGCCGGCGGGGGCCAGGACGGCGGGGTGGCGGGCGCCGCGTTCGGTCACGTGGTCCAGGAGCGCGGTGAGCGAGGCGGCGTTGTCGCAGATCACGGCGCCGCTGGGGGTGGCGGCGGGCCCCAGGTAGCGCTCCCCGGTGACGACCGGGACGCCCGCGTCCAGCAGCCCCGGAACGGCGCTGTCGCCCACCTCGGGATCGATCACCAGCAGCCCGTCGACCCGCGAGGCGACCCGCCCGCTCGCGCCGCCCGCAGGGGCGAGGAGCACCACGTCGAGCCCTTCCTCCTGGGCGCGCGCGACGGCCCCGAAGGCGAGGTTCATGTAGTAGTCCAGCCGGGTCGCGGTCTGCGGCAGGTGCAGCCCGATGGCCCCGGTGCTGGAGCGGCGCAGCCGCCGGGCCGCGCTGTTGGGCCGGTAGCCGAGCTGCTCCGCCACCGCGCGGACCCGTTCCCTGGTCGCTTCGGCGACGCGTCCCGAGCCCTGGAGGGCGTCGGAGACGGTGCTCTTGGAGACCCCGGCGGCGCGGGCTACGTCGAGCAGGGTCACGGTCCGGGAGGTCACGGGGGTGAAGTCTAGACAGGGGCGGGGGAGAGGGTTGCCGGAACGTTCCGGCACGGTTAGATTCTCTGCGTGCCGGAACGTTCCGGCACCCTCCTCGCGCCCGCCCCGCCGGCCCCTCCCCCCCTGGAACTGGTCATGCGTCTGATCACCGCGTACAACCCGCCCGCCTCCCCGACCCGGACCCGCCCCGCCGAGCGCGCCCCCCTGCGCGTCGCAGCCGTACAGCAGCGGTGGCACCGCGATCCCGCCGAGCACCGCGCCGCGCTCCGGGAGGGCATCCGGCTCGCCGCCGCCGAGGGGGCGCGGGTGGTGTGCCTCCAGGAGCTGACGCTCTCGCCGTACTTCGCAGTCGTACGCCGGGCCGACCACCCCGCTCCGGCCGAGCCGGAGGAGCTGCTGACCGGCCCCACCTTCACCTTCGCCGCCGAGGCCGCCCGCGAGTACGGCCTCTACGTGCACGCCTCCCTGTACGAGAAGGCCCCGGGCCCCTCCGGTGACGACGGCCTCGGCTACAACACCGCGATCCTCGTCGCCCCCGACGGCACCCTCGCGCAGCGCACCCGCAAGACGCACATCCCGGTCACCGAGGGGTATTACGAGGACGACTGGTTCCGCCCCGGCCCTGCGGGTGACGACGCCTTCCCGCTGGTCACGGTCGACGAGGCCCGCTTCGGCCTGCCGACCTGCTGGGACCAGTGGTTCCCGGAGCTGGCGCGCGCCTACTCCCTGGCCGGTGCCGACGTCCTCGTCTACCCGACGGCCATCGGCTCGGAGCCCGGCTTCCCCGGCTTCGACTCCCAGCCGCTCTGGCAGAAGGTGATCACCGGCAACGCCATCGCCAACGCCACCTTCATGGTCGTGCCCAACCGCATCGGCGCCGAGAACGGGCTCACCTTCTACGGCAGCTCCTTCATCGTCGACCCGTACGGCCGCGTCCTGGCCCAGGCGCCCCGAGACGAGCCCGCCGTCCTGGTCGCCGACCTCGACCTCGACGCCCGCCGTGACTGGCTGGAGCTTTTCCCGTTCCTGACCACCCGCCGCCCGGACGCGTACGGCCCGCTCACGGCGACGGACTGAGCAGGGCGGGCGGGGCGCCCAGGGCCGGAGTCCGGTGGGCCTCAGGGCCGGAGTCCGGTGGGCCTCAGGGCCGGAGTCCGGTGGGCCTCAGGGCGGATCGGCGGGACAACCCCATGGCCCGGAGGCCCGCCGGGCGGAGATCATTCGGATATGACTTCCACGAGCTCCGCCCGCACCACAGCCCCGATCAACGCGGCCGCGTCCGGCCGCTGGACCCTCGGCGACCTGCCGGTCAGCCGCGTCGGCTTCGGCACGATGCGGCTGCCGCAGACCGGTGAGGCCCTCGTGCCGCACGCCGTCCCCCGCGACCGTGCCGCAGCGCTGGCCGTCCTGCGCAGGGCCGTCGATCTCGGGGTGAACCACATCGACACCGCCGCGTTCTACTTCTCCCCGCTGCGCTCCGCCAACGAGCTGATCAACAGCGCCCTCGCGCCCTACGCGGACGACCTCGTGATCACCACCAAGGTCGGTCCGGCCCGGGACCGGACGGGCGCGTGGGCCACCCATGCCCGCACCCCCGAGGCGCTGCGCGGCCAGGTCGAGGAGAACCTGCGCCAGCTCGGCCGCGACCACCTCGACGTGGTGAACCTCCGGATCGTCGGTACGGAGTCGATAGCCGAGCGTTTCGGCGCCCTGGCCGAGCTGCGCCGGGCCGGGCTCATCCGCCACCTGGGCCTCTCCAACGTCACCCCCGCCCACCTTGCCGAGGCCCGGGCCATCGCGCCGGTGGTCTGTGTCCAGAACCGGTACGGCATAGGCGTGCGGCCCGAGGACGACGCGTTCGTCCAGGACTGCGGGGCGCAGGGGATCGCGTTCGTGCCGTTCTACTCGATAGCCGCGGCCGGCGGACAGGGCGGCGCGATCGTGGCCGAGCCCGCCGAGGTGCTCGCCGTCGCGCAGGCGCACGGGGTGAGCCCGGCGCAGGTCCGGCTGGCGTGGACCTTGCACCGGGGGCCGCATGTGCTGGCCATCCCCGGCACCGGCGACCTCGGCCACCTGGCCGCCAACGTGGCCGCCGGAGCTCTGCGGCTGTCCGAGGACGAGCTGGCGCTTCTGGAGGGCCTGCACCGGAGCGCGGTGACGGGCTGACCGGCGATCCGGCGACCCGGCCGATCCGGCTGACTGGCCGATCCGGCGACCCGGTGGCCCGACCCGGCCCGGTGGCCCGACCGGTTCGGGGGCCCGGGACGCGGGGTTACGGGTCACATGGCGACGGGTGACCCCGACGGCAGTCGGGCGCATCGGCGGCAGGCGCGGGCCGAGCCGGCGACGAGTGCGTGGGAGGCCGCGGCCAGTGCGCAGGCCGCCGCCGTCAGCGGCCAGTTCTCGGCGAGGACCGACGCGGTGGCGAGGGCCAGGGTGGCCACGGCCATGGACACGCTCGCGGTGGTGCCCGTCCAGGCGACCGTGAGCGGCAGCCGGTGCGGGACGGGGAGGTGCCGGGCCAGGGTGCCGGTGGCGGCCAGGGTCGCGGCGGCGAGGATGACCGCCGCGCCCGCGACCGTGGCCAGGTGGGTGGCGAGCAGGTGCGCCGCGCGGAGCACCGCCGAATCCTGCGGGGCGCCCGTGTTCCGCACCAGGAACCAGCACGCCAGCAGGAAAGGGGCGCTGAGGGCGACGGCGCGGGCGGTGTGCCGGGCCTGGGCGATGGTCAGTTCACGCTGGAAGCTCCCGGCCAGCTCCCGCGCCGAGCCGAACTCCGCCACCGCCCGGTGGACCGCCCGCTCGTACGGCTCGCCCTCCCGCGTGTACGCCGCCACGGTCTCGGTGAGTCCGTCGCGGGCCTCCTCCACCAGGCGGGACTTGGCCCGGGCGGGGCCGCGAAGGAGGGCGTCCAGCTCGGTGACGTACTCCTCCACGAGGTCACCGCCACCGTCGCCGAGGCCCCCGGCGCGAGCGCGACCGTCAGTGTGATCGCGAGCGCGAGCGTCACCGCGCGGAGGCGTGCCGGTCATGCGCCCTGCCCGTGCGGGTGCGGTGCGACCGGGTTGAGGACCGAGCCGATCGCGGCGGTGAAGTCCTGCCAGGCCGTGCGCTCGTCCGCCAGGAAGCGGGCGCCCGCCTCCGTCAACGCGTAGCAGCGGCGCTTGCGCCGGCCCTCCGCCTCCCAGCTGCTGCGCAGCAGACCGAGCCGCTCCAGCCGGTTCAGCGCCGGGTAGATCGTGCCGGTCCGCAGTTCGAGCGCACCGCCGCTGCGCTGCTGGACCGCGGTGATGATCGCGTATCCGTGCAGCGGGGCCGGTTCGAGAACCGCCAGCAGGAGACCGTCCAGATGTCCGCGTACCGCATCCTGTCTCATGCGTAGGCAGGCTACACATGGCAGACCGTGCGTGCCAGTGATTCCGGTTAATAGGTAGGCAGGCTACCTATGAAGGGCCGGGGCGTGCTATTCCTGGGGCGCCGGCCAATGTGTTGGTAGCAAACCTATGACCTCGGAGGGACCCCCGTGACCAAGCTGCTGCTCTCGCTGCACGTTCTGGCGTCGATCCTGGCGGTCGGGCCGATCACGGTCGCGGCCTCGATGTTCCCCCGCTACGCCAAGCCGCCCGCGCCCGGCAGCGAGGGGCCGCACGACCACGACATGCGCACGGCCGCCTTCCTGCACAAGATCTGCCGGGGGTACGCGGTCGTCGGTATCGCCGTGCCCGTCCTCGGCTTCGCCACCGGGGCACAGATGGGGGTGCTGGGCGATGCCTGGCTGCTCGCGTCGATCGTGCTCACGGCGATCGCCGCCGCCCTGCTGATGGCCATGGTCCTGCCCGGACAGAGCGAGCTGCTCGCGGAGGGGCCGGGAGGCGACCCCGGTACGGAGGCGGGCGCGGGCGCTCCCACGGTGGCCGAGCGGCGGTCGGCGGCGGCGCGGCTCGCCATGACCACCGGGATATTCAACCTGCTCTGGGCGACGGTCGTCGTGCTGATGATCGTCCGCCCGGGATCGACGACGGGGGCCTGACCCGCGGGCCGGGCCCCCGGACGTCCGGGTCGTGCGTCAACCCGCCTTCGCGTAGCGGCTGGTGGGGCGGGCCAGGCCCAGGTGGCCGCGGAGCGTGGTGGACGCGTACTCCGTACGGAACACCCCGCGCCGCTGCAGCTCCGGGACCAGGCCCCGGGTGATCGCCGTGAGGTCGTGCGGCAGGGTGCCCGGGCGGAGGCGGAAGCCGTCCAGGCCGGTGGAGCGCCAGTCGAGCAGCAGGTCCGCCAGTTCGGCGGGGGTGCCGGTGAAGATCTCGGCGTCGGAGGCGAGTTCGGACCCGGCCACCTCGTCCAGACGGGCCTTGCGCCGGGCCGCCGCGCCCGGTTCGCCGTCCAGGAAGACGATGAGGTCGGCGAAGGTCCGCAGCGGGCGGTCGCTCACGTCCCGGCCGGTGCGCTCGACCGCTTCGGCGACCTGGGTGAGGATCGCCGCCGTGCCCGCCCTGTCGTGCGGGGTGATGGCCACGACGTCCGAGCTGAGCGCGGCGAACTCGTACGGCGTGGTCGCGTGCGCGAGGCTCACCACCAGCGGCTGGCCCTGGGGGGTGCGCGGGGTGATCGACGGGCCCTTCACGCTGAAGGTGCTGCCCTGGAAGTCGATGGCGTGGACCTTGTCGCGGTCGATGAAGCGGCCCGTCGCCGCGTCCCGTATCTCCGCGTCGTCCTCCCAGCTGTCCCAGAGCTGCCGTGCCGCCTCCACCACCTCGGCGCCTTCCGCGAAGAGGGCGCGCAGCGGCTGGGAGATCAGCTCCGAGTCGGCTACGTCGTCCTCGGTGAGCTGGGGTGTGGTGCGGCGGCCGAAGTGGGCGGCGTCCGAGGCCCGGGACGATATCTGCGGGCGCCAGCCGGCCCGGCCCTTGCTCGCGTGGTCGAGGGTGGCGATGCCGATGGCGAGGTGGAACGGTTCGGTGTGGGTGACGTTGGTGGTGGGGACCAGGCCGATGTGCGTGGTGAGCGGGGCGAGATGGGCGGCGAGCAGCACTGCGTCGATGCTGCCCCTGACCTGGTCGGTGCGGTCGTCAGGGAGGTGGAAGGCGGCGGACTGGAGGCCGAGGGCGTCCTCGATGGTGACGAAGTCGATCAGACCCCGCTCGGCCTCGGCGACCAGGTCGGCCCAGTACGCGGCGTCGAGCAGCTCACCGGGCCGGGCGCCCTCCTCGCGCCAGGCCGCAGGGTGCCAGCCCGCGCCGTCGAGCGCGACAGCCAGGTGCAGCGGGGCGGCCGCGCCGCCGGGGGTGCCGGAGGCGGCCGGGGTGGCCGTCGGGTCGGTGGCGCCGGGCGTGGCGCTCGGGGCGCCGGACGCGTCGTTCCGGGCGCCGGACGTGCCGGTCATGCGGAGGTCTCCTTCTTGTCGTGCCGGTCGCCCAGGGGCTGTCCGGGTCCGCCCCAGCCGGCCGGGCGGGGTGCGGCGGACAGGCCCAGGTGGTCCCGGAGCGTGGTGCCGGTGTAGTCGTCGCGGTGGACGCCCTTCTCCTGGAGGATCGGCACCACCCGGTCCACGAAGTCGTCCAGGCCGCCCGGGGTGAGGTGGGGCACGAGGACGAAGCCGTCGGCGCCCTCGGTCTGCACGTAGTCGTCGATGGCGTCGGCGACCGTCTGCGGGCTGCCGACGAACGTCTGGCGGCCGCCGACCTCGATGACCAGCTCCCGGATGGAGAAGTTCCGCTCCTCCGCGAGCTTGCGCCACTGGCGTGCCGTCTCGGCCCGGCCCTTGCGGAAGACGGAGTGCCCCTTCAGGAAGTGGGCCTCGTCCTCGGGCTCGATGTCGGGCAGCGGCCCGTCGGGGTCGTATGCGGACAGGTCGCGGCCCCAGACCGCCTCCAGGTGGGCGATCGCGGTCTGCGGGCTGACCAGCTCGCGGCTGATCTCCTCCGCGTACGCGGCGGCCTCCTCGTCGGTGTCGGCGACGACCGCGTTGGCGGTGGGGAGGATCAGCAGGTCCTCGGGGCTCCGGCCGTACGCGGCCAGGCGCCGCTTGACGTCCCGGTAGAAGTCCCGGGCCACGTCGATCCGGTTGTGCTTGCTGAAGATGACCTCGGCGTCGGACGCGGCGAACTCCCGGCCCGCGTCGGACTCGCCGGACTGGATGATCACCGGGTGGCCCTGCGGGCCGGACGGGGTGGTGAACCGGCCGGAGATGTCGAAGTGCTGGCCCCGGTGGGCGAAGCGGCCGGCCCCGGCGGCGGTGAACTCTCCCGTCGCCGCGTCGGCCTTCAGGTCTCCCTGACCCCAGCTGTCCCACAACTCCCGTGCCGTGGTGACGAATTCGGCCGCCCGGGTGTAACGGTCGGCCTCGGGGAGGAAGCCGCCCCGGCGGAAGTTCTCGCCGGTGAACGCGTCGTAGCTGGTGACCACGTTCCAGGCGGCCCGGCCGCCGCTGAGCCGGTCCAGGGTGGCGAACCGGCGCGCCACCTCGTACGGCTCGTTGAAGGTGGCGTTGACCGTGGCGGCGAGGCCCAGGTGCGAGGTGACGGCGGCCAGGGCGCTCAGCACGGTCAGGTTCTCCGGGCGTCCCGCGATGTCCAGGTCGTAGACCTGCCCCTTGTGCTCGCGCAGCCGCAGCCCTTCGGCAAGGAAGAAGAAGTCGAACTTGCCGCGTTCGATGGTCTGCGCGAGCCGGATGAAGGAGTCGATGGATATCTGGCTCTCGGAGCGCGGGTCCGACCAGACGGTCACATTGTGGATGCCGGGCAGCTGAGCTGCGAGATGCACCTGTTTTTTCCTGGTGGTGGCGGGCACGGTGCGGTCTCCTCCTGCGAAGTCCGGCGTTGTCGGGACGAGTTGGCGTGGTGAGTGGGTGTGGTGGCTCTCAGAGCGTGCCTGTGACCCGTGTCATCTGCACAGGTCGGCCGGGACTGCTTAACGAGGTGTTCATGCCGTTGCGACAGGCGCCGGGGCGGCGGCCGGGGTGGCGGACGGGGCCGGGGAGACGTACCGCACCCGGTTCTCGAAGGCGACCCCGTGGCTCTTCACGTCGATGGCGATGCCGTCGCCGTCGGCGATCCGGAACCCGTCGTGGAAGCTGGCCTCGTCGGCGCCCAGGAGCACGTAGTTGACCAGCCCTGGCCGCCGTACCGCCGGGAAGGTGAACAGGTGGTCCGCCATGTCCTGCACCCGGTAGTAGAGGGCGTCGTCGCCGCAGTCGAACGGGCCCTCCCAGGCGGTCGCGCCGTCCCGGACGATGGTGACCCGGCCGGTCACCGTGCGCGGCGGCGGGCCGAGGAAGAGCCACGGGGTGAGGGCGGTGTCGCACAGCTTGCAGTACGGGTTGTAGCCCGGGTCCTGGCGGTGCAGGCCGATGTCGCACAGGTCGTTGCCGAAGGTGTAACCGGCGTAGTGCGGGGTGCCGTCGGCGTCGTTGACGTAGACGAGGGCGACCTCCGGCTCCTCGATGAGGGCGACCGGCCGGGCGGGCACGTTCAGGTCCTCACCGGGCAGTTTCACCCAGTCGCCGAACCCCTTGAAGAACCACTTGGGCGGGGTGAACTCGCCGTCCTCCGGGGCGGTTTCGCCGCCCCACTTCTTCTTGTGCGTGCCCATGAAACCGCTCAGCAGGGCGTTGCCGGCGGCCTGCGGCAGCAGGGGCGGCAGCAGCCGCAGCTCCGGGTCCCCGGCGGTGACGACGACGGTCGCCGCACCCTCGGTGAGCGCGGCCCGCAGGGCCTCCTCGGAGCTGTGGCCGGCGATGAAGGCGGCGGCGACCTGGCCGTCCTCCACCCGGTACAGGGTCTGCTGCGCGCCGTCCTCGGGGCGGCCGAAGCCGACATGGCGTTCGCCGTTGTAGAGGGCCTCGAAGAGGACGGGGAGGTGGGAGTGGGGCATCGGTGACTCCTTGAGTACGTCGGTCAGTACGTCGGTCAGTACGTGGGTGGGTCGGGGTGGATCAGAGGTGCGGGGCGAGGGCGGGGACCGGCGCGCCCGTCAGGTCGGCCAGGACCTCGCCGACCCGGTCGACCGATCCCCGTATCCACGGCAGGGCGAGCGGGTCCGCCGCCTCCAGGGCCGCCGTGCGCTGCTCGTCGGTCTCGCCGTAGAAGTGGCTGGTCGCCGCGCGGATGCGCAGGGGGCGGCCGGGCTCCCCGAACGCGGTGGCGGGCAGGACGCCGACCCCGTACCGCTCCGAGAGCAGTGCGGCCAGCCCGTCGCCGCCGTGCACCCCGTGGTTCTCGGCCAGGTGCTCCCGCAGGGGCTCGAAGTCCGGGTAGAGGTAGCAGGTCGCGGCAACGGGAGCGAGCTCCGCGCCCACGGCGGTGAAGCGGGCGGCGACCGCGCGCACCACCTTCTCGTGCAGCCGCCGGCTCGCCGCGACGCGCTCGGTGACCTCCGGCGGCTCCCCGAACGCCCACGCGGCCGCCGTCTGCACCGGCGCGGGCGGACTCGACCAGATCTGGCTGGCCACCGCGACGAGCCGGGTGTGCAGGGCGCGCCCCAGCTCGCTGTCGGGCAGCCGGGCCACGCCCGTGCGCCAGCCGCCGAGCGCCAGGTTCTTGGTGAGCCCGGTGGTGACGACGGTCCGCTCGGGTGTGTGCAGCGCCGGGGAGACGGCCGGTTCGGAGCTGTCGTAGACCAGGTCGCAGTAGATCTCGTCGGAGACGATGACGAGGTCCAGCTCCCGGGCCGCCTGCGCCAGCCGCCGTACGGTGGCGGCCGGTGCGACCGTGCCGGTCGGGTTGTCCGGCACGGTCACGACCACCGCACGCGGGTTCTGCCCGGCGGCCCGCGCGTCGGCGACCGCCTCACGCAGCCGGTCCGGGTCCGGCACCCCGCCCTGTCCCGGCAGGATCGGTACGGGGATGGGGCGGGCCCCGACCAGCCGGGCCTGGGCCGCGTAGCTCACCCAGCTCGGCACCGGCACGATCACGTCCCCGCCGATGGCCAGGAGCAGGGCGAACAGCAGCGACTTGCTGCCGGGACCGGCCACGACGAGCCCCGGGTCGACGGCCAGGCCGCGCCGCTCCCAGTACCCGGCGACGGCGGTGCGCAGGGCGGGGCTCCCGGCGACGGAGCCGTACGCGTTCTCGTCGGCCGCTGCCGCGAGCCGGTCCCTGAGAGCCGGGAGTACGGGCAGGCCGATCTCCCCGCTGGCCATCGACAGGACCCGCTCCCCGGCCCGGCGCCGTCGGGCCAGGGCCTCGTCGGCGGCGAGGGTCGCCGACATGGTGACCGGTGTGGGTTCGGGCATGACAGCTCCAGCGATCGGTGGGTGCGGGGGTCGGACGGGGGTCAGGCGGGGGTGTTCGCGGCGTACCGCTCGCGCAGCTCGGCCTTGCGGACCTTGCCGGTCAGGGTCTTGGGGAGGGCGGGGACGAGTTCCACCCGGTCCGGCAGGAAGCGGGCGCCGTGGCCCGCCTCCGTGACCCGGGCCCGGACCTCGGCGAGTGTCGGACCCTCCCCGCCGCGGGGGACCACGACGGCGACGATGACGTTCCCGGCGGCGCTCCCGGCGGCGCTCCCGCCGGCGGACTCCAGCCCGACCAGTGCGGCCTCGGCGGCCTTCGGGTGGCTGCCGATCACCGCCTCCAGCTCCGTCATCGGCGCCACCTGCCCGTCCCGCAGCACCGCGTCCCGGGCCCGGCCGATGATGCGGATGCCGCCCCCGCCGTCGTCCCGGGCGAGGTCACCGGTGTCGAACCAGCCGTCCTCGTCCAGCTCGGCGGCGAACGCCTCGGGGCGCCGGTGGTACCCGAGCGCGATGGACGCACCGCGAATCTTGAGCCGCCCGACGGAGCCCTCGGGGCCGGCAGGGCCGGCAGGGCTTCCGGAGCCCAAAGAGCCCTCCGAGGAACCTTCGGAGCCCTCGCCGCCCGGGGATCCGTACGCCCCCGATATCTCGATCCGGGTCTCCATGGCGTCGATCGAACTGCCGTTGCTCCGCGCCGCCCAGCCCTCGGGGTCCTCGGGCCGGGTGGTGGTCACGGGGCCGGCCTCGGACATGCCCCACAAGGAGTGCGCGCGGGCGCCGAGCGTCTCGTGGACCTCGTCGGCCAGCTCCTTCAGGACCGGCGCCGAGCCGATCACCACATGCCGCAGCGTGCTGGTGTCGCGCCGCTCGGCCCGCTGGGACGCGGCCACATCGGCGAGGGTGGCGGGCGGCCCGTACAGCAGGGTCGCGCCGTACCGCTCCACCAGGTCCAGCAGCGCCTCGTTGCGGCGGACGTCCTGGAAGGCGACCGTGCCGCCCAGCATGACCCCGGCCAGGACGCCCTGGGCGAAGCCCGAGTAGTGGACCAGCGGCGTGGAGACCGCCGCCACCCAGCCGTTGCCGTCCCCGTCGCCGCCGTCCCCGCTTCCCGCCCCGAACGCGTCGACGTACCCGCGTACGGCCGCGTGCACCGTGTTCTGGCTGTGCAGGACGCCCTTAGACAGGCCGGTGGTGCCCGAGGTGAACAGCACCACGAACGGGTCGTCCGCGCCGAGCGCCAGTCCGTCCAGCCGGGCGGTGGCGCCCTCCTGCTCCTCCCGTTCCCGGGCCACGAAGTGCTCGTGGAAGGGGCGCGCACCCTCGGGCAGCGGCCCGTCCACCACCAGCACGTGCTCCAGCGTGGGGAGTTCGTCCTTGAGACGGGTGGCGATCTCCGCCAGCGGGGTGCCCGACCACTCGGGGAGGGTGATGCACACCCTGGCCGCCGTGAGGCCGAGGCGGTGACGCAGCTCCACCTCGGTGCAGATGGGCGAGATAGGGATGATGACCGCGCCGACCCGGATCGAGGCGAAGATCAGCGGCACCATCTCCCACCGGTTGGGCAGCTGTACGGCGACGAAGTCGCCCCGCTGCACGCCCAGTTCAAGCAGGGCCAGGGCGAACCGGTCGGTCAGCCGGTCCAGTTCGGCGTAGTCGAGCGTGTCGGTACGGGACTCCGCGACGCGCCGCCCCGCGATGGCCAGCCGGCGCGGGTGCTCCCGGGCCCGGCGGTGCAGGTCGTCGAGGAAGGTCTCGTCCCGCCACCAGCCCCGGCGGCGGTACTCGGCGGCGCGCGCCGCGGTAACGGTCGTGCCCCCGGAGGCCGTTCGCTCCCCGAGCGAGGTGACCGCCGTACTCATCAGCGCTCCTTCCGGCGGGCCGCGAGCAGCTCGGGCAGCGGGTTGCCCGCCCGCGAGGCCGCGATCTCCAGCAGGTCCCGGGTGTTCTGCCGGACCCGGTCACCGACCCAGTCGAAGACCCACGCCTTGCGCGCCTCCGCCTCCAGGTCGAACGGGACGACCCGGGTGACGGCCAGGGCGGCGGAGGCCGCGCCGCCGATGTTGGCGATCACGCCCGGGACGAGACCGGCCCCGGAGGCGGCCACCTTCTCCTTGGCCGCCGCGCTGGAGGCCAGGTTGGCGCCCTCGACCACCAGGCCGGCCCGCAGGCGGTGGGCGTTCTCGGCGTTGATCGCGTACTTCTGCGCGGCCAGGATCAGGATGTCCGCGTCCACGTCGAGCCAGGCGTCCGGCTCACCGGAGAGCTTCACGTCCTGCGGCAGCCGGGTGCGGTCGATGGCCCCGAACTGGTCGGTGCTGGCGACCAGTTCGGCCACCGGGAGCCGGTCCGCGCTGATCGTGCCCCGGACGTCCGCGACGCCCACGACGATGTGCCCGCGGTCCTCCAGGAACCGCGCCACCGCCCGGCCCACCGCGCCGAACCCCTGCACCACGACCCGGGCGGGCTCGGTGCGGCCGCTCGCCTCCAGGGCCGTGACCGCGGCGACCCCGACACCGTGGCCGGTGGCGTCGATCAGGGGCTCGTAGTACGTACGCCAGTCGATCGGCATGTCCGGGGCGCCGAGCCGGTAGCGGGGGTCGTACTTCGCCTCCTCGAAGAAGACGGCCCGGTCGGCGGGGGTGACGCCCATGTCGATGCCGAGGTGGATACCGCCGTGCAGGAGCGGCTTCACCGTGCGGCCGAAGGTGCGGAAGGTCTCCTCGCGGGCCACGCCTTCGGAGTTCGTACCGTCGGCGACGATCCCGGCCTTGGCACCGCCGATGCGCAGCCCCGCCAGGGTGAACTTCTCGGTCATGTCCCGGGCCAGGCCCGCGACTTCCTCCTCGGTGACCCCGGTGGTCATCCGGGTGCCGCCCATCGCCAGGCCGTCGACGAGCGTGTCGACGACCACCCATCCCTTGATGGTGCCGCCGCTGCCGTTGAGGTGGACGGTGAGGGCGGGGTCCTGCGGGTCTTCCAGAGCACTCATGGCGAAGTCCTTGTTCTGTCCGGATGTGTGAGGGGGGTCGAAGGGGGCTCGGGTCACTGGTAGAGCTGGGCGAAGCCGCGCAGGATCTCCAGGCCGTCCTTGCGGAACTCCAGGTGGGCCTGGGCGCCGTGGATCCGGCCGTCGTCCGAGCGCAGGAACTCCACGGGCGCGTGCTCGGAGCGGCCGATGGAGCGGTAACCCGCCGGGGCCTCCTGGAGGTAGAGGGTGTGCCGGTGGAAGACGGTGACCGTCGGCTTCACGTAGGTGAAGAGGGGTTCCTCCGTGTCGACCTGCACCTCGTAGCCGCCGACCCGCTGCGGCCCCTCCGCGAGACGTCCGCCGGCCGCGACGGCCAGGATCTGCATGCCGCCGCAGATGCCGAAGACCGGTACGTCCGCCGTGGTGACCAGGTCGATCAGGGGCTTGTAGAACTCGCTGTCGTACGCGCGCACCTTGGTGCCGCTGAGCACGATGGCCTGGTAGCGGCCGTCCACCCGGGCGGGGACGGACGAGGCGTCGACCGCCTCCGTGTCCGAACCCAGCTCCTCGAAGCGGGCGCGGAGTTGCTTGAGGGAGAGCGTTCCGTTGTTGACGACCAGGACGCGGGACCGGCTCATGCGTCAGCTCCTGATGTAGCGGCCCCGCCCGGAGCCTTCGTGATGAGCGTGCCGGTGGAGCCGGCCAGCAGGTCGCTCACGGCGGCGCTGCCGATGACGACCCGCTCGACGCCGTGCTCCAGGGCCTCGCCCGCGGCCCGCAGCTTCTTGCGCATGCCGCCCTTGGCGCCCTTGTCGCGGAAGGCCGCCGCGTCCTGCGCGCTGATCCGGCGGACCGGCTGGTCGTCGATCAGCAGATGGCCGACATCGGTGACCAGGACCAGGTCGGACGCGCCGGTGGCCCCGGCGATCGCGGCGGCGGCCCGGTCGGCGTCGGTGTTGACCTCCTGGCCCGCCGCGTTCCGGGCGAGCGGGGTGACGAGGTAGGCGTGGCCCGGCTGGAGGTTCTTGAGCGGGGCCGGGTCGACCCCGGTGATCGGGCCGACGAGGTTCTCCAGCTCCACGAGCTGCTTCTCCCGCCACCACCACCGCTCGCCCTCGCCCGCGCCGACCAGCCCGTCGCTGCCGAGCAGCCGCTCGGCGGTGATGCCGCGGCTCTCCAGCCGGGCGAGGACGTCCTCGGCCAGCACGGCGCTGACGGTCTTGATGTCGTCGATCACCTCGGGCGTGGTCCACCGGCTCTGGTTGCCGTACCGGTCGCGCAGGATCGCCGACGGCTCGCTGTAGCGGGCGTCGAGCTTCTTCAGCGGCTTGGACCAGCCGTGCACGAGGACCAGCGGGTGCTCCCGGCCGTGCCGGGCCAGGTCGTCCCACCAGGTGCCGTCGAGGTCGTCCAGGCAGCTGCCGCCGAGCTTCACCACCGTGGGGATGGCAGGTGATGCGCTCATGCCGGCATCACGGGCAGCTGCGTCAGCCCCGTCTCCTCCGGCAGGCCGAACCGCAGGTTCGTCACCTGCACGGCCTGGCCCGCGGCCCCCTTGACGAGGTTGTCGAGCGCGGCGAGGACGACGATCCGGCCGCCCTCCTCGTCCAGCAGCACCGTCACGTCGGCGTAGTTGGAGCCGAGGACGACCTGCGGGTCGGGCACCGGGATCAGCGTCTCGTCGTGCCGCCGCACCCGGACGAACGGGCGCCCCTTGTAGAAGCGGAGGTAGGCCCGGTTCAGCTCGCGCTGGTCCACCTTCTCGTCGGTGAACACGTACGAACTGGTCAGCAGTCCGCGTACGTTGGGGACGCCGTACGCCGACATGGACAGGTTCCCGATGGTGCCGGGCTTGCTCCGCTCCAGGAAGTCCCCGACCTCGGCGGCGTGCCGGTGCCCGGTCGGGGAGTACGGGGCGATGGCCCCGGCCCGGAACGGGTGCAGGTCGGAGGTGCGCAGCTGGACACCGCCGCCGCTGGACCCGCTCTTGCCGTCCACCACCACCGTCTTCAGGTCGAGCCCGAGGCCCAGGGTGAGCGGGGCCAGGCCCAGGGTGATCGCGGTGGCGTAGCAGCCGGGCAGCGAGATGAGTGCGGCGTCCTTCAACTGGTCGCCGATCAGCTCCGGTACGCCGTAGACGAAGCGGTCCGCCAGGTCGGTGCGCCGCTTGACCTTCGGGTACCAGCGGTCGTGCAGCTCCGGCGTACGGATGCGGAACGCGCCGCTGAGGTCGACGATCGCCGGGATGCGGTCGGCGAGCAGCGAGGACAGCTCGGCCGAGACCGGTGCGGGGGTGGCCAGGAAGAGGACGTCGACCTTGTCCACGACCTCCTCGGTGACCGGCTGCACGGTCAGGCCCTGCTCGAAGCGGAGGCCCGGGTGGAGCTCGGAGGGGCGGCGGCCGATGTTGGAGGAGCCGCCCAGGAAGGTCAGCTCCAGGTCGGGGTGCTGGGTGATGAGGCGGATGAGTTCGCCGCCGGCGAGCCCGGAGGCGCCGACGACTCCTGCACGGATCATGCGAGTAGCTCCTGCACATAACGGCCGATGGCCGAGGGGATGTCCGCTCCGGTGGCGGAGGCCACGGCCCGGAAGCCGGGGGCGTGGTTGACCTCGTTGACGACGTAGCCCTCGGGGGTGGCGAAGAGGTCGACCCCGTAGATCCCGGGCCCGAGCACGTCCACCACACCGTTGACGATCTTCAGGACGTCGGGGTCGTGGTCGACCGCGCGGTTCTTGTTGCCGAGGGCCGCGTTGTTGCGCCAGTCGCTGCCGCCGCTCTCGAACTCCGCGGCCCCGATCAGCTCCCGCCCGACGACCAGGCACCGCACCGAGCTGCCGCCGAGGTACGGCTCCACCACGCTGGCCTGCTCGAAGGCGTGGGCCAGGTCCTCGATGTAGTCGTAGACGGAGTGGGCGGTGTCGGCGTGCCGGATCAGCGTGACCCGCTTGCCCATCCCGCCGAAGACGGGCTTGAGGACGAGCGGCAGCGGCAGGTCCGCGAGCGCCTTGTCGAAGTCCTTGCGGGAGAGCACGAGCCGGTGGTCCGGCACCGGTACGCCCGCGGTCTGGAGCAGGGCGCGCAGGGCGGCCTTGTTCTCGCAGGCGTGGATGGCCCGGGCGGTGTTCAGCGTGGGGACGCCGGCCGCCTCGGCGAGGGAGGCGATCAGCCCGCCGCGGGTGTAGCTGCGGCTGCGGACCAGGAGGGTGTCGTACCCCCTGATCGCCGGGGCGTCCGGGTGGCCGAGCGAGAGGGACTCGTCGTTGACCCAGTCGATACGGAGGCCGAAGGCCGGGGCCGCCTCGATGAGCAGGCGTTCCTCCCAGGCGATCCGGTCCGCGACGAGGGCGACGGGACGGGGAGCACCCATGTCACTGGCCCCAGTCGCGCAGCTGCACCTCGACCATCTCCAGCGTCAGCCGGCCGTCCTCGACGGCCTCGACGCGGAGGGTCAGGATGCACTCGGGGCAGGAGAGGGTCTCGCCCAGGGTGACCGGGGGGACGGTCAGGTCGGTCTCGCACTCGGGGCATACGCCGGTCAGGGTGGCGGTGGACATCGTCAACTCCGTTGAGAAGTGGGGATGGCAGGGGGTGGGGTGGGTCAGGCGGGGAGGGGGCGGAAGTCGATGGCGGCCTTGCGGATCGTGTCCCGGTCCAGCAGCGGGCGGCCGTCCCGCTCCTGCCGCTCGGCCAGCCACGGGGTGAAGGCGTCGATGTCGACCTCCAGACCCGAATCGGCCAGGGCCCAGCGGACCAGGGCGGTGGTGAGGCGGGTGCGGACGCGCAACTCACGGCTGTTGCCGACGAGTTCGGCGGGCAGGGTCTCGTACGCGTGCGGGTGGCTCAGCTGTCCCGGCAGCTCGTACGCGAAGGCGTGCGGGGTGGTCGGCCCGGACTGGAACGCCTCCCCGAGGCCGGCGCCGCGCAGGGCGATCCGGGACAGCTCGGTGAGGTGACTGAGGTCGAAGCGGGTGTCGCCGTGGATGACGCGCAGCGAGGTGAGCAGCTCGGCCAGCGGGGCGTTGCCGCCGCGCTCCCCGATGCCGCCGACGGTCGCGGAGATCCACTGGGCGCCCGCCCGCACGGCGGCCAGGGAGTTGGCGACGGCCATGCCCAGCATGTTGTGCGAGTGGATCTCGATCTCGGAGCCGTCGATCGCGGTGATGTCCGCGATCACCTCCTCCATCTGCCAGGGCGAGAGGTACGCGACCGTCTCCGCGAGCCGGAACCGGTCGGCCCCCGCCGCGAACCCCGCCTCCACATAGGGGACGAGCCGCTCCCTGGGCGTACGGGCGCCGTCCTCACCGCTGAACGTGACGTGGAAGCCGCGCTCCTTCGCCTGCTGGATCGCCGAACGCGCCAGCGCCTGGAGGAACTTGGGGCTCGCCGAGTCGAGCTTCAGCTGTGCGTGCTGCTCGGAGGTGGGGATGGAGTACATGATGTGGCGCACGCCGAGCCGCTCGGCCTCGTCCAGCGCACGGGCCACCTGGCGGCGGTCGCGTACGACGACGAGCGTCATGCTGCGCTCGGGGGTGACCGCCTCGTGGGTGGCGAGGACGAGGTCGGCGTCCTTGGAGTCCGGCCCGGAGACCATGCCCACCTCGACGAGCTCGACGCCCGTGCGCACCAGCAGGTCCGCGATGGCGGCGGCGTCCTCGGGGCCGAACTCGACCCCCGCCATGTGTGCGGAGTCCCGCAGCGTGGCGTCGGATATACGGGGCGGCCGCTCCAGTTTCTCGGGTCCCTCTGCTGCCATTTCCTCTGCTCTCCTTTTCCGAAAGTGGCTGTATTCCGCTGATCCACATCCTTCGCCGCAAGAGCCGGGAAGGGCAATATCTGCCGTGTCAGGGCTGTGTTGCGGAGTGTCAAGGAATGTCAGGAAGGAAAGGGAGTGCAAGAGCGGTGTGCGAGCGTGCCAAATAGCGGACGAAGAGCACCCATTGATGTGACGCGCGTCCTACGGTGCGGGCATGGATCTCTTCTCGCTGCCCCGGCTAGGGGTCGTCGTACCGCCGGAAAACCCCACGGCGGAACCCGAGTTCAATCATCTGCTCGGCGCCGGAATGAATGTGTACACCTCCCGGTTCCCGGTGACTCCGGGGGCCGGGCTCAGGGCGATGCTGGAGACGTACAACGAGGTGCTCCCCGAGCTGCTCGGCAGCTTCGGCGCGCTGCGCCTGGACGCCACGGTGGTGGCGTGCAGCGCGTCGCACTACCTGCTGGAGCCGGCGGGCGACCGGGCCTTCTGCGACGAGCTGTCCGAGCGCGCCGGCTCTCCCGTGCAGTCCTCCACCCAGGCGATCCTCGCCGCCTGCGAGGCGCTCGGAGTGACCCGGCTGACGCTCGTCTCCCCGTACGAGCCGTGGCTCACCGACACCTCCCGCGCCTTCTGGGAGCGGGCCGGGCTCACGGTCGACGGGGTGGTGCTCGTCCCGGCGGAGGAGGCCGCGAGCCCGGGCGGGGACGCGCACTTCGACCCGTACGAGGTGACGACCGGGGCGATCCTGCGGCGGATACGGGAGCGGGAGCTGCCCCCGGACACGGCCCTGCTCTTCACGGGTACGGGCATGGGCACGCTCGCCGCCCTCGAAGAGCTGGCCCGGCGGGAGCCGCACCGCATACTGCTGACCTCGAACCTGGCATCGGCCTGGTGGGCGCGGCGCGCGGTGGGGGAGAAGGGCGAGGCGCACCACCCGCTGCTGCGGCGGCTGGAGGGCGCGGCGGTGTGACGGCGGTACGGCCCCGGGGGCGTGCGCCCCCGGGGCCGTACCGCACCTGCGCTCAGGAGGCGGAGGTCTCCGGCATCCGCCAGGCGTACCCCATGCGGTAGCCGACGCCCCGGACCGTGAGGATCCAGCCGCTGGAGCCCAGCTTGGCCCGGAGACTGCTCACATGCGTGTCGATCGTCCGGCTGGTGTGCCCCCAGTTGCTGCCCCAGACCCGGGCCATCAGCTCTTTCCGCGTCACGACCGTCTCCGGGGTGGCGGCCAGGGTGTAGAGCAGCTCGAATTCCTTCGACGTGACGCCGACGAGCCGGTCGTGCAGCCGTACTTCCCGAAGATGCGGATCGATATGGAGATGGCGCAGGGAAATGGCGGCCGGAAGGACCTGCCGGGGCTGTACCCGGCGCAGTACCGCTTCGATACGGGCCCCGACTTCCCTGAATCCCCAGGTTTTCACCACACAGTCGTCCGCGCCCGCATGCAGAACGAGGACCCGCTCAAGTTCGGCATCGGCATCGGTGACCGCTATCAGGGCCGTATCCCCGCCGCTCCGCAGGGACCGGCACAATTCCAGCCCGTCGATATCGGGCAGTTCCAGGGAGAAGAGCACCAGATCCACATCGCCGTACACCCGCAGCGCCCGCTCCCCGGTGGAGACGCTGCGGGCGGTGAATCCCTGCCGTCTAAGCTCGCCCACCATGGCCGCTGCGGCGGAGTGGTCCTGCTCCACCACGAGTACCTGTCTCACGTGCCCCACCCTCTCTCCTCGGCTTCACGTCAGTTGGGGGCGCCGGTGAGCTCGGCGGCCGGAGTGCGGGGCGGTGCTTCCGGCGGCGGGGCGGCTCCGCCGGGGGCGCAGGTCAGGCGCTGGTAGACGTAGGCGGCCGAGGCCATGGTCATGTGGTGGTGCCAGCCGGGGAAGGAGCGGCCCTCGAAGTCCAGGACGCCGAACCGCCGGCGCAGCGTGGCCACGGCCGAGAGGGCCGCGGTGTGGCTGCGCGCCAGCCGGAGGACCTCCTCGACCCGGTGGTCGGTGAGCGTGGTGAGCCAGTACCGGGGCGGCTGCCGGCCGTCCGGGTCGGGCCGTTCCAGGATGCGGTACGGGCGTGCGCCCACGTCGTCGCCGATGCCGGCCCTCGTCCCCGCCACCGTGCCCGCGTAGGTGTGGACCGGTACGGCCCGGACGCGGCCGTCGGCGGTCTGCCGGAGCAGGACATGGGTCTGCCGCGCGTGCCGTACCTCCATCAGCGCGCTGACGGAGGTGACGACGGGGGTGTGCTGTCCGGTGAGGAGCACCGGGTGGTCCGGGGGGACCTCGCACACCACGTCGGCCCGCTGCCGGGCGAGGCCCGCGAGGACCCCGGCCGCGTCGTCGCACCGGGTGAGGTCCAGCACCCAGGGGACGCGCGGGAGCTGGGGCTGCGCGGCGGCCTCGGCGGCGTACCCGATGACATGGTCGGCGGGGGTGCGCCCGGCCTCGGACCCGGGGATCCGTGCCCGGCGCCTGCGCTCCCGGTCCGAGTCCCAGGTGCCGCCGAGCACGAGGCTCCAGCCCACCGGGTAGCACTGGCTGCCCGAGGCGAGGAAGAAGACCAGCGCACGCTGGCAGTTGACGGTGCGTCCGGTGGCGGAGTCGAGGCGCTGGTGCACGCCCACCGAGTGCTCGCCGCGCTTGGGGATGATGAGCTCGGCGACGGTCCAGGCGTGCGGTGCCGTCGTCGCGGCGACCCGCCGGGCGAGCCGGCGGCGTACCGGGGCCCACTCCCACGGGCTGGCGTTGATGAACTGGTGGAGACCGTGTGCCGCGGCCGAGGGTAAGGGCTTCGCCAGTGCCATGCGGCGGGGTGTCTTCTTGCCCGATACATGGATCAGAGCCCACAGATACGTCTGGGCCCAGCGGCGCTGCTCCGGCCGCTGGAACGGCCGGAATATCTCGTCCATGAACGTCTGCATGCACGCGCCGTCGCCCGGCACCGCCGCGCGTACCTCACTTGACGACATGTAACGCTACGCCCCCTCGATACTCGACACCGCTCGCACCCGAGTGGATACATGGCACATCAGTACGAGGTGAAAGTACCGTCCGGGACGGAGTTTGCCCGGGTCGGCCGCCTATTTTGCAAGTTCGCGGGCTGACCTGCGGAAACGTGGAGCGGAGGGGTGCGTGCGGGAGGGGCGTACGCCGGTACGCCCCAGCTCTACCAGTGGTGGAGCCGTGGCTTGTACCTGCCTGGTGAAGTGTCAACAAATCGTGAACATGGCCCCGGCACGGTGCGGTGCACGGAGTTCGGAGACCGTGTCCCGGTGACGGGAGACCGTATACGAAAGGTGATCGGCCGAGAGCGGGCGCCGCACGAAACGGTCACCGGGCCCTGTGCGGACGGTGACCGCCGGAGGACGGGGGAGGGGTGCCCTCCGGCGGTCGGTCGTCAGGCCGCCGGAACCGGGGCCTCCTCGGCCTCGGCCCCCGGCCGCCGGGCGGGGAAGCCCGCCCGGCGGGCGTAGAGCACGACCGCGATCACCGGGAGCAGGAGCAGCAGGACCGTCCAGGGGAAGGACTCGCTGCCGAGGGTGTCGAGAAGGATGCCGCCGACGATGCCGCCGCCCGCCATCGCCACGTTCCAGAGCGTGACCAGCATCGCCTGGGCCGCGTCGGCCGATTCGCCGCCCGCGTCACCGACGGCGGTCTGCAGCAGGGTGGGCACCCCGCCCCAACCGAGCCCCCACAGCACCGCTGCCACATAGACGAGGGCGGTGGTGTCGGAGAGGACGGCCAGGAGCAGCGAGGCGACGGCGACCAGCAGGGCGCCGCCGACGGTGAGACCGCGCAGCCGGCGGTTGATCTGCGCGCCGACGATCCAGATGCTCGCCAGCGAGGCGGCGCCGAAGACCAGCAGGATCAGGCCGGTCGAGCCGCCCAGGCCGAGGTCGTCGAGGTACGTGGCGATGTACGCGTACAGGATGGTGTGCGCCAGCACGAAGACCGTCGTGACGAAGAGGACCGGGGAGACGCCCGGGATGCGCAGGGTCCGCAGCAGCTTCGGCCGCTCGCCGCGCCCCTGGCCGGGGAAGTCCGGTACGGCCACGAAGATCCACACCAGGAGTACGACGGTGAGCACCGTCATCGACAGGAACGCCACCCGCCAGCCGAGCCAGTCGCCGAGGAACGTACCGGCGGGCACGCCGAGCGAGAGCGCGACGGGGATACCGGCCATGGCGATGGCCATCGCCTTGCCCTGGAGGTGTACGGGGGCCATGCGGCGGGCGTACCCGGCGAGCAGGGCCCAGGCGAGGCCGGCCGCGATGCCGGCGACGAAACGGGCCACCATCGTCAGCTCGTAGACGGACGACACGGCCGTCACGGTGTTGGCGAGGGCGAACCCGCCCATGGCCGTGAGCAGCAGCTTCTTGCGCCGCCAGCCCGCGGTGGCCGCGGTGAGCGGGATCGCGGTCAGGGCGGTCCCGATCGCGTAGACGGTGACCGTCTGGCCGGTCGCGGACTCGCTCACCCGCAGGTCCTGGCTCATCGCGGGCAGCAGACCGGCGGGGAGGGTCTCGGTGAGGCTGGTGATGAAGACGGCGGTGGCGAGGGCCAGCAGGGCGAAGAGCGGAAGCTTCTGCTGTTCGTCGCCTCCGCCCTTCGGGTCCGGTGCCGCAGCGGCGGCGGGCGCCGTGTCGGGTGCGGTGCTCATGACGTGTGCTCCAACTTTCCGGATGGGAGGTGCGGGGTGCGGGGACGGAGAGGGGCTGTGGTGTGGGTCCGGCGCGGCCGGTTCAGGGGCGGCCGAGGCCGCCGTCGACGGGGAGCCTGGCCCCCGTGGTGAACGTCGCCTCCGTGGCCAGGAAGAGCGCGGCGCGGGCCACCTCCTCGGCGGCGCCGAGACGCCCCAGCGGTGGCAGGGGTACGGCGCCGGAGCCCGGCGCCTCGATACAGCCCGGGGCCACCGCGTTGACGCGGATGCCCCGGGAGGCGAGTTCGGCGGCGAGCGCGCGCACGTCGTCGGGGCACGGGGTGGGGGCGGTCAGCACGATCGCGCCGCCGTCCTCGATGTGCGGCAGCAGGGGGCGCGCGGTGGGGATGGCGTCGGCGAAGAGGAGATCGACGCCGCCACGGAAGCCGGGGGCGTCGTCGCCGGCGGGTCCGGTGCCGATGACGGCTTCTCCGGCCCCGGTCTCTCCGGTGAGGGCCGCTTCGACGGCCGACGGTGTGACCACGCGGGCGGCGGAGCCGAGTTCGGCGACCGCGTGCGCGCGCTCCTCCTCGGTGCGGGCGGTCAGCAGGACGCTCGCCCCGCCCTCCACGAGGCGCTTGGCGATGGCCAGGCCGATGCCGGTGGCCTCACCGACGACCAGGGCCCTTCTGCGCGCGTACTTGGTCATGGTTGCCGCTCCCTCCAGGGGCGCCCGTTCCTCACCGGTGGAGCGGGGCCACCGGCGGGGACGACTCTGCGGCCGGGTACTTCGGGGAACCTTCGGGAAACCTTCGGGGCGGCTGACGGCCGGAGCGCCGGTCCACCGGACATGTACGGTGGCGGCTATGCGGTTTGGGGTACTCGGGCCACTGGTGGTGTGGGACGGCGAGGGACGGGAAGTCAGAGTCCCCGAAGCCAAGGTCCGGGCCCTGCTGGCGGATCTGCTCGCGCACGACGGGGGGCCGGTCACCGCCGACCGCCTCATCCACGACCTGTGGGGCGACGCGCCTCCGGGCAAGCCCGCGGGCGCCCTCCAGGCCAAGATCTCCCAGCTGCGCCGGGTCGTCGGCAGGGACAGGGTGGTGCGCCAGCCCGCCGGCTACCGGCTGCGGCTCGACGGCGGCGGCGACGAGGTGGACGCCGTACGTTTCCGTGCCCTGGTGACCGAGGCCCGCCCCGTCCGGGACCCGCGCACCCGGGCCGCGCTGCTCACGGAGGCCCTGGGGCTGTGGCGCGGACCGGCGTACGCGGACTTCGCGGACGGCCTCTTCGTACGCGGACCCGCCCAGCGCCTCGCGGAGCAGCGGCTCTCCGTGCTGGAGGAGCAGGCGGAGGCGCGCCTGGAGGCGGGCGACCACGCGCTCCTCGCCGGGGAGCTCGCGGACCTCGTCGCGCTCCACCCGCTGCGGGAGCGCCTGCGCGCCGCCCAGATGAGGGTCCTGTACGCGGCGGGTCGCCAGAGCGAGGCACTCGCGTCGTACGAGGACCTGCGCACCCGGCTGGTGGGGGAGCTGGGGGTCGACCCGAGCCCCGAACTGGCCGCGCTGCACGGGGCGGTGCTGCGGCAGGAGCCGGGGCTGAGCACGGGGGCATGGGCGTACGGGGCCCCGGCGGGCGGCACGGAGGGTTCGGGGAACCCCGTATCCGCGCAGGGCACAGCATCCGCCGTGTGGGACACGGCACTTGGCGCACAGGGCGCAGCACCTGCCGCGCGGGAAACGGCACCCGCCGTCCAGGGCTCAGCGCCCGTCGCTCGGGACTCAGCACGCGCCGCGCACACCACAGGTGCCCCGTCCACCGCTCCCCCTCCCCCGCCCTCCCACTCCAACCTCCCCGTCCCCCTCACCCCCCTCGTCGGCCGCCGTCAGGCGCTCGTCGACCTCTCCCAACTCCTCTCCGGGACCCGGCTGGTGACCCTCACCGGGCCCGGCGGTGTCGGCAAGACCCGGCTGGCCGTGGCGGCGGCCACCGCCGAGCGGGACGGTGCCCGCGCCGGTGAACTGGCCGACGGCACCTGGCTCGTGGAGTTCTCCGGGATCCGCGCCGGCACCCCCGCCGACCTGGCCCAGGTCGTCGCCGCGACCCTCGGCATCCGCGACGACGCCCCGCACTCCCTGCCGGGCACCGGCACCGGAACGCCCTCCCTGCCGCACCGCCTCGCCGCCGCCCTGCGCGACCGCCGCACCCTGCTCGTCCTGGACAACTGCGAGCACGTCGTCGACGCCGCCGCCGAACTCACCGAGCTCCTCCTGCGCACCGCCCCCGGCCTACGGGTCCTCGCCACCGGGCAGGAGCCGCTCGGGCTGGCGGGCGAGGCGATGTTCCTGGTCGAGCCGCTGGAGCCGGCCGACGCGGTCCGGATGTTCATGGAGCGCGCCGCCGCCGCGGCCCCCGGCTTCCCGCGCGACCCGGACGCGCCGGAGGCGCCCGAGCGCCGGGCCGTCGCCGAGATCTGCCGCCGGCTCGACGGCATCCCGCTCGCCCTGGAGCTCGCCGCCACCCGCGTACGGGCGCTGGGGGTAAGGGAGTTGGCGGAGCGCCTCAACGACCGGTTCCGGGTGCTGACCTTCGGGCAGCGCGGCGCCCCGGCCCGCCAGCAGACGCTGCGGGCGGTGATCGACTGGAGCTGGGAGCTGCTCAGCGCGCCCGAACGCATCGTCCTGCGCCGCCTCGCCGCCCACAGCGACGGCTGCGACCTGGCCGCGGCCGAGGCGGTCTGCGCGGGGGACGGCGTCGCCCGGGACGAGGTGCTCGACCTGGTCACCCGGCTGGTCGACCGGTCGCTGGTGGTCGTGGTGGGCGGGCCCAGCGGCCCCCGCTACCGGCTGCTGGAGTCCGTCGCCGCGTACGCGACCGAGCGGCTCCACGAGATGGAGGACCTCACCGCCGTACGGGACCGGCATCTGCGCCACTACCGGGCCCTGGCCGAACACGCCGAGCCGCGGTTGCGCGGCGCCGGGCAGCGGGACCGGCTGGCCCGGCTGGACGCGGAGGCCGGCAATCTGCGCTCGGCCCTAGACGAGGCGGTGCGCCGCGCGGGCGCGGGGGAGCCGGAGGAAGCGGTCCGGCTGGCCACCGCGCTGGCCTGGTGGTGGCTGCTGCGCGGCCGGCTGACCGAGGCCCGCCGCAGCCTGGGCGCGGTGCTGGCCGCCACGGACGGGGCGTCGGGCTCAGGCGCCCCCGCCACGGACGGGGCGTCGGGCTGTGGGGCCTCCGTCCCGGCGTCGGGCTGTGGGGCCTCCGTCCCGGCGTCGGGCTCCGGGGCCTCCGCCCCGGCATCAGGCTGTGGGGCCTCCGCCCCGGCGTCGGGCTCAGGCGCCCCTACCTCGGCGGAAACCCCCACCGCCCCTCCCCCCGGCTGCGCCGAACTCGCGCTCCTGCACGCCGCGTTCGCCCTGCTCACCGGGGACCACACGGCCGCCGCCATGACGACGGACGGCCCGGCCCGCACGGCCACCGCCGACGCCATCCCCGACCCCGTACGCCGGGCCCGCGCGCTCTGGCTCTGCGCGTACGGCCTGTTCAGCGCGGGAGACGCGGCCGGGAGCGGCGAGCTGAACGCCCGTGCCCTCGCCCTGTTCACCACCGCGGAGGACCGGTGGGGCACCGCCGCAGCGCTCGGCCTGCGCGCCACGCTCGCGCTGGTCCGCGGCGACCTCGCCGGGCTCGGCCGCGACGGGCTGCGCAGCGCGCTGATCTTCCGCGAACTGGGCGACCGATGGGGCGAGTTGCAGACCGTCTCCCCGCTCGCCGCGCTCGCCGAGATCAAGGGCGCGTACGAGGACGCGGAGCGCCGCCAGCACGAAGGGCTGCGGATGGCGAGGGAGTTGGGGCTGGAGGCGGAGGTGTCCGCGCGGCTCTCCGGGCTCGGCCGGCTCGCGCTGCTCGCCCGGGACTGGGACCGCGCCCGCGACCTGCACGAACAGGCGCGCCGGATCGCCGCCGAACAGGGCTACAAGTACGGCGAGATCCACTCCGGGATGGGCCTCGCCCTCGGTGCCCGCCGCTCGGGCGACCTCGACCGGGCCGAGGCGTACCTGCTGCACATCCGCGACGGGTACGCCGAGGTCTCCTCCCAGGCGGGCGACCACCTGCTCCTGGCCGAGCTCGGCTTCGTCGCCGAGCTGCGGGGCGACGCGCGCGGGGCGGCCTCCCACCACCTGGCGGGCCTGGAGATCGCCCGCGCCCTCGCCGAGCCCCGCGCGCTGGCCCTCTCCCTGGAGGGGCTCGCCGGTGCGGCCGCCCTGCCCGGCCACGCCACCGCCGCCACCGGGGCGGCCGTCCTCCTGGGCGCGGCGGCGGCCGCCCGCCGCCGGGCGGGGGCCCCGCTGCCGCCCGCCGAACGCGCCGACGTGGACCGCATCACCGTCGCGGCGCGGGCCGCGCTGGGGGCGGACGCGTTCTCGGAGGCGTACGCGAGTGGCGCCCGGCTGGACCCGGAGGAGGCGCTCCACCAGGCCCGTACGGCTCTCCCCGCCTTCTCGGAACGTTGATTCCCGGAACGTCGACCGATACCCGGCTGATACAGACCCGCGCGGTCCCCGAAGCACGGCCCTGACCGGCCGGAAGCGCGGCTCCCGGAGGGTGGGTGGCGTACCCGGCCCGCGGTGTACGTGACGTTGGGAGACCGTGCCGTGCTGACCACCGAGGAGGACCTGAGCGCTGAGAAGGACCCGAGCACCCGGCAGTCCCCCAGCACCGAGAAGCCCCTGAGCCCGCGGCCCGGTGACCCGGCCCCCACCCCGGCCAAGGTGCCCACCGGCCGTTGCCTCGCCGTCGTCGCGCTGCTCTGCGCCGCCCTCATGGCCCTGCACGCGCTGGTCCCGAACACGGCCCTCAACCTCGGCAGCCTCTTCCAGACCCTGCTGCCCTGGACCGGCCTGGCCGTTCCCGTCCTCCTCGCCCTGGCAGCCGTACGCCGCTCCAGGCTCGCCGCTGTCTCCGTACTCGCCCCCGCCCTCGTCTGGGCAGCGCTCTTCGCCCCCACCCTCTCCGACAAGCGGTCCCCCGGAGACGGCCTCACCGTCCTCAGCCACAACGTGGACGAGGCCAACCGCGACCCGGCCGGAACCGCACGCGCCCTCGCCGGAGCCGAGGCCGACGTCCTGGCCCTGGTGGAGCTGTCCGAGGAGTCCACGCCCGTCTACGAACGTGAGCTGGCCGCCGCCTACCCGCACCACACGGTGCTCGGCGGCGTCGGCCTCTGGAGCAGGTACCGGCTCACGGCGGTCGAGGAGGTGGAGATCATGCCGTGGACCCGGGCGATGCGGGCCACCGCGGACACCCCCGAGGGGCCCGTCGCCGTGTACGCGGCCCACCTCGCCTCCGTACGCGTGTCGGGCGCGGGCTTCACCACCGGCCGCCGCAACGAGGCGGCCCGTGCGCTGGCCGCCGCCGTACGGGCCGAGCCCGCTCCCCGCGTGGTGGTGCTGGGCGACTTCAACGGCACGTACCAGGACGGGGCCCTGGCCCCGGTCACCTCGCAGCTGCGCTCCGCCCAGCGGGAGGCCGGGGACGGCTTCGGCCTCACCTGGCCCGCCGGGTTCCCGGTGGTCCGCATCGATGACGTCCTGGTGAAGGGGATGACCCCGCTCGCGTCCTGGACCCTGCCCGCCACCGGCAGCGACCACCGCCCGGTGGCGGCGACGCTGCGGCTGTGACACCCCGGGCGGCTCTACGATGCGCAGAGCGCCAACCCACTCCCCCGCACACCCCCCCACGACCAGGCAGGAACCGTGCCGGAACCCCGGGTCCCCGACCCCGTCAGCGTGCTCGTCGTCGAGGACGACGACACGATCCGGCGCGCAGTCCAACTGGCGCTGGAGCGCTACGGCTACCGCGTCGACGTGGCCGCCGACGGCCTCAGCGGCCTGGAGGCGTTCCGGGCCGGCGGGTACGACCTGCTCATCCTGGACGTGATGCTCCCCGAGCTGGACGGCATCGGCCTCTGCCACCGCATCCGGGAGGAGAGCCTCGTGCCCGTCCTGATGATGTCGGCGCGCGGTGACGCCCTCGACGTGGTCGCGGGTCTGGAGGCGGGCGCCGACGACTATGTGATCAAGCCGGTCGACACCCCCGTCCTGGTGGCCCGCATCCGCGCCCTGCTGCGCCGCGCCACCTTCCAGCCGTCGCAGAGCCCGCCGCCCGAGGCCCCCGACCACGTGCTGGTCTTCGGTGATCTGAGCGTGGACACCCTCGGCATGGAGGTGCGGCTCGCCGGGCGGCCCGTACCGCTGACCCCCACCGAACTGCGCCTGCTGCTGGAGTTCGCCGCCGCGCCCGGTTCCGTCCTCGACCGCCGCCGGCTGCTGCGTGAGGTCTGGGACTACGGCTGGGAGGGCGACACCCGGGTCGTCGACCTGTGCGTGCTCCGGCTGCGCAAGAAGATCGGCAGCGGCCGGATCGAGACCGTACGCGGCTTCGGCTACAAGCTCGTCCGCGACTGACCGGCCGGCCGACGGATCATCATGGCTCTCCTCAATCCCCGCGCCCTGCGCTGGAAGATCGCCGCGCTCACCGCCGCGGCCTGCTGCGCGGTGGCGGCGGTCATCGGCTTCCTGGTCCACGACGCGACCCGCGAGCGCGGACTCCGCGTGGGCCACGAGCGCACGATCACCCGCCTGATCGCGGCCGAGCGGGAGCTGAGCCGTACGGGAAAGGCACCGCCGGACGTCGACGTACGGACCCGGGAGGAGCTGCCCGATCCGCTGGCGCGCGATCTCGCCGACCAGCCGGAGACCGGCGGCGGGTACGCCACCTGGTACGACGCCGATCCGCCCAACTGGTTCTGGATGTGGGGCGCCGTGGCCGTCGGCGGCGATCAGTTCCTCGTCGTACGGGACGACATGAGCACCGAGGTCCGCAGCCTCCAGCTCCTGGACCGCTCCATCGTGAAGTCCGTCCTCGCCGCCCTCGTCTTCGTCGTCCCGCTCGCCGCCCTGGCCACCGAGCCGATCAACCGGCGGCTGCGCCACGGAGCCCGTACCGCCCGCCGGATCGCGGACGGGGAGCTGGACGCGCGCATCGGCTCCACCGGGCGGGCCCGCGACGAGATCACCGAGATGTCGGCCGCCGTCGACGACATGGCCACCGCGCTCCAGCGCAAGCTGGAGAACGAGCAGCGCTTCACCGCCGACGTCGCCCACGAGCTGCGCACCCCGCTGATGGGCCTGGTCACCGCCGCCGGGCTGCTCCCGGAGACCGACGAGGCGACCGGTCTCGTACGGGACCGGGTGCGGGCCCTGAACGCGCTGATCGAGGACCTGCTGGAGATCTCCCGCCTCGACGCGGGCGCCGAACGGGCCCGGCTCGACGCGGTGCCGCTGGGGGAGTTCGTCGCCGACGTGGTGCGGCGCACGGGGACCGGGACACAGGTCGCCGCCGGGGACGCCGATGTGGTGGAGACCGACCCGCGCCGGGTGGAGCGGATCGTGGTCAACCTCGTCACCAACGCCCACCGGCACGGCGCCGGCCCCGTCCAGGTCACCGTCACCGGCACCCGGATCTCCGTACGCGACCACGGCCCCGGCTTCCCCGCCGCGCTGCTCGAACAGGGCCCGCAGCGCTTCCGTACGGGCGCCGGCGAGCGCGGCCGCGGGCACGGGCTCGGGCTGACCGTCGCCCAGGGCCAGGCCGGGGTGCTCGGCGCCCGGCTGACCTTCGCGAACGCGCCGGACGGGGGTGCGGTCGCCACCCTCGACCTCGCCCCCGGCCCGTCCGGAACCGTCTGAAACGGAACCGCAACGCACTCTCGCGGCGGCGGAAACGGCACCGCACCGGTCCGGAAGAGCGGCTCCCCGAAGGTGAGGTCCGTGCGGGAACCGCACACGTTCTCCCGGAGGTGCCCCATGCCCCACACCCCTGCCCCTGCGCCCGCTTCTCGTTTCGGCTTCCGCCGCTCCCTCCTCGTCCCGCTCGCCGCCGCCCTCGCGCTCGCGACCGGCATGGGCACCTGGTACGCGCTCGGCGGCGCGGGCGGACCGGCCGGCGCCCCCGCCCCCGCCGCCGGATCCGGGGACACCGTCGCGGCCGTGGCGAAGTCGCTGCACCTGCCGTGGCCCGCCGAGGGGCAGGCGAGCGTGGAGGTCGAGGGGATCGGCAGCCTCGGCACCCGGGGCGAGCAGCGGCCGGTCCCGATCGCCAGCGTCACCAAGGTCATGACGGCGTACGTGATCCTCAAGGAGCACCCGATGCGGGCGGGCGCACCCGGCGCGGCCGTCACCGCCGACGAGCAGGCGGCGAACGAGTCGTACTCCTCCGTCGAGACGACCGCCCCCGTCCTCGCCGGACGGACCTACACCCAACGCCTGCTGCTGGAGCTGATGATGGTGCCGTCCGGCAACAACGTGGCCCGGCTGCTGGCCCGTTGGGGCGCGGGCAGCGAGAAGGCGTTCGTCGCGAAGATGAACGAGACCGCCGCCGCCCTCGGGATGGAGCGCACCACCTACACCGGGGTGAGCGGCATGGAGACCAGTACGCGGAGCACCGCGGCCGACCAGCTCAGGCTGGCCCGCGCCGCGATGAAGGACCCGGTGTTCCGGGAGATCGTGGCCACCCGCACGGTCGAGGCGCCCGGGGCCGGGGTGACGTTCCGCAACACCAACAAGCTGCTGGGCCGGGACGGGGTCATCGGCCTGAAGACCGGTTCGTCCACCCCGGCGGGCGGCAACCTCGTGTGGGCGTCGACGCAGGACATCGCCGGTACGCCCCGGCTGATCCTCGGCGTCGTCCTGCACCAGCGCGCGGGTACCAGCCCGGCCGAGGGCAGCGCGGCCGCCCATGAGGCGGGCCGCGCCCTGGTCACCGCGGTCCGCGCCACGCTCCCGGACGCGCTGGCCCGGACCTGACCGACGCTGCCTAGCGGCCGCCCGGCGGGCAGATCCGGGCCGGCAGCCAGGTGGGGAGGCCGCGGCGCTCGTCCTCGGAGAGGTCGCGGCCGAGGGTGGCGCACAGCTTCTTCTTCCAGAGCCCGGGGTCGAGGCGGAGGACGCTCACGTTCGCCTTGTCGATGCGCCGGAGCAGGGTCCTGCCGTCCTGGGAGGCGGCCAGGAACTCCTGTTCCTCGGCGAGCACATAGGCCTCGCCGCGGTCCTCGGGATCCGCCGCGTCCTGGAACCGGACGGAGTTCCCGTTGGCCAGGAAGTACACCGAGCTGTCGGCCCGGAAGCCGTGCTGGAAGTAGCCGAAGCGGTCCAGCGGACCGACCGGCCCGAGCACCCGCCGCGGGCGCTGCCCGGGGCCCCGTACCGACCACACCTCCACCATGGACCCCTTGGTCTGCACGACGGCGAAATCGCCGCTCCGGTCGAGCACGGCAGTGCTCACGTCGGGCTCCAGCTCGACCTGGAGCGCCTTGTTCTCCTTGCCCGTGCGCAGGGAGAGGGCGCGGACGGTCTGTTCGCCGGCGATCAGGAGCTGTACGTGTCCCGGCTCGGGGTGGAAGGAGGCGGTGAACTGTGCCAGGTCCTTCCCGGCGAACTTCAGGCCGCGGAGGTCGACCGGCTTCGACAGGCGTCGGCCGTCCCGGGCGTTCCAGTGCTCGATGACGGTGCCGGAGACGGTCAGCAACTCGTCGCGCGGGCCGAAGAAGATCCGCACGGACGTGTTCTCGGGAGGCGGCGCGGTGACGATGTCGGTGGCCGTGCGCAGGGAGGGGAGCTCCCAGACCCTGACCTTGTCCGGGCCGATGAGATCGGCGGCCAGCGTTCCGCTCCGGTCGGCCTTCACCTCCTGCACATCGTCGGTGAAGCCCGACTGCTGCTTCCTCGGCGGCCGGGCCACCTCCTTGACGAGGGTCGACCCCTCCGTGTCCAGGCGCACGATGCCCAGCCTGCCGCCGTCCTCCCCGAGGCGGACCACCGTCTCGTCCCCCTCGCCCCAGGCCGCACCGCTGAGCAGCACCGGCGGGCTGTCGGCTTCGATGGTGCTCCAGCCCAGGGGGCGGCCGGTCACCGAGGTCTCGTCCCGGACGATCAGTACGGGCTCCTCCGGATCGCCCACGAGGGACAGGTCGTCGTCCTCCTTGGGCAGCCTGCTGGGCCCCAGAGCCTCCCGCACCCCGCTTCCCGGGCGCGTCCCGACGACGGCCCAGGAGGCCGTCAGCTTGTGCACCGCGAAGTGCGCTCCGGTCCCGTCGATCCCGATGCTCTTGCAGGAGCTGCTGAACTCTCCGGGCCGGTACCGGGTCAGCGTCCGGCCGTCCGTCACCCGGACGGCCTCGTACGCCACGTTCTTCCCGATCCGTCCCTGCCGGCAGACGGCGAGCACCGCACCGTCGCCGGACAGGGCGAGCCGGGGCACCGTCGACGCGTACACCCCGTCCGCCAGTTTCCGCGTCCTCCCGGTGCCCACGGCGACCGCCACCAGGGAGGCCTGCTGCGCCTTCTCCTGGGTGGCGTCGGGCCGCAGCTGGGCGACGAGGGTGTCCGCGTCCGGCCCGAACCACACCCGGTCCACGGCGGGCAGCCGCCCGGGCAGCTCCCGCGTCCGCTCCGTCGCCAGGTCCCGGCCCCGTAGGCGCCCGTCCGTCGCCGTGACCACCTCGCGGGCGTCCGGGGAGAAGTCCGCGAGGCCGAGGCGCTGGTCGAACGAGGAACCCGTCTCCCCGAACTCGCCGCCGCGGACCTTCCGTTCCCGGCCCAGCACCGCCGGCCCGTCCTTCCCGGCGGGGTTCACGTCGTGCCAGACGAGGGTGCCGCCGTCCTTCGTCGACAGATAGGCGATCCGGCGGCCGTCCCGGCTGACCATCGGGAAGAAGACCTGTTCCGCGAGGGGGAGGCGGGCGCGGACGATCCGCTCGCCGGCGCCCCGGACGAAGAGCACGGCGCCCCCCTGCGAGCTCGTCACCCCTCCGGCCTTGGTCGTCACGAGGACCACCCGGCCGTTCGTGCTCGTCGCCACCTGGTCCACCAGGGTCTCGGTCCCGGACAGCGCCCACCGGGCGAGCAGAAGGTGGTCGTAGCGGCGCAGCAGCGCGTTGCCGGCCTCCTGGGTGGGGGAGAGGTCGTGGGCGGCCATGGCGACCAGGGCGGCTCCGCCCGGGTCCCGTTTCGCCAGCTCGTCCGAGAGGCTCGCCAGCGAACGCGACCGTCCCTCCGCCTCCCGTTGCGCGCTGGTCCGCGACTCCTGGACGAGGAAGGTGCCCAGCCCGGCGATGAGCGCGAGGACGAGCGCGGCGGCCACCCACACGGCCCGCACGCGGACCCGGCGGGCCCGATGGCGCCCTCCGGCGAGGGCGACGAACTCGCGCTCCGGCTCCGAAAGTTCGGCTTCTCTCGTCTGCAACCGCCGCTTCAGGGACCCGAGATGGAGGGGGCCGGGCAGCAGATCGGACGGGCGTCCCGCCTTCTCCCAGCGGTCGAGGTCGTGGCGCAGCTCCGCACGGGCCGCCAGCAGGTCGCTGTCGGCCTTCACCTGTTCGGCGAGGGTCGGCCAGGCGCTGATGAGCGTCTCGTGGGCGAGCTCGGCCGTCTGCGGTCCGTGCTCCTCGCCGTGCAGCACCAGCAGCCGTTTCCCGGCCAGGGACCGGGCGATCCGCCACCGCGCCTCGCCCGCCTCCTCGCTGGTGATCATGCGGCGCAGGGGGGCCTCGCTGCCGGGCAGCACCCGGACGAGCCCGGTGAGCAGCCGCAGCGCTTCGGCCTCCTCCTCCGGGCGCACGCACTCCTGCCACGCCGCTTCCGCGTGGCGCGCCAGGGCGCCGGAGACCCCGCCGATCTCCTTGTACGTCGCGAGGCGGAGCCGACCGGAGGCCTGCCGCTCCCAGAGCTGGGTGAGGACGAAGCCCAGGAGGGGCAGGATGCCGGGGGCGGCCCCGGCGTCCTTCAGGATGAGGTCCTCCAGCCCGGGGTCGTACGCCACGGCCGGCAGGCGTCCGACCGGCTCGCCGATCACCTTCGCGAGCTGGGCCGCGGACATCGGGGTGAGGGGGACGCCGGTCCCGCCCTTCAGTACCGGTCCCAGCACCGTGTGGCTGAGCGCCGCGTCCATGAAGTCGGAGCGGAGGGTCAGCAGAACGCGGATGCCCTCCGGCTGCTCCTGACGGAAGAGCAGGCCGGCGGCCTCCGCCAGCTCCGCCTCGGAACGGTCCAGGAGGGCCTCGGCCTGGTCGAGGACGACGAGAACCCGGTGGCCCGCGCTCCCCAGCACGCGGTCGAGGACATCGGCGAACCGATCCTTCCCCAGCAGGGAGCCCACCTGCTCGGCGCTGTCGACCGGGGCGGGCCCGCCCACCCGCTCCCTCTCCCGCAGGTGCAGCTCGTACAGCCTGGTGGCGAGTGCGTGGCGCAGGGACGAGATGTGCCCGGCGTCGACGACCAGGACCGTGTACCCGGCCTCCCGCACGACCGGCACCACCCCGGCCAGCGCCAGCGAGGACTTGCCGCAGCCGGAGGGTCCGTACACCGCGGTCGGCCTGTCGCCCGTCGAGACGGCGGTCACCACCCGCCGGATGTCGTCGTCCCGCCCGAAGAAGACGTCGGCGTCGGCCTCCTGGAAGGTGTCCAGGCCGCGGAAGGGGGAGCGGGGGGCGATCAGGGAGCGGAGCTCGGGCAGCTCCTCCAGCAGTGTCCGGGTCCGCAGGGCGAACGCCTGCTGGGCCTCGCGTACGGGCTCGGCGGCCACCATCATGCCTACGGCCGCGCCGAGTTCGTCGTCCCAGACGGGGCTGCCGCTGAAGCCCCGTCTGACGTACATGCCCTCGCCGTCGCCCCGCGAGAGCTGGACCCATCCTTCCCGGGTCGGCCCCCGGAACGTACCGCTGTGCCAGATGCCGCCGGGGTGGTCGTCGGTGAACCCCACGGCACGGGCACGGTGGTGCCACACGCCCTCCGGGGGATCGGCCAGGGGCAGCGGCCGGGCGCCGGGTATCGGGTCCCGGAGCCGCAGGAGGGCCATGTCACCGGTCCGGTCGGGCCGGACGGGTATCCAGCGGTGCACCTCGGCCGTACGGTCACCGTCGTCGTCCGGGTCCCCGGCGTTCCCGGCCAGGGGGAGACCGACGGTGACCTCGGCCCCGGGCTCCACGGTCGCGTCACGGGGCCGGTCGAGGGCGTCGGAGACCACATGGGCGCAGGTGAGGACGAGACCGTCGGCGACGAGGAAGCCCGCACCGGCGACGACCCCGTCCCGCCCCTCGATGCGGACGACGGCGGCGACGAGCGCCGCTTCGGGACCGTGGGCGGGGTCCTGCGGGCGCTTCTGCCGCTCCGGGCGGCCCGGCGGCTCCGGCGGGCCGTCTCCGTCGGTCCCCTGCGGTCTCCGTGTCACTGGGCCCCCACCCGTATCAACTGCCCGGTCAGCGTCCAGTATCGGCGTCGGCGGCCGGGGCGTCGCGCCTGTTCCAGGTCAGGCTGACGGAGAAATTGGCCGCGGTCGCGGTGCTGGCGATGACGACGTCCGCCTCGGCGGACAGGGACACCCCGAACTCCAGGGTGATCTCGTCCGGGGCGTGGGCCATGCCCGAGAACCGTCCCACGAAGCTCTCCGCCACGGGCCGTACGGTGTCCAGCATCTGCCCGAGCGTCCGCTCGGCCCGCGCCACGGTACGGCCGCCCCGCCCCACCCGGACGAGCGCCTCGTCCACCTCGCGGATCTGGACCCGGACGGTCTCGGCGCTGCCGTCGCCCAGGGGCACTTCCACCGTGTGGACGGGGCGTTCGCTCATGGCGGTACTCCAATGCTCGGGAGCTGAAGAGCGTAGCGACAGCGGCCGGGAGGCCGGTGTGAGGGCGGTTCGTGCACAGCGCGCGACGGCCGTATTGCCTTGTGTGTAAGGGGAGTTGACGCTGCGACACCTGTATGTCGCGAGCATGACATCTCGTCAGGCGTCCTTGCCCCGCCCGAACGCACGGCCCCATCGTCGGATGCGGCGGACGAAACCCCGTACGCCGCATCCCCGGCGCGTGAACCCCTGGCGCGCCGACATTCGAGGAGACTTCTTCATGGCAGCAGTGCGCACCACCAAGCGAAGGATCGCCGGATCGATCGCCGCGGCCACCACACTGGCGCTCGCCGTCGGAGCAGGCGCCTCCTTACCGGCGCAGGCGGCCCCCGCGCCCGAGGGCAGAGTCCTCCAGGCCGGGGCGGAAGGCGCGGTTCCCGGCAGCTACATCGTCACGCTGAAGGAGACGGCCGGGTTCACCGCGTCCGCGACGCAGGGCACGAAGCTGATAGCGGGCTACGGCGGCCGGATCACGCGCACCTACACATCCGCGCTGAACGGGTACGCCGCCCAGCTCAGCGGCGCCGAGGCCAGGCGGCTCGCCGCCGACCCGGCGGTCGCCTCGGTCGAGCAGGACCAGAAGGTCCACTCGACCGCCACCCAGACCAACGCGCCCTGGGGCCTCGACCGGATCGACCAGCCGAACCTGCCGCTGAACGGCACGTTCACCTACCCCGACTCCGCAGGCATCAACTCCACCGTCTACGTCCTCGACACCGGCGTCCGCATCAGCCACCAGGACATCGTCGGCCGGGCCTCGAACGGCTGGGACTTCGTCGACAACGACGCCGTCGCGCAGGACGGCAACGGCCACGGCACGCACGTCGCCACGACCGCCGCCGGGACCACGTACGGCGTGGCCAAGAAGGCGAAGGTCGTCGCCGTACGGGTCCTCAACAACAGCGGTTCCGGCACCACCGCCGGGGTCATCGCCGGGGTCGACTGGATCACCGCCAACCACGTCTCCAACTCCGTCGCCAACGTCTCGCTCGGCGGCGGCCCCAGCCCCACCCTGGACGACGCGGTGCGCCGGTCGATCGCGTCCGGCGTGACGTACGCCATCGCGGCCGGCAATTCCAACGCCCCCGCGTCCGGCTACTCGCCCGCCCGGGTGACGACCGCGCTCACCGTCGGTGCCACGACCCGGACCGACGCGCGGGCCAGCTACTCCAACTACGGGCCCCTGGTGGACCTCTTCGCCCCGGGCTCCGACATCACGGCCGGCTGGGCCACCTCGGACACCGCGACCTACACCGGCAACGGCACGTCCTTCGCGGCACCGCACGTCGCCGGGTCGGCCGCGGTCTACCTGACGAACCACCCCGGCGCCTCCCCGGCCGCCGTGGGCACGGCCCTCGTGAACGGCGCGACCAACAACGTCCTCAGCGGAATCGGAACCGGCTCCCCGAACAAGCTCCTCCGGCTCGTCCCGTGACGCGGTGACGCCGTGACGCGATAGACGCGCTGCTCAACGGCCGGTGGCCGTACGGGGATCGGCCCCCGTACGGCCACCGGCCCTGTGCGTTCCGGAGGGATGCACAGGGCCCGCACAGGAGCATGCACGGAAGGTGAGCGGAGTTCAGGAACAGCTCACGCTCTGTGCAAGGGGTCCGGGCACACCCGGCCGGTCATGCCCTCTGTGGTGCGGCGATGCGGCTCGCCGTCCGTGTATCGGTCCGGTGCACGCGCGTTACGGACGGGTTGCGTGGTGCCCGTGCCACCGTCGGCCACGTGACCCAGGTCGCAGTCGCCCCACCCGATTTATGGGGTCGGTGCACCGGGCACCACTTCACCGGGCAAGCCGGTGTCCGGAGCACCTAGGCATGCCGCCCGCCCGGCCCGCACCGTAGGGATCGAAGGACCCGGATGCGCAGCCGAGAGGAAAGGCACAGGGATGATTTCCGCTGCTCCATACACAGACAACCGACTGTCGGGCGAGCAGTACAGCCTGCCACCCGAAGCGTCCGGAGTGGAAGACATCGTGCTCGGCGAGCTCGGATCGCGCCTGTTCCTCTCCCTGCCGCGCAGTGACCAGCGCCGGCGCGGAATGCACTACCTCCAGGCGCTGATAGCGGCGGAGGGCCGCAAGTCGATACGGAACATCGCCGCCGTCCTGGGCGGCAGCGCCACGGAACAGAGCCTGCACCACTTCGTCGCCAGCTCCACCTGGGGCTGGAAGCCGGTCCGCCGGGCACTGGCCGAGCATGTGGTGCGGGTAGCCCCGCCCCAGGCGTGGGTCGCCCGGTCCATGGTCATCCCGAAGGCCGGGGAGAACTCGGTCGGAGTGGAGCGCCAGTTCCTTCCGTATACGGGCCAGGTGCTCAACGCGCAGTACGCGGTGGGGGTGTGGGCCGCCTCCGAGGCCGGCAGCTTCCCGGTCAACTGGCGGTTGCACCTCTCCGACGCCTGGCTGGAGGACGGTGCCCGCCGGACGCAGGCGTCCATCCCGGACGCCGTGGCGTCGGAGTCGCCGGCCGACTGCGTCCACGAGGCGTACCTGGGCATGATGCGGAGCTGGGGCCTGCCGGACTGCCCGGTGGTGCTCGACGGCCACGGCGCCGACGCGGCGGACGCGGCGGCGACCGTGCGGGCCTACCACGGGGCGGGCGTACGGGTGCTGGCCCGGGTGCCCGGGGGCACCAGGCTGGACGTCACCGACCCGCTGCTCCGGGGCCGGACCGGGGCGTCGACCGCGCACCAGATCATGGCGACCGCCCGGGACCTGCGCCGGCCGGTGGCCTGGCGCGCCCACGGGCCGGGGCGCCCGTTACGCCGGAGCCTGGTCGCGGCGGTCCGGACCGCGATACCGGGCGCGGTGCGGCCGCCGCGCCGGCACAGCGGTGAACTGGTGCTGCTCGGGGTGGGCGAGCAGGGGCGGGCGTGGCCCGCCGAGCTGTGGCTGACGAACATGACGGACGTCCCGCCGGGCGAACTCCACCGGCTCACCCGGCTCGTCGACCGGGTGGACCACGACTTCCGGGAGACCGCCGAGCGGGTCGGCATCCGCGACTACACGGGGCGCTCCTTCGCCGGCTGGCACCGCCACGTCACCCTCGCCTCGGCCGCGCACACCGTGGTCGCCCTCAGCCGGGCGGGCGACGAGGTCCGCTCCGCGTGCTGAGCCGGGGCCGGAACACCGCCCGGCCGGTTCACTCCACGTCGGTGCCGGGGCGGGAGCCGTCCGCGTGCGGGTCCCGCCCCATCAGGGCCGACCGCATCCGCTTCAGCTTCAGGGCGAGTTGCACTTCCAGGGCGCGATCGGGGTGCTGCCACCCCTCGCCCAGCAGTTCGTTGACCCGCTCCAGGCGGCGAGCGACGGTGTTGGGGTGCACATGAAGCTCCTTCGCCGCGTGCGTGGGGGATCCGCAGGCGTTGAAGAAGGCCTCCAGCGTGTCGGTGAGCTGGGTGAGCCGCTGGTGGTCGTAGCGCACCACCGGACCGATCACCGAATCGATGAACCCGTCCACGTCGTGGTCGTCGGAGACGAGCAGCCCGAGGAACCCCAGCTCGGAGGCGGCGGCCGACCGGCCGGAGAGGCCCAGTGCGCCCATCACCTCCAGGCAGCGCAGCGCCTCCAGATAGCTCCGGTGGATCGGGGCGGCACCGGAGACCGGACCGGCGGCGCTGACCGTCACCAGATGTCTGAGCAGCGGGGAGAGGTCGTTGTGCACCTCGCGGGCGACCTCGGCCGCGTCGGTGCCGGGCAGCAGGAAGACCACCCGGCCCGACTGCTCCGACTTCAGCCCGTCCTTGCGGTGCGCGTAGGAGGAGGCCCAGATCATCGCCTTGCGCCGGGCGTCGCCGACCGGGCTGGCGACCACGAGGACGTAACTCTCCTCCAGGGCGACGCCCAGCTTCCGGGCCCGCCGGTCCAGCTCCCGTGTGGAGCGGGTGCGGTTGACGAGGTCGTCCAGGAAACCGTCGCGGGCCTGGCTCTCCATCACGATGCCGTGGCTGTTCTGCATGAGCAGCAGGACGGCGGTGGCCTGCGCCACCAGGCCCAGCAGCCGGATGCCGGACTCCCACAGCGGGCGTTCGGTGCGCAGCAGCAGCGCGCCCAGGTTCTCGTCGCCCATCAGGACGGGGGCCGCCCACACCCCGTTCTTGACCCGGATCGCCTTCCCGGCGGCGTGCGCGTCCATCATGGCCCGGGAGATCATGAGGTCGTCGTCGGGCTGGGCCCCGGCGGTGGTGGCCAGCACCGTGCCGTCGCCCGCGCAGACGGTCAGCGCCCCGCCGAGGCCGTCGGACGCCTCCTCGACCAGGCTCTGCAGGTCGCACCCGGAGAGCACCTGGGACATGAGGAACTCGTTGATGTCACCGACCTCCTGCCACTGCCGGTGGCCGGCCTCCGCCTCGTCGGTGCGCCGCTGGAGCATCTCCATCTCCGCGGCGGTCCGGTCCATCAGCCAGGCCTTCTCGATGACGGCACCCGCGAGGTCGCCCAGCGAGCTCATCAGGGACACCTCGTCGGCGGAGAAGTGCCGGGGCTCGCGGTCGGCGACGTGCAGCACCCCGAACGGACCGCTGCCGTGGCTGAGGGGGACGGCCATGATGCCGCGCAGCTCCTCGGCCCGCACCATCTCGTCCAGCCGCTCGTGGTGGGGGAAGCGCGCGTCGCTGAGGTAGTCCGCGCTCCAGAAGGGGGCCGAGGTGGTGAGGACGTCACTGCTCCCGGCGCCGTGCGGGATCTGCATCCCCACATGGAACGACGACACGTGCCCGTCACTGGCCTCGACCCGGGCCGTGCCCTTCTCCGCGGTGAGCAGGGTGATGTAGGAGATGTCCGCGCCGAGCAGCATCCGGGCCCGGCGGGTGGTCACCTTGAGAAGTGTCTTGAGGTCGTAGGGGGCGGAGAGCTCACGGGCGATGTCCACGAGCGCCGACAGGCTCGCCTCGCGCTGCTGCCTGCGGTCGAGCTGGGAATAGATGTGCAGACCAAGTTTCCGCGCGTTTTCCAATCGGTCCAATTGGGGTCCTGGCATTCCCGCGGAACGGGCCAGGGTGAGGAGCGATTCGAATCGGTCGGGCGGCGCGTCGGAGGCCAATAGCTCCAGTATGGCGACGGCGTCGATGTTCGCCTCGGCTTCGTGTCTTAACACGTGATCCCCCGTTGTGCGGCCCGGCATCATCTCTGGTCAGCGGCCCCGGCGCGGTCCGTCCAGCCGCACCGCCACTCCGCTTTCTGCACCCCTCGGAAGCGTAATGTGCCCTGATCTTCAGGGGGAGGTGGTCCGGGCACCGTAGAACGGCGCCGAGGGGTAGGCAGCGCACTTTTCGCCTAAGGATTTTCGGGGGCAAGCGGTTGCCGGACCCCCGTGCTCGGAGTGCATGGTGGGGCCGGAGCTGCGGCTGTGAAGGCAGTGAAACCGGAGGGTGAACAACTTCCGCCGACGGCTCAGGTCAGATCGAGCAGGACGAGCTCCTGCCGCGAGCCCACGCCGAGCTTCGGATACGCCTTGTAGAGGTGGTGCTCGACCGTGCGCGGGCTGAGGAACAGCTGCGCGGCGATCTCCCGGCTGCTGCTGCCGTCCTTGGCGAGCCGCACCACCTGGAGCTCCTGCGGGGTCAGCCGGTCGATCAGATTGTCCGCGAGCATCCGGGCCGTCACCAGGTGCTCGCCCGCGGCCTGAAGTTCGGCGCCGGCCCGCCGGGTCCAGGGCTCCGCCTTCAGCCGCTCGAAGGTGGCCAGCGCCGAACGCAGCACGCCACGGGCCTCGTTGCGCCGCCGGGCCCGGCGCAGCCACTCGCCGTACAGCAGCTCGGTACGGGCGCGCTCGAAGGGCCGGCCGCCCTTCTCGTGCAGCTGCAGTGCCTGGGTGTAGTGCTCCGGCCGGTCGGTGAGGAGCGCCCGGCATCTGAGGACGACCGCCTGCGCCCAGGGCGCGGTGGTCGTGGCCGTCCGGGGCCGGGTCCCGGCCCGTGCCCAGTTCTCGAAGTGGCGCATGGCCGCCTCGGCGCGCTCCGGCCGGCCGAGCCGCACCGCGGCCTCGACCTGGTCCGCGGCGGTGGACAGGGACAGCCAGGTGTACCGGTCCGGGCCGGGCGGCGGCGGGTCCAGCCGGGTGAGGGCCGCGTCGAAGTCGCCGAGACCCAGGTCGAGCAGGACGCGTGCGCAGTCCACCCCGGTGCGCAGCGCCGCCGGGGTGGCGTCCGCGAGTTCGCGGACCCGCTGTGCGTCGCCCTCGATGGCCGCGATCCGCGCGCGCACCGCACCGAGACGGGCCAGGCGCCGGCGCAGCCCGGTGTCCCGGGCGATCTCCTCCGCCTCGGCCACCGCGGCCTCGGCGTCCCGGTGGCGTCCGGCCAGCACCTGGTTCTGCGACAGGACGTCGAGTGCGTACGGGAGTTCACCGATCAGCGCCTGGGAGCGGCACCACCGGACCTCGGCCGCGGCCAGGTCGAGGGCCGCCTCGTCGTCGCCGAGGACCGTGCCGCAGGTGAGGGCGAGCATCCGGACGGCCTGCTCGTCGACGGCGCGGGTGTCGGGTGCGTCGAGCCGGCCCTCCAGGAACCGCGCGAGCAACGGCACTCCATGGGCGGCGTCGTCGTCGCAGAGCCGCTCCAGCCCCTCGACCAGCGGATCGGCGCCACCGGCCGCCGCGAGCCGGCCGGCGGCGGCGCGCACCGCGTCCCCGTCCCCGGCCAGCCAGCCGTAGGCGGCGGCGGTACGGAGCAGGGCGGTCGTCTCCGGGGTGGCGGTGCCCCCGGCGCGGGCCAGCAGGCCGCGGGCCGCCTCGCTCTGGTCGCCCAGCTCGAAGACGACCGCCGCGCGCACCGAGGCGATCCGGGCGCCGACGGCCGGATCGTCCGCCAACTCCTGGGCCTCCACGGCGAGTCGGTCGGCCTGTGCGGCGTGGCCCGCGGTGAGTGCCAGCGCGGCCGCTTCGGCCAGCCAGGAGGCGCGCCGGCCGTGGTCGGTGGCGATCCGGGCGGCGTGCCGGAAGAGACCGGAGGCCGCCGCGTACGCGGTACGGCCCCGGGCCCGCCCGGCCGCCGCCGCCAGTTCCAGGGCCACTTCGTGGTCCGGCCCCGTGGCCACCGCCAGCAGGTGCCGGGCGCGGCAGTCGGGGTCCTCGGCGGCCTCGGCCAGCGCCCGGTGCACGGCGATCCGGCGGGCGAGCACCGAACCCTGGTACGTCGCCGAGGCGATCAGCGGATGCCGGAACGTGACCGTGCCGTCCATGACGTACATCAGGCCGGTCCGCTCGGCCTCCTCCAGATCGCCGAGGTCCACGCCCAGCAGCTCCGACGCCCTCAGCAGCAGGGGCAGATCGCCCCGCCCCTCGGCCGCCGCGATCAGCATCATCAGCCGGGTGCGTTCCGGCAGTTTGCCGATCTGTGACCGAAAGGCCGAGAACACGCGGTCCGCGACCGGCAGGGGGGCGTGCTGATGCGGCTGGTCACGCCGTGCGGAGTCGAACTCGATGAGCGCGAGCGGGTTCCCCGCAGACTCGGTGATGATCTGGGAGCGCAGAGCGGGGGCCCTGCCCCGGTCGGCCAGCAGCCGCGAGGAGTCCTCGAAGTTCAGCCGGGACAGCTGCAGTTCGGGAATGCCCGGGGCGACGAAGCCGTCGTCGCGGCCGGCCAGCACGATCGCCACGCCCTCGGCGGCCAGCCGGCGGGCGGCGAACAACAGGGCCTCGGCGGTGGCCTGGTCCAGCCACTGGGCGTCGTCGACCAGACAGAGCAGCGGCCCGTCCTCGGCGAGATCCGCGAGGACCGTGAGCACCGCGAGCCCGGTGAGGAAGCGGTCGGGTCCGCGCTCCTCATGTCCGGTGCCGAGCACCGCCCGTAACGCGGCGGCCTGCGGCTCGGGCAGGGCGTTCAGCCGGTCCTGCACCGGCCACAGCAGCTGGACGAGGCCGCCGAAGGCCAGATCCGCTTCCGGCTCGACACCGGTGACCCGTAGGATGCGCAGCTCGCGGCCGTCGTTCCCGTCGTCCCGCAGAGCCGTCGCCGCGAGCCAGTCGAGCAGTGCCGTCTTGCCGATGCCCGCCTCGCCGCGTACCAGAAGAGCACCACTGCAGCCGGCCCGCGCCCCGGCCAGCAACTGCTCCAGCCGCTCCTGTTCGGTGGTTCGCCCGTACAGCACCGACGTCCCCCTCCACCCGCTTGACGACCCGCCCGCATGCCATCGGTATACGGTCCCATGTTACTTACCCGTGAATACGTACCCGGGGCAGTAGAGACTACGGATTCGCCGCCAGGGCGCCGCTCCTACCGTTGTGATCAGGACATCCGCCGATGATCACGACCCGCTGGAGGACACCATGGACGAGCTGTTCAAGCCGCTGCGCCTGGGCAAGACGACCCTGCCGAACCGTCTCGTGATGGCACCGATGACCCGCAGCCGCTCCGCCGACCGCTCCGTGAACGCGCTCACCGCCGAGTACTACGCCCAGCGCGCCTCGGCCGGGCTGATCATCACCGAGGGCACCCAGCCGAGCGTGATCGGCCAGGGCTACATCGACACCCCCGGCCTGCACTCCACGGAGCAGGCCGAGGCCTGGCGGGGCGTGACCGACGCGGTGCACGCCGCGGGCGGCCGGATCTTCGTCCAGCTCATGCACTCCGGCCGGGTCGGCCACCCCAGCCTCTACCCGGACGGCGCGCTCCCCGTGGCGCCCTCGGCCATCGCCACCGGCGGGCAGATGTACACCCCCGACGGCATGGTCGACCACCCCGTCCCGCGCGAGATGACCCTGGAGGACATCGCGCGGACGGTGGAGGACTTCGTCTCCGCCGCCAAGCACGCGGTGGACGCCGGGTTCGACGGGGTGGAGCTGCACGGGGCCAACGGCTACCTGATCCACCAGTTCCTCGCCGACGGCTCCAACCGGCGCACCGATGTCTACGGCGGTTCGGTGGAGAACCGGGTGCGGTTCGCCGACGAGGTCGCGCGGGCCGTCAGCGACGCCATCGGGCCCGAGCGGGTGGGGATCCGCATCTCTCCCGGATCGACCGCAGAGGGCGTCGGCGAGAGCGACCCGGCCGAGCTGTACCGGACGCTGATCCGCACGCTGGCCCCGTACAACCTGGCCTATGTGCACGTCATGGAGTTCGGCCACCGCGAGGTCACCGAGCTGGTCCGGGCCGAATGGCCGGGCACGCTGATCCTCAACCCGCACAAGACCGGCGCCGAGGCCTCGGTGACCCCCGAGGCCGCGCTGGAGGTCCTCCAGGACGACCTGGCCGACGCGGTCAGCCTCGCCTCGCTCTGGCTCGCCAACCCGGATCTGGACCGGCGCATCAAGGCCGGCGGCCCGTACAACGTGCCGGAGGCGAGCACCTTCTACGGCGGCGACAGCCGCGGCTACACCGACTACCCCACGCTGTCCGCCTGACCCCGGCCGCGTGACGGTCCGGCACACCGGGCGGTGCCGGACCGGATCCGCGCGGGCGACGCGCGCCCGGCCAATCCCTCACCCCTGGAGGACCGATGAGTGAATCCCTCGCGGGTCCGGGCACCGCGCGCCCCGACAACGCGGACCCCACGGCACCCGGCACCGCCCGCATCCCCACCTACTGGCTGGGGCTGATGGCCGGACCGCTCTCGTTCGGCATCGCCGGACCCGCGCTGGTCCTGGACGACATCGCCCGAGACCTGTCCACCACCACCGGAACCGTCACCTGGGGCGTCACCGCCTTCGGCTGGGGCATCGCGGTGGGCACCCCCCTGATGACCGGCCTGCTCCGGCACCGCGGTGCCCGGGCCGCGCTCAGCGCCTGCGGGGCGCTGGTGCTGCTCGGCGCCCTCCTGGTGCTCACCGTGCCGCTGCTCCCGGCCGTCATCATCGGCTGCGCGCTCCAGGCGCTCGGCACCGCCGGTCTGACCTCCATCGCGATGAGCCTGACGAACTCCGCCCGCTCGATGGGCTTCGTCACCGCCTCGCTCGCGGTGGTCGGCTCGACCGCCCCGCTGGTCGGCTCGCTGGTCAACGACGCGATCAACTGGCAGGCGACCCTGGCGCTGCCCGCGCTCAGCCTGATCGCCCTGCTCGTCATCATCGGACGGGCCTCCACCAGGCCCACCTCGACCGCCGCCTTCGACGGGCTCGGCGCGGTGCTGCTCACGGCGGTGGTCACGGCCCTGGTCTTCGTGCCGCACTACCCGCCGGTCGCCGGGATCCTCTCCGTGGTGACGATCGCCGCGCTCGTGTGGCATCTGCGGAGCAAGCCGCAGGGGTTCGTTCCGGCGGTGGTGGTACGCAGCCCCGTCTTCCTGATCTCCTCGGTGCTGGCGTTCCTGCTCGCGGCGGTCAACTTCGGGCTGATGTTCGCGGTGCCGGAGGCCCTCTCCGACCACACCTCGTGGTCCAGCGGCAAGATCGGCGTGGCGATGGTGTGGCCGCTGCTGCTGGGCGGCGCGCTGTCGTGGGTGGTGGTCGCCCTGTCGGCGAAGGTGGGCCGGCAGCCGGTCATCATCACCCTGGTCGCCCTGAGCGTCGCCGGTGTGGTGCTGGCCTCGGTGAGCGTCGTCGCGGTGCTGCTGCTCCTCGCGCAGGCCCTCGCCTCGATCGCGGCCGCTTCCGGGCAGGGCGTCTTCGCGGTGCACTCCACCAAGGCGGTGCCCGACGAGGAACGGCCCGCCGCGATCGGCCTGTTCAACCTCTGCTATCTGCTGGGCGCGGCCTTCGGCCCGGCGATCGTCTCGCTGCTGTAGGACGTGGCGCGCGTACGGCGAGGGCCCCGGCACCAGGTGCCGGGGCCCTCGCCGTACGCGCCGGGCGTCAGAGGTCGCTCTCCCCGCGGTGCAGGAAGGCCAGGAGCAGCGAGACGTCCTCGTCGCTCAGGGTGAGACCGAACTTCTCCCGCAGGGCCGCCACCACCTGGTCGGGGCTCAGGACCGCCCGCTCGGTGCGTCCGTCGGGATGGTCGGTCACCAGGACGTCGTTGCGCAGCCGGTGCCGTACGGTCTCCGAACCCCGTTGTGCCACGAGCCGGTTGACGAACGGGGAGCCGGGCCGGGTGGAGCTGACGTAGTGGGCCGCCCGGTAGTCGACCTCGTACTGCCGCTCGGGCCGGAAGGCGTAGAGGTCCGTCCAGCCGCCCTCGGGGTTCTGGTTCCGCAGGACCCAGTGGTCGTCGTCCACCCCCAGCTGCCAGCTCCAGCCCGCCATGGTGCTCAGCGCGCCCTCGCGCAGCGGTATCGGCTCGATGAGCCCGGCGTAGCCGTAGCCGGGGTCGGCCAGCCACACCGTCTCCGGCTCGTCCACCGCCCTGACCAGCAGGGAGGTGTGCGAGCGGAAGCGCCGGCGGGTGTCCCCCTCCCGGATGCGCGAGAGTATCCGGACCACCGGGAAGCCGAGGCGGTCGAGTACGGCGGCGAACAGCAGGTTGGTCTCGTAGCAGTAGCCGCCGCGGCCGGAGCGGACCAGTTTCCGTTCCAGGTCCGCCATGTCGAGCGACACCGGGCGGCCCACCGCGATGTCGATGTTCTCGAAACAGATGGTGCTCATATGGGCGCGGTGGAGCTGCTGGAGGGTCTTCAGCGATCCGTCGAGCGCGCCTTCGTATCCGATCCGCCGAAGGTAGGCGTCCAGATCGAGCCTGTCCGCGCCCCACTCGGGCGAGTGGTCGACGTCGACAGGCAGCCCGGTGGCGTACATCGGGTCATCACTCCTTCATGGGGTCGCGGACATCCGCAGGGTGCCGGGGTCGGTGTCACGCCTCGACCCGGACCCCGTAGAGGGTGACCCAGGTGTTGAACTCGACCAGCCGTTCCATCACCGCGCGCGTCCCCCACAGCCCGCCGAGCCCGGCGTACGACTCCAGCGGCTTGTCCAGCAGCAGCTGGACGGACTCCGCCGGCACCAGGGCCAGCACCGGCGAACCCTCGTCCAGCAGGGCGGCGACCTTGTCGCGCAGCGCCCGGACGTACTCCAGGTCCTGGGTGGAGGGGTACGGGCTCTTCTTGCGGGTCAGCACCGACTCCGGGAGCACGTCCGCCACGGCCGCGCGCAGCAGGCTCTTCTCGCGTCCGTCGAAGTTCTTCATCTCCCACGGAACGTTGAAGACGTACTCGACGAGCCGGTGGTCGGTGAAGGGGACCCGGACCTCCAGGCTGGCGGCCATGCTGATCCGGTCCTTGCGGTCGAGCAGGAAGTTCTCCCAGCGGGAGATGTTGAGGTACGTGAGCTCCCGCATCCGCTCCTCGCGGCCGGACTCGCCCTCCAGCCGGGGGACCTCCGCCAGCGCCTCGGCGTAGCGCGCCTTGACGTACTCCTCAAGGCCGAGCCGGTCCCAGAGGCCGATCTCCTTCATGGTGTCCAGACCGCCGAGCCGCTGCCAGGCGTCGTACCAGGGGAAGGTGTCGCCCTCGACGGCCTCCTTGTCGAAGAACCAGTTGTAGCCGCCGAACAGTTCGTCGGCGGTCTCCCCGGACAGGGCGACGGTCACCTGACGCTTCAGCGCGGTGCACAGGTGCAGCAGCGAGTGCTCCATGTCGCCGGTGGAGATGGGGAGGTCCTGGCAGCGCAGCACCCGGGCGCGGATGGACTCGTCCAGGACGTCGGCGTTCTCCAGCTCGACCACGATGTGCTCGGCGCCGCAGTGCTCGGCGACCTCGACGGCGTACGGGGTGTCGGGGTCCTGCCAGATCCCGTTGCCGGCGAAGGCCTCGTCGTTGCCCTTGAAGTCGATCGAGAACGCCTTGACGCGCTCGGACCGCCCCTGGTCCCGGAAGGTCTTGGCGGCCAGCGCGGTGAGGGCGCTGGAGTCCAGTCCGCCGGAGAGCAGGGTGCCCACCGGCACGTCCGCGATGAGCTGGCGGCGGACGATGTCGTCCAGGAGCTCGCGGACCTGGGCGATGGTGGTGTCGAGGTCGTCGCCGTGCGGCTGGGCCGTCAGCTCCCAGTAGGTGCGGGTGGTGCGGCCGTCCTTGCCGAAGCGGACGGTCGTGCCGGGGACCACCTCGTGCATGCCCTTGAAGACGGCGTGCCCGGGGGTGTTGATGATGGCGAAGATCTCGGCCAGGCCCTCGCGGTCCACGACCGCCTCCGCCTCCGGGTGGGCCAGGATCGCCTTCGCCTCGGAGCCGAAGAGGACCCCGTCGCGGGTCGGGTAGTAGAACAGCGGCTTGACGCCCATCCGGTCCCGGACCAGCAGGAGTTCCTCGGTGCGCGGGTCCCAGATCGCCAGCGCGTACATCCCGTTGAGCCGCTCCGCGAACTCCTCGCCCCACTCCAGATAGGCGTGGAGCACCACCTCGGTGTCGCTGGAGGTGCGGAAGGAGTGGCCGAGACCGCTCAACTCCTCTTTCAGCTCAAGGAAGTTGTAGACCTCACCGGTGTAGACGACGACCGGCAGGCCGTCGTCGGGCGCGGTGACGTGCATCGGCTGCCTGCCGCCCTCCAGGTCGATGACCGAGAGCCGGCAGTGGCCGAGCGCCGCATGGGGAGCCGTCCACACCCCCTCGTCGTCCGGGCCCCGGCACGCCATCGTGGCGGTCATGGCCTCGGCCGTAGCGCCCAGTCGGGACAGATCGCGGTCGTAGCCGACCCAGCCTGCGAGTCCACACATAGTGCCTCGGTTCCTTTCCTTGTGTTCAGCCGTGTCAACAGCGCTGTACGGGAGCCGGACGGCGGTTCCTAGGTGCGGGGCACCCAGCCCGCCCGGTCCCAGTAGCGGAGCTGGTCCGCCTTGAAGGTCGTGGAGACGCGGGCGACGTCGGGGCCGCCGACCACCATCGTGCTGGGGATACGGGGGGAGAACTCCGGCCACGCCGGGGCGTGCGGGCTGACCGGCCTGCCGTCGCGGGCGAAGGAGGCGATCAGGTCGATCAGGGTGTCCGAGACCTGGCGCTCCAGGGGGCCGTCACCGTAGGCGGGCTCGTTGACGGGCAGTGCGTGCGAGCCGAACAGGAACTTCGACGTCGCCTCGTGCGGGGTGCCGGAGTAGGGCGCGCGCACCGGATGCGCGAACTCCATGAGGTACTGCGGCGACCTGCCCTCGCGGGCGTGCCGCTCGGCGAGCCGGACGATCTGGTAGCGGAAGAGCCCGTCGCCCCATATCTCGGTCCAGAGCGACATCGGGTCCTGCGGCAGCCCGCCCCGCACGGCCGCCTTGCGGTAGAAGGCGATGACCTGGTCCGCATCCCGGAGGCCGGCCCGGGCACTGCCCTTGCGGAGCACCATGAACACGGCCTCGCGCAGCTCGGCGTCGTTCGTGGGGTGGGGCCCCGGGTAGGGGTAGCCGGGTCCGGCGGTGAAGAACGATCCCTCGGTACGGGCGTACACCGGCATGACCGGTATCCGCGGGGTGGGCAGCTCATGGTCGTAGCCGCGCATCCACTGCCCGTCGGGCACCGGCCCCCGGTACTCGCGCCAGCCGGTCACCGGCCGCTCGGCGGGATCGCCGGAGTACAGCTCCTCCCAGGCGGCCTTCAGTTCGTGGCCCGACACCTGGCGCAGTCCGGCGACCGTGGTGCCGAGCCGTGACGCGAGCAGGGCGTAGACCTCGCGCGACTCCTGCGGGGTCGTCGAACTCGCCGGATTCCAGACGTGCTTGGCGCTGATCGGCACGGCCCGCCTGATCACCCCGCGCAGCTGCGGCAGCAGGCTCAGCTGCCAGGTGCTCGACCCGCCGGCCGAGGTCCCGGCCAGCGTGATGTTGCCCGGGTCCCCGCCGAAGGCCGCGGCGTTGGCCTGGACCCAGTGCAGCAACGCCGCCTGGTCCTGGAGGCCCCAGTTGGCGAAGGACGAGGTCCGCCGGTCGGTGAACTCCTCGTGGAGTCCCCAGCCGAGCAGCCCCAGACGGTAGTTGAAGTTGATGACGACCAGGTCGCCGCGTACGGCCGGTCGGGCCCCGTCGTAGTCGGGTTCGCTGCCCGCCCCGAGGAACCAGCCGCCGCCGTGGATGTAGACCACGACGGGCCGGCGGCCGCTGGTGCTCGGCGTCCACACGTTGGCGTACAGACAGTCCTCGCTGCTGTCCGGCAGGTAGTCGGTCTGCAGCGCGGGGGCGCCGAAGGCCGTGGCGTCCCGCACCCCGTTCCACGGTTCGGGCGGCCGGGGGGATGCGAAGCGCAGCGGCCCCACGGGCGGGGCCGCGTAGGGGACGCCCCGGAAGACGGTGACGTCGTCGAGCCGTTGGCCCGCGATACGGCCGGCGGTCGTGCGGACGGTGACCGATCCGCTGCGGGGCCGGGACGGCTGGTGGGAGGCGGACGCGGCCGCCGCCGGCCGGATCGAACCGGCGGTCGCCGCCGCTGCCGCGGCCGCCGCGGCGGTGGCGACGAACGTGCGCCGGGGAAGGCCGGAGCTGTTGCCTGATGTCATCGAAAGGTCTCCAGGGGCCTGGGGGGCGTCCCGCCCTGAACGGCAGGACACCCCTGTGCGCCGGAACGGACGCGGAGCAGGGGGCGGGAGCGGCCTCATGGTGCATGCCGTCCGCGACACCGGCCCAGGCCCGACCGGCTAGTCCGTCAGGTCGGAGCCGCTGGACGCGGGTAGACCTGATGGAATCCGCGTCACCTGACGAACTGCGCCCCCGCCGGTTGGCAGCCGCCGCGATCCGGCCCAGGATCGGCAGCCGGACCAGGGCGGGACGGCCGCCCCCTCCTGACCCGCGGGTTCGGGTCGTCCGTGGACCGAGTGGCGCGGGACCCCCCGGACGCCGCCTCGTCATCGACGAAGCCCGCGACGGGCTTGCCGGCACCGCACCGACTCACCCCCGACAGCGAGCGGTTCCCCGCTCGCGCCATGCGACCGTGGAGGCACCAGTGGACAACGTCGTGTCCGAGATCCGGCTCAGGCCCGCGCTCCAGCAACCGGACTGGCCCGATGCCGAACGACTGGAGGAAGTGCGCCGGACCCTGTCCGGCCGCCGGGCACTCGTCCGTTACGAGGACGTCCGCGACCTCCGGCAGATCCTCGCCCGGGTCGCCATCGGCGAGGCGCAGGTGGTCCAGGCGGGTGACTGCGCCGAGGACCCGATGGAGTCCAGCGCGGGGTACGTCGCCCGGAAGGCCGCCGTGCTCGACCTGCTGGCCGGGGCCATGAAGATGGCCTCGCACAAGCCCATCGTGCGGATCGGCCGGATCGCCGGCCAGTTCGCCAAGCCCCGCTCGCAGCCGGTGGAGTATGTCGGCGGGGTCGAACTGCCGGTCTACCGGGGCCATATGGTCAACAGCCCCGAACCCGCCCCCAAGGGCCGCATCCCCGACCCGTCCCGGCTGCTGACCGGCTACGACGCGGCGGGCGAGATGATGGGCCACCTCGGCTGGCACAGCACCGCCCGCGAGCCCGGCCGGGCGATCGACCCGCCGGTCTGGACGAGCCACGAGGCGCTGCTGCTCGACTACGAGCTGCCGATGCTCCGCAGGGACGAGTCCGGCGCCCGGTGGCTGGCCTCCACCCACCTGCCGTGGATCGGCGAGCGGACCCGCGCACTGGACGGGGCCCATGTGGAGCTGTTCGCCTCCATCGCCAACCCGGTGGCCTGCAAGGTCGGCCCGTCGATGACCGTCGCCGACCTGCTCGGCCTGTGCGAGCGGCTGGACCCCGACCGCGAGCCCGGACGGCTCACCCTGATCTCCCGGATGGGCGCGGGCGCCGTGGGGGAGCGGCTGCCCGCCCTCGTCGCGGCCGTCCGTGCGGCCGGGCACCCCGTGAGCTGGCTCTGCGACCCGATGCACGGCAACACCGTGACCACCGGCGAAGGGCTCAAGACCCGCTATCTGGAGCACGTCGAGCGGGAGGTGCGCGGCTTCCTCACCGCGGTCCGCTCGGCCGACGGCACGGCCGGGGGCATCCACCTGGAGACCACCCCCGAGGACGTCACCGAGTGCGTGCGCAACGAGACCCGGGCCCACCAGGTCGGGGAGAAGTACACGAGCTTCTGCGACCCCCGCCTCACCGCCTCCCAGGCGGTCTCCGTCATCGCCGCCTGGCGCGACTGAGCCGGGACACGTCCCGCAGACCCCTTTGCACACCCGTACACCCCTCGTACGAAGGAGAGTTCAGGTGGAAGAGCACACGGCACTGGTCACCGGGGCCGCCGGCGGTATCGGCGCGGCCGTGGTCCGGCTGCTCGCCGAGCAGGGAACGGCGGTGGCCGCGGTCGACCGCGACGCCGGCCGGCTGGCCGAGGAGGTCGCCAAACTCCGGGCGGAGTCCCTGCCGGTGACGGCCTTCCCCGTCGACGTGTCCGACAGCGCGGCGGTCGACGCCGTGGTGGCGGCCGTCGAGGAGCGGGTCGGGCCGGTCGACCAGCTGGTCAACGCCGCCGGGGTGCTGCGGCTCGGGCCGGTCAGCGAGATCACCGACCAGGACTGGCGGGCCATGCTCGACGTCAACATCACCGGCGTCCTGAACGTCTCCCGGGCGGTCGTGAACCGGATGATCCCGCGCGCCCGGGGCGCGATCGTCACCGTCACCTCCAACGCGGCCGTCACCCCCCGGGCGGGGATGGCCGCCTACGCCGCCTCCAAGGCCGCCGCGACGCTCCTCATCAAGTCGCTCGGCCTTGAGGTGGCCGAGTACGGCATCCGCTGCAACACCGTGGCCCCCGGCTCCACCGACACCCCGATGCTCCGCTCGATGTGGCACGACCGGGCGGCCGAGCAGCACACCCTCGACGGCTCCCCGGCCGCGTACCGCGTCGGCATCCCGCTGCGCCGGATCGGCCGCCCCGCCGATGTCGCGGAGGCGGTGGCGTTCCTGCTCTCCGACCGGGCCGCCCAGATCACCCTGCACGACCTGACCGTGGACGGCGGCGCCTCGCTGGGGGCCTGACCGGCCGGACGCGCGCCCCCGGGGTGTGTCCGGCGACTCCGACAGAACCCTCCCGAAAGGATCAGGACAACCCATGGCCGGCATCGCCCCCATCCCGCCGTACCCGCTCCCGGAACGCGGCGACCTTCCCGACAACACCGCCCGGTGGAGCATCGACCCCGACCGGGCCGTCCTGCTCGTCCACGACATGCAGCGGTACTTCCTCCAGCCGTTCGCACCCGAGCTCCGCGACCCGCTGCTGGCCAACGCCGCCCGGCTGCGGGACCACGCGGCCGCCGCCGGGATGCCGGTGGCGTACACCGCCCAGCCCGGCAGCATGACCCCCGAACAGCGCGGCCTGCTCAAGGACTTCTGGGGCCCCGGGATGCGCAGCGAGCCCGCCGACCGCGAGGTGGTCGACGAGCTCGCTCCCGTACCCGGGAACTGGATGCTGACCAAGTGGCGCTACAGCGCCTTCTTCCGCACCGACCTGCTGGAGCGGATGCGCGCATCCGGCCGGGACCAGCTCGTCGTCTGCGGTGTCTACGGCCATGTCGGCGTGCTGATGACCGCCGTCGAGGCCTTCACCCACGACATCGAGACCTTCCTGATCGCCGACGCCATCGCCGACTTCTCCCAGGAGCGGCACATGATGACCGTGGAGTACGCCGCGCACCGCTGTGCCGTCGTGCTCACCACCAAGGAGGCGGTGGGCTGATGACCGGTCTGCTCGGGCAGGTGCTCGCCCCCGATCCACCGCCCTTCGCCCTGCTGTACCGCCCCGAGTCCACCGGCGAGGGCACCCTCGACGTGCTGGTCGGGGACGTCCGCGCCTACGAGACCCTGGCCGACATCCCGCTCCCGTCGGGCCCGCACGGCCAGGCCCGGCACGACGCCCTGGTCCTCGTCCCGTACCGGCAGATCGCCGAGCGCGGCTTCATCGGCACCGAGGACGGCTCACCGCTCCTGGCGATGACCGTCACCGGCCAGGAGACCCGCACGGTGGCCGAGGTGCTGCGCCGGATCCCGGACACCCCGATCGGGCTCACCGACGGTGGCTTCGACATCGACGACGAGACGTACGCCGAGACCGTGCGCAGGGTCGTCACCGAGGAGATCGGCACCGGCAAGGGCGCCAACTTCGTCATCAAGCGCTCCTACTCGGCGGACATCACGGATTACGGGCCGGGGGCCGCGCTGACCTTCTTCCGGCGGCTGCTGGAGCGGGAGTCCGGCGCGTACTGGACGTTCGTCGTGCACACCGGGGACCGCACCTTCGTCGGCGCCACCCCCGAACGCCATGTCAGCCTCACCGCCGGTCTCGCCGTGATGAACCCCATCAGCGGCACCTACCGGTACGCGGCCTCCGGCCCGACCCTGCCCGCGATGATGGAGTTCCTCGCGGACCGCAAGGAGATCGACGAGCTGTACATGGTCGTCGACGAGGAACTGAAGATGATGTCCCGGATCTGCCCGGAGGGCGGGCGGGTCATCGGACCGTTCCTCAAGGAGATGGCCCGGCTCGCCCACACCGAGTACTTCATCGAGGGGCACAGCGACCGCGACCCGCGCGACATCCTGCGCGAGACGATGTTCGCGCCGACCGTCACCGGCAGCCCGCTGGAGAGCGCCTGCCGCGTCATCAACCAGTACGAGCCCGAGGGCCGCGGCTACTACAGCGGGGTGGTGGCGCTCCTGGGCCGCGACCACGACGGCGGCCACGCCCTGGACTCCTCGATCCTGATCCGCACCGCCGACATCGACGCCGGCGGCCGCCTGCGGATCGGCGTCGGCGCCACCCTCGTACGCCACTCCGACCCGATGTCCGAGGCGGCCGAGACCCGGGCCAAGGCGGCGGGGCTGCTCGCCGCGCTGGAGACCGGCGGGCAGGTCCGGCTCTCCGCCAACCCCGAGGTCAGGGCGGCTCTGGCCGAACGCAACTCCTCGCTCGCGGACTTCTGGCTCGCCCACGCCGGGGACCGGCACGCCCCGGACGCGTACCTCGCCGGGCGGCGGCTGCTGGTGGTGGACGCCGAGGACACCTTCACGTCGATGATCGCCCAGCAACTGAGCTGCCTGGGCCTGACAGTGACGGTGCGTCGGTTCGACGAGCCCTACGACCCGGCCGACCACGACCTCACCGTCATGGGCCCGGGCCCCGGCGACCCCCGGGACCTCACCGACCCGAAGATCGCCCACCTCGACGCGGCGGTGGCCCGGCTCCTCGCCACCCGTACCCCGTTCCTCGCCGTCTGCCTCAGCCACCAGGTGCTGAGCCGGCGCCTCGGGCTCCCGCTGATCCGCCGGGAGGTGCCCAACCAGGGCGTCCAGCGGGAGATCGACCTCTTCGGCCGCCGCGAACGGGTGGGCTTCTACAACACGTTCGCCGCGGTCTCGGACGAGGAGAAGTTCGACTCCCCGGATGTCGGCCCCGTCGAGGTGAGCCGCTCCACCCGGACCGGCGAGGTGCACGGACTGCGCGGCCCCTGGTTCGCCTCCACCCAGTTCCACGCCGAGTCCGTACTGACCCGCGACGGGGTGCACATCACCCGCAATCTGCTGACCGAACTGCTGCGACGCACCGAGGGAGCCGCCGGATGACGAACGACGACCCGGCACTGGTCAACACCGAACTCCGGGAGGGCAGTTCACCTGTCCTCACCGTCTGGTCGGACATCGGCTGCCCCTGGGCGGCCCTGGCCCTGCACACCCTGCGGACCACCGCCGCCCGGCTGGAACTGCCGGTCCTGATCGACCACCGGGCGTTCCCGCTGGAACTCTTCAACCGGGAACCCACCCCGAAGTTCATCGTGGACGTGGAGCTCGCCGCTATCGCCGCCCGCCGCCCGGAGCTCGGCTGGCGGCGCTGGTCGGCACCGGAGTGGACCTACCCGTCGAGCATGCTGCCCGCCCTGGAGGCCGTGCAGGCCGCCAAGTCGCCGGCCGTCGGCGGGCTGCGGGCCTCCGACGAACTGGACACCGCCCTGCGCCACGCCTTCTACACCGGGAGCCGCTCGGTCGGTGTGCACGCGGTGATCCTGGAGCTGGCGGAGGCGTGCGAGCACGTGGACGCGGCGGCACTGGCGAAGGCGCTGCGCGCGGGCGAGGGCCGGTCCGAGGTGTACGCCCAGTGGGACATCGCCCAGGGACCCCACGTACAGGGCAGCCCGCACCTGTTCGCACCCGGCGGGTACACCGTGCACAACCCCGGGGTGACCTGCCGGTGGACGGACGCGCCGGAGAACGGGGGGTTCCCGCTGTTCGAGGCGTACGAGGACGGGTGGGCGGAGGAGCTGCTGCGGCGGCTGCACGGCTGAAGGCCGACCCCATACGCGGACATACGTGGGCGGTGGCACCCCGGAAGGGATGCCACCGCCCACGTACGTACGCGCCTACGCCCGCCCCACCTCCCGGTCGACCAGGGCGCCCGCCGCTCCCGTGTAGCGCGCCGGTTCGCACAGCCGGTCCAGCTCCGCGCCCGTCGGCAGCCCCACGGCCTCGGGGCGGGCCGCCAGCACCTGGGCCAGCGGGCGGCCGCTCGTCCGTACCTCGTCGGCGACCTCGGCGAGGAGCCGCTTGGCCGCCGCACGGCCCAGCTGCGGGGCCAGATGCGCCGCGATCCGCTCGGTCACCACCTGGTCGCCGGTCAGCGCCAGGTTGTCCCGCATCCGGTCGGGGTGCACCTCAAGCCCCGCACAGAGCTCCACCGCCGTGTGCGCGGCCCCGGCGGTCAGCCGCAGACACTCCCGCAGCGGTGACCACTCGGCGTGCCAGACCCCCGCCGACCGCTCGTCCTCGGTGACCAGGCACTGGGTCAACCCGGCTGCCAGCAGCGGGACTTGGAGTGAGGCGCTGCGGATCAGCGTGGCCAGCACCGGGTTGCGCTTGTGCGGCATGGCGGAGGAGGCGCCGCGCCCCGCCACGGAGGGCTCGGCGACCTCGGCGACCTCGGTCCGGCCGAGCGTCTGGACGTCGACCGCGATCTTGCCGAGGGCGCCGGTGGTGAAGGCGAGGGCGGCGCCGAGGTCCGCGACGGGGGTGCGCAGCGAGTGCCAGGGCAGCGGGGGCCGCGCCAGGCCGGTCTCGGCGGCGAACCCGTCGAGCAGCAGCCCGACGTACCCGTCGGTGTCCCCGGCCCGTTCGTCGCCGTCGACCAGCGCGTACTCCAGGTATCCGGCGAGCGTGCCGGCCGCCCCGCCGAGCGAGACGGGCAGTCCGCCGTCGAGCACCGCGACGATCCGCTGGTGGGCGTCGAGCAGCAGTCGCCGCCACCCCGCCGCCTTGAGCCCGAAGGTGGTCGGCACGGCCTGGAGGGCGAGGGTCCGCCCCGGCATGACGGTGTCCCGGTGCTCCCGCGCCAGCAGGGCCAGGGACTCCGCGGCCGCGGCCAGATCCGCCGCGATCAGCTCCAGCGTCCGGGCGGCGACCAGCATCGCCCCGGTGTCCAGGATGTCCTGGCTGGTGGAGCCCCGGTGCACATACTCGGCGGCCTCCGGCGAGACGTCCGCCACGGCCCGGGCCAGCGCCGCCACCAGGGAGACGACCGGGTTGGCCGCCTCCCGGGAGGCGAGCGCCAGCGCCCGCAGGTCGAGCGCCTCCGCCCGCGCCACGCGGGTGACGGTCTCGGCGGCCTCCTTCGGTACGGTGCCGATCCCGGCCTGGGCCCGGGTCAGCGCCGCCTCGGCGTCCAGCATGGCCTGCAGCCAGGCCTCGTCGCTGGTCGCCGCCTCACCGGGTGTGCCCGCGCGGACCGGTGACAGCAGCCCCGAGTCGGTACCGGCCCTGGCGCCGGTGGATCCGGCCGTCACACGATCACCCCCACGAAGCCCTCGTCCGAGGTGTGCAGCTGCGCGGACCACGGGCGGTGGGCGACGGGCTCCACGCCCAGCGCCGCCCGGGCGATGGCGTCCGAGTCGCCGAGCGTCACCGAGTCGACCCCGGGGCGGATGCCCGCCGCCGTGACCCAGTGCACCGACTCCGTCGGCACGCCGTAGGCGAAGCGCCGGGGGTGCGCCTGCCCGTTCCCGTCCAGCAGCCGGTAGGGGCGTTCGGTGACGGCCAGCCCACCGGTCTGGTAACTCGCGCCGCGCGAACCGGCGATGGAGTACGGGCGGGCCTGGCCGGTGTCGAGGAGGTGGCGCATCAGCGGATCGTCGGTGCGCCGCAGATCGGGCTCGGGCAGCCGCGCCTCGATCAGGACGGTGGAGTGGATCGGCGGTCCGGGGACCTCGGTGGAGACCGCGACGAACTGCGGAACGCCGGTGTCCACCGCGATCTTCGTACCGGGCCCGGTCACCTCCAGCAGACCGCACTCGATGAGGGCGATCATCTCCTCGATCCGCGAGGCCGGGGGACCGATCGACAGGAACGCGTTGAGCGGTGTGTACCAGCCCTCCAGCTCGTCCCGGTAGGAGTCGCCCTCCAGCCCGCCGTGGTCCACCGCGAGCCGGATCTCGTTGCGCAGGTCGCGCAGCACGTCCAGCGCGGCCTTGACCGGACCGCTGACGTTGCCGCTGCGGGCGGCGACCACATCGGCCGCCAGATACTCCAGCAGCCAGGCCCGGAAACCCTCCCGGCTGGTGAACTGCCGGTCCTCGTAGGGCCGGGAGAGCCGGTCCCAGGACCAGCGCTCGTCCGGCTGGATCCCGAACTCCGTGAGCAGCTGGGCCCCGTCGTCGTCGGCGGGCCGCTTCAGGTACCGCTCCGCCAGCTGCGCGCCGTCGCCCGCGCGGTCCCGGGCCGTGAGCAGGGTCTCGTAGTAGACGCTCTCCACCTCCCGGGAGATCAGCGGCCACAGGTCGGTGGAGAACCGGATCCGCTGGCCCTCGGCGGAGCGGGCGCGCAGCTTGGCGATGTACTCGACGGTGAGCAGCCGCGGGAAGTACCGCCCGAAGGCGCCCTTCTGGTTCTCGCCGCGGGAGTGGTACGGCACCCCGCGCCGGGAGAACGCGTACATCTGCGGCTCACGCCCCGAGGGCCGGTACACGAGCTTGCCGTCGTCACCGCGCTCGTACGTCCCGCCCCGGCCCGCGCTGAACAGCGCCATGTGGTCGAAGAAGTTCAGCCCGAGGCCGCGCAGCAGCACCGGCTGCCCGGGGCCGACGGCGGAGAGGTCCAGGTCGGCGGGGTTCGCCGGGGCCACGTAGGTGAGGTGGTGGATCCGGGCGAGACCGGCCGTGCGCGCCTCGCGCGGGGTCAGCCGGGTGGGCAGGTGGCCCTGGGCCAGGACGATCACGTCGAGCTGGTTGAGCCGGGTGCCGTCCTCCAGCCGTACGCCCTGGGTCCCGTCGGTGACGCCGTGCACATCGGCGATGGCCACCGCCCGGGAGCGGTGCACGGTGACGGTCACATGGTCGGGGGCGTTGTCCACGACCTGCTGGAAGCAACTGCGCAGGTACCGGCCGTAGAAGGACCGGGTGGGATAGCTGTCCGGACCCAGGGCCCGGGCCTCCGCCAGCACGTCGGCGTCGATGTCGTCGGCGCCGGGGGCGTCCGCCCCGGCCCGCGCGTCGAGGGCGCGGGCCCATTCGTACAGGCTGGGCCCGGACTCGATCGGCCCCTCCAGCCGGGCGCTGTCGTCGGTGAAGACGGTGATCTGGGAGGCGACGGTGTTCATCAGCAGGTGGCGGGACTGCTCGGGCCGCCAGACCGTACCGGCTCCCGGCGGCGAGGGGTCCACCACATGGAGGGTGATACGGGAGTGGCGCGGGGCGGCCCGCTCGTTGGCGCAGAGCCGTTCCACCACCGAGAGACCGCGGGGCCCGGCGCCCACCACACAGATTTCGAGCGGGGCGTCGGTCATGGCCGGTCGCCGTTCCCCGTGGAGCCGGCCGCCAGCAGCCGGGCCAGTTCCAGTCGTTTGATCTTGGTGGTGGCCGTCTGCGGCAGATCCTCCAGCTTCCACCGGACCGGGTCGGCCATCGGGGGCAGACCGACCACGGCGTCCCGCCACACCCGCTCGTCGAGCGGCTTGTCGTCGCGGGTGGAGACCACCGGGACGGGACGGCCGTCCGGGCCGGGGATGATGATGACCTCGATCAGGTCCTCGACCCGGGCGAAGAGCTTGTCCTCGATCTCCAGGGTGGACTCCACCCCGGGGATCTCGTCCACTTCGCGGTCCAGCAGGTGCAGACAGCCCCACTTGGTGCGGTAGCCGACGTCTCCCATCCGCCACCAGCCGTCGTTGACCTGCTTCTCCCACCGCGGGTGCTCGCCGAGGTAGGTGACGATCCGGCCGTCGCTCTTCACCTCGATGAAGCCCGGCGAGGACTTGCTCGGCGGATTGCCGTCCCGGCTGACCACCCGCACGTTGGTCATGCCGTGGAACGGCGAGCCGACACAGCGGCCGTCCGCCTCGGCGCCGCGCTTGCGGGAGTAGGTGCGCGCCGCGATCGGGCCGACCTCGCTCTGGCCGTACGCCTGGGCGAACAGCGGCAGCCGCCGGCGCGAGGCGCCCAGCAGCTTGTGCACGGTACGGGGGTGGATCGCGTCGAACGTGGAGCTGAAGTACTTGACGTTGCTCAGCGGGCCGCGCGGGTCGTTCGCCAGCACCTCCCACCGCAGGAAGGTGTTGGGGTGGGCCTCGATCAGCCCCGGCGGGATCTGCGAGAAGAGGGTGCCCACCGACTCCGGCTCGTCGTCCTTGAGAATGATCAGCGGGTGGCCCTGGAGGATCGCGATCGGCATGGCGGTGAACATCCGCGAGTGCACGAACGAGACGTGGATGGCGACCGGTTCACGGCTGCGGACCGCCGAGACCACGGTGGCCTGGGGGCGGTAGCGGGCCTGGAAGGTGTGACCGGTGTGCACCGCCAGCTTCGGCGTGCCGGTCGTTCCCGAGGTGTGGGTGATCAGCGTCGGGTGGTCCGGCCCCATCGTGATCGGGGCGACCCGCTCGGCACCGGCGTACGACGCCAGCGGGGTCGCGCCCTCGAAGGTGCCGGAGGTGAGGAGCACCTTCCGCGCCGCCTCGAAGACGTCCGCCGGGAGGCTGCCGGTGAGCTTCGCCTCGTCGGTGACGAGGTAGGGCTGCTGGGCCCTGCGCACCAGCTCGACGACGGTCGCACCGTCCAGTTTGGGGGAGAGCAGCACCGGCACGGCGCCGATCCGGGCCGCGGCGCAGGCCAGCAGCGAAATGTCGAAGCCGTCGGTCTTGTGGACGACGATCCGCTCACCGGTGCGGACCCCGGCGGCCCACAGCCGCGACGCCAGTTCGGCGACCAGCTCGGCCACCTCGGGCAGGGCCAGTCGGCGGCCCAGCTCGGGCGCGACGTCCAGGTCGTGGTCCAGGACCACCATGTTGCCGGGGTGCCGGGCGGCCGCCCGGTCGAAGAGCGTCCCGAGCCGGATGCCCTTGTTCCCTATGCGTTGCAGAAACATCTCGCCCACTCCGTTTCACGAACGTTCACGTACGCGGGAAGGAACCCGTCATGCGGATTCGATGACGTCCTTGATGCGCTTGAGGGTGTCGTCGAGGTCCCGTTCCAGTTTTGCGGTCCACTCCTCGACGAATCGCTTACGGGCGTCCTCGTCGAGCTCCGAGACGATGTGGTGAATTCCGGCGGTCGCCTTTCCCATCCGGAAGTGGTGGACCAGCCTGCTGCCTTCGGCGAGGGGCTCGATATCGAAGCCCCAGATCGATTCCTGGTCGCCCTGGGTGTGCGTGAGCATCATCCAGCGGAAGGTCACGCCCGGCTCGGCCGCGGTGACACGGGCCTCGGTGTACCAGGTCCCGCGCACGAGCGGGGCCCAGCCCACGACCTCCTCGCTGCGCAGGTTCTCCCCGCGGAAGATGGTGCCCACCGCCGAAGGCTCTCCGCCGATCCATTCACCGCCCCGGCATTCGGGGCTCCATTCCGCACTGCGCGGCAGGTCGCTGACGACCGCGTAGACCTCTTGCGGAGTGGCGGATACGGCGATGTCCGCGCGCAGTTCGAAAAGCGGCGAGTTGTCGATGACTGATTTACTCATGAGGAGAACTCTGGTAGCGCACGGAACTCCGGTCAACAAAACCCGGTATGGTCCGTCAAGTTCTGACCGGCGGAACCGGGTGGTCCACCCTGAGCAGGATTTTTCCGCGGACCTCACCGCGTTCGAGGCGGCCGTGCGCCTCGGCGGCGGCGCTGAGCGGGAGCGGGACCGTGGCCGGGGGGAGCAGCCGCCCGGCGGCCAGCAGCGTGCCGATGGTCTCCGCCGCCGCGGCGAGTTCGGCGGCGGTGGCCTGCGAGATGGCGAAGCCGACCACGGAGCAGTCCTTGAGGTAGAGCGGACCGGCGGGCAGCACCGGCCGGGTGGCCATCCCGGCGAGCACCACGATCCGTCCACGCCATGCGAGCAACTCCACGGCCTTTTCGAGGTCGTTGGCGGCTGAGGTGTCGATGAAGACGTCGACTCCGCGCGGGCAGGCGGCTTTCAGCCGTCCCATCACGTCCGGGTCGCGGTAGTCGATGACCTCGTCCGCCCCAAGCCCCCGGCAGCGCTCGATGTCCCGGGCCGAGGCGGTGGCGACGACCCGCGCCCCGGCGTGCACCGCCAGCACGATGAGGGCGCTGCCCACGTTGCCGCCGCCGCCCAGGACGACGACGGTCTCACCGGCCTGCACCCGCCCGTGCGGGTGCAGGGCGAGGTAGGCGGTGGCGGCGGGATGGGCCAGGGCGACGGCGTCCTCGGGGTTCACCCCGTCGGGAAGCCGGTACAGCCGGTCCGCGGGGACAGCCACCCGCTGGGCGGCGGCACCCTGCCGGCCGGCGTGCCCCATGCTGTTGCACCACACCCGGTCGCCGACCGCGAATCCGGTGCCGGGCGCCGACGCGGCGACCGTACCGGCCAGGTCGCGGCCGATCACGAAGGGGAAGGTCAGGGGCGTACGCCAGGCCCCGGACCGGACGAAGGTGTCGACGTGGTTGACGGAGGCGACGTCCACGTCGACCAGAACCTCACCCGCCTGTGCGACAGGCGGAGGGAGTTCGCCGTACCGGATGGTGTCGGGAGTGCCGAGCTGTTCGATGTAGGCGGCGAGCATGGTGCCGGATTCTGGCAGCGGAGCGCGGGCCGCGTCGCCACCGGCCGGGATTGTCTGTCAGGTCGGCGGGGCGAGCTCCTGCGGCACACCCGGAGGCCACCGGGGCCGCCCCCGCCCGCTCCTAGCATGAGCGCCGTGATGAACCTGACTCTCACCGACCTCGCCCCCGACGACCCCCGCATGTCCGCCGACATCGCCCCCCTGATCCGCACCCTGCGCCCGCAGTTGACCGCTCCCGCCTTCGCCGCCTTCGCGGAGGAGGCGTACGGCCAGGGGCTCCGCTTCACCGTCGCGTACGACGCCACCGGCCGCGGCCTGGGGGTGGCCACCCACCGGCTGCTCGCGACGAGCCGGGGCCGGGTGCTGTTCGTGGACGACCTGGTGACGGCGCCCGAGTCACGCGGCCGGGGCGTCGGCGCGCACCTGCTGGCGGAGCTGGAACGGCGGGCCCGGGCGGCGGGCTGCGCCCGGGTGGAGCTGGACTCCGGCACCGCCAACGTCCACGCGCACCGCTTCTACCACGCGCGGCGCATGACGATCGGCGCGCTGCACTTCGGCCTCGACATAGCGCCCGACACGGCCCCCGTCACACCTCCCGACACACTCCCCGTTACGGCCCCCGATATAGCGCCCGAATAGCAGCGGCTCTACCTGCTCACCTACACCGTCGAGAAGGGCCGGTTCGAGGTCGTCGACCTCCAGGGGCGCGGCCAGCTGCTGCGCGCCGGGGCACTGGCCGAGCTGGCCTTCGGCGGTCTGCTCGCCACCGAGGGCGGAAAGGTCCACCGGATGGTCACCGAGCCGCCGGCCGACCCGTTCCTCCGGGAGGTGTGGAGCGACCTGCCGGTGAAGAAGCCGAAGGGGTGGCTGCAGTTCGTCTACCCCACGGCCCACATGGCCGAGGCCCCCGTCACCGAGCAGCTGGCCGGGTCCGGGGCGATCCGCCGCCCGGAGGGCCGTCACCGGGGCCTGGGCTCCTACCACCGGACCACCGTCACGGACCCGGATCAGGTGCTCGCCCTCCAGGAGGCGGTGCGGAACGCGGTACGGGCCGACCCGGCGGCGGTCCCGGAGGACGTCCTGGCCTTGGTGGTGCTCGCCGTCGAGTGCGAGGTGACCACGGTCTTCTCCCACAAGGAGCTCCGCGAGCACAAACAGGCGCTCAAGGCCCTCGCCGCCCGCTTCGACAAGCTCGTCCCCGGCCTGCGCAGGGCGCTGCGCGACGCGTTCCTGGTGAGCCGGGGTGCCGGGGCCGGTTACGGCGTATGAGCGCGGCCCGTGGATTTCTCGCCGGCCCACGGACTTCTCGCCGGGCCGATGACTTTCCGGCCCGCCGCCGGTCATACCGACGACACCGAGATCCTCCGACTCGCCGGACAGACGGGACACACACCATGACCGACTCCGTTAAGGGCCCTGCCAGCTACTTCCCCTCGATCGAGAAGAAGTACGGCCGCCCGGTCGCCGAGTGGAAGGACCTCATCCGCTCCTCCCCGCTGACCAGGCACGGGGAACTGGTCACCTGGCTCAAGACGGAGCACGCCCTGGGCCACGGCCACGCCAACGCCCTGGTCGCCCACACCCTCGCCGAGGACAACGGCCGGTAACCGGGCTGGGCAGGCGCCCGGGGCCGCCCCGGTGACCGGTGCGGCGCCGAACGAGTGGACTCGCCGGAGCCCGCCTCGCACGGTGCCCCGCGCCCGGAGTCCGGATGGTGATGTGGCGCTCCGCTCCCCGACCTGGAAGAGGCGCTCCCCCATGCGACGAAGCCCTGCCCGACGTCTGTTCGCCGCGACGCTGCTCGTGGCGTCCGTACTGGCCCCGATGGCCCTGGCTCCCACCCCGGCGGTGCACGCCGCGAGCGCCGACCGCAGCGGGAGCTGCTCCCCGGACTGCGGCGGCTCCCTCGCCCCCGAGGTGAGCGCGCGGCTGGACAAGGCCATCGAGGCCGTCCGTAAACAGGCGGGCATTCCGGGAGTCGTCGTCGGGCTCTGGATGCCGGGCAAGGGGAACTACGTCCGGGCGACCGGTGTCGCCGACACCGCCACCCGCGAGCCGATGTTCGCCGACTCGTACATCCGGATCGGCAGCGAGACCAAGACCTTCACGGTCACCGCGCTGCTCGAACTCGTCGACAAGCACCGGATCAAGCTCGACGACCCGATCTCGGCGTACGTACCCGGCGTCCGCAACGGCGACAGGATCACGCTCCGCCATCTCGCCGAGATGCGCAGCGGCCTGTTCCCGTACACCGCCGACGCGGACTTCCAGCGCGACCTGCTGAGCGACCCGCAGCGCTACTTCACCCCCAAGGAAGTGCTCGCGTACGGCATGAAGCACAAGAACACCTTCAAGCCGGGCGCGCAGTTCCAGTACTCCAACTCCAACCTCATCCTGCTCGGCCTGGTGATCGAGAAGGTCAGCGGCCAGAAGCTCGACCACTTCATCCACGAGCGGGTGCTCCGCCCGGCCCACCTGCACCACACGCTCTTCCCCACGGGGCCCGAGTTCCCCGAACCGCACGCGCACGGCTACACCGACCAGACGCTGAGCGGCGAGACCGCGGACGCCACGGACTGGAATCCCAGCTGGGGATGGGCCGCCGGGGCGATGATCTCCGATCTGCACGACCTGCGCCGCTGGGCGAAGAGCGTCGCGACCGGAGAGCTGCTCAGCCCCGAGACGCAGGCGCAGCGGCTCAGGACGATCCCGACCGGCATCCCCGGTCTCAGCTACGGCCTGGGGATCTTCGACGCCAACGGGTGGATCGGGCACAACGGCTCCCTGCCCGGGTACGAGACCGTGACCGTCTACCTGCCCTCGCAGAAGGCCACCCTGGTCATCATGATCAACACGGATTCCCTCAGCGGCGGCCAGGAGCCGTCCACGCTGCTCGCCCGCGCGGTCACGCAGATCGTCACCCCGGAGAACGTCTACGACGGCGCGATCACCCCGAGGTAGGGCAGCACCCCTCCTCATCGACCCCGGCGTCCCGCTCCACCCGGCTGGAGCGGGACGCCGGTGCCGTAACCCTCGAAGTCCTTTGCCGTTACGGGACGTTGGTGGCGTACCCCGCGAAGTCAGCCGCCGGTACGGGACCGGGCAGCGCTCAGCGGGCGCCTTCCCCCGGCTTCCGTCCCCAGGCGGTGAGCATGCCGGCCGACAGCGCGGCGCACTCGTCGGAGCCCAGGTACCGGACCGCCGCGTCCACCGCCTCGTCGTCGACGAGTCCGGTGGAGACCATCGCCTCTCTGCTGCGCTCCCACGTGTCCGCCCAGAAACGGCTGATGGGGCTGCCCGGCAGAAGCGGCGGCACATGGATCTCGGCGGCGACGGGCCCGAGCCCGGCCTCCCGCAGCAGCCGCGGGTAGGACGGCACCCAGGAGACATCGGTACCGATGGTGGCCCCGAGCCCCTGCCACATCGCCCGCATGGCCGCCGTGTACGGAGTGCCGGGCGCCCGGTCGCTCGTCAGGTCGACCGCGTCACTGAGCACCAGCACCCCGCCGGGCGCAACGAGTTCGGCCAGTGCGCCGATCAGGCGGTCGTGCTCGGGCAGATGCATCAGCACGAAGCGCGCGTGGACGAGGTGGAACGGGCCGGAGACGAAGTCCGGGCCGGTGATATCGGCCTCCCGGACGTCCAGCCCCGGCACGGACAGCTCACCGAGGAACCGTACGTCGCGGTCCACGGCGAGCACGCTCGTCACCCCGGCCTCGTCCAGCAGCCGACGGGAGACGGTGCCGGTACCGGCACCCACATCGAGGCACCGCCACCCGGGCCCCGCCCCCAGCGCCCGCAGCCGCGCCATGGTGATGTCGTCGTAGGCGAGGGCCCCGAAGTCGATGCGCTCGCCTTCGCCCGCCGCGTCGGGGCTGAAGAAGGCCTCGCCGTAGTGGCCACCGGGATCGGCACCGGGATCGGGATCGTCGAACGCTTTCATATCCGGGCCTCTCCACGCGGCGGGGCGATGCCACCAGGCCCGCCCGGGACCGGCGCCCCGCCCATCTTCCGGCGCCACCCGCCCACCCGCCCGAGGCTCGCCGCGCCTGAGCCGATCGGCCCAAGGGGCGGGGGTGGCGGAGAGGCTGTGGCCCGGCGGGCACGGTCATCGGCCCACCGGCCCACCGGCCCGCCCCGGACCCTGGCCGTCCTCAGCGCAGCGCACTCCGCTGCTGCCACTCTGCCCACGAGAGGTTCCACGCGCCGAAGCCGTTCCCGGGCTCGACCACGCCCTTGGTGTCCTTGCCGGTGATCTCGAACGGGTCGCCCGGCCGCACCTGCGCGTAGAACCAGGCCGCGTCCGCGTCGCTCATCCCTATGCACCCGGAGCTCTGGTTGGACCGGCCGAAGTACTTGGCGTTCCACGGGGCGGCGTGGGCGTACATGCCCGACCAGGTCAGCCGCATGGAGTGGTCGACCATCTTGTTGTAGGCGTCGCGGAGGCCCACCGTCTCGGAGTTCATGTTGATCGTGCCCTCCTTGGCCATGAGGACGGCGGTCCCGCGCCAGGAACGCTTGTCGCCGCCGGGTGTGCCGCCGGAGACCGGTATGCGGCGGACCGTCTTCCCGTCGCGTACGAGGGAGAGCCGGTGGCGGTCGAGGTCGACCTCGACGATCTGCCTGGTGCCGATGGTGAAGGCCGTCGTGTAGTCGCGGACGAACCAGCCGCCGTCCGCGCCCGAGTCGGTGCCGTTCAGCTCGGCCTTCAGCGTGATCTCGGTCCCGGGCTTCCAGTACGTCCTGGGCCGCCAGTCCACCCGGTCCCGGCCCGACCAGTCGCGCATCCAGCCCCAGGAGCCCTCGGTGTCGTTCGAGGTGGTGATCCGGAGCTGCTTCTCGACCTCGGCCCGGTTCTTGACCGGATGGTCGAAGACCAGGGAGATCGGCTGGGCGATGCCGACGGTGGCCCCGGCGCCCGGTCGCCAGTCGACCTTGTTGACCTTGTCCGCCGGAGCCGTGGTGAAGCCCGCCCTGGTGCTGCCGGCGGTTCCACCCGCGCTCCGGGTCGCCGCCGCCACCGTGTACGCCGTGCCGGGTACGGCCTTGCGGCCGGAGACCCAGGACCGGCCGTCGGCGGCGACCTCACCGGCCAGCCGGTGGCCCTTGGCGTCGGTGACGGTCACCGAGGTGAGGCGGCCGCTCGTGGCCGTGACCCGTACGGGCTCGCCGGCCCGCGCCTTCGCCCCTGCGGGCGTGACGGTGACCGTGACGGGGCGGTCGTCGGGGCTCGGCGTCACCTTGGTGACCGAGGTGTCGGAGGGGGCGCTCGACGAGCAGGCGGCGAGCGGCGACAGCAGGGCGGCCACGACGGCGGCCCGGACGCGGGGATGGGCTAGAACGCGTGTGCGGGACGGGCGGGACAGGCGGGACAACAGGACCTCCGGGAGAGCCACGAGAACCACGAGAGCCGTGAGCGCCACGAGAGCGGGCGAGTCGGTGATGTTGTGACTGTAGAGCCGGAAAACCCGAGGTCAGAGGCGTCGGAGCGATGTGACGGCGACTGGTGAAGAACGGTCATGGTCCGGTCACATTCGCCGCGCGGAGCGGTCATGAAGCGCTGTGAGCATCCTCTGCATCCCCGCAGAAGAGCTGGGGAGCGCCCCCGGCGAGAGCCGCGGGAAGCACCCCCGCGACAGCCGCGGGAAGCCCCCCCGCGACAGCCGCGGGAAACACCCCCGCGAACCGCGCGGGGAGCGTCCCCGCGACAGGTCCGGGGAGAAGGAGAGGCCAGACCGTGTCAGCGCTGCTCGTGCCGTCGTCCTCGTCGTCCAGCCCCGTGCGCCCGGCACGGAACGGGGACGTGGCCCTGCGAACCATCACCGCGGAGACCTACCGCGCCTTCCTCGCCTCCCCCGGCGGCGAGGCCCTCGGCGCCGGTTTCCTCCAGTGCCCGTCCTGGGCCGACGTCAAGGAGGGCTGGCGCTCCCAACTGCTCGGCTGGGGGCCGGCCCCGGAGGCGGGCGAACTCACGGGCGTGGCCCTGGTGTTGCTGCGGCAGTTCCCCGGCACCCGTAAGTACTTCGCCTACCTCCCCGAAGGGCCCGTCGCCGACTGGAGCGGCCCCGACGTCGACGGCTGGCTCGACCCGCTCCTGGAGCACCTGCGCCGAACGGGCGCCTTCGCCGTGCGCATCGGCCCGTCGCCCGCCTACCGGCGCTGGAGCGCCGCCCGGCTCAAGCCGCTCACCGGTCCGGGCCGACGCCTGGGCGACGTCCTCGCCAGTGAGGTCGACCCGCTCGGCGCGGCCGTCGCCGACCGGCTGCGGGCCCGGGGCTGGCGCCGCTGCGGCGGCGACGGAACCGGCGAGGACGGGGACGCCCAGCCCCGGCACGTCTTCCACGTACCGCTCGCCGGACGCACCGCACAGGACCTGTGGTCCGGGCTCAACCAGGAGTGGCGCCGCAATGTGCGACGGGCCCGGAAGGAGGGCGTGGAGGTGGTGGTGGGCAGCGCGGCGGACCTCCCGGAGTTCTGCAGGCTGCTCGCCATCACCGAACGGCGCGACGGCTTCCGCCTCGGCCGCTCGCTCGCCTACTACGAGCGCCAGTACGCCGCGCTCAACGCGGAGGAGCCGGGCCGGATGAAGCTCTACCTGGCCCGCCACCAGGGCGAGATCCTGGCCGCCCACACGATGATCACGGTGGGCCGCCGGGCCTGGTACCAGACGGGCGCCTCGGCCGACCACCGCCGCGAGGTCCGACCCTCCAACGCCCTTCAGTGGCGGATGCTGCAGGACGCCCACGCCATCGGCGCCGATGTCTACGACATGCGCGGGGTACCCTCCTGTCTCGATCCGGAGGAACGTGCGTACGGATTGCTGCGGTGGAAGCTCGGCACCGGTGGGCAGGTCGTCGAGACGTTGGGGGAATGGGAGAGGCCGTTGGGCGGCAGCGCCAACCATGCGCTTCACCATGCCTTCCAGGCGTACCTGAAGCGCCGATGAAGCAGTCACCGACAACACACGCCGCCACACCCCACGCGGAAGCCACCAAGAAGGCACCGGAGACGGCACCGGAGCAGACGGCGGCACCGAAGGCGGCGGCACCACCGGAGACGGCACCACCGGGAGCGGCCTCCGTCCCCCGAGGCAGCGCCGTCATGGCCGCCGGATCCGTCGTCGCCCGGGCCACCGGTTTCGCCCGCTCCGCCGTGGTCGCGGCAGCGCTCGGCACCATCGGCCCGACCGCCGACGGCTACGCGGTCGGCAACGCCCTCCCCACCATCGTCTACATGCTGCTCCTCGGCGGCGCGCTGAACGCCGTCTTCGTACCCGAGCTGGTCAGGGCCGCGAAGGAGCACGCCGACGGGGGAGCGGCGTACACCGACCGGCTCGTCACCGTCTGCGTCATCGCCCTGCTGGCCATCACCGCGGCCGCGGTGTGGGCGGCGCCCGCGATCGTCGACGCGTACACGGACTACAGCGGCCGGCAGGCCGCCATGACGACCGCGCTGGCCCGCTACTGCCTGCCCCAGATCTTCTTCCTCGGCCTGTTCACCCTCCTCGGCCAGATACTCAACGCCCGGGGCCGGTTCGGCGCGATGATGTGGGCGCCGGTCCTGAACAACATCGTGGTCATGTCCGTCTTCGGCCTGTACCTGGCCCTCGCCCTGGGTACGGGACCCGGGGAGACGCTCACCCCGGCCGGGACCGCCCTGCTCGGCTGGGGCACGACGGCGGGGATCGCCGTCCAGGCACTCGCGCTCGTCCCCGGTCTGCGCGCGGCCCGCTTCCGCTGGCGGCCCCGCTTCGACTGGCGCGGCAGCGGACTGACGCGCCCTCTCCGCGCGGCCGGCTGGCTGGTGCTGCTGGTCCTCGCCAACCAGGCCGCGTACTGGGTCACCACCCGCCTCGCCACGACCGCGGGCCTCGACGGCGGCCCCGGATTCGGCGCGTACAACAACGCCTACGTCCTCTGGGTCGTACCGCACGGCATCATCACGGTCTCCGTGGTGACCGCCCTGATGCCCAGGATGAGCGCGGCCGCCGCCGACGGGGAGACCGCCGCCGTACGGCACGACGTCTCGCACGCCCTGCGCGTGAGTGCCGCCGCCGTCGTGCCCGCGGCCTGCGCGCTGTTGGCCCTGGCCCATCCGCTGATGGCGCTGGTCTTCGGGTACGGGAGGACCAGCGCCGCCGACACGGCCGCGATGGCCGGAATCCTGATGGCCTTCGCGCCGGGGCTCGTCGCCCTGTCGGGCCAGTACGTGCTGTCCCGCGCGTTCTACGCGCTCTCCGACACCCGTACGCCGTTCTTCCTCAACCTGGTGATTGTCGCCCTCAACGCGGGGCTGTCCCTGGCCGCCGCGCACCTGCTCCCGGCCCGCTGGACCGTCACGGGCATGGCGGCGGCGTACTCGCTGGCGCTCTGCGCGGGCTGGGCGGTGACCGCCCGGGTGCTGAGCCGCAGGCTCTCCGCGCCGCGCCCCCTGCGGTCGTCCGCCGCGCCGCGCCTCCTGCGGTCGTCCGCCGCGGCCGCCCACGTACGCCTGCTGCTCGCAGCGGTCCCCGCCACCGCGCTGGGCCACCTGGCGGCCCGGGGAGCGGAACCGGCGGGTGCCCTGGCCGCAGCGGGTGCCGGCGCTGCGGCCGTCGTCCTCACCTTCGCCCTGCTGGCCCGTCCACTGCGCCTGGCCGAACTGAACGCGCTTCTCCTGCGTGTACGTCGACGAGCCCCCCACCCCTGACCACGCGCAGGACCACCGCCACCACTGCCCCCCCAACCCCCACCGGAACGACCCCCAGGGAGAACCGCCGATGCCCCGCGTGCTCCTCATCGAGGACGACCCCGCCGTACGCGAGGGGGTCGAACTCGGCCTGCGCCGGCGCGGCCACGACGTACGGGCGGCCGGGACCGGCGAGGCCGGCCTCGCCGCGCTGGCCGAATTCCGCCCCGATCTGCTGCTGCTCGACCTGATGCTGCCCGGGATGAACGGCGTACAGGTCTGCCGGCAGGTCCGCGAGCACAGCCAGCTGCCGATCATCATGCTCACCGCGCGCGGCGACGACTTCGACGTGGTCATCGGCCTGGAGGCCGGCGCCGACGACTACATCGTCAAGCCCGCCCGCCCCGAGGTGATCGAGGCCCGGATCCGTGCCGTACTGCGCCGCATGGACGACAGCGGACCGGGCCGCCCGGCCATCGAGGTGTACGGGGAGCTCACCATCGACCGGGTCGGGCTGACGGTCACCAAGGCCGGCCGGCCGCTGTCGCTCGCCCCCTCGGAGCTGAGGCTCCTGCTGCACCTGTCCGCCGCACCCGAGCAGGTGTTCAGCAGACAGCAGCTCCTGGAGAACGTCTGGGAGCACACGTTCCACGCCGATGCCCGGCTGGTCGACGCCTGCGTCGCCCGCCTGCGCTCCAAGATCGAGCCCGACGCCCGCAGCCCGCGTTACGTCCAGACCCTGCGGGGCTTCGGCTACCGCTTCGGCCCGCTGTGATCCCCCTCCCGCGCCGCGGCAGGAACACGGAACCGGCCGAAGGAAGACGTACGGGCCCCGAAGAGCGTTCCCGAGTCCGGGCGTTCGGCCTGCGCACGCGCCTGCTGGCCGCGTTCCTCCTGGTCGCCGCCGTCAGCGCGGGTACGACGTCGGCGCTGACCTACCGCGAGGCCCGCAACGCGCTGCTGAAGACGGCCCAGGACACGGCGGTCTCGACGTTCCGCGAACAGGTCCAGCAGACGGGCTTCGGCCTGCCCGTCCAGGAGGAGGGGATGGAGGAGGTCCTGCGCGACCTCGCCCGCAAGGGCAAGCCGCGCCCCTGGGTGGTGTTCGCCGAGTACGGTTCGGTCCGCGCCTCCTCCGGCGAGAACCCCGTCTCCACCGTCATCACCCCCGGACTGCGCCGGGCCGCGCTCGCCAACCCGTACGGCAGCTTCGAGCGGGTCGTCAAGGACGGCGTCCTCTACCTGACGATCGCCATGCCCACGGTCTTCAGGACCGGCCCGTACGACACGCTCCCCAGCGGGCTCGTCCTGTACGCCGTCATGCGGATGACCGACGAGCAGATCAACGTGGACGCCCTCCTCACGGCCGCCCGGGACGGCGCCCTGCCCGGTCTCGCGGTCGCGCTGGTACCCGGCCTGATCGCCGCCCGCAGTGTGCTGCGCCCGGTACGGGAACTGCGCCGCGCGGCCAGGAGCATGGGCAGCGGCCGGCTCGACACCCGGATCGCGGTACGCGGCAACGACGAACTGGCGGACCTGGCCGACACCTTCAACGAGTCGGCGGCCCAACTGGAGGACTCGGTGCACGAACTGCGCGAGGCGGAGGCGCGCGCCCGCCGCTTCGCCTCCGACGTCTCGCACGAACTGCGCACCCCCCTCGCCGGAATGCTCGCCGTCACCGAGGTCCTGGACGAGGACGCGGACCACCTGGACTCCGACACCGCCCGCGCGGTCCGGCTGGTCAGCGCGGAGACCGGAAAGCTCGCCGTACTCGTCGAGGACCTGATGGAGATCTCCCGCTTCGACGCCCGCGCGGCCGAACTGAACGCCGACGAGGTCGATGTGGCCGAGACCATCCGCAAGACCCTCCAGAACCGGCACTGGACCGAGGACGACCGGGTCCACGCCGAACTCCCCACCGGCATCCGGGCCCGGCTCGACCCGCGCCGCTTCGACGTGGTGATCGCCAACCTGGTCGGCAACGCGCTGCGCCACGGCGGCGCGCCGGTCACGGTACGCCTGCGCACCGGCGAACGCCCGACAGGAACACCCGTACTGATAACGGAGGTCGCGGACCGGGGCCCCGGCATCCACCCCGATTCGATCCCCTACATCTTCGACCGCTTCTACAAGGCCGACGCGGCCCGTACCCGCTCGGCGGGCAGCGGCCTGGGACTGGCGATCACCCAGGAGAACGTACGCCTGCACGGCGGAACGATCCGCGCGGGGAACCTCCCCGAGGGCGGTGCGGTCTTCACCGTGGAGATCCCGCTCCACGCCGAGGAGGCCACCGCATGAGGCGCACGCGGCCACACCGACGCGCGGCGGCCCTCGCCGTCGCGGCCGCCGTACCGCTGCTGGGCGGCTGCGGCATCCAGGAGTCCGACGTCATCGAGGCGGGTGGCCCCGCGACCGTAGAGGCCTTCTACAACCGCAGTGAAGAGGTGATCCTCTTCTTCCGCACCCCCGACGGGCGCCTGAACCCCGTGATCCGGACGGTCGGTTCGTCACCCGGCTTCGGCGACGAATACACCGAACCGGGCCCCGCCGGCACAATCGGCCCCCCAACGACGGAAAAGGCCATCGCGGAACTGCTCACCGGCCCCCGCCCGAAAGACAGAGCCGCAGGCCTGACGACGGCCCTTCCCCCCACCCGCCCAGGCGCGACGATCAAGATCGACCCCACCTCCGGCTCCACGGTCACAACCCACCTCCCCTTCCCCCTGAAGGACCTGAACACCACTGCGCTACGCCAGCTGACCTGCACGATCGCCTACAGCAAGGACCCCGGCGGCCGCCTCACCGTGAAGCTGACAGGACAGGACGGAGGATCGCACTCAGACACCTGCGGCCTCCCCTCCGGCACACCTGGCTGACGAGCACCCGAACCAGCGCCCCGACCCCGGGAAGCAGTCCTCCACAGAGACCTCCACGACAGCCGCGTCCGTGACGCGCTCCAGGTCCACGATGTAAGGCCGGACGTCGGGAAGCGGGGTGCAGAAGGTGACGTTGGAGGTGAGGAGGCCCTCCTCGGTATCGGCGAAGGAGAGGGAGACATACGCCTTCACCTCGCCGTCACCGAACTCCTCCCGCGCTTCCCGGAGACAGGCGCACGCATACGCCAGACACCTCCGGACCAGCAGAGGCGTGCGCTCGCGCGGCGCGGCCGGGAGGTCGTAGTCGGTCATGCCCCTCCCGTTGACCGTCGTCTCCTCCGCGAGTCGGTCGAGGTACGTACCAGTGACTTCCGGCCGAAGCTCGGCCAGCACGCGGCCTCCGGCGGGAGTCACGGCCCACCCACGTCCGACGACTTCGCGAAAAGGGGGAGGGATGTCCTGATCGCTCAGTCCGGCGAAGTCTGTCGCCCGCAGGATTTCCCTCATCCAGGGATTGCTTCGCATACCTGTCCACCGCCGAGCTGGGCACGAATGGGGTGCGAGCGATGGGGCCATGGCTTCCACTCCAGAAAGGGAGAGGATTCAGTACAGCAGCTTCTGAAATGCATGCCGACGTATCTTACTACCCATCTCCGTTCTCGCTGGGGAGCCACGTGATGGACCATGAGGCCTCGTTGATGAATTCTCCCAAGTCGTCGCTGCTTTCCGCCCAATAGTCTCCGCATCCACGTGTGAAGTCCCGATCGTGCGCCAGCAGGATCAAGTAATTGGGGGGATCGTCCGGGAGTTCGTTGATTTTTACGAATCTGCCGCCCTCCTCTCCGCCCGAAATTGCACCAACCTTTCCGATCTGGATCATCAGTCTCTCCGATGGGTGAATGCGGTAGCGCTACTCGATGAGATCCAGGCGCGGGCCGATACCTGAGAGACCGTGTGCCTACGTAGCAGTTCGATGACGGCGTTCTTCAGTTCGTCGTCCGATAAATCTTCCGGCTCCTTGAACTGCGGGTCGATGGAATAGTCCTCCAGCAGCGAGAAGACACGATCGAGAAGAGTTTCCAACGGGTCGCGGACCCGCTCGCCCTGCTGCTGTGAACGGCGACGTGCATCCAGCCATCCGACGGCGAATTCTGCCCCCGTGCAGCGCCCGGCTGCTACATCTCTCATAAGTGCCAGCTGTTGTCCCGTGGCGGTGGCCTCAGGAACGTCCCTCGGGGACTTCCAGGCGATGTGTCCGGGAGGAAACGATCGCGCGGTCGACTCCAGAGCGGGCCATTTTCGTGCTGCTGCCCGTGCGTAACGGGCGAAGCGAGCCCGCGCTTGATCCACTCCCTCTGGCGCCGCTCCCGCGAGGAACACCGACGTGCCGGCGACCAAGGCGTAGCCCGGCCCGGAAAAGAGGACCGCGCCTTCCAGGTTCGCAGTGGCGAGCAGAAGAGGCGGGGGCAGTGCGACAAAGACGTGATCGGTCGGCGAAAGACTGTCTGCAGGGGCGGCTGCCCCGGCGGAGGGGCGCATCACCAGGACGGCGTCGGCTCCCGCGGTCCGGCATCCCTCGGTGATGCGCCTGCCGAGAGAGCCATCCGTGCGGTTGCCCGCCGGCACCGGGACGATCTTCTTCTCTCCTGCCGAGAGCCATTGTTCGCTGAAGGTGCCCTGCCCGTCGAGAACGGCCATGGCGTCCCCAACTCCACCCTCGTTCGACCCGATAATCATAGGAACCCTTTATGGGTGACGCTCTGAAATTGCTTGTCATTCTGCCAAGCGGTCGGCGTTCGTGTGCCATCAGTCCTCGTGCGGAGCCTCAAGCTTGTGCAGCCGTTCCCTGCCTCTGGGCCGCAGCGGCCGCATGCCTTCCGTCGCTCAGAGGGCATCTGCGGGTCGGTCGACCGTCGGCTCGCAATCGCCGGGGAGGTTGGCGACGATCGGGGCCACCGCCTCCTCCACTGATCGGGGTTCTCCCCGGATGGTGGGTAGTGGACGCACCTGCTGAAGTACAGGGTGCCGTGGCCGACCTTCGCGAAGATTTCCCGAAGCCGGAGGTCGTAATACGCGGTCCGGAGCATGGCGGAGTCGATCAGATAATCCCCCAGGCTGAAAGGCCCCCTCCACACCGCTGCGGCGATTTCTGTGGATGGCACCGGTTCTCCGTTGTTCGTCACCTGGAGCCTGGGCTCTCCCGTCGGGGGCACATGGCAGTGCGTGTGTCTTCGCCCATCTGGGCAGGTGCTGCGGTCACAGGTCGTCCGGGGTGCCGTCGACAGCAGGTCCGCAACCCTCGGGGAGCGTGGCGGCGATCAACTTGTATGCCTCGTCCATGGTGTCAACCTCGCCGAGGAGAGCCTTATCGGACTCGCGGCGCACCCGGTATCCGCCCCCACCTTGAGGGAAGGCTGTTCCGACATCACGGGACCAGGGATATCCGGTGCACCGGCTCAGATACAGGACACCGTGGCTGACCATAGGCCAGAGCACGCGCAGCGACGGGTGGCCATAAGCGGTTCGGGGAACGGCCGGATTGATGAGGTCCGTGCCGTAGGACAGGACAGCAGCCCACTCTGCTGCCACGACGTCAGCATCGTTTCGAGGCGCCTCATTGCTTGTCATGAAATGCTTCTACCTCAAATTTTCTGGGAGATTGGACAGGTCCGGCTTGATCTCAGGTATATCCGGCTTGGGCACGCTGACCTCCGTGTAGCCTCTGTTCTCCTCGTCCCGGGTGTACCAGTGGATCTCTTCCCACGGTCGACCTGGGCGTTCGTCGTCGGGGTCTCCCCAGGCGGCGGCTCCGTCGTAATTGCGTACGGCGTAGGCCACTTCGCTTGAGCTCGATCCGCTCGTCCAGGGTGGAGGCCCAGATGCGTCCGAACCACTGGCCGTAGCGATAACCGGAGAGATGGGTCCGGCGCAGGACGAGAGGAAGGACTCCGGGCAGGGCCAGGTCGCTCTGCGGCAGGGTCATCTCCCCGGTGGCGACGTCCACCGGGTCGTTCTCGCAGGTCTTCTTCTCCAGCGAGATGGCGTTACGTCGGGGCTCGTCCTTGGCGTTCTTCAGCGCGTCGGCCTTGGTGCGGGCGGAGTCCCGTGGCGCTTCGGGGCGAGGGCCGGGCTCCCCGTCCCCCTGACGCACCTTGATCCCCTTGGCCAGCCGTTCCTTGATGTCCAGGTCGATCTTCTTCTGGGTCTCGGCAGCGCCTCGCCGAGGTGATCGCCCATCGCCTTGTTGGCCTTGCCGAGAGCCTTCATCGCCTTGTCGATCACGGGGTCCAAGGCGCCGGCGATGTCGTCCCTGCCTCGGGTGCGCCCGTGGTGCGTCCTGGCCTTGGACAACTTGCCGGCGGTTTTGCCGTGCACGCCGACGCTGACCAGGTTCAGCTTGGTGCCGGCGCGCGTGTGCTCCGCGTGCTCGATGTGCACGCCCTTGCCGGCGGCGGGGCCCGGGCCGTCTGCCGAGGCGAGCTGGAGGGACTCCTTGGCCCCCGCCACTCCTTCGTTGAAGCCCTCCCTGCCTGACTGACCGACCTGGTTCATGTCGACGCCGTTCTGGAGTCCGAGCATGTTGGCGCCGATCTGCACCGCGAGGTCCGCAGCCATGTTCTCCAGCGCGGCGACGGCCGGTTCGGTCAGGGCGGAGACGATGTAGCCGACGACCTCTTCCAGGCATTCCTTGATGACCCGGCGGATGGCCTGCTGGGCAACTGCGATCGCGGCTCCGCCGATGAGCATGGACAGCCCGCCGGTCACTGGTATCAGCGCCATGGAGATGCCTGCCTTGCCGGCCACCACGCCCAGGTGGACGAGTGCCGCGTACTTCATGGCTTCGATCGCCGTGGCCGCGTTGTCCAGGGCACCGGCGATCGTGCGCGCACCACTGGCGAGGTCCTTCACGTGCTTGTTCTTGACCTTGCCCCAGTGCCCGTTGAGTGCGTCGAGGGCTTCACCGCTACCGGAAGACAGCAAACGTTGCACGTGTTGGTTGGCAAGGTGACCGTCGTCCTCGACGTCCTCAGCGAACTCCCGGAGGGCGTCGGCCATGTCCCGGTACGCGTCTTCGTCGACGTTCGGCCAGTTGATTCCGATGACGTCAAGCATGGTGTCGGCCCAATCGGGCACGGTTACAGCCATAGTTCGAAGTCCCCCCGCGCAAAGCTGCGTTCACTGAATGCAGATGCGAACAGGATCTCATTCCCGGGCTGCGTTACCGAGATCGTTCAGGTCGGCGTGACCTCTGGCGCGCGGTTCCCGACGCGAGATGAGGCGGCGCGGGGTGGCGAGGCGGTGGCAGGGGGTGACCCGCACCCTCCGCGGACCGCTGCTGGGGTTCCCCCGGTCGAGGTGGGCTGCCGGAGGGTCGCCGTGGGTGGCTGTCCGAGTCGTACGAGGGCCCCTGGCCTGGATCTGGTGCGCGACGCCTGGACCGGTCCGGACAACAAGTAAGGCCCGGGTCGATGACCTGGGCCTTAGTCGTGGAGCGGGTGACGAGAATCGAACTCGCGCTCTGAGCTTGGGAATCAACGGTTCTTGTGCTGCCGGAGGGGCTCTGAAGTGGGCTTTTGCAGCGGTCAGGTGGATGGGCCCCTGTCTCTGAGAGCCGTATCTGACCGCTGTTGTCCGCTCTGCTGGGCACGGGTGGGGCACGTCGACGACAGGTCGCCAGTCTGAGGTTCTGTGCTGGAGCGGGTGACGGAAAACGGAACGGGAGCCATCTGTGCTGCAGACGCTCCCTTGGCGCAGACGTCAGGCCCAGAAGGCTTCGGTGACGATGATCTGGGGATCGGCGTGGCGCCGCATGAAGGTGTAGATGAGCCAGCCGCGTCCGCCGGCCAGGTCCACGATGTGGGGGCCGCCGGGGCTTGTAGAGGCCAGAGGTCGGACGGTCATCCAGTGCGGGAGCGAGGCATCGGCGTCGATTCCCCGGAAGTACGGGTCTTCGGCCGTGATCAGTTCCGCACGGGCACTCATGACCAGGTCACCGCCTTCGGCGGGCATGTTCTGGAAATCGTGCTGCGCATGCTTCGTCCAGTCCATTTGCCAAGGCGGCCGGAGTGGTTCGTCGATCACTCTCCGGGCTTCCTCTCAGCGGCCTCGTGCCGTAGGCGGCTGTACTCCTCCAGAAGCCGGATGGACTCCTCGGGGTCCTCGGACTTGGCGGCGCGGGCTTCGAGGTCGCGAAGGTGCGAGTCGAGGACGGGATTCCGGGCGATGGCGTACTGCGTCCACCACAGGCGCATGAAGGCGGGCACAGGCGTGATGTTGAAGGCGTCGCCGATGACGCGTTTCCAGTGAGCCTCGAAGTCGGGGAGGAGGTGCGGAGCGTGTTCCTGAATGGCCAATCGGAGTGCTTGGGGCGTACGTTCGGGCATGGGAGGCAACCGCAGGGGTTCCCCCTCGTACCCATCGAAGTGGAGTGCGTGGGCGGGCATGGTTCGTGCTCCTTGGTGTGGAGGGTGGGTCAGGCCGCCTCGGGTCGGTCCTCGTGCGACTCGTGGCCGCGGGCCATCCGCTCGAACCATTCGGCCGGCACCAGGTAGGCGACTGTCTTTCCCTTGCGGGTGATGGCGGCGGCCTCGCCGGCGATCCGGGTCCGGTCCAGGATCTCGCCCATCGCCTTGCGCAGGTCGATGGTTGTGTACGTCTTCGTCTCCATATGCTGAAGGATATAGCAACTATCATAGTTGACATATTTGCCCGTGGGGTGCGACGGCGGGAGGAAGTCAACGAGCACGTCGGGTGCAGGGTGGGCGGGGTGCCTGATCGGGCTTGTGGCAACAAAGAAGCCCCGGGTTGCTGGCCTGGGGCTTCATGCAAGAGCGGGTGACGAGAATCGAACTCGCGCTCTGAGCTTGGGAATCAGCGGTGCTTGAGCCTCTGGAAGGGCTCTGACCTGCGCTTTCCTGCGAGGAAGCTGGGGTCGCCATGGTCTCTGGAGGCTGTACCTGACCGCTGTTGTCCGCTCTGCTGGGCACGGATGGGGCACGGCAGGGCGATACAGCGGACCCTGCCAGGGCGCGTGCTCGGGGTGGGCCGGTGTGTCAGAGAGCGATGATGCGGACCTGGTTTCCGCAGAGTTTGGTCATGTCGTCGCTGTCGTCGCTGTCGTCGCTGTCGTCGCTGTCGGAGGTCAGGAGGGCGACGGGTTTCGGCTGGCGGAGGGCGACCTCGGCGACTGTGGCGTCGATGGCGTACTTGTGCCCGTGCAGTCCGGCACCTTTGAGGAGTTCCGCTGCTGCTTTCGCCGCCTGCTCGGTGACGGGCTCCACCTTGACGCGGGACAGGGCCCAGTTCACGCGAGGCATGTTGGTGCGGGAGTGGCTGACTTCCACGATGGTGTTGGCCCCGATGACCAGGTCGGCTCCCATGTCGTGGAAGACCTGCAGCATCGCAAGAAGCTTGCGGTCCTGCGCGATCCAGGCGGAGAGCCCTTCCGAGTCCAGGACGACGGTTTCGATGCGTTCGCTCACGCGGCGTCCGCGTTCTTGGAGGTGCCGACGGCGCCAAAGATCTTCGAGTGAGCCTCGGCGAGCTCTTCCTCGGTGAAGCTTCCGTGCTCTTCTTCATGTCGCCGCAAGTCATCCCCGAGCAGCTGGTGCCGGATCTGGCGGGCCACGGCTTCCGCCACATAGCCGGAAACGTTGTCCGTGAGCTTGCGGAGCTCCGCCACCTGGTCGCTGGGGAGCGTAACGGTGATGCGAGTCGTTGAGGGCATAATCTCAGCATGCTGGAGTATGCGTTCTCTGGTTCGTGTTCCCTTGCTCCGGAAGGCCGGGACCCCATGCTCCGGGCGGGGAAGGATCCCCGAATTTGGCTGCCCGTGGAGGCCACGGTGTGTTGTCGCTGAGGGATAGGAGAAAAAGCCCCACCAGCTTACCGAGGCATCCATCACAGAGCGGGCGAGCAGACCCGAACCCACGTTCTGAGCGTGGGCATCACTTGGCGTTTGAGTGACCTGGTGGCCTATGGCTTAAGGAGGGTACGTGTGCAGGACTCCCGACGGTTACGCAGAGAGACGCAGTAGCACTTCTCTCAGGCTGGCAGGGTCTGACACGATGTGATCGACCACAGCCTGCCAAACCTCCGGTCGTTCGAGCTGCCGAATCACAACGTCGGCTGGCATGACACTGGCTTGGTTCGGGATTTATCTAGAGCCGATTGCGGATCGGTACTGGTGCGCGGTTACGCGCTTGCGGCCTTCGCCAGCCGCAGAGTCGACTGAACCAGAGTGCCAGTGCCACGTACTCCCGGGCGCGAGCTACTGAAAGCCCATAGCGAGTAGCGGCACGTTTGAAGGCGCCAGAGTGGTAAGCAGCCTCAGTGGGAAACTGGGCCAGCAGTGTGTCGCCCAGGGCGATCCGCCCGGCGGAGTCGAGATCGAAGCGGGACGGGCCGCGGAGTGTGTCGACTGGGCCACCGCCCGTCGGCCTGCGATCGGTGTCTTCGACGGCGACCGGCCCACCCGCGAGCGGTGGGTCCTGGCCCGCCGTGGCATCGCCCGCCCGGACACGGCATGTCACCCTCGCCATGCTTGCCCACGCGTTCCGGGCCACCGCGGCGGCCCGGACCCCGATCAGGGAAACCCGACGGGACCACCAGCACCATCCGCTTCACCGTCGCGGAAGTCCGCAGACTCCGGAACACCCTCCTTCCCCGCCGCGGACCCGTCACCCACGCCCTCAACTGGTCCCACTGGCGCAGACAACACCAAGTCACCGCCCGCCGTAGCCACTACCGAAGAAGAACCAGCTCAGGCAACGATTTCTCATTGGAGTACTAGCCGGACATCGCGATGTCCGTCACTTCTGCGGTGAGCTTGGAGCTGCTCTTGGCGGTGGACATGGCAACGGGTTGGTAGGAAAGGGAGGTCTGGTTGGTCAGCTCCATCGTCTGGATGACGGCCCCGTCCTCGCCCCCGCGCACCTCGTACGTGATCGAGTAGGTCTCGTCGGGGTCGAGCGGCAGCAGACCGAGGTAGGACAGGGTTGGCTCCACCGTGACGTTGCACCCGGCTGAGCCGAAACACTGCTTGGACTTGGTCTTCAGGTCGAGCAAGAAATCTGTACGGTCGGGAGCTGTGTTGTAGGTCTCTTCCGAGGGGGGCTCTTCGGTGGGTTCGTCTGCCACCTCCTCGACGGCCGTTGCCGTGGCCTCAGGAGCCGCCGGCGTCGGGCGGCCGCCGTTGTCCATAGCCAGGAAGAGTCCTGTACCAACCAGAGAGGACGCCAGGATCCCGACTGTCAACCCCTTCAGAAACGCGTGGCGATCCAAAGGCTTTGGAACCTTTGGGGAGGTATCAGGCATCGCAGGGGCGTCGGCGCTGATCTGTTCGTCCATGTGTGTTCTTCTCTTGTTTCCGTACATGCGGTCGGATACCACGAATGAGCCTGGTCCGACTGTATTTCAAACACCTGTGTTTGCACTGAAAGTTGGCCCTTCTCGCTACCTGTAACGGCCGACTGTGACGCGGACGAGAGGCCAGAGGCGATCGTCACCCAGCTCGCAGTTGTCGTGAGAGTGTCCACTCGCTGCGTCCGAGGCTCGGCAGCTCGACAAACTGGGCATGTTCGCCTCGAAGTGCACGAACGCGACCAGTGATGGCGTTCCACGGCAGATCTTCATCAGCGAGGCCGAGGCGCCGTCTCTCAAGGTCGCCGGGGACTCAACAGAGCTAGTTCGAGCCGCTTACAGGAAGGGCCGGGCCGGCCTTCTGGTGCGGATCTGGTGCGCGACGTCTGACGTGGTCCAGACAACAAGAAGGCCCCGGTTGCTGACCGGGGCCTTCATCAAAGAGCGGGTGACGAGAATCGAACTCGCGCTCTGAGCTTGGGAATCACCGTGTTTCTGGAGGTCCCTAGTGAGCTGACCAGCGGCAACAGGTACCAAGGCGAAGTCTGAAGCTCTCTCTGGCAGCCCCTGTTGACCGTGGTTTACCGCCCCGCCGGGCACGGATCGGGCACGAGGCTGACCACCGCTCATCCAAGCCGTCTGCTACCGCTGCCCTCGGGCCGGTGCGATGGCTGGGCAGGGGCTGGGTGACGCCTCCGCCGTTCGACGGAGGCGCGGTCGACTTGGTAGCGCTTGCGGGGGTGCAGGCGGCCCTTTGATCCGTAACTCCATCGGAGCGAGGTCGTGTCCTCGCCTGCTGGTCGGCCCTGGCTGTCAGTGGCAGGGAGTACCTTCCATTGCAGGCTAACGAGGGGGAGCTATGACGCATCCGAGCCTGACAGACAGGGAAGCCGTACTCCACGTCCTGAAGGTGTACCGCGAGGCTGGACGAGCGAGCTTCCTGCAAGATCAGGGTTTCAGTGAAGCAAGCCGATTCTATGTTCAGTTCGATGGTGGCCTGTATGACGCGAAGGCTATTGCCAATGCAGCCAACCGACATCAGCACGGAAGCCGTTCCCTCAGGGTTCTCAGTGGTGGGCTAGCGCACAGCAACCGAGTCTTGCAGCAACTGGGATTCACCATTGTTGATTCCAAACCAGCCACCGTCGATGGGGAATTGGCGTGGCGTCTCGCCGTATGGCGGCATTTGAACACGGCTCATGATGTTAGCCGCCTTCAGCCCCAGGTCCTCAGGGATTTTGGTGCTTACGGTGGCGGGCAGGGTATCTGGCTGGACTCTCGACGTACGGGGCTCATTCACTCAGGTGGTATCGCAATGGGTGTCTTGCATACAGGCGTGCACTATCCAGACGACCTCGGGGAACACGCAGTTCTCTACCACTATCCCAACACTGGCCGTCAGGTTGGGCGGGATGCTTCTGAAATTGCAGCGACAAAAGCAGCTGCGCTACTCAGGCTACCGATCTTCGTCATCGCCAAGCCGACACCAAGTTCCGCGGTGCGAAGCGTCCGCCTGGCATGGGTTGAAGGATGGGAGGATCAGAGTGAGCAGTTCCTTATCACGTACGGCGAGGAAGCCCCTCGGAGGGTTCTTGAGCGAGATGACTCGGATGGGGATCCTTTCGAGCCCATAGGGAACCGGCGTCGTCGTCGCCATCAGGAAGTGCAGGTGCGCCCCGACCAAGCTAGGTTTAAGCTGCGTGTTTTTCAAAGGTATGGGCCTAGGTGTCCACTGACAGGTATCTCGGTTCGGCCAATGATCGAGGCAGCACACCTGATCCCTGTTCAGTATGACGGGTCCGATGATCCTCGAAACGGTATCCCGATGAGCGCGGGACTTCATCGAGCTTTTGACGCTCACCTATTTGCCTTTGACCCCGATTCCCTTGAGGTGGTTATCCGGCCTGGAGGGCCATCGATCGCGGACCTGCGCATCGAAACACCCCACCTTCGTGATCTTGTGCGTAGGCCCCATCGGGAAGCTCTCGCTTGGAGGTACGAAAGCTGGTCAGCGAGGGTAGGGGTGACTTCGTAGGGTTACGCAAAATCTAATATTTCCATTGCCCTCTTGCAGTAACCAGCCACCCGAACCCGTTGGGTTGCGCTGCCGGATGCCCCTCCGGTGCCCTCCGTTGCTGTGTGTCTCGTAGACGGTTCAGGGCTCCCCGTTCGGGCATGGGTTCGATAAAGTGATACCCATCGAAGCGCCGAACCTTGCGAATGACGGTAGTTTGTCCATTTATGTACAGCTTTCGTCGCTCCCTCGGTGTGTCAACGTAGAAGTGGCTTGACGTACGGGACGTGCTACTCCGTGGGCGCCCGACTTTGCATGCGACCCTGACGAAGGCTTGGCCGACCAGCGCAGGGAGGTGTGGACAGTGAGTGATGCACTTGGCCTGCGCACTCCCACGCGGAAGGCTCATCGGGCACGAACTCGGGCAACTGACGGTATCCTGGTGGTCGTTGTGGCCAGCCGGCGTCAAGGAGACCGCGTGGGGGACCCTGCCACCTGGCAACAGGAGCAGATCAGCCTTGCCTATGTTCTGGCCGTGGCCACAGACGCGAACGCCACTGTCGCATCCTGGAATGTGGACAAGGATGGCGTCGATGCCACGCTGAAGCGGGATCACCGGCTCGTCGAGCTGCAGATGAAGTGCACCTTCGAGCCCCAGTACCTCGCCGATGACGAGACTCTCGCATACGACCTAGACGTCGCGACCTACGACAAGTTGCGAGGCCCGTACCGGACTGCTCCCGGTTACCTCGGCGTCGTGATCGTGCCTCGCGATGCCAGCACCTGGCTTACGCATGACCCGAAATCGCTATTGCTGCAGTGCTCAGGCGTCTACGTACAGGTGCAGGACCGGGATAAGGCTCGCGGCGAGGTCACGACGAGACTCCACCTCCCGAAGGCGCAGAGGCTAAACGCTGCCGGCCTCGACGTGATGTTTGATTTTGCTCATCAGAGACTTTTCGGAACGGATTCTGTGACCGGGGAGGGTATCGCGTGATTACCTCCGACGTTGGGCCCGAGGAGCTTTCCAGCTACCTAAGCCGTGCAGGTTGGGTCCGCGCCCGCTCTGGCGCCCTGGCTGAACTCTGGCAAGCGGGAGATGACGTGGGCGCGGCTGTGCTTGTTCCCAGGATCTCTGAAGCAGCCGACTTCAAGCGAACTGTCGAAATCCTGACAGCAGAGGTGGCCCGGCTGGAGCGGCGGGATCCAGTAGATGTCCTAAGGGATATCTCTAGGCAGTTCCTTGACGTGACTGACCTAAGAGCTCAAGACGACGATATCGATGAAGGTACGATCTCGTTGCAAGCTGGTCTTGGTCTCTTCAATGCTGCGAATCATCTGATGGTTTCTGCTGCAGCTGCGACCATTCATCGTCAAGGTTATTACGGAAGGGCAATTCCGAAAGCTGCGCACGCGCACGCTCGTCGACTCAGGTTGGGGCAAACGCGTCCAGGATCCTACGTATTGCCTGTGATCAGCAATGCTCGATTCGGTTCGACGGAGCGATACGGCGATGGCGTACCACGCCTAGATGTCCAATCCGAAGACACGTACTTCGATCGGCGAGTTCTCGCGACGCTGTCACGTTCTCTGGAAACGCTTGCCGAATTGACAATGCGTCGCGACCGAACGCCTACTCGTTCTGACATTCGAGACTCGGTAGGCGAGGGTGTTTCGAGTGAGCTTTGCGCTGCAGTTTTGGAGGTGATCGGAAAGGGGAAAGTTGAGACGTTTGATATTGCCTTCAATTGGGCCCCAGCGGCCCCCGTGCCGGATGATTTGCGGCGCCAAATCATCTTTTCGAGCGTAAATAGAGAAATACTAACGGAGGTTCAGAACGAGCTGAAGGAAGCAGATGAGCCATCCGAGACTGTTCTTTACGGAGTAATTAGGAGGATGTCCCTCAAGGCTAATGAGGAGAGTGGTCGTGTGACCCTCGAAACGCTCGTTGATGGTCGACCACGATCGGTTTCTTTCGACCTTGATCTAGTCACATATCGACGTGCCGCCCAATATCATGGAGAGCGTCGCCGAGTGGTCGTTACTGGCTTCCTCGATGCACCCCCGGGGCGGCCAGCGAAGATGACGGTTAGTACATTTGGTCCGGATCGTTCTATTGTCAGCTTTGATGAAATGGGATAGGTCTCGTTATCCTGTTTCATTTTGTGTACGACCTTCAAGGATTGGGTTGACGTGGGCAGCCGAGCTCTCGTTCAGTAATGCATCCAATCTGATCTGGCGCGCACCGACCTTCCCCACCACTCACCCCGGCTCCCATCCCGTCCGCCTTCGACCCACACGTCGTGGAGCGGTCGTGGTTCAGGGCGTCAAGGTGGAGCGCGCCACTGTACGAACGACCTTGACGCCCTGGGCCGCGACTGCTCGGCTCTGCCTGGGTCGAAGGTGGTCGGGATGGGAGCCCCACGACGCTCGCCCTACTCCGGCCGGCACTCGCGAACGGCGCCCCGTCCATCCCGGAGTCTGAGCGCCCCCGCCGGAGGCATCCTCTTGAAGCCGCGGGCTTGGTTCTCGACTCATGCCCCACGGGCCTATCCACTGCGGGCGCGCGTCGGCGGCGGCAGCGCCGAGCGGGCCGAAGGCAGGAGCGCGGGCGCAGCCAGAGCCGGGAAGCGCGCCCGGCGGAGCGAAGCGCAGCCGGGTGCCTTGATGAGGTAGAGAAACCTGTAACAACTCCAGGGAGGCGCAGAGCGTTAGGGTCCCGGCTGGGGGTGGATCGCCTGGGCGATGGATTGCATGGAGTCGGTTACCGCTTCTGCTTGGGCCTCGATGAAGAGCTGGTGCTTGTGCGGCTTGTTGGCGTACCCGATGGCCGTGCTGCCGATCGCGTGAGCGGCCTGGATGTCCGTCAGCGAGTCGCCAATTAGGGCGCACAGGGTCACGTCGACGTCCAAGGACTCGGCTGCCGTGATCAGGGAATGCGGGTTCGGCTTCATGAGCTCAGGATGCTGCTCAGGGCGCCCCACCACCGTGAGCACGTACTGCGACAGCTCATGCTGATCAAGAAACGTCCGGACGGACTCGGCAGAGTTATTGCTCACGACCGCGGCCCCCCTCCCTGACGCTCGCACCGCCTCCAGGGACGCAGCGGCTCCCGGAGTAGGGGCTCCCGCCATTCCTACCGCTTCGATCTCGGCTGCGGTGAGGGCTTTCTCGACTTCCAGACCCACGGCGTCATCGGCTTCGTGGGCCAGACGCAGGACTTCGAGAGGATCGTCGATTCCGGACAGCTTCTCTTCCAGCTCCGGGTTGCGCCTGGCTGCAAGTGCGGCAAGTTCCCTGGCGACTTGATCCGCCGGGCGGCCAGCGAACACGTCGCAGATGGGGCCGTCGAAGTCGAAAAGCACCACGGTAGTGCTGGCAAGCGCTGCGGCTAGGTCGTCAGTGTCCATCAAGGTCGAATCCCCTCGCGATGCTGTTCCACACGCTGTCGAACCACATGTCAGCCTGCTGGACCTGCTGCGTGCCGCTAGACGAGTCGCTGTCGTTGACGGAGTGATGGAAGAGGACAGTGTCCTTCCCCACCAGGTCGTAGATTTCGATGGGCTCGCCCTGCGCCACAACCTTGTTGGGCTTGATCGGGTAGTAGCCGAAGAAGGCGTCTGCTCCGTTGATCACGTACAGCTTGAAGAACTGAGTACCACTGTGGACTCGCACCTCAACGCTCGTCTCGGGGACCAAGCCCAGGTGGCTCAGCTCCGCCATTGAGTCACGGATGCTGCGGGCGTACCCGACCATGATGTCGTGCATGCGGGATCGGAGTCGTTCGTCATCGCCGCAGTCCTCACGGCGGACTGGAGCTGCCTGAGGGACAGCCATATCCGGAACTAGTATGCGGACCTTGATGCTTGCGGGCGTCAGCCTGCCGATCCGGATCTTGTCCAACGGCTCTTGCAGGGCTCCGTGCAGGGTTTCGCTGGAGAACCCGGCGAAGTCGATGGTGACGTCCGTGGCGGCAAAGGCCTGCTCTACGTAGGGACGTAGCCCCGCCGGCCGTTCCGTCCGGCTGCGGACGAAGACTCCGCTTCCTTTGCGGGAGACGACTAGCCCTTCGTCTTCGAGGTCCCGCAGTGCGCGTTGGATGGTCGCGCGCGCGAAGCCGTAGTGCTCCGTCAACTCTTTCTGCGATGGCAGCTTCTCCCCTGGTGCGATCTTCCTCGTCCGGACCGCTGCTCCGAGGCTGCTCGCAACCTGCTCGTAGGGCGGCCGGTCATCGTCTGGGTCGAGGGGATCGGGAACGAAGGTCATGGGGCGATGGTACGCGGCGACCCCGACATTAGGACAGCCAAGACAGTCAGGTGTTGACATGACTAGCCATGTTGCTTACGTTGGTCATGCAGCCAAGAAGGCTAGCCAAGTCAGTCACCTCTGTCTGAGGAGCAAGCTCATGCCGTCCTTCAAGATCGACACTTCTTCCGCTGTCGTGTTCGTGGCGACGCCTCCGACGCCGAAGCTCGTGAGCAAGCAGACCGGCGAGATTGCCATCGACCGTGAGACCGGGGCCCCGCTCGCGACGGTGGGTCTGCTGATCTCGGATGAGGGGGAGGGCAACCTGTACCAGGTGACCGTGCCGAGCACGGGTGTCCCGGAGGGCCTGACGCCGGGAACGGTGGTGCACGTGGTGGGTCTCAAGGCCCGGGACTGGGAGAACACGTTCAACGGTCAGACCCGGCACGGTATTTCGTTCCGCGCGGTGGCCATCACGGCGGGTGCCTGATCATGTCGGACCTGTCCACGGTGATCGAGGTTGCGGGGGCCTTATCGGCTGCCGGTGGCCTCGGTTACGCGAAGGCCCGGTCCCCGCGGGTGTTCTGGTCGCTGGTCGGTGCGCCGGTCGCGCGGGTGCGGTTCACGCTCACGTATCGGGCGACGATGGATGTGTGCGGGCTGACGGTCCAGCCGTCCCGCCTGCGGGCGTTCATGGTCCGCAACCTGGCCCGCCGCCAGGACGTCCAGCCGGTCCCCCCGCAGGTCCGCCGGGTCCGCTACTCCACCACCGGGATGCGGGCGATCCTCCGCCTTCCCGCCGGTCTGGAGCCCGCCGACGTGGCCGCCGCCTCGGAACGGTTGCGGCACGCCTGGGGTGTTCACTCGGTGCATGTGGTGGAGGTGAAGCCGGGGTTCGTGGAACTGCGGATGACCGGCTACGACGTGCTGCGCCGGGTGAAGATGCCCCGCCGCCTGCCCCGCAAGCTCCTGGCTGGCCCGCTGGTCGTGCCGGTGGCGCTGCGGGAGGACGGTACGGCCTTCGTCCGGGACTACCAGAAGATCCCGCACTCCCTGACGCTGGGTGCGAACCAGTCGGGCAAGTCGATGTATCAGCGCAACCTCGTCTCCGGCCTGGCCAAGCTCCCGGTCGGCCTGGTCGGCATCGACTGCAAGCGCGGGGTCGAGCAGCGTGGCTACGCGCCCCGTCTCTCCGCCCTCGCCATCACTCCCGACGAAGCGTCCGGGCTGCTGGAAGCCCTTGTGGGCGAGATGGAAGAGCGCTTCGACCTCCTCAGCGACCACGGCGTATCCGACCTGTGGGGGCTGCCTGCCGCGGTGCGGCCGGTGCCGCTGGTGGTCCTGGTGGACGAGGTCGCGGAACTGTTCCTCGTCTCGGCCAAGAAGGATGAGGACCGGCGGGACCGGATGGTGATGCACATGATCCGGCTCGCACAGATGGCCCGCGCGGTCGGCATCTATCTGGAGGTTTGTGGGCAGCGCTTCGGCTCCGACCTCGGCAAGGGCGCCACCATGCTCCGCGCCCAGCTCACCGGCCGCGTCGTCCACCGCGTCAACGACAAGCAGACCGCCGACATGGGCCTCGGGGACATCGCCCCCGACGCCGTGTTCGCCGTGACCACCATCGCCCCGGACCGCCCCGGTGTGGCGGTGGCTGGGGACTCCTCGGGCGGCTGGTCCCGGATCCGCACCCCCGCCATGACCCCGGCCGAAGCCGTCGCGGTCTGCCGGGAGTACGCGCACCTCACCCCGCACATTGCCGCTCTGGCACCGTTCCGGCCGGCCGTTTCCGCCGCCCCGGCCCCGGGCTCACCGCTCCTCAAGCCCCGCCCGGCAACCAGCTAACTCTCCACTCTGCAAGCCCAGTTGGCGTGACTGTCTCGCGCCAGGTCCCTACCCCGCCCATGCCCGGAACCGGAAGGAACCACCGCCATGGCCACCAAACGGACCACCACCAAACCCCCGAAGAACCCCGCCCCCGCCCCGGTCGAACCGGCGTCGTGCCAGCCGTGCGGCGGGACCGGAAACGTCGCGATCACGGTGCGGGTCGGTCGCAAGCGCCGCCCGGTCGGCCAGCAGGACGGGCTCTGCCTCAACTGCCTCGGCGAAGGCACCGCCCCCGACGCCTGACCCCCTCGCCCCGGTGCCGGGCGGTGAACCCTCGCGTCCCGCCCGGCCCCGGCCCCGCACCCTCGAAAGGAGGTGAACCCGTGTCCCGCATCCGAATCGACGCCGTACTCATCCAGGCCGTCATTGCCGGTGCCCTGTCTTTCGCTCACCTGCACGACCTGGCCGCAGCCGCCGGACAAGACGGCTGGAAAGCCTGGGCCTACCCCGTCAGCGTCGACCTGCTCCTCGTCGCTGCCTGGCGCCGCATGCGCACCACCGCGGACAACCGCGCCGCCTGGGCCTGGTTCATCATCGCCCTCGCCGCCTCGCTCGGCGCGAACGTCGCCACCGCCGGACTCCTCGACCTCGGCGACGTCCCGGCCTGGCTGCGCATCCTCGTCGCCGGATGGCCCGCCCTCGCCTTCCTCGGCGGAACCCTCCTCGTCCACAGCCCCGCCGCCGCGCCCACCGAGACCCAGCCCGTCACCGCGGCAACGCTGCCCGCCCCTTCCGAGCCCGAACCGGCCCCGGACGTGACAGTGGAGCGCCCCCCCGAACCGCCCCCCGAACTGCCCTCCGTGCCTGCTCCTGAGGAAGCCGCGGCACCTGCTCCGGCTCCGGTGACCGCTCCGACCGCGGCCGTTCCTCCGGCCCTTCTGGACCACGCCCGGAAGCTCGCCGACACCCACCACGCCACCACCGGAAGCCGGATCGACTCCGCCACCCTGCGCGCCCGCCTCGGCATCCCCGCACCCCTCGCAGACGCCATCACTGCCCAACTCACCTAACCCGTAAGGAGGTTCATGTCATGGCGCGCCCGAATCGCTTCACGAACGTGCTCCGCGTCGGCCCCGTTCAGGTCGGCACCCACCACGACGGCCGCGGCCGGACCAAGCACACCGCCGCCTGCACCGCCCCCGGCTGCAACTTCTCCGCCGACTACCTCAACCGCTCCGCCGCCGAACTCGCCGCCCGCACCCACCGCTGCAACCCCTGACAGGAGGCCTAACCGTGTTCACCCCGAAGATTCCGCCCCCGGACACCGCCCCCACCCCGGGCATGTCCCTCGTCCAGCCGCTCACCGGCATCACCCACGCCCCGGCCTGCACCTGCCACCACACCTCCGCCGCAGCCCAGGCGCCCGTCCCGGCTGCTCCGGTCTCCCGGCCGGCCGTTCAGCTCACCCCGGGATCGCTCCTGGTCGCCGCCGCGGGCGGCACCGCCATGGTCCTGATCATCGGCACGGTCCTCGTCTCCATGCTGCTCGCGACCGCGATCACCGCCGCGTCCGTCGCGATCTGCGCCGTGGTCCTGCGCTCGCTGCTCAACCGTCCGAACAACTGCTGACAGCACCCGGGGCGGCTTCCACCGCCAAGTTTCCGCCGCCCCGGGCGCCTACCACTTCCAGATCCAACGGACCCGAAAGGGAGCTCCCATCATGCCCCAGCACACCCCGCCCCGGCCGATCTGCGGCCACTGCGACGGCTTCCCCACCGTCACCATCACCACCGGCCAGACCACCCCCGACGGGCAGCGCAAGACCATCACCGCCCACTGCCCCGCCTGCCACGGCACCGGCCACACCCGGACCGTGTCCAAGGCGGTGGCCGCGTGAGGACCCTCACCGTCTCCGGGCACATCGACCCGAACACCGCCTTCCGCGTTCGCCCCTTCCCCAACCCGGCACACCCCTTCGTGAGCCTCGAAGTTGAGGGTGCTGACATCACGATCTCGCTGCTCGCCTCGACCGGCTCCGCTGAGGCCCTGCGCAGTCTCGCCGCCGCCGCGGCCGAAGCCGCCACCACCCTCGACGCCCTCACCGCGGACACCGGCACTCAGGCGGCCGACCATGGCTGACCTGACCCCCACCCCGGACCGCCCCGGCCTCCACGTCAGCAAGCCGTCCCCCAACACCCCCGCCACCGGCTCGGCCGTCTGCCACTGCGGAGCCTCCGCGACCGCGACCGGTGACAGCCAGGTTAAGGCCCTGGTTGAGGGCTACACCGCAAACCACGGGTCCGCGCACGGCCGGACGGGACGCTGACCATGACCACTACCGCTGCTGCGACTGCGGCGGGCCTGGACCCGGCCACCCTGGGCGATCTGCTCCGGGTGGCCGGGTCTCCCGGCTTCGACCGCCTCACCGAACAACTCCGCCGCACCGGCGGCTGCTCCCAGCCCATCCACCTCACCGGCGCCACCAAGACCATCGACAGGGCAACCGGCACCCTGCTGCACCACTACTCCACGGACACCGAGCCCGGCGGCCGGTTACGGATCGCCTGCGGCAACCGCCGCGCCTCCCGCTGCCCCGCCTGCGCCTGGACCTACGCAGGCGACACCTACCACCTCATCCGCGCCGGACTCACCGGCGACCCCGACAAAGGCACCCCTACGACCATCCGGGATCACCCCCGGGTCTTCGCCACCCTGACGGCCCCCTCGTTCGGTCCGGTCCACAACCGGCCCGGCAACCGCACCTGCCGCTGCGGCACCCCGCACCCCGAGGACGCCCCGGAACTGGGCACACCGCTCGACCCAGACACGTACGACTACGCGGGGGCAGTGCTGTGGAACAACCACGCCTCCGACCTCTGGCGCTACTTCACGATCTACCTCCGCCGCGAAATCGCCCGCAGCGCCGGACTCACCCAGAAAGCCGCCCGCGAACAGTCCAAAGTCTCCTTCGGCAAGGTCGCCGAGTACCAGAAGCGCGGAGCCGTCCACTTCCACGCGGTCATCCGCTTCGACGGACCCGAAGGCCCGGACACCCCGCCCCCGGCCTGGGCCACCCTCGACCTCCTGGACGACGCGATCCGCGCCGCCGCCGCCCGGGTCGAAGTGGTTGTGCCGGCCGTTCCGGAAGCCGGGATCAACGACGGCTGGACTCTTCGGTGGGGCACACAGCTCGACGTGCAGCCCATCGGCGCATTCGGCAACGGCGAAGACCTCACCGAACAGGCCGTCGCCTCCTACGTCGCCAAGTACGCCACCAAAGCCGCCGAGACCACCGGCACCGTCGATCACCGGATCGGCAACAAGGAAGCGCTCGTCCTCCTCGACGTGCCCGAGCACCCCCGGCGGCTGATCGAAGCGTGCCTGGACCTCCACCACGCCTACCCCGGACGCAAGCTCCGCGACTGGGCCCACATGCTCGGCTTCCGCGGCCACTTCTCCACCAAATCCCGCGCCTACTCCACCACCCTCGGCGCCCTCCGCCAGGTCCGCGCCGACTACCGCGCCGCCGAACAACGCGCCGCCCTCGGCCTCCCCGACCCCGACGACCACCCCGAGGCCACCACGCTCACGCTCGCGCACTGGGCTTACGCCGGAAACGGCCACACCCCCGGCGAATCCTGGCTCGCCGCCAACATCCACCGCGACATCCAACACAACCGCGAAACCGCCCGCGAACACCGCGCCGAACTCGAAGAGACAGGGGAATGCTGATCATGACGAACAGGCTGCTGACCGTTGAGCAGGTTGCCGAACTGCTCGGCACGACCGCTCGGTTCCCGCGCCGTTTGATCGCGGAAAGGCGCATTGAGTACGTGAAGGTGGGCCGACACGTCCGGATCGCGGAGCACGTGGTGGAGGCGTTCGTGGCCGCCCACACGGTCACGCCCGCGCGTCGTCTGCGGGGTGTCGCCTGATGGCGGGCAAGAAGCGGCAGTTCGGCCGTGTGCGCAAGCTCCCCTCGGGGCGGTATCAGGCTCGCTATCTGGGGCCGGACGGCATCGACCGCCCGGCGCCCGAGACGTTCCGGACCAAGCGGGATGCTGACGACTGGCTTGCCGACCGGCAGAGCGAGGTTCGGTCAGGAGACTGGCGCGACCCTGACGCCGGCAAGGTGAACTTTGCTGAGTACGCCCTTCGGTGGGTGGAGGAGCGTGACCTCGCCGCGACGACGGACGAGCTGTATCGCCGCCTGCTCCGGCTGCACCTCCTGCCGACCTTCGACGGGGTCGACCTCGACAAGATCACTCCGCCTGGCGTCCGGACCTGGCGCACCGAGAGGCTGAAGGTGACTGAGGCGCCGACAACGGTGGCCAAGTCGTACCGGCTCCTCAAGGCGATCATGGAGACCGCCGTGGACGATGAGCTGATCCGCCGCAATCCGTGCCGGATCAAGGGCGCGGGCAAGGAATCCGCGGAGGAGCGCCCGACGGCCACCGTCCCGCAGGTCGATGCCCTGGCCGACGCGATGGGTCCCCGGTGGCGGTTGATGGTCTACATCGCCGCTTACGGACCGGCCCGGCCCGAGGAACAGGCGGCGATGCGTCGGCCGGACGTGGACCTGGAGAACGTCGGCGTCTGGGTCCGTACGGCTGAACCTGAGCTGACCACGGGCCGTCGCGCTCCGGGAGACACCAAGTCGGCGGCCAGTCGGCGCTTCCTCGTGCTGCCGGCGTTCATGGCGACCGACCTGGAGCGCCATCTCGACTGGTACGCCGAGAAGAAGCCGGACGGGCTGCTGTTCGTGGGGGAGAGGGGCAAGCCGTTCCGCCGCTCCACCTTCGGCCGGAAGTGGCGCAAGGCGCGGGCCAAAGTCGGCTTGCCGGAGAACTTCCGCTTCTACGACCTCCGGCACACGGGGCACACCCTCTCGACCCGGTCCGGGGCGACCCTCAAGGACACGATGGTGCGGGCCGGCCAGTCCACCGAGCGGGCCGCGCTGATCTATCAGCACTCCGACACCGAGCGGCAGAAGGAGGTGGCCGACGGCATTGACGCTCACGTGCGCGCCGCACGACTCCGGGCACAGGAGGAGCAGGCCCAGCAGCGATCGGGCACGGAACGGGCACGCGACACCTGAGGTGGTCCAGACAACAAACAAGGCCCGGGTCGATGACCTGGGCCTTAGTCGTGGAGCGGGTGACGAGAATCGAACTCGCGCTCTGAGCTTGGGAAGCTCATGTTCTACCATTAAACTACACCCGCGAAGCGCGTCGATGATCGGCGCTGCATCGTCACACACTGTACCCCATGTCAGGCCCCCGGCGGATGAGCCGTGGGGCCTGTTCGGTGTGTGTCCCGTGCGGTGGGCCGAGTGGACGCGGTTGTGGTGGGCGGGAGTTGGGGGCGTAGCGTGAGTGGTCGGAGTGCCGCTTGTGGTGGCGTCCTGTTCATCCCCTAATGTGGCGGTCTCGTCCATATGCCGTTGGGGAAGGGACTTGATGGAGTCGATGGAGCGCACCGTCGTCCGCTGTGCCGAAGGGCACGTTTTTGCTACCTCGTCGTTCCCGATGCAGCAGCTCGGGGCCGACCGGATCGGGCCGGGGCGGTTGATCCGGTGCCCCCGGTGTGCACGGTTGCGGCAGGCCGTTCCTGTGGGGTTCGAGAAGCGGTAGTTGGGGACGTAGGGGCGGGGGCAGGGGTAGGGGGCCGTGCGGTGGTGGTGGCCGTTGCCTCTGCCTCTCCTCGCCCCTGCCCTCTGCCCTGCCCCCTGCCCTCTGCCTCTGCCCTACCCCCTGCCTCTGCTCTCCCAGGCTCCCCCCCCGCAGTCCGGTTTGCCCGGCCCCCGGGTGGTCCGGTTGGGGCGGGCTCGTGCCTTCTGCGTATCCTCGGGACGTGCTTCTCTCAGACAAGGACATCCGGGCCGAGATCGACGCCGGCCGAGTCCGCATTGATCCCTTCGACCCGTCGATGGTGCAGCCGTCGAGCATCGACGTGCGGCTGGACCGCTTCTTCCGGGTGTTCGAGAACCACCGGTACCCGCACATCGACCCCGCCGTCGAGCAGCCCGACCTGACGCGCACGGTCGAGCCGGAGGGGGACGAGGCGTTCATCCTGCACCCCGGGGAGTTCGTGCTGGCGTCCACGTACGAGGTGATCTCGCTCCCCGACGACCTGGCCTCGCGGCTGGAGGGGAAGAGTTCGCTCGGGCGGCTCGGGCTGGTGACGCACTCGACGGCCGGGTTCATCGATCCCGGGTTCTCCGGGCACGTGACCCTGGAGCTGTCGAACCTCGCGACCCTGCCCATAAAGCTCTGGCCGGGCATGAAGATCGGGCAGCTGTGCCTGTTCAGGCTGACCTCGCCCTCCGAGTTCCCGTACGGCTCCGAGCGGTACGAGTCGCGGTACCAGGGGCAGCGGGGTCCGACGGCCTCGCGGTCGTTCCAGAATTTCCATCGGACCCAGGTGTGATCGAACATGGCTAGTGACGTGCGGGAAAACCTCACATACGAGGGCTTCGGGCGGGCGGTGCGCGAGCTGGCGCAGGCCGTCGCCGACGACGGGTATGAGCCCGATGTCGTGCTGAGCATCGCTCGCGGTGGGGTCTTCGTCGCGGGCGGGCTCGCCTACGCGCTCGACTGCAAGAACATCCATCTGGTGAATGTGGAGTTCTACACGGGCGTCGGGACCACCCTGGAGATGCCCGTCATGCTGGCGCCCGTGCCCAACGCGATCGACTTCTCCGACAAGAAGGTTCTGATCGCCGACGACGTCGCCGACACCGGCAAGACGCTCAAGCTCGTCCACGACTTCTGCGTCGACCATGTCGCCGAGGTCCGCAGCGCCGTCATCTACGAGAAGTCCCACTCCCTCGTGAAGTGCGAGTACGTGTGGAAGAAGACCGATCAGTGGATCAACTTCCCCTGGAGCGTCGAGAAGCCCGTCGTGCGGCGGGCCGGGCAGGTTCTGGACGCGTAGCCCCGTACCGTACGGCGTCGGTAGGGATGTCGTACGGACGTCGTACGGACGTGGGTCGGCGCGCGCGTAGTACGTGAAAGGCCCCCGGGTGCGCAGGACGCGCGCCCGGGGGCCTTCTCGTGTGCTGTGCCCAGCCTCAGATCGTGCCCAGCTTGATGATCGACAGCAGCGCGATCAGCTGGATCCCCGACGCTCCCAGCGCCTTCGGCCACGGCAGGTCGTGCGACTTGCTCACCATCGACGTGAACAGCGCGCCGGCCGCCAGCCAGGTCAGCCAGCCCAGGATCTGGACCAGGGAGTTCTCGCCGCCGAGGAAGACGGCGAAGATCAGCCGCGGGGCGTCGGTGATCGACATGATCAGCATCGACAGGCCCACCGTCGGCTGCCACGAGCCCGTGCCGCCGAGCTGGCGGGCCAGGGTGTGGGTCACCGCGCCGAGGACCAGGCCGCCGATGACGAAGCCGACGCCGGTGAAGAGGACGTACGGGACGGCCGTCGCGACGGGGGCGCCGATCGCCTCGTCGCGCGCCTGGTCGAAGCCGAACAGGGCGAGCAGGCCGTAGAGGAACGTGACGATCAGCGCCGGGCCCCAGACGGGGTAGTCCCGCATCTGCCAGAACGTCGGGCCCGGGCGCGTGACGATGCCGGTCAGCAGCTGCTTCCAGGGCAGGCGCGGGCCGGCGGGCTGGGCGGGGGCGGAACCGGCGCGGTAGGTGTCGCCGTCGCCGTACGGGTCGTCGTTGATGCTGAACGCCTGTGTGTGACCCGGGTTGTTGGCGTACGGGTCATGGGGTGCGGGGTCGGCGTAGGGGTCGCCGAAGTACTCCGGCTCGCCGTGCCCGCCGCGGGTCCCGTGCGGGCCCTGTCCGTGCCCGCCGTGTCTGCCGTCGTGCCCGTTGCCCGCGTAGCCGCCGCCGGTGTACGGGGCGCCCTGGGGAGCTCCGTACGGCGGTGGCGCCGCGCCGTTGCCGTCGGCTCCTGCCGTCGGCCACGACGGAGCACCGTACGGCGGCTGTGGTGCTTGCCCTCCGTACGGCTGCTGCCGCTGCTGCTGCGGTTGTTGCGGGGTGCGGTTGTCCCGGCCGCGTCCGATCCTGAATCCAGCCACCCATCGAACGTACCTGGTCCTCGCAGGTGTGGTGCGGGGGGCGGGGGAACCCGGCCGCCATTGCGGCCGAGCTGTGACATCCCCTAGGGGGCGCCGGTAGGGGAGTTCAGGGGAGGAACACCGTTGTGGAGAAGGCCAGTACCGGGTCGTCCGTGGTGCCCGCCGCATACAGGGCGACCAGGTCCTGGCGTTCGCCGCGGTACGTCCGCACCACCGTGTCCGTCTTCTTGCCGCCGCCGTCACTGTCGCCGTCGGCACCGCCGAAGTCGCCGTGGGCGAGGAGCGCGGTGCGGGTGGCGCCCTTCGTGCGCAGAGGGGCCTCGGGGAGCTCCTCCGGCGCGAAGGTGTACGGGCCGCCGGGGCGCGCCGGGCCGTCCGCGGAGCCGAGCAGCAGGGTGCCCTTGGCCGCCTTTCCGGGCGTGCGCGGGCGTGCGGTGGCGACGAGGTCGTCGTAGCCGTCGCCGTCGGTGTCGGCCTCGGGCTCGGGGGCGTACAGGTACGGGCCGCCGTCCGGGAGCAGTTCCGCGCCGCTCGGGGCTCCGGCGCGGGTGAAGGGGCCGCGCAGGAAGGAGATCCGGCCGTCGCTCGCGGTGACCGCGAGGTCGGTGCTGCCGTCGCCGTCGAAGTCGCCGCAGACCGGGTGCTCGGGCCACTCCTTGCCGTACCGGGCCTGCGCCGGGATCCGCAGGGTGACTGCCTTGCCGGTGAGGCCCTCGGGGGAGCCGAAGAGGATCTGGAGGGGGACGGGCGGGGCGCCGACACCGTTGTACGGGGGGTCGGTGGAGACGACCAGGTCCGTGAAGCCGTCCCGGTCCAGGTCGCAGGCGGCCTCGGCGTCGAACGCGGCGGGGAGGGTGTCCCCGGACTTCGCCGCGTTCGCGCGGGCGTTCAGCAGCTGGCGTACGGCCGGGTCCAGGGGGCTGCCCTCGGTGCCGTACACGATGCCTATGCCTGCGTCGTCGCCGTGCAGGTCCTCGGGGGCCTTCACCAGGTCGTTGATGACGAGGTCCCGGTGGCCGTCGCCGTTGAAGTCGTACGGGACCCGGCTGCCCTCGCCGCGGGGGACGGGGGCGAGCGGGACCGGTGCGCGGTCGCCGTTCTTGGCGTCGGCGGTGGTGGCGGAGGCGGACGGGCCGGCGGCCGAGGAGCTGTCGCAGCCCGTGAGCACGAGCAGCAGACCGGCGCAGCCTGCGGCGAGGGCGGCTGCGGCCGTGGTGGTGGTCGTTGCCTGCGGGTGCGTGATGCGTGTGCGCACGGGCCCTCGTTCGTCGATCGGCGTATGGCGGCTGCTGCCGTCGGCGGGGTGCGTTTCCCGGTCCGGCGGTCGGTCTTCAGGGGCACATGATGCTCCAGATGCGTCCGCGCGTACATGTCGGAGCTCACATGCAGTCCGCGTCACCCACCCGTTCCCGTACGCACGGAAAACGTTCCGGTGCGCACGGAAAACGTTCCGGTGCGCACGGAAAACGTTCCGGTACGCACGGAAAAGCGGCCGGTCCTGCCCCCGAGGCAGGTCCGGCCGCTCTTCGCGTTGATGCGCTACGTCACTTTGCCGGTTCCGGCTCCGGTGCGTCCACCTGCTCCGGCTCGCCCGCCGGATCCGCGGGCGTCTTCACCGACTCCAGGAGGAGCTGGGAGACGTCCACGACCTGGATGGACTCCTTGGCCTGGCCGTCGTTCTTCTTGCCGTTGACGGAGTCGGTCAGCATGACGAGGCAGAACGGGCAGGCGGTGGAGACGATGTCCGGGTTGAGGGCGAGGGCTTCGTCGACGCGCTCGTTGTTGACGCGCTTGCCGATCCGTTCCTCCATCCACATCCGGGCGCCGCCGGCGCCGCAGCAGAAGCCGCGCTCCTTGTGGCGGTGCATCTCCTCGTTCCGCAGGCCCGGGACCTTCGCGATGATCTCGCGCGGCGGGGTGTAGATCTTGTTGTGACGGCCCAGGTAGCAGGGGTCGTGGTACGTGATCAGGCCCTCGACCGGGGTCACCGGGATCAGCTTGCCCTCGTCGATGAGGTGCTGGAGCAGCTGGGTGTGGTGGATGACCTCGTACTCGCCGCCGAGCTGCGGGTACTCGTTGGCGATGGTGTTGAAGCAGTGCGGGCAGGTCGCGACGATCTTCTTCGACGACTTGGGCTTCTTCGTCTCCGGCTCGACGTTGCCCTCGTCGTCGAAGGACTCGCCGTAGGCCATGTTCAGCATCGCGACGTTCTCCTGGCCGAGCTGCTGGAAGAGCGGCTCGTTGCCCAGGCGGCGGGCGGAGTCACCGGTGCACTTCTCGTCGCCGCCCATGATCGCGAACTTGACGCCCGCGATGTGGAGCAGCTCGGCGAAGGCCTTGGTGGTCTTCTTGGCCCGGTCCTCCAGGGCGCCGGCGCAGCCGACCCAGTAGAGGTAGTCGACCTCGGTGAGGTCCTCGATGTCCTTGCCGACGATCGGGACCTCGAAGTCGACCTCCTTGGTCCACTCGACGCGCGCCTTCTTGGCCAGCCCCCAGGGGTTGCCCTTCTTCTCCAGGTTCTTGAGCATCGTGCCCGCCTCGGACGGGAACGCGGACTCGATCATCACCTGGTAGCGGCGCATGTCGACGATGTGGTCGATGTGCTCGATGTCGACCGGGCACTGCTCGACGCAGGCGCCGCAGGTGGTGCAGGACCACAGGACGTCCGGGTCGATGACCCCGTTCTCCTCGGCGGTCCCGATCAGCGGGCGCTCGGCCTCGGCGAGGGCGGCCGCGGGGACGTCCTTGAGCTGCTCGGCGGTGGCCTTCTCGTTGCCCTCCATGTCCTTGCCGCCGCCGGCCAGGAGGTAGGGGGCCTTGGCGTGCGCGTGGTCGCGCAGCGACATGATCAGGAGCTTCGGGGAGAGCGGCTTGCCGGTGTTCCAGGCGGGGCACTGAGACTGGCAGCGGCCGCACTCGGTGCAGGTCGAGAAGTCGAGGATGCCCTTCCAGGAGAACTGCTCGACCTGGGAGACACCGAAGACCGCGTCCTCGGCCGGGTCCTCCCAGTCGATCTCCTTGCCGCCCGTCGTCATCGGCTGGAGCGCGCCGAGCGCGACCTCGCCGTCGGCGTTCCGCTTGAACCAGATGTTCGGGAAGCCGAGGAAACGGTGCCAGGCGACACCCATGTTCGTGTTCAGCCCGACCGTGATCGCCCAGATCATCGTCGTACCGAGCTTGATCATCGCGGCCAGGTAGACCAGGTTCTGCAGCGTCTCGACGCTCAGCCCCTTGAAGGCCAGGACCAGGGGGTACGAGGCGAAGTACGCGGGCCCGTAGCCGTCCACGTGGTGCAGCGCGCCCTCAAGACCGCGGAGCACCATGATCGCGGCGCCGATGATCAGGATGATCGCCTCGACGAAGTACGCCTGGCCCATCTTCGAGCCCGTGAAGCGCGACTTGCGCCCCGCCCGCGAGGGCAGGTTCAGCTGGCGGATCGCGATCAGGACGAGGATGCCGAGGGTCGTGCCGAGTGCGATGAACTCGATGTAGACCTCGTACGGCAGGAAGGTGCCGATGTACGGGAGCACCCAGTCGGCCTTGAACAGCTGGCCGTACGCCGTGACGATCGTCAGGCCCAGCGTCAGGAAGCCGACCGCGACGAACCAGTGGGCGACGCCCACGATTCCCCAGCGGTTCATGCGGGTATGGCCGACGAACTCCTTGATCAAGGTGATCGTCCGCTGCTTGGGGTCGTCGGTGCGGCTGCCGGCGGGTACCGCTTGTCCGAGACGGACGAAGCGGTAGATCTGCGCGACGGCTCGGGCGACGAGCGCAACGCCGACCACCGTCAGCACCAGCGACACGATGATCGCGGCGAGTTGCATGAGTAGGGCTCCTCGGGCCTGCGAGAGCGGGATCCAGTTACGACTGCCCACTACTACTAAGCAGTAACTTAATTAGTCTGTGCTGACACTATCCACTTAGTCCACCCGGCTGTAGCCGGGCAGGCGGTGATCTGTGTCGCTCAGGTGTGCCTTGGTTGACCGTGCCCTCCCGGTTGTCGTCCGCAGGGAGTTGCGTACGGCTTCCGTCAGAATCGCCAGGTCGAGCACGACTCCATGGTGCTCTGCGTAGTGCTGGTCCAGCAGGGCGGGGTCGTCCCACGGCATGCCGGAGCGGGCGCGCACCTGCGCCAGTCCGGTCAGTCCCGGCCGCAGCTCCTGCCGCCACTGCCGGGCCCCCGGCCATGCGGCGCGCGGGTCGCCCGGGGCCAGCGGGGCCGGTCCCACGAGGGAGAGGTCGCCCCGGACGACCTGGGGGAGCCGGGAGAGCAGGTCGAGCCGGAGCCGGCGGGTGCGCAGGGAGCGCAGCGTGAAGACCCGGCCGCCCAGACCCGTACGGGGAGTGCGCTCCCATACGTTGCCGGGGCCCCGCCGGACCGCGAGGGCGAGGGCCCCGAGGGCGACGGCGGGGGCGGTCGCGATCAGGAGGGCGGTGCCGAGGGTCAGGTCCAGCACCCGTTCGGCCGATGCGCGGGGGGCGAGGCGGTCCGCGAGGTGTCCGGCCCGGTCGGTGAGGCCGGCCAGGCGTGCGGCGGGGCGGGAGGGGAAGTGGCCTCTGGCGGTGCCGGTGGGGGGCTGGGGGTGGGGGTACGGCTGGGGTTGAGGCTGTCGCCGGGCCTGCACCTGCTGCATCTGCCGCACCTGCTGCATCTGGGCCTGCTCTGCTTGCATCTGCGGGGCCTGCTGCACGTGGTGCGTCTGCTGCCCCTGGGTCCGCTGGGGCTGCGGGGCCTGGGGCTGCTGGGGCTGCTGGAGCTGCTGGGGCTGCCGTGCTTGCGCCTGGCGCCTCTGTCTCTGCTGCTTCTTCCTCTGGTTCTTCTGCCGCACGCGCCGCTGTCTCGCGTTCCGCATCGCGCCCGCCCGGGGGTTCGGAGTCCGATGGAGTGGTGTGGAGTGGTGTGCCTGTACCAGCCGATCGATGACGTTTCTGACCGTCTCGCGGCATTTTGTGACAGAACGATCCCACGGTGGGATGGTGGGTTGGGCGGTGCGCGAGGGGTGTGGCGTACGTGGGTGTGCCCTGGGGGCGGGGGAGAAGCGCGACGGCGAAGGGTGTGTGCACTTAAGTTGAGTCGGCCCGACTCAGGTCTGTTGACTCTGGGGCGGGTGTCGTGCATTCTTGAGTCAGATCCACTCAAGTAGTCAGTTGGAGGAATTGAAATGGCACGTGCGGTCGGCATCGACCTGGGCACGACTAACTCCGTCGTCAGCGTTCTCGAAGGCGGCGAGCCCACCGTCATCACCAACGCCGAAGGCGCCAGGACCACGCCGTCCGTCGTCGCCTTCGCCAAGAACGGCGAGGTGCTCGTCGGCGAGGTGGCCAAGCGCCAGGCGGTCACCAACGTCGACAGGACCATCCGCTCCGTCAAGCGCCACATGGGCACTGACTGGAAGATCGAGATCGACGGCAAGGGCTTCAACCCGCAGCAGATGAGCGCCTTCATCCTGCAGAAGCTGAAGCGGGACGCCGAGTCCTACCTGGGCGAGAAGGTGGCCGACGCGGTCATCACCGTCCCGGCGTACTTCAACGACTCCGAGCGTCAGGCGACCAAGGAGGCCGGTGAGATCGCGGGCCTCAACGTCCTGCGTATCGTCAACGAGCCGACCGCCGCCGCCCTGGCGTACGGCCTGGACAAGGACGACCAGACGATCCTCGTCTTCGACCTCGGAGGCGGCACCTTCGACGTGTCGCTCCTGGAGATCGGTGACGGCGTCGTCGAGGTGAAGGCCACCAACGGTGACAACCACCTCGGTGGTGACGACTGGGACCAGCGCGTCGTCGACTACCTGGTGAAGCAGTTCGCCAACGGGCACGGCGTGGACCTGTCCAAGGACAAGATGGCTCTCCAGCGTCTCCGCGAGGCCGCGGAGAAGGCGAAGATCGAGCTCTCGTCCTCGACCGAGACCACGATCAACCTGCCCTACATCACGGCGTCCGCCGAGGGCCCGCTGCACCTGGACGAGAAGCTCACGCGCTCGCAGTTCCAGCAGCTGACCGCGGACCTCCTCGACCGCTGCAAGACCCCGTTCCACAACGTCATCAAGGACGCGGGCATCCAGCTCTCCGAGATCGACCACGTCGTTCTCGTCGGTGGCTCCACCCGTATGCCGGCCGTCGCCGAGCTCGTCAAGGAGCTGACCGGTGGCCAGGACGCCAACAAGGGTGTGAACCCGGACGAGGTCGTCGCCATCGGCGCCTCGCTCCAGGCCGGTGTCCTCAAGGGCGAGGTCAAGGACGTCCTGCTCCTCGACGTCACCCCGCTGTCCCTCGGTATCGAGACCAAGGGAGGGATCATGACGAAGCTCATCGAGCGCAACACCACGATCCCGACCAAGCGCTCCGAGATCTTCACGACGGCCGAGGACAACCAGCCGTCCGTGCAGATCCAGGTCTACCAGGGCGAGCGCGAGATCGCGGCGTACAACAAGAAGCTCGGGATGTTCGAGCTGACCGGTCTGCCGCCGGCCCCGCGCGGTGTGCCGCAGATCGAGGTCGCCTTCGACATCGACGCCAACGGCATCATGCACGTCGCTGCCAAGGACCTCGGCACCGGCAAGGAGCAGAAGATGACCGTCACCGGTGGCTCCTCGCTGCCGAAGGACGAGGTCAACCGGATGCGCGAAGAGGCCGAGAAGTACGCGGAGGAGGACCACGCCCGCCGCGAGGCCGCCGAGTCGCGCAACCAGGGCGAGCAGCTCGTCTACCAGACGGAGAAGTTCCTCAAGGACAACGAGGACAAGGTCCCCGGTGACGTGAAGACGGAGGTGGAGACCGCTGTCGGCGAGCTGAAGGAGAAGCTCAAGGGCGAGGACACCGCCGAGATCCGTACGGCCACCGAGAAGGTCGCGGCCGTCTCCCAGAAGCTGGGCCAGGCGATGTACGCCAACGCCCAGGCCGAGGGTGCGACGCCGGGTGCCGAGGCTCCGGGCGGCGCCCAGGGCAAGGCCGATGACGATGTCGTCGACGCCGAGATCGTGGACGACGAGAAGGACAGCAAGGGCGGTGCGGCGTGACCGAGGAGACTCCGGGCTTCGAGGAGAAGCCCGACGTCCCCTCCGGCGCCACCCCTGATGACGCCGAGCCGAAGGCTGCCGCACCCTCCGAGGAGGAGGCGGCGGCCCCGGCCGGGGACACCGACCCGACCGTCGGTCTGACCGCACAGCTGGACCAGGCCCGTATGGCGCTCAGCGAGCGCACCGCGGACCTCCAGCGGCTCCAGGCCGAGTACCAGAACTACCGCCGCCGCGTCGAGCGGGACCGGGTCACGGTCAAGGAGGTCGCCGTCGCGAACCTCCTGTCCGAGCTCCTTCCCGTGCTCGACGACGTCGGCCGCGCCAGGGAGCACGGCGAGCTCGTGGGCGGCTTCAAGTCGGTCGCCGAATCGCTGGAGACGGTTGTCGCGAAGCTGGGCCTCCAGCAGTTCGGCAAGGAGGGCGAGCCCTTCGACCCGACGATCCACGAGGCCCTGATGCACAGCTACGCGCCGGACGTCACCGAGACGACCTGCGTGGCGATCCTCCAGCCGGGGTATCGCATCGGCGAGCGCACCATCCGCCCCGCGCGGGTGGCCGTCGCCGAGCCGCAGCCGGGCGCCACGCCCGCGGCGGCCAAGGAAGAGAAGACAGACGACGAGGAGAGCGGTGGCACCGAGGAGGTCTGACGACACCACGTCCGACCACCAGGGTGCACACCGACCGGCCAGGCGGCCGGCCCACGGGCCGGCCGCCGCGCCGATCGTCCGGAAGGAGGGACGTCGATGAGCACGAAGGACTTCGTCGAGAAGGACTACTACAAGGTCCTCGGCGTCCCCAAGGACGCCACCGACGCCGAGATCAAGAAGGCGTACCGCAAGCTCGCCCGCGAGTTCCACCCGGACGCCAACAAGGGTGACGCCAAGGCGGAGGAGCGCTTCAAGGAGATCTCCGAGGCGAACGACGTCCTCGGCGACACCAAGCGGCGCAAGGAGTACGACGAGGCGCGCGCCCTCTTCGGCAACGGTGGCTTCCGCGCCGGCCCCGGCGGTGCGGGCGGCAACTTCAACTTCGACCTGGGCGACCTCTTCGGCGGGGGCGCACCGGGTGGCGGTCAGGCAGGCGGTGCGGGCGGCGGCTTCGGCGGCGGCGGGGGCGGTCTCGGCGACGTCTTCGGCGGACTGTTCAACCGCGGCGGCACGGGCACCCGCGTCCAGCCGCGGCGCGGCCAGGACATCGAGTCCGAGGTGACGCTCAGCTTCACCGAGGCGGTCGACGGGGCCACGGTCCCGCTGCGGATGTCCAGCCAGGCGCCCTGCAAGGCGTGTTCCGGCACCGGCGACAAGAACGGCACCCCCAGGGTCTGCCCGACCTGCGTCGGCACCGGCCAGGTCTCGCGCGGTACGGGCGGCGGCTTCTCGCTCACCGACCCCTGCGTGGACTGCAAGGGCCGGGGCCTCATCGCCCAGGACCCCTGCGAGGTCTGTCACGGCAGCGGCCGGGCGAAGTCGGCCCGCACCATGCAGGTCAGGATCCCGGCGGGCGTCTCGGACGGCCAGCGGATCCGGCTGCGCGGCAAGGGCGGCCCGGGCGAGCGCGGCGGTCCGGCCGGCGACCTCTACGTCGTCGTCCACGTCGGCGCCCACCCGGTCTTCGGCCGCAAGGGCGACAACCTCACGGTCACCGTGCCCGTCACCTTCCCGGAGGCGACGCTCGGCGGCGAGGTCAAGGTCCCCACGCTCGGCGGACCCCCGGTCACCCTGAAACTCCCCGCCGGCACCCCCAACGGGCGTACGATGCGCGCCCGGGGCAAGGGCGCGGTCCGCAAGGACGGCACCCGCGGCGACCTGCTGGTCACCGTGGAGGTGGCGGTCCCCACGGACCTCGGCCAGGAGGCCAGGGACGCGCTGGAGACCTACCGCAAGGCGACCGCGGACGAGGACCCGCGGGCGGAACTGTTCCAGGCCGCGAAGGGAGCTTGAGATGGACGGCCGTCGACGCAATCCGTACCAGCTGACCGATGAATCGCCGGTGTACGTGATCTCGATCGCGGCCCAGCTCTCGGGTCTCCACCCGCAGACGCTGCGCCAGTACGACCGTCTCGGCCTGGTCTCCCCGGACCGTACGGCCGGCCGCGGCCGCCGCTACTCGGCCCGTGACATCGAGCTGCTGCGCACCGTGCAGCAGCTGTCGCAGGACGAGGGCATCAACCTGGCAGGCATCAAGCGCATCATCGAGCTGGAGAACCAGGTCGCAGCCCTCCAGCAGCGCGTCTCCGAGCTCTCGGCGGCGGTGGACGGCGCGGCGGTGGCCATGCAGCAGCGCGAGGCCCAGGTGCACGCCTCGTACCGGCGCGATCTGGTGCCGTACCAGGATGTGCAGCAGACCAGTGCGCTGGTGGTCTGGCGGCCGAAGCCGAAGAGGCCGCCGACGGAGTAGCCGGATTCTGTGGTTCCGCGGGGCCGGGAGAGCGTTCATCCGCTCTCCCGGCCCCGTTGCGCGTGCCTGGGCCCCGGGGTCCCCGGGTTCCTGCTGACCGCCGCGTCGAGGGGCTCGACGGCGGCCCCCTCCCGCCACTCGCCGCTCCCCGCTGAGGGGGCGGTGCGATGCCGGGCGGTCTACGTCGGGGGTTCGTGCGGGCTGGTGATGCCGGATCGGGCGAGGAGGGTGCCGAGGTGGGTGCGGCTGGTGGCTCCGAGGGTCTGCATGAGTTTGGCGATGTGGGAGCGGCAGGTGCGGACGCTGATGCCCATCTTGCGGGCGACGACTTCGTCGACGTGGCCTTCGGTGAGGAGGCGGGCGATGCTGTGCTGGACGGCGGTGAGGGGGGTGCCGGGCAGGGCGGTCCGCAGTGGTTCGCCGAAGGGGGTGGCTCCGGCCCAGAGGACGTCGTACACGTGGATGAGGTAGCGGACGAGGGCGGGGTGCGTGATGCGGAGGGCCACGTCGCGTTGGGGCGAGGTCGGGATGTAGGCGATCCGGTCGAAGATGAAGAGGCGCTCGGCCGACTGCTCCATGGTGCGGATCTGCAGACCCTCGTACGGCAACCGGTCCACGTAGTGGTTCAGGGCCGGGCTGTAGCGCGCGGAGTGCTGGTAGAGGTGGCGTACGGAGACACCGCGCTGCAGGGGCGGCAACGCGTTCTTCCGCGCCCGTTCGAGGAGTTCGGCGGGGCGCTTGCTGCCCGGGTGCAGGGTCAGGATGTGTTCTTTCGCCCTGCGTCCGGCCTCCTCGATGGAGGACTGGATGGCGGGCTTTCCGCTGATGACGGTGATACCGGGTTCGGACGGGTCCGCGACGGCCGGGGGCGCCGCGGCGGGCGGTTCCAGCGAACCCAGCGCGTTGATCAGCGCGGTGGAGGAGGCCAGCCGCTCGAAGACGTCGTGGGCGAGCGGGCTCAACAGCTTGGTGAGTGCGGTGGTCGCCGGTACGGGCAGCAGCCGGCCGTCGTCGTGCGGGTCGGGGTGCAGCAGCGCCAGGCGCAGGAGGCAGGGCGCGTGAGCCAGCTCAGTCCTGGGGATTCCGCCTTCCCGGACGGCTGTCGCGTAGAACTGGACCGCAGGTTCGCAGAGCTCTTCCGCCGGGTGGGTTGTATGGCTCGACGCAGCCGGTCCCGTCTCCACCGTCATCTGCTTACCCCTCCGCCCCCGCGTGTCCCGCCCAGAGGCTAGTGCCCTACCGGGCAACGTCTGCTTTGTCGACGACGGTACGTAGGCGCTCACCGTCGGGAGCTTCAGGCGTCGCGTAGTGATTCACGTACTCCTGCAGTCGCGGTTCCAGCCGTTGCAGATCAGGGTCGTTGACCGCATGCCAGATGCGGTTCTCGATCCAGAACCGGTGGGCGAACTCCTCGAACGACGGTGCACACCACAGGATCGCGCTCCTCTGCTCCTGCGCATCGGCGAGATCGGGCTGTATCTCTTCCCCGTTGCGCTGCGCCTCGTACTCGAATTCGTAGTCGACGTCGGAGTGCACCACGAACGCCTCGCTCATGGGACGGAGGTAGAGGTACCAGATGACGCAGTCCTGCTGATCCCGGAAGAACCGCACCAGGAAGGCGCCAGGCTCGACCGGGCTCGGGAGCGGCGGCGAAAGATTCGTCCAACAACCGGTCACCGAGACCTCGTCCAGCGAGCCGTACAGATTCTCGCTGGTCTGGAACGTGACGAAATCCCGCGGCAAGGTGAGTCCCGTGGCGGAGAGTTCCTTCGCCAGGCCGTTGAGCTTCCTGACCTGCCGCGGGATGGGATCGCCGGCGCCGCCGAGCCACGTGAAGGCGCCTGTGAACTGGTCGGAGTCCAGCGGCGGCAGACTGTCGAGGGAGTAGCGCTCGTAGGTGTGACGGCAGGCCCGGTACGTGCCGAGGTCGGTGGCGCACCAAGCGGTGTCGAAGCCGGCCGAGGACAGGGCGGACCCTGACTGCTCACTCATCGGAACCCCCGGTTGATCACTGCGAGCGGAGTTGTCGGCGTCAGCATCGCATCGGCCACTGACAACGCCCGGGAGTGGCCGAGCGGTTTACGCCGGGGGTTCGTGCGGGCTGGTGCTGGTGATGCCGGATCGGGCGAGGAGGGTGCCGAGGTGGGTGCGGCTGGTGGCTCCGAGGGTCTGCATGAGTTTGGCTATGTGGGAGCGGCAGGTGCGGACGCTGATGCCCATCTTGCGGGCGACGACGTCGTCGACGTGGCCTTCGGTGAGGAGGCGGGCGATGCTGTGCTGGACGGCGGTGAGGGGGGTGCCGGGCGCTGTCGTCGGGAGCTGCTGCGTGTACGGGGTGGCCTGGGCCCAGAGGACCTCGTAGACGTGGACCAGGTAGCGCACTAGGGCGGGGTGGCGGATCTCCAGGGCGGTGTCGTTGCCGGGGGCGGCGGGGATGTACGCGACCTTCCGGTCGAAGACGATCAGGCGGTCGATGGCCTGTTCCATGGTGCGTACTTCCAGGTGGCCCGGGGGCAGTTGGTCCAGGTACTCCGTGAAGCGCGCGTTGTAGCGCACGGGGTGCTGGTAGAGGTGGCGCATACGGCCGCCGGCCGCGATCACCGCCCGGGCGTTCGTCAGCCCCTGCCGCATGTTGTGGGCCAGGCGGTTGCCGCCGGGCTGCGCGGTGAGGACTTCGTTCCTGGCGGCCCGGGAGGCGTCCCGGAGGGCCGAGATGACGCGCTCCTGCCCTTCGATGACGGTGATCGCGGGGGGCGGCTCACTACCGGCGATCGAGGTCAGCGGCATGAGGGCGTCGACGAGCGCGGCCGTGGTGCCGAGGCGTTCGAAGACCTCCTGGGCGAACGGCTTGAGCAGGCGTGTGAGCGCGGCCGACGCCGGAACGGGGCGCATCCACCGCTCGTCGTCCGGGTCCGGGTGGACCAGGCCCCGGTGGACGAGGCACGGCGCCAGGACGAGGTCCGTCCGCGGCAGGCGGCCCTCCCGCAGGGCTGTCGAGTAGAGGCTCATGGCCGGCTCGCAGAGCTCGTGGATGCTGTCCGCTCTGTTCGCGTCTGCCGTCGTGCACATGCGTCGGCCCCCCGCCGGTGTCGGCATGCCCCTGGACCGAGGCTAGTTCCTGTGGTCCGGAGGCACCGAATCCGTTCGGAGCGGCTGCTCGGCGGCCGTCGTTTCGACGATGCCCGACTCGACGAGCAGTGCCCCGAGGTGGGTGCGGCTGGTGGCTCCGAGGGTCTGCATGAGTTTGGCTATGTGGGAGCGGCAGGTGCGGACGCTGATGCCCATCTTGCGGGCGACGACTTCGTCGACGTGGCCTTCGGCGAGGAGGCGGGCGATGCTGTGCTGGACGGCGGTGACCGGGGCGTTCGGGGCGGTCGCCTGGTGGTTCTCGGCGAGCGGGACGGCCTGGGCCCAGAGGACCTCGTAGACCTGGATCAGGTACGAGACCAGAGCGGGGTGGCTGATCCGCAGGGCGGTGCTGCGGTCGGCCGAGGCGGGGATGTAGGCCACCGACCGGTCGATGATGATCAGCCGTTCGACGGTCAGCTCGGTTGTCCGTACCTGCAGGTTCTGGGCCGGGACCTGGGAGAGGTAGTCCCTGATGGAGCCGCTGTAGCGGGCCGGGTGCTGGTAGATGTGCCGGATCCTGGCTCCGCGCCGGATGGCGGTGTGGGCGTTGGCCAGAGCCTCCTGGAGTTTGCCGGCCGGGCGGTCGCTGCCGGGCTGGGCCGTGAGGATCTCGTCCCTGGCCGTGGTGGTGGCCTCGTTGATGGACGCCTGGATGGCCGGGACTCCCTCCAGCACGGTGATGGCGAGGTTGGGGTCGTCGTGGGCCACGGCGGTCAGGGGGAACAGGGACCGGCTCAGGGCGGTCGCCATACGCAGGCGTTCGTCGATCTCCCGGGAGACGGGCTGCAGCAGGTTGGCCAGAGCGGCCGACGGGGGAACGGGCCGCAACCATGCCTCGTCCCATGGGTCGGGATGGAGCAAGGCCAGTTCGAGGAGGCAGGGGGCGTCGGTGAGATCGGTGCGGGCTATCCGTCCTGCGTGAAGGGCCTTTTCGTACAGGCGGAGCGCCGGATCGCACAACTCGGAATTCCGATGCGGGCGATGTCCTAATCTGCCTTCATTGCTTCCCATTTGGGATCCCTCTGCTTTATGCAGTGCAACAAGTTGACGGTGGTGCCAGCCTAGTTCTGAGGGGAGTGTGGACGTGCCGGGGGAGCCGGGAACTCCCTCGGTGCGACCCGGGCGTTGATTGCCTTCTCCCCCGTTGCGCAGTCACGCCCGGGTTCCCCGACGGGGGGATCGGTCGCGCGGTCAGGAGTCCGATTCCAGGATTCCGGACCGCGCGATCAGATAACCGAGTTGTGCCCGGCTGTTGCTGCCGAGCGCGACGCTGAGCTTGGCGATGTGGGAGCGGCAGGTGCGTACGTTCATGCCGAGGCGGCGGGCAATGGCCTCATCGACGTGACCCTCGACCAGGAGCTTGGCAATGGAATGTCGGACTCCGGATATACCTTCCGGTACGGGGTCGTACGGAATCTGCTCCTGCAACGGGACCGCGCGGTGCCAGAACTGCTCGAAGACCTTGACGAGGTATTTGACGATGCCGGGATGCCGTAGCTCAAGGGCAATGGTCCGGTCGTCCGTGGCCGGGATGAACGCGACAGTGTGGTCGAAGATCATGAGGCGCTCGACGAGTTCTTCGAGGGTCCGGATCTCCATTTTGCTCTCCGCCATGCGTGCCGCGTAGTTGAGAGTTCCTTGGCTGTGACGGGCGGTGTGCTGGTACAGGGTGCGCATGCCCACCCCGCGCTGCATGAGCATGTTTCCGCGTTCCATGGCCATGTTCAGCGTGTCCTCGCTGCGGCCGCCTCCGGGCTGGATCGTGAGAACTTCGGAGTGGCACTCGGCCATGGCGAGTTTTATGGAAGCGTTGATGCGGCCGATGCCTTCGAGAACGGTGATGGCGTGGGTGATCGGCGGCGTCTGGGCGCTGACGGCCATGAACGGCTCGAACGCTTTGGTGAGTTCGATCGAGAGGCGCCTGCGCTCCTGGATCTCGCGCTCGATGGGATGGAGTCGTTGCGTGAGTGCCGCGAACGCCGGCACGGGCCTTAGCCAGGTGGGGTCGTCCGGGTCGGGGTGCAGTAGGGCGAACTCCAGCAGGCATGGAGCTGCACCCGCCTCGGCGCGGGCTATCCTCCCCACGCTCAGCGCGCTGGCGTAGAGCCGTGCCCCCTCGTCGCACAAAGTGCTGACAGAGTGGGGATGTGTCGTTTTTTTCCTATTCGTGGTCAATTCTCCACCCCCCAGGAACATGCATCAGCAGGAACATGATGCATCGTTTCTGTGGTTTGACGTGCCTCGATGGGCCATCGTCTTGTGATGCGGGGGAGAGGAAACCTTGGAAGTAAGGACGAAGCCCACCATGAGTAACAAAACGCTTCGCTCGGTGCTTGCTGTGGCCTTCTCCGCCGGGCTCGCACTCGGGGTGTTCGCTGCCTCGGACCTGACCCGGGGCGATGCACCTCATCGGGCAGTCGAAGCTTGGTCGCAGGCGCCAAAGCCAGGTGATGTCGTCTGGGATACGGCCCCTGCCGGTCAGGCCGCAGTGCGCGCAGAAGTGACACACCTTGCTGATGGGGTGCGGGACTTCGCCCCGACCGAAACGGACCGAGCATGACCACGCCGCCGGACGACCGAACCTTCCGGCGCGAGATGGCAACCGCCTATCGCTCAGGGTGGCATTTCATCGATCTGCTCACGGCACTCCCCCGCCGTGGCGACTCGTTGATGGTCACCCTGTTCGGAGAGCCGATCGTCGTCGTGATGGAAGAGGACGAAGACGTCCGCGCCTATCGCTGTCTCCGACGCCCCCGTGGCGCGCCGCAGCCCGTCCGCTGCGCCGTCAGGTACGGGATGATCTTTGTGAACCTCGATCAGCGTGACCATGAGCTGATCGCGTCAGAACCCCTTTCCGCCACCCCCCGCAGTGCCTGAGCGATTCCCCCGTCGTCACCTATCGCTCCGGCGCTTCCCCCACACAGCGGCGCCACCGTGACCTGAACACGGTGGCGCCGTTGTGCTGTTCCCGTCCAGGGGCGGACAGGGGCGGACCGGAGTGGCCAGGGCGCGGCCAGGGTGCGGTCAGGCGTTTCCGAGCGCCCGGTCGAGGGCGATCTCGATGACGATCCGCTCCGGGTTGGGCCTCGGTGTGCGCTCGTAGCGCTCCGCGTAACGGCTCACCGCGTCCGCGACGGCCTCCGGCTCCGTGCGGATGGTCGCGCGGCCCTCCAGCGTCGCCCAGCGGGCCTTGTGCATCTGGCAGACGGCGACCCGTGCCCCCTCCGGGCCGGCGGCCAGGATGTTGGCGACCTTGCGGGTGCCCTTGCCGGTGATCACGCGGGCCACCCCGGCCTCCGGGTCGTACGTCACGCCCACCGGCACCACGTGCGGTGTGCCGTCGGGGCGGAGCGTCGTCAAGGTGCACACGTGGCGCTCGCGCCAGAACGCGAGGTACTCGGGGGTGGGGTTCCGTACGTCTGCCATGGGTGAAGCGTAGGCGGCGGGGGGTGCCGGTGCGGTGGCGGGCGGGCCGGGCAGCCGGTTCACTCGGAAGGTCGGCCGGTCCACCCGGCCCGGGAGCCGCATAATGGGCGCCGAACCACCTTGAGTGGAATAGACTCAACTTTGTGCACGTTGAGTCCGTCAAGGATTCCGTCGGGAATGAGTTCCAGCTGCGAGGAGGAGTAAGCACACGTGGACGCCGAGCTGACCAACAAGAGCCGGGACGCCATCAACGCGGCCAGCGACCGGGCCGTGAAGGACGGGCACCCCGACCTCACCCCCGGGCACCTGCTGCTCGCACTCCTGGCGGGTGAGGACAACGAGAACATCGTCGACCTGCTGGCCGCCGTCGAGGCCGACCAGGCCGTGGTGCGCGCCGAGACCGAGAAGCTGCTCGGGACCCTGCCCAGCGTCACCGGCTCCACCGTCGCCCCGCCGCAGCCCAACCGTGAGCTGCTGGCCGTCATCCAGGACGCGGCGCAGCGGGCGAAGGAGCTGGGCGACGAGTACCTCTCCACCGAGCACCTGCTCATCGGGATCGCCGCGAAGGGCGGGCGCGCCGGTGAGATCCTCGACGGGCAAGGGGCCACGGCCAAGAAGCTGCTGGCCGCATTCGAGACGAGCAGGGGAGGGCGTCGCGTGACCACACCCGACCCGGAGGGCCAGTACAAGGCCCTGGAGAAGTTCGGCACCGACTTCACGGCCGCCGCGCGCGAGGGCAAGCTGGACCCGGTCATCGGCCGCGACCAGGAGATCCGCCGCGTCGTGCAGGTGCTGTCGCGCCGGACGAAGAACAACCCGGTGCTCATCGGTGAGCCCGGCGTCGGCAAGACCGCCGTCGTGGAAGGGCTCGCCCAGCGCATCGTCAAGGGCGATGTCCCGGAGAGCCTGAAGAACAAGCGGCTGGTCTCCCTCGACCTCGGCGCGATGGTCGCGGGCGCGAAGTACCGCGGCGAGTTCGAGGAGCGCCTGAAGACCGTCCTCTCCGAGATCAAGGAGAGCGACGGCCAGATCATCACCTTCATCGACGAGCTGCACACCGTCGTCGGCGCCGGCGCGGGCGGCGACTCCGCCATGGACGCGGGCAACATGCTCAAGCCGATGCTGGCCCGCGGCGAGCTCCGCATGGTCGGCGCGACCACGCTGGACGAGTACCGCGAGCGCATCGAGAAGGACCCCGCCCTGGAGCGCCGCTTCCAGCAGGTGCTGGTCGCCGAGCCGTCCGTCGAGGACACCATCGCGATCCTCCGCGGTCTCAAGGGCCGTTACGAGGCCCACCACAAGGTGCAGATCGCGGACTCGGCGCTGGTCGCCGCGGCCACCCTCTCCGACCGCTACATCACCTCCCGCTTCCTCCCCGACAAGGCCATCGACCTGGTCGACGAGGCCGCCTCCCGGCTCCGTATGGAGATCGACTCCTCACCCCTGGAGATCGATGAACTCCAGCGCTCCGTCGACCGGTTGCGCATGGAGGAGCTGGCGCTGAAGAACGAGTCCGACGCCGCCTCCAAGCAGCGTCTGGAGAAGCTGCGCCGCGACCTCGCCGACAAGGAGGAGGAGCTGCGCGGCCTCAACGCCCGCTGGGAGAAGGAGAAGCAGGGCCTCAACCGGGTCGGTGAGCTCAAGGAGCGCCTGGACGAGCTGCGCGGCCAGGCCGAACGAGCGCAACGCGACGGTGACTTCGACGCCGCCTCCAAGCTGCTGTACGGGGAGATCCCCGGCCTGGAGCGGGAGTTGGAGGAGGCCGCCGAGGCGGAGCAGGAAGCCTCCAAGGACACCATGGTCAAGGAGGAGGTCGGCCCGGACGACATCGCGGACGTCGTCGGCGCCTGGACCGGCATCCCGGCCGGGCGGCTGCTTGAGGGCGAGACCCAGAAGCTGCTGCGGATGGAGTCCGAGCTCGGCAAGCGGCTCATCGGCCAGAGCGAGGCGGTCCAGGCCGTCTCCGACGCCGTACGCCGTACGCGCGCCGGGATCGCCGACCCCGACCGGCCCACCGGGTCGTTCCTCTTCCTCGGCCCCACCGGCGTCGGCAAGACCGAGCTGGCCAAGGCGCTGGCGGACTTCCTCTTCGACGACGAGCGGGCCATGATCCGCATCGACATGAGCGAGTACGGCGAGAAGCACAGCGTCGCCCGCCTCGTCGGTGCCCCGCCCGGTTACGTCGGCTACGAGGAGGGCGGCCAGCTCACCGAGGCCGTCCGCCGCCGCCCGTACAGCGTCGTGCTCCTGGACGAGGTCGAGAAGGCCCACCCCGAGGTCTTCGACATCCTGCTCCAGGTCCTCGACGACGGCCGGCTCACCGACGGCCAGGGCCGCACGGTCGACTTCCGCAACACCATCCTCGTCCTCACCTCCAACCTCGGCAGCCAGTTCCTGATGGACCCCCTGGTCAAGCCCGAGGTCAAGAAGGAGCAGGTGCTGGACGTGGTGCGGGCCTCCTTCAAGCCGGAGTTCATCAACCGGCTGGACGACCTGGTGGTCTTCTCGGCGCTCTCCGGCGACGAGCTCGCGCACATCGCGAAGCTCCAGGTCGACCGCCTCGCGGCCCGGCTGGCCGACCGGCGGCTCACCCTCGACGTCACCCCCGAGGCGCTGGCCTGGCTCGCCGAGGAGGGCAACGATCCGGCGTACGGGGCGCGCCCGCTGCGCCGCCTCATCCAGACGGCGATCGGCGACCGGCTCGCCAAGGAGATCCTCTCCGGCGAGATCACGGACGGTGACACCGTGCGGGTGGACCGGGCCGAGGACGGACTGATCGTCGGCCCGGCCTCGTGATCGTAGGCCCGGCCTCGTAGAAGCGCCGGGCCCGTCCCGTAACACCTGGGCACGGCCCGTCACACACTGTGCGCATACGCCCGCCCGGCCCCTTCCCCACCGGCTCTCTGTCAGCTTGTGGCGGATAGGGACCGTGCGGGCTTGCCATGCCCCGCCCGCCATGGGAGAGGATGGCCGCAACCGCACGAAGGGAAATAACGGTGAGCATCGATCCGTCCTCGATTCCTAATTTCGGGGGCCAGCCCGAACCGCAGGCGGCAGGACCGGAGGGCCCCGTCGTCCCTGACCAGGACCTCGTCAAGCAGCTCCTCGACCAGATGGAGCTCAAGTACGTCGTCGACGACGAGGGCGACCTCGCCGCGCCGTGGGAAGAGTTCCGGACGTACTTCATGTTCCGGGGCGAGGACGAGCAGCAGGTCTTCTCGGTCCGTACGTTCTACGACCGCCCCCACGCGCTCGACCTGCGTCCCGTCCTCCTGGACGCCATCGACGACTGGAACCGCCGCACCCTGTGGCCGAAGGTCTACACCCACGCCCACGAGGGCGAGGAGGGCGAGGCGGGCTCCGTCCGGCTGATCGGTGAGGCGCAGATGCTCATCGGCACCGGCGTCAGCCTGGAGCACTTCGTCTCCTCGACGGTGAGCTGGGTGCGCGCCTCGATCGAGTTCGACAAGTGGCTCATCGAGCGCCTGGGCCTCGCGCCGGCCGAGGAGAAGACGGACCCCGAGGGCGCCTAGCCCCTCGATCCACCCACGGGAACGGCCCGGGCAGCGGTCACCACGAGACCGCCACCCGGGCCGTCGCCGTGCTCACGACCGCCACCCGGGCCGTTTCCGTGCTCACGACCGCCGTCCGGGCCGCCTCCGTGCTCACCCCAGCCGGCGCAGCCGCTCCACCGCCTCCTCCAGCACGTCCTCGCGCTTGCAGAACGTGAAGCGGACCTGGCTGCGGCCCGCCTCCGGGTCGTCGTAGAAGACCGAGACCGGCACGGCGGCGACCCCGCAGCGTTCCGGGAGGGCCCGGCAGAAGGCGTACGCGTCCTCCTCGCCGAACGGGGAGATGTCGGTGGTGATGAAGTACGTCCCCTCCGGCTCGTAGACCCGGAAGCCCGCGCTCCGCAAGCCCTCCGCGAGCAGGTCGCGCCGACGGCGCATGGACTCCCGGAACTCCGTGAAGAACGTGTCGGGCAGCCGCAGCGCCTCCGCGATGGCGTACTGGAACGGGCCGCCGCTCACGAACGTCAGATACTGCTTCGCCGAGCGCACCGCGGTCACCAGCGCCGAGTCGCCCGTCACCCAGCCGATCTTCCAGCCGGTGTACGAGAACGTCTTCCCGGCCGACGAGATGGAGACCGTGCGCTCGCGCATCCCGGGCAGGGCCGCGATCGGGTGGTGGGAGCCCTCGAAGACGAGGTGCTCGTACACCTCGTCGGTGACGACCAGCAGATCGTGCTCCACCGCCAGGGCCGCGATCCCGTTCAGCTCCTCGGGGGTGAGGACCGCGCCGGTCGGGTTGTGCGGCGAGTTGAGCAGCAGCAGGCGGGTCCGCGGGGTGATCAGGGCGCGCAGTTCGTCGAGGTCCGGGCGGAAGGAGGGGGCGCGCAGCGTGAGGGGGACGCGGACGCCGCCCGCCATGGCGATGCACGCGGCGTACGAGTCGTAGTACGGCTCGAACGCGATGACCTCGTCGCCCGGCTCCACCAGGGCGAGCAGGGAGGCGGCGATCGCCTCGGTGGCTCCGGCGGTGACCAGGACCTCGGTGTCCGGGGACCAGGCCAGTCCGTAGAACCGCTTCTGGTGGTCGGCGACGGCGGTGCGCAGTTCCGGGATGCCGGGGCCCGGCGGGTACTGGTTGCCGTGCCCGGCCCGCAGCGCCCGGACCGCCGCCTCCCTGATCTCCTCGGGGCCGTCGGTGTCGGGGAAGCCCTGGCCGAGGTTGATCGAGCCGGTCCGCGCGGCCAGCGCGGACATCTCGGCGAAGATCGTCGTACCGAACCCGGCGAGGCGGCGGTTGAGCAACGGTCGTCCCTGTGTCATGGGCGCCATCCTGTGCCCAAGCTCTGGAGTTGCTCAAGTCTGCTTTCGTTCGCGTGGGACGGGGGGATCCCCCTGTCACGAAGCAAGACCGAGAAACACGGAGAGATCCGGGAAGCGACGGGGGAACCGCGCTTCGGGGGAGAGAAAGGCGGGTGAGGGGCATGGGTGTCTTCATCACGGTGCTGATCGCTGTGGGTGTCCTGGTGGGTCTGGTGGTGTTCCTGGTGCGCGTGAGCAGCGTCGGGAGCGGTTCGTCCCGGCCGGGCGCCAAGCGCCGGTCCTCCGCGACCGCGACCGCGGGCGGGGGCGGCGGTGGTGGCGGTGGCGGCGGCTGGTGGAGCGGCGACAGCGGCTCGTCCGGCGACTCAGGCGGCCACTCCGGTGGTCACTCGTGCGGGGGCGGATCCTCGTCCTCCTCCTGCGGTGGTGGCGGCGGGTGCGGCGGGAGCAGCTGAGCCGGCCGCATCCGCCGCGGCGGAGAAGGAAACCGGCCGGTGACCGCCGTCGTCACCGACAGTGACTCGGGCACAGGGCGCCCGGAGGGTGAACTCCCTTCGGGCGCCCTGTCGTTGAGCCACGCAGACGAAAATGGTTGAACAGTTGAACCGGGCAGCCCCCGGGGGGATGGAAACCGCGTCAAGTTGGGTAAAAACGCTGCGAGTGCCGCGTACTTCGTGATTCCCTCGTTGAAGAGAACATTCAGCCCTCGGACCCCAGTTGGACCAGATCGGGCGCTCCCCTCCTCCCACGCGCATGTTCAGGGGACGTCGGCTGTCCATGTGTCCATGTGTGTTTGCGGAGCCGACCCATGCTCACCACCCTCCAGACGGCCTATTCCGATACCCGCGCCGCCGACCTGGCCTGGACCCTGGGCCGGGAGCCGCTTCCGGCCCTCGCCGTCCTCGACCTCCAGCTCGGCGGCGCCGAACTCCAGTTGAGGCTGCTCGGCGCCTCCCACCAGGTCCTCCTCCAGGAGGACCGCGGAGTCTGCTCCGAGACCGTTGCCTGCATGCCGGGCAGCAGCACCCCCCTTCCCCTCGGTGTCGCGAAGCGGCTCGGGGACTGGGAGTACGAATTCGCGGCGCGCGTCGAGACCCTGACCCAGGGGCAGTTCGCCGGCCGGGCGCAGGAGCTGCTCGCGCTCGTGAGCGACCACCCGCACGGCCTCGCGGGCACCTTTCCCGGCTCCCCGTACGCGTTCACCGCGATGCTCGCCCAGCGCATCGAGGGCCAGGTGCGGTGGCGTACCTGGCACGCGTACCCGCAGGAAGGGCAGTTGGTGGTCACCCGGACCCGGGTGGGGGTGCGCATCCCGGCGCCGGCGCTCTGAGGGGCGCGGCCGGGGGCGGGCGTCTCCCGGCCGCTCCACTTGCACCCTTGTGGGTGACAAGCGGCGACCGGGCGGTGACGTAGCGTTCGCAGCATGATCGACCAGCAGGTGTCGCTGCGAGGGGGCGCGGCGCGGCTTCCCGTACGGCCGAGGACCGGCCGGTTCCTCGTGCTGGCCGCCGTCTTCGTCTGCGCGGCCTGCGGCCTGGTGTACGAGCTGGAACTGGTCGCGCTCGCCTCCTACTTGATCGGTGACTCGGTCACCCAGGCCTCCGTCGTGCTCTCCGTGATGGTCTTCGCGATGGGCATCGGCTCGCTCCTCGCGAAACGTTTACGCTGCCACGCCGCCGTGGGTTTCGGCCTGATCGAGGCGGCCCTCGCACTGATCGGCGGCTCCTCGGCGCTCGTGCTGTACGCGTCGTTCGCCTGGCTCGGCGAGTCGCGCCACGCACTGGTCGGGTTCTCGCTGGCGATCGGGGTGCTGATCGGCGCGGAGATCCCCCTGCTGATGACCCTGATCCAGCGCGTCGACCGGCAGGACGCGGGCGGGGCGGTGGCGGACCTCTTCGCCGCCGATTACGTGGGCGCGCTCGTCGGCGGGCTGGCCTTCCCCTTCCTGCTGCTGCCGATGCTGGGGCAGCTCACCGGCGCGCTGTTCACCGGCGCGGTCAACGCGGCGGCCGGCGGGGCGCTGGTCCTGTGGGTGTTCCGGCGCGACCTCACCCCCCGCTCGCGCCGGCTCCTGGTCCTGGCCAACCTCTCGGTGATCGCCGTCCTGGCCACCGCCACGTTCCTGGTCGACGACTTCGAGCGGGCGGCGCGGCAGGCGGTCTACGGGGACCAGGTGCGGGTCGCCGTGCAGACCGGGGTGCAGGAGGTCGTCCTGACCGGCACCGACCGCGAATCCCTCGGCCTCTATCTGGACGGCCGGCTGCGGGTCAGCGCCCGCGACGAGCACCGCTACCACGAGGCGCTGGTCCACCCCGCGATGAACGGGCCCCGCGCCCGGGTCCTCGTCCTGGGCGGCGGCGACGGGCTCGCCGCCCGCGAGGTCCTCCGCTACCGGGACGTCCGCTCGGTCACCGTCGTCGAGATCGACCCCGCCGTCACCCGGCTGGCCCGCACCGACCCCGCCCTCTCCGGGCTCAACGGCCACGTCTACCGCGACCCGCGCCTCACCGCCGTCGGCGCGGACGCGTTCACCTGGCTGCGGGCCGACCGCCACCGCTACGACGTGGTGATCTCCGACCTGCCGGACCCGGGGGTCACGGCCAGTACGAAGCTGTACTCCGCCGAGTTCTACGGGCTGGTCGCCGAGGCCCTGGCCCCCCGTGGGCGGCTGGTGGTGCACGCGGGCCCGCCGGAGGCCCGGCCCCGGACCTTCTGGACCGTGGAGGCCTCGGTACGGGCCGGAGGCCTCGCGACCCGCCCGTACCGCATCCCGGGCCGCCCCTCCGGTTTCACCGCGAGCCCCGACCGGCTCGGCGGAGGCGGGGGCGGTGGCGGGGGCCCGGAGGACTGGGGCTTCGTCCTGGCGGGGGCGCGGGCCGTGGGGGAGCCGGGGCTGGGCGCCGGGGCGCCCGTGCCGCGCTCGCTGGGGGAGTCGGAGCTGCGCGACGGGGCCCGCGCGGCGGAGCGGCTGCGGCTGCCGGGGCAGGTGCCGTCCACGTTGATCCACCCGCGCTACTGGGAGGAGGCGTGAGGGGGCGGGCGTGCGGGCCGGGGGTGGGGAAGCCCTGACGTGCGGGCCTGGGGCGATTAGGCTCGGTCGGTATGGAGCATCAGGTGTTCGTTCCGGTCCCGGTCCCGGCCCTGCGGCACACGCTGGGCGATCCCGTCCGGGTCGCCCGCTGCGTACCGGGCATCCAGCAGGACGCCGACGCGTCGGCGTCACCCCTGGCGGGCCGGTTGAAGTTCCGGGCCGGCGGCCACACCATCACGTACCGGGGTGAGCTGGAGCTCTCCGGGTCCGGCCCCCACTTCTCGGTCACCGGGGAGGGCGTGGAGGCCCGGGGTGCCGGTGCGGTGAAGCTGGCCCTGACCATCGGCCTCACGGAGACGGACGGCGGGACGACCCTCGCCTACAGCGGTACGGCGAGCGGCGACGGCCGGCTGGCGGAGCTGGAGGAGGGCGCCGCGCTCGCGGCGGCCCAGCGGCTCCTGGACCGCTTCACCCAGCAACTGGTGACGGAGACGCTGGCCGCGCAGGAGGATGGCGGCGCGGAGGATGTCTCGGCCGAGGGGCTTGAGGGGGACGTCGAGGAGGCGTCCGGCGACATCCCGGGCGGGGAGCCGGTGGGTGACGGGCCGGTGGATGACGGGCCGACCGGGAAGGGGGCTTCTGCCGATGCGGACGCCGCCGCCGACCCCGCCGAACGTACCGAGCGTGCCGAGGCCGTGGAGCCCACCGAGCCCACCGAGCCCACCGAGCCCGCAGAGCCCGCCGAGACCGCGTCCGTGTTCGACTCGCCCGTGCCGCCGCCCGCGCTCGACCCCGTCGCCGGAGTGGAGTTCACCGTCCCGGACGAGCCGCCCGCCGAGGCCGCGCACGCCCGCCGGACCATGATCGGCCGCAGCGCGGAGGAGGTCGACCACGCGCCGCCGCGCGGCCGGTACGCCCCCGTGCCCTCGCCGGACGCGGGCGGAGCGGGCACCACCCTGCGCTGGGTCGCCCCGGCGGCCGCGCTCGCCCTCGCCTCCGCCGTGGTGCTGGGCCGGGCGTTGCGGCGCCGCAGGCCGTGAGCCGCCAGTAGGGTCGTCGGGTGAGCAGTAGCGAAGAGAGCGTCCGTGGCGGAGAAGAGCGCGCCCGGAACGAAGTGAGCGTCAGGCTGACCGCCGGGGACGCCGAGTTGACCGTCGACCCCGCCCACGGCTGCCGGATCAGCAGCTTGCGGATCGGCTCCACCGAACTGCTGCGCCAGGGCGAGCGGTACGGCTGCTTCCCGATGGTGCCCTGGTGCGGGCGCACCGGGTACGGGCAGTTCCGCAACGGCGACGCGTCCCACCAACTCCCCCTGAACTCCCCGCCGCACGCGATCCACGGCACCGGCCGGGACACCGCCTGGCGGACCGCCCACGCGGACAAGGCGCAGGCCGCCTTCTACTACGACCTCGCCGAGCCCTGGCCGTACGAGGGCCGGGTGACCCAGACCTTCGAGCTGACCGAGGACACGCTGACGCTCGGCCTCGCCGTCGAGACGTACGGCAACTCCTTCCCGGCCCAGGCGGGCTGGCACCCCTGGTTCCACCGCAGCCTCGGGGGCCGGGACGCCGAGCTCTCCTTCGACGCCGCCTGGCAGGAGGAGCGCGGCGAGGACCACCTGCCGACGGGCCGTCGCATCGACCCCGTACCCGGACCGTGGGACGACTGCTTCGGGATGCCCGACGGCGTCGATGTGAAGCTCACCTGGCCGGAGCAGCTGGAGCTGACGGTGAAGAGCCGCAGTGAGTGGGTCGTGATCTACGACGAGCAGGCCGAGGCGGTCTGTGTGGAGCCGCAGTCCGGGCCGCCGAACGGGCTCAACACCGCGCCCCGGCTGGTCACCCCGATCGACCCGCTGGAGATCACGACGACCTGGAGCTGGGCGCGGCTCTGAGGCGGGGCGTGCTCCGGGGGTTCCGGGCTGCGCTTACCCTCGTGTCCATGACTGACGTACGCGCTGACCTGCTCCAGCAGATCAAGGACAAGGCCGTGGTGCACGGCAAGGTGACCCTCTCCTCGGGTCTTGAAGCCGACTGGTACATCGACCTGCGCCGGATCACGCTGGACGGCAAGGCCGCGCCGCTGGTCGGCCAGGCCATGCTGGACGCCACCGCCGAGCTGGACTACGACTGCGTCGGCGGTCTGACCCTGGGCGCCGACCCGGTCGCCACCTCGATGCTGCACGCCTCCGCCGCACGCGGCGAGAGCCTGGACGCGTTCGTCGTCCGCAAGGCGCAGAAGGCGCACGGGATGCAGCGCCGGATCGAGGGCACCGACGTGAAGGGTCGCCGCTGCCTGGTGGTCGAGGACACCTCGACCACGGGCGGTTCCCCGCTCACCGCCGTCGAGGCCGTACGGGAGGCGGGCGGCGAGGTCGTCGCCGTCGCCGTGATCGTCGAGCGGGGTGCCGCACCGGCCATCGCCGAGGCCGGTCTGCCGTACGTACAGGTCTACTCGGTGGCCGACCTCGGTCTCGCCTGAGCCCTCGCCTGAGCCGAAAAGCGGACCCGGCGGACGTTTCACGTGAAACAGGGTCCGCCGAGTGGAGCCGGATGAGGAGTCTGGGAAGATGGGGGCGACGATGACGTCGCCCCCAGGTCAGGGACTCAAAGCCTGCACACCCGCACATCCCAAGGAGCGGTCAGATGCCCATCGCAACCCCCGAGGCTTACGCCGAGATGCTCGACCGGGCAAAGGCGGGCAAGTTCGCCTACCCGGCCATCAATGTCACCTCGACGCAGACCCTGCACGCGGCCCTGCGCGGCTTCGCGGAGGCCGAGAGCGACGGCATCGTCCAGATCTCCACGGGCGGTGCGGAGTTCCTGGGCGGCCAGTACAACAAGGACATGGTGACGGGCGCGGTCGCCCTGGCCGAGTTCGCGCACATCGTCGCGGCCAAGTACGACATCACCGTCGCGCTGCACACGGACCACTGCCCCAAGGACAAGCTGGACGGTTACGTACGTCCGCTGCTCGACGTCTCCGCCGAGCGCGTCGCCAAGGGTCTGAACCCGCTGTTCCAGTCCCACATGTGGGATGGCTCGGCCGAGACCCTCGCCGACAACCTGGCCATCGGCCAGGAGCTGCTGGCCAAGGCCGCCGCCGCCAAGATCATCCTTGAGGTCGAGATCACCCCGACCGGCGGTGAGGAGGACGGCGTCACGCACGAGATCAACGACGAGCTGTACACGACCGTCGATGACGCGCTGCGTACCGCCGAGGCGCTCGGCCTGGGCGAGAAGGGCCGCTACCTGCTGGCCGCCTCCTTCGGCAACGTCCACGGCGTCTACAAGCCGGGCAACGTCGTGCTCCGCCCCGAGCTGCTGAAGGACCTTCAGTCGGGCGTCTCCGCCAAGTACGGCAAGCCGGCCGGCAGCCAGCCGTTCGACTTCGTCTTCCACGGCGGTTCGGGCTCCACCGCCGAGGAGATCGCCACCGCGCTGGAGAACGGCGTCGTGAAGATGAACCTCGACACCGACACCCAGTACGCCTTCACCCGCCCGGTCGCGGACCACATGTTCCGCAACTACGACGGTGTCCTGAAGGTCGACGGCGAGGTCGGCAACAAGAAGACCTACGACCCGCGCACCTGGGGCAAGGCCGCCGAGGCCGGCATGGCCGTGCGCGTCACCGAGGCGTGCGCGAACCTGCGCTCCACGGGTACGAAGCTGAAGTAACCACGCGTCGGGGCTGAAGCAGCCACGCGTACGTACGGATGTACGGCCTCGGGCCCGGTCCTCCTTCCAGGGGGCCGGGCCCGTTGCTGTGCGGAGAGAACGAGAGCAAGGAGGGCCTCCCGTGGCCGCGCTGTATGACTTCGACACCGTCGTCGACCGCCGGGGCACCTGGTGCGTCCAGTGGGACGGGGTCGCGGACCGGTTCGGGGTCGACGGGCTGCTCCCGTTCACCATCTCCGACATGGACTTCGCCACCGCCCCCGAGGTGCTCGCCGCGCTGCGGGCCCGGCTGGACCACGGCGTCTTCGGCTACACCACCTGGCAGCAGGACGACTTCCGATCGGCCATCGCCCACTGGTACGCCACCCGGTACGGCACCGAGATCGACACCGGGCAGCTCGTGTACGGCCCGTCCGTCCTCAGCCAGCTCTCCCAGCTCCTCCAGATGTGGACGGAGCCGGGGGACGGGGTCGTCGTCCACACCCCCACGTACGACGGCTTCCGCAAGGCGATCACCGGGCTCGGGCGGGAGCTGCGCGGGGTGCCGGTGGGGGACGAGGCGGCGCTGGAGCGTGAGCTGTCCCGGGCGGACGCGAAGGTCCTGGTGCTCTGCTCGCCCCACAACCCGACCGGGCGGGTCTGGGCGGCCGACGAGCTGACCCGGATGGCGGAGCTGTCGGAGCGGTACGGGGTGGCGGTCGTCAGCGACGAGATCCATGCGGACTTCGTCCACGAGGGGTACGTCCATGTGCCGTGGACGCGGGTGGTGGGGGCCGGGGGCGGGGCCGGTCGCTGGGCGCTCATCTCGTCCGGGTCGAAGGCCTTCAACTTTCCGGCGCTGACCGGTGCGTACGGGCTGATCGGGGATCCGGCGGACCGGGCGGAGTATCTGCGGCGGATGGAGACGGCGGAGGGGCTGGCGTCCCCGGCGGTGCTGTCGCTGACCGCGCACATCGCGGCGTACCGGGAGGGCGGGCCGTGGCTGGACGCGGTGCGGGCGTATGTGGCGGGGAACCTCGGGTTCGTCGCGGAACGGCTCTCCGCGGTCCTTCCCGAGCTGGGGTGGGAGCCGCCGCAGGCCGGGTACCTGGCGTGGATCGACCTGCGGGCGACGGGGGTCGACGACGCGGAGTTGCAGCGGGTGCTGGTGGAGCGGGAGAGGGTGGCGGTCATGGGGGGTGCGGTTTACGGGGCGCCGGGGTTTGTTCGCCTGAACGTGGGGTGTCCTCGGGCGAAGGTGGTGCGGGGGGTGGAGGCGCTGGTGCGGGCGGTGGAGGCCGTGCGGTAGGTGGGCGGCCCGGAGGCGCTGCCCCCGGGCTCCCCGGCTCCTCGATCGCCGGAGGGGCTTGATGTGCGGGCCCCTGCCCGGTACGCGCCCGGACTTGACGGGTCGGCCCGACCGAGCTGGTCCGTCGAGTGCGGGATGGGGCGAACCGGGGGAAGCTGACCCCATGGCTGCTGCCCCCGCGCCCGGGGAGATCCGGGTCGCCTCGCCCGTCGGGCGCTGGGTCGTTCTGACCACCGTGCTCGGCTCCGGTATGGCGATGCTCGACTCGACCGTCATCAACGTCGCCCTGCCCCGCATCGGCGAGGACCTCGACACCGACCTGGCCGCGCTCCAGTGGACCGTCAACGCGTACATGCTCACGCTCGCCGGGCTGATCCTGCTGGGCGGGGCGCTCGGGGACCGGTACGGGCGGCGGCGGGTGTTCGTGGTGGGGATCGTGTGGTTCGCGCTGGCCTCGCTCCTCTGCGGGATCGCGCCGAACGCGGGGGTCCTCATCGCCGCCCGGGCCCTGCAAGGCGTCGGCGGGGCGCTGCTCACGCCGGGGTCCCTGGCGCTCATCCAGGCCAGTTTCCATCCCGACGACCGGGCGCGGGCCGTGGGGCTCTGGTCCGGGTTCGGCGGGGTCGGGGCGGCCGTGGGGCCGTTCGTGGGCGGGTGGCTCGTGGACGGGCCCGGCTGGCGGTGGGTGTTCCTGCTGAACCTGCCGCTCGCCGCGATCTGCGTACCCGTCGCCCTCCGCCACGTACCGGAGTCGCGGGATCCGGCGGCGCACGGCCGGTTCGACGTGCTGGGGGCCGTGCTCGGGGCGCTGGCGCTGGCGGGGGTGACGTACGCGCTGATCGAGGCGCCGGGCCGGGGCGCCTCGCCGCTCGTGATCGGGGCAGCCGTCGGCGGGGTGCTCCTCGGGGTGGCGTTCGTGCTGGTGGAGCAGCGGCGGGCGGACCCCATGCTGCCGCCGTCGATCTTCCGCTCCCGGCTGTTCACCTCGGTCAACCTGGTGACGTTCTGCGTCTACGCGGCCCTCGGCGGCTTCTTCTTCCTCTCCGCGATCCAGCTCCAGGTGGTCGCCGGGTACTCGGCGCTGGGGGCCGGTACCGCGCTGCTGCCCACCACCGTTCTGATGCTGCTGTTCTCGGCCTGGTCGGGGGAGCTGGGGCGGCGGATCGGGCCGCGCATCCCGCTCACGGTGGGGCCGCTGCTGGCCGCCGCCGGGATGCTCCTGATGCTGCGGGTGGGGCGGGGCAGCGCGTCCTTCGGCGGGTACGTGAGTGAGGTGCTGCCCGCCGTCACGGTGCTGGGCGCCGGGCTCGTCGTGGTCGTCGCCCCGCTCACCGCGACGGTCCTGGCCGCCGTGGACACCGGGCGGGCCGGGCTCGCCAGCGGGATCAACAACGCGGCCGCACGGGCCGCCGGGCTGATCGCGGTTGCCGCGCTGCCGCTGCTCGCGGGGATGGGCCCGGAGGCGTACCGGGACGCGGGCGAGTTCGCCTCGACCTTCCGGCGGGCGATGCCGATGTGCGCCGGGCTGCTGGTGCTGGGCGCGGTCATCGCCTGGTGGACCGTCCGCACCCCGACGGCCGCCGAGCGGGAACGGGCCGGGGAGCGGCCGGAGTGCACCGTGCACTGCGGGATCGTGGCCCCGCCGCTGGAGCCCGAGCGTGCCCGGGAAGACGAGGGGCCGGCCCGGTGAGGTGGGCGGTGCGGCCCCACCCGCGCCCCGGTGCAGGCACACTTGATCCATGTCCATCCACGAGAACCTTCTCGGGGGCCCCGCCCCGACCCACCTGCCCGACGACCCCGAGCCGCGCGAGCTGCTCGCCGCCGGTACCCCGCCCGCCGAGGTCGCCGCGAAGTACCCCACCTCCTCGCTCGCCTGGGCGCAGCTCGCCGACGAGGCTTTCGAGGGCGGCCGGGTCATCGAGTCGTACGCGTACGCCCGTACCGGCTACCACCGCGGCCTCGACTCCCTGCGCCGGGCCGGCTGGAAGGGCCACGGCCCCGTACCGTTCGAGCACGAGCCGAACCGTGGCTTCCTGCGCGCCCTGCACGCTCTGGCGCGGGCCGCCGGATCGATCGGGGAGACCGAGGAGCACGAGCGCTGCTCGACGTTCCTGCGCGACTCCTCGCCGACCGCCGCCGACATCCTGAGCTGAGCAGCCTTCCCCTGAGCCGCTCCCCTCCCAAGCGCAACGGGCGGGGAGCGGCTTAGTATGCGAGCAGGGGACCGGAGCTCCATCACCTCACGGAAGGGGCGGACCGCTACCCGGAAGCTCGTGTCGAGGAGACAGCAATGTCGACGAATCACCCCGACCCCGAAGCCACCGGTGCGGACACCCCGCACCTCGACTTCGCGGGAACGACTCCGTACGAGGACTATGTCCAGGCGGATGTCCTGACCCATCTGCAGCACCTCCGCTCCGACGACCCCGGCGAGATGGTCTTCCTGGTCACCACCCAGGTCATGGAGCTGTGGTTCACGGTCATCGTCCATGAGTGGGAGACCGCGACCCGCGCCCTGCGCGAGGACCGCATACCGGTCGCGCGCGACGCCCTGAAGCGTTCGCTGCGCGAGCTGGAGGCGCTCAACGAGTCCTGGCGGCCGCTCGCCGGACTCACCCCCGCCCAGTTCAACTCCTACCGGGGTTCGCTCGGCGAGGGCTCCGGGTTCCAGTCCGCGATGTACCGGCGGATGGAGTTCCTGCTCGGCGACAAGTCCGCCTCCATGCTGGTCCCGCACCGGGGCGCGCCCCGCGTCCACGCCGAGCTGGAGAAGGCGCTCGGGGAGCCCAGCCTGTACGACGAGACCCTCGCCCTGCTGGCCCGCCGCGGGTACGCCATCCCCGAGGCGGTCACCGGCCGGGACCTGACCAAGCGGTACGAGCCGTCGCCCGAGGTCGAGGCCGTGTGGGCGGAGATCTACTCCGCCGCCGACCAGAACGACGAGCTGGTGCGCCTCGGCGAGCTGCTCACCGACGTCGGCGAGCTCGTCTGGCGATGGCGCAACGACCACCTCGTCGCCACCCGCCGCGCGATGGGCTCCAAGACCGGTACCGGCGGTTCCGCCGGGGTGGCGTGGCTGGAGAAGCGCGCCACGAAGAACGTGTTCCCGGAGCTGTGGACGGCGCGCAGCCATGTCTGAGACCTCCCGTGACGCGCTCCGCGAGCGGGCGTCGAAGCTCGACGCCGCCGACCCGCTCGCCCCGCAGCGGGGGCTCTTCGCCCTCGACGACGGCGTCTACCTCGACGGCAACTCGCTCGGCGCGCTGCCCGTCCACGTCCCCGCCCGGGTGCAGGACGTCCTCACCCGTCAGTGGGGCGAGCTGCGCATCCGGTCCTGGGGCGAGAGCGGCTGGTGGACCGCGCCCGAGCGGATCGGCGACCGGATCGCCCCGCTCGTCGGGGCCGCCGCAGGGCAGATCGTCGTCGGTGACTCGACCAGCGTGAACGTCTTCAAGGCGGTCGTCGCGGCCACCCGCCTCGCGGGCGAGGGACGCGACGAGATCCTGGTTGACGCCACGACGTTTCCCACGGACGGGTACATCGCCGCCTCCGCCGCCCGGCTCACCGGTCACCGGATCGTGCCGGTCGCACCCGACGGCGTACCGGCCGCGCTCGGCCCCCGTACGGCCGCCGTCCTCCTCAACCAGGTGGACTTCCGCACGGGCCGGCTGCACGACCTGCCCGGACTGACCGCCGCCGTCCACGCGGCGGGCGCGATCGCGGTGTGGGACCTCTGCCACAGTGCGGGCGCGCTGCCGGTCGGGCTGGACGAGCACGGGGTGGACCTGGCCGTCGGCTGCACCTACAAGTACCTGAACGGCGGACCCGGTTCGCCCGCGTACCTGTATGTCGCCGAGCGCCACCAGGCCGCCTTCGACTCCCCGCTGCCGGGCTGGAACTCGCACGCCGACCCGTTCGGCATGACCCCCGACTACGCCCCTGCGGACGGTTCCGTACGGGGCCGGGTCGGCACGCCCGACATCGTCTCCATGCTGACGCTGGAAGCGGCGCTGGACGTGTGGGACGGGGTATCCGTGGACGCCGTACGGACCAAGTCGCTGGCCCTGACGGACTTCTTCCTGGAGTGCGTCGAGGCGTACGTACCGGCGGGCAGGGTCACCTCGCTCACCCCGGCCGCGCACGCCGAACGCGGCAGCCAGGTCGCCCTGCGCTGCGACGATGCCGAACGCGTGATGCGCCGGCTCATCGAGCGGGGCGTCGTGGGCGACCTGCGGCGGCCCGATGTGCTGCGGTTCGGGTTCACCCCGCTGTACGTGGGGTTCGCCGACGCGGAACGGGCGGCGCGGGTCCTGGCCGAGGTGCTCGACGAGGTGCCGGCCGGCTGACTGACCGTCAATGCGTGTGCGACCGGGCGGGGACGGTGCTGATCACTGGTACCGTCCCCGCAGGTCAACCCAGTTGGGCCAGGACCCAGGCACAGGACACAGGCATAGGACGGTTGAGCAGCATGTCGGATTCTGCCGCGCGTGATCGGGACGTCGCCGAGACCGAGTCGGCGCTCGCACATCCGGTGGTCGCCCCCGACCGGACCGCCTCCTACGGCGACCATCCCGACCAGGTCATCGACTTCTACGCCCCGCGCGACGGCCGCACCGGCGCCCCGCTCGTCGTCCTGCTGCACGGCGGCGCCTGGCGGGCCCCCTACGACCGCGCGCACGTCTCCCCGCTCGCGGACTTCCTGGCCCGGCGGGGGTTCGCCGTGGCGAGCGTGGAGTACCGGCGCGGCGGCGCGGAGGGCCAGGGGCAGGAGCCCGGTGCGGACCCGGTGGCCGGGAGCTGGCCGGAGACCTTCGACGACGTGGCCGCCGCACTCGACGCCGTACCGGCACTGGCCGCCCGGGAGCTGCCGGAGGCCGACGTGCGACGGATCGTGGTCACCGGGCACTCGGCGGGCGGCCACCTCGCGCTCTGGGCGGCGGCACGCCACGTGCTGCCCGAGGGGTCGCCCTGGCACCTGCCCGCCCCGCCGCCGCTGCGTGGGGTCGTCGCACTGGCCCCGATCGCGGACTTCGCCACGGCGGTGGAGCTGGGGGTGTGCGGCGGTGCGGTCAGCCAACTCCTGGGGGAGGGCGGGGAGTCGCAGGAGCGTACGGCCCAGGCCGACCCCACCGCCCTGCTGCCCACGGGGATCGCCACCGCGATCGTCCACGGTGAGGAGGACATCGTCGTCCCGCTGGCCGTCTCGGAGGCGTACGTCGACGCGGCGGCGAAGTCCGGCGAGATGGTCGGGTTCACACTGCTCGGCGACGTCGGGCACTTCCCGCTGATCGACCCCCTCGCCGACGCCTGCGCGATCGTGGCGGAGGAGATCACGCAGCTGGCGTGGTGAGGTCTTCGAGGCGCTGTCCCCTTGCGGACGGAAGCTGACCGCAAGGGCTCCTAGGTTGGGTGTTGCCGGACCGAACGGCCGGACCTGACGAAGGAGACCCGCAATGACGATCCTGGTGACCGGAGCCACGGGAACGGTCGGCCGTCGAGTGGTCGAGCAGCTGCTGGAGCGCGGCGAGCACGTCCGGGCCCTGACCCGCGACCCGGCGCGCGCCGAGTTTCCCGCGGGCGTCGAGGCCGTGCGCGGCGACCTCGCCGACCCGGCCTCGCTGGAGGGCGCGCTGGAGGGCGTGACCGGGCTGCACCTGATCACCTTCGACGGCGGCCTCTTCGCCCCGCTGGCGACCGGCGAGGAGATCCTGGAGCGGGCCCGCGCGGCGGGGGTGCGCAGGGTCACCGTGCTCAACGGCGGCGGGGACACCCCCATGGAGACCGCGGTACGGGCGAGCGGTCTCGCGTGGACCGTCGTCATGCCGGTCGAGTTCATGGCGAACGCCCTGGAGTGGGCGCCCGGCATCAAGGCCGAGGACGTGGTCCGCGAACCGTTCGTCGACCGGCTGAGCGCGATGGTCCATGAGTCCGACATCGGCGCGGTCGCGGCGACGGCGCTCACCGAGGACGGCCACGGCGGCCAGGTGTACCTGATCACCGGCCCGCAGGCGCTGACCGTCGGGGACAAGGTGGCGGCCGTCGCGGCGGCGCGGGGCCGGGCGGTCGAGCTGGTGGAGCTGAGCGAGGAGGAGGCGCTCGCCGACTGGCGGGCCAAGGGGATGCCCGAGGACGTGATCGCGTTCCTGATCGAGGTCTACCGGGACACCCCGCCGGAGGGGAAGACCGTGATCGACACGGTGGAGAAGGTCACCGGGCGGCCGGCCCGGACGTTCGCGCAGTGGGCCGAGGAGCACGCGGAATTCTTCCGTCCGTGACCCTTGGAACGTGCCTCGGAACGCCCCCGGAACGCCCCCCGGAAAGCCCCCCCGGAACGTCGCTCGGCGGCCTCGGGGGGCGCTGCCCCGGGGCGCGAGTAGGGCGCGTAGTCCTTGAGAGGGATGCCCCGGAATCAGCATCTGTAGGGACGACCCGCACTCCGCCGCCGCCTACCGTGGAAGCGTGACCGAGACCCAGACGAAGACCAGTAGCCCGGAGTTCCGGGCGGCCGCCGGTGCGATGGACGGCCTGCGGGAAGACCTCATCCGCCCCGTGTTCGCCTACCGCCCGCTGCCGCCCCTCTCGCCCGAGGGGCGGTTCATACGCCGGCTGCCCGAAGGGCTGAAGCGGGCCGTGGTCTGGACCCCGCACGCCCTGGTGCTGTTCGCCGCCTTCATCGTGATGATGGCCGGGTTCGCCAACTGGAACTTCCGCCTCCTCATGGGGCTGGTGCCCGCGATCGCCGTCGCGATGACCCTGGTCAGGCCGGTCGCCGCGTTCTGGGCCTCCTGGGCCGCGACGCTCTTCTGCGCGATCCTGGGGAGCGACGGGCTGTGGGGGCCCAGCGCCTTCATGGCGCAGGCGGTGGTCATGGTGGTCGTGGCGGCCCGGACCCGGCCCCGTACGGCGCTCTGGATGTGGCTGCTGACCCTGCTGTTCGGGGTGGTGCTGGAGGGCGGGGACGCGTCCATCACCGCGCCCATGGCCATCCTGACCGCCTTCGCGCTGCTCTTCGTCTCCCTGCTCCAGGTCCGGCGCGACGCCGCACGGGAGGTCCGCGACGCCGAGCGCGAGGTCACCGTCCAGCGCACCGTCACCGCCGTCGAGCGCGACCGGCGCACGCTGCTGGAGGAGCGCACCACCATCGCCCGGGAGCTGCACGACGTGGTCGCCCACCACATGTCGGTCGTCGCGATCCAGGCGGAGGCCGCCCCCTACCGGGTGGAGAACCCGCCGCCCGAGCTGGAGCAGGCCTTCGTCACCATCCGGGAGAACGCGGTGGCCGCCCTCACCGAGCTGCGCCGCGTCCTCGGAGTCGTCCGGGCGGAGGACTACGAGGCCCCGGACGCCCCGCAGCCCACGCTCGCCGTGCTCGACGGGCTCCTGGACAACGTCCGCGGGACGGGCCTGGAGACGGAGAAGGTGATCACCGGGGCCGTCCGTGAGCTGCCCCAGGGCGTCGAGCTGTCGGCGTACCGGATCATCCAGGAGGCCCTCAGCAACACCCTCCGGCACGCGCCGGGCGCCACAGCCAGGGTCGAGATCGCCTATGTGCTCGGCGGGATCGGGCTGCGCATCGTCAACGGGCCGCCGAAGGGCCTGGTCAAGCCGTCGCCGGGGGCCGGGCACGGGATCACCGGGATGCGGGAGCGGGTGGCGATGCTGAACGGAGTGATGACGGCCGTGGGGACGGAGGACGGCGGGTACGAGGTCGCGGTCTTCCTGCCCGTACCGGTGGCGGACGAGCCGGCGGAGCCGGTGGAGCCGGTGGAGCCGGTGGAGCCGACCGACCCGGCCGAGGGGGCCACCGTCCCCCAGATCGTCCTGCACAAGAAGGCGGACCGGACATGAGCGACATCCGTGTCCTGATCGTGGACGACCAGATGATGGTCCGCGAGGGCTTCTCCGTGCTGCTCAACGCCATGCCGGGGATCACCGTCGTGGGCGAGGCGGTGGACGGCCGGGACGCCATCGACAAGGTCGCCGCCCTCTTCCCGGACGTCGTCCTGATGGACATCCGGATGCCGGGGATGAACGGCATCGACGCGACCCGCGAGATCGTCGCGCAGGTCGTGGACGCCAAGGTGCTGGTGCTGACGACGTTCGACCTGGACGAGTACGTGTACCAGGCGCTGCGGGCCGGGGCCTCGGGCTTCCTCCTCAAGGACGCCTCGGCCCGGCAGCTCGCCGACGGCGTACGGGTGGTGGCCTCGGGCGAGGCGCTGCTCGCGCCCTCCGTGACCCGGCGCCTGATCACCGAGTTCTCCAAGCTCGCGGAGGCCCCGCGGCAGCCCGCGCTCGCCCGGATCGGGGACCTCACCGAGCGTGAGACGGAGGTGCTCGTCCTGATCGCGCAGGGGCTGTCGAACGCGGAGATCGCCTCCCACCTGATCGTCGCCGAATCCACGATCAAGACGCACGTCAGCCGCATCCTGGTGAAGCTCGGCCTGCGCGACCGGACGCAGGCGGCGGTGTTCGCGTACGAGGCGAGGCTGGTCACGCCGGGGTAGGGACCGGGGCCCCGTGCGCGGGGCCGGGCGGTGGACGGTCGAGGGGGCGCGCGGTGGCCGGGCTCCCGGATCCCGTGCGGTGGCCGGGGCTTCCGGACCCCTTGCGGTGGTGGTGGACGCGGGTAGCGTCGGGTCATGCACGTGTCCTTCGACCCCTGGTCGCCCGCGTTCGTCGCCGATCCCTACCCCGCCTACGCCGCCCTGCGCGCCGCCGGCCGGGCGCACTACTTCGAGCCGACCGGACAGTGGCTCATCCCGCACCACTCCGACGTATCGGCCCTGCTGCGCGACCGGCGCCTGGGCCGTACGTATCTGCACCGCTTCACCCACGAGGAGTTCGGCCGCACCCCGCCGCCCGCCGCGCACGAACCGTTCACCACGCTCAACGGGCAGGGGCTGCTGGACCTGGAGGCCCCCGACCACCCCCGCATCCGGCGGCTCGTCTCCAAGGCGTTCACCCCGCGCACGGTCGAGAACCTCGCCCCGACCGTACGGCGGCTGGCGGCCGAGCTGGTCGACGCGTTCGTGGCCAAGGGCGGCGGGGACCTGCTGGCGGAGGTCGCGGAGCCCCTGCCGGTCGCCGTGATCGCAGAGATGCTGGGCGTGCCGGAGGAGGACCGGGTGCCGCTGCGGCCCTGGTCGGCGGCGATCTGCGGGATGTTCGAGCTGAACCCCTCCGAGGAGACGGCCGCGGCCGCGGTCCGGGCGTCGGAGGAGTTCTCCGCGTATCTGCGCGGGCTCATCGCCGAGCGGCGCAAGGCCCCCGGCGACGACCTGATCTCGGCGCTCATCGCTGCCCACGACGAGGGGGAGCGGCTGACCGAGCAGGAGATGGTCTCCACGTGTGTGCTGCTGCTGAACGCGGGCCACGAGGCGACGGTGAACACCACGGTCAACGGGTGGCGCACCCTCTTCCACCACCCCGAGCAGCTAGCCGCCCTCCGGGCCGCGCCCGCTTCGCTGTCGGCGGCCGTGGAGGAACTCCTGCGCTACGACACCCCGTTGCAGATGTTCGAGCGGTGGGTGCTGGACGACATCGAGGTCGACGGCCAGGTGATCGGGCGCGGGGCGGAGGTGGCGCTGCTGTTCGGCTCGGCCAACCGGGACCCGGAGCGGTTCGCGCACCCGGACACGCTGGACCTGACCCGGCCGGACAACCCGCACGTCACGTTCGGCGCGGGCATCCACTACTGCCTGGGCGCTCCGCTGGCACGGCTCGAACTCACCGCCTCCTTCGGTGAGTTGCTGCGGAAGGCGCCCGCGATGCGGATGGTGGCGGAGCCGGAGTGGCACCCGGGGTATGTGATCCGGGGGCTGAAGGAGCTGGTGGTGGAGGTGTAGGCGGCGCCTGCGCGGTCGGGGTCAGCAGGGTGAGCCGCAGTCCTCCAGCGCCTGGGGGCCGGCCAGGACGTCGAAGGCGTAGCCGAAGGCGGCGAGCCCTGCGGCTACGGCCGCCAGGCCGAGGGCGCCGAGCCACCGGCCCCGGACGACGGCGAAGACGGCCAGGGCGGTGGCGAACCCGCCGAGGGCCATGACGGGGAGGCCCAGCCAGAGGACGGCCGGGTTGGTCTCGCCCTCGAAGCCGCCGAAGAGGCCCTTCCTGCCGTACGGGAGCCAGGCCGCGATGCCCGCGAGGGCGCCGAGCGCGGCGGCGAGGCAGCCGATGGTTCCGGCGGCGGCTTCCTGTCGGGTCTCCATGCGCGGGGAGACGCGCCGGGGCCAGGGTGCGGTTCCGCTGCCTCGGGTGCGCTGCCCCCGGACCCCCGCTCCTCAAACGCCGGAGGGGCTGGGAATGGTCACCCATGCACTTAAGCGCGGGAGGGCGGTGAATGGTCACCCATGCTCCTCAAGCGCGGGAAGGGTCGGAGATGCTCCCCGCCTTTGCAACGCCGGAGGGGCTGGATACGGGCCCTACGTCAGCGGGTAGGACGACCGGCCCGAGGCCTCGTCGATCTCCTCGTGGGCCTTGGTCAGCAGCTTCATCGCCAGTTCGTTGAGCGCCCTGGCCCCCGCGATCTCCTCGCCGACCCGCTGCTGGTCCTCGTCCGAGGGGTGGCGGCTGGCGTAGCCATGGGCGCGCACCTCGGTTCCGTCGGAGAGGCGGACGAGGGCCGCCGCACGGGTGCGGTGCGCGTCCTCCTCGAATTCCAGCTCGGTGTGCCATCCGACAGCGATCCTGGTCATGACGGGTCACCTCCGCGGCCGATTCCCGTACGTACCCCTTCAGCGTCCCTCCGCAGCCCCGTCCGCGCTCGCCGGGACAGCAGGGACCGGCGGGATCAGCTCGCGGGCACCGGCAGCATCAGCCCCCAGGCACCCGCCCGCACGGTCCACGTCCGGGTCCGGACCGGGCCGCCGGTCTGTATGTCGGCCCGGTAGCGGAAGTCCGCGCCGGAGACGGTGACGGCCTTGGCCTCCGCCGTGACCTCCTCGCCGTCCGAGGTGCGGACGACCACGTCGGCGAGGCCCCCGTCGCCCTGGGAGTGGACCGAGACCCCCCGCACCGGCGCGTCCAGATCGCTCAGCAGCACCCCGTCCGCCTCGACCCGCAGCCGGTACGTCCCCTGGGGCCCGCCGGAGGCGCCCGGGGCCGCCGGGCGGACCAGGGACGTCATCAGGGAGCGGCAGGTGTCCCAGACGGCCGTGACGCCCGTGTGCGGGGCATCGGCGAGCAGCGTGGGGGCCGGGATGCACAGCCGGCCGAGCACCACGCCGTCGCTGTCGTCCACCAGCAGGTCCAGGCGGCGCACCGCCCCGTCGAGCGCGGTCCGCGCGGCCGCCACCGCACCCCGGGGCACGCCGAGCGCATGGGCCACCTCCAGGGCGTGCGCGGCGCCCACGGGGATCAGGGAAAGGACGCCTGCGGCGAGCTCGCGCTCCCGGTGGAGCTGGGCCACGGCACGCAGCAGCGCGTGATCGTCGCCCACCACCACCGGGCGGCGCGAACCCCGCCGGGACAGGGCCCGGGCGAACTCCTCCGGGGTGTCCGGAAGGCAGATCTTGGCGTGCGAGCCGGCGCTCAGCACGTCCTTGGCGATACGGACGGACTCGCCGTCGGTCCGGCGGGCGACCGGGTCGATGACCACCAGGAGCTGGTCGTCTCCGTCGCCGGGGGGCTCTGCAGCCGACACCTCGGTCCTTCCTCGGGTAGCATCTTGGTGCAAGAGCCCCTTGCGCTATTGCGCCAGGGGCTTCGTCTATTCCGGGGCACCCGGTTCGACGGCTCAGGCTTTGCCGTACATCGTCGTGCGGCAGGTACGACCTTTACGTACGCCCCCTGACCTTGGACATGCCCCGCCCGGAAGGGGTGTACGCCTGTGCCCGCACTTGTGCTGCTCGGTGCTCAGTGGGGTGACGAGGGCAAGGGGAAGGCCACCGATCTCCTCGGTGGATCCGTGGACTATGTCGTGCGATACCAAGGCGGTAACAACGCCGGTCACACGGTCGTCGTGGGCGACCAGAAGTACGCACTGCATCTCCTCCCCTCCGGAATCCTGTCGCCGGGCTGTACCCCGGTCATCGGGAACGGTGTCGTGGTCGACCCGGCGGTCCTGCTCTCCGAGCTGAGCGGTCTGAACGAGCGAGGCGTCGACACGTCCAAGCTTCTGATCAGCGGCAACGCTCATTTGATCACTCCGTACAACGTCACGCTCGACAAGGTGACCGAGCGCTTCCTGGGGAAGCGCAAGATCGGCACGACGGGCCGGGGCATCGGCCCGACGTACGCCGACAAGATCAACCGGGTGGGGATCCGCGTCCAGGACCTCTACGACGAGTCGATCCTGGAGCAGAAGGTGGAGGCGGCCCTGGAGCAGAAGAACCAGCTCCTGGCCAAGGTCTTCAACCGCCGGGCCATCGAGGCCGGCAAGGTCGTCGAGGACATGCTCCAGTACGCGGAGCAGATCAAGCCGTTCGTCGCCGACACGACCCTGATCCTGAACGATGCCATCGACGAGGGCAAGGTCGTGCTCTTCGAGGGCGGCCAGGGCACTCTGCTCGACGTCGACCACGGCACGTATCCCTTCGTCACCTCGTCGAACCCGACGGCGGGCGGTGCCTGCACCGGTGCCGGTGTCGGCCCGACGAAGATCAGCCGCGTCATCGGCATCCTCAAGGCCTATACGACGCGTGTCGGCGCCGGTCCGTTCCCGACGGAGCTGCACGACGCGGACGGCGAGGCGCTGCGGCGCATCGGCGGCGAGCGCGGTGTCACCACCGGCCGTGACCGTCGCTGCGGCTGGTTCGACGCCCCGATCGCGCGGTACGCGACCCGGGTCAACGGCCTGACCGACTTCTTCCTCACCAAGCTGGACGTGCTCACCGGCTGGGAGCAGATCCCGGTCTGCGTGGCGTACGAGATCGACGGCAAGCGCGTCGAGGAGCTCCCGTACAACCAGACCGACTTCCACCACGCGAAGCCGATCTACGAGAACCTGCCGGGCTGGTCCGAGGACATCACCAAGGCCCAGACCTTCGACGATCTGCCGAAGAACGCGAAGGCGTACGTGAAGGCGCTGGAGGAGATGTCGGGCGCCCCGATCTCCGCGATCGGCGTCGGCCCCGGCCGGACCGAGACGATCCAGATCAACTCGTTCCTGTAGGCAGCACCACAGCACCACAGCGGTAAGGCACCACAGCACCACGGCAGTACGCGCAGGGCCCCGGATCCTCGTCGATCCGGGGCCCTGCGCGTAGGCGGCCGGTCGCTCAGTCCTCGCCGCAGACCCGCAGCCCCTTCGGGGTCGCGCACGGCAGGTGGCCGTGGATCTGGATGACGTCCTGGCCGCGCCCCCGGCTCAGATAGCCGAGGAAGCCGGAGGCCAGGGAGTCGGCGGGCGGGCGGCCGTAGGTGTAGGCGTACTCGATCTCCCGGTACGGGTAGGTGCTGGTGCCGATCGTGTCGACAGACGGCTCGGCGCCGTCGATCGAGATCCGGTGCAGGCCGCGCGGCTCGCTGCCGGAGCGCAGTTCGCTGTAGCCGAGGGCGCCGTCCAGCCGGGCGACGGTGGCCAGGACCTGGTCGGTGCCGTCGAGTTCGCAGCGGACGACCGGGGCCCGCGGGTCGTCCTTGGTGGCGCAGTCGCGGGAGGACTGGGCGGGTTCGTTGCGGTCCAGCACCCGGCGCTGGAACACCTCCCGGGTGCCGGAGTTGGCGTCCCGGCTGACGAGCAGGATCTCCAGGTCCGGGCCGCCGAGCTCCCGCCAGTTGCGGATCTCGCCCGCGTAGACGCGGCGGATGTCGGCGAGGGAGAGGTCGCGCACCGGCACCCGGTCGTTCACGACGAGGGAGAACAGCGACACGGCGACGCGGGTCTCGCGCAGCTCCGGGTGGCCGGGCGGTTTCGGGCCGTCCGAGAGGGCCACCAGCGCCGGCGAGCCGCTCTTCCCGGCCCGCGCGCCCTCGTCCGAGAGCTCGCGGATGCCTGAGTTGCTGCCGCGGGGGTCCACCTCGATCCGGGAGCCCTCGCACTCCTCCATGTACGTCGCGGCCAGCTCCCGTACGACGGGGGCGAAGGCGGTCGATCCCGTCACCCGGAGTTCGCCGCGCGCGCAGTCGAGCGGGGGCGGGGTGTCGTCCCGGACCAGGATGATCGCGGCGAGGACCATGACGCAGACGGTGAGGGACACGGTGATGAGCCGGGCGGCCCGGCCGAACAGCGGCGGTTTGTCGTCGGGGCGGGCGGCGCGGTTGACCGTCACCTCACCGTCCCGGATGCCGCCGGTGATCCGGATCGGGCTGCCGACGTCGGCGCCGGTCAGCAGCACCAGCAGCTTGAAGTGCTCGCCCCGGTTCAGCGGGACGCGGGGCAGCCGGATCAGCGATCCGCTGTGCCGCATTCCGGCGGCCGGGGTGAAGTGCTCCATCAGGTGTACGGCGCCGGGGGGCTGGGTGACCGCTATGCCGCGTACCGTGCGTCCGGTGAACTCGGCGGTCAGGCCGTGCAGTTCGCGCCCGGTGTAGTCGCTGTCGACGATGGACTGCGAGCCGTCGTTCTCGACGCGCAGCAGGACGAGCGTGGCGTCCGACATGTCGGGGGTCTCGCTGAAGAGACCGAGGCGTACGTTGGCCCGGCCCTGGCTCACGTCGCTGCCGATGGGCGTGTCCATCTGGACGCGGTAGCCGATGCGTTTGCGGCGGGGCACCCGGCGCTCGTACCAGAGCACGCCGATCGAGGCGAGGACGCCCAGTACGGCGGTGAGGACCGCCACGACGTTCTCGGCGCTGAACCACTCCACGGCTGCCCCCCCGGTCCCCGTGCTCGCGCGTTCGGTCCCCGTGCCCGCGCGTCGGTGCGAGTCACCGTAGGCGGGCCGGGAGGGGAGCGGGAGGGGTGGGAGGAGAGCGACGGCCGTTGTTCTCCCGTTGTTCAGACGGCAGTTGAGCCCCTCACTGCCTGGGCCCCGGCACGGTGGCCGCCGGAGGGCTCCAGCGGCCGGTGCGGGCGGGGCCGGACGGGACGCCGTACTCCTTCTTGAGGTGCTCGGGGATGGCGTAGTGCATGACGCGCCCCCGGGTCAGGGAGGACAGCTCCAGCACGCTGGTGAGGTGGCCGATCCGGTCCAGGGCCCAGGCGCCGAGCGGGGAGCGGTCCTCGATGGTCTCCAGGACGCCGAGGAGGTGCGGGACGGCCCTGGCGACGGTGTCCCAGGGGGTACGGGGCACCTCCAGCCAGTCCGCGCAGGTGTCGCCGACGAGGTGGCGGATGAGGGCGGAGACGATCGGGTCGAAGAGGGTGCCGGGGACGATCTCCTCGTAGAGGTCGATGAGCTGCCGGGTCAGCAGCGCGCCCTCCGCGGACGGGCCCATGTGCCGGATCATGTAGAGGTCGAGGAACTCACGTGCTTCGGCCAGGGACTTGGGCACCGCGTCCTGGTCGACGCCGAGCATGGCGCCTACCACCCGCCAGGCGTAGTAGTAGGCGTCCGCGCCCTCCTCGGACATGTGGATGCCGAGCCGGTGGAGGCTGTCCAGGACCAGCATGGAGAAGAACATCTGGCCGCCGATCATGTCCTCCTGGCAGATCGGCACCCCCGCGCTCTCCACGTCCCAGACGCCCTCGCGCCGCAGGTGGTGGCGGATGGAGGCGTGCAGGAGGCGGACCTTCTGCGCCGCCGGGATGAAGCGGCTGCCGGCTTCGAAGGCGTCGGGCCGCATCAGGTACACGGTGAACTGGCCGGTCTCCGCCATCCGCTTGGACGGGTAGCTCAGCCCGTGTGTCGCCGACAGCAGCTTCGCCACGTGCGGGACGACGTAACAGGCGGGCATGGAGGCGAAGGAGAGGGCGGTGGAGATGTGCACGTTGTTGTCGATGAAGAACAGCCGGGCCTTCTCCATCTCGCCCCAGTCCACCCAGGACGGCGGGGCGGCGGTGGCGTTCAGGTACTCCCGGGCCACGTCGGGCAGCCCGTCGGGGAGCGGGGCTCCGGCGGTGGAGACGTACCGCATCAGGGTGTTGAACGTGCCGACCTCCCCGCGTTCGAAGAGGGTGGCGACCGTGGCGTCGGCGAGTTCGTCGCCGCCCTGCCGCAGGGCGTCCAGGGATGCCTGGGTGTAGGTCATGGTGCTGCTCCTTCTGCGCGTACGTCGGGGGTCGGGGAGGCGTCAGGAACGGCGGACGGCAGCCGAGTGCGCGAGGCCGGTGAGCGCGGTGGCCGCGGGGCCCGGCAGGTCCAGCTCGTCGAGCGCGCGCAGTGCCTCCTCGACCCGGGCGGTGATCATGGCCTCGATGCGGTCGGGGGCCTTCAGACGGCGCATCACTTCGCGTACGGCGTCGGCGGGATCGGCCGTGGCGGCCGTACGGGTCTCCGCCCCGGGCGCGAGCAGGGTGCGGAGGCGGGCCCTGTCCTCCTCCCCGGCCAGCCGCCAGGTCTCCGAGAGCAGGGCGGTCGGCCGGTGGCCGCGTACGTCGTCGGAGCCGTCCTTGCCGGTGAGCTCAGGGTCCCCGAACAGGCCGAGCAGGTCGTCCCGCAGCTGGAACGCCTCGCCCAGCGGCAGCCCGTACGCGGAGCAGCCCTCGCGCAGCCGCTCACCGGCCCCGCCCAGCAGCGCGCCGATCAACAGGGGCTGCTCGACGGTGTACTTGGCGGTCTTGTAGCGGACGACCTTGAGCGAGGTCGCCGTGTCGGGGGCGGCCGCCCCGGTGTGCAGGATCTCCAGGCACTCGCCCGCGACCAGCTCCCGGGCCAGGGCGGCCCAGAGCGGGCGGGCCCGGGAGAGGTAGGCGGCGGGCAGGCCGCTGGTGACGAAGAGCTGCCCGGCCATCGACATCAGCAGGTCCCCGGCCAGCATGGCCAGCGACCGCGCGGCCAGGGCGGGTTCGGGGTGGTCCTTCACCGCCTCGCGCAGGGCCAGGTGGGCGGTGGGCCGCCCGTGCCGCAGCGGGCTGTCGTCGATCAGGTCGTCGTGGACGACGGCCGCCGCGTGCACCAGCTCCATCGAGGCCGCCGCCCGCACCAGGGCGTCGCTGTCCGGCTGTCCGGCCGCGCGCCAGCCCCAGTAGCAGAACGCCGCCCGCAGCCGTTTGCCGTCCGCCACCGCCGTCTCCACGGCGTCGGCCACGGGGCCCAGGGAGCCGTCGATCGCGGTGAGCTGATCGGCCTCCCCGGCGGCGAAGCGGTGCAGCACCTGGTCCACCCGGGCCTTGAAGGAACCCGGCTCCCACGCCTCAGGCACGGTCACCGATACGGTCACCGATACGGTCTCCGTCACCGGTACGGTCGCGGTCACCGGCGCGGTTGTCGTCACCGGCGCGGTCGCCGTCGCGCTGGGCGATCACATGGCGGGCGAGCACCTCCAGGTGGGCCGGGGGTGCGGTGGTGTACCGGTCGAGTGCGAGGCGGCCGCGCGCGATCAGGTCCTGTTCGGCCTCCGCCGCCAGCTCGGCCGTGTCGGACCGCCGGAGCAGCCCTCGTACGGAGGTGAAGGCGGCGCCCACCGTAGTCACTGCCAGGTCCGCGATCCCCGCCGCCAGCAGCACCGCCTGCTCGCCCGGTCCGCCGACGCCCTTGCCAGTGTCCCTCGTTCGTTCCACGCCATCCCCCAGCCGCAGTGTGTCCGGAGCCGCAAGAGGGCCCGCTCGGCGCCGCGTTCGTGCCGCGCTGTCGAGTTTTGCCCGGGGGTGTGTGCCGGTGCCGGGGAAACTCACCAACGAGTGATCAGCGTCTTTCAAACCTGCGGCATTGCGGCGGCGGTGCGTCCCGCATGCTGGACACGGCCGAATCTTTTACCTTCGGCCCCGGCCCTGTTCACGGCATGATCCGGATCGAATCCTTCCGGAATCAGGGCAGTTGGGGGGCATGGTGGCATCGTTGTCACGGGCGTCGGCGGGCCGGTGCGGGGCTGGTGGCATATTCACGGAAGCTGGTCTAGACCTTGACAGGTCCAGACCATCATCGCTTGAGTGTCGGCACCCCCACGGCGGCGCACGCCGGACGTCGCGCCGCGTCTAAGGAGTGATCACGTGATCCGACGCGTTATGAGCTTGCTGGTCGCGCTGGCCGCGCTCGTCGCCATGCTCGTCGTCCTTCCCGCGGCGACCGCGCAGGCCGCCAACTGCAACACGGCCTGGAGCTCCTCGTCCGTCTACGTGGGCGGGCAGACCGCCTCGTACAACGGCCGTAACTACACCGCCAAGTGGTGGACCCAGAACGAGCGGCCGGGCTCCTCCGACGTCTGGGCCGACAACGGCGCCTGCGGCACCGGCGGTGGCGGCGAGCAGCCGGGCACCGGCTTCGTCGTCAGCGAGGCCCAGTTCAACCAGATGTTCCCGAGCCGGAACTCCTTCTACACCTACAGCGGCCTCACCGCCGCCCTCAGCGCCTACCCGGCCTTCGCCAACACCGGCAGCGCCGAGCTGAAGAAGCGGGAGGCGGCCGCGTTCCTCGCCAACGTCAGCCACGAGACCGGTGGGCTGGTCTACATCAAGGAAGTCAACGAGGCCAACTACCCGCACTACTGCGACACCAGCCAGTCCTACGGCTGCCCCGCCGGCCAGGCCGCGTACTACGGCCGCGGTCCGATCCAGCTGAGCTGGAACTTCAACTACAAGGCCGCCGGTGACGCCCTCGGCATCAACCTGCTGGCCAACCCCTACCTGGTGGAGCAGAACGCGTCCGTGGCCTGGAAGACCGGCCTCTGGTACTGGAACACGCAGAACGGCCCCGGCACCATGACGGCCCACAACGCCATCGTCAACGGCGCCGGCTTCGGTGAGACGATCCGCTCGATCAACGGCTCGATCGAGTGCAACGGGGGCAACCCGGCCCAGGTCCAGAGCCGGATCAACAAGTTCACCCAGTTCACCCAGATCCTCGGCACCACCACCGGCTCGAACCTGAGCTGCTGATCCCCACCCGTACGGGGGGTTCGTCCGGCTGCTGCCGGGCGGCCCCCCGTTCCGGCGTTCCGGCGTTCCGGCGTTCCCCGGTTCCGGCGCTCCGGAACCGGCCTACATCAGCGGCGGCTTCACCGACATCAGCAGGTGCCGGTGGGTGTCCGGCTCCGACTCGCCCGTGATCATCGCCCGCTGCCCCGCCCCCATCAGCAGCAGCCGCAGCGCCGGCTCGTCGAAGGAGGCCAGGGCGTCCGCCAGATACCCCGGGTTGAACGCCACGGTCATCTCCCGGGCACCCTCCAGCGTCGCGGGAAGCCGCTGGGACGCCACGTCGTCCTCGTAACCTGCCTGGAGGAGTACGGAGTTGTCCGCGGCGGAGAAGGACATCTGCACCGGGCTGTCCCCGTCGGCGACCACCGAGACCCGCTTGACGGCCTCCACCAGCCGCGCCCGGTCCACCACCGCGACCGCAGGGCTCTCCAGGGCGAACAACTTGTCGTGGCGCGGGAGCCGCCCCTCCAGCAGCCGCACGGTGGTCCGCATCCCCGCGTGCTCGAACCCCGCCGAACCGGCGTCCAGCGCGACGCTCACCAGCCCGGAGCGCCCCAGCGAGCGGGCGATCTCCGTCAACCGGCGGGCGGAGACGATGACATCAGCGCTGACATCGGCGTTCCCCTCCGGACCCGGGTCGCCCGCGGTGGCCTTCCACGGGAGCGTCCGCACGGCGAAGCGGTACCGGTCGGTCGCGGCGAGTGTCATCGTCCCCGTCTCCCCGTCGAGCCCCAGCCGGATCCCGGTGAGCGCGGGCAGGGTGTCGTCCCGCCCCGCCGCCACCGCCACATCCGCGACGGCCGCCGCGAACTCCGCCGCGTCCACCGCGCCCCGGACCTGCGGGAGCGAGGGCAGCGCCGGGTAGTCGGCAAGGGGCAGCACGGAGAGGCCGAAGCGGGCCCCGTCCCCGGAGACGGTGAACCGCGAGCCCTCCACCGCGCACTCCACGGGCCCGTCCGGCAGCACCTTGCAGATGTCGAGCAGGCGCCGCCCCATGACGAGCACCTTCCCCGGACGCAGGATCTCGGCGGCCTCCACGTCGATGCGCGCGGACGCCTCGTAATCCAGCCCGCTGACGCGCAGCCGTCCGCCCTCCGTGTCCAGCAGCAGCCCGCCCAGTACGGGAACGGGGGAGCGGACCGGCAGGACGCGGGCGGCCCAGGCCACGGCTTCGGTCAGGGCACTGCGCTCGATGCGGAACTCCACGGTGGGGCCTCTTCTCACGGGTCGTCCGGACACACCGACGACGTTAGAGGCCACCACTGACAATCGGCCGGGGCCGACGGGTCGGCCGGGCTCACGAACAGACCGGGGTACAACCGGCCGTGTCCGGGCAGTCCCGGCACCGGTGGCAGCGACCACCCCCGTGAGCCGCTGCCACCGCTACCGGAACACCACGTTCGGACCTTAGACGGGTGGGTAGGGGCACGGGGAGGTTCAATGCGCCCAGTGTGGCGACGGCGGGGGTAACAGTCCGCACAGTGGTGATCGGGGGATCATGTGCGAGCACGGCAACGGGCCGACGACCTGATGAGGATGCAGCGCCTGGCCCGGAACGGCGGGACGGCCGAGCTGCTGCGCTGGCTGTCCGGCCGCGCCGACGGCTGGGCCGGAATCGCGGGCTCCGACGGGACCGTCCTGAGCGCGTCCGGGACCGTGGCCCCTCACGCCCCCCAGCCCCCCGACGTGCCCCGCCTCGTCGCCGACGGCGTGCGGGCGCTCGCGGAGCGCGGGGCCCTGGCGTACTCCCACGACACCGGCGCGCACACCGCCCTGCTCTTCCCCCTGTACGCCGACGACCGGGGCGCCGCCCCCCTCCTCGCCGTCGTCACGCCCCGCCCCGTGGCCGCCGGGCTCGCCACGCTGCTGGCCGACGTGCTGATGCCGCTGTCCCTGTGCTGGGAGGCCGAGGCGGTCGAGCGCAAGCGGCGCCGGGTGGACCTCGCCGAGTCGCGGGGCCGGGAGGCGGTGCTGCACCTGCTGATGACGGGCCAGCTCTCCATCGCCCGCCAGGTGGCCGGTGCGCTGCGCCCCCGGCTCCCCGACCCCGTACGGGTCTGTGTCGTGGAGTGCCCCGGGGGCAGCCGGGACGAGGTGGCCCGGGTCTGCGCCGAGGCGGACGGCGGGCGGTCCTGGATCGTGCGGTGCCCCGTCTACGCCCGCCACCTCATCCTGGTGATGCCGGCGGAAGAGGCTCCGGAGGGGACCGCCACCGATGAGGCCGTCGCCGCGCTGGTGGACCACTGCGTGGTGGGCGTCAGCGAGCAGGTGCCCCTGGCCGACACCGCCACCGGCTACCGCCAGGCCTTCCACGCCCTGGCCGTCGCCCGCGAACACCCCGCCAGGCACGTCAGGTTCGGCCTCGCCCCGGAACCCGCGCTCGTCGTCGGGCGCGCCGGACGGCAGTGGGCCGAGGCCCTCCTCACCCCGCTCCTGACCCATGTGCCGCGCCGGGCCCAGGACCCGGGGAGCCAGGAGCTCGCGGCCACCGCGGCGTCCTGGCTGGCGTTCTCGTCGCACGCGACCGGCCACCTCAAAGTCCACCGCAACACCCTGGCCGCCCGCCTCAAGCTGATCGGCGAGCTGCTCGGCCTCGACCTCCACCGGCTGGCCGACCAGTCGGCGCTCGACCTGGCCCTGCGCATCCGCGCCACCCCCGCCCCGGTCTGCACCCCGGACCCCGGCGAGCCGGCCCGTACGGCGGACTCCGCACACGCCGACGGTACGGCAGCCCCCGTACACGCGAACGGGGCGGCGCACGACCTCGATGAGGTCCTGCGCCGCCCCGCCGTCCAGGAGTGGGCCGCCCGCCAACTGGCCCCGATGACCGGCCCGGCCGGCCCGGCGGCCGAGGAGACCCTGCGCGCCTGGCTCGGCTGCGAGGGCCGCCTGGGCCCGACGGCGGCCGAGCTCGGCATCTCCGTCCCCGGAGCCCGCAAGCGCCTCACCCGGCTGGAGACCGTGCTCCAACGCTCGCTGCTGCGCCCCCCGAGCGCCCGCTACGACCTGTGGCTGGCGCTGCGGGCCCAGGAGGTGAAGCCCTGACCGCTACTTCACTTCGTGAAGATGAAGTACTTCCAGGCGCCGTGCGTCGTGGAGTTGACGGTGTCACCGGAGGAGCTGTTCACGTACGAGGAGCGCACGCGCATCTTGTAGCCGGTGTCGTGCGGTCCCGTGAGAGTGACGATCGACTTGCCCTTGGTGCCGAGCGGGAAGTACTGCTGACCGGCGTCGTACCACTTGCCCTTGTAGTAGAGCTCCAGGCTCAGCCGCTGCGCACGACCCTTGTAGTAGGTCATGGTCGTGGTGAAGTCGGGGTTCTTCTTCTTGCTGTAGTACGCGTAGGAGGTCTTCCCGATCTTCGCCGTCTTGTAGTGCTTCGACAGCTTGGTCGAGACGTTGACCTTCGCGTACGCGGTCGACTTCACGGTCTTCGGCGCGTACCGGCCGTCACCCGCGAAGACGGCGGTCACCGTCGTGTCGCGCTTCATGTTGACGGTGACGGACAGGTTGCCCTTGGAGTTGACCTTGGCCTTCTTGACCAGCTTCTTCGGCTTGTCGGCGCCGAAGGGGTCGGCCCACAGCTCGACGACGCGGTTCTTGTACGTCTTGCCGAGGGTCGCGGTGAAGGAGACGTTCTTGTTGTACGCGTGGAGCGACTTGTTCCGGTTCAGCTTCAGCGAGACCGCGGCGCGCGAGACGGTGACGCTGTCGGACGCGGAGGACGGCGTGTGCGAGGCGTTGCCCGCGAACGTCACCTTGTACGTCACCTTGCCGCCGGCCGGCGGGGTGTCCTTGAAGGTGTAGTTGCCCTTGGCGTCGACCTTGGCGGTACCGATCGCCTTGCCCTTGGGGGACTCCACGTCCGTCCGGACCACGGCCAACGGCGTACCCGAGGGCAGCGGCGCACTCGCGCTGGTGCGGCCACTGAGGGTCAGGGCCTTGCCCCGGGCCGCCGTGGACGGGGCGTTGGCCGTGGTCGTGGTGACGTACGAGCGAGGCGCCGTGAGAATCGTCATCGGGGTCGTCTCACCGCTGAACGTGTCGTGCAGGGCGAACAGCTTGCTGCCGTCGGGCGACCAGTGCAGACCGCGCTCGGCGAGGCCGGTGGTGTGGTGCAGGTCGCGCGTGCTGCCCGGCTGGCCCGAGCCGCGCGTGTACACGTACAGGTCCGGGTCCTCGTACCAGTCGGCCGTGCCGGTGGCGACCGTACCGTCCGGGGCCACCGCGACACTGGCGCCCTGCCGGGGGCCCGGGAACGTCCGTACCTCCGCGAGGTCGCTGAGCCGGTACTCCGCGACGGACGGACCCCGGCGGCCCGCCACGACGATGTTCGCGCCGTCCGGGGTGAAGTCGACGTCGTTGACGAAGCCCCCCTTGTCCTCGTGGAGGCGGATGGCGGGAACGCCGGTGGTGACGTCGTAGATCACGAACGGGCCGGAGCTGATCCCGCTGTCCACGGCGACGAGCGTCCCGGCGGCCAGCGGGTCGGTGTAGAGGGTGGGCGGCGTCGACCAGTCGAAGCCCGCCCCCTGGTCGAGCGTCACCACCGGCTCGGCACCGGTCAGATCCACCGAGCCGAGGGCCGAGTCCCAGTTCTGGCCGTGCCCGAACCAGATCCGCCCGTCGGCGAAGGCGACCGTGGACGGCCTGGTGCCCTCCCCGGTCGGGTACTCCGCCGTCACCCGCAGTGCGGCGGTGTCGATGGCCACGATCTTGTCGGCGTACGGTACGGCCGCGTACAGCGTGCCCGAGTCCGGGCTGAGAGCGAGGTCCGTCACGTCCGGCAGGCCGGGGATGGTGGCGAGCGTCCGCCCGGTGAAGTCGGTGGCGACGATCTTGCCCGAGCTGCGGTCGCTCAGGAACAGCCGCTGGTGGACACCGTCCAGCACGGAGTCCGACAACCACGTGACCGGAACCTCGACCCGGCTGTCGGCAGCGGCCGGGTTCGCCGTCCCGCCGACCAGAACCACGGAACTGAAGAGGACCGCGAACGCTGTCGCGGTCGAAATTCTGCGCGTGCGCACAGTTACAGATACCCCCACGGTATGAAGGGGCCGCGCGTCACCCGGGATGAGAGAAACGAAGGGGCGCGGCCCGGATCGCAGATTAAGCCATGCCGCCGACAGAGGAGCGCACTTTTCGCGCCCCCCGGGGCCCGGGCATAACCGATTGCCGCCGCCGGGACCCGTCGGATAGGAAGCTCGCATGCTCACAGGCAAGAAGGCCGGTCTCAGGGCCCGCCACGAGGAGGACATCCCGGTTCTGCGGGCCGAGCTCCACAACGACGTGGTCAACGCCGCCCGGGCCTCGAGTCGGCCGTGGCGGCCGATGTCACCGGACGCGAAGAACCCGCTCTTCACGGCGGACGACGAGGACGAGAGGCGCGTCGAGTTCTCCGTGGTGGAGCTGGGGGGCGGCACGCTGATCGGTACCGCGACGCTGTGGGGCATCGACACCCACAACCGGTCGGCGCACATCGGCATCGAGCTGCTGCCGTCCGCCCGGGGCAAGGGTTACGGCACCGATGTGGTCGGGACGCTGTGCCATTACGGGTTCGTCGTGCGCAGCCTGCAGCGGCTGCAGATAGAGACGCTGGCGGACAACGCGGCGATGCTGGGCTCCGCCGAGCGCAACGGGTTCGTCCGCGAGGGCGTTCTGCGCTCCTCGGCGTGGGTGCTGGGCGAGTTCCTGGACGAGGTGCTGCTCGGCCTCCTCGTCAAGGACTGGAAGCCGGACGCGTAGGGCGAGGAGTCAAGGTCAATGCCTAGGGCGCAGGCCGTACGCCCGGCCTGCGGTCCGCCGGCAGCGCGCAGGCCGGCGAGCCGCCCGGCATACGGGTGCGGTTGGCGGCGATGAGCCGGTAGACCCCGTGGGCGATCCACCGCACCGGGGGCAGGGTCAGCAGACCGCCCAGCCACGCCCAGCCCCCACCGGCGCGCAGCAGCAACTTGGCGACGGCCTGCGCGCCCCCGTACACCGCCCCGAGCGGCGAGATCCACAGCACCTCGTGCTCGGCCCGCTCCTGGGTGACGCCGAGAGCGTCCAGGTCGGCGAACTGCCAGGGGGTCACGGTGCATTGCGGACGCACGTACCGCATCAGGAAGTTCACCGAGGTCGTGCAGAAGGCGCAGTCGCCGTCGTAGACGAGGACAGGCTGTGCGGGCACGGCTCACTCCGCCCAGGTGACGAAGGTGGACCAGGTGTCGGCGGCGACGGCGAAGGCGGGCCCGTCGGTGACCTTGGAGTCACGGACGTGGACGGCGTGGGGGCAGGCGGCGACCTCGACGCACTCGCCGCCGCTGCCGCTGCTGTAGGAGGACGTACGCCAGTCGAAGGCGACCTCGATGCAGTCACCGCCGCTGCCGCTGCTGTAGCTGGACTTGAACCACCGGAGGATGCTGCTCATTCCTTCACTCCTGCCAACCGCATGATGAGGTCCAGCGATTCACGAGGACCCAGGGCCTGTGACCGGATCTTCGCATAGCGCTGAGCGTAGACGCTGACCTTTGCCGGGTCACTGATCAGCAGACTCTCGTCCTGCGGCTCCAGATAGACGAGATGTTCATGCTCCGGGGTCTCCAGAAGGTTCATCGAGCCGCGATCACCCGCATACTCCCCATACTTCCCGGCGTCCAGGGGCAGCACCAGCAGCGTGACATTGCGCCGCCGCGCACACTCCACGAGATGGAGCAGCTGCTCCCGCATGATCTCCTCGCTGCCGATGACGCGGCGCAGGGCGGCCTCGTCGATGATGACCTCGATCATCGGGAGCGGATCGCGGTCGAAGAGGGCGGCGCGCGCCACTCGGAGCTGGACCAGTTCTTCCACGCGCTGGTCGGAGAGCGGCGGATACGAGCCACCGATGAGCGCTCGCGCGTACGCCTCCGTCTGGAAGAGCCCGTGGATGACGTTGTTGGCGAACAGTTGGAGGCTGATCGCGGCCTGCTCCAGCAGCGAGTAGTCCTGGAACTGCTCGGGCAGCCGTTCCATCCGCATGTACAGCCGGGCCGTCTCGAAGACATCGCTGCCCTCGCTCAGCACCCGCTTCAGCGCCACCAGCATCGCGTCACTGGCGGGCTGCGCGCACGTCTCCATGGCGCTGACGGCAGCCGCCGAATAGCCGATCTCGTCCCCCAGCCGGTCCTGCGACCAGTCCCGCTGGACGCGCAGCATCCGCGTCACTTTGGCCACCAGCTTCGCCGCCGGGCTGGCTGAATCCTTGTTCTCCGCACTTGCCATGAGGTGATCTCTTTTCGACTCAACCGAACTCAACCGGTCACTACGCGATGTGGCTGGAATCAACTGCCCAACAGCGAAGTTCGCGCAGGTCAACGGGTGTGCGACGCCCCTCGCCAGTCGTAGAGAACGCTAGGTGATGCGCGCCACACTCGTCCTGTGAATGCGCTGAATGATGAGTGTGAGCGGAATATCGAGTGGCTTCCGGTTTCCGGATTCCAACTCCGCAAGGCGGGCGTGCAATTCGACGCCGTCCGCGTCGACGGTGACGCCGGGCGCCGGCTGGCCGACCTGATGGAGGAACTCGTCGGGGGAGAGCCCGGCCCGGTGGTGGCGGAGGCGAACGGCCGGCGCGGGGTCTACTTCTTCGTACCGCCGGGCTCGACGGCGCACCGGTGCTGGCCGCGCGAGGTGACGATCCTGAACGCGACGAGGAGCCGGGTGAGTTACGTACCCGTCCCGGCGCTGGAGGGCAGGACCTGGCCGCTGTCGTGGCGGTACCCGCCGACGGCTCCGGACCGCTTCGTCCACACGCTGATCCTGATCAACGCGGCGGAGTCGCTGCTGTACTCCGGCCGAGATAGGTGACGGGCCCGGGGTCCGGGACGGCGATCTCGTGGAAGCCGACACGGTCGTAGAAGGCGCGGGCCGGGGTGTTGCTGGTGGCCATGGAGAGGTGGACCGCCGGAACGCCCCGGGCGTGGAGCGCGTCGAGGAAGGTCTCCATGAGCGCCCGCCCGTACCCGTACCGCTGGTGGCTGGGCAGCAGGTCGATGTGGAGGTGGGCCGGATAGCCGTCCAGCTCCGGCAGCATCATCCGCTCCGGGTCGTGCATGAGCCCGGTCATCATCTCGGCCGGGGTGGCCGGGTCCTGTGGCTGTACGGGGGCGGGGTAGCGGCCGGTCAGGCCCGGGAGCCACTCGGTGCGGTAGCGGGCGACGAAGGACGCGGTGTCCGCCGTACCGAGGATGTAGCCGACGGCCCGCCCCTCGTCCTCCACGACGAAGGCGAGCTCCGGTTCGAGGACGGCGTAGGGCGCGGCGAAGATGTTCGGCAGGAGGTCCGGGTCCGGGTAGAGGTGGCGGGAGTCGCCGCCTTCGTGCCCGGTGCGTACGCAGATGTCGAAGAGGGCGTCGCGGTCCTCGGGGCGGTACGGGCGCAGTATCCCGGCGGGTCGAGTCATGGCGCCGATCCTTGGGGGTGCGGGAGCGCTCCCGCAACCGTGTTTCCCGGCAGGCGGGCTAGAGTTGGGGCGCGTCGCGTGCCGGTGGCAGACCGTGTCAGGCATGGAGGCGCCGGACCGAAGGAGGCCGACGATGAACGCGTCGCACCCTTCGCTCTCGCGTGACTGAGCGCGAGACGACCAGGCTCGTCGCCTGGAGCCAGGAACTCCGCCGGGTGCACCACCGGCTGCGGGAAGCGCTGGACGTGACCCGCGCCGCCCTCGGCGAGGGCATCCCCGGGGAGTCGGCCACCCGCGAACTGCTGCTGTACTGCCACGGCTTCTGTGCGGCCCTCGACAGCCACCACCAGGGCGAGGACCGCACCCTGTTCCCGGCCATCGCGGCGGCGCATCCGGAACTGCGCCCGGTGCTGCGCTCGCTGGAGCAGGACCACTCGATGATCGCCCACCTGCTCGGCGGCCTGAGCGCCGCGGTCGACCGGGCCGCGTCACCCGAGGAGCTCGACCGGCACCTCGAAGGCATCGCCGCGCTCATGGAGAACCACTTCCGCTACGAGGAACGCCAACTGCTCGCCGTACTCGAAACCCTGGAGCTGTCAGCCGCGCCCGGAGAGGTGCTGGGGCCGCTGTGACCAGGCCTCAAGGGGCAGCAACCAGCGGTTGCCAGCGAGGGCCGTGCGGGTCGTCGCCAGTGAAGACGTGGTGGGCGTCGGGGGTGATGTGGAGCCCGAAGTCGTACATGCCGGGTGACCCGCGCTCCTCCCACACGGCCCAGGCCCGGCTGACCTCGTCGGCCAGGTCGCGTCCACCGCCACCGTGTGCGTTCACGGCGTTGCCCACCTGTTCGAGGACGGCCCAGGAGGAGCGGCCGTCGCTGAGCCAGGCGGTCAGCTGCCCGCCGGTGCCGGCGACTTGGGTGTCGATGTGCACGTCGGGCAGCAACACGCGCAGTGCGAACAGCACATCGGGGTGGGACAACGCCTGCACGGGGCGGGAGAACGCGGTCGGTACGCCGGTGCCCCCGTCCCGTACGCGTTCGAAGGGCGAGAGCGGGTGTCCCGATCGCCGGGTGGGCATGAAGCGGGCGGGCGCCTGCATCCAGCCGGTCGCCGACGCGCCGTCCTGTGCCACGGTGAGCGCGACGCACCCCGTGTGCCCCCAGGGGGTGACGATCCGGCCGCCCGGCCGTGTCCGCTCCACCCACGTCCACGGCACGTGTTCGACGGCGTAGGTGGAGATGACCCGGTCGAAGGCCGCATGCTCCACCGACTCGGCATCGCCGTCACCGGTGATGACCCGGACCCGGTGGCCGGCCGCCTCGACGCGTCGGCGGGCGTGGGCGGCGAGTCCGGCGTCGATCTCGACGCTGGTGACATGGCCCTGGCCGGTGCGCTCGGCGAGCAGAGCGGCGTTCCAGCCGGATCCTGTGCCGAGTTCGAGCACCCGGTGTCCGGGCTCCAGGACGAGTGAGTCCAGCATGGTGGCCACGATGGCCGCACACGAGATGCTGGACGTCGGCATGGAGTCGGTGACCTGGGTGACGGTGGAACCGTACGGATCGGGGTAGACCTCGGAGGCCCACGCTTCCGGCGCCTCGGCCCGGTTCACCGCCCGGTACCGCTCACCACCTGTCCAGGCCCAGACGGTGTCGGGGGCGAAGCGGTCCCGGGGCGTCGACTCCACGGCCCTGCGGACCCAGGGTGAGTCCGCAGGCCACAGGCCCCCGTCAGTCATCGCGGACAGCAGACCGAGGCGGCGCTCTTCCAACACGTGGGCTACTTCCGGCGGGTGCCGGTGGGCGGGGGAGTGGGCGGGACCTGCCCGTCCGAGTTGCCGGGCGGCGGCTTGCCCTGCGAGGGGTCCGGTGTCGGCTTGCCGTGCGTGCCCATGGCTACCTCCGAGGCAGGCGCGAACGCGGACGTCCTATCGTCCCGTGCGGGTCGCATCCTCCGGGCGTAATCGGTCCAATTGACCGAAACCACTCGTTACTGGTGGCTCATTCACTCACGGAGTGGTGATCCGGGCGATCGCCTCGACCGTCAGGGCGCGGTCGTGCGGCTCGGTCTCCAGGGCGCGGTGGATGGACAGCCCCTCGATGAGCGCGTCGAGCTGGCGGGCGGTGGCGGCGTCGAAGTGCCATTCGAGGGCTCGTCGGCTGCGGCTCATCCACTCCCGGGTGAGCTCGCGGTAGGCCGGTTTGCGGGCGGCGAGGGTGTAGAGCTCGTGGGTGAGGATCAGCTCGCGCTGGTTGCCGCCGGAGAGGTGGTGAACGAGGTCGGCGACGGCTTCGCGGGCCTCGTCGGGGGTGGCGGCCGCGCCGAGGCGGTCCTCGAAGACGGCGACGATCGTGCCGGAGAACCGGGTGAACGCCTCGTGGAGCAGCTCGTCCATGCTCGCGAAGTGGTACGTCATCGAGCCGAGCGGAACCCCGGCGCGAGCGGCCACCTTGCGGTGCGAGATGCCCGCGACGCCCTCGTCGGCGATGAGGTCGAGCGCCGCGTCGATGATGCGGTCCCGCCGGTCGGGGTCGGTGCGCCCTGTCGCCACCCGGCGCCTCCTTGTTCGGCCTGGTCCCTCTTCGCATCTCGCAGCATAGAGCGCGGGGGCATCTCGGGATTCCCGCATGGACGGCCCAGGTGCCTCGCTCGTACCGTCGTGAGTGACGGGCGCGATGCCTGCGAGGAGTCTGAGGGGTAGGGGCTTGTGGAGATCCCGGAGGAGACGTTGAGGGAGGCCGTTCGTGCTCTTGGCCGGTGAGGAGTGGGCTGCTCGCTTTGAGCGGTTCCAGCGGGAAGCCTGGCGTCTGGAGACCCTGCCGCAGTACCTCATGCCCCAGGAGGCGGAGGAGTTCGAGGCGTTCAAGGGCGGTGCTCGCATTGATCCGGTGACCGTGTCGAACGAGTACACCGACCGGCTGCGCCGGCAAGTCGCGCAGGGGCGGAGCCAGGGGCGAGTTCATGTGCTGACCCGTCCGCTCTCCGACTACCTGCGGTTCGAGCTTCACCATTACTACAGGGCTCACTCGTCGGCCGGTGAAGAGATCCGCATTCTCGACGTGACGGACCGGCCGAACCTTCTTGAGGGAGCCCAGGATTTTTGGCTGTTCGACCGCTCCGAAGTGGTTCTCATGAACTACCACTCCGACGGTCGCCAGATCAGCCGAGAGGTGTTCGACGGTGACGTCGGTCCCTTCCTCGAATACCGGCGGATCGCGGTGGAGGAGTCGGTTGCCTTCGAGGAGTACGTGAAGGATCTCGACCTCTGACCTCTGACCTCGGGACTCCGGGCACGGCGCCGGTTCGCAGCATGGAGCGCGGGGCGAGGGGTGCGGTTAGGGAATGAGGTCGCTGAGGGTGACGTTGAGCTGCACTTTCCCGTTGGTTTCGGTCACTCCGACGCAGCGGGACCGTCGGTCCAGCAGCCAGCCGTTCGGCCGGCAGGTCCAGCCCGAGGGGCGGTCCAGTTTGCGGACGATCTCGGCGGGGGTGAGCCCGTCCCGACTGCCGACGGTCACCGAGCGGGCGCAACTGGACGATCCGCAACTGGAGCCCTCGGAAAGCACGATGAGGCCCGGCGGCAGATCGGGAACGACGGTGGCGGGTGGTACGGAGGCTCCGGCGCCCATGAGGAAGTAGAGGGCGGAAGCGGCCAGGGTCAGTACGAACTGCGTGCCGAGAACGCCGACCGCCGTACTGCGCCGCCTGCCCCACGCCTCGCTCGCGTGCCCCTTCTGCCCCTTCTCCAGACGGACGCCGAGGACGAGCAGGAGGGGTGTCGCGACGGTGAAGAGGAGGTGGGCGTCCGCCCGGGGGACGGCGGGCACCCCACCGTGCTGGATCGCCACCAGCAGCCCTCCGGCGGCGAACAGGACGGACGCGGTCGCGTAGCCCACGCCACGGGTGCGGGCGATGCGGCTCCAGGCGATGAGGGGTACGGCGGCGAAGAGGACGCCCAGCAGCGACCACACGAAGAAGCCGGTGGCGGAAGGGGACTGCAGCGACAGAACGGACACGGGAGCTCTCCGGCCGGTGCGGTGAAGGGCGACGGTGGCGATGGCGGGGGTGAAGGGGTAGGTGGAGGTACGGGTCCGGGGACGCGCGCGGAGGGCGGGCGGTTCCGGGGCTTCGGTGGAGGCCTCGGCCCGAAGCGGGTCGTGCAGCGAGGTGTGTACGAACGTACGCTTCAGGCGTACGATCGTACGCTCCGTACCTCCCGCCCTCTCCTGTCTGCCGAGGCACCCTGCTCATGAAGGTCATGCCGGACATGGACGCCCGCACCCGCCGCTGGCGCGCCGCGCTCTTCCTCTTCATGCTCGCCACCGGGGTGAGCATGGCCTCCTGGGTGGCCAGGACCCCCGCCGTACGGGACGCGCTGGACGTGTCCACGGGGTCCATGGGCCTGGTGCTGTTCGGGCTTTCCATCGGCTCCATGGCGGGTGTGCTGGTCTCCGGGGGTCTTGTGCGCAAGCGCGGCGGGCGGCCGGTGATCGCGGCCGGTGCGGGGCTGCTCGTCGCCGGGCTGCTGGTGATCGCCGGGGGCGCGGCGCTGGAGGTGTCCGGCGGGGTCTTCGGCGGTCTGGCGCTGTTCGGGGCCGGCATGGGGCTCGCGGAGGTGGCCTTCAACATCGAGGGCGCCGCCGTGGAGCGGACGTTGGGGCGCCCGGTCCTGCCGGTGCTGCACGGCTGCTTCAGCCTCGGGACGGTGGTCGGCGCGCTGCTGGGGATGGGGCTGACGGCGGTACGGTTCCCGGTCGGCTGGCACCTGGCGGCGGTGGCCGTCGCCGTCGCGGCGGCGGCGGTGTGGACCGTACGGGCGGTTCCGGCGGGCACGGGGCGCGAGGACGCGGCGTCCGGGGGTGGTGTGGCTGCCGGGGGCGGTGGGCTGCGGGCGCAGCTGGCGGTCTGGAGCGACCGGCGGCTGGTGCTGATCGGGCTGATCGTGCTGGCCATGGCGTTCGCGGAGGGCTCCGCCAACGACTGGCTGCCGCTGCTGATGGTGGACGGTCACGGGACGAGCGCGACGGCCGGTTCGCTGACGTTCATGCTGTTCGCCGTCGCGATGACGACGGGCCGGTTCGCGGGCGGGCCCCTGCTCGTGCGCTACGGGCCTGCGGCCGTGGTCCGGGCGAGCGCGCTCGTGGCGGCGGTGGGCGTGGCGCTGGTGGTCTTCTCGTCCAGCGCGCTGCTCGCCGGGGCGGCGGTCGTGCTGTGGGGGCTCGGCGCCTCGCTGGGGTTCCCGGTCACGGTCTCGGCGGCGGCGGGGGAGGGCGAGGGGGTGCGGGACGCCTCGGCCCGGGTCGCGGCCGTCTCCACGGCGGGCTACGCGGCTTTCCTGGTCGGCCCGCCCTCGCTGGGTTTCCTGGCCGACCACGTGGGGCTGCGGGCGGCGATGATCGTGGTGCTGGTGCTGCTGGGAGGTGCGGCGCTGATCACGGGGGCGCTGCGGCGGCGGACGGCCCCGCCGGTGGCCGAAGTGCCGTCACCTCAATCCGACTTGGTGTAGATCAGGCTCTCGCCCGAACCGGGCGCCGCCCTCCGCAGGGTGCCGTCCGGAAGGAGGGTCAGCTCGGTGGGCTTCCCGGGGGAGCAGGAGGCGGCCGGGCGGCCCACGGAGACGGTGGAGGGGCCGATGCGGACCGGTTCGCCGTCGCCGGGGCGGGCGGCCAGGGGCGCGGTGAACTCGCAGTGGTACGTGGCGCCCAGGGCCAGGGGGCCTTCGGCGATGAGGGAGAGGACCTGGTCGCCGACGCCACCCTGGCGGATGACCAGCTTCCGGGAGGAGCCTCCCTGGTCGCCGGGGATGGAGCCGGTCCAGGTGCCGAGGTAGTCGGCCGGGACGGCGCTCTCGTCGTCGGTCCCCGACCCGTTGCCGTTGACGTTGTCGTCGCCCGAGGCGGAGGGGCCGGGGTTGGTGTGCGTACCGCGCCCCTCGTTGTTCATGAACGCGTACACGGAACCGCCCGCGCCTATCGCCACGGCTATCGCGACGGCGACGAGAGCGACGGTCGCCCCGGCGGACCGGCGCGCGGGGGCGGGGGCCGGGGCTTGGGTGAAGTAGGCGGGTGGGAGAGGGGTGTTGTACGCCGGGCCGGGGTGGTGGGGCTGGTTGTACGAGGGGTAGGGCTGGGGCTGCGGATGTCTGGGCTGCGGCTGTCGGGCGTACGGGGGCGGGGTCGGGGGCGCGGGGGGAGTGGCGGGGGCCGCCTGGGTGGGCTGGGCGTGGACGGCGGCGGGGGGTGTGTCGGGGTGCCGCTGCCGGTGGTGCGGGTTCCGGGTGTCCGCCGGGTGCTCCGGGCCCTCCGGGTCCTCCGCGTCGAGCAACCCCACGGCGTGGCGGCCCAGTTGGGCGATGAGGGTGGCGGGGAGCCAGGGCTCGTCGGCCTCCGCCTCGCCCAGCCGCGCCAGGATCTCGTCGGGGGAGGGCCGGGCCGCCGGGTCCTTGGCCAGGCAGTCCCGGACGACCCCGGCCAGCTCCGCCGGGACGCCGGTCAGGTCCGGGTCCTCCTGGGTGATCCGGAACATCAGGGCGTGCACCCCGCCGCTCTCGGCCGCGCCGAACGGGAGGCGGCCGGACGCGGCGTACGCGAGGACGGAGCCCAGGCAGAACACATCGCACGCGGTGGTCACGCGCTCGCCGCGCACCTGCTCCGGGGCCATGAACCCGGGGGAGCCGATCATCGCGCCGGTCCGGGTCAGGTCGCCGTCGGCCAGGGACTCCAGGGCGCGGGCGATGCCGAAGTCGATGACCCGGGGGCCGTCGATGGTGAGGAGCACGTTGGACGGCTTCAGGTCGCGGTGGATGAGCCCGGCCCCGTGGATGTGCTGGAGGGCGTGGGCGAGCCCGGAGCCGAGGAGCTGGACGGAACGTACCGGCAGCGGCCCGTACGCCCCCGACTCCGCGACCGGGGCGCCGGGGCGGCCGGAGACGACGCGGTGGAGGGAGGGCCCGGCGACGTAGCCGGTGGCGACCCAGGGGACCGGGGCCTCGGTGTCGGAGTCCAGGACCGGGGCTGTCCAGGCGCCGCCGACCTGGTGGGCGGCGCGGACCTCCTGGCGGAAGCGGGCGCGGAACTCGGGCTGTTCGGCGAGCTCGCGGCGGACGAGCTTGAGGGCGACGGTGCGGCCTCGGTCGGAGCGGGCGAGGAAGACCTGGCCCATGCCGCCCTCTCCGAGCCGGCCGAGGAGGCGGTACGCACCTATGCGGTGCGGGTCGTCGGGCCCGAGCTTGTCCATATGCGCTTCCTCCCCTGCGGCCCGCACGACAATAGCGCCGCCCCGCCCGAACCCCAGCCCGTCCGGCGTTTGAGGACGGAACCGGGGACTGGACAGGTCCGGCTGCAACCCCAGCCCGTCCGGCATTTGAGGACGGAACCGGGGAGCGCGGGTTCGGTGCGCAGACATCAGCGGTGCCCCGGGGGAGCCGAGTATTCAGGTGAGCCCCCACCAGGGCGAGGGTTCCGTCCTCAAACGCCGGACGGGCTGGAAAGGCCCCCGGACACGCCGGAGTCGGCCCCCGACGGGCTGGAATGGCCCCCGGACACGCCGGAGTCGGCCGCGGCCGGGCTGGAATGGCCTCCGGCCGGGCCGGAGGTCGCCCTCTCCACCGCCCCCGACAACCGCTCCAGCACCCGCACCACCTCCACGAACCCCTCCACCCCCAGCTCCCCCGCCAGCCGCGCGGCGAACTCCGCGTGGGGCGGGTCGATCCGGGACACCGCCTCCCGCCCCGCGGCCGTCACCCGCAACAGCTTCGCCCGGCGGTGGGCCGGGTTCTCCACGTACTCCGCGAGCCCCCGCCCCACCAGCAGGTCCGCGATCCGCTGCACGCTCTGCCGGGTGATCCCCATCGCCCGCGCGATTCCCGCCACCGGCAACGGCTCCGGCAGCACCGCCCCCAGCACCTGCCACCAGGCCGCCGTCAGCCCACCCGGCTCGGCCAACTCGTCGGCCACCGAAAGGAACTGCCCGTTCAGCCGGAACACCGTGAGCGCGGTCCGGCTCAGCAACTCCTGCTCCGAGGGGCGCCCCACCTCCCCGGTCACGCCGCCTCGTCCCCCTCCAGCACCTCGTACGCACTCGCGTCCGAGTCGTGGAACAGCCGGTACCACGCGTCCAGCTTCTCCGGCCCGTACACCCCCAGCACCCCGAACACCTCCCGCGCCAACGCCACCGGCTCCGTCGGCCCGGCCGTGATCAGCCCGCCGTCCGTCACCGCGTCGGCGTCCACGTACCGCGCACCACCCCCGTACCCCGTCGCCGCCAGGTAGAAGGAGACCGCGCTCGTGTGCGCCCGGTCGTCGAGGAGCCCCTCACGGGCCAGCCCCGCCGTCGCCCCGCAGATCGCCGCCACCGGGACCTCCGCGTCCAGGAAGGCGCGTGCGGCACGGGCGAACGGCGCCAGGTCGTCGCCCGCGTCCCAGAGCCCGGCCCCGGGGAGAACGAGCAGCGCGCTCTCCTCGGGCCGCAGCTCGGCCAGCGCCAGATCGGGCTGGACGCGCATCCCGCCCATGGTGGTGACCGGCTCCCGCCCGGGCCCCACGGTCCGCACGGTGTAGCCGTTCTGGGCGAGGAAGGCGGTGGTGTACCCGGTCTCCCAGTCGGCGAGGGTGTCGTACACGGCGAGATGAACCACAGCTCCGGTGCTGGTCATGGCGACCTCCTGCGAGTAGATGACAGAATCCTGTCATGTCGACAGTGTGCTGTCAATCACCCCGGGCCCGCCCGGACTCTCCCGGGCCCGCCCGGACTCTCCCGGCCCCGCCCGGACTCTCCCGGCCCCGCCCGGACTCTCCCGGCCCCGCCCGGACCCGACACCTTGCCGACCCCCGCGCCCGACGCCGTACAACATGGCCATGGAGACGGCCCGCCACCAGCACCTACGCTCCCCGCATGACCCCTCATGCCCCTCATGCCCCGTACGCCGACCCCGCGGCCGGTGCGGCCGTGAAGGCCGCGGACCGCGCGCACGTGTTCCACTCCTGGTCCGCCCAGGGCCTCATCGACCCGCTCGCCGTCGCCGGCGCCGAGGGGGCCTACTTCTGGGACTACGACGGCAACCGCTACCTCGACTTCACCAGCGGACTCGTCTACACGAACATCGGCTACCAGCACCCCACCGTGATCGCCGCGATCCAGGAGCAGGCGGGCAAACTCGCCACCTTCGCCCCCGCGTTCGCCATCGAGGCACGCTCCGAGGCCGCACGCCTCATCGCCGAGCGAACCCCCGGCGACCTGGACAAGATCTTCTTCACCAACGGCGGGGCCGAGGCCGTCGAGAACGCCATCCGCATGGCCCGGCTGCACACCGGCCGTACGAAGGTGCTCTCCGCCTACCGCTCGTACCACGGCGCCACCTCCACCGCGATCAACCTGACCGGCGACCCCCGCCGCTGGCCCTCCGACAACGGCTCGGCCGGCGTCGTACGGTTCTGGGCGCCGTTTCTCTACCGCTCGCCGTTCTACGCCGAGACCGAGGCCGAGGAGTGCGCCCGCGCGCTCCAGCACCTGGAGGACACGCTCGCCTTCGAGGGCCCGTCCACCATCGCCGCGATCATCCTGGAGACGATTCCGGGCACGGCCGGCATCATGACGCCGCCGCCGGGCTACCTCGCCGGCGTCCGCGAGATCTGCGACCGGTACGGGATCGTCTTCGTCCTCGACGAGGTGATGGCGGGGTTCGGCCGCACCGGCGCCTGGTTCGCCGCCGACCACTTCGACGTCGTGCCGGACCTGCTGACCTTCGCGAAGGGCGTCAACTCCGGTTACGTACCGCTCGGCGGCGTCGCCATCAGCGCCGAGATCGCCGCGACCTTCGAGACCCGCCCCTACCCCGGCGGCCTCACCTACTCCGGCCACCCGCTGGCCTGCGCGGCCGCCGTCGCCACCATCGGCGTGATGGAGGACGAGAAGGTCGTCGAGAACGCGGCCCGGATCGGCGAGACCGTCCTCGGCCCCGGCCTGCGCGAACTCGCCGAGCGCCACCCCTCGGTCGGCGAGGTGCGCGGCCTCGGTGCCTTCTGGGCGCTGGACCTGGTCCGCAACCGGGAGACCCGCGAGCCGCTCGTCCCGTACAACGCGTCGGGCGAGGCGAACGCGCCGATGGCGGCCTTCGGGGCGGCTGCGAAGAAGCAGGGCCTGTGGCCGTTCATCAACATGAACCGCACCCACGCCGTCCCCGCGTGCAACGTCACCGAGGCCGAGGCCAAGGAGGGTCTCGCGGCGCTGGACATCGCCCTCGCGGTGGCCGACGAGCACACGGTGTAAGCGTCCGACCACCCTCATGTACATCCCACCGCCCCCGCCGTGCCCGAAATCGGGCACGGCGGGCCCCTGGCTTAAGGTGACCCGAGCCGAAAGACGGCTGAAGCCGGACCACGGCTGAATACGGCCGAACACGGCTGACGAACGGGAAGGGTCGCCCATGGGTCCGAGCGGAGGTGTGACCCGCAGTACGCTGCGCCAGCAGATCGCCGACGCGCTGCGCGACGAAGTGCTGGCCGGGCGGCTTCGACCGGGCCGGGAGTTCACCGTCAAGCAGATCGCGGAACAGTACGGGGTCTCCGCGACGCCCGTCCGCGAGGCGCTCTTCGACCTCTCCGCCCAGGGGCTGCTCGCCTCGGACCAGCACCGCGGCTTCCAGGTCCGCGAGTTCACGATCCGGGACTACCGTGCGATGGTCGAGGCCCGCTCCCTCGTCGTCGAGGGCATCTTCCGCAGCCCCGCCGACCAGGTCGCCGTCCGGGCCGAGGCGCTCGCCCCGATCCGGCGCCGGGCCGCGGAGGCGGTCCGCGCGGCGAAGGGCGGCGACCTCGACGTACTGATCGGGTACGACCTCCGCTTCTGGCGGGAGCTCGGGGCCTTCGTCCTCAACCCGTACATCACCGCCTTCCTCGCCAAACTCCGCGTCCAGGCATGGGTCTTCGCCGTGCACCGGCTGCGCGGCGAGCACCCGGACGAGCGGGTGCTGTGGTTCGGGCACGAGGAGCTGGTGGAGGCCATCGCGGGCGGCGACCGCGACGAGGTGCTCGCGGTGATGCAGACGTACTACGCGCACGCGCTGGCCTGGGCGGACCACCTGGAGTCCCAGGAGGCCCGCCAGTCCCAGGAGCCCCGGGAGTCGTAGGGCCCCCAGGCCTGCTGGAGGACGCCGGGGCTGCCGGTGCGTGCCCGGGGCGTGCCGGGGCACTGTGCGTGGGGTTCACCTCGCATTACGCTGTTCCGACGATCGCCCAACCCGTTGGAGAGCGAGACTTCGTGGCCTGTGACCTGTGGCTGGTCCCCCTCGTCGATGTGCTGTGCCACAGCCCCGACAACCCGTTCGCCGAAGAGATCGCCGTCTACGACAGAGCGCTGAACGACGCGGGGCTGCCGCCCGTCCCCGTCTTCGCCTACATGCCGGGCCTCAACGGAGACGTGGCCCCGGTGGCGGGCTTCGACTACGACGCCCTGCACTTCCTGCGCCGCGCCTACCTGCTCCAGCTGAGCGGCCTGGCCGTCACCCCGGTCGAGGGCCTCGGCGGTGACTACGAGCAGCTGCTGGAGATGTTCGAGCAGACCGCGCAGCAGTCGCACCTGGTCTGGCACTACGACCACGCCGGGGCGTACGTCCCGGTCGACTTCCCGCACCCGCTGTCCAACGACGCGCTGCTGGAGGGCGGCGGTCCGCTGGGCTCCGCGCACGGCCTGCTCCGGGAGCTGGAGTACGTGGCCCCGTCCATCGGCATCGACCCGGCCAACCCCCCGGCCGCCCCCCAGCCGCCCCCGGGCCCCACGGCCCTGGAGGAACCGGCGACCCAGGCCCCGTACGAAGACAGCCCGTTCGCAAGGGAACGCCACGTCTGGCTGGGCCTCCACGCGGCGGCAACCCGTTCCCTGGCCCAAGGCTCAATGATCATCTTCAGCTGACAACTCAGTCGCTTCCGCACCCGTCCCCAGCCCGTCCGGCGCTTGAGGACACCCCCTGGGGGGGCCTACCGCGGCGCCTCCGGAGGCCGCTGCCGAGGCATGTTCGGCCGAGCCGCGACGGACGGCATGGAGAACCGCCCCGGCAGCACCCCCGGCTCCACCCGGCCCCCCGCACTCCCCGACACCAGCGCCTGCGTCCCCATGGGCGCGGGCCCCGCCCGGAACTCGACCATCCAGTCCGCCGTCTCCGACCGCACCAGCTCCGTGACGTCCTCGGAGAACCGCCGCAGCACCCCCAGGCACCGCTCGGCCGCCTCGCTGGCGGTCCCCTCGGTCGGCCCGAGCGTCTCCCGTACGCACTCCGACGCCCAGTCGAACTGGAGCACCTGGAGCCGCCGCTGCACGGCCTGCGCGGTGGCGAGATTCCTTATCCAGCCGGAGGTGAGGCCGAAGTACCGGTCGCAGGCCATGCAGGCGGCACCCAGCAGCAGCGACAGATACCCCCACCCCGCCGACCCGCTCAACGTGCCGGTCAGGTCGAGCAGCGGCAGCGCGGCCCCCGCGACGACCCCGGCGGCGGTGCCCAGCCGCAGGGCCCTGGCCCCCCGGCGCTTCCACACGCGGTCCTTGAGATACCAGTCCGCGGTGGCGAGGGCGCCGGTCTCGGCCCAGCGGTACAGCTCGTCGAGCCGTTCGGCGGGCTCGCCCCAGTCGCCGAGCGGGAAGGGCCGCCCGGTCAGATCGCGCCCGCCGGCCCCGGACCCGTCGCCCCAGGCGCCCCCGGTACGGGCGCCGCCACCGCTCCCGGCCCCCCGGCCCCCACCGCTCCCCCCGGCTCCACCGCTCGCACCGGCTCCACCGCTCCCCCCGGCCCGGGAGCCAGAAGCGGAACACTCCACTCCGCTCTCACCGGAACCCGCGTCGGACTCCTTGCGGGGCGGCCCCTCGGGCTGCATCTCCGGCTGACTCACCGGGGCACTCCTCTGCACTCTGACGGACGGGACGAACGCTTGGGGCTTCCTCGCGGGTAACTCTGCGTCACTAGGCATGCGCGCATGCGTATCGATGTGCACGCCCTTCCTACCGCCGAATGGTGGGCCGCGGAGTCGAAATCGCGGGATTCCCGCCTGCGCAGGGCCGCTGGTCAGGTATAGGAGCCCTCGCGGCGGTTTCCGAATCTCACCCGAAAGAGTTGGTCCCCGGTGGGTGGAGCGCGGTGACCGAGGAGCACGTAGGCTCGGCTTACCGAAACATTTGTCGTCGAAATGCCAGGAGTGACCGTGATTCCCGGTGGTGGCCAGCCCGATATGCAGCAGTTGCTCCAGCAGGCCCAGAAGATGCAGCAGGACCTCGCCACGGCCCAGGAGGAGCTGGCGAGGGCCGAGGTCGACGGACAGGCGGGCGGTGGCCTCGTGAAGGCCACGGTGACCGGCTCCGGCGAGCTGCGGGCCCTGGTGATCGACCCCAAGGCCGTGGACCCGGAGGACACCGAGACGCTCGCCGACCTCGTGGTGGCGGCCGTCCAGGCGGCCAACGAGAACGCGCAGGCGCTCCAGCAGGAGAAGCTCGGCCCGCTGGCCCAGGGCCTGGGCGGCGGCGGCTCCATTCCGGGCCTGCCGTTCTGATCCGGGCCATGACCGGACCGGCTCCCCGGAGCTGACGCCGGGGGCCTACTGGTACCGACCCGTACCCACTACGGTACGGAGCAGGAAGCAAAGAAAGGCGTTCCGTTGTACGAAGGCGTTGTTCAGGACCTCATCGACGAACTGGGCAGGCTGCCCGGCGTCGGTCCCAAGAGCGCGCAGCGGATCGCCTTCCACGTCCTGCAGGCCGAACCCACCGACGTACGCCGCCTCGCCCATGCCCTCCTGGAGGTCAAGGACAAGGTCCGGTTCTGCGTCGTGTGCGGCAATGTGGCCCAGCAGGAGCAGTGCGGGATCTGTCGCGATCCGCGCCGCGACCGGAGCGTCATCTGCGCGGTCGAGGAGCCCAAGGACGTCGTGGCGATCGAGCGGACGCGCGAGTTCCGGGGCCGTTACCACGTCCTGGGCGGGGCGATCAGCCCCATCGAGGGCGTCGGCCCGGACGACCTGCGCATCCGTGAGCTGCTCGCCCGGCTCGCGGACGGCTCCATCACGGAGCTGATCCTGGCGACCGACCCCAACCTGGAGGGCGAGGCCACTGCGACGTACCTGGCGCGGATGGTCAAGCCGATGGGCCTCAGGGTGACCCGGCTGGCCAGTGGCCTGCCGGTCGGCGGCGACCTGGAGTACGCCGACGAGGTCACGCTGGGCCGCGCGTTCGAGGGGAGGCGGCTGCTGGATGTCTGACACCGCAGCGGTACGCCTCCGGATCCGGCGTCACCTCCACGTACTGCCGTCCTCTTCACCGTCTGTGACCGCGCCCACGGGAGGTCCCCTCGATGTCTGACGCCACGCTGAACACTGTCACGCAGGACCCGGGCGACTTCGCCGTCCAGATCGCGGACCAGATCAAGACGTTCATCGTCGCGGTCACCGAGGTGTCCAAGGTCGACGAGCCGGAAGAGGCCGTTCCGGTCCTGCTCCTCCAGGTCTCGCAGCTCCTGCTCGCGGGCGGCCGCCTCGGCGCGTACGAGGACGTCCTCCCCGACGAGCGGTACGAGCCGGACCTCGGCCCCGAGCCGGACGCGGACGGCCTGCGCGAGCGGTTCGCGGCCCTGCTGGAGCCGATCGACGTCTACTCCGAGGTCTTCGACCCGTACGAGCCCCGCAAGGCCCCGGTCCCGCACCGCATCTCCGACGACCTCGCCGACCTGGTCACCGACCTCGGCCACGGCCTCGCCCACTACGAGGCGGAGCGCACGGCCGAGGCGCTGTGGTGGTGGCAGTTCTCGTACTTCTCCAACTGGGGCTCCACCGCCTCCGCCACCCTGCGCGCCCTCCAGTCCCTGGTCGCCCACATCCGCCTCGGCCAGCCCCTGGAGGAGCTGGACGGCCTGGACACCGACCAGGACCCGGGCGAGGACGACCTGGCCGAGGAGGCGGGCCGCGTGATGCTCCAGGAGATCGCGGGACCGCTGGGACTGCGGCCGGTGAAGTAGCCGCCGGGCCGCCACCGCCCCCTCACCGGGAGGTGGCAGGCGCCCGCCGGATGGCGGCGGGCATCCACCGGACGGCAACCGCGTTTCACCGGACGGCAACCGCGTTTCACCGGACGGCAACCGCGTTTCACCGGAAGGCGGCGGCGTTCTCCTCCGCCCAGTCGCGGTACGGGCGGGCGGGCGAGCCGGTGACCCGGGAGACGGTGTCGTGCACGGCCAGCAGCTCGTCGTTGACATCGCCGCCCATCAGGTCGAGGACGCTGCCCGCGACCTCGGCCCCCATCATCGCGGCCATCGGCCCGAACGCGGCCTCCCGCCCGATCCCGACGCAGGCCACCTCCCGGCCCAGCACCCGCCCCAGCTCCCCGGCCTGCTGCCGCGGGGTGATCCGCTCCGGCCCCGTGAGCGGGTACGTCCGCCCCCGGTGGTCCGGCCCGGTCAGCGCGGCGCGGGCCACCGACGCGATGTCCGCCGGGTGGACCGTGGGCAGCCCGGTGTCCGCGTACGGCACGCGCACCACGGACTCCTCGCGTACGGACTCCGCCCACCAGAGGGTGTTGGAGGCGAACTGCGTCGGCCGCAGGACCGTCCACTCCATCCCGCTCTCCCGCAGCCGGCGCTCGACGGTGAGGTTCGCCCGCGCCGGGCCCAGGTGCGGATGGGTCACGACGGTGATGGAGGAGACCAGCACCACGTGCTCCACCCCCGCGCCCCGGGCGGCTTCCAGGACCCGCGCGTCGGCGCCGGCCCCCGCGAGCAGGAACAGCGAACGCACCCCGTCCAGCGCCGGCTTCAACGTCTCGACGCGGCCCAGATCGCCTTCCACCACCGCGACCCCTTCGGGCACCAAGGGCCCGGCCCGCCCCGCGTCACGGGTCAGCGCCCGGACGCCGGGGGCGTGCCCGTCCGCGTGCAGCTGCCGCAGCAGCTCCCTGCCGATGTTTCCGGTCGCACCGGTCACCAGGATCATCGTCACGTGCTCCTCATCGTCATGGGCCTTCTCGTCCCGGCCTGTTCGGCTTCGACAACGCTAGGACCTCAACCGGCCTTGAGATCAAGCCGGTTGGGCGGTTGGCGAAGTCCCCTTGACCTCAACCGCGCTTGAGGACGGAGGCTCGGCCTGTCCGGACCGACCGGCACCGCTCGGCACCACCGACCGGCACCGCTCGGCACCGCTCGGCACAAGGAGACCCGCATGAGCACCAGCAGCGCAGCGCCCCCCGCCGTCCTCGGCGTCCCCGCCCCGCAGGAGGACGTCGACGCGATCGTCGCGTTCGTGGCAGGGGTCCAGGAGGCCCAGCAGAACGCACAGCCCGACGCCTTCCTCAGCGGCTTTCGCGAGGACGCCATCTGGACCACGGCCCACGGGAAGAGACTGACCGGCCTCCCGGAGATCAGCGCCTTCACCCGCAAGGTGCTCCCGCCCCAGGCGGGCTCCCCGGTGACCGCCACGTACACCGTCGCGCTCATCCTCTTCATCCGCCCCGACGTGGCCGCGGTCAAGATCCGCCAGCGGCCGGCCACCCGCGAGGGAGGGGAGTTCCTGGACGAGATCTTCCGGGGCGTGGAGGACCCCTCCGAACTCATCGCCGCCCACCCCGAGTCGGTCCCCGGCACCCCGACCTACGTGCTGGCCAAGGACGACGGGGTCTGGCGGATCGCGGCCGCGCAGAACACCTCGGTGATCGACGCGGAGACACTGGCCGCCGGTTAGGGGGTGCCCGGCAGGTCATCCCGTGGACCGCTCGGTTATTCGCGGGCGGTGTGTCGGCCCCGATTGCTAGCCTGCTGCAGCCCTTGATCGTCGAGGGGCCGGCCGGGGAGGGGTACGCAGCATGACGGGACGTACGGGATATGGGAGAGCGAGACGGGCGGCCGCGGCGGCGGTGATCGCCGCCGGAACGGTACTGGCGACGCCAGGCACCGTACTGGCGGCGTCCGGCGGGCTCCCGCCGAAGCAGCCGCTGGTTTCCGACCTGGGAGCAGACGGCGCGCCGTGTGTCTCCGGTGAGGAGCGGCCCTACGTACGGTCGGTCCCGCAGGTGACAGCACGGCTGTACGGGCCCGGCGGCGGGCAGCCGGGTGAAGTGAGCCGGGTCCGGGGCGAGTTCGAGGCGTGGTGGCAGGGAGAGGGCGGCGCCGAGGAGCGCGTGACCGGGACCACCACCACGATGTCCGACACCGCCCCCTTCACCTGGCAGCTGCCGGACACTATCCCCGCCGACACCGTCGTGTCCTGGCGGGTGCGGGCCGTCAACGACGCCGGGGCGTCGGCCTGGAGCAGCGAAGGGGCGGGAGCGTCCTGCCAGTTCGTGTACGACCGCACCGCGCCCGACGCTCCGGTGGTCAGCTCCTCCGACTATCCGGACGACGACACCTGGTCGCCCGGCGTCGGCGTCCGGGGGACCTTCCGCTTCTCGGCGCAGGCCGACGACATCGTCGCCTACAGCTATTCCTTCCTCGGCGGAGCCCCGAAGGCCGTCGCGGCCGACGCCGACGGGTCGGCCGGGATCCGCTTCGTACCGGAGAAGTCCGGGGTGCAGGTCCTCTCCGTGCAGGCGCAGGACCGTGCGGGCAACCGCGGCCCGCGCACCGACTACACCTTCCGGGTCGGGGCGGGCCCCGCCCCGGTGGCGCAGTGGAGGCTCACCGACGCGGCGGGCTCCCGCTCGGCCGCCGCGGAGACCGGCGGCGCGGCCCGTGCCGGTGCGGGGGTCACCTTCGGCGCACCCGCGCCCTCCGGTACCCCGCTCACCTCCACCGCCTCGCTCGACGGATCGGGACACGGCTTCCTGACCTCGGGTTCCCCGGTCGTCACCGACACCGCGGAGACCTTCGCGGTCGGCGGCTGGGTGCGACCGGGACGCGTGGACGGCACCCGTACAGTCCTTTCGCAGGACGCTGGCACGGCACGCGCGTTCACCCTGGGACTGGCGCAGGCCGGGGCCGCCCCCGTCTGGTCCTTCTCCGTCGGCGGGGCGCGGGTCACGGGCGGCCTGCCCGAGACCGGCGCGTGGGCGTATGTGCTGGGCCAGTACGACGCCGGGACCGGTACGGCACGGCTGTACGTGAACGGCCGCGCGGTCGGCGAGGAGACGGCCGTCACCGCCGTGGCGGGCGAGGGCGCCTTCCAGATCGGCCGGGCGCGCGGCGCGCAGGGGTACCGGGACCGCTGGCAGGGCGAGATCGGTGACGTACGGGCGTACGACCGGATCGTCGTGGCCTCCGAGGTGAAGGAGCTTGCAACCCGTGCCGCGCGGCGGCTCGGCCACTGGGCGCTCGACACCGCGCCGGACGGCCTCGCACCGGAGGAGGGCGGCGGCGCACCGCTGAAGCTGGGCACCGGCGCCTCGCTCTACCGCCTCGACGACCCGTGCGACCCGCTGGACCTGGAGTGCGGCCAGGACTGGCCGCTGGAGATGGACGGCGACGGCCACCTCCGTCTCGACGGCGCCTCGGGCCACGCCGCCACGGACGCCCCCGTGGTCGACACCTCGGGGAGCTTCACCGTCAGCGTCCGGGTCCGGCTCACCGACGACGAGCCGGCGACGCCGATGACCGCGATCTCCCAGGGCGGCGAGCACGGCGACGCCTTCAAGGTGCGCTACGACCCGGAGAACTCCAGCTGGGACCTGGTGATGGCGCACGCCGACGAGCCGGGCGCGCCGGAGACCGTGCTCAGCCGTATCGAATGGCCGGACGGCAACACGGGGCCCGGCCACCGGCTGACCGTCGTCCATGACGCCTCCGCCAAGCAGGTGTCCTTCTATCTGGACGGGGTGAAGTACGACGAAGGCGGTACGGCCGGCTTCGACGCCGCCTGGAAGAGCACGGGCGGGCTCCAGCTCGGCCGGGCCCGCACCGCCGACGGGTGGGGCGAGTATCTGCACGGCGCCGTGGACAGCGTGTTTGCCTACGAGGGCGTGCTGCCCGAGGAGGACATCCGCCAGCTGCCGTGGCCGGCCGCCGGCCGCTGACGCAGGCCACCACCGCCCCGAGCCTCGTACCGGGGCGGCGGTGGCGCACAGTGTCCGTATGACGACACCCGCCGAGCTGTTCCGTTCCTTCGCCCGCACCCGCGCCTCGCTGGACGGCGAGGAGGTCACGTACTGGTGGTCGGGGGACGTGTACTCCTGGGCCCCCGACGAGCCCTACCAGCGCCTCTTCGGCTTCGAGGGGCTCAACGTCTCCCGACTCGTCCAGGACGCCGAAGCCGGGCCGGACGCCTACCAGCTCCTCACCCGGGAGGCCGCCTTCTACCTGGACCCCACCACCCGCGAGATCCTGGAGACCTGGCAGGACCAGCCGGTGGTGCACGTCTGGAACGACCCGGCCAACCAGAAGTGGCGCCCCTTCCCCGTCCCCACGACCGAGCTCGGCGGACAGATCTGCTTCAGCCTGGAGATCCCGCTCGCCTACCCCTCGCCGCTGCCGGTGGCCCAGTACCCCCTCCACTCGGCCGGTGACACCTACAAGGCGCTGGAGCTCTTCCAGTTCTTCGCCGACCGCGCCGACCTGGAGGGTTCCGCGCCCGGCGTCCCGGCCACCATGTCGTGGTCCCGGATGTCGCCGTGGCTGCCGTGGATGGCCCAGGGGCAGCGGCCCGGCGGGCTGACCTTCCACTGCCGGGGCCGCAAGCTCGGTTCGTACGAGGAGGTCCCCGGGCGCACCCGCGCGTACATCGCGGACCACCACCCGGAGTTCGCCCACGCCCCGGAGGAGTGGAGCGCGCCGAACGAGACGAGCTGGACGTACTTCCGGAAGCTCAACCCGGTCCGGTGAGCGGCCGGACGGTTCGGTGAGCAGCTGGGGCACGTAACCCGACCGGCACCGCCGACTCGCACATTTCGCCCCGAAGGTGTGGGCTGGGACACAAAGGGGAGTGCGCTCCTCCTGGATGGGCAGCAGCCTCGTACGAGCAGTTCGGGACGACACGCCGTACCGGGTCGTGGGCGGGACATCTCACCATCTGGTAAGGACGGGTCGATTCCGGGCTGCTCGTTAAACTGAGCCGACCGCAGTAATGACTGAGCGAGGAGCGCACGTGGGCCTTGTCGTGCAGAAGTACGGAGGCTCCTCCGTAGCCGATGCCGAGGGCATCAAGCGGGTCGCCAAGCGAGTCGTCGACGCCAAGAGGAACGGCAACCAGGTGGTTGTCGTGGTGTCCGCGATGGGCGACACGACGGACGAGTTGATAGACCTCGCCGAGCAGGTTTCCCCGATCCCTGCCGGCCGTGAGTTCGACATGCTGCTGACCGCCGGTGAGCGGATCTCCATGGCCCTGCTGGCGATGGCGATCAAAAACCTGGGCCACGAGGCCCAGTCGTTCACGGGCAGCCAGGCCGGTGTCATCACCGACTCGGTCCACAACAAAGCGCGCATCATCGACGTCACGCCCGGCCGCATCCGGACCTCGATCGACGAGGGCAACATCGCCATCGTCGCCGGGTTCCAGGGCGTGAGCCAGGAGGGCAAGAACATCACCACCCTCGGCCGCGGCGGGTCGGACACGACCGCCGTCGCGCTGGCAGCGGCGCTGAACGCCGAGGTCTGTGAGATCTACACCGACGTCGACGGCGTCTTCACCGCGGACCCCCGGGTCGTGAAGAAGGCGAAGAAGATCGAGTGGATCTCCTTCGAGGACATGCTGGAGCTGGCCGCGTCCGGCTCCAAGGTGCTGCTGCACCGCTGCGTCGAGTACGCACGCCGTTACAACATTCCGATCCACGTCCGCTCGTCCTTCTCCGGACTGCGCGGCACCTGGGTCAGCAACGAGCCGCAAGGGGACCAGAAGGTGGAGCACGCGATCATCTCCGGAGTCGCCCACGACGTCTCGGAGGCCAAGGTCACCGTCGTCGGCGTCCCGGACAAGCCGGGCGAGGCGGCCGCGATCTTCCGCGCCATCGCGAACGCCGAGGTCAACATCGACATGGTGGTGCAGAACGTCTCCGCCGCGTCGACCGGGCTGACGGACATCTCCTTCACCCTCCCCAAGTCGGAGGGCCGCAAGGCCATCGACGCCCTGGAGCGGGCCAAGGGCCCCATCGGCTTCGAGTCCCTCCGCTACGACGACCAGATCGCCAAGATCTCCCTGGTCGGCGCCGGCATGAAGACCAACCCGGGTGTCACCGCGGGCTTCTTCGAGGCGCTCTCCGACGCGGGCGTGAACATCGAGCTCATCTCGACATCCGAGATCCGCATCTCAGTGGTCACGCGCGCCGACGACGTCAACGAGGCCGTGCGCGCCGTGCACACCGCCTTCGGCCTCGACAGCGACTCCGACGAGGCAGTCGTCTACGGGGGCACCGGCCGATGACCGCACGCCGCCCTTCGCTCGCGGTCGTCGGTGCGACCGGGGCGATCGGCGGCGTCATGCTCCGGATCCTCTCGCAGCACGCGGACGTCTGGGGCGAGGTCAGACTCGTCGCCTCACCGCGCTCGGCCGGCCGCAAGCTGGCCGTGCGCGGTGAGGAGAGCGAGGTGCTCGCGCTCACCGAGGACGTGTTCGACGGCATCGACGTGGCCCTCTTCCTGGTGCCGGACGAGGTGTCCGCCCGCTGGGCCCCGATCGCCGCCTCCAAGGGCGTCGTCGTCATCGACGACTCGGCGGCCTTCCGGCTCGACGACGACGTACCGCTGGTCGTCCCGGAGATCAACCCGCACGCCACCCGGCTCAGACCGCGTGGCATCGTCGCGTCCCCGAACTGCACCACGCTGTCGCTGATCGTCGCGGTCGGCGCGCTGCACGCGGAATTCGGACTGCGCGAACTGATCGTCTCCTCCTACCAGGCGGTCAGCGGCGCCGGCCGGGACGGCGTCACGGCCCTGCGCGAACAGCTGTCGCTGGTGGCCGGTACGGAGCTGGGCACCCACCCCGGAGACGTACGCCGGGCCCTGGGCGACCACGCCGGTACGGCGGACAGCCCCTTCGCCGCCCCCGTGGCCCTGAACGTCGTGCCGTGGGCCGGTACGGACGCCGGGGACGGCTGGTCGTCCGAGGAGCTCGCCATCCGCGAGGAGTGCCGCAAGGTGCTGGGCCTGCCGGGCCTGAGGACCACCGCCACCTGCGTGTACGTCCCCGTCATCGCGACGCACTCCATGTCCGTCCACGCGCGCTTCGAGAACGAGGTCGCCGTCGACCGGGCCCACGAGATCCTGGCGACCGCCCCCGGCGTCGTGCTCTTCGACAGCCCGGCGTCCGGAGATTTCCCGACTCCGGCCGATGTCGTGGGCACCGATCCCACCTGGGTGGGCCGGGTTCGGCGCTCGATGGATGATCCCCGCGCCCTGGAAATGTTCATTTGCGGCGATAATCTCCGCAAAGGTGCGGCTTTGAACGTGGCGCAGATCGCCGAATCCGTGGCCGCCGAAATTACCCGGGCCTGAAACGAACCCCGATCACCCCCTGGCCGGTGCGCGCGGGCCCTGATCGGCCCTGATCCGCCCCGATCGCTTTCGGATTCATCGAACCTGTTTTGTAGGATCTGTGAACGCCCTATGAGCAATTACCTGGTCTGAACCTCTTGAGCTGGGGCGTTGTCATATCCGACGATGATCTCCCGGCCTTCTGCAACCGCACGTCGGCCGGGCAGCGTCTATGCCGTCACTTCTTGCGTGACGGGGACGCATTTACGGGGCATTCGGGGAAGAGCAGGTACGTATGAGGGCATGTCGCACAGCGCCGAACGTGGCGCCGTACGCGTACAACCCTGACGGGGGGCAGCGTGTCCAACAGGCGTGGCAGAGGTTCTCGACATCACAGTGGTGGGCCCGTTGCGAGGCGCGACCGTGCGTCCGCTCCGGCGGCCCCGCGCGCCCGGCGGCATGCCGGTGATCGCGCCCATGCCCGCTGCACGCCCGGCTCAACTGCCCTCGCAGCGCGGGGGTGCTGACGAGACGGTGGCAGCAGGAACCACGGTCGACCACCTCACCGAGACCTACCGCGCCCACTACCGTTCGCTGCTCGGCCTCGCGGCCCTGCTGCTGGACGACACCGCGTCCTGCGAGGACGTGGTGCAGGAGGCGTTCATCCGCGTCCACTCCGCGCGCAACCGTGTGCGGGAGCCGGAGAAGACCCTCGCGTACCTCCGCCAGACCGTCGTCAACCTCTCGCGCTCCGCGCTGCGCCGCCGCATCCTCGGGCTGAAGCTGCTGTCCAAGCCGATGCCGGACATGGCGAGCGCGGAGGAGGGCGCCTACGACCAGCTGGAGCGGGACGCGCTGATCAAGGCCATGAAGGGGCTCCAGCGGCGTCAGCGCGAGGTGCTGGTGCTGCGGTACTTCGCGGACATGACGGAGGCCCAGGTCGCGGAGACGCTGGGAATCTCGCTGGGCTCCGTCAAGGCGTACGGTTCCCGCGGTATCGCGGCGCTGCGCGTCGTGATGGAGGCCCAGGCATGAGCGGGCACCGGCACGAGCACAGGCACGAGAATGACCCGACGGGAAACGGAATTGTGAACCACGGGCCCGAGAAGACCCCGCACGCCGACCCGGATCGCCCGGACGGTCCGCACGACGAGGGCGCGCAACGCGAGCCGGACGAGAGCCCGGAACCGGAACCGGGGCCGGAACCGGCGCCGTCGCCTGCGCCGCGAGCGGATGGCGCTGACGGCAGCGGTGCGGAGAGCGCCGCCGGTACGCTCACCGACATCTTCGGGGGCGGCCGGCGCGGGCGCGGAACGGGTGACGGCCCTGGCGCCGACAATGCCGGTACGGGCACGGGCACGGGCGTCGGTACTGGCACGGGCCCCGGTACGGACACCGGTACGGGCATGGGCATGGGCGCCGACGGCGAGCTGGACGAGGTGGTCCTGCGCCGGATGCTGCACGGCGCCGTGGGCGACCTCGAACCCTCCGACCGAACCCTTGAACATCTGCAACGCGCGGTTCCCGCCCGGCGCGCCCGCCGACGCCAGGCCGTCGTCGGCGCGGCTGCGGCGGCGCTGCTCATCGGCACCGCGGTCCCCGCCTTCGTGCACGTGGCGAACTCGGACGGTCCGTCCACCGCGCTTCCCGCCATCGCCGGACATGGCGAGCAGGCGCAGGGCGGCAACGGGGAGGAGCCCGGCCCCCAGGCGCCGGGCGACCGGACCGCGGAGCCCACCGACCAGGAGAGCCGGGGCGGCACCGGCGAACCGGACCCGTCGGGCAGCCCCTCGTCGGACAACGCCGACGACCCGGAGGGCGGAGCCGCGACAGGCGGGGCCCCCGTGCCCCCGAGCGTGGATCTCGCCGCCCTGCCGGTGTGCGACCCGGGCCAGCTCGGCGTCGCCTCCGCGGGAGCGGGCTCCCCGGACGCCGAGGGACGGGTGTACGGCAGCTTCAAGATCGCGAACGTGTCCGGGGCGGACTGCACGGTCAGCAGCAACGGCACCGTCGGCTTCACCGCCCTGGGCGCCGCGGACCCGCTCAAGATCAACGTCATCCAGCACACGGCCGGCGATGCGGCCCCCGGCCTCCCCGACCCCTCGCGGGAGCCGGGCACGGTGCTGCTGAAGCCCTCCATGGCGTACGAGGTGCAGTTCGCCTGGGTGCCGGCCGACACCTGCCCGACCGTGGCTCCCTCACCCACCCCCACACCGTCGGCGGACGGCACCGGGGGATCGACGGGCGAGGGCTCCGGCCAGTCCGGCCCCGAGGCGCAGTCGCTGCACCGGGACGGCGGCACGGTGGACGGCAGCATCGCCGTGACGCACACACCGGAGACGGGCGCCCCCACGGCCGAGACGAAGATCAACAACGCCTGCTCGGGCACGATCTACCGAACGGGCGTCCTGGCCACCTCGTAGCCCCGCAAAGTCCCGGAGCGAGCCGAGACCGCGACAGCCTCGGGAAAGTCCCGGAGCGAGGCCGCAACGGCCGCGGGCTGCCCCGCCCTGCCCTGCTCTACCCGGCCGCGCCGCGCCTACGAACCTTGAGCGGTCTCCGGAGTCCTGCCCGCGAGGTCCTGCGCGGCGGCCTCGCCCTGCGAGGCACCGGCGCCCTCCGGACCGGCTTCCCCGCCCTCCGGGCCGTCCGCCGGACCGGCCTCCGGGACCAACCCGAGGGCGACATCGCGGACGGCCTCGGCCTCGCGGCGGACCAGCCGGAACCACATGAACAACACGAAGCCCGCGAAGACGAACCACTCACCCGTGTACCCCAGGTTCTGGAACGCCTTCAGGTCGAGACCGCTGCCCGCCGGGGCGGCGGCGGGCACCGGCTTCATCGCGCCGCCCGCACCGCCCGCCTCCGCCTCGGGAAGCGTCACCCAGGCGTCGTACACGTCGTAGTCGACCAGGTTCACCAGGGCCGCGGCGCTGATCATGCCGAGCTGGCCCTCGGGGAGCCCGCCCCTGGCGTCGACGCCGTCGCTGTGGATGTTCTCGGAGGCCTGGAGGTCCCCGGTCACGGTGACCACGCCCTGCGGCGCGGCGGGCACCCGGGCACCGCTCGCGGTACCGGGCAGCCAGCCCCGTACCACCGGCAGGGCCTTGCCCCCCTCGGTCCGCAGCAGGTTCAGGACGTAGAACCCCTGGCGGTCGTCCAGTTCACGGCCGGGGACCAGGAACTGGTCGCCGTACGTCCCGGTCGCCATGGCCGGGCGGCCGGACGTCACCTTGTCGACGGGCAGCAGCTCGTCCAGCGGTTTCGCGGCCCGGGTGCTCGGATCGGGCTGCTTCTCCGCCTGTTCGTGCGACTGCACACGGTCCTCGAAGCGGCCGAGCTGCCAGGTGCCCATGAACACGCAGAACGGGATGGCCAGCACGACGAAGAGGTTGATCCCCCACCATCGCGGGGTCAGCAGGAACCGGTACACCCCTCCAAGGTACGGTTCCCCGCTCCGGCCCCCCGGAGCGGGGTCGCCCTTTTATCCGCCTCTTACGCCCCCAGGACGTCCCCACCCCCCAGGTGCTTCAGGGCGAACTCCAGCTCCAGCCGCACCTGCTTGATGCGCTCCTCCACCACCAGCGAGCCGTGCCCGGCGTCGTACCGGTAGACCTCGTGCACCGCGCCGCGCGCCGCCAGACGGTCCACGTAGTTCTCCACCTGACGGATGGGGCACCGAGGATCGTTGACGCCCGCCGAGATGTAGACGGGGGCGCGCACCGCGTCGACGTAGGTCAGCGGCGACGAGGCCTCGAAACGCTCGGGCACCTCCTCCGGAGTGCCGCCCAGCAGCGTGCGGTCCATCGCCTTCAGGGCCTCCATCTCGTCGTGGTACGCCGTGACGTAGTCCGCGACGGGAACGGCGGCCAGCCCCAGCGCCCAGGCATCGGGCTGGGTGCCGAGGCCGAGGAGGGTGAGATAGCCGCCCCAGGACCCGCCGGCCAGGACCAGCCGCTGCGGGTCCGCGAGCCCGGACTTGACCGACCAGTCCCGCACGGCCGCGATGTCCTCCAGCTCGATCAGGCCGACCCGGTGCTTGAGCGCGTCCGTCCAGGCGCGGCCGTACCCGGTCGAGCCCCGGTAGTTGACCCGTACGACGGCGAAGCCGTGGTCCACCCAGGCCGCCGGGCCGGAGGCGAAGGCATCGCTGTCGTGCCAGGTGGGCCCGCCGTGGATCTCGAAGACGGTGGGAAACGGGCCGTCCCCCGTCGGCTTCTGCACGAGGGCGTGGATCCGGCCGCCCGGCCCCTCCACCCACGCGTCCTCGACGGCCACCGACGCCGGGGCCTTGGCACCCGGCGGGTCCAGGACCACCGCACCGCTCGTCGACCGCACCACGGGCGGCTGCGCGGCCGACGACCAGAGGTACTCCACCGTGCCGTCCGGCCGGGCCGTGGCACCGGACACCGTCCCGGCGGGGGTCTCCACGCGCACGGGGCCCGAGGCCCCCGGCTCGTACCGCCACAGCTCGCTGCGGGCCTCGAAGCTGTGCTCGATGAGCAGGGCGGAGCCGTCCGGATACCACTCGGCACCCACGTCACCGGGCAGATCGACGGGGAGCGCGGTCTCCGTGCCCGCGACCGGGTCCCAGATCATCGGCTCCCAGCGGCCCCGGCGCTGGTGCCCGACGAGGAGCCGGGTGTCACCGGCCACCGGCGCGAAGCCCAGCACGGCGAGCCCGAGCTCCTTCGTACCGCCCTCGGTGTCGTCCAGCTCGGCCACCGTGGAACCGTCCGGGCGCACCACGCGCAGCGCGGAGTGCATGGCGTCGCCGTGCTCGGTGTGCTCCAGCGCGATGAGGGTCCCGTCGTGCGACAGGTCCCCGACCCCGGCGGACTCCCGATGCCGGTAGATCTCGACGGACTCGCCACCACTCCCCGCACCCCCTGCCGGCCGCACGAGATGGACGGTCGTCCCGTCCTCGTCGGTGGAACGGCCGATCACCGCGGACCCGTCGCGCCCGATGGCGAGGCCCGCCGGATACGAGGGCGCGAGGCCCGGGGCGGCGGGCTCGTCCTCCCCGCCTCCGAAGGGCTGGCGCATCCACACGCCGAACTCGTCGCCGTCGGTGTCGCTGAACCACCAGATCGCTTCACCGTCCGGCGTCAGCACGCCGTCGGTGGTCCCGTTGGGCCGGTCGGTCACCTGGCGCTGCTGCCCGCTCGCACGGTCCCACGCGTACAACTCGTAGGTCCCGGTGGCGTTGGAGACGAAGAGCGAGCGGTCAGGCGCGTCCTCGGCCCAGTCGGGCAGGGACACCCTGGGCGCGCGGAACCGCTGCTCCCACTCCGGCATGGTCGAGACGTTCTCTGATTCGCTCATGCCCTCCATCCAACCCGATCCCGCGCCCGGCCGGAGAAGCCTGTCCACAACCCCCTTCCGAAGATATGACCGGACCCTTCCGCCTGTGGATATCCAGTCGCGCCCCTCCCGCCCTGTGGGTAACTTTCCGGTTATGTACTCCCCGACGCCGGACGACTGGCAGGACGCCAACCGTGCACGCTGGGACGAGCGCGTGCCGATACATGTGGCGAGCGACTTCTACGACCTGGAGGCGTTCCGGGCGGGCAAGGACGCGCTGCGCCCATTCGAGCTCGCCGAGGTCGGCGACGTCACGGGGAAGACCCTCCTGCACCTCCAGTGCCACATCGGCCTGGACACCCTGTCCTGGTCGCGGCACGGCGCCGCGCAGGTGGTGGGCCTGGACTTCTCCGAGCCCGCTGTGGAGACCGCCCGGGGCCTCGCGGAATCGCTGGGCCTGGGCCCGGACCGAGCGGCGTTCGTGACGGCCGATGTGTACGACGCCCCGACGGCCGTCCCCGACTCCTCGTACGACATCGTCTACACGGGCACCGGTGCGCTGAACTGGCTGCCCGACATCGAGCGCTGGGCGGAGACCGCGGCCTCGCTGGTCGCGCCCGGGGGATTCCTCTATCTGGCGGAGTTCCACCCCCTCACCGACACGCTGGACGACGGGACCGGCTCGGTCGTCACCCACGACTACTTCAGCCGTGAGGCCTGGGTGGACGAGACCCCCGGGACGTACGCCGACTTCGACGCGCCGACCGTGCACAACCGCAGCGTCGAGTGGCAGCACCCGGTGGGCGAGGTGGTGACGGCGCTGGCGGCGGCCGGCCTGCGGATCGAGTTCCTCCGCGAGCACGACGCCACGCTCTTCCCCCGCTTCGGCACGCTGGAGCGTGGCACGGACGGCCACTACCGCTTCCCGTCGGACCGCCCGAGGATCCCGCTGATGTACTCGCTGAAGGCGACGCGCCCCAAGCCGCACGAGGCATGACCACAGCTCAGCGGCGGCTCTCCGGGCGATTGTCAGTGCCGCACGCCACACTCATTCCCATGACGGACAAGAGCAGCAGGACCATCACCACGGCCGCCCTGCGCGCAGCGGTGGAGACGTACTGGACGACGGCCGACGCCCGCGACTGGGACGCCTTCGCGGCGACCCTGGCCGACGATCTGGTGTACGAGCTGCCGCAGACCCGGGAACGTATCCACGGCAAGGAACGCTACGTCCGGTTCAACGAGGAGTACCCGGGCGACTGGCACGTCCGGATCGAGCGGATCGTTGCGGACGCGGAGGGCCGACAGGCCGCCGCACGGACCGAGTTCACGGTCGGCGCGGAGGAGATGCACGCCATCCACTTCTTCACCTTCGACGACCGCGGCCAGATCACCGGCGTGACGGACTTCTGGCCGGAGTCGTACGAACCCCCGGCAGGCCGCGAACACTTGGTGGAGCGGTACTGAACTGAGCCCCTGGGCTCCGAACGCCCGAAGGCGGCCCGCCGGATCACCCGACGAGCCACCTCCGTACCGGCGCTCGTGTCCGCTACACCGCCGACCGGAAGGCCGGCAGATAGCCGCCCGACTGCCCTGCGATCGTGGGGTGGTACGAGTTCTGGATGGGCACGGTCACGCTGTGGATCCAGGCGTCACCGGAGCACAGCTCATGCCCGGTGAACTCGTCGACGACGCTGGAGAAGGTGAACCCGGCATCGGCGGCCCGCTTGGCGAGGACCCCGTTCAGTACGTCCGACGCGTCGTTGATCGCGGTCCGCTCGGCTTCGGTGAGCCCCGCGATGCAGCTGCCCGACAGTTGGTAGAAGCGCGGATAGCCGAGGACGACGACCTGCGCCGAGGGCGCTGCGGAGCGGATGCTCCCGTACAGCGAATCAAGGCTCCCGGGCAGGGAGTTGTTCATCTTGCCGACCGCGGTGTTCACGCTGCTGATGCAGGTGGCCTCGCTCCCGAGAACGCAGTCCTGCATGACGTCGGCGAACCCGACATCGTTGCCTCCGGCCGTAACGCTGACGAGCGCGGTCGACGCGTCCAGGGCCCCGAGCTGGCCACTGGCGACGGAGGCGGTGGTGGCGCCGGAGCAGGCGACGAAGGCGAACGAGGTGGGGGAGTTCGCCGCCGCCCACAGCTGCGGATAGGCATTGGCGCTGCGCCGGCAGTCGCCGCTGTCGGGGAGGTAGTCCCCGGCACCGACACCGGAGGAGTAGGAGTCACCGAGCGCGACATAGCCGCCGACCGCGGCCGAGTCCGCCGCGACGGCGGCCCCGGCAACACCGAGAGAGGCCGCGGCGGCGAGTGCGAGAGTGGATAGGGATGCCCAGAACCTGCGTACGGACATGGCTGCCGATCCTTCGAAGTGGGGGGAGTGGGGGTTGAAGGAGCGATGCAGTTTCTAGCAGCTCGCGGTACCCACCGGTAATGCCCGCGCAAGAAGTCGTCTGATATGCCCGGATGATCGATCGGGGCCCGATGCTCCGCGCGTAGATAAACCCTCAACTCCGTGCCGGAACAGCCAAGTTCGAGGAACTATTGTGCGCCCACAGCCCCCTGCCCCCGCATCGATTCCCCCCGCACGAGGGACACCGAAAGCCCCCTCCCCGCACCCAAGTCCAACCGAACGGCTCAACCCCGGTGTGCCTGGGCGGGCACGTCCACGGCGGTTATCCGTCCGGTACGTTGAGAGACCAGGGCCCCCTCCGCGTGAGATGTGGAGGGGGCCCTGGTGCTGTCGGCGGATCAGATGGCCGCCGGGGCCTTCTTGTACCAGTCCGTGATCACCTTGGTCAGGTGCACAACGTTCTGCTGTCGCATGATCGGCGCGAAGGCCTTCGGCTCGAAGTCCTCGTTCGCAGCCGTGGTACGCCAGATGCTGTCCTCGGTGACAGGAGCGGTCATGTGCCGGTCGAGCCGCTTGAAGAACTCCTGGATGTCACCGTCTTCGGCTCCGTCCTCCCGCAGGTTGCGGTAGGCGCCGCCCAGGACGCGGAGCATGCCCACCGAGCCCAGGAGCGAGGAATCGCGCAGCCTCATGGCCTTGGTGGGCGGCGCCGGAGGCTCGTTCTTCTTCTTCTCGGAGAGCGAGGGGTCGTAGTTGTCCACGTCCTCCTCGGTGATCTCTGCAAGCGCGGTGAAAGCGATGGAGAGGACATCCAGGAAGCTTCGGACGCTCTCGATGACCTCGTTGTCGGTCAGCGACTCGACCTTCTTGCTGACGCGGCCACCTGGTCCGGCAATGACGGCCCGGGTGATGTCGGCGACGTGCTTGGCGCCCATCAGGTTGCGGTTGGTCAGGGTCATCCGGTCCCGCTCGATGTCGACCTTGCCCAGGAAGAGGGGGTGGGTGACGATGTCGCTGAGCGTGCGGTTGGCGATGCGCGAGGTGTCGAAGCGGGCCCGGACGGCACCCGAGATGCCTTTGGCGTTGTCCGCGACGTCGACGAACATCTGCTGACCCTTGACGCCGTCGCGTTCCACATAGATGTCGATGCCGACGAACTCGTCCTTGAGTCGCTGCATTCGCCCGATCAGGGCCTCGCGGTCCTGCTCCAGCTTCGCCTTTTTGGCCTCGTTGGCGCGGTGGATCTCCCGGTCGATGCGTGAGACCTCGTCCGTGATGCGCTTCTTCTCCAGGTGGACCCCGAGGATGCGGTGCTGGCCATCGATCGTGATCAGGCGGCCGATGCCGCCGATGGGCCACGGGACGGTGAGGTAGCCGACTGAGCCGTCCTCACTGATCGGCTCGAAGCGGCACCCGCCCGTGTCGCGGATGAGGAGGGCCGGAGCCACCCATCCAGGGTTGTCGGCAAGGTACTGGCCGAAGCCCTTGGCGTGGCTGATGTCCACCTTGCGGTTGTCCGGGTCCGGCTTGGCCGGGTCGGGGATGGTGAGGATGACCGAGAGGTCGGCGAGCGGAATGCGTGTCGTGTAGACGGTCCGGCCGCCTTGGCTGGTGCGGATCGCCAGATAGGTGGACTCCTCGCGCACGAGAGAGAGGCGCGACGAGTCGACAGTGATGCTCAAAGGTAACTTCCTTCAAGAAAAGGTGACTTGCTACGCAACGCACTCAAGCACGGAGAATGATCGCGTGCCCAACCAACCATCAGATTTGCTGCATAATCCAGTATTTACAGCGCAAGGTGCCCACTTATCTGGTAATCGCAGCCGGGGCGCCGCCTGCTGTGTGGGAGACCGGGCGCAGCCCGCAGGCCGGCATGCAGGAGTGGCCGAGCTCTGGTGGCCTGCGCCGGCCGGTAGCTGCCGCTGGTCATCGGGAAGGCGCCGCTTCAGGAGGCCACTGACGGAAACGCGAGTGATTGCCTTCAGCTCACCGCGACCGAACCTGGCTCAGGTGGTACGGCATCGCCACGCTGCGACCTGCTGTGGTGCCGCCCAGGAGACGACCGCGATCACCGCGCGGCGAGACCCAGACGGTTCGGGACATCGTCCGCGGTGCAGAGCGCCGTGACCTGCTCCTCCAGACGGCTCAGGGCGTCCATGAGGGAAAGGTGGTCGATCCGCTCAGCATGGAGAGTGTGGACACCGGCGCCGAACTCTCCCAGGGGGCGTTCAAGGTCGACATCCACCATGGCTTCAGCGATGCACCCGGCCGAGGTGATGGTCAGACCTGCCGAGAACCGCAGCTCACTGACGTCCGAATCACCCTCCGCGAAGAAGCCGAAGAGGTGGTGGAGCCGCACTTCAGGTCCCGCATCGTGCTTTTCGATCACGATGTCATGTACCAGCCCAGAATCCTTCCCGAAGTCGTAGGCGATGTGGAGCTGAGAGGTGAAATCCTCCAGCTGCTTCTGCAGCCGGTGCATCGTGGTCAGCAGGAGAGCCGCACTTTCGGCGTCGTACGCGCCGGTGACGTTCAACATCGGTGAATCATCACAGGTGACGTCGGTTTCACACGCAAAGCCGGAGGGCCGGTACTGGAATCAGTACCGGCCCTCTGACCTGCTGCTTAGCTGTCGGGGTGGCGGGATTTGAACCCACGACCTCTTCGTCCCGAACGAAGCGCGCTGCCAAGCTGCGCTACACCCCGATGCCCACCGGTCTCCCGGCGACATCGATTACTTTAGCCCACCTGCGGCCGGAGGCGAAATCCGCTTTCTCCGGTGCTGGGGCCTGCGGCCTTCGGCCGGGTCCGGCGCCCAGCCCTGCCCCCGGCCCCGCCCCTCACGCCCGCCCCGTGAGCGTCAGCAGTGTGACCTCGGGCGGGCAGGCGAAGCGGACCGGGGTGTAGCGGTTGGTGCCGCAACCTGCGGAGACGTGGAGGTAGGCGCGGTGGTCGCCCACCGTGTGGCTGGACAGGCCCTTGACCCGGTCGGTGTCCAGGTCGCAGTTGGTGACCAGGGCTCCGTAGAAGGGGATGCACAGCTGGCCGCCGTGGGTGTGGCCCGCCAGGATCAGGGGGTAGCCGTCGGCCGTGAAGGCGTCCAGGGAGCGCAGGTACGGGGCGTGGACCACGCCGATGGAGAGGTCGGCGCCGCTCGTAGGGCCGCCCTGGACCTCGGCGTAACGGTCGCGCTTGATGTGCGGGTCGTCCAGGCCCGTGAACGCGACCTCCATACCGTCCAGCTTGAGCCGGCCGCGGGTGTTCGACAGGTTCAGCCAGCCCGCCTCGTCGAAGGCGTCGCGCATCGGCTCCCACGGGTTGTGCACGACACCGACCGCGGGCTCGTTGCCGTTGAGGCCGTGCTTGCCCTGGACCTTCTCCAGGAGATAGCGCGCCGGGTTGCGCAGCTTCGGGCCGTAGTAGTCGTTGGAGCCGAAGACGTACACCCCCGGGAACTCCATCAGCGGGCCCAGCGCGTCCAGCACCTCGGGAACCGCCTCCGGGTCGGAGAGGTTGTCGCCCGTGTTCACGACGAAGTCGGGGCGCAGCCCGGCCAGCGACTGGAGCCAGGCGCGCTTCTTGCGCTGGCCGCTCACCATGTGGATGTCGGAAACCTGGAGGACGCGCAACGGCCGTGCACCGTGCGGGAGTACGGGAACCGTCACCCGCCGCAGGCGGAACGAGCGGGCCTCGAATCCGGCGGCGTAGGCGAGGCCGGCAGCCCCGACCGCTGCGCCGACTGCCGTGACTTTCAGGGGTACTCCGTAGCGTGCGCGCATGTGTCCATCGTCGCAGACACGGTGGGATGCGCGGAAAACCGGAGGGCGGCGGGCACCCCGCACCTGTCACAATCACGGCATGACCACGCTCAAGTCCAAGCTCAAGGAAGACCTCCACACGGCCATGAAGGCGCGCGACGAGCTGACCTCGTCCACCCTTCGGCTCACCCTCACCGCGATCACCAAGGAAGAGGTCAGCGGCAAGTCCGCGCGCGAGCTCTCCGACGACGAGGTGCAGAAGGTGATCGCCAAGGAGGCCAAGAAGCGCCGTGAGGCGGCCGAGGCGTTCGCCCAGGGCGGCCGGGCCGAGCAGGCGGAGCGGGAGAAGGCGGAGGGCGAGCTGCTCGACAGCTACCTGCCCAAGCAGCTCACCGACGACGAGCTGAACACGATCGTGGCGTCCGCCGTCGAAGAGGCGAAGGCCGCCGGAGCCGAGGGGCCGCGCGCCATGGGCGCCGTTATGAAGATCGTCAACCCCAAGGTGGCCGGTCTCGCCGAGGGCGGCCGGGTCGCCGCCGCGGTGAAGAAGCTCCTCGCGGGCTGAGGCCCGTACAAAGCTCCTCGCGGGGCTGAGGCCCGTACAAAGCTCCTCGCGGGGCTGAGGCCCGTACAGACGTGGAAAAAAAGGGGGTGCCCCGGTCGACGGACCGGGGCGCCCCCTTTTGTACGAGCATGTCAGGGGCCGGACCTGCCGCCGCCCCGCCGGTCCTGGTCCTGATCGCCGCCACCGCCGCCGGCGCCGCCGATCAGGCCGGGCGGGAGCTGGATGCCGCCGGGCTTGCCGTCCTCGCGGTCCCCGTCGTCGTCGCCACGGTCACCGTCACGGTCGCCGCCCTCCTTCTCCTTGTCCTTCTTCGGCTTCGCCCGGGGGACGGAGACGGGGTTGAACTGCGGAGTCTCGGAGGCGTTCAGCGCGCCGGTCATGGCGATCTTCCAGATCGGTCCGGGGAGGCAGCCACCGCAGACCTTGTCGTAGTACTGGCCGCCGATGGTGACGTTGAACATCGAGCTCTTCTCGCCGATGTCGTCCCCGACCCAGACCGCGGTGGAGAGGTTCGGCGTGTACCCGACGAACCAGGCGTCCTTGCGGTCGTTCGTCGTACCGGTCTTGCCTGCGTTGTCCCGGTCGCTCAGCCCGGCCTGCGTACCGGTGCCGTCTTCGACGACGCCCTTGAGCATCTGGTTGATGGTGTCCGCGGTGTTCTCGCTCATCGCCCGCGAGCACTGCGTCTCGGGGACCTTGATCTTCTTGTCGTTCGGGTCGGTGATCGACTCGATGGCGATCGGCGTGCAGTACGTGCCCCGGTTGGCGAACGCGGCGTACGCGCCGGCCATGGAGAGAGGGGTGCTCACCTCACTGCCGAGGGTGATCGAGGGCGCCTCGACGATCTTCTTGCCGTCACCGCGCTCGTAGCCGACCTTCTTCGCCATCTCCACGGTCTCGCACAGGCCGGCCTTCTGCTCCAGCAGCGCGAAGTAGGTGTTGATGGACTTGCCGAGCGCGCTCGTCATGTCCCAGGAGCCCTTCTCGGACTCCAGCTCGTTCTGCAGGGGCCAGTCGGCATAGCCCGCGGGGGAGCCGGTGCAGTTCCGGAAGTCCTGCTCCTTGAGGGTGATCTTCCAGTCCGTCGAGAAGGACGTCGCCGGGGTGATGCCCTTTTCCAGCGCCGCCGCCGCGGTGAACGGCTTGAACGTCGAGCCGACCTGGAAGCCGTACGTGCTGCCGCCCATCTTGTTGCTGACGGCGAGGTTGAGCACGGTCTCGTTCTGCTTCTGGTCCAGGCCGTACGGGCGGGACTGGCCCATGGAGAGGATCTTGCCGCTGCCCGGCTCCACCTGCACCACCGACGCCGCGAACTTGTCGTCCTTGTTGACCCTCGCGGTCGCGGCCTCGTTGGCGGCCTGCTGGGCGCGCGGGTCGAGCGTGGTCTTGACGGTGAGCCCGCCGAGGTTCCAGAGCTTGGAGCGCTCCTCCTCGGTCTTGCCGAACGCCGGGTCCGTCAGGATCGTCTTGCGTACGTAGTCGCAGAAGAACCCGGAGCCGCTGACGGCCGTGATGCAGCCGTTCTTCGGCTTGCGGACCTTCAGCTTGATCGGGGTCTCCATGGCCTTGTCGGCCTCGGCCTGCGTGATGGCGCGAGTGGCGGCCATCCGGGCGAGGACGGTGTTACGGCGCTTGGTGGCCTCCTCCGTGTCGTTGACCGGGTCGTAGCGGGTCGGCGACTGGACGATGCCGGCGAGCAGCGCGGCCTCCTCCACCTTCAGGTCCTTGGCGTGCTTGGAGAAGTACCGCTGCGACGCGGCCTCGACGCCGTACGCCTGCTGACCGAAGAACGTGATGTTGAGGTAGTTCTCCAGGATCTTCTTCTTGCCGAGCTCTTCCTCGACCTGGATCGCGTACTTCAGTTCGCGGACCTTGCGGCCGAGCGTCTGCTGGGTGGCCTGCGCGACCTTCTCCTGGTCGTCGCCCGCCTCCTCGACGAAGACGTTCTTCACGTACTGCTGGGTGAGGGTCGACGCGCCCTGCGCGGCCCCGCCGGCCTGCACGTTGCGGTTCATCGCGCGCAGGATGCCCTTGAGGTCGACCGCCCCGTGCTCGTAGAAGCGGGAGTCCTCGATCGCGATGATCGCGTCCTGCATGTACGGGGAGATGTCCTTGAGCGGGACCACGGTCCGGTCGCGCGAGTAGACCGTCGCGATCGCACCGCCGTCGCGGTCCAGGATCGTGGTCCGCTGGCTGAGCGGCGGAGTCTTGAGGTTGGAGGGGATCTCGTCGAAACCTTCGACCGTCCCCTTGGCGGCGAGCCCCAACGCTCCGGCTGCGGGCAGCGCGATGCCTGCCAGGACAGCTCCGGAGAGCGCGGCGACACCGAGGAACTTGGCGGCCTGCTGGGTCGTGGTGAGACCCCCGCCCGAGCGCTTCTTTGGCATGGGGGCAGCCTAATCCGTAGTTATGAGCGTTCTGTAGGAGCAGGGGCCTCTCGGAGCGTTCGCGTACCAGACCGTGACATCCGGGTGCGGGTGGCGCTTGCGGACCCGGTGCGGAAGACGGCACGGCAGACGGTGCGGAAGACCCCGTGGCAGACGGTGCGGAAGGCGGCACGGCAAACGCCACAGCGAAACGACACAGCGATGTGAGGCGCCTACGTTCTCATTCGCCGGACAGGCATGCAGGCCTTGGCCTAAGCTGCTCTCAACTGTCACAGCAGTCCGGTTCCGTATCAACCCCCCTGCAGCCCCATGCACCTCTTCTGGTCATTCTTCTCCCGGCCGACGTACAGGTGAATCGCACATCGCGGCGCTCCCGAAAACGCCCCGTGTGTCACTGAACGTCCGTTGCCATTCGGGTGTACTGTCCCGTTTTCGCGGAGTTAGTCGCGCATGTCTTCCCCTCACTCCCCTGGGTGATCTGCCGCATACGCATAGTCCGTTCGGACCATTCAAGATTGGGCCCGAAGGGGGTGTTGTGCTGTCCCCACCTTCCGTAACGTCCTCAACTGGCAGCGGTGAATATGCCGCTACCGCCGTGGGGGAGCCTCGATTCGGGAGAGGACGGCGCCGGCATGGGCTGGGTAACCGACTGGAGTGCGCAGGCAGCCTGCCGCACTACCGATCCGGATGAACTGTTCGTACAAGGGGCAGCGCAGAACAGGGCCAAGGCGGTGTGCACCGGATGCCCGGTGCGGACCGAGTGCCTGGCCGACGCGCTGGACAATCGCGTCGAGTTCGGCGTGTGGGGTGGGATGACGGAGCGGGAGCGCCGCGCACTGCTGCGTCGCCGGCCCACCGTCACGTCGTGGCGTCGTCTGCTGGAGACCGCACGCAGTGAGTACGAGCGGTCCACCGGCATTCTGCCCGCGGTGATCGGGCTGGAGGACGACGAACTGCACGAGACGTACGCCGCTGTGGGGTAGGTCGCTCCGGCAGGGCACCCCAGGAGGGTGCCGCGGGAGGATGTTGCGGGAGGTCTACGCCGCTCCGGCCGGAGCCGGGGCGGAGCCGGTCGCGAGGCGGTCGCCGATGGCCCGCAGGCCGTCCAGGTCGTGCACATCGCCGGGCAGTGCGGCCACCGCGGTCACCGGGACCTCGGGGTGCAGCTCGGTGAAGCGGTCGCGTGTGTGCTGTTCGCGGGCGACGACCTGCATGCGCTCGGCGTGCAGACGCAGCAGACCTGCCGTCAGTTCGTCGACGTGCAAGGGCTGAGGAGGCTGCAGAGGTGCTTCGGCAGTGCCGACGATGTCGGGGGTGCCGTCGGTCGTGTTCTTCGCGTGCGGCTCGTGCGTGTCCTCGTGATCCTGGTCCTCGGTGTTCTTGTACGGGGTCCGGTGCTCGGTCTCGTGCTCTTGCTCGTGCTCGGGGGAGAGCGACGGCGCGGTGGCTGCGGGGTCGGTGACCGCCGGGTCGGGGGCCTCCTGGTCACCAAAGCCAGCCTTCCCGGCCGTCTGATCCACAATGCGGGCGTCGTCAAGATTTTCTGCGGCGGCCAGAGCCTGCTCGGCGGAGAGCCGGGAAGCCTCGCTGCCGTGCGCCCGGTTGAGGACGAGACCGGCCAGCGGCATGTCCTCCGCCGCCAGCCGCTCCACGAAGTAGGCGGCCTCACGCAGTGCGTCCCGCTCCGGGGTCGCGACCACGAGGAATGCCGTACCAGGGGCCTGGAGCAGCTTGTACGTGGCGTCCGCGCGGCTTCGGAAGCCGCCGAACATGGTGTCCATCGCGGCGACGAACGTCTGCACGTCCCGCAGGAACTGACCGCCGAGCAGCTTGCCCAGCGTTCCGGTCATCATCGACATACCGACATTGAGGAACTTCATCCCGGCCCGGCCGCCCACCTTCGCGGGCGCCATCAGCAGGCGGATGAACTTCCCGTCCAGGAACGAGCCGAGCCGTTTCGGAGCGTCGAGGAAGTCCAGTGCGGAGCGTGAGGGCGGGGTGTCGACGATGATCAGGTCCCACTCGTCGCGCGCCCGCAGCTGGCCGAGCTTCTCCATCGCCATGTACTCCTGCGTACCGGCGAACCCGGAGGACAGGGACTGGTAGAAGGGGTTCTCCAGGATCGCGCGGGCCCTGTCCGCGTCCGCGTGTGCCTCCACGGTCTCGTCGAAGGTCCGCTTCATGTCGAGCATCATGGCGTGCAGTTCGCCCTCGCCGCCGATGCCGTCGACCCGGCGCGGGACGTTGTCCAGCTGGTCGATGCCCATGGACTGCGCGAGCCGGCGGGCAGGGTCGATGGTGAGGACGACGGCCTTCCGGCCGCGCTCGGCCGCCCGTACGCCGAGGGCGGCGGCCGTCGTGGTCTTGCCGACGCCGCCGGAGCCGCAGCAGACGATGATCCGGATGCCCGGGTCGTCGAGCAGCGCGTCGGTGTCCAGCCCGGGGGCCGGCTCCGGGATGTGGTCCATGGTCTGCGTCATGTGTCCGCCCCTTCGCCTACGCCCTGTTTACGGAGCTCCGCGGCCAGGTCGTGCAGCGCGCCGAGGTCCACTCCGTCGCCGAACAGCGGGAGCTCGGCCGTCGGCAGCCCGAGCCCGGCCAGCACGGCGCGCTGCTCGCGCTCCAGGCCGACGCGCTGGGCGTGTTCGGCCGCCTGCTCGATCAGGGGCCGTACGAGGGCGGCGGAGCCCGTCACCCCGGCGCGGGTCAGCGTCTTGGCGATCTCCTTGCGGCGCCCGCTCGCGGCGGTGCGCAGGGTCTCCTCGTCGACCAGGTGCGGGCGCACCATGTTCACGATGACGCGGCCCACGGGGAGGTCGGCGGCGCGCAGTTCGGCGATGCCGTCGGCGGTCTCCTGGACCGGCATCTCCTCCAGGAGGGTCACCAGGTGCACCGCGGTCTGCGGGGACTTCAGGACCCGCATCACGGCCTGGGCCTGGTTGTGTATCGGGCCGATCCTGGCCAGCCCCGCGACCTCGTCGTTGACGTTCAGGAAGCGCGTGATGCGGCCGGTCGGAGGCGCGTCCATGATCACGTAGTCGTAGACGAACCGGCCCTGCTTGTCCTTGCGGCGTACGGCTTCGCACGCCTTGCCGGTCAGCAGGACGTCCCGGACCCCGGGCGCGATGGTGGTGGCGAAGTCGATCGCGCCGAGCTTCTTGAGCGCCCGGCCCGCGCTGCCGAGCTTGTAGAACATCTGGAGGTAGTCGAGGAGCGCCAGCTCGGCGTCGATCGCCAGCGCGTGCACCTCGCCGCCGCCCGGCGCGACGGCGATCTTGTGCTCCTCATAGGGAAGCGCGTCGGAATCGAAGAGCTGGGCGATGCCCTGTCTGCCCTCGACCTCGACGAGGAGGGTGCGCCTGCCCTCGGTCGCGAGGGCGAGCGCGAGGGCGGCGGCGACCGTGGTCTTACCGGTACCACCCTTGCCGCTGACGACCTGGAACCTGCTCACGTATTCGAGCCTAACCAGTCCGGCCCCGGGCTACGCACGGGACCTTGGGTGCCAGGCGTTACAGTCGGGCCCATGACCAAGTGGGAATACGCGACCGTGCCCCTTCTCGTGCACGCGACCAAGCAGATTCTGGACACCTGGGGCGAGGACGGCTGGGAGCTGGTCCAGGTCGTTCCCGGCCCGAACAACCCCGAGCAGCTCGTGGCCTACCTGAAGCGGGAGAAGGCGTAGTGGCGGGCGCCGTCGAGGCGCGGCTCGCCGAGCTCGGCCTGACCCTGCCCGCCGTCGTGCCGCCGCTGGCCTCGTACCAGCCGGCCGTGCAGTCCGGGGTGTACGTGTACACCTCGGGCCAGCTCCCGATGGTGGACGGCAAGCTCGCCGTCACCGGCAAGGTCGGCGCCGAGGTGACGCCGGACGAGGCGAAGGAGCTCGCGAGGACCTGCGCGCTCAACGCCCTGGCCGCCGTGAAGTCGGTCGCCGGTGATCTGGACCGGATCAAGCGCGTGGTGAAGGTCGTGGGCTTCGTCGCCTCGGCATCCGACTTCACCGGGCAGCCCGCCGTGATCAACGGTGCGAGCGAGCTGCTGGGCGCGGCCCTGGGCGACAAGGGGGTGCACGCACGCAGCGCCGTGGGCGTCGCCGTGCTGCCGCTGGACGCCCCGGTCGAGGTCGAGGTCCAGGTCGAGCTCGTCGAGGCCTGAGCCCGTACGAACCCTCTCGACGCCTGAGCCGTACGAAGCCTCTCGACGTTACTTTCCGATCCCGTCCGGTCCCGCGACCGGGCGGGATCGCGTGTGTACGGGAGATGCGCGTGTACGGGAGGTGCGCGTGTTGCCGGGACATGTCGGGCCCCGGCGATGATCACGGAAGCTCTCGAACATCGGCGCGGTTCCGGATAGCCTCCGGCCATGTCCCAAGGTCAGTGGTACCCCCCGGAATGGCCCGACCGGATCCGGGCCCTCGCCGCCGGTGAGCTGACGGCCGTGACTCCCCGGCGGGCCGCCACCGTGATGCTGCTCCGCGATCCGGGAGCCGAGGGCGGCCCGGGAGCGAAGGGCGGCCCGGGTGGTCCTGTCGTGCACATGCTGCGCCGGCGGACCTCCATGGCATTCGCCGGAGGCGCGTACGCCTATCCGGGTGGCGGAGTGGATCCGCGCGACGACGACCGGCTGATCGGGTGGGCCGGACCCTCCTTGGAGCACTGGGCCGGCCGGCTCGGCGTGGCGACGGTCACCGAGGCGCAGGCCATCGTCTGCGCGGCGGTGCGCGAGACCTTCGAGGAGGCGGGCGTCCTGCTCGCCGGGGAAACCGCCGGGACGGTGGTCGGCGACACCACCGGGGCCGACTGGGAGGCCGACCGCGAGGCGCTGGTCGCCCGCGACCTGTCCTTCGCGGAGTTCCTGGACCGGCGCGGGCTGCTGCTCCGCTCGGACCTGCTGGGTGCCTGGGCCCGCTGGATCACCCCGGAGTTCGAACCGAGGCGGTACGACACCTGGTTCTTCGTCGCCGCGCTGCCCGAAGGGCAGCGCACCCGGGCCGTCTCCACCGAGGCGGACCGCACGGTGTGGATCGCCCCGGCGGAGGCGGCCCGCCGCTATGACCTGGGCGAGCTGCTGATGATGCCGCCCACCGTGTCGACCCTGCGGGCCCTGACGCCGTTCAGGACGGCCGCCGAGGCGCTCGGGGCAGCGGACGTCCAGGACATGACTCCCGTACTCGCGCAGGCCCGTCTGGAGGGGGATGAGCTGGTGCTGAGCTGGCCGGGGCACGACGAGTTCACCAAGCACGTACCCACGGCGGGCGAGAACGGCGGTGCGGGATGAGCGACGCAGCCGCCCTCCCGGGGCAGCCACGCGGAAGCGTGGCCTCCGGGCCCGCGACCGCCCGTACGGTCAACGTCCTCGCGCCGAACCCGTCCGCGATGACGCTCGACGGCACGAACACCTGGATCGTCGCCGAGCCCGGCTCCGGGCTCGCGGTCGTCATCGACCCGGGGCCGCTCGACGACGGTCACCTGAAGGCCGTGATCGACGCGGTGGAGCGGTCCGGGCGCCGCGTGGCCCTTACTTTGCTCACGCACGGCCATCCTGATCACGCGGAGGGCGCGGGGCGGTTCGCCGAGCTGACGCGGACGAAGGTACGGGCTTTGGATCCAGTGCTGCGGCTGGGGGACGAGGGCCTCGGGGCGGGCGATGTGATCACCACCGGCGGCCTGGAACTGCGCGTGGTCCCGACGCCGGGCCACACCGCCGACTCGCTCTCGTTCCATCTGCCCGCGGACCGGGCGGTGCTGACGGGCGACACGATCCTCGGCCGCGGTACGACGGTGGTCGCGCACCCGGACGGGCGGCTCGGCGACTACCTGGACTCGCTCAGGCGGCTGCGCTCCCTGACGGTCGACGACGGCGTGCACACGGTGCTGCCGGGCCACGGGCCGGTCCTGGAGGACGCGCAGGGGGCCGTGGAGTTCTACCTGGCCCATCGCGCGCACCGGCTGGCCCAGGTCGAGACGGCGGTGGAGGCGGGGCACCGCACGCCGTCGGACGTGGTGGCCCGGGTGTATGCCGACGTGGACCGCTCCCTGTGGCCGGCCGCCGAGCTGTCGGTACGGGCGCAGCTGGAGTACCTCGCCGGACACGGCCTCATCTGAAGCGGCCCGCGTGAACGGACAGCGCCCGCGTGAACGTAGAGGGAGCCGGGTGAACGGAAGGGCCCCGCGCCGACCGGAGTACGTCAGGTCGGCGGCGGGGCCTTCGCGTCAGGTCACATCACGCGGTCAGCGCGAACGCTTCGCGAGGCGCTCCACGTCCAGCAGGATGACCGCACGGGCCTCCAGCCGCAGCCAGCCGCGGCCCGCGAAGTCCGCGAGGGCCTTGTTGACCGTCTCGCGGGAGGCGCCGACCAGCTGGGCCAGCTCCTCCTGGGTGAGGTCGTGAACGACGTGGATGCCTTCCTCCGACTGGACGCCGAAGCGGCGCGACAGGTCCAGGAGGGCACGGGCGACACGGCCCGGCACGTCGGAGAAGACCAGGTCGGACATCTGGTCGTTGGTCTTGCGCAGGCGGCGGGCGACCGCGCGCAGCAGCGCGGTGGCGACCTCGGGCCGTGCGTTGAGCCAGGGCTGCAGGTCGCCGTGGCCGAGGCCGAGGAGCTTGACCTCGGTCAGCGCGGAGGCGGTCGCCGTACGCGGGCCGGGGTCGAAGAGCGAGAGCTCACCGATCAGCTCGCCGGGGCCGAGCACGGCCAGCATGTTCTCGCGCCCGTCGGGCGAGGTGCGGTGGAGCTTCACCTTGCCCTCGGTGACCACGTACAGGCGGTCACCCTGGTCGCCCTCGTGGAAAAGCGCGTCGCCGCGCGCGAGGGTCACCTCACTCATCGAGGCGCGGAGCTCCGCGGCCTGCTCATCATCGAGCGCCGCGAAAAGCGGGGCGCGCCGCAGAACGTCGTCCACGAGTTCTCTCCTTGTCGGCCTGTTCAGGGAACCGTGGTCCCCATCATGCCGGACGGTAAAACAGTGCGATCAATCACAAACCAGTTTGACGCACGGGAGTGCCGGTCCCTACGGCAGGGGGCCGATCGGGGGTGGATACGCGGTGACCGGGGCGGTTGTCAGTGGCTGGCTCTAGGCTGGCCGGGTGTCCAGAATGCCGGGGAGAGCGCAGGCCGAGGGGGCTGATGGGGTGTCGGAGCAGCGCGATTCTGCTGTGGGCGAACACTCCCCGGTTCGCCCGGAGAGTGCCGCAAATGGCTCCCCCGGAGGGCCGGGGAAGCCGGTCCGGAAGTCGGCCAGGAGGTCCGCAGTGACATCGTCAAAGTCCGGAACGACGCCCGAGACCCCCAGGGCCTCGACCGCGTCGAAGGCGGCCAACAGGGCAGCGAAGGCACCGAAGGCACCCAAGGCGGCAAAGGAACTCAAGGCAGCCAAGGTTCCCAAGGCCGAATCGCACCTCGCGCTGGTCCGCCGCGCCCGACGGATCAACCGCGAGCTCGCCGAGGTCTATCCGTACGCCCACCCCGAGCTGGACTTCCGCAACCCCTTCGAGCTGCTCGTCGCCACGGTCCTCTCCGCCCAGACCACCGACCTGAGGGTCAACCAGACCACCCCCGCGCTCTTCGCCGCCTACCCGACCCCCGAGGACATGGCGGCGGCCGTTCCGGAGGAGATGGAGGAGCTGATCCGGCCGACCGGCTTCTTCCGGGCCAAGACCAAGTCGCTCCTGGGCCTCTCCGCCGCCCTGAGGGACGACTTCGGCGGTGAGGTCCCCGGCCGGCTGGAGGACCTGGTCAAGCTGCCCGGGGTCGGCCGCAAGACCGCCAACGTCGTGCTGGGCAACGCCTTCGGCGTCCCCGGCATCACCGTGGACACGCACTTCGGGCGGCTGGTCCGGCGCTGGAAGTGGACGGACGAGGAGGACCCGGTGAAGGTCGAGGCGGTGATCGCCGGCATCTTCCCGAAGAGCGAGTGGACGATGCTCTCGCACCGGGTGATCTTCCACGGCCGCCGCATCTGCCACTCCCGGAAACCGGCCTGCGGCGCCTGCCCCATCGCCCCGCTCTGCCCTTCGTACGGTGAGGGGGAGACCGACCCGGAGAAGGCCGCGAAGCTGCTGAAGTACGAGATGGGCGGCTACCCGGGCCAGCGGCTCAGCCCGCCCGCCGACTTCCCGGGCAAACCGGCCCCCGCACTGGGAGCCGCATGAGGGAACGCCGCATCGAGCACTCTCCCGAGAGACGACACCCCTCCTGAGAGAAGACAGCCCCCGAGAACGACGACAGCCCTCCCGAGAACGACGAAATGGCTCGGAACGAAATGGCCGACGACAGGCGTTGTGAAACAAGGGGGGTGCCGATGACGCACACGCACACGGACACACACGCGGACACGGACGCGGATACGCATGCGGCGATCGACGTGACCACGGCGGGCCTGCCCGCCTGGCTCGACCCCGTGGCCCAGGCTGCCCGCAGCGTCCGCCCGCAGCAGCTCAGCCGCTTCCTGCCGCCCGAGAGCGGGGCGGGGAGGCAGTCCGCCGTCCTGATCCTCTTCGGCGACGGCCCGCGCGGCCCCGAGCTGCTGCTGATGGAGCGCTCCGGCACCCTGCGCTCGCACCCCGGGCAGCCGTCCTTCCCCGGCGGCTCCCTCGACCCCGAGGACGGCGACCAGGCCACGACGGGGCCGCTGCGGGCCGCGCTGCGCGAGGCCGAGGAGGAGACCGGTCTCGACCCCCGGGGCGTCCAGCTCTTCGGCGTACTGCCCCGGCTGTACATCCCCGTGAGCAGCTTCGTCGTGACGCCCGTCCTCGGCTGGTGGCGTGCGCCCAGCCCGGTCGGGGTGGTCGATCCGGCCGAGACGGCCCGGGTCTTCACCGTTCCCGTGGCGGATCTCACGGATCCGGCCAACCGGGCCACCGCCGTACATCCGAGCGGCCACAGCGGCCCGGCCTTTCTGGTCGAATCGGCCCTGGTCTGGGGATTCACGGCCGGAGTGATCGACCGGATCCTGCACTACGCGGGCTGGGAACGCCCGTGGGACAGGGCGAGACAGGTGCCGCTCGACTGGCGCGCATGACACGCTGGCTGTCCTGCTGCGCTGTACCGGGCCCGGCCCGGACCCCGTCACCCCCGACGGGCCAGGTGACGAAACTGCGAGGCTATCGACGGTGAACGTGCTGGACATCCTGCTGCTGCTCGCCGCCGTATGGTTCGCGGTCATCGGCTATCGACAGGGTTTCGTCGTCGGCATCCTGTCGGTGATCGGCTTCCTCGCCGGCGGTCTCGTCGCCGTATATCTGCTGCCGATCATCTGGGACCGGGTGACCGAGGGGGCCGAGGTCTCCACCGCGACGGCCATCGGCGCGGTCGTCATCGTGATCATCTGCGCCTCGGTCGGCCAGGCCTTCACCACCCACCTGGGCAACAAGCTCCGCCGGTACATCACCTGGTCGCCCGCCCGCGCGCTGGACGCCACCGGCGGTGCCCTGGTCAATGTGGTGGCCATGCTGCTGGTCGCCTGGCTGATCGCCCTGCCGCTGGCCCGCACCTCGCTGCCGACCCTCGGCAAGGAGGTCCGCAACTCCTCGGTCCTGCTGGGGATCTCCCGGGTGATGCCCCAACAGGCGCCGCCGTGGTTCGAGGACTTCTCCTCCGCCCTCGCGCAGAACGGCTTCCCGCAGGTCTTCAGCCCCTTCGACAACGAGCCGATCACCAACGTCGAGCCCCCGGACCCGGCGCTGGCGGGCAGCCCGGTCGCCGCCCGCGCCAAGAAGTCGATCGTCAAGGTCGTGGGTACGGCACCGAGCTGCGGCAAGGTCCTCGAAGGCACCGGCTTCGTCTTCTCCGACCGCCGCGTGATGACCAACGCCCATGTCGTCGGCGGCGTCGAGGAGCCGACCGTCCAGATCGGCGGCGAAGGCCGGCTGTACGACGCGAAGGTCGTCCTCTACGACTGGCAGCGCGACATCGCGGTGCTGGACGTCCCCGATCTGAAGGCCACCCCGCTGGAGTTCACCGGCGACGACGCGCGGACCGGCGACAGCGCGATCGTCGCGGGCTTCCCGGAGAACGGCGCCTACGACGTACGCTCCGCCCGGGTCCGCGCCCGTATCGACGCCAACGGCCCCGACATCTACCAGCGGGGCACCGTCCTGCGCGACGTCTACTCGCTCTACGCGACCGTGCGCCAGGGCAACTCGGGCGGCCCGCTGCTCACTCCGGACGGAAAGGTGTACGGAGTGGTGTTCGCCAAGTCGCTCGACGACCCGGACACCGGCTACGCGCTGACGGCCGACGAGATCCGCGAGGACATCGAGATCGGCCGCACGGCGAACCAGCAGGTCGACAGCCAGGGCTGCGCCCTCTGAGGCCCGCCCGGGATATCCGTGAGCGATGAAGACCCCCGCCGGTCAGCGCATGCGGACCGGCGGGGGCGGGGTGTCAGAAGAGATCAGCTACGGGGGTGGCGCAGCCGCGCCGAGACCCAGCGGGCCCGACGGCGGAGGATGCGCGGAATCCCGAGCCGGTGATGATGAAGGTCCTGCACATCGTGCACCCGGCCCCGGGGGCCGCCCCCCTCATGAGTGCTCGCACCTGCTGTCGCGGTGGAGCGGCGGTTGCGTGCTTCGTCAGTGAAGTCGTGCGTCCAGCCCATACCCCGACGTCTGCCCGTGACCCAAGGTCGGTAATCGTGCGCGAGTCAGCCAATTGGCTTATGCGGCAGGCAAGTGGCTGTTCGTCGGACAGGCGTGCCCCTGGTGGGTGCGCGGCTACCGGTCGGGCTCAGGATCCTTGAGCCAGTTGATGAGTTCGGTGGAGAAGGCGATCGGATCCTCCTCGTGGGGGAAGTGACCGACACCGTCGAAAAGTCGCCACCGGTAGGGCGCCTCGACGTACTCGCCCGACCCCGCCGAACTCCGGGTCCTGACCGCCGGATCGAGCGATCCGTGCAGATGCAGGGTGGGCACGCGCACGGGCCGCTTCATCCGCCGGTTGAACTGGACCCCGTCCGGACGAGCCATCGAACGGACCATCCAGCGGTACGGCTCGATCGAGCAGTGCGCCGTCGAGGGGATGCTCATGGCCCGCCGGTAGACGGCCAGGGTCTCCTCGTCGGGGAAGTCCGGGGTCCGGGGCCCGGCCCAGTCCTGGACCAGCTTTCCCACCAGGGCCGCGTCGTCCGCGACGAGCTGACGCTCCGGCAGCCAGGGGCGCTGGAAGCCCCAGATGTACGAGCCCGCCCGCGACTGCGCGAAGTCGGACAGCATCGAGGAGCGCCAGCGGCGCGGGTGGGGCATGGACGAGACGGCGAGCCGGCGCACCAGCTTGGGCCGCATCACGGCGGCCGTCCAGGCGAGGTAGCCGCCCAGGTCGTGGCCGACGAGGGCCGCGTCCGGCTCACCGAGGGAGCGGATCACCCCGGTGACGTCGAGCGCCAGGTTGGCGGGGTCGTAGCCGCGCGGGGTCCGGTCGCTGCCGCCCACCCCGCGCAGGTCCATGGCGACGGCCCGGAAGCCCGCTTCGGCGAGCGCGGGCAGCTGGTGGCGCCAGGTCCACCAGAACTGCGGGAACCCGTGCAGAAGGAGGACCAGGGGCCCCTCGCCCATCTCGGCGATGTGGAACCGTGCACCGTTGGCGGCCACATCGCGGTGGGTCCAGGGGCCGTCGAGCCGTACAGGTCCTCCGGCGCCGGCCTGACCCGTGGAAGCGGAACGGCCGTCGCCCGAGGAGAGGCGGCCGGCCGGGCTCGTCGAGGAGCCCGCCGGGCCGGCCGAACCCTGCGGGCTCGCCGAACCCGCAGGGCCGAATGCGCTGGAATCGGGAACCGTCATGTGGACGAGCGTGCCACAGAGGCGGCCTTGTCCTTACCGGGGAGGCTCTCGACGCCCGTACCCGCCGCGAGGCTGGAGCCGGAGCGCTTGAGGATCGCGTCGGCCTCGATGGCCGGGCGGGGGTGCGGCTTCGCCTTCTGCAGGACGGCGGCGGTCTGCTTGGCGGAGGCGATGGACTTCTCCGGCGGCTTGACCTTCTTGAACTTCAGCCAGCCGATCAGCCCGAGCAGCGCCGCCAGGAGGACGAAGCCGCCCGCCACGATCAGGAACGACCAGGCCAGGCCCAGGCCCAGGTTGTGGATGCCGTACGCGGCGGCGAAGCTCAGCATCGGCATCGTGAACAGAAGCAGTACGCCCGCGACGATGAACGCCACGCTGCCGATCACCCCGCGCTTGACGTCCTGGCGTACCTCCGCCTTCGCCAGGGCGATCTCGTCGTGCACCAGCGCGGACATCTCGGCCGTCGCCGAGGCGACCAGCTGCCCGATGCTGCGGTCCGCGCTGCCCACGTAGTTGCCGGGGTCGCTCATCCCTGACTCCCTCTCCGTCTTCGACACATCCGATGTCAGATCATGCCGGACTGTCCGGCTTGTTGCTCGCTGCCCCCGCCCGTTCGGCGAGACGGCGGTGCTCGGCCGCCTTCTCCTCGTGGATCGCGGCCATCCGCAGGTGGTACCCCGGATCGTCCTGTTCATAGACGTCGGGGACCCCGGATGCGTCCTCGTCCCGCTCCTCGGCCTCGTACAGCTCGCGGTATCTGCGTACCCGGAGTTTCAGCAGTACACCGGAGAGTACGGCCGCGATCAGTGATCCGAGCAGTACGGCGGCCTTGATCTCGTTGACCGTGTCCGCGTCGCCCGCGAAGGACAGCTCGCCGATGAGCAGCGAGACGGTGAACCCGATGCCGGCGAGTGAGGCGACCGCGAAGACATCCGCCCAGGCCAGGTCCTTGTTCAGCTCCGCCTTGGTGAAGCGGGCGGCGAGGTAGGTGCCGCCGAAGATGCCGACGGTCTTGCCGACGACGAGCCCGAGGACGACGCCGAGGGTCTCGGGCCGCGTGAAGACGCCCGCCAGCGCCTCGCCCTTGAGGGAGACCCCGGCGGAGAAGAGGGCGAAGAGCGGAACGGCGATGCCTGCGGAGAGCGGCCGGACCAGGTGCTCGATGTGTTCACCGGGCGAGCGCGTCTCGCCCTCGCGCCGGGTGCAGCGCAGCATCAGCCCCATGGCGACACCGGCGATGGTGGCGTGGACGCCGCTGTTGTACATCAGGCCCCAGATGACCAGGGCGAGCGGTACGTAGACGTACCAGCCCCGGACGCCGAGGCGGAGCAGCAGGTGGAAGAGCGCCAGACCGACGGCGGCCCCGCCGAGGGCCAGGAAGTCGAGGTCGTCGGTGAAGAACACCGCGATGATCAGGATGGCGAAGAGGTCGTCGACGACGGCGAGTGTGAGCAGGAAGGCGCGCAGGGCGGAGGGCAGGGAGGTGCCGATCACGGCGAGAACGGCGAGCGCGAAGGCGATGTCGGTGGCCGTGGGAACGGCCCAGCCGTCCAGGGAACCGCCGCCCACGACATTGGTGAGCGTGTAGACGAGCGCGGGCACCGCCATGCCGCACAGGGCCGCCACGATCGGGAGGGCGGCCGCCCTGGGGTCGCGGAGCTGGCCGGCGACCATTTCCCGTTTGAGTTCGGCGCCCACGACGAAGAAGAAGACCGCGAGCAGCCCGTCCGCCGCCCAGTGCGTCACGGAGAGGTCCAGGCCGAGCGAGGCGGGTCCGAAATGGAAGCCGCTGACGTCCGCGTACGAGCCTTCGAAGGTGTTCGCCCAGATCAGGGCGGTGACAGCGGCGGCCAGCAGGATCAGGCCGCCGACCGTTTCGGTGCGGAGCGCCTCCGCCACGTAATTGCGCTCGGGGAGGGTGAGCCTGCCGAGCAGGGTGTGCCGGGGCGGCGTGGGGGTGGGCGGGGCAGGGGTGGGCGGTGCCACGAGGGGGAACCTCCGGGTGGGGAACGGCATGATGCCATGGCTGATGACCGTGCCGACCAGACTTCCCGGCGCCCCTGTGAGATTTTTTCGCCACTACGGCGGTGTCGTGCCGCTATCACGTCACTGGCGGCACGCCCCTCACTGTACGGGAGCGCCGATGGGCACCCGGCGCGTCGCCGGATGCCCATCGGAGCCGTACGAAAAAAGCCTGTCCGGTCTCAGTCCTCCGAGGACGAGGACGGCAGCTGGGTGGTGATCAGGTCCATCACCGAGGAGTCGGTGAGCGTGGTGACATCGCCCAGCTCGCGGTTCTCGGCGACATCGCGCAGCAGGCGGCGCATGATCTTGCCGGAGCGGGTCTTGGGCAGCTCGGCCACCGGCAGCACCCGCTTGGGCTTCGCGATCGGGCCGAGGGTCGTCCCGACGTGGTTGCGAAGCTCCGCGACCAGCTCGTCGGACGCGGTCGCCGTGCCGCGCAGGATCACGAACGCGACGATGGCCTGGCCCGTCGTCTCGTCGTTCGCACCGACCACGGCTGCCTCGGCGACGGACGGGTGGGAGACGAGGGCGGATTCGACCTCGGTGGTCGAGATGTTGTGGCCCGACACGAGCATGACGTCGTCGACCCGGCCGAGCAGCCAGATGTCGCCGTCCTCATCCTTCTTGGCACCGTCGCCCGCGAAGTACTTGCCCTCGAAGCGCGACCAGTAGGTGTCGAGGAACCGCTGGTCGTCGCCCCAGATGGTGCGGAGCATGGAGGGCCAGGGCTCGGTGAGGACGAGGTAGCCGCCTCCGCCGTTCGGCACCTCGTTGGCGTCGTCGTCCACGACGGTGGCGGCGATTCCCGGCAGGGCGCGCTGGGCGCTGCCCGGCTTGGTCGCGGTCACGCCCGGCAGCGGCGCGATCATCATGGCGCCGGTCTCGGTCTGCCACCAGGTGTCCACGATCGGGCACTTGTCGGCGCCGATGTGCTTGCGGTACCACATCCACGCCTCGGGGTTGATCGGCTCACCGACCGAACCGAGGATGCGCAGGGACGACAGGTCGAACTTGGCGGGGATGTCGTCCCCCCACTTCATGAACGTACGGATCGCGGTCGGCGCCGTGTAGAGGATCGTGACGCCGTACTTCTGCACGATCTCCCAGAAGCGGCCCTGGTGCGGGGTGTCGGGCGTGCCCTCGTACATGACCTGGGTCGCGCCGTTGGCCAGCGGCCCGTAGACGATGTACGAGTGTCCGGTGACCCAGCCGACATCGGCGGTGCACCAGTAGACATCGGTCTCCGGCTTGAGGTCGAAGACCGCGTGGTGCGTGTACGCCGCCTGGGTGAGGTAGCCGCCGGAGGTGTGCAGGATGCCCTTCGGCTTCCCGGTGGTGCCCGAGGTGTAGAGGATGAAGAGCGGCTGCTCCGCCTCGAAGGCCTCGGGGGTGTGCTCGGCGGACTGCCGGGCGGTGATCTCGTGCCACCAGACGTCGCGGCCCTCGGTCCAGGCGGTGTCCTGACCGGTGCGGCGGACGACGAGGACGTGCTCGACGCTCTTGATACGGGAGACGGCGTCGTCGACCGCCGGCTTGAGCGCGGAGGGCTTGCCCCGGCGGTAGCCGCCGTCGGCCGTGATGACGACCTTGGCGTCCGCGTCCTGGATGCGGGTGGCGATGGCGTCGGCGGAGAAGCCGCCGAAGACCACCGAGTGCGTGGCGCCGATGCGGGCGCAGGCCAGCATCGCGACGGCGGCCTCGGGGATCATCGGCAGATAGACGGCGACCCGGTCGCCCTTGCTGACACCGAGTTCGGTCAGCGCGTTGGCGGCGCGGGAGACCTCGTCCTTCAGCTCCGCGTAGGTGATGGCGCGGCTGTCGCCGGGCTCGCCCTCGAAGTGGATGGCGACCCGGTCGCCGTTTCCGGCCTCGACGTGGCGGTCCACGCAGTTGTACGCGACGTTCAGCTTGCCGTCCGCGAACCACTTCGCGAAGGGCGGATTGCTCCAGTCGAGGGTCTCGGTCGGCTCGGTGGCCCACGTCAGGCGGCGGGCCTGCTCGGCCCAGAAGCCCAGCCGGTCCGCCTCGGCCTGCTCGTACGCCTCTGCGGTGACGTTGGCGTTGGCGGCCAGCTCGGCAGGCGGAGCGAATTTTCGCTCTTCCCGAAGCAGGTTGGCCAGGCTCTCGTTGCTCACGACTTCTCCCAGTCCCAGGGTGTCCGTTGTGTCCCGGGGCATAGCTCATCAGGCGCGAGGCCGGGTGACAAGTGTCTGCCGGGAATTGGTTTAGACCTGTGTCTTCGTGTATGGAAGCATGATCCCGCTCCGCTGGTCAGGACGGCTTTACGACGCGTGTGCACGACGTGTGGCGCAAAGTCGCCCTGCAGCTCGCTGCCGTGCCGTGCAGCGCGGAGCGGGGTCACCAGGTCTCACGGACCCGGGGCCTGTCCGGTTCAGACGCCGGTTCGCTCCAGCTCTCCGGTGCCGACCCGGTCGAAGACCTCGTCGGGCTCCGTCCCGGAGCTGGAACCTTCGGTCAGCAGATATGCCTGCGCCTCGCCGACGTGGAAATACATGCCGTGCAGCTGGAGCGTCCCCTCGGCGAGCCTGCGGGCCACCGATTCGTGCGCCCGCAGGTGCTCCAACTGCTGGACCACATTGGTGAGGCAGAGCTGCTCGACCTCGTCGGTGGGCAGCCGGCCGGAGATCCGCGCCCAGGAGTGGCGGCGCGACGCCATCCGCTCCAGGCTCGGCAGACCGTGGCGCAGCCAGCGCCACAGGGGGGTCCTCGGCTTCTCCGGGCCGGAGTCGGGCTCACCCTTCAGCAGCGCCTGCATGGCGCCGCAGCCGGAGTGTCCGCAGACGGTGATGGATTCGACCCGCAGCACCTCCACCGCGTACTCGATCGCCGCGGCCACCGAGTCGTCGCCGCTCCCGGCCGGCGCGGTGCCCGGTGGGGGCACCAGATTGCCGACGTTCCGCACGGTGAAGAGGTCGCCGGGGCCGCTGGAGGTGATCATGCTGGTGACCAGGCGGGAGTCGGCACAGGTGATGAAGAGCTGGGAGGGGCACTGGCCCTCGGAGGCGAGCCGGGCCAGCTCGTCGCGGACCAGAGGCGCCGTGTTCCGCTGGAACGAACTCAGGCCACTCAGCAGCCGATGCGCGCCGCCCTTCCTGCCGGCCCCGGCGGTGGGGGAGGTGCCGGAACCGCTGCCGCTGTCGGGAAGTGAGTCGGTGGTGCCGCTGTTGTCCGCGGGGCGGGTGGGACGGTCGTGGCAGTGGTGGTTGCGCCACGGGGTCCAGGGGCGGCAGCACGAGTGGGCCGCGGCGGCCGGCTCGGCGATGCGGCTGCCGGACCTGCCCGTGAAGTCGATCCGGCCACCCTGGGCGAGTTGGGCGCCGCGCCAGGCCTGGATCGCCTCGTAGGCGGCGTGGTCCATGAAGAACCCGTCCAGCTCGACGGTCGCGTCGACGCCCGGCGGCAGCTGCCCGAGTGTCCGGGTGAGCCGCGGGACAGCCAGGAAGGTCAACTGGCCGTGGACGGTCACCACATGGCGGCCGTCCTGCTCGGTCGCGGTGATCTTCGTGCGGCCCAGCCGGTGCAGCGAGACGATCACCGCCACGCCCACTCCGAGGGCGACGCCCGCCAGCGCCCCGAAGGCGACGACACCGGCGACCGTGGCCGCGTAGACCGGGAACTCCCGGTGTTTATGGACGTTACGGATGTGCGCGAAGCTCACCATCTGGACCCCGACCACCATCACCAGGGCGGCGAGCGCGGCCAGCGGAATCCACTCGAACACGGTGATCAGCAGGCCTGCCGCGAGGAGAACCCAGACCCCGTGCAGCACGGTGGAGGCGCGACCGGTCGCCCCGGCCCGCACATTGGCCGAACCTCGCACCACGCCCCCGGCCACCGGGAGCCCGCCCAGCAGCCCGGTGAGGGTGTTGGCGATGCCCTGGCCGCGCAACTCACGGTCCAGGTCGGACCGCCGGGGCGGAGCGGGGGAGGTCAGGGGTGCCTGCTCTCCCGCGCGGTCGGCGGCCAGTTTGTCCACGGCCACCGCGGCGAGCAGTGATTCCAGACTGGCCACCAGCAGCACGGTGAACACCGCGGTGGCCAGGGCGAGAACGGGTCCCTGAGGCAGCTCCGGCAGGGCGTGCGACCGCCAGGAAGGCAGGTCGACCCGGGGGAGCCCGGGCGTCGCCACCGCCGCCACCGAGGTCGCGATCACCACCGAGGCGAGTGCGGCCGGGATTCTCCGTACCGTCCGGCCGACCCGTCCCGGCAGCCGGGGCCACAGCAGCAGAACGGCGATGGCCAGCGCCCCGATGAGGGGGGCCGCCGGACTGATCCGGGCCAGCTGCTCCGGCAGGGCCAGGGCGTTGGCCACCACGGAGCTCTGGGGTGACCCGCCCAGCATGATGTGCAGCTGGGCGAGCGCGATGGCCACACCGATACCGGCCAGCGTCCCGTGCACGATCGCCGGGCTGACGGCGAGCGCGTTGCGCGCGGCTCTCAGGGTGCCCAGGAGGATCTGGAGCAGTCCGGCGCCGACCGTGATGGCGCAGGTCGTGCGCCAGCCGTAGACCTGGATCAACTCGGCCGTGACGACGGTCAGCCCGGCGGAAGGCCCGCTGACCTGGAGCGGTGTGCCCCCGAGCAGCCCGGCGACGATGCCGCCGATGGCCGCTGCCACCAGCCCGGCCTCCAGCGGGGCGCCCACGGCGAGGGCGAGGCCGAGCGACATGGGGACGGCGATGAGGAAGACGGTGATCGAGGCGGACACATCCGCGCCCGCGATTCGCAGGCGGCGGCCGCCGCCGGTGGGCGGTGGGCTGTGAGGACTCTTCATTCCCGAGGCGCGGCGGGGGCGCGAACGGCGGGGTGTGCGGTCATGGCGAGTGGGGGCGCAGGCGGACATGTTCCCGTCTCCTCCGGAGGCAGCGCGGTCGCGAGGACGTAGGGGACGCGGCCGTGGGTCACGGCGTGCAGCGGCGGGATTTCTCAACTCTCAGTAAACGAATGGTAATGGAGAGTAAAGCTGGGTGTCTCGCATTCGCGGCATTTAGGTCAGTGCGTCACCCATTCAAGTGAATAGGTAGCTTTTCATTCGGCATGCCTTCCTCTTATCTGCAAAGCCGCGTGCGAGTTTGGCCGCGCCGTGTCGGCACTCAACGCAAATAACCTGCAAGGAAGAGGGTGGGCGGATGATGGCCGCCACGAAGAGGATCGCCTTGGGCGTCATGACCACGGCGCTGGTCGCCGTACTCGCGGGCTGTTCCGGTGCCGGATCCGGAGGCTCCGCACCTGGTGGTTCCGGTGCGGGCGCGGAGAAGGGAGCCCACGGCGCGAAGGAGAACGCTCCGCAGGCTGCACCGAAGAACGCGGTCAAGCTCATCGGGGACGGCTCCACCGCCTTCACCGGCGCCCAGCCGAAGATGCCGGCCGCCCAGCGCCTGGCGCCGGGTCAGAAGCCGCCGCAGTTCGTGGTGTTCTCCTGGGACGGTGCCGGAGAGGACAGCCAGAAGCTCTTCTCGCACTTCCGCGGTGTCGCCAAGAAGTACAACGCCAGCATGACCTACTTCCTCAGCGGGGTGTATCTCCTGCCTGAGGAGAAACGATCCCTCTACGCTCCACCGCAGCACCCGGCGGGCCGTTCCGACATCGGCTTCAACGACACCCAGGGCATCCGCGACACCCTCGCCGAAGTGCGTGCCGCCTGGAAGGACGGCAACGAGATCGGCACCCACTTCAACGGCCACTTCTGCGGCCCGGACGGAGGTGTGGGCACCTGGTCCGTCGAGGAGTGGAAGAGCGAGATCAGCCAGGCGAAGGCTTTCGTCAAGAACTGGAAGACCAACGCTCCGGAGCTGAAGGGCGAGGCCCCGCTCCCCTTCGACTACGACCAGGAGCTGATCGGCGCCCGCACCCCCTGCCTCGAAGGGCAGAAGAACATGGTCGCCGCGGCCCGGGACATGGGCTTCCGCTACGACTCCAGCGGTGTCGGCAACCAGGTATGGCCCAAGAAGAAGGACGGCGTCTGGGACATCCCGCTCCAGCTCGTCCCGATGCCCGGCCGCGCCTTCGAGACCCTCTCCATGGACTACAACTTCATGGTCAACCAGTCCGGCACGAAGACCCAGGGCGACCCCTCCCAGCATGAGTACTGGGGCAACCAGATGCGCGACGGCCTGCTCCAGGCCTTCGACCGCTCGTACAACGGCAACCGGGCGCCGCTGATCATCGGCAACCACTTCGAGTCCTGGAACGGCGGCACCTACATGCGCGCCATCGAGGAGACCATCGCGAAGGTGTGCACCAAGGAAGGCGTGCGCTGCGTGTCCTTCCGGCAGCTCGCGGACTGGCTGGACGCACAGGACCCGCAGGCGCTGGCCAAGCTCGCCACGCTCGGCGTCGGCGAAGCGCCCAAGGAGGGGTGGAAGACCTACCTCGGCGCTCAGGCCGCGGCTGCCCAGCAGGCGGAGAAGGGCAAGGCGGCCGGGCCCGAAGCCGGAGAGCAGAAGGCCCGGAACGCCGACTAGGCACCCCGGGCCCCCTCCGGTCACCTCGGCCGCCCAGCTGCCGAGGTGACCGGAGTGACCGGCCGGCGGGTCAGACGGGTGCGGGGACGGCCGCTCCCGCGCGCCCCTCGCCGAGCACGAAGGCGGGGTCGACCTGGGCCGCCAGGTCGGCGCCCGTCTTGTCGTTGCCCCAGCTCTCCGCGTTCTTCAGGTGGAAGTGCACCATCTGCCGGGTGTAGCGCTCCCAGTCGCGCAGCTCGTACGAGTCCTCGGCGGCGTCCTGGAGGGCCTGCAGGGCCATCCGGTTGTCCGCCTCCAGCAGCTCGAACCGGGACGGCCGCCCCTTCTCCATGGACCGCACCCAGTCGGAGTGGCCCACCCCGATCAGCAGGTCGTCCCCGACCTCCGAGCGCAGGAAGTCCAGATCGTCCGGGCCCTGCACCTTGTTGCCGACGACCTTCAGCGCGACGCCGAAGTCCCGTGCGTACTCCTTGTACTGGCGGTACACCGACACCCCCTTCCGGGTCGGCTCCGCGACGAGGAAGGTCATGTCGAAGCGCGTGAACATCCCCGAGGCGAACGAGTCCGACCCCGCCGTCATGTCCACCACGACGTACTCGTCCGGGCCGTCGACCAGGTGGTTGAGGCAGAGCTCGACGGCCCCGACCTTGGAGTGGTAGCAGGCCACCCCGAGATCGGACTCCGTGAACGGGCCGGTGGCCATCAGCCGGATGTCCCCGTCGTCGAGCCGGACCGTACGCGCACAGGCGTCGAAGATCGGGTTGTCCTCGCAGACCCGCAGCAGTCGTGAGCCCTCGCCGGGTGGAGTCGTCTTGATCATCGTCTCGGCGGAGGCGATACGGGGGTTGGTGCCGCGCAGGTAGTCCTTGATGAGGGGGAGGTGCGCACCCATGGCGGGCAACGCGGCGGCCTCCGCCTCGTCGAGGCCGAGGGCGGCCCCCAGATGCTGGTTGATGTCGGCGTCGACGGCGACGACGTGGGCTTCATTGGCGGCGAGGTGGCGGATGAAGAGCGAGGACAGCGTGGTCTTTCCGCTGCCGCCCTTCCCGACGAAAGCGATCTTCATGTTCACCTAGGGTAGTGGGTCGATCGCGCTGCGCTGTCGATGTTCGTGAAGATGGCCACTTGGGGGTGGTCCGGGTGTAGGGGGCGCGTAGCCTCGCTACTTATGAGTACGACTGCCTCAGACCCGCTCGCCACGCTCGGTGCTCTGCCCGGAGTGCCCGATGCCGTGGACTCCGTACGCAAGGCCGTGGACCGGGTCTACGGTCACCGCGTCATGCGCCGTCGCAGCAACGAGGTCACGGCCGAAGCCGCGCTGCGGGGCTCCCGGGGGTCGGCAGCGCTCGCCGGTGCCGACTGGAACCTGGAGGAGGTGCGCCGGCGCACCGACTTCAGCGGTGAGGACGAGGCGCGCACGGTCGGAGCCGCGCTGCGTCTCACCGCGGAGGCCGGGCAACTGCTCTCCATCTGGCGGCAGTCACCTCTGCGGGTGCTGGCGCGGCTGCACCTGGTGGCGGCGGGCGGGGCCGCACCGGATGACGCCGTCGGTCGCCCGCGACTGGCAGGTGAACCCGTCGAGGAACCGCTGATCGAGGCGCCGCTCCCCGGCGCCGACGAGGTGGCCGGACGGCTCGAAGGCCTCTCCCGGCTGATCATCGCGGGCAGCGCGGCCCCTGCCCTGGTGACGGCCGCGGTGGTGCACGGCGAACTGCTGGCGCTGCGCCCCTTCGGCTCCCACAACGGCCTGGTGGCCCGCACCGCCGAGCGCGTCGTGCTGATCGGCAGCGGACTGGACCCGAAGTCCATCTGTCCGGCCGAGGTGGGCCATGCGGAGCAGGGGCGGGCGGCGTATGTCGCGGCGTTCGAGGGCTACACGACGGGGACTCCGGAGGGCGTGGCCGCGTGGATCGCGCACTGCGGACGCTCGGTCGAGCTGGGAGTGCGTGAATCGACGGCGGTCTGCGAGGCCCTGCAGCGCGGCGCGGCGTAGGCGGCCGCCCGGAGGTGACGGAAGGGGTGGCGCTCGGGCGACTGTGGCCCGGGGAAAGGGTTGCGGCGGTACCGGAGTGCGGTACCGCCGCTGGCACGTCCGCCCAGTTACCAAGCGTCCTCGTAAATTGCCCATCAGGTCGGGTGCTTTGCCCGTCACCTGGTGCGGCTGGCCCGTAATCGACGGGTCGACGTCGCGTGGGTGCTCGGCTTTCGTGCTCGGTCCGTGGGGCCGTCACTGCGTTACAGGTCATCCTCACGGATGTCCTTGGTCTCGCGGGCCGTTGAGTCCTTTGTACTCCAGGACCGGGGTAAGGGAAAGCCCTGGCCCCACTTCTTTACTTTTAGGTTCAATCAAGGGCGAATCGGGCAGTGCGCTCCGTCGGTCGGATGCTCCCCGTCGACGGTCGCGCGTCGGGTCAGCCGGGCATCGCCGCGCCGGCGGTACGCCGACGGCTGGCGTACCAGACGAGGCCGGCGGTGACGGCTGCGGCGCCGACCGCGGCGGCGGCGACGAGCGCCGGGCGCGGCGGCATCGAGAAGGCGGGCAGCCGCTGTTTCAGCCGGACCGGACGATCGAAGACGAGAATCGGCCACTCGCGAAGGGTCGCTTCGCGGCGCAGCGCGCGGTCGGGGTTGACCGCGTGCGGGTGGCCGACCGCTTCCAGCATCGGTACGTCGGTTGCCGAGTCGCTGTAGGCGTAGCAGCGCGAAAGGTCGTACCCCTCCGAAACGGCGAGCGCCCTCACGGCCTCGGCCTTGGTCGGCCCGTAGGCGTAGTACTCGATCTCTCCCGTGAAGCAGCCGTCGTCGCCGACGACCATGCGCGTGGCGACGACACGGTCGGCACCCAGCAGTTCGCCGATCGGTTCGACGACCTCCGCGCCGGAGGTCGAGACGATGACCACGTCACGGCCGGCGGTGTGGTGTTCCTCGATGAGGGTGGCCGCCTCGTCGTAGATGATCGGGTCGATCAGGTCGTGCAGGGTCTCGGCGACGATCTCCTTGACCTGCTGGACGTTCCATCCCTTGCAGAGGGTGGAGAGATAGGCACGCATCTTCTCCATCTGCTCGTGATCGGCGCCCCCGGCCATGAACACGAACTGTGTGTACGCGGTGCGCAGCACGGCGCGGCGGTTGATCAGTCCGCCTTGGTAGAAGGACTTGCTGAAGGTCAGCGTCGAAGACTTCGCAATGACCGTCTTGTCCAGGTCAAAGAAGGCTGCTGTGCGCGGCGAGAAGCAGTTTTCCACAACGCTGAGCATAGGGGCCCGCCATTCGGCGTAAAATCCGGCGCGTGGGTTTGCCTGAGAAGGGCCTCGGGTACACCATGGAAGTCACGGATCGTTCGCGACCGTGCTAACCCCGGTCCGGCTCCTCCCCCCCCGAGTCGGCCCGTGGGGACGACCCCCGCTCTCCCCCCCGGCGGGGGTCGTCGCATGTCCGGATGGTTTTCTGCCTCCCGGGCTCAGCGCGTCCCTCCCTTCCTGCCCCCGTGGGCCCGCTCGTGCGAGGCGTCGGCGCGAACTCCGTCTCGTCACAGTGTGTAGCAGCGAGACTGCGCTCCGGAAGTCGCTGGTTCGGGTGACGGAGATATTCACAACGCCGAAGTTGTCCACAGTTTTCGAGCAAGATCCACATGTTTTTCCGTGGTGCTGCACGTTGATTCCTCCCGCGAAGTCCGCGGGTACCGGAATCGCGCATCTCGGAAACGCTCCGGGATCGCCGCGAACCGCACTGCTGGGGCAGTGGGAAGGGGCGGAGATCGTGGCTGGATCCCTCACACGAGAAGGGCTGACGGTCGCCGAAGGGCGACGCGGCGGACCGCTGATCGTGACGGAAGACGTGGAGTTGCTCGATGATCTGCTGCGGCTCTGCGCGGCGGCCGGGGCGGAGCCGGAGGTTCATCACGGACCGCCCGCGCGACGGGGCGGCTGGGAGCAGGCCCCGATGGTCCTGGTGGGCGACGACGCGGCCGCTCGGTGCCGCGGGGCCGCCCGCAGACGGGGGGTGATGCTGGTCGGGCGGGACCAGGACGACCCGGACGTCTGGCGGCGGGCGGTCGAGATCGGGGCCGAATATGTGCTGCGGCTGCCGGATTCGGAGGGCTGGCTGGTCGACCAGATCGCCAACGCCGCCGAGGGCGTCGGCAGGCCGGCGCTCACCGTCGGAGTGATGGGCGGGCGGGGCGGCTCCGGCGCATCGACGCTGGCCTGCGCACTCGCCGTCAGCGCGGCGAGGTCCGGCAGGCGGACGATGCTGATCGACGCGGACCCTCTGGGCGGGGGCATCGACGTACTTCTCGGCGGGGAACGGGCCGAGGGAATGCGGTGGCCGGATTTCGCCCACTCGAAGGGGCGCCTCGGTGGCGGAGCCCTGGAGGACTCCCTGCCCGCGCTCCACGGACTGCGGGTGCTGAGCTGGGGCCGCGACGACGAGGTGACCATCGCGCCGCAGGCCGTACAGGCGGTGCTGGCCGCCGCACGCCGGCTCGGCGGGGTGGTGGTCGTGGATCTGCCGCGCCGCGTGGACGAAAGCATCGCGGAAGCCCTGGCCCAGCTCGACCTCGGCCTGCTCGTGGTGCCGGGCGAGCTGAGGGCGGTCGCGGCGGCCAAGCGTGTCGCGTCCACGGCTCGCATGGTGCTGGACGACATGCGGGTGGTGGCCCGGGGACCGTATGCGGCAGGGCTGGACGAGCGCTGGGTCGCCCAGGCCATCGGCCTGCCCCTCGTCGGTGAACTCCCCCTGGAATCCGGTCTCCTGGCCGCACAGGACGGCGGAATGCCGCCCGGCGGCAGTGCCCGCAGCCCGTTGGCCCGCTTCTGCGCGGAGTTCTGGGAGCACGTGGCGGCAGCGGCGGGGGAGCCCGGTTCCGCCGCGGCTCCGGCCGGGGGAGGCGCACCATGACCGATGCGCTGCTGGATGCCGTACGCCAACGGCTTGCGCGCAGTGGCGGCGCGCCCACACCGGCCGGAGTGGCGGCCGCACTTCGGGCCCAGGGGCGGCTGCTGGGCGATGCGGAGGTGCTCGGGGTCGCGGCCGAGCTGCGCGGTGAGCTCGTCGGGACGGGCGTGCTGGAGCCGTTGCTCGCGGACCCCGAGGTGACCGATGTGCTGGTGTCCGCCCCCGACCGGGTGTGGGTGGACCGGGGCGGCGGGCTCCAGCTGACGGGGATCACCTTCCCGGACGCGGCGGCGGTACGGCGACTGGCCCAGCGGCTCGCCGCGGTGGCCGGCAGGCGGCTGGACGATGCCCGGCCGTGGGTGGACGCGCGGTTGCCGGACGGGACGCGGATGCATGCCGTGCTGCCCCCGGTCTCCGTCGGCTCGACCTGTCTCTCCCTGCGGGTGGTGCGCCCGCGGGCGTTCTCCCTGGCAGAGCTGGTGGAGGCCGGGACCGTGCCGCCGGGTGGCGACCGGATTCTCCGCGCCATGGTGGAGGCCCGTCTCTCCTACTTGATCAGCGGAGGCACCGGGGCGGGCAAGACGACCCTCCTGGCCAGCCTGCTGGGTGCCGTCGGCGCGGACGAACGGATCGTGCTCGCCGAGGACTCCGCCGAACTGCGCCCCGACCACCCCCATGTGGTTCGCCTGGAGTCCCGCCCCGCCAACCAGGAGGGCGCGGGCCTGGTGACCCTGCGCGATCTGGTGCGCCAGGCGCTGCGGATGCGCCCCGACCGGCTGGTGGTGGGTGAGGTCAGAGGTGCTGAAGTGGCGCAACTGCTGGCTGCCCTGAACACCGGTCACGAAGGAGGATGCGGCACCGTCCATGCGAATGCCGCCGAGCACGTACCAGCCCGGCTGGAGGCGCTGGGCACCGCCGCAGGGCTGGACAGGACCGCACTGCACAGTCAGTTGGCGGCCGCGCTATCGGTGGTCGTGCATCTCGTACGGGACCGGGCCGGACGACGACGGATCGCCGACGTGCATGTGCTGGAACGGGACGCGGCCGGCCTGGTGTTCACGGTGCCGGCCCTGAGCTGGGGCGCCGACGGGTTCGTCCCGGAGCGGGGCTGGCGGCGGCTGGAGTCGCTGATCGGGGGTGCGCTGTGACGGGGGGAACGGGGGGACCTGCGGACTACGCGGTGCATGCGGCGGCCCTCTGCGCGGGTGCGGCTGTGTGGCTGGCCGCGATGAGGGACCCCGGGGTCCGGCGGGCGCGGGTCCTGTTCGTGGACGGGCCGGCCGAGCCGTGGCGGGCGTGGCGATCGTGGCCGCCTCTGCTCGGAGCCGGGCGGCTGGTCGTGGAGCGGCGCGAATGGTGGTGCGTTCCGGTGGCGGTGCTGCTCGCCGTGCTCGGTGCGTCGGTGCTGCCGCTGATCGCCGGAGCTGTGGCGGTGCCCTTGGTACGGAGGTGGGTGCGCGCTCGTACCAGGCGTCGGCAACGGGAACGGGCGGGGGACACGGTGGCGGTGCTGTGCGGGGCCGTGGTCGGTGAGCTGAGGGCGGGACAGGAGCCGGGCCAGGCCCTGTTGGCCGGCCTGCGGGAGTGCGCGGCGGACGGGGAGCCGCAGGCCGGGGGCGGTCCGGGTGGTGGAGCGTGGCTGGGGGATGCGGAGTCCGCTGTGCTGGCGGCCGCGCGCTTCGGGGGCGATGTGCCCGCGGCGTTGCGGCAGGCGGCGGACGGGCCGGGGCTGGGGGGCCTGTCCGGGATGGCCGCGTGCTGGCGGGTGGCGGTGGACGGCGGAGCCGGTCTCGCGGCCGGTCTGGACCGCCTTGGGGCGGCGTTACGGGCCGACCGGCGCAGACGTGAGGAGTTGCGGGCCCAGTTGGCGGGAGCCTGGTCGACCGTCGTGGTCCTGGCGTTGTTGCCGGTTGCGGGCCTCGGGCTGGGGGCCGCCCTCGGAGCTGATCCCCTGCGGGTCCTGCTGCACACGCCGGGCGGGCTGTTCTGTCTGGCGGTCGGGGGGTTCCTGGAGGCGGCCGGACTCTTCTGGGCCTGCCGGATCGTGAGCGGAGCGGAGACCCTATGAACGCGACGGGTGGAGTTCTCCACAGCCTGGGGATGCTGGGGGCAGTGTTGGGCGCCGCGGTGCAGCTGGCCTTTGCTGCTGCGGCGGGCCACCGGGGACGAGTGGTGCGCGGCCGGGGCGCACTGCTGTTGGAGGTCGCCCAGGGTGGGCGGGTCGGCTGGTGGTCCTGGGCGGCTGCTGGACGGGACCGGATGGGCAGCGCGGTCCGGACGGGAAGTGTGGTCCGGACGGGCAGCGGGGGCCGGCCGGTCAACCCTGCCGGTGCCGGTGCCGGTGCCGGTATCGGTATCGGTATCGGTATCGGCGATCGCGTCGGTGTCATGCGGTGGGGTGGTCCGGCGGGGGCCTGGCTGGCCGGATGGATTCTGATCGGCGGCTTGGTGGGGTGTGCGGTCGGTTCGGCCGCGGCGTACGGGACGTGGCGGTGGCAGCGGGCCCGGCCCCGGCCCGGTCCGGGCGAGAGCAGGGAGGAGCGGGCCGTGATCGCCGGGCAGCTTCCTCTGGCCGCCGATCTGCTGGCAGCCTGCGTCGCCGTCGGGGCCGGGCCACGCGAGGCCGCGGAGGCGGTGGGCGAGTCCATCGGCGGGCCGGTCGGCGACCGGCTGGCCCGCGCCGCCGCCGAGATCCGCCTCGGTGGAGAGCCCGCCGAGGCGTGGGGACGGTTCGGGGAGATACCGGGCGCCGGTCCGCTGGCCCGCTGCCTGCACCGGGCCGGGTCGACCGGGGCCCCGGCGGCGGAGCCGGTCTCCAGGCTGGCCGAGGCGATGCGTGCCGAACGGGCCGGTGCGGCCGTGGCACGTGCCCAGCGGGCCGGGGTCCTGATCACCGCGCCGGTCGGACTCTGCTTCCTGCCCGCCTTCCTGGCGGTCGGGGTGGCGCCGGTGATCATCGGCCTGGCCGGCGGACTGCTGGTGGCGGATTAGGCCCGTCCGGCTGTCACACATGGGCGTTCGGCTCGGACGCCTGCTCGATATCGATCGATGCCCATCGGGGGATGAAATGCACAAGAATTATAGGAAGTTTCAGGAACGAACCGTACGAACCGCGCGAACCGGGCTGGCAGTTGGTGCAGTCTGCCGCCGCGCCCGGCGTTCGACGTGGGTGCGGCGGCTGGGCCGGTCGGCCGACCGGGGGATGACCACCTCCGAGTACGCGGTGGGCACCATCGCCGCCTGTGCCTTCGCCGCCGTGCTCTACAAGGTGGTCAACAGCGGGCCGGTGATGTCGGCGATGCAGTCCATGATCGAGGGCGCGCTCGATGCGAAGTTCTGAGGCCTGGGCCGGAGGCCGCGGGTGCGGAGACCGGGGCGCGTACCGGCTCCGGCTCCGGGACCGGGGGGCGGTGACGGCGGAGGCGGCCGTGGTCATCCCGGTGCTGGTGGCCTTTGCCATGGTGCTGCTCTGGGCGCTGGTCGCGGCCTCGGCCCAGATCCGGTGTGTGGACGCGGCACGGGCGGGGGCCCGGGCCGCGGCCCGTTCGGAGCCGGAGGCGGCGGTGCTGGCAGCCGCACGCGACGCCGCGCCTCCTGGGGCGCTGGTCGCGGTGGGGAGGGCCGGGGAGTTGTGGCGCGTCACGGTGGAGGCGCCGACCCCGGGCCCGGCGGCCCTGGCGCTGACGCTGAGAGCCGAGGCGGCCGCCCTGGCGGAGGACTCGGTGGGGCGCACGGTGGGGGGTGCCGGGCCGTGAGGGGAGGCGAAGCCCGGGGCCGGAGGAGCTCCCCGCGCCTGGGTCCGGGCCTTGGACGGCAGCCGCGCGGGGACCGCGATCGGGGGATGGCGACGGTGTGGGTGGCGGTCACGGTGGTCACTCTGTGCGGGGTGTTCGCCCTCGTCCTCGCGCTGGGCCAGGCCGTGGCCGCCCGCCACCGGGCGGGCGGTGCCGCGGACCTCGCGGCCCTTGCAGCGGCCGATCGCGCGTTGGAGGGGGCGGAGGCCGCGTGCGAAGCGGCGCGGCGCGTGGCGGCGGCGCAGGGCGCCGTGCTCGTCCGCTGTGCGGTCCAGGGGGAGATCGCCGATGTGACCGCCGGCTCGCGCTTCGGGCTCTACGGACCCGAGGTCAGGTCCCGGGCCGGCCCTCCGCTTCCTGTTCCGCCTCCGGTGCCTGCAGTGTCTCCGGGGGTGCCGCCCTGAGGAGTTCGGTGAGGAGGCGTACGGCGCCGCGTTTGTGCAGGGGCTCGTTGCCGTTGCCGCATTTGGGGGACTGGATGCAGGAGGGGCAGCCCGCCTCGCACTCGCAGGACGCGATGGCTTCGCGGGTCGCCGTCAGCCACGTATGGGCGGTGTGGAAGGCCCGTTCGGCGAATCCGGCGCCGCCCGGGTGGCCGTCGTACACGAAGACCGTCGGCAGCAGGGTGTCCGGGTGCAGCGGTATCGAGACGCCGCCGATGTCCCAGCGGTCGCAGGTGGCGAAGAGCGGGAGGAGGCCGATGGAGGCGTGTTCGGCCGCGTGGAGGGCGCCGCCGAGGATCTCCGGATTGATCCGGGCGGCGTCGAGCTGGTCCTCGGTGACCGTCCACCAGACGGCGCGGGTGCGCAGGGTGCGGGGAGGCAGGTCGAGCTTGGTCTCGCCGAGGACCTCGCCGGTGATCAGTTTGCGGCGGAGGAAGGAGACGACCTGGTTGGTGACCTCGACGGAGCCGTAGCAGAGCCGCCCCTGGCCCCAGGGGATCTCGGTGTCGGTCTCCAGGACGGCGATGGCCGTGGTGTCGCGGGCGACGGTCGAGTACGGGGGGTCGGCCTGTTCGACCAGGGCGACGGAGTCCTCCAGGTCCAGTTTCCGGACCAGGTGGGTGCGGCCCTGGTGGAGATGGACGGCGCCCTCGTGGACGGAGGTGTGGGCGGCGGCCGCGTCGACCGTGCCCAGCAGGCGGCCGGTGCCCTCCTCGACGATCTGGACGGGACGTCCGCCCCCGCCCCTGATGTCGGTGAGGTCGGCGGCCCGTTCGCGGCGGGTCCAGTGCCAGCCCGATGCCCGCCTGCGCAGCAGCTTCGCGGCCTCCAGCTGGGGCAGCAGCTCGGGCACGGCGGGTCCGAAGAGCGCGATGTCGGGCTCGGTGAGGGGCAGCTCGGCGGCCGCGGCGCACAGGTGGGGGGCCAGGACGTAGGGGTTGTCCGGGTCGAGCACGGTCGACTCCACGGGCTGACGGAACAGCGCCTCGGGGTGGTGCACCAGGTAGGTGTCCAGCGGGTCGTCACGGGCGACCAGGACGGCCAGGGCGCCCTGCCCCGACCGGCCGGCGCGGCCCGCCTGCTGCCAGAGGGAGGCCCGCGTGCCCGGGTAGCCGCAGATGACGACGGCGTCGAGGCCGGAGACGTCGATGCCGAGTTCGAGGGCGGTGGTGGCTGCCAGTCCGAGGAGCTCGCCGGAGTGCAGGGCCCGCTCCAGGGCGCGGCGTTCCTCCGGGAGGTAGCCGCCGCGGTAGGCGGCGACCCGCTTGGGCAGGGAGCGGTCGACCTCCGCGAGGCGTTCCTTGGCGATGACCGAGATCAGCTCGGCGCCGCGCCGGGACCGTACGAAGGCGACCGAGCGGACGCCCTGGACGGTCAGGTCGGTGAGCAGGTCGGCGGTCTCGGCCGTCGCGGTACGGCGTACGGGGGCGCCCTTCTCGCCGTGCAGGTCGGTCAGCGGGGGCTCCCAGAGGGCGAAGACCAGCTCGCCGCGCGGGGAGGCGTCGTCGGACACCTCCTTGACCGGCAGGCCGGTGAGGCGCCCGGCGGCGACCGAGGGATCCGCCGCGGTGGCGGAGGCGAGCAGGAAGACGGGGTCGGCCCCGTAGCGGGCACAGAGGCGACGGAGGCGGCGCAGTACCTGGGCGACATGGGAGCCGAAGACGCCCCGGTAGGTGTGGCACTCGTCGATCACGACGAAGCGCAGTGCCCTCAGGAAGGAGGACCAGCGGGGGTGGGACGGCAGGATCCCGCGGTGCAGCATGTCGGGGTTGGTCAGGACGTAGTTCGCGTACTGGCGCACCCATTCGCGTTCCTCGACCGGGGTGTCGCCGTCGTAGACCGCGGGCCGGACGGCGTTGCCGAGGGGCGCCGCCAGGGCCTTCACCGAGCGCCGCTGGTCGGCGGCCAGGGCCTTGGTGGGGGCCAGGTAGAGCGCGGTCGCCCCGCGGCCGTTCGGAGCCTCGGAGCCGTTCAGCAGGGTGCTGAGGACGGGGGCGAGGTAGGCGAGCGACTTGCCGGACGCCGTGCCGGTGGCGATCACGACCGACTCGCCGTCCAGCGCGTGCTCGGCGGCGGTCGCCTGGTGGGCCCACGGATGGTCGATTCCGGCTTTTTCGATCGCCGAGATCACTTCTGGCCGGATGCGATCCGGCCAGATGGCATGGGTTCCCGATCTAGGGGGCAAGTGCTCCGTATGAGTGATGCGCGCGGCCCGGCCCGCCCCTGTGGCGAGCCGGTCGAGGATCATGGCGGGAGTGGGGCGCGTGTCCCCACTCTCGGGTGGTCGTCCGGGACGGTGATTCTTGGCCATCGGCACCGAGTGTGTCACTGGCGTGACGGACAATGGTCCCAAGGCGTCGTGCATGGCTGCTGGTAAGTGATTGAATGCCATCGCGGCTGGCGATCCGTCCCCTGGCCTCCGTCGGGGAGACCGAGGGGCGACCGCTCGATAGCAAGGTGCTGGAGGATCCGTGGACCTGTCCCTGTCGACTCGCAATGTGTCCGGGCCTGGTGGCGACCGTACGGTCGTCGAGGTCGGTGGCGAGATTGATGTGTATACCGCGCCCAAGCTGCGCGAGCAGTTGGTCGAGTTGGTGAATGACGGCAGCTACCACCTGGTTGTCGACATGGAAGGCGTCGACTTCCTCGACTCCACCGGCCTCGGCGTGCTCGTGGGCGGCTTGAAGCGTGTCCGGGCCCATGAGGGCTCGTTGCGCCTGGTCTGCAACCAGGAGCGCATTCTCAAGATCTTCCGGATCACAGGTCTGACCAAGGTGTTCCCGATTCACACCACGGTCGACGAGGCTGTCGCCGCCACCGACTGAGGTCGGCTTCGACCGGCCCCCGGGCCGGTCGTCAGGCGGTGAACGGGCCGACAGCGGCAGCAACCGGGCCGCGACGGGCAGGCGGTCGGCCTTCGGGCCGGCTGTCGGCTTTGTCGATCTCGTCGGTTTCCGGAGAAGGAGAGCAGGGGTGCCGGGCTTCAGGTCCGGGGCCTCTGAGGCGTACGCCCGAACGTTCCAGGGGGATCGCATGGCCACCGTTGAACTCCGCTTCAGTGCCCAGCCTGAGCATGTCAGGACGGCCCGCCTGGTGGCGGCCGCCGTGGCACGCCGGGCCGGCGTCGACGAGGCGGTGCTCGACGAGGTCAGGCTCGCTGTCGGCGAGGCATGCAGCCGTGCCGTGGGCCTGCACCGCAGCCACGGCATCACCGCGCCGGTCAGCGTCGTGCTGACCGAGGAGGAGAAGGCGTTCTCCATCGAGGTCGGTGACGCCGTTCCCGAGCCCGGGAGCGCCCCCGCCACGCCCGGAGCGCGCGGTGGCTCGGACGAGCCCGAGACTGAGGGCGACGGCGAGGACGAAATGGGTCTCGCGGTCATCAGCGGTCTCGTCGACGACGTGGAAGTCCGTTCCGGTGCGGACGGCGGAACCATCCGTATGAGCTGGCCGACGGCCCTTGCCGCTGTGCGCTCCTGAGCCCGGCGGCCCTTGCCGCTGTGCGCTCCTGACTCCCCGCAGCCCTGGCTGCGGTGTGCGTTCCTGAGGCCCGACGGCCCTACCGGCTGTGCGTCCCTGAGGAGTGCCGTCCGTAGGGTGTGAGCCTGTGCCGGCCCCGCTCGCACGGCGTCGTGCGCGGGCGACCGCCTGCGCCGCTTTTCCCGGCCCTGCTCAGCAGGGCCTTTCTTGTGCTGCCCGGTGTCGTCCGGTGTCGTCCCGCGCAGTCCTGCGCAGTCCCGGGTTATTTCTTCCGGGTAATGCGGCTGCCCCATTACTGCATTCGGGGAAAACCCTCCGTCGATCTTTCGGCGTTGGGGGGAGTGCGATCAATTCTCTTCCGGACCACTGTTTTGATCCGGTTCCGCTCCCTACAATCCGTCCACGTCTTGAGCGCTGAGCGTCAAGGAGGACGTATGGCGGAGTTCTTCACCACCCCAATGGCTGCACCGGCCCCCGTGGCTGCACCGATGCAAGAATCCGCACTTCGAGAATCCGCACTTTCCGACGGACCCGGCTCCCTCGCGGCTGCGGTACTCACCGACGACAACCGGCTGATCGTCATCGTCGTGGCGGTCGTCGCCGTCGCCGCGCTCGTCGTCGCCCGCCTGCTGGTACGCCAGGTACTGGCGGCCGGCGAGGGCACCGAGCGTATGAAGGAGATCGCCGCGGCGGTCCAGGAGGGCGCCAACGCCTATCTGGCCCGGCAGCTGCGAACGGTCGGCGTGTTCGCCGTGATCGTGTTCTTCCTGTTGCTGTTGTTGCCGGCCGACAACTGGTCGCAGCGCGCGGGGCGTTCGCTCTTCTTCCTGGTGGGTGCGCTTTTCTCGGCGGCCACCGGCTACATCGGTATGCGGCTCGCCGTACGGAGCAATGTGCGGGTGGCGGCCGCCGCGCGTGAAGCGACTCCGGGAGAGGGCGAACCGGAAAAGGATCTCACCACCGTCTCGCATCGCGCGATGAAAATCGCATTCCGTACCGGTGGTGTGGTCGGAATGATCACGGTGGGGCTTGGGCTGCTCGGCGCCTCCTGTGTGGTTCTCGTCTATGCGGCCGACGCGCCCAAGGTGCTGGAGGGGTTCGGCCTCGGTGCCGCGCTGATCGCCATGTTCATGAGGGTCGGCGGCGGGATCTTCACCAAGGCCGCCGATGTGGGCGCCGACCTCGTCGGCAAGGTGGAACAGGGAATCCCGGAGGACGACCCGCGCAACGCCGCCACCATCGCGGACAACGTGGGCGACAACGTCGGTGACTGCGCGGGCATGGCCGCCGACCTCTTCGAGTCGTACGCCGTCACGCTCGTCGCCGCGCTCATCCTCGGCATGGCCGCCTTCGGCGACTCCGGCCTGGCCTTCCCCCTGATGGTCCCGGCGATCGGTGTCGTCACCGCCATGATCGGGATCTTCGCGGTCGCCCCCCGGCGCGCCGACCGCAGCGGGATGACCGCGATCAACCGGGGCTTCTTCATCTCCGCGGTGGTCTCGCTCGTCCTGGTGGCCGTGGCCGCGTACGCCTATCTGCCGTCCTCATACGCCGGACTGGACGGGGTCACCGACGAGGCGATCACCGGGCACGGCGGCGACCCGCGGGTCTTCGCCCTGGTCGCGGTGGCCATCGGCATCGTCCTGGCCGCGCTGATCCAGCAGCTCACCGGCTACTTCACCGAGACGAAGCGCCGCCCCGTCCAGGACATCGGGAAGTCCTCGCTGACCGGCCCGGCGACCGTGGTGCTCGCCGGCGTCTCCATCGGCCTGGAATCGGCCGTCTACACCGCCCTGCTGATCGCTCTGGGCGTCTACGGGGCGTTCCTGCTGGGCGGTACGTCGATCATGCTGGCGCTCTTCGCGGTGGCGCTCGCCGGGACCGGGCTGCTCACCACGGTGGGGGTCATCGTCGCCATGGACACCTTCGGACCGGTCTCCGACAACGCCCAGGGCATCGCCGAGATGTCCGGTGACGTCACCGGCGCCGGGGCCCAGGTGCTCACCGACCTGGACGCCGTCGGCAACACGACCAAGGCCATCACCAAGGGCATCGCCATCGCCACCGCCGTTCTGGCGGCGGCCGCGCTCTTCGGCTCCTACCGCGATGCCATCGCGACGGCGGTCGCCGATGTGGGAGCCGGGGCGGGGGAGCTGGGGCTGAGTCTGGACATCTCGCAGCCCAACAACCTCGTCGGTCTGATCCTCGGTGCGGCGGTCGTCTTCCTCTTCTCCGGGCTCGCCATCAACGCGGTCTCCCGGTCCGCCGGGGCCGTCGTGTACGAGGTCCGGCGGCAGTTCCGCGAGCACCCCGGGATCATGGACTACACCGAGAAGCCGGAGTACGGCCGCGTGGTCGACATCTGCACCAAGGACGCCCTGCGCGAGCTGGCCACGCCCGGCCTGCTCGCGGTCCTGGCGCCGATCGCGGTCGGGTTCAGCCTCGGTGTCGGCGCGCTCGGCTCGTACCTCGCGGGTGCCATTGCCACCGGCACCCTGATGGCGGTCTTCCTCGCCAACTCCGGCGGCGCCTGGGACAACGCCAAGAAGCTTGTCGAGGACGGGCACTACGGCGGGAAGGGCAGCGACGCACACGCTGCGACCGTGATCGGTGACACGGTCGGCGATCCCTTCAAGGACACGGCGGGCCCGGCGATCAACCCGCTCCTCAAGGTGATGAACCTGGTCGCGCTGCTCATCGCCCCGGCGGTGGTGCAGTTCAGTTACGGGGCGGACGCGAACCCCTGGGTACGGGCGCTGGTGGCCGTCTTCGCCATCGTGGTCATCGTCGGCGCGGTCTACGTGTCCAAGCGGCGCGGCATCACCGTGGGTGAGGACGACAGCGGTGCTCCGGGCGGCGGCGGTCCGTCGCTTCCGTCACCGGATCCCGCGGCGGCCCCATGACGGGCATGAGGGGTACGGGCGGAAGGGGATCCACCGATTCCGGGTGACGGCTGGTCACTGTGCGGGCGGGTGGTACGTGTTGGCGTACTTCCCGCCCGTATCTCTGCCTGAGGGCCGGGCGCCCGGGGTGCCTGGGGGCCGGACGCCCTGGGTCCGCCGTTCCGGTGAGCGGCCGTACGTGTGTCGGATTCTCCGGCCGAGTGGCATCTCCCTCATTTCCCTTGGTGCAAATGGCTTCAAAAGTGTGCACATCGGATGCTCGGCACCCGGATGGAGCCCTCTTGGCGTGTAAGTTCCGGGGCCGAGAGCCTTGGAAGGGACCCAACCGGTGAACAAGAAGCTTGCAGCCGCACTGTCCGGCGGTGCGGTACTCGTACTGACGCTGTCGGGCTGCAGCGACGACAGCGACAACAAGGTGGACGACTGGGCCAAGAAGGTCTGCGACCAGTTCCAGCCCCAGTTGCAGAAGATCACCAACGCCAACGCCTCCATCCAGCAGCAGACTGCTGACAACAGCAAGCCCGCCGATGTCCAGAAGGCCGACTCGGCCGCCTTCCAGCAGATCTCCCAGGCGTACAAGGCGCTGGGCGTGGCCGTGGACTCGGCCGGTCCGCCGCCGGTCGACGACGGCGAGACCACGCAGAAGGAGGCCGTGAAGGAACTCAACGCCGCCTCCACGGCGTACGCGGATCTGAAGACCAAGGTCGACGCCCTGGAGATCAAGGACCAGGCGAAGTTCGCCGACGGCCTCAAGGGCATCGCCGACGAGCTGAACAAGATCAGCACCAGCGGCGACCAGGCGCTGAAGAAGCTGGAGTCCGGCGAGATCGGCGCCGCGATGTCGAAGCAGAAGGGCTGCCAGAAGCCGGCGGCTTCGACCGGGCCCGCCAGCCCCTCGGGCTCCGAGGCGCCGGACGCGGGTGCAGCGGCTTCTCCCGCGGCCTCGGCTTCGGCTTCGGCTTCGGCGGAGAAGAAGGCGTAACCCGCGGCTTCCGGGAGAGCGGCAGTAGACCTGGCGATCAGCCCAGGAGAGCAGCAGACCTGGAGAGCCGCAGACCTGGAGATCGGCCCTGCGGCAGCGGCCCGGACGCTCACCGAGTGTCCGGGCCGCTGCAGTTGTCAGTGGGACCGGACACAATGGACGGGTGAGTAAGACCAGCCTTCCCGCACCCGACCACACCGCCGGCCTCCGTGAGGCGCTGCTCGCCGCCGCCTTCACCGCCGACGGCCTCCTCGACCGGCTCGGCGCGTCCGCCTATGCCGCGCTCGCCCGCAGCGAGACCGTCCCCGCCCTGCGCGCCACCCGGGGCGTGTCACCGCTCGACACGCTGGTGCGGCTGTTCCTGCTCCAACGGGCCGTCCCCCAGGAGCAGGCCCGCGCGGCCCTGCCGCTGGAGGAGTGCGTCCAGGACGGCTGGGTGGGCGTCGAGGACGGCCTGGTCCGCGCCACCGTCGACGTACGGCCGTACGGCGGGCCGGACGGCGAGGACTGGTTCATCGTCTCCGACCTCGGCTGTGCGGTCGGCGGGGCGGGCGGGATCGGCTCGCACGAGGAGGGTGTCGTCCTCGGGGTCGGCGGGGCCTCCACCACCCTCGCCTCCATCACCGTCCGCACGCCGGTCACCTCGGCCCTCGACCTCGGTACGGGCTCCGGCATCCAGGCGCTGCACGCCGCCCAGCACGCCACCCGCGTCACCGCGACGGACCTCAACCCCCGCGCCCTGGAGTTCACCCGGCTCACCCTCGCCCTGTCCGGAGCCGCCCCCGCCGATCTCCGTGAGGGCTCCCTCTTCGAGCCGGTCGGCGCCGACACCTTCGACCTGATCGTCTCCAACCCGCCCTTCGTCATCTCGCCCGGCGCGCGCCTCACCTACCGGGACGGCGGCATGGCCGGCGACGACCTGTGCCGCACCCTGGTGCAGCAGGCGGGGGGCCATCTGAACGAGGGGGGATATGCCCAGTTCCTCGCCAACTGGCAGCACGTGGAAGGCGAGGAGTGGCAGGACCGGCTGCGCTCCTGGGTGCCCGCGGGCTGCGACGCCTGGATCGTGCAGCGCGAGGTCCAGGACGTCACGCAGTACGCCGAGCTGTGGCTGCGCGACAGCGGCGACCACCGCAGCGACCCGGAGGCGTACGCCGAGCGGTACGAGGCGTGGCTCGACGAGTTCGAGGCGCGCGGGACCACGTCCGTCGGCTTCGGCTGGATCACCCTGCGCAGGTCCGCCGCCGCGGCCGCGGGGAACCCGTCGATCGTCGTCGAGGAGTGGCCCCACGCCGTGCAGCAGCCGCTGGGCCGGGCCGTCGAGGACCACTTCGCCCGTCAGGACTATCTGCGCGACCAGGACGACGCCGCCCTGCTCGCCGGGCACTTCACCCTCGCCGCCGAGGTCGTGCAGGAGCAGGTGGGCCTGCCCGGTGCGGAGGACCCCGAGCATGTGGTGCTGCGCCAGCACCGCGGGATGATGCGGGCGACCAAGGTCGACGCGGTGGCCGCCGGGTTCGCCGGAGTGTGCGACGGGTCGCTGCCCGCCGGGCGGATCCTGGACGCCATCGCCCAGCTGATGTCCGAGGACCCGGTGCTCCTGCGCGACCGCACCCCGCAGGCGATCCGCCTGCTGGTCGAGGAGGGCTTCCTGGAGCCGGTGCCCGGTGCCGGGCAGGTCCGGGGGTGAGGCCGGTGTGACCCGGACCGGACGGTCCGTCACCCGCGAACCGGCCCTGGAGGGCGCGCACATCGGAGAGTGCGGAGGAGACTGTGGTGGCCCCCGGCGAACGCAGGTACGGCACTCCGGGAGCCGGCCTCCTCGGCCCCGTCGCCGGACTCCGCTCCGGACCGGCCGGGCGCTGCTCGGCCTCCTCGGCACCCTTCTCATCAGCGCCTTCACGCTCACCGCTGCCTCCTTCCTGCCCGGCCTGCGGATTCCGGTCGGGCTCTGCCGGGGCTCGGGGCGGTGTTCCTCGCGGCCGTCACCGGCAGCTCCGCGTCCGGGTCGGCGCAGGGGCGCCCGGGCTGTGACTCCGGCGCCTGTTCCTCGCCCCCGGCGTGGCCGGATCCGTACTGCTCCTGCTCCTGCGCGCCAGGTCCGTGACGCATGCTCCTGCTCCTGCGCGCCGGGTCTGTGATGCCTGACGGCAGGTGACGGCCCCGGTACTCCCGGTGGGCGGGTGGTGTTCACCCGGGGTTCGTGTCGGCGACGCCCCGGGGTGGCAGCCTCCCCCATGATCGAGCGGTACGACGTGCTCGAGCGGTACGACAGGGTCGAGGGGTACGACATGGAGAGCGTCGCAGCAGTCTTCGCCGGCACGGCCTTCGCGCTGTTCGGTGCCGCTCTCCTCATCTGGACAGGGGCGCGCGCCGTACACCGCGCGCCGGTGCTGCACGGTGTGAGCCCCGTCGCCTCCACCGCACTCACGACACTTTTCGGCGTAGTTTTCCTCGCCCTCGGCGTGTGGTGCTTCACCCTCGTCTGATCCCCTCCCCCGCCGGGGCCGCGCCCGGGTCGAGGGGGTGCCGGGCGATCACCGGGACCACCTCCGCAAACCCGTAGGTCGGGGCTTCGCACGGCCCGGACCCGTCGGTCCGGGCGGCAGGAATGGCGGAAGTCGGGTTACCGTTCGAGTGGCCGTTGCGGGCTTTTGCCGTTTGACACGGGGGCGGGTTGTACCGTCACACTCCGCAGCGACAGCACCGCGGGCAGCGTCTTGACGCTGCCCGGATGCCCATCGAGTGTCGACCGGAGAGAAGAGCGAAGTTGTCCCCGACCAGCGAGACCGCACAGGGCGGCCGCCGACTCGTCATCGTCGAGTCGCCTGCCAAGGCGAAGACGATCAAGGGCTATCTCGGCCCCGGATATGTCGTCGAGGCGAGCGTCGGGCACATCCGCGACCTGCCGAACGGCGCCGCCGAGGTGCCGGACGAGTACACCGGCGAGGTGCGCCGTCTCGGCGTGGATGTCGAGAACGACTTCCAGCCCATCTATGTCGTCAACGCAGACAAGAAGGCCCAGGTCAGGAAGCTCAAGCAGCTGCTGGCCGAGTCCGACGAACTCTTCCTCGCCACCGATGAGGACCGCGAGGGCGAAGCCATCGCGTGGCACCTGCAGGAAGTGCTCAAGCCCAAGGTCCCGGTCCACCGGATGGTCTTCCACGAGATCACCAAGGACGCGATCCGGGCCGCCGTCGCCAACCCGCGCGAGCTCAACCAGCGCATGGTCGACGCCCAGGAGACCCGCCGCATCCTCGACCGCCTCTACGGCTACGAGGTCTCGCCGGTCCTGTGGAAGAAGGTCATGCCGAAGCTCTCGGCGGGCCGCGTCCAGTCCGTCGCCACCCGCCTCGTCGTCGAGCGGGAGCGCGAGCGCATCGCCTTCCGCTCCGCCGAGTACTGGGACCTGACCGGAAAGTTCGCCACCGGACGCACCGGTGACGCCTCCGACCCCTCGACCCTGACCGCCCGCCTCAGCGCGGTCGACGGCCGCCGGATCGCCCAGGGCCGCGACTTCGGCCCCGACGGGCAGCTCAAGGCCGGCTCCGCCCAGACCCTGCACCTCGACGAGGCGAACGCCCGCGCCCTGGCCGCCGCGCTCGCCGACACGTCCTTCGCGGTCCGGTCCGTCGAGTCGAAGCCGTACCGACGTTCCCCGTACGCCCCCTTCCGGACGACGACCCTCCAGCAGGAGGCGAGCCGCAAGCTGGGCTTCGGGGCGAAGGCGACCATGCAGGTGGCGCAGAAGCTGTACGAGAACGGCTTCATCACCTATATGCGTACCGACTCCACGACCCTCTCGGACACCGCGATCTCCGCGGCCCGGGCCCAGGTCACGCAGTTGTACGGGGCGAACTACCTGCCCGAGAAGCCGCGTACGTACGCCGGGAAGGTCAAGAACGCGCAGGAGGCGCACGAGGCGATCCGCCCCTCCGGCGACCGCTTCCGCACCCCCGCCGAGACCGGCCTCACCGGCGACCAGTTCCGGCTCTACGAGCTGATCTGGAAGCGGACCGTCGCCTCCCAGATGAAGGACGCGACCGGCAACTCCGTCACCGTCAAGATCGGCGGCCGGGCGAGCGACGGCCGGGACGCCGAGTTCTCCGCCTCCGGCAAGACGATCACCTTCCACGGCTTCATGAAGGCGTACGTCGAAGGTGCCGACGACCCGAACGCCGAGCTGGACGACCGCGAGCGGCGGCTGCCGCAGGTCGCCGAGGGCGACGCGCTGTCCGCCGAAGAGGTCACGGTCGACGGGCACGCCACCAAGCCCCCGGCCCGCTACACCGAGGCCTCGCTGGTCAAGGAGCTCGAAGAGCGCGAGATCGGCCGCCCGTCGACGTACGCGTCGATCATCGGGACCATCCTGGACCGCGGATACGTCTTCAAGAAGGGCACGGCGCTCGTCCCGTCCTTCCTCTCCTTCGCCGTGGTCAACCTGCTGGAGAAGCACTTCGGCCGGCTCGTCGACTACGACTTCACCGCCCGCATGGAGGACGACCTCGACCGCATCTCGCGGGGCGAGGCCCAGTCCGTGCCGTGGCTCAAGCGCTTCTACTTCGGCGCCCAGCCCGGTGACGACACCTCCGACGCCGGTACGGCCTCCGACGCGGGCAACGGCGACGGCGACCACCTCGGCGGTCTGAAGGCACTGGTCACCGACCTCGGCGCGATCGACGCCCGGGAGATCTCCTCCTTCCCCGTCGGCAACGACATCAAGCTCCGTGTCGGCCGCTACGGCCCGTACATCGAGCGGGGCGAGAAGGACGCCGAGGGCCACCAGCGCGCCGACGTGCCCGAGGACCTGGCACCCGACGAGCTGACCGTCGAGCTCGCCGAGGAGCTGCTGGCCAAGCCCAGCGGCGACTTCGAGCTGGGCGCCGACCCGGTCACCGGCAACCAGATCATCGCCAAGGACGGGCGCTACGGCCCGTACGTCACCGAGGTGCTGCCCGAGGGGACGCCGAAGACCGGCAAGAACGCGGTGAAGCCGCGGACCGCCTCGCTCTTCAAGTCCATGTCCCTGGACACGGTCACCCTGGCCGACGCCCTCAAGCTGATGTCGCTGCCGCGCGTCGTCGGTGAGGACGCCGAGGGTGTCGAGATCACCGCGCAGAACGGCCGCTACGGCCCGTATCTGAAGAAGGGCACCGACTCCCGGTCGCTGACCTCAGAGGACCAGCTCTTCGACATCACCCTCGAAGAGGCCCTCGCGATCTACGCCCAGCCCAAGCAGCGCGGCCGGGCCGCGGCCAAGCCGCCGCTGAAGGAGCTGGGCACCGACCCGGTCAGCGGAGCGCCGGTCGTGGTGAAGGACGGCCGCTTCGGCGCGTACGTCACCGACGGCGAGACCAACGCGACGCTGCGGACCGACGACAGCGTCGAGGACATCACGCCGGAGCGCGGCTACGAGCTGCTCGCCGAGAAGCGCGCCAAGGGACCCGCCAAGAAGAAGACGGCGAAGAAGGCCCCGGCGAAGAAGGCGACGGCCAAGAAGACGGCCGCGAAGAAGACGACGGCGACCAAGACCACGGCCGCCAAGAAGACCGCGGCGAAGAAGACGACGGCGACCAAGACCACGGCCGCCAAGAAGACCGCGGCGAAGAAGACGGCTTCTGCTTCGGCCTCCGCTTCGGCTTCCTCGGAGGACTGACCGGTTCTGTTGTTGTGACGTACTGCTGCCCGGCACCTGGATCAGGTGCCGGGCAGCAGTACGTCAAAGGGCCTGTGATCGCGTGCGTCAAGGGTCCATGAGCGGGCTGGCCGAAAGTCATCTGCGGCCATATGTTCGGACAGGCCGACAGGCACCGCACCGCTGCCGATAGGCTGGGCGGATGACGCGAGCCGAGCAGCCAACGGTCGTGAGCCCCACCTCCGACACACTTGCCGCAGACTCACGCGAGCGCGCCGTACGAGCCCTGTTGCGTGTTCCCCCGCTGAAGCGGTTGTGGAGCGCCCAGCTCGTCGGCGGTATCGGCGATGCACTCGCCCTTCTCGTGCTGGTGCTGTTGTCGCTGCAAGCAGCGGTCCTGGAGGGCTCATTCGGAGCCGGATACCGCGGGGCGGCCTTCGCCGTCGCCGCCGTGTTCGGTGCCCGGATCCTTTCCACAGTGCTCTTCGGAGCCGTACTCCTGGGGCCTTTGACGTCGCTCACCGCGCCCGGCGGAAAGCTGGACCGGCGATGGCTGATGATCGGGACGGACGGGCTGCGGCTCGCCCTGCTGATCATCGCCCCGCTGTGGATCGACTGGGTGCCCGACAAGGCGCTCATGATGATCCTCATCACCGTCTTCGTGACCGGTGCCGGTGAGCGCCTGTGGGCGGTGGCCAAGGAGAGCGCCGCCCCGGCGCTGCTCCCCGCCCCGCCGATCGAGGGCGCCGCCGTACGTCCGCTCCCCGACCACCTCGACGCCCTGCGCAGGCTGTCGCTCCGTACGAACTTCCTCGCCGTCCCCGCCGCCGCGGTGGTCCTGCTGGCCGCCACGCTGATCGGCAACCTCCTCGGCACGGGCCTGGAGTGGTTCTCCTTCCACCAGGCGGCCCTGGGTTCGTATGTCGCGGCCGGTCTGTTCATGGCCTCCATCACGACCCTGTACTTCCTCGAACTGCCCGACACCCAGACCCCCCGGCCGCGCTCGCCCCTGGAAGGGCTGCGCCGCCCCACCCACGGCAACACCCCCGACAAGGGCCGCACCGGCGCCCTCCCGCTGGTCGTCGCCGTCAGCGCGGCCGTCGCCGGAGCGATCGCCGCTGCCGCCGCCGTATCCGTTCTGCACGCCTACGACCTGGGCGGCGGACCCGTCACGTTCGCGCTGCTGATCCTCGCGCTGACCGGCGGTACCGCCCTCGGTATCCGTACGGCGCAAAAGGTGCTGCCCGCCCTGTCGCGGCGCCGCCTCCTCGCGCTGGCCACCGCTGTCACAGGCGTCGCACTTCTCGCACTCGGCCTGGTGCCGGACACGGCCACCGGGCTCGCGCTCGCGCTCCTCGCCGGTTACGCCGCCGGGGTCGCCGCCAACATCGGGCACGCGATCATCGACCAGGAGACCGAGGCGTCCCGGCAGGCCCGGACCACCGAGCACCTCCAGGCCATCGTCCGGGTGCTCGTCGCGCTCGGCGCGGTCGCGGGTCCGCTGCTCGCCGCCGCGATCGGGCAGCACCGCCTGGGCGGCGGAGACTTCGTCTTCGACCACGGCGGGGCCGCCTACACGCTGATGCTGATCGGCGCGCTGCTGCTGCCCGTCGCCGCGATCGTCCTCGCCAAGACGGACGACCGGGCGGGCGTACCGCTCCGCCGCGACCTGCGCGAGGCGCTCCGCGGTGGCGACCCGGCGGTCGCGCCCGCGGCCACCGGCTTCTTCCTCGCCCTGGAGGGCGGCGACGGAGCGGGCAAGTCCACCCAGGTCGAGGCGCTCGCCGACTGGATCCGGGCCAAGGGCCACGAGGTCGTCGTGACCCGTGAGCCCGGGGCCACCCCCGTGGGCAAGCGGCTGCGGTCGATCCTGCTGGACGTCTCCTCCGCCGGGCTCTCCAACCGCGCCGAGGCGCTGCTGTACGCCGCCGACCGCGCCGAGCACGTCGACTCCGTGGTCCGCCCGGCGCTGGAGCGCGGCGCGATCGTCATCTCCGACCGCTACATCGACTCCTCCGTCGCCTACCAGGGCGCCGGACGCGACCTGGCGCCGACCGAGATCGCCCGGATCTCGCGGTGGGCGACGAGCGGCCTCGTACCGCATCTGACGGTGCTGCTGGACGTCGACCCGCAGACCGCGCGGGAGCGGTTCACGGAGGCGCCGGACCGGCTGGAGTCGGAGCCGGCGGAGTTCCACGAGCGCGTGCGGTCCGGGTTCCTGACCCTGGCCGCCGCCGACCCGACGCGCTACCTGGTGGTGGACGCCGGGCAGGAGCCCGAGGCGATCACCACGGTCGTACGCCACCGCCTCGACCGCCTCCTTCCGCTCTCCGAGGCCGAGATCCAGGCCATCGAGGAGGCCCGGCGCAAGGCCGAGGAGGAGGCCCGGCGCAAGGCGGAGGAAGAGGCCGCCCGCAAGGCCGAGGAGGAGCGCCTGGAGAAGGAGCGCCAGGAGCAGCTCGCCCGGCTGCGCGCCGAGGAGGAGGAGCGCAAGCAGCGCGAGCTGGAGGAGGCGCGCCAGCGCGAGGCCGAGCGCCAGGCCGAGGAGGCCCGGCAGCGTGCCGAGGAGGCCCGCCGCCGCGCCGAGGAGGACCGCCGGCGGCTGGAGGCCGAGGAGCGGGCCCGCGAGGCCGAGCAGGAACGCCTCCGCAGGCAGGCCGAGGAGGAGGCACGGCTCCGCAAGGAGGCCGAGGCGCTCCGCCTGGAGAAGCAGCGGAAGGCGGAGGAGGCGCTGGTACGGGCCGAGGAGGCCCGCCGGCGTGCTGAGGCCGAGGCTGCCGCCCGTACGGAGGCGGCTCGGGCGGAGGCCGAGCGGGCTGAGGTGGCGCGGGCTGAGGCGCGTGCTGCGGCGGACCGTGCTGCGGCGGAGCGTGCGTCCAGGGATTCCGGTGGTTCCGGTGGTTCCCGCACGGAGGCTTCCTCGCGTTCGGAGGGGCCCACCGTTCCGGAGAACGAGCTCACGGTGCCCACGCCGATCGTGAACCCGAACGAGATCACGCAGCCGGTGCCCACGGCGCGTCCGGAGGACGGTACGCCGTCCGGCCGCCTTTCCTCCCCTTCGGGGGAGGACGAGACGGCGATGCTGCCGCGGATCACGGACGAGCGGTCGGGCCGGGAAGCCAGGGGCGCCGGGGGCGCCGGGGGCGCTCGGGACGCCGATGAGACGGCTGTTCTGCCGCCCGTGCGCGGCGATCAGCCTTCCGACCGGGTGCCGAAGGGCTACTTCCGGGACGAGGGCCCGGCGTCCTCGCCCGCGGAGAGCGAGAACGAGCGCACCCGGGAACTGCCGCAGGTCGAGGACCCCCAGGCCGCGGGCCCGGCCGGTGACACGGCTCGCGGCCGGCGCACCAAGCGCCCCCGTTCGGACTGGGCGGAGGAGACCCCGCTGGACGATCTGCCGACGCTGGCGGACGAGCTGCTCGGCGGGCACGACGACGACGGTCCCACCGGCCGGGGGCGCCGCCCGCGCGGCTGACCCGACCTGTCCTGAAGTCCGGCCCGTCCGCCCCTGAGGGGTGGGCGGGCCGGACTGTCAGTGGCGTCCCCCACAATGGAATCCGAACGATGGAAGGGCGGTGACCCATGACCGTATGGGACGACCTGGTCGGACAGGACCGAGTGAGGGAACAGCTCGCTGCTGCCGCCAAGGACGCCGATGCGCTGGTCACGGCCGTCTCCGCCCGTGAGCCGGTGGAACAGGGCTCGAAGATGACCCATGCCTGGCTGTTCACCGGACCGCCGGGCTCCGGGCGGTCCACCGCCGCACGTGCCTTCGCCGCCGCGCTCCAGTGCACCAGCCCGGACCGGGCGCTGGGCGGGGAGCCCGGCTGCGGCTTCTGCGACGGCTGCCACACGAGCCTGATCGGTACGCACGCCGACGTCCAGGTGATCCGCACGGACCTGCTCTCCATCGGTGTGAAGGAGACCCGCGACCTGGTCCGCCGCGCTCAGCTCTCCCCGGCGGTCGGCCGGTGGCAGGTCATCGTCATGGAGGACGCCGACCGCCTCACCGAAGGCGCGGGCAACGTCCTGCTGAAGGCGGTCGAGGAGCCGGCGCCGCGCACGGTGTGGATGCTGTGCGCCCCTTCGCTCGAAGACGTGCTGCCCACGATCCGCTCCCGCTGCCGCCACCTCACCCTCGGCACCCCGCCGGTGGAGGCCGTGGCGGACGTCCTGATCCGCCGCGACGGGGTCGATCCCGAGCGGGCCCACTCCGCGGCACGGGCCACCCAGGGGCACATCGGCCGGGCGCGCCGCCTCGCAACGGACGAGCGGGCCCGGGCGCGGCGGGCGGCGGTGCTCAAGGTTCCGCTGCGGGTCGCCGATGTCGGCGGCTGCCTCAAGGCGGCCCAGGAGCTGATCGACACGGCCACCGATGACGCCAAGCAGATGGCGGACGAGGTGGACGTGAAGGAGACCGAGGACCTGAAGGCGGCGCTCGGCGGGGTCGCGGGCGGCCGGATGCCGCGCGGCACGGCGGGGGCGATGAAGGAGCTGGAGGACAAGCAGAAGCGCCGCAAGACGCGAACGCAGCGCGACAGCCTGGACCTGGCGCTCACCGAGCTCACCGGGTTCTACCGCGATGTGCTGGCGCTCCAGCTGGGTTCGCGGATCGCCATCGCCAATGTGGACGTGCAGGACTCCCTGGACCGGATCGCGGAGTCCTCGACCCCGGCGCAGACCCTGCGCAGGATCGAGGCGGTGATCGCGTGCCGGCAGGCGATGGACCGTAACGTGGCGCCGCTGCTCGCGGTGGAGGCGATGACGATGTCGCTGAGATCGGGCTGAGGGCGGCCTGAGGGGCGCAGGGCCGTCCTGTCAGCTGGTCCCTGTTCACCCGAATGAGCAGGGAATCGGACGACTCGTCACCCGGCGGATACGCTCCCAGGATGGATACCAGGCGCCTGCTCCGCACCTTCGCCATCGGGATCGGCACTGCCGGCCTGCTCGTCTCCGGCTGCAGCGGCGGCGGCTCGTCGCCGAGTGCCTCGGCCACCGGCACGGCTGCCCCCGACGGGCTGAGCTCGTACTACGCGCAGAAGCTGAGCTGGCGCGACTGCGGGGTGGAGGGGTTCGAGTGCACGACGATGAAGGCCCCGAGGGACTACGACAAGCCGGCTGACGGCGACATCGACCTCGCGGTCTCCCGTAAGAAGGCCACGGGCCCCGGCAAGCGGATCGGCTCCCTCCTGGTGAACCCGGGCGGTCCCGGCGGCTCCGCGATCGGCTATCTCCAGGGGTACGCGGCGCTCGGCTACCCGGCCCAGGTCAGGGCCCGTTACGACATGGTGGCCATCGACCCGCGCGGCGTGGCCCGCAGCGAACCGGTGGAGTGCCTGACGGGCAAGGAGATGGACGCCTACACCCAGGTCGACCAGACCCCGGACGACGAGGCGGAGGTTCAGAAGCTCACCGCCTCCTTCGAGAAGTTCGCGCAGGGCTGCGAGAAGCGGTCCGGCGAGGTCCTCCCGTACGTCTCCACCGTCGACACGGCCCGCGACATGGACGTGCTGCGGGCCCTGCTCGGTGACGAGAAGCTGCAGTACGTGGGTGCCTCGTACGGGACCTTCCTGGGCGCCACGTACGCGGACCTCTTCCCGGAGCGGGCCGGCCGCCTGGTCCTGGACGGCGCGATGGACCCCTCCCTCAAGGCCATCGACATGAACCGCGACCAGACGGCGGGCTTCGAGGGGGCGTTCCAGTCCTTCGCCGCGGACTGCGTCAAGCAGCCGGACTGCCCGCTGGGCACCACGTCCACCGCCGACGCGGCGACCGCGCTCAAGCAGCTCTTCAAGGACCTGGACGCGAAGCCGATCCCGACGGGTGACGACCGCGAGCTCGGCGAGTCCCTGGCGACCACCGGGGTGATCGCGGCGATGTACGACGAGGCGGCCTGGCCCCAGCTCCGCGAGGCGCTCGCGGGTGCCCAGCGCAGCGACGGCTCCGGCCTCCTCTCGCTGGCCGACAGCTACTACGAGCGCGAGCCGAACGGCGCGTACGCGAACCTGATGTTCGCCAACGCCGCCGTGAACTGCCTGGACCTGCCGCCCGCCTTCGACGGCCCCGACGCGGTGGAGAAGGCGCTCCCCGACTTCGAGAAGGCCTCCCCGGTCTTCGGCCGCGGCTTCGCCTGGGCCTCCCTGAACTGCGCCTACTGGCCCACCAAGGCCACCGGCACCCCGCACCGCACCGAGGCGAAGGGCGCCGCCCCGATGGTCGTGGTCGGCACCACCCGCGACCCGGCCACCCCCTACAAGTGGTCCCAGGCCCTCGCCGGCCAGCTCTCCTCCGGCACCCTGCTCACCTACGACGGCGACGGCCACACGGCGTACGGCCGGGGCAGCGACTGCATCGACACGGCGATCAACACCTACCTCCTGGAGGGCACCCCGCCCACCGACGCCAAGAAGTGCACCTGACCACCGTGCCCCCGGCCTGACCTGCTCTGACCCGGCCTGACCTGTGCAAAGGCCTCCGGGGGCGCCCTGTGCGGAGCACCCCCGGAAACTGTGTAGACTTGGCCCCGCTGCTGATCGCACCATAGTGCGACAGGGCGTGCCGCCTTAGCTCAGTTGGCCAGAGCAACGCACTCGTAATGCGTAGGTCTCGGGTTCGAATCCCGAAGGCGGCCCCATCAGAAGCCCAGCTCAGACCCGTCTGAGCTGGGCTTCTTGCATGGTGTCCTCCGGTGGTGCCCAGCGTCCGGAATTCCTCCCGGTCGCCGCCGGGGTGATCGAGGTCCATGGCCCCGGGGCTCAGCCCCGGATCCCGCCTCCGTCCGCGCGTCGGATGTCCCCTTGCCTGACCCATTGGTCTAGTCCAAACTGATCCGCGACGAAGCCTCTGCAGAGTCGGCCGTGCACGGCCCGCAATGCCGCAGCCGGTCGTGATCGAGGGGGGCGGTCATCGGATGAGGGGGATGGCATGTCGGAGAGGACGTCGGCCGTGGGGCTTGCCCCTGGGGGGCCGGCAGGTGAGCAGGGGTCGTTCGGGCCGCAGCTCCAGGCGTTCCGCAGACGGGCCGGGCTGAGTCAGGAGGTGGCCGCGTTACGGGCCGGGATCAGTACGCGGGCGCTCCGTGACATCGAGCGCGGCCGGGTGCAGCGGCCTCAGGCGCGGACGCTTCAACGGCTGGCGGAGGTGCTGGAGCTGACCGGGGGTGAGCTGGCGGAGCTGCTGGCCACCACTCGTACCGGGCCGCCGCGTGGCGCTGCCCGGCCGCGGCTGCTGATCCTTGGGCCGCTCGCTCTCCAGCGCGGCCGGGACCCCGTGCCGGTCACCAGCCCGATGTTGCGGCGGCTGCTCGGACTGCTGGCGCTCAAGCACCCCGAGCCTTCCACCCAGCGCGAGATCACCGACACGCTCTGGCCGTCCGGGCCGCCCAGTTCGCACCAGAGCCTCATCCATACCTACGTCAGCCAGGTCCGGCGGCTGCTGGAGCCGGGCGGCCCGCGGACCGTTCCGGCGCCCACCGTCGTCCGGACGCCCACCGGATATCTGCTCCAGGCGTCCCGGAACCAGATCGACCTCGGCCACTTCGACGAGCTGCTGGCCCAGGCGGAACGGCTGCACCGCGCACCGGACCCGGGGGCGGCGTACGAGTCGCTGACGCAGGCCCTGCGGTGGTGGCGGGGGCCGGTGCTCGCGGACGCGGATCCGGTGCTGCGCCAGCATCCGGCCGCGGTGGTGGCCAACGAGCGGCGGGTCAAGGCCGTGCTGTTGTACGCCGACACGGCCCTGCTGCTGCGCCGGCCCGAGGAGGCCGTCCCGCTGCTCTGGGACATGGTCAACACCGAGCCGCTCCACGAGGGGCTGCACGCCCGGCTGATCCTCACCCTCGGCAGCTGCGGGGAGCAGGCCGCCGCGCTCAACGTCTTCAGCCGGCTGCGCGACCGGCTCGACAAGGAGCTGGGCATCGCGCCCAGCGCCGAGGTCCGCGACGCCCACCTGCGGGTGCTGCGCCAGCAACTGCCCCTCGCTCAGCGCCCGGACCGTCCCGCACCGGTCGGCCGCACGGCGCCCGGTGGCCCGCTCCCGGCCCAGTTGCCCGCCATGGCCGGCGCCTACGTCGGGCGGCGGCGGCAGCTGCGGGAGCTGGACACCCTCCTCTCGCCCGACCCGGGGGAGCGCGCCCATGTGGTGGCGGTGGTCGGCGCGCCCGGCGTCGGCAAGACCGCCCTCGCCAAGCACTGGGCGCACGCGCGGCGGAAGCACTTCGAGGACGGGCAGCTCTTCGTCGACCTGCGCGGCCACTCCCCGCTTCCCACGCTGCGTCCCGCCGACGTCCTGGCGCAGTTCCTCCGGGCCCTGGGCGCGCCGCCCGACCGGCTGCCCGCGGACGAGGACGAGGCGGCGGCGCTGTACCGCACGCTGCTCGCCGACAAGCAGATGCTGATCGTGCTGGACAACGCGCGCGACGCGGAGCAGGTCAGACCGCTCATCCCGGGCGCCCGGGGCTGTGCGGTGGTGATCACCAGCCGCAGCCGGCTCGCGGGCCTGGTCGCGAGCGACGGCGCCCGCCAGCTCGCCCTGGACGTCCTGGATCCGGACGAGGCCCGCCGGCTGCTGGGCAGCATCATCGGCGAGTGCCGGGCCACGGCCGAGGAGGAGGCGGCCCGCAGACTCGTGCAGCTCTGCGGCGGCCTGCCGCTGGCCATCCGGATCGCCGGTGCCAACCTGGTGGCCCGCGACACGGGCATCGCCGACTACTGCGCCGAGCTGGCGGGTGACGACATGCTCAGCCGGCTGCGCATCGAAGGGGACCGGCGCTCGACGGTGCGGGCAGCCTTCGACCTCTCCTACCTCGCGCTCCCGGCCGAGGCCCGGCGGATGTTCCGGCTCCTCGGCCTGATGCCGGGACCGGACGTCTCGGTGAACGGCGCCGCGGCGCTGACGGACTCGACCTCGGCCGCTTCGGCGGGGCTGCTGGTGAGCCTGACGGACGCCCATCTGGTGCGGGAGCGGGCGGCCGGCCGCTTCGGGCTGCACGACCTGGTGCGCTCCTACGCCCGCGAACTGGTCAGCGGCCAGGAGGCGCACGCCGCCCGGCAGCGGCTCTTCGAGTGGTACCTCTACCACGCCGACGCGGCGGCCCGGCTGCTCTACCCGGCGGAGCCGGCCGCGGGCCCGTCCGCCGGCGCCCCGCCCTCGGCCGCGCTGGTCTTCTCGGACCACGGCGAGGCCTCTGAATGGCTGGACAGCGAGCGGGAGAACCTGGCCGGCGCCGTGCTGCAGGCGGCCGGCTCCGGCTTCACCACCATCGCCTGGCGGCTGGCGGAGAGCCTGCACAGCTTCCTCTCGGTGGGGATGTACACGGGGGAGTGCCTCAAGGTCGCGACCGCCGGGCTCTTCGCCGCCGTCGCGGACGGCGAGCTGCGGGCCCAGGCCGCCGCCCAGCTGCGGCGCGCCGAATGCCACTGGGCGCTGGCGAACAGGGCGCAGGCGGTGGAGCTGTTCGGCAGCGGGCTGGAGCTCGCGCGGCGGGCCGGCTGGCCCGACGGGCAGGCGCTGGCGCTGCGCCGCATCGGCGCCGCGCACCGGGAGAACGGCTGCGACTACCTCGCGCGCGATCTCACCCGGCGCGGCGACCCGGCGGCGGCCGTCGAGGGTGTCGTCAGCCTGGGGCTGAGCTGCTGAGGGCTCCGGCGGCAGGACAACTACTCCGGCAGTTGTACGAGTTCTGCCGGTCACCCCGGGCCGGCCGGCGGCGGGCGGCACAAACCCTAGGCCAGCAGCGGTGTCTCCGGCCCGAACCGGCCTCCCGGGGCGCTCATCGGCCTCTGGTCCAGCTGTAGGAGACCGACCAGTCCGGGACCGTACTGTGGCGGCACCGAACCGCTTCGCACCCCACCGCCCGTCCCCGTGCCGACGCATGAGGTGACATGTCGCCCCAGCTCCCGGTGGCCTTCGCAGCCGCCTGTGCGGGGCATGTTCCGGCCGCTCTCCCCTTCGGCCAGGCCAACATCATCCGCGCGCTCAGAATGAGGTAACGATGCAATTCGCGGCACAGGCCCCGCTCGGGGGAGACCAACGGGCGGACGAGATGGACGAGTTCGTGATCGCCGTCTACGAACGTGCGCTCGGGCGGGGGGCGTTCGATCCGGCCCGGATCGCGGAGGAGCTCGGTGTACCGCCGCACCGTGCCGAGCAGGCGGTCGGCGTGCTGCGCGAACTGCGCCTGGTCAAACCGGCGGAGGGCGGCACGGACCGGCTGGTCGCGGTCAGTCCGGAGGCCGCCCAGATGGAGCTGCTGGTCCCCCTGGAGCGGGAGATCCTCGACAGCCGCCACCGGCTCGCCGGATTCAAGGGGCAGTTGAGCTCCTTCGTGGCGGCCTTCGAGAAGCAGGCCAGAACCCGCACCGAGCCGGTGGTGATCACCGGTGACCAGGAGGAGATCGAGCTGCGGCTGCTGGAGGCCGCGCAGAGCTGCACCACCGAGGTCCTGGTGATGCAGCCCTGCGTGGCCCGCGAGACCCGTGAGCTGCGGCTGGCCCGCCCGCTGGTGCTGGAGGCGCTGCGGCGCGGTGCGCGGGGACGGATCCTCTACCCCCATACCGCGCGCGGCGATTCGGGGACCCGCGCGCACCTCGGTGAACTCCTGCCCGCGGGGGGGCAGGTGCGCACCACCAAGGAAGTGAGCGACCGCTTCCTGGTGTTCGACCGGAAGACCGCCTTCATCCCGTCCGGTGAGGACGGCGAGATCGCCGTCGTCTACGAGAGTACGGTCGCGGCCTTCCTGGCCGGACTGCACGCCAGGGTCTGGGAGTCCGCCGTGGACTTCGACTCCGGTGCGGCCGGCTACGCCGGGACCATGGAGGAGCTGAAGGTGACCCTGCTCTCCCTGCTGGCCTCCGGTGCCAAGGACGAGGTCATCGCCCGCCGTGTGGGCATGTCCGAGCGGACCTTCCGCCGCCATGTGGCCACGATCATGCAGGACCTGTCAGCCAGCAGCCGCTTCCAGGCCGGCGTGCTGGCCGCCCGAACCGGCCTGGTCGACCTGGCCCTGAGGAGTGCCGTATGAGCCGCTTCAACCAACTCGCGCAGACCACCGCGGTACGCCAGGTCCAGGAGGAGATGGGCAGCGCCAAGGCGGCCGGCCGCCGGGTACGGGAACCGGTCGAGGAGCCCGATCCGCTCGACGCCCGGTCGGCCGACTTCATCCGCAGCCTCGACGGCTTCCTGTTCTCCAGTGTGGGCGAGACCGGCTGGCCGTACATCCAGTTCAAGGGCGGCCCGCAGGGGTTCGTCCACGTCCTGGACCCGTACACGCTCGCCTTTCTGGACGTCCGGGGCAACCGGCAGTACGTCACCACCGGCAACGTGCGCGGTGACGACCGGGTCGCGCTCTTCTTCATCGACCACGCCCGCCAGACCCGCCTCAAGCTGTACGGCCACGCCTCCGCTGTGCTGGTCGACGAGAACTTGGAGCTCGCGGAGCGCCTGGAGTCGCCCCGTACCGAGGGCAAGGTCGAACAGATCGTCACCATCCGGGTCGAGGCCTACGCCTGGAACTGCCCCAACCACATCACCCCCCGCTTCAGCCAGCGCGAGGTCTCCGAGGCCCTGGCCCCGGTCCATGAGCGCCTCGCCCGGCTGGAGGAGGAGAACGCCGCCCTGCGCGCGGAAATCGCCGCGCGCCCGTGATGGACCGGGCCCGGCCGCTGACCGGATACGGCAGCCGGTTCCGGCCATCGAGCAACTCCGTGAGGGAATCCCTGACCAGAACCGGAGCGGCCCACTGGCCGAATTCGGCAGCCGGTTCCGGGCATTGAGGAACCCGTGCCCGGATTCCTAATCTGGATTCAGCAAAGAGCCTCGAAGCGAACGGAGGAAATCACTCGATGGTCAGCGACGTGATCGACCGGAACGACCGGTTTCGGGGAATCCTGGACCGGCTCGCCACCAAGTCGATCGATGACTACTACAACCCGTACCGGCTCTTCGAGTGGCCGGACCAGCTCCCCGAGGACATGTGGTGGATGAGCCCCGAGCTCACCACCACGTACGGGACGGAATGGGCCGAGAAGCTCACTCCCGAGCAGCTCCACACGCTTTCCAAGCATGAGAGCGTCAATTTCTACAGCCTCAATGTCCACGGCATCCGGGAACTGCTCGTCGAGGTGGTCAACCGGATTCACACCGCCGGATTCGAGACGCCGTCGGAGTTCTTCCACCATTTCATCGGTGAGGAGAACGAGCACATGTGGTTCTTCGCCGAATTCTGCCTCCGCTACGGCAAGAAGATCTACCGGCAGCCGTCCGGCGGCGCCGAAGCGGCCGTCCCCTCGGACAAGATCCAGAGCCTGCTGGTCTTCGCCCGCATCCTGATCTTCGAGGAGCTGGTCGACCACTTCAACTCGGCGATGGCCGAGGACGAGCGGCTGCACGAGACGATCCGCGGCATCAACCGGATCCACCACCAGGACGAGTCCCGGCACATCGCCTTCGGCCGCGAACTGGTCAACCTGCTCCACCAGGACCTGAAGCAGACCGCCACCGAGCAGGAGCTCGACGAGGTCTCCACGTACCTGCGCCGCTACATGAAGCACAGCTTCGAATCCCTCTACCACCCCCAGGTCTACCGTGACGCCGGCATCGAGCGCCCGCACGAGCTGCGCCGGGCCCTGCTGGAGTCCCCGGCGCGGGCCGAGGCCGAGCTGCGCACCTTCCGCAAGACCGCCAAGTACCTGGAGAAGACGGGGCTCATCCGATGACGGCGACCCGACTGACCGGCAGTGACGGCGAGCCCGCCCTGGCCATCCTGGGGCCGCAGGCCACCGCGCTCGTCAAGGAGCTCGACCGGATCTTCACTGGCTGGGGGCTGGCGGACGGTGCCGAGGAGATCAGCGCCCCGCCGCTCTTCCCGGTGACCGACCTGGAGAAGTTCGACGTCTACACCAACTTCCCCCACCTCGCCTGGGTGGCCGGTTCGCTGGAGCTGACGGACGACCGGTTCAAGCCGGTGGCAGGCAAGTTCGGACCCGGTGCCGTCACCGAGGCGCGCTACGGGCTGCCGCACGCCACCTGCTACGGCGCGTACCTCTTCCACGAGGGCGGCCAGGTCGCCGACGACTCGCTGGTGACCCTGGTCAACCGCTGCTTCCGCAACGAGGACCACTACAGCGGGCTGCGCCGCCTCGCCAGCTTCCAGATGCGCGAGATCGTCGCGCTCGGCAGCTTCGACCACACCCAGGAGGTACTGGCCCGCTTCACCGGGCGGATCCAGTCCTTCGCCACCGCGCTCGGCATCGAGCTGGGCCGGGAGGCGGCCGGCGACCCGTTCTTCCAGAACGACAGCGGCCGGGCCCTGATGCAGAAGCTCAGCCCGGTCAAGTACGAGTTCCAGTACGGCGACCTGGCGATCGCCTCGGTCAACACCCACCGCAACTTCTTCGGCGAGCGGTGCTCCATCCGGCTGGAGTCCGGCGAGCACGCCTACACCTCCTGTGTCGCCTTCGGCCTGGAGCGCTGGCTCGCCGTCCTGACCGAGCACTTCGACGCGGACCTCGGCGCCGCGCTCGACGCCGTACGCACAGCCGGGCTCGACCCCGTACGCACCGCCGCGCCCGACGCCGTACGCACCGCCGCCGAACCGTCGTGAGCCAGCCCCTGATCGGCGTCGACCTCGTGCCGCTGGCCCGGGTCGGCGAACTGCTGGACCCCGACATCGGACCGGTGCTCAGGCGGTTCCTCTCCACCGAGGAACTGGCCGCCTCCCGGACCCCCGACGGGGCCCCCGACCGGGCCGGGATCGCCGGCCGGCTGGCCGCCAAGGAGGCCGTCTTCAAGCTCCTCGGCGCGGTCGGCAGGCCCGTGCCCTGGCAGGGCATCGAGGTCCTGCGCGGTCCCGGCGGCCGGCCCGGGGTCCGGCTCTCCGGCACGGCGGCCGAGTTGGCGCAGCACGCCGGACTCGGCCCGATCGACGTCAGCATCAGCCACGACGCCGGCTTCGCGATCGCCGTCGCGGCCGCCACCACCTCTCGACCGACCCATCTCGCTGGATCAGTGACTTCGAAGGGAATGCCATGAGTTCCGCAGGTATCGACAAGGTCCGGGACTGGATCCTCGGCCGTCACCCCGAGCGCACCGAGCTCGCCGCCGACGTCGACCTCATCGAGAGCCGGCTGGTCGACTCGCTGGCCTTCGTCGAGCTCGTCTACACCATCGAGGACGCTGCGGGCGTCGAGATCGACTTCGACGCCATCGACATCGAGGACTTCCAGACCCTCGCCACCATCGAAAAGGCGTTCTTCGCCTGATCCCCAGGGTTCTTCCGATCCCGAGGAGGGGTCTTCACCATGGATGCAGTCTCGTACACCGCACAGTGGATGGCCGCGGCCCGCGCACAGGAGTCCGAGCGGGAGGACCCGCTGTTCGTCGACCCGCTCGCCCGCGACCTGGCCGCGCCCAGGGGCTTCGAACTGATCGAGCGTTACGTCGGCGGCGGCGTGCTGCCGTTCATCTCCATCCGGACCCGGTTCCTGGACGACGCGATCCAGGAGATCGTCGCCGGGAGCGGGATCCAGCAGGTCGTGCTGATCGCGGCGGGCATGGACACCCGCGCGTTCCGGCTCGACTGGCCCGACGGCACCGAGCTCTACGAGGTCGACCACGGGCCGCTGATCACCGAGAAGCGCCGCCGCCTCGACGCGCTGGGCGCCGAGCCGCGCACCGACCGGCGCGAGGTCTCCGCCGACCTCACCCAGGAGTGGCTGCCCTCCCTGGAGGCCGCCGGCTTCGACCGAAACCGCCCGACCCTGTGGGTCGCCGAGGGGCTGACCTTCTTCCTCACCGAGGAGCAGGCCGGCGGACTGCTGCAGCTGCTCGCCTCCGCCTCGGCCCCCGGCAGCCACCTGGCCTTCGACCTCCTCGGGCGCGCCATGCTGCGCAGCCCGTTCTCGAAGCGCTTCCTGGACCACCTCGCCGCCGACGGCACGCCGTGGGTCTTCGGCACCGACGAGCCCGAGGAGTTCCTGACCGCCAACGGCTGGAAGACCACCGACCTGCGCGAGCCCGGCCAGCCCGGCGCCGGCGAGGGCCGCTGGCCGTACGAGGTGCAGCCGCGGGGCCGCCGCGGCGCGAACCGGCTGTGGCTGATCCGCGCCGAGGTCGTGACGGACTGATGGGACACCCGACCAAGGACCGGCGCATCACCCTGGAGCGGATCGAGTCGTACCTGCCCGAGCGCAGCGTACGGATCGAGGAGCTGGGCGAGCGGCTGGGCCTGCACCGGGCCCAGCTCGGGGTGTTCCGCAAGTTCTACGGCCTGGACACCCTCCGCTTCGACCCCGAGCTCCCGCTGCTCGACCTGCTGCGGCCCGCCGCCCGCGCCGCCCTGGAGGCCCTGCCCGAGGACGGCCGGGTCGACTACCTGGCGTACGCCCACACCACCCAGGCGGTGGCCCCGCCCGACGTGGACATCGCCCAGGTGGTCGGGGCGGACCTCGGCCTGCCCGACGCCGAGGCCTTCGGCTTCAGCCACCAGGCCTGCGTCAGCAGCCTGGGCGCCATCGAGGTGCTCGGCGAACTGCTCCGCGCGGAGGGCGCCGAGGGCGCGTACGCCCTGATGGTCACCGGGGAGCAGGCCTACTCGCCGATGGTCCAGCACATCCCCAACACCTCGATCATGGCGGATGCCGCGGCCTCCTGTCTGATCACCCTGGACGGCGAGGGCGATGTGGTCCGGTCCTTCGCCATCCGGACGCTGGGCGAGTACGCCCAGTGGCTGGAGCTGACCCCCGAGCAGAACACCGAGTTCGGGGAGCAGTACGGCCGACGGATCGCCGACACCATCCACGAGGCCCTGGCGGAGGCCGGGTTGACGCTCGACGAGGTCGACCTGGTGATCCCGCACAACGTCAACAAGCTGGCGTGGCGGCAGACCATCAAGGAGCTGGAGGTGGAGCCGGAGAAGGTGTTCCTGGACAACGTCCCGCGCTTCAGCCACACCTACGCCTCCGACGTCTTCGTCAACTACACCACCCTGCGGGACGAGGGCCGCCTGGTCGACGGCGCCCACTACCTGCTGGTCTCCGTCGGCCTGGGCGCGACCTTCGGCGCGATGGTGATCACCCACCGTGCGGGGGGCGGTGCCTGATGGAGCGTCAGGAATTGCTGCTGACCATCGAGAACGCGCTCAGCGAGGTGCTTGAGCGGCCGGTCAGCGGGCTCACCGAGGAGACCGCGCTCTTCGACGAACTGCAGCTCACCTCCATCGCCGTACTGGGGATGCTGATGAGCGTCGAGGAGGCGACCGGGATCTCGGTCGACCCGGAGGGGCTCGACATCGACGACCTGCGGACGCTCGGCTCCTTCGCCGACTACGTCGAGGCCGCGATCCGCAAGGAAGAGGGGACGTCATGAGCGGGCTCGCCGTCCGCGCCGCCGCATCGGTGCGCTCACCGCGGGGGCGGGCGCCGGAAGGCGTCCCGGCCGCCCTCGACTACTTCCGCGACCTGCTCACCCCCTTCGGGGAGAAGCCGGACGAGGAGCTGCTGAGCCGGGGACCGCACGTCCACCACCGCGATCTCGTGGACCTGCTCGTCGCCGACGAAGGTGTCGGCGGCAGCAGGCCGGAGCTGGCGATCGTCGCCCACGCCCTCCCGGACGTGGTGCCGTTCACCGCCGTCGCACCGCACCTGACCGAGCAACTCGGCGGCCGGGCGGTCAACTTCGCGATCGGCCAGCAGGGTCTGGCCGCGCCCTTCACCGCGCTGCGGATCGCCTCGGCGTACCACAGCTCGGGGCGGGCGGCGGAGGTGGTGATCGCGGTGCTGGAGCAGACCACGCTGCCCACCGCCTTCCCGCTGGTCCAGGAGAACCCGCTGATCGATTCGGCCGCGGCCGTCGTTCTCGGCGCCTCCACCGGGGACGGGCTGCGGTTCGTCCGCGCGCACTCGGCCGGTTCCGCGGCCACGGCCCTGGACCGGGAGCTCGGGGAGGACGGGACGCTGCTGGTGCTCGGCCCCTGGGTCACCGAGGACGTCCCGGACCACGGGGCGGTGCACCGGGTGGCCCCGGGCAGCTACTGCACCAGCCTCTGGCTGGAGCTGGCCGACCACTGGCAGGAGTGGCAGCGCGACCACCGGCGGGTCGTGCTCTGCGACACGGACCCCCGTACCGGCCGCACCCATGTGGCGCTCTTCGCCGGCACCCCGTAGCGCACCGGCCGGGCCGGACGCGGTGAGGCGTCCGGCCCGGCCACCACAGTGAGTCACCGAGAGCACAGAGCCACCACAGACATCGGACGAAGCGACGGACATCCGACGGAGCAACAGGCCTCCGACAGAGCGACAGGCCTCCGACGAAGCAACCGAAGGGAAGGCGGGAACACGATGACGACGGCCGAGTACCGGACCATCAGGCTGGACTCCGCGAGAGCCGGGACCGGCCCGGCGACCTGGGGGCAGCGGGCGATCTGGGGGGTCGTCTCCCGGCTCGGCGACGACGCCCCCCGCTACAACCTGCCGGTCGAACTCCCCGTCTCCCCGCCCCGCCCCGTCGCCCGCGTCCTCGCGGACCTGACGGAGCTGCTCCTGCTCCACGACAGCCTGCACACCCGGTTCCTGCCGCACGGCGAGGACGGCCTGGAGCAGGTCGTGGACGGCAGCGGTGAGCTTCCGGTCGAGATCCGTACGAGCTCGGCGGAGCTGGCCCCGGAGGTGAGCGCCGCCCTGCTGGGGCAGTTGGCGGGGCGCTCCTTCGACCACACGCGGGAGTGGCCCTTGCGGGTCGGCCTGGTGGAGAGCGGGGGCCTGGTCCACCGTCTTGTCCTGGTCGGCGCGCACACGGGAATGGACTACTGGGGCCTCGGCCGGCTGCTCCGCGACCTGGAGTCGGTCCAGGCGGGGGAGACCGCCGAGTCGCTGCGTGATTCCCGCCCCGCCGTCCAGCCCCTGGAGGCCGCGGAGGTCCAGGCGTCCCCGCTGGGCCGCCGCCGGGACGAGGCGGCCCGCCGCTACTGGATCGAGCAGCTCACCGCCGGACCCCGGCAGATCTTCCGGAACCCCGCCGCCCCCGAGCTCGCGGACGACCCCACCCGGCGCTTCCCCAACGCGCTGCTGCGCTCGCCCGCGCTGGCCGTCGCCGTCGGGCAGGTGGCCGAGAAGCTCGGGGTCAGCGACGCCGCCGTGCTGCTCGGGGCGGTCTCCCACCAGCTGGCCCTGTCGTCCGGCAGCAGCGATGTGCTCTTCCAGGTCGTGGTGGGCAACCGGTTCCAGCCGGCCGCCGCCGCGACGGTCTCCACGGTGGCGCAGGAAGCGCTGTTCCGGCTCACGGACGCGGACAAGGACTTCGCGGACGCGGTGCGGCGGACCCGGTCCGTCGCGTTCGGCGCGTTCCGCCACGCCGCGTACGACAAGTGGGCGCTGGACCGGGAGGTGGCAGGGCTGATCGAGAAGGAGACGGCGGCCGACCACTCGTACTGGTGGAACGACACCCGCGACCCGGCCGTCACCCCGTTCGACACCGTGGAGCGGCCGACAGCCCCGCTGAGCGAACTGACCGGCCGGACCGAACTGACCTGGCCGACCGAGTTCCTGCCCCGCAGGAACGTCTCCATCGCCGTGGACGCGCTGACCGCGCCGGGCGCCCTGGACCTGGCCATGACCGCCGACCCGGCCGTCATCAGCCGTACGGGGATGGAGGAGTTCCTCCGCGGGGTCGAGGAGCTGATCGTGGCCGAGGCGACAGCGCTGGGGGACCGATGAGCAAGCAGTACGCGGGCATCGCCTGGGCCGAGACGGGCTACCGGGTGGAAGTCGTGGACGACGCGGGACACCGGGTCGCCGAGCCGAGCAGCTGGGGCGGCGGCCGGGTCGCCGAACTCATCGCCTGGCTGCGGGAGCTGGGCGACGGCGAGGCCCCGGCCGTGGTCCTGGACTCCACCAACGGGCTGCTCGACGGCCCGATGACGGCGGCAGGGCTGGAGGTGTACCGCGCGGACCCCTGGCTGCTGCCCCCGCGCCCCCGGTTCGGCTCCGTTACCGCCGGACAGCTCGCGGAGCAGGCCCGGACCGCGCCCGGCGCGCTGGCCCGGGTGACCGCCGAGAGCGGCACGCTGGCCGGCCGCGCCGAGGAGTACTTCGAGGGCGTACGGCGCGGCGAGCCGGGGCGGGCGGCGCTGACGGAGGCCGGCCGCTGCTTCGACCACGGCCGCCGCGACACCTCCCGGGTCGCACTCACCTTCGACGACGGCCCCGACCCGGTGTACACCCGCCAGGTGGTGGAGATCCTGGAGCGGTACGGGGCCCGCGCGACCTTCTTCTGTGTCGGCCACCATGTCGTGGCGCTGCCCGACGAGGTACGGCGGATCCACGCGGCCGGCCACGAGCTGGGCAACCACTCCTGGTCGCACCCTTTCCTGCCCGACCTGACGGCCCAGGAGCTGCGCGACCAGCTCGACCGCACGGCGGAGGAGCTGGACCGGCTGACCGGCCGCGCCCCGACCTGGTTCCGGCCGCCGTACGGGTCCCTGACCCCCGAGGTGCTGGCCGCCCTGGACGGGCATCCGACCACCGTGACGATGTGGGACGTGGACGCCCGCGACTGGTCGAGGCCAGGGCCGGAGCAGATCGCCGCGACCGTCCTGGAGGGCGCCGGGCCGGGCTCGGTGGTGCTGATGCACGAGGGCGCCGGCGACCGCGGCCAGACCGTACAGGCCCTCCCGTCGATCATCGAGGGCCTGCTCGAACGCGGCCTGGAACTGGTCACGGTGGGCGAGCTGGCGGCGACGGCCGCCCCCACGGACGGCGCCTGACCACGCTGCCGGCGAAGACGCCCCTGAACACCCCTGAACACCCCTGAACACCCCTGAACACCCCTGAACACCCCTGAACACCCGATCAACGACTGAAGGATTTGAACGGCTATGGAAGAGCGCTTGGCAGAGCACGCTGCGGCGGAACCGCCTCCTCCGCCGCCGAAGGACGGCCCCGGCGGGTCCGGCGGGGGCCCGTCCGCGGGGGAGCCGGCGATCTGGTCCCGTAACTTCAAGTTCTACTTCGTCGGCCGCAGCGCGGGCCTGCTCAGCTGGGCCATGCTGCCGGTCGCGGTCGCGGCCGGTCTGCTCATCGACGGGTACGGCCTGGAGACCGCGGGCTACTCGATGGCCTTCCTGGTCGCCCCGTTCGCCGGCCTGGTGCTGTTCGGCGGGGTGCTGGCCGACCGGTTCACCGCCCGCCGGATGATGATCATCGCGGACCTGGCCAACCTGGTCGCCCACGTCCTGCTCGCCCTCCTGTTCATCCACGGCATCGACCACCTCTGGCAGCTGTACTCGCTGCTGGTGGTCGCCGGTACCGCCAACGCCCTCTTCCAGCCCGGCGCCGCCTCGACCGTGCCGCTGGTCTCCCGGGACGTGCAGGGCGCCAACGGCATCCTGCGCACCTCGGAGGCGATCACCGGCCTCGGCGGACCGGCACTCGCCGGAACCCTGGTCGGCTTCGGATCCACCGGCTGGGTCATGGTGATCTCCGCCGTCGCCTACGGGACCAGCGCGATATGCCTGTTCGTGCTCAAGCTCGGCGTGGTGCCCGCCCCGCCGGCCGGCGAGTCCATGTGGCACAACCTGGCGGTCGGCTGGCGGGAGTTCTGGTCCCGCAGCTGGCTCTGGGGCGTCATCGTGATCTGGATGTTCTACGCGGTGCTCGCCTGGGGGCCGCAGCTCTCGCTGGCCGCCGGTGTCATCGTGCCCGAACACGGTGCCCGCGCCTTCGGCCTGGTCAACGCCGCGCTGGGCGCCGGAACCATCATCGGTGGTCTGCTGGCGATCCGCTACAAGCCCGAACGGCCGCTCGCCGCGGGGGCCGTGGCGATGATGGCGTACCCCATCTACCCCCTCGGCATCGTGCTCGGCTGGCCGGTCTGGCTGCTCATGCTCGCCCAGGTCGCGGTCGGGACCGGGATCGGCATCTGGGGCGTCATGTGGTCCACCAGCGTGCAGACCCAGGTGCCGGGCGAGATGCTGAACCGCATCCACGCGTACGAGGTCGCGGGCTCCGTCGGCATGTACCCGATCGGCAGCGCGCTGGCCGGTCCCGCCGTCGGCCTGTTCTCCCCCAAGACGGTGCTCATGGTGGGCGTCGTGGTCTCCTTCCTCACTGCCTCCGCGCTCCTGATCGCCCGCCCGATCCGCAACCTGCGCCGGGTGCCGGACCGGCTCTGAACGCCACCGGTCCGGGCCCGGCCCGGCTGCACACGGCCGCCGAGGGCGTGCACTACCTGGTCGGCCGGAACGAGGAGGTGCTGGACGCGCTGCCGGTCGCCGCGAGGGACCGGGCGGCGGTTTCGCGGCTGCCGCCGTGGCGTGCCGTGGAGTACGCCGCCTCACGGACCCTGCTGCGCGCCCTGCTGCGGGAGATCGGCGAGGACCTCCGGGACGGGCCGGTCGCCGCGCGCCCGGGCGGCCGGCCGTACCTGCCCGGCCGGCCCGGTCTGGGCGTGAGCCTCTCGCACTCCTCCGGCTGGGTCGCCGCGGCCGTCGGCAGGGACCGCGACGTCGGAGTCGACGTGCAGACCCCGGCCGCCGTCGGCCACCGGCTGCTGCGCCTGTGCTGTTCGCCCGTGGACGCCGAAGCGCTGATCGCCCTGCCGGAGGAGAGGCGCAGAGGGGAGTTCGCCTGGATCTTCACCGTCCAGGAGGCGTGCGTGAAGGCGGTCGGAAGAGGGCTCTCCGGCCGCCCCTGGAGCGTGCCGGTCGCCCTGGGCCAACAGGCGGGTCAGTGGGGGCGGGTGAGCTGGTGCGCCCCGCGCGACGGGCAGCCCGTACCGGTCGGCTGCGCCTGGACCGAGCGGCCGGGGCGGGAGGGGGAGGGGAAGGAGGGGGACACGGTGGCTCAGGGCGTGGCCGCGCAGTAGGCCTGGGCGCAGAACGAGGCGGCGGCCACCTTGGCCGATTCCGCGTACGTGGCGTCCCACTCGTCGTCGGGTCCGGAGACCAGGACCCCCCACCTCACCCCCTCCTCGTCGACCAACCCTGTGAGCAGCGCCCGCTGCCGCGTTCCGTCGGTGCGCGTCAGGAGATACTCCAGTTCGGCGCTCTGCGATCCGCCGGAGGTGTCCGTCTCCTCCAGCCGGATGCGCTGGTAACCCTCGTCCTGGCTTTTGAGCCGGTCCGTCTCCCTCAGCGCGTCGGCCGGTGTGTAGTCCGGCTCGGAGATCCGGTAGACCTGAAGCAGCCCGTCCCCGCCGTCCGTCTCGTAGAAGACGACGTCGCCCGCGTCGCGCTGTTCCTCCCTGCGTTCCCAGCCCTCCCTGACCTGCACCTGGAAGCCCTGCGCGTCTTCCCGTATCCCGAAGCCGGGAGGGGGTTCGGGTGCGGCCCCGGCGTCCGTTCCGTCGGTCCCGTCGGTCTCTCCCGTCCCGTCGGTCCCCTCCGTCTGGTCAGCCCCCTCCGACCCGTCTGTCCCGTTCGCCCCGGGGGTGGTCTCCGCCGACGTCTGGGCACCCTGTGCCTCGTCGTCATCGAACAGCAGCAGCGCGCCTCCGAAGGTGACCGTGGCCAGCACGGCCGCGGCCAGTACGGAGGCCGTGGCCCACAGCCCCCATTCCCTGGCGTGCCGCCGCCGCTGGGCGTCCGGGTCGGGGGAGGGCTCCCACCGCTGCTTCTCCGTCTCCCATCCGGTCATGTCAGCATTCCGCCGATCACCCCGGCGGCCACCCCGGCCGCCGTCTGTTCGCCCACGGACCGGGCCGCCCGGGCCGTCAGCGCTCCCAGCCGCTGCAGCCGGCCCCGCTCCACCCCGCCGGTGTCCCGGATCTCCCGTTCGGCCTCGGCGGCCGCCGTCCCCACCTCGCCCGTCTGCCCCCGCAACAGCAGAAGTGCGTCGATGAGTTGGGGCGTCGCCTCGATGAACCGGTCCGACCGGTCGATGGCCTGCGCGTCGGGACCCGAGGCCGCCGCGCCGCCGGTCATCCGCCCGACGGAGAGGCCACCGGGAAGCGGCGCCACGACGGGCGGCGGTCCGGCCACGCCGTCCGTCCGGCCGATCCTCCGGCCGGCGTCCTCCGCCTTCGCGTTCCTGCCGACGGCAACGGCTCCTCCGCCGAACTCGCCGATGACGATCCCGCCCGGCGGATCCGTACCCGCCGGCTCGTCGCCGGAGACCGGCTGCCGCTCGCCGCTCTCCGCATCGCTCTGTCCGCCCATGTCCCTCTCCCCGCCGTTCTGTTGACCGTTCTTGCTGTTCTCGTCGTTCTCGTCGATCTCGCCGTTCATCAGGTGCCCTTCCGCCGGCCCGCCGGCCGACCGCCCCCTCAGCGGACCATCTGCCGCATCGCTCCGGCGGCCCGCGCCCTGGCGCCCCGGCCCGTCGCCACGGCTCCTCCGCTCATCGACCCGATGTAGACCCCGCCGTTGCTCACCTCGACGATCTGCTGCTCCAGCAGGCCGGTGTCATGGCCCTTCTCGCTCAGCGCCTGGAGGGCCCCCGTACCGATGCGTTCCTGGATCGTCCGGAGGTAGCGGCTGACGTCCATCCGCTGCAACGCCGACTTCCCGGGCCGGGAAGCCAGTTCGCGTACGGACGCTGCCGCTCCCTCGGCCGGGATCTCCAGCGCGCTTCCCCGCAACCGGTGCCGCACCGCCCGACGGACCGCGCCGGTCACCGTGTGCACGGCGGAGAGGACCGCCGCCACCCCGGAGGCAGGTGCGCTCAGCAGTGCTCGTGCCGCCGCGGCCGCCGGGAGACGGCCCCGCTCCACCAGGGCGTCGACGAGTCCGAAGGCCGGTTCGAGCGGATCGAGTACGTGCGGTACGACCTCCAGCACCAGCAACTCGCCCTGGGTGTGCACCCGTACCAGCACGGTGACCACCACCTGGTGATCCCACGCGGCGACCCGGACCCGCAGGAAGTGCCGCCGCGCCTCGCCGCCCTCGCCGACCGAAGCGGACCGGTGCAGCTCCGTGGCGGTCTCCCCGTGATCGGCCCGGTTCCTGGCCGGCCCCGACGGCAGGTACACCAGCTCGTCGATCTCCACGCCCCTGAGCCGGTCCAGGCCCGAGGGAGGGGCCGGCAGCCGGCCGAGGTCCGCCAGCCGTTCCCGTACGCAGTCGAGTACCCCTGCCGCGGTGAGCGGCTCGGAGTCCGCCCCCGGCCTGCGGCGCAGGTCCATCACGAGCGACCAGGGCCGCAGGGCACCCCCCGACCCGACGAACGGCCGGGACGGTTCGTACAGGACGATCCCCGAGTACTGTTCCCTGTCGATGGCGCGGCCGATCTCCCGCAGCCACTCGGGGCCGGTCAGCTCCTCCCGGGGCAGCTCGCCGAAGACCTCGGCGCCCAGACGTTCGTGCATCACCGCCTCCACCGCGTTGCGGTGCCGCCACACGGGGATCGCCATCAGCAGTGGGAAGACCACCGCCATCCAGTTCGCGGAGTAGTTCCACACGGCGGCCAGGGCCGTCACCCAGTAGAGGGCCATCAGCACCTGGGGGACGAGAGCCACGAGCCGGCCCCGGCGCCGGATGGGCAGGCCGTCCAGGGAGTAGACGCTGGTGCCGCGGCCTGAGGTGCTTCGTGCGGCCCACAGCAGCGCGCTCACGATCGCGTAGTTCCACGCCCAGACGCCGGAGCCCGGACGGTGGCCCACGCCGTCCAGTCCGCCCAGCGCGTCGGTGGGGAGGAAGAAGCTCTGCTCGACATAGCTGCGGCCGTACGCCTCGGCCAGGCTCCAGGAGGTCATCCAGCCGAAGCTCTCCCCGAAGTAGTCCGCCAGCAGGAAGAGCACCCCCAGGAGTGAGATCCAGCCGCCGGCCCGTAACTCGAGCGTGCGTGCCCGTAACGCGTGGGCCAGCACCGGCACGGCATCGGCACCGGCCGAGGGCGCCACCGTCCGCCCGCTGTGCTCGACCAGCTCGGACACGACCTCGCGGCGGAAGCGCGCCCGGAGGTAGGGGCCCGCGCAGAGCAGGCGGGTGGTCTCGGTGTGGGCGTACCGGTTCCGCGGCGGTTGTGGAGTGGGGGCGGGAGGCCGGGGCCCGGGAGTCGGGCGGGGTTGGGCGGGAACCGCCAATGTTGCCTCAATTCCTTGTTTATAGCTGTGAGTTACAGCGAAATGCTCCTTATAGGGACGCAAACTGTAGAGCAACCGGTGGGGGCGCGCCATGCTTTCGCCGCAGCCCGTGCCGATGGCCGCGGCCCCGGTACGGGGCGCGCGACGAGCCGGGTGGGCACGGCTTCTATCCTGTGCCGAGCGCCAACGACCGCAGGGGAACGGGCCATCGGGGGATCGGGTCAGGATGAGTGGCAGCACGGAACAGCACGACGGCGAGCGTTACCCGGCCATGGAGGGCATACGCCCCCTCGTGGCCGGTGATCCCGAACGGATCGGGCCCTACCCGCTGCTCGGCCGGCTGGGGGCCGGAGGCATGGGCCGCGTCTATCTGGCCCGCTCCGCCGGGGGCCGCACGGTCGCCGTGAAGGTCGTCCACGAGGAACACGTCAGCAACGGGGAGTTCCGGGCCCGTTTCCGCCGCGAGATCGAGGCGGCCCGCCGCGTCGGCGGGCGCTACACCGCACCCGTGCTCGACGCGGACGCCGACGCCGATCACCCGTGGGTGGCCACCGGCTATGTGCCCGGGCCCTCCCTGGAGCAGGCCGTCCGGGAGCACGGGCCGCTGCCCGCCGATTCCGTACGAGCGCTGGCCGAGGGGCTGTTGCGGGCGCTGCGCGGGATCCACGCCGCCGGGATCGTGCACCGCGACCTGAAGCCGTCCAACGTCCTGCTCACCGTCGACGGACCCCGCGTCATCGACTTCGGCATAGCCCGTGCGCTCCAGGTCTCCGTCGAGTCCCTGCTGACCAGCACCGGCATGGTCATCGGCTCGCCCGGGTTCATGGCGCCCGAGCAGATCCTCGGTGAGGAGACCGGCGCGGGGGCGGACGTCTTCGCGCTCGGCTGCGTACTGACGTACGCGGCCACCGGGCAGCTGCCGTTCGGGAACGGGGCGAGCAACCAGCACGCCGTGATGTACCGGATCGTCGAATCCGCGCCGGACCTCGCCGGGGTGGGGGACGCCTCCTTGCGCGAGCTGATCGGGCGCTGCTTGACCAAGAAGGCGGCCGAACGGCCGGGCGTGGACGCGCTGTTGGCCGATCTTGGTACGTCGGAGAGCCGGGGTGCCCTGCGGGGTGGGGCATGGCTGCCGCCGCAGCTCCTGGCCTGCCTCGCTCGGCAGGCGGCGGTGCTGCTGGACGCGGATGTGCCGAGGGCGGCGGGCGGGCCGGAACCCGAACTCGTATCCGAGCCCGAGCCCATATCCGAGCCCGAGCCCGAGCCCATATCCGAGCCCGAGCCCGAGCCCATATCCGAGCCCGAGCCCATATCCGAACCAGCACCGGAGCTCGCGCCTGAACCCGAACCCGGTTCCGTACCACAGGAGTTCGGGGAGGCCGGGTCGGAAGCCGTGCCCGAGCCGGAACCCGTCGCCGCCCCCGCCCTCGTGGTCTCCGCGAGCGAGCCCGGCGGCAAGGCCCCGCGCCGTCGACGCCGTACCTGGGTCGTGGCGGCCGCAGTGCTCGCCGTGCTGGCCACCGGCTCCACCGTGGCCTTCCTCCAGCACGGCCCCGGCGGCGGTACGGACGCCCGCGACAGCGACGCGGCCGCGCCCCCCGGAACCGGCGACGACCCCTCCGCCCCGCCCTCCGCAGTCCCCACCGGTGGCGACAGGACCGGGAACGAGGAGAAGGCGAAGGACAAGGAGAAGGGGCAGGCGAAGGAGAAGGACGACGACGCGGGAGCCGCCGAGGCCTCCGGGGGCGCCGCCTCAGGCGATGGGGATGGCGATGGCGGTGCCGGCTCGGAGGGCGCGGGCGGCTCGGGGTCCTCCCAGCCCGGTGGTGGCGGTACCCAGCCCGGCTCCGGCTCCTCCGCCGACGGCGGCTCCGGCTCCGGTTCCGCGCCGAAGCCCCCCGCCGGGAACCCCGACCCCCCGGCCCCGGACGACCGCGTACCGCAGCACTTCGTCGGGACCTGGACCATCGCGTCGCAGTACAACGCCCTCCAGCCCCACACCGTGGTCATCCGGCGGGTCTCCCCGGGACAGCTCGCGGTGACCCTCGTCGCCGATGTGCAGGGCACGGGGCACTGCGAGTACGCGGCGAAGCTCTCCTCCGTGACGAACGGCGGGAAGCGGATCGACGTCGGTACCGCCACCGTGGACAAGGCGCGTTCCACCGGGATGTGCCGCGACACCGACCCCTCGTTCTTCGCCGTCGACGGGTCCGGCATCCTGCACGACGTCGGGCCCGCCCACGGCAGCGGCTACCGCTACAACCGGGCCTGACACCGGCCGGGAAGAGGCTGGGAAGGGACTGGGAAGGGGCTGGGACGGCCCCCTCAGCCCACAGCCTCGCCCGGATACGCGGTCTCGAACGCCGAGCGGAACAGGGCCGTGACGTCCTGGCCCGTGAGCCCTTCCGTGCGGGCCAGGACCATCCACTCGGCCAGGGACGCACGGAGCGGTGAGTCGGGGCCGGACTGGGGCTGGGCGAGGGAGCGGGTGATGAACGTGCCCGCCCCCTGGCGCACCTCGGCCAGGCCCGCCCGCTCCAGTTCGCGGTAGGCCTTCAGCGTGGTGTTCGGGTTGACCTTGGTCTCCGCGGCGACCTGGGCGGCGGTGGGCAGCCGGTCACCCTCCTCCAGGGCTCCCATGCGCAGCGCCTGCTCGACCTGGCGGACGATCTGGAGGTACGTCGCCACCCCGCTGCGCCGGTCGATGCGGAACACGACCACGGACTTCACCTTCCGCTCGATGGGCGACACTTTACGTAGGGGATGCGCACCGCCCCTACAGCGGGCGGCGCGAGACCCGCCACAGCACGAACGCCGTCAGGATCGCCGTTCCGGCGAGCAGGATGCCTGCCGCGGTCCACTGCATCGCCGCCATCTGGTCGTAGTCGATGTACTCGATGACGCTGTTGATGATCCCGTGCTCCTTCATGCACGCGTTCTGCGCCTTCTCGGTGGCCTCGGCGCAGGTGCCCCAGCCGAAGAGCTCGCCGTTCGCGTTGCCGACCCAGCGGTCCACCTCGTACGACTCGGCGAAGCGGGCCGGGAGTTCGGTGTCCAGCGGGTACGTGAACATCCGGGTGGAGCCGAGGAGGACCCGGAACTCGTCCCAGACGAATCCGGCCATGACGGTGAAGAGGAACGTGACGACCATCGCGGGCAGCACCCGGCGCACGAGTGTGCCGATGGTGATGCCGGCCGCGGTCATGAAGAGGAGCATCGCGGGCAGGACCGGGCCGGTGTTGTCGAAGACCGGCCCCTCGATCCACTGGCTGAGGAAGAAGGAGCGGTGCGGCTCCCACCACCAGGTGAAGACGGCCGAGAGCACCAGCCCGGAGACCAGGGCGAGGGTGTAGGCGAGGCCCAGCTTCGCGATCAGCCACTGGCGGCGGGTCACGGACTGGGTGGTGACCAGCTGTACGGTGCCGTTCTCCCGGTCGCCCGCGATCAGCGGGGCGCCGATGAAGAGGGCGAGGAGCAGCGGGAGGCCGCCGAGGAGGGCGGTGGTGTAGCCGTAGCCCCGGGTGTCGTCGACCGCGTGCCGGACCTCCTTCTCCGGCCAGCCGGCCGCGTCGAGCAGCTGGACCAGCTCGTGGCGCTGGTACACGATCCAGAGCGCGCCGAGCACGGTGAGGCCGAGGATGCAGGCCAGTGCGGTCCGGTGCTGGCGTACGACGAGCCAGGGCAGCCCGCGCAGCAGGCGGCGCCGGGGCCGGAGTCCGGCGGGGGTCTCGGTCAGGGTGGAGGTGCTCATGCGGCCTGGGTCCCTTCGGCGTCGACGCGGGCGCCCTGGGGGTAGAGCGAGGGTGCGTCCGGTGAGCGGAGATGGGCGAGCAGGACCTCTTCCAGGGAGGGCTCTGCGGTCTCCCAGTCGGTGGGCAGGGGTCCCTTCGGCCGGATCATCGCGTGGAACTGCCGTCCCTGGACGCGCGTTTCGACCACGGTGTGCCGGTCGAGCTCGGGCGGCAGGGAGCCGTCCCGGGTCACGCCCGTCACCAGGGTGTGGGCGGGTACGAGCGCGTCGGCGTCACCGGCCATCCGGATCCGGCCCTCCGCGACGACCAGCAGGTAGTCGCACATGTCCTCCAGCTCGGTGAGCATGTGGGAGGACATCACCACCGTGGTGCCGCGCTCGACGGCCTCCGCCATCAGCAGCGTGCTCATCTCGTCGCGGGCCAGCGGGTCGAGGTCCGACATCGGCTCGTCGAGGAGCAGCAGGTCGGGGCGCTTGCCGAAGGCGAGCGCGAAGGCGACGCGGGTGCGCTGGCCGCCGGAGAGCGTGCCGATCCTGGCGTGCAGCGGGACGTTGCCGGAGCGGACGATCCGCTCGGCCGCCGCCGCGTCCCAGCCGGGGTTGAGCTCGGCGCCCATCCGCAGGGTGTCGGCGACGGTGAACCGCTTGAACAGCGGCTTCTCCTGGCCGAGGAAGGCGAATCTCGGCATCACGGCGGGGTCGTCGACCGGGACGCCGAAGATGCGCAACTCCCCTGTCGTCGGCTCCACCTGACGGGTCGCCAGTCCGAGCAGGGTGCTCTTTCCGGCGCCGTTCGGGCCGACCAGTCCGCAGATGCGTCCGGCGGGGATCCGGAAGGAGCAGTCGCGCAGCGCCCAGCCGCGGAAGTAGCGCTTGCCCAGGCCCCGGGCTTCCAGTGCCCAGCTGCCCGGGGTCCCGTTCGGAGTGCTCGTGTCTGCCACGCGCCTCGCCTCGATTCCATTAGTCAATTAATGGAATCATGGTGTTCTGAGGGAATGCCTGTCAAGCGCACGCCGAAGCGCGCGCGGACGAGGAGGGGGTCGAGCAGTCAGGAAAGGGCCGGGCCGCCGAGGCGCCCGGTCACCCCCGCGGCGGCGGCGCGCAGTCCAGCACCATCTCCACCGCCGCGTCCAGACAGTCCCGTTCGGGCGCCGTCAGGAACGGGTTCTCCCACTGGCGGGCCCGGGCGCGGGCCAGATCGGCGGCGTCGGCGCCCCCGTCATCGGCCAGCTCCGCGAGGAGCGCCGCCAGCAGCGTACGGGCCTCGGCCTCCGGCGCCGGGAACTCCGGGTCGAGCGCCACCCGGGCCAGGGTCAGCGCCGACATCGCCCGGTCGAAACCGGGCGGGCCCTCCGTCGCGGTGGACCAGTCGATCACCACCGGCCCCCGGTCCGTGAGCATCACGTTCTCCGGATGGAGGTCGAGGTGGAGGATGCAGTCCTGCGGGTCGGCCGAGACCCGGGGCGGGATCGCGTGCAGCTCGCGCAGCAGCCGGGCGAGCAGCGCGCCCCCATCGGCGGCGCCCAGGGCCCCCGCCAGCAGGGCCTCGGACATGGTCGGGCCGGTCAGCCGCTGCAGTACCAGGTCCGTGGGGCGGGCCCCGTCGGCGGGCGGACCGATGCGCGGCACCGGGTACCCGAAGGCGCGGACGTACGACATCACGGCCAGCTCCTCCGTGGTGTCGGAGCGGTCGCGGTAGCGGCGAAGGACCCAGGAGCCGTCGAGTTCGTATACGTCGGCGGTGCGTCCCGAGCCCAGAAGTTGCCCTGTGTGCATGGGGCCGAACCTACCCGGGCGTACCACCGAAGGGGAGACGCCGGTCGGCTTCGCGCGCGGAGGCGGCCGCTCCTGTTCCCGGCGACGTCCAAGGGGCGGGACGCTCCTGTTCCCGCAGACGTCCAGGAGGCGGGCCGCTCCTGTTCCCGGCGGGCCCCATAACGCGGGAGGAGGGGGCGAACGGGATCTCCTGTGCCGGGTCCGCCCGCGGCTACGGTGTCGGCAATTCCCTGGTCCGGACCAACCCCCCACCGGACCGGACACCCCCCTGAAACAAGGAGAGTTACGTGGAGAACACCACGCTCCGCAGACGCGTGCTCGCCACCGCAACCGCCACGGTGGCCGTGGGCGCGCTCGCACTCGCGGGACTGAACGGAGTGGCGTCCGCCGGTCCTGCGGGAACCACCGCCCCGGCCGTCTCCGCCGACAGCCTCTCACCCGGCCTGCTGGCCGCCATGGAACGCGACCTCGGACTCGACGCAGAAGCCGCGAAGACCCGGATAGCGGGCGAGTACCGCGCCGCCGCCGTCGCCGCCGGTCTGGAGAAGACCCTCGGCGCCAGCTTCGCCGGGGCCCGGGTCAGCGGGGACAAGGCTGACCTCACCGTCTCCACCACCGACGCCACCGAGGCCGCCCTCATCACGAAGGCGGGCGCCAGGTCCGAGGTCGTCGGCCACAGCCTGGACCGGCTCGAATCGGTCAAGGCCGCACTCGACAAGGCGGCGCTGAGCAAGGCCCCGAAGAACGTGCCCGTCTGGTACGTCGACGTCGAGGCCAACCGGGTCGTCGTGAACGCCGCGAGCACCTCGGCCGCCGAGGCCTTCGTGAAGGCCGCCGGGGTCGGCGGCCGGCTGGTCACCGTCGTCCGCTCCACCGAGCAGCCCCGCGCCCTCGCGGACATCCGCGGCGGCGACGCGTACTACATGAACCCGTCCGGCCGCTGTTCCGTGGGCTTCGCCGTGACGCGCGGCACCCAGCACGGCTTCGTCACCGCCGGCCACTGCGGCCGGGTCGGCACCACCACCAACGGTGTCAACCAGCAGGCCCAGGGCTCCTTCCAGGGCTCGACCTTCCCGGGCCGTGACTACGCCTGGGTCGCCACCAACACCAACTGGGTGGCGCGGCCCCTGGTCAACGGCTACGGCCGGGGCGATGTGACCGTCACCGGCTCCACCCCGTCCGTCGTCGGCGCCTCGGTCTGCCGCTCCGGCTCCACCACCGGCTGGCACTGCGGCACGATCCAGCAGCTCAACACCAGCGTCACCTACCCGGAGGGCACCATCTCCGGCGTGACCCGCACCAGCGTCTGCGCCGAACCGGGCGACTCCGGCGGCTCGTACATCTCCGGCAGCCAGGCGCAGGGCGTCACCTCCGGCGGCTCCGGCAACTGCTCCTCCGGCGGTACGACGTACTTCCAGCCGCTCCTCCCCGCCCTGCAGGCGTACGGGCTGACGCTCGCCACCTCCGGCGGCGGCAACCCGACCACCCCGCCCACCACCCCGCCGCCCACCGACCAGCCGGGCGGCACCTGGGCGGCCGGCACGACCTACGCCGTCGGCGCCACCGTGACGTACGGCGGAGCGACCTACCGCTGCCTCCAGGGGCACACGGCCCAGGCCGGCTGGACCCCGGCGGCCGTCCCGGCCCTCTGGCAGCGGGTCTGACCACCGCTCCGACGCACTTCGCCCCATCCGTGACCCGGCGTCACCGAACCTCCTGAACCTCTCCTGCCTCCCCGCACCGAGGACTCCGAGGAACTGTCATGACCCCACAAATGGACAACGCCACCCCCCATGAACCGAACGCCTCCGACGAGGCGTCGGGCGACCGGCGGCGGATCAGCCGCAAAGGTCTCCTGAAGGCCGCGATCGTCGCGAGCGCGGCTCCTCTGCTCGCCGGAGGAGGCGTCGCGCTCGCCCGGGACGCCGCACCGTCGGGCGGGGGCGCTCTCCTGGCCCCCACCCCGCAGTGCGACGACGGCGACGACACGACACCGCCGCAGATGGAGGGCCCGTACTTCAAGCCCAACTCCCCGCGGCGCACCAGCCTGGTGACGCCGGGCACCCCCGGCGTACCGCTCACCGTGAGCGGCTACGTCTTCGGCCGGGCCTGCCGGCCCATCTCCGGGGCGCTGCTCGACTTCTGGCAGGCCGACACCAACGGGTCGTACGACATGGCCCAGTACGCCTTCCGGGGGCACCAGTTCACCGGCGCCGACGGGTCGTTCAGCCTCACCACCATCGTGCCGGGCCTCTATCCGGGCCGCACACGGCACATCCACGTGAAGGCGCAGGCCCCCGGGGGCCGCATCCTCACCACGCAGCTCTACTTCCCGGGAGAGCCGCGCAACAACACCGACGCCCTGTTCGACCCGGAGCTGCTGATGAACGTCCGCAGCGTCGGCAACGGGCGCCAGGGCACCTTCGACTTCGTGCTGGACGTCGCCCAGACGCCCGGCCCGACCGATCCGCCCACCGATCCGCCCACCGACCCGCCGGGTTCCACCTGGACGCCCGGTACCTCCTACAGCGCGGGAGACCGCGTCACCTACGGCGGAGTCGCCTACCGCTGCCGGCAGGCACACCGGTCCCTGACGGGCTGGGAGCCGCCGAACGTCCCCGCGCTGTGGGAACGCGGGTAGACGCAGCAGCAGCGAGGCGTACCACCGCCCGCGCCCCGTTCACGCCGTCCGGCGCGTGAACGGGGCGCTTTCGCGTGCGGGCGCTCCCGTGGTCCCGGGGCCGGGGGAACTCGTCGCCGGCCGGGTGAAACATTTGCCCGGTCCCGGAGCGTCGATCAGATGGAGGGGCGGAACGGAGGACGGACGGATGAACGGGGGAAGGCATGAGGACATCGCGTGCCGAGGAGTTCAAGGAGTTCGCTGCCGGGCGGGCGAGCCATCTTTATCGCTCGGCCTGCCTGCTGACCAGCGGTGATGTGCACCTGGCCGAGGACCTGGTGCAGGAGACGCTGGGCCGGATGTATGTGCTCTGGGGCCGGGCCCGCCGGATCGACAACCCGGCGGCGTATGCGCAGACCGTGCTCGTCCGGATATTCCTGACCCACCGGCGCCGCCGCTCCGCCGGTGAACGCCCGCTGGCCGAGCTGCCCGAGGGCGCCCCGGCCGACCCCGACGATCCGGCGCTGCGGATGACGCTGCTCCGGGCGCTCGCCCTGGTTCCCCATGCCCTTTGAAGACGAACTCAGCGAGGAGCTCCGCCGGACCGGGGAGACCTTCGACCTGACCGCCCGTACGGCGGTGGTGGACGGTGCTCTGGAACAGGGGCGCCGCTCGCTCCGCCGCCGCCGGGGCGCCGCCGTGGCGGGCAGCGTCCTGGCCCTGGCCCTCGTCGGGGGCGGTGGAGCGTTCGGCGCCGGGCTGCTGGGCGGCGGACCCGGTGGCGGTACGGGGGTGGCGGGCGGCGGACCGGCGGTCCCGGTGAGCGTGCCGGGCGGCCTCTCCGAGGAGAAGCTGGCCGCCGTCCTGGAGGAGCTGCTCCCGCCGGGCAGGGTCAGCGAGGCGCGGGGGGTGGTGAGCGGCGACGCGAAGGGCCCGCACCGCGCGTCGGTCTCCGCCGTCTACGACGACGGCAAGGGGAAGGGCTCGGTCCTGGTCCTCCTGTATCCCGCGCCGGGCGGCAAGGCGGCCAAGGGGGCCGACTGCGATGAGCAGCCCGGCCCGCCTCCCGGCATCGTCAGCGGCGAGCAGGGGTACGACCCCGGGCTCACCGTCTGCTTCGACACCGGCAGCGGCGGTGGCACGGGCAGCAGGTTCGTTGAGGCGTCGGGTGCGGCACGTGCCGTCTTCTTCACGGCGGGCGGTGTCGCGGTGGACGCCCGGGCCTACGACCGGGTGACGGGCGGTGGGGCGGGCGCCACCCGCACCGGCCCCGCGCTCGACGACAAGGGGCTCATGGAGCTGGCGCGGGCCGAGGAGTGGCGCCCGCTGGCGGCCGCGCTGGAGACCGACGCCGACACGGTGGACACCGACGGGGCCTCGCGCCCGCCCGTGGAGCCGGAGCCCGACGCCGAGGACCTGCCGCGCACCGGGCAGGAGACCCCGCGTACGGGGCAGGACACTCCGCGAACCGGTGAGCGTTCGCCGGAACCGTCGCGCCGGGAGGAGAAGGGTTCCCAGCAGCCCCCGCTCGACTACGCGTCGCTGATGCCCACCTTCCTGAAGCTGCTGCCCGAGGGCCTCACGGTGAGCGACAGGACGGACAGCCAGGACGGGTTCGCTTCCGTGGTCGTCGACGACGGCCGGGGCAGGACCCTCGTGCAGATCAATGTGCAGCCCGACATGGGGGGCGTCGCCGACGAGCTGTACGGCGACGCGACCACCCTGCCCGACGGCACGCTGCTCGCCACCACCCAGCAGCCCGGCGAGAAGGGCGGCGCGGGGGTCGTCTGGTGGACGGCCGACACGATGCGCCCCGACGGTCTGCGGGTGGTCGTCTCGGCGTTCAACTCCGGCGCGCAGTCGACGCCCGCCACCCGTCCGGAGCCCGCGCTCACCATGGAGCAGCTCACGGCGGTGGCGACCAGCCCGGAGTGGCTGAAGCTCCAGCAGTAGGAGAGGCCGACGGCCCCGGGCGACACGGCGGGTGCCCCCGGGCGACACGGCGGGTGCCCCCGGCGGCACGGCGAGTGCCCCCGGGAGCCCGCCGGCCCCGGCCCCGGCCCCACCCCCCGGGGCCGTTCATTTCGCGTCGGAGTAGCGCTCCACGACCGCCGTGGTGAAGGGGAACCGCACCGGCGTCTCCCCGAAGGCGATCCGTCCGGCCAGCTCGCCGGCCGCCCGGATCGCCTCGGTCACGGCGGCGGTCTCCTCGGCCGGGCAGTGCACGATCACCTCGTCGTGCTGGAAGAAGACCAGCTCCGCGCGGAGCCCCTGTTCGTGGAGGGTGCGGCGCAGCCCGGCCAGGAGGAGCAGGGCCCAGTCGGCGGCGCTGCCCTGCACCACGAAGTTCCGGGTGAAGCGGCCCCTGGCCCGGGCCAGCCCGCCGTCGGACGTGGCCTCGCCGCCCTCCTGGGGGATGCCCGCCTCCTCGTCCTGGCCCGCCAGCGCGACCGGCGGGCTGGTGCGGCCCAGCCAGGTCCGGACCGTCCGCCCCTCCTCGCCCGCCCGCGCCGCGTCGTCGACATAGGCGACGGCGAGCGGGAAGCGGCGGCGCAGGGCGGCCAGGTTCTTCAGCCCGTCCCCGGAGGTCTGGCCGTAGACGGCGCCGAGCAGGGCCAGCTTGGCGTGTTCGCGGTCGCCGTGGAACGCCCGGTCGGACAGGGCCTTGTAGAGGTCTCCGTCGTGACCGGCCACTTCCATCAGGCCCCGGTCGCGGGAGATCGCGGCCAGCACCCGCGGCTCCATCTGGTCGGCGTCCGCGACGACCAGGCGCCAGCCCTCGTCGGCGACGACGGCCTGCCGGATGACCTTGGGGATCTGGAGGGCCCCGCCGCCGTTGGTCGTCCAGCGGCCGCTGACCGTGCCGCCCGGCTGGTATTCGGGGCGGAAACGGCCCTCGCGCACCCAGTCCTGGAGCCAGCTCCAGCCGTGGGCCGTCCAGATCCGGTACAGCTTCTTGTACGCGATCAGCGGCTCGACCGCCGGGTGGTCCAGCTCCGCCAGCTCCCACCGCCGGGTCGACTTCACCGCGATCCCGGCCTGCGCGAACGCCTTCACCACATCGGCGGGCAGGTCGGGGCGGACCCTCCTGCCGAACGCGGCCGACACCTCGTCCGCCAGCTCGGCGAGCCTGCGGGGCTCGCCGCCGCCCGCGTACCGCTCGCCCAGCAGCCCGTGCAGCACCTCCCGGTGGACATCGGCCCGCCAGGGCAGCCCCGACCGGTGCATCTCGGCAGCGACGAGCATCCCCGCCGACTCCGACGCGGTCAGCAGCCGCATCCGGTCCGGGTGCTCGGCGGCCTCGTGGCGGCGCACCTGGTCCGCGTAGACCCGGAGCAGCCCCTCGAAGGGGACCCCGGGGCCGGACGGCGGTTCGAAGAGGGAGGACTGCGCACCCGGTTCGGCGGACCGGGCGGGCGGGTCCGGTGGCACGGGCGCGTTCTCCAGCCGGGCCAGCGCAGCGGCCGCGGACCGGGGCTCACCCAGCCGTCCCGCGTGCCCGAGCAGCAGGAGCTCGGCGCACTCGATGTCGTAACACCGCTCGACGCGGACCCCGGCGGCGAGCAGCCGGGGGTAGAGCTCGGCGGTGGACCGCCACACCCAGCGCGACACCCCGGGCCGGGAGCGGACCGCCTCGACGAGGTCGGGCTCGGCCAGGACCGGACCGGCGGGCGTGCCGTCCCGCTCCAGCCCCACGAGCAGCGCCCCGCCCCCGTCCGTCGCCGACACCGCCCACCGTTCGGTCATGGAGGCGAGTCTGGCACCCGCCACTGACAGTCCCCCGGAGCCGGGGCGCCGACTGGCCGCCCACCCCCGCAGCCGTGAGGATCACCTCATGGAAGCGATCGTGTACGAAGAGTTCGGCGGGCCCGACGTGCTGCACCTGGCAGAGGTGGACGCGCCGCGCCCCGGGCCCGGCCAGGTCCGGGTGGCGGTGCGGGCGGCCGGGGTCAATCCGCTCGACCACAAGATCCGCAGCGGCCGGATGGAGGCCGCGTTCCCCACCCCGCTGCCCGCCACACCCGGCGCGGAGCTGGCCGGGGTGGTCGACGAGGTGGGGGAGGGCGTCACCGCCTTCGCCCCCGGTGACGAGGTCCTCGGCTGGAGCGCCACCGGTTCCTACGCGGCCCGGGCGCTCGCCGAGGCGGTCTCGCTGGCCCGCAAGCCGGAGGGGCTGTCCTGGGAGACGGCCGCCGCGCTGCCGGTGGCGACCGACACCGCCTCCCGGGTCCTGGACGAGCTGGCGCTGAGCGACGGCGAGACGCTGCTGCTGCACGGGGCGGGCGGAGGCGTCGGCTCGGTCGCCGTACAGCTCGCCGTGGCCCGGGGCGCGACCGTCATCGGCACCGCATCCCCGGCCAACCACGACTACCTCCGGGTGCTCGGCGCGGTCCCGGTGGCGTACAGGGACGGGCTGGTCGAGCGGGTGCGCGAGCTGGCCCCGCAAGGGGTGGACGCGGTCTTCGACGCGTCGGGGCGTGGTGCCCTGCCCGCCTCCATCGAGCTGCGCGGCGGCACGACCGACCGGATCGTCACCATCGCGGACGGGGACGCCGCCGAGCTGGGCGTCGCCTTCTCCTCCGGCGGTGGCGGACCCTCCGCCGAACGTCTGGCGGCGAACGCCCGGCTGGCGGCCGACGGTGAGCTGCGCGTGGAGATCGCCCAGGTCTTCCCGCTCGCCGACGCCGCGAGCGCCCACGAGGTGAGCGAGGGAGGGCACGTCCGGGGCAAGCTGGTGCTGCTGCCCTAGCGGGCCGTACGGCGGGGGCGGCGGCCGTCCGCGAGGGCCGGCGGCCCGCCTACCCTTGGTCGGATGGAACCGGTGATCGACCAGGCATGCGCGGCGGCGCTCTACGCGGAGGGCGACGCGGCCCTGGACACCGGGGCCTCCCTCCTCGCCGCCGCCCCCGAAGCGGACGACGCCCTGCACCGGCGCGGCGAGGAGTTCGTGCGCCGCGCCTGGGAGAGGGGCTGGCACCCCGCCGACCTCGTCCGGTTCGTCCGGCTGGAGCTCGACGAGCGGCGCGCGGTGCTGGCGGCCACGCTGATCGCCGCCGAGACCGCCCGGTACGGGGAGCTGCCGCCCCGCTGGCGCGCCCAGCTCGACGAACTGCCCGGCCCCGCGGCCGCGCCGCGCAACAAGCCCGACCGGTTCGGTTACGCCTCCGACCTGCTGGAGCTCTACCGGCTGCTGCTGCGGCTCCCCGCGATCGAGCCCGTCGGCCCCGTGCCCGGCACCGCCGCCGACCACCTCCACCGGCCGCCCGCCCCCGGCGAACCCCGCATGCTCACCCGGATCAGGGCGCTACTGGCGAAGGCGGAGGCGACCGGCTTCCCGGAGGAGGCCGAGGCGCTGACGAGCAAGGCGCAGGAGCTGATGGCCCGGCACAGCATCGACGAGGCCCTCATCGCCGCCCGTACGCGGAGCACCGAGACCCCCGGGGCGTGCCGGATCGGGGTGGAGCCCCCGTACGAGAGCGCGAAGGCGATCCTGCTCGACGCCGTGGCCTCCGCCAACCGCTGCCAGGCCGTGTGGAACGGCGACCTCGGCTTCAGCACGGTCGTCGGCTTCGAGGCGGACCTGGAGGCCGTGGAGCTGCTGTTCACCTCGCTGCTCGTACAGGGCACGGCGGCGATGACCCGGGCGGAGGCCGGGCAGCGGGCCTCGGGCCGTAAGCGGACCAAGACCTTCCGGCAGTCGTTCCTGATGGCGTACGCGCAGCGGCTGGGCTCCCGGCTCGCCGACACCACCGAACGGGCCACGGCGGCTGCGGATACGGATACGGAAACGGGCGCGGGCACGGCAGAAGGCACCTCCGGACTGCTCCCCGTCCTCGCCGCCCGGGACGTCGCCGTCACCGAGACCGCCGAGCGGATGTTCCCCCGGACCACCACCACCCGGGTCCGCGGCGCCACCGACCTGGACGGCTGGAACCACGGCACCGAGGCCGCCGACCGGGCCCGCATGGGCGATTCCCGAAAAGGCCCCCACGGCCGCACCTCCCGTGGACGTGACGGCGAAATCATGGCGTAAGTCCGACTTGCCCATCATCCGGGCTAGGCTCGGCCCATGAGCTGGCTCCGGGCGCTGAAGGAGACCGCCCGCTCGGGGCTGGAGATCGAGCGGCAGAGACTCGAACCGCTCATCGCCTTCCGCGGGGCGGCGGGGCTCGCCCTCGTCGTCGGCACGAGCCTCGTCCTCTTCGGGCCGGAGATCGCGGCGAGTTCGGCGTTCGGCGCCTTCCAGGCGGCCATCGCCACCTTCCAGCGCAGCTGGCGCCCGCGCCCCGTGCTCGCCCTCGTCTCCGGCGCCAGCCTCGCCGTGTCGACGTTCCTCGGCTATGTCACCGCCTCGAACCCCGTGCTCTTCCTCTGTCTGCTCGGCGGCTGGACCTTCCTCGCGGGTCTTGCCTGGGCGGCGGGCCCGACGGGCGGGATCATCGCCTCGTCCAACGTCGCGATCATGCTCGTGACGATCACCCTGCCGACCTCCGTCGTGGACGCCGCCGCCCATGCCGGGATGATCCTGGTCGGCGGCGTGGTCCAGGCGGCGCTGATCGTCCTGTTCCCGGTCCGGAGATGGGGCGCCCAGCGCGACGCGCTCGCCGACGCGCTGGCCGCCGAGGCCGACTACGCCCGGCGGCTGCGCCACGACCCGGTCGCCCCCTTCGACCCGCTGCCCCTGATGACCGCCCGCAGCGCCGCCGCCGTCACCCCGCGCCAGGCCCGCCGCCGCCCCGCCGAGCTCCACGGCGCCCGGGGCATCGCGGAGCGGCTGCGTCCGGTCCTCGCCTCGCTGGCCGACCCGGCGATGGGGGTGCCCGCCGACGGCCTGGAGCGGGCCTGGGTGAACGAGCTCCTCGGCGCCGCCGGGTCCGTGCTCGACGCCGCCGCACGGGCCGTACGCCACGGCGAACCGGTCCACCTCTCCGCCACCGACCTGGGCGTCCTGAAGACCCCCGACAACGACGTGATCCTCGTCGGCCCCGCCCTCCGCGCCGCCGACCGGCTCGCCGCCCTCCTCGACGACGTCCTGGAGATCGCGGAGGGTACCGGCACCGAGAGCGGGGTCCCCGAACACCTCGCCCCCGACACCCGCCACCGCCCCACCCTGCTGCGGTTGGTCCCGGTCGTCCTGAAGGCGATGCGCCGGGAGCTGCACCACGGCTCCCCGATCCTCCGCCACGCGATCCGGGTCGCCGTGGTCGCCGTCGCGGGCTACTTCGTCGGCGCCGCCCTGCCGCTCGGGCACGGCTACTGGGCGCCGATGACCGCCGTCATGGTGATGCGCCCGGAGTTCTCGCAGACGTACGGCCGCTCCGTGGCCCGCTTCGGCGGCACCCTGGTCGGCGTCGGGCTCGCCACCGCCATCGTGCAGACCGCCCACCCCGACGCCCGGCTCTCGGCGCTCCTCGCGGTGGTCTGCGCCGGGCTGATGTACCTGCTGATGCGGACGGGGTACGCGGTCGGCCAGGTCTGTGTCTCCGCCTACGTCGTCTTCCTGCTCGGCATGGCGGGCGACGACTGGTCCCAGACCGTCACCGAACGCATCGTGCTCACGCTGGTCGGCGGGCTCCTCGCGATGATCTCGTACGCCGTCTACCCGGCCTGGGAGACCCCGCGGCTGCGCAACCGGCTGGCCGAGTGGCTGGTGGCGGACGGGCGGTACGCGGCGACGGTGGTCGACCGGTACGCCGACCCGGCCCACCGCGACCTGGACGAGGTACGGGACGCCCTGATCGCCACCCGGGAGGCCAGGGTCGCCTGGCAGGAGGCGCTGGCGACCGCCCAGCACGAACCCGTACGCCACCGGGGCATCTCCCGCGCCGCCGCCACCGACGCCCAGCACGCCCTGGCCCAGCTCGGCCGTTCCGCGATGGTGCTGGAGGCCCACCTGCCGGCCCGCTCGGCCGACCCGGTGCCGGGCGCCGCCCAGCTGGCCGAGGCGCTGCGCCGGGCCACCGAGAAGGGCGCCAAGGCGGTACGGGAGCGGCGGTTGCCCGACTGGCAGCCGGTGGTGGACGCGGTCGCCCACTGGGACATGCCGACACCGGCGGAGGACGGTACGACACCGGTCGGCGACCCGGTGGTGCGCCGGGGTGCGGCGCTGCTGCTGGAGGCACTGGAGGAGTTCACCCGCGCCCTGGACGAGCGGGGCGGCTCCACGCGGGTCAGCAGCACCCTCGCCGAGCACTGAGGGCACTGAGGTCGCTGGGAAAACGAAGCCTCAGGACGCCGGCGGCACCTCGGGAAGCTCCGGCAGCTCGGGTACCTCGGGCATCTCCGGCAGCGACGGCAGATCCGTCGGCAGCTTGCCCGGGTCGGCCTTGGAGAGGGTGTCCTTCACCCCGCCGTCCCAGGAGAGGACCAGCTTCTTGCCGTCGTTGGACTCGATCGCGCCCATCGTGCGGTCGTTGGCCCCGCCGGTGCACTTCAGCGCGAGCATCACCTCGCCCATGTCCTTCACATCGCCCTGGCACACGGCCTGGTCGGCGACGAGGGCGACCTTGCCCGCGGTGATGGAGACGGTGACGTTCTTGCCGTCCGTCAGCCCCACCCACGTGCCGTCCAGCGACGCGGTGTCCGTGGCGCTCCCCGATTCCTGGCCGTCGCCGGGCTTCGCGCTCGACCCGGCGTCGCCGCCGGAACCCTTGCCCGCGTCGTCGTCACTGCCGCACGCGGTCAGCGCCAGCGAGGCGGCCAGAGCGGCTACCACGACACCTCCGGTGCGTACGAACCTGGTCACGTGGAGTTCCCCCTTGCTGTTTTCCGGTCGAAAGACCGCGTCACGTTACCAAGGTTCTTCCGGCCAACTCCGTTAAACGGGAGCCAAATAGGCGTGCCGTTCGTCTCTCCTCAAGGGTCTCCTTCAAGGGTCTCCTTCGAGGCCTTCTCCAGGAAGGAAAGTGTGTAATCAAAGCAACACCCCGCGTGCACGTGCATCTGCTCATGCATCCGCATATGAACAGAGCTATGATCCGATCTAGTTGACACTTGCACCTTGCAACTCGGGGAGCGTCCTGTGCACCACGTGTACAACGGCATGGCGGCCACAGAGCTTCGCGGAGTCGTCTGGCAGAAGAGCAGGCACAGCAACTCCCAGGGATCCTGCGTGGAGTTCGCGAAACTGCCTGGAGGGGATGTGGCGATGCGGAACTCCCGCCATCCCGACGGGCCCGCGCTCGTCTATACGACGGCCGAGATCGAGGCGTTGCTGCTCGGCGTCAAGGACGGCGAGTTCGACCACCTGACGGCCTGAGGCCACCTGACGGCCGGAGGCTGACTCCGGCGGCCAGGTGGCCGGTTGTCTCCTGCGATGGGCCCCGGAGGGGCCCGCGTGGCCCGCTTCTCACTGCCCGTTCTTCGCGCAGTCCGTGAGCCGGAACAGGGCCCAGACCACCTTGCCGTGCAGGGGTGCCGACGGGAATTCCCCAGCCGGTGCGGGTGAGGGGTGCCAGCCCCAGCTGTCGCTGACGCACTCCACCAGGAACAGGCCCCTCCCCGACTCGGCGGAGTCCGCGGCCTCGCCCGCCACCGGGCTCTCCCGGCTGGGATCGCGCACCGCGCAGACCAGCCGTGAGCTCCAGCGCATCAGATGCAGCCGCACCGGCGGGTCCTGGAACTCCCGCGGCGGGTCGCTCGGCAGCGCGTGGCGCAGGGCATTGGTGACGAGCTCGGACACCACCAGGGCGACATCGTCGAAACGGTCGCTCAGCTCCCACCGTTCCAGGGTGGACCTGGTGAACTGCCGTGCTCCGCCGACCGCTTCGTAGCGGGCGGGCAGAGCGCAGGAGGCCGAGCCGGCGACCCCTGAGGGGTCGGTCGGGGGAAGCCCCTGCCGTAACGGCTCGAGCATCGTCGATCCATTCGTCCCCATACGAGGCACTCCCGGGATTCGCGGCTGTAGCGGCACTGCCTGTAAGCGGTACTGCGGGGGGTACAGCGGCACAACACGAGCACGCAGGTGCGCAGGGGTCATGCTTCCCAATGCGCAGGGCAGATGCAAGGGCAGATGCACGTGCACGCGCCGGACCTGCCCGATACCGTGGTGATTCCGGGGTATTTCTTCCCTCGGGCAGTTTCGGAGCTTTCCGGACGTCTTCTCATTTCCGTAATCGAATGAGTACGGGCTGAAGCGTTTTGGTGGCAGAATCCTGGCTTCGGGGTTCAGGCCCTAGGGGCGCCCCGAGTGCCCGGTAGGCGATGGGGAAGGTCGGTCCGGTGTCGGCAGGCGAGTCGAGTGGATCAGTGGTGCGGCGCATCCTGCTGGGCTCTCAGCTCAGAAGGCTTCGGGAGTCGCGCGGTATCACCCGTGAGGCGGCCGGCTACTCCATCCGGGCCTCCGAATCGAAGATCAGCCGCATGGAGTTGGGACGGGTGAGCTTCAAGGCCAGGGACGTCGAGGATCTGCTCACGCTCTACGGTGTCGCGGACGACGCGGAGCGCGACGCGCTCCTCGGCCTGGCGCGCGAGGCCAATGTGGCGGGCTGGTGGCACAGTTACGGGAATGTGCTGCCCGGCTGGTTCCAGACCTATGTGGGTCTGGAGGGGGCGGCCTCTCTCATTCGTATCTATGAAGTCCAGTTCGTGCACGGCCTGTTGCAGACCGAGGCATACGCCCACGCCGTCGTCTCCCGCGGAATGCGCGGAGCCTCCGCCGCGGACATCGACCGCCGGGTCGCCCTGCGCCTGGAACGCCAGAAGGCACTCGTCTCCGAACGGGCCCCCACCTTCCACGCCGTTCTCGACGAAGCGGCCCTGCGCCGTCCGTACGGTGAACGTGACGTGATGCGGGCCCAATTGCGGCATCTGATCGACATGTCGGAGCAGCCGAACATCACCCTTCAGGTGATGCCCTTCAGTTACGGAGGGCATGCGGGTGAAAGCGGTTCGTTCACCATGCTCCGTTTCCCGGAATCCGACCTGTCGGACATTGTCTATTTGGAGCAGCTGACAAGTGCGCTCTATCTGGACAAGTCCGAGGAGGTCGCGCAGTACGAAAAGGCCATGGCGTGCCTGTGCGAGGACAGCCCCGGTCCGGAGGAGAGCCGCGATCTGCTGCGCGGGCTCCTCCAACTCTCGTGATTAGTCAGTACCATGACGTCACATCAGGAGTCTGCGAACGCCTGCAGTAAGGGATTGCATGTCCTTCTTCCATGAACTGGCCCACCAGTACATCGATGGCGAGTGGCGCACGGGCAGCGGCTCATGGGACATCATCGATTTCAATCCCTACAACGGTGAGAAACTCGCCGCCGTCACTGTGGCCACCGCGCTGGAGGTCGACCAGGCTTACCGGGCGGCCGAGCGGGCGCAGCAGGAGTGGGCCGCCACCAATCCGTACGAGCGGCGGGCCGTTCTGGAGCGGGCCCTGCGCATCACCGGGGAGCGTACCGAGGAGATCGTCGAGGCGATCATCGACGAGCTGGGCGGCACCCGGCTGCGCGCCACGTACGAGGTGCGCGGTGCGACGGAGGTGCTGCGCGAGGCGATCCGGCAGTCGCTGCGCCCCACGGGCCGTCTGCTGCCCGCCGTCTCCGACGGCCGCGAGAACCGCCTGTACCGGCTGCCCGTCGGCGTCGTCGGTGTGATCAGTGCCTTCAACTTCCCTTTCCTGGTGACCATGAAGTCGGTGGCGCCCGCGCTGGCGCTCGGCAACGCGGTCGTCGTGAAGCCCCACCAGAGTGCCCCCGTCGTGGGCGGCGGACTGATCGCGAAGATCTTCGAGGACGCCGGGCTGCCGGCCGGGCTGCTCAACGTCCTGATCACCGACAGCGCCGAGATCGGTGACGCGTTCATCGAGCACCCCGTGCCCCGGGTGATCTCGTTCAGCGGCTCCGACCGGGTCGGCCGCCACATAGCCGCGACCGCGGCCGGGTTCTTCAAGCGCACCATCCTGGAACTGAGCGGCAACAGCGCCCTGGTGGTGCTGGAGGACGCCGACATCGACTACGCGGTCCGGGCGGCGGTCTTCAGCCGCTTCCTCTACCAGGGCCAGGTCAGCATGGCGGCCAACCGCATCCTGGTGGACCGTTCGGTGGCCGAGGAGTTCACCCGGCGCTTCACCGCCGAGGTGGCCGCCCTGAAGTCCGGGGATCCGAGGGACCCGGAGACCCGGATCGGCCCGGTCGTCAACGCCTTCCAGGCCGACGCCCTGACCGCCCTGGTCGACCGCGCGGTCGCGGACGGCGCGACCGCGCTCGTACGGGGCAGGACCCGCGGCAACGTCGTGGAGCCGACCGTCCTGACGGACCTGCCGGAGGACTCCCCGCTGCTGGCGCAGGAGATCCTCGGCCCGGTGGCCCTGCTGATGACCTTCGACGGCGAGGACGAGGCCGTACGGATCGTCAACGACAGCCCCTACGGCCTGAGCGGCGCCGTGCACACGGCTGACGCGGAACGCGGGGTGCGGTTCGCCCAGCGGATCGACAGCGGGATGTTCCACGTCAACGACTCCACCGTCCAGGACGACCCGCTGGTGGCGTTCGGCGGCGAGAAGACCTCCGGCGTCGGGCGGCTGAACGGAGAGGCGGTCGTGGAGGCGTTCACCACGCAGAAGTGGCTGTCGATCCAGCACGGCCGCTCGGTCTTCCCGTTCTGAAACCCCCTTCCCGTCCTGAAACCCCTCTTCCCGTTCCGAAGCCCCTGGCGGACTCTCCCCTTCCGGTCGGCCGGGCTACCCTAGTCAAAGTTGAATAGGAAGGGGTGGGCGCCATGTCCGCGATCCGGCTGCTGGTCCTCGGCGCTGTGCGCATGCACGGCCGCGCGCACGGCTACCAGGTCCGCAACGACCTGGAGTACTGGGGCGCGCACGAGTGGTCCAACGCCAAGCCCGGGTCGATCTACCACGCCCTGAAGCAGATGGCCAAGCAAGGGCTGCTCCTCGCGCACGAGACGGCCCCCTCCACGGCCGGTGGCCCGCCGCGTACCGAGTACGAGGTCACGGAGGAGGGGCTGGCGGAGTACCGCACCCTGCTGCGTGACGCCATCCGCTCCTACGACCAGAACCTCGACGTCCTCTCGGCGGCGATCGGCTTCATCGTCGACCTGCCCCGCGAGGAGGCGGTCGCGCTGCTCAAGGAGCGGATCGAGGGCATGAAGGAGTGGCGGGACGCGGTCACCGAGTACTACACGCCCGAGGACGGCCCCGAATCCCTCGGCCACATCGGCGAGATCATGAACCTGTGGGTGCACTCGGCCGACACGGGCGCGGAGTGGACCCGGGGGCTGATCGAGCGGATCGAGGGCGGCGCGTACACCTTCGCCGGTGAGGGCGACCCGTTCGTCGGGGTGCTCGCCGAGGGCGAGGAGAACCCTTACGCGACGGGTGTGCCCGATCCCGGGGACAACGACTGATCAAGTTTGACTAATGGGTCGACCGGGTTTACCTTCGAGCTGCTAGTCAAGTTTGACTACAAGGGCAACCGAAGGATGGCGGGGAACGTGACCGACGCGATCGTCCTGGACGGCGTGCACAAGAGGTACGGGGAGAAACGCGCCCTCGACGGGCTGGACCTCACAGTCGGAGCCGGCACCGTCCACGCGGTGCTCGGCCCCAACGGGGCGGGCAAGACCACTGCCGTACGGATCATGTCGACGCTGCTGCGCCCCGACGCGGGCCGGGTCACCGTGGCCGGGCTCGACGTCCGCGAGCGGGCCTCCGACGTGCGGCGCAGGATCGGCCTGCTCGGACAGCACGCGGCGGTGGACGAACAGCTCGGCGGGCGGCAGAACCTGGAGATGTTCGGGCGGCTGTACCACCTGGGCGCACGCCGGGCGGGCAGCCGGGCCGACGAGCTGCTGGAGCGGTTCGGGCTCGCGGACACCGGGCGCAAGGCCGTCAAGCAGTACAGCGGCGGGATGCGCAGGCGGCTCGACCTGGCCGCCTCGCTGATCACCGAACCGGACGTGCTCTTCCTGGACGAGCCCACGACCGGCCTGGACCCGCGCGGCCGGGCCGAGGTGTGGGGCGCGGTCCGTTCCCTGGTCGGCGGCGGCACCACCGTCCTGCTGACCACGCAGTATCTGGAGGAGGCGGACCAGCTCGCCGACCGGATCTCCCTCATCGACGACGGCAGGGCCGCCGCCGAAGGCACGTCCGACCAGCTCAAGGCGCTCGTCGGCGGCGACCGGATCGACGTCGTCCTGCGCGACGCGTCCCGGCTGGCGGAGGCGGCCGCGCTGCTGGGGTCCCCGGGCTCCCTCCTCGACCCGGACCGCCGACTGATCAGCGCCCCGGCCCCGGACCGGATGGCGGCCCTGACGGGGGCGGTCCGGGCGCTCCAGGAGGCGGGCATCGAGGCGGAGGACATCGCGGTGCGCCGCCCGACGCTGGACGAGGTGTTCCTGTCCCTGACCGGAAGGCCCGGGGGCGGAGAGCCCGTCGGCGAACAGGCAGTACGCGAGACGAAGGCGGCGGCATGAGCGCGACGACGACAGCGATCCCCGGCCAGGGCGGCCCGGGGCAGGGCGCCCTCGGCCGCGAAGGCGGCGCCGCGCGGCTCACCTGGGCGCTGGCCGACTCCTGGACGATGACCCGCCGCGAACTCGCCCACTGGGCCCGGCAGCCCGTCGCGGTGCTCGTCAACCTGGCCTTCCCGGTGATGCTGCTCCTGATGTTCACGTACCTGGTCGGCGGCGGCCGGGGCGTGCAGGGCGACCCCACCGAGTTCCTGGTCCCCGGGATGCTCGCGCTGACCATGGCCTTCGGCCTGGAGAGCACGATGCTCGCGGTCACCCAGGACCTCAACAAGGGCGTCATCGACCGGTTCCGCTCCCTGCCGATGGTCCCGGGCGCGGTCCTGGTCGGCCGCAGCGCCGCGGACATGCTCCAGTCGACGGCGGCGCTCGCGGTGATGGCCGGGGTCGGTTACGCGGTCGGCTGGCGCTGGCACAACGGGGCGGCCGCGGCGCTCGGCGCGGTGGGGCTGCTGCTCCTGCTCCGGTTCGCGATGCTCTGGGTCGGCATCCAGCTCGCCATGGTGGCGGGGCGGCCCGAGCTGGTCTCGGCGGTCCAGATCCTGGTCTGGCCCGTCGGCTTCCTCTCCAACGTGTTCGCCACCCCGGCGACGATGCCGGGGTGGCTGGGCGCGGTGGTCGAGTGGAACCCGATGTCCGCCACCGCCACCGCCGTACGGGAGTTGTTCGGCAACCCGGGCGGCGCGACCGGCTCCTGGGCCGCCGAACACGCCCAACTCCTGGCCGTGCTCTGGCCGGTGGCGATCATCGCGGTGTTCTTCCCGTTGACAGTACGGAAGTTCGCGCGGCTGAGCCGGTAGCCGGTAGTCCTGGTCGCTGAAGGCCTAGTGATGGAAGGCCGTCACGGTCGCCCGGTCATGGCTCAACGGGTGCTTCTGCGCCCGCAGTTCGGGGAGCAGCAGCTTCAGGTCCTCGATCAGCAGCGCGGCCAGGTCGGAGGAGAACCCGTTGCGGCACACCACCCGCAGCACCGAAAGGTCCTCCCGGTGGGCGGGGAAGGTGTAGGCCGGGACCAGCCACCCGTGCTCCCGCAGCCGGCGCGAGACGTCGAACACGTCGTACGCGTGGACCTCCGGCTTGGTCGTGAAGGCGAAGACCGGCAGCTCGTCGCCCCGGGTGAGCAGCCGGAAGTCGCCGAGCTCCTCCACCGCCCGGGCGAGAGAGCAGGCCACGTCCCGGGAGGCCTGCTGGACCGCCCGGTAGCCGTCGTGCCCGAGGCGCAGGAACGTGTAGTACTGCGCGACCACCTGCGCCCCGGGCCGGGAGAAGTTCAGCGCGAAGGTCGGCATGTCGCCGCCCAGATAGTTGACCCGGAAGACCAGCTCCTCCGGCAGCTCGTCCGCCGTACGCCACAGTGCCCAGCCGACTCCTGGGTAGACCAGCCCGTACTTGTGGCCCGAGGTGTTGATGGACGACACCCTCGGCAGCCGGAAGTCCCACTCCAGATCGGGATCGAGGAAGGGGGCCACCATCGCGCCGGACGCCCCGTCGACATGGACGGGGATATCAAGGCCGGTGCGCTCCTGGAGGGCGTCCAGGGCCGCGCAGAGGTCGGCGATGGGCTCGTAGGACCCGTCAAAGGTGGAGCCGAGGATGCCGACGACGCCGATCGTGTTCTCGTCGCAGAGTTCGGCGGCGGCCTGCGGGTCGAGATGGAAGCGCTCGCCGTCCATCGGGACCTGCCGGGCCTCCACCTCCCAGAAGTTGCAGAACTTGTCCCAGCAGACCTGCACGTTGACGCCCATCACCAGATTGGGCCGGGCGGTCGCCGGATAGCGGTCCGCGTTCCGCTTGGCCCAGCGGCGCTTGAGGGCGAGCCCGGCCAGCATGCACGCCTCGCTCGACCCGGTGGTCGAACACCCCACGGCCGCCGCCGGATCGGGCGCGTTCCACAGGTCGGCGAGCATCGCCACACAGCGCCGCTCCAGCTCGGCTGTGCGCGGGTACTCGTCCTTGTCGATCATGTTCTTGTCCTGGCACTCACCCATCAGCACCCCGGCCTGGGGCTCCATCCAGGTGGTGACGAAGGTGGCCAGGTTGAGCCGGGAGTTGCCGTCGAGCATCAGCTCGTCATGGACCAGCCGGTACGCCGTCAGCGGCGGCAGCGGCCCGTCCGGCAGCCGGTGCCGGGGCGGCGCGGTGTTCATCGCCGCCGTCGGATCGGCCTCGCCGAAGAAGGGGTTGAGGGCGAGCCTGCGCCGCTCGTCGGAGTGTTCGTCCCGCTGCGGGTGGGCGCCTCGGTGGAGCGGCATGGGGGAGCAACCTTTCTCCGGGTCTCGACTTTCGGCTCTCGGCTCTCGTCGATCAGCTCTCGGCGGCGAGCCCGGCCTTCAGGGCCCGGGTGAACTTCACGACGCGCTCGGCCTGCACCCGGGCGGCGGTCAGCGTCACCTCGCCGACGGGGATGTCGCCCTGCCCGGACACGTGCGAGGTGCCGTACGGGTTGCCGTCGACGAACTTCGAGGGGTCGGTGTACCCGGGGGCGACGAGGATGCCGCCGAAGTGGTGGATCGTGTTGTAGAGCGCGAGCAGAGTGGACTCCTGGCCGCCGTGGGCGGTGGCGCTGGCGGTGAAGCCGCTGTAGACCTTGTCGGCCAGCTGCCCGGACTGCCAGAGCCCGCCGAGCGTGTCGATGAACTGCTTGAGCTGCGCGGTGATGTTCCCGTACCGGGTCGGCGAACCGAAGATCACCGCGTCCGCCCAGACCATGTCGTCCGGCGAGACCTCGGGGACGGAGGCGGTCGCCTGCACGTTGGCGGCCCAGGCCGGGTTGGAGTCGATGGCCGCCTGCGGGGCGAGTTCGGCCGCCCGGCGCAGCCGCACCTGGGCCCCGGCCCGCTCCGCGTCCTCGGCGATGGCCTTGGCGATCGTGGCGATCGTGCCGGTGGACGAGTAGTAGATGACGGCGACATTGACGGGCGTGGGCATGCGGGGACCTCCGTCGGGACAGTATCGGGTCGAAACGGTACGTAGTGGTACGGAGCTGACGATACGGATATCCGCCGCACCCGGCGCGCCGGGCGGACCCGCCTCCGTACCCCGTACGCCGTCGCTTCGCTCACCGCAGCGCCTTGCCCTCCCCGTCCAGCTGCATCTGGGCCCGCCCGGTCACCAGCAGCCAGGCGGGCAGGGCGGCGGCGCAGAGCAGCGGCAGTACGGACGCGTCGCTGACCAGTACCGCCGCCGTGAACAGGCTCACCCACCCCTGCCGGGTGACGGCGAGCAGCACGCCCAGCACCGCGCACGAGACCGCGAGCGCCGGCGGTACGGCGTCGACCAGCGCGTGGGCGCAGAGCCCGAGGGCCACCCCCGCGAAGACGGCGGGGAAGATCCGCCCGCCCCGGAAGCCGCAGGCCGCCGCGACCACCAGGGCGGCCGTCTTCACCACCGCCATGCCCGCGAAACCCCCGGCCGACCAGCCGTCCGGGTCCGCGGCGAGCTCCTTCACCTCCTCCAGCCCCTTGAACAGGGTCAGATGGCCGCCCAGCGCCCCGAGCAGCCCCAGTACCAGCCCGCCGACGGTCAGCGCGAGCACCGGGTACCGCAGCGCGCGGAAGGCCCGGTGCGCCACCGGCAGCGCGTACACCGCCAGCAGGCCGAGGAGTGCGCCCGCCGAGGCGATCAGCAGGGCGGAGAGGAGGTCGCCCCAGTGCGGGCCGGAGTAGGCGGGGAGGGAGAGGTCGAAGCTGGGGTGGGCGAGCAGCGACATGGTCAGCGCCCCCGCCGTACCGGCCGCGAGCGGTGCGAACAGCCGGTCCCAGAACGCCCCGGGGCCCGGCTGCGAGGCCAGTGACTCGGAGAGGATCAGCGCGGCGGCGATCGGGGTGCCGAAGAGGGCGCCGATCGTCCCGGCGGCGGCGAGCGCCACCCACAGGTCGGCCGGTGCGCCGGGCGCGGCCCGCCGGCCGAGCCAGTAGGCGAGGGCGATGTTGGCGGCGGTGATCGGGTTCTCCGGCCCGAGGCTCACCCCGCCCGCCAGCGCCAGCGTGGTCACCAGGAGCAGTCCGGGGATGATGCCCGGCCGCATCGGCGCGTCCACCAGGCCGGTGGTGGCCGGGTCGGGCCCGCCGTGACCGGGTACCGCCCGCAGGACCAGGCCCACCGCGAGCCCGGTCGCGGTGAGCATCACGATCATCCAGAGCGAGGAGAACCGGCCCACGCCGAGCGCGTCGGGCAGGGTCTCCCAGAGCACGTCCTGGAGCTGTTCCGCCAGCAGGCTGACCCCGAGCAGCACCAGCGCGCAGACCACGCCGACGGCGATCGCGGGCAGGACGAGCGGCAGGAGCCGCCGGGCAGGGGCGGCCGGGGGGTGGGGAGGCGCGGGGGATTCGGGGTCCACCGGCTCACCCTAGGGCGACGAAACGCGCAAACCGCACCATTGCGGTCCGGGCGAAACCGCGTCACCACCCACCGGTCCGCGTCACCACCCACCGGTCCGCGTCACCGCCCGCCGGCCCGCCTCGCCGCCCGCCGGTCCGCCTCGCCGCCCGCCGGTCCGCGTCACTGCCCGCCGGTCCGCGTCACTGCCCGCCGGTCCGCGTCACCACCCACCGGTCCGCGTCACGGCCCGCCGGTCCGCCTCACCACCCGCCGGGTCCGCCCCACCGTCACACCCTGCTGATCACCGCCGCCGTCCCGTACGCGCAGACCTCCGTGCCGACATCCGCCGCCTCCGAGACGTCGAACCGCATCATCAGGACCGCGTTGGCGCCCCGCGCCCGGGCCTGCTCCACGAGCCGCTCCATCGCCTGGTTGCGGGTCTCGACCAGGGTCTTGGTCAGCCCCTTCAGCTCGCCGCCGACCAACGACTTCAACCCGGCGCCGATCTGGCTGCCGAGGTGACGCGATCTCACCGTCAGCCCGAAGACCTCGCCGATCACCTGTGTCACCTGGTAGCCGGGTACGTCATTGGTGGTGACGACCAGCACGTCCGCCTGGGCCGTCTGGCCGCCGCCGAAATCCTCAATGCCCATGTTTGTGGCACCTCCTGTCCTCAGCCTCGCCCCGCTCCGTAGGATGCGCATTCCCGCCGTCCGCCACTGGAACCAAGGGCGTTCATCGGGCGTTGATAGCTTGGGGCGGCCTACAGAGCCCCCACCGCACACATCCTGGAGCCCGGACCCTTGAATACGCTTGCGCTCGGCCCGAGCTGGCTGGACCCGGACTATCTGCTCAATACGTTCGGCCTCCCCGGCCTTCTTCTCATCGTCTTCGCCGAGTCCGGACTCCTGATCGGCTTCTTCCTGCCCGGCGACTCCCTGCTGTTCACCACGGGGCTGCTGGTGACCACAGGACAGCTGAAGTACCCGCTCTGGCTCGTCTGCACCCTGGTCGCCGTCGCCGCGATCGTCGGCGACCAGGTGGGCTATCTCTTCGGCCGCAAGGTCGGCCCGGCACTCTTCAAGCGCCCGGACTCCCGCCTCTTCAAGCAGGAGAACGTCGAGAAGGCCCACGAATTCTTCGAGAAGCACGGGCCGAAGTCGCTGGTCCTGGCGCGGTTCGTGCCCATCGTGCGGACGTTCACGCCGATCATCGCGGGCGTCAGCCGGATGAACTACCGCTCCTTCATCACGTACAACATCGTCGGCGCGATCCTCTGGGGCGTCGGTGTCACCGTGCTCGGCGCCATGCTCGGCAAGATCGACTTCGTGCACGAGCACATCGAGATGATCCTCATCCTGATCGTGCTGATCTCCGTGGTGCCGATCGTGATCGAGGTCCTCAGAGCCCGGAGCCAGGGCAAGAAGGCTGCAGCCGCCGAGGCCGCCGACAACCCGGACGGTCCCCCGGCGGGCCCGGCCCCCGGCCAGCGCGGCCGCCACGCCAAGCGCTGACCCCCTGTTCGTACGTACGGCAGGAGCCCCTCCCCCGCAGCAAGCCGGGGGAGGGGCTCTTCCCGTTCGCGTACAGGACGGGTCCTCAGAACCCCCGGGTCCGCTTCGCCGCCCGGCGGCTCGCCCCGCCGACCGCGCCCGGCACCCCCATGAACAGCCGCGAGATCTCGCTCCCCAGGTTCACCCCGATCGCGATGGCCAGGGCCGTCGCGACCGCCGTCGACAGGGAGGCGAGCCCCCGGTCCAGCTCGTTCTGCGCCACACCCAGCAGACCGAAGTACGTCGCCGAACCGGGCAGCAGCGGCCCGATCGCCGCCGTGATGTACGGCAGCGAGGACGTGAACCGGTAGCGCGAGAACAGCTGGCCGAACAGGCCCACCAGACCGGCCGCCACCGCCGTCGCCGCGACCGGCGAGATGCCCCCGGTCCGGGCCATCGCCCCGAAGATGATCCAGGCGACACCGCCGTTGAGGGTGACCGCCAGCACGGTGGAGCGTTCCTGCTGGAGCAGGACCGCGAAGGCCAGGCTCAGCGCCATCGACGCCAGGATCTGGAGCACCGGCCGGTCGTTGGGCACGAACTGCGCCTCGGGGTTGAGCGCCGCCCCCAGCTGCACGCCCAGGTACAGGACGATCAGCACGCCCGCCACGATCCCGATGAAGAAGTACATGACCTCCAGGAGCCGGGCGGAGGCGGTGATGTAGTAGCCGGTCAGCCCGTCCTGCACCCCCGCCACCAGCGCCCGCCCCGGCAGCAGCGCGAACAGCCCACCGGTGATCACCGCGGACGGCCGGATGTCCGTCGAATGGGTCAGCGTCAGCGCCACGCCCATCGCGGCGGGTGGCATAGCGGCCACCGTGAACTGGTAGAACTCCGGCAGTCCGCGCCCGGCGCAGAGCCACGCCAGCCGGTCGCCGAGCATCGCGCCCGCCGCCGCCACGATGAAGACCAGCACCCCGCCGCCGACCAGCACGGAGGCCGAACCGGCCAGCAGCCCGGCGGCCGCCGTCAGCACCCAGCCCGGGTACGGGTGCCGGTTCCTGCGGATCTCCGCGAGCCGCCGGTAGGCCTCCTCCAGGGAGACGTCGGCGTCCTCGCTGGTGATGTCGTCGACCAGCCGGAAGACGGCCGCCAGCCTGGTGTAGTCGGTGCCCCGCCGGCGTACGGTACGGCTCGCCGTCACCGGGTCGTCGACCAGCGACGGCTGGTGCGAGATCGACAGCAGCGTGAACGTGACCGTCGGCTCGCTGCGGTCCAGGCCGTACGACCGGGTCACGGCGAACATCGCCGCCTCGACGTCCTCGGCGCCCTCGCCGCCCGCCAGCAGCAGCTCCCCGATACGCAGCGTCAGGTCGAGCACGCGAGGCACTGCGGGACCCGTGTCGTCGTCGGTGCGCTGTACGGTCTCCGGCGCCGGGCGCTCGGTCACCGGCATCCGCAGCATCGTGCGCATCCGGTCCTGCCAGGGCGCCTCCTTGGTCAGCTTGACCATCGGAATGCCCTGCGCCGGGGTGAAGGCGGGGGGAGTCTGCTGGGCGTTGTACCCGCTCGGCGGGGTGAAAGCGGAACTCAGCGTGTCCGAGTTCGGACCGCCCGTGGAACCGCCGCCGGAACCGCCCGAACCGCTCGGCTCGGGGTGCACCCCGGTCGGGATCGCGAACTCCGACGTCGGGTGGTCCTCCTCGGGCGGCGAGGCCGGCTGACTCGTCCCGGCAGGCGCGGTGAAAGCGCTCCGTGCCTCGTCGGACTGGGGCTTCTGGTCCTCAGGACCGCCCGATTCCGCCACCACTCGACCTCGTTCCTCCTCGGCTACACCTTCCGGGCGCACGTGTGCCCAGTATGGCCACCGCCATGGGCCCCGCATGACGATGCGTCCGCACAGCGGAACGGGCGGCACACCCGTGAAGGTGTGCCGCCCGTTCCCGTACGGCTGCCCGGCTCACAAACGGAACCGGAAGAGGTACGTCAGTGCTTGTCGCCCTGGGCCTCAAGACGCTTGTACGAGGCCTCGATCTCGGCCTCCGCCTCGGTACGGCCGACCCAGTCGGCGCCCTCGACGGACTTGCCCGGCTCCAGGTCCTTGTAGACCTCGAAGAAGTGCTGGATCTCCAGGCGGTCGAACTCCGACACGTGGTGGATGTCGCGCAGGTGCTCCACCCGCGGGTCCGACGCGGGGACGCACAGCAGCTTGTCGTCGCCGCCGGCCTCGTCCGTCATCCGGAACATGCCGATGGCACGGCACTTGATGAGGCATCCGGGGAACGTCGGCTCGTCCAGAATGACCAGCGCGTCCAGCGGGTCGCCGTCCTCGCCGAGGGTGTTCTCGACGAAGCCGTAGTCGGCCGGGTAGCTGGTCGAGGTGAAGAGTCGACGGTCCAGGCGGATCCGACCGGTCTCGTGGTCCACCTCGTACTTGTTCCGCGAACCCTTCGGGATCTCGATGGTGACGTCGAACTCCACGGGTGGCTCCTCCATGATCAACACATACGACTGGTGGTTAAGTGTCCCCCACGCAGAAGAGTGCTCGCGAAAGGGGCTGGTCAACGGTGGCCGAGCCGGTGGAAGAACCGTCGAACCGCCCGTCGGACCCCTGGGGCCGGATCAAGAACCTGAAGAGCAAGCGCAACGGGTCCAACACCTGGCAGGTCGTCGCAGGCTCCGCCGTGCTCGGCCTGGTCGTGGCCACCGGCGCCGTCCTCGCCGCCGGTCCCTGGGACAACGGTCAGCGTAAGGCCGAGCGGCAGCTCGCAGCCGCCGCGGACCGCACAGGTGGCGCACATCACGGCCGCAGGCTGCCCGGCGCCCCCGAACCGGCCCCCAGCGCCTCCGCCGTCCTGGGCGCCCTCGACACCACCGTCACCCGTTCCGCCCCCCAGGACCCCGCGAGTCTGCGCACCGCTCTCGCCCCGCTCATCGGCGAGCCCGCACTCGGCACCCGGGTCGCCGCCTCCGTCATCGACACCGCCACCGGCAAGCAGCTGTACGGGCGCGGCGCCACCGCCCCGATGACCCCGGCCTCCACCGTCAAGATCGCCACCGCCACCGCGGCGCTCTCCGCCCTCGGCCCCGACCACCGCATCGCCACCACCGTCCGGCTCTCCGAGGACGCCCGCACCCTGACCCTGGTCGGCGGCGGCGACCCCACCCTGAGCCCGGCCGCCCTGGCCTCGATGGCCGCCACCGCGGCCCGCGCGATCGAGGAGGCCGACGCCACCGGCGTACGGCTCACCTACGACGTCTCCCGCTACACCGGCCCCGTGCTCCACCCGATCAGCCCCAACGACAACATCGCCCCCGTCACCGCCCTGATGGTGAACGAGGGCCGCCTCAACGGCACGGACCGCGGCCACGCCCCCCGTACGGAGGACCCGGCCGGGGACGCCGCCCGCGCCTTCGCCGCCCAGCTGAGGAAGGCCGGCGTCAAGGTCACCGGCGCCCCCCGCGAGGCCCGGGCGCCCGGCAAGACCCGCACCGTCGCCACCCACCACTCCGCCCCGCTCTCCGCCCTCGTCGAGCGCACCCTCACCAACAGCGACAACGACATCGCCGAGGCCCTCGCCCGGCAGACCGCGATCGCCACCGGCGAGAGCGCCGACTTCGCCGGGGCCCGCCGCGCCGTCACCGCCGAACTCGGGAAACTCAAGGTGCCCACCGCCGGAGCCCGCCTCGCCGACGGCAGCGGACTCGACCGCGAGGGCCGGGTCACCGCCACCCTCCTCACCACCCTCCTCGCCCGCGCCGCCGACCCGGACCGGCCCGAGCTGCGCCCCGTCCTCACCGGCCTCCCGGTCGCCGGCTTCAGCGGCACGCTGAGCACCCGCTACGAGGACGCCCCCGGCGCCACCGGCCTGGTCCGCGCCAAGACCGGCACCCTCAACCGCGTCAACTCCCTCGCCGGAACCGTCGTCGACCCGCAGGGACGGCTGCTCGCCTTCGCCTTCCTCGCCTCCGGCTCCACCTCGCCGGCCGCGGCCGAATCCGCCCTCGACGCCCTGGCCGCCGCGCTCGCCGGACCGGGCGGCTGAGCAGCCATCCGGCACCCGGAGAGCGGTGCAAGACCCCACCACCGGGCGAAGGCCTCACGTACGGTTGACGCATGACGAGCATCGGTGGTGCAGAGATGGTCGACTGGAACCTCGCGGTCGCGACCGCGACCCGACTGGTGCGGCCCGGGCCCGAGATCAGCCGCGAGGAGGCCCGCGCCGTCGTCGCGGAGCTCCGGCGGCACGCCAAGGCCTCCGAGGAACACGTCCGCCTCTTCACCCGGATGATCCCGGAAGGGACCGAACCGGAGGACACCCCCGTCCTGGTCGTCGACCGGGCCGGCTGGATCAAGGCCAACGTCGCGGGCTTCCGCGAACTGCTGCGCCCGCTGCTCGCCAAGATGGAGAGCCGGCGCTCCGGCGGACCCGGCGGTGCCGTGCTCGGTGCGGTCGGCGGCAAGGTCACCGGCGTCGAGCTGGGCATGCTGCTCTCGTTCCTCGCCTCCCGGGTGCTCGGCCAGTACGAGACGTTCGCCCCCGCCACCCGCGAGCTCCCCGCCGCCCCGAACGGCGGTGGACGGCTGCTGCTGGTCGCCCCCAACATCGTCCACGTGGAGCGGGAGCTCGACGTGGACCCGCACGACTTCCGGCTCTGGGTCGCCCTCCACGAGGAGACCCACCGCACCCAGTTCACCGGTGTCCCCTGGCTCCGCGACCACCTCCAGGGCGAGATCCAGACCTTCCTGGACGAGACCGACGTCGACCCGATGACCTTCCTGGAGCGGCTGCGCGAGGCCGCCCAGTCGCTCTCCGGCGCCGGCCGCCCCGAGGGCGAGAAGGGCGAGGACGGCGGACGCAGCCTCGTCGACGTCGTGCAGACCCCCGCCCAGCGCGAGGTGCTCGGCCGCCTCACCGCCGTGATGTCCCTCCTCGAAGGCCACGCGGACTTCGTGATGGACGGCGTCGGCCCCGAAGTCGTCGGCTCCGTCTCCGAGATCCGGGAGAAGTTCCAGCGGCGCCGGGCCCAGGGCGCCGGCCGGCTCGACCAGGCACTGCGCAAGCTGCTCGGCCTGGACGCCAAGCTCCGGCAGTACAAGGACGGCGAGAAGTTCGTACGATCGGTCGTCGAAGAGGTCGGCATGGACGGCTTCAACCGCGTCTGGACCTCGCCCAACACCCTGCCCACCAAGGCGGAGATCGCCAAACCCGCGGAGTGGGTCGCGCGGGTGCACCGTAAGGCCGAATCGTGACCCTTTCCCGGCCCAGGACCGGGAAACTGCCCTCCAATCACCCATCCGAGGGACCATGAGGGCATGGGAAGGCGTGCAATGCTCGATGAACAGCTTGCCTCTGTCACCATCGACGCACTCTGAGTGACGGGACTCACGCGTTCCGGCGCTCGACGCTCCTCCCGAATCTCCACGAAGGGCACCGGACATGGGTCCCCATCCTGCGGTCGCGGCGATACGCCTGGCGGTCCGCCGCGTACTCCACGACGTCCTCACCGAATTCCACCGGCACGAAGGCCCCGGCGGCCCCGGCCGGCCCGGAGCGGAGGCCCGGCGCACCGCGCCCGCCGCCTCCCGCTACGCCGAGGCCGGTACGGCGGGCAGCTCCCGCACCGCCCTCCCCGAACGGCCCGCCGCCCCGCTGGTCCTCGTCGCCTGCTCCGGCGGCGCCGACTCCATGGCGCTCGCCTCGGCCCTCGCCTTCGAGGCCCGCAAGCTCGACGTCCGGGCCGGCGGCATCACCGTCGACCACAACCTCCAGCCGGGATCCGGCCTCCGCGCCGCCGAGGTCGTCACCCGGCTCGCCGCCATGGACCTCGACCCCGTCGAGGCCGTCGCCGTGCACGTCGGACGCGAGGGCGGCCCCGAGGCCGCCGCCCGCGACGCCCGCTACGCCGCGCTGGACGCCGCCGCCGAACGCCACGGCGCCGCCGCCGTGCTGCTCGGCCACACCCGCGACGACCAGGCCGAGACCGTCCTCCTCGGGCTCGCCCGCGGCTCCGGCATCCGCTCGCTCTCCGGCATGGCCGCCGCCTCCGGGCCGGCCGGCCGCTACCGCCGCCCCTTCCTCCAGCTGGACCGGCAGACCGCCCGCAAGGCCTGCCTGGTCCAGTCGATCCCCGTCTGGGACGACCCGCACAACATCGACCCCGCCTACACCCGCTCCCGCCTGCGCCACGAGGGCCTGCCCGCCCTGGAGAAGGCGCTCGGCAAAGGTGTCGTCGAGGCCCTCGCCCGGACGGCCCAGCTCTCCCGGGACGACGCCGACGCGCTGGACACCTGGGCCGCCGAGGCCGAGCTCGCCGTACGCGACGACACCGGCCAGCTGGAGTGCGCCAAGCTCTACGTCCTGCCGCCCGCGGTACGCCGCCGGGTGCTGCGCCGGGCCGTCATCGAGGCCGGTGCGCCCGCCGGCTCCCTCTTCGCCCGCCATCTCGAAGAAGTCGACCGCCTGATCACCGGCTGGCGCGGCCAGCGGGCCATCAACCTGCCCGGCCGCGTCGAGGCCCGACGCCAGGGTGGCAGACTGGTCATTCGGCAGAGCTGACGCGCAAGCGGCTGAAACGCAGGCGAAACAGCCGGGCCGGGCCCGGGGCGCACCCCGGGCCCGGCAGGCAGAGAAAGAGACGTGGGTGAACGAGAAGGACATGGGTACCGACCTTCAGTCGGTGCTCCTCACCAAGGAAGAGATCGACGCGAAGCTCGTCGAACTGGCCGCGAAGATCGACGCGGAGTACGCGGGCAAGGACCTGCTCCTCGTCGGCGTCCTCAAGGGCGCGGTGATGGTCATGGCGGACCTGGCGCGCGCGCTGTCCACCCCCGTCACGATGGACTGGATGGCCGTCTCCTCGTACGGGGCGGGCACCCAGTCCTCCGGTGTCGTCCGGATCCTCAAGGACCTGGACACCGACATCAAGGGCAAGCACGTCCTGATCGTCGAGGACATCATCGACTCGGGCCTGACGCTGTCCTGGCTGCTGTCCAACCTGGGCTCCCGGGAGCCGGCCTCGCTCGAGGTCTGCACCCTGCTGCGCAAGCCGGACGCCGCCAAGGTCGCGATCGACGTGAAGTGGATCGGCTTCGACATCCCCAACGAGTTCGTCGTCGGCTACGGCCTGGACTACGCGGAGAAGTACCGCAACCTCCCGTTCGTCGGCACGCTCGCCCCGCACGTCTACGGCGGCTGACCCCCGGGAACCCTGGCCGCCTTCGGGCCGTTGAAGCTTCGAAAGCGGGTTTCTCCGCCGCACCCAGCGGTCGCGGGCGCCCCCGCTGGGGTACCGTCCGAAGAACACTCTTTTCAAACAGCAGCATTTACCTAGGCAGGAGGGACGGGGCGACTTCGCTCCGTATGGATGGACGTGAAGCGATACTTCCGTGGGCCGGTCATGTGGATCGTGCTGGCCGTCCTCGCCGTGGTCGTGTTGATGCAGGTCGTCGGCTCGTCGGGCGGCTACAAGACGGTGGACACCGGCAAGGTGATCCAGGCGATCAGCAAGGACCAGGTGGAGCAGGCCAAGCTGACCACCGGTGACGAACAGATTCTCAAGATCGAACTTAAGGACGGCCAGAAGCTCGCCGGTGAGTCCGGCAACAAGTTCCAGGCGAGCTACATCGGCAACCAGGGCGTCGAGCTCGCCGACACGCTGCAGCAGAAGTTCGAGGCGGGTGACATCGAGAAGGGTTACACCGTCTCGCCGTCGAAGCAGTCCCCGTTCGTCTCGATCCTCCTCTCGCTGCTGCCCTTCGTCCTGATCGTCGTCGTCTTCCTGTTTCTGATGAACCAGATGCAGGGTGGCGGCTCCAAGGTCATGCAGTTCGGCAAGTCCAAGGCCAAGCTGATCACCAAGGACACCCCGAAGACGACCTTCGCCGATGTGGCGGGGTCCGACGAGGCGGTCGAGGAGCTCCACGAGATCAAGGAGTTCCTCCAGGAGCCGGCGAAGTTCCAGGCCGTCGGCGCCAAGATCCCCAAGGGCGTCCTGCTCTACGGGCCGCCCGGTACGGGCAAGACGCTGCTCGCACGCGCCGTCGCCGGCGAAGCGGGCGTGCCGTTCTACTCGATCTCCGGGTCCGACTTCGTCGAGATGTTCGTCGGTGTCGGTGCCTCCCGTGTGCGTGACCTCTTCGAGCAGGCCAAGGCGAACGCCCCGGCGATCGTCTTCGTCGACGAGATCGACGCCGTCGGCCGGCACCGCGGTGCCGGTATGGGCGGCGGTCACGACGAGCGCGAGCAGACGCTCAACCAGCTGCTCGTCGAGATGGACGGGTTCGACGTGAAGGGCGGGGTCATCCTGATCGCCGCCACGAACCGCCCGGACATCCTCGACCCGGCCCTCCTGCGCCCGGGACGCTTCGACCGGCAGATCGCGGTCGACCGCCCCGACATGCTGGGCCGGCTGGAGATCCTCAAGGTCCACCAGAAGGGCAAGCCGGTGGCGAAGGACGTCGATCTCGGCGCCGTCGCCCGCCGCACGCCCGGCTTCACCGGTGCCGACCTGTCGAACGTGCTGAACGAGGCCGCGCTCCTGACGGCGCGCAGCAACAGGAAGCTCATCGACAACGAGATGCTCGACGAGGCCATCGACCGCGTCGTGGCGGGCCCGCAGAAGCGGACCCGGATCATGTCCGAGAAGGAAAAGAAGATCACCGCGTACCACGAGGGCGGACACGCCCTGGTCGCGGCGGCCTCCCCCCAGTCGGACCCGGTCCACAAGATCACGATCCTCTCCCGCGGCCGCGCCCTCGGTTACACGATGGTGCTCCCGGAGGAGGACAAGTACTCCACGACCCGCAACGAGATGCTCGACCAGCTGGCGTACATGCTGGGCGGGCGCGCGGCCGAGGAACTGGTCTTCCACGACCCGACCACCGGCGCTGCGAACGACATCGAGAAGGCCACCGCAACGGCCCGCGCGATGGTCACGCAGTACGGCATGACGGAGCGGCTCGGCGCCATCAAGTTCGGCGGCGACAACACCGAGCCCTTCCTGGGCCGGGAGATGGGCCACCAGCGCGATTACTCGGAAGAGGTCGCGGCGCTCGTCGACGAAGAGGTCAAGAAGCTCATCGACAGCGCGCACCACGACGCGTGGGAGATCCTCGTCGAGAACCGCGACATCCTCGACGCCCTCGTGCTCGAACTCCTGGAGAAGGAGACGCTCGGCAAGGAGCAGATCGCGGAGATCTTCGCCCCGATCGTCAAGCGTCCCGCCCGTCCGGCGTGGACCGGCTCCGCCCGGCGCACCCCGTCGACGCGGCCCCCGGTGCTCTCTCCGAAGGAGCTGGCGCTCACCAACGGCGCTTCCACCGCCAACGGTTCGGCCGCCCCGCCGGAGATCGCCCCGACGGACCTGACGAAGGACATCGCCCCGTCCACCGAGGCGATCCCCGAGGAGCGTCCCGAGAGCTAGTCCCGGACCGCTTCCGGTGAGACCCCCGTCACGGGGGGAGCACCGGTCCCGGAATGGATGCCGCGCCCCCCAGGTTTTAGCCTGTGGGGGCGCGGCTTTTCCGTATGCCTGCGATGTCCACGTGCGAACCGCGCACGGGGCAGCACAGAGGAACGAGGCACAGATGACCGACCCGGTGACGCTGGACGGCCAGGGATCGATCGGCGATTTCGACGAGAAGCGGGCCGAGGCGGCCGTACGCGAACTGCTCCTCGCCGTCGGAGAGGACCCGGACCGCGAGGGCCTGAGGGAGACACCGGGGCGGGTGGCACGGGCGTACAAGGAGATACTCGCGGGCCTCCGCCAGGAGCCGGAGGACGTGCTGACCACGACGTTCGACCTCGGGCACGACGAGATGGTCCTGGTGAAGGACATCGAGATCATGTCCCTCTGCGAGCACCACCTCCTGCCCTTCCACGGGGTCGCGCACGTCGGCTACATCCCGGCCGACACGGGCAAGATCACCGGCCTGTCCAAGCTGGCCCGGCTGGTGGACGTCTTCGCCCGCAGGCCGCAGGTGCAGGAGCGCCTCACCACGCAGGTGGCGGATTCGCTCATGCGCATCCTGGAAGCACGCGGCGCGATCGTCGTGATCGAGGCGGAGCACATGTGCATGTCGGTACGGGGCATCCGCAAGCCGGGCGCGAAGACCATCACCTCGGCGGTGCGCGGCCAGCTCCGCGCCCCCGCGACCCGAGCCGAGGCGATGAGCCTCATCATGGCGCGCTGATCGTTGCGCTGACTCCGTCCGGCGGCCGCCGAGGGCGGTTCCGGCCACAACGGCACGACGGCACGGGCCCGGCACCGCCTCAGGCGGCGGCCGCGCCCGTGCCGTCGTGGTTGTCGTCGCTGTCCTCGGGGAGGCGGCAGACGCGCTCCAGGAAGAAGGCGGCCGCGATGACCGCGATGCCCGCCACCACCGCCGCGCCGGCGTAGATGGCCTGGTCGCGGCGGGGCGGGACGTCGAGGAACGAGAGCAGGAAGACGCCCGTGCCGCCGTAGACCCCGGCGACCAGGGCCGTGACCAGGGCACTCGCCTGACCGAAGACGACCGCACGGGCCGCCATCAGGGGCTCGACGCCCTTGGCGCCGGGGCGGCGCTCCCGCTGGGCGCGGAGGCGGGCACGCAGGGAGAGCGCGGTGGCGAGGAGGATCGCCGCGATCACGGCGAGCACGATCGACGCGGCCAGCGGCACGCTCGGGAGTGTGCCGAGGGAGTCCCAGAGGCGTGCGCCACCCCAGGAGAGGACGCCGGCGGCGACGAAGAGGCCCGCCAGTACCCCGAGCCGTAGTTGCTTCACCGCGTGAGCCGCCCTTCGTCGCCTGTGTTCCTGTCCTGCCCGCTGCCCGTCGAGACTAACGACTACTCCGGCAGCCGTAGTTCCAGGTCGGCGCGGGGCAGGACTCCGTCACGGCCGACCCCGTCGAGCAGCTCGGCGACCGGGCCTGCGCCCGGCAGCTGGGCCTCGGGGTCCACGTCGTGCCAGGGGGCGAGGACGAAGGCCCGCTCACGGGCGCGGGGGTGGGGGAGGGTGAGCACCGGGTCGTCGGAGAGGACATCGGCGTACGACACGATGTCGACGTCGATGGTGCGCGGGCCCCACCGCTCCTCGCGGACCCGGTCGAAGGCCTCCTCGACGGCCTGGCCGCGCTCCAGCAGGGAGGCGGGGGGCAGTGTCGTCTTCACGAGGATGACCGCGTTGAAGTACGAGGGCTGGCTGCCCTCGGCGACGCCCCAGGGCTCCGTCTCGTACACCGGGGAGACGGCTTTGACCCGCAGGCCCGGGGTGTCCTCCAGCGCGTCGACGGCGCCCTGGAGGGTCTCCAGCCGGTTGCCCAGGTTGGAGCCGAGGGCGATCACGGCCATCTTGGGGTTGGAGAGGGTGATGTCGGCGGCGTCCACCTGCTTGACGACGGCGGTGGGCACCGGCTGCACGGTCGGGTCGCTCTGCCCCTCGGTGGAAAACGCAGTCATGCTCGGCTCCGGGTGATGGTGATGGTCACGTCGTCGAAGGGGACGGTGATCGGCGCGTCCGGCTTGTGCACCACCACCTCGACCTCCTGGACACCTTCGTGCTTCAGGCACTGCTGGGCGATGCGCTCGGCGAGCGTCTCGATCAGGTCGACCGGCTCACCCGTCACCACGTCGACGACCTCCTCGGCCACCACGCCGTAGTGCACGGTGCGGGCCAGGTCGTCGGTGGCTGCCGCGGGGCGGGTGTCGAGGCCGAGCACCAGGTCGACGATGAAGGTCTGGCCCTCTTCCCGTTCCCGGGGGAAGACACCGTGGTGCCCACGGGCCTTGAGGCCGCGCAGCGCGACACGATCCACGCGAATCACTCCTGCTGTTGTTGGTCCAAGAGGCATCCGGCCGCGTGCGGGCGGCAAGGTGCCTTCTTTCGAATCTACCTGCGAGCACCGACAGTGCTCGCCCGTGGGGGCTATGGACAGCGCCTCACGGGGCTGGTAGCCGCCCATACCCCGCGGCCGTGGATTCCAACCCATCCGGAGGGGTCGCCACCCGGGAGAGTGGCTCCGCGTCCTCAGGAAGGGGACTCCTCGTCGTCGTCCTCGTCGGTCTCCGCCAGGACGGGCGAGCCGTGGTGGGACCAGAGCTTCCAGCCCTCGGGCGTGCGCCGGAACACGTTCGTGGCGACGACCAGCTGGCCCACCAGCGGACCCAGCGCGTCGCCGTCCTCGGCCGGGCCGCCGCTGAGGATGTTCTCGGTGCAGGTGACCAGGGCGGTGTCTCCGGTCATCGCCACGTTGACGTCGGTGAGGAAGAACTGGATGTACTCGGTGTTCGCCATGATCAGCGCGTAGCTGCGCAGCACGTCGCCCCGGCCCGTGAGCACCGGCCACCCCGGGTGGACGCAGGAGACGGTGAGGTCCTCGCCCGGCAGCCAGAGGCCGGAGAGGGCTTCGTGGTCGCCGCGTTCCAGTGCTTCGTAGAAGGCGGTGTTGGCCGTCTCGACCTCCGCGATGTCGGCGGCGGCCGACGCGTGGTCCTCGTTCACGCGGCTCCCTCGACGGCACGGGCGACCCGTACCGCGTCGGCGGTGGCCCCCACCTCGTGGACGCGGACCGCCCAGGCCCCGGCCCGGGCGGCGAGGGCGGAGACCGCCGCGGTCGCCGCGTCGCGTTCGCGGGCGGGCGGCAGGGAGGCGCCGGGGCCGGCCAGGACGTGGCCGAGGAAGCGTTTGCGGGAGGCGGCCACCAGCAGCGGGCGGCCCAGCGCGTGCAGCTCGTCCAGGTGTGCGACGAGTGCCAGGTCGTGGGGGGCGTTCTTCGCGAAGCCGAGGCCGGGGTCGATCACGACGCGTTCCGGGTCGAGGCCGCCCGCGATCACGGCGTCCATCCGCTGCCGCAGCTCCGCGAGGACCTCGGCGACCACGTCCTCGTACACCGCGCGGCTGTTCATGGACTCGCTGAAGCCGCGCCAGTGCATCACGACGAACGGGACCTCGGCGGCGGCGACGGCCGGGATCATGTCCGGGTCCGCGAGACCGCCGCTCACGTCGTTGACCAGGACGGCCCCGGCGGTGACGGCCTTCTCGGCGACGCGGGCGCGCATGGTGTCCACGGAGACCGTGACGCCCTCGGAGGCCAGCCCCTTCACCACAGGGATGACCCGCCGCAGCTCCTCCGACTCGTCCACCCGGCTGGCGCCGGGGCGGGTCGACTCACCGCCGACGTCGACCAGGTCGGCACCCTCGGACACCAGGTCGAGGCCGTGCTTCACCGCGGCCGTGGTGTCGAACCAGCGGCCCCCGTCGGAGAAGGAGTCGGGCGTCACGTTGACGACCCCCATGACCGCACAGCGGTCCCACTCCGGCAGCCCTCGTACCGTGCCCCGCGTGCGTGACGTACTCATACCACCAGCCTAGGCCCGCGCCGCCGCCCGTCATGCCGCGCGTACCTCGTGCTCCGGGGCGCTGCGCAGCGTGTGGCCGCAGGGGCGGGGGGAGCGGGAGCGGAACGGGCGGGGCAGCGAGAGGTTCACGAACCCCTCGGCCTGCATCGCCGCGATCCCGATCCGCGGCAGGTCCCGGCTGGTGCGGAAGACCACGAAGCGGGGCTCCCAGCGGGGCCGGAACTTGGCGTTGAACTTGTACAGCGACTCGATCTGGAACCAGCGGGAGAGGAAGATCAGCAGTCCGCGCCAGCAGCGCAGCACCGGCCCGGCGCCCAGCCGCTCGCCGCGGGCCAGGGCGGAGCGGAACATCGCGAAGTTCAGCGAGACCCGGGCGACGCCGAGCTTCCCGGCGGCCTGCAGCGAGGCGACGATCAGGAGCTCGTTCATGCCGGGGTCGGCCGAGCGGTCGCGGCGCATCAGCTCCAGGGACATCCCGTCGCGCCCCCAGGGGACGAAGTGGAGGACGGCCTTCAGGTCGCCGTGCGGTCCGTCCCCGGAGCCGGGCAGATGGGCGGTGGCGATCACGCAGTCCCCGTCGGCGGGGTCGCCGATCCGGCCGAGCGCCATGGAGAAGCCGCGCTCGGTGTCGGTGCCGCGCCAGTCGGCGGCGGCCCGGCGGATGCGCTCCAGCTCGGTGGCGCCGATGTCACGTGCCCGCCGGACCCGGGTCTCGTAGCCGTTGCGTTCGATGCGCCCCACCATCTGGCGTACGTTCCGCATGGCCCGCCCGGCGAGGGAGAAATCCGCGACATCGACCACCGCCTCGTCGCCCAGCTCCAGGGCGGTCAGCCCGGTCTCGCGGGTCCAGACCTCGCCGCCGCGCTCGCTGCACCCCATCACGGCGGGGGTCCAGGAGTGCGCCTTCGCCTCGTCCATGAACCGTTCGATGGCGCCCGGCCAGGCCTCCACGTCACCGATGGGGTCGCCCCCGGCCAGCATCACCCCGGAGACGACCCGGTAGCAGACGGCGGCCTTGCCGCTGGGGGAGAAGACGACGGCCTTGTCGCGGCGGAGCGCGAAGTGGCCGAGCGAGTCGCGGCCGCCGTGCGTCTCCAGCAGCGCCCGCAGCCGGCTCTCGTCGTCCTCGGTGAGGCGGGCTGCCGGGTGTTCGGGGCGGAAGGCGAGGTAGATGGTGGTGACGGCGGTCAGCAGGCCGAGCGCGCCGAGCGAGTAGGCGACGGTCCAGCTGGTCCGCCCGGCGTAGTCGACCGGGCCTTCGACGCCGAAGAGGCCGTACAGCACGTGCTGGAGCCGGTCCGCGATGGACGGGTCACCGACGACCCGGCCGGGGTGGACGGAGACGATGACCAGCCCGAGGGCCAGCGAACCGGCGCCGAGCAGAACGAAGTTGGCCAGCGCCCGCCAGCGGCTGCGCGGGTCGGGCAGGGCGCGGAACTGGTCCCGGTGGCGGACGAGCAGGTAGCAGAGCGTCAGGGAGACCAGGACGCCGACGACCGAGTGACGGTACGCGAACTGCGCCGCGGCCCCCGCCGGCAGCAGCACCACCGCCGCCCGCCAGGCCCGCCGCTTGTGCCGCTTCAGCCCGTGCGCGAGCAGGAGCAGCAGCATGCCCGCGCTCAGCGAGAGCGCGGCGGCGAACGGGCCGAGCGCCCCGGGGAGCACTTCGGCGAGGGTGTGCATCCGGCTGTGCCGGAAGCGGGGGAAGACCCCGGCCGCCACGTCGATCAGCCCGACGACGGTGCAGGCGGTGCCGACGACGACCGGTACGGATTCGGGGCGGGGGCCGCGCAGAAGCCGCCTCATGCGCTGCGGAACCGACACCGATTTATCCCCATCTACCGTGACAGACATCGCTTCCGTGGCTCCAGTCGGGATCGGGATTCCTTCAGTCCGTCGGCCGTGGCCCTGCGGACGATGTGCGCCCTCTAGGACGGGGGTTGCGCTGTGAAGGTTCATTCACATTCCGGAAATTTCGCACGCCGAATCGCAGAGAGAGCTCGCTCATGGGTCTCACCAGCAAGGTAGTTCTGGCGGTCGTGGCGGCCGCCGCCGTGGCGCTGTTCGCCGCCACGGTCCGGCTCTGGCCGCGCCTGGCCCGGCGGAGCGCCGCAGCGGTGACCGGCCGGGTCGGGCTGCTGCTGGCGACCCAGCTGACGCTGTTCGCCTCGGTCGGCCTGGCGGCCAACAACGCGTTCCTCTTCTACGGTTCCTGGGCCGACCTCTTCGGCCAGGAACAGGACCTGGGCGTGGTCACCGACCACACGGACGGGGAGCCCGGCCCGCGGAGCATGACGCGGATCGGCACCCAGCGGCCGGACGTGCCGGGCGGCGCGGTGCCGGCGGCGGGCGGGCGGATCGACAAGGTGGTGATCTCCGGGCGGCGATCGGGCATCGAGTCCCCGGCGTACGTCTATCTGCCGCCGGAGTACTTCCGGAGCGGCCGGGCCGGGCGGACGTTCCCGGCGGTGGTGGTGCTGACCGGCTACCCGGGGACGGCGGAGAACCTTCTCAAGGGCCTGCGTTACCCCCAGACGGCACACGAGCGCGTGAAGGCGGGCAGGGCGCAGCCGATGATCCTGGTGATGCTGCGGCCGACGGTGGCCCCGCCGCGGGACACCGAGTGCGTGGACATCCCGAAGGGGCCGCAGACGGAGACGTTCTTCGCGAAGGACCTCCCGGAGGCGATCGCGCAGTCCTACCGGGTCGGGAAGCAGGCCCGTAACTGGGGCATCATCGGCAACTCCACGGGCGGCTACTGCGCGTTGAAGATCGGGCTGCACCACCCGGACCGGTACGCGGCGAGCGCCGGGCTCTCCGCGTACTACAAGGCCGCCGAGGACCCGACGACCGGGGACCTGTTCCACGGGAACCAGGCACTGCGGAAGCGGGCCGACCTGCTGTGGACGCTGGAGAACCGGCCTCCGTCCGGCGGCTCCTTCCTGGTGACGACGTCACGGCAGGGCGAGGGGAACCGGGACAGCACGATGAAGTTCATCGGGAAGGTGAAGAAGCCCGCCGCGGTGTCGTCGATCGTGCTGGACAGCGGCGGGCACAACTTCACGACCTGGCGGCGGGAGATCCCGCCCGCCCTGGAGTGGCTGAGCGGGCGGCTCAAGGCGGAGTGAGGCGTTCCGAGCGGGCCCAGGGCCGGCCGGGCGGCCCCGGGGGCGGAGGCGTTCCGGGCGGGCCCGGGCCGGGCCGGGCGGCTCAGCGCGCGGTGTGTGCCCCGTTCATGCCGTGGCGACCGTCTCCACGGCGACCTCCGCGCGCGGCAGCGCCTGGGCGTCCGCGTCGATCGAGCGGCGCAGCGCCTCGTGCAGCCGGGCGGGGGTCAGCACACCGAGGAAGTGGCCCTCGCTCTCCTTGTCGATGACCGCGATCCACCCCGCGTCGTGCTGGAGCATGGTGGCGAACGCCTGCTTGAGCGGGGCGCCGAGCGGGAGCCAGGCCTCCATCCGGCGGGCGTGCTCGCGGACGGTTCCCTTCGCCGTCGGGGAGGCCGCGCTGTCGGCGGGGATCCAGCCGTGCAGGTTGTCCCGGCCGTCCAGGACGACGGCCCACCGCGCGCCCTCGGACCGGAGCCGTGCGGTGGCCTCGGCGAGGGAGTCGTCGAGGTGGACGACCGGGGGCTGGTCGAGGTCGCTCTCCTCGATCGGGGTCACCGACAGGCGCTTGAGCCCGCGGTCGGCGCCGACGAAGTCGGCCACGTACGGGGTCGCGGGGGCGCCGAGGACGGTGGCGGGGGAGTCGAACTGCTCGATGCGGCCCTGCCCGTATACGGCGATCCGGTCGCCGAGGCGGACGGCTTCCTCGATGTCGTGGGTGACGAACAGCACGGTCTTACGGACCCGGGCCTGGAGTTTCAGGAATTCGTTCTGGAGCCGTTCGCGGACCACCGGGTCGACCGCTCCGAAAGGCTCGTCCATCAGCAGGACGGGTGGATCGGCGGCCAGGGCGCGGGCGACGCCGACACGTTGGCGCTGACCGCCGGAGAGCTGTTCCGGATAGCGGTCGCCGTAGACGGAAGGGTCGAGTCCGACGAGGTCGAGCAGTTCGGCGGCGCGTTCGCGTCCCTTTCCGCGTTTCCAGCCGAGGAGATGGGGGACGGTCGCGGTGTTCTCCAGCACCGTCTTGTGCGGGAAGAGGCCCACCTGCTGGATCACATAGCCGATGCGGCGGCGGAGTTCGACGGGGTCGATGGCCGATATGTCGTCCCCGTCGAGGAATATCGTGCCCTCGGTCGGTTCGATCAGCCGGTTCACCATCTTCATGGTGGTCGTCTTGCCACAGCCGGAAGGTCCGACGAGCGTGACCAGTTCACCCTCGGCGACCTCGAAGGAAAGGTCGTCGACGGCGGTGGTGCCGTCCGCGTACCGCTTGGTGACGTGCTCGAAACGGATCATGATTCCCCATTGTGGAGGGCGTTCTGTGAAGGGCATGTTGCTGGAATGCGACAGCCTCCGCGATTGTCAGTGGTCGAGGATAGGCTCGCCAGACATCAGTTCGACACGGGCGCGACAGGGAAACGGGAGGTGGGGGCCGGATGGCCGGACAGAACTGCCTGGCGACGAACGACTGGATCTGCGGCGAGTATCTGCGCTCCCGCAGCCAGGAGTTGACGGACGCCACCGTGCAGCACATCGGGATCACGGTGGTCTCGGTCCTCATCGGGCTCGCCGTCGCCTTTCCGCTGGCGCTGCTCGCCCGCCGGGGCCGTGGCTTCGCCGGGCCGGTGCTCGGGCTGACGACGATCCTCTACACCGTGCCCTCGCTGGCGATGTTCTCGCTGCTGCTGCCCCTGTTCGGGCTCTCCGCGGCGCTGGTCGTCACGGGCCTGGTGCTCTATTCGCTCACCATCCTGGTGCGGAACATCCTGGCCGGCCTCGAAGCGGTCCCGCAGGAGGCCAAGGAGGCCGCCCGGGGCATGGGATACGGGCCGTGGCGGCTGCTGTGGGAGGTGGAGCTCCCGCTCGCGCTGCCCGCGCTGATGGCGGGGCTGCGCATAGCCACCGTGTCGACGGTCGCGCTGACCACGGTCGGCTCGCTCGTCGGCAAGGGCGGCCTCGGCAATCTCATCGAGGACGCGCTGCCGAGCTTCTTCAAGGCCCAGGTGCTCGCCGCCTCCGTCCTGTGCGTGCTGCTCGCGGTCACCGCCGACCTGCTGCTCCTCGGCCTCCAGCGGCTGCTGACGCCCTGGACGCGTATACCGGCGGCGACGGGGGATACGCGTACGGGTGCGGGCGGCGCGGACGGTTCCGGCGGCCCGGGCGGTGCCACGGACGGTTCAGGTGGCCCCGGCGGTCCGGCGGGCATACCCGCCCCGGCGAAGGTGGAGGCGGGCTGACCCGTGGGAGTCATCGGCGAAGCCTGGACCTGGCTGGCCACCGGGGCCAACTGGTCGGGGGACGGCGGAGCCGCACACCGGCTCGGCGAGCATCTGTACGTGAGCGGGGTCGCCCTCGCGGTGGCCTGCGCCATCGCCCTGCCGCTCGCCCTGTACCTGGGGCACATCGGCAGGGGCGGCGCGCTCGCGGTCAACATCTCCAACGTCGGGCGGGCCATTCCGGTCTTCGCGGTGCTGGCCCTCTTCATGGTCACGCCCCTGCGCAACTCCGGCTACTGGCCCACGATCATCGCGCTGGTGCTGTTCGCCGTGCCGCCGCTGCTGACCAACGCCTATGTCGGGATGCGGGAGGTGGACCGGTCCGTGGTGGAGGCCGCCCGGGGCATGGGGATGTCCGGCGGGCAGCTCTTCGTCCGGGTCGAGCTGCCGCTCGCCTACCCGATGATCATGACCGGGCTGCGCTCCGCCGCCGTCCAGGTCGTGGCCACCGCCTCGATCGCCGCCATGGTCGGTCTCGGCGGCCTCGGCCGGATCATCACCGCCGGCTTCAACACCTACGACACCGCGCAGGTCTTCGCGGGCGCGATCCTGGTCGCCGCCCTGGCCCTGCTGGTGGAGGGGGTGCTGGTGGCGCTGGACCGGGTGCTCTCACCGCTGCGCCGCCGCCGCACCGCCTGACGGGCCCGGCGGCCCCCAACTTCCTTTTGGTCACCTTTTTCAGTTCGGACGGAGAACAGACATGAGCAGAACCTCGCGGATAGCCGGAGCGGTCATCGGCATGGTGGCGCTGGCAGGGTCGCTGGCGGCCTGCGGCGGCGACAGCCTGGAGAAGGAGAAGGGCTCCGGCTCCTCGGGCGGCGACAGCAAGAAGGGCTCCCTCGTCGTCGGCTCGGCCTCCTTCACCGAGTCCAAGGTGCTGGCCGAGCTGTACGCGCAGATCCTGGGCGACGCCGGGTACGACACCTCGATCACCACGGTGAAGAACCGCGAGCTGTACGAGCCCTCGCTGGAGAAGGGCGAGATCGACGTCGTCCCCGAATACGCCGCGACGATCACCGAATTCCTCAACGCCAAGGTGAACGGGGCGGAGAAGGCGCAGTCCACCCCCCTCGCCTCCGGAGACGCCGACGCCACGGTCGCCGCTCTGGAGAAGCTCGCGGGCCCGCTGGGCCTCAAGGTGCTCCCGGCCGGTAAGGCCGTCGACCAGAACGCTTTCGCGGTCTCGAAGGAATTCGCCGAGAAGAACAAGCTCACGACCCTTTCCGATCTTGGGAAGTCGAAGCTCAAGGTGAAGATCGCGGCGGGCGACGAGTGCGAGGTGCGGCCCTTCTGCGCACCCGGTCTGAAGAAGACGTACGGCATCGACGTCACCGGTATCGACCCCAAGGGCGTCGGCACCCCGCAGTCCAAGCAGGCCGTCCGCGACGGCAAGGTCGAGCTGGTCCTGACGACCACCACGGACGCGGTGATCGACGGGCTGGTCTTCCTGGAGGACGACAAGAAGCTCCAGAACGCCGACAACGTCCTGCCGGTCCTCAATGCCAAGGACGCGGGCGCCCCGGAGGTCGCCGACGCGCTCGGAAAGCTCACCGACACGCTCACCACGGAGGATCTCGCGGAGCTGAACCGCAAGATCGACGCCGAGCGCGCGAAGCCCGCCGACGTGGCCAAGGAGTATCTGGAGTCGAAGGGTCTGATCAAGAAGTAGGGCTCGGGCGGAGGACATTTCGGGGGCCGTGAGGTAACCGGCGGGGAACAGATTGCCGAGCGGCCCCCAAGTGGCGCGTACACACGGTAAATTTCAGGCCATGCCACGTGGACGCCACCGCCATTCGCCACCCCTTCACAGAATCCTGCCGCCCTCCGTGGTGGCGGGAGTGTCGGTCGTCGGTGCTTCCGGCGCCTGGTTCCTCGCCGAACCCCTCGCCCTGCGCGGCCTGGTGGCCGCCGTGGCCGCCGCCGCCCTGACCGGCGCGTATCTGATGCGCAGCTGGGACCGGGCCGCGGGGCTGCAGGTCGCCGAGCTGACGCGGGCCCGCACCCGTGACGAGTGGCGGGCCGAGGAGCGGATAGCCGAGCTGGAGCAGGACCTGGAGGAGTCGCGCGAGCTGCGCACCCGTCTGGAGACCAAGCTCCGCCGCAAGCGCGTGGAGCTCGCCGGGCTGCGCGGGGAGCACGCGGGACTGCTGCGCCGGTACGCCAACGCCGAGACCGAGCGGGCCAGTGCGCTGGAGGGCCGCAGGCAGCTCGCCATCGAGGCGGCCGCCCCGGCCCCCGAGCTGCCCACGGGACGCTCGACGCCGACCCCGGCCGCCTACCGCCGCGCGGACGAGGCCCTGCTGAACCTCACCCGCAACGCCGCACTCCAGGAAGCCCGCCGCACCGCGGAGCAGGGCGCGGAGGAGGAAGGCCCGCAGGGGAAGGGCGCGGCGGCCACCGGGGCGGGCGAGCACCACCAGCACCGCCGCCCGTCCACCACCCCGCCCGCCCCGGCAGCGCAGACTCCGACTCCGAACGCCCCGGCCGCGAAGACCCCGGATGCGAACGCCCCGGCTGCGCAGCCCCCGGCCGTGAACGCCTCAGGTCCCGACGCCCCGAAAGCCGGCCCCGGCGCCCCGGCGGCCGCCCCCGACGCCACCGGCGTACCGCCCATGAAGGCCCCGGCCCCCGCCGCTCCGGCGCCGATCACGCCGGCCTCCCAGGCCAAGCCGCAGGCCCTCGGTGCCCGGCCCCAGCCCCAGGCGCTCGGCGCCAGGACCCCGGCCTCCAACGTGCCCGTGCACGTACCGCGTTCGGTCCCCACCGCCTCGGCCGTCGTGCCGTACGCGGCGGCCCGCCGCCACCTGGTCCCGCAGGGCACCTTCGACTTCTTCGGCACGCAGAAGACGAACGCCGCCATCGAGGCCGTACAGAACGAGGACCTCGCGGACGTCGTCGGCGAGGAGGCGCTCGCCGACCACCGGACCGGAGCCGCGCAGAACCGGGCCGTCGGCAAGGTCATCGACCTCACCGCGCACGACGAGACCGAGCAGATCGACGTGGCGGAGCTGCGCGGCGCGGTCTCCTAGGAGTCCACGCGCGCTCCTGCTTGTCGACTACTTGTCGATGTCCCCGACGACGAAGAAGAGCGAGCCCAGGATCGCCACCATGTCGGCGACCAGCGTCCCCGGCAGCAGTTCGGTGAGCGCCTGGATGTTGTTGAAGGAGGCGGAGCGCAGCTTCAGCCGGTACGGGGTCTTCTCGCCCTTGGAGACCAGGTAGTAGCCGTTGATGCCGAGCGGGTTCTCCGTCCAGGCGTACGTGTGCCCCTCGGGCGCCTTCAGCACCTTGGGCAGCCGCTGGTTGATGGGGCCCGGCTCCAGGCCTGCCATCCGGTCCAGGCAGGCGTCCGCCAGGTCCAGGGAGTTGAGGGTCTGCTCCAGCAGGCACTCGAAGCGGGCCAGGCAGTCGCCCTCGGTCCGGGTGACGACCTTGAGGGTGTCCTGGAGCTCCCCGTACGCGAGGTACGGCTCGTCGCGCCGCAGGTCGAAGTCGACGCCCGAGGCACGCGCGATCGGCCCCGACACCCCGTACGCGTGCACCGCTTCGGCGGAGAACACGCCCACACCGCGCGTACGGCCCCGGAAGATCTCGTTGCCGAGGACCAGGTTCTCGTACACGTCCATGCGGGAGCGGACCGAGGCGACGGCGTCGCGTACCCGCCCCGACCAGCCCGCCGGGACGTCCTCCTTGAGCCCGCCGACCCGGTTGAACATGTAGTGCATCCGGCCGCCGGAGACCTCCTCCATCACCGCCTGGAGCTCCTCGCGCTCCCGGAAGGCGTGGAAGACCGGGGTGATCCCGCCGAGTTCGAGCGGGTAGGAGCCGAGGAACATCAGGTGGTTGAGGACCCGGTTCAGCTCGGCGAGCAGCGTCCGCGTCCAGACCGCGCGCTCGGGGACCTCCATGCCGAGCATCCGCTCGACGGCCATCACGACACCCAGCTCGTTCGAGAACGCGGAGAGCCAGTCGTGGCGGTTGGCGAGCATGATGATCTGCCGGTAGTCGCGGGCCTCGAAGAGCTTCTCCGCGCCCCGGTGCATATAGCCGATGACCGGCTCGGCGTGCTGGATGCGTTCACCGTCCAGGACGATCCGCAGCCGGAGCACCCCGTGAGTCGAGGGGTGTTGCGGGCCGATGTTCAGCACCATGTCGGTGCTCTCCGCCGCGCCGCCGATGCCGATGGTCGTCTCCGTCATGGGCGCCAGTATCCCCCGACCGGGCCCCGCCGCACCGGCGGTCACCTCAGGCCCGCCCCCACGTGGTGCAGCAGCCAGCCGAAGTCGCCGAGCCCGCCGCGCGCGGTCAGCTCCGCCGCCTCGCCCGCCGCCGACAGCGCCCGCAGATACCCCGCCGGATCGGATGCGGCCAGGCCCAGCGGCGGCCGGTCGCCAAAGACCCCCAGCCGGCCGAGCGCCGCCCGCTGGTCGGTGAGTTCGGCGACTCCGCGCGTGACGGCCGCCGCACACGCGTCCAGCGCCACATGCGCGGTCAGGTCGCAGGAGCCGTCCGGCACCGGGTGCACCTCCCGCCCGCCCCGGAACCCGGTCAGCGTCCCGAAGGGCGGCCGCCGGCCCCGTACATGCGCGTAGTCCACCGCCACCGCGAGCCCGGCCTCCAGCGAACCCACCGCCCGCGCCCAGGCGAGGTCCCGGGGCAGCCCGATCTCCGCCCGCTCACCGGGCGCCGACAGCGGCCACCACCGCTCCAGCCACTCCGCGTCCGCCCCGGTCACCGGCGGACCCGGCCGCTCGGCCCCGTCCGGGCTCCGCACCTGTACGTACCGGGCGACGCCGTCCCCGTCCGCCTCCGCCACCTCCACCGGCACGTTGTCCAGCCACTCGTTGGCGAACAGCAGCCCGGTGACGCCCCGGGGCGGCTCGGCGCACCAGACGATCCGGGGGTCCAGCCCCGGGGGACGGGCGGTGACCTCCACCCCGTACGGGATCACCTCCAGCCCCTCCGGGACGGCGGCGAGCACCCCCGTCAGCAGCTCACCGCGCCCGGCCCCGACATCGACCAGGTCCACCGTGCCGACACCCAGCTCCGCCGCCGTCCGGGCCAGCAGCGCGGCCACCGCCCGCGCGAACAGGGGCGACGCGTGGACCGACGTACGGAAGTGGCCCGCCGGCCCGTCCGGGCTCCGGACCGGACTCCGGTAGAAGCCCTCGTCCCCGTACAAAGCGGTCTGTGCCGCCTCCCGCCACCCCTGCCACTCCTCCGTCATGTGGGCAAGTCTCCACCTTGGGGAGTACGGTCCCAGGATCTGGATCGACCCTCCGGTTGACCCGGGCACCTATCCGTTGTCCCTACGCTGGGCTACGTGCAGCGCCTCTACGATTTTCTCCGCAGACACCCGACGGGCGTCGACGTCTTCTGGGCGGTCGTCCTCCTCGGGCTCTCCGGCATGTCGATGGTGTCGGGCATGTACGACGCCGGCCGGGAGGAGATCCTCGCGATTCCGGTTGCGCTCGGCCTCTCCACGGTCGTGGCGCTGCGCCGACGCCTCCCCGAGAAGATGCTGCTGCTCGCCATCGCGGTGGGGGTGCTCCAGCTGGTCGGCGACGTCCGGCCGAACATCGGCAACTTCGCGATGCTGGTGATCACCTTCACGGTGGCCACGATCGGGGAGCGCTGGGCCTCCCGGCTCGCCCTGATCTGCAGCCTGACCGCCGCGGGCCTGTCCCAGCTGCGCTGGGAGGCCGAGCCGGGCGGCTCCTGGCCCCAGCAGATCTTCGTGACGGTCATCATGACGGTGCCGTTCGTGCTGGCCTGGGTGATGGGCGACTCGCTGCGGACCCGGCGGGCCTACTTCAACCAGCTGGAGGAGCGCGCCGCCCGGCTGGAGCGGGAGCGCGAGGCGCAGTCCAAGGTCGCCGTGGCCGCCGAGCGGGCCCGGATCGCCCGCGAACTGCACGACGTCGTCGCGCACAACGTCTCCGTGATGGTGGTTCAGGCCGACGGCGCCGCGTACGTCATGGACGCGGCGCCCGACCAGGCCCGGCAGGCGCTGGAGACCATCTCCTCGACCGGCCGGCAGGCGCTGGCCGAGATGCGCCGACTGCTGGGGGTGCTGCGGACCGGCGACACCCGGGAGGGCGGGGAGTACGTCCCGCAGCCCGACGTGGAGCAGATCGAGGACCTGGTCGACCAGGTCCGCCGGACCGGTCTGGCGGTGGACTTCAAGGTGGAGGGCACCGCCCGCCCGCTGCCGAGCGGCGTGGAGCTGACCGCGTACCGCATCGTGCAGGAAGCCCTCACCAACACCCGCAAGCACGGCGGCCCCGACGCCGGGGCCAGTGTCCGGCTGGTCTACTTCGACGACGGCCTCGGGCTGCTGGTCGAGGACGACGGCCGGGGCGCGGCGCACGAGCTGTACGAGGACGGCGGCGCGGACGGCGCCGGGCACGGGATGATCGGGATGCGGGAGCGGGTCGGCATGGTCGGCGGCACCCTGGACGCGGGGCCACGGCCCGGCGGCGGGTTCCGGATCAGCGCGCTGCTGCCGCTCAAGCCCGCCGACTGACGCCGACGCCCCCAGAGCAACCCCCTACCACCCATACAGGACAGGACAGACCCCATGGCCATCCGCGTGATGCTCGTCGACGACCAGGTGCTGCTGCGTACGGGCTTCCGGATGGTCCTGGCCGCCCAGCCCGACATGGAGGTGGTGGCCGAGGCCGGGGACGGCGCGGAGGCGATCGAGATCCTGCGCGCCACGGCGGTCGACGTGGTCCTGATGGACGTCCGCATGCCCCGCCTGGACGGCGTCGAGGCGACCCGCCGGATCTGCGCGCAGCCGAATCCGCCGAAGGTGCTGATCCTGACGACGTTCGACCTGGACGAGTACGCCTTCTCCGGGCTGAAGGCCGGGGCCAGTGGCTTCATGCTCAAGGACGTGCCGCCGGCCGAGCTGCTCTCCGCGATCCGCTCGGTGCACAGCGGTGACGCCGTGGTCGCCCCCTCCACCACCCGCCGCCTGCTCGACCGCTTCTCGCCGATGCTGCCCAGCAGCGAGAAGGAGCCCAAGAACAAGCACATCGAGAAGCTCACCGAACGCGAACGCGAAGTGATGCTCCTGGTCGCGCAGGGCCTCTCGAACGGGGAGATCGCGGCCCACCTCGTGCTCTCCGAGGCGACGGTCAAGACCCACGTCGGCCGCATCCTCACCAAGCTGAACCTGCGCGACCGGGTCCAGGTCGTCGTCCTCGCCTACGAGACGGGCCTGGTGCGCGCGGGCGGCGGAGCGGGCTGAGGCCCGCCCGACGGCGAGCCCTACCGCAGCACGCCCTCCAGGAAGTCGCTGCCGATGCGGGCGACGACCGTCAGGTCCAGCTGGTGCAGTACGTAGCGCCCGCGGCGCCGGGTCGTGATCAGGCCGGCCTTCTTCAGGACCGACAGGTGCCGGGAGACCTCCGGCGCGGTGATGCTGTGCGAGTCGGCGAGTTCGCCGGTGGTGTACGCCGAGCGGGCCAGGTTGCGGCACAGGCGCATCCGCATCGGGTGGGCCAGGGCCTCCATCCGGAGCTGGAGCAGCTCCACGGACGCGGGGGTCGGCAGGTCGGGCATCCGGACCGGGTAGTGGATCACCGGCCGCCAGCCGGGGGCGTGCAGCACCATCAGGTGCGGCCAGCCGAAGCTGCTGGGCATCAGGGTGAGCCCGGTGCCGACGGCGGGGTCGACGGCGGTGGTCCGGCCCTCGGCCAGCTTGTCGACGGAGAGCCTGCCCGCCTCCTCGTCGAGGGTCATCGCGGCGGAGACCGCCCCCATCGCCTCCCCGACGCCCTTGCGCCGCATCAGCTCCGTCTTGTGCCGGGCGTCGGCGACCAGCTGGACCGAGACCCGGCGCCAGGTGTCCGCGAAGAACGCCTGGTCGAGGTCCTCGAAGAGCCGCCGGATCCAGCGGCGTACGGGGGCGGGGTCGGCCAGCAGCCGATGGGTGAACTCCACCTGCCGGGGGCCGCGTGCCGCCGCCATCTCCAGGGCGCGGGCCCGCATCCCCGGGTCCGACAGCGGTGACGCGGAGCCCGCCCCGTAGAGGCTCGCGCAGGTGAACTCCAGCGCGGCGGTGACGAACCGCTCGTCGTCCAGCCGGTCCAGGATGTCCAGGTCCTCGGCCAGGTTCGCCCCGGTCCTGCCGTCGCCGCCGCGGATTCCGGCGAACGGCATGAAGACGTCGGAGAAGGTGTTCCGCCAGAGGAACTCCGCCTCCAGCAGCCGGTCGGCGAGATCGGGCTCCAGCGCCGCCGCGGTCGCGGTGGCCCAGCCGTGCACACCGGGGTGGTGGCCGGGCTCGGAGAGCGCGTGCAGAGCGACCCCCAGCTCGGCGAGGGGGGAGGTCGCGAATTCGATGCGATCGGAGGGCAGGCCCGCGATGTCTATGTACACGCTCACCCGTCCATAGTGCGGGTACGCGGACGGGCCGTCGTTTCATTTGACGGTGGCCGTCAATCAACGGGCGGCCCCGCCGTGACCTGCGCACGCTGGATACATGGACGCCATGCAGCAGCACATGCTCGACACCTACCGCGCGGCCTGCCTCGGCGAGCCCGCCCCGCCCCCGCCGGGCCGCCACGACCGCAGGACCCTGCGCGACCTCTACCACCACTGGCTGACCCACCCCCCGACGGAGAACCGGCCCGCCCGACACCACTCCAGCCCGTCCGGCGCTTGAGGACGGACCCCCGACGCCCGGGGGCCGGCCCCGCGACAGGCCCCTACGCCAGGAGCCCCACGAACACCGCCACCGCCTCCCGCACATCGTCCGCCGACCACTCCAGCCCGGCCCCGGAAACCGTCACCTCGGTGACCGAAACCCCCGGCGGCAACCCGGCCGCCCCCGCCGCGGAACCCCACCGCCGGAACAACGTCACCCCCGTCTCCTCCGCCTGCCGCAGCGACGCCTCGTCCAGCACCTCGGCCCCGTACGGCAGCCAGACCTGGAACTGGTGCGTGTGCGGCGGCTCCGGATGCACCCGGAACCACGGCACCCCCGCCGCCGCGAACCCCTCCGCCATCGCACCGGCCACCACCTTGGCGTGGTCCACGTACGTCGGCAGCAGAGGCAGCTCCCGGTCCAGCCCGATCAGGGCGGAGAGCGCCGCCGGGTACTGCTGGAAGAGCTGCCCCCCGTACCGGTGGCGCCACACCCGCGCCTCCTCCACCAGCACGTCGGGACCCGCAAGCACGGCCCCCGACAGCCCGTCCAGCGACTTGTAGAAGGAGACGTACACGCTGTCCGCGAGCGCCGCGATCTCCTGGAGGTCCCGCCCGAAGTGCGGACCGCACTCCCAGAGCCGCGCCCCGTCCAGATGGACCACCGCGTCCCGCTCCCGGGCCGCCGCGACGGTCGCCTCCAGCTCGTCCCAGGTGGGCAGGACGAACCCGGCGTCCCGCAGCGGCAGCTCCAGCATCAGCGTGCCGAACGGCTCGGGGAAGTCCCGCACCTCCTCGGCGCTCGGCATCCGGGGCGCGGACGTCAGGTGCACCGTACGCAGCCCGCTCACCGCCCCGAGCGACCCCTCCTCGTGCAGCTCCGGGTGGGCCAGGGGGTGCAGCGCCACCGTCGCGTTGCCCGTGCGCCCCGCCCAGCAGCGCAGCGCGACCTGCTGGGCCATGGTCCCGGTCGGGAAGAACGCGGCCGCCTCCGTCCCCAGCAGCCCGGCCACCCGCCGCTCCAGAGCGGCGACGACCCCGCCCCCGTACACATCCACCGCGTCGTCCGGATCGTGTACGGAACCGGCCCCGGCCGCCAGCGCCGCGAGCCCGTCGCCCACCGTGCGGTCCGTGGACCGGCGCGCCAGCACCAGTCGGGACCCGCGCCAGGCGGCCAGTCGGCGCCGCCGCTGCTCCTGCTCATCCATGGCTGTCATGGGACGATCATCCCCCGGACCACTGACGGCACGCCCGGGTGTTTCCCGTCCGCCCCGCAGAGTTATCCACAGGCTGTGGGCGGTGGGCGGGCTTCGCCGAAACGCTGGCGTAGCATGCAGAGAAATCGTCCGGTACCCCCCGCGGACTGGAACGGAAGGCCATCGCCGCGTGAATACGACAGTTCCGAAGGAACCCCTCGACGCGAGGGACCGCCCCGCCCGCCTCACCGTCGGCGTCGTGGGAGCGGGCCGCGTCGGCCCCGCACTCGCCGCCGCGCTCCAGCTCGCCGGGCACCGCCCGGTGGCCGTCTCGGGCGTCTCCGACGCCTCCAGGCGCCGCGCGGCCACCCTGCTCCCCGACGTTCCCGTGGTGGAGCCCGCAGAGGTCCTGGCCCGCGCCGAGCTGGTGCTGCTGACCGTCCCCGACGACGCGCTGCCCTCCCTGGTCGAGGGGCTCGCCGAGACCGGCGCCGTACGGCCGGGACAGCTCCTCGTCCACACCTCCGGGCGGTACGGGGCCCGGGTCCTGGACCCCGCGCTGCGGGCCGGGGCCCTGCCGCTCGCGCTGCACCCCGCGATGACGTTCACCGGCTCCTCCGTCGACGTCCAGCGGCTGGCGGGCTGCTCCTTCGGGGTCACCGCCCCCGAGGAGCTGCGGCTGGCCGCCGAAGCGCTGGTCATCGAGATGGGCGGCGAGCCGGAGTGGATCGCCGAGGAGTCCCGCCCGCTCTACCACGCGGCCCTCGCCCTCGGCGCGAACCACCTGGTCACCCTGGTCGCCGAGTCGATGGAGCTGCTGGCCAAGGCCGGGGTCACCGCCCCGGACCGGATGCTCGGCCCGCTGCTGGGCGCCGCCCTGGACAACGCCCTGCGCTCCGGCGACGCCGCGCTGACCGGCCCGGTGGCCCGGGGCGACGCGGGCACGGTCGCCGCGCACATCGGCGAGCTGCGCACGCACGCCCCGCAGATGGTCGGGGGCTACCTCGCGATGGCCCGCGCCACGGCCGACCGGGCGCTGGCCCACGGCCTCCTCAAGCCGGAGCTGGCGGAGGACCTGCTCGTCGCCCTGGCCGACCAGGAAAGCCGCCCCGGACCGGGGGAGACCCGATGACCACCAGCAGCCGTACGGGAAACACGGGCCCCACGGCCCTCCAGGGCACCGCCCCCGCGCTCCAGGGCACCACCCCAGCCCTCCTGCGCACCGCAGCCGAGCTCGACGCGCTGCCCCGCCCCGCCGGAGCCGAGCGGGCCGTCGTCATGACGATGGGCGCCCTCCACGAGGGCCACGCCACCCTGATCCGTGCCGCCCGCGAGGCAGCGGGCCCGGACGGCCAGGTCGTGGTCACCGTCTTCGTGAACCCGCTCCAGTTCGGCGAGGCCGCCGACCTGGACCGCTATCCGCGCACCCTGGACGCCGACCTGGAGACCGCCGCCGCAGCGGGCGCGGACGCCGTCTTCGCCCCCGGTGTGGACGAGGTCTACCCCGGCGGCGAGCCCCAGGTCAGGATCACCGCTGGCCCCATGGGCGAGCGCCTCGAAGGAGCATCCCGCCCCGGCCACTTCGACGGCATGCTCACCGTCGTCGCCAAGCTCCTCCACCTCACCCGCCCCGACGAGGCGTTCTACGGGCAGAAGGACGCCCAGCAGCTCGCCCTGATCCGCCGCATGGTCCGCGACCTGAACTTCGGCGTCCGGATCACCGGCGTCCCCACCGTCCGCGACCCCGACGGCCTCGCGCTCTCCAGCCGCAACCGTTTCCTCTCCCCGCAGGAGCGGCACACCGCCCTCGCCCTGCCCCGCGCCCTGTTCGCGGCGCGCGACCGGCTCGCCGCCCAGCAGGCCCTGCACGAGCGCGCCAAGGCCACCGCCCCCGGCGGCGACGGCCGGGCCGCCGGGCTCAACAGGCTCGGCGAGGCCAGGGCCGCCGCCGACGCCCAGGCCGTGGCCCTGGCCCGGCCGAACGGGGCGCCCGCCGCCGTACGGGCCACCGCGCGCGCGATCCTGGAAGAGGCCGCCACTCGGGGCAAGTACCCCCTCGTCCTGGACTACCTGGCCCTGGTCGACCCGGCGGACTTCACCGAGATCCCCGACGACCGCGAGAGCGGCGAGGCGGTCCTCGCCGTCGCCGCCCGGGTCGGGGAGACCCGCCTCATCGACAACATCCCCCTCACCTTCGGAGCCCTCTCGTGACCGGAATACGGCTGACCGCCCCCGCCCCCGGCTGGGCCATCGACGCGGACGTCGTGGTGGTCGGCTCCGGAGTCGCCGGTCTCACCACCGCCCTGCGCTGCGCGGCCGCCGGCCTGGACACCGTGGTGGTCACCAAGGCGCGGCTCGACGACGGTTCGACCCGCTGGGCCCAGGGCGGTATCGCCGCGGCGCTCGGCGAGGGCGACACCCCCGAGCAGCACCTGGACGACACCCTCGTCGCGGGCGCGGGCCTCTGCGACGAGGAGGCCGTACGGGTCCTGGTCACCGAGGGCCCCGACGCCGTCCGCCGCCTGATCACCACCGGCGCCACCTTCGACACCACCGACAGCGGCGACATAGCGCTGACCCGCGAGGGCGGCCACCACCGCCGCCGCATCGCCCACGCGGGCGGTGACGCGACCGGCGCGGAGATCTCCCGCGCCCTGGTCGAGGCGGTCCGCTCGGCCGCCCTGCACACCATCGAGAACGCCCTGGTCCTGGACCTGCTCACCGACGCCGAAGGCCGTACGGCAGGGGTCTCCCTGCACGTCATGGGCGAGGGCCAGCACGACGGCGTCGGCGCGGTCCGCGCCCCCTCGGTCGTCCTCGCCACCGGCGGCATGGGCCAGGTCTTCTCCGCCACCACCAACCCGTCGGTCTCCACCGGCGACGGTGTGGCGCTGGCGCTGCGGGCCGGGGCCGAGGTCTCCGATCTGGAGTTCGTCCAGTTCCACCCGACCGTCCTCTTCCTCGGCGCCGACTCCGAGGGCCAGCAGCCGCTGGTCTCCGAGGCGGTACGCGGCGAGGGCGCCCACCTCGTCGACGCGGCCGGCACCCGCTTCATGCTCGGCCAGCACGAGCTGGCCGAGCTGGCCCCCCGCGACATCGTCGCCAAGGCCATCACCCGGCAGATGCACGAGCACGGCACCGAGCACATGTATCTGGACGCCCGGCACTTCGGCGCCCGGATGTGGGAGCAGCGCTTCCCCACCATCCTGGCCGCCTGCCGCGCCCATGGCATCGACCCGGTCACCGAGCCGATCCCGGTCGCCCCGGCCGCGCACTACGCCTCCGGCGGCATCCGCACCGACCTGCGCGGCCGGACGACCGTCCCCGGCCTGTACGCCTGCGGCGAGGTCGCCTGTACGGGGGTGCACGGGGCGAACCGGCTGGCGTCGAACTCCCTCCTGGAGGGCCTGGTCTTCGCCGAGCGCATCGCCGCGGACATCGCCCAGACCCGCCCGCCCCGCACCGAACCGGCGGAAGCCTCGGGCGAGGGCGCCGACGACCCCGTCGCGCTGCTCGCACCCGAGGCCCGTACGGCGATCCAGCGCACCATGACCCGGGGCGCCGGAGTCCTGCGCTCCGCCGCCAGCCTGGCCACCGCCGCCGAGGAGCTGGAGGCCCTGCACCGCAGCGCCGCCGCCGACGCGGACGCCGCCGACCCGAAGGACGCGGTCCCCGGGGTCGACGCCTGGGAGGTCACCAACCTGCTGCTGGTCTCCCGGGTCCTGGTCGCCGCCGCCCGGGAGCGCGAGGAGACCCGCGGCTGCCACTGGCGCGAGGACCGGCCCGACCGCGACGACGAGCACTGGCGCCGCCACCTGGTCGTCCGCATCGCCCCGGACCGCACCCCGGTCGTCCACCGCACGGAGACCGCCGCATTCCCGCCCGTACGCCCGGCGGATTGAGCAGACTGCTGGAAAGCAGCGGCGCGAGCCGCACCCGCACCACCCGCCACGCCCCGAGGAGCCGCAACCGTGTCCACGCCCGAAGAGAATCCGCGCCCCACACCTGTGGACGTACCGCTGATCCGGGTCGGCGCGCCCGCACCTTCCGCGCCCTCGGGAGGCTGCGGCGACGGCTGCGGCTGTGGCGGGGACGACGGATTCGACCCCGAAGCCCTGGAGTGCGGCCTGGACCCGGCGCTCGCCCTGCTGCTGGCCGAGGCGGGGCTCGACCCCGTCCAGGTCGAGGACGTCGCCCATGTGGCGATCGAGGAGGACCTCGACGGCGGGGTGGACGTCACGACCGTGGCGACCGTCCCCGAGGACGCCGTGATCACCGGTGACTTCACCGCCCGTGAGGCGGGGGTCGTGGCCGGGCTGCGGGTCGCCGAGGCGGTCCTGTCGATCGTCTGCACCGAGGAGTTCGAGGTCGAGCGGCACGTCGAGGACGGCGAGCGCATCGCCCCCGGCCAGAAGCTGCTGACCGTCACCACCCGCACCCGCGACCTGCTGACCGGCGAGCGCAGCGCGCTCAACCTGCTCTGCCGCCTCTCCGGCATCGCGACCGCCACCCGCGCCTGGGCGGACGTGCTGGAGGGTTCCAAAGCCCAGGTCCGCGACACCCGTAAGACGACGGCGGGTCTGCGCGCGCTGGAGAAGTACGCGGTGCGCTGCGGCGGCGGCGTCAACCACCGGATGTCGCTCTCCGACGCGGCCCTGGTCAAGGACAACCACGTCATCGCGGCGGGCGGGGTCGCGGAGGCGTTCAAGCGCGTCCGTGCCGAATTCCCCGACCTGCCCATCGAGGTGGAGGTCGACACGATGGAGCAGGTCCGCGAGGTGCTGGACGCGGGCGTCGACCTGATCCTGCTGGACAACTTCACCCCGGCCGAGACGGCGGAGGCGGTGGCCCTGGTCGCCGGCCGCGCGGTCCTCGAATCCTCCGGCCGCCTCACCCTCGACTCGGCCCGCGCCTACGCGGACGCGGGCGTCGACTACCTGGCCGTCGGGGCGCTCACCCACTCCTCGCCGATCCTCGACATCGGCCTGGACTTCCGCGACGCGTCCACCACCGACGGGGCCGGCGCCTGATGCTGCTCACCATCGACGTCGGCAACACGCACACGGTCCTCGGCCTCTTCGACGGCGAGGAGATCGTCGAGCACTGGCGGATCTCCACCGACGCCCGCCGCACCGCCGACGAGCTGGCGGTCCTGCTCCAGGGCCTGATGGGCATGCACCCGCTGCTCGGCATGGAGCTGGGCGACGGCATCGAGGGCATCGCGATCTGCGCGACCGTCCCCTCGGTCCTGCACGAGCTGCGCGAGGTCACCCGCCGCTATTACGGCGACGTCCCCGCCGTCCTGGTGGAGCCCGGCGTCAAGACCGGTGTGCCGGTCCTGATGGACAACCCCAAGGAGGTCGGCGCGGACCGCATCATCAACGCGGTCGCCGCCGTCGAGCTGTACGGGGGCCCGGCGATCGTCGTCGACTTCGGCACCGCCACCACCTTCGACGCGGTCTCCGCCCGTGGGGAGTACGCGGGCGGGGTCATCGCCCCCGGCATCGAGATCTCCGTCGAGGCGCTCGGCGTCAAGGGCGCCCAGCTCCGCAAGATCGAGCTGGCCCGGCCGCGCAGCGTGATCGGCAAGAACACCGTCGAGGCCATGCAGTCCGGCATCATCTACGGCTTCGCGGGCCAGGTCGACGGCGTCGTGGCCCGGATGAAGAAGGAGCTGACGGCCGACCCGGACGACGTCACGGTCATCGCGACCGGCGGCCTTGCTCCGATGGTGTTGGGGGAGTCCTCCGTGATCGACGAGCACGAGCCGTGGCTGACGCTCATCGGCCTGCGCCTGGTCTACGAGCGGAACGTGTCCCGGTCGTAGGGGGCGGGCCCGCAGGAGCCCGGCGCACCTGCGGGAACGGCCGAGGGCAGGGTCGGGCGGACCGCCCAGGCGCGCCGCGCCACCGACGACCAGTTAAACGGATTTTGTCCATTTAGCACGTATTGTCGCGTTATGCCCACGCCCTACGGTTCACGAGGCGGCATGGCGTTCAGCGCGGACGAGCTGCGGGTGCTCCGACGTGCCCTCGCCATCGCCCTCCACCCCATGCCCCTGTCCGACGAGGATGTCCAGGACTGCCTGCGGCTCGCGGGCTCCGTGGACGAGGCGGTCGGGGAGGCGGGCCGGCTGCGAGCGTTCCTCCTCGCCGACCTCGCCCGCTACCGCGCCGCCCTTCCCGGCTCCGTCACCGGCTATCTGGAGCTCCTCCAGGACGCCCTGGCGGCCGGATACGACCCCCGCCCCGACGATCTGGCGGCCCTGCGCGCCCTGCGCGGGAAACCGCTCGCCGCGGCCCTCCTGGAGCGCTGCCAGATCCTCGCCGAGCGCTCCGTACGGGCCCGGCTCGCCGGCCGCTCCGCCGCCCTGGTGGCCCCCGGCCCCCGCAGCCGGCTGCTCGCCCTGCCCGGCGGCCGGGCGGCCGACCGGGAACCGGAACGCCCCAAGGCCCCGGCCGCCCCCGCCCCCGCCCCCGGCCGCTCGCCGGCCCCCGGCCCGCGCCCGGCGCCCAAGCCCTCCGAGGTCTTCCCGCCCCGCCGCCGCCCCGCCCCGCCGCCCTCGGAGGAGGAGCGCGCCGCGGGCTGACACCCGCACCGCCCACGGACGCGGCGGCCTCCACGGGAGGTCGCCGCGTCCCGTCGTACGGGGCTCGCTACTCTGGACGGCATGGACTACGTATCCGCGCTCGTGCCCCCCGTGGTGATGGCCATCTTCTTCATCGGCCTGGTCGTGACGATCGTCAAGAGCCAGGGCGGTCCGAACAAGGCCAAGGAGGACGACGCCGTGGACGCGGCGATCGCCCGCGCGGAATCCGTAAAGCAGACCGCTCGTCCGGAGAATGCCTGAACGCGGAAGCGGCCCACCGGGACCCGCGGAACCTTCGCACCATCCCTGGAGCGCACGGCTCATGAGAGCCGTGCGCTCTTTTGGCTCTGTAAATAACCAGTCATTCGGGACATCTGGCACTAAAGTGATCCCGTGCCCCGCCAATTGGGAGAGCTGGAAGACGCCGTGATGACACGCGTCTGGCAATGGAACCGTCCGGTCACCGTGCGGGAAGTCCTTGAGGACCTCCAGCAGGAACGGTCCATCGCCTACACGACGGTGATGACGGTAATGGACAATCTCCATCAGAAGGGCTGGGTCCGCAGGGAAGTGGACGGCCGGGCATATCGATATACGGCCGTCTCCACCAGGGCCGCCTACTCGGCCGCACTGATGAACGAAGCCTGGTCGCACAGTGACAACCCGGCCGCCGCCCTTGTCGCCTTCTTCGGCATGATGTCGCCGGAGCAGCGCGAAGCACTTCAGGACGCTGTTCGTATGGTTTCCCCCAATGACGCGGAACCGACCGCCGGAGCCCCCGAAGGCGGAGCCCCAGCCGATGACGCGGAGCCGGAGAGCGGGCGATAGCGTCGGGGGCATGTCCTCAGAGCAGCCGCAAACCGAACCGGATACCGACTTTCATACCGACCCGTCGGTAAATAAGCCCGCCATCACCGTACGCCGGGCCAGGACGACCGATGTGTCATCCGTACGCAGGCTCCTCGACGGGTACGTGTCCGGCGGCATCCTGCTCGACAAAGCCACCGTCACCCTTTACGAGGACATCCAGGAGTTCTGGGTGGCGGAACGCGACGAGGATGCCCGGGTCATCGGCTGCGGCGCTCTCCATGTCATGTGGGAAGACCTCGCGGAAGTCCGTACTCTCGCCGTCGACCCCCGCATCAAGGGCGCCGGGGTGGGGCATCACGTACTGGAGAAGCTCTTGCAGACCGCCCGCTGGCTCGGGGTGCGCAGGGTTTTCTGCCTCACCTTCGAAGTGGACTTCTTCGCGAAGCACGGGTTCGTCGAGATCGGAGAGACGCCGGTCGACACAGATGTCTACAGTGAGCTGCTGCGTTCCTACGACGAGGGCGTCGCAGAGTTCCTCGGTCTCGAACGAGTGAAGCCGAACACCTTGGGCAACAGTCGGATGCTTCTGCACCTGTGATGCGCGGATGATGTGTGGAAGCCCTGCATCCCTATGTCCGAATCGCGCACGTTTCCCGCGTTCTCGATCCCCTGAACCTCTCCCGGGGGTTTGTGTTTTCCCGAGAAAAGCGGTTTCCTTTCCGCGTACTCCATTTTCGATGAAAGGAAATCCCGTGGCACAGAAGGTTCAGGTCCTTCTTGTCGATGACCTCGACGGTGTCGAGGCGGACGAGACCGTGACGTTCGCGCTTGACGGCAAGACGTACGAGATCGACCTCACCACGGCCAATGCGGACAAGCTTCGCGGCCTTCTTGAGCCCTACACCAAGGGTGGCCGCCGCACCGGTGGCCGTGCCGCCACGGGCCGTGGCAAGGGCCGCGCCGTCGCCGGCGGCAACAAGGACACCGCGGAAATCCGCCGGTGGGCGCGGGAGAACGGCCACAACGTGAATGACCGCGGCCGCGTTCCCGCCGAGATCCGCGAGGCTTACGAGAAGGCCAACGGCTGATCTGCCGGACTGCCGTTACGCAGCCCGGCCCGGGCACGCGACAACCGGACCCGATGGCATTCCGTCGCCGCGGCGTCCACCAGGCGTACGAGATCGGGGGCATCCCCACCGCTGCTCCCGAAGCCCGCGAGAGCGGGAAGCGCCGGCCCGGGCGTATGCCTCGGCTCGGGGGGCCGCAGCCACACGGCGGCCCCCGGCGAGCCCGCACCCCGGGGTGACGGAGCCGTGATCCGGCCCCCCGCCCCCACGGCGGTCAGATCGAGCGCGATCGGACCCCACTCCAGCCAGTCGAGCAGCCCCGGCAGCTCATCGGCGCCGCCCGCGGCGACCAGCAGCCCCATCCGCCCGCCGCTCAGCAGCACAGGACCGGTACGCACAGGGCGGCGCAGCAGGGCGTGACCGGCCTCGGCGGGAAGTTCCAGCACGTCGAACCGGAGACCGGTGAGCAGCCGCACCGGAGCGCGCCCCTCGGTCGCCCAGCCGAGCTTCCGCTCGTACCACCGGGCGAGCGCGGCGGGACCCGGACCGGCATCGGGTGACGAGCGGGGCGGCGGGACGGTGAGGACCATGTCCGATGAACCGGTCGGCCGCCCCCGAAGTTACGCAGAGCCCCCGCGCCGTCACGCTGAGTCCGGCTTTGAGGGGCGCGCGGGAGCGTGTTGCAGCGCAAGGTTGTTCGCCCGTAGCGGAGGGAACCGGGGCGCGCCGCATGGACTGTCAGTGATTGCGGGTAAGACTTTCCTAGTGGGAAGGGGCGACACGCAGGCCGAGGCGTCTCACGTTCGCCATCGGCGTACTGGCGAAAGGGGTATCTGCCTGGCCTGCGGGAACATCGTCTCGCACCATCGGGTTGGAGCAGTTGTCAGCTGTTCGGCAGTAAGAATCCCCGCTGGTGCGGGGTGATCCGGACGGATGTCGGCAGTTGGAATGAGCTGTCCCGTCCTGCGGGACTAGCATGCGGAAGGACTGGGAGGGGACCGACCCCTCACTGACCGACCGCTCTGAGGAGCGATTAACGATGTTCGAGAGGTTCACCGACCGCGCGCGGCGGGTTGTCGTCCTGGCTCAGGAAGAAGCCCGGATGCTCAACCACAACTACATCGGCACCGAGCACATCCTCCTGGGCCTGATCCATGAGGGTGAGGGTGTCGCCGCTAAGGCCCTGGAGAGCCTCGGGATTTCGCTCGAGGCGGTCCGCCAGCAGGTGGAGGAGATCATCGGGCAGGGGCAGCAGGCTCCTTCCGGACACATCCCCTTCACCCCGCGAGCCAAGAAGGTCCTGGAGCTGTCGCTCCGCGAGGCCCTTCAGCTGGGCCACAACTACATCGGCACCGAGCACATCCTGCTCGGCCTGATCCGCGAGGGCGAGGGCGTCGCCGCCCAGGTCCTCGTGAAGCTGGGCGCCGACCTGAACCGGGTCCGGCAGCAGGTCATCCAGCTGCTTTCCGGATACTCGGGCGGCAAGGAGACGGCGGCCGCAGGCGGCCCCGCGGAGGGCACGCCCTCCACCTCCCTGGTGCTCGACCAGTTCGGCCGGAACCTCACCCAGGCCGCTCGTGAATCCAAGCTCGACCCGGTCATCGGGCGCGAGAAGGAGATCGAGCGGGTCATGCAGGTGCTGTCCCGCCGGACCAAGAACAACCCGGTCCTCATCGGCGAGCCCGGCGTCGGCAAGACGGCGGTCGTCGAGGGCCTGGCCCAGGCGATCGTCAAGGGCGAGGTGCCCGAGACCCTCAAGGACAAGCACCTCTACACCCTGGACCTCGGCGCACTCGTCGCCGGTTCGCGGTACCGGGGTGACTTCGAGGAGCGCCTGAAGAAGGTCCTCAAGGAGATCCGCACCCGCGGCGACATCATCCTGTTCATCGACGAGCTCCACACGCTGGTCGGTGCGGGTGCCGCGGAAGGCGCCATCGACGCGGCTTCGATCCTGAAGCCCATGCTGGCCCGGGGCGAGCTCCAGACCATCGGTGCCACCACGCTCGACGAGTACCGCAAGCACCTGGAGAAGGACGCGGCCCTTGAGCGCCGCTTCCAGCCGATCCAGGTCGCGGAGCCGTCGCTGCCGCACACCATCGAGATCCTGAAGGGTCTGCGCGACCGTTACGAGGCCCACCACCGGGTCTCCATCACGGACGAGGCCCTCGTCCAGGCCGCGACCCTGGCCGACCGGTACATCTCGGACCGCTTCCTGCCGGACAAGGCGATCGACCTGATCGACGAGGCCGGTTCCCGGATGCGCATCCGCCGGATGACCGCGCCGCCGGACCTCCGCGAGTTCGACGAGAAGATCGCGGGTGTCCGCCGCGACAAGGAGTCGGCCATCGACTCCCAGGACTTCGAGAAGGCGGCTTCCCTCCGCGACAAGGAGAAGCAGCTGCTGGCGGCGAAGGCCAAGCGGGAGAAGGAGTGGAAGGCCGGCGACATGGACGTCGTCGCCGAGGTCGACGGCGAGCTCATCGCCGAAGTCCTGGCCACGGCCACCGGTATCCCGGTCTTCAAGCTGACGGAGGAGGAGTCCTCCCGTCTGCTGCGCATGGAGGACGAGCTCCACAAGCGCGTCATCGGGCAGAAGGACGCCATCAAGGCCCTCTCGCAGGCGATCCGCCGTACGCGAGCCGGTCTGAAGGACCCGAAGCGCCCCGGTGGCTCGTTCATCTTCGCCGGTCCGTCCGGTGTCGGTAAGACGGAGCTCTCCAAGACGCTCGCCGAATTCCTCTTCGGCGACGAGGACGCGCTGATCTCCCTCGACATGTCGGAGTTCAGCGAGAAGCACACGGTTTCCCGCCTCTTCGGCTCGCCCCCCGGTTACGTGGGGTACGAAGAGGGCGGCCAGCTCACCGAGAAGGTGCGCCGCAAGCCGTTCTCCGTCGTCCTCTTCGACGAGGTCGAGAAGGCCCACCCCGATATCTTCAATTCCCTGCTCCAGATTCTGGAGGACGGTCGCCTGACCGACTCCCAGGGCCGGGTCGTGGACTTCAAGAACACGGTCATCATCATGACGACCAACCTCGGGACCCGGGACATCTCCAAGGGCTTCAACCTGGGCTTCGCCGCCCAGGGCGACGTCAAGACGAACTACGAGCGGATGAAGGTCAAGGTCAACGAAGAGCTCAAGCAGCACTTCCGGCCGGAATTCCTCAACCGTGTCGACGACACGGTCGTCTTCCACCAGCTGACCGAGGAAGACATCATCCAGATCGTCGACCTCATGCTCGCCAAGGTGGACGAGCGGCTCAGGGACCGGGACATGGGCATCGAGCTCAGCTCCGAGGCCAAGTCGCTCCTGGCGAAGAAGGGCTACGACCCCGTGATGGGCGCCCGGCCGCTGCGCCGGACGATCCAGCGCGAGATCGAGGACATCCTCTCCGAGAAGATCCTCTTCGGTGAGCTGCGCCCCGGTCACATCGTGGTCGTCGGCGTCGAGGGCGAGGGTGACGAGAAGAAGTTCTCGTTCCGCGGCGAGGAGAAGTCGGCTCTGCCCGACGTCCCCCCGATCGAGCAGGCGGCAGGCGGCGCCGGCCCGAACCTGTCGAAGGAAGCGTGACGCGTTTGTAGGGCGTGAGCCCGAGCGTGTGTGAAGGGGCTGCCCCGGAATCGGCTTAACGGCCGGTCCGGGGCAGCCCCTTTCTCCGTGCGTCAGCCGGGAGGGGCATCGAGCCGGTCGCCCAGCTCCTGCGCCCCGATCAGACGCTGCCCGGGCAACCCGGTGACCAGCACCCGCAGGCCCGGCCAGGAGTGCAGCGGCGTGAGATCCAGTACGCGCAGGGCGGAGGCGTCCAGTCTGAGATGGGTGACCCCGGGGAAGAGCGGTCGCAGCATCCCGAGGTCACCGGCGTGGTCAGGGGCCGGTACGGACAGCTCCTCAACGGTGGGTACGGACACAGCGCGGGTCGGCCGGTGTGCCCAGGGGAAGGCGGTGAGGCGGAGAACGGTGATCCGGGAATGCTCCCGCAGTGCGTCGAGGGCATCGTCGAACGCGGCGAGTTCCGAGACCTCCAGCTCCCTGAGCGACTTCCAGGCACCGAGCCCGTCCAGGACGAGCGGACGCTGGCTGGTGACCGTCAGGTCGGTGACACCGGGGTTGGCCGCGATCTCGCTCAGTCGGTCCGCCTCCAGGTGCCGCAGCCTGAGGTGCGACAGGGCGGGCAGATCCGCCAGCGGCGCCAGGTCGGCCGGGAGCGTCCCCTGCGTGTTCAGAAACAGGTCTCTGAGCTGGTGGAGCCCGGCGAGCGGCGTGAAGTCCCGGAGCGCCGGGCACCATCCGAGGTCCAGTACCGACAGGGAGTCCGCGAAGGTGCTCAGGAACGAGAGCTCGGTGAGCCGTGTGGCCCTCCTCAGGAGCAGGCCGTCGAGCTGGATACCCGTCAGAGCCGCAGCGATCTCCGCATCGGACAGATCCAGGCGCAGGGACAGTGCCGGAACATACGGAAGGTGACGCAGCGCCCTCAACCGCCGCCGGTCGCTCACCGCGAGGACCGTGTGCCGGAGGTCGCAGTGAGTCAGTACCTCGGCGGCGTACTCCTCGGGAGGAAAGCGTTCCCACGCGCCCGCGAAGAATCGGCCCAGCCCCGGGCGCGCCCGCGCCCAGGCGCGGGCATGGGGCATCGCGGAGGCTCCCCCGATTCCGGTGATCAGGGTGGCCACGAACCGGGCTTCCGGCTCGGTCTCGGGCATCGCGCGCGGATCGGGCAGAAAGGCCAGCGCCGCCGGTCCGAGCCGGGCCAGGGCGCCCACCTGGTTGTCGCTGACCGGTGGGAAGAGCGCCGCCGTACTCTCCTGGACCGCCGTCCGCACCGCATCGTCCAGCCAGGTCGCATGCTGAGCACACAGGGCGGCCAGGACGTGGACGGTGGTGCGCGCCGCCGACTGGGCCCAATGCCGCAGACCCGCGTCGAGCAAACCGCGTACGAGCAGGGCGAGTTCCCGCCGCCCGCAGTGTCCCGCCGCCAACAGGATCACGTCCTGCCAGGGCTCCTCGTCCGCGTGCCCCAGCAGTTCATTGAGGTGGTCGTCCTCGATGAACTCTTTTGCGGCCAGGTAGTCCTGGAACGTGCGGTGGATGAACTGGTAGGTGTCGTCGGTGCGTTCCTGGAGCAGGCCGCTGCGGTTGAGCAGGTGCGTGAGGATCTTCGCGGGCGAGCCCTGGGCACTCACCCGCTCCATCCCCGCCAGTGCCCGGCCGAGCTGCCGCAGCGCCTGCCCCCGGGTGAACTCCGACTGGCCCTCGCGCACCAGCCAGACCGCGATGCGCTGGAGGAGCTGGGTGTGCTCCTCGACGCTCAGGTCGATGCCCTCGGGGTCGCCGATCCGGCGGCGTCGGTCGCGGTGGCCGAGGAGCATCTCCAGCGCCGAGCGGTACAGACTCCACCGCGTCTCCGGGAGGAAGCCGTCGCGGCGGCGGTGCAGGGCGCAGATCACCGCGCAGAGCAGGGGCGTACGGGCCAGGTCACGGAGCGTGGGGTTCTGGTCGAACTGGCGGGAGAGGTCCTGTTCCAGCGCGTCCAGGCGGTCGGTGTCGTCCTCCTCGGAGAGCCGGGCCGCCCGGTGCCAGGAGGCCACGAACGCCTGGATGTCCTCGTTCCGCATGGGCAGCAGGCGTAACTCGGCGAAGCCCTCCGAGCGCAGCCAGTCCGGTTCGACGGCCAGCGGTCGTACGGTCGCCACGCACCGGGTCTCCGGGTAGCGGGCCAGGAGCTGCGACAGCCAGTCGTGCGCCTGCTCCCGGTCCTCCGGCGGCACCTCGTCCAGGCCGTCCACCAGCAAGAGCGCCCGCCCGGACTCCAGGACCCGGCTCGCCCACCCCTCCGGTGCCGCGTCGACCACCAGGCCCGCCGCGCCGGACAGCTCCGCCGGGCCCGGGAACGTACCACCACGGGCTCGCAGCGTACGCAGTGGCACGACGAACGGGACCAGGCCGTTCAGCGGGGCCAGGTCGTCGTCCAGGGTGCGGGCCGAGGCGTGGGCGGCCAGCCACCACAGCAAGGTCGTCTTGCCCGCGCCCGCCTCGCCGCGCAGCAGGACCCGGGGGCGGTCGGTGAGGAGGGTGTCGATGCGCTGGGGGAGGGGCGCGGCGGGCTCCGCGGCTCCCCGGTGCCGTACCGTCCGGTCCTGCGCCTGGGCCTCCAGGCTGAGGTAGGCCGTGTCCAGGTCCCACTCGGAGTCGTGCCGGCTCAGCTCGTCGAGGCCGAAGATCTTCGTACGGCGGTACGCGACGCCCAGCGCCTGCGCGTACTCCGCCTCGTACCGCAGGTCTCTCGGGAAGTTGCCGTGGACGCGTTCCTCCCGCAGCAGGGCGCCGGTCCTGCGGTAGGCCTGCACGAAGGGCTCCGCCGCGAGGACCGGGCCGAGGGGGACGCACTCGACCCGGCGGCCCTCCCGCTGTCGCGGGACCTGGCGGGCGATGCCCAGGAGGATGTCCCCGGCGAAGACCGGGCCGCCGGAGAGCCCGGACAGGGCCGGCGGCTCGTCGTCGGGGCCGGCGGCGGGCGGGCCGTCCAGATCGCAGACCAGCAGGTCGCGGACCCGGCCCGCCATGGGCAGGACCGTCGCTGTGTAGTGGTCCGCCTCCAAGCGCTTGTCCGGGCCATAGCGCTGCACGCGCGGGAAGCCGGTGATCTCGCAGCCGGGGATCGCCTCGCGGGTGTCCAGCACGCCGAGCCGCACCGGGGGGATCGCCCGCACCGGCTCGGTGGCCTCCAGCAGGGCCACGTCCAGCCGGTAGTCGATCCAGGCGACCGTGGCCCGTACGCGCTCCCGCCGCGCGGGGTGGGCGATGTGGACGGACCCGGACTTGACCACATGGGCGCAGGTCAGGACCAGCCGGTCGGTGAGCAGGACGCCGCTGCCCTGGCGGATCGCGGAGACGACCACCGTACGGTCGCCGAGGTGGGTGACGGGCGGGGTCGCCGGGCTCACGGGCGGCCCGCCCCGTCACCGAACCCCGCCGTGTCCCCGCCCGGCCCGGGTCCGTCACCGAACCCCGCCGTCGACCCGTCGTCCTCGGTCCCGATCGCCCACGCCTCCCCGGTCACCGCGTTCCGCGGGCTCAGGGTGAACGCCACCTTGTGCGTACGGCCCGTCGCCCGGGACGCGTCCGCGCCCGCCTCGACCACCCAGGCCTTCACCTTGCCGCCCGCCTTGGCCTCCTTGCGCAGTTCGAGGGTGAACTCCATCTGGATGTCCCCGACGGCGAAGGCGAGCGGGCGGCCCGTGGCCCGGGCCGCCGCCTCCACCAGCTGGTTCCGGATGGATTCGACGGCGTCGGCGAGCTCGATGCCGTCCAGGTCGTGGGTGTTCTCGGCCGTCATGGTGGTCCCCCCGGGGTGCGGTTCCGCTTTCCCGTCAGCGTAGTGACGTAGCGGGCCGAAGGTCCCGAATCGGAAGGACTTAGGTCCCACCGGCGGTGACAAGGCGCACAGGCCGAAACAGGCCTACTACCCGCGCTAGGAGATGGTGCCGGGACCGGTGGAGGGACCTTCGGCCCGGCGGGCGGAGGCGGCCCCGGCGGGGCGGTCGATACGGCCCGTTCGCGGTGCCATGTCCGGAAAAGTGCCCCCAGAACAGCGTTTAAACCCCATTCGGGTGAGGGATTTCGTCGCCCGCTCCCGCCTCCCGAAACGGGACAACCGAGGCGAATTCCCAGGGCCCGCTCTACGGCTTTCCTTCGTAGATGGGGTGTTTGAGCACCGGCGGGGGTGCGGGTTACCAAGGTGGAGCAAGCCCGGACAGCACGCCGGGTCCACTCACCTTCGGAGGACTTCACCGTATGAAGCGCGCAACGAACCAGCACACCATCCGCCCGTCCGCCTCCCGCATCCGTGGCGCAGTCCTGGCCGCCGGCCTGGGAGCGTCCGTGGTGCTGGGTGCAGGCTCGGCGTTCGCGGCCGGCAACGCAGACGCCGCCGCTCCCCTCGCCGCGGGCACCACCGCCCAGTCGGTCGCCCAGCAGGCGGCCGCGCAGAGCAAGGCCGCCGACGCGGCCAAGAAGACGGCGGCCAAGAAGGCCTCCGACGCGAAGAAGAAGGCCGAGGACAAGAAGAAGGCGGCCAAGAAGAACGCCGCCTCCTGGAAGGCCCCGGTCAAGAAGTACACGCTGAGCGCCAGCTACGGCACCGGTGGCGCCCGCTGGGCCGCCAAGCACTCCGGCCAGGACTTCGCCGTGCCGATCGGCACCCCGGTCTCCGCCGCCCACACCGGCACCGTCGTGAAGGCCGGCCCGAACGGCGGCGGCGACGGCCCCGCGTACGGCAACGCCGTCGTGATCAAGCACTCCAACGGCAAGTACTCGCAGTACGCGCACCTGTCGAAGATCAACGTGAAGATCGGCGAGAAGGTCAAGACGGGCGAGAAGATCGCCCTGTCCGGCAACACCGGGAACTCCAGCGGCCCGCACCTGCACTTCGAGATCCGCACCACCCCGAACTACGGCTCGGCGCTGAACCCCGCCGCGTTCCTGCGCTCGGTGCACGTCTCCATCTGATCCGGCCGGCGTAACCGCGCGGACCTGCCGGGGAGACCCGGCGGGCGCGCAGCACAACCGAACAGAGTCAGTGGACCCGTTACACCCCGGTACCCGGGGCGTGCGCCCGGGTCACCCGATCGACGGCGACGTCGAGGACAGCCTCACGGCTCACTCCTCGGGGTCGCCGTCGGCGTTGTACCCGGCGGATCCCCAAAACCTCAGCCCTGCGGCTGCCGCTCGTCCGCCCCCCGCAGCATCGGGAAGCTCCCGGTCGCCGTCGGCGCGTGCTCCGGCAGCCACAGCACCGCGATCGCCCCGCCCGTGCCCTCCGCCGCACCCGAGGGCGCCGCGTTCCGGAAGGTCAGCCGGGCCCCCAGCACCCTCGCCTGGCCCGCCGCGATCGTCAGGCCAAGACCGTGCCCGTGCCCGGCGCGGTCCATGGAGCCCGTACGGAACCGGCTCGGCCCGTCCCGCAGCAGTTCCTCCGGGAACCCCGGACCGTGGTCCCGGACCCGTACCACCCGGCCCTCCACCGTGACCTCCACCGGGGTGGAGCCGTGCTTGGCGGCGTTGCCGAGGAGATTGCCCAGGATCCGCTCCAGCCGGCGCGGGTCGGTGGAGACCCACGACTCGTGCACCACCTGCACGGTCACATCCGGGTCCAGCAGCCCGATCCGGCGGCTGACGAACTCCCCGAGCGGCAGCTCCTGAAGCTCCGCCCGCTCCGAGGCACTGTCCAGGCGGGCCACCTCCAGCACGTCCTCGACCAGCGTCCGCATCGCCTGCGCCCGGTCCCGTACCAGCTCGGTGGGGCGGCCCGGCGGCAGCAGCTCGGCCGCCGTGAGCAGCCCGGTGACGGGGGTGCGCAGCTCATGGGCGATGTCGGCGGTGACCCGGCGCTCCGCCTCGATCCGCTCGTTCAGCGCGTCGGTCAGCGCGTCGACCGCCCGCGCCAGCTCGTCCGTCTCGTCCCGGACGACCCCGCCCACGGCCTCCCGGACCCGTACATCGGTGTGGCCCTCGGCGACCCGGCCCGCCGCGGCCGCTGCCTTGCGCAGCCGGCGTGAGAGCTGGCCGCCGATCAGGACGCCGAGCGCGCAGCCGCCGAAGACCACCGAGACCGAGCCGATGATCAGCGCCCGGTCCAGGTCGTCCATGATCGTGGCGGAGCGGTCCGCGAACCGGGTGTGCAGCGAGAGCACGTCCCCGTTGGCCAGCGGCACGGCCGCCCACACGTCCGGCGCCCCGTCGGCGCTCTCCGCCACATGCGTGGCCCGCCGGTTCTTGCGGACCTCGTCGCGCAGGCTCGCCGGGATCGTCGGGTCGTTGAGCTTCGCGCCGAACTTGGGCGCGTTCTTCTGCATGCTCGTCGCCTCGTAGAACCGCTGCGCGCCCAGCAGCCGCTCCAGCTGCACCTCGCGGGCGTTCTCGATCATCGAGACCCGGGCCGCGTTGTGCACCACGAGGCTCAGCGCCACCGCGATGAGCGCGCCGACCGCGGCGATGGCGATGCTGATCTTCCAGCGGACACCGGTCCGCAGGGCCAGTCGCTTCATCCGCGCAGCTTGTAGCCGAAGCCGCGGACCGTCTCGATCCGGTCCTGGCCGATCTTGGTGCGCAGCCGCTGGACGTGGACGTCCACGACCCTGGTGTCGCCGCCCCAGCCGTAGTCCCAGACCCGCTCCAGGAGCTTGTCGCGGGAGAGTACGGTGCCGGGCGCGGAGGAGAACTCCAGCAGCAGCCGCATCTCGGTGGGTGTCAGCGCCACCTGCTCACCGGCCCGCCGCACCTCCATCCCGTCCGTGTCGACCTCCAGGTCGCCGAAGACCAGCACCCCGCCGAGCCCCTCGGCCTCCCCCTCCGTACCGCCCTGGCCCGTGCCCTCCGGTCCGGCCGCGTGGCCGAAGCGGCGCAGCACGGCCCGGATGCGGGCGACCAGGACCGCGCCGTCGAAGGGCTTGGTGACGTAGTCGTCCGCCCCGGCCTCCAGGCCCAGCACCACGTCGATCGAGTCGGCCCGCGCGGAGAGCATGATCACGGGCACGGTCGACTCGTCCCGGATGCGGCGGCACAGGCTCACCCCGTCGAGCCCCGGCACCATCACGTCGAGCAGCGCGATGTCCGGCCGGTCGGCCCGGAAGGCCTCCAGGCCGGAGAGCCCGTCGGGCATCGCGGTGACCGTGAAGCCGACCCGCTCCAGGGCGAGCTGGGTGGCCTCACGGATGACGTCGTCGTCCTCGACGAAGAGGACGTGGGTCTCGGCCATGGACGTTGCGTCTCGCTTTCAGTTCCCGCTCGGTGCCGCCGGCACGGCTTCGGTGGTTCGGTTTCCCGCCGGGTCGGGCCGCTACAGCCGTTCCCGCTCGGTCCGGCCGCCACGGCTTCGTGGTTCAGTTCCCGCTGGGCTCGGCCGGCTCGGCCTGGTCCTCCGGCACCGTCTGCGTGGGCGCCTCGATGTCCGTGCCGTCGATGGCACGGCTGAAGTCGTTGTGCACCCGGTCGTGCTCGGTGAAGCGCTCGTCGGCCCAACGGTAGGTGACCACCTCGGAGCCGGACGGATAGGCCAGCGGATCCTTCGACCCGTAGACCTGGGTCGTCACCACGAGGTCGCCCCGGTCGATGGTTCCGTAGACGGCCGGGACCTCGGCCATGAAGACGTTCTCGTACGAACCGTCCTCGCGGGCCCGGTAGACGTACGTCCCCATGCTCACCGAATCGGCGCAGCTCATCACGTTGACCACGACATCGGCGGACGGGCCGCCGGTCATCGAGCCGTAGGAGGTGTCGACCGGATAGGCCTTGCCCGCGCAGGGCTGGAGCCCCTCCCGGACCCGCTCGCTCACCGCGGGGTCCCCCTTGAGGAGGGCCACGGCGTTGACGCGCTTGGTGACCGGGGTCGTGCCGGAGGGGGTGGGCCGGGGGGAGACCTGGGCGACCGGCTGACTGCCGGCGGGGCCCTCGTCGCGGGTACCGGTCCCGCCGGTGGTGCAGCCGATGCCGAACAGCCCGAAGGCGGCGAGTCCGGCCAGGGCCGTACCACTCGCCGCCATACCTGCCCGGAATCCGCGGTTCCGGCGGGGTCTCCCGGAGGAGCCCCCGTCGTCGGTACCCGTCCCGCTGACGCTCCCGCTGCCGTTCTCGCTGCTGTCGCTGCTGGCTGTCAGGCCGCGCACCGCTCCCGCCCCCGCTCGTCGTGACGCCCGTCGTGCCGCACCGGTGTGTGTCCCCGTGCGGCCGTGACGGAGGTGACCTTCGACCGCTGGGCCGGGACCCGGCCGGTGACGGCGGGCGCCGCACTCCGGTCGTTCCCGGTCTCCCGGCGCCGCTCGGTCTCCCGGCGCCGCTCGGTCTCCCGGCGCCGCTCGGCCTGCCGGTGGTCACCGGTCTCCCGGCGGCTCCCGGTCTCCCGGGCGACCGCCTCGCGGCTCGTCAGCTCACGGCTCTCCAGCTCCTGCCGCAGACGCGCCAGCGCCCGGTGCAGCGTGCTCTTGACCGTACCGGCCGACATGCCGAGCGCCGCGGCCGTCTCCTCCGTACTCATCTGCTCCCAGTGTCGCAGCACGACGACGCTGCGCTGCTTCGGAGCCAGGATCCCGAGGATGTCCATGAGCAGGGCACGGTCCGCGCGCTGCTCGCTGCCGTCGTCGACGCTCGCGTCGGGCAGCTGCTCGGTGGGCACCTCGTCGAGCTTGCGCGCCCGCCACCACTCCGTACGGGTGTTGATCATGACGCGGCGCAGATAGGCGTCGGCGAGGGACTTGTCGGCGATGCCGTCCCACCGGCCGTACGTCCGCACCAGGGCGGTCTGCAGCAGGTCCTGCGCGTCCACGGGGTCAGGGACCAGACGTCGTGCGCTGCGCAGCAGCGCCTCCTGCCGTGTGCGTACGTAGTCCTCGAATGCGAGCACCTCGCCCTGCGCCATGACAACCGCCTCCGTCCCCGTGAATCCCCGTGTACTGCTGTCGGAGACGCTACGGAGGCGTTGTCACGAGGCTGTGCGGAGCAGCCGTACGCCGACGCACGGCTGCCCATCGGTTGTGTAACAGCGCCGGTTCAGGGGCGCGTCACGCCGGCGGCTCAGGTCAGCGGCAGCCGGTACCGGCCGTCGGCCAGCGGTTCGACGAGACCGTCGGCGACCAGCCCGTCCAGCGCCCGGGCCCGCTGCACCGGCTCCTCCCACACCGTGTCCAGAGCGGCCTGGGGCACCGGGTTCAGCGCGTCGCGCAGCACCGCGAGGAGCCGCCCGCGCACCTGACGGTCGGTCCCCGCGTACGTCTGGCCCTTGCGCGGCGGTCCCTCGTACGCGGGCTTCCCGGCCAGCCGCCACGCGCACCGGGAGGCGATCGGGCAGCGGTCGCAGTCCTCGTTGCGCGCGGTGCACACGAGTGCGCCCAGTTCCATCGTGGCCGCCGCCCAGCGCGCCGCCCGCTCGTCCTCCTCGGGCAGCAGCGCCCGCGCGAGCTTGCGCTCGGCGGCCGTGGTGGCGTTCGGCGGGTACTGGATCCCGGTCGCGGCGCGGGCGAACACCCGGCGGACGTTCGTATCGAGCACCGCGTGCCGCTGCCCGTACGCGAACGAGGCCACGGCCGCCGCCGTGTACTCCCCGATCCCGGGCAGCGCCAGCAGCTGGGCGTGCTCGCTCGGTACGTCGCCCCCGTGCCGTTCCGCTATCGCCTGCGCCGCCCCGTGCAGCCGCAGCGCACGGCGCGGGTAGCCGAGCCGGCCCCAGGCGCGGACCGCTTCACCGGGCGCCTCGGCGGCCAGGTCGGCGGGGCGGGGCCAGCGGGCGAGCCACTGTTCGTACACCGGGAGGACCCGGCTCACCGGGGTCTGCTGCAGCATGAACTCGCTGACCATCACCCCCCAGGCGCCCGCTTCGGGGCGGCGCCAGGGGAGATCGCGGGCGTGCTGCTCGAACCACCCGATGACGGGGGTGTGGAGGGAGGCGGCGGGGGGCGTCTGGGGTGAAGTCGAAGTCATGGCAGTCATCGCACCGACGATCCTGGCACGGAAGGCGGGGGCGGTGTCACGGGTGCGGGGGTGTCGGCCCGCGCGGCGGCCTCCGGGGGTGGGAACGCCACCCGTTCTGTCCCCTGTGACCGGGTCCGGCGACCGGCCGCCCGTGGTGATCATCGGGAAAACTTGATGATGATCGGCAAAACTTGTGGCCGGAGCGGCGGGTGGGGCCTGAGACGGCTCCGATCTCTCGTACAGTTTGGCCCGTGGGATCTATGCGCAATCCGGTCGGTCCGCTTCCCTCCAGCATCTACTGGCGCCGAAGGGCGGTAGCGGGACTTCTGGTTGCGCTGCTCGCGGTGCTGGCCGCCTGGGCGTTCACCTCGGTCGGCTCCAAGGGGAGCCAGGACGACGGCAAGCCCGGCGGCTCCGACCCGGTGAAGTCGATCACCCCGGGACCGGGCAGCTCCGGCCCGGCGATCAGCCAACAGCCGGGCGGCCGCGACGAGTCGGGCGACTCGGGCGAGGACGGCGGCTCCGGCGGTTCCGACGGCGGCAACGGCGACACGGGCGCGGGTTCCGGCGGAGCTCCGTCCGACGGTGCGTCAACCGGCGGCGCGGACACGGCCGGTTCGGGTACGGGCGGTTCGGGCACGGACGGCGGCTCCACCGCGGGCCGACAGGTCCCGGCGGGCTCCCCGCTCCCCGAATGCAAGCCCGGGGCCCTGGAGTTGACCCTGCGCACGAAGGTCAGTTACGGCCCCGACGACCGGCCCGCGTTCGACATCATCGCCCGCAACACCTCGTCGGTGACCTGCAAGGCCGACCTCGGACCGAAGAACGTGGTGCTCACGGTCACCGAGGCGAGCGCGGAGAACGACGACGTGATCTGGTCCTCGAGGGACTGCCCCGCGAATCCGGGCCCGCTCTTCCTCCAGGTCCCGGCGGGCGCGACGGTCGTGCACAAGGTGGACTGGAACCGCACCCGCTCGACCCCCGACTGCGCCACCCCGCCCCCCGGCAAGGCTGCCCCCGGCACCTACCTCCTGGAAGCCAAGGCCCCGGACACCCCGGTCCGCCGAGCCTCGTTCGTCCTGAAGAAGGACTAGGGCGTGTCCGGCGGATCTTGACCGGGTCCGCGACGCCTGGCACGGCACCTCGCGGCGTTGCCGCAACGCCCGAATCGCTCCGCGATGAGGACGTTCCAGCGCCTTGCGATGCACCGCACCAGACGCCGCGGCCTATCCGGCCCTGATCCGCCGGACACGCCCTAGCCGCCTTCAGCCCGTCCGGCGTTTGAGGACGGAACCTCCAGCCCCGGCGGACGGCACGCAAAAAGGAGGCCGCCCACAAGGACGACCTCCCAAGGCCCAGGGTTCCGTCCTCAAACGCCGGACGGGCTTGGTGGGCACGGCCCAACACTCAGACGTACCGCTCCAGGATGGAAGACTCCGCCAGCCGCGAGAGCCCCTCCCGCACGCTCCGGGCCCGCGCCTCCCCGACCCCGTCCACGGTCTGGAGGTCGTCCACACTCGCCGCCAGCAGCTTCTGCAGGCCCCCGAAGTGCTCCACCAGCCGCTCGATGATCGCCCCCGGCAGCCTCGGCACCTTCGCCAGCAGCCGGAACCCCCGCGGGGAGACCGCCGAGTCCAGCGTCTCGGGCGAGCCGCTGTACCCCAGCGCCCGCGCCACCACCGGCAGCTCCAGCAGCTCCGTGTGGCTCAGCGCGTCCAGCTCGGTCAGCGCCTCGGCCACCGTGCGTGACCGTTTCGCCGTCGGCTCGGGCACGTAGTCCCGGACCACCAGCTCCCGCTCCGGCTCCACACCCGCGATCAGCTCGTCCAGCTGGAGCGAGAGGAGCCGTCCGTCGGTGCCGAGCTCGACCACGTACTCCGCGATCTCGGTCGCGATCCGCCGCACCATCTCCAGCCGCTGCGCCACCGCCGTCACATCCCGGACGGTGACCAGGTCCTCGATCTCCAGCGCGGAGAGCGTCCCGGCCACCTCGTCCAGGCGCAGTTTGTACCGCTCCAGGGTGGCGAGCGCCTGATTGGCCCGGGACAGGATCGCGGAGGACTCCTCCAGGACCCGCCGCTCCCCGTCCACGTACAGCGCGATCAGCCGCATCGACTGGGAGACCGAGACGACGGGGAAACCGCACGCCTTGGAGACCCGGTCCGCCGTACGGTGACGGGTCCCCGTCTCCTCCGTGTGGATCGAGGCGTCCGGGACCAGCTGCACACCGGCCCGCAGGATCTTGGTCATGTCCTTGTCGAGAATCAGTGCCCCGTCGAGCTTGCACAGCTCGCGCAGGCGGGTCGCGGTGAACTCCACGTCCAGCACGAACCCGCCGGTACACATCGATTCGACGGTCTTGTCCATGCCCAGGACGATCAGCCCGCCGGTATTGCCCCGGAGAATGCGCTCCAGGCCGTCCCGCAGGGCCATTCCGGGCGCGACCGCACTCAACGAGGCGCGCATCAGCGCTTCGTTGCCGGTGCCTTGGCCGGACTTTCCGGGCGCTGCCGCCCGGTCGTTGGCTGCCACTGCACTCCTCCGGTCAACAGGTTTGCGGTGCCCTTGCGTCCCCCATGCCGTGTCCACGGGCGGGCGAGACCAGGGCAAAGTCTACCGGCGCGCGTCGTCCTCCTGACGAGGCTGTGGTGCCTCCTGCCGAGACCGGCGCGGGAGGACCCGCAGAGCATCCCCCATGTCGGCGACTTCTGTGACCTTCATACCCGAAGGAACCCTCCCCGGGTCGGTCGGTACCAAGGCGTGGGTGAAGCCGAGACGGTGTGCCTCGGCCAGTCTCCGCTGCACTCCGGTGACCCTGCGGACCTCGCCCGCGAGCCCCACCTCACCGATCGCGACCAGGTTCTTCGGGAGCGGGGTGTCACTGGCGGCACTGGCCAGCGCGAGCGCGATCGCCAGGTCGGCGGCCGGCTCGGTGAGCTTCACACCGCCGACCGTGGCGCTGTAGATGTCCCGCTTGCCCAGCGCGCTGATCCGGCCGCGCTGCTCCAGCACGGCGAGCATCATCGAGACCCGGGAGGTCTCCAGACCCGAGGTGGTGCGCCGGGGCGAGGGGATCTGGGAGTCGACGGTGAGCGCCTGCACCTCGGCGACCAGGGGCCGCTTGCCCTCCAGCGTCACCGTCAGGCAGGTGCCCGGCACCGCCACGTCGCGCCGGGTCAGGAAGAGGCCCGAGGGGTCGGCGAGCCCGGTGATGCCCTCGTCGTGCAGCTCGAAGCAGCCGACCTCGTCGGTCGCCCCGTAACGGTTCTTGACGCCGCGGACCAGGCGGAGCCGGGCGTGGCGGTCGCCCTCGAAGGAGAGCACCACGTCGACCAGGTGCTCCAGCAGCCGCGGCCCGGCGATCGCGCCGTCCTTCGTCACGTGGCCGACCAGCAGCGTGGCCATCCCGCGCTCCTTGGAGGCCCGGATCAGCGCCCCGGCGACCTCCCGGACCTGGGCCATCCCGCCGGGCGCGCCGTCGATCTCGGGCGAGGCGACGGTCTGCACCGAGTCCAGGACGAGCAGCGAGGGCTTCACCGCGTCCAGGTGGCCGAGCACCGCCGACAGGTCGGTCTCCGCCGCGAGGTAGAGGTGGTCGTTGATCGCCTTGATCCGGTCGGCCCGCATCCGGACCTGGCTCGCGGACTCCTCGGCGGTCACATAGAGCGTGCGGTGGTCCTCGCTCGCCGCCTTGGCCGCCACGTCCAGCAGCAGCGTCGACTTGCCGACGCCCGGCTCGCCCGCCAGCAGCACGACGGCCCCCGGCACCAGCCCGCCGCCGAGCACCCGGTCCAGCTCACCGACGCCGGTCGAGCGCGCGGTGGCCTGACGGCTGTCGACCTGGCCGATCGGCACGGCCGCGGTGGAGACCCGGCCGGCCGCGGTGGTGCGCACGGCGGGGGCGCCGCCGAACTCCTCGACCGTCCCCCACGCCTGGCACTCGGGGCAACGGCCGAGCCATTTGGCGGTGGTCCAGCCGCATTCGGTACAGCGGTAGGACGGCCGGTCCTTCGCGGATTTCGTACGGGCAGCCATGGCGTCACCGTATAGGTGGGCTCTGACAACGCCGTCATGACGGGGGCGCGTTCCCGGAACCGAGCGCCCCGCCGCACAGAGGGCGCACGGAAGCACTACCGGCGGAATCCGTGATCCCCATCCCCTTTCGAGGGATACGTTCACCCGTAAGGATTAAATGTGCTCAAGGGGCACTAAGGGCACGTACTCCTCTGCCTACGGTCGCCGGGTGACGAGCAGCAGGCTGCAGACCCCCATGGACACCACCGGCGCACACCGGGCGCACCGACGGGCACCTCACGCCTCGGCCCAGCGACCGGCCGCACGTTACGAGCCGCACCTCGACGGACTCTTCACCTACTGCCTCTCCGTGCTCTGCGACCACGACGCGGCGGCCGAGGCGCTCGGCGCGGTCCTGGCGATCGCGGACCGGCACGACGCCCGGTGCCCCGAGGCCGAGGAGGAACGTCAATCCTGGCTCTACGCCCTGGCCCGGTGGACGTGCCTGCGCATCCTCACCGAGCGCAGGCGCGGCCGCCAGGCCCACCGCAGGCCCCCCGCGCCGGCCAGGGGTACGGGCCCCGCAGCGCGCCCCCCGGCCGGCCCGGGGGACGCGCCTCCCACGCCGGAGGACGCCACCACCCCCGCCCCCGCCGAGTCCCCGGCCGCCGAGGCGCGCAGACGGGAGCTCTCCACGCTCGCCTGGCCCGAGGCCGCGGGCACCACCCCGGAGCAGCGCGAAGCGCTCGAACTGGCCGTACGCCACCGGCTCACCCCCCGCGCCGTCGCCTCCGTGCTCGGCCTGGAGCCGGTCACCGCCCGGGAGCTCCTGGCCGCCGCGGCCTGCGAGGTCGAGCGGACCCGCGCCGCGCTCGCCGTCGTGGAGACCGCCGACTGTCCCACCGTCGCCCGTCTCACCGGTGACCACCAGGTGCTGCTCTCCGCCGCGCTCCGCCGCGAGCTGGTCCGGCACGTCGACGACTGCCCCCGGTGCCGCCGCGCCGCCGAACGGGTCGACGCCGCCGGCCCCTGGCCCGGGGCCGCCGTCGCCCCGGCCGCCCCCCTGCCGCTCGTCGAGGCCCCCCGCCCCTCCGTTTACGTCGCCCAGGCCCAGGCCCAGCGCTCCCGCTCGGGCGGCCCGCGCTTCGGCCGCACGGGCTACCCGCTGGACCCCAAGGACCACGCCGCCCGCCGGGACCGGCTGCGCGCCCGGGTCGTGACGACGACGGTGGTCGCCACCGTGGTCGCCGCCCCGGTGATCGCCCTGTGGGCCGCGTACCGGGGCGCCCCGCTCACCGGCGAGGGCCACGACGGCTCCAAGGTCACCGCCACGGAGATCGAGGGTGCGGGAGAGCACAGCGACGACCCGGGAACCTCCTACGAGAAGGCGGGCAACGCCCGCCCGGGCGACCGGCGCGGTGTGCACTCCCCGGACGTCACGGCCGAGGTCGTCAGCACCGGCGGCGACCGGGAGGGCGCGGGCCGGCTGGCCGTCACCGCCCGGACCGCCGGCGCGCTCACGACGATCACGCTGACCGCGTCGGCCCGGGGCCCGGTCGACTGGACGGCCGCCACGGACGCGCGGTGGCTGCGCCTCAGCCGTACGGCGGGGACCCTCGCAGCCGGGCAGTCGACCACGGTCACGGTCGCGGTGAACCACGCGGCGGCCCCGCGCGGCCCGTGGCGCGCCCGGATCGCACTGAACCCCTCGGGCTCCGCAGTGATCATCGACGGCGGCACCACCACCGCCCCGCCCACCGGCGGCAACCCCGGCCCGACACGCCCCGCGCCCGGCTCACCCGGCCCCACGAACCCGCGCCCGACCGACCCCGGGCCCACCGATCCGGGCCCGACGGAGCCACACCCGACCGACCCGGGCCCCACGGACCCCGGACCGACGGACCCGGGCCCGACGGATCCCGGCCCCACGGACCCCGGTCCGACGGACCCGGGCCCCACCGATCCGGGCCCGACCGACCCCGGTCCGACCGACCCGGCGCCCACGGACCCGCCCCCGACCGACCCCGGCCCGAGCGACCCGGCCCCCACGGAGTGACGACGACGGCCCCACGGAGTGACGACGGGCCCTGCTCTCAGACCTTCGGAGCTCTCAGACCTGCGGGGCTCCCAGACCTGCGGAGCTCCCAGACCTGCGGGGCTCTCAGGCCTTCGGGTCCGCCGGATGCGGGGCCATCGGCAGCAGCGACGCCAGCCGCTGCTCGCACAGCTCGACCAGCCGGTCGTACGCCTCCTTGCCCATCAGCTCGATCAGCTCCGGCCGATAGGTCACGTACACCGGGTCCCCGGCCCCGTGCGCCGAGGTGGCCGAGGTGCACCACCAGTGCAGGTCATGGCCGCCCGGACCCCAGCCCCGGCGGTCGTACTCGCCGATCGTGACCTGGAGCACCCGCGTGTCGTCGGGCCGGTCGATCCAGTCGTACGTACGCCGCACCGGCAGCTGCCAGCAGACGTCCGGCTTGGTCTCCAGCGGCTCCTTGCCCTCCCGCAGCGCCAGGATGTGCAGCGAGCAGCCCGCCCCGGCAGCGAATCCCGGCCGGTTCTGGAAGATGCAGGACCCCTCCCAGCGGCGCGTCTGGCGTTCGCCGTCCTCGTCGACGCCGACCCAGCCCGTCTCCGTACCGACGTCGTGGAACTGCCACAGGTCGGGGGTGAGCCGGGCCACGTTCTCGGCGACCCGCTTCTCGTCGTCCTCGTCGGAGAAGTGCGCGCCCAGCGTGCAGCAGCCGTCGTCGGCGCGGCCCGCCTGGATGCCCTGGCAGCCGCTGCCGAAGATGCAGGTCCACCGGGAGGTCAGCCAGGTGAGATCGCAGCGGAAGACCTGCTCGTCGTCGCCGGGGTCCGGGAACTCCACCCAGGCCCGCGCGAAGTCGATGCCCTTCTCGTCCGACGGGTCGGGTCCGTTCGCCTCCGGCGGTGACGCCTGCTTGTTCGACTTCGGCTTCTTCGTGGCTTTGTCCTGCTTAGCCTTTTTCGTCTTTGGCACGCGGACAGCGTAAGTCCGATGGCGCAGTAGCGTTCCCGTATGAGACTCGGAGTCCTCGACGTGGGATCGAACACGGTTCATCTACTGGTGGTCGACGCCCACCCCGGCGCCCGCCCGCTGCCCGCGCACTCGCACAAGGCGGAGCTCCGGCTGGCCGAACTCCTCGACGAGGGCGGCGCGATCGGCCCGCTCGGCGTCGACCGGCTCGTGACGACGATCGCCGGTGCGGTCCAGGCGGCCGAGGACAAGGGGTGCGAGGACGTGCTCGCCTTCGCCACCTCCGCGGTGCGCGAGGCGACCAACGCGGACCTGGTCCTGGAGCGCGTACGGGTCGAGACCGGCGTCGACCTCGCCGTCCTCAGCGGTGAGGAGGAGGCCCGGCTCACCTTCCTGGCCGCCCGCCGCTGGTTCGGCTGGTCGGCGGGGAAGCTGCTGGTCCTGGACATCGGGGGCGGCTCGCTGGAGATCGCCTTCGGGATCGACGAGGAGCCGGACACCGCCGTCTCCCTGCCGCTCGGCGCGGGCCGCCTCACCGGCGCCTGGCTGCCGGACGACCCGGCCGGCCCCGAGCAGGTCAGGGCGTTGCGCCGGCATGTCCGGGCCAGCATCGCGCGGACGGTGGGCGAGTTCAGCCGCGCGGGACGCCCGGACCATGTCGTCGCCACCTCCAAGACGTTCAAGCAGCTCGCCAGGATCGCCGGAGCCGCCCGCTCCACCGAGGGGCTCTACGTCCAGCGCTGCCTCAGCCGCAGCGCGCTGGAGGAGTGGGTCCCGAAGCTGGCGGCGATGACGGTCGAGGAGCGCGGCCGGCTGCCCGGCGTCTCCGAGGGCCGGGCCGCCCAGCTGCTCGCCGGTGCGCTGGTCGCCGAAGGGGCGATGGACCTGTTCGGTGTGGAGGAGCTGGAGATCTGCCCCTGGGCGCTGCGCGAGGGCGTCATCCTGCGCCGCCTGGACCACCTCCCGGCCGAGCGGGCCGCGCTGCGGGGGTGACGGCGGGGCCGTACGTACGCCACGTACGCCCATGGCCCTGATCACTTTCCGCCAGGGCCCCTCGGCGCGGCGCACAGGTGCCCGTACGCTGTCCAGGTGGCAGAACCAGTGGTGCGCATCCCCGATGCGAAGGTCGCCCTGTCAACGGCCTCGGTCTACCCCGAGTCCACCGCGACGGCCTTCGAGATCGCCGCGCGTCTGGGGTACGACGGCGTCGAGGTCATGGTCTGGACCGACCCCGTCAGCCAGGACATCGAGGCCCTGCGCCGGCTCTCCGACTACCACCAGGTTCCGATCCTGGCGGTCCACGCGCCCTGCCTCCTGATCACCCAGCGGGTCTGGTCCACCGACCCGTGGGTCAAGCTCCAGCGGGCGAAGTCCGCCGCCGAGAAGCTCGGCGCCTCGACCGTCGTGGTGCACCCGCCGTTCCGGTGGCAGCGCAACTACGCCAAGGACTTCGTGACCGGGATCTGGCGGATGGCGGACGAGACGGACGTCCGGTTCGCCGTCGAGAACATGTACCCGTGGCGCTACCGGGACCGCGAGATGCTCGCGTACGCCCCCGACTGGGACGTCACCAACGACGACTACCGGCACTTCACGGTCGACCTCTCGCACACCGCGACCGCCCGCACCGACAGCCTGGCCATGGTGGACCGGATGGGCGACCGGCTCGCCCATGTCCACCTCGCCGACGGCAAGGGTTCGGCCAAGGACGAGCACCTGGTGCCCGGCCGGGGCGACCAGCCGTGCGCGGAGCTGCTGGAGCGCCTGGCCCGTACGTCGTTCGACGGCCACGTCGTCATCGAGGTCAACACCCGCCGCGCGATGTCCTCCGCCGAACGCGAGGCCGACCTCGCCGAGGCCCTGGCCTTCACCCGCCTCCACCTCGCCTCGGCCGCCACCACCACCGATCCGGCCCCCGGGACCAGCCGCCCGTGACCGAGGACGCACCCGCACCCCGGCGCCGGGGCCGCCCCTCCCGGCAGGACGCGTCCGACGGACCCGACGCCCGTACGCGCATCCTCCGGGCGGCCCGTACCGAGTTCGCCGAGCGCGGCTACGACAAGACCTCGATCCGCCAGGTCGCCAAGGCCGCCGGGGTCGACGCGGCCCTCGTCCACCACTACTTCGGTACCAAGGACGAGGTCTTCGCCGCCGCCGTCGAGCTCTCCTTCGAACCGGCCCTGGTCATCCCCGCGGTCCTCGACGGCCCCCCGGAGGGCCTGGGGGAGCGGCTGGCGCGCTTCTTCCTCTCCGTGTGGGAGAACCCGGCCACCCGCGCCCCGCTCCTGGCCGTCCTGCGCTCGGCGCTCACCCACGAGGCGGCGGCGAAGGTGCTGCGCGGCTTCGTCCTGCGGCGGCTGCTGGACCGGATCGCGGCGGACCTCGACGTCCCCGACGCCACGTTCCGCGCGGAGCTCGCCGCCTCGCACATGATCGGCATCGCGATGCTGCGGTACGTGATCCGCGCCGAGCCGCTCGCCTCGGCCGACCCGGAGGACATCATCGCGATGGTCGCCCCGACGCTGCAGAGATACTTGACGGAGAGCTGAGCCGTACGCCCGCGGGCCATGCCCACCCAGCGACCACCGCGTCCCGCATTCCGGACAGCCTGTCCAGATCTTGGATCCGGGGCGTACGCTCGAAGACGGTCTTTCTTTACGTCGGAGGCAGTCCCCCTGCCGAAGGAGCGAGCGACGATGCCCCAGCTGAGGTCCCGCACGGTCACCCACGGACGCAACATGGCGGGCGCGCGCGCCCTTATGCGCGCGTCGGGCGTAGCGAGCGCGGACATCGGCAAGCCGATCATCGCGGTCGCCAACTCGTTCACCGAGTTCGTCCCCGGCCACACCCACCTCGCCCCGGTCGGCCGGATCGTCTCCGAGGCGATCCTGGCGGCGGGCGCGGTCCCGCGCGAGTTCAACACCATCGCCGTGGACGACGGCATCGCGATGGGCCACGGCGGCATGCTCTACAGCCTGCCCTCGCGCGACCTGATCGCCGACTCCGTCGAGTACATGGTCGAGGCGCACTGCGCGGACGCGCTGATCTGCATCTCCAACTGCGACAAGATCACCCCGGGCATGCTGATGGCCGCCATGCGCCTCAACATCCCGACCGTCTTCGTCTCCGGCGGCCCGATGGAGGCCGGCAAGGCCACCCTCGTCGACGGCACCGTGCGAAAACTCGACCTGGTCAACGCGATCAGCGACGCGGTCGACGAGTCCATCTCCGACGAGGACATCCTCCGTATCGAGGAGAACGCCTGCCCCACCTGCGGCAGCTGTTCCGGCATGTTCACCGCCAACTCGATGAACTGCCTGACCGAGGTCCTCGGCCTCTCCCTCCCCGGCAACGGCTCGGTCCTCGCCACCCACACCGCCCGCAGGGCGCTGTACGAGAACGCCGGCCGCACGGTCGTCGACATCACCAAGCGCTACTACGAGCAGGACGACGAGACGGTCCTGCCGCGCGCCATCGGCAGCCGCGCCGCGTTCGACAACGCCATGGCGCTGGACATCGCGATGGGCGGCTCGACCAACACGATCCTGCACCTGCTGGCCGCCGCCGAGGAAGCGGAGCTGGCGTACAACCTGGACGACATCAACGAGGTCTCGCGCCGCGTCCCGTGCCTGTCCAAGGTCGCCCCGAACGTCGCCCCCGGCGGCACGTACTACATGGAGGACGTCCACCGGGCCGGCGGCATCCCCGCCCTCCTCGGCGAACTCCACCGCGGCGGCCTGCTCAACGAGGACGTCCACTCGGTCCACTCCGACACCCTCGCCGAGTGGCTGAAGAACTGGGACGTCCGCGGCGGCTCCCCGTCGCCCGAGGCCGTCGAGCTGTGGCACGCCGCCCCCGGCTGCGTCCGCTCCGCGACCGCGTTCTCGCAGTCCGAGCGGTGGGACACCCTCGACCTGGACGCGGCGGGCGGCTGCATCCGCGATGTCGAGCACGCCTACTCCAGGGACGGCGGCCTCGCCGTCCTCAAGGGCAACCTCGCCGTGGACGGCTGCGTCGTGAAGACGGCCGGCGTCGACGAGTCGATCTGGACCTTCGAGGGCCCGGCCGTCGTCTGCGAGTCGCAGGAGGAGGCCGTCGACAAGATCCTCCGCAAGGAGATCAAGGCGGGCGACGTCGTCGTCATCCGCTACGAGGGCCCGCGCGGCGGCCCCGGCATGCAGGAGATGCTCTACCCCACGTCCTTCCTCAAGGGCCGGGGCCTCGGCAAGGTCTGCGCCCTGATCACCGACGGGCGTTTCTCCGGCGGTACGTCGGGCCTCTCCATCGGCCACGCCTCCCCCGAGGCGGCCTCCGGCGGCACGATCGCGCTCGTCGAGGACGGCGACCGGATCCGGATCGACATCCCGAACCGGTCCATCGAGCTGCTGGTCGACGACGCGGAACTGGCCACCCGCCGCGAGGCACTGAACGGCGTGTACGCGCCCAAGGCCCGCGAACGCAAGGTCTCGGCAGCGCTGCGCGCATACGCGGCGATGGCAACGAGCGCGGACCGGGGCGCGGTCAGGGACGTCTCAAAGCTGGGCTGAGGACCAGGGGGAGCCCGAACCGGCTCCCCCTTCCGGTGCCTGCATTTCAGCCCCTCCGGCGTTTGAGGAGCGGGGTCCGGGGCGGAGCCCCGGGGGCAACCGGGTGGAGCCTCCGCCCCTCAGCGCACCCGCACCCCCGGGCCGCCCCCCACCCTCGGCGCCAAGGGCGCCCCCTCACCAGCCCCCCGGCTCCAACCCGTCCACAGCGAACACCGACCCGTCCGGAGCCGTCCCCACGACCGCCCGCCCCGCCGCCACCGGCGCGGGCAGGTCGGACGCGTACGTCAGCTTCCCCCCGCTCAGCCGCGCCCGGGTCTGCCCCACCAGCGCCCCCCGCCCGGTGTCGACGGCCAGCAGCCGCCCGTCCGCCGCGGAGAAGTACAGGTGCCCGCCCTCCCCGAGCACGGGCGCGGACCCCCTCCCCGCCCCGGTCTCCAGCCGCCACAGCTCGGCCTTCCCACCGCCCGCCCCGGTGTCCACGGCCAGCAGCGAGCCACTCCGCGCCAGCAGATACGCGGCGTCCCCGCCCATGACCACCTGCGGCTCGTCCAGCCGGAAGGGCAGCGCGATCCGGACGGCCTCCCGCTTCCCGGGCGCGTACCGCACCAGCCCGACGGTCTGCATGTCCCCGTTCATCGCCGTCAGGACGAGTTCCCCGGCCCCGGCGGTGGAGACCGGCGTGAGCACCCCGTCCAGCCGCCGCTGCCACGCGGCCCGCCCGCTCGCCGCGTCCACGGCGGTGACCAGGGTGGAGGTGCCGTTCGCGGAGTGCTCGAAGGCGTACGCGAGGCCGGACGCCTCGTCGTACAGCCCGAAGTCGGGACGGGTGTGCCCGGTCAGCGGGCGCTTCCACCGCTCCACCCCGCTCGCGCCGTCGAGGGCCGTGACCGTACCGCTGTCCGCGACGACCAGCAGGGTGGCGCCGGCCGGGAACGCGGAGCCGGGGCTCGCGGAGACACCGGTCTCCCGGACCGGGACGCCCTTCACCGGGTCGTACGCGCGCAGCTTCCCGTCCGGGCCCGCGGAGAGGACCACCCCGCCCGAGACGATGGGCGCCGAAGCGTTCCGGAGCGAGGTGTTCCGGTCCGACCAGAGCACGCGCCCGTTCGCGGGGTCGATCCGGGCGGTCCCGGTCCCGGCCACCGCGCAGTACAGCGCCGCGCCCGCCCCGGCGGAGGAGCAGACGGGGGTGGCGCGGCCGGTGGTCCGCAGCACGGTGCTCCACGGCGAGAAGGCGGCGCCCTCCGCCCCCTTCCCCTCCGATGCCCGCTCCGGGGCCTCAGCCGGGCCTCCACCGCCGCCCCAGAGCGCGAACCCCCCGGCGCCCGCCCCCGCCACCAGAAGCAGCAGCGCGGCCGCGAGGACCAGCCGCCCGCGCGGCAGCCGCCACCGCCGGGCAGGGACCGCCCCGCGCACATGCGTGGCGTCCTCGGACCCCGCCCGCTCCTCCACCGTCTCCATGAACGCCGTCGGCCGCCGCTGGGCCGGTATGAACGCGGCAGCCTCGTACGACGGCGGCCGCAGTGCCGCCATCACCTCGTCCGGCGTCGGCCGCTGAGCCGGGTCCTTCGCCAGGCACCGGCCGACCAGCTCGGCGAGATCCTCCGGCACCCCGCTGAGGTCCGCCTCGTCGTGCACCACCTGGTACGCCACGATGTACGGGCTGTCCGAGTCGAACGGCCCCCGCCCCGTCGCCGCGTGGACGAGCACCGCCCCCAGCGCGAACACATCGGCGGCCGGCCCCACCTCGCGCGGCCGCTGGAACTGCTCGGGCGCCATGTAGGGCGGCGAGCCGATCAGCTTGCCGGTCTCGGTGCGCAGATCACTGTCGTACGGGCGGGAGATCCCGAAGTCGATGACCTTCGGGCCCGCGTCGGAGAGCAGCACGTTGCTCGGCTTGAGGTCGCGGTGGATGACGCCCGCCCGGTGGATGTCCCGCAGCGCCTCGGCCAGCCCGGCGGTCAGCCTGCGCAGCTCGGCGGGGGCCAGCGGCCCGTTCCGCTTCACCTGCTCGGCGAGGGTCGGACCGGGCACGTACAGGGTGGCCATCCAGGGCCGCTCGGCGTCCGGGTCGGCGTCCACGACGGGCGCGGTGAACGCCCCGCTCACCCGCCGCGCGGCAGCCACCTCCTGCCGGAACCGGGCCCTGAACTCGGGGTCCGCCGCGTACGGCCGGTGCACCACCTTCACCGCGAGCTGGAGCCCGGAGGCGGAGCGGGCCAGATGGACGACGCCCATGCCGCCCGAGCCGAGACATGCCTCAAGGCGGTAGGTACCCGCATATTCCGGAAACTCCGCTTCCGGATGCGCTCCGGCCCCTGGCAGCGGCGGCATCGCCCACCCCCGTGTGTTGATGCGCAAGCGCGACGCACGGAGCCTAGTCGATGGTGCGTGCGAGCGGCGCGGGGCTTGTTAGCCTGCGCGTCGTACGGCTTCGTACACATCGTTTCTCAACGGGGGAGGCCCTCATGGGCGTTGACGAGCAGACCGTGGACCAGGCGGCGAAGGCCGCGCCGGCACCGGAGGAAGCTACCGCCACCACCGCGGCGGAACCGGCCTCGGCGACCCGGTACCCGATCGCCCCCGGCTACCGGGTGAACGTCCGCACCGGCCCCGGCACCAGCTACCGGATCGTGCGGACGCTCCCGCTCGGGTCGAGGGTCCCGGTCTACTGCCAGAAGCCGGGGGAGCGGGTCACCGGCCCGTACGGCACGTCGAACCTCTGGTGCAACATCGCCAACGGCCAGTTCATCTCGGACACCTATGTCCTCACCGGCAGCGACGGCTATATCGCTCCGCGCTGCGACTGACCGGACCGCCGAGCCGCTCGCTCACGGGACGACCCCCGTCCGGGATAATCGACCCCGTGAGCGAGAACAGCGAGAGCAGCGAGAACAACGAACAGCCCGGCACCCCCACACCCCCCGGCACCCCCGCCGGCCCGCAGCCCGAGCCGATCCGTTTCTTCGGGACGACCTGGGTCGACCACGACGGCGGCTACGGGCTCCGGCGCGCCGGTGTCGCCGTCGGCTCGCTCGCCACCGCGGTGGCCGCCTGCTTCGTCCTGCGCTTCGCCTACCAGGGCCTGGAGATCGCGGAGGTCGGCAGCCTCGTCGGGATGCTGGTGATCGTGATGTTCGCGATCTGCAGCGCCATCGCCTTCCGCAAGACCTGGGACGGTTTCGGCGCCCGCCCGAAGGACCCGGCGCGCGAGGACACCCTGCGCGGCCTGAAGTCGATCGGGTTCATCGGCTCGCTGCTCGCCTACTTCTTCCGCTCGCTCATCGAGGCCCCCGGCGAGAAGCTCCGCCGCACGGAGTACGAGAGCGCCCGCACCCAGTTCGAGAAGCGCCGCTCGGCCCGCACCGGCAACCCGGCGGCCCGCAAGGCATCGGGCCGCAAGCGCCCCAAGCGCACCTGACCGCCCGGCTCCCCTTCCCGGCCCCGCCACTCCCCACCCTCTTGACGGCCGGACCTCACCAGGCCTGTAATTCATCACATGGTGAATTATGAACCCGAAGGGACCCGGCCACCCCCGGCCGTCGCCGCCCGCGGCCTCACCGTCCAACGAGGCGACCGCACGGTCCTGCGCGGCCTCGACTTCACCCTCGAACCCGGCACGATCACCGGCCTCCTCGGCCCCTCGGGCTGCGGGAAGACCACGCTGATGCGCGCGGTTGCCGGCACCCAGGCCGAGGTGACGGGCACCCTCGACGTCCTCGGCCTCCCCGCCGGATCCCCGGCCCTGCGCCCCCGCATCGGCTACGTCACCCAGGCACCCTCCGTCTACACGGACCTCACCGTCCGCCAGAACCTGGACTACTTCGCCGCCGTCCTGCACCCCGGCCGCGCCCACCGGGACACCCGCCTCACCGCCGTGGCACGCGCCATAGAGGAGGTGGACCTCTCCACCCACGCCGACGTACTCGCCGCCGCACTCTCCGGCGGCCAGCGCAGCCGCGTCTCCCTGGCCGTCGCCCTGCTCTCCACACCCGACCTGCTGGTCCTGGACGAACCGACGGTCGGCCTGGACCCCGTCCTCCGCCGCGACCTCTGGGACCTCTTCCACCGCCTGGCCGCCGACCGGGGCGCCACCCTCCTCATCTCGTCCCACGTCATGGACGAGGCCGAACGCTGCCACCGCCTGCTCCTGATGCGCGAGGGCCGCATCCTCGCCGAGGACACCCCCGGAGCACTCCGCACCCGCACGGGCACCGGAACGGTCGAGGAGGCCTTCCTCCACCTGGTCGCCGAGGCGGCTTCACGAGGCACCCACCCCGAGGAGCCCACGCCATGACCACACGAACAGCGCCCCCCGCCCCCACCGGCCGAGCCCTGAACCCTTCCCGTACGGCAGCCACGGCGGCCAGGGTCCTGCGCCAGCTCCACCACGACCCGCGCACGATCGCACTCCTCCTGATCGTCCCGGTCGCGATGATCACGCTGCTCCGTTACGTCTTCGACGGCGCCCCCGGGACGTTCGACGCGATCGGAGCCTCGCTCCTCGGCGTCTTCCCGCTGATCACGATGTTCCTGGTGACCTCGATCGCCACCCTGCGCGAACGCACCTCGGGCACCCTCGAACGCCTCCTCGCCCTCCCGCTCGGCAAGGGCGACCTGATCGCGGGGTACGCCCTCGCGTTCGGCGCGATCGCCGTCGTCCAGTCCGCCCTGGCCACCGCCGTCTCCGTATGGCTGCTCGGCCTCGACGTCACCGGCTCGCCGTGGCTGCTGCTCCTGGTCGCCCTGCTCGACGCCCTGCTCGGCACGGCGCTCGGCCTGTTCGTCTCCGCGTTCGCCGCGTCCGAGTTCCAGGCCGTCCAGTTCATGCCGGCGGTGATCTTCCCCCAGCTCCTGCTCTGCGGCCTGTTCATCCCGCGCGACCGGATGCATCCCGTCCTGGAGGCGATCTCGAACGTCCTGCCCATGTCGTACGCCGTCGACGGCATGAACGAGGTCCTCCACCACTCCGACCTCACCGGGGCCTTCCTCCGGGACATCGCGGTCGTGGCGGGAAGCGCGCTCCTGGTCCTCTGCCTGGGCGCGATCACCCTGCGCCGCCGCACGCCCTGAGACGCCACCGCAGGCCCGGGGATCCCGGTGCGAGGATGACGGACAAGACGACGGCTACGCATCCGACGCATTCCGACCCCAGCACCGCCCGGAGGGTGAACGCATGACCCAGACAGTCGCAGTCCTCGGCACCGGCAAGATCGGCGAGGCCCTCCTCAGCGGCATGATCCGGGCCGGCTGGCGACCGGCCGACCTCCTGGTGACCACCCGCCGCAGCGAGCGGGCCCAGGAACTGCACACGCGGTACGGAGTCGAGTCGGTCAGCAACGCCGAAGCGGCAAAGGCGGCGGACATCCTCATCCTGGCCGTCAAGCCGCAGGACATGGGCAAGCTCCTCGACGAGCTGGCCCCGCACGTCGCCGCCGACCGCCTGGTGATCAGCGCGGCCGCCGGCATCACCACCACCTTCATCGAGGAGCGGCTGACGGAGGGCACCCCGGTCGTCCGGGTCATGCCCAACACCCCGGTCCTGGTGGACGAGGGCATGTCCGTCATCTCGGCCGGCAGCCACGCCACCGGTGCGCACCTCACCACCACCGAGGAGATCTTCGGCGGAGTCGGCAAGACCCTGCGCGTCCCGGAGTCCCAGCAGGACGCGGCCACCGCCCTCTCCGGCTCCGGCCCCGCCTACTTCTACTTCCTGGTCGAGGCCATGACCGACGCCGGCATCCTGCTCGGCCTGCCCCGCGCCCAGGCCCACGACCTCATCGTCCAGGCCGCCATCGGCGCCGCCGTGATGCTCCGGGACAGCGGCGAACACCCGGTCAAGCTCCGTGAGGCCGTCACCAGCCCCGCCGGCACCACGATCAGCGCCATCCGCGAACTGGAGAACCACGGCGTACGGGCCGCCCTCATCGCCGCCCTCGAAGCCGCCCGCGACCGCAGCCGCGAACTGGCCTCCGGCAACGGCTGACCCGCCCCCGCGCCGCACAGCCGACCCCCGGCCGCCGCACCACAGGCCGGGGGTTGACACCCTCCGACCGGAACCGTAATGTGCTCCGAGTTGTCCGACGTGAGCGCCGACCCCGGTCGGTCCCCGGACAGCCATTCCGCAGTAACCACGACCAGCGAGCGACCTCGTGTCGCCTGCTTTTTCGTGCGCATTCGCGAAATGAGGAATCCGCGTTCGAAGGGACGCACCCCGATTAGCGTCGGGGGGCGGGATTCCGCTAAAGTCTCACTCGTCGGAACGGCCCAACGGCCGGGAAGACAGCCCCGCTGACTGGGAGTCAGGCCCGAAAGGATCTGATAGAGTCGGACTCGCCGGAAA
>NZ_BMUG01000001.1:138709-1151546 GCF_014650075.1 Streptomyces microflavus | reverse complement strand
CCCTTCACCGGAGCGCACCGGGCGGGCCGACGAGGTAGCACAGGAGCCGGAGTCCGGCGTCGGGCCAGGCCCTTCGCCGGAGCGCACCGGCGCGCCCTGCGGGGCGGAGTGGCCACCGCAAAGCGGCGACGCGGCAGCGGCGATGGCGCGGCCCCCGGTCTCCGCCAGCAGGGCGGCGAGCAGTTCGTGGGTGGCGCGGCGGCGGGCGGGCGGGGCGTGGTGCAGGACCGCGCGGGCGAACAGCGGGTGGCTGAAGTGGACCCGGCTGCCCGCCCGTTGGAGCAGGCCCTCGGTCGCGGTGGAGCCGAACAGGACGCCGTCCAGGAAGTCCCGGGGCAGCCCGGTCCGGGTGCCCGCGCGCAGCAGGAGCAGGGCATCCGCCCCCGCCCCGGCCGGCTCGTGCTCCTGGGCGGCGGCGGCCAGCAGGAGCAGCCCGCGGGTGTGCGCCGGAAGCCCGTCAAGGCGGTCCGCGTACGCGGTCAGCACGCCCTCGGCGCCCGGCAGCGGACAGGGCAGCGGGGTGCGCCCGGCGAGCTGGTCCGGGGTGAGGCGGCCGGTGAGCCCGGCCAGCAGGCGGGGGTTGCCGGCCGCCTCCCGGAGGAGCTCGGCGCGGACGACCGGGTCGAGTCCCTCCGTACCGCCGGAAAGCCTGTGCGGGCGACGGCCGGGGCCCTCCGTACCGCCGGAAGGCCACACGCCGCCGGCAAAGCCCTCCGCACCGCGGGGAAGTCCCACGCCACCGGCAAAGCCCTCCCCCGCGCGGCCGCCGAACCCCTCCGCACCGCCGGAAACCCCCGTGAGCCGGTCCAGCAGCGCGGCCGCCGCGTCGTCGTCCAGTGGGCCGAGGCGGAGTGCGGGCAGTCCGGCGAAGGTGGGGCCGTCGTCCGCTGCGATCAGGACGGCGACCCGGCTGCCCGCGCCCAGTCTGCGGGCCGCGGAGTTGAGGGCGGTCCGGGAGGCCGGGTCCCAGGCGTGGGCGTCGTCGGCGCAGACCAGCAGCGGGCGTTCCCGGCCCAGCTCCCGCAAGCGGGCGAGCAGCGCGTCGGGGGTGAGGCCGGAAGGGGGGCGCGGCATGGGTGGCGGGCCCGGGGCCGGGCAGAGCAGGACGTGCAGGCCGCTGTGGGGCAGGGCGCGTTCGGCGGGGGCGGCGGTGGCGTACAGCACCGGGCCCCGGGGCCGGTGCGCGGCGGCCGCCTCGCGCAGCAGCGCGGTCCGGCCGAGGCCGGGCGGTGCCGTCAGCACGAGGGCGCCGCCGTCGCCCTGCCGCAGCCGGGCCAGCATGCCGTGCAGGATGGCGAGTTCACCGCTGCGGCCGTACAGCCGGGGCGGACTGTGCACGGTCGTCGATGAGGTCACATCGGCACGGTAGGACCGTGCGAGCGGGGGCGGAAGGTGCGCGTCCGGCCGCCCGGCCGGGGCGGTGCGGGCTCCCAGCCGCGCGGCTCCGGCGCTGTGCGCGGGCACAGTGCCGGAGCCGCCGGAAGAACGGTTCCGCGCCGGTTCCGTACCGGCTGCGCGGGTTCTACGAGGAGTGCGGGCAGTTGCCCCGGTACTCCGCGATGGTGAGGCTCGGCTGCGGGATCGGGCAGAGGAACTGCTCGTAGCGGGTGTCGTTGTCGATGAATCGCTTCAGCCACGAAATGCTGTACTTCGCGATCGTGGTGTTGGACGAGTTCGGGGTGAAGTGCGAGGCGCCCCGCAGTTCCAGGTACGCCTTGTCCAGCGAGCCGGGCAGCGACTGGTAGAACGGCTCGGAGTGGGTGGCGACGGGCGCGACCGTGTCGCCGTCCGCTCCGACCACCAGGGTGGGCGTGCGCAGTTCGGGCCAGGTCTTGTCGGTGTTCCAGCCGGTCAGCGGGATCGCCGCCTTGAGGGACGTACGGCTCTTCGCCGCTTCCAGTGAGCCGCCGCCGCCCATCGAGTGGCCCATCACGCCGAGCCGGGTGGCGTCGACCCGCGTCCGTACCGAGCTGCGCTGGGTCAGGTAGTCCAGGGCGGAGAGCAATTGGCGGCCCCGGCTGTCGGGCTGGTCGACCGTGGTGTTGGTGTCGATGGTGAAGACGACGAAGCCCTGCGACGCCAGGCGCGGCCCGAGCCAGGCGATGGAGGACTGGTAGGCGGTGAAGCCGGGCGAGATGACGACCGCGCCGAAGGTGCCGTCGGCGGTGGACGTCGGGTAGTAGATGGTGCCGCCGCCGAATCCGCTCACGGCGAGCGAGGAGACGGAGGTCTGGGAGGTGGCGTACGAGCCGCGGCTCGCCTCGATGGAGGCGTTGGTGGGGGCCGGTCCGCGCTCGTAGGGGTTGGCGGCGGCCTGGGCGCCCGGGACCAGGGCGGTCATCAGGAGGCCGGCGGTGGCCGCGGCGGCGGTCAGCAGGCCTGCGAGCGTACGGGGGCGGCTCGGGCGTGGGGAGTGCTGCTGTGCGGGGAGGAGGAGGTGCTGCTGCACGGGGGGATCCTCTCGGTGGTGGCGGGAACCACACCACGCGAGGCCCACGAGCCCGTCGTCCGGGGGCTGTCGGGGGTGCACCGCGTGGCTGCCGTCGTCGTCCGTCGGCGGTCGCCACTCTCACGGTGCGTCCCGTGGTCACGCATCGGCGGTATCACCGGTCTCGGCAGACCGGTGATACCGCCTCGACTGCTCAGCCGCTCAGCGGACCGGGTGTCCCGCTTCCCTCAGCGCGCCCTTGACCTCGGAGATCCGCAGGTCGCCGAAGTGGAACACCGACGCGGCCAGCACCGCGTCGGCGCCCGCCTCGATGGCCGGGGCGAAGTCGGCGAGCCGGCCCGCGCCGCCGGAGGCGATGACGGGGACGGTGACGTGCTTGCGTACCGCCTCGATCATCTCGGTGTCGTAGCCGTCCTTCGTGCCGTCGGCGTCCATCGAGTTGAGCAGGATCTCGCCCGCGCCCAGCTCGGCGGCCCGGTGCGCCCACTCGACGGCGTCGATGCCGGTGCCCTTGCGGCCGCCGTGCGTGGTGACCTCGAAGGTGCCCTCCGGGGTGCGGCGGGCGTCGACGGAGAGCACCAGGACCTGGCGTCCGAAGCGTTCGGCGATCTCGCGGATGAGGTCGGGGCGGGCGATGGCGGCGGTGTTGACGCCGACCTTGTCCGCTCCGGCGCGCAGCAGCTTGTCGACGTCGTCGGGGGTGCGGACGCCACCGCCGACGGTGAGTGGGATGAAGACCTGCTCGGCGGTGCGGCGGACCACGTCGTAGGTCGTCTCGCGGTCGCCGCTGGAGGCGGTGATGTCCAGGAAGGTCAGCTCGTCGGCGCCCTCGGCGTCGTACAGCTTGGCCATCTCGACGGGGTCGCCCGCGTCGCGCAGGTTCTGGAAGTTGACGCCCTTGACGACCCGGCCGTTGTCGACGTCCAGGCAGGGGATGACGCGTACGGCGAGAGTCATCGGGAGCCTCCCCGGTAGGCCTCTACCTCTACCTCGACGACCAGGCTCGGGTCGACGAACCCGGACACGATGATCATGGAGGCGGCGGGGCGTACGGCGTCGAACAGCTCCTTGTGGGCGCGGCCGACGTCGTCCACGTCCCGGGCGTGCGTGATGTACATCCGGGTGCGGACGACGTCCTCACGGCCGAGTCCCACCTGCTCCAGCGCCGCGAACGCGACGTCGAAGGCGGTGACCGTCTGCTCGTACGGGGAGCCTCCGGCGATCTGGCCGTTCACCACGGAGGTGCAGCCGGCCACCAGGACGAGGCCGTTGGGGAGCTCGACGGCGCGGGAGTAGCCGAACTTGTCCTCCCAGGGGGCGCCGGTGGAGATCCGGCGTACGGAGGCCGAAGCGGTGGGCTCCGTCATGCGGCTACCGCCTTGAGCGCCTCTTCCAGCGTGAACTCCTTCGCGTACAGCGCCTTGCCGACGATGGCGCCCTCGACGCCTTCGGGGACGAGGAGGGAGATCGCGCGGAGGTCGGCGAGGGAGGAGACGCCGCCGGAGGCGACGACCGGGCGGTCGGTGACGGCGCAGACGTCCCGCAGGAGGCCCAGGTTGGGGCCTTCGAGGGTGCCGTCCTTGGCGATGTCGGTGACGACGTAGCGGGCGCAGCCCTCGGCGTCGAGGCGGGCGAGGGTCTCGTAGAGGTCGCCGCCGTCGCGGGTCCAGCCGCGGCCGCGCAGGGTGGTGCCGCGGACGTCGAGGCCGACGGCGATCTTGTCACCGTGCTCGGCGATCACCTTGGCGACCCACTCCGGGGTCTCCAGGGCGGCGGTGCCGAGGTTGACGCGGCGGCAGCCGGTGGCGAGGGCGGCGGCGAGCGAGGCGTCGTCGCGGATGCCGCCGGAGAGCTCGACCTTGATGTCCATGGCACCGGTGACCTCGGCGATCAGGTCCCGGTTGTCGCCCGTGCCGAAGGCGGCGTCCAGGTCGACGAGGTGCAGCCACTCGGCGCCGGCGCTCTGCCAGGCGAGGGCGGCCTCCAGCGGGGAGCCGTAGGAGGTCTCGGAGCCGGACTCGCCGTGCACGAGGCGGACGGCCTGGCCGTCACGGACATCGACGGCGGGGAGCAGTTCAAGCTTCGGCATTACAGCGTCTCGATCCAGTTGGTCAGCAGCTGGGCGCCGGCATCGCCGGACTTCTCGGGGTGGAACTGGGTGGCCCACAGCGCGCCGTTCTCCACGGCCGCCACGAACCGTTCGCCGTGCGTGGCCCAGGTGACCTTGGGGGCACGGATCTTGGCGTTGGTGACTTCGAGGGACCAGTCGTGCGCCGCGTAGGAGTGCACGAAGTAGTAGCGCGCGTCGGCGTCCAGGCCCGCGAAGAGCCGGGAGTCCTCGGGGGCCTCGACGGTGTTCCACCCCATGTGCGGAACGATGTCGGCCTTCAGGGGTCCGACCGTACCGGGCCATTCGTCCAGGCCCTCGGTCTCCACGCCGTGCTCGATGCCGCGCTCGAAGAGGATCTGCATCCCGACGCAGATGCCCATCACGGGGCGGCCGCCGGAGAGCCTGCGGCCCACGATCCAGTCGCCGCGGGCGCGCTTCAGCCCGTCCATGCAGGCGGAGAAGGCGCCGACGCCGGGGACGAGCAGCCCATCGGCGTTCATCGCGCGGTCGTAGTCGCGGGTGATCTCGACGTCCGCGCCGACGTGGGCGAGGGCCCGCTCGGCGGAGCGGACGTTGCCGAAGCCGTAGTCGAAGACGACGACCTTCTTCTGGTTCTCACTCATGACGTACCTGTCCTCAGTCCCACAGGCCCTGGATCCGCAGGATGCCCGCCACCAGGCACATCACGGAGCCGATCGACAGCAGCACGATGACGCCCTTGGGCATCCCCTGCTTGGCGAAGGAGTAGACGCCGCCGGCCAGGAAGAGGCCGACGACGATCAGGATGGTGTTGAGGCCGGTCACAGGGCGCCCTTCGTGGAGGGCAGGATGCCGGCGGCGCGCGGGTCGTGCTCGCTGGCGTACCGCAGGGCGCGGGCGAGCGCCTTGAACTGGCACTCGACGATGTGGTGGGCGTTGCGCCCGTACGGCACGTGGACGTGCAGGGCGATCTGCGCCTGGGCCACGAACGACTCCAGGATGTGCCGGGTCATCGTCGTGTCGTACTCGCCGATCATCGGCGCCATCTTCTCGGGCTCGGTGTGCACGAGGTAGGGGCGGCCGGAGAGGTCGACGGTGACCTGGGCGAGCGACTCGTCCAGCGGGACGGTGCAATTGCCGAAGCGGTAGATGCCGACCTTGTCGCCGAGGGCCTGCTTGAAGGCGGCGCCCAGGGCGAGGGCGGTGTCCTCGATGGTGTGGTGGCTGTCGATGTGCAGGTCGCCCTCGGTCTTGACCGTGAGGTCGAAGAGGCCGTGGCGGCCGAGCTGGTCGAGCATGTGGTCGTAGAAGCCGACCCCGGTGGCGACATCGACCTTTCCGGTGCCGTCGAGGTTGATCTCGACCAGCACGGACGTTTCCTTCGTGGTGCGTTCCACGCGGCCTACGCGGGGGCTCATGCGTCGTGCTCCTTCTTCAGTTCGCGTACCGCATCGAGGAACGCGTCGTTCTCTGCCGGGGTTCCTGCGGTGACCCGCAGCCATCCCGGTACGCCGTTGTCCCGGACCAGGACGCCCCGGTCGAGGATCTGCTGCCAGACGGCGTGGCTGTCGTCGAAGCGGCCGAACTGGACGAAGTTGGCGTCCGAGTCGGTGACCTCGTAGCCGGTGGCGCGCAGCTCGGCCACCAGCCGGTCGCGCTCGCTCTTGAGCTGCGCGACGTACCCGAGCAGCGTATCGGTGTGCTCCAGGGCGGCGAGCGCGGTGGCCTGGGTGACGGAGGAGAGGTGGTACGGCAGCCGCACGAGCTGGACCGCGTCGACCACGGCCGGGTCGGCGGCGAGGTAGCCCAGGCGCAGCCCGGCCGCGCCGAACGCCTTGGACATGGTCCGGGAGACGATCAGGTTGCGGCGGCCCTCGATCAGCGGGAGCAGCGAGGGGTGGTGGCTGAACTCGCCGTACGCCTCGTCCACGACGACGATCGAGGGCCCGGCGGCCTGGGCGGCGTCGTACAGCGCGAGGACGGTCTCCGCGTTCACCGCCGTGCCGGTCGGGTTGTTGGGCGAGGTGATGAAGACGACCTCGGGGCGGTGCTCGGCGATGGCGGCGCGGGCGGCCTCGACGTCGATCGTGAAGTCCTCGTTGCGCGGCCCGGAGATCCAGCCGGTGCCGGTGCCCCGGGAGATCAGGGCGTGCATGGAGTACGAGGGTTCGAAGCCGATCGCGGTGCGGCCGGGCCCGCCGAAGGTCTGGAGCAGCTGCTGGAGGACCTCGTTGGAGCCGTTGGCGGCCCAGACGTTGGCGGCCGTCACTTCGTGCCCGGCGGTGCGGGTGAGGTAGCGGGCCAGCTCGGTGCGGAGCTCGACGGCGTCCCGGTCGGGGTAGCGGTTGAGGCCGCGGGCGGCGGCGCGGACCCGCTCGGCGATGCGGTCGACCAGGGCCTCGGGGAGCGGGTAGGGGTTCTCGTTGGTGTTGAGGCGTACGGGGACGTCGAGCTGGGGCGCCCCGTACGGGGACTGGCCGCGCAGCTCGTCGCGGATGGGGAGCTCGTCCCACGGGTTACGGGGGGTGGTGCTGCCGTTCGTCACTGCTGCGGAACCTTCCAGCCGAACCTTGCCTTGAGCGCTGCGCCGTGGGCGGGGAGGTCCTCCGCCTCGGCGAGGGTCACGACATGGTGGGTGACCTCGGCGAGCGCGTCGCGGCTGTAGTCGACGATGTGGATGCCGCGCAGGAAGGACTGCACGGAGAGGCCCGAGGAGTGGCAGGCGCAGCCGCCGGTGGGCAGGACGTGGTTGGAGCCGGCGCAGTAGTCGCCGAGCGAGACGGGCGACCAGGGGCCGACGAAGATCGCTCCGGCGTTGCGGACCCGGTCGGCGACGGCGGCCGCGTCCGCGGTCTGGATCTCCAGGTGCTCGGCGCCGTACGCGTCGACGACCTTGAGGCCGTCCTCGATGGAGGAGACCAGGACGATCGCGGACTGGCGGCCGGCCAGGGCGGGCTCGATGCGGTCCTTGATGTGCTTGGAGGCGGCGACCTGCGGGGCCAGCTCGGCCTCGGTGGCGGCGGCCAGCTCCGCGGAGTCGGTGACCAGGACGGCGGCGGCCATCGGGTCGTGCTCGGCCTGGCTGATCAGGTCGGCGGCCACGTGCACCGGATCGGCGGTGGCGTCGGCCAGGATCGCGATCTCGGTGGGCCCGGCCTCGGCGTCGATGCCGATGCGGCCCTTGAGGAGGCGCTTGGCGGCGGCGACGTAGATGTTGCCGGGACCGGTGACCAGGTTGACCGGGAGGCAGTCCTCGGTGCCGTACGCGAACATCGCGACGGCCTGGGCGCCGCCCGCCGCGTACACCTCGTCGACGCCGAGCAGGGCGCAGGCGGCGAGGATCGTGGGGTGCGGCAGCCCGTCGAAGTCCTTCTGCGGCGGGGAGGCCACGGCGATGCCCTCGACGCCCGCCTCCTGGGCCGGGACGACGTTCATCACGACGGAGGAGGGGTAGACCGAGCGGCCGCCGGGGACGTAGAGCCCGACGCGCTCGACGGGGACCCACTTCTCGGTGACGGTGCCGCCGGGGACGACCTGGGTGGTGTGGGTGGTGCGGCGCTGCTCGCGGTGGACGAGGCGGGCGCGGCGGATCGACTCCTCGAGGGCGGCGCGGACGGCCGGGTCCAGCTCCTGGAGCGCCCGGGTCAGGGCGTCGGCGGGCACCCGGACCGACGAGATCCGGACACCGTCGAACTTCTCCCCCCACTCGATCACTGCCGCGGAGCCACGATGGCGTACGTCCTCGCAGATGGGCCGCACCGTTTCCAGGGCGGCTTCCACGTCGAACTCGGCACGGGGCAGCAGGTCGCGCAGGGCAGCACCCTCGGGGAGGGTGTCGCCGCGCAGATCGATTCGAGAGATCACACCGCAATTCTCGCAGACCGCTCAGGAGCGCCGGTCGCCCGTATCACTGGCTGATACATGTCTCGGCCAACTCCCGCTGTCACTGCTGACCGATAGCTTTCATACCGTCACACAGAGGGAAGAACAGCACTACAGCATGTGTGCACGGAGGGAGCGGCCGTGACCGAGCCGCACGAAGGCGATATCCCGGACGGCCTCAGCGCAGCGGAGCTGGGCATGTGGCAGTCCTTCCGCAACGGGACCACCTACGACTTACGCACCTACGACTCCGCCCGCAACGATCCGTTCGGCCCTCATGTGTGGGGGCCCGAGCGGAGTGTCGGTGCGCGGACGGTGGCGCGGCTGCTGCTGAGCGGGCCGCCGGCGAGACCGGGCCGGGTGGCCGCGCTCAAGCTCCGGGGGGTGCGGATCACCGGAAAGCTGGACCTGGCGGGCGGCCGGGTCTCTCCGTACGTGGAGCTGACGGGGTGCCGCTTCGAGCAGGAGGTGGTGCTCCCGGAGTGCCACTTCACGACGTTGCGGATGGTGGGCTGCCTGCTGCCCCGGCTGGAGGCGGCCCGGCTGCACACGGAGGGCGATCTGCATCTGCCGCGCTGCCGGGTCGACCGGGGCATCCGGCTCACCGACGCCCAGATCGGTACGGACCTGCTGATCAACCAGCTCAGCGCCGGGCCCGACCGGCACGGCCGGGCCTTCGTCGGGGACGGCATGTCGGTGGCGCAGGACCTCCAGGCCGAGATGATCGAGACGCACGGGGAGCTGAGCCTGCGGGGGGCGAAGGTGGGCGGTTCGCTGAGTCTGCGCGGCAGCCATCTGCGCGCCGCGGAGGACCGCCGCGCGCTGAACGCGCCGCAGCTGACGGTGGAGCGCACGCTCTACATGACCGAGGCGTGGGTGAGCGTCGACACCGGGAACCAGGGCACGACACCCCCGTACGGCGTGGTCTACGCCCCGACCCCGGCGCGCGGGACCCGGTCGCAGATCTTCGAGTGCAAGGGCGGGGTGCGGCTGGACGACGGGCGGTTCGGGGACGCGGTGGACCTGCACAAGGCCCGGTTCGCGATGACCCGGCAGGAGGAGCTGTCGCTGCGCCGGATCGTCACGCCGGAGCTGCGGTTCAACGCGGAGCGCCCCGAGGAGGGCCGGGTCGTGCTGAACGGGGCGAAGGTGGTGACCCTGATCGACCTGTCGACGAGCTGGCCGGGCCCCGGCGGTCTCGCGATGGGCGGTTTCGTCTACGAGAACCTCGTCCCGTACGGCCACTTCCCGCTCTCGCGGCGGCTGGAGTGGGTGCTGGCGGCGACCCCGGAGTACGTCCCCGAGCCGTACGAGCGGCTCGCGACGGTGCTGCGGGGCAGCGGCGAGGACGCGGACGCGCGCGAGGTGCTGCTGGCCAAGCAGCGCCGCCGCCGCGAGACGCTGCCGCCGGCCGCGAAGGCGTGGGGGTTCCTCCAGGACTGGACGGTGGCGTACGGGTACCGGCCGGGGCGGGCGGCGGTGTGGATGGCGGTGCTGTGGGCGGCGGGCACGGCGGCGTTCTCGCAGTACGACCCGGCGTCGATCAAGAACGACGAGTCCCCGCTGTGGAATCCCGCGCTCTACGCGCTGGACCTCCTCATCCCCGTGATCAACCTCGGCCAGGACGGCTACTGGCGGATGGAGGGCGGCTGGCAGTGGGCCGCGGCCGGTCTGGTGCTCGTGGGGTGGGTTCTGGCCACGACGGTGGCCGCAGGAGCCTCCCGGCTGCTGCGCAGGGGCTGACGGAAAGGGCAGCTGGAACCAGGTGCGGCCGCCCGGGACCGGCGTATCAGCGGGCGGGACGGGGCTCCTGGGCCGACAGCGACGAGGTGACGAGCAGGTCGCATTCAAGCCACCCCCGGGACGTTTCCTTTGCCCTTTCTTGACCCGGCCCGATACAACCCATTCACTCGGCACAGAAGCTTCACAGCACACCCCTGGCGCGGCCCTCACCAGCGCTTTTCAATGGTCTGCACCATGGCCTTCCTTCGTGCTCTGCTCAGTACCGCGCGCATGATCCGGCACAGCCCTCCGCTGTCCGCCGGACTGCCCGCGGATGACGCCGTGCTGCTCGACGCCCCCGACGAGCAGCTCTCCCCGGCGCTGGTGGCCGCTGCCCTGGGCGACCACGAACCGGCCGCCAAGCTGCTTGCCACCACCCGGTCCTCCGCCGACTGGGAGAACCGCGACCGCTACCTCGGCCGGCTCGTCACCTTCGCCCGCCACCGCGACGGCTGGCTCACCGACTGGCTGGCCGCCGACCCGCGCGACCCCGACGCCCTGCTGGTCAAGGCGGAACTCGCGGTCCGCCGGGCCTGGGAGTCGCCCGCCCGCGCCGAGCGGCTCCACGAGGTCGGCCCGATGATCACCGCCGCCGCCGAGGCGGACCCGCGCGACCCGGTGCCCTGGCGGCTCGCCCTGGACCACGCCCGCGGCACCCACGCCACGCACACGGCCTTCGAGTCGCTCTGGGAGCAGGCGATACGGCGCTCCGCGCACCACTACGGCTGCCATGTGGCGGCGCTGCGCTACCTCTCCGCCGCCTGGTACGGCTCGCACCGCGAGTGCTTCGACTTCGCCGAGCGGGCCGCCGAGGACTCCCTGCCCGACTCCCTGGTGCAGGCCCTCCCGGCCCGGGCGGCCTTCGCCCTGCTCCTGGACACCCAGGCGCTGGGCCGGACCACCTCCGTACTGGAGGAGCGGATCGACGCGGCGGCCGACGCGGCCATCAGGCTGTCGGCCGCCTACCGGCCCGGCGACCCGTGGCCCGCCGAGGTCCGCAACCTCCTCGTGTACGTGCTCCTCGCCCGCGGCCGCTGGGCCGAGGCGCTGGAGCAGTTCACGCTGATCGGGCAGCACGCGACGTCGTTCCCGTGGTCCTCGGTCTCCGACGACGCCCTCGGCCGGTTCCTCGACGCACGGGACGGCGCACGGCTCCAGGTGGCCTCCGCGACCCCCTTGCGCAACCGGGCAGACCGCGGACGTCCGCGTGGCCATTACGCTTGAGCGTTGTGACCACCGCCCGTCTTCCCCTTTTCCCGCTCAACGCGGTGCTGTTCCCCGGCCTCGTGCTGCCGCTCAACGTCTTCGAGGAGCGTTATCGCGCCATGATGCGGGAGCTGCTGAAGAGCGACGAGGACGAACCTCGCCGCTTCGTCGTGGTCGCGATCCGCGACGGCCGCGAGACCGCGGTGACGGGCACCGGCATGCCGGACCCCGTCGCCTCCGCACCCCCCGCCGAGCGCGCCCCCGCCGAGGGCTTCGGCCCCGACCCCATCCAGACCTTCCACCGGGTCGGCTGCATCGCCGACGCGGCGACCATCCGCGAGCGCCCGGACGGCAGCTTCGAGGTCCTGGCCACCGGCACCACCCGGGTCAGGCTGCTCTCGGTCGACGCGAGCGGCCCGTACCTGAGCGCCGAGGTCGAGGAAGTGGCCGAGGAGCCCCCCGCCGAGGACGAGGCCGACGAGGCCGGGGCCCTCGCGGAGGGCGTCCTGCGGGCGTTCCGCGCCTACCAGAAGCGTCTGGCCGGAGCGACCGAACGCTCGCTCGCCACCGGCTCCGAGCTGCCCGACGACCCCTCCGTCGTCTCCTACCTGGTCGCGGCGGCCACCGTCCTGGACGTCCCCACCAAACAGCGGCTGCTCCAGGCCCCGGACACCGCGACCCGCCTGCGCGAGGAGCTGACGCTGCTGCGCCGGGAGACCGCGGTCATCCGCCACCTCCCGTCGCTGCCCGCGCCGGACCTGACCCGCGCCCCCACCCACCCCAACTGAACAAGGACTCCCCACCGGTGGCGAAGAAGCCGAAGAAGCAGTCGGGCGGCACCCCCGCCACGGTCGCCCTGACCGCGGCGGGCACCGCCTTCACGGTCCACGCCTACGACCACGACCCGGCCTCCCCCTCCTACGGCGAGGAGGCCGCCGAGGCCCTGGGTGTCTCCCCCGACCGGGTCTTCAAGACCCTGGTCGCGGACGTCGACGGCGAACTGACGGTCGCGGTCGTCTCCGTGGCCGGCTCCCTGGACCTCAAGGCCCTGGCGGCCGCGGTGGGCGGCAAACGCGCCACGATGGCCGACCCGGCGGCCGCGGAACGCACCACGGGCTACGTCCGGGGCGGCATCTCCCCCCTGGGCCAGCGCAAGCGCCTGCGTACGGTGCTGGACGCGTCGGCACGGTCGCACGCGACGATCTGCGTGTCGGCGGGGCGCCGGGGCCTGGAGGTAGAGCTGGCGGCCACGGATCTGGCGGAGCTGACGGGGGCGGTGTTCGCGGAGATCGGACGGGGCGCTTAGGCCCCCCGCTCCTCAAGCGCCGGAGGGGCTACTTGTAGCCCCTCCGGCGCTTGAGGAGCGGGGTCCGGGGCAGCGCCCCGGTTTCGGGAAGGGGCGGGCAGGGGAACAGCCCGCCGCAGGCGCCCCACCCGCACCGCTAGGACACCCCCGAACCCCCAGGCGGCACAGGCGACGCCCCAGGCCCAGCAGCCCCACCGGACCCACCAGGCCCAGCAGCCCCACCAGGTCCCCCCTCAGACCCCTCCCCCGGCCCCCCGTAATACGACGACCACCCCGCCCCCGCCGCCCACTCCGGCTCAGGATCCCGAGGCCCGAACGCCGCGGTCAGCAGCAGATGCAGGGCCAGCGCCACGAACGGCCACACCAGCACCGCCACCGCCACCGCGTGCAGCTCCAGCGGCGCGTCGAACACGACGCCCTTGCCCACCTCCCGCGCGCGGGCCACCACGTCGGAGGACGGCCCCAGCCAGACCCCCACCCGCCAGGCCAGCAGCGAGCCGAGCACCGCGCCCAGCGCGAGACCCACCACCACGAAGACACCGCCCCGCCGCAGCCGCCAGAAGACCGCGGCAGCCGACAGCACGCCGAACCCGGCCGCCAGCAGGACAAACGTTCCGTCCGCCCCGATCGCCTCCTCGCCCTCACTGTTCCGCAGGAAGACGGCGCTGCCGTCGGAGACCAGCGGGACCCGGGGCGCGAGCCACAGCCACAGCAGCCCGAGCGCGATACCGGCGATCGCCACGAGCACGGTGACCACCGCGGCCTGGCGGAGCTCCGTCGCCGTGTCCGGGTCGTCGGGCGAGCCGAACGAGGGCGCGAGGTGGGACCCCGAGGGCGGGGCCTGCCACGGATCGTGGGGGTTCGGCTGGTGAGGCGGCGTCAGAGGTGCGGTCACCGTGCCATCGTGCCAGGCCACCCTGTGCCGCGCCTCACCGGATGCCGCACCCGTGCGTACGGGGCACACCGCCGGCGCCACCTACCGTACGGCGGCCCGCCGGTACGCCCACGTGGCCACGGCCAGCGACAGCACCCCCACCACCGCGCAGATCGCGAGGAAGAAGCCGATCATGCCCCAGTCCGGACGGTCGTCGAAGGAGCGGGCCAGCGCCTCGACCCCGTACGTCGAGGGCAGCAGGTCACGCGCCCACCCCACCGGCCCCGGCAGCCGGTCGGCAGGCAGCACCCCGAGCAGCAGGGCGGCGGACATGCCCAGCTGTCCGAGCAGGGTGGCCAGCTCCGGGCGCGGGGCGAGCAGCCCGAGGGCCGCCCCGAGACCGGCCAGGGCGGCGCCGGAGAGCGGGATCACGGCGACCAGGATCCACAGATGGGTCATCGGGAGCTGGAACAGCACGCTCCCGGTGATCGCCGTGAAGACCGTGCCGGGCACGGTGAACGAGGCGTACGCGCCCGCCGCCCCCAGCACCACCGCGGCGGGCGGCACCGGCAGGGTGGCGTAGTGGTCGAGCCCGCCGCCGGCCCGCAGCTGGCCGAAGTACTGGGCGAGCAGGTTGAGCGCGACGAACGCCACGACCAGCACGCTGGAGCCGGCGACCACCGCACGGGCCTCGGCCCCGCCGTCGACGACGCCCCGCATCAGGACCATGATCCCGACGGACTGGAAGGTCGCCACGAAGAGCAGCGGGATCCGGGCGACCCGCGCCCGGGAGAGCTGGGCGCGGTAGACGGCGGCCAGCGAGGGCAGCAGCCGGGCGCGCGGCGCGAGGGGGGCGGGCACGGTCCGCGCGGCGGAGCCGGGACCGGAGGGGCGGGGCAGGGGCCGGACGCGCGAGGGTGCGGTCCTGGCCGGAATGATGCTCGTCACCTGTGGCCGCTCTCCTTGCACCCGTCCAGCACATCCACCGCGCCCACCAGTACGTGCACCGCCTGTGCGGCGTTCAGAGCCCGCACCCCGCGTCCGTGGATCGTCACGCCTTCACCAGCCCCTTGGTCGCATTGGCCGCGTCTCCCCCGAGCGCCAGGTACACATCTTCCAGGCTGGGTGTGGCCAGGGTGAAATCGTCGAGCGCGGCGAAGGCCGCGCCGCCCGTCACCGCGGCGACCGCGGCCCGGGCCTCGTCGGGGCCCAGCCGCAGCACCCAGCGCCGCCCGGACTCCTGGGCGGACGGGCGCAGCGCCGCGACCTCCGGGACGTCCAGGGGCGCGCGCTCGCGCCACATGAGCTCGACGCGGACCTCTCCGGCGACCTTCTCCTTGAGCCCGGAGGGGGTGTCGCAGGCGATGACCCGGCCGCGTTCGAGGACGGCGACCCGGTCGAGGACGGTCTCGGCCTCGATGACATTGTGGGTGACCAGCAGGACGGTGGCGCCGCGCTCCGCCCGGCGGCGGTCGACGGCGGCCCAGACGGCCCTGCGGGCCACCGGGTCCATGCCGGTCGTCGGCTCGTCCAGGACCAGCACGGGCCGGTCCCCGACGAGCGTGGCGGCGAAGCAGGCGAGCCTGCGCTGACCGCCGGACAGCTTCTTCAGGGGCCGCCCGGCCAGTTCGGTGAGGCCGAGCTCCTCCAGTACGGCGTCGCGTTCGGCGCGCGCCTCGCGGACGTGGAGCCCGCGCAGCCGTCCGGTGGTCTCGGCGGCCAGGGAGACCGTCAGTTCGTCCAGGGCGGTGGATTCCTGGCCGAGGTAGCCGATCAGCCGGGAGGCCCGCTCGGGGTGGCGTACGAGGTCGTGGCCGAGGACTTCGACGGAGCCGGAGTCGGGGCGCATCAGCCCGGTGAGCTGGCGGACCAGCGTGGACTTGCCGGCGCCGTTGGGGCCGAGCAGGCCGAAGATCTCGCCGCGCTCGACATCGAGGCTGATCCCGTCGGTGGCGCGCACCTCGGGCGTCGCGGGTGCGCCTCGGCGGCCCCGGACGGCGGGATAGGTCTTGACGAGGTCACGCACCGCGCACACGGTGCCGGTGTCGCTCTGCGCCTGTGCTGTGCCCGTACTCACGAGGTACGAGGGTACGGGGTCACACGCCCCGGTTTGCGTCCGGGGCCGCCATGCGTCGCGGAGCCCGGCGCTGTCCGGGAAACAGCCCTACTCCCCCGCCGGTACGTGCTCGGCCGCCGCGCGCACATCGATCTCGCGCCAGAATCCCGCCCGGATCGCGTAGCGGTCGTGCTCGTCGATCTGGTCGTCCTTGTGGGCGAGGAGTCCGAAGCGGGCCGCGTACCGCAGGAGTTCGCCGTCGATGCGGTGCGGGATGCGCGGGTACATGGTGGAGAGCTTCTGCAGGTGGACGGTTTCCGGGAGCCGTTCCATCCAGCGCCGGGCGAAGACCTGGCCCACTTCGAAGGGGTCGCCGCCGACGGTGGTGATGTCCTCCTCCCGGTCGGCCCAGCGCTGTTCGGCGCTGGTGAGCTGGGCGAGGGTCGGCAGAGAGGCGGTCTCGGCGGGCTCGCCGAGGGGGCCGCCGCGCTCCACCCAGCCCCGGTCGGAGGACCAGCGCAGGGTGGCGTTGGCGGGCTGCGCGGCCTGGGCGGCCGTCCGGTCCGGGTGGGTGCTGTGGGCGCGGAGTGCGGCGAGGTCCTTGGGGGTGGGGACGCCCTTGTGGCCGGGTGCGGGCGGGGTGTCGTCGGAGGGGCCGGTGTCGGGGGGCGCCGGGGGGCCGTTGCGGGCGGCGGCGGCCTGGGCCTCGGAGGCGCGTTCGGCGGAGGCTGCGAGGGCGGCCTCCGGCAGCGGGGCGGAGAGGATGGCGGCGATCTCGGGGCGCGGGGCGGGCGGCGGCGGGCAGCTGCCGCCGGTGTCCTTGGCCCGTACGGCCTTGGTGATCCAGGCCCGGTCGAGCACGCGCCGTTCGTCCGCCTCGGCGACGAGGTCCTCGGACTGGTTGTAGTCGCCGTCGGCGGCCTGGACGGCCCACAGGTGGACGGCGACCCCGTGTTCCTTGGCGGACATCAGTCCGGGCAGCAGATCGCCGTCGCCGGTCACCAGGACCACATCCGAGCAGGCCCGGTTCCTGGCCAGTTCGGTGAGCTCGGCGTGCATGGCGGCGTCCACGCCCTTCTGGGCCCAGCGTCCGTCGCTGCGGGTCAGGGCTCCCAGCCGTACGGTCACCCGGGGCATCACCCGGAGCCTGCGGTGCTCGGGCTGGGGTACCCGGTCGGGGGCGCCGTCGAACCAGTAGATCCGCAGCAGCGGCTGCTGCGTATCGGCTTCGGCCCTCTCGCGCAGCCCCTGGATGAGGGCCGCGTGGTCGACGGTGATGCGGGACCGGGCGGGCTCTCCGGCCAGCAGGCTCGCGGCTGCGCCCAGCAAGTAGCCGGCGTCCACCAGGACGACGCAACGGTCCACGCGTTCCACCCTCTTCCAGGAATTCGGGAACGGTTCAGCGGCCCGTCCCTCGATGGCCGGGTCCGCTTACCCAGGGTTTCCTTCGAGTCTGCCCGACCACGCAAGGGTTAACGGCCGGAACTCGATCATCGGCGTGGCGAATCGGGAAAGGGCTGGAAAAGGTCTGGGGCGGCTGCACAGGCCAGGGTCACCGCGGATACCACTACGCACGGTAATGATCCAACATGCACTGTTTGCGGCGCTATGTGAGTCTGGCAACGGTCCTGGCCCCCCAGGATTCCCCACAGGAGGCATTCACCATGGCCAAGAACAAGAACCGCAAGCAGGGCAGCCAGCACGATCGCGCGTCCGAATCGGAGCGTGGTTCGGAGCAGGCGAAGTCGACGGCGTTCGAGTCGCAGACCCAGCCGCAGTCGCAGTCCCAGGGCAGCCCGTCGGACGTGGCGCGCAAGCACCAGCGGCGCTTCGGTCACAACTGACGCGTCGGCCGCTCGCGGTCATGCACGAGAGGGGCGTCCCGCACCAGGCGGGACGCCCCTCTCGTCGTTTCCGTAGGTACGCCCCGGGGCTCAGCCGGCCAGGCAGGCCGGGCCGAGCAGCACCTTCAGATCGCCGAAGAGGGCCGAATCCGCCTTGACCCGGTGCCGGTCGAGCCGCAGGACGGTCGTCTTGCGGGGGCCCTGGAGCTTGATCCGTACCTCGGTGTCGCCCCGGTGGTGGCTGAGCACCTCGCCGAGCCGGGTGACCATCGGCGGGGTGATCTTCACGGTGGGGATGGTGAGGATGACGGGCGCGTTGGTCCCCGCGTTGGAGATGTCGGGCACCTGCATCTCCATCGCGACGAGCCGGGGCACGTCCTCGCGCTTGTCGAGCCGCCCCTTGACGAAGACGACGGTGTCCTCGACGAGCTGGGTGGAGACCAGCTGGTACGTGGCGGGGAAGAACATGCACTCGATGGAGCCCGCCAGGTCCTCCACGGTGGCGATGGCCCAGGCGTTGCCCTGCTTGGTCATCTTGCGCTGGAGGCCGGAGATGATGCCGCCGACGGTGACGATCGCGCCGTCCCCGTAGTCCCCGCTCATGAGCTGGGAGATCGAGGAGTCGGCCTTGTCGGACAGCACGTGCTCCAGACCGAACAGCGGGTGGTCGGAGACGTACAGGCCGAGCATCTCCCGCTCCTGGGCGAGCAGGTAGGACTTCTCCCACTCCAGGTCGGAGAACTCCACGTCGAGCCCGAATCCCGGCTCGCCGCTCTCCTCCTCGCCGCCCCCGAAGAGGTCGAACTGCCCCTCGGCCTCCTTGCGCTTGACCTGCACCACGTTGTCGATCATCGGCTCGTGGTGGGCGACGAGGCCCTTGCGGGTGTGGCCCATCTCGTCGAAGGCGCCGGCCTTGATCAGTGATTCGACGGTGCGCTTGTTGCAGACGACCGCCTCGACCTTGTCGAGGAAGTCCGGGAAGGAGCTGTACTTCCCCTTGGCCTTGCGGGACCGGATGATCGAGTCCACGACGTTCTGGCCGACGTTGCGGATGGCGGTCAGGCCGAAGAGGATCACGTCGTCGCCCTGGGCCGCGAAGTTGGACAGCGACTCGTTGACGTTGGGCGGCAGTACCTTGATGCCCATGCGGCGGCACTCGTTGAGGTAGACCGCGGACTTGTCCTTGTCGTCCTTGACCGAGGTCAGCAGGGCGGCCATGTACTCGGCGGGGTAGTTCGCCTTGAGGTAGCCGGTCCAGTAGGTGACCAGGCCGTACGCGGAGGAGTGCGCCTTGTTGAAGGCGTACCCGGCGAACGGGACCAGCACGTCCCACAGCGCCTTGATCGCGGCGTCGGAGAAGCCGTTCTTCTTGGCACCGGCCTCGAAGAGCACGAAGTTCTTCGCCAGCTCGTCGGGCTTCTTCTTGCCCATCACGCGGCGCAGGATGTCGGCCTCGCCGAGGGAGTACCCGGCGACGATCTGGGCGGCCTTCTGGACCTGCTCCTGGTAGACGATCAGACCGTAGGTGAGGCCGAGGACCTCCTTGAGGGGCTCCTCCAGCTCCGGGTGGATCGGAGTGATCTCCTGGCGGCCGTTCTTGCGCTCGGCGTAGTTCGTGTGCGAGTTCATGCCCATCGGGCCCGGCCGGTAGAGGGCCGAGACGGCGGAGATGTCCTCGAAGTTGTCGGGCTGCATCTGGCGCAGCAGGGAGCGCATCGGCCCGCCGTCGAACTGGAAGACGCCGAGCGTGTCACCGCGGCAGAGCAGTTCGTACGTCTTGGGGTCGTCCAGCGGCAGGGAGAGCATCTCCAGGTCGATGCCCTTGTTGGACTTCACCATCTTGATGGCGTCGTCCATGATCGTCAGGTTGCGCAGGCCGAGGAAGTCCATCTTCAGCAGGCCGAGCGACTCGCACTGCGGGTAGTCCCACTGCGTGATGGTGACGCCGTCGGTGTGCCGGACCCAGACGGGTGCGTGGTCGACGATCGGCTCGCTGGACATGATGACGCCGGCGGCGTGCACGCCCATCTGCCGGACCAGGCCCTCGACGCCCTTCGCGGTGTCGATGACCTTCTTGACGTCCGGCTCGCTCTCGTACATCCCCCGGATCTCGCCCGCCTCGCTGTAGCGCGGGTGCTTGGGGTCGGTGATGCCGTTGAGGTCGATGCCCTTGCCGAGGACGTCGGCGGGCATGGCCTTGGTGAGGCGGTCGCCCATGGCGTACGGGTAGCCCAGCACCCGGGCCGAGTCCTTGATGGCGTTCTTCGCCTTGATCTTGCCGTAGGTGCCGATCATGGCGACCTTGTCGGCGCCGTACTTCTCGGTCACGTACCGGATCACCTCGACGCGCCGGCGCTCGTCGAAGTCGATGTCGACATCGGGCATGGAGACGCGCTCGGGGTTGAGGAACCGCTCGAAGATCAGCCCGTGCTCGATCGGGTCGAGGTCGGTGATGCCCATCGCGTACGACACGATCGAACCGGCCGCCGAACCACGTCCGGGGCCGACCGCGATGCCGTTGTTCTTGGCCCACATGATGAAGTCCGCGACGACCAGGAAGTATCCCGGGAACCCCATCTGGATGATGATGTCCATCTCGTACTCGACCTGCTTCTGCCGGTCGTCGGGCACACCGTTCGGGAAGCGGCGCTGCATGCCCTTGCGCACTTCCTCCTGGAACCAGGTGATCTCCGTGAAGCCGTCCGGGATCTCGAACTTCGGCATGAGGTTCTTCGCCTCGAACATGCCGGTGGTGTCGATCTGCTGGGCGACCAGGAGGGTGTTGGCGCACCCCTGCTGCCAGGCGTCGGAGGAGTCGACGGCGTACATCTCGTCCGTCGTCTTCAGGTAGTAGCCCGTGCCGTCGAAGCGGAAGCGATCGGGGTCGGAGAGGTTCTTGCCGGTCTGGATACAGAGCAGGGCGTCGTGGGCGGTCGCCTCGTGGGCGTACGTGTAGTGGGAGTCGTTGGTGACCAGCGGCGGGATGTCCAGCTTCTTGCCGATCTCCAGCAGCCCGTCGCGGACCCGGCGCTCGATCTCGATGCCGTGGTCCATCAGCTCCAGGAAGTACTTGTCCGCCCCGAAGATGTCCTTGTAGTCGGAGGCCGCCTGCACCGCCTCGTCGAACTGGCCGAGCCGCAGCCGGGTCTGCACCTCGCCCGAGGGGCAGCCGGTGGAGGCGATCAGGCCCTCGGACCACTGGGAGATGGTCTCCTTGTCCATCCGGGGCCACTTCTGGAGCCAGCCCTCGGCGTACGCGTCCGAGGAGAGCCGGAAGAGGTTGTGCAGCCCGGTCTTGTTCGACGCCCAGATCGTCTTGTGGGTGTACCCACCGGATCCGGACACATCGTCGCGCTTCTGGTGCGGCTGTCCCCACTGCACCTTGCGCTTGTGTTTGCGCGACTCCGGGGCGACGTACGCCTCGATGCCGATGATCGGTGTGACGCCCGCCTTGGTCGCCGAGTGGAAGAAGTCGTAGGCCCCGTGCAGGTTGCCGTGGTCGGTCATCGCGATGTGCGACATGCCCATCTCGTTGCACGCCTCGAACATGTCCTTGAGCCGCGCCGCACCGTCCAGCAGCGAGTACTGGGTGTGAACGTGCAGGTGCGTGAAGGGCGGCTTGGTCACGGCGTCGGGCCTCCGGGAAGTCGGGCGATGACGGACGGGGGGACAGCGTGGAAGTCTACGACGTGATGGAGTCGGACGACGGGCACTCCCGGCTTCCGCCGAGCGTTGGAGAAGGCGGGACACGTGCCCGTTTTGTCATGCACTCAGTCACGCTCGGAGTCGAGCGGACCCCAGCCCGGCCAGGCACGCCGGCTACCGCAGGAGGCAGCAAGAAATGTCGGAAACGCAGACCGGCGCAGCGCAGCGCGGGGAGCAGATTCTCGCCGTTTTCGACACCGCCTTCGGGGAGCTGCTGGCCGCCGATCCGGCCGCTTTCCGGGTCAAGTTCCGCAAGATGGCGGGCTCGGCCTTCGCCTTCTACCGGGGCACGGCCGGCCTGTTCTACAGCGACCTGGAGCGCGAGCAGCGCGGCGGCCCGTATCTGGACGAGCGGACCGGCCGGGTCTGGATCCACGGTGATCTGCACGCGGAGAATTTCGGCACCTACATGGACGCCAACGGCCGCCTCGTCTTCAACGTCAACGACTTCGACGAGGCGTACGTGGGCCCCTTCACCTGGGACCTGAAGCGGTTCGCCGCCTCCGTGGCGCTGATCGGGTACGCCAAGGCGCTGAGCGACGAGCAGATCACCGACCTGGTCCGGATCTTCGCCGCCGCCTACCGGGAGCGGATCCACGCGCTGGCGACGGGCGCGAAGAACGACGAGGTGCCGCCCTTCACGCTGGACACGGCGGACGGCCCGCTGCTGGACGCGCTGCGCGCCGCCCGGTCGCTGACCCGCTTCTCGCTGCTGGACTCGATGACGGTGATCCGTGACTTCGAGCGCCGCTTCGCGGACGGCGGCGGCGCGATCGACCTGGACGCCGCCACGCGGTACAAGGTGCTGGCCGCGTTCGACGGCTATCTGGAGACGCTGCCGGAGTCGAGCCTGACCCGCCCCGACTCCTACCGGGTCAAGGACGTGGTGGGCCGCCGGGGCATCGGCATCGGCTCCGCCGGGCTGCCCTCGTACAACATCCTTCTGGAGGGCAACAGCGACGCCCTGGAGAACGATGTGGTGATCTACCTCAAGCAGGCGCAGACCCCGGCGGTCTCCCGGCACATCACGGACGCCGCCGTGCGGGACTACTTCCAGCACGAGGGGCACCGCACGGTGATCTCGCAGCGCGCGCTCCAGGCGCACGCCGACCCGTGGCTGGGCTGGACCGAGCTGGACGGCGCGGGCCAGCTGGTCGCCGAGGTCTCGCCGTACGCGGTCGATCTGGACTGGTCCGAGATCGACGAGGTGGACGAGATCGCGGCGGTCGTCGCCGATCTGGGCCGGGCGACCGCCACCATGCACGCGGCGGCGGACGACGAGAGCGGGCACTCGCTGGTGCCGTTCTCCACGGAGCGGGCGATCGACGCGGCCATCGCGGCCGACGAGGAGGGCTTCGGCGAGCTGCTGGTCGACTTCGCCCACAGCTACGGGGCCCGGGCGCGGGCGGACCACCAGATCTTCGTGGACCTCTTCCGCAACGGCCGGATCCCGGGTCTGTAGGCCTCGTGCCCGAGGGGGCACTGTGACTCTCAGCCTCTTTTAAGGTCCTCCTACCTCAGCACATGACACACTTTCCGGCGATGGACATCTCAGGTACGCAGCTCAGGGTGGCGCGCGCGGCGCTTTTCACCGCGCTCGTCGTCGTCCTGTCCACCGCGTCCCATGTGCTGCTCTCCGGGGTCCCGCTGCCGCTGACCGCGGTCGCGCTGCTCGCGGCGGTCGTCTTCGCCGTGGCGTACGCGCTGGCCGGCCGGGAGCGCGGCTTCGGCGCGATCGCGGGGCTGCTCGTTCCGCTGGAGCTGGCCGCCGACACGCTCTTCACCACCGGTCAGCACCTCTGTTACGGGGCGGCCGGCGGCCCCATCGCGGGCCCCCTGCGCTCGGTGGGCTTCGATGTGCTCTGCGGGGGCGGCGAGGCCGGGGCGGCCGGGGCCCGGCTCGCGGGCGTCGGCACGGTGGGTACCCCGCTCGCCGGGGTGACCGGTGCGGGCGACCGCGCGGCGGCCCTGCTGGCGCAGCCCGGACCCGCCGTGCCGTGGCTGCTGCTCGCCGCCCACGTGACCGTCGGACTGCTCGCCGCCCTCTGGCTGCGGCGCGGAGAGGCGGCACTGGCGCGGCTGCTGCGCACGGCGGCCCTGGTGGCGTTCCGGCCACTGCTCACCGCGGTCGCCGTGGTGGGCGGGGGCCTCCGGTCCGCTGCGCGTCTCCCCCGGGCCGCCGGGCGCGCGCACCCGCTGTTCCCGGCCCGCTTCCTCGTGCACTCCGTGGGACGGAGGGGGCCGCCGCTCACCGCGTACGCCGCTGCCTGAGGGCAGGACGGCCGACGCCGAGCAGCACCCCTTCCACTCCCCACGCATCCACGGAGAACGATCATGAGCAAGCGCAACACCCAGCAGAACAAGGCAGCGGCCCGTGACCGGCTGCGCGCCGAGCGCGAGGCCCAGGCCAAGAAGGACAAGACCCGCAAGCAGGTCGTCGTCGCCGTCTCGGTGGTCGCCGCCCTCGCCGTCGTCGGCGGTATCAGCTACGGCGTGATGCAGCTGAACAAGCCGGACGCCTGGGAGGCCGCCGCCGACGCGAAGACCGTCAGCGCGCCGAAGAACACCTCGGGCGCCGACGGCACCACCGTGGTGATCGGCAAGTCCGACGCCAAGAAGACCCTGGAGCTGTACGAGGACTCCCGCTGCCCGGTCTGCGCCACCTTCGAGCAGGGCGTCGGCGAGACCGTCGCGAAGGACGTCGAGGCCGGCAAGTACAAGGTCAAGTACGTCGGTGCGACCTTCATCGACAACACCGACAACGGTGAGGGCTCCAAGAACGCCCTCAGCGCGCTCGGCGCCGCGCTGAACGTGAGCCCCGAGGCGTTCATGGACTACAAGGCCGCGCTGTACTCCGCGAAGTTCCACCCGCAGGAGAGCGAGGACAAGTTCGCCAAGGACAGCTTCCTCATCGAGGTCGCCGACTCGGTGGACGCGCTGAAGGGGAACAAGGCCTTCCAGAAGGACGTCGAGGACGGTACGTACGACGCCTGGGCGATGAAGATGTCCAAGACGTTCGACAAGAGCGGGGTGCAGGGCACGCCGACGCTGAAGATGGACGGCAAGAAGGTCACCAGCGAGGGCAGCGACAACGCCCCGATGACGGCGGCCGACTTCACGGCGGCGGTCGACAAGGCGCTGAAGGCGTAACGCCCGCGGCGCGGCCGGATTGCGGCGGTCCCCGACCGGCGGACCACCTCCCGGCGACCGTTTCCCGACGGGCGGGCGAACTTCCTCTGTTCGCCCGCCCGTTCGCTGTACGCGCCAGTAGGGTCATGGGCCGTGACCAGTCGACACGTTCCCTCGCCGAGCCGCCGCACGGTCGTCCGGGCCGCCGCCGCGACCGCCGCCGCCGTCCCCGTACTCGCCGCCTCAGCCACCGCCACCGCCTCCGCCTCGTCGGAGGCGCCGGCCCCGGCCCCTGCCTTCCTGCACGGCGTCGCCTCCGGTGACCCGCTGCCCGACGGCGTCCTGCTGTGGACCCGCGTCACCCCCGAGCCCGGCGCGGAGCCCGGTTCGGGGCGCGGGGCCGATACACCGGTGCGCTGGGAGATCGCGGAGGACCGGGAGTTCACCGCGATAGCCGCGAGCGGTACGACGCACGCCTCGGCCGCCTCCGACCACACGGTGAAGGCCGACGTCCGCGGGCTGCGGCCCGCCACCTCGTACTACTTCCGCTTCACGGCGAGCGGCGGGGGCGGCGAGGGCGGCGGGACCACCGGGGTCCGCTCCCCCGTCGGCCGCACCCGCACGGCGCCCGCCACCGGGGCGAACGTCGCCGGGGTGCGCTTCGGTGTGGTGTCGTGCGCCAACTGGGAGGCGGGCTGGTTCTCCGCGTACCGGCATCTCGCCGCCCGGGCCGATCTGGACGCGGTGCTGCACCTGGGCGACTACCTGTACGAGTACGCGGCCGGCGGCTACCCGACCCAGGGCGCGGCCCTGCGCGAGCACCGGCCCGCCCACGAGATCCTGGACCTGGCCGACTACCGCCTGAGGCACGGCACCTACAAGACCGACACCGACCTCCAGGCGCTGCACGCCGCGCACCCGGTCATCGCGATCTGGGACGACCACGAGTTCGCCAACGACGCCTGGTCGGGCGGCGCGCAGAACCACACCGAGGGCGCGGAGGGGGTGTGGGAGCGGCGGGTGGCGGCGGCCAAGCAGGCGTACTTCGAGTGGATGCCGGTCCGCGCCTCCACCGAGGGGACCGTCTACCGGCGGCTGCGGTTCGGGAAGCTGGCCGATCTGCACCTGCTGGACCTGCGGAGCTTCCGATCCGAGCAGGCGTCCATCGGCAGCGGCTCGGTGGACGACCCGGAGCGCACGATCACCGGCCGGGCGCAGCTGGACTGGCTGAAGGCCGGGCTGGCCGGGTCGGACGCGGTGTGGAAGCTGGTCGGTACGTCGGTGATGATCTCGCCGGTCGCCTTCGGTGCTCTCCCCGCCCATCTGCTGAAGCCGCTGGCCGGGCTGCTGGGGCTGCCGAAGGAGGGACTCGCGGTCAACGTCGACCAGTGGGACGGGTACACCGACGACCGCCGGGAGCTGATCGCGCATCTGCGGGAGCGCGGGATCAGCGACACGGTGTTCCTGACCGGTGACATCCACATGGCCTGGGCCAACGAGGTGCCGGTGAGGGCGGCGACGTATCCGCTGTCGCCCCCGGCGGCGACGGAGTTCGTCGTCACGTCGGTGACCTCGGACAACCTGGACGACATCCTGAAGGTCGCGCCGCAGACCGTGTCGCTGGTCGCGGCGGCGGCCGTCCGTACCGCCAACCGCCATGTGAAGTGGGTGGACATGGACTCGCACGGGTACGGCGTCCTGGACGTCACCGCCGAGCGCTCACAGATGGACTACTACGTGCTCTCCGACAGGACGGCCAAGGACGCCACCTCCTCCTGGGCCCGCTCCTACCGGACGCGCCGGGGCACGCAGCGGGTGGAGCGGGCGGACCGCCCGGTCCGCTGAGGCGCCCCTACAGCGTGGCGAGGAAGCCGAGCGCGACCTTCCAGGTCTGCTCGGCGGCCGCCTGGTCGTAGTCGTGCAGATCGGGGTCGGTGAACAGGTGACCGGCCCCGGGGTAGCGGTAGATCTCCACGTCCGCACCGGTCCGCTGCATCTGGAGGTACCAGCTGTTCAGCCAGTCGTGGGACTCGAAGGGGTCCGGGTCCGCGACGTGCAGCTGGACCGGGAGCTCGTCCACCGTGGCGTTCTCCGCGATGTCCGAGGTGCCGTGGAGGAGCAGCAGCCCGCGCGCCTTCGCGTCGCCCAGGGCCAGGGTCTGCGCAGTCGCCGCGCCGAGCGAGAAACCGGCGTAGACGAGCCCCTGGTCGGAGTAGGGGGCTGCGGCCAGCACGGCGCGCTTCAGCAGCTCCTCCTTGCCGACCTCCTCCTTGAAGGCCATGCCCTCCTCCACCGTGTCGAAGGTGTGCCCCTCGAACAGATCGGGCACGCGCACCACGTGGCCGGCGTCCCTCAGACGTGCGGCTGCGGCGTGCACTGCGGGCGTGAGCCCGTAGGTCGAGTGGAAAAGCATGATGTTCATGAGGCCCATGGTGCCAGTTGTGCCCCGAAGCTTGGAGGACGAGGCAATGGAGAACGTGCTGCGCCCGCTGATCGTCATCGGCGGTTCCGTGGTGATCACCCTGCTGGTCGGCTGGCTGGTCGACCGGCTGCTGCGCAGGGCCGACAGCCGCCACCACGAGACCCCGCTGTGGGGTCTGCTGCGGCGCTGCCGGCCCCCGCTGCAGGTGGTGATCATCACCGCGCTGCTGCGCGGCAGTTACCGCCAGTCGGGCATCGCCTGGGTGTGGGAGCACCGGGTCGGGATCGGCCAGCTCCTCTCCCTGGTGCTGATCGGCGCCTCGGCGTGGCTGGTGGTCCGGGTCGCGGCGACGGTCGTCGAGTCCAGTTACGCGCGGTACGCGACGTCCACCCGCGATCCGGCCCGGGTGCGCCGGGTCCGTACGCAGGTGACGCTGATCCAGCGGGTCGTCATAGCGGTCGTGACGGTCGTCGCCATCGCCGCGATGCTGCTGACGTTCCCCGCGATGCGTGGCGTCGGCACCTCGATGCTGGCCTCGGCCGGAGTGCTCGGCATCGTCGCCGGTGTGGCCGCCCAGTCGACCCTCGGCAACCTCTTCGCCGGGCTCCAGATCGCCTTCGGCGACATGGTCCGGATCGGCGACACGGTGGTGGTGGACGGCGAGTGGGGCACCGTCGAGGAGATCACGCTGACGTTCCTGGCGGTACGGACCTGGGACGAGCGGCGGATCACGATGCCGGTCTCGTACTTCACCAGCAAGCCGTTCGAGAACTGGTCGCGCGGCGGGGTCCAGATGACCGGCACGGTCTTCTTCCACCTCGACCACGCGGCGCCGGTGGCCGCGATGCGCAAGAAGCTGCGGGACATCCTCGGTGACATCGCCGCCTGGGACGGCCGTGACTGGTCCCTCGCCGTCACCGACACGACCCCGACCACGATCCAGGTGCGGGCGGTGGTCACGGCGAAGGACGCGGACGACATCTGGACGGTGCGGTGCGCGGTGCGCGAGCAGCTGATCGGCTGGCTCCGCGACCACCACCCGTACGCGCTGCCGAGGGTCGCCACCTCCCCCGCCACGCTGCCGCCCGGCGAGCAGTGGGCGGACCTGACGGGGGCCAAGACCCGGCCCGGCCGCAACGGGACGGGCCCCTCCCACGGACTCGACGGCTCCAAGGCCCCCCGGACCGGGCGCGGCTGAGGCCCCGGGGCTCAGCGCAGGGACCGGCTGAGGGCCCCGGGGTGCTCAGCGCAGGGAGCGGAAGTCCAGGTAGCGCAGCACCCGGTCCACCACCTCGGGGTCGGAGCCGGGCTCGTTGCGGGCGGAGAGCACCTCGTGGCGGGCGGCCGACATCATCTCGCGCTGGACGCGGCTGACCGCCTTGAACCGCTCGGCCCGCTTCGCGTACGCCTCGCGCCGCTCCTCGTCCACCATCTCCGGATTGATCCGGGCCCCGATGTCGTACGCGGCCTTCTGGAGCCGCTCCACGACCTCGTCCGGGAACTCCTCGACCTCCTGGATCTCCTTGAGCCGGTGCTTGGCGGCCTTGGCGGCGCGCAGCGCGAGCTGCCGCTCCAGGGCCTCCTCGGCGTCGGCGTCGGCGCGCACACCGAGCTTGCGGACCAGCCAGGGCAGGGTGAGGCCCTGGAAGACGAGGGTGGCCATGATCACGGCGAAGGCGATGAAGATGATCTCGTCGCGACCGGGGAAGGGCTGCCCGTCGTCCGTCTCCAGCGGGATCGCCAGCGCCAGCGCGACGGAGGCCACTCCGCGCATCCCGGCCCACCACATGACGACGGTCTCCCGCCAGCTGGTCGGGATCTCCTCGCTGACGTCCCTCCGGGTGTGCAGCCGCTTGGCGAGCCAGGTGGCGGGCAGCAGCCAGGCCAGCCGTACCCCGACGACGACCGCGACGATCACGAGCCCCCAGCCGAGCATCTCGAACTCGCGCCCGTCGGAGGTGCCGAACACGCTGTGCAGCTCCAGGCCGATCAGCCCGAAGGCCACCCCGGTGACCAGGGTGTCGACGATCTCCCAGAAGGTACGTCCGGTGAGCCTGCCGAGCACGTCGTCGGCGTCGGCGGTGTGCTCGGCGAGGTAGAGCGCGATGGTCAGGACGGCGAGCACACCGGAGCCCATCAGCTCCTCGGCGAGGACGTAAGCCACGAAGGGCACCAGCAGGCTCAGCCCGACCTGGAGGGTGGCGTCGCCCAGCATGCCCATGAGCTTGATGGTGAGCCAGCCGAGCGCGAGGCCGACGGCGATCGCGACCACGGCGGAGAGGATCAGCAGTCCGAAGGCCTCGGGCACCGAGAAGGTGCCGCTCACCGCCGCGGCGATGGCCACGTGGTAGAGCACGATGGCGGTGACGTCGTTGAAGAGCCCTTCGCCCTCCAGGATCGAGACGAGCCTGCGCGGCAGCCCGACCGAGCCCGCGACGGCGGTCGCGGCGACCGGGTCGGGCGGGGCGACGAGTGCGCCGAGGGCGACGGCGGCGGCGATCGGCAGGCCGGGCACGACCGAGTTGGCGACGGCGGCGACGGCGGCCGTGGTGACGAAGACCAGGGCGACGGCCAGCAGGAAGATCGGGCGCTTGTTGGCGGCGAACTGCCGCCAGGAGGTGCGCTGCACGGAGGCGTAGAGCAGCGGCGGCAGCAGGGCCGGGAGGATGATCTCGGGCGGGATGTCGACGTTCGGCACGAAGGGCGCGAACGCCATCGCGACCCCGGCCAGCGTCATCAGGACCGGTGCCGGCAGCCCCAGGCGGGCGCCGAGCGGCACCGTGACCACGGCTCCGAGCAGCAGCAGGAGCAGGAGGGCCATTTGATCCACGGCGGGGCACCTTCCGGAGCGTGCGGTTCCGGGCCTTTCACCGGGCCGAAGCGCAGGTCACGGCTCTGCCGCGCCCGCGGGTCCGGCCGGAGTGAGAGGCCGTCAGGAGCCCGGCCGGAACGGCGGCCGAGCGGGCCTCCACCCTGCCACGCACGGCGCACGGCAGAGACGGGACCCCCCGCAGCCGCGATCGGACAGCGCGATCAGGCAGGGCGATCAGACTGGCTTGATCGTCCGTCGCATCGCCCGGTGCGGAATGCCCGCGTCTGGGAACTCGGGGCCGTACACGACGTATCCGAGCCGCTCGTAGAAGCCGAGGGCGTGCGTCTGTGCGTGCAGGTCCACGGCGGCCAGGCCGAGCAGGACCGCCTCGTCCTCGATGGCGCGCACCAGCGCCGCGCCGACGCCGAGGCCACGCGCCTGCCGCGTCACCGCGAGCCGGCCGAGCGAGCCGACGGTGAGGTCGCCGCCGGTCTTCCCCGCCGCGTCGGCGCCGTGCAGCAGCCGGCCCGTACCGAGCGCGGTGCCGTCCGCCGCCACGGCCAGGACGTGCACGGCGGTCGGGTCGTAGGCGTCGTACTCGATCTCCTCGGCCACGTTCTGCTCGCCGACGAAGACCTCCTTACGCACCTGGAAGCAGGCCGCCAGGTCGCTCTCCTCGGTCGCCCTGCGGGTGGTGTACGGGGGTGGAGCGGCGGTCACTGGCTCTCCGCGGAGATGGTGTCGAGGGCGTGCTGGAGGTCGGCCGGGTAGGTGCTGGAGAACTCCACCCAGCTCCCGTCGCTCGGGTGCTCGAAGCCCAGGCGCACCGCGTGCAGCCACTGCCGGGTCAGCCCGAGGCGCTTGGCCAGGGTCGGGTCGGCGCCGTACGTCAGGTCGCCGACGCAGGGGTGGCGGTGGGCGGACATGTGGACCCGGATCTGGTGGGTGCGGCCGGTCTCCAGCTTGATGTCGAGGAGGCTGGCGGAGCGGTACGCCTCGATCAGGTCGTAGTGGGTCACCGACGGCTTGCCCTCGGCGGTGACCGCCCACTTGTAGTCGTGGTTGGGGTGGCGCCCGATGGGGGCGTCGATGGTGCCGCTCATCGGGTCCGGGTGGCCCTGGACGAGCGCGTGGTACTTCTTGTCGACGACCCGGTCGCGGAACTGGGCCTTGAGCAGGGTGTAGGCGCGCTCGGACTTGGCGACGACCATCAGGCCGGAGGTGCCGACGTCGAGGCGGTGCACGATGCCCTGGCGCTCGGCGGCGCCGGACGTCGAGATGCGGTACCCGGCGGCGGCGAGGCCGCCGATGACGGTGGTGCCGGTCCAGCCGGGGCTGGGGTGGGCCGCGACGCCGACCGGCTTCATGATGACCACGATGTCGTCGTCGTCGTGGACGATCTCCATGCCCTCGACGGGCTCGGCCACCACCTGGACGGGGGCGGCTGCCTGGGGCATCTCGACCTCCAGCCAGGCGCCGCCGTGCACGCGCTCGGACTTGCCGGCCACCGAACCGTCCACCTGGACCTTCCCGGCAGCGGCCAGCTCGGCGGCCTTGGTGCGGGAGAAACCGAACATCCTGGAGATGGCGGCGTCGACACGCTCGCCTTCCAGGCCGTCCGGTACGGGCAGGGTGCGGATCTCGGGGTGCGTACTCACCTGTCGAGTATGCCTTGCGCGCAACGCTTCCCGCGCAGCCCGGTCAGTCCTTGTGGACGGTCCCGTCGGGGTCCAGGCCCTTGAAGGAGAGGATGACGATGAGGATGCCGCCGCACACGATGGCGGAGTCCGCGAGGTTGAAGACGGCGAAGTGCTTGGGGGCGATGAAGTCGACCACGGCCCCTTCGAACACGCCGGGCGCCCGGAAGATGCGGTCGGTGAGGTTGCCGAGCGCACCGCCCAGGAGCAGCCCCAGGGCGATGGCCCAGGGCAGGCTGTAGAGCTTGCGGGCCAGGCGGATGACGACCACGATCACACCGGCGGCGATGATGGTGAAGATCACCGTGAACGCCTCGCCGAACCCGAACGCGGCACCGGGGTTGCGGAGCGCCCGGAACTGCAGCCAGTCACCGATGATGTCGATCGGCGGCTGGTGCTCCAGCTTGGCGACCACGATCAGCTTGCTGACCAGGTCCAGCAGGTAGGCGACGACGGCGACGCCGATGAGCACCAGGATCTTGCGCTTGCCCGTGCCCGCGTTCACCGCGGCGTCGGCGGCCGTGGAGCCGCCGTCGTCCGCGTGCTCGGCCTCGGGATTGTCCGGCGTACCGATGATGCGCTCCGCCTCTGCCACGTGAGTCCCTCAACCTAGGTGCCTGACTGAGGACGAGGGTACGACACACCTGTGCGGATCAGCCGCGCCGCTCCTGCTTCTGTTTGTCCTCGACGCAGAGGGTGGCGCGGGGGAATGCCTGCATCCGTGCCTTGCCGATCGGTTTGCCACAGATCTCGCAGAGCCCGTAGGTCCCCGCTTCGAGCCGGGCCAGCGCCCGCTCGGTCTGCTCCAGCATCTCCTGGGCGTTGGCGGCGAGCGACAGCTCGTGTTCCCGCGTGATGTTCTTGGTGCCCGTGTCGGCCTCGTCGTCGCCGGCGCCGTCCCCGGAGTCCCGCATCAGCCCGGCGAGCGCCGCGCCGGAGGCCTCCAGCTCGCTGCGGAGCCGCATGGTCTCGCTGGTCAGCAGAGTGCGGGCTTCGGTGACCTCCTCGGGCGTCCAGGGGTCCTCCCCCGGCCGTACCGCCAGTTCGCCGGGAGCGGTCGCGGCGGCCCGGGCGGGCGGCACGGCCGCCTCTTCCCGGCCGGCTGCGGGACGACTCGCGCTCTTCTTGGCTACCACCGTGTGGGCTCCCGTCTCCTCGGCGGCCGCAGCCGCCCCCGTGGCCGTCTGTGCGGCCGTCTTCGAAGCCTTCTTGGCCACGCTTTTCTTCGTGGTGCTCGTGGTGCTCGTGGTGCTCTTCTTGGCAGCGGTCTTCTTGGCCGCCGCCTTCTTAGTAGGCGCTTTCTTCGCGGCCGCCTTCCTGGCCGCTGTCTTCTTCGCCGCTGTCTTCTTCGCGGGCGCCTTCTCGCCAGCCGCCTCGTCCGGGGATGTCTCGTCGGCCGGTGGCTTCCCGTCGGCCTTCTGCCCGGCCGCGGTCTCTTCCGCCGTCTTCTTCGCCACCATGGCCGCGGCCCCTTCACATATTGTGATCTTGCTCGCGAATCGTGCTGGGACGATAAATCGACCCCGGCTCCGCGGCAACGGGGCACGCCGCTCCTCCGCCCCTCCCCGTACCCGGTCGTGGCGCGCCTGCATCCGTTGTTCCCAGCTCCCCGCCCGGTAATCCAGCCCCCGGACGCCCCCGCACCCCCGCGGCCAACTCCGTACGCCCCCGACTGGCCATTCGGGTCACGCCACGGGCCACGGTTAAACCGGTCGGCCGTCAGCCGTACGGGCCCGTACACTGGGCCCAGCGAGAGGCATGGATGGGACGAGTAGCGCCGTACGCAGCCAGCAGCGACCCGGGGACGGTGGGAGCCCGGGGGCGAGCGCGTCGTGAAGATCACCCCGGAGCCGCCGGAAGAACGTCTCGGCCCATGGGCACCGCCCACGGACTCCGAGGCAGGTAGACCCGGCATCGCTACCCCAATGAGGGGGCCACGGGCACACGCCCCGGGGCCAAGGAGGGTGGTACCGCGGGAGCCGAGACGCTCTCGTCCCTCCGACGGAAGTGGAATACGTCCGCCGGAGGAAGCCGCACATGACATCGCCGCAGTACCACCAGGTACCCGCCCAGGTCGACCTGCCCGCGCTGGAGCACGCCGTGCTCGACTTCTGGCGCGAGAACAAGGTCTTCGCCAAGAGCCTGGACCAGTCCGAGGGCCGCCCGGAGTGGGTCTTCTACGAGGGCCCGCCCACCGCCAACGGCATGCCCGGCGCGCACCACATCGAGGCGCGCGTCTTCAAGGACGTCTTCCCCCGCTTCCGCACCATGCAGGGCTACCACGTGGGCCGCAAGGCCGGCTGGGACTGTCACGGCCTGCCGGTCGAGCTCGCGGTGGAGAAGGAGCTGGGCTTCAACGGCAAGAAGGACATCGAGGCGTTCGGCATCGCCGAGTTCAACGCCAAGTGCCGCGAGTCCGTGACCCGGCACACCGACGCCTTCGCCGAGCTCACGACCCGTATGGGCTACTGGGTCGACCTGGACGACGCGTACCGCACGATGGACCCGGAGTACGTGGACTCCGTCTGGTGGTCGCTGAAGGAGATCTTCAACAAGGACCTGCTGGTCCAGGACCACCGCGTCGCCCCCTGGTGCCCGCGCTGCGGCACCGGCCTCTCCGACCACGAGCTGGCGCAGGGGTACGAGACGGTCGTCGACCCCTCGGTCTTCGTCCGCTTCCCCCTCACCTCCGGCCCGCTGGCCGGCGAGGCTGCCCTCCTGGTGTGGACGACCACCCCCTGGACGCTGGTCTCCAACACGGCGGTCGCCGCGCACCCCGAGGTCCGCTATGTCGTCGCGACGGACGGCGAGGAGAAGCTCGTCGTCGCCGAGCCCCTTCTGGAGAAGGCCCTCGGTGAGGGCTGGGAGGTGACCGGCCAGTCGTTCACCGGCGCCGAGATGGAGCGCTGGACCTACGAGCGCCCCTTCACGCTGGTCGACTTCCCGGCGGAGGCCCACTACGTGGTCAACGCCGAGTACGTGACGACCGAGGACGGTACGGGTCTGGTCCACCAGTCCCCCGCGTTCGGCGCCGACGACCTCGTGGTCTGCCGTGCGTACGGCCTGCCGGTGGTCAACCCGGTCCGCCCCGACGGCACCTTCGAGGAAGACCTGCCCCTGGTCGGCGGCGTCTTCTTCAAGAAGGCCGACGAGGCGCTCACCGCCGACCTGGACGCCCGCGGCAAGCTCTTCCGCCACGTCCCGTACGAGCACAGCTACCCGCACTGCTGGCGCTGCCACACGGCGCTGCTCTACTACGCGCAGCCGTCCTGGTACGTCAGGACGACCGCGATCAAGGACCGCCTCCTTGAGGAGAACGAGAAGACCAACTGGTTCCCGGAATCGGTCAAGAACGGCCGCTTCGGCGACTGGCTGAACAACAACGTCGACTGGGCGCTCTCCCGCAACCGCTACTGGGGCACGCCGCTGCCGATCTGGCGCTGCGAGGACAACCACCTGACGTGCGTGGGCTCAAGGGCGGAACTGACGGAGCTGACGGGCACGGACCAGTCATCCCTGGACCCCCATCGCCCCTTCATCGACGAGATCACCTTCACCTGCACGCACGAGAACTGCCAGCTGGAGGCGTACCGCGTCCCGGAGGTCATCGACGCCTGGTACGACTCGGGTTCGATGCCGTTCGCGCAGTGGGGCTACCCGTACAAGAACAAGGAGATCTTCGAGAGCCGCTACCCGGCGCAGTTCATCTCGGAGGCCATCGACCAGACCCGCGGCTGGTTCTACACGCTGATGGCGGTAGGCACGCTGGTCTTCGACAAATCGTCCTACGAGAACGTCGTCTGCCTGGGCCACATCCTCGCCGAGGACGGCCGCAAGATGTCCAAGCACCTGGGCAACATCCTCCAGCCGATCCCGCTGATGGACCAGCACGGGGCGGACGCGGTGCGGTGGTTCATGGCGGCGGGCGGCTCCCCGTGGGCGGCACGCCGGGTGGGCCACGGCACGATCCAGGAGGTCGTCCGCAAGACGCTCCTCACCTACTGGAACACGGTCGCCTTCCAGGCCCTGTACGCGCGCACGTCGAACTGGGCCCCCTCGGCGGCCGACCCGGCCCCGGCGGACCGCACGGTCCTGGACCGCTGGCTGCTGAGCGAACTGAACGCGCTGGTCGACCAGATGACGGTCGCCATGGAGGGTTACGACACCCAGCGCGCCGGCAAGCTGCTCTCCGCGTTCGTGGACGACCTCTCCAACTGGTACGTACGCCGCTCGCGCCGCCGCTTCTGGCAGGGCGACAAGGCAGCGCTGCGCACGCTGCACGAGGTCGTCGAGACGGTGACCCGGCTGATGGCCCCGCTGACCCCGTTCATCACCGAGCGGGTCTGGCAGGACCTGGTCGCGCCGGTCACGCCGGACGCCCCGGAGTCGGTCCACCTGTCCTCCTGGCCGAAGGCGGACCTGGCGGCGATCGACCCCGCCCTCTCCTCCCAGATGGCGCTGGTGCGCCGCCTGGTGGAGCTGGGCCGGGCCACGCGCGCCGAGTCGGGCGTGAAGACCCGTCAGCCGCTGTCCCGCGCCCTGGTCGCGGCGACGGGCTTCGAGTCGCTCTCCCCCGAGCTGCGCGCACAGATCACGGAAGAGCTGAACGTCTCCTCGCTGGCCTCGCTCTCCGAGGTGGGCGGCTCGCTGGTCGACACGACGGCGAAGGCGAACTTCCGGGCCCTGGGCAAGCGGTTCGGCAAGGGCGTGCAGGCGGTGGCCAAGGCCGTGGCCGACACCGACGCGGCGGCCCTCTCCCTCGCCCTGCGCGAGGGCACGGCAGCGGTGGAGGTCGACGGTGAGCGGATCACCCTCACCCCGGACGAGGTCATCATCACGGAGACCCCGCGCGAGGGCTGGTCGGTCGCCTCGGACTCGGGTGCGACGGTCGCCCTGGACCTGGAGATCACCCCGGAACTGCGCCGCGCGGGCCTGGCCCGTGACGCGATCCGCCTGATCCAGGAGGCCCGCAAGAACAGCGGCCTGGACGTCGCGGACCGCATCGCCGTCCGCTGGACCTCGACGTCCCCCGCGACGGTGGAGGCCCTCACGGAGCACAAGCCGCTGATCGCGGACGAGGTCCTGGCCCTGGACTACGCGGAGGGCGAGGCGGACGACACGTACGGCGCCCCCTTCGAGGACGAGGGCCTGGAGCTGGTGTTCCGCCTGCGCAAGCAGTAGGTCCGTACGCCTGAGGGCCCGGCCGGACACGTTCCGGCCGGGCCCTTCGCCGTACCCCTCAGGGGCTCCGCCCCCGAACCCCCGCGCCTCAAACGCCGGCGAGGCTGCTTATAGCCCGTCCGGCGCTTGAGGACGAAAGGGGGCCCGGGGCGCAGCCCCGGTTTCGGGAAGGGGCGGGTAGGGGAACAGCCCGCCGCAGGCGCCCCCACCCGCACCCCCTCACCCCCAGGCGCCCACGCCAAAGGGCCGGGCCCCGGGAAATCCCGGGGCCCGGCCCTCAGCCTGCCGACGGCTACGCGCTCAGCGAGCGCGAACCGCTCAGTTGTCGTCCTCGTCGATCAGAAACCCACGCATCGGCGACGGAGCCTGCTGCATCGGCTGCGGCGCCTGAGGCCGAACCGGCGCCATCGGCTGCGTCATCGCGGGCGACATCTGCTGCTGCCCACCGTAGGACGGCGCACCGCCCATGGACTGACCGCCACCCATCTGCTGGCCACCATGGCCACCGTGGTTGGAGCCACCCATGGAGTGACCCATCGCACCCGCACCGGCCGGAGCCAGCGAGGGCGACGGCGGCAGCGAAGCGGCGGCCGGGGTCCGCGGCGGGGCGAGCGAGTCGTCCGCCTGGGTCTCCAGCTGACGCAGCTGGCTCTCCAGGTAGGACTTCAGCCGCGTGCGGTACTCGCGCTCGAAGCCACGCAGGTCCTCGACCTTGCGCTCCAGCGTCGCGCGGGCCGACTCCAGCGAGCCCATCGCCACGCGGTGCTTCTCCTGCGCGTCCCGCTCCAGGGCGTCGGCCTTGGCGCGCGCGTCGCGCTCCAGGCCCTCGGCACGGCTGCGCGCCTCGCCGACGATCTTGTTGGCCTCGGAACGGGCCTCCGCGATCGCCTGGTCGGCGGTCTGCTGCGCCAGCGAGAGGACACGGGCGGCGCTGTCGCCACCGGGGCCCTGACCCTGCTGCTGCATCTGCGGCTGCTGCATCTGCTGCATCTGCTGCATCTGCTGCTGCTGGGGGTGCTGACCCATGGGGCCGCCCATCGGGCCACCCATGGGACCGCCCTGCATCGGGCCGGGGCCCTGCGGGCCGCCGTGGCCGCCCTGGGGGCCGTGGCCGCTGGGACCGGCAGGCAGCTGCGGGGCGCCACCGGGCAGCTGGGGCGGACCCATCTGCGGGGGCTGCTGCTGCTGCGGCGGTCCGGATATGGCGGCGGGGACGGGTCCAGGCCGGTCCTGCTGCTCCGGGGGCTTGCGCATACCCTGCTGCTGCTGTTGCTGCTGCTGGTTCTGCGCGGCGGCGCGCGTCGCAGCGGCCAGCTTGGCGCGCAGGTCCTCGTTCTCACGGAGCAGACGGGTCAGCTCCGATTCGACCTCGTCGAGAAAGGCATCGACCTCGTCCTCGTCATAGCCTTCTCGGAGGCGGACGGTCGTGAACTGCTTGTTCCGCACGTCCTCGGGGGTCAACGGCATCTCTTCTTCACCTCTACGTAGTCGTCGGCAGTCGGCAAGACCGTATCGCTCACAACCTGACCACAACGCTGATCAGGATGTAGACGATGATCATCAGAACGAAGAAGGACAGGTCGAGTGCCACGCCCCCGAGACGCAGCGGCGGAATGAACCGCCGCAGAAGCTTGAGCGGTGGATCGGTGACAGTGTAGGTGGCCTCAAGTACGACCACCATCGCCTTGCCGGGTTGCCATGAACGTGCGAACTGGAAGACATAGTCCATGACCAGCCGGAAGATCAGCACGATGAGGAAACACATCAGCGCGATATAGACCACATCCAGTGCGACGCCCATGTCCCGCGCTTCCCTCTCCCCTGGCTCTCGTAGCTCCGGCCTCGCGGCCGGCACCGGCCTCTCGGCCGGGTTGTTCCCGGTGTCGTGTTCTCAGCTCTGGTTAAAGAATCCGCCCTCTGCGATGCGGGCCTTGTCCTCCGCCGTGACATCGACGTTAGCAGGCGACAACAGGAACACCTTCTGCGTCACGCGTTCAATGCTGCCATGGAGCCCGAAGACGAGTCCTGCGGCAAAGTCGACAAGTCGCTTCGCGTCCGTATCGTCCATCTCCGTGAGATTCATGATCACCGGAGTGCCCTCACGGAAGTGTTCCCCGATGGTACGGGCCTCGTTGTAGGTCCTGGGGTGGAGCGTGGTGATGCGGTACGGCTCCCGCTCGGACACGACCTTGGGCATGATCACCGGTGCGTTCTTCTCCATGTTCGGGCGTTCAGGTGTGATGGATGCCACGGGGGCGATTCGGGCGGGTCGCCCGCTTTCCGCGGGGAGCTGAACCGGTTCGCGCTGGGCGGGTGGCTGCACCACTCGTACCGGTTCGTCCCTTTCGCGATCGCGCTCGCGCTCGCGTTCCACCTGGTGCGGGGGCTGATGCCGCCGCCGGTCGCGCTCAGGCTCCGGCTCAGGTTCGAATTCGTCATCGGGGTCGAACCCCGGACCGTCGTACCCATCGTCCTCCACGAGGCCGAGGTAGACCGCCATCTTGCGCATCGCGCCGGCCATGCTCCGAGTCCTCCGCTCTGTGGTGGATCGGCATTCGTCACCAAGTGCCCGCGATCCACTGTGGTCTGCCCGTTGTGCTAGGGAATGACCATATTTTCTGCTGTGGTCCGACTTGCTTCGCGACGTTACCCGAGCCCGGGTCGGACTCCGAGTACCGCCGTACCGACGCGTACATGTGTCGCTCCGGCCGCCACCGCGTCCTCCAGGTCCGCACTCATGCCTGCGGAGACCATGTTCGCAGCCGGATGACCGGCGCGCAGGCGGGTGGCCAATTCCATCAGCCGGTCGAAAGCGGCCCGTTGCCTTCCGGCAAACGGTCCGGCCAGCGGCGCCACGGTCATCAGACCGTCGAGCCGCAGACCCTCCGCCGCGTCGACCGCGGCCGCCAACTCCTCGATCCCGTCCGGCGCGACCCCGCCCCGCTCGCCGCGCTCCCCGCTCTCCGCGTCCAGGGCGACCTGGATCAGACAGCCGAGCTCGCGGTCCGCGCGGACCGCGGCGGCCGAGAGGGCCGTGACCAGCTTGGTCCGGTCCACCGACTGAACGACATCGGCATAACTCGTCACAGAACGAACCTTGTTCGTCTGCAGTTGTCCGACAAAGTGCCATGTCAGGGAAAGATCCGCACAAGCGGTGGCTTTCGGTGCCGCGTCCTGGTCACGATTCTCCGCGACATGACGTACTCCCAGTTCGTGCAGGATCCGCACATCGCTCGCGGGATAGGTCTTGGTGACCACGATCAGGGTCACTTCCTCGCGCTTGCGGCCGGCCGCGGTGCAGGCGGATGTGATCCTTTCCTCCACCTGTGCCAGATTCGCCGCGAGTTGTGCCTTACGGTCCGTCATGCCCTATCAGTCCAACCAGACATATCCGGCGAGCCGCCCGGTGGTGCGGTCGCGGCGGTACGAGAAGTGGTCGCCCGATTCACGGGTGCAGACCGGCGAACGGTGCAGGTCGCTCACCCCGAGGGCGGCGAGCTGGGCGTGGACTCCACCGGTGACGTCGACCGCCGGGGTCCCCCAGCTCGTCTCGGACCAGGTGCCGGGGACGGCCTCGGCGACCTCGGCCCGCATCTCCTCGGGCACTTCGTAGCACCGTCCGCAGACGGCCGGTCCGGTGTGCGCGGTGATCCGGGACGGGCGTGCGCCCAGCGCGGTCATGGCCTCGACCACCGCGGGGACGACTCCGGCGACCAGCCCCGGCCGCCCGGCGTGCGCCGCCCCGACGACTCCGGCGACCGGGTCGACGAGGAGGACGGGGGTGCAGTCGGCGGTGAGGACCGCGAGTGCCAGTCCGCGCCGGGTGGTCACCACCGCGTCCACGGCCGGAATCTCCGCCTCCGCCCCCCAGGGTCCGTCGACCACCGCCACGTCCCGGCCGTGCACCTGGTTCATCCAGACGACGGAGGCCGGGTCGAGGCCGAGCCGGCGGGCCGCGCGCTCGCGGTTCGCGCCGACGGCGGCGGGGTCGTCACCGACCGCGCCGCCGAGGTTGAGCTCACCGTACGGAGCGGCGCTCACCCCGCCCCACCGGTCGGTGAAGGCGAAATGAGCGCTGCCCGTGACGGGTGCCGTCCGATCCTGACCTATCACTTCAAGAAGTCCGGTACGTCCAGCTCTTCGGCCTGGGTGTCCTGGTAGGGACGGGCCGGCGGGACGTGCGGCGGAGAGACCTGCGACAGCGGGCTCTCGCTCGAAGCCGACGCGGGGGCGGGCTCGGCCGGGGCCGGGCTCTCCTCGCGCGGAGGTACGGAGCCCAGTCCGCCCGACGGGCGCGCGGACTCGGTGGACCTGGCCGGGGCGGCCGGCTCCTCCCGCTTGTTCGTGTTCGCGCCGAGGACGTTCTCCCGGCGGGTCGGCGGCTGTCCGCCGTCGAACCCGGCCGCGATCACGGTGACCCGCACCTCGTCACCGAGGGCGTCGTCGATGACGGCGCCGAAGATGATGTTGGCCTCGGGGTGCGCCGCCTCGCTCACCAGCTGGGCGGCCTCGTTGATCTCGAAGAGACCGAGGTCGCTGCCGCCGGAGATGGAGAGCAGGACACCGCGGGCGCCGTCGATGGACGCCTCCAGGAGCGGCGAGGAGATCGCCATCTCCGCCGCCGCCACCGCGCGGTCGTCGCCGCGTGCGGAGCCGATGCCCATGAGCGCCGATCCGGCCTCGGACATGACCGACTTGACGTCGGCGAAGTCGAGGTTGATCAGGCCCGGTGTGGTGATCAGGTCGGTGATGCCCTGGACGCCCGAGAGCAGTACCTGGTCGGCCGACTTGAAGGCGTCGAGGACGCTGACCTGGCGGTCCGAGATGGACAGCAGGCGGTCGTTGGGGATGACGATGAGGGTGTCGACCTCTTCGCGGAGTTCGGCGATGCCGTCCTCCGCCTGGTTCGCGCGTCGTCGGCCCTCGAAGGTGAACGGGCGGGTGACCACACCGATCGTCAGGGCGCCGAGCGAGCGCGCGATGTTGGCGACGACGGGTGCGCCGCCGGTGCCGGTGCCGCCGCCTTCTCCGGCGGTGACGAAGACCATGTCGGCCCCCTTGAGGACCTCCTCGATCTCCTCACGGTGGTCCTCTGCCGCCTTACGACCGACGGCCGGGTTCGCCCCGGCGCCGAGGCCCCGGGTGAGTTCGCGGCCGACGTCGAGCTTGACGTCGGCGTCGCTCATCAACAGGGCTTGTGCGTCCGTGTTGATCGCGATGAACTCGACGCCCTTGAGACCGACCTCGATCATTCGGTTGATGGCATTGACACCACCGCCGCCGACACCGATGACCTTGATGACTGCGAGGTAGTTCTGCGGTGCTGCCACGTCGAAGGCCTCTCGCCTCGAGTTACGTGTCGTCGCTCTGCGGAGGACCCGCGGCGACGACTGATGTCGATGGGGACGGTCCGAACGCCGACCCAAACCCTAACGTTCAACTTTAGGGTTACCAGTGTGTCTGCTTCCTGGACTCTTCCGAACAGGACACTAAGTCGACAAGTGGCGCACGTTCAACGAACACGCCGAACCTCCCGTTTTTCTTTTCACCCTATGTGATCACCCGTAGCGCTGACCAACCAGGGTGCTGGCCAGCACAAATGCACGTCAACTCGCTGATACCGCAGGGGCGGTGGGGGCACTCACGTCGAAGTGTCCCGCTTTGGGGGCCGCCTTCATGAGAGCGGTGAGCACCCGCGCCTTCACGGCCCCGTCCTCACTACTGCCCCAGGTCACCACACGATCACGGGTGAGCCGCAACGAGATCCCGTCGTACGAGGTGACCCGTACGGCCTCGGTGTCCCCGGCGACGCCCGTGGGCAGTTCACCCGCGACCTGTACCGCTTCCTGCAACAGACGGTCACTGCCGAACCGGCGCAGACTCGCGGACCGGGCCGGCTTCAGCTCCAGCAGCGGTACGCCCTCGGGCGCCCGGTCCACCGTGGCGAAGCGGACACCCGATCCGTCCACCTCGATGAACTTCGCACCCTTTTCGACCAGCAGGACCGGCTTGCGTTCGGTCACCTTAAGGCCGATGCCGTGCGGCCAGGACCGTACGACATCCACCGAGTCGATACGAGGCAGCTTCTGGCGCAACCTGGCTTCCATGGCACCGGTGTCCACCGAGATCAGGGGGGCGCCGAGCGGCACCGCGGCAACCGCTTCCACCTCTGCACGGGTCAGCACCTCGACACCGCTGGTGGAGACGCGCTCGACCCGGAGCCAGGAGGAGCCGTAGAGCACCCAGACGGCGAACGCGGTGAGCAGGGCCGCCGCCACGCCGATCAGGATCAGGAGCGTACGGCGGCCGATGCGGCGCTCCTCGGGGCCGATGTGCGGCGGGCGGGCGGAGGTGTCCGCACGCCCCGCTGGGCCGCGCTGGGCGGTCGTCGGTCCGGCCACGCTCGCTCCTTCGCCGGACCCGGGGCGCCCGCCCCGGGTCCGCACCGCCTCACGCCTGGCGGCGGGAGGCAATCGCTTCGTACACCATGCCGACGAGCAGGTCGTCGGCGTCGCGCCGGCCGAACTCCGCGGCGGCACGGGACATTTCGTACAGCCGGTGGGGGTCCGACAGCACCGGCAGGACGTTGCCCTGCACCCACTCCGGGGTCAGCGCCGCGTCGTCCACCAGCAGGCCGCCGCCGGCGTTGACCACCGGCTGGGCGTTGAGCCGCTGTTCGCCGTTGCCGATGGGCAGCGGGACGTAGGCGGCGGGAAGCCCGACGGCGGAGAGTTCGGCGACGGTCATCGCGCCCGCGCGGCAGAGCATCATGTCGGCCGCGGCGTACGCGAGGTCCATCCGGTCCACGTACGGTACCGGGATGTAGGGCGGCATCCCGGGCATGTTGTCGATCCGCGGCAATTCGTTCTTCGGGCCGACCACATGGAGGATCTGGATCCCGGAGCGCTGGAGCAGCGGCGCGACCCGCTGGACCACCTCGTTGAGGTGACGTGCGCCCTGCGAGCCGCCGGAGACCAGCAGCGTGGGCAGGTTGGGGTCGAGGCCGAAGGAGGCGCGGGCCTCCGGGCGGACCCGGGCGCGGTCCAGGGTGGCGATGGTGCGGCGCAGCGGGATGCCGATGTAGCGGGCGCCGCGCAGCTTGCTGTCCGGCGTGGAGACGGCGACCCCGTGGGCGTACCGCGAGCCGATCTTGTTGGCGAGGCCGGGGCGGGCGTTGGCCTCGTGGACGACGATGGGGACGCCGACGCGCTTGGCGGCGAGGTAGCCGGGCAGCGCGACGTAACCGCCGAAGCCGACCACGCAGTCCGCCTTGGTGCGCTCCAGGATCTGCTCGGCGGCCTTGATGGTGCCGCGCAGCCGGCCCGGGACGGTGATCAGCTCGGGGGTGGGCTTACGGGGCAGCGGTACGGCAGGGATGAGGGCGAGCTCGTACCCCCGCTCGGGTACGAGCCTGGTCTCCAGGCCGCGTTCCGTGCCGAGGGCAGTGATTCCCACGGTCGGGTCCTGCCTGCGCAGGGCGTCTGCGAGGGCAAGCGCGGGCTCGATGTGTCCGGCGGTCCCCCCGCCGGCGAGTACGACATGCACCGAAATTCACCGCTCTCCGGACGGACGCTTCTTGACGCGCCGTCTCATCGTCTTCCATCTCACCCCGGGCCTCCGCATGGCCAGGGCCGCCTTCGCGGCGGGATCGTCCCGCGCGAAGGCGATCATCAGCCCGACCGCGAACATCGTCGGCAGCAGGGCGGACCCTCCGTAGGAGAACAGCGGGAGCGGGACACCGGCGATCGGCAACAGGCCGAGCACCGCACCGATGTTGATCACGGCCTGGGCCATGATCCAGGTGGTCACGCCTCCCGCGGCATACCTGACGAAGGGGTCCTCCGTGCGTCCGGCCACGCGGATACCCGCATAGCCTAGAGCCGCGAACAGGGCGAGCACGGACAGCGTCCCCGCCAACCCCAGTTCCTCACCGGTGATCGCGAAGATGAAGTCGGTGTGGGGTTCCGGGAGTTGACCCCATTTTTCCACACTCGCACCGAGCCCGGAACCGAACCATCCGCCGGAGGCCAGCGCGTAGATTCCGTGGGCTGCCTGCCAGCAGCCGTCGTCCGGGTCGGGTTCGCCGAGCACGCCCATGCAGGAGAGCCGGGACATCCGGTTGGGGCTGGTCCAGACCAGGACGAAGGCGATGGCGGCGGCGAATCCGAGCACCCCGGCGAAGAGCCGGGTGGGGGCGCCGGCCAGCCAGAGCAGGCCGAACAGGATCGCCGTGAGGATGATCGCGGTCCCCATGTCGCCGCCCAGCATGATCAGCCCGAGCAGCATGAAGGCGACCGGGACCAGCGGTACGAGCATGTGCTTCCACTGCGTCAGCAACCGCTTGTCCTGCTTGCGGGCGAGGAGGTCGGCTCCCCACAGGATCAGTGCGAGCTTGCCGAACTCGCTGGGCTGGATCTGGAACGGGCCGCCCAGGTAGAGCCAGTTCTGGTTGCCGTTGACCGACATCCCTATCCCCGGCACCTGGACCAGGACCATCAGGAAGACCGTGACCATGAGCATCGGGTAGGCCAGGGCGCGGTGGAGCTTCACCGGCATCCGGGAGGCGATCAGCATGAGCGCGCCCCCGATGACGGCGGCGACGAACTGCTTCCCGAAGAAGTACGTCGACGACTTGTCGATGCTCAGCGCCTTGATCATCGAGGCGGAGTAGACCATCACCAGGCCCAGCACCGTGATCAGGAGGCTGGAGCCGAGGATCACGTAGTAGGCGGTCAGGGGGCGGTCCCAGGCCCGGCGTGCCTGCTCGTAGAGGCGCCGTACGCCACCGCCGCGCGGGGTGCGGGGGGCGGAGGGGCCGCGCCCGGCACCACGGGGTGGTGCCGGGCGCCGACTGCGTACGGCGGAGCTCTTCTCGGCCGGCATTGTCGCTGTCCCCTCCACTGCTCGTGCCCGGGGGCCCGGCCCCGGCGCGGAGGCCCGGTCGGTCAGGCGCTCTCTTCGGCGCGTGCGCGGACCGCGTCCGCGAACGCCTCGCCCCGCTTGATGTAGTTGGTGAACATGTCCATCGAGGCACAGGCCGGGGCCAGCAGTACCGTATCGCCCGGCTGCGCGAGGCGGGCGGCGTGTTCGACGGCCTCGGACATCGCCCCAGTGTCGGTCCGGTCGAGGTCGACCACCGGGACTTCGGGGGCGTGTCGCGTCAGGGCTTCGTGGATCAGCGCGCGGTCGGCGCCCATCAGAACGACGCCGCGCAGCCGCTTCGCCGCGCCGGTGACCAGCTCGTCGAAGGTGGCGCCCTTGGCCAGCCCGCCCGCGATCCAGACGATGGAGTCGTAGGCGGCCAGGGAGGCCTCGGTGGCGTGGGTGTTGGTGGCCTTGGAGTCGTCGACGTACGCGACTCCGTCGATGTCCGCGACGTGTTCGATGCGGTGGGCGTCGGGGCGGAAGTTGCGCAGCCCGTCGCGGACGGCGGCCGGTTCCACGCCGAACGCGCGGGCTAGGGCGGCGGCGGCGAGGGCGTTGGCGATGTTGTGCGGGGCCGGCGGGTTGACGTCGGAGACCTCGGCCAGCTCCTGGGCCTGCTTCTGCCGGTTCTTCACGAAGGCCCGGTCGACGAGGATGCCGTCGACCACGCCGAGCTGCGAGGGGCCGGGGGCACCGAGGGTGAAGCCGATGGCGCGGCAGCCCTCCTCGACGTCGGCCTCGCGGACCAGCTCCTCGGTGGCCGGGTCGGCCGCGTTGTAGACACAGGCGACCGTGTTGCCCTCGTAGACCCGGCCCTTGTCGGCGGCGTACGCCTCCATCGAGCCGTGCCAGTCGAGGTGGTCGGGGGCCAGGTTGAGGACGGCGGCGGAGTGGGCGCGCAGGGAGGGCGCCCAGTGCAGCTGGTAGCTGGAGAGCTCGACGGCGAGGACGTCGTACTCCGTCTCGCCGAGCACCGCGTCCAGCAGCGATACGCCGATGTTGCCGACCGCCGCGGTGCGCAGCCCCGCCGCCTGAAGGATCGAGGCCAGCATCCGTACGGTGGTGGTCTTGCCGTTGGTGCCGGTGACGGCGAGCCAGGGGGCGGCCTTGCGGCCGTTCGTCCCCCGCAGCCGCCAGGCGAGTTCGACGTCGCCCCAGATGTCGACGCCCGCCTCGGCGGCAGCCAGGAAGAGCGGCTTGTCCGGCTGCCAGCCGGGGGCGGTGACGACGAGTTCCGTGGACGGCGGCAGGGTGGCACCGTCGCCGAGGCGCACGGTGATGCCGAGCGCCTCCAGTTCGGCCGCCTGCGCGCGGGCGCGCTCGTCGTCGCCGTCGTTCACGACGGTGACGAGCGCGCCGCGCTCGTGCAGGGCACGGGCCGCGGGGATGCCGCTGACGCCGAGTCCGGCGACGGTGACGTGCTTGCCCTGCCAGTCCGCGGTGCTCACTTCTTGGCTGCCCATCCTGCGTAGAAGAGGCCGAGGCCGACGATCACGCACATGCCCTGGATGATCCAGAAGCGGACCACGACAAGGACTTCGGACCACCCCTTGAGTTCGAAGTGGTGCTGGAGCGGTGCCATCCGGAAGACCCGCTTGCCGGTCATCTTGAACGAACCGACCTGGATGACCACGGACATGGTGATCATTACGAAGAGGCCGCCGAGGATGGCCATCAGGAACTCGGTGCGGGAGCAGATCGCGAGGCCCGCGAGCGCGCCGCCGAGGGCGAGCGAGCCGGTGTCACCCATGAAGATCTTGGCGGGCGAGGTGTTCCACCACAGGAAGCCGAAGCAGGCGCCCATCAGGGCGGAGGCGACGACGGCGAGGTCGAGTGGGTCGCGTACCTCGAAACAGGCGCTGGGGTTGGTCAGGGTGAGCGCGTTGGCGCAGGACTCCTGGAACTGCCACAGGCCGATGAAGGTGTAGGCGCCGAAGACCATCACCGAGGCGCCGGTGGCCAGTCCGTCGAGGCCGTCCGTGAGGTTCACGCCGTTGGACATGGCGAGGATCATGAACAGCGCCCAGACGCAGAACAGCACCGGGCCGATCGACCAGCCGAAGTCCTCGACGAACGAGAGCCGGGTGGAGGCCGGGGTGTAGCCGTTGGAGTTGGGGAACTGGAGCGCGAGCACCGCGAAGGCGATGCCGACGATCAGCTGGCCGGCCATCTTCGCCTTGGCCCGCAGACCCAGCGAACGCTGCTTGACGATCTTGATGTAGTCGTCGAGGAAGCCGACGAGGCCCATCCCGGTCATCAGGAACAGCACGAGGACGCCGGAGTACCGGATGTCCTCGCCGGTGATCACCTTCGCGAGGAGGTACGCGATGATCGTCGCCAGGATGAAGGCGATGCCGCCCATCGTGGGCGTGCCCTTCTTGCTGCCGTGCGTGCGCGGGCCGTCGTCCCGGATGAACTGCCCGTATCCCTTGCGGGCCAGCAGCTTGATCAGCAGCGGGGTCCCGACCAGGGTCAGAAAGAGCCCGATGGCCCCCGCGAAGAGGATCTGCCTCATCGGCCGGCGACCTCGCCCTCGGTCGAGTTCTCCAGCAGTGCCTGGGCGACCTTCTCCAGGCCGACCGACCGGGACGCCTTCACCAGCACGACGTCTCCCGGGCGCAGTTCACTGCGCAACAGGTCGACGGCCGCCTGTGCGTCGGACACGTGCACCGACTCCTCACCCCACGAACCCTCGTTATATGCGCCCAGTTGCAGCCAGGAGGCTTCTCTCCCCCCGACAGCGACGAGCTTGCTGACGTTGAGCCGGACGGCGAGCCGTCCGACCGCGTCGTGCTCGGCGAGCGACGCGTCACCGAGCTCGGCCATCTGACCGAGCACCGCCCAGGTGCGCCCCCCGTCGGCCCGTCGGGCCTGCCCCATGGCAGCCAGCGCACGCAGTGCGGCTCTCATGGATTCGGGGTTCGCGTTGTAGGCGTCATTGACGACCGTCACACCGTCCGGACGCTCGGTGACCTCCATGCGCCAGCGGGAGAGGGTGCCCGCCTCCGAGAGCGCCTCGGCGATCTCGGTCACGGACATGCCCAACTCATGGGCGACGGCGGCCGCGGCGAGCGCGTTCGACACGTGGTGCTCACCGTACAGGCGCATGGTCACGTCGCTGCACCCGGTGGGTGTGTGGAGCTCGAACGCGGGCCGCCCGTCGGGGGTCATCCGGACCTTCTCGCCCCGTACGTCCGCATCCGGGGCTTCTCCGAAGAGCAGAACCCGGGCCCTGGTGCGCGAAGCCATCGCGCGTACGAGTGGGTCGTCGGCGTTGAGCACGGCGCAGCCGTCCTCGGGGAGCACCTCGACCAGTTCACCCTTGGCCTGCGCGATCGCCTCCCGGCTGCCGAACTCCCCGAGGTGGGCGGAGCCGACGTTGAGGACCAGGCCGATGCGGGGCGGGGTGAGGTCGGCGAGGTAGTGGATGTGCCCGATGCCGCGGGCGCCCATCTCCAGGACCAGGTGCTGGGTCTCGGAGGTGGCCCGCAGGGCGGTGAGCGGCAGCCCGATCTCGTTGTTGAGGGAGCCCGGCGTCCAGACCGTGGGTGCCTTGCGCTGCAGGAGCTGCGCGATCAGGTCCTTGGTGGACGTCTTGCCCGCGGAGCCGGTGAGCGCGACGACGGTGGTGCCGAGGCGTTCGACGGCGGTACGGGCGAGCGCGCCGAGCGCGCCGACGACGTCGTCCACGACGATCGCCGGAACGCCGACGGGGCGGGCGGCCAGGACGGCGGCCGCGCCCGCCTCGACGGCGCGCTGCGCGTAGTCGTGGCCGTCCACGTGCTCGCCGGCGAACGCGGCGAACAGGCTGCCGGGTCCGGCCTCGCGGGAGTCGATGACGACGGGACCGGTGACGGTGACTGCCGGGTCCGGTATGTCGTGCGGCTGCCCGCCGACGATTTCCGCGATCTCGGCGAGGGAAAGGGTGATCACTTGGTCATCCCTGACTGTTGTTCTCGTGGTGAGGGGCACGGTCCGGGGCGCCGGTGCGCCCCAGGGACCGCTCGATGGCGTCGTGCAGGACCTTGCGGTCGTCGAAGGGGCGTACGACCCCGTGGATGTCCTGGCCCTGCTCGTGGCCCTTGCCCGCGACGAGGACGGTGTCGCCCGGTTCGGCGCGCGCGACGGCGGCGGCGATGGCCGAGGCCCGGTCGGCGTCGACCAGGACGTCGCCGCGTTCGTGGACGGGCACTTCGGCGGCGCCGGAGAGCATCGCGGCGAGGATCGCGAGGGGGTCCTCGGAGCGGGGGTTGTCGGAGGTCAGCACGGCGGTGTCGGAGAGGCGGGCCGCGGCGGCGCCCATCGGGCCGCGTTTGGTGGTGTCGCGGTCGCCGCCGCAGCCGAGGACGATGTGCACCCGGCCCTCGGTGACCTTCTGCAGGGAGCGCAGTACGGACTCGACGGCGTCGGTCTTGTGCGCGTAGTCGACGACGGCGAGGTAGGGCTGTCCGGCGTCCACCCGCTCCAGGCGGCCCGGGACGCCGGGGACGGCCGCGATGCCGTCGGCGGCGGTCTGCGGGTCGACGCCCGCGACGGCCAGGGTGACGATCGCGGCGAGGGTGTTGGCGACGTTGAACGGGCCGGGCAGCGGGGCGCGGGCGGTGATCCGCTCGCCCTTCGGGCCGACGGCGGTGAAGGTGCTGTCCTGCGGTCCGACCTCGACGTCCTCGGCGTGCCAGTCGGCGTCCGGGTGGCCCTCGGCGGAGAAGGTGGTGACCGGGACGCCGGACTCGGTGATGAGCCTGCGGCCGTACTCGTCGTCGAAGTTGACCACGCCGCGGTGGCTGCGCTCGGGGGTGAAGAGCTGGGCCTTGGCCTGGAAGTAGTCCTCCATGCCGGAGTGGAACTCCATGTGCTCCGGGCTGAGGTTGTTGAAGACGGCGACGTCGAAGACACAGGCGTCGACCCGGCCGAGCACGAGGGCGTGGCTGGAGACCTCCATCGCGACGGCCTCGACGCCGCGTTCGCGCATGACCGCGAACAGGGCCTGGAGGTCGGTGGCTTCGGGCGTGGTGCGCTCGGACTTGATGCGCTCGTCGCCGATGCGCATCTCGACGGTGCCGATGAGCCCGGTGGGCCGGCCCGCGGCGCGCAGTCCGCCTTCGACCAGGTACGCGGTGGTGGTCTTGCCGGAGGTTCCGGTGATGCCGATCTGGAGGAGGCCGATGCCGGGCCGCCCGTAGATGTCGGCGGCCAGCTCCCCCATGACGCCGCGGGGATCCTCGGCGACCAGGACCGGCAGCCCGGTGGCGGCGGCGCGTTCGGCGCCCGTCGGGTCGGTGAGGACGGCGACGGCACCGAGGCCCGCGGCCTGGGCGGCGAAGTCGGCGCCGTGGAGGCGGGCGCCGGGCAGGGCCGCGTACAGGTCTCCGGGGCGCACGGCCCGCGAGTCGTGGGTGATGCCGGTGACTTCGCCGTCGCCGGGCGTTCCGACGCCGAGCCGGGCGGCCAGCTCGCCGAGGGGGGTGGGCCGGAGCCGGTCCGGTCGGGGCGCTCCCGGGTAGGTCACAGGCGCGTCCTTCTGGGTGGTTTGGGACTGATCAGCGTGGGGCACGGCGGTGAGCGTACCGGGCCGGTGCGGCGTCTCGCGAAGCGAGGGACCGGGTCCCGGGAAGTTCTCGTTCCGGTTCCCGGGATCGGGGGTGATGGTTGTCACTGAGGGTTCCCTTGGGGGGATGCTCGCGCATCCCCGTGTTCACTCGCCGGGTTTGAAGGACACCGGCAGCCGGGGCGGCTTGCTGCCGGACGGTGGGGTCTGGAGCGTCTTGAGGGCGAACTCCATGACCTGCTTGTAGATCGGGCCGCAGATCTGGCCGCCGAAGTAGCTTCCCTTGGTGGGGTTCTGGATCGCGCAGTAGACGGTGATCTGCGGATTGTCGGCCGGGGCGAACCCGGCGAAGGAGGCGGTGTACCCCTTGTAGACACCGCGGACCGGGTCGACCCGGTTGGCGGTGCCGGTCTTGCCCGCGACCCGGTAGCCGGGGATGGCGGCCTTGGTTCCGGTGCCCTCCTGGTCGTCGACGACGGATTCCAGCATGGTCGCCAGGGTCTTCGCGGTCTTCTCGCTGACCACGCGGTTCTTCTCGGGGGCCTCGGCGGAGGTGAAGCGGCCGTCGGCGCCCTTGGTGCCGCGGACGAGGGTGGGCGCGATCCGGACACCGCCGTTGGCGATGGTGGAGTAGACCGAGGCGGCCTGGACGGCGTTGAGCGAGAGGCCCTGGCCGAACGGGATCGTGTACTGCTGCGAGGTCGACCAGTCCTTGGGGTGGGCCAGGAGGCCGGGCGACTCGCCGGGGTAGCCGAGCCCGGTCTTGGTGCCCAAGCCGAACTTGCGCAGGTAGGAGTAGAGGACCTGGTTGGACTCCGCCTGGGTCCTGCCCAGCTGACCGGTCGCCAGGATGGTGCCGATGTTGCTGGACTTGGCGAGGACCCCGTTGAGCGTGAGGTACCAGGTGGGGTGGTCGATGTCGTCCTTGAAGAGCCGGTCGCCGCGGTGCAGCCGGTTGGGGACGGTGACGTGGGTGCCGGGCGTGGCGGCCTTCTCCTCCAGTACGGCGGCCATGGACATGACCTTGCTGGTGGAGCCGGGCTCGTACACGTCCTGGAGGGCCGCGTTGCCCAGGGACGCCGAGGTGGCCTGGGAGAGGTCGTTGGGGTCGTAGCCCGGCGAGTTGGCCATGGCCAGCAGCTCGCCGGTGCGCGTGTTCTGCACGATGACGTAGCCGCGGTCGGCCTTGGACTTCGCGACCTGGTCGCTGATGGCCTTCTGGGCGGCCCACTGGATGTCGCGGTCGATGGTCAGCTCGATGTCGGAGCCGGGCACGGCCGGGATCTCGCTGCTGCCCGCGGTGGGGACGCGGCGGCCGCCGGCCTGGGCGTAGCGGACCTTGCCGTCCTCGCCCGCGAGCTCCTTGTCCAGCTGCGATTCGAGTCCGCCGCCGCCCTTGCCGTCGGCGCTGACGAATCCCAGTATCCCGGCGGCGAGATCCCCGTTGGGGTAGACCCGCCTGGTGGTCGGCTCCTGGAGGACGCCGGCCAGGACGTTGGCTCCCGCCCCGCCGTTCCGCTTGTCCTCGTCGGCCTTCTCGGCGAAAACGGACTTGAGGTCCTTGATCTGCTTCCAGACCTGGGGGGTCTGCCGGTACGCGAGCACGGTGTAGCGGCTCTTGGGCGCCGAGAGCTTCTTGACGAGCTCGTCGACGTCCTTGCCGAGGATGGGAGCGAGCAGGGCGGCGGCCTGCTGGGGCGCGTCGGGGGCCTTGCTGTCCTCGGGCGTGAACATCTTCGGGTCGGCCGTGATGTTGTGCGCGTCGACGCTGGTGGCGAGCGCGACACCTCTGCGGTCGGTGATCTCCCCGCGCTCGGCCGCGACCTCGTACTCCAGGTAGCGGTTCTTCTCGGCCTTGGCCGCGTACGCGGTGGCGTCGACGGCCTGGACCTGGAGCAGCCGGGCCACGAAGGCCAGCATGACCAGCGTCAGCCCGAGGCTGACGAGCCGCAGCCGGGGGCGTGGGCTGCCCAGGCGCAGGGAGCGGGGCGCGCGCCCGCGTGCGGTGGTGCGTCCCGGGGCGGGGCGGGGGCGGCGGGCCGGGGGGCGCGCGCCGGAGCGGCCGTTCGCCCCGTTACGGGGGCGCGCCGGGCCGGGTACACGGCGGCGCGGCGGTTCCTTGGGCGGCACTGCGTCACCTGCCGGGGGTGGTCGGGGGCGGGGTCGCCGGGGTGTTCTCCGGGGCGGGGGCGGGGGCGTCTTCGGACTCGGGTTCCGCGGCTGCGCCCGGTGAGGGGGTCGCGGTGCCGGACGGCGTGGCCGGGGGGACGCCGGCGCCTGCCTCGTCGGCCTGTGCGCCGTCCTCGGGCGTCGGCTCGGGGCTCGGGGTGGGGGTGGGGCTGGGCGACGGCGGCGGGGCGGTGGCCTTCGTGGGGACTCCGCGGACCGTGCCGTCCGGGTCGAGGAAGGCGGGGCTGCCGCCGGGGACCATGCCGAGTTCCCGGGCGCGGCGCTCCAGGGCGCCGGGCTGGGAGTAGCTGTCGACGTCGCGCTGGAGTGCCTGCTGCTCGTCGGTGAGCTCGGTGGTGTCCCGCTTGAGCTCGCTGAGCCTGAACGATCCTTCGTTGAGCGCCGAGTTCAGCAGGAGCAGGGTGATGAGCCCGCCGCCCAGGAGGAGCACGACCAGCAGCACGAAGGGCGTGCGGGCCGCGCTGCTGGGTGACGCGGACGGCATCAGCCGGGCGAGCCGTCCGGCCCGCCCCTTCAGCGGTGCGCCCGCCCTGCTCACCGCGTGCCCCCCGTGGTGGTCATCGCTCTTCCTCCCGGATGCGCTGGGCGCCGCGGAGCCGGGCGGGGGCGGCACGCCGGTTCTCGGCGATCTCGTCCTCGGTGGGCAGTTCGGCGCCCCGGGTGAGCAGCTTGAGGCGCGGCTGGTAGCGCTCGGGGACGACGGGCAGGCCGGGGGGCGCGGTGTTGGCGGCGCCGGCCGCGAAGACCTGCTTGACCAGCCGGTCCTCCAGCGAGTGGTAGGCGAGGACGGCGATCCGGCCGCCGACCGCGAGGCTCCCGACGGCCGCCGGGATGGCCTGCTCCAGGACGCTGAGCTCGCCGTTGACCTCGATGCGCAGGGCCTGGAAGGTCCGCTTGGCCGGGTTGCCGCCGGTGCGCTTGGCGGCCTGCGGCAGCGCGTCGCGGATCAGCTCGACGAGCCGGGCACTGTTGCTGAACGGCTCCTTCTCGCGTTCGCGCACGACGGCCGAGACGATCCGCTTGGCCTGCTTCTCCTCGCCGTACGCGCGCAGGATCCGCACGAGCTCGCCGGGCGGGTAGGTGTTGAGCACCTCTGCCGCGCCGATGCCGGTGGACTGGTCCATGCGCATGTCGAGCGGGGCGTCCTGGGCGTACGCGAAGCCGCGGTCGGCCTCGTCGAGCTGCATGGAGGAGACGCCGAGGTCGAAGAGGATGCCCTGGACCTTGGGGAGGCGGAGCCGGGCGAGGACGTCGGGGAGCTCGTCATAGACGGCGTGGACGAGGGTGGCGCGGTCGCCGTAGGGGGCGAGCCGCTCTCCGGAGAGCCGCAGGGCCTCCTTGTCGCGGTCCAGGGCGATCAGCCGGGCGGTGGGGAAGGCCTCCAGCAGGGCCTCGCTGTGGCCGCCGAGGCCGAGGGTGCAGTCGACGACCACGGGCTCGGGGTGGGCCGGGTCCTGGAGAGCCGGGGCCAACAGGTCCAGACACCTCTGGAGCATCACCGGGACGTGTCGGGTCTGGCTCAATGCGCCCTCTCAGGCTCTGTCCCGCGCGGCCGGTACGTACGTCCTGGTCCCCGCCCGCTCTGAAGGGGAGGTCCGCCGGCGCCGGGGAAGGGGCGCCGGCCGACCGAGAGCGGGAGAGGGCCGGGCCGCACGTACGCCGCACATCACGGGGGAAATACGGAATATGCAGGAGGTGCAGGGTGTGCGGAGTGGGGTGGTGCGGGTTCAGGGTGGTGACTTCGCGTTACTTTAGTCCACCCTGCCATTCGATCGATTCGCGATCAACGAACCGGGCAGCGAGTCGTGCCACCCGTCCGGAAGCGGCGACCTCACCCGAACGGGCGCGTTCACTGGTGCTTGTGGGTTAGCTCACAACAAGCCGTGTTGACGTTCTTTGTCCGCTCTCACAGCACACCCGGGCCAGGTGGGAAGGCTAACGTCGTAACCATGTCGACTTCTGCTCACTCCCCCGCCAAGTCCGTGACGCCCACCGCCGCGGCGGTCCGTGAGGGGGGCCAGGTCACCGATCAGCTGGTCGAGGCGAACTCCACGTACGCCGAGGACTTCCGCGATCCCGGCATGGACGCCCGACCGGTCCTCCAGGTAGCCATCGTCGCCTGCATGGACGCCCGGCTCGACCTGCACGCGGCGCTGGGTCTCGAACTCGGCGACTGCCACACCATCCGCAACGCGGGCGGCGTCGTCACCGACGACGTGATCCGCTCGCTCACCATCAGCCAGCGGGCGCTCGGCACCCGCAGCATCGTCCTCATCCACCACACGGGCTGCGGTCTCGAATCCATCACCGAGGAGTTCCGGCAGGAGCTGGAGCGCGAGGTCGGCCAGCGGCCGGTCTGGGCGGTGGAGGCCTACACGGACGCCGACCAGGACGTACGTCAGTCGATGCAGCGGGTGCGGACCTCACCGTTCCTCCTGCACACCGACGACGTGCGCGGTTTCGTCTTCGACGTGACCACCGGTCTGCTCCGCGAGATCCAGCCCGCCTCCTGACCTTCCGCCGCCCGGCCCACCCGGCCCACCCGGCGAAACACGGCAGAGGCTGACAAATCGCACCCACTTATCCACAGGCGAGTGACACGAAGCGGTAACGGCAACAAGAATGCGGGTGTGACCTCCCCCGGGCCTTCCGGAGGAGTGTCCGTATTTCGGGGTGGGCCGGGCGGGTACGTACGCCGGTCCATGCGCAAAAAGGGCCGAGGAGGGCCGGGTGACGACCTATGACGATCGAGCGAGCCTCACAGATCTGACCACCACAGCGGAGCGGGTGCGCAGGTCGGTGGAGGGTGTGATCGAGGGCAAGCCTGAGGTCGTACGGCTTTCGCTGACCGTGCTGCTCGCGGAGGGACATCTCCTCATCGAGGATGTCCCCGGGGTCGGCAAGACGATGCTGGCCAAGGCGCTGGCGCGGTCCATCGACTGTTCGGTGCGCCGCATCCAGTTCACGCCGGACCTGCTGCCGTCGGACATCACCGGTGTGTCGATCTTCGACCAGCAGCGGCGTGACTTCGAGTTCAAGCCCGGCGCGATCTTCGCCCAGATCGTGATCGGCGACGAGATCAACCGCGCCTCGCCGAAGACGCAGTCGGCGCTGCTGGAGTCGATGGAGGAACGCCAGGTCACCATCGACGGACAGACGTACGAGCTGCCCGATCCCTTCATGGTGGTGGCCACCCAGAACCCGGTGGAGATGGAGGGCACCTACCCGCTGCCCGAGGCCCAGCGCGACCGCTTCATGGCCCGGGTCTCCATCGGTTATCCCAGCCCGGAGGCCGAGCTGCAGATGCTCGATGTGCACGGGGGCGCCTCCCCGCTGGACGACCTCCAGCCGGTGGCGCACGCCCACGACATCGTGAAGCTGATCGATGCGGTCCGTTCGGTGCACGTCGCCGACGCCGTCCGCCGGTACGCGGTGGAGCTGGTCGGCGCCACCCGCAGCCACCCCGATCTCAGACTCGGGGCCTCGCCGCGCGCGACGCTGCACCTGCTGCGCGCCGCGAAGGCGTCGGCGGCCCTCAGCGGCCGGGACTACGCCCTGCCTGACGACGTGCAGTCGCTGGCCACCGCCGTGCTCTCGCACCGGCTGCTGCCCACCGCGCAGGCCCAGCTGAACCGCCGCACCGCGGAGCAGGTGGTGCTGGAGATCATCCAGCGCACCCCGGTCCCGACCGATCCCGGCGCCGTGCGCGGCGGCGCCCTGCCCCCGGTCCAGGGCGCGCACGAGCCGGGCCGCCCGCTCTACGGCCAGCAGCAGCCCGGCCCCCGGCGGCTGTGATGGCGGCCGGCGAGCCCGGCGCCGTGCAGGACGGCTCCAGCAAGGGCGGCCTCCGGGCGGCCCTGGGCGGTCTCACCACCCGGGGGCGGTCCTTCCTCGCCGCCGGGGTGGCCGCCGCCGTCTGCGCCTACGTCCTGGGCCAGGCCGACCTGCTGCGCGTCGGGCTGCTGCTGGCCGTGCTGCCCCTGGTGTGCGTGATCGTGCTCTACCGCACCCGCTACCGGGTGACGGGGACCCGACGGCTCTCGCCGTCCCGGGTGCCCGCGGGCTCGGAGGCCCGGGTGCACCTGCGGATGGACAACGTGTCCCGGCTTCCCACGGGGCTGCTGATGCTCCAGGACCGCGTGCCGTACGTGCTGGGGCCCCGGCCCCGGTTCGTGCTGGACCGGGTGGAGGCGGGCGGCCGGCGCGAGGTGTCCTACCGGGTCCGTTCCGACCTGCGCGGCCGCTACCCGCTGGGCCCGCTGCAGCTGCGGCTCAGCGACCCGTTCGGGATGTGCGAGCTGACCCGTTCCTTCAGCGCGTACGACACCCTCGTCGTCATCCCGCGCACGGTGCCGCTGCCCGCCCTGCGGCTCGCGGGCGAGGCTTCCGGGTACGGCGACGGGCGCCAGCGCTCGCTCGCCCTCGCCGGTGAGGACGACATCATTCCGCGCGGTTACCGGCACGGCGACGATCTGCGCCGGGTCCACTGGCGCTCCACCGCGCGCTACGGCGAGCTGATGGTCCGCCGCGAGGAACAGCCGCAGCGGGCCAGATGCACGGTGCTGCTGGACACCCGGCAGGTCGGCTATGCGGGCGCGGGGCCAGACTCCGCCTTCGAGTGGGCGGTCTCGGGGGCGGCCTCCGCCCTGGTGCACATGCTGGAGCGGGGCTTCGCCGTACGGCTGCTCACGGACGACGGGAACGCGGTGCCCGGGGACGGGTCCGACGGCTTCGCGGGCTCGACCCAGGAGTCCGCGGACTCCGCGGGCCTGATGCTCGACACCCTCGCCGTCGTCGGCCACTCCGACGGCGGCGGGCTCTCGCGCGCCCATGACGTGCTGCGCGGCAGCAACGAAGGACTGCTGATCGCGTTCTTCGGCGATCTCGACGAGGAGCAGACCTCGGTCGCGGCCCGGATGCGGCAGCGCACCGGCGCGGCGGTCGCCTTCGTCCTGGACAGCGCCCGCTGGTCCGGCGGCCTGGATCCATCGGCGGTCGGGGCCGTCCCGGCCGAGAAGCGGCTGCGGCAGCTGCGCGAGGCCGGCTGGGTCGTGGTGCCGGTGGAGCCCGGGGCCGATCTGCCCGCGCTGTGGCAGCTGGCGGGGCAGATGCGCGCCGACACGCAGTCCGCCGGGAACGGCGGTTCGACAGGTTTCCCGGGGGGATGGTCATGAGCGGGCGGGCCCGGCTGGCGCTGTGCGCCTTTGCGGCGACACTCCTGGCGTCGGGGGCCCTGCTCCCGCTGGTGGAGGGGGCGGGCTGGCTGCTGCAGGCGGCGCTGCTGCTCGGGGTCCAGGGCGGGGTGGGCGCGCTCGCCCGCCGGGTTCCGCTGGCCCGGTCGCTGACGATCGCCTCCCAGATGCTGGTGACCCTGCTGTTGCTGACCCTGGTCTTCGCGCGGGACCAGGCCCTGTTCGGCGTGGTCCCGGGCCCGCAGGCCGTCGTCCGGCTCGGTGAGCTGCTGGTGGCGGGCGGCGAGGACATCGGTACGTACGCCATCCCGGCCCCGATGACGGACGGCATCCGGCTGATGGTGGTCGGCGGGGTGGTGCTGATCGGGCTGGCGGTGGACGCCCTCGCGGTGACCTTCCGCAGCGCGGCCCCGGCCGGACTGCCGCTGCTCGCGCTGTACTCGGTCGCCGCCGGACTCGGTGACGGCGGAGCGGGCTGGCTCTGGTTCCTGCTGGCGGCCTCCGGCTATCTGCTGCTCCTGCTGGCCGAGGGCCGCGACCGGCTCTCCCAGTGGGGGCGCGTCTTCGGCGGCGCCAACCGGTCTCCGGGAGGCATGTCGGACGGCTTGTCCGGCCGCGGCGGAGGTGCGGCCGCACCGGTCCGCACCGGCCGCCGCATCGGTGTGCTGGCGCTGGGCATCGCCCTGGTGGTCCCGCTGGCCCTGCCCGCCCTGGACAGCGGACTGCTGGGCGGCAGGGGCGGGGGGAACGGCAAGGGCAGCGGCGGCGGCACCATCTCCGCGGTGAACCCTCTGGTGTCGTTGAAGGACAACCTCAACCAGCCGGAGAACCGGGAGGTGATGACGTATCGCACCAACGCGCAGGACCCGCGGAACCTCTATCTGCGGATCCTGGCCCTGGACGAGTTCAACGGCAGCGAGTGGCGCTCCTCGACCCGCCGTCTGACGGATGTCCCCGACCGCCTCCCGCAGCCCACCGGACTCGGCCGGGACGTCGCCGTCACCGAGATCCGGACGAACATCTCCTCCTCGCCCTCCTACCAGCAAAGCTATCTGCCGCTCCCCTACCCGGCGAGCGAGGTGGCGATCGACGGCCGCTGGCGGTACGAGCCGGAGGGCCGCACGCTCGTCGGCGACAACGGGCAGAACACCGGGGGCGCGCAGTACGAGGCCTCCAGCCTGATCGTCGAGCCGACCGCGGAGCAGCTGGCGGCGGCCGGACCGCCGCCGCAGAAGCTGCTGAACGAGTACACCCAGGTCCCCGGCTCGCTGCCGGGTGTGGTGGCCGAGACGGCCGAGGAGGTCACGGAGGGCTCGGCCAACGCCTACGAGCGGGCCGTGAAGCTCCAGAGCTGGTTCGCCTCCGAGGGCGGCTTCACGTACGACACCTCGGTCAGCTCGGGCACGGGCTCCTCGGCCATAGCGCGGTTCCTCCGTGACAAGGAGGGGTTCTGCATCCACTTCTCGTTCGCGATGGCCGCGATGGCCCGGACCCTGGACATCCCGTCCCGGGTCGCGGTGGGCTTCACCCCGGGCACCCTCCAGGCGGACGGCTCGTACTCGGTCGGGCTGCGCGACGCGCACGCCTGGCCCGAGCTGTACTTCGAGGGCATCGGGTGGACCCGGTTCGAGCCCACCCCGAGCCGGGGATCCACCCCGGAGTACACCCTGCCGGAGACCCCCACGGGCGGTGCGAGCGATCCGGCGCAGCCGTCGGCCGGGGCCTCCGCGGCGCCGTCCGCGGTCCCCTCCGCCCCGGAAAGCTGCTCGCCGCAGATGCGCCGACAGGGTGAGTGCGGCCTCTCCGCCGCACCCGGTCCGACGTCTCCGACCGACGAGGGCACTCCGGCGGGCACGGTCCTGCTGGTGGTTCTCGGGGCTCTCCTGGTCCTGCTGCTGCCCCTGCTGCCGCTGCTCTGGCGAGTCCGGGCGAGAAACCGGCGGCTCGGTTCCGGGGGGCGTACGCCCGCGGACGCGGCCGCCAGGGCCCTGGCCGCCTGGCAGGAGATCACCGACTGCGCCTGGGACTACGGCATCGCGCCGGACGAGTCGCTGACGCCCCGGAAGGCGGCGGCCCGGATCGTGCGCCAGGGCGGGCTCGACATCACCGCGGGCGAGGCCGTGCACCGGATCGCGGGCGCGGTGGAGCAGGTGCTGTACGCCCCCGAGCCGCGCCCCGCGGCCGGTCTGACCGAGGACGCGCGGACGGTACGGGCGGGGCTGGAGGCCTCGGCCGGCCGGGGCGCACGGCTGCGGGCGAAGCTGGCACCCCGCTCGGCCGTCCGGGTGGCGTGGGCGGTCTCGGACCGGTGGGCGGCGCTCGTCCAGCGGTGGACCGACCGTCCGGGACGCGGTCGCTGGACGGCCCGGCTGCGGAGGCTGTCGCGCCAGCACGGCTGAGGACGGACTGAGGGAGGGGCCCGGACAGGCCCCTCCCTCAGCCGTCACAGAGATTTCATGGGAGCAGCAAGGAGAGCAGCGGTTTCCGTGGGAGCAGCGGCTTTCCGTGGGAGCAACGGCTGAGGGGCGGCCGCAGAAATGCGGCCGCCCCTCACCCATCAGTGTCCTGCGTCGTGCCAAGCACGGCCTGCCCCGCCATGAGCGCCGGAGCCGGGCCGAGAGTTCTTTACTGGCCCTGTTCGTCGCGGCGGCGCTGCCACCGTTGCTCGATGCGGTTCATCATCGACCGGCGCTGTCTCGGTCGGCGGCGCGAGCCGCTGTCCCCGCCGTCTGCGGTGGCCTGCTGCTGTTCACCGGGCTTCGGCGCTTTGCGCCATCCGGTGACCGCGAGCACGGCACAGCCGAGCATGACGAGGAACCCCACCACGCTGATCCAGATCTGCTGGGCGACCATTCCGGCCATGAGGAGCGCGATACCCACCAGAAAGCCAGCGACCGCCTGGTAGACCCGTCGTCGGGTGTACGTACGCAGCCCGCTTCCCTCAAGCGCTGTCGCGAACTTGGGATCTTCGGCGTACAGCGCTCGCTCCATCTGCTCGAGCATTCGCTGCTCGTGCTCCGAGAGCGGCACGGGATCCTCCTCGTCGTCGGCCGCGGGGGCGACCGGTATGCGGCCCTTCCAGGATAGGCAGGGATTCGCCCCCGTGAAACCCGCCCTCTAGCCTTCAGCCAGTCCGGACCGCTATGTCGGCTCGGCTGTTGAGGCGTAGATTCCCCGACGACCGACCCGTCATGCCGGATGGTGTCACCCGATCATACGGGGATCCCGCCCGCTACGGGGGTCCCGAGTCCCACTCCGTGCGCAGCTTCGTTGCTGATCAGCCCCGTACCGGCCCTCGCGGGGGCTCCCGGGGGCCGGTCCGCGCGGCCGGTTCAGGGGCGCTTCTCGCCCAGAACGTGCAGCTGGGTCGCGACGGAGTGGAAGGCGGGCAGCTCGGCCACGGCGGCTTCCAGCTTGAGGAGCGCGTCCACGGCGCCGGGCTCGGTGTCGACCAGGACGCCCGGCACGAGGTCGGCGAAGACCCGCACGCCGTGCACGGCGCCGACCTCCAGACCGGCTCCGGAGACCAGCTCCGAGAGCTGCTCGGCGGTGAAGCGGCGGGGCACCGGGTCGCCTTCGCCCCAGCGGCCCGCCGGGTCGGTGAGCGCGTGCCGGGCCTCGGTGAAGTGGCCGGCCAGCGCGCGGGCCAGGACGGCCCCGCCCAGGCCCGCCGCAAGCAGGCTGAGGGCGCCGGAGGGGCGCAGGGCGGCCACCGCGTTCCGTACGCCCTCGGCGGGCTCGTCGACGTACTCCAGGACGCCGTGGCAGAGCACCGCGTCGAAGCCGCCGCGCTCCACGACGTCGAAGAGGCCGAGGATGTCGCCCTGGACGCCCCGGACGCGGTCGGCCACCCCGGCCTCGGCGGCGCGGCGCTCCAGCGCGAAGAGCGCGTTGGGGCTGGGGTCGACGACGGTGACCCGGTGGCCGAGCCGGGCGGCGGGCACCGCGAAGTTGCCGGTGCCGCCACCGGTGTCCAGAACATCCAGGGCGTCCCGGCCGGCCGCCTTGACCTGACGGTCCAGAGCGTCCTTCAGGACCTCCCAGACCACGGCGGTACGGAGGGAGGCGCGGGGGCGCAGCTGGTCCGACACGGCAGATGACTCCTCGGCACGGTGCCGCCTGGGACGGCGGAGCGTGAACAGTGCAGGTGGTGATGTGAGCGTCCACCACCCTATTGCCTCGCACCGCCGTCCCGGTCATCCGGCACCGCCCGTCTCATCCTGCGGCGGACCTCCCCGGCCTCGGCTGCGGGAGCACCGGCTGGAGCACCAGCAGCCGCTCCACCAGACGCAGGAACTGGGCCGCGTCGCGCAGCAGATCGTCCGCGTCCCGGCTGCTGGCCGCGCCGGGCATGCCCGCCTCCGCGCGGGCCCGGCGGGAGGCCCCGGAGGCGAAGAGGTCGCTCCAGTCGGTCAGCTCGGGGGCTATCTCCGGGAGGACCTCCCAGGCGCTCCGGATGCGGTCACGGTTGCGCTTGTTCGTCTCGGGGCGGCCACGGGCGGCCAGCACGGCGGCCGCCGTGCGCAAGGCCGCGAGGTGGGCGGTGGCGTAGCGCTCGTTCGGTTCGTGGAGCACGGCGGCCTCGTCCAGGCCGGTGCGGGCCTTGGCGAGCAGGTCGAGGGCGGCGGGCGGTGCCGTGGTGCGGCGCAGCACGGGGTGCACATCGTCGGCGGGACCGGTCAGTGAGGGGGCAGGGCTGCCTGCGCGGCGCCGCGGGGCGGCGGCTGCGGACGAGCTGGCCATGACGAACCTCCTGTCGTCGTGTGACGGCTCCGTGGCCGTATGTGTCCATGGTGGCGCCCCCCACTGACAATCGGTCAGGACCCCTCCCTGACCTGCTGTTTTGCTTCGAGCGCGAGTTCGGGCTAACTTTTTGCACTGACCAGTCAGTTCAAAAGAAGATGCCGCAGCAGGACCACGCACGAGATCAGGGGAGGGTCTGTGGAGAGCCCGCACGACGCCGCAGCCGACGCCGAGCAATTCGGACTCGGCGCCGAGGACTTCGGACTCAAGGGGCCGCGCGGCTGGGTCTTCCGCCACGTGGGGTTCAGCGCTCCGCCGGGGTCGCTCGTCGCCATCGAGGGACCGTCCGGCTCCGGACGTACCTGCCTTCTGCTCGCTCTGACCGGTCGTATGCGTGCGACCGAGGGCAGCGCCCGGGCCTGCGGCCTCGAACTGCCCCGCAAGGCGGCCGCCGTCCGCAGGATCGCCGCCCTCGGCCCGGTCCCCGGCGTCAGCGAGCTGGACCCCGCCTTCACCGTCGCCGAGCACCTGCGCGAACGGGCCCTGCTCCAGGGCCGCTACGGGGCCTCCCTGCGCACCCTGCTCCGCCCGCGCTCCGAACGCCGGGCCGCCGCCCGGGCCCGGATCGACACGGCGCTGGAGGCCGCGGGCCTGGACCTCGCGACCCTGCCCAAGGCCGAGCGGACCTCCGTACGGGATCTGGAGCGGCTCGAAGCGCTGCGGCTCTCCGTCGCCCTGGCGCTGATCGGCACCCCGAAGCTGCTCGCCCTGGACGACGCCGACCTCAAGCTCTCCCCCGCCGAACGCGCCGAAGCCTGGACGCTGCTGCGCTCCATCGCGGACTCCGGCACCACCGTGCTCGCCGTGTGCAGCGAGGCCCCCGAGGACGCCCAGGTCGTCCGCACCACGCCCGCCGCCCAGGACGCCCCGACCACACCCACCACCGAAGAGGAGACGGCCGATGCGTTCGCCGAAACTGGCCGCGCTTGAGCTGCGGCGGTTCCGCAGGGGGAAGCTGCCGGCCGCCGCGCTGGTCGCCCTGCTGCTCCTGCCGCTGCTCTACGGCGCCCTGTACCTGTTCTCGTTCTGGGACCCGTACGGGAACCTCGACAAGCTGCCCGTCGCCCTGGTCAACAACGACAAGGGCGCCACGAACGACGGCAAGCGCGTCGACGCGGGCGACGAGATCAGCGACAAGCTGCTCGACTCCAAGGTGTTCGCGTGGCATGAGGTGAGCTCCGCGGAAGCGGACAAGGGCGTCGAGGACGGGACGTACTACCTGTCGCTGACGATGCCGGCCGACTTCAGCAAGAAGATCGCGTCCAGCGGCGGGGACTCCCCCGAGACGGGCGCACTCCAGGTGCGGACGAACGACGCCAACAACTACATCGTCGGGCAGATCTCCAAGACGGTCTTCGGCGAGGTGCGCAACGCCGCCTCCACCAACGCCTCGCGGGGCTTCCTGGACCGCATCTTCGTCAACTTCTCCGATCTGCACGACAAGACCGCCGACGCCGCCAAGGGCGCCGACGAGCTCAAGGGCGGCATATCGAAGGCGAAGAAGGGCTCCAAGGATCTCGCGAACGGCCTCAAGGACTCCAAGGCGGGCAGCAAGCGGCTCTCCGACGGGATCGGCAAGCTGAACACCGGGGCGGGCGAACTCGCCTCCGGGTCACGCCAGGTGGCCGGCGGCACCCAGGCGCTGGCCGACAAGGTCAACAAGATCGCCGGTGACGCCCGCCCCTTCTTCAAGGACAACGGGAAGTCCATCGGGGACACCGCCCGGCTGGTCGCCGACACCTCACAGGCCGTACGGAACAACCTCGACGTGCTCGTGAAGAGCGCGCCCGCCGCCGCGGCCGAGTCCAAGAAGGCGGCCGACGACCTCACCGAGATCCACCGCACCCAGTGCGAGGAGGCCGAGGAGCCCGACGCCGAGGTCTGCCCGCCGCTGGAGCGCGCCAAGAACACGGCCGTCGATGTCGCGAGGATCGCCGCCGATGTGAACACCCTGGTCACCAACCAGAACGGCGACCTGAAGAAGCTCAGCACCCATCTGGCCGCCTTCCAGAAGCAGGCCGAGGCGCTCTCCAAGCGCGCACCGGCCCTGGACGACGACCTGGAGAAGGCCGTCAAGGACGTCAACGCCCTCAACACCGGCGCCCACAAGGTCGCCGAGGGTGCCAAGGACCTGCACGCCGGCCTCGGCAGCGCCCGTACCGGCTCCGCCGACCTGGACACCGGCGTCGGCAAGCTCAAAACGGGTGCCGAGAACCTGGACGGCGGGCTGTTCCGGCTCGGCGACGGCTCGGCCGAGCTGGCCCAGGGCCTCAACGACGGCGTCGACAAGATCCCGGACTACGACAAGAAGGACCGCGACGCGCGGACCGACGTCATGGCCGACCCGGTGAAACTGGCCTCCAAGTCTCTTCACGCGGCGCCCAATTACGGCACCGGTTTCGCCCCGTACTTCATCCCGCTCTCCCTCTGGGTCGGCGCGATGGTGGCGTACATGATCATCCAGCCGCTCAACAGGCGTGCCCTGTCCACCGGCGCCTCCGCCTGGCGGATCGCCTTCGCCGGGTGGCTCCCGGTCGCCGCCATCGGCATCCTCCAGGTCGGCGCCCTGATGGCCGTCCTGCACTGGGGTCTGGGCCTGGAGATGGAGCGCTCCGCCGGGACGATCGCCTTCCTCGCCCTGGTGACCTGCTGCTTCGGCGCGATCGTGCAGTGGCTGAACGCCTGCTTCGGCGCGGCGGGACGCATCCTGGTGCTGGTCGTGCTGATGCTCCAGCTGACCTCGGCCGGGGGCACGTACCCCGTCCAGACCAGCCCCGGCTTCTTCGGCGCGATCCACCCGTACCTGCCCATGACGTACGTCGTCGAGGGGCTGCGCAGGCTCATCACCGGCGGCCCCCTCGGCCCGGTCTGGCTGGGCTGCGCGGTGCTGGGCGCCTTCACCGTCGGCGCCCTCGCCCTGACCGCGTTCACCGCCCGCCGCAAGCAGGTGTGGAGCCTGAGCCGGCTGCACCCGGAGCTGAGCCTGTGAGCGCGCCGGAAGCTGGGAGAATCGGCCTCATGGAAAGCAGTGGCACCACGCGCCGCCAGGCCACCCGGCAGAGGCTCTACGAGGCGGCGGTGACCCTCATCGCCGAGAAGGGCTTCTCGGCGACCACCGTCGACGAGATCGCCGAGCGGGCCGGGGTCGCCAAGGGCACGGTCTATTACAACTTCAAGAGCAAGACCGAGCTGTTCGAGGAGCTGCTCCGGCACGGCGTCGGGCTCCTGACCGCCTCGCTGCGGGCCGCTGCCGAGGAGTCCGAGGAGCGCGGCGGCACCCAGGTCGAGGCGCTGGACGCGATGATCCGGGCCGGCCTCGCCTTCATCGACCGCTACCCGGCCTTCACCCAGCTGTACGTGGCCGAGCTCTGGCGCACCAACCGCGCCTGGCAGTCCACGCTCCTGGTGGTGCGGCAGGAGGCCGTCGCGGTGGTGGAGGACGTGCTGCGGGAGGCGGTGCGCAGCGGTGAGCTGAGCGAGGAGATCGACATCCCGCTGACGGCGGCCGCCCTCGTCGGGATGGTGCTGGTGGCGGCGCTGGACTGGCAGGCGTTCCAGCCGGAGCGGTCGATCGACGAGGTCCACTCGGCGCTCTCCCTGCTGCTGCACGGGAGGGTCAGCGGGCACTGAGGCCCTGAGGGCACAGCCCCGTACAACACGAAGACGCCGGCCGCTGGAGTTCGCATCCCCCTGCGAACTTCACCGGACCGGCGTCTTCCGTGCATCCGTCGGACCCGTTCCCCGTGACCCCGTATGTCCCCCGTGGCCCCCGGGTCCTGACGTCGTGCACCCCCGTTCCGTCAGGGGCCGCGCCGTTCCGCCGCCCCGTGTCGGCGGTCCGGGCGCCGCGCCCCTTCCGTGGTCACCACTCTTCCGTCCCCGCAGGTCCAGGCCTATCCGCGCAGCTACTCATCTCGTCTCCTAGGTACGGGTACTCAGGGCTGCGTGCCCGGGCCCACGCGGGCCGTGGGGCGGGTCGTTACGATCTCCTGCGTGTCCGTAATCCCTCTGGTGTTCACAAGTGGCTGGGCGAGCGGGATCAACGCCTATGCGGTGGTCCTGTTGCTCGGCGTCTTCGGCGCGACCGGCGTCTCCGACGAGGTGCCCGCCGCGTTGCAGCGCACCGACGTCCTGATCGTGGCCGGTGTGCTCTTCCTCTGCGAGGTGGTGGCCGACAAGATCCCGTACGTGGACTCCGTCTGGGACACCGCGCACACCGTGATCCGTCCGGTGGCGGGGGCGGTGATCGCCGCGCTGCTCGCCGGGGAGAGCGGTTCACTGCCCGAGCTGGCGGCCGGGGCGATCGGCGGGTCGACGGCACTGATGAGCCATCTGGTGAAGGCCGGCACGCGGATGGCGGTCAACACCTCCCCGGAGCCCTTCAGCAACATCGGGATGAGCATCGCCGAGGACCTCGGGGTCGCCGGAGTCGTCACGTTCGCCATATTCAATCCGGTGGCGGCCGCCGTCATCGCCGCGGTGCTGCTGGTGCTCGGGATCGTCCTCGTGGTCTTCCTGGCCTCGCGGATCCGCCGCTTCCTGCGCCGCCGGGCCCAGCGCCGCGAGGAGAGACACCTGGCGGAATCGGGTGGTCCCCGGCCTCCCGGCTGAGCTGTCAGTGGTGGTCGATAAAGTCACCGGCATGGCACGAATTGCGGTGATCGGCGCCGGGACGGGCGCCATGACGGCGGCCGCCCGGCTCGCCGTCGCGGGCAACAAGGTGACGGTGTACGAGCGGTCCGCGAGCTACGGCGGATCGGTCGGCCGCCATGAGCACGAGGGCTTCGTCTTCGACACCGGGCCCGGGCTGCTGCATCTGCCCGCCGTCCAGCGGGACCTCTTCGTCAAGACCGGCAAGGAGTCCCTGGAGCAGTGCGTCACGCTGACCCAGGTCGACCCGGCCGGCCGCCACCTCTTCGCGGACGGCACGGCGGTGTCCCTGCCCAACGCCTCCCGGGCCGGGGTCGCTTCCGCCCTGGACGCGGCGCTCGGGGCCGGTGCCGGGGAGCGCTGGACCGGGTTCCTGGAGCGGGCCCGGGACGCCTGGGACCGGTCGCGGCGGCCGCTGCTGGAGGAGCCGCTGCGGGCGGACCACCAGGTGCTGGGCCGCGACCCGTATCCCGCCCTGAAGCAGCGGCGGTTGCTGCGCACCCGGCAGGCGGCCACCGTGGCGGAGATCGGCGCGTGGGAGCTGGCGGACGCCCGGCTCGCCGCCCTGCTCGACGGGTACGCGCTGTCGTACGGCCTCGATCCGCGCACCGCCCCCGCGAGCGCCGCGCTGCTGCCGTACATGGAGCAGACCTTCGGCAGCTGGTACGTGCTGGGCGGGATGCGGGAGCTGGCCCGGGCGGTGTACGAGCGGTGCGTGGCCCGGCGGGTGGAGTTCGTCTTCGGGGCCGAGGTGGTCCGGGTCGTGGAGAAGGACGGCCGGGCGGCGGGGGTGGAGCTGACCGGCGGTGAGGTGGCCGAGGCGGACCGGGTGGTGCTGGGGGTGCGCCCGCACGCCGGTCTGGTGCCGGGCGGGCAGGTGTGGGGCGCGGACGATGTGCCGGTCCGCGCGGGCTCGTTGCCGGGGCGGTTCGTGGTGCTGCTGTCGCTGCGCGGGGCCCGGGAGGCGGACACGGTGCACCGGACCGTGGTGCACAGCGCCGACGGGGCGGCGGAGCAGGAGGCGGTGTTCGGGGGCCGGGTCGCCGCGCACCCCACGGTGACGGTGCTGCGCCCCGACGACCCCGCGACCCGCCCGGACGAGGCGCACGAGGCGGTGACGCTGACGGCGACGGTGGCCCCGCAGGGCCCGGTCGACTGGACGGACCCGGCGGTGCGGCAGCGGTTCGCCGACGCCCTGATCGAGCGGGCGGGCGCGGCCGTTCCCGGGCTGCGGGAGCGGATCCTGCACACGGAGATCCGTACGCCCGCGGAGACCGAGGCGGAGACGGGGGCCGAGGGTGGTGCGGTGCCGCCGCCCGCGCTGGCCGGTGCGCAGGGCGCGTATCTCCACCCCGGCAACCTCACGCGGCTGCCGGGGCTCCATCTGGCGGGCGGCTGGTCGCACCCGGGCGGCGGGCTCGCGCACGCCGGGATGTCGGGGACGCTGGTGGCCGGACTCGTGGTGGAGGGCGACGGCTTCCGCGGCTCGCGGTAGGGCCGTCGTCGGTAGCGGTACCGGCCGTCAGCAGAAGCACCGGTCGTCAGTAGCGGTACTGCTCGTTCTGGCCGGTGTCGTAGCCGTTGCCGTACGGAGCGGGCTGCTCGGGCGGCATCGGGGGGTACTGCTCGGCGTCGCGCTGCTGCGGGACCCAGACTCCGCCGGGCGGGGTGTCGGTGGTGTACGCGTCCGTGCCGTAGCTCTGCGCATAGGGGTCGGCGTAACCCTGCTGGCCGCCCTGGCTGTCGTAGCCGTTGCCGTTGCCGTAGGCGTCGTAACCGGCGTAGGGGGCCGTCCCGTTGGTGGTGCCGATGTACGGGTCGGAGTAGGCGGCGTAGCTCTGCTGGCCAGTCCCGTAGTCGTACGGCCCCGCGTAGCCGTCCTGGCCCTGCTGCTGGTCGTAGCCGGAGTACGGGTCGTACGCGGCGAACTGCGGCTGGGCCGCGGGATCCGCCCCGTACTGCTGCTGGTCCTGGCCGCCCTGGCCGGGGGCGTTCGCCGCGTAACCGGAGTCGCTGTACACGCCGTACTGCCCGGTGTCGTCGGGCAGCGGCTGCGGCTCGTACACGGAGGTGGGGGCGTCGGACGCGGTGGCCGGGGCCGTGTTGTGGCCGAAGGAGTCGAAGCCGTCGTCGGCGGTGGGGTCCGAGACCTCCAGGCCGGAGACCTGCAGGGTGGGCTCCTTGGCGGCCGCGCGCTCACCGCCGCCACGACGGCGGCGGCTCTCGCCCGGACTGCCGCCTATGGCCCAGCCGGTGGAGAAGCCGCGCCGGAAGGAGAGCGTCACATAGGTCTGGCCGGTGGCGAAGGCGAGGGTTCCGACGACGATGACCGGGACGGAGGCGAGCAGGACCCCCATGACCACGCCGAGGAAGCCGCCGAAGGCGAGGAGCCGCCAGCGCAGCCGCGCCTTGTACTGCAGCAGTACCTCGCCCAGCAGCCACAGTGCCACCAAGCCGAATGCGATGTAGAGGACCGTCCAGCCCACGCCCGCCCCCTCCTGCGGCCGCAGCCGCTCGGGGGCGGGTACGGCCGGTCACGACTGCTTGTGCAGTCCGAGATTCTCGTAGATTTCGAGCGTTGCCGTCGAGTTGTTGAGCGTGATGAAGTGCAGCCCGGGCACACCCTCGGACAGCAGTTTCGCGCAGAACTCCGTTGCGAACTCGATACCGATGGAGCGTACAGCGGCCGGATCGTCCTTGACCGCGAGGATCCGCTCTTTCAGCGGCTCAGGGACGGTCGCGTTGCTGAGCTGGGAAAATCTTTCCAGTTGTTTCACACTCGTGAGCGGCATGACCTCGGGAATCACCGGCGTTTCGCAACCGGCGGCGACGACCCGGTCACGCATCCGGAGGTAGTCCTCCGGGCGGAAGAACATCTGGGTGATCGCATAGTCCGCCCCGGCCCGGCACTTGTCCACGAAGTGGCCGATGTCCGTCTCCCAGTCGGAGGAGCGCGGGTGCATCTCTGGGAACGCGGCGACGCCGACGCAGAAGTCGCCGGACTCCTTGATGAGGCGGACGAGGTCGGCCGCGTACTTCACGCCCTGCGGGTGCTCGACCCACTCCGCCAGCGGGTCGCCGGGCGGGTCGCCGCGGACCGCGAGGATGTTCCTGATCCCGGCGTCGGCGTACTGGCCGATCATGTTGCGCAGCTCGGCGACCGAGTGGCTGACCGCGGTGAGGTGGGCGACCGGGGTGAGCGTGGAGTCGGCGGCGATCTGCTGGGTCGCGCGCACCGTCCCGGCCCGGGTGGAGCCACCGGCCCCGTACGTCACCGAGACGAAGCTCGGGCGCACCGCCTCGATCCGGCGCAGCGCGTTCCAGAGGTTGCGCTCGCCCTTCTCGGTCTTGGGCGCCCAGAACTCGAAGGAGTACGAGGTTTTGCCGGTCGCGAGCAGGTCACGCACGGTGCGTGCGTGGTCCGTCCTGGTGGAAGGTGTCCCTAGGGCCATATGGGGAGGTTAACCAGGGCGTGGACACTCCCCCAACCAGAGCGGCCGATATTGTCTCGTTTTGCCGGTTTACCGTCCACCCCTTGGGACAGCGGGCCCGAAGTCCGCCGCGAATGCGCTGCTCAGAGCGCGTGCGCCCGGACCCGCTTCGCCAGCTCGGCGGTGGCGGCCGCCGGGTCGTCCGCCGCGGTGATCGCCCGGACGACCACGATCCGGCGGGCGCCGGCCTCCAGCACCTCGTCCAGGTTCCCCGCGTCGATGCCGCCGATCGCGAACCAGGGGCGGGGCTGCGCCAGGGAGGCCGCGTACCGCACGAGGCCGAGGCCGGGGGCGTGGCGGCCGGGCTTGGTGGGGGTGGGCCAGCAGGGGCCGGTGCAGAAGTAGTCCACGCCCTCCTGGGCGACGGCGGCGTCGACCTCGGACTCGGCGTGCGTGGAGCGGCCGATCAGCCGGTCGGTTCCGATGACCGCGCGGGCGGCGGGGACGGGCAGGTCGCCCTGGCCCAGGTGCAGGACGTCGGCGCCGATGGCGTGGGCGACGTCGGCCCGGTCGTTGACCGCGAGGAGCTTGCCGTGGCGCCGGCAGGCGTCGGCGAGAACCGCGAGGTGGTCCAGCTCCTCGGCGGCCTCCATGCCCTTGTCCCGGAGCTGGACGATGTCGACCCCACTGGACAGCACGGCGTCCAGGAAGGCGGGGAGGTCCCCCTGCCTCTTACGGGCGTCCGTGCACAGGTAGAGCCGGGCGTCGGACAGCTGCTCGCGAGGCGTGGGCATGGTGGTGGAGCTCCCCCGTGGTCGTGGCGGGGCACGGGCCGCGCTGTGAGCGGGGCCCGTACGCCGCTTCCTGTCGTATCGGTCAGACGGCGAGCGCCTGGGCCCGGCGCTTCACCTCCGTACCGCGATTCTCGCTCAGCGCCTGCGCGGGGGTGCCGGGCAGGGTCGAGTCGGGAGTGAAGAGCCACTCCAGCATCTCTTCGTCGGAATAGCCGTCGTCCCTCAGGAGGGTCAGGGTCCCGGAGAGGCCCTTGACCACCTTGTCGCCGTCGATGAAGGCGGCGGGCACCTGAAGCGTCCGCTTCTCACCGCGGCGTACGGCGATGAGCTGGCCATCCCTGACCAGCTGCCGTACACGCGTCACCTCGATATCGAGCTTCTCCGCGATGTCGGGGAGGTGGAGCCAGGCGGGTACGAGAGCATCGGTCTTTGCGTCAATCTCGGTCACAAGGACAAGCGTGCCATCCCGGACCGACAGTCGGTACCCGGGCCGACCGTACGGGGGCCGTCCCGGGGTGTCACAGCCGTCACAGGGCCGTGGACTTCAGGGGTACGGCGGGGTCGACGACCCGGTCGGGGTCGAGGACGGCCCCGGACTCGATGAGCTTGCGGCCCTGGGCGAGGTCGCGCGGGCGGCCCACCGCGAGGACGGCGACCAGGGCTCCGTCCTTCAGCCAGCACACCGACCAGGTGGCCTCGGCGCCGTCGCCGCGCCACAGGAGGGTGTCGGCGTGGGCGTGGTGGCCGGCGTACTGCACGAAGCGGCCGAACTGCTCGGACCAGAAGTACGGGACGGGGTCGTGGACCGGGAGGGGCTCCCCGCTGTCGGCGGCGAGGATCGCGGCGGCAGCGGTGCGCGGGCCCTGGAGGGCGTTGTCCCAGTGGTGGATCAGCAGGCGCTCGCCGTAGCGGGCGGAGGGGAAGGAGGCGCAGTCCCCGACCGCGTACACATCGGGCAGGGAGGTGCGCAGCGCGCTGTCGGCGGTGATCGAGCCGTCCGGGCCGCGTTCGATCCCGGAGCCGGCGAGCCAGCCGGTGGCGGGGCGGGCGCCGATGCCGACGACGACGGCTCCGGCGGGCAGCGAGCGGCCGTCCGCGAGGACCACCGTGGACTTCTCGACGCGTTCGACGCGGGCGTCGGTGAGGAGTTCGGCGCCGCTCTCCCCGTACCAGTCGGCCATCGGGGCGGCGACCTCGGCGGGCAGGGTGCCGGCCAGCGGGCGGGCGGCGGCCTCGACGACGGTGACCGCGCAGCCGGCGGCGCGGGCTGCGGTGGCGAACTCGGCGCCGATCCACCCCGCCCCGACGACGACCACGTCGTGCTGCTGCTCCAGGACGGGCCGCAGCCGGGCGGCGTCGCCCAGGGTGCGCAGCAGGTGGACCCCGGGGACGCCTTCGGTGCCGGGCAGGGCGATGGGCTCCGCGCCGGTCGCGAGGACCAGGACGTCGTAGGCGACGGGTCCGTCCACCGTGTCCAGGACGTGGTCGGGGGCGCGCAGGGCGGTGACGTCCAGGCCGAGGCGCAGCGTGATGTCCAGCGCCTCGAAGTCGACGTCGAAGGCGGAGTCCTCGGCCTTGCCCAGCAGCACCGCCTTAGACAGCGGCGGCCGGTCGTAGGGCTGGTGGGGCTCGGCGCCGATCAGCGTGACGGGGCCGGTGAAGCCGGCTTCCCGCAGGGCGACGGCGGTCTGTACGCCCGCCATGCCCGCTCCGACGATCACGACGTTCCGTGTGCGCTGCCGCGCCGCGTGGTGTTCCGTCTGCTCGCTCACGTGTACCAGTCTATTCATCTGACTACGGATCAGATGGTGACTTCCTCCACCACGCTCGTCCCGCTGCCCTGCTGGGACTCCCACTCCCAGCGCTCCTCCAGCCGCACCCGGCCGTCCGCGAGGTCGGTGACGGTGGAGCGGCAGTGCCCGGAAGAGGTCGTTCCGTCCTGCTTGAGCTGGACGTAGCGGAAGTCGAGCACGTCCCCCTCGCGGGTGCCGACGAGATGGCCGCGGACCACGTCACCGCCCGCGTACTCGGCCCAGATCGTGCCGTCCTGCTGGTGGTACGTGAAGCGGGTACGGGTGCCGACCTGGCCCGGGGCCTGGTCGGCGACGGGCGAGAGGACGAGTCCGTCGAGCGAACGGGCCACGGTGGCTGCTTCCTTACTGGGCGGAAGGCGGGTGGGTTTAGGGTGGCCAAGGTAGAACACTCGCGGGAGCCCGGACGCACCGGGCTGAGAGGGAGGCTGGAGCGCCTCCGACCGTACGAACCTGATCCGGGTCATGCCGGCGAAGGGAGGGGCTGGACACCCATGCGCGTCTCGGGGAACACCTCCGGAATCCCGGGGGGAGACTCAGGATCCGATGTCCTCGTCATCGGCGGCGGCATCATCGGCCTGGTCACCGCCTGGCGGGCGGCCCAGCGCGGGCTGACCGTCACCGTGGCCGATCCCGATCCGGGCGGCGGCGCCGCCCAGGTCGCGGCGGGCATGCTGGCCGCCGTCACCGAACTGCACTACGGCGAGGAGATGCTCCTCGGCCTCAACCTCGCCTCCGCCGCCCGCTATCCGGAGTTCGTCGCGGAGCTGGAGGAGGCGAGCGGCCGGGAGACCGGTTTCCGTACCTGCGGCACGCTGGCCGTCGCCATGGACTCCGACGACCGGGCCCATCTGCGGGAGCTGCACGCCCTCCAGGAGCGTTCGGGCCTGGAGTCGGTCTGGCTGAGCGGCCGTGAGTGCCGCCGTCTGGAGCCGATGCTGGCGCCGGGTGTACGGGGCGGGCTGCGGGTGGACGGCGATCACCAGGTGGATCCGCGCCGGCTCGCCGCGGCGCTGCTGGCCGCCTGCGAGCGGGCGGGGGTGGTGTTCCGCAGGGCGGCCGCCGAGCGACTCACCGTCAGCGGGGGCCGGGCGGCCGGGGCGGTGCTCGGTGACGGTACGGAGGCCGGGGCCGACCAGGTCGTGCTGGCGGCGGGCAGCCTCAGCGGGCGGCTCGCGGGGGTGCCGGAGGAGGTCGTGCCGCCGGTCCGCCCGGTCAAGGGCCAGGTTCTGCGGCTGACCGTGCCCCCGGCGTACGCCCCCTTCCTCAGCCGGACCGTGCGCGCCGTGGTCCGGGGCGGCCACATCTACCTCGTACCGCGGGAGAACGGCGAGCTGGTCGTCGGCGCCACCAGCGAGGAGATGGGCTGGGACACCACGGTCACCGCCGGCGGGGTCTACGAGCTGCTGCGCGACGCCCACGAACTGGTGCCCGGCATCACCGAGCTCCCGCTCACCGAGACCCGGGCCGGTCTGCGGCCCGCCTCCCCCGACAACGCCCCGCTGCTCGGCCCGACCGCCCTGCCCGGTCTCCTCCTCGCCACCGGCCACCACCGCAACGGCGTCCTGCTGACGCCCGTCACGGGCGACGCGATGGCGCACGCGCTGACCACCGGCGAGCTGCCCGAGGTGGCCCGCCCCTTCGCCCCGGGCCGGTTCACGTCCGCCGTCGCCGCCCCCGTACTCCAGGAGCAGCCCGTATGAGCACGCCGAACCCGCCCGTATCCGTGACGGTCAACGGGGAGCCGCGCACCCTCGACGCGGGCACCGCGCTGGACCGGCTCGTCGCCGTCCTCACCACCGCGCCCTCCGGGGTCGCCGCCGCCGTCAACGAGTGCGTCGTGCCGCGCGGCCGGTGGACCGCCACCACGCTCGGCGAGGGCGACCGCGTCGAGGTCCTGACCGCCGTGCAGGGAGGCTGACCGTGTCGGACGACGTCTTCACCCTGGGGCCCGCCACCTTCGGCTCCCGGCTGATCATGGGCACCGGCGGGGCGCCGAGCCTGGAGGTGCTGGAGCGGTCGCTGATCGCCTCCGGGACCGAACTGACCACCGTCGCCATGCGCCGGCTCGACCCGACCGTGCAGGGATCGGTCCTCTCCGTGCTGGAGCGGCTCTCCATCCAGGTGCTGCCGAACACGGCGGGCTGCTTCACGGCGGGCGAGGCGGTGCTGACCGCGCGGCTGGCCCGGGAGGCGCTCGGCACCGACTGGGTCAAGCTGGAGGTGGTGGCCGACGAGCGGACGCTGCTGCCGGACCCGATCGAGCTGCTGGACGCGGCCGAGATCCTGGTCGACGACGGGTTCACCGTGCTGCCGTACACCAACGACGACCCGGTCCTGGCCCGGAAGCTGGAGGACGTGGGGTGTGCGGCGATCATGCCGCTCGGCTCCCCCATCGGCTCCGGGCTCGGCATCCGCAACCCGCACAACTTCGAGCTGATCGTGGAGCGGGCGGGGGTGCCGGTGATCCTGGACGCGGGGGCCGGGACCGCGTCGGACGCTGCGCTGGCGATGGAGCTGGGGTGCGCGGCTGTGATGCTCGCCTCAGCGGTGACCCGGGCCCAGGAGCCGGAGCTGATGGCCGCCGCGATGCGGCACGCGGTGGACGGCGGGCGCCTCGCTTACCGGGCGGGCCGCATTCCGCGCCGCCATTTCGCCGAGGCGTCCTCGCCGGTGGACGGGCGGGCGGCGCTGGATCCGGAGCGGCCGGCGTTCTGACCATCCAGCCCCTCCGGCGTTTGAGGAGCGGGGTGCGGGGCGGCGCCCCGGGCGTGCCGGACGTACCGGGACGTGCCCCGACCTGGGACGTGTCCCTGTCACGGATCGGCTGCAGAACGGCCCCGGGAGCGCCCCGGCCCGTCCGGGGTGTCGGTGGCGGCTCGTAGACTCTCGGGGTGGACACGACCCTCCAGGACCCCCTCGTCGGGCAGCTGCTCGACGGCCGGTATCGCATTGAGGCGCGCATCGCCGTCGGCGGGATGGCCACGGTCTACCGGGCCGTGGACACCCGCCTGGACCGGGTGCTCGCCCTCAAGGTGATGCACCCGGCGCTCGCCGTCGACGCCGCCTTCGTCGAGCGGTTCATCCGCGAGGCCAAGTCGGTGGCCCGGCTCGCCCACCCGAACGTCGTCGCGGTCTTCGACCAGGGCGCCCAGGGCGCGTACGTCTACCTCGCGATGGAGTACGTGGCGGGCTGCACCCTGCGTGACGTGCTGCGCGAGCGCGGCGCCCTCCAGCCCCGGGCGGCCCTGGACATCCTGGAGCCGGTCCTCGCCGCGCTCGGCGCCGCGCACCGGGCGGGGTTCGTGCACCGCGACATGAAGCCGGAGAACGTCCTGATAGGGGACGACGGCCGGGTCAAGGTCGCCGACTTCGGCCTGGTCAGGGCGGTCGGCACGGCCACCGACACCACCGGTTCGCTGCTGGGCACGGTGTCGTATCTGGCGCCCGAGCAGATCGAGCACGGCACGGCCGACACCCGCAGCGATGTGTACGCCTGCGGGGTCGTGCTGTACGAGATGCTGACCGGCGCCAAGCCGCACACCGGTGAGAACGCCGCCCAGGTCATCTACCAGCACCTCAACACCGACGTCCCGGCCCCGTCCGCCGTCGTGCCGGGACTCCCGGTGGCGCTGGACAGCCTGGTGGCGAGCGCGACGGCCCGCAATCCCGAGGTGCGCCCGCACGACGCGGTGCTGCTGCTGGCCGAGGCCCGGGAGGCCCGCGCCGGGCTGACCGGGGCCGAGCTGGACGCCGTACCGCCACAGGCGCTGTCGGACACCCACGACGGGGCACAGGACCGTACGAGCGTGATCCCCCGGGCCCTTCCGGCGGACGGCGACGGGGGCGGCGTGCACCGCACCAGCCGCCTGGAGGTTCCGCCGCCGGTCTCCGGACCCCGGCGCGGGGCCGGCCGGCGCGGCCCGTTCGGCGGGCCGCACCGCAAGCTGATCGCGGTGATCACCGCCGTGCTGCTCACCCTCGGCGTGGGGGCAGGTGTCTGGTACATCAACTCCGGCCAGTTCACCCAGGTCCCCTCGCTGCTCGGCCAGACCCAGAAGGTGGCGGAGCAGCGGCTCGCGGCCGAGGGGCTCGGGCTGAAGGGCGTGGAGCGGGTCTTCAGCGACACCGTCGAGCGGGGCTCGGTGGTCGGCAGCGACCCCGCGTCCGGCGACCGGATCCGGGGCAACGGCTCGGTGAAGCTGGTCGTCTCGCGCGGCCCGGAGATCGTCCGGGTCCCCGATGTCGCGGGGGCCTCCCTCGCGGACGCCCGGCGCTCCCTGAAGAAGGTGGGCCTGGCCCCCGGCATGGTGACCAGGGAGTTCAGCGAGGACGTGGCGCGCGGCGAGGTGATCCGTACGGAGCCCCGCGCGGGCACCGACCGGAACCCCGACACGGCCGTGGCCCTGGTCGTCAGCAAGGGCAGCCCCATCGACGTCCCGGACGTCACCGGCCTCTCGGCCGAGGACGCCACCGCGGAGCTGGAAGGGGAGGGGCTGAAGGTCGAGGTGCTGCCCGGCCGGGTCCACTCCACCGAGGCGGCCGGGGACATCGCCCAGCAGTCCCCCGGCGCGGGTGCCGAGGCGGCTGAGGGCGACACGATCGAGCTGACCGTCTCCAAGGGCCCCCGCATGCTGGACGTCCCCGACGTCACCGGCCGGGATGTCGACGAGGCCAGGACCACCCTGGAGGAGGCGGGCTTCGAGGTGAAGGTCGACCGGCCGTTCCTCTCCTTCAGCAACACGATCGCGAGCCAGTCCGTGGAGGGCGGCGAGCAGGCCGCCGAGGGCTCCACCATCACCATCAGGACCAAGGGGTTCTAGGACGACATGCGAAAGCCGGAAGCGATATATGCGTAACCCCGTAGGCGGACATGTCCCGGTGGCCGGCGGTCTCGCCAAGGTCGGCCTCTCCTACGCCCGGGAGCTGGCGGCCGAGACCGTGCAGGTCTTCGTCGCCAACCCGCGCGGCTGGGCGACGCCCGCCGGGAACCCGGCGCAGGACGAGCTGTTCCGCTCGGAGTGCGCGGCCGCGTCGATACCGGCGTACGTCCACGCCCCGTATCTGATCAACTTCGGGTCGCACACCGAGGCGACCGTCGAGAAGTCCGTGGACTCCCTGCGCCACTCGCTGCGGCGGGCGCGCGAGATCGGTGCGCTCGGCGTGGTGGTGCACACCGGCTCGGCGACGGGCGGGAGGCCGCGCGCCGAGGCGCTGGCGCAGGTGCGGGAGTACATGCGGCCGCTGCTGGACGAGCTGACGCACGACGACGATCCGTATCTGCTGCTGGAGTCCACGGCGGGCCAGGGCTCCTCGCTCTGCTCCCGTACGTGGGACTTCGGACCGTACTTCGAGGCGCTGGGCTCCCACCCCAAGCTGGGCATCTGCCTGGACACCTGCCACATCTACGCGGCGGGACACGACCTGACCGGCCCCTCGGGGATGCGGCAGACGCTCGATCTGCTGGTGGAGACGGTGGGTGAGGGGAGGCTGAAGCTGATCCACGCCAACGACTCCAAGGACGTCGTGGGCGCCCACAAGGACCGGCACGAGAACATCGGCGCCGGACACATCGGGGCGGAGCCCTTCCGGGAGCTGTTCGCGCATCCGGCGACCGAAGGTGTACCGCTGATCATCGAGACGCCCGGCGGCAAGGAGGGGCACGCGGCGGACGTGGCCCGGCTCAAGGAGCTCCGAGGTCTCTAGGGCCTCTCGTTTGGATCAGGCCGGATCAGGGAGCGGGGTCCGGTGCGTGCAGCTGCAAGGCGGAGGAGGGAGTCACTGCGGAGCATTGGCGACCGACGACAACGCCGGAGGGGGCCCCTCCCTGCTCGAGCGAAGCCGAGAGCTTGGGGGAGTGCGTGCCGGGGCCCGCGAGCCCGGCATGATCCAAACGAGAGGCCCTAGAGCTCGGGGCCGTCCCCGGGCTCCTCCTGGTAGGAGTAGCGCTGCTCGCTCCAGGGGTCGCCGATGTTGTGGTAGCCCCGCTCCTCCCAGAACCCGCGCCGGTCGGCCGTCATGTACTCGACGCCGCGGACCCATTTCGGGCCCTTCCAGGCGTACAGGTGCGGGACGACGAGGCGGAGCGGGAAGCCGTGCTCGGCGGTGAGGAGATCGCCGTCCTTGTGGGTGGCGAAGAGGGTCCGCTCACCGGCGAAGTCTTCCAGGCGCAGGTTCGAGGAGAAGCCGTACTCGGCCCAGACCATCACATGGGTGACGTCGGGCGCGGGTGGTGCCAGGTCGAGCACCGTACGGGCGAGGACCCCGCCCCATTCGGCGCCGATCATGCTGAACTTCGTCACGCAGTGCAGATCGGCGACGACCGAGGAGAACGGCAGCGCCGAGAAGTCCTGGTGGTTCCAGCAGTGCTTGTCGCCATCGGCGGTGGCCCCGAAGACCCGGAACTCCCAGCGCTCGGACTTGAACTTGGGAACGGGCCCGTAGTGGGTGACCGGCCATCCGCGCTGCAGTCGCTGTCCCGGCGGAAGCTCGGACTGCTCTGATTCGCGGTATTCCCGGCTTTCCGGCTGACCCATGCCTCCATGGTGACAGACAGCCAGGGGTGGTCATGACCAGGGCAGACCCTCATGGGGTCAACTCGTACTAAGCGTGCACTTACTGGACGGCCGGTGGGCGCAGTGCGAGGATGCGGCCACCTTGTCGATCACGCTTGGAAGGAGCCTCTGCGATGCAGGGCGACCCCGAGGTCCTTGAGTTCCTCAATGAACAGCTGACTGCCGAACTGACCGCTATCAACCAGTACTTCCTGCACGCGAAGATGCAGGAGAACTTCGGCTGGACCAAGCTCGCCAAGTACACCCGGGCCGAGTCCTTCGACGAGATGAAGCACGCCGAGGTCCTCACCGACCGGATCCTGTTCCTGGACGGGCTGCCCAACTACCAGCGGCTCTTCCACGTCCGGGTGGGCCAGACGGTCACCGAGATGTTCCAGGCGGACCGCCAGGTCGAGGTGGAGGCGATCGACCGCCTCAAGCGCGGCATCGAGGTGATGCGCACCAAGGGTGACATCACCTCGGCGAACATCTTCGAGTCCATCCTGGAGGACGAGGAGCACCACATCGACTACCTCGACACCCAGCTGGAGCTGGTGGAGAAGCTCGGTGAGGCGCTCTACATCGCGCAGCTCATCGAGCAGCCGGAGAGCTGAGCCGACGCGCTACGAGGGTGGGCCAGGGCGCGTCACGAGGCTGGGTCAGGCTGCGTCACGAGGCTGGGTCAGGCCGCGTCGGAGAGCCGGACGTCCCGGAGCGTGGCCAGGGCGACCGCTGCGACCGGGGTCGGCACCGGTGCGGTGACCGGGTGGGTGACGGACGCCGCCGCGGGCTCCGCCTGCCGGTTCGCGAGGTCGTGGCGCGAGCAGTCGCGCCCCAGCAGGGCCTGGATCCGGCGGACACAGCCGCCGCAGTCCGTGCCGGCCTTGCAGGCTGAGGCGATCTGGCGGGGCGTGCATGCCCCGGCGTCCGCATGCTTCTTGACCTGCGCCTCGGTGATGCCGAAGCAGGAGCAGACGTACATGCGGTTCACCTCCCTGCGGGCCGGTCGCTGGTGCCGTCCCCGTCTTCGTCGGTGAGGCTAACCTAACCTTACCCGCCTGGCGAGGCGTGCAAAAGCCCGGAGACGGACTGTGGGGCACGGATCACATGGATCCGTGCCCCACAGCTGCGTCCGGCGGGAATACCCGCCAGGGGTGCCTACTGGTCGCGGTACATCTCGGCGACGAGGAAGGCCAGGTCGAGCGACTGGCTGCGGTTGAGCCGCGGGTCGCAGGCCGTCTCGTAGCGCTGGTGCAGGTCATCCACGAAGATCTCGTGGCCGCCGCCCACGCACTCGGTGACATCGTCGCCGGTCAGCTCGACGTGGATGCCGCCCGGGTGGGTGCCGAGGCCCTTGTGGACCTCGAAGAAGCCCTTGACCTCGTCCAGGACGTCGTCGAAGCGGCGCGTCTTGTGGCCGGAGGCGGCCTCGAAGGTGTTGCCGTGCATCGGGTCCGTCACCCAGGCCACGGTGGCGCCGGAGGCGGTGACCTTCTCGACCAGCTCGGGGAGCTTGTCGCGGACCTTGTCGGCGCCCATGCGGACGATGAAGGTCAGCCGGCCGGGCTCGCGCTCGGGGTCCAGACGGTCGACGTAGCCGAGGGCCTCGTCGACGGTGGTCGTCGGGCCGAGCTTGATGCCGATCGGGTTGCGGACCTTCGAGGCGAACTCGATGTGCGCGCCGTCCATCTGGCGGGTGCGCTCACCGATCCAGACCATGTGGCCGGAGGTGTCGTACAGCTCGCCGGTGCGCGAGTCGGTGCGGGTCAGCGCCGTCTCGTAGTCCAGCAGCAGGGCCTCGTGCGAGGCGTAGAACTCGACCGCCTTGAACTCGGCCGGGTCGGTGCCGCACGCCTTCATGAAGTTCAGGGCGTTGTCGATCTCACGGGCCAGGGCCTCGTAGCGCTGGCCGGAGGGGGACGACTTCACGAAGTCCTGGTTCCAGGCGTGCACCTGGCGCAGGTCGGCGTAACCGCCGGTGGTGAAGGCGCGGACCAGGTTCAGCGTGGAGGCGGATGCGTGGTACATCTGCTTCAGCCGCTCGGGGTCCGGGATCCGGGCCTTCTCGGTGAAGGCGAAGCCGTTCACCGAGTCGCCGCGGTACGTCGGCAGGGTGATGCCGTCGCGGGTCTCGGTCGACTTGGAGCGCGGCTTGGAGTACTGGCCCGCGATCCGGCCGACCTTCACGACGGGCACGGAGGCCGCGTAGGTCAGGACGGCGCTCATCTGGAGCAGCGTCTTCAGCTTGGCCCGGATGTGCTCGGCGGACACGGCGTCGAAGGCCTCGGCGCAGTCGCCGCCCTGCAGCAGGAACGCCTCGCCCTTGGCGACGGCTCCCAGGCGGGCGCGCAGCTGGTCGCACTCGCCCGCGAAGACGAGCGGCGGATACGACGCGAGGTCCGCGAGTACATCGCGCAGGGCCTCGGAGTCGGGGTACTCGGGCTGCTGCGCCGCGGGAAGGTCTCGCCAGGTGTTGCCACCGGCGACGGAGGTATTGGCGTTCACGGTCACGTGGACAACATTACGGGGTCGCGGGGGGCGTCCATTCGAGCGCTCAATAGTTGAGACACCTGCTCCGATGCCCGGAACGTCCGCTAGGGTCGCAGCATGTCGACGCAACAGATCCAGATCTCGATCCAGAACTGGTGGTGGACCGCTCATCCGGCGGCCCGCTGAATCATCGCGCTGACACACTTCGCGAAGGCCGCCCGAGGGGCGGCCTTTTCTGCGTTGCGGAGCCGTTCCTCTCCACCGTGAATCCCGTACGAGGCCCTCGTACGGACCGTCCGGAAGGAACCCGCTCCCATGTCCCGTACCGCCTTTGACCTCGTCCGCCGGCTGCTGGCCGACGACGCCCCGCCGTTCGCCCTGCTGCGCCGGCGTACGCCCGGCCGTGACCACGATCACGTGGAAGTGCTGATCGGCGGGGTGCGGGAGGCGGAGCGGCTGGCCGATCTGCCGGTGGGCGCGTCGCCCGCGCTGGCCCTGGTGCCGTTCCGGCAGATCGCCGAGCGCGGCTTCGACGTGCGGGACGACGGGACGCCGCTGAGCGTGCTGGTCGCCGACGAGACGCACGAGCTGGAGCTGGCGGAGGTGCTGGCCGCGCTGCCCGCGCACGACGTGCGGGTGGAGGACCGGGGCTTCGATGTGCCGGACGGGGAGTACGCGGAGATCGTCCGGCGGGTGATCCGGGACGAGATCGGGCAGGGCGAGGGCGCGAACTTCGTGATCCGGCGGACGTTCCGGGGTGAGATCCCGGGGTTCGGGCGGGCGGACGCGCTGGCGCTGTTCCGGCGGCTGCTGGCGGGCGAGCGGGGCGCGTACTGGACGTTCGTGGTGCACACCGGGGACAGGACGCTGGTCGGGGCGAGCCCGGAGGTGCATGTGCGGATGTCCGGCGGGACGGTCGTGATGAACCCGATCAGCGGGACCTACCGCTACCCGGCCGAAGGACCGACCGCCGAGAGCCTGCTGGCGTTCCTCGGGGACCGCAAGGAGAGCGAGGAGCTGTCCATGGTGGTCGACGAGGAGCTGAAGATGATGTGCACGGTCGGCGACATGGGAGGCGTGGTGGTCGGACCGCGGCTCAAGGAGATGGCCCACCTCGCCCATACGGAGTACGAGCTGCGCGGCCGGTCCTCGCTGGATGTGCGGGACGTGCTGCGCGAGACCATGTTCGCGGCGACCGTCACCGGCTCCCCGGTGCAGAACGCCTGCCGGGTCATCGAGCGGTACGAGCAGGGCGGGCGCGGCTACTACGCGGGGGCGCTGGCCCTGCTGGGCCGGGACGCGAACGGGGCGCAGACGCTGGACTCGCCGATCCTGATCCGGACGGCCGACATCGCTCCGGACGGCTCGCTGAAGGTGCCGGTCGGCGCCACCCTCGTACGTCACTCGGACCCGGAGAGCGAGGTCGCCGAGACCCATGCCAAGGCCGCCGGGGTGCTGGCCGCGCTCGGGGTGCGGCCGGGGCGGCCGGAGGCGGAGGCGGGACGTCCGCAGCTGGCCGCCGACCCCCGGGTGCAGGCGGCGCTGGACGACCGGCGCGGCTCCCTCGCCCCGTTCTGGCTGCGGATGCAGGAGCGCACCGAGGAGCTGGCCGGGCATGCGCTGGTGGTGGACGGTGAGGACACGTTCACCGCGATGCTGGCCCACCTGCTGCGCTCCTCGGGGCTCGATGTGTCGGTGCGCCGGTACGACGAGCCTGGGCTGCGTGAGGTGGTGCGGGCGCATCAGGGACCGGTCGTGCTGGGCCCCGGGCCGGGGAATCCGGGCGATCTCGGTGACCCGAAGATGCGGCTGCTGCGGGAGCTGACGGCGGAGCTGGTGCGGGAGCACCGGTACGGGCTGCTGGGGGTCTGCCTCGGGCATGAGCTGATCGCGGCGGAGCTGGGCATGGAGATCGTGCGCAAGGCGGTGCCGTACCAGGGGGCGCAGACCAGGATCGAGCTGTTCGGGCGGCCGGAGACGGTCGGCTTCTACAACAGCTTCACCGCCCGCTGCGACTCCCCGGCCGCCGTGGAGCTGGCCGCGCACGGCATCGAGGTGAGCCGGGACGAGGGGAGCGGGGAGCTGCACGCGCTGCGCGGGAGCGGGTTCGCCTCGGTGCAGTTCCACCCGGAGTCGGTGCTGACCGTGCGGGGGGCCGCGATCGTGACGGAGCTGCTGGCGGGGCTGCCGGTGCTGAGCTGAACCCTCCGGTTCAGCTGCGCGGCACGAGCACGTTCTCGCTGGTGCGGCGGGCCAGGTAGTCGGTGACGTTCTGCACCGTCGCGTCGATGATCTGGCCCACCGCGTCCTCGGTGTAGTACGCCTGGTGGGAGGTGACGATGACGTTGGGGAAGGTGACGAGCCGGGCCAGGGTGTCGTCGTCGACGCCCTCCAGGGACTTGTCGAGGAAGAAGAGCCCGGCCTCCGCCTCGTACACGTCGAGTCCGACGCCGAGGAAGCGGCCGGCGCGCAATTCGGTGACCAGGGCGGCGGTGTCGATGAGACCGCCGCGGCTGGAGTTGACCAGGATCGCGTCGTCCTTCATCGACTTCAGGGCGGCCTCGTTGATGAGGTGCTGGGTGGCGGGGAGCAGCGGGACGTGGAGGCTGATGAGGTCGGCCTCGGCGAAGAGCCGCTCCTTCTCCACGTACTCCATGCCGAGCTCGACGCAGGCCGGGTTCTCCACGACGTCCCAGCCGAGCAGCTTCATCCCGAAGCCGTGGGCGATCCGGGTGAACGCCTCGCCGATCTTGCCGGTGCCGACCACGCCGACGGTCCGCCCGTGCATGTCGCGGCCGAGCAGTCCGTCGAGGCGGAAGTCGAAGTCGCGGGTGCGGCCGGCAGCCCGGATGATGCGCCGGTTGACCGCCATGGCCAGGGTCCAGGCGAATTCGGCGACCGAGTACGGCGAGTAGTACGAGACCCGGGAGACGGTCAGGGCGAGCCGTTCGGCGACGTCCAGGTCGATGTTGTTGAAGCCGGTGGAGCGCTGGGCGATCATCTGCGTGCCGCCCGCGGCCAGGGTCTGGAGCACCTTGGAGCCGAGGTCCGCGTTGACGCTGGTGGAGATGACCTCGTACCCCGCCGCGATGGGGGCGGTGTCCCGGTTGAGGAAGACGTCCAGGCAGCGGACCTCGTGCAGCCCCTGGAAGGCCTTCTCGATCAGGGGCTTCTCATCGGACTGCACACCGAACGCCAGGATCTCCATAGCGCGAATATACGGCTCCGCTCCCAGGTGCGCCCGGGGCCGGACGGCCCTCCGGCCGGGCCGGAGGTCCCGGCCCTCCCCGGCCCCGGGTCCCGGTCAGACGTCGTCGAGTCCGCGCTCGATCGCGTACCGCACGAGCTCCACCCGGTTGTGCAGCTGGAGCTTGCCGAGGGTGTTCTGCACATGGTTCTGGACGGTGCGGTGCGAGATGACCAGGCGTTCGGCGATCTGCTTGTACGAGAGTCCCTTGGCGACCAGCCGCAGCACCTCGGTCTCCCGGTCGGTGAGCTGCGGGGCCTTGGGCTCGTTCGACGCGGCGGGTACGGGGTCGGAGGCGAGCCTGCGGTACTCGCCGAGGACCAGGCCGGCGAGGCCCGGGGTGAAGACCGGGTCGCCGTTGGCGGTGGAGCGGACGGCGTCGGTCAGCTCCTGGGTGGAGGCGGACTTCAGCAGATAGCCGGTGGCGCCGGACTTCACCGCCTCCAGGACGTCGGCGTGCTCACCGCTGGCGGAGAGGACCAGCACGCGCAGTCCGGGGTGGGAGGGGACCAGCTCCTTGCAGACCTGGACGCCGGGCATACCGGGCAGGTTCAGGTCGAGGACCAGGACGTCCGGGTTGACCGCCTTGGCCCGGCGGACCGCCTGCGGGCCGTCCCCGGCGGTCGCGACGACGTCGAAGCCGGACTCGGCCAGGTCGCGGGCGACCGCGTCGCGCCACATGGGGTGGTCGTCGACCACCATGACCCTGATGGGCCGGTCGGGCGCCTCCGCGCCGTCCTGCTCCGGTGCGTTCCGCGGTGCTTCTTGCGTGCTCATCGGGCCGATCCTGCCTTCCCCCGGGAAACCTGTGCTTTCGGAACCTTCAACTCGACCTCGGTGCCCTGTCCCGGCACCGAGATCACCTCGGCCGTGCCGCCGAGATCGCGCAGCCGGCCCCGGATGGAGAGCGCGACCCCCATCCGCCCCTCGCCCTCCGCCTGGGCCAGGCGCCCCTCCGGGATGCCTGGGCCGTCGTCCCGGACGGTGACGATGACCTCGCCGGGCTCGTCCTCGACCAGGATCCAGGCCTGGGCCTCCGCTCCGGCGTGCACCCGCACATTGTCCAGGGCGGCACTGACGGCGGCGGCCAGCTCGCGGGCGGCCTCGGCGGGCAGGACCACCGGAGCGCCCGGCTCCGCGAGGCTGGTCCGGGAGCCCGCGTACGGGGCGAGCAGGGCGCGCAGGTCGCAGGTGGTCCCGTCGCCGGGGCTCTCCTCGTCCACGTCGACCGTGCGGACGACCGCGCCGTCGGCGGCGTCCTCGGAGACCCGGGTGGGCGGGACCAGGCCGCTGGAGACCAGGGTACGCAGGGCGACCTCCTGCTCCCCGGCCATCCGGCCCAGCTCGGCCGCCTCCCCGCCGATCGCGGTGCCCCGGCGCTGCACCATCGCGAGGACCTGGAGGACGCTGTCGTGGATGTCGCGGGCCAGCCGCTCGCGTTCGCGGGTCGCGGCCTCGATCTCCAGGGCGCGGGCCAGGGTGCGTTCACTGGCGCGGGCGACCTCGACGACGTACCCGATGGCGATGGAGGCGACCCAGACCAGCAGGACGTTGTGGTACGTGTCCCGGCTGGGCTCGCCGCGCTGGATGATGTTGGCGGCGGCGACGAAGGTGGAGGCGAAGGCCGCCCACCGCCAGCCGCCCTTGATCGCGAAGGCGAGGACCGCTCCGGCCGTCCAGATCGACGGCAGCGTCGGGCCGTCGAAGGTCTGGGAGTGGATGTCGGCGAGCGGGGTGAGCATGATCCCGGTCAGCGCGACGACGAGGTCCGCGCCGAGGAAGCGCTTGGTGCAGGCCGCCGCCGAGCGGACCTTGGGCAGGGTGGCGAGCGTCCACACGACGAGGAACGCGAGGTACGCGAAGGCCACCCAGGGCCGCTCGAACCTCTCCCGGCCGAAGTTGTCCTTCCCGAAGACGGCGAGCAGCACCGCGTAGACCATCGTCAGTACGCGGTAGCCCGTCAGCGCACGCCACAGCGGCTGCTCGACCGACATCCGTACGACCCGCTCACGCTTGGCCATTTCGCCCCACCCCCCGACGGTCCACGACGCCGTTACGCGCCGGACCGTTCCGTTCCGTCCTCGTCGCCCGCCGCCTGTGCCTGCTTCTGGGCGCGCTTGGCCTCCTCCGCCTTCGCCTTCGCCTCGTCGGCGAACTGGCGCTTGGCGGCGGTGGCGTAGATGTCCACGTACTCCTGGCCGGAGAGCTTCATGATCTCGTACATGACCTCGTCGGTCACCGAGCGCAGGATGAAGCGGTCGCCGTCCATGCCCTGGTAGCGGCTGAAGTCCAGCGGCTTGCCGATCCTGATGCCGGGGCGCATCAGCTTGGGCATCACCTGGCCGGGCGGCTGGATCTTCTCGGTGTCGATCATCGCGACCGGGATGACGGGGGCTCCGGTGGCCAGCGCCACCCGGGCCAGGCCGCCGGGCTTGCCCCGGTAGAGACGGCCGTCGGGCGAGCGGGTGCCCTCGGGGTAGATGCCGAACAGGCCGCCGCTCTCGACGACCTGGATGCCTGCCTTGATGGCGGCCTCACCGGCGCCGCGGGCTCCTGAGCGGTCGACGGGGAGCTGGCCGACGCCCTTGAAGAAGGCGGCGGTGAGCTTGCCCTTCACCCCGGGAGCCGTGAAGTACTCGGCCTTGGCGATGAACGTGACCTTGCGGTCCAGGACAGCCGGCAGGAAGAACGAGTCGGAGAAGGAGAGATGGTTGCTCGCGAGGATCGCCGGCCCCCGCTCGGGGATGTTCTCCAGGCCCTCCACCCACGGCCGGAAGGCGAGCTTCAGGGACCCGCCGATGGAGAACTTCATTGCGCCGTAGATCAACTGTGGTGCCTCCTGTGTGCTGTCGGTCAGACCTTAACCTGTGCGCCTGCCGTGCCCCGGGCCAGGCACGGGGTGCGGCCATGGCCCGACGGGCCGTGCGGGGCGGGCCCCGGGGGCCGTGACGACCCTGGTCGGTGTCGGTCCGGTCGCGTACGGTGAAGTCATCCGTCAAGCACGCCCCCGGTGCGCGCCCCGCCCCCGCCTCACCTCACGAACAGGAGACCCCGGTGCCGGTCCTCCCTGGAGCCGAGCCGTTCCGCCACGAGGGCGGAGAGGTCGGCGTCCTCCTCTGTCATGGCTTCACCGGATCGCCGCAGTCGCTGCGTCCCTGGGCCGACTTCCTCGCCGAGCGCGGGCTGACCGTCTCGCTGCCGCTGCTGCCGGGCCACGGCACCCGCTGGGAGGACATGGCGGTCACCGGCTGGCAGGACTGGTACGCGGAGGTGGACCGCGAGCTGCGGGTGCTGCGCGAGAGGTGCGACCAGGTCTTCGTCTTCGGGCTCTCCATGGGCGGTGCGCTGAGCCTGCGTCTTGCGGCCAAGCACGGGGACGCGATCAGCGGTCTGGTGCTGGTGAACCCGGCGAACAAGGTGCACGGCCTCTCCGCGTACGCGCTGCCGGTCGCCCGCCATCTGGTGCGGACGACCAAGGGGCTCGCCGACGACATCGCGCTGCCGGGCTCGCACGAGGTCGGTTACGACAGGGTGCCCCTGCACGCCGCCCACTCGGTGCGGAAGTTCTTCCGGCTGGTCGACGGGGAACTGCCCCAGGTGACCCAGCCGCTGGTGGTGCTGCACAGCCCGCAGGACCATGTCGTACCGCCTGCGGACAGCGCGCGGATCCTGAGCCGGGTCTCCTCCACTGATGTCTCGGAGATCTTGTTGGAACAGAGCTACCACGTGGCGACGTTGGACCATGATGCGGAGCGGATCTTCGATGAGAGCTACCGGTTCATCGGCCGTCTCGCACCGAGCGTCGGGATGAAGGGGAGCACGTCCGGTGGCTGAGCACGACGCGGAACGCACAGGCAGCGACGAGGAGCGCGAACCGCGCCCCACGGAGAGCGCGGCCGTCCCCGAGGGGACGAAGGCCGCTGTCCCGGAGGGCGCGGGAGCCGAGGGTACGGGCGCCGAGGGCGCGGGACCGGACGGCACGGGACCGGAGAAGCGGCCGGAGGAGGAGCGGGCGATCGACGAGGAAGCGGCCTGGGCCGCGATCGTCGCGGGGTACGGGGAGGAGCCCCCGGACCCGCCGGGCGCCAAGCCCTTCAAGTCGATCGAGGACCTCGCCCTGCTGGAGGACGACCAGCGCAACGTGGTGGGGCCGGACAACGGCCGGGCCGGGGACCCGGCGGACAAGGGGTCGGCGAAGACGCCCCCGAAGCCGCCGGAGAAGAAGCCGCTGGGCAGCTCCGTCGTCTTCGCGCCCGGCGTCGCCGGTCCCCGTGACTACGAGCTGCCCGAGTCCAAGGACGACGGCATCGACGAGCCGGACGAGGGCGGGGAGGGCCACTTCGTGCCCCCGGAGCCGCCGCCGCTGCCGGAGGCCGACGTCACGGCGAAGTTCGCCTGGCTCGCGGTGATCGGCGGGCCGGTCCTGATGCTGCTGGCGGTGCTGCTGCAGTGGGAGATGACGTGGTGGCTCACCACGCTCTGCATCGGCGGCTTCCTGGGCGGCTTCGCCACCCTGGTGGCCCGGATGCCGCACGACGACGATGACGACACCTACGGCGATCCGGGGCGCGGCGCGGTGGTGTGACCGTCATACCACGGGGACACCGTCATACCGCGGGGCCTCTGAGGGCGGCCAGGACCGGCAGATGGTCGGTGGCCGCCCTCAGGTCTGCTCCGCTCACCCCGGGGAGCCCGGTGGGCACACCGCAGCCGAGCACATCGATGCCCGGGGTCGCGAAGACGGCGTCGATGCGCTTACGGGGCTCATCGGGCGGGAACGTCAGCTCGCCGCCCCACGGGGCGACCGCCCGGCAGTCCTGGAGCTGTCCGGCCAGGTGCGTGAACGCCTTCCCGGTCGGTACGTCGTTGAGGTCGCCGCCCGCCACGGCGTGCTCGACCCCCATGGACGCCAGCCGCTCCAGCAGCAGCTCCGCCTGGGCGAGGCGCTCGTCGCGCTGGAGGCTCAGATGGCAGCTCAGCACGCCGAGCCGGACCCCGCCGATCCTGACGACGGCGGTGGCGAAGCCCCTGCGGTGCAGGCCCGGGGTGAGGGGCAGCAGGACGTCCTCGGTCCGCTCGACGGACGCGCGCAGCGAGCACAGCAGCAGCGGTCCGGCGGCGGTCGCGCCCCCGCTGAGGACCACCAGGCCGCTGCTCTTGGCCAGCCTCGCGGCCGCCTTGCGCCAGCGGAAGAAGCGCGGCGCCTCCTGGATGAGGACAAGGTCGGGCGCGCAGGCGCGGATGACCCGGGCCAGGGCCTCGGTGTCGTCGTGCATCGACCGGACGTTGTAGCTGAGCACACGGATCACGGCTGACCCGTCCGGCTCGGTACGGGAGTCGGGCAGGGGCGTCAGGACCATGCGGGTCACGATACGACGGACGCCCGCCGCTGCCCCGGAGGGCGGCGACGGGCGTCCGTGCGTCGTACGAAGCGGTACTCAGCCCTGGCGGGCCAGGTCGGCAGCGCCCACGAGCCCTGCCTTGCCGCCGAGTTGGGCGGCGAGCACCTGGGCGTGCGGCCGCCACTCGCCGCCGATCAGCCAGCGCCGGAACGACTTGCGGATCGGGTCGAGGACCAGCTCCCCCTCGTCCGAGACGCCGCCGCCGACGATGAACGCGGACGGGTCGAACAGCGAGGCGAGGTCGGCCAGTCCGGCGCCGGCCCAGCGGGCCAGCTCACGGAACGAGTCGATGGCCACCGGGTCGCCCTGACGGGCGGCCTCGCTGATGTGCTTGCCCTCGATGCCCTCCACCGTGCCGTCACCGAGACCGAGCAGGGTGGCGGCGTTCTCGGGGGTGGCGTTGGCGCGCTGCTTCGCGTACCGGACCAGGGCGCGGCCGGAGGCGTACTGCTCCCAGCAGCCCTGGCTGCCGCAGCCGCAGAGCAGGCCGTCCGGGACGACCCGGATGTGGCCGAACTCGGCGGCCACACCGAAGCGTCCGCGGCGCAGCTTGTTGCCGATGATGATGCCGCCGCCGAGGCCGGTGCCGAGCGTGATGCAGATGACGTCGTCGTGGCCCTGGCCGGCGCCGAAGCGGTACTCGCCCCAGGCCGCCGCGTTGGCGTCGTTCTCGACCACCACGGGCAGGCCGACACGCTGTTCGACCTTGTCCTTGAGCGGTTCGTGGCGCCAGTTGATGTTGGGCGCGAACAGTACGGTGGCGCGCTTGTCGTCGACGTAGCCGGCGGCGCCGATGCCGACAGCCTCCACCTCGTGGCCCTCGCTCGCCCCGGCCACCGCCGCGCAGATCGCGTCGACGATGCCTTCGGCCGTCGGGGGCGTCGCCACCTTGAACGTCGAGAGGATCCGGCCCTCTTCGTCGACCACTCCAGCCGCGATCTTCGTGCCGCCGATATCGACGCCGATGGTGAGTCCCATGAATCCCTCAGTTTCGGTCGAGCCCCGCTAGGGGCAACCGTACCCGAGGCAGGCCCCGGCCTGGCCGGGACCGGTCGGTCCCGGCCGGTGCGCAACGCGCTCCGGGACGATCTGTCCGGTCAGTCCAGGTCGATGCGTTCGGTGCCCGAGGGGCCTTCGTCACGGCCTTCGTCACGCGGGTCGGACGGGTCGGCGGCGGCCTTCTCCGTGCTCTTCCCGGCGGACTTCGCGGGATCGGCGGCGGTGCGGGTCCAGCGGCTCTCCTGGCCCTCCACCGCGGAGCGGTAGGCGGCCAGCAGCTCGTTGCCCGCGGCGGCGAGGTGGTCGAAGACCTGCGGGTTGCGCTCGATGACGGGTTCGACGGCGGACTTGGCCTGCCGGATGGCCTGCTGGACCGCGCCCTGTGCGGCGATGCCGAGCAGGGGCGACTGGAGCGAGGAGACCTTGTCGGCGACCGCGTCGACCAGCTTGCGCAGCTCCTCGGCGGCGGAGCCGGGCTGCGGGCCGTACTGGGCCCGGCGGCGGGCCTTCTCCGCCGCGAGGTCCTCGGCGCAGGCGTCGGCCCACGCGTCGCCGTCTACGGGACGATCGGTGGCTTCACTCATGGCGGACTCCTGCGGCGCGGGGTGCCGGCCGCCGGCTCCCGGCCGGCCGGACTCGTAACTCGTACCACCGACGTTACCCGAATGGCCGCGGACCGTTCAGGAACCGGGGCGCAGGGGCCGCGGAGTCAGGGGGTGCGCGGCCAGAGTCCGGGGTCGGGGGTGAAGCGGACCCGCAGGACGTCGTCGGTGAGGGCCGCGCCCGAGACGGTGCAGCGGCGCAGGGCGGAGGCGACCCGCACGATGCGGTGGAACGGGCCCACGGTCAGGAGCAGTTCCTCGCCCCTGCGGACCAGGCGCAGGTCTTCCTTCGTCGCGCCGGGCAGCGGCAGGCACCAGGCCAGCACGGACGGGCGGCCCTCCTCGCCCGGCTCCTCCTCGATCCACCAGGGGTCGTCCACCCGGCCGGGTTCCCGCACGTCGGGCGCGGGGACGGCGAGCGCGGCCAGGTCCTCGCCGGACCGGGGGTCGCGGCCCAGGTGGGCGGCCTCGTGGACGGGGAGGTGCGGGGACCGCTCCTCGTGCCAGTGGGCCAGGCACTTCTCCTGCTGGGCGGCGAGAGAGGCGAACCAGGGGTCGGAGGAGTGGCGGGGCAGGACCCGGGAGGCCACCAGCAGGTCGGCGCGGAGCCCGTGCAGGGCGAGGCCGGTGCGGGCGGTGCGCAGGGCGTCCTCGGCGGCGGGTCCGGGCTCGGCGACCAGGCGCAGCGTGGTGGCGCCGTCCTCGATCAGCGCCTGGACGGCGGCCAGCTCCTCGTCCTTGCGGGCGGCGGCCTCGTACAGCCACTGCGCGGGCATCGGGACCCCGGCGAGCTGGGCGAGGACCGGGCGCAGGGCGCGGGCGGCCTGGCGTTCGGCGGGCAGCAGCCGGCGCAGGTAGCGGCGGAGCTGTTCGGGGAGGGCCAGCAGGGCGAGGGCCTCGCCGAGCGGCGGGAGGTCCACGACGAGGGTGTCGTAGCCGCCGGCGGCCCAGTCGCCCGCGGCGGCGCGGTGGAGGGTGTGCAGGAGGGCGAGCTGCGGGGAGCCGGGGAGTTCGGTGAGCTCCTCGCCGTCGAGGCGCCCGGCTCCGACCAGGTCCAGCACGCTGGAAGCGCGCTGCTGGAGCTCGGTGAGTTCGGCGCGGAAGTGCTCGCCGGAGTCGATCCGGGCGTGGTCGAGGCGGTCGGTGACCGGGGCCGGTTCCGTGCCGGCGGGGAAGCCGGGTATGGACTCGGCGGAGACCAGGAGGGTGCGGCTGCCGCTCGCGGCGGCGGCCAGGGCGGTCGCCGCGGCGACGGTCGTACGGCCTGCGCCGCCGGGACCGGTGACCAGGACCGTACGCATCGCCATCAGCTCTGCGGGACGGACTCGACGCGCTTCTTCAGACCGGCGAGCGCACGGTCGATGATGACCTTCTCGGCCTTGCGCTTGATCATGCCCAGGAGCGGGATCTTGACGTCGACGGCGAGCTTGTAGGTGACCTCGGTGCGCTCTCCGCCGGCCAGCGACGCGAGGGCGTACGTACCGTCCAGGGAGCGCAGCATCTGGGACTTGACGAGGGTCCAGCTGACCTCTTTGTCGCCCAGCCAGGTGTACGACAGGACGTGGTCGTCCTTGATGGCTCCGGCGTCCAGGACGAGGCGGACCTGCTGGGCGCGGCCCTGGTCGTCGGTGGCCAGCACCTCGGCCTCCTTGACCTCGCCGGTCCACTCCGGGTAGCGGGCGAAGTCGGCGATCACGCCCATGACGTCGGCCGGTGCCGCCTCGATCGTGATGCTCGAGCTGGTGTGTTCAGCCATCGCCGTGGCCCTCCAGTGCGGTGTAACCGGTCGCGTTCGGCAGAAGCCTGCCGCTGTGCAGGCTATCGCGTGCCCGCCGCGCTCCGGTCCACGCCCCGGGCCCTTCCGGTCACCAGGTCAGCGCCCAGGGCTTCCCGGTGGAGGCGAAGTGACCGACGTTGACGCACTCGGTGGCGCCGATCCGCATACGGCGGACCAACGGCTGGTGAACATGGCCGAAAAGCGCGTATCGGGGGCGGGTGGTGCGGATGGCCTCCAGGAGGGCGCGGCTGCCGCGTTCGAAGCGGCGGGCGACGGTGTCGTACGTCAGCTCGGGAACCTCGGGCGGGATGTGCGAGCAGAGGACGTCGACCGGGCCGAGCGCCTCGACCTTGGCGGCGTACTCCTCGTCGCTGATCTCGTACGGCGTGTTCATCGGGGTCCTGAGGCCGCCGCCGACGAAGCCGAAGACCCGTCCGCCGATCTCCACCCGCTCGCCGTCCAGCACGGTGGTGCCCGGGCGGGCGTACTCGGGCCACAGGTGGGGGACGTCGACGTTGCCGTAGGTGGCGTACGTCGGGGTGGGGAAGGCGGCGAAGAGTTCGGCGTACTGCCTGCGTACCGCGGAGAGGATCTCCGCGTTGCGGTCGCGGCCCGCCCACAGCTCGCGGCCGAAGGCGCGGGCCTCGTCGTAGCGGCGGGCGGTGCGCAGCGCGACGATGCGGTCGGCGTTCGCCTCGCCGAAGAGGTCGGGGAAGATGCCGCGCGAGTGGTCGGCGTAGTCGAGGAAGAGCACCAGGTCACCGAGGCAGACGAGGGCGTCGGCGCCGTCCCCGGCGCGGGCCAGGGCCTCGGTGTTGCCGTGCACATCGCTGACCACGTGGATCCGGGTGGAACGCTGTGCGCCCGGCGCCGGCCCGTCCGCTTCGCTGCCTCGCATGCGGATCACCCTAAAGCGCCCGCCCCCGCGCGGGTAGAGGCGGGTGAACCGGCCGGACCTGCGGTTACTTCCAAGTCGTCGTGCCGGTGGACTACTGTGCGCGAAAGGGCCATTTACCTGTGTGATGCATAAGACATCTGGCCGGAACCCCCTATCGGGAACCTGGTACCGGTGGGTAACGTCCGGGCAGTCCAGCGTGCTCACCCCACTGAGCACCCGCCATTCTTGGACCGCAGCCGGTGCGTCACACAGAGCCGTGGCACCGGAGCCCGATGAGGAGCAGCAGTCTTGCGCGAGTTCAGCCTTCCGGCCCTGTACGAGGTCCCGACGGACGGCAATCTGACGGATCTGATCCGCCGCAACGCCGCTCAGCATCCCGATGTCGCGGTGATGAGCCGCAAGGTGGCCGGTGCCTGGACGGATGTCAGCGCCACCCAGTTCCTGGCCGAGGTGAGAGCCGCCGCCAAGGGTCTGATCGCCTCGGGCGTGCAGCCCGGCGACCGGGTCGCCCTGATGTCGCGCACCCGTTTCGAGTGGGTGCTGCTGGACTTCGCGATCTGGAGCGCGGGCGCGGTGACCGTGCCGGTGTACGAGACCAGCTCCGCCGAGCAGGTCCAGTGGATCCTCGGTGACTCCGGCGCGGTGGCGGTGCTCGTGGAGAGCGACGCGCACGCGGCGGCGGTGGCCTCCGTACGGGAGGAGCTGCCGGAACTCGTACACGTCTGGCAGATCGACGCGGGCGCGGTGGAGGCCCTCGGCAAGGCGGGCGCCGAGGTCTCGGACGAGACCATGGACCTGCGGATGGTCAGCGCCAAGGCGGACGACCCGGCGACCATCGTCTACACCTCCGGCACCACGGGCCGCCCCAAGGGCTGTGTGCTCACCCACCGCAGCTTCTTCGCGGAGTGCGGCAACGTGGTGGAGCGGCTGAAGCCGCTGTTCCGTACGGGCGAGTGCTCGGTGCTGCTGTTCCTGCCCGCCGCGCACGTCTTCGGCCGGCTGGTCGAGGTGGCCTCGGTGATGGCCCCGATCAAGCTCGGCTGCGTCCCCGACATCAAGAACCTCACCGACGAGCTGGCCTCGTTCCGGCCGACGCTGATCCTCGGGGTGCCCCGGGTCTTCGAGAAGGTCTACAACGCGGCCCGCGCCAAGGCGCAGGCGGACGGCAAGGGCAAGATCTTCGACCGGGCCGCCGACACGGCGATCGCCTACAGCCGGGCGCTGTCCACCCCGCAGGGCCCCTCGCTCGGGCTGAAGCTCAAGCACAAGCTCTTCGACAAGCTGGTCTTCGGCAAGCTGCGCGCGGTCCTCGGCGGCAGGGGTGAGTACGCGATCTCCGGCGGCGCCCCGCTGGGCGAGCGGCTCGGCCACTTCTACCGGGGCATCGGCTTCACGGTCCTGGAGGGCTACGGCCTGACCGAGTCGTGCGCGGCCACCGCGTTCAACCCGTGGGACCGGCCGAAGATCGGCACGGTCGGCCAGCCGCTGCCCGGCTCGGTGGTCCGGATCGCGGACGACGGTGAGGTGCTGCTCCACGGCGAGCACCTGTTCACCGGGTACTGGAAGAACGAGTCGGCGTCCGCCGAGGCGCTGGCCGACGGCTGGTTCCACACCGGGGACATCGGCACGCTCGACGAGGACGGCTACCTCGCGATCACCGGCCGCAAGAAGGAGATCATCGTCACGGCGGGCGGCAAGAACGTCGCCCCGGCGGTGATCGAGGACCGCATCCGCGCCCACGCCCTGGTCGCCGAGTGCATGGTGGTCGGCGACGGCCGCCCGTTCGTCGGCGCGCTGGTCACCCTGGACGAGGAGTTCCTGAGCCGCTGGGCCGAGGAGCACGGCAAGCCGGCCGGGTCGACGGCCCTGTCGCTGCGCGAGGACGCGGAGCTGCTGGCCGAGGTGCAGCGGGCGGTGGACGACGGCAACGCGGCGGTGTCCAAGGCCGAGTCCGTACGCAAGTTCCGGATCCTGCCCGCCCAGTTCACCGAGGAGGCGGGCCACATCACGCCGTCGCTGAAGCTGAAGCGGAACGTGGTGGCGAAGGACTTCGCGGACGAGGTGGAGTCGATCTACCGCGCCTGAGCGGTGTGAAGCGGAACGTACGGGAATGGGGCCCGCGCCATGGATGGCGCGGGCCCCATTCCCGTACTCACAGCAAGGTCCTGAGCTTCTCCGCCAGCAGGTCCCAGCGCCACTTCTCCTCGACCCAGGCGCGGCCCCGCTCCCCCATCCGCCGCCGCAGCTCCGGGTCGCCGAGCAGCGTCACGATCCGGTCCGCCGACTCCTCGGCGCTGCCGCCGCGCACCACCCACCCGGTCTCGCCGTCGAGCACCGCGTCCGGGGCTCCGCCCGAGTCCCCGGCCACCACCGGCAGCCCGGTCGCCGACGCCTCCAGGTAGACGATCCCGAGGCCCTCCACGTCGAGCCCGCCGCGCCGGGTGCGGCACGGCATCGCGAAGACGTCCCCGGCCCCGTAGTGCGCGGGCAGCTCCGCCCACGGCACGGGCCCGGTGAACCGCACCGAGTCCTCCACCCCGGTCTCCACCGCGAGGCGCTCCAGGTCCTTGGCGTACGGGCCGCCGCCGACGATCAGCAGCACCGCGTCCGGGATCTGCGCCAGGATCGCGGGCATGGCCAGGATCAGCGTGTCCTGGCCCTTGCGCGGGACCAGGCGCGAGACGCAGACGACCACCGGGCGGTCGGAGAGCCCGAGGCGGGCGCGGACCTTGTCGCCGCCGGAGGCCGGGTGGAAGGTCTTCTCGTCGACGCCCGGCGGCAGCTGCACCATGCGGGCGGCCGCGTCCGGGGTGAGGGCGGCGGCGATCCGGGAGCGGGTGTACTCCCCCAGATAGGTGATCGTGTCCGTGGACTCGCCGATCCTCCGCAGCAGCTGCCGTGAGGCGGGCAGCTGGGCCCAGCCGGCCTCGTGGCCGTGGGTGGTGGCCACCAGCCGCTTCGCGCCCGCGCGGCGCAGCGCGGGGGCCATCAGGCCGAGCGGGGCGGCGGCGCCGAACCAGACGGAGGTGCAGCCGTGTTCGCGGAGCAGGGCGGTGGCCCGGCGGGTGACGCGCGGGGTCGGCAGCAGCATCGTCGTCCGGTCGCGGACCACGGTGAACGGCTGCTCGGCGTCGAAGGCGGCGGTGGCCGCCGTACCCTCCTCTCCGCGCTTCCAGGTGGAGGCGTAGACGACGACCCGGTCGGGGTCCAGGCGCAGCGCCATGTTGTGCAGGAACGCCTGGATGCCACCGGGGCGGGGCGGGAAGTCGTTGGTCACGATCAAGGTCTTGTCCATCGCGGCTGACAGTACCGAACGGCCGCGCTTCACCGCTGACGCCCTCGCCCCCCGGCATCATGGGCCGCCGGACCCAGGTCGGAACGGTGAGGGCGGCGGCGATGACGGGACGACGGGCACCCACCGGCGTACGACTGCTGCCGTACGGACTCCTGCCGTGCGCGGCCTGGGCGCTGACCCGGGCCGCGCTGCTGCTCTGCGTGTTCGGGGTGTTCACCCTGGGCAGCCTCGATGTCACGGTGGACGTGTCGGTGATCTACCGGGGCTGGTACGACGTGCTGCTCACCGGCACGTACCCGCTGCACGACGTCACCTGGCAGTACCCGCCCGGCGCCGCCCTCGCGGTCCTCTCCCCCGCCCTGCTGCCCTTCTGGGAGTACGCGAGCGCCTTCTACGCCCTCGTGCTGCTCTGCGACGCGCTGGTGCTGGGGCTGCTCCTGTACGCGGGGCGGCGGCCGGGGATAAGGGCGGCGGGCGCGTGGGTGTGGATCGTGGGGGTGCCGCTGCTGGGGCCGACCGTGTACGCCCGCTACGACCTGATGGTGACGGCGGTCGCGGTGGCGGCCCTGCTGGCGGGGGTGCGCCACCCGCGGGTGCTGGGGGTGCTGGCCGCGTTCGGGGCGCTGCTGAAGGTGTGGCCGGCGCTGGTGCTGGTGGGGGTCCGGCGGGGGCGGCCGACCCGGGCGGCCTGGTCGGCGGCGGCGCTGACGGCGGCCGGGCTCGGTGTGGGCTTCGCGCTGTGGATGCCGGGGGCGTACGCGTTCCTGGCCTTCCAGCGGGACCGGGGCCTGGAGATCGAGTCGCTGGGGGCGCTGTACTTCCACCTCGCGCGGCACGTCGGCTGGGAGGGGCGGGTGGAGCTGCACTACGGCTCCATGGAGTTCCTCGGCCCGCATGTGGAGCCGGTCTCGACGCTGGCGCTGGGGCTCGCCGTGGTGGCCCTGGGCTGGCTGCTGGTGTGGCGGCTGCGGGCCCGTACGTTCGCGGCCCACACTCCGGCGCAGGCCGCGTTCACGGCGGTGCTGCTGTTCACCACGACGAGCCGGGTGATCAGCCCGCAGTACGTGGTGTGGCTGGTCGGGCTCGCGGCGGTCTGCCTGGCGTTCCGGGGCGGCGGGATGGTGCGGCCCGCCGTGCTGGTGCTGGTCGCGGCGGGGGTGACGGTGCTGGAGTTCCCGGTGTACTTCGCCGAGGTGGTGGCGAGCGACTCGTGGGGCGTGACGCTCCTGTTCGTACGGAACGGGCTGCTGGTGGCGGCCTCCCTGCTCGCCGCGCGGGAGCTGTGGCGGGAGACGGTGCCGGGGGCGCGGTCCGGGCCGGGCGCCGGTGCGCGTGCGGCGCGCGGGGATCAGCCGAGCCGGGAGCTCAGGTAGTCGCGCCAGTCGGCGGTGAACTCCTCGGGCGTCGTGGCGAGCACCGATCCCATCGCCTGCTCCACCGCCCCGTCCCGCCCGGGATGGGCCCCGACGGCCGCGTAGAAGGCGGTCAGCTTCTCCTTGCCCCACCGCTCCGCGATGAGCTCGCAGGCCATCCAGGCGCTCTCGTAGGCCCGGGCGAGCTCGGCGGGGTCGCCGTCGAAGCCGAAGTCCTTGTCGACGGGGAGTCCGACGGGTACGTCACCGGCCCGGACCGCGCCCGTCAGCTCCGGCGCGATGAGGTCGGGGGTGCGGTCCTCCCCCCGGTAGGCGGCCCAGTCGGCGAACCCCTCGGAGAGCCAGACCGGGGTGGCCGCGGAGGTGCTGGTCCGGGTGGCGACGTGGGTCGTCTCATGGGTCAGGACGACCCGCTGGCCGAAGCTGCCGAGCGAGGCGTAGGCCTCGGGGTTGACGATCACCCGGTCCGCGAGGGCCGGTCGCTTCCCGGTGGCACCGGCCTCGCCGGTGGTGACGGCGGCGATCCCCCGGTAGCTGGTCTCAGGGGAGCCCAGGAGCCCCGCCATTGACTCCACGGAGTCCGGGACGAGCACGACCACCCGGCGGGCCCAGGGGCGGGGCCAGGCGTCCGATACGGCGGGTACGGCGAGGTCGACGGTGTCCGCGACCTGGCGCAGCTCCTCCTCGGGCCTTCCGACGCCCAGGACGAGGCTGTGGGCGCCCCGGACGACCTCCACCTCCCCCTGGTGCCAGAGCTGGTCGGAGGCGCCCTTGGCGGGCCGGTCGGCGCTGACGTACCACCGATCCCCGTCCCGCATCAGCTCCAGGGTGCGGCGGGTGGCGATGGGCGCGGTGTCGTACCCGTCGATCCGGTAGCGCAGCTCCACCTCGGTGGTGGCCCACTCGCCGTCCTGCTCGGTGATGTCCTTGACCTCGTACGCCCAGGACTTCAGGGGTACGTCGGCGAGGTTGGCGAGCTCGGTGCGCTGGGCGGCCCGCAGCTTCACGGCGTCGGGGGCGAGGGTGTCGAGGTAGCCCGCCGGGTCCCGGGCGAGGACGGCGGCGGCGCGGCGCTCCAGGGTGGCGTCGATCTCGCGGACGGTGAGGGAGGTGGCGGCGTCCCGGTGGCCGGCCGGGGCCACGCAGGCGGAGGCGGTCAGCAGGGCGGCGAGCACCAGGCCCGCCGCACGCCGACGCCGCTGAGGGCGTCTCCCCCGCGCACCACGTCCTCGTACGGCCACCCTGCCGATCGTACGGTCAGATCCGGGCGGGCGGTCGGCAGGGCGGCCGGATCCGGGCGGTGGTCAGATCCGGGTGACCGAGGAGACGGGCATCATGCCGACGGGGTCGTAGCGGATCGGGGCGCCCGGGTAGGGGGCGTGGATGACCTGGCCGTTCCCCACGTACATGCCGATGTGGCTGGCGTCGGCGCGGTAGGCGACCAGGTCGCCGGGGAGGGCCTGGGAGAGCGGCACCATGCGGCCCGCGTACCGCTGGGCCTGCGAGGTGCGGGGCAGGCTCACCCCGGCCTGGGCGTAGGCCCACTGCATGAGCCCGGAACAGTCGAAGCCGGAGGGCCCGTTGGCGCCCCACACGTAGGGCTTGCCGAGCGCCTGGCGGACGGCGGCCACGGCGGACATCGCGCGGGCCGATCCCGGGGCGACGCCGGAGAGGTCGGGGGCGCCGTCGCGGCCGGAGCGCGAGGCCCGGTCGAAGGAGGCGCGGTCCTCGGCGGGCAGGGAGTTCAGCAACTGCCGGGCCTGGCGGAGCTTGGCCTCGACGGATCTCTTGTGGCGGGTGACGGCGGCCCGGTTGCGCTCCAGCTCGGTGAGGGCACGGTTCGCTTCGGAGCGCGTCTGGGCGACCTTGCGCTGGGCGTGCCGGAGCTTGTCCAGGGTCAGCGCCTGGCGTGCGCCGGCCCGGTCGAGGGCGGCCGCCCGCTCCAGGTAGGTGTCCGGGTCGGAGGAGAGCAGCAGCGCGAGCGCCGGGTCGATGGAGCCGGTGCGGTACTGGGCGCCCGCCATCGCGCCGAGGGAGTTGCGCATCCGGTTGATGGAGTCCTGGCCGCGGGCCGCCGCGTCCTGGGCGCGGTCCGCCTCGCCGCGCAGCCGCTCCACCCGCTCCCCGGCCTCGTTGAAGAGTTCGGTGGCCCGCTCGGCCTCGCCGTAGAGCCGGTCGACGGCGGCCTTGGCGCTCTCGCGGGTGTCCTTCGGGTCGGCGCTCGCCGGGGCCCCGGTCAGCGTCGCGGCCGCGGTGGCGGCTGCCGCCGAGATGACCGTGACGCGGACGCTCCGATTGAGGCCGGACTGTGTGGGACGGCGATGGGACACCACAGGAAGCCGCACTCCCTTCCGCTGACGCAGTTGACGCAGGAACGCGCGGCCCCATGCCGCCCGGGACGGGCGGACCGATGAGCGGGAGCCGCACAGCAGCCAGACAGTAATCGGACGACTACCGGGCGGCCAAAGACCTCGCCGGTGGCGGAAGGGGCGTCGAACAGCGCTGCCCCGCCGGTGACCTCGGTCTCCGGCGGGGCAGGGCGTCAGCGTGGGGTGGGGCGATTCCCTCGTTCGGGCGTCGCTCCGGTCGGGCGTGGCGTCAGATGCGGACGCCGAACTGGAAGGTGCCCATGTAGTCCATCGACTCGTAACGGACGACGGTGCCCGGCTTGGGGGCGTGCAGGATCTGGTTGTTGCCGGCGTAGAAGCCGACGTGCGACAGGCCGTTGAAGAAGACCAGGTCGCCCGGCTTGAGCTGGCTGCGGCCGATCTTCACGCCGTCGTTCTGCTGGGTGTACGTGGTCCGGCTGATGTTGACGCCGGCCTGGGCGAAGGCCCATTGGGTCAGCCCGGAGCAGTCGTAGGAGTTGGGGCCCGAGCCGCCGGAGACGTACGGCTTGCCGAGCTGGGTGGCGGCGGCGCTGAGGGCGGCGGCACCGCGGTTGGACGCGGGGGCCTCGTTGCCGAGCTCGACCCGCTCGCTGGAGGCGCGGCTGGCGCGGTTCTCCTCCTGCTGGATCTTCGCCCGCTCGGCCTGCGTCAGGCTGTTGAGCAGCCGCTGCGCGTCGGCCAGCTTGCCCTGGTACTTCTTCTTGTTCTCGCCGAGCGCCTTGCGGACGTCGGCGAGGTCGCCGAGCTTGTCCTGGGCCTCCTGGCGCTGCTGGGCCAGGGTGCGCTGCTTGGACTGGATCTTCTGCAGCGACTCCGTCTGCTTGACCGTCAGCTGGTCGAGCGCGGAGGCCTGGTCGAGGAAGCTGTCCGGGTCCGAGGCGAGGAAGAGGGCGACCGAGGGGTCGATACCGCCGGAGCGGTACTGCGCGGTGGCGATCGAACCCAGCTCGCCGCGGAGGCTGTTGAGCTCGTCCTGACCGCGGGCGACCTTGTCCTGCAGCGCGTCGACCTGCTTCTTGAGCTTGTCCTGCTGCTCCTTGGCCCCGTTGTACTTCTCGGTGGCCGCCTCGGCCTCGTGGTAGAGCTTGTCGACCTTCGCCTTGACTTCGCTCTTGCTCGGCTTGGGGTCGGCGTGGGCGGCCTGGGAGGACAGGGCCACGGCCGCGGCGGCGGTCGCGGTGAGCACGGTCACGCGGGTGCGGCTCGGCTGCTTGGGACGACGGTGGGACGCCACGAAGGCGAGCTCCTTCTTCCTCGAGCCGCCTACCGGGCTGTGGGGGACAAGATCCCCGGCTCCGTGCAGATCACGGACTAGGCGGTTCCTTCGCTGCCACCCCGGATGGGTGATCTACCGTGCGAAGGTTCGAGGCCTGACCCTAGTGACCATCTTGTGATCAGTTCAAATCCTCACAGGATTTTTCTTGTCACATCAGGCACTTCTTTACTCTCACCGCACCACGTGTAGCGATGACTTGACGGTACGTTCCCAAAAATCCGGCATGCCACACATGTCGTACATCTGTTTCTAGACGCGCGAAAGGCGCTTCAGGAGCAAGACGGACGCGACGGGCCGGGCACCGGCCTTGGCCACCCCGTCCGCGACCTCGCGGTCGGTGGAGACGACCACCACGGGCCGTCCCGGCGGTTCCGCGCGGGCCAGTTGACGGATCAGCTCGTCCGCGGTGACCCCCGCCTTGCTGAACAGCACCCGCACCCCGCGCGGCGGGGCGAGCAGCACCGGAGCGGCCAGTTCGGCGCCGTCGAAGACACAGGTCATCTCGGCGCCGGTCTGCGCGGCGAGCACCGAGAGGCCGCCCAGCAGCCGCAGCCGCTGCTTCTCCAGCGGCATCTGCGGATAGCCGGTCTTGGTGACGTTGTAGCCGTCCACGATGAGATGCGCCTGCGGGAGCGCCAGCAGCTGGTCGAGCAGCGCCGGATCGGTGTCCGAAAGCGCCCTGGCGGCAATGTCCTTGGGCGACATCCGACCCGGCTCCACCGCGTCCACGCTGTCGGCCGGGCGGGCCGTCACCGGGGGCAGGGCCAGCTCGCGCCGGAGCCCGGAGGCCGCGTCCAGGACCGTGTCGAGGAGCAGCCGCAGCCGCATGTCCTCCATCGAGCGCCCCTCGCGGGAGGCCCTTCGGCCCGCCTCCAGGGCCGCCTCGGCCTCACCGAGCCTGCTCTTGAGCCGGCGCGACTCGCTCTCGGCGGCGGAGAGCTGGGCGGCCGCCTCGGCCCGCTGGGCGTCGGCCTCGGCGGTGGAGCGGCGCAGGGCGGCCTCCCCGCGCTTCACCTCGCTCAGTGCGGAGCGCAGTTTGCGGTGGAGCGACTCGGACTCCTTGCGGGCCGCGTCCAGCTCGGTGCGCAGCCGCTCGGTCTCGCTGCGGGTGTGGGCGCGCGCCCGCTCCAGCTCCTCGCGCAGCTGCACCAGTTCGCGCCGGCTCTCCTCGTCCACCCGCTCCGCGTCGGCGCGCTGGACCTCCTCGCCGGCCGCCTCGACCAGCTTGACCCACCCCGTCGGGCGCAGCACATAGGCGGCGGCGGCCACATCGACGGGGTCGGCGGCGGCGGGCGGCGAACCCGCCTCCAGCGCACCGGCCAGCTCCGGCTGGGTCTGGCTCAGCCGCTCACCGATGCGCTGCCGGAAGAGAGGATCGCTCTCCAGGGCGGCGGCCATCGCGTTCCCGGCGAACTTGGCCCGCCGGGTCGGGGTGAACCGGGCATACTGCCGCAACTGGGCGGGGAGTTCGGCGACGGTGAGGCCGCCGAAGGCATCCGAGACCAGGGCGACGACCCGCCGTCGTACACCTTCGGGCAGCGGGCGGTCGAGCGCCTCTGCACCGCCGTCGGCCGCATCGGCCGGTTCGGCGCCGCTGGTCGGCTGATCCACCGTCCGTCACCCCATAGATATGTCTGTCGGTGCGCTCCCTCAGGAGGCGGCACCCGGCCTGTCCACCAGTTCGATCTGGTCCACCGCGTTGCACCAACGGCAGCGGACCGACTCGATGGTCTCACTGACCACCTCCCGCTCCTCGACACTGGACTCACCGGCCAGGTCGAGATGGACGTACTCCACGACCTTGGAGGAGCGCGTCACGTCGAAGCGCGTGAGATTGCCGCACAGGGTGCAGCGCCAGCGGGTCCCGTCGGTCGGCAGGGGAACCGTCGTCATCGTTGCGTCCTCTTTCGTCGTCTGGCGGAGAGCGCGCCGGGCGCGCCGCCGCGTCTCTTCCTGTCCTACGTCAAGGATCTCGCGGTGCGCCGTCGAACTGCGGAATTCCTGGCGTAACCCTACGGCCTCGCGTATAGGCATCGGCACGGCGAGGCGCTCCGTCCCGTTCTCCCCCGGTACGTCATGCTCTGCACATGATCGACGGGCGGCAGTTCGACTGGCGGGCCACGGCCGGGAGGGTCCGGGACAGCGCGGCGGGCGGGGCGCCGGTGACGTACGGGCTGATCGCCCTGTGCTGCGCGGTCTTCCTGATCAGCCCGCTCTCCGGATTCGGCGGCGCCGCCTACGGGAGCCAGGACGCGCTGCTCGCCGCGCAGGCCGGGTACTTCGAGCGGTGGGGGGTGATCCCGGCCGAGCTGTGGGAGGGCTCGGCGCGCGCCCTGCTCACGCCGTTCACCGCGCTGTTCGTCCACGGCAGCTGGCTCCACCTGCTGGGGAACCTGCTCTTCCTGTACGTGTTCGGGGCGATGGCCGAGGAGCGCATGGGCCGGGTGCAGTTCGCCCTCTTCTACGTGGGGTGCGGCTACCTGGCGCTGGTCTGCTACGCGGCGGTGCACGCGGACTCGGGGCAGACGCTGGTCGGCGCGTCGGGCGCGATCTCGGCGGTGCTCGGCGGGTTCCTGTACCTGTTCCCCAAGGCCCGGGTGACCAGCCTGTTCCCGTTCCTCTTCTTCCTGCCGCTGCGCTTCCCCGCCTGGATCGTGCTGGTCTTCTGGTTCGGTCTCCAGTGGGCGGCGGCCCAGGCGGCGGACGCCGGGCCGGGGGTGGCGTATCTGGCACATGTGGCGGGGTTCGCGGCCGGGTTCCTCTACGCCTGGGGGCGCTACCGGGGTGGGGCTAAGGTGAAGGTTCCAGCCACGGCCACCGAGGGAGACAGCCAGCCGTGATCACCGCGATCGTGCTCATCAAGACCAGCGTGGACCGGATTCCGGAGATCGCCGAGGCCATCGCCGCGCTGGACAGTGTCAGCGAGGTCTTCTCCGTCACCGGCACCTACGACCTGATCGCCATGGTCCGGGTCGCCAAGCACGACGACCTCGCCGATGTCATCCCCGGCCGGATCAGCAAGATCCCGGGCGTCGAGGGCACCGACACCCACGTGGCGTTCCGTACGTACTCCCAGCACGACCTGGAAGCGGCGTTCGCCATCGGCCTCGACGCGTAGGGCAAGCCTTTCGGCCGGGGAGGGGCGGTGCGCCCGTCCCCGGCCGAGGTGTTTCCGTACGTCCGTCCTCAGACCTGGGCGGCCGTGCCCCGGTCCGGGACGCAACGGCCGTCCTCGGTGCGGTACTTCCACTGGGCGCCATCGCTGACCAGCTCGGAGACCGCGCGCAGGAACCGCTCGATGTGCTCGTCCGGCGTACCGGCGCCGAAGCTGACCCGGATCGCGTTGAGGGACCGCTCGCCCGGCTCAGCCTCGGGGGCACCGCACTCGCCCGGGTCCTGCGGGTCGCTGCCGAGGAGGGTGCGCACCAGCGGGTGGGCGCAGAAGAGGCCGTCGCGGACGCCGATGCCGTACTCCGCGGAGAGAGCGGCGGCGAAGTGCGAGCTGTTCCAGCCGCGCACCACGAAGGAGATGACGCCGACCCGGGGGGCGTCGTCGCCGAAAAGCGAGAGCACCTGGACCTCGGGGACCTCGGCGAGCCCCTCGCGGACCCGGCTCACCAGCTCCTGCTCCCGGGCGACCAGGTTGTCGAAGCCCGCCTCGGTCAGGGCCTTGCAGGCGGAGGCGATGGAGTAGACGCCGATCACGTTGGGCGAGCCGGCCTCGTGGCGGGCGGCCGTGGTGTGCCAGTCGACGTCCACGCCGCCGTCGGCGCGCCGGGCGACCTTGCGGGAGGCGCCGCCGCCGGCGAGGTACGGCTCGGCCGCCAGCAGCCAGTCGGAGCGGCCGGCCAGGACGCCGGAGCCGAAGGGCGCGTACAGCTTGTGGCCGGAGAACGCGACCCAGTCGACGTCCAGTTCGGCGATGTCCACCGGGTGGTGCGGGGCGAGCTGGGCGGCGTCCAGGACGATCCGGGCACCGTGTGCGTGGGCGGCGGCGGCCAGTTCCTTCACCGGCCACAGCTCGCCGGTCACGTTGGAGGCGCCGGTGACGCAGACCAGGGCGGGGCCGTACGGGTCGCGGTCGGCGAGCGCCCGCTCCAGGGTCTCGACGGCCTGGGCCGGGGTGCGGGGCGCGTTGAGGTAGGTGACCTGGGCGTCGCGCCAGGGCAGCAGGGAGGCGTGGTGCTCGGTCTCGAAGACGAAGACCTGGCAGCCGGCCGGGATCGCGGCGGCCAGCAGGTTGAGGGAGTCGGTCGTCGAGCGGGTGAAGACCACCTGGTCGTCCGCGCGGCAGCCGAGGAACTCCGCGACGGTGCGGCGGCTGTTCTCGAAGAGGTCGGTGGAGAGCTGCGAGAGGTATCCGGCACCGCGGTGGACGCTGCCGTAGTACGGGGCGTACGCGGCGACGTCGTCCCAGACCCGCTGGAGGGCCGGGGCGCTGGCGGCGTAGTCGAGTGCGGCGTAGGTGACTTCACCGCCGGTGACGAGCGGAACGGTGACATCCTGGCCCAGAACGGGCAGCGGGGCACAAACCGACGGGTCGATGGCAGCGGTGGAGACAGACATGGCGAACTCCCGTAAAAGGCAGGCGAAATCCGGCGCCGGCGGGTACGCGGCAGCGCAGGAGAGGGAAGGAAAAGGGGTGCGCTGAAGAAGGGCGTTCAGCCCGGGGCAGGAAAAGCCCTGGGACGAGCCCTAACGCATTCGCTTGCTCACAAGAGGCTCCCTAGGGACCAGGACCCCGGGGGCTGGCGTCCACTGGACGCCGAGGGGCCCGCGCTTGCCGCAGACCTCGCTGCCTACGGCCTGGTCTTCACCCGGGGCACCCCGCCACGGACGGAGGGTTGCCGGACAGCGGGCCGGGGCCGTAGTCGCTGTCACTCATGACCTGCGCAGCATCTTGCCATATGTATGCAGACGCGCAAGGGCGCAGTCCGGCATCCGGACTGCGCCCTACGTCACACTCTGCGTCCCTCAGGCGTTACTGGCCGCCACCCACCGTTCCAGGGCGCGTTTGGCCGCCCCGGAGTCGATGGCCTCGGCCGCGACGAGGATCTTCGCCGCGATCTGCTCGGTCAGCGTGCCCGGTCCCGGGTCGAGCGCGACCAGCGCCGCCGCCGAGTTGAGCAGCACCGCCTCGCGTACCGCGCCGCCCTCGCCGTCCAGCAGGCGGCGGGCCACATCGGCGTTGTACGAGGCGTCGGCGCCGCGCAGCGCCTCCACAGGGACCAGCGGGAGGCCCACGTCGCGCGGGTCGAAGGGCTCCTCGCGCACCGTGCCGTCACGGACCACCCAGACCCGCGAGGTGGCGGTGGTGGTCAGCTCGTCGAGGCCGTCGTCGCCGCGGAAGACGAGCGCCGAGTTGCCGCGTTCCGCGAGGACGCCCGCGACGATGGGCGCCATCTTGGCGTCGGCCACGCCGATGGCCTGGGAGCGCACCTGGGCCGGGTTGGTGAGGGGGCCCAGGATGTTGAACGTGGTCTGCGCACCGAGCTCCCTGCGGGCCTTGGCGGCGTGCCGCAGGGCGGGGTGGAACTTCACGGCGAAGCAGAAGGTGATGCCCGCCGCCTCGGCGACCTCGACCACCCGTTGCGGGGTCAGCTCCAGGTTGACGCCGAGCTTCTCCAGTACGTCGGAGGAGCCGCTCGCCGAGGAGGCGGCCCGGTTGCCGTGCTTGACGACCTTGGCGCCGGTCCCGGCGATGACGATCGCGGACATGGTCGAGATGTTGACCGTCTTGGCGAGGTCGCCGCCGGTGCCAACGATGTCGACGGTGCGGCCCGGCACATGGATGGTGTTGGCGTGCGCGTACATCGCGCGCACCAGACCGGTGACCTCCTCGACGGTCTCGCCCTTGGCCCGCAGCGCCACCGCGAAGCCGGCGATCTGCGCGTCGGTCGCCTCGCCGCTCATGATGCGGTCCATCGCCCAGGCGGTCTCGTCGGAGGAGAGGTTCTCGCCGCGCAGCAGGGGGTTCAGCAGGCCGGGCCAGGAACGGTCCGCCACGCTGTCGCCGCCGTTCGGGGTCACAACGTTCATGGTCCGCTCCAGGGGTCCACAGCCGGTAAAGAGTCGGCTCCACCCTATCCAGCCGCCGGGACCGCGAAGAGCCCCGTCCATCGAATGGACGGGGCTCCCGCTGTGGCGAACAGTTCGGACGATCAGTGGTGGCCGTGGCCCTCGCTGATCTCCTTGTACTCCTCCGCGGTGGGCTTGGCGATCTGGTTGTTCTCGCCGAAGTAGCCCTTGCTGAGCTTGGCCCGGACCTTCTGTACCGGGGAGATCTTGCGCTTGACGCCGTTCTCGTCGACCTCGGGGCCGAGCTCGACCGGCTTGTACTGCTCGTGCGCGGTGAGCGTGTGCAGCTGCCCCGGGGAGAGCGGCTCGTGGATCTCCACGAACTCACCGTGCGGCAGGCGCTTGATGATGCCGGTCTCGCGACCGTGCAGCACCTTGTCCCGGTCACGGCGCTGGAGGCCCAGGCAGATCCGCTTCGTGACGATGAACGCGATGACCGGTCCGGCGAAGAAGAAGATCCGGACGAACCACGAGATGGCGTTCAGCGACAGATGGAAGTGCGTGGCCCACAGGTCGTTACCACCGCCGACGAGGCCGATGAAGTACGCCGTGATCCAGGCGACGCCGAGAGCCGTACGGGTCGGGGCGTTGCGCGGGCGGTCCAGGATGTGGTGCTCGCGCTTGTCCCCGGTGATCCAGGACTCGAGGAACGGGTAGACCGCGGGCAGCGAGAGCACCAGGCCGAAGAGGACCAGCGGGATGAACACACCCAGGTTGAGCGTGTGACCCCAGAAGACGATCTCCCAGCCCGGCATGACACGGACCAGACCCTCGGCGAAGCCCATGTACCAGTCGGGCTGGGCGCCGGTGGACACCTGGTCCGGGCGGTACGGGCCGAGCGCCCAGATCGGGTTGATCGTGGCGATGGCCGAGATGATCGCGATGATGCCGAAGACCAGGAAGAAGAAGCCTCCGGCCTTCGCCATGTAGACCGGCAGCAGCGGCATGCCGACGACGTTCTTGTTGGTCTTGCCGGGACCCGCGAACTGCGTGTGCTTGTGGTAGAAGACCAGGATCAGGTGGGCCACCAGCAGCCCGAGCATGATGCCCGGCAGCAGCAGGATGTGGATCGAGTAGAACCGGGCCACGAAGTCGTGGCCGGGGAACTCGCCGCCGAACAGGAACATCGAGATGTACGTACCGACGATCGGCACGGACAGGATCGCGCCCTGGGTGAAGCGGACACCTGTACCGGAGAGCAGGTCGTCCGGGAGGGAGTAGCCGGTGAAGCCGGTGAACATGCCCAGCACGAAGAGCAGGAAGCCGAACAGCCAGTTGACCTCGCGCGGCTTGCGGAAGGCGCCCGTGAAGAAGACGCGCATCATGTGCACGAACATGCCGGCCAGGAAGATCAGCGCGGCCCAGTGGTGGATCTGCCGGACGAGCAGACCGCCGCGGACCTCGAAGCTGATCTTCAGCGTGGAGGCGTAGGCCTCCGACATCCGGATGCCCTGCATGGGCTCGTACGGGCCGTGGTAGACGACCTCGTTCATGCTCGGCTGGAAGAACAGCGTCAGATACACACCCGTGAGGATGATGATGATGAAGCTGTAGAGCGCGACCTCACCGAGCATGAAGGACCAGTGGTCCGGGAAGATCTTGCGCATGTTGGCCTTGGCCAGGCCGTAGATGCCGAGCCTGCCGTCAGCCCAGTCGGCGACCCGCTCGCCCGCGGGTGCCTTGCGCTGTCCCGCCTGGCCGGCGGACGGGGTGGTTGTCTCAGTACTCATCCGCGCTCCCAGAAGGACGGGCCGACGGGCTCGTCGAAGTCACCGAGCGCTTCGAGGTTGCCCTCGCTGTTCACACCGATCCGCAGCTGCGGAAGCGGGTGGCCGGCCGGACCGAAGATGACGCGGGCGCCGTCGGAGAGGTCGAAGGTGGACTGGTGGCACGGGCAGAGCACGTGGTGTGTCTGCTGCTCGTACAGGCTGATCGGGCAGCCGACATGGGTGCAGATCTTGGAGAACGCGACGATGCCCTCGTGGGCCCAGTCGCGCTGGCGCTTGTCCTTGATGTCGTCCGGCTCGATGCGGACGATCATCAGGGCCGCCTTGGCGATCTGCGACTGGAAGTCGTGCGCGTCCTCCTCCAGGCCCTCGGGCATGGCGAAGGTCAGCGAGCCCACGGCGACGTGCTCGGGGCGCAGCGGCTCCATGGTGTTCATGTTGACGAGCAGCTTGCCCTTGGCCCACAGGGTGGACCGGAGCTTCTTCTCCGGCAGCGGACCGAGGTCGCGCAGCAGCACCACACCGGAGAGCGGCACCAGGGCCAGCGCGCCGAAGAGGGTGGTGCGGATGAGCTTGCGACGGCCGATCGCGGACTCCTGGGCACCGGCCTTGAAGTCGGCCATGACCTGGGCCTTGACTTCGGCCGGCGCCTCGATCGGGTGCCGTTCGGCCGGGACCTCGACGTCGGACATCAGGGTGCGCGCCCAGTGGACGGCGCCCGCGCCGATGAAGAAGAGGGCGAAGCCGAGCGTCAGTCCCAGGGAGAAGTTGAGCGCGCTCACATGGCCGAAGGGCCAGATGTAGACGATCTTGTCCACCGGGAAGATGACGTAGGCGGCGATGAAGCCCACCGTCGACAGCATCGAGAGGACGAACATGAACGCGACGGCCCGCTCGGAGCGGTTCGCGGCGCGTTCGTCGAGGTCCTGGATGCGCGGCTTGTGGGCCGGCAGCCCCGGGTCGGCGAACGGGTCGTCCGTACCCTCCACCGCGCCGTGCGCGGTCTCCTGCACCACGGGCAGGTTGTCTTCTGGAATCTGTTGGCTACTCATGACTTCTTGGCCTTAGCGGTGTGGGCCGCGACCCAAATGGCGATGGCGACGAGGGCGCCGAGTCCGAAGATCCAGGCGAACAGGCCTTCACTGACCGGACCCAGACCGCCGAGCTCGAGGCCACCGGGGCTCGCGGTCTCCTCGCCGTTCACGGTCTGGATGTACGCGATGATGTCCTTCTTCTGCTGCTCCGGCATCGTCGTGTCGGGGAAGGAAGGCATGGACTGCGGGCCGGTCTGCATGGCCTCGTAGATGTGCTTCGGGCTCACACCTTCGAGGTCAGGGGCGTACTTGCCCTTGGTGAGGGCACCGCCCTTGCCCGTGAAGTTGTGGCACTGGGCGCAGTTGTTGCGGAACAGTTCGCCACCCTTGGCGACGTCCGCGCCGGCCGGGTCGACCTGCTTGTCGTTCGGCGTGATCGGACCGGCGCCGAGCGACGCGACGTACGCCGCGAGCTGGTCGATCTCCGCCTGGGTGTAGATGACCTTCTTCTTCGGTACCTGGGCGCCCGGCTGCTGCGCGGGCATACGGCCCGTACCGACCTGGAAGTCGACGGCGGCGGAGCCCACGCCCACGAGGGACGGCCCGTCGGTGGTGCCCTGACCGCCGGTTCCGTGGCAGCTGGCGCAGCCTACGGTGTAGAGCTTCTTGCCCTCGTCGATGGCGAGGGACTGGGCGGTTTCATCGGCCTGCGCCTTGCCCGCAGGCGCAAACGCGGCGTACAGCCCCCCGGTAGCCGCCAGCGCGAGGAGTAGTACGACGACCGCCGCCAGCGGATGGCGTCGTCGTGCGGAGAGCTTTTTCACGGATTACCCCGGTGTCAGGATCTTCTGCGTCGATGGTGGGTGGGTGCGAGCCCGGTTACTTGATCATGTAGATCGTTGCGAACAGGCCGATCCACACCACATCCACGAAGTGCCAGTAGTAGGACACGACGATGGCTGCGGTGGCCTGGTCGTGGGTGAACCTCTTGGCTGCGTATGTCCTGCCGAGTACCAGCAGGAAGGCGATGAGGCCGCCCGTCACGTGCAGGCCGTGGAAGCCGGTGGTCAGGTAGAACACCGAGCCGTACGGGTCGGACGACAGGGAGAGCCCCGCGTCCTTGACCAGCTCGGTGTACTCCAGGACCTGGCCGCCGATGAAGATCGAACCCATCACGAAGGTGATGATGAACCAGGTGCGGAGCTTCTTCACATCGCCCCGCTCGGCGGCGAAGACGCCGAGCTGGCAGGTGAGTGAGGAGAGCACCAGGATCGTGGTGTTCGTGGCCGAGAACGGGAAGTTCAGATGACCGGCCATCTCCTTCCAGTAATCGGGTCCCATCACCGATCGCAGGGTGAAGTACATCGCGAAGAGGGCCGCGAAGAACATCAGCTCGGAACTCAACCAGATGATGGTTCCGACGCTGGTGAGGTTCGGCCGATTGACCGACGGGTGCGCGTGCCCGGTTTCTACTGTCGTTGCTGTCGCCACGACCGACATTATGTCGGTCGCTTATCCCGCCCTCACTCCGGGGGGTGCCGTTCGGTGTGTCAGTGCCGTGTGTCCTGCCCGAACGGCCCATCGAATCGGTGTCCTTACCGGTGCTGACGGGCGGTCGGGCGGAGTACGATCCGCGCATCGGTTCATGCCCCGAGAGCCCCGAAGACACAGCTGTCACGGAGGAACAATGCAGGCGACCGCCACGGTCCTGGTCTACAGCGACGACGCCAACATCCGCGAGCAGGTGAAGCTGGCGACCGGCCGCAGGCCCGCCGCCGACGTGCCACCGGTGCGGTTCCTGGAGTGCGCGACGCTTCCGGCCGTCCTGGCGGCCCTGGACGCCGGCGGGGTCGACGTCTGCGTCCTGGACGGCGAGACGGCCCCCATCGGCGGCATGGGCGTCTGCCGCCAGATCAAGGACGAGATCTTCCACTGCCCCCCGGTCCTGCTGCTGATCGGCCGCCCGCAGGACGCGTGGCTGGCCACCTGGAGCCGGGCGGAGGCCGCGGTGACGCTGCCGGTGGACCCGGTGGAGTTCGCCGACGCGCTGGCGGCGCTGCTGCGCGCCCGGCTCGCCGTGGAGGCCTGAGAAGGCCCTGTGAGCCCGTGAGGAGCGCCCCGCGGTGCGGGGCGCTCCTTCTGTGCTCCGTCAGACGTGCGGGCGCAGCCGTGCGGCCTGGAGCGTCTGCGGGCTGTCCGGCACGCCTTCGTTGAGGGCGCTGCCCTTCTGCCACTTCTCCCAGGAGAGGTTCCAGTCGCCGAACCCGTTGTCGAACGGGGTCATGGTCTCCCCCGCGCTGCCGACGACCTTCACGATGTCGCCCTGGCGCACGGTGTCGAAGAACCACTCGGCGTTGCCGGTGCTCATCCCGGTGCAGCCGTGGCTGACGTTGGCGTTGCCCTGGGAGCCGGTGGACCAGGGCGCGGCGTGCACGTACTCACCGCTCCAGGTCACCCGGGTGGCCCAGTAGACCGGCAGGTCGTACGACTCCGAGGAGCCGGCGGCGATGCCGATGCTCTCCCCGCGCATCCGTACGAACTGCTCCTTGGCGAGGATCACCTTGACGCCGTTGCGGGTGGAGAAGCCGGGCTTGCCGGTGGTGACCGGAATGGTATTGATCACTTCTCCGTTGCGCAGGACCGTCATGGTGTGGGTCGAGGCGTCGGTGAGGGCCTCGACGCGGTCGCCGGTGGTGATCTTCAGGGGCTTGGCCTCGGCCCCGTAGAGGGCGTTGGTCACCTTGATGCCCGTGAGGTTGGAGCGGACCTCGATGGTGGCGTTGGCGGGCCAGTACTCCTGGGGCCGGTAGTGGAGATTCTTGTCGTCGACCCAGTACCAGGCGCCGGTGGCGGCCGGGGTGGAGCGGACCTTCAGGGCGCGCTCGACGGTGGCCCTGGAGGCCTTGTCGGTGACCGGAGCGCTGAGTTCCGCCGTGATGGGCTGTCCGACGCCGTAGGTGCCCGTCTCCGGGCCGAAGGCGACCTTCAGCAGCTTCTTGGGCGAGGAGGTGTCGAAGGAGAGCGTACGGGTGCCGGGGGCGCCGTCCCCGTTCTCGGTGGAGACCCTGACGGTGTATCCGGTGCCGGCGGCCAGCGGGGCGGTGGAGCGCCACCGCCTGCCGTCGGCGGAGAGCTCGCCCGCCAGGTGGCGGCCCCCGGTGTCCACGGCGCTCACGTCGGTGATGCGGCCGTCGTCACCCTTGACGGTGACTTCCAGGGGCTTGTCGGGGTCGGCCTTCCGGTTCTTGGTGGGGCCGTTGAAGGAGACCTGGTCGCCCGCGTCGTACGGCTTCGTCGAGAGCGGGTTGCCGTCGGGCGAGCCACAGGCGGTCGCACCCGCTGCGAGGGTCACGACCAGCAGGGTGCAGCTCACTACGGTGCGCATGCGCGGCGTGTGGTTCATGCAGCCCACGCTAAGAAGATTCATCCGTTCCAGCGCGTTCTGTGACTGCAAACGAGCGAAGGGCCCGTGTCGCCTACTGCGACGCGGGCCCCTCGTGGGGTAGTGCGGTGTCACCCACCGGTGGGTGTCACTGGGTGCGGTTCTCACCCCGGTAGTACTCGAAGACCCAGCCGAAGAGGCCGATCAGGAGCAGCGGAGCCGAGAAGTACATCAGCCACCAGCCGAAGACGACGCCCATGAAGGCGAAGGCGCCACCGACGGCCAGGGAGAGCGGCTGCCAGCTGTGCGGGGCGAAGAACCCGAGCTCGCCCGCCTCGTCGGCGACATCTGCTTCCTTGTTGTCCTGGGCCATGGCGTCGACCCGGTTGGCCGTGAAGGCCAGGTAGAAGCCGATCATGACCGAGAGCCCGAAGGCCAGGAAGAGTGCCGTGGTGCCGACCGGCTCCTTCGACCAGACGCCGTACACGACGGCCATGCCGAGGATGAAGACGCTCAGCCAGATGAACAGCTGACCCTGGATCTTCACTTGCCTGCCTCCTTGCCGCCGGCGAGGGCCTTGTCCGACTCGGAGTGGTGCTCAAGCTGTTCGAGCGCCGCGATCTCCGGGTGGTGCAGGTCGAACGCCGGGGATTCGGAACGGATCCGCGGCAGGGTGATGAAGTTGTGGCGCGGCGGCGGGCAGGAGGTCGCCCACTCCAGCGAACGGCCGTAACCCCACGGGTCGTCGACCTCCACCTTCTTGCCGTACTTGGCGGTCTTCCAGACGTTGTAGAAGAACGGAAGCATCGACAGGCCGAGCACGAAGGACGCGATCGTGGAGATCGTGTTCAGCGCGGTGAAGCCGTCGGCGGCGAGGTAGTCCGCGTAGCGACGCGGCATTCCCTCGGCACCGAGCCAGTGCTGCACCAGGAAGGTGCCGTGGAAGCCGACGAACAGCGTCCAGAAGGTGATCTTCCCGAGCCGCTCGTCCAGCATCTTGCCGGTGAACTTCGGCCACCAGAAGTGGAATCCGGAGAACATCGCGAAGACCACGGTGCCGAAGATGACGTAGTGGAAGTGCGCGACGACGAAGTACGAGTCGGAGACGTGGAAGTCCATCGGGGGCGAGGCCAGGATGACGCCGGTCAGACCACCGAAGGTGAAGGTGATGAGGAAGCCGACGGCCCAGAGCATCGGTGTCTCGAAGGACAACGACCCCTTCCACATGGTGCCGATCCAGTTGAAGAACTTCACACCGGTTGGCACCGCGATCAGGAAGGTCATGAAGGAGAAGAACGGCAGGAGCACGCCGCCCGTCACATACATGTGGTGCGCCCACACCGTCACCGAAAGACCGGCGATGGCGATCGTCGCGGCGATCAGACCGATGTAGCCGAACATCGGCTTGCGGCTGAATACCGGGATGACCTCGGAAATGATGCCGAAGAACGGCAGGGCGATGATGTACACCTCTGGGTGTCCGAAGAACCAGAAGAGGTGTTGCCACAGCAACGCGCCGCCATTGGCGGAGTCGAAGATATGTGCCCCGAATTTCCGATCCGCCTCCAGCGCGAAGAGCGCGGCGGCGAGAACCGGGAAGGCGAGCAGGACCAGGACACCGGTCAGCAGGACGTTCCAGGTGAAGATCGGCATGCGGAACATCGTCATGCCGGGGGCGCGCATGCAGATGATCGTGGTGATGAAGTTGACCGAGCCGAGGATCGTGCCGAATCCGGAGAAGGCCAGACCCATGATCCACATGTCGGCGCCGATGCCCGGCGAGCGGACCGCGTCGTTCAGCGGCGCGTAGGCGAACCAGCCGAAGTCGGCGGCGCCCTGCGGGGTGAGGAAGCCGGCCACCGCGATGAGCGAGCCGAAGAGGTACAGCCAGTACGCGAACATGTTCAGCCGCGGGAACGCCACATCGGGCGCACCGATCTGCAGCGGCATGATCCAGTTCGCGAACCCGGCGAACAGCGGCGTCGCGAACATCAGCAGCATGATCGTGCCGTGCATCGTGAACGCCTGGTTGAACTGCTCGTTCGACATGATCTGCGTGCCGGGACGGGCCAGCTCGGCGCGCATGAAGAGCGCCATGAGTCCGCCGATGCAGAAGAACGCGAACGACGTGACCAGGTAGAGCGTACCGATCGTCTTGTGGTCAGTGGTGGTCAGCCACTTGATGACGACGTTTCCCGGCTGCTTGCGCCGAACCGGCAGCTCGTCCTCGTACGAGTCGTCTGCTGGAGCGGCACCCTGAGGTTCGTTGAGGATGCTCACAGTTGGTTCTTCTCCGCATTCCTGGCCGGGTCCGTCTGCTCGATGCCCGCCGGCATGTAGCCCGTCTGACCCTTTTCAGCCAGCTCCTTGAGGTGCTGCTGGTAACGCTCCGGGGAGACGACCTTGACGTTGAAGAGCATCCGGGAATGGTCGACGCCACAGAGCTCGGCGCACTTGCCCATGAAGGTGCCCTCCCTGTTGGGAGTGACCTCGAATACGTTGGTGTGGCCCGGGATGACGTCCTGCTTCATGAGGAACGGCACCACCCAGAAGGAGTGGATGACGTCACGCGAAGTGAGGACGAAGCGGACCTTCTCGCCCTTCGGCAGCCACAGGGTCGGACCCGGGTTGCCGTTCTGCGGGTTCCGGGTACCGGGGATGCCCGCGTCGTAGACGCCGGTGGCGTCCTGCGGGAAGTCCTTCTGGAACTTGTCCGGGATGGCCGCGAGCTCCTTGGGGACCTCGCTGCCCGCAGCGGGCTGGCCTTCCACCTTCTCGATGTAGTTGAAGCCCCAGCTCCACTGGTAGCCGACCACGTTGATGGTGTGGGCGGGCTTGTCGGAGAGCTCGAGGAGCTTCGACTCATCACGCGCGGTGAAGTAGAAGAGCACCGAGACGATGATGAGCGGAACCACTGTGTACAACGCCTCGATGGGCATGTTGTACCTGGTCTGCGGAGGTACCTCCACCTTGGTCCGGCTACGCCGGTGGAAGAAGACGCTCCACAGGATCAGCCCCCAGACAAGGACACCCGTGACGAGCGCTGCCGCCCACGAGCCTTGCCAGAGGGAGAGGATCCGAGGGGCCTCTTCCGTTACCGGGGTGGGCATACCGAGGCGGGGAAAATCCTCCCAGTTGTATGAACAACCGGAGGCCGTCGCCAGGACCAGGCCCGCAGTCAGCACCTGCGGCAGCTTCCGCCGCATCGGGCGCCGCGACGAGCGGTCGGAGCCGTTGGGACTCACGTAGCGCCTTCCCGAGAGTCTCGCCCGCACGGTCGGCGCGCCCGTCTCTCTGGTCGGTCGCCGTCCCTGTCGCGGGCAGGGGTTTGGATGTTTATGCGGACCAAACCCTACTGGACGCTATTTGGGGTCGCGCGGGGAGGGTGCCCAACGCGCCGCCCGACTCCCCGAAGGGGTGGAATCCGGGCCTCCGGGGGCCATCTGACGGCCTCTCTCCCGGCCGGGCGGGCAGCCGGGCGCCGGGGCGGGACCGGCTGCGGGCTAGCGTGGCGGCGTGCCCTACTTCGACACCGCCTCCGCCGCCCCCCTGCACCCCGTCGCACGCCAGGCGCTGCTTGCCGCGCTCGACGAGGGCTGGGCCGACCCCGCCCGCCTGTACCGCGAGGGGCGCCGCGCCCGGCTGCTGCTGGACGCGGCCCGGGAGGCCGCGGCGGAGGCGGTCGGGTGCCGTCCGGACGAGCTGGTCTTCACCTCTTCGGGGACGACCGCCGTGCACGCGGGAATTGCCGGGGCTCTTTCGGGGCGTCGGCGTGTCGGCCGCCATCTGGCCCTCTCCGCGGTCGAGCACTCCTCGGTGCTCCATTCGGCGGCGGCCCACGGGGCGGCGGGCGGATCGTTCACGGAGGTGCCGGTGGAGCGGTCGGGGGCCGTGGACCCGGCGGCGTACGCCGGAGCGCTGCGGGCGGACACCGCGCTCGCCTGCCTCCAGTCGGCCAACCATGAGGTGGGGACCGAGCAGCCGGTGGCCGAGGTGGCCGCGCTCTGCGCCGAGGCGGGGGTGCCGCTACTGGTGGACGCCGCCCAGTCGCTGGGCTGGGGGCCGGTGGCGGGCCGCTGGTCGCTGCTGACGGCGAGCGCGCACAAGTGGGGCGGGCCCGCCGGGGTCGGGCTGCTGGCGGTACGCAAGGGGGTGCGGTTCGCCCCGCAAGGCCCGGCCGGGGAGCGGGAGTCGGGCCGGGCGCCGGGGTTCGAGAACCTGCCGGCGATCGTGGCGGCGGCGGCCTCGCTGCGCGCGGTACGGGACGAGGCGGCGGCCGAGGCGGTGCGGCTGCGGGCGCTGGTCGGCCGGATCCGGTCGGTCGTGGCCGGGCGGGTGGGCGATGTGGAGGTGGTCGGTGATCCGGAGCGGCGGCTGCCGCATCTGGTCACCTTCTCCTGTCTCTATGTCGATGGAGAGACCCTCCTCCACGAGCTGGACCGGCACGGATTCTCCGTATCGTCCGGTTCGTCCTGCACCAGCAGCACCCTGGAGCCGAGCCATGTGCTCAAGGCGATGGGGGTGCTCTCGGAGGGGAACGTCCGGGTGTCGCTGCCGATGGGCACGGCCGAGGCGGACGTCGACCGATTCCTGGACGTGCTGCCCGGACTGGTCGCGGAGGTACGGGAGCGGCTCGGCGCCCCGGTCTCCGCTCCCCCCTCCCCCGCGCCGGTCGCGTCCCTGGTGGTCGACGCGCTCGGCCGGCGCTGCCCGATCCCGGTGATCGAGCTCGCAAAGGTGATCGGGGAGGTATCGGTGGGCGCCACGGTGACGGTGCTCGCCGACGACGAGGCGGCGCGGCTCGACATCCCCGCCTGGTGCGAGATGCGCGAGCAGGAGTACGTGGGCGAGGAGCCGGCGGACCGTGGCTCGGCCTATGTGGTCCGCCGGCTCAGCTGACCGGGTGCGCTACTTCAGGTGCTGCTGGACCTCGGCGGCGGCCTCGTGGCCGTACGCCTTGGTGAAGCGGTCCATGAAGTGGGTGCGGCGCAGGGTGTACTCCTGGGTGCCGACCGTCTCGATGACGAGCGTGGCGAGCATGCAGCCGACCTGGGCGGCGCGCTCCAGGCCGACGCCCCAGGCGAGACCGGAGAGGAACCCGGCGCGGAAGGCGTCGCCGACGCCCGTCGGGTCGGCCTTGGTGTCCTCCTCGGGGCAGCCGACCTCGATGACCGGATCGCCGACCCGCTCGATCCGCACACCGCGGGAGCCGAGCGTGGTCACCCGGTGGCCGACCTTGGAAAGGATCTCCTCGTCGCTCCAGCCGGTCTTGGACTCGATGAGCCCCTTCTCGTACTCGTTGGCGAAGAGGTACGTGGCGCCGTCCAGCAGGATGCGGATCTCGTCGCCGTTCATCCGCGCGATCTGCTGCGAGAAGTCCGCGGCGAACGGGATGTTCCGGGAGCGGCACTCCTCGGTGTGGCGGAGCATCGCCTCCGGGTCGTCCGCGCCGATCGAGACGAGGTCGAGGCCGCCGACACGGTCGGCGACGCTCTTCAGCTCGATCAGCCGGGCCTCGCTCATCGCGCCCGTGTAGAAGGAGCCGATCTGGTTGTGGTCGGAGTCGGTGGTGCAGACGAAGCGGGCGGTGTGCAGCACCTCGGAGATACGGACCGAGCCGGTCTCGACGCCGTGCCGGTCGAGCCAGGCGCGGTACTCGTCGAAGTCGGATCCCGCGGCACCCACGAGGATCGGCTTGGTGCCGAGCAGACCCATGCCGAAGCAGATGTTGGCGGCGACACCGCCCCGGCGCACATCGAGGTTGTCGACCAGGAAGGAGAGGGAGACCGTGTGCAGCTGATCCGCGACCAGCTGGTCGGCGAAGCGGCCGGGGAAGGTCATGAGGTGATCGGTGGCGATGGAGCCGGTGACTGCAATACGCACGGGGAGGCTTCTCCTGCGGAAGGCGAAGGGCCGAGGTGCGCCCTCCGGGACGGCGTGACAGTTCACGCTACCGGGTGAGCTCTCCGGCCGGGAAAAGGGAAAACTACCCGATAGTAGGGCTTTCTACCTGAGCGTGACCGTGGTTACGGTGCGGATATGTCGAAGCACACCGCATCGCGAGAGTCCCGAGAGTCCGAAGTGAGCCTGGCCGAGCTGCGCGGGGACTGCGCGCGCATGGCTCCGCACTGGACCGCCCCCGTGAAGACCGCCACCACGCCGGTGAAGCCGTCGCTGATCCACGGGGTGACGGTGCCGCCCGCGTCGGCGCGGCTGATCGACGCGATGTCGGAGTACGGGGACTGACGACTTCGGCGTACGGGGACTGACCACTGCGGCGCGTTTTTCGGCCGGAACCGTACGGGCTCCGCGCCCGGTTCGCCGTCGCGCGGGAACCGCATGCTCCTCCGCTCCGTCCCACCGGTGTCCCCGTCCGGGGGCACGCGGTAGTGGACGCGACGGCAACGCAGTCGAAGGAGCGATCCGGTGAGCACCGAGCGACCCGACAACGACGTGACCGGCCCCCGGCGGCGACGTCCGCCGCTCGCGGTGGCCTCGGTGGCGGCAGCGGTGCTGCTGGCCGGGGGCGGCGGGGCCTACTGGGCCTCCACCGCGTCCGGCGACGGCGGCGCGGCGGACAGCTCCGCCGCCCGCGGCAAGGCCCCCGTACTGGCGCTGGACGCCGCCGAGGCGGGTCCAGCCACACCCGGCGACCCGAGCACGCCTCCCCCCGGCATCGCACCGGGCGAACCGGATCCGAACGGTCCGCCCGTGGTCTACCGGGCGGCGGGCCAGCTCCCCGACGGTCCGGACGAGGCCGCGGTCCACCGGGCCACGGGCACGGTCGCCCCGGCGGAGGTCGCCCGGCTGGCGAAGGCGCTCGGCATTCCGGGGACCCCGCGCACCGAGGGCGCCTCCTGGGTGGTCGGCGACGAGGACGGGCCCGGCGCGCTCCTGAAGGTCACCAAGCAGGCCCCGGGCACCTGGACGTTCGCCCGCACCACCCCCGTGAAGCCCTGCGACCCGGGCAAGATGTGCGCGAACCAGAGCCCGCCGGAGGCGGGCGGGCAGCCGGTGAGCGAGAAGGCCGCGAAGGCCGCCGCGGCGCCCGTGCTCAAGGCCGTCGGCCAGGACGACGCGGCGCTCAACGCGGGCCAGCTCATGGGTGACGTACGCGTGGTGAACGCCGATCCGAAGGTGGACGGGCTGCCCACGTACGGCTGGTCGACCGGGGTGCAGATCGGCCCGGACGGCAAGGTGGCCGGGGGCAGCGGGCAGCTGAAGGCGCTGGAGAAGGGGGACACCTACCCGGCGATCGGGGCCGACGAGGCGTTGAAGCAGCTCAACGAGGCGAGCAGGGCCAAGGGGGACGGGGGCAAGGACATCGGCGGCTGCGCCACTCCCGTACCGCTGGAGGGTGAGCCGAAGCCCTCGGTCCTGGAGTGCGTGCCGCCGGACGGCAACCGGGCCCCGGTGGAGCAGACGGTCGAGGACGCGGTGTTCGGTCTGGCCCTGAGTTACGTCGACGGCCGGCAGACCCTCGTACCGTCGTGGCTGTTCAGCGTCCGCCAGGGTCCGGGCGGGCCTGAGAGCACGGTCACGCAGATCGCGGTGGCGCCGGAGTTCGTCGAGAAGCCCACGGCGCCGACACCTTCGGGCGACCGGAAGACGACCTCGTACGCGGCCGACGGCCGGACGCTCGAAGTGACCTTCTGGGGCGGTGTGTGCTCCACGTACACGGCGAGCGCCGAGGAGAGCCCGGGGCAGGTGCGGATCTCCATCGCGGAGAAGCCGCAGAAGAACGGCGCCTGCATCATGATCGCCAAGGAGCTGAAGCGGACGGTGACGCTGGATGCGCCACTGGGTGACCGCACGGTGATCGACGCGGCGAGCGGGGCGACGGTGCCGCGCAGCTGACGCGCCCGTACGACAGGAACACGACGGCGGCCCCGGGAATCACTCCCGGGGCCGCCGTCGTACGTCTCTGTTCTCGCAGCGGTTAGCTGAACGAGTCGCCGCAGGCGCAGGAGCCGGTGGCGTTGGGGTTGTCGATCGTGAAGCCCTGCTTCTCGATGGTGTCGACGAAGTCGATGGAGGCGCCGCCCAGGTACGGGGCGCTCATCCGGTCGGTGACGACCTTGACACCCTCGAAGTCCTTGACGACATCGCCGTCGAGCGAACGCTCGTCGAAGAAGAGCTGATAGCGCAGGCCCGAGCAACCGCCGGGCTGGACGGCGACGCGCAGCGCCAGGTCCTCGCGGCCTTCCTGCTCCAGCAGGCCCTTGACCTTGGCTGCGGCGGCGTCGGACAGGAGGATGCCGTCGCTCACGGTGGTGGTCTCGTCCGATACGGACATCTGCTTCTCTCCCGGGTTGTACGGACTGCTTGCCGACGGTTCAACCGCCTCAGCGCCGGATTCATTCCGGGCCAAGCGCTTGTCTGTTCCTTTTCATGCTCGCACACCCGGCCGCTCGGGGGATGCGTCACATCGACGCTATCGGCATCGTCAAAGTGACACGAAGAAGCTATGATAGATAACGTCAAATAGACGAAAAGGCGCGTTCGCAGAAGCGCAGAGCAGAACGCAGAGAAGAAAGGGTGCGTGACGTGACCACGGCCCAGCCCCTGGACGTACAGCCGACACCCCTCGCGCTGCTGCTGCTCGGCCGCGAGGCCGACCCGAGGAGCGAGCGAGGCGTCGAGTGCCCCGGCGACCTCCCCTCCCCCTCCGACCCGGACCTGGTCGCACGCGCCCGTGCGGCGAAGGAGAAGCTCGGGGACAGGGTCTTCGTCCTCGGCCACCACTACCAGCGCGACGAGGTCATCCAGTTCGCGGACGTCACCGGCGACTCGTTCAAGCTCGCCCGTGACGCGGCCGCGCGCCCGGAGGCGGAGTACATCGTCTTCTGCGGTGTGCACTTCATGGCCGAGTCGGCGGACATCCTGACCACGGACGCCCAGGCGGTCGTGCTGCCGGACCTGGCCGCGGGCTGCTCGATGGCCGACATGGCCACCGCCGAGCAGGTCGCCGAGTGCTGGGACGTGCTGACCGAGGCCGGGGTCGCCGATCAGGTGGTGCCCGTCTCGTACATGAACTCCTCCGCCGACATCAAGGCCTTCACCGGCAAGCACGGCGGCACGATCTGCACCTCGTCCAACGCGAAGCGGGCCCTGGAGTGGGCCTTCGAGCAGGGCGAGAAGATCCTCTTCCTCCCCGACCAGCACCTGGGCCGCAACACGGCCGTGCGGGACATGGGGCTGGAACTGAAGGACTGCGTCCTCTACAACCCGCACAAGCCGAACGGCGGCCTCACCGCCGAGCAGCTGCGCGACGCGAAGATGATCCTGTGGCGCGGCCACTGCTCGGTGCACGGCCGCTTCTCGGTCGAGTCGGTCGAGGACGTACGGGCCCGCATCCCCGGGGTCAACGTGCTGGTGCACCCGGAGTGCAAGCACGAGGTCGTCGCCGCGGCGGACTACGTCGGCTCGACGGAGTACATCATCAAGGCCCTGGAGGCGGCCCCGGCCGGCTCGAAGTGGGCCATCGGCACGGAACTGAACCTGGTCCGCCGCCTGGCGAACCGTTTCGCCGCGGAGGACAAGGAGATCGTCTTCCTCGACAAGACCGTCTGCTTCTGCTCGACGATGAACCGGATCGACCTGCCGCACCTGGTCTGGACCCTGGAGTCGCTGGCCGAGGGCAAGCTAGTCAACCGGATCGAGGTCGACCCGGAGACGGAGAAGTACGCGAAGCTCGCCCTGGAGCGGATGCTGGCGCTGCCGTAACGGGTGCCGCGTCCTACCGCCGGGAGCCCCGGTATGCCGCAGGTCGGCGTACCGGGGCTTTTCGCTGTTGAACAGCCCCTTCGGCCCCTTTCGGGCGGAGGGATTCTTCGCCGTACGACCCCCGCCCCCTCCTCCCCGTAACTACGCTGCTACTCACCGCAGCGAACGTTCACGCGGGTGGTACCGACAAGGCTGACCGGAATGTACGGCGAGGACGGTGGGGCGGGCATGAGTTACGAGGACCGTGGGGCGGGCATGGGCGACGAGGCGCGAGGTGCGGGGGTGGGGGCCGCAGCCGACCGGGGTCTGCCGCAGGTGGAGGAAGAGGTACGGAGCCGGCGCGCCGTCGCCGAATGTGACCCCGCCACCGGCCTGCCCGGCCTGGCCGCCGCCCTCGGTGAGCTCTCCGCGCTCCGTGCCGGGGCCGGGGACCGGGAAGGGGCGCTGGCCCCGGCGAAGGAGGCCGCGCGGATCTACGCCGAGCTCGGCATGAAGCGCCCGGACCGCTTCCAGGCGGAGCTGGCGCAGGCCATGGGGGCCCTGGGCGACCGCATCGCCGACACCGGGGACCGGGCGACCGCCGTGCCGTTCGCGAAGCAGTCCGTACGGCTCCAGCGGGAGCTGGTCGAGGAGGAGGAGCCAGGGGCGTCCGTGCCGGCGCTCGCGGAGTACCTGCTGAGCTACGCCGGGCATCTGGCAGGTGCCGGGGAGGCGGTAGAGGCCGTGCCCCTGGCCGAGGAGGCGGTCGGTCTCCTGCGGCGCCTCGCCGAGGAGGATCCCGAGGCCTTCCTCCCCCGGCTCGCCGCCGCCCTCCACGGCCTCGGCGGCCACCGTGCGACGGTGAGCGACACCTCCGGGGCGGTCGAGGCGGCCCAGGAAGCATGCGGCCGCCTCCGCGAGCTCGCCGCGCAGCGGCCGGGCGCCTTCCGTCCGGAGCTGGCCACGGCGCTGGACGGCCTGGCCGGTCACCTGGACAAGGCCGGCGATGTGGCGGCGGGTCTCCGGGCGGCGGAGGAGGCCGTCGCCCTGCACCGCGAGCCGGCCGCACAGCGCCCCGAGGCCTGCCGCCCGGGCCTCGCCGCCGCCCTCCTCACGCTTGCCCGGAGCCTGGCCTCCACCGGCGGGCCGGAGGTGGCGCTGCCACCGGCGCGGGAGGCCGTCGACCTGCTGCGGGAACAGGGGGACGCCTTCCTGCCCGACCTGGCCCACTCCCTCCAGGCGCTCGGCACGCACCTGGAGCGGAGCGGCGACGCCGAGGGGGCCGTGGAGGCGTTCTGGGAGGCGGTGGCCCTCCACCGGTCCCTGGCGCTGGAGAGCCCCGGCACCTCCGACGCCTCCCTGGTCTCCGCTCTGGACGACCTGACCCGGGCTCTCGCCGCCGGCGGCGAGCACGCGGCGGCGATCGAGGAGTACGACGAGACCGTCAAGGAGTTCGCCTCGGCCGACCCGGCGACCGCCCGGCGCCTGGGCGTCGAGCGGAGCGCCTTCCTGCTGCGCTGCCCCGCGCCCTGGCCCGCGACCGGGGTGGCCGAGCTGGTGACGTGGCTGGACGAGGATCCGGAGGCGAGCGGCGGCGCGGACACCGTGACCGTACGGGCCCGGCAGGCGCTGCGTTCGTACGGTGACATCGAGGCGGTGCACACGGCCTGGGAGGAGGAGACCTTCACCTCCGTACCGGACTGGCTCGCCCTGCCGCCGGAGACCCTGGACCTCGTCAGCTCCTGGATGTTCGCGCCGAACTGGCCCCGGTCACGCGACTTCTGGTCCCGGAACGCCGATGTCCTCGGCGGCGAGGAGACGGCGGTGGCCCTGGAGGAGCTGGCGATCCTGGACCCGCACGGCGCCCAGCGGCACGCCCTGCTCCGCGCCGCCGTCCTCGCCCACGGGGTGACCGCCGCCTACGATCCGCTGATCCTGTCGGAGCAGTTGGCGGAGTGGCTGGAGTGCGCGGACTGGAAGGAGTCGCGGGCCTACCTGCAGGAGCACCCGCGCCTCCTCGCCGTCCAGCCGCCCGACGACACCCCGCTGGCCCACGTCGCCATGCTCGACATCGGCCGCACCGAGGGCCTGGACGCGGCGTACCGCCTCGTGGAGGACCGCGAAGCCCTCCAGGCCTACGTGGACCGGGCGTTGGAGGCCGGGGACGGCACCGCGCTGATGCACGGCGGAGGCATCGAGGGCCAGGTCTTCCGCGACCGGCTCTCCTCGCTCACCCACGCCCAGGTGGCCCTGGTGCTCTCGGGCGGGACCGAGGGCTTCGACCCGGACGACCTGGCCGCGCTCCGCCACAAGTCCGACGAGGAGACCCGCGCCCGGCTGGTGAGGGAGACCGTCGCCCTGAGCGCCCGCCACCCCGAACCGCACGGGGAGACATGGCTCCGGATCATCCGGGCCCTCGGCGGGGACGCCTGACACACAGGGGCCTGCCCCGCGCGGGTGCGCGGGGCAGGCCCCTGTTCCGAACGGCAGGCGGCTACACGCCCGAGGGCTCCGTCTCGCGGGCCTCCTCCGGCTCCGGCTGCGCCGGGACGCCCGCCTTGGCCGCGCGCTTGGCGGCCTTCTTCTTGGCGCGGCGTTCCTTGCGGAGCTCGACCATCGCGTACAGGGTCGGGACCAGCAGCAGCGTCAGCAGCGTGGAGCTGATCAGGCCGCCGATCACCACGACGCCCAGCGGCTGCGAGATGAAGCCGCCCTCGCCGGTGACGCCGAGCGCCATCGGGAGCAGGGCGAAGATGGTCGCGAGTGCCGTCATCAGGATCGGGCGGAAGCGGTGGCGGCCGCCCTCGATGACGGCTTCGACGATGCCGAGGCCCCGGTCGCGGTACTGGTTGATCAGGTCGATCAGCACGATCGCGTTGGTGACCACGATGCCGATCAGCATCAGCATGCCGATCATCGCGGGGACGCCCAGCGGGGTGCCCGTGATGAGCAGGAGGGCCAGGGCGCCGGTCGCCGCGAACGGGACCGAGACCAGCAGGATCAGCGGCTGGATGAGCGACCGGAAGGTGGCCACCAGCAGCATGAAGACGATCGCGATGGCCGCCAGCATGGCGAGGCCGAGCTGCATGAAGGCTTCGTTCTGGTCCTCGCTGACGCCGCCGATGGTGGCGGTGGCGCCCTCGGGGAGGTCCAGGGCGTCGATCTTCGACGCGAGGGTGGTGCTGACCGCGCCGGTGTTGTCGCCGACGGGCTTGGCGGTGATGGTCGCCGCCCGCTGGCCGTCGATGCGGGTCATCGAGACCGGGCCGGGGACCAGTTCGACCGCGGCGATGTCGCCGAGCTTCACCGGGCCGAGCGGCAGGGCCTTCAGCTCGGCCATGGTGGCGGCCGGGCGGGCGGACTTGATGACGATGTCGCGCTCGGTGTCGTCCAGCGTCGCGGTGCCGGCCGGGGTGCCGCGTACGGCTCCGGCGACGATCCCGCCCAGGGTGGTGGAGTCGAACCCGGCGGCGGCCGCCTTGTCGTTGGCCGTGACGGAGATCCGCGGGACGCTCTGCGCCAGGTCGCTCTGGACGTCGGTGACGTCCTTGATCGTGGCGACCTCGGTGCGGACCGCCTCGGCGGCCTTCTTCAGGACGTCCCCGTCGGACGCCTTGACCACGACGCTCAGGTCCTGGGAGCCGAAGCCGTCGCCCGCAGCGATGGTGGTGTCACCGATGCCGTCGAGCTTGCCGAGGGCCTCGTCGATACGGTTCTGGGCGTCCTCGTAGTCCGCCGCGTCCTTCAACGTGACCTGGTAGGACGCCTGGTTGGAGCCCGTACCGCCGCCGAAGGCCGCCATGAAGCCGGAGGAGCCGACGGTGACCTGGTAGTCCTTGACGCCCTTGTCGTCGGTGAGGACCTGCTCGACCTTGCGGGCCGCCTCGTCGGCGGCCTGGAGGCTGGTGCCGGGTTCCAGCTCCTGCTTGACGGTGAGCACTTCCTGCTCGCCCGCGTCGAAGAAGTTGGTCTTGAGCAGCGGCACCATGGCGAAGGTGCTCAGCAGCACCGCGGCGGCGATCACCAGGCTGGTGACCCGGCGGCGGGTCGCGAAGCGCAGGACGGGGACGTAGATGCGCTGGAGCTTGCTGGCGGCTTCCTTCTCCTCCGCGAGGCGGCGGGCCTCCGCCGCGTCCTCGGGGGTGCCCTTGGGGGCGCGCAGGAACCAGTACGAGAGGACCGGGACCACTGTGAGCGAGACCAGCAGCGAGGCCAGCAGCGCGGCGGTGACGGTCAGCGAGAACGAGCCGAAGAGCTGGCCGACCATGCCGCCGACCAGCCCGATGGGCAGGAACACGGCGACGGTGGTGAGGGTGGCGGAGGTGACCGCTCCGGCCACCTCCTTGACCGCGGTGGTGATCGCCTCGTGGCGCTCCTCGCCGTAGCCGAGGTGCCGCTTGATGTTCTCCAGGACCACGATCGAGTCGTCGACGACCCGGCCGATCGCGATGGTCAGCGCGCCGAGCGTGAGCATGTTGAGCGACAGGTCACGGGTCCAGAGCACGATGAGCGCGAGGACGACCGAGAGCGGGATGGAGACCGCCGTGACCAGGGTCGAGCGGATCGAGGCGAGGAAGACCAGGATCACGAGGACCGCGAAGACCAGGCCGAGCGCGCCCTCGGTGGTGAGACCGGAGATCGACTTGGAGACGGCCGGGCCCTGGTCGGAGACGACCGTCAGCTCGGCGCCCGCTCCGAGGTCCTTACGGAGGTCGGCGAGCTTGTCCTTGACCCCGTCCGAGATGGCGACGGCGCTGCCGTCCTTGTCCATCGTGGCCATCACGGCGAGGCTCGGCTTGCCGTTCGTACGGGTGATGGAGACCGCGGTGGACGGCTCCTGCTTCACCTCGGCCACGTCACCGAGCCGGACCGGCTCGGCCGCCGTACCCGGTTCGCCGCCGCCCGCCGGGGCCTTCGCGACGATCTGGAGGTCCTCGATCTGCTTCAGGGAGGTGTAGCCGCCGCCGACCTGGATGGTGCGGTTCTTGCCCGCCTCGGAGAAGGAGCCGGCCGGCAGCGTGGCGCCGCCCGCCTGGAGCGCCTGGGAGAGCGCGCCCGCGTTCAGGCCGGCCTCGGCGAGCTTCTTGTCGTCGGGGACGACGGAGACCTGGAGCTCCTGCACCCCGTCCACCGTGACCTGGCCGACGCCCTCGATGTCCTGGAGGGCGGGGACGACCGTGCGGTCCAGCTGGGCGGCGAGCGCCTGCTGGTCCTTGTCGGAGGTGACGGCGAGGACCACGGTCGGGATGTCGTCCGTGGAACCGGCGATGACCTGCGGGTCGACGGTCGGGGGCAGCTGGGCGCGGGCCCGGTTGACCGCCTGCTGGATGTCCGCGACGAGCTGCTTGGTGCCCTCGTCGCCGAAGTCGAAGGTCGCCATGATGAGGGCGTTGCCCTCGCTGGCGGTGGAGGTGATGCCCTCGACGCCGTCGACGGCCTTGAGGGAGTTCTCCAGCGGCTCGACGACCTGCTTCTCCACCACATCGGGAGACGCACCCGGGTAGGGGGCCAGCACCGAGACCATCGGGAGCTCGATGGTGGGCAGCAGCTGTTGCTTGAGCTGCGGGATCGCAATCGCGCCGAAGACGAGCGCGACGATCGAGATCAGCCCGATCAGGGCCCGCTGCGCGAGGCTGAATCTGGACAGCCAGGACATGGGTGGGTCTCTCTTCTGTGGCGTGCGAGACGGATGGGCGGGAGAAGCGGGGACCCGAGGTCCGGAGTCCGGGATGCGTTCCGGGTTCGTTCCGGGTTCGTTCCGGGGGTCCGCGCGGGGGGACAAGCCGCCCGCTTATACGATCTCCGACCCGGTCCGCCCGTACGTCGGTCCCCGGGCTGCTTTCTTATGCCGCGCATACCGCAGGTGGAGTACGCCGTCTCTCCACCCTCCGCGTCCTGCGGCACCCCGTCACTCCACCCGAGGGCGTACCAGTCCCGATTCGTAGGCGATGACGACCAGCTGGGCGCGGTCCCGGGCCGCGACCTTCGCCATCGCCCGGTTCACATGGGTCTTCACGGTGAGCGGGCTGACCTGGAGCCGCTCGGCGATCCGGTCGTTGGAGTGCCCGCCCGCGACCAGCACGAGCACCTCCCGCTCGCGCACGGTGAGCGCGGCCAGCCGTTCCGCGTACTCCGCACTGTCCGGCCCCTCCCCCGAACTGCCGCCCTGGGCCAGGAAGGTGGCGATGAGCCCCTTGGTCGCCGCCGGGGAGAGCAGCGCCTCGCCGGCCGCGGCGATCCGGATCGCGTTGAGCAGCTCCTCCGGCTCGGCCCCCTTGCCGAGGAATCCTGAGGCTCCGGCGCGCAGGGCCTGGACCACGTACTCGTCGACCTCGAAGGTGGTGAGCATGACCACCCGGACCGCGGCCAGCGCCGGGTCGGCGCTGATCATGCGGGTGGCGGCGAGCCCGTCCGTGCCCGGCATCCGGATGTCCATCAGCACCACGTCGGCGCCGGTCGCCCGGGCCAGCTCCACGGCCTGGGCCCCGTCGGCCGCCTCCCCGACGACCTCCATGTCGGGTTCGGAGTCCACCAGTACCCGGAACGCGCTGCGCAGCAGCGCCTGGTCGTCGGCGAGCAGCACCTTGATGGGTGGCTGCGGTGCATCTGCGGACTGTGTCATCGGCGCTCCCCCGTCACGGCCGCCGGGCCGGGCGGTTCCGGTTCACCCGTGCGGGCCTCGATGGGCAGGATCGCATGGACCCGGAACCCGCCTCCGTAGCGAGGTCCCGCCGTGAGGGCGCCCCCGAGGGCGGTGACCCGTTCGCGCATGCCGAGAAGACCGTGGCCGCCGCCGTCCGGGGCGCCGGTGCCGCTGCCGTCTGCCGGGTCGCCGCCGCCGCTCTCCGTCCCCGCGCGCCGGGCGGCGCTCCCCCGGCCGTTGTCCAGCACCGTGATCTCGGCGGTGACTCCCACCCGTACGACGCTCACCTCGGCCCTGGCTCCGGCGCCCGCGTGCTTGCGTACGTTGGTCAGGGCCTCCTGGATGACCCGGTAGGCGGCCAGGTCGACGGCGGCGGGGAGCTTCGGGCCCCGGTCGGCGCCGGCCACCTCGACGGGGAGCCCGGCGTTGCGGAAGGTGGTCACCAGCTCGTCCAGGACCGCGAGGCCGGGGGCCGGTTCGGTGGGCGCCTCGGGGTCGCCGGACTGGCGCAGCAGCCCGACGGTGACGCGGAGCTCGTTGAGCGCGGAGCGGCTGGCGTCGCGTACGTGGGCGAGCGCCTCCTTCGCCTGGTCGGGGCGCTTGTCCATGACGTGGGCGGCGACCCCGGCCTGGACGTTGACCAGGGCGATGTGGTGGGCGACGACGTCGTGGAGGTCCCGGGCGATCCGCAGCCGCTCCTCGGCGACGCGGCGGCGGGCCTCCTCCTCGCGGGTCCGCTCGGCCCGCTCGGCGCGCTCCCGGATCGCGTCGACGAAGGCGCGCCTGCTCCGTACGGCGTCCCCGGCGGCCGACGCCATCCCGGTCCAGGCGAAGACGCCGAGGTTCTCCTGGCTGTACCAGGGCGTCGAGCCGAAGACCATCGCGGCCACCGTCAGCACCCCCATGGTCAGCAGGCCGACCCGCCAGGTGGTGGGGCGGTCGGTGCGCGAGGCGACGGTGTACAGCGCGATGACGGTGCTCATCACGACCGGGGCCGGCGGGTCCATGAAGATGTACTCGGTGGCCGTGAGACCGCCGGTCACCGCGAGGACCGCCATGGGGTGGCGCCGGCGCAGGACGAGGGCCGAGGCGGCCAGGACCATCAGCAGCACGCTGAAGACCTCGGGGGTTCGGGTCCCGAACGTCGGCCCGTGGCCCTTGCCCGGGTCCGCGAACGAGCCGCAGATCATCGCGATCAGGACACAGAACGCCAGGGTCGCGTCGAACGCGAGGGGGTGGTCCCGAAGCCAGCGGCGGGCGCGCGCGAACCCGGAGGGGAGGGTGGTCACGTCCAGCAACGGTACGGCGTGTCGCGTACGGATCGGTCTCCGCGGTGTGCCGATACGACCACGGGACCGTACGGGGGAAGGCCGCCGCGTACAGCACTGTGCCCCGCGCCGGGCAGGCCGGACGCGGGGCACAGATGCGTGAGTGCTGGTGGAGCAGGTACGTCTAGTTCGGGATGAGCCCGTCGTCGCTGAGCATGGCGCGCACCTCTTCGAGGGTCGCGTCGGGCCCCGGCAGGATCAGCTCCGACGGCTCCAGGGAGTCGTCGGGCAGCGGGGTGCCGAGCTCGCGCACCTTGTCGAGGAGCGCGTGGAGCGTGTTGCGGAAGCCGGGGCCGTCCCCGCTGTCCATCTCCTTGAGCAGGACGTCGTCGAGCTCGTTGAGTTCGACGAAGTGACTGTCGGCCAGCTTGACCTGGCCTTCCCCCATGATCCGTACGATCATGACGCCGCCCTCACTACTGCTTGTCGAACTTGTGCGGAGACTGCTGCGACTGCGGTGTGCCGTCCTGGGCACCGCCCTCGATCGCCTGCTGCGAGGACGAGGAGCCGCCGGCCAGCTCGGCCTTCATACGCTGCAGCTCCAGCTCCACGTCCGAACCGCCGGAGATCCGGTCCAGCTCGGCGGCGATGTCGTCCTTCGCCGTGCCGGTCGGGTCGTCCAGGGCACCGGAGGCGAGCAGCTCGTCGATGGCGCCGGCCCGCGCCTGGAGCTGCTGCGTCTTGTCCTCGGCCCGCTGGATCGCCAGGCCGACGTCGCCCATCTCCTCGGAGATGCCGGAGAAGGCCTCGCCGATCCGGGTCTGCGCCTGGGCGGCCGTGTAGGTCGCCTTGATGGTCTCCTTCTTGGTGCGGAAGGCATCGACCTTGGCCTGCAGCCGCTGGGCCGCGAGGGTGAGCTTCTCCTCCTCGCCCTGCAGCGTCGTGTGCTGCGTCTCCAGGTCGGTGACCTGCTGCTGAAGGGCGGCACGCCGGGACAGCGCCTCACGCGCCAGGTCCTCGCGGCCCAGTGCCAGCGCCTTGCGGCCCTGGTCCTCCAGCTTGGACGACTGGCCCTGCAGCTGGTTCAGCTGCAACTCCAGCCGCTTGCGGGACGTCGCCACATCGGCGACGCCGCGGCGCACCTTCTGAAGCAGCTCCAGCTGCTTCTGGTACGAGTAATCCAGGGTCTCGCGCGGATCCTCGGCCCGGTCAAGGGCCTTGTTTGCCTTCGCGCGGAAAAGCATCCCCATACGCTTCATGACACCGCTCATGGGCTTCGCGCGCCCCCTTCTGACGGACTGAGCTCCAGCACTCCCGATAGAACCCACAGTACGGGCCCTGTCTCTATTACCGCACTGTTCGAGTCCCGATGTGCTCCTCCCCAAGGACGACTGCGCCCCATCGCCGCTCCCGCCCAGGGTGTAGGTGACGGTCAGGGAAACCGGCGGCAAACGCCCCTTCTGCCCCTGTCGGGGCGCTTCTCGGCAGGCGTCCGTTGCCGGATCGTTCCCGCCCGGGTCGACGAGCCCGTCCGCCGACCCCGTACCCTTGGGTTTTGTGTTCCGTAGCCGTGCCAAGGAAGAGAAGGTCCCCACCGACAAGGTGACGGCGGACCTCTCCAAGCAGCCCCGCGACCCGCAGTCCCCCAAGGGTCGCCCCACCCCCAAGCGCAGCGAGGCCCAGACGCAGCGTCGGCGTGCTTCCAGCGCGCCGACCGACCGCAAGGCGGCCACCAAGCGCCAGCGCGAAGCGCGCCGCGCCGACCTGGCCAGGCAGCGTGAGGCGCTCGCCTCGGGCGACGAGCGTTATCTCCCGGTCCGTGACAAGGGCCCGGTGCGGCGCTTCGTCCGTGACTTCGTGGACTCGCGCTTCTGCATCGCCGAGTACTTCCTGCCGCTCGCCGTGGTCATCCTGATCCTCAGCGTGATCCAGGTGCAGAACATCCAGAGCATCTCGCTGCTGCTCTGGATGGGCGTGATCATCCTGATCGTGATCGACTCCATCGGTCTCTCGATCCGCCTGAAGAAGCAGCTGCGGGAGCGTTTCCCGGACACGCCCAAGCGCGGCGCCGTCGCCTACGGCCTGATGCGCACGCTCCAGATGCGCCGTCTGCGGCTCCCGAAGCCGCAGGTCAAGCGCGGAGAGCGGCCCTGAGCACGGAAACCTCCGGCTCCACCGGGGTCTGTACGACGAGCCCGGGCGGCGTGCGTGACACGGTCCGCCAGGAGCTCGTCGCCCGGCAGCTGGACGAGCAGATAGCCGGGCGGTTCCCGGTCGGTCAGCGGCTGCGCATCCTGGACGTCGGGATGGGTTCGGGCGTCCAGGCGCTGCGCCTGGCGCGGGCCGGTCACTCGGTGACCGGTCTGGAGTCGGACGCCGAGCTGCTGCGTACGGCCCGCGAGGCTCTGGCGACCGAGCCCGAGGGCATCCGGGAGCGGGTCAAGCTGATCGAGGGCGAGGGCCGGGAGACCGGCGTCCACTTCCTGCCGGGCAGCTTCGACGTGGTGCTCTGCCACGGCGTCCTGATGTACGTCGAGGAGCCCGACCCGATGCTGGCCGGGCTGGCCCGGATGCTGGCGCCGGGCGGCCTGCTCTCCCTGCTCGTACGGAACGCCGACGCCCTCGCGATGCGCCCCGGGCTCACCGGTGACTTCGGTGCGGCCCTGGAGGCCTTCGACACCGCCACGTACACCGACCGGCGCGGCCTGACGGTGCGTGCCGACCGGCTCGAAGCGCTGCGGGCCACCCTGGCCGGGATCGCCGCCCCGCTGCACGCCTGGTACGGCGTGCGGGTCTTCACGGACAACGTGGCCGACGGGACCGAGCTGCCCGCCGAGGAGCTGGAGCGGGTGCTGACCTTGGAGGACCGGGCGGGGCGGACCGATCCGTACCGCTCCGTCGCGGCACTGCTGCATCTGTGCGGGGTGCGCGGCTAGCAGCCGGGCAACGTCCGTGCCGTGCGTACCGCCGGACGTCGTACGTGTCGTACGTACAGGTGGGGCCCTGGTCGGGCCCTCGTTCGGCCCATCAGTACAGGCACCCGAAAGGGTGGTGGCACCAGACTCCGGATATGGACGCTTCCCCCTCCCGCCGCTCCGTGCGGCGCCTGCTGCTCCCCCTGTCCGCGGGTGCCTGTGCGCTCGCCCTGGCGGCCGGCTGCTCCGACGCGAACCCGGCGGCGGCGCCCGCCCCGGAGGCCAGCCCCTCCGGTACGGCCCAGGGCTCCGCGACCCGTGCCACCACCGATCTCCAGAGCGCCTACCAGGCCGTCATCAACGATGTGCTGCCCTCGGTGGTGCAGATCGACGCGTCGGACAGCCTCGGTTCCGGGATCGTCTACGACGACAAGGGTCATATCGTCACCAACGCCCATGTGATCGGCGACGAGAAGAAGTTCAAGGTCACCGTCGCCACCGGGGAGGCCGTGCTCAACGCCTCGCTGGTCTCCTCCTACCCGGAGCAGGACCTGGCCGTGATCAAGCTGGACGAGGTGCCCGACGGACTGAAGCCCGCGAAGTTCGGCGACGCGGAGAAGGTCGAGGTGGGGCAGATCGTGATGGCGATGGGCTCGCCGCTCGGCCTCTCCAGCAGCGTCACGCAGGGCATCGTCTCGGCGCTCGGCCGCACCGTCAGCGAGAGCCGGGCCGGCGGCGGTACGGGCGCGACGATCGCCAACATGGTGCAGACCTCCGCGGCCATCAACCCGGGCAACAGCGGCGGGGCGCTGGTCAACCTCGACAGCGAGGTGATCGGCATCCCGACCCTCGCGGCGACGGACCCGCAGATGGGGGACAGCGCGGCGCCGGGCATCGGCTTCGCGATCCCCGTCTCGATGGTGAGGACGGTCGCCGGCCAGATCATCAAGGACGGCCGGGTCACCGACTCGGGGCGGGCGGCACTGAACATCACCGGCCGTACGGTCGTCGACGACTCCTACCGGCCGGCCGGGGTGGCGCTGGTGAGCGTCGAGGAGGGCGGCGCGGCCGACGAGGCCGGGCTGCGGGCCGGGGACATCATCACGAAGATCGACGACACCGGGGTCACCACCATCACCTCGCTCTCCGAGGCCCTGGCGAGCGACAAGCCGGGCGACAAGGTGACCGTGACGTACACGCGGGACGACGACAGCAGGACGGCCGAGGTCACGCTCGGGGAGATCTGAGGGGCCCGGAGGCCAAAGGAGGGCGGGCGGTACGGGGAGTCCCCGTACCGCCCGCCCTCCTTCTTCGTCCTAGGCGCCGTCGGCCTGCAGGCTCATCGGGCCGTAGATCTTGGTCGCGTCCTCGAAGAGCGTCACCTGGGCGGCACCGCCCTCCAGGAGCTCCTTCCAGTACTCACCGATCCAGGACTCCGCGTCGCCCTGGGTGGTGAACTCCTCCGGCTGCAGGGCCGGCTCCGTCTCCGTACCGTCGGACTTCTCGAACCGCCACGTCCACGCCATGTCCGCCTCCTGGGTCACGTTGCTGCCCGAAGCCTAGCCGGGCGCGCACCGCGCGGGGGGACGCGGGAGGATCAAGGTGTGGAACTCACTCTGCTCGGCACCGGAGCCCCCGACGGGCTGCCCCGCCCTTCCTGCCCCTGTGCGGCCTGTGCGACGGCCCGCGGCCCGTGGGCGCGGGCCGCGACGGCCCTGCTGGTCGACGACGCGCTGCTCCTCGACCTGACCCCGGGAGCGGTGTTCGCGGCCGCCCGCGCCGGGCATTCGCTGGGCGCGGTGCGCCAGGTGCTGCTGACCCATCCGCACGACGGGCCCGCCGTCGAACTGCCGCCCACGCTGCCGCCGGCCGGGCGGGTGCCGGACGGCCAGGTGTTGACGCTGATCAGCGGGCACCGGGTGCGGGCGGTGCCGATGGACGCGCCGGGGACCGGTTACGAGGTGAGCTCCCCGGACGGCGAGCGGCTGCTGTACCTGCCGCCCGGGGCCGCGCCCTCCGGTCTCGACGGGCGGGCGGAGCGGCCGTACGACCTGGTCGTCTGCGATGTGATCGGACGGCCCGACGCGGTGGCGCGGCTGCGGGCGGTCGGCGCGGTGGGTCCGGCCACCGAGGTGATCGCGGTCCACCTGGACCACGACGCCCCGCCGGGCGCGGCACTGGAGCGGCGCCTCGCGGCCGCCGGGGCGCGGGCGGTGCCGGACGGGACGACGCTGGTGGTCGGCGAGTACCCGGTGGTGCCGGACGTGCCGCGCCGGGTGCTGGTGACGGGCGGCGCCCGGTCGGGCAAGTCGCTGGAGGCCGAACAGCGGCTGGAGACGTTCCCGGAGGTCGTGTACGTGGCGACCGGCGGGCGGCGCGAAGGGGACCCGGAGTGGGCGGCCCGGGTGGGGCTGCACCGGGAGCGCAGGCCGGGCGCGTGGCGGACGGAGGAGACCTGCGAGGTCGGGGAGCTCCTGGGCGCGGACGGGCCGCCGCTGCTGATCGACTGCCTGTCGCTGTGGCTGACCGACGCGATGGACCGGGTGGACGCCTGGGAGGACGTGCGGTGGCGGGAGGGCGGCGAGACGGCGTTGCGGGCGCGGGTCGCGGAACTGGTGGGTGCGGTGCGCGGGACCCGGCGCCAGGTGGTGCTGGTGACCAACGAGGTGGGTTCCGGGGTGGTCCCGGCGACCCCGGCGGGGAGGCGGTTCCGGGACGAGCTGGGACGGCTGAACGCGGCGGTGGCGGCCGAGTGCGAAGAGGTGCTGCTGGTGGTGGCGGGGCAGGCGGTGGTCGTACGGGGGTGAGGCGAGCCGCCTTGGTCGTGTCGGGGGGTGGGAGTGCTGCGGGGTGAGGGAAGCCGCCCTGGTCGCGCTGCGGGGTGAGGCGAGCCGCCTTGGTCATGTTGCGGGGTGGGAGTGCTGCGGGGTGAGGGGGCGTCAGTGCTCGGGGCCCCGGTCCGTCCGGGCCGACCGGTACTGTTCCCGGCAGGGACCCGCCGCCGGGTTCCCGGACCGGAACCCGACGTGACGACCCGCGAGGCAGACCTCCGTGAACCTGGACGACTTCTCCGACCTGATCGAACGCCCCGACGGGGGTGTCCGGCGCGACGCCGAGGAACGGCGGGAGCGGCTGACCGTCCCGCCGGGGGCGCTGGGCCGGCTCGACGAGCTGGGCGAGTGGCTCAGCGCCGCGCAGCAGTCCGTACCGGTCAAGGCCGTCGGGCAGCCGCGGGTGGTGCTCTTCGCCGGTGACCACGGGGTGGCGGAGCTGGGCGTCTCCGGGCGCGCGGCGGGCAGCACCCACGAGCTGGTCCGGGCGGCCCTCGACGGGGCGAGCCCGGTGGCGGTGCTGGCCCGGCGGTTCTCGGTGCCGGTGCGGATCGTGGACGCGGGGATCGACTGCGACCTTGAGCTGCTGCCCGAGTCCGTCGTACGGCACCGGGTGCGGCGGGGTTCGGGGCGCATCGACATCGAGGACGCCCTGACCGCCGAGGAGGCCGAGCAGGCCGTCCGGCTGGGCATGGCGATCGCCGACGAGGAGGCCGACTCCGGCACCGATCTGGTGGTGCTCGGCGACCTGAGCGTCGGCGGGACCACTGCCGCGGCCACCCTCGTCGCGGCGCTCTGCGGTACGGACGCCTCCGTGGTGACCGGGCGCGGCGGTGCGGGCATCGACGACCTGGCGTGGATGCGCAAGTGCGCGGCGATCCGGGACGCGCTGCGCCGGGCCCGGCCCGTGCTGGGTGACCAGCTGGAGCTGCTGGCCACGGTGGGCGGCGCCGATCTGGCCGCGATGACGGGGTTCCTGCTGCAGTCGGCGGTGCGCCGGATGCCGGTGATCCTGGACGGGGTCGTCGCGGCGGCCTGTGCGCTGGTGGCGCAGCGGGCGGCGTTCCGGGCGCCGGACTGGTGGCTGGCCGGGCAGGTCAGCGGGGAGCCCGCGCAGGCGAAGGCGCTGGACCGGATGGCGCTGACCCCGCTGCTGGACCACGGGGTCACGGTGGGCGAGGGGGCCGGTGCGCTGCTGGCCCTGCCGCTGGTGCAGGCGGCGGCCGCGCTCGCGGCGGAGCTGCCGGAGCGTACGCCGGTGGCGGCCGAGGACGAGGCGGAGACCGCCACCGAGGACGAGACCGAGGCCGACGTGAAGGCCCTCGACGCGACCTGAGCGGCCGGGGGGGGGCGATGCGGGACCACGGTTCACGCCCGCCGCCCCCATGTCCGTAATGCACCATATGATCACCTCTCATGGGAGAGGTTCGATCGGCCGAAGAGACAGCCCGGCGCAGCACCGTCCGGTCCCGGCGCAGCGCCACGTTCGCCATCTGGTACCTGCGCGTCGTCTCGTTCATCAATTTCCTGAGCGCGGTCTGGGTCACCCTCGGCCAGGACCTGCGGCGCCACAACACCGAGAACTACTTCACGCCCTACCTGCTCACCGCGGGTTTCTCCTCCGGGGTGATCGCCCTGTTCCTGGCGGTCACGATGCGGCGGCGCAAGCGGGCCGCGTGGATCGTGAACCTGGTCCTGGGCGGGCTCGTCCTGATCGCGCTGGTCCTCGCGTTCTTCTTCGCGGAGATCCGGCAGCACGCCCAGAACTGGGTCTCGCTGGCGCTGACGGCCGCCTTCGTCGTAGCCCTGCTGCTGGGACGGCGGGAGTTCTACGCCAAGGGCGACCGCTCCAACCCCAGACTGGCGGCCCTGGTCGCCGTGGTGGGGCTGCTGGTCACCTCGCTGGTCGCGACAGCCCTGGTCACCGTCACCAACACCGCCCACGACGACTACCGCTCCACCTTCCTGGACCGCTGGCGCTACGGGGCGCTGCGGCTGGTCTCGGTCGCCGCCGACGACTCACGCTTCCCCGGGATCACCACCCCGGGCTGGGTCAACGTCGTCATCAACATCCTCTCGACGCTGCTGCTGATCGCCGTCGTGTACGCCGCGTTCCGCTCCCGCCGGGCCGTCGACGCGCTCACCCCCGAGGACGAGGCGAAGCTCCGCGCCCTGCTGGACAAGCACGGCGACCGGGACTCGCTCGGCTACTTCGCGCTGCGCCGGGAGAAGAGCGCCGTGTGGTCGCCGACCGGGAAGGCCGCCGTCGTCTACCGGGTGGTCGGCGGGGTCTCCCTCGCCTCCGGCGACCCGATCGGTGACCCGGAGGCCTGGCCGGGCGCGATCGAGCCGTGGCTGGCGGAGGCCCGGGAGCACGGCTGGATCCCGGCCGTGATGGGTGCGAGCGAGGAGGCGGGCACGGTCTACGCCCGGCACGGCATGGACGCGTTGGAGCTGGGTGACGAGGCGATCGTAGAGACGGCGGACTTCACACTCGACGGACGGGCGATGCGCGGGGTGCGCCAGGCCTACAACCGGGTCAAGCGCGCCGGCTACGAGGTGACGATCCGGCGCCACGCGGACATCCCCGAGGCCGAGATGGCCGAGCTGGTCCGGCGCGCCGACGACTGGCGCGACGGGGAGACCGAGCGCGGCTTCTCCATGGCGCTCGGCCGGCTCGGCGACCCGGCGGACGGGCAGTGCGTGATGCTGGAGTGCCGGAACGCGGCCGGGAACGCGGCCGGGGCACCCGGCGGACTCCGTGCGGTCCTCAGCTTCGTCCCCTGGGGCCCCCACGGCCTCTCCCTGGACCTGATGCGCCGTGACCGGGAGGCGGAGAACGGCCTCATGGAGTTCATGGTCATCCAGCTCCTCCAGCGCTCCGGCGAGATCGGGATCACTCAGGTCTCGCTCAACTTCGCCATGTTCCGGTCCGTCTTCGAGAGGGGATCGCGGCTCGGCGCGGGACCGGTGCTGAGGCTGTGGCGTGCGCTGCTGAGCTTCTTCTCGCGCTGGTGGCAGATCGAGTCGCTCTACCGGGCCAACGCCAAGTACCGACCGATCTGGGAGCCACGTTTCATGCTGTTCGAGAAGAGCGCCGACCTGGCGCGCATCTCCATCGCGGCGGGCCGCGCCGAAGGGTTCCTGGAAGCGCCGGGGCTGCCGAAGTGGCTGCACCGCGCGCGTCTCGGCGCACATAGATGAGCCGCCTCCCGGCGCTGCGCCGGGCCGCGCGGCGGGAGTGGGGCCCGCTCGTCACCACCGTACGGAACGGGCTCCACGACCACGGCGTCCGGGCGCTCGCGCTGACGTGGGCGGCGGTGGCGCTGACCGCGGCCGTCCAGGTGGTGCAGAACCAGGCGTGGGGCTACGGGCCGGTGCAGGACCTGGGGGCGGTGCGGGCCGAGGACCCGGTGTGGCTCGCCCTGCTGCGTACCCCGCTGTCGCTGTTCGTGCCCGCGCTCGACCTGCCGGTGTGGGGTGCGCTGGCGCAGATCCTGCTGGTGTTCGGCATCGCGGAGGTGTGCCTGGGGCGGTGGCGCACGCTCGCGATCGCGTACGTCGCCACGCTGGCGGGGACGCTGTACGCCCGGGTCGGCATCGCGCTCGGCCCGGACGCGTTCCTCGGGCTGCCCGCCTCGGACGCGCAGGTGGTGGACACCGGCCCCTCGGCGGCGGTGGTGGGGCTCGCGGTCTACGTGTGCCACGCCTACCGGGCCTGGTTCACCGGGGCCCTGGTGGTCGTCGCGATGGTGGTGGAGGTCCTCGTCAAGGACAACCTGGCGGGCCGGGAGCATCTGGCCTCCATCGCCGCCGTGCTGGTGGTGTGTGCCGTACGGGAGTGGCTCGGGCGGCGGCGGGAGGGGCGAGGTCAGGGCTTGCGGGAGGGCGGCAGCGGGACCCGGTCCGGGGCGCCGCCGATGAGGTCCTGAAACTTCCGGCGCGGGCCCGCCCAGCGCACATCGTGGTGGTAGGCGCGCAGCACCGCCCTGGAGCGGGCGCGATGGCGGTTGCGGTAGAAGCGCTTGGCCCAGGGCGAGGTGGGGCGGGCCAGGCGCAGGGCGCCGATCAGCGCGACGAACGGGACGAGGGTGCCCAGCACCGCCATCCGGGTCTTGCCCTTGAACAGCGCGATCAGGACGAAGCAGAAGTTGACGGCGTACGAGGCGATGACGCCGAGCCTGCTCTGCTGCTCCTCGTCGTCCACGTCGTCGACGCCGAGCGGCGAGAACCCCGCCAGGACCAGCACCACCAGGGAGACGGTCAGGACGACGACCTCCACGCTCTGGCGGCCCTCCTCGGTCCAGTACACATCGTCCAGATGCAGGATCAGCGCGAACTCGTCCAGCACCAGACCGGCCCCGACCCCGAAGATCACCGCGCAGACCCCGGCGGCGATCCCCTGCCGCCCGGCGGCCACCGCGCCGAAGCCGCCGATCACGGTCAGCACGACCCCGGGCACCACGTGGTGGATGTGCACCCCGCCCGGGGTGATGTTGCGGAACGGGCCCTTCCCCGCGCGGATCATCCGCGTGATGGTGCGGGTGATGGCGAAGGTCAGCACGAAGGCGGCCAGCGCGAGGAGCAGGGGGAGCTTGCCCGGCTCGACGATGTTGGTGTGCCACCAGTTACCCATGCCACCCGCTCCCGATCTGCACAGCCTTGCGGCTTTTCTGACGTTTCAGCCAATCTATCCGCGCACGGGAGCGGCTAACCTGCCCGCGGTGACCTCCCTGAACAGCCACGGCCTCCGTTTCGCCTTCGGCACCCTGACCGTGCTGCCCGTCCGCGTGACCCGCTGGGACCGCGCGACCGCCCGCTCCGGGATGCTCTGCGCCCCGCTCGCCGGGCTCGTCGTCGGCCTGCTCGCCGCCGCCCTCGGCTCGCTGTCCCTGCTGGCCGGTTCGGGACCGCTGCTCGCGGCGGTCGCCTCCGCCGCGGTGCCCGCCGCCCTCACCCGGGGGCTGCACCTGGACGGCCTCGCCGACACGGCGGACGGCCTCGGCAGCGGAAAACCGGCCGAGGACGCGCTGCGGATCATGAAGCAGTCCGACATTGGGCCGTTCGGTGTCATCACGCTCCTGCTGGTCCTGCTGGCCCAGGTCGCGGTCCTCTTCGAGCTGTACGGGGAGGGCTGGGCGCACGGGGCGCTCGGGGCCGTCGTCGCGGCCGTCGCCGCCCGCCTCGCCCTCACCCTGGCGTCCCGTCAGGGCGTCCCGGCGGCCCGGCCGGAGGGCCTCGGCGCGGTGGTCGCCTCCACGGTCCCGGCCGGGTGGGCGCTGCTCACGGCGGCGGTGACGGTGGCGCTGTGCGCGGCGGCGGGCGCGTCGTTCGGCCCTTACGAGGCACTGCACCACGCCCTCGCCGTGCTGGGCGCCCTGGCCGCCGCCGAACTCCTGCTGCGCCACTGCGTACGGCGGTTCGGCGGGGTGACCGGCGATGTGTTCGGCGCGGTGGCGGAGACGGCGGCGACGGCGGCCCTGGTGGCGCTGGCGCTCGGCCCCTGACCGACGTACCACCGGTCGGGAACCGGCCCGCGTACGGCCGGAACCGACCGCCTTACCGGTCGGGAACGGCCCGCCGCCGTAACCCCCGGCGAACGGCGCGCGTAGGCTCATTCCCGGCACATTGCGGAGGCGTCTACGATGCGCCGGGCACGGTCGGCCCACCCCTCGACCGAACTCGAACTCAACGGAAGCGAGATTTCACCACCGTGACTGCTCTCACTCTCAGCACTGCCGGTGCGGCGACGCTGCGCGCCGACGCACTCGTCGTCGGCGTCGCGAAGGGCGCTGGATCCAAGTCGGGGGACCTGGTCCTCGCACCGGGCGCCGAGGCCGTGGACAAGGCGTTCGACGGAAAGCTCGCCGCCGTTCTCGCGACCCTGGGGGCCGTGGGTGCCGAGGGCGAACTGACCAAGCTGCCCGCGCCGTCCGGCCTCAAGGTCCCGGTCGTCATCGCGGTCGGGCTCGGTACGGTCCCGGACAAGGAGGACGCGTACGACGCGGAGACCCTGCGCCGCGCCGCGGGCACCGCCGCCCGTGCCCTGTCCGGCTTCAAGAAGGCCGGCTTCGCGCTGCCCGCCGCGTCCGTCGAGGACGCCGCGGCCGTCGCCGAGGGCGCCCTGCTCGGCGCGTACGCCTTCACCGCCTACCAGGGCGGCGAGAACAAGCTCGCCCCCAAGGACGCGAAGAACAGCGGCCCGAAGCTGCCGCTCGCCGAGGTGGCCCTGGTCGGCGCCAAGCCGCGCGACAAGGCCTACAAGGCGGCCGTCGAGCGTGCCCTGGCCCTGGCCGAGGAGATCAACCGCGCCCGCGACCTGATCAACACCCCGCCCAACGACCTCTACCCCGAGTCCTTCGCCGCCGTGGCCACCGCCGCCGGCAAGGAGCACGGCATCAAGGTCCAGGTGCTGGACGAGAAGGCTCTGGTCAAGGGCGGCTTCGGCGGCATCCTCGGGGTCGGCCAGGGCTCCGCGAACGGCCCGCGCCTGGTGAAGCTCGCCTACACCCACCCGAAGGCGGAGAAGACCCTGGCCCTTGTCGGCAAGGGCATCACCTACGACTCGGGCGGCATCTCGCTCAAGCCGGCCGGCCACAACGAGACGATGAAGTGCGACATGAGCGGCGCCGCCGCCGTGTTCGCCGCCGTCGTCACGGCCGCCCGCCTCGGCCTGAAGGTCAATGTGACCGGCTGGCTGGCGCTCGCCGAGAACATGCCGTCCGGCAACGCCACCCGCCCCGGTGACGTGCTGCGCATGTACAGCGGCAAGACCGTCGAGGTCCTCAACACCGACGCCGAGGGCCGGCTCGTCCTGGGTGACGCGCTGACCCGCGCCTCGGAGGAGAAGCCGGACGCGATCGTCGACGTGGCGACCCTGACCGGTGCGATGGTGCTGGCGCTCGGCAACCGCACCTTCGGGATCATGGCCAACGACGACGCCTTCCGTACGTCGATCCACGAGATCGCCGAGGAGGTCGGCGAGGCCTCCTGGCCGATGCCGCTCCCCGCCGACCTCCGCAAGGGCATGGACTCCCCCACCGCCGACATCGCCAACATGGGCGAGCGCATGGGCGGCGGCCTGGTGGCCGGCCTGTTCCTGAAGGAGTTCGTGGGCGAGGGCATCGCCTGGGCGCACCTGGACATCGCTGGCCCGGCCTTCCACGAGGGCGCTCCGTACGGCTACACGCCCAAGGGCGGCACCGGCTCCGCGGTCCGCACCCTGGTGCGCCTCGCCGAGCGCACCGCCGACGGCGACCTGGGCTGAGTGCCCGACGTGTACGGCCCCGGGCATAGGTCCGGGGCCGTACGTGTTGTCCGGGCGGAACCGGTTACAAGGAGACAGGGTTTCGCTCTCGACGAACACCGGCCGAATCCGTAGGTATCTACGCAGCAGTAACCCTCCGGGACGGACGATCATCCGTCCCGGACCCGGGCCCCGCGTCCCGCCCACCGTCGACAAGTGCGAAGATGGGTTCTCGGCAGGACAGGGCCCCCACCACAGGGCCGAAGACAAAGCGGCCGAACACCAGCCGACCGGCCGGTCACACCCCAGCGACGGGGCCCGGCGTACGGCGCACATGCATGGAGGACGTGACGTGGCGAACGACGCCAGCACCGTTTTCGACCTAGTGATCCTCGGCGGTGGCAGTGGCGGTTACGCCGCGGCCCTGCGCGGAGCGCAGCTGGGCCTGGACGTCGCCCTGATCGAGAAGGGCAAGGTCGGCGGCACCTGCCTGCACAACGGCTGCATCCCCACGAAGGCGCTGCTGCACGCGGGCGAGATCGCCGACCAGGCCCGCGAGGCGGGCCAGTTCGGTGTCAAGGCGACCTTCGAGGGCATCGACATCGAGGCCGTCCACAAGTACAAGGACGAGGTGATCTCGGGCCTGTACAAGGGTCTCCAGGGTCTCATCGCCTCGCGCAAGGTCCACTACATCGAGGGTGAGGGCAAGCTCTCCTCCCCCACCTCCGTCGACGTGAACGGCCAGCGCATCCAGGGCCGCCACGTGCTGCTGGCGACCGGCTCCGTGCCGAAGTCGCTGCCCGGCCTGGAGATCGACGGCAACCGCATCATCTCCTCGGACCACGCGCTGAAGCTGGACCGCGTCCCGAAGTCCGCGATCGTGCTGGGCGGCGGCGTCATCGGCGTCGAGTTCGCCTCGGCGTGGAAGTCCTTCGGCACCGAGATCACCATCGTCGAGGGTCTCAAGCACCTCGTCCCGGTCGAGGACGAGAACAGCTCCAAGCTTCTTGAGCGCGCGTTCCGCAAGCGCGGCATCAAGTTCAACCTCGGTACGTTCTTCGAGAAGGCCGAGTACACGCAGGACGGCGTCCGCGTCACCCTCGCCGACGGCAAGACCTTCGAGGCGGAGCTGCTGCTCGTCGCGATCGGCCGCGGCCCGGTCTCGCAGGGCCTGGGCTACGAGGAGGCCGGGGTCGCGATGGACCGCGGCTATGTCCTGGTCGACGAGTACATGCAGACCAACGTTCCGACGATCTCGGCCGTGGGCGACCTCGTCCCGACCCTCCAGCTCGCCCACGTCGGCTTCGCCGAGGGCATCCTGGTGGCGGAGCGTCTCGCCGGTCTCAAGACCGTCCCGATCGACTACGACGGCGTGCCGAAGGTGACGTACTGCCACCCCGAGGTCGCCTCCGTGGGTATCACCGAGGCCAAGGCCAAGGAGATCTACGGCGCGGACAAGGTCGTCGCCCTCAAGTACAACCTCGCGGGCAACGGCAAGAGCAAGATCCTGAAGACCGCGGGCGAGATCAAGCTCGTCCAGGTCAAGGACGGTGCCGTGGTCGGCGTCCACATGGTGGGCGACCGCATGGGCGAGCAGGTCGGCGAAGCCCAGCTGATCTACAACTGGGAGGCGCTGCCCGCCGAGGTCGCCCAGCTCATCCACGCCCACCCGACGCAGAACGAGGCGATGGGCGAGGCTCACCTGGCACTGGCAGGCAAGCCCCTCCACTCGCACGACTGATCCCCCGGTCCCGGGCGCGACGACCGACCACTTCCGCATTTTCGTAAGGAGCAACTGAAACCATGTCGGTTTCCGTAACCCTTCCGGCGCTCGGCGAGAGCGTCACCGAGGGCACTGTCACCCGTTGGCTGAAGGCCGAGGGCGAGCGCGTCGAGGCCGACGAGCCGTTGCTCGAGGTCTCGACCGACAAGGTCGACACCGAGATCCCGGCCCCCGCGTCCGGTGTTCTGACCTCCATCAAGGTCGCCGAGGACGAGACCGTCGAGGTCGGCGCCGAGCTGGCCGTCATCGACGACGGCTCCGGCGCACCGGCCGAGACCGAGGCCCCGGCCGCGTCCACCGAGCCGGCCGCCACCCCGGCTCCGGCCGCCGAAGAGGCGCCCACCGCCCCGTCGACCGAGACCGAGGCTCCGGCCGAGGCTCCGACCGCCGAGGCCGCCACCGGCGGTTCGTCCGCCGAGGGCACCGACGTCACCCTCCCGGCGCTCGGCGAGAGCGTCACCGAGGGCACCGTCACCCGCTGGCTGAAGGAGGTCGGCGAGGAGGTCGCGGAGGACGAGCCCCTCCTCGAGGTCTCCACGGACAAGGTCGACACCGAGATCCCTGCCCCGGTCGCCGGTGTGCTGCTGGAGATCGTGGTCGCCGAGGACGAGACCGCCGAGGTCGGCGCCAAGCTCGCCGTCATCGGTGCTCCGGGCGCGGCCCCCAAGCAGGAGGCCCCGAAGGCCGAGGCTCCCAAGCAGGAGGCCCCCGCGGCTCCCGCCCCGGCCCCCGCCGCCCCCGCGGCTCCGGCAGCTCCGGCACCGGCTCCGGCCGCTCCCGCCCCGGTCGCGCAGGCCCCGGCGGCTCCGGCCGCCCCGGCCCCCGCTCCGGCGCAGCCCGCCCCCGCCGCCCCGGCACCGGCAGCCACCCCGGCCGCCGCGCCCTCCGGTGACGACGGCGCCTACGTCACGCCGCTGGTCCGCAAGCTCGCGTCCGAGAACAACGTGGACCTGGGCTCGGTCAAGGGCACCGGCGTCGGTGGCCGTATCCGCAAGCAGGACGTCGTCGCCGCCGCGGAGGCCGCCAAGGCCGCCGCCGCTGCTCCGGCGCCCGCCGCTGCGACTGCTGGAGGCCATGCCGCCGCTGCAAAGGCGCCGAAGCTGGAGGCCTCCCCGCTGCGCGGTCAGACGGTCAAGATGACCCGCATGCGCAAGGTCATCGGCGACAACATGATGAAGGCGCTGCACTCGCAGGCCCAGCTGACCTCGGTCGTCGAGGTCGACATCACCAAGCTGATGAAGCTGCGCAACCAGGCGAAGGCCTCCTTCGCCGCCCGTGAGGGCGTCAAGCTGTCCCCGATGCCGTTCTTCGTGAAGGCGGCGGCCCAGGCGCTGAAGGCCCACCCGGTCATCAACGCCCGGATCAACGAGGACGAAGGCACCATCACGTACTTCGACGCGGAGAACATCGGCATCGCCGTGGACGCGGAGAAGGGCCTGATGACCCCGGTCATCAAGGGTGCGGGCGACCTGAACATCGCCGGTATCTCGAAGAAGACCGCCGAGCTGGCCGGCAAGGCCCGCGGTGGCGGCCTGACCCCGGACGACATGTCCGGTGCCACCTTCACCATCAGCAACACCGGTTCGCGCGGTGCGCTCTTCGACACCGTCATCGTGCCGCCGAACCAGGCAGCCATCCTGGGTATCGGCGCCACGGTCCGCCGCCCGGTGGTCATCGACCACCCGGACCTCGGCGAGACCATCGCGGTGCGCGACATGACGTACCTCGCGCTCTCCTACGACCACCGTCTGGTGGACGGCGCGGACGCCGCCCGTTACCTGACGGCGGTCAAGGCGATCCTGGAAGCCGGTGAGTTCGAGGTCGAGCTCGGCCTCTGAACGCTCCGGCTGTAACCAGCCTCACCAGCGGCGCCCCCGTCCGGAACTCTTCCGGGCGGGGGCGCCGCCGTATTGTCTAAACACCACGGGCAGCGACCGCCACCGTGATGATGTAGGCACCACCGGTCCGCCCTGAAGGAGCACCTCATGACCCCGCCCGTCGTCCACTCGCTGCGCGAACAGATCCGCGAGCACATCGTGGAGGGGATCGTCAGCGGGCGCTGGAAGCCGGGTGAGCGGATCGTGGAGCGCCGCATCGCCACCGAGCTGGAGGTCAGCCAGACGCCCGTGCGCGAGGCGCTGCGCGAGCTGGAGACGCTCCGGCTGATCGAGTCGGCCCCCAACAAGGGCGTGAGGGTCCGCAACCTCACCGCGGCCGACCTGGAGGAGAGCTACCCGGTACGGGCGGGCCTGGAGCAGATCGCGGCGGAGCTGGCGGCCCCGCTGCTGGGCCAGGACTGCTCGGCGCTGGCCCCGCACGTGGCCGCGCTGTACGAGGCGGACCGGCTGGCCGACGGCGAGGCGCAGGTTCGGCACACGGTCGGCTTCCACCGGGAGATGGTCCGGGCCGCCGGGAACGCGGTGCTGCTGCACACCTGGGAGGGGCTGGGCATCGAGGTGTTCACGGCCCTGTCGATCCGCTGGCTGGGCACGGTACAGAAGTCGTACGCGGAGGAGCACCAGGCCCTCATCGACGCGTTCCTCGCCGAGGACCCGCAGATCGGGGCCTTGGTGAAGGCGCATGTGCTGGGCTGCGCGCCCCGGGCCTGAGCCTCTCCGCGAGCTCCGATCATCTGGCGTGTGACCTGCTCTTCCGTGCAGGTCAGCGCCCTTTTTGCGGCCTTTTTCGCGTCACTCCGTGCCCTGTTTCGAGGCACCCCATGCCACTTTTCTTCGTATCGAGAAGTTTTGCCTTCAATCCTTTGATCGATCATCGATCAGCGACTTACAGTTCACTCCGCGGGCCCACCGGCCCCATCGCTCTGTCCTGCCAGATAGAGCCTTCTCCACCCCCCTCCTCTCCGGAAGGCGGCGATCATGACCGACCCCGTAGGAAAGCTTCCGAGCGAGCTCGACCAGCTCCCGGACCGTGACCCCGAGGAGACCGCCGAATGGGCGGCCTCCCTGGACGCCGTCACCAAGGCCGCCGGCCCGCACCGGGCCGCGTACCTGATGCGCCGCTCGCTGCAGCACGCCGAGGGCGCCGGTCTCGCGCTGCCCAAGCTGCTGGAGACCGATTACGTCAACTCCATCCCCACCGCCGCCGAGCCCGAGTTCGACGGTGACCTGGAGATGGAGTCGAAGATCACCGCGTGGAACCGCTGGAACGCGGCCGCGATGGTGACCCGTGGCGCCCGGTACGGGGTGGGCGGCCACATCGCCACCTTCGCCTCGGCGGCCTGGCTCTACGAGACCGGCTTCAACCACTTCTTCCGCGGCAAGGAGGGGGACGGCTCCGGCGACCAGCTCTACATCCAGGGCCACGCCTCCCCCGGCATCTACGCCCGCGCCTTCCTCGACGGCCGGCTCAGCGAGGCGCAGCTCGACAACTTCCGCCAGGAGGCGGGCGGCGAGGGTCTGCCCTCCTACCCGCACCCGCGGCGGCTGCCCTGGCTGTGGGAGTTCCCCACCGTGTCGATGGGCCTCGGCCCACTCTCGGCCATCTACCAGGCGCGCTTCAACCGCTATCTGGCCAACCGCTCCATCAAGGACACCGCCAACTCGCACGTCTGGGCCTTTCTGGGCGACGGCGAGATGGACGAGCCCGAGTCGACCGCGGCCCTCGCGCTGGCGGCCCGTGAGCAGCTCGACAACCTGACCTTCGTCATCAACTGCAACCTGCAGCGCCTCGACGGCCCGGTCCGCGCCAACTTCCGCGTGGTCCAGGAGCTGGAGGCGCAGTTCCGCGGGGCCGGCTGGAACGTCGTCAAGACGCTGTGGGGCAACGCCTGGGACGAGCTGTTCCAGCTGGACACCACGGGTGCGCTGCTGCGCCGCCTGCGCGAGGTCCCGGACGCCCAGTTCCAGACGTACGCCACCCGTGACGTCGCCTACATCCGCGACCACTTCTTCGGCGCCGAGCCCGCCCTCGCCGAGCTGGCGAAGCTGCTCACCGACGCGAAGATCGCCGAGTGTTTCTACACCTCGCGCGGCGGCCACGAGGCCCGCAAGGTGTACGCGGCGTACAAGGCGGCCGTCGAGCACAAGGGCGCGCCGACCGTGATCCTGGCCCAGACGGTCAAGGGCTACACACTCGGCAAGGGCTTCGAGTCCAAGAACGCCAACCACCAGATGAAGAAGCTGTCGATCGACGAGTTCAAGAGCATGCGCGAGCTGCTTGGCCTCCCGATCCCCGACAGCGCCTTCGAGGACGGTCTCGTCCCCTACGGCCACCCGGGCGCCGACTCCCCCGAGGTCCGCTACCTCCAGGAGCGGCGTGCCGCTCTCGGCGGTCCCGCCCCGGCCCGCCGGATCCACGCCTCCGCGCCGCTGCCGCAGCCCGAGGAGCGCGCGTTCAAGGCCCTCTACAAGGGGTCCGGCAAGCAGGAGATGGCCACCACCATGGCGTTCGTCCGCCTGGTGAAGGACCTGATGCGGGACAAGGAGACCGGCAAACGCTGGGTGCCGATCGTCCCGGACGAGGCCCGTACCTTCGGTATGGAGTCCCTCTTCCCCTCCGCCGGCATCTACTCGCCGCTGGGCCAGACGTACGACCCGGTCGACCGTGACCAGCTGATGTACTACAAGGAGGCCAAGGACGGCCAGATCCTCAACGAGGGGATCACCGAGGCCGGGGCCATGGCCGACTTCATCGCCGCCTCCACGTCGTACGCGACGCACGGCGAGACGATGATCCCGTTCTACATCTTCTACTCGATGTTCGGCTGGCAGCGGACCGGCGACCAGATGTGGCAGCTCGCCGACCAGCTCGGCAAGGGCTTCATCGTCGGCGCCACGGCGGGCCGCACGACGCTGACCGGTGAGGGCCTCCAGCACGCGGACGGCCACTCGCACCTGATCGCGGCCACCAACCCGGCCTCGCTCAACTACGACCCGGCGTTCGCGTACGAGGTCGCGGTGATCGTCAAGGACGGTCTGCGGCGGATGTACGGCCCCGATGCCGAGGACGTCTTCTACTACCTGACGGTCTACAACGAGCCGAAGCCCCAGCCCGCGATGCCCGAGGGCGTCGAGGAGGGCATCGTCAAGGGCCTCTACCGCTTCAAGGAGGGCACGCCCGCGAAGGCGGACGCGCCACGCCTGCAGCTGCTCGCCTCCGGCACGGCGATCCACTGGGCCCTGGAGGCCCAGGAGCTGCTGGCCGCCGACTGGGGTGTCACGGCCGACGTCTGGTCCGCCACCTCGTGGGGCGAGCTGCGCCGCGACGCGCTGGAGGCCGACGAGGCGCTCCTGCGCGGTGAGGTGCAGGTCCCGTACGTGACGCAGGCGCTCTCCGGTGCGCCGGGCCCGGTGCTCGCGGTCAGCGACTGGATGCGCCAGGTCCCGGACCAGATCAGCCAGTGGGTGGAGCAGGACTGGTCCTCGCTCGGCACGGACGGCTTCGGCCTCTCCGACACCCGCGCGGCGGCCCGCCGCCACTTCGGGGTCGACGCCCAGTCGATCGTGGTGGCTTCGCTGGCCCAGCTGGTCAAGCGTGGCGAGGTCCCTGCCTCGGCGGTCAAGGAGGCCCGGGAGCGGTACGGCCTCTGAGCCACCGGCCCGACCCGACCCCCGGTCGTCGGGGCGGAAGTGCCCGACAGCGCTTCCGCCCCGGCGGCCGGGGGTTTCGGCGTGGGCGGCCGGGGGGCACGGCATACGCGGCCCGGACGTCACGGCGTGGGCGGCCGGGGGTTTTCGCTGCCGCCACAATGGGCGCATGCGTGCTGCCCGGCTGATCAAGATGGTGCTGCTCCTGCAGTCCCGCCCCGCGATGACCGGCGCCGAGCTGGCGGCGGAGCTGGAGGTGTCGGAGCGTACGGTCACCCGGGACGCACAGGCGCTCTCCGAGGCCGGCGTCCCGGTGTGGGCGGAGCGCGGCCGGGCGGGCGGCTACCGGCTCGTCGGCGGCTACCGCACCCGGCTGACCGGCCTGGACCGGGGCGAGGCGGAGGCGCTGTTCCTCTCCGGGCTGCCCTCCGCGCTGCGCGAGATGGGGCTGGAGGACGCGGCGTCGGCGGCCCGCCTCAAGGTGTCGGCCGCGCTGCTGCCCTCCCTGCGTGACGCCTCGGCCTCGGCCGCCCGGCGCTTCCACCTGGACGCCCCTTCCTGGTACCACGAGCCGGAGCCCCCCGGGCTGCTGCCCGTCGTCGCCGACGCCGTCTGGGACGACCGCCTGCTGCGGGTCCGCTACCGCAAGGGCGGGGGCCGCGAGCACCGGCGTACGGAGGTGGCGCGGGAGCTCGCTCCGTACGGCCTCGTCCTCAAGGCCGGGGTCTGGTACCTGTGCGCCGAGGTCACGGACGACTTCCGGGTCTACCGGATCGACCGGTTCACCTCGGTGGAGCCGGCCGACGAGCGCTTCGAGCGGGACGAGACCTTCGACCTGCCCGCGTTCTGGGAGGCACGGGCCGCCGAGTTCGCCCGGTCACTCCTGCGTACCGAGGTGACCGTACGGGTGTCCGAGAGCGGTGCCCGGCAGCTCTCGTACACCGGGGACCGGGCGGCCGCCGCGGAGGCCCTCGCGAAGGCCCCTCCCGCCGGTCCGGACGGGTGGCGCACGGTCACCCTTCCCGTGGAGTCACTGGACGTCGCCTACGGCCAGCTCCTTTCGCTGGGTCCCGAGTTGGAGGTCGTGGCACCGGAGGAGCTGCGGAGCCGGTTCGCCGGGGCGGTCGAACGCCTGAGTGATCTGTATCGCTGAAAGGCTTCTTTTCGCCGTCTGGGCGTGCGGGGGGTCCCGGCAGGCTGGATGCTGGACCCGTGATGGACGAGACGGAATTCTGGGAGATCATCGACAGCACCCGCGAGGCCGCCGATGGCGACCCCGAGGAGCAGGCCGATCTGCTCGTGGAACGGCTGGTGCAGCTCGACCCCGATTCCGTGCTGGACTTCGCCCGGCACTTCGAGGCCCGCTACAACCGCGCCTACCGCTGGGACCTGTGGGGCGCGGCCGCCGTGCTGCTCGGCGGGGCGAGCGACGACGCCTTCGACTACTTCCGGTGCTGGCTGATCGGCCAGGGCCGGGAGGTCTTCGAGGGCGCGCTGCACGACCCGGACGGTCTGGCCGAGCTGCTGGACGACTTCGACGAGGAGATCGACGGGGACGGCGAGGAGCTGGGCTACGCGGCCGACGAGGCGTACGAGCAGCTCACGGGTGTGGTCGCGCCCGATCTGGGACTGCCGCCGCAGCCCACCGAGCCGCTGGGGACCCCGGTCGACTTCGAGGACGAGGGCGCACTGGCCGCCCGCTACCCGGACCTCTCGGACCGCTTCGCACCGCGCTGAGCCCCAGGCGGTCAGGGGCCACCCGCGGTCAGGGGCCACCGGCGGTCAGGAAGCCGACGGCAGTCAGGGGGCCAGCGAGCGCCCCATCAGCACGTCGTCGACATAGCGCCCGTGCAGGAAGAACTCCCCGCTCAGCACCCCTTCCACGGCGAACCCCTCGGAGGCGTAGAGCGCCCGGGCGGGGGTGTTGTGCCCGAGCACCCGCAGCGTGATCCGGTTGGCGCCCTGGCGCCTCGCCTCGGCGCACGCGGCCCGCAGCAGGGTCCGTCCGACACCGGCCCCGCGCGCCCAGGCCGCCACGGCGAGGCCCTGTATCTGGCGCACATGGGCGTTGCAGGCGAGCGGGGTGGGCGGGACCAGGCGTATGTACCCGGCGATACGCGTCCCGCCGGAACCGTCCGGGGCCCCGGCCTCCGTCACGGCTTCCGTCGCGGCCTCGGCCACCAGGAAGTCCTCGGGCCGGTGCCGCTCGTCGAAGAAGGGGTCGTACGGAGGCCGGGGCCGGGGCATCACCGCGTGGAGCGTCGACCAGGTGGCCCGGTCGAGCTCACCGAGCGCTTCCTCGTCGGCGGACAGGGCCGGGCGGACGGAGACGGAGTGGAGGGTGGTGGTTGCGGACATGCCGTCACTGTCCCATGCCGGGTTCTTCGCACTCCATGGTGTTTTCCCCCGTATCCACTGCCGTGTTTCCCCCAATCCTTGGGGCAGGATGGCACCATGCCGACCTCCCGTATCGCCGTCACTGGATCGTCCGGACTCATCGGAGCGGCGCTCGTGCGCTCGCTGCGCGCCGACGGGCACGAAGTGGCCCGCCTGGTGCGGCGGCCCGCCAGGTCCGGGGACGAGGTGGAATGGGACCCCAAGCGGGGTCATGTGGACGTGGCCGGTCTGGTGGGCTGCGACGCGGTCGTCCACCTCGCCGGGGCCGGGGTCGGCGACCACCGCTGGACCGACGACTACAAGCGGGAGATCCGCGAGAGCCGGGTGCTGGGCACCGCCGCGATCGCCGAGGCCGTCGCCTCCCTCGACACCCCGCCGAAGGTGCTGCTCTCCGGGTCGGCCATCGGCTTCTACGGCGATACGGGAGACCGCGCCGTGGACGAGACCGCGCCGCCCGGTGACGGCTTCCTGCCCTCCGTGTGCGAGGAGTGGGAGGCCGCGACGGCCGCCGCCGAGGAGCGGGGCATCCGTACGGTGCACGCCCGCACCGGACTGGTGGTGGCCCGCGAGGGTGGGGCGTGGGGGCGGATGTTCCCCCTGTTCAAGGCGGGGCTGGGCGGGCGGCTGGGCAACGGCCGCCAGTACTGGAGCTTCATCGCGCTGCACGACCATGTCTCGGCCCTGCGCCACATCCTGGACACCGAGTCGCTGACCGGCCCGGTGAACCTGACCGGGCCCGACCCGGTCACCAACGCCGAGGTGACGGCCGCGATGGGCCGCGTGCTGCGCCGCCCGACCCTGTTCACCGCTCCCGCGCCCGCCCTGCGGGTCGCGCTCGGGGAGTTCGCCGGCGATGTGCTGGGCAGCCAGCGGGTGATCCCCGGGCAACTGCTGGACTCCGGCTTCTCGTTCGCCTTCCCCGGCGTCGACGCGGCGATCCGCGCGGCGCTGCGCTGAGCCGCACCCGCACGCGGCGGCCACACGGCTGCCACGCGGCTGTGACGTGTGCGACCCCGTGCCCCGGTGCCCCCGGGCACGCGCGTCTGATGCAGTATCAGCCATCCTCCTAGCCTCGATGCGAACTCCGGCATTCCGGGGACCTGTTGGGGGCAAGAAGCCCCCACCAGTCGCACCGACTCGGGGAGGGGCTTGTGCGCAGCACGGCACACCACGCGGACGTGATCATCATCGGGGCCGGGATCGCCGGCCTCTCAGCGGCCCATCTGCTGACCGGCGCCGGAGTCGGCGTCAGTGTCCTGGAGGCGGCCTCCACCGTGGGCGGCCGGCTCACCACCCATGAGGTGGACGGCTTCCGTCTCGACCAGCTCGGCCCCCTGCTCTGCACCTCCTGGCCTGAGCTGACCACCACCCCGGGGCTCGGCACCCCGGAGCTGCGGGAGTTCGCGCCCGGGGTGCTGGTGCACAGTGACGGCCGCCGCCATCGCACCGGCGACATACGGAGCGCGAGGGGCGCACTCAGGGCCGTACGCACCCGGTCGAGCGCCCCCCAGCTCGCGCCGGGCGGGTACGGGGACCAACTGCGGACCGTGTCGCGGGCCGGCCTCGGCGCCAGGAACGCAGGACTCAAAGGCGCAAGCCTCAAGGGAGCGGGACTCAAAGGCACCGGGCTCATAGGCACAGGGCTCAGGACCACCGGCCTCAGGAGCAGCGGCACGGTCTCCGATGCGATCGACCGGGCCCGGCTCGGCGCCGCGCTCTCCCGGCTGGCCGCCACCCCGACGGCCCGGCTCCTGGCCCGCCCCGAGCGGACGGCGCTCGCGGCCCTGACGGCGGGCCAGATGCCCGCCCGTACGGTCGACGCCGTCCTGCGCCCACTGCTCTCCGCGCTGCTCGGAGACCCCGGCCTCACCACGTCGAGCCGGTGCGCGGATCTGGCGCTGCGGGACTACGCGCGGGGCGGGCTCTGCGTCCCGGCGGGGGGTTCGGGGACGCTGCCGGATCTGCTGGCGGCCTCGCTGCCGCCCGGCACGGTACGGACCGGGGTGCATGTCACGGCCGCCGACATCACCACCGTACGCACGAAGGAACATGGCGAACTGGGGTGCCGTTCGCTGCTCCTGGCGACCGGCGCCGGGGCTGCGGCCGAGCTGCTGCCGGGGCTGCGGGTGCCGGCCTTCCGCCCGGTGACGGTCCTTCACCACACGGCGCCCGCGCCGCCGCCGACCGGCAGGTCGCTGGTGCTGGACGGCGACCGGGCGGGTCCGGTGGCGTACACGGCGGTGATGAGCGAGGTGGATCCCTCGCGCGCGCCGGAGGGCCGGACGCTGATCACCTCGACGGTGCTCGGCACCCCGCCGCCGGACCTGGACCGTTCCGTACGCACGCATCTGGCGGCGCTGTACGGGACCCCGACGGACGACTGGGAGCTGCTGGCCGCCCACCACGACCCGGAGGCGGTGCCCGCGATGGAGGCCCCGCACGACCCGCGCCGGCCGGTGCGGGTGCTGGCCGGGCTGTACGTCTGCGGCGACCACCGGGACACCAGCAGCGTCCAGGGCGCGCTGCACTCGGGGCGCCGGGCGGCCGAGGCGATCCTGACGGACCTGGGAGTGGCACCGGCGCATCTGGGGGGCGTGGGGCTGCCGGAGGCGGCGTAGGGCGTGCGCGGGCTCCACGGTCTGTCGGCTATGGAGCCCGCGCGACAGTCAGCCGAGCGCGGCGACCCGTTCGCGGTAGCCGCGGACGGGGGCGGCGTCCCGGTACGGCTCCAGGCTGCGCTCGAAGGCGCGTACGTACTCGACGGCCCGGACCGAGCGCATCTCCGATGCCTGCTGGGCCGCCTCGGCCCCCAGTCGGCAGGCCTGTTCCAGCTCGCCGAGGCCCAGCCGGGCGGAGGCGAGCACCACCCGGCAGAACAGCCGGCTGCGGGCGTACGCCGGAGCGCGCAGCTGGAGCGAGCGCTCCGCGTGCTGGGCGGCGGCCCGGTACTGCTGGAGGTCGCGGTGGCAGTGGCCGAGCTCGTGCGCGAGCTCGGCCTCGTCGAAGGGGCGGGCCCACGCCGGCGCCTCGTCCCCGGGGCGCGCGATCTCCAGGGCGTGCTCGGCCCGGGTCAGCGCGGCGGTGCAGGCCCGCGCCTCGCCGAGGATCCCGTGGCCGCGCGCCTCGACCGAGTGCAGCAGGGCCTGGACGAGGGGCGGGGCGGCGGAGCCGATGCCCTGCTGGGCGACGCGGGCGAGCTGGACGGCCTCCCTGCCGTGCCCGAGGTAGACGGCCTGGCGGCTCATGGTGATCAGGACGTACGCCCCGTAGCCGCGGTCCCCGGCGGCCTGGGCGAGCCGCAGCGCCTGGACGAAGTACCGCTGGGCCAGGCCGTGGGCGGCGATGTCGAACGAGGTCCAGCCGGCCAGCCGGGTCAGGTCGGCGGCCGCGGCGAAGAGGCGGCGCCCGGTGGCTTCGCCGTAACTCCCGCGGAGCATCGGCTCGGCCTCGTGCTCCAGATACCGCACGAGGGCCTGGCGGGCGTGGCCGCCGCCGTAGGCGTGGTCGAGGGTGCGGAAGAGCTCGCCGACCGAGCGCAGCGCCGCGACATCCCCGCTGCCGACGCGCTGGCCGGGCCCGCGCTCGGTCTGCCGCTGGCGCGGGACCACGGGGAGCGCTTCCGTACCGGCTGAGGCTCCGGCGCCGGGCAGGGGCCCCGTCCCGGGGCGGACCGCGCCCACCGGGTCCGTCGCGGACGGCTGGGCGGCGGCCGGGACGGGGTGGCCGGCCGGCTGGGCGGGCCGTCCCGGCGGGCGCAGGGCTCCGCCGGGGCGGGGCATACCGCGGAGGTCGGTGCGCAGGGCCCCGTCCGTACGGCCGGATGTCTCCGGACCCCGGCCGGGTGTCTCCGTACGGCCGGGCATCTCCGCACGGCCGGGTGTATCCGTACGGCCAGGTGTATCCGTACGGCCGGGTGCCGGGGCCCCACCGGCGGCCCCGGCACCTCCCCTGCGGTGCGGGGCGGGCGGCTGGGCCGCCCCGCCGTCGCGGGCCACCCACTCGTCGGCGCGGCCGATCAGCCAGTCCCGGCTGGGGACGACGAGGCCTGCGGGCGTGAAGGCGATCTTGCGCAGCTCCGTGTGGGTGCCCGAGTCCTTCCGCCAGAGGCCGCTGACGATGTCGACGGCCTCGGTGGGGGTGGCCGCGAACTCCAGCCCCGCGTAGACCGGCGCGCAGGCGTCGAGCCCCAGGTCCTGGGCGGAGAGCCGCCGCCCGAGGCGCCGGGTGAAGACCTCGGCGATCAGGGCTGGGGTGGTGCCGCGCGGCTGCTGTCCCCGCAGCCAGCGGGTGACCGAGGTCTTGTCGTACCGCAGGTCCAGTCCGTGTTCGAGGCCGAGCTGATCGACCCTGCGGGCGAGACCCGCATGGGAGAACCCGGCTTCCGCGATGAGTGAGGCGAGGCGGCGGTTGGGCGTGCGCTGCGGGGGTCGTTCCGACATCAGCTGTACGGTCTCCTGCCTTCGGGGGCCCGGGCAGCCCCTGGGGAACGGCGCGAACTTAGCGTCCGCCGGGGCGGTCGGAGACACCCTTTGCTCCACGTTCATCCGATCGTGTGAGGATTGCGAACCGAGCTGACGGCGGCGACCGGGATACCCATGCGCTCTCGACCTGCCGGTGGGCCGGCCGGGTGGCGGTCGTACAGTGGTTGCGGGCGCGATCAGTGCAGGGTGCCGTCATCCCCGGGGACACCCCTTGGGGCACACGGCACCCGACATAGGGAGGCATCTGTCGTGAGCGAGCTGCGGTTCGTCCGTCTGGGCTTCGGCGCGGAGGCGGTCGAGTACCAGGAGGCCTGGCAGAAGCAGCGTGAGGTGCACGCGGCCCGGTTCGAGGACCTGGTGCCGGACACCTGCCTGCTGCTGGAGCACCCGCCCGTCTACACCGCGGGCCGCCGTACCGCCGACAGCGAACGCCCGCTGGACGGCACCCCGGTCATCGATGTGGACCGGGGCGGCAAGATCACCTGGCACGGCCCCGGGCAGCTCGTCGGCTACCCGATCCAGAAGCTGCCGCGTCCGGTCGACGTCGTCGCGCACGTGCGCCGCCTGGAGGACGCACTGATCCGTACGGCCGCCGACTTCGGGGTGGAGACCTCGCGGGTCGAGGGCCGCAGCGGGGTCTGGGTGCTCGGCGACCCGGTCGAGGAGCGCCGCGCGCTCGGCGGGCTCTCGCTGGACTTCGACCCCAGGCTCCAGGACGAGGAGTTCGACCCGCGGCTGAACGGCCCGGAGTACGCCCCGTCCAACGCCGGCCAGCGCCGCGAGGACCGCAAGCTGGCCGCGATCGGGATCCGGGTCGCCAAGGGCGTGACGATGCACGGCTTCGCACTCAACGTGAACCCGGACAACACCTGGTTCGACAAGATCGTGCCGTGCGGCATCCGCGACGCAGGGGTCACCTCGCTCTCCAACGAGCTGGGCCGGGAGATCACCATCGAGGAGGTGCTGCCGGTCGCCGAGAAGCACCTGCGGGACATCCTGGAGAACGCGGAACTCGCCCCGCGGGTGGTCGAGCAGCCGAAGGCCGCGGCCCCGGCGTAGTACCGGTCAGTAGCCTCCGGCCGCCACCACCGGCCGGGGAATAGGCCCTGTCGGCCGCAGGTTGGCCAGACGTAAGGGCGTTTGATTTACGGGCGTACCCTGGTGTTCGCCGAAGAATCCCATGCGAATCCCACGCAGCAGAAAGCAAAGGGGAGTGCCGGAGTGTCCGCTGTCGCACCCGACGGGCGCAAGATGCTGCGCCTGGAGGTCCGGAACAGCCAGACCCCCATCGAGCGCAAGCCCGAGTGGATCAAAACGCGGGCGAAGATGGGCCCCGAGTACAAGCAGCTGCAGCAGCTGGTGAAGGGGGAAGGGCTGCACACGGTCTGCCAGGAGGCGGGCTGCCCCAACATCTTCGAATGCTGGGAGGACCGCGAGGCCACCTTCCTCATCGGCGGTGACCAGTGCACGCGGCGCTGCGACTTCTGCCAGATCGACACGGGCAAGCCGCAGGCGCTGGACCGTGACGAGCCCCGCCGGGTCGGCGAGTCCGTCGTCAAGATGGACCTGAACTACGCCACCATCACCGGCGTCGCCCGCGACGACCTGGAGGACGGCGGTTCCTGGCTGTACGCGGAGACCGTCCGCCAGATCCACACGCTGACGGCGGAGCGGGAGGCGGGCGCGACCAAGGTCGAGCTGCTGATCCCCGACTTCAACGCCGAGCCCGAGCAGCTCGCCGAGGTCTTCTCCTCGCGCCCCGAGGTGCTCGCGCACAACGTGGAGACGGTGCCGCGCATCTTCAAGCGCATCCGCCCCGGTTTCCGCTACGAGCGGTCCCTGGAAGTCATCACGCGGGCCCGCGAGGCCGGTCTGGTGACCAAGTCGAACCTGATCCTCGGCATGGGCGAGACCCGCGAGGAAGTCAGCGAGGCGCTCCAGGACCTGTACGACGCGGGTTGCGAGCTCATCACGATTACGCAGTACCTGCGCCCGTCCCTGCGGCACCACCCGGTCGAGCGCTGGGTGAAGCCGATGGAGTTCGTCGAGCTGAAGGACGAGGCCGACGCGATCGGCTACTCCGGCGTGATGTCGGGGCCGCTGGTGCGTTCCTCGTACCGCGCGGGCCGTCTTTTCCAGCAGGCGATGGAGGCGCGCGGCGCGGCCGCCACCGCCGTGCCGACCGCCCAGGCCGTGTGAGTCCGCTCACCCGGTCCACCGAGCAGTAACCGCACGTCCGAGGCGGCCCGTACGCTCCCCGCAGGTGAGGGACGCGTATGGGCCGCCTCGGCGTGCGGGGCTCCGGAATGAAGGGTTCATTGGTGTTTGACCGACCGGTCACGCGCTGGTAACACCGAGCAGTGACCCTAGGTACACGTGCAGCGGCAGCTCTCGCCGCCGCCGTCACTGCTTCCCGTACTCAGTCCGCGCCCCGGGGGGCGCATCCACTCCGAGGGGGAACACCATGCAGGCCGCACCGGTCCGCGCCCACGCCATTCCGTCCGTCACCACGGCCCTGCGCGCCGTCGAGTCGCTCCTGCTGAGCAGCGGCCAGCGCACCGCCCGCCGCAACGCCTGGACGGCCGTCCTGGAGGACCGCCGCCGGGCCAAGGACCGGGTGGAGTACCCCTACGCGCTCGAAGCCGTGTCCGACCACCGTTCCTAGGTCGCTTCCACGCCACGTAAACTTCTGTACATGGCGAGGAAGGCAAAAACTGAAGGCGCGGACAGCGCCGAGAACGCAGGGCGGCTCAAGCAGATCGCCCTGACCTACAAGATGACCAGGCGGTCCGACAGCAAGATCGGGCTCATCGTCGCGGGCGTGGGAATCGCCACGTTCGGTGTCCTCCTCGGCATCGGCTTCGTGATCGGTCACCCGGTCTACCTGGGCATCCTGGGCTTCGTCCTGGCCATCCTCGCGATGGCGATCGTCTTCGGACGACGGGCCGAGCGAGCGGCCTTCGGGCAGATGGAGGGCCAGCCCGGCGCGGCGGCCGCCGTCCTGGACCGGATCGGACGCGGCTGGACCACGACCCCCGCTGTGGCGATGAACCGCAGCCAGGACGTCGTGCACCGGTCGGTCGGCAAGGCCGGCATCGTCCTGGTCGCCGAGGGCAACCCGAACCGGGTGAAGGGCCTGCTGGCGTCCGAGAAGAAGAAGATGGCCCGCATCGTGGTGGACGTCCCGGTCCACGACATCATCGTCGGCGACGGCGAGGGCCAGGTGCCCCTGAAGAAGGTCCGCACCAAGATGCTGAAGCTCCCCCGCGTCCTCACCGGCCAGCAGGTGACCACCACCAACGACCGGCTGCGCGCGATGGGCGACCTGATGAGCAACATGCCCTTGCCGAAGGGACCCATGCCCAAGGGCATGCGGATGCCGCGCGGCGGAAAGATGCGCTGACCGCGGAGGCGTGCACGTACGCGACGCAGACGGACGGCCCCGGACCGAGGAACGGTCCGGGGCCGCCGCGTTCTCCGGGCCTTGCGGCCCACCTCAGGCTCCGTGGCTACATCTCAGGCGGCTCTGTGGCTACATCTCAGGCTCTGTGGCTACATCCGGACCTGTACGGCACGGCCGAGGCGGTCGTGGAGGCCGCGCCCGTCGCGGTCCCAGACGAGGGCGGGGATGACGAGCAGGAGCAGGACGGTCCGTACGAGGACGCGCCCGAAGCCGAGGCGGCCGCCGTCCTCGGAGACCACACGGAGCCCCAGGAGACGCTTGCCGGGGGTGCAGCCGATGGTGCCGACGGTGAGGGCACTCATCAGGAGGAAGACGCCGAGCGCCCAGTTCCCCGCCGCCTGCTGGTCACCGCGAGCGAGCAGCCCGTATGCGATCACCATGCAGATCGACCAGTCGATGAAGATGGCCCCGAAACGACGGCCGAGCGGGGCGATCGCCCCCGGCCCCTCCTCGGGCAGCCCGAGCCTCTTGCCGCGGTAGCCGAAGTCGGCGCCCATCTCTTCGGCGGCCGCGCGGGGCCCCGAGAGCCACGATCCGATTGCTTGCCTGTTGTCCACCCGTCCACGGTACTGCGCCCAGGTTTGGGCCCGGCCGGGCGGGGCACGGAAACAGCTGCTGAGATGCCACCCACCCCCGCCCCGGTTAACTTGGGCGAAACAAATGGGTCATGCTTGAGAAATCCCGTCTGCCTATGGTCGGGTCCAGCGTGTGCCACCGCACTGGCCGCACCACGAGCTACAACCCCGTCCCTCCCGGGCCGGGAGTAGGAGGAGTTGGATGTTCCAGAACGCCGACGAAGTGCAGAAGTACGTAGCGGACAACGACGTCAAGTTCATCGATGTCCGGTTCTGCGACCTGCCCGGGGTGATGCAGCACTTCACGATCCCGGCAGCGACCTTCGACCCGGCCGAGGAACTCGCCTTCGACGGCTCGTCGATCCGCGGTTTCCAGGCGATCCACGAGTCCGACATGGCGCTGCGCGCCGACCTGTCGACGGCTCGGGTGGACCCCTTCCGCCGCGACAAGACCGTCAACATCAACTTCTTCATCCACGACCCGATCACGGGCGAGCAGTACAGCCGTGACCCGCGGAACATCGCCAAGAAGGCCGAGGCCTACCTGGCCTCGACCGGCTTCGCGGACACCGCGTACTTCGGCCCGGAGGCCGAGTTCTACGTCTTCGACAACGTCCGCTTCCAGACGTCGGCGAACGAGAGCTTCTACCACATCGACTCCGAGGCCGGCGCCTGGAACACCGGGTCGGAGGAGAACAACCGCGGCTACAAGGTCCGCTACAAGGGCGGCTACTTCCCGGTCCCGCCGGTGGACCACTTCGCCGACCTGCGTGCCGAGATCTCCCTGGAGCTGGACAAGAACGGCCTCCAGGTCGAGCGCCAGCACCACGAGGTCGGCACCGCCGGCCAGGCCGAGATCAACTACAAGTTCAACACGCTGCTCGCCGCGGCCGACGACCTGATGCTCTTCAAGTACATCGTGAAGAACGTCGCCTGGCGCAACGGCAAGACCGCGACCTTCATGCCGAAGCCGATCTTCGGCGACAACGGCTCGGGCATGCACGTCCACCAGTCGCTGTGGCAGGGCGGCACGCCGCTCTTCTACGACGAGCAGGGTTACGCGGGCCTGTCGGACATGGCGCGCTACTACATCGGCGGCATCCTGAAGCACGCCCCGTCGCTGCTGGCGTTCACCAACCCGACGGTGAACTCCTACCACCGCCTGGTCCCCGGCTTCGAGGCCCCGGTCAACATGGTGTACTCGCAGCGCAACCGCTCCGCCGCGATGCGCATCCCGATCACCGGCTCGAACCCGAAGGCCAAGCGCGTCGAGTTCCGCGCCCCGGACCCGTCCTCCAACCCGTACCTCGCCTTCTCCGCCCTGCTGATGGCGGGCCTGGACGGCGTGAAGAACAAGATCGAGCCGGCCGAGCCGATCGACAAGGACCTCTACGAGCTGGCTCCCGAGGAGCACGCCAACGTCCAGCAGGTCCCGACGTCCCTCCCTGCCGTGCTCGAAGCCCTGGAGGCGGACAACGAGTACCTCCAGGCGGGCGGCGTCTTCACGTCGGACCTGATCGAGACCTGGATCGACTACAAGCGCACGCACGAGATCGCCCCGATCCAGCTGCGTCCGCACCCGCACGAGTTTGAGCTTTACTTCGACATCTAGGCCGCGGGTCGTACTCACCTGCGCCTGATTCCTGAGGCACCGAGGGCCGCCACCTCCTTCCGGGGGTGGCGGCCCTCGCTCGTGCTGTCAGCCGCGTCGAGCCCCGCCCCAGAAGGACCGGGCCTTCTGAAGGATTTCCTCGGCTGCTTCGCCGTACAACGCCGCGTCGCTCAGCCGGCTGAAAGCCTTCCGGTAGAGGTCGAGTTCGGCGGGCTCGGTCACGTTCAGGCCGGAGGAGACCAGCTCTACGTGGACCTCGTCTCCGTGCAGATTGAAGGCATGGACAGGAAGCATGTCCACGGGCGCCGTGGCAGGGATGATGCCAAGGGTGATTGAGGGCAGGTCGATGTCACGGAGGATCCGGTCCATCTGCTCCCGCATGACCTCGGGCCCGCCGATGTTCGTGTAGAGCGCCTGCTCCCCGAGGACGACGTCGTAGTGGTGCTCGCCGTCGTACAGCACCTGCTGCCGCTGCATCCGCTTGGCCACGCCTGCGGGCACATCGTCCGGAACCCCGAGGAAGTCGACGACCTGCCCCAGGATCACGGTGGCGTACGCCTCCGTCTGGAACGTCCCCCAGATCATGGTCGGTACGTACGCCTGGCCCTCGGGCGTCTCCTGATACCAGCGGATCACTTCGTCCTGGACTGCTTCGGTGCCTGTGGACAGGCGCTCCTGCCAGGGCACAGAACTGGTCACTTGAATCTCCTCGTTTTATCCGGGTCGAACCTGTTCGTTCCCGGAGAGCACCCAAACGCATCAGCCTCTGCCCAGGGCGAAACCGGAGGTCACGAGCGTTCGTAGGCCCATGCCTGCCCGGTCTGCCGGTACTGCTCCACGGGAATGGGGGTGACTCCCACGTTCATACGCGCGGTGTAGAGCAGCCCGCCGAGGTGATCGATCTCGTGATGGATGAGGCGGGCGAGGCCGCGTTCATACACAGTGGTCACGGTCTCGCCGGACTGGGCCGTGGTCTCGACATTGATTGTCAGGGGGCGGGGCACCAGGCCCCTGACATCGAAGAAGCTCAGGCAGCCCTCGTAGTGCTCGTCCGTCTCCTTGCAGCTCTCAGTGATCCGGGGGTTGAGGAGGACGATGGAGGGCGCGTCGCCGGGCGGCTGGACGACGGCGGCGGCGCGGCTGATGCCGATTTGTGGGGCCGCTAGGCCCATGCCCTTGGCGAAGGGGTGCACTTGGCCGATGCGGTCCATGGCGGCGAACAACTCGTCTACGACCCTTTCTGCTTCGTCCCGTTCGGCAGGCAGGTCGAACGCGCGGGCCTGTTCGGTGAGGATGGCGGCACCCTGTTGGACAACTCCGAGGTCTCGCATCCGCTGGCTTGGCCGCATGTCCGTCACCTGAACTCTCCTTGGTCCGAATCGGGTTCGGGCTGTGCCCGGAACCGCCATTCCAGACGGTACCGAGCATGCAGCGCGGGTGTGGTCGTGATCCACGTGAACGTCCGCTGTTCACCGGCGTCACCGCGGATGGGCGGGGTACGCAACGGCGAGGCTTCGGCGGTCATGGATGTCTCGGTGCCCCAGACGACGGGGTCGAGAGCAGCCGGGAAGACCAGTTGGACTTCGAGTTGCTCGGTGGGCAGACGCACGGCCCGCTGGAACCAGTTGCCCCACTTCTCATGGCCCACGGTGTAGGCGTACTCGATCCAGACGGATTCGCCCGGGTAGAGAGGAAAGCGACCGTGTTCGTTGTCGAAGAGCAGCCAGACTTCCTTGAAGGCGTCGCGATCGTGCTTCGCCTGCCACCGCATCTCCTCGCCTCGGCAGGTGGCGGTGAGATCGAGTTCATCCCAGGTCAGAGGGTGCGCTCGGTAGTGGGCGTTGGATTGCTCGGGGTCGCCGGGGTCATCGGGGTATCGATCGACAGAGATGCGGATCAGGTAGCGGGCGACCGGCTCGGTGCCGGTGTTCCGCAGTAATCGGCGCATGGTGAGTCGGTAGGAGCGACCGTCGTAGTGGAGTGAGGCCGCGTCGTGTTCGACGACGAGGGCGGATTCGGTTGCGTATGGCTGTTCGGGTCGGCGGGGAGCTGGCGGGGTTGAAGACGTGGGGTCGGCATGTGCCCGTGCCTTCTCGTATCCACGCCATCGTCGCCAGATGGCCTTGCCCGCGTTCAGTGCTTCGTCGGCCAGCCGGGCAAAGTCCTCGCTGGACTTGTGGCGGCCCGACTCCACATGGCTGACATAGGACGGGTCGAACCCCATCGCCCTGGCCAAAGCCCGTTTGGACATGCTGCGCACCTCGCGCCAGCGGGCAACTTCTGCCGCGAAGTCCTCGGCCGCTTGGCCGACAGTGATCTCTTCGCCTTGCGAATCCATCGAACGACCCGTCCCCGCGTGATGTTCAGTGAGCATGAGCGAACCGTGAGTGACCAACGTGCCGTCCACGATGAGCACGGTGTCCTTGGCGAACCGCTTGCGGGGCTGGAGAGCGAGCAGGGGGCCCAAGTGGTTGATGACTCGGCCGGCCGTCGACTTCGAAACGCCGAACAGCGGAGCGAGTTGCCGCAACGTCAGATTGGTGCGCCAGTAAGCCGTGACCAGAAACACCCGGTCCTCCAACGACAGACTCCACGGCCGCCCTCTGTGGACCCCATCTGCTCCATCGCGCCGCAGCGTGGTCAGCAGTTTGCCGAATGCGGGCTCAGCCCCGCGAACGGGGATATCCAGACACCTCAGGGTCCCAACTCGTCAAGCTGCGGGCCTCAGGCCGTTGTGTAGCCTGTCGAACTGTTCGAACGGGGTGAGGGGCCGAGGGTGCACGTCGAACGACCGCATGCTGCGATCCAGCTCCCTGAAGGGTCCTGGTGGGACTGGGACGTCGTCGCCTGGGATGGCGGGCAACTCAGGCTTGCCGCCGGCCACGACCTGTCCTACTACCACAGCCTGGAGCTGGTCTTCGGCGATCCGTTCTTCGCCAGCTGCCCGTCCGCCTTTCACGATCCGGTCTTCCGCACACCGACGCTGGACGAGCTCCTGAAAGTCACTCGTCAGCTCGGCGAGGAGCCGGCCGTCGTGGTCGCCTTCGAGGCCGACGCTGGTGGGCAGGAGCCGGTCTCGTGCCTCATCGCCGCAGAGCGGCTCGACCTCGTCCAGGAAACCGTCCTGCGGTACTGGCGCGAGGATGCAGGCCCCGATCAGCGCTTCGCTCCCTGGGTGCGGTCCCCCGGCCAGTAGACGGTCTCGGGCCACGCCCTCGAACAACGGTGAGCTCGTGGATAGCCTTGCCGGATGACTGACTCGGCCCCCGCCCATCGCCCTTTGCCCACTTGGGACCAAGTGGTCGCGTTGCGGGACTTCATCCACGGACGGACATACGCTGCCGCGGTCCCCACCATCCGACTCAATGGAGAACCGCCTCACGCCCCGGGATCCGCTCTGGCGCGAGTGGCGGAGGTCAACGGGGCCCTCTACGAAGTCACCTCCCACCTGTGCAGTCGGCTGTATGCCGAGCTTGCGGCAGTTCGCCCTGGATCCGGAGCCGAAGCCTCGTGGGAAGCCCTCATCACGATCACTGCGTCCTGGCGCGAAGACCCTGAGCTGCCTGCCTGGGTGCACGAGGTGTTGCCAGTCAAGCCGCGCTGACCGCGACGTCAGGCGGTGCGGGGAACGCGGACTCCTCATCGAAGAGTTCTCGATTCTGGAGGCAGTGGTAGAGCTGCCCGATCATGCGGTTGAAGAGGTTGCGCTGGGCGGCGGCGTGCCAGTCTGCATGGTTGTCGCGTCGTCGCCGGTAGTGAGCCTTGGCGCCCGGCGAGGCGGTGATCGCGGAGAACGCCCAGAGGTAGCCGGCGGCATTGAGGCGGTCGTTCTTCACCCAGCGTCGGGTGATGCTGGACTTCTTGCCGGAGGCCCGCGTGATGGGCGAGGCACCGGCGTATGCCTTCAGGCCGCGGGCGTCGGCGAACCGTTTCCGGTCGTCGCCGAGCTCGGCGAGCACCCGGGCGCCGAGCTGTGTGCCGAGGCCGGGGAAGCTGAGGATGATCTCAGCGTCCGGGTGCTGAGGGAACGCCTCTTCGACCGCCTCAGCAAGGTTGTCGGCGGCCGTGCAGGCGGCCTCCAGCTGAATCAGGAGGGCGAGCATTTGCTTGCCGAGCGCGTCTTCGACCAGCTGCGGCTGGTGGGCCCACTCGGTTCGCAGGACCTCACGCAGCCGCTCGGCATCGGCGGCGATGCCCCGCTGACGACCGGCCCGCTTGAGCGCGGCCTGTAGCTGCGTGCGCGTGAGGCGAGCGGCCTTGGCCGGTGTCGGGGCCAGCTTGAGGAGCTGGTGGGCCTCAGGGCGGCAGAGCCCGTTCTTCCAGGATTCGACGGCCGCGAGAGCGGCTGGGTAGTACTCGCGCAGCAGGGAACGGAGCTGGTTGGCGATTTGCTGGCGGTTCCAGGTGGCGTCCTGCTGAGCGCGGGCGAGGACGGCGACGGCGCGGGCCAGGTCGCTGTCCTGGGGAAGCGGCCGGTGGGCGTGCATGTCGGTGCGGAGCACGTTAGCGAGGACGAGGGCGTCGCCGGGGTCGGACTTCTTGCGGGAGACGGAGTGCCGGTCGCGGTAGCGGGCGGCGGCCATCGGGTTGATCGCGAACACCTGCCGTTTGCCGCTCCGCAGCACCGCCACCAGCAGGCCCCGGGATGTCTCGATCGCGACCGGGATTGGGTGTTCCTCCGTGTCGCCGTACTCGGCGAGCAGATCCAGCAGGATCTTGTAGCCAGCGGCGTCATCGGTGATGTGCCGCTTGGCCAGTAACTGGCCGCTGTCGTCGACCAGGGCGACGTCGTGTGTCTTCTCCGCCCAGTCGATGCCGCAGTAGATCAAGATCTTTCCCCTTCCCGTGCTCGGGTGTTTGTACGGGTCACGAGCTCATGCGGAACCACGCAGCGACCTAATCCAAGGACTCGACACGAGGCCGGTCCGCCACCTCAGCAGCTGTTCGTGGCACCAGCTCACCGCACGGGCCCCGGTCTGCGTTGGAGCTGAAGCGGCTCGGGCATCACGAGGGGTCACCATGCAGCGGGCTCGCACCACAGACACCAACGAGTGATCAAGCGGGCAGTGTTGACGATGGTGGCGGTCACGAGAGCGTCGGGCATCACCGCTCTCGATATAGGGATCAAGTCCCCGGACGACTCAAGGCGTCAGCCCGACACTCACGTGACCGCCATCGCGGCCAACCTCTGCCGCTCGAACAGCCCGGGCGTACGTCTCTTGGGCTGTCGCTACTACCGGATTAGGACGGCTCCGATGCCGTGATCACACTCGCCACATCATGATCATCAGTCAGGCCGACCCGTGCCGAGGCAATCCCACAGATACGCTGATCGGGGCAGTCCACAGTGCGCAAGACCCGGGGGAAACCGTGAACCGACCACTGCTGTTCCTTGACGTGGACGGGCCGCTCAACCCTTACGCGGCCAAGGCAGAGAGGCGTCCCGACGGCTACACGACACTCAGAGTCCCCCAGGACGACGCGCATCAGGACGACAGAGGGCTCTCGTCCCGACGGCCCCTGCGGGTCTGGCTCAACCCGGAGCATGGACGATTCCTGCTCCAGCTCGGCTTCGAGCTGTGCTGGGCGACCACATGGATGGACGACGCCAACCGGTGGATCGCACCTGTCCTGGGCCTTCCAGAACTTCCCTTTGTGGACTTCGGCGACGCCCTACTCCGAGAGCGCCCTGATGGGGTCCACTGGAAGACCGGGCCGCTGGTGGATTACGCAGGCGGCCGTCCTTTCGCATGGGTGGACGACGAGCAGAGTGAGCTGGATCAGACCTTCGTGACCGCTCACCACCAAGGCGCGGGGCTCCTGCACCACGTCAACCCGCGGATCGGCCTACGGGAGAACGACTTCCACTCGCTCGCCGACTTCGCCCGGTTCCTGGACACCTCTCGAACCACCAGTTGAGCACCTCGCCAACTCTTCCGGCGACACCGTGCTCGGAGCCAAGATCTTTGCGGGACAACCCTTAAGACGAAAAGTGCAAGGTTGGGTTCACATACGCACTTCACTCGGTATGCTCGCTCCCCGGTTACGTCTGGCGCCATGGACGCCGAAGCTCAGGGGAGGAACTCAATGTCGAGCTACCCATACACTTCCAGCCCAGGCGCAATCGTTCAGGTGTTCGAGCAGTTGCGCAAGTCGGTCCCCTCGAATATCGACGCGGACTACCTACGTCGGTTTAATATCGCACCCGCCAATGAATCGTACGTCATAGCGGTGCTTCGATTCCTCGGCATCATCGACGAGGACGGCAACCGAATTGACGAGCAGAGTGATTATCTCTATACCAACGCGGACGGCTTCCAGTCCGGCCTAGAGAGAGCCATACGCACGGCCTACTCGCGACTCTTCGATGACATGAATGACGCACTGCAGGTCGAGCGGGAGAATTTGATTCACTGGTTCCGAGCCGCCGACAAAACCTCGGAGCTGGTAGGTAAACGTCAGGCGTCAACATTCCGGACCCTCGCCGTACTAGCTGGCAACGGCAGTCTTCCTGCCCGCGCTAACGCGATCAAGAAACCCACCGCCGCCTCAGACAACGCACGCAAGAAGACATCTAAGAGGTCGACACCGAAACGGAACGATACACCTCCGTTCCCTGCTCCTAATGAGGCAGGTGACACTGGCAGCCCAGAAAAGGCCCAAGGTGGGCATGAAGTGGGATTGACAGTGCGTATCGAGGTCAATTTGCCATCCGGTGGCGATGGGGCAACTTACGACGCTATCTTCGCGAGCATCAAGAAGCACTTGATGTCATGAGCGTGCCACTGGACCGGTTCGAACGCCTCGCACGGTCAAGCAACGCGGAGCTGGAACCTCATAGGCCCATTCCCCACAACCTTGCCGAGAACCTGAACCAGGAAGAACCACATCCATTCGAGACCCGGAACATTCACCCAGACCTACCGAGGAAAGTGCGCGCCCTCTTCGACGATGGGTATGGGGAGCAATCTGTATTCGAGGCGTTCAAGTTTATCGAGAAGGAGGTTAAGCGAATCTCCAGGCTACAGAACAAGACTGGCTACGCGTTGATGATGGAGGCCTTCAACGAAAATAATGCCAAAATTAAGCTTACAGACCTCGCGACCGAGTCCGAAATCGACGAACAGCGGGGATACAAATCTATCTTCGCAGGAGCGGCGACAGGAATCCGCAACCCACGCGGCCACGAAATAGACATCGGCGATACTCCGGATGAGGCGCTGGACTATCTGGCCCTGGCTTCGCTGTTGTTGCGTCGCCTCGATGCAGCTGGCGTGCGATAACTATGAGGGCTCTTAGAAGGTGTGTCACGTGGCAAGTTGTGCGAGCTTCTTGTAGCAGGTCAGGGCAGCGGCCATGGCCAGACCTCGCCTCTGCCAATCGTTGCGGACCGCGTACGGGATCTTGAGACCACGAGCAGCCTATGGCAGGCTCATTTCGGCTGACTCCGGCCCCCGGCGACTGGAAGCCGGCTCGACCTCACCGCAGCGAAGGCCGCGCCCTCCCCGCCCAGTACTCGTCCGCCGTGATGCCCAGCAGGACCACGTCGTGGTAGGCGCCCGCGAAGAACTCGTGCTGGCGCAGGCGGCCCTCCTCCACGAAGCCGAGGCTGCGGTAGAGGGCCAGGGAGGCGTCGTTGAAGGCGTAGACCTCCACCTCGCACTTGTGGCTGCGCTGTTCGGCGAACATGTAGGTGAGGACCAGTTCGGTGGCCTCGGCTGCGTAGCCCTGGCGGCGGTGTTCCCGGGTGACCTCGATGCCCGTGCGGAAGCGGCCCGCCCTGGGGTCCGTCTCGCCGACCGATACCGCGCCGACGAAGGCGTGCTCGAAGCGGGTCTCGATGACCAGGTGGTATGCGGCGGGGTTCGGGGAGCGGCCGGCGCGTTCGGTGGCCCAGGCGCGGAAGCTCGCGTCCGAGCGCGGGGGCTCGACCACGTCGGCGTTGCGGGCGTCCACGGTGTGCAGGGCCAGGGCCCGGAAGCCCTCCCAGTCCGCCGGTTCGATGCCCCGCAGGCGTACCCTCTCGCCGGTCCACAGGTCGCTCATCGTGCTCCCCCGGCATGGCGGCGCTGGGCAGGTCCGGGTCCGTTCTTCGGCGTGATCGCCTCGGTCGTCATCCGGTCACATTAGAGGCAACAGGCACCAACGCTCGGCGCCTTTTCCGACGCCTTCTTCCTCCGGCCCGCCAGGTGGCAGTCCCGGTGGCCTAGCCGGGCGGGGCGGTCCCGGACCCTCCAGGGCCGTTCGCTCTCGGGGCGGGGCGGGACCGCTCGGCTAGCCCCGCCCGCCAGGCGGGGCAGCCAGATCAGCAGTGCGGCGCCGAGGGATATGCCGTTGCCGTGTCCGCCCAGGCCGCGACGGTGTGGCCCATGTCGACTTGGTTCAGCCGCGCCACCGAGATCATGCGCACCTCACCGGACGAGGTACCCGGTGGCGGTGGCAGTCGTACGGAATACAGCCGAGTAGCCAGCGTTTGGCGGGCGGTCACCAGTCGACGTGCGCGGTGATCCATTCGGTCAACGCGTCCCCGTCGACTGCGGGAGGCAGTTCCGGCGCGCAGCCGAGGGGCGTGCAGGACAGCTGGAGGTGTGTGAGGTAGCCGTAGGGGCCGTTGTCAGCCGCCGGGCCGAGGATCAGGGCGTGGGTGGGGGTGCGCCAGATGCGGTGCGTCATCGCGGGGCCGGCGACCACCGCCGCGTCCGACAGCACGGTCCGCTCGGGTGGGGTGCCCAGGTGCTGGGTGACGGCTCGCGCGGCCCGGGTGAGGAGGGCTTCGCAGTCCTGGTCGGAGCACGCCTCGTAGCGCTCCCAGCCCGGAGTCCGGGTCCAGAGGTCCATGTTCTCGAGCAGCCAGGGCTCGCCGGTCATGTGCTCGTCACGCTCTTGGGCGGGGTACACCTCGCCGAACACGAGGAAGCTCCGGCCCTGGGGGTGTCCGAACGGGTTTCTGCCGTCGGAGCACAGCACGTGCCCGTAGCCGGTGATGAAGGAGCCGCTGACCCGTTCCTCCTCCCAGACCCATCCGCGTCGCGCCAGTTCCACGTCGACGGCCTCGAAGTCGTCCCCGACGGGCGGGCCGGTTGGGAGGGCGACGAACTCCGCGACCGCACCACGCGTCAACGGCCGGCAGGCGAGGATGTGTACGGAGGACGGCATGCCGATCACTCTACGGACGGGCCGGACGCTTCCATGCCTGTGCCCCGGGCCGTGTTCGGACCGGGGCACAGGGCTGTCAGCGGGTGGGCGGTCGAGTCAGCGGCCGTAGCGGATCAGGGCGCGGACCATGCGGCACGTGGTGTCGGACGGCGGGTGCATGCCCAGGCGCTCGGCGGTCGTCCGTATCTTGTGGTTTCCGGCGCTGGCCGGCTGGTAGACCCCGCTGTCGAGCAGGGCGATCGCCAGGCGCATGGCCTTGAGGCGGCGGTTGTGCGAGACGTACCACTCGCGGGGGCGGCCCGCGGGCAGTCGCTTCTTCGCCGGAGGGGCGGGAAGCGGCGGGTGGAAGGGCATCGGGAGCTGTCGGTCGAGCGGCTCGGTCGTGGCTGCGGCAACGGCCATCGGCATCCTCCTGGCAGGGTGGTGGAACCCTTACGAACTCCCTCTATTTTACTGCCCCCCACTGACAATCGCCCCTGGCCAGAGGCGTTTTCGGCAGTCCCTCGCGTAACCTTGGCCCCATGGAGATCTGGATCAATCCGGCCTGTTCCAAGTGCCGCAGCGCGGTGAGTCTGCTCGACGCCGAAGGGGCCGACTACACCGTGCGGCGCTACCTGGAGGACGTGCCCTCGCCCGAGGAGATCCGGGCCGTCCTGGACCGGCTGGGCCTTGAGCCGTGGGACATCACGCGGACGCAAGAAGCGGTGGCCAAGGAGCTCGGGCTCAAGGAGTGGCCGCGGGAAGCCTCTTCGCGGGAGCGGTGGATCGTCGCCCTGTCCCAGCATCCCAAGCTGATCCAGCGGCCCATCATCACCGCCGAGGACGGCACGGCCGTTGTGGCGCGGAGTGAGGAAGCCGTGCGGGACGCGTTGGGGCGCCGGTAGCCGGTGGGGGCCGGGGGCGTCAGCGTTCGTCCGTGCCCGCGCGCTTAGCCGTCGCGAGGGCGATGCGGTTCCAGGTGTTGATGGTGAGGATCAGGGCGAGGAGTTGGGCCAGCTCCTCGTCGTCGAAGTGGGCGGCCGCCTGGTTGTAGACCGCGTCAGGGACGCCCGCGTCCGCGATCCGGGTGACCGCGTCGGTCAGGGCCAGGGCGGCCTGTTCCTTCTCCGTGAAGAAGTGGGCCGCCTCCTGCCACACCGCGACCATGTGCAGCCGCTCCTCGCTCTCCCCGGCCTTCCGCGCGTCCGTCGTGTGCATGTGGAGGCAGTACGCGCAGTGGTTCAGGTGCGAGGAGCGGATCTGGACCAGCTCGACCAGCGTCGGGTCCAGCCCCTCGCGGGCCGCCGCGTCCAGGCCGATCACGGCCCGGAAGACCTTCGGGGCCGCCTTCGCGAAATTGAGCCGGGCGGTGGGGGCGGGGGTGGCGGTGCGGTTCTGCGGCTTGATCTCTGTCGTCTTCATGGGTACGAATCTATGGCGACGGGCGACCGGTAGTGGGGTGCATTTCGGTGATGGATTCATGGGTCAATTCAGCGGAGGTCCTCGGCAGTGATCTGCCGCTGGAGCTCGCCGGCACCGGCAACCGCCGGGCCGTCCTGATGGGTGCCCTCCGCGAGGCCGTCCGCAGCGGGCGGCTCGCCCCCGGGACCCGGCTGCCGCCCTACCGTTCCCTCGCCGCCGACCTCGGCCTCGCCCGCAACACCGTCGCCGACGCCTACGCGGAGCTGGTCGCGGAGGGGTGGCTCGCCGCCCGCCAGGGCTCGGGCACCCGGGTCGCCGAGCGGGCCGCGCCCGTGACGCCCGCCCACCGACCGCGCACCCCGGAGCGCCCCTCCCGCCCGGTCCACGACCTGGTCCAGGGGCAGCCGGACCCCTCGGCCTTCCCCCGGACCGCCTGGCTGGCCTCCGCACGGCGGGCACTCGCCGCGGCCCCCAACGACGCGTTCGGGCCCGGCGATCCGCACGGGCGGCCCGAGCTGCGGCGGGCGATGGCCGGCTATCTGGCCCGGGTCCGCGGGGTGCGGGCCTCGCCGGAGCGCATCGTGCTCTGCTCGGGCGCCGCGCACGGGCTGCGGCTGCTGGCGGAGGTGGTGGGCGGACCGTGGGCGGCGGAGGCGTACGGGCTGCCGTTCCACCGCGGGCTGCTCGCCTCGCACGGGGTCGGTACCCGGCCGGTGGGCGTGGACGGGGACGGTGCCCGGGTCGGTGAACTGACCCGCCGCGACCGGGCCGTACTCCTCACGCCCGCCCACCAGTTCCCGACCGGCGGGCCGCTGCATCCCGCACGGCGGGCGGCGGCGGCCGACTGGGCGCGGTCCACGGGCGGGCTCGTCGTGGAGGACGACTACGACGGGGAGTTCCGCTACGACCGGCAGCCCGTGGGAGCCGTCCAGGGGCTCGATCCCGAGCATGTGGTGCTGCTGGGGTCTGTGAGCAAGAGCCTCTCCCCCGCCCTGCGGCTCGGCTGGATGGTGCTGCCCGAGCGGCTGGTAACGCCGGTCGTCGCGGCGAAGGGCGAGCGTGAGCAGTTCTCCAGCGCCACCGATCAGCTGACGCTCGCGGACTTCGTCGACTCGGGCGCGTACGACCGTCATGTACGCCGGATGCGCCAGCGCCACCGGCGGCGCCGGGACCAGTTGGTGGCGGCCCTGGAGCGGCGGGCCCCGCACGTCCGGGTCACCGGGATCGCGGCGGGGCTGCACGCGGTGGTGGAGCTGCCGCCCGGCACCGAGCGTTCGGTGGTGCGGGCGGCGGCCTGGCAGGGGCTCGCGGTGGAGGGGCTCGCCGACTACCGGCACCCGGGGGCTGAGCGGGCGGCGGACGGGCGGGACGGGCTCGTCGTGGGGTACGCGACCCCCGCCGAACACGCCTACCCGGAGGCGCTGGAGGCCCTGTGCCGGGCCCTCCCGCCAGGGTGACCCCTACGTCCGGTCCGCCTGCGCCTCCGCCCGCGCCAGCAGCTCCGTGAGGTGGAGGCCGAAGCGGGCGTCGCAGGCGTGCGGCACGCCCGTACGTACCGCTTCGGACAGCGCGTCCACCGCTCCCCGGAACGCGGCCTCCGCGCCGTCCCACCCCGGGATCGTGGCCGTCCCGTGCTCGCCCCGCAGCTCGATGTCCATGCCCGCAGCGGCCGGTGGGGCGCTCAGGCCGAGGGTGACCGTGCTGGAGGCCCCGGAGGTGTGGCGCAGGATCAGGTGGGTGGTGTCGGCGGGGCCGCGGGCGGCGGTCAGCTCCGTGACCTCGCCGAGGACGGGGATGAGCACCGAGAGCGCGTGCGGGCCGACGTCCCACAGGCCGCCCTTCTCGCGCCGCCACGGGGAGTCCGCGTACTCGCTGTCCGAACCCTCGGCGTAGAGCGATCCGAGCCACAGGGCACGGGCGGTGAACCAGCCGCCCACCGAGGCCTGTTCGGCGATCCACGCGGCCGTCTCGGGTGCGAAGCGGAGCGTGCAGAACACGACCGAGGCGACCTCCGCCTTCGCGACGGCATCGGCGACCGCCCGGGCCCCCTCGACCGTCGTGGCGACCGGCTTGTCCATCAGGATGTGGCAGCCCGCCTCCGCCGCCCGGACCGCGAGCGGGGCCTGGATGTCGGGCGGCAGCGCGAAGGCCACCGCGTCGCTCGTCTCCAGGAGGGCATCGATCCCCGCCTCCCCGGTGTACGCCCGGGTTCCGTGAGCGGTCGCAAGGGTCTCCGCCGCCTCCGCCCGGCGGCCCCACACCCCGCTCAGCTCGACGCCGGGGTGGGCGGCGAGCGCGGGTGCCTGGGTGTTGCGCGCCCAGGGGCCGGTGCCGAGGAGGCCGATGCGCAGGGGGGCGGTGGGGGTGGAAGCGGTGGTGGAGGTGTCGGCGGGTGTCGTCATGGGAGCCAGTGTGCCCGGTGCCGGTCGCCGTTACGGCAGGTGGTGTGCCCGGCGCCGGACGTCATCACGGCAAGTGGTGTGCCCGGCGCCGGTCGCCGTCACGGCAAGTGGTGTGCCCGGTGCCGGACGTCATGGGCCGGGTGCCCGTGCGGAATGCGGTGGCGGCGGGTGGCCCTGGCCCGTTACGTTTCCCGGGCCGGCCGCGGGACTTCGGCTGCGACTACCGGGACTTGCCTGTGAAGCGATGATTTCGTTGTTCGCGCCTCCATTCCCCGGCCGGCGTCCGCAGTCTCTCCGGGGGAAGTTCATGAACACGTCCGAGACTCCTGCCGATCTCGTCGCCGCCGAAGACGTCCTGCTCTTCGTGAACGCCGCGATCACTGCCACCGGACAGCGCGAGTTCCGTTCGGACGCCGTCGGCCAGCAGCTTTCCCTGGACTTTCTCCACGCGTATGTACGGGTCAATTACCGTCGTGTGTACGCCTCTTCGCTGGCCCTGGACATCAACGACCACAACGCCCTCCGCATCGTGCTCGGTCTGCTGGAGACCTCGGGCGAGGCGAGCGCCGAGGAGCGGCGCACCGAGGGCCGGCTGATCGCCGCCCGGCTGGCGCTGCTGCCGCCGCAGCGGGTCTACCGGCTCTTCGGGGAGGTGCGCCGGGCCGGGATCAACAACCGGCGCACCCGGGCGATCATGCGGGACTGGCTGGCGGCCCGGCCGGATCTGGGGCACGACGCGGTGAAGTACCGCGGCGGGGTGAAGGCGGCCGCCCGGCACATCCATCTGCGCTGCCCCGAGGGGGCCGAGCCGCTGGCCGAGGTCGGGGCGTTCCTGTTCCGGCCCGGGCGGCTGCCGCGCTACGAGCACCGGCTGCTGGACGCCTGGCGGCGCGCCCACTACGAGCAGGGAGCCATGGCCGAGCTGCCGTTCACCGTCGCGGAGGGGTTCGCGGCCCGGCACGGGATGAAGCGCGAGGTGTTCCTGAAGCGGGCGGCGCCCCGGATGACGCGGCTGGAGCGGCTGCGCACCCACTCCGTGACTCAGCGGCCGGAGATCGATCTGACCGTGATGCCCCTGACCCGGCTGGCGCTGTACGTGCTCTCGCTCCCCTTCGAACAGCGCGCCGCCCGCCGCACCGAGCTGACCGGTGCCCTGCGCACGGCCGCACGCCGGGCCGCGGGCGGGCACGCCGGGAGCTGGGGGCGGGTGCACGCGGTGCTGGACGACAGCTTCTCCTCCTCCGGGTCGGGGCAGAAGCGGCGGCGGCCGCTTGCCGTGGCCCTGGCCTGCCATCACCTGCTGGAGGCGCTCGCCGCCCCGGGCGCGTACCGGGGGCTGTGGACCTCGGGCCGGGGCGATGCCCTTCTCGTACGTCCGTGGGGGCCGACCCCGCTGGGGATGCGGGTCCTGGACGCGCTGGAGCCCGGGCCGGGTGGCGCGGCCCCGGACCGGCTGGTGATCGTGTCGGACGGCTGGGACAACGCCCCGGCGGGTCTTGCGGGTGAGGTGCTGCGGGTGTGGCGGAAGCGGCTGGACCCGGGGCGGCGGACGGCTGTGGTGCATGTGAACCCCGTATACGACGCGGACGGTTTCGACGTGCGGCGGCTCGCGGCGGGGGTTCCGACGGCCGGGATCCGGGACGCGGAGGATCTGCCCGCGCTGGTGGAGATCGCCCGGTTCGCGGAGGGCCGGACCGGGGCGGCGGAGCTGCACGCGTATCTGGACCGGCGGGTGGCGCTGTTCCTGGGAGAGAAGGAGACCGTGTCGTGAACCGGCTGGACCTCACCGGGCTCACCACCCGGCCCGCGCAGGTGTGGGGCGGCGTCCGGCTGGTACCGCTGGTGCGTGAGGCACCGGTGGAGGGCCTCCGGCTGCACCGGGAGGTGTACGAGGGTCTCGGAGCGGGGCTCGTGGAGCTCGGGCCCCGTAACCACTACGTCTCGTACATCCCCCATGGGCTGGTCGCCGACTGGTCGTCGGGCGAGGAGAGCGGAGTGCCGGGCTCCGGCAGGCAGTCCGCCGCGTACGGGACGCATCTCGGCGGCGGGCAGGACGCGCCGCGTACCGTCCGGCTGCCCCGGCCCGCGCACCACCGGATGGCCAAGCGGCGCCCCGGCGACCGACTGCGGTTCCTGCCGCTGCACCTGGCCCTTGAGGGTTACCTCGCGCTGCACTTCGGCGGCCCTTCGACCGCCTGGGAGGAGTGGTCGCGCCGGGCGCTGCGCGACGGGCTCTCGCCGCGGGCGGAGGACGCGTACCTGGGGTGGTCGGTGCGCGGGCTCGGGGACGCGCTGCGGATCTTCGAGATCCACCCGGACCAGTGCGGGGTGATGGTGTACGTCTCCGACGCGCTCGCCGCCGCGTTCGTGGTGCCGCACCCGGAGGACTACCGGCTGCTGCACGCCTCGCTGGTGGAGGACCTGTACGGGGAGCTGGTGCACCAGTACGCGCTGTACGGGGCCCCGGTGGCGGAGTTCGGGGCGCACCTCGGGGACGGTTCGCACATCCGTACGCTCGCTGATCTGCGGGCGGCGGCGCGGGGGCAGGAGCGGGCGTGGGAGGAGGCGCACGAGGCCCTGTTCGCGCGGGAGCTGCTGGATTCCTCGTACGGCTTCGACCGGGTGTACCGGATGGGGTCGTTCACGCTGTGGCGGTTCCTGCCGCCGTTCGTCCGGGACGGGAGCGGGCAGCACATCGGGGAGACGATCACCGACCACAAGGGGCGGGTCGCCTACCTCAAGACGTTCCGGCTCTCCGACGCCCAGATCCGGCGCGGCTATCTGCTGCACGTCCTCGCGGGCGCCGACTGGGAGCTGTCCCGGGCGGCCGGGGTGCTGGGGTCGAGCCGGGAGGAGCTGGTGCGGCGGATCCGCGCCGCCGGGTTCTCGGAGCTCCTCAAGGGCAACGTATGAGGGCTCGCGTCGGCATATGAGGGCTCGCGCCGACGTATGAGCGGGTGAAACGCAAGTATGACGAGCCCCTACAAGGCGCCCTTTTAACGCAGGGAACCTCGGTAACACGGGGTTCACACTCGGGCAACGGACGGGAAATGGCGTCTTGCCAAGCTGCGCGGCATAGACCGCTGCACCCGCAAAGGATGGCGTCCGTGACGTTCAAGGCTGAGTACATCTGGATAGACGGCACCGAGCCGACCGCGAAGCTTCGTTCCAAGACGAAGATCATGGACGGCACGCCGTCGCAGGACGTCGCGGACCTGCCCATCTGGGGATTCGACGGCTCCAGCACCAACCAGGCCGAGGGCCACGCCTCCGACCGGGTGCTGAAGCCCGTCTTCACCTGCCCGGACCCAATCCGCGGCGGTGACGACATCCTCGTTCTGTGCGAGGTCTTCAACATCGACATGACGCCGCACGAGTCGAACACCCGGGCCACGCTCCGTCCGGTCGCCGAGCAGTTCGAGGGCCAGGCCCCGATCTTCGGCATCGAGCAGGAGTACACCTTCTTCGACGGCCACCGGCCGCTCGGCTTCCCCGAGGGCGGCTTCCCGGCCGCCCAGGGCGGCTACTACTGCGGTGTCGGCGCGGACGAGATCTTCGGCCGCGAGATCGTGGAGAAGCACCTCGACAACTGCCTGGCCGCCGGGCTCGGGATCTCCGGCATCAACGCCGAGGTCATGCCGGGCCAGTGGGAGTTCCAGGTGGGCCCGCTCTCCCCGCTGGAGGTCTCCGACCAGCTGTGGGTGGCCCGTTGGCTGCTCTACCGCACCGCCGAGGACTTCAACGTCTCCGCGACGCTGGACCCGAAGCCCGTCAAGGGCGACTGGAACGGCGCGGGCGCGCACACCAACTTCTCCACCAGGGCGATGCGCGAGGGCTACGAGGCGATCATCACCGCGTGCGAGTCGCTGGGTGAGGGTTCCAAGCCGCTGGACCACGTGAAGAACTACGGCGCGGGCATCGACGACCGGCTCACCGGTCTGCACGAGACCGCCCCGTGGAACGAGTACAGCTACGGCGTCTCCGACCGCGGCGCCTCGGTCCGTATCCCCTGGCAGGTCGAGCAGGACCAGAAGGGGTACATCGAGGACCGCCGTCCCAACGCCAACGTCGACCCGTACGTCGTCACGCGGCTCATCGTCGACACCTGCTGCACCGCGCTGGAGAAGGCCGACCAGGTCTGATCCCGACGCCGCACGCACGTAAGGGGCCCGCCGGCGAACCGGCGGGCCCCTTACGTGTGTTTTTCCCCGCTCGTTCGGGAGGCGGGGAATGAAAAGTGAGCGCGATAAAGCGCAGCGTGAGGAAGGTAACGCCAAGAGGCCGTATCGACGGGTGAGAGGAGTCTGATGCACAGCCGCAATGTCTGCTTCAATGGAGCCATGGCCAGCTTCCAGTACATCGCGTCGGGTCGCAGCGACCTTGAGCCGTTCTGGCCTTCCCGTCAGCACCATGATTTCGACCGGGTGTGTTGCCGCGCGTGGAACGCGCAGGCCCTCTAAAGCCGCTCACCCGGCCTTCGGTCCGCGCGCACGACGTAAGTCCGTCCTCGACGACTCCTCGCGCGAAAGAGCTGACCCTCCATGGCGAACACCCGTACTTTCTCCGCCGCTTCCGCTGCCACCGCAGCCTCCCCGGCGCCCGCTGCGGCCAACCCCACCGCCCGCTCCCTCTCCCCCAACCGGCACCGTCTGCGCGCCGTCGACCGTGACGAGGTCGCCCGGCTCTCCGATGTGGCCGACTTCCTGCCGCCGGGCGCGACCTGGCTGCCCGCGCCCCAGCACACGCTTCCCGCCCTGCCCGGCCAGCCGCCGATGATCGGTTACCTGGTGCTCGTGCCGGCCGACCAGCAGCCGGCGCTCGCCGGTGCGGTCGCCGCCTCCCAGCACCGGCAGCAGCCGGACCGGCAGGGCCGCACCCCCTTCAGCCAGCACCTGGTGGAGGAGCCGGTCGAGGCGGCGCCGTCGCCCGGCCCGGTCCGGATCGACTCGACCCGGCGTACGGCCTCCGTCGACGGGGTCGCCCTGGACCTCACGTACCTGGAGTTCGAGCTGCTGGCCCACCTGGTGGCGCACCCGCACCGGGTGCACACCCGCGACCAGCTGGTGACGACGGTGTGGGGGTACGGGCACGTGGGCGACGGGCGCACCGTCGACGTCCATGTCGCCCGGCTGCGCCGCAAGCTCGGTGCGGAGCACCGCCGTTCGATCCAGACGGTCCGCCGGGTGGGGTACAAGTACACGCCCTGATCCCTGCTCCTGCGCACGTCCGGCGGCCCCGGGCCACGGTCTCGTACCGTGGCCCGGGGCCGTCGCCGTGTGTCAGACCGTCTGCGTCACGGGGGTGGCGTCCGCCCTCAGGTCCGGCTCGTCGCCCTCCAGGCTCGGCAGCCGCGAAAGGCCCCTCGGTGTACGCCAGTTGCGCTCGCCCAGGAGCAGCATCACGGAGGGCAGGAGCACCATCCGTACGACGGTGGCGTCCAGCAGTACCGCCACGGCGAGGCCGACGCCCATCTGCTGCATGTCCTGCATGGAGAGCGTGCCGAACACGGCGAAGACCGCCACCATGATCGCGGCCGCCCCGGTGACCGCCCCGGCCGTGCGGCGGATGCCGGTCTCGATGGCTCCCCGGTTGTCCAGGCCGGCGCCGCGGGCCTCGCGGATCCGGGAGACGACGAACACGTGGTAGTCCATGGAGAGGCCGAACAGGACCACCAGGACGAAGAGCGGCATCCACGCCTCGATCGCGCCGACCCCCTCCGAACCGATCAGGGAGGCGCCCCAGCCGTGCTGGAAGACGGCGGTCATGACGCCGTAGGAGGCGGCCACGGAGAGCAGGTTGAGGGCGATGGACGTGACGGCGATGACGTAGGACCGGAAGCAGAACAGCATCAGCAGGAAGGTCACCGCGGTGATGAACGCGAAGACCGGGACGATGCCGCGCCGCAGCTGGTCGTTGAAGTCGACGGACCCGGCGGTCTCCCCCGTGACGTACGCCTCGGCTCCCGTCCCTTCGAAGGCGGCGGGGAGCCGCTTCTCGCGGAGTTCGGTGAGGCCGGCGGTGCCGTCGGGGAGGGGGACCTCGATCTCGGCGATGTTCCGGTCGCGGTGGACGGTGACGTTCTCGAAGCCCGCGAGGGCCCTGCCGATGTCCGGGGCGGTGATGTCCGCCGCCCTGACGACGACCAGGGCGGGGGCGGGGCCGCCGGGGAAGCTCCCGGTGATCGTGCGGTGGGCGACGGAGAGCTGCGAGTCGGAGCCGAACTGCTTCTCCAGGCCGAGGGTTTCGGTCTTCATGCCGAGCGCGGGCGCGGCCAGGCCGAGGAGCAGGACGGTGGCGGCGACGGCGAAGAGGCGGGGGCGGGCGAGCACGGGGCCGAGCACCCGGCCCACGATGCGGCCGCTGCCCTGGCCGGTGCGGCGCGCGCGCCGGTTCAGCAGAGGGACGCGCCCGGCGTCCACCCGGTCGCCGAGCCAGGAGAGCAGGGCGGGCAGGACGGTCACCGAGCCGAGCATGGCGATGAACACGACGATGATCGTGGCGAGGGCGAACCCCTTGAACAGCAGGAGCCCGGAGAGGAACATGCCGCCCATCGCGACCATCACGGTGAGGCCGGAGACGAGCACCGCCCGGCCGCTGGTGGCGGCGGCGATCCGCAGGGCGGTCTCGGCGTCCCGGCCCGCCGCCCGCTCGTCGCGTTCGCGACGCAGGTAGAAGAGGCAGTAGTCGACGCCGACGGCGAAGCCCATCAGGAACATCACCGAGTACGTCGTCTGGAACAGGTGCAGTTGGTGGCTGGCGAGGGAGAGCAGGCCGAAGGCGGCCAGGCACGCGGTGAGGGCGAGGCCGACCGGGAGCAGGGCGGCGACCGCGGCGCCGAAGGCGACGAGCAGGATGCCGAGGGCGAGCGGTACGGCGGTGAACTCGGCCCGCCGGAAGTCGTCGGCCAGCAGATCACCGAGCCATTTGCCCGCACTGGCCTCGCCGAACTGGTGGATCTCGACGTCCCTGTGGTCCTTCGCCACGGCGGCGACGGCGTCCAGCACCGGCTGGACCCGGTCCGGGGCGGTCCGTGCGTCGCCCCGCATCGCGAAGGTGATCAGGGCGTCCCTGCCGTCCTCGGAGGGGACGGGAGCGGCCAGGTCCCGTACTTCGCCGGTGTCGCGTACGGCGTCGGCCAGGGCTCCGGCGGCCGCCTTCCAGTCACCGGGGGCGGTGGCGGAGACCATGACCAGCTCGCCTGCGGGCTTGGCGAGGCCGGCGTCCTGGAGGATCTGTTCGGCGCGGGCGGAGTCGCCGGCGCCGTTCTCCGCGTCGGACATCTCGACCATGCCGGTCGCCCCGCCGATGCCCGCGGCGAGCACGACGAAGACCAACCAGCCGAGAACGGCCGTCTTGCGATGGTGTGTGCTCCACACACCGATGCGTGCCGCGAGGTTGTGCCTCGCGCGGCCTCGCCTCGTATTGTCGCGCTTCACGCGGATTCGCCCCCAGGGATGGATGAGTTGAGCGTCGGAAGGCTTCGAATCTAGGAACCGGGGCCGGTCCGCCCCAGCCGTCGGAACCCCCGTTCACCAGGGGCTGGGACCAGGTCCGGGGGTGGTGCTGGCTACACCCCCGGGTGGGTGGTGTACCGGCTGCCGCGACAGGGCCGGCGGGGGCGAGACTTGATCCGTGGCGGGGCCGGTCCGGGTCCTGCCAGGGAAGAGGGACGACGATGAACGCACTCGCTCCACGGATACGGCCGCCGATGCTGGCGGCGGGACGAGGACTCGTCCTGTCGGTCTACGGGCTGGCCGTCTCCATCGTCCTGTTCGTCCTCGCGGTGGTCTCGATCGCCTTCGTCCTGCTGGGCATCGGGGTGTTCACCACCCCGGTGGTGCTCCAGGCGGTGCGCCGCCATGCCAATCAGCGGCGGTTCTGGGCGGCCGACTGGTCCGGTGTGCGGATATCGGCCCCGTACCGCCCGTTCCCGCCGGACCTGCGCGGGGGTGTCACCGGGCAGGTGGAGCGGACCACGCTGCTGCTGAAGGATCCGGCGACCTGGCGGGACCTGCAGTGGCTGCTGGTGGACATGACGGTCGGGCCGGTCGTGGCGATGCTGGCCGCCGCCCTGCTGATCTACCCGGTGGAGGGGCTCGTCCTGGCGGCGGGGCTGTGGCACGTGTTCCGGAACGACCCCTACTGGTACGGGTTCGTGCCCGTGGACAGCCAGGGGACGGCCCTGGCCGCGCTGGCGCTGGGGGTCGTGATCCTCGCGATCGGGCTGAAGGCCGCGGAGCCGCTGCTGCGGCTGCATTTCCTGATCGCCCGCCCGCTGCTGGCGCCGACCCCGGAGCAGACGCTGGCGCAGCGCGTCGACCGGCTCACCGAGACGCGGCACGAGGCGGTGGACACCGCCGCATCCGAGCTGCGGCGCATCGAGCGGGATCTGCACGACGGGGCGCAGGCGCGGCTGGTCGCGATGGGGATGAACCTGGGCACGATCGAGGCGCTCATCGAGAAGGACCCCGCGCAGGCGAAGAAGATGCTGGCCATGGCCCGGGAGTCGTCGGCGGAGGCGCTCACCGAGCTGCGCGACCTGGTCCGGGGCATCCACCCGCCGGTCCTCGCCGAGCGGGGTCTCGGCGACGCGGTGAAGGCGCTGGCGCTGCGGCTGCCGGTCGCCACGGAGGTGACGGTGGAGCTGCCGGGGCGGGCGGAGGCGTCGGTGGAATCGGCGGCGTACTTCGCGGTGAGCGAGGCCCTGACCAATGCGGTGAAGCACGCCGGCGGCGACCGGATCTGGGTGGACCTGCACCACGGCGAGGGGATGCTCCGGATCTCCGTGACGGACAACGGCGGGGGCGGCGCGCGGATCGGATCGGGCTCCGGGCTGAGCGGAATCGAACGGCGGCTCGGTACATTCGACGGCGTCCTGGCCGTCAGCAGCCCTGCGGGCGGCCCCACCATGGTCACCATGGAGCTGCCTTGCGCGTTGTCCTAGCCGAAGACCTCTTCCTGCTGCGTGACGGGCTGGTGCGCATGCTGGAGGCGTACGGGTTCGAGATCGCCGCGGCGGTGGAGACCGGGCCCGAACTGAGCAAGGCCCTGGCCGAGCTGGAGCCGGATGTCGCGGTCGTCGACGTACGGCTCCCGCCGTCCCACACGGACGAGGGGCTGCAGTGCGCCCTGGCCGCCCGGCGGGCGCGGCCGGGGCTGCCGGTGCTGGTGCTCTCCCAGCATGTGGAGCAGCTGTACGCACGGGAGCTGCTGGCCGACGGCGACGGGGGCATCGGCTATCTGCTCAAGGACCGGGTCTTCGACGCCGACCAGTTCATCGACGCCGTACGGCGGGTGGCGGCGGGCGGCACGGCGATGGACCCGCAGGTGATCTCCCAGCTCCTGTCGCGGCGTTCGCAGGACAAGCCGATGGGGGGCCTCACCCCGCGCGAGCGGGAGGTGATGGAGCTGGTGGCCCAGGGCCGTTCCAACACCGCCATCGCCGCGCAGCTGGTGATCACGGAACGGGCGGTGGCCAAGCACACCTCGAACATCTTCGGGAAGCTCGGCCTGCCGCCCTCGGACGACGACAACCGCCGCGTCCTCGCGGTGCTCGCGTACCTGGACCACGGCTGATCACCCATTGATGCCGTATTGGTCTTGTTCGTACGGCAGTTGAGCATTCGGGCCACTTTCCTGCTGGAGCTTCCCACGAATCGGCCGGGGAGCTGAACGGGCTGCCGGGTCCACGCGTATGGGACGTCACGCTTCTCCCTCGAAGCAGAGGAGTCCCATGCGACACACAGCACGTACACCCCGTACGTCCCGCAAGAAACGCTCCAGCCTGGCCAATCGGGCCATAGCCGCCTCCGCCGCCCTGATCCTGGGCGGGGGCGGGCTGGTGGCGGTCAATGTCTACGCCTCCGCGGGGGAAGGGCCGTCCGGTTCGCCACCCACCCGCACCCAGAGCGTGGGTCGCCAGATGTCCACCATCGACTGTCCCGATGCCGGTAACGAACTGCCCGACGTGCCCGAACAGGCACGCCCCGAGGTCGACCGCGAACTCGCCGCGATGGATACCCAGATCACCGATGCCTACCAGCAGTTCGCCGACCGGAAGGAGCAGATATCCCAGGACCCCGGGCTCGCCGAGAACGCCGTGCTCGGCCCGTTGCGGAACAAGCGGACGGCGAGTCTCGACCGCATCGGCACCGCGATCGAGCGCGTCGGGCAGCGTCCGACGGGGATCGAAGGCCTCGCCGGGTGCAGTCTGCGCGCCGACGACAGCGCCCCCGGCAACGGCGGCGACACGGGTGACGGCGGCAACGGCGGTGGCAACGGCGGCCAGGACGACGGCCAGGGTCAGGACCAGGGCCAGAATCAGGGCCAGGGCGATGACCAGGGCCAGGGCGACAACCAAGGCCAAGGAGACGACCAAGGCCAGGGTGATGACCAGGGCAATGGTCAGGACCCGGGCGACGGCCAGGACCAGGGCCAGGGCGGCAACGGCCCCGAGGCGTCCGACTTTGTCGACATCCAGTCCGTCCAGCCCAACGTCGACCGCCCCCGTCAGCGGCGCGGCTCCTCGCGGGGCACCTTCACCACCGACTGCGGCCGTAACGAGAACGGGAAGTTCAACCCGGACAACGTCATCGTCGCGCCCGGCGTGAGCAACGGCGCGCACCACATGCACGACTACATCGGCAACCAGGCCAACGACGCCTTCGCCAGCGACGACGATCTGGCCAACGGCGCCACCACCTGCCGAAACCAGGGCGACCGGTCGACCTACTACTGGCCCGTGCTGCGCCTGCAGAACGGACAGGACGAGGACGACGTCAACGCCGACGGCGGCGGCAAGGACCAGAACACCGGCGAGATCCAGACCCCGTCCCAGGTGACCCTGAAGTTCGTCGGCTCCCCCGTCGGCAAGGTCACCGCGATGCCGCGCTTCCTGCGGATCATCACCGGGGACGCGAAGGCGTTCACCAACGGCGACGCCAACGCCAACGCCTCCTGGAGCTGCACCGGCTTCGAGAACCGGCAGCTGAAGGACAAGTACCCGATCTGCCCGGAGGGCAGCCAGGTGGTCCGTACGTTCGCCTTCCAGAACTGCTGGGACGGGCAGAACACCGACAGCGCCAACCACCGCACCCATGTGGCGTTCGCGCAGTCCGACGGCCGTTGCCCGAACGGGTTCCGGGCGGTTCCGCAGCTGGTCCAGCGGATCGTGTACGACGTGCCGCCGGGGCCCGGCTTCGCCGTCGACTCCTTCCCCGAGCAGCTGCACAAGCCGATCACCGACCACGGTGACTTCATCAACGTCTTCGACAAGCAGCTGATGAAGAAGGTGGTGCGGTGCATCAACGACGGGCGCCGGTGCCGCTGATCCGGCACTGGGACCGGACCATATGACGCCGAGGGGGCCGGTGCCGGTGATTCGGCACCGGCACCGGCCCCCGTAACGCCCGTCCCCCTCGACCTGCGCGGTCAGCTCCCGTGGTGACCGGAGTGCCCTTCCTCGCTCCCCCCATCACCGCTCTCCCCCGAGTGGTGCGGCGAGGCGGTCTCCACCGTCCCCCCGAGCCGGCCGCGCAGCGCCGCGACCACCTTCGCGTCACCGACGGCGACCCAGCGCCGGCCCACGAGGTACGAGCCGCCGTAATCGTTGGCCTCGTTGATCCACTCGCGCTGGCCGCGGTCGGTGGCGAAGGTGGTCAGCACGTAACGCCCGGTCGATGTCCTGCAGTTGGCCTGCCGGAGCTCCTGGGCATCGGTCTGTACGTTGGGGTCGCAGCCGGCCTTCTCGGCCAGCTGCTCCAGGGTTCCCGTCGCGGTCGGCGGCGCCGAGGGACGGTCGTTCCCGGCGCCGTCGGCCGTGTTCTGTTTGCCGTCCGCGCTGCACCCGGTCAGAAGCAGCAGCGCTGCCAGGAGGGTGCCCGCGGCCCGGGGGCCGGCTCCGAATCGCCATTCCGGTTCTGTCGCCATCGGCCCATCCTGCACCCAAAACCGGTCTCAGGTACGGGCGACGGCCAGGCTCGTGACATAGGCCTCGCGGACCGTGCCGCCGGGGAAGGCGTGGGCGAGCAGGGCCCGTTCCCGCTCCAGGACGTCCTCGGCCACCGCCCGGTCCGCGACCAGGAAGACGGAGTGGCTGGCGAGGTTGGCGAGGTGGACGTCGAGGGGCACCTCCCGGCTCCACTCGACCTGCCGGGTACGGAAGTCGACCCCGGCGGGGAGCTCGGCCCGGAGCCGGGCGTCGGCGTCGTAGGCCGCCACGTGGTGGTCCTCCTGGCCCTCGCCGAAGGTGTCCAGCACCCGGCGCCGCTGGTCGCCGATCCACTCCACGCGCGGGTCGGAGTCGTTCCACCACAGGGCGAGCGCCCCGCCGGGCCGCAGGACGCGGCGCGCCTCGGGGACCGAGCGGGCGGGGTCGGTCCAGTGCCATGACTGGGCGTACGTGATCAGGTCCAGCGAGCCGGTCCGCAGCGGCAGCCGGTTGCCGTCGCCCCGGACCACCGGCACGTGCGGCAGGCCCCGGCGGAGCTGCGCGGCCATCCCGTCGCCCGGCTCCACCGCCGCGACCCGGGCGCCCCGGCCGTCCAGCAGGGCGGTGGCGATGCCGGTGCCGGCGCCGACGTCCGCGACCCGCGCTCCGGCCAGGGGGCGGCCGGACAGCTCCTCGATCGCGTCGAGCAGGGCGGGCGGATAGGAGGGGCGGTTGGCGGCGTAGGAGGCGGCCACCGCGTCGAACGAGCGGGCCCGGTCGGAGTTCGTCGTCATCCCTCCATGATGGCCCGGCCCCCCTCCCGTACCGCCGGCGGGAAATCCGTGCACGCCTCTGGTCCCCCCGGGTACCCGTCAGTACATTGACACCATGTCTAACACGCAGCCAGCGGCGGTCGCGTCGGAGCGGACGCCGCTCAAGGCCCGCAAGGTCTCCTTCGCCTGGGAGAAGACCCCCCTGCACTGGGTGCCGGGCGACCCGTTCACCACGCACACCATCAACGTGCTCCATCTGCTGCTCCCGGCCGGGGAGCGCTGGTTCATCCATGTGTACCGGCAGGTCCTCCCGTACATCCACGACGAGCAGCTCCGCGAGGACGTCATCGGGTTCATCGGCCAGGAGGCCGTGCACTCGCAGGCCCATGACGATGTGCTGCCGCACCTGCGGGAGTTGGGCCTGGACCCGACCCCGTACACCGCGCAGGTCGACTGGTTCTTCGAGAAGCTGCTCGGTGACCGGACGCTGCCGCCGGGGCGGGCGTCGAAGTGGTGGCTGATGGAGCGGGTGGCGACGATCGCGGCGATCGAGCACTACACCGCCTTCCTCGGGGACTGGATCCTCAACGCCGAGGCGCTGGACCGCAAGGGCGCGGATCCGACCATGCTGGACCTGCTGCGCTGGCACGGCGCGGAGGAGGTGGAGCACCGGTCGGTGGCGTTCGAGGTGTTCATGCATGTCGACGGCGGCTACCGCAGGCGGGTGCGGACCTGGGCGGCGGCCTTCTCGGCGCTGGTCTTCCTCTGGCAGCGCGGGACCCGGTTCTTCATGGAGAACGATCCGAGCCTGCTGGACGGCAAGGCCTCGTTCAAGGCGTTCCACGCCAGCGGCAAGCAGGGGACGCTGCCGACCACGGGCGCGATCCTGCGGTCCATCCCCAGCTATCTCAGCCGGTCGTACCACCCCTCGCAGGAGGGCAGCACGGCCCAGGCCGTCGACTACCTCGCCCACTCGCCCGCGGCGCTCGCCGCCGAGGCCCGTACGACGGGAACGTCCTGACCCATGGCCCTGCCCCGTCTGCGTACCGTCGTGCTGGTCTCCGGTGCCGCCCTGCTCACCCGGCGGGCCCTTAAACGCCGTATCGCCCGGTCCCCGCTGTGGCCGATGCCCGCCCTGGCGGAGCCGGTGTCCGGGCACTCCCGGCGGCGGCCGACCACCATCCGGCGGCTGCTGATCACCGAGCGGGTTCCGATCGCCGACGGGGTCGTACAACTCCGCCTTGAGGGTGCGCAGTTGCCGCGCTGGCAGCCCGGGGCGCATCTGGATCTGGTGCTGCCGTCCGGCCTGGTGCGGCAGTACTCGCTCTGCGGCGATCCGGACGACCCCGGTACGTACACGGTCGCGACCCGGCTGGTGGAGGGCGGCCGGGGCGGCTCGCGGGAGGTGCACGAGCAGCTCCAGGAGGGCGAGGAGATCGAGGTGCGCGGGCCGCGCAACCGGTTCCCACTGGTGGAGGCGGAGGCGTACGTCTTCGTCGCGGGCGGGATCGGCATCACCCCGGTCCTGCCGATGCTCCGCTCGCTGGCCGCCCGGGGAGCGGACTGGCGGCTGCTGTACGGGGGCCGGTCCCGGAGGTCGATGCCGTTCCTGGACGAGATCGAGAAGCTCGGCGCCGAGGACGGCCGGGTCACCGTGGTCGCGCAGGACGAGGCGGGTCACCCGGACACCGCCGCCGTGCTGGCGGACATCGCCCCCGGCACGGCCGTCTACTGCTGCGGGCCCGAGCCCCTGATGGACGCCGTCACCGCCGCACTCCCCGAGGGCTGCACCCTGCACCTGGAGCGGTTCTCCGCCGCGAGCACCGATGTGGCGGACTCCGGGGCCTTCGAGGTGGAGCTGCACCGCAGCGGCCGGACCGTGCAGGTCGCTGCCGGGCAGTCGGTGCTGGCCGCCGTCCGCGCGGAGCTGCCCCATGTCGCGTACTCCTGCGAGCAGGGGTTCTGCGGGACCTGCCAACAGCGGGTCCTGGAGGGCGAGATCGACCACCGGGACGAGCTGCTGACCGACGACGAGCGCGGCGACTCCATGCTGATCTGCGTCTCGCGCTGCCGGGGCGGGCGTCTCGTGCTGGACCTTTAGGCGATGCCGACGCGTGCCCCGGTTAAGCTGTCCGGATGACGACCGGGGTACGGCGCAGGATGGGCGTCGACGAGCGCAGGCAGCAACTGATCGGCGTCGCGCTGGACTTGTTCAGCCGGCGCTCCCCCGAGGATGTGTCGATCGACGAGATCGCCGCCGCCGCGGGCATCTCACGGCCGCTGGTCTACCACTACTTCCCGGGGAAGCAGAGCCTGTACGAGGCCGCGCTGCGGCGAGCCGCCGACGAGCTGGCCGCCCGCTTCCTGGAACCACTCGAAGGGCCCCTGGGGGCACGGCTGTTGCGGGTCATGGGGCGGTTCTTCGACTTCGTCGACGAGCACGGCCCCGGCTTCTCGGCGCTGATGCGCGGCGGACCGGCCGTCGGCTCCTCGACGGCCAACGCCATGATCGACGGGGTGCGGCAGGCCGCGTACGAGCAGATCATCACGCATCTCGGGGTGGAAGTCCCGCCCGCGCGCCTTGAGTTGGTGGTCCGCTCCTGGGTCTCGCTCGCCGAGTCGACCGCGCTGATCTGGCTGGACGGGCGGCGCATCCCGCGCGCGGAGCTGGAGATGCAGCTGGTGCACGACTTCGCCGCGCTGGCCGCCGTCAGTGCCGCGTACGACCAGGAGATGGCGGGCATCGTGCTGCGGGCGCTCTCCCAGGAGCCGGCGGAGGGCCCGTTCGGGGACCTGCTGGCCCGGCTCGCCGCGCTGGCACCCGCCGCACCGGCCGTACCCGCGCAGCGGCTGCCGAGCGGCAACACCCCTTAGGCGGGAAGCCCGTTGCGGTGGGAGACGCGGCGGGCGGCGGCCAGGAGGGCGTGGATCTGCGGGCCCGCCTGGTCGATCTCGGTCACGGGCTTCGGGAACGGCAGCCGTACGTCGCGGTGGGTGCGCGGGTATTCGAGGCGCAGGGTCACCCCGTAGCGGTCCATGGCCAGGGGCACGGCCCGCACCATGCCCCGGTCCGGGTGGGGGCGGACGAGGCGCAGCAGCAGGGGCACGAGCTCGCTGTGGTCGTCGATCAGGTGCGTCAGCATGCCCGCCTCGCACGCGGCGACCGGGTCGGTCTCCGTCTGCTCCAGCTCTTCGAGCGTGATGAACGTGCGGCCCTCGGCGTCCTCCAGGACCGCCTGGCCGAACTCCATGCAGGTGGAGCTCTCGGTGTCCGTGCTGTACGGGGCCGCCAGCAGCCCGGTCACCGTGACCCGGGCGCGCAGCCGCTCCCGTACGGGGGTGGGGGCGATGTCCGTGAACTCCAGGCGGGCCGGGACCCGGTCGCCGGCCGGGGCGTGGCCGCCCTCGGTGGGGGCGTGCAGGTGGATGTGGCCCATCGCCCCCGTGCCGTCCAGGCGGCGGACTTCGGTCTGCACCCCGTCGCTCACCACCGTCATCGAGTGGGCGACGACGAGGATCGACCGGACGCGCTCGGCGCGGGTCGGCTGCGTGGCACGGGCGCTGAAAGGACGCATCCGAGTTCTCCAGAGGCGGTCAGGGAACCCAAGCGGATACTTAGGTATGCCTAACCTAACCCACGATCCGGTGGGAGGGGTAGTCCGCTGCGCGGATCGTTCCTGTCCGCCGCTCCCCCACGCCCCTCAGAGCTGGAGCCCGCTGTGGAGCGCCGCGGCGAGTCCGACCTCCGCGTTGTCCGCCTGGCCGCGTTCGAAGGCGCGCTGGTAGGCGGCGTCCCCCACGGCGGCCCGCGCCTGGAGCTCGCAGGTCTCGCGGACCGCGCCCAGCTCCGGGGTGCCGCGCTGGGGGTGGCCGACCATCCGCCAGTACGCGTGCCCGGTGCCGTAGACCCTGGCGGCCTGGGCGCCCGCGCCCTGGGCGGCGATGGCGGCGGCCAGGATGTCCAGGCCCAGCGCGATGCCGAAGCTGTCGCGGAGCCGGTGCTTGCCCGCGAGCATCGCCCGCGCGTGCGTGGCGGAGTCCTCCGGACGGCCCTGGAGCAGGGCGATCAGGGCGAGCTGGTAGTCGGCGTAGGAGCGGGTCCAGTACTCACCGCCCAGCTCGCAGGAGCGGCGCAGGGTGGCGGCGGCCCGGCCGGACTCGGTGAGCCGGCCGAGGGCGGTGAGCGCGAAGACGGTGATGAGGCGGCAGCGCAGCCGGTGGGCGGACTCCACGGGCGCCGGGTCGGAGTCGAAGTCGGCGTCGGACCCACCGGCCGCCTCGGAGGTGTCGGCGGCGGTGGTGCGCGGCTCCGGGGACGCCCCGTCGGAAGGGGCCGTCTCGGTCATCCGCAGCACCCGTTCGGCCGCCTCCAGGGCCGCGGCGGGCTCGCCGTTCATCAGCTGGGTGAGGCCGGAGAGGTAGGTGGCGCCGAGCATGCCCTCGTCGTCGTGGTCGTACAGCGCGATGGCCGTGCAGAGCGCCCCGTACTTCTCGGCGGTCGCGAAGTCGCCCTGGAGCAGGGCGGCGACGCCGAGCACCCACTGCAGCCTGGTCCGGTGCGGGCCCTCCACCGGGCCCGCGTCCAGGGCACGCTGGGCATAGCCGCGCGCCTCGGACAGATGGCCGCAGCAGGCCCAGAAGAAGCCGACCCGGCCCGCCATCTCCTGGGCGCCCGCCACATCGTGGGCGAGCAGGTGGTCCAGGGCGGCGCAGAGGTCCAGGTGGGTGTCGGCGATCGTGTGGTACCAGGAGACCTGGTCGGGGCCGGTCCAGCCGTCGTGGGCGCGGCGGGCGAGGCCGAGGAAGCTTCTCGCGTGCCGGTCGGCGGCCGCGCGCTCCTCGCCGAGCTCCCTGAGCCACATGCGGCCGTACTCACGCAGGGTGTCGAGCATCCGGTAGCGGGTGCCGTCACGCTGGACGACGGACTGGGCGACGAGCCCCTGCAGTGCCCGGTCCACCTCCTGGGGGGTGAGCGGCCCGCCGGTGCAGACCTCGCGGGCGACCTCCTCGTCGAAGTCCGTACGGAGCAGGGTGAGGCGGGCCCAGAGGAGGCGTTCCAGCGGGGTGCAGAGCTCGTGGCTCCACCCGATCGTGGTGCGCAGGGTGCGGTGGCGGCGGGGCCAGAGGGAGTCGTCGGCGAGGAGGTCGAGCCGGGAGGCGGTGAGGTCCTCGGCGTCGACCGGGGCGTCGAAGCGGGTCCCGATGCGGGTGGCGAGCTGGGCCACGGTGTGGCGGCCGATGCCCGCGGCGGCCAGTTCGATGGCGAGCGGGATGCCTTCGAGGCGGCGGCAGATGTCGGCGGCGGCCGCCCGGTCGCCGGGCGCGTCCAGGCCTGCCCGGGGGTCGCCGGCGCGGAGCCGGTCCTCGAAGAGCTGGAGCGCGTCGGGGGCGCCGTCGACCGGCAGCGGCTGGATCCGCACGACGTGCTCGCCCCGGGTGCCCAGCGGCTGCCTGCTGGTGACCAGGACGGTCAGACCGGGCGAGGTGGTGATGAGCTCGGCCAGCAGATGGGAGCAGGGGCCCCGCAGGTGTTCGGCGGAGTCGAGGACGAGCAGGAGGTTCTTGTCGCTGAGCCATTCGCAGAGCGCCTCGACGGGCATCCGCAGGGTGTGGTCGGCGAGCCCGACAGCGTCGGAGACGGTGGGGAGCAGCAGCGCGTCGTCGTAGAGCGGGGAGAGGTCGGCCCACCAGGCGCCGTCCGGGTAGCGGTCGGCGGCGGCGCGGGCGGCCCGGACGGCGAGCCGGGTCTTGCCGACACCGCCGGGCCCGATCAGTGTGGTCATCCGCCGCGTGGTCAACGCGGTGTCCAGCCGGGCCAGTTCGGCCCGCCTCCCGACGAAGCTGCTCGTCTCCTCGGGAAGGAATCCCACCTTGGTCATCATCACCGTCCGGCACGCTGGGGCTAAGGGCGCCGGTGAGCCGACCGCCCCGGGCGGAACTCCTGCCGCACGAACCGGGCCGGTCCCGCTCCCCCTCGCCGAGGAATCCTCGACGGGGGAAGCGGGACCGGCCGGGTGGACCAGGACGGCTTTCGCGGCTCCTTCGCCGACGTCTGCCGTCACCGTAGTGCCGCTCGGAGTCAGCGCAGGACGAAGACCGCCACCGTGCGTCCCGGTACGGTGAAACTGGCTGATTTCGCGTCGTACCTGGCTCGTTTGACCGTAAGATCCGCACCCTTGGCCTGGACCGGGTGCAGGGCGTACGTCTTCCCCGCCGGGGCGGTGAGCCGCTGGGTGGCGGTGTCGGGGCCGGCGTTGAGGACGACGGCGAGCTTGCCCAGGCGCATGGTGATCACGCCGGGGGTCTCGGCCGGTCCGGAGAGCGGGAAGGACAGGGCCGACTGGACCTGCCCGGCGGTGGAGAGGGAGAACTCCTTCTCGGTCGTACGGATGGTGAGCAGGTCGCGGTAGGCGGCCGAGGCCCCGTCGATCTGGGCGCACTGGGGGGCGATCGTGGCGGAGGCCGTCAGCAGCGGCTTCGCGTACGACCACTTGTCCTGGTTGTCGGCGGCGGGCGGCAGGCCCCGGCCGAAGCCGTTGCCGTCGCGGCAGTCCCAGTGCAGGGCGTTGAACCAGTCGCCGCTGTCGTAGGAGTTGCGGTCCAGGGACTTGGAGCGCAGCAGGTCGGTGCCCGCCTGGGAGAGCGAGGGCCCCTGGGAGAGGACGGAGGCGCCCATCGCGACCACCTGGGCCCTGGCCCGCTCGGCGGCACTCGTCCCCGCCGGGAGCTTGAAGGCGAGGGCGTCGAAGAGCGTCTCGTTGTCGTGGGCGTCGGAGTAGGCCAGCGCGTCGCCGGGGGCCGCCGCGTATCCGGCGGGCGCCCCGTTGTAGTCGACGTCCGAGCCCTTGACCGTACGCCCGGAGGTGTCGGTGAAGGTGTAGCCGGCGAGGTTGCCGGTGAGACCGACCTTGATCAGGTCCTGGTAGTGCAGCAGCCGGGCCTTCTGCTCGGCGCGGGTGCCGTTGGCCGGGGAGGAGTTGGGGTCGGTGTAGAGGCCGGTGGCGAAGCCCTGGACACCGGGGTCCTCGTCGAAGGGGCCGCCGCCGCGGACGGCGTCACGGGCCCGGTCGGAGAAGGTCGCGATGCCGGTGCCGGCCATGTTCTTCTGGGTGGCCTGGACGAAACGGGCGTCGTCGGCGATCTCGCCGAAGTTCCAGCCCTCGCCGTACAGGATGATCTTCTTCCCGTCGACGCCGTCCTTGGCGAGCGTGAGCCCGTCGAGCGCCTTGCGGACCGCGAGGACGTTCTCCTTGGGGTGGTGGCCCATCAGGTCGAAGCGGAAGCCGTCGACCTTGTACTCCTTCGCCCAGGTGACGATCGAGTCGACGACGAGCTTGCCCATCATGGTGTTCTCGGGCGCGGTGTTGGCGCAGCAGGTGGAGGTGGCGACGGTGCCGTCCTCCAGGAGCCGCTGGTAGTAGCCGGGCACGATCTTGTCGAGCACCGACTTGTCGTCCTGGCCGGAGGCGACGGTGTGGTTGTAGACGACGTCCATGACGGTCCTCAGCCCGGCCTGGTTGAGGCCCTGGACCATCTGCCGGAACTCGACCGTGCGCTTCGTGCCGTCCGGGTCGGAGGCGTACGAGCCCTCGGGGACGGTGTAGTGCAGCGGGTCGTAGCCCCAGTTGAAGCCGTCCTTGGCGGCGGCCTCGGAGACGCAGGCCTGCTGCTCCTCGGAGTCGGGGGCGTAGACGGAGAGGTCGCAGGCGGGCTTCTGCTGGTCCTTCTTCTTCTCCGGGATGGTCCCGATGTCGAAGACGGGCAGCAGGTGGACGTAGCTGGTGCCGGAGTCCGCGAGCTTCTTCAGGTGCCGCATGCCCTTGGACCGGGTGTCGGTGAAGGCCAGGTACTCACCCGGGTGGGCCGACGTGCGGTCCGTGATGGAGAAGTCCCGGACGTGCAGCTCCTGGATCTGGGCGTCCCGCAGCGGGGTCGCGGCGGGCTTCTTCAGGCCGGACCAGCCGCGCGGTGCCAGCTTCGGGTCGGTGAGGTCGACGACGAGGCTGCGGGCGGAGTCGGCGGTCAGGGCGGTGGAGTAGGGGTCGGTGACCTTGTTGGTGACCAGCTTCTGGACGGTGGGCGCCCAGACGGTGACGGCGTACCGGTAGGGCTTGCCCCGCCAGTCCTTCTTGCCGGTGACGGACCAGACGCCGGTGCGGTCGTCACGCTTCATCGGGTGCGTACGGCCGTCGAGTTCGAGGGCGACGGACGTGGCGGTCGGCGCCCACACGGAGAGCGTGGGGGTGCCGCCCCGGAAGACCGGGCCGAGGGACGCCGAGGCAGCCTTCTTCCCGTACAGGTCGTCCAGGATGCCCGCCGTCTGCACGCCGGTGGCGGCGAGCAGGGCGCCGTTGGCGGCGCGCTGGGTGGCGATGAGCTGGCCGCGCAGGGACTCCCGGACCCTGTCCCGGTCGCGGGTGTCGACGGTGAAGGCCGGATAGTCCTTCAGGTGCGGGTACTCGGCCTTCTGCGCCTCACTGAGCGCGGCCTGCGTGAGCCGCAGCCACTGGCCCTCCTCCGAGAGCGCCCCGCCGACGACGGAGATGCCGCCCTTCTTCGCGTACACGAGCTGCTGGCTGGTGGCGTCGGTCGTCTTCACCTTCCAGACGACGGTGTTCGCGTCGATCCACTGCGCCTCGGCCTTCGACAGGTCGGGGGCCGCGCCGCCGCCGGTCTGCGGGAGGAGATAGCCGGGCTTGCCCCCGAGCATCCAGACCTCGTGGCCGTACGTGGCGATGTCGAGGGACTGGTCGCTGGGGAGGTCCTTCTCGTCGCCCTTGTGCAGGATGTAGCTGAGCGAGGTGGCCCCGTCGACCAGCGGGACCTCGAAGGTGACCCCGTAGGCGTCCTTCTTCACCGGCATCAGCGGCTTGGCCCAGTCGGTGGGCTCCTTGGCGCCGGTCCAGGTGTGCAGCCCCCAGCCGTCGTAATTGCCGTCGGGGCGGTGGTAGTTGAGCACGGCCTTGCCCGTGTCCTGCGGCGGGGCCTCGGGGGCCTGGGTGGCCTGCTCGTCCTTGCCCTGCTCGATCCAGACCTGACCGGTCACCCCGAGATCGATGGTCCGCTGCGGCCCGTCCGCCGTGCCGTTCTTCTCGACGGTGTACGGGACCGAGCCCGTGCCCTCCTCCAGGTCGATCCAGGCGAACGCGCCGAACGCGTCCCGGCCGATGAACTCGGCCGTCTTCTCACCGGACTTGAGCTGCCAGCCGTCGTAGTCGCCGTCGGCACGCTTGTAGTGGACGACGGCCCGGTCGCGCTCGACGGCGACGGGCTTCTCGGACGGCGGGGCCTGGCCGGCGGTGGTCGCGGCGAGGGCACTGGAGGTGCGGCCCGCCCGGTCGACCACAACGGCCTTGTAGCGCAGGGGTGTTCCGGCCTTGACGGTCTCGTCAAGATACTGCGTGACCTTGTACGGGGCGTGGTCGGCCGAACCGAGCGTCTGCCACTTCCCGTTGCCCACCTGGGCGGCGAAGACGACCCGGTTGAGCTGACCACCGTCCACATCGGCGGTGATCTCGACGGTGCCGGTGGCTCCGGCGGCCGGGGCCTTCAGGGCGATCGTGGGCTTGGCGGCGGGCGCGCCGAGGGGCTTGTCCGCGCGCAGCACGATGCTGGAGAGGGCGGGCACGGTGACGGTGACCTTCTTGTCCGCACCGCTGCGGACCGCGCCGGAACCGCCGTAGACCGTACGGAAGTCGACCCCGGCCGACTCGGTGGTCAGCTCGACCTTCTTCGGGGTGGTGGCGTTGTTGGAGGCGACGAGGTACTCGTACGGCCGCCCGGCGTCGATGCGCGAGGTGGCGTACACCGATCCGGCCGCATCTTCGACGGCCAGCTCACTCTGGACCCCGTCCCGCAGCGCCGGGTGCTCCTTGGTGAGCTTGGCGAGGCCGGCGATGGAGCGGTAGATCGGGTGGGCGGTGTCGTACGCGTCCGAGGCGTGGGTGCGGTCGGTGCCGAGCTGGTCGTCGTCCAGGTAGTCGGCGGTCTTCGAGGCGAAGAGGGTCTGGCGGGAGTCCTTGTCGCCGCCCGCGCCGGTGAAGCCCTGCTCGTCGCCGTAGTAGATCACCGGGTTGCCCCGGCCCAGGAACATCAGCTCGTTGGCGAGCCGGGCCCGCTTCAGCAGCTCCGCGTCATCGGCCTGCGGGTTGTCCTGCTTGAGGAAGGTACCGATGCGGCCCATGTCGTGGTTGCCGAGGAAGGTGACCTGCTCGTAGGCGTTGGCCTTGTCCGTGGTGTAGCGGTAGTCGTTCCCGTACACGGAGGCGAGCCGGTCGGCCGGGGCGCCCTGGGAGGCGAACTGGCGGGCGGCCTCCTGGAAGGGGAAGTCGAGCGTCGAGTCCAGGCGGCCCCGGGTCACGTACGGCGAGGTGATCGCCGGGTCGGCGGAGTAGACCTCACCGAACATGAAGAAGTCGTCCCGGCCGCGCTTGGCGGCGTACGCGTCGAGCGCGGTGGCCCACTGGGTCCAGAAGTCCAGGTCGACGTGTTTGACGGTGTCGATGCGGAACCCGTCGATGTCGAAGTCGCGGACCCACTTCTCGTAGATCTTCTCCATGCCCTCCACGACCTCGGGACGCTCGGTCCACAGGTCGTCGAGGCCGGAGAAGTCGCCGTACTCGTTGGACTCGCCGGCCCACGTCGAGTCGCCCCGGTTGTGGTACATCGTCGGGTCGTTGAGCCAGGACGGGACCTTCTTGCCGGTGTTCGGCGTCTTCACCGGGGTGTACGGGAAGGAGTCCTCGTCCACCTTCTTGATGCCGTCCCGGTCGTCGAAGGGACGGCCGTCCTTGTCGAGGTAGGGGAAGGCGCCCTTGGGCTTGTAGCCGTAGGCCTTCTCCGCGTAGTCGACGGTGTCGGCGGTGTGGTTGGTGATGACGTCGAAGAAGACCTTCATGCCCTTGGCGTGGGCCTTGTCGATCAGCTTCTCCAGGTCGGCGTTGGTGCCGAAGTGCGGGTCGACCTGGGTGAAGTCGGTGATCCAGTAGCCGTGGTAGCCGGCCGAGGCGTCCTTGCCGGTGCCCTGGACGGGCCGGTTCTTGAAGATCGGGGCGAGCCAGATCGAGGTGGTGCCGAGGCCCTTGATGTAGTCGAGCTTCTGGGTCAGGCCCTTGAGGTCGCCGCCCTGGTAGAACCCCTTGTCGGTGGGGTCGAAGCCGGTCTCCAGGCGTGAACCGGTCAGCCCGCCGCGGTCGTTGGCGGTGGTGCCGTTGGCGAACCGGTCCGGCAGCACGAAGTAGAACTGCTCACGCGTGAGATCGTGCCGGGCCGCCTCCTTGACCAGCTTCGCGTCGGAGGGCGGGGCGGGCGGTCTGGGCGATGCGGCGGCGGTGGCCGCCGGGACGACGGGCAGCAGCGCCGCGCAGAGTGCGGCGACCACCCCTCGCCTGAGCGTGGTTCGGGACACGAGAGGGTTGCTCCTCGGCTGGTGTGGCAGGAGGGTTGGCTGTGGGCCGGAGGCAGCGCGCCTCCGGCCCACAGGGACATACGGGTCAGCTGCGCCAGACGTCGGCGGTCAGCGTGACCTTTCCGGAGGACGGGACGGTGGCGGTGCGGTTGGCGCCGCTCTCCCAGGTGACGTTGCCTTGTCCGTCCTTGCGGACGTACTTGTACGCGAACGAGGTCCCGGCGGGCAGGTTCACGTCCAGCTTCCAGACGGGGTACGTGGCCGGGTCGAGCTTCGGCGCGTTGGCCGGGTTCCAGTTGCCGAGCGCGGCCTGGTCACCGGTGACGTAGATGTTCTGGCCGGGCTGGGTGGTGGCGTTGACGCCGAAGGAGGCGCCGGACTGGCCGTTGCCCGGACCCGGGTCGGGGTTCGGGCCGCCGCCTCCGGAGCACGTACGGGCGTTCGCGTGCAGGGCCACCGCCGTACCTCCGCCGAGCGTGGCGGTGAACTGGCCGGAGCCGTTCACCGTGACGCCCCGCCCGCTCTGCACGTCGCAGTAGTCACCGGCGGGCAGCGAGGTCTGGAAGGTCCGGGTCAGCGAGGAGCCCTCGTGGTTGATGGCCACGTACGCCTTGTTTCCCCGGCCGAAGGCGATCTGGTCGCCGCCGTTGTCCCACCAGTTGGTGACGGACTGGCCGCGTGCCGCGTTGCGGAAGCCGACCATGGAGGAGACCTCGCGCCAGTCGTGCTGGCACTTCCAGCCGTCGGCGTAGCAGGCGTTCACCTGGCCGCCGCCCGGCGGTCCGGCGTCGTGGTTGCTGAACTCGTAGCCGGAGTGGACGTCCGGGGAGCCGTAGGGCCAGGCCAGCATGAAGACGTTGGCGAGGGTGTAGGCGGAGCCGTTCTTGTAGTTGAGGGTGTCGCCGCCGCGCTCGGTGTCGTGGTTGTCGACGAAGACGGCGGACTTCCCGGACTCCATGAAGCCCCAGCCCTCGCCGAAGTTCTTCAGGTTGGCGAGGTTCTCGTTGAGGAAGACCTGCTTGAGGCTGCGCCCGTACCGGAACTCCTGGACGTCACCGGAGCCGAGGTACTCGGAGGGCGAGACCGCCTCGCCCGCCCCGTAGATCGCCTCGTGCTTCCAGTAGACGTTCGGGTTGGTCAGCCGGGACTTGATGTTGGCGAGGTCGGCGGCCGGCATGTGCTTGGCCGCGTCGATCCGGAAGCCGTCGACCCCGAGGGAGAGCAGGTCGTTGAGGTAGCCGGCGATCTTGCCGCGTACGTACTCCTCGCCGGTGTCCAGGTCGGCGAGGCCGACCAGTTCACAGTTCTGGACGTTGCCGCGGTCGTTGTAGTTGGTGATCTGCGCCTGGCAGTCGTTCATGTCGTTCACGGAGTAGAGGCCCGGATAGTCGTACTTCGTGTACGACGAGCCGCCGGTGCCCGTGCCGTTGCCTGCCGACATGTGGTTGATGACGGAGTCGGCGACGACCTTGACCCCGGCCGAGTGACACGTGTTCACCATGGCGGAGAACGCGGCCCGGTCACCGAGGCGACCGGCGATCTTGTAGCTGACGGGCTGGTACGACGTCCACCACTGGCCGCCCTGGATGTGCTCCTGGGGCGGCGAGACCTGGACGTAGCCGTAGCCTGCCGGACCCAGGGTGTCCGTGCAGGCCTTGGCTATGGAGGCGAACTTCCACTCGAACAGCACGGCGGTGACGTCCTTGTCGCCCGGAGCGGCGGCCTGCGCGGGGGACGCGGTGCCGAATCCGGTGGGGATGACAAGGGCGGCAGCGGCGCCGGCCACGATGGCGAGCGCGGCAGACAGGGGTCTGCGTGCCATGTCTTTCCTCCTGCGGGTGGGGGAAACGCGGGTGACGGTGCAGCCTCAGCCGGCAACGCGCCATGCCCTCAAGGCTCCTGAAGGTTCTTGCTGCAAGAATGCAAACCTTGCTGCGGACCAGACCGTACGAGGCCGCCAGGGACTGGTCAACCCTTTGGACATCTCCCGCTCACATCGGTGAAACAGCGCCGTTTTCTTCACGATTTCTTGCTGCAAGGCCTTTCGCAAGATATTGCGGGCCTGTTACGTTTCATCCGACTCCGGTCCGGTCGGCCGAGGGTTCCGGTAGCCGCCTCGCGGTGCCCCGGACCCCACGCGCCCGGCCGGCCGGGCCGGTCACGACAAGAGAGGCACCCGGAGTCGCAGAACTCCCCGCCGGCCCTTCCTGGGCCGACTCCTGGTGCCTCTCTGTACGTGTCGCCCGGTTTCCCCCGGCCCCCCCGTTCCCGGTGTTCCCGGTCAGCCCTCCGTGCGTACCGCCGCCGTCGAGCCCCGTACCACCAGCTCCGGCTGGAAGACGTACTCGGTGCGCTGCACCGGACTCCCGCCGATCTCCTCCAGCAGCGCGCCCACCGCGGCCGCCGCCATCGCCTGCACGGGCTGGCGCACGGTGGTCAGCGGCGGGTCGGTGAACGCGATGAGCTGCGAGTCGTCGAACCCGACGACCGAGACGTCACGCGGTACGTCGAGCCCCCTCCCCCGGGCGGCGCGTACGACGCCCAGGGCCATCATGTCGCTGCCGCAGACGATGCCGGTGCACCCCGCGTCCAGCAGGGCGCCCGCCGCCACCTGGCCGCCCTCGACGCTGAACAGCGTGGAGCAGACGAGCCCTTCGGCCTCGGAGCGGTCCATGGAGAGCAGCGAGACCGCCGCCTCCACGAACCCGTCCCGCTTGCGCCGGGACGGCACGTACCGCTGGGGGCCGATGGCGAGGCCGATCCGGCGGTGGCCGAGGTCGGCGAGGTGCCCCACAGCCATCCGTACGGCAGCGTTGTCATCGGGCGAGACGAAGGCGGCGCTGATCCGCTCGTTGTAGCCGTTGATCAGGACGAACGGCACACCGCGCTCGGCGAGCGCGGCGTACCGTGCCGGGTCGGCCGAGGTGTCGGCGTGCAGCCCGGACAGGAAGACGATGCCGCCGACGCCCCGCTCCACGAGCTGTTCGACCAGCTCGTCCTCGGTGGCGCCGCCGGGGAGTTGGGTGCAGAGCACGGGGGTGTAGCCGTGCCCGGCCAGCACCTGTTCGACGGACTGCGCGAACGCCGGGAAGATCGGGTTGGTGAGTTCGGGCGTCACCAGGCCGATCAGTCCGGCGCTGCGCTGCGCTGCCGCAGCCGTACGGGCCGCTCGTAGCCCAGGATGTCGAGCGCCGCGAGCACCCGCTGACGCGTGGTGTCCGCGACGCCCTGCTTCCCGTTCAGGACCCGGCTGACCGTCGCCTCGCTGACCGCCGCCTGGCCGGCGATGTCGGAGAGCCGGGGCGCTGCCGTGGTCCTGGGTGCGGGCAGTGTCACACCGTCCACCACACCGTGGTGTCGGCGGGCAGCACGGCCTCGGCGCCGTCCACGGTGACCGGGGCGCTGGCGAGCAGCACCCGGCCGCGGGCGGCGATCCGGACCGGGGCGCCGGTGGTGTTGACCGTGCAGACGAAGCCGGGGCGGCCGAGGACGAGGACGCCTTCGGGGCCGTCCAGCCACTCGACGTCCGCGCCCGCACCGAGGCCCGGGTGCTCCCGGCGGGCGGCGATCGCGGCCCGGTACAGCTCCAGCGTGGAGCCCTCCACACCGGTCTGCGCCTCCACGGAGAGCTCGCCCCAGCCGGCGGGCTGCGGGAGCCAGCTGCCGCCCGCGCCGAAGCCGTACGACGTGCCCTCGCGGTTCCACGGGATCGGGACGCGGCAGCCGTCGCGGAAGCCGTCCTGGCCCTCGGCGCGGAAGAACGAGGGGTCCTGGCGGGCCTCGTCGGGCAGGTCGGTGACGTCGGGCAGGCCGAGCTCCTCGCCCTGGTAGACGTAGGCGGAGCCGGGCAGGGCGAGCATCAGGAGGGTGGCGGCGCGGGCCCGGCGCAGGCCGAGTTCGCGGTCGCCGGGGGTACGGATCTGGGTGCCCAGGCCCGCCGGGTTGGCGAACCGGGTGGCGTGCCGGGTGACGTCGTGGTTGGAGAGCACCCAGGTGGTGGGGGCGCCGACCGGGCGCATCGCGTCGAGCGAGATGTCGATGACCTTGCGGAGCTCGGCGGCGTCCCAGGCGGTCCCCAGGTACTGGAAGTTGAACGCCTGGTGCATCTCGTCGGGGCGCACGTAGTTGGCGGTCCGCTCGACGGTCGGGGTCCACGCCTCGGCGACGGCGATCCGCTCGCCCGGGTACTCGTCGAGGATGGTGCGCCAGCTGCGGTAGATCTCGTGCACGCCGTCCTGGTCGAAGAAGGGCATCACGTCGTTGCCGAGCAGCTTGAGCTGGTCGTGGGCGCCGAGGTCGGGCAGGCCCTCCGCCTTGACGAGGCCGTGGGCGACGTCGACCCGGAAGCCGTCGACGCCCATGTCGAGCCAGAAGCGCAGGATGGAGCGGAACTCGTCGGCGACGGCCGGGTGCTCCCAGTTGAAGTCGGGCTGCTCGGGGGCGAAGAGGTGGAGGTACCAGTCGCCGGGGGTGCCGTCCGGGTTCACCGTACGGGTCCAGGCGGGGCCGCCGAAGATGGACTCCCAGTCGTTGGGCGGGAGTTCGCCGTCGGTGCCCTTGCCGGGGCGGAAGTGGTAGCGCTCGCGCAGGGCGGAGCCGGGGCCCTCTGCCAGGGCGCGCTTGAACCACTCGTGCTGGTCGGAGGAGTGGTTGGGCACCAGGTCGACGATGATGCGCAGGCCCAGGCCGTGCGCCTCGCGGATCAGCGCGTCGGCGTCCAGCAGGGTGCCGAACATGGGGTCGATGGCCCGGTAGTCGGCGACGTCGTACCCGGCGTCGGCCTGCGGGGAGGCGTAGAAGGGGGAGAGCCACACCGCGTCGACACCGAGGTCCCGCAGGTAGGGCAGGCGGGCGGTGACGCCGGCGAGGTCGCCCATGCCGTCGCCGTTGCCGTCGGCGAAGCTCCGCGGATAGACCTGGTAGATCACCGCGTCCTGCCACCAGCCGGTGCGGTGGCCCGGGGCATCGTCGGACGTGCCGGTGGAGGGGGCAGCGAGGTGCTGGGTCATGTCGTCCCTGGGGTGTCTGGGTGGGGAGCGGCGCCGGTGACCGGGTCGGGGTTTCCGGCGCCGCCGTGACGGGTGCGGTGGTGCGTGCGGGTGCTGGGGTCCTGGCGGTGTCAGCCCTTGACGGCTCCGGCGGACATGCCGGTGACCAGGTGCTTCTGCGCGAACAGGAACACCAGGGCCGCCGGGATGGCGATGAGCACGGAGGCCGCCGTCATGGGGCCCCACTGGGCGCCGTACTGGTTGACGAACTTCTGCAGTCCGCCGGCCAGCGTCAGGTTCTCGTCACCGACCAGGAAGGCGGAGGCGTACGCCACTTCGCCCCAGGCGGTGATGAAGGAGTAGAACGCGGTGACTGCCAGGCCCGGCTTGGCCAGCGGCAGGATCAGGCGGAAGAAGGTGCCGAACGGGGTGAGGCCGTCGACCTCGCCCGACTCGTCGATCTCGCGCGGGATGGTGTCGAAGAAGCCCTTCATCATCCAGGCGCAGAACGGCACCGAGATGGTGAGGTAGGTGATGACGAGGCCGGCGGGCTGGTTGAGCAGCCCCAGGTTGGCCATGATGTTGTAGATCGGCACGATGAGGACGGCGACCGGGAACATCTGGGTGATCAGCAGCGTCCACATCAGCCCGCGCTTGCCGGGGAAGCGGAAGCGGCTGACGGCGTAGCCGGTGGTGGCGGCGACGAAGACACCGATGAGGGTGGAGAGCCCGGCGATGATCGCGGAGTTGGCGAACCAGTTGAGGAACTCGGTGTCGCGGATCAGGTTCGTGTAGTTGACGAACGTGGTCTCGCGGAAGAAGTCCGTCGTGGTCGCGAACTTGGCGGGCTTGAGCGAGGTCAGCAGGACCCACAGCACCGGGAAGACCGCGATCACCGAGGCGATGATCAGGGTGAGGTGCAGCCCGATCGAGGCCAGGGGCGAACGCTCGCCGCGGAGCCGGACCTTGGGCCCGGCGTGGCGTGCGGGTGCGGGTGCGTCGGTAACGGTGCTCACCAGTTGTCTCCCTGGGTGCGCAGGACTCGCCGGTAGATCACGGCGAAGAGCATCAGGAGTACGAGGATCAGCACGCCCCAGGTGGAGGACTGCGCGAAGTCGCGCGGGCTGATCTCGAAGGAGAACTTGTACGCCTGGGTGACGAGGATCTGGGTGGCCTCACCGGGTCCGCCGCGGGTGAGCAGGAAGATCACCGGGAACATGTTGAAGGTCCAGATGGTGGAGAGCAGGATCACCGTGGTGGAGACCGGGCGCAGTCCGGGCAGCGTGATGTGGCGGAACCGCTGCCAGGCGGTGGCCCCGTCCATCTCGGCGGCCTCGTACTGCTCCGAGGGGATGGACTGCAATCCGCCGAGCAGGGCGACCATCATGAAGGGGATGCCGAGCCAGACGTTGACGGCGATGACGGCGAACTTGGCCCAGGTCGGGTCGTTCAGCCACGGAATGCCGTCGATGCCGGCGCCGCCGAGGATCTTGTTGAGCAGGCCGCGCTCCTCGTTGTAGAGGAAGCGCCAGGCGAAGACCGAGACGAAGCCGGGGATGGCCCAGGGCAGGATGAGGGCCATGCGGTAGGCGGAGCGTCCGGCGATACGGCGGTTGAGGATGTTGGCGAGGCCCATGCCGAGCACGAAGGTGATGCTCACGCAGGAGACCGTCCACACCAGTGTCCAGCCGAGCGTGCCGAGGAACTGCGAGCCGGTCAGCGCGTCGATGTAGTTGTCCGCACCGACGAACTTGTAGGTGGCGGGCAGTTCGTTGACGCCGATGGAACGGGCGACGTTGCGCTCGTCGGCGTCGGTCATCGACAGGTAGATACCGCGCAGCAGCGGGTAGCCGATGATCACGCCGATCACGAGGACGACCGGGGCGACCATGGTCCAGGCGTACCAGTGGGTCGACAGACCGCGCCGGAACCGGCCGGGGGCCGGTGGTGGGGTGCCAGTACCGCGGCTCCGGCCGCGGGCGTCGTTCTCGCCCGCGGCCTTCACCACCGACTGGCTGGTGTGGACAGCCATCAGTCGGCCAACCTTCCTGTTACTTCCAGCCCTCGAGGAGCTTGCGGTAGGAGTCGCCGGTCGACTTGGCGGCCTTCTCCGGTGTGGTCTGGCCGGTGAGGACCTTGGTGTACTCGACGCCGAGCGGGGCGAAGAGGCTGCCGCCCTCGGGGATCCAGGGGCGCTCGACGGCGGTCTCGACGACCGGCTTGAAGAAGCCGACGATCTCGCTGTTGACGGCTTCCTTCTTGGCGTACGCGGAGGTGCGCGTCGGCAGCAGGTTCAGCTCACCGGCGGTGGTGGCCTGGGACTCCACGGACGTCATGTACTCGACGAAGGCGTAGGAGGCTTCCAGGTTCTTCGAACCGGCGTAGACGGCGAGGTTGTGACCGCCCTGCGGGGCACCGTGGGCGGTGGAGCCGGCCGGGACCGTGGCGATGCCCAGGTTGTCCTTGTCCGTGAACTCCTTGCCGGTCAGCGTGTCGGCGACGGCCCAGGGGCCGTTGATCATCATCGCGACGTCGCCGTTCTTGAACGACTGCATCATGTTCTCCCAGCCGTCCGAGGCATCCGTCTTCGCGGTGCCGTCGTCGACCAGGGCCTTGACCGCCTTGAACGCCTTGACGCCCTCGGGCTTGTCCACGGTGACGGTCTTGGACTCGGCGTCGACCAGGTCGCCGCCCTCGCCGTACAGGAAGGAGAGGAAGTAGTACGGGTCGTCGCCGCGCAGGTAGAGGCCGGTCTTGCCGGTCTTGTCCTTGATCTGCTTGGCGGCGGTCTTCAGCTCGACCAGGTTGGTGGGGGCCTCGACGCCCGCCTTCTCCAGCAGCTTCTTGTTGTAGAAGATGCCCATGGAGTCGATGACCTGCGGGACGGCGTAGGTCTTGTCCTCGAACTTGGTGGACGCGACGGCCTGCGGCAGGAAGTCGTCCTGGTTCTTCAGGGCGGCGGTGCCGTCCAGCGGGGCCAGGTAGCCGAGCGAGGCGAAGTCCGGCGTCCAGGCGACCTCGGAGCGGATCACGTCGGGGGCGGAGCTGCCGGCCTGGGCCGCGTTCTTGAACTTGTTCTGCGCGTCACCGAAGGGGACGCTGACGTACTTGACGTCGACCTTCGGGTGCTTCTTCTCGAAGCCTTCGGCCAGCTTCTTGAAGACCTTGTCCTCGCTGCCGACGTTCGAGGTGTCCCACCAGGTCACGGTGCCGGAGAGCTCGCCCGAGCTCGAACCGCCGCCGGACTTGTCGTCGCTGCCGCAGGCGGTCGCCGCGAGCGCCAGGGCCGCTACCAGGGCGGTGGCCGTTATGCCACGTCGCATCTGAACTCCTTCAACTGCCGTACCGCTCCGTCGCGGCGCCGGGTCGACGTGAACGTAACAAGGATGAAAGACCACCGAAAGACCTTGCGGAAGATTTCTGCAAGCCCTGTTGATCGTTACATTCGCGTGTCCTCAAGGTTGCCGTCAAGCCCCTTGACGAGAGCGGTGGAACCCTGGCAGGGGCAGGCCACACACGGCATATCCGCAGTGCGACGATCCGACCGCACCCCGCAAGGGAAGGCCGCAAGAGCTTGCAAGACCTTGCCGGGGCGCGGGGCTCAACCCCTGCCGGTACGGGGGCACGGGCGCCCGGGCGCCGCACAGTGGGCAATCCGACACCGGCCCGGTACAGTCCACTGACATGACCGCACGGCTTGCCGATATCGCAACTCAGGCGGGGGTCAGCGAAGCGACGGTCAGCCGAGTTCTGAACGGCAAGCCCGGGGTCGCGGCGACCACCCGCGAGTCCGTCCTCGCGGCGCTCGACGTCCTGGGCTACGAACGCCCCGTACGGCTGCGCCGGCGCAGCGCGGGCCTGGTCGGACTGATCACCCCCGAGCTGGAGAACCCGATCTTCCCGGCACTGGCCCAGGTCATCGGCCAGGCGCTGACCCGGCAGGGGTACACCCCGGTCCTGGCCACCCAGACCCCCGGCGGCTCCACCGAGGACGAACTCACCGAGATGCTGGTGGACCGGGGCGTCTCGGGCATCATCTTCGTCTCCGGGCTGCACGCCGACACCTCGGCCGACATGCAGCGCTACGAGCAACTGCGCGGCCAGGGCGTCCCCTTCGTCCTGGTGAACGGCTTCTCCGCCAAGGTGCAGGCCCCCTTCATCTCCCCCGACGACCGGGCGGCGATGCGGCTGGCGGTGACGCATCTGGTGGCGCTCGGCCACACCCGTATCGGCCTGGCGGTCGGCCCCAAGCGCTTCGTGCCGGTGCTCCGCAAGATCGAGGGCTTCCACGCCACGATGCAGGAGCAGCTGGGCCTGGGCCCGGACGAGGTCGAGGAGTTGATCCAGCACTCCCTGTACACGCTGGAGGGCGGCCAGGCCGCCGCCTCCGCCCTGATGGAGCGCGGCTGCACGGCGGTCGTGTGCGCGAGCGACATGATGGCGCTCGGGGCGATCCGGGCGGCCCGCAGGCTCTCCAGGGAGGTCCCCCGGGACCTCTCCGTGGTCGGCTACGACGACTCGCCCCTCATAGCGTTCACCGATCCCCCGCTGACCACCATCCGGCAGCCGGTGACGGCGATGGGCCAGGCCGCGGTGCGCACGCTGCTGGAGGAGATCGGCGGAACCCCGGCTCCGCACAGCGAGTTCGTCTTCATGCCTGAGCTGGTGGTTCGCGGGACGACGGCCTCCGGCCCCGGAACGGGATCCGGGGCGGGACCCGTAGGCGGATCAGGGTCCCACCCTCGTCCTTGAGGTGCAGGATGTGCGACCGGAACCCGACCGGAGGATGATCGGGGGCAGGGGAATCTCTATGGAAGACTCTCTGCCTATGGGTGAAACGGATGTGACAGCGCAGGAAGACGGGAAGACCCGCTGGTCTGACCGCTTCCGTTCCTTGCGATCGCCCGGTCGCCCCCGGCTCTGGTTCGAGATCCTGCTCATCGGGGTCAGTTACTGGCTGTACTCGCTCGTGCGCAACGCCGTACCGGAGCAGAAGGCCCAGGCCCTGAGCAACGCGGACTGGATCTGGTCGGCGGAGAAATCCCTCGGCCTCGCCTTCGAGGAAACGGTCAATCACGCGGTCAATTCCGTGACATGGCTGGTCGTGTCGATGAACTACTACTACGCGACGCTGCATTTCGTCGTGACCATCGGCGTCCTCGTCTGGCTCTTCCGCCGCCACCCCGGCCGCTACGCGGCGACCCGGCTCGTCCTCTTCGCGACGACGGCCGTGGCGCTGCTCGGCTACTACCTCTATCCGCTGGCGCCACCCCGTCTGATGAACGGCGCGAACTTCATCGACACCGTGCTCGTGCACGAGACCTGGGGCTCGATGGCCTCGGGCAACTTCAAGAACATGTCGAACCAGTACGCGGCGATGCCGTCGATGCACATCGGCTGGTCGCTGTGGTGCGGTCTGACGATCTTCGCCCTGGCCTCGGCGCCCTGGGCCCGGATCCTGGGCCTGCTCTACCCGACGCTCACCCTGGTCGTCATCGTGGCCACCGCCAACCACTTCTGGCTGGACGCGGTGGGCGGCATGGCCTGCCTCGCGTTCGGCTACGCGGTCTCCCGCGTCTGGTACGGCTCGCTGCCGCACCACCTGCCGAAGTGGGTCCCCTCGAAACGGGGCGGCCGGCTGAAGGGTGTGCGGGCGGCGGCACGGTTGCCACGGCCGGCTGCGGAGCCCGCTGCGGAGCCGGAGGCGGCCGGCGCACGCAGGTCATAGGTCACAGGTCGTGGGGAAGCGGGCGGACGCGATGTCCGCCCGCTTCCGCGTCTCTCAGCCGCGGTGCACGACCCGTCCCCCGGTGACCGTGAGGCGGACCGGCGCCTCCCCCAGTTCGTCCGCCGGGGCCTGAACCGGGTCCACCCCGAAGGCGGTCAGATCGGCCCGGAAACCCGGCGCGATCCGCCCCGCCACTCCCTGCTCCCCCGCCGCGACGGCCGCGTGCGAGGTGCAGCCCTCCAGGGCCATCAGCCCGGTCAGCGCCTGTTCCGGGGCGACGGGCTCGGTGTCGTACGCCCCGGGCAGCCGCCGCAGCCGTGCGGTGGCCAGCACCTGGCGTACGTCGTAGTGGGCGATCGGCCAGTCCGAGCCGAGCGCCAGGTAGGCCCCCGCGTCGCGCAGGTCGCGGCAGCGCCAGGCGCGGGCCGCGCGCTCGTCGCCGAGCCGCCGGGACCAGGCGTCGGTGTGGTCGGCGCGGGTGTACGCGGTGTGGGTGGGCTGCATGGAGGCGATCACCCCGAGCCGGACGAACCGCTCGGCCACCTCGTGCGGGACCGACTCGATGTGCTCGACGCGGTGGCGGAGCCGGCCGCTCCCGCCGAGCCCCTCCACGGTGTCCAGGACGTGCCGCACGGCCGCGTCCCCGATGGCGTGGGTGGCGGTGCGGACGCCGGCGCGGTGCAGGTGGGTGACGGCTTCGGTGTACGCGGCCGGGTCCGGCCAGAACGCCTCGGTGCCCTGGCCGTGGCAGTCGGCCTCCTCCAGCCAGGCGGTGCCGCCCTCGACGGTCCCGTCCATGAAGAACTTGACCCCGCCGACCCGCCAGAGCCGCCCGGCCTCGCTCTGGAGCCGTACCAGCTCCTCCAGCGCCTCCTTGTCCGCGCCCGGCATGCACCAGGGTGCGAGCCGGAGCCGTACGGGAAGGTCGGTGTCCTCCTCCACGGCGGCGAGGAACCCGGGTACGGAACCGTCCCCCAGGTCCATCACATGCGCCCCGGTCAGCCCGGTGGCCGCCATCGCGGAGAGCAGCTCCACCAGCCCGGCCCGCCGCTCGGCGAGCGAGGGCCGGGGCAGCAGCGGAGTGAGGAGGTCCATCGCGGCATGCTCGACCAGGTGCCCGGTGGGCCGCCCGTCCCGGTCGCAGACGACTTCGGACCGCTGGGCGAAGGTGCGGGGCCCGGTGATCCCGGCCCGCTCCAGGGCGGTGGCCGAGGCGAGGGCGGAGTGCCCGTCGTAGAGCCGGAGGAAGGCGGGCGCCCCGCCGAGGGCCTCCTCGATGTGCGTGTGGCTGACGGGCAGGTCCCCGAAGGCGTTGTGGTCCAGTCCCCACCCGATCACCCACCCCTCGGCGCGGGACGCGGCGGCGAGGGCGGCGCGGAGCTGTTCGAGGTCGCGGACGGCGGTGAGGTCGGTGCCGGTGGCCATCTCCAGCCCCCAGACGGGGTGGCTGTGGGCGTCGGTCAGGCCGGGGGTGAGGGTGGCGGACCCGCCGAGGTCGAGCTGCTCGGTCCCGGGTCCGCGCAGCTCACGCAGGTCGTCGGCGTCCCCGACACCGATGATCGTCCCGCCTCCGACGGCGACGGCGGTGGCTTCGGGCCGGTCCGGATCGAGGGTACGGACACGGGCTCCGGTGATCAGGAGGTCGGCTGCGGGCACGGTGGTGGCTCCTTGGGTGGTCGTCAGAGGGTTACGGAGGTGGAGACGGGTTTCGAGGACGGACCCGGGGAGTCCTCCGGCGGCTCGGCGGCGAAGTCGGCGTACACCTCGGGCCGGTGGCGCCGGAGGCGGCGGGCGAGGAGGAGCCCGAGCAGGAAGACGCCGGGCACGAGCGAGACGAGGAGGACGTTCACGCCGGTCGAGGCGCCGGTGAACAGGTCCACGTTGTACGAGACGAGCCCGATGGCCCCGGTCAGCAGCACGGCCGCGACCAGCGGGGCGACGACGGTCCGCAGGGCGCCCTCCTGGTGCGGGACGCGCCGGAAGAAGAGGAACACGGCCAGTGCGGCGAGCAGCTGGAGGACCATGAGCCCGATCATGCCCGGGGTGTTGACCCAGAGCAGGAGCTGCGCGTAGGGGTCGGCCCCGGCGGCGGCGAACCCGATGACGACGACCGCCCCGAGCACGGTCTGCGCGGCCCCGGCGACGTACGGGGAGCGGTGGCGCGGGTGGACGCGGCCGAGGACCGGGGGCAGGACGCCCTCCTCGGCGAGGGCGAGGCCGTACCGGTTGATGGCGTTGTGGAAGGCGAGCAGCGAGGCGAGCACGCTCGTGACGATGAGGATGTGCATCAGGTCGGCGGCCCAGGGCCCGACGTAGGTGGTGATGGCGGAGAAGAAGAGCCCGCCGGGATCGTCGGCGGCGGCCTGAACGACCTTGTCGTCTCCGAACGCCTGGATGACGGACCAGACGACGAAGGCGTAGAAGAGGCCGAGGAAGGCGACGGCGATGTAGGTGGCGCGGGGGACGGTCCGCTCCGGGTTCCGGGCCTCGCGCCGGTAGATCACGGTGGACTCGAACCCGGTGAAGGCGGCGAAGGCGCAGGCGAGGACGGCGGCCATCCCCGGGACGAAGACGTTGCCGGGCGAGAAGGAGGCGAACGAGATCCCGCCGTCCCCGCCCCCGTCCAGCAGCACACCGCCCGCGAGGAGCACCAGGATCCCCGTCTCGGCGAGGAGCAGGACGCCCAGGAGCTTGGCGCCGAAGTCGATGGAGCGGAATCCGCCGTACCAGATGAGCAGCAGCCCGAGAAGCGAGACGGGCAGCCAGGGCACGTCGACGCCCCACAGGGCGTGGGCGGTGTCGGCGGTCGCGGAGCCGAGGAGCCCGTAGACGCCGATCTCCATGCCGTTGTAGCCGAGCATGGCGATGAGCGCGGCGGCGATGCCGACGGGCTTGCCGAGCCCGCGCGTGATGTACGCGTAGAAGGCCCCGGCGCTGCGGACGTGGCGGCTCATCGTGGTGAACCCGACGGCGAAGATCGCGAGCGTGATCCCGGCGACCAGGTACCCGACCGGGGCGCCGATGCCGCCGAGCAGGAGGGCGATGGGGGCGACGCCTGCCATGACGGTCAGCGGGGCGGCGGCGGAGATGACGAAGAAGGCGATGTCGGCGGTGCCGAGTGTGCCTTTCCTGAGGGTGGGCGCAGACATGTCGAGGAGGAGCCCTTCTGCGGCAGGCGGGCGGGCGGCGGAGCCGGGGCGACCCGGACGGCACCGCTAAACCTAAAGGCTTTCGGTTTCGGGGAATGTAGCCTCACCACAGGTCATCGGGGAAGACCTTTCGCCGACGCAGATCAGGAGACGCACACATGGGACGGCCGCGCACGCCGCTGCTCGACCGGGAGCGCATCGGCGCCACGGCGCTCGAACTCATCGACGAGCAGGGCGAGTTCAGCGTCCCGCAGGTGGCCCGCAGGCTGGGGGTGCAGACGGGTTCGGTGTACCACCATGTGGACGGCCGGGCGGGGGTCGTGGAGCTGGTACGCGAACGTGTCAGCGCTTCGATCGACACGGACACACTGGGCCTGCGCCCCTGGGACACGGCCCTGACCGCATGGGCCCGCTCCTACCGCGCCGCCTTCGCCGCCCACCCGCACGCGATCCCGCTGCTCATGACGTCACCGGTACGGGCTCCGAAGGTGCTGCGGCAGTACGAGCAGGCGGTGCGCCTGCTCCTGGACACCGGCTTCCCGATGGCGGAGGTGATGACGGTGATCACGGCGCTGGAGAACCTGGTGCTGGGCTCGGCACTGGACCTGGCGGCCCCGGAGACGATGTGGGAGCTCCCACCGGACTCCCCGGGGACGGAGAAACTGGCCCAGGCGCTGGCGGCGACCGGCACGGGGAGGGCGGACGCGGCGTTCGAACTGGCACTGACCGCGTTCGTGAACCACTGCCGCGTCCGCTTGGGCCCGCCCGCACCACACTCCGGCCCGCCCGCACCACCGTCCAGGCCGTCCGCCAGATCCAGCCCGTCCGGCGATTGAGGACATCTTTCGCCCGCGCACCTGGCACGGGCATCGGCGGAGGCCCACACCCAGCCCCTCCGGCGCTTGAGGAGCGGGGCCCGGGGCGGAGCCCCGTGAGACGCGCCTAGGTCGCCGCCCCGTAGAACCGCTCCTCCACCACCGCCCGAGCCCTCCGAGTGATCCGCCGGTAGTCGTCCAACATGTCCCCGACATGCCCCGGCCCGTACCCCAGGTACCGCCCCACCGCGGTCATCTCCCGGGGGTCCGACGGGAACGTGTCCCCCGGCCGCCCCCGCACCAGCATCACCGCGTTCCGCACCCGCGTGGCCAGCACCCACGCCTCGTCCAGCATCTCCGCGTCCTCACCCGGAATCAGCCCCGCCGCACACGCCGCCGCCAGCGCCTCACGCGTACGCGTCGTCCGCAGCCCCGGCTCCGTCCTCCCGTGCTGCATCTGCATCAGCTGCACGGTCCACTCGACGTCGCTCAGCCCGCCCCGCCCCAGCTTCGCGTGGAGCGTGGGGTCCGCGCCGCGCGGCATCCGCTCGGACTCCATCCGTGCCTTGAGCCGGCGGATCTCGCGTACGGCGTCCTCACCGAGCCCTTCCGCCGGATACCGCAACGGGTCCACCAGCTCGATGAAGTCCCGCCCCAACTCCTCGTCGCCCGCCATGTGTTCGGCCCGGAGCAGCGCCTGGCTCTCCCAGACCAGCGACCAGCGCCGGTAGTACGCCTCGTACGACCTCAGCGTCCGCACCATCGGCCCGGTCTTGCCCTCGGGCCGCAGATCGGCATCGATCAGCAACGGCGGGTCGGCGGTGGGCAGTTGCAGAAGCCTCCGCATCTCCCCCACGACCGCGTTCGCCGCCCGGGCCGCCTCCTCGTCGCTCACGCCCTCGCGCGGCCGGTGCACGAAGAGGACGTCGGCGTCGGAGCCGTAACTCAGCTCGTGCCCGCCGAATCGGCCCATGCCGATGACGGCGAACCGGGTCGGCAGGGTGTCGCCCCACTGCTCGCGTACGGCGGCCCGCAGCGCGCCCGCGATGGTGGCGGCGTTGAGGTCGGTGACGGCGGAGCCGACCCGGTCGACGAGGGCCCCGTGGTCCTGCTCGGCCGGGCTGTCCTCGGTGCCGTACGAGCCGATGATGTCGGCGGCCGTCGTACGGAACAGCTCCCGCCGCCGCACCCCGCGCACCACCGCGACCGCCGGCTCCGCACCCGCCGCCCGCCCCACCGCGGCCAGCACCTCCTGCTCCAGGTGGGCCCGGGTGCGCGGCGTGAGCCCCTCCGGGTCGCCGAGGATCGCCACCGCCTCCGGGGCCCGCATGAGCAGGTCCGGGGCGAGGCGGCCCGCGGAGAGGACCCGGGCGAGGTTCTCCGCCGCCGCCCCCTCGTCGCGCAGGAGCCGCAGGTACCACGGGGTCTTGCCGAGCGCGTCGGACACCTTGCGGAAGCCGAGGAGCCCCGCGTCCGGGTCGGCGGAGTCCGCGAACCAGCCGAGCAGCACCGGCAGCAGCGTGCGCTGGATCGCCGCCTTGCGGGAGACCCCGGAGGAGAGGGCCTCCAGGTGGCGCAGGGCCGCGCCGGGATCGGCGTACCCGAGGGCCTCCAGCCGGATCGCGGCGGCCTTCGCGCTGAGCCGGGACTCGGCGGGGGCCAGCTGGGCGACGGCGTCCAGCAGCGGCCGGTAGAAGATCTTCTCGTGCAGCCGCCGTACGACGGAGGCGTGCCGCCGCCACGCCTTGTTGAGCTCGGCGACCGGGTCGGTCCGCATCCCGAGCGACCGCCCGAGCCGCCGCAGGTCCGCCTCGTCCTCGGGGACCAGGTGGGTGCGGCGCAGCCGGTAGAGCTGGATGCGGTGCTCCATGGAGCGCAGAAAGCGGTACGCCTCGTCCAGCTGGGCGGCGTCGGCGCGCCCCACGTACCCGCCCTCGGCGAGCGCCCGCAGGGCCTCCAGCGTGGTTCCGCTGTGGAGCGAGGCATCGCTGCGCCCGTGCACCAACTGCAGGAGCTGGACGGCGAACTCGACGTCCCGCAGCCCGCCGGGACCGAGCTTCAGCTCGCGCTCGATCCGGTCGGCGGGGATGTTGTCGACGACACGGCGGCGCATCTTCTGCACGTCGGGGACGAAGTTCTCCCGGTCGGCGGCCTGCCAGACGAGCGGCGAGACGGCGTCGACGTACTCCTGGCCGAGCTCCGGGTCGCCCGCGACCGCGCGCGCCTTCAGCAGCGCCTGGAACTCCCAGGTCTTCGCCCACCGCTGGTAGTAGGCGAGGTGCGAGGTGAGGGTGCGCACCAGGGGCCCGTTGCGGCCCTCGGGGCGGAGGTTGGCGTCGACCTCCCAGATGGTGCCCTCGGCGGTGTTCTCGGAGCAGATCCGCATCATGTGGGCGGCGAGCCGGGTGGCGGCCTGCATGGCCTTGTTCTCGTCGACCCCGTCCCGCGCCTCCCCCACGAAGATCACGTCGACGTCGGAGACGTAGTTCAGCTCGTGCCCGCCGCACTTGCCCATCGCGACGACGGCGAGCCGGCACTGCGCCGCGTCCTCGGGCGCCGCCGTACGGGCGATGGCGAGGGCGGCGCGCAGGGTGGCGGTGGCGAGGTCGGCCAGTTCGGCGGCGGCCTGCGCGAGGTCGGTGGTCCCGCAGACGTCCCGGGCGGCCAGGGTGAGCAGGCAGCGGCGGTAGGCGACGCGGAGCGAGTCCGGGTCGACGGCCTCGGCGAGCCCGCGCTCGAACTCGGCGACCCCCGGGTGCAGATCGGCCGCCTCGTACGTGACGAGCGCCTGCCAGTCCCGCGGGTGCCGGGCCAGGTGGTCCCCGAGCGCCTCGGACGCCCCGAGGACCCCGAGGAGCCGGTCGCGCAGGGGCTTGGCGGTGACGAGGGTGTCGAGCAGCACCTGCCTCTCGCCCACCGCCTCGGCCTCCACGAGCCGGACGAGGCCGCGCAGCGCCAGATCGGGGTCGGCGGTGGCGCCGAGCGCCTCCAGGAGGACGGGATCGGACCGTACGGAGGCGAGGTCGTCCAGGTCCAGGAGCCGTTCGGCGGCGGACGGGTCGGTGAATCCGTGCCGCAGCAGCCTGGTGAACGTACTGCTCCTGCGTCCCGGCACCGTCGTCATTGCACGCTCTCCTGCCGCCCGACCCGATCTGCGTCACCGCCGGCGCGCTGCCCCTTCGCCGCGCCCAGCCCTTCGAGCCTAGTCCTGTGCCGATGAATTCGGTGCGGGGGCGGAGTCCACCCACGGGGAAAGAAGCTGCCACACCCCTGACGCGACCTCGGAGGAACCATGTCCACGACCGACCGATCCGGACCGGGCCGCACCCCGGTGACCGAGCTGGACGCCCGCTACAGCAGTGAGGGCGCGACGGCCCGCCCGTGGCCGGAGACGGCCGCCCTGCTGGGCGCGGCCCCGCTGTACTGGCTCTCCACGGTCCGCCCCGACGGCCGACCCCATGTCACGCCGCTCATCGGCGTCTGGTCGGAGGGCGCCCTCCACTTCTGTACGGGCCCGGCGGAGCGCAAGGCCCGCAATCTGGCGGCCAACCCCGAGGTGGTCCTGACGACGGGGACCAACGACCTCGATTCCGGCGTCGACGTGGTGGTCGAGGGCCGGGCGGACCGCGTGACGGACCACGACAGGCTGACCGCGCTGGCCCGGGAGTGGGAGGCGAAGTACGGCAGCGACTGGCACTTCGACGTCGAGGACGGCAGCTTCACCCACGGGGAGGCGGCGCAGGCCCACGTGTTCGCGGTCCACCCCCGTACGGTGTTCGGCTTCGGCAAGGGCGACCCGTTCAGCCAGACGTGCTACCGCTTCGCGTGACCTGCTCGGCGGTCCCGGCGACGAAGCTTGACGTGTCCAGCCCGACCGCCCCGACGACAAGGCTTCACACGACCCGCCCGGCGGTCCCGATCACGACGGTGGCGTACAGCTCCTCGCAGACCACCACGCGCGGGGTCAGCCCGGCGCGGCCGAGGACCTCCACCGCCGCGTCCCGCTGCCGCTCGCTCGCCTCGACCAGCAGGCTGCCGCCGGGGGCCAGCCAGCCGGGGGCCTCGGCGGCGACCCGGCGCATGACGTCGAGGCCGTCGCCGCCCCCGTCGAGGGCGACGCGCGGTTCGTGGACGCGGGCCTCGGCGGGGAGCAGCTCGACATCGGCGGTCGGGACGTACGGAACGTTGGCCAGGAGCACGTCGACGCAGCCGCGCAGGGCGGCGGGGAGGGGGTCGAAGAGGTCGCCCTCGTAGACCTGCCCGAGGTCGCCGACGTTGCGCCGGGCGCAGCGTACGGCGGCGGGTTCGACGTCACAGGCGTGCAGTTCGACCCGGTCCAGGGCGGTGGCGAGGGCGACACCGAGCGCGCCCGAACCGCAGCAGAGGTCGACGACGACGGCCCGGCGGGGTGCGAGGGCGGCGGCCTGCGCCACGAGGAACTCCGTACGGCGGCGGGGGACGAAGACCCCGCTGTCCACGGTGAGGCGGCGGCCGCAGAACTCGGCCCAGCCCAGGACGTGTTCGAGCGGCAGCCCGGCGACGCGGTGCTCGACGAGGAGGGACAGCTCGTCCGGGGACGCGGCGGCCTCATGGAGGAGGGACGCCTCGTCCTCGGCGAAGACGCACCCGGCGCGGCGCAGGGTGGCGACGGTGGCGGAAAAAGAACTCACGGGGTGAACCGGCATGCGGGCGAAGCCTTTCGGGAAATCCGATGGGCGCTCCGCGATCGCCGGCCGCTGCTGTTCGTACCAGCCGCTATGAGAGTCGTGCGACGCGATCGTGCGAGGTGAGCACCCAGCCTGATCCAGCGGTAATGGGTCTCACCTCCTCGGTCCGTCCCCGTGCCGGTGCACAGGGGGTGGTAACACTACAACAGCCCGCGCCGCACGGGCGCGGGCTGTTGACCGGCCGTCTACAGATCCACGCTGTCCCGCAGCTTCGTCGGGGTCAGGAACAGCGAGGCGATGACACCGACCACCGCGATGCAGGCCGAGATGAGGAAGATGTGCCCGGTGGCGTCCCCGTAGGCGGCCCGGACGACTTCCTGGACCTGCGGCGGCATGGCGGCGACGTTCAGGGTGGACCCGCCGGAACCGGAGGCGGCCGGGTCGATGCCCAGCTCCGCCAGCCCGTGGGCGATCTTGTTCGCGACCTGGTGGGCGAGGACGGCGCCGAGGACGGAGACGCCCATGGTGCCGCCGAGGGAGCGGAAGAAGGTGATGGCCCCGCTGGCCGCGCCGATCTCGCTGAGGGGCACGGTGTTCTGGAGGACGAGCACCAGGTTCTGCATCGACATGCCGACCCCCACGCCGACTCCCAGCATCCCCAACGACACGGCGACGAGCGGCGTTTCGTGATCGATGAAGGAGAGCCCGAGGAAGCCGAGGGCGAGGACGACGACACCGGTGACGATGTACGGCTTGACCTTGCCGGTCTTGGAGACGAGGCGTCCGGCGACGGTGGAGGAGACGAGCACGCCCGCCATGAGCGGGATGGTGAGGAGCCCGGCCTCGGTCGGTGAGTAGCCGCGGCCGATCTGGAAGTACTGGCCGAGGAAGACCGCGCCGCCGAACATGGCCATGCCGACCGCGAGGCTGGCGACGATGGCGAGGGCGGGGTCCCGGCGCCGCACGACGTGGAGGGGAACGACGGGCTCCTTGACCCGGGCCTCGACAAGAACGGCCGCACCGAGAATCAGCACACTCCCGCCGACCATGACAGCGCTCTGCCAGGAGACCCAGTCGAAGTCGTCGCCGACGAAGGTGACCCAGAGGAGCAGGAGGCTGACCCCGGCGGCGATGAGCGAGGCGCCGAGGTAGTCGACCTTGGTGTCGGGGCGGCGGACCTCGGCGAGGTGCAGGGTGCGGGAGAGCATCACGGAGGCGAGCAGCGTGAAGGGCACGGCGATGAAGAAGCACCAGCGCCAGCCGAGCCAGGAGGCGTCGGTGATGAACCCGCCGAGCAGCGGCCCGCCGACGGTGGCGACGGCCATGACACCGCCGAGGTAACCGTTGTACCGGCCGCGCTCCTTGGGGCTGATCATCGCGGCGATGATCACCTGGACGAGGACCTGGAGCGCCCCCATGCCGAGTCCTTGGACGGCGCGGAAGGCGATGAGCTGCTCGGTGGACTGAGCAAACCCGCAGGCGATCGACGAAACGACGAAAAGCCCGATGGCTATCTGGAGCAGCAGCTTCTTGCTGAAGAGGTCGGCGAGCTTGCCCCAGATGGGAGTGGAGGCGGTGGAGGCCAGCAGGGTGGCGGTGACGACCCAGGTGTACTGCGACTGCGTGCCGTCGAGGGACCCGATGATCTGCGGGAGCGCGACCGAGACCACGGTGGTGCTGATCATGGCGACGAAGAGCACGATGAGCAGCCCGCTGAGGGCCCGCAGGACGTGCCGGTGGTCCATCGGTGCGGGAGCGGGGGCCCCGGCCGGGGCGGCGGTGGTGTGTGCTGCGCTCACGCGCAACCTCCGGGAGGTTCGTACGAGGGGGAGAAGGCTTCACCATACATGCACACTGAGCAATTTTGCCCACTGAGCAACAATTCCGCGCCCGGGGGATAATGCCCCCATGGACAGCAGCACCGCGGGACCAGGACTCCGGGAACGCAAAAAGGAAGCCACCCGGCAGGCCGTGCACGAGGCGACCCTGCGCCTGACCGTGGAGCACGGCTTCGACCACGTGACGGTCGAGGCGGTGGCGGACGCGGCCGGGATCTCCCGCCGGACGTTCTCGAACTACTTCACCAACAAGGAGGACGCCCTCCTCTACGGCGAGGAGCAGCAGATCAGGGCCCTGGTCCGCACGGTCCAGGGCCGCCCCGCCGACGAACCGGCCTGGCCCGCGCTGAGGGCGGCGGTGGCCCAGTTCGCGGAACGGGTCGCACCCCCGGAGCGCGACTGGGCGGTACGCACCCGCCTGGCGATGCGTCACCCCTCGCTCCTGGCCCGCCAGTTGGCCAACCACGCGGCCCTGGAACGCGACCTGGCCGAAGCGGTGGCCACCCGCCCTGGCCCGACCTCCGCCCCGGTACGCCCGATCGTGCTGGCGGCGGGGTTCCTCTCCTCGCTCCGGATCGCGATGCGGATGTGGATCGAGGAGGACCTGGCCCGGGAGCCGGCGGCGGTGATCGATGAGATTCTGGACGAGATGGGGCGGGGGTTCGGGTGAGGGGGAGGCCTTGAGCTCTTGAGGCTATGGCCTCAGCGGCTCGTCAAGGCATCGCGCAAGGTGCTCCCCGGACGCCCGGGAAGGGACCGGCACAACGACTCGACCCGTGAGCGGACCAGGCCATCGCGGTACGCGGCAGGGAGCTGGAGCCAGGCGCTGACGGCGAGGTCGGCAGCCGTGGCCGGGTCGCCGTCCGCCCGGACACAGACCGCACGGTCGACGGCGATCAACGCCCTGGTCATGACGGACGGAGACTTGGTCAGCGCGAGAGCGGACTCCTGCTCGACGTACGCCTCGCGGGTCCGCCCCATGAGGGTGAACGCTTGCGAGAGGTGAACGTGGTGCTTCTGCGGCGCATACCCGAACCAGGTATCGGCCCCTTGTACGGAGTCGAGGCGCGCAGCAGCAGCACGGGCATCGGCCACCGCGCGCAGCGCCCCTTCCCTGTCTCCGACGGAGGCGAGCGACCGCGCGGTGACGGCTGCGGCCAAGGCACCGGCCGCGCTCGGGGACCGGCCGGCTTCGGCCCGCGCGCGGACGGCCATCGCTGCGGCGGCGTGCGGAGCACCGTAGTTGAGCGGCACCATCGCATGTCGGCTCAGCACCCAGGCGAGCATGTGCCGGTCACCGGATTCGCGCGCCGCCTGCTCGGCCGTGGCGAACCAGCCGACCGCGTCCCGTTGGTCGCCTCGATCATGCTGAATGATGGCCACCAACCCGGTGATGCCTGCGGCCGTACGCGCCAAGTCCTTTCGCACAGCGGCAGGATGAGGCCGACCGAGCAGCTCCCGGAGCAGGTCGAGATCAGCCTTCATCTGCCCCAGCGCCTCGCTCGGCGGACGCCCTCGATATCCGCCGCGATGACGTTCGAACGCCCCGTCCAGGTACGCGAGATCACCGCCGTCCGATGTGGACAGGCCGGCATTGATACCGTGCCGCGCCTCCGCAATGTCGGGCAGCCCAGCCATTCCGGTGGCCGCCGCTGCCACACCGAGGAACTTACGTCGGTCCACTGCCGAGCCCTCCTCCCGCGCTTCCTCACCGATCAGCCGGTGAAGCCTTCGCCGGCGTCTGCTGACCACAATCGCGCGGACGATCTCCTCCGCCGGCCTTCCGTAGCACTCAGCAAGAAGCGCGTGCCACATCGGCGTGGGCAGGCGCTTCTCGGTCTCCCACCGCTTCAGGTTCTCCGGGTCGAACCACTTGCCGCCCTGAGCGGCCTGTAAGAGCGCAGCCTGCTCTTCGCGCGTCAGTCCAGCGGCTTCCCGGATTCCCCTGAGCAGCGCGCCGATGCCTTCCGATGCCATCATGCCCGTCCCCCAGACTTCTGAAAGTTCCCTGCCGGATTCTGGCCCCCCAAAGCGGCCCCTGCGGAAATGTGCACCACTGGATGGCCCAGGACCTCTTGTTGGTAACGGAGTTGACTAAAGCCAGCAGACGGGACGGCAGCGTGAAAGAAACCTTTCCCGTTGGCAAGTCGCTCATTCGTCCGCAGGTCATCTCGACTTCCGCCGAAGGGTTCACCCATGACGCACGTGAACAGCCAAAGCTTCTTCTTGGTACGCGCTCCCACCTCGGTTGCGATCAGCCGTCGGCGGCTGCGCGAGCTGATCAGCACGTGGCATGTGCGGCAGGACGACGACAGCGACATGGCTATGACCACCGTGGTCTCCGAGCTGGTGACCAACGCTGTCTCGCACGGGGCCGGCGACATGCTCAAGGTGGTCGTGAGAGCTGACATCGGACGGGGCAGGCTGACGATCGAAGTCCACGACGACTCCCCCGCCCTCCCCCAACGACGCACCCCATGCCCCGACGCCGAAAGTGGTCGAGGCATGGTGCTCGTCGAGCACTTGGCGATCGCCTACGGGGCCGAGAACACCGCACGGGGCAAGCGGGTCTGGGCTGAGCTGGCCCTGCCACCACGACGGACGACCGGTCGGCGCTCGCTCGATCCGCTTCGTAGCGCGGCGGCAGCGATCGCCCGCCGACTCCCGGCCTTCGCGTGGCTCCGGAGGCGGCTTACCGCGCTGTCACGCAGGAGCCGCCCCCTCGGACCCGGCTCTCACCGAGAACCGCCCACCGCTCAGAACCGGGAGTCGTCGACGTCGATCTCGTACGCGATCTCCCAGCGGATGTCCGGGACGATGATGTCGGCGGTCTCCACCGGACGGCCCTCGGCGTCGAAGTAGATGCGCTCCAGCTGGGTGACCAGGTCACCCACGGAGATGTTGAGGAAGTTGGCCTGCTCGCGCGTGGCGCGGGCCGGTCGTGGCATTTCGAGAGCGGTGGAGATGTTCACGTTGATGGAGCGCATACGGGCGACCACGCCGATCTTGCCCCGCGGCCCCATCTCCGGGAGCAGGACCTCCGTACCGCCGGTGATGGCCATCGGCTCCCAGCTCGTGGCGAGTTGCGCCGGCTGACCGTCCGCGAGGAACTCGTAGTGGGTCATGACGCAGAGGTCGCCGGGCTCGATCGCGAGCCGGGCGGCGATGTCCTCCGTGGCGGGAACCCGCGCCCGGCTGTTGCACTCCCAGGTGCCATCGCCGCCCTGGTCCTTCAGGCCGGCGCGGAACGGGGAGCCGCTCCGCTCCTGACGGAGGCGTGAGCGGACCATCCTGAGGCGCTGGCGGGCTTTGCGGACGTACGTACCGGAACCGGCGCGGCCTTCGAGGATGCCCTCGATGATCAGGCGTTCCATGGCCCGTTGGGCGACGGAGTGGCCGACTCCGTACTCCTCGGCGAACCGGGCGCGGGACGGCAGCTTGTCACCGACGGCCCATTCACCCGACAGCACCCGGGTACGGATCTTGTCGGCCACCTGCAAGTACGGGGTATCGCGAGGCATTTCGGCGGCTCCGTGAGGGTGCGGCGTTCAGGGCTCGATATTGACAAAGCTAACCCATCAGGTTGAAGCTGAGTATTCAGCATTACATGGAGTGACATCGACTTCACAGGGGAGAAGTGTGCGCTCAGCACAAGCGCGGGCAGCGGCACTGACAGGCATGCTCACCGCCGCCATCGGCGCAGAGCCGCGCGTGGCCGACACCGAGGCCGGCATCCGCGTCGAAGCGGACCTCCCCACCGAACTCACCGAGGCCGAGCACACGGCGGTCCTCGCCGCCCTGGCCACGGCCGACCACTTCGGGCACACCCTCACCCGCACCGCCGAATTCGTCTGGGCCGAGATCAGCAGAGAGGCGACCGTGACCACGACCGATTCCCCCGACGCGGCCTACCGCGACCTGCTGGCCCACACGACGACATGCGGGTCCTGCCGCACGGGCGCGATCTGCCCGACCGCGGCCAAGCTCGTCCGCACCTGGCGCGAGACCCGCGCCTAGGGGCCCGCCTGCTGAGCGGCACAGCTCGCCCACTCCCTCAGAGACGGAGGCACCTCATGCGTACGCCCACCCCTCACGCCTTACTGCCGGCCCGGCCCGGGAGGCTCCGATGATCGCCCTGTCCGCGACGGACGTCCGCACCTGCGAGGCCTGCTGGAACGCCCCGGTCACCGCTGCCCGGCACACGGAGACCGGCCGTGACCTGCTCTGTGAGGAGTGCGCGGAGGCGGACTACCCGCGCCGAGTCGACCTCTTCCCCCCGTTCGGCATCTACGGCCTGCCGGCCCGCAGGGTCCGGCCGGACAGCAAGCACCGAGGCAACCCCCCTCAGCCCCCACCCAACCCGGGCCCGCCCCTGCCCAAGCCACCACCGGCACCCTCCCCGCCGGGAACGCCGCCGGTGTAGAGGAAACCCTCCGGGCCCGCGCCCTCCGCAGCAGGAGGGGCGGGCCCGGAGCCCATCGACAGGGGAACTATCCCCGCGACACGGCCGACCCGACTCGGTAGTGTTGCGATCTTCGGCAGGCGGAAGCCTCCTGGAGTCACCCAAGGCTGTGCCGATCACGATGAACCCCGACGCCGCTCCCACCCGCATCCGGCTCGACTGCGCCCTGGAAGGCTTGACGGCCACCTTTCGCGGGATGGCCACACACCCCGAAGAGAACAACTGCGAGTGCCACTGGGGCAGTCAGGAAGACCTGGCGCTGCTGAAGCTCCCGGACGCGGAGCTCTCCCCGGACCTCCTACGTCGCACTTGGGACGCTCCTGACTGGCGCGACCACGGGGCGGTCCTGCGCCGCATCCTGCCCCAGTTCACCCGGGAGCTGGTCAGCGGCCGCGTGGAGCCCATGTTCGGGATGTACGAGGTCGGGCGCTCGTTCGCCCGCGGACACTGGCGCCAATGGCCCGCCCCTCAGAGCGCGGCGGTATGGGAGTTCCTGCACGCCTGGTGGGCGCACAGCCTCGTGGACCCCGCCCCCGCCGTCCCCGTACACGAGCTCCTGGCGCTGTGCACCGAGGCTTCCGGCACGCTCGACCCGTGGCTTGCGGTCTGGGAGACGCTCGACCATGACGTGTCCGACCGGCACTTGGCCGAAGCGGCTGCTCAGTGGGAGTACGACCTACTGGGAGACCAGCTCCCCTGGGACCCATGGGACAACGAGGCCGACGACCCACGCCCAGAACTCGCCTCCTGGCTGACCCGCCACGCACCGACGCGACTGCACGCCCCAGAGGTCCCCGAGGCCCTACTGCACCGCATACGCCTGATCGGACTGACCGGCCCGGCGAGGTGGGAGGACCCACACTGGCCGGGCCACCGCTACTGAACCGGCTTCAAGGCAACCCGAACGGGTGGCGTCCGCCGACCACCCGAACTCAGCCCTCGGGTGGCGCCACCCCTTCAAGGAGCCGTTCCGCAATGTCGTGAGCCCACTCCTGCGCCCACAACCGCAGTGTGGTGATCTCCTGCTCACCGAGCCCGTACGCGGCGAACTCGGTGTCATCGATCCAGTCGGCACCGCCCAGCCGCGCCTGAAGTTCGGTCAGATCTAAGGATTCGCGTGCGTGCCGCCGCCCGAGCTCTTCCAGCTCGACGTGGCTCCATCGGTCGACGGCCGCTCGTACGTCAATCAGGTCGCGTGCGAGGCCACGGTCAGCCAGTGCGCGGACCTTGGTGCCGACGACATCCTCAAGGGAGAGCACCAGCCCGTGCGCGGTCCGTACCGGCGGACGCCATAGCGTCTCCTTGAGGATGCCCACCTCGCACTCCTCACCGTCGGCCGGATCGGTGACGATCAAGCGAGCAGACAGCGGATCGGCCTCCAGTGCCCGAACCTCCCAGCCGCGCTGCTCAAGCCCCACCCGTACGGTGGACGCGATGTCCTCCATGGGCTCGGGATTCTCGGTGGCAACGTCGAGGTCTTGGCTGAGCCGGTCGACCAGCCCGTGCGCTTGTACGGCGTAGCCACCGGTGAGTGCGAGAGGATAGGCGCCGCCCACAGCCAGTACGTCGGTGAGCAGTCGGCGGTGCAGGTCGGTGAGGTTCACGCAGCAGTCCGGGCGCTGAGCGCGAGCTCGTCGAAGGCACCCTCCCAGACGTCACGGATATCGCGGCTGATCAGCGTCCGCAGGGTGGGCCACATGGGGACAAGCAGATCGCGGTTGAGGTACTCCACCAGGTCGTCGTGCATACCCTCACCCAGCACGATGCGGTAGTAGCTCATCCGCAGCCGTGGCTGATCGAGATCGAACTCCCTCAGCCCCGACCACGCCAGATGAAGTGGCAGCGACACAGTCCCGTGGCGCGGGCCGGCAAGCGCCGCCAGTGTGGCGGGCACCCGTCGGGCGAACCTGGCGCGACGGAGACCGGGGACGTCGAAAGCTGATGCCATGCCCCGATTATCGCGCACGGGTCGACAGGGGGTGTGCTGCTTCGGCCCCCTCTGCAGGGCCCGCGATGCGTGGCCACCTGAGAGGTCATGGATGACTGGGGCCAGTGGCCATGCTTCGTCGGACGCGGTTGCTCTGGCTGCGGTACTCCGCTGCTCTGCAGCAGCAAGGCACCCTCGCTCCCCCTGGGGCCGGACCGTTGTCAGTGCCACTTGCTAGATTGTCTGGTGGCTGGAGACCGGTCGGAGAACCTTCGAGGTCCGCGGTCAAGGGGGGTGGGCATAAAGGTCCCCGGGAGCCACCTCGGGACTATGTTGCAGGCCATAGATCCCCGCCCCCCTCATCCTCCATGAGCGCAGCGGGGTGCCTTGATGAGGTGGAGAAACCTGTAACAAGCCGTCAGGGCTTGACGGCCCCTGGACGGCCCAGAGCCGATCATGACTGCGGGTGGGTCGCTTCGGTTGAACCGGGCGACCCACCCGCGTTGCGCTTCCTGAGCTGCTGATCAGGCAGGCCCTACAGCACCGGCAGCAAGTTCTTCAGCTCGAAGGCCGTGACCTCGCTGCGGTACTCCTCCCACTCCTGCTTCTTGTTGCGGAGGAAGAAGTCGAAGACGTGCTCGCCCAGGGTTTCGGCGACCAGTTCGCTCTTCTCCATCAGGGAGATCGCCTCGCCCAGGTTCTGCGGGAGCGGTTCGATGCCCATCGCGCGGCGTTCCGCGTCGGAGAGGGCCCAGACGTCGTCGTCGGCGCCGGCCGGGAGTTCATAGCCCTCCTCGATGCCCTTGAGGCCTGCGGCGAGCAGGACCGCGTAGGTGAGGTACGGGTTGGCGCCGGAGTCGATGGAGCGGACCTCCACGCGGGCCGAACCCGTCTTGCCGGGCTTGTACATGGGGACGCGGATGAGGGCCGAGCGGTTGTTGTGGCCCCAGCAGATGTACGAGGGGGCCTCGCCGCCCGCGCCGGCCGCTCGGGACGAGCCGCCCCAGATGCGCTTGTAGGAGTTGACCCACTGGTTGGTGACGGCCGAGATCTCCGCCGCGTGCGTCAGCAGGCCCGCGATGAACGAGCGGCCGACCTTGGAGAGCTGGTACTCCGCGCCCGACTCGTAGAACGCGTTGCGGTCGCCCTCGAAGAGGGAGAGGTGGGTGTGCATGCCCGAACCCGGGTACTCCGAGAAGGGCTTCGGCATGAACGTCGCCTGCACGCCCTGCTCCAGCGCCACCTGCTTCATCACCAGACGGAACGTCATGATGTTGTCCGCCGTCGACAGCGCGTCCGCGTAGCGGAGGTCGATCTCCTGCTGGCCCGGCGCACCCTCGTGGTGGCTGAACTCGACCGAGATGCCCATCGATTCGAGCATCGTGATCGCCTGGCGGCGGAAGTCCATGCCCACGTTCTGCGGGGTGTGGTCGAAGTAGCCCGAGCTGTCCGCCGGGGTCGGGCGCGTGCCGTCGACCGGCTTGTTCTTCAGGAGGAAGAACTCGATCTCGGGGTGGGTGTAGAAGGTGAAGCCGAGGTCGGACGTCTTGGCGAGGATGCGCTTCAGTACGTACCGCGGGTCCGCGAAGGACGGGGAGCCGTCGGGCATCAGGATGTCGCAGAACATCCGCGCGGTGCCGGGGGCCTCCGCGCGCCAGGGCAGGATCTGGAAGGTGCCCGGGTCCGGCTTGGCGATCATGTCCGATTCGTACACCCGGGCGAAGCCCTCGATCGCCGAGCCGTCGAAGCCGATGCCCTCGTCGAAGGCCTGCTCCAGCTCGGCCGGGGCCACGGCGACGGACTTGAGGAACCCGAGGACGTCGGTGAACCACAGCCGCACGAAGCGGATGTCGCGCTCCTCAAGGGTCCTGAGGACGAATTCCTGCTGCTTGTCCATTGCCACATCCTTGCAGTTCAGACGGTCCGTGCACCACCGCCCGGGGTAGGGGGACACTTCAGTATCGCGACCCGGGATTTCCCCCAGATTACGCACACGGTGTGAGAGAGCACTCGGCCACCCACTACGATCGGCGACCGTGGCGTGCGGGGGCCGCGGCGGCTCTCCCGCCCGCCTGCGCGCGTCGGTCATCGGACCGGCTCCCACCCCTCCCGACTCTTCGCAGAAGGACTCGACGCCATGAGTTTCGGCCCCAGCGATCCCCGGTACGCCGTCCCGCCCCAGCAGCCCTCCGGCGGTGCCCGTTCCACCCGTAACCGGGCCATCGCCATAGGGCTCAGCGCCGCCGTCGTGGCCGGTCTGGCCGTCTTCGGTACGTACATGGTGCTGGAGACCTCCGAGGCCAAGGAGAACCGGGCCGGCAGCTCCTCCGCCCAGGACGGCAAGCAGCCCGGGGGAGACAAGGGCGATACCGGTGGGGCCATCGCGGGGCTCAAGTCCTGGGATGCCGCCGAGCTCGGGCGCAATCACTCGGCCGGGGATGTCGACTATCCGATGACGCCTCCCGTCGGGGGCGACCACAATCCCTCCTGGCTCGACTGCGACGGCGACGTATACGAAAAGGCCGTCCCGGACGTCAACGCCGTCCACTCCCTGGAGCACGGCGCTGTCTGGGTCACGTACAGCACCAAGGCCGCCGACGCGGATGTGGCCAAGCTCGCCGAGCGGGTCCGGAGCACCCCGTTCACCCTCATGAGCCCGTACGCGGATCAGGAAGGCGCCATCGTGCTCAGCGCCTGGGGCAAGCAGGTCACCGTGGACAGTGCCGACGACCGGCGCGTGGACCAGTTCCTCGCGCAGTACGTCCAGGGCCCCCAGACCCCCGAGCCCGGCGCCCCCTGCACCGGCGGGCTGGCCACGGTGCCTCAGTGACCGCCACCACCGTGCAGATCACCGAGAGCAAGGAGCGGCTCAGGACCCGTCGTGTGCGGTGGGTGGCCGGGGGTGCCGTCGTCCTCGCCCTGCTCTTCGCCGGGGCCGCCTCCCTCGCCTCCGCGCGGGGGGACGGGGAGCCCGGTGAACCGGCCGCCGATTCCGCCGATGCCGGGTTCGCCCGGGACATGGCCGTCCACCACCAACAAGCCGTGGAGATGTCCTTCATCGTCCGCGACCGTACGGACGACGAGGACGTACGCCGTCTCGCCTACGACATCGCCAACACCCAGGCCAACCAGCGCGGCATGCTGCTGGGCTGGCTCGATCTGTGGGAGCTGCCCAAGGTCGCTCCGGGCGGAGCCGGTCCCATGACGTGGATGGGGGGTGAGGTCGGGCACGGTGATCATGCGGCCGGGCATGGGGGCGGTGGTGGCGCCGGGCTCATGCCGGGGATGGCCACCAAGGACGACCTCAAGCGGCTCGGGGAGCTGAACGGTGAGCAGGCCGAGGTCTTCTACCTCCAGTTGATGACCGACCACCACAAGGGCGGCGTCTCCATGGCCGGGGCGTGCGTGTCGCGGTGTTCCGTCCCGGTGGAGAAGCGGCTCGCCGCGGGCATGGTCGAAGGGCAGCAGTCCGAGCTGGGGCTCATGCGCGACATGCTGGCCGCGCGTGGGGCGAAGCCCCGTACGTGAGGCATGTACGTGAGCCATGTACGTGAAGCTCGTACCTGAGGGCCGTACCTGAGGGCCGTAAGCGAAGGCCGTATCTGAAGGCCGTATCTGAAGGCCGGTTTCTCCCGTGCGTCAGCCCCCGCCCCCGTACCAGCGCACCCGAACGGGTGATTGCGGTCGCGCCTCCCCGGCCGGCCGATGACGATGGGTTGCGCTCGGGGCCGTACGGCAGTGCCATCGGCACGCAGGAGGAAATCCCCCATGACGACCGCCAAAGACATCATGCACAGCGGGGCCCGCTGGATCCCCGCCCACGAGACGCTCGACCGTGCGGCGCAGCTGATGCGTGAGCACAACGTGGGCGCGCTGCCCGTCTCCGCCAACGGTGACTCGGACCGCATGGTCGGCATCATCACCGACCGGGACATCGTCGTCGGCTGTGTGGCCAAGGGCCACGACCCGTCGAAGGTGACCGCGGGCGACCTCGCCCAGGGCACACCGCGCTGGATCGAGGCGGGGGCGGATGTGAACGCGGTCCTGGAGGAGATGCAGAACCACCGCATCCGCCGGCTCCCCGTCGTCGAGAACAAGAAGCTCGTCGGCATGATCAGTGAGGCCGATCTCGCGCAGCACCTCACCGAGGAGCAGATCGCGGCCTGGGCGGAGAAGGTCTACTCCCGCAGCTGAGCGTCGGCACGCTTGAGTGGCCCGGTGCCCCTCGGGGTGCCGGGCCACTGTCCGTGTGCATACCCACCGGGGGTAGGGTGGCCGGCATGGCGAGCACGGCCGGCGGAGTCCGGAGCGGAAGCGGGAGCGTGATCTTCGGGCAGCTCCTGCTGCTCACCGCGCTGCTCTTCGGCATCGTCACCATGCATACCGTCGGGCATCCGGCCGAGCATGCCCCCTCGTCCTCGGCGCCCGTGGCCGCGCCCGGCACCACGTCCGGCGCGATGCCCGTTTCCGCGCCCGACGCCATGCCCGCGCCCGAAACCGCCTCCGACCGCGCGCATCCCTCCCACGGCTCCCCCGACCACTCGCCCATGAGCGGTATGGACCCGCTCTCCGTCTGCCTCGCCGTCCTCGGCGCCTGGGGTCTCGCCCTTCTCGGTGCCTGGCTGTCCGGGCTGCGAGCTGACGGGCGGCCCCTCGGTACGGCGGTGGGTGCGGGGCTCCTGCGTGTGCTGCGGCCCAATCCGCCGCCCCCGATATCGGTGCTCGACAGCGTTTCGGTGCTGCGCATTTAGGAGTGGGCGTTTCACCTCCGCCCTTCTCCCTGAACCGACGTGAACAACCGTTCCTCAGAGGTGTATTCAGCATGCCCACGCAACCCACCCGACGCGCCGTGCTCGGCGCCGCTCTCGCCGTCGCCGGTACGGGAGCCCTCGCCGCCTGTTCCGACGGCGGCGGCCACGGCGGCGCCCACTCCCCCGGCGGTGCCCAGGATTCCGGTACGTACGTCTCCCCCGGCGGCAAGGAGGTCGCGGCGGCCGAGCAGGCGCGCGGCTCCGGTCCCGTACGCGAGGTCTCCCTCACCGCCACCCGTACCCGGCTCGATCTGGGCGGCGGTACCACCGTCACCTCCTGGGCCTACGGCGACCGGCTGCCGGGGCGCGAGGTGCGGGTGAACGCCGGTGACACGCTCGACCTGACCCTGGCCAACCACCTTCCGCAGCCCACCTCGATGCACTGGCACGGTCTCGCCCTGCGCAACGACATGGACGGGGTTCCCGGGCTCACCCAGCGGGACATCGCGCCGGGGGCCGACTTCCGGTACCGGTTCACGGTGCCGCATCCGGGGACGTACTGGTTCCACCCGCACTCCGGCGTCCAGCAGGACCGGGGGCTGTACGCGCCGCTCGTCGTCGAGGACCCGAAGGAGCCGTTGGCGTACGACAAGGAGTGGGTCGTCGTCCTCGACGACTGGGTGGACGGGGTCGAGGGGTCCACTCCGGATGCCGTCCTCAAGGAGCTGTCCGGGGGGATGGGTGGCGGGATGGACCATGGCGCGCACAGCATGTCGGGGGCCGGGGCGGAGGCCGAGGCGGCGGAAGCGGAGGATCCGGACGGCGGCTCGCCCTCCCGGATGATGATGGGTGCCCGCAGTGAGCTGCTCGGTGGAGACGCCGGGGATGTCGCCTATCCGTACTACCTCGTCAACGGGCGGGTGGCGGATGATCCGGAGACCTTCCGGGCGCGGCCCGGTGACCGTATCCGGCTGCGGATCATCAACGCCGGCGGCGACACCGCCTTCCGCGTCGCGCTCGGCGGGCACCGGCTGACCGTCACCCACACCGACGGCTTCCCCGTCCGGCACGCACAGGGGGACGCGGTGCTGCTGGGGATGGGTGAGCGGTACGACGTCCTCGTCACCGCCGGGGACGGGGTCTTCCCGCTTGTCGCCCTGGCCGAGGGGAAGAAGGCGTCCGCGCTCGCCGTGCTGCGGACCGGCAGCGGTGCGGCGCCCGGCGCCTCCGTACGGCCCGAGGAGCTGGACGGGAAGCTCATCGAGGCGGGGCGGCTGGTGCCGGATCCGTCGGTGGCGCTGGCCGGGCGTGCGCCGGACCGGACCATCCGGATGCGGCTCACCGGTGGGATGGCGGAGTACGACTGGGCCTTCGACGGGCAGCCGTACGACGCGAAGCAGCGGAGGCCGGTGGAGGCCGGGGAGCGGGTGCGGGTCGTCTTCGACAACGGGACGGCCATGTGGCACCCGCTGCATCTGCACGGGCACACGTTCGCACTGGGTGGGAACGCAGCCGGAGCCCGTAAGGACACTGCCATCGTGCTGCCGCACCGGTCGCTGACCGTGGAGTTCGACGCCGACAACCCGGGGCTGTGGATGGTCCACTGCCACAACGTCTACCACGCGGAGGCGGGGATGATGACGGTCCTCGGGTACCGGGGCTGAGCCTCAGGAGCTCAGCGGGTCGGCGCCAGTAGCTGCTCCGACCTGCGGTTTCGGTGAGCCCGGGCAGATTTTGCCCGGGCCACCGGGACATCGCGTCAGAAAGACGATTACACTGGGCTCCGTGCCTCAACTACGTCTCGCACTGAATCAGATCGACGCGACCGTCGGCGACCTCGCCGGCAACTCCGAGTCGATCGTCCACTGGACCCGGCACGCCGCCGAGCAGGGCGCCCACCTGGTGGCGTTCCCCGAGATGGTGCTGACCGGATATCCCGTCGAGGACCTGGCCCTGCGGTCGTCCTTCGTCGAGGCCTCACGGCAGGCGCTGCGCGCGCTGGCCGTCCGGCTCGACGAGGAGGGCTTCGGCGAGCTGCCGGTCGTCGTCGGCTACCTGGACCGCTCCGAGCACGCCGCCGCGCGGTACGGGCAGCCCTCGGGCTCTCCGCGCAACGCGGCGGCCGTGCTGCACCGCGGCGGGATCGCGCTCAACTTCGCCAAGCACCACCTGCCGAACTACGGGGTGTTCGACGAGTTCCGGTACTTCGTGCCGGGCGACTCGATGCCCGTCGTACGGGTGCACGGCATCGACGTGGCCCTCGCCATCTGCGAGGACCTCTGGCAGGACGGCGGGCGCGTCCCGGCCGCCCGGTCCGCCGGGGCCGGGCTGCTGCTGTCGATCAACGCCTCGCCGTACGAGCGGGACAAGGACGACACCCGGCTCGACCTGGTCCGCAAGCGGGCACAGGAGGCCGGCTGCACGACCGCGTACCTGGCGATGATCGGCGGTCAGGACGAGCTGGTCTTCGACGGTGACTCGATCGTCGTCGACAAGGAGGGCGAGGTCATCGCCCGTGCGCCGCAGTTCTCCGAGGGCAGCGTGATCCTCGATCTGGAGCTGCCCGCCGCCGACGCGGTGGCGCCCTCGGGTGTGGTGGACGACGGGCTGCGCATCGATCATGTGGTGCTGTCCGACCGGCCTTTGGACGCGTACGAGCCGGAGCTCGCGGGCGGGTATGCGGAGCGGCTGGACGACGACGAGGAGGTCTACTCGGCGCTGGTCGTGGGTCTGCGTGCGTACGCTGCGAAGAACGGTTTCAGCAGTGTGCTGCTCGGGCTCTCCGGCGGGATCGACTCGGCGCTCTGCGCGGCCATCGCGTGCGATGCGGTGGGGGCCCAGAACGTTTACGGCGTGTCCATGCCGTCGAAGTACTCCTCGGACCACTCCAAGGGCGACGCGGCGGAACTGGCCCGGCGGACCGGGCTCAACTTCCGTACGGTGCCGATCGCGCCGATGTTCGACGCGTACATGGGGTCGCTGGAGCTCACCGGGCTCGCGGAGGAGAACCTCCAGGCGCGGCTGCGCGGTACGACGCTGATGGCCATCTCCAACCAGGAGGGGCAGATCGTGCTGGCGCCGGGCAACAAGTCCGAGCTGGCTGTGGGTTACTCCACGCTGTACGGGGACGCGGTCGGGGCGTACGGGCCGATCAAGGACGTCTACAAGTCGTCGGTGTTCCGGCTGGCCAGGTGGCGCAACCGGGCCGCCGAGGAGCGCGGGCAGACCCCGCCCATCCCGGAGGCCTCGATCAGCAAGCCGCCGAGTGCGGAGCTGCGGCCGGGGCAGGTCGACACGGACTCGCTGCCGGACTACGACGTGCTCGACGGGATCCTGGAGCTGTACGTGGACCGGGATCAGGGGATGGACGCGATTGTGGCGGCCGGGTTCGATGCGGAGCTGGTGGCGAAGACGTTGCGGATGGTGGATACGGCCGAGTACAAGCGGCGCCAGTATCCGCCGGGGACGAAGATCTCGCCCAAGGGGTTCGGGAAGGACCGGCGGTTGCCGATCACGAATCGCTGGCGCGAGTCGTCGTAGCGGGGGGGTGGTCACCGGGGGCGTCCGGTGGCCGCCTCTGTCCTCAAGCGCCGGACGGGCTGGGGGTGGCCCGACGGGTCCGCGGTCGACTTGGCTGCGGGCCCGCCCGGCGCAAGGGTTCCGTCCTCAAACGCCGGACGGGCTGGAGAGGGGGGACCGGCCTCGGGCCTACGAGAGTGACCGGGCACCCCGTTCGACGGTTCCGTCCTCAAACGCCGGACGGGCTGTGAGGGGAGCCGGTCGGCTTGTGGGCTGGGGTCCGCGGGGCTCCTGCCACCACCCGGGACGGCTTCTCCGGGTCCCGGTCCAGGAAGCCCGCCGTCGCGGCTATCGCCAGGCCGATCACCGCCAGCACCGCGCCCACCAGGGCCGGGGACGTCCAGCCCCAGCCCGCTGCGATCGCCACGCCGCCCACCCAGGCGCCGCCCGCGTTGGCCAGGTTGAAGGCCGAGTGGTTGGAGGCGGAGGCCAGGGTCGGGGCGTCCTTCGCCTTGTTCATGACCAGCATCTGGAGCGGGGTCGTCGTCATGAACCCGACGCCGCCCAGCAGCACCACCATCACCAGCGCCGCCCACTGCACGTGCACCGTGAACGGGAACGCCACCAGGACCACCGCGAGCGCGCCGAGCGATCCGTACAGGGTCGGGCGCAGGGCCCGGTCCGTGAGGGGGCCCGCGGCCAGGGCGCCCAGGGTCATCCCGATGCCGAAGAGGGCAAGGACGAGGGTGACCGAGGATTCGCCGAAGCCCATCGCCTTCGTGGTCATCGCCGAGAGGTACGAGTACACCGCGAAGACCCCGGCGAAGCCGAAGACCGCCGTGAGCAGCCCGAGGAGCACCTGACGGTTGCCGAGGGCGCGGAGTTCGCGGCGTACGTCCTGGTGGGCCTCGACCGGGATACGCGGCACCAGGCGGGCCAGGGCCGCCATCGCGGCGAGGCCGATCACGGCGACGACGAGGAAGGTGGCCCGCCAGCCGAGGTGCTGGCCGAGCAGGGTGGCGGCGGGCACTCCGACGATGTTGGCGACCGTCAGGCCGAGGAACATCGTCGCCACCGCCCGCGCCTGGCGGCCCTCGGAGACCAGCCGGGCGGCGACGACCGCGCCGACGCCGAAGAACGCGCCGTGCGGGAGTCCGGCGAGGAAGCGGCCCGCGAGCAGCCAGCCGAAGTCAGGGGCGAGCGCCGAGGCCAGGTTGCCGACGGTGAACAGCGCCATCAGGAGCAGCAGCATCTTCTTGCGCGGGACGCGGGAGCCGAGGCCGGTGAGCAGGGGCGCGCCCAGGACGACGCCGATCGCGTACGCCGACACGAGGTAGCCGGCGGTCGGTACGGACGTGTCCAGGTCGTCCGCCACGTTGGGCAGCAGGCCCATCATGACGAACTCGGTCGTGCCTATGCCGAAGGCGCTCACGGCCAGGGCGAGCAGGGCCAGGGGCATGGGAAGAACCTTCACAATCTCGGGGCGGGGGCAGAACGAAGAACCGTCGCCTCGGCATCCACGCCGGGCGACGGCTGAGTCTTCTTTATGTATGCGACTGGAACAAATTGTCGCAGATGTTTTATGCCGGGAGGTGAACGGCCGGTTGCCTGATGCCTGTCACAGCTCCACGCGGGCCGCGATCGGCAGGTGGTCGCTGTCGGTCGCCGCCAGGGTCCACGAGGACTTCGGCTCGACGCCCTTGACCATGATCTGGTCGATCCGGGCCATCGGGAACGAGGCGGGCCAGCTGAAGCCGAAGCCGTCGCCCGCCGCGCCCTGGGTGGAGCGCATCTGGGAGGTGACCGCGTTCAGGGAGCGGTCGTTCATCGTGCCGTTGAGGTCGCCGAGGAGGACGACGCGCTCGACCTGCTCGTCGGCGATGGCCTCCCCGAGGGCGTCGGCGCTGTTGTCGCGCTGGTTGGCGGTGAACCCCGCGTGCAGCTTCACCCGGACCGACGGGAGGTGGGCCACGTACACCGCGATCTCGCCCTGCGGCGCCTTCACCGTGGAGCGCATGGCCCGGGTCCAGCCCATCTTGATGTCGACGGGCCTGGTGTTGCTGAGGGGGTACTTGCTCCACAGCCCGACGGTGCCCTGGACCGAGTGGTACGGGTAGCGGGCGGCGAGCGACTTCTCGTACGTGGACACCTGGCCGCCCGGCAGCTCCTGGAGGGCCACGACGTCGGCCCCGGAGCCCGCGACCTGCTGGGCGGTGCCGGCGGGGTCGGGGTTGCCGGCGTTGACGTTGTGGGTGGCGACGGTGAGGTCGCCGCCGGTGCCGGACTTGTCGGTGATCAGGCCGCCGAAGATGTTGAGCCAGACCACGGCCGGGAGCAGCAGGGCGATCAGCGCGGTGGCGGAGCGCCGCAGCAGCGCCAGGATCAGCAGCAACGGGATGAACAGCGCTATCCACGGCAGGAACGTCTCGACGAGGCTGCCGAGGTTGCCGACCCGGTTCGGGATCTGCGCGTGGACGACCATCACCAGGGTCAGCACCACCGAGCAGAGGGCGAGCACGATCCCGCGCCGCCAGATTCCCCGGTCCCGGGCCGCTCTGCCCAGAAGGCTCCGGAAGCGGGACCCGCCGGCCTGCGGCTGCTCCGCGCTGCCGTTGCCCGTGTCCGCCCCGTACGCCTGCACCATCGCGCTCGTCCTCACTGCCTTGCCGTACACATCGCCGCGCCCCTCGACCCTAGGTGATGGGCGGCGTCTTTCCCGCCGTCGACGACGGCTTCTTCGTGAGCAGGACGTGTGGAGCGGCACGAGAGGTTCCGGTCCGGGCCCGGCCGGTGGGGGCTTGTGACAGAACGAGCACACTCGTCCCGGCCCCGGCGCGTCAGGCGCGCGCCGGGGAGCCCGCCGGGGCCAGGCCCTGGACCAGCGCCGCGATGATGCGGTCGGCCAGGTCGTCGGGGAGGGGCGCGTCGGGGCGGTGGACGGTACGGACGAGCATCGGGCCGACGAAGAGGTCGTCGATCAGCTCCACGTCGAGGTCGTCACGGAGCTCCCCCGCGGCGACGGCCCGCCGTACCGCCGCCAGCATCAGCTCGCGGCGGGGGGCGATCACCGTGCCGGAGTACTCGTCCCACAGCTTCGGGTGGCTCTTCATCTGGGCGAAGATGTTGTGCAGGAGCACCGAGGAGCGCTGGGCGAGGCCCCGGGTGCGCAGGGATTCCAGCATGACCCGCAGATCGGCGAGGCCCTCGGTGCCGGAGACGGGCGGGTCGACGGGTTCCATGTCCCGTACGACGTCGACGAAGAGCTCTTCCTTTCCCGTCCACCGGCGGTAGATCGTGGCCTTGCCCACGCCCGCCGTACGCGCGATGCGCTCGATGGAGAGGCCGGCCAGGGGTTCGCCCGCCTCCAGGAGGGTGATGACGGCGTCCAGGATCGCCCGTTCGGCCGCGGCACTGCGGGGGCGGCCGCGGCGGGGCTCGGGGTCCTGAGCCCCGTCGCCCCGCGCGGCGCCGCCGTCGCCAGCGCCGGCGCACGCGTCGTGCCGGTCCTGCTCGCCGGACCGCGTGCCGTCGTGCTCGCCGCCGTCGTGCTCGCCGTCGTCCTGGTCCCGCACCTGAAGCCGCCTCTCTCCGTGCCGGCCGCCGTACGTGGACAGCCCTGCCCTCGTACGCGTACAGCCGTGCCTTCGTACATGTACGCCCCTGCCGCCGTACGCGTACGCCCTTCGCCCTGATTCTCGCCGACCGCGAGGGGGCGGTGGGCCACGGCCCTCCGGGTCGGTCAGCGGCTCACCGGCTCCTCCGCGGGCCGGGCCGCGGGCTCCGCCGGGGTGGCCGGGGTCCGCCCCGGCAGGTACAGGCCGACGACCACCGCGCCGACCAGGGCGACGGCCGCCGAGCCGAGCGCGGTCACGTGCATGGCGCTGATGAAGGCGTCGTTGGCGGCGGCGACCAGAGGCTTTCCGGCCACCGGGCCGAGCTTCTCGGCGACACCGAGCGTGGCCTCGATGGACTCGCCCGCCACGTCCCTGACCCCGGCCGGGACCGCGGAGAGGTGGCCCTCGATGTCACCCCGATAGACGGTGGAGAGCACCGAGCCGAGGACCGCGATCCCGAGCGCTCCGCCGACCTGGCGGAAGGTGTTGTTGATGGCGGAACCGGAACCGGCCTTCTCGCGGGGCAGCGCCTGCATCACGGCGACGGTGACGGGCGGCATGATGTGCGCCATTCCGGTGCCCTGGACGAAGAAGACGAGGCACATCACCCACACCGGCGTACCGGCGTCGAACAGGGCGAACGAGGCGAGTCCGGCGGCGACCAGGAGCATGCCCACCGTGCAGACCGCACGGGCGCCGAACCGGTCGACGACCAGCCGGGCCCGGGGCGCGAAGATCATCTGGGCGGCGGCGAGCGGAACGATGAGCAGGCCCGACTGCAGGGCGCTGTAGCCGCGCACGCTCTGGAGGTAGAAGGCCGAGAAGAAGGTCACGCCCATGAGCGCGAAGAAGACCAGCGCTATGGCGGCGACGGCGGCGGAGAACGCGGGCTTCCGGAAGTACGTGATGTCGATCGCCGGGTGGCTGCTGCGCTTCTCGTGCCAGACGAATCCGGCCAGCACCAGCAGTCCGCCGACGATGGAGAGCAGCACGGTGGTGTCGGTGAAGTCGGCGAGCTCGCCGCCCCGGATGATCCCGTACACCAGCAGGACCAGGCCGACGATGGAGAGCGCGACGCCCACCGGGTCGACCTTGCCGGGCTTCGGGTCGCGGGAGTCGGGGACCAGGATCGCCATGGCGACCAGGGCCAGCACGACCACGGGGACGTTCACCAGGAAGATCGAGCCCCACCAGAAGTGCTCCAGGAGCAGCCCGCCGGTGATCGGGCCGATCGCGATGCCGAGGCCGACGCTGCCGGCCCAGATGCCGATGGCCTTGGGCTGTTCGTCGCGCTCGAAGACGTTCATCAGGACGGCGAGGGTGGCGGGCATCACGAAGGCGGCGCCGAAGCCCATCAGGGCGCGCCAGGTGATGAGTTCGCCGGGCGACGCGGACATGGCGGCCAGGGCGGAGCCGATGCCGAAGACCAGGATGCCGAAGAGGAGGACCTTCTTGCGGCCGATGCGGTCGCCGAGGAGTCCGGCGGTGAAGAGGAGTCCGGCGAAGACGAGCGTGTAGGAGTTGATCGCCCACTCCAGCTCGCTCTGGGTGGCGCCGATGCCGGTGGGCGCGGGGCTGGCGATCGTCTTGACCGCGACGTTCAGGATCGAGTTGTCCAGCACCACGATGAGCAGGCTGAACATCAGGACGGTGAGGATCCACCAGCGGCGGCGGTGGATCGCCTCGGGTATGCGGGGCTCGGCGGCGGCGACCCCGGAGGAGGCCGCGGCGGAGGGAGACGGGTTGGACATGGGGACGAGCCTAACGCCGTTTCGATACGAGACCGTCTCGTATTGTTAAAGCTTTGCCCAACGGCCGTCGAACGGTCAGCGCGGACGGTTCGGACGGTCCCGTGCGGGCCCACTTCCCGTTTGCCCGGGCGGGATGCCACCATGGAAGGGATCCGGGGACGCCGTGAGGGCGCCTCGAGATGACGAAGGAGCTCATCAGCCATGTCGCTTTCGGCTGCACAGAACCAGTCCTCCCCCGCGGGAACCACCGCTTCCGCCCCCGACAGCAGCAAGGCGCTGTACGGAGGGAAGTCCACCCGCCGCATCACGATCCACGACATCGCCGCCGCCACCGAGCGCGGCGAGAAGTGGCCCATGCTCACCGCTTACGACGCGATGACCGCGTCCGTCTTCGACGAGGCGGGCATCCCGGTCATGCTCGTCGGGGACTCGATGGGCAACGTGCACCTCGGCTACGAGACCACCGTGCCGGTCACGATGGACGAGATCGCCATCCTCTCCGCCGCCGTCGTACGCGGCACCAAGCGCGCGCTCGTCGTCGCGGACCTGCCCTTCGGCTCGTATCAGGAGGGTCCCGTCCAGGCGCTGCGCAACGCGACCCGGCTGATCAAGGAGTCGGGTGTCGGCGCGGTCAAGCTGGAGGGCGGCGAGCGGTCCCTGGAGCAGATCCGGCTGCTGGTCGAGGCGGGCATCCCGGTCATGGCCCACATCGGCCTGACCCCGCAGTCCGTCAACGCCATGGGCTACCGGGTGCAGGGCCGCGGCGACGAGGCGGCCCACCGGCTGCTGCGCGACGCCAAGGCGGTCCAGGACGCGGGCGCGTTCGCCGTCGTGCTGGAGCTGGTGCCCGAGGAGCTGGCCACCCAGGTCACCCAGACGCTGCACATCCCGACCATCGGCATCGGCGCCGGTGCCGGGACCGATGCGCAGGTGCTCGTCTACACCGACATGGTCGGGCTGACCGGCGGCAAGGTGCCGCGCTTCACCAAGCAGTACGCGAACATGCGCAAGGTGCTCGGTGACGCGGCGAAGGAGTTCGCCGAGGAGGTCGTGGGCGGTACGTTCCCCGCGCCGGAGCACACCTTCCACTGATCCACCGGCCCTCCGGGGCCCGCGCCTTCCGTTGATCCACCGGCCCCTCCGGGGCCCGCATCAGCCATTTCCCGCACCACCGACAGCCCGCCGACATCCCCCATCGGCGGGCTGTCGCGCGTTCGGGAGCCGTATCGGGCCGTATCGGCCGGCTGTCGGTGAGCTGTCGGTGGGCGCTGGTCCCATGGTGGACATGGAACGAATCGACAGGAACCCCAGGAACGGCGGAAACGCCGTCGAGGTACGGGGGCTGGTCAAGCACTACGGCGAGACCAAGGCACTGGACGGCGTGGACCTCGACGTCCGCGAAGGCACCGTCCTCGGCGTGCTCGGCCCCAACGGCGCCGGCAAGACCACCCTCGTACGCTGCCTCTCCACCCTGATCACCCCCGACGCCGGACACGCGGTCGTCGCGGGCTTCGACGTGGTGAAGCAGCCCCGCGAGCTGCGCCGCCGGATAGGTCTGACCGGGCAGTACGCCTCGGTCGACGAGAAGCTCTCCGGCTGGGAGAACCTCTACATGATCGGGCGGCTGCTCGATCTGCCCCGCAAGCAGGCGCGGGCCCGGGCGGACGAGCTGCTGGAGCGGTTCTCGCTCACCGACGCGGCCAAGCGGGCCTGCATGGAGTACTCCGGCGGGATGCGCCGCCGGCTCGACCTGGCCGCCTCGATGATCGGCAGCCCGTCCGTGCTCTACCTGGACGAGCCGACGACCGGGCTCGACCCCCGGACCCGTAACGAGGTCTGGGACGAGGTGCAGCGGATGGTCGCGGAGGGCGCGACCGTACTGCTGACCACCCAGTACATGGAGGAGGCCGAACAGCTCGCCAAGGAGCTGACGGTGATCGACAAGGGGAAGATCATCGCCCGCGGCGGGGTCGACGAGCTCAAGGCCAAGGTCGGCGGCCGCACCCTGCACATCCGGCCCTCGGACCCGGCGGAGCTGGCCGCGATGGCCCAGGCGATCCGGGAGGCCGGTCTCGACGGGGTCGCCGGGGCGCAGGCCGTGCCGGACGAGGGGCTGCTGTACGTGCCCATCCTCAGCGACGAGCAGCTGACCGCCGTCATCGGGCTGCTGGGCGTCCGGGGCTTCTCCCTCGCCCATGTCGCCACCGCCCTGCCCAGCCTGGACGAGGTCTTCCTCGCGATCACCGGCGACAAGGCCTCCACCTTCTCCGACGCCGCTCCCCAGGAGGCCGCCGCATGAGCAGCACCACCACAACCCTGACCCCCACGCCCGCCGGATCCGCGGGCCCCGCACCGTCGAAGGCGGCGGTGGCCGAGGAGGGCCGGATCGGGCTGCGGGCCAACCTGCGCCACATCGGGGCCCTCGCCCGGCGCAATCTGCTCCAGATCAAGAAGGACCCGGAGTCGATGTTCGACGTCCTTCTGATGCCGATCGTCTTCATCGTGCTCTTCGTGTACGTCTTCGGCGGCTCGGTCGGCGCCAGCCTCGGCGGGAACCGGCACGACTATGTGAACTACCTGGTGCCGGGACTCATGGCGATGATGGGCATGAACATCGCCATGGCCGTCGGCACCGGCGTCAACGACGACTTCCGCAAGGGGGTCATGGACCGGTTCCGGACGATGCCGATCGCCCGCTCCTCGGTGCTCATCGCCAAGATCGTGGTCGAGCTGGGCCGGCTGATGATCGCCACGCTCATCCTGCTCACCATGGGGTTCGCCCTCGGCATGGAGCTGAACGGCTCGGTGTTCGGGCTCCTCGGAGCGGTCGCGCTGGCCGCCACGTTCGGCGCCGCCATCATGTGGATCTTCATCCTGCTCGGGCTGACCATGAAGACGGCCCAGGCCGTTCAGGGGACGGCGATGCTCGTGCTGATGCCGCTGCAGTTCGGTTCCTCGATCTTCGCGCCGACGCAGACCATGCCGGGGTGGCTCCAGGCGTTCACCGACTACAACCCGCTCTCCAACCTGGCGGACGCGGCGCGGGCCCTCATGCAGGGCAAGCCGGTCGGGGACTCCGTCTGGTGGACGCTCGCCTGGGCCGCCGGGATCACGGTGGTGATGGCGCCGCTGGCCGTCGCCAAGTTCCGCAAGAAGGCCTGAGCGCCCGGCACCGAAGGTGTCGCCAGGAAGGCCTGGGCGCCGCCGGGCACCGAAGGTGTCACCGGTACGCGCCCGCCAGGGCGGTGGCCTCCTCGATCGTGAGGCCGCCGCCCTCTTCGTACGCCGCCGTGTACGCCTCGTCGCCGATGCGGGCGCGCACCGCCTCCTCCGCCTCGGCGAGGGCCTGGCGCTCCAGGGCGGTCGGTACGTGTTCGGGGGGCAGGAGCGCCGCCTGGAGGCCGAGCAGCCGGGCCGCGGCCCCCGGGGCTCCTTCGCCGTCGAGTCCGGCGAGCGCCCGGGCCATGGTCATCAGCTGCATGGACGCCATGAACGGGGCCATCAGCGCCGAGAGCCGGTCCTGGGAGCGGCCCAGCGCGGTCAGGGCGGTGTCGAGCGCGGAGGCGTGGTCACCGTCGAGGTTGTCCAGCCAGGCCAGCATCCCGAGCACGAATCCGTCGAAGACGCCGACCGTACGGGAGCTGAACTCCTTGCGCAGCAGCACCAGTTGCTCGCGCGCCTCGACCAGGCGGCCCTGGCGTCCGAGCAGGAAGCCCAGGTGCAGCCGGGCGGTCGGCACCGCCTCGTGGCCCGCGGACCGGCCGCCGTCGACGATCTCGCGCAGGATGGCCTCGGCCTCCTCGAACCGGTCGAGTTCGCTGAGGACCCCGGCGTACCGCGCGCGCAACACCGCCACCTGGGCGCGGGCGCCGAGCGCACGCGCGTACTCGATCGCGGCCAGGTAGTCCTCGGTGGCGGCGGTGAGACGGCCCGCCCGCTCGTTCGCCTCGCCCCGGGAGGAGAGCGATTCGGCGGCTCCCCAGTCGTCGCCGAGCCGGGCGAAAATCTCCAGGCTCTCGTCGGCGTCGGCCAGCGCCTCGCCCGCCCAGTCGGGCCGGTTGGCGAGGATCTTGGCCCGCATCTCCAGCGCGGCGCCCAGCTCCCACTCGTAGCCGAACTCCCGGGAGGCCCGGACCGTCTCGTCCATCAGCGCCCGGAGTTCGTCGACCTCACCGGTGAGCAGGATGGAGAACATCCAGAGCGAACCGGGCGTACGGCAGGTCTGCGGCTGCCCGGCCCGGTAGGTGCGGCTGATGACCTGGAGCCGCTCCTGCCCCTCGGGGGCCAGCCACTCGTCCATCGCGTGGTCCATGCTGACCAGCTGGATCAGTCCCACCCCGCGCCGCGCCTCCGCCACCTGCTCCGGCTCCCACGGCGGCGGCCGGTCGGTGGTCCGCTCCAGCAGGGAGGGGGCCCGGACGCCGGGCGGGGCGAAGGGGTCGGGGCCGAGCGCGGCCACCGCCTCGGCCCACTGGCGGGCGTCGGCGTTCAGGTCGCGCATCATCCAGTACCAGGACAGCGAGAGCACCAGGCAGAGCCCCTCCTGCTCCTCCCCGGCGGCGACGGCGTGGCGGAGCGCGGTGCGCAGGTTCTCGTACTCGCGCCGGAACAGCTCGATGGCCTGCCGCTGGCCCGCCCCGCGCAGCTTGGGCCCGGTGGTGCGGGCGAACTCCCGGTAGTGGACCAGGTGGCGCCGCTCGACGGCGTCCCGCTCGCCCGCCTCGGCCAGCCGCTCGGCCGCGTACTCGCCGACGGTCTCCAGCAGCCGGTAGCGCATCTCGGCGTCCTCGCCGGGCGCGGCGACGACGAGCGACTTGTCGACCAGGGAGCCGAGCAGCGCGGCGACGTCGAGGGGGCCGACGGCGACCCCGTCGGCCGGGGCGGGCAGGGCGCAGACCTCCTCGGCCGCGGCGATCCCGCAGCCGCCCGCGAAGACGGAGAGGCGGCGCAGTACGGCCCGTTCGGCTCCGTCGAGCAGCTCCCAGGACCAGTCGACGACCGCGCGCAGCGTCTGCTGGCGGGGCAGCACGGTCCGGCTGCCGCTGGTGAGCAGGCGGAAGCGGTCGTCCAGCCGGTCGGCGATCTGGCGGGGGGTGAGCATCCGCAGCCGGGCGGCGGCCAGTTCGATGGCGAGCGGCAGCCCGTCCAGCCGGCGGCAGATCTCGGCGCAGGCGGCCGCGGTCTCCTCGTCGGTGTCGGTGCGGAACCCGGGGCGGGCGGCGGCCCCGCGCTCGGCGAGCAGCCGCAGGGCCATCGGGTCGGGCAGCGGTTCGACGGGGCGGACGAACTCGCCCGGTACGCCGAGGGGTTCGCGGCTGGTCGCGAGGACGGTGAGCTGCGGGCAGTGGGTGAGCAGATGGTCGGCGAGGGCGGCCGCCGCGTCGACCACATGCTCGCAGTTGTCCAGCAGGAGGAGCATGCGGCGCCGGGAGCAGTACTCGGTGAGCCGTACGAGGGGGTCGCCCGCGCCGTGTTCGGTGAAGGCCCGCAGCTCCTCGGCGCCGGCGCCGCGCAGCACGGTGTCCCGGGCGCCGACCGCGCTCAGGACGGCCTCGGGCACGGCGGCCGGGTCGTCCACGGGGGCCAGCTCCGCCAGCCAGACCCCGTCGGGCCAGGCGTCGGCGACGACCTCCGCGGTCTCCTGCGACAGCCGGGTCTTGCCCGCGCCGCCGGGGCCGAGGAGGGTGACGAGCCGGGTGCGGGTGAGGTCCTCGCGCAGGGCCGCGATGTCGGGGTCGCGGCCGACGAAGCTGGTGAGCCGGGCACGGAGGTTGCCGGACGCGGGCGGGGAGGGCGCGGGCGGGGAGGGCTGCGGCGAGGCGGACGGGGGCGCCTGCCGGGTGGGCTGCTTCCCGGGTACGGGGGACTCCTCGGGGGCCTGTCCGGGGTGCGGGGCGGGCGGCTGCGGGGCGGCGGGCGCGGCTTCCTGGTGGAGGAGCTCTCCGTACAGGCCGCGCAGTTCGGGCCCGGGGTCGGTGCCGAGGCGTTCGGAGAGTACGGTGCGGACCTCGTCGTACGCCGCCAGCGCCTCGGCCGTGCGTCCGGCGTCCCGCAGGGCCCTGATGCGCAGGGCCTGGAGCGGTTCGTCGAGCGGGTGGGCGGCGCAGAGCGCGGCCAGCTCCCACAGGGCCTCGTCCGCCCGCCCGAGGAGGCGCAGCGCGTCGAGCCTGGCCCGCCGGGCGCCGAGTCTGCGGGACTCCAGGCGGGAGGCGGGCGCCGCACGGTCGGGGAGGTCGGCGAGCGGCGCCCCGCCCCAGAGCGCCAGGGCCTCGTCGAGGACGGTGACGGCCTTGACCGCGTCCCCCTCCTCCAGGGCCCGGCTCCCCTCCCCCGCCAGCCGCTCGAACCGGTGCAGGTCCACGGCGTCCGGCGGGGCGGCGAGCCGGTAGCCGCTCTCCACCGACTCGACGGCACTCCGCCCCAGCGCCCGCCGCAGCCGCCCGACCAGCGCCTGGAGCGCCCCGGCCGCGTCGGCGGGCGGATCGCCGTCCCACACCTCGCCGACCAGCACTCCGGCCGGGACGGTCCGCCCGGGGTGCAGCGCGAGGACGGTGAGCAGGGCGCGCAGCCGCGCCCCGCCGATGGGGACGGCCGTACCGTCGTCGCGGAGTGCCCGGGTGGTGCCGAGGATGCAGTAGCGCACGGGCCCATTGTCCCTGGTGCCGAGCAACGCTCTGCCGACAGGTCTCTCAGTAAATTACGTAACTCTCAGACCTCTCAGGCATGCAGTAGATAGGCTCCCGATATGCCTCGGGAGCCCAGAGCACTCATCGTCGTCCGCCTGTCGTCGGAGACGGAAACGAGCACCAGCCTGGAGCGCCAGGCCAAGGAATGTGCGGCCTACTGCTCGCAACGCGGATGGCAGGTCGTCGGCATGGCGGAGGATTTCGGGTCAGCTTCCCGATCCACTCCGTGGCAGCGGCCTCAGCTCTCATCGTGGCTGGGAGACCGGGCGCCCGAGTTCGACATTATCGTCGTGTGGCGGCTGGATCGCCTGGTCCGCAAGGTGGGCGATCTTCACGACTTGATCGTCTGGGCGCGGGACCACGGCGGCAAGGCCATTGTCTCCGTCACCGAGCCTTTCGATCTCACTCACCCGTCCGGGGAAGCCATGGCTTCCATAATCGCGTCATTCGCCCAGATGGAATCCCACGCGGCTTCCGAGCGCGTCACGTCGATGCGGCAGCATCTGCTCGTCACGCCGCGCTGGGGCGGCGGATCACCGCCCTACGGCTATCGCACCTACGAGAAGGAGAAAGGGCGGTACCTGGAGGTCAATCCCGTCACGGCCCCGGTCGTGCGAGAAGCCGCCCGCAGGGTCATGGCGGGAGAGTCGATCAACGCCATCTGCAAGGACTTCGAAAACCGGGACGTGCCGTCGCCGGCCGACTCCTACGGAAGGAGAAGAGTTGAGCGGGACTTCGTCTGGCACCCTGTCACGCTGAAGAAGATCCTCTCCTCTCCCGCCCTCTGCGGTTTCAAGACCCGGAACGAGCCCGTCCCGGGGAAGAAGTACCAGAGGAAGGTTCTGGTCCGTGACGAACGAGGGCAGCCCGTTCGAATGGCCGACCCCATCATGGATGAGGAGATGTGGGGCAAGTTGCAGGGCGCTTTGGCCGCCGCTGCCGTCTCCACCAGCAAGCCCGCGTCTCCAAGGACCCCCTTCCTCGGCGTGATCAAGTGCGGCGGCTGCGGCAAGAATCTACAGCTCCACATAACGAAGAAGAAGCGCAAGGACGGCTCCGAACGCATCACGAGCAAGATTCGCTGCCTGTCACGCATAGACTCCCCAGCTTGCAAGGGCTACGTGTTCATTCCTGTCGAAGAGATCACCGGACCGGTTACCCGAATGATCCTTTCGGCAATCGGCGACAAGCCTGTCACCAAGCGCGTCTACATTCAGGGCAAGGAAACGACCGAGCGGCTCGCCGCGGTCGAAGCCTCGATCAACTACCACGTCGCCCAGCTTCTTCCCGGCGGCATCTACGACTCAGAGGCCCTTCGAGCCAAAGGCGAAAAGGCACTCGCCGGGCTGCGCAGTGAAGTCGAGCAACTACAAGCCCTCGGAGAGAACGGACAGGACCGCTGGGAATACGTCGAAACCGGAATGACTTTCGCCGAACAGTGGCAGGGAAAGGACCCAGGCAGCGTCACGAACGACCTGGTACAGGCAGGCATCACCGTGGAGTGCCACCCCGAGGAAAGAGGCGGACACGTTCTCCGTCTACCCGAGGACCTGAGGCGGAGAATCGCTGGAGCGCCGGGCCGTCCGCAGCACCGAGTCGCAACGGTCCCACCCACGAGGCCTTCAACGACCGCCACTACTCTCAGCACATGAACACCGGCACCAAGGCGACAGAGTGGCGCGTCAGTCCCGTCTTCCTCAGCATCGTCGCAATCACCGCAGTCGCGGGCTGGGCCGTATGGACGGGAATCGCGGGTGCCACCGGCTTCGCGGTCTTCCTCTTCGTCACCGGCGCGTGGATCGTCTCGCTCTGTCTCCACGAGTACGCCCACGCCCGCACCGCACTGCACAGTGGCGATACATCAGTCGGCTCAAAAGGGTATTTGACACTCAATCCACTCGCCTACACGCATGCCCTCCTCAGCATCGTGCTGCCGGTCCTCTTCGTGGTCATGGGCGGGATCGGCCTGCCCGGCGGCGCGGTCTACATCGAGCGGGCCCGGATCCACGGCCGGTGGAAGCACAGCCTCATCTCGGCGGCGGGCCCGCTGACGAACGTGGCGTTCGCGGTCGTGTGCACGGCCCCGTTCTGGCTGGACGCGCTCGACGGGGTCCCGCCCGCCTTCCAGTACGCGCTGGCGTTCCTGGCGATGCTCCAGGTGACGGCGGCGATCCTGAACTCCCTGCCGATCCCGGGGCTGGACGGCTACGGGGTGATCGAGCCCTGGCTGTCGTACAGGATCAGGCGCCAGGTGGAGCCGATCGCGCCGTTCGGGCTCATCGCGGTGTTCGCGATCCTGTGGATCCCCGCGGTGAACATCGCCTTCTTCGACGGGATCGACGCACTGCTGGGCGTCCTGGGCGTCGACGACCTCCAGCGGTACTGCGGTTACGACCTCTACCGCTTCTGGAAGGCGTTCTTCGGCGAGCAGAACTCGGGATGCGCGGTGTAGCGGGCAGGCCGTCCTCACACGGCGGCGGCCGCGGCCGTGTCCGTACGGGGGCCCCGGCGCCTCCGGCCTTCGCGCAGGGCGGCTGCGAGGATCGCCACGACGACCCCGCCGAACGCCCACGCGCCGAGGATCCACAGGGCGCCGGTGGTGGCGTTGCCGTCGAAGTAGACGGTGTTGCGGACCACGGTCGTACCGGCCCCCGGAGGCAGGGCCTGTCCGATAGCGCTCCAGAACGGTGGCAGCAGCGAGGACGGGTACACCCCTCCGGAGCTGGGGTTGCCCAGGATCGTGAAGATCAGGATGGTGAGGCCCAGGCCGACCGTGCCCGCCACCGACTGGAGGGCGACGCCCACGGCCCCGGAGGCGAACACCACCAGGGTGCCGATGCCGACCAGCTCCCAGAACGCGCCCGGCAGGCAGTCCAGCACCGGGCCCACGATGATCGCGCCGCCGATGCCCGAGACGAAGCCGTACGGGAGCATCGCCGTCAGCCGGACCAGGGTGCGGCGCAGAGTGGGCTTCTTCGAGCCGGCCGCCATGTTCAGGGCCGACGCGGCGAGGTAGCCGCCGATCGTCCAGCTGAGGACGAGGTAGAAGGACGACAGGCCCCGCGAGTCGCCTGCCGAGGGCGCGCGGAGGTCGCGTACGAGGATCGTGCGGTTCTGCGCCCGGGCGACCTCCTGGAGGATCTCCGTGGCCGCCGTGGTGGCCGAAGGTCCGCCCGCCGAGGCGACGAGCAGGGTGTCGGTGCGTCGGGCGGGGTCCACGACGAGGGCGGCGTCGGTGCGCCGGTCCAGCAGCCGCTCGCGGGCCTCGGCGCGGTCCGCGACCGGGGTGACCTGGAGGGGCTCGCCGGGGAGCGCTTCGAGCCGCGCCACCATCTCCCGCTCGACGGCGGGCGGCGCGACGAGGGTGATGGGCACCTTGTGCGGCTCGGGGGCGTGGAAGGCGCCCATGTAGGAGAGGGCGAAGCCCAGTTGGAGCAGGAGCACCCCGAGCATGACGAGCGCGGACCGGGTGGTGACGGCGTCGCGCACCTCCCCCAGGAAGCCCTGGGGCCCCTCACCCGTCCGTGCGGTCGATCCGGATCCGTACCCGTCGTCCCTCGCGTCTGCCACGCGGTCCTCCCTCGTCGGCCGCGCCACGGCCGTGGCGAGGCCGTCACATGGTCGGCCGCGGGCGGCGTCCGGGCTCCGGGGCGCGCCCACGAGGGAGGGCCCTCGACCCGAACGGCTCAGGGCCCACGAGGGGGGTGCGGGGAGGGTTCAGTTGGCCTCGGCGGCCGCCTCCATGCGCTGCTTGCGCACGTAGAACCAGACCATGTTCGACGAGAGCCCCGCGATCAGCACCCAGATGATCCCGAGCAGGCTGCCCTGGACGAAGGAGACCACGGCCGCCGCGACGGCGAGGACGCAGACGACGAGGGCGTAGAGAGCGAGGCGGGGCATGGGGGGCGGCTCCTGTCGGGGAACGGTCGCGGTCCCGTCCAGTGTCCCCCATGCCCCGTTGTGCCCCGCCTCTGGCCCGGGCCGGGTCCGTGGCTGGACCGGAAAAACCTCTGGCCCGGACCCGGTCCGTGCCTGGACCTGAAGGATCAGACGTCGGTGGTGCGCAGTCCGGCGTGGGCCTTGTAGCGGCGGTTGACCGAGATCAGGTTGGCGACCAGCGACTCGACCTGGTGGGCGTTGCGGAGCCGGCCCGCGAAGATGCCGCGCATCCCGGGGATGCGGCCCGCCAGCGCCTGCACGATGTCCGTGTCGGCCCGCGCCTCGCCCAGGACCAGTACGTCGGTGTCGATCTCCTCGATGGACTCGTCCTGGAGCAGCACCGCCGAGAGGTGGTGGAAGGCCGCGGTGACCCGGGAGTCCGGCAGCAGGGCGGCGGCCTGCTCGGCGGCGCTGCCCTCCTCAGGCTTGAGGGCGTAGGCGCCCTTCTTGTCGAAGCCGAGCGGGTTGACGCAGTCGATGACGAGCTTGCCGGCGAGCTCCTCGCGCAGGGACTCCAGGGTCTTGGCGTGGCCGTCCCACGGCACGGCGACGATCACGATGTCGCTGCGCCGGGCGCACTCCGCGTTGTCCGCGCCCTCGACCCCGTGGCCGAGCTCGGCGGCCGCCTCGGCGGCCCGTCCGGCGTCCCGGGAGCCGAGGGTGACCCGCTGCCCGGCGCGGGCGAGCCGGTAGGCGAGGCCGCGGCCCTGCGGGCCGGTGCCGCCGAGTACGCCGACGCTCAGGGCGGAGACGTCGGGGAGGTCCCAGGGGTCCTTGGCGGGGGGCTTGGGCGCGCTGCCGCTGTCCTGTGTAGTCATGGGCCGACCCTACTGCCAGGTAGTGCCCGGAATCCCGCCCCGGGGGCCTGCGATCTCGCTGACCGTACGACCTCCGCGCGGCCGGCCGGCAACCGCGCCACGAGCTTCCGCACGGTCCTCCGTTCGGGTGATCCGGAGGCCGGGGGCCACCGCCGGGCGGGGTGCGGGGGCAGGATGCCGGGCCATGGATGCCGTACGTGTCGCCCTGCTCCGTGACGTACTGGCCGGGACCCGGTGGCCGGACTCCGCCCGCCGGTTCGCGCTGGCGCTCCGCTCGTCCGTCGTACCGCAGGGGGGCGGGCTCCTGCTGGTGGGGACCGAGGCGTACGAGCCGTGGCATCTGGCGGCCCACCTGGCCGACGAGTCCACCTGGTCCGGGCTGCCTGAGCTGACGCCCACGCTGGTGCGGCACCGGGTGGCGGCGGGCGATCCGGCGCATCTGGCGGTCGGGCTCGGCCGGATCGAGGCGGCGGGGCGGGGCCGGACCGTGCTCCTGGTCGCGCCGGAGCGGCCGGACGGCGGGCTGCTGGAGCGGGTGCACGACGCCCGGCGGGCCGGGGCGCGGGTGCTCGCCCTGGACGGCGGTGACCCGGAGGTCGGCGGGCTGGCGCACGAGTCGCTGGTGGTGGCGGAGGACGACGAGGTGGACCTGGACATCGTGCAGCACCTGGTGAGCGCGGCGGCCGGGGAGAACAGCAGGCCGGTGGCGCGCGGCGGCCGCACCTTCCGGGACCGGCTCTCCCGTCTCGCGGACCGGCTGACCGAGCCGCCGCCGGGGCGGTGGTGAGGGCGGGTGGAGGCGGCCTGCGGAAAATCGGTTTGCCTGGAGCGTCCCGTAGTACCGATCATGGCCCTTCGTGACCGAAGCTCCTCCTGCCTCCCCGGCCTCCCCGCCCCCGTCCCGGCTCCGCGCCCTGCTGCCGGACCTCTCCCCGTGGCGGTCCTCGCCGGACTTCCGGCTGCTGTGGGTCCAGGGGCTGATCACGTACTTCGGCAGCTTCATGGCCCTCATCGCGCTGCCGCTCCAGATCAAGCACCTCACCGGCTCGCCGCTCGCGGTCGGGGCGATGGGGGCGGTGGAGCTGGTGCCGCTGGTGGTCTTCGGGCTGTACGGCGGGGCGCTCGCCGACTCCGTGGACCGGCGGCGGGTCATCCTGCTCACCGAGGCGGGGCTGGGGGTACTCGCCGCGATCCTGCTGGTGAACGCGCTGCTGCCGGAGCCGCTGCTGTGGCCGCTGTACGTGGTGGCCGGCGGGGTCGCCGCGCTGGCTGGGCTCCAGCGGCCCGCGCTGGACTCCCTGATGGCCCGGATCGTGCCGCACGAGCAGCAGACGGCGGCGGCCGCGCTGAACTCGCTGCGCTGGCAGATCGGGGCGATCGCGGGCCCGGCGCTGGCCGGTGTGGTGGTGGCGTACGCCGGTCACGGCACGGCGTACGCGGTGACGGTGTGCACGTTCGCCGCCTCCGTCGTGCTCTGTCTGCGGCTGGCCCCGGCGCCGCCCGCCCGGGACGCGCAGAAGCCGTCGCTGCGCGGGATCGTGGAGGGGGCCCGGTACGCCTGGAGCCGGCCGGTGCTGCTGGGGACGTACGCGATCGACCTGGCGGCGATGTTCTTCGCCTTCCCGAACACGATCTTCCCGTTCCTGGCGGACGAGCTGGACGCGGAGTGGTCGCTGGGGCTGATGTACGCGGCGGGCTCGGTCGGCTCGCTGGCGCTGGGGCTGACCAGTGGCTGGACGTCCCGGGTGCGCAGGCACGGGCTGTTCGTGGTGTTCGGGGCGGCGGTGTGGGGGCTGGCGATCGCGGCGGCGGGCTGGTTCTCCAGCGTGTGGGTGGTGCTGCTCTGCCTGGGGGTGGCCGGGGCGGGCGACATGCTGAGCGGACTGGGGCGCTCGACCATCTGGAACCAGACCATTCCGGAGGAGCTGCGGGGCCGGCTGGCGGGCATCGAGGTGCTCTCGTACAGCGTGGGGCCGCAGCTGGGGCAGGTGCGGGCCGGGGCGATGGCGGGCTGGACCGGGACCCGGTCGGCGATCTGGACGGGCGGGGTGGCGTGTGTGGCCTCGGTGGCGCTGCTGACGGCGGCGCTGCCGAAGCTGGTGCGGTACGACTCGGAGACGGATGAGGACGCGGTGCGGAGGCGGGAGGCCCGGGTGGAGGGGTGACCCGGGCCCGGCCTGGCGGCCGGGCTCCCGGGGCTCCGCCCCGTACCCCGCTCCTCAAACGCCGGAGGGGCTGAAAGATGTCCTCAATCGCCGGACGGGCTGGGGTTCCCCCCGGACGGGCCGGATTTGCCTTTGTCCTCGTCGTGCCACTTCGGGTCCGTGTCCCACTCCAGGTTCCGGTCGCGGGCCGTGTCCATCGCGTGCTGGGCCGCCTCGCGGGAGGTGTAGGGGCCGAAGCGGTTCTGGGCAGGGCACTCGGGGCCCTCCTCGACCTTCTTGTGCTCCAGGCAGTAGTACCATTCGCCCGGTTTGCCGACCGTGCGCTTCTTGAACAGGGCCATCGACGGCTCCTTTCCTCCCTGCCATGGTGCCCCGGGGGCGCTGGTTAGACTCGCTGGCATGTCTGGCCAGTCGCTTCTCGTACCAGGGGAGATCACTCCCGTCCGTTCCGTACCCGGAAACATCCGGCGCCCCGAGTACGTGGGGAAACCGGCTCCGACGCCGTACACCGGCCCGGAGATCCAGGACTCCGACACCGTGGAGCGGATGCGCATCGCAGGCCGCATCGCCGCGCAGGCGATGGAGGAGGCCGCCAAGCACATCGCCCCGGGCGTCACCACGGACGAACTCGACCGGGTCGCGCACGAGTTCATGATCGACCACGGCGCGTACCCCTCCACGCTCGGCTACCGGGGCTTCCCGAAGTCGCTGTGCAGCTCGCTCAACGAGGTCATCTGCCACGGCATCCCCGACTCCACCGTGCTGCGCGACGGGGACATCGTGAACCTGGATGTCACCGCGTACATCAACGGGGTGCACGGCGACAACAACGCCACCTACCTCTGCGGTGACGTGGACGAGGAGTCGCGGCTGCTCGTCGAGCGCACCCGGGAGTCGCTGAACCGGGCCATCAAGGCGGTCCGGCCGGGGCGGCAGATCAACGTCATCGGCCGGGTCATCGAGTCGTACGCGAAGCGGTTCGGGTACGGGGTGGTGCGCGACTTCACCGGGCACGGGATCAACTCCTCGTTCCACTCCGGTCTGATCGTCCCGCACTACGACAGCCCGCAGGCGACCACCGTGATGCAGCCGGGCATGACGTTCACCATCGAGCCGATGCTGACGCTGGGCACCCACGAGTACGACCTGTGGGAGGACGGCTGGACCGTGGTGACGAAGGACCGCAGGCGGACGGCGCAGTTCGAGCACACGCTGGTGGTCACGGAGACCGGCGCGGAGATCCTCACCTTGCCGTAATCACCCCAAAATTCCCTTTACCACCCACCGCGGGCCCTCCGGGCGTATTTTTTTACCGACAAGCAGTCGGGAACCAGTTGACTTAGGTAAACCTAAGTAGGAGGATCGGGCATACCGGCATGCGCCGCCGCAGCGTCGCGGCGGCCGCCTGCCGATATTTCCGTCTGTTTCTGGACTTCCCGTCCCCCTCGGTCCCCGGAGGCCCGCCTTGGACGCAACCGCCACCGTCACTCCCTTCTCGACGCTCATCCGCACCGCGTCGCACGAGCAGCACACCGAGGCCGAGACCTCGACCTTCATGGGTGACCTGCTCGGCGGGCGGCTGGGTGTCGACGCGTACACGCGCTACACCGAGCAGCTGTGGTTCGTCTACCGGGCGCTGGAGGAGGGCGCGGAGGCCCTGCGGAACGACCCGGTCGCCGGGCCCTTCATACAGCCCGAGCTGATGCGCTCCACCGAGCTGGAGCGCGACCTGGCGCATCTGCGCGGGGAGAACTGGCGCGAGGGTCTGGAGCCGCTGCCGGCCACCGCCGCGTACGCCGCCCGGGTCACCGAGTGCGCGCGCACCTGGCCCGCCGGATACATCGCGCACCACTACACCCGATACCTCGGTGACCTCTCGGGCGGCCAGATCATCCGCGACAAGGCGGAGAAGACCTGGGGCTTCGAGCGCAAGGGCGACGGCGTGCGGTTCTACGTCTTCGAGGAGATCGGCAACCCCGCCGCCTTCAAGCGGGGCTACCGCGAGCTGCTGGACGCGGTGAACGCGGACGACCTGGAGAAGCAGCGGATCGTCGAGGAATGCAAGCGCGCCTTCGCGCTGAACACCGCGGTCTTCCGGGAGCTGGGCGAGGTCTTCCCGCTCAGCGCGTAGTACCGGTCATCTCTCTTACGGCCGTCCGGGGTTCAGCCCCGGGCGGCCATCAGGACGCGGCCCCCCACCTCCACCGTGCCGTCCGGCGCGGGTGCTGTGAGGATCTGGGAGCCGCGTCCTTGCGCGATGTTCAGGGCCCTGCCGAGCCGCGCGCTCAGCAGCATGGCCGCCGCGCCCGTCGCCTCGTCCTCGACGATGCCCTCGCCGCGCCTCGGGAAGGCCCGCGCGCGGACCCGCCCCGCGGCCTCGTCCTCCCAGGCCCAGGCGTAGAGCCGGCCCTCCCCGGGCGGCGGTCCCGGCAGCGCCTCCACCTCGGCGGCCGTCGCGTACTGCTGGAGCATGCGCGGCGGGGCCCACTCGGGGCGGGCGGTGATCCAGGTGAACTCCCCGTCCTGGCGGGCGAACACGTCCCCCACGGGCAGTTCCAGGATCTCCAGGTCCAGCAGCCAGGCGGCGCCGACCAGCGGGTGCCCGGCGAACGGCAGCCGGAGGCCGGGGGTGTGGATGTCCACCCGGCCGCGCTCCGGGTCGTCGACGAACACGGTCTCGCTGAAGCCCAGTTGCCGGGCCAGCCGTCGGCGGGAGGCCTCGTCGGGGTGGCTGCTACCGTCGCGTACGACGCCGAGGGTGTTGCCGTGGCGTCCGTCGGGGCCGCAGAAGACCCGCAGGACGTCGATGCCCCGGGGTACGTCGTAGTGGTTCACGTGCGCATTCAAGCACCACGCGGGAACGGCCGCAGGGCCGTACCTGCCGGTACGGCCCTGCGGGTGGTGCGGAGTTGATCAGGCGGTGGCGTTACGGCGACGGCGCGCCGCGATGACGATGCCGGCACCGGCCGCCACGACGACGCCCGAGGCGCCGATCAGGGCACCGGTCGGAACGTCGGAGCCGGTGGCCGCCAGGGCGCCGGAGCCGCCGACCGAACCGCCGGCGTTCGAACCACCGGTGGTCGAACCGCCGACCGTGCCGCCGCCGGTGGTGGAACCGCCCGTGGTGGAGCCGCCCGTGGAGCCCGAGCCGCCGGTGGACTCACCGGACTCGCAGGCGATGCCGTCACCGTCGCCGTCGAGGTGGGCCGCGTAGCCCGGCTCGCCCTTCTTGATGGGCGTCACGCCGGCCGCCTCGGCCGCGGCGCAGTTCTCGTAATCCGTCGAACCGCCCGGAGGCAGCGTGGCGTCCTTGTCGAGCGAGACCGCGGTGGTCAGGGCGTCGAGCTCCTCGCCCTTCTTGTACATGCCGCTGAACGCCTTGGAGCCGTCCTCGGTGAGCGTCGCCGGGATGCCCTTGAGGTTCACGACGCCTTCCTTGGCGGCGAGCGCACCGGCGGGCACCTTCAGGTCGGCGAAGGTCAGGCCGGTGTAGGTGTTGACCTTGCCGGAGGCGCGGTCCTTGGTGGAGACGTCGGCGACGAGCTTGCCGGCGGTGCCCTGGACGTCGACCTTCAGGTTGCTGAGGGAGAGGTCGAGCTCGTACGCGCCGTTCGTCTCGTGGCCCAGGAAGCGCACCTTGCCCTTGAACTGGGCGTTGAGCGTGTTCTTTTCGGCATCGAGGCGGCCGGTGGCCTTGGTGAAGCGGTAGCCGTCGGCGTTGGCCGTGGCGCCGTCGCTCGTCTCGACCTTGCCGTGCGCGATCGGGCCGACGACGTACGAGCGGAAGGACTTCTTGAGGCCCCAGTCGAGGGTGCCGTCGACGACCGGGCCGCTGACCGGCTTGGCGGTCTCGGTGGGGGTCGGCTTGACGGGGGGCTTGACCGGCGGCTTGACCGGGGGCTTCACGGGCGGGTCGACCGGGGGGTCGACGGGCGGGTCGACGGGGGGCGCGGCCTGCTTGACCGTCAGCGTGGCCGGGTCGACCGGGTCGCCCTCCTTGTAGGCCGAGCCGAAGACCGCCGCGCCCTCCTTGGTGAAGGTGGCGGGGATGGCCGCGAACTTCATGCCCTCGGCGCCGTTCGACGCGGTGACGTCGGTGAGGTCGAGGTTGGCCATCGCCAGGTCGTCGGTGACGACGGCGTCCTTGCCCGGGGACTTGGTGGTCACGTCGACGGTGATCTTGCCGGCCTTGCCGACCGTGAGGACCTTGACGTCGGAGAGCTTGATGTCCAGGACGCCGCCGTGGGCCTCGTAGTGGACGCTGCCCTTGAAGGAGGACGTCACGGCGTGGGTGCCCATCGCGTACTCACCCTTGTCGAGGGGGAACTTGTACGTTCCGTCCTCGTTCTTGGTGGCGCCGTCAGCGAGGGTGGCGGTGCCGCCCATGCGGTCGATCATCGAGCGGAAGGACGCCCGGACGCCCCAGTCCAGGGTGCCCGACTCCAGCTGGTAGGTCTCCGAAGGGGCTCCGGCCGCGGCCGGAGCGTCGGCTGCCGGCTTGGCGGCCGGACCGTCGGCCGCGAAGGCCGGGAGGGCGAAGGTCGCGCCCAGGGCGGCGGCCGTGGCGACGGCTGCGGCAAGGGCTATGGGGCGGCGAGTTGCTGCCATGTCGGTGGGTCTCCTAGGGAAACGGGGGGAGGGAGGGAGGCGTGGGGGGAGGGGGTGAGGAACCATAAAGCGCGCATGGGGGCGTCAGGAGGTCTGGGGGGCGTCGGAGCCCGCGGAGGTGGCGTCGGCGTCGGGACCCTGCCCGGCCCCGCGGCGGCGGAGGGCGAAGAACGCTCCGGCCGCGGCGAGCAGCAGCACACCGCCGCCGATCGCGGCGTACGTGCCGGCGCCCGGGCCGGAGTCCGATGCGGCGGCGACCGGTGCGGCGGAGGGCTCGGCCGAGGCCTTCGCCGTGGGCTCGGCGGCGGCCGTCGGCTCACTGCCGAGGTCGGGCAGCGCGGGCAGCTGGGCCTTGTCGTCGACGGCGACGGCGAGCGAGACCGGGTCCATCTCGGTGCCCGCCCTGTACATGGAGCCGAACGCCTTGGAGCCGTCCTCGGTGAGGGTGGCGGGCGCCTCGGTCAGGACGGCGAGGCCCTCCTTGGGCGCGAAGTCCTTGGCGGCGAAGGTGATCAGGGGGACGTCCTTGCGGGTGGTGCCCGCGCTCGTGACGTCCGCCGACAGGGTGCCCTCGCCCTTGGCCACGGCGACCGTGACGCCGGCGAACTTCAGGTCGAGGTCGTGGGCGCCGGTGAAGTGGATGCTGCCGTCGAAGCCGGCGTCCAGCGTCTGCTTCTTCGCGTCGTACGTGCCCTTGCCCTGGGCGAAGCGGAAGAGCGCCCCGCCGTCCTCGGCACCGTCGGCGAGCGTCCACTTGCCCTGGCCGATGGAGCCGGTGACGTACTCGCGGAAGGTGCGGCGGACACCCCAGTCGACGGCGGCGTCCTCGAAGCGGCCCGCCTTCTCCTTCTCGGCCTTCTTCTTGGCCTTGTCCTTCTCCGCGTCCTTCTTGGCGTCCTCGTCCTTCTTCTCGGACGGGGCCGGCTTCGGCTCGGCGGCGCCCTTCGTGTCCACGGAGAGGCTGATCGGGTCGAGCGGCGTACCGGCGGTGTAGTAGCCGGCGAAGGCGGAGGCGCCCTGCGAGGTCAGCGTCGTGGGGACGTTGCTGAGGGCGATGGGGGTGGAGCCGCCCTTCATGTTGATCCCGCCGAGGGAGAGTGTGGCGAGCGGCACCTGGGAGCGGTTGGTGACCTTGCCGGTGCCCCGCTCCTTGCTGACCATGTCGGCGAAGAGCGTGCCGCTGCCGCCAGTGATCCTGATGGTGGGACGGCCGATGGTGAGGTCAAGCTCGTTGGTTCCGTCGGCCTTCTTGTGGCCGGTGAAGTGCACCCCGCCGGAGAAGCCGGAGCTGAAGGCGCCGGTCGCCGGGTCGTAGGAACCGTTGGCGGAGTGGAAGCGGAACTGGCTGCCGCCGACCGTGGCGGCGCCGCCGGTCAGGCTCCAACTGCCCTGGGCGATGGGGCCGGTGACGTAGCTCTGGAAGGAGGACTTGATGCCCCAGTCCAGCCGTCCGCCCTGCACCGTGCGGCTGGCCGCTTGCGCGGTGGTGGCGGGGAGCATCGCTCCCAGCAGCACCGCGAGGAGCGCGACGGCGAGCGCGCGGGCGGATCTGGACGGCAGCATGATGGACCCCTCCGAGGGCTGGATGTGCAGGTAAGGCTAACCTAAGGTATTCCCAGCCTGTGCCGGAACCCCTCCGGCACCTCCACACCATCGACACATACGTCACACCTGAACCACCCGCCGAACCGCCCGACCAGCCACCGGCGAACCACCCGCCGAACCACCCCTCGCACACCGCAGAACGACAGGACGGTGCCCAGTGCGCATCTCGCAGGACTTCGCCCCCACGAGCCCGGACACCGGACGGGCGGCCTCCGGCCGTCGGCCGGTCCGCGGCCGGGCGGGCGCCGCCCTCACTGCCGCGGTGGCCCTCGCCCTGCTCCTGACGGGGTGCGGCGGAGGTGACGGTTCCGCGCCGAAGGCCGCCAAGAGCTCCGCCGATGCGGACCGGGTCGAGCCGCTGGCCGCCGCGCCCGCGCCGAAGCTGCCGGTGACGGTGGACTCGGCGGACGGCAAGAAGGTCACGATCGGCTCCACCGACCGGATCGTGCCGCTGACCGGATCGCTGAGCGAGATCGTCTTCACCCTCGGCTTCGGCAAGCAGGTCGTCGCCCGGGACATCACCGCCACCTTCGAACAGGCCGAGAAGCTCCCGGTGGTGACCCGCGCCCACGACGTCTCGGCGGAGAGCGTGCTCTCTCTGAAGCCGACCGTCGTCCTCGCGGACACCACGACCGGACCGGCCGAGGCGATCGACCAGATCCGCGACGCGGGCATCCCGCTGGTCGTCGTCGAACCCGCCAAGGGGCTGGACGACGTCGGGCGCCGTATCGACACGGTCGCCGAGGTGCTCGGCGTACCGGCCGCGGGCACGGAGCTGAAGGAGCGCACCGAGTCCCGGATCGCCGCCGTGCAGAAGACCATCCCGGACCACGCCGACGGCAAGAAGCCCCGGGTGGCCTTCCTCTATCTGCGTGGTTCGGCCTCCGTCTATCTGCTGGGCGGCGCGGAGTCGGGGGCGAGTTCGCTGCTGGAGGCGGCGGGCGCGGTCGACGCCGGCAAGACGTCCGGGCTGGACAAGGACTTCACCGCCATCACCAGCGAGGCGCTCGCCAAGGCCGCGCCCGACGCGATCCTCCTGATGAGCAAGGGGCTCGACTCGGTGGGCGGCATGGACGGTCTGGTGAAGATCCCCGGCATCGCGGAGACGCCCGCCGGGATGGACCGCCGGGTCGTCTCCATCGACGACGGTGTGCTGCTGAACTACGGCCCGCGCACCGACCGGGTGCTCGCCGACATCGTCGAGCAGCTCTACCCGAAGGGCGGCAAGGGCCAGTGACCACCTCGTACGAGGAACGCACCGGGGAGCCGGAGTCCACGGGCACGGGGGCCGAGGCGGCCCTGTCCAAGGCCCCGGCAGCCGGGGAGCCGCTCGCCAAGGAGGCCCCCGACGGCGCCGCCGGAGCGAAGGCCGCCCCCAAGTCCCCGCGCAGCAAGGCGTTCGTGCTCACCGTTGGGCTCTCCCTCGCCCTGCTCGCCGGCTGTCTGCTCTCGGCCGCCATCGGCGCGTACTCCATCCCCATCGGGGACGTCCTGGCCTCCGTCCAGCACCGGATCGGGATCGGCGGCCAGCCGCTGGACCGGGTCGGCGAGAGCGTCCTGTGGAACGTCCGGCTCCCCCGCGTCGTCCTCGCGCTGCTCGTCGGCGCCTCCCTCGGCTGCGCGGGCGCTCTGATGCAGGGCGTGTTCGGCAACCCGCTGGCCGAGCCCGGCGTGATCGGGATCTCGGCGGGTGCGGCGGTCGGCGCGGTCGCCTCGATCGCGCTGGGGCTGACCTTCTTCGGCAACTGGACGATCACCGTCTTCGCGTTCATCGCCGGACTCGCCACCGTGCTGCTCGTCTATACGCTCTCGCGCTCCGGCGGCCGGACCGAAGTGGTGACGCTGATCCTCACCGGTATCGCCGTCAACGCCTTCGCGGGCGCGCTGATCGGGCTGTTCATCTTCTTCGCGGACAACGCGCAGATCACCCAGATCACCTTCTGGCAGCTCGGTTCGCTCTCCCAGGCCACCTGGCCCAAGGTGCTGGCCGTACTCCCCTGCGCCCTGGCCGGCCTGCTCATCGCCCCGTTCTACGCCCGCAAGCTGGACCTGCTGGCCCTCGGTGAACGGCCCGCCCGCCACCTGGGCGTGGACGTCGAGCGGCTGCGCATCCTGCTGGTCCTGGTCGTGGCGCTGCTGACGGCCGCCGCGGTCGCCGTCGCCGGGATCATCTCGTTCGTCGGACTGCTCGTCCCGCACCTGCTGCGGATGGCGAACGGCCCCGGCCACCGCTTCCTCATCCCCGGGAGCGCGCTCGGCGGTGCCCTGGTGCTGGTGGCCGGCGACCTCGCGGCCCGGACCGTGGCCGCCCCCGCCGAACTGCCGCTCGGGGTGCTCACCGCGCTCTTCGGCAGCCCGTTCTTCTTCTGGCTGCTGCGCAGGACCCGTCGTAAGCAAGGTGGTTGGGCATGAGGACGCTGAGAGACCTGTTCGCGGTACGCACCCGGGAGCTGCCCTCGCCCGTCGCCCCCGGCTCCCCCGCCGTCGAGGCCGTGGGGCTCTCGGTCCGGCTGGGGCAGCGGCAGGTGCTGGACTCCATCGACCTGACCGCGCACGCGGGCGAGGTGGTGGCGCTGGTCGGGCCCAACGGGGCCGGCAAGTCGACGCTCCTGGCCGCGCTCGCCGCCGATCTGGCCCCGGGGAGCGGCGAGGTGCTGATCGGCGGCCGCCCGGCCGCCGCCTGGACCGCGCCCGAACTGGCCCTGCGCCGCTCGGTGCTGCCGCAGTCCGCCGTGCTCTCCTTCCCGTTCCCGGTGGAGGACGTCGTACGGATGGGGCGGGCGCCCTGGGCCGGTACGGAGCTGGAGGACGAGGACGACACGGCGGTGGCGGCGGCGATGGCGGCCACCGAGGTGACCCGGTTCGCCGGCCGCCCGTTCTCCGAACTGTCGGGCGGCGAGCGGGCCCGGGTGGCGCTGGCCCGGGTGCTGGCGCAGCGGGCCCCGCTGATGCTGCTGGACGAGCCGACGGCCGCCCTGGACCTGCGCCACCAGGAGCTGGTGCTGCGGATCTGCCGGGAGCGGGCCGCCGCCGGGGACGCCGTGGTGGTGGTCCTGCACGATCTGGGGCTGGCCGCTGCGTACGCGGACCGGGTCGCCGTGCTGCACGAGGGGCGGATCGCGGTGGTGGGCCCGCCGCAGGAGATCTTCGACGGGGAGCTGCTCGGCGAGGTGTACCGGCAGCCGGTGGAGGTGTTCCCGCATCCGCGTACGGGGACGCCGCTGGTCGTCCCCGTACGCCCCTGAGCCCGAAGTCCCGGGGCCAGGTCACGTTGTGGGCGCTGTATCCGGTCCGCGCCCGCACGCCGTTCGCCGCCCGGTAGGGTTTCGACGGTCAGTGCGGGCGACGGATCAGAAGGCGCAGAGCAACGGATGACGAGAGGCCTCAGGGTGAGTCGGCTGACGGCGGGGCTCGCGGCGGCGACAGTGCTGTGCCTGACGGCGAGCGGCTGTGTGACGGTCCACGGTGAGCTGGAAGTGCTGCCCGGGGCGACGGAGTCCGAGGCCGCCCAGGCCCTCAAGGACTTCACCGCCGCCTACAACGCGGCGGACAAGGCGTACGATCCGGCGCTGGACGCGGACCGGGTGACGGGGTCGCTCGGGGCGATCAACCAGGCCGGGCTGAAGGCACGGCAGACGTACAGCCCGGGCGGCAACAAGACCCACGAGCCGCTGAAGTTGACGGACGCCACCTACATCATCCCGAAGAAGGCGGGCTGGCCGCGCTGGTTCCTGGCGGACACCGACTCCAACCGGGACGAGGACGGCGGGAAGCTCGACAACCGCTGGCTGGTGGTGTTCGTACGGAGCGGGCCCGACGCGCTGTGGAAGGCGTCCTATCTCGGGGTCGTCGCGCCGTCCCAGATACCGGAGTTCACCCTGGACGAGGACGGGCTCGCCACGCCGGTGGAGCCGCAGAACGGTGAACTGACCGTGTCTCCGGCCGACTTGAGCATCGCGTACACCGAGTATCTGCAGAAGGGCACCCCGGATGTGTTCGCCCCGGGCACGTCGACCTCGGTGTGGCGCGAGACGCGCCGCACGACCCGGCGGGCCGGGTTCTCCTACCAGTACATCGACCAGCCGCTGACCGGCGGCGGGTTCGGGCCGCTCGGGCTGCGCACCGAGGACGGCGGCGCGCTGGTCTTCTTCAGCAGCAAGCACTTCGAGCGGCAGGTCACGGCGAAGGGGCTGAAGCCGGAGGTCAACGCGGATGTGAAGGCGCTGATGACCGGCGAGGTGACCAACAGCCTGACCAAGGAGCGGGTCTCCAGCCAGCTGGCCCATGTGCCCGCGCGCGGGCAGGCGTCCGAATCCGGCGGCAGGGTGCGGGTGCTGAACCGGCTGCCGGGTCTGATCGCGGCCAAGGGCGAGTAGGAGAGAGTGGGAGACAGGAGGGGGAGGGGCCCGGAACCCGGGCCCCTCCCCCCTTCTCGTAACAGCTCAGCGGCTCAAGGGCCAGGCGATCGAGTCGTGGTCCAGCTCGCTCTGCTCGGCGCTGCCCGCGTACCGCGCGCAGGCCTCGGTGAGCGTCTCCAGCAGGGTCAGCGGGTCGGGCAGCTCGTGCTCGGGGCCCCGCACCCAGTGGACGTCGAGTTCACCGGGGAGCCGGGCGGGCGGCAGGAGTACGTAGCTGCCGCGGCAGTGCCAGCGCAGACCCGGATGGGCGTCCATGGTCTCGGGGTGGCAGTCCAGCTCGCAGGGCCACCACTCGTCCTCGTCCTCGGGGGTGCCCCGGGTCGCGGTGAAGAAGAGCATCCGGTCCTCGCCGGACTGGGCGACCGGGCCGACGTCGATACCCGCCGCGAGAAGACGCTCCAGGGCGCTGCGGCCGGCGGTGAGCGGGACGTCCAGCACATCGTGGATCATGCCGGTCGCGGTGATGAAGTTGGCCAGCGGCTGGCTGGCGGCCCAGCGCTCGATCTGGGGGCGGTCGGTGGTCGACTGCGTCTGCCAGGCGAAGGAGATGGGGTGCCGGGCGGGGGTGGGACAGCCGATGCGCTCGCACGAACATCGGTATCCGAGGGGGTGGGCGGCGGGGGCGATGGGCATGCCCGCGTCGGCGACCGCCAGGAGCAGCTCCACCCGGGCCGTGCCGTCGGCTTCGGCCCCCGGTGATTTGGGACGTCGCCGCAGCCACTGGGAGATCCTGCTCTCTGTGCCGCGGAAACGGCCGGAATCGGCGCCCATCTATCCCCTCACCTCAGCATTTCACCTCAGCGTTGCCTGTCCATCGTCGCACCATCCTGCGGTTGTGGTGGCCAGAGTTCACCAGCGGGGCCGTGTACCACTGCACCGAGTGAGCACCATCACGCCCGATGTCACCACATAACGGATAAGGATCAAGGTCGTGGGGCCAGCCCGCCGAGGGCGTAGTCCACGATCGTGTCGGCGTACGCATGGGTGAGCGGGAGGGTCCTGAGCAGCCAGCGGTGGGTGAGTGGCGCGATCAGGAGCTCCAGGGCGATCCGGGGATCGGCGTCGGGGCGGAGCTGCCCGGCCTCCTGGGCGGCCCGCAGCCGTGTGACATACAACGCGAGCTGCGGGTCGAGCAGCTTCTCGACGAACTCGGCGCCCAGTTTCGCGTCGACGACGCCCTCGGCGGTCAGCGCCCGGGTGGGGGCCTCCATCAGCGGGTCGTTCAGCTCGTCCACCGTGGCGCGGAGGACGAGCTTGAGGTCGGCGGCCAGGTCACCGGTGTCGGGGATGCCGTACTCGGCGCCGCCCGCCTGCGGGCCCGCCTCCTCGGCGGCCCGGGTGGCCAGGTCCAGGAAGGCCTCCATCAGGACGGCCGCCTTCGAGGGCCACCAGCGGTAGATCGTCTGCTTGCCGACCCCGGCGCGGGCGGCGATACCCTCGATCGTCGTGCGCCGGTAGCCGGCCTCGCCGACGAGGGCGAGGGCGGCGTCGTAGATGGCCCGGCGGGAGCGGTCGCTGCGGCGGCTGGAGTCGGGTTCCTTGTGGGGTGCCATGCGGCCAATCTAGCGCCGGGCGAGCCGATACGTATCGTCTTGCCCGGACCGCCCGGGATTCGGCCGGAAAGCGGCCGCCGGGCGGCCGCGGTAGGACGATCCGGTGAACCACCCGATCGGTCCACTGCGGATCTCGCCCGCACGGCGCACCATGGGCTCACGCACAGACCGTGCGCATCCCACCGTTCCGCGGTCCTGCCGCCGTTCGCGAGGAGCCCCAGTTGAACCGTGACGCCACCCCTCGTCGCTACCTGATGTGCGCCCCGACGCACTTCCGGGTCACCTACTCCATCAACCCGTGGATGGACCCGTCCAAGCCCGTCGACCTGCCGCTGGCCCAGACCCAGTGGGAGGACCTGCGGGACCGCTACCGCTCCCTCGGCCACACCGTCGAGCTGCTCACCCCCCGCCCGGACCTGCCGGACATGGTCTTCGCGGCCAACGGCGCCACGGTGATCGACGGGCGGGTGCTCGGCGCCCTGTTCGCCTACCGCGAGCGGTTCGAGGAGGCCGAGGCCCACCGGGACTGGTTCCGGGAGCACGGCTTCACCGACATCCGGGAGCCGGACCACGTCAACGAGGGCGAGGGGGACTTCGCGGTCACCGCCTCCTACCTGCTGGCCGGGCGCGGCTTCCGCTCCAGCCCGCTCTCGCACGACGAGGCGCAGGAGTTCTTCGGGCTGCCGGTCATCGGGCTCGATCTGGTGGACCCGCGCTACTACCACCTGGACACGGCGCTGTGCGTGCTGGACGCGGCGGCCGACGAGATCATGTACTACCCGGACGCCTTCTCCCCCGGCAGCCGGGCCGTGCTGCGCCGGCTCTTCCCGGACGCGCTGCTCGCCCGGGAGGCGGACGCGGCGGCGTTCGGCCTCAACTCGGTGAGCGACGGCCGCCATGTGCTGCTTCCCCAGGCGGCGACCGGGCTGCTCGACCCGCTGCGGGACCGGGGCTTCGAGCCGGTCCCGATGGACCTGGGTGAACTGCTCAAGGGCGGCGGCAGCGTGAAGTGCTGCACCCAGGAGCTGCGGGGCTGATCCGGTCAGCCGGTGCCCTCCGGCGGCCAGGGGTCGCCCCAGGCGATGTCCCTGGCCGCCCGGTACAGCTCGCCGTGGCGCTTGGTGACCGTGGAGCGGGCCAGGCCCTCGTCGCGGGTGCAGAGCTCCAGCAGCACCTGGCCCTTGCGGATCTGCGGCCTGCGGGTGATCCGGGCGGGGGCCGGGGTGGCGGGGAAGCGGGTGGCGACGACGTAACTGAACTTCTCGTCCTCGTGGCTGAGCGAGCCGCCCTTGACCTGGCGGTGCAGCGAGGAGCGGCTGACCCGGGCCGAGAAGTGGCACCAGTCGGTGCCGGGCTCGATCGGGCAGGCCTCGCTGTGCGGGCAGGGGGCCGCGATCCGCATACCGGCGGCGATCAGCCGGTCCCGGGCGTCGATGATCCGCGCGTACCCGTCGGGGGTGCCGGGCTCCACGATCACCACGGCCTGCCCGGCCCCGGCGGCCGCGTCGACCAGCTCGGTCCTGGCCTGCGCGGTCAGCTCCTTGAGTACGTAGCTGACGGTGACCAGGTCCGCCGGTGCCAGCTCCAGCGCCGCACCGATCCGGGCCCGCTCCCAGCGGGCCTCCCGCAGCCCCGGCACCCCGGACGCCTCGGCCAGTTCCCGGCCGAGGGCGAGCGCGGGCTCGGCCCAGTCCAGGACGGTCGTCGCCGGGCCCTCCCAGGCCCCGGCCACCGCCCAGCTCGCCGCCCCCGTGCCGCCGCCGACGTCGGTGTGGGTGGCGGGCGCCCAGTCGGGCGCGGCCTCGACGAGGGCGTCGAGGGCGGACCGTACGGCCTCGAAGGTGGCGGGCATCCGGTACGCGGCGTACGCGACGACGTCGGAGCGGTCCCGCAGGATCGGGGCGCCGGTCGGGGTCTCCCCGCGGTAGCTGGCGATCAGCCGGTCGACGGCCTGCGTGGCCTGCTTCGGCGGCAGCCCGTCGAGCAGCCCGGCCAGGGCCGCGCGCAGGGACTGGGCGGTGGGGAGGGTGACGTTCACCGCCGAATTGTAGGCGGAGGGGAACCCGCGGGCGCATTCCGCTTGGCCCGGGCGGGAAGGGGTACGGGGTCCCTGCGGCAGGGACCCCGTAACCGGTCCGGAACGGGATCTCCGCGAACTCCACGCGGCCGGAGGGCGGTTGCTACGCTGGCCCGCGCGAGATTGAGCACCAGATCAGGTTCGGTCCACCGGGGGATCCATGAGGCAGAAGGTCGTGCGGCTGGTCCTGGTCGGCGGGGTGGTCTTCCTCGCCCTGCTCCTTCTCCTGGCGACCTGCGGCGGCAGCCCGGACGGCGGCGGGGGCGGCAAGGGCGGCGGTGCGGCCCCGGTCCCGGTGAAGCGGGTGATGCCGAGCGCCGGTCCGGTGACCCGGCTCACCGTTCCGCCGCAGTACACCACCGACCGGGGCTGGGAGATCATCGGCTCATCCCCCGAGGTCGCCGTATCCCACGCCACGGGCCGCCTCGCCTACCTGGAGCGGCTGAACGACAACCGCTACCGGCTGCGCACCGTCGACACCGCCACCGGGAAGCTCGGCTGGCGCGGGCAGGCCTGGCGGCCGCCGGACCCGCTGCACTACCCGAAGCTCGCCACGGTCACCTCCAAGGACCGGCAGTACTTCGTGACCTGGTCGTACGGGAAGGTCGGCGACGGGTTGACCCCGGCGTCCACCTTCGTATCGCTCGACATGTACGACGTGACGGACGGGGCCCGGCAGCGCGTCGAGGTCCCGTGGTCCGGCGCCCCGAACGTCAGCACCAGCGGCCCCGAGATCGTGATCAGCGACGGCAAGGCCAACAGCACGCTGGTCGACCCGGTCACGGGCACGGTCTCCGAGCTGAGCGCGGACGAGCTGAAGTACCCGAAGGGCTGCCCGGCCTGCAAGCAGCTCACCGAGGTGTACGGGCAGACCGCAGCGGGGCTCCTCGTCGGCGGGGCACGGGAGTTCTGGGTGCGCGGCGGCTGGTTCAGCCGGAACGTGGCGCCCAAGGGCACCGACAAGGGCAGCGGTGTGGTGACGTCGGTGGCCGCTGACCGGGTGCTGGCGAAGTGGGCGCTGGCGAAGAAGGCGAAGCGGGCGGCGACCCACGAACTGTGGACGGTGCACGACGCGGCGACCGGCAGGCCGCTGGTCTCGGTGGAGTGCCACCGCCCCGCCATAAAGCCGGGGCGGTACCCGCAGGCGGTCCTCTCCCCCTCGGGCGACCGTCTGATCGCCGGGAACCTGGCGTTCGACCTGACGGCCGGGGAGGGCCACTGCTTCGAGGCGGAGGACGGCTCCAGCCATCTGACGCTGGCCACGGTGACGGACGACGGCATCGCGTACGGGGCCGAGAACGCGCGCGACGCCGCGGAGGCGCTGGCCGGGGGCGGGCTGCCGGTCGCGATGGACTTCGGGACCTGGACCACCGACCAGCTGTCGCGCAACGCGCGGCTGCCGGGGACGGAGTCGACCGGGGTCGGGGTGTTCCGCTGGACGGACCGGCAGGAGCGGACGCATCTGATCGGCTACCCCCGTACCGACTGAGCCCCGGGAGGGGGCCGGAGGAGCCCTTACAGTCCCCCGGCCTCGCGTCCCACGCGCTGCCAGGGGCGGCACAGCCCCAGGAAGCAGCCGACTGCGGCCACCGCGCACACCACCTGCACGACCGCCATCGGGACGGCCGTGTCCTCCCCCGCGATCCCGACCAGCGGCGAGGCGATCGCCCCGATCAGGAACGAGGACGTGCCGAGCAGCGCGGAGGCCGAGCCCGCCGCGTGCTTGGTGCGCATCAGGGCCTGGGCGTTGGTGTTGGGCATCGCCACACCCATCGCCGACATCAGCACGAAGAGTCCGGACGCCACGGGGACGAGGCCCACCTCGCCGAAGACGCCCGTGGTCATGAGCAGCAGCGCGACGGCCGCGAGCACGATGACGGCGAGGCCGAAGCCGAGCACCTTGTCGAGGCTGATCCGGCCCACCAGCAGCTTGCCGTTGATCTGCCCGACGGCGATCAGGCCGATCGAGTTGAGGCCGAACAGCAGGCTGAAGGTCTGCGGGGAGGCCCCGTAGATCTCCTGGACGACGAAGGGGGAGGCGGAGATGTAGGCGAAGAGGACGGCGAAGGCGAGCCCGCCGGTGACCATGTAGCCGGTGAAGACCCGGTCCGCGAGGAGTCCGCGCATCGTGCGCAGGGCCTCGCCGACCCCGCCGGTGTGGCGGCTGCCGGGCTCCAGGGTCTCGTGCAGCCACTTCCAGACGACGAGGGTGAGCACGATGCCGACGCCGGTCAGGACGACGAAGATGCCGCGCCAGTCGGTGAAGCGCATCACCTGCCCGCCGATCAGCGGGGCGATGATCGGGGCGACGCCGGAGATCAGCATCAGGGTGGAGAAGAACCGGGCCATCTCCACGCCGTCGTACAGGTCGCGGACCACCGCCCGGGCGATCACGATGCCCGCGGCGCCGGCGAGCCCCTGGAGGAGGCGGAAGCCGATGAGGAGTTCGGCGCTGGGGGCCAGCGCGCAGATCGCGGTGGCGATGACGTAGACGACCATGCCGAGGAGCAGCGGCCTGCGGCGGCCCCAGCGGTCGCTCATCGGTCCGACGACGAGCTGGCCGAGCGCCATTCCGGCCAGGCACGCGGTGAGCGTGAGCTGGATGGTGGCGGCGGGGGCGCTCAGGGAGTCGGTGACCGCGGGGAGCGCCGGGAGGTACATGTCCATGGAGAGCGGCGGCAGGGCCGTGAGCCCGCCGAGGACCATGGTGACCAGGAACCCGGTGCGCCGGGCCGCCTTGAGCCCGCCTGCCTCCGGGGCCGCCGGAAGCCCGGCGGGGGCGGTGACCTGCGGGGCGCCCGGGTCGACGGAGAGGGCGCCGGCGTCCCCGTGCGGGGTGAGTGGCGCGCTGTCGGCTCCGGGACCGGTCCCGGAGGTGGGTATGTGTTCTCGCTGGGCCCGGCTGCCGCCGCTGTCCGGCATTCTCGTCTCCACATCGTTGAATCCGCATCTATGCTCTCAGCTCGGCCGGAGTGGTCGATACCTCTTTTGTTACGGCGGTGGCACGGGCATGGGCGAGACGGTGCGCTGGGGTGTTCTGGCGACGGGCGGCATTGCCGCGACCTTCACGGCGGATGTACAGGCGCTGCCCGGCGCCGAGGTGGTGGCCGTCGCCTCGCGCACGGAGGCCTCGGCGCGGGCCTTCGCCGAGCGCCACGGCATCGACCGGGCCTACGGGAGCTGGGCGGAGCTGGTCGCCGACGACGCGGTGGACGTGGTGTACGTGGCCACCCCGCACTCGGCGCACCACGCGGCGGCCGAGCTGGCGCTGAGGGCCGGGAAGCACGTGCTGTGCGAGAAGGCGTTCACGCTCAACAGCCGGGAGGCGAAGGAGCTGGTGGCGCTCGCCCGGGACCGCGGTCTCTTCCTGATGGAGGCCATGTGGACCTACCTCAACCCGGTGGTCCGCCGGCTGACCGAGCTGGTGCGGGACGGGGCGATCGGCGAGATCCGTACCGTACAGGCGGACTTCGGCTTCGCGGGCGACTTCGCCCCCGGTCACCGGCTGCGCGACCCGGACCTCGGCGGCGGGGCGCTGCTGGACCTCGGGGTCTACCCGGTCTCCTTCGCCCACCTGCTGCTGGGCGAGCCGGACCGGATCCAGGCCGACGCACTGCTCTCCCCCGAGGGCGTCGACCTGAACACGGGGATGCTGCTGGGCTGGGAGTCGGGCGCCACCGCGCTGCTCTCCTGCTCGATCGTCGGCCACCACCCGACGGCGGCCACCGTCATCGGCACCGCCGGGCGGATCGACCTGCCGCGCGACTTCTTCCACCCGGACCACTTCGTGCTGCACCGCCCCGGCAAGGAGCCGGAGACGGTCACCTCGGGGCCGGGGCCGCAGGGTCTGTCGGGCATGCAGTACGAGGCGGCCGAGGTGATGCGCGCGGTCCTGGCGGGTGAGACGGAGTCCCCGCTCGTACCGCTGGAGGGGTCGCTCGCGGTGATGCGGACGCTCGACGCGGTACGGGACCGCATCGGCGTCCGCTACCCGGCGGACCGCTGAAGCCGCCTATGCAGGCGTGAGCCCCGGGTTCCCCGCCTCGGTGACGAAGGAGGCCGCCGTGGAGACCGGCGCTCCGGGTGTGGTGACGGCCGGCACCGTACGGAAGTCGGCGCGGGCCTGCTTCTCGGTGAGGGTGACCACCGTGTAGCCGCGCCGCCCGTCGTAGTGCTTCATGTGCGGGTTGGCGCGGGTCTGGTTCTGCCAGTTGGCGGGCCGCTCCGCGCCGTCCTTGCCGCTGGAGACGGAGGTGGTGACGATCTCCGTGCCGACGGTCCGCGAGGCGGGGTCGTCGAAGTCCTTCTTCAGGTCGAAGGCGTACGCGACATGGACGTCACCGGTGAGGACCATCAGGTTCTCGACGCCGGCGGACTCGGCCCCGGCCAGTACCCGCTGCCGGGAGGCCGGGTAGCCGTCCCAGGCGTCCATGGAGAACTTGTACGCGGCGGTGGGCACATCGCGCCGCTGGGCGAAGGTGACCTGCTGCGGCACGACGTTCCAGGTGGCGTCCGAGGCCCGCCAGCCGTCGGTCAGCCAGCGTTCCTGGGCGGCCCCGGTGATGGTGCGCGCGGGGTCCTCGGACTCCGGGCCGGGGGTGCGCCAGCCGTCCCCGTACGCCTGGTCGCTGCGGTACTGGCGGGTGTCGAGGATGTCGAACTGGGCGAGCCTGCCGAAGGTGAGGCGGCGGTACAGCCGCATGTCGGGGCCGGTGGGGCGCTGCGGGGTGCGCAGGGGCTGGTTCTCCCAGTACGCGCGGTACGCGGCGGCCCGGCGCAGCAGGAACTCCTCCGGGGTGACGTCGTTCTCGGGGATGTCGCCCGCGTAGTTGTTCTCGGCCTCGTGGTCGTCCCAGGTGACGACGAAGGGGTGGGCGGCATGGGCGGCGCGCAGGTCGGGGTCGGACTTGTAGAGGCCGTAGCGCAGCCGGTAGTCCTCCAGCGTGAGCGTCTCGCGGTTGTAGTGGGCGGGGAGGCGGCGGTCGGTGTAGGCGCGGGCGCCGCCGGTGGCGGTGACGGCGTACTCGTAGAGGTAGTCCCCGAGGTGGAGGACCACGTCGACGTCCTCGGCGGCCAGGTGGCGGAGGGCGGTGAAGTACCCGTCGTGGTACGCCTGGCAGGAGACGGCGGCCAGGGTGAGGGAGCTGTTACGGGTCCCGGCGGCGGGCGCGGTGCGGGTGCGGCCGGTCGGGCTGGTCCAGCTGCCGGTGCGGAATCGGTAGTAGTACGCACGGCCGGGGTCCAGGCCCTGGACGTCGGCGCGGACGCTGTGGGCGAACTCGGCGTGGGCGGTGACCGATCCGCGCCGCGCGACGCGGCGGAAGCCCTCGTCGTGGGCGAGCTCCCAGGCCACCTGGACGCGGTCCGCGGGGAGGCCGCCGCCGGGCTCGTAGGGGCGGGGCGCCAGCCGGGTCCAGATGAGTACGGAGCCGGGGAGCGGGTCGCCGGAGGCAACGCCGAGGGTGAAGGGGTCATCGGCGATCCGCCGGGCGTCGAGCTCGGCGGCGCTCGCCGTTCCCGCGGCGGGCAGGTTCATCGTGAAGGCGAGCGCGGCGGCGGCTCCCGCCCCGGTGAGCAGACGGCGGCGGTCCAGGCCGGTCCGGGATAACCGGGCGGCGGCGGTGGCGAGTTCGGCGGATCGGACGTTCTGGGTGGGTCGGACACCATGGCCGGGCGTCATGGAGGTCTGTGCGGATGTCATATGCCCCTCGCTTGCCGGATGCTGCCGGATGCTGTCGGAATCCAGCGCACCGCCCGCGCGCGACGCGCCGTGGTCGCGTGCACCACATCCGCATGGCGGCTCGATGAGCACCGCGTGCCCTGTGCACCGACCTCTCCCGTACGCTCCCGGGCCATGAACACTGATCGAAAAGTCGCCGTCGTCACGGGTGCGGGTTCGGGGATCGGGCGGGCCGTCGCGCTCGCCCTCGCGAGCGCGGGGTGGTCGCTCGCACTCGCGGGGCGGCGGGCCGAGCCGCTGGCGGAGACGGCCGCGGCGGCCGGGGCCCGGGACGCGCTGTGCGTCACCACGGACGTGACCGACGAGGACGAGGTGGGCGCGCTCTTCACCGCCGTACGGGAGCGGTTCGGCCGGCTGGACCTGCTGTTCAACAACGCGGGCACGTTCGGGCCGGGCGGCGTACCGGTGGAGGAGCTGGCCGCGGCGGACTGGCGGGCGGTGGTGGAGGTGAACCTGACGGGGGCGTTCCTCTGCGCGCAGGCGGCGTACCGGCTGATGAAGGAGCAGGACCCGCAGGGCGGCCGGATCATCAACAACGGCTCGATCTCCGCCCACGCCCCGCGCCCGCACTCGGTCGCGTACACCGCGACCAAGCACGCGATCACCGGGCTGACGAAGTCGCTGTCGCTGGACGGGCGCCCGTACCGGATCGCCTGCGGTCAGATCGACATCGGCAACGCGGCGACCGAGATGACCGAGCGGATGCGGACCGGCATCCTCCAGGCGAACGGGGAGCTGGCGGTGGAGCCGGTGATGGCGGCGGCCGATGTGGCGCGGACCGTGGTGCACATGGCGGAGCTGCCGCTGGAGGCGAACATCCCGTTCCTGACGGTCATGGCGACGGACATGCCGTACGTGGGACGGGGCTGAGGGAGCCGCCGGGGGCTTCGGGTGTGACCGTTTCTGTCCGAACGTGCCGTCAGGTGACCGACTTTGCGGATTCGTTCACTCCGGGGTGAGCAAGCGCGTACTGACCGTATGATCGCATCTCGTTACGCCTTCACCAGAACCGCACAGAAGGAACACCGCATGCGCATACGCACCGCTGCGCCGATCGCCCTGGCCGCCGCCACCGCAATGGCCGGCTCGCTCCTCGCCACGGCAGCACCGGCCTCGGCGGCCGCCCACCAGGGCGGGCTGCACTTCGGCACCATCCAGTACGACGGTCCCGGCAAGGACGACCGGTCGAAGAAGTCCCTGAACGCCGAGTGGGTGAACATCCACAACAACGGCAAGAAGAAGGTCCAGCTCAAGGGCTTCACGGTGAAGGACAACACCGGTTACACCTACACCTTCGGCAGCTACACCATCGGCGCGGGCAAGACCGTGAAGGTGCGCACCGGCAAGGGCAAGAACGTCTCGGGCACCGTGCACTGGAACCGGGGCTCGTACGTCTGGAACAACACCGGGGACAAGGCCCGGCTCATCAAGCCGAACGGGAAGCTCCAGGACTCCTGCTCCTGGAAGAAGTCGACCTCGGCGAACAAGGGCATCAAGAACTGCCACTGACGCCTGACAGTGCCGGCTCTTCACGGTGCCGGGCTGCCGCGGTCCGGGGGGACTGCGGCAGCCGTACGTCGGGGAGCCGGACGGCCGGGGGCTGCGGGAGCCGTACGACCGGGGAGCCGGGCCGGGAATGCCGGGAGCTGCGACCGGGTTGGACTGCTCCATGACACGTGATCACGGCCACGGCCACAGCCCCGAGGTCCTGCGCTACACCGCCTTCTCCGCCGACCCCGCAGGCGGAAACCCCGCAGGGGTCGTCCTGGACGCGTCGGGTCTGGACGAGGAGCGGATGCTCGCCGTCGCGGCGGAGCTGGGGTACAGCGAGTCGGCGTTCCTCACCGGGCGGACCGGCGAAGGCGCTTACACCATCCGCTACTTCAGCCCCAGGGCCGAGGTGCCGTTCTGCGGCCACGCCACGGTCGCCACCGCCGTCGCGCTGGCCGAGCGGGACGGGCCGGGCGCGCTGGAGTTCGCCACGGCGGCGGGCCGGGTGCCGGTCACCGTGGTCCGGGAGGGCGAGGAGCTCCGGGCCACCCTGACCAGCGTGGTCCCGCACATCACGGAGATCGGCGCGGCGGACCTCGCGGAGGCGCTGGCGGCACTGGACTGGGCGGCCAGCGATCTCGACCCCGCCCTGCCGCCCCGGATCGCCTACGCGGGCGCCCGCCACCTGGTGCTCGCCGCCGCGACCCGTGAGCGGCTCGCGGACCTGGCGTACGACTTCGCCCGGCTCGAAACGCTGATGCTGCGACTCGACCTGACGACCCTGCAACTGGTGTGGCGCGAGGCGCCGGAGGTCTTCCACGTCCGGGACCCGTTCCCGGTGGGCGGGGTGGTCGAGGACCCGGCGACCGGCGCCGCGGCGGCCGCCTTCGGCGCGTACGTACGCGAGCAGTGGCTCGTCCCGGAGACGGCCGTGCTGACCCTGCACCAGGGCGCGGACATGGGCCGCCCCGGCACCCTCACGGTCGAGCTGCGCGCCGGGGACGACCGGGTCCGGGTCAGCGGGACGGGCACCCGGATCGGCTGAGGCCGCAGGCCGGAGCGGGGCGGGGCCGGTCAGGCCGGGGCGTCCTTCACCGGGGAGACCAGGGCGAACCAGCGCTCGGTCTCCTCCTGTTCGAGGGCGCGTTCCAGGATGACGTCACCGCGCATGCCGGGGAAGAAGCGGCCCGCGGGCCAGGACCGCCGGTAGGACGGCTCGTCCAGCACCAACAGGCGTACGCCGTCGACGACGGGGATGTCCGCCGGGGTCCCCTCGTTCCAGAGCCGGCCGCCGTCCGGGGCGGTCAGTTCGAAGGAGCCCACGGTGTCCACCTGCCCCGGGGTCTCCCGGCAGACGGCGGCCTCCTGCGACGAGGGGGCGTACCCCTCGACATGGCCACCGCCTATGAGCGCGTCGGCGAGGAGGGTGTGCAGCTGGAAGTTGTCGCCGACGCCGAAGAACCGCAGGGCGTAGCCGGTGCCGCTCGTCCGGTGGAGGGCGACCAACGGTTCGTCGTCCAGCACCTGGAGGGCGTAGCCGAGGGACCTGAACTGCCGGCCGGAGCTCTCCTCCACGGTGGTGAGCAGCCGCAGCAGCTCGCGCCGGCCGTCGCCGGCCCGGCCGCGTACCGCCCGGTGGTTCAGCAGGGCGACGGCCGCCATCTCCCACTGGCGCAGCGTCCACCAGCCGACCGCCGCGTCGAACCCCGCCCGCCCGACGATCTCCTCGCCGGGCTCACCGGCGTCCGGGACGGGGAACTCGCCGCCGCCGGTCGCCCGCCACGCCCCGGCGAACGCCACGGCCCCCTCAAGTGCCGTCCGCAGCCCGGCCAGTACGCCGGGGGCGCACCGCTCGGCGTCCGCGCCACGCTCGACGCAGGCCCCGACGAGAACGGCGACGACGGCACGGGGGCCGGGCGGAACCTCCTCCAGTACGGCGGCGAGGCGCGGCCCGCCGTCCAGCAGTTCCGCCTCCCTGGCCTGGCCGAAGGTCTCCTGCAACCGGACGAACGCCTTACCGGACCGTTTCGCGTCCTGGGCCACCACCGCGGCCTCGAAGTCCGCGACCGCTCCCCCGAACCCGGTCTTACCGAATATCATTCCAGCACTTTATCGACGTGCTGTCGGGCCCCGTGAGGCCGGTCCACGACAAGGGCTCCGCGCGCCCCGTCACCGCACGAAGACTCCGGCCCGGGCGGCGGCGACCGCCGCTGCGGCCGCGCGGTCGGCGGCCGCCTCGTCCAGCGGGGCGCCACTGGCGAGCAGCCGGTAGTACAGGGGCGCCGACACCGCCGCGACCACCTCCCCCGGGTCCGTGCCCACGGGCACTTCGCCGCGTGCGACGGCCGCCTCCACACAGCCGGACCACTCCCCGATGCGTACCGCGTAGAAGCCGTGGAGGGCCTCGGCGGTCCTCGGGTCACCGGCGGCGGCGGCGATGACGGCCGCGAAGAGGGCCCTCTGTCGGGGGTCCGTCAGCGTCCGGACGACGAGGCGGGCGTTGGCCCGGAGGTCCTCGGCCAGCGATCCGGTGTCCGTGCGCGGCAGCGACTGCTCCGCCATGTCCGTGAGCAGATCGGCCACCAGCCCGGCGGGGGTGGACCAGCGCCGGTAGACGGTCGTCTTGCCGACCTCCGCGCGGCGGGCGACGTCGGCCAGGTCGAGCCCGCCGAAGCCGTGCTCGGCCAGCGCGTCCCCGGCCGCGCGCAGCACCGCTTCCCGCACCCGGGCGGTTCGGCCGCCGGGGCGGACGGTGCCCGGCTCCCCACAGTCGGCGTCGGCGGAGCCGTCGGCGCCCCCGGATGCGGGCACAGGCGCAGACTCAGACGTCATAACGGGTCTCCAGTTCCATTAGCCCCCCTCTTACTGTTACGGTGACGCCACCTTAACGGAACCACGGAACCGTTAGCGCATCGCTGCTCGGCTTCCGTGCTCCGCGCCCGTGCTCAGGAAGGCACCCCTGCCATGTCCGCACCCGATATCTCTCCGGCACCCGGTCCCCTCTCTCCGACGGCCTCCGGCCCGCGCATGACGCGTCGCCAGCGACTCGTGCTGGCACTGCTGCTCGGCTCCCAGTTCATGATCGCGGTGGACTTCTCCATCCTGAACGTGGCGCTGCCGGTCGTCGGGGAGGGGCTCGGCTTCTCCCTCGCCCACCTCCAGTGGATCGCCACGTCCTTCGCGCTCGCCGCCGCCGGGTTCACCCTGCTCTTCGGCCGCGTCGCCGACCTCGTCGGCCGTAAGAACCTCTTCATCGGCGGCATGGCCGTCCTCGGCCTCTCCTCCGCGCTCGGCGGCCTCGCCACCTCGCCCGAGGTACTGCTCACCGCGCGGGTCCTCCAGGGCCTGGCCACCGCGGCGGTCACCCCGGCCGGGCTCGCACTGCTCACCACCGCGTTCCGGGAGGGGCCGCTGCGGGAACGGGCGCTGGGGCTCAACGGGGCTCTGATGTCGGCCGGGTTCACCGCCGGGGCGATCCTCGGGGGCCTCCTGACGGACCTGCTCTCCTGGCGCTGGGCCTTCTTCATCAACGTACCGGTCGCGGCCCTGGTCGTGATCCTGGCCCCGTCCGTGATCACCGACTCCCGGCCGGCGCGGCGCCCGAAGCTGGACGTGCCCGGCGCGGTCACCGTCACCGGCGGGCTGCTGCTGCTCGTCCTCGGACTCACCCGGGCCGGCGAGACCGGCTGGACCACCCCCACCACGCTGGCCTCCCTGGCCGCCGGCGCCGCGCTCCTGGCCGCCTTCGTCCGCATCGAGCGACGGGCGGCGGCCCCGCTCGTCCCGGTCCACATCCTGAAGCGGCGCAGCGTGGTCTGGGGCAACGCGGCCGGGCTGATCGCCTTCGTCACGGAGACCTCGCTGGTCTTCCTGCTCACCCTCTACCTCCAGGAAGTCCTCGGCTACTCCCCGCTGGCCACCGGCCTCGCCTTCGGCGTCCTCGGCATCGGCACGGTCGTCGGCGGGGTGCTCGGCGGACGGGCGGTGGGCCGGTTCGGCAACCGGCGCGCGATCGTGCTCGGCGGGGCCGTGCAGGCCGCCGCCACCCTCTCCCTGGTGGCGCTCGGCACCTCCGGTGCCTGGATCTGGCTGCTGCTGGCGGCCACCTTCGTCGGGGGCGTGGGCAACATGCTGGTGATCGTCGGCTTCATGGTCACGGCCACGTCGGGGCTGCCGGACGAGGAGCAGGGCCGGGCGACCGGGCTGGCGACGATGACCCAGCAGGTCGGTATCGCCCTCGGCATCCCGGTGATGAGCACGGTCGCCACCGCCCGGATGAGCGGCCCGGCCGGGCCGGACGCGGTCCTGGCCGGCGTCTCCACGGCGATCCTCGTGAACGCGGCGCTGGTCCTGGTGGGCGCGCTGCTCGCGGGACGCTTCCTGGCGGGGCCACAGGGGGGCCGGGACCGGGCGCCGAGCGATGTGTGAGGTTCCGCCGTCCGGGGACCGAAGGCGGGTCGGAAAGCGGAACGGGTCCGATAGCGAGAGGATACGGACATGGCTGCCCCCGAGCCTGATCCCCGGCCCGGCCCCACCTCAGGCCCCACCTCAGGCCCCACCTCCGACAGCGAGCCCGACACGGGCCCCGGTACCGGCCCGGGCACACCCCCCGGTACCGCCCCCGGCCCGGCCCCCGCTGCCCGCTCCGGCCCTGGCCCTGGCCTTGGCTCCGGCCCTCGCCTTCGCCCTGGCCCCGACACGGACGCCGACTCCGACGCGGACGCCGACTCCGACTCCGACGCCCCGCCAGGCCCCGAGCCGCTGACCGTCCCGAGCATGTCCGCGGGCCCGGACTTCGGCCTGCGCCCCTGGGAGATGAGCGACCTGCCCCTGGTCCGCGAGGCCGCGCAGGACCCGTACATCCCGCTCATCACGACGATCCCGCCCCGCTACTCGGACAAGGCCGCCGAGGCGTTCGTCCGCAGGCAGTGGGACCGGGCGGCCACCGGCACCGGGTACCCGTTCGCCATCGTCCGCTCCCGGGACCGGCGCCCGGTGGGCGGCGCCATCGGGCTCTGGCTGCGGGACCTGCCGCAGGGCCGGGCCTCGATCGGCTACTGGATGGTCGCCTCGGGCCGCGGCCAGGGGGTCACCCGCGCCGCCCTGCGTACGGTGACGCACTGGGCCCTGCACGACCTGCGGGTCCCCCGCCTCCAGCTCTTCATCGAGCCCTGGAACACCGCGTCCGCCCACATCGCCGAGGACGTCGGCTACCGGCGCGAGGGGCTGCTGCGCGGCTGGCAGCAGGTGGGCGGCGAGCGCCGCGACATGGCCGTGTACGGGCTGCTGAACAGCGACGGGCCGGTGGATGGCCGGGCGGTAGCCGAGGACTGAACACCGAGGCGTTACGATCGCGGGCACCGCTGCCGACCAGCAGCCGCACGGCAGCCGAGCTCCAGGAGTACCGAACTTGTCCGCACCACGCATCGGCGTATCCATCGTGACCATGGGAGACCGCCCGCAGGCGGTCGAGGCGCTGCTGGCGTCCGTGGCGATGCAGGACGTCCGGCCCACCCGGCTCGTGATCATCGGCAACGGGACCGCGCTCCCCGACTTCACCGCGTTCCCCGGCCTGGAGGACCTCGACGGCGGGGTGACCACCATCGAGCTGCCGGAGAACCTGGGCTGCCCGGGCGGCCGGAACGAGGGGCTGCGCAGGCTCACCGAGATCGGTGACGTGGACGTGGTGGTCGAGCTGGACGACGACGGACTCCTGGTCGACAAGGACGTCTTCCGCCGGGTCCGGGACCACTTCGCCGCCGACGACCGGCTCGGCATCGTCGGCTTCCGGATCGCCGACGAGCTCGGCGAGACCCAGCGCCGCCATGTGCCGCGCCTGCGCGCCGGCGACCCGATGCGGGGCGGTCCGGTGACGGCCTTCCTCGGCGGCGGCCACGCCTTCTCCATGAAGATGCTGGCGGAGACGGGCCTGTGGCCCGCGGAGTTCTTCTTCACCCACGAGGAGACGGACCTGGCCTGGCGGGCGCTGGACGCCGGCTGGAGGGTGGAGTACGACCCCGAGCTGCTGCTCCAGCACCCGAGGACGAGCCCGGCCCGGCACGCGGTCTACTACCGGATGACGGCCCGCAACCGCGTCTGGCTCGCCCGCCGCAACCTGCCCCTCCCCCTGGTCCCGGCGTACCTCTCCACCTGGACCCTGCTCACCCTGGCCCGCACCCGCGACGCGAAGGGGCTGCGCGCCTGGGCGGGCGGCTTCGCGGAGGGCGTCCGCACGCCGTGCGGCGAGCGGCGCCCGATGCGCTGGTCCACGGTGTGGCGGATGACGAGACTGGGCCGCCCGCCGATCATCTGACCGGCCACTCAGGGCTCACGGAGCTCACGGGGCCCAGTGGTAGAGCACGTCCGGCTCGTTCTCCTCGTTGCGGCCGCCGTCGTCGAACGCGACGGCGGTGAAGCCGTGCCGCTCGTAGAAGGCGCGGGCGGCGGTGTTGCGCTGGAACACGTACAGGTTCAGCGGCCCGCGCGCGGCCTCCCGCACCTCGGCCAGCAACCGGCTCCCGATCCCGCGCCGCAGTGCGTCGGGCCGCAGGTAGAGGTGGTCGAGCTCGTCGTCCCCGGCGAGCACGGCGAACCCCAGCAGCTCACCCTCCGCTCCCTCGGCCACCCGGACGGCGGTGCTGGTGGGCAGCACGACATGGGTGATCCACGCGAGAGTGTCCTCGTCGCTGTGGACCCGGGGCAGATACGGCATGGCGGCGGCGCGGGAGGCCAGGAAGACGCCGGTGACGGCCTCGGCGTCCTGGGCCGTGGCCGGGCGTATCCGTACGTCGTACGCGTTTTCCGTCACTCGCATCACTCCCGGTCTCAGGGCCGCTCTGTCCTCCCCCGTACAGGTGGGGAACAATGACCTCGCGCAGCAGATCATGCGAAGGGGCCGGTGCGCAGGTGAAATACCGTGCGCCAGGAGCCCGGGGGCACAGGGGGAGGTAGATCGCGATGCACTGGATCTGGTGGATTCTGATCCTTTTCTGGACCGGTGGCTTCGCCTGGGCGGCCGACACCGCCCGCACCGCCCTGCGCAACCGGCACGAACGAAAACTGGAACTGCTGGAGGCGGCGAAGCAGGAGCGCCTCGCGCTGGAGGCCGCGCACAAGTCGCCGGAGCCGGTCTGCGGCTGCACCCACCACCTCGCCAAGCACGACAAGCGGGGCCGCTGCCACGAGCAGGTCGAGGTGCCGACGGCGTGGGACGAGAACAAGAAGCCGCTGCGCTACGAGGCCGGGCAGTGCAACTGCCAGCAGTACGTGGGCCCGCAGCCGCTCTCGCAGGTGTACGCGGAAGAGCTGACGGACCGCTGGCCGACGGACCCGCCGAACGAGAAGGAGCCTCCGACCAGGTGAAACACCTGGTCGGAGGCTCCCTTCAAGCTCACCGGCAGACGAGTCGTGCTGTACGCCGGGTTCTGTCTCCCGGTCGCCTCACGGCGGCCGGGGAGACGGCCATCCATCTAGGACCGGCATTGCTGCCGGCCTCGTGCGGTCTACCCGTGAACTCGGGCGAGCAGCCCTCGAACGTTCACGCAGGGCCGTCCCATTGCTGGAACGACCCCTCTTGACCTTGCTCCGGGTGGGGTTTACCTAGCCGCCTGAGTCACCTCAGGCGCTGGTGGTCTCTTACACCACCGTTTCACCCTTACCCGGGACCGAGGTCCCGGGCGGTCTGTTTTCTGTGGCACTGTCCCGCGGGTCACCCCGGGTGGCCGTTAGCCACCACCCTGCCCTGTGGAGCCCGGACGTTCCTCGGGAGGGTCCCGAAGGATCCTCACGCGGCCGTCCGCACGGCTCGTCTGCCGTATCCGCCATCCTACCGGGCCGTATCGGCAGCTCAGCCGAAGTCCCCTGTCTCCAGGTCGAAGGCGAAGGGCTCGGGGAGCGGGAGCGGCTTTCCGTACGGGATCGTGAGGTGCTGACGGTAATCGGCGCCCTCCGGGTCGCTGAAGAGCGTCACCGAGCCCGCGTCACGGTCGATGAGGAGGTAGAGCGGAATGCCACCGCGCGCGTAGCAGCGGCGCTTGGCCTCGCGGTCCGCCTGCGGCTTGGTGGAGGTCACCTCCACCACGAGGGCGACGCCTTCGCAGGGCATCCAAGGGTCGGCGCCGCGGAAGAGCCTCAGGTCAAGAGGGGCGAAGGTGCCGTCGGGGATGGCGTGGTTCTTCGGGCAGCCGCCACCGCTGCGGAGCTTGAGTCCCTTGTTCCCGGAGAACTGCATGCGCGTACGGGCACGCCTGGCCACCTGGTCGACGATCAGCCCGATGTAGTCCTCGTGGTCCCCGTCCGGCGGCGGCGTCACGACAATCTCCCCCTCGATCAGTTCCGCCCGGAAGCCTTCCGGCGTGTCCAGGGCCAGGAAGCCCTCCAGAAGGACTTCCGCCTGCGTGAGCGGCTCGTGCGCCATGGCAGTCATGTCACGCCCCTTCCTCGGTCGCTCGCCAGACTGGGACATCGGGGGACCAGCCGTCCGTGAGATGGGAGTTCTTCCCCCGATCGTGGCACAGGACCGCGTAGTACGGACGGAAGCAGGGGAGGTGGGCAGGCCAACCACGCCTTGACCTTGTCGCAGCGTCAGGGTTTCTACTGGCCGTATGCGTATCGGAGAGATCGCCGCACTCGTGGCGGTGGGGAGCCAGACCACGGTGACCCTGGAGCTGGCCGGGCCGGTGGAGTTCGTACGGCCGCTGGGGCGGCGCGGGAGCGCCCGGGTACTCCGGTTCCACGCGGACGATCCGCGGGCGGCGGTCGCCGCGCTCCAGCGGGGGCCGGTGCCTCCCCCGCTCACGCCGGAGCGAACAGCACCGTCTTCGACGCCGGACCTGCCTGCGTGAGCCGGACCCGCAGCCGCTCCCCCAGCGGGAGCGCGGCCGTGCCGCCCTCGATCCGGCCGACGATCGCCGGGTCCCGGAGGTGGACCGTGCCGATGGCGGGGTTCCGGTCCTGGATGTCCACCACGTACGCGTCGAAGAGCTCGCCCACCCGCCCCTCCAGCAGCGCCGCCTCGACCAGGTCGACGCAGGCCCGCTCCACGGTGTTGGCGCGGCGCGTCCCCTCGGCCATCTCCTTCGGGAGGGCGGGGAGCGCCTCCCGTACCCACTCCGGGGGTTCCTTCCCGGCGGTGGCCGCCAGGCAGAGTTCGGACGCGTACCGGTCGACGAGGCGGCGCAGCGGTGCCGTGCAGTGCGTGTAGAGGTCGGCCACGGCCGCGTGCACGGCGGGATCGGGGAGGTCGCCGTGGTCGAAGGCCGTGTATCCGGCGCCGCGCAGCAGGGTGGTGCACTCCTGGAGGAACGCCGCGTGGTTGCCCTGCCTCGGGTCGAGGGAGCGGACGACCTCGGCGTACGGGACGTGGTGCGGCCAGTCGATGCGCAGGGCGTGGGCGGAGCGCCGCAGCCGGGCGACGGCGCCGTCCGGGGCGATCGGCAGGGTGCGCAGGATGCCGGTGCCCGTCTCGGCCATGAGGTGGGCGGCGGCCATGCCGGTGAGCAGGGAGAGCTGGGCGTTCCAGCCCTCGGCGGGGAGCGGGGCGCGGTAGGCAAGGCCGTAGGAGCCGTCCCGTACGACGATCTCCTGTTCGGGGACGTTCAGCGAGATGCCGCCGCGCGCCAGTTCCTGTTCCTCGCGCAGCCGCCCGATCTCCCGGAGCAGGGCGAGGGGTTCCTCGGCCGTGCCCGCGTCGATCTGCCGCTGGACGCCCGCGTAGTCGAGCTTCGCGCGGCTGCGGACCAGGGCCCGGGTCACGTCGGTGGCGACGGCCCGCCCGTCGCCGTCCAGGTCGATGCGCCAGAGCGCGGCCGGGCGCGTCTCGCCGGGGAGGAGGCTGGCGGCGCCCTCGGAGAGGGCGGTGGGGTGGAGGGGGATGCGGTCGTCGGGGAAGTAGAGGGTGGTGACCCGGCGGTGGGCCTCGGCGTCGAGCGCGCCGCCCGGCCGGACGAAGGCGGCGACGTCCGCGATGGCGTAGTGCACCCGGTAGCCGTGCCCATGGCGCTCCAGGTGCATCGCCTGGTCCAGGTCCGTGGAGGCGGGCGGGTCGATGGTGAGGAACGGCAGGTCCGTGGCGTCCTCGTGGGCCGACAGGTCCGGGGCCCGCACCGCCTCCTCCGCCTCGGCCATCGCCCGGGCCGGGAAGCCGGTGGGGAGGTCGAGCTCGGTGCGCAGGGCGCGCAGGGCGGCCCCGAGGGAGCAGTCGGCCGCTCCGGTCATACGCAGATGGCGGCGGGGCATGGACCGAGCGTAGGCCGGGACGGGGGTTGCGGCATCCGGGGCCCGGGGCCGTGCCGGGGCCCGAGCCCGTGCCGGGGCCCGGATGCCGTGCGGCCGACGCCGGCCCAGCACCGTACGGCCGGCGCGGGCCCAACACCGTACGGCCGGCGCGTGCCCGCCACCGTACGGGGGCGGGGCAGCCCCGCCCCGCCCCCGTACCCTTGCCGAGGACCCGGAGAGCCCGCACGCCCACCGGGGCCGCGCTTGCGCCGTACGTACGAAGGAGAACCGCCGTGCTCGTGCTGTTGCCGCCCTCCGAAGGAAAGGCCGCCTCGGGGCGCGGGGCTCCCCTGAAGCCGGAGTCGCTGTCGCTGCCGGGGCTCTCCGAGGCCCGGGCGGCGGTTCTGGACGAGCTGGTCGAGCTGTGCCAGGCGGACGAGGAGAAGGCCCGAGACGTGCTCGGGCTGAGTGTCGGGCTGCGGGGCGAGGTCGGGAAGAACGCCGAGCTGCGGACCGCCGGGACCCGCCCGGCCGGGGAGCTCTACACGGGCGTGCTGTACGACGCCCTCGACCTGGCCTCCCTGGACGCGGACGCCCGGCGGCACGCGGCGAAGTCGCTGCTGGTCTTCTCCGGGCTCTGGGGCGCGGTCCGGATCGGCGACCGGATTCCGCCGTACCGCTGCTCGATGGGCGTGAAGCTCCCCGGCCTCGGCGCGCTCGGCGCGTACTGGCGCAAGCCCATGGAGGCCGTCATGCCCGAGGCCGCCGGGGACGGGCTCGTCCTGGATCTGCGGTCCTCCGCGTACACCGCGGCGTGGAAGCCGAAGGGCGAAGTGGCCGCGCGGACAGCGAGCGTGCGGGTGCTCCAGTCGCAGATCGTGGACGGGGTGGAGAAGCGGTCCGTCGTCAGCCACTTCAACAAGGCGACCAAGGGGCGGATGGTGCGCGACCTGCTGCTGGCGGGGGCACGGCCGAAGGACCCCGCGCGGCTGGTGGACGCGCTGCGGGACCTCGGGTACGTGGTGGAGGCCGAGGCCCCCGCGCGGGCCGGGCGGCCGTGGTCGCTCGATGTGGTGGTGACGGAGATCCACTGAGTCACATTGCATCCTCTGCAACGGTCGTTGCAGATATCGCTGTCGACGCGGCAGGATGGGGCCCATGACCTCCTCCTCGCCGGCGCCCTCCGCGCCCTCCAGCACCTCCGTACTGGATCTCGCCCCCGTCGTCCCCGTCGTCGTCCTGCACGACGTGGCCGACGCGGCGCCGCTGGCGCGGGCGCTGGTGGCGGGCGGGCTCCCGGCGATCGAGGTGACCCTGCGGACGCCCGCCGCGCTGGAGTCGATCCGGGCCATCGCCGCCGAGGTGCCGGGCGCGGTCGTCGGCGCGGGCACGGTCATCTCGCCGCAGCAAGTGCGGGACACCGTGGACGCGGGGGCCGGGTTCCTGGTCAGCCCGGGGTGGACGGAGGCCCTGCTGGAGGCGATGCGGGAGTCCGGGGTGCCGTTCCTGCCCGGCGTCTCGACCACCTCCGAGGTGGTGGCCCTGCTGGAGCGCGGAGTCAGCGACATGAAGTTCTTCCCGGCCGAGGCCGCCGGCGGCACCGCCTATCTCAAGGCCCTCTCCGCCCCGCTCCCCCAGGCCCGTTTCTGCCCGACCGGCGGTATCTCGCTCGCCTCCGCGCCGTCCTACCTGGCCCTGCCGAACGTCGCCTGTGTGGGCGGCAGTTGGATGGTGCCGGGCGACGCGATCGCGGCGAAGGACTGGGACCGGGTGGCCCGGCTGGCGGCGGAGGCAGCGGCGCTCGGGGCGTAGAACCCGGGCCCTTTCGACGCGCCAGCCCCCCTCAGCGCAGAATCTGCACCGCGTACAGCCCGCCGATGCCCAGCGCCAGCACCCCCAGCAGGAGCTTCAGCGCTGTCTCCGGCAGGCGGGGCTGGAGTCGGGCGCCCAGGTATCCGCCGCAGAGGCCGCCGAGGCCGCAGGCCAGGCCGAGCGACCAGTACGGGGCGATGTCCCCGGTCGTGGTCAGGGAGAGCAGGGCGTACGTCCCCGCGCCCACGACCGAGGTCACGAAGGTGGCGGCGAGCGCGGCCGGGGCCACCTTCGCGACCGGCATCCCGCGCCCGACCAGGATCGGGCCGAGCAGCGAGCCGCCGCCGATCCCGTAGATCCCCCCGGCGACGCCGACGGCCATGGCGAGGCGGGTGATGGCGCGGGGAGACATCCCCGGGGAGTCCCGGGCGGGGGCGGTGCGCCCGGCGCGGTGCAGCGTACGCAGGCAGAGCCAGCCGCCGAGCGGGAGCAGCAGCACCGCGATCAGGAGCCGGAAGACCGAGGGGCCCGGCACCGCGAAGACCCGGATCACCGCGCCGACGACGACGCCGGGGACGGTGCCGAGGACCAGCAGCCGGGTCAGCGGCCCCCGGAGCCCGCCGCTCCTGTGGTGCCGCAGCAGGGCCCCGGGCCCGGCCACCACGTTGTAGAGCAGGTTGGTGGGGGTGACCGCCGGGCTGGGCACCCCGAGCACGCTGACCTGGACCGGCAGCAGGAACACCGCGCCCGACACCCCGACCGGGGCGGTCACCACCGAGATCAGCAGCCCGGCGGCGAACCCGAGCAGCCCGGTCGACCAGGTCATCGTGGCCTTTGTTCCCGCTAGCGCAGGTGCGAGGTGTCGTTGAGGAGGCGTACGGAGGCGTTGCCGTCCCCGTAGTACGCGACCGTCGAGATCGAGGCCGCCGACAGCTCCATCCGGAACATCGACTGCGCCGGAGCCTCCAGCGCCAGCCGCACCAGGGTCTTGATCGGGGTCACATGGGTGACGACCAGGACCGTGCGGCCCGCGTACCGGGCGGTCAGGCGGTCCCGGGCGGCCGCGACCCGGTCGGCGACCTCCGTGAAGCTCTCGCCGCCACCCGTCGGCGCGGTCTCCGGGTCGGCGAGCCAGGCGGTCAGGTCGTCGCCGTACCGCTCGCGCACCTCGCCGAAGGTCAGCCCCTCCCAGGCGCCGAAGTCCGTCTCGCGGAGGCCGTCCTCGATACGGACGTCCAGGCCGAGGCGGTCGGCGACGGCCGCGGCGGTCTCGCGGCAGCGGCGCAGCGGCGAGCAGACGATGTCCTGGACGGTGCCGAGCGCGGCGAAGTGCAGGGCGGCCCGGGCGGCCTGGTCGCGGCCGACCGCGGAGAGTTCGGGGTCGGTGCCGCCACTGCCGGAGAACCGCTTCTCGGGGGTGAGCAGCGTCTCGCCGTGCCGCAGCAGGACGAAGGTGGCGGGTGCGCCGAGGTCGGGGGCGGCGGCCCAGCCGACCTGCGGGGAGGCGGCCTCGGGCGCGGGAACGGCGGTGACGTCGGTGGGCTCGGGCTCTTCCGAAGCACCGGCGTCGACCTCGAACAGCGTTCCGGCGTCCGCCGTTCCACCCCGCGCGGCCGCCAGTGCGGCCCGGGCCTTCGCCGCTCCCGCCACCGCGTCACCGGGCGGGCCACGGTCGGGCAGCGGGGTGCGTGCGGGTGCGTCCAGTTCGGCCGTGGAGGCGGACGCCTCCCACTGCCGGCCGTCGCGGCCCGCGTCCATCGCCTCGTTGGCGAGCCGGTCCGCGTGCTTGTTCTGCGCGCGCGGGATCCACTCGTACGTGACGGAGGACGGCGGCAGGATCGCGGCGGCCCGGGCCGCCAGCGGCTTCATGTCGGGGTGCTTGATCTTCCAGCGCCCCGACATCTGCTCGACCACCAGCTTGGAGTCCATCCGGACGTGGACCCGCAGCGCGTCCCCGGCGTCCGGGAACAGCGCCTTCGCGGCCGTGAGACCGGCGATCAGGCCCCGGTACTCGGCGACGTTGTTGGTCGCGACCCCGATGTACTCGGCGGCCTCGGCGAGGGTCTCGCCAGTGGCCGCGTCGATGACGACGGCCCCGTAACCGGCGGGTCCCGGGTTGCCCCGGGAGCCGCCGTCGGCCTCCACCACCAGCCGGCGGGCGATGCTCATTACAGGCCCGACTCCGCCGTGCGGACCAGGATGCGGTGGCAGTTCTCGCAGCGCAGCACCGTGTCGGGGGACGCGGCCTTCACGTCGTTGACCTCGGTGATGTTCAGCTCCAGCCGGCAGCCCTCGCAGCGGCGCTGGTAGAGCCGGGCGGCGCCGACCCCGCCCTGCTGGGCGCGGAGCTTGTCGTAGAGCTTCAGGAGGTCGGCGGGGATGACCTCGGCGACGACCTGGCGGTCCTTGGTCACCGTCGCGATCTCGGCGTCCAGCTCGGTGATGGCGGCGTCCCGGCGGGCGGTGGCGTCGTCGACCTTGGCCTGGACGGCGGAGACCCGCTCGGTCAGCTCGGTGACCCGCTCCTGGGCGGCCTCGCGGCGCTCCATGATTTCGAGGACGACGTCCTCCAGGTCGCCCTGCCGCTTGGCGAGCGAGGTGAGCTCGCGCTGGAGGCTCTCCAGGTCCTTGGGCGAGGAGACCGCGCCGGAGTCCAGGCGCTGCTGGTCGCGCACGGCGCGCTGGCGCACCTGGTCGACGTCCTGCTCGGCCTTGGTCTGCTCGCGGGTGGTGTCGCTCTCCTCGGTGGTGGAGGCGACCAGCAGGTCACGCAGCTGGGCGAGGTCGTTGCTGAGCTGCTCGATCTCGGCGTGCTCCGGCAGCGAGTTGCTCTTGTGGGAGAGCTGCGAGAGGCGTACGTCGAGGGCCTGGACGTCGAGGAGTCGGATCTGGTCGGCGGGCGCGGCGTTCAGTTGGGGGCTCCAGAGGAATGGTGGGTGGTCCAGGGGTCGGTGACCTGCTTCGAGACATGGACCCGCAGGTCCCATCCGTGGCGGTCGGAAAGCGCGTCGAGCTGCGCCGCCGCCTGCTCGCACCAGGGCCACTCGGTGGCCCAGTGCGCGGCGTCGACCAGGCCGAGCGGCGATTGCTGCACGGCCTCGGACACCGGGTGGTGGCGCAGATCGGCGGTGAGGAAGGCGTCGACGCCCGCGGCGCGCACGGCGTCGAAGAGGCTGTCGCCGGAGCCGCCGCTGACGGCGACGGTGCGCACCAGGGCCTCCGGGTCTCCGGCCGTCCGGATGCCCTGCGCGGTGGCGGGGAGCCGGGCGGCGGCCCGGGCGGCGAAGGCGGCCAGGGTCTCGGGGTGGTCCAGCTCGCAGATCCGGCCGAGTCCGCGCCGGCCGTGGGGGTCGGTGGGGTCGGGTACGAGGGGTCCGGTGACGCGCAGGTCCAGGGCGCCGGCGAGGGCGTCGGAGACGCCGGGGTCGGCGGTGTCGGCGTTGGTGTGCGCGACGTGGAGCGCGATGCCGTGCTTGATGAGGGCGTGGACGACCCGGCCCTTGAAGGTGTCGGCGGCGACCGTCGTCGTCCCGCGCAGATAGAGCGGGTGGTGGGTGACGATCAGCTGGGCGCCGAGTTCCAGGGCCTCGTCGGCGATCTCGTGCACGGGGTCGACGGCGAACAGCACCCGGTCGACCTCGGTGTCCGGGTCGCCGCAGACCGTCCCGACCGCGTCCCATCCCTCGGCCCGCTCGGGGGGCCAGAGGGCGTCGAGGGCGGCGATGAGTTCAGACAGACGGGGCACGGGGGAAAGGCTACCTGTCCGGCGTGGTCCGCCGCCCCTGGCCGCCGGACCTGTGGGCCAGGACCGGCGGCCGGACACGAATCGTTACTTCACATGCCCATTTCGTCACTTCACCAGGTCCGCGCGGAGGTCGTCGAGGACCAGCCCGGCGGAGGTGACGCCGAGGCCCAGGTACCAGGTCTCGTCGGAGACGTCCTTGGCCCGGCCCTCCTTGACCGCGTCGAGCTTCTTCCACAGCGGGTTGGACCGGGCGGTGTCGCGCTGGGTCGCCTTCGCGTCGCCGTAGACACCGGTGAAGATCCAGTCGGCGTCCGCCTCGTCGATCCGCTCCGGGCTGATCTCGGTGGCGAGGTCGTCGATCTGCTGGTTCTTCGGGCGGGGCAGGCCGACGTCCTCAAGGATCGTGCCGATGAACGAGGCCTTGGCGTAGAGGCGGAGGCGGTCGGGCATGTAGCGGACCATGGAGACGGTCGGCTTGTCGGCGCCGATGTCCGCGCCGAGCTTCTGCGCCTTCGCCCGGTACGCGGCCAGTGCCGTTGCGGCCTGCTCGGTGCGGTCCAGGGCGGCCGCGTTGAGGAGGTAGTTCTCCTTCCAGGTGAAGCCCGGGCGGATGGAGAAGACGGTCGGGGCGATCTTGGACAGCTCGTCGTACTTGTCGGCCGCGCGCAGCTGGCTGCCGAGGATCAGGTCGGGCTTCAGGCCCGCGATCGCTTCGAGGTTGAGGCTGTTGATCGTGCCGACGCTCTTCGGGTTCCCCGCGCCCTTCTTCAGGTACGAGGGGATGGCCGCGTCGCCCTCGCTGGGCGCGTAGCCGACCGGCTTCAGACCGAGCGAAACAACGTTGTCGAACTCGCCGACGTCGAGGACGACCACGCGCTTGGGGGCGGCCTTGATCTCGCTCTTCCCCATGGCGTGGGTGACGGTACGGGGGAACTCGCCCGGCTTCGCCCCGGTGCCGTACGCCGCCGTCTTCTTCGCCGCGTCCGCGAAGTCCTTGCCGCCGGTGGCGACGGCCGCCTTCTTGTCACCGCCCGCGTCCGCCTTGGCCGCGCTGCCGTCCCCGCCGTCGCCGCCGCAGGCCGAGAGGGACAGGGCGGCGGCAACCGCCAGGGCTACTGCGGCGGTACCGCGGGGCCGGAGGGACATCGCTTGCTCCTGCTGGTGCGCGTACGTGCACGGGGCACGCCTGTTTGATTAGGGCTGCCTAACCATAGGCGCGGCGGCCCCTGCCAGCACACCCGCCCCCATCACCTCAGGAGAATCCGGGCATCACCACCCTTATGTGTGAAGTGAGGTGGGGCGCGTTGTCCGGCTGGGCGTGCGAAAACTAGCTTTCGTAGCCGGAGGTGACGAGTCCATGACTGCCTGTGCCATCGAGGGCGGAACCGCCGGGGCCGCCACGACGGCGGACCCCGGCCCGGAAGAGTCCGGCGAGCCCGAGGAACCCGCCGGAGCGGTACCGGCCGGCCCCGCCGCGCCCCGGAGCGGTGCGCCCCGCGCCCCCGGGGCCTTCACGCTGACCGCGGACGGTGCGTACGGGGCCAGGCTGACGGCCGCGCCCGGCCCCCCGGACGCGCAGCGGGCCTGGTACCCGGAGCGCTGGACGCTGGACGGGCCCGAGCCCTACGCCGTACCGCTGCCGCTCAACCAGCCCGAGGAGCCGGACTCCCAGGTGGTGCCGCTCGCCGACGGGCGGGTGCTGATCCGGCGGCAGGTGGCGGACCGCCAGATGTTCTCGCTGCTCTACCCGACCGGGCCCGCCACCGGTGAACTGCCCCTCGGTGCGGTCGAGTGCGACGGGATGACGCTGCTGCCGCCCTCGCCGGACGGGTGCAGCGTGTACGCCCTGTCGGCGGGCGACCACTCCTCACTGCTGTGGCTGGTGGCCGGCGGCGCCTTCGGGCCGGAGCTGGTCGCCGAGATCCCCGGGCACTGCTCCGGCGGGGTCTGGCTGGACCGGGCGGGCCGGATACTGGCCCTGGACCGGCAGCCTCCGGGCGGCGGCCCGGTCAAGGCGGTCGCCGTGGACCTGGAGCGGAACGGCGAGGTGACACCGCTGCTCCAGATCGCGCCGGAGAGCAACGACCGGCTGCTGCTGGCCGACGCGGACAGCGGGCTGCTGCTGCTCCGCTCGGACGCGCCGGGCCACGACCGGCTCGGCTGGGGCGTCCTCGGCAGCTGTCTGCCGGTCCGCTTCCCGGAGTGCCTGCGGCCGGCGGATGTGGCGGTGACGCCGTTCGCGGTGCAGCCCGGCCAGATGCTGATGCCGGAGAGCTGCGCGGTGGCGCTGCGGATCGACGGGGCGGCCGGGAGCTGGGTGGGGACCTGGCGTCCGCAGGGGCGCCGGCTGCACCAGTTCGCGGCGCCGGAGGGCTGGTCGGCGGGGGCCGGTTACTGGAGCCGGGACGGGGTGCTGCACCTCCCGTACGCGAACGCGGCGACGCCCTGTGCCGTGGCCCTGCTCGACGCACCGACGGACGAGGACCCGCTTCCGGGGGCCGACGGAACGTGCGGAACGGACGGCGATGCGAGCGGAACGGAACCATCCGCCGCCGTCACCCCTCCTGCCGTGTGCAAGCCCGTCCCGTTGGGGCAGGCACCTCTGCACCGAGCGGCTTCACCTGGCTAAACTCGGTTCCGGGGCTACGCAGCCGTACCGCGCGGGCGCCGACGGTGACCGCGTCGGACGGCGGTGGCGGGGCCCCGGAACACGTACGTGCGACACAGGTAAGCGATCACAACGGGGTGACTTCCCACATGTCTGAAGCCCGAACCGACACCACCGCACCGCGTACGCCGGGGGGCGACGCGGAGGGGGCCGGGACCGGCGGTTCCGGAAAGCACCGAGGGGGTGCGTCGATGGAGAACACCTCGGTGCAGCCGCACGGCCGCCACCGCAGGCCCGCCGAGGAGGAATCCAGGGCGGCCTGAGCCGGCGAACAGCGCGACGAGGTGGGCCCGGTACGGCTGAACAGCCGTACCGGGCCCACCTTTTTCCGCCCCCGCTCCCCTACTCCCTCTTCAGCCCGAGCACTTCGGCGGCGGCGAAGGTCTCGCCCCGTGGCCGGTCCGCGTAGTACGGGGTGATCAGCTCGTCCAGTTCGGCGAAGGTGAAGGTCTCCTTCGCCGCGTCGAACTTGGCCGCCACCCTGGGCCGTTCGACGATCGCGACCATGCCCCCGTGGACGACGAGCAGCTGCCCGTTGACCCCGGCGGCTGCGGGCGAGGCGAGATAGCCCACGAGCGGGGAGACATGCTCGGGGGCCAACGCGTCGAGTGTGCCGTCGGCCGGTTCCTGGAAGCCCGCGAACACGTCCTCGGTCATCCGGGTCCGGGCCCGCGGGCAGATGGCGTTGGAGGTGACGCCGTACTTGGCGAGTGCCAGGGCCGTGGACGTGGTGAGCCCGACGATGCCGCCCTTGGCCGCCGCGTAGTTCGGCTGCCCCGCCGAGCCCGCGAGGAACGCCTCCGACGAGGTGTTGACGATCCGCCCGTACACCGGGCCGCCGGTCTCCTTGGAGCGGGCGCGCCAGTGGGCGGCGGCGAAGCGGGTGGTGTTGAAGTGGCCCTTGAGGTGGACGCGGATGACCGCGTCCCACTCGTCCTCGCTCATCGAGAAGACCATCCGGTCCCGCAGGATGCCCGCGTTGTTGACCAGGATGTCGAGCTTTCCGTAGGTGGAGACCGCCAGCTCCACGAGGGCTCGGGCCTGTTCGTGGTCGGATACGTCTCCGAGGTGGGCGGTGGCCCGGCCGCCCGCCGCGCGGATCTCGGCGGCGACCTCCTCGGCGGGCGCGGCCGAGGCCTCGCCCGATCCGTCGCGGCCGGGCTGCCCGTAGTCGTTGACGACGACGGCGGCGCCGAGCCGGGCCAGTTCGAGGGCCTCGGCGCGGCCGAGCCCCCGGCCGGCGCCGGTGACGATCGCGGACAGCCCGTCCAGCGGGAGGGGAAGTGACATGGCATTCCTCAACGTCGTCGGTCCGGGGCCGGTTTCAGAGCTCGATGCAGGTACGCAGCGACTCGCCGGTCCGCATCTGGTCCAGGGCGTCGTTGACCTCCTCCAGCCGGACCCGGTGGGTGATCATCGACTCCAGGTCGATCCGGCCGGCCCGCCAGAGCGCGATGGCCCGTTCGTAGGAGCGCAGCACGTCCCCGCCGCCGTACATCGAGGGCAGGATGCGCTTCTCGTCGAAGAACAGCTCGAACATGTTGACCTGGAAGTTGTCGTCCATCGCCCCGGCGCCGACGACGCAGAGGGTGCCGCCGCGGCGGGTGTGGTCGTAGGCGGTGCGGGCGGTGGCGGACTTGCCGACGACCTCGAAGACGTAGTCGAAGCCCTCGCCGCCGGTGATGCGCTGCTTGGCGTCGGCCAGTTCGTCGGGGGCGACGGCCTCGGTGGCGCCGAAGCGGAGGGCGGCCTCGCGGCGGGAGGCGACCGGGTCGACGGCGACGATCTGGGCGGCGCCCTGGACGCGGGCGCCCTGGATGGTGGAGATGCCGACGCCGCCGCAGCCGATGACGGCGACCGACGAACCGGCCTCCACCTTCGCCGTGTTGATGGCGGCGCCGAGGCCGGTGGTGACCCCGCAGCCGATCAGGGCGGCGATCTCGAAGGGGACGTCGTCGGGGATCGGCACCGCGCAGCCCGCGCCGACGACGACCTCCTCGGTGAAGGTGCCGGTGCCCGCGAAGCCGAAGACATCGCCGCCGGGGCGCTTGAAGTTGGGGGTGCCCGCGTTCATGAAGCCCGCGAGGCAGAGCTGGGTCTGGCCGCGCTTGCAGGACGGACAGGCCCCGCAGGCGGGCAGCCAGCAGACGAGGACCCGGTCCCCGGCGCTCAGGCCGCTCACCCCGTCACCGACGTCGACGACCTCGCCGGCGCCCTCGTGGCCGGGGATGAAGGGGGCGGGCTGCGGGAGGATCCCGCTCATCGCGGAGACGTCGGAGTGGCAGAGTCCGGTGGCCCGGATGCGGAGCTTGACCTTCCCCGGGCCGAACCCCACCGCCTCGACGTCGTCGAGTACTTCCAGCTTCTCCTGGCCTATCTCGTGCAGTACGGCTGCGCGCATGGGTCGGGCTCCCCTCGAATCGGCTGCCAAGAATGAGTGCTGCTGGGTTCAGGAGTGTTCGACGAGCGTGTCGGCGAGGACCGGTGCGTCGTCGCGTTCGGCGGCGGTGACGGTCACCTGGACGCGGCCGTCCCCGGCCCACATCCGGATGCGGAGGGTCTCGCCGGGGAAGACCACTCCGGCGAAGCGGGTGCGGTAGGCGGCGATACGGGACACATCACCGTCCAGCAGGGTGTCGGTGACGGCCTTCAGGGTCATGCCGTACGTGCACAGCCCGTGCAGGATCGGCCGCTCGAAGCCGGCCAGCTTGGCGAAGGCCGGGTCCGCGTGGAGCGGGTTCCAGTCCCCGGAGAGCCGGTAGAGCAACGCCTGGTCCTCGCGGATCGGGCGCTCGACCGTGCGGTCGGGGTCCCGGTCGGGCACGGCGAGCCGGTCGGAGGGCCCGCGCTCACCGCCGAAGCCGCCCTCTCCCCGTACGAAGATCTGGGCGTCGTTGGTCCAGAGCGGCCCTTCGTCGTCGGACGCCTCGGTACGCAGCACGATGACGGCGGCCTTGCCCTTGTCGTACACCGCCGCGACCTTCGAGGTCTGCACGGCCCGGCCGGTCACGGGGATCGGCCGGTGGACGCGTACGGTCTGCCCGCCGTGCAGGACGGCGGCGAGGTCCACGTCGATGCCGGGCGCGCCCATCCCGCCGAACGCGGCCGTTCCCGCGCCCGCCACGGTGGCGAAGGCCGGCAGCACCTGGAGCCGGGACTCCAGGGTGTAGCGCAGCTCGTCGGGGTCGGTGGCGGGGGTGCCCGCGCCGAGGCCCAGGTGGTAGAGCTGGACGTCCTTGTGGTTCCAGGCGATCTCGGCTCGGCGGGGTTCGGCGGCGAGGGCCGCTCGGGCATCGATGGGCATGGCGAAGCCGCTCCTTGACGGGGGAGACCGACGGTGGAGACCTCGGTGCGGCTGTCCGCACCGCCGACCGCACCGAGGCCGTGCGGGACCGGCAGGGCGCGCCGTTCTAGAACGCGTTCTAGCCGATGGCCCATGTATAACGCAGCCCCCGGAAGTTGGGAAGACTGCTGACGCCATGTCAGGTCCGGGTGGACCGCACGCTCAGACCCGCTCCTGCGCCTTCACCTTCGCCGCCTGCTCCTCCCGTACGCGGGGCGTCCGGTGGTTTGGCAGCCACGCCAGCATCACCACCACCCCGAGCAGCAGCACCCCGCACGCCGTACGGAAGGCCGTCGCATACCCGGCGGTGACCTCGGCCGGGTCGACCGAGCCCGCCGTACGGGCCGCGGCGACGGTGGAGAGCACCGCGAGGCCGAGCGCGCCGCCCATGGTGCGGGAGGTGTTGACCAGGCCGGAGACGAGTCCGGCGTCCCCGGCGGCCGCGCCGGAGGTGGCGAGGGTGGCCAGCGGGGTGGAGGCGAGCCCGGCACCGGCCATCATCAGGACGCCGGGCAGGCAGATCGCGGTGAGGTAGGAGCCGTCGACGCCCATGGTGGACTGCCAGCCGAAGCCCGCGGCGGTGATCAGCACCCCGGCGACGGCGAGGGTCTTGGCCCCCGTACGCGCCATGATCCGGGGTGCGGCCTTGGAGCCGATGATGACGGCGGCCGAGGTCGGCATCAGGGCGAGACCGGCCTCCAACGGCGAGTAGCCCAGCACGTTCTGCGCGTAGACGGTCATGAAGTACCACATGGAGAAGGTCGCCGACCCCATGAGGAACATCGACACGTTGGCCGAGGAGACGGCCCGTACGCCGAACACCCGCAGCGGGATCAGCGGGACCGCCGTCCGCGCCTCGACCAGGACGAACGCGGCCAGCAGCACCGCCCCGGAGAGCAGCGGTACGAGGGTGGCGGCGGCCGTCCAGCCCTCGGCCTCGGTCTGGACGATGCCGTACGCGACGGTGGCGAGGCCGGCCGTGACGAGGACGGCCCCCAGCAGGTCGATGCGGCGGCGGTCGCCCGCCCGGCCCTCGGTGATCCACAGGGCGGCGGCGACCAGGACGAGGGCGCCGATCGGCACGTTGATCAGGAGGACCCAGCGCCAGGAGAGGGCGTCGGTGAGGACCCCGCCGATGAGCCCGCCGGCCGCGCCGCCGCCCGCGCCGACCGCCATCCAGGTCGCTATCGCCTTGGTCCGGGCGGGCCCCTCGGGGACGGCGGCCGTCAGGATGGTCAGGGTGGCGGGGGCCAGGACGGCGGCCCCGAGGCCTTGCGCGGCGCGGGCGGCGAGGAGCTGCCAGCCCTCCTGGGCGAAGCCGCCCGCGAGGGAGGCGGCGGTGAAGACGCCGAGCCCGACGAGGAACATCCGCTTGCGCCCGTAGATGTCGGCGGCCCGCCCGCCCAGCAGCATGAACCCGGCGAACGCGATCGAGTAGGCGTTGACGACCCACTGGAGCGCGCCGTGGCTCAGCCCCAGGTCGGCCCGCATGGAGGGCAGCGCCACGTTGACCACGGACACATCGAGGACGACGAGGAACTGCCCCGTACAGGCGGCGAGCACGACGGCCCAGGCGCCGGTGGGTATGCGGGAGCGGGAGGTGCGGGTGGGCGCGGGTGCGGGGTCGTCTGCCATGACGGTCATGGTCGCAGGTAGTGGATGCCCCGTACATCGGGTATCGGTCGGAGATCCTGGGTCCGGGGCGTCCTAGGTCCGAAGTCCTGGACCAGCCCCCCGTCGGCGGGCCCGCCGGGCCCTCACCGCCGCAGCAGCGTCACCACCGCCGCCCCGCCCAGTCCGATGTTGTGCGCGAGGCCGGTGCGGGCGCCCGGGACCTGGCGTGGGCCCGCCTCGCCGCGCAGCTGCCAGGTCAGCTCGGCGGCCTGGGCGATCCCGGTCGCGCCCAGGGGGTGTCCCTTGGAGATCAGCCCGCCCGACGGGTTCACCACCCACCGCCCGCCGTACGTCGTCGCCCCGGACTCCACGAGCTTGCCGGACTCCCCCTCGCCGCAGAGGCCGAGGGCCTCGTAGGTGAGGAGTTCGTTGATGGAGAAGCAGTCGTGCAGCTCGATCACGTCGAGGTCCCCGGGCCCGAGGCCGGAGCTCTCGTAGACCTGCCGGGCGGCGGCCCGGGACATCGGGGCGCCGACCGCGTCGATGCAGGTGCCGGAGGCGAAGGAGGCACCGGTGTCGGTGGTCATGGCCTGGGCGGCGATCTCCACGGCCCGCTCCCCCAGGCCGTGGCGCTCCACGAACCGCTCGGAGACGACCACGGCCGCCGCCGCCCCGTCGGAGGTGGGTGAGCACTGGAGCTTGGTGAGGGGGTCGTGGACGGTACGGGCGGCGAGGACCTCCTCCACCGTGTACGGGTCCTGGAACTGGGCGTACGGGTTGTCCACCGAGTGCCGGTGGTTCTTGGCCCCGACCGCCGCGAGCTGCGCGGGCGTGGTCCCGTACCGCTGCATGTGCTCGCGGGCCGCGTTGCCGAAGATCTGCGCGGTGGGCGGGGACATCTCGAAGCCGTGGGCGGCCGCCATGATCCCGTAGTGCCGGGCGACGGGCGAGGAGGCGAAGCCCCCGCCGCCTTCCGTACCACCGCCCAGCGAGCCCCGCGCCATCTTCTCGAAGCCGACGGCGAGGACGCAGTCGCTGGAGCCGCCCTCGACGAACTGCCGGGCCAGCATCAGGGCGGTGGAGCCGGTGGCGCAGTTGTTGTTGACGTTGTAGACGGGGACGCCGGTCAGCCCCAGTTCGTAGACGGCCCGCTGTCCGGCGGTGGAGGCCTCGAAGCAGTAGCCGACGGGGACCTGCTCGACCTGGTCGTACCGGACCCCGGCATCCTCCAGCGCGGCGGTGCCCGCCTCACGGACCATGTCCCAGTACTGCCAGTCGCGGGTCTCGGGCTTCTCGAACTTCGTCATGCCGACGCCGACGATGTAGGCCTTCATCTTCCGACTCCTCTTCATGTCGTGTGCGGTCGGTCCCGGGGGAGGCCGAGGATCCGTTCGGCGACGACGTTGAGCTGGATCTGGGTGGTGCCGCCCGCGATGGTCAGGCAGCGGGACATCAGGAATCCGTGGAGGGCCCGCTCACCGGCCGCCGGTTCGTCCACCGCGCCGTCCGGGCCGAGGAGTTCGAGGGTGAGTTCGGCGACCTTCTGCTGGTGGACGGTCTGGACGAGCTTGCGTACGGAGGCCCCGGCGCCCGGTTCGAGGCCGGAGACCTGCTGGAGGGTGGTGCGCAGCCCGATGCAGGCGAGGGCGTGGGCCTCGGCGGCGAGCGCGCCGATCCGGGCACGGGTGGTGTCGTCGAGCCCTGCGGAGCGCGCGATCAGAGCCTCAAGACCGCTGTCGAAGGTCATCTGGTCGGCCATGTGGACGCGTTCGTTGCCGAGCGTGTTGCGGGCGACCCGCCAGCCGCCGCCGACCTCGCCTACGACGGCGTCGGCGGGGAGCAGCACGTCGTCGAAGTACACCTCGTTGAAGAGGGCCTCGCCGGTGATCTCCTTCAGCGGCCGGATGTCGATGCCCCGGGCCCTCTTCATGTCGACCAGGAAGTAGGTGAGCCCCCGGTGCTTGGGGGCGTCCGGGTCGGTGCGGGCGAGCAGGATGCCGTGGTCGGCGGTGCGGGCGGCGCTCGTCCAGACCTTCTGCCCGGTGATCCGCCACCCCTCGTCGGTCCGTACGGCACGGGTGCGCAGGGCGGCCAGGTCGGATCCGGCGTCGGGTTCGGAGAAGAGCTGGCACCACTGGAGGTCGCCGCGCAGGGTGGCCGGCAGATAGCGCTCGCGCTGCGCCTCGGTCCCGTACGCGATGAGCGACGGCACGACCCAGGTGGCGATGGAGAGGTCGCTGAGCCGGATGCCGTGCTCGCTCGACTCCTGCTGGATGGCGAGCTGTTGTACGGGGCCCGCGCCCAGGCCGTACGGGGCGGGGAGGTGCGGGGCGGCGTAGCCGGTGGCGGCGAGGGCGCGGCGGGCCTCGCGGGGCGCCAGGCCACGGGCGGCGGCGAGGTGGGGGCGGGCCTCGGCGCGGTGGCGGGCGGCCTCGGCGGGGAGTTCGAGGGAGAGTTCGCGGCGGGCCCCGGCCTCGGCGAGGCGGGCGGCGCGCAGCCGGTGGGTGTCGGCGGTGCCGAGGAGCTGGCGGGCGAGTACGGCCCGGCGCAGTTGGAGGTGGGCGTCGTGCTCCCAGGTGAAACCGATGCCGCCGAGGATCTGGATGGCGTCCTTGGCGCAGCTGTACGCGGCCTCCGGCGCGGTGGCGGCGGCGAGCGCGGCGGTGAGCCCGCGCACCTCGGGCTTCTCGTCGGCGGCGCGGGCCGCGTCCCAGGTCAGGGCGCGGGCCTGCTCCAGGCGGACGAGCATGTCGGCGCAGAGGTGCTTGACGGCCTGGAACGCCCCGATGGGCCGCCCGAACTGTTCGCGTACGGCGGCGTGTGCGACGGCCGTGTCCAGGCTCCGGGCGGCGGTGCCGCAGGCGTCGGCGGCGAGGAGGACGGCGGCCAGGTCCCGGACGAGGTCGGGATCGAGGGCGGGGTCGAGGGGCAGAACCCGCTGCTCCGGTACGTGGACGGCTTCGGCCCGCACCTCCGCTGTGGGCCGGGTCGGGTCGACGCTGCGGTGCGGGCGCACGGTGAGCCCCTCGGCCCCGGCGTCCACGAGGAACCAGCGCTCGCCGTCGGGTGTAACGGCGGGCAGGAGCAGCAGGTCGGCCGCCTCGGCGGAGAGGACGGGCGGGGCGGTCCCGTCGAGACGGTGGCCGCCCGGGGCCGGGGTGGCGGTGAGGGTGCCGGAGGTGAGGGCGAGGGCGGCGGTACGGTCCCCCGAGGCGAGGCCCCGGATCAGGTCACCGGTCCCGGGGCCCACCGCCCGCCGCACCACCTCACCCACAAGAGCGGTGGCGAGGCAGGGCCCCGGCAGCGAGGCGTGGGCGGCCTCCTCCAGGACCACGGCGAGGTCCAGGAGACCGCCGCCCCCGCCCCCGTACTCCTCGGGCAGATGGATCCCGGTCAGCCCCTGCCCGGCGAGCGCCTCCCAGTGGGCGGGGCGCACCCCGGGGGCGGCCGGGCCCCCCGCGTCGAGGAGCTTGCGCACCTCGCCGGGCGGGGCGGCCCGGGCCAGCCACCCCCGTACGGAGTGCGCCAGCGCGCGATGCTCTTCGGTGATGCCGATGCCCGTGCCGATGCCCATGCGGATCCTCGCCGGTCGCAGCCACTGGAACGGCGGCAAGAGTAGAACACGTTCCATTATGACGGAAGGTCAGATGTCTTACGTGTTCAGAGAGTTGCCCCACCGGCCAGCAGGAGTTCGGCCGGGGCGGTGAGTTCGTGGCCGAGCAGGGTGCGGAGCACCGCGTAGCCGGCGGTGTCGCCCGCGAGGACTCCGCCGAGCAGGGTCCGCCCGTCCGGGGCGAGGACCAGCTTTCCGTACGTCCCGGCCGCCCGGTCCTCCCGGACGAACTCCACGGCCCCCTCGGTCCGGGCGTGTACGTCACCGAAACCGGCCACCTCCACGCCCAGGACCTTGAGCTTCGCCGACATGTCCGCCCCGGGGAAGACGGCAGACGGGGAGCCCAGCAGCTGGAGCGCGACCGCCTCCGCCATCCGGTAGCCGGGTGCGGCCAGGCCGTAGCAGCGGCCGAGCACCGCCGCGCACTCCCCCACGGCCCACACGCGCTCGTCGGCCGTACGGCACCGCTCGTCCACGAGGAATCCACCGCGCCCGCCGCGTTCGAGCCCGGCGGACCCGGCCAGTTCGTCGCGCGGTCGCACCCCGGCGGAGAACACGACCGTTGAGGCGGGCAGTTCGGTCCCGTCCGACAGGGTCACCGCCCGCACCCGTCCTTCGGGGTCCCCGTGGAGCGAGGCGAGGCCGCGGCCGCAGTGCACGCCGACCCCCAGCGCGCCCACGAGCCGGGCGAGGACCCTGCCGCCGCCCTCGTCGACCTGGAGGGGCATCAGGTGCGGGGCCATCTCCACCACGTGCGGCCGCGCCCCGAGCAGGCGCAGCGCCCGCGCGGCCTCCAGCCCCAGCAGTCCGCCGCCGACGACGACACCGGGCTCCCCGGGGCGCACAGCGGCACGGAGCGCGTCGAGGTCCTCGATCGTGCGGTAGGTGAAGCAGCCGGCGAGGTCCCGGCCCGGCACGGGCGGTACGAACGGGCGTGAGCCGGTGGCCAGGACGAGCGCGTCGTACTCCAGGGCCGTGGAGTCGGCACAGGTCACGGTGCGGGATCCGCGGTCCAGGTGGACCGCTCTCGTGTTCAGCCGCAGGTCCACCAGGGGGTCGGTGCGCATCCGGGGCGTGGTGAGGTCGAGGTCGGCGGCGGTCCTCCCGTCGAGGTAGGAGGAGAGGGAGACGCGGTCGTAGGCGGGCCGGGGTTCCTCCGCCACGACCACGATCCGCCAGCGGCCCGACCGGTCGCCGGCCCGGACCTCCTCGACCAGCCGGTGTCCGGCCGGGCCGTGGCCGACGACGACCAGGGTGCGGGTCATGTCCGGGGTCCCTTCACGGCGGGGCGTAGGCCTTTCACGACGGGGCGGTGGCCGTCGGGCGCGTACCCGGCCCCCCTCACGACGCGGCAGCCGTCCCGCAGATGCGGCGGACGGCGTCCGCGCAGGTGCCGCAGCCGGTGGTGGCGCGGGTGGCGGCGGCGATGGCGGGAAGGTCGTGCGCGCCCTGCCGCCACGCCTGCCGGAGGTCCTTCCTGGTGACGTTGTTGCAGTGGCACACCACCGCCGTGTCCGGGAGCGCCGACCCTCCCGTGTACTCCTTGTCGGTGCCCAGCAGCAGGGCGAGCCGGTCCGGGGGTAGCGGACGGTCCTCGGTGTACAGGCGGCCGACGGTGGCGACGGCCCGGTCCAGGCCCACCAGGACGCCGGCCCGCACCCGGCCCTCGCGCAGCACGAGGCGCCCGTAGCGCCCTCGGGCAGGGTCGGACAGCACGACGTGTTCGTCCCTGTCCCCGGGTGCGTGCAGCGCGTCCGGCGGGCCCAGCACGGCGAGTGCGGGCAGCCGGGGCCGGACGACGTACCGGGCGGCGACGGGGCTGCCATCGGCGCCGCAGAGCGTCCGGGCCAGGGCGTCCGCCTCGTCCCAGGCGGACTCCAGGGTGCCGTGGTGGCGGCCGACGGGCCGGGCGCAGTCGCCCAGGGCGTAGATGTACGGGTCGCTGGTGCGCAGCCGGTCGTCCACGACGATGCCGTGGCGGACGGCCAGCCGGGCGGTGCGGGCGAGTGCGGTGTCGGGCGCGGTGCCGGTGCACAGCAGCAGGGTCCCGGCGGCCAGCAGCCGTCCGTCGTCCAGGAGGGCCTTGCCGGGTTCCACGGCGACGACACGACGGCCGGTCTCCGCCACCGCGCCGGCCTCCCGGAGTGCGGCCGTCACGAGGGCCCCGGCCCGTCCGTCGAGCAGCCGGTGCATCGGGTGGGCGCCGGGGTGGACGAGGGTGACGTCGTGTCCGGCGCGGCCGAGCGCGTACGCGGTCTCGGTGCCGCGCAGCCCGCCGCCGACCACGACGACGGGCCCCTTGGTGACCGGCCGGGCGCCCCGGAGCGTGTGCGGGACCCGGAGGCCGGGGGCGTGCCGGCCGGCACCGGCCAGCTGCGGCAGGACCGGCCGGGAGCCGGTGGCCAGCACCAGGATGCCGTAGGGGTGTTCGGTGCCGTCTTCGGCGCGGACGAGGCGGCGGCGCGGGTCCACCGCGGTGATCCGGGTTCCGGTACGGACCTCCACGCCCGCCGGGAGCGGGGCGAGCGTCAGTGCCCCGGCGGGCAGGGTGCCGTCGAGGACGGAGGTCAACTGGGCCCGTTGGTAGGCGGGTTGCGGCTCGGCACCGAACACGGTGACGGGACCCCGGTGGCCGTGGTGGCGCAGCCGCTGGACCAGGCGGTGGGCGGCGGGTCCGTAGCCGATGACGGTGACGGCGCTCGTGCCGTCGGCGGCGGTCGCGGTGTCGGAAGCGGTCGCGGAGTCGGAAGCGGTCGCGGTCGCGGTGGTGGCGGTCGTCGCCCTCATGCCTGCGGCTCCTGCCAGGGTGCGACGCGTACCGCGCACACCTTGAACTCGGGCATGCCGCTGACCGGGTCGAGGGCCGGTCCGGTCAGCAGGTTGGCCCGGCCCGCGCCCGGGAAGTGGAAGGGCAGGAAGACGGTGTCGGTACGCAGGGTGGGGACGAGGCGGACCCGGGCGACCGTGGAACCGCGCGCCGAGGTGACCTCGGCCAGGGCGCCCTCGGTCAGTCCGAAGCGGGCCGCGGTGCCGGGGTGGATCTCGACGTGCACCCCGGGCGCGGCGGCCAGGAGTTCGGGGACGCGGCGGGTCTGGGCCCCGGACTGGTAATGGGCGAGCACCCGGCCGGTGGTGGCGTGGAGCGGGTAGTGGGTGTCGGGTGTCTCGGCGGCGTCCCGGTGCTCCACGGGGGCCAGGCGCGCCCGGCCGTCGGCGTGGGCGAACCGGTCCAGGAAGAGCCGGGGCGTGCCCGGGTGGTTCCCGTCGGGGGCGTCCGGGCAGGGCCAGTACAGCGCCTCCCCGGCGTCGAGCCGTTCGTAGCTGATGCCCGCGTAGTCGGCCCGGCCGCCGCTGGAGGCCCGGCGCAGCTCGTCGAAGACGGTGCGGGGCGAGACGGGGAAGCGGTGGGCGGGCTGTCCCATCCGCACCGCGAGGCCGTGCAGGACCTCCAGGTCGGTGCGGACGCCGGCGGGCGGGGTGAGGGCGGCCCGGCGGCGCAGGACGCGTCCTTCGAGGCTGGTCGTCGTGCCGTCCTCCTCGGCCCATTGGGCCACGGGCAGGACCACGTCCGCGAGTTCGGTGGTCTCGGACGGCACCAGGTCGGCCACCACCAGCAGGTCGAGCGCGGCCAGGCGCCGCGCTATGTGGGCGGCGTTGGGGGCCGAGACGACCGGGTTCGAGCCGAAGACCAGCAGGGCTCGCGGTCCGCCGGGGGTGCCAAGGGCGTCCAGGAGCTTGTACGCGCTGCGGCCGGGGCCGGGCAGGGACGCCGGATCGACCCCCCAGACCCCGGCGACGTGGGCCCGCGCCGCCGGATCGGTGATCATGCGGTAGCCGGGCAACTGGTCGGCCTTCTGCCCGTGTTCGCGGCCGCCCTGGCCGTTGCCCTGGCCGGTGAGGCAGCCGTATCCGCTGCCGGTCCGGCCGGGCAGGCCCAGGGCGAGGGCCAGGTTGATGAAGGCCGCGGTGGTGTCGGTCCCCTTGCTGTGCTGCTCCACTCCGCGCCCGGTGAGGAGGTAGCGGCGGCCGGCTTCGGCGAGCATGCGTACGGCGGTCCGCTGGTCCTCGACGGGGACACCGGTGACCTGCTCGACGCGCTCGGGCCACCAGGGCAGGGCGTACTGCCAGGCGGCGTCGATTCCGGTGGTGCGGGTGTCGAGGTACTCCTTGTCCAGCAGGTTCTCGGTCACCGCGAGGTGCAACAGGCCGAGCGCGAGGGCGAGATCGGTGCCGGGGGCGGGCTGGAGGTGCAGTGCCGCCTGCTCGGCGGTGCGGGTGCGGCGGGGGTCGATGACGATCAGCCGGGGGTGGACCAGATGCCGCATCAGCGGGGGCATGGTCTCCGCCGGGTTGGCTCCGGCCAGCAGGACGACGTCGGCGTCGCCGAGGTCGGTGACGGGGAACGGCAGGCCCCGGTCGAGTCCGAAGGCGGCGTTGCCGGCGGCCGCGGCGGAGGACATGCAGAAGCGGCCGTTGTAGTCGATCTGGCTGGTGCCGAGCGCGACCCGGGCGAACTTGCCCAGGGCGTAGGCCTTTTCGTTGGTCAGGCCGCCACCGCCGAACACCCCCACGCCATCGGGTCCGTACGTCTCACGCACCCGGTCCAGGCCCGCGACGATCAGGTCCAGGGCCTCGTCCCAGCCGGCCGGGGCGAGTTCACCGCCGGGCCCCCTCACCAGGGGGCTGCGCAGCCGGTCGGGGGTGGTGAGCAGCGCGGGGGCCGTCCAGCCCTTCTGGCACAGTCCGCCCCGGTTCACCGGGAAGTCCGGGGACGGTTCCAGCTCGACGCCCGGCCCGCTCGGGCGCAGCAGGGTGCCGCACTGCAGGGCGCAGTAGGCGCAGTGGGTGGCGACCTCCGCCCCGGGACCCCGCGTCCCGTCAGCGGACACGGGACGTCCGGGGGCGGGCCGGGCCGGGAGCCGGGGGCGCGGTGCGCTCGGGGCGCAGGTAGACCCGCAGGAGGATCAGGACGCAGAGGGCGTAGAAGGCGAGGAAGCAGAGGAAGGCGGTGTCGCCGCTGCCTGCGTCCTGGTACGAGGCCCGGAAGACCAGGTTGACGGCGACGCCGCCGAGTGCGCCGACGGCCCCGGCGATGCCGATGACCGCGCCCGAGACCCGGCGTGCGCGGGCGAAGGCCTGCGGAGCGCCGGCACCGGAGGTGATGGCTTCCTCCGCCTCCCGGGCGAACACGGCGGGGATCATCTTGTACGTCGAGCCGTTGCCGAGGCCGCTGAGGACGAACAGGACGGTGAAGGCGGCGACGAACAGGGCGAAGGAACCGGCCCGGGACGCCATCAGCAGCAGGCCGGTGCCCCCGGCCAGCCCGGCGAAGGTCACCACGGTGACGCGTGCGCCGCCCCACCGGTCGGCCATCCTGCCGCCGAACGGCCGGGCGAGGGATCCGAGCAGGGGGCCGAGGAAGGTGACGGAGGCGGCTTCCAGCGGGGTGGACCCGAACTCGCTCTGGAGGACGAGGCCGAAGGCGAAGCCGTAACCGATGAAGGAGCCGAAGGTGCCGATGTAGAGGACGGATATCCACCAGGTGTGACGGCTGCCGGCCGCCTCGCGCAGAGCGCCCGGTTCCGCGCGCACGGCATCGACGTTGTCCATCCGCAGGGCCGACAGCACGGAGACGATCACGATGAGCGGCAGGTAGAGGGCGATCACGTACGAGGGGTGGGTGTTCCCGGCGGTGGCGATGACCAGGAGGCCCAGTATCTGGATCACGGCGACGCCGAGGTTGCCGCCGCCCGCGTTCACGCCGAGCGCCCAGCCCTGGTGCCGCTGCGGGTAGAAGATCGTGATGTTGGTCATGGAGGAGGCGAAGTTGGCGCCTCCCACCCCCGCCGTGGCGCCGATCAGCAGGAACACCCACAGCGGGGTTCCGGGCCGCTGGACGAAGACGAGGGCGAGGACGGTCGGCACGAGGAGCACGGCGGAGGCGAACACCGTCCAGTTGCGGCCGCCGAAGCGGGTCACCGCGTAGCTGTACGGCAGCCGCAGCACGGCCCCGACCAGGGTGGGGACGACCACCAGCAGGAACTTCTCCTCCGGGGCGAAGCCCAGGCCGATCTCGGGCGACATGAACAGCACGAGCACCGACCACAGGCTCCATACGGAGAAGCCGATGTGCTCGGAGAGGACGGATATCACCAGGTTGCGGCGGGCGATCCTCCGTCCCGCGCGTTCCCAGAACTCCTCGTTCTCCGGCTCCCAGTCCTGGATCCACCGTCCGGAAGCGGACCGTCGGGTCTTCATGTCCGTGGGGTCTCCTGTGTCGGAGGGGCGTGGTTCACCGTTCCGGAGATCCTGGCGATCACGGCGTACAGGGGTCAATCACGCACCGGCTTGTTCGTCACGTCGCCGCATCACCGGCATACCGGCCGCCGGCACGACGGACAGGAGTGGGGAGCCTTCGTCCTTCCGTCTCCCGGCGACGGAAATACTCCGCGCCCGCGAAGCGTTCACCATGCACACACTTGGGGGGAGCCCGGGTGATCGACTCTGCCCGGAGGCCCCACGTATGCGACGGACGAAACAGATACGGCACGCAGGGGAACTCCCCGAGCCGCCGAAGGAGCGCTCCGGCCCCATCGTGCCCGTCCTCGCCTTCGCGGGGATCACCGTCGCGGTCATGCAGACCCTGCTCGTCCCCGTCATCAAGGACCTGCCGGTCCTGCTGAGCACCGACCCGGCCAACGCCACCTGGGTCATGACCGCGACCCTGCTGGCGGGTGCCGTCTCGACCCCGATCATGGGCCGGCTCGGCGATCTCTACGGCAAGCGCCGGATGCTGCTCGCCTCGCTCGCCGTCATGGTGGTCGGCTCGCTGATCTGCGCCTCCACCGACGACCTGGTCGTGATGATCACCGGCCGCGCGCTCCAGGGCTTCGCCATGGGCGCCATCCCGCTGGGCATCGGCATCATGCGTGACGAGCTGCCGCGCGAGAAGCTCGGCTCGGCGATGGCCCTGATGAGCTCCTCGATCGGGGTGGGCGGCGGCCTCGCCCTGCCCGCCGCCGCACTGGTCGCCCAGCACGCCGACTGGCACGCGCTCTTCCTCGGCTCGGCCGGCCTCGGCGTGCTCGCGATGGTGCTCACGTACGCGCTGGTCCCCGAGCCGCCGCTGCGCGCCCCCGGCACCTTCGACTTCATCGGCGCCTTCGGGCTCTCGCTCGGCCTGGTCCTCCTTCTCCTGCCGGTCACCAAGGGCGGCGACTGGGGCTGGACCTCGGCGCCCACCCTCGGACTGCTCGCCGCGTCCGTCGCCACTCTGCTGCTGTGGGGCCTGTTCGAACTGCGCACCCCGGCGCCCCTGGTGGATCTGCGCACCACCGCCCGCCGCGAGGTGCTGCTCACCAACCTGGCCTCGATCATGGTCGGGGTCGCCTTCTACGCGGTCTCCCTGGTCCTGCCGCAGCTGCTCCAGCTCCCCACCTCCACCGGTTACGGCCTCGGGCAGTCGATGGTGGTCGCCGGGCTCTGCGTGGCCCCGCTGGGCGTGACGATGATGTTCGTCGCCCCGCTCTACGCCCGGATCTCGGCCCGCCGGGGCCCCAAGACCACGCTGATGCTCGGCATGGTGATCATCGCGATCGGTTACGGGGCCGGGCTCGGGCTGCTCAGCGCCCCCTGGCAGACCGTGCTCATCGCGGTCGTCCTCGGCGCCGGGATCGGCCTCGCCTACTCCTCGCTGCCCGCCCTGATCATCGGTGCCGTCGACCCGTCGGAGACCGGCGCGGCCAACGGCCTCAACACCCTCATGCGCTCCATCGGTACGTCGGTGTCGAGCGCCGTCATCGGCATGGTCCTGGCCAACACCTCCGTGACGATGGGCTCGGTGCAGGTGCCGTCCATGGAGGGGTTCCGGATCTCGTTCCTGATCGCCACGGGGGCGGTGCTGGCCGGCCTGGTGCTGGCGGCGTTCCTGCCCTCGCAGCGGCCCTCCGCGCACCCGGTGCTCCTGGCGAGCAGCGCGGACTCCGGGCCCGCTCCGGCCGTCGCCCCGGTGGGGGCGGCCCCCGCCGGGAGCACGGGCCGGACCGTACGGCACGATGGAGCGCTGTCGTAGGCAGACCCGCTGCCGTATGCCCTGTGCAGACCCGCCCCACCTGGAGGAACCCCGTGACCGCCGCCGCTCCCTCCCCGGAAGTGCTCGCCGCGTTCGAGGCCGCCAAGGGCTTCATGCCGGTCCACGAGGGGCTCGCCCTCCATGCGGCCGCCGCCGGGGCCGGGGCGCTGGGGCTGCCTCTGCTGGAGGTGGGCACGTACTGCGGGCGCTCCACGATCCTGCTGGCCGACGCGGCCCGGGCGGCCGGGGTGGGGGCCCTGACCGTGGACCACCACCGGGGCAGCGAGGAGCAGCAGCCGGGCTGGGAGTACCACGACCCGAGCGTGGTGGACCCCGAGGTCGGGCTGATGGACACCCTGCCGACGTTCCGCCGCACCCTGCACCGGGCCGGTCTGGAGGAGCACGTGGTGGCGCTCGTCGGCCGCTCCCCGCAGGTCGCCGCGGTATGGGCCGGGCCGCTCGGCCTGGTCTTCATCGACGGCGGGCACACCGACGAGCATGCGAACGGCGATTACGAGGGCTGGGCCCCGCATGTCGCCGAGGGCGGGTTCCTGGTGATCCACGACGTGTTCCCCGACCCGGCCGACGGCGGGCAGGCCCCGTACCGGGTGTACCGGCGGGCGCTGGCCTCGGGGGCGTTCACCGAGGTGTCCGTGACGGACTCGCTGCGCGTGCTGCGGCGCACGGGCCCGGGGATCTGAGGTTCCGGTGCTCTCCTGCCCGTACGGACAGCTGGGGCGCACGGCCCGGGAATCCGAGGTTCCGCTGCCCCCGTGCCCGTACGGATAGCATCGCCGCGTGCCGTACGACGACAGCGTTCCCCCCACCCGCCGCGCCCGGCCCCTTCTCCTGGCCGCCGCGCTGGCCGCGCTCTGCCTGACGACCGTCGCCGGGTGCGGCGGCTCCCCGGACACGACGGACGGGGCGGGCGCCGACGCCTCCCCCTCGGCGACGCCCACCGCCCCGGCCTCGCCGTCCCCCTCGCCCACCGAGCCACTGCCCCGGGGGCCGCTGACCGGCCGGACCGTGGTGATCGACCCGGGCCACAACCCCCGTAACCGCGAGCACACCAAGGAGATCAACGAGAAGGTCGACATCGGCACCGGGCGCAAGGAGTGCGACACGACCGGTACGTCGACGGACGCCGGTTACCCGGAGGCCCGGTTCACCCTCGATGTGTCGCACCGGCTGCGGGAGTTGCTCCAGGCGCAGGGGGCGCGGGTCCTGCTGACGCACGACGAGGACCGGCCGTTCGGGCCCTGCATCGACGAGCGGGCCCGGATCGGCAACGAGGCGAAGGCCGACGCGGTGGTCTCGGTGCACGCGGACGGATCGGCGGTGGGCAACCGGGGCTTCCATGTGATCCTGCCCGCGGCGGTGAAGGGCGGCGGGGCGGACACCTCGAAGATCGTGAAGAGTTCGGCCGATCTCGGGGCCCGGATCGCCGGGCACTTCGTCCGCACGACCGGAAGCGCCCCCTCCAACTACATCGGTGGCGGTACCGGACTGGACACCCGTAATGACCTCGGCGGACTGAATCTGTCAACCGTGCCCAAAGTCTTCGTGGAATGCGGCAATATGCGTGACCCGAAGGACGCGGCCCTGCTCACCAGCGCGAGTTGGCGGCAGAAGGCGGCCCAGGGAATGGCGGACGGCATCGCCGACCACCTGAAGGGATAGGCCCTACCGTCCGAAGGGGCGGGTCTGCGGGGATATTGGGGGGATAACGGTCCAAGAACCGGGCACGGGGGCGACCCGACCGGGCAGACGATAGATTCATCCGTACGATGGGGAGCCACCCCCGAGCTTCGTGCCGTACCCGCCGCACAGGCGGCAGCGACGACCGCCCCGACGAGACGACCGACTAAGGACCTTCACGTGAATATCCGCTCCCTCACTCGAGGCGACGGCGTGGTGATCGGAGCAGCGGTCGTGCTGTTCATCGCCTCTTTCCTCGACCTCTCCGGTTACGACTGCCCCTCCGGCGTGGACTGCTCCCGATTCAGCAGCCCCAACGCCTGGGACTCGCTCGGGCTCCTGATGAGCGTCTTCCTCGCCGGCATCATCGGTGCGGCGCTGGTGATCGTCGGCCGGCTGGCGCCCCGCAAGGTCGTGGGGCTCGACCTCGGCCAGTTCGGTGTCGCGTTCACCGTCTTCGCGCTGTGGACCGCCTTCTGGACGACCATCGACGCCGGTGACGCCGGTGCCGGTCTGATCCTCGGCCTGCTGGCGACCATCGTGCTCGCCGCGGGTACGGTCGCCGGCCCGCTGGTCCCCGCGCTCAAGGCCCCGCTCACCGGCGCCCCGAAGCCGCCGCAGGCCGTGCAGCCGCCGTACGGTGGCCAGCCCGGCCAGGGCTACGGCTACCCGGGCGCCCAGCAGCAGCCCTACGGCGCCCAGCCGAGCCAGGGGTACGGCTACCCCGGCGCGCAGACCGGTGGCCAGCCGGGCCAGCCCGGTCAGGGCGACCCCGCGCAGGCGCAGGCCGCCCAGGCCCAGCAGGCCGCCCCGCAGGGTGGCGCGGCTCCGGCGGGCGACTTCACCCCGTTCTGGTTCGCCGTGCCGGTGGCCCGTCCGCTGTACGGCGAGGACGGCGCACCGAACCCGATCGCCGAGCTGGCGCCGGGCACCTGGTACCTCGCGGTCGAGCAGCGCGGTCAGGGCCTCATCGCCCAGACCCAGGACGGCCGTCGCGGCGTGCTCCAGGACACCACGGGCATCCAGCGCGGCTGATGCCGTAGGCACCGCACCGCGGCCCCTCGCCCTTCCGGGCGGGGGGCCGTTGTCGTACAGTCCGTCCCGCACCGCCATCATCTGACGGATCGTCACCTACGGCCGGAGGCAACGGAATGCGGCTCGGACTCGCACTCGGATACTGGGGCCGCGGCCCGGACCCCGGCCACCTCGCCCTCGCCCAGGAGGCGGAGCGGCTCGGCTACGACTCGGTGTGGACGGCGGAGGCGTGGGGCTCGGACGCCTTCACGCCGCTGACCTGGATCGCCGCCCACACCTCCCGGATCCGGCTGGGCACCGGCATCGCGCAGATGGCGGCCCGTACGCCGACCGCGACGGCCATGCACGCGCTGACCCTGGACCACCTCTCGGGCGGCCGGCTGCTGCTCGGCCTCGGCCTGTCCGGGCCGCAGGTGGTGGAGGGGTGGTACGGCCGCCCGTTCCCGAAGAGCCCCCTCACGGCGACCCGCGAATACGTCGAGGTGATCCGCCAGGTGCTGGCCCGGCAGGCTCCGGTGGAGGTGGCGGGGAGCTTCCACTCCCACCCGTACACCGGCCCGGACGCCACCGGCCTCGGCAAGCCGCTGAAGCCGATCACGCACCCGCTGCGGTCCTCGCTCCCCGTCCTGCTGGGCGCGGAGGGCCCGAAGAACATCGCGCAGACGGTCCGGATCGCGGACGGCTGGCTCCCCCTCTACTGGTCCCCGCGCCGCACGGATGTGTACGAGGCCTCCCTCACGGGACTCCGCGAGGGCTTCATGATCGCCCCGATGGCCCGCGCGCACGTCTGCGACGACGTGGCGGAGGGGCTGCTGCCGGTGAAGGCGATGCTCGGCTTCTACATCGGCGGGATGGGGCACGCGGCCCGCAACTTCCACGCGGACCTGATGGCGCGGATGGGGTTCGAGGAGGAGGCCCGGCGGATCCAGGAGCTGTTCCTCCAGGGCCGCAAGGAGGAGGCGGTGCACGCGGTGCCGGACGTGTTCGCCGACGAGATCTCCCTGATCGGCCCGCGCGCCCGGATCGCGGAGAAGCTGGCGGAGTGGCGCAAGGGCCCGGTGACCGACCTCCTGGTCACCGCCCCGGACCCGCGCACGCTGCGGGTCCTGGCGGAGCTCAACAACTGAACGACCGTTTGCCACTCAGCCGAACGACGACCGGTCCAGCCAGAAGTCCAGCAGCTCCGCGTCGCCGAGCACCTCGACCCGCTCACTCGTCGGCTCCAGGCGGCGGTTGAAGACGAGCATCAGATCGGTCAGCGGGCCGCGCAGGGCGACCGTTGCCTTCTCATGCGCGTGCCGCCAGGTGAAGCGGTCCTCGCCGAACTCGATCAGCCACTCCGCAGCGGGTACGTCGGTGGCGTGCAGGTGCAACGAGCGCCCGCCGCCGCGCAGTTCGTCCGCCTCCGGGTCGCCGCCCTCCTGGGCGAAGGAGACGATCCGCAGCCATTCGTCGATGGTGTCGGCGGCCACCTCGGGGTCGACCGTGTACGGGACCTGCGCGGCGAGCGCCGCGTCGGCCCGGTGCACCACCGTCTCGTGCGCCATGCGCCGCGCCCAGAAGGTGGTGCGCCGCTCCCACGCCCAGGTCCACACCTCGGCGTCCGGCCCCGCCTCCCGCAACGCCTCGACGGTGGCGGCCGCTCCCTCGGCGAGCCAGGCGTCCAGGGCGGCCGGGTCGTCGCTCCCGGGCCCCTCGAACCCCGGCACCTTCTCCTCGGGGATGTCCTCGGTGGCCCGGGAGCGGACGATCTCCCCGACCCAGCGGTGGGCGCCGCCGACATGCACGGCGAGCTGCCGCAGGTTCCAGTCGGGGCAGGAGGGGACGGTCGCGGTGAGATCCGCGCCCTCGATCGTCGCGCGCAGGGCGTCGGTCTGGGCCAGGATCTCGTCGCAGTAACGGTCGTAAGGAAGAAGGGTCATGCCGGGGACCCTAGCCGCGCCGCGGAACTTGATCACATCAATATCGGGCCGCGCACGGAGAGCTGCCGGGCGGCCGCTATCCGGTGAGCTGCGAGGTGGAGGGAACCTTGTCCTGCACCTCGGCGCCCGCGCTCTTCCCGGCGCTCTTGATGCTGTCGATGACGCTCTCGAACGCCCCGATGTCCCCCTCGCCCGCCTGACCGTTGCGGAGCTTGGTGGCCATCCCCTTGAGGGACTCGATCCCGGCCGTGAGCGGGGCGACGGCCTTGGAGAGCAGCGGGTCGCCCTTGGCGTTCTCCGTTGCCGCCTTGAGCCGGTTGTACGCGAACCCGCCCGCGAGCCCCGCCTTGACGAGGGCGAAGGTGCGCCCCTCGGCCCCCTTCTTGAAGGTGCCGGCGCGGTACGGCTTCACGATCCACTGGTACGTCGCCCCGGCCGCGAGCCCGGCGTTGGCCACGAAGCGGGTCTTGGCGAGCCGCTGCTTCTCGGTGGAGGCGGAGGGACTGGCGGCCGAGGCGGAGGCGCTGACGCCCGTGCCGGTCGCGCTGCCCGAGTCGCCGGAGTCGCCGCAGGCGGTGGCGGAGACCAGCACGGTGCAGGACAGCAGGAGCGCCACCAGCAGCCGGCGGAGCGGTACGGAACGGGTCACGGCGGCCTCCCGGCAGGGCGCGTCACGGGGAGTGACGAACCTCGGCACTCCCGGCCAGACTCGCCCGGCCCCGCAGGGCCCGCCACCCGGTACCGCCATTCGGGTTTCACTCTGGGTAAAGCGGTAACCAGGACCGCATGTCCTACAGAACCCGTTCTTCAGGCAGCAGTTCAGCGGCGAGGATCATCGCCGTCGTGGCCGACATCCTGGCCTTCATCATCATTCTCTGGATCCTGATGTACCTGCTGGACGCCAACCGGGGCAACGACTTCGTGCAGTGGGTGCACGACGCGGCCACCTGGCTGGCGGGCTGGTCGTACGACCTGTTCACGTTCGACGCGGCATGGGCGCGGGTCGTGGCCGGTTACGGTCTCGCGGCCGTGGTCTACCTGTTCATCGGACACGCCATAGCGGGCCGGATCCGCCGCTGACGGCGGACCGGCCGCACCGGGACCGCTCTCAGCGGCAGCAGTCCGGTTCCAGCCCGACCGGCAGCCGCTCCCCGGAGAAGACCGCGGTGGTCGCCTCGTCCCCCCCGAGTGCGGCCACCGCGAGCAGCAGGGAGCCCGCTGTCCAGGTGGTGAGCTCCTCGGGCCAGAAGGCCTTGTTGCCCTCGAAGACGTACCCCGTCCAGTACAGCCCGCCCTCGGCGCGCAGGTGCTGGACGGACTGGAGGATCTCCAGGGCCCGGTCCGACTCCCCCGTCACCCAGAGGGCGAGGGCGAGTTCGCAGCTCTCGCCGCCGGTGACCCAGGGGTTGGGCAGCACGCAGCGCACCCCGAGGCCGGGGACGACGAAGCGGTCCCAGCCCTCCTGGATGCGGGCGGTGGCCTCGGACCCGGTGACGGCGCCGCCGAGGACCGGGTAGTACCAGTCCATCGAGTAGCGGTTCTTGTCGAGGAAGCGCTCGGGGTGGTTGCGGATCGCGTGGGCCAGTGCCCCGGTCGCCAACTCCCAGTCGGGCTGGGGCTCTTCGCGCCGCTCCGCGATGGCGAGCGCGCAGCGCAGCGCCTGGTGCACGGAGGACGAACCGGTCAGCAGCGCATCGTTCACCGCCGTCCCGTCGGCCTCCCGCTTCCAGCCGATCTGCCCGCCGGGCTGCTGGAGTCGGAGCACGAACTCGATCGCGGCGAAGACCGTGGGCCACATCCGGTCGACGAACGCGTCGTCGCCGGTGGCGAGGTAGTGGTGCCAGACGCCGACGGCCACGTACGCGCAGAAGTTGGTCTCACGGCTGAGGTCGGTCGGCTGCTGCGGGTCGCCGTCGTGGTAGGCGGCGTACCAGGAGCCGTCGCCGTTCTGATGGCGGGCCAGCCAGTCGTAGGCACGCTCCGCCGCCTTGTGCTCGCCGGCCGCGTCCAGCGCCATCGCGGCCTCGGTGTGGTCCCACGGGTCGAGGTGGTGGCCCCGGAACCAGGGCAGCGCCCCGTCCTCGCGCTGTACGGCGGCGAGTGCGGCGACCGTCTCGGCGGCCTCGGCGGCGGTCAGGACCCCGGGAAGGACAAGGTGTTCGGTCTGTTCGGGAGTGCTCACGCCTCGGCCTTCGGAAGATGCGGCTTGGTGGCGTACGCGACGAAGCTCTTGCCGACGACCGGGTTGAGCAGCTGCTCGGCGACCCGGGTGGCGAGCGGCTTCTTCATGATGTCCCAGACGAGCAGCTTGTGGTACGCCCGCACCGGCAGCGCACGGTCGTTGTCGACGCCGAAGGCGCACTTCAGCCACCAGTACGGCGAGTGCAGGGCGTGGGCGTGGTGGGTGCCGTACGGCTTGAGTCCGGCCTCGCGGATGCGGGCGAGGAGCTGGTCGGCCTTGTAGATCCGGATGTGGCCGCCCTCGACCTCGTGGTAGGCGTCGGAGAGGGTCCAGCAGATCTTCTCGGGGCCGTAGCGCGGGACGGTGATGGCGATCCGGCCGCCCGGCTTGAGGACCCGGACCATCTCGGCGAGGACGCCCTTGTCGTCCGGGATGTGCTCCATGACCTCGGAGATGATCACGACGTCGAAGGAGTCGTCGGGGAAGGGCAGGTTGAGGGCGTCGCCCTCCATCGCGGTGGCGGTGGCGCCCTCGGGGGCCTCCCCGGCCTCCTTCATCGCGGCGAACCACTTGGCGACCTCGCGGATCTCCTCGCCGTTCTGGTCGAGGGCGACGACCTGCGCACCGCGCCGGTAACACTCGAAGGCATGCCGGCCGGCACCGCAGCCCAGGTCGAGCACTCGGTCGCCGGCGGCGAGCGGGAAGCGGGTGAAGTCGACGGTCAGCACGAGGGCCTGCCTTCGAGGTCGGAGGTACGGGTTCAGAGAAGCGGGTTACGGGTGCCGGTGAACGGGATCGCCGTCACCTGCGGGTAGAACGCGGCCACCTGCGGATACGGCGCAGTCACCTGCGGGCTCCGCGGACGGCGATCGCCTGACGGTACAGCTCGGCCGTTCCGGCGGCCGCCCGGGCCCAGGTGAAGTTGGCCAGCACCCGCTCACGGCCCGCCGCGCCGAGGCGGGCGCGCAGCTCGGGGTCGGCCAGCAGCCGGGCGAGGGCCCCCGCCAGCGCGTCCGGGTCGCCGGGGGCGACGGCCAGGCAGGTCTCCCCGTCGCGGCCGGAGACCTCGGGGATCGCGCCGCCGGTGGTGGCGACCAGGGGCGTGCCGGTGGCCATGGCCTCGGCGGCGGGCAGCGAGAACCCCTCGTACAGCGACGGCACACAGGAGACCTGGGCGCTGCGCACGAGGTCGACCAGCTCGGCGTCGCTGATGCCCTTGACGAACTCGACGGCGTCGGTGAGCCCGTGCCGCTCTATGGCCCGGGCGACGGGCCCGTCCTCGGCGCGCTTGCCGACGACGACGAGGTGGGCGGCGGGGTTCTCCGTACGGAGCTTGGCGAGCGCGTCGACGAGGTGGACGAGGCCCTTGAGCGGGACGTCGGCGCTGGAGGTGGTGACGATGCGGCCCGGCACCTCGGCGACGGAGGGGTCGGGCGACCACAGGTCGGTGTCGGCGCCGATGTGGACGACGCTGATCCGGTCCGGGCGTACGCCGAGGTCCTCGACGATCTCGTCACGGGAGGAGCCGGAGACGGTGAGGACGGTGGGTAGCTTGCGGGCGACCCGCTTCTGCATCCGGGTGAAGGCGTACCAGCGGCGTACGGAGGCGCGCCGGCGGCGGCTGGTCGCGGCCTCCAGGTCGAGCCTGCGGTCCACGGTGATGGGGTGGTGGATCGTCGTCACGAGCGGGGCCCCGAGGTCGCCGAGGAGCCCGTAACCGAGGGTCTGGTTGTCGTGGACGACGTCGAACTCGCCGCGCCGGGCCAGGAGATGGCGGCGGGCGCGGAGGCTGAAGGTGAGGGGCTCGGGGAAGCCGCCGGTCCACATGGTGGCGACCTCGGCGAGGTCGACCCAGTCCCGGTACTCGCCCCGCTTCGGGGTGCGGAAGGGGTCGGGCTGCCGGTACAGGTCCAGGCTGGGCAGCTCGGTGAGCGGGACGCCCTCGTCGAGCACGGGGTAGGGCTGCGCGCCGATGACCTCGACGCTGTGACCCAGCCGCGCGAGCTCGCGCCCGAGGTGGCGGACGTACACACCCTGCCCGCCGCAGAACGGGTTGCCCTTGTACGTGAGGAGCGCGATGCGCAGCGGCCGGTCGCCGGCCCCGGCGGAGAAGCTGCTGTCGCCCGTGCGGGGGCCCGTTTCTATGGCCTCAGCGGTCACACTCGGCCCCCTTCTGACTGCGTGTTCGCCGGAGCGTAACCGGTAGCGCTAATCTAGAACAAGTTTCAGACTTGATCGTTCGACGTGCATCGAATCTACCGGCAGGTAGCGTCTGTGTGAGGTCCGGATCAGGTGATTCGCGCCACGACGGACGCCCTGGCATGCTGTGCGCGCCCGGTGCGCAACTCAGGGAACGAACCGGGGATCACGGATCGTGAACGGGGACGGCATGACCACGTACGGATCGCGGATGGGGACAGCATGACCGCGGACGCCAGACCGGCAGCGCCTCCGCTGACCGAGCGGCAGGAGGCCCGTCGCCGCCGCATCCTGCACGCCAGCGCACAGCTCGCGAGCCGGGGCGGTTTCGAGGCGGTGCAGATGCGCGAGGTGGCGGAGGCGGCCGGGGTCGCCCTCGGCACGCTCTACCGCTACTTCCCCTCCAAGATCCACCTGCTGGTCGCCACCATGCAGGACCAGCTCCAGCACATGCACTCCACCCTCCGCAAACGCCCGCCGGCTGGTGACGACGCGGCCCAGCGGGTCGCCGAGACCCTGATGCGCGCCTTCCGCGCCCTCCAGCGCGAACCGCACCTCGCGGACGCCATGGTCCGCGCCCTCACCTTCGCGGACCGCAGCGTGAGCCCGGAGGTGGACACGGTCTCCCGCCTCACGACGGCGATCATCCTGGACGCGATGGGCCTGGAGCACCCGACCCCGGAGCAGCTCTCGGCGGTCCGGGTCATCGAGCACACCTGGCACTCGGCGCTGATCACATGGCTGTCGGGCCGGGCGTCGATCGCCCAGGTCAAGATCGACATCGAGACGGTCTGCCGCCTGATCGACCTGACGGCGGAGCCGGGGGCGGGGCGGGGCTGAGGTCGGCGCGGAGCCCGGTCACCGCGCGGCGTGCCGGTGGCGACCTGGCCGCTTTCCACATTGCTGTCGTGAAGAACGCCATGACACCATCCCGTACGTGACTGACCACGGGGACGACATACCTGAGCCCGGCCGCCGGTCCAGGCTCGCTGATCTGGCCGACTGGACCGTATCCGGGGACCGGGGAGAAGACACCGCGCCGGAATCCGAACCGAACCCTTCCGAGAAACCGGTGGATCCGCTGGCGATCGCTCGGCGCGAATTCACCATGCTGCTCGGCGAGTTCCGGCGTGCGGCGGTACTGGTGCCGTTCGACGAGCACGGGAGTCTGTGGACGGCGGACCAGAACGGGGTGCGATGGATCTGCGCGTTCTCGGACGAAGAGGCGCTGGCCCGGTTCGCGCTCGCACAGGGGGACGGCGCGCGGGAGTGGACGTACCGCACGGTCCTCGGGGCGCGCCTGTTGGACGTGATGGTGCCGATGCTGCCCGGTCCGGCAGGAGTTGCCCTGGATGCGGGGAGCGCCGACGGCGTGCTGTTTCCGCCGGTCGCGGGCATCGTGCCTGACCATGTTGCGGTCGATCTGGGGGAGACGGGATGAGCGGGGACAGCGCGGACCTGAACGTGTCGGCGGCGACTCTGGCGCAGATAGCGAAGGGCATCGACCTGGCACACACCGAGTTGAAGGACCTCACCTCCCTCGGCAAGGCGTCGGCGGGCCGAGGGTTCTCCGATCTTGCCCTGTCGGGGCTGGAGTTGGGGCACGGCGGCCTGACGTCGGAGTTCGAGACGTTCTGCAAGCGGTGGGAGTGGGGCGTGCGGACGCTGTCCCAGCGGGGCAACAACCTCGCTGCGGGGCTGGGGTTGTCGGCGGGCTCGTTCGCCGAGCAGGAGCGGTACGTCAAGGACTCGCTGAAGGTCGTGGTGAACTCCGCCAACGGCAACCCCTATCTGTCCGAGGACGAGGTCAAGGACATGAGCTGGGACACGATCAGCACCCAGCGTGCCTTCGACAACCCGGACTGGAGCGTGGACTCCTTCAAGGAGGCGCACGGCGAGGTGAAGCAGCAGTGGAAGGACACCGGGTACGACGTGGGGGACGCACTGCTGGACGCCTCGGGGGTCGACGCTGCGCAGCGTGAAGAGATCGACGCGTGGGGCAAGGAGCACCTCGATCCCTCATCGGAGACCGTGAAGCAGGCCGAGGAGCCTCGCTGGGGGGAGACCCGCTGATGGTGGATCTGGGCGGGGCGTTCGACAAGGTCGTCGACGGAACCGTACGGGGTCTGGACAAGGGCAAGGAGCTCCTGGGCGAGGGCGTCGACGCGGCAACGGACAAGGTCGGGGCGGGGCTGGACAAGGTCGGCGCGCACGGCTGGGCCGACAAGGTCGAGGACTGGGGCGACGAGACCGCGTCGTCGCTCGGCGCGGAGGTCGGGGAGAAGCAGCTCGGGCAGAGCGAGGAGGCCGACGAGCTGATCCATGGGAAGCCGGAGAAGATCACCGCGGCGGTGAAGAACCTGCGGGACTTCCAGAAGGCCTTCGACCTCGTCGGCGGCGGGCTGAAGAAGCTGGACTCCGGTCACTGGCGCGGGGAGGCCGCCGACACCTTCCGGACGAAGTTCCAGGCCCTGCCCACCGACTGGCTGCGCGCGGCCGACGCGTTCGAGGACGCGGCGAAGGCGCTGGAGACGTACGCGTCGGCCGTCACGAGCGCTCAGGGCAAGGCACGTGCGGCGATCGCGCTGTACAAGGAGGGCACACAGGACTCCGAGAAGGCGGTCTCGGCGTTCAACAAGAAGGTCGACGCCTACAACGCGGCTCGCACCGGCGACGATCCCCTCCCCCACCCCGGTACGTTCTCGGACCCGGGTGTGTCGAAGCGGAAGCGGGCCCAGGACGATCTGGAGGACGCCCGGCGGTCACGGAACGAGGCCGGCGAGCGGGCCCAGGGCGCGGTCACCGCGGCGATGGCCCACGCACCGAAGGAGCCGACGGGCCGGGACCGGTTCACGGACGAGCTGTACGACCACGCCCTGTCCCAGGGGGTCGAGATAGCGCACCTCGGCGGAGGCATCCTGAAGGGCACGGGTGGCCTGGTGGGCTTCCTGCGCCAGACGAACCCGATCGACCCGTACAACCTGACCCACCCGGCGGAGATGTACAAGGGCGTCAACATGACGCTCTCCGGCATCGCCAGGACCGCAGCCAACCCCGATCGGGCCCTGGAGAACGCGTGGGACGCGGCGAAGAGCGACCCGTCCGAATTCGTCGGGCGCCTGCTCCCGGAGGCGGCCGGGACGAAGGGGGCCGGCCTGCTGAAGGGCGGCCTGCGGGCGGGGCTGCGTAAGGGGGCGGGGCACGAAGAGCCGCTGAAGCCGCCGGGTCCTGCGCGGGAAGGAGTCAACGACCCGGCTGAGCCCTCCCGTACGGAACGAGCGCCCGAGGACGATCCGTCCGACCCGGTGGACATGGCGACCGGCGCGATGTATCTGCCGCAGACGGACATCGTGCTGCCCGGCACGCTCCCCCTCGTGTTCCGCCGCCGTGTCGCCTCCGACTACCGGGCGGGACGCTGGTTCGGCCCGTCCTGGGCGTCCACGGCGGACCAGCGCCTGGAAATCGACTCGGAAGGAATCGTCTTCCTCTCGGAGGATGGCTTGCTGCTGTCCTACCCGCACCCAGCGCCCGGCGTTCCGGTCCTGCCCAGCCACGGTCCCCGCTGGCCACTCGACATGGACACCAGCGGCGATTACACGATCACCGATCCCGACTCGGGCCACGTCAGACACTTCACGACGCACAACGACGGCACCGAGGCCCTGCTCTCCCAACTGGACGACCGCAACGGCAACTGGATCACCTTCGACTACGACGCTTCCGGGGCCCCGACGTCGATCGTGCACCACGGCGGCTACCACCTGAAGCTCACTGCGGAGGGCGGGAGGATCACCGCTCTGCACCTGGTGGGCGGCGCCGAGGACGGAACCGATCAGCAGGTTCTCCGCTACAGCTACACCGACGGCCACCTGACCGGCATCATCAACTCGTCCGGCCTGCCCCTGCGCTTCACCTATGACGAGCGCGGCCGGATATCTTCCTGGACCGACACCAACAACAGCAGTTACGAGTACGCGTACGACGACCGGGACCGGTGCGTCGCCGAAGGCGGCTCAGCAGGCCACATGGCGCTGAACCTGGAATACGGCGAACCCGACCCGGCCACGGGCCATCGCGTCACGACCGCGACGACACCCGCCGGAGCCGTCCACCGCTACCTGATCAACGAAGCACACCAGATCATCGCGGCGACCGACCCGCTCGGATCGACCACCCGCTTTGAGCGTGACCGCTACAACCGGCTGCTGTCCCGCACCGATCCGCTGGGCCGCATCACCCGCTTCACGTACGACGCGTCCGGTCAGCTGACCACGGCGGTCCGCGCGGACGGCCGTGAAGTGACAGCCGAGTACAACGATCTCCGCCTCCCGGTCCGCATCACCAACCCGGACCGGACAGTGGTGCGCCAGGGGTACGACGATCGCGGCAACCGGATCTCGGCCATCGATCCGTCGGGCGCGGTCACCCGCACGACGTACAACGTGTCCGGACACCCGACTTCCGTCACGGACGCGTTGGGCAACACGACCCGCATACGCAGCAATGCGGCCGGCCTGCCCGTCGAAATCATCGACCCTCTCGGCGCGACCACGCGCATCGAGCGGGACTCCTTCGGTCGCCCGGTCGCCCTCACCGACCCGCTCGGTGCGGTCACCCGGCTCGACTGGACTCCGGAGGGCAAGCCGGCTCGGCGCACAGACGCCGATGGCTCCACCCAGTCGTGGACGTATGACGGCGAAGGCAACTGCCTCACCCACACCGACGCCATGGGATCCATATCCCGCTTCGAGTACACACACTTCGACGTCATGACAGCCCGTACCGGTCCTGACGGAGTGCGCTACGAGTTCGCCCACGACCATGAACTCCGCCTCACCCAGGTACTCAACCCCCAGGGTCTGACCTGGAACTACGCCTACGACCCTGCTGGTCGCCTCATATCCGAGACGGACTTCGATGACCGGACACTCGCCTACGAACGCGACCCGGTCGGCAGACTCACAGCCCGCACGGACGCCCTGGGCCAGACCACCCATTACGAGCGGGACGCCCTCGACCGCATCGTCCGCAAGGACGCGGCCGGCTCCGTCACCACCTTCGCGTACGACCTGACCGACCAGCTGGCCGAAGCGGTCAACGCTGACGCGACCATCACCTGGCTCCGCGACCAGTACGGCCGCCTCAAGTCGGAGACCGTCAACGGTCGGACCGTGTCCTACGCCCACGACGCCCTCGGTCGCCGCACCGGCCGCACCACCCCCAGCAAGGCAGCCAGCACGTGGGCCTATGACGCAGCCGGCCGCCGCACCTCGCTCACCACCTCCGGCCGCACGCTCACGTTCGAGCACAACGCGGCGGGAAGAGAAGTGGCCCGCCACCTGGGCGACCACCTCACCATCGCATCGCAGTTCGACACGATGGGGCGCCTCACCACCCAGCAGGTCACCGGCGCGGGCCGCAGCATCCAACGCCGCGACTACACCTACCGCCCGGACGGGAGCCTGACCGCCCTCACCGACCAGCTCGCCGGCACCAGGAGCTTCGACCTGGACGCAGCAGGCCGCGTCACCGCTGTCCACGCGACGAATTGGACGGAGCGCTATGCCTACGACGCCGCAGGCAACCAGGCAGAAGCCTCCTGGCCCGCTTCCCACCCCCGCCAGGAAGCCGTTGGCAGCCGCTCCTACATCGGCACGACAATCACCCGCGCAGGCAACGTCCGCTACGAACACGACACGCTTGGCCGCATAACCCTCCGCCAGCGGGCCCGCCTCTCACGGAAGCCGGACACCTGGCGGTACCAATGGGATGCAGAGAGTCGGCTCACCGCGATAATAACACCGGACGGTGCTCGATGGAGCTATGCCTATGACCCGCTCGGCCGCCGCATAACCAAAAAGTGCGTGAATCTCGATGGTGTTGATCTCGGGGACCATACCGACTTTACGTGGGATGGGAACACACTCTGCGAGCAAACGACGAGATCAGCTCAGCTACCTGCCCCAGTGTCACTGACCTGGGACCATGACGGTTTTCATCCGATCATTCAGACCGAACGCATTTCGGCGACATCCAGCACCTGTCAATCCGAAATCGACAGCCGCATTTTCGCCATTACCACCGATCTCGTCGGCACGCCCACTGGGCTGATCGACGAAAGTGGCAACATTGCCTGGCACACTCGCTCGACACTTTGGGGCACCACCGCCTGGGGCGCCGACAGCACCAGCTACACTCCCCTCCGTTTCCCTGGCCAGTATTTCGACCCGGAATCCGGCCTTCATCATAACTATTTTCGGACCTACGACCCCGAAACTGCCCGCTATCTCACTCCTGACCCTCTAGGCCTTACCCCTGCACCAAATCCGACCACCTATGTATTCAACCCCACATTCCTGACAGATCGCCTTGGTCTCGCGCCGGATGGATGCCAGGATCCGATTCCGATTTACCGGACCCCGAAGGGGGCAGACGCACAACGCGAGCTCGACTACGGACCCAACCCCGCGAATCATCAGCCGGGGGTCGACATAGGCGGAGGTATCATTTCAGACGGGAAGATATATTTCGGCGAGTACGCGGTGGCAGCCGAGTACGTGGGACCCAGCGGCGTGAATTTCGCCAAGGGCATGGTTAGGTATGATATGAATCAATCATTCCTCTCGGAATTTGCTGAACATGTAAAGGTTCACGACAGAAACGGCCCCAACGGTGCCGTAAGACTGGAGTTTGCAATCCCAGTAGAAAAACTGGAAAGATTTAACGAACTGACCCAAAGGAGATCTTGGGTGTCGATCTTTGGAGGTCCGTAATGGCATGGAAAAATGAACAAGAAGTCGATGTAGTGATCACCGCTGTCGCGTCGGTCGGGTGCCAAGTTTACGCTGACGGCATCACGGGCTTCATCGACCAGGTCAAACATCCGTCCTGGCGATCCAAGGATGTAGCCCCTCCGCAGGTCGGCGATCGACTGCACGCAGTGGTGTTGGACGACACGAGAAATCCACCTCGGCTGAGTGCGCTTCAACGTGACATCGATATCGCACGGATGTTGCGTGAACGGGAATGATTTCCCTCAGAAAAGCCACTGAAATTCTCATCACCGCATTGCAGAGCCTCCGGCCAGAGGCCAGGCGTCGAGCGCTCCACCGGTGACAGGTGGACAATCGATCGCTCTACTGACAAGAAGATCGCATGTGCGGCGTGCACCTTCGGAGTTGGCGTTCGAGCTGAAGGAGATCATCACCCTGCTGGAGACATCACTTTCCCGGGAGGCGAGGGAAGTGACAGCGGAAAGGATCTGCGATTGGTGTCATTCATTCGACCGGAGAGAGGTCCGGGTGGTAGCAGCACTCCTGTCATCGGCAGTAGCAGTGGAACCCGAGAGGGGCTGCCGAGAGAGCGAGCTCAATGCCCTCAGTGAACTCACCGCGTCCGGCCTGGTGGAAGCCGAGGATCTCGCGTCACTCCGTGAGCTACGACGCGACCTCCTGACGGAGCCTGACGCTGAACACTACGACTACCTTGTGGGCGAATAGTTCTGACATCACGTCTGCCAGGTCTCACGGCGGAGCCGACATAGCCCAACCGGCCCCCAGCCACTTGCGTGACGCCCAACCCCGAAACGGTCACTCCTCCGGCGGAAAAACCACCTCCCCCGACCCCACCAGCGTCAGCATGATCGCCTCCACCGGGCAGCCCTCCGCCGCCGCAAGGACCTGCTCCCCGGCGTCGCGGTCCTCCGTCAGGGGGTGGGACTGGCGGGCCGTGTCCAGGTGGAAGGCGTCCGGGGCGTGGTTCACGCACATGCCGGAGCCGATGCAGACGGAGCGGTCGACCTCCACGTGCCAGCGGTCGCCCATCATGCCTCCCGGTAGCCGGCGGGGAGGTGGATCATCTTGTGCTCGAAGAACTCGCCGTAGCCCTCGGGGCCGAACTCGCGGCCCAGGCCGGAGTTCTTGTAGCCGCCGAACGGGCCGAGCATGTCGAGGCTGAAGGTGTTCACGCTGTACGTGCCGGTGCGGACGCGGCGGGCGATGTCGATGCCGCGTTCGGTGTCGGCCGTCCAGACGCTGCCGCTGAGGCCGTACGGGGAGTCGTCGGCGATGCGGACCGCCTCGTCCTCGTCGCCGTACGGGATCAGGCAGATCACCGGGCCGAAGATCTCCTCGCGGGCGATGCGCATCGAGTTGTCGACCGAGCCGAAGAGGGTCGGCTCCACGTACCAGCCTCGCTCCTGGGAGGACGGGCGGTTGCCGCCGGTGAGGATCTTGGCGCCTTCCTCCTGGCCCAGGCGGATGTAGTCCAGGGAGCGTTGCTGTTGGCGTTGGGCTACCAAAGGGCCCAGTTCGGTGGTCGGGTCCAGGGGGTCGCCCACGCGGAGGGCTCCGGCCGCTGCGGCGAACACCTCCGCCATCTCGTCGTAGCGGGAGCGCGGGGCCAGGATGCGCGTCTGGGCCACGCACGCCTGGCCGTTGATCATCCAGGCGAAGGGGACGATGCCCGCGACCGCCGCCTCCAGGTCCGCGTCCGGCAGGATCACCGCCGCCGACTTGCCGCCCAGTTCGAGGGTGACGCGGGTGAGGTTGCGGGAGGCGACCTCCATGACGCGGCGGCCCGCCGCGACCGAGCCCGTGAAGGAGACCTTGTCGATGTCCCGGTGCGCCACCAGGTACTCGCTGACCTCCCGGTCGGCCGGGAGGATGGAGAGGACCCCGGGCGGCAGGCCCGCCTCCGCCACGATCTCCGCCAACAGGTAGGCGTCCAGGGGGGTTTCCGGGGAGACCTTCAGGACCGCCGTGCAACCGGCCAGGAGCGCCGGGGCCAGTTTGGCCGCGGCCGTGAACTGGGGGACGTTCCACGGGACGACCGCCGCCACCACGCCGACCGGTTCGCGGCGGACCAGGAGGGGGCCGAGGACTCCGTCGCGCCGCCCCTCGTAGGGGAACGTGCGCGCCACCGTGATCGCCGAGTCCCAGACCATCATCGCGGCGAGCGCCTGCACCATCACGCTCGCGCTGTACGGGGTGCCGTTCTGGGCGCTGATCAGGCGCGCGAACTCCTCGTACCGTACGGCGAAGGCGTCCTTGATCCGGGTGATCACCGCGATCCGCTCGTCCAGCGTCATCCGGGGCCAGGGGCCCTCGTCGAAGGCGCGGCGGGCCGCGGCGACGGCCCGGTCCACGTCGGCCTCGGAGGCGTGCGGTACGCGGCCGATGACCTGTTCGGTGTGCGGGGAGATCACCTCGATGACGTCGGTGCCCAGCGGGTCGGTGAACTCCCCGCCGATGAACAGCTTTCCGTGTTCCACCAGCTCCGTAAGTTCCGTCATGGTCGTTGCCTCCCGCGAAGCGAACCCGTCTGCACCGTAACTGACTGCTCGTCAGAACTGATACCAGTTCCTGTTCCAGGAGTCCACGGCTCGGACCGTACCCACGAACCGAGAAAGTGGTAGACCCGGGCTACCACTGGAACAAGTTCTCGTTACAGTGGGATCAGCGCACGCCGCCGAGCAGAGATGGGAAGCCCATGACGCAGGTGACGCAGGTGACCGACCACGGCGGGGGCGTCCACAGCATCAAGGTCCCCATCCCGGACAATCCCCTCGGTCACACCCTGGTCCACCTCGTCGACACCGACCGGGGGCCCGTCCTCATCGATACGGGGTGGGACGACCCGGCGTCCTGGGACACCCTGGTCGCCGGGCTCGCCACCCTCGGTACCTCCGTCGCCGACGTCCACGGCGTCGTCATCACCCACCACCACCCCGACCACCACGGGCTCTCCGGCCAGGTCCGCGAGGCGTCCGGGGCCTGGATCGCGATGCACGAGGCGGACACCGCGATCGTCCGGCGCACCCGGGAGGCCGAGCCCGGCACCTGGCTCGGCTACCTCGCCCGGAAGCTCGCCGCCGTCGGCGCCCCCGACGACCACCTCGCCCCCCTGCTCGCCGCCCGCGGCCGAGGCCGGCTGCGGACCCTGCCCGGACTGCGCGCCGCCCTGCCGGACCGCGAGATCGTGCCCGGCGAGCTGCTCGACCTCGCCGGGCGGCGGCTGCGTGCCGTCTGGACCCCCGGCCACACCCCGGGCCATGTCTGCCTCCACCTGGAGGAGCGGCACCCGGCGGGGCTCGCGGGGAACGGGCGGCTGTTCTCCGGTGACCATCTGCTGCCGGGCATCAGTCCGCACATCGGGCTGTACGAGGACCCCGACGACACCGCGGTCACCGATCCGCTCGGGGACTACCTCGCCTCGCTGGAGCGGATCGGGCGGCTCGGGGTGGCCGAGGTGCTGCCCGCCCACCAGCACGCGTTCACCGATGCGGGCGGGCGCGTACAGGAGCTGCTGGACCACCACGAGGAACGGCTGACCGGGCTGCTCGCCCTGCTCGCCACGCCGCTGACCCCGTGGCAGCTGGCCGAGCGGATGGAGTGGAACCGGCCCTGGGAGCAGATCCCGCACGGTTCGCGGTCGATCGCCGTCTCGGAGGCCGAGTCCCATCTGCGCCGGCTGGTGAAGCTCGGGCGCGCGGAGGCGGTCGCCGGCAGCGACCCGGTCACGTACATCTCGGTGTGAGCCGTCCCGTCCCCCACGGCACGCAGTCACGTACGGCACGCAGTCATGACGCGAGCGGTCTGCCGCCCCGGGGAGGGACGCTACGGCCCGGTAGAGTGGGCAGGTCGTCATCATGCCCGTACAGGGGGAAGCCGGTGCGAATCCGGCGCCGGCCCCAGCCGTGAACCGTCCGTGGAACCGTCCGCCCGACGGCCGCCGGAACGCCCTGTCCGCGGAGCGTGAGCGGCAGGGGCCGTGGGGGCAGTGCGACCACGGGCCCCAGGGCCACCGGGACCCCGGTGGCCGGCACCGTCGAGGTATACGGGGCCGGAGCCCGGTGCCCTCGTGCGCCCGGGAGAGCCGGCCCCCGCAGGAGAGGCACAGCCCGCCATGACCGTACGCCGCAGCGCAGCCGCGCTCGCGACCACCGCCGTTCTTCTGGGCGCGGCCGCACCCTTCGCGGCCGCACCCGTCGCGGTCGCCGCACCGAGCCCCTCCCCGTCGGCCGAACTGCCGCCGGGGCTCTACGGCACCACGGACCCCACGTACGACGGGGTGTGGCGGCAGTCGCTGGCCTTCCTCGCCCAGAAGATCGAGTACGTCACACCGTCGACGCAGGCGGTGGACTGGCTGGTGGGGCAGCAGTGCGACAGCGGCGCGTTCACCTCCTACCGGGACCCCGCGAAGCCGTGCGACGCGTCGACCGTGATGGACACCAACGCCACGGCCGCCGCCGTGCAGGCGCTCGTCGAGGTGAACCAGCACCGTGACGCCGCCGACAACGGGGCCGACTGGCTGAAGTCCGTCCAGAACGAGGACGGCGGCTGGGGGTACAACCCGGGCAGCCCCAGCGACGCCAACTCCACCGCCGTCGTGATCGGCGCCCTCGCCCGTACGAGCGTCCCGATCGGCGAGGTGACCACCGCCGACGGCAGGACCCCCTACACCGCGCTCCAGGCCCTGGCCATCCCGTGCGGCAAGGAGGACGGCGGCGCCTTCGCCTACCAGCCCGGCAAGAAGGGCGAGCTCGTCGCCAACAACGACGCGTCGGCCGCCGCCGTGCTCGGGCTGCTGGGCAAGGGCATGGCCGTCGGGGACGCCAACGCGGTGAAGGACCCCGTCTGCACCAAGGGCGACGACCTCACCGCCGAGCAGAGCGCGCAGAACGGCGCCCACTACCTCGCCGCGACCCTGGCCGCCTCCCCCTACCTGGAGCAGCCCCCGATGCCGGGCGCCGAGGACGCCGAGCCGCAGCCCGACTTCGGCAACACGGCGGACGCGGTCGTCTCCCTCGCCGCCTCGGGGCACAAGGACAAGGCCGCCGCCTCGGTGAAGTGGCTGGAGAAGAACGCCGGGACCTGGGCGAAGCAGGGCGGGCCCGCCGCCTCCGCGCAGCTGATCTTCGCCGCGCACGCCACCGGCGCCGACGCCCGCAACTTCGGCGGGACCGACCTGGTCAAGCAGCTCAACGCGACCGGCCCCTCCCCCGCCGCGACCGCGCTCCCCTCGCCGACCCCGAGCGGTCCGCAGCCCTCCAGCGGCACCGAGAGCGACGACGGCGGGCTCGGCCTGTGGTGGCTGGTCGGCATCGGTCTGCTCTTCGGCGCGGGCATCGGTTTCCTGCTCTCCATGCGCCGGAAGAAGCAGCAGCCGTGACGGATCGTGCCGGGTGCGCCGGTGAGCGGCGCACACCGTCCGGAGCAGTGCTCCGGGCTCCGATCGCCGCTCTCCTCACCACCCTGCTCGCCGCCTCGGCGGTCCTGTTCGGGGCGGGCGGTGCCGAGGCCGCCGGGTACCGCTACTGGTCCTTCTGGGAGGCGAACGGCAAGGACTGGGCGTACGCCACCCAGGGCCCCTCCCTCCTGCGCCCCGACGACGGTACGGTCCAGGGCTTCCGGTTCTCCGTCAGCGAGGACTCCGCCGACGCCGACCAGCCGCGCCGCGCCCCCGACTTCGGGGCGATCTGTGCGGACACCCCGGCGAAGGACGGTTCCAAGCGGGTCGCCCTGGTGATCGACCCCGGTACGGCGGCGGACGCCCCGGACGGGGAGGAGCCGCCCGCGCTGCGCACCGCCTGCGCCCAGGTCGCGCCGGACGCCAGCAGCGCGGAGGCGCTCGCCTCGGTGGCGAAGCCGCTGCGGTACGACAGCAGCGCGATGATCTGCGCGATCTCGGGTTATCCGAGGTCCGGGTGCGGCGAGCAGGTGTCGGGTGACGGCAGCAAGAAGGACGGCAGCGGGGAGCCCTCCGCGCCTGCCGCCTCCTCGGCACCGGCAGCGGATGACGGGGACGGCGTGGATGACGGGGACGGCGTGGATGACGGGGACGGCGGCGGTGGCCCCTCCGCCGGGCTCCTCGTCGGCATCGGGGCCGTCCTGCTGCTGGGCGTAGCCGCCGTGTTCCAGGCCCGCCGGCGCCGATGACGCGCTCCCCGGGGGCGGCCCGGCTGCTCCGGCGTGCCCTGCACGCGCCCGAGGCGGGCCGCTCCAACGCGCTGCCGGCCGGGGCGTGGTGGCTGTGGGCGCTGGGGCTGGCCACGGCCGCCTCCCGGACGACCAACCCGCTGCTGCTCGGCCTGCTGGTCGGGGTGGCGGGGTATGTGGTGGCGGCCCGGCGCACGGACGCGCCGTGGGCCCGTTCGTACGGGGCGTTCATCAAGCTCGGGCTCTTCGTCGTGGCGCTGCGCCTGCTCTTCTCCGTCTTCCTCGGCTCGCAGATCCCGGGCTCGCACACCGTGCTGACGCTCCCCGAAGTGCCGCTGCCCGACTGGGCACAGGGGGTGCGGATCGGCGGCCGGGTCACGGCCGAGCAGCTGGTCTTCTCCCTCTACGACGGGATGAAGCTGGCCGCCCTGCTGATCTGCGTCGGCGCGGCGAACTCGCTCGCCAACCCGGCCCGGCTGCTGAAGTCGCTGCCCGGCGCGCTGTACGAGGTCGGGGTCGCCGTCGTCGTCGCCATGACGTTCGCCCCGAACATGGTCGCCGATGTGGTCCGGCTGCGTACCGCGCGGCGGCTGCGGGGGCGGCCGACCGGTGGGGTGAAGGCCGTCGCGCAGATCGGACTGCCGGTGCTGGAGGGGGCGTTGGAGCGCTCGGTGGCGGTGGCCGCGTCGATGGACGCCCGGGGGTACGGGCGTACCGCCCAGGTCCCGCCCGCCGTCCGGCACACCACCAATGTCCTCACCCTCGGCGGGCTGCTCGGGGTGTGCGCGGGCACGTACGGGCTGCTGGCCGCGCAGGGGGCCGTGTACGGGCTGCCCGTTCTGCTGGCGGGGCTCGTCGCGGCGATGGCGGGGCTGCGGCTCGGCGGCCGTCGTTCGGTGCGCACCCGCTACCGCCCGGACCGGTGGGGCGTACGGGCCTGGCTGGTGGCGGGGTCGGGTGCGGTGGTGGCGGCCGCGATGATCCGGGCGGGCTCGGTCGATCCGGAGGCGCTGCACCCCGGGGTCGTACCGCTGACCGCGCCGGTGCTGCCGCTCTGGCCGGCGGCGGCCGTGCTGGTCGGGCTGCTGCCCGCGCTGGTCGCCCCCGTACCCCCTTCGGCCCGGCGCTTCGAAGAACACGACCGTCGCAGCGACGACCACCGCGGCAAGGAGCAGGCGTGATCAGGTTCGAGCAGGTCTCCGTGCGGTACGACGGGACGGACCGGCCCACGCTCTCCGGCGTCGATCTCGCGGTCCCGGAAGGGGAGTTGGTGCTGCTCGTCGGACCGTCGGGGGTCGGCAAGTCGACGTTGCTCGGTACGGTCTCGGGGCTCGTCCCGCACTTCACGGGCGGGGTGCTGAGCGGCCGGGTCACGGTGGGCGGGCGGGACACCCGCACCCACAAGCCGCGTGAACTGGCCGATCTGGTCGGCACGGTGGGGCAGGACCCGTTGGCCCACTTCGTCACGGACACGGTCGAGGACGAACTCGCGTACGGCATGGAGTCGTTGGGCCTGGCGCCGGACGTCATGCGCCGGCGTGTGGAGGAGACCCTCGATCTGCTGGGGCTGGCCGAGCTGCGGGACCGGCCGATCGCGACCCTGTCGGGCGGCCAGCAGCAGCGGGTGGCGATCGGTTCGGTGCTGACCCCGCACCCCAAGGTGCTGGTGCTCGACGAGCCGACGTCCGCGCTGGACCCGGCGGCGGCCGAGGAGGTTCTCGCCGTACTGCAACGGCTGGTCCACGACCTGGGGACGACCGTGCTGATGGCCGAGCACCGGCTGGAGCGGGTGGTGCAGTACGCGGACCAGGTCGTCCTGCTGCCCGCGCCGGGCGCCGCGCCCGTGATGGGGGCGCCCGCCGAGATCATGGCCATCTCACCGGTCCGGCCGCCGGTCGCGGAGCTGGGGCTGCTGGCGGGCTGGGACCCGCTGCCGCTGTCGGTACGCGATGCCCGGCGCGGGGCGGGCGAGCTGCGGGCCCGGCTGGCGACGGCCGAACCGCCCGCACCGCCGGGGGCTCCCGCGAATGTGTCCGTCGCGCCGCCGGAGACTTCCGTGGACGTGGACGTGAACGTGGACGTGAACCCGTCCGTCGCGCCCGCGCCCGTATCGACCGGCCCCCGCCCCGGGCGGATCGCCCGGCTGCTGGGACGTAAGGGATCTGCCGAAGCCGCCCCCGCCCCGGCCACCGACCCCGTCACCCGGGTCGAGTCGCTGAGCGTGCGGCGCGGGCGGATCGAGGCGCTGCGGCGGGTCACGCTCACCGTGGCGCCCGGCGAGACCGTGGCGCTGATGGGCCGTAACGGGGCCGGGAAGTCCACGCTGCTCGGCGCGCTGGTCGGCATGGTCGAGCCCACCTCCGGCTCCGTACGCGTCGGCGGCCTGGCCCCGGCCCGTACCGATCCGCGCACCATGATCCGCCGGGTCGGCCTGGTCCCGCAGGAGCCGCGCGATCTGCTGTACGCGGACACGGTGGCCGCCGAGTGCGCGGCCGCCGACCGGGACGCGGGCGCGGCGGAGGGCACCTGCCGGGCGCTGGTCTCCGAACTGCTCCCGGGCGTCGAGGACGCCACGCATCCCCGCGACCTCTCCGAGGGCCAGCGGCTCGCCCTCGCGCTCGCCCTGGTCCTGACGGCCCGCCCGCCGCTGTTGCTGCTGGACGAGCCGACCCGGGGCCTGGACTACGCGGCGAAGGGCCGGCTCGTCGGCGTACTGCGGTCGCTGGCGGCCGAGGGCCACGCGATCGTCCTGGCGACGCACGATGTGGAGCTGGCGGCGGAGCTGGCCCACCGGGTGGTGATCCTCGCCGACGGCGAGGTCGTCGCGGACGGCCTGACCGGGCGCGTGGTGGTCTCCTCCCCCGCCTTCGCCCCGCAGACGGCGAAGATCCTGGCCCCGCAGGAGTGGCTGACCGTCTCCCAGGTGCGCGGCGCGCTGGAGGCGGGCGCGTGAGTGTTACGGAGAGGGCGCGGGCCCCCCGGCCCGTGCGGCTCGGGCCGAAGTCGGTGGCCGCGCTGGTGCTGGTCAGCGCGGTCGGCGTGGTCGCCTTCGGGTGGCCGCTGCTGGCCGGTTCGGGGTCCGGGCTCGCGCACGCGCAGGACGCGCCGTGGCTGTTCGCGGCGCTGCTTCCGCTGCTGGTCGCGGTGGTGGTGGCGACGATCTCGGAGTCCGGCATGGACGCCAAGGCCGTCGCGATGCTCGGGGTGCTGGCGGCGGTCGGGGCGGCGCTGCGCCCGCTGGGGGCGGGCACGGCGGGCCTGGAGCCGATGTTCTTCCTGATGGTGCTGAGCGGGCGGGTGCTGGGCCCCGGCTTCGGGTTCGTGCTCGGCTCGGTGACGATGTTCGCCTCCGCGCTGCTCACGGGCGGGGTCGGGCCGTGGATGCCGTTCCAGATGCTGTCGATGGGCTGGTTCACGATGGGCGCGGGGCTGCTGCCGGGCGCGGACCGGCTGCGCGGCCGGGCGGAGCTGGCGATGCTCGCGGTGTACGGGTCCGTGGCGGCGTTCGCGTACGGCACGATCATGAATCTGTACGGCTGGACGATCGTCCCCGGTCTGGGCTCGGGCATCTCGTTCGTCGCGGGCGACCCGCTCCACGAGAACCTGGTGCGCTTCCTCGCCTACTGCGCGGCGACCTCGCTGGGCTGGGACCTGGGGCGGGCGGTGCTCACCGTCGTACTGACGCTCACGGTCGGGCCGACCCTGCTGAAGGCACTGCGCCGGGCGACCCGGCGGGCGGCGTTCGACGCACGGGTGGGGTTCGAGGAATTCTAGAGGTGGACGGCCCCCTCGGCTGCTGAAGGCCCGGGCCGCTACAGCCGCTGGATGATCGTCCCCGTGGCCAGCGCCCCGCCCGCGCACATCGTGATGAGCGCGAACTCCTTGTCGCGGCGTTCCAGTTCGTGCAGGGCGGTGGTGATCAGGCGCGCGCCCGTCGCACCGACCGGGTGGCCCAGCGCGATCGCGCCGCCGTTGACGTTGACCTTCTCCAGGCCGTCGAGGTCGGCCTCGAACTCCTGGGACCAGCTGAGCACCACCGAGGCGAACGCCTCGTTGATCTCGACCAGGTCGATGTCCTTCAGCGACATGCCCGCCTTCCCGAGCACCGCCCGGGTGGCGTCGATCGGGCCGTCCAGGTGGAAGTGCGGGTCGGAGCCGACCAGGGCCTGGGCGACGATCCGGGCCCTGGGCCTGAGCTTCAGGGCGCGGGCCATCCGCTTCGAGGCCCACATGAGGGCGCAGGCGCCGTCGGATATCTGCGAGGAGTTGCCCGCGGTGTGGATGGCGCTCGGCATGACGGCCTTCAGCCCGGCGAGCGCCTCCATCGAGGTGTCCCGGAGCCCTTCGTCCCGGTCGACGAGCCGCCACATGCCCTCGCCGGCCGCCTGCTCCTCCTCGGTGGTGGGGACCTGGACGGCGTACGTCTCACGCTTGAACCGCTCCTCGGCCCACGCCTCGGCGGCCCGCCGCTGCGAGAGGAGGCCGAGCGCGTCGACCTTCTCGCGGGTCAGGCCGCGCTTGCGGGCGATGCGCTCGGCGGCCTCGAACTGGTTGGGCAGGTCGACGTTCCACTCGTCGGGCCAGGGCTTCCCCGGCCCGTGCTTGGAGCCGCTGCCCAGCGGCACCCGCGACATCGCCTCGACGCCGCAGCTGATGCCCACGTCGATGACTCCGGCGGCGATCATGTTGGCGACCATGTGCGAGGCCTGCTGCGATGAGCCGCACTGACAGTCCACCGTCGTGGCGGCGGTCTCGTACGGCAGGCCCACGGCCAGCCAGGCGTTGCGGGCCGGGTTCATGGACTGCTCCCCGGCGTGGGTGACGGTGCCGCCGACGATCTGCTCGACGCAGTCGGCCTGGATGCCGGTGCGGCCGAGGAGTTCACGGTAGGTCTCGCCCAGCAGGTAGGCGGGGTGCAGATTGGCGAGCGCGCCTCCACGCTTGCCGATCGGGGTGCGTACGGCTTCGACGATGACGGGTTCCGCGGCCATGAGCTCGTCCTCTCCTCGCGCTTCCGCTGGGGGCGTCCCGGCGCCCACGGAAGGAACTAGTACGCGTTCTAGTTCTGCAAGCAGTCTCGTGACGCGGGACCGGCTGCGCAAGGGGCGTGCACGGACCGCGTACACCCCTTGCGCGCGCCCCCGCTTCGGGGTTGTCGACTGTGCGGGACTCCGGCGGGGAACAGATCCGGCCAGGACCCTTGCGACTTGTAGAACTCGTTACTACCTTGCGGGCAGATTCTGATGGACCGTCAGAATCAGGCTCGGAGTGGAGAGGTGCCCATGCGCTGCCCCCATCTGCCCGACGGGTTCGACTTCACCGACCCCGACCTCCTGCAAGCCCGGGTCCCGCACCCGGAGTTCGCCCTGATGCGGCAGACCGCGCCGGTCTGGTGGTGCACCCAGCCCACCAACATCTCCGGCTTCGGCGACTCGGGGTACTGGGCCGTCACCCGCCACGCGGACGTCAAGTACGTTTCCACGCATCCCGAGTTGTTCTCCTCGAACACCAACACCGCGGTCATCCGCTTCAACGAGACGATCAGCCGCGACCAGATCGAGGTCCAGAAGCTCATCATGCTCAACATGGACCCACCGGAACACACCCGGGTCCGCCAGATCGTCCAGCGCGGCTTCACCCCGCGCGCGGTGCGCTCGCTGGAGGCGGCGCTGCGCTCCAGGGCCCGCTCCATCGTCGAGACGGCCCTTGCCTCCGCCGACGCCGACGGCTCCTTCGACTTCGTGACCAACATCGCGGTGGAGCTGCCGCTCCAGGCGATCGCCGAACTCATCGGCGTACCGCAGCAGGACCGTTCGAAGATCTTCGACTGGTCCAACAAGATGGCCGCGTACGACGATCCCGAGTACGCGATCACCGAGGAGGTCGGCGCCGAGGCGGCCATGGAGATCGTCGCGTACTCGATGAACCTGGCGGCGGCCCGGAAGGAGTGCCCGGCCCAGGACATCGTGAGCCGGCTGGTCGCGGCGGAGGGTGAGGGGAACCTGTCCTCCGACGAGTTCGGGTTCTTCGTGATCCTGCTCGCGGTGGCCGGTAACGAGACCACCCGTAACGCGATCAGCCACGGCATGCACGCCTTCCTCACCCACCCCGAGCAGTGGGAGCTCTACAAGCGGGAGCGCCCGAAGACCACGGCCGAGGAAATCGTGCGCTGGGCGACCCCGGTCGTCTCCTTCCAGCGGACCGCCACCCAGGATCTGGAGCTGGGCGGTCAGCGGATCAGGAAGGGCGAGCGCGTCGGGCTGTTCTACTCCTCGGCCAACAACGACCCCGAGGTCTTCGACGCCCCGGAGGCCTTCGACATCACCCGCGACCCCAACCCGCACCTCGGCTTCGGGGGCGGCGGCCCGCACTTCTGCCTCGGCAAGTCGCTGGCTGTGATGGAGATCGACCTGATCTTCAACGCCATCGCGGACGTGCTGCCGGATCTGCGGCTGCTGGAGGACCCCCGGCGGCTCCGCTCGGCCTGGCTGAACGGCATCAAGCAGCTTCAGGTGAGTGCGTCCCCGGACTCCTGAAGCGGGGCCGGCTTCAGGTGAGTGCGTCCTCGGACTCCTGACGCCGGGCCGCCCGGGTGGCTCCTGGCTCCGGCCGCCCGGGTTCCGCCGGCTGCTTCTCCTCCGTCACCAGCTTCCGCGGTCCGGACAGCAAGTACGTCAGCCCGAAGCCCAGCGAGACGACCAGCGCGCCGCCGGCCGCGTCCAGCACCCAGTGGTTGGCGGTCGCCACGATCGCCGCGATGGTGAAGAGCGGGTGGAGCAGGCCGAGCGCCTTCATCCACATCCTCGGGGCGAGCATCACGATCACCACCCCGCACCAGAGCGACCAGCCGAAGTGCAGCGACGGCATCGCCGCGTACTGGTTGGTGACGGTGGTCAGCGTGCCGTAGTCGGGCTTCGCGAAGTCCTGCACCCCGTGGACGGTGTCGATGAAGCCGAGGCCCGGCATGAGCCGGGGCGGGGCCAGCGGGTAGAGCCAGAAGCCGACGAGCGCCAGCAGGGTGGCGAAGCCGATGGAGGAGCGGACCCAGCGGTAGTCGGCGGGGCGGCGCGCGTACAGCACACCGAGGATCGTCAGCGGGACGATGAAGTGGAAGGTCAGGTAGTAGTAGTCGAAGAACTCCCGCAGCCAGGTGATCTGCACGACCGTGTGGTTGACCCACAGCTCGATGTCGATGTGCAGCCACTGCTCGATGGCGTGGATCTGCCGGCCGTGCTCCTCGGCGAGCGGGCGGCCCGCGGTGGCGGCGAGGCGGACCTGTGCGTACGCGGAGTAGACGACCCGGATGAGCAGGAGTTCCAGCAGCAGGTTGGGGCGGTGGAGCACCCGGCGCCAGAACGGCAGGAGCGGCACGCGGGCGAAGCGGGCGGCGACCGGTCTCGCGTGGTCGGTGGGGATGGGCCGCTGCCAGTACGGGGAGGTGCGCAGCAGGAACGGGGCGAAGCAGGCCGCGCCGAGCGCCGCGAGGAGCAGCACGTTGTCCCGTACGGGGATGACCAGGCCGACGTTCGGGAGCAGCATCTTGGCGGGGAGCGTGATGACGAGCACCACGACGGCGGGCCAGACCAGTCGGTCGGAGGCGCGTTTGCCGACTTTGCCGACGACGGCCAGGAGCACCCACAGCAGCTGGTGCTGCCAGGCGGTCGGCGAGACGGCCACGACGACGCATCCGGTCACGGCCACCGCGAGGAGCAGCTGCCCGTCCTGGGCGTAGCGGACCGCGCGGCGCACGCCGACGACGGTGACCGCGGCGGCGAGGACGAGGAACAGGGCGATCTCGGCCGGGCCCTCGAAACCGAGCCGGAGCAGGGCGCCGTGGAGGGACTGGTTGGCCAGGCTGTCCGGCCGCTCACCGAGCCCGGCGCCCGCGACATGGTGCACCCAGTACGTCCATGAGTCCTTCGGCACCGCGGCCCAGGCGGCGGCCGTACAGAGGGCGAAGGCGGCACCGGCGGTCACCGAAGCCCGCCGCTTCCCGGTCAGCCAGAGCAGCGCCGCGAAGAGCAGGAGCGTCGGCTGCAGGGCGGCCGCGAGGCCGACGAGGACGCCCTGCAGCCGGTGGTCCCGGACGACGAAGCAGGCCAGCAGCACCAGCAGGACCGGCAGGATGCTGGTCTGGCCGAGGTGGAGGGTGTTGCGGACCGGCAGCGACAGCATGAGCAGGGTGATGGCGACGGGCACCGCGAGCAGCGCCGTACGCCGGCCGACCGGCGCGGGCAGGGCGCGCGCGGCGACGACGCCGAGGGCGGCCACCAGGAGCAGGGACCCGAAGGTCCACGCGATACCGAGGGAGGCCTCGGCCGAGGCGGTCAGGGGCTTCAGCACCAGACCGGCGAAGGGCGTCCCGGTGAACCGGCCGCTGTCGTACAGCGAGCCCGTCACGTGCAGGACGCCGTTCTCCCCGATCCAGGTCTCCAGATCGGTGAGCCGTTCGCCGGGCGGCTGCCGCAGCACCACCGCCATCTGCCGTACCGCCAGCACGGCCACGACCAGCCAGAGCAGGGCCCGGGTCAGCCCGGTCCTCGTCTCCGTGTTCGTCATCGCGTCCGCCACCGCGCCACCGCGCACACTGTGATCCGCATTTGTCACGCTGCGCCGACCCTCCCACCGTTCCATGCCCCGCCCCTTCGACTCGGGGCAGTGCCGGATGAAGCCTCGCATTGCCCTACGAGGTAGACACAATCAACCCCCTCTTTGCCTGACTGTCATCACGCTTTTGTCCGGAAGAATGTTTGCCCGGCGTCGGCGCGGGGCGGGCCCCCTGGACGATCGGGGGGCTGCGGCCGCCTCGGGGAGGCTTCAGGCCGGGTCGGCGGGGGTGTCCGCCTGCCAGGCGGTGAAGAGCGGGACATCGCTGTCGGCGGGCAGCACGACGATGCCGAACGGGCGGTCGAAGGCGAGGTGCAGGAGCCTCTGCGGCGGCGGGGCCGCGCTCCCGGCCCGCATGGCGACCACCGTCACCGCCGCGGCCTCCACCCCCTCCTCGGCGACCTTCAGCACGGCCTCCTGGACCACGTCGGAGATGGCGAGCGGCTCGGGCGAGAGGCCGGAGAAGTCCGCCGCGTCGGAGGTGGCCAGCCGGATCCCGAGCGCGGGCAGCTGCCCGGTGACGGCCACGCGCGTACGCAGGGTGAGGCGCGGCAGCGCGATGGTCACCCGGTCCGCGGCCGGCGGGGCACCCGCCGCCCGGCCCGCCCACCCGGCGGGCAGCACCCGGCCGGCGCCCGCGCCCGGCTCCCCCAGGACGAACCTGACCCGGGCTCCGCCGCCACCCGGGCCACCGGCACTGCCCGGCTCTGCGGTACCGCCCGGCCCTCCGGCACTGCCCGGCCCACCGGTACCGCCCGGCCCTCCGGTACCGCCCGGCCCTCCGGTGCAGCGCAGTTCGACGACGTACGTGCCGTCCACGGCCCAGACATCGGCGAGCGGGACGTCCTTGGCCATGGTCGGCACCGGTCGGGTCGCCCCGGAGGCGTCGGTGAACGGGAGGTCCCGGGTCCGCCAGGCATCGAACGGCTTCTCCCAGCGGGCCTTCAGCGCCAGGACGTTGACCAGGGCGAGCAGGGTCCCGTCGGTGATCTCCAGGGGCAGCCGCCCGATCAGCCCGCCGGTGGCCTCCCGTACCCAGGCGTCGGCCGCCGCCGGGTCCATCGCGTCGAAGCGGACGTCCGGCAGGGCCTCGCGGTACGCGTCGGCCACCGGCACCCGGCTCCACACCCGGGTCGCCACCCCCAGCGCCCCGGTCAGCGCCAGCTCACGGGCCGCCGCCGTCACGACGGACGCCGCCTCCCGGTCCGCCGTACCGAGCAGGGCCCGCAACTCCCGGGCGGTCCCGCCGCGCGCCCCGGCGGCCACGGCGGCGAGCGCCAGCCACAGCCCGGCGGGCGAGCAGACGAAGCTGCCGCCCTCCGCCGGCTTCCCGGTGGCCAGGGCATCCCGTATCCACCGGCCGGCGAGGTGCTGGACGGCCCGGGCCCGCGCGGCGGAGGAATCGGTGTCGTTGGTCGGTCGGTTCACTGGTGCCCCCTGCACATAATCACGTCGTCCTTCGGCCGTGAAGGAGCAAGAATGCCCCACGTGAACTGGACCGTGACCCCCGAACGATTCGACTCCCCCGACGCCACGGCCCTGCGCCGCGACTACTACGACGAGGTGGCGAGCCGCTACTGGCAGCGGCCCGCCACCGCCGCGGAGCTGGCCGAGGGACTCGCCGACGACGGCGCAGACCTGCTGCTGCCGCCGACCGGCCAGTTCGTCGTCGGCCGCCACGAGGGCAGGGCCGCGAGCTGCGCCGGGCTGGTGCTGACGGAGGAGACCGTGGCGGGTTCGGCGGAGCTGACGCGGGTGTACGTACGGCCGGAGTTCCGGGGGACGGGCGGAGGCGGGCTGCTGCTGGCCGCGATCGAGGAGGAGGCGCGGGCGCTCGGGGTGCGGCTGCTCCGGCTGGACACCCGCAACGACCTGGTCGAGGCGCGCGGGCTGTACGCGAAGCACGGTTACGGGGAGGTGCCGGCCTTCCACCGGCGCAACCCGTACGCGGAGGTCTGGTTCGCGAAGGAGCTGTGAGGAGCTCCCGGGGCTCCCCGGCGCGGGGGCTCCGTCGGGCCGCGCGGTCCGGGCGTGCGGTGCCGTGTACTCCCGTCAGTCCGTGCGGTCCGTGCGGTCCGGGCGGCCGTGGTCCGGGTGGTCGATGTCGTGGTGCCGGTCCGCCGCGTGGTCGCGGGGCGGAGCCGGCTCGTGCGGGCGCTCCTTGCTCGACCCGCTGACCTCCGCGGTCAGCTCGGCGACGAGCTTGACCAGGTCGGTGGGGCGCTCGGGCCCCCACCAGTCGCCCAGCAGCTCCGCGAGGGAGTCCTCCCGGGCCTGGGAGAGCTTCACGACGGCTTCGGCGCCCTCATCGGTCAGGATCATCTGGAGCCCCTCGCGGCGGGCCAGCCCACGCCCTTCCACCTGCCGGGCCGCGTCGGTGATCACCCGCAGCGGTACGGGGGTGACCTCGGCGAGCCGGGCGGGCTCGACGGTGCCGTGCCGCTTGATCCGCAGCAGCAGCCAGCTGGCCGCGGGCAGCAGGTCGTACCCGGCGCGCGCGGTGATCTTCTCGTAGATCTCCCGGCGCCCCTCCCGGGTCGCGAGCACCGACAGGGCGCGGGCGCACTCGTCGTACGAGGAGCGCTCCACCGGGTTCGAGGCGAGCGTCTGGCTGGTGTCGGGGGCGGTGACCGAGCCCCGGAGCTTGTCCTCCCTGAGGAACCAGGCCAGCACGAAGGCGACGAGGACGACGGGGGCCGCGTACAGGAACACGTCCGTGATGGAGGTGGAGTACGCGCTGAGGATCGAGGGGCGCAGGTCGGCCGGGAGCATCTGGATGGCCCGGGGGTCGGCCGCCAGCCGTTCGGCGTCGGCACCCGGCGGCACGGACCGGCCCGCGAGGGCACTTTCGAGCTGTCCGGTGAGCCGGTTGGTGAAGACGGTGCCGAAGATGGCCACGCCGAACGAGGCGCCGATGGAGCGGAAGAACGTCGCGCCGGAGGTGGCGACGCCCAGGTCCTGGTACGAGACGGCGTTCTGCACGACGAGGACGAGGACCTGCATGACCAGGCCCAGCCCGGCGCCGAAGACGAAGAAGTAGAGGCTCATCTCCCAGGTCGAACTGTCCGGGGTGAGGCGGTGGAGGAGCAGGAGGCCGGCGGCGGTGAGAGCGGTGCCCGCGAGGGGGAAGACCTTCCAGCGGCCGGTGCGGCTGACGATCTGGCCGGAGGCGGTCGAGGTGAGCAGCAGGCCCAGGACCATCGGCAGCATGTGCACACCGGACATGGTGGGTGTGATGCCGTGGACCACCTGGAGGAAGGTGGGCAGATAGGTCATCGCGCCGAACATCGCGAACCCGATGACGAAGCTGATGACGGCGACGAGGCTGAAGGTCCTGATCCGGAAGAGCTTCAGCGGCAGCACCGGTTCCGCCGCCCGCCGCTCCACGGCGACGAACGCGATCAGCAGCACCACGGCGAGCACGGCCAGTCCGATGATCTGGGCAGATCCCCAGTCCCAGGTGGTACCGCCGAGGGATGCCACGAGGATCAGACAGGTGGCGACGGAGGCGATGAGGAAGGTGCCGAGGTAGTCGATGGTGTGCTTCTCGCGGCGGACCGGGATGTGCAGCACGGCCGCGATGACGAGCAGCGCGACCACGCCGATCGGCAGGTTGATGTAGAAGACCCAGCGCCAGCTGAGGTGCTGGGTGAAGAACCCGCCGAGCAGCGGTCCGAGCACGCTCGTCGCCCCGAAGACGGCACCGAACAGACCCTGGTACTTGCCGCGTTCGCGCGGTGTGACGAGGTCGCCGACGATCGCCATCGAGAGCACCATGAGCCCGCCGCCGCCGAGCCCCTGGAGGGCACGGAAGCCGATGAGCTGGGGCATGTTCTGGGCGACACCGCAGAGGGCCGAGCCGATCAGGAAGATGATGATCGCGGCCTGGAACAGCTTCTTGCGGCCGTACTGGTCGCCGAGCTTTCCCCAGAGCGGTGTCGCCGCCGTCGCCGCCAGCAGGTAGGCGGTGACCACCCAGGACAGGTGGTCCAGGCCGCCGAGCTCGCTGACGATCGTCGGCAGCGCCGTCGAGACGATGGTCTGATCGAGTGCCGCGAGCAGCATGCCGAGGAGCAGCGCGCCGATCGCCACCAGGACGGTCCGGTGGGACTGCCCTTCGCCGGGGGCCATGGGCTGCGGGCTCAGCTGCTGGGCCATGGGCATCTCCTCGATCCGCTGATCCACTACACCCCCATCCTGGACGTTCTGCCCCCTTATGGCCTGCCGAGCACTGTTTGAGGGTCTGCCGGGCGCCGGTGGGGCGTTGGGCTTCGCCGGAGCGAGCTGCATAATCGCAGGCAGTTCAAGGGGAGGGGACCCACGATGACCGGACACGCATGCCCGGAGTGCGGTAGACGGACGGCAGGCGAGCCCGGCACGGAGCACCGGGTGCCCTGCCGGTGCGGTACGGATACGGGCGCGAACCGGCTCATGGGGGATGAGCTGCGGGCTGCCCGGTCGGCGGAGATGGCCGCGGCGGAGGACTTCGACCCGCTGCGGATCAGGCCGTACGTGACGCTGGGGGACGGTGCGGCGGCTGAGGGCGGGGATGCTGCTAGCGCTTCGGGGTCCGGTGCGGCGGGGTTCGGTGGGCCGGGTTCGGCTGGGACGGGCTCCGGTGGGCCGGGTTCGGCTGGGACGGGCTCCGGTGGGCCGGTGCAGGACGCTTCGGGTGACGCGGCCACCACCATGCCGCTGCACCTGGGCGGCGGCCCGGGGCCTGGCACGGGATCGGGCACGGATTCCCGTACGGGCATGGGTACGGGTACCGGCCCGGGCGCGGGCGCGTACCCCGCGGCGGACGAGAGCAGGCGGCGCACCGCCGCGATGGGCGCGGGCCCCGGCTTCGGCGCGGGGCCGGCCTTCGGGACGGCCCCCGGCGCCCCCGACCCCGTGCAGCCGCGCCGCAGGCGCCCCTTCGCCGCCCTGGCCGTAGGGGCGGCGGTGGCCGCGGTGGTCGGCACGGCGGCCTTCGCCGGAGGGCTCTTCGACCGGGACGGGAGCCAGGACGAGGCCCTGCCGGAGGCGACCACGAGCGTCCCGGACGTCGAGGAAGGGACGGCGGCCTCCGTCGCACCGTCCCCCTCCCCCTCGGCCGCTCCGTCCCGTACGAGGTCGGCCTCGCCCACCCCCTCGGCATCCGCCTCGCCGTCCGCCTCCGCCTCGCCGTCGCAGAGCGCCACCCCGAGCCCGACCGCCTCCGCCTCGGCACCACCGGCACCCGGCACCCCGTCCGTAACGGCGAGCGGGAGCCCGGCCCCGCCGTCCGACGGCCCGCCCGCGGAGCTGGCCCCCTCCTCGCTGCGGCGCGGCAACCAGGGCCCGCAGGTGGCCGTGTTGCAGAACCGGCTCCAGGAGGTGTGGCTCTACCACGGCAACGCGGACGGGAACTTCAACGACCGGGTGGAGAACGCCGTGCGGATCTACCAGTCGTACAAGGCGATCCAGGGCGACCCGGTCGGGGTGTACGGGCCGAACACCCGGCGTGCGCTGGAGGCGGAGACGACCGGTCGGGGGCGCGACTGACCGGGCGTGCAGGGCCGCCGGGCCGGGCCGCCGGGCAGGGGCGGACCTGCGGGATTGGCTTTCCGCCCCAGGTTTTTGTATCTTCGTGGAACAAAGTGGCTCCCGCCCGCACTCCCTGACCGGCGGGCGGGCGCTGCTCTGTACCGCACCACCATCCCCCGCGCTCTGGAGCCAGCCGATGTCGGCCACCGTCCTCACCGCAAGTGCCCTCCTTCTGGATATGGACGGCACCCTCGTGAACTCCGACGCGGTCGTCGAGCGCTGCTGGCGCCGGTGGGCCCTCAGGCACGGACTGGACCCCGAGGCCGCACTCAAGGTGGTCCACGGACGCCAGGGGTACGCCACGATGGCCGTCCTGCTTCCGGACCGCCCGGTCGAGGAGAACTACGCGGACAACCGCGTGATGCTCGCCGAGGAGACCGCCGATGTCGACGGCGTGGTGCCGGTCGGCGGCGCTCCCGCGTTCATGGCCGCGATCGCCGATCTCCCGCACGCACTGGTGACCTCGGCCGACAGCGCTCTCGCGACGGCCCGGATGACGGCAGCCGCGCTGCCGATGCCCGCCGTCCGCGTCACCGCCGAACAGGTCGGCGCCAGCAAGCCGGACCCGGAGGGCTTCCTCAAGGGCGCGGCGGAGCTGGGCTTCGGACCGGCGGACTGCATCGTGTTCGAAGACTCCGAGGCGGGCATCGCCGCGGGCCGGGCGGCCGGGATGCGGGTGGTGGGCGTCGGCCCGCGCGCCGCGGCCCTGTCGCCGGACGCCCATGTCGAGGACCTGACGCAGATCCGGGTGGAGACGGCCGAGGACGGCACGATCCGCCTGCACATCAGCGCGGCCTGACTTCTCCTCATATCGGCTGCCTGCACATCAGCGCGGCCTGAAACCCCTGACGCGCCCCGCCCTACCCCCGGACAGGGTCACTCCCGGTGCAGCCGCCCCCGCGCGACCAGCTCCAGGACCGTCGCGACGGCCACCACCTGCACCGCCATCAACGCCACCAGGACGAAGAGCTGCACGGCGCCCGCCTCCACCGGTGAGGCGCCGCCCAGCAGCATGCCCACGAACGCCCCCGGCAACGTGACGAGCCCCACCGTCCTGGTCTGGTCGAGCCCCGGCAGCAGCGCGTCCGACGCGGCGGGCCGTACGATCTCCAGCCGGGCGTCCCGGTCGAGCATCCCGAGCGCCATTCCCGCCTCCACCTCCCCGTAACGGGTGGTGAGTTCGTCCAGGGCGCGCCGCCCGCCCAGGACGGTCGCGGTGAGCGCGCCTCCGATGAGGATGCCCGCCACCGGAATGAGCGCCAGGCCACGGACCGGCACGAGCCCGGTGACGAGCAGCAGCCCGACCACCGGGAGCGCCCCGGCCGCGATCGGCACGGCCGCCCACCACCAGGTGCTGTTGCGGGTGATGCGCCGCCCCGCCGTCCAGGCCGCCACGGCGAACATCAGCGCCACGAAGCCGAGCAGCGGGGCCAGATACCGGGCCACCCAGCCGATCAGCAGGGATACCGCGGCGAGTTGGACCGCGGCCCGCACCCCGGCCGCCAGGATCTCGCGCGAGCGGCCGAGCCCGGCGCGCGCGGCGACGGCGGCCGCGAAGACCAGCAGGACGGCGAGGACGACCCCGAGGGCCGGTGAGACGGGAAGCAGCACGCGGCAACGATAGGACCGGCCGGCACGGCATCCGCGCTCCGGCGGCGCCGCGCCCCTTCCGCACATCCTTCGACTCCCGCCGCCCGCCCGGCGGTTGATTCACTCCCCGCGCACCTGTCACACCCCTTGATGTGACGTGCACATGTCGTCACGCTGTTACCTGGTGCCCATCCCCAAGAAACCTGGCGCCGCCACGCTGGCCGGGCTCCACATGCCGCCCGCCCACGCACCCCCCACCTCAAGGGAGTTCGCATGCTCGGTGTCTACGCGCGTCGCTCAGCCGTCGTCGCTGCATCCGCCGCCCTCGCCGCCACCTCCGTACTGCTCACCGCCCCGACCGCGCAGGCCGCCCTCCCCACCCCGGTCAGCGCGGCGACCGCACGCACCTACCTCGGCCAGCTCACCGTCGGCGCCGAGGGCTCGTCCAGCGGGTACAGCCGCGACAAGTTCCCGCACTGGATCACCCAGTCGGGCGCCTGCAACACCCGTGAGGTGGTCCTCAAGCGCGACGGTACGAACGTCCAGCAGGACGCCTCCTGCGCCGCCGTCAGCGGCAGCTGGTACTCGCAGTACGACGGCGCCACCTGGAGCGCCGCGTCCGATGTCGACATCGACCACATGGTCCCGCTGGCCGAGGCCTGGCGCTCCGGTGCCAGCAGCTGGACCAACGCCCAACGGCAGTCCTTCGCCAACGACCTGACCCGCCCCCAGCTCATCGCGGTCACCGACAACGTCAACCAGGCCAAGGGCGACAAGGACCCGGCCAAGTGGATGCCGCCGCGCGCGGCGTACAAGTGCACCTACGTCCGCGCGTGGGTGCATGTGAAGCACCAGTACAACCTGAGCGTGGACTCGGCCGAGAAGAGCGCCCTGCAGTCGGCGCTGAGCGGCTGCTGACCGCCGGAACCTGTGCACCCTCCCCCGTCGTTATGTACGTTACGGAGCCTCATCCGCGACGTCCGACGCGAGGAGGCAACACATGGCCGGGCTGCGTCTGGGACCACTGCTGCGGTACGTGGACTGGGAGAGCGGGTCCACCGCGACCGTCTGGGCAGAGGCGAGCCGTCCGTGCACCGTGGAGGTCCGGTGCGCGGACGGCGCCTCTGGGGCCTCGCCGACCTTCGCGGTGGCCGGGCATCATTACGCGCTGGTGGTGGTGGAGGGGCTGACGCCCGGCACCACCACGGCGTACGAGGTGCTGATCGGGGACCGGCGCGTCTGGCCGCCCGAGGACTCCCGCCTCCCACCGAGCACCATCACCACGCCCCCGGTGGCGGGGGCGGGGGCGGACGGGGCGGCGGCCGCGACGGACGGGCCGGGCGTCAGGATCTCGTTCGGCTCGTGCCGCTGGGCCGCGTCCCCCGGCGGCGGGCACGACCCCGTGGGCCCGGACGCCCTGGTCACCCTGGCCGCCCGCCTCGCCGCCGACCCGGCCGCCGAACGCCCCGACGTACTCCTCCTGCTCGGCGACCAGGTCTACGCGGACGAGACGTCGGAGGCGACGCGGCGGAGGCTGGCGGCCCGGCGCGATCTGCGCGAGGCGCCGGGCGCGGAGGTGGCGGACTTCGAGGAGTACACCTGCCTGTACGACGAATCCTGGCGCGACCCCGAGGTGCGCTGGCTGCTCTCCACCGTGCCGAGCTGCATGATCTTCGACGACCATGACGTGATCGACGACTGGAACACCAGCGCCGCCTGGCAGCGTGACATCCGGGCCACACCCTGGTGGCACGAGCGGATCGTCAGCGGGCTGATGTCGTACTGGGTCTACCAGCACCTGGGCAACCTCTCCCCCGCCGAGCTGGCGGCCGATCCCCTGTACGCCACCGTCACGGCCTCCCCCGACGGCACCGAGGCGCTGCGCCGCTTCGCCGCCGAGACCGACGCGGATCCCGCCCGGACCCGCTGGAGCTACCAGCGCATTTTCGGCCGAGTGCAATTGCTGATGGTGGACACCCGGGCGGCCCGCGTCCTGGACGAGGAGCGGCGGGCGATGCTGGACGACGACGAGGCCCGCTGGCTGCGGGAGCGGGTGCTGGAGAACCCCGCCGCGTACGACCACCTCCTGATCGGCAGCTCGCTGCCGTGGCTGCTGCCCCCGCTCGTCCACGACGCCGAGACCTGGAACGCGGCCCTGTGCGCGGGTGCCCGCGGCGGCCGCTGGGCCCGCTTCGGGGAGAAGCTGCGCCGGGCGGCCGACCTGGAGCACTGGGCCGCGTTCCCCGATTCCTTCGGCCGGTTCACGGAGCTGCTCCGCCAGGCGGGGAGCGGGCCGGACGCCCCGGCGACGGTATGTGTGCTGTCCGGGGACGTGCACCACGCCTACATCGCCGAGCCGCACTGGCCCGCCGCCACCCCCGGCGGCGCCCCGGACGCCCACGTCCTCCAGCTGACGTGCTCGCCCGTGCACAACTCGGTCCCCCGGTCGATCCGGCTGGGGTTCCGGTTCGGCTGGAGCGGGGTCGGCCGGCGCATCGGCCGGCTGCTGACCCGCCACGGCCGTACGGAGCCGTCGCCGGTCACCTGGAGCAGGGCGGGCGGCCCCTGGTTCGGCAACCAGCTCATGACGCTGACCTTGCGTGGCCGGAACTCTGCGCTGACATTGGTCCAGGCCAAGTCCGGCGCTGGAGGCAACCAGCTGGTGAGCGTTCTTGAGCGTTCACTCACCAGGGAGCCGTAGTCGATTTTCAGCCAGCCGACAGAATGTTGAACTTGCAAGCACTAGTGAGGTTTCCCTAACCTGAGGCGCTCAGTCGGTTCACGTCCCCACCCAGACCGAAGGAGCCCACCCCCCATGCTCAACCGCCTCAACGGGGCCCAGCCCTATGCGCTCGGCCTCTTCCGCTTCATCATCGGCCTGATCTTCGCCATCCACGGCGCCTCCACCCTCTTCGGCCTCTTCGGCGGCCGCGAGGCGGAGGCCGGAGCCTGGCCGGGCTGGTACGCCGCCCTGATCCAGCTGGTCTGCGGCACCCTGGTCGCCCTCGGCCTCGGCACCCGGGTCGCCGCCTTCCTCGCCTCCGGCTCGATGGCCTACGCGTACTTCAAGGTCCACCAGCCTGAGGCGCTCATGCCGGTGGGCAACGGCGGCGAGGCCTCGGCCCTCTTCTGCTGGGCCTTCCTGCTGCTGGTCTTCACCGGCCCCGGCGCCGTGGCCCTGGACCGGCTCTTCGGGGCGCGGACCACGCGGGTCACCGCCGAGGAGCCCCGGCGCGAGCCGGCCACGCCCGTCTCGGTCTGACGCCCCGGTACTCCGGGGACCCGGCACACCCCCACCGGCGCCGACCCGGTGGCCGGGCCCCCCGGACGGTACGGTGCCCCGCCCCCGCGCGACTGTCGCGTGGGGGCGGGGCACCGCCGTACTCCCGACCTCACGCCCAGGGCGCGGAGTGCGGGTCGAGCGCCTAAGGCGCGAACGGCACCGTGAAGCAGGCCACCCGCTTCCCCGCGCCGCCCTGCGCGTCGTGAACGATCACCGACCGGGCGCCGCCCTCCCGGAACCCCCAGTCGTGCCGGGCCTCCGCCTCGCCGTCCCCGTTCCCGTCGGTGCGGAAGTCCAGCCACACCTCGTTGACCGGGTCCGCGGTGGCCGAGGTGCGGTGCTGGTAGTGCGGCCCCGCCGACACGGGGTCGGCCCCACAGGGCGCGGTGTGGACGTGCATCCCGTACCCGCGGTTCGGGACGAGGCCGCGCAGCCGGGTGGTGACGCGGTGGCTGGTCCGGTCCGCGTACTGCGTGACCTCGATCCGCGCGGCGGCCGGGACCAGGCCGGTGTCGTACGTGAGGGCGTCGGACGGAACGAAGGAGCCGGGCGGGGAGAACACCCCGTCGGCCCGCATCCAGAGCCCGCCGCTCCGGGAGGCACCACCGACCAGCGGGGCCTCCCGGGTCCCGGCGGCCTTTCCGTCGCCGCTCACCTTCCCGGTCCCGCCGGCCTTCCCTGCGTCATGGGCGGCGTGCCCTCCACTGTCCGGAGCGGGCGCCCCATCCGTGCCGTCAGCAGCACCATGGGCGATGGAGACACCGCCGGCGAGCATCACCAGGGCCACCGCGCCGACCAGCACCCGCCTCCGTACCGTCCCCGGCACCCGTGACTCCCGCCCCGACTCCGCCCCTGCGGCCTCTGCCACCCCTGCTGCCCCTGCTGCTGACCCGTCCACCTGTGCCGTCATGTGCTGCTCCTCGCTCGTGCCGGTCGCTTCGCCTCCCTAACGCGCGTACCGCCCACGAGGTGTACGTGACCCGCACAACATCACCCGACCCTGAGCGATCTGCGCGGAGCTCTCACGCGTACGCTGTACAGCTGAACCTGCCGCCCATGCCGCTCCCCTGCGACGTCGCGGCGTTGACACGACCGGGGAGTAGACGGGTGCTTGAGAGTCTGGGCGCACTGACCAGCAGCCCATGGATCTACGTGGTGGTCGCCGCTTCGGTGCTCCTGGACGTCTTCCTCCCCCTGCTGCCCAGCGGGGTCCTCGTGATCACCGCCGCCACCGCGGCCGCCGCGGGCTCGACCGGCGTCAACGGTTCGGGGGACGCGACCGGTGAGGTGCCCTCGCTCGTCGTCCTCATCCTCTGCGCGGCCACCGCCTCGGTGCTCGGTGACCTCGTCGCGTACCGCCTCGCCTGGCGCGGGGGCGACCGGCTGGACCGGGCGATCGCGCGCTCACGCCGTCTCACCAGGGCGCAGGAACGTCTCGGCGCGGCGCTCAGCCGGGGCGGCGGGGCGCTCGTCGTCATCGCCCGCTTCGCGCCCGCAGGCCGCTCGGTGGTCTCCCTCGGTGCGGGCGCCGCCCACCGCAGGGTGCGGGACTTCCTGCCGTGGTCGGCCCTGGCGGGCCTGGCCTGGGCGGGCTACAGCGTGGGGCTCGGCTACTTCGGCGGCCGGTGGCTCGGTTCGACCTGGTTCGGGACGGCCGTCTCGGTGCTGGCCCTGTTCGTGGCGGGCGCGCTGGCCGCGTTCGTCGTGAAGCGCCCGGCCGCAGCGCGGGCCGGGACGGCGGAGGCGCACCAGGACTCCTCCGGACCGGCGGCAGCCGTATCCGCCGGGGCCACCGCGGCCCAGGCCGTCCAAGCCGTCCAGGGCCTCGTCCCCGGCACCCTGCCCGGCCAGGCGGGCGGCCCCGCCCCGGCCGCCTCACCGGCTCCGGTCTCCCCCTGAGCGTCCCCCCGCCGCGGGCTCAGCCCCCGGCGGTGCTCCGCGCGCCGGAGCCCCGTATCTCCAGGCCGTCCAGGAGCGTCATCGTGGCTGCGGTGATCTCCTCGACGGCACGGTCGAACACCTCCCGGTTGTGTGCGGCGGGCGCACGGAAGCCGGACACCTTGCGTACGTACTGAAGGGCTGCGGCCCGCATGTCCTCCTCGGTGGCCTCTTCGGGGAGGGCGGGCGGTCGAAGGGTCTTGATGCTGCGGCACATGACTCCAGTGTGGACCGCACCACTGACAACGGCCCGGCGCCGGACCACGGACGTTCACTCGTCCCGCCCCGCGCGCATCCCGCTCCGCGCGACCGGCGCTCAATCCCCGACCCGCTCGACGGCGGGGATCTCGTAACTCCCGTCGAGGACGGCGGCCCCCGGTGTGTACAGCCGCAGCATGGGCCGGAAGTCCCCGGCGGGCGCGGGAAGCCAGTTCGCCGCCCGCGCGGGGTCGGCGGGCCGCTCCCGGGAGAGGTACAGGGTGAGCGAGCCGTCGTCCGCGTGGACGAGGCCGGGCGTACGGTCCCCGATCGAGTACCGGCCGGCCGGGTTGTCGACGAGGTAGTAGTCCGGGGTGTTGTACATGGTCACCGACCAGAACGACTCGACGGGCGGCGGCTCCGGGAAGCGCAGCACATAGGAGTGCGCCCCGTTCAGCTGCCGGCCCTCACTGTCCTGGAAGGTCTGGGCGTACACCGCCTCGTAGCCGTGGTTCCCCCACAGCCCGATGCGGGCAGCCACGGCGCGGGCCAGGTAGGAGGCCTCGCGGTCGGCGATCCGCCACTCCGGCGAGTCGATCGTGCCCACGCCGAAGTGGTCCAGGTTGTAGTCGAAGAGGTGCGGGTTCGTGTTCCAGCTCCCCGGCCTGGCGCCCCCGCCCGTCCCGGCGCGGCTGACCCCCTCGACCCGGGCCCGCCCCCGCTCCAGCCCCTGCGTCAGCGCGCCGACGAGAGCCGGGTCCGCGGCGGCGTACGGCGAGGGCCCCTCCTCCAGCAGCCCCAGCGGCTGGAACCGGTCCTGGTACGCCTGGTCGGCCGGGGACGGTGGGAAGTCGGCCATCCACACCCGCAGCTCCTCGAAGAAGCGCAGCTCCTCCGGTGCGCCGGGCTCGGGCGTGGGCAGCCCGGTGCGGTGGGGTCGGCCGTCGAGCGGGGTGAGGGTGAGCTGCTCCTGGAGCGCCCGGACGCGCGGCAGGTCGCCGGGGCCGTCGCAGGCGTTGCGCCCGGCGACGGTGACCACGGCGGTGGGTGCGTCGATCACCCCGCGTACGCCGTCGGGGACGCTGCCGGACCAGCCGGGCGGCACGATCAGCCACTCGCCCTCGCCGGTACCGGTGGCGCGCCGGCCGACGTACGCGAAGTTGTTCGTCCAGGCGTCGACGAACTGGAGCACGTAGTACGCGCCGCCGGTGTCGGGGACGTGGAGGCGCAGCGGCCCGCCGGACAGGTCGAGCTGGGCGATCGAGTAGACGGTGTCGTTGTTGACGGAGACGAACTCCGTCCGGTGGTCGGCGAGGTGCTCGGAGTGGGCGAACCGGTTGAACGGGGCGGCCGCCAGCGCCCCGAACCCGTCGCGGAGGGAGGTCCCCACCATGGAGAGGTCGTAGACCAGGGGGTATCCGTAGATGTACGCCTCGGCGGCGAGGTCCACGAGGTCCGCGTCCTTGCTTTCCGCCACGTCAGAACGCCGGCTTGGAGCGGTCGGTGCACAGGGCCCAGATGATGAAGACGTCGATGGCGATGGTGACGACGGCCCAGATCGGCGTGTACGGGAGCCACATGAAGTTGGCGATCAGGTTCAGGGAGACGAGGGCGATGCCCACGGCCCGGGCCCAGGTCGCGCCCTTGAGGATGCCCCAGCCGACGAAGATCAGGACCACGCCGAGGATGAGGTGGATCCAGCCCCACGTGGTGACGTTGAACTTGAAGACGTAGTCGTTGACCGCCGCGTACACGTCGTTGGTGGCGATCCCCGCGATGCCCTTGATCACTCCGAGGACACCGTCGACGAGGAGCAGGAACCCGGCGAACAGCGTTCCGCCGCCGGCCCAGGCGCTGCCGGAGTCGTTGCCTGAGGAGGATGCGGCGGGGCGGGAGGTGCCGGGCGTCGGTGAGGTGGGCTGGGACATGGGGACTCCTTGGCCGGGACAGGCGCGGGCGCCTGCTGTCCTGACCTGCGCTGATGGTGCGTGCAGATCAGCTTCGACGTTCCTCGCGGCCGCCCCGGCCAGCCACCTGGACGCACCCGTTCGGGTGACGGCTCACGGAGCGCTGACGGAGACGATGTGCCCCTGGGCGTCCACGGTGAGGGCCACCCGCTCGACCCGGCTGACTGACCAGCGCCACGCCCGCCCGCACGGTCCGGCACGAGCCCACGACCGGGCCCTCTTCGGGCGCATCACGTGCTCACGCCCAGGTGTCGAGGTCGCCGCCGCGCCATTCGATCAGCCCCGGCCGGTCCAGTTCGACGACCTGGTCGGGCCCGGGCGCGAACCCGGCGGCCCGCAACAACGCGGCCACTTCGCCCCGCCCGTGCGCCAGCCCCACGATCTGCCCGTGCACGGTGACCCGCCGCCCTCCGGTCGCGGAGGGCGGATAGACGATCACAGGCGGATGTGCGGCCATGTCTCCACGGTGCCTTGGGGGGTCGCGGAGCGCATCCCGGGAGAAGGCGTGTCGGTAGGCGGCGGCACACAGCGCCCCAGCCCTCGGGCACACTCAACGCCGACGCTCCGCACCCCCGCCGGCACAGCCGACGCAAGTGGTAGCCGCCGGACGCACTTCGAGCCGGGCTGCCGGAATGGACTCGCCACACTCCTCGCAGCGCCCGTAGTCGTCGGCCTCCAGCCGCTCGACGGCCAGGTCCAGCTCGGCCAGGTGCTCCCGTGCCTGGGCCAGGAGGGCGGCGACATGTGCCCGCTCGAAGGCGGTGCTCGCCCCCTCGGGGTCGTGCTCGTCGTCGACGGCCACCAGGGCGTTCGCCTCGACGATGGCGTCGAAGTCACGGCTCAGGGCCGCCATCCGCTCGCTCGTGTCGGCATGTTCCGCCACGAGCCGCTTCCGTACCGCTTCGCGCTCGGGCGGAACGTACGGGTCACCACGGATGTCATCGGTCACTCACTGCACAACGCGGGGCCGGGAGCCCCCATTCCACCCGTGGATCCGCTACGAACCCTCGCTGAAGCGGACGGACCAGGCGTAACCGCTCAGGGTGTCGTGCGGGACCTGCCGGACCTCTCTGACCTGGCAACCGTCGTGGGCGTACTTGAGCGCGAACCGGTCGAGACGCTGCGCGTCGGTCAGTTCCTCCATGGACAGCGGCGCCCCGACCACGAGGTCCTCGTGGAGGACGTCGCCGGTTGCGGAGCCGTCCGAGCAGGCCGAGCAGTGATGCGTTCTGGGTAGGGGCATACCGCCAGTGTGCGCCTCACCCGCCGCTTTGTTGACCACAGCGGCCAGGGAACAGGGGATTCGCGCACCGCGTCAGGTGCCGAGCGGCTCGGCCTCGCCCTCGTCGTGCCGCTGCCCGTCCCGAGGGGCCCCGCCCTGCCTCCGGGCCGCGAACCACTGCCGCACCACGAAGACCGCCGCAACGGCCGAGATCAGCAGGAAGAGCAGAGAGGCCCCGCCCGACAGCACCGCCAGCACGACAGCCCCGCCGCCCCCGACATCCTCTTCGCGGGCGACGACCTCGGGGTCGTCCGCCTGGTACCGGACGGTCATGCGGGCGCCGACGGAGCTCCTGCCGCCCCCGCTGCCCACCGGCAGATCCGCCACCACGGTCCGCCCGCCGGCCTCGAACTCGACCTCGCACTGGCCCGCCATGCACGCGCCGCTCGCATACAGCGTCGCCTCTGCCCGCTCGCCGTCCTTGAGAGAGCGCAGGTGCTGCGCCGCCGGAAACATCACCAGCGCCGACAGCGCGCCCAGGAGCAGCCCCAGGACCAACGACATCAGCAGGGCCGCACGAGGGTTGGAGCGGTCCGCACCCGCGTCCCGCTGATGCGCGGAGGAGGAGCCTGCGTGCGCTGTGCCGTCCAGGTCGCTCGCCATCCCTTCCAGCTCGTGCGGCACACCCCACAGGTGGGCCGCACCTCGTATCCATGATGCTGAACAGGCTAAATCGTGAGCCGAGTTGGCTTCATGTGCTGATGTCGGCAGACCGGACACGACACGGCTGCCCGCTGTCGGCAACGAAGGCCGACGGGGTCCCGATGCCCTCGCGTCGGAGCACTCGCCGCAGGTGGTCGGCAACGGTCGACGCCCCCGCAGCGGCTCGCTGCGGGGGCGTTCTGACTGGTGGGCGCGGACGGTTTCGAACCGCCGACATCTGCTTTGTAAGAGCAGCGCTCTACCCCTGAGCTACGCACCCGTGGATGAGGCAACAGCGTACATGGACCGGGCCCCCTGCTCCTAAACCGATAGGGGCCCCGAGCTGCGGGGGCTGGGCGCGGGTGGGGGGATAACCCCACCCCCGAGACGGTAGCCGCCCGGATGCCGCCGAAGGGGCCTCGGTACATACGGTTTGCAGTACACCGGCAGCGACGACCGGTGGCACCGTCCGGCTGTACCTCCTGGGGGACCGATCACCGTGGACATCGTTACCAGCGCACCGACCCGCAAGCGCAGCGGGGTCCCCGGACGCGTATTCGCCGTGGGGGGCGGGGTCGCGCTGCTCGCGCTGGCTCTCACCGGGTGCGGGGGCGCCGACATCGAGGACGCGCCTGTGGAGCGCAAGGCCTTCGCGTTGGAGGGGAAGACGCTCACCATCGACGCCGAGGACTCGACCGTGACCCTCGTGCCGGCCGATGTGGAGGAGGTCGAGGTGGAGCGGCAGGTCGACGGGTGGGTCGTGCTGGGCAGCGGGCCCGATCCTGTCTGGACGATGAAGAACGACACCCTGACGCTCCGCGTGAAGTGCGACGCCATGATCAACAACTGTGCCGCACGCCACGAGGTGAAGGTGCCGCGCGGGGTGACCGTGAAGGCCGACGCGGACAACGGGGAGATCACCGCGGTCGGGTTCGACACCCCGCTGCGGCTCTCCGCCGACAACGGCGACATCGTCGTACGGGATTCCGGCGGGCCGCTCGACCTCAAGAGCGACAACGGGTCCGTCCTCGCCGAGCGGATAGGCACCAAGTCCGTGGTCGCCCGCGCGGACAACGGGGAGATCCGGCTGGGGTTCAGCGGCGTGCCCGATCTGGTGGACACGGTCAGCGACAACGGGAGCATCGTCATCGATCTCCCGCAGGGCGGACAGAAGTACACCGTGAACGCGAGCGCCGACAACGGGGAGGTCTCCATCGGGGTGCCGCGCAGCGACAGCAGCGCCCATGTGGTGAAGGCCCGTAGCGACAACGGGGAAGTGAAGGTTCGAAGCGCGAACTAGAACCGCGAACTAACCGACCCGTGTGTTCGTCCTTACCTGGTGGGAGAATGTACCGGCAGGGGCGGAACAGCACGGGAGAGGGATGTGACGGCGACACACACGCGGCCAGAGGCAGGAGCGGGTGGGAGTTCCGCCGTCGGGAGCGTTTCGGGTGCCCGGGGCGGGAGCCACGAGCGGCGAGCGCCCGGAAGGCAGACGGGCCCGGCGGGCCAGGGGCTCCGGGATGTTCTGGCCCTCGTGCTGCTGCCCGTGCCCCTTCTCGTCGCCGCCCTGCCCGCCGCCTTCGCCGGGGGCGGTACACGGCGGTGGTTCGGTGGGCGTGGGGAGAGCCAGCGTGCCGAGGCCCAGGCGGCCAGGGACGCGGCCGCCGAGGCGTTCTACGAGCTGGACACCGCCCAGCGGGATCTCAAGATCTCCATCGAGACGATCAACGCCGTGGACAACTCCTCCCGCGGCCGCAAGGCGGCGGAGGACTTCGCCGCGCTGGGGCGGCGGATCGACGACGTCAGCCACGCCTACATCACCGCCGTCGACGCCCACGACCTGGACCGGGACGATCTGGAGCCCTCCGTGGCCTCCAGCGCCCGCACCCAGCTGACCCGGGCCAAGGACGATCTCGTACGGGTCAAGGGCGAGCTGGACCGGTTCGGGCAGGGGCTCGGGGCGCTGCTGGGCAGTGCGGAGACCCAGCTCGCACGGCTCGCCCCCGCCGTGGAGCGGGCCCGGCAGGCGCTGCTCGGCGCGAGCAACGCGCTCGATGCGGTACGGGCGGCGGGGCTGCGCGCCGATGAGCTGGCGGCCAGGCTCGCCGCCCTCGCCCCGGAGCTGACCAAGCTGAACCAGGGCGCCGGAAAGCACGGGGTCGCCGAGACGCTCCAGCGGGCCGATGTGGTCCTGCGCGATGCGGAGGCCCTGCGGGCCGAGGCGGAGCGGCTGCCGGAGCGGGCTGCCGAGATCGACCGGCGGCTGGTTTCGCTGCGGACCCGTGCGCAGGCGCTCACAACGCGCGCCGGTTCGGTGGAGCCGGTCCTGAGCGAGCTGCGGCGGCGTTTCTCGGCCGCCTGCTGGCAGGACCTCCAGCAGGTGCCGGAGCAGGCCGCCGTCAACGTGCGCCAGGCCGAGGAGAAGCTCGCGGAGGCGGCGAAGGCCCGGGACGAGCAGCGCTGGGCGGATGCCACGTCCCGGCTGTCCACGGTCCGTGCCCTGCTCAACGCGACGGACGAGGCGGTCTCCGCCGCCGGGGACCGGCTGCAGCGGCTGGACGCCGTGGCGAAGGACCCGCAGCAGGAGATCGAGCGGACCAGGTTCGCCGTACGGGACGCGCAGCGCCTCGCCATGGCCGGCCGGCACACGCCCGATCCCCGGCACGCCCGGCCGCTGGACGACTCCGTGACCCGGCTGGACCGGGCCATCGCCGGTCTGGAGGGCCGTCACCCCGACTACTGGCACTTCCTGACCGAGACCGAGGCCGTGCGGCAGACCGCCGCCCGGGTCGTCTCCGACATCCGCGAGGAGCGCGGCGGCGGCGCCTGAGTCCGCGCCGTCCCGGGAGGCCGTAGCCGTGGGGCCCCGATGGCTCTAGCCTGAGGCCATGCCTCGCTATGAATTCCGCTGCCGCACCTGCGGCGACACGTTCGAACTCAGCCGTCCCATGGCCCAGTCCTCGGACCCGGCCTCCTGCCCCGCGGGCCACGACGACACCGTGAAGCTGCTCTCCGCGGTGGCCGTGGGCGGCGCCGCCGCGTCCGCGCCCGCACCGTCCGGGGGCGGCGGGGGCGGAGGGTGCTGCGGCGGCGGTTGCTGCGGCTGACCCCACCACCCCGTAGCCGGCCGGACCCGGCGGCCCTGGCGCGCTACCGCTTGCGGGAGAGCGTCAGGCCGTCCGAGACCGTCAGCAGCACGCTGTCCATCCGGGCATCGGCGCTCACATGCTCGTTGAACTCCTTGATCGCCGCCGCCGGCCCGGCCGCCTCCGGGTCCGTGACACCGCCGTGGAAGAGCACGTTGTCCACGGCGATGACACCGCCCTGCCGCATCCGGGGCACCAGCTCCTCCCAGTACGCGATGTAGCCGCCCTTGTCCGCGTCCAGGTAGGCGAAGTCGATGTGCGGCTCGGCGGGCATCGCGCGCAGGGTGTCCAGGGCCGGGGCGATGCGCAGGTCGATCCGGTCCGCGACGCCCGCCTTCTCCCAGGCCTCACGCCCGTACGCCGTCCACTCCTCCGAGATGTCGCAGGCGATCAGCGTGCCGTCGGCGGGCAGGGCCTGGGCCATCGCCAGGGCGCTGAACCCGGTGAACGTGCCGACCTCCACCACGTGCCGGGCGCCCACCAGCCGGACGAGGAAGGCGAGCAGCGGGGCCTGCTCCTCGGCCGACTGCATGCCCGCGTGGTCGGGGAAGCGGGCGTACGTGGTCTCCACCAGCTCCCGCTGGACCGGGTCCAGCGGCGGGTTGTGCGCCAGCGTGTACGCGTACAGCTCGTCCGTGATCGTGGTCTCGTTGCCCTTGGTCATGCCCCCAGCCTTCCCCAACCCGCGCCCTCGCGCAGCCGAAACCCCGCAGCCCGGCTCACGCGGCGGCAGCCGCCAGGAACCGGCGCAGGATCTCCTCCCCGGCCGCTCCGCCCCGCTCCTCCAGCGCGACGACGTGCGGGGCGCGCCAGTCGTTCTCGGCCAGTTCGCCGTGGCCGGGGCGCCAGCCGAGGTCGGCGGCGAGCAGCAGGTCGGCGTCGAGGAGGGAGTCCCCGGCGGCGAGGGTGCGGGTGGCGCCGGAGCGGCGGGCGACCTCGTTCATGGCGGCGCTCTTGGTGAGCGGCACCGGCACCGCGTAGATCTTGCGGCCCTGGAGGGAGACGGTCCACCCCCGCTCCTGCGCCCACACCGCGAGCTCCTTCACCCACTCCTCGGGCAGCAGCGAGCGCTCGACGACCAGGTACGCGAAGAGGTTCTCGGCCACCCGCTCCTTGAGGAGCCAGGCCGGGTCGGCGGTGGTGGCGAGGTGGGCGCGGATCTCGGTGCGAGGGGCGCACTCGTCGGTGATGCGCGCCTCCACCTGCTGCTGCCAGTCCCGGTCGGAGACCCCGTCGACCAGGATGTGCCCGCCGTTGGCGCAGATCGCGTACTGCGGGGCGGGGCCGGGGAGATGGATGCGGTGGTACTGCTCGCGGGTCCGGGTGGTGGTGGGCACGAAGACCGTGGAGCCGGCCACCTCGGTGAGGAGGGCGGCAGCCGTCTCCGTCATGTACGAGAGGGGCTTGTGGCCGTACACCTCGACGCAGAGCAGCCGGGGGGCCTCCGCGTCCGGCATCGACAGGTCGAGCGCGGCCGCCGAGTAGATGAGCGTGCGGTCGAGGTCGCTCGCCACCAGCGTGACCGGTGAAGTCGTGCTCATGCGCCCTGCACCGCCTTGCCGTCCGCACCCGTCGCGCCCCGGGTGAACCGGGGGTGGATCAGGCCGACACAGCTGTACGGGAGGTCGTCGACCTCCTCGACCGGTACGCCGCGCTGTTCGGCGAGCAGCCGGATGTGCTGGAGGTCCGCGCCCGCGCCGCGCTTCGCGAGAATCTTCCAGGGGACCCGGCGCAGCAGCACCCGGGTGGTCTCGCCGACGCCCGGCTTGACCAGGTTGACGTCGTGGATGCCGTACTCCTCGCTGATCCGCTCGACGGCCGCCCAGCCCTCCCAGGTCGGGGCCCGGTCGGCGGCGAGCAGCTCCTTGGTCTCGGCGTCGACCTGGTCCGCCACCTCGTCGAACCGTGCGGTCACCGCAGTCAGGAAGTCGCCGGAGACGTCGGAATCCGCCAGCTCGCGGTAGAACTTCGCACCGTGGAAGTCGTCGGGGCCGACCAGGTCGGCGCGGAGCACCGTACGGGAAATGAGGCCGGAGACCGTCGAGTTGAGGCAGGCCGAGGGGATGAGGAAGTCCTCGCGGGTGCCGTACGTGCGGACGCAGCCGCCCGGGTCGGCGAGCACCGCGATCTCCGGGTTGAACCCGACCGGGCCCGCGGAGCCGGCGGGTCCGCCCGACGCCTCGAACTCCTCGATCGCCGCGGCCAGTTCGCGGGTGATCGCACCCTTCCCCGTCCAGCCGTCGACGAACACCACGTCGGCCGGGTCGTGGTGGGCGGCGAGCCAGCGCAGGGCGGTGGCGTCGATGCCCCGGCCGCGGACGATGGAGATGGCGTAGTGCGGCAGGTCCAGGCCGTGCCGGTGCCGGGCCCAGTGGCGCATCAGAACCCCGACGGGCGTCCCGGCGCGGGCGAGCGAGACGAGGACCGGGCGCGGGCCGCGTTCGGCGAGGACCGTCTCGGTGACGGTGCCCACCGCGCGGGCGATGCGCGCGGCGGAGGCGTCCAGGGCGGCCGTGAAGAGGGCCTGGTACTCGGCGCTCGGCTGGTACTCGACGGGGAGCGACTCGGCGTAGTGCGCGCCGCCGCTCTGGATCGCCTCCTCGCGCTCCTCGGTGGGCGCTTCCAGCTCGGTGTCCGAGAGGTCCTGGAGCAGCCAGCCGACGTCCTCGGGCGCGTAACTGGAGAAGTCGGGGCCTCGGAGGGGCTCGGGCAGCACGGCGGGCTCCAGCTTGTGGTGGGGGGTGTACGAGGGGACGACCGCGAGGAGGACCTGGCCGGTGTGGTCCGCCAGGCGGGCCAGCAGGCCGTCGGGGGCGTGCAGTTCGGGGGTGTCGGCGGTGGAGTCGACAACGGCGACCACCGCGTCGAAGCCCGCGCCCGCCACGTTGTAGGCGTACCGGTCGCCGGGGCCGTCCGCCGGGTCGTCGTGGGCCGGGAAGACGAGGCGGGTGCGTATCGCGTAGCCGGGGTCGTCGACGGCGAGGACGGGTGAGCGGGTGGTGGTGGAGTAGCGGACCTCGGTGTCCGCCCCCAGCGCGGCTTCCAGGGCGGTGCCCAGGCGAAGCGGCGCGTACATCAGCTCCTCGAAGCCGAGTACGAGCACGCGGCGGGGGCTGCCGTCATGGCCCTGGCGGGGATCGTCGCCCAGCTCGGCGGCGATCCGCTCCGCCATGCCCGGGAGCGCCGCTTCGAGCACCGCCCGGTGGGCCGGGGTGAAGCCGTGCCGGCCGCCGTCGGGGACGCCTTCGGGCCAGCCCAGGCCGACCCGGGTGACGGGGGCAGCACGTTCGACGGGCTCCCCGGCCGGTGTCGTCTGCTCCGCCTCCTGGGCCGCGACCAGGGCCTGGCCCCGTTCCAGTACGCCTTCGGGGAGCGTGACCGTGCCCGAGGAGCGGGTCACCAGGTCGACGCGGGCGCCGATCTCGGCGGCGAAGGCGGTCAGCCGGTCGCGGTCCCCCGCCGAGCGCATGTCGACCAGCGCGACGATGACGTACCGCTCGCGCGGGTGCGACGCGTGCAGTGCGCGGATGGTGTTGAGCACGGTGTTGCCGGTGGAGAACTCGTCATCCACCAGCACCAGCACGGAGGCGTCGGATCCGGTCCCGCCGCCCGCCAGCAGCTCGGGATTCTCCGGCAGCAGCAGGTGCGAGGTGGCGTGCGAGTGGGCCTCCTCGAAGCCGCCCGCCTGCGCGACCCCCGTGACGGGCCGCCGGGTGGAGTGGAGGTACGGGGCGTCCCGCAGGCCGTCCGCGACGGCGTGGCCGAGGCCGGTGGCCGTCTCCGCGTACCCGAGGACGACGGCGCGGCCGGCCCGGTCCTCGCCGAGGAGCGCCCGTACGCGCTCGCCGAGCTCGTACCCCGCTCCGTACACGACGGAAGGCTTCTGGGGCACATGCTTGCCCAGCACGTTGGAGACGAGCAGGTGGGCCCGCTTGGGGTTACGCCGCAGGGCCAGGCCCAGCAGCTCCGGGAGGTCCCCGTCGCCCTCCAGGGCCACTCCCAGCCGCTCGGCCACCCAGTCGCCCGACCACACCACGTCCACGGCCTCTTCTCTCCTCGCGCGCTCGCTCGTCGATACGCGCTCACCTCGCCCGCTCATCGATACGCGCCCACTCGGCCCGCTCATCGACGCGCGCTCACTTCGTCAGGCCGGCGGCCAGCAGGTCCACGAAGCCGACGTCCTCGCTCGCCACCCCGAAGACCTCGGCCCGCCGGAGCGTGCGCTCGGCCCAGGCCCGGTGGGGCTTCACTTCATTCATCTTGTTCGTATACGCCGAGCGCAGCACGCCGCCGCCCTCACGCTCGGGCCGCAGGATGTCCTGCGCGTCGGTGAACTCCTCGTGGCTGACCACGGACAGTGCGTGGACGGGTGCCACGTGCGACGGGTGGATGCAGGTCTTGCCGAGCAGGCCGTTGGCCCGGTCCAGCTCGATCTCCCGCAGCAGGCCGTCCAGGTCGTGCTCGATCAGTGCCGTACGCAGCTCCTCGGCGCTGCCCTCCAGGAAGGGGCTGCGGCGCAGCTGGGGCTTGAACATGCGCTCCTGGCGGCGGAAGTACTCCCAGACCGGGCCGGTGATCGTGAAGCCGGTGCCGTCGGCCCGGCCCAGCACGTTGACCACGTCGGCGATGACGGAGCCGACGATCTGGACGTCGTACGCCGTCATGTCGGGCGCGCGGCGCAGTCCGTAGGCCGAGCAGAAGTCGGTGACGCCGAGCCGCAGGGCGAGGACCCGGTCCCGGTACTTGTCGACGGAGCGCGCGATTCCCTGGAGGACTTCGCCGCGTGTCTCCAGGTGGAGCAGCTCGGGCGACTCCAGGACGGGCATGGCGAAGAGCCGCTGTCCACAGGAGGCCTCGGCTTCCGCCAGGGCCTCCAGGAAGCGGGCTCCACGCTCTTCGGTGAATTTGGGAAGTACAAAACCGGACAATGTCCGGACCGAGGCTCCGAGCCGGTGCACCAGGTCGGTGATCTGGCCCGGTTCGCGCACCCGGACGAAGAGCAGCGGCAGCCCGGCTCCTGTGGCGTCCCGGTCCGCGAGCTCAGCGAACTGCCTGACCAGGTTGGCCTCGGCATCGACCACCTCGGCGTCGTCGATCGAATCCTCCAGGCACAGCACCATGGAGACGACGCCACGCCCGGCCTGCTTCAGCACATCGTCGGCCAGCGTGGGGCGGGTGGCCGGGGAGTAGAGCGTGGCGCCCAGGGCGACGGAGAGCAGGCTCGCGGGCGAGGACGCGCTGAACTCGCACGGCTCCCGGAAGAACAGGCCCTCTCGGGCAGCGGGCGATATATACCCGAAGTGACGCATGAGTTTCCCCCGAACTGCCTGACCGGCCGGACAACGTATGGCCGGTAATAGTACGTACGGACGCATGTCAACAGTTCCCCATGTACATGAATTTCCGGTTACCCACCCTTCACCCGGTCTCTCCTCGCGGTACCGTTCGGCCCTCCTTCTTCCCCCTCTCCGGCCCGGCAGCAGGGGAACAGGGCAGGTCTTTGCCGCCCCCCGCGTTGTCCGCACGTGCTGCCAGCAGGCAGGATGACGCCCATGACGCACACGATGCTGAAGGGCTCGAACGTCCCGGTCGACGCCGTGGCCGTACGGGCCGTGCTGCGCTGGACCCCTGGGGCGGGTGTTCCCGATGTGGACGCCTCCGCCCTGCTGCTCGGCGCGCTGGGCCGTGTGCGGTCCGACGAGGACTTCGTCTTCTACAACCAGCCGCGCCACCCCTCCGGGCTGGTCCGGCGGCTGCCGAAGCGCAGTGTCGCCGAGGGGCTCACCGACACGATCGAGGCGGATCTCGGGGCGCTCGACGCGTCGGTGGACCAGGTGGTCATCGCCGCCTCGTCCGACGGAGACGCCTTCCAGCAGGTCCCGGACCTGCGGATACTTCTCTTCGATGCCGCGCTCGCCGACGGGGAGCCGCTGGCGGTCTTCGATGTGCGGCCGGAGACCGGGGAGGAGACCGCGATCATCTGCGGGGAGCTCTACCGGCGCGGTGAGGGGTGGAAGTTCCGGGCGGTCGGCCAGGGCTATCCGACCGGGCTGATCGGGCTGGCCACCGCTTTCGGGATCTCGGTCGACGATTCGGAGGCCGGGGGCGGGCCGGAGGATCCCGCCGCGGCCGCTCAGGCACCTGCCGCCCCCACACAGGCCGCCGCCGAGCCCGCGGCCCCCACGCACGCGGGTTCCGCGCCGGGGCCCGACTCCCAGGCCACGGTGCTGCACCCGCAGCCCGCCTACGGCTATCCGCCCGTCGCACCCCCCGCCATGCCCCCGGTGCCCGCGCCGCAGCCCGCCGCGAGCTCCCAGCCGGCGTACGGCTACCCGCAGGGGGCCGGTGCACCGCCCGCGTACGGCTATCCGCAGCCGGCGGCGGCCGCCGCCCACGCACCCGACCCGCATTTCGTCCTGCCTCCGCAAGGTCCGCAGTTCATCCGGTCCTGAGTCCGGTGCCGGGTCCGGTCCTGAGCCCGGTGCCGGGTCCGGTCCTGAGTCCGGTTCTGAGACCGGCCCAGGGGCAGCACGGCTCAGCTCATCGAGCGGCGGTACGGGCGCGGGGCGGTCAGGCCCGTGACTTGTAGCCCCGCCCCCACTGCATGCCGTAGCCGTAGAGCCGGTCCAGCTCCGACTGGAATCCGTAGACGAACTTCACCTCGCGCCGCACGATCAGTTCGTCCTTGATGTTCTCCACGGTGAACACCGCGCAGGAACGGGCCTGCGGCGCGCGTTCGTCCAGTTCGATCTCGATCCGGGGGCCGTTGCCCGGGTAGAGCGTGATCTTGGCGTGCGTGCGGTCGAACGCGGGCGTCCGGTCGTAGATGTAGACGAAGAACAGCAGCCGCTTGAACTGGTCGCGCTGGTCGAGGTTGACGTAGACCGTCTCCCCGGAGGGGGCGCCGAAGCGGTCGTCCCCGCTGAGCCGGATGTAGGGCGGGCTGTTCAGATCGCCGATCAGGTTGCCGAGCGGCTGTACGACCCCCTTGGTGCCGTCCGTCAGCTCGTACATGCAGCCGAGGTCCAGGTCGACGTTGACGACGCCCTGGGTGTGCGCCTGGACCACCTCGGGCTGGAAGAGCTTGAGGGGGCGCCGCAGCCGGCCGCTCTGGCGCGAGCGGCCCTCGATGTCCGAGGTGCGCATCCGCCAGGAAAGGTTGACGCGGAGGTTGCCCGAGAGAGCGCCCTGTTTGGTGAGCGAGACCGTGGCATTGCGTTTCGAGAGCACGATGGCGCTCGATGTGCCGTTGCCCGAGTCGAACTGTGCCGCGCGCGCCGGCCACAGGCCGTCGAAGAATCCCATCCCAACCCCCACCTGTCGACCTGCCGACTGCTGTCCGTCGCCTGCTGTCCGTCGCCTGCTGTCGCGGTCCCCGCACACCGCTGCGGGGCGGCCGACGGGCCGGATCCGGGAGATCCCGGAGAGCCGTCACCGTGTGGCCGCCCCGCAGAGAGCGTTCCTCAATCCCTACCGGGTCACACCCCGGAGTGGACTTCGGCCTTGGAACCCGAGCTTCCTCCGGCGCCCCCGTCGCCTCCGCCCGCCGCGGCGATGGCCCTGTTGCGGCGGAGCGAGGACCAGAAGGAGAGGCCGATGAGGACGACGCCGATCAGGCCGGTGATGATCTCGTTGATCTCGTACCGGATGGTGACCAGCAGGATGACGGAGAGCGCGCCGATCGCGTAGTGGGCGCCGTGCTCCAGGTAGACGTAGTCGTCCAGCGTGCCCTGGCGGACCAGGTAGACGGTGAGCGAACGGACGTACATGGCGCCGATACCGAGGCCCAGGGCCATCAGCACGATCTCGTTGGTGATGGCGAAGGCGCCGATGACGCCGTCGAAGGAGAAGGAGGCGTCCAGGACTTCCAGGTAGAGGAAGAGGAAGAACGCGGCCTTTCCGGCCAGGGCGACCCCGGTGACGGGCTTGCCCTTCTTCTTGGCCTCTTCCTCGGCCTCGTGTTCGCGCTCCTCCTCCTCTTCGAGCTTGCCCTCGAAGAATCCGGAGAGCCCGCCGACGACGAGGTAGGTGATCAGACCCGCGATACCCGAGAGCATGACGGTCGACGCCTTGTCGACGTGACCGCCACCGTGCTGGTGGGCCTGGGTCGCGAAGGTCATGGCGGTGATCATCAGCACGATCAGCGCGACGCAGACCGACAGCATGTCGACCTTGCCGAGCTTGGCGAGCGGGCGCTCGATCCAGCGGAGCCACTGGATGTCACGGTCCTCGAAGATGAAGTCGAGGAAGATCATCAACAGGAACATGCCACCGAAGGCGGCGATCGACGGATGGGCGTCCGTGACCAGTTCCTTGTACCTCTCGGGGTCGTTGAAGGAGAGGTCGATGGCCTCGATGGGCCCGAGCTGGGCGCTCACGGCCACGATCACGACGGGGAAGACCAGCCGCATACCGAAGACGGCGATCAGGATGCCGATGGTAAGGAAGATTTTCTGCCAGAAGGCATTCATCTTCTTCAGGATTCCGGCGTTGATCACCGCGTTGTCGAAGGACAGCGAGATCTCCAGGATCGTCAGAATCGCGACGATACCGAAGGCCTGCCACCCCCCGTAGAAGAAGGCTGCGACCAGGCCGAGCGCGGTGACCGCGAACGACCAGCCGAAGGTTTTCAGAACCACTGGCTACCCCATCGTGTTTATGTAAGGGTCTCCCCCGGTGTGTACGGGGCTCCCCCGCGCCGTGCGCGGCGTTACGAAACGTTGACGCCGAAGTCTAGAGCGATGCCCCGCAAGCCCGACGCGTACCCCTGACCGACTGCACGGAATTTCCACTCGCCCTGGTAGCGGTAGAGCTCACCGAAGATCATCGCGGTCTCCGTGGAGGCGTCCTCGCTGAGGTCGTAGCGCGCCAGCTCCTGGCCGTCGGCCTGGTTCACCACGCGGATGAAGGCGTTGCTGACCTGCCCGAACGCCTGGCCCCGGTTGTCCGCGTCATGGATGGAGACCGGGAAGACGATCTTGTCGCAGTGGGCGGGGACCTGGTCGAGCCGGACGATGACCGACTCGTCGTCGCCGTCGCCCTCACCGGTCAGATTGTCACCGGTGTGCTCGACGGAGCCGTCGGGGCTGGTGAGGTTGTTGTAGAAGACGAACCACTCGTCACCGAGCACCCGGCCCGACTGGCACAGCAGTGCGCTGGCGTCGAGGTCGAAATCTGCTCCGGTGGTGGAGCGTGCGTCCCAGCCGAGCCCGACCAGCACCTGGGTGAGGTTGGGTGCGACCTTGGAGAGGGAGACATTGCCTCCCTTGGCGAGCGTGACGCCCATGTGTGTCCTCCCCTAGTCGTGGAAACGCTGCCGGGCCTCCTCGACGCCTGGGATCAGGTGTCGAAGGCCCCCCTGAGCGCGTCCGGCGCCGCACAGGATGCGGCGCCGGACGGGGTGGTACGTGAGCGCTGCGCGCTCGGTGGTGCCGGGGTCCTCCGCCCGGGAGCGGAAGACCGGAGGCGTGACGTCCTCAGACGTTGACGCCGAAGTCCTGCGCGATGCCGCGCAGGCCCGAGGCGTAGCCCTGGCCGATGGCACGGAACTTCCACTCGGCACCGTTGCGGTAGAGCTCGCCGAAGACCATCGCGGTCTCCGTCGAGGCGTCCTCGCTCAGGTCGTAGCGGGCGAGCTCGGTGTTGTCGGCCTGGTTCACCACGCGGATGTACGCGTTGCGGACCTGGCCGAAGCTCTGCTGGCGGCTCTCGGCCTCGTAGATCGAGACCGGGAAGACGATCTTGTCGACATCGGCCGGGACACCGGCGAGGTTCACCTTGATGACCTCGTCGTCGCCCTCGCCCTCACCGGTGAGGTTGTCACCGGTGTGCTCGACGGAGCCGTCGGGGCTCTTCAGGTTGTTGAAGAAGACGAAATTGCCGTCCGCCGCGACCTTGCCCTCGGCGTTCGCCAGCAGCGCGCTGGCGTCGAGGTCGAAGTCGCCGCCGGTGGTGGTGCGGGCGTCCCAGCCCAGACCGACGATGACCGCGGTCAGGTTGGGCGCGGCCTTGGTCAGCGAGACGTTGCCGCCCTTGCTGAGGCTGACTCCCACGAGTCCTCCAGTAGTTTTCTCAGGGGCCGGCAGACACCAGCGTCCCCGTCGTTCGTTGGCATCGGATCAACGATTGGATCCTAGTGACCGGTTCCCGGCCAAAACAGGCTTTTGGCCGGGCGTCGCCAGGAGATCGTCTCAGAGCGCTTCCAGCGCCTTCACGTAGTCGTTCAGGTCCCGCGCGTCCGGCAGGCCGTTGACGACGCTCCAGCGGACGGTGCCCGCCTTGTCGATGATGAAGGTGCCGCGCACCGCGCAGCCCTTGTCCTCGTCGAAGACGCCGTAGGCCCGCGAGGTCTCGCCGTGCGGCCAGAAGTCGGAGAGCAGCGGGTATTCGAGGCCCTCCTGCTCGGCGAAGACGCGCAGGGTGTGGATGGAGTCGTTGGAGACCGCGAGCAGCTGGGTGTCGGCGTTCTCGAAGCGGGGCAGCTCGTCGCGGAGGGCGCACAGCTCACCCGTGCAGACCCCGGTGAAGGCGAACGGGTAGAAGAGCAGCACCACGTTCTTCTCGCCCCGGAAGTCCGCGAGCCGCACGGTCCGGCCGTGGTTGTCCCTGAGTTCGAAATCCGGGGCCTCGGTGCCGACCTCGATCGCCATGGAACAGGTTTCCCTTCGCCGCTTCTCGCTTCCCCGGTTCCGTACGTACGTGTCCGTCCGTCCGGGTGACTCCACCCTACGCACGGCCGGAAGGGGACGTACGAAGGCCCCCGGCAGCGTGTGATGCGCCATCGGGGGCCCCGGGTGGTGTAGCGAGTGGTTCAGCGCTTGGCCTTGGCCCCCTTGGGGGTGACCAGACGGCTGCCCGTCCAGTCCTTGCCCGCGCTGATGCTCTTGGTCTGGGCGAGACCGGCCGTCTGGGCAGCCTCATTGATGTCGCTCGGTTCGACGTATCCGTCACGGCCGGTCTTCGGCGTCATCAGCCAGACCGTACCGCCGTCCTCGAGCAGACCAATGGCATCCACCAGCGCGTCCGTAAGGTCGCCGTCCTCGTCGCGGAACCAGAGCAGGACGACGTCAGCGACGTCGTCGTACTCCTCGTCGACGAGTTCCTGGCCGGTAGTGGCCTCAATGCCCTCACGGAGCTCCAGCTCGACGTCTTCGTCGTAGCCGATCTCCTGGACCACTTGTCCGGGCTCGAACCCCAGGCGTGCTGCCGGGTTGGTCCGCTCCTCCGCGTGGTCCGCGGTCGCGCTCACGGGTTGCCTCCTGATCATGTCTTCGGAAAATGCTGCAGCCACGCGCGTGCGCGGGGCGTAGGCCGTAGTCCACACGGGCCCGGCGAATCGCGCAAGTACCCGGCGTCCGAGACCGCCTAAACGGTGACGTTCCCTGCCACGTCACCGCAAGCTCCGGCCTGTCTCTGCCGGGGCTCGGGCCTGTCCCTCCGGGGCTTCCGCAAGGTCACCCCATCCGTTTACGTCCTTCCTCAGCTTATGCCGTTTCGCTCCGCCAATCGGAGTCGAACAGCCTTTGGGAACGCTTGGACGGCTTGGGCGTAAGGTTGCGGTTTGCCCGTACCCCGCCGCGTACTGCCCATACTCGTGCCCCGCCGAGGAAATTTCGGAACCTCGGGGTTACCCCACGGTAGAGATGACGTCCGGGCCCCCGCGGTAGCACGATGGAGACGGCGCACACACAGTTGTCCCGGGGGTACGTTCCCCGTAACAGACCCCGCAGAGCACCACCGAACAGCGAAGGAACAGTGTGGCTTCCGGATCCGATCGCAACCCGATCATCATTGGCGGCCTTCCGAGCCAGGTCCCGGATTTTGATCCCGAAGAGACCCAGGAATGGCTCGACTCCCTCGACGCCGCCGTCGACGAGCGAGGCCGTGAGCGGGCCCGCTACCTCATGCTCCGGCTCATCGAGCGCGCGCGCGAGAAGCGCGTCGCCGTGCCGGAGATGCGCAGCACGGACTACGTGAACACGATCGCCACGAAGGACGAGCCGTTCTTCCCCGGCGACGAGGAGATCGAGCGCAAGGTTCTCAACGCGACCCGCTGGAACGCGGCCGTGATGGTCTCCCGGGCGCAGCGTCCCGGAATCGGCGTCGGCGGCCACATCGCCACCTTCGCCTCCTCCGCCTCGCTGTACGACGTGGGCTTCAACCACTTCTTCCGCGGCAAGGACCAGGGCGACGGCGGCGACCAGATCTTCTTCCAGGGGCACGCGTCCCCGGGGATCTACGCCCGCGCGTTCCTGCTCGACCGGCTGAGCGAGGCGCAGCTCGACGCGTTCCGCCAGGAGAAGTCGAAGGCCCCGAACGGTCTTTCCAGCTACCCGCACCCGCGGCTGATGCCGGACTTCTGGGAGTTCCCGACCGTCTCGATGGGTCTCGGCCCGCTCGGCGCGATCTACCAGGCGCGGATGAACCGCTACATGGAGGCGCGCGGTATCGCCGACACCTCCAAGTCGCACGTCTGGGCCTATCTGGGCGACGGCGAGATGGACGAGCCCGAGTCGCTGGGCCAGCTCTCCATCGCCGCGCGTGAGGGTCTGGACAACCTGACCTTCGTCGTCAACTGCAACCTGCAGCGCCTCGACGGTCCTGTGCGCGGCAACGGCAAGATCATCCAGGAGCTGGAGTCGCAGTTCCGGGGCGCCGGCTGGAACGTCATCAAGCTGGTCTGGGACCGTTCCTGGGACCCGCTGCTGGCGCAGGACCGCACGGGCATCCTGGTCAACAAGCTGAACACCACGCCGGACGGGCAGTTCCAGACGTACGCCACCGAGACCGGCTCGTACATCCGCGAGCACTTCTTCGGTGACGACCCGCGGCTGCGCGACATGGTCAAGGACATGACCGACCAGCAGATCCTGCACCTGGGACGCGGCGGGCACGACCACAAGAAGGTGTACGCGGCCTACGCGGCGGCCAAGGCGCACAAGGGCCAGCCGACCGTGATCCTCGCGCAGACGGTCAAGGGCTGGACGCTGGGGCCGAACTTCGAGGGCCGCAACGCGACCCACCAGATGAAGAAGCTCACGGTCGAGGACCTCAAGCGGTTCCGCGACCGGCTGCACATCCCGATCACCGACAAGCAGCTGGACGAGGGCTACCCGCCCTACTACCACCCGGGCCGCGACTCGGAGGAGATCCAGTACATGCACGACCGCCGCAACGGTCTGGGCGGCTATGTGCCGACCCGGGTGGTGCGTGCGAAGCCCCTGCCGCAGCCCGTGGAGAAGACATACGCGGCTGCGAAGAAGGGTTCGGGTCAGCAGTCGATCGCCACGACCATGGCGTTCGTCCGCATCCTCAAGGACCTCATGCGGGACAAGGAGATCGGCAAGCGGTTCGTGCTGATCGCGCCCGATGAGTACCGCACGTTCGGCATGGACGCGTTCTTCCCGAGCGCGAAGATCTACAACCCGCTGGGCCAGCAGTACGAGGCGGTCGACCGCGATCTGCTGCTCGCGTACAAGGAGTCGCCGACGGGTCAGATGCTGCACGACGGCATCTCCGAGGCGGGCTGTACGGCCTCGCTGATCGCCGCCGGTTCGGCGTACGCGACGCACGGCGAGCCGCTGATCCCGGTGTACGTCTTCTACTCGATGTTCGGGTTCCAGCGCACCGGTGACCAGTTCTGGCAGATGGCCGACCAGCTCGCGCGCGGTTTCGTGCTGGGTGCGACCGCCGGGCGTACGACGCTGACCGGTGAGGGCCTCCAGCACGCGGACGGCCACTCGCAGCTGCTCGCCTCGACCAACCCGGGCTGCGTCGCCTACGACCCGGCCTTCGGGTACGAGATCGCGCACATCATGCAGGACGGGCTGCGCCGGATGTACGGCGAGGCGAACGAGGACGTCTTCTACTACCTCACCGTCTACAACGAGCCGATCCAGCACCCGGCCGAGCCCGAGAACGTCGACGTGGACGGCATCCTCAAGGGTGTCTACCGCTTCAAGCAGGGCGAGGCGGGCGAGATCCCGGCGCAGATCCTTGCGTCCGGTGTGGCGGTCCCGTGGGCCGTCGAGGCGCAGCGGATCCTCGCCGAGGAGTGGAACGTCAAGGCGGACGTCTGGTCGGCGACCTCCTGGAACGAGCTGCGGCGCGAGGCCGTGGACGTGGAGCGGTACAACCTGCTCCACCCGGAGGAGGAGCAGCGCGTCCCGTACGTGACGCGGAAGCTGGAAGGGGCCGGGGGCCCGTTCGTGGCGGTCTCGGACTGGATGCGCTCGGTGCCGGACCAGATCGCGCGCTGGGTGCCCGGTGCGTACCAGTCGCTGGGTGCGGACGGCTTCGGCTTCGCCGACACCCGTGGTGCGGCCCGCCGGTTCTTCCACATCGACGCGCAGTCGATCGTCCTCGCGGTGCTCACCGAGCTCGCGAAGGAGGGGAAGATCGACCGGTCCTCCCTGAAGACGGCGCTGGACCGTTACGACCTCCTGGATGTGGCCGCGGCCGATCCGGGCGCGGCGGGCGGCGACGCGTAAACAGAGTGGTTCCGAAGGGCGGTGGCGCGAGTGCGTCGCCGCCCTTCGGCGTGTCAGGACGCCCCGGCTAGTTCTCCCAGATCTTGAACGCCCGTACCTGGTACGGGGAACGGGGCAGCCAGGTCCCGCCGCCCGGGTACGTCTCGAACTCGCCCGTCTCCGCGCACTCGGCCGACTGGTAGGTGGTGACGGGCCGTCCGGTGCGGTTGGCGAGGGACTGGGCGTCGCCGCCCTTCGGCAGCGGGGTGCAGCTCTCGATGTCGACGGTGGAGAGTTCGTACGTCTGCCGGGCGCCCGTGAAGTCGGGCTTCTTCCAGAGGCAGAGCCGGCCCGCCTCGCAGGTGCCGAGCCGGACGTCCGAGGTCGCCTCCGGGGCGGCGGCGAGCCGGTCCTGGGCGAGCGCCTGCGGGATCAGTGCGGTGAGTGCGGTGACGGCCAGGCCTGCGGCGAGAGCGGTCGTGCGGTTCGTACGCGTGGTTGTGCGCATGGTGGATCAACCCCCGTGGTCGTGCGCCGCGCCGGATGGTGGCGCGTTGCGCTGTCCTGCCCACCCTGACCAGCGCGGCAGCTCCCGGGGAAGAGGTGGGCGGTCCACGCCACCCTGATAGGCGACAGCCCCGCCGAAAGGGTTCGGCGGGGCTGTGACGTGCGCTGTGTTGACGCGTTTCCCCCGGGCGGGGGAGACATCAACCCTCGTGAGGGGGTGTCAGATGTGACCGACTCCGGCACCCGCCTCGGCGTTCGCGCCGCGCTTGGTGAGGGTGGCGACCAGGGCCGCGACGACGGCGACACAGCCCGCGACGGTGAAGGCCAGGCCCATGCCGGACATGAACGTGTCGTGGATGACGCCGCCGATGGTGTCGATGACGTCCGGCGTCATGCCGGGGGCCTTGGCGAGCGCGTCGGCGGGGACCATGCCGAACTCGGCGGCCTCCTCCAGCTTCGGATCGGGCGTGCCGGGCAGGCCCGCGTCCGTCCAGTTGCCCGCGAACTCCGAGCTGACCTTGGAGGACATGACCGCGCCGAGGACGGCGGTGCCGAGCGCCCCGCCGACCTGCATGGCGGCCTGCTGGAGGCCGCCGGCCACGCCGGACAGCTCCAGGGGCGCGTTGCCGACGATGACCTCGGTGGCGCCGACCATGACCGGGGCGAGCCCGCAGCCGAGCAGGGCGAACCAGAGGGACATCGCGAAGGTGCCGGTGGACTCGCTGAGCGTCGTCATGCCGAACATGGCGGTGGCCGTGCAGACCATGCCGCCGACCAGCGGGACGCGGGGGCCGAACTTGGTGATCAGCAGACCGGCGACCGGCGAGGAGACGATCATCATGGCCGTCAGCGGCAGCAGGTGCAGGCCGCTGTCGACCGGGCTCAGACCGTGGACGCCCTGGAGGAAGAACGTCACGAAGAAGAGGCCGCCCATGAAGGCGAACGCCATCAGCACCATGAGGATGGTGCCGGCCGTCAACGGGATGGAGCGGAACATCGCGAGCGGAACGAGCGGCTCCCGTACCCGTGTCTGCCAGAGGCCGAAGGCGAGGAAGAGCGCGATGGCGAGGCCAAGGAAGAACCAGGTCCAGCCGCCGCCCCAGCCCCAGGACTCACCGGCCTTGATGATGCCCCAGATGAGGGAGAACATCGCGCCCGAGAGCAGCACGATGCCGAGGATGTCGAAGGAGCGCGGCGCGTTGGCGGCTCGGTGGTCCTTGAGGATCACCAGGCCGAAGATGAGCGCGACGATGCCGACCGGCACGTTGATGAAGAACACCGACTGCCAGGAGACGTGCTCGACGAGCAGACCGCCGACGATGGGGCCGCCCGCGGTGGACGCGCCGATGACCATGCCCCAGATGCCGATCGCCATGTTCAGCTTCTCGGCGGGGAAGGTGGCCCGCAGCAGGCCGAGCGCGGCCGGCATCAGCAGCGCGCCGAAGAGTCCCTGGAGCACCCGGAAGAGGACGACCAGGCCGATCTCCTTGGAGAAGCCGATCGCGGCGGAGGAGACCGCGAAGCCCGCGATGCCGATCAGGAAGGTCTGCCGGTGGCCGAAGCGGTCACCGAGCTTGCCCGCGGTGATCAGGGCGACCGCGAGGGCGAGCAGATAGCCGTTGGTGATCCACTGGACGTCGGCGAGTGTGGCGCCGAGGTCCTTCTGGATGGCGGGGTTCGCGATGGCGACGATCGTGCCGTCGAGCGCGACCATCATCACGCCGATGGCGACGGCGAACAGGGTCAGCCAGGGGTGGCCGCGAAGCCCCTTGGCCGCGGCGGGTACGGGGCCGTCTTCCGGTTCCCGAGGCGCCTTCTCGACGGTGGTCTGACTAGTCATACGGGGAGACTAGTGACAGCCGCTGACAGTTGACAAACGCATTCACAAGACAGTAACTGTCGCGTAGCTCACAGGTAAGCTGACCTGGACAAACAAGCAGAAATGAGGCTGGTACGTGACCCACGGGCAGAGAGCCGTCACCCGGCCCGGACTACGTGAGCGCAAGAAACAGCGCACCCGTGACGCCCTGTTGCGCGCCGCCCTCGAACTCTTCACGACCCAGGGGTACGAGCGGACCACCGTCGACGAGATCGTCGAGGCGGTCGACGTCTCCCAGCGCACCTTCTTCCGCTACTTCGCGAACAAGGAGGACACCACGTTCGCGGTACAGGACATGGTCGAGTCCCGCTTCATCGCGGAGCTGCGCCGCCGCCCGCCCTGCGAGGCCCCGTTCGAGGCCATGCGCCGGGCGGTGCTCTGCGCCTGGGGCAGCATCGGCGAGGCGATCGAGGAGGTCATCACGGTGGACCTCCATATGCGGACGTACCAGATGATCGAGTCGACCCCCTCCCTGCTCGCCGCCCACATGCGGCGCGGGGTCGCCCTGGAGAACCAGATCGCCCGGCTGATCGCGGAGCGCGAAGGGCTCGACGTCGAGCGGGACCCCCGCCCCCGGGTGGCCGTCGCCGCGTTCTCCGGGGTGATGCGGGTGACCGGCCAGCTGTGGGGCCGGGGCAGCGATTCGAGCGTGGAGGCGCTGCGCGACCTCACGGAGGAGTATCTGGACCAGCTCGTCCCGGCCCTGGCGGGCGACTGGCGGCAGGCGGCGGACAGCGGCGGTCTGTGACCCTGTGTGAAGAATTTCGGTTGAATCCTTCGCAGCCGGGTGATGTACCTCACCTGGATCACGGTCATCCCCGCGCGTCTCCTAGGGTGTGGCGCAGTGACTTCTTTCGACTCCTCCCCCACGTTGACCGCATGGCGCGCTCTGCTCGCCGTCGCGGTCGTGTTCGTGATGCTGGCGACCACGGGCTGGTCCGCCGTACGCCATCACCAGGCCGACGGGGAGCGTGAGCTCGCCCTCGCCTCCTGGGCGCGGGACCGGATAGCGGGTCATTCGCTGCCCGAGGCCGGGGCGCCGGCCTATCGGATGGCCCACTTCTTCGCCACGCTCACCTCCGGGCAGCAAGTCGCCCTCGCCGACAAGTACCCCTCGGTCGTGGGGAATCTGAACGGCGTCCCGGTCACCCTGCGCTACCACGCCAACCGGCTGGCCCTGAAGAAGGCGGTGTCCGTGGAGAAGCGGCGGACGCACGACGAGGCGCTCTCGCCGGACGGCCGCAGCGAGGCGGCCCAGCGCATGGCCCGCTTCCGGTCGATGCTCGCGAAGGACCGCCAGATCCTGGCCTTCGACCCGTCGGGGAGAGGCCGCGCCGCCGAGGTGTTCGGCAGCCTCGACCGGGCCACCCGGGTCTCCGTGATCGTCCCGGGCGTCGACACCAGCCTCCTCACACTGGAGCGGAGCCGCCGCGTCAACTCCGCGCCCGTCGGCATGGCGAAGACCCTGTACGGGGCGGAGCGCGCGGCAGCACCCGCCACCCGTACCGCGGTCATCGCCTGGGCCGACTACACCGCCCCGGCCGGTCTCGGCATGGACGCGGCGCTCGGCGGGCTCGCGGCGGAGGGTGCGCTGCGGCTGAACGCGATGGTCGGGGCGCTGCCCGGCACGTCGGCCGTCTCGCTGTTCTGCCACAGCTACGGCTCCGTGGTGTGCGGGGTGGCCGCCGCCGACACCCCCGACCGGGTGGCCGACATCGCGGTCGCCGGATCCCCCGGCATGCGGGCCGAGAGCGCCGCGCGGCTGGACACCGACGCCCGGATCTGGGCGATGCGGGACCAGGACGACTGGATCCGGGACGTGCCCCACCTGGAGTTCGGCGGTATCGGGCACGGTGCCGACCCGGTCGACCCGGCCTTCGGCGCCCGGCTGGTCTCGGCCGCCGGGGCCGCCGGGCACAGCGGCTACTTCGAACCCGGCACCGAGAGCCTCGGCAACTTCGCCGCGATCGGCGTCGGCGCATACGGATCGGTCCGCTGCGCGACCGCCGATGGCGCCTGCCACAGCGGTATCGCCGGTGAGCGGGAGGGCTGACGCGCGTAGATGTGCGTGACAAGCCGATTAATTGCGACTTACGCCGAGGGGGGACGTGTGAGCCTGTGCCGCATACGATGAGGCACATGGGTGATGTGCTGGCCGGAATTCATGCCACCTGGGAGTTCGACACCGACTCCGTGCTCATCCGCTTCGAACGGGGTATCCGCACGCCGAAGCTCCTGCAGAGCCTGCGGGAGCGCCGCATCCCGCACGCTGCGATGTCGTCGGTGACGCTGACCCCGGGCAAGCGGGACACGGTGGTTCTGCGTGTCGTCCCGAGACCGGGTGCCGATCCGCTCCTGGAGGCTGCCGCGGGGCAGCTCAAGGAGGGGTGCGACCCCTACCGCCTGGTGCTTCCGGCGGAGCGGGAGCTGCTCGCGGAGTATTACGCGGACGAGCTGCGGTCCTGTCTGGGCCCCGCGTCCGACGAGCCCGCCGACCGCTTCATGGTCGCCGCCCCCGAGGCGCCGATGCAGTTCAAGGCGTACGACGGGCGGGCCGCGTTCGACGGGGAGCGGGTCTCCTTCCGGTGGTTCTGGACGGGGGCCTCCAGCGCGAAGTGGAAGGCCGGTGACCAGACGTACCGGGTGAGCGAACTGGCCGGAATCGAGTGGCGCTCCCCCGAGGCCCTCGACGGCTACCTCCGTCTGGTGCCCCGCGCCGCCGTCCCGGCGGACCACCGGACCGGCGGCAGCCTCGGTGACCTGCACGGGCCCGACGCCACCGGTTCCACCGCGGCGGGCACGACCGTGAACGGCGTCCCGGCCGCCGTGAACCGCGTCGCGGCCGACCAGGATCCGGCGGCAGTGGTTTTCGGCCTCGGCTACGGGCCGGTGCACGAGTCGCTGCCCTTCGCCGCCGCCGTACTGGAATCCGTACGCCGGACCCAGAGCGCGCCGGCCGTCCCGGCCCCGGTCCTCGTGAACGCCGGGCGGCGCGACCCCGCGGACATCGCCGAGCGGATACATCACCTCGGCGAACTCCATCAGGCGGGCCTGGTGACGGACGACGAGTACAGCGCGAAGAAGGCCCAGCTGCTCGCGGAGCTGTGAGGCCCGGTGGGAGGAGCGGGCGCACCCCGTACCCCGGTATGAGGCGGACCGGACACGGTCGGGTCCCCGGTATGACGCCCGGGCCCCGGCCCACTGCCTAGGCTGGCCCGGTCATGCCCACTTCCCCCGCCGGGCCCCTGCCGCCCGCCGACGGCCTGCTGAGCGCCGCCCGCCGCAATCTGCGGGAGCTCGCCCACGGGCTGTCCCACGCGTCCCATCCGTCCACGCCGTTGCTGGCCCACGCCCCGAAACGGTGGCAGCGGCTGCTCCCGTACGTCGTGGTCCTCGCCCTTGCCTCGACCTTCATCCCGGTCACCATCACCGTCCTGACCACGGACTACGGTGTGCCCGGCGCGCTGGCGGGGGCGCTCGGTGTGGCCCAGGCGGCACCGCTGCTGATGCTGGCCCACCGCCCCCTCCAGGCGTGGTGGATCATCTTCCCCGCCGACATCCTGGGCGCGCTGGTGATGCTGGCGCAGCCCGCCGAGCCGGACGGCGTCTGGCCGTGGACCCCGCCGGGGATCGTCGCCTATCTCTTCCTACTGCTGGCTCTCGGGCTGCGCGAGACGCGGCGGACCGTGATCGCCGTGTGGGCGGCGACCGGCGCCGCCGGAGTCGTACTCCACCTGATCGCACCGGACCGCAGCAGTGACAGCGCCCTGCTGCTGACCATCCTGGCCGCGGTCGTGCTGGTGATCGGCGGGGCGGTGCGGGAGCGGGGCGTGGCGCAGCGCCGGCTCGCCGAGCAGGAGACGATCAGCGAGGCCGAGCGGGCCCAGCGCACGCTGCTGGAGGAGCGGACCAGGATCGCGCGCGAGCTGCACGACGTGGTCGCCCACCACATGTCGGTGATCACCGTGCAGGCCGACTCGGCGCCCTACCGGATCAGCGGGCTGCCGAAGGCCGCCGAGGAGGAGTTCACGGCCATCGCGGCGGCCGCACGGGAGTCGCTGGGCGAGATGCGGCGGCTGCTTTCGGTGCTGCGCAGTGACGGCACGGAGGGCGACCGGGCACCGCAGCCCGGCCTCGACCGGCTCCAGCAGCTGGTGGAGGCGACCGTGCGGGCGGGGCTGCCGGCGGAGCTGGCGCTCAGCAAGGAGCTGAGCCCGGGGCAGGGCTCCCGGCTGAGCGAGGTGCCCCCGGCGGTGGACCTGTCGGCGTACCGGATCGTGCAGGAGGCCCTGGCCAATGTGGTGCGGCACGCGCCGGGGGCCCGGACCCGGGTCCTCGTCGCGACGGAGAGGAACCACCTCATCGTGCTGGTCGTCAACGGACCCGCCGCCAGGCGCCGCGGTTCGCCGCTGGAGACGAGCGGAACCGGGCACGGGCTGGTCGGGATGCGCGAGCGCGTACGGTTGACCGGCGGCACGCTGGACACCGGCCCGCTGCCCGACGGCGGGTTCCGGGTCGCGGCCCGGATGCCGCTGCCGCCCGCCACCGCGCCGTCCGCCGCATCTGCCGACCCATTGCCTCCGGAGGATCTGTGACCATCCGCGTGATCATCGTCGACGACCAGGCCATGGTGCGGGCGGGGTTCGCGGCGCTGCTGGCCGCGCAGAGCGACATCGACGTGGTGGGCGAGGCGGCGGACGGCCGGCAGGGCGTGGACGTCAGCCGCAACCAGCACCCGGATGTGGTCCTGATGGACGTGCGGATGCCGGAGATGGACGGACTGGCCGCCGCCCGCGAGCTGTTGAACCCGCCGATCGGGGTGGTGCACCGGCCGAAGGTGCTGATGCTGACCACCTTCGACGTGGACGACTACGTGTACGAGGCGCTCCGCGCCGGGGCCTCCGGGTTCCTGCTGAAGGACGCGCCCCCGGCCGATCTGATCGCGGCGGTACGGGTGGTGGCGGCGGGCGACGCGCTGCTGGCGCCCTCCGTGACGCGGCGGCTGATCGCGGACTTCGCGGCGCAGCGGCCCTCGGGAGCGACGCGTGGCGGGCAGGCGCTGCGGCTGAACGCCCTGACCCCGCGCGAGAGCGAGGTGCTGGAGCTGATCGCCCGGGGGCTGTCGAACCAGGAGATCGCGGAGCGGCTGGTGCTGGCCGAGCAGACGGTGAAGACGCACATCGGCCGGGTGCTGGCCAAGTTGGACCTGCGGGACCGGGCGCAGGCGGTGATCTTCGCGTACGAGTCGGGGCTGGTGACGCCGGGGGACGCGGGGGCCTGACCCTTCGCCCACCCCCTACCCCAGTAGCACATCGCAGTTGGCCCCCCGGTGTGACGCCCCCTCACCCATCTTCTTCTTACCTTCCTCTCGCTCGCGCCGCTCGGTGCGGCAGCGGAGAGGGAGGGCACGATGCGCCGATACGCGAGGACCGTGGTCGCGTTCGCACTGGCTACGAGCGTGGTGACGGGCACCGCGGGCTGGGTTTCGGGGGATGCGCAGCAGGCGCTGACCGGGCCGCCGCCGGGCACCACGTCGTGGCGGGCGGACCGGGCACTGGGCGAGGAGCTGCCCGACCCGGAGCGCTCGACACCCACCGAAGTAGCTTCCTTCTTCGCGGAGTTGAGCGAGCGGAAGCGTCAACTGCTCCTCGTTCGACACCCAGCCGTCGTGGGCAACCTCGACGGCGTGCCCCTTGAGCTGCGGTACCGCGCCAACTCCCTTGCCCTCACCACCGCCGAGGACCCCCGCTACCGCTCGCTCGCCACGCCCGGCCGCCAGATCCTCGCGTTCGACCCGCGCGGGCGCGGCCAGGTCGCCGAGGTCTTCGGGGATCTGCGCTCGGCGCGCAGGGTCTCGGTGGTGGTGCCCGGCTCCGACAACGACGCCGGGACCTTCGACCGGAAGGTCGCCGACCACGGGGCCCCGCCCGGTATGGCCAGGACCCTGCACAAGGCGGCCGGTCCGGACACCGCCGTCATCGCCTGGGCCGGGTACACCACCCCCGTGGGCGTCGGCATCGACGCGGCGACCGGGCGGCTCGCGGAGGCGGGCGCCGGGCGGCTGGAGCGATTCACGCAGGGGCTGACCGCCGACGGCCTGCCCGAACCGGCCGTCTTCTGCCACAGCTACGGCTCCGTCGTCTGCGGCCTGGCCGCGCACCGCCTGCCCGCCACCGACCTGGTGGTCCTCGGCTCCCCCGGTATGCGGGCGGACGATGTGGACGGGCTGCGGACCCGGGCGACGGTGTGGGCGGCGAAGGACCCGACGGACTGGATCGACGACGTTCCGAGCGTGCGGTTCGCCGGGCTCGGCCATGGCACCGACCCCACGGACCCGGCGTTCGGCGCCCGGCGCATCCCGGCCGGCGACGCTCAGGGCCACGCGGGCTACTTCGCCCCGGGCACGGAATCGCTCCGGGCCTTCGCGGCGATCGCCCGGGGCGCCTCCGCCGACACCACCGCCGGCTCCGCCGCCGTGGAAGGCGCGGCCCGATGAACGCCCCGGCCAGCACGGGTACCCCGGCCCGCACCCGAACCGTTTCCCGCGCGCAGCGGCTCGCCGCCCGCGTCGACGCCGCCACCCCCGCCCACCGGGACCGTGCCATCGACGGCCTGCGGGCCCTGGCGCTGCTCGCCGTGCCGCTCGGGCACTGGATGCTCGGCGGCTTCCGGCTCGACGCGGACGGGCTGCACAACGCAAGCCCGCTCTCGACGTTCGAGGTCTTCGCCCCGCTCAGCTGGGTGCTCCAGATGCTGGGGATCTTCTTCCTGGTCGGCGGGTACGCCTCCGTCCTCTCCTACCACCGCCGCCCCTCGACCACGGCCGCCTGGCTGCGCGGGCGGCTGGTCCGGCTCGGCAGGCCGGTGCTCGGGGTGACCGCCGTGTGGGCGGTGCTGCTGGCCACGCTGTCCTGGCTCGGTGTGCCGGCCGACACCCTGCGTACGGGGTCGACGCTGGTGATCCAGCCGCTCTGGTTCGTCGGGGTGTACACCGTGGTCACCGCGCTCACCCCGCTCTGCATCCGCCTGGCGCGGAAGCTCGGCGGGTGGGCGGCGCTGCCCCTGCTGGGGTCGGTCGCGGTGGTGGACTTCCTGCGGTACGGGCCCTTCGCCGAGGGGATGCCGTCCTGGCTGAGCGTGCTGAACATCCTGCCGGGGTGGCTCTTCGCCTATCAGCTCGGCGTCTCGTGGGGCGAGGGGCGGATCGGGAAGCGGGGTGCGCGGCTGCTGCTCGTCGGGGGCGGGGTCCTCTTCGCCGTACTGCTGCTCGCGTTCCACTACCCGGCGTCGATGGTCGGCGTGCCGGGCGAGGTGCGGACCAACTCGCACCCGCCGTCGCTGCTGGTGGTAGCGCTGGCGGCGGCCCAGAGCGGGGCGGCGATCCTGCTGCGGGACCGGCTGGGGCGGTTGCTGCGCAGGCCGCTGCTGTGGGCGCCGGTCGTGGTGGTCAACCTGTCGGCGATGACGATCCTGTGCTGGCACCAGAGCGCGATGCTGGCCGCCGCCGTACCTGCCTCGTTGCTGAACGGTGGTACGGCGGCGGTGGCGGGGCTGACGACCGGCCCGGACACGGTGGGCTGGGTGCTGGCCCGGATCGTGTGGCTGCCGGTGTTCGCGGGGCTGCTGGTGCTGATAGCCCGGTACACCCGCCGCTTCGACGCCCCCTGGAAGGCGGGCACCCGGGCCGCGAACGCCCGCCGCGCGCTGGCGGGACTGCTGGCGGCGGGGTTCGCGGTGTTCGCGCTGGGGCTGGCGTGAGGGGCACAGGGCGCCTGGTCATGATGAACTTCATGAACCAGGTGGTAACGGCAGAAGGCTCCCGGAATGAGCGGGCCGCTCCCCCGCCTACTCCCGCGCCACCGACGTACTGCTCATGTTCGGGTACCGGTCCCCCGCCACCTGGCCAGCGATCGGCTCCAGCAGGGCCAGCTCCTCCGCCGTCAGCGTCAGCCGGGTCGCCGCCACGTTCTCCAGCAGGCGGCTGCGCTTACGGGTGCCGGGGATCGGGACCACCGTCAGACCGTGCACCTGTGCCTGCTGCTGCACCCAGGCGAGCGCCACCTGCGCGGCCGTCACCCCGCGAGCGGCGGCGATCTTGTGGACCGGCTCCAACAGGGCCGCGTTCGTACGGGCGTTGTCGCCGGTGAACCGGGGCTGGTACTTGCGGAAGTCGCCGTCGGACAGGTCCTTGGCCGCATCGGTGAAGGCCCCGGTGAGGAAGCCCCGGCCGAGCGGCGAGTACGGCACGAGCGTGACGCCCAGCTCCGCCGCCGCGCCGACCGCGCTCTTCTCCACGTCCCGGCTGAAGAGGGACCACTCCGACTGGAGAGCGGCGATCGGATGCACGGCGTGCGCCTCACGCAGCTCGGGGCCGGTCACCTCGCTCAGGCCGAGCTGCTTGACCTTGCCCTGCTGCACCAGCTCCGCCATCGCGCCGACCGATTCGGCGAGCGGGACGGCCGGGTCGCGGCGGTGCATGTAGTAGAGGTCGATGACGTCGGTGTTCAGCCGTCGCAGGCTCGCCTCGACGGCGGTCCGGATGTACGCGGGGTCGTTGCGCACCGCCCGGTACTCCGGGTCGTCCGTCCTCTCGACGGCGAACTTGGTGGCGAGCGTGATCTCGTCACGGTGGGCTCCGGCGAAGGGCGCGAGGAACTCCTCGTTGGCCCCGCGCCCGTAGATGTCCGCAGTGTCGAAGAAGGTCACACCCGCTTCCAGCGCCGCATCCAGGGTGTCCCGGGCGGAGAGCTCGTCGGTGTCACCGTAGAACTCGCTCATGCCCATGCAGCCGAGGCCCTGGACCCCGATCCGCGGTCCACCGGAGCCCAGCTCGACGGTGGCGATCCTGTTCGTGTCGTCGGTCATCAGGCACTGTGCCTTTCCGGCGCCCGGCGGGCGCCCGCGTAGTACTCGATCTTGTGGTCGAGGACGGCGAGGGTGTCATGGAGCTCCGCGATCCGCGTGATCACATCGCGACGGGTCGACTCCAGCAGCTCCTGCCGCTCTTCGAAGGTCGACTCGCCGACGCGCAGCAGCTCCGCGTAACGCACCATGTCGGCGACGGGCATCCCGGTCAGCCGCAGCTTGCCGACGAAGACCAGCCAGTCCAGGTCGCGGTTGGAGAAGCGGCGCTGGCCCGTGTGCGAGCGGTCGACGTGGGGCATCAGCCCGATCCGTTCGTACCAGCGCAGGGTGTGCGCGGTGAGCCCGGTGAAGGCGACGACCTCGCTGATCGTGTAGCTGTCCTTGCCCGCGGGCCGGGGGTGCGCCTCGGGGGCGGCCGTACAGGCGTCCACCCCTGTGGAGGGCCGCTGGGGCTGCGGCTGTGTGCTGGTCGCGGGAATGCTCCGGGAAGTTCCGTCGATCACCGTCATGCCCTCCACGCTAAATCCTTGGAGTGCACTCGAAGCAAGCGAAGCCGGAGGGAATCAGTGGGCATCAGCGGAAACAGGGAGCATCAGAGTTCGTCCTCCGCCCGGGACAGCGCGTCGGTGATCACCCGGGTGGCGAAGTCGGCGTCGTCGGCGATGCGGTTGATGTGCTCCGCGAGCAGGAAGGCGGTGGCCTCCAGGGGGGTCATCTCCGCCTCGGTCCAGTCGCCGTACTGCTTGCGCCAGAGGCTGGGGCTCAGGCCGGTGCCCGCGGCGATGACGAGGCCCGCCATGGTCGGGACGGCCTCCGGGCGGATGCTCATGGGCATCATGCGCATCGAGGCCACGAGGGTCGGGACCACGTATTCGATGACGTCCTTGTCGTGGTCCTCGTGGGCCTTCCGGAGCCACGTCATGAACATGTAGATCAACGTACACACGCCGTCCAGCAGGTCGTCGGCGCCGTCGGGCCCCAGGGACTCGGTGAACTGCGCCATCATCGCCTGCTGCTCGGCATCGCTCTCGGGACTGCCCTCGTGGATGCTCCGGAGCCGGGAGTCGATCAGCATGAGCGCTGCGCCGACATCGCCGGCGGGAGCGTGCTGGGGGCCGTAGGGCGATGACACAGGTGACACGGAAACCTCCTCGGACGGCTGCGGTGCGCAGCGCTACGCTTCCGCACAGTAGTCGGCCGGGGAAGCGGGAGTTGGTGACTTCATCACCTTTCGGACGCGGTGCGGCCCCCGCCGGACCGAACGTTAGGCTCGGGTCCATGGAGAGCTTGCGGATCATCGACACCTGGCCCGTCCCGACCGCGGCGGCCGCCGTCGTACGGGCGGACGGCACCGTCCTCGGTACGCACGGGCCGACCGCCCACCGCTTCCCCCTCGCCTCGGTCACCAAGCCGCTGGCGGCCTACGCGGCGCTGGTGGCGTACGAGGAGGGGGCGATCGAGCTGGACGAACCGGCCGGGCCCGAGGGCTCCACGGTCCGCCACCTCCTGGCCCACACCAGCGGCCTCGCCTTCGACGAGCACCGGGTGACGGCCCCTCCCGGCAACCGCCGCCTCTACTCCAACGCGGGCTTCGATGTGCTGGGCGACCACATCGCGAAGGCGTCCGGCATCCCGTTCGCGGAGTACCTGCGCCAGGCGGTCCTGGAGCCGCTGAACATGGCCTCCACCTCGCTCGACGGCTCCCCCGCCCGCGACGGCGTCTCCACCGTGGACGACCTGGTCCGCTTCGCCGCCGAGGTCCAGGCCCCCCGCCTCCTCGACCCCCGTACGGTCCTCGAAGCCCAGAGCGTCGTCCACCCGGGCCTCAAGGGCGTCCTGCCGGGCTACGGCCACCAGAGCCCGAACGACTGGGGCCTCGGCTTCGAGATCCGCGACTCCAAGTCCCCGCACTGGACGGGCACCTCGTCCTCCCCGGCGACCTTCGGCCACTTCGGCCAGTCGGGCACGTTCCTCTGGATCGACCCGGTGGCCGGGGTCGCCTGCGTGGCGCTGACCGACCGGGCCTTCGGGCCGTGGGCGGCCGAGGCCTGGACCCCGTTCACGGACGCGATCCTGTCGGAGGTCGCGGGCTGAACCGGGCGCGGTCGCCCGTCGCCTTCTTCCGGTCGACGCACTCGAACCACACGGTCTTCCCCGTACCGTCCCACCGCTTCACCACGCCCCAGTCGTCGGTCACGGCGTTGACCAGAATCAGCCCCCGCCCGCCGTCGTCGAGTTCGTCGCGCTTGATCGCGAGCGGGATCGCCGTGCTGTTGTCGGCCACCTCCACGCGTACGCCGTCCCCGGTCGGCAGCCGGAAGATGAAGGTCTGGCAGCGGCGCCCCGGCACGTGCCGCACGACGTTGGAGATCAGCTCGGTGAGCGCGAGTTCCGCCGCCGGGGCGAGTTCGAGCAGGTCCCAGGTGGTGAGGTAGAGCCGCATGATGCGGCGCAGATGGCGGGCGGAGTGCTCACCCATGGCGAGGTCGGCACGGTAGACGGGCTCCCCGGGATCAATTCGGGGGATGGATACACGGTTCATGCTCCCAGCCTGCGATCACCTGGCTACGCTCGGCTACGCCGTGAACCGAACGCCGCGAGGCGTTGCCCCCGGAGGTCCGTGCTGTGGCCAACATCCAGACGCTCGACCCGAGCGCTTCCCCTCTCGACTACTTCGGCTCGGAGCTGCGCCGCCTGCGCGAAGCGCACGGCCTGAAACAGGGCCAGTTGGGCATCAAGCTGTACTGCTCGGGGTCGCTGATCGGCCAGATCGAGACGACGAAGAAGGTCCCCACCCGCGAGTTCGCCGAGCGCCTCGACACGGTGCTGAGCACGGACGGGCACTTCTCCCGGCTGGTGGGGCTGGTCCTGCGAAGCCAACTGCCGAGCTGGTTTCGTCCGTACGCGGACATGGAGGCGAAAGCCGCGTACATCGCGACGTACCAGTCTCAGCTGGTCTACGGGCTGCTGCAGACGGAGGCCTATGCGCGGGCGGTCCTGGCCACCGGCATGCCGGACGACCTGGACAGCCTGGTGGCCGCCCGGATGGAGCGCCAGCGGATCCTGGAGCGCGAGCAGCCGCCGCTCACCTGGGTGGTCCTGGACGAGGCCGTGCTGTACCGCCCGATCGGCGGCCACGAGGTGATGCGAGCCCAACTCGGCAGGCTGTTGGAGTTCGCCTCGAATCGCTGGATGCAGATCCAGGTACTGCCCTTCGAGGCCGGTGAACACGCGAGTCTGGATGGCTCGTTCAACCTTCTGCGCTTCGATGGCGACCCGGACCTCATCTACACCGAGGACCTCATCTCCGGCCATATGACGGCCAACCCCGACACGATCCGGGAGGCCTCGCTCCGATACGCTCACCTCCAGGCCACCGCACTCTCCGTCGAGGAATCGGTGGCGCGGATCAGCCGCGTGATGGAGGAGCGTTATGGAGACCGGCCCTGACCTGAAGAGCGCGGAGTGGCGTAAGTCCAGCTACAGCGGATCCACGGGCGGCGACTGCGTCGAATGCACCGTGACCGGCGGCGCCGCCTGGCAGAAGTCCTCCTACAGCGGCAACACCGGCGGCGAGTGCGTAGAGATGGCTGCCGGGCCCTGCGGCTCCGTCCCCGTCCGGGACAGCAAGAACCCCACAGGCCCCGCGATCACCATCGGCGCCCCCGCCTGGCGGGCGTTCGTGGACGGGCTGCGCTGAGGCCACGTATCCGGTGAAGCGGCGGCCGGTGCCTGCGGGCCCCCGGTCGGCCGCTTTTCGGGCTCCGGCGTCAACTACCGTCGCGCATCAGCGCTTTCAGCGAACCGACGAAGCGATCAATGTGCTCGTCGGTTGTTCCCGCACCGAAGCTCACCCGCACGGCGTTCAGCGGCGCCGTTCCGCCTTCTTCCGCTTCACAGCTCGCTGTCGCCGCATCGCCCAGAAGGTGCCGCATCAAAGGGTGGGCGCAGAACATTCCGGCGCGGACTCCGATTCCGTATTCCTGCGACAAGCGGTCCGCCAACGTCAGGCTGTCGACCCCGCTTATCGTGAACGACATCACCGGTACCCGCTCCGCCCCGTCGGAGAAGAGGTGGAGCAGCCTCAGCCTCGGCACGCCGTCCAGGCCCGCACGGACCCTGTCCATCAGGTATTTCTCGCGTTCCATCAGCGCATCGAAGCCCACACCGCTCAAGGCGCGGCATGCCGACGCAATCGCATAGGCCCCTATCACATTGGGACTTCCCGCCTCGTGCCGCGCCACCCCCCGTTTCCATTCCACCTCCAGGCGGCTCGCCCGGGTGCGCCTCACCGACTGGGTGGCCCCGCCGCCGGCCAGGTACGGTTCCGCCCGCCCGGGCCAGTCCCATCGGCCCGCCAGAACGCCGGCGCCGAACGGTGCGTAGAGCTTGTGTCCGGAGAACGCCACCCAGTCGACGCCGAGGTCCTGAACGGAGACGGGCCGGTGAGGGACCAGCTGGGCCGCGTCGAGCACGACCCTAGCGCCTCGCCGGTGGGCGACGTCGGTCATCCTCCTCACCGGCCACAGTTCGCCGGTGACATTGGACGCGCCGGTGAGACACACCAGAGCCTCCGCGCCCGGGTCGTGATCCTTCAACGCCAGGTCAAGGATCTCCACGGCGTGCGCGGGAGAGCGGGGAGCATCGAGAAGGACCAGTCGGTCGTGCCGCCAGGGAAGAAGCACCGCATGATGGTCGGTGTCGAACGCGTAGACCGGGCACCCCTCCGGCAGACACCGGGCGAGCATGTTCAGCGAATCCGTCGTGGAACGGGTGAAGACGACTTCGTCGTCATGGCGGAGATGCAGAAACCGGGCCACTTCCTCGCGGGAGTTCTCGAACACCGATGTCGAGTACCGCGAGAGGTGGCCGGAGCCGCGATGGACACTCCCGTACCGGGGTACGAACTCCGTTATGTCTTCCCACACTTGGCTGAGGACGGGCGTGGAGGCCGCGTAGTCCAGGGCGGCATAGGTCATTTCACCGTGCTCGGTGAGAACGTTGACGTCCCAACTGAGCACCCGCAGCGGAGGTGCGCAGTTGGGAGAGGTCTTCCTGCACGGAGGGTTCAACAACAGCCCCCCGCCACACCCGGGAGGATGGACACCTCGGCGCCGTCCGGCACAGCGGTGTGCAGGTTCTCCTTGAAGCGGACGTCGTTGTCGTTGACGTAGATGTTGACGTACCGGCGCATCGAACCGTTCTCGTCCAGGATGCGCTGGGAGATCCCGGGGTGGTTCTCCTCCAGGTGGGCGATGACCTCGGCGACGGTCTTCCCTTCGGCCGGCACGCTGGCCCGGTCGTCGGTGTACTGGCGCAGGATGTTCGGGACTCGGACAGTGATGGGCATGGGGTTCTACCTCCAGGGTGATGGGCGTGCCACGGCAGGTGTGATCCGGGCTGTCGAGCGGGTGTCAGGTGCTGACCGGCGTGACGACCGCCTGGAGGCAGTCCATCCGGATCCGGACCTGACCGGGATGGTCGGTGCCCTCACTGAACTGGGAGAACAGCGCGAGCAGCGACTGGCGGATTTCGCGGGCGACGGAGGCGTTCGATTCGTCCAGGGCCAGCTTCGCGGGCCCGAAGTCCTGGCAGAGGATGTCCGTCCATTCCCCGACGGACGGGACTTCGATGTAGATGCGGGACTCCTCGGCCTCGATGTTCGCCCTGTCGCCGAAGAGCCGGTGCAGCCCTTCCGACGTTCCCCACGCCGTGGAGCAGTGAAGGATGCTGTCCACGAGCGGGCACGCCGAGTGGAGGATTTCGAGCATGGTCGTGATCGGGGACGCGGGTCCCCAGCTGCCGACCACGATCCGCCCCGTGGGCCGGCACACCCGGAGCAGCTCGGCCGCGCACGCGACGGGGTCGGGAGCGAACTGCACGCCCCCGGCCGAGATGACGGCATCGAACAGCTCTGCGGGAAAGGGCATGTTCTGCGCATCGTAGTTACGCAGGGTCAGTTGGAGGTTCTTCGCCTGTGCTCGGCGCTGTGCGACGCCCAGCATGTGCAGATCGGTGTCGATCGCCGTGACCGTGCAGTCGCGTTCCGCCGCCGCCAGGGCGGCGTTGCCGGTCGCGGTGGCCACGTCCAGGACGCGCTCCCGCGCCTGGAGTGCCGCACGGTCGCACAGGGCGACACTGAGGGGATACAGCCTGTTCGCCACCTTCTGGTAGCGGTCGGCGGCCCAGTACCGTTCCTTGAGGCGGCTCGCCCCTGTCACGAGATCCTCCAAGGGGGTGCGACGTGGATTCCGTGGTCATAGCGCAGCCACAAGGGGTCGAGCGGGTTCTCGATGACGTCGTCCATGGTGCGGACACGGGTGGCGGCCAGCCCCTCCGCCCGCAGTTCCTCTTCCCATGTCTGATCGGTGTGGGACCGTAACGCCCGCACGAAGTCATCCCGGCCGGCCTCCGCCCCGATCCCCAGCCGCCTGCGCAGATAGCGGGTGTCGTCCACCGCGAGGTAGCCGGACTTCGTCGGCAGCGGGTGGAACGCGGGTCCCGTCTTCGGGCGCGTGAAGGTCATCAGAACGTGCGCCGCATGTCTGAGGGACGACTCCACATAGCACCCGAACCCGGTGTGCTGGCGTTGCATGAGGCCCGTCAGGATCCCCTCGGCGCACAGCAGGCCGCCCAGCGGGTCGAGCATGGTCATCTGGCTGACGGCCGGTTGTTCGCCGTCACCACGCACGGCCCTGCCCATGCCCGTCGCCGACTGGATCGACCAGTCCGACGCGGTGTGCGGCCACTTCTCGTCATCGGGAGGGCTGCCCGTGGCGTGCGCGTAGACCAAGGACGGATTGACCCGGCGCAGCGTCGCGTAGTCGAGGTGCGCCGGTCCCAGCTTGCCCGGCGACCAGTTCGTCAGGAACACCGAGGCCCGCGACACGACCTCGTGCACGCGGCGCCGGCCGCGCGGGGTTCCCAGATCGACGCACAGAGCCTCTTTGCCCCGGTGCAGGGAACGGAACGACACCGAGCACCCCGCGCGCACCGGCTCCACACCCCGGGCGGGGTCGCCGTCCGGCGGCTCGATCCGCCACACCTGGGCACCCAGACAGGCGAGGATCCGGCCCGCATAGGACCCCTGGAGGTAGTGAGTGGCCTCGACGACCTGCATCCCGGCCAGCGGAAGCCAGCGCGGAGGCAACGATCCCTCGTCGAGGTTCTCCGCCGGGGGCGGCCCGGTCCACGGAGACGGCGACAGCAGCCACGGTTCGATCAGGTCGTCGCCGATCGGACGGGACACGTCGATCACGCAGACGTTCTCTTCGTGAGCGACCTGTGTGACCTTCTTCAAGGGGATGCGCGCGGCCCGGTGAACGGACTCCGGCACCCGGAAGCACGCCGTCCACTGCCGCGCCTCGTGCGACCGCCACGAGGCCATCGCGTCATGGCCCTCGACGCCGAGCTGCTTCCAGAACGCCGCCCACCGCTCCGGCCGGAACGTTTCCACCTCTATCCAGTGCCCGTCGGAGGTCAGGAAGGGCGGCGGCCTGCCCGCTCCGAGCGTCTCCGGGATCGGCCCCAGAGCGGTCAGCTCCACGTGATGCGACTGGGAGAACAGCGTGGCCGAGCCGGCGTCCACCACCACCTGCGACACGTCCAGGCTGCCGCGCGCCTGTGCGACCAGAGCCGCCATGATGCCCTGGCCGGCGGCGATCGCGCCGCACACGGAGGCAAAGGGAACTCCCGTACGGCGGGGGCCTTCGCCCTCGCGGCGCCCGAACAGACTCATCAGCCCGCACGCCGCCTGCAGCGTGGCCTCGCCCACCACATACTGGCCGAACGGTGCCACCAGGCTCAGGACCAGGGGCGGATGCCGGTAGGCGATGGCGCTGACCTGCCAGTTACCCGGCGCCCCTTTCACCGGCATCAAATTGATGCCGAGGTGCGCGAAATGCCGCTTCCAGTCACGAGCGACGAAGGACGACTCCATCGAACTCACCTGAATCTCTGGTCATTGCGTATGACCGCACACCGGGGCCTTCGCCAAGAAGAGGGAAAAGCGCAAGCCATGAACGGCCGTAAAGGCGCGGGGGCCGGTCCGGCAGCTTCCCCACGCTGTACGCCTGCGGAAGCCGGCCGGCCCTCTCGCATATTCAGGCCCCGGTCTCGGCGAACACAATCCCTGCGCAGCAGCGCACAGTTGTGTGGAGCACCGGCTGCTTACCGCTGGCGCACCACCGCTCGGGCGGCACCGGCCGGAGTGCCCTTGCACGCCGGTCCCAGCCCCCTTGCGGAACGGAATCGGCGGCGATTTCCTGTGAGTGCCCCTGTGCAGAACACCCTACGCACCACACGGGCACCATATACGCGTACCGCCCCTTCCACCCCACACACCAGCGCGCGAATGTATGGGGGAAATGCGCCGTCAGCACTGCGCGGTACGCCGGTCATACGCCGGGACGATTCATCCGGCATCTCATTCGAGGGAGCACTGGTGACGCAGGCACACCCGGAGCCCAGGCCCCGTCGACCGGTCGATTTCCCCCGGCGCTCCGACCGTTCCCTGCTCGGCGCTCGGCGGGAAGAGCTGGAATCCGCCGCGTACGCCCTGCGGTCCGCTCCCCCGGCCGCGGAACGCAAGCTGCGGATGCTCACCGTGATGCGCGCGCTGATCAGTCTGCGGCGGTCCGGCCACGTCCGATACGCGCCCCACTGGCACGAGGAGCGCCTCTCCGCGGAGGGCGCCTTCATCGACGAGGCGGGGCTCCGCACCGTTCTCGGATGCAGTCCGGCCGTCAACGAGAGGGTGTCGATCCTCGGAGAGGACCTTCACGGCACCGTCGTCTACCGGGCCGTGGGCATCGAGCCCGCCGACAGCCGCTCTCCGGTGGATGTCCGACGATCCGTCCGATCGAGCTGGGGAGGTTTCGTTGAACGACCATGATGCCTACTGGTCGGCTTACCACTACCAGGCCGTCGCCGACAAACTCTCCGGGATCAGCCGGCGTCTGGTGCAGGAAGCCGACATCACATCGAGGCATCGTGTCCTTGATGTGGCGTGCGCCACCGGCAACGCTGCCATATACGCGGCACAGCGTGGCGCTGCCGTGACAGGGCTGGACTTCGATCCGATGATGGTGCGGGCCGCCGGTCAGCGGCGGGACCGACTACGTATGTCGGTGCGCTTCCAGCAGGGCGACGCGGCCGAGATGCAGTTCGCGGATGCTTCGTTCGACCGGGTGCTTTCGACCTATGGGTCGATGTTCGCGCCCCAGGCCGAAGCCGCGGCCACGGAAATGCTTCGCGTGTGCCATCCCGACGGCATGATCGTGATGGCGAACTGGAATCCGGAGAGCGTCATCACGGCCATGTTCCAGACATTGCACGAACTCCACCCGGCTGCGGAATCAATCCGGAGAATCGCCCGGATGTGGGGGACGGCAACGGGGCTACGCCGCCTTTTCGGTCCAACTCCGCGGATCCATACCAACATCTGCCACTACCACGTTCCGGCAACGGCAGACGAGCTCGCATCGATATTCGCCGACCATTTCGGACCCGCCTTGCGCGTGGTGGAAGAGCTCGGCGAGTCTGCACGTGAGCAGATCCGGGAGAAGCTGCTTCACCTCTTCACCCAGCACACCGTTGCCGCACCCGATGGCAACGGGGTGTGTGTGGACTACCTGTACGCCAAGATCAGCCCTGCCTGAGGGCACTCACCCGGATTCCCGGAAGGCTCATCACATGCTCGGGACATGCTCGGAGTCGGTCGGACGAGCATCGGGCCCGTCGCCCTGCTCTTCGACTGCTCCTCCGTGCCGGGACATCCGTACAGCCGGCGCCGGAACCCGTCAGCGCATCTCCCAGACCAGCATCTCCGCAGCCTCCACCACCGCAGCCGCCTCCAGCCCGTCCGCACCCGTGACCCGGGCCGCGTCCCCCGGCCCCAACTCCTCACCACCCAGCCCGACTCTCCCCCGCACCACATGCACGTACAGGCGCACCGCGTCCGGCAGTGCCGTGCGCTCGCCCTCCCCGAGCCTGCGGACGTGCAGCATCGCACCGGCCGCGGGCAGGGCGTACGGGGTCGAGTCCGCGATGCCGGGGACGACCGTGTACGAGGGTTCACCGCCGGACTCCAGGGGGGCCAGCCACATCTGGAGGAAGGTCAACGGGTCCGGGCCGTCGTTGCGTTCGACGTGGCGGACTCCGGCGGCGGCGCTGAGATGGGCGACGTCCCCGGCGCGTACGACGGTGGAGTGACCGGCCGAGTCGCGGTGGGTCAGCTCGCCCTCGACCACCCAGGTGACGATCTCCGTATGGCTGTGCGGGTGCTCGTCGAAGCCCGCGCCGGGGGCGAGGCGCTCCTCGTTGCAGGCCAGGACCGGGCCGAAGCGGAGGTTGTCGGGGTCGTAGAAGGGGCCGAAGGACAGGGCGTGCCGGGTCTCGATACCGGCGTCCGGCTCGCCGCCCCGGTAGCGGTCATCGGACCGGTGTACGGAAATCACCTGGCCACGGTAGCCCGGGGGCGCCCAGATGGCCGCCCGCCCTGTCTGCACGCACCGACCCGCAGGAAGGCCGACGCGGGTCAACACCTTGAGTCGTCCGCCCATACCGCGACAACTGCGGCCCCCTGGCGGACGGCTTCTTCCGGGTCCTCGGCCAGCTTCGCGCAGGACTCTGCTGCCTCCGGCGCCCCGCCAGGTCCCATGAGCGCGTCGTGCACCCCTGTCTGCAGCCAGTCGGCCCGGTTGTCGTCGGCCTCGGTGATCGCGCGGGCGATGAGTTTCATGGCGGCCACCGTCCCCACCCGGGTCAGAGCTTCTGCCGTCTGCCGCGTCACCGCCGTGTCATCGACGTCCAGCAGCAGCCGCGCCAACGCTTCTGCGGCCTCAGCAACATCGGCGGAGGAGGCGAGGTCCCGACCGGCACGAACGCGTCGCGTCCACGTACGGGATGACGCCTCGGACAGGGTTGCCGCCAACCCCTTCGTCATTTCTCGCACGACCGGACGGTCTCATGTCCCGCAGGGAAGATCGAGTGCCGGGCAGACCCTCCCGTACCCACCGGTAGGAACGACCCTCGCCCCGCCCCACCGATCCACCGGCCCGATAAGGCAGTCTTGTCCTCGTGCCCCGACCCGATCCTGAGCATTCCGCCGCCCACGACGCCCACCTGCATGCCGCGACCCTGAAACGGCTGGAGCAGTCCTCCGGCCGGCTGGCCGCGAACGCGATTGCCCGCATGGACGAATCGCTGCCGTGGTACCGGGCGATGCCCCCGGAGAACCGGTCCTGGATCGGCCTGGTCGCCCAGGCCGGTATCGCGGCGTTCACCGAGTGGTTCCGGCATCCCGAGACCCCGCAGGCCATCTCGACCGATGTGTTCGGCACCGCCCCGCGCGAGCTGACACGAGCGATCACGCTGCGGCAGACCGTCGAGATGGTGCGTACGACGATCGAGGTCATGGAGGCCGCGATCGAGGAGGTCGCCGCGCCGGGCGACGAGTCCGTGCTGCGGGAGGCGCTGCTCGTCTACGCGCGGGAGATCGCCTTCGCCACCGCCCAGGTCTACGCCCAGGCCGCCGAGGCCCGGGGTGCCTGGGATGCCCGGCTGGAGTCGCTGGTCGTGAACGCGGTGCTGTCCGGGGAGGCCGACGAGGGGGCCGTGTCCCGGGCCGCCGCGCTCGGGTGGAACTCGCCCGAGCACGTCTGCGTCATCCTCGGCACCGCGCCCGACGGGGACAGCGAGCTCACCGTGGAGGCGATCCGGCGGGCCGCCCGGCACGCGAAGCTCCAGGTCCTCACCGGGGTCCTCGGCAACCGGCTCGTCGTCATCGCGGGCGGCAGCGACAACCCGCTCCAGGTCGCGAAGGGCCTGATCGGGCCGTACGCGGCCGGTCCGGTCGTCGCCGGACCCGTGGTCCCGGACCTGCTGGCGGCCACCCGGTCCGCGCAGGCCGCGGCGGCCGGGCTGAAGGCGTGCCTGGCGTGGCAGGACGCGCCGCGCCCGGTCCTGGCGGACGATCTCCTGCCCGAGCGCGCGATGGCGGGGGACCCTGCCGCGCGGGACCAGTTGGTGGAGGAGATCTACAGACCGCTGGAGGAAGCCGGTTCGGCGCTTCTGGAAACGCTGAGTGTCTATCTCGAACAGGCGAGCAGCCTCGAGGGAGCCGCACGGATGCTTTTCGTCCACCCCAACACCGTGCGCTACCGGCTACGACGTGTGACCGACGTCACCGGATGGTCACCCTCCGATGTGCGCTCCGCGTTCACCCTGCGGATCGCTCTGATCCTGGGGCGCTTGGCCGCGGCGGATCCTCAGTCCTAGACTTTTGTCGGACTTCAACAATTCCCCTGACGGTTCTTCGTCCCTGTCCCCACGGGCGTGCGGAGCCGTCCACAAGAGAGAGTGTGAGGGTGCTCGTACTCGTCGCTCCCGGCCAAGGCGCTCAGACGCCCGGCTTCCTGACTCCCTGGCTCGACCTCCCCGGTGCCGCCGACCGCATCGCGGCCTGGTCCGACGCCATCGGGCTCGACCTTGCCCACTACGGCACGCAGGCCGACGCGGACGAGATCCGCGACACGGCCGTCGCCCAGCCGCTCCTGGTCGCCGCCGGCCTGCTCTCGGCCGCGGCCCTGGACGCGCCCTCCCCCGACGTCGTCGCGGGTCACAGCGTCGGTGAGATCACCGCCGCCGCGATCGCCGGTGTCATCGGTGACGAGGCGGCACTCCGCTTCGTCCGTACCCGGGGGCTCGGCATGGCCGAGGCCGCCGCGGTCACCGAGACCGGTATGGCGGCCCTGCTCGGCGGCGACCCCGCCGTCACGGTCCCGCACCTGGAGAAGCTCGGCCTGACCCCCGCCAACGTCAACGGGGGCGGCCAGATCGTCGCCGCCGGCACCGCGGCCCAGATCGCCGCCCTGGAGGCCGACAAGCCCGAGGGCGTACGCCGGGTCGTCGCGCTGAAGGTGGCCGGCGCGTTCCACACGCACCACATGGCCCCGGCCGTCGAGAAGCTGCGCGCGGCCGTCGGGGACCTCACGGTCACCGACCCGACCGTGCGTTACGTTTCCAACGCCGACGGCCACACGGTCGCCACCGGCACCGAGGTCATCGCCCGGCTGGTCGGCCAGGTCGCCAACCCGGTCCGCTGGGACCTGTGCATGGAGACCTTCCAGGAGCTCGGCGTCACCGCGCTGGTCGAGCTGAGCCCCGGCGGCACGCTCACCGGGCTCGCCAAGCGGGCGCTGCCCGGTGTGAAGACGCTCGCGCTCAAGACCCCCGACGACCTCGACGCCGCCCGCGCGCTCATCTCCGAGCACGCAGGCGTTTAAGGAGCCCGAGAGCATGTCGAAGATCAAGCCCAGCAAGGGCGCCCCGTACGCACGGATCCTCGGCGTCGGCGGCTACCGCCCGACCCGTGTCGTGCCGAACGAGGTGATCCTCGAAACGATCGACTCCTCCGACGAGTGGATCCGCTCGCGCTCCGGCATCGTCACCCGCCACTGGGCCTCCGACGAGGAGACCGTGGCCATGATGTCGATCGAGGCGTCCGGCAAGGCCATCGCCGACGCGGGCATCACGCCCGAGCAGATCGGCGCGGTCATCGTCTCGACCGTCTCGCACTTCAAGCAGACCCCGGCCGTCGCCACCGAGATCGCCCACAAGATCGGCGCGGGCAAGCCCGCCGCCTTCGACATCTCGGCCGGCTGCGCGGGCTTCGGCTACGGCCTGACCCTCGCCAAGGGCATGATCGTCGAGGGTTCGGCGGAGCACGTCCTCGTGATCGGCGTGGAGCGGCTCAGCGACCTGACCGACCTGGAGGACCGCGCGACGGCCTTCCTGTTCGGTGACGGCGCGGGCGCGGTCGTCGTCGGCCCCTCCCAGGAGCCGGCCATCGGACCCACCGTGTGGGGTTCCGAGGGCGACAAGTCCGAGACCATCAAGCAGACGGTGTCCTGGAACGAGCTGCACATCGGCGACGTCTCCAAGCTGCCGCTCGACTCCAAGGGCGAGATCAAGTTCCCGGCCATCACCCAGGAGGGCCAGGCGGTCTTCCGCTGGGCCGTCTACGAGATGGCGAAGGTCGCCCAGCAGGCGCTGGACGCGGCCGGGATCTCCCCGGAGGACCTGGACGTCTTCATCCCGCACCAGGCCAACATGCGGATCATCGACTCGATGGTGAAGACCCTCAAACTGCCGGAACACGTCACGGTCGCCCGTGACATCGAGTCCACCGGCAACACGTCCGCCGCCTCGATCCCGCTCGCGATGGAGCGGCTCCTGGCGACCGGTCAGGCGAAGAGCGGCGACACCGCGCTCGTCATCGGCTTCGGGGCGGGTCTCGTCTACGCCGCGACGGTCGTTACCCTCCCCTAGGCACACCGGACCTTTTGGTCCGTACGCACGAACCCTGAAGAAACCCACCGAAGGAGCGCCAAGATGGCCGCCACGCAGGAAGAGATCGTCACCGGTCTCGCCGAGATCGTCAACGAGATCGCCGGGATCCCGGTCGAGGACGTCCAGCTGGACAAGTCCTTCACCGACGACCTGGACGTCGACTCGCTGTCCATGGTCGAGGTCGTCGTCGCCGCCGAGGAGCGCTTCGACGTCAAGATCCCCGACGAGGACGTCAAGAACCTCAAGACGGTCGGCGACGCTGCCGACTACATCCTGAAGCACCAGGGCTGATCCCAGCCCGGCTGTGTCGCCACCCGGCGGTGGCGCCGCTGATTCACGACCCTCTACACGTGGAGAAGATTTTCCAGTGAACTCGACCAATCGCACCGTGGTCGTCACCGGTATCGGCGCAACCACTCCGCTGGGTGGCGACTCCGCATCGACCTGGGAAGGTCTGATGGCCGGCCGCTCCGGCGTCAAGCCTCTCGAAGGCGAGCGCTTCGCCGAACTGCCCGTCCGGATCGCCGCCCTCGCGGCCGTCGACCCGGGCGACGTACTGCCCCGCCCGCTCGCCCGCAAGCTGGACCGCTCGGCGCAGTTCGCGCTGATCGCGGCCCGCGAAGCCTGGGCGGACGCGGGCTTCACCGCCAAGGCCGGTGAGGACGAGAACGTCCGCCCCGAGCGGCTCGGTTCGGTCATCGCCTCCGGTATCGGCGGCGTGACCACCCTGCTCGACCAGTACGACGTGCTCAAGGAGAAGGGCGTACGCCGCGTCTCCCCGCACACCGTTCCCATGCTCATGCCCAACGGCCCGGCGGCCAACGTCGGCCTGGAGGTCAACGCCCAGGCCGGTGTCCACACGCCGGTCTCCGCCTGCGCCTCGGGCGCGGAGGCGATCGGGTACGCCGTCGAGATGATCCGTACCGGCCGGGCCGACGTGGTCGTCGCCGGCGGCACGGAGGCGGCGATCCACCCGCTGCCGATCGCGGCCTTCGCCAACATGATGGCGATGTCCAAGAGCAACGACGAGCCGGAGAAGGCCTCGCGCCCGTACGACACGGCCCGTGACGGCTTCGTCCTCGGTGAGGGCGCCGGCGTCGTGGTCCTGGAGTCCGCCGAGCACGCCGCCGCGCGCGGCGCCAGGGTCTACTGCGAGGTGCTGGGCCAGGGCCTGTCGGCCGACGCCCACCACATCGCGCAGCCCGAGCCCACCGGGCGGGGCATCGCCGCCGCGATGCAGAACCTGCTGGACTCCAGCGACCTCAAGCCGTCCGAGGTGGTCCACCTCAACGCGCACGCCACGTCCACGCCGCAGGGCGACCTCGCGGAGATCAAGGCGCTGCGGAAGGTTCTGGGCGACGACCTCGACCATGTCGCGATCTCGGCCACGAAGTCGATGACGGGGCATCTGCTGGGTGGTGCGGGCGGTATCGAGACGGTTGCCACCGTGCTCGCGCTGCACCACCGGATCGCTCCGCCGACGATCAACATCGACGACCTCGACGAGGCGATCGACGCGGACATCGTGCGGGGGGAGCCCCGGGTGCTGCCCGCGGGGCCGATCGCGGCGATCAACAACTCGTTCGGGTTCGGTGGGCACAACGTGGTGCTGGCGTTCCGGTCCGTGTGACCTTGTGCTTTACGGGTGAAGCCCGCTCCCGGTTGTCGGGGAGCGGGCTTCGTCGTGCGTTTTCGGGGCTCTGCCCCGGACCCCGCTCCTCAATCGCCGGAGGGGCTTGAATTGCTCCCGGTCACCGCTCGGTGAGGAGCAGCCGGAGGGGCTGGATCGGGCTACACCACCTGGTGGAGCCAGCGGACCGGGGCGCCCTCGCCCGCGTGGCGGAAGGACTCCAGTTCGTCGTCCCACGGCTTGCCCAGGAGGGAGGCGATCTCCACCTCCAGGTCGCTCTCGCCGCGCGTCGAGCGGGCCAGGGCCGCGCGCAGGCGGTCCTCGGGGATCAGGATGTCGCCGTGCATGCCGGTGACGGCGTGGAAGATGCCCAGGCCGGGGGTGGAGCTGTAGCGCTCACCCTCGGCGGTGGGGCAGGGCTCGGCGGTCACCTCGAAGCGCAGGAGGTCCCAGCCGCGCAGGGCGGAGGCGAGCTGCGAGGCGGTGCCGGCGCGGCCCTTCCAGGAGAATTCGGACCGCCAGGTGCCGGGCGCGGCCGGCTGTCTGATCCAGTCCAGCTGGACCCGCACACCGAGGACGCCCGCCACTGCCCATTCGACATGTGGGCACAGCGCGCGCGGTGCGGAGTGAACGTACAGGACTCCACGTGTCGTCACCGGAACATCCCGTGTGGGACGAGGTACGCCTTCCCCAGCGGCCTCGCGCCCGTACCGCCTCTTTTCGGCCGGTTCCCGAGGTTGTCATGAGTAAACAGCATCGGGAGTTAATCTCCTGAAAAGGGACAGTGTGTGACGTGACGTAATGTACCGGAGCCACCTGCCGTGACGAGGGCGGGCGCGGTGCCACTGGTTCGACGGGGAAAAGCTACCGTGCGCCGGGGCCGTCCGTGTGACGTACCGTCGGTCCGGTGCCTCTGATTCGCCGGCTTTCACCCGGCAGGGCGCGCACGCCTGCGACCTGGGGATCGTGGGCTTGCCCGGGGCATGGCCAGGGGCATAGACCAGAGGTTGACCGGAGGGGATCTGAGAATGCCGGAGCGTGCGACACGCCCTCGGATGCGTACCGCCGGAGCGGCGCTGTCGGCGCTCTCCTTGGTGGGGGTGGCCGCGCTGGCCGGATGCAGCAGCGGGGATTCGGGTGACGGCGTGTCACGGAACGCGCCCGCCGCCTCCTCGCCCTCCGTGTCGCCGTCCCCCTCCGCATCCGCCGCCTCCGGCTGGAACCCGAATCCGGGATCGGTCGCGGCGGTCGGGGACTCCATCACCCGGGGCTTCGACGCCTGCTCGGTGCTGGCCGACTGCCCGGAGGTGTCCTGGGCGACCGGGAGCGACAGCCTGGTGCGCAGCCTCGCCGTGCGGCTGCTCGGCACATCGAAGGCGGCGGACCGCAGCTGGAACCACGCCGTGTCGGGGGCCCGGATGGTCCAGCTCCCGGAGCAGATGGCACTGGCGGCGAAGGAGCGGCCGGAGCTGGTCACGGTGATGATGGGTGCGAACGACGCGTGCCGGGACTCGGTGCGGCTGATGACGCCCGTGGCGGACTTCCGGGCGTCGTTCGAGGCGTCGATGCGGCAGCTGCGGGCCGGGGCGCCCGAGGCGCAGGTGTACGTGTCCAGCGTGCCGGACCTGAAGCGGCTGTGGTCGACCGGGCGGCTCAACGAGACCGGCAAGAAGATCTGGGAACTCGGGATCTGCCAGTCGATGCTGGCGGACGCGGACGATCTGGGGCCCGCGGCCGTGGCGCGGCGGGACGCGGTGCAGGACCGGGTGGTGGCGTACAACGAGGTGCTGCGGGACGTCTGTGCGAAGGACCGGCACTGCCGGTACGACGGCGGGGCCGTCTTCGGCTTCCGCTTCACCGGGGCGCAGCTCAGCCAGTGGGACTGGTTCCACCCGAGCCGCGACGGCCAGGCCCGGCTGGCCGAGATCGCCTACCGCAACATCACGGCGGCCGAGCCGCCCGCGTAGGGTCCAGCACCATGAGCACGGGCGCAGGCACAGGCACAGGCACAGGTACGAGCACAACGGCGTATGCGGAGGACTTCGGCGCGCTCGCGGACGGGTCGCCCGTCCGCCGGTGGACGCTGGAGCGGGACGGGGTCCGCGTCCGCGTGCTGACGTACGGCGCGATCGTGCAGTCCGTGGAGGTGCCGGGGCGCGACGGCGTGCGCGGAGCCGTGGCGCTGGGGCTGCCGGAGGTGGCGGGGTACGAGGAGTTCCCGGCCCCCTACTTCGGTGCGGTGGTCGGGCGGTACGCGAACCGGATCGGGGGCGCCTCCTTCGTCCTGGACGGCCGCACGCACCGCCTGACGCCCAACGAGGGACGCGTCCATCTGCACGGCGGGCTGCGGGGCTTCGACAAGCGGGTGTGGGAGGCGGAGGCGGTCCCGGGCGGGGTGCGGATGTCGCTGGTGGCCGAGGACGGCGAGGAGGGCTATCCGGGGCGGCTCGACTTCTCGGTGACGTACACCCTGGAGGCGGGCGGGGCGCTGCGGATCGGCTACCGGGCGGTGACCGACGCGCCGACCGTGCTCAACCCGACCTCCCATCTGTACTGGAACCTGGCGGGCGCGCTGAGCGGGAGCGCGCTGGGGCAGGAGTTGCGGATCGCCGCCGGGCGCTTCACGCCGGTGGACGCGGACGCGGTGCCGACCGGTGAGCTCGCCCCGGTGGCCGGGACCCGGTTCGACTTCCGGCGGGGGCGGGCGGTGGAGGCCGGGTACGACCAGAACTTCGTGCTGGACGGGGATGGAGGCGGGGACGGGAACGCGGGCGGTTTCGCCGCTGAGTTGTACGACCCCGGCACCGGGCGCGTGCTGACTGTGCGGACCACCGAGCCGGGGCTCCAGCTCTACACGGCCGACCACTTCGACGGGCGGCCGTTCGTGCCGTGCGCCGGGATCGCGCTGGAGACCCAGCACTTCCCGGACTCCCCGAACCGGCCGGAGTTCCCCAGCACCGTGCTCCGGCCGGGCGAGGAGTTCACCTCCCGCACGGAGTACGCGTTCTCGGTGCGCTGAGGCCCCGGAGAGCTGAGGCCCCGGAGAGCTGAGGCGCCGGGGCCGGTGCTGGGGCCGGGTGCCTGTCCGCTTCTAGGCCGTGATGTCGACCGTGGTGGTCGCGCGGACGTCGGCCAGGGAGCGGGCCGCCTGGACCTCGTAGGTGCCGGGGACCGTCTTCCAGCCGTACGCCTCCTCGTCCCAGACCTGGTAGGCGCGTGCCTCGACGGGGACGGTGACCTCCACGCTCCCGCCGGGGGCCGCGGTGACCCGGGCGAAGCCGGCGAGCCAGCGGGCCGGGCGTTCGGGGGCGTCCGGGGCGGGCGCGGGGGCCAGGTAGATCTGGACGGTGTCGCTGCCGGGGCGGGAGCCGGTGTTGCGGACGCGCACGGTGACCGAGTCGGGGGTGGCCGACACGTTCTCGTACTCCCAGGTGGTGTAGCCGAGGCCGTGGCCGAAGGCGTACGCGGGGGCGGTGCCCGCCTTCTCCCAGGCGCGGTAGCCGATGAAGACGCCCTCGGTGTACGGGAGTTCGCCATTGGTGGGGGTGGTGGCGGAGACCGGGACGTCGGCGAGGGCGACGGGCCAGGTGGTGGGGAGGCGGCCGCCCGGCTCCTCCTGGCCGCGCAGTACGTCGGCGAGCGCGTGGCCCGCCTCCTGGCCGGGGAACCAGGACAGGAGGACCGCGGCCACCTCGTTCCGCCAGGGCAGCTCCACCGGGGAGCCGGAGTTGACGACGACGACCGTACGGGGGTTGACGGCGGCGACCGCGTGGACCAGGGCGTCCTGGTGGCCGGGGAGCTTCAGGTCGGTGCGGTCGAAGCCCTCGGACTCCACGCGTTCGGTGGTGCCGACGACCACGATCGCGGTGTCCGCGCTGCGGGCCGCCTCGACGGCCTCGGCGATCAGCTCGTCCGGGTCGCGGAGCGGGGCGAGGTGGACGAGCGAGAAGGCGACGCCCTTGAGGGGGTGGCCGGTTCCGGGGCCGGGGCGGTGGCTGAGCGAGACCCGGACAGGGGCGCCCTCGGTCAGCGGGAGGCGGCCGCGCTCGACCGGCTCGTTGAAGAAGGCGCCGAGCGGGTCGGTGCCGGGGGCGCGGTCCTGGGTGCCGTCGAAGAGGGGGCGGTCGTCGACGGTGAGGGCGAAGGAGCCGGTGCCCCGGGTGCCGAAGGTGTGCTCGCCGCTCGCGCGCGGGGTGAACGTGCCGGTGATCTCGACGGTGTCGAGGGTGTCGTGGGTGACCCCGTCGGGCAGGTCGGCGCCGATCCACTGGATCTGGCCGCTGGGCAGCGGGACGGTGGCGAGGACCGCCCCGGAGGCGTCGCGGCAGACGGCGGTGAGGTCGAACCCGGCCTCGGCGATGGCCAGTTCGTCGCTCGGGTCGGCGCCGACCGCGTATGTCAGCGCACCCTCGGGGAGGGCGGCGGTCAGTCCGTCGAGCGGGGAGACGACATGGTCGGGGAAGACCAGGGCCGAGCCGCCGCCGAGCACCCGGGCGTCCCGGGCGAGCGCGCCGGAGAGGGCGACGGTGGTGCCGGGGGCGAGCGGGAGGGCGTCGGCCCCGTCGCGTACCTCGTTGCGTACGAGCACGAAGGAGCGGCGGGCGATCTCGCGGGCCAGCGCATCGCCGTCCACGGTGGCGGGAAGGTCGGCGGCGGGCACTGCGGGCGGGGCCGACTCCAGGGCGCCGACGCGGGCGGCGAGCAGGAGGATGTTCCGTACGGCGAGGTCGACGATCTTCTCGTCCACCTCCCCGGCCCGGACGGCGTCGGCCAGGGTCTCGCCGTAGACCGTGCGCGGGCCGGGCATCGCGGCATCGAGTCCGCCGGTGATGGCACCGACGGTGGTCCGGGCGGCGAGCCAGTCGGAGACGATGAAGCCGTCGAAGCCCCATTCGCCGCGCAGCACGGCGTTCTGGAGGTAGCGGTGTTCGGTCATCGTGGAGCCGTTGACCTGGTTGTAGGCGGCCATGATGCCCCAGGGGTGGGCGTTCCTGACGATCCGTTCGAAGGGGGCCAGGTACAGCTCGCGCAGGGGGCGCGGGGCGACGGTGTTGTTGACGGTGAAGCGGTCGGTCTCGGCGTCGTTGGCGACGAAGTGCTTGACCGTGGTGGCGACCCCGCCGTCCTGGACGCCCCGGACGTAACCGGTGCCGATCTCGCCGGTGAGGTACGGGTCCTCGCTGTACGCCTCGAAGTGGCGGCCGCCGAGCGGGGTGCGGTGCAGGTTGACCGTGGGGGCGAGCAGGACGTGGACGCCCTTGCGGCGGGCCTCCTGGGCGAGCAGCTCGCCCGCGCGGCGGGCGAGCTCCGGGTCCCAGGTGGCGGCGAGCGCGGTGGGCGAGGGCAGGGCGACCGAGGGGTCGGCGGCGGTCCAGCGGACGCCCCGGACGCCGATCGGGCCGTCCGACATCACCAGGGAGCGCAGGCCGATGGCGGGCAGGGCGGGCAGCGACCACAGGTCCTGGCCGGCCAGGAGACGCGTCTTGTCGTCGAGGCCGAGGGCGGCGAGGGCCGTGTCGACGGCCTCCCGGCGGAGGGCCTTGGAGTTGCTGGTGCTGGACGCGGCTGCCACGGCCGTACCTCCTGGTCGAGTCCGGTGGACGCCTCCATGGTGACGCGCCTACCGGTAGCACGGTAGGTTTCGTTATGCGTTCGTTACGTCATCGGTGGCTGGTCCGGTGACGTCGTACGGTTCTGGTGAGCGTGACCGGCGTGGGGCCGGACGGCAGGGAAGGGGCCGGCGATGGCACGGGCCAGGAGCGAGGAGCGGCGGGCCGAGATCCTGCGCGCCACCCTCGAAGTGATCGCCGAGCGCGGCTACCGGGGCGCGACGCTGGGGGCGGTGGCCGAGCGGGTGGGGCTGACCCAGCAGGGGCTGCTGCACTACTTCCCGACGAAGGAAGCGCTGCTGGTGGCGGTGCTGGAGGACCGGGACCGGTGGGACACCGGCGGGGGCGGCGGCGAGGAAGGCGCCTGGCGGCTGGAGCTGCTGGGCTCGCTGGTGGAGTACAACGCGATGCGGCCGGTGATCGTGCGGACCTTCTCGGCGCTGCTCGGCGAGAGCGTGACGGAGGACCACCCGGCCCGGGAGTTCTTCACCCGGCGCTACACCCAGGTCCGGGCGGGCATGGCCGCCACCCTGCGCGCGGAGTACGGCGACACGCTGCCGGGTGGGTTGAGCCCGGAGCGGGCGGCGGTGCTGCTGGTGGCGGTGATGGACGGGCTCCAGTACCAGTGGCTGCTGGACCCGGAGGCGGTGGACATGCCGGGGGCGTTCGGTGACTTCCTGGGACTGCTGAAGGGGCCCGAGGCTCCCTCGTAGAGCGTGAGGCTCCCCCGTAAAGCTTGAGGCCCCCTCGTAGAGCTGCCCTCAGCGGGCCAGGCCCAGGGTGACGCCGAGGCCGACCAGGACCGAGCCGATGGACCGGTTCAGCGCCTTCTGGCGGCGCAGCATCGCGCCCCGCAGCCGGGAGTGCGAGAAGAAGAGCGCGACCAGTGCGAACCAGCCGAGGTGTGCCGCGGACATGAAGAGTCCGTAACCCGCCTGCTGCCACAGGGCGGTCTCCGGGCCGACGACCTGGGTGAAGGTCGCGACGACGAACAGGGTCGTCTTCGGGTTGAGCGCGTTGGTCAGGAAGCCGCTGCGCAGCGCCCCGAAGCGGCTGAGCCCCGGCCGGTCGCTCAGGTCGACGTCGAGGTCGGCGCGGGCCAGGAAGGTGCGTACGCCGATGTAGATCAGGTAGGCCGCACCGGCGAGCTTCACCGCGGTGAACAGGGCGGTGGAGGAGGCGATGAGCAGCCCGACGCCGAGCATCGTGTACGTGACGTGGACCAGGACGCCCGCCGCGACCCCGAGGGCCACGAGGACGCCGGTGGTGCGCCCGTACAGATAGCTGTTGCGGACGACCATGGCGAAGTCGGCGCCCGGACTGACGACGGCGAGGAGGGTGATGGCGGCGACCGCCAGCAGCTCGGTCACGCGGCCCACTCCTTGGTCGTGGCAGCGCCGTCGGGGCCGGGGGCGGGACCCTCGTCCGCATCCACCAGGTCATTGGCGAGGAGGGTGGCCCCGGCGACCGCCCCCGGCATCAGGAACACCGCGACGACCGGGACCAGGAACGAGAGGACGAGCGGGACACCGAAGCCGAGCACCAGCAGCCGGCGGCGGCGCAGGAGGGCGAGCCGGTCCTTGAGGACCATGCCCCGGCGCTGGAGGGCCACGCCGGTCAGCTCCTGGGTCAGGAAGTAGCCGGAGACGCAGAAGCCGATCGCGGGCACGACGGTCTGGCCGACGACCGGGATGAAGCCGCAGGCGAAGAGGACGATCCCGAAGAGGGCGACGCGCAGCAGGATGCGTACGGAGTCGCGGGCGGAGATCCACAGTTCGCGCCAGAGCGGCAGCCCGGACTCGTGGACCTCGCCGCCCTCGCTGCGCTCGACCTCCTCGGAGAGCGACTCGTAGAACGGCTGGCCGACCAGGAGGGTGACGGCGGTGAAGGTGATGACCGCGAGGAACAGGCCGAAGACGAAGACGAACGCGGTCAGCGTGGTGCGCAGCAGGCCGATCCACGGCGAGGACCAGTCGTCGGCGAACGGGGTGGCCCAGGCGACGAAGTCGTCGGCGCCGTAACCGAGTCCGACCAGCGCACCGGCGTACACCACGAGGGTGATGAGTCCGGGCAGCAGCCCGAACCCGAACCATCGTCCGTGCTGGGCAACCCAGCGTTGCCCCTTCATCAAGTAGCCGAAGCCTGCCCCGAGATCGTTCATGGGCGTCAGCGTACTGGCGTACGGAAAGCGGCGAGGACCGCACCCCGGGGCGGGGTGCGGTCCTCGCGCGAAGACGCTGCGGCTGCCGTCGGACCAGGCTCAGGCTCAGGCGACCGAGAGCTCGACCTTGATGTTGCCGCGGGTCGCGTTCGAGTACGGGCAGACCTGGTGGGCCTTCTCGATGAGCGACTGGGCGGTGGCGGCGTCGACGTTGGGGATGGTCGCGCTGATCGCGACCTCCAGGCCGAATCCGCCGACCTCGGTCTTGCCGATGGAGACCGCGGCGGTGACCGTGGAGCCGGAGATGTCGGCCTTCTCCTGGCGGGCGACGACGCCCAGCGCGCCCTGGAAGCAGGCGCTGTAGCCCGCCGCGAAGAGCTGCTCCGGGTTGGTGCCCGCGCCGCTGCCGCCCAGGGCCTTCGGCGGGTTGACGACCACGTCGAGCAGGCCGTCGTCCGAGGAGACGCGGCCGTCACGGCCGTTCTCGGCGGTGGCGACAGCGGTGTAGGCGACGTCGATCTTCTGGATGGTCATGATGTGAGGATTCCTCCTGTTGGTGCGCCGCGACTCGCGCCCACGATCGCGACGGCCTGGGGACGAGCCTAACGCGTGACCTGGAGCGGCCGGGGCCGGGTCAGACCAGGGAAACGATCATCTTGCCGGTGTTCTCGCCGCGCAGGAGACCGACGAACGCGTCGTAGCCGTTCTCGATGCCCTCGACCGTGGTCTCGCGGTACTTCAGCTCGCCGGAGGCCAGCCAGCCGGCGACCTCTTCGACGAACTTCGGCTGGAGGTCGGCGTGGTCGCCGACGAGCATGCCCTGCAGCCGCAGCCGCTTGCCGATGATCAGCGCCATGTTGCGCGGGCCGGGGGTCGGCTCGGTGGCGTTGTACTGGGCGATCATGCCGCAGATGGTGGCGCGGCCGTGCACGTTGAGCGCGCCGATCGCGGCTTCGAGGTGGTCGCCGCCGACGTTGTCGAAGTAGACGTCGATGCCGTCGGGGGCGGCTTCCCTGAGCTGGTCGCGGACCGGCCCGTTCTTGTAGTTGAACGCGGCGTCGAAGCCGTACTCCTCGATGAGGAGCTTGACCTTCTCGTCGGAGCCCGCGGAGCCGATGACCCGGGAGGCGCCCTTGAGCTTGGCGAGCTGGCCGACCTGGCTGCCCACGGCACCGGCGGCGCCGGAGACGAAGACCGCGTCGCCCTCCTTGAAGGAGGCGACGTCGAACAGGCCCGCGTAGGCGGTGAGTCCGGTCATGCCGAGCACGCCGAGGTAGGCGGAGAGCGGCGCGAGGTCGGGGTCGACCTTCACCGCGTGCTTGGCGGGCACGTCGGCGATCTCGCGCCAGCCGAGGCCGTGCAGGACGTGGTCGCCGACGGAGAAGCCCTCGGCGTTCGAGGCGATGACCTCGCCGACCGCGCCGCCGTCCATGGGGTGGTCGAGCTTGAAGGGCGGGGTGTACGACTTCACGTCGTTCATCCGGCCCCGCATGTACGGGTCGACGGAGAAGTACTTGTTGCGGACGAGGATGCGGCCTTCGGCCGGAGCGGCCACCGCGGCCTCACGCAGCGCGAAATCCTCGGACTTGGGCCAGCCGTGGGGGCGGGCGACGAGGTGCCATTCGCGGCTGGACGTGGGAAGTGCTGCAGACATGGGCTCGGGGTCTCCTCAATGTCCTACGGGGGGAAGCCCTGCTAGGAAAGCTTCATTACATGAAACAACCATGCTCCTGAATATTTCATATTGTCAAGTAAATCGGTACGCTGGTCTCCATGGCCACTCGCACAGACCCCCTGACCCTTGAGGTCGTCGAGCTCATCGGCACCGTCGTGGCGCGCTACCACGAGGAGTACGACCGTGCCGCCGCCGACCACTCCCTCACCGGGGCACAGGCGCGGGTCCTCGGGCTGCTCGCGCTGGAGCCGACCCCGATGCGGAAGATCGCCGTCAAGCTGAAGTGCGAGCCGTCGAACGTGACCGGCATCGTCGACCGCCTGGAGACCCGCGGACTGGTCGAACGCCGGCCGGACCCGGTCGACCGCCGCGTGAAGGTGGCCGCCGCGACGGAGGCGGGGGTGCGGACGGCCCGGGAGCTGCGGGAGTCGCTGACCTTCGCCCGGGAGCCGCTGGCCGAGCTGTCCGACGCCGAGCGGACCGTACTGCGGGATCTGCTGCGGCGGATGCTGGGCGAAGCCTGACCCAGGGGTCGAAGCCTGTTCCAGGGGTCTAAGCCTGTTCCAGAGGTCTACGTGCACCACCACAGGAAGCGGGTGCAGGTCGGGGACGGTGTCGGGGTGGGCGTCGGGGCCTCGGTCGGGTCGTCCGGCGGCGGGGGCGCCGGCGCGGTCGGCGGCTCCTCGGGCTCCCCCGGGCCCGGCGGGTCGGCGGGCGGGCTGTCGGAGGGGTCCGGGGTCGAGCCGGGCGAGGCGGTCGCCCCGTCGGGGTCCGGGGACGCCGTGGTCGAGGCCGTGGCGGAGGCGTCGGGGGCGGGTGACTCCGACGGGCCGTCCGCCGGGGCGCTGCCCGACGCCGACGGGTCCACCGGCTTGCCCCCGCCGGAGGTGACCGGGCCCGGATCCTGCGGAGCAGCACCACCCGATGCGGAGTCCGGTACGGGCTCGGCGGGACCGTTCGGCGCCTCCTGCACGAAGTCGGCGGCGGTCTCCTGCCGGTCCGCCTCCATGGCCAGCTCCGCCAGGCTCAGCGCGCCCGCCGCGAGGACCAGACCGCCCACCGCGAGCAGCGCCGTACGGCCGCGTCTGCGGTGGCTGCCCCGCGCACGCCGGCGGGAACGGGCGGCGGGTGCGGGCGCGTCGGCGGCTTCGCCCGGTGCGTCCGGGGCGTGGCCCGCGGGCGTCGGCGCGGGCACGGCGTAGGGGCCCAGCGCGTCGGCGGGAGTTCCGCACCCGGCGCAGGCCAGAGCTCCGTTGAGATGCCGTCGGCACGGGTGGCAGTAATCCATGGCGCCCGCAGATTAGACGTGCGCAGTTCAACGGAGGAAGCGGACCAGGTGAGGATCCTGTGAGGAACGACGGATTCCGCGGACGGCCGGTCCGATACGCCTGACCTGCGGGAGGATGGGCGGCATGACCGCTCCCACCCCCTTCGGCCCCCTCCAGTTCCAGCTCGTCCTGCTCCGCCGGATGGCCGACCACCAGCCGGATCTGGTGGAGGAGGCACGGCAGGAGCTGAGCGCCTCGCTCGCCGATATGCGGGAGGCCAACCGGCGCTGGCAGGCCATGGTCCGGGCGCCCCGGGGGCGGGGATCGCTGCGGCGCTACCGCTCGGTGCTCGGCGAGCCGGAGCTGACCCTGAAGCGGCGGGTGGGCGACCTGGAGTGCGAGGCGCTGCTCTGGCCGGTGCCGCTCTGGCCGGACCTCCGGTTCGAGGCGATGGCGGGGCCGGGCGGGGCCGTGTGGAACGAGTGGCTCGTCCGGGCCCCGGGGGCGGTGGGCCCCGCACTCACCTCCGTACCCTCGCTGCGCCCCTGGTCGTGCACCGTGGACGAGGTGGCCCGGGCGTTTCCCCCGGCGCGGCCGATGGAGGGCAGCGCGCCGACCCGCTGGGCGCTGGCCCTCACGGACCCGGGCAGCGGGGAGCCGTACATCGCCGAGTTCACCTGGGGGCTGTTCCAGCGGCTGCTGCCGGGGTGAGGCGTCGGGGGTGCCTGGCGGGGTGAGGCCTTGGGGGCAACCTGGCGGGCCGTCAGGTTCCGACCCTCTTACGGCGGATCCCAGCGCGCGCGACCCGGCGGGGAACGCGACGATGCGATGAGAGGCCGGCTGCCGCCGGTACCCCCATCCGCGCTCTCGGGAGAACCTGCCGTGACCGTCAGCCTTGAGCAGTTGCAGCGTTGCCATGTCGCCGTCGATCTCGGGGCCGCGAGGACCCGTGTGTACGTGAAGGGGCTCGGGCTCGTCGTCGACGAACCGAGCGTCGCCGCCGTCAACACCCGTACCGGATCACTCATCGCGGTCGGCGTGCTCGCCGAGCAGATGACCGGCCGCACCCCCGAATACATCCGGGTCGTCCGCCCGGTCTCCGGCGGCTCCGTCGTCGACATCGAGATGGCCCAGCGGATGCTGCGCCACCTGCTCGGCGACAAGCTCCGCCGCCAGCTGCGCCGAAAGCCCCGGCTGCGGGCCGCCGCCTGCATCCCGCACGAGGCCGACCCGCTGGCCCAGCGCGCCACGGTGGAGACCCTCGTCGGGCTCGGCGCCCGGCGGGTCGAGCTGGTGGACACCCTGATCGCGGCGGCCGCGGGCTGCGGGCTGCCGGTGGAGCAGCCGACCGCCACCATGATCATGGCGTGCGGTGCGGCCACCACCCAGATCGCCGTGCTCTCGCTCGGCTCGATCGTGACGGCCGTGCGGATCCCGGTCGGCGGCAACGCCATCGACGAAGCGGTGATCCAGTACCTGCGCCAGCGCCACGAGCTGATGCTTCCGAGCCAGTCCGTACGCCCTCTGCAGCTGGCGCTGCACGGCAACGGCCTCCAGCTCACCGGCCCCGCCCTGACCGAGATCCACGGCCGCGACGTGGCGACCGGCCTGGCCCGCTCGGTGCAGGTCGACACCGCCGCCGTACGGCAGGCCATCCACACCCCGCTCACCGCCGTCCTCGACGGTGTGGGCAAGGTGCTGCGCGAGTGCCCGCCCGATCTGGTCGCCGACCTCGCGGACCGCGGGATCATGATGGTGGGCGGCAGCGCGCTGCTGCCGGGGCTCGACCAGATGCTCCGTGACGCGACCGGTATGCCGGTGAACATCGCCGAGCGCCCCGACGTCTGCTCGGTGCTCGGCCTCGGCGCGATGCTGGAGGGCAAGATCCAGCCGATGGTCCTCAACCCGCTGGCGGGCTAGGACGTGCCTTCGGGCACGGGCCGGGCGGCGCGGATGACCGGGCAGCCGGGGCAGACAGGACAGGCGGGACAGGCGGGACAGGACTCGGCAGGGGCGGCCCCGGTGGACGGCTCCGGGGCGCCCCGGCCCGCCGGGAGCACGCCGGACGAGCGGCAGCCCTCCGTGGGCCGGCTGCCGCTCCTCCTGGAGGCCGTCCTCAGCATCGGCAGCGACCTCGGGCTCCGGGCCACCCTCCAGCAGATCGTGGACACCGCGACCACCCTGACCGGGGCCCGCTACGGCGCGCTCGGCGTGCTGGAGCCCGACCAGGACCGGACCGAGGCGCTCTACACCACCGGGATGACGGAGGCGGAGCGGCAACGCGTCGGCCATCTCCTCCCGGACCGCCGCGCGGGGCTCCCGCCCGAGGGTGGCCGGGCGCCGGGCGGACCGCCCGCGCGGGCCTTCCTCACCGCCCCGATCCAGGTGCACACCGAGCTCTACGGCCACCTCTGCCTGGCCGAGAAGAGCACCGGTGCCTTCAGTGAGACCGACCGGGCCCTGCTGCAGGTCCTGGCCGCCCAGGCGGGCATCGCGATCGGCAACGCCCGGCTCTACGAGAGCGCCCGGCAGCGCGAGCGGTGGATCGAGGGGGCGGCCGCGGTCACCACGGCCCTGCTCACCGGCACCAACGCGGCCGACGCCCTGATGACCGTGGCCGAACGGGCCCGGGTGCTCGCCGGCGCCTCGGCCGGGGTGATCCTCCAGCCGACCGAGGCGGGCGGCATGGAGATCGTGACCGCCTCCACGCTCGACGACCCGGCGGGCATCGTCGGCACCACCATCGCGCCCGGCTCCCCCGTCCTGGTCCAACTGCTCGGCGGCGAACCGGTCTTCATCGACGACTCCGCCACCGACCCCCGGATGACCACCGAGGTACGGTCCCGGTTCGGGCCCAGCATGATGCTCCCGCTGCAGAGCGGCGGCCGGCTCATCGGCACGCTCGCCCTCCCCCGGCGGCGCGGCGAACCCCCGTACACGGCGGTCGACCGGCTGCTCGCGACCCAGTTCGCCTCGCAGGCCGCCCTGGCGCTGGTGATGGCGGACGCACAGGCGGACCGGGAGCAGCTCGCGGTGTACGAGGACCGCGACCGGATCGCCCGTGACCTGCACGATCTGGTGGTCCAGCGGCTCTTCGCCACCGAGATGATGCTGGAGTCGACACGTCGGCGGGCCACGGCGGAGGAGACCGGCGACAGTACGGAGGAGGGGGCGGGCGACAGCAAGGAGGAGGGGGCGGGCGAGCTGCTCGGCCGGGCCGTGGACGAGCTGGACTCCACCATCCAGGAGGTCCGCACCGCGATCTTCGCCCTCCAGCAGCCGCCCGCCGAGGCCCCGAGCACGTTCCGGGGCCGGGTGCTGCGGGAGACCGGGGGCGCGTCGGCGCTGCTCGGCTTTCCGCCGTCGGTGCACTTCACGGGGGCGGTGGACGCGCTGGTGGGCGAGGAGGCGGGCCGGGAGCTGCTGGCCGCGCTGCGCGGTGCGCTGGCCGCCGCGCACCGCAGGCCCGGGGTCTCGGCCATCGACGTGGAGGTGGACGCGACGGTCCGGCTGCCGGACGGGCGGAGCGCGGTGCGCCTGGTGGTGGCCGACGACGGGCGGGACGAGGAGGGCGGCCGGTCGACGACGGTGACGTGGCAGGCGCCGATCTGACGGGGGGGGCTAGTACAGAAGGGGTGCGGGTCAGTGCTTGGGCGCCGCCCGAAGGGTGTGGGTGAGTGGATCGGCGCTGCCCGAAGCGTGCCGGTCAGTGCTTCGGCGCCGCCCGTAGCGCGATCCGGGTGGTGGAGTGGGCCACCCCTGCCTCCCGCTTGAGCCGCCGCAGCAGCGAGTCCAGCGCCACCGGGTCGGCCGCCGTGGCGCGGATCAGGTAGTCGTGGCCGCCCGTCACGTGCACCACCTCCGTGATCCCGGGCAGCATCAGCACCGAGCGCTCGAACTCCTCGTTCGTCGTGTCGAGCCGCAGGCTCACATCGATGAAGACGACCAGGCCCGAACGGGTGTCGGCGGCCGGGTCGACGATGACGGTGAAGCCGCGGATCACCCCGTCCTTGCGCATGCGGCGGACCCGGTCGCCCGCCGCGTTGGCGCTGAGCCCCACGCGTACGCCCAGATCCCGGTACGAGATCCGCGCGTCCTCCTGGAGAATGCCGAGGATTTCCCTGTCCAGCCGGTCCATACCGCGATTGTCCCAGCTTGCGGCGATATCGGCTGAGGGAAACCGAAGGGGAGCCGAGAGCCTGCCGTCGCCCGGTCGGCGCAGTCCGGCGGGCCGTGCGCTTCCCCGCGCCCTTGACTTGCCGTGTGGATACCGCCGTCAGACAGTCCCCAGAGCCCCCGGACGCCCACGCCCCGGCGGCCGCCGCGCCCTCCGCCGCCGCGTACCGCAACCTCGTCATGGCGACGGTCGGCTTCGCGCTCACCTTCTGGGCGTGGAACCTGATCGCGCCGATGTCCGGCGACTACAAGGACCGGCTGGGGCTCAGCTCGTTCCAGCAGTCGTTCCTGGTGGCCGTGCCGGTGCTCGTCGGGTCGCTCGGCCGTATCCCGGTGGGCGCGCTGACGGACAAGTACGGCGCGAAGCTGATGTTCCCCGTGGTGTCGGCGCTGACGGTGGTCCCGGTGCTGCTGCTGATCCCCGCGAAGAACTCGTACGGCGCGATGATCGCGGTCGGCTTCCTGCTGGGGCTCGGCGGCACCACGTTCGCGATCGGCGTCCCGCTGGTCAACTCGTGGTTCCCGCCCGCCAAGCGGGGGTTCGCGCTGGGCGTGTTCGGGATGGGGATGGGCGGGGTGGCGCTGTCGGGGTACTTCACCCCGCGCATCGCGAAGCAGGGCGACAACCTGCCGTTCCTCGTGGTCGCGGGGGCCCTGGTGGTGTTCGCGCTGCTGGCCGCCGCCCTGATCAGCGACCACCCCGACCGGAAGATCCCCACGGACACATTGGTGCACCGGCTGGGCGAGGCCGGGAAGCTGCGGGTGACCTGGGAACTGTCGGCGCTGTACGCGATCGGCTTCGGCGGGATCGTGGCGTTCGGGGTCTATCTGCCGACGTACCTGAAGACCTGGTACGAGATGTCACCGACCGAGGCGGGCACCAAGGCGGCCGGGTTCGCCCTGGTCACCGTCGTCTTCCGGCCGATCGGCGGCTGGCTCTCGGACCGGATCCACCCGGCGCTGGTGACCTCGGGCGCGCTGCTGGTGGCGGCCCTGATGGCGGTCGTCCAGGCCTTCGAGCCGCCCCTGAACCCGGTCGGCACCATTGCTCTGCTGGCCATGGCGGCCGGGCTCGGCACGGCGAGCGGCAGTGTGTTCGCCCTGGTCTCGCAGGTGACCCCGCAGCCGAAGGTGGGCAGTGTGACGGGCATCGTCGGCGCGATGGGCGGGCTCGGCGGCTTCGTACCGCCGCTGGTGATGGGGGCGATCTACAGCGCCAAGGACAGTTACGCGATCGGCTTCATGCTGCTGTCCGACCTGGCGCTCGCGGGGTGCGTGTACGCGTACGCGCGGATGCGGACCCTTCAGCGCGACGGGTGAGGCTCCGGGCACGGAAGAACGGCCGCGTTCCCGCCGGAACGCGGCCGTTCGTCTGCGGGCCCGGGTGCTACCTGCGCTGCTGCTCGAACCGGTCCGCCCAGTACGCGGTCCGGTCCAGGTAGGCCGTCTCGGCGGCCGCCCCGGTCTTGCCGTAGGCCCCCTCGAAGGTCTCGTATCCGTGGCCCGGCGGCGGGTTGGAGGAGGCCGGTTCGATGGAGCTGCCCTCGTGCCACTCGTTGAACGAGGTGACGGAGACCCAGGTGGGGTCACCGCCGATGGCCGGGTCCAGGGCGTTGTTCCACTCCAGGTCGTAGGAGGCGCCGTCCGCGCGGCCCAGGGTGGGGGTGGTGTTGCCGGGGACGGCCCGGTCGTCGATGTAGCCGGGGGCGACCGAGGGGGCCCAGACCAGGCCGTTGGCCTTGGCGTAGTCGCCCGCCTGCTTCCAGCCGGGGGCGGTGGCGCCGGCGATGCCGTCGTAGGTGTAGATCCCGCCGAAGTGGTCGACCTTGGTGGTGTCGGTGGTCTGGGCGAGGACGATGGCGGTGTCCTTGACGGCGTCCAGGGCCGACCAGTCCTGGATCCTCAGGCTCTCGAAGATGTAGTAGGCGTTGCGGTCGCCGTGTGCCGCGTCCCGGTAGAACGCCGGATGGTCGCCGAACTTCCCTTCCAGGTAGGCGATGTCGTCGACGACGGAGGCTGCGGTGCGGCCGCTGTACGGCTCGATGTGCCAGGCGACCTCGACGCCGTGGCGGGCGGCGGCGTCCAGGACGTCTCCGGCCAGGGAGTCCTCGTAACCCCCTTGTCCCCACCAGCTGTAGACGATGACGCCCGCGCCGGACCGCTGGACCCACTCCATGTGCTGGTCCACCGCCCCGGCGATGTCGCCGGAGTCGTACGGGCCGAGCTTCGGGTAGAGGTCGGCGCCGACGGCTGCGGGCGGGGTGTGGCCGCCCTGCTGCCAGTGGCGCCAGCTCCCTGCCGGGCCTTCCGGGGTGCCGTACCAGGGGTAGTAGAAGAGGTGCACGTTGGACGAGCCGCCCTCCTCGGTGGCCGGGGCGCGGGTGAGGGTGAAGCGGTCGACGTCGAAGAGGGCGCCCGCGCCGCCGGTGAACCGGAGGAACAGCGGGCCCGCGCCGGGTGCAGCGGCCGTGAGGGTGGTGGTGACCTCGGTGAACGTGTCCCAGCCGCCGGTGGGGGTGACGGCCACCGAGCCGAGGAGCTGCCCGGTGGCGGAACCGGCGCGGACCTCGATGGTGCCGCCCGCGCCGGCCGAGGAGACCCGTGCGGTGAAGGCGGTGGCCCCGGCGGGGTCGAGCGAGGCGTAGCCCACCCAGTCGCCGTGGTCGATGTAGCCGAGGGTGGCGCCGCCGCTCGCCGCCGAGTGCGGGGCGGCCTGGACGCCGGAGGAGGAGGTGTACGCCTCCGCCTCCGCGCTGTCGCCGCCCGGGTCCGGGCCGGGGTCCCCGGTGGAAGAGCAGTCGGCCTCGACGGCTCCGGCCGCGTACTGGATGCCGCCGAGGAGGAGTTGGCGGAAGTCCGGGTCGGCGAAGGACTCGATGGTGTGGCCGAGCCCGGTGTAGAAGGAGCGCCCGTCCTGCTGCGGGTGGCACCAGGTGATGGGGTGGTCCCCCGCCATCTCGCCGCCGCTGTAGCTGGATTCGTCCAGGGACTGCAGGACGTGGACGTCCTGGCGGGGGTTGGAGCGGTAGTTGTACCACTCGTCGGTCCGCGTCCAGGTGTCGTCCAGGTGCGCGGTCGCCGGGTGGACGTGGTCCTCGGTGGTGAGGCGGGCCTCCTGGATCGCCGGGTGGCTCTGGAACCAGGCTCCGACGAGGTCCTCGTACTCCGGCCAGTCGTACTCGGTGTCGGCCGCCGCATGGACGCCGACGAAGCCGCCGCCCCCGTCGACGTACCCCTTGAGGGCGTTCTGCTGGGTGTCGTCGAGGACGTCGCCGGTGGTGGAGAGGAAGACGACGGCCTCGTACTCGGCAAGGTTCTGCGGGGTGAAGGCGGTCGCGTCCTCGGTGGCGGTGACGGTGAAGTCGTCGGCCGCGCCCAGCTGTTGGATGGCGGTGATACCCGCCGGGATGGAGTCGTGGCGGAATCCGGCGGTCTTGGAGAAGACCAGGACCTGGTACGGGTCGGCTGCCGCCGCCGCGCTCTGGATGCCGGGGCTCAGGAAGGCCGCCCCGAGGGCGAGGGCCACGGCGCACGCCAGGCGGCGGACACGGGATTTCCTCATCGGCTGCTCGCCTCCGCTCCCTGCGTGTTGAACGTGAAGGCGTCCAGGTCGAAGAGGCTGCCCTGACCCGTCGGCCCCTTGAAGACGAAGAAGAGTTCGGTGGATCCGGCGGGTGCGTTGTTCACGTCCGCCGTGAGGTTCACGAAGTTCTCCCAGCCGCCGGTCGGGGCGACGGTGAGCGAGGAGAGCAGCGTGCCGGTCGCGGAGCCCGCCCGTACCTCCAGGGTGCCGCCGGCCCCGCCGGAGGCGACCCGGGCGGTGATGGAGGTGGCGTTGGACAGCACGTACGGCTTGAAGGAGACCCAGTCGCCGTCGTCCGTGTACCCGACGGTGGCGCCGCCCTCGGCCGGGCCGTGCGGGGCGACCTCGATGCCGTTCTGGGCGGCGAAGTGCTCGCCCTGGCGGTGGCGGGGCTGGAGGACGGAGTCGCTGTGGGTGGTCAGCCCGCCCGCGTCGGTGTACTCGGCGTCGAAGACCCCGTAGATGTTGGCGGCGCTGTCGTGCTCCCCGTCGACGGGGACGTCGATGGTGCCGGAGCAGCCGTTCTTCGAGGTGATCTGGTGGCGGTGGCTGTCATGCCCGAGGAGGTAGGTGACCTTGACCTTGGAGCAGTCGATCGTGCCGTCCTCGGGGTCGCTGACGCTCACGGTGAACGGGACGGAGTCGCCGAAGGAGAACAGGGTCCCGTCGGCCGGGGTGTCGAGGGTGACCGTGGGTGCGCTGTTGCCCGCCGTCACGACCAGGCTTGCGGTGCCGGTGAGCCCTTCGGGGTCGGTGACGGTGAGGGTCGGGTTGTAGGTCCCGGCCGTGGTGTAGGTGTGGCCGGGGTTCGGGTCGGTGGAGGTGGCTCCGTCGCCGAAGTCCCAGGCGTAGGTGAGGTTTCCGCCCTCGGGGTCGTTGCTGCCGGCCGAGGAGAAGGTGACCGCGAGCGGGGTGGGCCCGGAGGTGCGGTCGGCGGCGGCCTTGGCGACCGGGGAACGGTTGCTGCCCGCGAGGTACTCGATGCGGTAGAGCGCTTGGTTGCTCGCGCCGGTCCCGTAGTCGAGGACGTACAGCGCCCCGTCGGGTCCGAACGCGGAGTCCATCACCTGGGTGCCGGTCCACGGGAAGGTGTCGATCACCCCGGGCGATCCGTCGGCCTTCACCTCGACCGGCTTGATCCACTTGCGGCCGTACTCGGTGGCGAAGAACCGGCCGTCGAGGGAGGCCGGGAACTTCACGGCCGAGTCGAGACCGGCGTCGAAGTTGTATACGGGTCCGGCCATCGGGGACTCGGAGCCGCCGCCGAACTCCGGCGGGGAGCCCGCGTCACCGGCGTACCGGATCCAGGCGGGCTGGGCCGGGGGCAGGGTGGCGAGGCCGGTGTTGCGGAAGGAGTTGTTGGCCGGGCCGGTGGCGCAGGCGTACTTCCCGCCGGCCGGACCGCTGGGGAAGGTGTACTCGCCGTACGTCTCCGAGGCGGTGTTGGTCCCCGTGCAGTACGGCCAGCCGAAGTTGCCGGGCTGGGTGACGCGGTTGAACTCGACCTGGCCGCTGGGGCCGCGGTTCGGGTCGGTGGACCCGGCGTCGGGGCCGTAGTCGCCGATGTAGACGGCTCCGGTCGACTTGTCGACGGACATCCGGAAGGGGTTGCGGAAGCCCATCGCGTAGATCTCGGGGCGGGTGCCCGCGGTGCCGGGGGCGAAGAGGTTGCCCGCCGGGACGGTGTAGCCACCGTCCGCCGTGGGCTTGATCCGCAGCAGCTTGCCGCGCAGGTCGTTGGTGTTCCCGGAGGATCGCTGGGCATCGAACTGCGGGTTGCGGTCGGTGCGTTCGTCGATGGGCGCGTAGCCGCTCGACTCGAAGGGATTGGTGTCGTCGCCGGTGGTCAGGTAGAGGTTCCCGGCGGCGTCGAAGTCGATGTCACCGCCGACGTGGCAGCACTGGCCCCGGTCGCTCTCGACTTCGAGGACGACCTTCTCACTGGCGGTGTCCAGCGTTCCGTCGGCCTTCAGAACGAAGCGGGAGAGGTTGAGGTGCCCCTTCCACGGCTCGAAGTCGGCGGCGGAGCCGGTGGTGGGGGCGTCGCCGGGCGGGGTGTTCAGCACGGGCGAGTAGTAGAGGTAGACGTACCGGTTGGTGGCGAACCCCGGGTCGACGGCGACGCCTTGGAGGCCTTCCTCGTCGTGCGTGTAGACGTCGAGCTTGCCCGCCGTCTTCGTGGACCCGGCCGCGTCGGTGAGGCGGAGTGTGCCGTCGCGGGCGGTGTGCAGGACGGACCGGTCGGGCAGCACGGCGAGGGACATGGCCTCGCCCAGTTCGGCCGGGCCCAGGGCCAGTTGGACCTGCTGGTAGTCGGCTGCGGGGATGTCGGCCGCGACGCGTGGGGCGCGGGCATCGGCATCGGCGGCCGTGGCGGTGACGGTGGGGACGGCCAGGGCGGTGGCCAGCAGTGCGGCGAGCGCGGTGACGTATCTGGACCACCGCGGGGGTGCGGGTGACATGGTTGTTCCTTCCTGACGGTACGTGGGGTCTGTCAGGCAAGGCGCTGTCGCGCTTTGCGACGTGCAGGAGGCGCTCGGCTGCGGGCAGCTTTTTCCTTCCGGAGAGCGCTCCAACTCCCTTACTGGGCAAGCTTTTTGCATGCTGGCAACGCAAAATTAATTTGTCAATGCCGTGTTCAAATTGCGGTTCGATGCTCTGTGCAGTCATGTGACGGACGGGACAGGCCCTCCGAGAGCCCGACCTGGGGTGACGCTGCCCTCATCGGCCTCCGGGTCCCGGCGAGGCCGCCGCCGACGGCCTAGGCTTCCCGGCGTGACCCTCCTTCTTCCCGCGCTCCAGTCCCCCACCGGCCCGGCAGCCTCCCGGGAGGCCATCCGCTTCGGTGACCTGTCCCTGCCCCACGACGGCCTCTCCCTGACCTACGGCGAGCTGGCCGCGGCCTCCGCCGCGCTCGCCGCCCGGATCGCGGACGCGGGGCGCGTCGCCGTCTGGGCCACCCCGACGGCCGCAACGGTGATCGCGGTGGTGGCGGCGTTGCGGGCCGGGGTGCCGGTCGTGCCGCTCAACCCCCGTACCGGCGAACGTGAGTTGGCGCACATCCTGGCCGACAGCGAGCCCACGGCCGTACTGGCGGGCCCGGGCGACGAGCTGCCGCCGGCGCTGGAGAAGCTGCGGCGGGTGACGGTGGACGCGGGGGCGGTGGCGGGATCGGCAGCGGCGGCATCGGCGGTCCCGGAGGAGTACGAGGCCGGCCCCGAGGAGTACGGAGCGGGCGAGACCGACCCCGAGGCCGCCGCCCTGATCGTGTACACCTCCGGCACCACCGGCCCGCCCAAGGGGGCCGTGCTGCCGCGCCGGGCCGTCGCCGCCTCCCTGGACGCGCTGGAGGACGCCTGGGGGTGGACCGCTGACGACGTCCTGGTCCACGCGCTGCCGCTGTTCCATGTGCACGGGCTGATCCTGGGCGTCCTCGGCCCGCTGCGCCGCGGCGGCTCCCTGCGCCACCTGGGGAAGTTCTCGCCCGGGGCCGTGGCCCGCGAGCTGGCGTCCGGCGGCACGATGCTGTTCGGCGTACCGACGATGTACCACCGGCTGGCCGAGGTGCTGGACGCCCCGGCGGGCGGCGCGGACCGGGACGCCCTGGCCGGGGCGCTGTCGGGGGCGCGGCTGCTGGTCTCCGGTTCGGCGGCGCTCCCCGTGCACGACCACGAACGCATCGCGGCGGCGACCGGGCGGCGCGTGATCGAGCGGTACGGGATGACGGAGACCCTGATGAACACGGGGATCCGGGCGGACGGCGTGCCGCGCCCGGGCACGGTCGGCCCGCCGCTCGCCGGGGTGGAGCTGCGCCTGGTGGAGGAGGACGACTCGGTGCTGTCCGGTCCGGAGGCGATCGGCGAGATCCAGGTCCGGGGCCCGAACCTGTTCACGGGATACCTGAACCGGCCCGACGCCACGGCCGCCGCGCACACGGAGGACGGCTGGTTCCGTACGGGAGACGTCGGCACGGTGGACGAGGACGGGTACGTCACGATCGTCGGGCGCAAGGCCACCGACCTGATCAAGAGCGGCGGCTACAAGATCGGCGCGGGCGAGATCGAGAACATCCTGCTGGCCCACCCCGGCGTCCGGGAAGCGGCCGTGACCGGCGAGGCGGACCCGGACCTCGGCGAGCGGGTCGTGGCGTGGGTGGTCGCCGCCGATCCCGGCTCGCCACCCCCTGCCGAAGAGTTGGCGGACCATGTGGCGGCCCAGCTGGCCCCGCACAAGCGCCCGCGTACGGTGCACTATCTGGACGCGCTGCCCCGCAACGACCTGGGCAAGATCATGAAGAGGTCACTCCATGCCCGCTGAGCCCTCCCTCCGCATGACGGCCCGGGAGACGATCGCGCTGCTCACCGGCGCGACGGGCTTCACCGAGCACCGCCCGCCGCCGCGCACCCTGCCGCCGGACGGTCCGCTCGGCTGGGCGGGGTACGACGCGGCGCGGGAGCGGGCGGCGGAACGCACGGGCGAGGACGAGTCCGTGGTGTACGGGACCGGGGTCGTCGGCGACCGGGAGTGCGTGCTCCTCTCCTTCGAATTCGGCTTCCTGGGCGGCTCGTTGGGGCAGCTGACGGGCGACCGCCTGGAGGCCGCGTACGGACTGGCGCTCACCCGGCGCCTCCCCCTGGTCGCGCTCGTCGCCACCGGGGGCAGCCGGATGCAGGAGGGCATGGTCGCGCTCACCCAGCTCCAGCGGGTGGCGGCCGCCTCCACCCGGCTGCGCGCGGCGGGGCTCGCGCAGATCGCCGTGGTCCGCGACCCCACGACCGGCGGCGGCTGGGCCACCGTGGGGGCCGGCGCGGATGTGGTGCTGGCCCTGCCGGGCGCCCAGGTCGGCTTCGCGGGGTCCCGGGTACGGCCGCCGGACGCGGACCCGTACGCGTACAGCGCGGAGGGCCAGTTCGCGGCGGGCCAGGTCGACGCGGTGGTCCCGGGCGCGGAGCTGCCGGGCACGGTGGCCCTGTGGCTGCGGGCGCTGGGGGCGGGCGGGGTGGGCGAGGAACCCCGGTCCGCCGCGCCACTCCCCCGCGCCCGGCCGTCATCCGCTTCCGGGCTTCCTGCGAGCGGCCGGGAGGCGGTGGAGCGGGCCCGGTCCTCGCAACGCCCGCGCGCGGAGGCGTACCTGGCCGACTACTTCACCGTACGGCTCCCCCTCCACGGGGACAGGTGCGGCTCCACGGACCCGGGGCTGCTGACCGGCTTCGGGCTGCGCGGGGACGGGCAGCCGGTGGCGTACGTCGCCCAGTGCGGGACCGCGACCCGCCCGGCCGGGTACCGGGCGGCGGCCCGGACGATCCGGCTCGCGGACCGGCTCGGCGTCCCCGTCCTCACCCTGGTCGACACCCCGGGCGCCGCCAACGACGCCGAGGCGGAACGGGCGGGCGCGGGCGCGGCCATCGCGGACACCTTCGCTGCGATCGCGGCGGCCCGGGTCCCGGTGACGACGCTGGTGATCGGCGAGGGCGGCTCGGGCGGCGCACTGGCCCTCGCGGCGCCGGGCAACACCCATGTGGCGGCGGACAGTTACTTCTCCGTCATCGCCCCCGAGCTCGCGGCGGCGATCCTCAAGCGGCCCCCGGAGGAGACGGGCGCCACCGCCGACCAGCTGCGCCTGCGCCCGCAGGATCTGGTGGAGCTGGGCATCGCCCGCTCGATCGTCTCGTAGCGGACGCTCACGGCTGCTGGATCTCCGCCCGTCCCACCAGCGAGTCCCACAGGGCGACGGCGTGGTCCACGGTGGAGCTGAGGCGCTCCAGGGGCACGCCGTCGCGCGCCTCGACGGAGAGCCCGTGGAGGACGGTCGCGTAGAAAGCGGCGACGGAGCGGACATCGGTCCCGGTCGCCAACTCTCCTTCTTCGACAGCCCGTTCCAGGCGCGCCTCCAGCTCCGCGACCGCCGCCCTGCGACACCCGGCCAGATGCTCGGCGACCTCCCTGTTCTGCTGGGAGCAGTTGGTGGCCGCGAGGACGATCATGCAGCCGCTCGGGGTCCGCGGGTCGGCGAAGATGGCGATGTTGCCGCGCAGCATGGCCTCGACGGCGCCCCGGGCCGTCGGCTCCTCCCGCAGGGCGCGACCGGTCGACGATCCCGCGGTGGCGCCGTAGAGGGCCACGGCCTCCCGGAACAACTCTTCCTTCGAGCCGAAGGCGTTGTAGAGGCTTGCGGAGTTGATGCCCATGGCGGCGGTCAGATCGGTGAGCTTGGCGCCCTCGTACCCGTACTCCCAGAACGTCTCCATCGCACCGCGCAGCGCCGCCCCGCGGTCGAACGCCCGCGGCCGCCCTCGTCCGGTCATCTCCGCCTCCTTCAAAGGGGGTTGCCTCTTGCCCGCCCCACCTGTTTAGTATTTCTGGATCGTCCGACCCAAAAATAGCTCAACGCGGCAGCGGAAGGAACGGCATGTCTCAGTTAGCGGGCAAAGTGGCGCTGGTGACCGGAGGAAGCCGCGGCATAGGAGCCGCGATCGCCCTCCGCCTGGCGGAGGAGGGCGCCGATGTGGCGCTGACGTACGTGAGCGCGGCCGACCGGGCGAAAGAAGTCGTGGCGGAGGTCGAGGAGTTGGGGCGTAAGGGCCTGGCCATCCAGGCCGACAGCGCGGACCCGGAGGCCGTCATGCGCTCTGTCGAGGAGGCAGCGGGCACGTTCGGACGCCTCGACATCCTGGTGAACAACGCCGGGATCTTCCCGTCCGGCCCCGTCGAGGACATGACACTGAACGAGATCGACCGCACGCTCGCCATCAATGTGCGGGCGGTTTTCCTCGCCACCCAGGCCGCCGTCCTCCACATGGGGCACGGTGGACGCGTCATCAGCATCGGCAGCTGCTGGGCCACCCGCGTACCCGTGCCGAACGTGACGCTGTACGCGATGAGCAAGTCGGCACTGACCGGCTTCACCAAGGGCCTGGCACACGACCTGGCGCCCCGGGGGATCACGGCGAACATCGTGGACCCCGGCCCCACGGTCACCGACATGAACCCGGAGGGTACGGAGGTGGCGGAGGCGGAGCGCCTGAGGACGGCGGCGAAGGTCATGGGCGCCGGTGCCGACATCGCGGGGGCCGTGGCCTTCCTGGCGGGCCCGGACGCCCGGTGGATCACCGGGACCTCACTGGCGGTGGACGGCGGGTACGCGGCCTGACGGCTCCGTACGTCCGCCCGATGGCGCGGTTCGTGCGCTACGGCGTCGTAGGGGGCGGGCGGCTACGGCTGCGGGTCCCGGGCGTCGTAGCGGGCGAAGCCGCGCCACTTCAGGGCGAGCAGGGAGACGGCGACGACACAGGCGGCGCCTCCGCCGACGACGGCCACGGCCGGCGAGGTGAGGTGGGCGACCGAACCGGCCAGGAAGTCGCCGAGCCGGGGCCCGCCCGCGACGACGACGATGAAGACACCCTGGAGCCGGCCGCGCATCTCGTCGGGGACAGCGGCCTGGAGCATGGTGTTGCGGAACACCATGGACACGGTGTCGGCGCACCCGGCGAGGGCGAGGAAGAGCAGCCCGAGCCAGAGGTGCCGGGTGAGCCCGAAGACGGCGATGGCGGCGCCCCAGCCGCCGACGGCCAGCAGGACGGCGAGGCCGTGCAGCCGGATGCGGCCGAGCCAGCCGGAGAACACCCCACCGAGGAGCGCCCCGAGCGCGGGAGCGGCGACGAGCATGCCGGTGGTCCGGGCGTCACCTCCGTACCAGACGATGGCGACGACCGGGAAGAGCGCCCGGGGGTGGGCGAGGACCATGGCGCACAGGTCGCTCAGGAAGGTCATCCGCAGGTTGGGCCGGCCCGCCAGGAACCGCAGCCCGTCCAGTACGGAGGCCCGTTTGCGCGCCCCCTCCTCCCGGTCGGGCAGCATCGAGGGCAGCCGCCACATCGCGTAGAGGGAGGCGGTGAAGGTGAGGGCGTCGACGGTGTACGCGGCGCGGTACCCCCACCAGCCGACGATCAGCCCGCCCAGCATCGGCCCGACGAGCGCGCCGGTCGTACTGGTCATGGAGCTCAACGCGTTGGCGGCGGGCAGCTGTTCGGGCGGCAGGAGCCGGGCGATCATCGAGGAGCGGGCGGGTGCGTTGAGCGCGAAGCAGACGGCCTGGAGGGCGACGATCGCGTACAGAAGACCCACGTTCTCGATGCCCGCGAAGGTGGCGGCCATCAGGACGACGGCCAGGGAGAAGGACCCCGAGGCGCTGAACAGGCCGAGCTTGCGCCGGTCGACGGTGTCGGCGACCGCCCCGCCGTAGAGCCCGAACACGACGAGCGGCACGAGCGAACAGAACCCGATGAGCCCCACGGAGAACGCGGACCCGGTGATGTCGTAGACCTGGAGCGACACGGCGAGGGCCGTCATCCCCTGCCCGATCCAGGACACGGTGTTCCCGAACCAGAGCCGCCGGTAGTCGGGCGAGGACCTCAGCGGGGTGAGGTCGGCCAATATCCGCGTGCGGTGTACAGGTGGTTCGCTGGTTTCGGTCACAGGGGATGGTAGTCACGCCCCGCTCCCGACGGTCCGGGCGGCCGTCGGCGGACGCGGTGGGCACCGCCGTGACCTTGAGGAACGGTGTGGTGAGGTGAGGCATCCGCCCGACCGGGGCGCATCCGAACGGAGACAGCTGTGCCGCACAACCCCATACCCCGATCCGCCCGGCGCGTCCGGGTTCCCGCAGCCCTGGCGGTGACCTCGGTGCTGCTGCTCGGTGCGGGCGCCCCGGGCCAACTGCCGCCCACGGGCGACGCGGTGGCGGTCGGCACCGAGCCGGTGGGGCGGATGCCACTCGGCCCCGCCGACGTACCGACCCACACCAGACCCGCCGACGTGCTGGCCCCGGGTGTCACGTACCGCAAGTTCTGGCAGGGCGAGGCCTCGGACTCCTGGGCGGTCTGGGTCCGCGACCGCCACTCGGGCACGGAGACCTTCGGCAGCATCGACCTGGCCAGGAAGCTGGCGGCGGACGTGAACGCGGCCGGATTCACCGCCCGCGTCGACACCTTCACCGTGCCGGCGAGCGTCGACACGGACAGCCGGATCGTGGGGTACGGGGTCCGGGTCGGCCGGTTCGCCGCCGACCGCCGGGAGGACGCCGTCCAGACCAAGCAGGCCTTGGCGGCCGCCGGTTTCACCAACAGCCGGACCTTCTTCACCGCCGAGGACGGAGGCGCGAGCAGGGGTCCGTGGCAGGTCAGGGTGATCACGGTCGCGCCGTCGGCCCGGGTCACACTGAAGGCCGTGCACGGGAAGGACATCCAGGGCTCCGAGACGGTGAGGCAGCTCGCCCAGGCCAGTGGCGCGCTCGTCGCGGTCAACGGCTCGGAATTCGACATCTCCGGCCCCAACAACACCGGCTCCGGAGGCTTCGAGGGTGTGCCTCAGGGCCTGTACCTGCAGAACAACACCCTGCTCAGCGCCCCGAACAACGGCCGGACCGCCCTGCTGCTGGAGGGGCTCAAGGGCCGTGCCGCCGTCGACGAGATCAGCTCCGAGACGCGGATCACCGCACCCGACGGCGCGACGCGGGTGATCGACGGCATCAACCGGGCGACCGGCCAGGTCCTGGGCTGTGGGGGCGTCGGGAACGACTACCGCCGCTCCGGCGAGGACAGGGTCAGAACGCTCCAGCCGTGGCGCAACACCAACTGCGTCGACCCCGACGAGATCGTGGTCTTCCGCCCGGAGTGGGGCGCCGCCACTCCCACCCCCGTACGCCGGGACGGAACGTGGACCGACCCCGCCACGGGGTGGCAGGCCCAGTGGTACGCGGACGACGCGGAGTTCGCCGACCAGTCCGTGGATGTCGTCATGGACGGCAACTGGGTCGTCAAGGAGCTCCGCAGCCGGGCCGGTGGGAGCCCGATCCCGCCCGGCGGCCGGGTCCTCCAGGGCATCGGCGCGGGGGCGGACTGGCTCCGCGCGCACAGCGAGGTCGGCAAGGCGTTCAAGCCGGGCTCCACGGTCCGGGGCCGCGACGGCAGGTCCGTGACCACACCCACGCTGTCCGCGGTGGCGGGCCGTACGCCGGCGCTGGTCCGGGGCGGAGAGGTGTGGATGAACCCGGCCGCCAACGGGATGTCCCAGGCGTCCTGCGTCCCGGCCGCGCTCGGCCCGGGCGAGAAGTGCCGGGCCAACAACACGTTGTTGCAGCGCCATGCCCGTACGCTCGCCGGCGTGACCGCGGCCGGTGAGCTGCTGCTCGTCACGATCGACGGCCGCGACCCGGCCCTGAGTGTGGGAGCGACGCTGCCCGAGGCGGCCGAGGTGATGAAGTGGCTGGGCGCCGAGGACGCGGTGGGGATGGGCAGCGGCGGCGACACCACCCTCGTCGCCAAGGACACGCTCTACAACCGGCCGGTGGACGACTGGGGCGGCCCTCTGCGCGAGCGGCCGATGAGCAACGCCGTGGTCATCGTCGAGAAGCCCTGACGATCCGAAAGGCCCCGATCAGCGGGGCCGGGGAGAGACTCGGGGGAGCGGCGCAGGTGAGCCATGTCCTGAAGCCGCTGCCCCATTCGTGTGAACGGCCGGCCATCTCCCGGAAGCCGTCGCCCGTGGCTGCATAGCCTCGCCGAGGGTTGCCGACGGAGTACCGGGCGGAGGGCGCACATGGGTGGGAACGCGGTGCAGTTGCCGTCCGGTGTGGTGCACATCGACGAGGCCGAGACCTGGGCGGAGACGCTCGCGGAGACCTGTGGGCTCGGCGAGGACGACCGGTACAGGATCTGCCTGGCCGTCAGGGAAGCGGCGGCCAACGCCGTCCTCCACGGCAACCGGCTCCACCCCGGCAAACGCGTCCGGCTCGACTGGGAGACCCAGGAGGGCCGGGTGCGCGTCACGGTCGGCGACGAGGGCGACGGCTTCACGCCTCCCCCGCCCACCGGGAAGGTCAATCTGACCCCCTCCGGCCGCGGCCTCGTCCTGATCGACCACCTGACGGACAGCTACACCGTCGCACGCCGCGACGATCCACCGGGAACCGACGTGGTCCTGGTCTTCGACACCACCGCATAGAGGCAGGCACTCATGGCTCAGGTCAACCGCCGCACCGTGGGCGACGTCAGCATCGTCGCCGTCACCGGAAAGATCACCATCGGAGTGGGTGACGTAGTACTGCGCGGTGCCGTGCAGGACGAGCTCGACAACGGCTCGACAAAGATTCTCCTCGACCTGGGCAGTGTCACCACGATCGACAGTTCGGGCATCGGCGAGCTCGTCTCGGCCTACACGAGGGCCACCAACCGGGGCGCGAAGCTCAAGCTGGTGAACCTGCCCCCGAAGATCCACGACATCCTGGCCATCACGCAGCTGATCACCGTCTTCGACGTGTACGACACCGAGGACGAAGCGGTCAAGAGCTTCGCCTGATCCACCGCCACCTGAACCACCGGGGGCGGCGCCGACTCGGCGCCGCCCCCGCGCTGTCTCCGTAAAGCTGAAGCACCTGCGCGAAACGATCATTCCGCAATCGAGTCAATGGGCCCCTGCTCATACGGCGGAGATCAGCGCTCTCCTTCCGGCACGTACCCGATCGCGACCAGGCCGACTCCCACGACACAAGCGTAGAGGGAATCCAAGGGCCAGGTGAGCGCCACAAGTATCACTCCCGCTCCCCACATTCGAGGACGTTGCACACGGTATCGCAGCCACCGCCCGGGTACCCGACCGAGAAGAACCGCGTGAATCCCTGCTACACACAGCGAGACCACGATCGCAATAGCCAGGAGGAGCATTGCGATGACAACCATGCCGAGCATATGAAAACCTTCTGCCGTATTCCAAACCCGGAGTCGCTTTCTGTCGATCATATCTGCCCGACAGAAAGCGACTTCGGGGAATTCTCCATCAGCTCCCGAGCCCTCTGTAACCGTTCCTGCGGATTACCGTCCTGAATGTCACCTCCATCGAGTACGGCCTACCCGCACCTTCGAACGCGATAATTCCGTCGTTGTCCAGCCACCGCTGCACAAACTTCTCACGCGCGGTGCCGTACCCTACCGCAGGGCGCGCGAGCGAGGATATCGTCATCGTGTTTCTGACAGTCATGCGGACCTGCAACCCTTGAGGGCTTGCTCGCAGAACCTCATAATCCGTCGTATACGACCCCAGCCCCACGGTTGCCAGGTTGTGGTCGCCCGTGATCAAGGGCTTCAGGTCCTTCTTCAGCTGACCGGATATGCCTTCATTGGTTATGCTCTTCGACACCTTCCCCTTGACGATGCCCAGGTTGTAGTACATCGAGCTGATGACGTCGCGCTGTTCGAAAGTCGCATCGGTCATCATGACTTGCCTGGCGATCTCACTGTCTTCGCCGTAAGTCCCGCTCCGCCATTCCAGCTTCCCGAACGCCCACTTGAGTGCCAGTTCCCTGAAGCCGTCACTGCCCCCGCCCAGCACAGCGTCCTGCGGGTTGCAGACGGTATCGATCGGCACGCTCGTGCAATAGTTCTGCAGTTGGGCCTCTTCCAGGACCGGCCCGACCGCCGCCCCCAACACCGGCGCAAGGCCGATCATGCACGCGAAACAGACGGGGACGGGCTTCGGCCCGGCTATATAGGTCAGCGAAGTTCCGTATCCGGCAGTTCCACCGATCGAGGTGGAAGCCGTTCCCCCCGAACCGCCGCTGCTCACCGAGCCACCGCCACCGCCCGTGCCCATATTGTCGCCGCTGTAGCCGACACAGCTGGCGGACATGTTGCCCGCGTAGCAGCCTGCGGGGGCGTCGCCGCCCTGACCGGTGGGGTTGCAGCTGGCGGAGTGGTTGCCGCCGTAGCAAGCGAGGCCAGTCGGGTCACTGTTCGTGGCGGGGTTCTGGTTGGCGTACGTGTAGCCGTTGAGCGACTGGTGCTGTTCGATGCTCAGGACCGGATCGACGCTGAGGAACTGGCCGACTCCTGTGTCGTACTCACGGGCGCCTATGTGCGTGAGCCCCGTGGTGATGTCGGCGGGCTTGCCCAGGAAAGCCTTGTCGTCGGGCCATGTGGTCGTCGGCTGGTCTCCCCTGGGCGCACCGAACGGCGTGCTGTAGCGCTTCGTCACCGCCTGGGTGACTGCCTCGATGGCGAGGCTGGACGTGCCGTGGTGGTCGGCGGTGAGGAAGCTGAGCTGGGTGCTCGCGGTACCGGCCGTGGCCGTCCGGACGGCGAGCGTGCGCCCTGCGGCGCTGTAGTAGCGCGTTCCGGAAAGGGACTTGGCTGTCCCCTTCACGGTGAGGCGTACCTCGGTCGCACCGAGGTAGAGGACCGTGTCACCGGCGCCGGCGGCCCGACGGATCAGGAGCTCGCCGTCGGCGTCGTAGAGGTAGCCCGTGTCGAGCGCCGGCTTCGAGCCGACCGCGGGTTCTGTCGTCCGGCTGAGATTGCCCTCGCTGTCCCAGTCCAGGGTCTGAGTGGCCTGAACACCGGGTCGCTTGGTGGTGTTGCCGGACTTGTCATAGACGTAGGCGCCGGCCTTCGCGCCCGTGGTTCTGTTCAGGGGATGGGGCTGGCCCGTCGCGGTGCCGTACTCGTATGCCGTTGTGGTTGTCGAAGCGTTCACCGAAGTGGCGTGCGTGGTCTCGGTATCACGCTGCCCCGCCGCCGTGTAGGTGTAGCTGGTCCAGTAGGGCGCGGCGCCCGTGATACCGGCCGCGGTCCGGCCGGTGGTGGCGCAGTCCGCGGTCTGCGGGGTCCAGGCCTCGGTGAGGCGCCGACGGGCGTCGTAGACGAAGCACTGGTGGTCGGCCTTGCCCGTGCCGCCGAGGGTGGCGCCGTCGGAGATCGACGTCATGTTCCCCGCTTCGTCCTGGGTGTACTTGAGGTCCTGGAGCATGTACGGGTGGGTCTGGTCCGTGACATGGCTGCGGGTGAGCCGGGCTGTCCCCTCCTCATAGGTGTTGGTGACATAGACGTTCTTGGCTCCCTCGCCACCGGTGCCCAGAGTCAGTTGCTGTACCTGGCCGAGGGCGGAGTAGTCGACGGCCCGAAGGTAGCCGGTGGCTCCGGTGACGGACGTCGCCTGGCCGAGGGCGTTGTAGCGGTGCTCGACCGTCTCCTTTGCCAACCCTCCGACCGCGGGCTCGGTGCCGTTCTGCAGTGTGCCGTCGATGCGGTAGTGGCTGGTGAAGTCCAGCGTGGCCGACACACCCGCCTTCACCAGCGGATCGGAGTCCGGAAGTGTGATCCGGGTGCCGACGGCACGGTTCAAGCTGTCGTAGGCGGTGACGGATTTCGTATAGCGCACGCCGCTCGAACCGCCGGTGTAGCGGGTGGAGGAGGTCATCTGCCCCTTCGCGAGGGTGTCGTACACGCGGCTGGTCAGCAGGTTGGCGTCGGCCTTCTCCTTGGACCAGGTGCTCTCCACGCGGCCGAGTTGGTCGTAGCCGGTGATGATGGACGCGTCGCGCGCGTCCGTCACCTTCACGGCCCGGTCGAGAGTGTCGTACTCGGTGGCGCTCCGTCCCATGTCCGGGTCGGTCTCGCTCACCTTCCGGCCGAAGAGGTCGTAGGTGTAGATCCACTTCGACCCGTCCTGGGCACTGGTGATCACGTCCTTCAGCCCGTCGGGCGTGTACGTGGTCGCGGTGGAGGTGTATGGGATTCCGAGCGTGCTGCCGTAGGCCGCGTCGTCCGGCTTCTGGCCCGCGTACTCTCGCTTCTCCACCTCGCGGCCGCGGGCGTCGGTGATGGTGCGGGTCGCGGATCCGCCCTTCACCGCGGTGGTGGCCGTCGAGTCCCCGGTGTAGCTGGTGCTGGTGGTCCACCTCTTGACACCGAAGGTGTAGAGGGCTGTCGTCGTGGGCCTCCCGGCGCCGTCGAACACCGTCTCGTTCTGCCTGGGAGCCTCGCCGTACTCGGCCCGGGTGTAGACCCCCTTCGGCGTGCTCGTGCTGTCGAAGATGTCCGCGTACGTCTCGTACTCCAGGCCGCGGCTGTCGTAGCGGGTGTCGGTCAGGAGCCGGCCGCCGAGCGGGGTCGGCGACTGGGTCTGCAGTGGCCGCAGGAGCGCGTCGTACACCGTGTAGGTGGTGTTGTACGTCTCGCCGTCGGCCTTGAGCGTGGAGGTGGCCACCGAGGACGGTTCGGTCCTGCTCAGGTGGTACGCGAAGGTCGAGTTGGGGCTCTGGCTGCCGCGGATGCGGTCGGGCGCCCAGACCTGTGTCAGCCGGCCCAGCCCGTCGTAAGCCTGTTCCGTCTTGTTCTGGTTGTTGTCATAGGTGCGCTCGGGAAGCGCGCGGCGCGGATCGAGGAAGGTGACGGCCGTGTGTCCCTTGGCGTTGGTGAGGACCGTCTTGGTCAGCGGCCCGGCAGCAACCGGGGTGTAGGCGGTGCGTGAGACGTTGTTCTGGGCATCGGTGACGGTCAGCGTACGGCCGAGGGCGTCGTAGGTTGTCGCGAGCTGCCGCTGCCAGCCGGTGGGGTTGCGCTCGCCGCCGGTCGCCGTGGCAGGGTAACCGGTGGCCCGGCCCGTCCAGGTGCCGGCTCCCTTCGTCGGCTTCTGGTCCGGCGTCCAGCCGGCGACGGTGCCGGTGTCGTAGACCGTCGCGGTGTCGGACAGTACGTCACCGCGTGTGTCCTTGTTGGCGGGAAGAGCGAGTGCGGCTTCGGTCACCGAACACGCCTTCGCCACCGTGCGGGTACGGGAGACAAGGCTGGTCAGCCCCGCTGCTTCGTTGCGGGCGTACCAGAGACGCGTGCAGGTCTCGTCTCCGGACTTCGCCAGGTCACCGAGGTCGGAGGTGGTCCTGGCCATGCCGAAGTCGTCGAAGGAACTGGCTGTTCCTGTAGAGCGCCAGGTCTTCGGCACGGTCAGATAGGTGTAGCTCGTCGATGCCGCGGTACGGACGTAGCGGGCCACCTGGTCGCCCGCTCCCGGTACGGACTGGCGGGCGGTCTCCTTGGACCAAGGCACGTTCATGGTGGCCGAGATGGGGGTGGCACCGTCGTAGACGACACTCTGCCGCAGTTCGCCGGCGTACTGCTCGGCATCCTTGAGCGCCGGGATGCCGAGTGCCGGAGCGGTGAGCGCGGGAACAGTCACGGCACGGGTGGTGCCGTCCTTCTTCTTGTCCCCGTCCATGCCCTGCAGATAGAGCGAAACCGTCTTGGAGCGGGCGGCGTCCTTCGCCCCGCCGTAGACGGTGACCTGACGGTATCCACGCCAGTCGGACCAGGTCCGCTCGTCCTTGGGCGTGAACGGCTCGTCGCTGTAGTGCCAGGCGGCGCCGCTGTACGCGTACTCGTTCTCCACCGTGTCGTTCTGACCCGCGGGATCGGAGACGGTGACGGCCAGGACCCGGTACTTCTGGAACCAGTCGACCGACGCCTCCGAAGCGCCGTTGATGTTCCAGTACTGCGGGTAGCACGAGCGGGTGTTGGAGTCCTCCTCCGCCCCGACGACCTGGGCACGCGTGCATTCGGCGCTGGACAGCGTCACTGTGGTGATCGAGCCGGTCTCGGACGTGATGGTCGACATGCGCGGCCTGGTCAGCGGCAGAATGTCGTCGGTGCCGTCCACCCGGTTCGGCCGCATCTGATAGGTGAAGGAGACGGGGTCGAGGGTGACGGCGGTGCCGGTCAGGCCAGTCCGCTTGATCGACTTCAGGGTCAGGACCTGATCGGATGTGTCTCCGATGTCCCCACCGTCCAGGTACTGCTGGGTGAAGTCCCAGGAGTCCACCGGGGCGTACTTCTTCTCCGCGGCCGACCAGGAGAAGGTGTTGACACCGGTCAGCCGCTTTCGGGAGAAGAACGCGGGCCCCTCCGCCAGGCAGTCGTCGGAGTCCTTGGCGCAGATCGCGTCGAAGGGAACGTCCGGCCAGTTGTCGGCGGTGTCCTCGTTCAGGCTGGAGCAGTCCGAGGCGGTGCAGCGTTCGGCGTAGTCGAAGGTGACCTTGGCGTCCGCGTCATCGGTGAAGAGGGCATCCTTGCGCAGTCCGTATCTGACCTCCTTCAGGTATCCACCGCGGGTGTAGGCCACTCCGGCCTTCGTCGCCTCGCTCTTCTTGTAGTAGTTCGCTTCCGCCGCGTACCAGTACGTGGCGGCGTTGTTGTTCGTGTCGACCGTGTAGTCGAGGTTCCACCGCCAGGCCTGCTTGACGGAACGGTCCGCGAAGGAACCGCCCGCGTCGTATCCGGGCTCCCCACTGTCGTCGCCGTACACAGGCACGGTCCAGGTGGAGTTGGTGCGCTCGGTGCCGGCACCGTCGAGCTTGTCGCGGCCGAAGACGTACGACGTGCCGTCTCCCTTGACGACGGTCCAGTACTCACCGTCGTTGTCCCCGTTGTCCGCGCCTGTCGACCGTGTCACCTGTGAGGCGTCGTCCCCTTCGAGCCTCCACTTGCCGGAGGTGTCGTCCTTGACCAGGCGGGACGAAACGCCGTTGAGCACCAGACGCGCGTTGTCGTACTTCCAGCACTGTTCGGAGACGTCGTCGTGGCCGTCGTCGTCACAACTGCCGTACGTGCGCTCGATGTACGACTCGGTCATCGAGAAGCCTTCACCGACCGAGGTGCCCTGGTTGTTCGTCGTCGCCGTTCGCCCGTCGACACTTCCCGAGTCGTAGGACAGCCCGAAGGACGGGGAGGGACCGGCGGCCGCGGCCGGCAGATCGAGTGCGTACGACCAGGTGAAGGAGCCGGAACTCGCGCCCGCCTGCCACGAGGACGACTCCGACAGGGCGGTGGCGCTGTAGTCGCCGACGCCCTTGGCGGACTCACCGGCGCCGGCCGCCGTCGCGGTCAGCGCGAGAACCTGCCTGCCCGAGGCGGCCCCGCCGGACCGCTTCCCGGCGGCACTCCCGGCGAGGGTGATCTGCGCGGTGACTGTGCGCTTCTTCGTATCGTTCCGCGAATCCAGAGGAGTCTGCGTCCGGCACTCGGTCTTCTCCGGCGTGGTCAGCGCACAGTCGGGCAACCGCACCAGGCGCAGCCTCCCCGACCAGCCGCCGCCGACCGCGGAGGCGAAGGAGCTGTAGTCGATGCCGACTTCGGCACGCCCTTCCCGGCCCGCCTCCGCGGTGAGGACCACACCCGTGACCCCGAGCCTGTCCGTGGCCTTCCGGTCCAGAGTGGTGAGCTTGACGTCGGTGCTCCCCTGGGCGTCGCTCCGGGTGCGGGAAGGGGCGACCGTCAGCGGCAGGCCGCCGGGCTTCGCCTCGGCCCTGCCGGCCGGTTCGAGCGTGACCTTCGCAGTGGCGGGAGCCGGCCAGGTGACCTGTTGCTCCTCCTTGGCCGTCCTCGCTTGCGCGGCGTTGGCCTCGCGGTCCTTCGCCACCCGGGTTCGGGCCTCTCTCGCACCCGGGCCGGTGACCTCCTTGACCTTGCTGACCCGCTGTTCGGGCAGGTCCGGACGTCCCAGGCCGCCCGGCTGCGCCGAAGCCACAGGGGCCAGACCCACGGGCACAGCCAGTGCCAGAACCAGGGATGCCACCAGGAGGCGGCTCTCCGGGCGTCTCGATGCCCTTCTCCATCTTCGTGACGTGCCTATGCCAAATGCCATAATGTCTGTCCCCACCCAAAGAGTCGTGTCTGAGAAGAAGTCGGTCCTCGCGGCGTCTCCTCGACGGAAACGCCGGAGCCGGGCGGGGGCGGCACGGCATTGCCGTGCCGCCCCGGCCTCCGACTAGTCGCCGGTCAGGAATTCGGCCTGTTCGTGGCTCGCCACTGCTCCGGCCCACACCCGGACTTCGGCGATGCGGCCGGGCAGGAAGTACTTCCACGTCCCGCCGCCGACCCCCTTGCCGAGGGCGAACTCACCCGAGCCGGCCTGCGCCGTGAACAGCTTCGGTTCTCCGTTGAGGACATAGCCCACCCGGAGCGAAACCGTCGCATCCTGTGCGTCGAAGATGCCCGTCAGACGCACCGGCGCGTCGATCGCCGCCTCCTCGTCGGATACCACCGAGGTGGAAGTGCCGTCCGCGTTCAGACGCCCGAAGCGCCAGAACCCGGTCGGTACCTGCCTCTCCTCCAGCGTCTCCTCGTCCAGAACGGTCCTGTGGCCCGTGACTTCGTACCAGAGCCCCCACGACGAGCCGTCGGCCGTCCGCTGGCCGAGGACCTGTCCGATGTAGCCGACCGGTTTCGCGGCCAGCTTCGTCTCGTCCAGGGAGACCAGGGTGGTCACCGTGAACGAGCCGGTGTCGTCCACCAAGGGGACATTCGCCACGGCCGCGTCGTCCACGCCGTCCAGGACCAGTTCCTCACCGTCCAGCGACGCACCACCGGTCAGTGTCAGATCACGTCTGTATCCGGAGGTGGTGTCACCGATGACCGAACCACTGCCCCGTGACGGCGACCAGTCCGCGATGAGCTCGGTGGCCGCGAACCCGGGAGCTGTGCTCACCCTCGCCTCATCGGCGACCTCGTCCGGCAGCAGGGCCCTCTGCCATACGGCGACCTCGTCGATGCTGCCGGGGAAGTAGTACTGGTGGACGTCGGCCCACTTGTAGCGGCCGATCTGCAGGGCGCCGGACGTCTGCCAGGCACCCTTGGCCGTCCTCTTGCCCTGGGAAACGCCGTTGACGTACAGCACCACCTCCTGCGTGACGGGGTCATAGGTACCCGCGAGGTGTGTCCACACCCCGACCACCGGCGGGTTCTTCGCTGCGATCCCGAAGTAGCCGACTGCCGTGGCCTCGGTCTCCTTCACACCGAAGAACCACCTGCCCACGTCCTTCGAATAGCTGAGGATGAACGGCGAGTAGCGGGCTCCATCCTGGGAGGCCACGATTCCCACGCCTGTCGTGCGGTCGAGCCGGGCCCAGGCGGAAACGGTGTAGGCGGACCGGGTCTCCAGCGCCGGACCGCCGGTCGCCGCGTACCCGGTGGTGCCGTTCAACGACAGCCCCTTGTCCGTGACCGGGTTCGCGAGCGGATCACCTGAGCTGTCGTGCGTGAGCAGGCCGCGGCGCCCGCGGTCGTCCCGCACAGCCCCTCCGGCCAGGGTGGCGTCGTCGGCGCCGTCGGCCGTGGCCGCGTCCTTGGCGACTCCGTCCGCCTCGTCGAAGCGCCACCGACCGACCGGTCCCGCACCCGCCGCGACGAGGAAGTCCACGAGGTTCTGCGCACCCCACCGGCCGACCGTGTCCTTGGCCCGCACGTACAACCGGAACGTGCCCGGCTTCGCAGGCGTGATCGTCTCCTTGACCGTCGCACCGGCACGCTCCGTCGACCATGCGGCATCCTGCGAGAGCCGGTACTGGTACGCCACGTTGGTGTCACCCGTCGCGGCGGAGAAAGTGAACGCGTCCTTCACTCCGGGGGCGCCACCGGGCGCACACGCGTTGGTGGTGCACTCGGTGTAGGTCGCGCCGAAGGCGATCTTCGGGGCCTTCGGAGCGGTCGGGTCGACCTTGAAGTAGCACCAACCGGTCGTCGAGGCGTTCGACGGACCCGGCAATTGGCTCTTGCCTCCGTTGTAGTACGAGCGCGTCCACGACCGGTACCGGTACAGCGTGCCCTCCGCGAGAGTCGCGGACGACGCCGAGAGCTTCACGTTGTCGCCGACGTATCCGCTGGTCGGACGCTCCATCTCGGTGATCGCGTTCGACCACGTCCCGTTGGCCGCCTTCTTGTCGACGTCCATCGCGACCCGCAGCTGTGCGTCCTTCTCGCCCCCGGACGCGGTCTGAGGAGTGGCGGTCAGCGTCGGCGTGGGGTCGGACACGATCGCAGGATCGGACTCCTTGGTCTCACATACCGTTCCCGATCCGGTCACCAACCCGATACCGCTCGGCTTGGCCGGCAGCCCCACGAAGTCCACGGCCAGGACAGCGTCGTTCTTGAACCGCTTCCACGCCGCGGTGTCACCCTCATCGTTCGCCTTGAGCATCAGCGTCAGCCGGGAGAATTTGCCCGCGGCGAAATCGCGCACCGTGGGCGTCAAATTCTCGTTCGTCTCATCCGGGTTGTCCTTGAACTCGATCGGCGCGTCCGGCGAATCCGGATCACACAACGAACCCCGCCCGGCAGAAACGTGCCGGTCCACCATCAAGTCCAGATTCTTCGGCCGCGACGACCACGTGGTGGATGAAGAGATGTTGTTCGTACGCACCAGATCCACCCACCGCGGATCGCACTGGAATGCCCATGGCTCCGTCACGCGGAATGTCGCGCCCAGTACCTGCTTGCCCTTCAGTTCCGCCGGGGAGAACTCGAAGTAGAGCCGCTGCACGTAACCGGGCCCGCAGTAATAGCCGGCCCACGTACCGCACTTTCCGACGCCCTTGCCCTGGCCGTCGTCCCCGTTGCCCCACCCGTAGGATTCATAGCCGTCCGAACGCAGCAGCGTCCGCTCCGACTCCCCCCACGTCACCGTCGGGTCGATGAACAGCGGGAACGCCTTTCCGTCGGTCTTCGCCAGCATGTCGGCGTCCGGGACGACGGCCAGGGCGTCCTTCGCGACCTCGACGTCGATGCGGGCGACGTTGTCCCCCTGACCGGGCTCGATGCCGGAGCCGGACGGCGCCGCCTCCGCGGCATCGCCCGGTACTGCCTGGTTCCCGGCCGCCGGCCGCGCCGCACCGTGCGCGAGCGACGTGGGAGCGTCCACGGCCGCCGCACCCGCCGAGTCCCACATCCGGGCGGGCGGCGCGCGGAAGACCGTCTTCCCGTTCCCGTCCACTGCGGTGAGGTTCCCCGAGGCGCCCGTGCGGACCTCGAGTCCGTTCGTCCTCAGCCGGAACGACAGCTTCTTCAACTCCGGTGCCGCGGCCGCCTCCGGCGTCCTGACCACCAGCACCTGCTGGAAGCTCTCGGGCGTTGCCGTGACCATCAGGTCCACATCCGGCAACACATCCTCGTAGACCGCGCTCGGGCCATCGAGCCGAGGTACCGGAAGATCCGTCGGCCACGCCAGTTCGAGGGACTGCTGATGCTTGGACAGCTTCACCAGCGGGTCGTCACCACCGCCGGAGAACTCCATGCCCACCGCGGCGGCCTTCGGCCCGACGGATCCGTCCGGCCGGCGCTCCAGCGTGGCGTCCGGCGCCTGCCAGCCGCCCCCGCCCTTGGCCACCCGCACAGGGACGACCGACTGTTCAAGGGTGAAAGTGAAACCGTCGGGATTCGCGAACACCGTCGTCCGCTCCGAACGCTCCCCGACCACCTCCACGCGACTTCCTGAGGCCACCGCCTCCGCCAGGGCCCTGCCGCCCTCGCTCAGTTCACCCGATCCCGCAGAATCGGTATCCGCAAAGCTCTCCTGGGTCGGCAACACGAGCATTGCCAGTGCGGCGGCCACCGCCACGCCACCTCTGCCCCGTCTTCGAGCACGCCGAAACCTCGCTCTGAACTCCACTAGCCCCCACCTCAGAGTTGCCTGACCTTCACAAACAGAGGCGGAGTCAACTCCAGCAGGAACCGGACGTCAACAGAGTTTTCCTTGCACGCGCGACCAAAAAGCCCCTTGGACCATGAAATCGACGCGGGTGCCCCAATTATCAGATGCGCCCGCGATCTCACCTTGCGTAAACGCCCACCGGAACCAATCGGACAGGTCCGCACCAGAAAGGCACCAAGCCGTACGCTTCCGGCGAGAAATGGAATACGGGCAACCGGTTGGACTACTGGCAGCCACTTTCCCTCCGCCAATACGAAGGTGACCCACATCACACTGCGGGCGAGGGGCGGGTCCCGCAAAGGCGGTCACGGAATCTTCGGCGGGGCAAGGGCCCGGGTGAACGAGGCGCGCTCAGCGATACCGCCCGGTTCCAGGGGGGCGGTCTCCTCCAGCAGACCCTGGATGGAGGAGTACGCGGCCAGGTGCGCGCAGGGCTCCCTGCCGCACACCGTCCGGCGGCTGCGAGCCGAGTGCGGCCTGCCGCGTCGGTGGGTCTTGACCTGGTCGAAGACCAGCGGTCCCCCAGCCCCGGGAAACACGTATCCCCAGGCCAGAACGATTCTGCCTGGGGACACTCGGTGGGGCGGGTGGGACTCGAACCCACGGCCGACGGATTATGAGTCCGCTGCTCTAACCGGCTGAGCTACCGCCCCGTTTCGGCGTGGCGCGTACAAGTGTGCGCACCGTCTGCCGCAGCATAGCCGGTCATACGATCTCTCGCTTCGGATGGTCGACTTCGCCTGATCTTGAGGACGGCGCTGCGTGCTGCCCGGTTGCAGGGGAGTTGAAGGAGACCCGAAAGAGTCACTCCGGGGGCCCTCGGGCACCCCGGGACGGCATCGGCCGGGCACGCGAAAGAGGACCCCGAGGGGCCCTCTTCCGTTCCGCTCCCCCGACTGGACTCGAACCAGTAACCCTCCGGTTAACAGCCGAATGCTCTGCCAATTGAGCTACAGGGGATCGCGCTCCCCCGACTGGACTCGAACCAGTAACCTGCCGGTTAACAGCCGGCTGCTCTGCCAATTGAGCTACAGGGGATTGCTGCGTTGCTTCGAAATCGTACCTGCCTGGCGGCTGCCGGGCGGCGCGCGTTCGCTGCGACACATACATTAGCGCAAGCAGGGGGGTGCTCCGCCAATCGGTAGCGCCCGGGGTGATCTCGGGTGCTCGCGGGTAGGCGGGCTGCACACGTCGCACCAAGCGTAGGAAGGGTGGCAGCCATGCGGTACCGGCTCACGTTCATCGCCGGAGTGGCCCTCGGTTACGTGCTCGGCACGCGAGCCGGGCGCGAGCGTTACGAGCAGTTGAAGAAGTCGGCCCGCCAGTTCACGGAGAACCCCGCCGTGCGCAACGCCGCCGAGAGTGCCGCGCACAGCGGCCGGGACTTCGCCGGCAAGGCGTACCACTCGGTCAGCGACAAGGTCGGGGACAAGGTGCCCGCCTCCGTCGCCGAGCGCGTCCGGTCGCTGCGGGACCGCAGCAGCCAGAACGGCGGTGCCGAGGACGACTGGGGGACCACCAACACCTAGGCCCCGGGGACGGCAGGCGGGAGGCGGCGGTTACGGGAAAGTCCCGCGGTGCGGCAGAATCTGTGTATGGGCATAGTCGCGGGGCTGGACAGTTCTTCCGCCTTCACTCACATCGTCGTCTGCGACGCGGACTCGGGCGCCGTGCTCCGGGAGGGGTATGCCGCCCACCCGGTCGAGGCCAAAGCAGCCGAGGTCGATCCGCAGGTCTGGCTCCTCTCCCTCGGTGAGGCGGCCTCCGGCGGGCTGCTCGAAGGTGTGCAGGCCATCGGTGTCTCCGCCCAGCAGCACGGGCTCGTACCGCTGGACCGGCAGGGCAACCTCGTACGCCCCGCCCTGCTCGGCAACGACCGGCGGGCGCAGGTGGCCGCGGCCGATCTGGTCGACGCGCTGGGCGGGCGGCAGGCCTGGGCCGAGGCGGTCGGGGCCGTACCGCAGGCCGCGCAGCCCGTGGCGAAGCTGCGGTGGCTGGCGCGGACCGAGCCGGAGAACGCCCAGCGGGTCGCTGCCGTGCTCCAGCCGCACGACTGGCTCGTGTGGCAGTTGCTCGGGCGGCCCGCCCGGCGGACCACGGACCGGGGCGCCGCCTCGGGGACCGGGTACTGGTCGGCCGGGTCCGCCGCCTACCGGCCCGATCTGGTGGAGCTCGCGCTCGGGCATCCCGCCGCGCTGCCCGAGGTGCTCGGGCCCGCCGACTCCGCCGGGATGACGCCCGAGGGGCTCCTCATCTCCGCGGGCACCGGCGAGATCATGGCCGCGGCCTTCGGGCTCGGGGTCGCGGTGGGCGACGCGGTGGTGTCGCTGGGGGCCTCCGGGTCCGTGATGGCGGTCCACCACGAGGCGCTCGCCGATCCGAGCGGGATGATCACCTCCTTCGCCGACGCCACCGGGATGCATCTGCCGGTGGTGCACGTCTCCAATGCCGTACGCGCGTTGCGCGGCACCGCCGAGATGCTCGGCCTGGACGGGCTGGAGGAGTTGTCGGCGCTGGCGCTGAAGTCCACGCCCGGCGCCTCCGGGCTGGTGCTGCTGCCGTACCTGGAGGGCGAGCGCACTCCGCAGCTCCCGCACACCGCCGGCACCCTCAGCGGGCTGCGGCGTGAGTCGATGAAGCCCGAGCACCTGGCGCGCGCCTCGTTCGAGGGGATGCTGTGCTCGCTGGCCGACGCCCTGGACGTGCTGCGCGGGCGGGGCGTGGAGGTGCGGCGGGTGTTCCTGCTGGGGGCCTCCGCCGAACTCCCCGCCGTACAGGCGCTGGCTCCGGCGGTGTTCGGCACCCAGGTCGTCGTACCGCAGCCCGCCCAGTACGCGGCGATCGGCGCCGCCCGGCAGGCGGCCTGGGCGCTCGGGGTGTCGCAGGGCACCCTCGACCCCCGCACTCCCCCGGCCTGGCAGGGCGCAGCCGCCCAGGTGCTGGAGCCGGGCGACGAGCTGGCGGTCGGTCGGGCCGTGCGCCAGCAGTACGGGGCGACCCGGGATCAGCTCCATCCCGGGGCGTTCGGCGGGGCCCAGCAGGCGGAGTGAGCCAGGTATGGGTGGAGCGCGCGTGCTCACGAACGCGCGCTCCAGCCTTGACCTGAGTTTGGGGAAAAGGGTTCGCCGCGGGAGTACGGCGTACGCGAAACTTGGTCGGCCTCTTCCCTCCGCCGACTCCGAGAGACACGCGTGCTCATAAAACTCCTGCGGGCCCATCTGGCCCCGTACAAGAAACCCATCGCGCTGCTGGTCTTCCTGCAGCTGCTCCAGACCTGCGCCACCCTGTATCTGCCCAGCCTGAACGCGGACATCATCGACAACGGTGTCATCACAGGCGATACCGGTTATATCCTGGAGTTCGGCGGTCTCATGATCGCCGTCAGCGTGCTGCAGGTGCTCTGCAATGTGGGGGCCGTCTTCTACGGGGCCCGGACGGCGTCGGCGCTGGGGCGGGACGTGCGGGGTGCCGTCTTCGACCGGGTGCAGTCGTTCTCGGCCCGGGAGCTCGGGCGGTTCGGGGCGCCCTCACTGATCACCCGCACCACCAATGACGTCCAGCAGGTCCAGATGCTGGTGCTGATGGCGTTCACCCTGATGGTCTCGGCGCCGATCATGTGTGTCGGCGGCATCATCATGGCGCTCGGGCAGGACGTTCCGCTGTCGGCGGTACTGCTGGCGGTGGTGCCGGTGCTCGGCATCTCGGTGAGCCTCATCGTGAAGAGGATGCGGCCGCTGTTCCGGACGATGCAGGAGCGGCTGGACACCGTGAACCGGGTGCTGCGCGAGCAGATCACCGGCAACCGGGTGATCCGGGCGTTCGTCCGCGACGGGTACGAGGAGAAGCGGTTCCGGGGTGCCAACACCGAGCTGACCGATGTGTCGGTGGCGACGGGGCGGCTGATGGCGCTGATGTTCCCGACCGTGATGACGGTGGTCAACCTGTCGTCCGTCGCGGTGGTGTGGTTCGGCGCGCACCGCATCGACAGCGGGGGGATGCAGATAGGGGCGCTGACCGCGTTCCTCGCCTATCTGATGCAGATCGTGATGGCAGTGATGATGGCCACCTTCATGTTCATGATGGTGCCGCGCGCCGAGGTGTGCGCCGAGCGCATCGAGGAGGTGCTCGGTACCGAGTCGAGCGTCGTGCCGCCCGTCTCCCCCGTCACCGAGCTGCGGCGGCACGGGCATCTGGAGGTGCGGGGCGCGGAGTTCCGGTACCCGGGTGCCGAGGAGCCGGTGCTGCGGGCCGTGGATCTGGTGGCGCGGCCCGGGGAGACCACCGCGATCATCGGGTCGACGGGGAGCGGGAAGTCCACGCTGCTCGGTCTCGTACCCCGGCTGTTCGATGTGACGGACGGCGAGGTGCTGGTCGACGGCGAGGACGTGCGGACGCTCGATCCGGTGCTGCTGGCGAAGACGGTGAGCCTGGTGCCGCAGAAGCCGTACCTCTTCTCGGGGACGGTCTCGACGAACCTGCGGTACGGGAATCCGGACGCGACCGACGAGGAGCTGTGGCACGCGCTGGAGGTGGCGCAGGCCAAGGGGTTCGTGGAGGGCCTTGAGCACGGTCTTGAGGCGCCGATCGCGCAGGGCGGCACCAATGTGTCGGGCGGTCAGCGGCAGCGGCTCGCCATCGCCCGGACGCTGGTGCAGCGGCCGGAGATCTATCTCTTCGACGACTCGTTCTCGGCGCTGGACTACGCGACCGATGCCGCGCTGCGGGCGGCGCTGGCGCGGGAGACGGCCGGGGCGACCGTGGTGATCGTGGCGCAGCGGGTCTCCACCATCCGCGACGCCGACCGGATCCTGGTGCTGGACGAGGGGCGGGTCGTGGGCAGCGGTACCCATCACGAGTTGATGGACGGCAATGAAACGTACCGGGAGATCGTGCTCTCCCAGCTGACGGAAGCGGAGGCCGCGTAATGGCCGGTCCGGGCGGACGGATGATGGCCGGGGGCGCGCCCACCGAGCGGTCGATGGACTTCAAGGGGTCCAGCAAGCGGCTGCTGAAGCGGTTCGGCCAGGAGAAGGCGTCGCTGTATCTGATGCTGGGCGCGGTGACCGTCAGCGTGGCGCTGTCGGTGGCCGGGCCGAAGATCCTCGGGAAGGCGACCGACCTGATCTTCGCGGGGGTCGTCGGCCGGCAGATGCGGGAGGGCACCACCAAGGCGGAGGCGATCGAGGGGCTGCGCCGGGAGGGCAGCGGTTCGATGGCCGACATGCTCTCGGGGGTGGACTTCACCCCGGGCGAGGGCATCGACTTCGGCGCGGTGGGCAGCGTCCTGCTGGCGGTGCTGGTGATCTATGTCGGCGCGGGGCTGCTGATGCTGGTCTCCACGCGGCTGTCGATCCGGGTGATCAACCGGATCGTCTTCCAGCTGCGGGAGGACCTCCAGACGAAGCTGTCGCGGCTGCCGCTGTCGTACTTCGACCGGGCCAAGCGCGGTGAGGTGCTGAGCCGGGCGACCAACGACATCGACAACATCTCGCAGACGCTCCAGCAGACGATGGGCCAGCTCATCAACTCGCTGCTGACCATCGTCGGCGTACTGATCATGATGGTCTGGATCTCGCCGCTGCTGGCCCTGGTGGCGCTGGTGACGATCCCGCTGTCGGTGGTCGTGGCGACGCAGGTCGGCAAGCGGTCGCAGCCGCAGTTCGTGCAGCAGTGGCGGGTTACGGGGAAGCTCAACGCCCATATCGAGGAGATGTACACCGGGCACAACCTGGTGAAGGTCTTCGGGCGGCAGGAGGAGTCGGCGAAGGACTTCGCCGAGCAGAACGACGCGCTGTACGAGGCCGGGTTCAAGGCGCAGTTCGCCAGCGGGATCATGCAGCCGCTGATGATGTTCATCTCGAACCTCAACTATGTGCTGGTGGCCGTCGTCGGTGGTCTGCGGGTCGCCTCGGGCACCCTGTCGATCGGTGACGTGCAGGCGTTCATCCAGTACTCCCGGCAGTTCTCGATGCCGCTGACGCAGGTCGCCTCGATGGCGAACCTGGTGCAGTCCGGGATCGCCTCGGCCGAGCGGATCTTCGAGCTGCTGGACGCCGAGGAGCAGGGCGCGGACCCGGTGGACGGTGAGCGTCCGAAGGAGCTGCTGGGGCGGGTGTCGCTGGAGAAGGTCTCCTTCCGCTACGACCCGGAGAAGCCGCTCATCGAGGATCTGTCGCTGAGCGTGGAGCCGGGGCAGACGGTCGCGATCGTCGGTCCGACCGGTGCGGGCAAGACCACGCTGGTCAATCTGCTGATGCGGTTCTACGAGGTGACCGGCGGGCGGATAGCGCTCGACGGGGTCGACGTGGCGCGGATGAGCCGGGACGATCTGCGGTCCCGGATCGGCATGGTGCTCCAGGACACCTGGCTGTTCGGCGGTTCCATAGCCGAGAACATCGCGTACGGCGCTGCGCGCGCGGTCACCCGGGAGGAGATCGAGGAGGCGGCCCGGGCGGCGCACGCGGACCGGTTCATCCGGACGCTGCCCGACGGGTACGACTCGGTGATCGACGACGAGGGGTCCGGGGTCAGCGCGGGCGAGAAGCAACTGATCACCATCGCCCGGGCGTTCCTCTCCGACCCGGTGATCCTGGTCCTGGACGAGGCGACGAGCTCGGTGGACACCCGGACCGAGGTGCTGATCCAGAAGGCGATGGCGCGGCTGGCCCACGGGCGTACGTCGTTCGTGATCGCGCACCGGCTCTCCACGATCCGGGACGCCGACGTCATCCTGGTCATGGAGAACGGGGCCATCGTCGAACAGGGCACGCACGAGGAGCTGTTGGCGGCCGGGGGCGCCTATGCCCGGCTGTACGCGGCCCAGTTCGCGGAGGCGCTGGCCGAGGTGGACTAGGGCCTGTCCGGTGGATCAGTCGAGGTAGCCGCGGAGTTGGTCGGCGAAGGCGTGGTCCCGCAGCCTGCTGAGGGTCTTGGACTCGATCTGGCGGATGCGTTCGCGTGTCACGCCGAAGATCCGGCCGATCTCCTCCAGGGTGCGGGGCCGCCCGTCCTCCAGCCCGTACCGCAGCTGTACGACCTTGCGTTCGCGCTCCCCGAGCGTGGAGAGCACCGCTTCCAGGTGTTCGCGCAGCAGCAGGAAGGCGGCGGACTCCACGGGTGAGGCGGCGTCGCCGTCCTCGATGAGGTCGCCGAAGGAGACGTCGTCCTCCTCGCCCACGGGGGCGTGCAGGGAGACCGGCTCCTGGGCCAGGCGCAGGACTTCGGTGACCCGCTCCGGGGTCAGGTCGAGCTGGCCCGCGACCTCTTCGGCGGTCGGCTCGTACCCGCGCTCCTGGAGCATGCGGCGCTGGACGCGGACCACGCGGTTGATCAGCTCCACGACGTGGACGGGGACGCGGATGGTGCGGGCCTGGTCGGCCAGGGCGCGGGACATGGCCTGGCGGATCCACCAGGTGGCGTACGTGGAGAACTTGTAGCCCCGGGCGTAGTCGAACTTCTCCACCGCCCGGATCAGGCCGAGGTTCCCCTCCTGGACCAGGTCGAGCATGGTGAGGCCCCGGCCCACGTACCGTTTGGCGACGGAGACGACCAGGCGGAGGTTGGCCTCGATGAGCCGGCGCTTGGCGGTGCGGCCCATGACGACGAGCCGGTCCAGGTCGACGGCGAGCCGGGAGTCCAGGTCCGGGGTGTTGGCGAGGCGCTCCTCGGCGAAGAGCCCGGCCTCGACGCGGCGGGCCAGCTCGACCTCGTCGGCGGCGTTGAGCAGCGGGATGCGGCCGATCTCACGCAGGTACTGCCGGAAGAGGTCGGAGGTGGGGCCGCCGTTGTCGGTCCGGCTCCGCGCCTCGCGGGGTTCGGGGACGTGCTCCGCTTCCTCCATGACGGCCTCGGGTGCGCTCATGACCACCTCGGGTGCCCTCGCGGGCGGTCCGGCCGCGGCTCCCGGGTCGTTCTCCGGGTGGTCCTCCCGGTGGTTCTCCCGGTGGTTCTCCGGGTGGTGGACGGCCCGGTTCTGCACGGGAATCGCCGACATGTGCTCGGTCGTGGTCGTCACGGTCCGGGTCTGCACGGGGGCGACCTCCAGGTGATCGCTGCCGGATGACTCTGGCAGCCCCAGTGTGGGGCACGGCACAGGGTTGCCACGAGGGGCGTGCGGGGACTTTTTGATTCCGGTCGGTCACCGGCCGGTTACTGCTCCCGGAGCCGTCGGGCCGTGCGGGTCCGGCGCTCAGAGCGCGTCGGCGCCCTTCGCCCGCAGGGACTGCGCGTACTGCTGGAGGACCCAGACCTCGTTCTGCGCGGCCGCCAGATCCTCGGGGGCCACGTTGCTGCCGAGGCGGGCGAGGCTGCCCTGGACGTCGTTGATCCGGCGGTCGACGGCGCGCAGCCGGACGTGGACGAGCTGCATGCCGGCGTACGTCTCGTCGATCGTCTTGCCGATGAAGACCTCGACGGCGAGCTCGGTGACGAGGCTGCGCACGGTGTTGTTGGGGGCCGCGTCCATGACGGCGACCAGATACTCGCGGTTGTCGCCGAGGCCCCGCTCGGCGCCGCCCGCCTCCTCGATGCACTGGCGGACGGCCGCGTAGGGCGGGGCGGTGAACTCGTCCACGCCGTACGCGTCGAAGGCCGGGGAGACCAGGGCGGGCTTCTGGAGGGCGAGCTTGAGCAGCTCGCGCTCGGTGCGGTGGGCGGGGCTGCGGAGGTTGAGCGCGGGGCCGGAGGGGGCGGTGGGGGCCTGGACGGCCTGGTGCGATGCGCCCCCGCGCCGGTCCTGGGGGCCGGGCCCCCGGCCGCCTCGTCCCTCGCCCCGGCCGTCGCCGCCCTTGTCACGGGCCCAGCGGGCGAGCTGGGCGACGCGGTGGACGACGAACTCCTGGTCGAGGATGCCGACGAGTCCGGCGAGCTGGACCGCCACCTCGCGCTGCACGCTGCTGGTCTTGATCTTGGCGACGACGGCCGCCGCCTCGTCGAGCGCGGCCGCGCGGCCCGCCGGGGTCTCCAGGTCGTACCGGCCGACGATCTGGCGCAGGGCGAACTCGAAGAGCGGGGTGCGCGGCTCGACCAGGTCGCGTACGGCGTCGTCGCCCTTGGCGAGCCGCAGGTCGCACGGGTCCATGTTGTCCGGGGCGATGGCGATGTAGGTCTCGGCGGCGAACTTCTGGTCGTCCTCGAAGGCGCGCAGGGCGGCCTTCTGGCCGGCCGAGTCGCCGTCGAAGGTGAAGATCACGCGGGCGCTGCCGTTGTCCATGAGGAGGCGGCGCAGGATCTTGATGTGGTCGTTGCCGAAGGCGGTGCCGCAGGTGGCGATGGCGGTGGTGACCCCGGCGAGGTGGCAGGCCATGACGTCGGTGTAGCCCTCGACGACGACGGCCCGGCTGGCCTTGGCGATGTCCTTCTTGGCCAGGTCGATGCCGTACAGCACCTGGGACTTCTTGTAGACGGGGGTCTCGGGGGTGTTCAGGTACTTCGGGCCGTTGTCGTCGTCGCGGAGCTTGCGGGCGCCGAAGCCGACGATCTCCCCGGCGGTGTCGCTGATCGGCCACATGAGCCGGCCGCGGAAGCGGTCGATGGGGCCGCGGCGGCCGTCCTGGGAGAGGCCGGAGGTGATCAGCTCCTTGTCGCTGAACCCCTTGCCGCGCAGATAGCGGGTGAGGTGGTCCCAGCCGGCCGGGCTGTAGCCGACGCGGAAGTGGGTCGCGGCGTCCTGGTCGAAGCCGCGCTCGGCGAGGAACTTCCGGCCGATCTCGGCCTCGGGGCTCTCCAGCTGTTGTACGTAGAACTCGGCGGCGGCCTGGTGGGCCTCGATCAGCCGGATGCGTTCGCCGCGCTGGTGGGAGGGGTTGTAGCCGCCCTCCTCGTACCGCAGGGTGATGCCCGCCTTGGCGGCGAGGCGCTCGACCGTCTCCGAGAAGGAGAGGTGGTCGATCTTCATCACGAACGCGATGGTGTCGCCGCCCTCCTGGCAGCCGAAGCAGTGGAACAGGCCCTTGCCGGGACTGACCTGGAAGGAGGGGGACTTCTCGTCGTGGAAGGGGCAGAGTCCCTTGAGGTTTCCGCCGCCCGCGTTGCGCAGCTGGAGGTATTCGGACACGACGGAGTCGATCGGGACCGCGTCCCGTACCGCCTTCACGTCGTCGTCATTGATCCTGCCAGCCACGGATGAAGTCTACGGGTGGCCGACGACAACCCGACGCCCGCAGGGCTCCGCCCCGGCCGGTGCGGGGGCCGGCCGGGGCTGGGGCCGTGGTCCGCCGGGGTCAGCCGGTGCGGCGGGCGGCCCAGACGGAGCGTTCGGTGCGTACGACGAGGTCGTCGCGGCGCAGTACGGAGCCGGGCCCTTCGGGGTCGAGGAGCCGGTCGAGCGCGGCGAGGTCCTCGGGCGTGAGCGCCTCGGCCACGCTGTGGCGCAGGCGCTGCAGGCTGCCGAGGGCGTAGGCGCCGACCGCCTCGCTGCGGGAGCCGTCGGTGTTGTCGATGTTCACCGTGATGACCCGCTCGTCCTCGACCGTGAATCCGGCCCCGGTCAGCTTCGGGCCCCAGTCGGCGCCGCGGTGGGGCACGTGTTCGGCGTGGAAGCGGTCGCTCGCCCCGTGGCAGCGCTCCTCCAGGCCGGGCCGGTCCTCGGGGGCGCCCGCGGGGAGGAAGCGGGGGAAGCCGGACAGCTCCACCACGGCGAACAGTCCGCCGGGGGCGAGCAGGTCGTGGACGGCCTTCAGCGCCCGGTCCGGGTCGGCCATGTGGTGCATCGAGGCCGACGCCCACACCAGGTCGGGGGCGCCGAGGTCGGGCCAGTCGGCGGCGTCGAGGTCGGCCTGCACGGTCCGTACGCGCCCCTCCGCACCACGGGCGCACGCCTTCTCGCGGAGGCGCTGGAGGTGCGCGGCCGAGGTGTCGACGGCGGTGATGTGCGCCTCGGGGAAGCGGTCGAGGAGGGCGAAGGTACCCGTTCCCGTTCCGCAGCCCAGGTCGACGATCCGGCGGGGCGGTGCCTGGACGGGCAGCCATCCGGTGAGGGCGGTGATGTGCCCGGCGAGGACCTGGGCGTCCAGGTCGAGGATGTCCGCCTCGCCGTGCCAGCCGTGGCTGTGGCTGTGGGTGGGGGTGTGTGCGTGCGTCATGGACCCCACGCTAGGGCAGTCATGCCTGTGTGGCACGAGTTCTCCCGGTACGGGCAAGAAGGTCGCCGCCGGTGATGCCGGGCGCGCAAGCGGAGCGCGTACCCCGCCGGCTGTCACGTCGTGTGCGGGAGGTCCGGTGCGCAGTCGTCCCCGGTGCGCCGGGTGTCGCGCAGGTGGCCTCGGCGGGCGTCGCGGTCGAAGATCCCCAGGATCTCGCACGGGCCGCCCTCGGCGCCGATCGCGTGCGGCAGCATCGTGGGGAACTCGGCGGCCTGGTTGGTCTCCACCCGGAAGCGGCGGTGGCCCAGCATGAGGACGGCGGTGCCGGAGAGGACGACCAGCCACTCCCGGCCGGGGTGCGCGCGCATCCGGGCGGGGTTGTCCGGGGGCGGCTCGGTCATCCGCTGCCGTACGACGGTCATGCCGGGGTCGCCCTTCACGGGCCAGCGCATCAGCCCGTGGGCGCCGTCGATCATCGGGCTGATGATGACGTCGTCGGATGCGGTCTCCACCAGCTGGTCGAGGGTGGTGTCCAGGGCCCGGGCGAGCGTGACGAGCTGGTCGAGGGCGAGCCGCCGCTGCCCGTTCTCGATGCGGCTGAGCGAGGACTGGCTGAGGTTGGCCCGGCCGGCCAGCTCCTCCAGGGACCAGCCCTGTGCCACCCGCAGGGCGCGGATGCGTTTGCGTACGAGGCCGTCCAGCTCGTCATTGTTTTGCTCCATGCGCAACATCGTATGCCCCTGATGCAAAGCGTGCTTAGCGTCGTGAGCTCAGGCCCGGGACAGCCGGGGCCACGCATCAGGTGAGAGGGACCCATGAGAGACCGACAGCCCGCAGAGGGAGCGTTCGCGGAACCCGGGCCAGGGAGCCCCGACGGCACCGGCACGCCGGGGCCGCGTCAGCTCCGTATGATCCTGGTCGCCGTCTCGGTCGCGTTGATGGCGGTCATCGCTTCGGTGTCCGGGCTGAACGTGGCCCAGACCGACCTGGCCGTCGAGTTCGGCGCCTCCCAGTCCACGGTCCTGTGGATCATCAACATCTACACCCTCGCCCTGGCCGCACTCCTGCTGCCGCTGGGCGCGATCGGCGACCGGATCGGCCGGAAGCCGATGCTGATCGCGGGCCTGATCGTCTTCGGCGTCGCGAGCGTGCTCGCGGGGCTGGCGCCGACGGCCGGGATCATGCTCGCCGCCCGCGTCCTCAGTGGCGTCGGGGCGGCGATGATCATGCCGATCACCCTGGCCGTGATCACCTCCACCTTCCCCGAGGCGGAGCGCGGAAAGGCGATCGGCGTCTGGACCGGGGTCGCCGGGGGCGGCGGCGTCATCGGGATGTTCCTCTCCGCGCTGCTCGTGGACGTGGCGAGCTGGCGGTGGCTGTTCGTCCTGCCGGTCGCGCTGGTCGGGGTGGCGCTCGCCCTGACGCTGCGCTCGGTCCCCGACTCCCGGGAGCACGCCGGGCACTCCTTCGACACCGTCGGCGCGCTGACCTCGGTCGTCGCGGTGACCGGCCTCATCTTCGCCCTCCAGGAGGGCCCGGAGAAGGGCTGGAGCGCCCCCGTCACCCTCGCCGCCCTCACCGTCGGCGTCCTCGCCGCCGCCGCCTTCGTGGCCCGGGAGCTGTCCCGCCGGGAGGCCGCCCTGCTGGATGTGCGGCTCTTCCGGGAGCGGCGACTGGCGAGCGGTTCGGTCACGCTGCTGGTGGTCTTCGGCGTCCAGGCGGGGATCGCCGTGGTCCTCTTCCCGTTCCTCCAGGCGGTGCTGGGCTGGTCCGGGCTGCTGTCCACCCTCGCGCTGATGCCGATGGCGGTCCTGATGATGCTGACGTCGGGGCTCGCCCCGCGGCTGGCGGCGCGGGTCGGGGCCCGTACGACGATGGCGACGGGGATCGCGCTGGGCGGCGCCGGACTCGCCCTGATGGCCCTGTTCGTCTCGGTCGGCGGCGGCTACCTGTCCATCCTGCCCGGCATGCTCGCCATGGGCCTCGGCATGGGTCTGGCGATGACGCCCTCCACCGAGGCCATCACCGCGTCCCTGCCGCGCGAGCGCCAGGGCGTGGCGTCCGCCCTCAACGACGTCACCCGCGAGTTCGGCACCGCGCTCGGGGTGGCCCTGCTCGGTGCGCTGCTGTCGGCGGGCTACCGGAGCGCCGTGGACGACCGGCTGAGCGGCATCCCCCGGGACGCGGCGGACACCGCGCGTGAGGGCGTCGCCAACGCGGTCGAGGCGGCGGGCGGTGCGGGCCCGCACCGCCAGGCGCTCCTGGACGCCGCCCAGCGGTCGTTCGTGGACGGCTGGCAGCAGGCCATGTGGGCGGGGGTCGCCGTGATGGCCGCCCTGCTCCTCCTCGTACTCCTGCGGGGGCCGAAGGGGCAGGGCCCGGGGGCGGGGGCCGGCGCCCCCGCCCTCCGGGAGGCCGTCAGAGCAGGGAGTCCAGCGGCACCGACGGATCGGCCAGTGCCTCCGGGTCATGCTGCTGACCTGCCCGGATCAGCTCCTGGATCGTCTCCGTCACGTCCCACACGTTGACGTTCATCCCGGCCAGGACGCGGCGGTCCTTGAGCCAGAACGCGATGAACTCCCGCTTCCCCGCGTCACCCCGGATGATCACCTCGTCGTAGGTGCCGGGCGGCGCCCAGCCGGAGTATTCGAGGCCCAGGTCGTACTGGTCGGAGAAGAAGTACGGCACCCGGTCGTACGTCACGTCCTGGCCGAGCATCGCGCGGGCGGCGGCGGGACCGCTGTTGAGGGCGTTGGCCCAGTGCTCCACGCGCAGCCGGACGCCGAGCAGCGGGTGGGCGACGGCGGCGACATCCCCGGCGGCGTAGATGTGCGGGTCGGAGGTGCGCAGCGAGGCGTCCACGGCGATGCCGCCGCCGTGCGCCCGCTCGGCCATCTCCAGTCCCGCGGCCTCGGCGAGGGCGGAGCGCGGGGCGGCGCCGATCGCGGCGAGGACGTCGTGGGCGGGGTGCTCCTCGCCGTCGTCGGTGCGGGCGGCCAGCACCATGCCGTCCTGGCCGACGATCTCGGTGAGGCGGGCGCCGAAGTGGAAGCGGACGCCGTGGGAGCTGTGCAGTTCGGTGAAGATCTGGCCCAGTTCGGGGCCGACGACCTGGTGCAGCGGGGTGGCCTCCGACTCGACGACGGTGACCTCGGCCCCGTATCCCCGGGCGGCGGCGGCGACCTCCAGGCCGATCCAGCCGCCTCCGGCGATCACCAGGTGGCCGTTGTCGCGGCCGAGGGCGGCCAGGACGTTGCGCAGCCGGTCGGCGTGGGCGAGCCGGCGCAGGTGGTGGACGCCCACCAGGTCGGTGCCGGGTACGTCGAGGCGGCGCGGTTCGGAGCCGGTGGCGAGCAGCAGCTTGTCGTAGTGGATGAGGGTGTTGTCACCGAGCTGCACGGTCTTCGCGTACCGGTCGAGCACCGTGACGGGCTGGCCCAGGTGCAGTTCGATGTCGGCGCCCGCGTACCAGGCGGCTTCGTGGACGAAGACGCTGTCGCGTTCCTCCTTGCCGCCGAGGTAGCCCTTGGAGAGCGGCGGCCGCTCATAGGGGTGGTCGCGCTCGTCCCCGATGAGGATCACCCGGCCGGTGAACCCTTCCGCGCGGAGCGTTTCGGCCGCCTTCGCCCCTGCGAGTCCCGCTCCGACGATGACGAATGTCCGATGTGCGTCGACCACTTGATGCCTCCTCAGTGCTGTGCTGCGCGGCGCCCCCGGCTGCGAGCGTCCCGCACGCAGCGTGATGGCGAAAGAGGGTGTGCCCCGGACAGGTCACACCCAGTGGTCAGGTTCCAGTCTGCCCCTCAGCCGCGGCGGGCGGTGAGTGCGGCGTGCAGGGATCGTGCGGAGGCGTCGGTGAGGGCCGCGATCTGGTCGACCAGGACGCGCTTACGGGTGTGGTCGTCGGGCGCCTGGTCGAACAGGGCGCGGAAGTGCGGCTCCAGGCCCTCGGGGGCGCGGGCGGTGAGGGCGGCGGCCAGCTCGGCGATGACGATGCGCTGGTCGGCGCGGAGGGTCTCCTGCTCGGCGCGCTGCATCACGTAACGGTCGGCGACCGCCTTGAGCACCGCGCACTCGTTGCGGACCGTGCGCGGAACGACGAGCTCCGCCCCGTACCGGGTGAGGCGGCCGGGGCCGTAGACCTCACGGGTGGCGGTCTCGGCCTCGGTGCAGAACCGGCCGATGAGCTGGCTGGTGGCGTCCTTCAGGCGGGCCTGGGCCACGGCGGAGCCGTCGTAGCCGTGCGGCCACCAGTCCTGGTCGATCAGCCGGTCCAGGGCCTCCCCCAGCTCCTGCGGGTCGGTGTCGGCGGGGACGTACCGGCCGATGGCGACGGCCCAGATCTCCTGGCGCTCCGGCTCGGCGTAGAGGCAGTTGGGGTCGATGTGGCCGGCGTGCAGCCCGTCCTCGAAGTCGTGCACCGAGTACGCCACGTCGTCGGACCAGTCCATCACCTGGGCCTCGAAGCAGGTGCGGTCCTCGGGCGCCCCCTTTCGGGCCCACTCGAAGACCGGGAGGTCGTCCGCGTACACCCCGAACTTCACCGAATGCGGGTCGGTGGGGTGCGCGCCGCGCGGCCAGGGGTACTTGGTCGCGGCGTCCAGGGCGGCCCGGGTCAGGTTGAGGCCAACGCTGACCAGCTCGCCGGTGCGCGGGTCGCGGACGAACCGCTTCGGCTCCAGGCGGGTCAGCAGCCGCAGCGACTGGGCGTTGCCCTCGAAGCCGCCGCAGTCGGAGGCGAAGTCGTTGAGCGCCTGCTCGCCGTTGTGGCCGAACGGGGGGTGGCCCATGTCGTGGGAGAGGCAGGCCGTCTCCACCAGGTCCGGGTCGCAGCCGAGGACCGCGCCCAGCTCGCGGCCGACCTGCGCGCACTCCAGGGAGTGGGTGAGCCGGGTGCGGGGGCTGGCGTCCCAGACGAGGGAGCGGGTCCCGGGGGTGACCACCTGGGTCTTCCCGGCGAGCCGGCGCAGGGCCGCGGAGTGCAGCACCCGGGCCCGGTCGCGCTGGAAGGCGGTACGGCCGGGGCGCTTGTCCTGCTCGGTGTCGAAGCGCTCGGTGTCGGCGGGCCCGTAGCTGCTCCCGGTGTCCCGCTCACTGTGTGTGCCTGGTGTGCCGTGTGTCTGATCTGCCCCGTGTACGCCCTGTGTGCCGTCCATGGTTCCGACAGTAGCGACCGGGACGGACAACGTGTCGTGAGCGGGCCGGGGAGTCAGGCGGAAGCGAGCAAGCTCACCATCTCGGAGGGCGCGGTGGCGGACAGTGCCTGGTCGTAGCGGTGCAGGAGCAGGCGGGCCATGGCGGGGTGGGCGCCGAGCGGAAGGGCGGCGGTGCGGGGCGCGGCCCCGGCGGCGGCGCTCGCGAAGCGGCCGGGCGCGGTGAAGTACGAGGCGACGAACGTACGGTGGCGGCCCCGGGCGGCCAGCGCGCGCAGCGCCGCGGGGACGGTGGGGGTGGCGGCGGAGGCGTACGCGGGGACCACGGGCGCCCCGAGCCGCTCGGCGAGCATCCGGGCCGTACGCCGGGTGTCCTGGGCGGAGTCGGGGTCGCGGGACCCGGCGGCGGCGAGGACCACGGCGGCGCTGCGGCTCCCCTGGTCGGCGGGGTCCCAGCCCGCCTCCACGAGCCGCCCGTACAGGGCCTCCACCAGCAGCGGGTGCGGCCCGAGGGGGGCGGCGACCCGGGTCCGTACGGCGGGGGCGGCGGCCGCCGCGGCGGGCAGGTCGTGCTTGACGTGGTGGCCGCGCCCCAGGAGCAGCGGTACGAGGACGGCGTCGGCCCCGCGCAGGCCGTCCAGGGTGTCCGGGAGGAGCGGCCGGTTCAGCTCGATGTGGCCGAGGCGGACGTCGAGGCCGGGGCGCAGGTCGCGGACCCGGTCCAGGAGCGCCAGGACGGTGCGCAGGGCCTGCGGGTCGCGGCTGCCGTGGGCGACGACGAGCAGGGTGGGCGCGTCGGGTGACCGGGGCGCGGCGGGCGGCCTGGGGGCGGCGGAGGGCCTGAGCGTGTCGGAGGGCCGGAGCGCTTCGGAGGGCCGGGTGCGGTGCATGGGCCTGCGGGTTCCGTTCCGGGAGACGAGGCTGAGCTGGGTGCCGAGCTGGGCGGTGATGCGGGTGAGGAGCTGCGCGGTGCTGTCGAGGGGCACGGTGCCTCCGCTCCCGGCGGGCGGGGGCGGTGACTGGCGAGGCTGCTGCGTGGACGGCTCCGTCATGGACCGATGGTGCCGGGTGGAGGTTGCCGGGCCGTTGCGCGAGGGTCACGGGGGTTTTCCGCAGTCTCACGGTGGGGTGGTGGCCGGTGTGCGGGGCGGGGGCCTGCACCCGTTTCTGCCGATCGGCGAACCTTTCGGGCGTTTCGCTCGTCAGGTGGGATGGGACCGAACAACGGTACGGACGACGAGGGGGGCTCCCGTGCGAGGGATGCGAGGGCTGCGAGGCCTGCGAAGGGCTCGGGAGACGCGGGAGTCGTCGGAGGCGTCGGAGGCCGGCGCGAAGAGGCAGAGACCGTGGCTGCGCCTGCCCCGGCTCTCCGTGCTCCGGCTGCCGCGCTCGCGTCGGGGCCGACGGCTCGCGGTGCAGGGCGTGATGGCCCTCTGCGTGCTGGCGCTGCTGCCCGCGACCTGGATGCGGGTGGGCACCGGATCGCAGGTGGGGACGACGGCGGACGCCCCGGCCCGCGAGGTCGCCATGGTGTTCGGCGCCGGGCTGTGGAAGGGCCGGCCGACCCCGTATCTCGCCCACCGCCTGGACGCGGCGGCCGAGCTGTACCGGGCCGGGAAGGTGAAGGTCGTCCTGGTCACCGGGGACAACAGCCGGGTGGAGTACGACGAGCCGGACGCGATGCGCACGTACCTCACCGAGCGCGGGGTGCCGGACGACCGGATCGTCAGCGACTACGCCGGGTTCGACAGCTGGGACTCCTGCGTGCGCGCCAAGAAGATATTCGGGGTCGACCGGGCGGTGCTGGTGAGCCAGGGCTTCCACATCCACCGGGCGACCACGCTGTGCCGCTCCGCCGGGATCGACGCGTACGGGGTCGGGGTCGACGAGCCACGGGACGCGACCTGGTATTACGGCGGGACCCGGGAGCTGGCCGCGTCGGGGAAGGCAGCCCTCGACGCCCTGCTGAGGCCCGACCCGCGCTTCCTGGGGCCCCAGGAGGCGGGCGTGGCGGAGGCGCTGGCCTCGGCGGCGCCGTGACGTGACGTGGGACCTCACAGCGCTCCGGGCGGCGGGCTGAGGTGCGCGTTCCGGGGGCGTAACCGGGTTCCCCCGTCCCCGTAATACCCCTCTCGCAGGCTGGGCCCCATGACCGGTGCCGAGACCCCCACCCACTGCCCGTACTGCGCCCTCCAGTGCGGGATGACCCTGCGCCCGGTACCGGGCCCGGAGGTGGCCGAGGTGGTGGAGCGCACCGGGTTCCCCGTCAACCGGGGCGCGTTGTGCGGCAAGGGGCGGACCGCGCCCGCCGTGCTGCGCCGGGGGGTGCGGCCGGCCTCCCCGCTGGTACGGAGGCGGCCCGGCGGTGAGCTGGAGGAGGCGGGCTGGGACGAGGCGCTGGGGCGGATCGCCGAGGGGCTCGGCGGGGTGCGGGCGGCGCACGGCGCGGACGCGGTGGGCGTGTTCGGCGGGGGCGGGCTGACCAACGAGAAGGCGTACGCGCTCGGGAAGTTCGCCCGGGTGGTGCTCGGGACCTCGCAGATCGACTACAACGGGCGGTTCTGCATGTCGTCGGCGGCGGCCGCCCACCAGCGGGCGTTCGGGCTCGACCGGGGGCTGCCGTTCCCGCTGGAGGACATCCCGCGCTCGGGGTGCGTGATCCTCGTCGGGTCGAACCTCGCCGAGACGATGCCGCCCGCGCTGCGGTATCTGACGGAGCTGCGGGAGAACGGGGGCCGGCTGATCGTCATCGACCCGCGTCGCACCCGTACCGCCGAGCAGGCGGATCTGCATCTGGCGCCGCGCCCCGGCACCGATCTGGCCCTCGCACTGGGGCTGTTGCACCTGGTGGTGGCGGAGGGCCGGGTGGACGAGGAGTTCGTGCGGACCAGGACCCGGGGGTGGGAGGAGGCGCGGGCCGGGGCGATGGCGCACTGGCCGGAGCTGGTGGAGCGGATCTGCGGGGTGCCGGTGACGCGGCTGCGGGAGGCGGTGGAGCTGTTCTGCGGGGCGGAGAGCGGGATGGTGCTGACCGCGCGGGGGCCCGAGCAGCAGGCCAAGGGCACCGACACGGTGGGCGCGTGGATCAACTTCTGCCTGGCCACCGGGCGGGCGGGGAGGCCGTTCTCCGGGTACGGGTGCCTGACCGGGCAGGGCAACGGGCAGGGCGGCCGGGAGCACGGCCAGAAGGCCGACCAGCTGCCCGGCTACCGCAAGCTGACCGATCCGGCCGCCCGCCGCCATGTCGCCGGGGTGTGGGGCGTCGACCCGGACAGCCTGCCGGGGCCGGGGCGGAGCGCGTACGAGCTGCTGGACGCGCTCGGCCAGGACGTGCGGGCGCTGCTGGTGATGGGCTCCAACCCGGTGGTCTCCGCCCCGCACGCCTCGCACGTGGAACAGCGGCTGGCGTCCCTGGACTTCCTCGTGGTCGCGGATGTCGTCCTCTCCGAGACGGCGGCGCTGGCGGATGTGGTGCTGCCGGTGACCCAGTGGGCGGAGGAGAGCGGGACCACCACCAGCCTGGAGGGCCGGGTGCTGCTGCGGCGGCGGGCGCTGGACCCGCCGGAGGGGGTGCGCAGCGATCTGGAGGTGCTGCACGCCCTGGCCGGACTGCTGGGCCACGGCAAGGGGTTCCCGGCCGACCCGGCCGAGGTCTTCGAGGAGCTGCGGCGGGCCTCGGCGGGCGGCGCGGCCGACTACGCGGGCATCACCTACGAGCGGATCGCGGCCGAGGACGGCGTCTTCTGGCCCTGCCCCGACGAGGACCATCCGGGGACGCCCCGGCTCTTCCTGGACCGGTTCGCGACGGAGGACGGGCGGGCCTCCTTCGTGCCGGTGGTGCACCGCGCGGCGGCCGAGGAGACGGACCGGGAGTACCCGGTGGTGCTGACGACGGGGCGGGTGGTCGCGCAGTACCAGTCGGGGGCCCAGACCCGCCGGGTCGCCGAGCTGAACGCGGCGGCCCCCGGCCCCTTCGTGGAGCTGCACCCGCGCCTCGCGGAGCGGATCGGGGTGGCCGAGGGCGAGCTCGTCGCGGTGACGTCCCGGCGCGGGCGGGCGGTGGCTCCGGCCCGGATCACCGGGGCGATCCGGGCGGACACGGTGTTCATGCCGTTCCACTGGCCGGGTGAGGGCCGGGCCAACACGCTGACCAACCCGGCGCTCGACCCGGTGTCGCGGATGCCGGAGTTCAAGGTGTGCGCGGTCCGCCTGGAGGCCGTCGGGTGACCCACCGTCCGCCGTCGATGACGCTGCCGCCGGTACGGAGGGAGCGGGTGACGGCGGCCGCGGCGAGGTAGACCCAGGCGCGCACGGTTCCCTCCCCCGGCGCGCGTTCCTCCGGAGTGCCCTCCCCCGGCGCGCGTTCCTCCGGAGTGCCTTCCCCCGGTTGCCCCTTTCCTGCTTGCTCCTCCCCCGGCAGCTCGATCTCGCGGACGACCCGCTCGTACAGATTGCGCGGGTGGCCGGGCCCCAGGTACTCCTCCAGGTGGTCCAGGAGCCCGAGCAGCTCCTCGTACACCCCGGGCGCGGCGGCGAGCAGGGTGCCGTGGACGCGGCCGTGGCCGTCGATGGCGTACGGGTAGCCGGGGCCGTCGTACAGCAGGGCCCGGGGCAGGACGGCCGCCCGCTCCCCCGACGTACGGCCCCGGAGAAACAGGTCGTGGTTGGGTTCGCCGGGGAGCAGCGTCCCGTACACGAAGAACGGCAGCTCGCCGGTGGGCGGGGAGGCGGGGTCCAGGGTGCTCATGGCCGCCGTCACAGAGCGGCTGCGGGGGCCGTCTCCGCCGTGACCCAGCCGAGGTAACGGGCGCTGCCACGGATCACCGGGATCGCGATGATCTCGGGTGTGTCGTAGTCGTGCGCCCCCTGGAGGTACTCCTCCAGCTCCTCGTAGCGCTCGGCCGCCGTCTTGAACAGCACCTGCCACTCCTGGGAGGACTCGATGGCGTTCTGCCACCGGTAGACGGAAGTGACGGGCGCGGAAATCTGCGCGCAGGCCGCCAGCCTGCCCTCCACCGCCCCCTGCGCCAGTTCGTGGGCCTTCTCCTCGCTGTCGGTCGTGGTCAGTACGGTCAGCCATGCCGGCGGCGCTGTCATCGTCCATCTCCTCGGAGTGCGGTGGGCTTCTCCGCCCGTGCACCGATTGTCGGCCCGGAGGGCGTCAGGCGCTGTACGGATGCCGGTTTCTGGCGTCGCGCAGGGCATTGCCCCACCAGGTGAGCTGGTCCAGGAGCGCCTTGGCCGCCCCGTCGGCGTCCGCCGGGTCGCGGTGGTTCCCCTCGTCGTCGAAGAGGGCGCCCGCGTTGTGGAAGGAGACGGTGTCGCGGACGGAGACGGTGTGCATCTCGGCGAAGACCTGGCGGAGCTGCTCGACGGCCCGCAGCCCGCCGGACCTGCCGCCGTACGAGACGAAGGCGACGGGTTTGGCCTGCCACTCGGCGCGGTGCCAGTCGATGAGGTTCTTGAGCGGGGCGGGGAAGGAGTGGTTGTACTCGGGGGTGAGCACGACGAACGCGTCGGCAGCCGCCAGCCGCCCCGAGACCGCCTCGACGCGGGCCGCCTCCTCGGGCGGCGGGCTGAAGGAGAGCGCGTCGGGGAGGCGGGCGGTGACGACGTCGATGAGCTCGGTCTCGATGCCGTCGTACCGGGCCGCGCGCTCCAGGAACCAGTCGGCGATGACCGGGCCGAAGCGGCCTTCGCGGTTGCTGCCGAGGATGACGGCGACCTTGAGGGGGGCGGGGGATGTCGTGGGTGCGGTTGCGGTGTCCATGGCGTCGAGCATTGAGCCTCAACCTTGGTTGAGGTCAAGTCACCGGCGGAGGAAGCCGCGATCTACGGTTGCCCCATGACGACCACCACCTCCCCACCGCCGCCGTACGTCGAGATGGACGGACACCCCGCCACCGAGGACGACCTGCGCGTCCCCGCCCTCTTCGGGTTCGGGCACTTCACCGCCATGCAGGTCAGGGACCGGAAGGTGCGGGGGCTCGGGCTGCACCTCGGCCGGCTGGAGGGGGCAAACCGGGAGCTGTTCCAACTGCCCCTGGACGGGGGCCGGGTGCGGGAGCTGGTCCGGCACGCCCTGGACGGTGCCGGGCTGCGGGACGCCTCCGTGCGGGTGCACGGGTTTCTGCCGCCGGGGGAGAGCCGTACGCGGGTCATGGTCACCGTGCGCGAGCCCGCCGCGATGGCGCCCGGGACCCGGAGCCTGATGTCGGTGCCGTACGCCCGGGCGGTGCCGCACATCAAGCGGCCGGGCGAGTTCGGGCAGACCTACTACGGGATGCTCGCCGCGCGGGCCGGGTTCGACGAGGCGCTGCTGACCGCGCCGGGCGGGGTGGTGACCGAGGGTGCCGTCACCAACGTCGGGTTCTGGGACGGCACTTCGGTGGTGTGGCCGGACGCCCCCGCACTCATCGGGATCACCATGGCTCTGCTGGAGCGCGGCCTCGCGGCGGCCGGGGAGCCGTCGGTGCGGCGGGCGGTGACGCTGGACGGGCTGGGTGCCTACCGGGGCGCGTTCATCTGCAACTCGCAGGGGATCGCGCCGGTGCGGCGGATCGACGCGGTGGAGTTCACGAGCGGTGACGGGGAGCTGGAGGGGGAGATGGTCGGAGTGATGGAACGGCTGGAGGCCGCGTACGGGAGCGCGTCGGCGGATCCCCTGTAGCCGGAAGTCAGCTCTGTCCGAAAACCGACGGTGGCGCGGCCGGTCCGCCGCCGTGACGGACCATGGGGAGCATGCAGATCCATATCGAGGCCTCAGCGCTCCCCGGCCGCACCTGCGGGCCGGACTACGACTTTCCCGGGTACGAGAACATCCACGTCGGCGTCCAGCGCAAGGACCGGCCCGGCGAGCTGCTCGGCCTGCACCCCGGGGACGCCCCGGCCGCCTCCTGGACCCTGGAGTGCACGGCGAGGAGCACGGCGGACGGGGTCGAGGTCTCGGGGCCGTACATCCAGAACCGGCTGGGCGGGCGGTTCGTCTATCTGTCGTGGGGCACCGTGGACGAGACCGGGCTGTTCAGCATGTTCCGGCGCGCCAAGCTGATGTTCAGCGACATCGAACCGGAGGTCCTCGAAGCCGCCGCGCGCTCCGGGCACCTCACCGGGCGGCTGGGGCTGACCGACGCCAAGGGGCAGCCGTTGTGTGCGCGGGTGCGGCCGCCGCTGATCTCCTGGAGTGCGACGACCCCCTGAGGCCCGAGGGAGGGGAGCCTGCCCGCCCGGATCCGACACCGCCCCCACCGGGCCCAGGGGGGGTGGGCCCGGTGGGGGCGGGTGCCGTGGGGGGCGGGGATCCGTCCCGTGGGGGGGATGTCTTGCGTGTGCCCTCGACCGGGAAGCCCATGTGTGTGATGTGCATCACATTCACCTTCCGGGGCTCACCCGATCGGCACCCGGCCCGGCAGCACGGACCGAACGGCCCAGCCGCACCGCCATGACCTGCGGCGATCCCCGGCGGCAAGGGTGCCGCGCCGGTCCGTACGGGTGAAAGCTGACCTGGCGTCAGAAGGCACCCGGTGTCGACTGCCCGTTAGGTCAGGGGCAGGACACAACCGCTCGCGCCGTCTGCCCGGAGGAATCCCCATGCGCAGTCCTGCCCGCCTCGTGACCGGTACCGCCACCGCCGCGGTCACCGTCATAGCGCTCGGTCTCACCGTCGCCCCGTCCGCGTACGCAGGCGACGACTTCGGCCGACTGGAGATCACCCCCGCGACCGCACCCCCCGGCTCCACGGTCACCGTGAACACCACCGCCTGCGGCCCCAAGGGCTCGGGCATCGGTGACGCGAACTCCCTGGACGCCGGGGACTTCGAGGTCCGCAAGGGTACGCACAAGGAGGTGCTCGTCGGCCAGTTCACCGTGCCGCACGACACCCGGCCCGGGGTCTACGAGATCGTCGTCTCCTGCGACGACGGCAAGGACGCCGTCGGGGACCTCAAGGTGATCGGCGGCGGCAAGCACGAGAAGCCGGACCACGACCGTCCGTCCGGCCATGTGCGGACCGGGGTCGGCGGCAGCGTCGAGCCGAACTCCACCCAGGTCGCCCTCGGCGTCGGGGTGATCGGCATGGCGGCGGTCGGCGGCCTGTGGCTGCTGCGCCGCCGGACCGAGTCCACCGAGGGCAGCTGAGGCCGGACGCCGGCCTGGGGCCGTGAGGCCGAGGGCCGCCGGCCCCGGCCCACGCCCCCAGGGGGAGCCCCGCCGCTCCCCCGCACCGACCGGGCCGGGCGCGTCCCCGAGCGCGCCCGGCCCGCCTTCGATCCGAGACTCACCCAGGCCTACGAGGACGACGACGTGTCCCAGAGCGCGCAGAAAGCCAGGGGCTGGCTGGTGGGCATCGCCGTACTGTGCGGCATCTGGCTCATCCAGAACGGCTCCGGCGACCAGCTGATCCCGCCGCAGCCCTCCAGCGCCCAGGCCTTCGCCGCCGGGCCCCAGCTCCAGCCCGGCTCCCCGGTCGCCGAACCGCTGCGCCCCTCCGACCCGGTCCGCATCCGCATCCCGAGCATCGAGGTGGACGCGCCGATGATGCGGCTGGGCCTCGGCCCCGACGGCAGCCTGGCCGTGCCGCCGGACGAGAACCGCAACCTCGCGGGCTGGTACGCCGACGGGGTCCCGCCCGGCGCCCGGGGCACCGCGATCGTCGCCGGGCACGTCGACAACGCCGAGGGGCCCTCCGTCTTCTACGCCCTCGGCGCCCTGACCAAGGGCACCCGGGTCGAGGTCGTCCGCGAGGACGGGCGCACGGCGGTCTTCTCGATCGACGCCATCGAGGTGTACGACAACAAGGACTTCCCCGACCAGCGCGTCTACGGCGACTCCCCGCACGCCTCGCTACGGCTGATCACCTGCGGCGGCGGGTTCTCGAAGGAGACCGGCTACCAGGGCAATGTGGTGGCCTACGCCCATCTCACCGACGTGCGGTGAGCCCCTGGAACCCCGGCTACGCCGTCCACTGGTCGTAGCCCAGCTTGGCCACCAGCGAGAACACCACGGTCAGCAGCACCGCCCGGACGAAGCCGCTCCCCCGGCTCAGCGCCATCCGGGCCCCGGCCATCCCGCCCGCCAGGTTGAAGACGGCCATCACGGCGGCCAGCTGCCACAGGACCGTGCCCTGGTAGGCGAACATCGCCAGCGCCCCCGCGTTCGTGCACACGTTGACGATCTTGGCGGTGGCCGAGGCGGTCACCAGGTCCAGGTGGAGCACGGCGGTCAGGGCCAGCACCAGGAACGTGCCGGTGCCCGGGCCGAACAGGCCGTCGTAGAAGCCGATCCCGCCGCCGACCAGCACGACCGCGGTGACGATCCGGGCCCGGGTGACCGGCCGGGCGTCGGTGTCGCCCGCCGCCGCCGTGCCGAAGGACGGGCGCAGCAGGACGAAGGCGGCCACCCCGAGCAGCGCCACCATGATCACCGGGCGCAACACCTCGCTGCTGATCCCGGCGGCGAAGAACGCCCCGGCCATCGATCCGGCCAGCGCCATCAGCCCCACCCGTACCGCCAGCCCCACCCGTACCGGGGCCCTGCGGACATAGGTGATCGCGGCGCCCGAGGTGCCGACGATCGCCACGGCCTTGTTGGTACCGAGAACATGGGCCGCCGGAACGTTCGGCAGGCCGAGCAGCAGCGCGGGCAGGAGCAGCAGCCCGCCGCCGCCCACCACCGCGTCGATCCAGCCGGCGGCGGCCGCGGCCAGACAGAGGAGAACCAGGGTGGTCAGGGTGATGTCGGGCATGTACTCGACACTAAGGGGCGGTCCGTGGGGGGATCTCTTGGGGTCCGCGGCGCGTGCAGGGGGCCGGTCCGCCGGTGGTTCCCCCGGTGTCCGTCGTCCTCACAAGGCCCGCCGGCCCGTGCTGAGCGCACGGTTCCGCCCGGGAAACCGGCGGGATGCGGCTGGGTAACACCCGCCGCCCACTGTCTTCCTCATGAGGAAGAAGACGGAGAGCGCCTTGCCCGTCGTGGTGATCGGGGCCGGTATGGCCGGTGCCCGGCTCGCCGCCCGGGTCCCCGGGGTCACCGTCGTCGGCGAGGAGCGGCACGCGCCCTACAACCGGGTACTGCTGGCGGATGTACTGGCCGGGCGGTACGCCCCGGACGTCATCGCCCTGCCGGCCACCGAGGTGCGGCGCGGGGTGCGGGCGGTCCGGATCGACCGGGCCGACCGGCTGGTCCACTGCGACGACGGCAGCGTCCTGCACTACGGGCGCCTGGTCCTGGCCACCGGCTCCAACCCGGTGCTGCCGCCGCTGCGCGGGCTCGGCGACACCCTGCCCGACGGAGTGCACCCCTTCCGCACGCTCGACGACGCCCTGGCTCTGCGCGCCGCCGTACGGCCCGGAGTGCGCGCGGTCGTCATCGGCGGCGGGCTCCTCGGGGTGTCGGCGGCCCGGGCGCTCGCGGAGTGCGGCGCACAGGTGGTGCTGGCCCAGCAGGGCGAGCACCTCATGGAGCGCCAGCTCGACCCGGAGGCGGCCGCCCTGCTCCGCGTCCACCTCGAAGCGCTCGGCGTGGAGGTGCACACCGAGTGCCGGGTGCGCGGGCTGCGCTGCACGACCGCGACCACGACGGAGTCCGTACGGGCGGTCGAGCTGGCCGACGGCTACGAGCTCGCCGCCGACCTCACCGTCCTGGCCTGCGGGGTGCGGCCCCGGACCGGTCTCGCCCTGGCCGCCGGGCTCGACGTCCGCAAGGGGATCGTGGTCGACGACGAGCTGCGCACCTCGGACCCGTACATCCACGCCCTCGGCGACTGTGCCGAGCATCGCTCCACGCTCTACGGGCTGGCCGGCCCGGCGCTGGAGCAGGCCGACGTCCTGGCCGAGGTCCTGGCCGGGCGGCCCGCCCGCTACGAGGGCACCCGGGCCCTGACCCGGCTGACCCTGCGCTCCCCGGACCCCCTGCACGCTCTCGACCTGGCCGCTTTCGGCGAGGCCCGTCCACTGCCGGGCGACGACGTGGTCCGGCTGGCCGATGCCACCCGGGGCGCGTACCGCACGGTCGTCGTCCGCGAGGGCCGGCTGGCCGGCGGGGTGCTCCTGGGCGACCTCGGCGCGGTCTCCGGCCTCGCCCGTACCTGGCAGGACGACGAACCGCTGCCGCCCGCCATGTCCCTGCTCCACCTGCTCATCGACGACGGAGGCCACTGAGATGCCGGAAACCACCATCCCGAACACCCCCACCTTCGTCCTCGTCGGGCACGGCATGGTCGGCCAGCGGTTCCTGGAGTCGCTGGCCGCGCGCGGGCTGACCCCGGCCGCCGGGCGGGCCCGGGTCGTCGTGCTCTGCGAGGAGCCCCGGCCCGCCTACGACCGGGTGCAGCTCACCTCGTACTTCGCCGGGCGCTCCCCCGAGGAACTCTCGCTGGTGGAGCCGGAGTTCATGGAGAAGCACGGCTTCGAGCTGTACGTCGGCGACCCGGCGGGGAGCGTCGACCGCGAGGCCCGGACGGTGACCGCGCGGTCCGGGGCGGTGTTCCCGTACGACACGCTGGTGCTGGCGACGGGCTCGTACCCGTTCGTGCCGCCGGTGCCGGGGAAGGACACCCGGGGCTGTTTCGTGTACCGGACCATCGAGGACCTGCTGGCGATCGAGGAGTACGCGAAGGGGGCGGAGACCGGCGCGGTGGTCGGGGGCGGGCTGCTCGGCCTGGAGGCGGCGGGGGCGCTCAAGGGACTCGGACTGCGCACCCATGTCGTGGAGTTCGCGCCCCGGCTGATGCCGGTGCAGGTGGACGAGGGCGGGGGCGCGGCTCTGCTGCGGACGATCGAGGGGATGGGGCTGACCGTCCACACCGGCGTCGGTACGCAGGAGGTCACCGCGGGCGAGGACGGGGCGGTGAACGGGATGGCGCTCTCCGACGGGTCCTCCCTCGCCACCGATCTCGTGGTCTTCTCGGCGGGCGTGCGCCCGCGCGATCAGCTGGCCCGGGAGTGCGGGCTCGCGGTCGGGGAGCGCGGGGGGATCGTGGTCGACGCGGAGTGCCGGACCTCCGATCCGGCGGTGTTCGCGATCGGTGAGTGCGCGCTCGCCTCGGACGGGCGGGTCTACGGGCTGGTGGCGCCCGGCTACGAGATGGCGGAGACCGTGGCCGAGGTGCTCGGCGGCGGGCGGGCCGGGTTCACCGGGGCGGACATGTCGACCAAGCTCAAGCTGCTCGGCGTGGACGTGGCCTCGTTCGGTGACGCGCACGGGACGGCGGAGGGCGCGCTCGACGTGGTGTACGCCGACTCCCGCTCCGGGGTCTACAAGAAGCTGGTCGTTACGGCGGACGGCACCCTGCTGGGCGGGGTGCTGGTCGGGGACGCCGACGACTACGGCACCCTGCGGCCGATGACGGGCAGCGTCCTGCCGGTCTCCCCCGAGCAGCTGGTGCTGCCGGCCGGCGCGGGCGGCCCGGTCACGCTCGGCCCGTCCGCGCTCCCGGACGACGCCGTCATCTGCTCCTGCCACAACGTGACCAAGGGCGCGATCTGCGAGCACACCACCCTGCCCGAGGTGAAGAAGTGCACCCGGGCGGGGACGGGCTGCGGCAGTTGCGTCAAGGTGATCGGGCAGCTGCTGCCGCAGAGCCAGGACACCGGCCTCTGCGGCTGCTTCCCCTACAGCCGGGCGGAGTTGTACGAGATCGTCCGGACCCTGAGGGTCACCTCCTTCACCGCTCTGCTCGACTCGCACGGCCGTGAGGAGGCGCGCGGCGGGGAGGGCTGCGAGGTCTGCAAGCCGACGGTCGGCTCGGTCATCGCCTCGCTCGCCCCGACCGTCGGCGCCAGCGGCTATGTGCTGGACGGGGAGCAGGCGGCGCTCCAGGACACCAACGACCACTTCCTCGCCAACCTCCAGCGCAACGGCTCCTATTCGGTGGTGCCGCGCATCCCGGGCGGTGAGATCACCCCGGAGAAGCTCATCGTGATCGGTGAGGTGGCCCGCGACTTCGGCCTCTACACGAAGATCACCGGCGGCCAGCGCATCGACCTCTTCGGCGCCCGGGTCGACCAGCTGCCACTGATCTGGACCCGGCTGGTGGACGCGGGCTTCGAGTCCGGGCACGCGTACGGGAAGTCGCTGCGTACGGTCAAGTCCTGTGTGGGGCAGACCTGGTGCCGCTACGGCGTACAGGACTCCGTGAAGATGGCGATCGACCTGGAGCTGCGCTACCGGGGCCTGCGCTCCCCGCACAAGCTGAAGTCGGCGGTCTCCGGCTGCGCCCGGGAGTGCGCGGAGGCCCGGGGCAAGGACTTCGGGATCATCGCCACCGCCGGCGGCTGGAACCTCTATGTCGGGGGCAACGGCGGGGCCACCCCGCGCCACGCCGATCTGCTGGCGCAGGACCTCTCGGACGCCGAACTGGTGCGGCTGATCGACCGGTTCCTGATGTTCTACATCCGTACGGCGGACCGTCTGGAGCGCACCTCTGCCTGGCTGGAGCGGATCGACGGCGGTCTGGAGCACGTACGGGATGTCGTCGTCCATGACTCGCTGGGGCTCTGCGACGAGTTGGAACGGCTGATGGCCGACCATGTGACCGGCTACCGCGACGAGTGGGCCGAGACGATCGACGACCCGGAGCGGCTGCGGCGGTTCGTGACCTTCGTCAACGCCCCCGACGCCCCGGACCCCTCGGTGAGGTTCGTCCCGGAGCGGGACCAGATGAAACCCGATCTGGAGCTGCTCGCGGGTCCCGTGCTCGCCGTCCGCACCCTCGAAGGGACCTCCTCCTGATGACCACCGACACGCTGAGCGCCCCTGTGGCCGTCGTCCGCATCGCCCACGCCGACGGCTGGGTCACGGTCTGCGACCGGGCCCTGCTGAGCCCGGGGCGCGGTGCCGCGGTGCTGCTGCCGGACGGCGGGCAGGCCGCCCTGTTCATGGACCGGTCGGGTGCGGTGCGCGCGATCGGCAACCGGGACCCGTTCACCGGGGCGTACGTCCTCTCCCGCGGGCTCCTCGGCACGGCGGACGGGCGGCCGTTCGTGGCCTCGCCGCTGCTGAAGCAGCGCTTCGACCTGGCCACGGGGGTGTGCCTGGACGACGAGGAGGTCTCGGTGCCGGTGTATGCCGTACGGGTGGAGTGACGGCCCGGACCGCCACCATCCGCCCGCCGTTCACCGCGAATTGACACTCCGTCAATGGGGCGCTCCTACAGTCCTGACGCGCGACCCGCCGGTCCGTCCGGAGCGGCGGGCCCTCACTCATCCGTGGAGTGATCGTGGAACGTCGGACCTTCTTGCGCACGGCGGTGGTCGGCACCTCGGCGGCGGCCTTCGGCGGCACCCTGTGGCGCGGCGCCGCCTTCGCCGGACCCGCCCAGCCGGCCACCGGCCCGTACGGCGCACTGCAGGCGGCCAACGGCAACGGCATCCAGCTGCCGAGCGGTTTCACCAGCCGCATCATCGCCCGGTCGGGGCAGACCGTGGCGGGCACCTCCTACCGTTGGCACAGCGCCCCCGACGGCGGGGCGACCTACGCCGACGGCTCGGGCTGGATCTACGTCTCCAACGCCGAGGTCTCCTCGGGCAGCGGCGGCGGGGCGAGCGCCGTGCGGTTCAACTCCTCGGGCACGGTGACGTCCGCGTACCGGATCCTGTCGGGGACGAACAACAACTGCGCGGGCGGCGCCACCCCGTGGAACACCTGGCTCTCCTGCGAGGAGGTCACCCGGGGGTACGTCTACGAGACCGACCCGTGGGGTGTGAACGCCTCCGTGCGGCGGCCCGCGCTCGGCCGGTTCAAGCACGAGGCGGCGGCAGCGGACCCCGACCACGGGTACATCTACCTCACCGAGGACGAGAGCGACGGCCGCTTCTACCGCTTCCGGCCCACCACCTGGGGCAACCTGTCGAGCGGCACGCTCCAGGTCCTGGTCGCGGGTACGGGCACCTCGGGGCCGGTGACCTGGGCGAACGTGCCGGACCCGGCCGCCTCCTCCACCCAGACCCGCCACCAGGTCTCCGGCGCCAAGGTGTTCAACGGCGGCGAGGGCTGCTTCTACGCGGCGGGCACCTGCTGGTTCACCACCAAGGGCGACAACCGGGTGTGGGCGTACGACGCGAACACCTCGTCGATCTCCCTGACGTACGACGACTCCCTGGTGACGGGCGGCGCGGCCCCGCTGACCGGTGTCGACAACGTCACCCGGGCCGGCTCCGGCGACCTGTACGTGGCGGAGGACGGCGGAAACATGGAGATCTGCCTGATCACGCCCGCCGACACGGTCGCCCCGTTCCTGCGGATCACCGGCCAGTCCGGCTCGGAGATCACCGGTCCGGCGTTCTCCCCGGACGGGAAGCGGCTCTACTTCTCCTCGCAGCGCGGCACCAGCGGCAGCTCGTCGGGCGGCATCACGTACGAGGTGACGGGCCCGTTCCGCAGCTGACGCACGCGGGGTGTGCGCCGGGGCTCCCCCGTGGCCCCGGCGCACACCCCGCGGTTCAGCCCCCTCGTGCGGCCGCGCGGTTCAGCCCTGGCCCTCGACGGCGGCCGGGTCCATCCACATGACCTCCCAGATGTGGTGGTCGGGGTCCTGGAACGAGCGGCCGTACATGAAGCCCAGGTCCTGGGTCTCGCCCGCCGGGAACCCGCCGGCCGCCAGCGCCGCGTCGGCGAGTTCGTCGACCTTCTCGCGGCTGTCGGCGCTGAGCGCCAGGATGACCTCGGTCGTCCTCGACGCGTCCGCGATCTCCTTCTTGGTGAAGTCCTTGAAGCGCGGCTCGGTCAGCAGCATGACGAAGATCGTGTCGCTGAGGACCACACACGCGGTCTTGTCGTCGCTGAACTGCGGGTTGATCCCGTATCCCAGCTTCTCGAAGAATCCCTTCGAGGTCGCCAGGTCCTTCACCGGCAGGTTCACGAAGATCATCTGAGCCATGGTCGTTTCCTCTTCCCGCGTACCGTCGTGCGCCGCGGTGATCCGTCCGGCGCCTTCGAGGGGGTAGACGGCGGGGCCGCCGGGAACTCATCGCCGTACACCGGACGAGTTCTCATGAGTTCCGGGCGGCCTCCGGTCAGGACATGGCGAGGGTTCAGACACCGCGAGGGTTCAGGACATGGCGAGCGGGGCGCCGCCCCGGAGCAGGGAGCCGCCCAGCGGGGTCAGCGTGTGCAGCACCGAGGAGCCGTGGCGCAGGGTGAGGACCAGGCCCGCCTCGCGCAGGACGGAGGCGTGCTGGCTCGCCGAGGCGAGCGACACCCCGGCCCGGCGGGCCAGTTCGCTCGTCGTGCAGCCGTTGCCTATGGCCTGGAGGACGGCGGAGCGGGTGTGGCCGACCAGGCGGCCGAGCCAGGGCCCGGGCTCGGCGAACTCCGGGGCGCCGGTGTGGGTGACCGGGTAGACGAGCACGGGCGGGAGCGACGGGTCGCGGTAGACGACCGGGGTGCCCCGGCAGAAGAAGGACGGCTGGAGGAGCAGCCCGCGCCCGTCCAGATACAGATCGCGGTCGACCGGGTAGTCCGCCTCCAGCACGGGCGCCCGCCACCGGATCATCGGCGGCAGGGTCGCCAGCAGCCCGTCGGCCCCGCCGTCCAGGAGCGCGCGGCCCCGCACGGCCCGGTCGGCCTCGATGCTGGCCCTGATGTGCGGCCAGTAGGGCTCGACGGCGGCGTCGTGGTAGCTGCGCAGGGCGCCGATGAGCCGGCCGAGGGGCTCGGCGCGGCCCTCGGAGAGCGCGGCGGGCAGCGCGGCCGTGAGCCGCCCGGCACCGGCGTCCTGGCCCCCGGCCCCCCGCATGCCGCGCTGCCGCCGCCGTCCGGCCGCCATCAGGTCCAGCTCGTGGCGGATGCGGTCGGCGGGGGTGTCGCGCAGGGCCTCCATTCCGACATCGAGCCCGAAGGGCTCGGCGCCTTCCTGTGAGGGGGTCAGGAAATCCGGGAAATAGCCGCGGGGCGGGACGACCGCCGCCAGCAGTTGTGCTTCACCATTCAACCGAGCTCGCGTTTCTGTCCGCCATTTCCCGAACACCGTCGAAGCCCGTCGGTCTCTCAGCCGGTGAAAACTGAGAATCGTTTCCCACATCGCGTCCGGTCTCGTGGCCATCCGCACCCGCGAAAGGTCCAGCCTGGACACATGGATACGCAGCACTACTCCCCCACCTGTTGCATCCGCAATTGCCCCCACCGAAGGGTATGCGGACCGTCACAGGAGGTCACCACGGGGTTTCGGCCAGAAGTGAAACGTCTCGCCCCGTTCCGCTTCACCCGAAAAGCTGTACGACGTCGGGTACGCATCCGGTGCCTGCCGGATGAGCACGTGAAGGCCGTGGGGGGCTTTGTGTGTTCGGCGGCGGTGGGCAACGGTGCGGCTCCGTACCCGACGGGGGTAAGCCGGGTGCGGTCCATGGGTGGGGATCCATGGACCGCACCCCGGTCCACCGGATGGCTACCCACACTTCTTTGCGCATTAAACGAAGCAATGTGCTCCAGGACACATCGGTAGCGCACATTCCGCTCCGGTCCGAGGGGCGCACATATTCCGCAGGCAAGACGAAGCGGCGGCACCCCCGCACAGGGTGCCGCCGCTTCTCGGTGTTCCGGAGATGTCATCAGGGTGGCGGGCCGATGAGGGACCCGGCCCAATTCCCTTATAAATCCCCGGAGTTGGTCATGCGTGCCGCATCAGCGGCTGTCGCTCCCCCGCGACTGGGCCGCCGCCCGGCCCGCTTCGAGGCGGGCCACCGGGATGCGGAACGGCGAGCAGGAGACGTAGTCCAGGCCCACCTCGTGGAAGAAGTGCACCGACTCCGGGTCACCGCCGTGCTCGCCGCAGACGCCGAGCTTGAGGTCCGGGCGGGTGGCCCGGCCGGCCTCCACGGCGCTGCGCACCAGCGCGCCCACGCCGTCCTTGTCGATCGTCTCGAACGGGGAGACCCCGAAGATGCCCTTCTCCAGGTACGCGGTGAAGAACGAGGCCTCCACGTCGTCGCGGGAGAAGCCCCACACCGTCTGGGTCAGGTCGTTGGTGCCGAACGAGAAGAACTGGGCGGCCTCGGCGATCTGGCCCGCCGTCAGCGCGGCGCGCGGCAGCTCGATCATGGTGCCGATGGTCAGCTTCAGGTCGGTGCCGGTGGCCGCCTGGACCTCCGCGATGACCCGGTCGGCCTCCTCGCGGACGATCTCCAGCTCCTGGACCGTGCCGACGAGCGGAATCATGATCTCGGGGCGCGGGTCGCCCTTGGCGTTCTTGCGCTGGGCGGCCGCCTCCGCGATGGCCCGCACCTGCATGGCGAACAGGCCGGGGATGACGAGCCCGAGGCGTACCCCGCGCAGACCCAGCATCGGGTTCTGCTCGTGCAGCTTGTGAACCGCCTGGAGGAGGCGCAGGTCGTTCTCGTTGGCGTCCTTGCGGGACTCCGCGAGCGCGACCCGGACGGAGAGCTCGGTGATGTCGGGGAGGAACTCGTGCAGCGGCGGGTCGAGCAGCCGTACGGTGACGGGCAGCCCGTCCATCGACTCGAACAGCTCGATGAAGTCGGCCTTCTGGAGCGGGAGGAGCGCGGCGAGGGCGGTCTCGCGCTCGTCGTCGGTGTCCGCCAGGATCAGCTTCTCGACCATCTCGCGGCGCTCACCGAGGAACATGTGCTCGGTGCGGCACAGCCCGATGCCCTGGGCGCCGAAGCGGCGGGCCCGCAGGGCGTCCTCGGCGTTGTCCGCGTTGGCCCGCACCCGCAGCCGGCGCACCCGGTCCGCGTACGCCATGATCCGGTGCACGGCTGCGACCAGCTCGTCGGCGTCGTCGGCCCCGGCGTGCATCCGGCCCTCGAAGTACTCGACGACCGGCGACGGTACGACGGGTACCTCGCCCAGGTAGACCTTGCCGGTGGAGCCGTCGATCGAGACGAGGTCGCCCTCCTCGATCACCTTGCCGCCCACCGTCATCCGGCGGCGCTTGGTGTCGACCTCCAGGTCCTCGGCGCCGCAGACACAGGTCTTGCCCATGCCGCGCGCCACGACCGCCGCGTGCGAGGTCTTGCCGCCGCGCGAGGTCAGGATGCCCTCGGCGGCGATCATGCCTTCGAGGTCGTCGGGGTTGGTCTCGCGGCGGATCAGGATGACCTTCTCGCCGGAGCGGGACCACTTGATCGCGGTGTACGAGTCGAAGACGGCCTTGCCGACGGCGGCACCGGGCGATGCGGCGATGCCCCGGCCGAGCAGCTCGGTCTTCGCCTCGTCGTCGAAGCGCGGGAACATCAGCTGCGCGAGCTGGGCGCCGTTGACGCGCTGGAGGGCCTCGGCCTCGTCGATCAGGCCCTGGTCGACGAGCTGGGTGGCGATCCGGAAGGCGGCACCGGCGGTGCGCTTGCCGACCCGGGTCTGGAGCATCCAGAGCTGGCCGCGCTCGATGGTGAACTCGATGTCGCAGAGATCCTTGTAGTGGTTCTCCAGCGTCTTCATGATCTGCATGAGCTGGTCGTACGACTTCTTGTCGATCGACTCCAGATCGGCGAGCGGCACCGTGTTGCGGATACCGGCGACGACGTCCTCGCCCTGCGCGTTCTGGAGGTAGTCGCCGTAGACGCCCTGGTGGCCGCTGGCCGGGTCGCGGGTGAAGGCGACGCCCGTACCGGAGTCGGGGCCGAGGTTGCCGAAGACCATCGAACAGACGTTGACGGCCGTGCCGAGGTCGCCGGGGATGCGCTCCTGGCGGCGGTAGAGCTTGGCCCGGTCGGTGTTCCACGAGTCGAAGACCGCGTTTATGGCCAGGTCCATCTGCTCCCGCGCGTTCTGCGGGAACTCGCGTCCGGCCTGCGTCTCGACGATCTTCTTGAACTGCTTGACGAGCTTCTTGAGGTCGGCCGCGGCCAGGTCGGTGTCGACCGTGACCTTCTTGGCCGCCTTGGCGTCCTCCAGGGCCTCCTCGAAGAGGTCGCCGTCGACGCCGAGGACGGTCTTGCCGAACATCTGGATGAGGCGCCGGTAGGAGTCCCAGGCGAAGCGCTCGTCGCCGGACTGGGTGGCGAGGCCGACCACCGAGGCGTCGGAGAGGCCGATGTTGAGGACCGTGTCCATCATGCCGGGCATGGAGAACTTGGCGCCCGAGCGGACGGAGACCAGCAGCGGGTCGTCGGCCTGGCCGAGCTGCTTGCCCATCCGGGCTTCCAGCGCCGAGAGGTGCGCACTCACCTCGTCGCGCAGCGCGGTCGGCGCCTCGCCGCTCTCCAGGTAGACCTTGCAGGCCTCGGTGGTGATCGTGAAGCCCGGAGGGACGGGCAACCCGAGGTTGGTCATCTCGGCGAGGTTGGCACCCTTGCCGCCCAGAAGATCCTTCAGATCCTTGTTGCCCTCGGTGAAGTCGTAGACGAACTTCTGGGGATCTTTGTTTTCCGACACGGGTCTCGACTCCTCGAGGACGCGGTGGCTGCCCTGACGGCCAGGAACATACCCAGATCGAAGGTGTATGGGTACGTCCACTTGGTCGTCATGCGGCCGCAACCACCCGTCCGCCAGCAGATCTAAAGAAACTCGCCGACGAGCGGGCTGCGGCCATCCGTTCAGCTCTTGAAGGCAGCATGGTCATTTCTTGACCCTCAGCTCTCATCTGAGCGGACCAGCCTGCACCTGAGTGCACTTCTCGAAGACTGTTACGTGGCACTGAGTGCCAGGTCTTCCAGAAGTGCAGCCACCACCAAAACGCTCATCTGAGCACACCCCCGATCAAGGGTGGCGCGAATCACGCTCGTTTCGGACCCCAAATTTCAGGATCCGGACGCCTCAGGGACGTCGGAGGCAGTCGCTCAGCACCCCGAGGTCCACCTCTTCCAGGCTACGGGCGAACGTCCGCCCCCGCCCCGGGGCCACCGGCAGCAGCGACGGGACGACCAGCACCGCGCACCCCGCCGCGTCGGCGGATGCGGTGCCGTCCGGGGAGTCCTCCACCGCCACACAGGCGGCGGGGTCGGCCGCGAACCGCTCGGCCGCCGTGCGGTACGGGTCCGGGTGCGGCTTGGTCCGTACGGTGTCGTCGGCCGACAGCGTGAAGGCGAAGTCCACCCCGGCCAGCGACCCGGCCACCACCGCGTCCACGACGCTCCTGGGCGAGGCGCTGACCAGGGCGAACGGCACACCGGCGCCCTCCAGCGAGGCCAGCAGCGCGGCGGCTCCGGGGCGCAGCGGGGCGCCCGCGTCGACCTTCCGGAAGAAGGAGTCGGTCAGCTCGGCTGCGGTGCGCGCCAGCGCGGCGGCCCGGTCGTCGGCGGTGGAGGGGAGGGCGGAGGCGTCGCCCCCGGTCACCCCGATCAGATGAGCGGCGGTGTCGGCGACGGCCCGGCCGACCACCTCCGGCGCGTCCGCGTCGGTCAGCCGGTGGCCGAGCCCGGCCGCGACCTCACGGGCGGTCTCCCACCAGAGCACCTCGGTGTCGACGAGGGTGCCGTCCATGTCGAAGAGGACGGCGGCGGGGGCGGAGGTCCTCACGCGTCCACCTTGTCGCCGGGGGCGGCGGCTTCCGGGGCCGCCGTCGTCTCCCGTACGGGCACGACGAGCACCGGGCGGCGGACCGGGGTGACCCGTACCCGTACACCCGGAGCGAGCTCCGTGGCGTCCCGCGAGGGCAGGTCGGCCTTGGCCGCGACGCCGTCCGGGAGGTCGAGCAGGACCCGGGTGACCGAGCCGAGGAAGGAGGCCGAGACGACCGTGGCGATGCCCTCGGGGTCGGCGGTGACGCCGATGCTCTCGGGGCGGATCAGGACGTCGACCGCGCCCCGGCCCGCGGGGATGTCCCCGTCGACCGGCAGCGAGGCGCCCGCGACCTGCACGGACCCGTCGCCGGTCAGCCGGCCGGGCAGCCGGTTCATGGTGCCGACGAACTCGGCGACGAACGGCGTGGCGGGGCGCTCGTACAGCTCGGCCGGGGGCGCGCACTGCTCCAGGCGGCCCGCGTTGAGGACGGCGACCCGGTCGGCCATGGAGAGGGCCTCCTCCTGGTCGTGGGTGACGAAGATGGTGGTGATGCCGAGCGAGAGCTGGAGGCGGCGGATCTCCTCGCGGAGTGTGAGCCGGACCTTGGCATCGAGTGCCGAGAGCGGTTCGTCCAGGAGCAGGACCCGGGGGCGCAGGGCGAGGGCGCGGGCCAGGGCGACGCGCTGCTGCTGGCCGCCGGACATCTGGTGCGGGAAGCGGCTGCCGTGGTCGGGCAGCCCGACGAGTTCGAGGAGCTCGCCCGCGGTGGCGTGCCGTTCGGCGGTGGAGACGCCCCGCATCCGGGGGCCGAAGGCCACGTTGTCGCGGGCGTTGAGGTGCGGGAAGAGGCTGTAGGACTGGAAGACCATCCCGGCGTCACGCCGGTTGGCGGGGACCGGGGTGATGTCCTCGCCGTCGACCAGGACCTCGCCGGAGTCCGGCTGCTCGAACCCGGCGAGGACCCGCAGCGCGGTGGTCTTGCCGCAGCCGGAGGGGCCCAGCAGGGCGAGGAGCTCGCCCGGTTCGGCGGTGAGGTCGAGTCCGTCGAGGGCCACGGTGGGGCCGAACGCCCGGCGCAGGGAGCGGAACTCCACCCGCGCTCCGGTGGCGGCCCGCCCTTCGGAGGCGGCGGTCCTGGCCGCCTCGGGGTGTCCGGCGGTGGTGGACGGGGCTGGCAGGGCTGACATGGGTGGCTACTCCTTGCCGGGTACGGGGGTGGGGGCGGCGGCCGGGACGGCGGTGGTGGCGGACCCGGTTCCGGCGCGTGAGAGGACGAGCAGCAGGGCCCAGGTGATGAGCAGGGAGAGCAGGGAGACGGCGACCGACATCCGGGCCTCGGCGCCGGAGACGGTGACGATCCACACCGCGAAGGGCCGGAAGCCCAGCAGCGAGGCCACGGTGTACTCGCCGAGCACCAGCGCCAGGGTGAGGAAGGAGGCCCCGGCGAGCGAGGAGCGCAGGTTGGGCAGGATGACGCCCACGATCACCTGCAGCCGGCTCGCCCCGCAGTTACGGGCCGCCTCCACCAGCGTGGGGACGTCGACCGCGCGCAGTCCCGCGTCCAGCGAGCGGTGCACGAACGGCAGCGCCAGCACGGTGTAGGCGAGGACCAGCACCACCGGGAACGACTCGTTCTGCACGGCGAGGAAGGTCTGGTAGAGCGGGGTGCGCGAGAAGTGGTCGGGCCCCCAGCGCAGGACGGTGGCGATCCCGGTGACCAGGGCGATCGGCGGCACCACCAGCGGCAGCATGCAGACGACCTCGACCACGGCCCTCAGCCGGGGCGGCCCGAGCCGCACCGCGACGAGCGCGGGGACGACGAGCAGCAGGGCGAGGGCGATGGTGGCGGCGGCGAGGGAGAGCGAGAGGAAGAGGCTCTCGGTGAAGCCGTCGGCCGACAGGATGCCGCTGTACGCCTCGAAGGTGAGGCCCTGGTTCGGTACGTGGACGGTGAAGACGAACGAGGAGAGCAGCGGGGTGACGAAGTAGAGCCCGGCGATCGCCAGGACGGCACCGCGCCAGTAGCGGGGGCGCGTACGGCGGGCCTTCACCGGGGCGAGGGCCTCGGGGGCGGCGGTGGTCAGTGCAGCCATCGGGAGCTCCGTCGCTGGAGGGGCAGATAGACCGCCATCACCAGTCCGGCGATCACGATCATGTCGAGGCTCAGCGCCAGCGCCACGTTCTCCTGGCCGACCAGGACGTTCCCGGAGAGCGCGTCGGCGATCTTCAGGGTGACCAGCGGTACGGAGCCGCCGACGAGGGCGGCGGCCGTGGCGTGCGCGGCGAAGGCGCTGCCGAAGAGGAGGACGAACCCGCCGAGCAGCGAGGGCGCGAGCACCGGCAGGCCGACGTGGCGCCAGAACTGCCAGGTGGTGGCGCCGGTGTTGCGGGCGGCCTCGCGCCACTGGGGGCGCAGCCCGTCCAGTGCCGGGACGACGACGATCACCATGAGCGGGATGAGGAAGTAGAGGTAGATGACGGTGAGCCCGGTGAAGGAGTAGAGGTTCCAGCCGAGCGCGTCCAGGTGGCCGAGCTGGGTGACCACACCGGAGATGCCGAGGGTGGCGACGAAGGCGAAGGCCAGCGGGATCCCGCCGAAGTTGGCGAGCACCCCGGAGGCGGTGAGCACGGCCCCGCGCAGCGCGCCGCGCCGGGAGGTGACGACGGCCTGGGCGATCAGCACGCCGAAGACGGTGGCGATGGCCGCGGTCAGCGCGGAGAGTTCGACGCTGCCGGTGAGCGAGGTGAGGTAGGGCCCCTGGAGCGAGCGCTGGAGGTGCTCGCCGGTGAACTCGGTGGTGCCGGCGACCGGGTCGGTACGGGTGATGGCCCCGTACAGCAGGGCGCCGGCGGGCAGTCCGAAGCAGAGTCCGGCGAAGACGAGGAGCGGGAGCGCGCCGAGCCAGGCGCGGGCCGGCCGGCGGCGGCGCGTACGGCCACCGGCCTTCACAGGGGCCGCCCCGGGTCCCGGGGCGGCGGTCGGGTGGGAAGGGGTCATCAGGAGACGGCCTTGTCCCAGTTCTCGGAGAGCGTTGCGTTGGCCTTGTCGAGCTCCTCGGAGGAGGGGAACGTCGGCGTGCCCTCGACGGCGGGAAGCTTGGCGACGAAGGTCTTGTCGGCCGTCCCGTCCTCGGTCATGGCGGGCAGCAGCACCGGGCGGGCGTACCCCTTCAGCCAGAGGTTCTGGCCCTCGGCGCTGTACAGGTACTCCATCCACAGGCGGGCGGCCGCCGGGTGCGGGGCGTCCTTGTTGATGGCCTGCGAGTAGAACTGGGCGTACACGCCGTCGGTCGGTACGGAGACCTTCCAGTCGACGCCCTTGCCCTTGAACTGGTCGGCGTACCCGGCGTTCAGGTAGTCCCAGTCGATGCTGATCGGCGTCTCGCCCTTCTCGACGGTCGCCGGGGTGGACTCGACGGGAATGAAGTTGCCGCTCTTCTTCAGCTTGCCGAAGAAGTCGATGCCGGGCTGGATGTCCCCGAACGAGCCCTTGTTGGCCAGGGACGCCGCGTACACGCCGCCGAAGGCGGAGCCGGACTTGGTCGGGTTGCCGTTGAGGGCGACCTTGCCCTTGTACTCCGGCTTCAGCAGGTCCGCGAAGGTCTCGGGGCAGGTCTTGATGCGGGCGGCGTCGCAGCCGATGGAGACGTAGCCGCCGTAGTCGTTGTACCAGCGGCCGTCCGCGTCCTTCTGGCTGTCGGGGATCTTGTCCCAGGAGGCGACCTTGTACGGGGCGAAGAGGTTCTCGGCGGCGCCGCTGCGGGCGAAGGCGATGCCGAGGTCGAGGACGTCGGGGGCGCGCTTCTGGCCCTTGCGGGACTTGACGGCGGCTATCTCGTCGGAGCTGGAGCCGTCCGGGTTCTCGCTCTTGATCTTGACCTTGTACTTGGCCTGGAAGCTCTTGATCAGCTCGCCGTAGTTCGCCCAGTCCGGCGGCAGGGCGATCACGTTGAGCTCGCCCTCCTTCTCGGCGGCGGCGACGAGCTTCTCCAGCCCGCCGAAGTCGGCGACGGAGGCGGCCTCGGTGGACTTCACCCCGTTGGCACCGGTCGCGGCCTTCTCCTCGGGCGCGGCACCGCATGCGGTGAGGGCGGTGAGGGCTGCGGTGGAGAGGGCGAGGGCGGCAACGGCACGGCTGTTGGCGCGGATACGGGGGCGGGGTCGGGCTCTGCGCACGGTAGGTCTCCCAGGAGCGAAGCGTGAGGGCCACTTGTTCATACAAGCTGGCACCAGTTCGCCCGGGCCAGGTGTCCGGGAAGTTAACGTCCCATGTCCGCCGCCGCAAGAGGGCGGGAAGAGGAAAGCGCACTATCCAGGGGTTCTGGTAGATAACGACCTCGCATCGAAACGCGTCGCGACGAGGCTAGAGTGAGCGGCAGGACCGTCACCGAAGAGCGGACCTGTACACAGCGCATCCTGCGCATGGACGGCCGAGGGGGACGTGTGGGCGCTACGCGCTACCGGGAGATCGCCGAGTCGCTGCGGCACGCCATCCGCACCGGCACCTACCCGCTCGGCTCCCGGCTGCCGTCGGAGAGCGACCTCTCCGCCCGCTGGGAGGTCTCGCGCGGCACGGTCCGCCAGGCGGTGGCACTGCTCGCGTCCGAGGGCCTGATCGGCTCCCGGCAAGGGGCCCGCCGGGTCGTGCTGCGCCAGGAGCGGCGCCAGAGCTTCCAGCAGCTCAACAGCTTCGCCCAGTGGGCGCAGGCGATGGGGTGCGAGGTGGCCAGCCGCATCCTGACCCGCACGGTGCGGACGGCGACCGATGAGGAGGCCGGGCGCCTGGACGCGGAGCCGGGCAGCGAGGTGCTGTACGTGCTGCGGCTGCGGTGGCTGGACGGGGAGCCGGTGATGGTCGAGCGGACGGTGTACGCGGGCTGGGTGGCGCCGGCCGTCCTGGAGCTGCCGGAGGACTGCGTCTCGATCATGGACAGCATCGCGGAGCGGGCGGATATCGTCGCGCACTACGGCGAGCACCTGATCGACGCGGTCGCGGCGGGCAGCGAGGACGCCCGGCTGCTGCGGGTGCGCCGGGCGAGCCCGCTGCTGCGCCAGCGCCACCTGACGTACACGGCGGCGGGCCGGGCCATCGAGTGGACGGACGACCGCTACCGGGCGGGCAGCGTGGTCTTCAACGTGATGAACTCCGCGGGGGCGGCCCCGCTGGAGCGCAGGGCGGGGCCGGACGTGCGGGGCTGAGACCTTCCCGTACGCGTACGGGCTCAGCAGTCTCGCAGCGCCGCGCTCGTACGCGTACGGACTCAGCCGCCGGAGGTGTCCAGCTCCGCCTCGGCGCTGATGCCCGAGCAGTCGTACGGGTCCTTGAGCCAGCCGTCCGGCAGGACGACCCGGTTGTTGCCCGAGGTGCGCCCGCGCGGCCCGTCGGCGCCGTCCGGCCAGGGCTGGTCGAGGTCCAGCCCGTGCAGCTGACCGCCCAGCTCCTCCAGCGAGGAGGTGATCGCCAGCTTCTTGCGCATCTCGGAGCCGACGGCGAAGCCCTTCAGGTACCAGGCGACGTGCTTACGGAAGTCGATCACGCCACGGGTCTCGTCGCCGATCCACTCCCCCAGCAGCGTCGCGTGGCGCACCATGACGTCCGCGACCTCGCGCAGGGTGGGCGCGTGCCGGGTGGGGCTGCCCTCCATGGCGCTCACGAGGTCGGCGAAGAGCCAGGGCCGCCCGAGGCAGCCGCGCCCGACGACGACTCCGTCGCAGCCGGTCTCCCGCATCATCCGCAGGGCGTCGTCGGCACACCAGATGTCCCCGTTGCCGAGGACGGGGATCTCGGGGACGTGCTCCTTGAGCCGGGCGATGGCGTCCCAGTCGGCGGTGCCGCCGTAGTGCTGGGCGGCGGTCCTGCCGTGCAGGGCGACGGCGGTGACGCCCTCCTCGACGGCGATGCGGCCCGCGTCGAGGAAGGTGATGTGGTCGTCGTCGATACCCTTGCGCATCTTGATGGTGACGGGGAGGTCACCGGCGTTGGAGACGGCCTGGTTGAGGATGGCCCGCAGCAGGGGCCGCTTGTACGGGAGCGCTGAGCCGCCGCCCTTGCGGGTGACCTTGGGGACCGGGCAGCCGAAGTTCAGGTCGATGTGGTCGGCGAGGTTCTCGTCGACGATCATCCGGACCGCCTTGCCGACGGTGACCGGGTCCACTCCGTACAGCTGGATCGAGCGCGGGGTCTCGGTCGCGTCGAAGTGGATCAGCTGCATGGTCTTCTCGTTGCGCTCGACCAGCGCCCGCGTGGTGATCATCTCGCTGACGAACAGCCCCTTGCCCCCGGAGAACTCCCGGCACAGCGTCCGGAACGGGGCGTTGGTGATGCCGGCCATGGGCGCGAGCACCACCGGCGGCTGCACGGTGTGCGGGCCGATGCGGAGCTGCGGGAGAGCGGGGGCGAGCGTGGTCATTGCTCCATTGTCGCGTACGCCGGAGGGGTGGCCGCATCAGCGCCCGGGAGGGCGCTTCGGACGGTGGCCCAGCGGGGCGGCCCAGGGCCGGAGCGAACACCCGTGCGAGGTCTGTCACCACTGGCGGTTCACCGTGGCCTTCGGGCCGGTCACCAGGGTCGCCGCCGGAACGTCCTCGGCCACCACCGCACCGGCGGCGATCACGGCGTCCTTGCCGATGGTGACGCCGGGCAGGATCGTGGCGCCGGCTCCGATCCAGACGTTCTCCTCCACGTGGATGGGGCCGCCGGTGAGGTAGTGCCTCCGCTCCTCCGGGTCGACCGGGTGGCCGCTGGTGATGAAGGTCGCCTTCGGGCCGACCATCACGCGCTCGTCGAGCCGGATCCCGGCGTAGTCCAGGAACGTGCAGTTCTGGTTGATGAACACCCGCTCGGCCAGATCGAGCCGTAGGCCGTGGTCGGTGAAGAAGGGCGGGTAGATCGTGACCCGCGGGGGCAGCGGTCTGCCGAGGATCTGCGCGAACAGGGCCGCTCTGCCCTCCTCGTCGTCGAAGGGCAGGACGTTCAGCCGGGAGGTCAGCTCGGTGGCTCGGAGGACCCGGTCGGCCATGGCCCGGAACTCGGGGCTGTGGATGCGCATGAGGCGGTCGCTGGGCATGGGTGTCACCCTGCCATCCGCCCGATCCGGGACACAGAGACCCGGGTGACCGCGCCGGCTGATATAACGTCATAACCCTTTCCACGGAGCGTATTTGAGAGCAGCCGCGGATCACCCGGAGAAATTCCCCGGTCACCATCGGCAGCCCCGACGGAATTACCGCACCTGGGGTTGCCTTTGCACGCAATGACTCTTTTCACTGCCGAGCGGTCTTCTGCGCACCTTCCCCGCGCTGAAAAGGTCTCTCCGTCGCCACCCTCCTGACCTGTAGGTGGCGACAGCGAAATCAATCAATAGGGGGATCAGTCGTGTTGAAAACCAGCACCCGCCGTATGACGCTGTCCGGAATCGCCGTCCTCACGAGCGGGGCCCTGCTCGCCACCGTGGCTCCCGTCGCCATGGCCGCCGACCGCACGCAGGAAAGGACCGTCGCGGTGGACGCGGCGGAGCAGGCGCCGCCGCTCACCGCCGAGCAGCGCCGGTTCATCGAGACGGGAATGGGCCCGGAGGCGATGGCCGAGCTGGAGAAGGCGATGAGCCAGGGCTCCTCCGGCACCGTCCAGCCCCGCGCGTTCCCGATCGCCGCCGCGGCCATCGCCGCTGCCGCCTGGTGCGCCAAGGGGGCTCTGGGCTCCATTCCCACCTCCGTGCTCAGCGATATCGCGGCTGGCAAGGCGTCCGGCAAGAAGACCTACGTCCGTAATGCCGTCATCGGCTGCATAGGCGGGGAGATCGGTGGCGTCGTCTGGAAGTTCCTGCCGGGCTGGGTGAAGGACAAGGCCGTCAATATGGTCATCGCCTTCATCATCAAGTACATCCGCTAGGGTTTCCCGGCACGACGAGCCCGCGAGGTATACATGGCCTACCTGTTTCTCTTCGGCTGCTTCCTCCTGCTGGGAGTGGCCGGCTCGCTGGCGGCCCGCGTCGGATATCGGGGCAAGGTCTGCGACGGGTCCGTCGGTTACGAGGTTCCCGCCGCGGTGAAATCGGACCCCGCGCTACGGAAGCGGGCGAACGACCTGGTGGCCTTCTGGTGCACCGGGGCCGCGATTCTCAGCTTCGCTCCTCTGGTGCCCCTCGGAAGCGTCATTCTGAGCGGCGGCGGGAAGTCGGTCTCCACCTGGGGGCTGGTCGCCTTCGCGGCCTACGGCCTGGTCATCGCGACCGTGGGCGGCTACCCCTTCGAGAAGATCAAGCAACTCGGCGCGTCCGTCGAGCGCTGAGAACACCCGGGGGCCCGAGGCGGACTACGCCTCGGGCCCCCGGTCCTCACCCGGCTCACATACTCGCGAAGGCGGAGCCGAGGACCATGCCGCCCACCAGCCCGCTGGAGCTGACGGCGCTGACAGCGAAGTGCCCTGCGGACACGACTACTTGTGACACGACTACTTGGCGGCGAGCGCGATCCGGTGCAGCCGCTCCAGCCGCGCGCGGGTCTCGTCGTCCACCGGCGGGTAGCTGACCAGGCGCGGCCCGCTCGCCGGGCCGAGCCAGAGGTTGGTGTGCTCGACGTGGAGCAGCCCCACCCGCGCGTTGCGGATGTACTTGGTCCGCCCCCGCTGGTCGACCACCTCGTGGCGCTCCCACACCTCCCGGAACTCCGGCGACTGCCGCTCCAGCCGGTGCAGCAGCGCCTTCCAGGCGGGCTCGGCCAGGTGCCCGGCCATCGAGGCCCGGAACTTGGCGGCCATCATCCGGGTGACCTCGGGCAGGTCGACGACGGAGGCCCGCCACTCGTCGTGGGTGAAGGCCAGCAGCAGGCAGTTGCGGTCCTCCGGCGGCAGCGCGTCGAGGTCGCAGAGCAGCCGGGAGTAGGTGCGGTTGTACGCGAGGACGTCGTACCGGCTGTTCTGGACGCAGGCCGGAATGGGGTCCAGCTGCTCCAGCATGGTCCGCAGAGCCGGGGTCACGGTGGGGCATTCCGTGCCGGGGGCCGGGTCGGGGGCCTCGGAGAGCGCGAAGAGGTGGGCGCGCTCGCTGGGGTCGAGCAGCAGGGCGCGGGCGAGGGCGTCCAGCACCTGGGCGGAGACCTGGATGTCCCGGGCCTGTTCCAGCCAGGTGTACCAGGTGACGCCGACCGCCGAGAGCTGGGCGACCTCCTCCCGGCGTAGCCCGGGGGTGCGCCGGCGGCGGCCGCGGACGAGGCCGACCTGTTCGGGGGTGATGCGCTCGCGGCGGCTGCGCAGGAAGGCGGCGAGCTCGTGCCGCCGCATCTCGGACGCGGACGCGGTGCCGGTCGGCGCGGTCAGCGGATCGGCTGCCATGGTCGTCATGCCTCCAGCGTGCCGGATGCCCCGGCCTGTTGCCAGGTAGCACTGGTACCAGGATAAATGGACTCTGGTACCAGGCTGGGATCGGCGGCAGAGTCGGCAGCGTGACTGAATCATCCGTACACACGTCCCCCGGTGCGGCGGTCCGGCCGACCCCCGCCGTCCGCCATCACGACCACTCCGCCCCGGTGCTCAGCACGCTGGGCCTGTTCACCGTGCTGTTGGGCGCCGCGCTCCCGCTCATCGACTTCTTCATCGTCAACGTGGCCCTGCCCACGATCGACCGCGATCTGAACGCGGGCCCCGCCCTGCTCGAACTCGTCGTCGCGGGCTACGGCCTGGCGTACGCCGTCCTGCTGGTCCTCGGCGGTCGGCTCGGCGACATGGTGGGCCGGAGGCGGCTGTTCCTCGTCGGGATGGCGGCCTTCGGAATCACGTCACTGGTCTGCGGGCTCGCCCCCGACGCCTGGACGCTCGTCGGCGCCCGGGTGGCGCAGGGCGCCGCCGCCGCGCTGATGCTGCCGCAGGTGCTGGCCACGATCCAGGCGGCGACGCGGGGCCCGCGCCGGGCCCGGGCGATGAGCCTGTACGGGGCGACGGCCGGGCTCTCCATGGTCGCGGGCCAGATCCTGGGCGGAGTGCTGGTGGCCGCCGCCCCGATGTCCTCGGTGTTCGGCGAGAGCGCGGGCTGGCGGTCGGTGTTCCTGGTGAACGTGCCGGTGGCGGTGGTGGGCCTGATCCTGGCCGCCCGCGCGGTGCCGGAGACCCGCTCGGACCGCCCGGCGCCCGTCGACGTACCCGGAACGCTGCTCCTGGCCCTGTCCCTGGTGACGCTGCTGGCCCCGCTCACGGAGGGGCGGGCCGCCGGGTGGCCGCTGTGGACCTGGGTATCGCTGGGGCTGTTCCCCTTCTCCGCGTACGCCTTCTACCGGGTGGAGCGGCGGGCGGACCGGCTGGGCCGGGTGCCGCTGGTGCCGCCGAGCCTGCTGCGGCTGGACTCGCTGCGGCGGGGCCTGGCGCTGGTTGTGCCGTTCTCGATCGGGTTCGGCGGCTTCATGTTCGTGATCGCGGTGGCGCTCCAGCAGGGCCTGCGGATGGGCCCGGCGGCGGCCGGCCTCTCGCTGGCCCCGATGGCCCTGGCGTTCTTCGCGGCCTCACTCGCGGGCCCCCGCCTGATCCGCCGCCACGGCACCCGGGTCGTCACGGCGGGCGGGCTGATCCAGGCGGTGGGCGTGGTGGTGCTGGTGCTGACCGTGCACTTCGCGTGGCAGGGCCTCGGCCTGTGGGGCCTGCTGCCGGGTGTGGCCATAGCGGGCCTCGGCCAGGGCCTCCAGCTCCCCGTACTCTTCCGGATCGTGCTCTCCGACGTACCGCCGGAGAAGGCCGGGGTGGGCGGCGGCGTGATGACGACGACGCAGCAGGCGGCACTGGCCCTCGGGGTGGCCACGCTCGGCACCCTGTTCCTGGCCCTGGTGCCCGGCCTGGGGATGCGGGACGCCCTGGTCGTGACGCTGCTGGTGCAGCTGGCGGCGGTGGCACTGACGGTCGGACTGAGCCTGCGGCTGCCGCGTACGGTGGCCTGAGCAGGCCGGGGAGGGGACGGGGACAGGTGCTGGATTACGACGACGAGGCCCGGGACTACGACGCGTCCCGCGGCGGCGAACCGAGGGCCCGGGCCGCGGCGGACGCAGTGGAACGGCTGCTGCCGCAGGGGCCTTGCACGGTCCTGGACATCGCGTGCGGCACGGGCATCGTGACCGGACGGCTGCTGCGCCCGGGGCGGACGGTGGTGGGCGTCGACCGTTCGCCCGGGATGCTGGGCCTTGCCGGAGGGCGGGTGCCGGGAGGTGTCGTACGGGGCGACGCCACGAGGCTGCCCTTCGCGTCGGACGCGGTGGACGCGGTCGTGATCGTCTGGTTGCTCCACCTGCTGCCGCGCCCCGAACCGGTGCTGGCCGAGGCGGCCAGGGTGCTGCGGCCCGGCGGGGTGCTGATCACCACCGTCGACAAGAACGACGCGTACTTCGCCGAGGACAGCGACATCGCGCGGGTCACGGCGGACCTGCGGCGCCGGTACGCACCCCACGTGCCCGACAGCACCACCCGCGTGCTCGACCGGGCGACGGAACTGGGGCTGGCGCTCACGGACCGGACGGAGTTCCCCGGCACCGGGCAGGGCCGCAGCCCCCGCGGCTGGCGCGAGGCGATCGACGCGGGCCACATCGCCTGGTGCACGCACGCCTCCCCGGACGAGGTGACCGACGTACGCCGCCGACTCGCCGCCCTACCGGACCAGGACACGGCCCGCCCGGACCCGCAGTACCGTCTGGTCGCTTTGAAGGCGTGACGCTGCGGCGGTAGTCGGCGGTCGGCGGCCGAAGCCGATGGGCCAGGCATGGGAGACTCGATCATGCCTGTGACCAACCCGTGGCTGGCCGGCCCGTCACCGAAGAAGCGGCTCGATCGCGAGCGTCTGGAAGAACGCATACTCAACCTGCTGTCGACGCAGAACATGTGCGTGCTCGCGACGGCAGGCCCGGAAGGGCCCCTCGCAACGCCCGTGCGGTACTTCCACCTCGACTTCGCGGTCATGTTCAGCACGGCTCCCGGTTCCCCCAAGATGAGGAACCTCGCCGCCGATCCCCGTATCTCCGTGGGGATCTTCGCCCCGCTGGTCGGACAGGCCGGCAGCCGAGGAGCTCAGCTCTTCGGGCGGGCCCGCGTGCTGTCCGAGGACGACCCCGACTTCGAGCACTACTGGCCGGCCTTCCGCTGGCAGTCCGACCATGTCGAGCGGTCACGTTCTCTGGACGAACCCCAGTCGGGCCCTCTCGTCGTGATCGAGGCCGAGCGGATCGTCTATACGGAGCACTGGCTGCGCCGCGAGGGCTTCGCACCACGCCAGTTCTGGACCAAGTCGGACTGTTAGGGCCAGGCCGGCGGATCGTGTGACTGTCAGCCGGTCGTGCCGTCGAGCATCTCGCGCAGGATGTCCAGGTGGCCGTTGTGGCGGGCCGTCTCCTCGGTGAGGTGGAGGAGGATCCAGCGCAGGTCGACATGGAGGCCGTTACGGATGGTTCCCTGGGCCTGCTTGTCCAGGTCGTTCCCGGCGACCAGTTCGCGGTAGCGAGCGCTCTGTTCGGCGTATTCGTCGAGCAGCTGCGTGAGCGGGAAGTCGACGGCGATACGCATCTCGCGGTCGGGGTCCTCATCCGTCATGGGGGCCCGGTCCTCCTCGCCGAGGAAGATCACCTGGAACCAGTAGTACTCGACCCAGCGGAGGTGGTTGATCACTCCGCTCATGGTCATCAGCGGTGAGCCCGGCAGAAGCGCCTTGCGTGCGTTCTCCGCAGAGACACCGTCGCACTTGGCGCGGGCGGTGCCACGTGCGTAGTCGAGGAACGTGGTGAGCTGGGTGCGGTCGTCCCACGCGGGCGGTGTGTCGTCGATTTTGGTCATCGCGCGAAGCGTCCCCGATCGCCGCGCCCGTTGTCGAGGTATTTAACGGCGGACCGGGCCTGCTCACCGTCAGAAGACGGACAGCCCGGTGAGCGTGGTGAAGCGGTCGAGGGCCGACACGCCCGCCACCGAGTTGCCGCGCCGGTCGAGGCCCGGGCTCCAGACGCACAAGGTGCACACCCCGGGCACGATGGCGATGATCCCGCCGCCGACGCCGCTCTTGCCCGGCAGCCCCACCCGGTAGGCGAACTCTCCGGCCGCGTCGTACGTCCCGCAGGTGAGCATGACCGCGTTGACCTGCTTGGCCTGGCTGCGGGTCAGCAGCGCGGAGCCGTCGGCCCGGACTCCGTGGCGGGCCAGGAACCCGGCGGAGAGGGCCAGGTCCGCGCAGGACGCCTCGATGGAGCACTGGCGGAAGTAGGCGGCGAGCAAGGTGGGGACCGGGAGCGTGATGTTGCCGTAGGAGGCCATGAAGTGGGCCAGCGCGGCATTGCGGTCACCGAAGGCCGCCTCGGAGGCGGCGACCTCCGGCATGAAGTCGATGGCGGGATTCCCGCTCTCCGAGCGCAGCAGCTCCCGCACCTGGCCCGCCGCGTCGCCGGTCAGGGCCTGCAGCCGGTCGGTCACCACCAGGGCACCGGCGTTGATGAACGGGTTACGGGGGATCCCGTTCTCGTACTCCAGCTGAACCAGGGAGTTGAAGGGGTTGCCCGAGGGCTCGCGGCCCACGCCCCGCCATATCTGCTCGCCGTCCAGGGAGAGCGCCAGGGCCAGGGCGAACACCTTGGAGATGGACTGCGTCGAGAAGGGCTGCTGCCAGTCGCCGACCCCGTAGACGGTCCCGTCCGGCTCGGCGACGGCCATGCCGAACCGCCGGGGGTCGGCACCGGCGAGCATCGGTATGTAGTCGGCGGGGGTGCCGTGGTCGGCGAGCGAGGCCATCTCCTCGGCGATGCGGCTGATCACAGCGCTGAAGCGGTGGGACCCGGCGCGCGGAGCCGGACTGCTTGCCCGAGGGGCGGCGGAGGCGTGGGACACGGCAATTCCTGACGGCGAGGGGAGCGAGGGGGCCCGGCGGGCGGAGTCGGAGCGGGAGGTCGCCCATAGTGTGACCCGCCGACCGAAATCGGCCAAGAATCCCCTCGCGCCGCCCGCCTTCAGGCCCCGGAGCCGTGCTCCTGGACCTGGCCCCCGGCCGGTTCACGCCCCCCGTGTCCAGAGGAACCGGAGCTCGGGATAGCGGTGGGTGGGGGCATCGAGCAGCGGCCGGTGGAGCCCGAGCAGGAACCGGTCGAAGAACGCGGTGGCACAGGCGCGGGTGACCGTCGCTGCGCGGTGCGGTGCGATCGTGCCGAGGTAGTCGCTGAAGAGCGGCTCGGGCCACCGCTCCCGGAGCCCGGCGGCGGCCGCGAGGGCGGGCACATCGGTGGCCGAGAGGTGACCGCCGCCCGTCAGGTGCAGGTGACGACCCCAATTTCGGTGGTGGGCCCGCCACCGCGCCCACGTCTCGTGGTCCGGTGAGGAGGTCAGCAGCAGGAAGGGCCGGTCGAGACCGGTCTCCGCCACCGTGGTGCCGAACAGGCCGCCGTCCAGGTCGAGCCCGGCGACGAAGCGCCGGTCGGTCCGCATGGCCTCGGCTGCGGCGGCACCGCCCAGGGAGTGGCCGAGCAGCCCGATGCGCTGGACGGCGACCCCGGCGAGGGGGCGGGTACGACGGCACAGCGCATCCGCGACGCAGCGCAGGTCCGCAGCCCGCACGGCGACCTCCAGCCGGTCCTGGGCATCCCAGTCCTCCGGTTCGGCCGGCAGGGCGCCGAGCACCAGGCGCCCGTCGGGGAAGCGGACGGCCGCGGCATCGTAGGTGTGGTCGACGGCCGCGACGAGGTGACCGTGGGAGGCGAGCTCCTCGGCCAGGCCGCTGGTGAGGATGCGCGAGGCGCCGCGTCCATGGCTCAGCACCACGGCGGAACGGGTCCCGGGAGCGGGGAGGCCTCCGGCACGCGCGTGCGTGCCGACGCCCTTCAGCACGCCCGGCCGCATTCCCCAGTCGCCTTCCAGCGCCGCGGCGGTGCCCGGGTCGGTGTAGGGGGCGACGGGGTTACGGCGGTGGGGCGAGGGAGCCCGGGAGCCGGCGGGGTACCAGAGCTGCACCATGAGCCTGCGGGGGCCGGGACGCGAGGCGAACGGGTCCGGGCGCCCGAGATCGGTGAGCGGCAGGGAGCGGGTGGAGACGGAGTGCCTGCCGGTGGGGCGCGGCAGCATGGCGCGCGTGACCGGCGGGGTGGTGGCCGGGGAGCGAGGGAGAGCGGCGGCGGGGGCGGTCGGCAGTGCGCCGGAGCCGAGGGCCGCGAGGGCGACGGTGAGCGCTGCGCGTCGGGTGAACACCGGTATCTCCTCGGAGGAGGGGGCGATCGGGGGAGAAATCCAGCCACACCATATTTGGTCTGGACCAATAGCGGGAGGGGTCTCGCCGCGCGCTTGCCGATCCGCCCGGAAACGCCCTGGCCCAGGGCCTGTTGCGGAAGTAGATCTTGGTGACGCCAGGGTCCCTCTCCGGCGGCTTCGCGTAGGGAGGGGCAGGAACCATGGACGCTCACGTACGGACTCGTGTTTCGGCATACGCCATCGCGGTGGAGGACGAACGGCTGCTGCTGACCCGGCTGTCGGACGCCTCACCCGTCTTCGCACCGGGTCTGTGGCACATGCCGGGCGGCGGAATCGACCCGGGCGAGCAGCCCGTGGAGGCCCTGTCCCGTGAACTCCGGGAGGAGACGGGACGTGAACTCGCCGATGCCCGACTGCTCGACGCGCGGACCTACGCGGTCCGGCGGAACGGAGTGAGCTGGAGCCTCACGGCGTTGTTCTACGCCGTTGCCCTCAAGGACGGGGCGAGCGAGGTGACCGAGATCGACGGCTCCACCGACGCGGTGATGTGGATCCCTCTGGCCGACCTCCAGGACGACACCATGCTGTCACCGGCAGCGGCCGACGCTCTCCGCATGCTCGAACAGGCTGAAGGAACTGGCCACATAGGCTCGTTGAGGACTGCGCATGCGGCAGACCGGTTGCACCTCTGAGAGTGGATCCGCGAGCAGCGTGGGGCCGCTGTCACCGCCGAGGGCATTGCGCAGTGACGAGAGTTCATTGAGCCGTTTCAACGTGCCCACGATCGAGTGACGGCGGGGTCACGACGGCTCATGTACGCCAGCCTCTCCACGTCCAACTGCTCGTGGAGGTGCTCCAGCGCCCGGGCGACGACCTCGGCGAGTAGGTCGGCGCCGATCTCCTCCGGTAAAGACCTGTCGAGGTAGCGCTCCTGACCGCCCGATCGGCGCGGCGGGACCACCAGTCGGCAGCCAGGGCCCTGCCGCCTCGTTGCCGTGGTCCGTCCGCACGATGTGGAGAGGGTCGTCTCGGGCACCCGGCATGTCAGCCAAGTCGACAACGCCCACTGAACCGCTCCGGATCGATGGAGGCCCCGGGTGAGGCTTCGCACTGACAGTGGCGGGTACATCCGCAAGCATGGATGCCGGCGCATGGATATCGCTGATAGCTACGGGGATCGTCCTGCTCGTCGGGGCGGGGCTCATCTGCTACGAGCATTGGGGATCCGGCGCGAACCGGAGCCGGAAGCATGACCTCGGTCCGGACCACACCAGCGGCGGAGGCGGAGGCGGCTGACGCTGACGGTTCGACCGAACCGCTTCAGCCCGAACCTGCCGTAGATCTCACGACCGCGCTGCAGCAGAGCATCGAACAACGGCGGCCTGTTGGGTCGGCGTGAGGCCACGGCCCGGTGAGCGTCTGAGGGGCGTCGTCACCCACGGTCCGGCTCCCATGTAGGCGCGGTCGGCCAGGACTGGAACGCCCTGACGCTCGCAGATCCCGGTGACCCGGTGCGCGGGCCGCTGTGAGGTTGTGGGCGCGGCCGGGCAGCGCAGGCCAGATCTGACCCGCCCTCTGGGCGATGCCATCCGGTGCTTAATCTCTGGGTGCCGCCAGCCAGGTCTGCCAGACGTGACGCGTATTCGGCACCTCGGGGTGGTCCAGGAGCCAGAGAACGTATCCGGCATGGCGCCGCGCCCACGGATTGTCCGAACGGGCGGCAGTTTCAAGCCGGCTGTGCAGGTCATCACTGTCCACAGCCCGGGCCACGCGCACGTACTCGCGGTCCTTGCACCGGTAAGGCCGCTGGACAACGATCTCGATCAGGTCGGCAAGCTTGGTTCTGACCGTCTCCTCGTGGTGAGCGACAGCCACGTCTCGGATGAGGCCCTGCTTTGTTCCCCATGCCTTGGCATGCCGTGTCCACTCCTGCGGGTATCTCGCCTCCCACTCCAGGAAGAGCAGTGCGTAGGAGAGACCCGGCCACGCGACGATGTCGGGACCGGCCGGCCGCTCCCACAACGCGTGGGGCAGCGAATACTTGCGGATCTCCTCGTAGTTCCTGCTCGCCGCTTTCCTCCTCAGCGAATACCCACGTCGCCACGTCCTGTTGTACCGATCCAAGGCATCCCGGGTGTTCCTCTCGGCGTCAGCCAGACGGACGAGCGCCGCAGCACGTAGAGCCGGATCGCTAGCTATCAGCCCGTACGCCCAACCCAGCCGCTCATACCACACATCGGCACCATCGATGCCCACGCCCGTATCCGCTTCCGTCGTCATCTGCTAGATCATGCTCTACCCTTCACTGCCGTCCTCCCATCAGAGCGGCCACTCCGATGGGAGGACGGCAAGGCCGGCCGCAACGCACGAGACACCCGTGCCGTCGAGGGAGGCGTTCGAGGTCTCAACCCACATGCACCGGTGTCTCGTTGGTCTCCTGTCCCGCCGCACCAACGCGCGCTCGTCTCACTGGTGTACCTGCGCGAGCACGAACCGGAGTACGTCCTGCTCGACGGGACGCTCGCCGAGTGCGACCGCGTGGGCGTGCGGACTTGAGGGGCGGGGGCTGTCAGTACCCGGCGCCGGGATGCTCACCTGGGCCATGCCCCGGATCCTCCGTCACGGGCAGGCACTCGGCGAGCAGGTCGACGACGTCGCGCCAGGCTCGCTGCGCGTGCTGAGGGTGGTAGCCGACGCCGGGGACCACAGGGTGGCCGACCGGTGGGTGGTGGAAGGCGTGCAGGGCGCCGCCGTAGACCGTGAGGCGCCAGTCGACGCCCGCGGCCTGCATCTCGGCGGTGAACGCGTCCCGTTGCGCGGGCGGCATGATCGGGTCTTCCGACCCGACCCCGGCCCACACCGGGCAGCGAATGCGCGCCGTCTCGCCCGGTCGGCCCGTGGTAGTTGCGTTGACTGTCCCGATCGCGCGCAGGCTGACGCCGTCGCGCCCTAGTTCCAGCCCGACGGCGCCCCCGGTGCCGTAGCCGACGGCGGCGATCCGGTCGGGGTCGGTCCGCGGTTCGGTGCGCAACACGTCGAGCGCCGCATGGCCGATGCCCCGCATCCGGTCGGGATCAGCGAGCAGCGGCAGGCAACGGGCCAGCATCTCCTCCGGGTCGCCCAAATAGCGCCCACCGTGAAGGTCGAAGGCCAGCGCCACATATCCCAGCTCGGCGAGAGCATCGGCCCTGCGACGCTCGACGTCGCTGAGCCCCATGCCCTCCGGTCCGAGCAGCACCGCGGGCCGACGGTCGACACCGGCCGGGAGCGCGAGGTGCCCGATCATCGTCAGACCGTCGGCCGGATACTCGACCGTACGCGTCGTAATCGTCGCCATGAGACGGGACTGTAGTGATCGTCGAGCCCGGATCGGCCGGTGCTCTGCCGCCAGCAGAACCAAGGGCTCCGGCGTAGTCGCGTCGCCCATTTCGTGATCATGTGAGTACGAGGAGGGCGAGAGGTCGGCGGGGCGTCGGTGATCCACTCACCCGCCGCCGGCAGGGAGATCGGCGATGACACGTCGGCAGGCACGGTTCATTCGCCCGCGGTGTCCTCGGCCTCCCAGCGCAGCAGGTCACCCGGCTGGCACTTGAGCACCTCGCAGAGGGCGGCGAGCGTCGTGAAGCGTACCGCCTTGGCGCGGCCGTTCTTGAGTACTGCCAGGTTGGCGGGGGTGATCCCTATGCGGTCCGCGAGTTCGCCCACGGACATCTTCCGCCTGGCCAGCATCACGTCGATGTCGACGACGATCGGCATCAGATGACCTCGCCCAATTCGGCCTGCATCTGCGCCGCTTCGACGTCGCGCGCGACCGCCTGCGCGAGCAGCATCCGCAGTACGAGCACGATGAGCGCGACCCCCAGGATGGCCACGCCGATCCCGCCCATGATGAGGGTGACGCCCGGGTCCTCCCGCTGGCCGGGCGCATTGATGGTCGTGACCGCGAACCATACGAGAGCAGCCGCAACGATCGCGCCGATGATGACGTCCACGTACCGGAAGGCGGCGTGGGAGAACACGGTTCCCCGCCGCACCATCGTTACCAGCCGCCATACACAGACCAGGGCGACCTGGGCTGTCCCGATGCCCAGGATCGTGATCACACGCAGCGGGGTCAGCGGGAGCGATCCGTCCTCCGGGTCGTTCCCGCTGACCAACGCCCACACCATCAATGCCTGTACGAACACGGTGCCGGTGAGCACCACCACGAGCACGGCGCGCAGCGCGCGCACTGTCAGCTTTCCCATGACCCATCCTTCCATCGAGTTGCGATGGGAATCTATCGACTTTCGATAGGCGAGGCAAGGGTTGGGGCATCGGTTTCGCACCATGGCGGGCTGCAACCTGATCCGCTGAGATCTCTGCGGCATGGATTGCCGCAGCCCGGCCGAAGGACACTGTCAGCGCCACGACCGCCGCTGTGAAAGCCCGCATGTCGTCCACTCCGGAGAGCAGACGGCCCGGCCCCTGGGGGCCGGGCCGCTTGCGATGCTCAGCCGGTCAGACCGGCGGGTTCGAGTACGCCTTGCGCCGGAACGCCGCCTTGGTACCCGGTCCGGCGATGCCGTCGATGTCACCGGTGTAGCCGTTGAACTTCTTCAGGTTGGCCTGGAGCGACGCGATCGTCTTGGGCCCCACGATCCCGTCGATGTCACCCTTGTAGGGAAGGGGCTGGCCGGGCCAAGTGGCCAGGAAGCGCTGCATCGCCTTCCAACTGTTGGTTCCGAGCACCCCGTCGATCTTGCCCTTGTAGCCGTACATGGTGAGGGTCCACCGCTGAATCCGCTGGGCGCCCTGCTTGTCGAGGCCGAGATTGATCGCGGCCGCGCTCGCCGGCCCGGCGAGGCCGACCACCGCCACGCCCGATGCCGCCACCGCCAGCAGCCCGCCTCTGATCAGTCCACGACGCGAGACGCCGTTCCGCCTGTTCTGCTTCATGATCTTCCCTCCGTTGGCCGGGGGTCTTCTCCCGGCTTGGCGCACACGCTAACCCGGACCATCATCGGACCCATCTTGGTTCCGGAGAAGCTCTTCCTCGTGCTGCCGATGCGCTCGGGAAGGGGTCGGTACGCGGAGGAATCTGGGCCCCGGCCGGACGTACAGCGGCAGACAAATACCCCTGGAAGCCAGGACCTTGGGCGGGTTCGCCACATCGGCGTAGCCGACCCGCGGAGGACTTCATCCTCGTACAGCAGGACGCCCCACCGCGCTCGACACGATGAGCGACGCGGAGCCGGGACTTCGAGTTCGGACTCGGCCAGCCAGTCGTACCAGGCGACTTCCCGGGGGTCGAGCGTGATCCGTGTCGTGACGACGGTTTCGCGGAGGCCTGACCAGTAGGGGCTGATCACGCCCGTTGCACAGAAATTTGAGGACGAAGCGAGGGGCCACATGCACGCTTGGCCCCTCTGCCGATTCCCGCGGCTGCGGCTTGCGCGCAACAGTCCCCCTGACCGGTCGCAGACCCCTCACAGCTATCCTCGTAACGAGCCAGCTGATCTTGCAGAGCCCTACTCCGAGGTACTCACCACCCGTATCCTCGGATTGAATTCTGGAGTGGTCGATGAACGGTCAGGACGAGACCGACAGAACCCGGCAGCGCGGCAATCGCACTCTTGAGGCCGTATTCGCTTTGCTGCTGGTTGCCGGCATCGCTCTCCCCTATGCCCAAGCAATTCCATGGCTGGCAGAGAACGGGCTGGACCTGCACCGTCTGATCGATGAGATCTTCGCGACCCGAATCAGCAGCTTCTTCGGCTGGGACGTGATCGTCGCCGTCGTCGTGCTGCTGACTGCCGTATCCGTCGACACGCACCTGTCCAAAGGCCAGAAGGCTTTGGTAGGCCTCGGCGCACTACTCGGCGCCTCGGTCGGGCTGCCGCTCTACCTCCTGCCACGCCAGCGCAACCTGCGACGCGACCCGCCCTGAACCACCGCAAAGGTCGTAGAGGTCTTCCCGAAACGCTTCAAGTACGACAACGGAGAGCCAATGCCCGAGCGAGGAAGAGGGACTCATCGTGACAGATTTCATTCGTGAAGGGCGACTCTTCAGAGTAAGTGGGTTCATTCCCTCTCACAGGCAGCTCTTTCTGACCAGCGAAGCCACATTCGAGAACGGAACCACGACGACGGTCGAGGTTTACATCGGGCATGTGGAACTGATGTTCCTCAAGCCCTACTACAGGAACGGGCTCCACATCCGGCGAGCGGCCGCCGAAGAGTTCGACGTGCTCAGTGAACGGCACGGCATTCCGGCAGAGGATGCTGCTTACACCTGGATGCTGGAGCGGGATGGCGGCAGCTTCGTGGTCGGAGGCAAACCCTCCTGGCGGGAGGCTGAGTATGAGGTGACCGGAGAGCGGAAATCGTTGTACGACCCGCGTGAACCCTGGCCGCCGGACTTCCCCGCCCACTGGGGGCAGATCGGCTGACGGCCTTCCGACCCAGCACACTGCGGCGGGCAGGGTCCATGTCCACGGTCAGGCGGCGTCGCACTTTGCGGCCTGCACGCCCGCGACGGAATCAAGATCGGACGGTGGCATCCTGCTGTTCCAGCCATCGTGAAATCACTTGGTTTGTCTCTTCGGGCATCTCCTCCTGAATCCAGTGACCGCAGTCCAGGCCGACCACTTCCACATGGGGCACGAACTCTGTCAGGTTCTCGGACCTCGGGATCGCCCAGTCCTGGTCGCCGTAGATCATGAGGGCGGGCTGCTGGATGATCGGGTCCACGTCTGCCAGCAAGCGCCAGTTGCGGTCGAGGTTCCTGTACCAGTTGATGCCACCCGTAAATCCCGATGATGCGAACGCGGAGACGTAGACGGCCAGTTCGCTGTCGCTCATGACGGGCTCACCGCGTGGTGTTACTGATCTGGCGAGATTGATCATCGCCATGCCCGGCTCAGGGGGCGCGGGGGGCACGTTCTTCCGGTAGAGGTTGCGGAGGAACTGGAATGCGTTCTCATCGAACACGGCGTCCGCAACGCCCGGCTGTCGGTTGAAGTGGACAAAGTAGAAGTCGCCACCGAGGAATTCCTCCATGGCCTCGATCCACGGCTTTTCTCCGCGCACCTGGTAAGGCAAGCTCAAATTGATCACCTTGTTCACCCGGTTGGGGTGCAACAGGGCCAGCCCCCAGACGACGAACGCACCCCAGTCATGGCCGATGAAGGTGGCGTCCTCGTATCCGTAGTGGTCGAGAAGCGCGACGAGGTCACCCGACAGGTGCTCGATGTCGTAGTCCGTCACTTCGGTCGGGCGGGATGAGTTGCCGTAACCCCGCTGGTTCGGTGCGATGACGTGGTAGCCCGCTGCGGCGAGGGTGGGCATCAGGTGACGCCAGGAGAAGGCATGCTCCGGCCAGCCGTGGCAGAGCACGATGGGCTTCCCCTCGTTTTCTCGGCCTGCTTCGAAGACTTCGAGTTCCACACCGTTGACCGGAATAATGGTGGGCTCGGGAAAATCGGTTGGATTGAGCATCACGTTTCCTTATTTCCTTTTCGGGGCGATGAGAATCACTTCGTAACATCGGCTGTTGAAGCTCTCCATAAGCGTCCGCGAGCCTTGACGTCCTTGATCTGCGCGTTGGCCGAGTGGTTGATCATGATGGCCGCTCGCCCCTCGCCATCGCCGCCGTCATCCGTTCCAGACGGGCCAGCCGGGTCTTCTCGGTGCGGGCGGTGACCAGGCGGAGGTACAGCGCGAACTGGTCGGACTTGCTGAGCGTCTCGTAGAACGCCCGCGCGGCCGGGTTCGCGTCGAGTGCCTCGACGAGATCCGGAGGCGCGGTGGCATTCCGCTGCGAGGCGTATGCCGTCTCCCAGCGGCCGTCCGCCCGCGCCGCCTCGATTTCGGCGAGGCCGCGGGGGCGCATCCGGCCCGCCGCGATGAGGGCTTCGGCCTTGGCGACGTTCACCTGCGACCAGGCGGAGCGGGGGCTGCGGGGTGTCGTGCGCTGGAGGAAGTACGTGTCGTCAAAGCCGCGCCGCAGACCGTCGATCCAGCCGAAGCAGAGCACCGTGTCAACCATCTCTTCCCAGGTGAGCGACGGGATGCCGGTGTGCTTCTTGGCGATCTTCACCCAGAGCGCGGTCCGTTCCCCGTGATGCGTGTCGAGCCAGGCTTCAAGCTCGGCCGGGCTTGCGGGGACAAGAATGTCGACGCCGTCTTCGTATTCCTGCATGAGCCGCAGAGTAGAAGCCCTATAGGACAGATGCTGACCTACCTGAGCGCACTGCTCCGGTGACCCGCTCAAGCGGCCGACTCAGCGACCTGACCGGCTCACTACTCTCATGCGCCCGATCTCCCCGCTGTGGCCGCCTGGAGGAGACGGACGGGCGCGGTCACCGCGGCGAGGCGGCATGGATACACGGCGTTGGCCTTGGTTCGCCACCGCAAGGCCCTGTGGGCGCGGCTGCCGACCAGGGGGTGCGGCAGGACGCTGGTCGCACCCGGGCAGCAGAACGCCCCACCATGCGCGGCACGGCGGGGCGTCGCTGGACCGGCAAGGGTCAGGCGGCGTCGAACTTTCCGGCCTGCACGCCCGCGACGAACGCGGAGAAGGCGGCGGTGCGGACGTCGAGGACCGGGCCATCCACGTTCTTGGAGTCGCGGACCGGGACGATGCCCTGCGAGGCGACGAGGTTGACGGCCACCTCGACGCAGTCACCGCCGTTCGAGCTGTACGAGGACGTGAACCAACGAGGAGATTCGGGCTTCACAGGGTGTCCCTTCAATAGCAGGAAGCCCCACCATGTACGTCCCGGCGAGGCGGGCGCCAGAGGGCCTCTCGGGGCCGTCACGCGTCGAAGTCGTACTCCAGGACGTAGGCCGCCGCGTCCAGGACCATCTCGTTGACCTCCACAGCGCGCCCCTCCTCCGCGTAGGCGGTCCGGCAGACGAGCATGACGGGCGTACCCGCCGGAAGGCTCAGCCTCGACGCCTCTTCCGGCAGGGGCATACGCGACCGGATCTCCTCCCGGAAGTGGACCGGCTTATGGCCCAGTTCGGCCAGCCGCGCGTAGGTGCCTCCCGGCCCGGTGTCCTGCTGGGTGATAGCCGATCCTGCGACGAGGGACGCCGGAAGGTATGACGTCGACAGCAGCACCGGTTTGCCGTCCAGCACGAACCTCCGGCTCCTGATCCACGCGCTCTCGCCCTCCCCCAGGTCGAGCACCCTCGCCACACTCTCCGGGGCGGCTCCTTCGCGCACCTCCACCTGGTCCACCACCAGGTCCCGGCCCCCGAGGTCCGCATCCCAGACCGAGCGTCCGGACTCCCACTGCTCGCGCGCCAACCGCTGGATCCCCCGACGCCTCAGCGGCTGGAAGCCACGACCCGAGCTCGTCATGCTGGAATCAGTTCAGGCCGGACGGTCTCCCGAGCCCGTTCGTACAGGGCCTGGGCGTCCGCCTGTTGTCCGGCGAGGAAAGCGCGCATGCGTGGTCCGGCTTGGGGTGACGGCACCGCTGCGGCATCGGCAAGGCGCATGGCTACCGGTCCTTGGCCCAGATCCACGGCTTGCACGCTCATTCCCCGGAGCGTGGTGCAGAACGCCAGGTGATCCTCGGACGCCCCGGCCGGCTCCAGCGCCTGGAGGTAGTAGCGCTGTGCCCGTCCGTGCAGCCCTTCGTCGACCGCCATGTATCCCGTGAGACAGCAGAGGTCCGACGCCGCCGACGTCATCGACTTGCGTACGTCCTCGGGCCCGCTTGTCCGCAGGAGCGGCACGACCGCGGCTTCCATTCGGCCAACTACGTCCGGCCGGCCCGGCACGGTGAGAGCGACGGAGAACAGGGCGACACCCAGCACACTGCGGCGGGACGGGTCCATGTCCACGGTCAGGCGGCGTCGAACTTTCCGGCCTGCACGCCCGCGACGAACGCGGAGAACGCGCCGGCCGAGACGTCGGCCACCGGGCCGTCCACACGCTTGGAGTCACGGACCGGGACGATGCCGCGCGAGGCGACGAGATTGACGGCCACCTCGATGCAGTTGCCGCCGTTCGAGCTGTACGAGGACGTGAACCACTGCGCGTGCTCGGTCATTGCGAAGGGCCCTTTCATAGCGGGAAGTTCCACCATGCACGAGCCCGAAGGGCGACGCCAGAGGGCACCTCGCGCACCTCCGCCTCCGGACAGCAGAACGCCCCACCATGCGCACGGCAGAGTGGGGCGGTGCTCGGAACTGGACCGGTCAGACGGTGTCGAACTTTCCGGCCTGCACGCCCGCGACGAACGCGGAGAAGGCGGCGGGGCGGACGTCGAGGACCGGGCCGTCCACGTTCTTGGAGTCGCGGACCGGGACGATGCCCTGCGAGGCTACGAGGTTGGCGGCTACCTCGATGCAGTTGCCGCCGTTCGCGCTGTACGAGGACTTGAACCAACGGGGGGATTCGGTCTTCACGGAGTGCCCTTTCGCAACTGGCTGATCTTGGCCGCAGACGCCGCCTTCGACAGCGCCTCGCCCTGAAGTTGATGGTAGGCCGTGAACATCGGCGCCACCAATGACGTTTCACGTTCGACGAATCCCTGTGACTGCGATTCGGCATACGCGACGATGGATCGGTCGACCATGGTCAGCAGGTTGACCGGCAGGTAGAAGGCCCTGCGCTCGCCCAGGCTGAACGGCGCCACCTGGATGATCCAGTTGGGCCGCGCGGCCATCTCCTCCAGCCGTCGGAGCTGGGCGTTCATGACCTCCGGACCGCCGACAGCCTGATGGAGGCAGCTCTCATCCATGACGACGAACATCATGGGCGGTTGTGACCGCACCAGTGCCGCCTGCCGCTGTTCCAGGAACGCGACGCGCTCGTCGGCCTGTTCGTAGGTGATGGACCCACGTTCCACGTCCCCGTAGGCGACGGCCCGCGCGTAGTCCGGCGTCTGTAACAGTCCGGGCATGAGGCCAACCTCAAACAGCCGGATCTCTACCGCTCGGCCCTCGTACCCCACGTACTCCGGGAAGCCCTCCAGCAGCGAGCCGTTCCGTAGCTCGGCCCATTCTCGCTCGAACGAATCGGCCGTGCCCGTCGTACCAAATGCCTGGTCAGACTTCCTCGAAAACCGCAGAGTCGGCGGTTTCCGAACAGTTTCCACGGCCGAAATGTGCTGACTGGAGTACCCGATCTTCGGAGCCAGCACATCCTGGCTCCACCCCCGCTCCTCCCGGTATCGCCGGATACGGGCCCCGTAGGCAGCCTGCGGGCTGCTGTCGGGGTTCAGCTGTTTGATGTTGACCATGCCGCGCTCCTTACCCTTCCTTCAACTTCAGTCAGTTGAAGGGTTCTTCACGGTAGGTCACTCTGAATCGCCCCGGTAGCCATTCAGCTACAGAGAGGAGCGATAGGTGTACGGCGTGAACGTTCGTCCGAATCCTGAAGAACCGCCCCCTGACCTGCCCGCCCCCGGCACTCTCCTGGTCGACACCAGCCGCGCCGACCGCGTCGGCGAGTTCCGAGGGGTCGCCGGCCTCTACTGGTCCCTCCGTCCCATGGGCGGCGGCATCGAGTGGGAGGTCGAGCCCCGGCACGTACGCCCCGCGCTCCCCATAGAGCAGCTCCGCGCCCGTACCGCACGCGCCAACGCCCGCAGTCGGGGTGAGGTGCTGTGAGCCGCCCGCTCGCCCGGCTACGGGTTCGGCTCGTCCTCGCCCTGGGGGCGGCGGAAATCCGGGCGCGGCTCCGGCTGCCCCGCCTCATGTGGGCGCTCACCCGGCGGCCCGCCCACCCCACCGCGCCCTTCGCCGAACTCGTACGCATCGAGTCCGACCCTGTCTACCGGGCCCTTTTCTGCGCGGAGTTGGACGCGGCACTCGAAGATCGGCTCGCGACCCGCACCGCCGTCGTGGACCAGATCGAGGCAGCCGCCGAACGGCTGAAGGCCCTGATCCGGCACGGCGACCACGAGCGTGCCGCGTGATGCGCGCGCGGTACGCCGCCGAGGTCACCGTGTCGGACGGGCAGCGGTTCTCCTCGCTCGGCCGGGTCACCGTACGGAACCGGCGGCTGGCCCTCCTGTGGCTCCGCAGACAAGCCCTCCGGCTCGCCAACGCGCACGGGTGCGCCGTACGTGACGCGTCACCCGGCGACGTACAGCCCGTCCTCTTTCACGGCTCCGACGCTCCCGAAGGGTTGCGGTTCTGGGCCACCGACGGCCGGCGTCAGGACGATGCGATACGGGCCCTCGAAGCGGGCTTTCCCCTGCTGTTCACCGTAGTTGACCCTGCCGTCGGGCTGAGCCTGACTCTCGCCGGGTGGCGCGGTTCACCGGCCGACCTCTAGGCCCCGGGCCCCAGGCCCCCTCCACAGAAGAGACCGACGTGCTGCAATGCACCGCCGTGACCCCGGCGCCCCTCGACGAGGTGCTCGTCGCCATCGCCACCCTGGACGGCGGGCTCCATGACCCGCCACCGGATCCCGCCCTCGACCACTACCTCCTGTGCGAGCTCGGCGAGCACGACTCCCGTACCGAGCACGCCGCCCTCCTCCGGTCGTCCGAGACGCCCAGCAGACCCGCCCTCTGGTTCTTCTGGACCGGTGCCGGACCGGACCGCGTCCACCGGATCGGGCCGGTGCCCTGGTGCCCCGCCGTCCTCCGCCTTCTCGACACGGGTTCCGTGTTGCAGTGCTCGTTCTTCGACCGCCACACCGCGTCCCACACCTGGGACGTGACCGATCCGCTCGGTGACCTGCTCGCCTACGGGTCCGTTTCCGACGAGGAACCGAAGGGCCGGACCCAACCATGAACCAGTGCACCGCCGTTGCCCTCCTGCCACCCCCGGACCACGTGGTCGCCCTGTCGGTCCCCGGACACCGTCCCGAAGCCGGGCACGTACTCTGCGAACTCGGTGAGGACCACGGTCACGCTCACGCGGCCATGCTCTGGGACGAGGGCGGGCGGCCCGGAAGCGCCGTCTGGGCGCGGTGGGGCGCCGAGCGGACCGAGCTGGTGCCGCTCCCCTGGTGTTCCGCCCTCGACACCCGTGGCGAGGCCTGCGGGCTGTTCGCCGGGCACCCGTCCGGGCACAGCTGGCAGGTCACCGACCCCACCCACGAGGCCATCGCCCGCCACCTCGCTGAGCAGCACCCCCACCTGTTCCCCGAGTTCAGGGAAGGGGGCGGCGGCGGGTAGGACCGCTTCGGGTCAGCGCATCGCCTGTGACCCTATGACCGACAGCAGCTGCAGGCGCTCGTAGCTCTCGCTGCCCGGCGCGGCCGTGTACACGAGCAGGCTGTGCGACTGGTCCGGGTCCAGCAGCCGCTGGCAGTTCAGCTCCAGGACGCCCACCTCGGGGTGGATGAAGCGCTTGACCTCGTGCGGGCGGATGCCGACCTCGTGCCGGTCCCAGAGGCGGCGGAACTCCTCGCTCCGGTCGAGGAGCAGCTCGGCGCAGTGTGCCGCGCGGGAGCCGGCGCCCCGCAGTGTGGCCAGTTCCCGCAGGCCGGACGCGAACATGCGGGAGAGGAAGTCGTGGTCGTCCGCCACGTACAGCGAGCGGGTGGCGGGGTCGGTGAACCAGCGGTAGCCGATGGAGCGAGCCAGGCCGGTGTGGCGGGTCGTGTCGCCGGTGAGGGCGACTCCCAGCGGGCTCTGCCGCAGGGTCTCCCCCAGTTCCGTGACGATCTCGGCGGGGGTGTCGTCCAGCCGGTCGAGGATGCGGAGGAGGCCGGGGTTGATGTGCTCACCGGTCGTTCCCCGGACGGGCGGGGTGTGGCCGGAGAGGCGGAACAGGTGGTCGCGCTCCTCCAGGGAGAGGTGGAGTCCCTGCGCGATCGAGGCGATCATCTGCTCGGACGGCTGCGGGCCGCGTTCGCGTTCCAGCCGGGCGTAGTAGTCGGTCGACATGTGGCAGAGCACTGCGACCTCCTCGCGGCGCAGCCCGCCGGTCCTGCGGCGCTGGCCGCGTGGGAGGCCGACGTCCTCGGGTTGCAGCAGTTCCCGGCGATGCCGCAGGAACGCCGCCAGGCCGCCGCGGTCGATCTCCATGCGTCCTGTCCTCCGTGTTCCGTGCGGGGCCGCCGGTCTCTCCGGGCTGTGGCACCGGGGCGCTGCTCGTGGCTCCGGTCCCCCGGCCGTGGCTCCGGTCCCTTTGTACCGCCCGGGGGCTGGCGTAACCACGGATCACCGATCCCCCCATACGCCCGGCGCGCCCCCTCGTTCCGGCCGCCGCCGACCGTAACCTCGGCTCGCCGGTCAGTGGATCGGGAGGCCCTGGATGGCCCGGAGCGATGCCCTCACCGTTGAGAGAACCGGACGGATCTCACCGACCGGATCGAACGGAACGACCCGACCGAGCGGAAGTGAGTCCCATGACCCGCAAGAGCCCTGACCTCGCCCTTCCCGACCTGTCGGGCAAACGCGCCGTCGTCACCGGAGCGAGCGACGGGATCGGGCTCGGTATCGCCGCCCGCCTCGCGGCCGCCGGTGCCGAGGTCGTCATGCCCGTACGCAACCCCCGTAAGGGCGAGAGCGCGCTCGGCGAGGTCCGGCGGCGGGTTCCCGGCGCGAACGTGTCGCTGCGGGCGCTCGACCTGTCCTCGCTGGACTCCGTCGCGGCGCTCGGCAGGACCCTGCTCGACGAGGACCGGCCCGTCCACCTCCTGATCAACAACGCGGGTGTCATGACCCCGCCCGAGCGGCAGACGACGGCCGACGGATTCGAGCTGCAGTTCGGCACCAACCACCTCGGGCACTTCGCCCTCGTCGCCCGGCTGCTCCCGCTCCTGCGCGCCGGGCAGGCCCGGGTGACCTCCCAGATCAGCCTCGCCGCCAACAGCAACGCCATCAACTGGTCCGACCTGAACTGGGAGCGGTCCTACGACGGCATGCGCGCCTACAGCCAGTCGAAGATCGCCTTCGGTCTCTTCGGCCTGGAACTCGACCGGCGCAGCCGGGCCGAGGGCTGGGGCATCACGAGCAACCTGTCCCACCCGGGAGTCGCGCCGACCAGCCTGCTCGCCGCCCGCAGCGAGATCGGCCGCGACAAGGACACGCTGGGCGTCCGCCTGATCCGCGTTCTGTCCGCCCGCGGCATCCTGGTCGGCACCGTGGAGAGCGCGCAGCTTCCGGCGCTGTACGCCGCGGCCTCGCCGGACGCGAAGGGCGGCGGCTTCTACGGGCCCAAGGGGCCCGGTCACCTGGGCGGGCCGCCCGCGGAGCAGAAGCTCTACAGCCGGCTGGCCGATGCCGGGGAGGCCCGGCGGGTGTGGCAGGTCTCCGAGGAACTGACCGGCGTGCGGTTCGCGGCGGACCGGGCGGGCTGACGCGAGGTGGCCGAAACAGCCCTGGCAGGTTCACGCCGTTCGCCGACGACATGACGGATTTCTTACGCAAGCCTTTTCAGTCAGCACCAACATATTGAAAGAATGCTGCGATAACATCCGCTCGGTAACCGGGTACAGCCCGGCCCGGCCGGTGAGCAAAGAGGCATGAATGCCCCCATCTTCCCAGCCGGGGAGGATGATCGCGCCCTTTACTTCAAATCGGGGCCGTGCCTATAGTGCGACTCCGATCCCGCACGGGAAAACGGGGGTAGCTTTGCGTGCCGTCATAGGTAATTCCGCCATAGCTCATTCCGTCATTGCTCATTCCGTGGTCGACGTCCTGAGTGAATTCATGAGCATTCTGGATTCACCGGAAGAGAACGTGTGCGTCGTCCTGACCGGGCACGGCGGGCGGACGGTCACCCTTCCCCCGGAAGAGCTGGACGCGCGGGTCGCGCGGCTGCTGCGGGAGGCCGGGCCCGCGGATCCGGGCGGGACGCCGGACTCCTTGGAGCTGAGCTCCTCGGCGGAGTACGGCAGCGTGTGGTGGGCGCACAATCCGGCCGACTGGCGTGGACCGCAGGCGCGTTCGGGGCTGCTGGCGGCCCGAGCGGCGGGCGGACGCCCCGTACGGTACGCGGTCGGGCACGCGGGCCACTCCCAGTTCGCCGTCGACCGTGCGCACCCCCTCGACGGGCGGCTCCTCGGCGCCAAGCTGGACGCCCTCAACCGGCTCCCGCCGGAGCTGCTGAGCGGTGACGGGGAACAGCCGCGGGTCATCACCGCCACCGCGCCCTCCTGCGAGCAGTTCTTCAGCCTCGGGCCCCAGCAGGCCGAGCACCTGTACTACCTGCTCTACGCCCCGCTCGGCCAGGTGGAGGTGCCGCCCGACCCGTGGGGGCTCGACACCTCGGCGTACGAGCGGGAACGGCTCGCCGCCACCTGCCGCTGGGTGCGGGAGACGCTGGGCGGCACCGGGTTCACCGTCGTGGAGCCGGGCGCCTGCGAGGGGGCGCTGACCGCTCCGCTCCGCGAGACCGGCCTCACGGTGATCCCGACCGAGCCCCACGACGAATTCCGGCGGAGACTCTCCCGGCGCCTCGGCCCCGCCGGCATCACGGCGGACACGGTGGAGGAACTCGCCGAGAAACGGCACCTCCCCGCCGACGCCTATCTCCTCGCCGAAATCTTCTACTACCTCGAAGACATTTCGGTGGTCGACGGCCTTCCCACCGATCTGCTCCTGGTCACTTCCTCGCCTGAATTCATCGAGAGTTCCGTGCGGCCCTGGTTCTCAGGACCGGGGAAAGGGAAATGGCGACCGGACGGACAGCGCACCCTCGTGCCGCCCCGCATGGATTTCCTGGTGGACGGCGTCGCTTATCAACGGAAAAGGGGAAGTGTCGGGCTGGTCTACCGCCGGATCTGACGCCCCCTCCCCCCCTCTCCTCCTGGCACCACGTGTTCTCCCCCGTACGAGCCCGCAAGCGCCCCACGAAGGGAACCCCACCGTGATCCGCCACTCCAGCCCCATCAGCGGCGTCGCCGCCCACGAGGACTCCTACGTCGCCACCGCCGGTTACGACAACCACGTCATCCTCTGGGACCAGCGCACCCGCGTCCCGCTCGCCCGGGTGGCCCACGATCACCTCGCCAACCAGTGCGCCTTCAGCCCCGACGGCAGATTCCTGGTGACCTCCTCCAGCGACTACAGCGCCCGCATCTGGTCGGTGCCCGACATGCGGCTGCGGGCGGTGCTCGGCCACCACGAGGACGACGTGGAGATGTCCGCCTTCCATCCCACCGAGGAGAAGGTGGCCACCGCCTCCCGCGACCACCGGGTCAGGGTCTTCGACTTCACCGGAGACCTCCTGCACGTCTTCAGCGGGCACACGGCGGATGTCATCTCCGTGGCCTGGAGCCACGACGGCCGGGAGATCATCAGCTCCAGCGACGACGGGACGATCAAGCGCTGGTCCCTGGCGACCGGCGGCCTCGTCGAGGACCTGGACCTCGGCGGGGTGGAGACCGACACCGTCGCCATCGGCGGGAACGGCACGGTCTACGCCGGGAACGACGAGGGGGAACTCATCGTCCTCCGGGGCGGGGAACGGCACTTCGTGCCCGCCCATGACGCGGGCATCAAGCGGGTGGTGCTGGGCGAGGAGCGGGGCCTGCTCATCAGCCTGAGCTACGACCGCACCATGCGGCTGTGGGACGTGTCCGCCGGGACCCCGCAGCTGCGCGACAGCGTCGCCCTGCCGCCCGTCGTCTGGCCGCGCACCTGCGCCTTCGCCGCGGGCTCCGAGATCGTCTTCGGCACGTTCGGCGACAGCTACCACCGCTACGACTTCGCCAAGGGCCTGTGGAGCGAAGACCCCGTCGCCCCCACCTGGGGCCTCAACGCCGTTGCCGTACACGGGGATTCGGTCTACACCATCGGTGACGCGGGGACGCTGTGGCGGGACGGCGAGGTGCACGCGCAGCCGGACAGCCTCTGCAACTTCCTCACACCCGTCGGCTCCACGGTCGTCACCGGAGGACAGCTCGGGACCGTCTTCGACGCGCTCACCGGCGCCCCGGTCCACCAGCACCGCTCCCCGCTGAACTGCGCGGCCGCCTTCGAGCGGGACGGCAGGCGCCATGTCGTGGTCGGGGCGTACACCGGCGAGGGCGTCGTGCTGGCGGAGTCCGACGACGGCACCCTGGAGCATGTCCGGGACGTCCCCCTGCACTCCAACGCGGTGAAGGGCGTCGCGCTCTCCGGCGACCTGATCTTCTCGGTCTCGGCGGACGGCGGCGCGGCCTGGCACGAGACGGCCGGGCTGACCCGGGTCCACGCCCTGGCGGAGGCGCACGGCATGATCGCCAACGGCTGCGTCGGGCTGGGCGGCGACGGCTGGTTCGCCAGCGTCTCGCGCGACCTCGTCCTGCGCCTGTGGGGCCCCGACTTCACCTCCACCGAGGTCCCCACCCCGCACCGCCACTCCCTCAAGTGCGTCAGCGCCGACGAGCAGGGCCGCTACATCGCGATCGGCGCCTACAACGGGCGCGTCACGGTCTACGACCGGGAGACCGGCCGCTGGTCCACCGATGTCCGCCCGACCACATCGGGGGTCTCCTCCCTGACGTACGACAGCGGGCGCGGCGTCTTCCTGGCCTCCTCCTACGACGGGGCCGTCCACGAGGTCGCGCCGGACGCCTCGCGGACCGTGTGATGACCGATCTGCTGGTACCGACGAGGCCCCTGGAGCCGTACGCGGTGGAAGGCGTGGAGCCCGGCGGGCGCCCCACCCGCCGGCTGACCGTGCTGACGCCCCTCTACCGCGAGAGCGCGGCCACCTTCGAGCGCTCGGCGCGCGCGGTGGCGGCCCTGGAGTACCCGGACGAGCTGCTCCAGGTGCTCTGGCTCGTCGAGGCGGGCGCCGCCGGGGACCAGGACGCGGCGCGGGCGGGCGCGGCGATGGCCGCGTACCGGCGGGCCGGGCTGGACTGGCGGCTGCTGAGGCTGCCGGACATGAGCCCCAAGGGTGCGGCGCTGAACCACGCCTTCCCGTACGCCGAGGGCGAGGTGATCGCCATCCTCGACGCCGACGTGGTCCCGGCGCCCGGCCAGGCGGCCGAGGCCGTCCTCGCGCTGGAGCGGGGCAACGCGCTCGTCCAGGCCGAGGAGATCAGTGAGCCGGGGGCCGGTCTCGCCGCGCGTGCCAAGGCGGGCGAGGACGCGGTGTGGCACGCCTCCGTGCGCGGGCTCAAGCGGCTGGCGGGCGTCCATGTCGTGGCGGGCAGCTCCGTCTACGCCTGGGCCTCCACATGGGACCTGGTGCGGCCGGTGCGCTCCGACGACGTGGAGGAGTCCTACCACTGGTCCCTGCGGCTGATGGGGGCCGGGGTGGCGACCGGCTTCCTCGCCTCGCCCTCGCGGGTCAGCGCCACCGAGCGGCCCGCCGCCGCACTGCGCCAGCGGGCCCGCTGGACCCGGGGGCAGCTGCGCGCGGTCGCCGTGAGCTGGGCCGGACTCCCGCCCCGGGGAAGGCTGCTGGGCGCCGTCACGGTCGGCTCGCTGGCGGCCAGGGCCGCGCTGCCCCTGGTGTGCGGAGGTGCCGTCGCCGTACGCGCCCTGCGCCCGGCGGCGCTCGCCCTGGTGCTGGCGGACGCGGCCTGCGTCCTGGGCGCCCGGCGCGAGGCGGCCTACCGGCAGCGTACGGACGCGGTCGGCTGGGCCCTCGTCGTGCCCTGGCACATGCTGGGGTCCCTCGCCGTGTACCTCGCCCTGTACGAGTGGGCCAGGGGGCGGCGGGGCTGGCACAGCGTGCGGGACGGGGACGGCGCCTCGGCGAACCCGGCCCCTGCACCGGCCCCTGCTCCGGCTCCGGCTCCGGCTCCGGAAGGGGTCCGTCGTGCCGACTGAGAGTGTCACCTCCACGGCGGTGATCAGCGCAGCCGTGATGGCCCACCCGCGCCGGGCGGCGGAGGCGGCCCGGCTGGCCGCCTCGCTGCCCGCATGGGGCACCCGGGTGGTCGTCGACCCCTCGCCCGAGGCCGGGCCCGGGGCACTGCGGACGGCACGGGCGGCCTGGGCCGCGGTGGCACCGGGCGCCACCCATCACGTCGTGCTCCAGGACGACGTGGTGCCGTGCCGGGAGTTCGCCGCCCAGGTCGCCCACGCCGTACGGGAGTTACCCGATACCCCGCTGGCCCTGTACGCCAACTGGAACTCCTGGAACGGCGCGGCCACCCGTGCAGCGGCCCTCCAGGGCGCCTCCTGGGTGCCCGCCGTACCGGGCGAGTGGACCCCCAGCCTGGCCCTCGTGCTGCCCCGCGCGGACGTGGACGCGCTGCTGGCTGCCGTACCGCCGGACGTCACCGGCCCCGACCCGGACGACACCGTCCTCGCCCGCGAACTCGGCCGGCGCGGGCGGCGGGTGCTGATCCCCGTACCGCACTGGGTGGAGCACGCCGACGGGACCAGCCTGGTCGGCAACGACGTGTACGGACCCCGGCACTCCGCCTGCTTCGCCGACGACACGGCCGCGGGGCCCGACCCGGCGGGACCGGTGGCGGCGGCGCCCGACGTGCTCGTCCACCTGTTCAAGGGCCGGGTCCAGCTGGTCCTTGCCGCCGACACCCGGACGCCGCGCCGGAGTTCGCGGGAGGGCTATCTGCGGGAGGCGGGGCTGGACGGGCGGAGCCTGCGCCGCTCGGCGCGGGCGGTCGCGGCCCTGCGCGCCCCGAGCGCCCTCCTCGGCGCCCTGTGCGAGGAGATCTGGTACGCCGCCTACCTCATGGCCCTGCACACCCCGGCCGGCCGGGCACCCGGCGCCGGGGACGACCGGATCCGGCTCTGTCTGCGCAGCCTGGTCCTCGGCGGCACCGCCGACCGCGCCGACCTGCGGTTGTGGGCGCTGCACCGGGTGAGCCCGCTGATGGGCCTGGCCGAGGACGGCCTGCGGGCCGGTTTCGAGGACCGGGAGGCGTACGGCCGCCCCGCACCCCTCCCGCCGGATCAGCTCGCCGCCCTTCCCGACGCCGCGCTGATCTGGTCCCACCCGCTGACGCTGGAGGAGCGATGACCGCTGATGCCGAAAGGCCGGTGACCGCTGACGCCGAACGGGCAACGGCCACCCGCCCGACCACCGTCCTGCTGTTCTCGCCGCACGCCGACGACGTGGTGCTCTCCTCCTTCGGCGCCCTGCGGCCCGGCGGCGCGGCCGTCACCGTCTTCGCCGGCGTGCCCGACGACCCCGCCCTCCTCGCCCCCTGGGACGAGCGCCTCGGAGCCCGTACGTCACGCGAGTTCGCCCTGGAGCGGCTCCGCGAGGACGCGGCGGCCTACCGGGGTACGGGGGTGGCCCTGGACGCCTGGGCCCATCTGGACGGCCAGTACCGGCCCGGCCCGCCGGACACCGGGGCCCTGCGCCGGGAGATGCGGCAGCGGATCGACCGGGCCGGGGAGGTGCGGCTGCCCGCCGCCATCGGGGACCACCCCGACCACCTGGCCGTCCGCGACACCGGACTGGCGGCCTGCCGCGAACTCGCCGCCGCCGGACGGCCTCCCCTGGTGCGGCTCTACGCGGACTACCCGTACCAGCTCTTCGCCATGAGCAACCGCCACCGCGCCCACGGCACCTGGTCCACGTACACCTGGCACAACGAGGACCCGCTCGCCCTGACCGAGTGGTTCGCGCAGCACTTCCCCGGGGGCTCGAAGGAGCACGCCCGGCCCCGGCGGCACACGCTCTCCGACGACACCGTGGCCGCCAAGGAGCGCGCGGTCCGCTGTCACCGCACCCAGGTCCCCGAACTCGACCGGGCGACCTACGGAACGCTGCTCGACCCCGCGAACCTGGGGCGCGAGTACACCTGGGACCTGCCCGCCCACCTGTGGGAGCCGGTGACCGCCGGTCCCCCGCCCCCGGGAACACCCGTCCGGCCTGGAGGAAGAGACACATGAGCAGCACGATTCCGACAGCGGCCGGGTACCGGTACCCCTTGCTGCCCGGCAAGATCCGCGCCGACGTAGCCGTACCGGTGGAGACCGGGGCGGGCACGGTGACGGCGCGCATGATGAGCTTCACCGGTCTCGTGGACGGCAGGGAGCACATCGCCCTGGTCTTCGGGGAGCGGCAGCAGGAGGTCCCGCTGGTGCGGGTGCACTCCGAGTGCCTGACCGGCGATGTGTTCGGCTCCGGGCGCTGCGACTGCGGGCCGCAGCTCCGGGAGGCCATCGACCTCCTCGCCGCCCAGGGAGGGATCCTCCTCTACCTCCGCCAGGAGGGCCGGGGCATCGGCCTGTACAACAAGCTGGACGCGTACATCCTCCAGGACGGCGGGCTCGACACCTTCGAGGCGAACCGGAAGCTGAACTTCGCCGACGACCTGCGGGACTACCGGCCCGCCGCCCAGATGCTCGCCGCGCTCTCCGTGACCGCCGTCAAGCTGCTCACCAACAACCCCGACAAGGCACGGCAGTTGACCGACTGCGGGATGGAGGTGCGCTCAACCCGCACCACCGGGGCGTTCGTGAGCGGCAGCAACCGGGGCTATCTGACGGCGAAGCGGGAGGTCGCCGGTCACCGGATCGAGCTGCCCGACGCCGAACGGACGTGACGGAGGACGAGCACGCCCCCCGCTCCAGGAAGGCCCGCCTGGCCGACCGTCTCGGGGTCCCGCGCCTGTCCGGGAACGGAAGGATCGTCACCGCGACGGCGCTGGACTCCTTCGGCGTGGGGATGTTCATCCCGTTGAACTTCCTGTTCTTCCTGCTGACCACCGACCTGACGGTCCAGCAGGTGGGGTACGGGACGAGCCTGGCGACGCTGCTCTCCCTGCCGGTGGCGCCGCTGGCCGGGATCGCCGTGGACCGCTGGGGCCCCAAGGCCTCCCTGGTCGCCAACAACCTGATCTCGACCGTCGGTTTCCTCTGCTACCTGCTCGTCGACAGCCAGGCCTCGCTGGTGGTGGTCCTCTTCGTGGTCCTGTGCGCGGAGCGCCTGTACTGGGTGGCGTGGCCCGCCTTCGTCGCCGACCTGGCCGAGGGTGAGGAGCTCGACCGGTGGTACGCGTTCACCGCCGCCGGGAAGAACGCGAGCGTGGGCCTCGGCGGTGCGGCCGGCGGCGCCCTGCTGGGCACCGGCTGGTCCGGCGCGGCCGTGCTGATCGTGGTGGTGAACGCGGGCACCAGCGCGATCACGGCGCTGCTCTTCGCCTACCCGGGGCGCGGGGTACGGACCGCCGCCGCTCCCCCGCCGGAAGCCGCCGCTCCGAAGGCAACGGGCGGGGCGGCGGACGAATCGGCGGGTGACGAGGAAGGCGGCTGGCGGTCCCTGCTGGGCGACCGGACGGTGTTCGTGCTGATCGGGGCGCAGACCGCGTTCGTCTTCGCCTGGCTGATCCCCACCACGGTGCTGCCGGTCTACCTGGTGGCGGTGCGAGGACTGCCGCCCTGGCTGCCCTCGACCGCGTTCACCCTCAACGCCCTGCTGATCGTGGTGGCGCAGTCCGCCCTCACCGCCCGGCTGGCCACGGTCCGGCGCAGCCGGGTGGTCGTCCGCAGCGCCGCCCTGATGCTCGCCACCCTCCTGCTCCTGGCGGTCCTCCCGGCGGCGGGGAGCGCGGTGGGGGTGGCCCTGGTCTTCGCGGCCGTCGCCCTGTTCACCTTCGGGCAGATGGCGGCGACCCCCGCCATGACGGCCGTCTCCGCGACCGTGGCGCCCCGCCGCGCCCGGGGCCGCTACCTCTCCGTCGTCAACCTCACCTGGACGGTGTCGGCCATCACCGGGCCGGCGCTCGTCGGGGCCCTGATCGAGGATCACACCCTGCTGCTGTGGGCGGTGCTGGCCGTGCTGACGGCGCTGGGCGGGCTGGGGTACCACGTGGCGGGGCGCATGGCGCCGGAGCGCCTCGGGGCGCCCCGGGCCCGGGTCACCGGGCCGGAGCCGCCAGCCGGAAGCCGACACCGATCGCCGACAGATCCCGCTCGTACACCCCGTGCCGACGGGCGCACCGGGCGAGGTCCCGGTCGTGGCAGAACGCGCCGCCCCGGGTGATGTGCGGATCGTGGGCCCAGTCCTCGGCCTCCGGTACGCCGTCGGGGGCGCCGGGGTAGGGCGCGTAGCGGGTGGAGGTCCACTCGTCGGCGTTGCCCGCCAGGTCGAGCACCCCGAACGGGCTTGCCCCCAGGGGGAAGGAGCCGACCGGCGTGGTGGTTCCGAGGCCCAGGTCGACCAGGTTGGCCAGCCCGGTGCGGTACTCCGTCCCCCAGGGGAACTCGCGGTCGTCGTCCCCGCGCGCGGCACGCTCCCACTCCGTCTCGGTCGGCAGCCGGAGACCGGGCTCACCGATCCGTTCCCCGAGCCAGCGGCAGTACGCCACCGCCCCGTCGTGGCGGACCCCGGTCACGGGGTGGCCGGCGGGGGCGTCGGACGGTGTCACCCCGCCGGTCTCCCGCGCGAACAGCCGCCACTGGCCGACCGTGACGGGGGTACGGGCCATCCGGAAGGCTTCCACCCGGACACGGGTGCGCGGGGCCTCCTTCCGGTACCAGTCCTCCGGGACCCCGGTGTCGGCGTAACGGCGGGCCACCTCCGCCACCGCATCGGCAGGAGTGCCCCGCCACAGGCTCCCGGCGGGTACGTCGACCCAGTCCACCCGGTTCACATCGATGCGGTCCCTGTCGTCCTTGCCGGCTCGCTCCACGCTGAACATCCTCTCGCTCGGTCGTCGCCCGGGTACGGGTGTGGGCCCGGATCACGGATGATCCGGGCCCACCGTCGTACGGGGTACTGCTCAGGTGTCAGCTCTGTGCGGGCGGCGCGTCCTGCTCGGCCGGCTCGGCGGCCGTGGCCGCCTGGGCCTCGGCGCGCTCGCGCATCTTGCGCACCAGCTCCTGCTTCTTGTCCTCGGCGACCTTGCGGTCGGAGTCGCGCGCGGTACCCGCGCCCTGCTGCTCGGCCCGGGACAGCTTCTTGCGCTGTCCGCCGACGCCGAGAAGGTTGTTGCGGCTCTTGGCCACGGCGTTCTCCCATTCGTGGTGAGGTGAGGCGGAAGTGATCAGGTGATCGAGATCGATCGGTCCGGTGGGCGGCGGGTGGTTCGGACCCCCGCCGCGCTCTCACTCGTAGATCTGGAAGAACGAAGACATGCCGAAACGGTACCCCGCTCCCGGAGCGCCCCGCACCAGGATTTCAGGCCGTCGGGTCGACCGTCGCCTGGTGGGCCTCGGTCAGGTGCTCCTGAGCCTTGAGCCAGGGCAGGAACTGCGCCGAGCGGCGCCAGCCGCAGGTGGAGCAGGTCAGCTCACGCGACATGCCCGACTTCCTTACCTGCACGACGTGTTCACGCCCGTGCTGGTCCCATCTGCTGACCTTGCTGGTGGTGATGGACGGCATCGCGTACCTCCCGGAACGACGGCGGGGGCTCCGGTGGACTGTACGACGAATGGACTGTACGACGAAGCCCCCGGTTCCGTACCCGGAACCGGGGGCCTCACGCGCTTACGGGGGCGTCAGCAGCCGATGAGGCGGGCGCCGAGGTAGGCCTGGATCTGGTCCAGGGAGACGCGCTCCTGCTTCATGGTGTCGCGCTCACGCACGGTCACCGCGTTGTCGTCGAGGGTGTCGAAGTCGACGGTCACGCAGAACGGGGTGCCGATCTCGTCCTGGCGGCGGTAGCGGCGGCCGATCGCGCCCGCGTCGTCGAACTCGATGTTCCAGTTCTTGCGCAGGTCCGTTGCCAGGCCCTTGGCCTTCGGCGAGAGCTGCGGGTTGCGCGACAGCGGCAGGACCGCGACCTTGACCGGCGCCAGGCGCGGGTCGAGGCGCATCACGGTGCGCTTCTCCATGACGCCCTTGGCGTTGGGCGCCTCGTCCTCGATGTAGGCGTCGAGGAGGAACGCCAGCATCGCGCGGCCGACACCGGCCGCGGGCTCGATGACGTACGGCGTCCAGCGCTCGCCGGCCTCCTGGTCGAAGTACGACAGGTCGGTGCCCGACGCCTCGGAGTGCGCCTTGAGGTCGAAGTCGGTGCGGTTGGCCACACCCTCCAGCTCGCCCCACTCGCTGCCGCCGAAGCGGAAGCGGTACTCGATGTCGGCGGTGCGCTTGGAGTAGTGGGAGAGCTTCTCCTTGGGGTGCTCGAACCAGCGCATGTTCTCCTCGCGCATGCCGAGGTCCGTGTACCAGTTCCAGCGCTGGTCCATCCAGTACTCCTGCCACTCCTCGTCCTCGCCCGGCTTGACGAAGAACTCCATCTCCATCTGCTCGAACTCGCGGGTCCGGAAGATGAAGTTGCCCGGAGTGATCTCGTTCCGGAAGGACTTGCCGACCTGCGCGATGCCGAACGGCGGCTTCTTGCGCGAAGTCTGCTGCACCTGGCCGAAGTTGGTGAAGATGCCCTGGGCGGTCTCGGGGCGCAGGTAGGCGACCGAGCCGGAGTCCTGGGTGGGGCCGAGGTGGGTGGAGAGCAGGCCCGAGAACTCCTTGGGCTCCGTGAAGGTGCCCTTGTTACCGCAGTTGGGGCAGTTGAGGTCGGCGAGGCCGTTGACCGGCGGCTTGCCGTGCTTCTCCTCGTACGCCTCCTCCAGGTGGTCGGCGCGGTAGCGCTTGTGACAGGAGGTGCACTCGGTCAGCGGGTCCGAGAAGGTGGCGACGTGGCCCGAGGCGACCCAGACGTCCGGGGCCAGGATGACCGACGAGTCGAGACCGACCACGTCCTCGCGCGCGGTGACCATGTAGCGCCACCACTGGCGCTTCAGGTTCTCCTTCATCTCGACGCCCAGCGGCCCGTAGTCCCAGGCGGCGCGCTGACCACCGTAGATCTCACTGGAGGGGTAGACGAAGCCACGGCGCTTGCTCAGGCTGACGATGGTGTCGATCTTGTCGGCGGCCACGGTGCTCTCTTCATTACGACGGCGACGAACGGCGAATGCTTCAGATTACCGGCGGGCGCACCCCTGGGATCAAATCGGTGGGGCCTTCGACGATCTTCGGCCCCTCCCTATGTGATGTTCCGGGCATCTCATCTGCCTTGTTGACAATCGTTTCCACTTTTGTTGAAAATGACTGTCATGAACGTACGCCGCCTCATACCCACCACCGCCGTCGCCGGAGCAGTCGTCCTCGGTCTGACCGCTCTTTCGGCCTGCTCCACCTCCAACGCAGCGGACGGGGGCAACGGCGACAAGCTGAAGGTGACCGCGTCGTTCTACCCGATGCAGTTCCTGGCCGAGCGGATCGGCGGCGAGCACGTCGCCGTCACCAGCCTCACCAAGCCGGGCGTCGAGCCGCACGACCTGGAGCTCGCCCCCCGCCAGATCGGCTCCATCAGTGAGTCCGACTACGTGCTGTACCTCAAGGGCATCCAGCCCGCCGTGGACGATGCGATCAAGCAGTCCGGTGTGAAGAACACCGTCGACGCCGCGACCCTCACCACGCTGGAGGACCACGGCTCCGAGGTCAGCGGCCACGACCACGGGCACGAAGAGGAAGCCCACGAAGAGGAAGCCCACGAGGACGAGGCCCACGAGGAGCACGCCGAGGGCGACGGCCACAACCACGGCGAGGAGGGCGGCGCCGACCCGCACATCTGGCTGGACCCGGTGAAGTACGCCGAGGTCGCCAAGGGCGTCGGGAAGTCCCTGGAGAAGGCCGACCCCGACCACGCCGCCGACTACAAGAAGAACACCGAGGCCCTGGTCGGTGAGCTGAACAAGCTGAACACGGCGTACGAGACCGGGCTGAAGAACACCGCCACCAAGACCTTCATCACCACCCACTCCGCCTTCGGCTACCTCGCCGAGCGCTACGGGCTCACCCAGCAGGGCATCGCCGGCATCGACCCCGAGGCCGAGCCGAGCCCCGCCCGGATCCAGGAGATCCACACCATCGCGGAGAAGGAGAAGGCCACCACGGTCTTCTTCGAGACGCTCGCCAGCGACAGGACCGCGAAGACCCTCGCGAAGGACACCGGGCTGAAGACCGGCGTCCTGGACCCGCTGGAGGGAATCACGAAGAAGTCCCAGGGCGCTGACTACATCGAGGTCATGGAGTCCAACCTCAGCGCGCTGCAGAAGGCACTCGGCGCGAAGTGACCCGTACCACCCGTGACATCCGGATCGGAGGCGCTCATGCCGGAGCGTGAGAACAGCACCCGCGAGCCCGTGGTCAGCCTGCGCGGCGCCACGGCCACCCTCGGCGCGCGCCCCGTGCTGCGCGGGGTGGACCTGGCCGTGCACCGCGGCGAGGTCGTCGCCCTGCTGGGCGCCAACGGCTCCGGCAAGTCCACCGCCGTACGGTCCGTCATCGGCCAGGTCCCGCTGACCGGCGGCACCGTCGAGCTGTTCGGCACCGAGCTGCGCCGCTTCCGGCAGTGGGGCCGGATCGGTTACGTGCCCCAGCGCACCACGGCCGCCGGCGGGGTCCCCGCCACGATCCGCGAGGTCGTCGCCTCCGGCCGGCTGGCGGTGACGAAGCTGCGGTGGCCCGGGAAGGCGGACCGCAGGGCCGTGGACCGGGCGATCGAGCTGGTGGGCCTCGCCGACCGCGCCAAGGACTCCGTGAGCGCCCTGTCGGGCGGCCAGCACCAGCGGGTCCTGATCGCCCGCGCCCTGGCCGCCGAGCCGGAGCTGCTGATCATGGACGAGCCGATGGCCGGGGTGGACCTGGCCAGCCAGGAGATCCTGGCGGGGACCCTGCGCGAGCAGGTGGCCCTCTCCACCTCCGTACTCCTCGTGCTGCACGAGCTGGGCCCGCTGGAGCCCCTGATCGACCGGGCCGTGGTCCTGCGCGACGGCTGCGTGACGCACGACGGCCCGCCGCCCGAGGCGCTCGGCCAGCACGCGCTGCCCGGCCACGACCACGTACACCCCCACGCGGCCGACGAGCCCGTACGGACGGGACTGCTGACCTGATGCTGTTCGAATTCCTCAACCCTCCCTTCATGCAGCGGGCGCTCATCGCGGCCGTCCTGGTCGGCATCACCGCGCCCGCCATCGGCATCTACCTGGTCCAGCGCCGGCAGGCCCTGATGGGCGACGGCATCGGGCACATCGCGATGACCGGTGTCGGCCTCGGCTTCCTGCTCTCGACCAGCCCCGTCTGGATGGCCACCGCCGTCGCCGTGGCCGGTGCGGTCGTCATGGAGCTGATCCGCTGGTACGGGCACACGCGCGGCGACCTCGCCCTGGCGATGCTCTTCTACGGGGGCATGGCGGGCGGCGTCATGCTGATCAACCTGTCGGACACGGGTTCCAACGCCAACCTGACCTCGTACCTCTTCGGCTCGCTCGCCACCGTCTCCGAGTCGGACGTCATCGCGATCTGCGTGCTGGCCGCCTTCGTGGTGCTGGTCACCGTGGGGCTGCGGCGGCAGCTCTTCGCGGTCAGCCAGGACGAGGAGTTCGCCCGGGTCACCGGGCTGCCGGTGCGGGTGCTGAACCTGCTGATCGCGGTCACGGCCGCCGTGACGGTGACCGTCGCGATGCGGGTCGTCGGGCTGCTGCTGGTCAGCGCGCTGATGGTGGTGCCGGTGGCGGCCGCCCAGCAGATCACCAAGTCCTTCAAGGTGACGTTCGTGCTCGCCGTGGTGATCGGCACGGCCGTGACCCTGGCCGGCACCGTGACCTCGTACTACCAGGACGTCCCGCCGGGCGCGACGATCGTGCTGCTGGCCATCGCGGTGTTCGTCGCGCTGACCGCGCTCGCGGCTCCGCTCGCGAAACGGCGGGCGAGGGCGAGCGAGGCGAAGGGGGCCGAGTGCACCCTGGAGGTACCGGCGGCCCGCCGGTCCTCGGGTGACGTGCGCGTTTGAGTGCGGCGCCCGGGCGGGCTGGCACAATGGCCCGACACATGTACGGGCGACACGAGGAGGCACCTGTGGCCACGGCGCCGATCAGTGGCACGAACGCAGCGCCGGTACGCGGCCGGTCCACCCGGCAGCGAGCGGCGGTGGCGGCGGCCCTCGACGAGGTCGCCGAGTTCCGCAGCGCCCAGGAGCTGCACGACGTGCTCAAACACCGCGGCGACTCCGTGGGCCTGACCACGGTCTACCGGACCCTGCAGTCCCTCGCCGACGCGGGCGAGGTCGACGTCCTGCGCACCACCGAGGGCGAGGCCGTCTACCGGCGGTGCTCGACCGGTGACCATCACCACCACCTGGTCTGCCGGCTCTGCGGCAAGGCGGTGGAGGTCGAGGGTCCCGCCGTCGAACAGTGGGCCGAGACGATCGCCGCCCAGCACGGCTATGTGAACGTCGCGCACACCGTCGAGATCTTCGGCACCTGTGCGGAGTGCGCCGCGAGCAAGAAGTAAGCGCGCGAACGTAAAGGGGCCCCTGTACGCGTACAGGGGCCCTTCTTACGTCCTACGTCACTTCTTGGCGGCCTCCGCCGCCTCCGCCGCCTCCTGCGCCCCGCCGAAGCGGCGGTCGCGCTGGGCGTACTCCAGGCAGGCCCGCCACAGGTCCCGACGGTCGAAATCCGGCCACAGAACGTCCTGGAAGACCATCTCGGCGTACGCGCTCTGCCAGATCAGGTAGTTCGAGGTGCGCTGCTCGCCGCTGGGACGCACGAAGAGGTCCACGTCCGGCATGTCCGGGTAGTACATGTACTTCGCGACGGTCTTCTCGTTCACCTTGGACGGGTCGAGCTTCCCGGCCGCCACATCCCGGGCAATGGCCTGCGCGGCGTCCGCGATCTCGGCGCGGCCGCCGTAGTTGACGCAGAAGTACAGCGTCATCCTGTCGTTGTCCTTGGTCTGCTCCTGGGCGACCTGAAGCTCCTGGACGACGGACTTCCACAGCTTGGGCATGCGGCCCACCCAGCGGATCCGGATGCCGAGCTCGTCCATCTCGTCGCGGCGGCGGCGGATCACGTCACGGTTGAAGTTCATCAGGAACTTCACCTCGTCCGGCGAGCGCTTCCAGTTCTCCGTGGAGAAGGCGTAGAGCGAGAGGTTCTTGACGCCCATCTCGATACACCCCTTGAGAACGTCCATGACGACGCCCTCACCGACCTTGTGGCCCTCGGTGCGGGGCAGACCCCGCTCCTTGGCCCAGCGGCCGTTACCGTCCATCACGACGGCGACGTGCTGGGGCACCAGCTCGCCGGGGATCTTCGGAGGCGTCGCGCCCGAGGGGTGCGGCTCGGGGGTCTTGTACGTGCGCCGGTTACGGCCGCCGAGGATCCCGCGTACTGCCATGAGCTTCTCAGTCTCCCTGTGTCACTTCTTCACGCAACGCGTCGCTCTCTTGGGGCCCGCGTCACTTCTCCACGTACCGCAGCGAGCGCAGACCGCGCTCCAGGTGCCAGTGCAGATAGGCGGACACCAGCCCGCTCCCCTCCCTGACATGGCGTGCCTCGCAGGCGTCCGCCGTCGCCCAGTCGCCGCTGAGCAGCGCGCTCAGCAGCCCCAGGGCCTGTGCCGAGGGTACGACGCTCCCGGGGACCCGGCAGTCACCGCATATGACGCCCCCCGCGGCGACGGAGAAGAACCGGTTCGGACCCGGCATTCCGCACTTGGCGCAGTCCTCGAAGCTCGGCGCGTACCCGTTGACCGCGAGCGAGCGCAGCAGGAACGCGTCCAGGATCAGATGGGGCGCGTGCTCGCCCCGGGCGAGGGTGCGCAGGCCGCCGACGAGGAGCAGGTACTGCTGGACGGCCGGCTCGCCCTCGTGGTCGGTGAACCGCTCGGCGGTCTCCAGCATCGCGGTGCCGGCGGTGTAGCGGGCGTAGTCGGCGACGATCCCGCCGCCGTACGGGGCGATGGTCTCGCTCTGGGTGCAGAGCGGCAGGCCGCGCCCGATCAGCTCGCTGCCTCGGGCGAAGAACTGCACGTCGACGTGGGAGAAGGGTTCCAGGCGGGCCCCGAACTTGGACTTGGTGCGGCGCACCCCCCGGGCGACAGCGCGGACCCGGCCGTGGCCACGGGTCAGGATCGTGATGATCCGGTCGGCCTCGCCCAGTTTCTGCGTACGCAGCACGACGCCGTCGTCCCGGAACAAGCTCATGGAGCCATTGTCACGCACACCCGGACGGCCGTTCGCCTATTGGGAAGTCCCGGGATGCCCCAGGAGCCCCTAGGAGGGCGTGCGGGCCGCGGCTGCCAGTAGGCGGGCCGTGTCGTCGGACGGGAGCTTCAGGGCGCCGCCCACCGTCGTCAGGACCTCGCGCTCGGCCGCGCTGTAGGGCCCGTCGGCGAGCGCGATGCGGGCGCCCTGGAGGAGGACCGACTCGCGGCCGGCGGTGGCCAGGTGCGGGGCGAGCGGGGCCAGAACCTCGTGGAGCTCGATGGCGAGGGTCGCGCCGCACGCCTCGGCCGCGGGGTCGGACCTGCCGCCGTAGCCGGTGTCGGCGGCCAGCACCTCCACCACGGTGTACAGCTGCTCCTGGGTGCAGTCGTCGAGCCCGGCGTCGCGTACGACCGCGACCGCGGTGTCCAGGACCGTGCGGGAGGTGGTCCCGCCGGCCGCGAGGACGGCCAGGGTGACGGTGTGGACGGCCTCCCGGAGCATCGAGGAGAACCGGGTGGTGGTGGGGTGGTCCAGGGCGTCGGTGGCGAAGCGGGCGCGGCAGGCGGCGCACTCCACGACGGGCCCGGTCTCGCCGCGGCGGGCCAGCGGGATGCCGAGGACGGTGAGCCGGCGGCGGCCGGTGAGGCGGCGGTAGTTGCGGTCCCCGCCGCAGCCGGGGCAGAAGAAGGCGCCGTCCCCGACGGCGTCCCAGACCGTGCGGATGCCGCAGAAGACCGGCCTCAGAGCGCGTTGTCCTTTGGCTGACCGCACGTCGCACACCTCCGTAACGCTCCGGCAACATTGCCGTGTGTTGGACGTGATGTTAGCCACATGCGCGAGGGGGCGTCAGTAGCCCGGAAGCCACAACCCTCGGAATATGGCCGAACCCCGACCGCCCGGAGCGGGCGATCGGGGTTCTGGGACTGCTCACGTACGGGGTCAAAGCGGACGTCCGTACGAGGGGGCGCCCGGCCGGATCAGCGGGAGGCGCGGTTGACCGCGGAGACGACCGCCTTGAGCGAGGCGCGGGTGGTGTTGGCGTCGATACCGATGCCCCACAGCACCTTGCCGTCGATCGCGCACTCGATGTAGGAGGCGGCCTGGGCGCTGGCGCCCTCGCTCATCGTGTGCTCGGTGTAGTCCAGCAGCCGGGCGTCGATGCCGGTGGCCTGCAGCGCTTCGAAGAACGCGGAGATCGGGCCGTTGCCCGTTCCGGTCAGCACGGTGTCCGTACCGTCCACGGTGGCCTCGACGGTCAGGGTGTCCGTGCCGTCGGTGTCGGTGGTGGTCTGGCCGGAGCGCAGCTGGATGCGACCCCATCGAGCCACAGCGTTCTCGGCGTTCGGCAGGTACTCGTCCTGGAAGGTGGACCAGATCTGCGTCGGGGTGACCTCGCCGCCCTCGGCGTCGGTCTTGGCCTGAATGATCCGGGAGAACTCGATCTGCATCCGGCGCGGCAGGTCCAGCTTGTGGTCGTTCTTCAGGACGTACGCGATACCGCCCTTCCCGGACTGCGAGTTGACCCGGATGACCGCCTCGTAGGAACGGCCGACGTCCTTCGGGTCGATCGGCAGGTACGGCACGGCCCACTCGATCTCGTCGACCGTCTTCCCCTGGGCCGCCGCGTCCTTCTCCATCGCGTCGAAGCCCTTCTTGATGGCGTCCTGGTGGGAGCCGGAGAAGGCGGTGTAGACCAGGTCGCCCGCGTACGGGTGGCGCGGGTGGATCTCCATCTGGTTGCAGTACTCGCTGGTGCGACGGATCTCGTCGATCTGCGAGAAGTCGATCTGCGGGTCCACGCCCTGCGAGAACAGGTTCATGCCCAGGGTGACCAGGTCGACGTTGCCGGTCCGCTCGCCCTGCCCGAACAGGCAGCCCTCGATGCGGTCGGCGCCCGCCATGATGGCCAGCTCGGCGGCGGCGACGGCGGTGCCCCGGTCGTTGTGCGGGTGGACCGACAGGCAGACGAACTCGCGGCGGGACAGGTTGCGCGACATCCACTCGAAGCGGTCCGCGTGGGTGGAGGGCGTGGAGCGCTCCACGGTGGCGGGCAGGTTCAGGATGATCTCGCGGCCCTCCTCGGGCTGCCAGACGTCACAGACCGCCTCGCAGACCTCCAGGGCGAAGTCCAGCTCGGTGTCGGTGAAGATCTCCGGGCTGTACTGGTAGCCGAAGACGGTCTCGGGGCCCAGGATCTTCTCGGCGTACTCCATGACCAGCCGGGTGCCGTCCACCGCGATCTGCTTGACCTGCTCCTTGGAGCCGCGGAAGACGACCCGGCGGAAGGTGGGGGCGGTGGCGTTGTACAGGTGGACCGTGGCCCGGCGGGCGCCGACCAGCGACTCGACGGTCCGCTCGATCAGCTCCTCGCGGGCCTGCGTCAGGACGGAGATCGTCACGTCCTCGGGGATCGCACCCTCTTCGATGATGGAGCGGACGAAGGCGAAGTCGGTCTCGCCGGAGGACGGGAAGCCGACCTCGATCTCCTTGTAGCCCATGCGTACGAGCAGGTCGAACATCTCGCGCTTGCGGGCCGGCGACATCGGGTCGATCAGCGCCTGGTTGCCGTCACGCAGATCGGTGGACAGCCAGCGGGGCGCCACGGTGATCCGGTTGTCGGGCCAGGTGCGGTCGGCGATGTCCACGGCCTCGTAACCGCGGTACTTGTGGACCGGCATCCCGGACGGCTTCTGCAGCTGCGTCGCGTTGGTGACGGGGGTGGGGCTGCCGACAGCATTATCGGCGGGGTTCACAGCACCGGCGGGGTTCACGGGCGTCGTCATGGCGTAGGGCTCCTCGGGGTCCAGCGGGGGACGGCCGACGGTTTCGCTGCAGCACCAGACTCCGCGGGGAGGGGGTCGGCCTACGACTACAGGCCCTCGCCGCGGCAGCTAAGGAGAAGCAGCCCGAAACGCATGATGCGACGAGCCTAGCCGAGGGTGGCCCGGGGTGTCGGTCCGTATCAGTATGCGGGACCGGGCATCGATGAGGGGAAAACGGTGACTCATCACTCCATTTCGTCAATCATCGTCGCAACCAGTGACAGGGCGGTGACGGAGTGCCACAGTCGATGTCATGCAGCCTCGAACCAATGAGGACGGGCTCCACCCTGTCTTCTGCACCATCGTGCCGCCCCACGTCCTCGACAAGCTGTCGCACTCCGGCGACGCCCGGCTGGCCGATCCGGCCCGCCGCACCCTGGAGGCCGACGGCCTCCGCCGCAACCGCCGTCGGCTGACGGCCCTGGCCGCCGCGCCCGCCACCCCCACGGCGGGCGCGGTCCCCGTCAAGCCCCACCGCACCCTGTACGACTGCGAGAACGGCACCTCCCTGCCCGGCCGCCAGGTCCGTGACGAGGGCCAGAAGCCGACCTCGGACGCCAGCGTCAACCGCGCGTACGCCGGACTCGGCGCCACCTTCGAACTGCTGCTCTCCGCGTACGGGCGCAGTTCGATCGACGGCAAGGGCCTGCCGCTCATCGGCTCCGTGCACTACGGCCACGAGTACAACAACGCGTTCTTCGACGGCGAGCAGATGGTCTTCGGCGACGGTGACGGGGAGATCTTCCTCGACTTCACGTACGCCATCGACGTCATCGCCCACGAACTGGCCCACGGCCTCACCCAGTACACCGCCAACCTGCGCTACGAGGGCCAGTCGGGCGCGCTCAACGAGTCCGTCTCGGACGTCTTCGGCTCGCTGGTCAAGCAGTACTCGCTGGGCCAGAGCGCCGAGCAGGCCGACTGGCTGATCGGCGCGGGGCTGCTGGCGCCCCGGGTCAGCGGGGACGCCCTGCGCTCGATGAAGGCCCCCGGCACGGCGTACGACGACGATGTGCTCGGCAAGGACCCGCAGCCCGCGTCGATGGAGGAGTACGTCGAGACGGAGGAGGACAACGGCGGGGTCCACATCAACTCCGGCATCCCGAACCGCGCCTTCTACCTCCTGGCCACCGCGCTGGGCGGCAACGCCTGGGAGCGGGCCGGGCAGATCTGGTTCGACGTGCTGACCGGCGGCGAGCTGACGGCCACCGCGGACTTCGCCGAGTTCGCCCGGCTGACGGTCGCGGCGGCGGGCGACCGCTTCGGCGAGCGCGGTGAGCGGGAGGCGGTGCTGAAGGCCTGGTCCGAGGTGGGCGTTCCCACGGCGGAGTGAGCGGGCCGGAGCGAGGCGGGCTTGAGCCCGCGACCGGCCCCGGCTAGACAGGACCCCATGCTGATTCAGGTCACCCGCACCGGCGGTTTCGCCGGCATCTCCCGCCACCACGAGGTCGACACCGAGGGCCGGGAGGACGCCACGGAGTGGGAGTCGCTCGCCCAGGAGGTCCTCGCCGCCACCCCGGACGCGCCGCCGTCCGGGGTGCCGGACGGGTTCCGCTACCGGATCACGGTCGGGGACCGCACCGTGTACTGCGCTGACCCCGATCTGACCGGGGCGCAGCGCACGCTGGTCTCACGCATCCTCAAGGAGGGCGCGTGAGACCGGCGCTTTCTTCAGGAGGCTCCTGGAACCCGGGAGGAGGCTCCTAGAACCCGAGCTTGCGCAGCTGCTTGGGATCGCGCTGCCAGTCCTTCGCGACCTTCACATGCAGGTCCAGGAAGACCGGCGTGCCGAGCAGCGCCTCGATGTGCTTGCGGGACTTGGTGCCGACGTCCTTCAGCCGCTGGCCCTTCGGGCCGATGATGATGCCCTTCTGGCTCGGGCGCTCGATGTAGACGTTGGCGTGGATGTCCAGCAGCGGCTTGTCCGCCGGACGGTTCTCGCGGGGCAGCATCTCCTCGACGACGACCGCGATGGAGTGCGGCAGCTCGTCGCGTACGCCCTCCAGCGCGGCCTCGCGGATCAGCTCCGCGACCATGACCATCTCCGGCTCGTCGGTGAGGTCGCCCTCCGGGTAGAGCGGCGGGCTCTCCGGGAGCAGGGGTGCGATGAGGTCGGCGAGCAGGCCGACCTGCTGGTCCTTGACCGCCGAGACCGGGATGATCTCGGCCCACTCGAAGCCGAGCTCGTCGGAGAGCGCGGAGACGGCGAGGAGCTGTTCGGCCAGCGCCTTCGACTCGACCAGGTCGGTCTTGGTGATGATGGCGATCTTGGGGGTCTTCTTGATCCCCGCGAGCTCCTTGATGATGTATTTGTCGCCCGGACCGAGCTTCTGGTCGGCGGGCAGGCAGAAGCCGATGACGTCGACCTCTGCCCAGGTGGTGCGCACCACGTCGTTCAGCCGCTCGCCGAGGAGCGTGCGCGGCTTGTGGAGGCCGGGGGTGTCGACCAGGATCAGCTGCGCGTCGTCCCGGTGCACGATGCCGCGCACGGTGTGCCGGGTGGTCTGGGGGCGGTTGGAGGTGATCGCCACCTTCTGACCGACCAGAGCGTTCGTCAGGGTGGACTTGCCCGCGTTGGGGCGGCCCACGAAGCAGGCGAAGCCGGCCCGGTGGGGGGAGGTGGTCTCCGTCTGCTGGGCAGCGGATTCTTGGTTCGGGCGAGCGCTCATGGCGACCATTCTCCCCGATCGCGGCGGCACTCCCGAACAGCGGTCCGCCCGGACGCGCCGGAAGGCCGGTCGGGAGGGCCCCGCGGACGGGCCGGAAGGCCGTACGGAACCGCCGCCCGGACCGGCCCGTCAGCCCGCTGTGACCCGCAGCCGCAGGGTGCCGTCCGGGCCCGCGAGCAGCACCGGCGTCTCCGGTCCGCCCAGGTCCCGTACGGCGGCGCGGTCGGCGTCGGCGGGGGTCTCGGCGGCGGAGACGACGGCCGCGGCCTCCAGCGAGGTGGCACCGCTGGCGACCGCCATCGCGACGGCGGTCTGCAGGGCGCTCAGCTTCAGCGACTCCAGCGCCACGGTGCCCGCCACATACGTACGTCCGGTCTCGTCCCGTACGGCGGCGCCCTCGGCCACACCGTTGCGGGCGCGGGCGCTGCGCGCCAGGGTGACGATCTTGCGGTCCTCGGCGTCGAGGGCGGTGGAGTCGGTGGTGCCGGTGCTGTCGGTCATGGCACGAGCATACGAAGCACCGGACCGCGCGGGCCCACTCACCCCGGCACCGGGTACATCGAGCCGCGCCGCCCCTCGGGCGAGGCGAGCCACTGGAGCCTGGCCTCGGTCCCGGTGTCCGGCAGCGGGGTGTGCAGCACGATCGCCAGGTCCGGCCGGGCGGGCACCCGCAGCTGGGTCGCCTCCAGGAACAGCCGCCCGACGAGCGGGTGCTCCACCTCCTTGCGGTTCTGCCCGGCGGGCACGATGTCGCGCCGCTCCCACAGTTCGGCGAAGAGCTCGCTGACCGCCTTCGCCTCCTCGACGACGGCCCGGAAGCCGTCGTCGTCCGGGCACTCGGAGCAGGCCGCCCGGAACTGGGCCACCACCTGCGGGGCGAGCGCCGCCCAGCTCGGCCCGGTCCGCGCCCGGTAGACCGGGTCGGTGAAGAAGTCGATCAGGCAGTTCTGCCGGATGCCGGGGCGCATACCGAGGACCGCGGCGGCCGCGTCGTTGTGGAGGACGGTGTTCCAGTACCGGTCCATGATGTGAGCCGGGTACGGCATCCACGCCTCGATCAGCCGGGTCAGCCCGTCGCACATGTCGGCGTGCGCCGGATCGACCTCCAGCGGGGGCGCGTTCAGCCCGGCGAGGACGTACAGATGGCGGCGCTCGGCGCTGCTGAGGCGGAGCACCCGGGCCACGGCGTCCAGCACCTGCGGCGAGACGGTGATGTCGCGGCCCTGCTCCAGCCACTGGTACCAGGAGACCCCGACGCCCGCGAGGACGGCGACCTCCTCCCGGCGCAGACCGGGCGTACGCCGGCGGGCGCCGCCGTCCGGGAGGCCCGCGGCGGCCGGGGTGACGCGCGCCCGGCGGCTCCTGAGGAACTCCCGCAGCTCCGCGAGCCGGTGGGCCTTGGTGTCGTCCGTCGCCTGCCGGGTTCTGGTGCCGTCCGTCGCCTGCCGGGCCGGTGTGGCCACGTACTCCCCCTGTGTCGTGGTGCGCCTGCCTGGTGGTGCGGGCAACAGGATAAGTTCCCGCTCCCCACGGATATTCCGGCCGCCGCAGGGTGGGGGCCATGGCGATCGAAACCCCTGCAACCCCTGTCACCTCGGCTCCCCCACGCTCCCCGGCCCCTGCCCCCGCGCCCCCGGCACGACTCTCCGGCCGGGCCCGGCTCGTCCTCTTCGTGCTGTGCGCCGCCCAGTTCATGGTGGCGCTCGACTTCTCCGTACTGAACGTGGCCCTGCCCGTCCTCGGTGCGGATCTGGGGCTCTCCACCTCGGGGCTCCAGTGGGCGGTGACCGCGTTCGCGCTGCCGTCGGGCGGGTTCCTGCTGCTGTTCGGGAGGATCGCCGATCTGTACGGGCGGCGCCGGCTGTTCCTCGCCGGGCTCACCCTCTTCGGCTCCTCCTCGCTGCTGGCGACCCTGGCCTGGGACCCGGCCTCCTTCCTCGCCGGGCGGGCCCTCCAGGGCCTCGGGGCAGCGGTGATCGTGCCGACCGGGATGTCCCTGCTGACCACCACGTTCCCGGAGGGCCCGCTGCGGGACCGGGCGCTCGGGATCAGCGGGACCCTGCTCTCGCTCGGCTTCACGGTGGGCATGGTGGCGGGCGGCGTCCTCACCGACACGCTGGGCTGGCGCTCCACGATGGGCCTGCTGACCGTGGCCTCGGTGGTGGTGCTGGTACTGGTCCCGAAGGTGCTGGAGGAGTCGCGTACGCCGGACCGTCCCCGGCTCGACGTACCGGGCGCGGTCGCCGTCACCGGCGGACTGCTGGCGCTGATCTACGCCCTGACGACGGCGGCGGAGCACGGCTTCGGCCGCGCGGACGTGCTGGTCGCCCTGGTCCTCGGCGTCGGTCTGCTGGCCGCGTTCGTGGTCGTGGAGTCCCGTGCGGCGGCCCCGCTGGTCTCGCTGCCGATGCTGCGGCGGCGGACGGTGGCGTTCGGCAATCTGGGCGGGCTCATCACCTTCTCGATGATGTCCACCGTCGTCTTCGTCCTGACGCTCTACCTCCAGGAGGTCCTGGGCCTCTCCCCGTTCGCCACCGGGCTCGTCTTCGGGGTGCAGGGCGTGCTGTCGGTGGTGGCGGGGATGTACGCGCCGAGGCTGATCGGCCGGATCGGCGCGCGCCGGACCCTGGTGGTGTCGCTGCTGGGCCAGGGGCTGTTCATCGGTGCACTGCTGGGGCTCGGCACGGATGCGGGGGTCTGGCTGGCGACGGCGGCGGTGTCCCTGGCGAGCATGTGCCACCTGGGCGCGATCATCGCGTACGGCCTGACCGTGACGTCCGGTGTCCCGAACGAGGAGCAGGGGCTCGCGACCGGTCTGGTCACCACGACCCAGCAGGTGGGGCTGACGGTCGGCATCCCGCTGCTGGGGGTGCTGGCGACGACGCAGGGCGGGCTGTTCGACGGCGTACGGACGGTGGTGGCGATCGCGGCGGCCGTCCTGCTGGCGGCGGGCGCGGCGGTGGCGGCGGGGCTGCGGCGCAGCTGACCCCTGTGCCGGTACGTGGACGGGCCCGCTCCCCACGGGGGAGGAGCGGGCCCGTCCACGTAACTCCTGTGTTCCCTACGGCCGGTCCAGCTTCAGCCGCTCCGCCTTCGGGAGTCCGGCGACCACCAGGTCGTAGGAGTCCTCGATCAGCTCGCGCAGCAGCTTGTCCGGGATGCCGGAGACGGTCACCGTGTTCCAGTGGCGCTTGTTCATGTGCCAGCCGGGCACGATCGCCGCCGGGTGCTCCTCGCGGAGCCGGACGGCCTCGTCCGGGTCGCACTTGAGGTTGACCGTCAGCGGCCGCGCGTCCAGGGCGGTGAGGGCGAAGAGCTTGCCGAGCACCTTGAAGACCGAGGTCTCGGGCCCGAACGGGAACTCCTCGACGCTCGCGTTGAACTCCAGGCAGAAGGCGCGCAGCCGCTCGGGCGTCATACCGTCTCCGTCTCCGCTTCCTTCTCCTCGGGCTCCACCAGCACCGTGACGATCTTGTTCCGGCGGCCGGCCGGGGATTCGGCGGTGAGCCGGAGCCTTCGGCTGTCGGGCAGCTCTACGACGGCCGACGCACCGGCGATCGGGACCCGGCCGAGCGCCTTGGCGAGCAGCCCGCCGACGGTCTCCACGTCCTCGTCGTCGTACTCGTCGAGCCCGAAGAGGTCGCCGAGGTCCCCGATGTCGAGCCGGGCGGTGACCCGGTAGCAGCCGTTCTCCAGCTCCTGGACGGGCGGCAGCTCGCGGTCGTACTCGTCGGTGATCTCGCCGACGATCTCCTCCAGGATGTCCTCGATGGTGACGATGCCCGCCGTGCCGCCGTACTCGTCGATGACGACGGCGACATGGCTGCGGTCCCGCTGCATCTCGCGCAGCAGGTCCCCGGCGTTCTTGGTGTCGGGGACGAAGGCGGCCGGGCGCATCGCGGTGGAGACCGGGTCGGCCTCGGACTCGCGGTTGATGTGGGTCTTGCGGACCAGGTCCTTGAGGTAGACGATCCCCACGATGTCGTCCTCGTTCTCCCCGGTGACCGGGATCCGGGAGAAGCCGGAGCGCAGGGCGAGGGTGAGGGCCTGACGGATCGTCTTGTAGCGCTCGATGGAGACCAGGTCGGTGCGCGGCACCATCACCTCGCGCACCAGGGTGTCGCCCAGCTCGAAGACGGAGTGCACCATGCGGCGCTCGTCGTCCTCGATCAGCGACTCCGCCTCCGCGAGGTCGACCATGGCGCGCAGCTCGGCCTCGCTGGCGAACGGGCCCTTGCGGAACCCCTTGCCGGGGGTGAGCGCGTTGCCGATGAGGATCAGCAGCTGCGGGATCGGGCCCATGATCCGGGCCAGCGGCAGCAGCACGTACGCCGAGGCGGTCGCCGTGTTCAGCGGGTGCTGGCGGCCGATGGTGCGCGGGGAGACCCCGATGGCGACATAGCTGACGAGGACCATCACGCCCATCGCGAAGGCGAGCGCCTCCCAGGTCTCCGGGAACTTCTGCAGGCAGACGTAGGTGACCAGCACCCCGGCCGACATCTCGCAGGCGACCCGCACCAGCAGGGCGACGTTGAGATAGCGCACCGGGTCGGCGGCGACCTGCGCCAGCTTCGCGCTGCCGCGCCGCCCGGCCCGGACCGCCTCGTCCGCCCGGAAACTCGACGTACGGGCGATGCCCGCCTCGGCGCAGGCGGCCAGCCAGCCGACGACGACCAGCAGGACGGCGCCGGTGATCAGGGGCGCGATCACGAGACGGTGGGGGCGGGGGACGCACCGGTGAGCCCGTGCTCACCGCGCCAGCCGTCCACGATGGCGGCCTGGAGGCCGAACATCTCGGCCTTCTCGTCCGGCTCCTCGTGGTCGTACCCCAGCAGGTGCAGCACCCCGTGGACGGTCAGGAGCTGGAGCTCCTCGTCCATGGAGTGCTGCGTCGGCGCCTCTTCGCCCTGCCTCTTCGCGACCTCCGGGCAGAGCACGATGTCACCGAGGAGCCCCTGCGGGGGCTCCTCCTCGTCCTTGGCCGGCGGACGGAGCTCGTCCATCGGGAAGGACATGACGTCGGTCGGACCGGGGAGGTCCATCCACTGGATGTGCAGCTGCTCCATGGCGTCGGTGTCCACCACGATCACCGAGAGCTCGGACAGCGGGTGGATCCGCATCCGGGCCAGTGCGTAGCGGGCGATGTCGAGGATCGCCTGCTCGTCGACCTCGGTTCCGGACTCGTTGTTGACATCGATCGACATGGTGCGCTGCGACTACTTCCCTTTTCGGCGGTCGCGTCGGCCGTCTTCCCGGCCGTCCGCCTGACCGTCCTGTTGACCGTTTCGGCTGTCGTACTTCTCGTACGCGTCGACGATACGGCCGACGAGCTTGTGCCGGACGACATCCTGCGAGGTGAGACGGGAGAAGTGCACGTCGTCCAGGCCCTCCAGGATGTCCTGGACCTGCCGCAGCCCGCTCTTGGTGCCGCTCGGCAGGTCGACCTGGGTGACGTCACCGGTGACGACGATCTTGGAGTCGAAGCCGAGGCGGGTGAGGAACATCTTCATCTGCTCGGCGCTGGTGTTCTGCGCCTCGTCCAGGATGATGAACGCGTCATTCAACGTTCGGCCGCGCATGTACGCCAGCGGTGCCACCTCGATCGTGCCCGCCGCCATCAGCCGCGGGATCGAGTCCGGGTCGAGCATGTCGTGCAGGGCGTCGTAGAGCGGGCGCAGATACGGGTCGATCTTGTCGAAGAGCGTGCCCGGGAGGAAGCCGAGCCGCTCCCCCGCCTCGACCGCGGGGCGGGTCAGGATGATGCGGCTGACCTGCTTGGACTGCAGGGCCTGGACCGCCTTGGCCATGGCGAGATAGGTCTTGCCGGTGCCCGCCGGGCCGATCCCGAAGACGATCGTGTGCTCGTCGATCGCGTCGACGTACCGCTTCTGGTTGAGCGTCTTGGGGCGGATGGTGCGGCCGCGGCTGGAGAGGATGTTCTGCGTCAGCACCTCGGCGGGCGTCTCGCCCTGGGGCTCTCCCTGTCCGGTGCCGGCCGCCCTGAGCATGGCGATCGACCGTTCCACTGCGTCCTCCGTCATCGGCGCTCCGGTGCGGAGCACGAGCATCATCTCGTCGAACAGGCGTTGGATGAGGGCGACGTCGGCCGCCTCGCCCGTGGCGCTGATCTCGTTGCCCCGGACATGGATGTCGGCCGCCGGGAAGGCCTCTTCGATCACGCGCAACAGCGAGTCACCCGATCCGAGGAGCATCACCATGGGGTGTGCGGCCGGAATCCGGATCTGGGCACGCGCCTGCGGCTGTGTGGGTGTCTGAGTCATGGGCCGGCCCTAGGGCCTGCGCATACCTCCCGTTGCAGGGTTCTCGCTGCTCGACAACCTCTGGATTACCAAGCCTACGACCTGGCAGTGACAACGCAGAGTCCTTTTACCGGCCGCGTGTACGAGGAGTCCGCCGCCCGTTCACTGGCGGAAGCCGATCGTGGGGACCGCGCGCCGCAGCGGCCAGGCGCGGGCCGTGGTGGGGAGCAGCTCCTCCAGGAACGCGTACCGCTCCAGGGCGGTGGGGTCCTGGCTCTCGCAGGTGCGGATCCGCTGCCACCAGGCGGCGATCTCGGCCCAGCCGGGTGCGGAGAGGGAGCCGCCGAACTCCTGGACCGAGAGGGCGGCGGTCAGCCCGGCGAAGGCGAGCCGGTCGGCGAGCGGCCAGTCGGCGAGGGTGCCGGTGACGAATCCGGCCACGAAGACGTCCCCGGCGCCGGTCGGGTCGAGCGCCTCCACCTCGATGGCGGGCACCTGGGCGCTGACCCCGGTGCGCCCGTCGACGGCGTACGCGCCCTCGGCGCCCAGGGTGACCACGGCGAGCGGGACGCGTTCGGCCAGTGCGTGGGCGGCGGCGCGCGGACAGTCGGTGCGGGTGTAGCGCATCGCCTCCTCGGCGTTGGGCAGGAACGCCTCGCAGTGCGTCAGGTCGGGCAGCGCGTCCAGGTCCCAGCGGCCGGTCTCGTCCCAGCCGACGTCGGCGAAGATCAGCGCGCCGTGCCGGGCAGCGGTGGCCACCCAGGGTTCGCTGCGGCCGGGGACGAGCGAGGCGATGGCCGCGCGGGCGCGGGGCGGGCACTGGGGGAACGCCGGGTTCGGGGCGGTGGGGGCCTGCCCAGGAACGGCCGGAGGGGCGGGGGCCTCGTGGCCGTGGGAGACCATCGTGCGCTCGCCCTCGTACGCCATGGAGACGGTGACCGGGGAGTGCCAGCCGGGGACGGTGTGCGACATCGACAGGTCGATGCCCTCGCCCTGTTCGAGGGCGTCCCAGCAGTACTCGCCGTAGTGGTCGTCGCCGAAGGCGGCGGCGAGGGAGGTGCGCAGGCCGAGCCGGGCCAGCGCGGTGGCCATGTTGGCGACGCCGCCGGGGCTGGAGCCCATCCCGCGGGCCCAGGACTCGGTGCCGCGCACGGGGGCGCTGTCGAGGCCGGTGAAGATGATGTCGAGGAAGACCGTGCCCGTCAGGAAGACGTCGCAGGCGGGGTCCTGCGGGGCGCGCAGCGCCAGCAGCGGGTCGATCCCTGGAGTGTCAGTGCTCACCGTGCGCTCCCCGGCCGTGCGGCAGATCTGGACAGTGTGAGATCCGGCCAGTCTGCCCGATTCGGGGCGGGGGGCGGGGCCTCCCCCGCCGATGAAAAGAGGGCCGACAGCCGATCCTGACCTGCATAAACATGCGCTGCTACCCGGGCCCGGAGCGCATAAACGCATAAGTGACCCAGATCACATCGGGGCGGCTTTCGGTCGGCCGGGAGCGCTTGATACAAATTGCCCCGCGAGCACCTTCGGGGACGTTGTCCGACGAGAGCCGCACTTCCCCGTATCTCCGCTTATCCCGCCATACCCCTCCCCGTATTTTCGCATTCCCCTGCTTGCTTCGCGCTGCCCTTCTCGGGTGCGCCCCGCGTTGCCTCCCCCTCCCCCCTGCCTGCTCAGGCATGTCATCAGGAACGCCCATGTCCTCGCGCCCCCGCGCCGCGTGGCCCCTGGTCGCCGTCTTCACCGCCGGCTACCTCGCCTCCTATCTGCTGCCCACCATCGTCGGCCGCCTCAGCGTGCATCTCGGGCTGAGTCCCGCGCAGGCGGGCCTGGTCGGCAGCGCTCTGCTGCTGAGTTCGGCGAGCGCCGGCTTCACCCTGGCGGGCCGGGTCGAGCGGTACGGGTCCCGCACCCCGGCCCGCGCCGGTCTGGTGCTGGCCGTCGTGGGGTACGGCTGTGCCGCGCTGGCCGGGTCCGTGCCGCTGGTGGTGCTCGCCGTGGTGGTCGGCGGCTTCGGCTCGGGGGCGGCGACGGCGGTCGCCGCGGCCGGGATCGCCGCGCAGCGCGACCCGCACCGGACGTCCTCGCTCGGGCTGCTCACCGTCTCCGCCACGGCGGGCGCCCTCTATCTGACGATCCCGCACCTCGGCGGCGGCCACCGGCTCCCGTTCGCCGCGATCGCCCTGGTCGCCCTCCTCGTCTGGCCCGCGACCGCACGGCTGAACGGCCCCACGGCCACCGAGGAGTCGGCCTCGCAGATCACCGGCCGGCTGCCGCACCGCCGCTCCGGTCTCGTCCTGGCGGGCGGCATGCTCGTCTGGTCCATGGCGCAGAACGCGCTGTGGGGCGTCAGCAGCCGCATCGGTGTCGTCCAGGCGGGGCTGACCGAGGTCACCGTCGGCGCGGTCTTCGCCGCCGCCCTCGGTGCGGGCCTGCTGGGTGTCATGGGCGCCGGGGTGCTCGGCGCGCGGCTGGGCAGGGCGGTACCGATCGGGCTGGGAACCGTGGTCATCGCGGGGTCCATCGTGGTCAGCTCCTCGGCCCGGGACCTCGGCTCGTTCGCGACCGGCGAGATCATGTGGAACACCGTCTACCCGGTGGTCCTCTCCTACCTGATCGGCCTGGCCGCCTCCCTGGACGTACGCGGCCGCTGGGCGGTCCTGGCGGGCTCGGCCTCCTCCGTGGGCGTGGCGTGCGGCCCGCTGTTGGGCAGCGTGCTCTCCGAGGAGGCCGGCTACCCGGCGATGGGGCTGATCCTGGGCGCGGCCACGCTGCTGGTCGCCGCGCCCGTCACCGCCGTGGCCCTGCACACCGGTGGGCGTCCGCTGGTGCCCGGCTCGGTCCGCCGCCGCGGTGGCGCCCCGGCCGCCCTGCTGGCCGCCACCACCGGCAGCCTGTCCGGTGCCGTGCCGAAGCTCGGCTCACCGGAGCAGGCCGTCACCGAACTCCGCGTACGGCGCAGGCGGCTGGTGCGCAGCGCGATCCGGACGGCCGGTCCGGACGGCGGGCCCGGTCAGTCGAACGCGTACGCCTCGACCTCGGACAGGTAGCGCGCCCGGCGCTCCTCGTCGTGGTCGAGGAAGGCCGCCTCGAAGGAGTTGCGGGCCAGGGTCCGCAGCTGCTCCGGGTCCAGGGCGAGGGCGTCGCGTACGGCGTCGAAGTTGTCCCCGGCGTACCCGCCGAAGTAGGCGGGGTCGTCGGAGTTGACCGTGCACAGGAGCCCGGCTGCCATCATCTCCGGCAGCGGGTGGTCCTTGAGCGTGTCGACCGTGCGCAGCCGCACGTTGGAGAGCGGGCAGAGCGTCAGCGGCACCCGGTCCGCGACCAGCCGCGCCACCAGCTCCGGGTCCTCCATGCAGCGCAGCCCGTGGTCGACGCGCTCGACGCCGAGGACGTCCAGGGCCTCCCGGATGTACTCCGGCGGCCCCTCCTCCCCCGCGTGGGCCACCTTGCGCAGTCCGAGCGCGGTGGCCTCCTCGTACACCTCGCGGAACTTGGCGGGCGGGTGGCCGACCTCGGCGGAGTCCAGGCCGATCGCGCTGATCCGGTGCAGATAGGGCCGGGCGGCGTCGAGGGTGCCGAGTGCGGCTTCGGCGGAGAGGTCTCGCAGGAAGCAGAGGATGAGCTGGGTGGAGATGCCGTGGGTCTCCTCGCTGCGCTCCAGCGCCCGGCCCAGCCCTTCGATGACCGTGCCGATGGGGACACCGCGGGCGGTGTGGGCCTGCGGGTCGAAGAAGATCTCGGCGTGCCGGACGCCCTGGGCGGCGGCGCGGGCCAGGTAGGCGTCGGCGAGTTCGGTGAAGTCCTCCTCCGTGCGCAGCACGGCCATGAGCGCGTAGTAGAGGTCCAGGAAGGACTGGAGGTCGTCGAACTGGTAGGCCCTGCGCAGTTCGTCGGTGGTGGCGTACGGCAGGGTCACCCCGTTGCGTTCCGCGAGGGCGAAGGCGAGCTCGGGTTCGAGGGTGCCTTCGATGTGGAGGTGGAGTTCTGCCTTGGGGAGGTGCACGGTGTCTCGCAAACGGTGGTGCGGCTTTTTCGGACTGCGGTGGTTCAGTGTTGCTGGTGCCGAGGAGGGAGCGGGACTCTGATCAGGTCCTGCGCGACGGTGAGTTCGCCGTCGAACCCGGCGGCGCGGGCCTGGGTCTCGAAGAGTTCGGGGTCGCTGTAGCGCTGCGAGAAGTGGGTCAGCACGAGGTGGCGTACGCCCGACTCCTTGGCCACCCGGGCGGCCTGTCCGGCGGTCAGGTGGCCGTGGTCGGTGGCGAGCTTCTCGTCCTCGTCGAGGAAGGTCGACTCGATGACGAGCATGTCGCACTCCTCGGCGAGCGCGTACACCCCGTCGCAGAGGCGGGTGTCCATGACGAACGCGAACCGCTGCCCGCGCCGGTGCTCGGAGACCTGCTCCAGGGTTACGCCGCCGAGGACGCCCTCACGCTGGAGACGGCCGACATCGGGTCCGGCGATGCCGTGCTCCTTGAGGAGGGCGGGCAGCATGCGGCGGGTGTCGGGCTCGGTGAGGCGGTAGCCGTAGGACTCGACGGGGTGCGAGAGCTTGTGGCTGTCCAGGGTGTACGCGGGGGTGGTGGCGAGGGCCCCGCCGGTTCCGGCGACCGGGGCCTGGGTCAGCTCGACGGTCTCGCGGTAGGCGGTGGCGTACCGCAGCCGGTCGAAGAAGTGCTGCCCGCTCGCCGGGTAGTGGGCGGTGACGGGGTGCGGCACCTGGTCGAGGTTGATGCGCTGGATCACCCCGGCGAGCCCGAGGGAGTGGTCGCCGTGGAAGTGGGTGATGCAGATCCGGTCGATGTCGTGCGCGGCGACCCCGGCCCGCAGCATCTGGCGCTGGGTGCCCTCGCCGGGATCGAAGAGGATGCCCTGACCGTCCCAGCGCAGCAGGTAGCCGTTGTGGTTGCGGTGCCGGGTGGGGACCTGACTGGCGGTGCCGAGCACCACCAGCTCGCGTACGGACATGGGAGGGGCTCCTACGGGGCGGGCGTTATCCGGGGGGCCACTGGAGGCCGCGGCCGCCCAGGACGTGGGCGTGCGCGTGGAAGACGGTCTGGCCGGCGCCGGAGCCCGTGTTGAGGATGATCCGGTAGCCGCTGCCGTCCACCTTCTCGTCGGCGGCGACCGCTCCGGCCTCGCGCAGCACGTCGGCGGCGATCTGCGGTTCGGCGGCGGCCAGCGTCGCGGCGTCCGGGTAGTGGACCTTGGGGATGACCAGGACGTGGGTCGGGGCCTGCGGGTTTATGTCGCGGAAGGCGACGGTCGTGTCGCTCTCGCGGACGATGGTCGCCGGGATGTCTCCCGAGACGATCTTGCAGAACAGGCAGTCGGTCTGCGGCTCTCCCGCCATGGCGCCGGGCCTCCTCGTTCGCTGGTGATCAGTACACGGGCATGTTAACGCCGGTCCGCCGGGGCCGTTCAGCCCCAGCGGCCGGTGCGTCCGAGGAGCAGCGCGGCCGCGGCGGTCCCCGCGGTGGAGGTGCGCAGCACGCTGCGGCCCAGCCGGTAGGGGCGGGCGCCCGCCTCGGCGAAGGCGGCCAGCTCCTGCGGGGAGACGCCGCCCTCGGGGCCGACGACGAGGACGATCGTTCCGGTGGCGGGGAGTTCGGCGGTGGCGAGGGGGGTGCTGTCGTGGTCGCGGTCCTCGTGCAGGACCCCGGCGAAGTCGGCACCGGCCAGGAGGGCGGCGACCTGCTTGGTCGTCATGGCCTCGGTCACCTCGGGGAAGCGCACCCGGCGGGACTGCTTGCCCGCCTCCCGTGCCGTACTGCGCCACTTCGTCAGGGCCTTGGCGCCGCGCTCGCCCTTCCACTGGGTGATGCAGCGGGCGGCCTGCCACGGCACGATCGCGTCGACGCCGGTCTCGGTCATGGTCTCGACGGCCAGTTCGCCCCGGTCGCCCTTGGGGAGCGCCTGGACGACGGTGATCCGGGGCGCGGGCTCGGGCTCCTCCTGGACGGCTCCGCGGACGGTGACCGTGAGGCGGTCCTTGCCCTCGGCGGCGCGCACGGTGCCGTCCGCCCAGTGGCCGAGGCCGTCGGTGAGGACGACCTCCTCGCCGGTCTGGAGCCGCTTCACGGAGACGGCGTGCCGCCCTTCGGGGCCCTCCAGGACGAACTCCGCTCCGGTGGGCATCCGTTCGACGACGAAGACCGGTGCGGTCACCGGGGGCTCCTCATGCTCAGGGCCGACCTGGCGGCCTCCAGTTCGGCGGCGAGCAGCTCGATCAGCTCGCCGACGGGCAGTTCGCGGGCCATCCGGTGGCCCTGGCCCGCCCACAGGGCCATGCCCTGGGCGTCCCCGGCCTTGGCGGCGGCCTGGCGGAGCCCGCTGGTGACGTAGTGGACCTGGGGGTAGGCGGCGGGGGCGTACGGGCCGTGTTCGCGGATGAACCGGTTGACCAGGCCGCGGGCGGGGCGCCCGGAGAAGGCGCGGGTCAGCTCGGTGCGGACGAAGAGCGGGTTGGTCAGGGCCTGCTTGTGGAGCAGGTGGGCACCGGACTCGGGGCAGATCAGGAAGGCGGTGCCGAGCTGGGCGGCGTCCGCGCCCGCCGCGAGGGCGGCGGCGATCTGTGAGCCGCGCATCAGGCCGCCCGTCGCGATGATGGGGAGCTGCACGGTCTCGCGGACCTGGGTGACGAGGGTGAGCAGCCCGGTGCCGGTGTGGTCGGCCTGCGGGTCGTCGCGGTGGGTGGACTGGTGGCCGCCCGCCTCGAAGCCCTGGACGCAGACGGCGTCGGCGCCCGCCCACTGGGCGGCCTGGGCCTCCTCGGCGGAGGTGACCGTCACGATGGTGTGCGTCCCGGCCTTGGCGAAGGCGTCGAGGGTGTCGCGGGTGGGGCAGCCGAAGGTGAAGGAGACCACCGGGACGGGGTCCTCCAGCAGGATGGCGACCTTCGCCTCGTACCCGTCGTCGCCGCTGCCGTCGGGGTCGCCGAGCGGGGTCTCGTACCAGGTGGCCTCTCCGGCGAGCTGGTGGCGGTAGACCTCGACGGCGCTGGGGTCGGCGAGCGCGGGCTGCGGCATGAAGAGGTTGACGCCGAACGGGCCGCCGGTGAGCCGGCGCAGCTGTTTGATCTCGTTGTACATGCCGTCCGCCGTTTTGTACCCGGCGGCCAGGAATCCGAGCCCGCCCGCCTCGGCGACGGCCGCGGCGAGCTGAGGTCCGGAAGCGCCGCCCGCCATGGGGGCCTGCACGATCGGATACCGGCAGAGATCGGTCAACGCGGAGGACATGACGGCATCGTGCCACGTCGGCCGCACAGGGGCCGAATCAGCCAGCGTTCGGCGTGACCGGTTCTCCCTCCGAACGCCGCACCGCCCACCGGTACGGAACCGATGGGCGGTGCGGTGAAAGGCGGAAAACGCTTCAGCGGCCGTTGAAGGCGTCCTTCAGCCGGGAGAAGAGCCCTTGCTGACCTGGCTGAAACTGGCCCAGGGGCCGCTCCTCGCCGCGCAGCTTGGAGAACTCCCGGAGGAGCCGCTCCTGTTCCGCGTCGAGCTTGGAGGGGGTCGTCACCTCGACGTGCACGATCAGGTCGCCCCGGCCGCCGCCGCGCAGGTGGGTGATGCCCCGCCCGTGCAGCGGGACGGACTGGCCGGACTGGGTGCCGGGCCGGATGTCGATCTCCTCCAGGCCGTCCAGGGTCTCCAGCGGACACTTGGTGCCGAGGGCCGCGGCGGTCATCGGGATGGTGACCGTGCAGTGCAGGTCGTCGCCGCGCCGCTGGAAGACGGCGTGCGGCAGCTCGTGGATCTCGACGTACAGATCGCCGGGCGGGCCGCCGCCGGGGCCGACCTCGCCCTCACCGGCGAGCTGGATACGGGTGCCGTTGTCGACGCCCGCGGGGATCTTGACCGTGAGCGTGCGCCGCGAGCGGATGCGGCCGTCGCCGGCGCACTCCGGGCACGGGGTGGGCACGACCGTGCCGAAGCCCTGGCACTGCGGGCAGGGGCGCGAGGTCATGACCTGGCCCAGGAAGGACCGGGTGACCTGCGAGACCTCGCCACGGCCGCGGCACATGTCACAGGTCTGGGCGGAGGTGCCGGGGGCGGCGCCCTCGCCGCTGCAGGTGTTGCAGACGACGGCCGTGTCGACCTGGATGTCCTTGGTGGTGCCGAAGGCCGCCTCGGAGAGGTCGATCTCCAGCCGGATCATGGCGTCCTGGCCGCGGCGGGTGCGCGAGCGGGGCCCGCGCTGCGAGGCCGTTCCGAAGAACGCGTCCATGATGTCGGAGAAGTTGCCGAAGCCACCGGCTCCGAAACCGCCCGCGCCGCCGCCACCGCCGTTGGCGGAGAGCGGGTCGCCGCCGAGGTCGTAGACCTGCTTCTTCTGCGGGTCCGAGAGCACCTCGTAAGCGGCGTTGATCTCCTTGAACCGCTCCTGGGTCTTCGGATCCGGGTTGACATCCGGGTGCAGCTCGCGTGCGAGCCGACGGAATGCCTTCTTGATCTCGTCCTGAGATGCGTCGCGGCGCACGCCGAGTACGGCGTAGTAGTCCGTGGCCACTTACGACTCCGCCAGGATCTGTCCGACGTAACGTGCCACTGCGCGTACCGCTCCCATCGTTCCGGGGTAGTCCATGCGGGTCGGTCCGACCACGCCGAGTTTGGCGACTGCCTCGTCGCCCGAACCGTAGCCGACCGCGACGACGGACGTGGACGTGAGGCCCTCGTGGGCGTTCTCGTGCCCGATCCGTACGGTCATGGCTGAGTCCGTGGCCTCACCGAGCAGCTTCAGCAGGACGACCTGCTCCTCCAGTGCTTCCAGCACCGGCCGGATCATCACAGGGAAGTCGTGCCCGAAGCGGGTGAGGTTGGAGGTGCCGCCGATCATCAGCCGCTCCTCCGTCTCCTCGACAAGGGTTTCGAGGAGGGTGGAAAGGACCGTGGAAACCGTTCCCCGGTCCTCGCTGTCGAAGGATTCCGGCAGCTCCCGCACCAGCTGCGGGACATCCGCGAAGCGGCGTCCGACGACCCGGCTGTTGAGCCGGGCCCGCAGATCCGCGAGCGATGCCTCGCCGAAGGGCGCGGGGCAGTCGATCATACGCTGTTCGACCCGGCCGGTGTCCGTGATCAGGACCAGCATCAGCCGGGCGGGGGCGAGCGAGAGCAGCTCCACGTGCCGGACCGTCGAGCGGGTCAGCGAGGGGTACTGCACGACCGCGACCTGCCGGGTCAGCTGCGCGAGCAGCCGTACGGTCCGGCCGACCACGTCGTCGAGGTCGACCGCGCCGTCGAGGAAGTTCTGGATGGCCCTGCGCTCGGGCGAGGAGAGCGGCTTGACGCCGGCGAGCTTGTCGACGAAGAGGCGGTACCCCTTGTCGGTGGGGATGCGGCCCGCGCTCGTGTGGGGCTGCGCGATGAAGCCCTCGTCCTCCAGCACCGCCATGTCGTTGCGGACGGTGGCCGGGGAGACCCCGAGCTGGTGCCGTTCCGTGAGCGCCTTGGAGCCGACGGGCTCCTCGGTGCCGACATAGTCCTGGACGATGGCGCGCAGCACTTCGAGTCTGCGTTCGCTGAGCATGGCGCACACCTCCAGCTGTTGTTTCCCGGTGCCTGTTGGCACTCGGTGCGTCCGAGTGCCAGTTACCCCCCGGTCAGTGTACGGGGGTGGGGTGGGGCAGGGGCAAGGGCGACCGGCCACGCCGCCGCCGGACCGTGCGGGTCGCCCCGATAGCGTCGTCCCATGGACGTCTCTTGGGAAGACTTCGGCTGGGAGCGGTTGGGCCACGGTATCGGGCGGCGTCGCCTGCCGGGCTGGGACGCCACGGTCGCGCTGGTCGCCGGGCCCGGCGGTGTGCTGCTGTACGACACCGGCTCGACGCTGCGCGAGGGCGTCGAGCTGCGGAGGCAGGCCGAGGCCCTGCTCGGGCGGAGGGTGACGCATATCGCACTGAGCCACCCCCACTTCGATCATGTGCTGGGTACGGCGGCGTTCGCCGGGGCCCAGGTGTACGGGGCAGTGGGCATCACCGCCCTGCTGCGGCGCTCGGCGGACGAGCTGGCCGGGTCGGCCGTGCACCACGGGCTCGCGGAGGAGGAGGCGCACCGGGCGGTGGACACGCTGGTGGTGCCGCACCACGAGGTGACCGGCGAGTGGACCCTCGACCTGGGCGGCGGCCGTCAGGTGCTGCTGGCCAACGTGGGCCCGGGTCACAGCGGCCATGACCTCGCGGTGCTGGTGCCGGGGACGGACGGCGAGCCTCCGGTGGTGCTCTGCGGGGACCTGGTGGAGGAGTCGGGCGAGCCGCAGGCGGGCCGGGACGCGATCACCTCCCGCTGGCCGGCCGCCCTGGACCGGCTGCTCGAACTGGGCGGCGAGGGCGCGGTGTACGTGCCGGGGCACGGGGCGGTGGTGGACGCGGCGTTCGTCCGGGCGCAGCGGGGGTCGCTGGCTGAGCGGTTCGGGGCGGGGTGAGGGTTGTCGGGCTCCCGGGGCGGAGTGGCCGCTCTGTGGCGGAGTGACGATCTTCGGGGCGGGGTGAGGATTATCGTCGGCGCATGCGCAGCTACCAGCCGGACCTGACCCCGCCGTGGAAGAGGTCCGCCCCCGTGCCCGAGGTCCCCGCCGAACCCGATCTCGTCGTGGAGGAGGTCGCCACCGGCTTCTGCGGGGCGGTGATCCGCTGCGAGAAGACGGCCCAGGGGCCCACGGTGACCCTGGAGGACCGCTTCGGCAAGCACCGGGTCTTCCCGATGGAGCCGCGGGCCTTCCTGCTGGAGGGCAAGGTGGTCACGCTGGTGCGCCCGGGGCCCGGTGGTCCGGTGCGTCCCGCCCGGACGGCTTCCGGTTCGGTGGCGGTGCCCGGTGCGCGGGCCCGGGTGGCGCGGGCGGGGCGGATCTATGTGGAGGGCCGGCACGACGCGGAGCTGGTGGAGCGGGTGTGGGGCGACGACCTGCGCATCGAGGGCGTGGTGGTCGAGTACCTGGAGGGCATCGACGACCTCCCGGCCATCGTGGGTGCGTTCTCCCCAGGGCCGGACGCCCGGCTTGGGGTGCTGGTGGACCACCTGGTGACCGGCTCCAAGGAGTCCCGGATCGCCGCGCAGGTCTCGGATCCGCATGTGCTGGTGGTGGGCCACCCGTACATCGACGTCTGGGAGGCGGTGAAGCCGTCCTCGGTGGGGATCGACGCGTGGCCGGTGGTGCCCCGGGGCCAGGACTGGAAGACGGGGGTGTGCCGGGCGCTGGGGTGGCCGGAGAACACCGGGGCGGCCTGGCAGCACATCCTGTCCAAGGTCCGCAGCTACAAGGATCTTGAGCCTCAACTCCTCGGCCGGGTAGAGGAATTGATTGACTTCGTCACCCTTCCTGAGTGATGTCCCGGGCCCGTCGCCGGCCCGCCCGAGAGGATCACGTGCCGATCCCTAGGAATGCCTGCGTCCCACACGCACCATCGGTTATGGAGGGTGGGGGGAACGGGCTCACCCGTTCACGGGGGAAGGGCACGGGCGATGCGACAAGGGAACTGGCGGGGCGGAGCGGGGAACGAGGCGGCCCTGGCCGTCTTCCGTCTGATGCAGCAGCTGATCGACCGGTACCGCAGGAACCGGCCGGTGATGCCGCTGGTGGTGATCAAGGCGGAGGACGCCGGGGCCGGGCGCGAGATCGACGAGCAGGTCGAGGCGATCGTCAGGCTGGTCCACAAGGCCAATGAGCGGCGCGGGGTGCCGGTGCAGCGGCTGGAGGGCGGCGGGGCCACCCCGTACGAGGCGGCGCTGGACATGGTCCGCACGCTGGCGGAGAAGCCGTGGGAATCGCCCGGGGCCACGCAGTACAAGCCCCTCGCCTTTCCCCGCTCACGGCTGCTCGGGGCGATCGAGCAGGCGACCGCGACCGTGGTCGGGCAGTCGGACGGGGACACCGGGGAGATCGGCGAGGAGCTGATCCTGGAGCAGCTGCGCCGGCTGCGCTGGCGGGCCGACCGGCCGCGCCGGGGCACGTGGGGGTCGTCGTTACGGAACTCGGTGCGGCCGGAGACCTTCGTCGGCGCGCTCTTCATCGCCCTGCTCAGTGTGCTGCTCGGCGAGATCGACTGGTTCCTGACGGTGCTGGTGGCGTCCCTCGCGCTGGTCGGGCTCGCCGTGGTGGGGCTGGTGGGCCGGTCCGCGCCGCCGCTGCTGTGGCTGCGCCGGGCCAGCCGGTGGTTCGCCACCACCTCCTCCCTGGCCGCCTCCAGCACCGGCTATCCCTCGGACGGCTGGTCCCGCCTCTCGCCGAGAGGGTCGTGGGACGTGATCCGGGTGCGGGCGGCGGCGGTCGCGAAGCGGGTGGCGCACGCGGGGGCGGGCGACGGGCACGCGCGCCAGTTCCACCTGGAGCTGCGGGTGCAGGCGCTGCTGGAGGACCTGCGGGACAACTACCGGCCCCGCGCGGCGGACTGGCGGCGCGCCAAGCGGACCCGGCCGCCGGTGGTGCTCCTGCACCGGGCCACCCAGGACAACGGCGGCATCCTGCTGATCAACGCGATCAACAACGTACGGTCGCGGCGCAGCGAGGTCGATCCGCTGCTGCTGCTCGCGGCGCTGCCGGCCGCCGAGGTCATGCGGCACACCCCGCCGCCCCCGGAGCGGCCGGGGGCGGTCCGGCCGGCCGCTCCGCCGGGGGCCCAGGAGCAGTACGACCGCTGGGCCGACGAGCTGAGCCTGGGGCAGTCGCCGGTGGCGGCGGCGATGCTGGCGTGGGTGCTCCAGCTGCCGCTGGCCACCCAGGAGCTGACCACCGCGCCCGCGCGGACCGAGCTGGTCACCCACCCGGTGCCGCGCACCTGGGCGTGGTGGGTGATGTCGAGGACGAGCATCGCGCTGGTCGTGGTGGGGAGTCTGCTGGGGGCGTTCCTGTGGGCCGGGCACTGGCGTGACACGTACTGCCACGGGCCGCTGACCGACCGGAGCACGGACGCGATCTGGGCCGGGCGGGACGGGTCCCGGGAGTGCGTCGGCGTGGCGACCGTGCCCGAGGTGCGCTTCGCCCGGGGCAACGGCCTGGAGCTGCTCGGGGGCGGGGAGGGCATCACGTTCGACCGGATCGAGCAGGCGATCCGGGAGGAGAACGCGGACATCGCACCGGGCGACGCGTACGTCACCGTCGTCTACGCGGGTCCGCTGACGTCGACCGGCAGGGATCCCGAGGCGACCCGCAAGGGTCTGGAGGAGCTGACCGGCGTCTATCTCCACCAGCAGGCGGTGAACAAGACCGTGAACCGGTCGGTCAAGCTGCGGGTGCTCACCGCCAACACCGGCCAGGACATGCTGCGCCAGCTCACCGCCGTCCGCAAGATCATCGAGGTGGCCCGGCGGGACCCGACGGTGGTGGGTGTGGTCGGCCTCGGCCGTAACACCGACGAGAGCGACGACGCCGCCGCGCTGCTCCGCACGGCCGGGCTGCCGCTGGTGAACACGACGAACTCCAGCAGCGATCTGCCCCGTGACTTCCCCAACTACTTCGGCCTGGCGGCGACGGACGAGGAGCAGACGTACGCGCTCGGGCTGGTCGCCCGGCAGATCGCGCGGAAGCTGGAGCGCCCGCACGCGATCGTGCTGTCGCGCAAGGACCGCAACGGGGACCTGGACCGGTACACCGCCGAGCAGCGGGACGCGGGCCGGGCGATGCTCCGGGCGGCGGGCTTCGCGCTCGGCCCCGACGTCGACTTCGACCTGGCGGGCGGCGCCAGTCTGAACGCCCCGCTCACCGGTATCTGCCAGGCGGAGCGGGTCCCGGACGCGCTGTACTTCGCCGGGCGCGTCGAGGACGTACGGGCTCTGATGCGCGGCCTGTCGGAGACCACCGGGTGCTGGAACCGGGCGCTGACGGTGTTCACCGGGGACGATCTGACGAAGGACACGTTCAGCGACAGCGCCTCCATCGCGACGAACGTCACGCTCTACCACAGCTCCCTCGCACCGCTGGACCGGGGAACGAACCCGGGTTTCTACGCGGACGCGCACCGCACCCTGCGGGCCCTGCTCGACGAGGAGAAGGTCACCGCGCTGGCCGCGGGGCGCCCGGCGTACGAGGACGAGCTGTTCTCCAGCGGGCAGACGGTCATCGCCTACAGCGCGACGGCGGCCCTGTACGACGCAGCCGCGCGCGGTGACGTCCGGAGGAGCGCCGCCGAGACCTGGGCGACGCTGCACACGGTGGAGCTGAACAACATGCCCACCGGGACGATCGCGTTCGGCCCGGCGAAGTCCTCGGTCTCCGGCCATCTGCACGGTCTGAACATCGTCAAGGTGGTCCGCCCCGGGCCGAGCGCCGAGCGGACCGTCGTCTGCGGCAAGCCCGCCGGGGTCGCGCCGCCGCTGACGGCGAAGGACTGCAAGCCGTGAGGCCCGCCTCCGGTGCGGTCCGGGATCAGTCCACCAGGTCGCGGACGACGGCGTCGGCCAGGAGCCGCCCGCGCAGGGTGAGGACCGCGCGGCCCTCCTCGTAGGGTCCGCTCTCCAGCAGTCCGTCGGTCAGGGCGCGGCGGGAGGCGGCGAGGCCGTCGGGTTTCAGCAGGTCGAGCGGGCAGCCCTCGCGGAGCCGGAGCTCCAGCAGGATGCGTTCGACCCGGCGGTCCTCCTCGCCGAGGATCTCGCGGCCGGCGCCGGGCGAGCGGCCCTCGGAGAGCGCCTGGGCGTACGCGCCGGGGTGCTTCACGTTCCACCAGCGGACGCCGCCGACGTGGCTGTGGGCGCCGGGGCCCGCGCCCCACCAGTCGGCGCCGCGCCAGTACAGCTCGTTGTGGAGGCAGCGGCCGGCCTCGGTGGTGGCCCAGTTGGAGACCTCGTACCAGTCGAATCCGGCGGCGGCGAAGGCCTCGTCCGCGATGAGGTAGCGGTCGGCGTGCGCGTCGTCGTCGGTCATGGGGATCTCGCCGCGCCGGATGCGGCGGGCGAGCTGGGTGCCCTCCTCGACGATCAGGGCGTACGCGGAGACGTGGTCGGGGCCCGCTCCGATGGCCGCGTCCAGGGAGGCCCGCCAGTCGTCGTCGGACTCGCCGGGGGTGCCGTAGATCAGGTCGAGGTTGACGTGGTCGAAGCCGGCCGCGCGCGCCTCGGCGACACAGGCCTCGGGGCGGCCGGGGGTGTGCGTGCGGTCCAGGATCTTCAGGACGTGCTGCTTGGCGCTCTGCATGCCGAAGGAGACCCGGTTGAAGCCGCCCTCGCGCAGGGCTTCGAGGTAGGCCGGGTCGACGGACTCGGGGTTCGCCTCGGTGGTGATCTCCGCGTCCTCCGCGAGCCCGAACTCCTCCTTGATCGATGCCAGCATCGTCACGAGATCGGCTGCGGGCAGGAGCGTGGGGGTGCCGCCGCCGACGAAGACCGTACGCACCGGGCGCGGGTCGTCGCCGAGGACCTTGCGGGCCTGGCGGACCTCCTCGATCAGGTGGGCGGCGTAGTTGTCGCGGGAGGCCAGGGCGCCGCCGGAGCCGCGCAGCTCGGTGGCGGTGTAGGTGTTGAAGTCGCAGTAGCCGCAGCGGGTGGCGCAGTACGGGACGTGCAGGTAGAAGCCGAGCGGGCGGTCGGCTGCGCCTTCCAGGGCGTGGCGGGGCAGCGCCCCGTCGTCGGGCACGGGCTCACCATCGGGCAGTACGGAAGGCATACCGTCCATTGTCGCTCGCCGCGGGAGCTTCCCGGACCGGGCGGCTTTCCGCCCGGTCGGGGCGGCCTCCGGCCCGTTCAGTCCGCGTGGAGCACCAGCAGCGCCACGTCGTCGTCCGGCGGCTGCTCGGCGAACTCGTGGACCGCCCGGCGGATGCGTTCGGCCGTCGCATCGGCGGGCAGCCCGGCGCACCCGGCGAGGACCCGGGCCAGCCCGTCCCCGTCGTCGAACATCAGTGGCCCCGACCGCCGCTCGGTCACCCCGTCGGTGACGCAGAGCAGGGTGTCCCCGGGCTCCAGGTCGAAGGTCTGGCTCTCGTACGCCACGTCCTCCACGACCCCGAGCAGCACCTGCGGCTCGGCCGCCGGGTGTACGGAGCCGTCGGGGCGCAGCAGCAGCGGCAGCGGGTGCCCGGCACTGACCACCGTGCAGCGGACGCCACCGCCGGGGAGCGGCACGACCTCCCCGTACAGCAGCGAGAGGAACCGGGACTGCGAGCCGTCGTGGAGCTGCCGGCCCCCGGCTGCGGCGACCATCAGGGCCGCGGCCTCGGCGGCCTCCATGGCGTCGTCGAGCAGCAGTCGGTTGAGCCGGTCCAGGACCTCGCCGACGCCGAAGCCCTCCCGGGAGAGCAGGCGGAGCCAGGGGCGGGCGAGGCCGGTGACGACGGCGGCCTCGGGTCCTGAGCCCTGGACGTCGCCGAGGACGAAGCACCAGCGGTCGCCGGGGCACGGGAAGATGTCGTAGAAGTCACCGCCGACCACGCCGTCGTCGCTCGGTTCGTATACGAGGGCGCTGGTGACGCCGGGGATCTCGGCGACCTTGCTGGGGAGCAGGCCGCGCTGGAGGATCCGGCTGATGGTGGCCTGCCGGGTGTAGGCGCGGGCGGCGCCGACGGCGAGGCCGAGGCGGCGTACGAAGTCCTCGATGAGGGACGCGACGGCCTCGGGCACCTGGGCGACGCCCTCCCGTCCGACGAGGACGGTCCCGAGCGCCCGGCCGCCCGCCGTGATCCGGAAGGCGAGCGCGGCCCCGTCACGGGCGCCGGGCTGCGGAGCCTCGTCCGCGGGTGGGGCCGACCAGGGCACGGGCACGGGGACGGATACGGGGCCGGAGCCGACGTCGGCCGGGAGGCGGAGGGGCTCCCGCTCCAGGGCGGTGCGCAGGGGCTCCGTACCGGTCTCGTCGCTGTGCCAGACCCGGGCGAGGCGGGGTTCGGCCCCAGGGCCGCCGCTCTCGGCCTCCAGCTAGATCGCGCACCAGTCCGCGAGGCGGGGCACCAGCAGCTGGCCCGCTATGGCGGCCACCAGGTCCTCGTCGAGCTGCCCGGCGAGCAGGTCGGACGCCTCGGCGAGGAAGGCCGGGGCGCCACGGCTGTCCCAGACCGCGTCGTCGCGTTCGGTGCGCCGGGCAGCGGGGGCGAGGATCTCGGCGGCGCGCAGGCCCCGCCGCAGGGCGTCCCGGTCGGGCGGGGCGGGCGGGCCGCTCCAGTCGTCGACGGGGAGCCGGGCCCAGACGGTCTTGAGGCCGGTGCGGTAGGTGATGCCCCAGGACTCGGCGAGGGTGGCGACGAGCTGGAGACCCCGGCCGTACTCGGCGGGGTCGGGGAGGCCGGCCGCGCTCTCCGCCGGCGGCTCGGTGTCCGTACGGCCCGGTGCCCCGGCGGCGCCCGGCTCGTCGGCGCCGACCGGGCGGGCCGGGTGGTGGTCGGTGACCTCCAGGACGAGGGCCGCCGACGGCTCGTCGCCGCCCTCCTCCTCCAGCCTGAGGACCAGGTCGACCGTGGTCCCGGCGTGCACGACGGCGTTGGTGACCAGCTCGTTGGTGACGGTCACGGCGTCGTCGGCGAGCCGGTCGCTGAAGCCCACGGCGGCGGGCACCCCCAGCCCGGTCCACTCCGCGAGCGCCGCCCGCACGAACCGGCGGGCGGCGGACGGGGCGAGCGGTATGCCGGGCAGGCTGGTGCGGCTGGCCAGGCGCGGGCCGTGCGCGTACCCGGCACGGGTGGTGCCGGGACGCTGCACGGTGTCCCGCTGCAAGGGGATGGGTGCCACGGTGCGGCTCCTACGGGTCCGACGACTCCGACAGAGTGACAGACCGGCCGCATCCATAAGCACCGAGTTACCGAAGTGGGCAGAAAATCGAGCAGGTTCGAACGCAAGGCTTCGGGAAACACAACGACACATGCACAGCGGGCGGGAGGGCCGGACACCTCGGTGTCCGGCCCTCCCGCCCGCGTACGCCGGCTCCCTCGGAGCAGCGGTGGTTCGCGCTACGCCTCGCGTGATCCCGCGTACATCTCGTCGATCAGCCCCTGGTACTCCCGCTCGACGACCGGCCGCTTCAGCTTGAGGCTGGGGGTCAGCTCGCCGTGCTCGACGTCCAGGTCGCGCGGCAGGAGGCGGAACTTCTTGATGGTCTGCCAGCGCTGGAGCCCCTCGTTGAGGCGCTTGACGTACCCGTCGATGAGCTCGACGGTCTGCGGGGCGGCGACCACGTCCGCGTACGACTTGCCCTCCAGGCCGTTCTCGGCGGCCCAGTTCAGGATGGTGGGGCCGTCGAGCGCGATGAGCGCGGTGCAGAAGTTACGGTCCGCGCCGTGCACCAGGATGTTGGAGACGAACGGGCAGACCGCCTTGAACTGGCCCTCGACCTCCGCCGGGGCGACGTACTTGCCGCCGGACGTCTTGATCAGGTCCTTCTTGCGGTCGGTGATGCGCAGGTAGCCGTCGGCCGAGAGCTCGCCGATGTCACCGGTGTGGATCCAGCCGTCCGACTCCAGGACCTCTTCGGTCTTGTCGGGCAGCTTGTGGTAACCCTCCATGACGCCGGGACCGCGCAGCAGGATCTCGCCGTCGTCCGCGATGCGCACCTCGGTGCCGGGGAGCGGCTTGCCGACGGTGCCGGTGCGGTAGGCCTCGCCCGGGTTGACGAAGGAGGCGGCGCTGGTCTCGGTGAGGCCGTAGCCCTCCAGGATGTGGACGCCGGCGCCCGCGAAGAAGTAGCCGATGTCGGGCGCGAGGGCGGCGGAGCCGGAGACGCAGGCGCGCAGCCGGCCGCCGAAGGCCTCGCGGATCTTGGAGTAGACGAGCGCGTCGGCGACCTTGTGCTTGGCGCCGAGCGCGAAGGGGACGGAGGCCTTGCCGGTGCGGCGGAAGTTGTCCTGGGAGACCTTGGCGTACTCGCGGGCGACCCCGGCCGCCCAGAGGAAGATCTTGTACTTGGCGCCGCCGCCCGCGCGGGCCTTGGAGGCGACCCCGTTGTAGACCTTCTCGAAGATCCGGGGGACGGCGGCCATGTAGGTCGGCTGGACGACCGGCAGGTTCTCGATGATCTTGTCGATGCGGCCGTCGACCGCGGTGACGTGGCCGACCTCGATCTGGCCCGAGGTGAGGACCTTGCCGAAGACGTGGGCGAGCGGCAGCCAGAGGTACTGCACGTCGTCGGCGTTGATCAGCCCGGTCGAGACGGTGGCCTTGGCCATGTACGACCAGTTGTCGTGCGGCAGCCGTACGCCCTTGGGGCGGCCGGTGGTGCCCGAGGTGTAGATGAGGGTGGCCAGCTGGTCGGCCGTGATGGCGGAGACCCGCTCGGTGACCGCGTCCGGGGTCTTGGCGAGGAGCTCGTTGCCCCGGGCCTCCAGGTCGGCGAGGGTGATGATCCAGCCCTCGGGGTCACCCTCGGCGGGCTCGACGCCGGCCGGGTCGATGACGATGACATGGGCGAGGTCGGGCAGCTCGGTGCGGCGCTCACGGGCCTTGGCCAGCTGCTCGGCGTCCTCCGCGATGAGGATCCGGCTCTCGGAGTCGGCCAGGATGAAGGCGGACTCCTCGGCGTTGGTGGAGGGGTAGACCGTGGTGGTCGCGGCGCCCGCGCACATCACACCGAGGTCGATGAGGATCCACTCGACCCGGGTGGCGGAGGAGAGGGCGACCCGCTCCTCGGGCTGCACACCCAGCGCGATCAGCCCGGCTGCGATCGCGTAGACCCGCTCGGCGGCCTGGCCCCAGCTCAGCGACTTCCAGTCGTCGGGACCCTCGCCCGAGGCGGACGGGACCGGGTAGCGGTACGCCTCCCCGTCCGGGGTCGCCGCCACGCGGTCGATGAAGAGGGCCGCCACGGAGGGCGGCCGGTTATCGATCAAGGTCTGTGTGTCGCTCACGACGTCCTCCGGGCCTGCGGCATTGCTACGACCGGCTTCTTTGATCCTGCGACTACTGCGACTGAGCGCCGCTGTCCTGTGCTGCTGTCCTGCTGCGCAACCTGCTTGTTCGGCTTGTTTAACTGGTGAGTAACCAACGAGTCGTGATCAGAGTAGAGCGCACTCGTCCGCCACGTAAGAGGCAACGAGCCGCCGCTTTCATAACGAAAGGGCCCTCACTCCGCACGTTACTGCGGTGTGAGGACCCTTCGGACTGCTCGTCGGCGGGTGGCGGCTCGGGGCTACTTCTTGCCCTTGCTCTCCCCGGCGGACTCGTCGGTCGACAGCACCGAGATGAAGGCGTCCTGGGGGACCTCCACGTTGCCGACCATCTTCATCCGCTTCTTGCCCTCCTTCTGCTTCTCCAGCAGCTTCCGCTTACGGGAGATGTCACCGCCGTAGCACTTGGCGAGGACGTCCTTGCGGATGGCGCGGACCGTCTCACGGGCGATGACCCGGGCACCGATGGCCGCCTGGATCGGCACCTCGAAGTTCTGCCGCGGGATGAGCTTCTGCAGCTTGGCGACGAGCCGGACGCCGTACGCGTACGCCTTGTCCTTGTGGGTGACCGCGGAGAACGCGTCCACCTTGTCGCCGTGCAGCAGGATGTCGACCTTGACGAGCTGGGCCGTCTGCTCGCCGGTGGGCTCGTAGTCGAGCGAGGCGTAACCGCGGGTCTTGGACTTCAGCTGGTCGAAGAAGTCGAAGACGATCTCGGCGAGGGGCAGCGTGTAGCGGATCTCGACGCGGTCCTCGGAGAGGTAGTCCATGCCGAGCAGGGTGCCGCGCCGGTTCTGGCAGAGCTCCATGATCGCGCCGATGAACTCGCTGGGGGCCAGCACCGTGGCGCGGACGACCGGCTCGTGCACCTTGTCGATCTTGCCCTCGGGGAACTCGCTCGGGTTGGTGACGACGTGCTCGCTGCCGTCCTCCATCTCGACCCGGTAGACCACGTTGGGGGCGGTCGCGATCAGGTCGAGGCCGAACTCGCGCTCCAGCCGCTCACGGACCACGTCCAGGTGGAGCAGGCCGAGGAAGCCGACGCGGAAACCGAAGCCGAGCGCGGCGGAGGTCTCCGGCTCGTAGACCAGGGCGGCGTCGTTGAGCTGGAGCTTGTCCAGCGCCTCGCGCAGGTCCGGGTAGTCGGAGCCGTCCAGCGGATACAGCCCCGAGAAGACCATCGGCTTCGGGTCCTTGTAGCCGCCCAGCGCCTCGGTCGCCCCGTTGTGCAGGGAGGTGATCGTGTCACCGACCTTGGACTGCCGCACGTCCTTCACACCGGTGATGATGTAGCCGACCTCGCCCACGCCGATGCCGTCGGCCGGGGTCATCTCCGGGGAGGACACCCCGATCTCCAGCAGCTCGTGGGTGGCGCCGGTCGACATCATCCGGATGCGCTCGCGCTTGTTGAGCTGGCCGTCGATGACACGGACGTACGTCACGACACCGCGGTACGCGTCGTAGACCGAGTCGAAGATCATCGCGCGGGCGGGGGCCTCGGCGACGCCGATCGGGGGCGGTACGTCACGGACGACCCGGTCGAGCAGCGCGTCCACACCGACACCGGTCTTGGCGGAGACCTTCAGCACGTCCTCGGGCTGGCAGCCGATGAGGTTGGCCAGCTCCTCGGAGAACTTCTCCGGCTGCGCGGCGGGCAGGTCGATCTTGTTGAGCACCGGGACGATGGTGAGCTCGTTCTCCATCGCGAGATAGAGGTTGGCCAGCGTCTGGGCCTCGATCCCCTGCGCGGCGTCGACCAGCAGGACCGTGCCCTCGCAGGCCGCGAGCGAACGGGAGACCTCGTAGGTGAAGTCCACGTGGCCCGGGGTGTCGATCATGTTGAGGATGTGGGTGGTGCCCGTGTCCTCACCCGTGTTGGGCGCCCAGGGCAGTCGGACCGCCTGGGACTTGATGGTGATGCCGCGCTCGCGCTCGATGTCCATCCGGTCGAGGTACTGAGCACGCATCTGCCGCTGGTCGACCACTCCGGTCAGCTGAAGCATCCGGTCGGCAAGGGTCGACTTGCCGTGGTCGATGTGCGCGATGATGCAGAAATTGCGGATCAGCGCCGGGTCGGTACGGCTCGGCTCGGGCACGTTGGAAGGAGTCGCGGGCACGCAGGGTCCTGATTCTTGAGACGCCGAACGCCGTGTCTCGGGTCGATGTCGGGTCGGTCGGATCGTCGGTCGGATCGATACGTAGGCTCCATCGTCCCACGCCTGCGGGACAGCGACCGGTTTGGGCCGGTCGGAGGGTGGCTGCTACCGTGGACAGCTGTGCCTCGTGGCTCTTCATGAGCGGCGTGGCGCCCTAGAAGATCCAACGAACCTGCAAAGGCTCTATTCGTGGCGAACATCAAGTCCCAGATCAAGCGGAACAAGACCAACGAGAAGGCGCGCCTGCGCAACAAGGCCGTCAAGTCGTCGCTCAAGACCGCGATCCGCAAGGCCCGCGAGGCCGTCGTTGCCGGTGACGTCGAGAAGGCCACCACGGCCGTCCGCGACGCCTCCCGTCAGCTCGACAAGGCTGTCTCGAAGGGTGTCATCCACAAGAACGCCGCCGCCAACAAGAAGTCGGCGCTGGCGTCCAAGGTCGGCGCCCTGCAGGCCTGAGCTTCTTCCCGAAGCTCACTGATGTGATCGCCGGAACGGACCAGACGGGCCCTCTCTCCCGTCCCTGACCGGCACCCCGCGCCGCACACCGAACCTGCGTTCGCCACGCGGGTGCGGCGCACCAAGAGTGTGACCCGGAAGCCCCGGCTCCTCGATCTCCCCAGATCAGGGACCGGGGCTTCCGCATGTCTGGTGGCCGGCGCGGGGGATTTCCCGGCCTTTCCAGCCCGTCCGGCGCACACCCCAGCCCGTCCGGCGTTTGAGGACGGAACCGGTGCTCGCACGAGGGCGCCCACCTCGCGGTGAACGCGGACCACTTCCGGGCCGGCCCGGAGCGCCACCCCAGCCCGGCGGAAACTTCCTACCGCCCAGCCCGCGCGGCCCGCGCAACAGCGACGACGGCCTTCTCCAGGGCGTACTCAGGGTCGTCCCCCCCACCCTTCACCCCCGCATCCGCAGCCGCCACGGCCCGCAGGGCCACCGCGACCCCGTCCGGCGTCCACCCCCGCATCTGCTGCCGCACCCGGTCGATCTTCCACGGCGGCATCCCGAGCTCCCGGGCCAGGTCGGCCGGCCGCCCACCCCGCGCGGAGGACAGCTTCCCGATCGCCCGCACCCCCTGCGCCAGCGCACTGGTGATCAGAACGGGCGCGACCCCGGTGGACAGCGACCACCGCAGCGCCTCCAGCGCCTCCGCCGCCCGCCCCTCGACCGCCCGGTCGGCGACGGTGAACGACGACGCCTCCGCCCGCCCCGTGTAGTAGCGCCCGACGACCGCCTCGTCGATCGTCCCCTCGACATCCGCGATCAGCTGGGACACCGCACTGGCCAGCTCCCGCAGATCGCTGCCGATGGAGTCGACCAGCGCCTGGCACGCCTCCGGCGTCGCGGACCGCCCGTGCGTCCGGAACTCCGACCGTACGAAGGAGAGCCGCTCGGCCGGCTTGGTGGTCTTCGGGCAGGCGACCTCCCGCGCCCCGGCCTTGCGCGCCGCGTCCAGGAGCGCCTTGCCCTTGGCGCCGCCCGCGTGCAGCAGGACGAGCGTGATCTCCTCGGCCGGCGCACCGAGATACGCCTTGACGTCCTTGACCGTGTCGGCCGCGAGGTCCTGCGCGTTGCGCACGATCACGACCTTGCGCTCGGCGAAGAGTGAGGGGCTGGTGAGCTCGGCGAGCGTGCCGGGCTGCAACTGGTCGGACGCCAGATCACGGACATCCGTATCGGCGTCGGCGGCGCGGGCCGCCGCCACCACCTGCTGCACCGCACGGTCCAGGAGGAGGTCCTCCTGGCCCACGGCGAGGGTGAGGGGGGCGAGCGGGTCGTCGGTGGAATTCTTCCTGGTGGCCATCGCGATCCAGCATCCCATGACCCACTGACAGCCCGGCTGCCCCGGAGGGTGGGGCAGAGGCGCCCGTACCGGAGAATGACCGGGTGAGCGATGTGAGACATGTACTGGTGCTGCCCGACCGCGACGCCGCGGAGGAGGTCGCCGGGGAGCTGGCGGACCGCTTCGGGGTCGCCGAGGAACCCCAGCTCGTACGGGACGCCCTGGCCGGCGAGGACGACGCCGAGGACGCCCAGTGGCTGGTGGTCGTGGAGGACCCGGCCGGCCGCCTGGACCCCGCGGCGCTCGACGCGTTCGCCGAGGAGTACGAGGGGTGGCTGGAGAAGCCGTAGCGCCTCCGGCCCGGCAGGTCCGGGCGGTTCGGTCCGGGGCGGGGCGGCCCCCGTCCCGGGCGAAAGGCCTAGGTCCGGCGGCCGACGCGCACCGCTCGGGGCGGCGGATAGCGTGACGGCCATGACCCCACACCCTCCGCGCAGCCCCGAACAGCGCCTGCGGGACACCCTCGGCCGCCTCCGCGACGACCTGGACGCATGGGTGGCGACCGCCTCCCCGGACGGCACCCCCTGCCTGGTGCCGCTGTCGTTCGTCTGGCACGAGGGCACCCTCCTCATGGCGACCCGGAGGACCAACCCTACGGCGGTCAACGTGACCCCCACCGGCAGGATCAGGGTCACCCTCGGCCCCACCCGTGACGTGGTGCTCATCGAGGGAGAGGCCGAGATCGTCGAGGAGACGGACCTTCCCACCGCCTCCGGCGACGCGTTCGCGGCGAAGCTCGTGTGGGACCCGCGGAAGGACTCCCCGTGGGTGTACCTGCGCATCACCCCGCACACCGTCCGGGCCTGGCGCGAGGTGAACGAGCAGGCCGGCCGCGACCTGATGCTCGACAGCACCTGGCTGGTCCCGCCCTCCTCCCTCGACCGGTCAGGGTTCCCGTCCTGAACGGCCCACCGCCCGGAGCTCCTTGCCCGCGCCCGCCACCGCGATGGCGCCGTCGGTGTCGGTACGCAGGACCCGCGCCCCGGCGGCCCTGAGCGCGTCGACGGTTCGGGGCGACGGGTGGCCGTACGGGTTGTCCGCGCCGCAGGAGATGAGCGCCAGCCTCGGCCGCGCGCTGTGCAGCAGGCCCACGTCCTGGAAGGCTGAACCGTGGTGGGCCACCTTGAGGACGTCCACCCCGGGGAGCCCCTCGGAGCTGTGCAGCAACCCCTGCTGGGCGGGCGGTTCGAGGTCGCCGAGGAGCAGCAGGGTGAGTCCGCCCGCGGCCCGTACGTGCAGGGTCACGCTGGAGTCGTTCGGCCCCTGCGCCCCCTTCACCGCCCCGACTCCCCCGGGCCCCGCACGCGGCCAGAGGACCCGCCAGTCGAGCGGTCCCGCCCGGCGCCGCTCACCGGGTACCGCCCGCACCGTCGCCACCCGGGCCGCGGCCGCCGTACGCCGGACGAACGCGGCCTGCTCGGGCGGCTCGTCGAGGCTGGTCGTCTGGACCGCGCCCACGGCCCTGCCCCTCAGTACGCCGGGCAGTCCCCGTACGTGGTCGGCGTGGAAGTGGGTGAGGATGACGAGCGGTACACGGGTGACACCGAGATCCCGCAGGCACCGGTCGACCGAGCGGGGGTCGGGTCCGGCGTCGACGACCACGCCCGTACCCTCCCCGGCCGCGAGCACCATCGCATCGCCCTGACCCACATCGCACAGCGCGAACGCCCAGCCGGGCGGCGGCCACCCGGTCACGATCCGGGTCAGCGGCACCGGCCGGACCACCACGAGGACCAGGAGCAGCGCGGCGGCCGAGCAGACCCAGGGGTGGCGCACCAGCCGAGGGGCTAGCAGCACGGCCAGGACCGTGAGCACCGCCAGGAGGGCGGCACCGGCCCAGCCCCCGGGCCACGGGGCCTCCGCCCCTGGCAGGTCCGCCCCCGTACGGGCCACCGCGGCGATCCACCCGACGGGCCAGCCCGCGACCTCGGCCAGCACTTCGGCGACCGGCGGGGCGACCGGGGCGACGGCGAGCGCCGCGAACCCGAGCACCGTCGCGGGCGCCACCGCGAACTCCGCCAGCAGGTTGCACGGAATCGCCACCAGGCTGACCCGCGAGGCCAGGACCACCACGACGGGCGCGCACACCGCCTGCGCGGCGGCCGCCGCCGCCAGCACCTCCGCGAACCGGGTCGGCATCCCCTGCCGTTGCAGGGCCGCGCTCCACCGCGGAGCGAGGGTCAGCAGGGCGCCCGTGGCCAGGACCGACAGCAGGAAGCCGTAACTGCGGGCCAGCCAGGGGTCGTACAGCACCAGGAGCACAACAGCCGCAGCCAGAGCGGGGATCAGAGACCTGCGGCGGCCGGTCCCGATGGCGAGAAGGGTGATCAGACCGCAGGCCGCGGCGCGCAGGACACTCGGCTCCGGGCGGCACACGACGATGAACACGAGCGTCAGCGCGCCCCCGATCAGCGCGGTCGCCCGCAGGGAGATGCCCAGCTTCGGTGCCAGACCCCGCCGTTCACTGTTGAGCGCCGACCCGGGTGGTCCGATGAGGAGAAAGAGGAGGATCGAGAGATTCGCCCCGGAAACAGCTAGCAAGTGCGTCAGGTCGGTGGCCTTGAAGGCGTCGTGGAGTTCGGGCGAGACCCTGGAGGTGTCTCCGACCACCAGCCCCGGCAGCAGCGCCCGCGCGTCCGGATCGAGGCCGTCCGTCGCCTCCCGAAGCCCCGAGCGCAGCTCCCCGGCCGCGCGTTGGACCGTCGTCGGGGGGCCGGTGATCCTGGGCCGCCCTTCGGTGTCCACCCGCAGCACGGCGGCGAGGCGTTCGCCCTCGTGGGCCGGGGGCGAGAGACGGCCGCCGACGCGGAGCCGGGTGGACGGCAGAATCCGCTGCCACTCCTCGCGGGCGTCCCCGGGCGAGACCATGAGGAGCACGGGCGTGCGGACCTTGGTGCGGTGGCCGCCCGGTGCGGTCACCTCGGTGATGTCGGCATCGAGCAGGAGTGTGGCCGGGGTGCTGTGGCTGCCCCGCACGCCGGGGCGGGTCGGGCGGGGATCCGATGTCACCCGTACCTGGGCGTCGACCCGCGTATGCTCCTGCGCCAGTCCGGGAACGGGTCCTCGCCGGACATCGGCGCCGTGCAGTCCCGCCGTGGCTCCGCCCGCCGCCGCGCAGAGCAGCACGGCTCCCAGCCCGGCCGCCCACTTGCCTCCGCCGGATGCGGCGGCCCCCCTGCCTCCTGCGGACGCGGCCGCCAGGAGCGCGAGCCCCACAACGGCACAGACCACCACCCCTGCGGCCACCCAGCGTCCCGGCGGCCCCAGCGCGAGAGCCGCGGCCGCCCAGACCGCCAGCGCCGGCGGAACGAGCCGCAGATCCACCGGCCCCTCCTCCCGCGCACGGACCGCCCCCGGCACACCGCTCGTCGGGGCAGCCGCGCGGTCCGCCTCGCCCCCACCGCACCCCGTCGCGCGGCCGCTCATGGCTGCACGAGCGGTCGGAGGACGGCGAACCTGCGGTCGCCGATGCCGTTGACCCGCCGGAGCTCGTCGACGGAACGGAATCCGCCGTTCTCCGTGCGGTGGTCGATGATGTGCTGCGCCAGCACGGGCCCGACCCCCGGCAGTGTTTCGAGCTGCTCCTTGGTCGCCGCGCTCAGGCTCAGCGGTGCCGCCGGACCGGAGGTGCCAGGTGCGCCCGCCGCCCCGCCGGCCGTACCGGGGGCGGCCTGGGCCTGGGCCTGTGCCTGTGCCTGTGCCTGTGCCTGTGCCTGGGGCAGCCCTACCGCGACCTGCTCGCCGTCCATGAGGACGCGCGCCCGGTTGAGCCCCGTGACATCCGTCCCGGCGCGCACGCCGCCCGCCGCCCGGAGCGCGTCCGCCACCCTCGAACCGGCCGGGAGGCTCTGGACGCCAGGCCGGTGCACCTTGCCGCTGACATCCACGACGATCTGCCCGGCCACGCCCGGGGAGGGGGAAGAGGAAGGCGGCACCCCGGCGGCCGGGCGGGGTACTGGGCTCGCGCCTCCGGGCCGTAACGGGTCTTCGACCGCCTCGGAGGCCCCCGCCTCCACCGTTTCGGGGGCACTCACAGTCTGCGGGCGCACGGACCAGAAGTGGAAGCCGGCAAGGCCGACGGCCACCAGCAGCACCAGAGCCAGGGCCGCGAGCGTCCGTGGCGCCGGCCCCCACCTGAGCCGCACCCACGGGGGCACCCGGTCCCGGATCCCCTCCACCACCCGCCGGGCCCACACGGGTCGACGCCCCTGCCCCGGGCTCTCCTCCCCCGCACTGTCGTCGGGCAAGGGATAAGGGTCTGGGCTCGGACTCAAGCTCCGGCTCCGGCTCCGGCTCCGGCTCGGACTCGGGCTCGGGCTCGGGCTCGGGCTCGGGCTCGGGCTCGGGCTCGGGCTCGGGCTCGGGCTCGGGCTCGGGCTCGGGCTCGGGCTCGGTTCAGGAACCGTGCCCGGAACAGGCCCTGGATCCTTGATCGCGACGGGTTCGGACCGTGCACCCGGAGGCGCGTCCGCCCCCTCGCCCGGGGCGGGAGCACTCCCCATCAGCGCGTCCGCCCGACGCCTCGCGGCCGCCGCGGCAAGGGCCGAACGGCCCCGCGCGGACCTCTGCCGGCCATGGGCGCCGGGTCGAGCACCGGGACGGAGCCCCGCCCGGCCGCTCGGACGGCTACCCGGACCGCGTCGCGCCCGACGCCCGGCCGCCGGGGCACGTTCGGCAGCGGCTGCGGTTCCCGCAGCCGCACCACCGCAAGCCGAGGCCGGAGTCGAAGGCGACGGCGAGGTCGGAGGCGGAGAAGCCGCGGGCGGAGCACCAGCGGACGGAGCAGCAACGGACGCGTGGTCGGGCATCGACACCCGAGAAGTACGAAGGGCCATGCCTCACGACGTTAGGCACGATCGGCCGAATCCGCCGAGCAGGCTCGATTCCTGTGGATAGCGGGCCAGTTGTGGATATCTCACTCACTCGTCCGGGGGCCTGTCGCTCCTCCGCAGAAACCCCGTCGCCACCCAACGGCCCCGTCAACGCGGCCAGATCACCGCGGCGAGATCACCGCGCCGAGCAGCCCCGGCCCGGTATGCGCCCCGATCACCGCACCCACCTCGCTGACATGGAGGTCGACCAGCCCCGGCACGCGTTCGCGCAGCCGCTCGGCCAGGCGCTCCGCGCGCTCCGGTGCGGCGAGGTGGTGGACGGCGATGTCCACCGCCGCCCCGCCCGCCCGCTCGGCGACGATCTCCTCCAGGCGGGCGATGGCCTTGGACGCCGTCCGTACCTTCTCCAGCATCTCGATCCGGCCGCCGTCCAGCTGGAGGATCGGCTTCACCGCGAGCGCGGAGCCCAGCAGTGCCTGGGCCGTGCCGATGCGGCCGCCGCGGCGGAGGTAGTCCAGGGTGTCGACATAGAAATAAGCGGATGTTCCGGCGGCCCGCTTCTCCGCCGCCGCCACGACCTCGTCCAGGCTGCCGCCCGCCTCCGCGCTCTCCGCCGCCGCGAGGGCGCAGAAACCGAGGGCCATGGCGACCATGCCCGTGTCCACCACGCGTACCGGGATCGGCGCGTCCTTCGCCGCGAGCAGCGCGGCGTCGTACGTGCCCGAGAACTCCGCCGACAGATGCAGGGAGACCACCGCGTCGGCCCCCCTCCCGGCCGCCGCCCGGTATGTCTCGGCGAAGACTTCGGGGCTGGGGCGGGAGGTGGTGACGGAGTGGCGTTTCTGCAGGGCCAGGGCGAGCGAGCGGGCCGAGATCTCCGTGCCCTCCTCCAACGCCTGATCGCCCAGGACGACGGTCAGCGGCACCGCGGTGATGCCGTGCCGTTCCATCGTCCGGCGCGGCAGGTAGGCCGTTGAATCAGTGACGACAGCGACATGGCGGGACATGAGCCGGAGGTTACCTGCCGAGGTGGGAGTGCGGGAGCCCGGCCCCGGCCCTCCGATCATCCATGGTCACTTCGGAACGCGTCCTGTCACCATCGGCCACGGACGCACCGGCCGTGAGAAGCCGGGAACACGGGAGCTCGGGAACGGCCCCGCCGTCAGTTGGTCGTCTCCGGCCTGGCGGCCTTCTGCCACGGGTACCTCGTCCGCAGGTGCGGGTCCGGCGCGGTGATCGCCTGCGGGGCCTCCTCGCGGGCCGGTCCGCCCCAGGACTCGTCCGCCGTACTGCTGTTCCCGGCCCCGGCCGTCGGCTCGGGCCAGTCCACCCCGGCGTCGTGCGCCCGCCTAGCACCGGCACCCGGCCCCTGGGAGGCGGCGCCCGAAGCCTGCTGGGGCCGCTGCTCCTCCACGGTCCAGTGGCGCAGGGCCCCCGCCTCGATGTCGATCTGCGCGTTCAGCGCGTCCAGGTCGTCGTCGGCGAACTGCCGCGCCCGGTCCCGCGCCGCCCAGCGCAGGGAGTCCGCCGAGTGCGTGATCCGCTGCGTGCGCTCCTTCAGCTGCGGCAGCAGTGCGGCGACCGTCGCCCGGTCCGGCTCGCGCTCCAGGCGCTTCAGCTCGTCGTCCAGCTCAAGGCCGTGGGCGCTCAGCCGGCGGAAGAGGCCCACCGACTCCGCGAGCGAGGAGTCCTCCGCCACACCGGCGTGCAGGGCGTCCTGGGTGGCACGCATCGAGGTGCGCAGAGCGAGCCGGAGCTGCGCCAGCTCACCCGCGACGCCGGTCTGGCCGAAGCTCTTGGCCCGGAGGGTGGTGTCCTCCACCGTGCGACGGGCCTGGGTGATCGTGCGGTCCACGCCTCGCTTGGCCGCGCCGACGGCCTTCACGGTCGCATAGACGCCCAACGCGATGAACGCGACGAAGAGCAGCGCCAAGATCGTGATCGCGGCTTCCATGAATGCCCCTGGTGTCTCGATGCGGCTGCCGGTAGCGGTCGCTCCCCTCCACCGTAAACGGAACGGGCAGGCCGAGGGTTCCTTCGGAACCCCCAACCTGCCCGTAGGGGATGGCCCTGACTACGCACCGCGACCATCAGCGGACGGCGGTCAAGCGGGGACGATGTTCACCAGCTTCGGCGCCCGCACGATCACCTTGCGGATCCCGGCCCCGCCCAGCGCCGCGACGACCGCCGGGTCCGCCAGGGCCAGCGTCTCCAGCTCCTCGTCGGTGATGGAGGGCGAGATCTCCAGGCGGGCCCGGACCTTGCCCTTGATCTGGACGACGCAGGTGACGGTCTCGTCCACGACGTACGCCGGGTCGGCCACCGGGAAGTCCTGGTGGACGACGGACTCGGTGTGGCCCAGTCGGCGCCACAGCTCCTCCGCCACGTGCGGGGCCAGCGGGGCGATCAGCAGGACCAGCCGCTCGGCCACGGACCGCGACAGCGGGCCGCCCGCCTTCGTCAGGTGGTTGTTCAGCTCGGTGATCTTGGCGATGGCGGTGTTGAACCGCATCCCCTCCAGGTCCTGGCCGACCCCGTCGATGGCCTTGTGCAGGGCCCGCAGGGCGTCCTCGCCGGGCTCCGTGTCGACGACGGTGACCTCGCCGGTCTCCTCGTCGACCACGTTGCGCCACAGCCGCTGCAGCAGCCGGTACTGGCCGACCACGGCACGCGTGTCCCAGGGGCGCGACACATCCAGCGGGCCCATCGCCATCTCGTACAGGCGCAGGGTGTCCGCACCGTACTCGGCGCAGATCTCGTCCGGCGTGACCGCGTTCTTCAGGGACTTGCCCATCTTGCCCAGGACGCGGCTGACCTTCTCGCCCTCGTAGTAGAAGGCGCCGTCGCGCTCCTCGACCTCGGCGGCGGGGACGGCGATGCCCCGGCTGTCGCGGTAGACGAAGGCCTGGATCATGCCCTGGTTGTACAGCTTGTGGAACGGCTCGGCCGACGAGATGTGGCCCAGGTCGTGCAGCACCTTGGACCAGAAGCGCGCGTACAGCAGGTGCAGCACGGCGTGCTCGGCGCCGCCGACGTACAGGTCGACACCGCCGGTGGGCTGCCCCTCGCGCGGGCCCATCCAGTACTGCTCGATCTCCGGGTCGACCAGCTTCCGGTCGTTGTTCGGGTCCAGGTAGCGCAGCTCGTACCAGCAGGAACCGGCCCAGTTGGGCATGGTGTTGGTCTCACGGCGGTACTTGCGCGGGCCGGCGCCGTCGCCCAGGTCCAGCGTCACGTTGACCCAGTCGGCGTTGCGCGACAGCGGGGTCTCGGGCTGGGTGTCGGCGTCCTCCGGGTCGAAGGTGCGCGGCGAGTAGTCCTCGACCTCCGGCAGCTCCAGCGGCAGCATCGACTCGGGCAGCGGGTGGGCGATGCCCTCCTCGTCGTACACGATCGGGAAGGGCTCGCCCCAGTAGCGCTGACGGCTGAACAGCCAGTCCCGCAGCCGGAAGTTGACGGTGCCCTCGCCGACGCCGTGCTCCTGCAGCCACTCGGTGATCTTCGCCTTGGCCTCGACGACGCCCAGGCCGTCCAGCGAGATCTCGTCGTTGGAGGAGTTGACCAGCTTCGCGTCGTACGAGCCGAAGGCGTCGTCCCACGTGGAGGGGTCGGTGCCGCGGTCGTCCGACGGCTGGACGACGCAGCGCATCGGCAGCTCGAAGGCGCGCGCGAAGGCGAAGTCGCGTGCGTCGTGCGCCGGTACGGCCATGATCGCGCCGGTGCCGTAGCCCATCAGGACGTAGTCCGCGATGAAGACGGGGACCTTCTCGCCGCTGACGGGGTTGGTGGCGTACGCGCCGGTGAAGACACCGGTCTTGTCCTTGGCCTCGGCCTGCCGCTCGACGTCGGACTTGGCGGCGGCCTGCTTGCGGTACGCGGTGACGGCCTCGGCCGGGTTCGTGTGTCCGCCGGTCCACACCGGGTGGGTGCCCTCGGGCCAGGCGGCCGGAATGATCCGCTCCACCAGCTCGTGCTCGGGCGCCAGCACCATGTAGGTGGCGCCGAACAGGGTGTCCTGGCGGGTGGTGAAGACGGTGATGCCGCCGGCGGAGTCGACCGGGAACTCGACGCGGGCACCCTCGGAGCGCCCGATCCAGTTGCGCTGCTGCAGCTTGATGGCGTCGGGCCAGTCCAGCCCGTCCAGGTCGTTCAGCAGCCGGTCGGCGTAGGAGGTGATGCGCATGTTCCACTGGCGCAGCTTGGCCTTGAAGACGGGGAAGTTGCCGCGCTCGGAGCGTCCGTCGGCGGTGACCTCCTCGTTGGCCAGCACGGTGCCCAGCCCCGGCGACCAGTTGACGGGCGCGTCGGAGGCGTACGCCAGGCGGTACTCGCCCAGCAGGTCGGCGCGCTCGGCGGCGCTCAGTGCGCTCCACTCACGGCCGTCGGGGGTCGCCCGTGTGCCGTTCTCGAACTGCTCGACCAGCTCGGCGATCGGGCGGGCCCGGTCGGCCTCGGTGTCGTACCAGGAGTTGAAGATCTGCAGGAAGATCCACTGCGTCCACTTGTAGTACTCGGCCTCGATCGTCGCGAACGAGCGGCGGTTGTCGTGGCCCAGGCCCAGCCGGCGCAGCTGGACCTTCATGTTCTCCATGTTGGCCTCGGTGGAGGCCCGGGGGTGGGTGCCCGTCTGGACCGCGTACTGCTCGGCGGGCAGGCCGAACGCGTCGAAGCCCAGGGTGTGCAGCACGTTGTGGCCGGTCATCCGCTGGTGGCGGGCGTAGACATCGGTGGCGATATAGCCCAGCGGGTGTCCGACGTGCAGCCCCGCACCCGAGGGGTACGGGAACATGTCCATGATGAACCTCTTCGGCTTGGCGGCCAGCTCCGGGTCGCCCGCCAGGTCTCCGGTGGGGTTCGGTGCCTCGTACGTCCCCTCGGCGTCCCAGAAGTCCTGCCAGCGTGCCTCGATGTCGGCGGCCATCGCCGCCGTGTAGCGGTGCGGCGCGGCCGTCTCGGCTGCGGAATTCGTCTCGCTCATGATCCTCAAAGCTCCATCGATCGTCATCTGCCGGGAAACGAAAAATCCCCTCGCACAGGAGGGGACGCCGCGCTGACTCCGACCAGGCGTTCTCACCGGTCGGGTCTCTTCAGCGCGGCTCGCTAAGCAGAAGGCGTACGGCACGCATGGCGTCAGGGTACCGCACGTGCCCGGAAGGGAGCGGGGAGCGACCGGTGGGCGGACAGCGCGCGCACGAGCCCCTCCCTGACTGCTCATTCGTCGCCCTCAGTAGTTGACGCGTGATGCTCCCGTGGGCACACGGTGTGTGTTCGGCGGGCTTCCGGTGGGCTTTCCGCGGAGCCCTGGGGCGACTCGCGGGACGGCGGGAACACCCGGGAAGCGGAGGTTACTCGGCGTACCCACTTCTATCGGGGCAACCGCGCAAAGCCCGTACTGGTTGGTATGGGGCGTCCTAGCATGCGGCAACGGGACCGCTTTGCCGAACTATTCGGAGTCGCCCCTATGAACCCTCATCGCAAGATCCGCGTATCCCCCACCATGAGCACCGGAATGAGTCGGCCTGTACAGGGCGGCCTGACTGTCACCGCGTTGGTATTCGTCCCTCTGCTCGCCGTCGCAGGGAGCGACGGCTTCCGCGCCACCCTCGATTTCACCACCGGCGTGCTGTCGCTGGTCTCGCTCAGCGCGGCCGTCGCCTGGGGCCTGCTGGCCACCGACCGGCTGTTCCTCTCCACCCGCCAGCGGATCGTCTGCCAGGGCATCCACCGGGCCACGGCCGTGGCCGCGCTCGGCTTCCTGCTGCTGCACGGAACCGTGAAGATCGCCCTCGGCCATGTGTCCCTGCTCGGCGCCCTCATACCCTTCGGCCTCGGCGTCTCGGGTACGGCGGGGCTGATCGGCTTCGGCTCGCTGGCCGGACTGCTCATGGTCGTCACGGCCGCGACCGGCGCACTGCGCAGCGCGTTCGCCCAGCCCTCCCCCACGGCCACCCGGCTCGGCCAGTCGCTGGGCTCCCCCCGGGAGGCGGGCGGGATCGCGGGGCGGTGGCGCGCCCTGCACGCCCTGGCCTATCCGGCCTGGTGCGCCGCGCTGGTCCACGGCCTGTACGCGGGCCGGGCACCCGCCACCTGGGTCGTCGTGATGTACGGGCTGTGCCTCACCGCCGTCGCCGGCGCCCTGTGCCTGCGGCTGCTGCCCCGCCCGACGAAGCGCCGGATCACCGACCGGATCGCCACGCTGATGAGCCCGGAAGGGGAGTTCGACACGCCGGACCCGGTGCTGCGCGGGTCCTCGCGGCCCAGTGCGGAACGCGGGCCCGGCACGGACCGTCAGCCGCCTACGGGAGACCCGGCGGGGTGGAGCGAGCCGGACCGGGAGGTCCGGGGCACTCCGGTGCGCCCGCGCACCCTGTCGGCGCCGCTCGCCCCGCCGACACCCCCGCCCATGCCGCTGTCCGGCTCGCTGCATTCCCTGCACGAGACGCCCGCCCCGTACGAGGCGCGTGCTCCGCACGAGACTCGCTCCCTGCACGAAGCGCCGACGGAGCTGCTGTACGGGGTCCAGACCCCGGTGTACGAACCGCCTCCGCGCAGCTCCGACCGGCTCGCCGACGGCCCTGTGGGCGGGCCGGGGATATCGGCCGGATACCGCGCCGTGTCCCAGGCCGGTGACGCCACGCTCACGCCGGGCCCCAGGTGGCCCGCCCCGTCCCCCGCACCGCCCGCGCAGGCCCACCACCGCCCGCACGGTGCCGAGCACACCTACGCGCCTCCGCAGGAACCACCGCTGTACACGCCACCGCTCAGCACGACACCCCCGTACGCCACACCGGCGTACGACACCACGGCATACGGCACCACGGCGTACGGCACAGCCGACGCGACGTCTTCCTTTGAAGGCGCCCCGACGCCCAGCACCCCCGCTCCTTCCTATGAAGCCTCCTACGAAGCCTCGTACGAAGCCTCGTACGAAGCCCCGTACAGGGCTGCTCAGGCGGCCGAATCCCCCATCCCAGCCACCACCGGCACCGGCGCCGAGCCGCCGACCGGACCGTTCTCCGCGCCCCCGGCCGGCGAACCCTGGCACGCACCCGCAGGAGACCGCCCGTGAACGACCCCCTCCCCGATGTTCCCGAGGTCCGCGTCGTCGGCCTGCCGCAACTGACCACCGGCTTCGACCTGGTGGAGCGGCTCGACCTCGCCATGCACCTGAAGGTGCACGGGCCCCTCGAACCGATGACCGGCGAGCGGCTGGCCGAGCTGGCCGAGGCGATCTCCCTGACCGGGCGGGGCGGGGCCGGGTTCCCCTTCGGGAAGAAACTGCGGGCGGTGGCGAAGGCGTCCATCCGGCGCGGGGTGCGCCCCGTCGTCGTGATCAACGGGAGCGAGGGCGAGCCCGCCTGCCGCAAGGACACCGTCCTCCTCAACCGTGCCCCGCACCTGATCCTGGACGGCGCCCTGCTGGCCGCGGAGGCGCTCGGCGCACGCACGCTGGTCGTCGCCGTCACCCGTAACTCCACCGAGGTCTCCGTACGCGCGGCCCTGGCCGAGCGCGGCCTCTCCGACCGGCGCGGCCAGCAGTTGCGCGCCCGGGTGATCCGCACCCCGGAGCGCATGGTGTCCGGCGAGGCGTCCTCGGTGATCCGGGCGGCGAACGGCGGGCCCGCCCTGCCCCCGGGCCGGCGCGAGCGGGCGGCGGAGACCGGGGTCGGCGGCTCCCCGACCCTGCTGTCGAACGCCGAGACGTACGCCCAACTCGCCGTCGCCGCCCGGATAGGCCCCCGCCGCTACGGGCACACCGGGCTGCCGAACGAACCGGGCACCGTCCTGCTCACCGTCTCCGGCGCCGTGGCCCGGCCCATGGTCATCGAGGTGCCGACCGGCGTGCCGCTGCGGTACATCCTGCAACTGGCCGGAGCGCCGCCGCTGCCCCAAGGGGTCCTGACGGGCGGCTACCACGGCAACTGGATCGACGCCGTCGCCTCCCACAACGCGGTCATATCCCGGGAGTCCCTGGCCACCGTGGGCGGTGCGCTGGGCGCGGGCGCGATTCTGCCGATCGGGCCGGAGACCTGCCCGCTCGGCGAGTCCCTCCGGATCGCGAACTGGCTGGCGGCCGAGACCGCCGGGCAGTGCGGCCCGTGCAAGCTGGGGCTCCCGGCGGCGGCGGGCGGACTCTCCGACGTACTGAACGGCGGCGGGCCCGCCGCGCTGGAGGCCCTGCGCGAGGTGACCCAGGCCGTGAAGGGCCGGGGCGCGTGCAAGCACCCGGACGGTTCGGCGCGGTTCCTGATGTCGACGCTGTCGGCGTTCACGGACGACCTGGCCGCCCATGTCCTGGACGGCGGCTGCGGCCGCGAGACGCTCGGTGTGCTGCCGCTGCCCGCCTCCGGCTACCAGGACCTGGAGGAGTCGATTCCGAGCGGCGAGAAGCTGGCGGTGGACTGGACGCTCTGCCAGGGCCACGGCCTCTGCGCGGACATCGTCCCCGAGCTCATCAGGCTGGGCCCCGACGGCTATCCGGCGGTGGCGGACGCCTCGGTTCCGATGCATCTGCGCGGGCGCGCCCAGCGGGCCGTGCGGCGCTGCCCCGCTCTGGCGCTCCGGATCGAGCAGTCGGCCGCCGAGCAGCGCCCCGCCCTGCCCGCCGCCGTCAACCGGCGGGCCCTGGGCAGCGGACGCGGCTGAGCGGGCACCACGACGAAAGAAGCGGGCCACCCGATCCGGGTGGCCCGCTTCTTCATGTGGAGCTTGTGGAGCTAAGGAGAATTGAACTCCTGACCTCCTGCATGCCATGCAGGCGCTCTACCAACTGAGCTATAGCCCCTTGTTGTCCGCCGCCCGGTTCCCCTTGGCGACATCGAGAACATTACACGGTCCCCCCGGTGCTTCACCAAATCGTTTCCGGTGCGCACACATATGCCCGAATTATCCCGGGCGTTGAACCCTCAGCCGCAGGTCAGAGACCCGGAGGCTCACGCCGTCGCGAAGGAGTAGAACCGCTTGAGGGTGCAGTGCTCCTCCAGGAGCCGCCCGTAGATCGGCTCCCCCTCCAGCTCCCGGTAGGTCTCGATGGGGTCGCCTTTTATGATCAGCGCCCGGGCGCATTCCTCGCACCAGTACTGATATTCCGGGTTGATCGGGTCCATGTCCCTGACAATGGGCGTACCGCTGCCGCACCAGTCGCACTTACGCCTGTGTGCACCCATCAGTCAGCTCCAGCTGTGGCCGCAGGCCGTGCACACGTAGGAGACCCCTCCGTTGTCGCCCAGGACTTGGGCCACGTGGGACGAACCGCAGGACGGGCAGCCGAGACGGGATCGATCTTCGGACGTTACGGAGCCGGGGAACGAGGCAACGACAAGGGGCAGGTCGGGGACGTGTTCGCGACTCGCAGGCATCGCGCTCCCTCCCGATCGGTCCGTCGCCCCCTCCGGCGCTCCGATTCTGCCATGGCCCCGCAAGGGGGTCAGCCCGCTTCACGCCCCTACGCAGAAGATCCCGCCCCCAGACGGGGACGGGATCCTGATTGTGGAGCTAAGGAGAATTGAACTCCTGACCTCCTGCATGCCATGCAGGCGCTCTACCAACTGAGCTATAGCCCCGCTGTTCGCTCTGTTTCCCTGCGTTTCCGCGCTGCGAACAAGAAGAACTTTAGCCTGTGACCTGCCGGAAAGTGAAATCCGGCCGGAGACGCCCGGAGACGGCCCGGAAACAGCGCCCGGACGGTCCTAGTCGTCGTCGCCGAGCACCGGCTCCGGCAGCGTGCCGGCGTTGTGCTCCAGCAGGCGCCAGCCGCGCGCGCCCTCGCCCAGGACGGACCAGCAGCAGTTGGTCAGCCCGCCGAGCCCTTCCCAGTGGTGTGCCTCCAGGCCGAGCAGCCGGCCGATCGTCGTCCTGATCGTGCCGCCGTGGCTGACCACGACGAGCGTGCCGTCGGCGGGCAGCTTCTCGGCGTGCTCCAGGACGACCGGTGCGGCCCGGTCGGCCACCTCGGTCTCCAGCTCGCCGCCGCCCCTGCGCACCGGCTCGCCGCGCTTCCACGCCGCGTACTGCTCGCCGTACCGCTCGACGATCTCCACGTGCGTCAGACCCTGCCAGGCGCCCGCGTACGTCTCACGGAGCGCGGCATCGTGGGCCACGGTGAGACCGGTGACCGCCGCGAGCTCGGCGGCCGTGGCCGCCGCCCGCCGGAGGTCGGAGGCGACGACGGCATCGGGCTTCAGCGAGGCGAGCAGCCGGGCGGCCCGACGGGCCTGCCCGACGCCCTCCTCGGTGAGCTCGATGTCCGTGGAGCCCTGGAAGCGCCGCTCCAGGTTCCACGCGGTCTGGCCGTGACGCCAGAGAACGATCTTGCGGCCCCTGCCGCTGCGACTGCCGTTCAGCTCTGGTCACCTTCCGTGCTGCCGTTGAGCTGTGCGTGCTCCTCGGCCTTGCCTCGGGTCCTGACCGCGTCCTCGGGGAGGGCGATCTCCGGGCAGTCCTTCCACAGACGCTCGAGCGCGTAGAAGACGCGCTCCTCGCTGTGCTGGACGTGGATGACGATGTCGACGTAGTCGAGGAGGATCCAGCGGGCGTCGCGGTCGCCCTCACGGCGCACCGGCTTGACGCCGAGCTCCTTCTGGAGCTGCTCCTCGATCTCGTCGACGATCGACTTGACCTGGCGGTCGTTGGGGGCCGAGGCCAGCAGGAAGGCGTCGGTGATCGACAGCACATCACTGACGTCGTAGGCGATGATGTCGTGCGCGAGCCGGTCGGCGGCCGCCTGAGCGGCGGCGTTGATGAGCTCGATGGAGCGGTCCGTGGCGGTCACATGCAGGCTTTCGTCGGCGGTCGGATGCAACCTCTAGGGTCTCACGGACCGCCGACAGCCCTTCACGCCGACGATTACCCGGTCTTGTAGTCCTGGCCGAGTACGGCGGAGACGTCCGCGTTGGCGGCCGGCTCGCCCTTCTTCACGGCACCGGCGGACAGCCCCAGGGTCTTGGCCACCTCCGTGGCCTTCTCCTTGTCCTCGGCGGTCCGGTAGATCACGACGGACTTGGCCTCGTCCTTGGCCTTGCCGCTGTCCACGAAGGCGTAGCCGCCGTTGACCAGCACGATCCGGGCGGACTCCCCGGCGCGGGCGTTCCCGGTGGCGTTGCGGACGGCGACCCGCAGGGGCGCGCCCTCCTCGGGTGCCTTCACCGTGCCGCCGAGGATGTCCTTGACGACGCTGCGGGTGGCCGCGTCGGTGAGGGTGCCGTCGTCCTGGACGGGCAGCATCGCCGTCTTGTAGTCACCGACCTTGGCCCGCGAGGCCAGCTTGGCGAGCGAGGCCCCGAGGTCCTTCTCCGGCAGCGACGGGTCCAGGACCTGCGCCAGCGTCTCCACGGTGACGGTCGCGGCCTTGGGGTCCTCGGAGATCTTGCGCAGCACCGCGCGCATGACCTCGCCGAACCGGGTCAGCTGCTTGGCCTCGGCCTCCCCTGGTGCCAGGTAGGTGGCGTACGCGACGGCCATCGGGCCGCTGAGCGTCTGCGCCTCCCCCTTGTTCACGAGGGGCGCGGCGCCCTTCTTGGCGTCGGGCACATCGATGTCGGTGTCCACCTCGATGTTGCCGACCTGCTCGACGAGGATCTCCAGGTACGGGGTGTCCAGCCGCCAGGTACCGCTGATCTTGGTGCCCAGCAGGGTTTCGATCGACTCCCGGGTGCCGGTCCTGCCGTCGTCGTCGACGGACTTGCCGAGCGTGGTGGTGGATCCGTCGTCACCGGCGACGGCGAGGGTGTTCGGCAGCAGGACGGTGGTGCCCTGCTTGGTGGTGGTGTTGTCGACGAGCAGGGCCGTCGAGGTGCCGCCCTTCTTGGTGTTGTGCAGGTGCACCACGATCACGTCGCGCTGCTGCGCACCGACGGCGACGGCCTTCTTCTCCTCCGTACCGGAGAGGCCGGGGAGCATGTCGGCGGACCAGAGGTACCCGACGCCGCCGACCACCACGAGCACGGCGACGACGATCAGCGCGATCATCCGGTTGCGGCCCTTGCGGCGCGCTTCCTCGCGCCGCTCGCTGCGGCTCTCGGTGAACTTCAGCCAGTCGATGACGTCCTCGGAGTCCTCGTCGGGCTCCTCGATGAACGAGAACTGCTCGGTGCGGTAGTCCGGCGCGGGGCGCTGCCCGGGAACGGCGGGGTCCGCCTCGGCCTCCGGCTCCCGCTCGGGGGCCTGCTCGCGCGGGGGCCGAGCGGCCGGCTGCGGGGCCTGCTCGGGGGCGGGAGCGGTGCCCTGCTGCGGGATGTTCCACTGCTGACCGGTGTCGACGGCGGCGGGCTGCTGCCCGGTGGCGTAGCCGTAGTCGGTGTAGCCGCCGTAGCCGTACTGCTGGCCCTGGCCGTATCCCTGGTCGGCGCCCTGGCCGCCCTGGTCCTGCTGGGGGTGCTGCCGGGCCGCGTAGGGGTCGTACTGCTGGGCCTGGGGCTGCTGGGCCTGGGGCTGCTGGGCCTGGGGCTGCTGGGCCTGCTGGGCCTGGCCGTACGGGTCGTATCCGTACCCCGCCTCCGGGGCCTGCCCCTGGTGCTGGCCCTGCTGCGCGGCGTAGGGGTCGTACTGCTGCTGGTCGTACTGCTGCTGGTCCTGCTGCCCCTGCTGCTGGTACACCGGCTGGCCGTACTCGTCGTAGCCGACGATCTGCGGCTGCTGGTAGTACGGGTCGTGGCCGTACGGGTTCTGTCGGTCGTTCACCGGTGCCCCTCTCCGTGGCTCAGTCGCCGCGGTACAGCTGGCGCTTGTCGATGTAGCGGACCACGCCGTCCGGCACCAGGTACCAGACCGGCTCCCCCTGCGCGACCCTCTCACGGCAGTCCGTCGACGAGATCGCCAGCGCGGGCACCTCCACCAGGGAGACACCGCCCTCGGGAAGCCCGTCGTCCGTGAGCACGTGACCCGGCCGGGTCACACCGATGAAGTGGGAGAGCGAGAACAGCTCCTCCGCGTCGCGCCAGGTGAGGATCTGGGACAGCGCGTCGGCGCCGGTGATGAAGAAGAGGTCCGCGTCGCCGTGGACCTCGCGCAGGTCCCGCAGCGTATCGATGGTGTACGTCGGTCCGCCACGGTCGATGTCACTGCGGCTGACCGAGAACTGCGGGTTGGACGCGGTGGCGATGACCGTCATCAGATAGCGGTCCTCGGCCAGGGAGACGCTCTTGTGGCTCTTCTGCCACGGCTGCCCGGTCGGGACGAACACGACCTCGTCGAGATGGAACTGGGCGGCCACTTCACTGGCCGCCACCAGGTGTCCATGGTGAATCGGGTCAAATGTCCCGCCCATGACGCCGATTCGGCGCTTCTCGGGGCCGGTAGGCACTTCCTGCTCTCCCATGCGTGCAGAGCCTACTGGCACAGCTGTACGCCTCTGCCTCAGCGGTCGCGGTTGAAGCGGGTGGTGATCCAGAGCAGGAACATCAGCGCGAGGAACGCGCCGACACCGGTCACGTACGGGTTGAGGCTTTCGTGGTTGCCGCCCTCGCCACCCTCGGAGGCGAGAGTGACCAGCTGGTGTGCGGTGCTCGTGAGGCTCATCGTCGGCAGGACCTATCGATCGTGAGTCGGAAGGAAGACGTCCGGCACATCGTATGCGGGCACCCCGGGCACGCTCACGCCGACTCAGTCGTTGTTGTCGTCGTTGCGGTAACCGCGCAGCAGGAACCAGGCCAGCAGCACCGCTCCGACGATCGAGGCCAGCAGCACGATCCGGAGGGTGGCTCCCGGTCCCTGTTCGTCGGCGACGGCGGCGAGCAGTACGGCGGTGTGCGGCATTTCGGGCGCTCCTCATAGTTATCCACAGCCCCCCGCACACCGTAGCGCCAGCACATACGCTGGTTTTTGTCAGGGGGACGAGCAACGTCTCGTACGAACAGGGGGCCATCCATGACCGACAGCAGTCACGAGAACGTGCCGAGCAGGGCGCGCAGGCGATTCCCCGGGATCTCGTCCCGGGCCTACGAGCACCCGGCGGACCGCTCGGCCCTGGTGGCCCTGCGCAGGCTCACCGGTTTCGACACCGTGTTCAAGGCGCTCAGCGGGCTCCTCCCGGAGCGCAGCCTGCGGCTGCTCTTCCTCTCCGACTCCGTCCGGGTGAGCGAAGCCCAGTTCGCCCACCTCAACGACATGCTGCGCGACGCGTGTTACATCCTGGACCTGGAGAAGGTCCCGCCGATGTACGTCAAGCAGGACCCGCAGCCCAACGCCATGTGTATCGGTCTTGACGAGCCGATCATCGTGGTCACCACCGGCCTGGTCGAGCTGCTCGACGAGGAGGAGATGCGGGCGGTGGTGGGCCACGAGGTGGGCCACGCGCTCTCCGGCCACTCGGTGTACCGGACGATACTGCTCTTCCTGACCAACCTGGCCGTGAAGGTCGCCTGGATCCCGCTGGGCAACATGGCGATCATGGCGATAGTGACGGCGCTGCGCGAGTGGTTCCGCAAGTCGGAGCTCTCGGCCGACCGGGCCGGGCTGCTGGTGGGCCAGGACATCCAGGCCTCGATGCGCGGGCTGATGAAGATCGCCGGCGGCAATCACCTCCACGAGATGAATGTGGACGCCTTCCTCGCCCAGGCCGACGAGTACGAGAAGGGCGGGGATCTGCGGGACTCGGTCCTCAAGATCCTCAATGTGCTGCCCCGGACGCACCCCTTCACCACGGTGCGGGCCGCCGAGCTGAAGAAGTGGTCGGAGACCCGTGACTACCAGCGGATCATGGACGGCCACTACCCCCGGCGCGACGAGGACAAGGACGCCTCGGTGACGGACTCCTTCCGGGAGTCCGCCTCGCACTACGCCGACACGGTGCGTACGAGCAAGGACCCGCTGATGAAGCTGGTCGGGGACATCGCCGGAGGCGCCGGGGACCTGGGCGGCAAGCTGCGCGACAAGTTCACCGGGGGCGCCGGGGCCGCCAGGGGCGGTGCGGGCACCTCCGCTACGGACGAGGACGGAACTCCCGAAGGGCCTGAGGGTCCTGGAGGTCCTGGGGGTCCTGAGGAGGGGCCCCGGAAGGCGTAGGGGCGCCCAGCAGCGCCAGGGTCCCGCAGAGTGCCGCCGCGGGCCTGCCCGGGGCGTACGGGTCGGTGACCGCGGGGCCCCGGCCGTCCGCCCGCTCCCCCGCCAGGAGCGGGCGGAGCGTCCCTGCGGCACCGGCCGAGCAGGACTGCGGTCCGGCCTGTACGTGGGCGGTGCGCACCTCCAGCCGGTGCAGCCGCAGGTCCTCCCGGTCGAAGCGGAAGTGCAGCTCGCGCCGGACGGTGAAGAGGGACGCGCCGTCCTCCTTCGGGGGGCCCTCCGCCGGGCGCAGGGCGTAGGTGAAGGTATGGTCCGAGACGACCTCCAGGGTGCCCGCGCCGTCCTCCGCGTACGAGAGGGTGCCCTGGACCCGGATCTGCGGGTCCGCGAGCTCCACCTGTGCCGGGTCGAAGCGCACCAGCCAGCCGGTGGCGGCGTGCAGCCCGTCGTCGGCGGGGCTGCTCATGGACCGTTCGAACTGACCCCGCTGGTCCGGGTCGAGGAGCTGTTCCACGGGCCGGCGGACCTGCCCGGTGAGGACGTCCGGGTTGAGCGAGGACTCCACCAGGTAGTCCTTGACGGTGGCGAGGGCCGTGGTGATCTGGCTGTCCGAGAAGTTCTGCGTGCGCCGCACGGAGGGGAAGTTGATGCCCTCCGCGCCGGTCCGGAAGCCGGAGAGCGGGGCGGCCAGGTAGAGCCGCTCGGGTGATCCGGCGGGCACGGTTCCGCGCGGGGCGAGGGGGACCACGGTGGTGCGCAACGGCTCGGCCCGTCGGGTGACGGGCTGCGGATAGGGATTGCGGAAGCCGATGTAGACGGCCGTGGCGAAGGCCAGGGCTATCAGGACGACCAGCACGATGGCGGCCCTGGAGCCGTGGCTGGCCGGGGCCACCGGCTCCGGCAGCGTCCGCACGGCGCGGGCGTGCTCGCCCATCCGCTCCTGGGCCGAGAACTCCTGCATGCGGGCACTGCGGATGAACGATTCGTCGAAGACGAGCGAGCGGTACTCGTCCTCGCCGCCCTCGGGGTTCTCGGGCGGGCCGTTCGGCGGGTCTGAGCGGCCTGTCATGACTTCTCTCCCGATCTCCACACCACCGGTCTGCTCGGTGCGCAACGGTCTGCTTCGGCCGTCAGGCATCCAGCAGCGAGAAGCCCCCCGGAAGCGAGGGGTCACATCTTCAGAGTAGGTCGATCGGCGCGTACGTAAACGCGGAGAGCGGCGGGAAGTGGTAGCCGCGGCTACCGCCGGACGGGTGACGTCCGACCGGTTCCCCGGCCCGGGGAACGGCGCGGGAGGGGTCAGGGGGCGCCGGGGGTGGCGGAGACCGCCGGGCGGGGGTGGACCGCGGGGGCCGGCGGAATCGCTCCGGGCTGGTCCACACCGCTGGTCACGGGCGGCGGCACCGGTTCCTGGCGGTGGGCCGAGGCGCTGCGGTAGACGGCGGAGAAGGCGAGGGCGACCATTCCGACGCCCATCACCAGGGCCAGCAGCCAGGCGACCGGGCGGTGCCAGCGGGCGGCGCCCCGGTAGGGGCGCGGACCGCCGTCCTGCCCGTAGGGGACCGGCTCGGCACCGTCGTCGTACTCGGGGTCGTAATCGAGGTCCTGGGGGTCGTGATAGGCCCTGGAGCGCCCGTAGGAGCCGTGTTCGCCGTCCCTGGGGCGGCGGGTGCGGCGGGCCCTGGCGGCATCGGCCTGCGCGCGGGCTTCCGCGGCGGCGAGGAGGCGCTCCACGGCGGTGGGTTCATGGACGACGGCGGCCCGGACGAAGTCCTCGTCGAACACCACGGAGGCGAAGTCCTTGTCCGCGCCCCCGCGGTCGTCGTCGGGCTCCCAGCCGTCCGGGAACGGCTTGCCCCCCACGTCGTCCGGCACGGATTCAGCGTAGCCCTGCCGGGACCTTTTGGGCAGGTGCTCCGGAAAGTCGTCCGGTGGGCGGGAGGGGGAACATGCGGCCGGTCCATGACCCGTGTGCGTACGCCGGGCAGGGTGGGAGGCCCCGCCCCGCCCGACGTACGGGCACTGGCAGGGCTACCGGATGTGGCCGTCGCCGGTGACGATGTACTTCGTCGAGGTCAGCTCCGGCAGCCCCATCGGGCCGCGGGCGTGCAGCTTCTGCGTGGAGATGCCGATCTCGGCGCCGAAGCCGAACTGTCCACCGTCCGTGAAGCGCGTGGAGGCGTTGACGGCGACCGTGGTCGAATCGACCAGCTGGGTGAACCGGCGGGCGGCCGCCTGCGAGGTGGTCACGATGGCCTCGGTGTGGCCGGAGGACCAGAGGCGGATGTGCGCCACCGCCGCGTCCAGGGAGTCCACGACCGCCGCCGCGATGTCGTACGAGAGGTATTCGGTCTCCCAGTCCTCCGTGGTCGCCGCGACCACGGTGGCCTTGGTCCCCTCGGCGTGGGCGAGGACCTGCTCGTCGCCGTGCACGGTGACCCCGGCCTCGGCCAGCGCGTCCAGGGCGAGCGGCAGGAAGGCGTCGGCGATGTCCTTGTGGACGAGCAGGGTCTCGGCGGAGTTGCAGACGCTGGGGCGCTGGGCCTTGGAGTTGATCAGGATGTCGACGGCCATGGTCAGGTCCGTCTGCGCGTCGACGTAGACATGGCAGTTGCCGGTGCCGGTCTCGATGACGGGGACCGTGGACTCCTCGACGACCGTACGGATCAGGGAGGCGCCGCCGCGCGGGATGAGGACGTCGACCAGGCCGCGGGCCCGCATCAGCTCCCGTACGGAGTCGCGGCTCTCGCCCGGGACGAGCTGCACCGCGTCGGCTGGGAGGCCCGAGCCGCCGACCGCGTCGCGCAGGACCCGGACCAGGGCGGTGTTGGAGGCGTAGGCGGAGGAGGAGCCGCGCAGCAGGACCGCGTTGCCGGACTTCAGGCAGAGGGCGGCGGCGTCCACGGTGACGTTGGGGCGGGCCTCGTAGATGATGCCGACCACGCCGAGGGGTACGCGGACCTGGCGCAGGTCGATGCCGTTGGGCAGTGTGGAGCCGCGCACCACCTCGCCGACCGGGTCGGGCAGCGCGGCCACGTCCCGTACGTCGGCGGCGATGGCGCGGATGCGCTCCGGGGTGAGGGTGAGCCGGTCGATGATGCCCTCGCTCGTACCGGCCTCGCGGGCTCGCTCGACGTCCTGCGCGTTGGCCTCGACGATCTCGGCGGTCCGCACTTCGAGGGCGTCGGCGATGGCCAGCAGCGCGTCGTCCTTGGCAGCGCGCGGAAGTGGCGCGATATCTGCGGCGGCCGCACGGGCCCGGTAGGCGGTCTGCGCGACCGGGGACATGTTGTCGTAGGGCGAGAGCGTGGTCATGCCCGCAGAGTAATGCGCGCTCTGCGGGCATACGGCACGTATCCCGTGATGCGAGACGGCCGGCCCGAGGGGCGGACGTCCCTGGATCGCCCCGGGGTCAGTAGGGGTGCACGCCCACGGGGGCGGCGGGCGGCGGCCCGTACCCCTCGGCGATACGCAGGTGGTACGTCTCGCGGTCGATGACTTCGAGGCCGACGATCTTCCACGGCGGGAGCTGGGCGCTGGAGCGGTGCTCGCCCCACAGCCGCAGCGCCACCGCGGCCGCGTCGTGCAGGTCGCGGGCCTCTTCCCAGTAGCGGATCTCCGCGTGGTCGCCTGCGTAACGGCTGGTCAGCAGGAAGGGGTGGTCGTGCGCGAGCTGTTCCAGGCCGCGTCTGACCTCCCCCAGCGGGGTCTCGGTCCCCGAGACGCTGAGGGTGATGTGCCACAGCTTCGACTGCTGGCGGTCCTCCTGCCGGTCCGTCACCGGCTCCTGATCGGCGGTGCCTCCCAGGGGCGTGTTCCGGTCGAAGTCGGCCCCCGCTCCGACACTCGTCAGGGCGCGGCTGCCCGTGCCTCGGGGCGACGCCCCCGGGCGCGCTCGTCTCACCGGCGGCCTCCTGTGATGTGTTGCTGTGCGGACCCCTGATTCCCCGATACAAAGTGGACCAGTCCACGGGCGGGCGTGGGGCGGTTTTGGTAAAGGTCCCTGCCCGATGGCGGGACTTTCAGCCGTTTCAGGGGGTGAGGCGTGGCACGAGAATGACGAGATCGTCCCTGTGTACGACCTCGCGCTCGTAGGCGGGGCCCAGCTCACGGGCCAGATCGCGGGTGGAGCGGCCGAGCAGCTGGGGGATCTCCTTCGCGTCGAAGTTGACGAGTCCGCGGGCGACCGGGGTGCCGCGCAGATCGCGCAGCTCCACCGGGTCGCCGGCGCTGAACTCACCCTCGACGGCGGAGATTCCGGCGGGCAGCAGCGAGGTGCGGCGCTCCACCACGGCCCGTACGGCGCCGTCGTCCAGGGTGAGCGCGCCCTGCGGGGTGGACGCGTGGGCGAGCCACAGGAGCCGGTCGGCGGAGCGGCGGCCGGTGCGGTGGAAGTAGGTGCCGGTGTCGCGGCCCGCGAGGGCGTCGGCGGCCCGGCTGGCGGAGGTGAGGACGACCGGGACGCCGGCGGCGGTGGCAATGCGGGCGGCCTCGACCTTGGTGACCATGCCGCCGGTGCCCACGCCCGCCTTGCCGGCGCTGCCGATGGTGACGCCGGCCAGGTCGTCGGGGCCGGTGACCTCGGCGATCCGGGAGGCGCCGGGGGTGCCGGGCGGGCCGTCGTAGAGGCCGTCGACGTCGGAGAGCAGGACCAGCAGGTCGGCGTGGACGAGGTGGGCGACGAGGGCGGCGAGCCGGTCGTTGTCGCCGAAGCGGATCTCGTCGGTGGCGACGGTGTCGTTCTCGTTGACGACGGGGACGGCGCCCATTTCGAGGAGCTTGTCGAGGGTGCTGTAGGCGTTGCGGTAGTGGGCGCGGCGGCTGGTGTCGTCGGCGGTGAGGAGCACCTGGCCGACGCGGACGCCGTAGCGGGCGAACGAGGCGGTGTAGCGGGCGACGAGGAGTCCCTGGCCGACGCTGGCGGCGGCCTGCTGGCGGGCGAGGTCCTTGGGCCTGCGGACCAGGCCGAGCGGGGCGAGCCCGGCGGCGATGGCACCGCTGGAGACGAGGACGACCTCGCGTTCGCCGCCGTCCCTGACCTTGGCCAGGACGTCGACGAGGGCGTCGACCCGGTCGGCGTCGAGGCCGCCGGAGGCGGTGGTGAGCGAGGAGGAGCCGACCTTGACGACGATCCTGCGGGCGCCGGTCACTTCCGGCCCGCGGCCCGACGGCGTGCGGCCCGACGGCTCGCGGCCCGACGGCGCGCGGTCCGACAGCTCGCGGTCCGACGCCGTACCGTCCGACACCGTACGGTCCGACGGCCTCTGCTCTGCCACGTGCTTCCTCGCTCTGGATCGCCCCGGTGTTCGGTGAGGGGCGTGCGTGCCGCCCCCCGGCACAGCACAGTACGCGAGCGGCCGCCCCCGCTGCCTGCCGGTTTCGTCCGGTGGACAGTCGTGGGGCGGCCGGGGTGGCTCAGCCCTGCTGCTCGTCCTTGATGGCGAGCATCCGGTCGACGACCCGGGCGGCGGCGCGGCCGTCGGAGGGTTCGCAGAAGTCGACCCGGAACTGGGCGTACTTCTCCTTGTACTCCTCGCTCACCTCGTCGATGTTCCGGATCGCGGCGACCAGGTCCTCGGAGGTCTTGATCAGCGGTCCCGGGGCGCGGGAGGTGAAGTCGAAGTAGAAGCCGCGCAGGGTGTCGCGGTAGTGCTCCAGGTCGTACGTGAAGAAGAGCATCGGCCGCCCGGAGTGGGCGAAGTCGAACAGCACCGAGGAGTAGTCCGTGATCAGCACGTCGGCGATCAGGTAGAGGTCGGCGATGTCCGGGTAGTACGTGACGTCGTAGACGAAGCCCTGTCCGGCGCCGGGGATGGAGTCGAGGACCTTGTGGTGCTTGCGGTAGAGCAGCACGTGGTCCTCGCCGAGCTCGCGCCGCGCGGCCTCGACGTCGATCTGGTTGTCCAGCTTGAAGCGGCGGCCGCCGTAGCGCTGGTCGTCGCGCCAGGTGGGCGCGTACAGCACGACCTTCTTGCCCGCGGGGATGCCGAGCTTCTCCCGTACGGCCGCGGCGCGCTTGACGCGGTCGGGGGCGTGGAAGACGTCGTTGCGCGGGTAGCCCGCTTCCAGCACCTCGCACTGGAGGCGGAAGGAGTTGGTCATGATCGGGGTGGTGAAGGCGTTCGGCGTGATGAACAGGCTGTACTGGCGCGAGCGCTGCGGGAGGCTCGCGATGTAGGCCAGGTTCGCCTTGGGGGTGCCGAGGAGGTCGGCGCCGATGCGCTTGAGCGGGGTGCCGTGCCAGGTCTGGACGACGACCTGGCCCTCCCTGCGGACGAACCACTCGCGGATGCCGCCGTTGGTGACGACGTACCGGCTGCGGGCCAGCGCCTCGTACCACTCCTTGCTGCCCCACTCGACGCCGCGTACGCCGGGCGGCAGGACGACCTGCTGGTCGTGGACCATCGCGATGTGCTCGACGTCGGTGCCGCGGCGCTTGAGCTCCTCGTAGACCGCGCGGGGCGAGTCGGAGAACTGCTTGCCGCCGAAGCTGTTGTAGAGCACGGCCTCGCGCAGCGGCAGCTTGCGCTGCTCGGGGGTGTAGACGTCACGCATGAGGCGCTGGCGGTAGGCGCCGCGCAGCTCGGGGCCGATGACCGGGCCGGACTCCACGAAGATCCGGTCGAAGTCGAGGCGCTCCACGGTGTACGTGCGGTGCTCGCCCCGGTGGGCGAGCGGCAGTACGGAGACGAGGTCGGGGCGGATCGTGACGGGGAGGTCGCGGGTGTGGTCCCACTCGCTGCGCAGGCGCAGGCGCGGCATCCAGCGGCCGGCGCGCAGCGGCACGGTGCCCTCGTAGGTCTCCATGGTGTCCGGGCGCAGGCGGGCGGTGAAGCGGCCGTCCGCGAACTCGACGGGCAGCGGGCGGTCCTCGTTGCGGCCGGTGTGGCGCAGGACCATCTTCATCTGCTCGGCCGGGCCGGCGTAGGAGCCGGCGAGCTCCAGCTCGCCGTCGGCGCTCCAGCGGACGCTGTCGACGACGGGCTGGACGGTCCGCAGCTGCGGGGTGAAGTTCCCGGCGCCGTCGGTGAGGACGGCCAGCTCGCGCCCGTCGGGCAGCGGGTGGACGTCGGTCCGCAGCTTCTCGCCGTTGGTGGCGCGGCGGGTGGTGCCGTCGGCGAAGACGATGAGCGCGCGGTACTTACGGGGCTTGCCGGGGGTGACACCGTCGGTGGGGAGGTCGGCGAGGGGCAGCTTCGCGGTGTGGCGGAGCCAGCCGTCGCCGCCGGTGCCGGTCTGCTGGAGCGGCAGGTCGGTGGCGAAGCCGCTCGGCTCGTGGTCGATGCGCAGCGCGGTGGGGAACTTGCCCGCGGGGGCCGTCACCCGGGAGCGGAGGGTGATGGTGAGGGTGTCGCCGTCGGACTCCTGGGACTCGATCTCGGCGGGGACGACGTCCACGGTGAGTTTGAGCCGGTTGCGGTCGAAGCCGGCGACGAGCCGGACGCCGTCGTCCAGGACGCGGGTGTAGCTGTGGCCGGCCGCGCCCGCGTTGTTCTTGGTGATGCTGCCCACGGACATGCCGCCGGGGCGCGGGATGCCGACGCCCAGGCGCCAGGTGCCCGACTGCCACTGGCCGCGAACGCGGAGCCGGCCCGGGTCGATGCCGATCTCGAAGCCCGACCAGTCGTAGTTGTGCAGCGCGCCCTTGGCCTCGGTCGTGGCGCGGGGCTCCTCGACCGTGCGCAGGCGCAGCGGGAGGGCGGAGCGGCTGCCCTGGCGGCGCAGCACGGCGACGCGCAGGGAGCGCTTGCCGGTGGCCGAGGGAACGTTGGGGATGTAGGCGTAGCCCTTGACGACGAGTTTGCCGTCCTCCCAGACGAGGTCCAGGAGCTTGCCGCGTACGGGGAGTTCACTGCGGTTGAAGTTGCGCACCGAGGACGGCAGCGAGGAGCTCTCGATGCCGGGCAGCTCGATACGGGCTCGCCGCAGGCCCTTCACGGAGAAGGCGCCCGGGTTCTCCCGCTCGTAGTGGAGCAGGCCCGCCAGCTCCTCGCCGCGTCCGCTGGCCGCCAGGTGCCACTTGACCCGGGCCATCGGGGAGAACTGCCGGACGATCTTGGGGGCCGCCCGGTCCAGGAAGTCCTTGGCGGCGCTGTGGAAAGCGGGGCGCTCCTCGGCCGGGGTCTCCGGGAAGTACTTCATGAGCCGGCTGAGCTCTTCGGGGATCGCTTCGAGGGACGCCACGAGGGGAGGGCCTTTCCGGGGGGACGTGCAGATGATGAACCCCTGGAAGACGGGGCGTAAATGAGACGCCTACAACGGTCTCATGGTTGCACCCCAGTATGGCGTGAGGCCAATCACAGGATCGACCCGGCCCGGCCCCTTGCTTGTCGGTCAGCCGCGGTGTGCGCGGGGGGCGCGCAGGGCGCTCAGTACCGTACGGCGGGCCTTGCGGACCACGCGGCGGGCGAAGGACACGTGCGGCTTCCGCTGCGGGGGCTCGATGCGCCGGCCGCCGACCCATTCGGTGACGGCCACCTCGTAGGCGTGCTCGGGGAGTACGGAGTCCTTGGCCGCCTCGTCGTAGTGCGGGTAGGCCAGGAGGATCCGGTCGCCCCGGCGGATCACCTCGGGCTCCTTCTTGTCGCGCAGGAAGGCCGCGATGTCGAGCAGCAGGTCCAGCCGCCCAGCGGCGAGAGCGGTGAGCCGCAACCGCTCGTGGACCTTGAGCCGGCGGCCGAGCTCCGGTGTCCAGTGGGCGTCCATCAGGGGGGCGGCGAGCGCCATCTTCTTCCGGCGTACGGCGTCGGACTGTTTCACCAGTCCGGGTCCGAACTGGGGCAGCAGCGTGATGACGAACGGACGCACCATGAGTGAGTCCCTGCGCGGGCCCGCGGGCGCCAGGTCGGCGATGAGCCCCATGAGGGCGCGGGCGGAGTCGAACCGCCGCTGGTAGCCGCCCTTCTTGGTCATCTGGTTGCGGTCCTCGCGGCCGACCAGGTAGTAGCAGGTGTAGTCGGCGACGACGGAGACGCCGTTGCCGCGCAGATAGGCCTCCATGGTGAACAGGGCGTCCTCGCCCGTCTTCAGCTTCTCGTCGAAGGCCATGCCGAGGCGTACGAGGAGGTCGCGCCGGAACAGCTTCTGGGCGCTCAGCGTGAATTTGATGTTGGACGTATAGAGGTCGGCGCGCTCGACGGTCTCTTTCCACATCGACTTCGCCGCACCGCGATTGACGCCGACGATCTTCCCGAGCACCACGTCGGTGCCCGCCCGGTCGCCCATGGCGACCATGCGTTCCAAGGCCTCCTCGCCGAAGTAGTCGTCGGCGTCGAGGAAGAAGACGTACCGGCCGCGGGCGAGCTTCAGGCCGAGGTTCCGCGGGCCGCTGGGGCCGCCGGAATTGGCCTGGCGGACGACGCGTGTGGGGATCGCCGTGCGGGCGGCGAACTCCTCCAGGTACTCACCCGTGCCGTCCGTGGAGCCGTCGTCGACCGCGACGATCTCCAGGCGTCCGGCGCCGATCGTCTGGGCCTCCACGGACTCCAGACACCGGATCAGGTAGGGCATCGCTTCATACGCTCCGATGATCACACTGACATCGGGCTCGTGGTTCGTCCTGGGCATGTCGGCCATGTGCACCCGTCGATTTGATCACGAAAGAGGGCGGATTGCCCGACTCTGCACTCTTTATGCATCGACATGCCGAACGACCCGTACATCCCCTCCCTGAGGAGAGACGTACGGGTCGCCGTCGGGGTTGCGTGACTTTCAGCCAGTTCGATCAGGTGTACGCCTCAGCGCACGGCCGAGGTCCCCTCGGTGACCGCGGTCTCCGCCGCTGCCGCCTCGGCCTCCGCCTCGGCCCCGCCCACCGCGTCCGGGTCCGCCGCGGCACCGGCCTCGGCCAGCGCCTCCGGCTCGCCCGTACCGACGCCGCTGGAGGCCGCCTCGCGGTCCGGGACGGCCACGGGCTGGTCCCCGAGCCGCTGGGCGACACCGGCGTTGCGCGCCTCGGCCTTGGCGATGAGCGCCCGTACGGCGGCGTTGAACTGCTCCATGGAGGTCGGCTCGTCCGGCCCCAGGAGGTAGGTCTTCAGCTCGTGACGGGCCTCCGCCAGCGTGTCCGCCGCCGGGTCGGCCACCGCGGCCAGCAGCTCGTCGAGCTCCTCGGCGCTGTTGGAGAGGATGACCGCGGCCCGTACGGCGGTGTTCTGCCGCTTGAACTCCTCGGCGCCGAGCGCCGCCGAGTCGGTGACCGCGTACGGCTTGCCGCTCGCGATGAAGTCGGAGACCACGCTGGAGATGTCCGAGACCATGGCGTCGGACTCGTTGAAGCAGTCGTACAGCTTGGGCTGCGCGCCCGTCACCGTACGGTGCTCCCACCAGCCGAAGGAGCGCCAGTAGGCGTCGTTCCACGCGGCCCGCAGCTGCGCCGTCTCCGCCTCGCGGGCGGGGTCGGCGAGGGAGACCCGCGACTCCTCCGACTCGTCCCCGCCGGAGCGGCCCACGGCCGCGAGCTCCGCGAGGCGGGCATCGATCCGCACCAGCTCGGCCTTGGCGGCACTCTGTGCGGCGGCCGCCCGCTCGGCCTCCTTCGCCCAGCGGGGTTCGGCGGCGCGCTCGGCGGCCGCCTTCCCCAGCATCCCGCGGATCCGGGCGTCGACCCCCTTGGCCCTGCCGCTGCGGATGCCGGTGAAGGGGTGCGGCTTGTAGATGATCCGGACCGGGTCGTCGGCGGCGAGGAGCCGGCGCACGATGTTCTCGCCCGCCAGGAGCAGGGAGGTGTTGCCGGGGTTGTCGTCCCAGCCCTCCCAGGTGGGGGCGTACAGCACGGTCGGGATGGGGTTCTTGACGGCGCCCGTCCAGCTCCGAATCGGCTCCAGCTGCGGGCGGCCGACCTCGACGATGTCCTCGTCCCGGATCCCCACGTCGGCCAGCGCGTAGCGGTCGCGGCCGGCCCGGCCGGCCGTCCAGACCTCGTCGTAGACCTTGGAGTACGGGTTGACGCTGGCGAGCTTGTCGCTGTCGCCGTGGCCGATGAAGACGTGCTTCATGGTCGGCACGCGCAGGATGTGGATGTTCTTGCCGACGTTGGCCGGATACAGACAGACCCGGACGGTGGAGAGGTCCAGGTTCATCAGGTGCGTGCCCGCCGGGACGCAGAGCACCGGGACGGAGGTCTCGGACAGCTGCGGGACCAGACCGCGCTCCCGCATGATGATCAGCGGCCGGCCCTCGACCCGGGCCATGGTCTCCAGCCACATGTTGCCCTGGTAGGCGGACTCATTGGAGCCGGAGAAGTAGAGCACCACGGTCGGCTGGTACTCGCGCAGCCAGGTGTCGACGGCCTTGAGCACAGCGGCGGCCGGGGGCACCAGGCGGCCGCGGCGGATGTACGGGACGAGCGCCGCGAGGTAGGCCAGGGCCAGCACCAGGGTGAGTGCGGCGCCGACGAAGCCGACGATGTCCTCACCGGTCCCGGCGGCGATCAGGATGCCCGCCACCGCCGGGATGTCGAGGTGCAGCATCTTTTCGGCGGAGCGGCGCAGCAGCGTGCCCGGCGGTGCGTCGGGGATCCGTACGGCGTGCAGGTCGACGTTGCGGGTGACGACCGGCATGGTGCGGCGGAGCCGGATCAGGGTCGTCAGGGCGCCGTGCGGGGCCTGCAGGCCGTAGAAGAGCAGGAAGGTGGCGACCGCCGCGTAGAAGAGCGGGTCCTCGGCGAGGTCCAGCCGGGCCAGCAGCAGGATGAGCATCAGCTGGCGCAGCAGGAAGCGGATCGGCAGTCCGGCCCGCACCTTGTTGAGCCGGTTGACCAGATAGCTCCCCCGCTGGTGCAGATACCAGTCCGCGGCATACGTGACAGCCGTGGCCGCCGCGAAGAACCAGACGTTCGGAATGAGCGCGGCGAGCATGACGCAGGGATATCCCAGCCCCATCAACAACGCTGCCGCCAGTTCTGACCTGCTGCCCACACGGGCCAGGCGAATGGCTGTCGAAATCACGAAGAACCTGCTCCAGGGGGGTGCCGGTTTGATTCACGTATTGAGGGAAATGTGAAGGTGCGGCTTCACGCATTCGGGCCTCTGCGATCGCGCTAAGCGATAACAGAGGCCCGTATAAGCACAATTGTCAAGAATTATTACACATCTTCTTGACGGTCCAGCACGGAGGCCAGCGCCTGCTCGAACCCGGAGGACGCGGAGGCTTCGGCCGTCGGGTCCTGCTGCCGTACGTCGATCACATGACCGGTCAGCGCGGAGAGCAGCACGTCCAGCGAGGTGCGCGCCACGGCCTCCGAGGAGAGCAGCGAGCCCTCCGGCTCCTGCCCGAACGCCTTGGTGCGCATCGGCGTCGCGGTCCGCTCCGGGTTGACGCAGTTGACCCGGATCCCCTCGCCCGCCCACTCGTCGGCGAGCGCCTGGGTCAGGTTGACCATGGCGGCCTTGGTGGAGGAGTAGAGGCTGTACTCGGCGCGGCCCCGGGTGTAGCTGCTGGATGTGTAGAGCAGCAGCTGGCCCTGGGTCTCGGCGAGGTACTTGTAGGAGGCGCGCGCGATCTGGACGGGGGCCAGGTAGTTGACGTTCAGGGCTTCCTGGATCGTCGTGTTGTCCGTCTCGGCCAGCTTGCCGATGCGCAGGACGCCCGCCGTGTTGATGACGTAGTCGATGCGCCCGGTCTCGGCGTACGCCTTGGAGAGCGCCTCGTCGATGTGGACCGGGTTCTCCACGTGCGTACCGGTGGTGGAGCGGCCCAGTGCGTAGACGCTCGCGCCGTAGCTCTCGGCGAGCGTCGCGATGTCGGCGCCGATCCCGTACGAACCGCCGAAGACGACGAGGGTCTTGCCGGAGAGCAGCTCGCGGTAGGCGGCCTCGTCGGCCTGGCGCGGGGCGGCGGTGGAGGCGAGCTGGAAGAGCTTGTCGGTGATGAAGACGTCGACCGGCTGGGTGACCTTCATGTTGTACTCGTCGCCCGCGACCACGTAGATCGGCACGTCGGGGAGGTACTTGAGGACCACCGAACAGTCGTCGGTCGCCTGGAAGTTGGGGTCCCCCGCCGCGATCCGGTACGCCTTGCGGATCGTGGAGAGCTTGAACGCCTGCGGGGTCTGGCCGCGGCGCAGCCGGGAGCGGTCGGGGACTTCGGTGATGAACTCCCCGTCCTCGCCGTGGGTGCGGGTCACGATGATCGTGTCCGCGGACGGGATGGCGACGTCGACGGCCTGGTAGCGGTCGAGGGCGTCGACGCAGTCCTTGATCACACGCTGTGACAGCAGGGGGCGTACCGCGTCATGGAAGAGGACGTTGCGGTCCTCGCCCTCGGCCAGGCCCTCGCCGAGGGCCGCGATGGCGCGCTCGGTGGTCTCATTGCGGGTGGTGCCGCCCTCGATGATCCGGGTGACCTTGGTCAGTTGCGCCTTGGCGACGATCTTCTCGACGTCGGGGACGAAGCCGGGCGCCATCAGCACGATGACGTCGTCGATGTCCTCGGCGTTCTGGAAGATGGTCAGCGTGTGCTCGATGACTGCCTTGCCGGCGATCTTCAGCAGCTGCTTGGGGATCGACAGTCCCACGCGCTGTCCGGTACCACCGGCGAGCACGACCGCTGTGGTCCGGGGCTTGGCTTCGTGCGGCACAGACACAGACGACCTACCTTGCTATGACGGGGGAACAGTGTGATGGTCGCACTCTCCGTGACCGTCTCGCAAGGTGGACGCCGTCCGCCGCTCGTCCTGCGGAAACCCGCAGTTCACCCTCTGGCCAGGGAGGTTGGACGGTGCGGGCCGCGACGCGGGGTGATCGAATCCACAGAGGTGTTGCGTAATCGGCACATCCGCGGCCCCGGGCACCCGGCGTGACCGCCGGAACGGCCGGACCGCCCGCCATCCGGGCCCGAGGCTACCGGACGGCCCGCCTCCATACGGAGCCGAGCCGTCCGGTCCTGCTTTCCGGTGCCCCCTGAAAGTCCTGCGGTGCTCCCCAGAAGGGGGCCGGCTCTTCCTAGAAGGGGTCGAACTCGTCGTACTCCTTCTCCGCGTCGTCGCGCTCGGAGTCGCGGTCCCGGCGGCGCTGCGCGGCGGGGCGCGGCTCCTCCAGGCGGTGGTCCTCGCCGCGGCGGCCCAGCATCTCGGCGCCGGCCGTCACGGTCGGCTCCCAGTCGAAGACGACCGCGTTCTCCTCGGGTCCGATCGCCACGCCGTCACCGGCCCGGGCGCCCGCCTTCATGAGGGCGTCCTCGACACCGAGGCGGTTGAGCCGGTCCGCGAGGTAGCCGACGGCCTCGTCGTTGTTGAAGTCGGTCTGGCGCACCCAGCGCTCGGGCTTCTCGCCGCGCACCCGGTAGATGCCCTCGTCGTCCACGGCGACGGTGAAGCCCGCGTCGTCGACGGCCTTGGGACGGATGACGATGCGGGTCGCCTCCTCCTTCGGCTTGGTGGCGCGCGCCTTCGCGATGATCCCGGCGAGCGCGAAGCTCAGCTCCTTGAGGCCCTTGTGCGCGATCGCGGAGACCTCGAAGACCTGGTAGCCGCGGGCCTCCAAGTCGGGGCGGATCATGTCGGCGAGGTCCTGGCCGTCGGGGATGTCGACCTTGTTGAGGGCGACGATGCGGGGCCGGTTCTCCAGGCCCCCGTACAGCCGCAGCTCCTCCTCGATCATGTCGAGGTCGGAGACGGGGTCGCGGTCGGACTCCAGCGTCGCGGTGTCCAGGACGTGCACGAGCACCGAGCAGCGCTCGACGTGGCGCAGGAACTCCAGGCCGAGGCCCTTGCCCTGGCTGGCGCCGGGGATGAGGCCCGGGACGTCCGCGATGGTGTAGACGGTCGAGCCGGCTGTGACGACACCGAGGTTCGGGACGAGCGTGGTGAAGGGGTAGTCCGCGATCTTCGGCTTGGCCGCGGAGAGCACCGAGATCAGCGAGGACTTGCCGGCGCTCGGGTAGCCGACGAGGGCCACGTCGGCGACGGTCTTGAGCTCCAGGACGATGTCCCGGCTCTCGCCGGGCTCGCCGAGCAGCGCGAAGCCGGGGGCCTTGCGGCGGGCGGAGGCCAGCGCCGCGTTGCCGAGGCCGCCGCGGCCGCCCTGGCCGGCGACGAAGGTGGTGCCCTGGCCGACGAGGTCGGCGAGCACGTTCCCGGCCTTGTCGAGGACCACGGTGCCGTCGGGCACGGGCAGGACCATGTCCTGCCCGTCCTTGCCGGAACGGTTGTCGCCGGCGCCGGGCTGGCCGTTGGTGGCCTTGCGGTGGGGGCTGTGGTGGTAGTCCAGGAGCGTGGTCACGGACTGCTCGACGACGAGGATCACATCGCCGCCGCGTCCGCCGTTGCCCCCGTCGGGGCCGCCCAGCGGCTTGAACTTCTCACGGTGTACGGAGGCGCAGCCGTGGCCTCCGTTACCCGCGGCGGCATGCAGCTCGACGCGGTCCACGAAGGTGGTCATGGTTGGTGCCTCCAGGTACAGCAGAAAAATACGGAATTGTCTCTGTCGTAACACGCCGAGGGCGGACCCGCTTCCCCGGTTGCCGGGAAAGCTGAGATCCGCCCTCGGAAGGTGCTGTGTGACGTTCTGCGCGCGTCGAAAGATCAGACGGCGAGCGGAACGATGTTCACGACCTTGCGGCCACGGTGCGTACCGAACTCCACCGCACCGGCGGTCAGCGCGAACAGCGTGTCGTCGCCGCCACGGCCGACGCCCGTGCCCGGGTGGAAGTGGGTGCCACGCTGGCGGACCAGGATCTCACCGGCGTTGACGGCCTGACCGCCGAAGCGCTTCACGCCGAGCCGCTGAGCATTGGAATCGCGCCCGTTCCGAGTGGACGATGCGCCCTTCTTGTGTGCCATGTGTTCTCAGTCCCTTACTTCGCAGCCGCGGGGATACCGGTGACCTTGATCGCCGTGTACTGCTGGCGGTGACCCTGGCGACGGCGGTAGCCGGTCTTGTTCTTGTAGCGAAGGATGTCGATCTTCGCGCCCTTGTGGTGGTCCACGATCTCAGCCGTGACCTTGATGCCGTCCAGCACCCACGGGTCGCTGGTGACCGCGTCACCGTCGACAACGAGCAGGGTCGAGAGCTCGACCGTGTCGCCAACCTTGGCAGTGGAAATCTTGTCAACCTCAACGATGTCGCCGACAGCAACCTTGTGCTGGCGACCACCGCTGCGCACGATGGCGTACACGCGGATCTCTCTCTCGCTCGGAACGGATCCCCTGATGCCAGCCGCTCGCACGGGCCGAAGCCCGGGGCGATCCGGAAGGATGAGCGGCCTCTCCTGGCGGACGGCGCGAACACCGACCGTTACCGGGAGGGATGTGCTCAGGGGTAGGTGCGTACGGAAAACACACCGAGGGTCAAGGTTACGGGGCGGGGGTGTGGGGGTCAAACCGGGGTGAGGGCGGCGGGAGTGCGCCTCGCCGCCTGCGAACGGAGCCCTAATCCAGCCAGCCCTGGCGCACAGCGCCCACACCGGCCTCGAAACGACTGCGCGCGCCGAGGCGCTCCATCAGGCCCGTCGCCACGCGGCGGGCCGTCCGGTGCGACACGCCGAGCCGTTTGGCGATGGCCTCGTCGGTGAAGCCGTCGGCCAGCAGCTTGAGGGCCGTCGACTCCGTGTCGCTCAAGCCGCTCTCGCTTCGCCTCGTCACCTCGCCGAACGGCTTCGCCGTCTCCCAGATGGACTCGAACAGGGCGCACAGGGCTGTCAGTGTGCCCTGGCCGGTGAGTATCACCGCGCCGGCGGCGGTGTCATCGCTGTTGACCGGGATCACCGCGGTGCTGCGGTCCGTGATGATCAGACGGATGGGCAGGGTGGGCGCAGTGCGGGCCTGTCGGCCCAGGCCGCTCAGCCATTCGGCATAGGCCACGGTGTGCGGGCTGTTGCGGACGCTGTCGAGATAGACGGTACGCATACGGATTCCCCGGCCCAGCAGGGACTCGTCCAGCGGCTTGGCGGCTTCCAGGTTCTCCGGCGTCTGCTCCCCGTCCGGGGCCAGGACCATGACCTCGTCCTTCACCTCGCGCTGCAGCAGGTCCAGCCGCTCCCGGATGCGGTCCAGGCCGACCAGGTGCTCGACACCGGGCTCGGTGACCGACGGGCGCAGATCCGCGTATTCGGAGATGAGTTGTGCGGCGGCTGCCCGCGAGGCCTCGATCCGGTGCTGCTGAGCGGCGAGTTCGGCTTGCTGGCGGGTGAGCAGGATCTCCATGCCGATGTCCGGGCTGACCGCACGGAGCCGGCCGCGCTCCTCGTGCGAGGGCCGCACGAGGGCCATCTCGCTGAGGCGGTCGAGGCCGCTGCGGACCTCTTCCTCGGTCATTTCCAGGCGACGGGAGAGATCGGCCACACCGTCGCCCGGATGCGACAGCATCGCACGGTATACGGCTTCCACCTGTCTCTCTATACCCAACAAAGTCAGCACGCGCGGCCCCCATAAAGCGACTTTCCCATGAAGTGATCTTCACGATAATCGCACGTGAATCGGCGCTGGTGGAGAGCGGGAAGAGGGTTGGCCTATTTCGTCCATGTCCCCAACGGGCCAGCCGTCAGACCCGCTTGCTTCACGGGCCGGTTGCCAACCTCAATGGCATGTATCTCATTCACGCCCAGCTGAAAGCCCCGCCCGGCGGCGGCCTGCCCCCCGACGCGGCGCGACGCGCCCTCGCGCTCACGCGTCCCGGTGAGCGGATAGAACACGTCACCGCCCATCCGCACGCCGTACCGGATCCGATCCTCGGAATCTTCGTGATGGCGGAGTCCCTGTTCGACGCAGAGGCGTTGGCGGCGGCGCTGTGCCATCGCCTGCTGGACACCCATACGGGGCTGGCCGATTGGGGCCTGCGCAGGGCGGAAGCGCCTCTGTCGGCCCCATTGGGACATGGACCTTTGGGGCCACCGGAAAGCTCTTCCCACCCCTCCGACCTGCGGCGAGAGTAGTTCTCACCGGAAGGGACACCGACCGGCCAACACGAGAGACCGGCCCCACGTCACCGCGGGACAGAGGGCCGGATCAGCCAGCCGAGTCCATCAGCGCCGAAGGGTAAGCCGCCATGAGAACCATCCGTACCGCCAAGGCCGCCGCGGTCACCGTCCTTGCCGCGGGATCACTGCTCCTCGGCCTTGAGACGGCTTCCGGGGCCACCGCCTCCGGAAGCCAGGACTCCGGCCGGCAGAGCTTCGCCGGCGCCCACCTGCTCAAGAACGACATCAAGAACGACTTCGGCTGGCAGTAGCCGGTCCGCGCAGCCCAGCTGCCGCGCCCGCGGGGCAGCCACGCCTCGCCGGGCGGGCCCCTGGCTCACGCCCGGCCCGCCCCTCGCTTCAGCCACGCTTCGCTTCGCCCACGCTTCGACGCCGCCGCGCGGACCACTCATATTCCGGCGGGCGGTCATTCCCGACTTCCACCACCTGATCGCCCCACAAGGAGCCAATAGTCATGCCCGCGACAATCTCTGCGCGCACCGCTGCCCTCACCGTGGCCCTCGCCTCCGCCACCGTCCTCGGCACCCTCGTTCTTCCCGCCGCCGCCACGGCCGCCCCCACCACCACCGCTGTCACGGCGAGCACCGCCGCCGAGGACATCGAGCGCCCCCAGGGCACAGTGGGCCCGCTGAAGACGGACGCCTCTCGCAGCCGTCTTTCCGCGTCCCCCTCGGCCGCATTGCCCGCCGGGGCGCCGATCACCCGGAGCGCGGTCATAGCCCGTGCGAAGACCTGGGCCGACGCAAAAGTGCCGTACAGCATGAACGACTACCTCGACGGCTACCGCACCGACTGCTCCGGTCTGGTCTCCATGGCCTGGAACCTCGGCACCAACGCCTGGACCGGCAACCTCGACACGTACGCCACGCGCATCACCAAGAGCGAGCTGAAGAAGGGCGACATGCTCCTCTTCCACAACCCCTCGAACCCCACGAGTGGTTCCCACGTCGTCCTGTTCGAGCGCTGGACCGACTCTTCGAAGACTTCGTACGTCGGTATCGAGCAGACCCCGCCCCACGCCGTACGCCGCACGATCCCGTATGCCTACTTCAACAATTCCGGTTCCTACGTGCCGTACCGCTACAAGAACATCATCGAGGACGTCACGGCCACTCGTGATCACGATTACACCGGGGACCTGAAGGACGATCTGCTGGGCGTGGATTCCACGGGCACTCTGCGGCTGTATTCCGGCAACGGCTCCTCCGGGGTGAACTTCACCCGCGAGGTCGGCGGCGGCTGGACCGGCATGGACAAGGTCGCCGCCGCGGACTTCAACGGCGACGGCGACGGCGACCTCGTCGCCACCAAGAAGACCACCGGCGAACTCTTCCTCTACATCGGCAACGGCAAGGGCGGGTTCAAGTCCACCGACGACATCGGACATGGCTGGACCGGCATCGAGCAGCTTGCCGCCGGCGACTTCACCGGTGACGGCAAGGCCGACATCGTCGCCGTCAACAAGACGGACGCCACCCTGCACCTCTACACCGGCAACGGCAGCGGCGTCACCCACACCAAGCAGATCGGCAGCGGCTGGTCGAAGATGACCAACCTCGCAGCCGGCGACTTCAACGGCGACAACCGCGCCGACGTCATCGCCACCCGCGAAGACACCGGATCCCTCCTCCTCTACCCCGGCACCTCCGGCGGCGGCATCGGCAGCGGCATCGAAATCGGCACCAGCTTCAACGTGATGAGCCACCTCACCCTCACCGACATCAACAGCGACGGACGCGCAGACGTCGTCGCCATCAACCGCAACAGCGGCGACCTCTTCCTCTACACCAGCAAGAGCAACAGCCTCAACTCCGGCACCGCCATCGGCCACGGCTGGAACACCTTCAAGCACCTCATCTGACCGGGCACACGCCGGTCCGGCCCGGGGGCGGACGTGGGCCCGTCACCGGGCTACGGGCTTCCGCTCCGGAGACCGTATGCTTTCCGGCAAATCCGCCTCCGGAAGGTATCCGTACGTGAACTACAGGGTCCAGCCCACCGCCCAGGTCGACGAGACCGCCGAGATCGGGGCAGGCAGCAGCGTCTGGGAACTGGCGCAGATCCGTGAGGGAGCGAAGCTCGGCGAGGGCTGCGTCGTCGGGCGGGGTGCCTACGTCGGTACCGGCGTCCGCATCGGCAACAACGTCAAGCTGCAGAACTACGCCCTCGTCTACGAGCCCGCCGAGCTCGGCGACGGCGTCTTCGTCGGCCCGGCTGTGGTCCTCACCAACGACCACAACCCGCGCTCCGTGGACCCCGACGGCAAGCAGAAGCGCGGCGGCGACTGGGAGGCCGTCGGCGTCAAGGTCGCCGAGGGCGCCTCGCTCGGCGCGCGCTCGGTCTGTGTCGCGCCGGTACGCATCGGCCGCTGGGCCATGGTCGCGGCCGGTGCCGTGGTGACCAAGGACGTCCCGGACTTCGCCCTGGTCGTCGGCGTACCGGCCCGGCAGATCGGCTGGGTGGGCCGCAGTGGCGTCCGCCTGGTCGCGCGCGAGGGTGAGCCGGGTGTGTGGGAGTGCCCGCAGAGCGGAACGGTGTACGAGGAGGAGGGCGGGGCGCTCGGCGAACGCCCGGCGTGACTCGTATCACCCCTGCGGTCCTGGTCCGAAATGTTTACCGGGTAGCTGTCCGAGGGGCGATCATAAGGCGGTGAACCCACCTTCCATGTCGGCCGGATCGACCACGCGTACCCCGGACGAGACACCCCCGAAGAATCCGGCCCCCGGCCTCCCGGCTGACGACACGACGGCTGCCAAGCCGCCGCCACGGCTCTACGCGCTCGATGCGCTCCGCGTCGTGGCGGCCCTGGCCGTCCTCGCCTTCCACTTCACCGGGATCGACAAGGCCACCACGGTCAACTGGGGCGTGAATCCCCGGGAGCTGTTCCCCTGGGTGTTCCCCTTCACCAAGTACGGCTCCTACGGGGTCCAGCTCTTCTTCATCATCAGCGGCTTCGTCATCTGTCTGTCCGCCTGGGGCCGCACCCCGGGGCAGTTCGTCCGGGCCCGTTTCCTGCGGCTCTTCCCCGCCTACTGGTTCTCGGTGGTCGTGGGCATCCTCGTCTACCGGCTGCTGCCGGACGGGACCCGTACCTCCCCCACCTACAGCGACACCTTGATGAACCTGACGATGTTCCAGGTGCCCATGAAGGCGCAGCACGTGGTCGGGGCCTACTGGACCCTCTGGGTCGAGCTCTGCTTCTACCTGGTCTTCCTGGTCGTACTGATCAAGGAAATCAACTTCCAGCGCGTCTACATCTTCTGCTGGTCCTGGCTGATCCTCTCCGTCATGCTCCAGCAGGGCGACGCGGTCCCGGTGCTGTCCACGCTGGCCCCGGCGCTGAACACCTCGCTGTTCGTCTCCGGTATCGCGATGTACCTGATCTACCGCTTCGGCCCGGACCTGAAGCTGTGGCTGCTGCTGGGCATGAGCTGGCTCACCATGCAGAGCGACCTGATCGAGCACGGGGACCGGCTGCGGGACGACCTGGACTTCGACCGCAGCCCGTATCTGGCCCTGGCCCTGGTGACGAGCTTCTACCTCATCGTCCTCGCGGTGGCACTGCACTGGCTCGACGGTCTCCAGTGGCGCTGGCTCGCCACCGCCGGGGCGCTGGTGTACCCCCTCTACCTCCTCCACGAGGAGCTGGGATGGGCCATGATCCGGACCCTGTACGGTCGGCTGGGCGCCTGGCCGACCCTGGGCGTCACCGTCTTCCTTCTGCTGGTGCTCTCCTGGCTGGTGCACCGCTACATCGAACAGCCCTCGGTCCGCTGGCTGCGCGCGAGGCTGTGACCGACACCGGTCCCCTCATGACGGAAGGCCCCGCACCGGGTTCCCGGTGCGGGGCCTTCCGTCATGAGGGGCGTGGGCTCACGCGTGGGCATCTGCCCTGGGCTCCGCGGCCGGGGCGGCCGCCTTGGGGCGGTCCGGCAGCAGGCGGCTGTAGATGCCGTCGAGGATCTCGGCCTGCGCCTCCCAGGTCCACTTCTCGAGCAGCCCGGGCTTGTCGTACGCGGCCCGGTAACGCTCGGGGTCGGCCAGGACGGCCTTGACCGCCCGCACGTAGTCCTCGGTGTCCTGGGCCCGGAAGACCTCGCCCTGACCGGTCGACCTGACCATCTCCGACATCGTGCGGATGTCGCTGACGACCTGCGGGAGCCTGGCCTGCGCGTACTCGAAGAACTTGTTGCTCAGCGCCAGCTCGTGGTTGGCCAGGTGGTGGAGCGGGCTGACGGCGGCATCCGCCGGGGCCACGAAGTCGGCCACCTGCCAGTGCGGTACGAACGGCAGGAAGTGCACCCGGTCACCGACGCCGAGCTCGTCGACGAGCTTGGCGATCGTGGCCGTGGCCGCGTACGGCTTGCCCGGCGGTACGGAGACCATGGCGACGTGCACGTCCGGCATCAGGGTGAGGCCTTCGATGATCGTCTCCACCCCGCGGACCGGGTTGATGCCACCGACGTACGCGAGCAGCGGGGTGTCCGCGCCGACGCCGCACAGCTCGCGGAGGTCCGGTACCGGGTCCGCTCCGGCCACTTCGTCGGCCGCCGGGGAGAGCACCGGAGCGTTGAGCACGACCGTCGGGAGCTCCTCGAGGTCATGCCCCTCCTTGAGCAGTTCGGCGAGGGCGGGCGAGACCGTGACCACCGCGTCGGCGAACACGGCGTGCTCCTTCTCCCAGGCCACATGGCCGGGGAGCCAGCGCCCGTGGCGCGGCGGCAGACCGGGAACGTACTCGTGGGCGTCCCAGACGAGTTTCACCGGCCGGCCGGCCGCCCGGGCGCGCACCGCGGCCCGCGCGCCGACTCCGAGCATCTTGAAGTCGTGTGCGTGGATGAGGTCGGGCTTCAGGGCGTCGATGTGCTTGGCGAAGGCGAGCTCGAAGTCCCACAGGTTGGGCGTGAGGCGACGCCAGGCCCGCTCCTTCATCAGCAGCTGCCACATGGCGGTCGTCGTGCGGTCCACCCGTGCGTCCAGCATGGACCGGCGCTTCTGCAGGTCGGTCGTCTCACGGGCGCGCAGCGCGACCCACTTGCTGTAGACCTTGGCGCTCAGCCGGGGCACCAGCAGGCGGGCCGTGGAGCCTCCGGCGCTGCGGCCCGGGTGCCCTGCCTTGGCCGCCTTCACGGACGCCTGCCGGAAGGCCAGGTCCGAGCGCCATGCCTTGGCGGCCTGGACGCGGTAGCGCGCCACCTGCGGCGAACGGTAGGCGAGCGGGCGGCGCGGGAAGGGGCGGCGCATGTCATGACGGCGCGGGTTGAGCGGGGTCGGCTTGGGAATCAGCCGCACCTCGGCGCTCCCGAGCTTCCAGGAGTGCTTCTGGCTGTCGGGCGAGACCCCGAAGAGTACGACGTCCCAGCCGGCGTCGGCTGCCGACCGGGCGGCTTTCTGCACCCGGGAGTCACCCTTGACCCCGTTGTCGACGAGCATGACGACCCGTCCCCGGGGCTTGTGCCTCGTGGTGCTGTCGGACTCCATGTATGCGCCTTTCCTGATAGCCGCCGTCACGGCCTTCTCCCCGCCGCAGACATACCGCAACGAGCGAGCATACCGGGCTTGTGGAGGGCCGCGGTGACGGTGCTCCGCAAGGGTCCACGTACCATCGGAGCCGGCCCGCAACGGGCCAGGCAGCCTCCAGGGAGAAGAACAACGTGAAGGTCCTCAGCGTCGTCGGCGCCCGCCCCCAGCTCGTGAAGCTCGCGCCCATCGCCGCGGCTTTCGCCGGCACCCCGCATCAGCACGTCATCGTGCACACCGGTCAGCACTACGACGCCGATCTGTCCGACGTGTTCTTCGACGGACTCGGCATCCCCGCCCCCGATGTGCACCTGGGCGTGGGCTCGGGGAGCCACGGGGTGCAGACCGGAGCGGTGCTCGCCGCGATGGACAAGGTGCTGGAGGACGAGCGGCCGGACTGGGTCCTGGTCTACGGGGACACCAACTCCACCGTCGCCGGCGCGCTGTCCGCGGTGAAGATGCACCTGCCGGTGGCCCATCTCGAAGCCGGCCTGCGGTCCTTCAACCGCCGGATGCCGGAGGAGCACAACCGGGTCCTCACCGACCACTGCGCCGATCTGCTGCTGGCCCCCACCGAGGAGGCCATGCGCCACCTCGCCGACGAGGGCCTGGCCGACAGGTCCCGGCTGGCGGGTGACGTGATGGTCGACATCTGCCTGCGCATCCGCGACGCGGTGAAGGCCGGGGAGCACCCCGCACCGGCACTGCCCGAGGGCATCGATCCGGCCGCTCCGTTCCTGCTCGCCACGCTGCACCGGCCGGACAACACCGACGACCCGGAGCGGCTCTCCGCCATCCTCGCCTCGCTGGCCGCGCTGCCGGTGCCGGTGGCGCTGCTCGCCCACCCCCGTCTGGTGGCCCGCGCCGAGGAGCACGGCATCAAGTTGCAGCAGGGCAATCTGCACGTCGGCCGCCCGCTGCCGTACGCGGGTCTGGTCGCCGCGGTGCTGGCCTCGGCGGGCGTGGTCACCGACTCCGGTGGGCTGCAGAAGGAAGCGTTCCTGCTGGGCCGGGCCTGCAGCACGGTCCGCCCGGAGACCGAGTGGGTGGAGACCCTGGAGGGCGGCTGGAACGTCCTCGTACCGGATCCGCAGGACCTTCCGGCCGCCGAGTGGGCCGCACTGGCCACCCGGCCTGCCCCGGACGCCCCCCGCGGCACCCCGTACGGCGAGGGCACCGCGGCCGTACGGGTCGTGCAGCTGATGGAAGAGGCGCTGCGCGGCTGATCCGGCTGCTGCCGTACACGGCATGAGGGGCTCCCCGCCTGGCGGGGAGCCCCTCATGCCGTTTCGGGCGAGCGCGCCCGCTACACCGTGAGGAAGGACGCCAGCGCGGCCGCGGTGGCCGTCCCGTCGTGGTGGGCCCGGACGTACTTCACCGAGTCGATGCCGATCCGCGCAGCCGCGTGCCGGTCGTCGAGCAGCTGCTCCAGCACCTGGCCGAGGGAGTCGGGCGAGGCGTTGACGATCGGCGGGGTGACGCCGGACAGCGCGACCGATTCGTCATCGAGGTAGGCGATGACCGGCTTGCCGGCCGCCATGCTCTCGCAGGCGAAGGTGCCGTACATGCCGACCGCGAACTGGTCGATGACCAGGTCGGCCTCCTGGACCATGGCGCGGATCCGGGACCAGGACACCTTCTCGGCGAGCTTGAGCTCGATCACCTTGCGCCGGTCCAGGTCCTCCAGCAGGGGCAGCACCCGGTCGGTTCCCTTGGTCCAGCGGGCCGACGGGGCGTGCAGCACGACCGGCCGCTTCCGCTCCATGACGGGCTGGTCGCAGGCCCAGGCGTCCACGTCGACGACGAGCGGCGCCCAGGTCGCCATCGGAAGGTCGACGAGGAGGTCGGGGGTGGTGACGAAGACCGGCAGTCCGCTCTCCTCCGCGATGCGCCGGTTGCGCTCGGCGCCGGGCAGCAGCTGCTCGGTGTAGCCCTCCGGGGCGTCGTGGAAGAGGGAGAAGGGGTTGCGGGCCATGTGGTGCAGCGGGTGGCGCACCTCGCTGCCGTGGGCCAGGAGGGCCACCTTGATGCCGGCCTTGTGCAGGGCCGGCAGGTCGCCCTCGATGCTGTCCCCGTTCAGGCCTCCGAAGACGGGGCGGAACGCGTCGGCGATCAGGTGCGTGTACCGCGGGACGATCCGCTGCACCTGCTCCAGCTGACCGTCGAGCTTCTTGAGCGCCCGGCCGTCGACATAGACGTCCGCGGGGTATTCATGCCCCGAGCTCGCGGTGCGGTGCTTGACCACCTCGGCCGAGACGTCGGCCCGCTCACGGCAGACGGCACTGGCGAACGCGGCCAGCTGACCGGCGAAGTTGGCGGGACCCAGACCGAGCTTGATCGGGGTGGAGCCGAGGGGTGTCCACTCCCCCATCAGCATCGCCGGGGGCTCTTCGCGGTCCGTGGACGCGGGGCGCTCCTGGGCGTCCCACGGAGCGTCCGGCAGCGGGCTCGGAGGCGTCTTGCCCGAGATCTCGCTGTACAGCCGCATGAGGCCCTCGCACTGGTGTTCCCAGGAGAGGTCGGTGAGGATCGCGTCGCTGATGCGTTCCTTCATGGCGTCCCGGTCGGCGATGCCACGGGTGACCGCCGCCACGAACGACTCGGCGTCGCCCGAGACGAAGACCTCGCCGACACGGTGCTCGCGCACGTAGGCGCTGAGGGTCTGCACGTCGCTGGCGACGATCGGCAGCCCCGCGTGCAGGTATTCGGCCGTCTTGGTGGGCAGCGACAGCTCGTAGTTGATGGTGCGCTTCGAGCAGATCAGGCCGAGGTCGGCGGTGGAGAGGTAGTCGGCCACCTCGTGCTGCGCCACGTACGGGACGACGTGGATGCGGTCACGGACGCCCAGCTGCTCCGCCTGCTCCAGCAGCCGGGTCAGCTCGTCGCTCTTGAAGCCGGCCACGATGGCCAGGTGGTGGTCCGGCAGCTGCGCGAGGCCCTCCACGGCGGTACCCAGACCGCGTTCGGAGGCGATCCAGCCGGAGTACACCAACAGCGGGACGTCGTCGCCCAGCTCACAGGCCGCCCGGACCGATACGCGTCCGGTGTTCTCCCCGACGACCCCGCGGATCGGCGTGTTGCGGACCACGAGCGGAGTCGTGGCGAGCTTGTGGTCGGCCTGGATGATCTCGGCGATCTCCGGTGAGACCGTCACGACCGCGTCGGCCTTGCCGATGAACTCGCGCTCCACCGCGGGGAAGGCCGAGTCCATGGCGGGCAGCCGCCACTCGACACCCGCGACGTACTCGTGGGCGTCGTAGAGCCAGGCGCACTTGAGGCCCCGGGCGCGGAGCCTGGCGGCCGCCAGCGCACCCGTGTTGATCATGGTGATGTCATTGGCGTGGATGACATCCGGCTCCAGCTCCTCGATCACCGGGCCGAAGGCCAGATCGAGATCGACCAGACCGGGCCAGTCGTGCCGCCAGTCGCCGTTCGCCTCGGCGTTCTTCGCCTTGTTGCGGGCCTTGTGGCCCTCTTCCCAGCGGTAGGCGCGCACCCTGATCCGGTGTGCGCTGCGCCGGGCCCGGATCCATGCCTTGCGGCCGGCCGCGGGAACCCCCGCCACGGGGGAGCCGCTGCTCCAGCCGATCCGGGCACTCTGCTCCCGTACCCATGCCTTGTGCTCGGCGCGCAGCTGCTCCAGCGCCTTGTTGTCCGAGACGCCCCACTGGGTCACCAGCGAACGGGTGCTCGCCTGCTTGCCCTTGGCCGCGACCCGGCGGGAGTAGTGGTTCGCCACCGGCACCCGGATGACCTTGACCGGACCGAACCAGGCGTGCTCGCGCTTCTTGCCGGTGCTACGCCCGATGAGGGTGACGTCCCAGCCCGCCCGCGCTGCGGCGAGGGCCGTTTTCTGCACCCGGGAGTCCCCGGTGATGCCATTGGCCACGATCACGGCCAGTTTGGGCCTCTTCACCGGCTTGCTCCGGGTTGCAGAGGTGCTCATTACAGAATTCCTTACCGTTCAAGAGCGCCGGGAGCACCGGCGGTGAGAGAGGCCTTGGGGCGGGGGCTTCCCGCCCCGTTCAGCCTCCTATGACAACGCGTCGCACGCCCGACCACCGGGCGGGGTCCGTCGTGCGACGGCCGTCGACCAGGACGCGGACGTCCGGGAGGTCGGCGGCGGAGAGCTCGCGGTACTCGGCGTGGTCGGCCTGGAGGATCGCCGCGGTGACGGCCTGGCTCTCGTGCGGGACCAGGCCGTGGGCGGTCAGCTCGTCGGCGGTGTACATCGGGTCCGAGACGAACGGCACCGCGCCGCGCGCCTTGAGCGCCTCGACGACGCCGAAGACACCGGAGAACGCGGTCTCCTTGACGCCTCCGCGGTAGGCGGCGCCCAGCACCAGGACGCCGACGCCGTCCAGGTCGCCGTAGGCGGCGGCCAGCAGGTCGACGGCGTACTCGGGCATCGCGGCGTTGGCCTCGCGGGCCGCGCGTACGACGGTCGCCTCGGGGTCGTTCCACAGGTACATCCGCGGGTAGATCGGGATGCAGTGGCCGCCGACGGCGATGCCGGGCTGGTGGATGTGGCTGTAGGGCTGGCTGTTGCAGGCCTCGATGACCTTCTTGACGTCGATGTCGTTCTGGTCGGCGAACCGGGCGAACTGGTTGGCCAGGCCGATGTTGACGTCCCGGTAGGTGGTCTCGGCGAGCTTCGCCAGCTCGGAGGCCTCCGCCGTGCCGAGGTCCCAGACGCCGTTGGGGCGGGGCAGGTCCTCGCGCTCGTCGAAGTCGAGCACGGCCTCGTAGAAGGCGACGCCCGCGGCGGCGGACGCCTCGTCGATGCCGCCGACGAGCTTGGGGTAGCGGCGCAGGTCGGCGAAGACCCGGCCGGTCAGCACCCGCTCCGGGGAGAAGACCAGGTGGAAGTCCTCGCCCGGGGTGAGGCCGGAGCCCTCGGCCAGCATCGGCGCCCAGCGGGTACGGGTCGTGCCGACGGGCAGCGTGGTCTCGTAGCTGACGAGGGTGCCGGGCTTCAGGCCCGCGGCGATGGCCTTGGTGGCGGAGTCCATCCAGCCGAAGTCCGGGGTGCCCTCGGCGTCCACGAAGAGCGGGACGACGACCACGACGGCGTCGGACGCGGCGACCGCGGCCGTGGTGTCCGTCGTGGCGGAGAGCAGGCCGGCGCCGACCGTCTCCTTGAGCTTGACGTCCAGGTCGTGCTCGCCGGGGAACGGCTCGGTGGCCGCGTTGACCAGCTCGACGACCTTCTCGTTGACGTCCGCGCCGATGACCTTGTGGCCCTTGGCGGCGAACTGCACGGCGAGCGGAAGCCCGATCTTGCCGAGCGCGACTACACAGATGTTCATCGGGTTACTTCCTCTTCGACCTGGACAGCATGCGGCGCAGCCGTGCGCCCACGCCGCGCTTCGGTTCCCACAGCGGGGCCGTCGTGATCACGAGCCGGCCCTTCGTGTTGGGGTTCGCCGCGGCCCGGTGGGGGGTGACGCTTCCCCAACGGCGGGCCAGCGGCATCGGCCGGCCCTCGGTGCGGACAGGGATCTCGTACGTGGAGCGCGCAACGTCGACGTAGACGCGGACGCCGCGCTTCGCCCGGACGGCCCGGACCGGGATACGAGCGGTGAGCAGGGTGCCGTCGCCGTCCCCGGCGGGCTCCCGGGTGAACTCACCGAGCACCTCCGGGAGCGGAGTCTTCTTGGGCAGCTTGCGGGCGCCCGGCTTGTCCGCACTGGCGGGCAGCGCGCCCTGGGCGAGGGCGACGACGGCCGACGACGTGTCGCCGGTGACACCGATCCGCAGCTTCAGGGCGAGACCGAGGTCCTCCCCGTTCTGCTCCCAGGCGGCCGACTCCAGCTTCGTACCGGCGGCGAGCCTGCCCGCGACCGTCTCCCGCGCCTCGTACCACAGGTCGTCGAGACCGACCCCGGCGTCCCGGAATCCGGGGTAGAGCGCGAAGGCCCGGTCCCCCTCCAGGAGGAAGGGCGGCGCCCCTTGGTCCGTCTCGTCCTCGATGGCGCGGGTGAGCTCGTCGACGGCACCGCGCCGGGCGAGGCCGAACCGCACCCGGCGCTTGACCCCCGTGCCGTCGCGCAGCTCGTCCGTGAAGTACGCGTCCAGCAGCGCGCCGACGCCCTCGCAGACCTGGCGGCGGGTGGTGAGGTCGAGAGCGGGGAAGTCCTTCTGCAGGAGCTTGGAGAGCTCCCAGTCGAAGTGCCGCTTGAGCACGGCGTCGCGCCGGGGCCCGGCCGGGATGAGTCCGGCCGTGTGCTCCATGATGCGTGCCGTGCACCGGAGGCGGGCCAGGTGGTCCGCCCGGTAGGTGATGTTGCTCGAGTCGCCGCGCTTGACCGCGTAGTAGTACGTGTAGTCGGAGAGCACGGAGATCCTGCGGGCCCGGACGCACGCCTCGATGGTGAACGGCTGGTCGCTGCCGACCGGCAGGTCCTCCGGGAACCGCAGTCCGTGCTTCTCCACCAGTTCTCGGCGGAAGAGCTTGGTGTTGGCGAGCGTGTAGGGCAGCTCCGAGTCGTAGAGGCTGACCTCCGGCCGGTCGCCCGTGTACAGCTTCTGGTGGACATAGCGCCCGTTGGTGCCGACCATCTTGCCGATGACCACGTCGGACTCGTTGGCGTCGGCACAGGCGACCATGCGCTCCAGCGCCTCTTCACCGAGGTAGTCGTCCGAGCCGATGAAGTAGACGAACCGTCCCGTGGCGAGTTCCAGGGCGCGGTTGCTGGGTGCGGCCGGTCCGCCGGAGTTCTCCTGGTGGAGCACCGTCACCGTGCCGGGGTACCTCTCGGCGAAGCGGTCCAGCTCCGGACCGCTGTCGTCGGTCGACCCGTCGTCCACGGCGATCACCTGGAGCCGTTCCACACCGATGCTCTGTCCCACCAGGGAGTTCAGGCACTCGGTGAGATACGGCATGGTGTTGTAAACGGCTACGACGACGGTGACATCTGGTTCGGTCAATTGGGCACCCCCTCTAGCGGCATGTCCGCGGCCCGGAGCGATACGGAGAGACCGGTCGTCGCCGACTCGATGACCGCGGCGGCCACCTCGACCGTACGAAGCCCCTGGCGCAAGGTGCAGATATCGGCGGGCTTGCCCTGTACAGCGTCGCGGAAGAGCTCGTGCTCGACAAGCAACGGCTCGCGCTTGGGGATGGCGTAACGGATCATGTCGCCCTCGGAGACCCCGCGGAAGGCGCGCAGCGCCTCCCATTCGGTGGTGACCGCGGCGTTGGAGTGGAAGGTGAGGTCGGCGGTGAGGGTGTCGGCGATGAAGCAGCCGCGCTCGCCGGTGACCGAGGTGAACCGCTCCTTGAGCGGGCTCAGCCAGTTGACCAGGTGGTTGACCATCGTGCCGTCGGAGAGCTGGCCGACGGCGGAGACCATGTCCTCGTGCGGGCGGCCCGACTTGGAGACGGTGTGCGCGGCGATCGAGGTGTACGTCTGGCCGGTGACCCAGCCCGTCAGGTCGATGTCGTGGGTGGCGAGGTCCTTGACCACGCCGACGTCGGCGATCCGGTGCGGGAAGGGGCCCTGGCGGCGGGTGACGACCTGGTAGACGTCGCCCAGCTCGCCGGCCTCCAGGCGGCTGCGCAGCGAGAGGAGGGCCGGGTTGCAGCGCTCGATGTGGCCGACGCCCGCGACCAGGTCGCGGGACTCGAAGGCCTCGACGAGGCGGCGGGCGCCCTCGACGGTGTCCGCGAGCGGCTTCTCGATCAGGGCGCAGACACCGGCGTCGGCGAGCTGCAGGCCGACCTCCTCGTGCAGGCCGGTGGGGCAGGCGACGACGGCGTAGTCGATGCCGAGGGCGATGAGCTCCTCGACGGTCGACAGGACGGGGGCGCCCTGGGCCCAGCCGTTCTTGTCGCCCATCGGGTCGACGACGCCGACCAGCTCGACGCCCTCCAGGCCGGCGAGGACGCGGGCGTGGTGGCGGCCCATGGAGCCGAGGCCGATGAGCCCGGCCTTCAGTACGGCGCTCACAGGTTCTCCCCCAGGGAGTTCACGGCGGTCACGATGCGCTCCAGGTCGTTCTGGGTGAGCGAGGGGTGCACGGGCAGCGAGACGACCTCGGCGGCCGCCTTCTCGGTCTCCGGCAGGTCCCAGGTGCGGCCCGCCTTCTGGTCCGGCTCCCAGTAGGGCTTGAGGCGGTGGATCGGCGTCGGGTAGTAGACCGCGTTGCCGATGCCCGCCTCGGTGAGCTTGGCCATCGCGGCGTCCCGGTCGCCCCGGATCCGCACCGTGTACTGGTGGTAGATGTGCCGGGCGCCCTCGGCGACCGGCGGCAGGGTGACGCTCGGGGCGGTGATGTTGGCGTCGAAGTAGGCGGCGTTGGCACGGCGCTGCTCGGTCCAGCCCTCGACCTTGGCGAGCTGGACGCGGCCGACGGCCGCGTTGACGTCGGTCATCCGCATGTTGGCGCCGACGATCTCGTTGGCGTACCGCTGCTCCATGCCCTGGTTGCGCAGCAGGCGCAGGGTACGGGCCAGCTCGGCGTCGCCGGTGGAGACCATGCCGCCCTCGAGGGAGTGCATGTTCTTGGTCGGGTAGAAGCTGAAGGTGCCGCCCGCGCCGAACGCGCCGACCGGGGTGCCGTTCAGCGCCGCCGCGTGGGCCTGGCAGGCGTCCTCGACCACGGCGAGCTTGTGCTTCTCGGCGATCGGCATGATCTTGTCCATCGCGGCCGGGTGGCCGTACAGGTGGACCGGCATGATCGCGGCGGTGCGGGGCGTGATCGCGGCTTCGACGGCCGCCGGGTCGAGGCCGAAGCTGCCCGGCTCGATGTCGGCGAAGACCACGTCGGCGCCGACCAGGCGGACCGCGTTGGCGGAGGCCGCGAAGGAGAACGAGGGGACGATCACCTCGTCGCCGGGGCCGATACCCAGCGCGAGGAGCAGCAGCTGGAGAGCCGAGGTGCCCGAGTTGACGGCGACACAGTGCCTGCCGTCGACCAGGCGGGAGAAGCCCTCCTCGAAGGCCGCGACCTCGGGCCCCTGCACGACCCGGCCGCTGCGCAGTACGCGTACCGCGGCCTCGATCTCGTCTTCCCCGATGACCGGACGGGCAGCAGGGATCGGCTGCTCGTTGATGCTCGTCATGGACGTCCTCCTTGAACACCGCAAGAGCTCTTTACAAGGCAGAGCTCAGGGGAGCGGGACGTCTTACGAGGCCGCGCGAAACCCCACCGGCGCGATGCCGACGCCCTGCCGAGGATTCTGGTCCGGTCTGTCTGTCACCGGGCCCGGTCACCGGTTGTAGTTTCTGCGAAGAATCCTGACAGTCCAGCGACCGCCGTCACATTATCAGGGATTTCTCAGGCCATTTCGGGCCCGTTAACCGGGTCCTGCATCAGTTCTGAAACAAAGCCCGTGGCCCGCCCCGAAAGTATCGGAACGGGCCACGGACAATGAACATCCGATTACGGATTCGGCATCCGGTGCGTCATCAGGCCGACGCTTCACCGTCGGTGGACGGCGCCGAAGCGGTCACGGAAGGCGACGACTGCTCGGCGGCGACGGTCTTCTTCGTCGCCTTCTTCGCGGTCGTCTTCGCCGTGGTCTTCTTCGCGGCGGTCTTCTTGGCGACCGTCTTCTTGGCCACCGCCTTCTTCGCCGGAGCCTTCTTGGCGGCGGCCTTGCGGGCCGTCTTCTTCGCCGGGACCGCTTCGTCGGACGCGTCGGCCTCGGCCTCAGGGGCCTTCGCCTCGGGCGCCGACTCCACGACGACGACCCCTGCCTCCTCCGCACCCGTGGGCGAACCCGCCGGAGCGGTGACCTTACGGGTCACCCGGCGCCGGGCCCGCGGCGGAGCGGCCTCCTGGGGGGCCTCCGACACAGCGGCCTCCGCCACCGGGGTCTCCGGTACGGGAGCGGCCTCGGCGGGCGCCTCGACGACCGGGTCCTCGACGGCTGCCGGGTCCGCGGTGGGCTCGGCCGGCTGCACCGGCTCCGCCGCCTCGGCCTGCTTCGGCGAACCCGCCGGGGCGGACGCCTTGCGGGTGGCCCGACGGCGCGTACGGCCCTGGGGTGCGGCCTCGGCCGGCTCGGCGGCTTCCGGGGCGGCCGGGGCCTCCTGGGCGACCGGGGCTTCCGGAGCCTTGGGCTCGGGCGTGTCGACGACAGGCGCGACCGGCTCCGCCTCTGTGACGGGAGCGGGTGCCTCGGCCACCGGGGCGGGAGCCTCGGTCCTCGGGGCACCGGCCGGGGCCGACGCCTTACGGGAGGCCCGGCGGCGGCCACGGCCACGCCCGGCTGCCGCCTCGGCCTCGGCCGGGCTGCTGTAGAACTCCTCGTCGGCGGCCGGCTCCAGGTCCGCCAGGGACACCGGGGCAGCGACCTCGGCGGCCAGCTCGGCCTCGGACTCGGTCTCGACGGGCTCGGCCGCGTGGTCGTCGTGGCCGTGCTCGTGGCCGTGGTCCTGCTCGTGACCGTGCTCGTGGTCCTGGCCCGCGCCACCGCGGCCGCGCTTCTTGGACTTCTTGGAACCGCCGCCACCGACGGACGTCGGCTGCTCCATGTGGACGATGACACCGCGCCCGTTGCAGTGGACGCAGGTCTCGGAGAAGGACTCCAGCAGGCCCTGGCCCACCCGCTTGCGGGTCATCTGGACCAGGCCGAGCGAGGTGACCTCGGCGACCTGGTGCTTGGTGCGGTCGCGGCCCAGGCACTCCAGGAGGCGCCGCAGGACGAGGTCCCGGTTGGACTCCAGCACCATGTCGATGAAGTCGACGACGACGATGCCGCCGAGGTCGCGCAGCCGCAGCTGGCGCACGATCTCCTCGGCCGCCTCCAGGTTGTTCCTGGTGACGGTCTCCTCCAGGTTGCCGCCCTGGCCGGTGAACTTGCCGGTGTTGACGTCGACGACGACCATCGCCTCGGTCTTGTCGATCACCAGCGAACCGCCACTGGGCAGGTAGACCTTGCGGTCCAGCGCCTTCATCAGCTGCTCGTCGATGCGGTACGTCGCGAAGACGTCGACCTCGGACGTCCAGCGCGAGAGCCGCTCGGTGAGGTCGGGCGCCACGTGCGAGACGTAACCGTGGATGGTCTCCCACGCGTCGTCACCGCTGACGATGACCTTGGAGAAGTCCTCGTTGAAGATGTCGCGGACGACCCGGACGGTCATGTCCGGCTCGCCGTAGAGCAGCGTCGGCGCGTTGGAGCCGCTGGTGCCCTTCGCCTTCTTCTGGATCTCCTCCCACTGACCCTGGAGCCGCTCGACGTCACGGCGCAGCTCGTCCTCGCTGGCGCCCTCGGCGGCGGTGCGCACGATGACGCCCGCGTCCTCGGGGACGATCTTCTTGAGGATCGTCTTGAGGCGGGAGCGCTCGGTGTCGGGCAGCTTGCGGCTGATCCCGGTCATCGAGCCCTCGGGCACGTAGACGAGGTAGCGGCCGGGCAGCGAGACCTGGCTGGTCAGCCGGGCGCCCTTGTGGCCGATCGGGTCCTTGGTCACCTGGACCAGGACCGACTGGCCGGACTTGAGCGCGGTCTCGATGCGGCGCGGCCCGTGGGCCATGCCGAGCGCCTCGAAGTTGACCTCACCGGCGTACAGGACGGCGTTGCGGCCCTTGCCGATGTCGACGAAGGCGGCCTCCATGGAGGGCAGGACGTTCTGCACCTTGCCCAGGTAGACGTTGCCGACGTAGCTGGTGGCCTGCTCCTTGTTGACGTAGTGCTCGACGAGCACGTTGTCCTCAAGGACGCCGATCTGGGTGCGCTCGCCGCTCTGGCGGACGACCATCACCCGCTCGACGGCCTCGCGGCGGGCGAGGAACTCCGCCTCGGTGATGATCGGGACGCGGCGACGGCCCTGCTCGCGGCCCTCGCGGCGGCGCTGCTTCTTCGCCTCCATACGGGTCGAGCCCTTGATGGACTGGACCTCGTCGAAGCCGGTGCCGGGCTCGCGCTCCTCCTTCTTGCGGGGCTCGCGGACCTTGACGACCGTACGCTCCGGGTCGTCCGTGCCGTTGTCGGCCTCGGCAGCGCCCTCACCGCTGCGGCGACGACGGCGGCGACGACGCCGACTGCTGCTCGAACCGGACGCGGAGGAGTCGTTGTCGTCGTCCTCCTCCTCGTCGGTGTCCTGGCCCTGCGCCTGCTCGGCCTCGGCGCGGGAGTCCTCGGAACGGGAGTGCGCGGGCGCCTCGTCGGCGTGCTGCTCGGCGTCGTCCGTGTCGTTGGCCTCGCCGCGACGGCGACGGCGGCCACCGCGACGGCGGCGGCGCGAGGGGCGGTCACCGTACTCGTCGGTGTCCTCGCCGTCGTGCTCGTCGGCCTCGGCCTCGGGGGCCTCCTCGGCGGGCTGCTCGGCGGGCGTCTCCACCGGGGCTGCGGGCTCGGCGGCCTGCTCGGCCTCGGCGGCCTCACCACGGCGGCGGCGACGGCGGCGCGAACCGCCCTGCGGCGCGGCCTCGGCGGGCGCGGGAGCCTGCTGGACCTCGGCGGTCTGCTGCTCCTCGGCCTCGTCGACCTCGTCCACCTCGTCGTACGGGGAGGAGGAACCGGCCGCGGCAGCGGCGGCGGCCGCCGTCTCGGGGGTCTGGAACATCGGCTCGGCGAAGACCGGGGCCTGGAACACGGCGACGGCGGGGCGCGTCGCGCGACGGCCCTTGCGGGTCGGCTCCTCAGTCTTGGCGGTGAACTCGGGGCGGCCCGCGGCGGCGGTGGCCCGGCGGCGCTGGCGTCCGCGCGGGGCGGCCTCCTCGACCTCCTCCACCTCGGCGGCGAGCTCCTCGGCGACGGCGGCGGGCAGGCTCTCGCCGGCCTCGACGCTCTCCACGGGCTCCTCGGCGGCGGGAGCGGCGGCGACCGGCTCGGCCGCCTCGCTGACCTGCGGGGTTCCGGCGGGGCTCGTGGCCTTACGGGAGGCACGACGGCGGCTGCGCGGCGCCGGGGTCTCCTCGGCGGGCGCGGCGGGCTCAGAAGAAGGCTCCACGGCGGGCGCGGGCTCGTTCACGGCTTCCGTGGCGGCGGCCTGCGGGGTACCGGCCGGGGCGGAGGCACGGCGGCGGGTACGGCCACGCGGGGCCTCGGCGGCGGGTGCGACCGGCTCGGCGGCCTCGGCGGCCGGCTCGGCCACGGGCTCGGCGGGTGCGACCGGCTCGACGACCACAGCGGCCTCGGCGGCCTGCGGGGCACCGGCGGGCGCGGTCGCCTTGCGGGAGGCACGGCGGCGGCGCGGGGCCGGGGGCTCCGGGGCGGCCTCGGGCTCGGCCTCCGGCTCCTCCTCCTGCACGAGCGGCTCGGCCGGGGTCTCGACGACCTCCACGACCTCGGCGGCCTGCGGGGCACCGGCCGGAGCCGTCGCCTTGCGGACCGCGCGGCGGCGGGTGCGCGGCGCCGGGGCGTCGCTGTCGGCGGGCTCGGCGGCCGGGGCCTCGGCAGGGGTTTCAGCGACAGGGGCCGGAGCGGCTGTCTCGGCGACCACCTCGGCGGTCTCCGGAGCGCCGACGGGGGCGGTCGCCTTGCGCACGGCACGGCGGCGCGTACGGGCGGGGGGTGCGGTCTCGGGGGCGGTCTCCTCGGGCGCGGCGGCCGGGGTCTCCACGGCGGCGGCCTCGGCGGCCGGTGCGGTCTCCTCGGTGGCGCCGGGCGTCAGGGGTGCGCCGGGCGGGCCCGCCGGGCGGGAAGCGGCGCGGCGCCTGCGGCGCGGCGGCAGCTTGTCCCCGGGGGTGTTCTCTTCGTTGTTCCCGTTGGAAGCGGGTTCGTTCGGCTGAGGCATGCGGGCGGTTCTCCCGTCGCGCTCCCGGGCGCCGCGTCTGATTCCGGTCCGGCACGGTCCGCAGTGGTGCGATACCGCTCGTCCGGGGCGCGGGCGCCGCACGGGAGCTGATGTCTGGCTCGCCGGTTCCGTACGCGGTGTTGCGCACGGCCTGGCGAAAGTCTTATGGGTCAGTGCGCGGCCCGACCCAGGTGGCTCCCGAGTCGGAGGGCTGCGCTACAACGACCGCCTTACGCGGAACCTGCACCTTCCGGCGCCGTCGCGACGGCTGCTGCGACCGCGGGATGTGCGGTCGGGGCGGCCTCGCGGTCAGGCGCGAGCGGGTCGGTCACCGTGCCGGACTCCTCGTCGAAGAGCCCCTGCGCCAGCCTCGTCACCGCAGCGGGGACGGGCGGCGCCAGGTCGGCCACAGCGCGGAGACCGGACAGGACGTCGTCGGGTCGCACGGCAGGTGTCACGTGCCGAACAACCAGCCGCAGTATCGCACAGGGCTTGTCCCCCGGCCTATCAGCCGGTTGATCAAGGGCCTGCAGGTCGGCGACGGCGGAGCGGGCGTCGAAGGTGCGGATGCCGTTCTTCGCCTTGCGCTGGACCTCGACACTCTCGGCGGCGTTGAACGCGTCGACGGCTTTACGGGCCTCGTCGGGTTCGACGCCGTCCAGGCGCATCTCCCAGACGGAGGCGGTCAGCCGCTCGGCGAGGCCCGAGGTCCGGGCCTCCACCGCGTCGGTGATGTCGAGACCGTCCGGCAGCGAGTCGTTGAGCAGCTCGCGCAGGAGGTCGGGGTCACGCGCCTCGGTGAGGGCGATCTCCAGGAACTCGGCCTCGCTGCCCGTGCCGGTGGGGGCGGCATTGGCGTACGAGACCTTGGGGTGCGGGGTGAAGCCCGCCGAGTACGCCATCGGCACCTCGGAGCGGCGCAATGCCCGCTCGAAGGCCCGCTGGAAGTCGCGGTGACTGGTGAACCGGAGGCGGCCGCGCTTGGTGTAGCGCAGACGGATGCGCTGCACTGCCGGTGCGGGCGGCGGGCCTTCGGGCTGTCGCTTGCCCAGTGGTTCTTCTCCTCGGTGCGGGGCGGGCGCTGTGGAGCGCCGCCCACGAAGTACGGGGTGGTCCCCGGGGTGCGGCTCCTGCTCACCCCTGCTTGACGAGTTTCTCGCCCAGCAGGGAGGTCTCGGACGCCTGCGCCGCGCTGGGGACAGTCGTTGTACTACCCAGAGTACGCGCAGGCACCCCCAGCGGTTCCCCGGACCGCGCCCCGACCGCCCCGCCGGCCAGTGCGCGCCAGGCGTCCCGGCGGGCCTGCCGCACGGTTTCGCGGGCGGTGGCGAGGGCCCCGTGGGCGGCGCGGCCCGCCTCCTCGGCGGCGCGTCGGGCCGGGGCCCAGAGGGCGTCCCGGACGAAGTGGCCCACCGGGGTGCCCACCGTGCGGTGGACCCAGGCCACGGGTACGCCGATCAGGTGCCGGGCCAGCCAGGCGATCCCCCGGCCCACCGCCCGGGAGAGGTACCCCGCGATCCGCCAGGCGACCTCGACGGCCGCCGCGATCTCCCGGCCGACCGGGGCGAGGATGTGGCGGTACAGCCAGGAGGCGGGGGTGACGAGCAGCGTCGTGACCAGCCAGGTGACAACGGTCCAGAGCCCGCGCCCGATGGCGGCGATGCCCCGCCACAGCAGGCCGAAGATCCAGGCGATGCCCTGCCACAGCAGACCGAAAGTCCAGGCGATGCCCTGCCACACCAGGCCGAAGGCCCAGGCGATGCCCTGCCAGATCCCGCCCAGGAACCAGGCCGTGCCTTGCCAGGCCTTCCCGAACACCCACGCCGCGCCCCGGCCGACCGGGGTGAGGACGGCCCCGTACAGCCACACCAGCGGCACCACCACGCCGTACCGCGCCGCCGGGACGAGCACGTACCTCCAGAGGGCCACCGCAGGGGCGACGACCAGCGTGGTGAACAGCCGGGCGACGCCCTGCCCCACCTTGCCGAGCAGCCAGGCCGCGCCGTGGCCGAGCGGGGTGAGGACGTTGGCGTACAGCCAGGCCAGCGGGGTCAGGACCAGGGTGTCGGCGAGCCGGGCCAGTCCGCGGCCCAGCGGGCGGAGCAGGACCCGGTCGAAGGCGTGCCAGGCGGCGGACAGCAGGTCCCAGACCATGCGGACGGGCAGGACCACGACCAGCACCACGATGCGCACGGGAATCCTGATCAGCCTGGTCAGGGCGGTCTCGGGCGCGTACCGGTCCAGTGCCTGGTGCTTGCTGTCGTCCATGCCCCCAATGACGCGCAGGCCCGGTCCGGGGTTGCCGGGCCGGGCCTGCGGAGCGTCAGGGACGCGTGACTTGTCGACCGTTACTTGTTGACCGTTACTTGTTGACCACGCTCAGCGGGAGCAGCTTCTTGCCGGTCGGGCCGATCTGGATGTCCAGGTCGAGCTGCGGGCAGACGCCGCAGTCGAAGCAGGGGGTCCAGCGGCAGTCCTCGACCTCGGTCTCGTCGAGCGCGTCCTGCCAGTCCTCCCAGAGCCAGTCCTTGTCCAGGCCGGAGTCGAGGTGGTCCCAGGGCAGGACCTCCTCGTAGGTGCGCTCACGGGTGGTGTACCAGTCGACGTCCACCCCGAACTCGGGGAGCGTCTTCTCGGCGCAGTTCATCCAGAGGTCGTAGCTGAAGTGCTCGCGCCAGCCGTCGAAGCGGCCGCCCGACTCGTAGACCGCGCGGATGACGGAGCCGACGCGCCGGTCGCCGCGCGAGAGCAGGCCCTCGACGATGCCGGGCTTGCCGTCGTGGTAGCGGAAGCCGATGGAGCGGCCGTACTTCTTGTCGCCGCGGATCTTGTCCCGCAGCTTCTTGAGCCGGGCGTCGGTGTCGGCGGCGCTGAGCTGCGGGGCCCACTGGAAGGGGGTGTGCGGCTTGGGCACGAAGCCGCCGATGGAGACCGTGGCGCGGATGTCGTTCTGGCCGGAGACCTCGCGGCCCTTGGCGATGACGTTGACCGCCATGTCACCGATCTGGAGGACGTCCTCGTCGGTCTCGGTGGGCAGGCCGCACATGAAGTACAGCTTCACCTGACGCCAGCCGTTGCCGTACGCGGTGGCGACGGTCCGGATCAGGTCCTCCTCCGAGACCATCTTGTTGATGACCTTGCGCATCCGCTCGGAGCCGCCCTCGGGGGCGAAGGTGAGACCGGAGCGGCGGCCGTTGCGGGTCAGCTCGTTGGCCAGGTCCACGTTGAAAGCGTCGACGCGGGTGGAGGGCAGCGAGAGGCCGACCTTGTCGTCGGTGTAGCGGTCGGCGAGGCCCTTGGCGATGTCACCGATCTCGCTGTGGTCCGCGGAGGAGAGGGAGAGCAGGCCGACCTCTTCGAAGCCGGTCGCCTTGAGGCCCTTCTCGACCATCTCGCCGATGCCGGTGATGCTTCGCTCCCGCACGGGGCGCGTGATCATGCCGGCCTGGCAGAAACGGCAGCCGCGGGTGCAGCCGCGGAAGATCTCCACGGACATCCGCTCGTGCACGGTCTCCGCGAGGGGGACGAGGGGCTGCTTGGGGTAGGGCCACTCGTCGAGGTCCATGACGGTGTGCTTGGAGACCCGCCACGGCACGCCGGACCGGTTGGGCACGACGCGGCCGATGCGGCCGTCGGGGAGGTACTCGACGTCGTAGAAGCGCGGGACGTAGACGCCGCCGGTCTTCGAGAGCCGGAAGAGCACCTCGTCGCGGCCGCCGGGGCGGCCCTCGGCCTTCCAGGCGCGGACGATCTCGGTGATCTCCAGGACGGCCTGCTCGCCGTCGCCGATGACCGCGCAGTCGATGAACTCCGCGATCGGCTCGGGGTTGAACGCGGCGTGGCCGCCCGCGAGGACGATCGGGTGGTCCACCGTCCGGTCCTTGGCCTCCAGCGGGATGCCCGCCAGGTCCAGGGCGGTGAGCATGTTGGTGTAGCCGAGCTCGGTGGAGAAGCTCAGCCCGAAGATGTCGAAGGCGCCGACGGGGCGGTGGCTGTCCACGGTGAACTGCGGCACGTTGTGCTCGCGCATCAGCTCTTCGAGGTCCGGCCAGACGCTGTACGTGCGCTCCGCGAGGACGCCCTCGCGCTCGTTCAGTACCTCGTAGAGGATCATGACGCCCTGGTTGGGGAGACCCACCTCGTAGGCGTCGGGGTACATCAGGGTCCAGCGGACGTCGCAGCTGTCCCAGTCCTTGACGGTGGAGTTCAGCTCACCGCCGACGTACTGGATGGGCTTCTGCACATGCGGGAGCAGAGCTTCGAGCTGTGGGAAGACCGATGCGGCAGACATCTCGCGAACCTTCGTGAGCCGGCTGGGGTGACCATCCAGCGTACCCCGCGGCTCAGTGCTTCAGATCCGCCCGCAGTACGGGATCGGAGGCGCGTGCCCACACCTCGGGCAGTTCGCGCTCCCGTGCGGCGGCGGTCGCCTCCTCGTGCCCGTACAGGAGTCCCCAGGTGAAGGTGGTCTCCCCGGCCGCGTGGGCCTCGATCGCGAGGGTGCGCAGGGCGTCGCGGGCCACCACGCTGTCCTGGTGGTCGCCGAGGACGGTCTGCACGGCCTTCACCCGCTTGGCGAACCGCTTGGCGGGCTTTCCGAGGGCGGGCCGCGCCGCCTCGCCCGCGTACCGGGCGCGCTTGGCGGCCTTGCGGGCCTCGTGCATCGCGGCGTCCCGCTCGGGTCCCGGCGGGTGCTCCAGGGCGTGGTCCATGCGCCGGGCGAGCTTCTTGTAGTCCTTGAGCACCGCGCGGGGCAGGGCCTTGGCGGGGGTGCGGGAGGCGGCGGGGCGCAGGGGCGGGTCGGCGGCGAGCGCGTCCAGGGTGTCCAGGAGGGCCAGATACCGCTTCCCGTCCAGTACGGCGACGATCCTGCGGCGCGATCCGGTGCGGCGGGCGGCCGACCAGATCCGCAGCCGCCCGCGCACCGGGCCGAGGACCAGGGTGCCGGGGAGGGCCTCGGTGCGGGCGCCCAGGCGCTGGTCGAGGACCTCCTGGTCGCGGTCGACGCCCAGTTCGCCGGCGAGCCACTTGAGCTCGGCGCCGACGGGGTCGGTGACCTCGCGGTCGAGGACCGTCCGGTAGGTCTTGAAGGCGCTCCGCAGCCGGCGGGTCGCCACGCGCATCTTGTGCACGGAGTCGGGCAGGTCACGGCGGACGGCGGGGTCGAGGCCGACGATCGTGCGGATCTGTTCGCGTACGTAGGTGAGGACGTGGTCGCCCGCGGTGTACGGCGTCGACTTCGGGGTTCCCGTGTCGTCGCGGTTCAGGTTCGTCTCCGCCAGCGCCCTGGCGAGCTTCGACGCGGAGGCCGAGGGGCGTACCCCGGCCTTGCGCAGCCGCTTCTCGACCGCGTCCAGGAAGGCGGGGTCGCCGCCGTCGGCCAGCTCGACCTCGATCTCGGTCCAGGTGGCGGTGGTGCCGGTCCCCTCCCCCGCGAGCCGTTCGGCGCACACCGTGTCGACGCTGACCTCGGCGAGGAGGGTGCCGTCGGGGTCCGTCAGGTGCTGGACGTCACGGGAGGAGAGCAGGCGGACGACGGGGGCCACCTCGCCGTGGCGGAGGCGGGAGCGGAGCAGGGCGGCGAAGGAGCGCGGCAGGGTGTCGGCGAGCGGTTCGTGGAGCTCGTCCCGGATGCCGGTGGCCACGGGGAACTTCAGGTGCCAGCCCTCGTCGGCCCCGCCGGTCCTGCGGCGCAGGGTGAGGGAGTCGGCGGCGAGGCGGAGGTCGGCGGTGTCGTAGTAGACGGCGTCCAGCTCCGTCACTCCCCGGGAGACGACCCGGCCGACCCCGGCCACCCGGCTCAGGTCGGGCAGCCGGGTGGCGTCGGTGGCTTCGTACTTCCGCTCGATCTCGCGCTTGGTGTCCGCCATATACGGACACCTACCCGCGTGAGCCGGGTTCAGGCAGACATCGGCCGCTGCACCCTGATCGACTGCAGCAGTCCGATGGCGACCCAGACGGCGAACATCGAGGACCCTCCGTAGGAGACGAAGGGCAGCGGCAGACCGGCCACCGGCATGATGCCGAGCGTCATGCCGATGTTCTCGAAGGACTGGAAGGCGAACCAGGCGATGATGCCGGCGGCGACGACCGTGCCGTACAGCTCGGTCGTCTCGCGGGCGATCCGGCAGGCGCGCCACAGGATGACACCGAGCAGGACGATGATCAGCCCGGCACCGAGGAAGCCCAGCTCCTCACCGGCGACGGTGAAGACGAAGTCGGTCTGCTGCTCGGGGACGAACTGGCCGGTGGTCTGGGTGCCTTCGAAGAGCCCGGTGCCGGTGAGGCCGCCGGAGCCGATCGCGATACGGGCCTGGTTGGTGTTGTAGCCGACGCCGGCCGGGTCGAGCGCCGGGTTGGCGAAGGCGGCGAAGCGGGCGATCTGGTAGTCGTCGAGCAGGCCGAGCTGCCAGACCGAGACGGCTCCGGCGGCCCCCGCGCCGAGCAGGCCGAAGACCCAGCGGTTGGAGGCGCCGGAGGCCAGCAGGACGCCGAGGACGATGACGGCCATGACCATCACCGAGCCGAGGTCCGGCATCAGCATGACGACGGCCATGGGGACGGCCGCGATGCCCAGCGCCTTGGCGACGGTGCGGTGGTCGGGGTGGGCCTGGTCGCCCGCGTCGACGCGGGCGGCGAGCAGCATCGCCATGCCGAGGATGATGGTGATCTTGGTGAACTCGGAGGGCTGGATCGAGAACCCGGCCGGAAGCTTGATCCAGGCGTGGGCGCCGTTGACGGTGGTGCCGAGCGGGGTGAGGACTGCGGCGACCAGCAGCACCGAGATGCCGTAGAGGACCGGGACGGCCCCGCGCAGGGTGCGGTGGCCGAGCCAGATCGTGCCGATCATCAGGGCGAGGCCGATGCCGGTGTTCAGGGCGTGCCGGAAGAGGAAGAAGTACGGGTCGCCCTGGGTGAGGTGGTCGCGGTTGCGGGTGGCCGACCAGACGAGGAGCGAGCCGAGCAGGGAGAGCGCGAGCGCGGCCCCGAGCAGCGGCCAGTCCAGCCGCCGGGCGAGGGAGTCGCGGGCGGTCAGCTTGGCCCAGGAGCCCCGCTCGGGGGCGTACCGGGCGACGGAGAATCCACCTGCCATCAGGGCCGCCTCCCGGTCGCCGCCGGTGATCCGGTGAGTCCCGGCTGCCCCGGGGGCTGCGGGATCAGGTTCTCGGGGTCGGCCTCCTGGCCCTCGGGCTCCGTCGGCGCGGGGTTGTACGGCTTGACCTTCGGGGCGTAGATCGAGCCGTCGGGCTGGATCTTCGGCAGCGCCTTCTGCGGCTTGGGCAGCAGGGCCTTCTTCACATCCTGGTTGCCCTCGGCGTCGAGGCCGTAGAGCGCGTCGTAGATCTTGCGGACGGCGGGCCCGGAGGCGCCGGAGCCGGTGCCGCCCTGGGAGATCGTCATGATGATGGTGTAGTCGTCGGTGTAGGTGGCGAACCACGAGGTGGTCTGCTTGCCGTACACCTGGGCGGTGCCGGTCTTGGCGCGCATCGGGATCTTGTCCTGCGGCCAGCCGCCGAACCGCCAGGCGGCGGTGCCGCCGGGCTCGACCACCGAGCGCAGACCCTTGTCGAGGTCCTTGATGGTCTGGGCGTTGACGGGCAGCTTCCCGGTGACCTTGGGCTTGATCTCCTGGACCGTCTTGCCGTCGGGGCTGATCACGGCCTTGCCGACGGTGGGGGCGTGGAGGGTGCCGCCGTTGCTGATGGCGGCGTAGGCGGTGGCCATCTGGATGGGGGTGACCAGGACGTCACCCTGGCCGATGGCGTAGTTGATGCTGTCGTAGGCCTTGAGCTGGTTGCCTTCGAGGCAGCTCTCGTACGCGATCTGCTGCACGTAGGTGCCGCCCTTCTTGCCCTCCTTGCACCAGGCGTCCTTGTTCGCCTTCCAGAAGTCCTGCTTCCACTTGCGGTCCGGGATGCGGCCCTTGACCTCGTTCGGCAGGTCGATGCCGGTCTCGGCGCCGAGACCGAAGTCGCGGGCGGTGGTGTAGAACCAGTTCTTGGCGTCCTTCTTGGGCTTTATGCCGCCGTCACGCACCCACTCCTCGTGGCCGAGACGGTAGAAGACGGTGTTGCAGGAGTACTTGAGCGCGTCGCCGAGGGTGATGGGGCCGTGCCCCTGGGACTCGAAGTTCGCGAAGGTCTGGCTGCCGAGGCTGTAGGAGCTGCTGCAGTTGTAGCGGTCGTTGAAGGCGTGGCCGCCCCGCACGGCCGCGCTCGCGGAGACCACCTTGAAGATGGAGCCGGCGGGCGCCTGGCCCTGGATGCCCCGGTTGAGCAGTGGGTAGTTGGACTTCTTGCTCGTGAGCTTGGCGTACTGCTTGCCGGAGATGCCGCCGACCCAGTCGTTGGGGTCGTAGTCGGGCTGGGAGGCCATCGAGATGACGCGGCCCGTCTTCGACTCCATGACGACGACGGCGCCGGAGTCGGCCTCGTACTTCCGGCCGGTGATCTTGTCGGTCTCGTCCCGGACCTTCTTCATCGCCTGGGCGAGCTCGTACTCGGCCACCGCCTGGACCCGGGCGTCGAGGCTGGTGACGAGGGTGGAGCCGGACACCGCCGGGTCGTTCTCCGCCTCGCCCATGACGCGGCCGAGGTTGTCGACCTCGTAGCGGGTGACGCCCGCCTTGCCGCGCAGCTCCTTGTCGTAGGTGCGCTCGATGCCCGAGCGGCCGACCTGGTCGGAGCGCAGGTAGGGCGACGGGCCGTCCTGGGCCTGCTGGATCTCCTCGTCGGTGACCGGCGAGAGGTAGCCGAGGACCTGCGCGGTCCGCGCCTTGCCGGGTGCGGCGTAGCGGCGTACGGCGGTGGGTTCGGCGGTGATGCCGGGGAAGTCCTCGGCGCGCTCGCGGATCTGGAGGGCCTGCTGGGTGGTGGCCTCGTCGGTGACCGGGATCGGCTGGTAGGGCGAGCCGTTCCAGCAGGGCTGCGGGGTCTTGGAGTCGCAGAGGCGGACCTTGTCGCGGACGTCCTGGGCCTTCATGTCCAGGACGTCGGCGAGCCGGGTGAGGACGCCGACGCCGTCGTCCTTCATCTTCAGCAGCTCGGTGCGGCTCGCGGAGACGACGAGCCGGGTCTCGTTGTCGGCGAGCGGGACACCCCGCGCGTCGAGGATCGAGCCGCGCACGGCGGGCTGGACGACCTGCTGTACGCCGTTGCCGGCGGCTTCGGCCGTGTACTCGTCACCGTTGCGGATCTGGAGGTACCACAGACGCCCGCCGAGGGTGAGCAGCAGGGAGAAGACCAGGACCTGGATGACGATGAGGCGGATCTGGACCCGCTGGGTCCGCCCGGTCTCGGGAATGTTGCTCACTGGGTGCCCCCGGTGGTGGTTCGGCTGGGGGTACGGGGGTCGTCCCCCGGGAGATACAGCCTCACGCGGTTCCCCCGGTGCCCTCTGTCGCGTACGGCTTCACAGTCGCTTGACCCCCTTGATGCGTCCCGCGCGGGCCGCGCGGTTGCGGGCGGCCTTGACGCGCAGTCCGCCGCGCTGGCTGCCGATGCGCAGCCCGGTGCCCGAGGCCAGCCAGCCCGCGGCCACGTCGTTCCCGCCGGAGGATGCCTCGGAGAGCGGGTCGTTCTCGGTGCGTCTGGCCAGCGCCATGATCAGCGGCACGGTGAAGGGGGCCAGCAGCAGGTCGTAGACCAGAGCGGTGAACAGCAGACTGCCCAGGCCCACATGGCGGGCGGCCGTGTCGCCGACCAGGGCGCCGACACCCGCGTAGAGCAGGGTCGAGCCGAGCGCCGCGCCGACCACGGCCGCCATCGGGGCGAAGGCCGACTTGAGCTGCCCGTTCTCCGGCCGGACCAGGCCCGCGAGGTAGCCGATGACGCAGAGCACCAGGGCGTAGCGCCCGGCGGCGTGGTCGGCGGGGGGTGCGAGGTCCGCGAGGAGGCCCGCCCCGAAGCCGATGAGCGAGCCGCTGACGGGCCCGTACACGAAGGCGAGTCCGAGGACGGTGAGGAGCAGCAGGTCCGGGACGGCGCCGGGGAGCTGGAGGCGGGCGAGGACGGATACCTGGACGACGAGGGCGACGACGACCAGGGCGATGGAGAGCAGAGTCCGGTTGATGCGCATGGGGATCAGCCCTACTCCTGGTCGTTTGCCGTGTTGTCGGGTTGCTGGTCGCCCGGTTGCTGGGCGTTGCCCTGCTGATTTCCTGCCGCGTCACCGGCCGCTTCGCCGTCGCCCGGCTTCTCGTTGATGTTGCCGACGACCTTGCCCGAGCCGTCGACGAGGTCGCCGTTGGGCTGGACGGTGACGGTGACCGTGGGGGTGGGCTTGGGCTTGGTCTTGACGGGCTGCTTCGGCAGGACCGTGTCGCGCGGGTCCGAGCGCGGGGCCTGGACGACGACGCCGACGATGTCGAGCTTGGTGAACCCGACGTACGGCTTCACGTAGACGGTCCGGGTCAGTGCGCCGCCCGAGGGGTCCACGCGGACGACCTCGCCGACCGGGACGCCGGGCACGAAGGGCTTGTCCTTGCTGGAGCCGAAGGTGACGAGCCGGTCGCCCGCCTTCACCTTGGCCTTGCCGTTGAGGAACTGGACCGAGAGCGGGCGCGAGCCCTGGCCGGTGGCGAAGCCGAGCTCGTCGGTCTTCTCCATCCGGGTGCCGACGGTGAAGTCCGGGTCGTTGGCCAGCAGGACCGTCGCGGTGTTCGGGCCGACGGTGGTGACCCGCCCGACCAGCCCCTCACCGTTGAGTACGGTCATGTCGCGGCGGATGCCGTCGTTGGCGCCGGCGTCGATGGTGACCGTCCAGGAGAAGCCCTGGGCCGCTCCTATGGCGATGACCTCGGCGCCCTTGATGCCGTACTGCCCGGCGCCCGCGTTCTTCAGCATGGCGTCGAGCTGGCGGACGCGGCTGTTGGTGCGGTCGTCGCTGCCGAGCTTGGCCTTCAGCGCGGCGTTCTCCTGCTCCAGGGCGGAGATCCGGTCGTGCCGGTTGCCGGAGTCCCGTACCGCCCCTATGGCGTTGCCCACCGGGTCGACCGCTGCCGCGACGCCGTTCTCCACCGGTCCGAAGACCGTGGCGGCGGCCTGCCGGGCACCGTCCACCGGTGACTCCTCGCCGCCTCGGATATCCACCGTGATCAGGGCGAATGCGATGGCGATCAGCAGCACCAGGAGCAGCCGGCTCTCTCGTGTGTCCCTCACGTGCGGCGGCCGTGCCTTCCTCGTCGGAATGTTCGTGCCTGTGTGTACGTGTCTGTACGTGTATCCACGTCAGTGTCTGACTCTGCGTCGGTACGTGTACAGCAACGATCTATATCAACGATCCGGCGGGCGGAGCCGCAGCGTCCGCGCGCCGGATCGGGTGATGTTGCGTCCGTCCTACCGGCGGGGCTGGGCGTCCAGCACCTGCTGGAGCGCCTCGAACTCCTCGACGCACTTGCCGGAGCCGAGCGCCACGGAGTCCAGCGGGTCCTCGGCGATGTGGATCGGCATGCCCGTCTCGTGGCGCAGCCGCTCGTCCAGTCCGCGCAGCAGCGCGCCGCCGCCGGTGAGGACGATGCCGCGGTCCATGATGTCGCCGGAGAGCTCGGGCGGGCACTTGTCGAGCGTCGTCTTCACGGCGTCGACGATCGCGTTGACCGGCTCCTCGATGGCCTTGCGGACCTCGGCGGCCGAGATGACGACCGTCTTGGGCAGCCCGGAGACCAGGTCCCGGCCACGGATCTCGGTGTGCTCGTCCTTCTCCAGGTCGAACGCGGAGCCGATCGTGATCTTGATCTGTTCGGCGGTCCGCTCACCGAGGAGGAGCGAGTACTCCTTCTTGATGTGCTGGATGATCGCGTTGTCCAGCTCGTCACCGGCGGTCCGGATCGACTGGGCAGTGACGATTCCGCCGAGCGAGATCACCGCGACCTCGGTGGTGCCGCCACCGATGTCGACGACCATGTTGCCCGTGGCCTCGTGGACCGGCAGGCCGGAGCCGATGGCGGCGGCCATGGGCTCCTCGATGATGTGCACCTGGCGCGCGCCGGCCTGCGTCGATGCCTCGATGACGGCGCGGCGCTCGACCCCGGTGATACCGGAGGGCACGCAGACGACGACCCGGGGGCGGGCCAGGTAGCGGCGCTTGTGGATCTTGAGGATGAAGTAGCGGAGCATCCGCTCCGTGATCTCGAAGTCGGCGATCACGCCGTCCTTCAGGGGCCGCACGGCGACGATGTTGCCCGGCGTGCGCCCGATCATTTTCTTGGCCTCGGAGCCGACCGCCAGAATCCCGCCGGTGTTGGTGTTGATGGCCACGACGGACGGCTCGTTCAGGACGATGCCGCGCCCCCTGACGTACACCAGCGTGTTGGCAGTCCCGAGGTCGATAGCCATGTCACGGCCGATGAACGACATTGAGTTCCCCTTGTTCCCCATGAGGATGCGTCGGGCCTTCCCAGGTAGCGAAGATGGCTTGTTCTGGTAGGCGAGGTTGGCGCTGCGGGCGTGGAAGCTTCCATCGTAGTGCCGTATGCACGGACACAGCGCGAGGGTCCTTCGCCATTGTGAGCGGAACGGGTGCCCGTCCTACCCATGGTGACGTTACGTCGGAGGGATGCGTTCCCGCGATCCCAAACCCTATGCCGAAGGGCGACCGAATTACTTCGGTCGCCCCAGGCAGGCAGCGCTGTTTGGCCGATCGGGTCAGGAAAGTCCCGGAAAGAAAAGCTTCAGTTCTCGCTCTGCGGACTCCTGCGAGTCCGAGGCGTGGATGAGGTTCTCCCGGGTGATCGTGCCGAAGTCACCACGGATCGACCCGGGCGCGGCGGCGATCGGGTCGGTGGGGCCGGCCAGGGCACGGACGCCCTCGATCACCCGCTCGCCTTCGGCCACCAGGGCGACGACCGGGCCGGAGGCCATGAACTCGACGAGCGGCTCGTAGAACGGGCGGCCCTTGTGCTCCCCGTAGTGCTGCTCCAGCGTGTCCTGGTCCAGGGTACGCAGCTCCAGCGCGGTGATCCGCCAGCCCGCCTTGCGCTCGATCCGGCCGACGATCTCGCCGATCAGGCCGCGGCGGACCGCGTCGGGCTTGAGCAGGACGAGGGTGCGCTGAGTCATGTGCGGCTCCTTGCAGGCATACGGGTGCGGTGAGGGCGAGATTACAGGGGTACGGGGGCGGGTCTGCGCCCGGGTTCACTCAGGGTCACCCCCGGGGCCCGGGCACCTTCCGTCACGTCAGGCCGTGGCCCCGCCGGTCTCCTGCTGGGCCTGCTGGGCCGCCCAGCGGGCCTTGGCCTCGTCGATCTTGCGGCCGTAGTGGATCGAGGCCCACCACAGCCCGCCGAAGACCAGGCCGAGGATGAACATCATCGGGACCACGAAGCCGCTGAGGACCAGGGCGACCTGGAGCGCCCAGCCGAGCTGGATGCCGCCGGGGCGGCCGAGCATCCCGCAGAGCAGCAGGGAGAGCACCATGCCGACGCCGCAGACCGTCCAGACCGCGGCCATGGAGACGTCGTCCAGCTTCATCGCGACGAGGCCGGCGAAGCCGATCACGAAGAACTCACCGAGCAGCGTCGAGGCGCAGAGCGTACGCATCCTTCTTCTCAGCCCCTTCCCAGCAGCAGCCGGGCCTCGCCGACCGTGATCACCGATCCGGTCACCAGGACTCCGGCGCCCGCGTACTCGTCGTCCTCCTCGGCCAGCGTGATCGCCGCCTCCAGCGCGTCGTCGAGTCGCGGTTCGACCTGGACCCGGTCGTCGCCGAAGACCTCGACGGCGATGGCGGCCAGCTCGTCCGCGTCCATCGCGCGTTCGGTGGAGTTCTGTGTGACGACGACCTCAGCGAAGATGGGCTCGAAGGCTTCCAGGAGCCCGCGGACGTCCTTGTCGCCGCTGGTGCCGACCACACCGATCAGCCGGGAGAAGCTGAACGCCTCGGAGATGCCGTCCGCCGCGGCCTTGGCGCCCGCCGGGTTGTGGGCGGCGTCCAGGACGACGGTCGGGCTGGAGCGCACGACCTCCAGCCGGCCGGGCGAGACGACAGCGGCGAACGCCTTGCGGATCGCGTCGATGTCGAGCGAGCGGGCCTGCTCGGCGCCGATACCGAAGAAGGCCTCGACGGCGGCGAGCGCCACCGCGGCGTTGTGCGCCTGGTGGGCCCCGTACAGCGGGAGGAAGATGTCGGTGTACTCGGTGGCCGCGCCGCCCAGGCCGCGCAGCGTCAGCAGCTGCCCGCCGACCGCGACCTCCCGGGAGACGATGCCGAACTCCATGCCCTCGCGGGCCACGGTGGCGTCGACCTCGACGGCCTTCTTCAGCATCACCTGCGCGGCGTCCACCGGCTGCTGCGCCAGGATGACCGTGGCGCCCTGCTTGATGACGCCGGCCTTCTCCCCGGCGATCTCCGCCGGTGTGGTGCCGAGGCGGTCGGTGTGGTCCAGCGAGATCGGGGTGACGACGGCGACGGTGGAGTCGATGACGTTGGTGGCGTCCCAGGTGCCGCCCATGCCGACCTCGACGACCGCCACATCGACGGGCGCGTCGGCGAAGGCCGCGTACGCCATGCCGGTGAGCACCTCGAAGAAGGAGAGCCGGTAGGGCTGCTGGGCGTCGACCATCTCGACGTACGGCTTGATGTCCTCGTACGTCTCGATGAAGCGCTCGGGCTCGATCGGGGAGCCGTCGAGGCTGATCCGCTCGGTGATCGACTGGACGTGCGGCGAGGTGTAGCGGCCGGTGCGCAGCTCGAACGCGTTGAGCAGGGCCTCGATCATGCGGGCCGTGGAGGTCTTGCCGTTGGTCCCCGTGATGTGGATCGAGGGGTAGGCGCGCTGCGGCTCGCCGAGCACGTCCATCAGGGCGGCGATGCGGGTGACGGAGGGCTCGAGCTTGGTCTCGCCCCAGCGTCCGGCGAGCTCCTGCTCCACCGCGCGCAGCGCCTTGTCGGTCTCGGGGTCGGTGGGTCGGGCGGGGACCGCTTCGCCCTGGGGGGACCCCGCATAGGTGCGCAGGGTGCGGCTCCCGGCTTCGATCACCGCCAGGTCGGGGTCGCGCTGGGTCTCTTCGCCGACGATCTCCTCGAAGGTGTCGTCGGGCTGGGACGCGTCGTGCCGGTCTGAAGGGCGGGGCTCACTCACGGGGCCAGTCTACGGATGGGCACCGACATCGCGCGCAGCGCCCGGCAGACTGCCCGCAGACGGTACGGCGAAGCCCCCGCTCCCCCGGTCGGTCGGGGGTGCGGGGGCTTCGCCGTACAGCTGATCAGCTCTGCGGGAGGGCCGCCAGCTGGGCGGAGATCCGCTCGATGTCGGCCTCGGCCTTGGAGAGGCGGCCGCGGATCTTGTCGACCACGTTGTCCGGGGCCTTGGCCAGGAACGCCTCGTTGCCGAGCTTCCCGGTGGCCTGCGCCTTCTCCTTCTGCGCCGCCTCCAGGTCCTTGGTGAGCCGCTTGCGCTCGGCCGGGACGTCGATGGTGCCGGAGAGGTCCAGGGCGACGGTGGCCCCGGCGACCGGGAGCGAGGCGGTGGCGTGGAAGCCCTCGCCCGCGGGCTGGAGCCGCAGGAGCTGGCGGATGGCCGCCTCGTGCGGGGCGAGCGCCGTGCCGGTCAGGGTCAGCTCGGCCGGGACCTTCTGGCCGGGCTGGAGGCCCTGGTCGTTACGGAAGCGGCGGACCTCGGTGACGACCTGCTGGACGAGCTCGATCTCCTTCTCGGCCGCGTCGTCGCGGAAGCCGGAGTCGCCCGGCCACTCGGCGATGACGATCGACTCGCGCCCGGTGAGCGCGGTCCAGAGCTCCTCCGTGACGAACGGGACGATCGGGTGCAGCAGCCGCAGCATCACGTCGAGGACCTCGCCGAGGACCCGGCCCGAGACCTCGGCCTGGCGGCCACCCGCGAAGAACGTGGTCTTGGAGAGCTCGACGTACCAGTCGAAGACCTCGTCCCACGCGAAGTGGCGCAGCGCCTCACTGATCTTCGCGAACTGGAAGTCGTCGTAGAACGCGTCGACGTCCGCGACCGTCTTGTTGAGCCGGGACAGGATCCAGCGGTCGGTGACCGACATCTCCTCGACCGGGGGCAGGTCGCCCTCGATCGTGGCGCCGTTCATCAGGGCGAAGCGGGTGGCGTTCCAGATCTTGTTGGAGAACTTCGCCGAACCCTGGACCCAGTCCTCACCGATCGGGACGTCGGTGCCGGGGTTGGCACCGCGCGCGAGGGTGAAGCGCAGGGCGTCGGAGCCGTACTTGTCCATCCAGTCCAGCGGGTTGACCACGTTGCCGAAGGACTTCGACATCTTCTTGCCGTGCTCGTCGCGGACCATGCCGTGCAGGACGATGGTCCCGAACGGCGGGACGCCGTCGTTGACGTACAGGCCGAACATCATCATCCGGGCGACCCAGAAGAAGAGGATGTCGTAGCCGGTGACCAGGACGGAGTTCGGGTAGAACTTCTCGAGGCTGTCGGTCCGTTCGGGCCAGCCGAGGGTGGAGAAGGGCCACAGGCCCGAGGAGAACCAGGTGTCCAGGACATCGCTGTCCTGGGTCCAGCCCTCGCCGGTGGGCGCCTCGTCGTCCGGTCCGACGCAGACGACCTCGCCGTTCGGGCCGTACCAGACGGGGATGCGGTGGCCCCACCAGAGCTGGCGCGAGATGCACCAGTCGTGGAGGTTGTCGACCCAGTCGAAGTACCGCTTCTCCATCTCCTGCGGGTGGATCTTGACCTTGCCGTCGCGGACCGCGTCACCGGCGGCCTCGGCGAGCGGGGCGACCTTGACCCACCACTGGAGGGAGAGGCGCGGCTCGATGGTGGTCTTGCAGCGCGAGCAGTGGCCGACGGAGTGGACGTACGGCCGCTTCTCGGCGACGATCCGGCCCTCGGCGCGCAGGGCGGCGACGATGGCGGAGCGTGCCTCGAGGCGGTCCAGGCCCTCGAAGGGGCCGGGGACGGTGATGACCGCGCGCTCGTCCAGGACGGTGATGAACGGCAGGTCGTGACGGTTGCCGATCTCGAAGTCGTTCGGGTCGTGCGCGGGGGTCACCTTGACCGCGCCGGTTCCGAACTCGGGGTCGACGTGGTGGTCGGCGACGACGGGGATCGTCCGGTCGGTCAGCGGCAGCTTGATCTGCTTGCCGATCAGGTGCTGGTAGCGCTCGTCGTCGGGGTGGACGGCGACGGCGGTGTCACCGAGCATCGTCTCGGCGCGGGTGGTGGCGACGACGATGGTCTCGTCCCCCTCCCCGTACGTCATGGAGACGAGCTCGCCGTCGTCCTCCTGGTACTCGACCTCGATGTCGGAGATCGCGGTGAGACAGCGCGGGCACCAGTTGATGATGCGCTCGGCGCGGTAGATCAGCCCGTCGTCGAACATCTGCTTGAAGACGGTCTGGACGGCCTTGGAGAGGCCCTCGTCCATGGTGAAGCGCTCACGGGACCAGTCGACGCCCTCGCCGAGGCGGCGCATCTGGCCGGAGATCTGGCCGCCGGACTCGTCCTTCCACTGCCAGACGCGCTCGACGAAGGCCTCGCGGCCCAGGTCGTGGCGGGACTTGCCCTCCTTGCCGAGCTCGCGCTCGACGACGTTCTGGGTGGCGATGCCGGCGTGGTCCATACCCGGCTGGTAGAGCGCCTCGAACCCCTGCATCCGCTTCCGGCGGACCAGGGCGTCGATCAGGGTGTGCTCGAAGGCGTGGCCCAGGTGGAGGGAGCCGGTGACGTTCGGCGGCGGGATGACGATGCTGTAGGGCGGCTTGTCGCTGTGCTCGTCGGCTTCGAAGTAACCACGCTCTACCCAGCGCTCGTACAGCTTCCCCTCTACATCGGCCGGCGCGTACGAGGTCGGCAGTTCGGGGTTGCTGGCTGGCTGCTGCGATGAGTTCTCGGTCACGGGGGACAGTTTAGGGCCGTCACAGGTCTGCACTGAAACGGATTGGTTCAGTAACGGTGTCCGGGCCGATGACCCATGTCAGGGCGGCTTCCGTCAGGATGTTGGCAACGCATAAGGAATTTCGGAGGGGACACCGCAATGAGCTACAACCAGCCGGGCCCGTACGGTGGGCAGCCGCCGCAGGGCCAGCCCGGACCGTACGGCCAGCAGCCCGGGCCGTACGGCGGCCCGCCGCCGCAGGGCCCCCCGCAGGGCCAGCCCGGCTACGGCTACCCCCAGCAGGCCCCTCCGGGCGTCCCGCCGCAGCAGCCGGGCCCGTACGGTGCGCCGCCGCAGGGCCAGCCCGGTTACGGCACCCCTCCCCCGGGCCAGCCCGGCTACGGCTACCCGCAGCCCCAGCAGCCGGGCCCGTACGGGCAGCAGCCGCCGACCCCTCCGTACGGCGGCCAGCCGCCCTACGGGGCTCAGCCGCCGCAGCCGAAGAAGAAGACCGGGTTGATCGTGGGGGCGTCCGTGCTGGCGCTCGCGGTCATCGGGGCCGGGGTCTGGTACTTCGCGGCGGGCGGCGCGAGCAACAGTGATGTGGCCGACTCCACCAAGGGCTACAAGCTGACGCCTGCCGCCGCGGTGGACGACTACAAGCAGAACCCGTCCAAGCCGGCCCGGTCCGGTCCGCTGACGGGGAAGTCGAAGTCCGACGCCGAGGCCGCGGGCGTCAAGGACCCGCAGCAGGCCGGCGCCGATTACCAGAGCGGTTCGAAGGACAACCCGCTCACGCAGAAGATGCTCCTGCTCCAGGGGTACTGGGGCGAGGTCGAGGACCCGGCCAAGGTCATCAACAACTCCTTCAACGACGCCGAGGCGAAGATGAGAGAGGGCAGCAACGGCAACAAGGTCTCGCTCGTCGGCAGCCCCAAGGACGTCAAGCCGGCCGGGTTCGACGGCGCCCTGATGCGGTGCCAGGACATCAAGACGATCAACGAGAAGGCCGACGGCACCCTCGCGAAGGGACCGACAGAGGTCATCACCCCGGTCTGCATCTGGGCCGACTACAGCACCGTCGGAATGGTCGTCGCCGTGGACGTCGGCGGCGCCCTGACCGGCAAGGGCATCCCCCAGGACGACGTCGCCGCCCTCGCCGCCAAGCTCTACAACACCTCGCGCACCAAGATCTGACGCCTCAACCCCGAAGGGGCGCCCACCGGTCGACCGGTGGGCGCCCCTTCGGCGTACGCAACTGTGCTGCCGCTACGCGGACTTCTCGTGGCGGCCGCCGCCGTCGTTCTTGCCGATCGTGCGCGGCTCGCGCGGAACCAGCGTCGGGTTGACGTGGTTGCGGACGACGTCCGGCGTGATGACGACGCGGGCGACGTCCTTGCGGGACGGGACCTCGTACATCACGGACTGGAGGACTTCCTCCATGATGGCGCGGAGGCCGCGTGCGCCGGTCTGGCGCAGGATCGCCTGGTCGGCGATGGCCTCCAGTGACTCGCGCTCGAACTCCAGCTCCACACCGTCGAGTTCGAACAGCCGCTGGTACTGCTTGACCAGGGCGTTGCGCGGCTCGATGAGGATCTGGAGCAGCGCCTCGCGGTCCAGGTTGTGGACGGAGGTCAGCACGGGGAGACGGCCGATGAACTCGGGGATCATCCCGAACTTCACCAGGTCCTCCGGCATGACCTCCTGGAACTGGTCGCTCGCCTGGATCTCCAGCTTGGAGCGGATCGTGGCGCCGAACCCGATGCCCTTGGCGCCGGCCCGGGACTCGATGATCTTCTCCAGGCCGGAGAAGGCGCCGCCCACGATGAACAGGACGTTCGTCGTGTCGATCTGGATGAACTCCTGGTGCGGGTGCTTGCGTCCGCCCTGCGGCGGGACGGAGGCGGTGGTGCCCTCCAGGATCTTCAGCAGGGCCTGCTGGACGCCCTCGCCGGAGACATCGCGGGTGATCGACGGGTTCTCGCTCTTGCGGGCGACCTTGTCGATCTCGTCGATGTAGATGATCCCGGTCTCGGCCTTCTTGACGTCGTAGTCGGCCGCCTGGATCAGCTTGAGCAGGATGTTCTCGACGTCCTCGCCGACATAGCCGGCCTCCGTCAGCGCCGTCGCGTCGGCGATGGCGAACGGGACGTTGAGCATCCGGGCCAGCGTCTGCGCGAGGAGCGTCTTGCCGGAACCCGTGGGGCCCAGCAGCAGGATGTTCGACTTGGCGAGCTCGATCGCGTCCTCGCGATTGGCACCGCCGCCGTTCTCTCCGGCCTGGACCCGCTTGTAGTGGTTGTACACCGCGACCGAGAGGGCCTTCTTCGCGGGCTCCTGCCCGACGACGTACCCCTCCAGGAACTCGTAGATCTCGCGAGGCTTGGGAAGCTCTTCCCAGCGGACCTCGCTCGTCTCCGCGAGCTCCTCCTCGATGATCTCGTTGCAGAGATCGATGCACTCGTCGCAGATGTACACACCGGGTCCCGCGATGAGCTTCTTCACCTGCTTCTGGCTCTTGCCACAGAACGAGCACTTGAGCAGGTCGCCGCCATCACCGATGCGTGCCACGAGGTGCTTCCCCTTCGCCTGGGAGGCCGCCTGGTTCAGCGGCTCCTGGTGCCTCTATCCGACGGTACCTTGCCTGGGCCCCCGTTCGGGCCCCCCTTGGCACGGTTCACACGGCCGAGACCGTGCAAACGGTATGTGCCAAGGGGAAAGACCGACGTCAGAGCGATGCGCCCGCGGTGGTCTTGCGGGTGGACACGATCTGGTCGACGAGCCCGTATGCCAGGGCGTCCTCGGCCGTGAGGATCTTGTCGCGCTCGATGTCCTCGCTGATCTTCTCCAGCGGGGTGGTCGAGTGCCGGGCCAGCATCTGCTCCAGCTGCGTACGCATGCGGAGGATCTCGTTGGCCGCGATCTCCAGGTCGGAGAGCTGCTCGCGGCCCGTCTGCGAGGACGGCTGGTGGATCAGGACGCGTGCGTGCGGGAGCGCCATGCGCTTGCCCGGGGTGCCGGCGGCGAGCAGGACGGCGGCGGCGGAAGCGGCCTGGCCCATGCAGACCGTCTGGATGTCCGGCTTCACGAACTGCATCGTGTCGTAGATCGCGGTGAGCGCGGTGAACGAGCCGCCGGGGCTGTTGATGTAGATCGAGATGTCGCGGTCCGGGTCCATCGACTCCAGGCAGAGCAGCTGCGCCATGACGTCGTTGGCCGAGGCGTCGTCGATCTGGACGCCCAGGAAGATCACGCGCTCCTCGAAGAGCTTCGCGTACGGGTCGTACTCACGCACACCCTGCGAGGTGCGCTCCACGAAGCGCGGGACGACATAGCGGTTGTCCACCTGCGGGCCGGTGTAGAGGCCGCTCGCGGAGGCGCCGGGGAAGTTGTTCATGTGGGTGTTCACCATCCTGGTGGCGTTCTGTGGGCTGGGGGTCTCGGCGTACGAGAGGTGTGCGGAAGGTGCTGCCGGTCCGGTGGGAACCGGATCAGGCACCCGTGCCGCCGCCGCCCGGGATGCCCGACGCGACCGTGATGATCTCGTCGATGAGGCCGTAGTCCTTGGCCTCCTCCGCCGTGTACCAGCGGTCGCGGTCGCCGTCGCGGATGATCGTCTCGACGGACTGGCCGGAGTGCTGGGCGGTGATCTCGGCCATGCGCGTCTTGGTGCGGAGCAGGTACTGGGCCTGGATCTTGATGTCCGAGGCCGTTCCGCCGATACCGGCGGAACCCTGGTGCATGAGGATGTCGGTGTTCGGGAGCGCGAAGCGCTTGCCCGCGGCACCGCCGGTGAGCAGGAACTGGCCCATCGAGGCCGCCATGCCCATGCCGATGGTGACCACGTCGTTCGGGATGTACTGCATGGTGTCGTAGACCGCCATGCCGGCCGTCACCGAACCACCGGGGCTGTTGATGTAGAGGTAGATGTCCTTGTCCGGGTCGGCGGCAAGGAGCAGGAGCTGTGCGGTGATCTTGTTGGCGATGTCATCGTCGACCTGCTGACCGAGGAAGATGATGCGCTCGCCGAGCAGTCGGCTGTAGACCTGGTCACCGAGGCCTCCACCGAGGGACGGCTCTCCGGCGGCGTAGGGCATCAGATTCGTCACGTATCCACCTGCTCGTCTCTGACGGCTCCGGCCGTCTCAGCGTCTTCGTACCGGGCGGGTGAGGGAATCCCCCACCCTTCCTCTTCATGGACCCTAACGCGCAGGTGGGACAACGCCATCCCGGTTCCGCAACTGTTCGCTGGGAGCGCAAGCTCCGCAGTGGGCACAGGGGTTCCGGCGCCGCACAGCGATGCGACGGGATACGGCGGCGGGCCCCGGACGCGTGGAGCGTCCGGGGCCCGCCGTGCCGATCAGCGTGAGGCTGTCGTGCGGATCAGGGCGAGGCTCAGGCCTCGTTCTTCTCCTCGGCCTTGTCGGCCGCCTTCTCCTCGGTGGTGGCCTCGGCAGCCGCCTCCGTGGTCTCTTCCTCGTCGTCCTCCAGGTCGACGACCTCACCGTTGGTGTCGACGACCTTGGCGGCCTCGACGACGACGGCGAGCGCCTTGCCGCGGGCGACCTCGCCGACGAGCATCGGCACCTGGCCACCCTCGACGACGGCCTGGGCGAACTGGTCGGGGCTCATGCCGGAGGAGGCAGCGCGCCGCATGAGGTGCTCGGTGAGCTCCTCCTGGTTGACGTTCAGCTTCTCCTTGTTGACGAGCTCGTCGAGGATGAACTGGGTCTTGATGCCCTTGATGGCCTGCTCGGAGGTCTCGTTCTCGAACTCCTCCAGGGTCTTGCCCTGGATCTCGAGGTACTTCTCGAGGTCGAGACCCATCTGACCGAGCTGGTGGTGCTCCAGGTTGTGCTTGCGGGTCTGGACCTCGTCCGCGAGCAGCTTCTCCGGGATCGGGACCTCGGCGAGCTTCAGCAGCTCCTCGAGGACCCGCTCCTGGGCCTGGGTGGCCTGGTCGTACTGCTTGGTGGTCTCCAGGCGCTTGCGGCTGTCCGCCTTCAGCTCCTCCAGCGTGTCGAACTCGCTGGCCATCTGGGCGAAGTCGTCGTCCAGCTCGGGGAGCTCGCGGGAGGCGACGGCGGTGACCTTGACGGTGACCTCCGCGGCCTTGCCCTCGGCGGAGCCGCCCTTCAGCTCGGAGGTGAAGGTGGCCTCGCCACCGGCCTCCAGGCCGGTCACGGCCTCGTCGATGCCGTCGAGGAGCTCGCCGGAACCGATGGTGTACGAGACACCCGCGGCCACGCCGTCCTCCAGGACCTCACCGTCGACCTTGGCCTCCAGGTCGATCGTGACGACGTCGCCGTCGACGGCGGCGCGCTCGACCGGGTTGGTGGAGGCGAAGCGCTCGCGCAGCTGCTCCACGGCCTTCTCGACCTCTTCGTCGGTGACCTCAAGGGCGTCGACGGTGACCTCGATGCCGGAGTAGTCCGGGATCTCGATCTCGGGGCGTACGTCAACCTCGGCGGTGAAGGCCAGCAGCTCGCCGTCCTTCAGCTCGGTGATGTCGACCTCGGGCTGACCGAGGACGTTGAGCTCACCCTCGTTGACAGCCTCGGTGTAGAACTTCGGGAGGGCGTCGTTGACGGCCTCCTCCAGCACTGCACCACGGCCGAACCGCTGGTCGATGACCCGGGCGGGGATCTTGCCCTTGCGGAAGCCCTTCACCGTGACCTGCTGGTTGATCTTCTTGTACGCCGCGTCGAGGCTGTCCTTGAGCTCCTCGAAGGGCACCTCGATGCTGAGCCGAACCCGAGTCGGGTTCAGGGTCTCCACGGCGCTCTTCACGGTTCGGTCTCCTTGGTGGCTGACTTCTTGGGGTTCTGCTGGGCCGCCGATTGGCGGCTTCGCGGACCGAGCCCGGTACATCAGACACACGGGCACGCAATTTGCATAGTAACGGCAAGGGGGAGGACTCCCACAATGCGATCTTGCTGGTGGTCGGGGTGGCCGGATTCGAACCGACGACCTTCCGCTCCCAAAGCGGACGCGCTACCAAGCTGCGCCACACCCCGTCGGTGCGACACGTAGGGTACATGCACCGGAGCCGTGCGTCGGCCGCTTTACGGGGTGGCCCGGTTTACGGGGCGGTCCTCGGGCGGTGGTCCGGCGACCGGCGTCAACGGGTGTGCGGAGAGCGCCGCCGACCCGCTACGATGCTTTCCGTGCCGCACTCCCCGGACCTGCGGTGCACCGCTCGCGGGCGTAGCTCAATGGTAGAGCCCTAGTCTTCCAAACTAGCTACGCGGGTTCGATTCCCGTCGCCCGCTCCATGCCTGGGCCCGGTCCGACGTCATCGTCGGACCGGGCCTCTTGCGTACGGGCCCTCTCGGGCACGGCGGGCCGCGCGGCGGACGCGGCCGCGCTCAGAAGCTGATCTGGTTGATCGTGTCCGCTATCGAGTTCATGAACCTGTTGATCGACGGCGCCATGCCGGTCGATGCCAGGAAGAAGCCGAAGAGCACGGCGACGAGCGCGGGCCCCGGCTTGATGGAGCCCCCGCGGATCAGCACCACCAGGACGACCGCGAACAGCAGCACCATAGACAGTGAAATAGCCACGTCTGATCACACCCTCGGTCGGTCCGCCTTGCCGGCCCGGAAGCGTGCACCACCGCGCGCCCCGTCGCGTCCATCGTGCCACCAACTCCCCGGTGTCTGCTGCCGGGTGACGGATCACACTGACCGGATCCCGCCATCCTGCCCAGCTCAGGGGGGCTCCACGCAGGACACCGCGTGCTTCTGTCGCGAAATCTGTTCGGCCTCATATTCGCCGACCCGCGATGCAGTGATCGTTTCCATATCCCCACAGGTGCTTCACAGGTAATTGAAGCCCCGGGATGCGACGTAATTCACTCACTCAACAGCCTGCCGATATGCCCCGTTTAAGCGGGATCAATGGTGCCATAACGGGCAGTGTTCGACGGTTTCACATTCGAATAGAGGGGAACACGCGATATCTCGTCGCGGTTTTACGCGAAGCAATCGACGGGTCTAAGGTGCCTTAGATGTTCCAAGCTCCGAGCGTATTCACAAGGGCCCCGCTCCCCCCGGCGACCCGGGAGTCGGAGCCCAGACGCGAGCAGACGCTCACCGCCACGCGCCCCGCCCCGGAGCGCGGTGCCCCCGCGGCCGGTGCCCCGGCCCCCTCGGCGGCGAAGAAGCGCGATCCCTACTTCGACAACGTGAAGTATCTGGCCATCGTCCTGGTCGCGGTGGCGCACGCCTGGGAACCGGTGATGGACGGCAGCCGGGCGACCCGGGCTCTCTACATGGTCGTGTACACGTTCCACATGCCGGCCTTCATCCTCATCTCCGGCTACTTCTCCCGCACGTTCGACATGTCCGCGCCGAAGGTGAAGCGCCTGATCACCGGCGTCGCCGTGCCGTACGTGCTGTTCGAGACGGCCTATTCGCTCTTCAAGCGGTACGTGGACGATGCGCCGGACACCTCGATCAGCCTGGTCGATCCGCTGTTCCTGACGTGGTTCCTGATCGCCCTGTTCATCTGGCGGGTCACCACACCGATCTGGCGCACGCTGCGTCATCCGCTGCCGGTGGCCCTCGCCATCGCCATGCTGGCCTCGGTCTCCCCCGACATCGGCGACGACCTGGATCTTCAGCGGGTCTTCCAGTTCCTGCCGTTCTTCGTCCTCGGCCTGCTGATGAAGCCCGAGCACTTCCAGCTGGTCCGGCGCCGCGAGGTGCGGCTGCTCTCGCTGCCGCTGTTCGCGGGCGCCCTGCTGTTCGCCTACTGGATCGCCCCGCGCATGCAGCTCGGCTGGCTCTACCGCGCCAACAGCGCCCAGGAGATGGACGCTCCGTGGTGGTCCGGCGCCGTGATGTCGCTGGCCCTGTTCGGCTGCGCCCTGGCACTGACCATCGGTTTCCTGGCCTGGGTGCCGCGCAGGAACATGTGGTTCACGGCACTGGGCGCCGGGACGATCTGCGGCTATCTGCTCCACGGCTTCCTGATCAAGGGGGCCGTGTACACGGGACTGTTCGACCGGCACACCTGGCTCTCCGGCCCCGTCGGCCTGGTCGTCGTCTCGGTCGTGGCCGCGGCCGCGGTGACGCTGATGTGCTCCCCGCCGGTGGGCCGGGCCCTGAAGTTCGCCACCGAGCCGGACATGAAGTGGGCGTTCCGGAAGGATCCCGCGAAGCGCTGAAGCCGCCTCCGCTCGGCTCCCCCTATCCACCCGTGACGACTGTCGCGGGTGGATCGGTGCGTTCACGGGTTGGCCGAATCCTTTCGGTCCTCGGGTGATTCCCCGTCGGCCAGTCCCAACAGCGCCCGTACCTGGGCATACTTCGCGGTCAGCCGGGTACGCGTCGGTTCGTCCAGGACCGCGAGGCGGGCCGGATCCGCGTTGTGGGCCAGATCCGCCTCCTTGATGAGCAGCGCGCCCGGGGTGGCGAGGATCCGCGCGGTGTACGCGGACAGCTCCTCGCCCGGCCGCTTGGTGACGGCGAGGACCATGTCCTTGACCTCCTGCGGCAGCGCGGCCTCCGCCAGCCATCGCGCGGAGAGCGCGTCGTCCTCGATCGCGTCGTGCAGCCAGGCCGCGGCGATCTGCCCATCACTGCCGCCACGCACCCGTACACCCTCGGCCACCGCCGCCAGGTGCTCCGTGTACGGGCGGCCCGCCTTGTCGGTCTGTGTCGCATGGGCCTGGCGGGCAAAGGCCTCGACCTGGGTCAGGTTCAGATGGTTGCCGGTCATGGCCCGACTCTATTGCCGCTGGTCAACACCGGCCCCCGCCTGCGGTGTTGACGCAAACGGGTCCCGTTTCCCAAACAGACAAAAGCTGACAATCTGACGGATTCACAGTTGCAGAGTCAATCGTTCGGTAAACTAATTACTGATGGTTTGTTGACACCCTCTTGACGCCCTCTTGACCTACCCCGAAGGAACAGGCTCATCGGACACGCAGACACCCTCCTCGCCATGGGCGGCGCCTTCCTGGCCGCTGCCGTCCTCGCCCGCCTCGGCGGCCGCATCGGGCTGCCGACGATCCCCCTGTTCATCCTGGCCGGGATCCTCCTCGGCCCCCACACCCCCGGTTACACGCTCCTCTCCAACCCGCACGACCTGGAGATGCTCTCCGCGCTGGGACTCGTCCTCCTGCTCTTTTACCTGGGGCTCGAGTTCCATATGGACGACCTCAAGACGGGCGGCCGGAAGATGGCCATCGCGGGCGGGACCTATCTGGTCCTGAACGTGGGCGCCGGTCTCGGCTTCGGATTCGCGCTGGGCTGGGGCACATCGGAGGCGCTGGTCCTCGCCGGTGTGCTCGGCATATCCTCGTCCGCCATCGTCACCAAGATCCTGGTGGACCTGGGGCGCATCGGTAACCCGGAGACCCGGCCGATCCTCGGCATCATCGTCGTCGAGGACGTCTTCCTCGCCCTCTACCTCGCCGCGCTTCAGCCCATCCTCTCCGGTGCGGACAGCCTCTCGGCGATGCTCATCGACGGTGGCAAGGCCTTCGGTTTCCTGCTGCTGCTCGCCCTGGCCGCCCGGTTCGGGACGAAGGTCATCGGCAAGCTGATGAACACCAAGGACGACGAGCTCCTCGTCATCTCCTTCCTCGGTGCCGCGGTCTTCGTCGCCGGAGTCTCCGAGATGTTCGGCGTCGCCGACGCGATCGGTGCCTTCATGGTCGGTCTGATGCTCGGCTCGACCACGTCCGGCGAGCGCATCCTCAAACTGGTCCACCCGCTGCGGGACGCGTTCGGCGCGATCTTCTTCTTCGCCTTCGGTCTCTCCATCGACCCGGGCGACCTCCTGAGCGTCTTCTGGCCGGTGCTGGCGGCCGTCGTCGTGACGCTCGCCATGAACGTGGCCGCCGGTCTCGCGGCCGCCAAGGTCTACAGCTTCGGCGCGCAGGCCACGGCCAACATCGCCACCACCCTGGTGGCCCGGGGCGAGTTCGCGCTCATCCTGGCCACGATGGCGGCGGGCGCCGGACTGGACAAGCGGCTCTCGCCCTTCATCGCCGGCTATGTGCTGCTGCTCGCCGTCCTCGCACCCCTGGCGGCCGGACGCTCGCACTGGCTCGCCAAGATCCTCCCCGGAGGACGCGGCAAGGACAGCGACAAGGACCAGGAACAGATCCCGGTGTCGGTCTGAACGGAACCCGGTGCCGGCCAGGACGGAGCCGGTGCCGGTCCGGACGGAAGCGGAGAGGTGCCCTCGGGCCGCACCCGCGAGTGACGATCACCACATGATCACTCGTGGGTGATGGGCGCCTCTCCGTTGACGGGAGGCCGTACGGAAGACCCGGTGACCGGGTTTCTCAGTGCCTGCGCGAGAGCAGCAGGAGCGCCCGGTCGTCGTTGACGTCCTTGGCGCAGGCCTCGATCAGATGCCAGGCCGCGCCCTCGAAGCCGGTGGAGACATAGCGGTCGGCCTCGCCCGTCAGCCGGTCGATGCCCTCGGCGATGTCCCGGTCGGACGCCTCCACCAGGCCGTCCGTGAAGAGCATCAGCACGTCCCCCGGCGCGAGCGAGCCCTTGACCGCGTCGAACTCGGCTCCGTCGTAGACGCCGAGCAGCGGGCCCTCGCCGGACTTCTCCTCCCAGTGCCCGCTGCCCGCATGCAGCTGGAGGGCGGGCGGGTGGCCGGCCGAGAAGATCTCGTAGTCGCCGGACTCCAGGTCCAGCACCAGGTGGATCGAGGTCGCGAACCCCTCGTCCCAGTCCTGCCGCAGCAGATAGCCGTTGGCGGCGGCGAGGAAGCCGTGCGGCGGCAGCGAGCCGAGCAGCCCGCCGAAGGCCCCGGACAGCAGCAGGGCGCGGGATCCGGCGTCCATGCCCTTGCCGGAGACGTCGGTGAGCACGGCCTCCAGGGTCCGGCCGCCGTTGGTGCGGGCCGCGACGACGAAGTCCCCGGAGAAGGACTGGCCGCCGGCCGGGCGCAGGGCCATCTCCCGGTGCCAGCCCTGGGGCAGCCGGGGCAGGGCGCTCTGGACCCGGATGCGTTCGCGCAGGTCGAAGAGCATGGTCCCGCCGCGCCGCCAGGGCACGCCGACCCGGGCCCGGAACTGGGCGAGGATCAGCCCGAAGAACCCGCAGGCGGCGACCACGAGCACGGTGCCGGGGGTGACCCGGGCGGGGCCGTCCAGGTACGGGCCGAGGGTGAGCGCCTCCACGATCAGGGCACCGGCGGCCGTGGCGTACAGGCCCAGCAGGCTGGCGGGGCGCAGCAGGAGTCCGCCCGCGACGATGGGCAGGGCGAGGGCGGCCGGGTCGATCCAGACCGGGCTGGTGATGGTGGCAAACGTGATGGCCGGAATCGTCAGCAGCAGACCGGCCAGTGCGATCCAGTCGGAGCCGTCGCCCCGGAAGTAGTCCACCCCGGATCTGCGCAGCCCGATGCGGGCCCGGTGCATCGTTCTGCGCCACCGGGCCCAGAAGTCGTCCACTCCTCCGCGACGGGCCATTGCCGGGACCCTATCCACCCGGACGCCTCCGGTGCAGGGGGACCCCGTGACAATGCGCGCGAAATCGGGTCGTCCTCTTCGGCCCGCCCTGGTAGGGATGGCCTATGACTTCAGAACTCCGTGTGCTGCGACCTGCCGAATGGGACCCCTGGTTCGCCTGTCTGGAGCGTGCGTTCGGGGGCGCGCTGAGCGCTCCGGAGTCGCGTGCGCTCTGGCGTGAGCTGACCGAGCACGACCGGAACATCGGTCTGTGGGAGGGGGAGGCGTGCGTCGGTACGGCGGGGGCGTACAGCTTCCGGCTGACGGTGCCCGGTGGTGCGGCGGTGCCTGCGGCGGGGGTGACGGCGGTGAGCGTGGCCGGTACGCACCGGCGGCGCGGGCTGCTGCGGACGATGATGCGGCGCCAGTTGGACGACGTACGTTCCTGGGGCGAGCCGCTCGCCGTGCTGACGGCGTCGGAGCCGGCCATCTACGGGCGCTTCGGGTACGGGGCCGCGACCCGGGCCATGAGCCTGGACGTCGACACCGCCCGCGTACAGCTCGAACTGCCGCCGGGCGCCGACGAGGTGCGGGTGCGGTACACGGATCCGGTGGCGGCCCTGCCCGCCTGCGAGGAGGTGTACGGGCGGCTCGCCGCGGAGCGTCCGGGGACGCCGGTGCGGCAGCCGAAGTGGGAGCAGGCCGCGGTGATCGACACGGAGAAGGACCGGGCGGGCGCCTCGCCGTTGCAGTGCGTGCTGGCCGAGCGGGACGGGGAGGTGCTGGGGTACGCCACGTTCCGGGTGCGGCCCGACTGGGACCGGGCGGGGCCGAAGGGGACGGTGGCGCTGCGGGACCTCGGGGCGCTGGACGCGGCGTCGTACGCGGCGCTGTGGCGGTTCCTGTTCGGCATCGACCTGACGTCGGCCCTGGAGGCGGGCGGGCGGCCGGTGGACGAGCCGCTGATGCATCTGGTCTCGGATGTGCGGCGGTGCCGGGCGCGGGTGCAGGACTCGCTCTACGTACGGCTGGTGGAGGTGGGGGCGGCGCTGGAGGCGCGGGCGTACCGCACGCCGGTGGATGTGGTGCTGGAGGTGGAGGACGCCTTCTGCCCGTGGAACGCGGGGCGCTGGCATCTGGTGGCGGACGCGAAGGGCGGCGCTTCGTGCCGGCGTGCGCCGGATCGTGCGCCGGATCTGGAGCTGTCGGTGCGGGAGCTGGGCGCCGCCTATCTGGGCGGGGTGTCGTTCACCTCGCTCGCGGCGGCGGGGCGGGTGCGGGAGGTGCGGCCGGGAGCGGTGGCGGAGGTCTCGTCGGCGTTCTCGTGGCATGTGGAGCCGTGGCTGCCGCACAGCTTCTGAGACGACCGGGTGCGGGGTGCCGGTGAGGTGTCAGGTGCCGGGGGCCGGACGCGGGTCCTGGCAGCGCGGGCACCAGAAGAGGTTGCGGGCGGCGAGGTCCGCCGTCCGGATCTCGCTCCCGCAGATGTGGCAGGGCAGGTTGGCCCGGCGGTAGACGTAGACCTCGCCGCCGTGGTCGTCCACCCGGGGCGGGCGGCCCATGGCCTCGGGGAGGTGTTCGGGGCGGACGGTGTCGATCCGGTTGTGCCGGACGCCCTCGTGCATCAGCTCCACGAGGTCCGCCCAGATCGCGTCCCACTCGGCGCGGGTGAGGTCCTTGCCGGCGCGGTACGGGTCGATGCCGTGGCGGAAGAGGACCTCGGCCCGGTAGACGTTGCCGACGCCCGCGATGACCTTCTGGTCCATCAGGAGGGCGGCGACCGTGGTGCGGCTGCGGGAGATCCGCTGCCAGGCTCGCTCCCCGCCCTCGTCGCCGCGGAGCGGGTCCGGGCCCAGGCGCTCGTGTATCGCGCGCTTCTCGGGCTCGGTGATCAGGGCGCAGGTGGTGGGCCCGCGGAGATCGGCGTGGTGGGCCGCGTTGACCAGGCGGAGGCGGACGGTGTCGGTGGGCGGCGGGGGCGGGGCCGTGCCGAAGCCGAGCTTGCCGAAGAGGCCGAGGTGGATGTGGACCCAGCCGGTGTCACCGAAGCCGAGGAAGAGGTGCTTGCCGTGGGCGTCGGTGGTGGTGAGGGCGTGCCCGTCGAGCAGGGCCGCGCTGTCGGAGAACTTGCCCTGCGGGCTGCTCACCCGCACCGGGGCGCCCACGAACCGTTCGGCGTGGTCCTGGGCGAGGCGGTGGATCGTGTGTCCCTCGGGCACTGCGGGCTGCTCCCTGCGGGGGTACGGGGGTGGGCATGGCCGTGCCGCCGGGTCCGGGACCCGGCGGCACGCAAGGGGTGGGAGCGGGGTCAGCCCTGCTGGGGGTGGTGGGCCGGGACCGGGGGGAGTTCGCCGGTGTTCTCGTACGCCGAGAGCATCTCGATGCGGCGCGTGTGGCGCTCCTCGTTCGAGTACGGCGTGGAGAGGAAGATCTCGACGAACTTGGTGGACTCCTCCACCGTGTGCATCCGGCCGCCGATCGCGACGACGTTGGCGTTGTTGTGCTCGCGGCCGAGGGCGGCGGTCTGCTCGCTCCAGGCCAGTGCGGCGCGGACGCCCTTGACCTTGTTGGCGGCGATCTGCTCGCCGTTGCCGGAGCCGCCGATCACGATGCCGAGGCTGTCCGGGTCCGCGGCCGTCTTCTCGGCGGCACGCAGGCAGAACGGCGGATAGTCGTCCTGGGCGTCGTAGATGTGGGGGCCGCAGTCGACGGCCTCGTGCCCGTGGGCACCGAGCCACTCGACGAGGTGGTTCTTGAGTTCGTAACCGGCATGGTCGGATCCGAGGTACACGCGCATGGTGCGAAGTGTGGCACGAACTTCGCGGGGCAGCCGTCAGCGGGGTCACACGCCCTCATTCGATGATTCGCAGGTTCGAGCCCGATTTCGTGTGTCGAACACCACTCGGGCAACGATCCGGCAAACGATCCGAAAGAGGGGGTTCCCCTTCCACCTTGTATCGGGCTTGAATGCGTGGCCTTGTCTTCGCACACCCCACGGGCACGACCCACGGCGGAGCAGGGCACACCCTCATGCTCGAAAAGGTAAGGAATCCCCCCATGACGTCGCAGACGACGCTGGCGAAGCCGGGCCAGGAGCCCGGTGAGCCGGACCGGCCGGACTCGTCGGGCGGGCTTCAGGCAGGCCTGAAGAACCGCCACCTCTCGATGATCGCGATCGGCGGCGTGATCGGCGCCGGGCTCTTCGTGGGATCGAGCGCGGGCATCGCGGCCGCGGGTCCGGCGATTCTGCTGTCGTACGCGATGGTCGGCCTGATGGTCGTCCTCGTGATGCGGATGCTCGGCGAGATGGCCGCCGCCCGCCCCAGCTCCGGCTCCTTCTCCGCCTACGCCGACCAGGCGCTGGGCCGTTGGGCCGGTTTCTCCATCGGCTGGCTCTACTGGTTCTTCTGGGTCGTCGTGCTCGCCGTCGAGGCCACGGCCGGCGCCAAGATCCTGGAGAGCTGGATCCCCGGTGTCCCGCAGTGGGCCTGGGCGCTGATCGTGATGGTCGTGCTGACCGCCACCAACCTGGTCTCGGTGGGCAGTTACGGCGAGTTCGAGTTCTGGTTCGCCGGGATCAAGGTCGTGGCGATCGGCGCGTTCGTCGTCGTCGGCTTCCTCGCGGTCTTCGGTTTCCTGCCCGGGGCGGACAACGCCGGCTCCGGTCTCGCGCATCTGACGGACTCCGGCGGGTTCTTCCCCGAAGGGCCGGGGGCCATCCTCACCGGTGTGCTGATGGTGGTCTTCTCGTTCATGGGCAGCGAGATCGTGACCCTGGCGGCCGGTGAGTCGTCGGACCCGCAGCGGGCCGTGTCGAAGGCCACCAACAGCGTGATCTGGCGTATCGCCGTCTTCTACCTCGGCTCGATCTTCGTCGTGCTGACGCTGCTGCCGTGGAACGACCCGTCGATCATCGAGAAGGGCAGCTATGTCGCCGCCCTCGATGTGATCGGTATCCCGCACGCCGGCCAGGTCATGGACTTCATCGTGCTGACGGCCGTGCTGTCCTGCCTCAACTCCGGCCTCTACACCGCTTCCCGGATGGCGTTCTCGCTCGGTGAGCGGGGCGACGCCCCGAAGTCCTTCGCCAAGGTCAACAAGCGGGGTGTGCCGCAGGCGGCGATCCTGTCCTCGGTCGTCTTCGGCTTCGTGGCGGTGTTCTTCAACTACCAGTGGCCCGACACGGTGTTCCAGTTCCTGCTGAACTCCTCGGGCGCGGTGGCGCTCTTCGTCTGGCTGGTCATCTGCTTCACCCAGCTGCGGATGCGCGGGATCATCCTGCGCGAGACCCCGGGCAAGCTGGTCGTGCGGATGTGGCTCTTCCCGTATCTGACCTGGGCGACGATCGCGATGATCTCCTTCGTCCTGGTCTACATGCTGACCGACGACACCGCCCGCGAGCAGGTCGTGCTGTCGCTGCTGGTCGCGGCGCTGGTGGTGGGGATCGCGCTGTTCCGTGAGGCGCGCGGCCGCAGGGCCGTCGCGAAGTGATCCGCGGCCGCTGACGCCTGAAGGCTCCACGAAGAGGGGCCCCGCCGGACCGTGACGGTCCGGCGGGGCCCCTCTCGTGGCTCTTCGGTGCCGGTCAGCCGCGGCGGCCGAGGAGCTTCCAGGAGGCGGGCAGGGCGCCCATCGCCAGGGCCGCCTTCAGGGCGTCGCCGATCAGGAACGGGGTGAGCCCGGCCGCGACGGCGGCGCTCAGGGACATGCCGGTGGCGAGCGCCAGGTAGGGCACGCCGACGGCGTAGATGATCGCGGAGCCGATGACCATCGTGCCCGCCGTGCGGAGCACCGAGCGGTCGCCGCCGCGGCGGGCGAGGGCGCCGACGACGGTGGCGGCGAGCAGCATCCCGAGGATGTAGCCGAGGGACGGCATCGCGTAGCCCGAGGTGCCCTCCGCGAACCACGGCATGCCGGCCATGCCGACGACCGCGTACAGCGCGAGGGCGAGGAAGCCGCGGCGGGCGCCGAGCGCGGTGCCGATGAGGAGCGCGGCGAAGGTCTGGCCGGTGACGGGGACCGGGGAGCCGGGGACCGGTACGGAGATCTGGGCCGCGATGCCGGTGAGGGCGGCGCCGCCCAGCACGAGGGCCGCGTCGACGGCGTAGCGGTGCCGGGCTGCGGGCAGCAGGTCGGCGAGGACCGCTCCGGAACGGACGGGGGCGGCAGCAGTGCTCATCGGGACTCCGCGGGTGAGGGCAGGCAGGCTGGGACGGCTCCGCCAGGCAGGTGGGGTGGGACTGCTGCCGACGTTAGCCCAGCAGTGAACGACCGATCACCATCAGCCGCCCACAAAGCGGCGGTTGACAGGTTGGTGGGGTTCACACAAAGGTCGCCTCGCAATCGCCGCTGGGCGTGATGCTCGTCACGGAGGTGGGGCGGTAGGTGGTCCGTTTTGGCGGGAGAGGGACCGCGGCATCAGACTGTAGGTTCCCCATAAATGATCCGAGAGTGACCCGCACACCATGCACGAGGCTCCCCCCACCCCGTCCGGGGCTCCCACGACCCCCGCAGAGCCCCTCCAACACGGGCTGAAGCAGCGGCACCTCACGATGCTCGGGCTCGGCGGGGTGATCGGGGCCGGGCTGTTCGTCGGCTCGGGCGCCGGGATCGCGGTGGCGGGGCCCGCCATCGTCGTCTCGTATCTGATCGCGGGGACCCTCGCGATGCTGGTGATGCGGATGCTCGGCGAGATGTCCGCCGCGATGCCCGCCTCCGGCTCCTTCTCCGTGCACGCGGAGCGGGCGCTCGGGCGGTGGGCCGGGTTCAGCGTCGGCTGGCTGTACTGGTTCCTGCTGGTGGTGGTCCTCGCCGTGGAGGCGACGGCCGCCGCGCAGATCGCCCACGGGTGGGCGCCGGCGGTCGAACCGTGGGCGTGGGTGCTGCTGTTCATGGTGGTGTTCACCGCGGCCAACCTGACGGCGGTGAAGAACTTCGGCGAGTTCGAGTTCTGGTTCGCCTCCTTGAAGGTCGGCGCGATCGTCGTCTTCCTGGGGCTCGGGGTGCTGGCCGTCCTCGGCCGGCTCCCGGACACCGACCCCGTCGGGATGACCAACCTGACCGGGCAGGGGGGTTTCCTGCCGAACGGCTGGGGCGGGGTCGTCTCCGGTGTCCTGACCGTGGTCTTCGCCTTCGGCGGACTGGAGGTCGTCACCATCGCCGCCGCCGAGACGGACGACCCGGCGCGCGCGGTGGGGCGTGCGGTGCGCAGCGCGGTGGTGCGCATCCTCTTCTTCTACGTCGGTTCGATGCTGGTCATCGTGACCGTGCTGCCGTGGACCGCCCAGCAGGCCGGGCTGAGCCCGTATGTGAAGGTGCTGGACTCGATCGGGGTGCCGTCCGCCGCGCAGATCATGAACATCGTGGTGTTCGTGGCGCTGCTCTCGGCGCTCAACGCCAATCTGTACGGATCGTCGCGGATGGTGTTCTCGCTCGCGGAGCGCGGGGAGGCGCCCCGGGCGCTGCTGAAGGTGTCGGGCGGCTCCCAGGGGAAGGCGGGCGGGGTCCCCCGGCGGGCGGTCCTGGCCTCGGTGGCCTTCGGGTTCGTCTCCGTACTGCTCAACCTGCTCTGGCCGGACACCGTGTTCCTCTACATGCTCAACTCGGTCGGCGCGGTGCTCCTGTTCGTCTGGGCGCTGATCGCCGCCTCCCAACTGCGGCTGCGCGCCCGGCTGGAGCAGGAGGCGCCGGGGGCGCTCGCGCTGCGGATGTGGTGGTTCCCGTATCTGACCTGGCTGACGCTGGCCGGGCTGTTCGCGGTGCTGATGCTGATGCTGACCGACGACGCGGCGCGGCCGCAGGTCCTGTGGTCGGCGGGGGCGACCGCGCTGGTGCTGCTGGTGGCGGTGGGACGTCAGTGGCGGGAGCGCGGGAACCCGGCGCCTGCCGACCGGTAGGCGCGTGTGCACCTTGTGTGAGCCTCGTGCCCGTATAGCGGACACCCGTTCCGTGTGAGCGGTGGAGATGCCCAGACTGTGGGTTCGTCCCCCGTCTCACCTACCGAACAGAGCTCGTCCATGGATCGGACCTCCGCGTCTCCCCCCACCGCTGACTCCGCAGCCCCCGTGACTCCCGCGCCGGCGACGGCCGACTCCGCGCTCACCCACGGTCTCAAACAGCGGCACCTCTCGATGATCGCCCTCGGCGGGGTGATCGGCGCCGGGCTCTTCGTGGGCTCCGGGGCCGGGATCGCCGCCGCCGGGCCCTCGATCGTCGTCGCGTACGCGATCTCCGGGCTGCTCGTCATGATGGTGATGCGCATGCTCGGCGAGATGTCCGCCGCCAACCCGGCCTCCGGCTCCTTCTCCGTGCACGCCGAACGGGCGATCGGCCCCTGGGCCGGATTCACCGCGGGCTGGTCCTTCTGGTTCCTGCTCTGCGTCGCCGTCGGCCTGGAGGGCATCGGCGCGGCCCAGATCGTCAGCGGCTGGCTGCCCGGGACACCGGAGTGGGCCTGGGTCGCCCTGTTCATGGTGATCTTCCTGGGGACGAACCTGGCCGCCGTGAAGAACTTCGGCGAGTTCGAGTTCTGGTTCGCCGCCCTCAAGGTCATCGCCATCACCCTGTTCCTGGTGCTCGGCCTGCTGGCGATCCTCGGCGTGCTGCCCGACACGGACGCGCCCGGCCTGACCAACCTCACCGGCGACGGGGGCTTCCTGCCCAAGGGCATGGACGGCTTCATCATCGGGCTCCTCGCCTCCGTCTTCGCGTACGGCGGCCTGGAGACCGTCACCATCGCCGCGGCCGAGTCCGAGAACCCGGTGCAGGGCGTCGCGAAGGCGGTCCGTACGGCGATGTGGCGCATCGCGGTCTTCTACATCGGCTCGATGGCCGTCATCGTCACCCTGGTCCCCTGGGACAACCCGAAGGTCGCCGAGGTCGGCCCCTTCTACGCGATGCTCGACCACCTCGGCATCGGCGGCGCCGCGCAGATCATGAACGTGGTCATCCTCATCGCCCTGCTCTCCGCGATGAACGCCAACATCTACGGCGCTTCGCGGATGGCCCGGTCCCTGGTCGCCCGGGGCCAGGGGCCGGCCGTACTCGGCCGGATCTCCTCGGGGGTGCCGCGCAACGCGGTGCTGTTCTCCTCGGTGTTCGGCTTCCTGTGCGTGCTGCTCAGCTACTGGCGGCCGGACGACGTCTTCCCGTGGCTGCTGAACATGATCGGCGCGGTGATCCTGGTGGTGTGGATCTTCATCGCCGTCTCCCAGCTGATCCTGCGCAAGCGCACCGAGCGCGAGGAGCCCGAGAAGCTCGTCGTACGGATGTGGCTCTTCCCGGTCCTCACGATCGTCGCCCTGGTGGGCATGGTGGGCATCTTCCTGCTGATGCTGCGCCAGCCGGACACCCGCGACCAGCTGCTGGCCACGGGGGCGCTGACGGCGGTGCTGATCGGCATCGGTGTCGTACGTCAGCGGCGTCGGGGGAACGACGGCGCCGCCGGGATCCCCGCGCAGCGGAAGTAGGCGCCCTCCGGGCGGCCCCCCTGCTCCGTCCTCTCACAGCAGGAGCAGCACCGCCGCGCCCCAGAGCAGCGAAACGGCCACCAGGGGCGGCCCGACCGGCATGCCCTGTCGTGCCGTCGGCGCCTCCTCGGCCGGCCGCAGCTCCGGGCGGAGCAGCAGCGCCCGCACCTCCTCGGCGGCGCGCACCGCGTACGGCTCGCGGCCCAGGCGGCGCTCCAGCCACGCCCAGCCGGTGGGGGACAGCTCCACGTTGGGGTGGTCCTTGCCCGTGCCGACGCGGATGCCGTCCTCGGAGTGGCGTACGGCGGTGATCGCGTCCCACGGGAGCTGCCGCACGCGCCATGCCCCGGTCACCCAGAGCCCGTCACGGTCGGCGGTGATCCGCCAGGTGAGGGCCGTCGACACGGCCGATACCAGCCACGGCAGGGCGAGGGGCAGCCACAACCAGTGCCACGACGGCCCGTCGTCGACCATGGCCCAGATGCCGCCGCCCTGCACCACCAGCAGGCCGAGGCCCACCGCGCGCGAGAAGCCGTGTGCCTTCCACACCCGCAGGCCGGTGGCGGGCGTCATGGAGGCGGCGATCTCCTCGACGGGCCGCTGCTCGCTGTTCCGCTCACGGTGCTTCGGTCCGCGCGTCACCAGCCCGGGGGCGGCCGGCTCCACGGCGGTGACGCTGCACTCGACCACCACCTCGGCCTCGTCCGCGTCGAGGCGTGCGGCGAGGGCGACTTCGGCGCCGGCGTAGGGAGCGCCGTACAGGAGTGCCTCGCGCAGCGGCGGGGGCGGGTCGTCGCCGGTGAGGATCGCCCTGACCTTGGTGAGGTCGACGGCTTCCGCTTCGTCATCGCCCTCTCCCCCGCCCGCCGCCCCCTCGTGCTCGTCCTCCTCCTCGTAGGCGTGCAACGAGTGGAAGTGCAGGATCGGCCGGAGGGTCTCGGTGTCGTCGGCCGCGAACACCCAGGTACGGCCGTCCTCGTGGTCCTCACGCACCAGCACCTTCAGCACCGGCAGGGCCCCGCGCCGCAGCCGTACCGAACGGGTCCGTCCGTCCACTCCGTTCGCGAAAAGCGCCAGCGCCGCGACGGAGCCGGCCAGCACCAGCAGCTCCCAGCCGAAGGCGTCGTACGGCTCCGCGACCAGCGCCGCCCAGTCGCCGTCCACCACGATGTCGACCTGGCTGTCCACGGGGAAGTCCTCGGGGAAGGCCGTCTCGAAGCGATGGGTCCGCTCGTCGGCCTCCACCTTCAGGATGTCGGCGTCGCCGTCCTGCTCCAGCGCCGCGACCCGTCCGGACAGCTGTGTGGCGCTCGCGGCCCGCTCCTCGTAAGCGTCGGCGACCTGCTGGGCCTGCCAGGAGCCGAACCCGGCGACGGCGAGCAGCAGCGCGGCCAGGGCGAAGGAGAACCGGCCCCGGCGGAACGTCAGCGCGGCGGCGGGCAGCGGCTGGACGACCGGCCCGGCCGCCTCCAGGGCCAGCGTCCGCTGCCGGCCGGCGAGAGCCAGCCGGTGGACGATCCCGGCGGTGGTGAAGGCGGCGGCCACGGGGTAGCCGAGCGCGTACGGTTCGCCGAACGACTCGGTGAACCCGCCGTCCTCGGCGAACCCCACGAGGGCGACCGCCAGCCCGGCGAGGGCGAGCCGGGGCTGCCGCCACACCCAGTACGGGGTCAGCACCAGCACGGCCGTCATCCCGAGGCCCGACCAGTCGGTGCCGCACGGCTCGGCGGACGTACAGGGGGTGAGGGGAGCCCCGTCCACGTACCAGAACGCCGTGGCGACCAGCGCCAGCACCGCCCAGAGCGGGTGCGCCCACCGGGCGGGCACGGCGGCGAGCCAGCGCCCGGCGTCGGGGGTCCGCCAGTCGGCGGTGCCGGGGGGTATGTGTTCGGCGGGCAGCGGCACGGGGGGTCTGTTCACCAGCGCATTATGGCCAGCGGCGGTGTGCGGATACGGGGCGGGGCCCGGGGTTCGCCCTTCCGGTACGGGCGCCGGCGCGGCGGGGGAAAGAGGTGGGCCACCGGACACGGCAGGGTCGGACGCCGTACGCCGGGATGTCATCCGCCCTCGCTTCCGTGGAGGCTCCGCCACCCGAGGAGCTGTCATGTCCCCTGCACCGAGGCGTCGTTCGGTCCTCCTGGCCACCGCGGCCGTCACGGCAGCCGCCACCGCCCCGGCCGGCGCGGCCACCCCGGTCCGGCACCGCGCTTCCGGCCCGCTGGTCATCGGCCACCGCGGGGCGGCGGGCTGGCGCCCCGAGCACACCGCCGAGGCGTACACCTACGCGGTGCGGGCCGGGGCCGACTGGATCGAGCCGGACCTCGTACCGACGAAGGACCATGTCCTGGTCGTGCGCCACGAGAACGAGATCGGCGGGACGACGGATGTCGCCGGGCGGCCGGAGTTCGCGGACCGCCGCACCACGAGGACGGTGGACGGCAGGGCGGTGACCGGCTGGTTCACCGAGGACTTCACGCTGCGCGAGCTGAGGACGCTGCGCACGGTGGAGCGGCTGCCGCTGGTCCGCAACCGGAACACGGTCTTCGACGGACGGGGGCGGGTGATGACCTTCCAGGAGGTGATCGACCTGGCCCGGCGGCTGTCCGGGGAGTCGGGCCGACGGATCGCGGTCTTCCCGGAGACCAAGCACCCGACGTACTTCCGCTCGATCGGGCTGCCGCTGGAGGAGGAGCTGATCCGGGTGATCCGCCGCAACCGGCTGACCGCCCGGGAGTGCGTCGTCCAGTCCTTCGAACCGTCCAGCCTGCACCGGATCGCCGCCGCCCGTCTCGGCCTGCCCCTCTGGCAGGCGCTGGGTACGAGCGGCTCCCCTTATGGTCACGCGGCGACCTATAAGGACATGATGAGCCCGGCCGGGCTGCGGGAGATCGCCTCGTACGCGCAGTGGATCGGCCCGGACAAGTCCTCCCTCGTCCCGCCGCACACGCTCCTCGCGGATGCGCATGCGGCGGGCCTGAAGGTCGGTGCGTACACCTTCCGCGCGGAGAACCAGTACCTCCCGGCCGCCCACCGCCGGGGTACCGCGCCGAACGACTTCGGCGACGCGTTCACCGAGTACGCCTTCCACTACGGGCAGGGCGTGGACGCGGTGGTGACGGACTTCCCGGACATCGCGGTGCAGGCGCGGGAGGGGCTGCGGCGGTAGGGCCGCCGACTGATTCCCAGCGGGTGGTTCCTGACCTCAGCGTGTGGTGCGCTTGCTCGCCGTCTTCTTGGCGGTCTTCTTGGCCGCCGGTGCCGCCGTCTTCTTGGCGGGGGCGGGCAGCGCCGTCTTCTTCGCCGGGGTGCGCTTGGCCGTCGCCCGCTTCGGGGACGCGGCGGCGGCCGCGGCCACCTCGGTGTCGGCACCGGCGTTGGACAGGGTGCCGGAGCTGCTCTCCAGGTGCGCGCGCACGAACCACTGGAACTGCTCCAGGCCGCGGAGGTGCTCGATGAGCAGGTCCTCGGTGACCGGGTCGAGTTCGCCCGCCTTCTCGACCGCCTCGCGGTGGGCCTCGATGATCCCGGTGTAGACGAGGTCCAGGGCGCCGAGGTGGGCGATGGCGTCGGCGCGGCCGACGCTGTAGTCGTCCCAGGTGCGCTCCTTGACCAGGACGCCCGGCGTGCCCTGCGGCTCGCCGCCCAGGGCCGAGATGCGTTCGGCGGCCGCGTCGGCCATGTCCCGTACGGCGGCGGTCTGCGGGTCGAGCATCTCGTGGACGGCGATGAAGTGCGGTCCGACCACGTTCCAGTGGATGTGCTTGAGGGTCAGGGCGAGGTCGTTGAGCGCGTGCAGGCGCAGGGTCAGGAGGTCGATGACCTGCCGGCCCTCGTCGACGCCGAGGCCGGGGACGGTGTAACGGGGGGTGCGTGCGGGGGACATGGGGCTCCTCTTCGCTTTCGGGAAACGGTCGACGGGTGGGTGTGTCGGGTGGGGTTCAGCCGGCGTCGGCGGTGCCGCCCTCGGTCGGGGTGGCGCCGGGGCGCTCGCCGCCGGGCCGGACGGAGCCGGCGGCTGCCGCGCGGATGCTCGCCAGGGCGGCGTCGGCGACCGCGCGGGGTGTGATGCCGAACTCCTCGTACAGGCGCTGGTAGTCGGCCGAGGCGCCGAAGTGCTCCAGGCTGACCATGCGGCCCGCGTCGCCCACGACGTCCCGCCAGCCCTGGGCGACGGCGGCCTCGACGCTGACCCTGGCCCGTACGCCGGGCGGCAGCACCTCGTCCTGGTACGCGTACGGCTGGTCGGCGAACCACTCGCGGCAGGGCATGGAGACCACCCGCGCGTCGTGCCCCTCGGCGGCCAGGAGCTCGCGCGCCGCCAGGGCGATGTGGACCTCCGACCCGGTGCCGACGAGGATCACGTCCGGGGTGGCGCCCCGGCTGTCGGCGAGTACGTAGCCGCCCCGGGCAGCTCCGGAGGCGGGGGCGTACGCACCCTCTCCCCGTTCCAGGACGGGCAGCGGCTGCCGGGTGAGGGCGAGGCCGGCGGGCCGGTCGTGGTGCTCCAGCACGGTGCGCCAGCAGACGGAGGTCTCGTTCGCGTCGGCGGGCCGTACGACGTCGAGGCCGGGGATCGCGCGGAGTGCGGCCAGTTGCTCGACGGGCTGGTGGGTGGGTCCGTCCTCGCCCAGGCCGATGGAGTCGTGGGTCCAGACGTAGGTGACCGGCAGCTTCATCAGGGCGGCGAGGCGGACGGCCGGACGCATGTAGTCGCTGAAGATCAGGAACGTACCGCCGTAGGGGCGGGTGAGGCTCTGGAGCGCGATGCCGTTGAGGATCGCGCCCATGGCGTGCTCGCGGATGCCGAAGTGGAGCGTACGGCCGTAGGGGTTGCCCGGGAACTCGTCGGTCTGCTTGGACGCCGGGACGAAGGACGGCTCGCCCTCCATGGTGGTGTTGTTGCTGCCCGCGAGGTCGGCCGAGCCGCCCCACAGCTCGGGCAGCACCGGCGCCAGCGCGGTCAGCACATCGCCGGAGGCCTTGCGGGTGGCGATGCCCTTGGGGTCGGCGTCGAAGACGGGGAGGCTGTCGGTCCAGCCGTCGGGGAACTCCTGCTTCAGCAGCCGGTCGAGGAGTGCGGCGCGCTCGGGGTGGGCGGAGCGCCACTCCTGGTAGCGGGGCTCCCAGGCGCGGTGGGCCTCGGCGCCGCGCTCGCGGACGGCACGGGCGTGCTCGAGTACGTCGTCCTCGACGGTGAAGTCGGCGTCCGGGTCGAAGCCGAGCAGCTTCTTGGTGGCGGCGACCTCGTCGTCGCCGAGCGCGGAGCCGTGGGCCTTGCCGGTGTTCTGCTTGGTGGGCGCGGGCCAGCCGATGATCGTGCGCAGCAGGATCAGGGAGGGGCGGCCGCTCTCGTTCTTCGCCGCTTCGACGGCGGCGAGGAGGGCGTCGACGTCCTCCACGTAGTCGCCGGTGCGGGTGAAGTCGACGGTCTGGACGTGCCAGCCGTACGCGGCGTAGCGGGCGGTCACGTCCTCGCTGAAGGCGATGTCGGTGTCGTCCTCGATGGAGATGTGGTTGGAGTCGTAGAAGGCGACGAGGTTGCCGAGCTCCTGATGTCCGGCCAGTGAACTGGCCTCGGACGTCACGCCTTCCATCAGGTCGCCGTCGGAGGCGACGACGTACACGTGGTGGTCGAAGGGGCTGGTGCCGGCGGGTGCGTCGGGGTCGAGCAGACCGCGCTCCCGGCGGGCCGCCATGGCCATGCCGACGGCGGAGGCGAGCCCCTGCCCGAGCGGCCCGGTGGTGATCTCGACGCCCCGGGTGTGGCGGTACTCCGGGTGGCCGGGGGTGCTGGAGCCCCACGTCCTCAGCGCCTCCAGGTCGGACAGCTCCATGCCGTAACCGCTCAGGTACAGCTGGATGTAGAGGGTGAGGCTGGAGTGCCCGCAGGAGAGCACGAAGCGGTCGCGGCCGAGCCACTGGTCGTCGGCCGGGTCGTGGCGCATGACCTGCTGGAAGAGCAGGTACGCCAGGGGCGCCAGGCTCATCGCGGTGCCGGGGTGGCCGTGGCCCGCCTTCTGCACCGCGTCGGCGGCCAGCAGCCGGACCGTGTCGACGGCCCGGACGTCGAGCGGGCCCCAGCCCGCCGCGTCCGCGACCGGCAGGGCCAGCTTCGGGTCACGGGGGTGAGCGCCGGATCCCTGGGGGGCGTTGGGGGGTGCCATCAAGTCCTCCTGGTCGGTGGGGCGGGCGGCGAGCGGCGCACCTGCGGTCCCCCGGCCCCGAGCCGCCCGGCTGCTTGGCCGGGTCCCCCCGGAAGCGGCGTCCAAACATGGGTGCTCGCGGGAAGAGAGGCAGGCGAGAAGACAGACCGCCTTTATAACAAGAAAAGGGAGGATAATAGGACACCCGGCGAGAGGGAGAGGCTCACCATGTCGAAGAAACCGCCCCGGCACGGCGAGGGGCCGAGCAGGTTCGAGGGCGAGGGGCAGCACGGCTGGGCCCCCGATGTCGATGAAACGACACAGAAGGCCAATCCCAGCGCTCACCGCTCGTTCCACCCGGACACGTACGCCCCGGAGCCGGACCGACCCCGCAGGAAGCCGGCCGAGGAGGAGAAGCGGGCCTCCCTGGAAGGCACCACGACGGAGAGTTCGACGAGCCGCGGGGAGGACCGCGGCGGGGACTCCGACATGCGGGAGACCGGCCGCCGGGGCAGGTCCCGGCGCCCCAGCGGCGAGAAGGACGCCTCCGCCCATACGGGCGTCGACCCGCAGGAGCGGAAGGGCAGCGACCCCACCCACTGATCCGCCCGGCGGGCCCGTCGGCCCATCGAACGGGCCCGCCACGCGTGCGCGCCACGCCCGCGACGCCACCCCCTGCCCCCCTGCGCCCCTGGTCCTAGGCCCAAGGGCTGATCACTTCGTGAACCTTCCTGCTGTTAGCCTGCTCTTGCATATAGGTTGCAATAACAACTGGACGGCATTCCCAGCAGTCGGAGGGCTCGCATCATGGCCACGTACACGCTCCCGGAACTCCCGTACGACTACGCGGCGCTCGAACCGGTCATCAACCCGCAGATCGTCGAGCTGCACCACGACAAGCACCACGCCGCATACGTCAAGGGTGCGAACGACACCCTGGAGCAGCTGGAAGAGGCCCGCGACAAGGAGGCCTGGGGCGCGATCAACGGCCTCCAGAAGAACCTCGCGTTCCACCTCTCCGGCCACATCCTGCACTCGATCTACTGGCACAACATGACCGGCGACGGCGGCGGCGAGCCCCTCGCGGCGGACGGCGTGGGCGACCTGGCCGACGCGATCACCGAGTCCTTCGGCTCCTACGCGGGCTTCAAGGCCCAGCTGACGAAGGCCTCCGCCACCACGCAGGGTTCCGGCTGGGGCGTCCTCGCGTACGAGCCCCTCAGCGGCAAGCTCATCGTCGAGCAGGTCTACGACCACCAGGGCAACGTCGGCCAGGGCTCGGTCCCGATCCTGGTCTTCGACGCCTGGGAGCACGCCTTCTACCTTCAGTACAAGAACCAGAAGGTGGACTTCATCGAGGCGATGTGGCAGGTCGTCAACTGGCAGGACGTGGCGAAGCGTTACGCGGCGGCCAAGGAGCGCGCGGACGTACTGCTGCTCGCCCCCTGATTCCGCTCCGGCGGACAGTACGTCCTGCCTCGTGATCGTCTTCTCAACCTTCACTTCGGCAGGCGGATGAACGGAGAGCCCTCGCGAGGACATGACTCGCGGGGGCTCTCCCATGCCCTGAACTGGGTTGTTAGCTATTTAGCTCATATGCTAAACATGGCGCATGGAACCCCCCTCCGCCACTTCCACCTCTGATTCCTCTGATTCCGAAGACGAGGCGAGCGCCTTCCGTGCGCTGGCCGACCCCACCCGCCGCCAGATCCTGGAGGATCTGCGCGGGGGCGAGCTGGCCGCCGGGGAGATCGCGAGCCGGTTCTCGATCAGCGCCCCGTCCATCTCGCGCCACCTGGGCGTGCTCAAGGGCGCCGGGCTCGTCACCGAGCGCCGCGACGCCAACCGCATCCTCTACTCGCTCGCCGAGGAGCGCCTCGCCATGTGCGTGGGGCGCTTCCTGAGCGCCGTGTGCCCCGAACAGATCGTGCTCCGCCACACGAAGTGGCGCCCAGCCCCGGAAGGCGACGCCTCATGATCCGGCCCCGGCTGTCCAGCACCATCGAACGCCGTCTCCTGGTGAACTACCGGGTGGACCCGTACGTGGCGGCGGCCCTGCTGCCCGCACCGCTGCGGCCCCAACTGGTGCGCGGCCAGGCGGTGGCGGGGATCTGCCTGCTCCGGATCGGCGGCGTCCGCCCCGGCTGGGCCCCGGCGGCGACCGGGCTGACCAGCGAGAACGCGGCGCACCGGATCTCCGTCGAGTGGGACGGCCCGGACGGCGTCGAGCGCGGCGTCTACATCCCGCGCCGCGACACCGCCTCCCGCCTCAACGCCTTCGCGGGCGGCCGGATCTACCCGGGCGAGCACGGCCGCGCGGACTTCACGGTGCGGGAGGAGGCCGACGCGGTACGGGTGGCGTTCGCGACCCGGGACGGCGAGGTGGAGGTCGATGCGACGGTGGAGCCGGCCGAGGAGCTGCACGGGAGCGGGCTGTTCACGGACCTGGCGGAGGCGTCGGAGTTCTTCCGCCTCGGAAGCCGGGGCCTCTCCCCCAACGCCGGGGGCACCCACCTGGACGTCCTCGAACTGTCCACGGCTGCCTGGAAGGTGACGGCGGGCCGGCCCCGTACCGTACGCTCCTCGTTCTTCGAGGACCTGGACCGCTTTCCCCCGGGCAGCGCGGTGCTGGACAGCGCGCTGGTGATGCGGGGCGTGGCGGCGGACTGGTCACAGGGGGAGCCGATGCGGGTCGGGTGCGGGGCGGGGGCGGCGCAGGGCGGCGCCGAAAATCCCCGCGCCTCACCGGGCAGGACTGCCACGATGACCTTCGCGCGCCTGCCCGTACCCCTCCCCCGGAAGCGACCCCATGAGTTCTGACCCCACGCCCGTCCCGGCCGACCCCACCACCCTGCACCCGATGCCGGGCCAGCCGCGCGTGGTGCAGCTGAAGCCGCTGGTCACCTCGGAGCTGATCGAGGTGGGGGCGTACTCGTACTACGACGACCCGGAGCACGCCACGGAGTTCGAGACCCGGAACGTGCTCTACCACTACGGGCCGGAGCGCCTGGTGATCGGCAAGTTCTGCGCGCTGGGGACGGGGGTGCGGTTCCTCATGAACGGCTCCAACCACCGTATGGACGGCCCGTCCACGTTCCCGTTCCCGACGCTCGGCGGCTCGTGGGCCGACCACTTCGATCTGCTGACGGGCCTGCCCAACCGGGGCGACACGGTGATCGGCAACGACGTGTGGATCGGCTACGAGGCGGTCATCATGCCGGGCGTCCGCATCGGGCACGGCGCGATCATCAGCTCCCGGTCCGTGGTCGTCTCGGACGTCCCGGACTACGGCATCGTCGGCGGCAACCCGGCCCGCCTGATCCGCACCCGCTACGAGGAGGCGGACATCGCGCGCCTGCTGGCGGTGGCCTGGTGGGACTGGCCTGCGGACCACCTGACGCACCACATCCGTACGGTGATGTCGGGCACGGTGACGGAGCTGGAGGCGGCGGCTCCCCGGGACTGAGACGCGAAGCGCCGCCGGCCTCCGCAAGGGAGGCCGGGCGCGCTCGGGGTCGTTCAGCCCTTGTCCTTGTTCCTGCTCTCCAGCAACTCGGCGTAGTTGTGAGAGGCGTTGCTTCCCTGCTTGCCGGGCGAGATCTTCAGGATCGCCTTGTCCTTCTCGGGGTTACCGCTGAGGTACGCCTCGGTGAGGACGTACGGCAGCCCGTCCACCCTGAACCGAATGCTGCCGTCGGGGTACGCGCTGACGCGGACCCTGCGGCCGTCGGGAAGCTCGATCGGATCGGCGACGAAGTGAGCCTTGAGCGGCTGATCAGCCATGCGGACCTCCGGGTCGTACAGGCTTACCGGGGCCGCGAGACTACCGCTGGGCCGTTGGCGGCACCACGGGTTCAGCCGCACATATCCGAGGACGACTCCACCGACCCCGACCCCGACCGCCCCTGAGCCACTCCTGCCCGGTCGCCGTACCCCTCAGCCCAGCCGGAACACCGACCCCACGAACTCCGTCAGCAGCCGTTCCTTCAGCCGGCCCGGCAGCGCGTCCAGCAGGAACAGCACCGGGGCCATGCGCTCCGGAAGGCCGCCCCCCTCCCCCAGGCCCGCGAAGGCCAGGATGCCCGCCACGTCGTCCGGGGTGAGGGTGTCGGGGTCCAGGGTCGCCGCCAGGTCGGTGAGGGCGGGGTCGGCGGTGGCCGGGGGGAGGGTGCGGGCTGTTGTCAGGGCTTCGGGCAGGTCCGTGAGCAGGGCTTCCACGCGGTCCACCGTGGCGGGGGTCAGGGTGAGGTGGAGGTTGGGCGGGAGGCCGTCGAAGGAGAGCTGGGGCTGGAGGTACCAGCCGCGTACGCGCATCTCGTCGGCCAGGTGCAGCAGCAGGCTCAGGTCGGGTGTGCCGGAGGGCCGGTCCGGTGTGGCGGAGGTGAGGACCGTGAACGCGACCAGGCCCGCCTCCGGTTCGCCGAGGATGTGGATGTCCGGGGTGGTGCGCAGGCCCTCCAGGAGGTGGTCGGAGGCTTCCGCCACGCGTGCGGCCAGGAATGTGTAGCCGTCCTCGCCTATGTGCTGGAGCACCGCCCACGCCTGGGCCAGCAGGCCCGCCGACTTGGTGCCCTGGACCGTCGGGTTGACCACCGGGTAGCCGGGCCAGCCCGCGTGGGTGAAGTACTGGTGGCGGCGGAGTTCGGCGTTCCGGTAGAGGACCACCGAGGCGCCCTTGTCCGCGTAGCCGTACTTGTGCAGGTCCACCGAGATGGATGTGACGCCGGGGAGGGAGAAGTCGAACGGTTCGACCGTGCGGCCCGCCCGGCGCAGGTACGGGAGCAGCCAGCCGCCGATGCACGCGTCCACGTGGCACAGCACCTCGTGCTCGGCCGCCGCCTCCGCGATCCTCGCCACCGGGTCGATGACCCCGTGCGCGTACGAGGGGGCCGAGGCGACGACCAAGGCGGTACGGGGGGTGATCGCGGCGGCCATCGCGGTCGGGTTGGCCTTGTACGTCACCGGGTCCACCGGGACCACCACCGGTTCCAGGCCCAGGTAGGCGGCCGCCTTGTGGAACGCGGCGTGCGCGGTGGAGGGGAGCACCAGTTGCGGGTCGGTCACGCCTCGGGTCGAACGGGCGTGGTCCCTCGCCGTCTTGACCGCGAGCAGGATCGATTCGGTGCCGCCGCTGGTGAAGGTGCCCTGGGCGCCGGGTGGGGCACCGAGGAGGGCCGCCGCCGCGCCGACCAGGTCGTTCTCCAGGCGCGCCACGCTCGGGAAGACCGTGGGGTCGAGCCCGTTGACGGTGGCGTACGCGGCATAGGCCTCGGCGGCCAGCTCGCCCAGGCCCTCGCGTCCGGCGTCGTAGACGTAGGCGAAGGTCCGGCCGCCCCGGGTGGGGGCGTCGGCGGTGCGCAGCGCCTTGAGTTCGGTGAGGATCTCTGCCGCCGGGCGGCCTGCGGGGAGCGCGTGGGCCTCTTCGGTGCTTGCGGTGGGGTCAGGCTGCACGGGTGGCGTCCTTCGGGGCGTCGGCGGGGTCCTCGCGGTAGCGGTGGAGCAGCCACAGGCTCGCGGCGGCGAGGAGTGCGGGCAGCAGGCTCATACCCGCCGTGATGCCGGTCAGCGCGGCGGCGGGCTGGGCGACCTCGTGGTCGGCGTCCGAGGAGCGGAAACCGGTCACCGTGAGGACCAGGGCGAAGACGCCCGCGCCCAGCGCGAACGCCAGCGTCTCGGCCGCCGTCCACAGGCCCGTGAACGTGGCGGCGCGGCGCTTGCCGGTGCGGGCGGTGTCGGCGGCCAGGGTGTCCGCGAGGAGGGTGAGCGGCAGCAGTTGGAGGCCCGCGTAGGCGATGCCGATGACCGCTACGGCTGCGTATCCGAGGGCATTGCCCACCTGGCCGGTGAGGGCGAGGGCCGCCGCCCCGGCGACGTACAGCAGCGTGGCGCAGCCCTGCGCGTACTTCGCGCCGCGCAGTCTGGCGAGCCTCGTCCACAGCGGCATGACCAGGACCAGCGGGCCGATCAGGCAGGCGAAGAGCGGGGTGACCGCGCCCGGGGAGCCGAGGGTGTACGTGGCGAAGTACTGGACCCCCGCCAGCATCACGCCGACCGCCAGCGCCTGGAGGAACCACATCCCCGACAGGAAGAGGAAGGGCCGGTTCGTGCGGGCCACGGCCAGTTGGGCGCGGAGGGAGGGCTCGGCGGTGGAGCGGGCCACGGCGGGGGCCCACCGGGTGGTGAACCAGGCGCCGAACATGCCCACCGCGAGGAGGACGGCCACGGCGACGCCCATCAGCCGGTAGCTCGCCGGAGTGCCACCGTCCGCATGGGCGATGGCCGGGGCGAGCGCGCCGGAGAGGAGGATCGCGGCCCCGAGGAACGCCACTCGCCAGCTCAGCACCCGGCGGCGTTCGGCCGGGTCGTCGGTGATCTCGGCGGGCATCGTCACGTACGGCACCTGGAAGACCGCGTAGGCGGTCGCGGCGAGCAGGAAGAGGGCGGCGACGTACGCGGCGGCGGCCATGCCGCGCACCGGGGGTGCGGCGAAGATCAGTGCGAAGAGGGGCGGCAGGGTGCAGGCGCCGATGAGGAGGAACGGCCGGCGCGGGCCGGCGCGCAGCCGGCTGCGGTCGGAGAGCGCGCCGACGAGCGGGTTGATCAGGACGTCCCAGGCCTTGGGCAGGAAGACCGCCGCCCCGGCGAGGGCCGGGGAGACGGCCAGCACATTGGTCAGGTAGTACAGCAGGATCAGGCCGGGCACGGTGGCGAAGGTGCCGGTGCAGAGCGAGCCGAGGCCGTAACCGATCCGCACCCGGCGCGGGAGGGGCGGGCCCGGACTCCGCTCCGTACCGCTGTCGCGGCGGCTCTCGGTCGGCATGGAGCAGATCATGAACGAGAGTTCGACCGCACGGCAAGGGGTGGGCCCGGGCGGTGTCGGCCGGCGGCTGCCCTCTTCAGCCGGTCAGTGGCTGCCCGCGTCGGCGCGTCACTGGGTGCCCTCGTCGGCGAGGCAGAACTCGTTGCCCTGGGGGTCCTGGAGGACGTTCCAGGACAGACCGTGCATCGAATGCTCGCCGATCACCGTCGCCCCCAGCCCCACCAGGCGCTCCACGTCCGCCGGGCGGTCGGGGGACGCGAAGTCGATGTGCACCCGGTTCTTGACGGACTTGGGCTCGGGCACCCGCTGGAAGCCGAGGACCAGGGGGGTGGCGGGGACGATGACGAACTCGCCGTAGTCCTGCGTCCCTTCCACTCCGAGCGCCGTGGCCCACCAGGCGGCCAGCGTCTGGGGGTCGGGACAGTCGATCGTGATCATCTCCGGTGAGAAGCGCATGGTCCTCACCGTACGATCCGCCACTGACAACGGGCCGGGAGCACGCGCGTGCTCCCGGCCCGACCAGGCAGAAGGCCCAGTCAGTCGAAGATCGGGCCCTGCGTGCGGGTCCGCTTGATCTCGTAGAAGCCGGGGATGGAGGCGACCAGCAGCGTGCCGTCCCAGAGCTTCGCCGCGTCCTCGCCCTTGGGGGCGGGGGTGACGACGGGGCCGAAGAAGGCGACCTGCTCGCCGTCCGCGCCGGGCACCGCGATGACCGGGGTGCCGACCTCCTGGCCGACCTTGTCGATGCCCTCCTTGTGGGAGGCGCGCAGCTCGGTGTCGTACGTGTCCTTGTCGGCGTACTCCGCGAGCTCGGCGGGCAGGCCGACGTCCTTGAGGGCGCCGGCGACGGCCTCGCGGGTGGGGCCCTCGCCGTTGTTGTGGAAGCGGGTGCCGAGCGCCGTGTAGAGGGGGCCGACGACCTCGTCGCCGTGGAGCTGCTGGGCGGCGACGACGACCCGGACCGGGCCCCACGCCTTGTTCTCCAGCAGGTCGCGGTACTCCTCGGGCAGGTCGTCCAGCTTGTCCTCGTTCAGGACGGCGAGGCTCATCACATGCCAGCGGACCTCGATGTCGCGGACCTTCTCCACCTCAAGGATCCAGCGGGAGGTCATCCACGCCCACGGGCAGAGCGGGTCGAACCAGAAATCGGCCGGGGTCTTGCCGTTCGCCGGGGTGTTCTCGGGCATGTCTCTCCTCAGAAGGGCCTGTTCCAACCGTTGGCGAGAACGCCGCCGGAGGGTCTGCCATTCCCCGCCTGCCCCGGCCCGCGGCCGCGTGCAAGGATCAATGGGTTCGAACACGACACATGACGCGCGTCACGAAGGAGTGCCCGTGCCCGGAGAAAACCTGTCCCGCGACGAGGCCCAGAAGAGGGCCGAGCTGCTGACCGTCGACGGTTACGAGGTCGAGCTCGACCTGCGTTCCGCCGTCGACGGGCCCGAGGGGGCCGACGGGGGCAAGGACGGGGGCGACGGGGACGCCGGTCCGCGGACGTTCCGGTCGCTGACCACGATCCGGTTCCGCTCCGCCCGTGCGGGCGCCTCGACCTTCGCCGACCTGGTGGCGCCGGGTGTGGACGCCGTGACGCTGAACGGCGCCCCGCTCGACCCCGCCGTCGTGTTCGACGGGGTCCGGGTGGCGCTGGACGGGCTCCTGGAGGGCGAGAACGTCCTCGTGGTCGACGCCCGGTGCGCGTACAGCAGGACCGGCGAGGGCATGCACCGCTTCGTCGACCCGGAGGACGGCGAGGTCTACCTGTACACGCAGTACGAGCCGGCCGACGCCCGCCGGGTCTTCGCCAACTTCGAACAGCCGGACCTCAAGGCGCCCTACCGCTTCCAGGTGACCGCCCCCGACGGCTGGCGGGTCTGGTCCAACGGGGCCGAGGAGTCGCACGAGGGCGGGGTGTGGCGGTTCGCGGAGACCAAGCCGATCTCCACCTACATCACGGCCGTCGTCGCCGGTCCGTACCACTATGTGACCGACCACTACAGCCGCTCCCTGGACGACGGTTCGACGCTGGAGATCCCGCTCGGCGCGATGTGCCGCAAGGGGCTCGCCAAGCACTTCGACGCGGATGACGTCTTCCTGGTCACCAAGCAGGGCCTGGACTTCTTCCACGACAACTTCGACTACCCGTACCCCTTCGGGAAGTACGACCAGGCGTTCGTGCCGGAGTACAACCTCGGGGCGATGGAGAACCCGGGCATGGTCACCTTCCGCGAGGAGTACATCTTCCGCGGCAAGGTCACCTCGGCGGCCTACGAGCGGCGCGCCAACGTCATCCTGCACGAAATGGCGCACATGTGGTTCGGCGACCTGGTCACCATGGAGTGGTGGGACGACCTGTGGCTGAAGGAGTCCTTCGCGGACTTCATGGGCTCCTTCTCGATGGTCGAGGCGACCCGCTTCACCAACGGCTGGATCACCTTCGCCAACAACCGGAAGGCGTGGGCCTACCGCGCCGACCAGCTGCCCTCCACGCACCCGATCACGGCCGACATCCGTGACCTGGAGGACGCCAAGCTGAACTTCGACGGGATCACGTACGCCAAGGGCGCGTCCGTACTGAAGCAGCTCGTGGCGTACGTGGGACGCGACGCCTTCCTTGAGGGCGCGCGGCGCTACTTCAAGAGCCACGCGTACGGCAACACGCGTCTGGGCGACCTTCTTTCGGTGCTCGCCGAGACCTCCGGCCGCGATATGACGGCCTGGTCGCGCTCCTGGCTGCAGACCGCCGGAGTCAACGTGCTCACCCCTGTGGCGACCTACGACGAGGCCGGGACGCTGACCGAGCTGGCCGTGGTCCAGGAGGCCGCAGCCTCCCACCCGGAGCTGCGCCCGCACCGGGTCGCGGTCGGCCTGTACCGGCGTACGCCGGAGGGTGAGCTGACGCGGTACGCCCGGGCCGAGGTGGACGTGGCCGGGGAGCGCACCGTGGTCAAGGAGCTGGCAGGTTCCGAGCGGCCCGATCTGATCCTGGTCAACGACGACGACCTCACGTACTGCAAGGTCCGCTTCGACGAGGGGTCCCTGGCGACCCTCCGCGACCACCTGGGCTCCATCACCGATCCGCTGGCCCGTGCCCTGTGCTGGTCGGCCCTGTGGAACCTGACCCGGGACGCCCTGCTGCCCGCCCGCGACTTCGTCGCGCTGGTGCTGGCGCACGCCGGGCGCGAGACCGACATCGGCGTCCTGCAGATGCTGCACGCCTGGGCGCAGTCGGCGCTGGTGAACTACGCCTCCCCCGCCTGGCGCGAGGAGGGCGGCCGGGCGCTGGCCGAGGGCGCGCTGCGCGAGCTCCGGCAGGCCGAGCCGGGCAGCCAGCACCAGCTGACGTGGGCCCGCTTCTTCGCGGCCGTCGCGGGCTCCGAGGCGGACTTCCAGCTGCTGGGCGGGCTGCTGGAGGGCACGGCCGAGGTCGACGGCCTGGCGGTCGACCAGGAGCTGCGCTGGGCCTTCCTCTCCCCGCTCGCCTCGCACGGTGCGGCGAACGAGGCGGCGATCGACGCCGAACTGGCCCGCGACGACACGGCGTCCGGCAAGCGTCACCACGTACGGTGCCTGGCCTCGCGTCCCTCGGAGGCGGTCAAGGCGCAGGCGTGGGCGGCGGTCGTGGAGTCGGACAAGCTGTCCAACGCCCTGGTCGAGGCGACGATCGCGGGGTTCGAGCAGCCCTCGCAGCGGGAGCTGCTGGCCCCGTACGCGGACCGCTACTTCGAGGTGATCGAGCGGGTCTGGGCGGAGCGGTCCATCCAGATCGGCATGCACGTGGTGAAGGGGCTCTTCCCCGCCCTCCAGGACAGCCCGGAGACGCTCGCGGCGACCGACGCCTGGCTGAACAGCCACGCGGATGCCGCTCCGGCGCTGCGCCGACTGGTCCTTGAGGCCCGGGACGACCTGGCGCGTGTGCTTCGCGGCCAGGAGTGCGACGCGCGGGCGTAGAGGGAGGGACGGACGGACTCCGAAGGCTCGCAGGCGTAGACGGACGGGCGGGTCCGGAAGCCCGCGGGCGTGAGCGGGCGGGTCCAGGGGGCGCGCGGGTTCGGTGTGTGCGCGGCGCGAAAGTGGCGCTCGCACACCTGCCCGACGCGCCCCCTCCTCATTTCCCGTGCGACGGCCCTTTTCGGTCCTCGAACACCCGTACTTTAGGGCGGCGTTGTCCGGAATTGTCGACGGGCGTGTAACAGGGGTTAGGGGACCCTGGGTTGGCGGGAAATCATCGGCCATGACCCAGAACACCCCGCTCTCCCCGCTGTCCCCTCTGTTCCCCCGCCCCCTGCATCATCTCCAGGACGTGACGCACCGCGTCCTGTCCGCCGCCCAGCTCCGGGCGCGGGGCGTCTCCGCCGCGCAGACCTCCGCCCAGTGCCTGCCCGGCGGCTCCTGGCAGCATCTGCTGCCGGGGGTCTACCTGCTGCACCCGGAGCCGCCCAGCGGCCAGGAGCGGCTGCGCGGGGCCCTGTTGTACGCGGGTCGCCCGCCGGTCTCCTCCCGGCGCACTCCCCCGGAGCCGTCGGACGCGGGGTTCGGCGAGGCGATGGTGACCGGCCTGGCGGCGCTCGCCCTGTACGGCTTCGCCGCGGCGCCGGACCTGGCGGCGCTGCACCGTATCGACGTCCTGGTGCCGCGCACCCGGCGGCTGCGCTCGACCCGCTTCGTGGAGGTGGTGCGGGCCGCCGCGCTGCCCGCACCGGTGCGGCGGGCCGGGGTGCCCGTCGCCCCGGTGGAGCGGGCGCTGGCGGACGCGGTGGCGGGGCTGGGCGACCCGGAGGACGTGCGCCGGCTGCTGACCGAGGCCGTGCGGGCCGGGCACAGCGAACCGGCCGCCGTGGTGCGGGAGCTGAGCGTGGCCAAGCTGCTGGGGCGGCCTTCGGTGGTGGGCGCGGTGGAGGCGCTGTTGGCCGAGGGGCGGGCGGTGGCGGAGGCACGGCTGTACGCGATGGTGCGCGAGCACGGGCTGCCGGAGCCGCTCTGGAACGTCGGCCTGCGGCTGCCGGGCGGGCCGGAGCTGGGCGGGGTCGACGCGTACTGGCCGGATCAGGCCGTTGCCGTCGAGCTGGACACCCGGGCACCCCGGTTCGGTGCGCCGGAGGAGGGGCGGCGGTACGGGAACCGGGCCCCGGCGCACCCGGAGGAGCCGCAGTGGTCCGCGTACGCCGCCAAGCGGGACCATCTGGAGCGGCTGGGGGTCACGGTCGTCCACCTCACCCCGAGGAAGCTGCGCGAGGCGATGGACCAGCAGGCCACGGTGGTGCGGACGGCGCTGATGGCGGCGGACGACCGGGAGCCGGCCGCGTATCTGGTGGTGCTGCCGCGCTGAGCCGGAGCTGGAGCGTCCGCTGGTGCCACTGGTCCGGACCACAGGCCCGGAACCGGCTCTCCGACGTGCGCTTTCGCCTCATTCATCCCTCGTGACGCATCGCCCCCAGTGGCGGATCTATGCCATGTACCTGTCTCGTCTCCGTCAACTCTCCACAAAGCCCTGTCATTTACGACAGGCTGAGCGGTCATCCGGTACCGAATTCCGGACTCTCTCTTTCAATTACAGGGATGCTGATGACCAAGGAATCCCCCAGCTCCATACCCGGGGCGAGACGCGCCGCTCGCATCGCGGCCGCTGCCGGCCTCGCGGCCGCACTCGCGGCCTCCAGCGCCTCGCCGGTGTTCGCCGCCGGCGACCCGGCACCGGCACCCGTCAAACCGGCCGCCACGAGCGACCGCGGCGACAAGCTCGGCACAGCGGACGCCGAGGTTCTGGCCAAGGCCGAGGCCAAGGGCGAGAAGAACGTCACGATGATGATCGCCACCACCCCGGGGGCGACCGAGCAGGTCACCGAGCAGCTGGACGCCGTCAAGGGCTCCGTGCTCGGCCAGACCTACGACAAGCTCGGCTACGTACGGGCGACGGTGCCGACCAGCACCGCCGAGACCACCATCGCGGCGGCCTCCAAGCTGAAGTCCGTTCTCGGCATCGATCTCAAGCAGGAGATCAAGCTGGACGACCCGACGCCCTCGGGCGACCGGGCCACGGGGGCCAAGCAGCTCAAGGCCACGGGCAGTTACCCGGCGCCGGGCAAGAACACCCCGGCCGCCAACCCGTACAACCCCTCCTTCGAGACGGGTGCGGTCGAGTTCGTCGAGAAGAACCCGACGGCCGACGGCCGCGGGATCACCATCGGTGTCCTGGACTCCGGTGTCGACCTCGGCCACCCGGCGCTGAAGAAGACCACCACCGGCGAGCGCAAGATCGTCGACTGGGTCACCGCGACCGACCCGGTGAACGACGGCGACGGCACCTGGCTGCAGATGTCCGCGACCGTCACCGGCCCGACGTTCACGTCCGGCGGCAAGACCTACTCGGCACCGGCGGGCAGCTACAAGTTCGCCACCTTCGCCGAGTCGGCCACCACCGGCGGCGACATGGCGGGCGACCTCAACCGCGACGGTGACACCACCGACGTCTGGGGCGTGCTGTACGACGCGGTCAAGGGCACCATCCGCGTGGACCTGAACGCGAACGCGGACTTCTCCGACGACACGGCCCTCAAGCCGTACAAGGACAAGTTCCAGGTCGCGTACTTCGGTGAGGACGACCCGGCCACCAAGATCGTCGAGCGCATCCCGTTCGTCGTCGAGACCCGTAAGAACGTGGTCTACAACGCGGCGGGCGCCAAGGCCGACTACGTCAACATCGGCGTGATCGAGGGCTCGCACGGCACGCACGTCGCGGGCATCACCGCGGCCAACGGCCTGTTCGGCGGCAAGATGAACGGCGCGGCGCCCGGCGCCAAGGTCGTCTCCTCGCGCGCCTGCACCTGGTCCGGCGGCTGCACCAACATCGCGCTGACCGAGGGCATGATCGACCTCGTCGTCAACCGTGGTGTCGACATCGTCAACATGTCGATCGGCGGCCTGCCGCCGCTGAACGACGGCAACAACGCCCGCGCCGAGCTCTACAAGCGCCTCGTCGACATCTACGGCGTCCAGCTCGTCATCTCGGCCGGCAACAGCGGCCCGGGCCTCAACACCATCGGTGACCCGGCCCTGGCCGACCACGTCATCTCGGTGGGCGCGTCGATCTCCAAGGAGACGTGGGCCGCGAACTACGGCTCCAGCGTCACCAAGAAGTACGACCTGCTGCCCTTCTCCTCGCGCGGTCCGCGTGAGGACGGCGGCTTCACGCCGACCATCTCGGCCCCGGGTGCGTCGATCAACACCACCCAGACCTGGTTCGACGGTGGTCCGGTCAAGGAGGCGGGCTACGCCCTGCCGCCCGGCTACTCGATGCTCCAGGGCACCTCGATGGCCTCGCCGCAGGCCGCCGGTGCGGCGGCCCTGCTGCTCTCCGCCGCGAAGCAGAAGGACCTGGAGCTGCCGCCGGCCGACCTCCGAGTCGCGCTGACCAGCTCGGCGACCCACATCAAGGACGTGCCCGCGCACGCCCAGGGTTCCGGTCTGATCGACATCGTCGGTGCCTGGAAGCTCATCACCAAGAAGGGCAACCCGGCGCACGAGTACAAGGTGAAGGCCCCGGTCGACACCGCGATCGACTTCGCGCTCAAGGACCCGGGCTTCGGCACCGGCCTCTACGACCGTGAGGGCGGCCTCAAGGTCGGCGAGACGAAGGTCTACGAGATCACCGTCACCCGTACCACGGGCCCGGACCGCAACGTCCAGCACAAGCTGTCGTGGAAGAACAACGACAAGACCTTCAAGCTGAGCAGCCCCGAGTACGTCTCGCTGCCGCTCGACACCCCGGTGAAGCTGAAGGTCACGGCGAAGGCCAAGACCGCGGGCGTGCACAGCGCCATCCTGGAGCTGGACGACAGCAAGACCAAGGGGATCGACCACCAGGTCCTCTCCACGGTCGTCGTCGCCAACGAGCTGAACCACCCCGGTTACGCGTTCAAGAACTCGAGCTCGGTGCAGCGCAACGGCACCACCTCGTACTTCGTGAACGTGCCGGAGGGCGCCAAGACCCTTGAGGTCGCCCTCAGCGCGCTCCGCTCGGGCAGCCAGACCCGGTTCATCGCCCTGCACCCGTACGGGACGCCGGTCGACCCGACCTCCACGGTCAACTGCTACCCGAACTACGAGAACCCGGCCAACACCTGCCGCCCGGACGTACGGTCCTACAAGGACCCGTACCCCGGCGTGTGGGAGATCGAGGTCGAGTCGCGCCGTACGTCGCCGCTGCTGGACAACCCGTTCAAGCTGGACGTCTCGCTGCTCGGCGCCTCCTTCGACCCGGCGGTGCAGACCATCGCCGAGGCGAAGATCGGCACCCCCGCCGCGGTGAACTGGAAGGTCACCAACGGCGCGGCGGCTCTTGAGGGCAAGCTCAAGGGCGGCTCGCTGGGCTCGGCCAAGGTCGACAAGCCGTCGATCTCCACGGGCCAGACCCGCCAGACCACAGTCACCATCGGTGCGGGCGTCGAGAAGCTCGACTTCGCCATCGGCGGTACGTCGGACGCCAACGCCGACCTCGACCTGTACGTCTTCCGGGGCGCGGCCCAGGTCGGCAGCGGCACCACCGCCGGCTCCGAGGAGAAGGTCAGCCTGACCAACCCGGCCGCCGGTACGTACACGGTCATCGTCGACGGCTACTCGGTCCCGTCCGGGTCGACCACCTACGACTACCGCGACGTGTACTACGCGGCCTCGCTCGGCACGCTGAAGGTCGACGCGTCGAAGACCTACAACCTGGCGAACGGCGCTTCGGCGCAGGTCGGCGCCGAGGTCGTGGTCGCCGGTGCGGCTCCCGAGGGCCGGCAGTTCTTCGGTGAGGTCCAGCTGGTCAACGCACGCAGCACCGCCGCGGGCACCGGCAGCGTCGTGATCGAGAAGGTCACGCCGTAACGGTTGCACCACCACCAGGCAGCGGGGCGGGCGCTCATCACGAGCTCCCGCCCCGCTGTCGTATGTCCACCGTGCGTGTTCATCGTCACACCGCGCCCGGGCCCGCCGCAGATGTTCCCCTTGGCACGCACGGCCGATGCAGATTCTGCGGTCCTCGCGCGATGAGTCCGCAGGTCGGACAATGGATTGGACAAGCCGGGCCCGGTCATACGCATCATGGAGCGGCAAACGGGCCGCGCGCACGTACAGCTCACGTACAGAGGAGTCCCAGTGAAGGTCGGAATCGTCGGCGCCACCGGTCAGGTCGGCACAGTCATGCTCAGGATCCTGGCCGAGCGGGACTTCCCGGTCGACGAGCTGCGGCTGTTCGCCTCCGCCCGGTCCGCAGGCTCCACGATCGACTTCAAGGGCTCCGGCGTCACCGTCGAGGACGCCTCCGCGGCCGACTACACCGGCCTGGACATCGTGCTCTTCTCCGCCGGCGGCGCGACCTCGAAGGCGCTGGCCGAGAAGGTCGCCGCCCAGGGCGCCGTGGTGATCGACAACTCCTCCGCCTGGCGCAAGGACCCCGAGGTCCCCCTCGTCGTCTCCGAGGTCAACCCGCACGCGGCCCGCGTCCGGCCCAAGGGGATCATCGCCAACCCGAACTGCACCACGATGGCCGCGATGCCCGTGCTGCGCCCGCTGCACGCCGAGGCCGGTCTCGAAGCGCTGACCGTCGCCACCTACCAGGCCGTGTCCGGCTCCGGGGTGGCCGGCGTCGCCGAGCTGCACGGCCAGGCCTCCAAGGTCGTCGCCGAGGCCGAGAAGCTGGCACACGACGGCGAGGCCGTGGACTTCCCCGAGCCGGCCGTCTACAAGCGCCCGATCGCCTTCAACGTGCTGCCGCTGGCGGGCTCGATCGTGGACGACGGTTCCTTCGAGACGGACGAGGAGCAGAAGCTCCGCAACGAGTCCCGCAAGATCCTGGAGATCCCCGGGCTGAAGGTCTCCGGCACCTGCGTCCGGGTCCCGGTCTTCTCCGGCCACTCGCTCCAGATCAACGCCCGCTTCGCCCGCCCCATCGGCGTCGAGCGCGCCTACGAGCTGCTGAAGGACGCCGAGGGCGTCGAGCTCTCCGAGATCCCGACCCCGCTCCAGGCGGCGGGCAAGGACGCCTCCTTCGTGGGCCGCATCCGGGTCGACGAGACGGTCGACAACGGCCTCGCGCTCTTCGTCTCCAACGACAACCTCCGCAAGGGCGCGGCGCTGAACGCCGTCCAGATCGCGGAGCTGGTGGCGGCCGAGCTGAAGGGCTGACGCGCGACCCTTGTATGCGTACGCGTACGGGAAGGGGCGGCCACCGGAGTCCGGTGGCCGCCCCTCCGTGTGTGCGGGTCAGAGAGCCAGGTGCCGGCGCAGAGCTCTGTCGATCTCCGCCATGCGCTGGCGGGGCACCTCACCGAGGCGCTTCAGGATCCGGTCGGGGGACACCGCCCGGATCTGTTCGCACTGCACCTTGGAGTTCTGCGGGAGGCGGCTCTCCTCCGTGGTGAGAAGCACCTGGAAACTGAGGATCCGCAAGGTGTTCGAGGTCAGCGGCACCACGGCGACGACGCCCCTGCCGGACACCTCGGCCGACCGGTTGGCGGCGTTGTTGGAGACGATCACCGCCGGACGCACCTTGTTGGCTTCGCTCCCCCGTGCGGGCTCCAGGTCCACGAGGTGGATGTCGCCCCTACGCATCTGTGAGCCCGTCGGCCACTGTGCGGTCCCACAGAGCGGCGTCCTCACTCGCGTCCCATTCCTGGAACGCCTCGGTGTACTCCGCCTCCAGGCCCGCGGTACGCAGCAATTCGATAGCGGCGTGTATGACAGCGGACCGGGAATCCGCGTCGGTCTTCGCCGCGTACTCGTCGACGAAGGCGACATCCTCCTGCGGCAGACTCACACTGATCTTCATACCATGGATGCTACCAGCGGTAGGAAGGGGGCGCTACCCATCGTCCAGCAGGGCCGGACATGGAAGGATGATCCGAAACGTCACCATCGAAGGAGATGACCGCGTGCCTGGCACGAATCTGACCCGCGAAGAGGCACAGGAGCGGGCGCGCCTGCTGACCGTGGACGCGTACGAGATCGATCTCGACCTCTCCGGAGCGCAGGAGGGCGGCACCTACAGGTCCGTGACCACCGTGCGCTTCGACTCCGCGGAGGCCGGTGCGGAGACCTTCGTCGACCTGGTCGCCCCGGCCGTCCACGAGGCCGTGCTCAACGGTGAGGCGCTGGACGTCGCCGCCGTGTTCCGTGACTCACGGATCGCCCTGGCCGGGCTGCGCGAGGGCGCCAACGAGCTGAAGGTCGTCGCGGACTGCGCGTACACCAACACCGGTGAGGGCCTGCACCGGTTCGTCGACCCGGTCGACGAGCAGGCCTATCTGTACACCCAGTTCGAGGTGCCGGACGCCCGCCGCGTCTTCGCGTCCTTCGAGCAGCCGGACCTGAAGGCCACGTTCCAGTTCACGGTGAAGGCCCCCGCCGGCTGGACGGTCATCTCGAACTCGCCGACGCCGGAGCCGAAGGACGACGTCTGGACGTTCGAGCCGACGCCGCGCATCTCCACGTACATCACGGCCCTCATCGTCGGCCCGTACCACTCGGTGCACAGCAGCTACGAGAAGGACGGCCAGTCCGTCCCGCTCGGCATCTACTGCCGCCCCTCGCTCGCGGAGTACCTGGACGCGGAGGACATCTTCGCCGTCACCCGGCAGGGCTTCGAGTGGTTCCAGGAGAAGTTCGACTACGCGTACCCGTTCGCCAAGTACGACCAGCTCTTCGTCCCGGAGTTCAACGCGGGCGCGATGGAGAACGCGGGCGCGGTCACCATCCGCGACCAGTACGTCTTCCGCTCCAAGGTGACGGACGCGGCGTACGAGGTGCGGGCCGAGACGATTCTGCACGAGCTGGCCCACATGTGGTTCGGCGACCTCGTGACGATGGAGTGGTGGAACGACCTCTGGCTGAACGAGTCGTTCGCCACCTACACCTCGATCGCCTGCCAGGCGGACGCCGAGGGCTCGAAGTGGCCGCACTCCTGGACCACGTTCGCCAACTCCATGAAGACCTGGGCGTACCGGCAGGACCAGCTGCCCTCCACGCACCCGATCATGGCGGACATCGGGGACCTGGAGGACGTCCTCGTCAACTTCGACGGGATCACGTACGCGAAGGGCGCCTCGGTGCTCAAGCAGCTCGTGGCGTACGTCGGCAAGGACGCGTTCTTCCAGGGCGTACAGGCGTACTTCAAGGCGCACGCCTTCGGCAACACCCGCCTGAGCGACCTGCTGGGCGCGCTGGAGAAGACCTCCGGCCGTGACCTGAAGACCTGGTCGAAGGCGTGGCTGGAGACGGCCGGCATCAACATCCTGCGCCCGGAGATCGAGACCGACGAGAACGGTCACGTCACCTCCTTCACCGTCCTCCAGGAGGCCCCGGCGCTGCCCGCCGGCGCCAAGGGCGAGCCGACGCTGCGCCCGCACCGGATCGCGGTCGGCTGCTACGACCTGAACGCGGACGGCAAGCTCGTCCGGACGGACCGGATCGAGCTGGACGTCGACGGCGAGCGCACCTCCGTGCCGGACCTGGTGGGCAAGGCCCGCCCGGCGGTCGTCCTCCTCAACGACGACGACCTCTCGTACGCGAAGGTCCGCCTGGACGAGGAGTCGCTGCGGGTCGTCACCGAGCACCTGGGCGACTTCACCGAGTCGCTGCCGCGCGCCTTGTGCTGGGCCTCCGCCTGGGACATGACCCGCGACGGCGAGCTGCCGACCCGGGACTACCTGTCGCTGGTGCTCTCGGGCATCGGCAAGGAGTCGGACATCGGCGTCGTCCAGTCGCTGCACCGTCAGCTGAAGCTGGCCCTGGACCTGTACGCGGCCCCGCAGACCCGTGAGGCCGCCCTCAACCAGTGGACGGACGCCACGCTGGCGCACCTGCGGGCGGCGGAGCCGGGCAGCGACCACCAGCTGGCGTGGGCCCGCGCCTTCGCGGCGACGGCCCGCAACCCTCAGCAGCTGGACCTGCTCCAGTCGCTGCTGGACGGTACGGAGGCGATCGAGGGCCTGACCGTCGACACCGAGCTGCGCTGGACGTTCGTGCAGCGGCTGGCCGCGGTCGGGCTGCTGGACGAGGAGGAGATCGCCGCCGAGTACGAGCGGGACAGGACGGCGGCGGGCGAGCGCCACGCGGCCGTCGCACGGGCCGCGCAGCCCTCGGAGGAGGCCAAGGCGGAGGCGTGGGCCTCGGTCGTGGAGTCGGGCAACCTGCCCAACGCGCTCCAGGAAGCGGTCATCAGCGGCTTCGTCCAGCCCGACCAGCGTGAGCTGCTGGCGCCGTACGTGGAGAAGTACTTCGCCTCGGTGAAGGGCATCTCGGACTCGCGCAGCCACGAGATGGCCCAGCAGATCATCGTGGGCCTCTACCCGACGCTCCACGTCTCCCAGGAGACGCTGGACGCCACGGACGCGTGGCTGGACTCGGCCGAGCCGAGCGCCGCTCTGCGCCGGCTGATGTCGGAGTCGCGGGCGGGCGTGGAGCGCTCCCTGAAGGCCCAGGCGGCGGACGCGGCGGCGGCCACCGCGTAACGCACCTCCCGGGGGCGTCCTCTCCGCTGCGGCGGCGGGGGCGCCCCCTTGGCGTACGCCCGCGTCTGCCGTACGCCCGCGCGTTTGCCGTACGCCCGCGCGCGGGGTGGTCTCCCGTGGCCTAGCGTCCGAAGGGTCGTCGCAGGATGCTTCGGTCGCAGGCCACGGGAGGGTCGATGCCCGGCTTCGCCGCCGTGCCGGTCGCGCTGGCCCTGTGCGCGGGGCTGCTGACGGGCCCCTCCCCCGCGGGGGCCCGTACGGACTGCCGCGCGGGCCCGTCGGGCTGCTACGGCCTCTATACGTACGGATACAGCCTCGGGCTGCACCCGTTCACCGGCGCGCACGCGGTCCGGGAGCAGCTGACGGACCACTTCTGGCTCTTCCCGGTCAGTGGCGCCTGCCCGAGCCGGATCCGGGCCGGGGCGCGCTGCGAGCTGCTGGGCGGGAACCCGGTCGAGGTCGAGTACATCGGGAACGACTTCTTCCAGATCAACACGTTGCCGGGGCACCAGCTGGGCCGGGGCATGCACATCCGCTTCGCGTTCTCGCGGACCCTCGGCTTCCACACCCTGACCGTCCGCGCCTGGCAGGACCGGCCCACCGACTGCACGGACGAGGCGTTCTGCACCACCGCGAACAGCGCGTTCGCCTGGGTGACCTGGCGGGTGCTGGCGCAGACGCTGCGGTTCTCCGCGTACGCCGCCTGAGCCGAGGGACCCGTTGGAATCCGCCCGGCGGGCGGGCGCAGGAGCGCAGCCGTCCGCCGGGCGGGAACTGGGGGGGCGGTGCTTTACGGGGCTACGGGGGTTACGCGCCCGACTCCTCGTAGCGGCGGGTGAGCGCGGCCGTGCCGGACTCCGTGAAGCTGCCGTGCAGCCGCATCCGGGCCACCCCGCCGTCGGGGAAGGCGTCCAGCCGGACGTGGGTGACGACGGCCTGGGCGCGGAGCACGAAGCGGTGGAGGGTGTCGGGCTGGAGGCGGGTGCGCGGGATGATCTCGAACCACTCGCCGGTGTCGCCGTTACGGCCCTGGAGGGCGATCCAGCCGGCGGAGTTGCCCTTGAGGTAGGCGGTGTCGATCTCGACCGCGCGGACGGCGCCCTGGGCGGGGAGGCGGAAGCGGACCCAGTCGTTGGTGTCGCGGACCCGGCGGCGGCGGTTCTCCCAGCCGTCGTCCATCTTGCGGGAGGTGCCCGGCAGGATGATCTGGGTGGGCGAGGAGTAGAAGCGGTCGGAGGCGTCCTCGTACGTACCGCCGTTGAGCACCGAGACCAGGTCGACCGTACCGAGCGCGGCGATCCAGGCCGGGTCCGGTACGACCTCGCCGTGCACGCGCAGGCGGGCTATGCCTCCGTCGGGGTGCTGGCAGAGGCGGAGGTGGGTGTAGCGGCGGCCGCCGGTGATCTCGAAGGCGTTGGCCGCGTGGCCGCGTACGGGGGTGGGCGGGAGGATCTCCTCCCACTTCACGTCGTCGGCGAGCAGCTCTTCGGGGCTCGGGGCGCCTTCGACGGCGGTGGCCTGCACCGATACGCGCTGGGGGTAGTTGCCGCGGAAGTGCGCGGTGTCCACGACCAGGCCGCGCACGATGCCGGGGGCGCCGAGGCGGACGATCGCCCAGTCGCGGTCCTCGGGGGCCGGGAAGGGGTGGGAGGCGTCGGTGCCACGGCGGCGGCGGGTCTCCCAGCCGTCCATGATCTTGCCCTTGTGGCCGAAGTGCTCGGGGTCGAAGACGGCGCGTTCGCGCAGGAGGAGGTTCTCGCGCTGGGCGAAGAACTCGTCGTTGGCGGCGATCACGCCCGCGCCGAGGCGGCGGTCGGCGAGGTCGACGAGTTCGGTGAAGGGGAGGTCGCCCGCCTCGCGGTAGTCGGCGTACGGGTCGCCGCCGCCGTAGGGCGCGGCGTCATTGGCGTGGGGATCGGTGTCGGAGTTCTGGAATGTGGTCTCGCTCGCGTCGAAGGTCATGCCCTTACCTTCGCGCCACCGGACTCATCAGGTCCATCGAAAGTTTTCGCAGATACTGTTCAGCTCAGCTGAACGATCCATCTCGGCCGAACGATGCCGCGACGTCCGTGAGCGCTTTGAGCACCCGGGCCACCGCCGGGCCGCTCGAAGCCCCGTGCCGGACCGCCGCCACCACATGGCGGCGCGGCCGGTCCGCCTCCAGGACCCGCATCACCACGCCCTCGCGGCGCTGCTCACGGGAGGCCATCCGGGGGACGAGGGCGACGCCCATGCCCGCCTCGACCAGGGCGAGGATCGCGGTCCAGCCGGCGGCGCTGTGGGCCTGCTCGGGGACGAAGCCCGCCGCCTCGCAGGCGGCCGTGGTGATCTCGGACCAGGGGCCCGAGCCGCCGAAGATCCAGCGGTCGGCGGCCAGGTCCGCGAGGCGCAGCGCGGGCGCGTCGGCCAGGGGATGGCCGGCGGGGAGGGCCACGTCCAGCGGGTCGGCCAGCAGCGGGAAGAGGGAGAAGCGGGGGTCGCGGGCGGTCGGGGCGTGGGCGGCCAGCGACAGGGCCAGGTCGACCTCACCGGCGGTGAGCAGCTCGTACGCCTGGGCCGCCTCGGCCTCCCGTACGCGTACGTCGGGCCCCGGGCGCCCCTCGGCGCGCAGGAGCCTCACGGCGGGGACGACGAGGGCGGGTACGGCGGTGGAGAACGCGCCGACCCTGACCTCTCCCGCCTCGCCGCGCAGATAGCCGGTGAGCTCGGCATCCGCCCGCTCCAGCTGGGCGAAGACCGCCTCGGCGTGGCGCAGGACGAGGTGGGCGGCGTCGGTGAGGCGGACCCGGCGGCCCTGGGGCTCCAGGAGCTCCACGCCGAGCTGCCTGGCCAGGTTGGTGAGCTGCTGGGAGACGGCGGAGGGGGTCATCAGGAGCGCCTCGGCAGTCGCCGTCACCGTGCCGCGGTCCCGCAGGGTGCGCAGGATACGGAGCTTCTTGACGTCCCACTCGGTCATGGCCGCAACCTACCGGGGTGCCGCCCGTGCCATCCCTGCCGTCCCTGCCGTCCGTGTCGTCCGGTGCCGGACATGCGGATGCGCCGCGCGGTAGCTCCTACCGGCGGCGCACCCTTCGTACGTGTGCGGGTCAGACCTGCTTCTTGGACTTGTCCAGGACCATGACCAGGGCCGTGATCACCAGGAACAGGGCGATGGGCGCGATGACGTAGAGACCGATGGTCTCCATCGCGCTCAGGCCCGGACCCGGGTCGTCACCGTCGTCGGGCGTGAGCGCGAGTGCCGGGGCCGACATGAGCAGCATCATCAGCGTCGTCCCGGCCGCAACGACGCCGGCGCGCTTAGCGTTCTTCTTGTCCACGGTGCCAACGTAGCGAACGCCTAGGCGGGGCGCTCGCCCGGGGGTGCCGTACGGGCCCTTGTGGGCCGCAGGACGTCCATCAGTCCGTGCAGCCGGGGCGAGGCGGCGATCTCCTCCAGGGTGACGGGGTGGCCCTCCGCGTCGGCGACGGGCAGCCGCCAGTTGGGGTACTGGTCCCAGGTGCCGGGGAGGTTCTGCGGGCGGCGGTCGCCGACGGTGTCGGGGAGCCAGACGCCCGTCATCCGGGCGGGGGTGGCGAGCAGGAAGCGGTGGACGGCGCGGACGGCCGCCTCCTCGTTGCCGTCGCCCTCGGGGAGCATCCGCAGCCGGGCGAGGAGGGCGAGCCATTCGGCGGTGGAGGTGACGTCCTCGGTGAGCTCCTCGTCCAGGGGGCGGGTGAGCAGGCCGAGGCGGTGACGGAGCGTCACATGATCACCGGTCAGCCGGGCGGCGGTGGAGGGCAGGTCGTGGGTGGTGGCGGTGGCGAGGCAGTCGCGCCGCCACTTCTCGGGGGCCAGCGGGCGGCCGTCACCGTCCCAGTCGCGCTCGAACCAGAGGACGGAGGTGCCGAGGACCCCGCGCCGGGCGAGGGCCTCGCGGACGCCGGGCTCGACGGTGCCGAGGTCCTCGCCGACGACGACGGAACCGGCACGGTGGGCCTCCAGGACGAGGACGGCGAGCATGGCCTCGGCGTCCTGGGCGACGTACGTACCGTCGGTGGGCGGCCGGCCCTCCGGCACCCACCAGAGCCGGAAGAGGCCCATGACGTGGTCGATGCGCAGGGCGCCCGCTTGGGCCAGCAGGCCGCGCAGCAGGCCCCGGAAGGCGGCGTAACCGGTGGCGGCGAGCACATCGGGGCGCCAGGGCGGCAGGCCCCAGTCCTGGCCGCGCGCGTTGAAGGCGTCCGGGGGCGCACCGACGGACATGCCGTGGGCGAAGGCGTCCTGCTGGGCCCAGGTGTCGGCCCCCGCCGGGTGCACGCCGACGGCCAGGTCGTGGACGATGCCGATCTCCATCCCGGCGTCCTCGGCGGCCCGCTGGGCGTCGGCGAGCTGGGTGGCGGTCAGCCAGGCGAGGCGGCAGTGGAGGTCGACCCGGTCCAGCAGTCCGGCGCGGGCGCGGGCGGTCCCCGGGGAGCGGGGGTCGCGCAGGGGCTCGGGCCAGCTGTGCCAGTCGGGGCCGTGCACCTCGGCGAGGGCGCACCACAGGGCGTGGTCCTCCAGGGCCTGGCCCTGCTCGGCGAGGAAGTCGCAGTAGGCCGCGCGGCGGCCGGGGGTGAGGGGCACCTCGGCGATCAGCTCCAGGGCCTGCCGCTTCAGCTCCCAGACGGCGTCCCGGTCGATCAGCGCGCCCTTGTTGAGCACGGCCTCGCTGAGCGCGGCGGCGTCCTGGCGGAGGTCGTCCAGCGTTGCCCGGTCGCGGACGTGGCCGTACTCCGGGACCGACTCGACGTGCAGGTGCACGGGGTCGGGGAAGCGGCGCGAGGAGGGGCGGTAGGGGGAGGGGTCGGTGGGTTTCCCGGGAACGGCCGCGTGCAACGGGTTGACCTGGACGAACCCGGAGCCGAGGGTGCGCCCGGACCAGGCGGCGAGGTCGGCCAGGTCGCCGAGGTCGCCCATGCCCCAGGAGCGGGCGGAGAGCAGGGAGTAGAGCTGGACCAGGAAGCCGTGGGTGCGCCCGGGCGGCTGCGGGACCCGGGCCGGGGCGACGACGAGGGTGGCGGTGGCCTCGTGGTGGTCGGGCGCGCGGACGTGGAGGCGGTGGACGCCGTAGGGGGGCTCGGTCCATCCGGCGGGAGCGGCGGGCCGGGGCCCACCCGGCTCCGTGACCCCGTCGGCGGCCTCCGGGACCGTCCCGGACGAGGCGGCCTCCGGAGCGCTCCCGGACGGGTCGGCCTCCGGGACCTTCCAGGACGAGGCGGTCTCCGGCACCGTCCAGGTGAGGGCGGGCGCCGGCGGCCCGTCGGCCTGCTCCGGCTCGACCGTGACGGCCGAGCCGGGCGGCAGCCCGGTGAGCGCGGGCGGCAGCGGCTCACCGGCCCAGACCACCACGGTGGGCGGCAGCAGGCGTGAGCGCGCCTGAGCCGCGACGAGTGACCTCCGTACGTCCTCCGGCGTGCCGGCGTCCACGCCCAGCGCGGCGAGCACGGCGATGACCGTGTCGTCGGGGACGGACACCGTGACATCCGGGGACGGGGAGTAGGAGGTGGCGACACCGTGCAGTGCGGCGAGCCGGGACAAGCCCATTCAGACTCCTGGGAACTCCATGCCCCCTGCGGTGCCGGGTGCGGTCGGCTCGCTGGTCAGAGGGGCGACGGCGGCGAGCGGAGGCTCGCTCGTGAGCGGGGTGGCATCGGCGAGCGGAGGCTCGCTGGTCAGAGGGGCGGCATCGGCGAATGAGGATTCGCCGAGCAGGAGGGAGATATCGGCGAGCGGCGGCCCGCTGATCAGGTGGGCGACATCGGCGAGGGGAAGTCCGCTGGTCAGCGGCGCGGGGTCGGCTTGGGCGGGTACCTGTTTGGAGAGGGCGGAGAGCAGAAGCTGCGCGGCTGCGGGCATGGTGGCCTCCTGGCCATGGAGAACAGGACACAGCAGGCCTACCCAGGCCTCGCGTGCGCAGACCTGGACGTGACACACACGTCATCTCCAGGCAGTTACCACGTACGTATCAGGACAACGAGCCCAACGTGCCGTGGGTCACATTCCGTTCCCCCGTCCGGCAGGTATGGACCGTTTTCAGCCAGTCCCGTCGGCCGCACCCGCCCCACCAGGCACGAAGGTGCCACTATTCCCGGCAAAGCCGACAGAACCGCCACGCGCATTGACACCCTCGCGCACGGGTGGTGGGCTCGGACCCCACTCAGGCCTTTCGAGGGAGCGCGACGTGCGGTTCGGGCGCAGGAAGCAGGCCACGGCCGTGGCCGTCGCCGTGATCGGGGGGCTGCTGAGCCCCTTCGCACCAACCGCGACCGCCGCCCCCGCCGACCCCGGCAAACCCCCCGCCACCTCGCCCGACCGCGCCGACAGCGCGCAGCCGCCCGCCGTGTGGCCCCGGCCCCAGAGCATCAAGGCCACCGGCCCCGCCCTGCCGCTCGGCACCGAGGCCACCGTCCTCGCCGCGCCGGACGCCGATCCGTACGCCGTGGCGGAGCTCCGCTCCCTGCTGCGCACCGCCGGGGTCCGGACCCTGCACGAGAGCCTGCCGGGGCGCGGGCCCCTGATCCGGATCGGCGGCACGGGCGCCGGGGAGGCGCTGCGGGCGCTGCGCGCACCCGACCGCGCCGACCTGCCCACCGGCGGCTACCGGATCGCGTCCGGCCAGGTCGCCGGGCGCGCCACCGTGGCCCTGGACGGGCTCGGTGAGGACGGCCTGTTCCACGCGGTCCAGACCCTGCGGCAGTTGGTGAGCGGCGGTGCGGTGGCCGGGGTCGTGGTGCGGGACTGGCCGGGCACGGCCGTACGCGGCATGGCCGAGGGGTTCTACGGACAGCCCTGGACCCAGGAGGAGCGGCTCGCGCAGCTCGCCTTCATGGGCCGCACCAAGCAGAACCGGTACCTCTACGCGGCGGGCGACGACCCCTACCGGCTGGCCCGGTGGCGTGAGCCGTACCCGGCCGAGAGGCGGGCCGACTTCCGGGCGCTGGCGCAGAAGGCCGAGGCCGAGCATGTGACGCTCGGCTGGGCCGTCTCCCCGGGGCAGGCCATGTGCATGGCCTCCGACCAGGACGTCCGGGCGCTGACGAAGAAGATCGACGCGATGTGGGCGCTGGGGGTGCGGGTCTTCCAGCTCCAGTTCCAGGACGTCAGTTACAGCGAGTGGCACTGCGACCTGGACGCCGAGACGTTCGGCAGCGGCCCCAAGGCGGCGGCCCGCGCGCAGGCGCGGGTGGCCGGGGCGGTCGCCCGGCATCTGGAGGAGCGCCACCCGGGCGGGGCGCCGCTGTCGGTGCTGCCGACGGAGTTCTACCAGGACGGGGCGACCGACTACCGCACGGCGCTCGCCGCCGAGCTGGACGACCGGGTGCAGGTGGCCTGGACCGGCGTGGGGGTCGTACCGAAGAAGATCACCGGGCGTGAGCTGGCCGGGGCGCGGGCCGCCTTCCGCCACCCGCTGGTGACGATGGACAACTACCCGGTCAACGACTACGCCCAGGACCGGATCTTCCTGGGGCCGTACACCGGCCGGGACCCGGCGGTGGCGAGCGGTTCGGCGGCGCTGCTGGCCAACGCGATGGAGCAGGCGTCCGCCTCCCGCATCCCGCTGTTCACCGCGGCCGACTTCGCGTGGAACCCGAAGGGGTACCGCGCGGACGAGTCCTGGCAGGCGGCGATCGACGATCTGGCGGGCGGCGACGCCGGGGCCCGGAAGGCGCTGCGGGCGCTGGCGGGCAACAGTGCGGACTCGGTGCTCGGCTCGGCGGAGTCCGCCTATCTCCAGCCCCTGTTCGCCGCGTTCTGGCAGTCCCGGGCAGCCGCCGCTCCGGTACGTGACCGGGCGGCGCGCGATCTGCGGGCGGCCTTCACCGTGATGCGGCAGACCCCCGACCGGCTCGCCACCCCCGCCGAGGGGCGCCTCGCCGACGAGGTGCGCCCGTGGACCGAGCAGCTGGCCCGCTACGGCCAGGCCGGTGAGCTCGCCGTGGACCTGCTCCAGTCCCAGGCGGGCGGCGACGGGGCGGGCGCCTGGCGGGCGCAGCTGGCCCTGGAGTCGTTGCGCGAGGAGATCGCGGCGGGTAAGGCCACGGTCGGCAAGGGCGTGCTCGATCCCTTCCTGGACCGGGCCGAGAAGGCCGCCGACGGCTGGAACGGCGTCGACCGCACCGGCGGCCGGGTCACCAAGGACACGCACAGCTATACGGTGCGGCTGGAGCGGGCCCGCCCGGTGGAGGCCGTGACGGCGCTCGCCGAGCCCGCCTCCGATCTGACCGGCGCGGTCGTCGAGGCCCATGTGCCGGGCGAGGGCTGGCGGGCGCTGGGGCAGCTGTCCCCGACCGGCTGGACCCAGACCGCGGCGAAGGGGCTGCGCGCCGACGCCGTACGGGTCACGGTGCCCGAGGCCGCCCGGACCGCTCCCCCGTCCTATCTGAGCCCCAGCCTGCCGCCGGCCCCGGCGGTCCCGGCGGGCACCCCGAAGCTGCGCGCCCTGGTGCCGTGGTTCGGGGACGAGCCGGACGCCGTGCTGGACCTGGCGCACGGCGAGACGGACGCGGAGATCGGCGGCGGGCCGAAGCGGGTCGCGGCGCGGCTGGCGGGGCGGCGTCCGGCCGAGGTGAAGGGCGCGCTGACCGCGAAGGCCCCCAAGGGCATCGAGGTGCGGGTCCCGAAGCAGACGACGGTGCCGCGCGGGTCCCGTACCGAGGTGCCGGTGGACATCACCGTTCCGGCGGACACTCCGGCGGGTGAGTACGAGGTGCCGCTGACCTTCGGCGGCCAGGAGTCCACCCTGACCGTGCGGGCCTTCCCGCGTACGGGCGGCCCGGATCTGGTGCGTACGGCCACGGCCTCCTCCTCCGCCGACGAGACCCCGGACTTCCCGGCGTCCGCCGCCTCGGACGGCGACCCGGAGACCCGGTGGTCCTCCCCGGTGGAGGACGGCGCGTGGTGGCAGGCCGAGCTCCCGCAGCCGGTGCGGCTGGGGCAGGTGGTGCTGTCCTGGCAGGACGCGTACGCCTCCGGCTACCGCATCCAGGTCTCCGCCGACGGCCGCACCTGGCGCACCGCGGCGACCGTCCGGGAGGGCCGGGGCGGGCGCGAGTCGGTGCGGATGGACGCGAAGGACACGCGGTTCGTCCGGGTGCAGGGCGACGCCCGCGCGACCCAGTACGGCTACTCGCTCTGGTCGGTGGAGGCGTACGCGGTCGCGGAGTGACCCGTACAGCGGATCACGACGGACGACGAAGGCCCGGTCTCAGGCGGAAACGCCGTCGATCCGGGCCATCACGTCGTCCGCGCCGAACGGTTGCAGATACGGCAGCCAGCGCGGGTCGCGGTGCCCGGTCCCGATGATCCGCCAGGCCAGGCCGGTCGGCGGGGCGGGCTGGTGACGCAGCCGCCAGCCGAGCTCGGGGAGGTGGCGGTCGGCCTTGACGTGGTTGCAGCGGCGGCAGGCCGCCACCACGTTGTCCCACGCGTGCTGTCCACCGCGGCTGCGTGGAATGACGTGGTCGACGCTGGTCGCGGCGGCCCCGCAGTACATGCAGCGCCCCCCGTCCCGGGCGAACAGCGCCCGGCGCGTCAGGGGAACGGGCCCCCGGTAGGGGACCCGGACGAAACGCTTGAGCCGGACCACGCTGGGCGCGGGCACGGCTCGGGTGGCACTGTGCAGGAAGGCGCCGGTCTCCTCCAGGCAGATCGCCTTGTTTTCGAGGACGAGGACGAGCGCGCGGCGGAGCGGTACGACGCCGAGCGGCTCGTACGACGCGTTGAGAACCAGGACGTGCGGCACGGTGGATGCCTCCTTGTACGCCGGCGGCGCGTGGCTCGCGCCGGGACGATCCGATCTCAGTCTCTCCTCATGCCTGGTCAAAGCGCCACCACGTACGGGTAACGGGCCGGGAGGATTTTTCTCACCCCCGGGCGCGGCGGGCGCCGGCCCGGTCCCGGAGGGCGGTCCCACCAGGGCGGCCGCGCGCACTGTGCGATCGGCCACAGCGGACGTATCCCCGGTGAGACGTGTCTCTCCCCCGAACACGGCAACGATCCACTCCCCCGGCTTCGTTAGTCTTATCGGTCAGCCGTCGTCCCTCTGGAGGTCCCCACCGTGCACCTGTCCGTCCTGTTGGCCGCAGCCCCGTCACCCGAGCCGGGCGGCTCGCTCGACGAAGCCGCCGAACAGGCCGGGAACGCGGCGGGGTGGGTCGAGGAGAACTGGTCCACCTGGCTGAGTACCGGTCTGCGGATCCTGCTGATCGTGGCGGTCGCGGTCACGCTGCGCTACCTGATCCGGCGCGCCCTGACCAATCTGATCGACCGGATGAACCGCAGCGCCCAGGCGGTGGAGGGCACCGCGCTGGGCGGTCTGCTGGTGAACGCCGAGCGCAGACGCCAGCGGTCGGAGGCGATCGGCTCGGTCCTGCGGTCGGTGGCCTCCTTCATGATCATGGGAACGGCCGTCCTGATGGTCCTGGGCGCGTTCAAGATCAACCTGGCGCCACTCCTCGCCTCCGCAGGTGTCGCCGGTGTGGCGCTCGGTTTCGGCGCGCGCAACCTGGTCACGGACTTCCTCTCCGGCGTCTTCATGATCCTGGAGGACCAGTACGGGGTCGGGGACACGATCGACGCCGGGGTGGCCTCCGGTGAGGTCATCGAGGTGGGCCTGCGCGTCACCAAGCTGCGCGGCGACAACGGCGAGATCTGGTACGTCCGCAACGGCGAGGTGAAGCGGATCGGCAACCTCAGCCAGGGCTGGTCCACCGCCGGGGTCGACGTCACGGTCCGCCCGACGGAGAAGCTGGAGCACGTCCGCGAGGCGATCACCGCGGCCGCCGAGACCATGACGAAGGAAGAGCCCTGGTCGGAGCGGCTCTGGGGCCCGGTGGAGGTGCTCGGCCTGGACGCGGTCCTGCTGGATTCCATGACGGTCCGGGTCACCGCGAAGACGATGCCGGGCAAGGCGATCGGTGTGGAGCGCGAGCTGCGCTGGCGCATCAAGCAGGCGCTGGACGACGCGGGCATCCGGATGATCGGCGCGGTGCCGCTCCAGGTGGAGGCCGAGTCCTCGGCGGACCCGACGGCCGCGATGGCGGCCCCTTCGGCGTACGCGTCGGCCACCTCTCCGCAGTCGCTGGCGGCGACCCCGATACCGCCGCCCACGACGAACCTGAACAAGTAAGCCCTTTCCCCGACGCCCCCGGCCGCCCCTGGACCCCAGGAAGGCGGCCGGGGGCGTTTGCGTGCGAGGTAACACTTTGATTGCCGGAGAGGCGGTCCCCATTGACGCCCCGGTGACCTGCGTCTTACGGTCCTCCCAGAATAGGAAAGTTTCCTAACAGAGTCGACAAGGGTGGGTGCGTCCACGATGACGGGAACCACACCGGGCACCCCCCGGGTACTGCGGGCCATGAACGACCGGGCCGCCCTCGATCTGCTGCTGGAGCACGGCCCTCTCTCCCGCACCCGGATCGGCAAGCTCACGGGCCTGTCCAAGCCCACCGCCTCGCAGCTCCTGGCCCGGCTGGAGGCGGCCGGTCTGGTCGTCGCCACCGGGACCAGCGAGGGGCGCCCCGGACCCAACGCGCAGCTCTACATGGTGAACGCGCGCGCCGCCCATGTGGCGGGGCTCGATGTGAACGAGCGGCGCATCGTCGCCGCCGTCGCGGACGTGACCGGGACGACGGTCGGGCAGTTCGAGCTGGCGACACCCGGCCGGCGTGCCGACAGCGTGGTGCGCCAGGTGGCCGACGCGCTGGACGGGGCGGTGAAGGAGGCCGGGCTCACCCGCGCCGACATCCACCGGGTCGTCATCGGCACCCCGGGCGCCTTCGACCCGAGCACCGGGCGGCTGCGGTACGCCTCGCACCTGCCCGGCTGGCACTCCCCCACCCTCCTGGACGAGCTGGCCGCGTACCTCCCGATGCCGGTGGAGTACGAGAACGACGTCAACCTGGTCGCCGTCGCCGAGCAGCGCCTCGGTGCGGCCCGCGGCCACGACGACTTCGTGCTGCTCTGGAACGAGGAGGGCCTGGGCGCCGCCCTCGTCATCAACGGGCGCCTGCACCGCGGCTTCACCGGCGGTGCGGGCGAGGTCGGCTTCCTGCCGGTGCCCGGGACCCCCCTCGTACGCCAGGTCGTCAAGGCCAACAGCGGCGGCTTCCAGGAGCTGGCGGGCGCCCAGTCGGTGCCCCGGCTCGCGAAGGCGCTCGGCATCGACACCCCGCAGCAGCCGTACGCGAAGGCCGCCGCCACCCTGCTGGAGCGGGCGGCCGCCGCGTACGAGCAGGACGAGGCGCTGACCGAGCTGCTGGGCCAGTACGCCCACCGGCTCGCCACCGGCCTCGCCTCCGTCACCGCCGTCCTGGACCCCGGGCTGATCGTGCTGTCCGGCGGTGCGGTCGCCGCGGGCGGCGAGGTCCTGCGCTCCCTGATCCAGTCCGAGCTGGCCGAGCTCGCCGCCTCCCGGCCCCGGCTGGTCGTCGGCGAGATCGACCGCACCCCCGTACTGCGCGGCGCCCTGGAGAGGGCGCTCGCCGACACCCGCGACGAAGTGTTCGACACCTCGCGCTGACCCACCGATCCCCCGTCCCTGCCCCCGTTTCCGCCCCCGTTCCTGTCGTCTGCTTCTCTTCCCCGCCCCTGGGAGCTTTGTCATGCGCACAAACCGTCTCACCGCCACCGCTGTCGCCGTCGCCGCGATATCGGTGCTCGCCACCTCGTGTACCGGCCAGACCGAGGCCGGCGGGACCGACGACCCGAAGGCGAGGACCACGATCAACTTCTGGCACGGCTGGAGCTCTCCCGCCGAGGTCAAGGCGGTCAAGGACAACGTCGACCGGTTCATGAAGGCCCACCCGAACATCACGGTGAAGGTCTCCGGCAACATCAACGACGACAAGCTCAACCAGTCGCTGCGCGCGGGCGGTTCGAACGGGCCGGACGTGGTCTCCTCCTTCACCACCTCCAACGTCGGCAAGTTCTGCTCGTCCGGCGCCTTCGCCGACCTGAAGCCGTTCATCGAGAAGTCGAAGCTGGACCTGGAGAAGACGTTCCCGAAGGTCCTCCTCGACTACACCCAGTTCGAGGGCAAGCGCTGCGCCCTGCCGCTGCTCACGGACGCCTACGGCCTCTACTACAACAAGGACGCCTTCGAGAAGGCCGGGATCACCGCGCCGCCGAAGACGATGTCCGAACTGGCGAGCGTGGCGAAGAAGCTGACGGTGGAGAAGGGCGACAGCTACCAGCAGCTCGGCTTCATGCCCACCTTCCACGGATACGAGACGGTCGCCGATCACTACCTGTCCTCGTGGGACCACACGTACTTCGACGAGAACGGCAAGTCGAACATCGCCAAGGACCCGGCGTTCGCAGAGATGTTCACGTACCAGAAGAAGCTCGTGGAGAGCCTCGGCGGCTACGACAAGCTGGAGAAGTACCGCGGCACCTTCGGCGACGAGTGGGGCGCCAAGCACCCGTTCCACACCGGCCAGGTGGCCATGCAGCTGGACGGCGAGTGGCGGCTCGGGATGGCCGAGGACGCCGGGGTCGGCTTCGAGATCGGGGTCGCCCCGATGCCCGTCGCCGACGACGAGGCGGACAGCTACGGCAAGGGCTTCCTCTCCGGAACCATCGTGGGCATCGCCCCGGCCAGCAAGAAGCAGAACGCCGCGTGGGAGCTGGTGAAGTACATGACCAGCGACACCGAGGCGGTCGTCAACTTCGCCAACGGCATCCGCAACGTGCCCTCCACCTTCGAGGCGCTGAAGTCGCCCGGCCTGAAGTTCGACCCGCGCTTCAAGACCTTCCTCGACATCGCCCAGCACCCGAAGTCCAACACCCCCGACGGGGCCGTCAACGGTTCGGCGTACCAGCTGACCCTCCAGGACTTCGGCTACCAGTACGAGAAGGGCGCGGTGAAGGACCTCCAGGCCGGCCTGGAGAAGACCGCGAAGCAGATCGACACCGACATCGCCAAGGCCAAGTAGCCCGACGATGACGACGCACACACTCCGCTCCAAGCGCCGCAGGTCGACGCTGCGGAACGCGGCCTTCATGTCGCCGTGGCTGATCGGGTTCTCGGTCTTCTTCGCCTACCCGATGGTCTCGACGGTCTACTTCTCCTTCACGTCGTACGACGGGTTCGGGGCGCCGGTCTTCAACGGGCTGACGAACTGGACGTATGTCTTCCGGGACTACCCGATGTTCTGGCCGTCGCTGTGGAACACGCTCTGGCTGGTGGTCGTCATGGTCACCTGCCGGGTCGTCTTCGGACTCGGCATCGGCCTGCTGATCACCAAGATCAAGACGGGGACGGGCGTCTTCCGGACCCTGTTCTACCTGCCCTACCTGGCGCCGCCCGTCGCCGCGACACTTGCCTTCGTCTTCCTGCTCAACCCCGGCACCGGGCCGGTCAACGCGATCCTCGGGGAGCTGGGGCTGCCGACGCCCGGCTGGTTCAACGACGCCGCCTGGTCCAAGCCGGCCCTCACCATGCTCGCGGTCTGGGGCATCGGGGACCTGATGGTCATCTTCATGGCCTCGCTGCTGGACGTGCCGACCGAGCAGTACGAGGCGGCCGAGCTGGACGGTGCCTCCGCCTGGCAGAGGTTCCGCTTCGTGACGCTGCCGAACATCGCGCCGATCGTCCTGTTCGCCGTCGTGACGGGCGTCATCCAGGCGATGCAGTACTACACCCAGCCCCTGGTGGCCGGAAAGGTCGCCTCCGGAGTCATCGGCGGCTCCGGCCAGTCCTTCGAACCCGGCTATCCCGACAAGTCGACACTGACGCTCCCCCAGCTCGTCTACAACCTCGGCTTCCAGCGCTTCGACTACGGCGCCGCCTGTGTCGTCGCCCTCATCCTGTTCGCCCTGGCCATGGCCTTCACCGCGCTGCTCATGCGGGGCCGCAACAACCTGATCCAGGCCGGTGACTGAGCCATGACCCAACTCCTCGACAAGCCCGCCCCCGCCTTCCCGGCGAAGGCCCCGCGCACGCCCGCCGCACGCACCGCACGCCGCAAGGCGCTGCTGCACTGGATCGCCGTGCACTCGCTCGGGATCGCCGCCGCGCTCTTCTTCGTGCTGCCGTTCGTCTTCGTGGTGCTCACGTCGCTGATGAACGACCAGCAGGCGCTGACCCGCGACCTGACCCCCAACACCTGGGAGTGGGGCAACTACAAGAAGGTCTTCGAGACGCCCGGCTTCCTTGTCTGGTGGCGCAACACCCTCTTGTACGCGGGACTCGGCACCGTACTCACCGTCGTGTCGTCCATCCCCGTGGCGTACGCGCTGGCGAAGTTCCGCTTCCGCGGCCGCAAGCTGTCCCTGATGCTCGTCATCTCGATGATGATGCTGCCGCCGCAGGTCGTCATCATCCCCATGTACCTGTTCTGGGCGAAGCAGATGGACCTCTCCGGCACCCTCTGGCCGCTGATCATCCCGATGGCCTTCGGTGACGCGTTCTCCATCTTCCTGCTGCGGCAGTTCCTCCTGACCATCCCGAACGAGTACCTGGACGCGGCCAAGGTGGACGGCTGCGGTGAGTTCCGTACGCTGATGAAGGTCGTCCTGCCGATGGCCAAGCCCGGTATCGCGGCCATCGCCCTCTTCCAGTTCTTCGCCGCCTGGAACGACTACTTCGGACCACAGATCTACGCCTCCGAGAACCCGGCCGCCTGGACGCTCAGTTACGGCCTGGAATCCTTCAAGGGCGCACACCACACCGACTGGAACCTGACCATGGCCGCGACCGTTCTGGTCATGGCCCCCGTGATCGCCGTCTTCTTCTTCGCTCAGAAGGCATTTGTCGAGGGCGTCACACTCACCGGAGTAAAGGGCTGACAATGAAGCTCGCAGTAGTTGGTGGCGGGTCCACCTACACCCCTGAACTGATCGACGGCTTCGCCCGGTTGCGGGACACGCTGCCGGTCGAGGAGCTGGTGCTCGTCGACCCGGCGGCCGACCGGCTCGAACTGGTCGGCGGCCTGGCCCGGCGGATCTTCGCCAAGCAGGACCACGCCGGGAAGATCACCACCACCACCGACCTGGACGCGGGCGTGGCCGGCGCCGACGCCGTCCTCCTCCAGCTCCGCGTCGGCGGACAGGCCGCGCGGAACAAGGACGAGACCTGGCCGCTGGAGTGCGGCTGCATCGGCCAGGAGACCACCGGCGCCGGCGGCCTCGCCAAGGCGCTGCGGACCGTGCCCGTCGTCCTGGACATCGCCGAGCGGGTGCGCCGCACCAACCCGGACGCCTGGATCATCGACTTCACCAACCCGGTCGGCATCGTCACCCGGGCCCTGCTCCAGGCCGGGCACAAGGCGGTCGGCCTGTGCAACGTGGCGATCGGCTTCCAGCGCAAGTTCGCCCGGCTGCTGGACGTGAACCCCTCCGAGGTCCACCTGGACCACGTCGGGCTCAACCACCTCACCTGGGAGCTGGGCGTGCGCCTGGGCGGCCCGGACGGCGAGAACGTGCTGCCGAAGCTGCTGGCCGAGCACGGTGACGCCATCGCGGACGACCTCCACATGCCGCGCCGACTCGTGGACCGGCTCGGCGTCGTCCCCTCGTACTACCTGCGCTACTTCTACGCCCACGACGAGGTCGTGCGGGAGCTCGGCACCAAGCCGTCCCGCGCCGCCGAGGTCGCGGCGATGGAGAAGGAGCTGCTGGCGATGTACGGCGACCCGACGCTGGACACGAAGCCCGAGCTGCTCGCCAAGCGCGGCGGGGCGTTCTACTCGGAGGCGGCGGTGGACCTCGCGGCCTCCCTGCTGGGCGGCGGCGGTTCGCCGGTCCAGGTGGTGAACACGTACAACAACGGGACGCTGCCGTTCCTCCCGGACGACGCCGTCATCGAGGTGCAGGCCCGGGTGGACCACGGCGGGGCGACCCCGCTGGCCGTGCCCGCGCTGGACCCGCTGTACGCCGGTCTCATCGCCAACGTGACGGCGTACGAGGACCTCGCCCTGGAAGCCGCGCTGCGCGGTGGCCGGGACCGGGTCTTCAAGGCTCTGCTCGCCCACCCGCTGATCGGGCAGTACGACTACGCCGAGGGGCTCACCGACCGGCTGATCGCGCACAACCGGGAGCACCTCGCGTGGGCGTGAACGTCTCGGTCATCGCCGTCGACGCGGGCAACAGCAAGACCGATGTGGCCTTGATCGGTGCGGACGGCACGGTCCTGGCCAAGGCCCGGGGCGCGGGCTTCCAGCCGCCCCTCGTCGGGGTGGAGGCCGCGCTCGACGTGCTGGGGTCGGTCCTGGACCGGGCGGTCGCGGAACTGCCGTCCGCGACCGGCTCTTCCGGCCACCTCTCCGCGTGCCTGGCCAACGCCGACCTGCCGGTCGAGGAGGCCGAGCTGGCCGAGGCCCTGGAGGCCCGCGGCTGGGCGGCCTCGGTCGAGGTGCGCAACGACACCTTCGCGATCCTGCGCGCGGGGGTGGACGAGCCCCGGGGCGTCGCGGTGGTCTGCGGGGCCGGGATCAACTGCGTGGGCATGGTGCCGGACGGGCGGACCGCCCGCTTCCCCGCGATCGGCCGGATATCCGGCGACTGGGGCGGCGGCGGGGGGCTCGCGGAGGAGGCGCTGTGGTTCGCCGCGCGCGCCGAGGACGGGCGCGGTGAGCCGACCGAGCTGGCCCGTACGCTGCCGGTCCACTTCGGGCTGGACTCGATGTACGCGCTGATCGAGGCGCTGCACCGGGGCACGATCCCGCCGGCCCGGCGGCACGAGCTGACGCCGGTGCTGTTCGCCACGGCCGCCGCCGGGGACCCGGTGGCAACCGCCGTGGTGGAGCAGCAGGCCGAGGAGGTGGTGGCGATGGCGTCGGTGGCGCTGACCCGCCTGGGCCTGCTGGAGGAGGAGGCGCCGGTGCTGCTGGGCGGCAGCGTGCTGGCCGCGCGCCATCCGCAGCTGAACGACCGGATCGCCGAACTGCTGGCGGCGCGGGCCCCGAAGGCGGTGGTGCGGGTGGTGTCCGAACCGCCGGTGCTGGGGGCCGCTCTGCTGGGCCTGGACCGTACGGGGGCGGCGCCGGAGGTCCACCGGCGGCTCCGGGCGCAGTACGCCTGAGCCTCCGGGCCAACCGGCCGGGGCGTCCCGTCGCGTTCACGCGGCGGGACGCCCCTCGTTCGGGGGGACGCCCCTCGTTCGGGGGGACGCCCCTCGTTCGGGGGGACGCTCCTCGTTCGGGGGAACGCCAGCGGGCCGGGGAACCGATCGGGCGTCCCGCTCGTGTACCTGATGGGGAGTCCGGAACGCCGGGGGACGGTGGGACGGCCGGGCGGTCGTGGGAAGCCGCCGACGGCGCCGGTTCGCTTATGGGGATGTTTCGGGGCACGTTGCGCCGATCGCCTTGATCGGCCGCGTCCACCCTGATCGAATGCGTTGACCGGTGCGGGATCCAGGCGTTCTTCAGGTGAATGTCCGTCCCTGAGGCCATACTTCTGGCCGGGCGCCGGCCCCGATCGGCCGGGGTCCGGGGCACCGTCAGTGACCGAGGGGGAGGTCGAGTGACACAGCTGCCGCAGGGCGGCCCGCAGACGCAGCGCGCGCCGGAGCAGGCGCCCGCGCCCATCGGCCTGCCCGCGCAGCGGCCGAGCACCTGGGCGGTGCAGAGCCGGCGGCTGCGCGCCGCGGCGACGACCGAGCCCGGCCGCCTCCAGATCATCGGGGCCGTGCTGGCGCTGCTGGTCCTGGCGTTCGGGGCGGTTACCGCCCTGGAGATCTCGCACCGCTCCGCCGCCGCCGACGACGTGGTGGGGCGCAGTCAGCCGCTCAGCGCGGACGCGGCGAACATCTACCGCTCGCTCGCCGACGCGGACACGATGGCGGCCGGCGGCTTCCTCGCGGGGGCCCAGGAGCCGAAGGCCGTCCAGGACCAGTACCGCAAGGACATCGAGGAAGCGGCACGGCTGCTGGTGAAGGCGTCGGCGAACACGGACGCCTCCACCAGCTCCTGGCAGGAGATCACCACCCTCAACGAGCTGCTGCCCGTCTACACCGGCCTGATCGAGCGGGCCCGCGCCAACAACCGGCAGGGGCTGCCGCTGGGCGGCGCCTATCTGCGGTACGCCAACCAGAAGATGACGAACGAGCTGCTGCCCGCCGCCGAGCGGCTGTACGCGGCGGAGACGGGCCGGCTCGACCGGGACTCCGCCGACGCCCGGCAGTGGCCCTTCCTCTCGCTCGCCGCCGGAATCGTGGTGCTGGGCGCGCTGGTGTGGATGCAGCGCCGCAACTACCGGCGCACCAACCGGGTGTTCAACCACGGACTGCTGGTGGCGACGGCCGCCGCCTCGGTGGTACTGCTCTGGCTGGCGGTGGGGCACACGGTGGCCCGCACCGAGCTGCGGTCCGCGATGACGCAGGGCCAGGAGTCGCTCGACGTCCTCAACAACGCGCGGATCAACTCCCTGAAGGCGCGCGCCAACGAGAACCTCACGCTGGTGGCGCGCGGCGCCGTGCTGACCGCCGACGGTTCGGCCGACCAGTACGAGACGGACTACACCACGGGCATGAAGGCCCTCAAGGCGCAGCTGAAGCAGGCCGGGCAGCTCGCGGACGACCGGAGCGGCAGCGCCCCGGTGGCCGAGGCCGCCAGGAGCGTCACCGAGTGGCAGGAGCGCCACCGCAAGGCGCGTGCCACGGACGACCGGGGCGACTACGACGGTGCGCTGAAGCAGATCATCGGCGCCGAGGACTCCACGGGGCAGTCCTTCCAGCAGGTGGACACCGCGCTGCGGAAGGCGCTCGCCCATGAGCAGGGCGAGTTCACCTCGGCCGCCGAGGACGGGCGCGGGGCCCTGCGCGGCCTGCCGACAGGAGCCGCCGCGCTGGCGGTGCTGGGAGCGGTCGCCGCGATCCTCGGGGTCAACCGCAGGCTCTCGGAGTACCGGTGAGAGGGGCAGCGATGACCAGGGCGAGAACGGGGACACGGCACCGCCCCGCGCGGGGCGGGCTGCGCGGCTGGGGCGGTGTGACGGGGATGGCGGTGGCGTGCGTGATCACCGCGTCGCTCACCCTGCTGCCGCTCTCCCGGCACGACGGGCGGACCGCGGGGGCGGACACGGTGGGCGGTGGCACGGCGGCGGCCTTCCCGGCGCGGGCCGAGGCGTGCACCGATCCGGAGGCGAGCCTGCCGCCCTCGTCGGCGGACGGACCGGGCATCGCGAAGATCAAGGCGCGCGGGAAGCTGGTCGCGGGCGTCGACCAGAACAGCTTCCGCTGGGGGTACCGCAACCCCTACAGCGGTGAGCTCGAAGGGTTCGACATCGACCTCGTGCGGGCGCTCGCCAAGGACATCCTCGGCGACCCGAACGCGGTGATCTTCCGGGCCATCCCCACCAACCAGCGCATCGCCGCCCTGGAGAGGGACCGGGTCGACGTCATCGTGCGGACGATGACCATCAACTGCAAGCGGCTGGAGCAGGTCTCCTTCTCCACCGCCTACTTCCGGACCGGCCAGCAGATCCTGGCCCCCAAGGACTCCGCCATCACGGGGTACGACGGATCGCTGAAGGGCAAGCGGGTCTGCTCCGGCGAGGGCACCACCGCGTACGAGGCGCTGGAGAAGGAGTCGTACGGGGCGATATTCAAGGACGAGTCCGACGGCACCGAGCGCGACCGGGACCAGCTGACCGTCCCCAACCAGCTGGACTGCCTGGTCCGGCTCCAGCTCGGTGAGGTCGACGCCGTCCTCACGGACAACGCCCTCGGCGCCGGGCAGGCGGCGCAGGACCCGGCGGTGGCCCTCAAGGGCGCGGGGCCCTTCACCACCGAGTACTACGGTGTGGCGGCGAAGAAGGGTGCCGACGATCTGGTGGCCCGGGTCAACAAGGTCCTGGTCGACTACCGGGCGGGCGGGGCGGACAGCGCCTGGATGGTGTCGTACCGCAAGTGGCTGGCGGCCGGACTGCCCGGCATCACGGCGCCACCGGCCCCGAAGTACCGCAGCGAGTGACCCCGGCGCGCCGGGGCGCGTACATACCGGAGCAACTGATCCCGTCCGGGCCCACCGGCCCGGCGGCGAGAGCGGAGAGGTGATCGATGGGCGTCGCGGGATCCTTCCCCAGCTTCGCGGGGAGGCCCCCCGGCCCGGTCATGGACCGGGAAGAGGCGGACCGTGCGCTGGCCCGGCTCGGCGCGGAGCACGAGGCCATCGAGACCTCGCTCCTCGCCCTGCAGGACCATGCGGGCCGCCGCCTCCTGGAGGGCGCCGAGCTGACCGGGGTCACCCGGGAGCGCTGGGCCACCACCGAGCAGTCGATCACGCTGCTGTGGGAGTACTTCGACGCCTACGCGGGTGCGCGGGAGGAGGCCAGGGAGATACGGGCCCGCCGCCGCCACCCGAACCGGGAGGACCTGGTCGCCCTGACCGAGCTGCTGCGCGGCGACGCGGTCACCGTGGCCAATCCCGGTGCGCTGCCGCCCTCTTCGGTGACGGGCCCGGCCCGGCTCTCCGAGCGGTTCTCGCTCCAGGAGCTGGTCGCCCGGATGAACGAGCTGTACGCCAGGTCGCTGGACATGGTCGTCGCCTCGGACTCCGTCTGGTCGGCGCTGCCCGCCCGGATCGACCTGCTCGCCGCCGAGCTGCACCGGACCCGTTCGCTGGCCCACTCGGTGGGCGTGCGCCCCGGTGAGCACCCGGCCGGGGACGACCTGGCGGAGATCACCCAGGAGCTCACCACCCTGCGGGTACAGGTGATCTCCGACCCGCTGGCGTTCTGGCTGCCGGGCCCCGGCAGCGCCGCGCCCGGCGGCGGACGCCCGGACACCTCCCGCTACGACCGGGCGGCCCGCGCCCTGGAGGACGTACGGCGGGAGATCGAGGCGGTGCTCGCGGTGCGGCAGGACGCCGAGGCGCGGCTGATGCGGCTGCGGGACGTGCTCTCGCGGGCCGACCGCACGCTGACCGAGGCGCGGGCGGCGCGCGGCGAGGTGCTGGCCAAGATCGCCGCCTCCGAGGTGCCCGCCGTCAGCGGACCGGCGACCGCCCTCCAGGAGCGGCTGGACATCGCGTCCGAGTACCGCAGGCGCGCCCAGTGGAACCGGCTCTCCCCGCTCCTGGAGTCGCTGGAGCAGGAGGCCGAGGAGGAGCTGCTGCGCGCCCGGGAGTCGCTGACCTCGGTGACGGCCCCGCTGGCGGTCCGCGCGGAGCTCCGCGGCCGGCTCGACGCGTACAGGGCGAAGGTGGCCCGGCACGGTCTGGCGGAGGATCCGCTGCTGATCGAGCGGTACGACGCGGCGCGCCGGATGCTGTGGAGCGCGCCGTGCGATCTGCGGGTGGCCGAGCAGAACGTGCTGCGCTACCAGCAGGCGGCGGCCGAGCTGCTGACACCGCGCCGGCCCGAGGGGGCCGACGGCCCCGAGGACCGGCGGGGCGGGTCCGGGCCCGGCGACCAGGGGGAGATTCGATGAGTACGCAGTGCCAGCGCCCGGCGTGCGAGGGCGCCTACGAGGACATGGGCGGCGGTGAGCTGTACTGCGACACCTGCGGTCTGGCCCCGGTCGTCTCGCCGACGGGCATGGTCTCCTCGCCGCCCACGGGGATCGCGGGCGGCGGCCGGGCGAGCAGCCGTGACAGCTCCTCGCAGCGCTCCTCCTCCCGGGCCTCCGCGCGCTCCTCGTCGCGTTCGTCGACCTCGCGGCGCTCGGTATCGGGGCGTCTGTCGCGCTCGCTCTCCGGCTCCTCCACCTCCCGTTCGGTCTCGGTGCGCTCCTCGGGCTCGTCGGCCGCTTCCTCCACCCGGGGGCGGCTCGGCGTCGGTCTGGTGCAGGTCCCCGACGTGCCCCGGCCCGACCCGCGTACGGCGGTGATGGAGAACCCGGAGGTGCCCGAGCGCAAGCGGTTCTGCTCCCGCTCGGACTGCGGGGCCCCGGTGGGCCGTTCGCGCGGGGAGCGGCCGGGCCGCACCGAGGGGTTCTGCACCAAGTGCGGCCACCCCTACTCCTTCGTGCCGAAGCTGACCGGCGGCGACATCGTGCACGGCCAGTACGAGGTCGTGGGCTGCCTGGCGCACGGCGGGCTCGGCTGGGTCTACCTCGCGGTGGACCGGGCCGTGTCGGACCGCTGGGTGGTCCTCAAGGGCCTGCTGGACACCGGCGACCAGGACGCGATGGCGGCGGCGATCTCCGAGCGCCGCTTCCTCGCCGAGATCGAGCACGCCAACATCGTCCGGATCTACAACTTCGTGGAGCACCTGGACCAGCGGACCGGGTCGCTCGACGGGTACATCGTCATGGAGTACGTCGGCGGCAAGGCGCTCAAGGAGATCGCCAACGAGCGCCGCACCCCGGCCGGGAAGCGCGACCCGCTGCCGGTCGAGCAGGCCTGCGCGTACGGGATCGAGGCGCTGGAGGCGCTCGGTCATCTGCACAGCCGCAATCTGCTCTACTGCGACTTCAAGGTCGACAACGCGATCCAGACCGAGGACCAGCTCAAGCTGATCGACATGGGCGCGGTCCGCCGGATGGACGACACCGAGTCCGCCATCTACGGCACCGTCGGCTACCAGGCCCCCGAGGTGGCGGAGGTCGGCCCGTCGGTCGCCTCCGACCTGTACACGGTGGCGCGGACGCTGGCGGTCCTCACGTTCGACTTCCAGGGCTATACGAACGTCTTCGTGGACTCGCTGCCGGACCCCGACAACATCGAGGTCCTCCGCACCTACGAGTCCTTCTACCGGCTGCTGGTCCGGGCCACCGACCCGGACCCGGCCCAGCGGTTCGCCTCCGCCTCCGAGATGGCCGAGCAGCTGACCGGGGTGCTGCGCGAGGTCGTGGCGCTCCAGACGGGGCGGCCGAGGCCGGCGCTGTCGACGTTGTTCGGTACGGAACTGCGGGTGACGGACACGGTGTTGTTCGCGGAGCAGGTGGACGACGTTTCGCGGCTGGGCGCCCGGGCGGCGGCCTCGGGGCGCGGTGGCCGCTTCGGACGGCGCAAGGGCGGTACGGGTCCGCTGCCGGGCATTCCGGCGCAGGGCGGCGGGGTTGTGGGGCAGGGCGGTGGTGTACAGGGGCACGGTGGCGGTGTGCCGGTCGCCCCGGGGGCGGTGACGTCGGCGGTGGCCGGTGCGCTGCCGGTGGGCGGGCAGCCGTCCGGCCCGGGGGCGGGCGCATGGCCCGCTGCGGGGGCGGCTCCGCTGACGGCGGCGGCGACCCACGTGCGGGGCGGTCCGCAGAGCGGTACGGGCACCGGTGCGTACGCCGGCCCGCAAGGCGGTACGGGTGCCGGTGCGTACGCCGGTCCTCAGGGCGGCGGCCCGGCAGCGGCGTACGCGCCCCCCGCGCAAGCCCCCGTGCCCGCACCCCGCACGGCCTCACCCGCCGCGCGGACCGGCCCGTACGGCCCCTTCGGGGCGACCGCAGGGGGTGTCAGGCTCGCCCTGTTCGACGCGCGGGCCACCGCCCTGGCGCTGCCGGTCCCCCGGGTCGACGCGAACGACCCGAACGCCGGGTTCCTCGCCGGGCTGATGGCCTCCGCGCCCGCCGAGCTGATCGCGGCCCTGCAGGCGGTGCCCGCGGCCTCGCTGGAGACCCGGCTGCGGGAGCTGCGGGCCCGGCTGGAGATGCGCGAACCGGACTCCGCCGCAGGGGCGCTGACCGACCTGGAGGGCCGGCACCCGGACGACTGGCGGGTCGTCTGGTACCGGGGCATCACCTCGCTGGTGACCGGCGACCACGAGGTCGCGGCGCTCTCCTTCGACGCGGTGTACGACGCGTTCCCCGGGGAGCCCGCGCCCAAGCTGGCGCTGGGAATCTGCGCCGAGGTGCTGGGCCAGCTGGACAACGCCGCCGAGTACTACCGCCTGGTGTGGGCGACCGATCCGAGCTTCGTGAGCGCCGCGTTCGGCCTGGCCCGGGTGCAGATCGCCGCCGGGGACCGGGCGGGGGCCGCGCACACCCTGGAGTCGGTGCCGGAGGCGTCGATCCACTACACGGCGGCCCGGGTCACGGCCGTCCGCGCCCGGCTGCGGGAGCGGGACCCCGCCGAGCCGCTGCTGGCCGATCTGACGGCCGCCGCCGTGCAGGTGGCGGCGCTGACCGGGTTCGGTCTGGACCCGGTGCGCCGCGAGCAGTTGACGACCGAGGTACTGGGCAAGGCGCTGGACTGGATACTCTCCGGTAGTCCCGGTGCCCCGCCGCCGGGCGGATCGGCGGCCGCACCTCCGGGTACCCGGAAACTGCTCGACGCCGAACTGGACGAGCGGGGACTGCGGTTGGGCCTCGAACGCTCGTACCGCATGCTCGCCCGGCTCGCGCAGCGGGGCGACGAGAGGATCGAACTGGTGGAGCGGGCCAACCGTTTCCGCCCCCGGACGTGGGTGTGAAGATGTCAGAGAGCCACCAGCAGCCCGCCCTGGCGAGGTGCCCCGGCTGCGAGGAGCCGCCGGCGTCCGGCGACCTGTTCTGCGGTGCGTGCGGCTACGACCTGTCGGCCGTGCCGGCCCGCCCCGACGACCGGCCGACGATGGCGATCACGGTGCCGCCGGCTGCCCCGGCGGCGCCTGCCGTGTCGCCGACGGGCCCGCCCGCGCCTGCCGTACCGCCCCCGGCGGCCCCGCCCGTACCCGACGCGCCCGCGCCTCCCGTGGCGGCCGTCCAGTGGCCCGCCGCATCGGAGACGGACAGCTCCGACGTGCCCGCGCCCGTGCACCGGGCGACGGACCTGCCCGGCACGGACTCGGGCGGCAAGCCGTTGCCGACGACGCCTCCGGTGCGCCACGACGACCGGGCGGCGGCGGTTCCGGCCGCCACGGAACCCGCCGCCGAGCCCGCCGAACCCCCCTACAGTCCCGACAGCTCCAACAGCCCCGACAGCTCGGGCGACTTCGCTCTGGCCGCGCCCGATCCCCGCACGGCGGAGCCCACCCCGACGCCCGCCGCCAGTACGAAGGTCTGCGTGGCCTGCCGGTCCGGCCGGGTGGACCCCGACGGATACTGCGAGAACTGCGGGCACGCCCAGCCCCGCGAGCGCGACCACATGGAGCAGGAGCTCGGCTCGGTGGCCGCCGTCAGCGACCGGGGCCTGCGCCACCACCGTAACGAGGACTCCTTCGCGGTCTCCTCGACCGCGCTGCCGGACGGTTCGCCCGCCGTCGTCGCCATCGTCTGCGACGGCGTCTCCTCGGCGAGCCGGCCCGACGAGGCCTCGGCGGCCGCCGCGGTCGCCGCCAACGAGGCCCTGCTGGAGTCCCTGCCGCGCGGCACGCACCCGCAGCAGGCGATGCACGAGGCGATCGTCGCCGCGTCCGAGGCGGTCAACGTGCTGGCCCAGGACCCGCCCGGGGCTGCCGAGCACGAGGCCCACCGCCATCAGAACGCCCCGGCCTGCACCCTGGTCGGCGCGATCATGGCAGGCGGTCTGCTGGTCGTCGGCTGGGTCGGCGACAGCCGGGTCTACTGGGTTCCGGAGGACCGGACGGGCCCGCCCGCCCGGCTCACCGAGGACGATTCATGGGCCGCGCAGATGGTGGCGGCGGGCCTGATGAACGAGGCCGAGGCGTACGCCGACGAGCGCGCCCACGCCATCACCGGCTGGCTCGGCGCCGACTCCTACGAACTGGAGCCGCATACCGCCTCGTTCAAGCCGGACCGCCCCGGTCTGGTGGTGGTCTGCACGGACGGCCTGTGGAACTACGCGGAATCCGCCGAGGAGATGGCCGCCGCCGTGCCTCCGGAGGCCCACCTGCGCCCGCTGCACGGCGCCCAGGTCCTTGTCGGACACGCGCTCGACGGCGGGGGCCACGACAACGTAACAGTGGCTCTGCTCCCGTTCACCGTGGAGCAGCAAGGGGCAGGATCGGCCTGCACCACCGTTTGAGTCTCAAGGAGCAGACCGGATGGCCAACTTCTCGAAGTCGAACGTGCCGCAGTTCTCCGTCGACGTGTACCAGAACGAGTTCCTGCCGGAGGGCGGCCGCGAGGTCAACGGGATCGTCACCGTCACCTCGACCGGCGGCGGCACCACCGGCGGCATCCCGCTGCCCGGCGCGGCGGCCGCCCCCGGGTACGGCCCGGGGCAGGCACCGAGCGCCGCGGTGGTGCTGATGGTCGACTGTTCGGGCTCCATGGACTACCCGCCGACGAAGATGCGCAACGCACGCGACGCGACGGCGGCGGCCATCGACACCCTGCGCGAGGGCACCCGGTTCTCGGTGGTCGCCGGTACGCATGTGGCGAAGGACGTCTATCCCGGCAACGGGCAGCTCGCGGTCGCCGACGCGCGGACGAAGGCCCAGGCCAAGGAGGCCCTGCGGAAGCTGAGCGCGGGCGGCGGGACCGCGATCGGCACCTGGCTGCGGCTGACCGACCGGCTGCTGGGCGCCGCCGACGTCGACATCCGGCACGGCATCCTGCTGACCGACGGCCGCAACGAGCACGAGGCGCCCGAGGACCTGCGGGCCGCGCTGGACTCCTGCGCGGGCCGGTTCACCTGTGACGCCCGGGGCGTCGGCACCGACTGGGAGGTGAAGGAGGTCACCTCCATCGCCTCCGCGCTCCTCGGCACCGCCGACATCGTCGCCGACCCTGCGGGTCTCGCCGCCGACTTCACGCAGATGATGGAGAACGCGATGGGCAAGGAGGTCGCGGACGTGGCGCTGCGGCTCTGGACGCCCGTCGGGGTGGAGATCCGGTTCGTGAAGCAGGTGGCACCCACGGTCGAGGACCTGACCGGCCGGCGCACCGAGGCGTCCCCGCGCGCCGGGGACTACCCGACCGGCTCCTGGGGCGACGAGTCCCGCGACTACCACGTGTGCGTCCTGGTCCCCGAGGCCGGGATCGGCCAGGAGATGCTGGCGGCCCGGGTCTCGCTGATCCTGCCCGACCCCTCCGGCGCGGGGGCTCCGCAGGTCCTCTCCCAGGGGCTCGTCCGGGCGGTGTGGACGGACGACATGGTGGCGTCGACCTCGATCAATCCGCAGGTCGCGCACTACACAGGTCAGGCGGAACTGGCACAAGTCATCCAGCAGGGGCTGGACGCCCGCAAGTCGGGCGACTTCGACGGAGCGACGGCGAAACTGGGCCGTGCGGTGCAATTGGCATCGGCGTCCGGGAACCAGGACACTGCGAAACTGCTTTCGAAGGTGGTCGACGTCGTCGATGCGGCGACAGGTACTGTGCGACTGAAAGCGAAGGTCGCGGAAGCGGACGAGATGACCCTCGAAACGCGCTCGACCAAGACAGTTCGCGTCAAGAAGTAGCAGCATCTGGTGGCCGAACGGTCACGATCGACAGCATGACGGCCCCCGGGGCCGGACGAGGAGAGGGGGAAGCGCCGACATGCCGACCTGCCCGAACGGACACCAGTCGGGTTCCGAGGACTGGTGCGAGGTCTGCGGACACCGCATGACCGGAACGGGCGCCCCCGCCGGCGCCGTCCCCCCGCCCCCTCCGCCGCCCCCCGCGCCCGGTTACGGCTACCCGCCGCCCGCAGGCAACGACGGCGGCCCGCCGACGATGCAGGCCGAGCTCTGCCCGCAGTGCCGCACGCCTCGCGAGGCGAACGCGCCGTACTGCGAGGAGTGCCGCTGGAACTTCCTCACCAACACGGCGACCTCGTACACGCCGCTGGCCCCGCAGCACGGGACGCCCGGCGGCCCGGGTGGCCCCGGCGGGCCGCCGCCCGGTCTCAACCTGCCGCCCGGCTTCCTGTCCCAGCAGGGCCCCGGCGGATCCCAGCAGGGTCCCGGCGGACAAGGCGGCCAGGGCGGTCCCGGAGGACAGGGCGGCCAGGGTGGTCCCGGCGGTCCCGGTGGCGGGTCCCAGCAGCACGACCCGTTCGAGTTCCAGGCTTCGCGGCCCTCGCAGATGAACCGTCCCGCCGAGCCGCTCGCTCCGGAGCGGACCGGTCCCGGCGGCCAGGACGAGCGCGGTGGCCAGGGCGGCCAGGGCGGCCCTCCGCCGCACGCGTTCCAGCAGGGCCCGCCGCCTCCGCCGGCCTTCCAGCAGCAGGGGCCGCCGCCGCACCAGCAGCAGTCGGCTCCGTCACCGTTCGAGCGGCAGCAGTCGGCGCCCTCGCCGTTCGAGCCCCAGCAGTCCTCGCCCTTCGAGCCGCAGCAGTCCTCGCCCTTCCCGCCCCAGCAGCAGCATTCCGCGCCGCCGCAGCAGCAGTCCCCGCACGGTGGCGGTGGCGACGACTGGGTGCTGCCACCGCCGTCCCAGGCGCAGGCACCGCAGCCGCCTCAGGCCTTCCAGCAGCAGGCCCCGTACCAGGGCGGGCAGCAGGGTGGGCAGCAGGGGCCGGGCGGCCGGCAGGGCGGGCACCCCGACCAGCATCAGGGGAACCAGGGATACGGCCAGGACCAGGGGTACGGCCAGGCCCCCGGTCAGGGGCAGCCTCAGCAGGCCGCGTCCTGGACCGCCGTCATCGCGCCGGACCGTGAGTACTTCCTGGCGATGATGCAGCGCAGCGGCCCCGAGGCGACCGGGCTGAACCTGCCCGCGTACTCCCCCGAGCAGCGTCTGCCGCTCACCGGGACCCAGGTCACCATCGGCCGCCGCCGGCACAGCACGGGCGAGTCCCCGGACATCGACCTGTCGGTGCCGCCGGAGGACCCGGGCGTCTCGCACCAGCACGCGGTGCTGGTGCAGCAGCCCGACGGCGGCTGGGCGGTGGTCGACCAGAAGTCCACCAACGGCACCACGCTCAACGGCGCCGAGGACCCGATCCAGCCGTACGTCCCCGTCCCGCTCCAGGACGGCGACCAGGTGCACGTCGGGGCCTGGACGACGATCACGATCCGCCGGGACTGAGACCCGTCCCCCTGCGGGCCGGAGATCACCCGGCCAGGGGCCAGGTGTACGGCCCCTCCGGGTCGTCCAGCCAGGCCCACTGCCGGCCGTCCGCGACCGTGATGCCGTACCTCTCCCGCTGCGGGCGCTCCTCGCGCTCCCAGAGGGAGAGGGCCTCGTGCGGATCGAGGCTGCCGGCGGTCAGGGTCAGCAGGAACCGGAAGAGCTCGTTCCCGATCGCCCGTCTCGGCACTCCGCCGGAGCGCGCGACGGGTCCGGGCAGCGGTGAGGCCCCGCGCAGGGGCACGAAATACGCCGGGGTGTGCAGGAAGTGCCCCTCGGCGCGCCGGCCGTGCGCCGTCGCCCGTACCTCCAGCGAGACGAGCCCGGTCGCGACCGGAGCGAGGATGCGCGCGCCGGGCGAGCACTGCTCCGGCCAGGCGGGCGGTACGGAGGGCAGCGTGCAGGTCGCGATGATCCGGTCGTACGGGGCCTGCTGCGGGGAGCCCCGGGCCCCGTCGCCGGTGACGACCGTCGGGCGGTACCCGGCGGCGGCGAGGTGGCTGCGGGCCGCGTCCGTGATCTCCGGGTCCAGATCGACGCTGGTCACCGCGGGGGCGCCGAGCCGGTGGGAGAGCAGCGCCGCGTTGTAGCCGGGGCCGGTGCCGATCTCCAGGACGGTGTGCCCGTCCCGCACGTCGAGGGCATCGAGCATCAGGGCCATCAGCGAGGGCTGGCTGGAGGACGAGATGAGTTCGCCGTCCCGCATCCGGGTGGCCAGGGGCTCGTCCCCGTACACCCCGCGCAGCCAGCGCCGGCGCCGTACGGGATCAGGGTCCTCGCCCCAGAGCCGCTCGTAGCCCCGGCTGCCGTGCACGTAGTAGTACGGCACGAAGAGGTGGCGCGGCACCTGTTCGAAGGCGGCGCGCCAGGCGGGGTCGGTGAGCCCGCCCTGCGCGACGATGTCCCGCACCAGGGCCTGGTGCGCCGCGTCGGCCTCGGCGTCCGTATCCGCGCCGGTACCGGCCTCGGCGTCCGTATCGGCCTCGGAAGGGACTTCCCGGTGTGCGCCCATGCCTCCACTGTCCTGCGGCGGCGCGGCGGAGGCGACCGGGCCGGGCGGGATGGTCCCGGCCATTGGTCCTAGGACCCCTGACCTCGGCCGGTGCGTCTGCGACCATGGACGGGTGACAGAGATTCCGCGCGACACGCTTCAGGAGCAGACCTTTTACGAGCAGGTCGGCGGCGAGGAGACCTTCCGACGCCTGGTCCACCGCTTCTACGAGGGGGTCGCGGGCGACGAGCTGCTGCGGCCGATGTACCCGGAGGAGGATCTGGGCCCGGCCGAGGAGCGCTTCACCCTGTTCCTGATGCAGTACTGGGGCGGCCCGCGCACCTACAGCGACCACCGGGGCCACCCGAGGCTGCGGATGCGGCATGCCCCGTTCCGGGTGGACCGGGCGGCCCATGACGCCTGGCTGGCTCATATGCGGGTCGCGCTGGACGAGCTGGGTCTGGCGCCCGAGCACGAGAAGCAGCTGTGGGACTACCTGACGTACGCGGCGGCCTCGATGGTCAACACGGCCGACTGACGCACCGCGGGCTGGAGGAAGGCTGACGGGCCGGGCGGATCGCCCGGCTCAGTTGTGCCCGACGGTCAGGGCCAGCGCACCCAGCCCGCTCACCGGGTCGCGGCGCAGGGCGACCGACCCGAACGGGGTCCGGAGCCGCAGCCAGCCGCCGGAGGCGAACAGTGAGACGGGGAAGCCGGGGTCGGCGCGCAAGAAGCCGAGGGACTGGGCGGCGTGGACCGCGCGCAGCGGCAGCTCGGTGGCGCCGACGGGCCGGGACCAGATCTCCCGGCCGATACGGTCGCGCTCGGCGCGGGTGCGCTGCTCTTCGGGCAGCGCCTCGTCCCGCGTACGGAATTCGGCGACGGCCGCGTCGAGGGAGGCGCGCAGGGCGTCCGGCCCGGGCAGGCCGGCCTGTTCGCGCCAGGGTCCCCGGGGCGGCAGGACGCCGGTCCACGGCGGCCCGGTGACGGGGGCGGGCAGCGCACCGCCCCGCTCGCCCGGGCCCTCCCCGGAGATGTCGAGGGACTCCAGCAGCTCGCCCGCCGACACCGTGACGTCGAGCGTCTCGGGGCGGGCCAGGCGGGCCGTACGGATCGCGAGCACCTCGAAGGAGGGCGGGCGGCCGAACACGGCCAGTGCGTCGCCGCCGCCCGCCTGCAACCGGACCGCGGCGGCCCGGTCGTAGTGGAGCAGCCGGCCGAGGAAGGCGGCGAGATCCGCCGCCTCCCTCGGGTCGGCGAACAGCAGCGACTGCACAGGCACCTTCATGCCGCGGCGGGCTCCTCTGCCAGGTACTTCTGGAGGAAGAGCTTCTCCTCGGCAGAGATCCGCCGGGGCCGCTCGGCCTCCAGGTTGTACGGGACGACGACGGTCGAGGCCCGTACGTACACCTGGTCGGGGTCCTTGATCTCATAGGCGATCGTCAGCGACGCGGCGCCGATCTTCGTGACCCACGACTCGACGGTGACCGGCTCGTGCCGGTGCACCAGCGGCCGTACGTAGTCGATCTCGTGCCGGGCCACGACGGACCCGCCCGAGAACGACGGCGAGCCGTCGCCCGGCGCCAGCCGGAACATGAAGTCGATGCGCGCCTCCTCCAGGTAGCGGAGGAAGACCACGTTGTTGACGTGGCCGAAGGCATCCATGTCCGACCAGCGCAGGGGGCAGCTGTAGATGTGACGGGCCAAGACGATCAGCCTCGCGTGAGCTTCTTGTACGTGGCGCGGTGCGGGCGGGCCGCGTCCGCGCCGAGCCGCTCGACCTTGTTCTTCTCGTACGACTCGAAGTTGCCCTCGAACCAGTACCACTTGGAGTCACCCTCGTAGGCGAGGATGTGCGTGGCGACGCGGTCCAGGAACCAGCGGTCGTGGGAGATGACCACTGCGGCGCCCGGGAACTCCAGCAGTGCGTTCTCGAGCGAGGACAGGGTCTCCACGTCGAGGTCGTTGGTGGGCTCGTCGAGGAGCAGCAGGTTGCCGCCCTCCTTGAGCGTCAGCGCCAGGTTGAGGCGGTTGCGCTCACCACCGGAGAGGACACCGGCCGGCTTCTGCTGGTCGGGGCCCTTGAAGCCGAACGCGGAGACGTAGGCGCGCGAGGGCATCTCGACCTGGCCGACGTTGATGTAGTCCAGCTCGTCCGAGACGACGGCCCAGAGGGTCTTCTTCGGGTCGATGTTGGCGCGGGACTGGTCGACGTAGGAGATCTTGACCGTGTCGCCGACCCGGATGGCGCCGCTGTCCGGCGTCTCCAGGCCCTGGATCATCTTGAACAGCGTGGTCTTGCCCGCACCGTTGGGACCGATGATGCCGACGATGCCGTTACGGGGCAGCGTGAAGGACAGGTCGTCGATGAGGACCTTGTCGCCGAAGGCCTTCGAGAGGTTCTCGACCTCGACGACGATGGAACCGAGGCGCGGGCCCGGCGGGATCTGGATCTCCTCGAAGTCCAGCTTCCGCATCTTGTCGGCCTCGGCCGCCATCTCCTCGTACCGGGCGAGACGGGCCTTGGACTTGGTCTGGCGCCCCTTGGCGTTCGACCGCACCCACTCCAGCTCTTCCTTGAGCCGCTTCTGGCGCTTCTCGTCCTTGCGGCCCTCGACCTTGAGGCGGGTGGCCTTGCGCTCCAGGTACGTGGAGTAGTTGCCCTCGTAGGGGATCGCGCGGCCGCGGTCGAGCTCGAGGATCCACTCGGCGACGTTGTTCAGGAAGTACCGGTCGTGGGTGACGGCGACGACGGCACCCGGGTACTTCGAGAGGTGCTGCTCCAGCCAGTTCACCGACTCGGCGTCGAGGTGGTTGGTGGGCTCGTCGAGGAGGAGCAGGTCCGGGGCCTCGATGAGCAGCTTGCAGAGCGCCACACGGCGCTTCTCGCCACCGGAGAGGTTGACGACCGGCCAGTCCCCGGGCGGGCAGCCCAGGGCGTCCATGGCCTGCTCCAGCTGGGCGTCCAGGTCCCACGCGTTCGCGTGGTCCAGGTCCTCCTGGAGCTTGCCCATCTCGTCCATGAGCGCGTCGGAGTAGTCGGTCGCCATGAGCTCGGCGACCTCGTTGAAGCGCTTGAGCTTGCCCATGATCTCGGCGGCGCCGTCCTGGACGTTCTCCAGGACGCTCTTGCTCTCGTCGAGCTTCGGCTCCTGCATGAGGATGCCGACGCTGTACCCCGGCGACATGTACGCGTCACCGTTGGACGGCTGCTCCAGGCCCGCCATGATCTTCAGCACCGTGGACTTACCGGCACCGTTGGGCCCCACGACACCGATCTTCGCGCCGGGCAGGAAGTTCAAGGTGACGTCATCAAGGATCACCTTGTCGCCGTGCGCCTTGCGCGTCTTGCGCATGGTGTAGATGAACTCAGCCAAGAGAAACCGTCCGGCAGCAATAGAGGTGTGGGCAGATACACCCCATCTTGCCTGACGGCCGTCCCCGGACGGAAACCCGTCCGGGGATCGGCCGGTGCGCGACCGTCACGGTCGCGCACCGGTCACTACTCAGCGTGCTGGTGCGCTTCCTTCCGGCGCAGGACGAACAGGGTGCAGCCGCCGATGACGAGGAGGCCGACGGCGAGGGCCGCGATCATCGGGGTGGTGCTGGAGCCGCCGGTCTCGGCGAGGTCGCCCTCCAGGCCGGAGGTGGTGGTGCCGGTCGAGGCGGGGACGGACTGGCGGGCGCTCTGAGTGCCGACTCCGGTGTCGTCGTCGCTCTGCCGGTCGGCCTCGGCCGCGATGACGCTGCCGCTGGTGGCGCAGTCCAGCACGCCGGTGAAGTTCTTCCGGAAGCCGCCGGGGCCGGTGATGGTGAAGTCGTACGCCTGGTCCTCGGCGACCGGGATCGTCACCGTCTCGGTGGTTCCGGCGGCCACGGTGTGCTCGGTGCCGCCGAGCTCGAAGGTGAAGGGCTCGTCCCCCTGGTTGGCCGCGGTGATGTCCACGCCGCCGGCGGCGCAGTTCTTCCGGGCGGTCAGCGCCGGGGCGGCGCCCGTCTCGGCCCAGGTGGCGGTGGCCCGTGCGGAGACCGTGGACTCGCTGGAGCCGGCCAGGATCTGGGTCTGGGTGCGGGTGGTCCCGGCGAACGCCCGGCCGACCGGTACGGAGGTGGTCGTCTGGACGGTCAGCGAGGCGGAGCCGTCGGTGCTGCCCTTCGGTACGGCGAAGTAGAGGCGGGCGCCGTCGGTGGCGGAGGTGACGGGCACGCCCTTCTCGTCCGTCACCGAGATGCCGCTCGCCGCCGCGTCCACCGGGGGTGACACGGAGACCTGGTCCGCGTCCGTACGGACGATCACCGGGCCCAGCCGCTCCCCGGCCCGGCCGGAGACCGCCGCGGGCTCCAGCGTCAGGGAGGCCCGGGGTTCGGCGACGTTGCGCGCCCGCTTCTGCAGCCAGTCGGCGAGCTTCTCCGCCTGCTTGTCCGACGCGGTGACATCGGCGTCGTCCGAGTAGCGCCAGATGGCGACCTGGGTGCCCGCGGCGGCGGTCCGCTCGGTGAGCGGGCCGGTGCCCGCCGCCTCGGCCAGTGCGGCGAGGTCGTCGACCTGGGGGTAGGAGTGCTGGAGGATCCACCGGATCTTCCCGGCGTTCCGGTTGGCACCGAGGGAGGTCTCGGCCCAGGGGGTCTCCAGGTACTTCGCCTGGTCCTGGGTGGGGTTGTGGAGGTCGATGCAGTACGTCTTGAGCTTGCCGCCGCCGTCCACGGTCATCTCGAAGAGCCCGGCGGGCAGCTCCTGCGTACGGTCGGGGGCGCCGTTCTCGCCCGGCATGCGGAGCACGGCACTGTCGAAGGTCTTCAGCCCGTCGAGCACCGCAGCCGCGCCGCCCTGGTGCCGGCCCGGGTCGTCGGCGGCCGCCGTGCCCGTCCCGGCGAGGGTGGCCGCCGTGACGAGACCGGAGAGCAGCAGAGCGGTCACCGGGCGGAGGGCGGCCCGGCCGCGCCCCCTCCGTCCGGCCCTGCGGGTCTCCCCGGTGCGCCCGGCCCCGGCGGCCTCCCCGACGCGGCCGGTTCTGCCGGTCTCCCCGATGCGCGCGGCTCTGCCGCGGACGGCGTGCACCGCCTTCGCGTCGGACGGCGAAGCGGACACAGAAGACGCAGAAAACACAGAATTCCCCTCCGGGCGAGGCCCTCGCGCGTGGTGCGCGTGTGGGGAATGCCCCGCCAGCAGACTCAAGTGACCCATGAGCTCTGGGAATCCTAAGGACCGGGCGAACCACAGTCCCCCGTACTGCCCTCGGTCAACCATTCCGAATCGGAATCGTTATCCCCGGGGCGCCCCTCCCGGCCAGCCCTTTCAGGACACCGCCACCTTTTCCCGCACGGCGAAGGACACGTCCGTGGTGCCGCCAGGCGCTCCTTCCGACCCGCCGTCAGGCCCGTGGTGCGACGGCGGTGTCAGCGCGGGTTCGGTCCTGACGACCCGCCGGAAGGCGGCGGTACCCCGGCTCAGGTCGTGGCCCACCGCGACCGCCTCGAGGTCCACGAACGTCCTTCGCCCGCCGTCCTGTTCCTCGTCGCGGACCTTCAACCGGCCGTGCACCACGAGGGGTTCCCCGATCCCCACCGAACCGGCCAGATTCGCCGCCAGCGTCCGCCAGGCCCAGACCGTGTAGAAGCTGGTGGGTCCGTCCGTCCAGAGCTGCGTCTCGCGGTCCCGGCGCCGCGGTGTCACGGCAAAGCGGAATCGCGCCATTCCCCCCGTCGCCGTCTCGCGGAACTCCACCGCCGTGGCGGCGTTTCCCACCAGCGTCACCATCGTCTCGTTCATTTTCCGCCCCCGTATTCCTTCGTTCCCGCCGTACCGGTCGTTCCGGTCGTTCCGTCCACCGGTGTGCTGACTTCATCCGGTGTGCTGACTTCATGGTGGACGCCGGAAGCGAATGGCGCGGGAGCCTGTGGACTACTGGCCGGTTGTGGAAAACTCCGTCACCGCCGCATACCGCTCCCGCACCTCCCGGTACCGCACCAGCTCCGCCGAGACCGGGTCCAGGACCCTGGCCCGGCCGCATCCGGCCGCCGCCTCGCGCAGCCGGCGTTCGGCGTCCTGCCCGTAGCGCCGGGCGGGGCCCCGGATCGCCGCCGCACAGGACCACTCCACCAGCGGCCCGCCGACGACTCCGGCCAGCATGATCAGGGCGGGGGTGACGAGCCCCGGTTCCAGGATCCCGACGATCTGGCCGAGCAGCCACAGACCGCCGAAGATCTGAAGCAGCGTCATGGACACCTGGGCCAGCACCGCGGCGGGCCACCACTTCGGCCTGGGCGGTTTGGCCGGCCGCCCGCCGAACGCGGGGCCGGTGACCGGACCCCGGCCCGCCTTTACACCGCCCCGCCCGGCACCGGCCGAAGCGCCCGCCGCCTTGCCCGGGTCCTTGGCGGAAACGCCCCCCGCGGCCGCCAGCTCGTCCAGCGCCTCCGGCAGCCCCTTCGCCCCGCTGAACGCCGCCTCGCGCACCGCCTGCGCCCAGGGTGCGGGCAGTCCGTCGGCGGCGTCGTCCGCGACGATCCGGACCGCCTGCTCCACGCGCTGCCGGGCCGTCAGCTCCTCCTCGGGCGGGGCGAGCGCCTGGCCCATCCGGTCCAGGCTGCCCGGCAGCCCCCGGGACTCGTACCAGCGCCACAGCCGCAGCCACGGCGTCCCGCAGGCGCGCCCGGCGTTCCTGCGCCACTCCCGCTCGGCGGCCTCCCCGGCGGCGGCCGCTCCGACGGCCTCGGCCAGCCGGTCGGTGAACTCCTCGCGGGCCCGCTCACCGAGTCCGGGCCGCCCCTCAGCCACGTACACGGGGCGCAGCCGCGCCGCCGCCGCGTCCACGTCGGCGGAGAGGCGGCGGGTGGCGGCCGTGCGGTCCTGGACGAACCGGCCGACCATCTCGCGCAGTTCGGGCACCCCGTCGCCGGTCAGCGCGGACAGGGACATGACGGTGGCGCCGGGTTCGCCGTGCTCGCCGAGCGCCATGCCGTCCTCGTCCAGGAGCCGGCGAAGGTCGTCGAGCACGAGGTCGGCGGCCTCGCCGGGCAGCCGGTCGATCTGGTTGAGGACGACGAAGGTGACCTCCGCGTGCCCGGCCAGGGGGCGCAGATAGCGCTCGTGCAGGGCGGCGTCGGCGTACTTCTCCGGGTCGACGACCCAGATCACCGCGTCGACCAGCGCCAGCACCCGGTCCACCTGGTCCCGGTGGGCTGTCGCGGCGGAGTCGTGGTCCGGCAGGTCGACCAGGACGAGCCCCTGGAGCGCCTCGTCGAAGGCGGCGGGTCCGGGGTGCGGCCTGCGGCGCAGCCTGCCGGGGATCGCGAGGCGGTCGAGCAGGCCGGCGGCCCCGTCGGTCCAGCTGCACGCGATGGGCTGGGAGGTGGTGGGGCGGCGCAGCCCGGTGTCGGAGATCTGCGCCCCGGACAGGGCGTTGAACAGGGTCGACTTGCCGCTCCCGGTGGCCCCCGCGATGGCGACGACCGTGTGCCGGGAGGAGAGCCGCTGCCGGGCGGCGGCCTCGTCCAGTACGCGTCCGGCCTCGGCGAGGGTGTCCCGGTCGAGCCGGGCGCGGGAGAGGCCGACGAGTTCGCGCAGGGCGTCGAGCCGGGTCGGCAGGGGGCCGTCGGAGGGCCCGTACGCCTCGACCTGCGGCCGTACGTCGTCCTCGTCGGGAGGGGAGCCGACGGAGTCGGGTGAGTCGGCGGAGTCCGTGGAACTCTTCTCCGTACGGGAGTCTCCGGTTCCGGAATCGCCGCTGCGGGCGTCGGCCGCCGCGGCGCGCCGTGCGATGAGCCCGTCGTCCCAGCGGCCGTCCTTGCCCCGCGCCTCCTTCTCCTTCCGTTCGCCGGTCTCCGTCGTGCCGTTGCCCTGGTCCTCGTCCGTGACGGCGGTCATCGCTGCCACCTCTCCTTCTGCAGTACGGAAAGCGCGGCGATCAGTTCGGCCTGCGGTTCGGGGGCGACGTCGAGTGCGTCGAGCGGGGCGAGCCTGCGCTCGCGTTCGCCGCCGAGTACCTGGTCGAGATAGGTCGTCAGGAGTTCGCCGCCCTTGTCCCTCAGGCGCAGCGCGCCCTGGGCGCCGATGCGTTCGGCGAGCTGCTCCCCCGCCGCCCGGGCCCGCCGGCCGCCGAGCAGGGCCGCCGCGAGGAGGGCGGCGACGGTCTCGGGGTCGGGCGCCACGCTGCGTTCGAGCTGGCGCACCTCTTCCTCGGCGAGCTCCTCCAGGACCCGCCGCCACCGCCGTACGGCCACCGCGATCCGGCCCTCGATGTCCTCGGCCGGCCCCCATCCCCCGGCTTCCCGCCCGGCGCCCTCGAACCGGAAGACTCCGGCGGCGGGCTCGCGGCCCCACTGCGTACGGATCTGCTCGTCGGCGGCGGACGCGGCGCACTGGAGCAGGGCGATCAGGCTGTCGACCAGCGCTTCGAGGAGTTCGCCGGGTGCGCTGTAGAGGGGGTAGCCGCGCCACCGGGTCCGGGCGTCGCCGGAGAGGACCGCTCCGCTCTGGAGCCTGCGGCGGATCCGGGCGGCCTCCTTGCCGTAGGCGTCCTGGACCACGCCGGTGAGCCGTACGGACGCCGCGTACTGCGCGGCGACCGCGCCGGCCAGCTCGGGGATCCGTACGTTCAGCGATTCGATGAGCCCGGACGCGGTGCGCCCCACCGCCTGCTGCCGGGCGGCGGGGTCCTGGGCCCGGTGGGTGAGCCAGGCGCGCAGCGGGGCGACGGCGGTGGTGGGGAGCAGTCCGCTGCCGCCGCCCGCGGATTCGGGGAGCTCGGGGATGGTGAAGCGGGGTACGTCCCCGAGCCCGGCGCGGGTCAGGAGCGCCGCGTACTGCCGGGAGACCTCGGCGATCACCTGGTGGGGGACCCGGTCGAGGACGGTGACGAGGGCCGCGTCGTACTCCTTCGCCGTACGCAGCAGGTACCAGGGCACCGCGTCGGCGTACCGGGAGGCGGTGGTGACCATCACCCAGACATCGGCGGCGCAGATGAGTTCGGCGGCCAGGACCCGGTTGCGTACGACGAGCGAGTCGATGTCGGGGGCGTCGAGGATGGCGAGCCCGCGGGGCAGGCTGACCGCGGTCTCGACCCGCAGCACGTTCCCCTCGTCGTCCGCGCCGGGGCCGAGGTCGTCGAGCCCGTCGGGGTCCCGGGCCTGACCCGGCGGCAGCCAGATACGGGTGAGCTGCGGGAGCACCCGTACGCCGGCGAACCAGTGGTGGTCGTCGGGGTGACAGACCAGCACCGGGGTGCGGGTGGTGGGCCGCAGCACCCCGGCCTCGCTGACCCGGCACCCCACCAGCGAGTTGACCAGCGTGGACTTCCCCGCCCCGGTGGATCCGCCGATCACGGCGAGGAGCGGGGCCTCGGGGTCCTTGAGCCGGGGCAGGAGGTAGTCGTCGAGCTGTGCGAGGAGTTCGACCCTCGTCTGCCGGGCGCGTTCGGCCCCCGGCAGCGGGAGTGGAAGACGCACGGCGGCGACACGGTCGCGCAGGGCGGAAAGTGCGTCGATGAGCTGAGGCCGTACGTCCATGGTCACCACATGCGAAGAATGCCCAATTTTGGCGCCTTTTTGAAGCGTATAGGCCCCTCTGCGCGGCGGTTCCACCCTCTGGACAGAGTCGGGACAGAGGGGACGAGTGGGGCGCAGGCATAACGAGTGCACAACACCCGGGCCGCAGGGCGCGAAAAGCGGTGCGGGATCCGCACCCACCTGCGATTATCGGTTCGCTTCACCGAACCTCCACATCGTGCCACGCAGGTGAAGCAACCGGGTCCAGGCGATCGGAGCCCTATCCTTGTCCCGGCACGGCCACGGAACCACCCGATCAGGACTCCCGGCCCCCGTAGCTCAGTGGATAGAGCAGGCGCCTTCTAAGCGCTTGGCCGCAGGTTCGAGTCCTGCCGGGGGCGCACCGCCCGCACGACCGTAAGGCCCTCCGCACCGGAGGGCCTTTTCGCTGGTCGGGGCAGGTTAGCGGGGTGTGGCGTAGTGGCGGCGTAAGCAAGCGGCGACGCCAGACTTCACAATGCGAACACTCCAGCCTCTTCCTCGAAAGTCTTGGCGAACGCCCCGCGAAGGGAGGGGTCGGCCACGAAAGCCTCTCGGAGGACCCCCACGCAATGCGCGGCTTGCGCTTCCCGTCCAAGCTGGGAGGCGGCCCGCAGAGCCATGCCACAGCTCACCACCCGTACATACGGAGTCAGGGCGGTACCGCCGACCTCCAACGACTCCATGGCATGCCGGAGGGACTCGTCCCAGTTCTCCATGACCCCGTATTCACGGGCCAGCACTTGATGCGTGGAGGCAACGTCCTTCACGTCCCCGAAGAGCTTCAGCGCTTCGATCGCGGCGGCCGCACCTTCTACCGCCTCCTCAATTCTTCCGTCCTCGAACAGGAGGGGAATGTGGGAGATCATGGCCTTGGCCAGCCTCTGACCGTCACCGAGTTGAGCGAAGACGGCTCGAGCCGCCGTCGAGTACTCCACCGCCTCGCTATTCCTGCCGAGGCGGTGAAGAACCTCGGCAGCATTGCTGTGGGCGAGCGCCTCTCCCGAAAGATTCATGACATCACGGCAGATCTCAGCGTCCCTCAGATGAAGGGCCAGAGCCTCTTCGATGCGACCTTGACGCCGAAGGGTGATGGCAAGATCATTGGTGACCATACTGATCTTGTGCTGGTTGCGGATCTTCGAGAACTTCTCCAATGCTTGCTTCTGGAGCTCTTCGGCCTTCTGCAGCCGCCCCATCTCGGCGTGTGCCAGGGCCAAGGTGTTGAGCGTCTCCGCAGCCCCTGATTCGTCCGCTGTGTCGATACAGACGGCCAGGTCCCTCTCGAAGTATTCGATGGCCTTCTCCATCTCACCGGCAGCCCGGTGAATTGTCCCGAGGTTGTACAGGACCTTTCCCACCTCATGCTTGAAGTCGAGCTTCTCGTAGATCGACAAGCTTTCCCTCAGAAGAGGAATAGCCTCATCAGTCTGACCGACGTCCATCTTCAGGCATCCAAGAAGATTGGCTGCGCCGGCCAAAAGACCAGGCTGATTGCACGCGCGCGCCGCTGCGTAGATCTCTTCGGCACAGGTCAGAGCCTGGGAAAACTCCCTGCGGTAACGGGACAAGTTTGCTCGAGCAGTCAGGAACACGAGAGCCACAGCCTGCTCATCGACCTTTTGAGCAGCCCGTGCCCCAGCATCGATAACCGTCTCCCACTCGCTCCAGTGACCCACTGTTTCGCAAATACCGGACAGCGCCAGAGCCAGGCGTACCACATGTTCGGGAGATTCGTACGCTTCAACCACACCCAAGCCCGCCACCGCGTTGGGAAATTCCGACTCCACCCAAGATGCCGCGGTTTCGATAGAGTCGATCTTCGCACTTCCATCGTCCGGAACTTCAATCGCGAACACGCCCCCCAGAGTGAACTGAGCCTTCAGCGCCGAATTTTGAAGCCAGAGGAACATACGTCGCCGGTCATCCTGGTTTCGGTCGGCCGGGTCCTTCTCCATCTTCTCCCGCGAAAATACTTTCAGTAGGTCGTGAAACCTGAACCTTCCCGGCACCTCTGTCTGCTCGACAAGGTTCGCCTCCGACAGCTTCTGCAACATCCTGGATGCCTGTCGAACCTCAAACCCGGTCACGGCCGAGCAGATGCCCGCACCGAAATCGGCACCCGGCACGTGAGCGAGTCTCTTGAAAGCGTTCCGGGCCCCCTTCCCCATTTTTCGGTAGGAAAGATTGAACGCCGCCCGGACCGCCAGGTCACCGACTCTCAGCGCTTCGATTCGCTCACGCTCATCACCCAACTCCCGAGCAAGGTCCGACAACCTCATGTTACGTGTGGAATGCATCCGGATCGCGGCGATCCGCAGGGCGAGGGGGAGGTGCCCACAGAACTCGGCAACGCGCTGCGCATCGTGTGGCTCCCGGTCGACAACCTCGTCACCGACCACCTTCCTCATGAAATCGAGCGATGTCGAGATGGGAAAGGTTTCAAGATCACAGCGGTGGACGGATTCCAGGCCCATCAGCCTGTTCCGGCTCGTCACCAGTACCAGGGCCCCAGCACTGGGCGGGAGCAGCGGACGAACCTGCTTTTCGTCGGCAGCGTTGTCGAGGATTATCAGCAGGGAACGGCCCGTGACCGTTTTCCGGTAGGCGTCCAGGCGGAGGGCCGGATCACCAGGAATTTCTTTCTCAGGAACGCCCAGCGCCTGCATGAAACGAGCCATGATCTCTTCCGAGGCCGCCGGCCGATCATCAACGCCACGCAGATCGGCATAGAGCTCCCCATCCTCGTAGGTCATCCCCATCCGATGGGCAAGATGAACAGCGAGGCAGGTCTTCCCGACCCCGGGCTTCCCGGTCACCACTGCCGTCACGGAGCGTTGGCCCTTCCTGCCGTCCAGCACCTCACGCTCGATCACCTCGATCTCGGCGACACGACCGGTGAAGTCGGGCACTCCGGGCGGCAGATTCCGAGCGCGCGAGACCAGGGTGGGTTCCTCGCGAAGAACATGGAGGTTGAGGGTGTTGTTCACGACCGGATTCGTGATGACGGGCGCCACGTTGTCCCCTCCGACGGCTACGGCGGCCTCGCCGCCGGCCTCGACGGACAGTGCCCGGTCCCGCCTCATGAAGCACCGCCCGAGCCATGGGCGACATCCGTCTCGATGGTGCCGATCGCCGCTTCACCTACCGCCACAGCTCCCGCCCCGGTTGCCGAGACTCCCTGGCCGGCCGTTTCGTCCTCTGCGATCGCGACTCCGACGACCTTGGTGGAGATTCGCTCGTACGAGGAACCTCCGACCGCGACCGCACCCGTGCCGGCAGCGTTGACCACCGGAGGTCGATTCTGCGGCGAGGTACCCCTGTAGAGATAGATCTGCGGCAGAACGCCGAACAGGACCAAGGCGGCCAGAGCAGCCCACCAGGGACCCGATGGATTGTTCGTCACCACGTTTGTGACCATTCCAGTCGCGGCAGCGATTACCCCTGCGGTAACCATCGCTGTCACTCGTCCAACTGTTGTGGACATCCAACCCGCTTTCCATGCTGCCGGGGACCGAGTGTCAGAACATTTCCGCAGCCCCGAACCGTTCGGGAGGACTTCTCGAACACCCATACAGGCGTAGAATTTCGTACACCGGCAGGGCCATACCCTTGGCAGCTGACAACTATTCCTGCTTTCCCACGCCCGCGATCAGAGCAGGGCGGGTGGTCCCCTGCAATGCGCCGGGACCCCCCGAATACACCGCAGAGGTGCGGCAATGTATGCGGGCAGCCCCTTCACGCGTCCCGTCGCCTGAGCAGCAGCAGTGCGGCGAGGGAGACGGCGGCCGTGCAGGCCGCGACCAGGAGCAGGGAGGGCCAGGGGCCCAGGCTGCCCACTGTGTCGGCTGCGGCGTCCGAGGTCTGGGTGAGCTTCTCCAGGGCCGCCGTCGGGGAGAGGCCGGCGATCCAGCGTTCGGCGTTTCCGAAGAGGGGGCCGAAGAGGGACGGCAGGAGCAGCAGGCCGATCACCGTGGTGACCGCGCCTGCGGAGTGGCGTACGAGGGTGCCGACGGCCAGGCCGAGCACGGCCGCCACCGCGAAGGACGCGGCGATGCCGAAGAGGGCGGGCAGTGGGTCTCCTTGGGCGTAGCGGCCCTCCGGCAGCATCGCGTTCCCTACCAGGTAGGCGGTCGAGCAGGAGAGCAGGGCCAGGACGTACATCACCCCCGCGACCAGGGCCGCCTTGGCCGCGAACACCGTGGACCGGTGCGGGACGGCTGCGAAGGTCGTCCGGATGGTGCCGCTGCTGTACTCCCCCGAGACCACCAGCGCACCGACCACCGCCGCCAGCATCTGGGCGACGACGGAGAGCGTGAGGCTGCCGCCGAGGACGGTGTCGTCGGGTTGCAGGCTGCCGGTGGCGGCGACGAAGACCGCGCCCAGGACGGGCAGTACGGCGGTCGCGGCGGTCGTCCACACCGTGGAGCGCACGCTGCGGAACTTGATCCACTCATAAGCCAGGGCGTGCCGGAATCCTGTCTTCTCCCTGCGTCCGGCGGGGAGGGTGAGCGTGGTCATCGGACTGTCTCCTTCTGGCCGGCCGGGGGGATCGCGGGGGTTCGTTCCTCGGTCCGGTACTCCACCGAGGACTGCGACAGCGTCGTGTAGACCTCCTCCAACGAGGAGTGGGCGGGGGTGAGTTCGTGGACGGCGACCCCGTGGTCGCGGGCCAGGTCACCGATGGCCGCCGCGTCCGGTCCGTCGACCCGCCAGCCGCCCGTGGCGTCCAGGCGGACCTGCGCCCCCACCGTCTCCAGCAGGGCCCGGAGCTTCTCCGGTTCGGGGGACCGTACGAGCGTGTGGGCGCGGGAGTTGGTCTCGATGAAGTCCCGCATCGTGGTGTCCGCGATGAGCCGGCCCCGGCCGATCACGATGAGGTGGTCGGCCGTGAGCTCCATCTCGCTCATGAGGTGGCTGGAGAGCAGGACCGTACGGCCCTGAGCCGCCAGGGACTTCATCAGCTCGCGGATCCAGCGGATGCCCTCGGTGTCGAGGCCGTTGACCGGTTCGTCGAGGATCAGCACCTCCGGGTCGCCGATGAGCGCGGCCGCGATGCCGAGCCGCTGGCCCATGCCGAGCGAGAAGCCCTTGGTGCGTCTGCGGGCCGTCGCGGCGGGCAGCCCGACCAGGTCGAGCACCTCGTCGACGCGGCTCCGCGGGATGCCGTTGCTCGCGGCGAGTCCGGCCAGGTGGTGGTAGGCGGAGCGGCCGCCGTGGACGCCCTTCGCGTCGAGCAGCGAGCCGACCGCGCGGAGCGGTACGGGGAGGTCCCGGTAGGCCTTGCCGCCCACGGTGACCCGTCCCCCGCTCGGGGAGTCGAGGCCCAGGATCAGCCGCATGGTGGTCGACTTCCCGGCGCCGTTCGGGCCGAGGAAGCCGGTCACCCGGCCGGGCCGGACGGTGAACGAGAGCTGGTCGACGGCGGTCCGCCCGCCGTAGCGTTTGGTGAGTTCCGTTGCTTCGATCATGGTTCCGACGCTACGAGCGGGGGGCCGTTCGCGAATCCTCCGGCGGGAGCCGGGCCCTACTCCCGCCGGAGTAGGTACGACAGGCCCTAGCGTTCGCCCGCCCTGACCAGGCCCGTCTCGTAGGCGAGCACCACCAGCTGGGCCCGGTCGCGGGCGCCCAGCTTCGTCATGGTCCGGCTGACGTGGGTCTTCGCCGTCAGCGGGCTCATGATCAGCTCCCGGCCGATCTCCTCGTTGGTGAGCCCGGCGGCGACGAGCGCCATCACCTCGCGCTCCCGGCCGGTGAGGGCGGCGAGCCGTTCGGCGCCCGCCGCCTCGGGGGCCTTCAGCCGTGCGAACTCCTCGATCACCCGGCGGGTGACGGCCGGGGCGAGCAGGCTCCGGCCCTCGGCCACCGTCCGGATCGCGGCGCGCAGGTCGTCCGGCTCGATGTCCTTGAGCAGAAAGCCCGCGGCGCCGTGCCGCAGGGCCTCGAAGACGTACGCGTCCACCTGGTACGTGGTGAGCATGACCACGCGGACCCCGTCCAGCGAGCGGTCCCCGGCGATCCGGCGGGTGGCCTCCAGGCCGTCGACGCCGGGCATCCGGATGTCCATCAGGACGACGTCGGGGCGGGTCGTGCGGACCGCCTCCACGGCCCGGGCACCGTCGGCCGCCTCCGCGACGACCACCAGGTCGTCGGTGAGGTCGAGCAGGGCGCGGAACCCCGCGCGTACGACGGTCTGGTCGTCGGCGAGGACCACCCGCACGGTCATGGGGCCGCTCCTTCGGTGGGCAGCTGGGCGTGGACGCGGAATCCCCCGCCCGGCACCGGACCGTACGCGAGCGTCCCGCCCACCGCGAGCACCCGCTCCCGCATGCCGATCAGCCCGAAGCCCTCGCCGGCGGCAGGCTCGGAGCGGGGTGGGCCGTCGTCCACGATCTCGATGTCCAGGTGCGTGTCCCCTCCGGTCAGCGAGACCGCGACCCGCCCGGCCCCCGAGTGCTTCACCACGTTGGTCAACGCCTCCTGCACGATCCGGTACGCGGTCGTCCCGACGACCGCCGGGTAGGCGGCGCCCGCAGGCGCCCGGCGCAGAACCACCCGTACGCCACCGGCCTCGACCCCCGCCACCAGCTCGGCCAGCTGGTCCAGGCGGGGCGCCGGGGCGGTGGACTCCGTCGCGCGCAGGACGGACAGGGTGGCGCGCAGTTCCCGTACGGCCTCCTTCCCGGAGGCCCGCACCTGCGTCATCGCCCGGCGCGACACCTCCGGCGCGGTGTCCAGCGCGTCGAGCGCCACCCCGGCCTGCACGGTCATCGCGGACACGGTGTGCGCGAGGATGTCGTGGATCTCCCGGGCGACGCGCACCCGCTCCTGCCGCACCCGGCGGTCCGCCTCCCGCTCCCGTTCCTCCTCCGCCCGTGCCGCGCGCGCCGCGTACTCCGCGAGCAGCTCCCGCCGGGTCCGTACCGCCTCGCCCAGCAGCAGCGGGACGAGCGGCCAGACCATCTCCAGGACCGGCAGCCCCTGCGGGTTGACCACGTCCCGCCCCACGATCAGGGCGACCACCCCCGATACCGCGGCGGCGGCCAGGCCGGTCCACAGGGTGCGGCGGCGGTCGCCGAGGACGGCCACGGTGTACAGCGCCACGATGACCGGGAGGTTCAGCAGCTCGCCGATGTGCCCGTGCAGCGCCCATCCGGCGCAGGCGGCCCCGGTCACGCACAGCACCGTGACGGGCAGGCGGCGGCGGAAGGCGAGTGCCACGAGCGAGACCGCGAGCAGGGCCCAGGTGAGCGCGTCGTCCTGGCGGTAGCCGGGGTCGTTCACCGCCGCGTCGGACGCGGTGAACAGGCCCACCACCGCCACCACCAGCAGATCCGCGACGAGCGGCGGCAGGGCGCGCACCCGGGCGGCGAGGCGGTCGAAGGTCATCACCCCCTCACCGTAGGAGCCGCGGTGGCGGGGCGCATACGACAGCGGGAGTAGGGCGCGGCGCGGACGGGCGCACCCACGTCCCCGCACGCGCGTGCGGGTCCCCGCAGCCGGAACTACGGCCCCCTCCGCCCCTCGCACCCCACTAAGCGGAATCCGTGGCACAAGAGTGGCGGACCGACGAAACGTTCGGTACGGGACGACGTTCAGGACAGCGCAAGAACGGGCAAATCGATCCTGTACGGCCCGACGGCGCAATCCCGTCGCAGGGCGCCCCCACTCTCTCCGCAAACCCGTTCGGGCGAGCGCAACTTCGTTGTGCCGTCCGGCATCCGAGCCTGCCCTCCCCCCACCGAACACCCCTGCGAACCGACGCACCACCTGGAAAGGAGCGCCACGATGGCGACGCCGCTGTCCGCCGACAAGCTGCTCAAAGCCCTCCGCGACGAAGGCCTCCACGTCGTCGAACACCGGAGCTGGCGTACGAACAACCGGAATCACAAGGGACCCTGGGGCCCGACGCACGGCGTCATGATCCATCACACCGTCACATCGGGCACCGCCTCCTCCGTCGAGCTCTGCTACAACGGCCACTCCGCCCTCCCCGGCCCCCTCTGTCACGGGGTGATCGCCAAGGACGGGACCGTCCACCTCGTGGGGAACGGCCGGGCCAACCACGCCGGGCTCGGCGACGACGACGTGCTGCGTGCGGTGATCGCGGAGAAGGCCCTGCCGCCGGACAACGAGGCCAACACCGACGGCAACCGCTACTTCTACGGCTTCGAGTGCGTCAATCTCGGGGATGGGAAAGATCCCTGGCCCGCCGCACAGTTGCTGGCGATCGAACGGGCCGCCGCGGCCGTCTGCCGGGCGCACAACTGGTCGCAGCGGTCGGTGATCGGGCACCTGGAGTGGCAGCCGGGCAAGGTCGACCCGCGCGGCTTCACCATGAACTCGATGCGCACCAGGATCGGCAAGCGGCTGGACGGTTCGCCGGACGGGCCCTCCCAGCCGCCGCCGAGACCGACGTACGAGCCGTTCCCCGGGTCGTCCTTCTTCGCGGTGGGCCGCAGCAGCCCGGTCGTCACGGCGATGGGCAAGCGCCTGGTGGCCGAGGGCTGCGGCCGGTACACGGTGGGCCCCGGACCGGCCTGGTCCACGGCGGACCGGAACTCGTACGCGGCCTGGCAGCGCAAGCTGGGCTACACGGGCACCGACGCGGACGGCGTCCCGGGGAAGACCAGCTGGGACCGGCTCAAGGTCCCCAACGTGTGAGTCCCCCCGGCCCCCCGGCCCGCCGCCCCCGGGTCTACAGCGCGACGGCCAGCAGGACGCACGCCACCAGCGCGAGCGCGGTGCGGACCTGGTGGAGGGTGTTCCAGCGGGGTTCGAAGGCCTTGCGGGCGGCGCTGTCGTCGCCGCCCTCCGACTGCGCGAGCGCGTTGTTGAGCGGGATGTTCCCGGCGATCGTGATCAGGTGCCCGGCGACCGCGCAGACGAGCGCCCCCACGATCGCGGGGCCCGCCACCTCGTCGTGCTCGCCGAGTCCGGTGAGGAGCGCGGCGGCGGGCAGGGCGACCACGCCGAGGAAGAGTACGAGGAAGAGGGGTCCGGGGACCTTCTCGTTGAAGCGGCGCATGGCCGCCGTGAACTGTTTGTCCGTCAGTTCGGCGAGGCCCGGCATGATCGCGATCAGGAACGTCAGCATGAAGCCCGCGTAGAGGCCGGTGACGATCACGGAGAGCACCAGGAGCAGGGAGGTCATGGCGGACATCATGACCGGTGAAAGCCGTTCGCACAGCCGTATTTCGCCCGGCTGGGGCTGTACGAACATCGCCCCCGGTCAGGATGTCCGCCGGCTCAGCCGATCTCCCCCTCGCCCGTGTCTCCCCCGGCCTCCGGCTCGGTCCCGTTCCTGAGCGCCTCCGCCTGACCGATCGCCGTCGCCAGCTTCCGTACGGCACTGTCATCGGTCTCGCTCGCCAGCTTCGTGGCCCGCGAGGCCAGTTCACCGAGTGCGGGTGTGCCGGGCAGGTCGCCACCGCGCAGGGTGTCGGCGAAGTACGCTGCGACGGCCGCCACTCGGAGCCGCTGCGGCGTGCCGCCGCCCCACAGGTCGCCGTCGATCGCCCCGGTCCGGACCGACCCGCTCTCCTCGTACGCCTTACGGGTCTTGGGGTCCAGCCACCGCACGGTCGCCTCCGCCACCGTGCCGGAGGCGCCCTCGCGCAGCCGTACGGCGTAGAGCGCGGTCACCGTGTGGCCGGGGCCGACCTCGCCGCCGTCGACGCTGTCGTCGCGGAAGTCCTCGTCGGCGACCTTGCGGTTCTCGTAGCCGATCAGCCGGAACTGCTCCACCGTCTTGCGGTCGAACGCCACCTGGGCCTTGGCGTCGCGCGCCGTGAGTTCGATGTGGGCGGGCAGCTGGTCGACGAAGACCTTGCGGGCCTGCTCCTCGTCACCGACGTAGGTGGTGTGGCCGTCGCCCCGGTTGGTGAGCCGCTCCATGAACGCGTCGCCGTAGTCGCTGCCGACGCCGACCCCGAAGAGCGTGATGCCGTATTCGCGGCGGGCGGAGTCGATCCGCTTCAGGATGCTGTCGGCGTTGGTGTCGCCGGTGTTGGCGAGGGCGTCGGAGAGCAGCACCACCCGGTTGTTGACGCCCTTGCGGTGGCCCTTGACGGACTCCTCGTAACCGCGCTTGATCCCCGCCTCCACGTTGGTGGACTGGGCCGGATCCATCTCGTCCACCGCGTCCCGGATCTTGTTCCGGTTGCCCTTGAGGCGGGTCATCGGCAGCCGGGTCTCGGCCTCGTCGCTGAAGGTGACCACGGAGACGGAGTCGTCGTCGCGCAGCTCGTCGGTAAGGATGTTCAGGGACTCCTTGACGAGCCCCAGACGGCCGGGGCCCGCCATGGAGCCGGAGATGTCGACCACGAACGTGAGGGCGGCGGGCGGCCGTTCGCTGTCCGGCGGGGCCGCCTTGGTGGCCAGCCCGACCCTCAGCAGCGACCAGTCGGAGGCCCCGGAGCCCTCACCGATCCGTGCCCCGTCGACGCTCACGGAGAACCCGTTGCCCTTGGGCCGCTGGTACCCCTGGCGGAAGCTGTTGACGAACTCCTCGGGCCGGATGTTCACGGGGTCGGGCATTGCGCCGTCGCCGAGGGTGCTGCGCGCGTAGCCGTAGCTCGCGGTGTCCACGTCCAGGGCGAAGGTGGAGAGGTAGTCCGGGGCCGCGACGTCCCTCCGGGCCGTGTCACCGCTCTCCTCGGACTGCCGGCCCTCCTCCGGCGCCACCGCGTCGGGCGCGGGCTGTCCGCCGCCGGTCGCCCCCTGCGGCGGGCGTGCGCCGGAGCGCTTGTCCGCGGCGGTGGAGCCGTCCGACGACCCGGAGCCGCCGCACGCGGTGAGCAGCATCCCGCCGGCGAGCAGGAGCGCCACCGCCCCGGCCCGGCCCCCTGCCCGTGCCCCTGTTCGCTTGCCGTTTCGCTGGTTCATCCGTAACCCCCCACGTCATCACGGTGTCTCCGACACCTGTGAATGTGACGTACGAAGCCGCCCGCCGGAGTCGACGAAAGCGTTGCGGAACCATCTCGATGCGGCAACAGAGGCCCGGCAGGGGCCCGGTGGAGCGCCTTCGCGGTCGGCAAACCGACGGAACATCAGGTTCAGGACACGATGTCCTTACGACTGAACCCGCGGAAGGCCAGAGCGAACAGGATCAGGGCGTACGTCACCGAGATCGCCGCTCCCTTGATCATGCCGCCCCACTCCAGCTCCGGCTGGAGCGCGTCCGCCCACGCGAACTGCCAGTGCGCGGGCAGGAAGTCGCGCCAGGAGCCGAGCGCGGTGACGGCGTCGAGCACATTGCCGACGATGGTGAGGCCGACCGCACCGCCGACCGCGCCGAGCGGGGCGTCCGTCTTTGTCGAGAGCCAGAACGCCAGCCCGGCGGTGACCAGTTGGGAGACGAAGATGAACGCGACGACGAGCGCGAGGCGGGGCACGGTGTCCCCGGCCGCCAGCGCTCCCCCGGTGGGCAGTTTCAGCGGGCCCCACCCGTAGGCCGCCGTGCCCGCCGCCAGCGCGACGAGCGGCAGCAGCACCATCGCGGCGAGGCTGAAGCCGAGCGCGACGACGAGCTTGGACCACAGCAGCCGCACACGCGGCACCGGTGCGGCGAGCAGGTAGCGCAGCGAGGCCCAGCTGGCCTCGGAGGCGACGGTGTCCCCGCAGAACAGGGCCACCGGCACCACCAGCAGGAAGCCGGCCGAGACGAACAGGGAGGTGGCGGCGAAGTTGGCGGCGGACTCGGTCGCCACGTCCATCAGGTTGATCCGGCCGCCGCCCCGGCCCCCGCCGCCGTCCTCGCCGTCCGGCGTGCCGCCGATCGCGAAGGCGACGATCAGGATGAAGGGGAGGGCGGCGAGGATCCCGCCCATGAGCAGGGTGCGGCGGCGCCGCAGCTGCCGCATGGCCTCGACCCGGAGGGGGAGCGTGCGCCCGGCGCGGTAGCCGGCTGCCTCCGGGTGCTCGGCCGCCACACGGGCCTCGGGGGGCTGGGTGGGGGCGCTCATGCTGCTCCTCCGGAGATCAGGGTGAGGAAGGCGTCCTCCAGGCGGCGGTGCGGTCCGACGCCGGTGACCGGGACGTCGAGCCGGACGAGGTCGGCGACGAGCCGGGAGGTGGTGGCCCCGTCGAGGCGGACGAGGAGTCCGCGGCCGTCGTCGGTGCGGACGGCGGAGCCGATGCCGGGCAGGGACGCGACCTTCTCGGCGAGCGGCTCGGACACGGGCTCCGCCACGGTCACCAGGATCATGTCGCCGGAGCCGGTGATCTCGGCGACCGGACCGGCCTGCACGAGCCGGCCCCGGTCCATGACGACCAGGTGGGTGCAGGACTGTTCGACCTCGGAGAGGAGGTGGCTGGAGACGATGACGGTCCGGCCCCCGGCCGCGTAACGGATCATCACGTCACGCATCTCGCGGATCTGCGGCGGGTCGAGCCCGTTGGTCGGCTCGTCGAGGATCAGCAGGTCCGGCATGCCGAGCATGGCCTGGGCGATGGCGAGCCGCTGCCGCATGCCCTGGGAGTACGTCCGTACGGCACGGGCGAGCGCGTCGCCGAGGCCGGCGATCTCCAGGGCCTCCTCGATGTGGGCGTCCTCGGCGGGGCGGCCGGTGGCCTGCCAGTACAGGTCGAGGTTGGCGCGCCCGGAGAGGTGCGGGAGGAAGCCCGCCCCTTCCACGAAGGCGCCCACCCGGGAGAGGACCGGGGCTCCCGGGCGGATGGCCTGCCCGAAGACGCGGATCTCGCCCTCGTCGGGGGTGATGAGCCCCATGAGCATGCGCAGGGTGGTCGTCTTGCCCGCGCCGTTGGGGCCCAGCAGCCCGAGGACCTGGCCCTTCTCGACCCGGAAGGAGAGCTCGCGCACGGCGTACCGGTCGACGGACTTCGCGTACTTCTTCGAGAGCCCGGTGATCTGGAGCGGTACGTCGGTGAGCGCGGGGTCCGGCGCCGGGGTCGCGGTGCGGCGGCGCGCGGTGATCAGCAGACCGGCCGCGATGACGAGGGCGGCGGCCGGGAGGCCCCAGGTCCACCACGGGAGGGTGGCGGCCGCGGTGGCGACGGCGGGTGCGGTGGGGACGGTCAGCGGTCCGTCTGCGGTCACGGTGTAGGTGGCGGGTTCGGCGGGGGACGCGTACCCGAGGTCGGTGGCGGAGAAGACGAGCCGCATCCGGTGCCCGGCGTCGAACTCGTGGTCCACGGCGGGCAGCGCCAGCTCGATCGGCTTGCCCTGCTGGTCGGGGGTGATCCGGTAGGGGGCGACGAGCTGGGAGGGCAGCACCTGCTGCCGGCCGTCCGGCGACACGTCGTACACCTTGCCGAAGAGCACCGCGTCCTGGCCCGCGGCCTCCTTGACGTTCACGCGGACGGTGGGTGTGCCGGTGACGTGGACGGGGGTGGCCAGCGGGGCCGACTCGAAGCGGCCGAACTGCCCCGGGAAGTCGAGCGAGAGGCCGACGCCGAGCGAGGAGAGCTGGGAGAGTCCGCCGCCGACGCCCGGTACGGCGGAGATGGCGGGCGGCACGGCCCCGGCCGGGTTGCGGAACGTTTCGGCGGAGCCGGTGGGCTTGGTGGCGGTTCCGGATCCGGTCCCGGTTCCGGCTCCGGCCTCGGCCTCGGTTCCGGCTCCGGCCTCGGCTCCGGCTCCGGTCTCGGTTCCGGATCCGGTTCCGGCGGACGCGCCGCCTCCGCCTGTCGCCCGGAGCGGGATCTCCCGGCCGCCGCTGCGCAGCCCCGGGTAGGTGTCGCTGCTCGCACCGCGCTTGAGGGCGGCGCCGTCGGTGGAGTCGATGCCTCCGGTACGGGTGACGCGGAAGGCGGGCCCGGTGTCGGTGCCGGTCTCCTCCTTCAGGTACCGGTCGAACCAGGAGCCGACGCGCCCTTCGACGCGCGCGGTCTCGCTGTCGCCGCCGTCGTGCCCGCCGGAGATCCAGTCGACGGAGACGGGTGCGCCGTTGGCGCTGATCGCCTTCTGCATGGAGTCGGCGTGGCCGAGCGGGAAGAGGGAGTCGGACTGGCCCTGGACGAGGAGCGAGGGCACCTTGATGCGGTCGGCGACGGCGGACGGCGAGCGCTCGGTGAGCAGCTCGGTCGCGGCCGCGTCGGGCTTGCCGCTGACGGCGACGCGCTCGTACATCTCGCAGAGCTTCTTCTCGAACTTCTCGCAGCCGCCGCCGGAGGTGACGAAGATCCCGGCCCAGAGCTTCTTGAAGACCCCGTCGGGGAAGAGGGCGTCGGCCAGGTTCCAGTACGTGATCACGGGGGCGATGGCGTCGACCCGCTGGTCGTACCCGGCGGCGAGCAGGGAGACGGCCCCGCCGTAGGAGGCGCCGGTGAGGCCGACCCGGGGGTCGCCCTTCTTGTCCAGCTCGACCTCGGGCCGCCCGGCGAGCCAGTCGATGAGCCCGGAGACGTCCTTGACCTCGCCGTCGGGGGCGTTCAGCGAGATCGCCCCGCCGGACTTCCCGAACCCGCGCGCCGACCAGGTCAGCACCGCGTACCCGTCGGCGGCCAGCTTCTCGGCCTGCGCCCGTACGTCGTTCTTGCTGCCGCCGAAGCCGTGGCCGATGAGCACGGCGGGCCGCTTACCGGAACCTCCGGCGGTGAAGTACGAGGTGTCGATCTCCACCCCGCCCGGCCGCAGCATCCGGTCCTCGCGCTGCACGGCGGGCGGGCCGTCGTCGGCGACAGCGGTCCAGGTGCCGCCGCCCACGAGCACGGCGAGCACGGCGACGGCCGCGGCCCACCGGGCAGGGGTGCGGGGCAGCAGGCGCCGCCATCGAACAGTAGGGGTCTCCATCCCTCGACCCTAAACGGAGGATGCCACCGGCCGAAGTGCCGCCAGGGTGAGGTGGGCAGCCTCCCTGAGAGGTACGGTGCGCCCTCCCCGTACTCCGGACGCGGTACGAGCCTTATCCCTTCCGAAGGCCATTGCGGACATTGGGCGCGCAACGGGCTCGGTGGATCTCCTGGGCACCGCCCGGAGCCCGGCTGCCGGGTGGGGCACCGGAGACACCCCGTACCGCCCGCGCCACCCGGCGGAACTATTTTCGGGAGCCGCGCAAGAAGATCACATAGAGGAGGAATCCCACCGGAAGGTGAACTTCCAGAGTCACCGCCGGAGAGAGAATCACCGATAACTGGATCAGGTCGAACACTTTCGGACCTCCTTCTCGGAATTCGCCGATACACGCGCTGCCTTCGGGCCGTCCCGGCCGGCAGTCCCCGCTCCCCTCATGACAGCGCGGGAGACCGGTACGCACAGGGCCTTGCTCACCGGGTGAACGAACTCGCCGCCCGCGAAGGGCAGTCGGGCCGGTACACCCATACGTCCGTGGCCAACTGGTGTCGCCGTGGCATGGTCCCGAAGTGGCCGACCCCCCGGCTCATCTGCGTTTCCCTGTCCGAGGCCCTGGGCAGACCGGTGTCCCTCGCGGAGGTCGGGATGCGGGGAGGGGAGCGCGACGCGAGCGAGCTGGGCCTGGAGTTCGCCCGGCGCCAGGACGACGCCGTGACCGAAGCAGCAGCCTATTGGAGCGCAGTGAACCGCCGTCAGTTCCTCACCCACCACACCTTCGCCGTCTCGGCCTTCGCCACCCCGTTCAGCCGCTGGCTCATCGATCCGGCGGAGGAGACGCGGGCGCGCGAGTCCGGGCCCGCGGTCGACCGGGAACACATCGCGGAGCTCAGGGAGGCCGCCGACAGTGCGCGGCTGTGGGACTCGCGCTTCGGCGGGTCGAACCGGAAGTCGGCGTCGCTCACGGAGTACCTGTACGAACGGGTCGCGCCGCTGCTCCGCGGCAGCTATTCGGAGGCCGTGGGGCGCGATCTGTTCCGGGTGACGGCGGAGATGGCGCGGCTGGCGGGCTGGACGGCGTTCGACGCGGGCCGGCACAGCATCGCCCAGCGCCACTTCATCCAGGCGCTGCGGCTGGCCCGGGCGGGCGGCGACGCCGATCTGGGCTCGTACATCCTGGCCACCATGGCGATGCAGTCGCTGATGCGCGGTTTCACGTCCGAGGCGATCGACATGGCCCAGGGCGCGTACCGGCGCGGACAGACCCTCGATCCGCGCGTGGCGGGGTTCGCGAAGCTGATCGAGGCCCGGTCGCACGCCCGCGCGGGCGACGAGCGGTCGACGAGCGCGTGCATCGCGCAGTCGGAGCGGCTGGCGGAACGCGGCGCGGACGGTGAGGGGCCTGCCTGGATCGGGTTCTTCAACCAGCAGCGCATCATCACCGACGCGGCCGAGGCCTTCCGCGACCTGGGCAACCACCGGGCGACCTTCGCGTGGAATGCCGCCGGTCCGATGCCGTCGGACGCGTTCGCCCGCTCCCGGAGCGTACGGCTCTCGGTCCTGGCCTCGGCCCACGCCCAGAACGGCGACCTCGCCCAGAGCCTGCACCTGGGCCGCGAGTCGCTGAGCCTCTTCACCCGCCTGGGGAGTCTGCGGGGGATGGAGTATCTGCGCGTCTACGGCCGGTCGTTGGAGCCGTGGCGGAGGGACCCGCAGGTGGTCACGTACCTGGCGGACGTACGCAAGGCGACGCGGACGCTGGCCGCGGCGGCGGCCTGAGCTCAGTTGCTGGCGGGCACCGGCTGCGGGGCGCTGGGATCGGGTCAGGGCCCGACGGGCACCGGCTGTGGGGCCCTGGGATCGGGTCAGGACCCCACGGGCACCGGCCGGGGCGCGGCGAGATCGAGCGGCGCCTCCACCGGCAGCAGGGCGGCGGCCTTCTCCCGCTCCCCCGCCCGCACCGCCGCGTGCACCTCGCGGGCGAGCGGAGTGACATCGCGTACGGAGACGGTCCACTCGTCCGCGTACCGCCGGGCGGCCTCCCCGCTCAGCCCCAACTGCAGGGAGCGGTACGGCAGCGGGTTCAGGTCCAGGTCGCGCTCGGGGTCCCACTGCACCCGGGCGGGGGCGGCGCGCAGACCGCGTTTCCAGGCGGCCTCGTCCGGGTGCACATCACGTACGTAGTGCGAGAGTTCGGCATGCGCGAGGGCCCACTCCAGCCCGCTCCGGTCGATCTCGACGGCGAGCACGACCTCCTGCCCCTCCTTGGTGCCCCACCCGCAGCGGTACATCATCCACAGGAAGCTGGGCTTGATCCACGTCATCCGGTCCCGCTTCCAGACGCCGGGGAACCGCCCGTCGCGCGCGGCGGGAAGCCCGATGGCGGGCCTGTAGGCCTGGTAGACGGTGACGGTCGTGGCGGTGTGGAGCGCGCGGATCTCGTATCGGGGCGGCAGGGCGGGGGCGTTCATGGAGCCAGGATGCGGGACGGGTGAGGGGCGCGGCATCCCGTTTTCCCGGGGCGACCCCCTCCGACCGGCGGGGTCGCCCACCGTCCCGCGGCGGATTCCCCGGGCGCGGGCCCGCTGCGAGGCTTCTGGGCGTTGTTGTTCACCACGGGCCCGGTCTCGGGCCGGCAGCAAGGACGTACATGTCTCGCACCACCGATCGATCCATCCGACGTCACCGCAGCGCCGCCCGGATACTCGTGGCCGGCTGCACCGCTGGGGCCGTACTGCTCACCGCGACGGCCGCCCGGGCCGACGGCGTGTCCACCGCGCGGGTCGTGCAGGCCGCCGAAGCGGTGGAGCGCGTCACCGGGACCGCGGACCTCGTCCCGGGGACCGCGCTCGCGGGCGGTGCCACCCGCTTCGCGGTGCCCGCCGACGCGGGCACCGCGCGGATCACCGCTCCCGCCACCGCCGACGGGGCGGTGGAGTCCACCTACGGCGAGGACACCGTGCGGTTCGGGCTGCCCGGCGGGGCGCACTCGTCCGCCGCGCGCAGCACCGGCGGGACCGTCGTGTACGCCGACGCCGAGGAGGGCTTCGACCTCGCGGTGCAGCCGAACCGGGACGGCGTGCGGGCCCTGATCACCCTGCGGGACGCACAGGCGCCGACCGAGTACCGCTTCCCGCTCGACCTGCCCGCCGACGCGGTGACCGAGCACCTGGAGGACGGCAGCGTCCTGGTCAGCCACGGGGACACCTACCTCGGCACCTTCGACGCGCCCTGGGCGAAGGACGCGAACGGCGAGGCCGTGCCCACCGAGTACCGCGTCGAGGGCGGCGCGCTCGTCCAGACCGTGCGCCCCGGGCCGAACACCGCCTACCCCGTGGTCGCCGACCCCGCGTGGTTCATCCCGCTCGCCATCATCGCCGGGCGCCTTCTGCTCTCCACCGGCGTCAAGAGCATCTCCAAGCACGCCGCCCAGCGGATGGCCCAGCGGGGCATCAGCCAGGAGATGGTCGCGCGTACCGTGAAGAACGGCAAGAAGACCAAGGGCAAGTCGGCCGGTACCTGGAAGTACGTCAGCGGAAAGATCTGGGTCGTGGTCAACAAGGCCGGCAATGTCGTCTCCGTCGGCCGCAACTGACCCCCACCCTCGCTGAGCGGAACAGAGCGGAACGGAACGGAACAATGCACATCGAGTACGACCACGACAACGACGTCGCGTACGTCTCCCTCGTCGCGCACATCGCCGACGGGGCCGCCGGCCGGCAGTTCACCCTGGAGACCCCCGGCGGCGCGGACCTGAACCTCGACTTCGACGAGGCGGGGCGGCTGCTCGGCTTCGAGGTCATCGGAGCCCGGGCCGGGCTGCCGGAGGAGGTCCTCCGGCAGGCCTCGCGCACGGACGGGTAGCGACGACCGCTACGCACCGGTCGCACGGACCGGTAGCGACAGCCGTACGTACCGGGGGGCTACGTACGGCAGTTGCGTACGGCCGTGGGGCCGGTCAGACCGGGTACTCGGCGCGGACGAGGAATCCGCCGCCGGGCAGCGGTGCCGAGGTGAACGAGCCGCCGAGGAGCTGGGCCCGTTCCCGCAGGCCTACCAGACCGTTCCCGCCGGCGGGCAGCTCCGGCGCAACGGCGCTCCCGTCGGCGGCGGTGTTGCGCACCTCCACGTGCAGCCGCCCGCCGTCCGGCCCCACCCGCACCTCGGCCCTGGCCCCTGGGGCGTGCTTGCGTACGTTGGTGAGCGCCTCCTGCACCGTCCGGTACGCGGCACGCTCCACGGCCTCGGGAAGCGGGCCGGCGAGATCGCCGAGGTCGCCCAGGTGCAGCTCGACCGGCAGGGCGCTCTCCTCGACCAGCCGGCCCAGGTCGGCGAGGCGGGGCTGCGGGGCCAGGTCGCCGGTGTTCCCGCCGTCCGCGCGCAACACCCCCACCAGGTGCTGGAGTTCGGTGAGGGTGTCCACCGACAGGTCACGGATCACACCCGCGGTCTCCCGCACAGCCCGAGCGCCGGGCTCCGTCACCTGGAGCACCCCCGCCTGGAGGCTGATGAGGCTGACCTTGTGGGCGACGACGTCGTGCATCTCCCGGGCCAGCCGGGCCCGTTCGGTGGCCAGGGTGTGCTGCGCCAGCAGGCGGTTCTCGCGCTCCCGGCTCTCCGTGATCTCGCGCAGTCTCTCCCGCCGGCACCGCGCCGACCGGCCCAGCACGAAGGCGCCGACCCCCAGCGCGCAGGAGTCGAGCGCGTCCAGCACGGTGTCGTGGTCGAGGCGGAGCAGCGTGACGTCCCCGAGCGGGAGGGGGAGGAACTGCGCCAGCGCGACCAGTACCGCGCCGACGGCTCCGGGGGCAGCGCTGCGGCGGTGGACGGCCAGGAAGTACAGGGCGATGAGCGGCGCGAACGCCAGATGGCCGAGGTAGAGCCCGGGGATGCCTGCGGCCAGGGCCAGTTCGGGCTGCCGCCGCCGCAACACGAGTGCCCCGGCGGCGGCGAGAGCGCCCCACAGCACCGGGCCTGCGTGGACGGCGTTGACGACCAGCCCGTCCAGGGCGGCGACACCGACGGGGAGGGCGGCCGACCTCAGCCGCCGGATGGTGCGTGGGGCCGGGGCAGCGGAGGCCGGGGCTCCGGGGGCCGGGCGCGGGAGCGGGAGCGGGGCATCAAAGGCCGGGGCACCGGAGGCCGGGGCACCAAGGGCCGGGCGCGGGGCGCCGGAAGCCAGGCTCTCGGCGCTCATCGGTCCCGTACCGGCGTAGGCGCTCATCGTCCCCGTACCGGCGGCTCGGCCCGTCCTCGTACCGGCGGCTCGGCCCGTCCCCGTCCCCGTACCGGCGGGTCGGTCATCCCCGCGCGGTCGGCGACCACCGCGGCCTGGACGCGGTTGACCCCGCCCAGCTTCGCGAGCACCGAGCTGACGTGGTCCTTCACCGTGGAGTGGGCCAGATGCAGCCGCCCGGCGATGTCGCGGTTGGAGAGGCCGCGGCGCACCAGGGCAAGCACGTGGCGTTCCCGTTCGGTCAGCGCCTCCACCCGGCGGGCCGCGTCACGTGCGGTGGCGGCGGCGAGGTAGCCGCCGATGACCGGGGCCGTGGCCTCGGGGGCGAGGATCCGGCCGCCGTCGGCCAGCACCCGTACGGCGTGGATCAGCTGCTCGGGCGAGGAGTTCTTCATCAGGAAGCCCGCCGCTCCGGTCGTCAGGGCCGCCTCCACGTACTCCCCCGCGTCGAACGTCGTCAGCATCGCGACCGCCGGGGCCGGTGTCATGGCGGCGACCTGCTCCAGCACGGTCAGGCCGTCGACGTCGGGCATCCGGATGTCCAGCAGCAGCACGTCCGGCCGGTGGCGCGCGACCGTTCCCGTCGCGTCCCCGCCGCCGCAGTCGGCCACCACGCCGATGTCCGCCGCCGAGCCGAGGATCGCCCGCAGGCCCGACCGGACCAGCGGCTCGTCATCCACGACGACGACCCGAATCACCTGTGTTCCCCCTCGCCCCGTGCACCACAAGTCCACGAAGGGTACGACAATCACCAAAACGCCCGCCCGCAGCATCTTCGCTACGGGCGGGCGGGGGTCCGGATCAGGCTGTCAGTGGTTGCGCGGGAACCCCAGGTCGACGCCCGACGGCGCGTCCGCCGGGTCCGGCCAGCGGGTGGTGACGACCTTGCCGCGGGTGTAGAAGTGCACGCCGTCGTTGCCGTAGATGTGGTGGTCCCCGAAGAGGGAGTCCTTCCAGCCGCCGAAGGAGTGGTAGCCCACGGGCACCGGGATCGGCACGTTGACGCCGACCATGCCCGCCTCCACCTCCAGCTGGAAGCGGCGGGCCGCGCCGCCGTCCCGGGTGAAGATCGCGGTGCCGTTGCCGAACGGCGAGGCGTTCATGAGGGCGACGCCGTCCTCGTACGTCTCCACGCGGAGCACGCACAGTACCGGGCCGAAGATCTCGTCCCTGTACGCGTCGGAGTCGGTGGAGACCTTGTCCAGGAGGGAGAGGCCGATCCAGTGCCCGTTCTCGAAGCCCTCGACCGTGTGGCCCGTGCCGTCGAGGACGACCTCCGCGCCCTGGGCGGCGGCGCCCGTGACGTAGGAGGCGACCTTGTCGCGGTGGGCGGCGGTGATCAGGGGGCCCATCTCGGAGGCGGGGTCGTTGCCGGGGCCGATCGTGATCTTCTCGGCGCGCTCGCGGATCTTGGCGACCAGCTCGTCGCCGATCGCGCCGACCGCGACGACCGCGGAGATCGCCATGCAGCGCTCACCGGCGGAGCCGTACGCCGCCGAGACCGCCGCGTCGGCCGCCGCGTCCAGGTCGGCGTCCGGGAGGACGAGCATGTGGTTCTTCGCGCCGCCGAGGGCCTGGACGCGCTTGCCGTTGGCGGAGGCGGTGGCGTGGATGTAGCGGGCGATGGGGGTGGAGCCCACGAAGGAGACGGCGGCCACGTCGGGGTGGTTGAGCAGGCCGTCGACGGCGACCTTGTCACCGTGCAGGACGTTGAGGACGCCGTCCGGAAGCCCGGCCTCCGACGCCAGCTCGGCCAGCAGGACGGCGGCCGACGGGTCCTTCTCGCTCGGCTTCAGCACGAACGTATTGCCGCACGCGATCGCCAGCGGGAACATCCACATCGGCACCATGGCCGGGAAGTTGAACGGGGTGATGCCCGCGACGACGCCGAGCGACTGGCGGATCGAGGAGACGTCGACCCGGTTCGACACCTGGGTGGAGAGCTCGCCCTTGAGCTGGGTGGTGATCCCGCACGCCAGCTCGACGATCTCCAGACCGCGGGCGACCTCGCCCAGCGCGTCCGAGTGGACCTTGCCGTGCTCGGCGGTGATCAGCGCGGCGATGTCGTCGCGGTGGGCGTCCAGCAGCGCGCGGTAGCGGAAGAGGATCGCGGTGCGCTGGGCGAGGGAGGACGTGCCCCAGGTCGCGTACGCGGCCTTCGCCGCCGCCACGGCCGCGTCGACCTCCTCCGCCGAGGCGAGCGCCACCTGGGTGGTGACCGCGCCGGTGGCCGGGTCCGTGACCGGACCGTACGCGCCCGACGTGCCCTCCACTGTCTTGCCGCCGATCCAGTGGTTGACGGTCTTCGTCATGACGTTCTCCTTCAGGCTTCAGAGGTGACGGCGTCGGGCAGCGACCTGCCGGTCGTACTCTTCCCGGGCCTTGACCGCCGCAGGTCGGCTCGCGGTTTCGGCCACCGGAACATCCCACCACGCCTGTGCCGGAGGGGGCCCCGACACTGTGTCGGGCGTTTCGGTCTCGACGTAGACACAAGTGGGGCCGTCCGCGCTGCGGGCCTCCGCGAGGGCTTTGCGCAGGTCGTCGACGGTGGTGGCGCGCAGCACGTGCATACCGAGGGAGGCCGCGTTGGCGGCGAGGTCGACGGGGAGCGGCGGGCCGGTGAAGCCGCCGTCGGCGTCGCGGTGGCGGTAGGCCGTGCCGAACCGTTCGCCGCCGACCGCCTCGGAGAGTCCGCCGATGGAGGCGTACCCGTGGTTCTGGAGGATCAGCAGCTTCAGGGGCAGGTTCTCCTGGACCGCGGTGACGATCTCGGTGGGGTTCATCAGGTACGTACCGTCGCCGACGAGGGCCCAGACGGGGCGGGACCGCTCGTGGTTCCGGGTCGCGAGCATGACGCCGATCGCGGCCGGGATCTCGTAGCCCATACAGGAGTAGCCGTACTCGACGTGGTACTGGTCGCGGGAGCGGGTGCGCCAGAGCCTGTGCAGGTCGCCGGGGAGGGAACCGGCGGCGTTGATGAGGATGTCGTCCTCGGTGAACAGGGCGTCGAGCAGTCCGATGACCTGTGTCTGGGTGGGGCGCGCGGTGAGGTCGGGGGTGGTGAAGGACGCTTCGACCCGTTCCTCCCACGCCTCCTTCGCACCGGTGTACTCCGTCTCGTACGCCGGGTCGATCCGGTACGCCCGTCCGGCGAGCGCGCTCGTGAGCGCCTCCAGGCCGGTGCGGGCGTCGGCGACCAGGGGGAGGGCGGCGAGCTTGTGGGCGTCGAAGCCGGTGATGTTGAGGTTGAGGAAGCGGACGGCCCGGTTCTGGAAGAGCGTGCCGGAGGCGGTGGTGAAGTCCGTGTACCGGGTGCCGATGCCGATCACCAGGTCGGCGGTGCGGGCCAGCTCGTCGGCGGTCGCGGTGCCGGTGTGGCCGATGGAGCCCACGTCCGCCGGGTGGTCGTGGCGCAGGGCCCCCTTGCCCGCCTGGGTGGAGGCGACCGGGATGCGGGTGGCGGCGGTGAAGGCGGCGAGGGTCTCCTCGGCTCCGCTGTGGCGGACCCCGCCGCCCGCGACGATCAGGGGGCGGCGGGCGGAGCGCACCGCCCGTACCGCCGCTTCCAGTTCGGCCACGTCGGGCGCCTGCCTGCGGACCCGCCAGACCCGCTCGGCGAAGAACTCCTCCGGCCAGTCGTACGCCTCCGCCTGCACGTCCTGCGGCAGCGCGAGGGTGACCGCGCCCGTCTCGGCGGGGTCGGCGAGGACCCGCATCGCCTGCAGCGCGGCCGAAATCAGCGCTTCCGGGCGGCTGACCCGGTCGAAGTAGCGCGAGACGGGCCGCAGGCAGTCGTTGACCGACACATCGCCCGCGTACGGCACTTCGAGCTGCTGGAGCACGGGATCGGCGGGCCGGGCGGCGAAGGTGTCGCCGGGGAGCAGGAGCACCGGCAGGTGGTTGATGGTGGCCAGGGCGGCGCCGGTGACGAGGTTGGTGGCGCCGGGGCCGATGGAGGTGGTCACGGCGTGGGCGGAGAGCCGGCCGGACTGGCGGGCGTACCCCACGGCCGCGTGCACCATGGCCTGTTCGTTGCGGCCCTGGAGGTACGGCATGCGGTGCGCGGTCCGGTTCCCGTTGCCCGCCTCCACGAGGGCCTGGCCGATCCCGGCGACGTTGCCGTGGCCGAAGATGCCCCAGGTGGCGCTGATCAGGCGGTGGCGGCGGCCGTCGCGCTCGGTGTACTGCCGGGCGAGGAAGGCGACCAGGGCCTGAGCGGTGGTCAGGCGGCGGGTGGGGGCGGGCCGTGCGTTCGCGGGACTCGTCGGGCTCAACCTGTTACCTCCGGGCCGGGCGACGGATGCGCCGTGTCCGGGCGGGCCGTCTGCGGATACGCCGTGCGGTGCTGTGCCGTGTGCTTGGACGCGGTGTGCTGCTCTGCCGTGTACAGCGGCAGTCTGGCGTCGACCGGCTCGTCTCGCCAGGTGTCGCGGATCCATCCGTGGTCCGGATGGTCGCGGATCAGCCAGGCCCGCTCCTCCCCCGGCCCCGCCATCACGTTCAGGTAGTACAGCGTCCGGCCGGGCGGGGCGATGGACGGGCCGTGCCAGCCGTCGGGGATGAGGACCGCGTCGCCGCTGCCGACCTCGGCGAGGACATCCGTACCGCCCTCGCGCGACGGCGAGACCCGGTGGTAGCCGAGGCCGCCGCCCTCCACCTCGAAGTAGTAGATCTCCTCCAGCTCGCACTCCTCGCCCGGGACGTGCTCGTCGTGCTTGTGGGGCGGGTAGGAGGACCAGTTGCCGCCGGGCGTGAGGACCTCGACGGCGATCAGGCGGTCGCAGTCGAAGGTGTCGGCGGCGGCGAAGTTGTTGACCTGGCGCGAGCAGTTCCCGGTGCCGCGCAGTTCGACGGGTACCTCCGGCGCGGGGCCGTAGCGAGCGGGGAGTCGTCGCTCGCACTTCGCTCCTGCCAGGGCGAAGCGGCCTCCTGCGCCGGAGGCGATCTGCGCTCGGTCGTCGCGCGGCACGTAGGCGAAATCACTCACCCCGCTGAACACGCTTTCCCGGCCCAGCAGTTCAAAGGTGCCACCTGCCGTATGCACCGTACAGCCACCGGTCAACGGCAGGACGATCCATTCGCACTCCCCGGTGACGAGCGTATGAACTCCACCCGGCTCCAGCTCCAGAACGCGCAGACTGGACCGGTCCCATCCGGCCATTTTCGGATCGATGTCCAAGACATAGGGCCCTCGCCCGGCACTGCCGGAGGGCAGGTGGTGGCGTGCGCCGTGGCGCTCCTGGTGCGTGTCCATACCCACTCCCTACCCGCCCTCTCCCGGCTACAGCAGCGATACGGCCGTGTCGACGGCGCCCGCCACGTCCCCGTCGACCGGGTAGAGCAACGACCGCCCCACGACCAGCCCCCGTACGGTCGGCAGCCGGAGCGCCTCGCGCCACTTCCCGTACGCCCCGTCGAGGTCGTCGCCCACCTCCCCGCCGAGCAGCACCGCGGGCAGCGTGGACGTCTCCATGACCTGGGCCATGTCGTCCGGGTCCTCGGTGACGGGGACCTTGAGCCAGGTGTACGCGGAGGTCCCGGCGAGGCCCGACGCGATGGCGATGGAGGTGATCACGGCGGCGGCGCCCAGGTCGTTGCGGAGGCGGCCGTCGACGCGCCCGCAGAGGAACGGCTCGACGAAGACGGGCAGCCGGTGCGCGGCCATGGCGTCGATGGTGCGGGCGGCGGCGTGCAGGGTGTCCAGGGAGCCGGGGTCGTCGTGGTCGATGCGGAGCAGCAGCTTCCCCGCGTCGAACCCGTGGCGGACCAGGTCCTCGGGCCGGTGCCCGGTGAAGCGGTCGTCCAGCTCGAAGGTGGCACCCGCGAGCCCGCCCCGGTTCATGGAGCCCATGACGACCTTGTCCTCCAGGGCGCCGAGGAGGAGCAGGTCGTCCAGGACGTCGGCGGAGGCGAGGACGCCGTCGACGCCGGGGCGGGAGAGGGCGAGGCAGAGCCGCTGGAGGAGCTCGAACCGGTTGGCCATGGCGAGGGCCCGGTCCCCGACGGCGAGGGCGCCGCGTGCGGGGTGGTCGGCGGCGATGATCATCAGCCGGCCGGGGTGGGGCGGGCGCGCACGCTCCGAGGCGGAGGTGTCGGCGGTGTCGGCCGCACGGAGCAGAGGGCGCCGCTTCCGTCGGGCGGCGGCTTCGGCGATGGCTTCGGGGCGCTCGGCGCGGAGCCGGACGAGGTCGCGGACGGAGGGTGCGGCGGGGGTGGCGGGGGCCGTGGGACGGGCGCGGGTCATGAGGCCGCTCCGGTGGGCCCGGAGGCGATGTCTTCCGTGACCGCCCCCTCCGTAAGGGCCCGCTCGACCTCGTCCGGGAAGGGCATCGCGGAGGAGCAGGCGAGCCGGGAGGCGACGATGGCCCCGGCGGCGTTCGCGTACCGCATGATCCGGGCGATGTCCCATCCGGCGAGCAGCCCGTGGCAGAGCGCCCCGCCGAACGCGTCCCCGGCGCCGAGCCCGTTGACGACCTCCACGGGCAGCGGCGGTACATCGGCGGTGGAGCCGTCGCGGTGGACGGCGAGGACGCCCTTCGGCCCCTGCTTGACGACGGCGAGCTCCACCCCGGCCGCGAGCAGGGCGCGGGCGGCGGCGTGCGGTTCGCGCTCGCCGGTGGCGATCTCGCACTCGTCGATGTTGCCGACGGCGACGGTCGCGTGGGCGAGCGCTTCCCGGTAGTGGGCGGGCGCCACCGAGCCGTGGTCCCCGCCGTCCCAGAACATGGGCCGCCAGTCGAGGTCGAACACGGTCGCGGTACGGGGTTCCGGGGCCGGGTCCTCGCCGCCGGCCGCGCTCTCGCCGCGGGCGTTCTCGCTACGGACCCGCAGGGCCGCCAGCGTCGCGGCCCGGCTGGGCTCGGCGCTGAGCCCGGTACCCGTCATCCAGAAGATCCGGGCCTCGCGCACCGCGTCGAGGTCGAGTTCCGGCGGGTGGATCTCCAGATCGGGCGCCTTGGGCTGCCGGTAGAAGTAGAGGGGGAAGTCGTCCGGCGGGAAGATCTCGCAGAAGGTGACCGGGGTCGGGTACTCCTCGACCTCCGTCACCCACCGGTCGTCCACCCCGAACCCCTTGAGCTCCTGGTGGAGGTACTCCCCGAAGGCGTCCCGTCCGGTCCGGGTGATCACCGCCGTCCGCCGTCCCAGCCGCGCCGCCGCCACCGCGACATTGGTCGGGGAGCCACCGAGGAACTTGCCGAACGTCTCGACCCGGGCGAGCGGCACCCCGATGTCCAGGGGGTAGATGTCCACCCCGATCCGCCCCATGGTGATCACGTCGTACGGCTCAGGCATACGCATCCCTTCGATCCGCCTGCGCGACCCACCGGTGGCCGGCCGATCCAGGTCTAGCCCCCTCCCGGGAGCCCTGTCAACATTTTGTCCGGACATTCGGACGAACTCTTGACACTCGTCCGTGCGGGCCGCGACGCTGGGCGATATGACCCCCTCCGCACCCTCTCCGGCCCGCATCCGTATCGGCTCGGCACCCGACTCGTGGGGGGTGTGGTTCCCCGACGACCCGCAGCAGGTGCCCTGGCAGCGCTTCCTCGACGAGGTGGCCGAGGCCGGGTACGCGTGGATCGAACTCGGTCCGTACGGCTATCTGCCCACCGACCCGGCCCGGCTGAAGGACGAGACCCGCAGCCGTGGGCTGACCGTCTCCGCCGGCACCGTCTTCACCGGATTGCACCACGGCCCCGACGTCTGGGACCGGACCTGGGCGCATGTCGCCGACATCGCCGAACTGACCCGGGCCATGGGTGCGGAACACCTGGTCGTCATCCCCTCCTTCTGGCGCGACGACAAGACGGGCGAGGTCCTGGAGGACCGCACGCTCACCCCCGCGCAGTGGCGTGACCTGACCTCGCAGACGGAGCGGCTGGGCCGGGAGGTCCGGGAGCGGTACGGGCTCCGCATCGTCGTCCACCCGCACGCGGACACCCATGTCGACAGCGAGGAGAACGTCAACCGCTTCCTCGACGCCACCGACCCCTCCCTGGTCTCGCTCTGCCTGGACACCGGGCACTACGCCTACTGCGGCGGCGACAGCGTCAAGCTCATCGAGACCTACGGGGAGCGCATCGGCTACCTCCACCTCAAGCAGGTCGACCCCGGGATCCTGGCGGCGGTGGTGGCGGACGAGATCCCGTTCGGCCCGGCCGTGGCCCGGGGCGTGATGTGCGAACCGCCCGGGGGTGTCCCCGCCCTGGAACCGGTCCTGGACGCGGCGCGCGCCCTGGACGTCGACCTGTTCGCGATCGTGGAACAGGACATGTACCCGTGCGACCCGGACAAGCCGCTCCCGATCGCCCGCCGCACCCGCGAGTTCCTCCGCTCCTGCGGAACACCCGGCAGGCCCGGAACTCCCGGAGCTCCCGGAACGGCGAGCTGAAACCGCCCCGCCGGGCCCCTGTCAGGCTCCGTCAGCCCCCTGCCGGACCCCCGTGGTCACACCCCCGTACGCCCGTCGATGCGCTCGCGGATCAGGTCGGCGTGCCCGCAGTGGCGCGCGTACTCGCCGATCATGTGGAGGTAGATCCAGCGGAGCGTCACCTCGCCGCCCATGAACGGGCTGGTGTCGTCGAGCCCCCGGGCCGCGCAGTTCTCCCGGCCCCGCCGGGCCTCGGCCTGCCACACCGCCACCGCGCCGCCGTACGTGGCATCCTCGGCAAGCTCGAACCCGCCGTCATGGCCCCCGCCCCCACCCTCGTCGGCCGGGGCGAAGAGGGGTGGGACGTCCTCCTGCGCGAGGACCCGCCGGAACCAGTTCCGCTCCACCGCCGCAGCGTGCTGGACCAGCCCGAGCAACGTCATCGTGGAGGGCGCCGCGGACGCCTCACGGAGCTGCCCCTCGGGCAACTCCTCGCACTTCTGGGCGAGGGTGGCGCGGTAGAAGTCGAGCCAGCCCTCCAGCGAAGTGCGCTCGTCGGCGACCAGCGGGGGCATCGGACGTTCGGAAGTGCTCATGGTCATCATCGTGGCATCCGGGTCTGACATCGCCCCGGTTCCTCACCACAGCCAGCTGTTCGCCCCTTCTGTCACGGCAGTCACTGTTTCGCCACACATATCTCCGTTACGCGGGTTTTCCGTCACAGGCGTACAACAGCCCCACCCCGCCTGCCGTTCGAGGTCGTTCAACCGGGCGCAGGCTGAGTGATCACCGGAGCAGTACCGGTCAGAACAGAACAGCGCAGAGAGGTGTCACGGATGACGGACAGAACACTCTGGTCCTACAAGGACATTGCCGCGCACATCCAGGTCCAGCCGGACACCGTCCGCTCCTACCGCAAGCACGGCCTCCTCCCCCCGCCCGACCAGGTGAAGAACGGAAAGCCGTACTGGTACGGCGACACCGTCCGCGCCTGGGTCGCCTCCCGCCCCCGCAACCGGGGCCGTTGACACCGGCCCCCGTCCCCGAAGGTCCGACGGAGAACCACTGCCGCTACCGGGGCGACTTGCGGAACAGCGCCGCCCAGAGAAAGGACTCACCGAAGACCGGGGACCCGGGCGCTTCGTCGTGCATGCGGCGCAGCTCGATCTCCGTCAGGTCGGAGAAGACGCGGCGCAACTCCTCGGGGGTATAGGCCAGTCCGCCCTTCAGGCTCCCCTGCCGGTAGAGCTCCTCGTCCGGCAGCTCGGAGCCCATGCCGCCCTCCCCCGCCGCAAAGCAGGTGAGCGCGAAATGGCCGCCGGGAGCGAGGCAGCGGTCGAGGAGAGCGAGGTAGCTGATACGCCGGTGGGGCGGCAGGTGGTGGAAACACCCGGAGTCATGGATCAGGTCGTACGGGCCCGCCAGCTCCGCCCCTTCCGACGTCAGGACAAAGGCGTCCCCGCAGTGGAACCGCGCTTCGGCCCCCGAGAGACAGGCCCGCTCCCCGGCCCAGGCGATCGCCGCCGGGGAGAGGTCGATCGCGTCGACGTCGAAGCCGAGCGATGCCAGCGCGTGCGCGTTGCGCCCGGGGCCGCAGCCCAGGTCGAGCGCGCGGCCCGGGGTGATCAGCCCCCGCTCGACGTACGAGACGAGGCTCTCGTCGGGCTTGTCCACGAAGAAGGGCACCGGCTTCGAGCGGTCCCCGTAGAAGTCGTCCCACCATGAAGCGGCGTCGGTGGTCCAGCGGTGCGCCTCGGGCACGAACAGGCTGTCCAGAAGCGTGAGTACGTCGTCCGTCGTGCGGATGTTCCGGTCCATCCGGCCCCCTTTCCCCATGCGCCAATTTTAGGAAGCCGGCGGAAGAAAGACCAGGTCAGAGGTTGTTGGCCGGTCGCCTCAGGGGGCGCCTGAGGGGCTGGTCCGAGCAGGAAGCCCCCTGCCCCCTGACCCCTGGCTGCCAGGGGATCCGCCCACCTGCCACGGGGCGTCAGGAGGCCTCTCCCGCCCGGCCCGAGACCCGTTTCTCAACGGGTCTCGGGCCGGGCGGGAGAGCAAGGCGCCCTGGAGGATGGCCCGGAAGAAGCCACTGGCCTACGCCCCCGTGGTGACCTTCTCCCCGCCCCGGGCGCCCTCGGGTATCTCCCCGTCGGCCGTGGGCTCCCCCGGGCCGCCGGGCTCACCCTTCGTGCCGGAGGCGGCCGGGGCCGACTCCCCTTCGCTGAGGCCGAACCTCTGGTGGAAGGCGCGCAGCGGCTTGGGCGCCCACCAGGTGGCGCGGCCCGTCAGCTTCATCACGGCGGGGACCAGCAGGCTGCGGATCACCATGGCGTCCATGAGGACGGCGAGGGCGATCCCGAGCCCCAGCATCTTGGTGTTGGTGACCCGTGAGGTGCCTATGGCGACCATCACGACCGCGAGGATCACGGCGGCCGCGGTGATCAGTCCGCCGGTGCGGGAGAGTCCGAAGGTGACCGAGCGTTCGTGGTCGCCGGTCCGGTCGTACTCCTCCTTGATGCGGGAGAGCAGGAAGACGCCGTAGTCCATGGAGAGCCCGAAGGCCACGCAGAACATCAGGACGGGCAGGGTCGTCTCGATGTCTCCGGTACTGGTGAAGGCGAGGATCCCGGAGAGGTTCCCGTCCTGGAAGACCCAGACCACCGCCCCGAACATCGCCGTCAGGCTGAGGGCGTTGAGCAGGACCGCCTGGATCGGGATGAGCACACTGCCGGTGAGCAGGAAGACCAGGAGCAGCGTCACCACCACGATGATGCCGATCGCCCAGGGCAGCCGGTCCGCGATGGCGTCCTTGGAGTCGACCAGGACCGCCGCCGTGCCCGTCACCGAGGTGTCGAAGGAGTCGGCGGGCATCGCGCGCAGGTCCCGTACGAGCTGCTGGGTCTCCTCACCGACCGCCTGGCCCTCCGGCAGCACGCTGAAGTACGCGGTCGCGTCCGCCGCGACCGGGCCCTCGACGCGCAGCACGCCCGGGACCTTCTCGATCCGGTCCTTGAGGGCTGCGTACGCGGCGGGTGTCCCCTCCCCCTCGACCAGCATCTCCAGGCCGCCGCCGGGGCTGCCGGGGAAGCCGTCGCGGATGTGCTCCTGGACGACCCGGGACTCGGCGCCGGCGGGGAGCTGGCGGTCGTCCGCCGTACCGAACTTGACGCCGAGGAAGGGCAGTCCGAGGAGGACGAGGCCCACCGTGGTGACGATGGCGAAGACAGGTGCCCGGCGCATCACCAGCTCGGCGAAGCGCGCCCACCCCTTGCCGGTCTCCTCGGCAGCGGCTTCCGCGGCCGCCTTCCTCTTCCCGCGGCGCAGCAGGCGGCGCAGGTCGAGCGCGTTGACCCGGGGGCCCAGCAGCATGAGCGCCGCGGGCAGCAGGATCAGTGCGGCGGCCGCGGCCAGCAGGACCACGGCGATCCCGGCGTAGGCGAAGGACCGCAGGAAGTACTGCGGGAAGACGAGCATCGCCGACAGGGACACCGCCACGGTCAGCGCGGAGAAGAGCACCGTGCGGCCGGCCGTGCGCAGCGTGGTGCCGACGGCCGTCCGGGTGTCGGCTCCGGCGTCGAGCTCCTCGCGGAAGCGCCGGACGATGAACAGCGCGTAGTCGATGGCCAGTCCGAGGCCGAGGGCCGTGGTGAGGTTCATCGCGAAGACCGAGACATCGGTGAACTCGGTCAGACCGCGCAGCACGGCGTTGGTGCCGAGGATGGCGACGATGCCGACGAGGAGCGGCAGCATGGCGGCGATCGCACTGCCGAAGACCATGACCAGCAGGACGAGCGTCACCGGCAGGGCGATGAGCTCGGCCCGCAGCAGGTCCTCCTGGATGATCGTCTGCATCTCGTGCTGGACGGCGACGGGCCCGCCGATCGAGACCTTCACCGGGCCGTTCTCCCCCGCGAAGGCGGGAGCGATCCGTTCGAGCGTCTCGCCCGCCTCCGTCTCGTCGCCCCCTATCCGGGCCGCGATGAGCGCCTCGCGGCCGTCCTCGGCGCGCAGGGCGGGCGACTCCGTCTCCCAGTACGAGGTGACTCCGGATATGCCCTGCTCGGCGGCGAGCCGCTCGGTGAGCCGTGCGGCCTCGGCGGCCACCGCCGGATCGTCGACGGATGCGGTGCCGCTCTCCACCAGCAGGAGCAGGTTGGGCTGCGAGGCGGGGAACTCCCGCTCCAGGGCCTCGGTCGCGTAGGACGACTCGGCGTCGGGGGCCTGCCAGCCACCGCTGCCCATCCGGTCGGCCACCCCGCTCCCGGCGAACACGGCGAGGGCGGTGATCACCAGGGCGGCCAGCAGGGCGAGCCGGGGCCTGGCGGTGACGAACCGGGTCCAGCCCCCGATGCGCTGCGGAGCGGGACCGACGCGCTGCCGAGCGGGCCCGACAGGCTGCGGACCGGTCCGCACGGACTGCGGGCCGGGCGAACCGGGTGGACCGTTGACTTCGGACATGGTGCGGTGTCCCCTTCACCGAGACCCGGGCAGCACAAGGCAGCATGGGTCAGTCATTGCCACTTACACTGGCAAACACGAGTAGTCGCTCGCGTTTCACAAGAATGCGAGCGAGCACTCGCGTTTGTCAAACGCATCATGAAAGCTGGGGATTGCCGTGCCGGAGGCCAGAGCCAAGAAGGGCGCCGCAGGGGACGGCGCAGCCGGAAAACCCGCGGCCGGCGGGGCGACGGAGGGCAGCGCGGGGACGACCCGCCCTCGCCGCCGCCAGGCCCGCGGCGAGGCCCGCATCGCCCAGCTGCTCCAGGCGGCGGCCAGCGTCTTCTGCACCAGCGGCTACACCGCCTCCAGCACCAACGCCATCGCCCGCGAGGCCGGCGTCTCACCGGGCACGCTCTACCAGTTCTTCCCGAACAAGGAGGCCATCGCCGTAGAGCTCGGCGACCAGCTCCTCAACCGCTGGCGCCACACGTACGGCGCCGCCTTCGACCAGACCCACACCGAGCTGCCGCTCGACCGGATGCTGGACGCCGTCCTCGACCCGCTCATCGCGTTCAACTGCGAGAACCCGGCGTTCTTCGTCCTCATGCACGGTTCGGAGATCCCCGGCCGGATCACCGAGGAGCACGACACCCTGCACGCCACCATGCTGAGCCGGGTCGAAGAGATCCTCGCCGGCTACCTCCCGGACGTGCCCGCCGCTCAGGTCCACCGCGTCGCCGACATGGCTTTCATGGCGTTCAAGGCCGGACTCGACCTGATCATGGCCCACGAGGGCGAGGAGCGCGACGCCTACATCCGGGAGCTGAAGACGATCATGTTCCGCTACCTGGACCCCCTGCTCGGCGACGACTCGCCCCACCAGGCCACGAAGAACTGCCAGGCCCCGCAGCCCCACCAGGGCCGCACTCCCTAGAGCGGGCACCGTCGGCAGCACCCGGCGCGCCCGGCTCCCACAAATACCCCCTAGGGGTATAGTATGGAGTGAGTGAGGCGCCCCGGGCTCCCCTGTGGCCCCTTGCGCCACACTCGTATACCTACAGAACGTGTCGACCGAAGACGCGCTGACGAACGCCGACGAACTTCGTGTCCGCCGAAGAGGAGAACGCCATGACCGCCGAGACCGAGACCACCACCCAGTCCACCGGCTCCTGCTGCTCGCCCACCGGTTCCTGCCACGACGGCGGCGCCGCCGACGTGCAGATCGAGGCGACGGACTCGGTGACCACGGTGTACGAGGTGAAGGGCATGACCTGCGGCCACTGCGAAGGCGCCGTGTCGGAGGAGATCTCCGCCCTCGGGGGCGTGACGTCCGTCGAGGCCGTCGCCTCCACCGGCCGCGTCACGGTCTCCTCCAAGGCCCCGCTGACCGAGGACGCCGTACGCGCCGCCGTCGACGAGGCCGGTTACGAGCTCGTCGGCCGGGCCGCCTGAGCGCCCGCGCTCCACATCGCTCCACTCTTTTACCGTCGGGCCGGGCCTGCCAGCAGATACTGGTGAGGTACGGCCCGACCTGCGTTACCCAGGAGTTCGGACATGGCCAGCACAGCAGCAGCCGGGACCCCGGCCGCGAACGCCACCGGGGCCGAGCTCATGATCGGCGGCATGACGTGCGCCTCGTGCGCCGCCCGCGTCGAGAAGAAGCTCAACCGGATGGACGGCGTCACCGCCACGGTGAACTACGCGACCGAGAAGGCGCGTGTCACTTTCGCGGAGGGTCTGGAACTGGCGGACCTCGTCGCGACGGTCGAGAAGACCGGCTACACGGCCCGCCCCATCGCACCCCCGGAGCGGGAACCGGGAGGGAAACCGGGAGGGGACCCGGGAGGGGACCCGGGAGGGAAGCCGACGCCCGAGCAGGGACCCGCTCCGGAGCAGGGACCCGGACAGCGGCCCCAGCCGGAGCCGGGCCCCGAGTACCGGCAGGAGCCCGAGCAGGCCACCGACCCCGACCCCACCCCCGCCGACGTATCGGCGGCAGCCGCCGAAGCGGAACAGGCCTCCTCCCTCGCCGCGCTACGGCAACGGCTCATCGTCTCCGCCGTGCTCAGCGTCCCCGTCGTCCTGCTCGCCATGGTCCCCGCGCTCCAGTTCGACAACTGGCAGTGGCTCTCCCTCTCCCTCGCCGCCCCCGTCGTCGTCTGGGGTGGCCTGCCCTTCCACCGCGCCACCTGGACCAACCTCCGGCACGGCGCCGCCACCATGGACACCCTCGTCTCGATGGGCACTCTCGCCGCCTTCGGCTGGTCGCTGTGGGCCCTGTTCCTCGGGGACGCGGGGATGCCGGGCATGCGGCACGGGTTCGACCTCACCGTCTCGCGCGCCGACGCGAGCTCCACGATCTACCTGGAGGTCGCGGCCGGGGTCATCACCTTCATCCTGCTGGGCCGCTACCTGGAGGCGCGCGCGAAGCGGAAGTCCGGGGCCGCGCTGCGGGCGCTGATGCACCTGGGCGCCAAGGACGTCACCGTACTCAGAAGCGGTACGGAGGTACGCGTCCGAGCCGACCGGCTCGTCGTCGGTGACCGTTTCGTCGTGCGCCCCGGGGAGAAGATCGCCACCGACGGGACGGTTGTCGAGGGCAGCTCGGCCGTGGACGCGTCGATGCTGACCGGTGAGTCCGTGCCCGTGGAGGTCACCACCGGTGACTCCGTGACCGGGGCGACGATCAACGCCGGCGGCCGACTCGTCATCGAAGCCACCCGCATCGGCTCCGACACCCAGCTCGCCCGCATGGCCCGCCTCGTCGAGGACGCCCAGAACGGCAAGGCAGCGGCCCAGCGCCTCGCCGACCGCATCTCCGCCGTCTTCGTCCCCATCGTCATCGCCCTCGCACTCGGCACCCTGGGCTTCTGGCTCGGCAGCGGCGCCGGGCCCACCGCCGCGTTCACCGCCGCCGTCGCGGTCCTGATCATCGCCTGCCCCTGCGCCCTCGGCCTCGCCACCCCCACCGCCCTCATGGTCGGCACCGGCCGCGGCGCCCAACTCGGCATCCTCATCAAAGGCCCCGAAGTCCTCGAAACCACCCGCCGCGTCGACACCATCGTCCTCGACAAGACCGGCACCGTCACCACCGGCAAGATGACCCTCCTCACCGTCCACACAGCCCAGGACACGGACGAGAACACCGTCCTGCGCCTGGCGGGGGCTCTGGAGCACTCCTCCGAACACCCCATCGCCCAAGCCGTCGCCACAGGCGCGGCCGACCGCCTCGGAGCCACCCTCCCCACCCCCGAAGACTTCGCCAACATCCCCGGACTCGGCGTCCAGGGCGTGATCGAAGGGCACACCGTCCTCGTCGGCCGCCCCCGCCTCCTCGCCGACGCGGGCATCGCCCTCCCTCCGGAGCTGACCGCCGCCCTGGCGGAGTCCCAGGAGCAGGGGCGTACAGCGGTGGCCGTCGCCTGGGACGGAAAGGCGCGCGGTGTGCTGGGGGTGGCCGACGCCGTCAAGGACGGCAGCGCGGCCGCCGTGGCCCAGCTACGGGCCCTGGGACTGCGGCCCGTCCTCCTGACCGGCGACAACCGGGCGGTGGCCGATGCCGTGGCCCGCGAGGTGGGCATCGACGAGGTGTACGCGGAGGTCATGCCCGAGGGCAAGGTCGACGTCGTCAAGCGCCTTCAGGCGGAGGGCCGGAGCGTGGCCATGGTCGGCGACGGGGTCAACGACGCCGCCGCCCTCGCGACGGCAGATCTGGGGCTGGCGATGGGCACCGGGACGGATGCGGCGATCGAGGCGAGCGACCTCACGCTGGTTCGTGGAGATCTCAAGGTGACTGCTGACGCAATCCGTCTTTCCAGGCGTACTCTTTCCACCATCAGGGGCAACCTCGTCTGGGCCTTCGGGTACAACGTCGCGGCACTGCCCCTGGCTGCAAGTGGCCTGCTCAACCCTATGATCGCGGGAGCCGCCATGGCGTTTTCGTCCGTGTTCGTCGTCACGAACAGCCTTCGGTTGCGTGCCTTCACGTAACTTCCACAAAGAGATTTAGATCACACCGTTCTCAGGGTAACCATCTGGTGGGTTCATGAGTCTTAGAGTGCGATGCCAAGGATGTCTTGGGGGACGTCCGATGGAGTGTCTTGGGGGACGCTCCTGTGGCAAGCGTTGAGCCGGGGCACGTGCACCGGGGAGCTTTGAGCGGCCCTCCCGTGCGTACGTACCCCGGCAGACCGCAGCACAACAACGGGAGCTTCGGCTCCCCGCAGACGCCCGGCCGGATCCCGTGGGGGGAATCCGCTCCGGGATATGGGAAGCGCCCTGACCGTCAACCCGTGGGGGGATTGGCGGCAGGGCGTTTCTCGCATGCACAGCCGCTCAGCGTTCAGGACGGCCTCACGCTCGCCCTGAACGCCGAATCGCCCCGGACACCGCGCTCTGTGCGAAGCGCGGTACGCGGGGCGAAGGCAGTCGGCCGAAGAGGCCGGGCACTACGGGGTGGTGCGGAACCCGGTGGTGCGGTGGTGCGAGGTCCGAGTCAACGGCCCTCGACCGGGTCGGTACGAGGTCCGGGTCAGCGGCCCTCGACCGGGACGAAGTCGCGCAGGACCTCGCCGGTGTAGATCTGGCGCGGGCGGCCGATGCGGGAACCCGGCTCCTTGATCATCTCGTGCCACTGGGCGATCCAGCCCGGAAGGCGGCCGAGCGCGAAGAGCACGGTGAACATCTCGGTCGGGAAGCCCATGGCCCGGTAGATCAGACCGGTGTAGAAGTCCACGTTGGGGTAGAGGTTGCGCGAGACGAAGTAGTCGTCGGAGAGCGCGTGCTCCTCCAGCTTGAGCGCGATGTCGAGCAGCTCGTCGGACTTGCCGAGCGCGGACAGCACGTCGTGCGCGGCAGCCTTGATGATCTTGGCGCGCGGGTCGAAGGACTTGTACACCCGGTGGCCGAAGCCCATCAGGCGGACGCCGTCCTCCTTGTTCTTCACCTTGCGGATGAAGGAGTCGACATCGCCACCGTTGGCCTGGATGCCTTCCAGCATCTCCAGCACCGACTGGTTGGCGCCACCGTGCAGGGGGCCCCACAGCGCCGAGATGCCGGCGGAGATCGAGGCGAACATGTTCGCCTGCGAGGAGCCGACCAGACGCACGGTGGAGGTCGAACAGTTCTGCTCGTGGTCCGCGTGCAGGATGAGCAGCTTGTCCAGCGCCGAGACGACGACCGGGTCCAGCTCGTACTCCTGGGCGGGGACCGAGAAGGTCATGCGCAGGAAGTTCTCGACGTACCCGAGGTCGTTGCGCGGGTAGACGAAGGGGTGCCCGATCGACTTCTTGTACGCGTACGCCGCGATCGTCGGCAGCTTCGCCAGCAGGCGGATCGTCGAGAGGTGGCGCTGCTCCTCGTCGAACGGGTTGTGGCTGTCCTGGTAGAACGTGGACAGCGCGCTGACGACCGAGGACAGCATGGCCATCGGGTGGGCGTCACGCGGGAAGCCGTCGAAGAACCGCTTGACGTCCTCGTGCAGCAGCGTGTGCTGGGTGATCTCGTTCTTGAAGGTCGCCAGCTCGTCGACCTTGGGAAGGTCGCCGTTGATCAGCGTGTACGCGACCTCGAGGAACGACGAGCGCTCGGCGAGCTGCTCGATGGGGTATCCGCGGTAGCGCAGAATGCCCTGTTCACCGTCGAGGTACGTGATGGCGGATTTATAGGCGGCGGTATTGCCGTATCCGCTGTCCAGCGTCACCAGGCCGGTATTGGCCCGGAGCTTCCCGATGTCGAAGCCCTTGTCGCCGACGGTGCTGTCGATCACCGGGTAGGTGTACTCGTCATCGCCGTACCGCAGTACTACAGAGTTGTCGCTCACGTCATCCCTCACCGACGTAGTGCCTCTTCTTCGAGGTGCCCTGACTGTCTCCACCCTCCCCCATTCGGCTCAGGAGAGTGCACTCGGGGTCGTCCATTGGACCTACTGGCGGCACTGAGTGCCGCCAACTTACTCATCCTGCCCCCTTGACTGCGGTTCCGGAAGACCTCCGTGATGTTTCCCACCGATTTGATCGATCATTTTTGTGCAGGGGTCACGCGAAGTCTTCTCCCGAGCCGCCCCGGAGCCGGAAATCCAGCGCCGTACAGCGTCTGCCTGCGGAAACCGTGCGGACGGCCTGGCCGATCGCCTTACGGGACCCGACCAGGACGACGAGCTTCTTGGCGCGTGTCACGGCCGTGTAGAGCAGGTTGCGCTGGAGCATCATCCAGGCGCTGTTGGTGACGGGGATGACGACGGCCGGATACTCGCTGCCCTGGGAGCGGTGGATCGTCATGGCGTAGGCGTGGGACAGCTCGTCCAGCTCGTCGAAGTCGTAGGGGATCTCCTCGTCCTCGTCGGTGCGGACGGTGAGCTTCTGTTCGTCCACGTCCAGGGCGGTGACGACGCCGACCGTGCCGTTGAAGACGCCGTTCTCGCCCTTGTCGTAGTTGTTGCGGATCTGGGTGACCTTGTCGCCGACCCGGAAGACGCGGCCGCCGAACCGCTTCTCGGGGAGGTCGGGGCGGCCCGGGGTGATGGCCTGCTGGAGCAGCCCGTTCAGATTCCCCGCACCCGCCGGGCCTCGGTGCATCGGGGCGAGAACCTGCACGTCACGGCGGGGGTCGAGGCCGAACTTTGCCGGGATGCGGCGGGCCGCCACATCCACGGCGAGCTTGCCCGCGTCCTCGGTCTCGTCCTCCACGAAGAGGAAGAAGTCGCTCAGCCCCTCGGTGAGCGGCTGCTGCCCGGCGTTGATCCGGTGGGCGTTCGTCACGACACCGGACTGCTGGGCCTGACGGAAGATCCGGGTGAGCCGGACGGCCGGGACCGGGCTCCCTTCCGCGAGCAGGTCACTCAGCACCTCCCCCGCCCCGACCGAGGGCAGCTGGTCGACATCGCCCACGAGGAGGAGGTGGGCACCGGGTGCCACCGCCTTCACGAGCTTGTTGGCGAGGAGCAGATCGAGCATCGACGCCTCGTCCACGACGACCAGATCGGCGTCCAGCGGACGGTCACGGTCGTACGCCGCGTCCCCTCCCGGCTTCAGTTCGAGGAGCCGGTGCACGGTGGACGCCTCGGCCCCCGTCAGCTCCGCCAGCCGCTTGGCGGCCCGCCCGGTGGGCGCGGCCAGCACGACCTTCGCCCGCTTGGCCCGTGCCAGCTCGACGATGGACCGTACGGTGAACGACTTCCCGCAGCCGGGTCCGCCGGTCAGGACGGCCACCTTCCGGCTGAGCGCGAGCCGTACGGCCTCCTCCTGCTCGGGCGCGAGCGTGGCCCCCGTACGCGTCGCGAGCCAGGCCAGCGCCTTCTCCCAGTCCACGTCCTGGAAGGCCGCCATCCGGTCCTCCCCGGTCCGCAGCAGCCGCCGCACCTGCCCGGCGAGGGAGAGCTCGGCCCGGTGGAACGGCACCAGATAGACGGCGGTGATCGGCTCACCGCCCTCCGGGGACGGCACCTTCTCCCGTACGACACCTTCCGGATCGGCGGCGAGCTCGGCCAGGCACTCGATGACGAGCCCGGTGTCGACCTGGAGGAGCTTGACCCCGTCCGCGATGAGCCGCTCCTCGGGGAGGTAGCAGTGCCCCTGGTCGGAGGACTGGGAAAGGGCGTACTGCAGGCCGGCCTTGACCCGCTCGGGGCTGTCGTGCGGGATGCCGACCGCCTGGGCGATCTTGTCGGCGGTGAGGAACCCGATGCCCCACACGTCGGCGGCCAGCCGGTAGGGCTGGTTCTTCACGACGGAGATCGAGGCGTCCTCGTACTTCTTGTAGATGCGGACGGCGATGGAGGTGGAGACGCCGACGCCCTGGAGGAAGACCATGACCTCCTTGATCGCCTTCTGCTCCTCCCACGCGGCCGCGATCATCTTCGTGCGCTTGGGGCCGAGGCCGGGGACCTCCACGAGCCGCTTCGGTTCGTTCTCGATGATGTCGAGGGTGTCGACGCCGAAGTGGGTGGTGATCCGGTCGGCCATCACCGGCCCGATGCCCTTGATCAGCCCGGAGCCGAGATAGCGGCGGATGCCCTGGATGGTGGCGGGCAGGACGGTGGTGTAGTTCTCGACGGTGAACTGCTTGCCGTACTGCGAGTGCGAGCCCCAACGGCCCTCCATCCGCAGCGACTCACCGACCTGCGCGCCGAGCAGCGCACCGACCACCGTGAGGAGATCGCCGGCGCCGCGCCCGGTGTCGACGCGGGCGACCGTGTACCCGTTCTCCTCGTTGGCGTACGTGATCCTCTCCAGGACCCCTTCGATGACGGCCATGTTGGACATGACCCGACGCTACCGGGTGCCACTGACAGTGCGGTTCGCAGCCCGGAAGGCCGCCTACTCGGCGGGCCCGCCGTCCCGGTACTCGTTGTCGAGCAGGGTGTCCATGGTCGAGCTCAGATGACCGATGAAGTCCTCGAACCGCTGGATCTCCTGCGGTGAGTACGCGGCCATCACCTCCGCCATCCGTTCCGCGTACGGGCCGAAGAACGCCTCGGCGCGCGGCCGGATGTCGGGGCTGCTGCGCAGCGTGACGACCCGGCGGTCGGTGCTCTCACGGGTGCGGACGATGTGCCCGGCCTGTTCGAGCCGCTTGAGGAGGATGGCCGTCGCGCCGGAGGAGAGCGAGACGCGCTCACTGAGGCGGGCGGGCGAGAGGGGTGTGCCCTTGTCCTCGGCGTACAGGATCTCCACCAGGGCCACGGCGTCGGTGGAGTGCAGCCCGAGCCAGGTCGCGAAACGGCGCGTGAACTCGGTGTAGTTGGCTCCGAACGCACGCAGGCCGTCCATGAGGTGGTCGACGCGGGTCGCGTCGTCGCTGCCGCCGTCCCTGTCGGCTCCCGCATCGGCGTTGGCCATGGCTCTGTCCACCCTCTCTCCCGCTCCCGGTCTCGCTTTGACAACCTACCGTGCGCATTTTACCTTTACCGCAAAGCTATTTACCTTTGCGGTAAAGCAAAAATAGGGAGTCGAAGCGCCATGCCCGAACCTTCCGCACCTTCCGAACCTTCCGCACCTTCCGAGCCCGCGGAAACCCCTCCCTCGGTACGCCAATGGCTCGGCCTCGTCGCCGTGGCCCTGGGCGTCGCGCTGATCGTCGTGGACATCACGATCGTCAACGTGATCCTCGCGCCGATCATCGAGGACCTCTCCATCGGCTCGTCCGAGGCCCAGTGGATCCAGGAGTCGTACGCGATCACCTTCGCGGCCCTCCTCCTGGTCACCGGACGCCTCAGCGACCTCTACGGCGCGCGCAGGATCTTCCTGCTGGGCCTCGTCGTGTTCGGCGCGACGAGCATGCTGGCCGCCCTCGCACCCAGCGGCGGACTGCTGATCCTCGCCCGGTTCGCCCAGGGCATCGGCGGGGCGATGATCCTGCCCACCTCCCTGGCCCTGCTGAACGCCATGTTCTCCGGCCGCGCCCGTGGCCAGGCGTTCGCCGTCTGGGGCTCGACCATCGGAGCGGCGGCGGCCGTGGGCCCGCTGCTGGGCGGCCGGCTCGCGGACTTCTCCTGGCGCTGGGCCTTCGGCATCAACATCCCGCTCGTCGCGCTGATCGTGGCGGGCGGGCTGCTGTATCTGGACGTGTCGCCGCGCACCCGGGGCCGTATCGACGGCGTCGGAGCCGCGCTGTCGGCGGCCGGCCTCGGCCTGCTCGCGTACGCCCTCATCGAGGGCCGCTCGCACGGCTGGCTGATGACGACGGAGCCGCTGGAGATCGGGGGCTTCTCGTGGAGCGACGGCCCCTCACCGGTGCTGGTGGCCTTCCTCGCCTCCGCCCTGGCCCTGGGGGCGTTCTGGCGGCGGCAGGCGGCGCTCGGCCGGTCGGGCGGCGAGCCGCTGATGGACGTCGGCCTCTTCTCCATCCGCTCGTTCCGCAACGGCAACTTCGTCACGCTGATGGTGGGGCTCGGCGAGTTCGGCATCATCGCGGTGCTGCCGCTCTGGCTGCAGTTCGCCCTCGGCTACAGCGCGTTCCAGGCGGGCCTGGCCCTGGTCGCCCTCGCCGCGGGCAGCTTCGCCGCCTCCGGAGCGAGCTTCCCCATGTCGGCCACGGTCCCGGCCCTCGCCCAGGTACGGATCGGCCTGGTCCTGGAGGCAGCGGGGCTGGCGATGCTGGCGCTGATCGCCTCGACGGACAGCGCCTGGTGGCTGATCGCGATCGCGCTGTTCGTGTACGGGGTGGGGGTCGGCTTCGCCACGGCGCAGGTCACCAACATCGTGCTGGTGGACGTCCCGTCCCGTAGCGCCGGCCAGGGCTCGGGCATCCAGAGCGCGGCGCGTGAACTCGGCTCGGCGCTGGGCATCGCGCTCCTCACGACCCTCTTCTTCAGCACGCTGGCGTCCGGCATGACCGACCGCCTCACCCGGGAGGGAGTGGCCGCCGAGGAGGCGGAGCGGCTGGGCGATGTCGTCACGGAGAGCGCCGGTTCGGTGATCGGTGCCTTCGCGGAGGACCCGCGTACGGCGTCGGCGGCGGAGGCGGCGCGCGAGGCGATGGCGGTGGGGGTGCAGGTCTCCGGGTACGTCTGCGCGGGGCTGCTGCTCCTGGCGCTGGCGGCGACGCTGTTCATGTCGCCGAAGGCCCCCAAGGGTGACCGGGCGGAGGAGGAACGGAGGGAGCGGCAGGGGGTGGACGGCCCGGCCCGGTGAACAACTCACTCGTCCCCCGGGCCCGGCCCGGTGAACAACTCGCTCGTACGTCCCCCTCCCCCGCCCCCATCATGAGCGCATGGCCCTGAACGACACCCTGGCCCGCGTGGACGCGGACCTCGCCGCCGGACGCATACCGGTGGCGAGGCAGCGCCTGCGCGGGCTGGTCTCCTCCTACCCGCACGAGCCCGCACCGCGCCGCCGCCTGGCCGAGGTCTACCGCCTGTACGGGGATGCGGCGGAGGCCGGCCGCTGGATGTACCTGGAGGAGGACCGCTCACCGGAGGAGACGGCGGCCTTCGAGGAGCGGTACGCCAACGCCGTACGCCTGATGCGGGCCGTTGCCTGGCGAGGCACGGAGTCGGACGCGCCGACACCGTTCGCCGCCGGGCAGTTGGCTGCCGTACGGGAGGCCGCCTCGGAGACCCTGGGGCGGCCGGTCACGTGGGACGGGCTGGTGGAGGTGAAGGGGGACGCGCGGGAGAGCGGGCGGCTGGCCGATGCCTTGGCGGGCGGCGGGTGTCTGCTGCTGACCGTTGTCTTCCTGGGGATCTGGGTCTACGGGCTGGTCTCGCTGTTCGACTGAGGCTGGGACTCGGACTCGGACTGGGACTGGGGCGCTTCGTGCTGAGAGAGCGCCGCCTCCAATCGGGACCCCCTGCTCTCCGCGATCCGCTGGACCTGCTCCAGAGACTCTTTCAACCGACTGGCCAGGAAGTGGATTTGCGGCGCGGTGGCGCCGGGCTCGACCAGCAGACCGTCGGCGTGCCCGAGCAGCTCGTAAGCCATGTCGAGCTGGATCTCCTCCACCTCGTCGGCCCTCCGCGACACGTATCCGGTGCCGTCCCCCAAGACGTAGCAGGGCTTGCCACCCGTACCCGTCCACGGCAGCAGCCGCGCGACGGAGGCATCCCGCCCACCGACCACCCTCATGCGACGGCCTCGCTTCCAAGGGCGTGACGAAGGCCCGGGGATGGTGGCAGCGGGTTCGGGGGCCGGGCGGTGGTGTGTTGCATGGGGGGCCTGCTTTCTTGCGCTTCGGACGGATGAGGTTCGCTTCTTTCCGTAGCGAACCCATCACAGAGTGGGGTCGCGAGTGGCTACGCTGCTAGGGGGTCGGGCATGACGGCAGGCTGGTCAGATCGAGGAGTTGGGCGCGCATGAGGGTGAACGGACGGCCGCGTACAGCACGGCAGAAGTACGGGGAGGAGCTGAAGCTCCGACGCCTGGCCGCCCGGATGACGCAGGAGGCGCTGGCGCGGGAAGTGGTCTGCTCACCGACGCTCATCAGCCACTACGAGGCGGGGCGGCGGCTGCCGAGCCCGGACGACGCACGGCGGATCGACCGGGCACTGGGGACGGACGGGTTCTTCGAGCGGTGGCTGCAGGACCTGGAGACCAAGTACACCGACCATTTCGCGGCGGTGGCAGAGCTGGAGCTGCAAGCAGTGCTCATCCAGCAGTTCGCGCTGACGCTCGTGCCCGGCCTGCTGCAAACGAACGACTACGCACGTGCCCTGTTCCAGGCATACCGCCCCAACCATCGCCGGGAGGAGGTTGACCAGGATGTCGTCATCCGAACGGAGCGCGCCCGAGTCCTGGACGGCCCGATGAATCCGGTGCTGTGGACCCTGCTGGACGAGGCGGTGCTGCGGCGGCGGGTCGGCGGCCCGCAAGTGATGGCCAGGCAGCTGCGGAAGATCGCGGATATGGCCGAGGCGGGACGCCTGCGGCTACACGTGCTGCCGTTCGAGGCCGGGGCTCACTCCCTCCAGCAGAGCCTGTTGACGCTGATGAACTTCGCGGACTCTGCTCCGGTGGCGTACGTCGAGGGCTTCCAGACCGGCAACTTGATGGACGATCCGCGCTTGGTGGCGTCCAGCCGCACGGCCTACGATCTCGCTCTGAGCGATGCGTTGTCGCACCAGGAGTCGGTGGCCCGCGTGCGGGCCGCAGCGGAGGAGCACGAACATGGGCAGCAGTAGGCGGAGCGTTGCAGACGCATCCACGCTCACGGGCTGGTTCAAGTCCAGCTACAGCGGCGGAGACCAGGGCGAGTGCCTTGAGGTCGCCCGCGGTTACGCCACTGTCCCCGTACGCGACAGCAAGACCCCCGCCGGCCCCGCGCTCGCCCTCTCCCCCCAGGGCTGGACCCGGTTCGTCACCGCCGTCAAGCATGGCGAGCTCTCCGCCTGACGTACGACGACCCTCCAGCGGCCCCGTCACGGTCACCGACCTGACGGGGCCGTTGTCATGCCCCATTACCCGACTACTCAAACTTGACTAGGGTCGGGGTCATGACTGAGAAGACCATCCCGCTACTGCCTTGCCGGACGGAACTGATCCAGTCCGTGGTCGACTTCTACACAGCCCTGGGCTTCGAGACGACGCACCTGCAGAAGGGCCCGTACGTGTACGCGGTGGTCGAGCGCGGAGCCGTCGAGATCCAGCTGTACGGCATGAAGGAGTACGACCCCGCCGCATCGCACTCCAGCTGCTACGTGCTCACCGACGACGTCGACGGCCTGCACACCGCGTTCCGCGCGGGCCTCAAGGCGGCGTACGGGCGCATTCCGACGCGCGGGCTGCCGCGGATCGGGCCGCTGAAGGACATGTCGTACGGGGTACGGCAGTTCCTGACGACCGACCCGACCGGGAACACCATTCGGGTGGGGCAGGTGATCAGCGGCGACAGCGCCGAGGAGGCCTCCTCCGCGCCGAAGGAGACCTTCGCCCGCGCCCTGCACATGGCGGACCTGTTCGCGGACTCCAAGCAGGACTATCCGGGGGCGGCCAGGATCATCGACCGGGTCCTGAATCTGGAGGGCGAGCAGCCGACCCCGGTGCAGCGGGTCCAACTGCTCGTAATGCGCGGGGACATCGCGCAGCGGGTCGGGGATGCGGAGGCGGCCCGCGCCTGGCTGGAGGCGGCGGGGGCGGTCCAACTCAGCGCCGAGGAGCGGGAGACGGCTCGCGATGCCCTGGCCCGGCTGGGTGATCTGCGGGGGTGAGCCGGGGGGCGGCGGGGTCAGGTCATGGTGACGACCGAGTACCGGTCCGCCGCCGAGCTGTCCCACGCGGTCTGGACCCGGCAGCGGACCGGCTGGCCGGTCGCGGTCAGTCCGTTGGCCGCGATGGCGCCCGACGGGTCGCTCAGGGTGCTGAACAGGCCCCCGGCGGGACCGGCCCCGCCCCGGGTGAATCCGAGCGTGGCCGGCGCCACGGTGGTGGGATAGAACGCTGCGTCACCCGTGATCGTGTATGTGCCCCGGGTGGTGTCCTTGCGTTTCCGTCCCGGGATGATGGAGGCGAGGGAGAAGGTGTCCTCCCCTCCGTCGGAGACGTTGCCCTGTGCGTCGACGAGCCACAGCTCCCAGTAGCGTCCGACGGTCGCGAACACGTCCGACGCCTTGGCCGTGACGTAGGAGTCGATGTTCGCGGCGGGCAGGGCCGTCCATGCCGAGCCGTCCCACTGCTCCACGGCGAAGACCCGGTTGATCTCCTGGATGATCAGCCCTTGCTGGGGCGGGTTGACGCTCAGCTGCCGCCTGCGTTCGAAGTAGCCGCACTCGCCTTCCTGCTCGTCCGCCGGCAGGTTGGTGAGGGCCGCCTGTGACGCCACGGTGGCGGGGGCACGCTGGACCGCCGGGTGCGAGTGGCCCGCCGATTTCGATGCGGCGCGCTGTACGGGGGCGAAGCCCGGGACGAGGTGTTCCGCCGAGGCCTCCGCCTCGGCGGGCAGGGGCCGGCTCAGGGCCGCCGTGGCGTTCGCCTCGGCCGCGCGCTCGAAGCGGTCCGAGGGGTCCGAGACGCGCAGCCCCGATCCGGTGTCGGTACCGGCCACCGGGCCCTGGCGCTGCTGGATCACGTGGGTGAGTTCGTGCGCGAGGGTGTGCTTGTCCGTGCCGCCCCGGCCGAGCACCACGTGGTCGCCCGAGGTGTAGGCGCGGGCGCCGATCTCGGAGGCGGACCGGGCGGCCGAGGCGCCGTCGTGGATGCGTACGGAGTCGAATGTCCCGCCCAGGCGCATCTCCATCTCCGTGCGCACCGGTTCGTCCAGTGGTCGCCCCGGGGAGCGCAGCACGTCGTGCACGCTGGAACGCTGTACGGGTGCGGCCTCGGACCCCGTACCCGTGGCGGTGTCCTGGTGGCCGCAGGAGGGATCGTGGACGTGCCGCTCCTGCTCGATCATCCGGGCGACCGCCGCGTTGCCGATGGAGCGCTGGAGGGCGTCAGCCGTTGCCGGAGTCAGGGGCATGTCGGCCCGGACCTCGTGATCCGTCACGGACGGGAGACGGCCGGTCCTGCTGTCGGGCGCCTTGGACGGCGACGCCTCTTCGTTGCGCGGGTCATGCGTCCTACCGTGCACAAGCCTCTCCTGCCCGTCGCGGCACCCGCACCACCCGCGGCTGCCCGAAATCCAGCTCTATCAGGCTCACTTGCGGTGGTGAAGGGCTGCGAGTGCAGACCCGAGGGCACCCACGGGCGCCCTCGTGGACGTGCACGCCCGGCCGCCCACTGCCCTGCCCGGGCGGGTCCGGCCGGACAGACGGGTCGTCTACAGGTCAAGTACCGCCCAGACCCGTCGGCCGTCCTCCGCAGTGTCCGTTCCGCAGGACACCGCGCCCAGCCGGGTCAGTTCCGGCAGCACCGCATCATCGGCAGCCTCGCGCACCGGCTGGTGGGAGAGAGCCACGATCAGCGCCTGCCGGCCTTGGTCCGCGAGGTGGACGGACACCTTGCGGCCGCCGTCGGCCACCGCTGTGCGCACCAGCAGCTCCGTCAACTCCCCCGCAGCTCGGTCCACTTCTCGGTAGCCCCACTCGTGCAAGCGATGGAGTACGTGGGCCGATGCCTTCTTGGGCGACCAGGAGGCGGCCTCCAACGGCCAGTTCGCGGACCGCCGGTTCCGAACCAGCATCTGGGCACGCGCCGTGGCCGCAAGGCTCGTCTCCGGGCGGGGCGGGGAGATCGGGCGCTTGGGCGGGGGTGGGGTCTTCGGCGGATGGTCCGGGGTGTGATCCGACACGATGGCTCCCAGGATCGGCGCGGACATCCAGCGTAGGGCCGGGTGTTGTGGCCCATGGCTGCGATCGGCCATTCCTTCACCCGTACAGATCGGTGCTGTCCAGCGCCGTGTTCGGCGGGCGGTCGGAACACCGGATGACCGGCTGATCCACACCGGACCGGGGAGACGCGCGCGTCGGCCTACGTGGCGGCTGGTGCTAGCCGATGCGGGCGGCTCACTCGGCATCGGGCGGCCCATCTCAGGAGGACAGTTTTCGCTCTGTCACCATGTAAGGGTGAGAGACGCGCCCGTAGGTCAAGGAATGACAAAGACCCTATAAACGCGCAGGTCAGAAAGAGTGGTCCCCGCGCAGGCGGGGGTGTTCCGGAGCTCCCGGCCGAGGGCGGGGACGCGCTCGGGTGGTCCCCGCGCAGGCGGGGGTGTTCCGAGCTGAGTCGGGGGGTGGGTGCCGTTCTTCCCGTGGTCCCCGCGCAGGCGGGGGTGTTCCGGTGCCGGGGTCCAGGGCGGCCAGGAGCGGGAGGGGCGGGGGTGTTCCGGGAACGCGGCGCTTACCAGCTGCCCCCGGACACACGGCGGCCCCCACCAGCCGGTGGGGGCCGCTTTGCTCCCGCACACCCTCGGCCAGTTCGTACTTGAGCCGGTGATGCCGGTCCGTCTCCACAGCGGGCGACGGCGTCTTCCTCATCAGCTGCCAAGCGGTGTTCGTATTCGCCGGTATCTGCTGCATCAACTGTTTCCAGCCAACAGCCGCGCACCGGTTGGCGAACTTGATGTGGTACTCACACTTGGCCGGCGGGGGAGGCACGTCATCGTTCTTGCCTAAGCTCACTCATCCTCCGACGGGGACATGGGTACGTCTCCGAAGTCGCCCTCCCCGTGATCCTGGGTGAGGGTGGCATGCAGCTCGGGGTCGGCGTAGATCTCCGCCGTGTGCTTCCAAGCCGCGATCACCGTGGTGATCGGGGCCAGGCTACCGAGAGAGGTGCTGGCCCGAGCGGTTTCCACGAACTCCAGCAGGAACTCCTGGACGGCTTTCTGCGGGAGGAAACGAACCCAGGGGAACGCCTCGGGGAATACGCGGGTCAGGAGCTCTACGGCGGCGGGGCTCTCCTTGAGGAGAGCAACGAACATGCGGGTGGTGGACTCGACGACCTGGACGGCCTGGTCGGCTCGCGCGGCGGTGGTGAGGTACAGGTCCTCTTCGTCGCGGCGGTGGAGCAGAAGGCCGCGGCGGGCGTTGACCTGCATGCGCGCGACGGTGTCCTTGGGCTTTTGGATGAGCTCCGAGAAGTTCGCTTCTGCAGGCATTGTGGTCATGACTTGGAAGGTACTTCAAAGGTCTACCGTTGTCCACAGTTATCCCAGATTGGCACATTGGGTACACCAGCCAGATGGGTACCTGACCTGCCTAGACAGCCAAAACAGCGACGGGGCCCAAAAGAGTCACCCTGTGGACAAGCGCACCCAGAACCGCTTCGCCGGGTGACAAACCGGGCACCACGGCGACGACCGCAACCCGTCCTCGTCCTCCCGATCCCGCCGGCGGGTGACCTCACCACAGTCGGGATCACCGCACTGCGGCACCCGCTCCCACTCCTGCGGTCGACTATCGCGAGTCCGGCTCCGCAAGGCGACGCATCCGGGTCGAGAGCGTCGCGGGCGGCAGCCCGTTCGCGTTCAGCGGCAATCGCCCGGTCCCGCTCCTTCCATATGCTCTGGCTGACGAGCCGCAGCATCCCCCCGGGGTTACTGGCCAGCAGGCCCTCCCTGTGCCTCCGGTCGGAAAGCGGCTGGAAGCGCGAGATCAGGAGATCCAGCCGACTGGCCTGCCTGGAGGACGCGTTCAGGGGTCGTGGTCAGTTGCGGACGCCCTTCGGCGTCCTCAGGCAGACGGGGTCAGCCTCTTAGCCGTGCTGCAGTGGCTCGTCCTCGTGTGCCGCCACAGTTGAACGACCGTCAGCCCGAGCAAAGCGGTGAACGCCACCAGGAGGACCGCCGTGATCCCCGTCTGCCGGCCGGCCCCGTCGCGGTCGAGCTGCAGGACCAGTCCCAGCAGGGAGAGCACCATCCCGCCGGTGTACACCGAGCGGACGCGGCGCAGTTGACGTACAGCGCGAGGGGCGAGAGCTACACGCTTCATGAAGGCCATGTGCGACGGATACCCCGGGGGCGCTCAGGCAGTCGCCATCGTCGCCCGGTTCGAACGAAGGGTGCCGTGCCCTGTTTCAGGCCGGCTTGCGCCATACGGAGATGTGCTTGGCCGAGTCCTGCGTGAACGGCGCCCCGTCCCAGTCCGCGACACGGCGTTCCAGCTCCAGGCCGGCGATCCTCGCCATCAGGTCCAGCTCCGCCGGCCAGGCGTACCGGTGACGGGAGTTGGCCCGGCGGTAGCGGCCGTCGTCGCCGTCACGGGTGAAGTGGTGGGACACGAGCATCTGCTCGACCAGGTCGACGGTGTCGAAGCCGAGATGCCGCTCGGAGACGTCGAACGGCACCGCCGTCTGGCCGGGCGGCAGAAACCGTAGCGGCGGCATGAGCAGCTCGATGACGAATCGGCCCCCGGGCTCCAGATGGCGTGCGGCGTTGCGGAAGCAGTCGACCTGCTCGTCCTGGGTGAGCAGGTTCGAGATGGTGTTGTAGACGAGGTAGACCAGGGTGAAGCCGCCGGGGACGACCGTGGTCGCCATGTCCCCGATGGTCACCGGGAGCGTGTCCTCGTCGGCCTTGCGGCGCAGCACCGCCGCCATGTGCTCGGACAGTTCGATGCCCACCACCGGTACGCCGCGTTCCCGGAGCGGAACGCCCACGCGTCCGGTCCCGATGGCGAACTCCAGGGCCCGGCCGTCCCCCGCCAGCTCGGCGAGGAAGGCCAGAGCTGGGCCGAGAGCGGTGGCCGAGGAGTTCTCGGCCTCCTCGGCGTCGTAGCGGTCGGCGGTCGCACGGGTCCACAGTTCGCTGCTCGTCATGGACGGCCACCCTGCCGGGCGCCGAGGGCGCTGTCGACGCAATTAGTCGAAGGGGAAGGGAGCCTGGGCCTGTGGGAGTGGGCCGAGCGGGGACGGGGTAATTCGCTGGTCCGTCTCCCGTTCCCGTTGTTACCGTGCTCGCACCTCCGTCGCGGTGCCGACCGCGGGTGACCTCTGGGCCGTGCGCCCTGGAAAGCAGTGATGTATGCCCCGGCCAGTGATTCCGAGCCTCCCTCGTCGCGCCTGTGGCGCCGGGGCGACCGGGCCTGACCGCCGCATGGGCAGCCGTCCTTCCACCGACTGCTGACGCACCACGCACCCACGGCCTCCGGCCCTTCTCCACGCCTCCGACGCGAGGGGTGCTCGGTACTTCCCTGCTGCTTTGTTCCTCACCTTCGGCAAGGAGTATCCGGGTGTCACACGACAACCCCCAGCACCGCTCAGCCATGTCCTCGCTGGACACCTTCACCTGCGTCCGCTGCGGCCTGACCGTCGCCGCGTCCGCGCCCGACGGCGGCCGGCGCAACCACTGCCCCAGCTGCCTGCACTCCCAGCACCTCGTCGACCACGTCGAGGGCGGCCCATCCGACTGCGAGGGCCGGATGACACCCATCTCCATCGCGGTGCTCCGCACCGGTGACTGGATGGTCGTCCATCGCTGCGTCCGTTGCGACGAGCTGACCTCGAACCCGGTCCGCGGGGACGACAACCAGCTGATCCTGATGCGGATGGCCGTGCGGCCACTGGCCCAGCCGCCCTTCCCGCTCGAAGCGTTCGGTGACCTGTGACGCGGCGCGGAGCCCGGACGGCCGGGCGGCGCCCCCAGCGGGCGAAGGACGTACTGCACGGGCCTGCCGGGACGCGCGGCGACGCGTTCCGGTGCGTCGGCTGCCGGCTCGACGTGTCCGTGGTCGCGCCGGGCACCGCCCACCGCAACCACTGCCCGTCCTGCCTCGTCAGCCTGCACGTGGACCGGCGGGTGCCGGGAGACCGGGCGGCGGGGTGCGGCGGGCGGATGACGGCGCTGAGCCTGTCGGTGCGGGCGGACGGCGAGTGGATGCTCATCCACCACTGTCTGACGTGCGGCGAACTGAGCGCCAACCGCATCGCGGGCGACGACAACGCGCTAGCCCTGATCCGGCTGGCGCTGCGGCCGCTCGCGGACGCCGGTATCCCGGCGCGGGTCCTGCTCGCGCTGTGAACAGGCGGGCGCGATGAGGTGGGCGTGATCGGGGGCCGTCCGGTGACCGCCGGGCGGCCTCTGGCCCCCTGACCCATGGGGCGTTCCCCGCCCCCGGGCCATGGTCCGTCGCCCCAAGAAGCGGAATGGGGCCCGGCCTCGCGGCCGGACCCCCCTCGCTTTCCCCCCGTCGGGCCTTCCCGTTCCCCCCGGACCCCTCCCCGGAAGTCCCGACGCCATGTGTGACCCGGGAGGGTACGTAAAGGTTGCAGCCCTTTACGATCTCTTTACTTTTGGTTTCGAGCAGGGCTCTCAGCAGGCATGTTGCACATAGCGCTCCGCCACCTCGGCCAGCACTTCCGCCCCGTCACGGGCCCAGAGCGCCTCGTTGAAGATCTCCACCTCGATCGGGCCGTCGTACCCGGCGGACTCCACCTGGCTACGGAACGAGCGGAAGTCCACGCTTCCGTCGCCCAGTTGGCCCCGGCCCAGCAGCACGCCCGCCGGAAGTGGGGTGATCCAGTCGGCCAGTTGGAAGGCGTGGATGCGGCCGCCCGCCCCTGCGCGGGCGATCTCGGCGGGGGCCCGGTCATCCCACCAGACGTGGTACGTGTCGACGACCACCCCTACCCGCTCGGCCGGGAAGCGTTCCGCGATGTCCAGGGCCTGGGCCAGGGTCGAGACCACGCAGCGGTCCGACGCGAACATCGGGTGCAGCGGTTCGATCGCCAGGCGTACACCGCGCTCCGCCGCGTACGGGGCCAGTTCGGCCAGTGCGTCGGCCACCCGCTCCCGCGCCCCGTACAGGTCACGGCTGCCGGGCGGGAGGCCGCCGGAGACCAGGACCAGGGTGTCCGTGTTCAGGGCCGCCGCCTCGTCCACCGCCCGGCGGTTGTCGTCCAGGGCGCGGGCCCGTTCGGTGGGGTCCAGGGCGGTGAAGAAGCCGCCCCGGCAGAGGCTGGTGACGGTGAGCCCGGCGTCGGCGAGGAGCCTTGCCGTGCGCTCGACGCCGTACGCCTGGACGGGCGCCCGCCACAGGCCCACCTGGCCGATGCCCGCCTTGACGCAGCCCTCCGTCAGAGCGGGGAGCGACCACTGCTTGATCGTCTCCTGGTTGATCGAGAGGCGGGAGAGGGGGGAGAAAGGGGTGGTCATGCTGCTCCTCCGTTGGTCGCCAGGAGCGCTCGCATACGGTGTGCCGCCAGGTCCGGGTCCGGGAACAGGCCCAGGCCGTCAGCCAGTTCGTACGCCTTCGCCAGGTGCGGCAGCGAGCGTGCCGACTGCAGGCCGCCCGCCATCGTGAAGTGGCTCTGGTGGCCGGCCAGCCAGGCCAGGAACACCACGCCCGTCTTGTAGAAGCGGGTCGGCGGCCGGAAGAGGTGGCGGGAGAGTTCGACCGTCGGGTCGAGCAGGGCGCGGAAGCCTGTCACGTCCCCCGTGTCCAGCACCCGTACCGCATGTGCCGCCAAGGGGCCCAGCGGGTCGAAGATGCCCAACAGCGCGTGACTGAAGCCCCGTTCGTCCCCCGCGATCAGCTCCGGGTAGTTGAAGTCGTCGCCCGTGTAGCAGCGCACCCCGCCCGGGAGGCGGCGGCGTACATCGATCTCGCGTGCCGCGTCCAGGAGGGAGATCTTGATGCCGTCCACCTTGTCCGGGTGTTCGGCGATGACCTTCAGGAACGTGTCCGTCGCCTCGTCCAGGTCGGTGCTGCCCCAGTAGCCCTCCAGCGCCGGATCGAACATCGGGCCCAGCCAGTGCAGGATCACCGGCTCCGATGCCTGGCGCAGGAGGTGCGCGTACGTGGCGAGGTAGTCCTCCGGGCCCTTCGCCGCCTTCACCAGTGCGCGGGACGCCATCAGGATCGGCTGTACGCCGTTCTCCTCGGCGAGGGCGAGTTGCTCCTCGTACGCTGCGCGGACCTCGGCGAGGGTCGGTTCGGTGGTCTGCGGCAGCTGGTCCGTGCCCACTCCGCAAGCGATCCTCCCGCCCACCGCCTTCGCCTCCACCGCCGAGCGGCGGATCAGTTCGGCCGCGCCCGCCCAGTCCAGGCCCATGCCCCGCTGTGCCGTGTCCATCGCCTCCGCGACGCCCAGGCCGTGCGACCAGAGGTGGCGGCGGAAGGCGAGCGTGGACTCCCAGTCGACGGCCGCCGGGTCGTCCGGGCTGATGTCCGCGTAGGGGTCCGCCACCACATGGGCCGCCGAGAAGACCGTACGGGAGGTGGGCGGGAGCCCGGTGGGGGGCAGGTCCAGCGGGGTGGCGCGGGGGGTGTACGGGCCCTGGGGCAGGGGGACGGCCGCCGTCACAGCGTCAGCTCCGGGACCTCGAAGCGGCGGCCCTCCGCCGACGACTTCAGTCCCAGCTCGGCGAGTTGGACGCCCCGCGCGCCGGCCAGCAGGTCCCACGTGTACGGCTCGTCCAGTGCCACATGGCGCAGGAACAGCTCCCACTGCGCCTTGAAGCCGTTGTCGAACTCCTGGTTGTCCGGGATCTCCTGCCACTGGTTGCGGAACGGTTCCGTGACCGGGAGGTCCGGGTTCCAGACCGGCTTGGGGGTTGCGGACCGGTGCTGTACGCGGCAGTTGCGCAGGCCCGCCACGGCGGAGCCGTGCGTACCGTCCACCTGGAACTCGACCAGCTCGTCGCGGTTGACCCGGACCGTCCAGGAGGAGTTGATCTGCGCGACCGCCCCGCCCGCCAGCTGGAAGATCCCGTACGCCGCGTCGTCGGCGGTCGCCTCGTACGGCTTGCCGTGCTCGTCCCAGCGCCGCGGAACGTGCGTCTGCACATGGGCCGTTACGGAGGTGACCTGGCCGAACAGCTCGTGGAGCACGTACTCCCAGTGCGGGAACATGTCCACGACGATGCCGCCGCCGTCCTCCGCGCGGTAGTTCCACGAGGGGCGCTGGGCCTCCTGCCAGTCACCCTCGAAGACCCAGTAGCCGAACTCCCCGCGGACGGAGAGGATTTCGCCGAAGAAGCCGCCGTCGATCAGGCGCTTCAGCTTCAGCAGGCCCGGGAGGAATATCTTGTCCTGGACCACGCCGTGCTTGATGCCGGCGTCCCGGGCGAGGCGGGCCAGGTCGAGGGCGCCCTCGACGTCCGTGGCCGTGGGCTTCTCGGTGTAGATGTGCTTGCCCGCCGCGATGGCCTTCTTGATCGCCTCCACCCGGGCCGAGGTGACCTGGGCGTCGAAGTAGATGTCGATCGTGTCGTCCGCGAGCACCGCGTCCAGGTCCGTCGACCACTCGGTCAGGCCGTGCCGGGCCGCCAGCTCCTCCAGGGCGTGGGCGCGGCGGCCGACGAGGACGGGCTCGGGCCAGAGCACCTCGCCGTCACCGAGGTCCAGGCCGCCCTGTTCGCGGATCGCGAGGATCGAACGCACCAGATGCTGCCGGTATCCCATGCGACCCGTGACGCCGTTCATGGCGATGCGCACTGTCCTGCGTGTCACGAAGTTCCCTCCATACAGCCGTAGCAAGCGCTTTCTATACGAGATGACGCTAGCCTGCCGACAGCGGCCGGACAAGAGGTGGCCGCCCGGTACCTCACGGAGGACAGCGATGACAGTCACCCTGGCGGACGTGGCGGCTCGCGCCCGGGTGTCCCCGGCCACCGTCTCCCGCGTGCTGAACGGCAACTACCCGGTCGCCGCGTCGACCCGGGAGCGGGTCCTGCGCGCGGTGGACGACCTGGACTACGTGCTCAACGGGCCCGCCAGCTCGCTCGCGGCCGCCACGTCGGACCTGGTCGGCATCCTGGTCAACGACATCGCCGACCCCTTCTTCGGGATCATGGCCGGGGCCGCGCAGACCCAGATCGGCGGGCCCGGGGACGGCTCCGGGCGGGCGGGCGGCGAGAAGCTGGCCGTCATCTGCAACACCGGCGGCTCCCCCGAGCGCGAGCTCACCTATCTCACCCTCCTCCAGCGCCAGCGCGCCGCCGCCGTCGTGCTCACCGGCGGGGCGGTCGAGTACCCGGCGCACCAGGCCGCGATGGCCGCGAAGCTGGCCAAGCTCGCCGACGCCGGCACCCGGATCGTCTTCTGCGGGCGTCCCCCGCTGCCCGAGGGGGACGCGCTCGTCGCCGCGCTCGCCTTCGACAACCGGGGCGGCGGCCGACGCCTCACCGAGCACCTCATCGCCCTCGGCCACCGCCGGATCGGGTACGTCGCCGGGCCCCCCGAGCGCACCACCACCCGGCACCGGCTGGAGGGCCACCGCGAGGCCCTGCGGGGCGCGGGGCTCGACACGGACCCGGCGGACGAGGAGCGGCTCACCGTGCACGGGCCCTACGACCGGCGCTCCGGGTACGAGGCCACCCTCGAAATACTGCGCCGGGAGCCGGGCGTGACCGCCGTCGTCGCCGCCAACGACACCGTGGCGCTGGGCGCCTGCGCCGCCGTGCGGGACCAGGGGCTGCGCATCCCCCAGGACATCTCGGTGGCGGGCTTCGACGACCTGCCGTTCTCGGTGGACGCCGTACCCGCTCTGACGACCGTACGGCTGCCGCTCTTCGAGGCGGGCGCGCGGGCGGGGCGGCTCGCCATGGGCAAGGAGAACCCGCCGCCCGGCGGTATCGCCACCATCGCGGCCGAGCTGATGATCCGGGGGTCGACGGCTCCGCCCCGGGTGGGCTGAGGCCCCAACTGCGGGCCGGGGGACGAAAGATGGGGGCAACTCCCCCATGTGCCCCAGCACCCTCCCCCGACAGGATGGTCGCGGGCGGTCCGGTGGGCCGCTCCCGACCTGGGAGGTGCGGTGGAGAAGGAACTGATCGGCAGCGGCGGTACGGGGGCTGCTGCCCGGATCGCTCTCCCGGGCACGGACGGGGTCACCGGGCCGGCCGGGGGCATCGGCACGAACACGCCCGCCGGGATCACCGGCATCAACACGCCCGGCGCGATCACCGGCGCGAATGCCTCCACCGCCTCCGCCGGGTTCACCGGCACGTTCCGGGCCGCCCCCGGAAGCGCCAGGACGGATGGGGTCGCCCCCGCGTCCGGCCTCACAGCCACCGGCCCGGCAGCCACCGCCGGGTCCCCCGGAGCGCCCCGTACGAACGGGACGGGCCGGACCACCGGCGCGGGCGGACCGCACACCGCCGTCGGCACCACCAGCAGTGTCGCCGGTACCGGCCCCTGGTGGCTTCCCGGGGTCGTCGGGGAGCTGCCCATGGGGGAGCCCGACTGGGTCTCCTTCGTCCGGGACGTCATCGCCGACGCACCGCCCGAGGCCGTCATCGCCGAGCGGGACCACCCGGGGCTGACCGGGTTCGCCCTCGTCGTGGCCCCGTTCGCCGAGCGGGCCGCCGGGCGGCTGCTGACCTCGCCGTCGAACAACGCCGTACGGGCCGGGACCGCCGTCGGGCTCGCCCCCGTACTGGAGGACTTCCGGTCCCATCTGACCCGGCGGCTCGCCCGGCTCGCGGCCCGGACGCTCGTGCTGGAGCTGCACAAGGCGCGGCGGGCGGGGCGGCTGGCCGGGGACGGGCCCGAGGCGCGGTTCCGGGACTTCCTGCGGCTGACGGCGGCGCGCGACGGGCTCGCGGCCTTCCTCACCGCCTATCCCGTACTGGCCCGCATCCTGGCCCGCACGAGCCTGGCCGCGGCGGACGCCCTCACGGAGATGCTCGGCAGGCTCGCCGACGACCGGGAGCTGCTGGACGCCTCCGGTGTGCTGGGCGACCGGGCGCCGGGGGCCGCGCCGGGAGCGCCCGCCGCCGGGCGGGGGCCGAGGGCCCTGACCGGGGTCGAGGCCGGTGCGGGCGACAGCCACCGCGGGGGCCGCTCGGTGATGATCCTGCGGTTCACCGACGGCAGCCGGCTCGTCTACAAGCCGCGCCCACTCGCGGCGCACCGGCACTTCAACACCCTGGTGGAATGGTTCGGTTCGCTGCCCGGGGCGCCGTCCCTGCGGGCGCTGCGGGTGCTGGACCGGGGTGACTACGGGTGGGTGGAGTTCGTCGAGGAGCGGCCCTGCTCGTCCACGGCGGAGACCCATCTCTTCTACCGGCGCCAGGGCGCGCTGCTGGCCCTGCTCCACCTGCTGGACGGGACCGATCTGCACCAGGAGAACCTGATCGCCTGCGGGCCGCACCCGGTCCTGGTGGATGTGGAGACCCTGTTCCATCCGCCGCTCTCCCAGGCGCACTCCGCCGACCCCGCCGCCCGGGCCCTGCACGACTCGGTGCACCGGGTGGGGCTGCTGCCCCAACTGCTGGTCGGGGACTCGGCCGCGCTCGACGTCTCCGCCATCGGGGGCGGCCGGGCCGCCGCCTCCCCCATCGAGACCGCCGACTGGGCGGACGCGGGCAGGGACACCATGCGGCTGGTACGGCGCTCCGCGCGGTTCACCGAGTCCGCCAACCGGCCCCGGCTGCAAGGGGTTCCGGCCGATCCGTCCGCGTACACCGACTCCCTCTGCGAGGGCTTCCGGGCCGGCTACACCTCCATCAGCGACTACCGCGACGAACTGCTCGGCAGGCGGGGCCTGTTGACGGACTTCGCGCAGGACGAGGTACGGGTCGTGCCCCGGCCGACCTGGACCTACACCACGCTGCTCGACGAGTCGACCCACCCCGACCTGATGCGGGACGCGGCCGAACGCCACCAGGTCCTCTCCCTGCTGCGCACCCCCACCCTGGGCGTGCCCGCGCTGCCCGGTCTGGAGGACGAGGAGATCGAGGAGCTGTGGGCCGGTGACGTGCCGGTCTTCCTGACCCGTCCCGGCTCCACGGACCTGTGGAGCGGCACCGGGCGCGCGGTGCCGGTGGCGCCGGGGCCCACCGGGCTGGCCCGGGTCGAGGAGAAGGTGCGGGCCATGGACACGGTGGACCGCCAGGACCAGGAACGGATCATCCGGGCCGCCATGGTGTCCACCTCGTCCGAGCCGCCGCACCGGGCGGAGGGCGGCGCACGGGCCCGGACGGCCGCGACGGCCCCGGAGCCGGAGCAACTCCTGTCCGCCGCACGGTCGGTGGGCGATCAGCTCGTCTCCCTCGCCTACCGGCACAAGGAGCGCACCAACTGGATCGGCCTGGAGCTGCTCGGCGAGCGCTACTGGCGGCTCGCGCCGATGGCGGCCGACCTCGCGAGCGGCTACACCGGCCCCGCGCTCTTCCTCGCCCAGCTGGCCGCCCTCACCGGCGCCGAGCGGTACGCCGAGACGGCCCGCGAGGCGCTGGCCCCGGTGCCCGGACTGCTGGACGCGCTGCACGGCCGGGTCGACGACCTCATGGTGCTGGGTTCGGGGGCCTTCGCGGGTCTCGGCGGCATCGCGTACGCCCTGGCCGAGGTGGGTTCGCTGCTCGGCGACCGTGCGGTGCTCGACCTGGCGGGCCCGGCCACCCGGCTGGCCTGCGCGGCGAGCGCGGCCGAGGACGGGTACGGGGTGCGCGGCGGGGCGGCCGGCGGGCTGGTCTCCCTGCTCGCGGTGCACCGCACCACCGGCCGGGCCGAGGCCTGGCGGGGTGCCGAGCGCTGTGCCGAGCGGATCTCCATCGCCCCGCTCCCGGTGGCCGGGGGCTTCGCGGAGGGGGCCGCGGGGATCGGCTGGGCGCTGCTGCGCTTCGCCGCGGCGGGGGGCGGTGAGCAGTACCGTACGGCGGGGCTGCGGGCCCTGCGCCGGGCGGCCGTCGAGGTGACCGGGGGCCGGGCCTGGTGCGAGGGGGCCGCCGGGGTGGCCCTCGCGATCGCGGACAGCCCGGACGCGCTGGCCGACCCCGACCTGTCCGGCTGGCTGGCGGAGCAGGCCGGTGAGCTGGCGGACTCCGCCCCGCTCGCCGACGACAGCCTCTGCCACGGCGAGCTCGGGCTGCTGGAGCTGCTCGGCCACGGCGCCCTGACCGGTGACCGCACCCCGTGGGTGCGCCGGGCCGGGACCCTGCTGGCCGCCGCCGACCGGGAGGGGCCGCGCTGCGGAACCCCCGGACACGTACCGCACCCGGGGCTGCTCACCGGCCTCTCGGGGGTAGGGCACGGACTGCTGCGGGCGGGATTCCCCGACCGGATCGGCTCCGCGCTGTTGCTCAATCCGTCCGCAGGGGCCGCGTGATCCGTCAGCCTGCGGCCTGTTCCAGCCTTTCGACCCGTACCGAATCATTTGTTGACCTACCGTCAGAAACCCCAGCAGAGAATGAGGCAGAGATGACGCACATCAGCGAATCGGCGATGCAGGGATCCGGCCAGCTCGCGCACGAGGGCGCTTACGACCACCCGGCCGGGCAGATTTCCCTCGGTATCGGCGGCGGGCTGGGGATGCGCAGCAGGCTCCTCAGCGCTTCGGAGGGCGAGACGGGCAACACCATCGACCTGCCGTGGACCACCATGATTCCCCTTTAACCACTGCTGGGCCCGCATTGTGGCGCATTGGGCCACTGCCGCATGAGTTACGACTCCAGTAGCCTGCGGCCATGCGAGCCACTTCGCCGGTCATCGTCGGGCGGGACGAGGAGATCGGCCTGCTGAGCAGCGCCCTGGACGCCGTGCAACGGCGTTCGGGGCGCGCCTTGTTCTTCCTGGGCGAAGCGGGGATCGGGAAATCCCGGCTGGTGGGTGAATGCGCCTACCGGGCCTATGGACTCGGCATGCCCGTGCTGCGCGGCCGGGCCACGTCGACCGGTCTCGTCGTCCCTTTCCGGCCACTTGTCGAAGCGCTCTCCTCCCGCTTCCGGGCCGCCGGCACGCCGACCGACCCCGAGCTGGCGCCCTACCATCCCGCGCTGGCCCGGCTGGTCCCCGAGTGGCGCCAGGAGGCGTCCCCCGGCTATCCGGAGACCGTCGTGGAACTGGCGGAGGCGCTGCTGCGGCTGCTGTCGGTGCTGGGCCGGGAGTCCGGCTGCGCGATCCTGCTGGAAGATCTCCACGACAGCGACACGGAGACCATCGCGGTGGTCGAGTACGTCATCGACAACCTCGCCGACCTGCCGATCCTGCTGCTGGGGACCCTGCGCCCCGAGGCGGGGGCCGCCCTCGACCTCGTACGGTCCGCCGAGCGCCGCCAGGCCGCCACCGTCCGGGAGTTGAAGCCGCTCGCCGACGACCAGATGCGGGCGCTGACCGGCGCGTGTCTGGAGGCGGCGCCCGAGGAGATACCCCCGGTGGTGCACCAGCGGCTGGCCGAACGCGCGGGCGGCAACCCGTACCTGGTGGAGGTGCTGCTGGCGGATCTGCTCGACACCGGCCAGTTGCGGCGGGCGGAGAGCGGCTGGGTGGCGGCGGACGATCCCGGCGGCCCGGTCCCCTCGGGGATCGTGCGGAGCTGGACCCGCAGACTCGACCGGCTGGACGAGCCGGTCCGGGACCTCTTACTCGCGGCGGCCACCCTGGGCGGCCAGTTCTCGGTCTCCGTGCTCCAGACCGTCACGGGCTTCGAGGACCGGGCCCTCTTCACCCATCTGCGGTCCGCCGTCGAGGCAGGCGTGATCGCCCCCGACGGCGCCGCCCCCGACCGGTACGCCTTCCGGCACTCGCTGACCGCCGAGGCCCTGATCTCCTCGCTGGCCCCCGCCGAACGCGCCTCGCTCGCCCGCCGTGCCGCCGGGGCCGTGGAGCACTCCGGCCACCCGCTCGACGAGGACGGACAGCAGCTCGTCGCCTCCCTGCACCTGGCCGCCGGCAACCGTTCGGGGGCGGCGCTGCGGTTCGCGGAGGCCGGAAGACGGATGCTCGCTTCAGGGGCCCACGGTTCGGCCGTGGTGCTGCTGGAGCGGGCCTGCCCCCTGGCCGCCGACGCCGACCGGGCCGCCATCGCCGAGTCCCTGGCGGTCGCCCGCGCCGAGGGCGGTGATCTGGACGGCGCGCTGGAGCTGGCCGAGACGCTTCCTCCCGTGCCCGCCCGTAGCGAGGCCGCCGACCGGCGCGGCGAGATCCACATCAAGATCGCCTGGGTGGCCGTGATGGCCGAGCGGGCCGCCGACGCGGCCCGCCAGATCGCCGCCGCCCGCACCCTGCTCGGGCAGGAACCCGCCCCCGGCAGCCGGGCCGCGCTCGGTGTCGCCGACGCCCATCTCGCCCTGCTGCCGGGCCAGGAACACCGGTGCCCCGCGGAGACCGAGGCGGCGGCCCGGGAGGCCGCGGAGATCGCCGAGGCCGAGGGGCTGCCCGTGGTCGCCTGCCAGGCCTGGCAGTTGCTGGCGCTGCTGCTGCGTGAGAAGGGGTTCGACGAGGCGGATGCCTGTCTGGAGCGGATGCTCTCCCTCTCCACCGAACACGCCCTGCCCGTCTGGCGGGTGGAGGCGCTGGTGCGGCTGGGCGCCAATGCCTTCATGCGGACCGGGGACGCCTCCCGGCTGCGGTCGGCGCGGGCCGCGGCCACGGAGCTGGGGGCGCTGCTGCTGACCCAGACGGTGGACGGGCTGCTCGCCATGAACGCAGTGCTGTGCGCCCGTTGGGACGAGGCGCAGGAGATCATCGACCGTTCGCTGGAGGCCAGTGCCCGGGTCGGCAACCTCTCCGCCCACCGCTATCTGCTGCTCTCCGCCGCCACGATGGCCGCGCACCGGGGGCGGCGGCGGGACATGGACCGCTCGCTCGCCACGTTCCGCCGGGCGGGCGGTGAGCAATCGCTGCTCGTGCCCCACCAGTTGGGGCTGTGCAAGGCGATCGGGGCGCTGCTGGAGGAGGACCGGGAGCGGGCCCTGGCGGGGCTGGACGCGGTGCAGGCCTGGGAGCGGGACCACCCCAGCTACTTCTATCTGAGCGGGAGTTACGGGCTGCGCCCCTTCCTGCGGGTGCTGGCGGGTGCGGCGGACCGGGCCGAGTTCGAGGCCGTACGTGCCTCGCCCGGAGCCCAACTCGCCTGGAACGGGCAGTTCCTGGAGCTGGCGGACGCGGTGCTGCTGGGCCGGGCCGGCGACCGGGCCGGGGCCGCCCGTCTGGTGGCCTCCTTCGACGCCCGGTCCACCGCCTTCCCCGTCGCCCGCCACCTGGGCCTGCGGCTGGTCGCGGACGCGGCCCGCGCCGACGGCTGGGGTGAGCCGGTGGCCTGGCTGCGGCGGGCCGAGGAGTTCTTCTACGGGGTCGGGGTGCAGCCGGTCGCCTCCGCGTGCCGGGCGGCCCTGCGGCAGGCGGGGGCGAGCGTCACCCAGCACCGGGGCGGCTGGGACCGCATCCCGGTGTCGCTGCGGACCAGCGGGGTCACCCCGCGCGAGTACGAGGTGTTCGTGCTGCTCCCGGAGCGGCCGGGCAACCAGCAGATCGCCCGGCGGCTCTCCATCTCGCCGCGCACGGTGGAGAAGCACATGGCCAGCCTGCTGAGCAAGACGGGACGGGCGGACCGTTCGGCGCTCTGCGAGTTCGCGGCGGAGTGCGCGGTCGAGCCGGCCTGAGGCGGCCGGGGGGCGCACCCCCACACAACATGGGTGGCGCGGGCACAACATGGGGGCACGGGGCGCTTTCGGTCGGGTGTGCGGGCGGAACATACGGGCAGTCCCCCGATGTGCGCATGCCGTGACGGCGACAGGATCAGAAGCGTGCGTACGGCAGTCTGCCGCCCGTCCCCGCTTCCGGAGGCCCGCTGATGATCCGACCTCCCGCCCGACCGGCCCCCGCCGGTGCGGTGTACTTCTCGCTGCTCGGTCCGCTGACCGCCGTACGGGACGGCCGCCCGCTCCCGCTCGGCCCGCGCAAACAGCGCCTCGTCCTCGCCACGCTGCTCTCCCGCCCCAACACCCCCGTCCCCGTCGATGTGCTGACCGACGCGGTGTGGCCCGACGACCCGCCCCGGACCGCGCGGAAGAACCTCCAGGTCTATGTGAGCGCGGCCCGCGCCCTGCTGGGCAGCACCGACGGCGACAACCGCGACCGGGTGGTCCACGGCTGCGGCGGCTACCGGCTCCGCATCGACGAGGGCGAGCTGGACACCCTGCGCTTCCGGTCCCTGGCCCGCGCCGGGCGGGACGCCGGTGAGCGCGGTGATCTGCGGACGGCGGCCCGGCTGCTGCGCGAGGCGCTGGACCTGTGGGAGGGGCCGCCGCTGAACGATCTGCGGGACTCCACCGGGGTGGCGGAGGAGGCCGAGCGGCTGGAGGCCCGCTGTCTGACCGTGTACGAGGACTGGGCCGAGACCGAGATCGAGCTCGGCCGGGCCGCCGTCGCGGTGGACGGCCTGCGCGATCTGGTGGAGCGCCACCCGCTGCGGGAGCGGCTCCGGGCGGCCTGGATGAACTCGCTGCACCAGTCGGGGCGGCAGGCCGAGGCGTTGGCGGTGTACGACGACTACCGGCTCCTGCTGGCCCGGGAGCTGGGCCTGGAGCCGAGTCCGGCGATGGCGGCCCTGTACCGGGCGATGCTGGGCCGGGGCCGTGCGCCCCGGCCCCCGGCGGCCGGCCGGGACACCGTGCGCGGTGCCGCGCTGCCCGCCGCCCCCAGGGACTTCACCGGTCGCCGCGAGGAACTGCGGGACGTGCTGGCCCTGTTGGGCTCTCCGGACGAGCGTGTGGTGGTCGTCTCGGGGCCCGCGGGCTCCGGCAAGTCGGCGCTGGCCCTGCGGGCGGCCCATCTGCTCGGTGACGGCTTCCCCGACGGGCGGTTCCACGTCCAGGTCCGGCGGGAGGACGGCACGGCCCGTACCCCCGCCGATGTCCTGGCCGAGCTGGGGCGGTTGTGCGGGGTGCGGGTCCCGGTGGTTCCGGCGGGGCCGGCCGGGGCGGAGGGCGGGCCGGACGCGGCGGTGTCGCAGGACGCGGAGGACGCCTGGCAGGAGTGGCTGTCGCTGCACCGGGCGCTGATCGTCCTGGACGACGTACCGGACGAGGCTTCGGTACGGGGGCTGCTGCCCCGGTCGGGGCCGTCCTCGGTGGTCCTCACCGCGCGCGGGCAGCTGGCAGGTCTTGCCCCGGTGCACCGGGTCGCCCTGGGCGCGCTGGCGGACGGCGAGGCCCTGGAGCTGCTGGGCAAGCTGATCGGGCCGGGGCGGCTGCGGACCGATCCGGCGGCGGCCCTGCGGATCGTGAGGGCCTGCGGGGCGCTGCCGTTGGCGGTGGGGGTGGGCGGGATGCGGCTGGCGGTGCTGCGCCATCTGCCGCTGGCGGAGTACGCGGACCGGCTCGGCGATCCGTCGGCGGCCCTGGACGAACTGGTCGCCGGGGATGTCTCCGTACGGCTGCGGATGGCGTCCGGCTGGCAGGACCTGGCGGCGGACGACCGGCGGGCGCTGGGGCTGCTGGCCGGTCCCGCGCAGGAGGGCGGCTTCACGCTGGACGGGGCGATGGAGGCGCTGGGGTGCGGGGAGCGGGCCGCGATCCGTACCGTCGAGTCGCTGATCGACGCGGGGGCGGTGACCTCGCCGACCGGGGAGGTCACTGCGCACGCCGCGCTGTACGAAGTGCCGCGGCTGCTCTGTCTGTACGCCCGGGAGCGTGAGGGCTCGTAAGGGGGCGTGCCCGCCGGGCCCGGAGCCTGGTGACCCCCAGCCCGCTCGCCCCGGGGTCACCCCAGGGTGAGCAGGTCCAGCAGTCCGCTCTTCGCGGTGGCGTCCGTGGCGCCCGACAGGAAGTCCAGGGACAGCAGCAGTCCGGCCGCCCCCGTCGCCAGGTCGGCGGAGCAGCGCCGCAGGGTCGCGCCGGGGACGAGCAGCCGGTCCTCGTCGGCGAGCAGGTGCCAGGTCAAGTTGCGTACGGAGGCCAGGACTTCGGTGCCCGTACGGCCGTCGGGCGCCAGTTGTCCCGCCGACGCGACGAGTCCCGCCCGCCCCATGAACAGGCCGGGTTCGCGGACGAACTCCATGGCGCAGCCCTTGCGCACCCCGGGGATCAGGGCGCCGAGGGCCGGGTCCTCGTGGCGGGCCGTGTACGCCTGGGCCACCAGGGCGACGCCCGAGCTGCCCTGGTTGAGGTAGAGCAGGTTCCGCCCGCCGTCCCGGACCTGGAGCGTGCCGTCGTCCAGGGTGACGAGGTGTCCGGCCTCGCGTTCGATGGCGGTGCGGGCGGCCTCGCGCAGCCAGTCCTCGCCGGTCAGCGCGTGGAGTTCCAGGTGGAGCAGGGCGGCGCCGCTCAGCCCGCGCAGCAGCCCCGCCGACTCCGGGAGGCGCATCCCGTCCACCTCCTCGCCCCGGGCCAGCAGGTCCAGGTCGCGGGCGGTGCTCAGGGCGGTGTCGATGAGCCGGGTGCCGGGTTCCGGGCCGTAGGAGGCGCGGGCCATGCGGAGGGCGGCGAGGGCGATGCCCGCGCGCCCGGTGAACAGGTCCGCCGAAGGGGCCGGGGAGGCGGTGGACATCGCCCGGTCCCACAGCTCCCGGCCCTGTTCGGCGCGGCCGAGGAGGGTGAGGACCAGGGCCGTTCCCGGCAGCCCGTCGAAGAGGCCGCCCGCCTCGGCGGGGTCCCGGCGGAGTGCGGCGGCGGCGAGCCAGTCGGTCCACTCGCCGGGGACGGGGGCGCCCGTGCGGTGCAGGGCGTACAGGACACCGGCGGCGCCGTTGGCGAGGTCGGTCCCGCCGGTGGCGAAGAGGCCGGGACCGCCGGGGAAGAGGCGGTCCGTCCGTTCGGGGGTGGCTCCGGCATGGATCCCGGCCAGCAGACGGGTGCGGATCTCCGCCCAGTCCACCTCCGGCTCGAACAGAGCGGCCACCTCGGCCTCGCGCCGCCGTGAGGCGTCCAGGCCGTGCAGCAGTGCGGGCCTGGCCGGTCCCGCCCCGGCGGGGAGTCCGTACCTGCGGCGGGCCCAGCTCTCCAGCGTGAGTGCCTTCGCCCGCTCCAGGCCGGCCATCTCCGTGAGCGGCATCAGCATGGTGAGCCAGGTCGCCCAGAGCGCGTACGCGTCGGCCTCCGCGCCGGGGGTCCCTGGGGGTGCCTGGAGGCCCTGGGCGCCGGCGAGCGGGGTGTCGTGGTCGTCGAGCGCGGTGGCGTACTCGAAGTCGACCAGCGCGATACGTCCGTCGGGCCGGACGATGATGTTGGACGGGTGCAGATCGCCGAAGCGCAGACCGCGCGCGTGGATCTCCTCCAGTGCCCGGGACAGCTCGCCCACCATGGCGTCGGTCCAGGCGACGTAGGGGGCGAGTTCCTCGGCCGTCACCGCCCCGCGCACGAGGGCGAAGCGGCCGACGATCTCCTCCAGAAGGGTGTTCCCCTCGATGTGTTCCTCGATCAGGAAGTGGTGCTCCCAGACGGTCCGTACGCCGTGCACCTCGGGTACGCAGTCGAGCCCGGCCAGGGTCGTCAGCGCCCGGTGCTCGCGGTGCAGGCGGGTGACGGCGTCGTCGCCCGCTCCGTCGAGGCCACAGTGCGGACGGGCCTCCCGCAGCACCACGCGCCGGCCGGTCTCCCGGTCCTTCGCCAGGTAGATCCCGCCCGCGTTGGAGAACTGGAGGGCCTCGGTGACCGTGTAGGGGAAGGTGTCGTCGCGGGCGGCGGCGCGCGCCGCGAGGTGCGGGCGCAGGAACGACGGCACCTCGACCCAGGAGGGCGTACGGAAGACGACCCCGCGTTCGTCGGGGACCAGCCGCCCGGAGGGGTCCCGCAGGGCGAGTACCCGGCTGCCGTCGGCGTCGGCGCACCAGCGGGGCACGTAGGCGCCGTAGCGCGTGTAGACAGGGGCGTCCCCGATCCGCAGGTCGCTGAGGACGTAGGGGCCGCTGCGCCCGGCCAGGGCCGTGGACAGTTCTTCGGCCAGCGCCTGGAAGACGGCGTCGTCGGGCGGGTAGACGGCGATGAACTTGCCCGCGCCGCTGCGGTTCATGTGTTTGTCCGCCATCAGCGACAGCGCCCGGGTGCTGCGCAGGAACTTGAACGGCACACCGTGGCTCAGGCAGATCCGCGCGGTGTCCCGCAGGGTGGCCTCCGCCTCGTCGGGCACGGTGGAGACATGGATCTTCCAGCCCTGCTCGGCGAGTTCGGCGTGCTCGGGCACGAGGGAGGTCCACAGGCCAACAGCCTCGCGGCGCCAGCCCGCCGGGGGCGGGTCGGTGTCGAGCCGGTAGCGGGAGTCCGCGTCGGGCAGCCGGGCCGGGGTGTCGAAGTACGTACGGTCGGCGAGGCAGTAGAGCTGGGTTTCCTGGACGCCTGGCACGCTCGGCTCTCTCTACTCGAAGGGGCTCGCTCGATGGTGCTCGCTCGCAGGGGCTCGAAGGGGGTCAGGCCCCGGGGGTGACGCGCTCGGCCCCGGGCTCCACCGGGTCGGCGGGCTCCGGATCCACCGGGTCGGCGGGGGCCGGATCCTGGGCCGGCGGGGCCGGCTCCCTGCGCGCCGAGGCGGCGAAGGTGACCACGAGGGCCGAGGCGGCCAGCACACAGCCGGTGAGGGCGAAGGCCCACCGGGGGCCGAAGGCCATCAGCAGGGCTCCGCCGGCCAGCGGCCCGAACGGCTGGACCATGGAGGAGAGGAAACCGGCCGCGCTCTGCACCCGGCCCACCTTCTCCTCCGGCGTCACGACCAGCAGCTTCGACAGGAAGCCGATGCTGGCGACCGTCGACAGGAACATGCAGAGCGCGCACATCAGCCCGGCCACCACAGGCCGGCTCAGCCACGCCATCACCCCGGCGGCGGCCACACAGGTCCAGCAGGTGGCGACGATCAGGACCCGGGAGTGCCGGGCGGGGCTGATCCGTGGCGCGAACAGCGCACCGGCCAGGGCCCCGGCGGAGACACAGCTGATGACGAAGCCGCCGCCGATACCGGAACGGCCTCCGTCGGAGAACGCCGTCAGGGCGATGAAGGTGAGGGCCCCGAACGCGAAGTTCATGCCCAGGCCGAAGATGAGGAGGACCGTCCGCAGATAGGGGATCTTCCACAGGAAGGTGAGCCCCGCGGTGAGTTCGCGCTTGCTGAACGCGGAGCCCGCCGTCGTCCTGGCCCGGGAGCGGGTACGGACGAGGGCCACGCAGACGGTCGAGGCGAGCAGGCCCAGCGCCTCGATCGCGAACGGCAGGGCCGGGTGGATGCCGAACAGCGCGCCCCCGACGAGCGGTCCGACCAGCCGGGCCGTCTGGGTGCGCGCCTGGAGCCGTGCGGTGGCGGTGCCCATCTGGTCGGCCGGGACGACCGCGCGCATCAGGCCGAAGACGGCCGGCGCGTAGACGCTGCTGATGACCGCGCCCGCCGCGGCGACGAGCAGGACGAGGGGCATGGGGGCGTGCCCGTAGAACACGGCGATCGTGAGGGCGGTGACGACGGTCAGGCTGCCGACGTCGCACAGCCTCATCAGCCGGCGGCGCTCGATCCGGTCCGCCATCACCCCGCCGGGCAGCATGGTGATGAGGACGGCTCCCACGGACACCGTCCCGACCGCTCCCGCCTGCACCGCGGAACCGGTCTCCTTGAGGACCAGCAGGGGAAGGGCGAGGGCGCTCATCTGCCCGCCCAGGACCGCGAAGAGGCCGCTCAGCCAGAGCAGCCGGAAGTCCCGGTTTTCGCGTAGCGGCTTGGTCATCGTGCACTCCCGGTGGTGGGCGGGGTCGTGGTCCGTGCGGCGGGTGTCGCTCCTGCGCGGTGCCGGAACCGGCCGCGGGTGTCACTCCCCTTCGGTGCCGGAATCGGCGGCGGGTGTCACTCCCCTTCGGTGCCGGAATCGGCGGCGGGGCGGCTCCGTCGTGACGGAACCGCCCCACATCACCGGCCGGCCGGGCGCCACGGCGGGGAGGGCCTCCTCGGCCTCCGTGGCGCCGCCCCGGTGCGTCCGGTCAGTTCTCCAGGACGACGCTGAGCACGCTGACGCAGCTGCCCGGGGCGACGACCTTGTCGACGGACGTCTCCTGGAGGTCCAGTACGGAGTGCGCCTCGACCTCGGCGCCCTCGGTCTCGTTGTTGTCGTCGGCCGCGGGCTTCGTGTTCTCGGACATGGTGGTCTCCGTCCACTCGTCACTGCTGGGCCCGGAATCCTCGGATGCGTACCGCGGTCTCCGGCGGCGGGCCGTTGCCTGCCGTTGCCGAGAAAGTTAGGAGCGCCGGCCTCGGGGACGCTTCGGCGCCGGTATGGCGGCGGTATGGGGCCAGCTCGACGGCTCCGGACCCGTGTCCCGGGGCCGCCCGCCGCCCTCCGGAGCCTCTCTGACCTGCGCCCATACCGCCGCCGAAGCGATGACAGACCGCCGGTGAACCGGTACGCCACAGCCTGGGCGGGCGCGCACCGGCCCCTGAAGTCCGGACACGCCCCCAGCCCCCGAAGGAGGCGGCCCGTATGGAACTCGCCGAACTCGTCGGACTCCGGCCCTTCCCGGCCGCCGGTCTGCTGCTCGGCCTCACCCGCCGCTGCCCCCTGCGGTGCGGGCACTGCTCCACCGGGTCGGACCTGACCGTGCGGGAGGAGCCGGACGCCGGGCAACTGCTGCGGTTCGTGGGCTCGTTCACCGAGGAGAACCGGCCGGACGTGGTCATGCTGACGGGCGGGGAGCCGCTGCTCCTGCCGACGCTCGCCGGCGAGCTGAGCTTCCTGGCGCGCCGCGCCGGATCGCGTACGGCGGTGCTGAGCGGCATGTTCTTCGCCCGCTCCAGGGAGATCCCGCCCGCGATCCTGCGCGCGATCGCCCAGGTCGACCACTTCTCCGCGAGCCTGGACGTGCACCACGAGCGGGAGGTGGCGCGAGCCGACGTGTTCCGCGCCCTGCACCGCATCCGGGAGTCGGGGGTCTCCGTCAGCTTCCACCTCACCGGGACCGGCGCGGACGATCCGTACCTGGCCGACATCACCCGGGCCATCGACCAGGAGTTCGGCGGCCGGGTGCCGTCCCTGGTCAACGAGGTGCGGCCGTTCGGCCGGGCCGCCTCGTGGGCCAGGCCCGCCCGCACCGGCCCCGACCCGTCGGTGGCGGCGCCCTGCTCGATGGCCGCCTGGCCGGTGGTCGCGTTCGACGGCACGGTGCTGGCCTGCTGCAACCAGGACACCGTGGACCGGCGGCCCGCCCCGGCCCATCTGGACCTCGGGCACATCGCCTCCGACGACTGGGGGACCGTACGCCGAAGGGCCCTGGAATCCCCGGTGTTACGGATGATCCGCACGGTCGGCCCGGCCCATCTGGCCGCCCGCTCCGGTGCCGCGCCCCACCCGGGCTCCTACTGCGACGGGTGCCGGGCGCTGGGCGGCGACGAGGCGGTGACGGCGGCGGCCGGTGCGGTGGCGGCGGGCCCTGCGGGTGCGCTGCTCGACCTGGCCGCCGCCCGGCGCGGTGCGCTCGGCGGGCCGGAGGGGGTCGTCCGGCGGCACGGCTGCTCGGCCTACGCCCCACTGGTGGGCGCCGGGAGCGCGCGGTGAGCACCGGTGTCATGGGTGCCTCGGCACGGTTGCGGACCAAACTGCAGCTGCTGGAACCGGAGTTGCGGGGCGCGACCGCGTACATGTGGCGCCCCGAGGGGCTGTTGCCGCGCTACCGGTCCTATCTGTGCACCATGCACGCCGTGATCCGGGCCTCCGTCCCGCTGATGGAGCTGGCCCTGCGGCGCACGTACGAGGCGCCCGGCGACCCGTTGTCCGAGCCGCTGGCCGCGTATCTGGCGGAGCACATCCAGGAGGAGCAGGGGCACGACGCCTGGCTCCTGGAGGATCTGCTCGTGGCCGGCGCGCTCCCCGGGGACGCGCTCGACCCGCTGCCGCCGCCGGACGTGGCCGCCCTCGTCGGCCCCCAGTACTACTGGATCGAGCACCACCACCCGGTCGCCCTGCTCGGCTACATCGCGGTGCTGGAGGGGTACGCGCCCGCCCCCGGGCTGACCGACCGCATCGCCGGGACGACCGGGCTGCCCGCCGCCGCCCTGCGGACCGTACGGGAGCACGCGGCGCTCGACACGGACCACCTGGACGAGCTGCACGCGCTGCTGGACCGGCTGCCGCTGACCCGGGACCAGGAAGCGGCCCTCGCGGTCAGCGCGCTGCACTCCCTCGACGCGCTCACCCGGCTGTTCGTCCGGCTCGGGCGCTCCGCACCGGCGCCGTCGCTGCGGGGAGCCGGACCCACCCCACCGACGGGAGTCACCCGATGACCGGACCACCCCCGACCACACCCGAACCGCCCCCCATGGACGCGGTGTTGTACGAAGCGGGGTTCCCCGTGGACCTCCTCACCGAGGAGCAGCGGCTGGTGCTGAGCGAGCTGACACCGCAGGAGCTCACCGTGCTGCTCGACGTCAAGAGCCGGCTGGACGCGGTGGGCCCCGAGGTCCAGGCCCACGGCGAGATCGCGGGCGGCGCGCTGTTCTAGGGCGTGCCCGGCGGAAGGCGCCCGCGCCAGGACGGGGGTCCGGCGCGAGCGCCTTCCGCCCGGACCGGACGAGGGCGCCGTCCGCCCCGGATCGGAAGAGTTGGACCGGAAGAGTTGAGGACCGTCATGACCTGCCCCTCGTGCCGACAGGAGCTTCCCTCCACGGCCCGGTTCTGCTCGTCCTGCGGGACGCCCTGCGCCGGACCGGCGGCGGTGGCGGCCCCGGAGCCTCCCCCGGAGGACGAACGCAAGCCGGTGACCGTGCTGTTCTGCGACCTGGTCGGCTCGACCGCGCTGTCGGGGGTGCTGGACCCGGAGACCCTGCGCACGGTGACCCTGCGGTACTTCGAGGCGATGAGCGCCCAGATCGTGGCGCGCGGCGGCACCCCGGAGAAGTTCATCGGGGACGCGGTGATGGCGGTGTTCGGGGTGCCGGTGGTCCGTGAGGACGACGCCCGGCGGGCCCTGGCGGCGGCGCTCGGGATGCGCCGGGCGCTGGACGCCCTCAACGAGGAGCTGGAGGCCTCGCTCGGTATCCGGCTGACGACCAGGGTCGGGGTCAACACCGGTCAGGTGGTGGCCGGTTCGGACGCCACCGCCCGGCAGGCCCTGGTCTCCGGGGAGGTCGTCAACATCGCCGCCCGCCTTGAGCAGAACGCGGGCCCCGGCGAGATCCTGATCGGCCCGCAGACCCTCCTCGCCGCCGGGCCCACGGTGACGGCCGAGGCCACCGGCCCCCTGCAACTCAAGGGGAAGCGGGAGAGCGTGGAGGCGTACCGGCTGCTCGCACTGGGGGCGGACGACCCCGAGCTGCTGCGCCGCTTCGACGCCCCCTTCGTCGGCCGCACCACCGAACTGGACTCCCTGGACATCGCGTTGGCGAAGACCGTACGGGGGGACCGGTCCGGTCTGCTGGGGGTGACCGGTGAGGCCGGCATCGGCAAGACCCGGCTCGTACGGGAGTGGCTGACGCGCCGCACCGACGCGCTCGTGTACGGGGCGGGCCGCTGCCGCACCTACGGGGACCACGGCACGCTCGCGCCCCTCGCCGACGCCGTACGCCCCCTGCTCCCCCACCCGGACGATGTCCCGGCCGGGCCCCGGGACCCGGCGGCCGAGGACGCGATGGCGCTGCTCTCCGGGGGCCTGCTGCGCGACGGCACGCCGAACGCCTCCTTCGAGGACATGTGCGCCGCGCTGACCGTGGTCCTGAAGCGGGCGGCCCTGGCCCGCCCGGTGGTCCTGGTCCTCGACGACTGGCACGCCGCGGCGCCCCTGCTGGTGCGGACGGTGGACCGGCTGACCGGCGGGGCCGGGCCGGGCCGGGTCCTGGTGATCTGCGCCGGCCGCCCGGAGGGGGCGGACGGCACGGGGGCGGACGGCACGGGGGCGGACGGCACGGGGGCGGACGGCACCGGGTCTGCGGAGAAGAAGCAGGGGCGCCTCCAGCTCACCGGTCTCCCCCGCGCGGAGGCGGCCCGGCTCGCCGCCGGTCTGGCACGGCTCGACGGCCGTCCCGCCCCGGCCGACGACCGGCTCCTGGCCCGCTCCGAGGGCAATCCGCTCTACCTGGAACAGCTCCTGGTCGGTGACCGGGCCGCCGCGTCGGGTCCTGAAGGCGAGCTGCCGCCCACGCTCCAGGCCCTGCTGGGCGCCCGGATCGGGGCGCTGGCCCGGACCGAGCGCGCGGTGGTGGACCTGGCCGCCGTGATCGGCCGGGAGTTCGCCGCGGCGGAGCTGGTGCGGCTGGAGACGGCCGTACGGACGGAGCAGCCCGGACCCGCCCCGGAGACCCCCGCCACCGGGTCCGGCTCCCCGGACCGCCGCCGCGTCGACGAGGCGCTCGCCGCGCTGACCCGGCGACGGCTGGTGGAGCCCGCGCCCTCCGGGGCCGGGGACTCCTCGGCGTACCGGTTCAGCAGCGGGCTGGTCCACGAGGTCGCCTACGCCTCGCTCTCCAAGCGGGCCAAGGCGGAGCGCCACGCGTGGGCGGCCGAGCTGCCGAGCGTGGAGCGGACCGGGGACGGCGCGGTCGGGGGCCACCTGGAGCGCGCCTACCGCTACCGCGCCGAACTGGGGCTGCTGGACGACCGGGCCCGGCTGCTGCGGGACCGCGCCGCCACCGCGCTGGGCCGGGCCGGGGCGCAGGCCGCCGCCCGGTCCGACCTGCACTGGGCGCACGGGCTGCTGGAGCGGGCCGTGGAGCTGCGGCCGGAGGAGGCGGGGGCGGTGCTGGGGCTCGGTGAGGTACGGGTGGCGCTCGGCCGGGTCGAGGAGGGCGCCGAACTACTGCGCAGAGTGAGGGATCTGGACACGGCACCGGTGGCGGCGGCGCACGCCCGGCTGGCGCTGGCGGTGCTGGACCCGGCGGCCGGCCCCGGCCCCGCCGCCACGGCCCGCGCGGTGCTGCCGGTCTTCGAGGCGGCCGGGGACGCACGCGGCCGGGCGCGGGCCCACCTGCGCCTCGCCCAGCAGCTCCAGCGGTCGGGGCGGCACGAGGAGGCCGAGCGCGACCACGCGCGGGCCTTGGAGCACGCGGTGGCGGCCGGGGCGGAACCGGAGCGGGCCGGGGCCCTGGGCGCGATCGGGATCTCGCTCTGGCGCGGCCCGGTCCCGGTGGACCGGGCGGTGGAGCGCTGCCGTGCCCTGCTGGCGGCGCACGGTTCGGGCCGGCCGACGGTCCGGGTCACCCTCAACTGCCCGCTGGCCGTGCTGTACGCGCTCCAGGACCGGTCCGGCGAGGCGTACGGGTGCCTGGCCGAGGCGGACCGGCTGGCGGGGAAGCTCGGGTTCGCGGAGGCGGAGGTGTTCCTGCCGGTGTTCCGGGCGACCGTGGAGGCGCTGCTCGGCCGGGAGGCGGAGGCGCTGGAGCTGCTGGCCCTGGCGGACGCGGCGGCCCGGCGCACCGGGGCGGCGGGGATGCGGACGGCCGTCGCGCTGGACGCGGCCCGGCTGGAGCTGGACGCGGGCTCCGAGGACCGGGCGGCGACCTGGCTGGCGGGCATCGGTGAGGCGTCGGAGCTGAGCCGTGCGGACGCGGTCGACCTGGAGGGGCTGCGGGGCCGGCTGGCGGCCCGGGACCGCCCGGACGAGGCGCTCCACCACGCCGAGCGGGCCGTACGCGCCTCCCTGCTCACCGATTCGCCGCTGGTGCAGGCGTCCGCCGAACTGGACCGGGCCCGCACGCTCGCCGCGCTGGGCCGCCCGGCGGCCGCCGAGGCGGCGGCCCGGAGCGCCGGGGAGCACTTCGCGGGCAAGGGGCACTTGCCCGGGGCCCGCCGCGTAGCGGCCTTCCTCACGGCACGGGCGGGGCGCACCCGTACAGCGATGGTCACGACGAGGGAAGGGAGCTGACCGATGGGCACCACGGCGGAGACGACAACGGCAGCCGGAACGCGGCCCGGCCCCGGGCTGGGCCTCACCTGGAGCCTGCGCGGGCGCGGCCCCGAGGACGTGCCCGTCCTGGGCGACCCGGGACCACCGGGCGGACACCCCGCCGGGCCCGCCACCGGACGCGGAGTACGCGTGTGCGTGGTGGATTCCGGGGTGGAACGCGACCACCCCCTGGTCGGCGAACCCGCCGGTTCCTGGGTGGTCGTCAAGGACGCGGAGAGCGGCGAGATCACGGTCGAGCCGACGACCACCGGCGACACCTGCGGGCACGGCACCGCGTGCGCGGGGATCATCCGCCGGACCGCGCCGGAGTGCGAGATCCACAGCGTCCGGGTGCTCGGCGAGCGGTTCTCCGGCACGGGGGACATCCTGATGGCCGGGCTGCGCTGGGCGGTCGAGCAGCGCTTCGACGTGGTGAACCTGAGCCTGTCGACCACCCGCACCCGGTTCGCGCAGGAGCTGCACTCCCTCGCGGACAGCGCCTACTTCGCCCGTACGGTGATCGTCGCCTCGGCCCACAACACCCCGGTGGAGAGCTTCCCCTGGCGGTTCGCCTCGGTGATCTCCGTCGGCAGCCACCAGGAGGACGACCCCGACCTCCACCTCTACAACCCGGACCCGCCCGTGGAGTTCTTCGGGCCGGGCCAGAACGTGTCCGTGCCCTGGCTGGGCGGCCGGACGATCCGCACCACCGGGAACAGCTTCGCCACGCCGTACGTCGCCGGGCTCTGCGCGCGGATCCTGTCGGAGCACCCCCGGATGACGGCCTTCCAGCTCAAGAACGCCCTCTACCTGTCCGCGGCCAATGTGCGGCACGAACCGGGCCCTTCACACCCGCGTCCTTCAACAGCGGCAGGAGATACAGGAGATGACCGCGATGACTCCGAGAACTGAATCCGCCCCCGTGCCCGCCCCCGCCCCTTCTGACGCGCCCCGCAACGAGCTGCTCCAGTCGGTCGTCGATGTGGCCCGGGCCATCTTCGGCGCGGCGGCCAGCTCGGTCCTCCTGCTGGACGAGGAGGCGGACGAGCTGGTGTTCCGGGCGGTCTCCGGAGAGGGCCAGGAGTTCCTGGTGGGCCGCCGGTTCCCGGCCGGGCGGGGCATCGCCGGCTGGGTGGCGACCTCCGGCGAGCCGATGGTGGTGGACGACCTGGCCGCCGACCCGTCCTTCGACCGCTCGCTGGCCGAGTCCACCGCGTACGTCCCGAACTCCCTGATGGCGGCCCCGCTGATCAGTGACGCCCGGGTCCTGGGCGTCCTGGAGGTGCTGGACGCCTCGCCGCAGGCGCGCTCCAGCGTGCGGGAGCTGGACCTGCTGGCGATGTTCGCCCGGCAGGCGGCGGCGGCCCTGCGGGTGATCACCCCGGACCCCCTGGCCGCCGCCTCCGCCGGACGGGCGCTGGAGGGGGCGCAGCGCGAGGACGCGCTGCGGCTGCTCGGTAGCCTGGAGCAGGTGCTGCGGGGCACCGGCTGAGACCTTTTCCGCGCGGGCCCGGGTCCGCCTGCCGTGCGTAGCGGCCGATGCGGCGGGCAGGAGCCGGGGGAAGGCGCCGGACACGCTCCCGCGCGGTGACGATGGAAGGAAACGCACGTGAAGCTCGCTTTCTCCACTCTCGGGGTGCCGGGGATGCCGGTGGCCGAGGTCGTACGGCTCGCCGCCGAGCACGGTTACCGGGGCGTGGAGCTGCGCGCCCACCCCGAGGAGCCCGTACACCCGGGGCTCTCGTCACTGGAACGGGCCGATGTGGTCGAGGCGTTCAAGGCGGCCGGGGTGGAGATCCTGACCGTGGCCGGGTACGCACAGGTGGCCGCCGAGGGGGACGACGAGGCCGTCTCCGCCGAACTGGCCGGGCTGGTCAAGCTCGCCCGGGACCTGGGCGCCCGGTACGTCCGCGTCTTCCCCGGCGGCGGCGACCAGGACCCGGCGGACGCCGACGCGACGGCCGCCCGCCGGCTGGGCGCGGCAGCGCCGGCCGCCGCCGACATGGGCGTCTCCATCCTGCTGGAGACCCATGACACGCACCGCGCGGGCGCCGACGTGGCCCGGGTCGTGGGCACGGTCGGCCACCCCAGGATCGGAGCCATCTGGGACGTCCTGCACACCTGGCTGGCCGGCGAGGCCCCCGAGGCCAGCCACGCGGTGCTCGCCCCGCACCTCGGCTACGTACAGGTGAAGGACGTGGCGTCGGCGGACGACCTCACCCCGCTGCCCCTGGGCGCCGGGGTGCTGCCGCTGGCGGCCTGTCTGGACGGTCTCGACCCGGAGACCTGGGTCTGCTGGGAGTACGAGAAGCGCTGGCACCCGGGCGCGGCGGAGCTCCCGGGCCTGCTGGGCGCGGGCCGGGACCACCTGCTGCGGCTGGGGGCGCCGAAGCAGTGACGCCCCGCGCTCAGGGGGCGGAGGAGGCCTCGCCCGCCGTCTCCCGGGCGCCGAGACCGGAGGGCAGGGCCGTCGAGCGGACCGTGCGGCGGATGTGGCCGGTGGGGCCCAGGCCGTCCAGGACCCGGGCCACCTCGCGGCTGCCGCCGCCCCGCCGGTCGGGTCCGCCGGGTCCGTCCTGGGCCGTCGCGGTGTGCAGGACGGTGATGGTCGCCCCGTCGACGTCCTCGGGCCGGAGCCGGTCCAGGCTCGTGACCTCGCGGACCCGGAGCCCGGAGCGGGCGGCCCGGGCGAGTGCGCTGCGTACCAGCGGGCTGTCGCCCCGGCCGGTGACGAGGAGTGCATCGGACTGGCCGAGGACGGAGCCGACCGCCGTGTCCAGGTCGTCCGTCGTGTAGCACCACTCCCAGGGGTGCTGGCCCCGCAGGCGCGGGAAGCGGCGGCGGAGCACCCGGAGGATTCCGGCCGCCCCGGAGACCACGGCACCGGGCGCCACCACGAACGAGAAGCGTTCCGGGTCCGCGACGGTGAGGGCCTCGGCCTGCGCCTCGGTCGCCGCCCGTTTCACGGTTCCGGCGGGTGCCCTGCGCGGCCAGCCGCCGCCGGTCCCGGCCGCGGGCGCGCCGACGACCACCACCTCGTCCCCCCGGGCCACGGACCGGTGCAGCGAGCGTTCGGCCAGGACGGCGGACGGGCACCCGGAACGGGCGGGGCACCCGCAGGCCAGCCAGGCGCCGCCCGGTGCTCCCGGGCCCTGCGGCGGCACGGCGGCGTGCGGTGCCGGGGCGGCGGGCGGCGCCGGCCGGGTGTCCGGATCCCCGGGCGGGGCCGTCTCCTCGCTCACGTACAGCACCCGCCGTGTCCGTAACACCGCCTGCCAGGACTCGATCTGCCGATGGGCGAAGGCGAGCGCCGCGCTGTCCTCGCTGCGGGCCGCGAGCGCGATGCCGCGGTGGCCGCCCTCCGGCCGCTCGTAGGAGACGGCGACGACGGTCGTCCCCACCGCGCCCCGGCCGTCGCCGTTCACGGCCGCTTCCGCCCAGGGGCGGGCGTCGACGGTGAACCCGGCCCGCCGGGCGTGCGCGGAGAGGAGCGGGTGGGCGGGGCAGTCCATCGGGCCGCGCACGGGGTGCCACCACGTCGTGGCGACCGAGAGCGCGCCCGGCGCGACGGGGAGAGAGGCGGAGGGGAAGACATCGGAGCGTTTGCTGCGGTTCATTCGTTCCTGCCGGTGGTCCACGGAAAGCCCGAAGACGGAAGATCGTCGGGAGCAGGCCGTACAACCGGTGGGCCGGGACGGTTCTTCCGGCAGCGGCCCGCCCTCACTCCTCTGGCTCAGTGAACCGGCCTCCGGGGGCCGTTGCGGGCCGCCGGAGGCCGCCGGAGGCTCAGGTGGCGGGCCCGTGGGACGCCGGCCGCCGCCTGTGCATCTCGCGTACGCGGCCGAGCAGCGCGGTCACGACCGGATTCGCGCTGTGCGGGCGGGCCTTGGCGGTCAGCAGGCGCACCCGGTCGTCCGCGCGGGCGCTGTCCACGCGCGGGTAGAGGTCGAGGAACTCGTGCCATGTGCGGCACGCCTGTTCCAGGTGGCCGATGGCCAGTTGGGTCTCCGCGAGTTCCGCGAGGGAGAGCGCGCGGGAGCGGCGTTCGTCGGCGGGGCGGTGCCGCAGGGAGAGATCGAGCGCCCGGGCGGCGGCGTGCCGGTCGCCCCGGCTCGTCGCGACGGCGGCGCGCTGGAGGGCGAGCGAGCCGGGATGGAACGCGCCGACGGGGGTGTCACCGTTCTGCGAGCGCTCCAGGCAGCGCTCGGCCGCCGCGAGGTGGCGGGCGTGCCGGGGGTCGCCCCGGCCGGCCAGGGCGACCGCCAGCTGACCGTGGAAGAAGGCCTGTTGGTGCGGGGGCACCTGGTGCAGGGCCGTCTCCGCCGCCCGTTCCGCCAGGTGGTGGGCCTCGGCGAAGTGCCCGAGCGCGTGGGCCTGCACGCTCAGCCCGCGCAGGGCCAGCCCGCACCCGACCCGGTCGCCCGCCTCACGGGCGAGTTCGACGCTCGTGAGGTAGAGGCGCTGGGCCGCGGCATGACGGTTCATGTCGAAGTGGGTGAAGGCGCAGAGGTAGGTGAGCCGGGAGGCGACCGTGAGCAGTTCGCGCCGGACGGCGGGCTTCATGTCGCGCTGGAGCCAGGGGAGGACCGAGGCGGAGAGGTACTGCCGCAGGGGCTCGTACACCGGTCCGGCGCCGAGGACGGCGTCCCCCCGGGAGAAGAGGGCCAGCAGCTCGTGCGCGGCCGCCACATGGGCCATGCCGACGCGTCCGGGCGGGAGGGGTGAGCGCCTCCCGGGCTCCGGCGGCCCGCGGTGTATGGCGGCGGGGCCGTGCGGCACGGTGAGCGCTCCGTGCGGGATTGCCGAAGGCCCGTACGGGATCGCCAACGCGGCCAGCGAGTAGGCCCCGGCGAGGGCGACCCGGCGCCGGCCGGTGGTACGCAGCACCTCGTCGAGGCGTTCCACGGCGCTCGGCTCCCCGGCGGGCGCTCCGGGGCCGTGGGCCGCGCCCACGGCGGGGCCGAGGCCCGTGTCCTGCTCCCGCACCGGGCGGCCCAGGCGGCGGGAGAGGGCTTCCGCGACCAGGGCGGGCACGGGCCGGCGGGGGCGGCTGCCGGCCAGCCAGTGCGCCACCGCCGTGCGGTCGTAGTGCAGGGCCGTCCCCTGTACGGCACCGAGTGCGTTGACCTCACGGGCCAGTTGCGCACCGCTCCACCCGGCCTCGGCGAGGAGGAGGCGCAGGGCCTGGTTCGGGGTCCGGCGGGTACGGCCGCTCCTCATCGGCCCGCCCCTGCCCCTGCTCCTCTGCTTTCTCTGCCTGCTCTGCCTGCTCCTGTGTCCTGTTGCTTCACCCTGTTCTCCCCTTCCCCCCTGGTGAGCGCCACCGTTCAACATGCTTGCGTGTTCAACATGTCTGGAACCCGCCCACGCCGGTTCGGGCCCACCCCTCGCACAGACTCAGCGTGAAGGCCAACCCCCCGCCCCACACAGTGCGCATTGCGTAGCGCGTCGCCCGCACGACCCGCGCCCGTGCACTCCCCCGCTGTCGTGGCCGCGCCGAACGAGCCCCCTCCCCAGCCGAACGGAGGAACACCATGCGTGCCGGTCCAGCCCACTCCCCCGATGTCCCCGACCGCCCGGTCCCCTGGCGGCGGTCCGTCCATCTCTTTCCGGGCCAGGGCGACTTCTCCGTCAGCTCCCTGGTCCGCGCCGCCCGCACCACGCCCGGCCTGCGGACGGCCGTCCGGGAGGTCTTCGAGGAGGTCGACGCCGTGGCCGCCGAACGCGGGCTGCCGGAGCTCGGCCGGTGGCTGCTGGGGCCCGAACCGCCCAGCGGGCGCGACCTGGCGCTCGCGGCCACGGGGACCGCCCAACTCGCCCTCTTCGGGGCTTCGGTGGCCGTGCACCGGGCGCTCAGCGGGGCGTACGGCGTGCCGTCGGCGGCCGTGGGGGTGAGCTTCGGTGAGATCGCCGCGCTCACGGCCGCCGGAGTGTTCGGCGTGGCCGACGGCGCACGCGCGGCGCACGATCTCGCCGTCGTCCTCGCTTCCTGCCCCGGCGGGCTGACGGCGCTCAGCTGCTCGGAGCGGTCGGCGCGGGCCCTGCTGGCGGAGGCGGGGGCGGCGGAAGCCGTGGTGGCCGTGGTCAACGACGAGCTGTCGGTGGTGGTCGCCGGGCCGACGGCCGCTCTGGTTCTGGTCGAGAAGGCGGCCGAGGACCGGCGGGTGGGGGCCGTACGCCTGCGGCTGCCGTTCTCCTCCCACCACCCCGCGCTGGGCCGCGCGGCCGAGGAGTTCGCCGCCGCCGTACGGGCCTACCCGCGCTCCGGCGCCCGCTTCCCGGTCCACTCGGCCGTGGCGGGCCGCCGCTACGGGCCCACCGACGACCTGGCCGCGCGGCTGGCCGACTGCCTGGTCCGGCCGGCCGCGGTGCCCCCCGTACTCCGCCAGGTGATGGCCTACCGGCCCGGTGTCCTCTTCGAGGCCGGTACGGGCAGCGCCCTGGCGTCCAGCGCCCGCAGCGTGCTCGCCGCCGCCCTCGACCCGGCGCCGCCGGTGCGCGCCCCGCTCACGGAGCCCGGCTTTCCGTGGTGACCCTCCCCCCCCCAGTCGAGACCCCTGCCAATCCCCTGCCGATTCCCGTCGATCCCCCGTCATTTCCCGTCGATCCCCTCACGGACCGAAACCCATGACGCTCCCGCCACCCCCCTCCCGACCGGAGAACCCATGACGCTCCTCGCCGATTCCGTCCCCGAAAGCGCCCGTGAAGAGATACGCCGGCTCCTCCACGGCCCCTGCGATCCCACAGCCCTGTCCGCCCTCATCACCCTGCGCAAGGCGCTCGCCGACGATCCCGGGCCGGTGTACGGGCCCGGCCGGGGTGCGCTCCTGCTGCGCCGGCTGCGCGCACTGGCCGAGGCGCTGCCGCCCGGGGCCGGGATCCTCGACGACCCGGCCCGGCTCGCCGCCGTCCACGCCGCTGCCGCCGTCGCCGACCCGTCCCTCTGTCTGGCGGGGCTGGTCCACCATCTGCTCTGCCTGGGCTCCCTCACCGAACTCTCCGACGATCCGGAGGGGTTGGAACCCCGGCTGTCGGCGCTGCGGGAGGGCCGGGCCAAGGGTGTCTACCTGATCACCGAGGCGGGCCAGGCCAACAGCCACCTCGCCACCGCGACCCGCGCCGACCTCGACCCGGCCGACGGCTCGTTCGTCCTGCACACGCCCGGGCCGGGGGCCGCCAAGTTCGGGAGCGCCGGCACCTGGGGCGTGGAGCAGACCGGTGTGGTCCTGGCCAGGCTCTTCGCCGGGGGCGCCGACCACGGGGTCTTCGCGTTCATGGTCGGCCTCACCGATGAGCAAGGCCCGCTCCCCGGGGTCGAGTTGTCCTCCCCGATCGCCCTGGACGCCCTGCCGCTCGACTACGTACAGGTACGGTTCCACCGCGTCCGGGTGGCGCCCGCGCACTGGCTCTCCGACGGGGCCCGGATCGGCCCCGACGGTACGGTCCACGATCCCGCCGGATCCCCGGAGCAGCGTCTCCAGCGCACTCTGCGGGTGGGGCAGGGGCTGTGGGCGGCGATGCCCGCGGTGGCCGCCGCCACCTCCCGCCGCACCGCCGTCCAGGCCGTCGGCTACGCCCGGCGGCGCCGCACCGGGAGCAGCCTCGCCCCCGGGGTGCCGCTGCTCACGTACCGCACCCAGCAGACCGTGGTCCTCGGCGCCCTCGCCGACGCGTTCGCCCTGACCTGCGCCGCCGACGGGGCCCTGGCCGTACGGACCGAGGGCCGGTCGGCCGCCCCGCCCGGCCCGGAGGGCGGCGAGGAGAAGATGGGCTTCACACCGTGGGCCGCCGTCAGCCAACCGCTCGCCGCCTACAAGGCCGTGACCGTCCGCACCGCCGCCCGCCTGACCGCCGAGTGCCAGCACCGGTGCGGCTTCTCCGGCCATCTGACCGCGAACCGCCTCGCCGCCTACCAGGGCTTCCACCACGCCTTCGACACAGCGGGCGGCGACAGCCAGCTGATCTTCTACGACATAGGCCGCTCCCTCGTCGAATCCCTCGACGAGCGGGAACAGCAGCAGGAACAGCTGCCGGACCCCACCTCCCCCCACTGGTGGCCCGCCCTCCTCCGCCGCCATCAGCACGCTCTCGTACGGGAGTTGAGGCGGCGCGGCGGGTCGGATCCGGCTTCGGACCCCTTCGAGCGGTGGAACCCGCTGCTGGAGCAGGCGGGACTGCTGGGCGAGGTGCGGGCGACGCTGCTCGTGGCCGACGACGTCACCCGCGTACTGGGACGGCTCCGCGACCAGGGCCTCGTACGGGCCCTGACTCCGCTGGCAGCGCTGCACGGTGTCCTCTCCGCCCGCCGCCGGTCCGGTTCGCTGCTCGCCCTCGGAACCCTGGAACCGGCGGACATGGCTGCGCTGTCCGAGGCCACCGACCGGCTGTGCGAAGCGGTGATGGAACAACTGCCGCTGCTGGTCGAGGTGTTCGACGAGTACGGCGATCGTCCCGGCGTCGCCCCCGCCCCGCCGGCCGCCGCGCTCACCTGGACGCTCGGGAGCGCCTCATGACCGGCACCCGCCGCGTCGGCGTCCTCGGTATGGGCACCCACCTCCCGCCCGGCGTCCGCACCAACGAGGAGGTGGCCCGCGACGCCGGGGTGACCGCGCAGTGGATCGGGGAACGTACCGGCGTCCTGACCCGTCATGTCGCCGGACCCGACGAGGCGGCCTCCGACCTGGCGGCCCACGCGGTCCGGTCGGCGGTCGAGGCCGCAGGGATCGACATCGCGGACGTCGGGCTGCTGGTCTGCGCGACCTCCACCCCCGACGAGCTGGGGCCCTCCACCGCCTGCCGTGTCCAGGCCCTCGTCGACGCCCACCGGGCCGTCGCCCTGGACGTCGGCGCGGCCTGCTCCGGCTGGCTGTTCGCGGCCAAGGTGGCGTACGACTGGCTGCGCGGCGCCGAACGGGACGGCTACGCGGTGGTGGTCGGGGTGGAGGCGTACTCCAAGTTCCTGGACCCCACCGACCGGGGCACCTCGGTCCTCTTCGCCGACGGGGCGGCGGCCGCCGTACTGGGCCCGGTGGAGGGCCCGTTCGGGTTCGCGGACTTCCGGCTCGGCTCCGACGGGACGCAGGCCGGACTGGTCCTGATCCCGGGCGGCGGCAGCCGGCTGCCCGCCGCCCCGGCCACGCTCGCCGCCGGGAGCCATCACATCCACATGGACGGGCGGAGCGTCAGCCGGTTCATCGTCGACGTGCTGCCCCGGCTGATCACCGAGGCCCTGGACCGGGCCGGGCTCGGCGTGAAGGACATCGCGTGCTTCGTCTGCCACCAGCCCAACCCCGTACTGCTGCGGCGGCTCGGTGACCAGCTCGGTATCCCGCCGGAGAGCCTGGTCGTCGTCGGTGACGAGGTCGGCAACATCGGGGCCGCCAGCGCCGCCTACGCGCTCGCCGCGGCCGCCGACCGGCACGGGCTGCGCCCCGGGGACCGTGTGCTGCTCACCGTGTTCGGCGCCGGCATGACCTGGGGCAGTGCACTCCTCACCTGGAGCGGGGCCCGCGCCCTGATGCCCGTACCCGCTTCCGATCCCTCGGTATCCGACGTGTCAGAAAGGAACCTGCCATGAACGCACTGGACCTCTTCCGCCTGGAGGGCGCCCGCGCCCTGGTGACCGGCGCCTCCCGGGGCATCGGCCGGGCCGTCGCGGAAGGCCTCGCCGACGCGGGGTGCGACCTCGCCGTGACCGCCCGGACCCTGCCCGCACTCGACGCCACCGTACGGGCGGTGGAGGAGCGGGGCCGCAAGGCCGTGGCGCTCGACGGGGACCTCGCCGAACCGGGGGTGGCGGCGGCGCTGGTCGACCGGGCCGCCGCCGCGCTCGGCGGGCTCGATGTCGTCGTGCACAACGCGGGCACCCTGCCCACCGCCGAGGACGGCAGCGCGCTGCTGGTTCCGCTGCAACACGCCGAGCAGCGGGACTGGGAGACCGTCATCTCCATCAACCTCAACGCCACGGCCGCCGTCTGCCGGGCCTCGCACCCGCATCTGCTGGAGTCGGACCGGGCCAGTCTGGTGCTGATGTCGTCGATCGCCGGGATCGTCGGCACCCCGATGATGGAGGCGTACGCGGCCACGAAGGCGGCCCAGTTGTCGCTGGCGCGCAGTCTGGCGGTCGGCTGGGCCCGGCAGGGGATACGGGTCAACGCGCTCTGTCCCGGGTGGACGCGTACGGACATGACCGCGTTCGCCAGCGAGGCCGGCCCCCTGTCGGACTGGCTCACCGGCCATGTGCCGATGGGCCGTTGGGCGACCGCGGACGAGGTGGTCGGGGCGACGCTCTTCCTCGCCTCCCCCGCCGCCTCGTTCGTCACCGGGCACGCGCTCGTCGTCGACGGCGGGCTCGCGGTGCCGGACGGCGGGCTGGCCGGTCACCCCAAACCGCCCTCCCCGTTCGCGGCAGCCTGAGCATGCGCGCCGACGACTCCACCGCGGACACCGCCGTCATCTCCGGTGTCGGCTCCTGCCTCCCGCCGCGCGTGGTCGACAACGACGCCGTGATCGCGCGCGGCGCCCTGCTGACCGACGCGGGCTGGATCCGGGACCGCACCGGCATCGAGCGCCGCCGGCACGCCTCCCCCGGTACGAGCACCGGTGATCTGGCGGTCGGCGCGGGCCGGGCGGCGCTCGCCTCCGCCGGGGGCGCCCGACCGGACCTGGTGCTCCTCGCCACCTCCACCCCCGACCACCCGTGCCCCGCGACCGCCCCGGAGGTCGCCCACCGGCTCGGCCTCGGGACGGTCGCCGCGTTCGACGTGTCGGCGGTCTGCTCGGGGTTCCTGTACGCGCTGGCCGTCGCCACCGGCCTGGTGCGCGGCGGGGTGTGCACCGCGCCCCTGGTGATCGCGGCGGAGACGTACACCTCCATCGTCGACCCCGCCGACCGGGGCACCGCCCCGATCTTCGGCGACGGGGCCGGTGCCGTGCTGCTGCGGCCCGGCGTACGGGAAGAGCCCGGGGCCGTCCTCGCCACGGACCTCGGCTCGGACGGCGGCGGCCGGGCCGCCATCACCGTCCCGGGCGGCGGGGCCCGGCACCCCCGCCATCTGCCGCCGCCCGCCCCGGACGCGCACTTCTTCCACATGGAGGGCCGTGCCGTATACGCCCACGCGGTACGCCGCATGACGCAGTCCTCCGACGCCGTGCTGCGGCGGGCGGGGTGGACACCCGACTCCGTACGGGCGTTCATCGGCCACCAGGCCAACCAGCGGATCCTCGACTCCGTCGGCGACCGGCTGGGGATCGCGCCCGCGCACCGGTACGGCAACATCCGCGAGCTCGGCAACACCGCCGCCGCCTCGGTCCCCCTGGTTCTGGCCGACCTGTCCGTGCACCGGGCGGTGGCCCCCGGCGAGCGCACCCTGCTCACCGCTTTCGGCGGCGGCTTCACCTGGGCGTCCGCCGCCCTGACCTGGCCCGACGTCAGGCCACTGACCGAGCCGCCGGACACCGTCCCCCTCCCCCGTACCGCCACCACCCCTCCGCCCCCTGATTCCGCCCCCGTGAGGAGCCCCCAGTGGAACGCGTCTGCACCCACCTCGTGACCCTGCTCGGCGACAAGTTCGAGGTCGCCCCCGAGCTCATACGCCCCGACACCACCCTCGGTGAACTGGACCTGGACTCCCTCGCCGTGGTGGAGCTCTACGTCACCCTCCAGGAGGAGTGGGGCGTCCCGCTCGACGACTCCGCCGCCACCGCCGAGCTGACGGTCGACGAGGTGGCCCGGTCGGTGGCCGGGCTCCTCGCCGCGAACGGGACGCCCGGGGACGCGGCGCCGTGACCGACGACATCGCCGTCACCGGCATCGGCCTGGTGACACCCGGTGGCACCGGCACCGAGGCGACCTGGGACGCGGTGTGCGCCGGGCGGGCGACCGCGCGCACCGACCCCGTACTGGCGGAGGCGGGTGCGCCGGTGCGCCTGGCCTGCCGGGTACCGCCTCAGGAGCCTCGGAAGCCTCAGCAGCCTCAGGAGCGGGTACGGGGGCGGCTCTGGCGGTTCGACCCCGCCACCCGGTTCCTGCTGACCGCCGCCCGCGAGGCCGTCGCGTCGGCCGGGCTGGACCCGGGGCGGTGGGACCCCGCGCGGGTGGCGGTGGTCGTGGGCACGGCGGCGGGCGGGGTCTCCACGCTGGAGGCGCAGCACCGCAAGCTGCTGGCCTCCGGTCCCGGCGCGCTCTCCCCGATGACGCTCCCCGCCTTCCTCCCGAACATGGCCGCCGGCCACCTCGCCATCGAACTCGGCGCCACCGGGCCCTCGTTGCAGACCTCCACGGCCTGTGCGTCGGGCGCGACGGCGATCATCACGGCCGCGCTGCTGCTGCGGGCGGGGATGTGCGACATCGCGGTGGCGGGCGGTACGGATGCCATGGTCACGCCCCTGTGCGCCTCGGCGTTCGCCAAGCTGGGCGCGCTGTCCCGGCGGGAGGACGACCCCGGCGCCGCCTCACGCCCCTTCGACCGGGACCGCGACGGGTTCGTGCTGGGCGAGGGGAGCGGGGTGCTCGTCCTGGAACGTACGGACCACGCGGCCGCCCGTACGGTCCGGCCCCTGGCGTTCCTCGCCGGGTTCGGGGCGACCGGCGACGCCCACCACGCCACCGCCCCGCACCCCGAGGGCGCCGGGCTGCGCGCGGCGACCCGGGAGGCGCTGGCCCGGGCCGGGCGCTCCCCGGGCGAGGTCGGCCACATCAACGCCCACGGCACGAGCACCGCACTGAACGACGCGGTGGAGGCCACGGCGATCCGGGAGCTGTACGGCCCCGGTCACGCCCCCTCGGTCACCTCGGCCAAGGGCGTGCTGGGGCACACCATGGGCGCGGCCGGGGCGATCGAGGCGGCGCTGACCGTGCTGAGCATCGCCCGCGGGACCGTACCGCCCACGGCCGGCTTCACGGCCCCGGATGCCACCACGGCGGGCATCGACATCGTCCGCGCGGCCGCCAGGCCACAGCAGGTCGGTCTCGCCCTCAGCCACTCCCTGGGCTTCGGCGGGCACAACACGGTCCTGGCGTTCACGCGCGCCCGGCACGGATGACGGACCCGGCCACTCCTTCGCGCGCGTGTCGCTCGCGTTCCGCTCCCGCCCCCTTGACCGAAAGTTACTTTCCCTATATCCGTATCATCTTGGAAGTTTCTTTCACCCCCGGGAAGGAGCTCACGTGCCCCACCGCACCTCACGACGCACCCTCCTCACCGCCACCGCCGCCGCCACGGCCGCCGCGGCCACCGGCGTCCTCTCCGCCACCGGCACCGCATCCGCGCACTCCACGAACGCCTCCACCGACCGTCGGCTGCGGCGGATCATCGCCGGGATGAGCCTGGAGGAGAAGGTCGGCCAGCTCTTCGTGATGCGGGTGTACGGGCACTCCGCCACCGACCCCGACCAGGCCGACATCGACGCGAACCTCAAGGAGATCGGGGTCCGCACCGCCGCCGAGCTGGTCGCCACGTACCACGTCGGCGGGATCATCTACTTCACCTGGGCGCACAACACCCGCGACCCGCACCAGATCGCCGCCCTCTCCAACGGCATCCAGCGCGCCGCCCGGGCCGGGCGCTCCCGCGTCCCGCTGCTCATCTCCACCGACCAGGAACACGGCATCGTCTGCCGGGTCGGTGAGCCCGCAACCCTGCTGCCGGGTGCGATGGCGCTGGGCGCGGGCGGCTCGCGCTCGGACACCCGGCGGGCGGCCTGGATCGCGGGCGCCGAACTGGCCGCGGTCGGCATCAACCAGAACTACGCGCCGGACGCCGACGTGAACGTCAACCCGGCCAACCCGGTCATCGGCGTACGCTCCTTCGGCTCCGACCCCGAGTCGGTGGCCGAGCTGGTCGCGGCGCAGGTGAAGGGGTATCAGGGCGCCGGGGTCGCGGCCACCGCCAAGCACTTCCCCGGCCACGGCGACACCAGCACCGACAGCCACACCGGGCTGCCCGTCATCGGGCACACCCGACAGCAGTGGGAGGAGCTGGACGCGCCGCCGTTCCGGGCCGCGATCCGGGCCCGTATCGACTCGGTCATGACCGCGCACATCGTGGTCCCGGCGCTCGACCCGTCCGAGGACCCGGCCACGCTCTCCCGGCCGATCCTCACCGGCATCCTCCGCGAGGAGCTGAGCTACGACGGGGTGGTGGTCACGGACTCGCTCGGCATGGAGGGCGTACGCACGAAGTACGGCGACGACCGCGTGCCGGTCCTCGCGCTGCTGGCGGGCGTGGACCAGCTGCTGAACCCGCCGAACCTCTCCGTCGCCTGGAACGCGGTGCTGGAGGCGGTCCGCGGCGGCGAGATCAGCGAGGCCAGGATCGACGCGTCCATCCTGCGGATCCTGCGGCTGAAGACGAAACTGGGCCTGTTCCGCGACCCGTTCGTCAGCGGCCGGGGCGTCGACCGCACGGTCGGCGTCCGCAAGCACCTCCTCGACGCCGACCGGATCGCCGAGCGCACGACGACCCTGCTCGCCGACCCCGGCGCCCTGCTCCCGCTCTCCCGCCGCACCCACCGCCGGCTCCTCGTGGTGGGTGCCGACCCGGCGTCCCCGTCCGGCACGACGGGCCCGCCGACCACGACCCTGACGGGCGCCTTCACCGAACTGGGCTTCTCCGCAACGGCGTTGTCCACCGGTACGGCCCCGAACCAGGCGAAGATCGCCGAAGCCGTCGCCGCCGCACAGGGCAGGGACGCGGTGGTCGTGGCGACGTACAACATCACGGCGGGCAGCACCCAGCGCACCCTCGTCGACGCCCTCGTGGCGACCGGCGTCCCGGTGGTCGCCGTCGCGATCCGCAACCCGTACGACGCCGCCCACCTCACCGGCCGGGGTCTCGCCGCGGTCCTGGCGACCTACTCCTGGACGGATGTCGAACTCCGCGCCGCCGCCCGGGTGATCGCGGGCCGCGCCGACCCGGAGGGCAGGCTCCCGGTCCCGGTCCAGCGGGCGGACGACCCGGCGCGGGTGCTGTACCCGGTGGGTCACGGGCTGTCGTACTAGGGCGGATCCACACCCGGCAGCGCGGCGCCCGCCGGCTCTCCTCCGTACGAAGGGGAGCCGGCGGGCGCTGTGTTCACGGCAGCGGCTACGGGCGCAGGATGCCCTCGCCGCGCTCGACCTCGCCGTTGAGCTGGTCGAGCTTCGTGTCGAACTTCGCCAGCGGCTTCGCCTTCGCCGGGTCCGCCTGGACCGCCGCCGGGGCGACCCCCGCCCAGCGCAGGATCGCGGCAGTGGCCTTCGCCCTGCGGTCCTCGGGCAGACCGGAGACCCGGGCGCCGTGGTTGCCGCCCGGCACGGTGTACACGTAACTGTCCTTGGCACCGCGCCCCAGCCGGAAGGGCTCCGCACTCCACGGGTCGTTCTCCCCGTACACGTACAGCATCTGCCGGGCATTGTTCCGGACCCAGCTGTCCACGTCCCGCATCGCGCCCCGGTCGAACTTCATCGGGATGGAGCGGGGCACGAAGCTGCGCGGGGCCTGGTAGCCGTAGCGGCTCAGGTTGCCCAGCCAGGGCTGCCTGATGTCCGGCGATCCGAGCTGGGTGCCCGCCTGGTAGTAGTACGGCGTGTACGTCTCCAGGTCCTGGTCGGAGTAGAAGGAGAAGCCGGAGATCCCGTCGACGGAGTCCCAGATCGCGTCGTCGGTGGCGTTCTTGGCGTCGGCCGGGATCTCGGAGCAGTCGGCGAGCAGGCTGTACTGCCAGAAACCGAAGACGTAGTCCATGACGGCGGCCTCGTAGGCCCGGTCGAGGGAGCCGAGGGTGGTGAAGGTGAGGCCGTTGGCGGCGGCGTACTCCTTGAACCTCTTCTGCAGCGGGGCCCGGCGGATCAGCGCCTCGCGCTGCACCGCCTGCAGCTTGTCGCGGCACTCCTTGGTTCCGACGTTCCGGAAGAACCGGTCGTACGCCGAGTCCTCACGGTCGTCGACATCGTTGGGCGCGACGTACGCGACGACGCCGTCCATGTCCTTCGGGTAGAACCGCTCGAAGTACGTGGCGGTCATACCGCCCTTGGAGCCGCCGGTGGCCAGCCATTTCTTCGGGTAGACCTTCTTCAGCGCCGTGAACACCCGGTGCTGGTCACTGGCCGCCTGCCAGATGTCGAGCTTGGTCCAGTCGGCGGGCGCCGGGCGGGACGGGGTGAAGAAGCGATACTCCAGGGAGACCTGGTTCCCGTCGATGATCTGCGTCGGCTCGCTGCGGCTCGGGTTGGTCGAGACGTTGTAGCCGCTGGTGGCGAAGACCGTGGGACGGGCGGTGTCCTTGTGCAGCACGGTGATCCGCTGCTGGAACGTGCCCTTGGACGGGCGCCGGTGGTCGACCGGCTGGGTGTAGTCGAGGACGAAGTAGCGGTATCCGGCGTAGGGCTTCTCCTCGATCAGGTTCATGCCCGGGATCGCCAGGATGCGGTCCTTGATGTCCTCGTTGCCCGTTTCGCCGCCGCGTACGGCGGCGAGGCCGCTCCTCTTCGCATCCGGTTCCGCGGCGGTGGCCGCACCGGCCGAGGCTCCCGCCGCTCCCAGCGTGCCGATGAGCACCGCGAGCGAGAGAACCCCTGTGAGCGCCTTGCGCATACACCCTCCCCTTGATTCACAACAGTCGCCGTGAACTTAGCGAGGGCAACGCACTGCGCGCCAGACCCAGTTGCGCGTGTCCTGGTTCCTCACGCGTTTCCCGTACAGGGCCCTGCGGGGCCCTACGGTGTCCTACGGGGCCTTACGGTCCGGTCAGCAGAGGATCCAGCCGGTGGAGGCCGACTTCCCGGCGACCGTTCCGGTGGCCCGGACGCAGCGGTTGAGGGCGTTCACCGTCACCGGGCCGGCCATCTTGGTGAACGAGCCGCTGTCCTTGACCACGCGTCCGCCGCGAGGCTGGAGCGTGACGCTCATCGCCCGCTTCTTGCCCGGCTTCTTGGCGACGGTGACGGCACACACGTGGGCGCGGCTCTTGTAGACGCGCAGCTCGCCCGTCGCGAACGCGACCGTCTTCGCGGGGCGGCCGGAGCAGGCGGGCGCGGCCTGGGCCGCCGTGGCCGGGGCGCCGAGGAGGAGCACGAGACCGGCCAGCAGCGGCAGGACGAGCAGGCGCGCCGCCACCCCCTCGCGTCGAGGCCGCCCCTGCGGTCCCCTGGATCCCGCCGCCCTGTCGAACACTTTCGCCCCCACCTGACATCTGTACGCACCTGTGCGTCCCTGGCTACGACGCAGCAGACCCCCGGGAGGTTGCACGGGCGGGCCGGGGCTCGCCTCAGACGCCCGCGGGCTCGTCCTCCCCTATGCCCTCGCCGATGTCCTCCCCTATGAACGTGCGCCACAGCCGTGCGTACCGCCCGTCCAGGGCCAGCAGCTCGTCGTGCGTACCGTCCTCGGCGACGCGCCCCTGGTCCATCACCACGACCCGGTCGGCACGGGCGGCGGTGGTCAGGCGGTGCGCCACCACCAGCGTGGTGCGGCGGCCGGTGAGCCGGTCGGTGGCCTGGTTGACCAGGGCCTCGCTGGCGAGGTCCAGGGCAGCGGTGGCCTCGTCCAGGAGCAGGATGTCCGGGTCGACGAGCTCGGCGCGGGCGAGCGCGATGAGCTGGCGCTGCCCGGCGGAGAGGTTACGGCCGCGCTCGGCGACCTCGTGGAGGTAGCCGTCCTCCAGGGTGGCGATCATCTCGTGCGCGCCGACCGCGCGGGCGGCGGCCTCCACCCGGGCGTCGGTGGCGTCGGGCAGCCCGTAGGCGATGGCGTCGCGGACCGTACCGGGGAAGAGGTACGCCTCCTGGGGGACGACACCGAGGCGGTGGCGGTAGGCGGTCATGTCGAGCCGGCGCAGATCGGTGCCGTCGGCGGTGACGCGGCCGCTGGTGGGGTCGTAGAACCGGGCGACGAGCTTGACCAGGGTCGACTTCCCCGCGCCCGTCTCGCCGACGAAGGCGACGGTCTGCCCGGCCGGGATGTGCAGGTCGATGCCGGTGAGGGCCTCTTCCTCCTTGCCGTACGCGAAGGAGACGTCCTCGAAGGCGATCTCGCCGCGCAGGGAGAGCACGTCGAGCGGTTCGTCCGGGTCGGCGGTGGAGGTGGGTTCGCGCAGGAGCTCCTGGATGCGGCCGAGGGAGACGGTGGCCTGCTGGTAGCCGTCGAAGACCTGGGAGAGCTGCTGGACGGGGGCGAAGAACAGGTCGATGTAGAGGAGGTAGGCGACCAGGGCGCCGGTGGTCAGCGTGCCGTTGTCGACCCGGCCCGCGCCGACGATGATCACGGCGGCCGCGGCGATCGAGGCCAGCAGCTGGACGAACGGGAAGTAGATGGAGATCAGCCACTGGCCGCGCACCCGGGCCTGGCGGTAGTGGTCGCTGCGCGCGGCGTAGCGGGCGGCCCCGTCGTGCTCCCGGCCGAAGGCCTGGACGATGCGGAGGCCGGAGACGGACTCCTGGAGGTCGGCGTTGACGCCGCTGATGCGCTCACGGGCCAGCTCGTACGCCTTGACGCTGCTGCGGCGGAAGAAGTACGTCCCGATGATCAGCACGGGCAGGGTCGCGAAGACGACCAGGGCGAGCTGGATGTCCAGGACGAGCAGGGCGACCATGATGCCGAAGAAGGTGACGACGGAGACGAACGCGGTGACCAGGCCGGTCTGGAGGAACGTCGAGAGGGCGTCCACGTCCGTCGTCATCCGGGTCATGATCCGGCCGGTCAGCTCACGCTCGTAGTAGTCGAGGCCGAGCCGCTGGAGCTGGGCGAAGATCTTCAGGCGGAGCGAGTAGAGGACCCGCTCGCCGGTCCGGCCGGTCATCCGGATCTCGCCGGTCTGGGCCACCCACTGGACGACCACGACGGCCAGGGCGATCGCGGAGGCCGCCCACACCGCGCCGATCGAGACCTGGGTGACGCCCTCGTCGATCCCGTGCCGGATCAGGACCGGCAGCAGCAGGCCCATCCCGGCGTCCACGGCGACGAGCCCGAGGCTGACGAGCAGTGCGGCACCGAAGCCGCCCAGCAGCCGGCGCAGTCCGTAGGAGTCCTCGGACCGCACGGCACGCGCCTCGTCGACCTGGGGGGTGTCCGTGGCGGGCGGCAGGGCCTCGACCTGGGCGAGCAGTTCGGGGGTGGCGGGCATCCCGGCGACCGTGGCGTCCCGCTCCTCCTCCTTGCGGATCCACAGCTGGGGCGTGACGCCGCGCTCGGCGTCGAACTCGGCGTCCAGCTCCTGCTGGAGGGCCCGGCCGCCGTCGGGGTCGGCCTCGCCGCGCTGCGGCCGGTGGCCCGGGGACGTACCGCCGAGTTCGTCGGGGTCGGTGAGCAGACGGCGGTAGAGCGGGGAGGTGCGCTCCAGCTCCGCGTGGGTGCCGAGGGCGGCGAGTTTCCCGCCGTCCAGGACGGCGATGCGGTCGGCGAGCTGGAGGGTGGAGCGGCGGTGGGCGATGAGGAGCGTCGTGCGGCCCGCCATCACCTGCTTGAGGGCCTCGTGGATCTCGTGCTCGACGCGGGCGTCGACGGCGGAGGTGGCGTCGTCCAGGAGGAGGAGCCGGGGGTCGGTGAGGATGGCGCGGGCGAGGGCGACCCGCTGGCGCTGGCCGCCGGAGAGGGTGAGTCCGTGCTCGCCGACTGTGGTGTCGTACCCGTCGGGCAGCGCGGAGATGAACCCGTGGGCCTGGGCGGCGCGGGCGGCCTGCTCGATCTGCTCCTGGGTGGCGTCGGGGAAGCCGTAGGCGATGTTGGAGCGGACGGTGTCGGAGAAGAGGAAGCTGTCCTCGGGGACGAGCCCGATGGCGGAGCGCAGGGACGCCTGGGTGAGCTCGCGGACGTCGTGGCCGCCGATGAGGACGGCGCCGTGGGAGACGTCGTAGAAGCGGGGCACCAGGAGCGAGACGGTGGATTTGCCGCTGCCGGAGGCGCCGACGATCGCCATGGTCTCGCCGGGTTCGACGGTGAGCGAGAAGCCGTCGAGGACCGGGCGCTCCTCGTCGTACGCGAACCGTACGTCGTCGAACTCGATCCCGGCCGGGGCGTCGGCGGGCAGCTCCTTGGTGCCGTCCTTCATGGAGGGCTCGGTGTCGATGAGCTCCAGGACGCGTTCCACACCGGCGCGGGCCTGCTGGCCGACGGTGAGGACCATGGCGAGCATCCGGACCGGGCCGACGAGCTGGGCGAGGTAGGTGGAGAAGGCGACGAACGTGCCGAGGGTGATCTCTCCCCGGGTGGCCAGCCAGCCGCCGAGGGCGAGCATGGCGACCTGGCCGAGGGCGGGCACGGCCTGGAGGGCGGGGGTGTAGCGGGAGTTCAGCCGGATGGTGCGCAGCCGCCCGGCGAAGAGCCGCCGGCTGACCTCACGGAGCTTGCCGGTCTCCTGGTCCTCCTGGCCGAACCCCTTGACGACCCGGACCCCGGAGACGGCCCCGTCGACGACTCCGGCGACGGCGGCGGCCTGGCCCTGGGCGTACCAGGTGGCGGGGAAGAGGCGGGCCTTGGAGCGGCGGGCGATGAACCAGAGGGCGGGGGCGACGGCGAGGGCGACGAGGGTGAGCGGCAGGGACAGCCACGCCATGATCACCAGCGAGATGATGAAGAGCAGGACGTTCCCGATGGTCATCGGGAGCATGAACAGCAGCCCCTGGATGAGCTGGAGGTCGCTGGTGGCCCGCCCGACGACCTGCCCGGTGGACAGCTCGTCCTGACGCTTCCCGTCGAGCCGGGTGATCGTCGTGTACATGTCCGTACGCAGATCGTGCTGGACGTCCAGGGCGAGCCGGCCGCCGTAGTAGCGGCGGATGTAGGTGGCGATGTAGACGAGGACGGCGGCCCCGATGAGGAGGCCGGTCCAGACGGCGAGCGAGCGCGTGTGGTCGGTGACGACGTCATCGATGATCACCTTGGTGATCAGCGGCACGAGGGCCATGACGGCCATCCCGGCGAGCGAGGAACCGAGCGCGAGCACGACGTTCCGCCGGTACCGCCACGCGTACCCGGTCAGCCGTCGGCCCCACCCCTGTTGCTCTGCGCCCGTCACGCGTTGCCTCCCGGCCTGTCCGCTGATCCGTCTGTTCTCGCCTGATCTTCCGGAAGGCACCAACACGGCGGGGAGCGGATTTCATCCCTCCGCAACAAACGGGGCGAGTCAAGGCGCGACGCCCCCTTCACTCGTCCGGTGGACTTCCGGCTCCCTCCATACCGATATACACTGCCGAATATATACGGTTCACTATATGGAAGAACCCTTCATCATCGAGATCGAGCCGGAGGTCCGACTGTGGCTGACGAACCTGTCGGCGAATGACTACGAACGGGCGGCACACGCGGCGGGCAGGTTGGCGCGGTGCGCGACCACGCTGGACGAGCCGCACTCCCGGTTCATCGGGGACGGAGTGCGGGAGCTCCGGTTCGAGATGGGGCGCAATCGTGAAGCCGTGCGGATCTCGTACTGGCTGGCGCCTGGGCGCCGGGTCGTCCTGCTGACCGTCTTCCGCAAGACGCGGCAGCGCGAGAATGCGGAGATCGCCCGCGCCAGGCGCGCCAAGGCGATCTGCGAGACGGAGCACGAGCCCGCCCACGACACATTCATCCGCGATGTCTGGACGCGACGTCTGGAAAGGAAGAGCCACATGGTGAGTCACGCACAGTGGAAGCTTGCCCGGGACCGGAAGGTCGCCGAGAGCATCTCGGAGGGCGAGGACAGCGCCGAGAGCGCGGAGCGCGTGCGGCGCCGCCTGGAGCTGGATCTGGCCTGGGACCTCGGACAGGCCGTCTACGACCGTCGTACGGCGCTGGGGCTGGCCCAGACCGAGCTGGCCCGGCGTGCCCGGATGAGCCAGCCGCAGGTATCCAAGCTGGAGCTCGGGGGGTCCATGCCGACGGTGCCCCTGCTGGCCCGGCTCGCCCGCGCCCTGGACGCCGACTTCAGCCTGACGCCGCTGGGTGAAGGCGTCCGGGTCTCCTTCATCCCCCATGACCCCGCCCATACGGAGGCCGCCACGGAACGCGCGCCCGCGTCCGCCGCCGAAGCGGAGACGGACGCGGACGCGGGTGCGGGTGCGGAGAGGGCGGCGGCCACAGGCTGAGCGAATACGCCGGCCGCACGGCCTACAGGTGCGTCGGCTCGAACATCCGCAGCAGGGCCGGAAGCACGACGACCGACGGCCCCGGGGCCGCGAGAGCCTTGCCGAGGTCGGCGGCGAGCGACTCCGGTGTCGTACGGACGGCGGGCACGCCGAAGGACTCGGCCAGGGCGACGAAGTCCGGGCGGGAAAGCTCGGTCCCCGTGGCCTCGCCGAAGGCGCCCGTCATGTACTCGCGCAGGATGCCGTAGCCCCCGTCGTCCACGATCAGCCAGGTCAGCGGCAGGTCGTACTGGCGCGCGGTGGCCAGCTCCGCGATGGAGTACATCGCCCCGCCGTCACCGGAGACCGCGAGCACCGGGGTCGTCGGGTCGGCGGAGGCAGCCCCGATGGCCGCCGGGAAGCCGTAGCCGAGGCCGCCCGCGCCCTGGGCGGAGTGCATGGTGTTGGGGCGCCGCGCGTCGAACGCGGACCACGCCCAGTAGGCCAGGATCGTCATGTCCCAGAAGCTGGGCGACGCGTCGGGCAGCGCCTCGCGGACGGCGGCCAGGACCTGCTGCTCCAGGGAGAGCTCCTGGGCGTCGATCCGGACCCGTACCTTCTCCAGCACCGTCGCCACGCGTTCCGCGGCACCCGCGTCCTCGCGCCGCTCCACCGCCTCCAGCAGCTCGGCCAGCGCCTCGCGGGCGTCGGAGTGGATACCGAGGGCGGGGTGGTTGGACTCCAGCTTCCCGGCGTCCGCCTCGATCTGGATGACCCGGCCGCGCGGCCGGAAGGTGTGGTAGTTCGAGGAGAGTTCGCCGAGCCCGGAGCCGACGACGAGCAGGACGTCCGCGTCCTCCAGGAAGTCGGTGGTGTGCCGGTCCTCCAGCCAGGAGCGCAGCGAGAGCGGGTGCTCCCAGGGGAAGGCGCCCTTGCCGCCGAAGGTGGTGACGACGGGCGCGTCGAGCTTCTCGGCGAGCGCGCGCAGCTTGCCGGAGGCGTCGGACCGTACGACTCCGCCACCCGCGATGATCACCGGGCGTTCGGCGTTCGACAGCAGGTGGGCCGCGGCGATCGTCAGCTCGGGGCGCGGGTAGAGCTCACGCGGGGTGGCGTCCATGGCGCTGACGACCGGCAGAGTCGTTTCGGCGAGCAGCACGTCCTGCGGGATCTCCACCCAGACCGGCCCGTGCGGGGCGGTCAGCGCGGACTCCCAGGCGGCGGCGATCGCGGACGGGATCTGCGAGGCGGAACGCACGGTGTGGACGGACTTCACGATGTCCCGTACGGAGGCCTGCTGGTCGCGCAGCTCGTGCAGATAGCCGTGGCGCCCGCCGCCGAGCCCCGCCGTGGGGACCTGGCTGGAGATCGCGAGGACGGGCGCGGAGGCGGCGGCCGCCTCCTGGAGCGCGGCGAGCGAGGTGAGCGCGCCGGGCCCGGTGGAGAGGAGCAGCGGCGCCACTTCACCGGTGATCCGGCCGTACGCGTCGGCGGCGAACCCGGCGTTGTTCTCGACGCGGAGTCCGACGTACCGGAGGGAGGAGCGGCGCAGCGCGTCGAACATGCCGAGCGCGTGCTGGCCGGGCAGCCCGAAGACGGTGGTCGCGCCGAGCCCCTGGAGCGACTCCACGACGAGGTCACCACCGTTGCGGCCGGGCGGCGGGGTCAGTACGGCGGCGGCCTGCGCGGCGGTGAGCTGCGGCCGGTCGTCGTGGTCGTGGCTCACTTGGCTTCCTTGTCTGCCTTCGCCGCCGCGATCTGACGGGACATGATCGTCGTCAGCTCGTACGCGGTGTGGGAGGCGGCCACGGAGGTGATCTCGGCGTGGTCGTACGCGGGCGCCACCTCGACCAGGTCGGCGGAGACCAGGTGGCAGGAGGAGAGCCCGCGCAGGATCTCCAGCAGCTCGCGGGAGGTGAGGCCGCCGGCCTCGGGGGTGCCGGTGCCGGGGGCGTGCGCCGGGTCCAGGACGTCGATGTCGATGGAGATGTAGAGCGGCCGGTCCCCGATGCGCTGGCGCAGCTGGTCGGCGATCTCGTCGACGCCGCGCCGCATGACGTCGGCGGAGGTGACGATGCCGAAGCCCATCTTCTCGTCGTCGGTCAGGTCCTGCTTGCCGTAGAGCGGGCCGCGGGTGCCGACGTGGGAGAGGGCGGAGGTGTCGAGGATGCCCTCCTCGACGGCCCGGCGGAAGGGGGTGCCGTGGGTGTACTCGGCGCCGAAGTAGGTGTCCCAGGTGTCCAGGTGCGCGTCGAAGTGGAGCAGGGCGACGGGCCCGTGCTTCTTGGCGACGGAGCGCAGGAGGGGCAGGGCGATGGTGTGGTCACCGCCGAGGGTCATCAGGCGTGCGCCGGTGTTCAGCAGGTCGTCGGCGGCGGCCTCGACGGTCTCGACGGCCTCGTTGATGTTGAACGGGTTCGCCGCGATGTCCCCGGCGTCCGCGACCTGCGCGAGGGCGAACGGCGAGGCGTCCTGGGCCGGGTTGTACGGGCGCAGCAGCCGGGAGGCCTCACGGATCGCGTTGCCGCCGAAGCGGGCGCCGGGCCGGTAGGAGACCCCGCTGTCGAAGGGCACGCCGACGACGGCGACATCGGCCCGCCCGACCTCGTCGAGCCGGGGCAGCCGGGCGAACGTCGCGGGCCCGGCGTACCGCGGGACGCGGGAGGAGTCGACGGGACCGCGCGGCGATTCGGTGCTGCTCATGGGGGTGGTGTGCCTTTCGTTCGGTTTCGTACGTGTCAAGTGTGCGGGGTCCGGTGAGCGAACCCAGCCCGTCCGGCGTTCGAGGACGGAACCGGTCAGGTGGTGGCCGGCTCCGGGTCAGGCGCGCCCCGCCCCGCCACCCGCTCCCGCCAGGCGGCAAGCACAGCCACATCCGTAGGCGGGGTCGCCAGCGACACGACGACGTACACGGCCAGCGAGGACAGCAGCCCGTAGTAGATCGGCTGGTTGGCGAGGATGCCGTAGTACGCCATCAGCCCGACCACCGCGACACCCCCCACGCACACCGCCGACAGCGCCCCCGCCGCCGTCCCGCGCCGCCACAGCAGCCCGCCCAGGATCGGCACGAGGAGCCCGCCCACCAGCAGGTTGTAGGCGACGGTCAGCGCCTGGACCACGTCGTTCAGGGCGATGGCGATCAGAATGACCGCGATCCCCATGATCAGGATGAACGCCCGGTTCCCCCTGACCTCGTCATGCGGCTCATCGCCGTCACCGCCCCCGCCCCCACTCCGCACCACGGCCCCCCGCAACCGGGACCAGATGTCGTTGTTGGCGACGGTCGCGCAGGCGATCAGCGCCCCGGAGGACGTGGACATCACGGCGGCCAGCGCGGCGGCGAGCACCAGCCCCCGCACCCCCACCGGCAGCTCGTCCTTCACGATCGTCGCGAACGCGGCGTCCGCGCTCGCCAGGTTCGGGTACATCACCTTGGCCGCGGTACCGATGACGGCTCCGGCGATGGCGTACACGAGGCAGTACGTCCCGGCGACCGTCCCGCCCCACCGGGCCGTGCGGTCGCTGCGGGCGGTGAAGACCCGCTGCCAGATGTCCTGCCCGATGAGCATGCCGAAGGTGTAGATGAGGACGTACGTGAAGATCGTCTCGCCGCCGATGCCGAGCGGGTCGAAGTACTCGGTGGGCAGCTGGGCCTTCATCTCGCTGAAGCCGCCCGCCTTGACGACGGCGATCGGCAGGAGGAGCAGCAGCACCCCGATGGTCTTGACGACGAACTGGACCATGTCGGTGAGCGTGATCGACCACATGCCTCCGAGCGTCGAGTACGCGACGACGATGGCACCGCCGAGGACGATGGCGACCGTGCGGTTCACGTCGAAGAGGACGTCGAAGATGGTGGCGTACGCGATGGTCGAGGTGACCGCGAGCATCAGGGTGTACGCCCACATGACGACGCCGGAGATGATCCCGGCCCGCCCGCCGTAGCGCAGGTCGAGCATCTCGGAGACGGTGTAGACCTTCAGCCGGGCGATGCGCGCGGAGAAGAAGACGGAGAGCGCGAGCAGCCCGAGCCCGATGGTGAGGACCATCCAGGCGCCGGAGAGCCCGTACTGGTAGCCGAGCCCGACGCCGCCGATGGTGGACGCGCCGCCGAGGACGATGGCGGCCATGGTGCCCGAGTACATCCAGGGCCCGAGGCGGCGCCCGGCGACCAGGAACTCGCTCTTGGACTTGGCGCGGCGCATGCCCCACCAGCCCATGGCGAGCATGCCGGCCAGGTAGACGACGATCACGGCGTAGTCGACAGCCATGGGCTTCCCTCCGTCTCGCGCAACAGGTGCAGTGCGGGTGGTGCAGGTGCGAGGAAGACGGTAGGTGGCCGAAAGGCAGCGTTGAAGTGTACGTTTCCTCCACTCTCACCGCCGCGAATGGACGAACCCTCCATGCCGACACCGCCCGCCCACTCCCCCGGCCCGCCGGCCCCGCCCATCCCCCTCGCCGAACTCCTGGCGAGCAAGGACCTGGGCCTGCGCCGGATCGCGGGCCCGGCCGACGCCGACCTCCTCTGGGTGCACACCTCGGAGATGGCCGACCCCTATCCGTACCTCCTCGGCGGTGAGCTGCTGCTGAGCGCCGGGGTGCTGCTGACGGACCCGGACCACTACGTGGCGCGGCTGGTGGAGGCAGGGGCAGCGGCGCTGGGTTTCGGCGTCCGGCCGGTGCACGAGACGGTCCCCGAAGCCCTGATCGAGGCGTGCGACCGTTACGGTCTGCCGCTGCTGGAGGTCCCGCCGGAGACCCCGTTCACGACGATCGCGCGGGCGGTGTGGCGGCTGATGGCGGAGGCCCGCCACCGGGAGCTGCGCCGGGTGACCCGGGCCCAGCAGGCCCTGGCGACGGCGGCGGCCCGCCCCGACCCCGTACCGGCGGTCCTGCACCAGCTCGCCGCGCAGCTGAGCGGCCGGGCGGTGCTGCTGACGGGGCGGGGCGAGGAGGTCCACGCGGCGGGCCGGCGCCCGCCCCCGGAGGCGGCGGCAGCGCTGGCACGCCTGGCCCGGGTGGTCGCCCGCGAACGCCCCGGCTCCCCCGCGTCGGCCACCGACACCCACGGCGGCACGCACCTGGCCGCGTACGCGCTGGGCGGCGGCGAGGGCCTCGCCCTGGCCCTGGCGACCCGGCGGCGGGAGGCGGGCGACCACACGGTGGCCGGGATCGCGGTGGTCCTGCTCTCCCTCCTGGCCGCCCCGCACCAGGGCGCGGACGCGGCGGACCGCTCGGCGGCGCTGGTACGGCTGCTGCTCGGCGCCACGCCCGCCGAGGTGGCCCCGCTGCTGGGCTCCGCAGGCCCCTGGACGGTGATCCACGCCCGCCGCAGCGACGGCACGACGGCGGACGCCCTGACGGCCGGGGCGCTGGGGGCGTCGCTGGGCTCGGCGCTGGTGGACGCGGGGCGGGAGGGCGGCGACACGGTACGGGTCCTGCTGCCGTCGACCGCCGGGGAAGCGACCCGGGAAGCGGGCGGCGGCGAGGCGGCAGCACGACGGGAAGCAACCCCGCAACCGGGCGGCGGCGAGGCGGCAGCACGACGGGAAGTGACCCCGCAACCGGGCGGCAAGGAGCCCCCGACACCCCCACAAGCCCCCACCGTGCCCCCACAACCGGGCTGGACCCTCGGCGTCTCCGCCCCCACCCCGCTCGTGGCCCTGGGCTCCGCCGACCTCAGGGCGGCCCGCGCCCTGGCCCACGCGGAGGCGACCCGGGCCCCGCTGACGGTGGACACCCCGGTCACCGGCTTGGCCGCCCTCATCCCACCCGGCCAGGCGGCCGCCCACGCCCGCACCCTCCTCGCCCCGCTCACCCCGCCGCTGGCCGACACCCTGCGCTGCTGGCTCTCCCTGCACGGCAGTTGGGACCGTACGGCGGTGGCCCTGGCCGTCCACCGCAACACCGTCCGCCAACGCATCGGGCGGTGCGCGGTGTTGCTGGGCGTGGACCTCAACGACATGGACGTACGAACGGAGTTGTGGTTCGCGCTACGGCAGGAATAGCCGCCCGCAGCGGACGGCCGGCCCTCGCATCCGCCCTAAGGGTGCTCCCCGACGCGACGGTCGGTCCGGGAAAGGACGCCGGTGACGGACGCCGAGAACGGCTCCCGCTCGGTGCGCGGCAGCGGTACCTCGACCAGCTTGCCGTCATAGATCATCCACAAGCCGAAACAGTCGTCGTCCTCGTCACGGACGAGGACTTGAACAGAGCTCGGCTCCGGCCACGCCAGAGACTCCAAGTGGCTCAGCAGCCCTCGCCAGTTGTGGCGGATGAACTGGACGACCCACACATAACACTCATCGGTCGCCATGGACGACCCGTCGAACATGCCGTCGTCCACCCGCGTGAAGCACTGGTGCCACTCCCGGTTCTCATCGGGGCGGGTGAGGGGTTCCATGACCCCTTCGGCCCTGCGCGCCAGGACCATGACCTCTGCAAATCTGCTCATCAGCCCATGATGCCCGGGCCGGCCATGACAGGCGTGAGGTCATGACGGCCATGATCCGGCCGAACGGAACCGAGGGGTGAATCAAGCGGCAAGAGGTCTACTCGGCATCGGAGGCCGTGGCCTTGGACCCGGAAGGTACCGCGGACCCTGCACCGGTACCCCCGCCGTTCGTCCCCGCCTCGATGGCGGCGAAGCTCCGCCGTCGAAGCTCATCGCGTTCGACGTCCGGGATCGTCATCGACTCGGCGAGCACGGCGGCGAGCGCGCCCACTTGGGTGCTGCCGATGTCGGAGTGGAAGAGCCACCGGATGTTCTCGTCGCGCGTGATGAGGTCGATCGCCGACCGCCCGCCTCTGTCCTGTGCGGTCGCCGCACGGACGTATCGCACCCGGTCGACCGGGATGTCCGGCCGGATCTCGCCCTGCTCGAGGAACGCGCTCGTCCTGGCCGTGATGATGCGGCGGTCCGTGACAGCGACCAGCGTCTTTGCCGCCGCCTTGTCCCTCGCTGCCGCCAGCATCTCCTTCGCTCCGCTGAAGATCGCAGAGACGGGATTGGACGCATCCGGCTGATCGGGGAAGCCGATGACTCGCAGGGTCTCGCCGTCCTCGAGGAACCATCGCAGGATACGAAGGTACGGCCCGAGATCGAGCGATTCGGGTGCGCAGACCACACCCGGAGCATCGAGCGGAAGGGCAGGCGGATGGAGAACATCGGCAAGGGGCTCGATGGCCTCCAGAAGCTGGGCGGAGGTCCGACGGGCTGCGGTCGAGTCCTTCCGCTTTCCCGGCAGTGGCAGCGTGTCGCGTCCGGGAAGCTCGGCGATGATGCGCAGTTCCCGCGTCAGCGAGTCGACAAGGGCCGTCGTCTCGGCGAGAGCGGATTCGAGTTCCTTGCCGGTGTGGCGCGCAATGGCATCGACGAGCAGGGCCTCACCGGCGTCTTCGGCTCCAGCGGTTCTCGCTCTCGCGGCGTGGAGCGCCTGATATCCGGTCCACGCCTTGAGGGAGGACAGGAGGGCATGGGCATCGAAGACGATCGCCTCCGCGTTCGTCTCCAGATACTCACGACGGCCGCGCGAGTCGACTCGCTGGATCTGCCGGACGTGACTGTCGACGTTCATTCGGTACAGGTCGAGTTGCTTGCGCAGCGACGCTTCACTGCCCGTGACGGTGTCCCACAGGGACGTCGGAACCGATCCGATCTCTCGCGCCCGGTCGACCACTTGGTCCACGGTGGCGACCAGCGCCGTCAGCTCGGCCCACTGCCCGTGGCGGACGGTCGCGAGCACCTGGCTCGTCAGCGCGATGTTGGTTCTGACAAGGCCTGTGACCTCACTCAGCTGCATCTGAAGGGCGACCATGGCCAGCGCAGGCCCGATGGCGGCCGCGTTCCGGGCGGCGCTCACCGCGTTCACGGGGATGAGGCGGGCCTGGGCGATGATGCGGCCACTGGACGAGAAGACCGTTCCGAGGTTCGCACCGTCCTTGACGGCGAGCGTTCCGCCGGCCTTCAGCAGGGCCTGTGTCGCGTCGGTGATCCTGTAGAGCCCTTGCACACTGGCGAAGGCGGTTCCGAGGTTGCCGGCCAAGGTCGCCGCATTACCGACCGAGGCAAGGACGGCGGAGAGCTGCTTCCGGTCGGCGGCCGAAACGAGCCCGAAGTCGATCAGATCGAGCTTGAGTTCCGCCGGGACCTCGCCGAAGACAACAGCGACCCCCGGGAGCACCTCGGCCAGGACCGTCGATGCCGTCGTGGAGTCGGTGTCCACGTCGGGTTCGGGGTCGTCCGCACCAGGTGAGTCGGCGGTCTCGGTCAGGCCTTTCTCCTCAGGCTCGGCGGTCTCCATCGAGTCCGAAGGGTCCTGCATACGATCTCCTACCCCGGGGGGGCGCGTGACGGCCAGACGTCGTCAGCGTTCACTGCCGGAGTCTATGGCTCAACTCCCTCCGGATCAGCCCGAATCGACCGGTCGGCGCACGAACGCCGTCGGGCATCAGCTTGAAGTCACGCCATCCCCCCGACGCCTCTCTCGACGTGGTGCGTCGCCTCGGGATAGGGGCCGGGGACCGAAGCCAGGAGCAAAGGGCCGGAGCCGGAGCCGGAGCCGGTAAAGCGTTCGCACCACCACGGACGCGCTCACTAGCCTGCCGCCCATGACCTCGCTCGCGCGCCACCAACTGTCCCCCGCCGAAACCGGTCCGGCGCTGCGCGCACTGTACGAGTGGACACCGGCCGATGCCCCGGCCGGCGGTCTCCACCCCGGGGACGTGGGCTGGCTCCTGCGGTTGGATGACGCGGCCGTCCATCTCTGGACCGACGGTGAAGTCCCGGTGGCCGTCGGCTTCCTGGACGGCCCCGTGCTGCGCGTGACCGCAGCGCCCGACGCCGATCTCGGGGCGCTCGCGGCCGATGCCGAGGAGTTGCTCGTACCCGGCAACGACTGGTCCGACGGCCTGCCCGTACCCGGGTGGGTGCCCGAGCAGGAGGAGTCCTGGCTCGTCCTGTCGTGGACCCCGCGGCCGGTTGTGAGCCGCGCCGAGCCGGTCGGGGCGGCCATGACGGCCGACCGGGTGCAGGTGCACCGGGAAGCCTTCGCGGGATCCACGTTCACTGTCGAGCGGCACCGCACGATGATGCGGTCACCGGCGGCCGGGCTGGCCTGCGAAACACTCGTCCGTACGCCCGCCGGGGAACCCGCGGCCGCCGCGACCGGATGGTTCGCCGGCGAAGGCAGGTGCGGGCTGCTCGAACCGGTCGGCACCCATGCGGACCATCGCGGGCACGGCTACGGGCGCGATGCCGTGCTGGGCACGTGTGCGGCCCTGGCCCGCCGGGGCGCGAGTGCGGTTGCCGTCATGACCCCGTCCGCGAACGAGGCCGCGGTGGCTCTCTATCGATCGGCCGGGTTCACCGTCGTACGAGAGAACCGCGACTGGGCTCGCCCTCGATGAATGTGCACCGCCCGGGCACGCGCAGGCTCAGACCTCGATCACCAGCTGCTCGATGAGGCCGTGACCGCCGAGGGCGAACTGGAAACGCAGGTCGACAAGACCGCCCGGGAAGTCGCCTTCGAGCCGCTGCGTGACGGTCCAGCGGTCCGCGTCGGTCCGCTGCGCCCCGAGAAGTTCGGTCGTGTACGTGTACTCGCTCGCGGCGCCCGTGAGCCACCGACCGATCTCGGCATGGCCCCGGTACGTCTTGCCCTCGTCGGTCACGGCGGCGTCGGCCGCGAGGGTGGCGAGCGCGGCGGCGGTGTCGCGGGCGGTGTGCGCCACGAGGTAGCCGCTGATCGCGGTGGGGAGTTCGGCGGGGTCGTTGCTCCGGGACGGATCGGCACCCATGGTTGCGCTCCTTCGGTGGCTACAGCTGACTGACTACAGGCGACTGCTAAAATAGAAGCCAGTAACTTTCACTTTAGCAGTAACTCGAAGGGGTGCCACATGGCAAGCCGCATCAGGCTGGAGGACCGCGAGTGCCCGCTGTCCACGACCGTGCAGCACGTCGGTGAGTGGTGGACGCTGCTGCTGCTCCACGACGCGTTCGACGGCTACACGCGCTTCGACCAGTTCCAGCAGAACCTCGGCATCTCCTCCAGCATGCTGACCACCCGCCTCAAGACCCTCATCGACGACGGCCTCCTGGAGCGCCGCCCCTACCGGACCAACCCCGTCCGGCACGAGTACGTCCTCACCGACCTGGGCCGCTCCCTCCGCCCGGTGATCGTCGCCCTCGCCGCCTGGGGCAACTCCCGCCTCGCGCCCGAGCAGCGCAGCATGATCCTGGTCGACGCCGCCTCCGGCGAGGAGGTCGAACCCGTGGTCACCGACGCCACCAGCGGCCGGCGCCTGGACGACAGCGAGGCCTACGTGTTCACGGCGGGCCCTGCCGCAAGCCCCGGCATGCGCGCCCGGTACGTGCCTGCCGCCCCTGAATGAGCCGACCGCCTCCACAGGAATGCCGTTGCGCCCCCGCCCGGCCTTCGGTGCAGGTGAGTGAGCAGCGCTGCGGAGCCGGCAGTCCGGCCGTGCGCGGTGAGAGGCCGCTGGCCGAGGTCTTCACGGGCGCGTCGCTGCCTCCTCGGCGCGATGCCGCCGGTGTCCTCGCGTACACCGAGTAGGCGCGCGTCGACAACCCTGGCGTTCCAAGATGAGCTGCCGAACCGGGTCTACCAGGGTGAGCGGGTGTCGCGGCATGCTTCCGGGGTCTGCTCGGGCAGAGCCGTGTTCTGGTCGGTGCGCAGCAGCACGCCTGGGTCGGGTTCGAATTCCTCATTGGGCGGTGCCGGCTGGTGGAAACGCTCGGTGCGCGGAATGGTGACTTCCACCAGTCGGCCCTCGTGGAACATCCATAGCCCGAAGCAGTCGTCGTCCTGGTCGCGAAGCAGAACCTGCACCGAATGCGGGTGCGGCCACGGCAGCGACTCCAAGTGGCTGAGCAGGCCCTTGCGGGCACGCACTTTCTCGAACTCCAGGGCCCACCCGAACTCGTAGCCCCAGTGCCCCGCTATCGGGACGAAGCGGCCCCGCCACGTGCGTTCCGGGTCGTCCTGAGTCAGCGGTGCCATCACCTCGTCCGAACAGCGGGCGAGCACGATCACCTCGGCGTCTCTACTCATGCCGGAGTATCCCCGCATCCGCCTGATCCACCGCAACCGAATTCCACCCTTCTTCAGGCGGCGGCCTGTTGGTCTTCGTGTGCGTGACCGGTTCGGCAGTCGCGGCAGTGGCCGGGGGTGGGGGCGCGGAAGGCGCGTTCGCAGCCGTCGCAGGTCTGGAAGGGGGTGACGGTGGTGCGGTGAGGGGGTGGTGGGAGGAGGGCGGTGAGGCGGTGCTTGACGAATTGGTAGGGGTACTTGACGGGCTCCGGCGCGTTGGTCGTAAGCGCGTGGCGGATGGTGTCGGGGTGGGTGTCCCGTTCGAGCCAGGCCGCGACTCCGGGGACCAGTCTGTGGACGTGTTCCTCGGAGAGGGTGAATTCGGGTGAGTGGTGGTGCAGGTCGCTGAGGAGTGCGGCGGAGATGCGCTCCAGTTCGGGGGTCAGCTCGCGGGGCCGGGGCAGGGGCGGGCGCGGAGGCTTGGGCGCGGTCGGGGGCGGTACGAGGGGGACGAAGGAGGCGTGGCCCTGCGGTACGGGAGCTTCCGGTGCGGGAGCTTGCGGCGCGGGGGCGTCCGGTACGGGGGCGTCCGGTGCGTGGTGCTCGGGCTGTGGAGCCGGAGCCAGAGCGGGACCCCGAGCCGGGGCCTGAGCCAGAGCCGGGCCCGGAGCCGGAGCCGGTACAGGTGCCCTGACCTGCGGAGCAGGCGGAGCCTGTTGCGGCAGGGCCGCCGCACCCCGGGGCCGTAGCAGCGCCGCCGGCTGGTTGCAGAACACCGTACGGGTCACGATCCGGCCGTTCGGCAGCCGCGTACGGGCCCGTTGCAGGTAGCCGTGGGCCTCCAGCTCCCGCAGGGCGGCGGCGATCAGCTTCTCGCCCTCGGGGAAGCGGGCGGCGAGTGCCTTGATGCCGACCTCGGTCCCCTGGGGCAGGGACTGGATGCGTACGGCGAAGCCCACGGCGGTCGTGCTCAGGCCGGGGTGCTGGGCGAGGTCGTTGCCGACGACGGTGAACCGGTCGGTGTGCCGGATGACGACGTGGATCACGCCACGGGCCGGGAGAGGGCCGGGAATCTCTGTCAGGGCGCGCGTGAGCGCAGTATTCTGCTTGGTATCCATCGGGAAGTTCTGCTTCTTCCTTGGTGGTCAGGCCCTCGATCGGGATGTGGAGTCCCGGCCGGGGGCCGACGTATGTCTGATGTCTGGTGGCGTGAGCATATGCCCGCCAACCGGTGCGAAATCCAGCTCAGTTGGCAAACCTCACCCGTGTGGGTGACGAGCCCCCCGAGACCCGCCAGGTGAAAGCCGGGTGGGTCGGGTGGGTTATTTCTCTTGGTTCTTTAAGTAGTTGATGTCCCGCGTCACCACGTCGCGGTCGAGCGCGATCCGGTGGGCGCTTTTCACGGGGTACCGGGTCGCACCCGCGCACGATCCGGTGGCGGGGCCGTCACCGTACGAGTCGGAAATCGGCCAGGCCGGGCTGAGTACGAACGCTCATGCCCGCCGCCAACCAGCTTTCTACCGTGGGCCCATGAGCACAGGTACGCCGTACACGAGCGCCCTCCCCTGCACGCCGGACCAGTGGCCGTTGCTCTACCTCTGCACGGTGGCCGTCCTGGCCGGATTGGGTCTGCTGGTGAACCTCGGCGTGCTCTACCTGTCCGTCTTCGCCACCGACGACTGCGGCTCCACCACGTCGACCCCGTTCCGCTGCACCACGGCGGGCACGCTGACGATGTACGCACTGCCGTGGATGGGCCTGATCGTGGCGGCCGTGGCCGCCGTCGGCCTGGGCCTCGACGCGTTCGGGCGGGGTGGCTCCCCCTGGCGGTTCCTGCTCGTCGGGGCCGGTGCGCATCTGGTGTCGATCGGCGCTGTCGTCGCCGTGGCGATGTGGGGCCGCCGGAAACAGCAGACGACGACCGAAAGGGCCTGACCCCCGTGAGCATCGGCATCGACGCGTACCAGTACTGGAAGGCCAAGGCGGTCCGGCGGCCCGACGACGTGACGACCACGACCCCGTTGAACTGGCAGGCGGAGAAGTACGGCGAGGCCGAGCAGCGCCTCACCCTCCGTCACCTGCCGTCCGCCGCGCGCCCCACCGAACGCGCCACCGCCGCCGACGCCCTGACGAAACTGGCGCTGAGCGAGTCCATCCGCCGCACGGTCCTGCGGTACCGAGGTGGCACCGTGCACGCCGCCCTGGAGCTGGGGGCCACCTGGGCCGAGGTGGCCACCGCGCTGGACTGCACCCCGGAGGAGGCCCGCGCCGCGCTCCGGTCGTACGCGGAGGAGCAGCGGCAGCGCCACGAGGACGACCGGATGGCGGGCCAGAACCCCACGGGCTTCGCCCCGGAGCAGTACCGCTCCGTCCTCGGCCTCACCGAACTGGCCAACCACGAACGTACGCCGCAGCCGTCAGCGAAGCAGCCGGACGAGCCACTGTCCTGACGGGTGCTCCTCCCCCGAGTCGTCAGGGATCCCCGAGCCTGAGGCCCCGACTCCGCACGACCCGGCGCACGTCACTCAGGGAGTGCGTCAGGGCCGCGCTGACGTGGCGGAGCTGGATGTCGTCGGTCTGCTCGTCGGCCGGCATGTCGTCGGCGTGGTCCAGCAGTTCGAGCGCCCTCGCCTCTGCCTCCCCTTCTACGCCTTACGGTCGACGGTCAGCCTCGTGCGCCGCGGGGATGAGCTATGCGCCGTCGTCGCCGTCGCCGTCGCGCAGGGAATGGATCATGCTCTGCAGGATCCGGAACGCGCCTGACTGCTCGGTCTCGGTCATGCCGGCCAGCATTCTGACCTCGACGGACCGGACTGCCACGGTCGCCTTCTCCAGGCTCCGTCGGCCGCGAGGTGTCAGCTGCGCGGGAAGCACCTTCCCGACGCGCGCCTCCGCAGGCCTGGTCACGTAGCCATCTCGTTCCAGGGCCTGGAGCAGCACGTTCATCGACTGCCGTGTCACGAACGCGCCACGCGCGAGCTCGGAGTTCGACAAGCCCGGCCGTTGAGCCAGCAGCTCCAGGCAGGAGTAGTGCGTCACGCTCATGCCGAGCGGCCGCAGCACCTCCTCCATGGCTGCGCGCAGGGCGCTCGAAGCCTCTTTCAGCAGGTAGCCCAGCGATTTGTCCAGGTCGACGCCGACACCGTTTTGACTCATGTCAGAAGTCTGACATACATTCGCTCGTGTCAGGATTCTGACACGAAGAGAAGGAGCATCATCATGCCCGCCACCGGCCCCGACTTCATCTCTCTCCAGGTGCGCGACCTCGACGCTTCACAGGCGTTCTACGAGCAGTACCTCGGCCTCGTCCGCTCGCAGGCCGGACCGCCGCACGCCGTCGTCTTCGAGACGAAGCCGATCGCGTTCGCACTCCGCGACGTCGTTCCCGGCACCGATCTCGCATCCGTGGCCCAGCCCGGCATCGGTGCCGCGATCTGGCTCCACGCCACCGACGTCCAGGCCATCCACGACGCTCTCGTCGCAGACGGTCACACCATCGTCTCCGCGCCGGTCGACGGCCCCTTCGGCCGGACATTCGCCTTCGCCGACCCCGACGGGTACCACGTCACCCTCCACGACCGCGCCTGATACGCCCACGCCATCGGACGATCACCGGTCCCCGACGGCCCCGGAGGCGTCCCGGCGCCCCCGGCGCCTCCGCAGGAGACAAGCGGGCGGGGCGGGACGCAACCCTCGCGTCCCGCCCCGCCCGCTGTCACCTCTGTGCCGTCGGCGTCGCCGTCGGATCAGACGCGACGGTGGCGTCCGTAGTACTCACCCGTCGTGCGGTGGAAGTCCGCGTCGCCGACGTGCTTGTCCTTGTCGAACTCCGGGGCGTCCTTGATCTGGTCCTTCGTGAGGTCGATGTAGACCTTCTGGTCATCGGCGTCGATCCGGCTCACCGTGCCCGCCGGAAGCAGGACGTGCTTGCCGAAGATCCATACGCCGGTGTCGACCACCAGGTACGAGGACGTGACGTCGTCGGAGTGCTTGTCGACCTTGCCGATGCTGCCGTCGGTCGCCTCGACCTTGTAACCGATCAGGTCGGTGCCGGCGGTGTGGCCGGCGGTCGGCTGGTAGCCCCACAGGTTCTCAGTCATAAAAACTCCTTCGATCGCACGTGAATGAATTTGGTTCAGCGGCACGCGTCCCTCGTAAAAGGTGTGCTTTCCGCCGTGCTCACTTCCTGAGCAACCGCTGACAGCCTCGTGCCCGGCCCCCTCGGCACCATGTCTGCGAACTCGTGCGTTTTTCGATCCATTTCGCGGGAATTCGACGCCCCCGCGCCGCGCCCGCGCACACCGAAGGAAGAATCATGGGTTTCGGAACGGCTGGGGCGTCAACGCTATGGAAGACCTGCCCGCAGGCGCGGACAGGCCCGCAGCTCGACCGAGGGTGTTCCAGCATGGGCGTAGAGCGGTCAGGCCCTGATCACAGGCTCCGCGATGTGGCGCGGGCGATGCGTGGGGTCATCGAGCTGCTGGAGGTCCACTGGACGCGGGTGCCCGACGTGACGTCGCCCGTCACCGTGTCCGCGCCGCAGCTCCGCGTCATGTACGTGCTCGAACGCCGGGAAGGCATCAATCTGCGGCACCTGAGCGCCGAGCTGGCCGCCGCGCCGTCCTCGGTGAGCCGGCTGTGCGACCGGCTGGAAGCCCTCGGCTTCGCACGGCGGTCCTCCAGCCCGTCCAGCCGGCGGGAGGTCGAGCTGCACCTGACCACTCAGGGGCGGGCCCACCTCGACCGGCTGCGGGCCCGGCGCGAGGAACGGCTGGCGGCCGCCCTGGAACGGGCGGCACCGGCCTCGCGAGCCCGGCTCATGGAGGCGGTGGAGACCATCCGCGCCGCACTCACCGTCGCCCAGACGGAACCGCCCGCCCCCAGGACGGAGCGTCCACCGGACGACGGGCCGGAGCGGCGTACGGGGTGAGTCACGGCAGTGGCACGAGCGGGAGCCGGCGTACGGGTGACCTCAGCGGTGGCACAGGCAGGAGCGGGCGTACGGGGTGCACGGGGTGACCTCCGCGGCTGCGAGGCCGCGCTCCCCCTCCCGGGGGATGCAGCCCGGCACGGCCTCCCCCGCGCGGGGAGCGAGTTGGCTCTCATGGGGGATCTCTCGCTGTGCCCGCGTCACGACGATGGAGTCATGACGCTGAAGATGATCCTTCACCGGCCGCCGTCCGTCGGCGACACCGAGCGGCCCGTGCCCCGCTGGGCGCTGCGCCTGGCGTACGCGCTTCCGCTGCTCCTGCTGCCGTCGTGCCTGTGGCGGCTGCCCTTCGCCCTGCACTTCGAGATGGGGCAGGTGCACGAGGGCGGCGGCATGCCCGGCTACTGGCTGAGCATCCCGTACGTCGTCGGGCTCAGCGTGTTGTCGGAGCTGATCGCGATACTGACCATCGGGCTGGTCCGGGGCTGGGGAGAGGTGGCGCCCGCCTGGATCCCGGTCATCGGCGGCAGACGCGTCCGGCCGATGGCGGCCGTCGTCCCGGCCGTCCTCGGCGGCCTGATACTCACCTTCCTGTTCACCTCCGTCCCGATCGGCGACGGTCGCCGGCTCGCCCCCTACGGCATCGCCGACAGCATCGGATACAGCAACGACGCCTGGCAGGCGCTCGCGGCGGTGTGCGTCACGCCCATCGCCGCGTGGGGTCCCATCACCATCGCTCTCGCGATCGCCTACTACCGCCGCCGAACCCCCGCCCGCCCGCCGGAGTGACGCCCGGCCCGTGCCCTCACCACTCCCGCGCCGCGATCAGTTGTTCCCCGTCCGCGTCCGCGAAGCCGTACGCCTGCGCGATGAACCAGAACGCCTCGCCTATCTCCTCGCGCGCCACCGTCTCGATCTCGCTGCCCGCCGCCTCGAACTCCGCCTCCAGGGCGTTGAACTCCTCGGTCGCCCCCTCGGTCATCCGGTACAGCGCCGCCAGGTCCCCGGGCCGCTCGGCCTCGATCCGCTCGCACAGGCGCAGGAGCACCGCCCTGCCCCGGTCCAGGACGTGATCCGGGAAGTAGTCGTCCTCGTACAGCGGGAGCAGGAACGCGTGCTCCGCCACCTGCCGGTTCGTGATCGTCACGATGTTGCCCCCATGCCCCTCCGCGCGCCCCGGGCCCCGCCCCGGACGCGTACCGATCCACTCCCGGCGATCCTGCACCACGCCACTGACAACGACCCCGGCCCGGCCACGCTCGCGCGTGCTCAGCATCACCCTGGACAGCTCCGTGACCGACCGGTAACTTCGAGGGGGAATGAGCAAGCGCTTAGCCATGCCCGGTGAGCGCATGCCCAGCCGACGAACACATAGGCACCAGCCGTCGAACACTTCAGCCGACCAAGGAGGCACCCCGTGCGCCGTACGGTATTCAACGAGGACCACGAGGCGTTCCGGGAGACCATCCGCGCCTTCATCGCCGCCGAGGTCGTGCCGGTGTACGACGAGTGGTTCGCCGCGGGCCAGGTGCCGCGCGAGTTCTACCTCAAGCTCGGCGAGCTGGGCATCTTCGGCATCGAGGTCGACGAGGAGTACGGCGGCGCGGGCATCGACTCGCACAAGTACGAAGCCGTCATCTACGAGGAGACCGCCCGCGCGGGTGTCTCCTTCGGCGGCTCCGGCGTCCACACGCTGCTCGGCCTGCCCTACGTCAAGATGCTCGCCACCGACGAGCAGAAGAAGCGCTGGCTGCCGAAGTTCGCGACGGGCGAGGAGATGTGGGCCCTCGCGATGACCGAGCCTGGCACCGGCTCCGACGTCGCGGGCATGAAGACCACCGCCAAGCTCTCCGAGGACGGCACGCACTACGTCCTCAACGGCTCGAAGACCTTCATCACCGGTGGCGTCCACGCCGACCGTGTGATCGTCTGCGCCCGTACCGCCGCCCCGCGCGAGGACGACCGCCGCTTCGGCATCTCCCTCTTCGCCGTCGACACCAAGTCGGAGGGCTACTCGGTCGGCCGCAAGCTCGACAAGCTGGGCCTGAAGACCTCCGACACCGCCGAGCTGGCGTTCGTCGATGTCAAGGTCCCGGCCGAGGACCTCCTCGGCGAGGAGAACAAGGGCTTCGGCTACCTCGGCACCAACCTGGCCTCCGAGCGCTGGGGCATCGCCTTCGGCGCGTACGCGCAGGCCGCGGCCGCCGTCCGGTTCGCCAAGGAGTACGTCCAGGAGCGCACGGTCTTCGGCAAGACCGTCGCCTCGTTCCAGAACACCAAGTTCGAGCTGGCCGCCTGCCAGGCCGAGGTCGACGCGGCCCAGGCCGTCGCCGACCGCGCGCTGGAGGCCCTGGACGCCGGTGAGCTCACGGCGGCGGAGGCCGCGTCGGCCAAGCTGTTCTGCACCGAGGTCGCCCACCGCGTCATCGACCGCTGCCTCCAGCTGCACGGCGGCTACGGCTTCATGAACGAGTACCCGATCGCCCGCCTGTACGCGGACAACCGGGTCAACCGCATCTACGGCGGCACCAGCGAGGTCATGAAGTCGATCATCGCCAAGTCCATGGGCCTGTAGAAAGCCCACAGCCGGTTCGGTAAGGACTACGTTCTCTCCATGAGCGCAGCACTCGATTCCCTGCTCGATCTGCTCGACCTGGAGCAGATCGAGCGGGACATCTTCCGGGGCATGAGCCGCAGCGCGGTCGTGCCCCGGGTGTTCGGCGGGCAGGTCGCGGCCCAGGCGCTGGTCGCCGCGGGCCGGACGGTCCCGGCGGACCGGGGCGCCCACTCCCTGCACGCGTACTTCCTGCGGGCGGGCGACCCGGGCGCGCCGATCGTCTACAGCGTCGACCGCATCCGCGACGGGAAGTCCTTCACCACCCGCCGGGTCGTCGCCGTCCAGCACGGGCAGCCGATCTTCCACCTCTCCGCGTCCTTCCAGAGCTACGAGGAGGGGCTGGAGCACCAGGCGGACATGCCCGCCTCCCCTGATCCGGAGACCCTGCCCACGGCCGCCGAGATGCTGCCCCGGTACGCGGACCGCTTCAGCGATCCGGGGATGGTGGACCGGCTGATCGAGGCGCGGGACGCCGTCGACCTCCGGTATGTGGACGCGCCGCCGTTCGGCACGGTTGGTGAGGCGCGCGAGCCGCGCTCGCAGGTCTGGTTCCGGACCAACGGCAAGCTCGCGGACGACCCGCTGCTGCACGTCTGCATGGCCACCTACGTCTCCGACATGACGCTGCTCGACTCGGTGCTCCTCGCCCATGGGCGGGGCGGCTGGGCGGTCGGGGACGTGGTCGGGGCCAGCCTGGACCACGCGATGTGGTTCCACCGGCCCTTCCGGGCGGACGAGTGGCTGCTGTACGACCAGGAGTCGCCGTCGGCCTCCGGCGGGCGGGGCCTGGGCCAGGCCCGTATCTACACCGCCGACGGGCGCCTCGCGATCACCGTCATCCAGGAAGGTGTCGTCCGGGTTCCGCGTGCCCCCGGGATGAGCGCCACCTGACGCCCCGATTCGGACATACTCCCCACCATGAGTGACGCGAAAGCGGACAGCACAGCTGATGGCGGGGAGTCCACGTTCACGGTGATCGTGGCGGCTCTCGCCAACCTCGGCATCGCCGTGGCGAAGGCCGTCGCCGGGCTGATCAGCGGGTCGAGCGCGATGCTCTCCGAGGCGGCCCACTCGGTGGCGGACACCGTCACCGAGGTCATGCTCCTCACCGCCCTCAAGCGGAGCGAGAAGCCGGCCGACGAGGACCACCCCCTCGGTTACGGCCCCGAGCGGTACATCTGGGCGATGCTCGCCTCCATCGCCACCTTCGTCGGCGGTGCGGTCTTCTCGATCTACGACGGGGTGCACACCCTGATCGCGGGCGAGGAGCTGGGCAACCCTCTCATCTCGTACATCGTCCTCGGCGTCGCCTTCCTGCTGGAGGGCTACTCCCTGCGCACCGGGGTCAAACAGGTGCGGCGCGAGGCGTCACGGCTGCGGGTGCCGGACACGTACTACCTGCGCCACACCCCCGACACCGCCGTGAAGGCCGTCGTCATGGAGGACTCGGCGGCCCTCGTCGGGCTGCTGCTGGCCGCGGGCGGGCTGCTCGGCGGGCAGCTGACGGGGTCCGGGGCCTGGGACGGGATCGCGTCCTGCCTGATCGGCCTGCTGCTCGTGTACGTGGCCTGGGTCCTCGGCCGGTCCAACGCGCAGCTGCTCATCGGGCGGCCGCTGCCCGCGTCCGTGCGGGCGGGGGTGCGCGACGAGCTGCTGTCCGTCCCGCACATCGTCGACGTACTGGAACTCACCACGCTCATCCAGGGGCCGGCCGAGATCCTGATCGCCGCGAAGATCGACTTCCGGGACATGGCCACCGCCGAGGAGGTCGAGTGGGCCTGCGAGGAGGCCGAGGCGCAGCTGCGGGAGCGGTTCCCCTCGGTCCAGCGGGTGTACCTGGACCCGACGCCGGGGCCTGAGCAGCGGCGGCGGCGACAGCAGGAGCACCCCGGTCTCTGAAGCCCCTGCTCGTCCCGGTTGTTCCGGTTGTTCCGGTTGTTCCGGTCGTTCCGGTCGTTCCGGTTGTTCCGGTTGTTCCGGGGAAACGCCCCGAGCCTCTACGCTGCGGACTCCTCGGCCGGCTCCTCCTCCGGCTCCTCCATCGGCTCCGCCTCCAGCAGCCCCGCCGCGTGCAGCAGGTAGTCCGTCATGGGGTCGTAGAAGCGCGGGTCGGTGACGTGGTCGTCCAGGGGAACGGTGACCTGGAGGGTGCCCTCCGCCTCACCGAGGAACAGGGCCGGGTCGTTGCAGTCCGCGTAACCGATCGCGTCCAGCCCGCGCTGGCCTGCGCAGCCCGCCCAGCCGTGGTCCGCGACGACGAGGTCGGGCAGCGGGCGGCCCAGGTGGGCCATGGCGTCCAGGATGGCCGCCATGGGGGCCGGGGAGTGGGTGTGCCAGAGGGTCGCCCCGCGCTCCAGCATCGCGACATCGGCGAACTGGAAGACCATGCCCTCGTCCGCCATCAACCCGGAGGGGATACGGACGATCTCGCAGCCCGCCCGGCGCAGGGCGTCCGCCGTCTGCCGGTGCACGTCCAGCAGGCCGCCGGGGTGGCCGGTGGCGAAGAGGACCCGCTCGTGGCCGTCCGCGGCCTTGCGCAGGCGGGCCGCCATCCGCTCCAGGGCGTCGACCGTCAGCTCGGGGTCGATGGTGTCCTGGCCCGCCCGGTGCGCGGGGTCGTCGTTCACGCCGCAGCGCTCGGCCATCACCGCGAGCACGTCCTGCTCGTCGGTCCAGCGGTCGCCGAGCTCCAGGCCCAGCCAGTAGTGGCGGTCCCCGTTGGCGAGCTTGCGGTAGTGGGAGAGGTTGTTGTCGCGAGGGGTGGCGACGTCCCCCGCGATACGCGAACGGACGAGGTGGTCGACGAGGGCGGCGCGGCTGGGTATCGGCATGAACCCATTGTGCCGTCCGGGGTGCGGGGTGTGCCCGGTGTCCCGTACGCCGGGCACGCCCTGCCGGGATCCCGGCAACTCTTCCGGGACTGTTCACCCCCGCGTGACCTGGCCCTTCCTCCGCCGGACGGGTCCGGCCGCTCGAATGGAACCACCCAGAGGTCTGGACCAATCGAACCACGCCAATCCGCTGTCTCATTCCGTCCGTTGCCTCGGTCTCGCGCAAGTGGTCTATACCTTTGGCGCTAGGGTGGCCACCGGAAACGAGTACTGAAACAGGTACGGAAACGGGTACATACACAGCCGTGGGGGGCTTTATGACCGTGCATCACCTGCCGCAACCACCGTCCGACGACGAGCTCTACTGGTATTTCGGGCCGCAGCGCCGCTGGGTCCTGGTCAGCAGTTCGCTCGCCTTCGTCTTCACCGCGGCCACCATGTTCGCCTTCGCGCTCCGGACGCCTGCCCTTTGGGCGTTCCTCGCCATCCTCGGCCTCAACGTCGTGGCCCTGCTGCTCTCCTCCGTCAACAGCCTGCGCCAGCGCCGGCTGACCCGGCAGTCGCACGAAGTCCTCGTCCACGCCTGGCAGCCGGCCGAACTGCCCTCCGTGGACCTGTACTTGCCGACCTGCGGCGAACCGCTCCCCGTCCTCGCCAACGCCTACCGCGCCGTCGCCGCCGTGGACTGGCCCGACGCGCTGACCGTCTGGGTCCTGGACGACGGCGACCGGCCCGAGGTCGCCGCGCTGGCCGCCTCGTACGGCTACGCCTACGTCGTCCGGCCCGACCGGGGACATCTGAAGAAGGCGGGCAACCTCAACCACGCGCTCACCCTGAGCAGCGCCGAGTTCATCGCGATCCTGGACGCGGACTTCGCACCTCGCCCGGACTTCCTGCGCCACCTCGTGCCCTACCTCGCCGACCCCGCCGTCGGCATCGTGCAGAGCCCCCAGTGCTTCGACACCGACGAGACGATGGGGTGGATCCAGCGCGCCGCCGGTTCGGCGCAGGAGTGGTTCTTCCGCTGGATCCAGCCCTCGCGCGACGCCAGTGACGCCGCCATCTGCTGCGGCAGCAACGCCGTCTACCGGCGGGCCGCGATCGACCTGGCGGGCGGCTTCGCCCGGCTCGACCACAGCGAGGACCTGTACACCGGGCTCGCGCTGCACGAGCAGGGGTTCCGCACCCAGTACGTCCCCGTCCTGGTCGCCAAGGGCACCTCGCCCGACGAGGTCACCTCCTTCGTCAACCAGCAGTACCGGTGGGCGATGGGCAACCTCCACCTGCTGGGGACGCCCGTACTGAAGCGGATGCGCGCGCCCTGGCGGATGCGGCTCTGCTTCTACGAGGGTGTCGTCGGGTACCTCACGACGGCCGTGAACACCTTCGCCGCGCCGCTGCCGCCGCTGGTGATGATGTTCTGGTATCCGGACCACATCCGGCCCTGGCACGTGCTGCCGCTGCTCGCCCCGCTCTGGCTCTGGCACGTGCTGCTGCCCCGGATCAGCCGGACCCGCTGGCGTGTGGAGGTGATCCGCGCCAACGTCCTCACCAGCGTGGCCGCCGCGACCGCGTTCTGGCACACCCTGCGGGGGCGCAGCGCCGCCTGGGTGCCCACGGGGGCGCAGAGCAAGGGGAGTTCGGGCTCCATGGCCCGCCGGGTGGTGGGCGTCTCGCTGGTCTGGCTCGTCCTGTCCAACGGGGCAGCCGCCGCCGGGATCGCGCTGGCCGTGGCCCGTAACGGCTGGGAGCCCAACTGGGGGCTCCTGCTCTACCTGTTGGTGCAGCTCCAGATCAATGTGCCGTTGATGCGGGACCTTTCGGCCGAGCTGCGGCCGGGGGCCGGGGGCGCTGCGATCCCGAAGCCGCGCAGTGCGGGTGCGGGTGGGAGAACCCTCCTCGCCGCCCTCCGCTCCCCCACCGGCATGCTGCCCCGCCGCTGGCCCGAGACCCTCGCCGCCTCCGCCGTCCTCCTGCTCACCGGTCTGCTCGCCTCGGGGTGGGTCAACCCGATGCTCCCCTGGTCGAGCTGAAAGGCCTTCTCGCCATGCCCTTCCTCCTTGCTCCCGGCCCCCGCCGGAAGCCCTCCGCACCACCGCTCACACCGCCGCCGTCCCGCTACGGCGGCGAGTCCGGGCCGAGCCCGCACCGGTCCGCGTTCCGGCCCGACATCGAGGGGCTGCGCGCGGTCGCCGTCCTGGCGGTCCTCGCCTTCCACGCCGAAATCCCGGGCCTGGCGGGCGGGTTCATCGGCGTCGACGTCTTCTTCGTCATCTCCGGGTACCTGATCACCGGCCTCCTGGTCCGCGAGGCCATCAGCACCGGCCGGATCCGGCTCGGCGACTTCTTCTCCCGGCGAGCCCGGCGGCTGCTGCCATCGGCCGCCGTGGTGCTCGCGGCGGTGGCGGTGGCCGGGGCCTGGCTGACCGTGCCGCTGCGCCGCACCGACCTGGAGTACGACGTCCTCTCGGCGGCGCTCTCCCTCGCCAACTGGCGGTTCGTCTCCCAGCGGACCGACTACCTGGCGGCCGGGCACGACCAGAGCCCGCTGCTGCACTTCTGGTCGCTCGCCGTCGAGGAGCAGTTCTACCTGTTCTGGGCCCCGCTCCTCGCGGTGGTCGTCCTCTGCGCCGCCCGTGCGGTCCGCCGGGGGCGTGCCGTGCGGTCGGTGGTGGCGCTCGTGACCGGGGCGCTGGTCCTCGGCTCGTTCGCGCTGTCCCTGCACTGGACGGAGGACTCCGTCTCGCTCGCGTACCTCGGAACTCCCTCGCGTGTCTGGCAGTTCGGCGTCGGCGCGCTGCTCGCGCTGCTGCCGTGGCATCTGCTGCGCGGCCCGCGCACGCTGCGGCTGCTGTGCGGCTGGGGCGGGGCCGCGGCGATCGGCTGGTGCGTGGTGGCGTACGACGCCTCGACGCCGTACCCCGGTTATGCGGCGCTCGTCCCGACCCTGGCCACCGCCGCCGTGATCCTCGCGGCGATACCCGGGCGGGGCGAGCGGAACGTCCAGGGCCCGTACGGGGTCGGGCGGCTGCTGGCGGGCCGGGCGCCCCGGGCCGTCGGGCGGCTCTCGTACACCCTCTACCTGTGGCACTGGCCGGTGCTCGTCCTCGCCGAGGCCCGGCTGGGTGCGCTCGGCTGGCCCGCGAGGACCGCGCTGACGCTGGCCGCCGTGCTGCCCGCGCTCGCCACGATGCGCTGGGTCGAGCAGCCGCTGCGCCGCAGCCGTACGGTCTCCGAACTCCCCCGGCGCGGACTGGCGGTGGGCGTCTCCGCCATCGTGCTGCCGGTCGCGCTCGCCCTGGTGGTGGGCACCGCGACCCTGCACCTGATGGGCCCCGCCACCCCGGTCGACGTCAAGGGCCTGCCGCCGGGGGCCGTCTCCGGGCCGTCGCTGCTCGCGCGGGCTGCCGGGGCTTCCCCAGGGGACGGCCCGGTGGTGCCGAACCCTGCCCAGGCGCGCAAGGACTTCCCGCCGGACCGGGACTGCCAGGTCGCCCCGGAGGTGACCCGCAGCCCGGAGTGCCTGTTCGGCGCGGTGGACAGCCCGGACCGGATCGTGCTGCTCGGCGACTCGCACGCGGGCCAGTGGTTCTCCCCGATGCTGGCACTGGCCGCCCAACGCGGCTGGGCGCTGCAGGAGTTGGTCAAGCAGGGCTGTCCGCTGCCGCAACTGGCGGTGGACAGCCCGCAACTGGGCCGCGCCTACCGGGAGTGCGACACCTGGCGCGCGGGCACCCTGGACCGGCTGCGTACGGGGCCCAAGCCCAGGCTCATCGTGATCGCCTCGCTCAACCGGTACACGACAGACCGCCAACTCCTCACCGCCGCCTGGGAGAAGACCCTCAAGCCGCTGCGGGCGACCGGTGCCCCGATCGTGTACATCGAGGACACCCCCGTACCCGGGACGGACATCCCGGCGTGTGTCTCCGGCGCTCCGGACGATGCCGCCGCCTGCGCGTTCAGCCGGGCGGAGGCGGTTCCGGCCGATCCGCTGGCGCGGCGGATCGCGTCGGGGGCGGTGCCCGGCGTGCGGTCCATCAGCGTGAACCCGGTGCTCTGCCCGGGGAACGGGCCGACCTGCCCGGCCGTACGCGACCGCATCCTGCTCTACCGGGACGACGCCCACCTCACCAACGTGGCAGCCGTCGTGCTGGCCCCCCGGCTGGAGCGGCTGCTGACGGACTCGGGCGCGCTGCCCGCCGCCACGGCCCCCGCGACCCCTGCCGCGCCCGCCGCGCCCGGTGCCGACGGCTGGACCGAGCTGCTGCGGGACGACTTCGACGGCCCGGCGGGCAGCCGCCCCTCCCCCGCCGACTGGCAGTACGACCTCGGCACCTGCTACCCCGGCTGCCCGGCCCCGCAGTGGGGCACCGGCGAGATCGAGACCATGACCGACTCGACGGACAACGTCCGCCTGGACGGGAAGGGCGCGCTGGAGATCGTCCCCACCAGGGAGGGTGAGCAGTGGAGTTCGGGGCGGATCGAGACCGTACGTTCCGACTTCGCACCGCCGCCCGGCGGAGTACTGCGGATCGAGGCGTCGATCGCGCTGCCGGACGTGACCGGGCCGAAGGCGGCGGGCTACTGGCCGGCGTTCTGGACTCTGGGCGCCCCGCTGCGCGACGGGTACACCGGCTGGCCGGGCGTCGGTGAGCTGGACATCATGGAGTCCGTCAACGGCCGGGACACCGTCTTCGGTTCGATGCACTGCGGGGTGCTGGAGGGCGGGCCGTGCGAGGAGCCCGTGGGCCTGACCTCGGGTCCGCAGACGTGCGCGAGCTGCCGTACGGAGTTCCACTCGTATGCCGTGGAGGTCGACCTCGGCGCGCGGGAGGTGCGCTGGTATCTCGACGGCCGCGTGTACCACCGGGTGAGCGCCGGGCGGATGGACGCCGGGACCTGGAAGCGGGCGGTGGACCACGGGGTGTTCCTGATCCTGAACGTGGCGATCGGCGGCAAGCTCCCGGCAGCGGACGGCGCCACGGCCGGGCCCGCCACCGAGCCGGGCCATCCGATGCGGGTCGATCAGGTCACGGTGAAGGTCAAGGTCAAGGGCGGGGAAGGGGGCGGGGGCTCGGGCTGAGGCCTTCGACGGTGAGAGTGAAGAGGCGGTCGGCCTGGACCGCCGGTTCGGCATGGTGCTCGGTGGCCAGGGCGATGCCGACGGCAAGGGTGAGCAGGTCGTGGAAGGTGACGCCCGGCCTGACCGCCTCTTCGCGGAGGGCGCGGCGGAGCAGAGGGGTCGCCGCGCTTTCGAGCACCGCGCCGCAGGAGTGCTGCGCCTGGGCGGCGGCGGGTTCGGCGGCGGGGACGTCGGTGGGGGGCTCGTAGGTGAGGACGTCCGCGAGGCCGCGGGCCGAGACGGCGTACCGCACGAGGTCGTGGAGCCAGTCCAGCAGCGCGGCCCGGCTGTCGTCGGCCCGGCTCAGCTGGTCCGCGCGCTCGCAGAGGGCCTGGATGCGCTCCTGGAAGACGGCTTCGAGCAGGGCCTGCCGGGTGGGGAAGTGCCGGCGCACGGTGGCGGAGCCGACGCCCGCGGTGCGGGCGACCTGTTCGAGGGAGGCGGCGGCACCGTGCCGGGCGACCTCGGCCTCGGCCACGGCCAGGATGCGGCTGTAGTTGCGGCGGGCGTCCGAGCGCTGACCGGTCACGTGCTCTCCTTCTCTCCTTGCTAAGTGGTGGGCCCCGCCATATCGTAGCGAGTGCGAAACGGCGGGGCCCGCCGTTTTGTGTTTCCCGAGCTGCGCCGTCCCGAGCCGCTCTGTTCCCCCTACACGAGGAGACACCGCCATGGCATCACGTTCCGCCCCCGTACTGGTCACCGGTGCCACCGGACGCCAGGGCGGGGCTGTCGCCCGAGCACTGCTGGCCGCCGACGTGCCGGTGCGCGCGCTGGTACGCGACCCGCACTCCCCGCGCGCGAAGGCCGTCGAGGCCCTCGGCGTGGAACTGGTCACCGGAGACCTCGCCGACCGGTCCTCGCTGGACCCGGCCTGCGCGGACGTCCGTGCCGTGTTCTCGGTGCAGATGCCGCCGATGGACGAGACCGGCGTCGACTTCGCCGGAGAGCTGGCGCAGGCGACCAACCTGATCGAGGCGGCGCGCGCTGCGGGCGTGCCCCAGTTCGTCCAGTCCTCGACCAGCGGGGTCGGCCGGCACACGGAGACCCCGGGGTGGGCGGAGGGCCGCTGGGCGGCCATGGCGGGCTACTTCGACACCAAGCAGGCGATCCTGGAGAAGGTGCGCGGGGCGGGCTTCGCCCGCTGGACCGTGATCAAGCCCGCGTTCTTCATGGACAACCTGCCCCAACTGGCGCCCCACGGGCCCGAAGGCGGACTGGCGACGGTCCTGCTGCCGGACACGACCCTGGCGCTGGTGGCGACGGAGGACATCGGTGCGGCCGCCGCCCACGCCATCCAGGAGCCCGACCGCTTCCACGAGGTGGAGCTGGAGCTCGCCGGTGAGCTGCTCACCATGGAGGAGGTCGCCCGGACGCTGTCCACCGCGTGGGGGGTCCCGGTGGAGGCACCGACGATGAGCCTGGACGAGGCCCTCGCAGCGGGCATGCCTGCATGGGGGGCCGGTCACGTCTGGAGCAACGCCATCACCCAGCCGGCCCGCCCCGAACTCGCCCTGGAGCTCGGGATTCCGGTGACCACGCTCGCCACCTGGGCGCGCGAGCACCTGACGGCGGCCTGAGGGGAACCGCCGCCTCCGGCAGGGGCGGGAAGGCAGCACACAGCAGCACGGCAGATGGGCGGGACGGCAGATCGGCAGCACCGCAGATCGGCCACGCGCGGGTCCCTCCCCCCGTTACCCAGGGACCCGCGCGAGCCGTCGTGCGGGCCGAGCGCGCTCGTACGGCGCGGTCGGCCGGGGCCCGGTTCCGCACGATGGTGCGGCCGTGTCCGGACACCGGAAGTATCGCCTTCCGCCCGAGGAGGGGGCGAACGCTTTTCCGGGAGAACGCCCTCCGGGGAAACGCCTGTTCAGGCGCGAGGCGTCGGCCGGCCCCACAACGTGACCGCGCGCAGCAGCCGTTCGACCGGGCCGAGCCGGTGGCGTTCCATCAGCCGGGCGGAGGCGGCGAGTTGGCACCCGTAGAAGAGCAGCGCCCCGCCCAGCACGGCCGCCGCGGCGACCCGGCCGTACAGGGCGGCCCCGTAACCGGTGAAGACGAGCGCCATCACGAGGGACTGCACCAGGTAGTTGGTGAGGGCCATGCGGCCGGCCGGAGCCAGCCGGGCGGCGAGGCGGGCGCCGCGCGGAGTGGTGAACCAGAGGAGCAGACCGCAGGCGTACGCCCCACTGAGCGCGGGTGCGGTGAGCATGCCGACGATGAACATCGGGATCTCCCAGCGGGCGCCCAGCGGCCCCACCGTGCCCGCCGCCATGAGTACGCCGCCGGGCAGCCCGACGGCCAGGCCCCAGCCGCAGATCCGGCGCAGCCGGGCCACGCGGTCCGGGGTGCCGGTGCCCGTCAGGAGCCGGCGCCTGCCCGCCACGAACCCGGCCAGGAACGCCGCGACGACCATGCCGCCCATCATGAGGAGCCCGGCCAGGATGTCGGTCCAGGCATCCATGTTGGCGCGGACCACGTCCGCCGGGCCGCCCCGGTACGCGGCGGTCAGCTCGGCCGTGGAGGCCGCGAGGCCCTCGTCGCCCCCGCCCGTGTCCACCAGGGCGACGGCCGCCCCGAGGAGCAGGTAGAGCGCGGCCACGGCCCCGTACACCCGGAGCGCGGCGCGCCACATCCTGGCCGGGTCGACGGTCCGGGCCGCGAAGAGGACCAGGCCGAGGACGGCGTACGTGGTGAGGATGTCGCCCGGGTACAGCAGGACCGCGTGCAGGGCGCCGAGCACGAACAGGCCGAGGAGGCGGCGCAGCATCCTGGGCGCGAAGGGGGCGCCGTCGCGTTCGGCCGAGTCCATCTGGAGGGTGGTGCTGTAGCCGAAGAGGAAGGAGAAGAGCAGGTAGAACTTGGTCTGGACGAGCATCATGACCAGCCAGTGCGCCGCCTGGTCCAGACCACTGGCGCTCGGCCCGTCGCCGCCCCGCCCTTCGATGCCCGCCATCACCAGGACATTGGCGAGGAAGATGCCGCAGAGCGCGAAGCCGCGCAGCGCGTCGACCTCGACGATGCGGTGGGGCCCTGGCATCACGGCTGCGGGCTCGGCCGCTGACGTGTGCCGGATGGGCCCGATGTGCCCGATGTGCTCGATGTGCCCGATGTGCTCGCTGTGCCCGCTGGTCTCGCTGGTCTCGCTGGTCTCGCTGGTCTCCGGATGCTTCACGGGACGACGGAGAGCACGGTCACCACAGTCACCGTGGAGATCGCGGCCTGGAGGTTGCGGATGGCCTCCCGCACGCTCACGCCCGCCCAGTGGCCGTCGGCGATCTCCGCCATCCGCGGGGCCACCTGCTTCTTCGGCAGGCCGGGGAAGGTCTGCGGGTGCATCCCCGTGGCGTGCAGCAGAGCGACCAGCGCGCTGGTGCGGGCGTCCGGCTCGGCCCCGTGCAGCACCACCGCGGCCAGTCGTGCGCGCAGCTCCCGTTCGACGGATCCGTCGGCCTCCGGGTAGCGGCGCACCGGGAAGACGCCGAGGGCCCGGTGCTTCTCCTCGGTCACCAGGCCGCGGGCGCAGAGGCCGGCCACCACGTCCTGCGAGCCCTTCGCGTGCTCCCGGGTCAGCCAGTCGACCACCTTGCGGCTGCTGGAGGCCCCGTGGACCCAGCGCACCAGCCGGTCGAGCCTTCCGTCGAGGAGGGCGTCGCCGGTCGGGGTCGGGTCGAAGACCTCGACGCGGCCGCCCTTCACCGTGACGCGGCCCGCCATGACCAGCTCCAGGAGCATGCCCGCGGCCACGCCCCAGCGCGCCGCCGACTCCCCCTTCGCCGCGCCGGTCGTGTCGTCCAGCGACAGCAGCATGATCTCTTCGCCCAGCGAGACGGCCATGGTCAGGCTCCCCCGTACTCTCTTCGTCCCGATCGATGTCCCGACCGGCGTCCCGATCGATGTCACGACCGGCGTCCCGATCGATGTCACGACCGGCGTCCCGATCGATGTACCGACCGGTCTCCTCACCCTGCTCCTCGGACAGACGTGAAGAACCCGCCCGGGGTTGCCCAGGGGGCGGAACTCCTGCTCAGGAGGGGTCCGCGGCCGCCGCGAACGCCCCGCGCGCCAGCCGGTGCAGCAGCGCGGCGGTGGCCTCGCGCCCGGGGCGGGCCTCGGGCCGGGCCAGGTGCGGGGTGGAGTTCAGCAGGCCGAAGACGGCGTGCACGGTGACGCGGGCCTCGTTCTCGGGCAGGCCGGGGTAGAGGGCGCGGACGACACCCACCCAGACCTCCACGTACTCGCGCTGGAGCCGGCGCACCCGCTTGCGGTCCGTGTCGCGCAGCCGGTCCAGCTCGCGATCGTGGAGGGTGATGAGGGGGCGGTCGTCGAGGGCGAAGTCGATGTGGCCCTCGATGAGCGCGTCCAGGAGGGCTTCCGGGGAGCCGTCGCCCCGGGCGGCGTCCTCCGTCACCCGGAGGCGGCCGCCGTCCAGCAGCCGCTCGCTGATGCCGACCAGCAGCTCGGCGAGCATCGCGTCCTTGCCGGGGAAGTGGCGGTAGAGGCCGGGGCCGCTGATACCGACCGCGGCGCCTATCTCGTCGACGCCGACACCGTGGAAGCCGCGCTCGGCGAAGAGGCGCGCGGCCTCCCGCAGGATCTGCTCGCGGCGGGTGGGGGCCGCGACGCGGGCGGCGGCATGGGTGCTCATGAGGATTCATTCTAGACAGGGCCGTTAGCGCTCGTTAACCTGAGGGAAACGCGTTAACGCTCATTAACAGCAGACGGTTATCACGCACATGATCGCGGTACGGGCAAGGGGGCTCGACACGATGCAGCAGGCACCGGTCCTGGCGAGCGCGGCCGATCCCGCCTCGGAGGCCTGGCAGGCCAACGAGGCGGCGCATCACGCGCTCGCCGACGAGCTGGCGGCACGGCTCGCCACGGCACGGCTGGGCGGGGGTGAGAAGGCGCGGGCCCGCCACGAGGCGCGCGGCAAGCTGCTCCCCCGGGACCGGGTGGACACCCTCCTCGACCCGGGCTCGCCCTTCCTGGAGCTGGCCCCGCTGGCGGCCGAGGGGCTGTACGGGGGCGCCGCCCCGGCGGCCGGGGTGATCGCCGGGATCGGGCGGGTCAGCGGCCGGGAGTGCGTGATCGTCGCCAATGACGCGACCGTCAAGGGCGGCACGTACTACCCGATGACCGTGAAGAAGCACCTGCGCGCGCAGGAGGTGGCGCTGGAGAACCGGCTCCCCTGCCTCTACCTGGTCGACTCGGGCGGCGCGTTCCTCCCGATGCAGGACGAGGTCTTCCCCGACCGGGACCACTTCGGGCGGATCTTCTACAACCAGGCCCGCATGTCGGGGGCGGGCATCCCGCAGATCGCGGCGGTGCTGGGCTCCTGCACGGCGGGCGGGGCGTACGTCCCGGCGATGAGCGACGAGGCCGTCATCGTCCGCAACCAGGGCACGATCTTCCTCGGCGGCCCGCCGCTGGTGAAGGCCGCGACCGGTGAGGTCGTCACGGCGGAGGAGCTGGGCGGCGGCGAGGTCCACTCCCGTACGTCGGGGGTCACCGACCATCTCGCGGAGGACGACGCGCACGCCCTGCGGATCGTCCGCAACATCGTGGCGACCCTCCCGGACCGCGCCCCGCTCCCCTGGTCGGTCGAGCCGGCCGAGGAGCCGAAGGTGGACCCGGCGGGTCTGTACGGCGCGGTGCCGGTGGACTCCCGCACCCCGTACGACGTACGCGAGGTCATCGCCCGGGTGGTGGACGGCTCGCGCTTCCAGGAGTTCAAGGCGGAGTACGGTACGACGCTGATCACCGGGTTCGCCCGCATCCACGGCCACCCCGTGGGGATCGTCGCGAACAACGGGATCCTGTTCTCCGAGTCGGCCCAGAAGGGCGCGCACTTCATCGAGCTGTGCGACCAGCGCGGCATCCCGCTCGTCTTCCTGCAGAACATCTCCGGCTTCATGGTCGGCCGGGACTACGAGGCGGGCGGCATCGCCAAGCACGGCGCGAAAATGGTCACGGCGGTGGCCTGCACCCGGGTGCCGAAGCTGACGGTCGTCGTCGGCGGTTCGTACGGCGCGGGCAACTACTCCATGTGCGGCCGGGCGTACTCGCCCCGCTTCCTGTGGATGTGGCCCAACGCCAAGATCTCCGTCATGGGCGGTGAGCAGGCGGCCTCCGTCCTGGCCACCGTCAAGCGCGACCAGCTCGGTGACGACTGGAGCGCCGAGGACGAAGAAACGTTCAAGGCCCCGATCCGCCAGCAGTACGAGACTCAGGGCAACGCGTACTACGCCACCGCCCGGCTCTGGGACGACGGTGTGATCGACCCCGTGGACACCCGCCAGGTGCTGGGCCTCGCCCTGACCGCCTGTGCCAATGCCCCGCTGCCCCAGAAGGACCCGGCCGGGCCCGGCTTCGGCGTCTTCCGGATGTGAGGAACAGATGACGATGTTCGACACCGTTCTGGTCGCCAACCGCGGCGAGATCGCCGTCCGGGTGATCCGGACCCTGCGCGAGCTGGGGGTGCGCTCGGTCGCGGTCTTCAGCGACGCGGACGCGGACGCCCGGCATGTGCGGGAGGCGGACACGGCGGTACGGATCGGCCCGCCGCCGGCCGCCGAGAGCTATCTGAGCGTGCCCGCACTGCTGGAGGCGGCCCGCCGGACCGGCGCCCAGGCCGTCCACCCCGGCTACGGCTTCCTCGCGGAGAACGCGGCCTTCGCCGCCGCCTGCGCGGAGGCGGGGCTGACCTTCATCGGCCCGCCCGCCTCCGCGATCTCGCTCATGGGCGACAAGATCCGGGCCAAGGAGACGGTCTCGGCGGCCGGGGTCCCGGTGGTCCCGGGTTCGTCCGGCAGCGGCCTGACCGATGCCCAACTGGAGTCGGCGGCAAGGGAGATCGGCACCCCGGTGCTGCTGAAGCCCTCCGCGGGCGGCGGCGGCAAGGGCATGCGCCTGGTCCGGGACGCGGAGGTGCTGGCGGAGGAGATCGCGGCGGCGAGGCGCGAGGCCCGCTCTTCCTTCGGCGATGACACCCTCCTCGTGGAGCGGTGGATCGACCGCCCGCGCCACATCGAGATCCAGGTCCTGGCCGACGCCCACGGCAACGTGATCCACCTCGGCGAGCGCGAGTGCTCGCTCCAGCGCCGCCACCAGAAGATCATCGAGGAGGCGCCGTCCGTCCTCCTCACTCCGGAAACGCGGGCGGCGATGGGCGAGGCGGCCGTGCAGGCGGCGCGCAGTTGCGGCTATGTCGGCGCGGGGACGGTGGAGTTCATCGTCCCGGGCAACGACCCGGCCTCGTACTACTTCATGGAGATGAACACCCGCCTCCAGGTCGAGCACCCGGTCACGGAGCTGATCACGGGCCTGGACCTGGTGGAGTGGCAGCTGAGGGTGGCGTCGGGCGAGCAACTCCCGTACGCACAAGAGGACATCCGCCTCACCGGCTGGGCGATCGAGGCCCGCGTCTGCGCCGAGGACCCCTCCCGCGGCTTTCTGCCATCCGGCGGTACGGTGCTGGCCCTGCGCGAGCCGCAGGGCGGCGGGGTGCGGACGGACTCGGGGCTCAGCGAGGGCGTGCCGGTGGGCAGCCTGTACGACCCGATGCTGTCGAAGGTCATCGCGTACGGCCCCGACCGCGCGACGGCCATCCGCAAGCTGCGGGCGGCCCTCGCGGACACGGTGATCCTGGGCGTCCCGACCAACGCGGGCTTCCTGCGCCGCCTGCTGGCCCACCCGGACGTGATCTCCGGCAACCTCGACACGGGGCTGGTGGAGCGCGAGGCGGAGGGCCTGGTGCCGGACGGGGTTCCGGACGAGGTGTACGCGGCGGCGGCCGCGGTCCGCCGGGAGGTGCTGGAGCCCCGGCCGGACGCGGGGGGCTGGACGGACCCGTTCTCCGTGCCGAGCGGGTGGCGGACGGGGGGGACCCCGGCGCCGCTGGTGTTCCCGCTGCGGGTGTCCGGCGCGGACCCGGTGACGTACGAGGCCCCGGCCTCCGCGACGGTCACGGCCGACCGGGTCTCGGTCGAACTCGACGGCACGGTGGGCCACTTCCACCGCTCCGGCGACTGGCTCGGCCGGGACGGCGACACCTGGCACGTCCAGGACCACGACCCGGTGGAGGCGTCCCTGAGCGGGGCCGGCCGGGGCGGGGCGGACACGCTGGCGGCGCCGATGCCGGGCACGGTCACGGTGGTGAAGGTGGCCGTCGGGGACGAGGTCGAAGCAGGTCAGAGCCTGCTCGTGGTGGAGGCGATGAAGATGGAACACGTGATCTCCGCCCCGCACGCGGGGACGGTCACGGAGCTGGACGTCACGGCGGGCGCGACGGTGGCGATGGACCAGATCCTGGCGGTAGTGGCCCCTCGGGAGGACTCATGACCACGCTCCCCATGAAGGTCCCGGCGCCCGGTCTGCCGGCCCGGGTCCGGATCCACGAAGTGGGCGCGCGGGACGGCCTGCAGAACGAGAAGGAGACCGTCCCGACCCCGGTGAAGGCGGAGTTCATCCGCCGCCTGGCCGTGGCGGGCCTGACGACCATCGAGGCGACGAGCTTCGTGCACCCGAAGTGGGTGCCCCAACTGGCGGACGCGGAGGAGCTGTTCCCGCTCCTCGGCGAGGTCGCGGACATCGGTGACGTGTCCCTCCCGGTCCTCGTCCCGAACGAACGCGGCCTGGACCGGGCGCTCGCGCTCGGGGCCCGGTCGATCGCGGTGTTCGGCTCGGCGACGGAGACGTTCGCCGCACGCAACCTGAACCGGACGGTCGACGAGTCGCTCGCGATGTTCGAGCCGGTGGTGGCCCGCGCCAAGGCGGACAAGGTGCATGTGCGCGGGTACCTGTCGATGTGCTTCGGCGACCCGTGGGAGGGCGCGGTGCCGGTGGCGCAGGTCGTCAGGGTCGCGAAGGCGCTGATGGACCTGGGCTGCGACGAGCTGTCGCTGGGCGACACGATCGGGGTGGCGACGCCGGGCCACGTAACGGCACTGCTGACAGCGCTGAACGAGGCATCCGTCCCCACGCCCTCCATCGGGGTGCACTTCCACGACACGTACGGCCAGGCGCTGTCCAACACCCTGGCGGCGCTCCAGCACGGGGTGACGACGGTGGACGCCTCGGCGGGCGGCCTGGGCGGCTGCCCGTACGCGAAGAGCGCCACGGGCAATCTCGCCACCGAGGACCTGGTGTGGATGCTCGACGGCCTAGGAATCGAAACGGGCGTCGACCTGTCCGAACTCACCGCCACCAGCGTCTGGCTGGCCGAACACCTGGGCCGACCGAGCCCATCCCGCACGGTCCGCGCCCTGACCCCTTCCCTTTCTTCCTCCCCCTCCCACAAGGAGTGAGCCACACCATGTCCCTGGACCACCGGCTGACCGCCGAGCACGAGGAACTGCGCCGCACGGTAGAGGCGTTCGCGCACGACGTGGTCGCGCCGAAGATCGGCGACTTCTACGAGCGCCATGAATTCCCGTACGAGATCGTGCGCGAGATGGGTCGGATGGGCCTGTTCGGGCTGCCGTTCCCGGAGGAGTACGGCGGGATGGGCGGCGACTACCTCGCGCTCGGGATCGCCCTGGAGGAGCTGGCCCGGGTCGACTCCTCGGTGGCGATCACGCTGGAGGCCGGGGTCTCGCTGGGCGCGATGCCGCTCCACCTCTTCGGCACGGAGGAGCAGAAGCGGCAGTGGCTGCCGAAGCTCTGTGCGGGCGAGGCGCTGGGCGCGTTCGGCCTGACCGAGCCGGACGGCGGCTCGGACGCGGGCGGCACGCGGACGACGGCGGTGCTGGACGAGGCGAGAGACGAGTGGGTCATCAACGGCTCGAAGTGCTTCATCACCAACTCGGGCACGGACATTACGGAGTTGGTGACTGTAACGGCCGTGACGGGCCGCAAGGAGGACGGCCGCCCCCGGATCTCGGCGATCATCGTCCCCTCCGGCACCCCCGGCTTCACGGTCGCGGCCCCGTACTCCAAGGTCGGCTGGAACGCCTCGGACACCCGCGAACTGTCCTTCACCGACGTCCGCGTCCCGGCGGCGAACCTGTTGGGCGAGGAGGGCCGGGGCTACGCGCAGTTCCTGAGGATCCTGGACGAGGGCCGGGTCGCGATCTCGGCCCTGGCCACGGGCCTGGCGCAGGGCTGCGTGGACGAGTCGGTGAAGTACGCGGCCGAGCGCCACGCCTTCGGCAGGCCGATCGGCGCCAACCAGGCGATCCAGTTCAAGATCGCCGACATGGAGATGCGCGCCCACATGGCCCGCGTGGGCTGGCGCGACGCGGCTTCGCGGCTGGTGGCGGGCGAACCGTTCAAGAAGGAGGCGGCGATCGCGAAGCTGTACTCGTCGACGGTCGCGGTGGACAACGCCCGCGAGGCGACACAGATCCACGGCGGCTACGGCTTCATGAACGAGTACCCGGTGGCGCGGATGTGGCGCGACTCGAAGATCCTGGAGATCGGCGAGGGGACGTCGGAGGTCCAGCGGATGCTGATCGCACGGGAGTTGGGGCTGCCGGCCTGAGTCGCGGCCCGCGGTCCCGATCGCTTCCGCACCGGCCGCCGTGGACTGGTTCACGGCGGCCGGGGGCCACTCCCACCCCGCCTTACTTCTTGCGGCGCTTGGTCGGCTTCTCCGGTTCCGGGGAGGGGGACGGGGACGTCGTGCGGAGCATGACCGTGTAGTTACGGTGCTCGAAGAGCCGCTCGATCTCCGGGATGCTGGAGGAGCCCACGCCGCAACAGGCGTAGTGCACGGTCAAGGGGGCTTCGTCGTTCCCCTGCGCCTGATGGGCGTCGGCGAGGTCGGCCACCTTGTCCCGCAGGGTGCCGCCCTCCACCGAGGTCGCGCCCTCGGCCAGATGCTTGGCCTCCAGAGGCATCAGCTTGTAGTTGATGACCTCCTGGCCCGCCGTGTAGGTCTTGGGAAACCCGTCGGGCATCGGCTTGCGCTTGTTGTTGGGGCCGACCAGTTCGAGGTTGTCCGCGGCCGGCGGCTCGCCGGACTCCACGAGCTTCGCCACCTCGTTCTCCAGCCAGGCACCCGGCGGGGCGTAGACGATCAGCTCGATGCCCTCCGGCACGGTGAAGGTCGCCTTGAGCGCGCGGCTGCGCGGGTTGTCGGGGTTCTTGGGCAGGCGCTGGTTGTCGCCGAACCGGCCGTGCCCGCTGATCACGGTGGTGCTCCGGCTGCTCGTGCTCGCTTCCGGCTCCCCGGTGTCCTCCCCCGGCATCCGCTGCACCGGCAGCGCCGCCCGGCTGTCGAGCATGCGGCACACGGCGGCGTTCCCGGCCGAGCGCTGCAGCTCCATCAGCCGGCCTCCGGTCTCCTGCACCGATGCGGGTGGCGTGGAAGCCGCGCGAGTCCCCGGCTGCAGGAGCCTGAGCGATCGGTGGCCCTCTTCCGCCTCTTCACGCGTGTGCATGAGCCACTCCCTTCGGTACGGAATCCACGCGGAGGGGCGCGGGAAGGGATCAACACTAGGGCGCCCGGACCGACGGCGGCAGAGCGCCGGGGCGGTGGTCGGGGACAGTGTCCCTTGCCCTCTCGGGCCACCGGGGGCGGCACCCTGCGGGCCCGGGGGCCGTACGGCGGAGAGAGTCCCCAGCTCCTGCCGTACGGACCCGGCAACGGTCGACCAGCAGCCCTACCGCCGTGCGGCCGGCGGCACCGCCACCCCCTCCTCCGTCACGTACTTCACGCCGGCCTCGCTCTTCGTGATCGTGAACGCGTCCAGGGTCTCCCCCACCTCCTTGTCCGTCGTCGACCTGTCATCCCACTTGGCGCCGATGACCGCCTCGTAGCGGATCGTGTCCTTCGAGACCGTGATGCCCTGGAACGTCGACGTGTGGGCCGCGCGGGCCACCTGCGTGGCGCCGTTGCGGGTCCAGACGTTGTCGTCGGCCGGGGACAGCTCGTAGTACTTCGGGCCCGCCATCGCGACTGCGTAGACCGGGCCCGTCGTCACGCCCGGGGTGTCCGTCGCGTCCGCGTTGACGTAGCCGCGGGCGTAGACGTGGTCGTGGCCCATCAGGACCAGGTCGATGTCGTGGCGCTGGAAGACCGGGAGCCAGGCGTCACGGATCGGCTTCTCGTCGCGGCCGACCGCTGCCGAGAAGACCGGCTGGTGGAAGGTGGCCACCGACCACTTGTTGGGGTTGTTCGCCAGGATCTGGTCGAGCCAGCGGGCCTGGAGGTCCAGCCAGAGCTTCTGCGGGTCCGGGCAGTCGACCGAGCAGGACGGGAGGTTCGGCGGGGTCATCAGCTCGCGTGCGTCGTGCGTGCTCGCGTTGAGGGTGATGAAGCGGACGTTCTGGTAGTCCGTGTAGTACGCCGTCTCCGTGATGGACTTCGCCATGTGGGCCTCGTAGGCCGCCCGTTGGCGCTCCGCCCCGCTGTCGTTCTTTGCCGGTACGGCGGTGGGGCCGTTGGCCGGGTAGGCGAACGTCGACTTCCACGTCTTCAGGAACAGGTCCGCGTTGTACTCGTGGTTCCCCGGTGCCGCGATCACATTGGTCGTCTGGCTGTGGCCGTTCATGGCGCCGAACCACTCGTCCCACAGGCCGTCGTTGCCGCCCGAGTCCACCAGGTCACCGGCGTTGACGCTGCCGATCGCCTGCGGGAAGCGCTTGTACGCCTGGTCGACGACCGGGGCCCACTTCGCCTTCAGGTCGTTCTGGGCGTCGCCGAAGTAGAGGAAGGTGAACTCCTCGCCCGGCTTCCCGGCCGAGGTGAAGGTGTACCGCCCGCTCAACTTGCCGGCGTGGCCCACCTGGTACTCGTACGCCGTCCCCGGCTTCAGCCGGTCCATCACCGCCGAGTGCGTGCGCGTGGGGATGCCGTTGCTCAGAAGTTCCTCGTTCGTGGTTGCCTTCGCCTTTCTCCAGGCCGAGTTGGAGCCCGCCTGACGGTACTGCGCCTCCCCCTGTGTCGTGCCGCTGCCCGTCCGCCACGTCACCGCCTGGGAGGTGGAGGGCGTGGTGGTCGGGGTGAGGACTATGCGCTCCGGGATGACGCCCGGCGCCTTCAGGTCCGGGTTGGTCGTCAGGGCCACGTCGAAGACGTGCATGATGCCCCGGTCCGTGCCCTGCGGCAGGACCACCGACTTCACGCGCTTCTTTCCGTCCAGCACCTGCGGGACCGTGCCGAAGACCACCGTGCGGGTGGTGTCCGACGTGCCGTTCACCTTGTTGCGGCCCTCCGTGGCCACCAACGGGGCATTGCCGTAGAGGTAGTTGGTGCCGGGCGTCCAGTCGGTGAACTGCACCGCCACGTTCTGCGTCGAGCCGTCCTCGTACTCCACCGACGCCAGACCCTGGGACGGGCCGTTGGTCGCCAGGCCGAGGAAGGAGATGCCCGTCGCCTTGATCCCCTTGCCGCCCCGGGCCGTGAGGTCGATCCGCTGGCCGTGCGGGATCCAGTTGTCCGGCTCGCCCGCCTCGGTCTTCGGCCAGGTGAACGTGGCTCCCGTGTCGCCCAGCGGCAGCTTCGCGCCGGGGGTCGCGCCCGCCGCCGCCAGCTTCTCGCGGGAGAGGGAGTTGTCGCTGAGGTCGAGCGAGCCGAGCTTGCCCTGACCGTCGGGGGTCGAGCCGATGTTGTTGCGGGCGTCGGAGCCCTCCGTGTACGACGGCGGTACGTCGGCCGCTCCCGTACCCCAGGTCGCAGGGGTCGCGCCCATCGTGAACGTCAGCTCGCCGCCCGCCCGCGCGAAGTCCTCGTTCAGCCAGGACCTGGTGGTGGACTTCCCATTGACCTTCAGGCCCGTGATGTAGGGCTTGTCGGCCGCCGCTCCCGCCGCCTTGACCGTGATCCGGCGGTCGCTGTCCGCGCTGTCGATCGTGATCCTGTCGAACATCGGTGAGCTGAGCACCAGGTTCGCCGTGCCGTACACCGTGGGGTTCATCCCCAGGTTCGCCCACACGTACCAGGAGCTCAGCGACCCCAGGTCGTCGTTGCCCGGCAGGCCCGACGGGGTCGCGCCGTACATCTCGTCCGTCGCCCGGCGCAGCACCTCCGACGTCCGGTGCGGCTGGCGCAGCCAGTTGTAGACGTACGGCATCGAGAAGCTCGGCTGGTTGGAGAGGTAGGCGCCCGTGGTGTTGTAGACGCCCGCGTCCAGGGCCTTGGTGTGCTCGTCCAGGTCGCGCGTGACCGGCTCGATGCCGCCGCGCTTCTCGATCAGCGTGCCGATGTTCTGCGGGACCATCCAGCCGTACTGGTAGCCGGTCGCCTGCTCGAACTGGTTCCCGCGCTCACCGAGGTTGAAGGAGCGGTCGAAGCCGTTGCGGCCGCGCGGGCGGATGCGGTCCGTCTCCGGGTCGAGCAGGTTCTGCCAGTTCTGCGCCCGCACCATGAACTGCTCGTGGGTCTTCTTCTCGCCCAGCCTGTCGGCCAGTTGGGCTATCGCGAAGTCGTCGATCGCGTACTCAAGGGTCTTGGATGTGGCCGAGTCGCCCTTGCCGTTGTCGATGAACCCTGCGCTGAAGTACTGCTGTGCGTGTGCCCGCTTGGTCGTGTCCGCGGGCAGCTGCTGCGTCTTCCGCATCGATGCGAGCGCCGCCTTGCGGTCGTAGTCCACGCTGCCGAACGCGTCGATGGAGGACAGCACCACCTGGAGCGAGTCACCGCTCATCTTCTGCTGCGACTGGTTCAGGTGCGGCCAGTTGGGCCAGGCGCCCGTCTGCTTCACCAGGTCCACCAGCGACTGGTTGATGTCGGAGCCGACCTTCGGGAAGAGCAGCGCGATGAGCTGCGCCTGCCCCCGGTACATGTCCCAGCCCGCGTACGTGACGTAGTGGTGCCGGCCGGGCGCCACCTTGCGGACCTTGCCGTCGTGGCCCGGGTACTGGCCGTTCACGTCATCGGCGGTGTTCGGGTGGAGGAGGGAGTGGTAGAGCGCCGTGTAGAACTTCACGCGCTCCGGCTTCGTGCCTCCGGTGGCCTTCACCGTGGACAGCGTGTCCTTCCAGACCTGCGCGGTCGACCTGCGGACCTGGTCGAAGCTCCGGCCACCGGTCTCCTCCTCCGCGTTGCGGGCCGCGTTCGCCACGCTGACGTAGCTGAGCCCGGTCCGCGCGGTGACCGTCGCGCCCTTCGGGAAGACGAGGTACGCCCCCGAGCCGTGCTTGGCCGCACCGCCGCGCGCGGTCGCCGCGCCCGGGGTGACCGCGCCGCCCTGCCAGGTGCCGTACGAGGTGAACGCACGGTCGAAGGTAGAGGAGAAGTAGGCGCGGTACCGGCCGCCCTCGTCGCACACCGACGCCGTCTCGACCCAGCCGCTGACCGTGCGGCCCTCGACCGTGACCTCGCTGTCGAAGACCCGGTTGTTGGAGCCCGCCACGTCCAGGATCAGCGTCGAGGAGTCCTTGCGGGCCGGGAACTCGTACCGGTTGACGGCGGTTCGGGTGGTCGCGGTCAGCTCCGTCTCCACGCCGTTGCCGAGGCCGACCGTGTAGTGGCCGGGGGCGGCCGTCTCGTCGCGGTGGTCGAAGTCCAGGTAGTACGGGTCGATCTTCGTGCCGGGGCTGGTCGGCAGCGCGCCCCCGTCGAGCGGACCGGTGTACGGGAGCACCGGGAAGTCGAAGGCGCTGAACCGGCCCTCGCAGCCGGTGCCGGACAGCCGGGTCATCCCGAAGCCGCGGATCTTGTCGGCGCTGTACTCGTAACCGCCCTTCTGGTCCCCGTCCGACGAGCGGTACGTCGTCGGGCTCGACTGGACCATGCCGAACGGGGTCGTCGCGCCCGGCCAGGTGTTGCCGTACGCGCTGTTGCCCTTGTTCTGGGCCGGGTCCAACTCCGTGCCGATGAACGGGTCGACCGCGTCGTACGGGCTGATGGCCGAGGCGCGCGGGGCGACATCCGTGGCGGCGGTGGTGGCTGTGGCGGTGGCCGGTGTGAGGCCGGCTACGAGCGCGCCGGACGTGAGCGCGGCCACGGCGACGGCACGCAGCCGGGCCCGTCTCCTGCGTGGTGCCGGGCGTTCGGCGGCGGTGGGTTCCCGCATGAGCGGTCCTCTCGGGGCAGACGGAAGGCGTGGATCGCCGACCCGGGGAAGGGGGCGGACAGAACGTATGACAACGTTGTCCATCCCCCGTCCGGGCGCAGGCACCACAGTGCTCGGCACAGTTTTCCCGCAGCGGGCCGCCAGGGGAAGAGCTGGGCAACAGCCCGTGTCCCGCGAGGCCGCGCCCCGGAGCCGATGGCGATGCCGTAGGGGCCGCACCCCCTCAGACGACAGGCGTCTCCGCGGCCTGGCGGCTGTCGTACTCCGCGCGCGCCCTGGCGATCTCCTGCTGGTGGCCCTCGGTCCAGTCGACCAGGGTCCGGATCGTCGTGTGCAGGGTCGCGCCCATCGGCGTCAGCTCGTACTCCACGCGCGGCGGGACCACCGGATAGACCGTGCGCCGCACCAGGCCGTCGCGTTCGAGCTGGCGCAGGGTCACCGTCAGCATGCGCTGGCTGATGCCGTCGATCAGGCGGCGCAGCTCGGAGAAGCGCAGCGTCCGGCGCTCCAGGTGCGCTATGGCGAGCAGCGACCACTTGTCCGCGACGCGGTCGAGGATCTGCCGCACCTCGCAGCCCTCGCGGACGTCCCACTGACTGATGTCGAAGTCCTGCTCGTCGCCGGTATCGCCGCAGTGACTCGGTGACTTCGAAGTGCCTTCTTCCATGGTCCCCCACAGTGCCGCATGCTTCGAGTGGTTACAAGAGGGAACCGACCAGCACTTCGGTAACTCACGTTCGATCCGCGCGGATTGAGCGCCGCTCCCCTCGAATCCCTTACTCCGGACCGCTGTTGCAGCGGTTCGCCATGCCCTCTTCCTCGTCCAAGGAGAAGTCCCGTGTCCACACCACCCTCCCCTTCGAGCAGCGGCACCGACCGCATGACCGGCCGCGCGTGGGGTGTGCTGCTCGTGCTCTGCGGTGCGATCTTCCTCGAAGGCATCGACGTGGCCATGCTGAACGTGGCCCTGCCCGCGATCCGCGCCGACCTGGGGCTGTCCACCGGCACCCTCCAGTGGGTGATGAGTGCGTACGTCCTCGGCTACGGCGGCTTCATGCTGCTGGGCGGCCGGGCGGCCGACCTGTTCGGGCGCCGGCGGATGTTCATCCTCTGGCTGGTGGTCTTCCTCCTCTTCTCCGGTCTCGGCGGACTCGCCACCGAAGGGTGGATGCTGATCCTCGCCCGGTTCGTGACGGGCATCGCCGCCGCCTTCATGACCCCGGCCGGTCTGTCGATCATCACCACCGGCTTCCCGGAGGGGCCGCAGCGCAACAAAGCCCTGCTCGTCTACTCCGGCACCGCGGCGGGCGGCTTCTCCATCGGGCTGGTCGTCGGCGGTCTGCTCTCCGCCGTCGACTGGCGCTGGGTGTTCTTCGCCCCGGTCATCCTCTCGTTCGGCATCCTGCTCGCCGCACTGCGGCTCGTCCCCAAGTCGCCGCGTCCCGACCGCACCGGGCAGGGGGTCGACCTGGCCGGAGCGGTCACCGTCACCCTCGGCATCCTGCTCCTCGTCTTCGGCGTCGAGCGGGCCACACACACCTCGGCCGCCTGGACAACGGCCACGATCGGCACCGCGCTCCTGCTCTTCCTCGCGTTCGTCCTCATCGAGCGCCGCTCGGCCTCGCCGCTGGTGCGCCTGGGCATCTTCCGCAACGGGTCGCTGGTCCGCGCCAACGTGTCGGGGCTGCTCTTCGCCGCGGGCTTCTTCGGCTTCCAGTTCATCGCCGTGCTCTATCTGCAGGAGCTGCGAGGCTGGTCGTCCCTCCAGACGAGCTTCGCCCTGATCGTCATCGGCGTGGACGCGGTCCTCTCCCCGCTGCTCACCCCCAAGCTCGTGGCGAGGTTCGGCAACGCACGGGTCATCTTCGGCGGACTGCTCCTCGCCTCCCTCGCGTACGCGCTGTTCCTGCCGCTCGGCGCGGACCGGACCTACCTCGCGATGCTCCCGAGCCTGGTCATGCTCGGTGTGGCCTTCTCACTGGCGTACGGTCCGCTGACGATCACGGCCACCGACGGCATCGCCGAGGAGGAGCAGGGCGTCGCGGGCGGGCTGCTCTACACCTCCTTCCAGTTCGGTGCCGCGATCGGCCTGTCCTCCGTCGCCGCCGTCAACATCGCTGCCACCGAAGGAACTACACCGGCTGCCCTGCTCGACGGCTACCGGGCGGCGCTCTTCGTCCCGCTGGCCGCCGCCCTGATCGCCGCCGCCGTCAGCGCCTTCGGGCTGCGGCGCCGGCCGGGCAGCCGGTCCGGGGCCGGGGTCCCCTCCTCCCCGGAATCCGTTCGACAGGCCGACCGGCCGTCGGGCAAAGTCCCTGCATGAACCACCGATACTGGCCCCTCCACGGGCTCCGGATCCGTACACCCCGCCTGGAACTGCGGCTGCCCGACGAGGCGCTCCTCGACGAGCTGGCCTCGGTCGGCGCCGGCGGGGTGCACGCCCCGGACACGATGCCGTTCACCGTGCCGTGGACCGACGGTGAGCCCGCCGAGGTCGGCCGGGCCACCTACCAGCACGTGCTGAGCACCATCGCCGGATGGACGGCCCAGGAGTGGCACCTCTCCCTGGCCGTCCTCCACGAGGGCGAGGTCGTGGGACGGCAGGACGTGATGGGCCGGGAGTTCGGTGTACGGCGCGAGGCGGTGACCGGGTCGTGGCTGGGCCTCGCCCACCAGGGGCGGGGCATCGGGACGGAGATGCGGGCCGCCGCCCTCCATCTGGCCTTCGAGGGGCTCGGCGCCCGGTACGCGGTCTCCGAGGCCAGGACGGACAACGGCGGCTCGCTGGGCGTCTCGCGGCGGCTCGGGTACGAACCCGACGGCCTCCAGGTCCAGGTGATCCGCGGGACGGCCACCACCCTGCAACGGCTGCGGCTGGACCGGGCCGGGTGGGAGAAGCACCGCAGCGTCGACGTCACCGTGGAAGGACTCGACGCCTGCCGCGCCGACTTCGGGGCCTGAGGGCCCCGGGGAGGGCAGGGCCAGGGCTATAGGAGGCGGGCCGGGGAGCAGGCGCCACGGGAGGCGGACCGGGGGCGGGCGCCATGGGAGGTCGGCCGGGGAGCAGGCGCCCTGGAAGGCGGGCCGGGCAATAGGCGCCACGGGAGGTGGGCCGGGGGCGGGCGCCATGGGGGCGCGCCCGCCCCCGGCCTTCCGGTGGGCCCGCCCCCGGCCTTCCGGTGGGGCGACACTCGCGACCAGGGCTCTCCCAACATCGTGACCGCTAACCAAGGTTAGGCTAACCTTCCTTCGGACTGCCGTCGCCGGAGCCGGGCCCGTCCGCCCGCCGCTCCCGGCCCGCCCCGGAGGAGCCCCGTTGACGACTGCCGCCGTGCCCCATGTCGCCCCGTTCCGGTTCTTCGACCTGACCGTCCTGCGGGTCAGGCGGCTCGGCCCCTCCATGCTCCGGATCACCCTGGGCGGGCCCGGGGCCGAGGGGTTCAGCGCCGGGGGCCGCGACCAGAGCCTGTCGATCTTCCTGCCGCACCCCGGGCAGCGCGAGGCCGTGGTGCCCGAGGGCGAGGACGGGGCCTGGTACCCGAAATGGCGGGCGCTGCCCGAGGACGTACGGGCGGTGATGCGGTCGTACGCCGTGCGGGCCCAGCGCGTGAAGGCCGACGGCTCCACCGAGGTGGACATCGACTTCGCGCTCCACGGTGACGGCGGCCCGGCCTCCCGCTGGGCACTCATGGCCGCGGCGGGCGACCCGCTCAAGGTGCTGGGCCCCGCGGTCGAGGACAACACCTCCGTGCGCTTCCGGCCGCCGAAGGACACCGACTGGGTCCTCATCTGGGCCGACGAGACGGCTCTGCCCGCCGCGTCCGCCGCCCTGGAGTGGCTCCCCGCGGGGATGCCCGCCCGGGTCTGGCTGGAGGTGCCGAAGACGGAGGACCGGCAGGCCCTCAACACCGCGGCCAAGGCCCGGATCAGCTGGCTCGTCCGGAGCGAGGGGGCCCTGCCCGCCATGGAGGCCGTGCGCGCCGCCGAGCTCCCCGAGGGCACCCCGTACGTCTGGATCGCGGGCGAGTCGTCCGAGGTGCGGGCGCTCCGCCGCCACCTGGTCCAGGAGCGCGGCTTCGACCGCAAGCGGGTCACCTTCGTCGGGTACTGGCGGCGCGGGCTCAGCGAGGAGCAGCTGCGGGCGGAGACACTCGCCCGGGCCGGGGACTAGCCACACGCACGCACACAGGGGCACCCCAAAAGTGAATCAAAGCGGACAACTTCCGCACCACCAAGGCCCGGGAAGAGCCGGTGATCGAGTTAGGTTAGGCTAACCTCACTTCGACATCGCGTCCCTCGTCCCCCCTTCCCCTGCCCGGAGGGACTCGATGAAGTTCCCCTCACCCGGGAGGACCCCTTCATGCGTTCGCACCTGCTCAACAACACGACTGCGGAGCAGTACCGGCGTACCGTCACCGCAGGAGTGGAACGGGTCGCGGCCAAAATCGCCGCCACCGACCGCCCCTTCAGCGGAGTCGGCGTCGACGAGCTCTCCCCCGTCGTCGACGCGATCGACCTCGACCGGCCGCTGGGCGATGCCACCGCCGCCCTGGACGAGCTCGGCGAGGTCTATCTCCGCGACGCCGTCTACTTCCACCACCCCCGTTACCTGGGCCACCTCAACTGCCCGGTCGTCATCCCGGCCGTCCTCGGCGAGGCGGTGCTCTCCGCGATCAACTCCTCCCTGGACACCTGGGACCAGAGCGCGGGCGGCACCCTCATCGAGCGCCGGCTGATCGACTGGACCACCGAGCGCATCGGCCTCGGACCGGCCGCCGACGGCATCTTCACCAGCGGCGGTACGCAGTCCAACCTCCAGGCCCTGCTGCTGGCCCGCGAAGAGGCCAAGGTCCGGCCCGAGCACTACACCCGGCTGCGGATCCTCACCTCCGAGTGCAGCCACTTCAGCGTGCAGAAGTCCGCCAAACTGCTCGGCCTCGGCCCGGACGCGGTGATCTCCGTCCCCGTCGACAGCAACAAGCGCATGCAGGCCGTGGCCCTCGCCCACGCCCTGGAGCAGTGCGTCGCCGAGGGCGCCGTCCCGATGGCCGTCGTCGCCACCGCCGGCACCACGGACTTCGGCTCCATCGACCCGCTGCCCGAGATCGCCGCGCTCTGCGAGCAGTTCGCCACCTGGATGCACGTGGACGCCGCGTACGGCTGCGGTCTGCTGGCCTCCCGTGAGCGCCGCGGCCTCCTCGAAGGCATCGCGCACGCCGACTCGGTCACCGTCGACTACCACAAGTCCTTCTTCCAGCCGGTGAGTTCCTCCGCCGTCCTGGTCCGCGACCGGGCGACCCTGCGCCACGCCCTGTACCACGCGGAGTATCTGAACCCGCGCCGGATGGCCGAGGAGCGGATACCCAACCAGGTCGACAAGTCCCTCCAGACGACCCGCCGGTTCGACGCCCTCAAGCTGTGGATGACGCTGCGCGTCATGGGCGCGGACGGCATCGGCGAACTCTTCGACGAGGTCTGCGACCTGGCCGCCGAGGGGTGGAAGCTGCTCGCCGCCGACCCGCGCTTCGACGTGGTGGTCCAGCCGCAGCTCTCCACACTCGTCTTCCGCCACATCCCGTCCGGCGTCACCTCCCCGGACCAGATCGACCGCGCCAACCTCTACGCCCGCAAGGCCCTGTTCGCCTCCGGTGAGGCGATCGTCGCGGGCACCAAGGTCGGCGCCCGCCAGTACCTGAAGTTCACCCTCCTCAACCCCGAAACGACCGTGGACGACATCGCCGCGGTCCTCGACCTGATCTCCGGCCACGCCGAGCAGTACCTGGGAGACTCCCTTGTCCGCGCTTCCTGAGCCCCACGACTTCATCGGGATCGGGCTCGGCCCGTTCAATCTCGGACTGGCCTGCCTGACCGAGCCGATCGACGAACTGAACGGTGTCTTCCTGGAGTCCAAGCCGGACTTCGAGTGGCACTCCGGGATGTTCCTCGAAGGGGCCCATCTCCAGACGCCGTTCATGTCGGACCTGGTCACCATGGCCGACCCGACCTCGCCGTACTCGTTCCTCAACTACCTGAAGGAGCGCGGCAGGCTCTACTCGTTCTACATCCGGGAGAACTTCTACCCGCTGCGGACCGAGTACAACGACTACTGCCGCTGGGCCGCCGCCAGACTGAGCAGCATCCGGTTCAACGAGACCGTGGAGGCGGTGACGTACGACGAGGGCAGCGAGCTCTACACCGTGACCACCGCCGCCGGGACCGTCCTGCGCTCCCGGCACCTGGTCCTCGGCACCGGAACCCCGCCGTACATCCCCGAGGCGTGCCACGGCCTCGGCGGGGACTTCCTGCACAACTCCCGTTATCTGGAGGGGAAAGCCGAGCTCCAGAAGAAGAAGTCGATCACCCTGGTCGGCAGCGGGCAGAGCGCGGCGGAGATCTACTACGACCTGCTCTCCGAGATCGACACGTACGGCTACCGGCTCAACTGGGTGACCCGCTCCCCGCGGTTCTTCCCGCTGGAGTACACCAAGCTCACGCTGGAGATGACCTCCCCGGAGTACATCGACTACTTCCACGCGCTGCCCGAGGAGACCCGCTACCGGCTGGAGACCGGGCAGAAGGGGCTGTTCAAGGGCATCGACGGGGAGCTGATCGACGCGATCTTCGACCTGCTCTACCAGAAGAACCTGCCCGGCCCGGTCCCGACCCGGCTGCTCACCAACTCGGCGCTGCTCAGCGCGCGTTACGACGAGGAGGGCGGCGCGTACAGCCTGGGGCTGCGCCAGGAGGAGCAGGGCAAGGAGTACGAGCTCACCACCGAGGGCCTCATCCTCGCCACCGGCTACCGCTACGAGGCGCCCGCGTTCCTGGCGCCCGTCGAGGGCCGGCTGCGCCACGACAGCCGGGGCCGCTTCGACGTGGCCCGCAACTACAGCATCGACACCACCGGGCGCGGGATCTTCCTGCAGAACGCCGGGGTGCACACCCACTCGATCACCTCGCCCGACCTGGGCATGGGCGCCTACCGCAACGCGTACATCATCGGCGAACTGCTCGGCCGTGAGTACTACCCGGTCGAGAAGTCCATCGCCTTCCAGGAGTTCGCGATATGAACCAGCCCCACAGCGAAGAAACCCCGGGAAAACCCGGCACGTTCACCGTCCGCCCCCTCGACCCCCTCGCCGACGCCGAGCTGGTGCACGGCTGGGTGACCCACCCCAAGGCCGCGTTCTGGCTGATGGGCGGGGCGAAACTCCAGGACGTGGAGCGGGAGTACATGGCGATCGCCGCCCACCCGCACCATGACGCGTTCATCGGCCTGCACGACGGCGAGCCCGCCTTCCTCATCGAGCGGTACGACCCCACCGAGGTCGAGCTGAAGGGCCTGTACGAGGCGGAGCCCGGCGATGTCGGGATGCACTTCCTGGTCGCGCCGACCGACACCCCCGTGCACGGCTTCACCCGGGCCGTGATCACCGCCGTGATGGATTTCCTCTTCACCGACCCGGCGGTGCGCCGGGTCGTCGTCGAGCCCGACGTCACCAACAGCGCCGTCCAGGCCCTCAACAAGGCCGTCGGCTTCGAGGTGCTGCGGGAGATCGCCAAACCGGAGAAGGACGCACTGCTCAGCGCCTGCACCCGCGAGCAGTTCGAAGCAGCAACCGGAGGAACCGACCGATGACGACCGCCCTCACCGACAGCGTCGCCCACCTCTCCCCGGACCGCTGGGCCACCGCAAACCGACTGCTGGTACGCAAAGCACTGGCGGAATTCAGCCACGAACGACTTCTCACCCCCGTTCCCGTCGGCGAGGGCCGCTACACCCTCCGTAGCGACGACGCGGGGACGGAGTACCGTTTCACCGCACGCCTCTTCGCCCTGGACCACTGGCAGATCGAGGCCGGGTCGATCACGCGCCACCGGCACGGGTCCGAAGTGCCGCTCGACGCGCTGGAGTTCTTCATCGAGCTACGGGTCGCACTCGGGCTGACCGAGGAGATCCTGCCGGTCTACCTGGAGGAGGTCTCCTCCACCCTGGCCGGAACCGCCTACAAACTCACCAAGGAACCGGCCACCTCCCGGCAGCTCGTCGCCGCCGGTTTCCAGGCCGTCGAGACCGGGATGACCGAGGGCCACCCCTGTTTCGTGGCCAACAACGGCCGGCTCGGTTTCGGGGTCGACGAGTACCGTGCGTACGCCCCCGAGGCCGCCTCCCCGATCCGGCTGGTGTGGCTGGCCGCCCGCCGCGACCGGGCCACCTTCACGGCGGGCGCCGGTCTCGACTACGACTCGCTGGTCGCGGACGAGCTGAGCGAGGAGACCCGGGAGCGGTTCGCCGCCACCCTGAGCTCCCTGGACCTGGACCCGGACGCGTACTTCCTGCTGCCCGTGCACCCCTGGCAGTGGTGGAACAAGCTCGCCGTCACCTTCGCCGGTGAGCTGGCCGAGCGCCATCTGGTGGTGCTCGGGGAGGGCGAGGACGCCTACCTCGCCCAGCAGTCGATCCGTACGTTCTTCAACACCGACCACCCCGAGAAGCACTACGTCAAAACGGCGCTGTCCGTCCTGAACATGGGCTTCATGCGCGGCCTCTCCGCCGCCTACATGGAGGCCACACCCGCCATCAACGACTGGCTGGCCGGGCTGATCGAGCGCGACAGCCTGCTGACCGCCGCCCGGTTCTCGATCATCCGGGAGCGGGCCGCGATCGGCTACCACCACCGGGCGTACGAGGCCGCCACCGCCAAGGGCTCCCCCTACCTGAAGATGCTGGCCGCGCTCTGGCGCGAGAGCCCCGTCGCCGGTCTGGCGCCGGGCGAGCGGGTCGCCACCATGGCCTCCCTGGTCCACACCGACCACGAGGGCCGCTCGGTGGCCGGGGCGCTCATCGAGGAGTCCGGACTCGACCCGCAGGTGTGGCTGCGGCACTACCTGGACGCCTACCTCGTCCCGGTGCTGCACAGCTTCTACGCCTACGACCTCGTCTACATGCCGCACGGCGAGAACGTGATCCTGGTCGTGGAGGACGGCGTCGTCACCCGCACGATCTTCAAGGACATCGCCGAGGAGATCGCGGTCATGGACCCGGACGCGGTGCTGCCGCCGAAGGTCGACCGGATCCGCGCCGAGGTCCCCGAGGACATGAAGCTGCTGTCGGTCTTCACCGATGTCTTCGACTGCTTCTTCCGCTTCCTGGGTGCGGGCCTGGCCACCGAAGGGGTCCTGGACGAGGACACCTTCTGGCGGACAGTCGCCGAGTGCGTGCGCGGCTACCAGGAGTCGGTGCCCTACCTCGCGGACAAGTTCAAGCAGTACGACCTGTTCGAGCCGGAGTTCGCGCTCTCCTGCCTCAACCGCCTCCAGTTGCGCAACAACCAGCAGATGGTCGACCTCAACGACCCTGCGGGCGCACTCCAGTTGGTGGGCCGCCTGAAGAACCCGATCGCGAAGTTCTGAGCGGTCGTCACAGACCGGTGAGCGCCCGGGGACGGTCCCCCGGGCGCTCACCTCTTTCCTCACGGCCCCCAGTCCACCTGCGGGGAACGGTAGAAGTCGATCCCCAGCGCGGTCAGCCGCGGCCCCTGGGCGGCCAGCCGCACCCGGTACGTCTCCCAGTCCCGGGCCGCCGCAGGTGACCAGCCGATCTCGGCGGCGCCGAGCAGCCGCGGGAAGGCCATCGCCTCGATCTCCGTGCTGTCGGTGAGCGTCTCGGTCCAGAGCGGCGCCCCCACCCCGAGGACGGCCTCCTGCGGAGCCCCCTCCAGGTAGGTCGCCGGATCCCAGTCGTAGGACCTCCGCACCTCCACCAGACCGGCCCAACTCAGCCCGAGCGGGGTGTCCTTGGTGTACTTCATGTCGAGGTAGACCCGGTCGGCCGGGGAGAGCACCAGCTTCGTGCCGCCCTTCGCCGCGTCCGCCACCTGCTTGCGCTCGGCGGCGCCCGTCCGGTCGTACCCCCAGTACTGCGCCACCGCGCCCTTAGCCGGCACCGCACCGGTCAGCTGGTGCCAGCCCATCACCGTCTTGCCGTACTTCCCGACCACCGCCTGGGCCTTCGCCATGAAGGCCACGTAGTCCTCATGGCTGGTGGCGTGCGCCTCGTCGCCCCCGATGTGGAGGTACTTCCCCGGGGTGAGGGCGGCCACCTCGCGCAGCACGTCGTCCACGAAGTCGTACGTCACCGGCTTGGACACGCACAGCGAGCTGAAGCCGACCGTGGTGCCGGTGTAGAGCGGCGGGGCGATCCCGTCGCAGTTCAGCTCGGCGTAGGAGGCGAGGGCGGCGTTGGTGTGGCCGGGCAGGTCGATCTCGGGCACGACCTCCAGGTAGCGGGAGGCGGCGTACCGGACGATCTCGCGGTACTGCGCCTTCGTGTAGTACCCGCCGGGTCCGCCGCCGACCTCGGTGGAGCCGCCGTAGGTGGCGAGCCGGGGCCAGGAGTCGACGGCGATCCGCCAGCCCTGGTCGTCGGAGAGGTGCAGGTGCAGCTTGTTGACCTTGTAGAGGGCGAGCTGGTCGATGTACCGCTTCACCTCGGCGACCGAGAAGAAGTGGCGCGAGACGTCCAGCATCGCGCCCCGGTAGCCGTAGCGCGGCGCGTCGGTGATGGTGCCCCCCGCGACCTTCCAGGGCCCCTTCTGCCGGCTGTCCGCCTCCACCCGGTCCGGGAGGAGCTGGCGCAGCGTCTGGACGCCGTGGAAGAGCCCGGCCGGGGTGCGGGCGGTGATGGTGAGCGCGGCGGGCGTGGAGCGCAGCCGGTAGCCCTCATCGCCCAGGGACCGGTCCCGGGCGCCCAGCTCCAGCCGGATGCCCCCGGGGCCCGGCCGGTCGGTCACGGGCAGCGCGTAGCCGGTGGCGGGGCGCAGGAGCTCCGCCAGGTACGCCCCGATCCGCCGGACCTCACCGGAGCCGCCCGCCACCCTGACCGGGGTCGTGGAGGTGATGGCGTACGGGGAGCCGCCCGGCACCACCTTCGCGGGGACGGGCACCAGCTGCCCGAGGGGGCGGGGTGCGGAGGCGGCGGCGACGGAGGAGGTCGCGGCGGTGGAGGAGAGGGCGGCCGCCACGACGATCAGCAGCGTGCCGAGGAGGGCGGGGAGGGGTCTGCGCCGGGCCGTGCGGGGAGGTGCGGTCTGCCGGGTCGTGCCTGGGGTCTGCCGGGTCGTACGTCGCTGTCGCACAAGCCTGTCCCTTCGACGGGTCCACCTGCGGATCCAACGGGCAACCGAACGCCGCCCATGCGTATCGCGGAGCCGTGGACGGGTCAAGGACCGGGGGCCGCCCCCGGCCACCGGCTGGCAGAATCGCGGGCATGGCAGAAATCATCCAGCGCGACGGCACATGGACGTTCGACGGGGAGACGGTACGCATCGTGCCGGGCGGCAAGGCGCACCCCGTCCGGCTGGCACTGGGTGAACTCGCCGTTCCGGTCGAGGCCTTGGCGGGCATCTCGTTCGAGCAGGACCGCAAGGGCGGCCGGCTGCGGCTCCGGCTGCGCGGTGGCGCCTGCCCGGTGCTGCGGGCCGCCGACGGGCGCCTCAAGGACGGCTCCGACCCGTACGTCCTGGCCGTGGAGAAGGACCGTACGGGGGTGGCGGAGTACTTCGTCGACGAGGTCCGCAACGCGCTGCTGATCGAGCAGGTCCCCGAAGGGCCGGTGGACCGCTTCCTGCTGCCGGGGCCCGCGCTGCCGGTCTCCGGCGGGGGCGGCGACGGCACGGCGTCCTTCGACGGCGAGACCGTCCGGCTCACCTGGAACTGGAAGGCCGAGGAGGCCAAGACCGCCGGCGGTCCGGTCTCCTTCCCGCTGTCGCGGATCGCGGGGGTGCGCTGGCTGCCCTCGATAGGCATGGAGAACGGCTCCCTGCGGTTCGAGCCGGTGGAGGGCCCGGTCCCGGCCCCGCCGAAGTACGACACGTACTCCCTGGATCTGTGGGGGCTGTCCAAGAAGGAGTACACGGCGGTCCTGGTCGCGGCGGCGGTCCTGGCCCGGCTGCCGCAGGCCCGTACGGCGGCCGTGGAAGCGCCCGCCGGGCCCCCGGCCCTCACCAAGACGCCCGCCCCCGCCTCCGTCCCGGCGGCGGACGATCACGACGTGCTGCTGCGCCGGCTGCGGGAGCTGGGCGAGCTGCACCGGGCCGGGGTCCTCACCGACGAGGAGTTCAGCACGGCGAAGCAGGCGATCCTGAGCCGGATGTGAGCCACATGTGACCCGGAATGTGAGCCGCACCTCATCCATGTGACCGATTCGAGCACCTTTCCAGCCCCCTCCTGCCCGATATCGGGCAGATTTCTTGCGTAAGGGCGCTCCGACAAGCAATATCGACGCGTGCTTGAACGCCGCTCGTCGCACGACGACCTCATCGATCACCTCGTACGCTCCACCGCGCTCCAGCGCGGCGAGGCGGCCCGGGTGATCCTCGACGTGCTGGCGTACTTCGACGAGGGCACCGACGACTTCGTCCGGCGCCGCCACCGCGAACTGCAGTCCGGCGGCCTGGTCAACACGGAGATCTTCGAGCGGATCGCGGCCGAGCTGCCGCACCGCGCCGTGGCGCCGCCGGAGCTCTCGCTCCGCCAGCTGCGCCGCATCGTCTACGGCTGACCGGCCACGGCCGGTAGCCGGGCGCCCGTGCGGGGCGCCGAACGCATGCGTGTACGTGTACGTCGAGGAGGGGCAGAGAATCCATGTGCGGAATCGTCGGATATATCGGAAAGCGTGATGTCGCACCGCTGCTGCTGGAAGGCCTGCAGCGGCTGGAGTACCGGGGGTACGACTCCGCGGGCATCGTCATCACCGGCAAGGCGGCGGCGGGCAAGCCGGGCGCGCTGAAGATGGTCAAGGCCAAGGGCCGGGTCCGCGAGCTGGAGGCCAAGGTCCCCAAGCGGTTCGCCGGCACCACCGGCATCGCGCACACCCGCTGGGCCACCCACGGCGCCCCGAGCGACGAGAACGCCCACCCGCACATGGACGCGGAGAACAAGGTCGCCGTCGTCCACAACGGGATCATCGACAACGCCTCCGAGCTGCGCGCCAAGCTCACCGCGGACGGCATCGTCTTCCTCTCCGAGACCGACACCGAGGTGCTGGTCCACCTGATCGCCCGCGCCCAGGCCGAGACCCTGGAGGAGAAGGTCCGCGAGGCGCTGCGCTCGGTCGAGGGCACCTACGGCATCGCCGTGCTGCACGCCGACTTCAACGACCGCATCGTGGTCGCCCGCAACGGCTCCCCGGTCGTCCTCGGCATCGGCGAGAAGGAGATGTTCGTCGCCTCGGACGTCGCCGCCCTGGTCGCCCACACCCGCCAGGTCGTCACGCTGGACGACGGCGAGATGGCCACCCTGAAGGCCGACGACTTCCGTACGTACACGACGGAGGGCTCGACCACGACGGCCACGCCGACCACCGTGGAGTGGGAGGCCGAGTCGTACGACATGGGCGGCCACGACACGTACATGCACAAGGAGATCTCCGAGCAGGCCGACGCCGTGGACCGGGTCCTGCGCGGCCGGATCGACGACCGGTTCTCCACCGTCCACCTGGGCGGTCTCAACCTGGACGCCCGTGAGGCGCGCGGGGTGCGCCGGATCAAGATCCTCGGCTGCGGCACCTCGTACCACGCGGGCCAGATCGGCGCCCAGCTGATCGAGGAGCTCGCCCGTATCCCCGCCGACGCCGAGCCGGCCTCCGAGTTCCGCTACCGCAACCCGGTCGTGGACCCCGACACCCTGTACGTCGCGGTCTCCCAGTCGGGCGAGACGTATGACGTGCTGGCCGCCGTCCAGGAGCTGAAGCGCAAGGGCGCCCGCGTCCTCGGCGTGGTCAACGTGGTCGGCTCCGCGATCGCCCGGGAGGCCGACGGCGGTACGTACGTCCACGCGGGCCCGGAGGTCTGCGTGGTCTCCACCAAGTGCTTCACCAACACCGTGGTCGCCTTCGCGCTGCTCGCCCTGCACCTGGGCCGGATCCGTGACCTGTCGGTCGCCGACGGCAAGCGGATCATCGAGGGGCTGCGGAAGCTCCCCGGGCAGATCAGCGAGATCCTGGCGGGCGAGGACGAGATCAAGCGGCTCGCGGCGGAGTACGCGGACGCCAAGTCGATGATGTTCATCGGCCGGGTGCGCGGCTACCCGGTGGCCCGTGAGGCCTCGCTGAAGCTGAAGGAGGTCTCGTACATCCACGCCGAGGCCTACCCGGCCTCCGAGCTGAAGCACGGGCCGCTCGCGCTGATCGAGCCCGCGATGCCGACCGTGGCGATCGTGCCGGACGACGAGCTGCTGGAGAAGAACCGGGCCGCGATGGAGGAGATCAAGGCGCGCAGCGGCCGTATCCTCGCCGTCGCGCACCAGGTCCAGGAGAAGGCGGACCACACCATCGTCGTACCGAAGAACGAGAACGAGCTGGACCCGATCCTGCTGGGCATCCCGCTCCAGCTCTTCGCGTACCACACGGCCCTCGCGATGGGCCGGGACATCGACAAGCCGCGCAACCTGGCGAAGTCGGTCACGGTCGAGTAGTCGGCCGGCAGGACGTACAACGAGTCGGGCCCCGGCACCGTCGTGAGAACGACGGTGCCGGGGCCCGACTCGTTGTGCTGCAAGGCCTTCTGGCGGCCCCTCAGGGGCTTCCCACGACCTTCCGGGTCCTCAGGGGATGACGATGACCGGGCGCTGAGCGCGGCGGGCGAGGCGGCCCGCCACCGAGCCGAAGATGCGGCCGACGATGCCGTGGGTGGAGCCGACGACGATGGCGTCGGCGGAATACTCGCGGCCGACCTCCTCCAGCTCGTGGCAGATGTCGCCGCCGCGCTCCACCAGCACCCAGGGCACGTCGGAGAGGTAGTCCGCGCAGGCCAGCTCCAGGCCGAGGACCTCGGTGCGGTGGTCGGGGACGTCGACGAAGACGGGGGGTTCGCAGCCCGCCCAGACCGTCGTGGGGAGCCGGTTGGCCACGTGGACGATGATCAGGCCGGAGCCCGATCTGCCGGCCATGCCGATCGCGTAGGCCAGGGCCCGCTCGCTGGAGGTGGAGCCGTCGAAACCGACCACGACTCCGTGCCGGAAGGCGGGATCGCACGCAGGGCGCGCTTCTTCGACCGTCCGCGGCTCCGACCGGGGGTCGGCTACCTGCTTGCGGTCTGCGGGTTCAGGGATTTCGTGACCGGCCATCGGTGTCTCGGCGAAGAGAGTCCTCGTGAGGAGGGAGCGGTTTCGAGAGGTGCGTCTGCAGGTGGAGAGCTCTGTCCGGGAATCATCTTCCCAACCCCATACCCCCAAGGGTACGGCGTCACTCCTCCACCGCCCAGACCCCCGCAAAAGCACGCGTGACGTTGGAGGGAGCATGCCCGAGGTGGTCCGGGATGGCAATGCCGGTTGTGTCGTACACGGGCCTCGGAGGCTCCGGACGAGGGTGACCGCCCTGTTTTCCGGGGTACCCGGCGGCCGTGCGGAGTACTCGGGAGCGACGCGCGCCGGGCCGGCGGCCCGTACCGCCGGTTCTCGTCGACTGCCGCCCACCGGTCGGTAATCCGGCTGCCATTGGCCCGGGAGCCGCCCGGACCCCGGCAGCCCGCCTCTTTCCGCCCCGGCGGCCCGAACGCGCCACGCTTCACCGGGCCGAGGGAGCGCATCGGGGCGGCCGTCAGGCGGAAGTTGTGCGCCGGGCGTGACTGGAACCAGCGCACGCAACCGTTGGTTTTCAGCCAACTTCATATCCGGACCGAACCCTTCGCGGAATGGCCGGAGGACCTACCGCCCACCAGGCAGGAAGAGACCGCGCGGTACGCTTTCACCCGACGCGGACGGGCCACGTTCGTGAAGGGCACTTCCCTGTGCGCTTCGCGGGTGAAACGCTTCGTGATCGAACGCTTCACGCCACGTTTCCTTATCGACATAGCGCCGGTGGGGGAAGGTGTCACGGCGGGACCACGCGACGCAGTAGATTCGATCTTGAAAATCGGGGACTGGGGAAACGTGCGAAACCGAGGGGAAACGTGCAGGAGCGGCAGGCCCGTAAGGACCAGGGAGACGCGAACACCGAGGGGGGCTTAGCGTCATGAGCCAGGACTCCGCCACCGCGACGGAGGCCGCACGCAAGCTGACCGGGCGGCGACGCCGGGAAGTCGTTGCCGTGCTGCTCTTCAGCGGCGGCCCTATCTTCGAGAGCTCCATCCCGCTCTCCGTTTTCGGAATCGACCGGCAGGACGCGGGAGTTCCCCGCTACCGCCTGCTGGTCTGCGGCGGCGAGGACGGACCACTCCGCACGACGGGTGGACTCGAACTGACCACGCCGTACGGCTTGGAGGCGATCAGCAGAGCAGGCACCGTCGTGGTGCCCGCCTGGCGGTCGATCACCTCGCCGCCGCCCGCCGAGGCACTGGACGCGCTGCGGCGCGCCCATGAGGAGGGCGCCCGCATCGTCGGCCTGTGCACGGGAGCCTTCGTGCTCGCGGCGGCCGGCCTGCTGGACGGCCGCCCGGCCACCACGCACTGGATGTACGCACCGACGCTGGCCAAGCGCTATCCGTCGGTGCACGTCGACCCGCGAGAACTCTTCGTGGACGACGGCGATGTGCTCACCTCCGCCGGTACGGCCGCCGGCATCGATCTCTGCCTCCATATAGTCCGCACCGACCACGGCACCGAGGCGGCGGGCGCACTCGCCCGCAGGCTCGTCGTGCCACCGCGGCGCAGTGGCGGGCAGGAGCGCTACCTGGACAGGTCTTTACCTGAAGAGATCGGCTCCGACCCGCTCGCCGAGGTCGTGGCCTGGGCGCTTGAGCATCTGCACGAGCAGTTCGACGTGGAGACGCTCGCGGCGCGCGCCTACATGAGCAGGCGGACCTTCGACCGCAGGTTCCGCTCGCTCACGGGGAGCGCACCGCTCCAGTGGCTGATCACCCAGCGGGTGCTTCAGGCACAGAGGCTGCTGGAGACCTCCGACTACTCCGTCGACGAGGTCGCCGGCCGCTGCGGCTTCCGCTCACCGGTCGCGCTGCGCGGGCACTTCCGCCGCCAGCTCGGCTCCTCCCCCGCCGCGTACCGGGCCGCCTACCGGGCCCGTCGTCCGCAGGGGGTGGCGGAGAGCGCCGCGACGGTGCTGGAGACGGTCGTGCCCAGCCAGGGTGCGCCGTCCGGCCGCAGGGGCACACCGGTGTCGGTATCGGCGTCGGCGGGCTCCTCGGAGCACTCGCTGCCGGTCCCTGACGCGTACGTTCCCGGGCGCCCGGCCCTGCCGGGACAGCGGAGCGCCCCGTAGGGTGGGGCGCATGAACGACCGCATGGTGTGGATCGACTGCGAGATGACCGGGCTCTCGTTGACGGATGACGCACTCATCGAGGTGGCCGCCCTGGTCACCGACTCGGAGTTGAACGTGCTCGGCGACGGGGTGGACATCGTGATCCGCCCGCCGGACGCGGCGCTGGAGACCATGCCCGAGGTGGTGCGGCAGATGCACACCACCTCGGGTCTCCTCGACGAGCTGGCCGGGGGCACCACCCTGGCCGACGCCGAGGAGCAGGTCCTGGCGTACATCCGCGAGCATGTGAAGGAGCCCGGCAAGGCCCCGCTCTGCGGAAACTCGATCTCCACCGACCGCGGTTTCCTGGCGCGGGACATGCGGGAGCTGGAGGGCTACCTCCACTACCGGATCGTGGACGTGTCCTCGGTCAAGGAGCTGGCCCGGCGCTGGTACCCCCGGGCGTACTTCAACAGCCCGGACAAGAACGGCAACCACCGGGCGCTGGCGGACATCCGTGACTCCATCACGGAGCTCCGCTACTACCGGGAGGCGGTCTTCGTACCGCAGCCCGGCCCGGACTCGGAGCGCGCCAAGGAGATCGCGGCGCGCCAGGTGACCCGCGCCACACAGTAGGAAACCGCTGGTCAAGGGCGTTCCGACGCCCGCGGACCGGCCCCGGGAAACGGGGGCGCGAGCACCCTCCCGGACCCTGTACACTTTTTCTCGGCCGGTCGGAAACGACCGGACGACATGGTGGGTATAGCTCAGCTGGCAGAGCACCTGGTTGTGGTCCAGGATGTCGCGGGTTCAAGTCCCGTTACTCACCCTGAGGGAAGGGCCCCGGTCTTCGGACCGGGGCCCTTCTTCATGTCTGCTCCTCCGGTCGGGTTCGCGTCTGCTCTTCCGGTCAGGTCAGAACGTGACGTCGGAGCAGGCGTAGAAGGCGTTGCCGGTGTCCGAGATGGTCCAGACGCCGAGGATCAGGTGCTTGCCGGACTTCTGCGGCAGGGCGCCCGCATGGGTGACCGTGGCGCCCGGCTGCCGTCCGCCGAACGGCACGGTGAGGAAGGGCTGCGGCTCCAGGTCGGCGCGCGTGAGCGGCTTCGCGGGGTTGTAGCCGTCCTTGGTGACGTAGTACCGGAAGTCGGTCGTGGCGTGCCGGGCGGTGATCCGCCACCGGAACGTGTGGCTCTGCCCGGCCTGTACGGCGGAGGCGGGCCAGGCCCCGCCGCGCGGGTCGTCCAGCTCGGCGAAGCGCTGGTTGCCTCCGGCGCAGATCAGCCCGTCACGGGGGCCGCCGGCCGGGAACCCCTTGGGGCCTTCGACGCTCGGCGGCTCCCACTGGATCTGCCCGCAGTTGCGGACGGTCCCGTTGCCGCAGAGCTGCTGGCGGCTGACGGGGGAATCGGTGTAGCCGTGACTCTGCGCGCTGCCCGAGGTGGCCAGCAGGGAGACCCCGGCGACGCCGAGGCCGAGGAGTAAGGCGGTGATCTTTCTGCGCATGTGGTGCTCCTGAGGTGAGGGGTGGAGCTTGCGGACAGATGGATCGGGTCCGGACCGGGCGGCGGCTCGCACACTTGGTCTAGACCAAGACGGAGGCTAGTCCTGTCTTTTGGTCATGTCCATACCACTAGAGGCCGTTACGGCGGTGGCTCCGGCCCCTCGTCAGCCCGTCAGCCCGTCGGCTCCTCGTTGCGGGAGCGGCGCGGGGCGGGGGCCTCCACCTGCGCGACGACCTGGGCGTGGAAGCGGTCCACCGCCTCGTCCACGCTGCGGATGAAGCCGGTCTCGGCGCTGCCCCGGCCGCTGCCCATGCCCTTGAACAGGGAGAGCCGGAAGCCGGTGATCTGCGCCCCGTCCTTGGGGACGATGTCGGCGGGCTCCGGGCGCAGCCGTTCCAGCGTGCCGCGAGGACCGGCGCCCGGGCCGTCGACCAGCGTCTCGATGTGCAGGTCGGCGGGGGCCTCGGCGAGCCGCCTGATCAGCCGCTTGACCCGGCTGAGGGGGTAGCCCGGCTCGGCGGACGGGACCTCGATCGACGTACGGAGCTTGCCGGTGCGCAGGTCGGCGGTGATGGCGAGGACGCCCGGGGTGCCCTCGATCCGGATCTCCGCGTTCAGCCGCCCCTGCTCGCAGAGGTGGTCGGCCAGCTCGGCACGGCGGGCACCCGGGTCGGAGCCGCGCCGGGCGCGCTGGACCGGCAGGACCTTCTGCCCCAGCTCGCCGCCCAGCCGCAGGCAGACCTGGCGGACCAGGCGCTCCCAGTTCTCGATGACCTCCAGGGCCCGCGCGTCGCCCTGGCACAGCGTCTCGTCGTCGATCCCCCGGCGGACCGGGACCCAGGCCGCACCCATGTTCTGGAACCCGTGGCAGCCGGAGTTCTCGTGCTGGAGGTAGTGGAGGAGCTCCTGGAGCAGCCAGGCGTGGGCGGCGTTGCCGACGCCCTCGTGGCGGATCAGCATCTGCGCCTGGTGCACGACCTCGGCCCAGGACAGATGCCAGAGGGCCACCTTGTGCTTGCGCCGGCCGTCGATCCGGACGTCGACGAGCGGGCTGCCTTCGAGCGCCACGTCGTTGGAGAGCGTGATGACGGCCTCGTACCCCCGGCGGGCGGCGATGTCCATGTACGCCTGCACCTGGTCCGGCTTGAGCGCGTTCCCGTTGGTCTTGGTCTCGACCAGCGCGGTCCACAGCTTGCCCGCCCGTTCGACCCGGACCACGCCGTCCGGGCGCCGGGGCGACTCCCCGTGCGGCAGCGTCACCTCGGTGAACGTCTCCATCCGGCCGGCCGGTGCGCCGAACCCGGCGGTGAGACGGCGGCCGAACTCCGGCACCTGGGCCATCACCGACAGGACGACGGAGGTGGCCCGCGTCTCGCGCTCGCGGTCGCTCTTGAGCGCCGAGACGGGGAACAGCCGGGCGGAGCGCCACGATTCGTTGTCGGCGAGGCTCTTCCTGGTCGTACGGGGGAGGGTGACCTTCTTCTTCGCCGTACGGGGACGGCGAGCGGGCTTGGCCGGAGCGGCGGGGCCGTCCTGCGCCGGGGCCGCGGGGACGTCGTCCGGGCGGGCGCCGGTGGCCTGGGCGGGGACCCGGGCGGGGGCGGTGGGCTGCCCGGCGGGCTCCGGCAGCGGGGCCTCCTCTGCGTACTCCTGCCCCTGCTCCTGCTCGCCCTGTTCCCGCGCATCCTCCTCCGCCGCGTCATCGTCGATGTCGACGCCGTAGTCGGTCGCCAGCCCCGCGAGCCCCGACGCGTACCCCTGGCCGACGGCGCGGAACTTCCACTCCCCCGAACGCCGGTACAGCTCGCCGAAGATGACCGCACTGACCTCGTCGGCCTCCTCCACGGCGAACCGGACCAGGCCGTCGCCCGCGCTGTCCGCGAGGGTGAGGCGGAGGTCGTCCAGCTCGCCGAAGCGGGATCCGCCGTAGCGGCTGGCGGCGACGACCACCTTGTCGATCTCCTCCGGCACGGCGTCCAGATCGAAGCTGATCCGGTCCTCGCTGCCGTCGGCCGTGGGTGTCTTGCCGAGGAGCTGCACGCTTCCGTTGCCGGCCACCGGGTTGTTGTAGAAGCAGAAGTCGACGTCGCTGCGGACCTTCCCGTCGCCGTCGAGCAGCAGTACGGAGACGTCGGCGTCGCCCTCACCCGTGGCGCTGCTCCACCCCAGGCTGACCATCACCGAGCCGACGTCCTCGCTCAGCGCCGCAAGTCCGACATTGGCGCCCTTGACCATCTCGTGCACGAGGCCCCCCAGATGCACAGCCGCTCGGAGCGCACCCGGCAGCCAGCTGTGTGACGTGTGTGGTGCGTCACACATTCGTCGTACGCAGCGAACATTAGCCCTCGGAGCGGAGACGCGTGAAGAACTTGTGAAATCCGGAAGTCCCGCCGCCGCTACCAGGACAGGCGACTCCCGGCCACCGTCATGACGAGTCGCGGACCACCAGCTCCGTCGGGAGCACCACCGTCGGCCGCTCCCCCGTGCGCCCCGCGATCTCCTCCAGCAGGAGCTGGGCCATGCGGCGGCCCATCTCCTCGATGGGCTGGCGGACGCTGGTGAGGGCCGGGTGCATATGGCGGGCGACCACCGAATCGTCGAAGCCGATCAGGGCCACGTCGTCCGGGATGCGGCGGTCCGCCTCGCGCAGGACCTGGCGGGCGCCGGCCGCCATCACGTCGGAGGCCGCGAAGACCGCGTCCAGGTGGGGGCGGCGGGCCAGCAGTTCGCGCATCGCCCGTGCGCCGCCCTCCTCGGTGAAGTCGGCGGGCGCGATGAGGCGTTCGTCCGGGGGCAGGCCCGCGGCGGCGAGGGCGGCGCGGTAGCCGTCCAGGCGGCGCTGGGCCCCGTAGACCTCCAGGCGGCCGGTGATCGTGGCGACCGAGCGGCGGCCCCGGGTGATCAGGTGCTCGACGGCCGCCCTCGCCCCGTCGAAGTTGTCCGAGTCGACCGAGGCCAGCGGCTCGTTCGCGTGCCGGGCGCCGCTGATCACGCAGGGCATGCCGAGCTGTTCCAGCAGTTCGGGCAGCGGGTCGTCGGCGTGCACCGCGACCAGCAGGACGCCGTCGACCCGGTGCGCCGTCAGGTACTGGGCGAGCCGGCGGCGCTCGCGGTCGTTGCCCGCGAGGGTGAGGAGCAGCTGCATCTCGGTGTCGGCGAGAGCCGCGCCCACGCCGCGCACTATGGCGGAGAAGTACGGCTCCGCGAAGAAGCGGGTCTCCGGCTCCGGCACCACGAGCGCGATGGCGTCGGTGCGGTTGCCGGCGAGGGCGCGGGCGGCGCGGTTGGGGACATAGCCCAGCTCGGCCACGGCCGCCTGGACCGCCTCTCGGGTCGCCTCGCTGACCCGGGGCGAGCCGTTGATGACCCGGGAGGCGGTGCCGCGGCCGACCCCGGCCCTGGCCGCGACCTCTTCGAGCGTGGGCCGCCCGCCGTTCCGTACTCGCGCTGCCGCCATGGCTGCCTCCCCGTTCCCGGTCAATTTCTCACAGCCGTACAGTCAATCCAAGTCCTGGATCGATCACCCCGACGAGCGTACGGACAGTGTATTGGGAGCGCTCCCAAGCCGGGGAAAGGCGCGGGCCCCGGTCGGGGGTGACCGGGGCCCGCGGCTCTCAGGAGGTCAGGCTTCCGGCGGCAGGCCGTGGCGGGCGATCACCTCGCTGTACCAGTGGGCGCTGGACTTCGGGGTGCGGAGCTGGGTCTCGTAGTCGACGTGCACGGCACCGAAGCGCTTCGAATAGCCGTACCCCCACTCGAAGTTGTCCATCAGCGACCAGAGGAAGTAGCCGCGCACGTCCGCCCCGTCGGCCACCGCCCGCTGTACGGCGGCCAGATGGCCGTGCAGGTAGGCGATGCGCTCCGGGTCGTGGACCCGGCCGTCCGCGTCCGGGACGTCCTCGAAGGCCGCGCCGTTCTCGGTGACCATCAGCGGCAGGCCCGGGTTCTCACGGGAGACGTCCATGAGGAGGGCGTGCAGGCCGTTCGGGTCGACCGACCAGTTCATGGCGGTGCGCGGCTTGCCCTCGGCGAGGTGGAACGCCACGTGCTCCGAGCCCGGCCACGGGGAGTGGTCGCTGTTGCCGTGACCGTCGTTACGGGTGTCGCCGGCGCCGGAAGCGGGCGTGGAGACGATCGTGGGCGTGTAGTAGTTGACGCCCAGTACGTCGATGGGGCGGGCGATCGCCGCCAGGTCGCCGTCGTGGACCAGGGCGGACCACTTCACCAGACGGTCCGTGTCGGCCAGCAGGTCCTCCGGGTAGGCGCCGTGCAGCATCGGGCCCGTGAAGATCCGGTTGCCCACCGCGTCGATCCGGCGCGCCGCGTCCGCGTCCGCCTCGCTGCCGGTCAGCGGGCGCACCTGGTGGAGGTTGAGGGTGACCGAGGTCTGCGCGGTGGCGGGGAGGTTGGTGCGCAGCGCCTCGGTCGCCCGGCCGTGGGCCAGGTTGAGATGGTGGGCGGCCCGCAGCGCGGCGGCCGGTTCGGTGCGGCCGGGGGCGTGGACCCCGGAGCCGTATCCGAGGAAGGCCGTGCACCAGGGCTCGTTCAGCGTCGTCCACATGCCGACCCGGTCGCCGAGCGCGCGGGCCATGATGGCCGCGTAGTCCGCGAACCGTTCGGCCGTCGCGCGCTCGGGCCAGCCGCCCGCGTCCTCCAGCTCCTGGGGCAGGTCCCAGTGGTAGAGCGTGGCGACGGGCGTGATGCCGGCCTCCAGCAGCTCGTCGACGAGCGAGCGGTAGAAGTCCAGGCCGCGTTCGACGGCGGGGCCCCGGCCGGTGGGCTGGACCCGGGACCAGGAGACGGAGAAGCGGTACGCCTTGAGGCCGAGCCGCTTCATCAGCGCGACGTCGTCCCGGTAGCGGTGGAAGTGGTCGGCGGCCACGTCCCCGGTGTCGCCGCCCAGGACCTTGCCGGGGGTGTGGCTGAAGGTGTCCCAGATCGAGGGGGTGCGGCCGTTCTCGGTGGCCGCCCCCTCCACCTGGTACGCGGCCGTGGCGGCGCCCCAGACGAAGCCGGTCGGGAAGGGGGCGGGGGCCGCGGGGGCCTGCTGCGGGGCGGTGTCGGATCGTACGACTGTCATGTGGGAGCGCTCCCATGGGGGTAGGCGAAGGAGAGGGGTGGAGGCGGCGGTGCGGTCCGGGCCGACCGCACCGCTCGTGGCGTCAGCCCTTGACCGCGCCGGACATGATCCCGCCCACGATCTTCTTGCCGAAGACCACGAACACCACCAGCAGCGGCAGCGTGCTGATCAGCGCGCCCGCCATGACGATGGACTGGTCGGGGGTGTACGAGGCGGAGAGCTGGCCGAGGGCCACCTGCAGGGTCGGGTTCTGCTGGTTGAGGGCGAGGTAGGGCCAGAAGAAGTCGTTCCACGCCTGGACGAAGGTGAGCATCCCCAGCACCATCATCGCGGGGCGGGCCACCGGCAGCACCACGCTCACGACGATGCGGAGGTTGTTCGCCCCGTCGATCTTGGCCGCCTCGATGAGCTCGTACGGCAGCGCCTCGATCAGGTACTGGCGCATGAAGAACACGCCGAACGCGCTCACCAGCGTCGGGAAGATCACCGATTCGAGCTGCCCGCCCCAGCCGAGGCCGGACATCATCATGAAGAGCGGGACCACGCTGAGCTGCGGCGGGATCGTGAGCGTGGCGATGACGGCGGTCATCAGCCAGCCCCGGCCCCGGAAGCGCATCTTGGCGAAGGCGTAACCGGCGAGCGTGCAGAAGAAGAGCGTCGCGGCCGTGATGGACGACGAGACGATGATGCTGTTGAGGATCGCCTTGCCGAGGTTGGCCTGCTCCCAGGCCGTGGAGACGTTCTCCAGCAGCTTGCCGCCCGGCAGGAACGGCGGTGTGGTGGCGAGGACTTCGTCCTGTGTGCGGGAGGCCGCCACCAGGGTCCAGTACAGCGGCAGCAGCGATCCGAAGCCGACGACGGCGAGCGCGATGTACGCGAACGGGCCGCCCTTCATCTGCTGGCCGGCGCCCATCCTGAAGCGGCTGGGGCGGTGCGGGGCGCTGCCCTTCGGGGCCGGCGCGAGCTTCACCGGGGCGGTGGGCGTGGTGCTGGTCATGGTCATGGAAGGGCTCCCGGTCAGACCGCGGACTTGCGGACGAAGCGGCCGATGAACCAGTTGGCCGCGGCGATGATGAGCAGGAGCGCGAGCATCGCCCAGGCCACGGCGGCCGCCGGACCGAGGTGTCCGAGGTTCCAGCCGTAGTTGTAGAGGTAGATGCTGAGCGTCTCGTACTGGTTCTCGTTGCCGCCGGTGGCGCCGAGCGCGCCGCCCTCCAGCAGCAGTGGCTCACCGAACAGCTGCATGGACCCGATGGTCGAGATGACGATCGTGAACAGGATCGTCGGCCGCAGCGAGGGAATGGTGACCTTGCGGAACTGCTGCCAGCGCGAGGCGCCGTCCAACGAGGCCGCTTCATAGAGGTCGTTGGGGACCGCCTGCATCGCCGCCAGGTAGATCAGCGCGTTGTAGCCGGTCCAGCGCCAGATCACGATGATGGAGATCGCGAGCTTCGAAGTCCAGTGCCCGTTGGCCCAGTTGACCGGGTCGAAGCCGACGAGGCCGAGCGTCCAGTTCAGCAGTCCGCCGTCCGCCCGGAAGACCAGCGCGAAGACGAGGGCCGCGGAGGCGACGGAAGTGGCGTACGGCGTGAGGATGACCGTGCGCCAGAACGTGCTGGCGCGCAGGCGGTAGTTGAGCAGATGGGCGAGGCCGAGGGCCACCAGGAGCTGCGGGACGGTGGAGATCACCCCGATCAGGAAGGTGTTGCTGACCGAGGTCCAGAACTCCGGGTCGTGCAGGATCTTGTCGAAGTTCTCCCAGCCCACCCACTCCATGGAGTCCAGGCCGGTCATCTCCACCCGGTGCAGGGCGATCCAGCCGGTGTAGAGCAGCGGGTAGAGACCGAAGGCCCCGAAGACCAGGAAGAACGGCGCGATGTAGGCGTACGGGGACGCCTTGTCGTCGAACCGCCACAGCCGGCTGCGCCACAACTGCCGCCGCTCGGACGGTGGTTTTTCCCGGGGTTCGCGGGGCGGGGATGCGTACGCGTCCCGGGTGGGGGTCGAGGTTGCCACGGGCGGGAGTCCTTCCCTGGGGGCGCTCCGCCGGAGGTGGACGGGCGGGCGGAATGTGTGTGGAGGGGCGGCGGGCGCGGCCGGGGCGGACGGGCGCGGCAGGGGTCGCCCGCCCGCCCCGGTGTGCGGCCGGTTCAGCTCAGCCGATCGCCTTGTCGATCGTCCGGACAGCGACGTCCCAGGCCGCGTCCGGCTTCGTTCCGCGCTGCTCCATGTTGTTGATCTGCGTGGAGATCGAGTCCTTGATCACGCCGTCCTTCGGGCCGAGCACCGCCTCGGGGATGGACTTCGCCCCGTCCGCGTAGATCTGGCCGATGGGCGCGTCGTTGAAGTACGGCAGGGTGGCGCTCTTCACGTCGGGCAGCTCGTAGGCGCCCTGGTTGGACGGGAACACCCCGATGGCCTTGAAGACGGCGGCCTGCTGCTCGGGCGCGGTCAGCCACTTGACGAGCTTGGTGGCCTCGTCGACGTTCTTCCCGGACTTCGGGACGGCGAGGAAGGAGCCGCCCCAGTTGGCGGCGGTGGTGCCGGGGGCGCTGGTGATGTCCCACTTGCCCTTGTTGGCATCACCGGCGTACGTGGAGATCTGGCCGGCCATCCAGGCGGGGCAGACGACGGTGGCGACGGTGCTCTTGCGCAGGGCCGACTGCCACTGGTCCTCGAACTGGGCGAGGCCTTGCGTCAGCTTCTTGGACGCGGCCTCGGCGGCGAGGTCCCAGCCCTTGGCGACGCTGGCGCTCTCCTTGTAGACCGGCTTGCCGCTCGCGTCGTAGTACTGCTCGGGGCTGGAGCTGACGACCGCGTTGAACATGGCGCTCGCGGAGTCCATGAAGTACGTGCCCTTCGGCGCCTTCTTCTTGTACTCCTCACCGAGCGCGAGGAAGTCCTCCCAGCCGCCCGCGGTCCGCTTCGCGACCTCGGTGCGGTCGGTGGGCAGGCCCGCCTTCTCGAACAGCTCACGGTTGTAGCAGAGGGACATCGGGCCGATGTCGGTGCCCGCGCCGATCACCGCGCCGCTGGGGGCGGTGGCCTGCTTGGCCTTCCACGACACCCACTCGTTGACGTCGATCACCTTGGAGAGGTCGGCGAAGGAGTCCGCCTTGGTGTCGACGATCTCCTTGATCCGGCCGACCTCGATGCCCTGGACGTCCGCGAGGCCACTGCCCGAGTTCAGCTGCTGGAGCAGCTTGGGGTAGTAGTTCTTCTCCTCGGCGGTGGTGTCCTCCTTGACCGTGATCTTCGGGTTCAGCTCGTGGTACTTCTCGAAGAGTCCGGCCTCCTTGTACCCGAACTGGCCGAAGTCGGCCAGGGTCAGCGTGATGTTGCCGTCGGCGTCGGCCCCCTTGCTGCCGGAGTCGGACGAGCCGCCGCAGCCGGTGAGCAACAGGGCGGTGACCGTCAGGCCGGTGGTGGCCACGATCGCGGTTCTCCGGCGTCGACCGGCAACGCTGCGGGTGATGCGCATTCCACTGCTCCTTGTTCCGGGGAGTCCTACGGAAAGGAAGCGCGCGAGATCCCCTCCCGTTGTTGTGGGAGCGCTCCCATGCGCCGATGCCGGAAGGTTCCTGCCTCAAGGGGGTGGGTGTCAAGAGTTGAAGACGATTCCGTTGCCGAAGGATGTCCACCGCGTCACGCGGCGGCGGCCGGGCCGCCCACCCGTCGGAAGGTGAACGGGGGCGGTCGGCGTCCGGCGAAGTGCCGGGCGGGCCCACCCCTGTTAATTTCGCCCTTATGCCCCCTTTGATCATTCTGCCGCTCGGCACCGGACCGGGTGGGTGAGGCGGGATGGGCGTTCTGCGCGACCATCCCGAACTGGCTCTCTTCTTCTGTCTCGCCGCCGGGTATCTCGTCGGCAAGCTCCGCGTCGGACCGATCACGCTCGGCGGCATCTGCGGCACCCTGATCGTGTCGCTGCTGATCGGCACCCGGCACGTCAGCGTCGACGACGACGTCAAGACCGTCTTCTTCGCGCTGTTCATCTTCTCGCTCGGCTATATGGCCGGGCCGCAGTTCTTCGCCAACCTCAACCGCTCCAGCCTGCGCTTCTTCGCGCTCTGCCTGATCGAACTGGTCTGCGTCCTCGGTATCGCCTACGGGCTGGCCAAGGCCTTCGACCTGGACGTCGGCACGGCCGCCGGGATCCTGGCGGGGGCGGCCACCGAGTCCGCCGTCGTGGGGACGGCGACCGAGGCGATCGGCAAACTCAGCGACCTGACCTCCGAGCAGATCACCCAGTACCAGGGGCACGTGGCGACCGCCTACACGGTCTGCTACCTGTTCGGCCTGATCACCATCGTCCTCTTCACCAGCCAGATCATGCCGATGCTGCTGCGCATCAACCTGGCCGACGCCTCCCGCGAGCTGTGGGAGAAGATGCGCGGCGGCCACGCCGGACTGGAGTCCGACGAGCGCGAGGCGCTGCCCGGCATGGTCGGCCGCACCTATCTGGTGACCCTGGCCGACGGACGTACGGTCGGTGACCTGGAGAGCTCACTGGGCGGCCACATCACGGTCGAGGGGGTCAAGCGCGGCAGCAAGCTGCTGACGCCCTCCCCCGGCCTGGAGCTGACCCTCAGCGACCTGGTCCAGATCGTCGGCCGGCGCTCCGCGATCATCGAGGCGGGCCGGGAGATCGGCCCGGAGACCCCGGCCGTACCCGGGCTCGACACCCCGCTGGCCACCAGCCAGGTCGCCGTCACCGAGAAGGCGACCGCCGGTTCGACCATCGACCGGCTGGAGAAGAACCATCCGGAGTTCCGCAAGGACGGCGTCTACATCACCGCCGTCCTCCGCAACGACCAGCACCTCCCCGCCAGCGGGGAGACCGTCCTCCAGCGGGGTGACATCCTCACCCTGGTCGGCGCCCGGGGCGGGCTGAACAAGCTGGTGGCGAGGATCGGCGCGGTGGTCAAGAACGACTCCACCGACTTCGTCTACATCGGTTTCGGCATCGTCGCCGGCTCCCTGCTCGGCCAGATCGTGGTCAAGCTCGGGGACGTCCCGATGTCGCTCGGCACGGGCGGCGGCTGCCTCATCTCCGGCCTCGTCTTCGGCTGGTTCCGCTCCCGCAAACAGACCTTCGGCGCGTTCCCCCCGCAGGCCGCGACCACGCTCAAGGACATGGGCCTGGCCGTCTTCATCGCCTGTACGGGGCTGGCGGCGGGGCCGCAGGCCTGGCCGCTGCTCAAGCAGTACGGGGCGCTGCTGCCGTTCGCCGGGATCGCCATGGTGCTCGTCCCGGCGACGATCTCCCTCATCGTCGGGCGGAAGCTGCTGAAGATCGAGAAACCGCTGCTGATCGGCGCCATCGCCGGACAGCAGTGCTCGACCCCGGCGATCACCTCCATCACCCAGGTGGCCCAGAGCTCCGTACCGTTGCTCGGCTACACGATCACGTACACGCTCTCCAACTTCCTGCTGCCGCTGACCGGCCCCATCCTCGTCGGCGTGCTGGGGGCCTGAGATGACGACGCCCGGCCCCCCGACCACCGACGACCTCCACGGAGCGGACACCGCCATGCCCAAGACCACCCGCCTCAGCCGGGAGGAGATCCGGTCCTTCGCCCAGCTCTCGCCCTTCGAGCTGAAGGACAAGTTCATCCGGATCGCGACGGAGGCGCAGAGCGACAAGCCCGGCCAGAAGGGGAAGACGACCCGGGCGATGCTCAACGCGGGCCGGGGCAACCCGAACTGGACCGCGACCGGCCCCCGCGAGGCGTACCACGCGCTCGGCTACTTCGCGATTCAAGAGTCCCGCCGGGTCTGGACGGCGGACAACCTCGGCGGGATGCCGGAGGAGGAGGGGTGCGCGGAGCGGTTCGAGCACTTCGTCCGTACGCATCCGGAGCTGCCCGGCATCGAGCTGCTGAAGGCGAGCGTGGACCTGGCGGTGAAGCGGTTCGGCTTCGACCGGGACGCGTTCGTGCACGAGCTGGCGGACTCCTCGATCGGGGACAACTACCCGGTGCCGGACCGGATCCTGCGCCACACCGAGGAGATCGTGCGCGGCTACCTCGCGGACGAGATGTTCGACCACCGGCCGCCCGAGGGGCAGACGCTGAGCCTGTTCGCGACCGAGGGCGGCACGGCGGCGATGTGCTACATCTTCGACTCGCTGCTGAAGAACGGGATCCTGAAGAGGGGCGACCGGATCGCCCTGATGGTCCCGGTGTTCACCCCGTACCTGGAGATCCCCGAGCTGGACACGTACGGCTTCGACGTGGTCCATGTGGAGGCGAACCTGTTCACCGAGACCGGGGTGCGGCAGTGGCGCTACCCGGAGGAGGAGATCGCCAAGCTGGCGGACCCGTCGGTGAAGATGGTCTGCTGCGTCAATCCGAGCAACCCGCCCTCGCTGGCGCTCTCTTCACGGGTCACCGAGCAGATCGTCTCCATCGTCGGCGAGCAGAACCCGAACCTGGTCATCGTGACCGACGACGTGTACGGAACGTTCGTGGAGGGGTTCCGCTCGCTCGCCGCCGACCTGCCGCGGAACACGCTGCTCGTCTACTCCTACTCCAAGCACTACGGGGCGACCGGCTGGCGGCTCGGGGTGATCGCGCTGCACGACGACAACGTGATCGACGCGATGCTGAAGGACCAGGGAGCGGAGCAGAAGGAACGGCTCAACAGGCGTTACGGAACACTGTCGTTGGAGCCGGAGAAGATGAAGTTCATCGACCGGATGGTGGCGGACTCCCGGCAGGTGGCGCTGAACCACACGGCGGGGCTCTCGCTCCCGCAGCAGGTGATGATGGCGCTGTTCTCGCTCTTCGACATGCTGGACGAGGGCCAGGCGTACAAGCACCGCATCCGGGCCATCGTGCAGCAGCGGCTCCAACTCCTGCTGGAGGGCGTGCACATGAAGGTCTCGGAGGATCCGAAGCGGGCCGCGTACTACATCGAACTGGACCTGCTGGCGGAGGCGGAACGCGTCCACGGCAAGCCGTTCGCGGACTTCCTGGGGGCGAACTACGAACCGGTGGACCCGCTGTTCCGGCTGGCCGAGCAGACGTCGGTGGTCCTGCTGAACGGCGGCGGCTTCGACGGGCCGGAATGGTCGGTACGGGTGTCGCTGGCCAACCTGGACGACCTGGACTACCTGAAGATCGGGCACCATCTGCGGGCGATCTTCGACGAGTACGCGGAGGAGTGGCGGGCCCAGGCCGGGTGAAGGAACGCGCCCCGGCCGGAGGTGGGGTGGCCCGGCCGGGGCGCGCGCGTGGGGGGCGCGGGGTGGTTGAAGGGGGGTCTGGGAGCTATCCGAAGGCGGCGAACGCCTTCGTGAAGGCCAGCGGCTCCTGAGCGATGGAACTGCAGGTGGCGTCGGCGGCCGGCTTCGGCCCGCCCGGGCAGGCCTTGTCCCGGGTACCGGACCACATCGCCAGGCGGCCGATGCCCTTCTCCTGGGCGAACTTCACGACCTGCGTGGCGTCCTCCACCGTGAAGATCTCGGTGACGACGTCGTTCACGCCGATCATGGGGGTGACGGCGACGGCCTTCCACGCGGCGGTGTCGGAGAGTCCGAGGACGCCCTTGATCTGGGCCTGCGTGGCGGTCGCCGCCCGGATCGCGTACGTGCCCATGTCGTCGCTGTAGGCGGGCCCGTAGTCCATGGCCATGATGTTGACCCCGTCGACCCGGACGCCGTTCTTCTTGGCGTCGGCGAGCAGGTCGATGCCGGGCTGGGTCAGCCCCTCGGGCATCACGGGCAGGGTGAAGGCGACGTCCAGGTCCGGGTACTTCTTCTGGAGCTGGGCGATGGCCTGGGCGCGGCGGGTATTGGCGGCCGTGTCGGGCAGGGCGGCGCCCTCGATGTCGAAGTCGACCTTGGTGAGCTGGTAGGCGTCGACGACCTTGCCGTATGCGGCGGCGAGATCGGCGGAGGAGGAGCAGTTCAGGGCCAGTTCGGCACCGGCCGCGCCACCGAAGGAGACCCGGACGTCACCGCCCTTGGCCCTCAACGCGCCTATCTGCTTGGCCACATGGTCGTCAGCGAGTCCGGTGACTCCGCCCCAGAGCGGGGCGCAGCTGCCGCCGGAGGTGATGAAGGCTAGGTGGAACTCCTTCACCCCGGTCCTGGTGGCGGTGTCGAGGAGGTCGTAGGCGGGGTAGAGCGAGGTGTCGATGTAGGGGGCGAACCGGGAGCCGGTTTCCCCGCCGCCACCGGGGCGACCGGTGGCGGTGGGGGCCGGCGTGGGGGTCGGTGTGACCGGGTCCGACTCCGTGGGGGTCGGAGTGGGCGCGGTCGTCGGGGTGTCCGTGGGGCGGCCGCTGGGGGTGGGGACCGGGCCGCTGTCCACGGAGCAGGTGACGTCGTTGATGAGGCAGGAGGCCGGGTCGCCCGCCGTACCGGTGGCGGAGGTGACGAAGCCGACCGTCACGGACTTCCCGGGGGCGAGCTCCTTGTCCCAGCTCGCGGGCTTCACGGTGACGCGGTTGCCGTTCACCGTGTGTTCGCCGTTCCAGAGCGAGCCGATCTTCGTGCCCGCCGGGAGGTCGAACTGGAGGGTCCAGTCGGTGAGGGCCTTGTCCGTCTCGTTGGTGACGACGTACTGGCCCGTGTAGCCGCTGGACCAGTCGCTGGTGCGGGTGTACGCGGCCCCGATCGCGGCTGCCTGCGCCGTACCGGTCAGGGCGAAGACCGTCCCGCCGATGACGGCTGCGGCGACGATCGCGCCGACCGCCTTGGTACGGGTGCTCGCCGTGCGGCGGTGCGTACTGGAACCCATCAACGTGCCCTGCCTGCCTCTGTGTGCTGCTCTGCGTCCTGCGGATTTCCCTGGGGGGTGTGTGACAGACGCTAGCGGCAGCGGAACGGGCAAAGGGGGCTTTACGGACCGGAGTTGATGTTTTTAGGGTGCGCTTAAGGAACGCATGGGAGCGGGTTAATGAAGGGCCCCGGGATGGGCTCCGGGACCGGCCGCCGTCCGGGGCTCCTTGGGGCGTCGGCGGCCGAATCGGCGGGTGACCCGGCGGCCGTGGCCGCGCCTTCCGCGGTCGGGGCTGCTGCCGTGCAGGCCGATCCAGATGCGGACCTCGGTGCCGCCGAGCACGGACCGGCCGATGCGCAGGTCGCCGCCGGTGGATTCGGCGACCCGGCGCACGATGTCCAGGCCGAGCCCGGTGGAGCCGACCGCGCCCGCCTTGGTGCCGCCGCCGCTGGTTCCCCGGGCCAGGGCCGCCTTCGGGTCGGCGATGCCGGGGCCCGCGTCGGAGACGAGGACGATCACCGCGTCCCCGCTGTGGTGGACGTCGACGGAGAAGGCGGTGCCCTCGGGGGTGTGGCGGAAGACGTTGCCGAGCAACGCGTCTAGGGCGGCGGCCAGTTCGGGGCGGGCGACGGGGATGCGTACCGTACGGTCCACTCCCGCGAGCCGCACCTCGCGCCCTTCGTCCTCCGCGAGCGCCGACCAGAAGCCCATGCGCTCCCGGATCACCTCGGAGGCGTCGCACCCGGCCCCGGGGCCGGTCTGGATGCCCTGGGTCTGCGGGCGCTGTTCGCGGGCGGTGCGGATGATCGTGTCGACCTCGTGCTCCAGCTGCTCGACCGCCGCCCGGGTCTGGTCGGCCGCCGGGCCCTCGCCGAGGGATGCGGCGTTCAGCCGGAGCACGGTGAGCGGGGTGCGGAGCCGGTGCGAGAGGTCGGCGGCCAGTTCGCGCTCGTTGGCCAGGAGCTGGACGACCTGGTCGGCCATGGAGTTGAACGCGACGGCGGCGGACCGGAGTTCGGTGGGGCCCTCCTCGGGGACCCGGGTGCCGAGCCGCCCCTCCCCCAGGTCGTGGGCGGCGCCCGCGAGGCGCTGGGCGGGCTGGACCATCCGTATGCCGAGCCGGTCCGCGACCGCCACCGAGCCGACGATCAGGGCGACTCCGACGCCCGCGAGGATCAGCCAGGCGGTGGCGACCCCGTTGGAGACCTCCCCCTCAGGGACGAAGACCTCGACGACGGCGATGTCACCGGTGGAGAGCGCGGTGAGCTGGAGCAGGGCGAAGCCGTCGGTGACCTCGGTGATGGAGGCGCGCCCGGCCTTGCGTACGGTCGCGATGTCCTTGGACGTGGCCCGCCGGGTGCCGACGTCCAGGGCCTCGCCCTCGGTTCCGTCCGAGGCCTTCTCGGGGGCCGGTACGTGGACGGCGAGCCGCCCCCGGTCGCCCGGTTCGGTGGAGAGGACGGCCCGGGTCAGCTCCTCGCGGTCGGTGGTGATGGAGAGCGCCGGGGCGATCATCGCGGCCTGGCGTTCGGCGTCGGAGAAGGCCCGGTCGCTGGCCATCTCCCGGATGACCAGTCCGAGCGGTACGGCGAAGGCGATGACGACCATCGCGGTGACGGCCAGACACACCTTGACCAGGGCCCATCTCATGCCGGCGGCTCCACGGCCGGGGCGCCGGGGGACGGCACGTCGGCGGGCGGCTGGAGCTTCACGCCGACGCCACGCAGGGTGTGCAGGTAGCGGGGCCGGGCGGCGGTCTCACCGAGCTTGCGGCGGAGCCAGGACAGGTGGACGTCGATGGTCTGGTCGTCGCCGTACGACTGCTGCCAGACCTCGGCCAGCAGCTCCTTGCGGGCGACGACCACCCCGGGGCGTCCGGCCAGGAAGGTCAGCAGGTCGAACTCGCGGCGGGTGAGGTCCAGTTCGGCGCCGTCGAGTTCGGCGCGGCGGCGCAGCGGGTCGATGGCGAGCCCGCCGACGCGGATGACCCGGGGCGGCGGCGCCTGGTCGCCGGCCGCGCGGGCGCGGCGCAGCACGGCGGCCATCCGGGCGGAGAGGTGCTCGACGGAGAAGGGTTTGGTCAGGTAGTCGTCGGCCCCGTCGTTGAGCAGCCGGACGATCTCGCTCTCGTCGTCCCGCGCGGTGGCGATGATGACCGGTACGTCGGTGATGGACCGCAGCATCTTCAGCGCCTCGCCGCCGTCCAGGTCGGGCAGCCCGAGATCGAGGATGACCACGTCGAAGCGGAAGTGCGCGACCTCGCGCAGCGCTTCGAGCGCGGTGCCCACACTCCGTACCGTGTGGGAGGCCTCACTGAGGTGCCGGATGAGGGCGGAACGTACGAACTGGTCGTCCTCGACCACGAGCACACTTGCCATGGGCGGCACCGTACGCCATGGCGCCGACCCCGGTCCCGCCGCCGCCGGAAACCTCCGCAAAGGCCGGAACAGGGGGTGGCCGGAGCCGGAACAGGAGCTACCGGAGGGGGACAGTCCAGGTGCGCGTGGTGCAGGATGTGCCCGATGCAACGAGGACTCGTACACGCGCTCGCGTGGTCGCTCGCCACCGGCGCGGCGGTCACGCTGTCGTGGTGGGGCGTGCACACGGTCATGACCGGGACGGCGTACGACCCGCCCCGGGCCGTACCGATCTCCGTGGGCGCGGGAAGCCCGAAGCGCATCGGGCAGTCCACCGAGGAGCCGCTCGTCTCGTCCACGTACCGCTCCTCGCCGTCCCCCTCCCCCTCGGCGCACAGCAGCAGTGCGAGCCCTTCCCCGTCGGCCGCACGCCCCTCCCGTACGCCGTCGAGCGCCCCGGCGAAGCCGCCCGCGTCCTCCGGGCCGGGCGCGAACTCCGGCGAGGTCAAGGGGTACCGGACCGACGGCGGCCGGGTCGTGTTCGAGCTGGGGAAGAGCTCGGCGAAGCTGGTCTCGGCGACGCCGGAGCCGGGCTGGTCGATGCAGGTGTGGACGAACGACGCCTGGATCCGGGTCGACTTCAGCGACGGGGGCGGGGTGAACGGGAAGACGTACTCGGTGTTCTGCACCTGGAACGGGACTCCGCCGACGGTGCAGGTCGTCGAACCGTAGGCCTCCAGGCCTGATCAGGGGTTTTCGAAGACGGACGGCGGGGGCGCCGGTGACGGCTTGGCGGCCGCGTCGGTGACGACCGCCGCGCCGCCGGTGAAGTCCGTGAGCGCCCGCCCGTGTTCGACCCGGCCGGGGTGCGGGTCGCTCGCCACCCGGCGGGTGAACTCGGCGACCGCCAGGGGCAGGGCGGAGGCGAGCAGGACCGCGTTGCCGAAGCGGCGGCCGCGCCAGACCACGGGGTCGGCGGCGAGCGCCAGTTCGGGGAAGACGGCGGCGGCGGTGGCCACCTGGCCGCGCAGGTGGGCGAGCGGCGGCCCGTCCGCGAGGTTCGCGGCGTACTGCCCCGAAGGCTTCAGCACCCGGCGCACCTCCGTGAGGAACTCGGCGGAGGTCAGGTGGGCGGGGGTGCGGGCCCCGCTGAACACATCCGCGATGACCAGGTCCGCCCAGCCGTCCGGGAGCTTGCCGAGCCCTTCGCGGGCGTCCACCGCCCGGACCCGTACCCGGGCCTGCGGATCCAGCGGGAGCCGGTCGCGGACGAGCTGGACGAGGGCCGCGTCGACCTCCACGATCTGCTGGGTGGAGCGGGGGCGGGTCGCGGCGGTGTACCGGGCGAGGGTGAAGGCGCCGCCGCCGAGGTGCAGGACGTGGAGGGGCTGGAGCGGGGGTGCGGCGAGGTCGATGATGTGGCCGAGCCTGCGCTGGTAGGCGAAGGAGAGGTACGCGGGGTCGCCGAGGTCCACGTGGGACTGCGGGGCGCCGTCGAGCAGGAGCGTCCAACCGGCCGGGCGCTCCCGGTCGGGTATGAGCTCGGCGAGACCGCTGTCGACGGGGCCGGAGAAGGGTTCGCGCTCCACCCTGCCGGTCGAGCGGTCCTTCTTGCCCTTGCTCTTGTCCTTGCCCCCGGCAGGCGCTCCTCGACGTGCCACGTGCGCTGGTCCTTGCTGGTGGGGGCCCGGGATACCGGCAGCGGCGGAGGTTCCGCCCGTCCGGCCATTATGGGCGCAGAGCCAGGGGGAGGCTCAGTTGCAGCCGTCGGCCGCCTCCAGCAGGCGGGCCGCCTGGTCGAGGGCGGCGCGGAGTACGGCGGGGTCGGTGACCGGGGCGTCCTCGGCGGGCGGCAGCAGCCAGCCGGAACCGGCGGCGGGCGGGGTGGTGGGGAGGCGCAGCCCGCGGCCGTCGGTCCGCGTACAGGCGCTGCCGGGTACGTCCCAGGCGTCGGCGGTGCCGGGCGGTACGAGGAAGCCGAGGGTGTCGCAGGCGCCGTTGTGCAGGACCGGGCCGACGGCCTCGTGGTCCCGGCCGCGGCGGAGGATGTCGACGGCCTCCAGTCCCTGGCGGGCGGGGACGGTGACGAGGTCGCAGGACTGGTCGGCCGGTGCGGGACGCGTGGGGGTCCGCGCCGGTACCGGGTCGGTGGGGGTCGTCGTCGGGTTCGTCGCGGTCGTCCGTGAGCCGGTCTCCTGGCCGATGTGCAGCAAGGGAACCCCTCCTCTCATCGCCGAACGGAGCCACACTCCGTCTCCACATGGACCAACGGCGGCAGAGCGTCAAGGGCTACGGGAGCACACCGCCGCAAAGGGTGGCAGTTCATGGCGGATTGTGGGCGAGATGCCCTTATATATGCCGAATCGCTGGGGTGTGTTCCCTGTCACAGCAGGTACGTTCTTGCTCCGCCGGGACACCGGAAAGCAGAACCCGGCTTGCACCAGAGAGGGGCCGGCCATGGTGTCGACAGGGGCAGTTCCCAACCTCGTCTTCCGCCAGCTGCGCGGACAGCGCTCGGCAGGCGAGTTCGCGGCCGCCGTCCGCAGGGCGGCGCGGGAGATCGGTGAGCAGGTCGCGTGCGATGCCCGGTACATCGGACGCGTGGAGTCCGGGGAGATCCGCTGCCCCAACTACGCGTACGAACGGGTCTTCCTGCACATGTTCCCCGGGGCCTCCCTGGCCGACCTGGGGTTCTCGGCCCGCGAGACCGTACGGGGGCGGGGGGCGCGGGTCGTCTCCGAGCCGCCGCCGGCTCCGCCGTCCGAGCCCGCCGCCCCGCACGGCGGCACCCACCACACCGACGAGGAGAGCGACGTGCTGCGTCGCGTGTTCATGATGAGCGGCACGGCCACTGTGGCCGCCGCCTCCCTGGGTCTCGGCGGGGCGCCCGCCTCCGCCGCCCGGATCTCCCTGCCCGCACAGCGCCGGGTCGGTGAGAGCGAGGTGGACGCCGTGGAGCAGGCGGTACGGCGGATCCGGGTGCTGGACGACCGGCACGGCGCGGACGGGCTCTACCGGCAGGCCGCGCGGCCGTTGAAGGCCGCGTACGAGCTGCTGGACGCCGGGACCACCACGCGGCGGGCCACCGCGGACCGGCTGCACGCGGGCGCGGGCGAGCTGGCCATCTCGGTGGGGTGGCTGGCCCACGACTCGGGGCGCTTCGACGACGCGCGCTCGCACTACGCGGAGGCGCTGGCGACGGCGCGGCTGGCGGGGGACGCGGGTCTTGAGGCGCACGCCTTCTGCAACACGTCGTTCCTGGCCCGGGACTCGGGGCGGCCCCGGGAGGCGGTACGGGCGGCCGAGGCCGGGCAGCGGGCGGCCCGCACGCTGGGCTCACCCCGGCTGCTGGCGCTGCTCGCGCTGCGGGAGGCGGGGGGCCGGGCGGGGCTCGGGGACCGTACGGGGTGCGACCGGGCGATCGGGCGGGCCCGGGCGGCGTTCGAGCGGGGGCCCGCCGGGGGTGACCCGGAGTGGATGAGCTTCTTCCGGGAGGCGGAGCTGGAGCTGCTGGAGGCGCAGTGCTGGTCGGCGCTGGGCGACTGGTCCCGGGCGGCGCGGCACGGGCGGCGGGCGGTGGGGCTCCAGGACGCGCACTTCACCCGGAACCTGGCGCTGTACCGGGCGCAGCTGACGGGGGACCTGGCGCGGGCGGGGCGGGTGGACGAGGCGGCGGCGACGGGGCACCAGGTGCTGGACCTGCTGGACCGGGTCCAGTCCTCGCGGATCCGGGGGATGGTGGCGGGGGCGGTCCGCGTGCTGGAGGCTCGGCCGGGTGGGGTGCCGGGGGCGGCGTCCTTCCTGACCCGCCACCGGGAGTCGACCCGCGCCTCCAGCCCGTCCGGCGTTTGAGGACGGAACCCTTGCCTGGGTGAGGCGGCACCCTCTCGGATCCCGTGGCGCGGGAGAGCCATGCAGTGCACCCGGAACGTGCTCGACGGTTCCGTCCTCAAACGCCGGACGGGCTGGGGTGGGCGCCCAGGAACGGGCTTACCGGTTCCGTCCTCAAACGCCGGACGGGCTGGGGTGGGCGCCGGACGGGCTGGGGAGTTCCAGGTGGCCCGTGTCGTTCCAGCGTTCCAGCGCCGGCGCACCGTACGCCCAGCCCAGCACCGACAGCGACGTCGGTTCCAGGCGGATGCGGGCGCCGAAGGACAGGTCCTCGCCCAGCCAGCGCCCGGCGAGGGCGCGCAGGATGTGGCCGTGGGCGAAGACCAGGACGTCGCGGTCGGCCGAGCGCGCCCAGCCGACCACCTCGTCCGCACGGGCGGTGACATCCGCGACGGATTCACCCTCGGGCACACCGTCGCGCCAGATCAGCCAGTCCGGCCGGTCCGCCCTGATCTGCGCCGGCGTCAGCCCCTCGTACGCCCCGTAGTCCCACTCCATCAGCGCGTCCCACCGCTCGGCCCGCTCCCCGAACCCGGCGATCTCACAGGTCTCGGCGGCCCGGACGAGCGGGCTGGTGCGGACCTCGACCCCGGGCAGCCCGCCCCAGGGCGCCCGGTGCAGCCGTTCGCCGAGGAGTTTCGCGCCCGCGCGGCCGGTGTCCAGGAGCGGGATGTCCGTCCTGCCGGTGTGGTTGCCCTGGACCGACCACTGGGTCTGACCATGCCGGGCAAGCAGGATGCGCGGTGCCATGAAGGCTCTCCCTGGAACGGTGGTGCTGGGCCTTCCATCATCCCGCACCGCCCCTGAAGGCAACCTCCGGGGCGGTGCGGGCGTCCCTCCCTGCGCAGCCACCCGCCGCGGTGCCGGAGCCAGGACGGGGCAGGCTGCTTGGGGGGCGTCCGCTCGGGGACCCCCGGGGGAGCCGGCGGCCGACCGCCGCCGTACGGTTGAACGCCCGTCGTCGGCCGCATGAACATGGGGAGAGCTACCGGATGCCGCACGCCACCGCGCCGCCCGCGACCGGTCATCGGCCCCGCTGGTGGACGGAACTCCCACTGATCGCGGTGGTGTACGGCCTCTACTCGATGGGCCGCCTCCTGGTGCGCGGGGACGTGTCGACGGCCGTCGACAACGGTCTGGCGATCCTCCGGTTCGAACAGGCGCTGTATCTCAACGCCGAGCACCCGCTGAATCGTCTTTTCACCAGCACCCCCTCCCTGGGCATAACCGCCGACTTCGCGTACGCCTCCCTGCACTACCTGGTCACCCCGGCGATCCTGGTCTGGATGTTCCGGCGCAGGTCGGCCGCGTACCGGGCGGCCCGTGTCTGGCTGATGAATTCCACCCTGCTCGGTCTGGTCGGCTTCACGCTGATACCGACCTGCCCGCCCCGGCTGCTGGACGCGAGCCACGGCTTCGTCGACACGATGGCGCAGTACAGCGCGTACGGCTGGTGGGGCGCCGGCGCGAGCGCCCCGCGCGGGCTGAGCGGGATGACCAACCAGTACGCGGCCATGCCGAGCCTGCACGTCGGCTGGTCCCTGTGGTGCGGTGTCCTGCTCTGGCGCCACGCCAGGCATCCGCTGCTGCGGTGGGCGGGCATCGCCTACCCGCTGATCACCACGATCGTCGTGATGGGCACCGCCAACCACTATTTCCTGGACGCGGTCGCGGGCGGCGCCGTGATGGCGATCGGAGCCCTGCTGACCAGGCCGGTCATGCGGCTGGCCGACCGGGTCAAGGACCGGCTGCGGGCCGCCTTCTCCCCCGTGTCCGCGGTCTCCGAGCCGGTGAAGTCCCCGATTGTCAGTGCCGGATGCAAGACTTCCGCGGGTGAGCGAATCCCCGGCCAGCGGACCTCCTCCGCAGATTCCCCCGACGCGGCAGCCGACGGACGTACCGCGGGCGCCGCGGCCAACGACGACGCTCCGGCAGCGGCTCGCTGAGCTGCGCGGCCCCTCCGTCGCACCGCACCCGCTCGACGCCCGCGCGCTGGCCGCCCTGGCCGCCAACCCCGGCTGCAAGCGCCGCGCCCTGCTGGACGGCGCCGGGGTGGACAAGGGAGTGCTCGCCACCGCGCTCGGCTCCCCCGCCCCCTTCGGCCAGTCCCAGTTCGCCTTCATGCGGGGGAACGCGTTCGAGGCCAAGGTCAAGGCCGACGGCGGAGCGGAGCTGCTGCGCCTGCTGTACGAGCGGCTCGGCGGCGGCTCCCCCGCCCCGGACCAGCACGCCGCCACGCCCGATCTGAGCGCCGCCGGCCCCGAGGGCCGGGCCGCGCGGACCGCGCTCGCCCTGCGCGAGGCGACGGCGGCGGGCGGCTGGGCGCTGCTGGACCACCCGATGCTGGCCCTGGAGGTGGCGGGCTCCCCCGCCTATCTGGAGCCGGACGCGGTGGTGGTCCACCCCGACGGCCGCTGGACCGTGGTCGAGATCAAGTCGTTCCCGATGATCGACGCCTCCGCCGACGCCGCGAAGGTCGGGGCCGCCGCCCGCCAGGCCGCGGTGTACGTGCTGGCGCTGGAGCGGGTCGCGGCGGTGGTCGAGGGGGCCGAGGTCGGCCACCAGGTGCTGCTGGTCTGCCCGAAGGACTTCTCCAACCTGCCGACCGCCTCCGTCGTCGACGTACGCAAGCAGCGCGCGGTCACCCGCCGCCAGCTGACCCGGCTGACCCGCATCGAGGACATCGCACAGACCCTTCCGGAGGGGACGACCTTCGACCCGGCGTGCGGGCCCCAGGAGCTGGAGTCCGCCGTCTCCTCGGTCGACGCCGCCTACGCCCCCGAGTGCCTGGCCGCCTGCGAGCTGGCCTTCCACTGCCGTTCGCGGTCCCGGGCCGAGGGGGCCGTGGAGTCGCTCGGCCGGAGCGTGCGCGGTGAGCTGGGCGGGCTGACCACGGTCGCCGGGGTGCTGGCCGCCGCCGCGGGCAAGGAGGGCGACCCCGCCGACCCGACCGTGGCCGCGCTGCGCCGGGCCGCAGCCCTGCGGGCCGAGGCACTGGAAAGTGCCGCGCTTTTGCGGGTCGGGGCGCTGGAGAGCGCCGCCGCGCGGGAGGGTGCGGCCGCATGTCGCTGATCACCACCCTCGCCCGGCTGGAGGCCGTCGAAGCCGGCCGCGCCCAGCCGCTGGCGACCGTCCGCCACCGCCATCTCACCGACCGGCCGCTGGTGATCGTGCCGCTCACCACCGCCGGTGAGGCCGGGGCCCCGCTCGGGGCGCTGGTCGGCACCGACCGTGAGGCGCCCCGGCTGCTCGCCGTCGCCCAGCCGCGCGACCGGGACCTGCGGTTCGCGTTCCTGGCCGAGCTGGCGGAGGCGGTGCTGCCGCACATCGAGGCGTACGCGGACGTCGTCGAGCCCGCCGAGCGCAACGAGACCGACCCGGCCACCGGCAAGAAGACCAAGGTCGAGGTCGAGCTGTGCACGGACGCGCCGCAGCTGATCGTGCCGAGCCGGGCCGGCATCGAGTTCGTCCGGCTGCTCGGCCGCTCCATGCGGTTCCGCCGCACCGCCGAGGACGACCCGGAGACGCCGTACCCGGCCCCGGTCCGCGTCCCGCTGCTCGGCCGCTGGCTCACGCACTACGGGGAGCGGGCCCGGGTGCCGGGCTCCTCGCTGCTGCTCGCCGCCACGGACCTGCTGAACCGGCACTGGGCGACCGGGCAGAGCAGCCTGGAGGACCAGCACCTGGGCGCGCTGCTCGCCTGGATCGACCCGCCGGGGGACGCGAGCGGCGCGGAGGCCGCCCTGGCCGCCGAGCTGGCCCGCGACAAGGACGGGCAGCTCCTCTGCCCGCCCGCCGGGCCCGCCACCGACCCGGCCTTCGACAACCGGCTCCTCGCCCCCGCGATCGAGCGGTACGACCGGGCCCGTCAGGCGCTGGCGGCGGCCGAGGACGGGCTGACGGCCGACGAGCGGCTCGGCGAGCTGAGCAAGGCCGAGCGGGAGATCCGCTCGCTGCTCGCCCGGGTGATGCTGCCCACCTGGGACCGGGTGTGGCAGGGACTCGACCTGCTGCGGGAGCTGCCCGAGGGGTCCCGGGCCGAGGACCGCTGGACCCGGGACCGCTGGTCGTTCACCGCCCACCGGGACCGGGTGAGCTCGGGTGAGCCGCCGCAGCCCCGCCGGGACGACGCGGTGACGGCGGCGCAGAAGCTGGCCTCCCGGGAGACCGCGCAGGCCCAGCTGGAGGCTCAGGAGGCGCTGGACGATCCGCTGGTGCTGGCGGGGCGGCGGCTGGCGGGCGAGGCGTTCCTGGCGGACGTGACCGAGGTCGAGATGGCGTACACGGAGTCCAAGCGTCCGTCCCCGCGCCCCCTGGTCACCCTCCGCACGGACGAGCGGCCTCATCTGGGCGAGCGGACCAAGGTGTACCGCTCGCTGGACGGCAAGCCGCAGACGGCGGAGTTCGTGCGGTACGCCTCCGGGGACCCGGGCGACGAAGGCTCCGGCGAGGACGGCCCCGGCGACAGCGGCTCCGGCGGCAGCGGCTCCGGCGGCAGTGACGTGGTCCTGGTGCTGCGGATCATGGACCGGATGGGCCGGGGCAAGGAGCCGGCGCCGGGTTCGCTGCCGGAGCCCGGGGAGCGGATCACCTGGACCCTGTTCGAGCACGACCAGCGCGGCGGGCCGAAGCTGCCGGATCCGGAGGAGACGCCGTGGACCCACGGCGGTCCGCCGGGCGCGAACGCCGCCACCCGCGCGGAGCACCCCGACCCCGTGACCCCGGAGGACCTGCTGTGACCTCGACCCCCGTCACCACGGAGGGACCGCTGTGAGGACCGTCTTCGATCCCGGTGCGGAGGCGGCGCGGGCGACCGGGGCGATCCTCGACGACACCCTGCGCGGCAGCGCCCGGGGCATCGTCGTGGACTCCCCGCCCGGTGCCGGGAAGTCGACCCTGGTGGTCCGGGCGGCGCTGGAGCTGGCCGCCGCCGGGCACCCGCTGATGGTGATCGCGCAGACCAACGCGCAGGTCGACGACCTGGTGGTGCGTCTCGCCGAGAAGGAGCCGGAGCTGCCGGTGGGCCGGCTCCACAGCAGCGACTCCGACCCGTACGACAAGGTGCTCGACGGCCTCGACAACGTACGGAAATCGGCGAAGGCGGCGGATCTGGCCGGGCTCGACGTGGTGATCTCGACGGCCGCCAAGTGGGCGCACGTGAAGAACGTGGAGCCGTGGGGGCACGCGATTGTCGACGAGGCGTACCAGATGCGCTCCGACGCGCTGCTGGCCGTGGCCGGGCTGTTCGAGCGGGCGCTGTTCGTCGGGGACCCGGGGCAGCTGGACCCGTTCTCGATCGTCGGCGCGGACCAGTGGGCGGGGCTGAGCTACGACCCCTCGGCGAGCGCGGTCTCCACGCTGCTCGCGCACAACCCGGAGCTGCCGCAGCACCGGCTGCCGGTCTCCTGGCGGCTCCCGGCGTCGGCGGCGCCGCTGGTGTCGGACGCGTTCTACCCGTACACACCGTTCCGCAGCGGTACGGGCCACGGGGACCGGAAGCTCTCCTTCGGGGTGGCCTCCGACGGCTCGGGGCCGGACCGGGTGCTGGACGAGGCGGCGGAGGCCGGTTGGGGCCTGCTGGAGCTGCCGGCCCGGCACACCCCGCGTACGGACCCCGAGGCGGTACGGGCGGTGGCGCTGGTGGTCCGGCGGCTGCTGGACCGGGGCGGTGTCGCCACCAGCGAGCGGGCGGAGCAGCCCGTGCCGGTGACGGCGGACCGGGTGGCGGTCGGCACGGCCCACCGCGACCAGGCGGCGGCGGTGCGGGCGGCCCTCGCTGAGCTGGGTGTCACGGGGGTCGCGGTGGACACGGCGAACCGCCTCCAGGGCCGCGAGTTCGACGTCACGGTGGTCCTGCACCCGCTGTCGGGCCGCCCCGACGCGACCGCCTTCCACCTGGAGACGGGCCGCCTGTGCGTGCTGGCCTCGCGCCACCGGCACGCCTGCATCGTGGTGTGCCGGGAGGGGGTGGCGGACCTGCTGGACGAGCACCCCTCCACGGAGCCGGTGCAGCTCGGCGTCACGGTGAAGTTCCCCGACGGCTGGGAGGCGAACCACGCGGTGCTGGCCCGCCTCGCCGAGCACCGGGTGCGGTGGAAGCCGTAGTGAAGCCGCAGGGGGCAAGGCCGGGCACTCCCTTGGCCTGCGGCCCTCTTGCGCGGGGTTGGACAATGGAGGGTGGCCGTCCGGGCCGTCCGAGGGAGGAACAGCACATGACACAGTCCGAGCGGAACGAACGGCAGCGGCTGCGCCCCGCGCCCCTGCTCTTCGAGCCGTCGGAGGCGGGGGCCGATCCGGAGCACTTCTTCGACCTGGAGTCGATGGACGACCCCCGTGAGCTGCTGGCCCGCGCGACCGAGCTGACGCAGGCCTTCCGTGCGGCGACGGACCGGTCGGTGGAGTTCCAGGCGATGGCGGCGGCGCAGCTCGCCGATCCGCGCCGGTTCGACCGGCTGACGGCGGCGGATGTCGCGGAACGCGCGGAGTGGACCGAGGACTACGCGAAGAAGATGATCGAGTTCGGGCGGTCCCTGCTGGACGCCTCCTCCACCTGACAGCCGGGCCGTACGACGCCTCCGCCACCACCACCTGACAGCCGGCCGCGCGGGGAGGGCGGGGGCTCCCAGGCCGGGGGTCAGGTCCCGTGGCATATTCCGGGCGGGCAAGATACTCCCTCCCCTCCCGCCGTGTCCCGGTTTCCGGCAACTCTCGGAATCAGCTCCGTCACTCCCGGTAGACCTTTTCTCCATGAGCGCTTGGCTGAAAGACGAAACGACCCTGCAGGCCGGCGGAGCCGCGCCCCACGCCGTCGACATCTTCGCCCTGCTGCGGGACCAGACCGGGGCGCAGGCCGCCCAGGTGACCGCCGCCGGAGCCGCCTGGCTGGCAGGGGCCTCCGCCTACCCCCGCTCCACGCTCGCGCAGTGGGAGGAGCGCCCGGCCGCGCCCGGGGTGCTGCCCTGCGGCTCGCAGTTCGACATCGTCAATGTGCCCGCCCTCTTCGGGCGGCGGATGCTTGAGCGGCTCTGGGCCGAGGGTCCCGGCACCGGTCCCGTCGCCGTGCACCGGGGCCGGATGCTGCTCTTCGCCGCCCCCGGAACGGCCCAGCGGCTGCCCTCGCTGCTGGCCTGGGAGGAGTGGGGATCCGGCGGTGGGGAGCAGTCCCGCGCACCGCGCGGGGAGGTGCCCCCGATGCTCTGCCACGGCACCGGCGACGCCGTCACCGTACCGCCTCTGACCTGCCCGTCCGATGGTTCCGGGCCGCGCTGGCTGGTGGCGCCCGACACCCGTAATCCCTGGCTGCCCGGGCCCGATGTGCTGCTCTGGGCGTGTGTGCGGGTGAGCCGGTCGAGGACGACCCAGGGGGCCGGACATTCGATTTTTCCTCGGGCGGATCAGGGTGCTAATGTCTACGACGTCACCAGGCGCCGTTAGCTCAGTTGGTTAGAGCAGCTGACTCTTAATCAGCGGGTCCGGGGTTCGAGTCCCTGACGGCGCACAGACGGAAGAAGCCCCTCGCGGAAGCGGGGGGCTTCTTCGTGTTCCGGGACGTACGCGGTCTCAGACTCCGGCCGTGATCCGGACCGTCCAGGAGCCGGAGGGCGTGCGGTCGGCGACCTCCACGCGGGTGCGCTCGCCCGGCACGGTGTAGGTCTCGCCCTCGGTGAGCGGGGCGTCCGCGAGCGGCGGGTAGACCGAGCGGTCCCAGCAGGATCCGGTCTCCGGGTGGGTGTCCACCACTTCGACCGGGCCGCCGCCGGAGGCCGTCCCGCTGCGGACCCGGTAGATCAGGATGCCCTCGGTGCAGGTCCCCCGGTCGTTGCCGGTGGCGCTGCGGGCCTCGACGGCCAGGACGCTGTCCGCCCCGGTGCGGACGACGGCGAGCCGGGTCCCGATCGACCCGCCGGGCACGGGGGCGGCGGCGACCGGCTCCAGGGTGAGGTCGGCCGAACCCTGGACGCAGACGACCTGGGGCCCCTCCAGCCAGCCGAGCTTCCACTTGTGCCAGCCGAAGAGGTCCGGGGCCAGGCCGAACTGGCTGCCCATGACGTCCCAGTCGCCGACGTAGGTGTCCCAGTCGCCCTTGCCGTCGGTGGGCCGGTGGTAGAGATCGGCCAGATCGAAGACGTGTCCGGTCTCGTGGGCGAGGACGTTGCGGTCGGGCGGGTGCTGTTCGAAGACGGTGACGACGCGCCGGATGTCGGTGGAGTCGGCGCGCAGCGGCCGCTCGAAGTTGACGACCTTGGTCGCGTCGGAGTCGACGCCCGGGGCGTCCGGGTCGGCGACGAGATAGACGATGTCGTACGCCGAGAAGTCGACGTCCTCGTCGGCGGCGGCGATCGCGTCGCGCAGGTAGGCGGTGCGCTTCTTGGCGTCCCAGTCGCGCTCTATGCCGTACCAGGTGGAGGGGCGCGGCATCTGCGTCCAGGTCCGCTGCGGGTGCGGGCGGAGGGTGAATCTGCCGTAGCTGGCGCGCTCGAAGAAGCGGGTGGTCGAGGGGAAGTGGTCGGCGGTCAGCAGTTCGGGGGTGAGCACGGGCTCGGAGTCCGGGAACGACAGGAAGATCATGACTGCGTCGAGGCGCCGGGCGGGCTGGGGGTAGGCCCCGTTCCAGCTGTCCAGGCCCAGCGAGTGGTGCGCCGCTGTCCTCGGGAGCGCGCACGGGGCCGCGTCGCGCGCGGCGGCCGCGGCGGGGCCGGCGACGAGCGAGGTGGCGGCGAGCGCCAGGAGGGAGGTCAGGGCGGCCGCAAGACTGCGCAGCTTCAACCGCTCCGCTCCCCCGGGTCCGGGCTCACGCTGCACATCGACCTCCGGGTGGGAACGCGGTACGTCTCGTCCACCCTGTGCCGTTTCCTGGTGATGCGCCCTGTTGTGCTGCCCCACACGGGTCACATGGGCCACACGGGTTGCAGCGTCGACCCCCACCGACACCACACCCCAGGCCTTCACGGAACGTCACCACTGACCGGACCGGCGGCGCGATGCAACAGAACCGCGCAGAAACCATCAGGACCGGGCAAAGCGGAACGTCGCAGACCGGCCGTTCGGTCGAGCCATGGCCGGATGCGAGCTGGAACGCCCGACGCGCCACCCTCTATGCTTCACCACGCTTTCCCGCGTGGATCGGGCCCCTTCACGGGTTCACCACCCGGTGCCCTGTCCGACCCCACCTGTTCACGACAACCTTCACAGCGGGAGCGAGCGGTGAGCGGAACCTCCGAAGGGCCCCGGGCCCCGGCGGGCACATCCCCGGACGCCGTGGACACCCCGGTCACGGAGCGTCATACGGCAGGACCTGCGGCACGCCCCCCGGATCCGATCCGGAGCGCGGCGGACACCGCCGCCACCGAGCTGCGCGACCACCGGGCCGCGTTCAACGCCGCCACCCTCCCCATGGCCGTCGTGGACGGCCGGGGACACGTCGTACGGGCCAACGACGCCCTCGGCGGGCTCCTGGGCACGACGCCCGGGGCGCTGGCCGACCGGCAGGCCTGCGAGCTGGTGGATCTGGCCTCCGACGACCGCACCTGGCACGCCTACCGCGAGGTGCTCCAGGGCCGCCGCTCCCGGTTCCGCTGCACCCGCCGCCTCAAGCACCCCGACGGGCGCACCCTGTGGGCCGAGGTCACCGTCGTACCGATGACGGGGACATCGGCCGCGGAGCCCGCGCGGGTCCTGCTGACGGTGGCGGACATCAGCGACCGGCGCGAGCTCCAGGACCGGCTGCGCCACCTCCAGATGCACGACCCGGTGACCCGGCTGCCCAACCGGACCCTGTTCTTCGAGCGGCTCTCGGTGGCCCTGGAGACCCCGCCGTACCAGGACGACTCGATGCTCCCCCGGCACGGCCGGATCGGGCTCTGCTACCTCGACCTGGACGGCTTCAAGGCCATCAACGACACCCTGGGCCACCGGATCGGCGACCGGCTGCTGGCCGCCGTCGCCGGGCGGCTCACCGACTGCGCCGAGAACGACGCGAGCCGCAGCCCCGGCGGCAGCCGGCTGGTGGCGCGCCTGGGCGGCGACGAGTTCGCGATCCTGGTGGAGGACTCCGGCGGTACGGAGGCCCTGACCGAGCTGGCCCGCTCGGTCCTGGCGGCCCTCCAGCACCCCTTCGACCTGGCCGGGCAGCGGCTCTCGGTCTCCGCCTCGATCGGGGTGGTGGAACGGCCGGTGGCGGGCACCTCGCCGACCGGGCTGATGCAGGCCGCCGACACCACGCTGTACTGGGCGAAGGCCGACGGCCGGGCCCGCTGGACGCTCTTCGACCCCGAGCGCAACGCCCACCGCATGACCCGCCAGGCGCTCTCCTCCACGCTCCGGCCCGCCGTGGAGCGCGGCGAGTTCACCCTGGAGTACCAGCCGCTGGTCGGCATGGCGGACGGGGTGGTGCGCGGGGTGGAGGCGCTGGTGCGCTGGAACCACCCGCAGTTCGGCGTGCTGTCGCCGAATCGGTTCGTCGGGATCGCCGAGGAGGACGGCTCGATCGTGCAGCTCGGCCAGTGGATCCTGCGCACCGCGTGCCGGCAGGCGCGGCGCTGGCAGCTGGACCATCCGGACGAGCCGGCGCTCTTCATCAGCGTCAATGTCGCCGTACGCCAGGTCTGGGACTCCGACCTTGTGGCGGACGTCGCGCAGATCCTGGGCGAGACGGGGCTGGCGCCCGGGCTGCTCCAGCTTGAGCTGACCGAGTCGGCGGTGATGGGCTCGGGCGGCCGTCCGCTGCGGGCGCTCCAGGCGCTGAGCGACATGGGCGTACGGATCGCCATCGACGACTTCGGCACCGGGTACTCGAACCTGGCCTACCTCAGCCGGCTGCCCGTCTCCGTGCTGAAGCTGGACGGGGCGTTCGTGAAGGGCTTCCGGTACGAGGACGGTACGCACCCCAGCCCCGCCGACGAGACGATCGTGGAGGCGATGGTGCAGCTGGCGCACCGCCTGGGCCTGACCGTCACCGCGGAGTGCGTGGAGACGGCCGGGCAGGCGGAGCGGCTGCGCCGGATCGGCTGCGACACGGGGCAGGGGTGGCTGTACTCCCGGGCCGTGGCGCCGGAGCTGATCGCGGCGCTGATCACGGCCCGGCCGGCCGCCGAGAGCTAGGGCCTCCCGGCAGCCCGTACGGCTTACGACTCAGGCGCCGCCCGGCAGCCCGTACGCGTCCGCGATCAGCTCGTAGCTGCGCAGCCGCGCGTCGCCGCCGTGCGCGTTGGCGGTGATCATCAGCTCGTCGGCGCCGGTGCGCTTGGCCAGGTCGTCCAAGCCGGTGCGGACCTCGTCGGGGGTGCCGTGGATGACGTTGGAGAGCCAGCCGTCGACGAACTCCCGCTCCATCGGGGAGAAGTCGTACGCGGCCGCCTCCTCCGGGCTCGGGATCAGCCCCGGGCGCCCGGTGCGCAGCCGGACCATCGACAGGGCGCCGGTCAGCACCTGGCGGCGGGCCTCGGCCTCGTCGTCGGCGGCCAGCGCGGAGACGCCGATCAGGGCGTACGGGGCGTCCAGCACGGCGGAGGGCCGGAAGGAGCTGCGGTACAGGTCGAGCGCCGGGATCGTGTTCTGCGCCGAGAAGTGGTGGGCGAAGGCGAACGGCAGGCCGAGCGTGCCGGCCAGCCGGGCGCTGAAGCCGGAGGAGCCGAGCAGCCAGACGGGCGGCCGGTGCGCGGACTGCACCCCGCCGGGGGCGGTCGCCTGGACCGGGCCCGGTACGGCGTGGATGCGGGCGTACGGGTGCCCGTCGGGGAAGTCGTCGTCCAGGAACCGGATCAGCTCGCTGAGCTGCTGCGGGAAGTCGTCGGCCCCTTCGTTGAGCCGGTCGCTGCGGCGCAGGGCCGCCGCCGTCGCGCCGTCGGTGCCGGGGGCCCGGCCGAGGCCCAGGTCGACGCGGCCGGGGGCCATCGCCTCCAGGGTGCCGAACTGCTCGGCGATCACCAGGGGTGCGTGGTTGGGCAGCATGACGCCGCCGGAGCCGAGGCGGATGCGCTCGGTGTGGGCGGCGATGTGCGCGAGGATCACGGCCGGGGAGGACGAGGCGACCCCGGGCATGGAGTGGTGCTCGGCGACCCAGTAGCGGCCGAAGCCACGGCTCTCGGCGAGCTTCGCGATCTCCACGCCGGTGCGCAGGGCCTGGGTCGCGGTGCGGCCCTGCCCCACGGTCACCAGGTCGAGGACGGAGAGCGGTACGGGGGCGCTGCCGGCCGCCGTCCCTCGGATTCCGTCGCCGCCCGTCCCGTCGCCCGTGTTCCCGCCTCGGATCTCGTCCACGTGTCGGCCCTCTCCCGGTGCTGCTCGTCGTACGTACGCGTATCGGAGGCGTACAACAGGAGGATGGCTCCGGTTATTCCGGGAGGGGCCGCCAAGGGGCTCAGCAACCTACGACGGGCGGGGCCGTCAGGGGCCGGGCGGCGCTACTCGCGTACCTCGATGCCCTTCGGCTCCACCGCTCCCGGTGCCGGCCGGCGGGCGGCGAAGAGCGTGCCGAGGGTCGGGGCCCAGATCCGGCGGTCGGTCAGCCGCAGACCCTCCCAGACCGTCACCTGGCTCGCCGTGAGGACCGGCTTGCCGAGCGCCTCCTCCAGTTCGGGGATGAACGCGGCGGTGTGCAGGGCGGCGTCCGGGAGCAGCACCACCTCGGCGTCCGGGTGGTCCGCGGCGAGCGCGAGCTCCTTGACCCGGTCCACCCCCCACGTGGCGACCTCGGCGGCCGTGGTGACCCCGGCACTCCCGGAGGACACCACCTCCTCACCGCCCGCCACCAGGAACTCCGTGAAGAACGTCGTGACGTCCTCGGGCCAGGCGGCGGCGATGGCGACCCGTCCGGCGCCCAGCTCCCGTGCCGCGTGGACGAAGCCGAAGGCGGTGCTGGAGGCGGGCAGGCCCGCGCTCCGGGCGAGGGTGGCGATCTGGTTGTGGGCGCCCGCCCAGCCGTAGACGAAGCTGCCGGCGGGGCTCGCCCAGACGAGTGCCTCGGCGCCCGCGAGGCGCAGCTCCTCGACGCCCTCGGCGAGCCGGTCCGGCGCACCGGTCTCCAGCAGCACGCCCGGCTGGTAGGTGTCCTCGCCGGTCTCGGTGTGGAACAGCGGCAGCCTGATGTCCGTGTCGAGCGTGATCTCCAGCCGGGGGAAGTCGTCCTCGGCGGCGTGACCCGGATAGAGAAGTCCTACGGTCGTCATGTTCACCCTTCCGTCGGCGTCGGCACGGAAGCCACTGGTGCCCCTGTCCCTGTCAAGTATTCCCCCGATGGCGCGGTGACGGCGGGTGGGCGGGGCTCGTCGGGGGCCCTGTTGACGCGGGGGGAAGCTGCTGCGAGCGTGGTCCGGGCAGAGGTCATGATCAAGCCTGCACCTGGGGCGACCTGCGACGTTGCGGAGTGATGAGCCACCGATGCCGGAACCCGTCGTTCTCGTCCTCGACGCCGATCCGTCCCCGCGCCTGGGCCGGCTGACCGGCCGGGCCCGGGTCGTGCGGACCGGTGCGGCGGAGCTCGCCGCCCGGCTGCCGGACGCCGATGTGCTGCTGGTGTGGGACTTCACCTCCGACGCGGTGCGCGAGGCCTGGCCCGGGGGCGGGCCGCGGCCACGGTGGGTGCATGCGGCGAGCGCGGGGGTGGACCGGCTGCTCTGCCCGGAGCTGGCCGCCTCCGACACCGTGCTGACCAATGCGCGGGGCATCTTCGAGCGGCCGATCGCGGAGTACGTGGCGGGCCTGGTGCTGGCCTTCGCCAAGGACCTGCCCAACACCCTGGCCCTCCAGCGGGAGCACCGCTGGCACCACCGGGAGGGGCAGCAGGTGGCCGGTTCGCGGGCGGTGGTCGTCGGCGCGGGCCCGATCGGGCGGGAGATCACCCGGCTGCTGCACGGCCTGGGCGTCCAGGTGGCGCTGGTGGGCCGGACCGCCCGGCGCACCATCCACGGCATCGAGGACCTGGGCCCGCTGGCGGCGCGGGCGGACTGGGTGATCTCGGCGGTGCCGCTGACCCCGTCGACGTACGGGATGTTCGACACCCGCTTCTTCGGGGTCCTCCAGCCCTCGGCCCGGTTCATCAACGTGGGGCGCGGGGCGAGTGTGGTGGAGGCGGACCTGGTGGAGGCGCTGAACCGCCGGTGGCTGGCGGGGGCGGCGCTGGATGTGTTCCGGGAGGAACCGCTGGGCGAGGAGAGCCCGTTGTGGGATGTGCCGGGGCTGCTGGTCTCGCCGCATCTGAGCGGGGACACGGCCGGCTGGCGGGACCGGCTGGGTGAGCAGTTCGTGACGATGTACGAACTATGGGCGGATGGCCACCCGTTGCCCAATGTGGTGGACAAGGAGCGGGGTTACGTCCCGTCCACCGACAACTCCGAGGACCCTGACGGCACATAAGGGACAGATACCGCCGAGGGCCGCTCACCGCAGCGGCCCCGTCACCCTCCGCCCGCATCAGGCCACGGGAAGGTCACCCTCCGGCCACCGTTCGATTACATGGACCGGCTTCCTGCATAGACGTACGGGATCGGGCAGGCGCTCACCCTGTCCGGACTGTTCGACCTCCAGGAGACCGCGAACCATGGCTGACTTTCCTCACCTTTCCCGCCGGGGCTTCCTCAATCGATCGGCGGCCGTGGGTGGCCTCCTGGTCGTGCCCGGGCTCCTGACCGCCTGTAGCAAGACCGATTCGGGTGCCGCCACCGGCGAAGGCGCCCTCGACAAGCTCCGTAAGCAGGGCTTCGTACGGGTCGCGTACGCCAACGAGGCGCCGTACGGCTATCTGGAGGGCAAGGAGCTCAAGGGCGAGGCCCCCACCCTGCACCGGGAGATCTTCAAGGCGCTGGGTGTGGAGGAGCTGAAGCCGACGCTCTCCGAGTGGGACGGGCTGATCCCGGGGCTCCAGGCGGGGAAGTACGACGTGGTCAGCGCGGGCATGGCCATCACCCCGGAGCGCTGCGGCAACGCGATCTTCTCCGAGCCGGAGTTCATCTCGCCGACCGCGCTGATGGTGCGGAAGGGCAACCCGAAGAAGGTCACCGAACTCGCCTCCGCCAAGGAGGCCGGGATAACCGTCGGGGTGATGTCGGGTGCGGTGGAGGGGTCGTACGCCAAGGGCGCGGGCATCGCCGAGGACAGGATCAAGACGCTGCAGAAGCCGCAGGACGGGGCCGACGCCGTCAAGGGCGGCCGGATCGACGCGTTCCTGCTCACCGGCATCTCGCTGCGCTGGCTGGCGAAGACCAACCCGGACACCGAGGTCACCGAGGCGTTCGTGCCGCAGATCGACGGCAACGCGCAGTTCTCGCCGGGCGGCGCGGTCTTCCGCAAGGGCAACGAGGATCTGCGGGACTCCTTCAACCGCGAGCTGAAGAAGATCGTCTCGGACCGCTCCCGCTATGTGGGGCTGCTGAAGGAGTACGGGTTCGGGGAGTCGGAGATCCCGCCGGCCGATCTGAAGACCGCCGATCTGTGCAAGGGCTGACGACGGGGCGGACGCACACGCATGAGTGACTTCTTCTCCCTCCTCGCCGAGGAGTTCCCCCAGGTCCGGTCGGGCCTGTGGGTGACCCTGGAGGCCACCGTCCTGGGCGCGCTGCTGGCCGTGGTCCTGGCCTTCGCGCTCGGTCTGATGGCGGGCAGCCGACTGCTCCTGGCCCGCGGGTTCTCCCGGGTGGTCGTGGAGTTCTTCCGGGGCACCTCCCTCTACATCCAGCTGTTCTGGCTCTACTACGCGATGCCGCTGCTGACCGGGTACGAACTGACCCCGGTGGTCTGCGGGGTGGTCGCCTTCGGCCTCAACTTCGGTGCGTACGGCGCCGAAGTGGTGCGCGGTGCCATCAACTCCGTACCGCGCGCGCAGTACGAGGCGGCGATCGCGCTCAACCTCAGCCCGTCCAGGCGGCTGTGGAAGGTGATCCTGCCGCAGGCCTGGGTGCAGATGATCCCGAGCTTCACCAATCTGCTGATCCAGCTGCTGAAGGCCACCCCGCTGCTGTGGCTGATCGCGGCCGCCGATCTGATGACGGTGATCCAGCAGCTGCGCGACCGCACCGGTGAGACCCTCACCGCCTATCTGACCCTGCTGGCCGCCTACTTCGTCCTGGCCTACGCGCTGACGATGCTGATGAACCTGCTGGAGCGGAGCGCCAAGCGGCGGCTCGGCCTGGACACCGGCGCGAAGAGCCTGTTCAAGAGCCGCAGCGCGTCCACGACCGCCGTGGGAGGTACCCGATGAACGGCTTCGACTGGGGCGCCGTCGGGGAGTCCCTGCCCCTCCTGCTGGAGGGGTTCAAGGTCACCCTGCTCGCCACCGTGCTCGGCACCCTGGTGGCGGCCGTGCTGGGGCTGGCCGTGGCGGTGGCCGGACGCGCGCCGAGCAGGTTCGTGACGGTCCCGGTGCGGGTCGTCACGGAGTTCGTCCGCTCCACCCCGCTGCTCGTCCAACTGGTCGGCGCGGCGGCTCTGTTCAACACGGTCGAGCCGCTGTACATCGGCATCACGGTGCTGGGCATCCACTACGCCGCGTACACCTCCGAGGTCTACCGGGCCGGGATCGACGGCGTACCGAAGGGCCAGTGGGAGGCCTGCCGAGCGCTGTCGCTGCCGCCCCTGCGCACCTGGCAGGCCGTGATCCTGCCGCAGGCGGTGCGCAATGTGCTGCCCGCCCTCGGGAACTACGCGATCTCGATGTTCAAGGAGACCCCCTTCCTCGCCGTGATCACGGTCCAGGAGATGGTCTTCGAGGCCCGGAAGTACGGGGCCGAACAGTTCGCGTACACCGAGGTGTTCACTCTCGCCGGCCTGATCTTCCTGGTCGCGAGCTACCCCACGTCGCTGTTGATGAGGAAGCTGGAGAAGCGCCTTGGCCACTGAACCCCTCCCCCTGCAGAAGACGGAGTCCGCGGATCCGGGACCGGCCGGTGCCCCCGAGGACGCCGTCCCGGCGGCCGGGAGCACGGGCGAACCACTGGTCCGCTTCGACAAGGTCGTCAAGCGCTACGGCGACCATGTCGTCCTGGACCAGCTGGACTTCACGGTCGACCGCGGCGAACACGTCACCCTCATCGGGCCCAGCGGCTCGGGCAAGACCACGATCCTGCGGCTGCTGATGACGCTGGAGAAGGTCAGCGACGGGGTGATCTGGGTCAACGGCTCCCCGCTGTCGCACGTCCGCACCCCGGGCGGGGCGCTGAAGCCCGCGGGCGAGAAGCAGCTGCGGGAGTCCCGGAAGAAGATCGGCATGGTCTTCCAGCAGTTCAACCTCTTCCCCAACATGAAGGTGCTGCAGAACATCACCGAGGCCCCGATCAGCGTCCTGGGCAAGGACCGCGAGGTGGCGGAGGTCCGGGCCCGGGAGCTGCTGGAGCTGGTCGGGCTCTCCGACAAGGTCGACGCGCACCCCTCCCAGCTCTCCGGCGGCCAGCAGCAGCGGGTGGCGATCGCCCGGGCGCTGGCGATGGAGCCGGAGATCCTGCTGCTGGACGAGGTGACCTCCGCGCTCGACCCGGAGCTGGTGGCCGGGGTGCTGGAGCTGCTCGGCGACATCGCCCGTAACACCGACATCACCATGGTCTGCGTGACCCACGAGATGAACTTCGCCCGGGACGTCTCCGAGAAGGTGCTGATGTTCGACGCGGGCCGGGTCGTGGAGTCCGGGACCCCGGAGAAAATCTTCTCCGATCCGTCGCACGAACGTACGCGCGAGTTCCTCAACGCGGTGCTGTGACCTCGCAGTTGAGGCATCGACCATGACTGTGGCATATGCCAGAAGGGTGCGCCCCAGTTGACAGGGGTGGGGCGCCCCTACTGACTCGTCAACTGCCACCCCGAAACCGGGGCCCGGCGGCTATCGTGGGGCCGAAGCTTGCGGTCACAACCTTGTAGGGGGACACCGTGGCGTTGAAGCCCGAGCCGACCGCACCGTTCCACTCGGTGCAGTACGCCCTGCGCGTGCTCGAATCGGTCTCCCAGCACGGCGACGGTGTGACCGATGCCCAGATCTCCCGTGAGACCGGCCTGCCGACCGGCCATCTCGCCTCCCTGCTCCTGACGCTGCGCCGCGAGGGGTACGTCGAGCAGGTCAGCGACGGCGCGTACGTCATAGGGGCGTCCCTGCTGCTCCTGGGATCCGGGGCGGCCCGCCGCCAGGCCCTGGAGGGCCGGCTCCAGCACGCACTGGACCAGCTGCGCGACTCGGTCGGCGCCGCCGTCTACCTCAGCCGGTACGTTGACGGGGAGGTCAGCGTCACGCAGGTCGCCGACGGCCCGCTCACCCCGGCGGTCAACGAGTGGGTGGACTTCCGCTCCTCCGCGCACGCCAGCGCGGTCGGCAAGTGCCTGCTGGCCCAGCTCGACCACGAGGGGCGGCGCGACCACCTCTCCCGGCACAGGATCGCGCGGCTCACCTCGCGGACGATCACCAGCGAGAAGATCCTCCTCTCCAAGCTGGAGGCCCAGCCCGCGACGGTCCCGGTGCTCGACCTCCAGGAGTACGCGGTGGGCACCGTCTGCGCGGCGGTGCCGCTGACGGCCGGGTCCACCGCCGGATGCCTCGCCCTCTCCCTGCCGATCGAGGAGGCCCACCGGCTCCGCGAGGCGGCGGACACCCTGAACCGGCGCGCGGCTCCGGTGCTGCTGTCGCTGGCGCTGTAGGGGCGGGGCCCCTGGCGGGGTCCCGGCGGCCGGTAGCGTCACCGCCATGCACGCACCGATACCGCTGCTGGAGCAGCTCAGGGAGTTCGACGGCAGCGTCGACGGCTACTACGCCGCCGGCTTCGAGCTGATCCCGTTCGGCAAGGACGACGGCGGCTACCCCCGGCTCTCGGAGCGCATCCTCCCCTTCGCCCAGGCGAACGGCTCCGGCTCCACGTACGCGATCTGGCTGCGGGACGACCGCGCCGACCTCGCGACGCTCCCGGTCCTCCTCCTGGGCGACGAGGGCGGGGTCCACGTCGTCGCCCGCGATCTGCCCGAACTGCTGCGCGTCGTCGCCTCCGGGTGGGTCCCGATGTGCGGGTGGGACGGCATCGACTACGACGACGAGCGCGAGGAGACGGACGGGGAGGGCGACGGCGGCTGGGACCCCTGCCCGGCGAACCCGGCGTTCCGGAGCTGGCTGCGGGACCGGCTGGGCCTCGAAGCCGCCGAGGATCCCAACGAGATCGTCCGGGCCGCCGGGGACGAGCTGTGGGACCCGTTCGCCGCCTGGATCGGCCCGCTGATCCCGGACGCGCTGAGCTCCCGCCGGAGCGCGTAGGGGCGGCCTCGGCAGGCGGGTGTCATCAGCACTCCTCGGGACCAGGTATTATTTTCGAGTCAGCAGGCGCCGTTAGCTCAGTTGGTTAGAGCAGCTGACTCTTAATCAGCGGGTCCGGGGTTCGAGTCCCTGACGGCGCACGACAGAGCCTGTGGGCGGTCTCCTTCGCGGAGGCCGCCCACAGTGCTGTTTCCGGCCCTTTTCAGCCGCCGGGCGGGCGCGTCCCGTGTTCCGCGTACCGGGCGAGCAGGCCGGTGAGCCCCTCCCCGTCCAGCGGTACGTACTCCCTCTCCCCCGCCGGGTCCCACCAGACCGGGTCCGGGCAGCGGAACCCCTCCCGGCGCAGCGCCACCCGATGGACCTTGTTCGTCGCGGTGACCGGCATGTGCTCCACGATCCGGACGAACCGCGGGGCCATCTTCGTCCCCAGGTCCGGCTGGGCCCGCAGAAATGCGGCGAAGGCGTCCGGATCGAAGGCGTGGCCCTCGCGCAGGGCCAGGGCGGCCATCACCTGGTCCCCGGTCACCGGGTCCGGCACCGCGTGGACGGCGACGGCGGCCGCCGCGTCCCAGCGGGCCAGGATGTTCTCGATCATCGCGGCGGCCAGGTTCTCGCCGTCGACGCGGAGCCGGTCGTCGGTGCGGCCCGCGAAGTAGAGGAAGCCGTCGGTGTCCCGGTAGAAGAGGTCCCCGGTCCAGTACCAGCCGCGCCTGCCCCGCTCCGCGTCCGCCTCCGGGTTGCGCCAGTACCCCTCGAAGGGGGTCCGGCCCCGGTTGACCAGCTCCCCGATCGCCTCGTCCCCGTTCAGCAGCCGCCCGCCCGCGTCGAACCGGGCGCTCGGGCGCTCCTCGCCGGTCTCCGGGTCGACGACGGCGAGGTCGTCGGCGGGGGCGGCCCGGCCGATCGCGCCGGGCGGGGTGCCGGGGGTGCGCTGGAGGGCGGCGCCGCCCTCGGAGGAGCCGTACCCCTCGACCAGCTCCACCCCGAACCGCTCCCGGAACCGGGCCGCGTCCACCGCGCCCGCCTCGGTCCCGAAGCCGAGCCGCAGCGGGTGATCCCGGTCGTCGGGGCGCTCGGGGGTGGCCAGCAGGTACTGCACGGCCCGGCCCACGTAGGTGAAGTAGGTCGCCCCGTAGGCGCGTACGTCGTCGAGGAAGCCGGAGGCGGAGAAGCGGGGGCGCAGGGCGACGGCCGCCCCGGCGGCGAGGGCGGGGGCCCAGTCGGCGAGGACCGCGTTGCCGTGGAACATCGGCATGCAGATGTAGTGGACGTCCGCCGGGCGCACCCCGAAGTGCCCGGCCAGCGACTGCCCGGCGGCGGCGAGCCGGCCCTGGGTGCAGATCGCGGCCTTGGGGGCGCCGGTCGATCCGGAGGTGAAGTAGAGGAGCATGCGGCTGTCGCGGCTCACCGGGGCGACGACGGCGTCGCCGGGCCGGGCGCCCGCATAGGGGGCGAGCAGCTCCGCGTACGCCTCGGTGCCGGTGACCAGCACCCGTACGCCCGGAAGTTCCAGACCGGCGAGCAGCGGCAGGTGGGCGCGCTCGGTGATCAGGACGCGGGCTTCGGTGTGCAGGATGTCGCGGGCCAGCTCGGGCCCGCGCCGGGTGGGGTTGATGCCCGCAACGGCGGCCCCGGCCAGGGCCGCCGCGCTGAGCCACAGCGGAAATTCGGGGGTGTTGTCGAGCAGCACCCCGAGGTGCGGTTCACTGCCTGCCGGCAGCAGATCCGCCAGGAGCGCCGCCCGTCGGGCGGCGCCCTCGACCACCTGGTGATGAGTGAGCACGGTGGGGCCGTGCTTCACGGCGGGACGGTGGTCGCCCCATTGACGTCGTACGAGCTCCGCGACGGTGCCGGTACTCTCCATGGCGCCGCACGATAACTGACGAAGCGTCAGAGGTTAATGCCGGTGTCAGAACCTGACGTCCGAGCACGCGTAGAACGCGTTGGTGGTGTCCGCGACGTTCCAGACGGCGAGGATGACGTGCTTGCCGCTCTTCTGGGTGGGGATCGTGCCCTGGTGGGTCAGCGTGGCCGGCGGCTGCTGGTTCCCGTAGGGCACGGTCATGAAGGGCTGCGATTCGAGCGCGGCCCGGGTGAGCGGCTTGGTGGAGTCCCAGCCGTTCTTGGTGATGTAGTAGCGGAAGTCGCTGGTGGAGTGGCGGGCGGTGAACTGCCAGCGGAAGCTGTAGCCCTGGCCGCCGGTGACCTGGGTGGCGGGCCAGTTGCCGCCGCGCGGGTCGTCGAGCTGGGCGAACTGCCCGTTGCCGCCGGAGCAGATCTTGCCGTCGGCGGGACCCGACGCCGGGAAGCCCTTGGGCCCCTCGACGCTCTGCGGCTCCCACTGGATGTTGCCGCAGCCGGTGACCGTGCCGTTGGCGCAGAGTTTCTGCCGGCTGATGGGGGTGTCCGTGTAGCCGTGACTGCTGGCAGTGCTGGTCGCGAGCACCGAAACGCCCGCTATCGCCAGGCCGATCACGGCCGCGCTTGCCTTTTTCCGCATTGCTGTCGCTCCTCTAGAACGTGGGGGAGGTTCCATGAGCATTGCTCGACATGCTGCGCGCTTGGTGCTGGGTGGGGATCTGCGGTCTAGACCAAGTCTTAGATTATTGACGCCACATGAACATGTCCAGACCAATGAGCATCGGATTCCGGAGCCGGCCCTGAGCAGCGGAAGGGGCCCGGAGTGACGTCTCCGGGCCCCTCTCTCCGCCGGTCGTCCGCTCAGGCGCCGTCGCCTGTGCCGCTGCGGCCGGTGTAGAAGGCCACCGTCAAGTCCTTGACCAGCGCTTTGCGTTCGTAGTCGTCGAGATCGACGATGCCGCGCGTGGTGAGCCGGTTGACCGTGTCGTCGACCGCGTCCACCACCGAAGTGAGCACGCTGTCACGGTGCTTGGCGTCGATGGCGGCGATCCGCCGCCGTTGCATCGCCGCCGCGACCTCGGGGGCGTACTCGATCCCGGTCGGCTGCGCCGAGTACACCTCAACGCCGACCGGCTCGCAGTCCGCCTTCAGCATCCGGGTCAGGGCGTCGCCGACCGCCTCCGCGTTGCGCAGGGTCGGGGCGTCCTCGTGGAAGGCGTCGGCGGGCAGCTGCGAGAGGACCCGGGCCATCGCCGACTCGACCTGCGCGCTCAGGTACGCCTCGTGGTCCTCGATGCCGAGGGCGGCGCGCACGGTGTCCTTGATGCGCCAGACCACCAGGACGACGACGCGCAGGGCGGTGCCGTTCGCGTCCACCGCGGGGAGCGGTTCGCTGCGCCAGTGCCGCAGGCGTACGTCGACGCGGCGGCGCAGCAGCAGGGGCGAGACCCAGACCAGGCCGGTGCGGCGGACGCTCCCCCGGTAGTCGCCGAAGAGCGTGAGCACCCAGGCGTACCCGACGCGGCCGCGGCCCAGGCCGCCGAGTGCGAGGACGACCACGGCGACCAGGAGGGCGAGCAGGGCCCAGGCCCCGGCGCCGATGCCCTCGTACGGGCGGGGGGGCCAGGCCGACGGCGCTCTGTGCGGCGGCGGGCAGGGCGCCGCGCCACCACAGGACGGCCAGGACCCCGAGGAGTCCGGCGGCTCCGGTGAGCAGGGCGGCGTACCCGGAGAGGGCGGGCCCGGGCCGTTCGGCGAGCCGGGGGTCGGCGAGGGGGGCGGGGCGGGTGGGGGGCTCGACCCGGGGGTGGGGTGAGCGGGGGCGGGGGGTGCGGTCGGCGGTGGTGCCGGAGGTGGTGTCGCTGCGGCGCGCTGTGCGGCCGGCGGCCGGGGGGAGTGCGGTGGGTTCGGGGGTCTCCGGATCGTCGCGGAAGAGGAGGTGTACGGGGATGGAGGCGGTGGACTCGTTGGCGATGACGGAGTGGCGGCGGGGGTGGGGCGGGGGGTACGGGGCCGGTACGGAGAAGGTGGCGGAGGTGGCGCGGGCGCCGGGGGCGAGGTCGAGGACGAGGTCCAGCTCGGGTCCCGGGCCGGGGTCGTCGGTCCCGGCCGAGGGGGTGGCCGCGCCTCCGTCCGGGCCGCCCGCGCCGCTGTCCGCCCGCACGTCGGAGGGCGGCTCGGGGCTGGGCCCTGCCTCTTCGCCGTACGAGGGGAGCGGGGTCCACTCCGCCGAGGGTTCCGTCCTCAAACGCCGGACGGGCTGGAAGTGCGCGGGCCCGTCCGAGACTGCAGGACTCCCCGGGCCCACGGGCCTGACATGTGGAGCCCCCGCTTCCAGGTGCAGGCTTCGGCCCGGGTGATCGGAGGGGTCGGGCTTGAGGGGGAGGTCAGGGCCCGGGGCCGGGGACGAGGCCGGGTCCACCGCCGAGGACAAGGCCGGGGCCGGGGCCTGGGCCTGGGCCTGGTCAGCGATGGTGTCCGCTGTGGGGGTCTGGTCGGCGGCGGCGCCCGCTGTGGGGGCCGGGTCGCCGGTGGCGTCAGTCGCAGGGAACGGGTCGCTGATGGCGTCCGACTCCGGGGCCGGGTCACGGATGAGGTCCGTCACCGGGGCCGCAGCGCCGAAAGCGCTCGCCGCCGGAAGCGGGTCGCTGAAGGCATCCGTCTCCGGCAGCGGTTCGCGGCTGGCGGCGACACCCACCGCGGAGGCCGGGTCAGCGGCGGCACCCGTCGCCGGGAACGGGTCACTGATGGCGCCCGACTCCGAGGCCGGGTCACGGATGAGGTCCGTCACCGGGGCCGCAGCGCCGAAAGCGCTCGCCGCCGGAAACGGGTCGCTGAAGGCGGCCGTTTCTGGAAGCGGTTCGGGGCCCGCGCCAGCGCCCGCTGCGGGGGCCGGGTCAACACCGACGCCCGTCGCCGGGAACGGGTCGCCGGTGGCCTCCGCCCCCCGGGCCGGATCACCGAAGGCACCCTTCTCCGGGCTCACCTCCCCCACCGCGGGCTTCTCCGCCTCTTCCCTCGGGCGGAACAGTGGCGGCGGAGTGGCTGGGCCCGGCCCGCGCAGGGCCACGCCGTCCACCAGTGGCATCGGGGTCTCGCCTTGGGGGGCGTGGCCGTCGTGGTCAGTCAGGGGGTGGGGGTTCTGGTCTGGGGTCACCTGTTCCCGGTTCCTTTCCGTCATCCGTCGGGTCCGTAGGGGCTGTCGGGTCCTCAGCCCCTTGAGTTCTCAAGCCCTCAGGTCCCTCGGCACCTCGGGGCCTCAGGCCCCTCGGCACCTCAGGTCCCTCGGGCCTCGGGCAATCGGCTCCTCAGGCCCTCAAGCCCTCGGCACTCGGGGCCCGGGGCCCGGGGCCCGGGCCCTCAGGCGAAGAGCCGGCGCCAGGTCTCCGGCCCCGGGTAGCCGTCGGCCGCGCTGCCGCGCCAGCCCTGGGCCTGCTGGAAGGCCTCGACGTTGCGGCGGTCCGCCTCGGTCCAGCGGGGGTCGGGGCCCGACACGTAGTGCTTGCCGTATCCCTTCTTCACCAACTGTCTGCCGAGCCGCTCGACATGGCTGTTGGACTGACCCGGCTGGAAATAGCCGCGCCCGGGGAAGACCACCGAGGTGTTCGGGCTGCCGCCCGTGACCGCGGCCGGGATGTCGCGGCCCGTGCCCGTGGTCAGCAGGCGCCAGGTGTCGGGGCCGGGGATGCCGTCCGCCTCCTTGCCCTTCCACCCCTGGGCCTGCTGGAACGCCTGCGTGGCCCGCTGGTCCGCCGCGCCCCAGACGGGGCCGGGCCCGACCGCGTAGAACCGTTTGCCGCCGCGCGCGACGAGCATCTCGCCGAGCCGGGTGACATGGGCGTTGTTCGCGCCGGGTCCGAACTGGCCGGCGCCGGGGAAGGCCGTGCCGGAGCCCGAGCCGGGCGAGCCGCCGCTGACGCCCTTGTAGCGGTAGGCGACGTAACGGTCGGAGTTGCTCCAGTACGCCATGGGCGTCGACTGCTTCCGCGTCTGCGGGCGCGCCTGCTCGTAGGCGATGTAGTGGCTGTGCGTGTAGTCGGTCCAGCCGCCGAAGATGGTGACGTGGGAGCCCTTGGAGGGGTCGGCGGGGTTGTGGAAGAGGAGCATGTCGCCGGGCTGGAGGTCGGCGCGGGCGATCCGGGTCGCGTAGCTCGCGAGGCTGCCGGTCCATTCGTTGGTGCCGAGGTTCCAGGCCATCGACACATAGCCGGAGCAGTCCTGGCGGTACCCGTCCGACCAGTACTTCTCCATGCTGTACGGGACCTTCGCTGCGACCCACTTCTTGGCCCGGTTGATGATCTCGGCCCGGGTCGTCTTGCGCAGGACCGCGCCGTCCGACGGCGGCCCGGAGGCGCCGGAGCCCTTCAGCGGGCCCTTCTCCCCCTGCGGGGTGCCCGGTACGGGCTCGGAGTCCTTGTCGGCCCGGGGGGCGCCGGCGCTGTGGCCCGCGGCGGCCGCCGCTCCGGCGGCCCCGCAGGACAGGACCACCCCGGCGGCCGTGGCCAGGACCAGGGCCCGGCGGGCTCCGTGCGCGGCGGGGTGGCCGCCGTACCGCACCGGGACCGCCCGTGCCGCGGTCCGCCGCTGCAGGGCACACCCCGCACAGGTGCAGTCGATGGCGGGTTCGTACTCCTCGAAGACCGGCACAGTCATGCGATTCCCCTCCGCACTCGTCACTCGTCAAGATCTTTGGGCGCAGCTGCGACGGGCGTCAGTGTCTCAACTCTCCCGACATAAGGCATTTTGACGGACCAATGAGAAAAAACGACCATCTGACAGGGCGTGGCGGCGGGTAAATGGTCCGGAGCACTCTCCGGAGTCGGGTAGAGTTCTCCAGGTCAGCAGGCGCCGTTAGCTCAGTTGGTTAGAGCAGCTGACTCTTAATCAGCGGGTCCGGGGTTCGAGTCCCTGACGGCGCACGCACCATCAAGGCCCCCTCACCGAGTGTGAGGGGGCCTTGATCATTCCCTGGTTCATGACCGGCGACACCGATACGCCGTCAACTCACAGCAACAAAGAGAGTGCGGAGCGTCACGGGATGGCACGGGGGAGGCTACGGGGCGCTCATCACCACTTCGTCACGCCCCTGCCACAAGGACCACCCAAATCGTACGCATGGCCGACAAATAGCCTGTTTCGCTCTTGCGGACGCCTCCACTGTCGGACAATCTATCTGGAAGCATTCAGCTCCAAGGGAGCGGCTGATCCGTACAGTTGGATCAGCAGAGCGTGATGTTCCGTTTATGTGCCGCGGGGCGGGGGTCCCGTTCGCGGACGGATGCCCAGGGGGCATCATGCAAGCGGAATACACCTTTTCCTTTTCTGGGCGGGCCACGGCCCGCGCAGCGGGCATGCACGGTGAGGGACGGGGAACCACCGGGCACCGAGTGACCGACCAATCACGCACCAGCGTGCGTGCGGGGGGATGACCCATGACGTCGACGCCGCCAGGCGACCGGCAGGAGAACGACGCGTCCCGGACCACGCAGCTTCGGATACCCCCGCAGCTCCGGGCCGGGGCGCAGCGCCGGTATGTCAAAAAAGAGCTGCCGCGCTACGACTACGAGCACTACAGCCGGCTGGCCGGGCCGCTGACGCAGCCCCCCGCGGGCAAGCCGTACAAGGTGCGCTACCGCTCGCTGATATCCCAGGAACCGCACCGGGTGCGCGCGGCGCTCCTGCTCGGCGGGGCTCCGCTCGTCTCGCTCGGGCTCTTCGCCTGGCTGATGCAGCCCGGCCACTGGACGGACCGCGATCCCAACCTCGACAACGACCTGCTGCTGGTCCTCGACATCGTCATGCTGGTCTCGATCGGTCTGATCGAGCTGTTCCGCACGCTGAACGTCCTGTCGAACGCGCATGCCACCCTCGTCGCCCGGGACCCGATCCCGGTGGTGCCGGAGACCGGCACCAAGGTCGCCTTCCTCACCTCCTTCGTCCCCGGCAAGGAACCGCTGGAGATGGTGACGAAGACCCTGGAGGCGGCCGTCAGAATCCGCCACCGCGGCCTGATGCACGTCTGGCTCCTGGACGAGGGCGACGACCCGGCGGTCAAGGAGGTCTGCGCCCGGCTCGGCGTGCACCACTTCTCCCGCAAGGGAGTGGCCCGCTGGAACCAGGCCAAGGGCCCGCACCGCGCCAAGACCAAGCACGGCAACTACAACGCCTGGCTGGACGCGCACGGCGGCGACTACGACTTCTTCGCCTCGGTCGACACCGACCACATCCCGCTGCCGAACTACCTGGAGCGGATGCTCGGCTACTTCCGCGACCCGGACATCGGCTTCGTCATCGGCCCGCAGGTCTACGGCAACTACGACACGTTCGTCACCAAGGCCGCCGAGTCCCAGCAGTTCCTCTTCCACGCCCTGATCCAGCGCGCGGGCAACCGCTACGGCGCCCCCATGTTCGTCGGCACGAGCAACGCCGTACGCATCTCGGCGCTCAAGCAGATCGGCGGCCTGTACGACTCGATCACCGAGGACATGGCCACCGGCTTCGAGATCCACCGCCACCGCAACCCGCACACCGGCAACAAGTGGCGCTCGGTCTACACCCCGGACGTGCTGGCCGTCGGTGAGGGCCCGACGGCGTGGACGGACTTCTTCACCCAGCAGCTGCGCTGGTCGAGGGGGACGTACGAGACGATCCTCAAGCAGTACTGGCGCGGCTTCGGCACCATGCCCGCGGGCAAGCTCTTCAACTACACGATGATGATCATCTTCTATCCGATGTCGGCCATGAACTGGATCCTCGCGGCCCTCAGCTGCGCCCTGTTCCTCGGCATGGGCGCCTCCGGTGTCCAGATCGACCCGGTCATCTGGATGATGCTGTACGGGAACGCCTCCGCGCTCCAGATCGGCCTCTACGTCTGGAACCGCCGCCACAACGTCTCGCCGCACGAGCCCGAGGGCTCCGGCGGGCTGGCCGGCATGCTGATGTCCGCGCTCTCCGCGCCGATCTACGCCCGCTCGCTGATGGATGCCGCGCTGCGCCGCAAGAGCTCGTTCGTGGTGACCCCCAAGGGGGACTCCTCCAGCCCGGACACCCTCTTCGGCACCTTCCGCATCCACCTCTTCTTCATCTTCGTCTTCGCCGCGTCGATGGTCTCCTCGTTCTTCTTCGGCAACAGCCATCCGGCCATGCTGACCTGGGCCTCGCTCGCCCTGCTGATCACCCTCGCGCCGATCGTCGGCTGGCGGCACACGGTCCGCTCCGAGCAGAAGAAGAAGCGCCGCGGCCGGCGCCGGGCGGGGCCGCCCGGTCCGAAGCCGCAGGCCGGGCCGGCACAGGGTCCGCAAGGACCCGGCCCCAGCCCTGACGAGACCATGAAGATCGCCCTGAGGGGACAGCAGTCATGACAAGCCAATCGGGCCGGGGTGCCCGCCGTTCCGCCGGCCCGGCCTCCCGCCGCTCGGGCGCGCGGGCCCGCCGCTCCGGTCTGCGGACCCGCCGGCTCGCGATCGGCACGGTCGCCGTGCTCGCCCTCGCGGGGGCGAACGGGCCGTGGCTCTACCGCTTCACCACGGAGCGCTACCACGAGTACACGATCAACACGCAGTCCTACAAAGAGGCCAACGGCCACTGGGACTTCCTGGACATCCCCGCCGAGTTCCGGGTCAACGCCGTCCACGCCGCGCTGCTGCACACCGGCAAGGTGCTGCTCGTCGCGGGTTCGGGCAACAACCAGAAGAACTTCGACGCGCAGAGCTTCCGTTCCATCCTGTGGGACCCGAAGACGAACGTCTTCAAGGACATCGACACGCCCAAGGACCTGTTCTGCGCCGGCCACACCCAGCTGCCCGGCGGCAACCTCCTCATAGCCGGCGGCACCAAGCGCTACGAGAAGCTGGAGGGCGATGTCACCAAGGCCGGCGGACTGATGATCGTCCGCAACGAGAACCCGAACAAGCCGATCACCCTCCCCGCGGGCACCCGGTTCACGGGCAAGGAGAGCGGCAAGACCTTCATCTCCCAGGACCCGCTGCTGGTGGAGAAGGCCACGAAGGTCTTCGACAAGAAGACCGGCGAGTACCTCCGCAACGAGGCGGGCGTCGGCCGTATCTACGTGGAGGCCGCGAAGTCCGGGCGGAAGTACGAGACCGGCACCGAGGACAACTACCGCGTCTCGGGCCTCTCCACCGTCGACACCCGCAACGTCTACGGGATCGCCCAGAAGCTGGCCCTGGACAAGAAGGACTTCCAGGGCATCAACGACGCCTTCGAGTTCGACCCGGTCGCGGAGAAGTACATCCCCGTCGACCCGATGGACAAGGCCCGCTGGTACCCCACCCTCACCACGCTGAAGGACGGCAAGGTCCTCGCGGTCTCCGGCCTGGACGAGATCGGCCAGATCGACCCGGGCAAGGCCGAGGTGTACGACCCGAAGACCAAGACCTGGGAGTACAGCGGGGTCGTCCGGAAGTTCGCCACCTACCCGGCGCTCTTCCTGCTCAACGACGGCAAGCTCTTCTACTCCGGCTCCAACTCCGGCTACGGCCTCCAGGACGAGGGCCGCGCCCCCGGCGTCTGGGACGTGCGGACGAACGAGTACGAGGAGATCCCCGGCCTCAGCGACCCGGACCAGATGGAGACCTCGGCGACCGTACGGCTGCCTCCGGCCCAGGACGAGAAGTTCATGGTCATCGGCGGCGGCGGGGTCGGCGAGTCGGAGAAGGCCACCCCGAAGTCCCGGCTGGTCGACCTCCAGGCGAAGAACCCGAAGTTCACCGACGGCGCCTCGCTGGACGAGGGCACCCGCTACCCCAGCGCCTCCCTGCTCCCCGACGACTCCCTGCTCGTCGCCGGCGGATCGAGCGACTACCGGGGCCGCGGCGGTTCGGACGTGCTGGAGGCCCGGCTGTACGACGCGAAGACGGACACGTACAAGCAGGTCGCGGACCCGGCGGTGGGGCGCAACTACCACTCGGGGTCCGTACTGCTGCCGGACGGCCGGGTCATGATCTTCGGCTCCGACCCGCTCTACTCGAACAAGATCAACACCCGGCCGGGCACCTTCGAGCAGCGCGTCGAGATCTACACCCCGCCGTATCTCTACCGGGGCTCCCGGCCGGAGCTGACGGCCGGGCCCAAGAGCATCAAGCGCGGCGGAACCGGCATGTTCACCACGCAGCACGCCTCCTCGATCACCTCGGCGAAGCTGATGCGGCCCTCGGCGGTCACCCATGTCACCGACACCGACCAGCGCAGCATCGCGCTGGAGCTGGAGAAGTCGGCGGACGGGATCACGGTCACCGTGCCGAAGAACCGGGCGCTGGTGCCGTCGGGCTGGTACATGCTGTTCGTCACCGACGCCAAGGGCACCCCGTCCGAGGGGACGTGGGTGGAGATCCCGTAGGGCGTGCGTACGTGATGACCGTACGTACGTGATGACGGAAGGCCGCCTCCCCGGAGGCGGCCTTCTCGCTACTTCGTGGCGCGGGCCAGGCCGAGCGCGTACTCCGGCCACCAGCCGCCCGCCTTCGGGCCGCCCTTGCAGTCGCCGTCGGACTCGCCGGGGCGCTTGATCCACAGGTAGGCGTCGACCCGCTCATCGCCCGTCGTCGTGGTCGGGGGCTCGCCCAGCGCACGGCCCGGCGGGTTGCACCAGGTCTCGGCCGGGTCGCCGCCCTCGTAGGGGCCGTTGCCGTTGCGGCTGGTGTCGATGACGAAGGGCTTGTCCCCGACCTTGACCGACAGCTTCTTGCCGAACTCCGTGCTGACGGCCGTCGTGCGGAAGTTGGAGACGTTGAGCGAGAAGCCGTCGGCCTTCTCGATGCCCGCCCGCCACAGGGGCTCGTGCAGGGTCTCGGGCGACTGCCAGCCCGCGTTGCCCGCGTCCACGTAGACCTTGGTGGCGGGCTGCTTCTTCAGCCGCTCGATGGCGCCCTTGAGCAGGGCGTACCGCTCGTCGTGGTGCTCCTGGGGCGTGCAGCCGTCGACCAGGTGGAGCAGGGCGTCCGGCTCCAGGATCACGGTCGCCGGGCGGTCCCCGATGCCCTTGGCCACCCCGTCCACCCAGGACCGGTAGGCGTTGCCGTCAGCGGCGCCGCCCTTGGAGAACTGGCCGCAGTCGCGGTGCGGGATGTTGTAGAGGACCAGCAACGCGTACCGGTCGGCCTTCGCGGCCGCCTCGGTGACCCGCCGCGCCTCGTTCTCGGGGGCGTCCGGGCCGATCCACTCGCCGACCGGCTGCTCGGCTATCTTCCGGATCAGGCGGGCCTTCTCCTGGTCGCCGTCCTCCTCGTACGCGGCGACCTGCCGGGCCGCGCTGCCGTCCGGGTTCACCCAGTACGGGTCCTTCTCCTTGGGCTGCTGCCCGACCACCGGAGCGCTGTCGCCGTCGCCGGAGCAGCCGGCCAGCAGCAGGGCGGCGCAGACCGCCGCCGTACCGGTCACCCTGAAGCCCGCCGCCGCGCGTCCGCGCGGCCGGGACCGGCCGGTGTAACTGCCGTACATCCACTCCCCCTTGGGTGCACTGCCTGCACTGTTCTCACGGGTCGCACCGCTGTGCTGCCGGTCCGGGCCATCCTGGCACAGGGGCCGGGACCGTCCTGCGGCGGTGCCGAGGAGCACCACCGTCGCACAGAGGCATCCTGTTCCGGACATCTTGTTCGAAACCGGTGTCCCCGGGTACCCGTCCCCCTACAGTGGCGGCAGAGATCGACCCCGTACCGCACCGACCTCCCGTACCGCGCCGGGCAACTCCCGCGGCCCGGTGCACGCGGTCGAGGCCGGCCCGGTCGGCGTGCCCCTCCCAGGGCGGGTCGGCCGGGCCGGATGTTCTCGACAGGCTTCAGGCGCCCTTCGCCCCCGTGAGGTAGGCGGAGACCACCACGTTCGCGGTGTAGGAGCGGGTCTTCCGGTCGTACTTCCCGCCGCAGGTGATCAGCCGGAGCTCCGCCCGGCCGTCCACGCGGGGCCCGTACGCCTTCTCGGCGTCGAAGCGTTCCCGGGTGACGACCTGGACGTCGTCCACGGTGAACTCGGCGACGCTGCCGTCGTCCCGGACCACCCGCACCTTCTCGCCCGGCCGTACCGCGCTGAGCCCGTAGAAGACGGCCGGCTTGGTCTCGGTGTCGACATGGCCGACGATCAGGGCCGCCCCCTCGGCGCCGGGCTCGGTGCCCCTGCCGTACCAGCCGGCGGTCTGCGGCAGGTCGTACGGGGGCGGGTCGATGGCCCCGTCCTTGTCGAGGCCGCGCGGGACGACCGGGGCGTCGATCCCCACCGAGGGGACCTCCACACTGCGCGGGGCGGAGCCGTCGAGCGGTTCGCGCGCCGGGGGCAGCGGGGCCCCGAGCGGGCGGCCGACCGCGGCGACATCGCCGGTCGTGGGCGCCGACATCCCGCCCGACGCGTCACGCCCCCAGAGCCAGAGGCCGAGCAGCAGCACGGCCCAGGCCACACCGGTGAGCAGTCGCCCGGTGCCTGCCGGGCGGTCCGGGGCGGACATGTCAGTCCGCGGCCGGTTCGCGGCGGCGGCGCGAGGTGCGCACGGCGACGGCCACGGAGGCCACAGCGGCGAGCACGAGGCCGATCACCGCGTGCCGGGTGCCGGGGCCCTGGGACTCGGTGGCCCGCTCGGCGAGGGTGGCGGTGCCTCCGCCGCCCGCCTTGACGGGGGCCACGGGCGAGGGCCGGGTGTGGTGGATGACGGTGAGGGTGCCGGTCGCCTTGCCCTTGCCGTCCTTGCACGTCACCCAGACGTCGTAGGAGCGGGGTTCGGCGTCGGAGCGGATGCTGGCCTCGGCGAAGAGGCCCTTGGCGTCGGCGGGGGTGAAGTGGGCTTCCGAGACGAAGGCGTCGGAGTTGCCCTTGGCCTGGCGGCCTTTGCCGCAGACGTCGACCCAGAGTTCCACCTGCCCGCCCGGGGCGATCGTGGACGGGGTGACCGAGACGTTGCCGGTTCTCCGGTCGTCGTCCCCGGCCGGGGCGGCCTGTGACGCCTGGGCGGCGGACACGGGCAGGGCTATGAGCGCGGCCGCCGCTGCGGCACAGAAAGTGATGGGCATCGAACGCATCGTGAACCTCCTAGGGGAAGGTTCACGCCTGCCGTGCCGGCCCGCATCCGCAGTCCTCCATTCGAGCGAAGCGCGAGCGACTGCGGATGCGATCCATGCAGGTCAGGGGTGGTGCCGCTGGTTACGGGCGGTCGGCCTGGTCCGGCAGCTCAATGAGGTCGACCAGGTCGGCGATGGAGTCGACGACATGGGACGGCCGGAACGGGTAGCGGTCGATGTCCGCGAGGCCCGTGAGGCCGGTGAGGACCAGGAAGGTCTGCATCCCGGCCTCCAGGCCCGCCAGCACGTCGGTGTCCATCCGGTCGCCGATCATGGCGCTGGTCTCGGAGTGGGCGCCGATGGCGTTGAGCCCGGTCCGCATCATCAGCGGGTTGGGCTTGCCCGCGAAGTACGGCTCCTTGCCGGTGGCCTTGGTGATCAGGGCGGCGACCGAGCCGGTGGCGGGCAGCGGGCCCTCGGCGGACGGGCCGGTCTCGTCCGGGTTGGTGCAGATGAAGCGGGCGCCCGCGTTGATGAGCCGGATCGCCTTGGTGAGCGCCTCGAAGCTGTACGTACGGGTCTCGCCGAGCACCACGTAGTCCGGGTCGTGGTCGGTCAGGACGTACCCGATGTCGTGCAGCGCGGTGGTGAGCCCGGCCTCGCCGATGACGTACGCCGTGCCGCCGGGGCGCTGGTCGTCCAGGAACTGGGCGGTGGCGAGGGCGGAGGTCCAGATGTTCTTCACGGGCACGTCCAGGCCCATGCGGCTGAGGCGGGCGTGGAGGTCGCGCGCGGTGTAGATGGAGTTGTTGGTGAGGACGAGGAAGGGGAGCCCGGAATCCCGCAGCCGCTTGATGAAGGCGTCGGCTCCGGGGATGGGGGTGCCCTCGTGGATGAGGACGCCGTCCATGTCGGTGAGCCAGGAAGTGATCGGCTTACGGTCTGCCATGTGCGGGGACTCCTGCCGTACGTACTGCACGCTGGGGGTGCCCGGACCACACCGTCCCGGCACCCCCAGCATAATTAGCCTGCGGTGATCTTCACCCCGTCGATCACCCAGTACCAGTTGTTGGCTCCCGTGTAGTGGAACCGGAAGCTCACGCTGGTCGCTCCGGGCGGGACGCTCAGCTTCAGCGACTGCGGCTGGGAGATCACGTCGGAGGTGTAGCTCTTGACGGCGGTCGGGGTGGAGCCGTTCCAGGAGGCGAGGACGCGGGCGCTCTGGCTGCCCTCCTGCCGGTACAGGGTGGTGAAGTCCAGCGTGACGGTGGACTTGCCGCCGACCGCGTACGCCGGGGTGACGAGCGTGGAGTCGTACGGGCCCGAGGAGGCCTTGTCGTCCCACTCGTCGGAGTCGGCGACCGCGAAGATCCCGCGCGAGCGGACGTTCAGCTCACGGGACTGGTCGCGCTGGGAGCGGCTCCAGAACTCGTCGGTGGCGAAGGACCAGCCGCGCCACTCGGCCACTCCTCCCGTGCCCATCGCGGAGTTGATGACCGACCAGCCGCTGGGCGCGGTGTGGGTCCAGCCGAGGACCCCGGCCGGGATCCCGGTCTCGTCGACGCGGCCCGCGAGCGCCGGGTAGAGGGCCTCGAAGGGGTCGGTGGAGCGCTCCTGGATGGGCTTGCCGTCCAGGCCCCAGGCGGGGTCGGGTGTGATGCCGAGCTGCTTGAAGACGGTGGCGGCGACATCGACGAGACGGGTGTCGGCGGGCGTGGCGCCGACGGCGATGCCGGGGCCCTGGGCGAGGACGAAGGTGCGGCGCTCCTCGACGGAGCTGCCGCCGTGGCCGCCGGCGTTCGTGTGGCCGTGGTCGGTGGCGACGATGACGGTCCACCGCTCGGTGGCGTACGACGGTCGGGCCTTGATCGCGGCGACGAGGCGGCCGAGGTAGCCGTCGATGACGTCGATCGCCTGGCGGTACTGGGCGCTGGCCGCGCCGAGGTTGTGGCCGACGATGTCGATCTGGCCGAGGTAGGCGAAGACGACGTCCGGGTTCTGGTTGCGCAGGATCGACTCGGTGTCGGCGGCGATGGTGGCGTCGTGGCCGGTGTAGCCGTCGCGGTCGCCGTCCAGGACGAGCTTGGCGTCGGCGCCCGCGGTGACCGTGCCCTGGGTGTCCAGGGGCTTCCAGTCGACGGCGGCGTACGTGGAGAGCTGGGGGCGGACCTGGGCGAGGCGGGCGAGGAAGCCGGGGTACTGCCCGTAGTTCTTGCCGGCGAAGGAGTTCTCCTTCACGCCGTGCTTGTCGGGCCAGACACCGGTGGAGATGGTCGACCAGCCGGGGCCGGAGGAGGTGGCGGCCATCGGGTTCGCGTAGAGCAGCGAGGTGCCGTACGTGCCGTTCGCCATCATCGCCTTGAGGTGCGGGGCGCCGGCGGCGGCGATGACGTCGTGGCGGAGCCCGTCGATGCCGACGACGAGGACCTTGTCCTTGCTGGTGCCGTTCGGGAGGGTGGGCGGGGCGGCGTGGGCGGTGGTGGCGGTGGCGAGGGTGCCGACGGCTGCGGCGGAGGCGGCAGCGGCGGTGGTGGCGAGCACGGAGCGTCGGGAGACTGATCGGGACACGTGATCCTCCAGAGGGGGATGGTGACTCGGGGGCTGGCGGGGCGTGAACTTCGTGAACTGCCTTCTGGACCAGACCCGTTACCTTCGCGAGATACGCGGGCCGAGTCCAGAGCTTCGCGGTGCGGATGAGACCTTCGCAGCAGACCGTGGCCGAAAGGTGGCCGGTCAGCTTCCGGTGGCCGTCTTCCAGGCGTCGATGTACGAGTCCAGGTTGGTGCCGATGTCCGACCAGTCCGGCTCGAATATCTCGACGCCCTCCAACAGGCCGTTGAGTTCGGTGGCGTTGGCGTCGGTGGCCTTGATGTCCTTGCGGGCGGCGAACCCTCCGCCGACCGCACTGACATCGCGCTGGGCCTGCTCGGAGAGGAGGAAGTCGAGCAGCTTCTTGCCGTTCTCGCTGTGCGGGGCCTTGGCGAGGAGCCCGGCCGCGTACGGGAGAGCGAAGCTGGTGGGCTTCCCGTCGCCCTTCGCGGGGAACCAGATGGCGAGGTTGGGCATGTCCTTGGACTGGGCGTAGTTCATCTGGACATCCCCGTTGGCGACGAGGAGTTCACCCTTGTCGACCTTGGGCGCGAGCTTGCCGGTGGAGGCGGACGGGCCGACGTTGTTGGTCTGGAGCCGCTTGAGGTACTCCATCGCCGGCTCCTTGCCGCCGAAGTCGTGCATCGCCTTGATCAGGACGGCGGTGCCGTCGCCCGCGACGCCGGGGGTGGAGTACTGGACCTTCTCCTTGTACGAGGCGTCCAGCAGCTCCTCCCAGGTGCGGGGCGGGGTGGTGAGCTGCTTCTTGTTGTAGATGAAGCCGAAGTAGTTGTTGACGACGGAGGTCCACTTGGCGTCGGGCGCCTTGTCCGCCGCGTCGACCTGGTCGGCGCCCTTCGGCTCGTACGCCGCAAGAAGCCCCTTGGAGTCGGCCTGCTGGATGAAGGGCGGGAGGGTGACGAGCACGTCGGCCTGGGTGTTGGACTTCTCGCGGACGGTGCGCTGCACCATCTCGCCGGAGCCGCCCTCCACGTACTTCACCTTGATGCCCGTCTCCTTCTCGAACTCCTTGAAGACCTTGTCGTACCAGCCGTCGCCGTTCTCTCCCTTGAGGCCGTCGGCGCTGTAGACGGTGACGACCTTCTCGTCGGAGGCGGCGGAGGTTCCGCCGCAGGCGGTGAGGGTGAAAGCGGCGAGGGAGAGGGCGCCGAGGACGGCGAGGGGCTGCTTGAGGGCATGGGTGCGCATGGGATGTCTTCTCCTGGAGCGGTTACGTGACGGGGTTCGGGTTCTCAGCGGTAGGAGGCACGGGTCCGGATGCGGGAGACGGCCGTCAGCACGAGGAGCGTCGTCCCCATCAGGACCACGGCGAGTGCGGCGCCGGTGAAGAGCGAGCCGCGGTCGGTGGCGGCGAAGATCTGCACCGGGAGCGGGGTCCAGTCCGGCGGGTAGAGCATCATCGTGGCGCTCAACTCCCCCATGGACAGGGCGAAGCAGAGCCCGGCCGCCGCGGTCAGCGAGGGCAGCAGGAGCGGCAGTCTGACCCGCCACAGGACGCGGGCGGGGCTCGCGCCGAGGCTGGCCGCCGCCTGCTCGTACATCGGGTCCAGGCGGCGGGCGGCAGCCGAGACGGACTGGTAGGCGAAGGCGGTGACCAGGACCGTGTGGGCGATGATCACGATCCAGCGGGTGCCGTTGAGGAGGACCGGCGGCCGGCTGAAGGCGACGAGCACCGCGAGGCCGACGACCACGGACGGCACGGCGACCGGCAGCATGAACAGCGCGTCCAGGAACCGCTTCCCGCGTCGGCCGAGAGAGCTCGCGGCGAGAGCAGCCCAGCCGCCGAGGACCAGGGCGAGCACGCTGGCGCAGAGAGCGGTCACCAGGCTGGTGGTGAGCGCCTGGAGGGAGTCGCCGCTGGTAGCGGCGGTGTAACGGGTGGCGGTGGGGCCGGAGGGGAGGGCGCCGGACCAGTTCGTGGAGAACGAGGCGGCGAGGATGACGAGGAGGGGCACCGCGAAGAGGGGGACGAAGAGGAGCGCGAAGGCGGACCAGGTGGCCCACTTGCCCGTACGGCTATGCACCAGCACGACGGCTCACCACCCGGTACAGGCTGTAAAGGCCCACGGAGAGAGCGATGTTGACGACGGCGACGACACAGGCGGCCGGGTAGTCCGACTCCAGGATCGCCTTGCTGTAGACGAGCATCGGGAGCGTAGTGACTCCTTTCGCCCCGGTGAACAGCACGATCCCGAACTCGTTGAGGCAGAGCACTAGGACCAGGCTGCCGCCCGCCGCGAGCGCGGGGAGCGCCTCGGGCAGGATCACCTGCCGCACGATCCGGACCGGGCCCGCACCGAGGGAGGAGGCCACCTCCAGCTGAGCGGTGTCGAGTTGGGAGAAGGCGGCGAGGAGCGGGCGCATCACGAAGGGTGTGAAGTACGTGATCTCCGCGAGCAGGACGCCCCAGGGGGTGGTCAGGAAGTGGAAGGGCCCCTCGGCCGCCCCGGTGACACCCGTCCAGGCCCCGTTGGCCATCCCGACCGACCCGTAGATGAAGAGCAGGGCGAGCGTGATGAGGAAGGACGGGAAGGAGAGGAAGACGTCGATGAACCGGGCGACCGCCTTGCCGCCGGGGAACGGCACGAAGGCGATGACCAGGGCGAGGACGAAGCCGAGGACCAGACAGCCGACGGTGGCGCCGACCGCGAGCCAGACGGTGGTGGTGAGCGCCTCGCGGAAGACGGTGGAGGCGAAGACCTCGGTGTAGGGGGTGAGGGAGGCTCCGCCGTCCTCCAGGGATTCCGGGGTGAAGGACTGCCGGACGACGAGGGCCAGGGGGTAGAGGAAGCCGAGCGCGAGGACGAGGACGGGTGGGAGGGCCCAGGCCCAGGTGGGTGTCCTGGTGAGGCTTACGGCCTTCCGGCGGCCGGGGGTGGTGGTGCTGGTGGGGGCGGTGGTGCTGGGGGCGGTGGTGTCAGCCACTGGCCACCGCCTGGGGCTTCTTCGGGGATTCCGTGGCCTCCGGTGCCGTTCCGGCCGGGAGCAGCACCGCGTCCTCCGACGCGAAGTGCAGGGTGACCGGGTCGCCGAGGGCCGGGGGGTCGCGCAGTTCGCGGAGGTCGGCCACGAGGCGGTGGCCGGCGACCTCGGCGTGGACGCGGTGGGTGGAGCCGCGCCACTGGACCTCGGTGACCGTGCCGGTGAGCGCGTTGGGCCCGGCGCCGATGCCGACCAGGTGCGGCCGGACGCAGAGGGTGGCGGCGGCTCCGGGGGCGGCGGTGTCGGTGGGGACGTCGAGGGCGGCGCCCGCCAGGTCCACCCGCCCCGGACCGGTGACGGTGACCGGGAGCAGGTTGGCGTTGCCGACGAACGAGGCGGTGAACTCCGTACGCGGTCGGCGGTAGAGCTCCTCGGGGGTGCCGCAGTCCTGGAGCCGGGCCCGGTCCATGACGGCGATCCGGTCGGCCAGGGTGAGCGCCTCGACCTGGTCGTGGGTGACGTACAGGATGGAGACGTCGGGCAACTCGCGGTGCAGCCTCGCGAGTTCGGCGAGCATGCCGGAGCGGAGCCGGGCGTCGAGCGCGGAGAGGGGTTCGTCGAGGAGGAGGACGCCGGGGCGGATGGCCAGGGCGCGGGCGATGGCGACGCGCTGCTGCTGGCCGCCGGAGAGTTCGCGGGGGTAGCGGGTGGCGTAGGCGGCCATCCCGACGAGTTCGAGGGCCTCGGTCACCCGCCCGGCGATCTCGGCCTTGGGCGTGCGGTGGGCCTTCAGGCCGAAGGCGACGTTGTCCTTCACCTTGAGGTGCGGGAAGAGGGCGTACTGCTGGACCACCATGCCGATGCCCCGCTGGTTCGGGGGCAGTTGGGTGACGTCACGCCCGCCGATGAGCACGCGCCCGGAGGCCGGCCGGACGAATCCGGCGACGGCGCGCAGGGCGGTGGTCTTCCCGGAGCCGGAGGGCCCGAGGAGGGCCATGACCTCGCCGGGTTCGACGGTGAGGTCGAGGCGGTCCAGGACGGTGTTCTCCCCGTACGCGACGCTGACGCCGTCGAATTGGATGCCGCTGGGGGCGGTGGTGGTGGCGAGGTTTCCGGGGCTCATGCCTCGGCCCGCGCGATGAGGTCCGGCAGCTCGGCGACCGACCCGAGGACGTGGGTCGCGCCGCTTCGGTCCAGCCGGCCGGCGTCGTGCGCGCCGGTCAGGACTCCCGCGACGAGCCCGGCGCCGGAGCGTACGCCGCTGAGCATGTCGTACGAGGTGTCCCCGGCCACCGCGATCCGCCGCACGTCGTCCACCGCGCCCGTACGCAGGAACGCGGCCAGGACCATGTCGGGGTAGGGGCGCCCCCGGCCGCCCGCGTCGGCGGGGCAGAGGGTGAGGGGGACGAGGTCCTGCCAGCCGAGGGCGGCGAGGATGGCGTCCTGGGTGGTCCGGGCGAACCCGGTGGTCAGGACGACGGTCCGCCCTTCGCCGATGAGACGCTCCACGGCCTCCCGGGCACCGGGGATCGGGGCGATACGGCCGCCGTCGACGAGTGCCCCGTACGCCTCCTCGAAGGCGGTGTTGGCGTACTGGGCCTTCTCCTCGTCCCCGAAGAGGTGCCGGAAGACGGAGATCTTCGACTCGCCCATGGTGGCGCGTACGTAGCCGAGTTGGCGCTCGTGTTCACCCGACCCGGGCTTCACGCCGAGGCGTTCGGCAGCGGCGGAGAAGGCCTGCTCGACAAGACCGCCGTCGGCGACGGTGGTCCCGGCCATGTCGAGGACGACGAGGCCGAAGGGGGTGCGCTCGGTCGAACCGGTCGCTTGCTCTGCTGAAGTCATGTTGTTCACCAGCCCAGTTGGTCTGCGGTCGTTTCGGCGATGGCGGGCGAGCACGTCATTCCGCGCCCGCCGGGCCCGGTGATGAGCCAGACCCCGTCGCGCACCTGCTGGCGGTGGACGACGCGTGAGGTGTCGGTGCACTGGGCGTAGACGCCCGCCCAGCGGTGCCTGATGCGGGGCAGCGGGCGGCCGAGGAAGGCCTCGACGACCCGGGTGAGGTGCTCGTACGGCTCCTCGACGGTGTCGAAGGCGAAGGGGTGCTCGTACTCGTGGGTGTCCCCGATGGTCAGCCCGCCGTCGTTCCGCTGGACCATGAGGAGCTGCATGCGGTGCTCGGCGGCGACCGGGTCCTGGGGCTGGTGGGCGTTGAGGGCGTCGAGGGCCTCGCTGCGGTACGCGGGGTAGTAGCGGAAGCTGTCGGCGTCGGCGACCGAGGTGGTGAGGGGCTCACCGAGGGGGTCGGTCTGCATCATCTGGAGGCGGACACGACGGACGGGCAGCTCGGGTCCGGCCAGTTCGCGGACGAGCCCGCCGAGCCAGGCGCCGGTCGCCAGGATCACGGCGTCACCGGTGTGGACGTCACCGTGGTCGTCGCGCACGGAGGCGGCACCGACGACTTCGCGGACCTCTCGGCCGCCGAGGTAGGTGTACCGCCCTGAGGCCAGCAGCTCCGCCTTCAGGGCGAGTTGGGCGGTACGCGGCTCGACCGCCGCATCGCGCTCGCACCACAGGGCGGCGGTGAACGTGCCGCGCAGGGCGGGGTTGAGGGCGCGGGCCTCCTGGGTGGTGAGCAGCTTGTAGCCGCGCGCCGCCGCGTCGGTCCTGGCGAGGGCCGCCTCGGCGACGGCGACCTCGCGGGCGGTCCGCAGCGGGGTGAGCGAGCCGCAGGCCCGGAAGCCGAGCCCCGGCACGCGCCGCCCGATCCCCTCCCACAGCTCCCTCGCCCGCAGGGCGGTCTCCAGCTCCTCGCCACCGGCCCGGCCGCTGACCCAAATCTGTCCGAAATTGCGGAGCGATGCCCCGCGCGCCTCGCTCTCGCGCTCGATCTGTACGACCTCGTGGCCGCGGCTGACTGCGTGCCAGGCGTGCATGGTTCCCACCACGCCGGCTCCTACGACGATGACTCTCACGACGGCCACGCTCCTCGGGGCGGGTGTCCCGGACGCATCCGGTCGACAACGGGACGGTGAACGACCCCCCAAGCTTGGACTAGACCCGTTACGTTTCCGTTACCACTGTCGATGAAGGCTCATGCGTGCCCGCCGGACTACGCCGTCAGCGCTCGCCGCCCAGATGCGTGGTGAAGGAGAACCGGTCCCCCCGGAACAGGGTCCGCACCCGCTCCAGCGGCCGCCCCTCCGTGTCCCGGGAGAGCCGGTGGATCAGGAGCATCGGCAGGGCGGGCGGGGTCCCGATGAGCAGCGCCTCGCGGGGGGTGGCGAGCACGGTCTCGATCCGCTCGTCGGCGTCCCCGAACGCGATGCCGAGCCGGTCGCGGAGGTAGGCGTAGAAGGAGGAGTCCGGCTCGAACTCCGTGTCCAGTCGCGGGAGTCGGGTGACACTGACGTACGTGCTCTCCAGCCCGACCCGCTCGTCGTCGGCGAGCAGCACCCGCTCCAGGTGCCAGACGGGTTCGCCCCGGCCGACCCCGATCTCGGCGGCGAGCGCCTCGGGGCAGGGGAAGCGTTCCAGCCCGATGAGGTGCCGGCCGGGCCGCCGGCCCTGGCGCCGGACGCCTTCGGTGTAGCTGGCGAGCGAGAGCGGCTGCTCCAGCTTGGGGCCGGCGACGACGGTCCCGCGCCCCTGCCGGCGCAGCCGCCCCTCCAGCAGGAGCTCGCGCAGCGCCTGCCGTACGGTCTCGCGCGACACCTCGTGGCGAAGGGCGAGATCCCGCTCGGTGGGCAGGAGCCCACCCTCGCCCAGATCGTCGATGAGCAGAGAGATCTGGGCCTTGACCGCGTAGTACTTGGGGATGCGGCCGTGCTCCGGGATGCCGGAGCGGATCGGTGCGCCAGGTGCCTGGTCGTTCGGGTAGTCCACCGCCCGATGGTGGCAGACGCGGGTGAACGGGCCCGCAGTGGTCGCGGTCAGCCAGCCGTCCGGCGCATCCGGCGGCCCTGCATCACGAGGACCCCGCCGCAGAGGACGAGGACCCCGGCGAGGGCTCCGGCCCAGGGCAGCAGCTCCGGTCCGGTGCGGGCGAGTTCGGGGAGGGGCCGCCCGGTCGCGTAGTGGGGCGGACGCACAGGCCGCTCCTTGCCGCCGCCGTCCTCCTGGGAAGTCGCCGAACCGTCCGGGCGGGGCGGCGAGCTGGGCTCCGGGGCGCGCTCCTTGCCGGGGCCCGTGTGGGTGGGGGCGGGGGTGCGGGTGGGTGTCGGTGCGCCGGAGGACGCGTCCGTACGGGGCCGGGGCTCGGCGGGGACGTCCGTACGGCTGCCGATGTCCTCCTCGGTGCGCTCCGGCCGGGGGATCTCGCCGGTGGCACCGTCGGCGATCACGAACCGGTACTCCCCCGACTCCCCCACCCAGTCGCCGTCCTCACGGCCGCCCCCCTTGGCCTTGTCCTGGTGGCGGCGCTGGACGACTGCCGCGTGGGCGGTGACCCGGCCGGGGCCGGTGTCGGAGGTGAAGGCCATCCGGACCCGGACGCTGACGGTGCTTCCGGCGGGGACGGTGAACCCGAGGAAGCCGTCGTCGGAGTCACCGGAGCCGGAGCCGGAGCCGGGCCCGGGGTCGCCGCCGTCGAAGACCCCGATCTGCTCGTGGCGGTCGGTGGTCTCCCAGGTGACCCGGTGTTCGGTTCCGGGGCGGCCCGGCTCGGAGAACTTCAGCTGGATCTGGTCAGCGGTCAGCTTGCGGTCCTCGTCGTTGAGAACGAGCACCGGGTGCAGGGCGCGGCAGGAGGTGTCGGTGGTGTTGGTGAGGTCGAGGAACCAGGTGCCGTAGCCGCCGCCGGAGACGTACGTCTTCGGGGCCTCCTGGATCCGGGTCTCGATGGGGAACTCCTTGGCGCCCGGATCACCGCAGGCGGGCTGCTCGTCGGCGGCCTCGGCGGCCTCGGCGGCTTCCGCGGCGGTTTCGGCCACTAAGGACGCGGAGTGGGCGGCGGCCTGCGGACCGCTCAGGAGCGCGGCGGGCACCGCGATCCCGGCGGCCAGCCCGAGGGCGGCGAGCGCACGGGCGTCACGCAGCCGCGCGCAGGAGGTGGGGGACATGGGGGACACCCTTCGCTGCTCGCGAACGACCGGGGCGGGGGCCACCGGTTGTGGCCTCCGACGCAAGCACGCGCGCGCGGACTCAGAGAGTCGACATGCCGACACCGTTCATACGATCACCCGACCGGCTTGAGCCTCACCCTCAGGCCAGGCTCAGGGGCCGACAAGGCTCACCCCGGACACCAGGGCGCGGGCGGTGTCGGCGAAGTACTGCTCGTCGGCGTCCGGGGCGAGGCCGAGCAGGACGCCCTGGCCGAGGCCGATGAGGACGGCCCGCAGTGCGGTGGTCAGGCGCTGCGCCTGATGCCTCCGCACCCTGACCGGGGCTCTCCGCCCCTACCCCCGCTCCCCCACCCGCCCGAACACCGGCGCGAGCACCAGTTGGGCGGCCCCCTCCGCGACGGGCCGGTCCCCGCCGCCCGCGACGGTGACGACCACTCCGCCCCCGCCCCCGCCACGGGCGGCCCGCTCCTCGATCACGGCCCGGACGCCTCGTACGTACGCGTCCTCGTCGGCCGCCACCGTCCGCCCGCCCAGCACCACCCGGTCGATGTCGAGGAGCCCGACCAGGTTCGCGGCGCCCGCGCCCAGGACCCGGGCGGCCTCCGCCCGGTCGCCGCGCGCCTCGGCGGCCAGGCAGAGGGCCTCGATGCAGCCGCGCCCGCCGCACTCGCACAGGGGCCCGTCCAGCTGGAGGGTCTGGTGGCCGAACTCCCCCGCCCCCGTCCGCGCGCCCCGGTGCACCTCGCCGCCCAGGACGAGCCCGGCGCCGAGCCCCGTACCGAGGTGGAGGTAGGCGAAGTCGCCGGGCGGCTCACTCAGCGAAAGGGTCAGGGCGGCGGCGTTGGTGTCCTTGTCGACGGTGACGGGCAGGCCGGTCCGTTCGGCGAGCGCGTCGCGCAGCGGGTAGCCGTCCCACTGCGGGAAGCCGGTGACCCGGTGCAGTACGCCGTCCCGGTGGTCGAGCGGGCCGGGTACGGCGACGCCGACTCCCAGCACCGGCTTGTGCGGTTCGGCCGCGCTCAGGTCCCGTACGGCGTCGGCCGCGTCGGCGAGCACCTTCTCCGCCGGGGCGCCGAAGTCGAGCGGGGCGGTGGTGACGGCGACCGACCGCCCGGCGAGGTCGACCAGGACGGCGGTGAGGCCGTCGCGGTCCAGGTGGAGGCCGACGGCGAACTGCGCGTCGGGGACCAGCCGGAGCACCGTACGCGGCTTGCCGCCGGTGGAGGGGCGCAGGCCCGCGCCGACGGCCAGGCCCTCCGCCCGCAGCCGGGCGGTGATCTTGCTGACGGCCTGCGGGGTGAGGCCGGTGCGCTCGGCGAGCTCCAGCCGGCTGATGCCCTCCGCCCCGGCGGCCCGCAGCAGGTCCAGGACCAGGGCCGCGTTGTGGTGGCGCAGCGCCGGCAGGTTCACTCCGGCCGGGGCCTTCGCCCTGCTCGTGTTCACGGTTCACTCCCCTTCACCCGCCCATTGTGCCGGTCGCTTGCACTTTGGCAACAGCGTTGCTTAAGTGGAATGCATGACTGCCAATGCCCCTCTCCGCGTCGCCCTCGTCGGCTACGGCCTGGCCGGCTCCGTCTTCCACGCCCCGTTGATCACCGCGACCGAGGGCCTGGTCCTCGACACGGTCGTCACGTCGAACGAGGAGCGCCGGGCCGAGGCCCGCGCCGCCTACCCGGACGTCCGGTTCGCCGCCTCGCCGGACGAGCTGTGGGAGCGCGCGGACGAGCTGGACCTGGTCGTGATCGCCTCCCCGAACAAGACGCACGTCTCCCTCGCGACGGCCGCCCTCAAGGCCGGTCTCCCCGTGGTCGTGGACAAGCCGATCGCCGGGACCGCCGCCGAGGCGCGTGAGCTCGCGGCCCTCGCCGAGGAGCGCGGACTGCTGCTCTCGGTCTTCCAGAACCGCCGCTGGGACAACGACTTCCGCACCCTCCAGGCCCTGATCGCCGACGGTGAGCTGGGCGAGGTGCAGCGCTTCGAGTCCCGGTTCGAGCGCTGGCGCCCGCAGCCGAAGGGCGGCTGGCGCGAGTCGGGCGACCCGGAGGAGATCGGCGGTCTGCTGTACGACCTGGGCAGCCACGTCGTCGACCAGGCGCTCGTCCTCTTCGGCCCGGCGGTGCAGGTGTACGCCGAGTCCGACGTACGGCGTCCGGGTGCGGCCGCCGACGACGACACGTTCATCGCGATCACGCACGCGAACGGCGTCCGCTCGCACCTGTACGTCAGCGCCACCACGGCCCAGCTCGGCCCCCGCTTCCGGGTGCTCGGCTCGACGGCAGGCTATGTGAAGTACGGCCTGGACCCGCAGGAGGCGGCCCTGCGCGAGGGCAAGCGCCCGGGGGCCGGAGGCGAGCCGTGGGGCGAGGAGCCCGAGGAGCTGTGGGGCCGGATCGGCTCCGGCGAGTCCCCGCTGACCGGCGGCGGCACCCCCGTCCGTACGCTGCCCGGCGACTACCCCGCGTACTACGCCGCCGTCACCGCCGCCGTGCGCTCCACCGGCGAGAACCCGGTCACCGCGCTCCAGGCGGCAGAGGCCCTGGACGTCCTGGAGGCCGCGCGCCGCTCGGCCCGCGAAGGGGTCTCCGTAACCCTCCTCCCCCACCACGACGAGGAGCACGGCGCATGACGACCACCTCCCCCACGATCTCCGAGCTGATCGCCCAGGAGCGTCGGCTCACGCTCCCGCACTTCTCCTACGACGACGCGTTCGCGCTCGGCAGTCTGCTGGTCGCGATGGCCCGGGAGCGGCACGCCCCGGTGGCGATCGACATCCGGCGCGGGGCGCAGCAGCTGTTCCACGCTGCGCTGCCGGGTTCGAGTGCGGACAACGACGCGTGGATCGACCGCAAGCGCAAGGTGGTGGAGCGGTACGGCGAGAGCTCGTACCTGGTCGGCACCCGGTTCCGGTCGAAGGGCACGACGTTCGAGGAGTCCTCGCGCCTGGACCCGGACACGTATGCCGCGCACGGCGGTTCGTTCCCGATCGCGGTGGAGGGGGCGGGCGTGATCGGCACGGTCACCGTCTCGGGGCTGCCGCAGGCGGAGGACCACGCGATGGTGGTCGAGGCGCTGGAGCAGTTCACGGCGACGCTGGGCACTGGCTGAGGGGCGCACGTACGGGGAGGGGGCGCCGTCACGGTACGAGTGACGGCGCCCCCTCACGTACACGGGAGGCTTACGCCCCCTTGAGCTCCTGCCGCTGCCGGCCGAGCCCCTCCACCTCCAGCTCCACCACGTCCCCCGCCTTCAGGTACGGCTTCGGATCGGGCTGCCCCATGGCGACCCCGGCGGGCGTGCCGGTGTTGATCACATCGCCCGGGTAGAGCGTCATGAAGTGGCTGAGGTAGCGCACGACTTCACCCACCGGGAAGATCTGGTCGGCGGTGGTGCCGTTCTGCTTCAGCTCGCCGTTGACCCAGAGGCGCAGGGGCAGGGCCTGCGGGTCGGGCACCTCGTCGGCGGTCACCAGCCAGGGGCCCAGCGGGTTGAACGTCTCGCAGTTCTTGCCCTTGTCCCAGGTGCCGCCGCGCTCGATCTGGAACTCGCGCTCCGAGACGTCGTGCGCCGTCGCGTACCCGGCGACATGGGCGAGCCCCTCCTCGGCGGAGTCCAGGTAGCGGGCGGTGCGCCCGATGACGACCGCGAGCTCGACCTCCCAGTCCGTCTTACGGCTGCCGCGCGGCACGAGGACCGTGTCCTCGGGTCCGACGACGGTGTCGGGGGCCTTGAAGAACAGGATCGGCTCCGCCGGGACGGCCGCCCCGGTCTCGGTCGCGTGGTCGTGGTAGTTCAGCCCGATGCACACGATCTTGCCGATGCGTCCCAGCGGCGGCCCGACGCGCAGCCCCGCGGGGTCGAGCGCGGGCAGCACACCGGGTGCGTCGGCGGCTGCCCGTACCCGGGCGAGGGCGGAGGCGTCGGCGAGCAGATCGCCGTCGATGTCGGGGACGATGCCCGTCAGATCACGCAGAGTCCCGTCCCGGTCGAGAAGCGCGGGGCGCTCCGCGCCCGCCGTACCGACTCGAAGCAGCTTCAACGGTCCAACTCCTCTTGTTCGAGGTGGGGCCCCTCGGCGGGTTGCGGCCGGCGAAGGACTTGGCCGATCCTCCAAGAGTTGCGATCACTCCGCAAGACCTCGTTCACACACTGGACCGGCACGGTCACCCGGCCCGACTACGCCGCTTTGGCCATGGCGCCGTCGGGGGCGGCCGTGTCCCGGTCCGTGCCGCGGTAGGTGTCCCGGTGGAGGTAGGCCCGCTCGGCGGCACTCCACGCGGTCGTGGTGACGACGTACAGGGCGGCGGCGAGCGGTACGACGGCGACGGTGATCAGGGTGGCGAACGAGAGCAGCGGCATCATCTTCACCATCGCGCCCATACCGGGCACGGGCTGCCCGTCGGGGCCGGTGGCGGGTGCCACCGGGTTGGCCGCCATCTGCCGCTTGGTCAGCCGGTAGCTGAAGGTGGCCACGGCGAGGACGAGCGCGAAGAGCCCGAGGTAGACCAGACCGTGCGCCCCGAAGACCCCGCCGTTCGCGAGGGCGTCGTGCCAGCGGCCGCCGAGCGGGGCGCCGAGGAGGTCGTGGCTGAGGAGTGCGTTGGGCTCGCCGCCGATGGAGCCGCTGGAGAACAGGTGGTAGAGCAGGAAGAAGGCGGGCATCTGGAGCAGGCTCGGCAGGCAGCCGGAGAGCGGGGAGACCTTCTCGGCGGCGTGCAGCTCCATGATCGCCTTCTGCATCCGCTCGGGGTTCTTCCCGTGCTTCTTGCGGAGCTCGGCGACCTGCGGCTGAAGCCGGGTACGGGCCTTCTGCCCGCGCGCGGCGGCCCGCGAGAGGGGGTGGACGGCGAGCCGGACGAGGGCGGTGAACAGGATGATCGCGGCGGCGGCGGACGCGCCGTGGAACAGCGGCTGGAGCAGATCGGCGAGGGAGCCGACCAGGCTCGCGAAAGCAGACATGAAGGCGGACATGGATGAGCCCTCCGGGGGTCTCGTCGTGCCGGGAGAAGTACGTGGTGCTCGGTACTCGGCATGACGACCCACGCGGGGGCGCTACGGGACTGCGGTGCGGGAGCGCCCTACGCGATGGCCGTCAGGAGGGCGTGCCCGGGTGCTCGGGGCCTGGTCCTGCCACGGGCGTCGGGGTCGCGTTGGGGCAGGAAGGCGGTGCGCTTCTCCCGGTCCCTGATCGCCGTACGGACCCGGGTGCGGGGCACCGGGGGCGCGCAGCGGGCACTGATGACGGAGCAGGCGAGGAGCGCGGAGCCGGCCGCGGCGGTGGCGGCGAGCGCGACGGCCGCGGAGAGGCTGCCGCCCTCGGTGAGGAGGACCTCGGCGAGGAGGAGCACGAGGAGGCCGACGGGCCGGAGCAGCCGGGCGAAGGCACCGCGCAGACGGCTGGCGTCACGCATGGGCTTCTCCTCTCTCCGTACGGCGTACCGGCCGATCCTGGCACTCCATTCGTTATACACGATGATCGGCCGGGCCCAGCCGGGCCTAGCCGCGTCGGAGGGGCTTCCGGTCACCGGGGCCGCATGGAGGTGAGCTTCCCCCACACGACGAGCCGGTAGCGGGAGCTGAACTCGGGGGTGCAGGTGGTGAGGGTCAGGTAGTACCCGGGCTCGCTGTACCCGGCGGAGGTGGTGATGTTGCTGCGGGGCACGGGCGCGATGACCCCGCTGTCGGAGGGAGCGGTCTGCGCGAGGCTCTTGTCGACGGTGTACGTGTACACGGCGTCCCGGGTCTCGACGGTGATCCGGTCCCCGCGCCGCAGCCGGTCGATGCGGCGGAAGGGCTCGCCGTGGGTGTTGCGGTGCCCGGCGAGCGAGAAGTTCCCGGCCTGCCCGGCCTGGGCGGTACGGGAGTAGTGCCCGACGTACCCCCGGTCGAGCACGCCGCCCTTGCTGGTGCCCTCGGCGACGGGGGCGGTGAGCCCGATGCGGGGGATGCGGAGGACGGCGTAGGCCTGGTCCCAGCGGGGGGAGGTGGTGCGGGCGGGGGCGGGCGGGTTCCGCGTACCGGTGGGACCCGCGGCGGACGGGAGGGGCTCCGGCATCACGGGCTCGCCGCTCGGGCCGGCCGGGTCGGCCGGAGGAGGCAGGTCCCACTCCCGCTGGAGGGCGTGGACGGTACGCCCGGCGTCCTGGCGGGCCTCGCGGTTGGTCCACCACAGCTGATGAACGACAAGGAGGAGAAGTACGAGACCGAGGGTGACGACGAGCTCGGCGGAGACCCAGAGACCGCGCGCGAGGAGGTCCCGCACACCACGGCCACGCCGCGCGGACCGCACGACTGAGGGCAGAGTCACCGACCCCCGCTCGATCCCTCGCTCCCGCTCCGACACGGCGGGCACGATAGGCCCAAACCCCATAACTCTCCATACGTCTCCACCAAACCACTCCTCCACACCCCTCCGCTCCCTCCTCGGACCTCTCCTCCCGGCGGCCGCTTTCCGGCAGTACCGTGTGGTCCATGCGCCCCGACACGCCTGCCGACCACACCACCGAAGCCGAGCGCCTGCTGCGCACCGCGGCGCAGTACCCCGAGGACCAGGAACCGCTGGTCCTCCAGGCCGCGGCCCATCTCGAACTCGCCGGTGACCGTGCCCGCGCGAGCACCCTCTACGACGATTTGCTGGCCGCCCCCGAGTCCACCGTCGAGAACCCGCACCTGGTGAAGGCCCTCAAGGCGGCCAACCTCTGGGAGTACGGGCACGAGGCCGAGGCCCGGGCGATCATCGAGGGCATCCGCGCCGCGGGCCCGCTGGACGCGGCGCCCTGGCAGGTCGCCGCCGAGACCCTGGAGGCGCACGACGAGCTGGAGTCGGCGCACGACTTCTTCTCGACCGCGCTGACGCTGCTGCTGGCCCCCGGCGAGGAGGTGCCGTACGCCACGCAGTCCCTGCTGACGGGAAGGCACCGGGTGCGCCGGCTGATGGGCCTGGACCACGACACGTGGGACGAGCTGGCCGGCGCACTGCACACAGCCCCGGTCCCCCTGGACGAACTCCACGACCCGAAGCGCCTGTGGTCCCTGGGCTCCTCGGACCCGGTGGAGCTGAAGGCCGAGATCACCCGCCTGCGCGCGGAGCTGGGCACGTACCGCACGGCGCTCTCCCGCCCGTTCCCGGTGGCGGTGCTGCACTGGCCCGAGAACGAACTCCGCGAACTGCTCACGGCGTACCCGGACTTGGCGGACGAGTATGTGGACCGCGCGACCCACTTGTCCCGCCTGGAGGAGTCCCTGCGCGACCTGCACGCGACGGGCACCCCGAACCTGGGCATCGTCACGGGCACGGTCCCCTCGTACGAGGCCTTCGCCGCCTCCGAAGCCGCCTCCCCCGCCGACGGCCACCTCCTCCCCCAGTACGCCACCACCCTCGCCGCCCGGGGCCGCGCCACCCCTTGGCCCCCGTCGCGCACGGCTGCTTGCTGGTGCGGGTCGGGGGAGGCTTATGGGGGGTGCCACGGGGGCGGGTGACATCTCCTGCACATCCCTGGCAGGGGCCACAACCGCGATTTCGCGGTAGTGGCCCCTGCTGGTTTCAAGAGCCATTGCCCCGACTCTCAGCCCTCCTTGATACAACTGCATATGCAGCACACAGCCAAATGAGGGGGACTCGGGGCATGCCCAACGACATTTCGGACGACGCACCAGTTGCTGGGCTTTACGAATCGCTCATCACTCATCGGCTGGCTGAACGAATGAAGCAGCTCGACTCCACGGGCTGGCACTCCGTCGACGCCGCGGTCGGCAAGGAGTCGGCACCGCACGTGCTCTCCCGCCATATCGGAGCCACAGTGCGGCGTGTGTTCCAGGGCCTCAGCCCTGCCGAGCAGGTGATTGCGGCCAATCACATCCTGGAATCGCTTAATACGATAGAGGGCGCGACAGAGTGGGTCGATCTCGTCACTGATGGGCCGCGACAGCTGTTGGCCGTCGCGGAACAGGAGGCGCCGGGCGTCTACGCCATACGCCCAGCAACGCCGTTGTCCGAGACGGCACTCATCACGAACTCCCCGGAGGACCCCAGCCTCGGCTTCGAGCTGCGCGCCGAGCTGGCCACCGCCGACCGAGTCGACCTCCTCTGCGCATTCGTGAAGTGGCATGGACTCCGCGTCCTGGAGAAGTCCCTGTCGTCGGCGCGCGAGCGCGGTATTCCCATCCGTGTACTCACGACGACCTACATCGGCGCCACCGAACGCCGCGCCCTGGACCGGCTGGTGCGGGACTTCGGCGCTGAGGTCAAGGTCAACTACGAGCTCCGCTCCACACGTCTGCACGCCAAGGCGTGGCTCTTCCGACGCGCCAGCGGCTTCGACACGGCATATGTCGGCAGCTCGAACCTCTCCAAAGCAGCGCTTCTCGACGGACTCGAATGGAATGTCCGCCTCTCCTCCGTCGCGACGCCCTCGGTGATCCGTAAGTTCGAGGCGACCTTTGATGCGTACTGGAGTGAGCCTGCTTTCGAGTCGTACGACCCTGACAAGGACGCAGAGCGGCTGGACGACGCCTTGTCCCGCGCTGGCGGCAGCGGCCGCCCCGGGTCGACAAGCATCACCCTCTCCGGCCTAGAGGTCCGCCCGTATCCTCACCAGCGGGACATGCTCGAACGCCTCGAAGTTGAACGCACAGTGCATAACCGGCACCAAAATCTTCTCGTCGCAGCAACGGGCACCGGGAAGACCGTCATGGCGGCGCTGGACTACAAGCGCCTGCGCCAGACGCTCGGTCGGGACCCGCGCCTGCTCTTCGTAGCGCACCGCCGGGAAATTCTCGAACAGTCCCTACGCGTCTATCAGAACGTACTCATCGATGCGAACTTCGGTGAGCTGTTGCTCAGCGGCGAGATCCCCAACAGGTGGAACCACGTGTTCGCCAGTGTCCAATCGCTCACAGAGCAGGCTCTGGACCGTATCGCCCCTGATCACTTCGATGTCATCGTGATCGACGAGTTCCATCACGGCACATCCCCCACCTATCGCAAGATCATGGACCATTTTCAGCCCCGAGAGCTCCTGGGCCTCACAGCCACCCCTGAACGCATGGATGGCGTGAACATTCAGGACGAGTACTTCGATGGCCGAATCGCAGCGGAGATGCGCCTCTGGGAGGCGTTGGAGAACGAACTCCTCAGTCCTTTCCACTACTTTGGCATCACCGACAACACGGACATGAGCGCTGTCACGTGGAAGCGCGGAGCCTACGACTCGACAGCGCTGAGCAACCTGTTCACAGGCAACCACGCACGAGCTCGGCTCGTGGTGCAAGCAGTGAGGGACAAGGTCACCGACCCTGACTCGATGCGAGCCCTGGGATTCTGTGTATCGGTCGCGCACGCGCACTTCATGGCTGACTTCTTCCGACAGGCGGGCCTCAACGCTGTCGCGCTGTCTGGTGAGACTCCAGCACTCGACCGCAAGACAGCACTTGATGACCTGCGCTCGGGAGCCCTCCAAGTCATCTTCTCCGTGGACCTGTTCAACGAGGGTCTCGACATCCCCGACGTCGACACCTTGCTCCTGCTGCGCCCCACCTCCAGCGCCACGGTCTTCCTTCAGCAGTTGGGCCGCGGGTTGCGTCGCACCGAGGACAAAGCGGTCCTCACTGTCTTGGACTTCATCGGCCAGCACCGCAAGGAGTTCCGCTTCGAGGCGCAGTTCCGCGCCCTGACGAACCTGACGCGCAACCGGCTCCTCAACAGCGTCGAGCAGGACTTTCCGCAACTGCCCTCCGGCTGCCAGATCATCCTTGAGACGAAGGCCAAGGAACTGATCATTGACAACATCCGCACGCAGATCGCGGTCAACGTCACTCAGCTGGCCCGCGAGGTCGCTTCCTACGCGAAGCCACGTCTTGCAGACTTCCTCAAGGAGAGCGGCCGCGAGCTCAAGGAGCTCTACCGCGGCAATGGAAACTCATGGACGGGCCTGTTGCGTCGAGCGAAGCTCCTGGACGCGGTCGGTCCTGAAGGCGAGTTGCCACTCCTCAAGCGGGTCTCGGCCTTCCTTCACGTCGATGACCCACTGCGCGTCTCGGCATACAGCAAGCTGCTGGCCGATGACGCTCCCGCCTACGACGAACTCAGCGAGCAGGAGCGGGGGTACGCCCGCATGCTCTTCTTCTCGCTCTGGCCGTTGGGCGGGGACTTCCCCAGCTACCAGGCAGGGCTGGATTCGTTGCGTGATCAGCACGCGTTCCGCGACGAACTCAGGCAAGTACTCGCCCACGTCCTGCAGAAGGCCGACCACGTGCCGGTGCCGCTCCTCGGGACTCACGCAGCCGTCCCTCTGACCGTCCACGCTTCGTACAGCCGCGAAGAAATCCTCCCCGCGCTGGGCCAGGCTGCTGTTGACGGATTCAAGCCGGGACATTTTCGCGAGGGCGTGAAGTGGTGCGAGAACATCCAAACGGATGCCCTGCTCGTCACCCTGGAGAAGGATGAAAAGGACTTCTCGCCTGAGACCCGCTACCAGGACTATGCCCTCAACGACTCCTTGTTCCACTGGGAGTCACAGAACCAGACATCGGAGAGCTCACCCACGGGAGTCCGCTATCGGACCCACAAGGAGAGAGGCACTCACGTCCTTCTCTTCGTGCGCCGATACAAGAAGACGGATATCGGTGGACCTCAGCCATGGATGCTCTTGGGCCCGGCGGAATACGTCAAGCACACGGGCAGTAACCCTATGGCGATCGAGTGGAAGCTCTACCAGCAGATTCCGGCCGATGTATTGACCTACTCTGCAATCGCCGCCGGCTGACTTTCTCGGCGCGAAGGCAGCAGCTTGCGACCTGGCCTGCCTGCCTGAATTGGGATATAGGGGCATGGCTGCACCAGAGCCGGACGCAGCGCCAACCTAGGAGGTCTCTTGCCGTCCCGGCTCCGACGGATCGCGTCCGCCGGAGCGGCGCCACACAGATGGAGAGCTGGGACGGCAAGCTGACGGCCACCTTCGACTCCACAGAGGGCCTGGCCCTGGCAGAGACCGCCAGGGCAGTGGGTGTTAGATACGGCTCTCGCTCTTCACTCCGGCCACAAACGCCCCCCACGCAGCAGCCGGGAACACGAAGGCTCCAAGGCTGCGGTCCTTCGAGTCACGAACCGCGACACCTTCGTCCGGCACCGCCTGGAACTCGACACATTGACCCTGGGTGTCGCCGCTGTAGGACGACTTGATCCATGCTTCGGTCGGAAGATCGTGCCGCATCATCGTGAGCCTCTTACTCGTTCTCAAGATCCCGCGCAGCGCGCGAGATCACATCCATGGACTGACGCGAAGATAGAGCGGCTGCACGTAGCTGGTCAAAGGCACTGCGGTAGTTCTCTACGGCCCCAGTCTCTTCGAGGTACAGGCCGCCATCCAGATTGTCGAGGCCGACCACGTCCAGTTCCATCGGGTCCGGATACGAGTAGACGGTGAACGGACCGTCCATGCCTACGTAGGCGCCCTGCGCGTACGGGATCACCTGTACGGCGATGCCAGGGCGGTCAGACACTTCGATGAGGTTGCGTAGTTGTGCAGCAGTCACGGCAGGACCTCCCACCTGACGATGGAGCACCGACTCGTCCAGTATGCAGAGGTACTGCGGAGCATCATCCCGATCGAAGATCGCCTGCCGGGCAAGACGAAGGTCAACGAGCGTCCGCACTTCCTCGTCGCTCATCCGCTTGCTCCCCGTGCCGCGGATGACCGCCTCGGCGTACGCATCGATCTGAAGCAGCCCGGGAACCACCACACTCTGGTAGGCGTAGATCCGGACGGCGTACGACTCCAGCGTCAGTCGCTCCTGGAAGTCCGGCTTGAGCTTGTCTGAGTGCTGCGACCACCAGCCCTTCTGCTTGCTCTGCCGCTGAAGGGCAAGCAGCGCCTCTCTCATAGGTAGATCGACCTGATACATGTCGAGCAGAGTCTTCAGCTCAAGGGGCCGGAGCCCCTGCCGACCGTTCTCGATGCGACTCATCTTCGTCTTGTCGCCGTCGATGGTCTCACCGGCCTGCTGAAGGCTGATGCCGGACTCCTCACGGAGCCGGCGCAGTTCAGACCCGAGCCTCTTCTTTCGCACCTTCGGTTCCGGATGTGCCACCCGATATTCCCCTCCTTCGCCGCGGACCAGTGTGCCGCATGGGCCCGTTCGAGCTTCGTCATATGCCTGTTGAGTTTCCCAATGCTAGGTAAATCTCAACGTTGAGCCTACTCATGTTGCACATCATCGCTACTTGGGTGCAGTCTGTTGAGCAGCAGCAGCCGACTGGCTTCAACTAGTCAGCCGCATAGGGCTGGTGACGGATCTCAGCGGCTGCGCTACGTCCTCGCACGGGCGTTCGCGAACCCGACTCGCCACCCGTGTGTGCACATCGAGAGCGCTACGCGCCTGGGCACAGGAGATCGTGATGACTCACCCCCCGATCAACAGTCCACGGGAGGCGGCCGGCAACGCGGCGGCCGAAGGGCCACCTCTGGACGTGATCCACGCGGAGCTCGACGCACGCCGAGTCCTGACGCTTCAGTTGGGTACAACCACCCGCTCGGCGCTCGACGAGGCCGCCTCTTCACTGCGGGGCAAGATCATCGCCTTCGCAGACGAAGTCTTCGCCGCAGAAGCAGGCTTGACCTCGACCGATCGCAGCTTCCGGCTCGAAGTGACCCACCTCGTTGATAACCAGCCGCTTCCAGACGCCCTGTCCCACGAGGTCTACGCCCACGTACGAGCTCAGGCGCGCGTGCTGCGAAGGCTTATTGCTATGAAACAGCAGCCCGAAGGGTTGTCTGCCCGATCGATTGAGGGACGCCCTCCGCTCTCTATTCGACCTCGGCCTACCCACACGACAGGGTTCGCTGAGCAGGCTGAGACGTACGTGGTGCCCAGCGGGCTCGCTTCTCCCCACCCGGAGCGTGACGGGCAATGAGCGAGCGGGCCCGCCAGATCGCCTACGTCATCTGCCTCGCCACTATCGGCTCATCGATCGTTGCCGCGGTGTGGTTCGAGCGGTGACGCCTTCGGCGTAGGCGCGAACAGGCCCTACCCGTAGGCCCTTTGCCCCGGGCCGCCGCAAGCCGACGTCTGGCTCGGGCCCCCCACCCCACAGACTCCCGCCCGGCTGTCTCCATGGACGGTCGGCAGCCGGGCGGGGCCAGGAGCACGACGGTGCGGAGACCGTCTCTCCGCAACATCAGCACCGGAAGGACTTTCCCATGACCATGACCGGAAACCTCTACACGCTGCCGATTCCGGCCGCCGACGCCTTCGCCACCTACTGCGGCGGCAACGCGGGCGGGTCCAACGAGACCTGCGTGAGTCTCGCCGCCATCCCCGGCGCGGAGGCCTCTTTCGTCATCCGTGACAGCAAGCCCGAGGGTGCGGGCAAGGAGCTGCGATTCACCGCGGCCGAGCTCGACGACTTCGCCGCCGGGTGGGTCAGGGCGAGGGGCCTGACGCTCTAACCTGGCCCCCTTCCTGAGCACGAAGCACCACGCAGTGGGCCGGACCGGACATCCTCCGGGCCGGCCCGCCTCCCCTAGCGAAGGGCGCAGATGACCTGGTCAGGGCACTGGCATGGATACGGCCCGTGGACCGGCAACAGAGACGCGTACGGCCAGGAGGCCCTACGCCGTCCGGGTGCAGAACTGAACTCCGAACAGACCCGCGCGTTCGTCGCCTCGACGCTGCCGCCCCTCATGACCGGGCACTGGCTCATGCGGCAGAACCAGACCGCCGTGGAGCGCACCTGGACCCGCGTCGTGGGTGCCGTCACCTGGCTGAAGAGCACGTACGAGGCGAATCCCCCCGCCGAGAGGGACGACGGTGGCCGCGCCTACATCACCCTCGAACACAAGATCGCGTACGCGATGGACTCCCTTCCCCGAGGCGTCGACGTCTGCTGGGTGCACTACACGAAGTCCCAGAGCTTGATCTCCTTCTCGGTGGTGTGCTGCCTCAACCACCACCATCCGGGCCTTCCGTGCCCCCTGCCGCCCTCCTGACCGATCGGCGAAGCGAACCGAAGCGAGGAAGTACACCCATGTCCCTCAGTCTCTTACTGCCCGGCCCGGGCGTGACGGCGCTCCTGACCTCGTGGCCGGACGAGCCACACGTTTACGAACGCGAGGCCGGCGAGCTCGACCGTGTGATCACACCGGAGAGCATCGACCACTACCTGGAAACCGGGTGCGTACCCGCCGACGAGATCGCCGTCGTGAGCAACGGTGCCGCGCTGCATCCCGACCGCCATCGAACGGCGGGCCGGACCGACCCGGGGAAGCTGCGGAGCCTCTACGAGGACGGCCATACGATCCGGCTCGGCAACCTCCAGCGGGTCGTCCCCTTCCTGGCGGACGTCTCCCGTGGAATTCAGCAGGAGACCGGCTACAGCAACTACCTGCACGCCTTCGTGACCCCACCCGGACGTCAGGGCCTGCTCCACCACTGGGACCAGCAGATGGCCGTCATCGTGCAGATCGCCGGCATCAAGCGGTGGCAGCTCTGGCGCCCGATGTTTCCCTCCCCGATGCGGGAGTACCAGGAATCCTTCCGTGTCTGGGACCCCGGGTTCATCCCCCGGTGGGAAGCCATGGGCCCCGACCTGGAGATCGATCTCCGGCCGGGTCAGTCCCTGCTCCTGCCGCGGGGGTGGGTCCACAATCCCCACGCGCTCGACTCCGGGGTCCGAAGCATCCATCTGACGTTCGCGATCCGGGAACGTACGCCGGTCTGGGTCGCGGAGAAGCTCGTCGGCCGCGTGATCGAGAAGGACAGCTTCCGGCGCGTCATCCTTCCCGGTGACATCGGGGGGCATCGGCTTTCGCAGCAAGTACGGGACGTCAGACAGGCCCTCGTCGAGCACTTGGCCGGTCTCGACGTCGACGACTTCGCACGGTCCCTGCACCGAGCCGCTCTCTCGGAGAAGGAATACACCACTTGAGTCGATGAATCGGCAGTCAGGGCCCGCTTGTCAGAGGGCGGGGACGGAAGGTTGGGCCTCCTCACGCCCACCCGAGGTGGACGCAAACGGCCTCAGAATTACACCCCCGCCTCCCACGGGTCCACCGACGGCTTCAGGCCGAACCTCCGGTTCAGCAGCGCCTGCGCTGACTTGAGGCTCTTGATCCCTTCGTCGAACGTGGACCACCCCCGCAACATCTGTCCGGTCTCCTGTAGCGACTGGATCGTTCTGCCGTCCTTCGGCACCGAAGCCAGGACCTCGCGCACCGCCCCGTCGAGGTGCTCGATGGCGGCCGCCCAGGCCGACTGGGTCTTGGGGTCGGGGATGGGGCCCATCAGCCGGGCCGTGCTGAGCGCATCCGTGAGGCCGCCGAAGTCCAGGACCATGAGTTCGAGGGCCTCGCGGGGGCGGCCGGATTCGGCGTTCCGGGCTTCCTCGATCAGGCTGACCATCGCCGTCTCGCCTCCGTACGTGTACCACTTGTCGACGGCTTCAGCGATCTCGGCGGCGGTACTCGGTGTGGGTGAGGCGGTCGGGGACGGGGATGGGGGTGGGGGCGAGTTGGGAGTCGGCGACGAGGTCGGTTGCGTGGTTGGTGTGGCGTCGGCGCGGGCCGGATCGGCGTCGGTTCCCGTGCAGGCGGTGAGCAGCGCAGCGGTGACGACCGTGAGCAGCAGTGCGACGCGGGCGCGTCCGGGGCGGTTCATCGCAGGGTCCTGGTGACCAGTTCGGCCAGCAGCCGGGACCGGGGGATCATGCTCGCAACCTCCACGTATTCGTCGTCGGCGTGAGCGCCCGCGCCCACCGCTCCCAGCCCGTCCAGCGTCGGACAGCCCACGGCTGCCGTGCAGTTGCCGTCCGAGACGCCGCCGACGGCGATCCCGCGCAGGGGGCTCTGGCCGAGTTCCCGGGCGATCCGGGAGGCGAGGGCGAAGAGTTCGGCGGAGGCCCCGGGTTCCATGGGCGGGCGTCCGCCGATGCCCCGGATCTCCAACCGGGCTCCGGGTGTGCGGGGCGTCAGCCCCCGTAGGAGCGTGTCGATGTGATCCTGCGCGGCCGAGGTGGGTACGCGTACGTCCACCGCGATCCGCGCCCGTGCGGGCACCGTGTTGGGTGTGCTGCCGGCCGACAGCAGGGTGGGCGTGACGGTCGACGTGCCCGCGCCCCCGCCGGTTGCCGCCGAGTCTCCTGACACCCTGATTGCCCCGGAGCCCCCTGCCACCGCCGCCCCGATTCCCGCGATGGCCAGCACCTGATGCGCCGCCTCGACCGCCGCGTTGACGCCCTTCTCGGGGTCCAGCCCCGCATGCGCCGCCCGTCCGTGCACGGTCACCTCGTAGCGGGAGCTTCCTTTACGCGCTGTCTTCAAGGCCCCGTCCCGGTCGCCGGACGCCTCCAGCACGAACGCCGCCGCACTCCCCCGCGCCGCCTCCTCGATCAGCTCGCGCGAGGTCGGGGAGCCGATCTCCTCGTCCCCGTTGACCAGCACGCATACCCCGTCCAGGGTGCGGAGGGAGGCCAGGGCGTGGAACATCTGGACCAGTCCGGCCTTCATGTCGAGTACGCCGGGCCCCCGCGCGATCCCTGCGGTCACCGACCACGGCCGGGCCTCCAGCGAGCCCGTCGGCCACACCGTGTCGTGGTGCCCCACCAGCAGCACCCGTGGCGTGCCGAAGACCCAGCGCAGATGGGTGGCGCCGTCGATCACGATGCTCTCGGGAGCGGCCCCCAGCAGCCTCGTCCCCAGGGCGCCCACCGCCTCGGCGCTCCGCGCCAGCGCGGCGTGGTCGGCCGAGTAGGACTCGCAGCGCACCAGCGCCTCCAGATCGGCGAGCATGGCCGGTATCGCGCTCGCCTCTCTCGTATCAACTCGTCTGCTCAGCACGGCACTTCCCCTCGTCGGGCAGGGGGATTCAGATCCCCCGGGGTGATTGGTGCGGCCCGTGTGCGGCCGCCTCATCGACGCTAGGGCGAGGCGATACATTCCACCAGCGACTGGATTGCATGGGAGCCATGCGGCAGGGGAATGGGTCGCGCTGAGGAGGGGTGTCCCTTGTTCGACATCGACGCGTTGCGACTGCTGGTGACCGTGGCGGGGGCGGGTTCTTTCACCAAGGCCGCGGTGAGCCTCAACTACACGCAGTCGGCGGTCTCCCGGCGCATCGCGTCCCTGGAGCAGGAAGCGGGCGGGCCGCTCTTCGAGAGGCTTCCGCGAGGCGTACGGCTGAACCCGGCCGGCCGCGCCCTGTACCGGCACGCCGTGGACGTCCTCGACCGGCTGTCGCGTGCGGAGCAGGAGTTGGCCGTGCTCCACCGGGGGCATGGCGGGCTGCTGCACGTCGGGGCGTTCTCCACGGCCAACATCTCGTTGGTACCCGCCGCTCTACGGGCGTTCCGGCAGGCCAGACCGGATGTCGAGGTCATCGCGGTCGAGGGCCGCAGCGGTACGTTGACGGCCCGGCTCGGGGACGGGGCGCTCGACCTGGCCGTGGTCAGCGACTATCCCTCCGGGCTGCCCTCCGCCGACGGAGTCACCACGACACCGCTGTGTGAGGACGAACTGCTCGTCGCCCTCCCCCGCGAGCACCGCCTGGCCGGAGCCGATGTGATCGATCTGCTCGAACTCCGCGACGAGGCCTGGCTCCAGGACGCGTACGGGGACCGCCCCACGATGCTCGCCGACGCCTGCGCCCGGGCGGGCTTTGCTCCGAGGAAGATCGTCCGGATCGCGGAGTGGGCGGGGAAGTTCGGTTACGTGGCCGCGGGGCTCGGCGTCGCGCTGGTCCCGTCCCTGGCCGCCTGGGCGGTACCGGACGGACTCGTACTCGTCCGCCTCACCGACCCGGCCCTGCGCCGCACCCTGCACATCGCCCTCCCTGCCACCCCGCTGCCGGCCGCGCTGACCTTGCGCGGTCTGCTCCGAACGGCAGCCGCCGACGGCCGGGGGCTCCAAGCTCCGGCCCCCGGGCAACCCGCATGAGGCGTCAGATCCGGCTATGGATGTTATGGATATGGAGTGGTGGCCACCGAGTTCGTCCACGGTGGCCACCGCCTACTGGAAGCTCAGCCTATGCGGGTGGAGCGGATCGGCCGGGCAGGTGTGCACGCGCATCAGGCCACGGCCGAGGTAGACACCGACCGGGTCGATCACGCGCGGGTCGTTCGTGGCATCCCTGTCCTCGATGGGCAGCCAGCTGCGCGAGGCGCCGTCGCACTCCCACTTGTCCACGGTGAGCAGGAGCGGCATCGCTGTCCCGCACACCTGGCAGTCGACCGGAGCGGGGTCGGTCAGGTGCCAGGAGGCGAATCCTCCGACCTTCCAACCGGGGGCGATCGACAGGTCGCTCATGTAGTCGATCTCTTCGGGCTCCTCCGCGCGCGCCGCGGCCATCGCGGCCTCGTACTCCTCGTACGTCGCGTAACTCGCCGCCGAGGGGGGACCCTCGTCCTCTTCACCGTCGAGGAGCCCCTCCTCCCATGCGGAGATCTCCTCTTGAAGCCCATGGTCCAACAGCCCGAGATACTCGTGCTCCACCACCTGCTCCGGGTGCACGACACATGTGGTGGGGACGCACTCTGCCCGGCCGGCGACCGGGGGTTCGGGCTGCGGCGTGAGTACGGCCCCGACATCGGCCGAGCGCCGCCACTTGAGCACGACGTCGATCGTGCGGTCGGGCCCATGGGCCTCGAACGGGCACCAGAAGACCTGGAGCAGGTCGTGGCCCTCCGGCCCCACGAGATCGGGGATATCCCACGCGGACAACTGCGCGACGGCCAGCATCGGCAGGGCGTCGTCATCGCGGAGGTCCGGGATGTGGTCGGCCGCCTTCATGGCGTCCAGCAGGCGCTGTTCGTCCTCGGTGAAGTCCCGCCCCCGTGCGTCGTCCTGGATCCGGCGGCGCAACCGCACGTCGGAGAGGAGGTGGCCGGTGCCCTTCGGGTGCACGGCGGTGCACACCGGCCACGGTTCGTCGGCCGGCCAGAGCAGCGGTCCCGCCACCGAGCTGTCCCCCACACCGGGCACACCGTGCCGGGGGTGCAGACGTGTCGCTGTGCGCCGGTGGGCCGCGAGGGCCGGGAAATCCTCTTCGATGTCGACGGGACGCGGCGGGGTGGTGCGGGTCATGAAAGGCCTTCCCAGGATGCTCGGTGACCCGCCGAATGGGCGTCGGCGGCGGTCAGCGTACGTCTTCGAGATCGCCGTCCGCACCTCGCCGAGGCCGCTCGTACCGAAGTGATCCGCCCGGAAACTGATCGCCGCCACCGCTCGTCCTGAGAGGCAAGGCCAAGGGGACGGGAAGACATGGTGCGGCAGGCGGGCGGTGGTGTGACGGCGGCGGCGAAGGGGCGGGCCCCCGGCGGTGAGGGGCGGCGGGGGATGGTGGTTGCCGGGATCGCCGTTGGCGTGGCCGGGGTGGTGGGGCTTCACCGGGCGATTCCCAACTCGCCCGGGCGCGTGGGAAGTCTGGTCGAGTCCTTTCTGCCGTGGGCCGGGGTCGTTGTCGTCCTGTTGCTCGTCGTCGCCCTCGTGCGGCGGTCCGGTGTTGGCCTGGTGGCTCTGCTGCTGCCCGTGGCCGTCTGGGTGCAGGGCTTTGGGGGGTTGCTCCTACCCGGGGATGGAGTCCGGTCCGATGCGCGGGAGTTGGTCATCGTGCAGCACAACGTCAGTGACGAGAACCCTGATCCGGCCGGGACCGCCCGGGCGCTCGTCGCGGCCGGGGGCGACCTCGTCGCGCTGGAGGAGGTGGTGGTGCCTGCGCTGGCCGTGTACGAGGACGTTCTCGGGGCCGACTATCCGCATCATGTCGTCCATGGCACCGTCGGGCTCTGGTCCAAGTACCCGATCGCGGAAAAGCGGTTGGTGGATATCCGGCCTCGTGCGTTCGAGGCGGGGTGGAGCCGCGGGCTGCGTGCCGTCGTGCGGACGCCGTACGGGGACGTCGCCGCGTACGTCGCTCACCTGCCCTCCGTACGGGTCGGAGCCGGCGGGCTCACCTCCTCGCCGCGCGACGAGAGCGCCCGGATGCTGGGGGACGCCGTTCGCGGCGAGGAGGTTGGGGCCGTGATCCTCATGGGGGACCTCAACGGCACCGTCGATGACCGCGGACTGGAGCCGTTGACCTCGCAGTTGAACGTTGCCGAGCGCGGGTTCGCCTTCAGCTTTCCCGCCGCCTTTCCGCTGGCCCGGATCGATCAGGTCCTGGCCCGTTCCGCGACCGTCGGCCATATCCGTACGCTGCCCGCCACCGGCAGCGACCACCTCCCCGTCGCCGCCCGCGTCACCCTCGACCCGCTCCAGCCCTCAGGCCGGTTCGCCCCGTAAGGCGTCCGCCTTCGCCACCGCCACGAAGCGTTGGCGCCAGGTCATGTCGGGCGGGAAGTCGTACGTGTCCGTGTCGACCATCCAGTTCGCGTACGCCGTCGCCCGGCGGCAGTCCGCGCACTCCGTCTCGTCGCCCAGCGGCCGGAAGACGTGGTCCTCCTCGGCCTCGCTCGTGCAGGTGATCAGGGCGCGGACCGGCGGGGGCGGCGGCTCCGGAGGCGTTACGGGGGCAGCTGCCACCGGGCACTTGTGGGTCAGGCGGTGACGCAGGAAGCCGACCGCCGAGCGCACCCCGCCCATCGGGGGTTCGGCCAGGAGAGCGTGCCGTAGCTCCGACTCCGTCAGGCCGCGCTCCAGCCACTTGGCCGCCTCCACGGCCAGGGCTCGCGCCTCGCCCACTCCCAGCAGCAGCTCGCGGCGGGTGTGGCGCAGGGAGAGCAACACCCTTTCGGCTCGGGTCAGTTGTGGGGAGGGGGGCGGTTGGGGCGGCCTCGCCTCTGCTCCCGGTTCCTGTGCGGGAGTTGGCCGATGCCCGGCTTCCGGTTCCGGCCCAGGTTTCGGGTCCGGCTCTGGCTCTGGGTCCGGATCCGGCTCCGGTTCCGGTTCCGGTTCCGGCTCTGCTTCGGAGGGTGGGTGGGGGGTGTTCTCATCAACGTGTTCTTCCTCCGGTACATAGCCACCGGCCGACGGAGGAGTCGGTTCACCGACCGTCGGAGACTGCGCACTCGGCAGCGGCGCGGAGAGGCGCTCGGCCCGCGTCGACCCCGCCCCCTCGGGCGACAGCCGGTCGCGTACCGCCCTCGCCTCGTCCCGCGTCAGCGGCGTATTGGTGAAGAGCTGTTCCGTCACCCAACGGCCGCCGTCGCCCTGGCCCCGCCACTCGTGGACGTAGCCGTGCTCGATCAGTTGCTTCTTGGCCTGCTGGTACGCGCGGCCCTTCATCTCCAGCTTCCGGGCCAGTTCGCCGAGCGGGCGGCCGGTGGCGGATTCGGGGAGGCCCTGGACGTACAGGAGCAGGATCTTCGCGTCGCTGTTCATCCGCCGGTCGCGTACGACGGCGTGCGAGGCCTTGGTCCAGCCCGAAGAGGGCGCGATAACATGACGCAGCATTTCTGGTGGCGCTTTCCACTAGAGGTGTAGGCCCTCGGCGGGTGTTGACGCACCTCCGGGGGCCGCCCTGTGCGTGTGCGTGCACACACAGGGTGATGACCTCGTCACCGTACCGCACTGCTCTCATCTGCCACCACGCGAACGCGAGTTCGGGAGGTGAGCGAGTACGCGCCCTCGGCGGTCACGTCTCGCGTCGCCAGATCCGCCGCCACTCCTCCTCGCGGGCCTCGGCCACCGCCCTGTTCACGTCGGTCCGCTCTCTTGCCCGTTCGACGCCGCAGGCTGCACACAGGCGGTGGATGTGCCATGCCGTACGCCAACGCGTCACGCCCGCGTCGCGGCCGCAGGCCCTGCAATACGGGTCGCCTGCCGCATCTTTCAGGATGCGGCTCACCACCGTGGGCAGCGGTTCCGTGGGGTGCCAGGTGGGGTCGGGGCAGTAGGCCAGGCTGCCTTCCTGGCGCCGGAGGCGGACCCACGCCCGGTCAGGGCCAGCCGGTGGGATGCGGCGCCCACCCAGGGCCTTCTCCCTGCGGCGACGAGCCACGAACGCCGACTCGGCCTCCAGCCAGAGCGTTCGGGCCTCGTACAGCTCCTCCACCGCCCGGACCAGCGCCTCCGGGTCGGACTCCAGCAGGGCGGGGATCCGCGCGCTGCGGGACAGATGGTGGTAGGTCGCGCGGAAGCCGTACACCGCGAAGCCCACCACACAGGTGCGCAGAGCGGCGTGACGGGCGCGGGGCGAGCGCGCCGTGTCGTGTACGCGCAGCCGGTGCGTCTCGAAACTGGGCATGGAGGTGAGGCTACGGTTCCCGGTTCCCGGGCCGGCGCGGTGGGGCGGACCGCCCGTTCGCTGGGGCGCCCCCTCGTTCGCGGCGCTTGCGGTTGCCGCAACGTCAACTCCTAGTGTCGTGCCCAGGGCCGGAACGACCGGCCCGGCGATGGGAGGCACCACGCATGGCCTGGTCGATCGCGGACGTGTGCCGCATGTCCGGGGTGAGTTCGCGGACGCTGCGCCACTACGACGCGATCGGTCTGCTGCCACCCGCGTGGATCGCGGGCAACGGGCACCGCCACTACGAGGAGGCGGATCTGCTGCGGCTGCAACAGATTCTGCTGATGCGGGAGTTGGGGCTTGGGCTGCGCGAGATCCAAGCGGTTCTGGACAGCCGGGCAGATCCGGTCGCGGTACTGCGCGAGCACCAGCGGCGGCTCCTCGGGGAGCGGGACCGGCTGGAGACGCTCGTCCGGACTGTCGGGCGGACCATCGCCGAACTGGAGGAAGGCGGGAAGATGAACAAGACGGTGAAGATCAACAGGCCGGAGAACCTGTTCGAGGGGTTCGAGGACGAGTCGGCCGCGGCCGGGGCGGAAACGGAAGCCGAGGTGCGCGAGCGATGGCCCGAGGCGTGGGAGCAGGCGCGCGAGGCCAAACAGGCGATGACCGCCGACGACCAGGACTGGTGGCAGCGTGAGGTGACGGCCCAGATGATCCGCCTCGCGGAGTTCATGGCGGCCGGTGTGCCGGTGGATGCCCCCAAGGTGCAGGCCGAACTGGACATTCACTACGCGGGCATCCGCCGGTTCTGGACCCCGAACGCCGAGGCGTACAAGGGACTTGGGCAGACCTACGTCGACGATCCCCGCTTCCGGCGGAACTACGACCGGATCGCGGAGGGCCTGGCTGTGTACCAGCGGGATGCGATGGCCGTCTACGCCGACACTCTGCTGAGTTGAGCTGAGCCGGGGCGCCCCGGACACACAGGCGCAGTCAGCCGGTGGGCGGGCAGAGGACCAGGAGGCAGCTCTGGACCACTACGTCATCGATGACGGGGCCCGCGTAGCCCGGCGTGGTGCTGGCGAAGGTCAGCGTCGCGGACGTGTGGAGGAGCGTGGTGAAGACCGCGGTCTGCTGTACGTAACCCATGTCGCGGAACCCGCGGCCCGCGCTGTGGAAGCTGAAGGTCCGCACGACCGCGCCGTTGACCCTGAACTCCCCCTTCTTCACAGCCGGTGGCTGCGCGACGTTGCCCGCCAGTTTGAATCGGACGATGTACGAGGTCAGCGGGAGGGTGGGGACCGTCTGCGAGACGCTGCCCGGCGCGTTGCCGCTCAGGTCGACGGACTGGTGGCCGCCCGCGGCGTCCCAGAACCGGTCGGAGACCAGGTCGACACTGTCGCCGCCGACCGTCCAGGGGCCCAGTGTCTGCCCGGCGGTGTGGACGGTGAACGGAGTCGGGGGCGGGACGGCCGGGGTCTCGAAACCACCGGACAGCAGACCGGTGGTGAGCCTCTCCGTGGCCGCGTCGTCCACACGCTGCACCGCCGCCGAAGCCGAAGCCGCCTCCGAAGCCGAAGCCGAAGCCGGGGCAGTCGCGCAGAGCAGGAGAACGGCGGCTGACAGGGTTGCCGCCGAGGACACGGCGGAGGGTATGGGCAGGCGCGGTGTACGCATCAGGGCCTTCCGGTTCGTACGACGCCTCGCGGCGGGGCCCTGTGCGAGAACCCTCTCGGAGTGTGCGGTCCGCGCCGAACCCCGCCAAGAGGACCCTGCGGGCCTCGGCCCCGCACCGCAGGGACAGGAGCCGATGCCCGGCGGGTACCGGGGCGCGTGAACGGTGGCGTACGCCCCTGGAAGCCCGGCGCTTCGACCTGCGGTGTTGCCGCACCTTCATCCCGTTGCGCCGCTCCGGGGCGGAGGGGTCTCGCGCCGGGGCGCGAATGGCGTGAGTGCGCTTCCATCCTGTCGGCACGCGACAGCCGGTGAAACCGTGAAGAACGGGCAGAAGGACCTCTCGTGAGTACTTCAGCGATATCAACGGGAACGCCGATCTACGACCTCCTCGTCCAGGAGCGCGGGGACGTCCGGGCCGAGGCCCGCACCGCCGCCCAGGAGACCCAGGACACGGCGCGGCGGGTGCTGGACTGGAGCAGTCTGCGTTTCGCCGCTGCCCAGCGGGAGGAGCGGGCGTTCTCCGCGTTCGGCCGCTTCGGTGACGAAGGGCAGGTACGGGCTCTTCCCCCTGCTTAGCGCCGCCGACGGGCCGCGTCCGGTGAGTGCCGTTCGTACGGTGGGGGCCGCTCCAGGTCGGAACGGCCCCCACCGACTGGCGCTGATCAGCTGATCAGCTGATCAGCTGTAGATGCCGAACTCGTGCAGCGAGTAGCCCCAGCCCGTGCCGCGGGCGGTGAGCTGGAGCCGCACGTGGCGTGCCGTCTCGGTCAGGGCGATGGTGTCGATGTCACCGTTGCCGGTCGTCGTGGTGTGGACGGTGCGCCAGGCGTTGCCGTCGTCCGAGACCTGGACCTCGTACGACTTGGCGTAGGCCGGGTCCCACACCAGCTGCAGGGTGCGGACGGGCGTCCGCGCACCGAGGTCGACCGCTATCCACTGCGGGTCGCTCCAGTCGCTGGCCCAGCGGGTGTCGGTCCGCCCGTCCGTGGCGCGCTCCGGCGGGCAGGGGCAGTCGCCGTACGAGGCCTGCGAGCTGGAGGCCGTGGTGGGCTTGCCGAGCGCCACGTTGGTGCCGTTCACCGGCGGGGCGACGACCTTGACCGACTCCGTCTCGATGCCCGCGTTGCCCTTCCCGTCCTCGGACTGGATGTAGACCTTCCACACGCCGAGCTTCTCGGGAGCGGTGACCGCGAACGTTCCGTTGCCCGTGGACCTGAACTGCGCCGGGACGAGCGCCTTGTCACCGGTGGCGTAGTTGCCGCTGAGGAAGATCTTGTTCGTGAGTGGGTCGCCCTCGGGGTCGCGGATGTCCGCCCGTACGGTGAACTCCCCGCCCGCCGGGGCCAATCCGGCCGGTGTCACCGTCATGTTGCTGATGACCGGCGGCAGGTTGTCACCGGCGTTGGAGCCCGTGAACACCTTCTTCACCGAGTAGTACGACAGCCGCTTCAGACCGTCGGGGATCAGGTTGAACCACACCCCGCCGAAGTCGTGCTCCAGGCCGTAGTGGAAGAGGGTCGCGCCCAGGGCGACGCCCTGGTGGCCCGTGGTGCAGTCCCAGGCCTTGGTGTAGCCGTCGCGCTTCTGTACGTCGGTGGGCTCGTCGGGTACGCCGTTGGCGTCGTCCGGCACCTCCCACTCACCCGCGGGGCCGGTCTCGGTGATGATGTAGGGCTTGGTGTAGCCGCCCTCCACCCAGTCCTGGCGGACGCCGCAGATGTCGCCGTACGCGTTCATCGAGTACAGGTCGAGGTCGGGGGCGTTGCGCTTGTAGTACGGCCAGGCGCCCGTCCACGCGTCGGTGGAGGTCACCGGGTGGTCGGCGTCGATGGAGTGGATCCTCTTGGCCGCGTCGTTGACGAAGGTCGTGTACGCGTTGCGCTGGGCCTCCAACTCGGCGCCGCTGTAGCAGTTCTGGAGGCCGAGGACGGACTCGTTGCCGACGTTCCACATGAGGGTCGCCGGGTGGTTCTTGTAGGTCTCGACCCACTTGGCGATCTCGGTGAGCATGGTCGTCTTGTACGCGGTGTCGGTGACGTAGTTGGCGCAGCCGCCGCTGCCGGGGCCACCGCCGGGCTGGAGCCAGAAGCCGTTCATGACGCGCAGGCCGTTCGCGGCGGCCGCGTCGAGGAGCGGCTTGGTGCTCGCGTCCGTACCCCAGGTGCGGACGGTGTTGACGCCCATCGACTTCAGGTCCGGCATGTACCGCTGGGCGTCCGCCATGGACGGGCCCCAGGTCAGGCCCTTGACGGTGTACGGCTGGCCGCCGACGGTGAGCTGCCACGCGCCCTGGCCGCCGGTGACCTTGACGGCGCCGCCGGCCGGGGGCGGGGTGTCGCCCTGGGTGCCGTAGACCTGGAACTCCCAGAGGGAGTAGCCGTAGCCGCCGGGGCGGGCGGTGCCGAGCATCCGGACATAGCGGCCGGAGCCGGTGAGGGCGAGGTCGTCGGTGCCGCCGTCGCCGTCGGTGACCTTCCTCAGGGTGGTCCAGTCGGTGCCGTTGTCGCTGGCCTGGATCTCGTACGCCTTGCCGTAGGCGCCCTCCCAGGTCAGCACGGCCCGGCTCAGGTCGGACTTCTTGCCGAGGTCGATCCGGATCCACTGCGGGTCGGACCACTGGCTGGCCCAGCGGGTGCCGGTGAGGTCGCCGTCGACGGCCTGGGCGGCGGAGAGGCCGTCGCCCTCCTGCGAGGAGGCGGTGGCGGTCTTGCCCTGGGAGATCAGGGGGTCGGCGGCCCGTGCCTCGGTGGGCGCGGTGATGACGGTGAGGGAGGAGGCGAGCAGGGCGGCGAGGGTCAGGGTGAGCGCGGGTCTGCGCAGGGAGGGCATGGCGGCTCCTGAGGAGGGGGCGGATTGCGGGGGTGCGGGGGGCGCCGGGGGGTGCGAGGGGTGCGGACGGCCGCCGTCGGGGAGGACGGCGGCCGTCCGTGGGAGAGAGCCAGGAGGGTGGGCGGGGAGCTGCCCCGGGCCGGGGTCAGGCCCGGCCCGGGGAGTCGTCCCCCGCCCTGCGGGCCACCGCAGGGCGTTCCACCGCGGGGGACGGATCAGGGGAAGGAGACCAGAGTGGACGGCACGGTCGAGGTGCCGGCCGGGACCGTGGAGGCTCCGGTGCTGTTGATGACGTGGTTGTAGTGGCCCATTCCGCCGAGCGACACCACGAGCAGGCTGTGGAACTTCACGCCCGGTTTCACCGGGGCCTTGAAGCCGTGTTCCTGGATGATCGTCGGGTCGACGTTGTAGTTGCAGTAGCTGCCCATGCCCCAGCCCTCGTGGACGTCGACCGAGTCGTCGACCCGGTAGGCCGCGTAGCCCCGGGTGTCGCCGTTCTGGATGGCGGCCTGGTTGGGGGCGTCGTACGCCTTCTCGTTCTGGTAGAAGATCGTGCGGCCGCGCTCGCCGTACCACTCCACGTCGTACTTGTTGAAGTGCTCCACGAAGAGGCCGGTGGCGAGGACGTCGTCGCCGTAGACCCGGACCCCGTAGTCGGCGCGGTTGGTCTCCCAGCCGACGCCTTCACCGTGGTCGGCACGCCACACCCAGGTGTGGTCGATGATCACGTCGTCGCTGTGGACGGCGATGGAGGTGGTGGCCTTGCCGGCGCCCGCGCCGCCGATCCGGATGTAGACGTCCTGGACGGTGGTGGGGTTGGCGGCGTGGTCCGCGGAGGAGTTCTGCGGGCCGACCTCCAGCAGGGTCGGGGAGTTGACCGTACCGGCGTCGATCAGGAAACCGGCGAGCTTGACGCCGGAGACGTCGGCGACCTTCATCGCCGTCACGCCGTTGTCCGGGATGATCGTGGCGAGGCCGAGGCCGAGCACGACCGTGTCCGCACGGTTGATGTTGATGGTCTGGTCGACGTGGTAAATGCCGGGCGTGAAGAGCAGGTTGAGGCCCTGGGCCAGGGCCTGGTTGATGGTGGCGGCGGTCGCGCCGGCCTTGACGACGTAGAACTGGTTCAGGTCGATCGAGGTGCCCTGCGGGGTGCCGTTCCAGGAGACGCCCCGGGCGTTGGTGCGCTTGGCGGGGACGAAGACCTTGTACGTGTTGCCGTCCAGGTAGAGGAACGGCTTCTCGCGGGAGATCGGGGTGGTCTGGAGCGTGGTGTAGCGGGGCTCGGGGAACGAGGTGGCGGGTGCGCCCTCGACGCCCGAGAAGGTCTGGTTCCAGACGGAGTTGGACCAGCCGCCGATCGTGCTCTCGCGGGTGTACCACTGCTGCTGCGAGTAGTTGCCGATCTCGCCGTCGACCTTGGAGTCGGCGATGTAGCCGCCGCTGGCCCAGCCGTAGCCGTTCGGGGCCAGGTTGAGGCCGCCCTTGACGTGCATGCGGCGGAAGGAGGCGGCCTGGGAGACGGCCCAGCGGTTGGTGCCGCTGACCGGGTTCAGCGCCAGGTTCTCGGCCGAACGCCAGAAGTTCTGCGTCGCGTTGCCGTTGAACCAGCCGGCGTCGACGGTCACATCACCGTTGATGGTGGTGTCGTCGGGCTTGAGGCCGAGGCCGGAGATCGAGGTGTAGAAGCCGATCTCGGCGTTGAGGTTGTTGTAAGTGCCGGGCTTGAAGAGGAACTGGTGCCGCCCGTTGCCGAAGTGCGACGCCTCCTGCTGGTCGAACACCTCGTCCAGCTTGGCCTGGATGTTGGGGGTTGAGGGGTCGAAGATGTGCACGTTCGGGCCGAGGTCGCCGCCGCCGGGCAGCTGCGGGCCGCCGGTACCGCCGGACTCGCCGTAGACCTTGAACTCCCAGAGCGAGAAGCCGTATCCGGTGCCGCGGGCGGTGCCGTAGACGCGGACGTAGCGGGCTTCACCGCTGACGTTCAGGGTGTCCGTGCCGCCGTCGCCGTTGGCGGTCTGGTACGCGGTCGACCAGTCGGAGCCGTTGGTGGAGAGCTCGACGCGGTAGCCCTTGCCGTAGGCCGTCTCCCAGTCCAGGACGACCTGGCTGAGCTGCGTGGTCGCGCCGAGGTCGACGCGGATCCACTGCGGGTCCGAAGCAGCGCTGGACCAACGGGTGTTGGCGTTGCCGTCGACGGCTGCGGTGGCCGGGGTGCCGTAGTTCTCCTCGCTGGACGCGGTGACCGGCTTACCCTGGGAGAGCAGTACGGGTGCGGCCTCGGCCTTCGTGGCGGGGACGAAGGCGAGAAGGGTGGCGGCCAGTGCGGTGACCATCGCCGCGACTACGCCGCGGGTCACGGGTCTTGGGGTACGGCGGCCGGGGCCGTGGTGCATCGGGGCCGTTGGGGATATGCCGACTGCGGGCATGCGGGGGCTCCTCGAGATGAAACCGGGGTGGGAGAGCGCTCTCCCGGAACCTTGCCCGCCGCATCGGTCGCGGTCAAGAATCCCGACACGACTTTTCTTTCGGCTTGGATTAAGTCGATGCCCGTGCACGGGCACTGACGTCAGGTCAGACAGAGCCCCGGCCCATGGGGGTCGGCGAATTGACCCATGTTCTCGGCGTCCAGATGCACCCTGCTCCGGGTCGCTTCCGCGCCTACGGTCCTTGCATGACCACGTCCCAGGCGCCTCGCCGCATGAACTTCCCGGCTGCCCCCGGCCGTTCAGCCGTCAAGGGGTGGCTCGCCGTCCTGGCGGTGACCCTGGGCATCTTCTCCCTGATGACCTCCGAGCTGCTCCCCGTGGGCCTGCTCACCCCCATCGGTACCGCCCTCGACGTCTCCGGGGGCACCGCGGGACTGATGGTGACGGTGCCCGGTCTGGTCGCCGCCGTCTCGGCACCCCTGGTCACCGTGGCCACCGGGCGCGTCGACCGCCGTATCGTCCTGGTGGTCCTGATCGGACTGATGGGCCCTGCGCCTGGTGCCGGCCAGGCATGCCGGCCGGGCATGCCGGCCGGGCCACCGCCGTCATCTTCGGCGGTGGAGACTCGGGCGGGCGGTCGCCCTCAGCTGTAGTCGTCCGGGTGGTCCTGCATCCAGGTGTTGATGCCGTCGCGGGTGCCGACGATCTCGGAGAAGTGCTTCTCCAGGTTGGACGTCGACCGGTCCTCGCCCAACGTGTCGAACAGGACCTTCATGTCGGCGAGCGGCTTCTTGAAGTGGCCGGGGCCCTTGCCGTCCGCCCGCATCGACTCGTCCAGCTCCGTGAGCTCCTGGGTGACCCGGCCGAGGAAGTAGGCGCAGTCCCCCGCCCCCGGCGTGCAGGTCTCGCCGAGGGTCGCCTGGAGGGTCGCGAAGGCGTCGCGTACGGCTGCGGGCTCCGGTTCGGCGGGGGCGGTGGGCTCCTCCGTCCCCTCCGCGGCCGCCCGTTCGGCCTGGTCGGCGTTCGCCTCCGGGTCGGCCGACGGGGACGCCGTGGCGGACTGCGCGGAAGGGTCGGCGCCGAGGCCGCCATCGGTCCGGCCCTGGGAGCAGGAGACCAGCGCGGCGGCCGCCAGTACGGCAACTGCCGTGGTGCGGAGACCCGTTGCGGCAGCCGATCTGCGGATGCGGCTTCGGACAGTCGTACGTGCAGCCATGAGGCCCCCCTCGTGTGATGGGTCCAGACCATACCCTCGCGCGGTCCGGCCCTCAGGCCCCGGCCCCGGCCTCCTTCGCGGCCGCCTCGGACTCCGCCGCCGTCGCCTCCGCCAGGAACGCCACCATCTCCCCGTACACCGCCGCCGGATCGTCCAGGTGCACATCGTGTCCGGCGTCCGGGATCACGGCGATCCTGGTCGCCCCGTGACGCCCGGCCATGCGGTCCGCCTCCGGCTGCTTCAGCATCCCCTTGCCGGCCCGTACCACCAGCGCCGGGCAGCGCACCTCGTCCCACGCGTCCCAGTAGCCCCTCCCCTTCGAGCCCCTGCCGGTCCGGCGGCTAGCCTCGGCAGGAACAGTGACACGGACACGGACACGAAGGCGATGGTGGCGGCGATGGCGAAGGTTCCGGCAGCGGCAGTGGCGGCGAGTGGGCTCGTCGGGGGTTACGGCGTCGCCCGGTGGACCAAGAAGCGTCCGCTCGGCGGGGTCGCGCTCGCCGCCGCCGGGTCCCTCGCCGCGTACGAGTGGAACCGCCAGGCCGGCCCGCGTGCGGCCACCGCGCTGACCGTCGCGTACGTCGCCGCCTTCGCCGGGTCGCACCCGCTCGCCAAGAAGGTCGGCGCCTGGCCCGCCATCTTCGCCGTCGCGGGTGGCGTGGCCGCCGCGTCCTGGGCCGTCACGCGCCGCGTCCAGTAGCCCTCCTGTCGTTCGCGGTGGCCTGTGCGGCAGCGGTCGCCCAGGCCGTGAAGTGGCTGCCGGCACACGGTGGCGGAGCGCGAACGGCCTCATGCCGGCGGGCAGGGTCCGCGGTCGAGAACGACCGGCTTCCGCCCGTCCGGCCCGCCGAACGGGCGGCGTTCATTCTCCACGCGGTCCGGAGAACATGGGAATCGCCGAAATACCGAACTCTGCGAGTCGAACTCCGCGATATACGGCACACGAACGTTCACTTACTGGCCATCTGCGGAGAATGCGGCCGGCAGGCAACGCCACCATGGCCAGGTTGCCCTACGGGAAGAATCCCAAACCCTCCTGCCTACAGGCATGTTGATGCAAGAACCTTTTAAAACTCCATTCCCGGATTCGCCGGGCATCTCAGCATGCGAATGATTGACAGGCACATATCAGCCACCTAGTGTTCCGGACCGTTCGGCGTCGGAAGATTCGACTCCGGACCGTCCGATGTGACCTGGGGGGAGATGGCATCGCGCCCCAGGTGTGGTATTGCGGCGTACCAGCTCGCCGTTCCATCTGCAATTGGGGGTCGTCGTGATGTCTGCCCGAAATGTGTTACTGCTGCCGCAGACCAACCAGTTACGCGCGCTGCACACCGTCGTGCGCGACAAGAACGCGTCAGCGAGGGACTTCGAGGTCTACTCCCGGAGAATTATCCGGCTGCTGCTCGAGACGGGGCTCGACCTGCTCCCCTTCGAGAAGTGCGAGGTCACCACACCGGTGGGCGAGACCTACCACGGCCTCGGGTTCACTCCTCGCGTCAGCGGGGTCTCGGTGGTCCGTGCCGGAGAAAGCATGGAAGCCGAGCTGCGCGACATGGTTCCCGGCATCAGCATCGGAAAGATCCTGATCCAGCGGGACAAACGGACGAAGCAGCCCGAGCTGTTCTACAAACACCTCCCCAGTGACATCGGCGCGGGCCATGTCCTGCTGATGGAGCCCATGCTGGCCACCGGGGGGTCGGCACTCGCCGCCCTGGACGTACTGCGCGAGGCCGGAGTCCCGGACGGGAACGTCGTTCTGATCAACTTCCTGGCCTCTCCCGCAGGACTGGAGCGCGTCGGCCTGGCCGCTCCGGACGTGAAGATCGTGACCTCCTCGATCGAGGACGGAATGAACGAGAACGCGTTCATGGTCCCCGGGATCGGCGACTTCGGAGACAGGTTCTTCGGCACGGTCGCAGCGGGCACCTCATGAAGCAGCGCCTAGGATTCGACTCCGCACTCACCGTCCTGGCCCCGGTCGTATGGGGCAGCACCTATCTGGTGACCACCGAGTTCCTTCCGCCGGACCGCCCGCTGCTCGCCGCCGCGGTACGCGCCCTGCCGGGCGGGCTGATCCTCACCCTGGCGGGGAGGAAGCTCCCGCAGGGCCACTGGTGGTGGCGGATCCTGGCACTGGGAGCCCTGAACATCGGCGTCTTCTTCTACCTGCTCTTCGTCGCCGCGTACCACCTGCCCGGAGGTGTCGCCGCTCTGGTCGGCTCCATCCAGCCGGTCTTCGTGCTTCTGCTGTCCGCGCTGCTGTTGCGCACGGCGATCCGCGGCTGGCAGGTCGGCGCATGTGCGCTCGGAACGGCCGGCGTGGGCATGCTGGTCCTCGGACCGGAGGCGGGACTTGACGCGATCGGGGTGGCCGCCGGTCTCGGCGGCGCGCTGTGCATGGCGTCGGGCATCGTCCTGACCAAGCGCTGGGGCCGCCCGCCGGGAGTCGGGCTGCTCACCTTCACCGGATGGCAACTCGCCGTGGGCGGTCTGCTGATCGCCCCGGTGGCCCTGGTGGGTGAGGGACTTCCCGCACGTCTGACCTGGCCGAACCTCGCGGGATTCGCCTACCTCAGCCTCATCGGTGCTCTGCTCGCCTACGCCGTGTGGTTCCGCGGTATCGAACGGCTCCCCGCCCTGACCGTGTCGCTTCTCGGCTTCGCCAGCCCGCTCGCCGCCACCATCCTCGGATACCTCTTCCTGCAACAGGGTCTGACGCTCGCGCAGGGCGCGGGCGCGATCGCTGTGGTGGCCGCGGTCCTGCTCGCTCAGCGGTCGACAGCTCGGGAGTCCCGGCCGGCCCGCGAGCCCGGACCGCCACCGCCGGTCACCGAGCACGGCTCGGACAGCCCCGCGGCCGCGGGGCCCGCCCACCCGGCGCCACCCTCCTCCCGGGCCGGAACCCGTCCGGCCGCCCGTTCCCCCCGGCAGACCACAGACAGGGAGCAGTCGTGACGCGCCCGATCCTGCTCGACCTCGACGGAACCCTGGTCGACACCCCGAACGCCATCGTCGAGACCTTCGCCGAGACCCTCACCTCACTGGGTGTCCCCGGCATCTCCCGCGAGGAGATCCGGGGCACCATCGGGCTGCCGCTGGAAAAGGCGTTCGCCCAGCTCATCGGGGCCTCCGCCCCCGCTGCCACGGTCGAGGCGGCCGTACCGCGCTACCAGCGGCTGTACCGCGAGCAGATCGTGCCGCGGGCGCAGTCCCTGCTGTACCCCGGAGTGGCCGACGGCCTGGCCGAGCTGTGCGACGCGGGCCTGGTCCTCGCGATCGCCACCAGCAAGCACACGGCGAGTGCCGAGGTGCTGCTGACTGCGGCGGGGATCCGTGGCCACTTCGCCATGGTCGTCGGCGCGGACGCCGTGACGGAGCCGAAGCCCGCTGCGGAGACGGGCCTGCTCATCGCCGCCGAGCTCGGCCATCCCGCCGACCGCGCCATCATGGTCGGTGACACCACGCACGACATCTACATGGCACACAACGCCGGTATGCGGAGCGTGGCCGTCACCTACGGCATCCACCCGCCCGCCCAGCTGGCGGCGGCGAAGCCCACCTGGACCGTGCAGACCTTCCCCGCCGCCGTCGAGCAGATCCTCAACGCCGCATAGACCGCGCGCGGATGACCGGCGCCGCTGAACCGCGCGCGTCCGGTGCCCACTTCCATCTCCGGGCCGGGGGCATCAGTGCCTCCGGCCCGACGATCCGGCCTGCCCTGTCCCGGCGCAACGGACCGCGCCCTGCCGCCGCACGGCCGGCGGCAGGGCATGTCCCAGCCCATGAGTTCGCCTCGCACGATCAGCACCAGCCGGCACCGGCACACCCGGCCGACGCGGCCGGAACCATCGCAGATCACACTTCCCGGGGGATCTTCAGAAATGAGCACAAGAACGTCGGCACCCGAAATACTCCAGCGGCACGCGTCGCTGCCGGGCCTGCTGCGCCGCCAGGCGCGTGAGCGGCGCGACGACGTCGCTGTGGTCTCGGCCGAAGGGCGCCTCAGCTTCGGAGAGCTCAACGCCGCCGCCGAACGGGTGGGCTCCCACCTGGTCGGCATCGGGGTCTCGCCCGACACCTGTGTCGGGCTCCTCGTGGAGCCCTCCGCCGACCTGGTGACGAGCGTGTGGGGCATCCTCGCGGCCGGCGCCGCCTATCTCCCGCTCTCGCCCGACTATCCGGATTCGCGGCTGCGTTACATGGCCGCCGACGCGGGTGTCCAGGTGGTCCTCACCCAGTCCCACCTGCGCGACCGCCTCCGGGGCCTGGTTCCCGAGGGGACCGTGGTGGTCACCGTCGAGGAGGCCACGGCCCCGGGCGGCGGCCATCCGCTGCCCGAGGCACAGGAGCACCACCTGGCGTACGTCATCCACACCTCGGGCAGCACGGGCAGCCCCAAGGGCGTGATGATCGAACACCGCAGCATCGTCGCGCAGTTACGGTGGCTGGAGCGCTGCGGATACCTCGGCCCGGAGGTGTCCGTCCTGCAGAAGACGCCGATCAGCTTCGACGCGGCGCAGTGGGAGGTCCTCGCCTGCGCGGCCGGCGCTCGAATTGTCATGAGCCCGCCAGGATCGTTCCGTGATCCCCTGAGCATCATCGCCATGATCCGCGAGCACGGCGTCAGCGCCCTCCAGGGGGTGCCCACACTGCTGCGGGCCCTCGTCGACAGCGGTGAACTCGACACCTGCTCCACACTCACACGGATCTTCTCGGGCGGTGAGGCGCTGACCCGCGCCCTCGCCCAGGACCTGTTCCGCACCCTGCCGGGCATCTCACTGGTCAACCTCTACGGCCCGACCGAGGCCACCATCAACGCGACCTCCCTCCGAATAGACCCGGACGCCCTCGGCGACGCGAGCCCCCACCTGCTCCCCATCGGCAGACCGGCGGACGACGTGACCTGCCACATCCTGGACCAGGACCTCCGCCCTGTGCCCGTCGGACGGAGCGGGGAGCTGTTCATCGGCGGGGTCCAGGTGGCCCGCGGCTACATCGGGCGGCCCGAGGTGACGCGGGAGCGCTTCATCGTCCCGCCGTCCGATCCCACCCGGCGCCTGTACCGGACCGGCGACCTGGCACGGTGGAACGCCGACGGCACGATCCAGTACGAGGGCCGCACCGACAACCAGGTCAAACTGCGCGGCTACCGGGTCGAGCTGGAAGAGGTCGCCTCGCGCGTCGAGGAGCACACCTGGGTGCGCAAGGCCGCCGCAGTGGTCACCGACAACCCCAGAACCGGCTCACAGGTCCTCGTCGCCGCGGTCGAACTCAACGAGCGTACGGCGGCGGTGATGGACCAGGGCCGCACCGACGCCGGGCACCACCAGTCGAAGTCCTCCAAACTCCAGGTCAAGGCGCAGCTCGCCAACCCCGGGCTGCGGGAGCCGGCCGAGCTCACCGGTCGACTGGTCGTCCGCCTCCCGGGCCCGGGGGCGTCGGCGGAGCAGCGGCAGGCAGCTTTCGCACGCAAGTCCTACCGGTTCTACGAGGGCGGACGGGCGACCGCGGAAGGTCTGCGCGCACTGCTCGCCCCGCGCCCGGTCCAGGCCGCGCCCCCACGCGAGGTCACCGCGCTCACGACCGGGGAACTCGGATGGTTACTGGCGTGGTTGGGGCCGCACCGCAGCCCCGACAGGCTGCTGCCGAAGTACGCCTACGCCTCACCGGGAGCCCTCTACGCCACCCAGCTCTACCTGGAGATCGACGGCGTCGCCGGGCTCTCCGGCATCTACTACCACCACCCGGCCGACCACACCCTGGTCCGCGTCGGCGACCACCCCCACGCGGGCCACGCCCCAGGTCTGAAGCTCCACTTCCTCGGGAAGCGGCGGGCGATCGAGCCGGTCTACAAGAACAACATCGTCGAGGTGCTGGAGTTCGAGGCCGGGCACATGCTCGGCGTACTGGAAGAGGTACTGCCCCGCCTCGGCCTGGAGGTACGCCCGGACGGCTTCACCCCCGCCGCGAAGTCACGGCTCGACGTGGCGGAGGAGGACCACTACCTCGGCACCTTCGCAGTGGCCCCCCGCCAGGGCGGGACCCGCCCGGAGGAGGTGGAGCTGTTCGTCCAGGCGCACGGTGACCGGGTCGACGGGCTGCCCGGCGGGCTGTACCGGTACCGGGAAGGCTCGTTGGAACCGCTCGGGGAACAGGTGGTGGACCGGCGCCACGTCATCGCGATCAACCAGGGCGTGTTCGACCGGTCCTCCTTCGGCGTGAGCGCCGTGTCCCGGGCGATTGATGCCTGGCGGCACTACATCGTCCTCGGGACCCTGCTGCACCGCCTCCAGCGCGTTCCGGGCATCGGGCTCATGTCATCGGGGTACTCCTCGCGGTCCGGCCACCCGCTGCCGGCCTCGCTGCGCCTGGACGATCTGCTGACCCGCGCAGGCGTACCCGCCGCCCCGGCCTCGTACTTCTTCGTGGGCGGTCCCATCTCGGCGGAGCAGGCCGAGCACGAGGGCATGAACGAGGACGCCGTGCACACCAAGGGGCCGGCGGAGATGATCCGCGACGACGCCGCCCAGTTCCTCCCCGACTACATGGTCCCCGCGCGCGTGGTCGTCGTGGACCGGCTGCCGGTCACCGCCAACGGCAAGACCGACCTCAGGGCCACCGCCCTGCTGCCCGAGGTGGCCACCAGCGGTAACACCGCCGCCCGCGTCGAGCCGGAGACCCCGACCGAGCGGTGGCTGGCCGCGGAGTGGGGCCGGCTGCTGGGCTACGAAGAGGTCTCCACCCAGGACGAGTTCTTCTCCTCGGGCGGCAACTCCCTGCACTCCGTGGCGCTGGTGAACCGGGTGAACCGGAGGTTCGGGACGCGGCTCCCGCTGCAGACGGTCTTCGACACACCGATGCTGGCCGACCTGGCGGCGTGCATCGACGGCGGTGCCCCTGGGGCAGCCTCCCGAATGGTGCGGCTCAACGCCGAAGGCCCGGACACCCAGGTCTTCGCCTGGCCCGGCCTCGGCGGCTACCCCATGAACCTGCGCGCGCTGGCGCTGGGCTTCGGCGGTGAGCTCTCGGTGACCGGGGTCCAGGCGTACGGCGTCAACGCCGGCGAGTCACCCCACGCCACGATCCGGCGGATGGCGGAGGCGGACATCGCCGAGATCCGCCGGACCCAGCCCACGGGGCCGTACACGCTCTGGGGCTACTCCTTCGGCGCCCGGGTCGCTTTCGAAGCCGCCTGGCAACTGGAGCAGGCGGGCGAGAAGGTGGAGAACCTGCTGCTGATCTGCCCGGGGAACCCACACGTCCGGACGGAGGACGGCCGACGGTGGGGCCGCGAGGCGTCGTTCGCCAACCCGGTCTACGTCACCATCCTCCACTCCGTGTTCGCGGGGACCGTCCACGGGCCCGCAGTGGACGCCTGCCTCCGCGAGACCGCCGACGAGGACTCCTTCGTGGCCTTCGTGCACCGGCGGATGCCCGCGCTCGATGAGGGGACCATCCGCCGCATCACCAAGGTGGTCGCAGCGACCTACGAGTTCGAGTACACCTTCCGCGAACTGCGCGAGCGCCGTATCGAAGCCCCGGTGACGATATTCAAGGCGCGGGGTGACGACTACTCCTTCCTGGAGAACAGCTCCGGCTACTCGGCAGAACCACCACGGGTGATCTGCCTGGCGGGCGACCACTACGACGTGCTGAAGGAGAACGGTGTCGGGGAACTGACCGCCCGCATACGCGGCCTGGACGCCTTCCTGTAGCCCGGAACCAGAGCCAGACCCAGAACGAGAGGAACCAGCCACGTGCCACACGTCCACATCCAGCACTTCACCCGCACGTTCACCGAGGCCGAGAAGGCCGACCTGGTCGAAGCCCTGACCGAAGCCGTCACCCGGGTCTTCGGCACCGGGCCGGACGCCGTGTCCATAGCCGTGGAACCTGTCGATCCGTCCGAGTGGACCGAGAAGGTCTACCGGCCGCAGATAGAGGCGCGCCCGCACCTGCTGTGGAAGCGGCCCGGATACACCCCGTCCACCACCACCGAAGGAAATCGATGAGCCCCGCAGCATCCCCGATCCCGGTCGTCCACACCGAAGAGGTCCGCGAGGCCCTGCACGAGGGCCGCCCGGTCGTCGCGCTGGAATCCAACGTCATCACGCACGGTCTGGCCTACCCGGACAACGCGGAGACCGCCCACAAGGTGGAGGCCGCCGTGCGCAAGGGCGGCGCCGTTCCGGCCACGATCTGCCTGGACGGCGGTGCGATAAGGGTCGGCATGACCGACAGCGACATCGAACGCTTCGCCTCCGAGCCGGGCATCCCGAAGGTCTCCAGCCGTGACCTGCCGGTCGTCCTGGCCCGGGGAGGGTTGGGCGCCACCACCGTCGCCTCCTCCCTGGTCGCGGCCGAGCTCGCCGGGATCCCGTTCTTCGCCTCGGCCGGCCTCGGCGGGGTCCACCGTGGTGCGCAGACCACGATGGACGTCTCCTCGGACCTGATCCAGCTGACACGGTCCAAGGTGGCGGTCGTCTGCGCGGGCGCCAAGATGATCCTCGACCTGAAGCTGACCATGGAGTACCTGGAGACCCAGTGCGTCCCGGTGATCTCCACCGGCTCCGACGACTTCCCGGCCTTCTACTGCGCCTCCAGCGGGGTGCGCTCCCCGCACCGCGTGGACGACGACGACCTGCTGGCCCGGATCGTCGCCACCCACTGGGCGGCCGGCCACCCCGGCTCGGTGGTCATCACCACACCCCCGCGCCCCGAGGACGCGGTGAACTCCGCCGAGGCGGAGCAGGCGATCACCGAGGCGCTCGCCCAGGCGGAACAGGACGGGGTCAGCGGGCAGGGACTCACCAAGTACCTGATGCGTGCCGTCGACCGGGCGACCGGAGGCCGGACGGCCCAGGCCAACATGGCCGTCCTCATCTCCACCGCCGAGACCGGGGGCAGACTGGCCGCCGCCTACGCCCGTCACCTGGGCACCGGTTCATGACGGAGGGGCGGCGCGTTGAACACCCGCCGCCCCGGCCCCGTACTACCGGGCAACTCCCCTGTGTAAGCCGGGTGCGTATCCGTACGACAGGACGGGTACGCACCCGGAACCCACAGATTCCGCAGAGTGCCTCAGCCCCCCAGCGCCCGTGACACCGTATGGATCGCCAGGCCCGCCAGCGCGCCCACCACCGTGCCGTTGATGCGGATGAACTGCAGGTCACGGCCGATGTGCGCCTCGATCTTCTTCGACGTCTGGTCCGCGTCCCAGCTCGCCACCGTCTCGCTGATCAGCGAGGTGATCTCGGCCCGGTACGTCGTGACCACGTACACCGCCGCGTCCTCCAGCCAGCCGTCCAGCTTGCCCTGGAGGCGCTCGTCGCTCGCCAGCTTCGCGCCCAGCGACATCAGCGACGCGCGGGCCCGCAGCCGGAGTTCGCTGCGCTCGTCCTCGGCCGCCGCGAGGATCATCGTACGGACGGAGGACCAGGCCGACGCGATGACGTCCTGCACCTCACCGCGGCCCAGGATCTCCGACTTCAGCCGCTCCACCCGGGCCCGGGTGTCGGAGTCGCTCTGCAGGTCGGCCGCGAAGTCGGTGAGGAAGGTGTCGATGGAGCCGCGCGCCGGGTGGCCCGGCATGTCCCGCATCTCCGTGACGAACCGCAGCAGTTCCTTGTAGACCCGCTCGCCCACCCGCTTGTCCACGAAGCGCGGCGTCCAGCCCGGCGCCCCGCCCTGCACCGCGTCCATCACCGAGTCGCCGTGCTCCACCAGCCAGTCGTGCGCCCGTACGCACACGAGGTCGACGACCTTGCGGTGGCCGCCGTCCTCCACGACCCGCTCCAGCATCTTGCCGAGCCCGGGGCCGACCTCCGCCGCGTTCGCCCGCCGGGTGATGGCCTCGCCGACGACCGCCTGGACGTCGGAGTCCCGCAGCACGGTCAGCGCGCCGCGCAGCGCCGTCGCCAACTCGGCGGTGACCCGGTCGGCGTGGGCCGGCTCCGAAAGCCACGCACCGACCCTGCGGCCGACCCCCAGAGCGTGAATTCGGTCACGAATGACGTCTCCGGAGAGAAAGTTTTCGCCTACGAAGGAACCGAGTGACTGTCCCAGCTGATCCTTCTTGGTGGGGATGATGGCGGTGTGGGGGATGGGCAGGCCGAGCGGGCGCCGGAAGAGCGCCGTGACGGCGAACCAGTCCGCCAGAGCGCCCACCATCCCCGCCTCGGCAGCCGCCGCAACGTAGCCCGGCCAGCCCTTCACACCTGAGTGCTCAGCCCAGGTGGCCAGGACATAGACCAGTGCGACGAGCAGAAGGAGGCCGGTCGCCGTGAGCTTCATGCGCCGAACGCCGCGCTGCTTCTCCTCGTCGGCGGCGGTGTACGCGAACGAGGCCAGCGGGCCAGGACCGGACGACCTGGACTCCTTCTCAGAACCGGCACCCTTCCCGGCACCGGCACCCTTCCCGGCCCCGGGCCCGGTGCCGCCCGCCATCCCCGGTCCGAGCTCCTTACGGGCGTCGGTCCGCGTTCCGGACCCGGTTCCCCCGGAGTCCGGCTCATCCCCTGGCTGCTGCACCGCGTCCTGCTCTCCGGAACCGGTCCGTTCCATCCGCTCCACCCGCTCCACCCGTTCCAGCCGATCCACCCGAGCCAGCCGTCCGCGGGCCCCTCGCCCCCGCGACGTACGCATTGTCCCTACTTCCCCTACTCCCGGGCCGCACGTCGAGTTCCCCGCGGCCTGCCGCATCATGGGACCAGCACGATCATCACAAGGAGAACCACCGCACATGCCCAGGCGCCAGGGGTACGCCCTGCTCATCGCCCTACTGGCGGGCACCGCCCTACTCGCCGTCGCCGCCGTGCTCGGCACGACGCTGTTCACCGGCCCCAGGGCGGCCCCGCTGCCGCCGGCCGAGACGCACGCGGCGGCCCGCAACCCCGTCGCCCCCGCCCACACCGGCGGGAACTGGGTCGCCACCTGGACCACCGCACCCGTCGGCGCGGAGCCGGGCACCGGCAACGGCCTTCCCGGCAGCACCATCCGTAACACCGTGCACACCAGCGTCGGCGGGGACGCCGCCCGGATCACGCTCTCCAACCTCTACGGGACCGTCCCGCTCCTCGTCGACCGGGCCACGGTCAACACCCGGCCGGTGACCTTCGACGGCGCCACCTCCGTCACCGTCGCGGCCGGCGCACGCGTCGTCAGCGACCCGGTCGTCGTGCCGGTCGCGCCCGACTCCGACCTCCAGGTCGCCTTCCGCACCCCGCGCGCGGGCGGCCCCGTCACCTACCACCCGAACACCCACCAGACGTCCTACCTGGCCGACGGCCGCGCCACCTGGTCCACCACCAAGTGGCGCTACCTGACCGCCGTGGACGTCCGCAACGAGGCCGTACCCGGCACCGTCGTCGTCATCGGGGACTCGCTCACCGCGGGCAGCGGCTCCACCGACGACGCCAACACCCGCTGGACGGACGTCCTCGCGGACCGCCTCGGCGGCCGGTACGGGGTCGCCAACGCGGGCATCGCGGGCAACCGGCTCCTCACCCGGGGCTCGGCGGGCGAGGCCGGCACCGCCCGGTTCGAGCGGGACGCGCTCTCGGTCGCCGGAGCCCGCACCGTGATCGTGGCCCTAGGCATCAACGATGTGCAGCAGCCCCCGCAGGAGCCCGACGCCGGACGCATCGTGGCCGGCCTGCGCACCCTCGCCGACCAGGCGCGGGCCCGCGGACTGACGGTCGTCGGCGCGACCCTGACCCCGTTCGAGGGCTTCCCCACCTGGACGCCCGAGCGCAACGCCGTACGCCTCGCGGTCAACGAGCAGATCCGGTCGGGCACCGTCTTCGACGCGTACGTCGACTTCGACGAGGCGGTACGTGACCCCTACGCGCCGAACCGGGTCCGGGCGGCGTACGACTCCGGCGACCACCTGCACTTCAACGACGCCGGGTACCGGGCGCTCGGCGAGCGGGTGGACCTGACGTCCGTGGAGCGGGCCCGCACACCGAAGTCCGACGAGCTGTGAGGAGCCGTGCGGTGACGTAGGCGCCGTGCGGTGGCGCCGGGGCAGGGCTCTCAGCCCAGCTCCTTGCGGCCGCCGCCCCCCGGTCCCGTGTCCGGGCCCTCCAGCCGCTGCCGCGCGCGGACCGCCCGCTCGATCTCCGCGGCCTCCTCCGCCTCCTTCAGGCGGCGGCGCTCCGCCTTCGTCCGCTTGCGCTCCACGCCGACGCCGCCCATCAGGGCGAGGCCCGTGATCCGCACGCGCGGGGCCTCCGGCACGGTCTCGCCGTCCTCGTTCGGGCCTTCGCCGAAACCGCCCATGATGCCGACGCCCCGGACGTCCACGTTCAGCTCCGGCGGGGCCGTCACATGGATGCCGCCCATGATCGCGATGCAGCGGATGACGACCTCGCGGTCCTCGAAGTCCGCCTCGCGCAGGTCGATCTCCCCGCCGCCCCACATCGCGAACGCGGTGAACTTCCGGCCCACCGTCCAGCGGCCCTTCCGGTTGAAGCCGCCCCAGAGGGCGAACCCGCCCTTGGAGGTGGCCGTGGAGCCGATCCGGGCGGGCCAGTTCGCGGCGGAACCCCGCAGCGGGGCGGGCGCGGAGGAACCCACCGGGGCCACTGCCGTGCCGGGCGCCGGAAGGTCCTGGACGAGCGGTTCCAACTCCCCGTGCGTACGGGCCGTGTAGGCCGTTTCGAGGCGCTGCTCGAACTCGTCCATCTCCAGCCGGCCCTCGGCCACGGCCTCCCTCAGCAACTCGGCGATCCGCTCACGCTCAGCATCGGAGGCACGCATTTCCGGACGTTCACTTGTCATACCGCGCAGCCTATTGAACACAGCCGTTCCGGCACAGACATGCAGGCCCGGGACTCGCGCGCGTCGGCTCGGTCGGCAGGAAGAAGACCCCTCACGGCGCCGCCCGGTACATCCTCGCGATCACGGCCTCGATGTCCGGCTCCCGCACCGACAGGTCCATCAGCGGGTACTGCGCCGCGATCCGCGCCACCAGCGGGGCGGCCGACGCCGAGGCGGGGAAGGCCAGCCACTGACGCGGGCCCTCCACCTTGACCGCCCGCAGACCCGGACCCGATCCGTCGGACTTCAGCTCGATCGGCGGGAGCTCGCGCTCCAGGTCCACCACCAGCATCCGCTCGCTCTCCCCCACCTCATGGAGACCGGCGAGCGAACCGTCGTACATCAGACGGCCGTGGTCGATCACCATCACCCGCCGGCACAGCTGCTCGATGTCGGTCAGGTCGTGCGTCGTCAGCAGGACCGTGGTCCCGCGTTCCACGTTCAACTCCTTGAGGAACTGCCGCACTTTGGCCTTCGAGATCACATCGAGCCCGATCGTCGGCTCGTCCAGGTAGAGCACCTCGGGGTCGTGCAGCAGGGCAGCCGCGATGTCGCCCCGCATCCGCTGGCCGAGGGAGAGCTGGCGTACGGGGACTTCCAACAGCTCACCCAGGTCGAGGAGTTCGACGCAACGGTCCAGGTTCTCCCGGTAACGGCCGTCCGGGATGCGGTACATGCGGTGCATCAGCCGGTACGAATCGCGCAGCGGCAGGTCCCACCAGAGGGTGGTGCGCTGGCCGAAGACCACGCCGATGCGGTGCGCCAGGCGCGTACGTTCCCGGGACGGGTCGATGCCCGCCACGCGCAGGCTGCCGCCGCTCGGGGTGAGGATGCCGGTCAGCATCTTGATCGTGGTCGACTTGCCGGCCCCGTTCGGGCCGATGTAGCCGACCATCTCGCCGCGCGCGACCTGGAAGCTGATGCCGTCCACGGCCCGGACCTCATGCCGTTCCCGGCGCAGCAGGCCTGCCCGGCGGCGGACCTGGAAGACCTTCTCCAGGCCGTCGAGGGTGATGAAGCCGTCTTCGAGGGTGCCGAAGCCGTCACCGCCCGCGCCCGTGGCCTCTTGTGCGAACCCGTCCACCGTGTCCAACTCCCTCTTCCTCAACTGCCCGTACTCCGGTAGGTCCGCAGCGCCGCCCGCCACGCGAGCCCGGCCAGTGCCCCGAACGCCACGGCCACCACCGGCGACAGGAACGCCACCCACTGCGGCAGGTCCAGCGGGTACTCCCGGTCCAGCACGTACAGCGTGGGCAGCCAGCTGACGAAGGCCAGCGGGACCACGAACGTCACGCCGCGCACCAGGTCCTTCGCGAAGATCGTCGGCGGGTACTGGAGCAGCGTCGCCCCGCCGTAGGTGAACGCGCTCTGTACCTGCGAGGCGTCCTGGGCGACGAACTGGAAGGCCGCCCCGCACACGAAGACCGCCCCGAAGACCGCCGCACCACTGATCACCATCACCGGCAGCATCGCCACCTTCAGCGGAGTCCACGCGATGTCCAGGGTGGCCAGCGCGTAGACCAGCACGGCCAGCCCCTGCACGACCCGCCCGATCCGGCGCAGCGCGAACCGGTCCGCCGCCACCTGCGCCAGCACTGGGACCGGCCGTACCAGCAGGGTGTCCAGCGTCCCGTCCCGTACCCGCCGCCCCAGCCGCTCCATCGACCCGAGCAGCAGGTCGCACAGTCCGAACGCTGTCGCCGACACCCCGTACAGCAGGGCGATCTCCGGGAGCGTGTAGCCGCCCAGCGCGTCGACGTGCGTGAACATCAGCACGATCGTGAGGAAGTCGAACGCCGTCACCGCGAGGTTCCCGAACGTCGTCATGACGAACGAGGCCCGGTACGCCATCGTCGAGCGCACCCACATCGCCACGATCAGCCCGTACGCGCGCAGCCCCTCCAGCAGCCGGGGCCGCTCCTCGTACGCGAAGCCGACCGGTTCCGGGCCCTGCCCCTCGCCGGACCGCACCGCCACCGTCTCAGCCACCCTGCACCACCACCCTCCTCGTCGCCACGCTCTGGAGCAGCCGCCCCGCCAGCAGCAGCGCCACCGCCCAGGCGCCCTGGAACGCGTACGCCTCCATCAGCTCCCACCCCGTGTACTTGCCGAGGAACACATCGGCGGGGATCTGGAGCAGCGAGGACCACGGCAGCACCCGGGCCACCTCGCCCAGCAGCCCGGGGAACAGCGGGAGCGGCAGCAGCATCCCGGAGAAGAAGAGCCCCAGCAGCCAGGCCATCTGGGTCGCGCCCGCGCCGTCCAGCAGCCAGAACGCCGACAGCGCGACCAGGAAGCGCACGGCGAAGCTCACGACGATGCCCAGCAGCACGGAGAGGAGGAACGCCGGCCAGATCCAGGCCGAGCCGGGGAGCGCGATGTCGAAGGCGAGCGCCCCCGCGAGCATCGGCACAACCCCGCGCCCCAACAGCTGGAACGCCGCCCGGCCCAGGTCCCCCGCCAGCCACCACAGCTGGAGGTCGACCGGGCGGTACAGGTCCACGGCGATGTCGCCGGTACGGATCCGCTCCATCAGCTCGTCCTCGAAGCCGCCGCCCATCATGGCGCAGGCCGCGAGCAGGCCCTGCCCGATCCAGACGTACGCCAGCGCCTGGGACATGTCGTACCCGCCGAGCTGCGGTCTCGCGTCCCACAGGGCGATGTAGGTGTACGCCAGGATGAAGCCGAAGACGGTGTTGGTGAACACCCCCGCGGCCGTCGCCGTCCGGTACGTGGCGTAACGCCGGAACCCGCCCGCCGCCACCACTGCGTACAGCCGCACGCCGCCACCTCTCCCCCGCCGCCACCGGGCCGGGAGACCCGCTCCCCGGCTCCGGACACCAAAGCGCAAGACCTTAGAGCACCGAAGAGGACGGCCGCGACCGCTTTTCCGCAGGAGCGGTCAGGGGGCCGGGTACCGGAGAACGGGGGAGATCGGAGGATGATACGAGGGTTTCCCGGCGAAACGGGCACTATGGGAGCACCGACCGCACCCGAGGAGCCCCCACCGACATGAGCGACGAGCCACAGCACTGGGCCCCTCGGGACCCCTCAGCCGCCTCCGCGAGCCCCGGGGACGACGAGGGCGCGCAGGGAGCGCAGGGGAAGGCACCGGGCAGGAAGGGGCGCACGAAGCGCCCCAAGCGGACCGGTTGGCGCCGCCTCTTCCCCACCTGGCGGATGCTCCTCGGGACCGTCCTGGTCGCCGCCCTCCTGCTCGGCGGCGGGTTCTTCGCCGGCTACCAGCTCGTCGGCATCCCGGCCGCCAACGCCGGAGCCGACGCGCAGTCCAACGTCTACCTCTACAAGGACGGCAGCGTCCTGGCCCGCGACGGCGAGGTGAACCGGGAGAAGATCAAGCTCTCCCAGGTGCCCCGGACCGTCCAGCAGGCCGTGCTGGCCGCCGAGGACCGCGACTTCTACTCCCAGCCCGCCGTCGACGTGAAGGCCATGTTCCGGGCCGGCTGGAACACCGCGACCGGCAAGGGCAAGCAGGGCGGCTCCACCATCACCCAGCAGTACGTCAAGAACTACTACCTCGGCCAGGAGCGGACCGTCGTCCGCAAGGCCAAGGAGTTCTTCATCGCCATCAAGCTCAACCGCGAGCAGAGCAAGGACCAGATCTTCGAGGGCTACCTCAACACCAGCTACTTCGGGCGCAACGCGTACGGCATCCAGGCCGCCGCCCAGGCGTACTACGGCAAGAACGTCGAGGACCTCACCACCGCCGAGGGCGCGTACCTCGCCTCCCTGCTGAACGCGCCCAGCCAGTACGACGTCGTCGCCCACCCCGACAACAAGCCCGCCGCCCTGAACCGCTGGAACTACGTCCTTGACGGCATGGTCAAGGAGGGCTGGCTCGACTCCGGGGAACGGTCGACGACCGAGTTCCCCGTACCCGGCGAGGCCAAGCCCTCCACCGGCCTCTCCGGCCAGCGCGGCTACCTGGTGCAGGCCGTCGAGGAGTACCTCACCGGCAACGGGATCATCGACGCGAAGACCCTCGCCACCGGCGGCCACCGCATCACCACCACCCTCGACAAGAAGAAGCAGGACGCCTTCGTCGCAGCGGTCAAGGACAACGTGATGAAGAAGCGGAGCGGGGACCGCGAGGCCGACAAGAACGTGCGCGTCGGAGGCGCCTCCATCGTCCCGGAGACCGGCGAGGTCGTCGCGATGTACGGCGGCGTCGACTACACGAAGCAGTACGTCAACAACGCCACCCGGCGCGACTACCAGGTCGGCTCCACCTTCAAGCCGTTCGTCTTCACCTCCGCCGTCGCCAACGACTCCACCACCCTGGACGGGCGGCGCATCACCCCCGAGACGTACTACGACGGCACCAACAAGCGGACCGTCCAGGGCCCGCAGGGCTCCACCGGATACGAGCCCGCCAACGAGGACGACGTCGACTACGGGCAGATCACCGTCCGCACCGCCACCGACAAGTCCGTCAACTCCGTCTACGCGCAGATGGCCCAGGACGTCGGCCCCGACAAGGTCCGCGAGACCGCACTCGCCCTCGGCATCCCGAAGACCACCCCCGACCTCACCGCCTCCCCCTCCATCGCGCTCGGCCCCGCCACCGCCAGCGTCCTGGACCTCACCGAGGCGTACGCGACCCTCGCCAACCACGGCAGGCACAGCGCGTACACCCTCGTCGAGAAGATCACCAAGGACGGTACGGAGATCGAGCTGCCCGACCGGAAGACGGAACAGACCGTCACCCGCGAGGCCGCCGACACCACCACCGCCCTCCTCCGCTCCGTCGTCGAGGGCGGCACCGGCTCCGCCGCCCAGGCAGCGGGCCGCCCCGCCGTCGGCAAGACCGGCACCGCCGAGGAGGACAAGGCCGCCTGGTTCGCCGGATACACCCCCGACCTCGCGACCGTCGTCGCCGTGATGGGCCAGGACCCCGAATCCGGTGTCCAGACCCCGCTGTACGGAGCCCTCGGCCTGGACCGCGTCAACGGCGGCGGAGTCCCCGCCGAGACCTGGGCCGCCTACACGGAGGCCGCCCTGCGCTCCTCCCCGGCCCAGGAGTTCGACCTCGAAACGGCCCCCGGCTCGGACGAGCCGCAGGAGCCGGGCGACGAGGAGACCGGAACCACCGAACCGGTCACCCCGGACGACTCCCCCACCGGCACCTCCCCCAGCGCCCCGACCGCCACCACCCCCTCGGCCCCCGCCTCGTCCACCCCGCCGAGCAGCGACACCGGAACCGGCGCCACCGGCGGCACGACAGGAGGCACGGACGGGGGAACGACCGGGGACACCGGCGACGGCGGAACAGGCGACGACACCGGGGGCGGCACCGGCGGAGGCACCGACGACGGGGGTACGGGAGCCCTGGGCGGCGGCTTCATCGAAGGGGTCCGCGGCACCCGCGACCCGGCCGGCTGACTCAGTGCCCGGACGTCGCCTTCAGCCCCACCACCGCGACCAGCAGCAGACAGACGAAGAAGATCCGGGCGGCGGTCACCGGCTCGTTCAGCACGACCATGCCCAGGATCGCCGCACCGGCAGCACCGATACCGACCCACACGCCGTACGCCGTACCGATCGGCAGCGTCTTCGCCGCATGCGACAGCAGCACCATGCTCGCCACGATCCCGAGGCCGGTGAACACGCTCGGCCACAGCCGGGTGAACCCCTCGGTGTACTTCATCCCGATCGACCAGCCCACTTCGAGCAGACCGGCGACGAGCAACAGAACCCAGGCCATGACAGGCACCTCCGACGAAACCACGCGAACAGAAACGGGTGCGTCGTCTTTGCCAACCCGGTACGGCGCGTCTCGTCGGGGTGGTTCCACCGTAGCAAAAAACAGGGAAAGGGCCTGGTGACCATGGTCACCAGGCCCTCTCGCCATGGGTCCTAGAGATACAGCCCGGTCGAGTCCACCGAACCCTCGAACCGGTCCGCCGCCACCGCGTGCAGATCGCGCTCCCGCATCAGCACGTACGCCACGCCCCGCACCTCGACCTCGGCACGGTCCTCGGGGTCGTACAGCACCCGGTCGCCGGGCTCCACCGTCCGCACGTTCTGACCGACCGCGACGACCACCGCCCAGGCGAGCCGCCGGCCCACCGCCGCCGTCGCCGGGATCAGGATGCCGCCGCCGGAACGCCGCTCGCCCTCGGCGGTGTCGTTCCGCACCAGGACACGGTCGTGCAGCATGCGGATGGGCAGCTTGTCATCGTCGTGGCCGCCGCCGCGCGTGATGTCGTGGGTTCTGTCGCTCACGCCCGCAACCTACCGTCACCGCCCCGGCGCGCACGCCTGAGGGGCCCGTGCGCCTCCCGGGGGAGACCGGTCACGTGCGGCGCTTCGAGAGGGTGAGCAGGCCCACCACACCCACCACGAGCAGCGCGGCGGGAATCACCCGCTCCAGCCGCGGCGAGCCGTCCGCCGCGACGAACTGCGCCTTCACCTGTGACACCGAACGATTCACCGCGACGAACGCGCGGCCGGCGGTCCGGTCCACGGTCTGGGCCGCCTTGGCCTTCGCATCGCCGATGATCGTCTTCGGGTGTACCCGCACCCCGATCTCGTCGAGCACCACAGCGAGCTGCTCACGCCTGCTGATGATGTCCGCCTCGATCTGCGCAGGGGTCCTGGCATCCGACACTGCGCCGCCTCCGTGGTCGTCTCTCCGGTAAACCTTCATCGACAGTCTGTCAGCTCGAACCCCCGCGCACCCGGCGGCACCCCTATTACGCTCGGTCCCGTCCGACCCGCGCACCACCCGAGGAGAACCACATGAGCGAGCGACTCAAGCCCGGCGACCCCGCCCCCGCCTTCACCCTTCCCGACGCCGACGGCAACGAGGTCTCGCTCGCGGACCACAAGGGCCGCAAGGTCATCGTCTACTTCTACCCGGCAGCTCTTACCCCCGGCTGCACCAAGCAGGCCTGCGACTTCACGGACAATCTCGATCTCCTCGCGGGCGCCGGGTACGACGTCATCGGCGTCTCCCCCGACAAGCCGGAGAAGCTCGCGAAGTTCCGCGAGCAGGAGAACCTCAAGGTCACGCTGGTCGGCGACCCGTCGAAGGAGACGCTGGAGGCGTACGGCGCCTTCGGCGAGAAGAAGCTCTACGGCAAAGTGGTGACGGGCGTCATCCGCTCCACCGTCGTCGTCGACGAGGACGGCAAGGTCGAGCACGCCTTCTACAACGTCAAGGCGACCGGACACGTGGCGAAGATCATCCGAGACCTGGGCATCTGACCTCCGGCCCACCCGGCCCGCCCCGGCCGCCCCGGATGGGCCATCGGGGCGGCCGGGCCGGGCGGGCCTCCGCTCCGGGTGCCGGGGGGTGCCCAGCCCGTACGGCTACCCCGGGGCAGCCCCGGAACGATGTCGAGAACATGTGAGGGACATCGCATCCGGCCAAGAAGTCGGTTTGCGACCGCCACGACCGCGCAGAAGCCTTTCCTGGAACACCCTCCGAGGAAAGGAACCGGCCATGGCGGCCCCCGACCCCCACAAGGCGGCCGACCCCGAAGCGGTCAAGCGCCACCCCACGCTCTTCCGGGCGGTCCGCAAGCGGAGGAACCCCAAGCTCCGCCGCACGGACATCACCGTCACGGACGACGCGGCGGTGAAGCGCGCCGTGAAAGCCGCATCGCTGGGCAACGCCATGGAGTGGTTCGACTTCGGCATCTACTCCTACCTGGCCGTCACCATCGGACACGTGTTCTTCCCGTCCGGGAACGAGACGACACAGCTCCTCTCCTCCTTCGCGACCTTCGCGGTGGCCTTCCTCGTACGGCCGCTCGGCGGCATGTTCTTCGGCCCGATGGGTGACAAGGTCGGCCGGAAGAAGGTCCTCGCGCTGACGATGATCCTGATGGCGGTCGGCACGTTCGCCATCGGCCTGATCCCCTCGCACGGGACGATCGGCGTCTGGGCCGCGGTCCTGCTGATCTTCTTCCGGATGCTCCAGGGCTTCTCCACGGGCGGTGAGTACGGCGGCGCGTCCACGTTCATCGCCGAGTACGCCCCCGACAAGCGCCGCGGCTTCTTCGGCAGCTTCCTGGAGTTCGGCACCCTGGCGGGGTACGTCGGCGCGGCGGGCCTCGTGACGGCCCTCTACGCCCTCCTGAACGACGCGCAGATGGAGTCCTGGGGGTGGAGGATCCCGTTCCTCGTCGCGGGCCCGCTGGGCCTGGTCGGCCTCTACCTGCGACTGCGCCTGGACGAGACCCCGGCCTTCCAGAAACTGGAGGGCGGCACGGCCCACGCGAGCGAGGCGGCGGACGGCGTCGAGTCGACCGCCAAGGGCGACCTCGCCAAGATCTTCCGGGAGTACTGGCCGACGCTGATCCTCTGCATCTGCCTGGTCGGCGCGTACAACATCACCGACTACATGCTGCTGTCGTACATGCCGACGTACCTCTCCGACGAGCTCGGCTACAGCGAGACGCACGGCCTGCTGATCCTGCTGGCGGTGATGGTGTTCCTGATGCTGATCATCAGCCAGGTGGGCAAGCTCTCCGACCGTTTCGGCCGCAAACCGCTCCTGATGACGGGCATGCTCGGCTTCCTCTTCCTCTCCCTCCCGGCGTTCCTCCTCATCCGGATCGACGGCATCCTCCCGATCACGGTCGGCATGCTGCTGCTGGGCCTCTCCCTGGTCTGCATGCTCGGCACGATGTCGGCGGCCCTGCCCGCCCTGTTCCCGACGCACGTCCGTTACGGGTCCCTGTCAGTGGGCTACAACCTCTCCGCGTCGATCTTCGGCGGTACGACCCCGCTGGTGATCACGGCCCTGATCAGCTGGACCGGCTCCAACCTGATGCCCGCGTACTACGCGATGGCGGCGGCCCTGGTCGGCGTGGTCTCGGTCGCCTGCATGAAGGAGACCGCCCAACAGCCCCTGGCCGGCTCCCCGCCCTCGGTGGAGACGGACGAGGAGGCGGCGGAACTGGTCCACGCACAGGCGCCTGAGCCGAAGTTCTGACGGCTTGCCTCTTGAGAGCCCCCTCCGGATTGCGGACGTGACCATCCGATAAACGGTTCGTTACTCCGTACGAGGCTGCGAACGCGCGGCCGGAGACGGAGGGGGACATGGGGAACAGCCCGTACACGCGCGAGCTGCTGGAGGAAGCCATAGCCGCATCGGCGAACTGGACCGACCTGATGCGCCGACTCGGGCTGCCGGAGAACGGCGGCAGACGACGCACGCTCCAGCGGAAGGCAGCGGAGTACGAGCTGGACACCTCGCACTTCAAGCAGCGCAGCCCGTGGAAGAAGTACCCGGACTCGGCGATCGCAGCAGCGGTGAAATGCTCCACCTCGCTACGCGAGGTCGTCAACAAACTCGGTGTTCCGCCTGCCAGCGGCACCCTCTCCCACATCGGCCGCCGTATCGCCGCCGCCGGAATCGATGTCAGCCACTTCCCGGGGCTGAACCGCCCGCAGCTGGATCTTCCCTTCACCACCGCTGAGTTACGGGCGGCAGCAGCGTCGGCCGAGAGTATCCGGGGCACAGCGCGCAGTCTGGGGATACCCGACGACGGCCGGTCACGCTCGGCGCTGGCGAGCCTGCTGCGGAGGCGTGGCGTCGGCACCTCACACTTTCGCAACGCGCGCCTGGCGGTACCGGAGGACGCCCTGCGGCATGCGGTTCCCCGGAGCACCAGCTACGCGGACGTCATGCGGGCACTCGGCCTCGAAGTCAACGACACCAATCATCGTCGCGTGCGACGCAAGACTGTTCAGCTGAAGCTCGACACCGGCCACTTCATTCGACGCTCCTGGACGACGCAGCAGGTGCCCGAGCCTCGCGCGATCGCGCCGACCACTCTCGTCGTCAAACCTCCCGGCTCATCCCGCACCAACCGCACACGGCTTCACCGCGCCCTGCAGGAGGTCGGTGTCGCGTACCGCTGTATGTCGTGCGGCAACCCGGGCGAATGGCTGGGACAGTCATTCACGCTCCAGATCGATCACATCAACGGTGACTGGCTGGACAACCGAGCGGAGAACCTCCGCTATCTGTGCCCCAACTGTCATGCGCTGACCGAAACGTGGTGCCGCAAGGGACGCCGTACGAAGTCGATCACCACATAACCCAAAGGGCTGACGCCTTCCCCCTTGTAGACTGCCGGTGACGCGCGAGTGCTGGAATTGGTGAGACAGGCTGGCCTTAGAAGCCAGTGTCCTAGTGGCGTGAGGGTTCGAGTCCCTCCTCGCGCACCCCGTCGAAGGCCCGGCCCGCATGAGATGCGGGCCGGGCCTTGAATGTTGGCGGGGACGCCCTACCCCACCAACTCCCGCACCACCGGCACCAGCGCCCGGAACGCCTTGCCGCGGTGGCTGATCGCGTTCTTCTCCGCCGGGGTGAGCTCCGCGCACGTGCGGGTCTCGCCCTCCGGCTGGAGGATCGGGTCGTAGCCGAAGCCTCCTGTGCCGGACGGGGTGTGGCGCAGGGTGCCGTTCAGGTGGCCCTCGACCACGCGTTCCGTGCCGTCGGGGAGGGCCAGGGCGGCGGCGCAGGCGAAGTACGCGCCGCGGTGGGCGTCCGCGATGTCGCCGAGCTGGGCCAGGAGCAGGTCGAGGTTGGCCTTGTCGTCGCCGTGGGTGCCGGACCAGCGGGCCGAGAAGATGCCGGGGGCGCCGCCGAGGACGTCGACGCAGAGGCCCGAGTCGTCGGCGACAGCGGGGAGGCCGGTGGCGCGGGCCAGGGCGTGGGCCTTGAGGAGCGCGTTCTCGGTGAAGGTGACGCCGGTCTCCTTGACGTCGGGGATGTCCGGGTACGCGTCCGCGCCGACGAGGTCGAGGTCGAGTCCCGCGTCGGCGAGGATGGCGTGCAGTTCGGTGATTTTCCCGGCGTTGCGGGTGGCGAGGATCAGGCGCTTCATGCACCGATTATCGCCGGGCGAGGTGGCCGGCCGGTCCGGCCCCTCGCCCGTGCCCGCCCGGCCGCCTGCCGGCCCGTCACCGTTTCTACGGCGTGCAGACCTTGCCGATCTCCGTCGCCGCGTTCGTCACCGGGGTGATGTCCGGGGTGGCGTCGCCGCTCTCGATGGACTCCCGCACGTTGGTGACGCCCGCCTGGAGGTCGTCGACCGCCTTGGAGAGGTCGGCGTTGTCCGTGGTGTCGTCGAGCTTCTTGAGCTCGCGGTCGATGTCGTCCAGGGCTTCCGATGCCTGGGTGATGTCCTCGGAGGCGCTGGACACGGCCTGCTGGAGGTTGCCGACGCTGGTGGCGATGGCGTCGGCGGTGCGGACGCAGTCGAGGGCCTTGTCGAGCCCTGCGCAGCCCACGGCCGTGGTCAGTGTGAGCACGGCGGCGGCGGTGGCGAGTGCGAGGCGTTGGTGGCGGCGCGAAGCCATGGTGCGGTCCCTCCCCGGGGATCGGTACGCGGACGGGCGCACGGTTCGACCCGTACGCCCGTGCTCGTAACGACGCTCTGTCGTGCGTATTTGGTTGCTTCTTTACCCGGGGAGGGTGAGTCGTTACGCGTTCTGCGTGGTTGCGAGTGCGTCACGCTGGAGTGCGGCGAGGTCCACGCAGCCCGCGGTGGCGAGGTCCAGGAGCGAGCCGAGCTCCTTGCGGTCGAACGGGGCGCCCTCGGCGGTGCCCTGGACCTCGACGAAGCGGCCGTCGCCGGTGCAGACGACGTTCATGTCGGTCTCGGCGCGGACGTCCTCCTCGTAGCAGAGGTCGAGGAGCGGGGTGCCGTCGACGATGCCGACGCTGATCGCGGCGACGGTGTCGGTGAGCGGCTTGCGTCCGGCCTTGACGATCTTCTTGCCCTGGGCCCAGGCGACGGCGTCCGCGAGGGCGACGTACGCGCCGGTGATGGCGGCCGTACGGGTGCCGCCGTCGGCCTGGAGGACGTCGCAGTCCAGGACGATGGTGTTCTCGCCGAGGGCCTTGTAGTCGATGACCGCGCGCAGGGAGCGGCCGATCAGGCGGCTGATCTCGTGGGTGCGTCCGCCGATCTTGCCGCGGACGGCTTCGCGGTCGCCGCGGGTGTTGGTGGAGCGGGGCAGCATGGAGTACTCGGCGGTGACCCAGCCCTCGCCGCTGCCCTTGCGCCAGCGCGGGACGCCTTCGGTGACGGAGGCGGTGCAGAAGACTTTGGTGTCGCCGAAGGAGATGAGGACTGAGCCCTCGGCGTGCTTGCTCCAGCCGCGTTCGATGGTGACGGGGCGGAGCTGTTCGGGGGTTCGGCCGTCGATGCGAGACATGGGGCCGACTTTATCCGTTGGCGGGGGTGGCTCCGTTCGGGTGCCGTGGAGGGGGTGGGGCGGGGGCGGGGCGGGCTTACGGCGGTACGGCGCAGGCCCCGTCACCGGTGGGGTGCGGGGCCTGCGGGTGCGGCCGTCCCCCAGGGGGGCGGCCGTGGTGTCCGGCGGGGTGTCAGCCGGTCACATCATGTCTTCGATGTCGGCGGCGATGGGGTCCGCGTCGGTGCCGATGACGACCTGGATCGCGGTGCCCATCTTGACCACGCCGTGGGCGCCGGCGGCCTTGAGGGCGGCTTCGTCGACCTTGCTGGCGTCGTGGACCTCGGTGCGGAGGCGGGTGATGCAGCCTTCGATCTCGTCGATGTTCTCGATGCCGCCGAGCCCGGCGACGATCTTCTCAGCCTTGGTGGCCATGTCCTTCTCCCTGGTTTTCGCGTGCAGACGGGCCGCCCGCTGCGGGTCCGTTTCGTCACGGTAACGCACGGTTGGCCCAACTTCGCGGGCGGGTAACCGGACTATCACCAAAGATGACGATCACCGGTGCCCTGACTTCGGGGCGGGCCCCGGACCGTGACGCAACTGGTCTACACCAGTTTCCAACGACCGCCAAACGAGGCTTGTTCCGGAAGGATGCCGATGAGTTCGAGCGCCGCTGCGGCACCGCAGCCAAAATGGTGGAACGGGCCGGTCCAGGGCTTGCAGAAGGTCGGCCGCAGCCTCCAGCTCCCGGTGGCCGTCCTCCCGGCGGCCGGTCTGCTCGTCAGCCTCGGGAACCTGTTCGCCTCCTACCTGCACGGCGCCTTCTGGGAGAAGACCTCCCTGGTGCTGCTCAACGGCGGCACCGCGATCCTCGACGGCCAGGTCGGCCTGCCGCTCCTCTTCTGCATCGGCGTGGCCATCGGCTTCGCGAAGAAGGCCGACGGCTCAACCGCGCTCGCGGCCGTGGTCGGCTTCCTGGTCTACCGGGGCGTCCTCGGGGCGTTCCCCATGGACGGCACCGTGACGGACGAGCTGCCCGCCGGTGAGCCGCAGAACCCCGGGGTCCTCGGCGGCATCCTGATCGGCCTGCTGACCGCGGTGGTCTGGCAGCGCTACCACCGCACCAAGCTGGTGGACTGGCTCGGCTTCTTCAACGGCCGGCGCCTGGTGCCGATCCTGATGGCGTTCCTCTGCGTGATCCTGGGCGTGCTGTTCGGGCTGCTGTGGCAGCCGGTGGGTGACGGGCTGACCTGGTTCTCCAAGCAGCTCATCGACCTCGGCTCGTGGGGCGCGGCGATCTTCGGCTTCGCGAACCGGCTGCTGATCCCGATCGGCATGCACCAGTTCCTGAACACGTTCTTCTGGTTCCAGGCAGGCGAGTTCACCGGGGCGGACGGCGCGACCGTCCAGGGCGACATCTCCCGGTTCTTCGCCGAGGACCCGTCGGCCGGGCAGTTCACCTCGGGCTTCTTCCCGATCATGATGTTCGGCCTCCCCGCGGCCGCCCTGGCCATCACCCACACCGCGCGGCCCGAGCGCCGCAAGGAGGTGGGCGGGCTGATGGTGTCGGTGGCGCTGACGTCGTTCGTCACGGGCGTGACCGAGCCGATCGAGTTCTCGTTCATGTTCGTCGCACCGCTGCTGTACGGCGCGCACGCGGTGCTCACCGGCGCCTCGATGGGCATCACCTGGCTGCTGGGGGTGCATGCCGGGTTCAGCTTCTCGGCCGGGTTGATCGACTACGTCGTCAACTGGCATCTCGATACGAAACCCTGGCTGATCATCCCGATCGGCGCGTGCTTCGCGGTGATCTACTACGTGGTCTTCCGCTTCGCTATCACCAAGTTCGACCTCAAGACTCCGGGGCGCGAACCGGAGGAGATCGAGAGGGAGATCGAGAAGGACCTCACGAAGTAGCAGGTCGGCCGGGTTTCGCCCCGGTCGCGCAAGGCCCTCGGACCGCCCGGTCCGGGGGCCTTCGGCATGTCACCGAACGTGCCGGATCTACTACCGCGAATCAGGAGGGAATTGCAGGTTCCTTATCTAACCCTCACCGTGCTAAAACTGGTCTACACCACTGAGTGGTCCAGACCACGGCTGTCTGCCGCGTCTGTCGAGTCGCCGCCTCCCCGCATCAATGACCCGGGCGGCACCGTGCCCCATGGAGGATGTTGATGACCACGGCTGAGACCGCACCCGCGGCCGAGAAGAAGAAGGGCGCCGGCGCGATGGCCGTCATGCAGCGCATCGGCCGCAGCCTCATGCTGCCGGTCGCCGTGCTGCCGGCTGCCGCGCTCCTGGTACGCCTCGGCAACGGCGACATGCTGGGCCGCGAATCGTTCCCGACCTTCATCACGAAGCTCGCGAGCTACATGGCCGCGGGCGGTGGCGCCATCCTCGACAACATGCCGCTGCTGTTCGCCGTCGGCATCGCCATCGGCTTCGCGAAGAAGTCGGACGGCTCGACCGCGCTGGCCGCCGTCACCGGTTACCTCGTCTTCCAGAAGGTGCTCGCCACCTTCACGGACGGCAACCTGCCCCAGGTCGCGAGCGTGGCCGACGGCAAGATCGTGATGAGCGACGCCCCCGTCAACGCCGGTGTACTCGGCGGTGTCGTGATGGGCATAGTCGTGGCCCTGCTGTACCAGAAGTTCTACCGGACGAAGCTGCCCGACTGGGCGGGCTTCTTCAGCGGCCGCCGCCTGGTCCCGATCCTCTCCGCCTTCGCGGGTCTGCTCATCGGTATCGTCTTCGGTCTGATCTGGCCGGTCCTCGGCGCCGGTCTGCACAACTTCGGTGAGTGGCTCGTCGGCTCCGGCGCGGTCGGCGCGGGCATCTTCGGTGTCGCCAACCGTGCGCTGATCCCGGTCGGCATGCACCACCTGCTGAACTCCTTCCCGTGGTTCCAGGCGGGCGAGTACAACGGCGCCCACGGTGACATCGCCCGCTTCCTCGCCGGTGACCCGGAGGCCGGACAGTTCATGACCGGCTTCTTCCCGATCATGATGTTCGCCCTCCCGGCGGCCTGCCTCGCGATCGTCCACTGTGCCCGCCCCGAGCGCCGCAAGGTCGTCGGCGGCATGATGTTCTCCCTGGCGCTGACCTCGTTCGTCACCGGTGTGACCGAGCCGATCGAGTTCACGTTCATGTTCATCGCCCCGGTGCTGTACGCGATCCACGCGGTGCTGACCGGTGTGTCGATGGCCCTGACCTGGGCGCTCGGCATGAAGGACGGCTTCGGCTTCTCCGCCGGTCTGGTCGACTTCCTGCTGAACCTCGGCATCGCGTCGAAGCCCTGGCTGCTGGTCCTGGTCGGCCTCTGCTTCGCGGTGGTCTACTACGTGGTCTTCCGCTTCGCGATCACCAAGTTCAACCTCCCGACCCCGGGCCGGGAGTCGGACGAGGAGCTCGCCGAGCTGCAGAAGGCCGAGGCGAAGTAGCCTCAGCCGTACCTGCACCTGCACCCGTACACACGGAACCCCCGCCCTCCCTCCCGGAAGGCGGGGGTTCCGTCGTACTCGGAACGCAGAAACTCAGAACTCGTACACCGCTCCCGGCACGGCCAGTTCCACCGGGCCCGGGTAGACCGTCCGCGCGTCGGCGAGGTTGCGGTCCGCGTCCGTCCACGGCGGGATGTGGGTCAGGACGAGCCGGCGTACGTCGGCCCGGGCGGCGGCCTCGCCCGCCTCGCGGCCGTTGAGGTGCAGGTCGGGGATGTCTTCCTTGCCGTCGACGAACGACGCCTCGCAGAGGAACAGGTCCGCGTCCCGCGCCAGCTCCTCCAGGGCGTCGCAGGTTCCCGTGTCCCCGGAGTAGGCGAGGGTGGAGCCGCCGTGCTCGATCCGGATGCCGAAGGTGTCGACGGGGTGGCAGAGCTTCTCCGTACGGACCGAGAAGGGGCCGATCTCGAAGGAGCCCGCCTTGAGCGTGTGGAAGTCGAAGACCTCGCTCATCGCCTGCTCGGAGGGGGTGTCGGCATGGGCGGTGGTCAGACGCTGCTCGGTGCCCTCGGGTCCGTAGACCGGAAGGGGGACGGGGCGGGCGCCGTCGTGGCGGTAGTAGCGCACGACGAAGTACGCGCACATGTCGATGCAGTGATCGGCGTGGAGGTGGCTGAGGAAGATCGCGTCGAGGTCGTAGAGACCGACGTGGCGCTGCAGCTCGCCGAGGGCGCCGTTGCCCATGTCGAGGAGCAGCCGGAAGCCGTCGGCCTCTACGAGGTAGCTCGAGCATGCCGAACCCGGGGACGGGAACGAGCCGGAGCAGCCGACGACGGTGAGCTTCATGGAGCGTGAACCTCCGAGACGTGGGAACGGGGAGGGTTCGTGCGGAAGGGGTCGTGCAATTCCTGCCGGAACGTTTTGCGGTTTGTCGAGCGTAAGGCGCAAAACTCCGCGTCGCTCCTCTGCCGCCTGCCGTTGTGGGGGAACTCACCTGCTCTGTCACCGGTTCGATGGAAGCGCGCCCACGGTGGGGCCCGGGCGCGGCGTCCTGGCGCGGGAGGGGTGCCCGCCGGCCGCCGGTACGGTCGGGGGATGGACATGTTCTGGTGGGTGGCGCTGGTCGCCGTGGTTCTGCTGGCCCTCGTCGCCGCGGTGGTGGACGGGCGGGGGCGCTCGGACCGGGGGCCCCGGTCCCGGCGGCCCCGGCAGCCGGAGGGGTCGACCCGGCCGCCGTCACGGCCGTCCGGCCCGGCGGGGCGCGGGGACGGGCGTACGCCGCGGGCGGGTGAGGTGTGGTGGGCCGATGTGCCGTACGAGGACGGGCCCGGGTCCAAGGACCGGCCGTGCCTGGTCCTCTCCGTACGGGGGCGGGGCCGGGGGCGCACGGCCGTCGTCGCCAAGATCACCAGCAAGCATCACGAGGAGCGGCCCGGGGTGATCGCGCTGCCCGCGGGGACGGTGGGGGATCAGCGGGGGCGGCAGAGCTTCCTGGAGACGGATGAGCTGCGTGAGGTCCGGATCGGGGGGTTCCGGCGGAGGGTGGGGACTGTGGATGCGGAGCTGTGGGAGCGGGTGCGGGGGTTGGGGGCGGGGTGAGGGGCGGGGCCTTTCGGGGCGCTGCCCCGGG
>NZ_BMUG01000001.1:0-138666 GCF_014650075.1 Streptomyces microflavus | reverse complement strand
GGGGGGGGGGGGGGGGGGGGGGCCTTTCGGGGCGCTGCCCCGGGCCCCGCTCCTCAAGCGCCGGAGGGGCTGAAAAGACGTCCTCAAACGCCGGACGGGCTGGGATGGTGCGGACGGGCTGGGATGGTGCGGACGGGCTGGGATGGTGCGGACCGGCTGGGATGGTGCGGACGGGCTGGAACTGCGGCTTACGCCCAGAGCTGGCCCTGGAGCGTTTCGATGGCCGCTTCCGTTGTCTCCGCCGTGTAGACGCCCGTCGACAGGTACTTCCAGCCGCCGTCCGCCACCACGAAGACGATGTCCGCGCTCTCCCCCGCCTTGACCGCCTTGTTGGCCACGCCGATCGCCGCGTGGAGCGCGGCGCCGGTGGAGACGCCCGCGAAGATGCCCTCCTGCTGGAGGAGTTCGCGGGTGCGGGTGACCGCGTCGGCGGAGCCGACCGAGAAGCGGGTGGTGAGGACCGAGGCGTCGTAGAGCTCGGGGACGAAGCCCTCGTCCAGGTTGCGCAGGCCGTAGACCAGGTCGTCGTAGCGCGGTTCGGCGGCGACGATCTGGATGTCCGGGCGGTTCTCGCGGAGGTAGCGGCCGACGCCCATGAGGGTGCCGGTGGTGCCGAGGCCCGCCACGAAGTGCGTGATGGACGGGAGGTCGGTGAGGATCTCCGGTCCGGTGGTGGCGTAGTGGGCGCCCGCGTTGTCCGGGTTGCCGTACTGGTAGAGCATCACCCAGTCCGGGTGCTCCGCCGCCAGCTCCTTCGCGACGCGTACGGCGGTGTTGGAGCCGCCCGCGGCCGGGGAGGGGATGATCTCGGCGCCCCACATGGCGAGCAGGTCGCGCCGCTCCTGCGAGGTGTTCTCCGGCATGACGCACACGATGCGGTAGCCCTTGAGCTTGGCCGCCATGGCGAGCGAGATGCCGGTGTTGCCGCTGGTGGGCTCCAGGATGGTGCAGCCGGGGGTGAGCCGGCCGTCCTTCTCGGCCTGTTCGACCATGTGGAGCGCGGGGCGGTCCTTGATCGAGCCGGTGGGGTTGCGGTCCTCCAGCTTGGCCCAGATGCGGACGTCCTCGGACGGGGACAGCCGCGGGAGGCGGACGAGGGGGGTGTTCCCCACGGCCGCCAGCGGGGAGTCGTACCGCATCAGCGCATGCCGCCGGCGACGGCCGGGAGGATGGTGACGTTGTCGCCGTCGGTGAGCTTGGTGGTGATGCCGTCGAGGAAGCGGACGTCCTCGTCGTTGAGGTAGACGTTCACGAAGCGGCGGAGCTGGTCGCCGTTCGCGCCGTCGACGAGTCGCTCACGGATGCCGGTGTGGCGGCTCTCCAAGTCCGCGAAGAGGTCGGCGAGGGTGTCCCCGTTGCCTTCGACGGCCTTGGCGCCGTCGGTGTAGGTGCGGAGGATGGTCGGGATGCGGACCTCGATGGCCATGGCGTGGGCTCCTGTCGAAAGCGGGGAGGTGGCGTGGGGCGCGCGTTTCTTCCCCCGCGCAGGGGGTGTGGTGCGTGGTGCGTACGGGTGGGGCTCGCGCGGACCGTGACTCAGGCCGGGCGGCTCACGGGCAGGCCGCGGGCGGCGGACAGATCGCGCTCGCGAGCCTGCACAGGTCGACGTGCAGCCGCGCGACGAGCAGCGTGCCCGGCGTCCTGTTGCTCACGTCATGGGGAACCATGCGGGCATCGTATCGATTCCCGGTCCGGAAACCCGAGTGTGATCCCACATCGTGGATGGTGAGCGACCACTATGCGGACTGATGCTGCCCGGTGTGGTCCTGCGGGAGGTAGATCACCGTGGGGGCGCCGGTCTTCGGGTGGGTGCTGACCTCGGCGGCGACGCCGTACACCTCGCCCAGCAGCTCCGCCGTGAGGACCTCCTCCGGGGTGCCGGAGGCGACGACGCGGCCGTGCTTGAGGACGTAGATCCGGTCGCAGTAGTAGGCGGCGAGGTTCAGGTCGTGCAGGGCGAGGAGGTTGGTGGTGCCCAGGTCGCGGACCAGGGAGAGGATCTCCAGCTGGTAGCGGATGTCCAGGTGGTTGGTCGGCTCGTCCAGGACGACGAGCGAGGGCTGCTGGACCAGGGCGCGGGCGACCAGGGCGCGCTGCCGTTCGCCGCCGGACAGGGACGCGAACGTACGGGGTTCGAGTGCGGCGATCCCCACCCGCTCCAGGGCGTCGGTGACGAGCGCGGTGTCGGCGGCGCTGTCCGCCTCCCAGAACCGCTTGTGCGGGGCGCGGCCCATCGCGACGACCTGGCCTACGGTGAGCTCGAACCCGGCGTGGCCGTCCTGCGGGACGGTGGCGATGCGGCGGGCGCGGGCCTTCACGGGGAGGGTGGCGAGGTCGTCGCCGTCGAGGAGGACCCGGCCGTGGGTGGGGCGCAGGGTGCCGTAGACGCAGCGCAGGAGCGTGGTCTTGCCGCTGCCGTTGGGGCCGACCAGGCCGACCGTCTCGCCGTCGGCGGCGGTGAGGTCGACGGCGTCGACGAGGTGGCGGCCTTCGCCGACCCCGTACGAGAGGCCCTCGGTGCGCAGGGTGGTCACGGGCGGGCTCCCTCGGAGAGTGACAACGTCATGCGGGCGCTCCCTCGGGGCGGCGGCGCAGCATCCACAGGAAGAACGGGCCGCCGGTCAGGGCGGTGAGGACGCCGACCGGGATGTCCTGCGGGGCCGCGAGGGTCCGGGCGGCCAGGTCGGCGAGGACCAGGAACACCGCCCCGCCGAGCGCGACGACCGGGAGCAGCGCGCGGTGCGAGGCGCCGACCGCCATCCGGGCCATGTGCGGGACCATCAGGCCGACGAAGCCGATGGCCCCGCTGTACGCGACGAGCGCCCCGGTCATCAGCGAGGCGAGGACGAAGACGGCGGCCCGGAAGCGGGCGGTGTCCAGGCCGAGCACGGTCGCGCCCTCCTCCCCCACCAGGAGCAGGTCGAGCGGCCGGGCCAGGGTGAGGAGTACGGCCGTGCCGGCGACCAGGGTGATGGTGGGGAGCGCGAGCATGTCCCAGCGGGCCGCGCCGAGGCCGCCGAGGGTCCAGTAGAGGACTTCCTGGAGGTGGTCGGCGCGGGCGGAGGTGACCAGGATCAGGCTGGTCAGGGCGGAGAGGATGTAGGAGACGGCGACCCCGGCGAGGACGAGCCGGTTGGTGGTGAGGCCGCCTCCGCCGCGCGCCAGGGTGTAGACGAGCAGCAGCGAGAGCAGCGCGCCGACGAAGGCGGCGGCGGGGATCGTGACGGTGGTGGCGAGGGTGGCGCCGATGCCGAGGACGATCACCAGGACCGCGCCGGTGGAGGCGCCGGAGGAGACGCCGAGGAGGAACGGGTCGGCGAGCTGGTTGCGGACGAGGGCCTGGAGGACGGTACCGATGACGGCGAGTCCGGCGCCGACGACGATCCCGAGCAGGACCCGGGGCAGCCGGACGTCCAGGACGATCGTGCGGAAGGGGCTCGCCTCCGCCCGCCCGGTCAGGATGTCGAGCACCTGGCCGGGCGGGATGCGGACGGAGCCGAGGGCGAGGGCGGCGACCACGGCGGCTGCGAGGAGTACGGCGAGGACGCCGACCACCAGGGTGTAGCGCAGCAGCCGCCGCGGTGCGGGGGTGCGGCAGGTCACGGGGTGGTGGCCGCCGGGTGGAGCTGCGCCGCGAGCTTCTCGACGGCGGCGGGGACGCGGACGCCGAGGACCGCGTCGGAGAGCGGCATGACGGCGAACCGCTTGTTCTTGATGGCGGGGACGTCGGCGAGGGCCGGGTCGGTGAGGAGGCGCTTCTTCTTCTGTTCGACGGTGGTGGAGCCGTAGTCGTAGATCACGATCGCCTCGGGCTTGCGGGCGACCACGTTCTCCCAGGAGGCGTCGCCGAAGGACTTGTCGAGGTCGGCGAAGATGTTGGTGCCGCCGGCGCGCTTGATCAGCTCGTTGCCGATGCCCTTGCCGCCCGCGGTGAACGCGGTCTTGTCGCCGCTGTCGTAGACGAAGACGGGGAGGGCCTTGAGGTCCTTGAGCTTCTCGGCCGTCGCCGCGTTGTCGGCCTTGGCCTGCTTGATCCAGGCCTCGGCGCGGTCGGTGACGCCGAAGGTGCGGCCGACCTCGCGGACCTCCTCGTAGAGGGTCTCCATCGGGGTGTCGGCCTTGGCGCAGCTCTCGGTGTTGAGCCGGGTCTCGATGCCGGACTTCTTGAGCGCCTCGCGCCCGCGCCCGTCGCCCGCCGCGAACGCGCTGGCGTAGCCGCCGTAGACGAAGTCGGGGTTGGTGGCGAGGACCTGCTCGTAGGAGGGGTACTCCTTGGCGATGACCGGGACGGACGCGTAGTCCTTCTCGTACTTCGGCAGGACCTTGTCGTCGAGGTAGGCGGTGCCGACGAGGGACTTGGTCAGGCCCAGTTCCAGCATGATCTCGGTGACGTGCTGGTTCATGGTGACCACGCGCTTCGGCGGGGCCTTGAAGGTCGTGGTGACACCGCAGTTGGTGACGGTGTACGGGAAGCCGTCGCTCTTCGCCGCGGCCTTGTTCCCGGTGGGCTCGTCGCCCTCCGGGGTGGAGCAGGCGGTGAGGGCGAGCGGGAGCAGCACGGCGGCGGCTATGAGCGCGGGGGTGCGCCGGGACATGGCGGGGCCTCTCCGGGGGATTTCCGCGTCCCCTGGTCGATGCGAGAAGGCGGCGGGCCAGTTCCTGGCTTCCGGGCCACCCTCCGGTACGTCACTCCGCACGGGAGGGGGCCCGGTCACAGTGGCGGGACCGTGCCGGATTCGCACCGGCTTCCTGGTTCCTGCTGCCTTGTGGTCGGGTCTGGGGTGCAGTGTGCCAGACCCGTGCCGCGGCTCCGCGACGTACCCGGGCGCTCAGTACGCCTCGACGACCTGCACGTCTTCCTCGGTGATCTCGCCGTCCACGATGCGGTACGAGCGGAACTGGAAGGGGCCGGCGCCGTCGGTGTCGGCGGTGGAGACCAGGACGTAGTGGGCGCCGGGCTCGTTCGCGTACGTCACGTCGGTGCGGGAGGGGTAGGCCTCGGTCGCGGTGTGGGAGTGGTAGATGATCACGGGCTCCTCGTCGCGGTCGTCCATCTCGCGGTAGAGCTTGAGGAGGTCGCCGGAGTCGAACTCGTAGAACGTGGGCGAGCGGGCGGCGTTGAGCATCGGGATGAAGCGCTCGGGGCGCCCCGTTCCGGCCGGGCCCGCCACCACACCGCACGCCTCGTCGGGGTGGTCGGCGCGGGAGTGGGCGACGATCTGGTCGTGGAGCGCCTGGGTGATGGTCAGCATGGCAAGAGGATAGGCATGCGGGCCCTCGCGTACCGGTGGGTGGTACGGGAGGGCCCGCATGGTGGACGCCGGGGCCGTGGGGGGGGTGGCCGGGGCGGTCCGGGAGGAGGGTGGTCGTGGGCCTGTGGTCGACGGGCCCGCCCTCGGGGTCGGTGCTGGGCGAAGCCTGGCTCAGCGCTTGACGAAGGCGGTGTTCTCCGGGTTGCGCGACTTGAGCACCAGGTAGGAGACGCCGAGGAGGAGCGCCCAGATGGGGGCGCAGTAGAGCGAGATCCTGGCGTCCTTGTCGACCGCCATCATCACGATGACCATGCCGATGAAGGCGAGTGCGAACCAGCTGGTGTACGGGGCGCCCGGGGCCTTGAAGGAGGACTGCGGGAGCACGCCCCGGTCGGCGAGGCGGCGGTAGCGGATCTGGCTGAACAGGATCATGATCCAGGCCCACATGCCGGAGATGGTCGCGAAGGAGACGACGTAGTTGAACGCCTCGCCCGGCCACTGGTAGTTGATCCAGACGCCGACGAGCATCAGGGCGGCGGAGAAGGTGGTGCCGGTGAGCGGCAGGCCGTTCTTCGTCAGCTTGGTGAAGGCGCGCGGGCCCTGTCCGTTGAGGGCCAGGTCGCGGAGCATGCGGCCGGTGGAGTACATGCCGGAGTTGCAGGAGGAGAGCGCCGCGGTCAGGACGACGAAGTTGACGATGGCGGCGCCGACGCCGAGCCCCATCTCCTCGAAGGCCTTCACGAACGGCGAGACGCCCGGCTTGAAGGTGGACCACGGCACAACCGACAGGATCATGATCAGCGCGCCGACGTAGAAGACGGCGATGCGCCACGGCACGGTGTTGATGGCCTTGGGCAGCACGGTCTTGGGGTCCTTGGACTCACCGGCGGTGACGCCGACGAGTTCGACGGCGAGGAAGGCGAACATGACGATCTGGAGCGTCATGAGCATTCCGCCGACGCCGTTGGGGAAGAACCCGCCGTCGTTCCAGAGGTTGGAGACGGTGGCGGTGTCGCCCGCGTCGGAGAAGCCGAGGGTCAGGACGCCCGCGCAGATGAGGATCATGCCGACGATCGCGGTGACCTTGACCATGGAGAACCAGAACTCCAGCTCACCGAAGAGCTTCACGGAGATCAGGTTGGCGCCGTACAGAATGACGGTGAAGACGAGTGCGGACAGCCACTGCGGAATGTCCCACCAGTACGTCATATAGGTGGCCGCGGCGGTGACTTCGGTGATTCCGGTGACGACCCAGAACAGCCAGTACGTCCAGCCGGTCACGAATCCGAAGAACGGTCCGATGAATTCGCGGGCGTACTCCGAGAAGGAGCCGGAAACCGGGCGGTACATGAGGAGTTCGCCCAGGGCCCGCATGATGAAGAAGATGACCAGGCCCGCGAGGACGTAGGCCAGGATGAGGCTGGGTCCGGCCCGGTCGATCGCTTTGCCCGCGCCGAGGAAGAGCCCTGTTCCGATGGCTCCGCCGATGGCGATCATCTGGATCTGACGGGCTCCCAGACCGCGCTGGTACCCCTCGCCACCGGTCTCGGCTTCTCCGGCTTCCGCGCCGGGCCTTCCCTTGTCGGCCTGTCCCTCGTCGACCTGTGCCGATGTCATGTGTGGTGCGCCTTTCTCCACGCCGATCCGCGCCTGCAAGGCTGCGGATCAGGTCCTGATCCCCCCGGATATGGATGGAGTGCCACCGGCGTTCGGCCGGCTTGTGGCGGCCCCGGGAACAGGGGTGGCGTCCCCGGGCGATCGTGAAGATTTATCACGGCCGTCACAGGACACCACGGGACATTCTGTGGCGCATCCCACAGGCAAAAGGGGACAAGGAACCCCATCCCCCATGAATGCCATCAATGACTTGGGGGGATCGTTACCCGGATCTGAGCGTCCGTTGAGCGAACAGGAAGCCTTTCCCGGCTCTCCGGTGGGGCAGCCGGCGGATTACGGCATGAGTGATTCGACGAGCGTTTCCTGGAGCGCCCCGAGCCACAGATAGGCCATCACCATGGGCTTGCGCGGATCGCTGTCGGGGAGCCGGTAGAGCGAGCCGTCCTCGCCCTCGTCCTCGTCGGAGACCTCCAGCCGGGTGCCGATGGTGAGCCGCAGGTCGTTGAGCGAGCCGAGCCAGGAGCGGCACTCGTCGGCGGTGAGGGTGAGGACGGCTCCGCCGCCCCCGGCGGGCGAGAGGGCGTCCAGCGTCCGGACGACGGCGAGGGCGTCCTCGCGCTTGCGGGAGCGCAGGTCGTTCTCGGTGAAGCGGCGGAACTCGGCGGACAGCTCCCGCAGCTCCTCCTTGGACTTCTCCTGCGGGGCGGACCCGTCGGGCCCCCCGTACGCGTCGGGGAAGAGCCGGGCCAGGGCCGGGTCGGACGGCGGCTTGCTGGGCCCCTCGGTGAAGAGCGCAGCAAGCGGGTCCTCACCTTCGGCGGGCGTGTCACCCGGGCCGATCAGTTCGAGCAGCTGCACGGCGAGGGAGCGCAGGATCGAGATCTCGACCTCGTCGAGCGCGACGGCCGCGCCGCCGCCCGGGGTGGCCTCGAAATGGCCGGCCATGGATTCTCCGATGGTGGATCGAACGGGGCAGGGAAGGGCGGAGGGCGGGCGAAGCCCTGGAGGGACTAGTTCCGGTCCTGGGTGAGGGTGGCCCACAGCCCGTAACCGTGCATGGCCTGGACGTCGCGCTCCATCTCCTCGCGGCTCCCGCTGGAGACGACGGCGCGGCCCTTCTGGTGCACGTCGAGCATCAGCTTGTGCGCCTTGTCCTTGGGGTAGCCGAAGTAGGCCTGGAAGACATAGGTCACATAGCTCATGAGATTGACCGGGTCGTTGTGGACGAGCGTCACCCACGGGACGTCCGGCTCGGGGACCGCGAAGGTCTCCTCGGCCGAATCGGGACGTTCGATCTCTACGGGGGTAGCAACGCTCACCTGTCCCATGCTGCCACCCGGGCGGTCCCCGCGCACAAACGGACCCCACATCTCGTCACTTTGACGAATAGGGGGTAGCATCCCAGCCATGAACTCAGCGGACCTCGGGCGACGGGTCGGCGTTCCGTCGACCGCGCTCTTCACCGACCAGTACGAGCTGACGATGGTGCAGGCGGCCCTCAAGGCGGGCACCGCCGACCGGCACTCCGTCTTCGAGGCGTTCACCCGCCGGCTGCCCGAGGGGCGGCGGTACGGAGTCGTCGCGGGCACCGGGCGGGTGCTGGACGCGGTGGAGAACTTCCACTTCGACGACGAGATGATCGGCTTCCTGCGCCAGCAGCACATCGTGGACGAGCCGACCCTGCAATGGCTGGCGGACTACCGCTTCAGCGGCGACATCTGGGGCTACCCGGAGGGCGAGGTGTACTTCCCGGGCTCGCCGATCCTGCGGGTGGAGGGCTCCTTCGCCGAGTGCGTGCTGCTGGAGACGGTGATCCTCTCCATCCTCAACCACGACTCCGCGATCGCGGCCGCCGCCTCGCGGATGTCGGCCGCCGCGGGGGGCCGCCGGCTGATCGAGATGGGGGCGCGGCGGACTCACGAGCTGTCGGCGGTGGCCTCGGCGCGTGCGGCGTACGTCGGCGGGTTCGACGCCACCTCCGACCTGGCGGCCGGGTTCCGCTACGGGATCCCGACCGTGGGGACCAGCGCGCACGCCTTCACCCTGCTGCACGACACCGAGCGGGACGCGTTCCGGGCGCAGGTGGACTCGCTGGGGCGGGGCACGACGCTGCTGGTCGACACGTACGACGTGACCGAGGCGGTGCGGGCGGCGGTGGAGATCGCGGGGCCCGAGCTCGGAGCCGTACGGATCGACTCGGGCGACCTGCTGCTGGTCGCGCACCGGGTGCGGCAGCAGCTGGACGAGCTGGGGGCGACGGGCACGAAGATCGTGGTGACCTCGGACCTGGACGAGTACGCGATCGCCTCGCTGGCGGCCGCGCCGGTGGACGCGTACGGGGTCGGCACGCAGCTGGTCACCGGGAGCGGGCACCCCACGTGCTCGATGGTCTACAAGCTGGTGGCCCGCGCCGGGTCGGCGGAGCCGGATGCCCCGCTGGTGCCGGTGGCGAAGAAGTCGCTCGGGGCGAAGTCGTCCAAGGGCGGTCGCAAGTGGGCCGCGCGCCGGACCGACGAGGACGGTGCCGCCGAGGCCGAGGTGATCGGCACCGGGCCCGTGCCGGAGGAGCTGGCCGGGCGGGAGCTCCTGGTGGAGCTGGTGCGGGGCGGGGAGGTCGTCGCGCGGGAGCCTCTGGAGGCGGCGCGGGAGCGGCATGTCGTGGCGCGGGCGGGGCTGCCGATGTCGGCGATGCAGTTGTCCCGGGGGGAGCCGGTGATCGGGACGGAGTACGTGTGAGGCCCTGGGCCTCGGAAGGTGCTGAGCCTCAGAAGGTGCGGGGGCCCCGCCGCGAGGGTTCCGTCCTCAAACGCCGGACGGGCTGGATGGGGCCCGGACGGGCTGGGGCGGCGGGAGTGGGTAGGGGGTTGATTGTCAGCCCCTAGTCTCTACGCTCGTTGACATCCCCGTGAAGTGTGAACTTCGGAACATCACCGCTCTCCCCACCTAAGGACACCCGCCATGCACCGCGCATTGATCGTCGTGGACGTTCAGAACGACTTCTGCGAGGGCGGCAGCCTCGCGGTGGCGGGTGGTGCCGACGTCGCCGCCGCCATCACCGATCTCATCGGTGAGGCCCAGCCCGGCTACCGGCACGTGGTCGCCACCCGGGACCACCACGTCGACCCCGGCGACCACTTCTCCGACACCCCGGACTTCGAGCACTCCTGGCCGGTGCACTGCGTCGCCGGTACGGAGGGCGTCGGCTTCCACCCGAACTTCGCGCCCGCCGTCGCCTCCGGGGCCATCGACACCGTCTTCGACAAGGGCGCCTACTCGGCCGCGTACAGCGGTTTCGAGGGCGCCGACGAGAACGGGACCGGCCTCGCCCAGTGGCTGCGCGACCGGTCCGTCACCGAGGTCGACGTGGTCGGCATCGCCACCGACCACTGCGTACGGGCCACCGCCCTGGACGCGGCCCGTGAGGGCTTCGTCACCCATGTGCTGCTCGACCTGACCGCCGGGGTCTCCGGCGCGACCACCGAGCGGGCCCTGGACGAGCTCCGGACGGCGGGCGTGAAGCTCTCCGGGAAGCCCGTCGTGGCCGAGGCCCTGTAGCCCCGCCACGCCCCCGCCACAGCCCCGCCACGGCCCTGTGCGAGCCCGCCCCTACGCCGCCGGGCGGGCGGGTCCGGCGTGTCCCGCCGGGCCCAGGAGGGCCCTGATCGGGTGCCACAGCTCCTGGCCGGACTGGGGCGCCGCCCGCCACAGCAGGCCGTCCGGGTGGTGCAGCACCGCCGTGATCTCGTCCGGCGTCGGCGGTGCTGCGTTGCCGCGCAGGTAGACCGCCCGCAGCCCCAGATTGCGCAGCCTGGTCAGGGCGCGCGCCCGGTTCACCGCGTGGACCAGCACCCGTACCGGGGCCCCTGGGCCCGCCCCCGTACCGACGCAGGAGGGTGCGCCCTCCGTCGGTCTGGTGAGGGTGAGGGCCACCACCACCGTGCCGTTCGGCAACCTGCAGAAACCTCCGCCTGCCATGCTCCGCACTCCCCCGTGAGACGTCGTGTCAATAAGGATGTGAACAAGACGCACCTAAACACGATCGGCCGCCGCCCGCTAGAGGGCGACGGCCGATCATGCTCTGACCTGCGGTTCTATGGAATTATCGGCCCGAGGGGCTGACCAGCACGGTCACCGAGGAGCCGCTGGCCGGCTCCAGGAGGACGGAGATGCGGGTGTTCGTGTCAGAAACCTTGACACTGCCCGTCGGGTTCTCCTTGTACCAGTAGGTGCCCTTGCGGTCGTCGAAGACCGGGTTGCCCAGCGAGGGCTGGATCTTCAGCGGCACGTCCGCGTTGTGGAGCGTGAAGCCCTTGTTCGGGTACCAGCTGAACGGGGCGTCGAACGGCTGGATCTTGTTGCGCACGACCGAGCCGTCCTTCCACTTCAGCGGCTTGGCGTGCGAGTCGACCGGAAGGATCAGGCCCTCGCCCGGGTGGACGGAGGTGTTGTTGTCCTTCTGGGAGGTGTCCCACTGCCAGACGAGCAGACCCGTCTGGTACGCGTAGTGCTCGACCCAGTCGGGGCGGGAGTTGGCGAAGCCGAAGTTGTACGGGCCGACCTTGAGGGTCTCGTCGTACGACACGTACTGCCGGTTCTCCGCGATGTAGTACTGCGGGTACTCCTGCGAGAACGACTCACCGATCCGCGAGAAGCCCTTAGCGGTCCAGCCGTTGTCGTCACCCTCGGCGTTGTCCGAGAAGAGGGTGGCGCCGTCGGCCGTGACGGTGATCTCGTCGGCCGCGAAGCCCTTGCCGCCCGCGCCGCCGTCCGTCTGGTAGCGGAAGCGGAGGTCGACCTTCTTGCCCGCGTAGGCGTCGAGGGAGAAGGAGAGCTTCTTGTACGCGCCCGAGACGTCGGTCAGGGCCGGCTTGTCGCTGGCGTCGCGCGGGATGGCCTTGCCGTCGGCGGTGCCGTCGAGCGCGGTCCAGCTTGTGCCGCCGTTGTCGGACACCTCGGTGTAGAGGTAGTCGTAGTCGGCCTCGATGTCGTACCAGCCCGAAAGGTCCAGCTTCGCCGACGACTTGCCGGTCAGGTCGACCGAGCGGGTCAGGGTGTTCGACAGGTTGTCGCCCCGGTCGCTCCACCACTGCTTCGTACCTTCGGCGGGCTTGACGACGGTGGTGGTGACGGCCTTGGCCGGCAGCTCGACGACGAGCGCCTGCGGGTCCTTGGTGTTGTACTCCGAGACGCCCAGCTTGTGCAGCGAGGTCTTGCCCGCCTTGGCCGTGTCGTAGTCGAGCCAGCCCAGCTGGAGCTTGTCCCACGAGGTCATGTCGCCCGGCAGGTTGCCGATCTCGCCCTTGCCGGTGCCGAGCCAGGAGCCCGCCGACATCAGGGACCAGAAGCCGACCGAGTTCTCGCCGCCGCCGGAGGTGTCGTACAGGTCCGGCAGACCGAGGTCGTGGGCGTACTCGTGGGCGAAGACGCCCAGGCCGCCGTTCTCGGGCTGGACGGTGTAGTCGCCGACCCAGATGCCCGTGTCACCGATCTGCGCGCCACCGGCCTTGTTGTCGGCCGGGCCGGTCGCGCCCGCGTTGGTGCCGTACGCGTACCAGCGGTGCGCCCAGATGGCGTTGGGGCCCTCGGCGCCGCCGCCGGCGGACTCGTCCTCACCGGCGTGGACCAGCTGGAAGTGGTCTATGTAGCCGTCCGGCTCGTTGAAGTTGCCGTCGCCGTCGAAGTCGTAGCGGTCCCACTCGTCGTACTCGGAGAGGTCCGCCTTGATCTGCGCGTCCGTACGGCCCTTGGCCTTCTGGTCGGCGACCCAGGCGTTGACGCCGTCGCGGACCGCGTCCCAGACGTTGGCGCAGTTGGACTGGCCGCAGTAGTTGGAGCCGTAGCGGGCCTCGTTGTAGGGGACCTTCACCCAGTCGGAGACCGCGCCGTCGACCGAGTACCGGCCCGAGGAGGTCTTCTCGTAGTAGGTCTTGAGCGAGTGGACGTTCTTGCCCTCGCCGAAGTACAGCTTCTCGAAGTGCGCCTGGTTGTAGTCGGCCTTCCAGGCAGTGCTGTTGTCCTTCTTCGGGTCCGGCTTGGCGATCTTGTTGTGCGCCGGGCCGGGGGTGCCGCCGAACTTCTTGACCGGCGGCTTGGGGCCGTCGCCGTCCGGGTCGAACAGCGTGGTGTCGTCGACCTGGTCGCCGAACTCCAGCAGGATGGTGAAGATCTTGTCGGTCTTCTCCCGGCCGAGCTCCACGTACTTCTTGTCGCCGAGCTTGACGACCTTGGAGCCGCTGCGGGTGGTCACCTTCTTGTCCCCGGAGAGCACCTGCTCCAGCGCGGCCTCCCGCTGCGCTGCCTGCTGCTCGCTGAAGGGGCCTTCGAGGTTGTGCTCCACATGCCCCTTCGCCGGCGCCGGGTCACGGCGGTCGACGGAAGAAGCGGCGGAGCCTGACGTGGTGTCATGCGCCTGGGCGGTGGCGAAGGTCGACGCCGTCGCTGCGGTGGCGGCCATGGCCACGACAACAGCAGCGGCGCGAAGCGCCCGTCTCTGATTGGTCACTTGATGCAGTCCTCCCCGGGCGTCCGCGCAGCGGCCAGGGGGGTATGGAGAGGGCCGCGCGCGTAAACGCGTCACAAGTGACGACATTCGATCGGAGTTGCGAGAGAAAAGACAGACCTTGACTTGAACAGACCAAGTGCACTATGTAGGAGCGCTTTACCGGTATGCGGACAGGATCACCGCCAACGGGCGCGTCGTGCCGTCCGGTTGGTGAGAGGCGTGACTCCGTGCGCCCCCTGTGCACCGGTACCGGGGGTTAGGTCACGCTTACTACCGGTCCCCGTCGGGCATCCACCGTCGTAGGGTCGGAAGACATCCCCCCAACGTGCCGACCGCCCGCCCATCCGACGTCCCGAGGACGGAAACCGCCATGCCGCGTCCGACTGCCGCACAGCTCGTCTACGGTTCGGCCACCGTCGTCGTGACGACCCTCGCCCTGCTCCTGCTCTCCGGTACGGAATCGGGGATCGGCGTGGCCCTCGCCGGCACCACCGCGCTCGCGCTCGGCCTGCTGGTGGCCGTGCGCCTGCCCCAGCCCCAGCGGACCGCACCGGGCCGGGCTGCGCACCAGGGAGCGGCCCGGGCGGCCGCCGCCCATGCGCACCACGCCCTGGACGGCATCGGCGCCCGGGAGCGGGTGCCCGCCGCCCGCTCGTCCCAGCGGGCGGGCGAGCACTCGCTGCGCCGCTGAGCCAGGGCGTGTCCGGCGGATCAGGGCCGGACAGGCCCTAGCGGGCCGCGACCACCACGGTCTTGGCCGCCTTGTCCTGGAGCCCCTGCCGGTAGGGCTTGTCCGTGAACATCAGCACGATGTTGATCAGCCACCACAGGCAGGGGCAGCAGAGCAGCGCCGGAAGCCAGAGCACGACCGCGCGCATCAGCGACGAGCCGACGTCGGGCACCCGGCCGTCGTTCAGCATGGCCACGCGCAGCTTCAGCAGCCGCTTGCCCAGGGTCCGGCCGTCCTTGTGCGTGAAGTACGTGTCGTAGGCGACGTAGACGACCAGGCCGATCAGCGACCACAGGAACTGGTGGCCGCTGTAGGAGTTGCTGATCGCGTCGCCGAAACCGTCGTCGCCGTTGTCGGACGTGACGTCGACCGCGCCGCCCCACGGCAGCGAGATCAGGTACAGCGGGATCGAGATGATGAGGAAGTCGATCAGCCGCGCCAGGATCCGCTTGCCCGGCTCGGCCAGCGGCGGCATCCCCGCCAGCGGGTCCGGCGCCCCGAAACCCCCGCCGCTCCCGTACGGGTCGTTCGGCGGGGGCGGAGGCGGCGGAGGGGGCGGCGCACTTCCGTACGGGGGCTGCCCGTAAGGCGGCTGACCGTCTGACGGCGGCGGGGGCTCCTGCGGCTTCTTGAGGAACGGATCGTCGTCCTCGGGCGGCTGGCCGGGCGTCGGCTGGTCGTTGCTCATGGGGGCAGTGCACCCCGTGCCACCGGGGCCCGCAACGGCTCAGGTGCGTTCGGGGGACGCGGGGCGGCATACGAGTCTACGGCGGGGCCGCGGGGGCCGCCCGCCCAGCACGTTCAGCGCTCAGGCCTGTCGGCCCAGGGCGCTCAGCCCGCCACGAACGTGCGGGCCGCCTTGTCGTGCCAGCACTGGCGCCACGGGCGGTCGATCAGGCACCAGAGCACGTTGACCACGCCGATGACCAGGAGCCCCAGCACGCCGTAGACGAGCCAGCGACGCAGGGCCGCCCCCAGCGTGGGCGCGTCGTGGGACTCGATGTCCCGCACGTCGAGCCCGAAGAGCTTCTTGCCGAGCGTCCGGCCCCATTTGGCGGTGGGCAGCGCCTCCAGGAGGAAGCCGAGGAGGAGGAAGGCCGCGAGCAGGGCCCCCAGCAGCGCCCCGGTGGTGGAGTCCAGCAGCCAGACGGTGACGGTCTCGCCGGTCTGCTTCGCCGCGGTGATCTTCTGGTCGATGTGGTCCAGCGCCTGGGTGGCCAGGGGGACGGCCACCGCGCCGACGGCCGCGCCGAGCACCAGGTTGTCGACCAGCCGGGCGGCGAACCGCTTGCCGAGCCCGGCGGGCCTGGCCGCCGCCTGGGCCCGGACGAGCTGCTGGAAGGGGTCGTCGGCCGCCGGGGGCTTCCAGGGCACGACGGGCTGGTCCGCCGCCCCGGACTGCGCGAACGGGGACTGCTGTTGCTGGTGGGGCAGCGGGTGGAGCGGCTGCTGGGGGTGTGCCTGTTGCTGCTGGGGGGCTTGCTGCTGGTGCGCCTGCTGATACTGGGGTTGCTGCTGCGGTTGCTGTTGCTGAGGTTCGGGCTGGGCCAGTCGGTGGACCTGCTGCGCCCAGGACGCCGAGCCGCCGCCGGGGCCCGGAGTGAGCGGGGTGTGCAGGGCCGCCGGAGGTACGGGGGTGGCGGCGGGGGCCGGGGACGGTGTGGGTACGGAGGTGGCGGCGGGGGCCTGGACCGGTCCCTGCCGCGCCTCCTGAGGGGCGGGGGCCTGCGCCGCGCCCACGTTCTGCGGCCCCTGCGGCGTACCGGCGTTCGACAGGGAGGCGTTCGGCTGTACGGCACCGGCCTGCGGGCCCGTCGCGCGGATCGTGACCGTCCCCTCGGCCGGCGGGCGCATCCCCGCCTCCTGGGGTGCCCGGCCGCCGTCCCGCATCCCCGGCAGCACGCCGCCGGTCGGGTCCTGCGCGAGGGGCGCCCGCGGGTCGGCAGGGGCCGGTGCGGGGTCGGGCGCCGGGCCGCCCCACGCGACCCGGCGGTCCCGCTCGCCGCCGAAGCCGGTCTGGCGCGCGGAGTCCGCCTGCCAGACGGACCCGGCGTCGGAGCGGTCCGCGGCGGGTTCGGCGGAACCGGCCGGGAGGCCCTCCTCCTCGTCGAAGAAGATCGGCCCGGTCTCCTCCACCGGAGCGGCCTGCTGGGGCGCGGGCCGGCTCGTACCGGGGACCCAGGACGCGCCGTTCCAGTACCGGACGTAACCGGGGATGGAGGGATCGGGGTAGTAGCCCTCACGGGGGCTGTCGTCACCGGGTGCCGGAGTTGGCGCGCTCATCAGCGGGTCCCGTATCTCTTCGAGGCCTCAGGCCGTTCGGCGCCGGGAGGGCGGACGGCCTCAATACAAGGGTCCACATCTATCAGACCGCCACGTATCCCCGGGCCGGTCCACCTGTTTGGGACCACTTTCGCCACGGATCGAAGTTTTTTTGAGAAGTCGCGTAATAGGTGGCGGGGAGGGCGCTCTCTCCTTGTGCGGGACGGTCATGGGACCGGCCCACGAGCACCGGAAGGTCGTGCATTCTCATGATGAACATCGTGGAACGTGAGCTGGAGCTGAAGCTCGTCCTGTCCCCCGAGCGGTCCATCCCGGTACCCGCCCGGCTGACGTATCGCACCGACGACCCGTACGCCGTGCACATCGCCTTCCACATCGGCTCCGAGTCGCCCGTGCACTGGACGTTCGCCCGGGAGCTGCTGGTGGAAGGGGTGTTCCGGCCGTGCGGGCACGGGGACGTACGGATCTGGCCGACGAAGATCGACAACCGCAGCGTGATCTGCGTGGCCCTCACCTCCCCCGACGGCAACGCCCTCCTGGAGGTGCCCTCGGCCGCCGTGGCCGCCTGGGTGGAGCGGACCCTGCGGGTGGTGCCGCCGGGCACGGAGAGCGACCGGCTCGGGATCGACGAGGCGCTGGCGGAGCTGCTGGCCCCGCTGCCGGCGGACGATCTGTGGCTGAGCGACCCGTGGTCGGCGGACGAGTCGCCGTCCCAGGACGGTGAGGTGTGAGGGCCCCCGCAAAGAGCGGGGATCAGAAGAGCTTGCCGGGGTTGAGGAGGCCGAGCGGGTCGAAGGCGGCCTTGATACCGCGCTGCAACTCGATACCGGTCTCGCCCAGTTCGCGGGCGAGCCACTCCTTCTTGAGGACGCCGACGCCGTGTTCGCCGGTGATGGTCCCGCCCAGTTCCAGACCGAGCGCCATGATCGCGTCGAAGGACTCGCGGGCCCGGCGGGACTCGTCGGGGTCGGTGTGGTCGAAGCAGACGACGGGGTGGGTGTTGCCGTCGCCCGCGTGGGAGCAGACGCCGATGGTCAGGCCGTACTCCTCCGCGATGGCGGCGGTGCCCTCCAGCATCGCGCCGAGCCGGGAGCGCGGTACGCAGACGTCGTCGATCATCGTGGCCGACTTGACGGTCTCCAGCGCGGTGAGCGACATCCGGCGGGCCTGGAGGAGGAGTTCGGACTCGGCGGGATTATCGGCCGGGACCACTTCGGTGGCTCCGGCGGCGGTGCATAGCGCTCCGACGGCGGCGAGGTCGGCCGCCGGGTCGGGGGTGTCGAAGGCGCAGAGGAGGAGCGCCTCGGTGGTCTCCGGCAGCCCCATGGACGCCAGCTCGTTGACGGCACGCACGGTCGTCCGGTCCATCAGTTCGAGGAGTGACGGGGTGTGACCGCGCTCCATGATCCGGCACACAGCGTCACAGGCGGCGGCTGCCGAGGGGAACTCGGCGGCGAGGACGAGCTGCTGCGGCGGCTGCGGTTTGAGCGCGAGGACGGCCTTGACGACGATCCCGAGGCTGCCCTCGGAACCCACGAAGAGCCGGGTGAGGTCGTACCCGGCGACCCCCTTGGCCGTGCGGCGGCCGGTGGTCAGGAGCCGCCCGTCGGCCAGGACGACGTCGAGACCGAGGACGTACTCGGCGGTGACCCCGTACTTCACGCAGCACAGGCCGCCGGAGGCGGTGCCGATGTTGCCGCCGATGGTGCACGTCTCCCAGCTGGAGGGGTCCGGCGGGTAGTACAGACCGTGTTCGTTCACCGCGCGTGACAGCACCGCGTTGATGACGCCCGGCTCGACGACGGCGATCCGGTCGACCGGGCTGATCTCCAGGATCCGGTCCATCTTCACCAGGGAGAGCACGATGCAGCCGTCCGAGGCGTTGGCCGCGCCGGACAGGCCGGTACGGGCGCCCTGCGGGACGACCGGGACGCGCAGCGCGGTGGCGGTGCGCATGACGTGCTGGACCTGCTCGACCGTGCGCGGGAGCACGACGACGGCCGGGGTGCCGGCCTCGCAGAAGCTCGCCATGTCGTGGGCGTAGGACGCGGTGACGTCCGGGTCGGTGATCAGGGCCTCGGCGGGGAGCTCCGTGCGCAGGCGTTCGAGAAGATCGCTCATGGTTCCAGCGTGGCACCCGGGGGCCAATGGTGTGAACCCGTCGGCGGGGGCGATCCCAAGGCGCGGTGTGCTCGTATGACTGACGCACAGTGATGGCCATGGATGTCATGCCCCAGCAGGATCCCGAGTCCCGCCGGCCGCCCGAGCCGTCCCCGCAGGACCCGCACGACCCTTACGCGATGCCCGCCGAAGGCGCCACCGCCGTACCCCCGCCCCCTCCCACCCTGCGGACGACGCTGCGCCGGGCCGCGTTCGGGGCGGTCGCGGCGGGTGTGCTGCTGGCCGGTGCGCTGGTGGCGGTGCCGGACGGGGACCGGGACGCCCCGAAGGAGCCGGGTCCGGTGGAGCGGGCCGAGGCGGCGGCGACCGCGGGCTCCCCCGCCTCCCTCTCGGACCTGACCGCGCTGATCGGGGACCGGCAGAAGTGGGTGGAGTCCCACCCGGACGACGCCCCCTCGTGGGCGACGCTCGGTTCGGCGTACGTGGAGTGGGGGCGGCGCTCGGCGGACGCGGCGTACTACGGGCGCGCCGAGGAGGCGCTGAAGCGGTCGCTGGACGCCCGGCCGGGTGAGCGCGGCAACGGGGAGGCGTGGGTGGGGATGGCGGCGCTGGCCAACGCCCGGCACGACTTCCTCGCGGCGAAGCGGTGGGGTGAGACGGTACGGAAGCAGGACCCGAAGGCCTGGAGCGTGTACCCGGTCCTCATCGACGCGTACACCGGTCTCGGGGACCGGAAGGCGGCGACCGCGGCGACGGAGAAGTTCGGCGAGCTGCGCAAGGGCGTTCCGGCGCTGGCCCGCACCGCCGATCTCTACCGGGGCCAGGGCTGGCGCGAGGACGCGCTGGCCACCGCCCGGGAGGCCGCGGACCGGGCGAAGGAGCCGGCCGAGAAGGCCGAGGCGCTGCACCGGCTCGGCGAGCTGGCCTGGGAGCGGGGCGAGCCGGAGGAGGCGGTGGCTCAGTTCGACGCGGCGCTGCGCACGGACTCCGGCCACCACGCGTCCCTGGCGGGAAAGGCGCGGGCCCTGGTGGCGCTGGAGCGCACCGACGAGGCGCTGGCCGCGTACCAGAGCGCGGTCACCGGGCTCCCGCGCCCGGAGTACGTCCTCGAACTGGGCGAGCTGTACGAGTCCCTGGAGCTCGACGGGGACGCGCGGAGCCAGTACGAGAAGCTGGGCGGGCTGCTGGAGCAGGCGAAGGCAGCCGGGGTCGACGAGTCCGTGATCCGGGCCCGCTACGAGAGCGACCACGGGGACCCGGCGGTGGCGGTGGAGCTGCTGCGCGGCCAGTGGAAGAAGCAGCACCGCAGTGCGGCGGTGGCGGACGCGCTGGGCTGGGCGCTGCACCGGGCGGGCAAGTCGGAGGAGGGCCTGGAGTACGCGCAGCAGGCCGTGGACACGGGGGTGCGGAACGCCTCGTACGCGTACCACCTGGGCGTGATCGAACAGCAGCTGGCGCAGTACGGTCCGGCCCGCCGCCACTTGGAGGAGGCGCTCCGCACCAACCCGGCCTTCTCGCCGCTGGACGCACCGAAGGCCCGGGAGGCGCTGGAGACGCTCGGTGAGCCGTCGCCGGGCGGCCCGGGGGACACGCAGCCGCCGCCCCCGCCGCCTCCGGCGCCCGTCCCTGAGCCGAAGCGGGAATCCGAGCCGGAGCAGAGGCCGGAACGGAAACAGGAGCCGAAGCTGGAGTCCCCCCGGCCGGAGGCCCCGGCACCGGCCCCCTCGAAGACGGCCCCCGCCCCGTCGAAGGCGGCCCCGAGCAGCCCGGCGGCGGTGGAGGCCGACGCCTCGAAGTCTCCGTGACGGACTCCGTGGAACGGCTGCCGGAAACAGAACGGCTGCCGGAAACGGCGTACGCCACCGCGGTCCGGGGTGCTGCCCCGGACCGCGGTGGCGTATGTATCCGTGAAAAGGCTGGGCTCAGAGGTTGCCGCGCTTCTCCTGCTCGCGCTCGATCGCCTCGAAGAGGGCCTTGAAGTTGCCCTTGCCGAAGCCCATGGAGCCGTGGCGCTCGATCATCTCGAAGAAGACGGTCGGACGGTCCTGGACCGGCTTGGTGAAGATCTGCAGCAGGTAGCCGTCCTCGTCGCGGTCGACCAGGATCTTCAGCTCGCGCAGGGTCTCGACCGGCACCCGGGTCTCGCCGGCCCACTCGCCGAGGGTGTCGTAGTACGAGTCGGGGGTGTCCAGGAACTGCACACCGGCCGCGCGCATCGAGCGGACCGTGGAGACGATGTCGTTGGTGGCGAGCGCGATGTGCTGGACGCCGGCGCCGCCGTAGAACTCCAGGTACTCGTCGATCTGCGACTTCTTCTTCGCGATCGCCGGCTCGTTGATCGGGAACTTCACCTTCAGCGTGCCGTCGGCGACGACCTTCGACATCAGGGCGGAGTACTCGGTGGCGATGTCGTCGCCCACGAACTCCTTCATGTTGGTGAAGCCCATGACCTCGTTGTAGAAGCCGACCCACTCGTTCATCCGGCCGAGCTCGACGTTGCCGACGCAGTGGTCGATGGCCTGGAAGGTGCGCTTGGCGGGCGGCTCGACGATCGGGGAGGCCGCAGCGAAACCGGGGAGGTACGGGCCGTCGTAGCCGGAGCGCTCCACCAGGGTGTGGCGGGTCTTGCCGTAGGTGGCGATGGCGGCGAGGACGACGGTGCCGTGCTCGTCCTTGACCTCGTGCGGCTCGGTGAGACCGCGGGCGCCGTGCTCGACGGCGTACGCGTAGGCGGCGCGGGCGTCCGGGACCTCGATGGCGAGGTCGACCACACCGTCGCCGTGCTCGGCGACATGGTCGGCGAGGAAGGTGCCCCACTCGGTGGACGCCCGGATCACGGAGGTGAAGACGAAGCGGGCGGCGCCGTTGGTCAGGACGTAACTCGCGGTCTCGCGGCTGCCGTTCTCCGGTCCGGAGTAGGCCACGAGTTTCATGCCGAAGGCGGTCGAGTAGTAGTGCGCGGCCTGCTTGGCGTTGCCCACGGCGAAGACGACCGCGTCCATTCCCTTGACCGGGAAGCGGTCGGCCTGCGCTGCGGTGTCGGGGCTGGTGTGCAGAGTCTCAGTCATGTTCGAAGGCTCTCCCCGCATCGCAAGGTGCGCAATAGTTCGCGTATCGGCTGGTCAATGTGTGCAGTCGGTCGCCATGATGGCGGGGCTATCTGTACAGGGTGACCACTGGAGGTGGGATTGTGGCGATCGATCATCTGGACGGCCGGCTCATCGTGCTGCTCGCGCGTGAGCCGCGTATCGGCGTACTCGAAGCATCGCGGCGGCTCGGCGTGGCGCGCGGGACCGTGCAGGCGCGGCTGGACCGCCTTCAGTCGAATGGCGCCATCCGGGGGTTCGGCCCGGACGTCGATCCGGCGGCGCTCGGCTATCCGGTGACCGCGTTCGCGACGCTGGAGATCAAGCAGGGGCAAGGCGCCGACGTACGGGCCCATTTGGGCGGCGTACCGGAGGTCCTGGAGCTGCACACCACCACCGGGCACGGGGACATGCTCTGCCGGCTGGTGGCCCGTTCCAACGCCGATCTCCAGCGGGTGATCGACCGGGTTGTCGGATTTGATGGCATTGTCCGGGCCTCCACGGCGATCGTCATGGAGAACCCGGTTCCGCTGCGGATCATCCCGCTGGTGGAACAGGCGGCCCAGGACAGCGACTGAGCCAGGGGAATCCGGGCAGTGGATGCTCCGGGAAACCCGACCGCCGACTGAGCCGAGGGAGTGCGTGTGAGCTTCTGGGAGTATCTGAACACCCGCCACCAGCAGCTCCTCACGGACGCGTTCCAGCACGTCAGCGCGGTCTTCCAGTGCATGGTCATCGCCACCGTGCTGGGTGTGCTGATCGGGGTGGTGAGCTACCGCAGCGGCTGGGGCGGCTCGTTCGCCATCACCTCCACGGCGACGATCCTCACCATCCCCTCGCTCGCCGCGATCGGTCTGCTGATCCCGCTGGTCGGGCTCGGCGTCGCGCCGACCGTGATCACCCTGACGCTGTACGGGCTGCTGCCCATCGTCCGGAACTCCATCGTGGGGCTGCGGGGCGTCGATCCGGCGCTGGTCGACGCGGCGACGGGCATCGGGATGTCCCGGGTGGCGCGGCTCTGCCGGGTGGAGCTGCCGCTGGCCTGGCCGCCGATCCTGACCGGGATCCGGGTCTCCACCCAGATGCTGATGGGGATCGCCGCCATCGCCGCGTACGCCTCCGGGCCCGGCCTCGGCAACGAGATCTTCCGGGGCATCGCCTCGCTGGGCAGCGCCAACGCGATCAACCAGGTCCTCGCGGGCACGCTCGGCATCGTCGTACTCGCCCTGCTCTTCGACGCCGCGTACGTCCTGCTGGGGCGGCTGACCATCCCGAGGGGGATCCGTGCCTGAGACCGAGACCGAGACCGGCGCCGTCACGGAGGAGGGGACCTCGGCCACCTCCGGGGCGACCATCCAGCTGGAGAACCTGACCAAGAGGTACCCGGGCAGCCCGAATCCGGCCGTCGACAACGTCTCCATGGAGATCAAGGCCGGCGAGACCGTGATCTTCGTCGGCCCGTCCGGCTGCGGGAAGTCCACCACCCTGAAGATGATCAACCGGCTGATCGAGCCCACCTCGGGCCGGATCAGGATCGGCGACGAGGACGTCACCGACATCGACCCGGTGAAGCTCCGCCGCAAGATCGGCTACGCGATCCAGTCCTCCGGCCTCTTCCCGCACATGACGGTCGCCGACAACATCGCCCTGGTCCCGAAGATGGTCGGCTGGTCCAAGTCCCGGGTGAAGGACCGGGTCGAGGAGATGCTCGACCTGGTGGGCCTGGACCCGCGCGAGTTCCACGGCCGCTATCCGCGCCAGCTCTCCGGCGGGCAGCAGCAGCGGGTGGGCGTGGCGCGGGCGCTGGCCGCCGACCCTCCCGTACTCCTGATGGACGAGCCGTTCGGGGCGGTCGACCCGATCACCCGCGACCACCTCCAGGACGAGCTGATCCGGCTCCAGCACGAGCTGCACAAGACGATCGTGTTCGTCACCCACGACTTCGACGAGGCGATCAAGCTCGGTGACCGGATCGCGGTGCTGCGGGAGCGCTCGCACATCGCGCAGTTCGACACCCCCGAGGCGATCCTGACCAACCCGACGGACGACTTCGTCTCGGGTTTCGTGGGGGCGGGCGCGGCCCTCAAGCGCCTCAACCTCACGCGCGTACGGGATGTGGGCATCGCGGACTTCCCGACGGTGACGGTCGAGGACCCGCTCCAGTCGATCTTCAACAAGCTGCGCAGCGGCCCGCACAACGAGCTGCTGATGCTGGACCGGCAGAACCGCCCGTACAAGTGGCTGCGGCGCGGCGACCTGATGCGGGCGCGCGGTTCGCTGGCGCGGGCCGGGCAGCTGGTGCACGACACGGTGACCCGGGACGCCACGCTGCACGACGCGCTGGAGGCGGTGCTGACGGACAGCGGCGGCCGGGTGGCGGTGACCGGGCGGCGGGGCGAGTTCATCGGGGTCGTCGACATGAAGACGCTGATGGACAACGTGCAGGAGCTGCTGGAGGCGGACCGGCTGACGGCCATGGAGCACCAGCACGAGCTGGAGGAGCTGCGCGTCCACCGGACCGAGCAGGAGCTGGAGGGGGGTGGCGGCGGAGTATGAGCCCCAGCCACACGCCCGGCTCCGGCAAGGGCCCGGCCACCCCCACCCGGCCACCGGGCGAGCACGACGTCAAGGGCCACGCGTTCCACGACGAGGAGAGCGACCCCTCCCCCGCCCCGGCCGCGCCGGAACGCCGGTTCACCTGGCGGAAGCTGGTGGTCCTGCCGGCGGTGCTGGTGGTCGTCCTGGTCGTCACCTACGTATGGATCACCAACATCCATCTGGACTCGATCGCGGAGAACTCTCTCTCCGGCGGCAATGTGCAGCTGCGCTGGTGGCAGCATGTGCGGCTGACGGCGATCTCCACCTTCTGGGTGCTGATCATCGCGATCCCGCTCGGCATCGCCCTGACCCGGCGGCGGCTGCGGAAGGCGGCCCCGGCGTTCACGGCGCTGGCCAACATCGGGCAGGCGACCCCGGCGATCGGTCTGCTGGCGCTGCTGGTGATCTGGCTGGGCATCGGCCCGCGGACCGCGATCATCGGCATCGTGATCTACGCGGTGCTGCCGGTGCTCTCCAACACGGTGGCGGGCCTGCGGGCGATCGAGCCGAACATGATCGAGGCGGCGCGCGGGATGGGGATGTCCGGGCGTGGCGTCCTGATGAAGGTGGAGCTGCCGCTCGCGGTGCCGCTGATCCTGGCCGGGGTGCGTACGGCACTCGTCCTGAACGTCGGTACGGCGACGCTGGCCACGTTCGGCGGGGGCGGCGGGCTCGGTGACCTGATCACCTCGGGGATCCAGACGCAGCGGATGCCGGTGCTGATCATCGGCTCGGTGCTGACGGTGGTGCTGGCGCTGCTGGTGGACTGGCTGGCCTCGCTGGCCGAACTGGCGCTGACGCCGCGCGGGCTGGAGGAGCGGTGAGGGTGACGACGTACGGTTTCCGGGTCCTGGCGGCCGCGTCCTTGATGCTGCTGCTGGGCGGCTGCGGGCTCAAGAGCGGTTCGCCGATGGTGGACGACGTGTCGCCGGGCTCGGTCGGGCAGGGCGAGCCGCTCAAGGGCGCCACGCTGACGGTGACCTCGAAGAACTTCAGCGAGAACATCATCCTCGGCCAGATGACCGGCCTGGTGTTCAAGGCGGCCGGGGCGGAGGTCCTGGACCGGACGAACCTGCCGGGCTCGATCAGCGCCCGCGAGGCCATCATCAACGGCGACGCCGACGCGCAGTGGGACTACACCGGCACCGGCTGGATCACCTTCCTCGGCCACGCGGACCCGATCGTCGACCCGCAGAAGCAGTACGAGGCGGTACGGGACGAGGACAAGGGCAACGGGGTGGTCTGGCTGCCGCCGGCCCCGCTCGACAACACGTACGCACTGGCCATCAGCAAGAAGAACAACGCCAAGTACAAGCTGAAGACCCTCTCGGACGTGGCGGCCCTCGCGAAGAAGGACCCGGGCGCGGTGACGATCTGCGTGGAGAACGAGTTCGCCTCCCGCGACGACGGGCTGCCCGGCATGGAGAAGAAGTACGGCATGAAGATCCCGGCGGGCAACATCAAGAAGATGGACGCCGGAATCATCTACACCCAGGTCTCGGAGTCGAACTCCTGCCTGCTGGGCGAGGTGTTCACCACCGACGGCCGGATCAAGGCGATGAACCTGGACGTCCTGGAGGACGACAAGAACTTCTTCCCCAACTACAACGCCTCCCCGGTCATCCACCTGGCGACCTTCGAGAAGTACCCGGTGATCGCCGAGCTGCTGGACCCGCTCGCGAAGAAGCTGACGACCGAGGTCGCGCAGACGCTCAACGCGAAGGTGGACGTGGACGGCGAGGACCCGCACGAGGTGGCCAAGGAGTGGCTGGTGGCGGAGGGGTTCATCGAGGAGGGGTGAGGGGGCGGGACGACTTACAAAAGAGTCGTTGCAAAGAACCCCTTGCAAAGTTTCCTTTGCAAGCCTACGGTCGAGGTATGACGGACAACGAGACCGGCCGGGCCACCAGCGCTCCCGCCCCAGCTCCCGCCGGTGACCGGAACATCCACAACATCAACGCCCGTACGCTGCGCACCCTCGCGCACCCCCTGCGGATCCGGCTGCTCAACGCCCTGCGGGAGTTCGGCCCCGCCACCGCCTCCGGGCTCGGCGAGCGGCTGGGCGAGTCCAGCGGCGCGACCAGCTACCACCTGCGCCAACTGGCGGAGGGCGGGCTGGTCGAGGACGCCCCGGACCTGGGCAAGGGCCGCGAGCGGTGGTGGCGGGCGGCGCACGAGGGAACGATGTTCGAGATCGCCGACTTCCGGAAGCACGCCGACCCGGAGGTGCGCGGGGCGATCGATTTCGTCATGCACGAGGTGGCCACCACGCACGCCCAGGAGATGAGCACCTGGCTCGGCACGATGGACGAGTGGCCGCAGGAGTGGCAACAGAGCTGGGACATCAGCGACTTCAAGATCCGGCTCACTCCCGAGCTGGCACAGGAGCTGTCCGAGAAGCTCCACGCCGTCGTGGAGAGCTACCGGGACCGCGTCCCGGAGGGCACCGAGGGCTCGGCGGTCGTGCGGACCCATCTGCACGCCTTCCCCCGCCCGTCCGAATGATCAGCGCACCCCAACAGCCGAGGGCCCGAAAGGAATTACTCATGCACGCCGACATGCACACCGACATCCACCTCGCCCTGCACGCCGACCGGGCCGCCGAACTGCGTGACGAGGCGCAGGAGTTCCGCCTCCCCCGGACCCGCCTCCGCACCCGGATCGGCTGGACGATGGTCGAGGTCGGCCTCCGGCTGGCCCGGAGCGGGGCGACGCCGACCTGCGGCCGGACGTTCCGTACCGCCTAGCTGACGGCCTCCGGGGGGAAGCACGGCCATGCACCGCCACCACCGCACACCGCTCGCCGCCACGCTCGCGGCCAACTCCATCTCCACCGCGGGGACTTCGCTCACACTGATCGGGGTGCCCTGGTTCGTCCTGGAGACCACCGGCAGCGCAGGCCGGGCCGGCGTCGTCGCCTTCTGCGCCACCCTGCCGATCGTCCTCGCCGCGCTGATCGGCGGACCGTTCATCGACCGGATCGGTCGCCGCCGGGTCGCCGTCGCCTCCGACACCGTCTGCGGCCTCGCCATCGCCGCGATCCCGCTGCTGCACCACGTGGGCGCCCTCGAATTCTGGATGCTCTGCGCGCTGATGGCGCTGAACGGCTTCGCCCACACCCCGGGCAACACCGCCCGGTACGTCCTCATCCCCGACCTCGCGGAGCACGCGGGCACCACGCTCCCCCGCGCCGCCAGCCTCTTCGACGCGGTCTCGCGCGGGGCCAGGATGGTCGGCGCGGCGCTGGCCGGGGTCCTCATCGCCTTCGTCGGCTCGGAGACCGTACTCCTCCTGGACGCCGCGACGTTCGGCCTCTCCGCCCTGCTGGTCGCCCTCGGCGTACGGGGGGTGGCATCGGCCGAACCGCGCAAGGGCGGGGCGCCCGTCTCGATGCGTACGTACGGCAGCGAACTCCGCGAGGGGTACGGCCACTTGCTGGGCAACCGGCTGCTGCTGTCGGTCGTGGTGATGGTGATGTTCATGAACGGCACCGACCAGGGCTGGAACGCCGTCCTGCTCCCGGTGCACGCCGAGTCCGAGCTGGGCGGGGCGAAGGCGATCGGGCTGCTCACCGCGCTGTTCGGGGCGGGTGGTCTGACGGGAGCGCTGCTGTACGGGGCGGTGGGGCACCGGTTCTCGCGACGGGCGGTGTTCACGGTGTGCGTGATCCTGTGCGGCGCACCGCGGTTCCTGGTCGCGGCGGTGACCGGGACGGTGTTGCCGCTGGCGGTGACCATGCTGCTCGGCGGGATCGCGGGCGGGGTGCTGAACCCGATCCTGACGACGGTGATCTACGAACGCGTCCCGGACCGGCTGCGCAGCCGGGTCGCGGGGGCGCTGACCGGCGGCTGCGAGTTCGCGATGCCGCTGGGCGGGCTGGCGGCCGGGCTGCTGGTGGAGGGCCTGGGGCCGTCGGGGGCACTGCTGGCGATGGGCGGGGTGTACTTCGTGGCGACGCTGAGCCCGCTGGTTTTCCCCTCGTGGCGGACGATGGAGAAGCCGGCGGCGGACGGGGCGGCGGCTCAGGAGGTCTCCGTACCGCCGGAGGTCAGCAGCTCGGCACCTTCCCGCCCTGCTCCAGCGCCTTGAGCGCATCCACCGCGCCGCCCAGGGTGGTGACGGGGATCAGCCGCAGCCCGTCGGGCCGCTCGGCCTCCGCCTCGCGGCACTCGGCCTTCGGGACGAGGAAGACGGTGGCCCCGTCGCGGTGGGCGGCCTGGGTCTTCATGGAGACCCCGCCGACCGCGCCGACCTTGCCGTCCGCGCTGATCGTCCCCGTACCGGCGATGGTGCGACCGCCCGTGAGATCGCCGCCCTTTCCGTCGCCGTCGAGCTTGTCGATGATGCCGAGGGAGAGGAAGAGACCGGCGCTGGGCCCCCCGATGTCACCGAGGTCCACGGTCACCCGCATCGAGCCGGGCTCGCGCTTCAGCTGGTTGAGGGCGGCGTCGACGGCGACGTTCTGGGACTCCTTCATGTCATTCAGGTTGTGCTGCTCGATCTCCTGCTCGGAGCCACCGGTCGGATAGACGGCGTCCCGGGGCATGACCGCCCGGTCCGTACGGAACCAGCCGTCCAGCACGCTGCCGATCCGGATGTCCGCCTTGGGGCCGGTGGCGACGATCGTGGTCATCCGCAGCTGCCCGTCGGTGGGCCGGGTCTCCGCGCCGGTGATGGTGATCACCGGTTTGCCGCGGTCCTTACCGAGCACGTCAGCCGTCACCCCGGGCTGCGCCAGGGTGAACGGCAGCGGCGCGAAGGCCGCCGTACCGAACAGGGCGAGGACGGGCAGCGCGCAGAGGGCGAGCGCGCGGGGGCGCGAGAGACGAGTGAGCACGCGTCCAATCTAGCCGCCGCGCACCGGTGGGAACGCGCCAGGCGTACGCCCCCGGCCTCACGCCTGGCGCCGCCGGGAACGCGCCGGGCGTACGCCCCGCCGGACAACTGCCGCAGGGGCCCGCCGAGCTCCCCGCCCCACCCCCGCGCCGGGAGCTACCGCAGGGCGTCCGCCACTTCCCGGGCGGCGTCGAGGACCCGGGGGCCGACCCGCTCCGGTACGGCGTCGGCGAGCATGACCACGCCGACGCTCCCCTCCACCCCCGTCACCCCGACGAGCGGCGCGGCCGCCCCGCTGGCACCGGCTTCGAGCTCGCCGTGGGTGAGGGTGTAGCCGGGGTGCCCGGCCGTCGTCTGCTGGCGGGCGGAGAGGATGGCCCGCCCCGCGGCGCCCCGGTCCAGCGGGTGCCGGAAGCCCGCCCGGTAGGCCACGTGGTAGTCGGTCCAGGTCGGCTCGACGACGGCGACCGCGAGGGCGTCGCTGCCGTCGACGAGCGTGAGGTGGGCGGTGGCCCCTATGTCCTCGGCCAGGGAACGCAGCGCGGGCAGCGCGGCTTCCCGGACGAGCGGGTGCACCTGTCGGCCCAGGCGCAGCACGCCGAGTCCGACCCGGGCGCGGCCGCCCAGGTCACGGCGGACCAGGGCGTGCTGCTCCAGGGTGGCGAGCAGCCGGTAGACGACGGTCCGGTTGACGCCGAGTTTGTTGGACAACTCGGTGACGGTCAGGCCGTGGTCGGTATCGGCGAGCAGTTTGAGGACACGCAGTCCTCGGTCGAGCGTCTGGGAAGTCTCCGCGGTCACGACGCCCTCTCCTCTTCGGGTGAGCGACGACGGTCCTCTTCCGGGGGTTGCGACGCCGGTCCCAGCGGCGACGCACGGAGAGGCCGCCGGTCTGGCCAAGGCACCGGCTGCGCTCCGCGGCGGCTCTGCCACGGGGCGTTCATATGGCGGGGACAGTAGCGAGCCAGTCCGCTCAGCGGAAGCCCTCGTCCAGAATCCGGGCGCTCCCATGGGCGGGGACCCGACCGTACGACATAACCGCCGGTCAGCGCGGTGGCGTCCGAAACGCGAACATCTACGCGCGTCCAGGAGGACAGACGCGTTGGTGACCCTTCGTGTACCTCATGTGAACTGGCGTTAACTCATCGTGAAGAACGGGTGCATGTTTTTTCTTCGCACGGCAATCGAACAGCCTTGTCTCACAACGCCGTTGGTACCTTCCGTGGGCAAGCGGCCACCTGCCGGAGGTGGCCGGCTTCACGGGAGGCGCTCAGATCCATGGCATGGGACGAGTGGGAACGGTTAAAGACCCAGGCCGCCGAAGAGCGGTCGACGCGGATGCGGCTGAACCAGCTGGCCCCCGGGTCGGGCGGAGGCGGAGGCGGCAATCAGCAGGGTGACCTGGAGGTCAATCAGAAGGACCTGGCCGCGATCGGGGACGCCGCGTTCGAGCTCCGCCAGGAATTCGAGCGGGTGAGCAATCACGCTCGTACCGCCTCGCAGAAGGCGGCAAGCGGGCTGAAGTCCGAGGGGTTCGCGCTCGGCGGGGCGCTGGATCACGTCGCCTCCCGCTGGGTCGACCAGTCCAGGTCGCTGCTGGACGCCACGGCCCACATCTCCAACCACCTCGACTACACCAAGGGCGCCCACGCGGGGGACGAGGTCCACATCGCCGGGACCATCAGCACCATCTCCACGCTCGACGCGGGCTTCGACGAGAGGAAGGGCGCCTGATGGATCTCGACGCCCTCCGCTTCGCCAACTTCTCCCAGCTCGGTGAAGCGATCACCGACTGGACCCAGATGGCCAAGAAGCTGGAGACCCTCAAGAGCGACGCCAAGGACAACCTGGGCGGCAAGGCTGCCAAGGCCCGCTGGGCCGGGGAGAACGCCACCGTTACCCGGACCTTCGTGGAGAAGACCGCGGGCGAGTTCGCCGACGCCCACACCCAGGCCCGTACGGTCACCCGCATCCTCAGCGACACCTGGGACGAACTGGTCTCCTTCCGGACCGAGCTCACCGAGGCGATCGCACAGGGCGCGAAGAAGAACCTGACGGTCAGGGACACGGGCGAGGGCTCGTTCACCGTCACGATGAACATCCACCCCGACCGCGCGGCCAAGGGCACCACGCTCCCCGAGCACAGCCAGAGCGACGTGGACGGACTGCGCGACCGGGTCGAAGCGATCCTGAAGAAGGCCACGCACAGCGACACCAGCGCCGCCGAGGCGCTGCGGCTCATCGTCGACCAGGCCACGTACGGGTTCTCGGGTGCCGACTACGCGGACCGGGACTCGGCGGCCAAGGCCGTCGCCGAGGCGGAGGCGATCGCCAAGATCCTCAAGAAGGACCCGGCCGACATCACGCCGACCGAGCTGAACAAGGTCAACGGGACGCTCGCCACCTATGGCAAGGACCCGCTGTTCGCGGAGAAACTCGCCACCTCCACGACGCCCGACGGGCTCCTGAAGTTCTACGCCGGCATCGCCGACCCCTACCAGGGGTACGGGGCAGACCCGAAGCAGCGGATGGAGCAGGCCAAGCTCCTCCAGAAGAACCTGGGCATCGCCCTGGGCACCGCCACGCTCTCCGACAGTGCGGCGATGCGGTCCTGGGAACAGAAGATGATCAAGCTGGGTCCGGACGAACTCGGCACCGACCACGCGAACAATCCGCGCGGGTTCGCCGTCATGAGCAACCTCATGCGGTTCGGCGACTACGACGACCGGTTCCTCAACGACTACGGCGAGAAGCTCGTGGCGTTCGACAAGGAGCGCAACGTCGAGCACATGAGCCCGTGGATCAACAACTGGAACAACGGAGACCTGAACTTCTACAGCAAGAACGACCGGGGCCGCGACCCGATGACCGGCTTCCTGGAGGCCCTCGGCCACAACCCCGGCGCCGCGACGGAGTTCTTCGCCCAACCGGAGGGCGCCGGAGCGGGCGTCGACAAGGAATCCGAGGTGAACGAGAACCTCAAGTACCTGACGAAGGACCGCATCTGGCTGCCCGACGTCTACGTCATGGGCGGCGACAACAAGGTCATCGCCGGCCACGACTCCCTCGGCCACGCCCTGGAGGCCGCCACCACCGGATACGCGTACGACGCCGATCCCATGACCGCCAAGGACCCGATGATCCCGGGCAACCGCGACCTGCGGACGGCGGAGACGGCGGGGGTGATGGAGCAGGTCGCGTTCCTGTACGGGAGCGAGGACGGGCCGAAGATGCTCCACGAGCAGTCACAGCTGGCCGACAGCCTGGGCAAGATGGGGGCTGCGTACATCGATGACATCAACTACAGCTTGTCGGGGATCGGCGACCGGGCGAAGGATGAAGAGCTCTTTCCGCCGAAGTACCAAGGACGGGCCGGCCTCGGCGAGCAGGGGGCCATCAACTTCCTCAGCGTGCTCGGTCAGAACGAAACCTCGCACGGTGTCGTCACGACAGCGCAGCACCTCTACACGCTGAGCATGCTGGATGCCAATCCCCCCACGAGCGAGGCGAACATCAACAACGCGCATGACGCGTTGACGACCGGTGGTGAGGCGCGGGGCATCCTCGACCACTCACGTGTGCAGCAGGCAGAGACCACTTTCAAGGACGAGGCGGAGCAGCAGAACAAGTCGCTCGGCCGTTCCGGGGACTGGGTCAAGCTGGGCGCCGGGGTCGTGGTGGGGGGCGGGATCGCAGCGATTCCGGTGCCCGGATCGACGGCGGCCGCGCTCGTGGTCGCCCCGCTGGCCGCGGACACGGTCGGAAACGCGGTGAACACCTTTATCGGCCACGAGATCGACAAGGGCATCGACAAGGCCGAGAAGGATCCGGCGGAGCAGGCCCAGCTCACCAGCCAGCAGTTCTACGGCCAGGGAATCCAGCAGCAGGCCGACGCCTACATGGCGTACATCGAGGGGAATCCCCAACTCAAGCAGGACACGAATCTCCGGAATTGGCCTCAAGATATCGAGCACAGCTATTTCGGCACCGGATCTCAGCAGAACGACTATCGGGGACGCCCGGCCTACAAGGACTGACCCTGTCCACTCCGGATCTCACAAAGGCAGAATCGTGTCATGCGCAATAGATTGCACTGGGTGCTGTGCGGCAGCCTGATGCTCCTCGCGTCCTCCGCGTGCACCGATGAGGAGAGCGGGAAAGCAGAAACGCTTTCGGCATCGCAGGTGTGCGACAGCACACTGAGCCCGCGCTCGGCGAAGGCCATCGAACGCCTGGCAGCAGCAGAAGGCTTCACCGAACTCACCGGCACCAACGCACGAGGCGATTCGAACAAGTTCTCTCTGGAGCTGGCAGCAAAAAGGCTCCACGGAGGCGTCAAAGAACGCAACATATGCAACATCTACAAGGCGGACAGCGACAGTGGAATCCCTCTGCTCAGAATAGAGTTCGAGCCCAACAAGAACCACCCGGACCCGGAGGAGGAAGCGCGACGCGGAGAGAGGAGCCGACTTATCTTCCCTCTGGGCTCCTACGCCGAGGTCAACGGCGACAGTGGGGCCAATCTGTACTTCGCCTGCTCGACCGACGGGCCCGATGGCACATCCCCATACATAAGGGCGAGGATGTACTCCTCGCCGGGCCAGCTGGCCCCCGCCTCTCCCCCGGATGACCGTATGACCATCCTCAACGACGTGTCCCGAGCCATGGCCGAGCAGCTCGGCTGTGCGGACGAGGCCGCGCTCCCCGCGCAGGTGCCCGAGCCCGCGAAGGGCTGACGGCCTCCGAACGGACGAGAGGGCGGAACGCGTACGGATACGCGTCCCGCCCTCCCTCACCTCGCTACGTGCGGACACTTCCGCGCGGGCCCGCTCACGTCATCCGGGTCGCCCACTCCTGGACCTTCGCGATCCGCAGCTGGATCTGGTGGGCCGTCGCCTCGGCGCTCGGCGGGCCGCCGCAGACGCGGCGCAGTTCGGTGTGGATCACCCCGTGGGGCTTGCCGCTCTGGTGGGTGTAGGCGGAGACCATCGTGTTGAGCTGCTTGCGCAGGCTCAGCAGCTGCTTGTGCGTGACCACGGGGCGGGCGTCGGCCGGCTTCTCCAGGAGGTCGGCCTCCTCGGCCGGCTTCTGGCGGCTGTGCGCGATCTGCCGGCTCTGCCGCTTCTGGAGGAGGAGCTGGACCTGGTCCGGCTCCAGGAGGCCCGGGATGCCGAGGTAGTCCTGCTCCTCCTCGGAGCCGGGGTGGGCCTGCATACCGAACTCGGCGCCGTCGTACAGCACCCGGTCGAAGACGGCGTCGGACTCCAGCGCCTCGAAGGGCAGTTGCTCCTCGGTCTCCTCGTCCTCCAGCCTCTCGGCGTCGGCGAGGAGCTTGTCCTCCTCCGAGAACGGGTTCTCCTCGTCGCTGCCCTTCTTCGGCTTGTCGAGTACGTGGTCCCGCTCGACCTCCATCTCGTTGGCGAAGTCGAGGAGCATCGGGATCGTCGGTACGAAGACGGAGGCCGTCTCACCGCGCCTGCGGGAGCGCACGAAGCGGCCGACGGCCTGGGCGAAGAAGAGAGGCGTCGAGATGGTGGTGGCGTACACGCCGACGGCCAGCCGTGGCACGTCGACACCCTCGGACACCATCCGCACCGCGACCATCCAGCGCGACTCGTCCGCGCTGAACTTGTCGATCTTCTTCGAGGCGGCCTTCTCGTCGGAGAGGACGACGGTCGGCGTCTCACCGGTGACCTTCTTGAGGATCTTGGCGTACGCGCGTGCCGAGTCCTGGTCCGTCGCGATGACGAGCCCGCCAGCGTCCGGGATGCCCTTGCGGACCTCGGTGAGCCGCTTGTCGGCGGCGCTCAGGACGTTGGGGATCCAGTCACCGGTGGGCGCCAGTGCGGTGCGCCAGGCCTGGCCGATGGCGTCCTTGGTCATCGGCTCGCCGAGCCGGGCCGCGATCTCGTCCCCGGCCTTGGTGCGCCAGCGCATGTTGCCGCTGTAGCTGAGGAAGATCACGGGACGGACCACGCCGTCGGCGAGGGCGTTGCCGTAGCCGTAGGTGTAGTCGGCGGAGGAGCGGCGGATGCCGTCGTTGCCCTCCTCGTACGCGACGAAGGGGATCGGGTTGGTGTCCGACCTGAACGGCGTACCGGTCAGCGCGAGCCGGCGGGTCGCCGGGTCGAACGCCTCCTGGCAGGCCTCGCCCCAGGACTTCGAGTCACCGGCGTGGTGGATCTCGTCGAGGATGACCAGGGTCTTGCGCTGCTCGCACCGGTTGCGGTGCAGCATCGGGCGGACGCCGACACCCGCGTAGGTGACGGCGACGCCGTGGTACTCCTTGCTCAGCGGGCCGGCGCTGTACTCCGGGTCGAGCTTGATCCCTATCCGGGCGGCCGCCTCCGCCCACTGCTTCTTGAGGTGCTCGGTGGGGGCGACCACGGTGATCTGCTGGACGACGTGGTGGTGCAGCAGCCACGACGCGAGGGTCAGCGCGAACGTGGTCTTGCCCGCGCCGGGCGTCGCGACGGCGAGGAAGTCGCGCGGCTGCTCCTGGATGTACCTCTCCATGGCGCCCTGCTGCCAGGCTCGCAGCTTGCCGGCGGTGCCCCAGGGGGCGCGGCCGGGAAAGGCGGGTGAGAGGTGGTGGGAGGCGGTGGTAGTAGTCACGGTCTCCGGTTCGGGGCGCTCGGGTACGTGGGTCGCTGCCGCTACCGGACCCGGCCCGAAGGACCCGGCCCGCGATACGACAACCGGGCCACCCTACCGGGGGCCCGGCTGAGAACCCGTACGAACGAGTCGCGGTTCGAGTCCGTTGAGACGCTCTTCACAGGTGCGGCTACTTGTTGCCGACCCGGCCGTGGTGCGGGCGAGGGACACCATGCCCGCTCAGGTACCACGCGGTACCGCTACTTCTCCCGCACCCGCGTAGCCACCCACGCCCCCACCACCGCGACCACCGCCATCGGCAGGAACACCGCCGCGAACGCCACCGGGTGCGAGCCCGTGGCGCCGGACTCCACCGTGCCGTGCGCCGCCGCGCCCATCGCGCCGCCGCCGAGCGCCGCGAAGGCCGCACCGCCCGTCGCCAGCAGCAGGACGTTGGAGAGGCCGTCGGAGATCTGGAGGGCGGCGGAGTTGGAGCCCGCCTCCTCGGGGGCCGAGAGCTTCAGCAGCAGCACGCTGGTGGAGGCGATCACCATGCCCATGCCGAAGCAGCCGAAGGCCCAGGCCACGGCGACGATCCAGACCGGGACGGCCGGGATCAGTACGGTGGGGGCGACGGCGATGGACGCGGCCACCAGCACCATCCCGCTCACCATCAGCCGCTCCCGGTACGGCTCCAGGCGCGGCCGGGACTGGACGTACGAGCCGAGCGCCCAGGTCGCGCCGCCCACCGCCAGCGAGAGCCCGGCCATGGTCGGGGTCAGGCCGCGCTGGGTGACCAGCATCAGCGGTACGAAGGACTCCGCGGCGATGAACGAACCGGCCGCGACCCCGCGCAGCAGGATCACCGACGGCAGCCCGCGCGCCGCCCGTACGGTCCCGGTGGGCAGCAGGCCCCGTACCGCGGGCACCAGCAGCGCGACACCCGCGGCGGCGGGCAGCACCGCGAGCCAGTTCAGCTCCTGGCCCGCGTACTGGAGCAGCCCGGCCCCCGCCGAGATGCCCAGCGCGAGGCGGATGCGGCGGCGGTCGTACGGTGGCGGCGGCGCGTCCGGGTCCGCGGGCCCCGAGGCCATCCGGCGGATCTGCGGAAGGGCCAGCGCCAGCGGGATCACGATCAGGGCGGGAATGCCGACGAAGACCCAGCGCCAGCCGAGGTGCTCGGTCACCGTGCCGGCGGCCAGCGGCCCGACCACGGACGGGATCACCCAGCTCGCGGCGAAAGCGGCCATGATGGCGGGCCGGATGCGTTCGGGGTAAGCCCGCCCGATCACCACGTACAGGGCGACGATCACCAGCCCGCCGCCGAGCCCCTGGACCGCCCGGCCCGCGATGAAGACCCACATGGAGCCCGCCGCCCCGGAGAGCAGCAGCCCCGCGCCGAAGGCGGTGATCCCGGTGGCGAGCGGCTGGAGCGGTCCGCGCCGGTCGGCCCACTGGCCGGAGAGGACCATGGCGAAGAGGCTGGTGGTGAAGTACGCGGAGAAGGCGAACGCGTAGAGCGGGATGCCGTGCAGCTCCCGGGCGGCCACCGGCATCGCCGTGCCGACCGCCGTGGCCTCGAACGCGATGAGGAACACCACGGAGACGATGCCGATGCTCAGCGCCCGGTAGGTGCGCCCGAGCACGCCCTCGGCGGCCGCCCCCGCGACCGCCCCGGCCAGATCGTCGGGCAGGGCGTCCGGCATCCCCGGCCGCAGGTCCCCGGGTATGCCGGTCTTGAGGTCGGTGGGGAGGTCTGCGGGCAGTCCGGTGGCGGGGTCGGTGGGGCCGCCCCGCAGGTCGTGCGGCAGCTCGGTCGGCGCGGGGCGCGCGGCATCGGTGCCGTCACGCTGTTCGGGGGCGGTCATTGCCCCAGGGTAAGGGGCGTGGGGCGGTTTGAGCCCTGTCGCTGGGCCTGCCCGGCGTCGTCCCTTGGTCGTAGGCCGAAGGCCCCGGGGCGTGAACGGCGTATGGCAGTCGTATTGCGTACCGGCCGCTTCCCTTGTGGTCCGCTCCCCGCGCCCCCTAACGTCGAGGACACAACAGCAACACCCGGCCGTGTGCCCGAGAGGCTCAGGGGCTCGACTGCAACTCGAGTTACACCGGTTCGATTCCGGTCACGGCCTCCAACGGCGAAGCGGCCGCCCCCGAGGAGAGGGGGCGGCCGCTTCCGCGTGTGTCCAGCGGCGCTCAGGCCGTTTTCAGCTTCTTCATCACATCGCGCATGTCAGTGATCAGGTCGGCGTGGTAGGGCTCCACAGCTGGCGGATCGGGCTCACCGCGCGGCGGTTCCCCGCCCTCGTCGGCCGACGCGTAGTCCATGGAGGCGGCGATGGAGAGCTTGATGACGGCACCGCCCTCCACCACCCTCAGCTCCGAGGTCTGCTCGTCCACGACCAGCAGGTAGGCCCGGTCCCCGAGGCCGGGCACCAGCTCCGACCGCTCCGCATCGTTTCCCCAGACCGACGAATCCTTGCGGGCGTCGAATTCGGGCAGGGGGTCGGTCTCCTTGTGCAGCTCGACCGACATCCCCACGTGGAGCCGGTAGCTCCAGCCGTGGTCGTTCTCGGCCGGGGCGTCCGGCGAGGCGAGGGACATGGTGCACGAGACGCTGTCGAGCGCCGGGGTTTCGATCGTCCCCGGCAGGAGCGACGGGGCCTCGGCCCGCTTCCCCACGGACGCGGTCAGCGCCGTCATCTGCATCACCGAACACGAGCGCCCGCCCACCTGGTAGCCGTGCGTGTCCGGCTTCCGGTCGCCGCCGATGCCGTACGCGAAGACGGCCGTCGCCCACACCGCGGACGCGGCCAGTGCTCCGGCCGAGCCCCACAGCAGGCCGTGCCCGCCCCGACGTCCGGACGCGGGCTTCCGGTCGAAGCCGCCCACCGCCTCCGCGGTGTGCTCCGGCCCGAACTCACCGGTCAGCTCCAGCTCGGAAATCATCTCCGGCACTCCCCCTGGTCAAAAACTTTCGAACACGTGCGCCCCCGTCAGCCCTTGGGGGTCACCACCGCCGCCTGCGGACGCACCGGCAGGCGGTTCACCGGGCGGCCGGTGGCCGAGCGGACCGCCGAGGCCACCGCCGCCGGGGCCGTCACGACGGGGACGGCGGAGACCGGCTTGGCGCCGAAGGGGGCCACCACGTCCCGCTCCTCGACCAGCTTGACGATACGGATGTCCGGCGCGTCCAGTGAGGTAGGGAGCGCGTAGCCGGTCAGGTCGGGGTGGCGGATCAGGCCGCGGGCGGTGCGGAGGTTCTCGGTGAGGGCCGCGCCGATGCCCTGGGTGATGCCCGCCTCGATCCGGATCGCGAGCTGCGCCGGGTTGAGGACGCGGCCGACGTCCTGGGCGACCGCCATCTCGACCACGCGGATCGAGCCGAGCTCGATGTCGACGTCGACGACCGCCCGTACCGCGCAGAACGCGAGGCCGACGAAGGCGTCGCCCTGGCCGGACTCGTCCAGCGGCTCGGTGGGGTGGGGACGGCACTGGGCGGTGGCCCAGAGCTCCTTGCCGTCCATCGCCTCCATGACGGTGGTGGACAGGACACCGTCGTACGAGGTGATCTTGCCGTCGGCGATCTGGAGCAGCTCCGTGGACATGCCGAACTTGTGGGCCAGCGGCTGGAGGAGCTGGGTGCGGACCATCTTCGCCGCCCGCTCCACCGCCCCGCCGGAGACCCAGGTGTGGCGGCCGTGTGTCGCCGGGCCGGCGGGCGGCTGGTCGGTGTCGACCGCCGCCACATGGACCTCGTCGATGCCCAGGACCTCCTGGACGACCTGGCGGGCGAGGGTGGTGAAGCCCTGGCCCGTCTCGACCGCGGCGCAGATGACGGTGGCCACGCCGTCATGGACCCGGACCGTCGCCGTGGAGACCTCGTCCGCGCCCTCGGCGCCGAGCATGTGGACCATGCCGACCCCGTAGCCGACGCCCCGCCGCACCGCCCCGGGCTCGCCCGCGCCCTCGGGGCCGCCGGGCAGCAGCCAGTCGTCCTCCGGGGTGTCCTTGGGGAGGGCGGGGAGGGGGGCGTCGCGGACGGCACGGAGCAGTTCGGCCACCGGGGCCGGGCAGGTCACCGTCTGGCCCGTGGGCAGGATGTCGCCCGTGGAGAGCGCGTTACGGAGGCGGAGTTCGGCCGGGTCGATGCCCAGCCTGGCGGCCAGCTTGTCCATCTGGCCCTCGTACGCCGCGCAGACCTGCATCGCGCCCTCGCCGCGTACGTGACCGGAGGGCGGGTTGTTCGTGCGGACCGCCCAGCCCTCGATGAAGGCGTGCGGGACGACGTACGGGCCGCAGGCGAAGGCGACCGCGGCGGCCAGCGACTCCGAGGAGGCGTCGGCGTAGGCGCCCGCGTCCAGCAGGATCTGGGCCTCCACCTTGACCAGTCGGCCGTCCGCGTCCGCGTGGTGGCGGTAGCGCAGCAGGGTGGGGTGGCGGTGGGCGTGGCCGAGGAAGGACTCCTCGCGGGTGGCGGCCAGCTTCACCGGGCAGCCGGTGCGCAGGGCGAGCAGTCCCAGCGGGATCTGGAAGCCGGGGTCCTCGCGGTCGCCGGTCGCGCCGGGGACGCCGGTCACGACGACCTTGACCCGGTCCGGCTCCAGGCCGAAGCAGGCGGCGGCCAGGTCGCGGTCGGTGTGCGGGTCGGTGGAGGCGGTGTAGATCTCGACGCCGCCGTCCGGGCGGGGCACGGCGAGCCCGGCCTCCGCGCCGATCGGGGCGGGGTCCTGGCGGCCGATGCGGTAGAGGCCCTCGACGATGATCTCGCCGGTCGCCTCGGCGTCGCCGTACCGCAGGGGGATGTGCCGGATCAGATTGCCGTCGGGGTGCAGGGGCTCCGCCGCGAACGCCTTCTCCGGGTCCGTGACCGGCTCCAGCACCTCGTACTCGACGGCGATGGCGGCGGCGGCCAGCCGTGCGGTGTCCGGGTGGTCGGCGGCGACGGCGGCGATCGGCTCGCCGTGGTGGCGGACCAGCTCGGAGGCGAAGACCGGGCGGTCGACGACCCGGCGGCCGTAGTTGCTGTCCCCGGGGACGTCCTCGTGCGTGACGACCGCGCGCACCCCGGGCATCGCAGCGGCGGCCGAGGTGTCGATGGACAGGATGCGGGCGTGCGGGTGCGGGGAGCGGAGCACGGAGGCCCACAGCAGCCCCTCGGCCCAGAGGTCGGCGGCGTACGGGAAGGTGCCCTCGGTCTTCGCGCGGGCGTCGGCGGGCGACAGCGAGGCGCCCAGGCCCATCAGGGGCGGCTCGTGGCCGGGACCGTCGCCCGGCCCGGCGGCCGCGTCGATCCTGGGCAGGGTGGTGCTCGTCGCGTTGGCCGCGGTGGCTGCGTCGCCGCTCACGCCGCCTCCTTGTCGTTCGCCCCGCCGCTACGGGGGCGGGGGGTGAGCTGTGGTGTCGCGGGGTGCTGTCCGGATGACGTGGGTCTGCGCGCGCCGGTCACTGCGCGCCTCCCTCGTGCGAGTGCGACTGTGAGTGCGGGTGGTGCTGGTGCTGCTGTACGCCGCCGGCGCCGGGCTCGGCCTGGTGCGGGATGCGGGGTTCGTCCTGGGCGGAGGCGGCCGCCTCCGCGCTCGCCTCACGGCCCGCCACGACGTCCGCGACCGCGTCGAGCACGCCCCGGTAGCCGGAGCAGCGGCAGAGGTTGCCGCAGAGGGCCTGGCGGGTCTCCAGCTCGCTGGGGGCGTGGTTGCCCTCCAGCAGGTCGTGGACCGTCATCGCCATGCCGGGGATGCAGAAGCCGCACTGGACGGCTCCGCAGGCGGAGAGCGCCCGCTGGACGTCGGAGGGTTCGCCGTCGACGGCCAGCCCCTCGACCGTACGGACCTCGCTGCCGGCGGCGGTGGCGGCGGGCACCAGGCAGGAGGCGACCAGCCGGCCGTCGACCTGGACGTTGCACGCCCCGCACTCGCCCTGCGAGCAGCCGTCCTTGGCCCCGGCGAGGCCGAGGCGCTCGCGGAGCACGTAGAGCAGGGACTCGCCGATCCAGGCGTCGGCGACCGGGCGGTCCACGCCGTTCACGTGCAGGAGGTAGGAGGCGGAGGGGTGTTCGCTCGGTACGTCGACGGGGGCGGTGGCCGGGTCGTGCGCGGGGTCGTGGGCCGGGTCCGGTTCGGGTTCCGCTTCGGGGGGCTGTTCCGCGCCCGCCTCGGGGGCGGCTGCTGCCGTGTCCTCGGAAATGGGCTCGGGGCCGGAGTCGGCGGACTCTTCCGGGGCCGCGTCGGCCGGGGGTTCCGGTTCCGCTTCCGCTGCGGTGAGGGCTTCGGCCGGCTCCTCCGGCTCCTCCTCGGCGGAGAGCGGGTGGGCGCCGGTCCCGGGGTCGGCGGCGGGGTGGGCCGCCGTGTGCTCCTCGTCCGGGCCGGGGCGCACGGGCGCCGGGGACTCCTCGGGCTGCGGCTGCGTGGCCCACGGGGCGGGGGCGCCGCCGGGGAGCGTCGCCGGGCGCGTATCGTCCGCGTACCACTGCTGCGAGGCCGCCGCCGAGGCCAGGAACTCGCCCGACTCGTCCGGAAGATCCCCGTCCGCGACCGGGATCGTCCACTGGCCCGTGTGGCCTGCGTGCGTGGTGTGGCTGGTGTGCTCGGTGGGGCTGGCGTGCTCGGTGTGCGCGGAGGTGTCGATGTGGCCGGAGTGGCCTGAGTGGTCTCCGGGGCCCGCGTAGTCGCTGGGACCCGTGTGGTCCGTGTAGTGGGCCGGACCGTTGTGGCCGGTGTGCTCCTGGTACTCCCCGGGCCCCGCCCCCGCACCGGACTGCCCGGACTGCCCGGACTGCCCCGGCTGCTCCCCCATCGCCTCGGTGAAGTTCCACTGGGCCGTGGAGTGCGATGTGTCCTGGTACGGCTGCGCGTACCCGCCCTGCTCGTTCGGGTCGGGCCAGTGCACCGCGCCCGGGGCCGCCTCCTGGGCGCGCCGTTCGGCCTGCGCCTGCTGCTGGCTCTGGGTCTGCACGACCCAGCTGCCCGTCGCGGCCGGGTCCAGACCGGCGGCCGGGGTCAGCGGCAGGATCATCGGCGGTACGTACCCGTGGCCGGGTGCGGCCAGCGGGACGCCCGCCAGGTCCTCCGGCGGGAGCTGGACGAACGCGGTGGCGTCCGCGTCGTACTCACCGCTCTGCGGCGTCGGCTCCCAGCCCCCGTACCGGGGGTCGGGGCCCTGCTCCCCGTGCCGGCCGGGGCGTTCCTCATTGCTCACGACAGTGCCCTCCCCAGTGCGCGTCGGGCGAGCGCGGCGACGGTGCGCCGCAGGTGGAGTACGGCCGGGGACAGCGGCGGGGCCTCTGATCCGTCGGCCGGCGGTGCGTGGTCCGGGATGCAGGCGGCGGCGACGTACTCGCCGAAGGCGGCCAGCGCGTCGGGCGCCAGGCCCCGCTCGCCGTCCCAGTCGATCAGCGAGGCGATCCAGCGCTCCGCCTCCAGCGGGCGCAGCGGCATCGGGGCGATGGCGCCGACCGCGCAGCGGACCCCGCGGCGGGCCGGGTCCAGGACGATGGCGACGGAGGCGGTGGCACGGCCGGGTCCGGTGCGGCCGGTGGCCTTCAGGAACACCTGCGGGGCGTGCAGCAGCGGTACGCGGACGAAGCCGATCAGCTCGGCCGGGGCCAGCATCTCGCGGCCGGCCAGCAGGTGCGAGACGGGGATCTCGCGACGGGCTCCGCCGGGTCCCGCGACGACCAGCTCGGCCTCCAGGGCGGCCAGCACCGGCAGGGCGTCGCCGGTGGGCGCGGAGGTGGCGATGTTGCCGCCGAGGGTTCCGGCGTTGCGGATCTGGGGCGGGCCCGCGGCGCGTGCGGAGGCGGCGAGGGCGGGGATCAGGGCGGCGAAGTCGGGCCGTCCCATACGGGCGTGGGTGAGGCCGGCGCCGAGCAGGGCGTGGCCGTCCTGGTAGTGCCAGCCGCGCAGCTCGCTGATCCGGCCGAGGCCGACCAGTCCCGAGGGGCGCAGGAGCCCCTTGTTCACGGCCGCCATCAGGTCCGTTCCCCCCGCCACGGGGACGGCGGCAGGCATGACTTCCAGCGCCGCCACGGCCTCGTCGAGCGAGGCCGGCAGCGTCACCGACTGCAGCGCCTGCGGTGCGTGCGTGGTCAACCCAGCTGCCCCTTCCCGGTCTCCCGGCTGGTCCGCCTGTTCCGCCGTACGGTACGTGCTCACAGGCCGGACGTGGCAACTCTGGCACATCTTCCGACGGGACCGGCGCGAGGGTCCGCGAAGGGTGGATCCGTCCCTGACCTGGGGGATGATCCGGTTTCGCACCTCTTCGGAGCGGAGGGTGAATTGCCACTCTTAAGCGAGGCTTGTACGACTTATTACGTTCGTGCCGCAGGGTGTTCGGCCCGCGCCGGAGCAGGTCCGGCGCGGGCCGAGGGTGGGCTCACACCACCGGCGGCGCCCCCTCGATCGGGCGGCCGAGGACGCCGGGCCGCTGCTGCCGGGGCAGCGGGCCGCCCGGCGGGCGGTAGTCGACGCCGAGGGCGTCGAGCCGGGCGTAATGGTCCGTCATGCGCTCCTCGAAGGCGCCGAAGTCCCGGTCGGCCGGGGCCGGCAGGGGCGTCCAGGCGACCTCCGCGAGGGCGGCGAGGCGCGGGAAGACCTGGTAGTCGACGCGGGACCGGTTCTGCATGACCTCGGTCCACACGTTGCCCTGGGTACCGAGGATGTGCCCGGCGGCCTCCTCGGAGAGGCCCGGCGGAACGGGTTCGAAGCGGTAGACGTCCTCCAGGGTGCGGACGTACCCGATGGGCATCGGCTCGTCGGGGCCGCCGTCCTGACGGTGGTCCAGATACACCTGCTGCTCGGGGCACATCACCACGTCGTGCCCGGCCTCGGCGGCCGCGATGCCGCCCGCGTAACCACGCCAGGAGGAGACCGCGGCGCCTTCGGGGAGGCCGCCTTCGAGGATCTCGTCCCAGCCGATGAGGCGGCGGCCGCGTGCGGTGAGCCAGGTGTCGAAGTGGCGGATGAACCAGGACTGCAGCTCGTCCTCGTCCTTGAGGCCGAGTTCGGCGATCCGGGCCTGGGCGGCCGGGGACTCCTTCCACTGGTCCTTGAGGCACTCGTCGCCGCCGACGTGGATGAACGGCGAGGTCTCGGCGGGGAAGAGCTCCAGGAGTTCCTCGAAGACGCCCTCGTAGAAGCGCAGGGTGTTGTCGGTGGGGGCGAGTACGTTCGGACTGATGCCCCAGTTGTCCCAGACGGAGAGGGCGGTGGTGTCGATGACGTCGGTGTTGCCCAGCTCGGGGTACGCGCTGATGGCGGCCTGCGCGTGGCCCGGGATGTCGATCTCGGGGACGACGCGGATGTGCCGCTCGGCGGCGTAGGCGACGATCTCGCGGATGTCGTCCTGGGTGTAGTGGCCGCCGTGCGGGGTCTCGTCCCACAGTTCGGAGGCCCGGTGGCCGTACTTGGTGCGCGAGCGCCAGGAGGCGACCTCGGTCAGGCGCGGGTGGCGCTTGATCTCGATGCGCCAGCCCTGGTCGTCGGTGAGGTGGAAGTGGAAGACGTTCAGCTTGTGGGCGGCGAGGAGGTCCAGGTAGCGCAGGACGTCGTCCTTGGGCAGGAAGTGCCGGGAGACGTCGAGCATCAGGCCGCGCCAGGAGAAGCGGGGTTCGTCCTCGACGACCACGGCGGGGACGTCCCAGGTGCGCCCCGGCGCGAGGGGGGCGCGCCGGAAGGCGTCCGGGCCCAGGAGCTGACGGAAGGTCTGCGTCCCCCAGAAGAGGCCGGCCGCGCTGCCGCCGGTGATGCGTACGGCACCGGCGTCGACGGCCAGGCGGTACGCCTCGGGCGCCAGCGCCGCGTCGAGCGCCAGCTCCACGCGAGGAGCGGCGGTGCCGTCGGCGGCCTCGGTGCCCTCGGTGGCTTCGGCGAGCGGCAGCCCGGTGGCGGCGCCGACCGTGGCGCGCAGCCGGCGGGCGACGCCCTCGGTGCCCGGCGCGGCGCTGATGACCGTTGCCTCGCCCAGCCGGAACGGCTCCTGGCCGGGCGGTCCCCAGGTCAGGCCGCGCGGGGCGGGGACGAGCCCGGGAACCGCCTCGCCCCCGGATGTCGGCGCGTCCGGGCCCTCGGCGTTCTTGGATGTCATGACGTCAGTCCTTTACCGCTCCGCCCAGTCCGGAGACGAGGCGTCGCTGTACGAGTACGAAGAAGACGAGGACGGGAATGGTCATCACCGTCGAGGCTGCCATGATCCCGCCCCAGTCGTTCTCGTCCGGCTTGAAGAAGACCAGCAGCGCCATGGGCAGCGTCGACTGGGAGGTGTCGCTGATGATGAAGGACTTCGCGAACAGGAAGTCGTTCCAGGTGGTGATGAAGGAGAAGACGCTGGTCGCGACGAGGCCGGGGAAGACCAGCGGGAAGAGGATCTGCCACAGGAAGCGGGTGCGGCTCGCCCCGTCGATGTAGGCGGCCTCCTCCAGTGCTTCGGGGACCGCCTTGACGAAGCCGCGGAGCATCCAGATGGCGAACGGCAGTGAGAAGGCGAGGTGCGGGAGGATCAGCGAGCCGAGCGTGTTGAGCTGGCCGAAGTCCCGCATCAGGAAGAACAGCGGGATCGTGAGCGCCTCCACCGGGACCATCTGCGCGACCAGGAACATGATCAGCAGGGTGGTGCGGAACTTGAAGCGGAAGCGGGTCACGGCGGTGGCGGCCAGGAAGGCGATCAGCGCGGAGGCGATGACGACCGTGCCCGCCACCAGCAGGCTGTTGAGGAAGTAGCGGCCGAAGTCCTGCTGTTCGAAGACCCGGCGGAACGAGTCGAGCGAGGGGGCCAGCGTCCAGGGGCGGGGGTCGGTCGACTGGATCTCGCCGGCCGGTTTGAAGGCGGAGAGCACCATCCAGTAGAGGGGGAAGGCGACCGCCACGGCGATCAGCAGGGCGGCGGCCTCGGCCGCCAGCCTGCCGGGCCTCTTGACGCGCAGAAGCGTGCGTACGCCGCGCGTGCCCCCGCGTGCGGCACTGTCGGTCGTCGCGCTCACAGTTCCTCCCCCTGGCGCCTCACCAGGCGCAGATAGACCAGCGTGACGGCCAGCAGGATCACCAGCATCACGACGCCGATCGCCGATCCGAGGCTGTACTGCGAGGACGCGAACGCCTTCTGGTACGCGTACACGTTGAGCACCAGGTTCTGTCCGGCGATACCGCCGCCGTTGGTCATGACGTAGATCTGGGTGAAGACCTTGAAGTCCCAGATGATCGACTGGATGGTGACGACGATCAGGATGGGCTTGAGCATCGGCGCCATGATGGTCCGCCAGATCCGCCACTGGGAGGCGCCGTCCAGTGAGGCGGCCTCCAGCACTTCGGTGGGGATGGCCCGGATGCCCGCGTACACGGTGACCATCACGAACGGGAACGAGCACCACAGGACTTCGAGGAGTACGAGCGCGAAGGCGCTGTAGCGCCCGTACGTCCAGGAGAAGTCACCGAGGCCGAGCACCTTGTTCACGGGTCCGAAGTCCGGATCGAAGAGGAAGACCCAGACGGTGGAGCCGGTGATCGCGGGGGTGGCCCAGGCGCCCAGCGCGGCCATCATCAGCGCGAGCCGGGGCAGGGCGCGGATGCGGGTGAGCAGGACGGCCAGCGCACAGCCGACGAACAGCGTGGAGACCACGCAGGCGGCGGCGAAGAGGACGGTGGCGAGGAGGACCTGCCAGAACTGGCTGTCGTTGAAGAGGGTGGCGTAGTTGCCGAACCCCTGGAAGGTGGTCGGTTCGCCGCCGCTGACCTGGGCCTGGGTGTACTCCAGGAACGAGATCAGGCCGAGCTGGTAGATCGGGTAGACGAGCAGCCCGGCGAGCAGGACGAGGGCGGGCAGCAGATAGAGCCAGGGGGTCCAGCCGGAGTGCCCCCTGGGCGACACGGAGCGGCCGCGCCGGGGCGGGCGGCCGGCGGGGGCGCCGGTGCCCGCCCCGGCCGAAGCGGGGGCCGGGGTCTTGAGAGCGGTGGTGTGCGTGGTCATCGTCAGCCTGCGGCGGTGAAGGCCGCGTCCATCTTCTTCGCCGCGTCGTCCGAGGCCTGCGCCACGTCCTTACGGCCGGAGACGATCTCCTGGAACATCGTCGGCAGGACCAGGGATGCGTCGATCTGGCCCCAGGCGGGCGAGGCGGGGACGAACTTGGCGCCCGCGCCGAGGGTCTGGACGAAGGGGGCGACGAAGGGCTGCTTCTTCGCGGCGTTGTCCAGGACGTCGGTGTAGGTGGGCAGGAAGCCCATCGCGTCGAACATCTCGGCCTGGGTCTTCTTGCCGGTGAGCGACTTCATCAGGTCCACGGCGAGGGTGCGGTGCGAACTGCTCTTGAGTACGCCGATGTTGTTGCCGCCCGCGAAGGCGGGGGCGATGGAGTCCGGGGCGATGCCGGGGAGCGGGACGACGGCGTACTTGCCCTTGACCGAGCCCGCCTCGACGGCCGCGTGGCTGAAGTCGCCGCCGATCGCCATGGCGGCCTTGCCGGAGGCGAAGGCTGTCACGGTGGCGTTGCCGCCCATGGAAGCGCACTTGGCGGCCGGACAGTTGTCGTCGCCGAAGAGGGAGGTGTAGGCCTCGATGCCCTTGCGGGCCTTCTCGCTGTTGATGGCCGACTTGTACGTTCCCCCGCTCTCGCCCGCGATCTCGCCGCCGTGGGACCAGATGAAGGGCATCGCGCCGTAGGTGTAGGCGCCGCCGACCGCGAGGCCGTAGAGGTCCGGCTTCGCCTTGTGGATCTTCTTGGCGGTGGAGACCAGCTCGGCCTGGGACTTGGGGGGCTGGATGCCGAGGTCCTTGAAGACGTCGGTGCGGTAGTAGAGGGCGCGGACGCCGACGAAGAAGGGGGCGCCGTAGACCTTGTCGCCGACGGTTACGGACTGCTTGGCGATCGGGTCGGTGTCCTTGGCCTCCTCCCAGGCGCCGAACTCCTCGGTGATGTCCGCGAGGCCGCCGTCCTTGACGTATCCGGCGGTGTCGCTGTTGCCGTACTCGACGAGGTCCGGGGCGCTCTTGGGGTCGTTGAACGCGGCCTTGATCCGCTGGGCGCGGGTGTCGACGGGTATGTACTCCACCTCGACCTTCGCGCCCTTGTGGCTCTTCTCGAACGCGGCGACCGCGTCGTCGACGACCTTCTCCTTGGGCTTGTTGCCGACTTCCTGGTAGAGCCAGACACGGAGAGTCCCGCTCTTCTCGTCACCCTTCGCACTGGTGTCGGAGGTCTGCGGCGCGCAGGCGGTGGCGGTGAGGCCCGCCAGCACAAGCGCCGCAACCGGGGCGGCAATTCGGGCAGAAAGCTTCATCCGGGAACCCCTACCGGTCATTCGTTGCATCATGTGCAACGTGCGTTTCGTTCTGCACAACTGGCAGGAGAGTAAGTCCGGTTCCGGCGCCCGACAAGTGGTCTCCACCACTCTGTGACCAGCCGACGCAGCCCGTGCAACGCGAGCATCCGGTCACCCTCGGTGACCGGGAACGCAAAAGGCCCCCGGTGCGCGCGTCAACCGCGCGCACCGGGGGCCGTGAAACCCGAGTGGGACCTGGGCCCTACTTCTTGCCCTTGTCCTTGCCGCCGCCCTTGCCCTTGTCCTTGTCGCCGCCGGCGCCCATGGACTCGTAGATCTCCTTGCACATGGGACAGACCGGGTACTTCTTGGGGTCGCGCCCCGGCACCCAGACCTTGCCGCACAGCGCCACCACGGGAGTGCCCTCCAGGGCGCTCGCCATGATCTTGTCCTTCTGGACGTAATGGGCGTAGCGCTCGTGGTCGCCGTCGCCCCTCGACACCTGCGGCGTCGGCTCTACGAGGGTCCCCGTACCTGCCCCGCGATCGGGCTCAAGAGTGCTCATAACCGCCAAGGGTACTGAAAGCCGGGGCCTTCAGTTGAGCGAAGGGTCGTCCGGATACGTGGCGATCATCGCCAGCTCGCTGCGCTGGCGGCGCAGCACCGCGCGCCAGAGGTTCTCCGGCCGCGGGGAGGAGACGTCACCGGGCTCGGACTCGACCACGTACCAGGCACCCTCGCCCAGTTCGCCCTCCAGCTGGCCCGGGCCCCAGCCCGCGTACCCGGCGAAGATCCGCAGCGAGCCCAGGGCCGGTCCGAGCAGCTCCGGCGGGGTCTCCAGGTCGACCAGGCCGATCGCCCCGTGGACCCGGCGCCAGCCGAGCGGGCCCTCGTCGCCGGGGATCACCGCGACACCGAGCGCCGAGTCGAGCGAGACCGGGCCGCCCTGGAAGACGACGTCCGGCTCACCGGTGAGACCGGCCCAGGACCCGAGGATGTCACCGACGCCGACCGGGGTCGGGCGGTTCAGGACCACGCCGAGGGAGCCCTCCTCGTCGTGGTCGAGGAGGAGCACCACCGCGCGGTCGAAATTCGGGTCCGCCAGGGCGGGTGTGGCCACGAGCAGTCGCCCTGTGAGCGAGGACACCTCCGTCATGGCAGAAATGATCCCGCATCTTCGCCCTCCGCGGGGTCCCGGCGACCGTGATGACCACCTCAGGAGAGCGAGCGCAGCTCAGGGCGCACGGAGGCACGGGGAGCGCACCGCGCGGGGGGTGTGGAGGGGGCCATCCGGACGGTGACCCTCCGCAAGATCAGGTGCGCGGAGGGTGTTGTGGCGGATTCATGACGTTCGTACACCCCCCTTCGCCTTACGGAAGGGGGGTAGTAGGCCATTACCCTTTTCGTTGGCCCCCTGCCCGACCACTCCGGAACGCGAGATACATGACCGGCACAGACGATGTCCTGCTTGTCCACGGCGGCACCCCGCTGGAGGGCGAGATCCGCGTCCGAGGCGCCAAGAACCTGGTGCCGAAGGCAATGGTCGCCGCGCTGCTCGGCAGCGGGCCCAGCCGTCTCCGCAACGTTCCCGACATCCGTGACGTACGGGTCGTCCGAGGACTGCTGCAGCTGCACGGCGTCACCGTCCGCCCCGGCGACGAGCCGGGCGAACTGATCCTCGACCCCTCGCACGTCGAGAGCGCGAACGTCGCCGACATCGATGCCCACGCGGGCTCGTCGCGCATCCCGATCCTCTTCTGCGGCCCGCTGCTGCACCGCCTCGGCCACGCCTTCATCCCGGGCCTGGGCGGCTGCGACATCGGCGGCCGGCCGATCGACTTCCACTTCGAGGTGCTCCGCCAGTTCGGCGCGACCATCGAGAAGCGGGCGGACGGCCAGTACCTGGAGGCCCCGCAGCGGCTGCGCGGCACCAAGATCCGGCTGCCGTACCCCTCGGTGGGCTCCACCGAGCAGGTGCTGCTCACCGCCGTCCTCGCCGAGGGCGTCACCGAGCTGTCCAACGCGGCCGTCGAGCCGGAGATCGAGGACCTCATCTGCGTACTGCAGAAGATGGGCGCGATCATCTCCATGGACACCGACCGGACCATCCGGATCACCGGTGTCGACAAGCTCGACGGATACACCCACCGGGCGATCCCGGACCGTCTGGAGGCGGCCTCCTGGGCGTCTGCGGCGCTGGCGACCGAGGGCAACATCTACGTGCGCGGCGCCCAGCAGCGCTCGATGATGACCTTCCTGAACACCTTCCGCCGGGTCGGCGGCGCCTTCGAGATCGACGACGAGGGCATCCGCTTCTGGCACCCGGGCGGCGCGCTCAACGCCATCGCGCTGGAGACGGACGTCCACCCCGGCTTCCAGACCGACTGGCAGCAGCCCCTGGTGGTGGCGCTGACGCAGGCCGCGGGGCTGTCCATCGTCCACGAGACGGTGTACGAGTCGCGGCTCGGCTTCACCTCGGCGCTCAACCAGATGGGTGCGCACATCCAGCTCTACCGGGAGTGCCTGGGCGGCTCGGACTGCCGCTTCGGCCAGCGCAACTTCCTGCACTCGGCGGTCGTCTCGGGACCGACGAAGCTCCAGGGCGCCGATCTGGTCATCCCCGACCTGCGCGGCGGCTTCTCGTACCTGATCGCGGCGCTGGCGGCCCAGGGGACCTCCCGGGTGCACGGCATCGACCTGATCAACCGCGGCTACGAGAACTTCATGGACAAGCTCGAAAAGCTCGGCGCGAAGGTGGAACTGCCGGGCGGTTCACTCGTCTGACCGCACAGCGCTGCCGCACACAGCACTGCGCGAACACGGCGCCCCGGTCCCCTCACAGGGGGCCGGGGCGCCGTGCTGTCCGGGAACGCGCGTATCGCCCTGGCGTCGTCCCCGCGATCCGCTTGAAGTGCCGGGTGAGATGGGACTGGTCGTGGAAGCCGACGGCGGTCGCCGCCTCGCCGGGCGGCACCCCGTCGAGCAGCAGGCGGCGGGCCCGGTCGACCCGGCGGGACGTCACGTACTGGTGCGGCGCGATCGCGTAGGCCGCGCTGAACGCCCGTACGAGATGGGTGGGGTGCGCGTGGACCAGCCGGGCGGCCTCCGCCAGGGTGATGCCCCGGTCCAGCCGCTCGTCCAGGAGCTCGCGCAGGTCCTGGGCGACTCCCGGGCCGGGCGGCGGGCTCACAGGGGCCTGTGCGGGGCGCAGATGGCCTCTCAGCCGCTCCCCGACGAACGCCAGGCGGCTCTCCGCCTCCAGCGCGTCGCCCGGGTCCGCCAGGGCCGTGTGGAGCCGGGCGACGCGGGTGCGCAGCAGCGGGTCGGCGAGGTCGGGGGTGTCCACGGCAGGCCCGATGTAACCCGCGTCGAGCTGCGTCATGTCCAGGTAGAGCACCCGTTTGCGGAAGCCGTCCGAGGTCGCGGGCGAACCGTTGTGCGGGACCTGCGGCGGCAGCAGGCTCACCGTGCCGCCGGGGGTGCCCCGCTCATGGCGGTCCAGGTCGTAGCGGACGGCGCCGTCGTCGACGATCAGGAGCGTCCAGGCGTCGTGCACGTGCATGGGGTAGGCGTGCTCGGTGAAGCGGGCGTGGAAGACCTCCACGACGCCCGGGACCGCCGGACGCCAGGCCGAGATCTCCTGCCGTGCCTGTTGCCTTGGCGTCACGCAAAGAACGTACAAGACCCTGCCCGGGGCCACCGGCCAGTCTCGGACCATGAGAAACACGTACGAGACCGGAAGCGGAACCATGGCCACCGACGATGCCCCCGTCCGCTTCGAGACGAAGATCGCCTTCGACACGAAGATCGCGGTGCTGCTCCGCGACGACCTGGAGACCTGGCAGCGCCTGAACGTGACCGCCTTCCTGGTCAGCGGCCTGGGGACGGCGGCGCCCGAGGTGATCGGCGAGCCCTACGAGGACGCCGACTCCACGACGTACCTGCCGATGCTCCGGCAGCCGGTGCTGGTCTTCGAGGGGGCCAAGGAGACGCTGGCCGCCGCGCACACGAAGGCGCTCTCCCGGTCCCTGGTGACGGCCGTGTTCACCTCGGACCTGTTCGGCACGGGGAACGACCGGGACAACCGGGCGGCGGTACGGGCGGTGGGGCGGGACGCGCTGGATCTGGTGGGGCTGGCCGTGTACGGGCCGCGCAACGCCGTGGACAAGGTCCTCAAGGGCGCGCGGATGCATCCCTGACCATTCCGGGCGGCCCGCGGCGTGCGGGGGCCTGTGCGGGGCGCATGTGCCCCTGGCATGCGCGAGGGCGGCCACCCCTGGTCGGGGGTGGCCGCCCTCCTTGCGCCTTGAGGGTTACTTACCCTTGGCGGCTTCCTTGAGCTTCGAGCCCGCGGAGACCTTCACGCTGTAGCCGGCGGGGATGTTGATCGGGTCGCCGGTCTGCGGGTTGCGAGCGGTGCGAGCGGCACGGTGGGTGCGCTCGAAGGTCAGGAAGCCGGGGATGGTGACCTTCTCGTCGCCCTTGGCGACGATCTCACCGACGGTCTCGGCGAGCGCGGCCAGCACGGCGTCGGCGTCCTTGCGAGTCACCTCGGCGCGGTCGGCCAGGGCGGCCACCAGCTCACTGCGGTTCATGTTGTTACTCCCGTGTTCTTCTTGCCTGTGAGGCGTGAGATCGAAGCCGATGCTGCCAGGGCCCTCTGACAGTCCCCGGACCCGGGTCTGATGTCAGACCCTCGCGCCCGATTACGCATCCTGCCCCCACCTGCGGCGGGAAAGCCAATCCGGAACCCTTCAGGGTCAACGAAAAGCGCCACTGTTTGCTCGTGGTGACGTTCCGTCGGCTTCCCTTAGCGGTCCGCAGCGGATGCCGGGCCCTACGGGGCCCACTGCCCGCCCACCCTAAAGGGGCGTTTGGGGCGCCGCGACCCGCGACGCGCCGTACGGCACGGGCGGGTGCGGCCCGGGGTGTTTCGCGGGTACCCCTTGAGGGACCCGCGAAACAGGGGGAAAGCGGTGGGGACGGTCGGGTCAGACGGAGGTGGAGGTTTCCGTACCGGTGCCCGCCGCGGCCTTGGCGGCCGCGCGGACGGCTCCGGCGACCGCGCCGGCGACCTTGTCGTTGAAGACCGAGGGGATGATGTAGTTCGCGTTGACCTCGTCCTCGGCGACCACGTCGGCGAGGGCTCCGGCGGCGGCGAGCATCATCTCCGTGTTGACGGTGCGGGACTGGGCGTCCAGCAGACCGCGGAAGACACCCGGGAAGACCAGCACGTTGTTGATCTGGTTGGGGAAGTCGGAGCGGCCGGTGGCGACGACGGCGGCCGTCTCGCGGGCGATCGCCGGGTCGACCTCGGGGTCCGGGTTCGCGAGCGCGAACACGATCGCACCGTCCGCCATCGCCGCGACGTCGTCGCCGTTCAGGACGTTCGGGGCGGAGACGCCGATGAAGACGTCGGCGCCGACGACGGCCTCCTTGAGGGTGCCGGTGACGCCCTCGGGGTTGGTGTTGTCGGCGATCCAGCGCAGCGGCGAGTCGGGGTCGGCGGCGACGAGGTCCTCGCGTCCGGCGTGCACGACGCCGTGGATGTCGGCGACGACGGCGTGCTTGACGCCCGCGGCGATCAGGAGCTTCAGGATGGCCGTACCGGCGGCTCCGGCACCGGACATGACGACCCGTACGTCACCGATGCTCTTGCCCACCACGCGCAGGGCGTTGGTCAGGGCGGCCAGGACGACGATGGCGGTGCCGTGCTGGTCGTCGTGGAAGACGGGGATGTCCAGGGCCTCGCGCAGCCGGGCCTCGATCTCGAAGCAGCGGGGTGCGGAGATGTCCTCCAGGTTGATGCCCGCGAAGCCGGGAGCGATCGCCTTGACGATCGCGACGATCTCATCGGTGTCCTGGGTGTCCAGGCAGATCGGCCAGGCGTCGATGCCCGCGAAGCGCTTGAAGAGGGCCGCCTTGCCCTCCATGACGGGCAGCGCGGCCATCGGGCCGATGTTGCCGAGACCGAGCACCGCGGAGCCGTCCGTCACGACTGCGACGGAGTTGCGCTTGATGGTGAGGCGGCGTGCGTCCTCGGGGTTCTCGGCGATGGCCATGCAGACCCGGGCGACGCCGGGGGTGTAGATCATCGAGAGGTCGTCACGGTTGCGGATGGGGTGCTTGGACGCCATCTCGATCTTGCCGCCGAGGTGCATGAGGAACGTACGGTCGGAGACCTTGCCCAGCACGACGCCCTCGATGTCGCGCAGACCTTCGACGATCTCGTCCGCGTGCGAGGTGGAGGAGGCCGCGATCGTGACGTCGATCCGCAGCTTCTCGTGGCCGGACGCTGTGACGTCGAGGCCGGTGACCGACCCCCCGGAGGACTCGACCGCCGTGGTGAGCTGGGAGACCGCGGTGCCGCTCGCGGGCACCTCCAGCCTGACCGTCATCGAGTACGAGACGCTGGGCGCCGTTGCCATGGCCGAGTCCTTCGCTTTCCTGAAGCTTCATTGCCGCGTATCCGGAACGCTCGTTCCGGTCACGCTTCCCGATCGTCGCACCTACCGACTGGTAGCAGGTAATGACTGCCATCTTTCGGAAAGTGTTTTCCACCATACGAGAAGTCACCCGTTCGGCGGAACCCCCAACGGGGTTCGCGAACAGAAAAGACCCCTGGAACAAGAACAGACCCGCGCCACCATCAGGTGACGCGGGTCTGTCTTTTTCACTTGAGTGGCACCGACCCGCCATGCTCGCCTCGCGGCAAGTGGTCGCTCGAAGCGACGAAGGTTGGGCCCGGGGGCTTGGATCGAGTCGGTGCCAGTACCAAGGTAACAAAGACCCCGGAGAAGTGATTCCCGTGCGACAGGTTGACTCGCGCGCCGTCACGTCCCAGCAGGTCCGGGTCGCTCCCCCAGCAGGTCCGGTCACTCCCTCAGCAGGTCCGGCACCCCGTCCTCGTCCGGCATGTCCCGCTCCCCCGAGACCACCGTGAGCTGCTGGGTGGCCCGGGTCAGCGCCACGTACAGCACCCGCAGCCCCGCCGGGGACTCGTCCGCGATCTCCGCGGGCGAGACGACCACCGTGGCGTCGTACTCCAGCCCCTTCGCCTCCAGGCTGCCCAGCGCCACCACCCGCTCCCCCAGCTCGGCGAGCCACTCACGGGCCTGGGCGCGGCGGTTCATCGCCACGACCACGCCGACCGTGCCGTCCACCTCCGCCAGCAGCCGCCGCGCCTCCTCGCGGACAGTGGCGGCCAGGTCGCCGCCCTCCACCGGGACGAAGCGCGGCACCACCCCGGTCGAACGGACGGCCGACGGGGACTCCATGCCGGGCATGGCGAGCGCCAGCACCTTCGCCGCCAGCTCCGCGATCTCGGCCGGGTTGCGGTAGTTGACCGTGAGGGTGAAGCGGCGGCGCGGCCGGGAGCCGAGCGCCTCGTCCCGGGCCGCGGCCGCCTCGTCCGGGTCGGACCAGGAGGACTGTGCCGGGTCCCCGACGATGGTCCAGGTGGCGTGGCGGCCCCGGCGGCCGACCATGCGCCACTGCATGGGCGTCAGGTCCTGCGCCTCGTCGACGATGACGTGGGCGTACTCGGTGCGCTCCGCCGCGAGCCGCTCGGCCCGCTCCCACTGGGTCTCCTCGCGCTGCGGCATCAGCTCCTCGAGGCCCGAGAGGTGGTCCAGCGGGTCCGCCTCGCGCTTCCGCTTCGGCCGCACGACCGTGCCCAGCAGCGCCTGGAGCTCGTCCAGGAGCGCCACGTCGTGGACGGAGAGCGGACCGCCGCCGTCCGCGTCCAGCCGCTTCAGGGAGCGCGCCAGGCGCCGCACCTCGCCCTGGTTGAGGATGCGCCGCGACCAGCGGGCCAGCCGCCGCTCGTCGGACATGGCGGCCAGCACCCGGCGCGGGGTGAGCTCGGGCCACCAGGCGTTCAGGAACTCCAGGAACGGCGTCTCGGTGGAGACGTCCTCGTCGAAGGACGAGCGCAGCTCCGCCACCAGCTGCGGGTCGGTGTAGCGGCCGCGCCCCGAGGACTTGCTCCACAGGGCGTCGAGCAGCAGCTTGCGGGCGCGCGGGCGCAGCAGGTTGACGGGGGCGGTGCCGCTCAGCACGTTGTTGCGGATGCGCTGGAGGTCGTCGGCCTCCAGCTCGACCCGGGCGCCGAAGGCGACGACGCGCAGCCGGTTCGGGGTGGCGGCGGGTGCCGTCGCCCCGTCGGCGGGCTCCTCGCCGAAGGAGAGCTGGCCCTCCTGCCGGGGTGCGGGCCGGCCGCCCTGCTCCAGAGCGCCCCGGGCCGCCTTGCGCAGCACGTGGAGCATCCGGGACGAGCCCTTGATACGGGCCACGGCCGGTTCGTCGTACGTCGTCGCGCCGGCGGTGCCCGCCGCCTCGTCGGAGAGCGAGCCGACCGCGCGGATCGCGACCTGGCCCTCCTCGCCGAGCGAGGGCAGCACCCCCTCGGTGTAGGCGACCAGGAGCGGGGTCGGGGAGACAACGAGGATGCCGCCCGCGTACCGCCGCCGGTCCTGGTAGAGGAGGTAGGCGGCCCGGTGCAGGGCGACCGCCGTCTTCCCGGTGCCGGGGCCGCCGGTGACCTCCGTGACGGAGGCGGCGGGGGCCCGGATCACCAGGTCCTGCTCGGCCTGGATGGAGGCGACGATGTCCCGCATGGTGTGGCTGCGGGCCTGGCCGAGCGCCGCCATCAGGGCGCCGTCGCCGATCACCGGCAGCTTCCCGCCGTCCAGGTACGCCGTCAGCTCCGGGCGCATCAGGTCGTCCTCGACCCCGAGGACCTTGCGGCCCTTGGAGCGGATGACCCGGCGGCGTACCACCCGGCCCGGCTCCTTCGGGGTGGAGCGGTAGAACGGGGCGGCGGCCGGGGCCCGCCAGTCGATCACCAGCGGCGCGTAGTCGGAGTCCAGGACCCCGATCCGGCCGATGTGGAGCGTCTCGGCGATGTCCGCGGTGGCGTCCTCCCGTACGGCGTCGTCGGCCGGCTCGACGGAGGTGAACGCGCCGTCGGGGCCGCGCTCACCGTCCTTGCCGAGGAGCAGGTCGATCCGCCCGAAGAGGAAGTCCTCGAACTCGTTGTTCAGCCGGTTGAGGTGGACGCCCGCCCGGAAGACCTGGGCGTCCCGTTCGGCGAGGGCGCCGGGCGTGCCGACCTGCCCGCGTTTGACGGCGTCGTGCATGAGAAATTCCGCCTCGTCGATCTTCTCTTCGAGACGGTGGTAAACGCGGTCCAGATGATCCTGCTCGACACCGATTTCCCGGTCCCGCAGCGAATCGACAGCGGCATCCTGCGCGGCCACCGAGGCCCCCTTCTGACGTGCATCGGGCAGCCGTCAACCCTATGCGAAGGGGGGCCTTCGCGCACCTGTCGTCCGCATGGCGAGTGTTGCGATTACGCGTCGGAACGAGCGGGTCCGCTCAGGCGCCGATCTCCACCAGCCGCTCCCCGTCGAACGTACGTACCTCGAAGCGGTCGATGTCCTCGCGGGCCATCGCCGCCCCGCCGTGCACGTACAGCGGGGACTTCGCCGAAGCGTGCGGCGAGTCCTCGATGCCGTACCCCCACTGCGGGACGGACCACGAGGTCACGACCTCCTCCTCGCCGGTCTTGGAGACGGCGACGAGCGTGCACTTCTGCGGGCCTTTGACGTTCTTGAGCTCCAGGACCGTGTGGGTGCCCCACGCCTTCTTCTCCATGCCGACCGTCGCGCCGACCCGGGTGGTGGGGTCGGTCCCCGACACCTTCTCCGTCATGTGCTGGAAGAAGGCGTCCTCGGCCGGGCTGGTGGGGTGCGGGTCCCCGACTGCGACGTTGCGGCCGCCGTCCCCGTCGCCCGCCGTGACGGCGACCGCGGCGACCGGGCCGCCGATGATCAGCGCCGCGGCCGCGGCGATCAGATACCGGCTGCGCCGGGTGCGCCGGTGCCTGCGGTGCGCGACCTCGTCCATCAGCCCGCCGAGGACCTTGGGCGCGGGCCGCTCGGGGACGTGCGGTACGGGACGGGCCCCGGGCACGGCCGCGGGCGCCTCGGCCAGCATCGCGAGCACGGGCTCCATCCCGGCGAACTCGTCGAGATGCGCCGAGCACCGGGCGCAGCCCGCCAGGTGGGCCTCGAAGGCGCTCGCCTGGGCGTCGTCCAGGATGCCCAGGACATAGGCGGCGGCAGCGTCGTGCTCTGACCCTTCGGGCTCCCCGCCGTACGGCGGCTCGGGGCCGGTGGGGCCGGAGGGGTACGAGGGGCCGGAGGGATAGTGGTGATGGGCCGCACCTGAGGGGTGGGCGGAGCCATCGGGGTACGAGGGACCGGTGGGCGTACGGGGTCCGGGCGGCCGGGGCCCGAACGGCTGCCACTGCTGGTCGCTCATGCCGTGATCCCCCTCTCTTCGAGTGCGAGCTTCATCGAACGGAGTGCGTAGAAGACCCGGGAACGCACGGTGCCGCTGGGGATGCCGAGCGCCTCGGCGGCCTCGTTCACCGTACGTCCCTTGAAGTAGGTCTCGACCAATGCTTCCCGGTGCGCGGGGGTCAAATCTTCGAGCGCGTCCGACAGCGTCATCAGCCACAGCGCCTTGTCGATCTCGTCCTCCGCGGGAATGACCTCCAGCGGCGACGGATCGACCTCGCGCGGCCGGGCCTGCCGGCTGCGGTGGTTGTCGATGACGATGCGCCGGGCGACCGTCACCAGCCAGGGTCGGACGGAGCCGGTGGCCCGGTTGAGCCGGCCGGCGTTCTTCCAGGCACGGATGAGCGTCTCCTGCACGACGTCCTCGGCCCGTTGGCGGTCGCCCGCCACGAGCCGGAGAACGTACGCGAGCAGCGGCCCGGCATGTTCGCGGTAGAGCGCCCGCATCAGCTCCTCGTCCGGTATTCCGGCCGGGGGCGTGGGCGGCTCACTACGATGTCGAGCCCTGTGCGGACGGTCATCGGCCACGGCCGCATCCTTGCGCACCCGAACCTCCTGGTCGAGACCCTGAATGGAGCTCTTCGGGGATGGGTACGGGATCGGGCCGCGGATCATTCAACGCCCGGGTCTATTTTTTTCCCGGGGTGGATCGCGGCCGTCTCACGGACTGCCGTCGGCCGCCGTGCCGGAGGACGCGCCCGCGGTACGCCGCCGGTGCCTGGCGACCCGTTCGCGGTTGCCGCAGACCTCGCCGGAGCACCAGCGGCGCCGGCCCCCGCGCGAGGTGTCCAGGTAGAGCCGGTGGCAGGACCCGCCGGCGCAGCGGCGCAGCGCGCCCCGTGCCACCGGGTCGGTGAGCAGGTCCACCACGTCCCTGGCCACGACCGCGAGGAGCCCCGCGCAGTCGGGTTCGGCGCTCAGGGTCCGTACCAGCGCGCCGCCCTCGCCGCGCACCGCGCGCGGGCCCGGCGGGGCCGCCGCGGCAAGGGAGTTGACCCGGTCCAGGGCGTTCCCGTCGCGTGGGCCGCCGAGTTGGGCAGCCGAGGGGTCGATCTGCCCTCCGGACCAAGCGAGTTGGGCCGACATCAGCCGGTCCACGTCCGCCCGCAGCTCACGGAAACGGGTGAGCCAGGTGGCGTCCAGCGCGTCGAGCGCCGTGCCCGGCGGGACGAGCCGGGCGGCGGTCAGCCAGTCGGCGAGCCGCCCCGGTCCTTCGAGCTGTTCCCGGGCCCGGGGTGTCCCGCCGGCGGGCCCGGTGGCCACCAGGTCGAGACAGATCCGGCCGGAGTCGAACCGCCACACGTACGCGCCCCTGCCCGCTGCCATGTGCCTGTCACCGCCTCGGGGTCACCGGTCGGATGCCACCCCCCAGAGTGCCCCCGGCGGGGCCCGCCCGTAACCCCCGCTACCGTGACGGCCATGAACGATCACGGGGGAAGGCCCGGGGGAACCCCTGTGGCGGACGTCACGCTCACCGCCGGGGCCCTGCTGCTTCGCGCCTGGCGCGAGGAGGACGTACCGGCGCTGCTGGAGGCGTACGACGATCCGGTGATGCGGCAGTGGGTGCGGATGCCGGTGTCCACGCCCGAGGAGGCCGCCCGCTGGGTGGAGGTGCAGCGCGAGGGGTGGGAGTCGGGCACCCGGTTCAGCTTCGCCGTGACGGACACCGGCCGGGACGGGGAGCTGGTCGGCAACCTCGCACTGAAGCGGCCGGGGCAGGGCGCCGAGCGGGCCGAGGTCGGTTACTGGACGGCGGCGCGGGCGCGCGGGCGTGGCGTGGCGCCCCGGGCCCTGGAGGCGCTCACCGCCTGGGCGTTCACGGCCTTCGCCGCCGAGGGGCTGGTCCGTCTGGATCTGCTGCACCAGGTGGACAACGTGGCTTCCTGCCGGGTGGCGGAGAAGTCCGGTTACGCGTTCGCGGAGCTGCTGGGCGCTCTGCCGCCGGAGTTCCCGCTGGACGGCCATCTGCATGTGCGTCGGGCGCCGTCGGGAGGGGCCCCCATTCAGCGTGCCCCCGGTGTGTCCCCCGTCGGGTCCAGCGACAGCCGGTAGCCGCGTTTGACGACGGTCTGGATCAGCCGGGGCGCCCCCAGTGCGGCGCGCAGCCGGGCCATCGCCGTCTCCACCGCGTGTTCGTCGGTGCCGCTGCCGGGCAGGGCCCGCAGCAGGTCGGCGCGGGCCACCACCCAGCCGGGGCGGCGGGCCAGGGTGTGCAGGAGGGCCATGCCGGCGGGTGGTACCGCGCGCAGTTCGTCGTCGACCAGCACGGCGTGGCCCCGGATCTCGACGCGGTGGCCGGCGACGGGCAGGACCCGGGCCGTGGTGGGGAGGTGGGCGCAGACCAGCTGGACGAGCGGGCCGAGGCGGAAGCGTTCGGGCTGGACGGTGGGGATGGACCGGGCCTGGAGCGGGAGGGCGGTGACCGGTCCGACGCAGGCGGCCAGGACGTCGTCGCGCAGCGCCCCGAGGATCTCCGGGAGGAGCCCGCGGGCCTCCGCGCGGCCCAGGAACGAGGCGGAGGCGGGGGCGCTGGTGAAGGTGACGGCGTCCAGGCCCCGGGCTGCGGTGGCGTCGAGCAGCCGGTCGAGCGGGGCGATGTCCTGCGGCGGCATCCAGCGGTAGACGGGTACGCCGATGACCTCGGCGCCCGCCGCCTGGAGGGACTCGATGAAGCCGGGCAGCGGTTCGCCGTGCAGCTGGAGGGCGATACGGCGGCCCTCGACGCCCTCGCCGAGGAGCCGGTCGAGGACTTCGGCCATCGATTCGGACCCGGGTGACCAGGCCTCGGTCAGCCCGGCGGCCCGGACGGATCCCTTGACCTTGGGCCCCCGGGCGAGGAGTTCGACACCGCGCAGCCGCTCCAGGAGTGCGTCGCCGATGCCCCAGCCGTCGGCGGCCTCCACCCAGCCCCGGAAGCCGATCGCGGTGGTGGCGACCACCACATCGGGGGCGTGGTCGATCAACTCCTTGGTCGCATTGAGGAGTTCGCTGTCGTCGGCGAGCGGAACGATCCGCAGGGCCGGGGCCTGGTGGACGACGGCGCCGCGCCGCTTGAGGAGGGTGCCGAGCTCCTCGGCGCGGCGGGCGGCGGTCACCCCGACCGTGAAGCCCGCGAGGGGGCCGTGCGTTGTGCCGTCGTCCTGCATGGCGTGTTCCCGGCTCTCGTGTCCTGCTGATGCGCGATGGTGCGGAGGCCCGAGACTGCCAACGGTGCGTGACAGCCTCGGTTCCCCCGTATTTCCCGGCCGTTACGTCGCCGGTCGCCGGAGCGTCGCCCTCCTGGAGGGCTGCTACACCTCTGCGTAACGGATCTGCGGCTTCGCCGGTACGGCCGCGGGGCGGCGAAGGTATACCGCCCAGGTGAGCGCCGAGCACACCGCGTAGAAGGCGAGGAAGGACCAGAAAGCGGCCGTTCCGGTGCCGGAGGCCTGGAACGACTGGCGGAAGACGAGGTTGATCGCGAGGCCGCCGAGCGCGCCGACGGCTCCGATGAAGCCCATGGCAGCCCCGGAGAGCCGCCGTCCGTGGGCGGCGGCCGCCTCACCGTCGAGCCCCTTCGCCAGCGCCTGGGCGTGGAAGATGCCGGGGATCATCTTGTACGTCGATCCGTTGCCCAGCCCGGTCAGGACGAACAGGGCGGTGAAGCCGACGAGGAAGACGGGGAGGGAGGCGGTGGCGGAGGCGAAGATGACGACCCCGGTGGCGGCTCCCATCGCGGCGAAGGCGGCGAGGGTGATCCGGGCACCGCCGTGCCGGTCGGCGAGCCTGCCGCCGACGGGGCGGATCAGGGAGCCCAGCAGCGGGCCGACGAAGGTGAGCGAGGCGGCCTGGAGCGGGGTGCGGCCGAACTGGGTCTGGAGCACCAGGCCGAAGGCGAAGCTGTAGCCGATGAACGAGCCGAAGGTGCCGATGTAGAGCGCCGACATGATCCAGGTGTGCGGATCGCGGACGGCCTCCTTCGCGGCCCCGGTGTCGTTGCGTACGGGCCGGAGGTTGTCCATGTACAGCGCGGCGCAGACGGCGGCCACGACGATCAGCGGGATGTACACCCCGAGCACGATCCGGGGGTGGGCCGCGCCCAGCGTGCCGATGACGAGGAGGCCGATGAGCTGGACGACGGGGACGCCGATGTTGCCGCCGCCCGCGTTGAGCCCCAGCGCCCAGCCCTTCTCGCGGAGCGGGAAGAAGGCGTTGATGTTGGTCATCGAGGAGGCGAAGTTGCCGCCGCCGATCCCGGTGAGCGCGGCGACCGCCACGAAGGTGCCGTACGAGGTCCCCGGTTCCATCACCCAGAACGCGGCGAGCGTCGGGACGAGCAGGCCGACCGCGGTGAAGACGGTCCAGTTGCGGCCGCCGAACCGGGCGACGGCGAAGGTGTACGGCACCCGGACCAGCGCCCCGACCAGGGTGGCGGTGGAGATCAGGAAGAACTTTCCGGCCGGGTCGATGCCGTACTCCGGTCCCATGAACAGGACCATCACCGACCACAGGGTCCAGACGGAGAATCCGATGTGCTCGGAGAGCACGGAGAACCACAGGTTGCGGCGGGCGACGCGCTCGCCCTTCTCCCGCCAGAACGTCTCGTCCTCCGGCTCCCAGCTCTCGATCCAACGGCCTGCCATCACGCGCCTCCACAGGGGGGTCGGGGTGGTGTCCCCGTCGCTGCGGGGTGTTGTCCCGACGCTAGGGAGCGCGCGTTTCGGTGCGGTGCCGTGAGGTGACCGGTGGGCAACCTTGCTCTCACCGGGCCGTTGCCGGCCCGGTGAGATGCGGTCAGCTGCGGCCGTCCGGCCAGAGCTGCGGGCGGCGCTTGGCCGCGACGTCCTCGGCCCAGCCGAAGGCGAGCACGCAGAGCGCGATGAGGGCCCAGGTGACGAGCAGGACGGGGATCCAGCTCTCCAGCAGCCAGGGCACGTTCTCGCTGAGCGCGTCCACGGACCAGAGCCGGTCGTAGAGCGTGGCGGCGGTCAGGATGCAGACGTTGTGCCAGAGGTAGACGGTGACCGCCCGCGAGTTGAGCAGGGTGATCGGCCGGTCGAAGGCCCGCAGCCGCCTCGGCCACTCGGTCCAGGACGGGCTGTAGTGCAGCAGGAGCAGGACGCACCCGAAGGACCAGAGGGCCTGGGCCAGCGGGATGGAGTCCAGGTCGAAGCCGCTGCGGAACCCCTCGTGGCTCGCCCACCACAGTCCGGCACCCGCGAAGAGCGGGGCGATGGACGGCACGATGTAGGCGGGCAGCCGCTTGAGGACACCCTCCTGGTGGGCCATGCCGAGGACCCAGCAGGCGCCGAAGGTGGAGAAGTCGGTGATCGCGGAGTCGAGGCGTTCGGTGGTGGAGAACAGTTCCAGGCGCATGACGACGGAGAGCGCCAGCGGCGCGAGCAGCGTCGGCCAGGGCAGCTTGCGCAGGCAGCGCAGGAGCAGCGGCGAGAACAGGACGAACCAGAGGTAGGCCCGGATGTACCAGAGCGGCCCGGCCAGGTCCTCGGGCCAGCTCTCGCCGAGGATCCCCTCGATGCCCGCCACGTCGTAGGCGTACGGCGGGTCGCTGAGCGGCAGGATCCAGTACGTCAGGTGCTGCCACCACCAGCCGGGGTGGCCCTCGGCGTCCGGGCCCCAGCCCTGGGCGACCATGCCGGTGACGCCGATCGCGCCGAGCAGCCAGAGCGGCGGCAGGAGCCGGCGGACGCGGCTGCGGATCACCTGGGCGGCGGGCCGCTTGAGGGAGCGGGCCATCAGGGTCCCGGCCAGGGCGAACATGACGCCCATGGAGGGGAAGACGATGGGCAGCCAGGCCCAGCCGGTGAGGTGGTAGAGGACGACCCGGAAGAGGGCGAGGGCCCGCAGCAGGTCGAAGTACCGGTCACGGACGGGGCCCCGGCGTGCGGGGGCCGGGGACCCGGCCCCACTCCCGGCCGCGTTCCCGTCCGCGTTCTGGGCCCCGTTCCCGGTCTCGGGCGGGAGGAGCGGGCCGGTCGTCGGCAGGGGCGGTCCCGCGGGCGGGAAGGGGGAGCCGGCCGTCGGGAAGGTCGGGGCGGTCATACGTACGGCCTCCGGTCCACGGCTCCGAACCCGGCGTCGGCGCCGGGTCCCTGCGGGCGCTGGGCGGACGTCCCGCCGGGCGCCTCCACCGCGCCGGTGCGGCGCAGCTTCTGCCAGCGCAGCCGGCCGCCGGTGAGAGCGGTGATCCACGACTGGAGCAGCACGACGTACATGAGCTGCCGGTACAGGATCTGCTGGAGCGGCAGCGAGATCAGATGGACCATCCGCTCCTTGTCCAGCCGGAACGCGTACGCGGCGCAGACGGCCTGCACCACCAGCACGCCGAACCACGCGGCGACGGTCTTGCCGGTCGGGCCGAAGACCAGCCCGTACAGCAGGAAGACGTCGATGAGGGGCGCCAGCAGCGGGGCGACGACCATGAAGAGGGAGACGAACGGCAGCCCGACCCGGCCGAAGCGGCCCGAGGGCCCGCGCTCGATCACCGCGCGGCGGTGCTTCCAGATGGCCTGCATGGTGCCGTAGGACCACCGGTAGCGCTGCGACCAGAGCTGCTGCACGGACTCCGGCGCCTCGGTCCAGGCGCGGGCGTTCTCCGCGTAGACCACGCGCCAGCCGTCCCGGTGCAGGGCCATGGTGACGTCGGTGTCCTCGGCGAGGGTGTCCTCGCTCATGCCGCCGACCCGCTCCAGGGCCTCGCGGCGGAACGCCCCGACGGCGCCGGGGATGGTGGGCATGCAGCCCAGGACGTCGTACATCCGGCGGTCCAGGTTGAAGCCCATCACGTACTCGATGTGCTGCCAGGCGCCGATCAGCGAGTCGCGGTTGCCGACCTTGGCGTTGCCCGCGACGGCTCCGACCCGGGGGTCGGCGAAGGGCTGGACCAGCTCGCCGACGGTGGACGGCTCGAAGACGGTGTCGCCGTCCATCATCACGACGATGTCGTAGCGGGCGTGCCGGATGCCGTTGTTGAGGGCGGCCGGCTTGCCCGCGTTCTGCTGGCGCACCACCCGTACGCCGGGCAGCCGCATCGCCTCGACCAGGTCGGCCGTGCCGTCGGTGGAGCCGTCGTCGATGACGATGATCTCGATCGGGTGCTCGCTGACGGCCAGCGAGCGCACGGTCGCCTCGATGCACTCGCGTTCGTTGTACGCGGGCACCAGGACGGAGACCGGGCGGGTGAGGGGCTCGCCCCAGCTGAAGTCCTTGCGGCGGACCTTGCGGGCGTGCAGGAAGGAGAGCAGCAGCATCAGCCCGAAGCGGGCCAGGACCAGGACGCCGATGGCGGCGAGGCCGACCACCAGGACGCCGGTGACCCGCTCGGAGACGGCGACGGCGGAGACGAACGCCTTGCCCTTCCACAGCGCGAAGCCGGTGACCGGGGTGTGCGCGCTGGGGGCGTCGAGCGCGGTGGTGAGCCGGGTGAAGGTGTAGCCCTGCTCCTTGAGGTCCGGCAGCAGGGTGTCGAGCGCGGCCACGGTCTGCGAGCGGTCGCCGCCGGAGTCGTGCATCAGGATGATGGCGCCCTTGCCGTCCTTGGGCGTGGCGCGCTCGACGATGGCGCGGACGCCGGGGCGCTTCCAGTCCTCGCTGTCGGTGTCGTTGACGACGGTGAGGTAGCCGCGCCTGCCGATGTACTCGGTGACCGGCCAGGACTTGTTGTCCATGGCGTACGAGAAGGAGGAGTACGGCGGCCGGAAGATCGAGGTGCGGATGCCGGCCGCGCCCGCCAGCGCCAGCTGGTTCTGTGACAGCTCCCAGTCGATGCGCTCGGTGGACTGGTAGGAGAGGTCGGGGTGGTTGAAGGTGTGCAGCCCGATCTCGTGGCCCTCGGCGACCATCCGCTCGACCAGCTCGGGGTGGCGGGCGGCCATGTTGCCGGTGACGAAGAAGACGCCGTGGGCGCCGTACTCCTTCAGCTTGTCGAGCACCTTCGGCGTCCACACCGGGTCGGGCCCGTCGTCGAAGGTCAGGACGATCCGGCGGTCGGGTATGCGCAGCGTCGTGGCGTCGCCGGAGCGGGCGTCGATGACAGGTCCGCCGGAGCGGACGTCCTTGGGCACCTGGGTGTTGCTGTCGGCGTCGCGGACCCGGTGGTCGGCGAGGATCTCGCTGTGCACATAGCCGCGCAGCATCAGCATGGCGAGCAGGGCGACCAGCAGCATGAAGGGCAGGAGGTAGCGCATCGGGAGCTTGCGGCGGTTCCGCTTGCGCACGTTCTTCTTCCGTGCGGTGCGCGGGCCCGCGGGCTGCTGGGGTCCGGTGTGCTTCCCTGCGGTCCGCTGGGACCGGTCGTGCCTGCCCCGCGGGGCGGGGTGTGTCATTTAGAGGGCGCTCTCTTCTAGCACCGGAGGTTCCGGGGTCTCGGCGGGAGCGCTCGTACTGACGGTGGGCTCCGGCTCGGGTGACGGCGGCGGGGTGGAGACGGGCGGTTTGGGGGCCGAGGAGGTGGCGGCCGGTTTCGTGGCGCCGCCGCCGGTGGAGCCCGGGGGTGTCACGGACGTGGAGGCGGACGGGGTGCGTCCGGCCGATCCGGCGGGGACGGTGACGGAGGTGGCCGAGGGTTCCGCCGCGCCGGAGGCACCGGGCTCCGGGGTGCCGCTCGGACCGGTCGCGCCGGGGGCCGGGTCCAGGTCGTCGGAGGGCTCCGCGGAGTCGCTCGGCGCGGGACGCACCTCGGCCTCCTCCGCCTTCGCCTCCTCCTTCTGCCCGGAGAGCGGCAGCCAGGGGGCGGTGGAGTTGCCGCCGAGGACGGCGAAGACCAGCGTCACGGCGTACGCGGCACAGAGCGCGGCGACCACCCAGCCGAGCCGGCGGTAGGTCTTGCTGCGGCGGCCGCTCTCGTCGACGAAGACCGGACCGTCGGAACCGCCCGCCGGGACGGGCTCACCGGGCAGCTCGGCGAGCTGGCGGCCCAGGCCGTCCAGCTGGATGGTGACGTCATTGGGTTCATGCGTATGCCCGTTCTGGGCACCTTCGCGCCAATTTTCCACAGATGCAGCCCATCCCCCACTCAACGGACAGGCGCTGAAAAATTGACCGGTTCTTTACTGTTGGGCGGATCCCACACCGTCAACGAGAACTGGCATTCATGCACCCGGAGGACGAATGTAGCGCACGACATTGACGCCCAAGTCCCCCTGAACGGAGTTGATCAGGAACGGTTGCGCATCAGTGACAGATCGCCCTCCGGCAGCCATGCGCCGGGCGGGGGTACGAGCCAGCCTTTTGCAGTACCCAACTGGGCAGATGCCGTACGCAGCGCGTCTATGCCGGGATGGTGCAGACCTTTGCGCCAGACCAGCGTCAGCGGCGAAAGCGGAATGGGATCGACGAGCGGGCGCAGCACGGCACCCGGCAGCGGCGGGAAGTCCATCACCGCCAGAACCGGGTGGCCCGCCTTGGCGATGACGCGCTGAAATTCGGCCACCCCCACGGCGAGCGGAACCGGCGGGGCCAGTTCGATGCCCCACGCGGCGAACAGCTGCGCGGCGAGGTCCGTCCACTCCCGCGTCCGCTCGTTGCCCGCCCCCGCGTAGACGGTCGTCCCGGACAGCTCGGACAGCGCGATGGCCTCACGCCCGGCCAGGGGGTGGGAGGCCTGCAGCATCAGAGCCATCGGCTCGTACCGCACGGGCTGTACGGAGAGCCCGGCGCGCACCCCCGGGGCGAGCCCGGCGGCCCGGCCGAAGGAGACGTCCAGCCGGCCGGCCAGGATCTCGGAGGCGGCCCAGGTCAGCCCGGACTCGAACCGCGCCATCAGCTCGCACTCCGGGGCGAGCTCACGGGCCCGCTCCAGCACCCGGGCGGCGGTCGTCCCGTCACTGTTCAGGTCGACCAGCAGCGGCCGGGCAGGGCCGCCGCTGAAGGCTGCGGCGAGGGCGTCGTGCGCGTCGAGCACCCGGCGTGCGTACGGGAGGAGGCGCTCGCCGTCCGGGGTGAGGGAGACCTGGCGGGTGGTGCGGACGAACAGCTCCGCACCGAGCTCGCGCTCCAGCCGGCGGATGTCCCGGCTCAGCGCCTGCTGGGCGACGAAGAGGCGGGCGGCGGCACGGGTGAAGTGCAGCTCCTCGGCCACGGCGAGGAAGGCGCGCAGGAGCCGGGGGGCGGGGTCGGGGGCGGGCACAGGGTGAATCTACAACGCGGCGGTCCATTGACAACAGGGGTGCGTGAATGGGCGGGCAGAAGGTGTTGGACCGGGGCGGCGTAGCGCGGCGAGGCTGGCCCCATGCCGAAACCCCCTGCCACCCGGCCCCGCCCCGCCGCCCTCCCCGCGCTCTCCCCCACCGCGCTGCTCGCGGTCACCGGCGGCCAGCTGGTCGCGGCACCGCGCACCGCGCCGGAGCCCGGGGGGCGTGCGGCGCCGAAGTCCGGGAGGCTTGCGGCGTTGGAGCCCGGGGGACGTGCGGCACCGGAGTCCGGAGCGCGTGCGGCATCGGAGGACGTACGCCGGCGGGCGGGGCGGCGTGAGGAGCGCCGGGCGGTTCGGCGGACGGTTCGGCGGACGCCCACCAACCCCTACCTCCGGCTGCTCGCCACCCCCGGGGCCCGCGCCTTCACGGCCGGCAACCTGATCGCCCGGCTCCCCATGGGGATGCTCGGCGTCAGCGCGATCATCATGATCGCCGGGTCCCGGGGCTCGTACGCCCTCGCCGGGGCGGTCACCGCGACCGGGCTCGCCGCGACGGCGGTCGTCGCGCCCTTCACGGCCCGGCTGGTGGACCGCTTCGGGCAGGCCAGGATCGCCGTGCCCGCGACCGCGCTCGCCGTGCTCGGATCCCTCGCGCTGGTGCTCTGCGTGCACTACGACGCCCCCGCCTGGACGCTCTTCGCCGCGTACGCCGCCACCGCGACCACCCCCAACACCGGCGGGATGTCCCGGGCCCGCTGGGCCCACCTCCACCGGGGCGACCAGGCGGCCCTGCACACCGCGAACTCCTTCGAACAGGCCGCCGACGAACTCTGCTTCATGCTCGGCCCGGTCGTCGCGGCGACGCTCTGCGGGGCGCTCTTCCCGGAGGCGGGCACGCTGGTGGGCGCGTTCCTGCTGATGACCGGCGTCCTGGTCTTCGCCGCCCAGCGCACGACGGAACCGCCGCCCACCCCCCGTAACCGCACGGCCGTCTCCCCCCTCCGCGCGCCGGGCATGCCCGCGCTGCTGGCGGTCTTCCTCGCCACGGGGGCGGTGTTCGGGGCGCTGGAGGTCGTCTCCATCGCCCATGCCGGGGGCGCGATCCTGGCGCTCCAGGCGGCGGGGTCCTGCGCGGCGGGGCTGCTCTACGGTTCGCTGCGGCCCGCCCGGAACGTCCACCGCAGGCTGCTGCTCTGTCTGACCGCGATGACCGCGCTGATGTCCCTGCCGCTGCTCGCCGCCTCCTCGACGGCATCCCTGCCCGTCCTGGCGCTCTGCCTGCTGCTCGCGGGTGCGGCGACCGCGCCCACCATGGTCACGGGCATGACGCTGGTCCAGCGGGCCACACCGCCGGGACAGTTGAACGAGGGCATGACGCTCTCGGTCACCGCACTGCTGGGCGGGGTGGCGGCCGGTGCGGCCGGGGGCGGCTGGCTGGTGGAGCACACGGGTACGGTCTCCGGCTACGCGGCTCCGATGGGCGCGGCGGCCCTCGCCCTGACCGTCGCCGCCGCCGCGGGGACGCTCAGGAGCCGGCCGGAATAGAAGCCGATCCGGGCGGGGTTGTCCGCTTCACCTGTTCCGGGCCGCACGGTTGTCCACTGTGGCCCGGCCATGTCATGGGGCAGGGTGGGGGCATGTCGAGCTACGAGACCATGCCCTTCCACCTGGAGACCGAGCGGCTGATACTGCGGCCGTGGGCGGAGTCGGACGCGGCCGAGTTCAGCGCCCTCCTCTCCGAACGCGGCGACGAGACGTACACGGTCGAACGCGGCCGCAAAGGGATCGTGGAGCTGCTCACCGCGACGGAGTCCACAGGAATCGCGCTGCTGCCCGTCCAGCGCCGCGAAGAGGGTGACTTCATCGGCTACTGCGGACTGATCATCGGCCGCTCCACCCTGGAGGAGCCCGAGATCGCGTACGAACTGTTCCGGCACGCGCACGGGCGTGGTTACGCCACCGAGGCGGCCCGCGCGGTGCTCGGCGCCGCCGCCGCGACCGGCCGAAACCGGCTCTGGTCCACCGTCGCCTCCTGGAACACGCCGTCGCTGCGCGTCCTGGAGAAGCTCGGGTTCGAGCGGGACCGCGTTTCCATGGAAGGCACCAAAGAAGTGGTGTGGCTCACCCGGTCGTTGCCGTGAAAAGCCCTGCGGCATGAAAAAACCTCTGCCCCGCGAGCGAACTCGCGGGGCAGAGGTTTACATGGGGTGGTGGAGATGGCGGGAATCGAACCCGCGTCCAACGGTGCGGAACCAGGGCTTCTCCGAGTGCAGTTCGCTGCGCTTTTCTCGGCCCCGGAGGTCACGCGAACAAGCCTCCGACAGGCCCAGCCACTGTTTGATTTCCTTCTAGGCCCCGTGGCCGGGCTTAGAAGTTTAGATCCCTAGTTGATGCCAGGATCCGGGTCGGGATCACCCCCGGGCTGACACTCCGCAGAGTCTTCGCTTAGCTGCTAATTAGGCAGCGAGGGCGAAGGCGGAGGAATCGCGCTTGGAATTGGCGATTATTGTTTGCGACATATGGTTTACGAGATCATTGCCGCTTCCTCGACTCGCTTCCCCTGCTTCGACATCCGCTGTCGAAACCGATCATCCCCATGTTGATTTTTCAAAACGCACACCTTCGCTGAGGTGCACGGCCCATCGTACGTGACCAACGCCGGACGATGCCAGCGTATTCCCCCGCAGGGGGCTCCTCAGGCGCTGCGCTGCCGCCTGCGGGCCGCCGAGATGGCGCGGTTCGTCTCCCTCGTGTCCTGCTTCTCGCGGAGCGTCTGGCGCTTGTCGTACTCCTTCTTGCCCTTCGCCAGCGCGATCTCGACCTTGACCCGGCCGTCCTTGAAGTACAGGGCGAGCGGCACGATCGTGTGGCCGCTCTCCTGGGACTTCGACTCCAGCTTGTCGATCTCGGCCCGGTGGAGGAGCAGCTTGCGCTTCCGCTTGGCCGTGTGGTTGGTCCAGGTGCCCTGGACGTACTCGGGTACGTGGATGTTGTGCAGCCACGCCTCGTGGTCGTCGATCTGGACGAACCCGTCGACCAGGGAGGCCCGGCCCATGCGCAGGGACTTCACCTCGGTGCCCATGAGCACGAGGCCGCACTCGTAGGTGTCGAGGATCGTGTAGTCGTGGCGCGCCTTCTTGTTCTGCGCGACCATCTTGCGCCCGGTGTCTTTTTCCTTAGCCATAGTGCGGTCATTTTCGCACTACGACCCACCCCCGAGGCCACTCAATACCGTCTCGGCCCGCTGCTGGGCCCTCTCGCCCGCCACCAGGTCGGGGGTGATGCCCCGGCCCTCGACGCTGCGGCCGGCCGGTGTGCGGTAGTGGCCCACGGTCAGCTCGGCCACCGAACCGCCCGGAAGCTCGCTGGGCATCTGCACGGAGCCCTTGCCGAAGGTGCGCGAACCGACGGTGACCGCGCGGCCGCGGTCCTGGAGGGCGCCGGTCAGCAGCTCGGCCGCGCTCATCGTGCCGCCGTCCACCAGGACCACCACGGGCCGCTCGGTGTCGCCGCCGGGATCCGCGTACAGGGCCTGCTGCTCCCCGCGCACGTCGTAGGTGGCGACCAGGCCGCCGTCCAGGAAGGCGGAGGCGGCGGTGACGGCCTCGGTGACCAGCCCGCCGGAGTTGGCGCGCAGGTCCAGGAGTATCCCGGCGTCCCGGGGCGCGGTGCGGACGGCGTCCCGTACCTCCTCGCCGGTCCCCTTGGTGAAGGCGGCGACCTTGACGAGGAGCGCCGAGGAGGGGCCGGTGCCCAGACGGCTCACGGTGACCGCGTCGGGGGTCAGGCGGGCGCGCCGCAGGGTCTGCGTGGAGGGCTTCCCCTCGCGTACGAGACCGAGGACGACGCGGGTGCCTTCCCCGGCCCCCGTACCGTCGCCACGCAGCAGGGCGACCACGTCGGTGACGGGGCGCCGGTCGACGCTGCGGCCGTCGATCGTGCGGAGCAGGTCGCCCGCGCGGATGCCGGCCCGGTCGGCGGGGCCGCCGGGCTGGACCCGGGAGACGGCGACGCCGCCGGTCGCGGTGCGGCGGGCGGAGAGGCCGACGCCCAGGTACGAGCCGTCCAGGGACTGCTCGAACTCCTCGTACTCCCGCTCGTCGTAGACCGCGCCCCAGCGGTCCCCGCTGCGGCTGACGACCTCCCCGGCCGCGTCCTTCACGGACTTCCCGTCGGCCTCGGCCTTCGCCGCCGCGTCCTCGATCTCCTCGCGGTCGACCGGCGAGGAGGTGGAGGCGACGGCACGGGCCGGGAGCTCGGGTACGGGGTCGGGGTCCTGCGGCAGCGAACCGGTCGCCGCACCGGTGGCGAGGACACACCCGAAGACCAATGTCAGGGCCGCCCCGCGGCAGAGGCCGCGGGGCCGGAAGCGGTGCGTACAACCCGACATGGCGCCGAGTCTAGGACAAGCCTCCTGGGGCGCACGGGTACTTGCCCGCGCGCCCCAGGAGGCGTAAGTCATACCTTCAGATACTTGCGCAGCGCGAAGAGAGCGGCGACGGCCGGCATCAGCAGGCCGATCGCCAGCACCAGCGGGAGCTTCGTGAGGACGGCGTCCCAGCCGATGAAGTTGATCAGGTTCAGCTTCTCCTGGAGCGCGAGGCCGCCGTCGATCAGGAAGTACCGGCCGCCCAGCAGCATCGCGCAGGCCAGCAGACCGCCGATCAGTCCGGCGACGGCCGCCTCCATGATGAAGGGGGCCTGGATGTAGAAGCCGGAGGCCCCCACCAGGCGCATGATGCCCGTCTCACGTCTCCGGCTGAACGCGGAGACGCGCACGGTGTTGACGATCAGGATCACCGCGATGACGAGCATCAGGATCATCACGTAGATCGCGACGACATTCATGCCGTTCATCAACTCGAAGAGGTTGTCCAGGATGGACCGCTGGTCCTGGACGGACTGCACCCCGTCCCGCCCCGCGAAGGCCGTCGCGACGACCTTGTACTTCTGCGGGTCCTTCAGTTTGACGCGGAACGACTCCTGCATCTGGTCGGGCGTGATGTTGCCCGCCATCGGAGAGTCGCCGAACTGCTCCTGGTAGTGCTTGTACGCCTCGTCGACCGTCTCGAAGTGGACCGGCTTCTGGACGGCCTCCATCTTCTCCAGGTCGGCCTTGATCTGGTTCTTCTGCTCCGTGGTGACAGCGCCCTTCGCACACTTGGGCATGTCCTTGGCGTCGTTCTTGTTGCAGAGGAAGATCGAGACGTTGACCTTGTCGTACCAGTAGTCCTTCATCGTGCTGACCTGTTCGCGCATCAGCAGCGCGCCCCCGAACAGGGCGAGCGAGAGGGCGACGGAGACCACGACGGCGAAGGTCATCGTGAGGTTGCGACGGAGACCGACGCCGATCTCCGACAGGACGAACTGGGCGCGCATGGCGTCCTTTCAGTACTCGATGCTCGAAATGCACGAGGGGCCCGAGGGCCCCCCGGTCAGTGCTGGTAGCCGTAGACGCCGCGTGCCTGGTCGCGTACGAGACGGCCCGATTCGAGCTCGATGACGCGCTTGCGCATCTGGTCGACGATGTTCTGGTCGTGGGTCGCCATGATCACGGTGGTGCCGGTCCGGTTGATCCGGTCCAGCAGCTTCATGATGCCGACGGAGGTCTGCGGGTCGAGGTTGCCGGTCGGCTCGTCCGCGATCAGCAGCATCGGGCGGTTGACGAAGGCACGGGCGATCGCCACACGCTGCTGCTCACCACCGGAGAGCTCACCGGGCATCCGCTCCTCCTTGCCGCCGAGGCCGACGAGGTCGAGCACCTGGGGCACGGCCTTGCGGATCTCGCCGCGCGGCTTGCCGATGACCTCCTGGGCGAAGGCCACGTTCTGCGCGACGGTCTTGTTGGGCAGCAGGCGGAAGTCCTGGAAGACCGTCCCCAGCTGGCGGCGCATCTGCGGCACCTTCCAGTTGGACAGCCGCGCGAGGTCCTTGCCGAGCACATGGACCATGCCCGTGCTGGCGCGCTCCTCGCGCAGGATCAGCCGCATGAAGGTCGACTTGCCGGAGCCGGAGGAGCCCACCAGGAAGACGAACTCACCCTTCTCGATGTCCAGCGAGACATCGCGCAGAGCCGGTCGGGTCTGCTTCGGGTAGGTCTTGGAGACGTTGTCGAATCGGATCACGGATGCACCACGGTCGGCCGGGAGTAGGTGAGCGTGACCATACGCGAACCGGGCTCACGCGCGCAGGCGGCGTCCGGCAATGGGCGATTTATGGCGGATCGCCGCCGGGTACGTATCGGGTCGGGCCCTGCCTTGTCCGGCGGGCCGCGCCGAAAACGGCGGGAGCTGGCACAGTGGTGGGGGGAACGGTTGCGTTTCCCGGAGCGTTGTGCGGAGAGAGAAGCAGTCAGCGGCTCCGCCGCGCGGGAGGAGGAATGCGCATGACCTATGACCGACTGGTGTGCGCGAACTGCGCGTCCCCCGTGAGCGAGGGGCGCTGCCGCGTCTGCCGTGCCGTCCGGCAGCAGATGCTGGAGGAGCAGGGCCAGGGCCCGCTGGCCGGGTTGAATCCCGCCATGCTGATCGCGCTGATGGTGGTGCTGCTGACGGCGCTCGCGCTGCTGGCCCACCAGACGGCCTGACCCATCCCGTACGGCCGCCGCAGCGGCTCACGCACGCCCAGAAGGGCCCAGGAGGCGTTGTGCGGCCTCCTGGGCCCTTCCCTGTGCCGTGCCGACCCGTGTACGGGGCTCAGGTGCGCCCGTACGCGGTGTTCAGCGGGTCCTAGGCGACCGTACGGCCGCCGCCGACCAGGCGGGGCAGGATACGGAAGCCGATGCCGCCGGCGATCATCGTCGCGGCGCCGATGACCAGGAAGGTGGTCTCGGCCGCACCGGTCTCGGCGAGCTCTTCCTTGCCCTTGCTCTGCTCGACCGGCTGGTTGCCGACGCTGTCGGTGTCCGTGTTGTCGGCGCACTCGACGACACCGGACTCGACGGTGCAGGCGTCGTCGCCACCGGTCGCGGAACCGGTGGTGCCGGAGCCGGAGGTGGAGCCGGTCGTGCCGGTGCCACCGTCGTCGCCGCCGGTGGAGCCCGACGTGCCGGTGGAACCGGTGGTGCCGGTCGAACCAGTGGAGCCCGTGGAGCCCGTGGAACCGGTGGTGCCGGACGTGCCCGAGGTGCCGGAGGTGGTCTCGCCCGTGGTGGTCTCGCCGGTCGAGGACGTCTCACCGGTGGTCTCACCCGTGGTGGTCTCACCCGTCGAAGACGTCTCACCGGTGGTCTCACCGGTCGTCGTCTCGCCGGTCGAGGACGTCTCGCCGGTGGTCTCACCCGTGGTGGTCTCACCCGTCGAGGACGTCTCGCCGGTGGTCTCACCCGTGGTGGTCTCACCCGTCGAAGACGTCTCGCCCGTGGTCTCGCCCGTGGTGGTCTCACCGGTCGTCTCACCCGTGGTGGTCTCGCCGGACACACCACCCTGGTCGGCGCCGCCGATCGGGTTCTCGTCGCCCTGAATACCGGCGTCGACGGTGACGATCTCGTCGCCGTCCACACCGATACCGAGGCCGACCGCCTGCGCCGCACCCGCGGCGGTCAGGGAGGCACCCGCGGCAATAACCGCACCTGCAGCTATCCGCGCGAGGCGAACGCGCGTCTTCTTCGTCATCTGTTGCTACCCCCAGTAGCTGATCTCGTCAGTGGAGCAGCCATATGCGGGCCACGGCGGCCCTGCGGGGATCGCTCTCGGCGAGGCCACGTTCGTGTCGTGGTCACCCCGCCAGCCCCCCGGTTCACACCCGTCCCGGACATACGCATGCTGCTCTAGCACCCTGGCCAGAGTTAAGGATTCCGTCAAGGCCGTTCCGTGCAGTACGCACCCTTATAGGGGTTCTTGACGGCTATTCGACAGCACGACTGTGACGCATCGGGCACAGCTTCCCCCCAACTCGCCGCGGCGGCGCCGCAACGCAGGAGGGCCCGGACAGTTCCCTGTCCGGGCCCAACCCTCGTACGGCGGAGGTTACTTCTCGCGCTGCTTGCGCCAGCGGATGCCCGCCTCCACGAAGCCGTCGATCTCGCCGTTGAAGACCGCTTCGGGGTTGCCCATCTCGAACTCCGTACGCAGGTCCTTGACCATCTGGTACGGGTGCAGGACGTACGAACGCATCTGGTTGCCCCAGGAGTTGCCGCCGTCGCCCTTGAGCGCGTTCATCTTCGCCTGCTCCTCCTGGCGGCGGCGCTCAAGGAGCTTGGCCTGGAGGACGTTCATCGCGGACGCCTTGTTCTGGATCTGCGAGCGCTCGTTCTGGCAGGAGACGACGATGCCGGTCGGCAGGTGGGTCAGACGGACCGCGGAGTCCGTGGTGTTGACGCCCTGTCCACCGGGGCCCGAGGAACGGTACACATCGATGCGCAGCTCGGACTCGTCGATCTCGATGTGGTCGGTCTGCTCGACGACCGGGAGCACCTCGACGCCGGCGAAGGACGTCTGGCGGCGGCCCTGGTTGTCGAAGGGCGAGATCCGGACCAGGCGGTGGGTGCCCTGCTCGACGGAGAGGGTGCCGTAGGCGTACGGGACCTGGACGGCGAAGGTGGTCGACTTGATGCCGGCCTCTTCGGCGTACGCCGTCTCGTAGACCTCGGTCTTGTAGTTGTGCCGCTCCGCCCAGCGGAGGTACATGCGCTGGAGCTTCTCGGCGAAGTCGGCGGCATCCACGCCACCGGCCTCGGCCCGGACGGTCACCAGTGCCTCGCGGGCGTCGTACTCGCCGGACAGGAGGGTGCGGACCTCCATCTCGTCCAGCGCCTTGCGCACCGACTCCAGCTCGGTCTCGGCCTCGGCGAGCGCCTCGGCGTCGCCCTCGTCCTCGGCGAGCTCGAAGAGGACCGAGAGGTCGTCGATGCGACCGCGCAGGGTCTCGGCCTTGCGGACCTCGGCCTGGAGGTGCGAAAGCTTGCTGGTGATCTTCTGGGCCGCGTCCGGGTCGTCCCAGAGGGACGGCGCCGCTGCCTGCTCCTCGAGCGCGGCGATGTCCGCCCTCAGCGCATCCAGGTCCAGGACGGCCTCGATCGACCCCATGGTCGAGGAGAGGGACTTGAGCTCTTCGGAAATATCGACGACTGCCACGGGTCCAGCGTAACGGCATGGCGGATGAAGCTTGCCCTCCCCCGGGACCCCGCCCTGGGAACCGGCCCCGGGACCCGGTCCCCGCAAGGGCCTCCTACGGGGCCGCCGGAGCCGAGTTCTCGCTGTCCTGGGGCACCGGATCCCCGCCACCGCCGCTCGTGGCCAGCCAGCCGCCGACCGCTATGGCCGCGCAGAGCAGGAGGGCGGCGGCGCCCAGGGTGATCCGGCGCTTGCGGACGGCGGCCGCCTTGTTACGGGCGGAGCCGGGGCGAGGCCGGCCGGGGGCGCGCGGGGCCCGGGCGGTGCCGAGGGGGCCGCCGGCCAGTTCGTCGGGGGCGGGGACACGCATGCTGGTGTGGGTGTCCCGGTTGGAGTCCGGGGAGGAGCCGGGCACCAGCGGGACCGCCCCGCGGCGGCGGGGCTCCTCGGCGGACGGGGTGTACTGCTGCTCGTCGTACGCCGGTGACTGCTGCTCCGTCTCGTCGCCGCCGGGCTCGTCCACGTCCAGGGGCGGGATACCGGCCAGGAGCGGCAGCAGGTCGCGCAGCCGTACGGCGAGCTCGGAGGCGCGCAAGCGGGAGGCCGGGGCCTTGGCCAGGCACTGGACGAGGAGCTGCCAGAGCTCCTCGGGGATGCCGGGGAGCGGGACCACGGTCTCGGTGACATGGCGGCGCAGGACCGCGCCGGGGTGGCCGCCGCCGAAGGGGGTGAACCCGGCGAGGAGCTCGTACAGCACGGTCGCCAGGGCGTAGATGTCGACGGCGGCGCGCGGCGGGAGGCCCTCGACGATCTCGGGGGCCAGGTAGTCCGGCGTACCGATGATCTTGGTGGCCTTGGTGCGGCGCGGGGTGTCGATGAGCTTGGCGACGCCGAAGTCGGTGAGCAGGGCGGGGTGCGCGCCGCCGGGGCCGAGGGGTCCCTCCATGTCGAGCAGGATGTTCTCCGGCTTGACGTCCCGGTGGACCACTCCGGCCTTGTGCGCGGCGGCCAGCCCGTCGGCGACGTCCGCGATGATCGCGACGGCGGCCTCGGGGGCGAGGCGGCGTTCGCGGTCCAGGCGGGTGCGCAGGTCGGTGCCGCGGACGAGGGTCATGACCAGGGCGAGGTCGTTGCCGTCCACCACGAGGTCCCGGACGGCGACCACCTGGGGGTGGTCGAGCCCGAGCAGGGCGGTGCGCTCCTGTACGAAGCGGCCCACGAGCTCCTGGTCGGACGCGAGGTCCTCACGGAGCAGCTTGATGGCGACCGGGCCCTCGGGCCCTTCACCGAGCCACACCGTTCCGGCGCTGCCGCGCCCCAGGATCTGGTGGGCCGTGTACCGGCTGCCGATATTCCGTGCCAAGACTGCTCCCTCAGCGGCTGGCGGTGGACCCCCGGTCGACAAAGTTACGCGGCGTTCGGGGTGGTGCGTGCCCAGGATGGTGCCAACCTGCACTTCTCCGGGCCGAATAGGCCCGGAGAAGTCGACAAAGGGACAGAGTCGGGGTGGCATGACCTCGGGCCACGACCGTACCCCCGGCGGTGCCGTGCCTCCGGCGGTCCCGGTGCCGTACACCTCCGGCGGTCACCGTGCCGTGCCCCCGGGGGTGCCGTGCCGTGCCCCCGGGAGTCGCCGTCCCGAGCCTCGGGCGGTCGCCGTCAGGCTCCGCCCGTGCCGCCGGATTCGCCGGTGGTCTCGCCGATCTTGGAGACCCAGTCGGTGACCGTCCCGATCGCGTCGCCGATCGCTTCCCAGTAGCCCTTGCCCTGGGCGACCCAGTCCTGGAGCGGGGTGAGCTCCCAGATCAGCCAGCCGGCGATGACCAGCAGCACCACGGTGAACAGGCAGCCCTTGAGGCAGCCGAGACCGGGGATGCGCATCGGGTTGGAACTGCGCTGCCTCGGCGGGCGCGGCTCGCGCGGGGCGGGCTGCTGGGGCTGCTGCGGCTGCGGAGGCGCGTACTGCTGCCGCTGGGGCTGCGGCGGCGCCTGGTAGCGCTGGGGCTGGTGCTGCTGGTGTTGCGGTGGGTACTGCTGCTGGAGCGGTTGCTGCCGGTGCTGCGGCGGCTGCTGTCGCTGGGGAGGCTGCTGGGGCGCCTGGCGCTGGGGGCGGCGGCGCAGCGGGTCCTGGCTCGGGTCCAGGTACTGCACCTGCGTCTGCTCGTTGCGGTCGCGGGCCGCCTGGAGCTGCGACTGCCAGGGGTGCGGGCCGTCCGGCTGCGGCGGCCCGTCGGGGCGCTGCGGTACGGGCGGCATGACGGCGGTCGGGTCGGCGTGGCCGCCGGGTCCCTGGCCGCCGCCCGGGCCCGAGGTCTGCTGGAGCACGCTGGTGGCGGCCGCGGGGTCGTACGAGCCCGCGTTGCTCGGCAGCACCTGTGTGGGGTCGGCGGCGCCGGGGGTCTCCGGGACGGCCGTGGGCGCCGGGTCCGGGGCGAGCAGTGCGCCCACTCCGTCGGCGGCGGCGATCTGGGCCGAGTTCGCGTGGACGCCGATGCCGGCGGCGACCGTACGCAGGCCGCGGGCCAGGTTCTCGGCGCTCGGCCGCCGGTCCGGGTCCTTGCTCAGGCAGCGCTCTATGACCGTCCACAGCGGTTCGGGCACGGTGGAGGGGCGGCGGGGCTCCTCGCTGAGGTGCCGGTGCAGGACTTCGAGGGCGGTGCCCCCGGCGAACGGCGGGCGGCCGGTGACCAGCTCGTACAGCAGGATGCCCGCGCCGTAGATGTCCACGGCGGAGGTCTGCGGGCGGCCCTCGGCGGACTCCGGCGCCACATAGGCGGGGGTGCCGACGAACTCGTGCGTCCGGGTCAGCCCCGGGGAGTCGGCGAGGCGCGCGATGCCGAAGTCGGTGAGCATCGGGGTCATGCCGCCGTCGCGCTCGTCGAGCAGCACGTTGGCCGGCTTGAGGTCGCGGTGGACGACGCCGTCCGCGTGGCTGGCGGCGAGCGCGTCGGCGATCTGCGCGGTGAGCAGGGACGCGGCGACCGGGGTGAGCGGGCCGTTCGAGCGCAGGTAGCGGTGGAGGTCGGGACCGTCGATCAGGTCCATCACCAGGGCGAGGAGATCGCCCTCGACCACCAGGTCACGGGTGCGCACGATGTTCGGGTGCGTGAGCCGCAACAGGACCGAGCGCTCCCGCAGGAACCGCATCACCACATCGGCGTCGTTGGCGAGCTCCTCCTTGAGGACCTTGATCGCCACGGTCTCGCCGGGCTGACCGGCGACGGCCGCCTCGGCGCCCGCGGTCTCCCGCTGGCGGGCTCGCCAGACGGTGCCCGTGGCGCCGCGTCCGAGCGGTTCCTCGAGCAGGTACTTGCTGCCTACCGGCCGCACGTCATGCGCTCCCTGCTGATCGTGGTGCTTGCGGTCCCCCCGGTCCCGCCCGGATGTTCCGGCCCACTCTAATGCCGCCGGACAAGGGGTCGGGGGGTCGCGTTTCGGGGGAAGACGCGCACACCGGACAGATGGTTGCCGCACACGGTTGACGCTCGGGAATCGGAGACTCGAACTGCAGTGCCGTACCCGTGCCCGGGAGGCGGCAGGTATCGCCGGCGACGGCGGCCCGACCGGCGGGAACAGGACGCAAGCAGGCACTTTTGCGCCCACAGCCGACCATTCAAGATCATTTAAAGGTGACCGCCGGGCGTGTTGTCAGTGGCAGGTGCGAGGATGCCTCCAAGCACGGATCTGACGGGTCGGGAGCCCGGGGTCCGTGACGACCTGTACGGACGACCTGTCCGTGCCGGGTGGGGGGAATCACAGGGCGTTTCCCCTGCCGGGCACCCCGCGCAGAAGGGACCGCCGACGGCGATGCAGATCCGGCTGACCGTCCTAGCGCCGCGCAGCGGCCAGACCCCGGCGCGCGCCTGCGATGTGCTCGTCACCGCCCCCGCCGGCACGGCACTGGCCGCTGTCGCCTCCGGTCTGGCACAGGCCGTCTCGGGGCCCGAGGGCTCCCAGGGCGGCGGGGCGGTGGTGCTCTTCGCCGGGCGGGAGCGGCTGGACGCCCAGCGCATCGCCCTCGGTGAACCGCCGCTGGTGGACGGCGCGGTGCTCTCGCTCCAGGTCCCCGGTGAGGACGAGGCGACGGACGACGCCGTCCCGGCGCAGCTGCACGTGGTCGCCGGGCCGGACGCGGGCGGGGTCCATCTGCTGCACGGCGGCCGGATCCGGATCGGCCGCTCCGCCGAGGCCGATGTCCCGCTGGACGACCCGGACGTGTCCCGGCTGCACTGCGCGGTGACGGTCTCCGAGGACGGCCGGGTCTCGGTCGCCGACCTCGGCTCGACGAACGGCACCTCCCTGGACGGTGCGGAGGTCCGCGACCAGCCCGTCCGCTTCCCGCCCGGCGCCCTGCTGCGGCTCGGCGAATCGGCCCTCAGGCTCACGGCCGGCTCGCGTCCGGTGACACTGCCGGCCGCCCCGGACGGCGAGGGCCACCTGCGGGTGAGCCGCCTCGACCCGGACCAGCACGCTCCGGCCCACCACACCTCCGGAACGCCCACCGCCCCGCCCCTCAGGGCTTACCACTACGGCAGCGACGACGACGGGCAGAGCCCTGCGTACGGGCAGCAGCCGCACGCCTTCCGCCAGGAGCCGACGGGGTACGAGGGCCAGGAGCCCGGCCCCGGTCACGGCACCCCGGACACATCCGCGCACCAGCACACCCACGGCGGCCGGGAGCCGTTCGGCCCGGCGGGCGGCGGGGAGCAGTTCGGTGCGGCGGGAAGCTGGGAGCAGTCCGGTGCGACGGGCGGCCGGGAGCCGTTCGGTGCGACGGGCGGGCGGGATTCGTCCGGTGCGGGTGAGGCGCCCCGGCGCGGGGGCATAGGCGCCTGGGCCCGGCGGCTCAAGGGCGGTGGCGGGGCCAGGGGCGAGCAGGCGCAGGGGGCGGATCAGCCGGGCCGGGACCCGTGGCCCGGGGCGACGGCCGTCCCATCCGGTCACTCCCACGACTACTCCGCGGAGGCCCAGGGCGCAGACCCGTACGGCACCTTCGGCACCTCAGGCTCCTCCGGTTCCTTCGGCGACCCCGGTCATCTGGCCTCCCCCGCCTCCCCGCTCTCCCCCTTCTCCGCCGTGCCGTCCGCGCCCGAGGGCACCTGGCCCGACCCGGCGGCGGTGCTGCTGACCGCGCTGGGCCCGGGGCCCCGACTGTGGGAGCGCCACGACGGGCACCCGGAGGCGCTGGTGGTGCGGCTCGGGACGACCGACCGGGCCGATGTGGAGTCGGTGCCGGTGACGGTGGGGCTGCGGGAGGCCGGTTCGCTGGGGCTGGCCGGACCGCGCGCCCGGCTGGCGGGGCTGGCCCGCGCCACGGTGGCGCAGCTCGCCGCGCTGCACTCCCCGTTCGACCTGGAGATCGTGCTCATCTCCACGGACCGCTCCCGCCCGCTGGAGGAACGGCGGCGCGAGTGGTCCTGGCTGGGGTGGCTGCCGCATCTGCGCCCGATGCACGGGCAGGATTGCCGGCTCCTCCTCGCGTACGACCGTGAGCAGGCGGCCGCCCGTACGGCCGAGCTGGTGCGCCGCCTCGACGAGGGCCCGTTCGGTCCCGGCTGGCCGAACCTGGACCGGACCGAGGTGGCCGAGGCTGCCCGCGCGCACACGGGCCCCCACACGGTGGTCGTGCTCGACGGCGACCCCGGTACGGCGGCCCTGCGCGAGACGACGGCCCGGCTGGCCGGTGCGGGGGCTGCGGCCGGGATCCATCTGATCTGCCTGGCCGAGACACCGGCCTCCTCACCCACGTCCCCGGTGGCCGCGACGTACGACGCCGCCTGCCGGGCGTCCATCGCCTTCCGCGAGTGCGGGGCGGTCGCGATGCTCAGCGGCGATGTCGCCACGGCCCTGCGCCTGCTGCGCACGGCGGGCGGCCAGGCCGCGGGACACGGCACGGTGGCCGCGGTGGACGCGGTGTCGGCGGCCTGGGCCGAGCGGTTCGGGCGGGCGCTGGCGCCCCTGCGCGACGAGGGCTCGGCCGCGCTGACGGGCCGCCCGACGACGGCGGCGCTGCCGCCCTCGGCCCGGCTGCTGGACGAGCTGGGCCTGGCCCGCGCGACCCCGGCGTCGCTGATGGCCCGCTGGGCGTCCACGGCGGAGGACCAGCCGGGCGCCTCGGTGCCCCGGGCCACCGCCGCCGTTCCCCCGTCCCGGGCGGACCTGGAGACCCCCGGCTCGGGCCGCACCCTCAGCACGGGCCCACGCGTGGGCCCGCAGCGCACGGCCGCCGAGGGCCACCGCTCCCAGGACACCCCGGCGCCGGGGCGAACGCCGTACCCGGCGGCGGGCGACCGGGACTCCAGCCGTACGCCGTACCCGGGCGGCGGCGCGGACAGCCGGGACTCCGGGCGTACGCCGTACCCTCCGGCCGAAACGCACGGCTCCGGCCGCACGCCGTACCCCGGCACGGACGCCAGGGACTCCAGCCGCACGCCCTACCCGGGCACGGACGGCCGGGACTCAAGCCATACGCCGTACCCGGGCACGGACAGCCGGGACTCCAACCGCACGCCCTACCCCGCCCGCACCGCCCCCCGGGTCGGCCCGCAGGGCGGTGAGGGTTCGGCGGGGCATTCGGCGCAGGCCGGGCAGCACGCTGGGCGGCCCGTGCTCGTGCTCGGGGCCGGGCCCCGGGGCGCCCTCAGCGTCGATCTCGCCGATGAGGGCCCGCACCTGCTCATCGAGGGTCCCGCGGGCAGCGGCCGCACCGAGCTGCTGCGGGCCATCGCGGCCTCGCTCGCCTCCGCGGCCCGGCCCGACCGGCTCGGCATCCTGCTGGTCGACGGGGCCGGCGGGAAGCCCGAGGACCGCGACAGTTCAGCACCGGGGCTGCTCCCCTGTACGGAGCTGCCGCACGTCTTCACGCACCTCGTCGCCTCCGACCCGGTCCGGATGCGGGAGTTCGCGCAGGCCCTCGGCGGTGAGCTGAAGCGCCGCGCCGAGCTGCTCGGCCCGCTGGACTTCGCCGCCTGGCACGCCCGGCACGCGGAACAGGCTCAGCAGGAGGAGTCCCGGCGCATCGTGGGCCAGCGTCCGCCGACCGGTGCCGAGCGCCGGGGCGACCTGGACTCCCCGGCCAGCGGCACGCTCCGGCTGCGCCCGGTCGCCGCACGGGCGTCGGACCCGGGCCCCTCGCCCCTGCCGCGCCTCGTCGTGCTCGTCGACGACTTCGACGCCCTGGTCGCTCCGGGGCTCGGCAGCCCCGGCCGCCCCGCCGCCGGTTCCGTGGTCCGGGCACTGGAGGCCGTGGCCCGGGACGGCGGCCGGCTCGGGGTGCACCTGGTCGCCACCTCGGCCCGCCCGGACCGCACAGAGGACACCGAGCTGGCCCGGGGGGCGCGGCTGCGCATCGTGCTGGACGCCCCGGTCCTGCCGCCCTCCCCGGACGAACCGGCCCCGGGCCGGGGAAGGCTGGGGCATCCGGACGGCCGGGTGACCCCGTTCCAGGGGGGCCGGGTCACCGGCCGCATCCCGCGTACGGCGACGCTTCGGCCCACCGTCGTCCCGCTGGAGTGGGAGCGGATGGGCGACCCGCCGACCCGGCGCCCGGTCCGCGAGCTGGGCAACGGGCCGACGGACCTGGCGCTGCTCGCCAGCGCCCTGGAGCGCGCGGCCCGCTCGGTGAACGCCGAGCGGCTGCCCCCGCTGATCCCGTTCCCGACCTGAGGCGACCCCGTGGGGCGACCCGTGAGGCGACCCCGTCGGAATCCGCCGCTCCACACCCCGGAGGGCCCCCGAGGCCCGCGTCCCAGCTGACACTCCTGTCCCTGCCCGCCCGTCCCTCACCTCATTCCGCCGCATTTCCCAGCCTCGGCTGACATGACGTCACGAGGCCATCACGATCACCGTGTTGGGCCCGACGGCGGTATTGCGGGGCCCGTGCACCGGGCGTAGGACTGTGCGCACGGACGACGCAGCCCGGGCGACGACAACGTGGTCGGGCGCGTACGGAAGAGACGGGGCAGGAATGCGTACAACCCTTTCCATACGCAGGGCCGCGCTCGTCTTCACGGCGGTCGGCGCTCTGGCGCTGACCGGCTGCGGGGACGGCGGCGGTTCGAAGAAGTCGGGCGACGGTTCGGGCGAGGGCACGGACAGCGCGTCCACGGTCACCCTGCCGAAGCTGGACGGGGAGAACATCTCCGTCGCCGCGGTCTGGACAGGACCCGAGCAGGCCAACTTCACCAAGGTGCTGGGCGAGTTCGAGAAGCGTACGGGTGCGAAGGTCACCTTCGTCCCGGCCCAGGACCCGATCGTCAACTTCCTCGGTACGAAGATCGCGGGCGGCCAGCCCCCGGACGTCGCGATGATCCCGCAGGTCGGCGCCATCCAGCAGGCGGTGGCCAAGAAGTGGGCCAAGCCGGTCGGCCCGGAGGCCCGGGCCCAGCTCGGCCAGAACTACGCCAAGGTCTGGCAGGACCTCGGGGCGGTGGACGGCACCCAGTACGGCGTGTACTTCAAGGCCGCCAACAAGTCCCTGATCTGGTACAACGCTGCGGCCTTCGACAACGCGGGCGCGGCCGAGCCGAAGACCTGGAAGGACTTCATCACCACCGCGGAGACGATCTCCGCCTCCGGTGTCACCCCGGTCTCCGTGGCGGGCGCCGACGGCTGGACGCTCACCGACTGGTTCGAGAACGTCTACCTCTCCCAGGCCGGCCCCGAGAAGTACGACCAGCTGGCGAAGCACGAGATCCCGTGGACCGACCCGTCGGTCAAGGACGCGCTGACCACCCTGGCCGAGCTGTTCGGCAAGCCGGAGCTGATCGCGGGCGGCGCGGACGGGGCGCTCCAGACGGAGTTCCCGACCTCGGTGACCCAGACGTTCACCGGCGGCGACCAGCCCAAGGGCGCCATGGTCTTCGAGGGCGACTTCGTCTCCGTCAACATCGCGCAGACCGAGGCGAAGATCGGTACGGACGCCAAGGTCTTCCCGTTCCCGGCGGTCGGGGCGGACTCGCCCGTGGTGACCGGTGGCGACGCGGCGGTGGCGCTGAAGGACAGCAAGGGCGCCCAGGCGCTGCTGACCTGGCTGGCCTCGGCGGACGCGGCGAAGATCTGGGCCGAGGCGGGCGGGTTCATCTCGCCCAACAAGGCCCTGGATGTGGCCGCGTACCCCAATGACGTGCAGCGCACGATGGCCGAGGCGCTCGTCGCGGCCGGTGACGACGTCCGCTTCGACATGTCGGACCAGGCCCCGCAGTCGTTCGGCGGGACGCCCGGCAAGGGTGAGTGGAAGATCCTCCAGGACTTCCTGAAGAACCCGAAGGACGTCGCGGGGGCCCAGCAGAAGCTGGAGTCCGAGGCGGCCAAGGCGTACAAGAGCTGACGCGGTGACGACCACGAACGCGGAGGGCGCCGCACCGGCGCCCTCCGCAGACACCGATCCGCGCCCGTCACCTGGGCCCGGGAAGAAGAGCGTGACCGGCACCCGCAGGGTCATCGCGGCGGCGTTCCTGCTGCCCGCGCTGGTGCTGCTCGGCGCGCTGGTGCTCTATCCGATCGGCTACTCGGTCTACCGGTCGTTCTTCGACCAGGCCGGTACGGGCTTCGCCGGGATCGACAACTACAAGGCGCTGTTCACCGACGACACGATCCTCACCGCGGTGAAGAACAACGCGATCTGGGTGGTGTTCGCCCCGACCGTCGCGACCGCGCTGGGCCTGATCTTCGCGGTGCTGACCGAACGGATCCGCTGGGGGACGGCGTTCAAGCTGATCGTCTTCATGCCGATGGCGATCTCGATGCTGGCGGCGGGCATCATCTTCCGCCTGGTCTACGACCAGGCGCCCGAGCGCGGGGTGGCCAATGCCGTCGCGGTGAGCGTGCACGACACGTTCAACGAGTCGGCCGGCTTCCCCAAGGCGCGCCCGCTGCCCGTGCACCCGCTGGAGAAGGGTGAGGGCGGGTCGTTCGTCTCCAAGGAGCCGGTACGGGCCGGGGAGGCCGTCCAGGTGCCGCTGGTCGGGGTGGCCCCGGCGAAGATGCCCGGCGACGCCCGCCCGGCGAAGGCGGCCCCGGAGGCGGACGGTGGCGGGATCACCGGCACGGCCTGGCTGGACTTCACCCGGGGCGGCGGCGGAAAGCCCAATGTCGTCGACCCCGAGGAGCTGGGCCTCAAGGGCCTGAAGGTGGAGGCGGTCAGGGACGGCAAGGTCATCGCCACGGCGACGGCCGGGGCCGACGGGGTGTTCACCCTGCCCGCATCGGCGGACGGGGCCCAACTGCGCCTGCCCGCGGAGAACTTCCGCGAGCCCTACAACGGCGTCGACTGGCTCGGCCCGAGCCTGGTGACCCCCGGGATCATCGGGAGTTACGTGTGGATGTGGGCCGGGTTCGCGATGGTGCTGATCGCGGCCGGTCTGGCCGGCCTGCCCCGCGAACTCCTGGAGGCCGCCCGGGTGGACGGTGCCAACGAGTGGCAGGTGTTCCGCCGGATCACCGTGCCGATGCTGGCCCCGGTCCTCGCGGTGGTGCTGGTGACGCTGATGATCAACGTGCTGAAGGTCTTCGACCTGGTCTTCATCATCGCGCCGGGCTCCTCCCAGGACGACGCGAACGTCCTGGCGCTCCAGCTGTACCGGTCGTCCTTCGGCACGGACGCCGACCTGGGCATCGGCAGCGCCATCGCGGTGCTTCTGCTGCTCCTGGTGGTCCCGGTGATGCTCTTCAATATCCGGCGCATCCGGAAGGAGGCGCAGCGATGACGGACCTGACCCGCCCCGTGGCAGCTCCCGGCCGGGGGTCCGGGGGTTGTCCCCCGGGAAGACGCAGCAATATCCGGCGCATCCGGAAGGAGGCGAAGCGATGACCACACCCTCGGCGCTCAAACCCAAGCAGTCCCTCGGCGCCCGGATCGCGGCACGCCTCGGTGGCGGGGTGATGCGGGTCTTCCTGATCCTGGTCGCCCTGTTCTGGATCATGCCGACGATCGGCCTGTTCCTCTCCTCGCTCCGAGGGCCCGAGGACATCGCCGCGACCGGCTGGTGGAAGATCTTCACCGCCCCCTCCGAGCTGACCTTCGACAACTACCAGCGCCTGCTGGACAATTCGACGATCACCGGCTCCCTCGTCAGCACCGTCATGATCACCGTGCCGTCGACCGTGCTGGTGGTCGTGATCGGTTCGCTCGCCGCGTACGCCTTCGCGTGGATGGACTTCCCCGGCCGCGACTGGTGGTTCCTGCTGGTCGTCGGGTTGCTGGTGGTCCCCGTGCAGGTCGCGCTGATCCCGGTCTCCGAACTCTTCGGCACCATCGGGATCTTCGAGACGACGCTCGGGGTCGTCCTGTTCCACACGGCCTTCGGGCTGCCGTTCGCGATCTTCCTGCTGCGGAACTTCTTCGCGCAGATCCCGCGCGAACTGCTGGAGGCCGCACGGCTCGACGGGGCGGGCGAGATCCGTCTCTTCACCCGGGTCGTGATGCCACTGGGCGGTCCGGCGATCGCCTCGCTCGGCATCTTCCAGTTCCTGTGGGTGTGGAACGACATGCTGGTGGCGCTGATCTTCGCGGGCTCCGACTCGCCGCCGATCACCGTGGCGCTCCAGCAGCAGGTACGCCAGTTCGGCAACAACATCGACGTGCTGGCACCCGGTGCGTTCGTGTCGATGGTGATCCCGCTGGCGGTGTTCTTCGCCTTCCAGCGGCAGTTCGTCTCGGGTGTCATGGCGGGTGCGGTCAAGTAGCCCGCGCTCACCCACGCGTACGACGGCACGCACGGCCGTACGTCAACCGCGAGCGGCCCGGTTCCCCGGAACCGGGCCGCTTCGGCGTGTACTTCGCCCGAATGCCACGTCCGGCGTAACCCTGTCATTCCATCCGACGTTTGCGGGCCACCTGGTTCCCGCGAACGACCCATGGATGTGTAGTGCCCCGGTTCAGTGTCATCGTGCCCGCATTCCGGGTCCAGGCGTATCTGCACGCGTGTCTGGATTCCGTGCTGGACCAGTCCTTCAAGGACTACGAGATCATCGTGGTCGACGACTGCTCCCCGGACGCCTGCGGCCCGATCGCCGACGAGTACGCCCGCCGGGACCCCCGCGTCACCGCTCTCCACCTCCCCCGCAACTCCGGCCTCGGCCCGGCCCGCAACGCCGGGATGGAACGGGCGACCGGCGACTACCTGATCTTCCTGGACGGCGACGACACCCTCCTCCCGGAGGCGCTCCGCACCATCGCCGACCGGCTCGGGGCGACCGGTGACCCCGATGTCCTGATGTACGACTACGCGCGGACGTACTGGTCGGGCCGGAGCGTACGCAACGTCCTCGCGGACCGGCTCGACGAGGCCGGACCCGCCTCCTTCCGGCTGGCCGACCGCCCCGAACTGCTGCAACTCCTCATGGTCGTCTGGAACAAGGCGTACCGCCGTGCGTTCGTCGAGGCCGAGGGGTTCGCCTTCCCGCCCGGCTACTACGAGGACACCCCCTGGACCTACCCGGTGCTGATGTCCGCCGGGTCGATCGCGGTACTGGACGCGGTCTGCGTCTCCTACCGGCAGCGGCGGCGCGGCAACATCCTCTCCACCACCAGCGACCGGCACTTCGACATCTTCGACCAGTACGACCGGGTCTTCGCGTTCGTCGACGCCCACCCCGAACTCTCCGTATGGCGGCCGGTGCTGTTCCGCCGCATGCTCGACCACTTCTGCGCGGTCTACGCCTCCCGGGACCGCCTCCCGCACCCCAGCCGCGCCGCGTTCTTCCGCCGGGCCACCGCCTCCTGCCGCCGCTACCGCACCCCGGGCGCCCCCGCTCCCCGCCGCGCCCAGCTCCGCCACGGCCTGATGCGGCTGGGCGCGCGCCGCACCTACCGGGCCCTGGCGGCGAGCAGGCGGATCGGCGACGGGCTGCGGCGGGGCGCGGCCGCCCTGCGCCGGGCCGTGCGGGGTGCGGCGCTCCAGGCGCACTACCGGATCCAGTTGCGGCTGCCGCTGCGCCCCCGGGACGCGGTCTTCGCCGCCCACGGGGGCGGGGGGTACGCCTGCAGCCCGGCCGCGATCGAGGCGAAGGCGCGCGAACTGGTCCCGGGGCTGCGGACCATGTGGATCTGCCGTCCCGTCGACGCCCACACCGTGCCGACCGCCACCCGCCGCCTGACGCCCGGGACCTTCGCGTACTGGAGCGCCCTGGCCCGCTCCGCGTACCTCGTGAACAACGTCGGCTTCGACCGGCGGCTGGTGAAGCGGCGCGGCCAGATCCTCCTCCAGACCCACCGCGGCACCCCGCTCAGGACCGTCGGCACCGATCTCCTGGACCGGCCCGCCGCCGCCGGGAGGACCGACTTCGAGCAGTTGCTGCGGGACGTCGACAAGTGGGACTTCGCCCTCTCCGCCAACCCGCACACCACCCTCGTACGGGAGCGGGCCTACCCGTCCGCGTACACGACGCTGGAGTACGGCTCCCCGCGCAACGACGTCTACCACCGCACCGGCCCGGCCGATGTGGCCCGGCTCCGCGAGACGCTCGGCATCCCGGCGGGCACCACGGCGCTCCTCCATGCGCCGACGCACCGCGACTACCGGCGCGTCCAGCGGCCGGCCCTCGATCTGGAGCGGCTGATCCGGGTGCTGGGGCCGCGGTTCGTGATCCTGGACCGCGCCCCCCGTGGGCGGGGCGGCAGGGGCAGCCGTACGCGTACGGTGACGACGCATCCCCGGATCATCGACGTCACCGGCCACCCCTCCCTGGAGACGCTGGCGCTCGCCTCGGACGCGCTGCTCACGGACTACTCGTCGCTGATGTTCGACTACGTCAACCTGGACCGCCCGGTGATCCTGCATCTGGACGACATCGAGGCGTACGAGGCGGCCCGCGGAACCTACTTCGACATCACGGCGTTCCCGCCCGGCGTCGTCGCGCGCAGCCAGGACGAGCTGTTCGACATCTTCGCCACGGACCACTGGCGGGGCTCGCGCTCGGCGCAGCTGCGGGCGGCGTTCCGGGCCCGGTTCTGTCCGTACGACGACGGGAACGCCGCCGAGCGCGTGGTGCGCCGGGTCTTCCTGGGCGAGACGGACGGGCTGCCGCTCCCGGTCCCGTCCTCGGCCCGGCGGGCGGTCGTGCCCGCCCAGCACCACCAGGCGGGGGCGCGGGCGGCCCGGGGCTGAACCGGGGCCACCCGCAAGGGCGGCCTCAGAACCGGGGCCACCCGCAGGGGCGGCGTCACCGCTCCAGGAACGCGAACAGCTCCTCCCAGCGCCGCGCCACCTCCGGTTCGGAGAACCGCTGGACGCCCGAGCGCGCCCGGTCCCCCAGCGCGTCGCGCAGCCGGGGGTTGCCGGTCAGCCGGAGCAGCCGGTCGGCGAGGGCGGCGGTGTCCCCGGCGGGGGCGAGGAGGCCGTCCTCGCCGTCCCGGACGATCTCGCGGACCCCGGGCGCGCAGTCGAAGGCGGCGCACGGCACCCCGCCGGCCATCGCTTCCAGGAGTGCGAGCGGGAAGCCCTCGCCCCGGGAGGACTGGACGAAGACGGAGGCGGCGGCGAGGGCCCCCTCCACGTCGTCCGTGCGGCCCATCCACTCCACGGACCCGTCGAGCCCGAGGCCGGTGCAGCGGGCCTTCAGTGCGGCCTCGTCCTCGCCCGTCCCGTACACGCGCAGCCGCCAGTCGGGGCGCTGCGGGGCGACCAGGGCCCAGGTGTCGAGGAGGAGGTCGATGCCCTTCTGGTCGGTGAGGCGGCCGATGCTGGCCACGGTCCTCGCGGTGCGCGGGGAGGGCACGTGGGGCAGGTGGGCGAGGGCGTTGGGCAGGAAGCCGACGTTGTTCATCCCGTCGCCCGCCCACCGGTCGGCGTCCTCCTCGGTGAGGACGAGCCAGTGGTCGATGTCCTTGTAGTGGTTCTTGATCCAGCGGTAGCGGTGGCTGGCGCGGGAGTAGTCGTAGGACTCGTGGCTCATCCCGATCACCCGCAGCCCGGCCGTGTCGGCCTCCCCGACCCACTCCATCGCCCAGACCTGGCTGACGACGACGACCCCGCCGGGCCGGGCGGTGGCGAAGAGTTCCGAGAGCCGCGCGACCGCCCGCCGCTTCTCGGCGACCCGGGCCGCCTCCCGGCGCCGGCTGGGGATGCGGAAGCGGTCCCGGATGCCCTGGGGGGCCCAGGGGGTCGGCGGGTGGGCCGGGTAGAGGGCGGTGACGGGGTGGCCGGGGCTCTCGGGCAGGGCCATCTTCCGTTCGGCGGCGTGGATGCCGATGATGTGGACGCGGTGGCCCTGCTCGGTGAAGAGGCGGGCGGTCTGGTGCGTCCAGGCGGTGACCCCGCCGAGTTCGTCGGTGCTGTTGGAGACGATGAAGATGTCACGGCTCATCGGCCGGCCCCCCGGTCGTGGTCGGTGGTGTGGCGGACTCCCCGGCGGGCGCCCTGGCCGGCCCCCTGGCGTGTGCCCTGGCGGGAGAACACCGCTGCGACGACCTGCCGGGCCGCGTCCCCCTGGTCGTAGGCGCCGAACTTCTCGGCGAAGGAGGCCCGTTGTTCGGCGTGCCGGGTGTCGGACTTCTTCAGCTCGGCGAGTTCGGCGAAGAGTTCCTCCTGCGTGGCGGTGACCGGGCCCGGCGCGCTCTCCCGCAGGTCGAAGTAGCTCCCGCGCTCGGCGGCGTACGCGTCGAGGTCGGGGGCGTACAGGATGACGGGCCGGTCCAGCAGCGCGAAGTCGAACATGATCGAGGAGTAGTCGGTGACCAGGACGTCGGCCAGGGCGAGGATCTCGCTGACGTCGTGGTGGCGCGAGACGTCGATCACCGTGCCGGGCGGGCAGACGGGGAGCCGGGCGGCCTCCAGGTAGTGCGCCCGGACGAGGAGGGTGTACGTGTCCCCGAACCGCTCGGCGAACTCCCGCACGTCCAGGAGCAGTCGGCGCCTGGCCTGCTTCCCGCCGACCGGTCCGCCCCGGAACGTCGGCGCGTACAGCACCACCTTCTTGTGGTCGTCGATCCCCAGCTCCCCGGCGAGCGGCGGGCGCGGCAGCCGCCCCTCGGTCTCGGCCCGGGTGCGCTCCGCGATCAGGGCGTCGTTGCGCGGGTAGCCGGTGCGCAGGAGCCGGTCCTCGGGCAGCCGGTAGGCGTGGGCGAGGGTCACCTCGTCGTGCTCGGAGCGGACGAGGAAGTGGTCGAAGCGGTGCACGGCCTGCTGGAGGCGGTCCCGCTGGGGGGCGTTCTGGAGCTGTACGCGCCTCTCGTCGAAGCCCATGCGTTTGTACGCGGAGCCGTGCCAGGTCTGGAGGTAGGTGGTGCGGGCGGGCTTGCGCAGGTTCTGCGGGAAGCCCTGGTTGTCGACCCAGTACTCGGCGCGGGCCAGCGCCCACACGTACCGCCAGGACCAGCGGCGTACGAGGCGGGCGTCGTCCGGGAATCCGGCCGGGGAGGTGTCGTAGGACCAGGTGGGGCGGAGCTTCAGCCCCTGGCGGCGGATCTCCTCGTGCAGGGCGCGCGGGCTGTCGCCGTAGCAGCGGCCCATGTGGCTCTCGAAGACGACGGAGCCCCGGCGGACGGGGAGCCGGGTGAGCCAGGTGTTGTAGAGGGACGCCTTGAAGCCCCGGGAGCGGTAGCGGTCCAGCCGTTTGCGCAGGGCGCGGACGAGGAGCTTCGCCTTGCGGGCGGGGCGGAAGTGGGTGGCGTACCGGACCAGGCGGTGGGCGGTCCGGGCCGGGCGGCGGCGGGCGGTGAGGCGGAGCGCCAGGTGGTCCTTGAGGGTGATGTAGGGCTCCCAGGTCTCCCCGGTCAGCCTGCCGAGCCGGGGGCGGGCGGCGAACCGGACGGCCCCTTCCACCAGGTCCTGGGGGCCGAAGAGGTCGCTGACGGACCGGACGCGGCCCAGCTCCCCGTCGGCTTCCACGATCAGCCGCGCGTCCCAGGCGGTGTCGCGGACGCCGAGGGGGCGCAGGAGGCGGGTGACGTCGGCGCGCGCCCCCCAAGTGATCCCGTTCCCGTCGTGGCGCAGCTCCGTGACCGGGAACGCGACGGCGCGCGCCCCTCCCCGGGCCCGGAACTCCAGGGTGGCGGTGAGGGGCGTGTCGGGGCCGGGTCCGGTGTGCGGGGGCAGCACGAGGCGGCCCGCCAGCAGCAGCCGGCCCTCCTCGGCGGTGCAGCGGGTGAGCCGGTTCATCAGCCGGGCCTCGCCGAACACCCGGTACTGATGGCCGAGTTCGGTGACGTCGACCGCTACGGCGCCCTCGGCGGACCCCTCGCCGCCCTCGCCTCCCCAGCACACCCGCCCGTCCGGCCCCGTCGTCAGCGGGGCGCAGATGGTGGCGGGCCGGCTCAGCGCGTACGCCGCCGTCAGGACGCCCTCGGCGTCGCCCCGGGCCAGCAGGGCGACCGCGACCCGCTCCAGCGGCGGCAGTCCCTGGGGTACGGGGGCGGTCAGGACGCGGGCGGCCGTGGCGGCGGTCCGGGTGCGGCGGGCGGCGGGGAGGCGGGGGAAGGAGCGGGCGAGCGGCACCAGGTGGTCGCGGGCGAAGGCCAGCTCCCGCTCCTCCCTGAGCTCGGGCAGCCCGTGGGCGTCCAGGGTGTTGGCGACCCGGCGGTGGGCCTCCACCAGGGCGGTGAGGTCGCGGGCCCGGTCGGGCACGGCCCGGCCGGTCACGATCAGCCGCCGCACCAGGGCGATCCGGCCGACGGCCGCCGCGGCGAGCGGGCCGAACAGGACCTCGCCGTGCGCCAGGTCCTCCTCGTACCGCAGCCCGTGGCGCCGGACGGCCTCCCGGCGCAGGCAGAAGCCGGTCACCAGGGCGTCCCGGACCACGAGTCCGGGCGCCTCGGCGAACCGGGTGACGGTACGGGAGCGGACGAACAGCTCGTCCTGCCAGGGCGGTTCCTGTTCCTTGCCGCCCTCGTCGGCGGTCCGGCTCCACCGCCCGGCGACCAGGTCGGCGCGGCTGCGTTCGCCCGCCTGCCAGAGGTTGCGGCAGGCGTGGCGGTGGAGGCGCTCGCCGGGGGTGAGCACCAGGACGTACCGGCCGGTCGCCGCGTCCAGCCCGGCGTTGCGCAGGGCGCCGGTGGTGCGGGCGGCCGGGTCGGCGTGGACGAGGCGGACCCGGCCGGGCGCGGAGTCGGCCAGGGCACGGGCGGCGGTGCGGGTGGCCGCTCCGGCGCCGGAGGCGAGGACGACGAGGGCCTCGCAGCCTTGCAGCGACTGGCCGAGGACGGAGGCGACGGAGGCGCGGAGGGCGTCGGCGCCTCCCGCCCCTTCGGTCTCCCCGCCGCCGGTGATCACACAGCTGAAGTCGGTCATGCCTGCGCCTCCCGCTGCCCGGAGCCGTCCTTGAGCATGCGGTCGACGACCTGCGCGGCCGCGCTCCCGTCGTCGAGATCGCAGAACGCCTCGCGGAACCGCTCGTACGCCTCCCGGTGCCCGGCGACGGCGGCCTCCGGGTCGCGCAGGGCGGCCACGACCTCTGCGGAGCCGGGGATCAGAGGGCCGGGGGCGCGGTGCTCGAAGTCGAAGCAGAAGCCCCGCAGGGTGTCCCGGTAGTGCGCCAGGTCGTAGGTGTGGAAGAGCATCGGGCGGCCGGTCTGCGCGAAGTCGAACATGATCGAGGAGTAGTCGGTGACCAGGACATCGCTGATCAGCAGCAGTTCGGAGACGTCCGGGTGGCGCGAGACGTCCCGGACGAAGTCGGTGCCGGGGACGCTGCCGCCGACGAGGTAGTGGCGGCGGACCAGGAGCACATGGTCCTCACCGAGGGCCTCGCGGGCCTGGTCCAGGTCGAGTTGGAGGTCGAGTTCGTACCGTCCGCCATGCCGGGGCCGGTCCTCGCGCCAGGTCGGGGCGTACAGGACGACGCGCCGCCCCTCGGGGATCGCGAGCCGCTCCCGTACGGCGGTGGCGATCTTCGCCCGGTCGGGCGCGTACAGCAGGTCGTTGCGCGGGTAGCCGCACTCCAGCACCTCGCCCGAGTAGCCGAAGGCGCGGCGCAGGACGGGCGTGGAGAAGCTGTTCGGGGAGACCAGCACGCTCCACTGTGCGGACCGGCGCTCCATGGAGGCCATGTAGGCGGCGTCGGCGTGCGGGGTGCCCGCGAGGTCGCGGCCGATGCGCTTGAGGGGGGTGCCGTGCCAGGTCTGGACGACGCACTGCCCCTCGGCCCGCTCGAACCACTGGGGCAGATGGGTGTTGGTGACGACCCAGCGGCTCCGGGCGAGCGCCTCGTACCACTCGGCGCTGTGCAGGGCGATGGCCCGGACCCCTTCGGGCACGGCCGCCTGCTGGTCGCGGACCACCCAGAGGTGCTCGATCTCCGGTGCCCGGGAGGCCAGTTCGCGGTGGATCGCGCGGGGCGAGTCGGAGTACTGGCGGCCGTCGTAGCTGGCGTAGAGGACGGCCGGGCGCAGGTGGTCGCGGTCGGTGGCGCGGAGTCCGGCGTACCGCTCGCGCTGGATCCGCTGCCCGTACGGACCCTGCTCGGTGACGGGCAGGACGCTGCCCGACTCAAGGACGAGCCGGTCGTGGTGGCGGCGCTGAAGGGTGAAGGGCCGCCCCTCCGCCTCACGTTGGAGGGGGAGTCCGGCGTGGAGCGGGGTGGTCAGACGCAGTGGCCGGTACGCGTCGGGGTCGCGCTCGCCCGGCTCGCGCAGGAAGAGGTACCAGCGCCCCTCGGCGAGCGGCAGCGGCCCGCCCGGCCCGTCGACGGCAGCGGGGTCGACCACGGCCCGGAAGACGCCTCCCTCCCCCAACTCCACGGCGATGACGGCCTCTTCGTGGTGGCCGCTGTGCCGCGCCACCAGCTCGCCGATGACGCCGGACGGCTCCGGGAAGGCGCCTTCGAGTACCAGCTCCCCGCCCTCGGACCACGCCACGGAGGTGATGACGGGCTGCACGGCCCGGTCGGTGAGGACGACATCGCCGGACGGGTTGGGGCCCACGTACAGTTCGCGGCCACCGGGCAGCGGATAGCGGCCGTTTTCGGCATCGGCCGGGGCGGCAACAGTCAACCGTCCCCTCCCGCCGACCAGTTGTACGCCCCAGATCTCGTCCTTGCCCCGGAAGGCACTCAGCGGGATATCGGCGGCGCGGGACCCGAGGGAGCCGCGCAGGGCGAACTCCTGCGTGTCCTTGGTGCGCCACTCGGTCAGCCGCAGCGCGACGGGCCCGTCGTCGTCCAGGACCTTCACGTCCAGGTGGAGGGAGTCGTCGGCGGCCGAGTGGCCGGTGAGGACGGCGGGGACGCGTTCGGTGCGCAGCTCCAGCTTGTTGCCGGACAGGACGGGGACGACCCGGGTCCGCTCGTCGGTGTACAGGACGGCGGGCGGGGCCGGGGTTCCGGTGAGCCGCATCGGGCCCCGGCGGACCCGCCCCGCGCCGAACAGGAGCGACTCCAGCTTCCAGGTCGTACGAGGCCCCTTGCCCCGGGCAGCGATCGCGCGCGGGTCGACGACCGCCTCGAACCCGGCGCGCGCGTAGCGGTGCAGGGAGCGCCCCGAGCGGGCGGTGGCCTCGTCGCGGCCGGAGCCGCCGGTGGGTCGCAGGCGCAGCGGGACCAGCCGCTTCCCGGACCGCAGCCAGCCCAGCCGCGGGGGCCAGCCCGGCGCGTTGCGTACGTAGGCGTACCCGGTCAGCCGCAGCAGCCCGTCCCGCCACACGGCCTCGGTGAGGTGGGCGTGGACGGGGAGGTCGGCGGGGGTGAGCGCGGTGGCGGCGGGCGGCAGCGGGTCGCGGACTGCGGGGTGGTGGGCACGGGGGCGGAGGAGGCCGCGTACGTGGAAGGCGGCCCGGTCGCTCTTCTCCTCGCCGAGCAGCGCGAGGAGTTCGGCGATCCGGCGCTCCCGGATGAGCTGCCACTTGACCCGCAGGTCCAGCGGCAGACCGGCGAAGACCTCGGGGGCGACGGTGGCGGCGAAAACCCCCGCGTGGTCGAGGAAGGCCTCGTGGAACTCCTCGTCACCGCCGGGCAGGGCCTCGATGAACAGCCACAGGTCGCCGGAGAGCGCGTGCGCGTCGTAGCGCCGCTTGGCCTCGGCCATTCCCTCCCGGCCGGCGAGGAAGTCGCTGACGGTGGTGACGGCGGTGACCCGGTCGCGGATGCCCTGGGGGACGGCCCGCCGGGTGGTGATCGAGCCGTCCCGGTCGCGCCAGTGGTAGACGGGCTCCTCGACCACGTCCACCGAGCGGGCCAGGAAGTGGGCGGGCAGGACGACGGCGATGTCCTCGTACAGCACGCCCGTCGGGAAGGAGAAGGAGTGCTCATCCCAGAAGGTGCGGCGGAACACCTTGTTGCAGGCGATGCGGTCGCCGAGCAGGATCCAGTCCCGGGTGACGTGGGTGGCCGGCCGGGCCTTCTCCATCGGCTTGCGGAACATCGGGGACTGCTCCAGCGCCCCGTTCGCCCGCAGCCGGAGCACGTTGCCGGTCGCGAAGTCGGAGCCGGAGCCGTCGAGTTCGGCGAGCATCCGTTCGTATGCACCGGGCGGGACGACGTCGTCGCTGTCGACGAACGTGAGGAACTCCGCAGCGGGGTCCGCCTCACGGACTCCGGCGTTACGGGCCGCGCCCAGACCGGCGTTCTCCTGCCGGATCAGCCGGAAACGAGGGTCGCGGTCCACGAACTCCTGAGCCAGAACAGGCCCGTTGTCCGTGGAGCCGTCGTCCACGAGGACGACCTCCAGGTCCGCCATGGTCTGTTCGGCGAGCGAGGTCAAGCAGACACCGAGGTACTCCTCGACGTTGTAGAGGGGGACGACGACGGTGAGACGGGGTGCCATCGCAGCGCACGATCCTTCCGGGCGGACGACATCGGGGGGATGACCATCAAGGGGGATGAGGGGGCCACGGTGTACAACCCGCACCCCCGGGCCCGGTCACCCGAGGGAAGCCATTCGGGTGACGGAGGGGGGCGGAGTCACGCGTACGGGGGCGCGCCGGTGACACGGCCGAGCCCCGTACCGGGGAGGGGCACGGGGCTTGGGTGGGGTCCGGCGGATCAGGGCTTGACGGCGATGCGGCCCTCGTCCATGCGCAGCAGCAACAGCCGCTCGCCGGTCTTGTCGAGGAACTCGTCCACGGCCTGGCGCGATCCCTGCCAGTAGCCGTAGTCGTCGATCAGCAGCACACCGCCGCTGACCAGCCGGGAGTACAGGTGCTCCAGCTCGTGCTTGGTGGAGGCGTACCAGTCGGTGTCCAGGCGCAGGATCGAGATCTGCTCGGGCGCCTGCCCGGGGACCGTGTCCTCGACCCGGCCCTGCACGTAGTGGACGCGCTCCTTCGGGTACGGGACGTTCTCGAAGCCCGCCTTTACGTCGTCCAGCGAGGCGACCGCCCAGATCGGCCGGTCCTTGCCCTGGGCGTCCAGCAGCTCCTGCGCCGGGCGGCCGTCGCGCCGCAGGTCCTCGGCGGTGGGCTCGGTCATGCCCTCGTACGTGTCGAAGAGGTACAGCTCGCGCTCGGTCTCCCCGACGGAGAGCAGGGTCCGGGCGCAGGCCTGCATGGAGCCGCCGCGCCAGACGCCGCACTCGACGATGTCACCGGGGATGTTGTGCCGGGCGATGTAACGGGTGGCGAGGATGAAGGCGTTGAGGCGCTCCGGCGAGGTCATCGAGTAGGGCTTGACCGCCCGGATGATGTCCCTGGCCTCGTCGTCGTAGTCCTCCGGGAAGGCCGGGGAGGGCTTCTTCGCCGGGGACTTCTTCGTCTCCGGCTTCTTCGCCTGCCCCTCCTCGGCTTCCGGCTTCGGGGGCGCCGGGGCCGGGGTCGAGGCCGCGAGGGATTCGGCCGGGGCCGTGCGGGCGGCGGGCACCGTCACGCGCCTGAGCTGGTATCCGGTGAGCTGCTGAAGGACGCCGTTGACGGCGTTGCGCCAAGCCATGGACCGGGACAGTACGCGCGGTTTGTGGCGCATGTCACTTTTCGTCAACCTGCCATTGATCGGGGCGGATTCTGTTCGAGTGCGGGCGCCGGCTCCGACGTCTGCGCGGGCACGGACTTCGGGCGCCCGCACTGTTCCCGGCCGTCGAGCGGAGGGGGCAGCGGGACACCGTCCACGCCACCGACCCGGTTCGCCCACCACACCGCCAGCTCCCGTACGGCGAACATCGTCAGCCGGGGATAGCCCTGCGGCTTGCGGAACACCCCCACCGAGTCGCCCCAGTAGGCGGCCTTCCTGTCGATGGCCCGGTAGTCGTGCCAGATGCCCTTCTGCGGCGGGAAGTCCGTGTAGGCCTCGCGGAGTTCGAGCCGGGAGTGGGCGGCCAGCGCCCGGAACCCGTCCGGGTAGTAGCGCCAGCAGTCCTGCGCATCGTGGACATGGCCGCGCGAGGGCGCGGTGATGAAGGCGTGGCCGCCCGGCTTCAGAACCCGGGCGATCTCCAGCATGGAGGCCCAGAAGAACGGGATGTGCTCGAACGCCTGCCCGGAGAGCACGACATCGGCGCTGTTGGAGCGGGCGGGGATGCGGTACGGCTTCTTCATCACCGCGTCCACGTTGGGCCCGTCCTGCACATCGACGCCGAAGTAGTCGATGGGGTGCTTGGCGAGGAGCGCCCGGTGGGTGCGGGTCTGCTTGCCGGAGATACGGGAGCCGAGGTCGACGACCCGGTAGGTGCCGGACGCGGGCCCTTCGGCAGGCAGATACTCCCGGATGCAGAGTTCCATCTGCTCGTAGGCGGACCGGTGCATGGACGTCTCCCAACCTGGCGGTGTGCGCGAGCTGTTGGAATCAACGACCGGGCGGGGCAGAGGGAGCGCACGGAGTCGCGGGGCCTGAGCCATTCGGGTGGCGGACGTCAGTGCGGGAGGCCGGAGCGCGGGAGGCCGGAGTGCGGGAGGCCGGAGTGCGGGAGGCCGGAGTGCGGGAGGCCGGAGTGCGGGAGGCCGAAGAACCGCCGTACGACCCGTTCCGCCGCGTGCCCGTCGTCGTACGGGCAGAACCGCTCCCGGAACGCGGTGCGCAGCGCGGCCGAAGCGGGTGAGCGCCACTCCCCCGTACGGAACGCCTCGACCAGCTCGCCGGAAGTGGTGGTGACCGGGCCCGGGGTGTCGCCGGGCCGGCCGGAGAGCAGGTCGAAGTAGGTTCCGCGCGCTCCCCGGTAGGCGGCCCAGTCGGGGGCGTGGACGACGACGGGGCGGTCCAGGCAGGCGTAGTCGAAGGTCAGGGACGAGTAGTCGGTGATCAACGCGTCGGCGGCCAGGCAGAGTTCTTCGACCCGGGGGTGTGCGGTGACGTCCAGGACCCGTCCGTCCACTGTGCCCGCGGCTCCGGCGGAACGCCCGTAGAAGTAGTGGGCACGCACCAGGAGCACGTATTCCGGGCCCAGTTCGCGGGCGAGGCGCTCGGGGTCGAGATCGGGGAGGAAGCCCTCGCGGTAGTCGCGGTGGGTCGGGGCGTAGAGGAGTGCGGTCTGTCCTTCGGCGATGCCCAGTCCGGCGCGGATCTTCGCGATGTCCTCGGCGGTGGCGGTGAAGTAGACGTCGTTACGGGGGTAGCCGAGGTCGAGCCGTTCGTACGGGCCCGGGTAGACACGGTCCCAGACCTCGGTGGTGTGCGGGTTGGCGGAGAGGCTGAAGTCCCACTGCCCCACGTGCGCAAGGATCTTGGCGAAGTCCGCCTTCCGGGCCAGGGCGGGGTAGGCCCGCTGGTCGAGCCCCATCGTCTTGAGCGGGGTGCCGTGGTGGGTCTGGAGGTAGCGCTGGCCGCGGCGCTTGGTGAAGCCGCCCGGGAAGCTGGAGTTGTTGACCAGGTAGGTGGCGGTGGCCATGGCCCGCCAGTAGGGCCGCGAGCCCTCGATGACGTACGGGACACCGGCGGGCATCCGGTCGCGGTACCGGGAGGAGACGACCCACAACCCCCTGATGTCCGGCGCCAGTTCGCGGGCCTTGGCGTGGATCGCGGCGGGGTTGCAGGCGACGCCCCGGTTCCAGTAGGCCCCGTAGACGGCGAGGTTCGGGTCGAGGGGGCGGTGGAGGTCGGTGCGGTAGGCGGCCCGCATGACCTGCCGACGGACGAACCGCTTCACGGATGCTCTGGTGGGCCTGGAGGGCATGGCAGCCGAGGGTAATCGCGGGCCCGGTGGACGGGGGGCCGCGTTCACCCGTTCGGGTCAGCGCCGGTGACCACGGGACCCGCCCTCTGTTGACCAGGACATGAAGCCACCCCTCCTCAGCGTCGTCGTCCCCGTCCACAACGTCGAGGAGTACCTTGAGGACTGCCTGCGGTCGGTGGCGGAGCAGACCCTCGCCGCGATCGAGGTGGTGATGGTCGACGACGGCTCGACGGACGGCAGCGCGGCGATCGCGGAGGCGTTCGCCGCCCGGGACGACCGCTTCCGGCTGGTCCGGCAGAAGAACGCGGGCCTCAGCGCGGCCCGCAACACCGGCGTCCGGCACACCACCCCCACCGTCCCCTACCTGGCGTTCGCGGACAGCGACGACTTCGTCGTCCACGACGCGTACGAGCGGATGGTGGCCTCGCTGGAGTCGACCGGTTCCGACCTGGTGACCGGCAACGTGTGGCGGCTGACCGGGCAGGGCCGGCAGCAGGCGTGGCAGTACCGCTGGCTGACCTCCACGCGCCCCCGCACCCACATCACCCGGGACCCTCGCCTGCTCGCCGACCGGGTGGCGTGGAACAAGGTGTTCCGGCGCTCCTTCTGGGACGCGCACGCCTTCGCCTTCCCCGAGGGGAAGCTGTACGAGGACACCCCGGTGATGATCCCCGCCCACCATCTCGCCGGGTCCGTCGACGTCCTGCACGAGCACGTCTACTACTGGCGGGTGCGCGAGGGGTCGATCACCCGGCGGCGTACGGACGTCACCGGCGTACGGGACCGGATCGCCGCGTGCGAGCAGGTCAGCGCGTTCCTGGGCGAGCACGGGGACGCGGAGCAGCGGCGGGCGTACGACGCGTCCTGTCTGCATGACGACTTCGGGTACTTCCTGGACGGCCTGCCGATGGGCGGCGACGCGTACCGGGCGGCGTTCCTGGAGGGGGCCGGGGCGTTCGTCGACCGGGCGGGGGAAGGGGTGCTGGAGGGGCTGCCGGTGGAGCTGCGCATCAAGTGGCGCCTGGTGCGGGAGCGGCAGATGGGTGAACTGCTGGCGGTCCTCGCCTTCGAACGGGCCAACGGGACGGGCGTGTTCGCCGTGGAGGGGCCGCCCGGGCGGCGGCGGGCGGCGTACCCCGGCGTGCGCGGCGCGAGCGCCCGGCTCGCGCGCACCGACGTACCGGCGGTCGCACGGCTCGTGGAGGCGCGGTGGGGCGCGGACGGGAAGCTCCGGCTGCGCGGGTACGCCTACCTGCGCAACCTTCCGGCCGGGTCGGCGCGGCAGCAGCTCAAGGTGGGGATGGTCCGGGCGGAGGGCGGGGGCCGCGGGGGGCGGGCCGTGCCGGTGCGGATGGTTCCCGTGCGGTCGGTCTCCATGCCCGAGGCGACGGTGAACTCCGGTCAGGAGCTGCACGGTTACGACCACGCGGGCTTCGAGATGGTCCTGGACCCGGACCGGCTGCCCGCGACGGCGGACAGCGACGGCGGAGGCGGCTGGCTGGTCGGGCTGGTCGTCGCGGCGCGCGGGACGGTACGCCGGGTGGCGGTACGCGCCCTGGACGCGGGCGCGGACCAGCCGCTCGTGCACGACCTGGGCGACGGGCGGCGGGCAGTGCTCGACCACCGGGGCGGGCGGCTGCGGCTGCGGGTGTGGCGGCCGGGGGCGGTGGTGGAGGCGAGCGGGGGCGCGGAGGGGGGCCCGCTGGAGCTGACGGGCCGGTGCTTCGGAGGCCCCGGGCCCGTGGCGGTCCTGCTGCTGCGCGAGGGAGCCGAGGAGCGTTCGTTCCCGGTGGAGTGCGGGGTGGGTGGGGCTGACGCGGTGGGCGGGGCTGAGGCAGGGGTCGGTACGCCGGGTGGGGCCGGCGCGGTGGGTGGGGGGCGCGGGACGCCGAGTGGGGCTGACGCGGTGGGCGGGGCTGAGGCAGGGGTCGGTACGCCGGGTGGGGCCGGCGCGGTGGGTGGGGGGCGCGGGACGCCGTTCACGGTGCGCATTCCGCTCGACGGCCTCGCCGCCGTACCGGCCGCCCCGCACCGGGCCCCGCACGAGGTCGGGGCGGAGACCGGCGCGCGGTGGCGGACCCGGCTGCTGCTGGCCGACGGGACCCGCGTCCGGCTGCCCGCCGCCCCGGACCTGCCGCCGCCCGCGTGTGCGGACGCGGCGGGAGAGCTGGTGGTGGACCTGGCCGGGCTGCCGGTCGCGGATGCGGTGGAGCGCACAGCCGAGGGGGGCGTGCGCGTCCGGGGGACGTGCGCTCCGGCAGCCACCGCTTCGGGGACGTACGCTCCGGCGGCTCCGGCTCCGGCGACAGACGCTCCGAAGGCTTCGGCTTCGGGGGTGGACGCTCCGGCCTCAGCGCTCCCTGAGGCAGCGGCCGAAACCCGTGCCCGTCTCGTCCTCCGCCACGAGACCCTGCACCACAGCGCCCCGGTCGCGGAGGCCGCCGTGGACCGCGTGACGGGCCGGTTCTCGGCGTCGATCGCGCCGCCCCTCCCCGAAGGCCGCTGGGCCCTCCACCTGGACGGCCGCCCCGTGCGCGTCCTCACCTCCCTCGCCGCCCACCTGCCCTGCGGCGACTCCGCCCTGGCCCTGGAGCGGCGGAACGGTGACCGGCTGACCGTCGTGGCGGGAGGGGCGCTCCCGGTCGCCGAGCGGAGCGCGTACAGCAGGCGGCTCCTGCGCGACGCGCACCACCCCGCACGGCGCACCACCGCGCACCTCCCGCTCCTGGACACCGTCCTCTACGCGGGCGGCGACTCCCCGCGGGCCGTGCACGCCGAGCTCGTACGCCGGGGCACGGAGACCGAGCACCTGTGGGTCACCGGGACGGCTCCCGGACGCACGACGCACGTCCCGCCGGGTGCGCGGGCCGTTCCCGTGCACAGCGCCGCCTGGTACGAGGCGCTGGCCCGCTCCCGCCGGATCGTCACGGACGAACAACTGCCCGCGTGGTTCGAGCGGCGCCCCGGGCAGACGGTCGTCCAGACCTGGCACGGCACCCCGCTCGGCCGCTTCGGCACCGGCCTGACGGACACCCTCTACGCCGACCACCAGCATCTCGCCACCCTGGCGCACCGATCGGCCCAATGGTCGGTGCTGGTCTCCCCGAGCCGCTTCGCCACCCCGTTGCTGCGCAGCTCGCTGGCGTACGAGGGGGAGGTGCTGGAGGCCGGATCACCGGCCAACGACGTGCTGTTCCCGCCGGACCGGGACAAGGCGGCCGAGGAGGTCCGGCGCACGCTCGGCATCCCGGAGGACCGCCGGGTCGTGCTGTACGCGCCGACCTACCGCGACCACCTGGCCCACCCCCCGTCCGCCTCCCCCGACCCGTCCGACCGCACGGCCCCGGGCCCGTACCGCTGGGATCCGGCCCTCGACCCGCAGGCCCTCGCACGCACGCTGGGCCCCGGCCACACGGTGCTGGTCCGGCTCCACCCCCGGGTCACCGGCGGGGTCCAGGACGGGCCCGGCGTGCTCGACGTCTCGCACCACCCGGGCGCGGCCGGTCTGCTCCTGATCGCCGACGTCCTGGTCACCGACTACGCGGGGCTGATGTTCGACTTCGCGCTGACGGGCCGCCCGATGCTCTTCCACACGTACGACCTGGAGCACTACCGCGACACCGTGCGCGGCTTCTGTCTGGACTTCGAGACCCGGGCGCCCGGGCCGCTGCTGGTCACGACGGACGAGGTGGCGCAGGCGCTGCGTTCCATCGGGGCGCTGGCCGCCCGGCACGCGGACGCGTACGAGAGCTTCCGGCGCGACTACTGCGACCTGGACGACGGCCGTGCGGCGGCCCGGGTCGCGGACCGGCTGCTGGCGGACGCCCTCTAGGCGGCCCACGGCCCGCGGCCCGCCGCCCGTCCCCCGGAAGAGTGGCGGGCGGGAGGGAAGGCCCCGCGCACGGAACCCATGATCTGTGCCCCTCTCCTCCGCCACACCCGCCCCGTCCGACGCTCCTCCCCCCGCGCCTCCTCCCCGGGCGGCCGATGACGACGAGCTTGTCGTAGCGCCCCGGTGGCTGCCCTCGCCGTACGTCCTGCTGGGCGGGCTGCTGTGGGCGGTGCTGTCGGCGGCGGCCTGGCAGGTCCCGATGTGCTGCGAGGCCGGGCTCAACGCGGCGGTCGTCGAACGGCTGCGGAGCAGTCTGCTGCACCCGTCGTTCCCGATGACGGACCTGCCCGCCGTGGCCAGTGCGCACTACTCCCCGTACGCCGTTCTGCAGGGCCTCACCGCCCGGGCCGGCGGGCTCTCCGGGCAGTTCGTGCTGGTGCTGTCCGCCGCGGTGAACCTGGCGCTGCTGCTGACCGGGATCGGCCGGCTGGCCCGGCTGCTGACGCCGAACCGCTGGGTGCCGGTCCTCGCGCTCATCCCCCTGGCCCTGATCCACTGGGCGGACCCGGGGCGGTGGAGCGCGCCGAGCACGTTCGCCGTGGCGGTCACCCTGCATCTGTGGGCCTGGACCGGCAGCGCGGTCACCCGGGTCCCCCGGCCGGGCTCCGGGCGGCCCCCGGGAAGGGCGCCCCGGTGGGCGGAGGCGGCCGGGATCGGCGTCCTGCTCGGGCTCGTCCTGCTGGTCCATCCCCCGTCGGCGCTGGGTGCGGCGCTGGGCGTCGTCGCGCTGATCGCGGTGCGGCAGCGGACCCGGATCCGGCCGACGGTGCGGAGGTGGGCGGTGGCCGGGCTGTGCGCGGCGACCGTGGCGGCGGTGTGGCCGTACTACAACGGGCTCACCGCCCAGCCGGCCCCGTCGTCCGCCGGGGCCACGAGCCGCCCGGAGACCGGCGGGGCGCCGGTGACCGGGGAGCCGTACACCTGGGCCACCGCGCACGTCCCGCCCGGCGAGGTGGTGCTGACGGACAGCCGCCCGGCGATGTACGCCCTGGCCGGGCACGGCGCGTACGTGCTCGCGGACGGGCTGCCGGACGCGGGGCTCGCGGCGGCGGAGCGGCGCGAGCGGAGCCGGGCGGTGGCGGCCTACCTGGATTCGGCGACCACGCAGGAGCAGCGGAACCGGATCACCGGGCGGTACGGGGTGCGGTGGGTGCTGCTGACCCGGTTCCAGAAGCTGCCGGGGGACGCGGCGGTGCTGGCGTACAGCCCGCGTACGGGTGAGGTGCTGGCGCGCGTACCGGAGCGGTGAGGTCTCCCTGGTTCAACCGTTGCGCAGCGCGGCGACCGCCGAGGCCGCCAGGTCGTCGAGGTACCCCTTGGGCAGCTCGCCCCGGACCACGACCAGCCGCCAGTAGAGCGGCCCCACGATCAGGTCGAGCGCCCGGTCCGGATCGCTCCCTTCCGGCAGCTCCCCCCGGGCCACCGCCTCCCTGACCACCACGGCGGCGACGCCCTGCTGCTGGTCCAGGAGTGCGGCCTTGATCGCCTCGGAGATCTCCGGATTGCGGGCCGCCTCCACCAGCAGGTCCGGGATGACCTGCGAGGCGACCGGGTGGCGCAGAGCGTAGGCGGCGAGTTCGAGGACGGCGCGCACGTCCCCGTACAGCGAGCCGGTGGCCGGCGCGGGCATCCCCTGCACGGCGACGGCCGCGACGAGGTCGAGGACGAGGGCGAGCTTGGACTTCCAGCGGCGGTAGACGGCGGTCTTGCCGACCCCGGCGCGCCGCGCGATGCCCTCGATGGACATCCGGGCGAACCCCACCGCGGCCAGTTCCTCGAAGACGGCCGCGCGGATGGCGTCGGTGACGTCCTCGCGCAGGACGGCGGCGCCTGCGGGGGCGCGGCGGCGGGTTCCCCGTTCGGTGGTCATGGCCCGAATGATAGTGCGCGACGACGGGACGGTTGCGTTGCGACGTACATGCGTCCTACTCTCACCGTTACGACGATACGGTCCCGTCCCAACGAGGGCGTCCCCACGGGGCCGTATCGTTCCGCTCCACTTCCCCCCTCCCGCTTCCGTCGAAAGCGATCGTTCGTGGTGAGCCAGACAGCAGCTCCGCCGTCCCCGGCGCCGTCCTCGGTGAGCGCCCCCGACCAGGCCGTCCCCGTCTACGCGCCCGGCGAGCTGGCCGCGCTCGCCGCCCGGCACGGTCTGACGGTCAGCGGTGCCCGGCCCTCGCTGCCCGCGTACATCCGGCAGCTCTGGGGGCGGCGGCACTTCATCGCCGCGTTCGCGACGGCCAAACTGACGGCCCAGTACAGCCAGGCGAAGCTCGGCCAGGTCTGGCAGATCATGACGCCGCTGCTGAACGCGACGGTCTACTACTTCATCTTCGGCGTCCTGCTGAACACGAAGAACGGCGTGGAGGACTTCGTTCCGTTCCTGGTCACCGGGGTCTTCATCTGGACCTTCACCAGCAGCTCGATCACCGCGGGCACCCGCGCGATCAGCGGCAACATCGGCCTGGTGCGGGCCCTGCACTTCCCGCGCGCCTCACTGCCGGTGGCGCTGGCGCTCCAGCAGCTCCAGCAGCTGCTGTTCTCGCTGGGGGCGCTGACCCTGATCCTGCTGGTGTTCGGCCAGTACCCGCGCCCGTCCTGGCTGCTGGCGATTCCGGCCCTCGCCCTCCAGGCGGTGTTCAACACCGGGGTGTCGATGGCCGTGGCCCGGCTGACGGCGAAGACCCCGGACATCGCGCAGCTGACCCCGTTCGTGCTGCGGACCTGGATGTACTCGTCCGGTGTGATGTGGAGCCTGGACCACCTGCTCAAGGGGGAGCGGGTGCCGCACGCGGTCATGGTGGCGCTGGAGTACAACCCGGCGGCGCTCTACATCAACCTCATGCGGTACGCGCTCATCGACAGCTACAGCGCGGCGCAGCTGCCCCCGCACGTATGGGCGGCGGCGGCCGGGTGGGCGCTGCTGTGCGGGGTGGCGGGATTCGTGTACTTCTGGAAGGCGGAGGAGACGTACGGACGTGGCTGACCTCAAGGACACCTCTGCGGACCATCGCGTCCCGACCGTCGTCGTGGACGACGTCCACATCACGTACACGGTCAACGGCGCCCGTACGGGCAAGGGCAGCGCGACCTCGGCGCTCAGCCGGCTCACCACGCGCCGCCGTACCCCCGGCGCACGCCAGGTGCACGCCGTGAAGGGCGTCAGCTTCGCCGCGTACAAGGGCGAGGCGATCGGCCTGATCGGCTCCAACGGCTCCGGCAAGTCGACCCTGCTCAAAGCGGTCGCGGGCCTGCTCCCGCCGACCCGGGGCCGGGTCCACACCCAGGGCCAGCCGTCGCTGCTCGGGGTGAACGCGGCCCTGATGGGCGACCTGACCGGCGAGCGCAACGTGGTGCTGGGCGGACTCGCGATGGGCATGACGCGGCAACAGATCCGCGAGCGCTACGACGGCATCGTCGACTTCTCCGGCATCAACGAGAAGGGCGACTTCATCACGCTCCCGATGCGCACGTACTCCTCCGGCATGGGCGCCCGGCTGCGCTTCTCCATCGCGGCCGCCAAGAGCCACGACGTACTCCTGATCGACGAGGCGCTGTCCACGGGCGACGCGAAGTTCCAGCGCCGCAGCAGGGACCGCATCAAGGAACTGCGCGCCGAGGCGGGCACGGTCTTCCTGGTCAGCCACAGCAACAAGTCCATCACCGAGACCTGCGACCGGGCACTGTGGCTGGAGGCGGGCACGCTGAGGATGGACGGCCCGGCCAAGGAAGTGGTGACAGCGTACGAGGCGTTCACCAAGCGCAAGTAGCCCTTTCCGGCCCGCCCACCCCGCCCAGCCACCTCCAGCCCGTCCGGCGTTTGAGGACGGACCCCCACGCCGAGGGGGCCGGCGCCCATAACTGGCCCCGGCCCCCTCACCCCCGTACGGCAACGCCTACGCGTGCGTACGCAGCAACGTCCGCATCGTCCGCATGGCCACCGACAGATTCGCCAGATCGAACGCGTCCGACCCCTGGATCTCCTCCAGCGTCGACCGCGACCGGGCGAGGATCGCCGCGTTCTTCTCCTCCCACGCCCGGAACCGCTCCTCCGGCGTGGACGACCCGTTCCCCACGCTCAGCACATCCGACGTGAGCGCCGCGTGCGCCGCGTACAGGTCCTCGCGGATGGAGGCGCGGGCCATGGACTGCCAGCGGTCGGCCCGCGGCAGCTCGATGATCCGGTCCATCAGCTGGGTGATCCGCAGCCGGTCCGCGAGGTCGTAGTACACCTCGGCGACCTCCAGCGGGTCCTTGCCCGTCCGGTCCGCGATCGCGACGATGTCCAGCGCCGGGAAGGCGGAGGAGAACCCGGCGACCCGGACCGCGAGCTCGTCCGGGACACCCACCGAGGTGAGCTCGTCCAGGATCGAGTGGTACCAGTCCAGGTCGGCGCCCCGCAGCAGCTTGGGCAGCTCGTTCCAGACCTGCTCGACCCCGTCCCGGAACCCCTCGATGGTCTCCGCGATAGCGACGGGCTGCGGCCGGTTGCCCAGCAGCCAGCGCGACCCTCGCTCGACCAGGCGCCGCGAGTGCAGCCGGATCCGGGTCTGGACATCGGCGGCGACCTGGTTGTCGAGCGCCTCGACGGCGTCCCACACCGAGGAGAGGCCGAAGATCTCGCGGGCCGTGAACTGGGCCCGTACGATCTCCTCGATCGACGCCCCGGTCTCCTCCCGCAGCCGGTGCAGGAAGGTCGAACCCGCGGTGTTCACCGTGTCGTTGACCAGCACCGTCGTGATGATCTCGCGCCGCAGCGCATGCCCGTCGATCGCCTCCGGGAACCGCTCGCGCAACTGGCTCGGGAAGTAGGCGTGCACGAGCTTCTGCAGGTGCGGGTCGTCGGGCAGGACTGTGGAGATGAGCTCGTCCGCCGTCGTGATCTTCGTGTAGGCGATCAGCACGGCCAGCTCGGGCTGGCTGAGCCCGGTGTCGTTGTTGAGCAGTTCGCGGATCTGCCGGTCGGTGGGGAGGAACTCCAGCGCCCGGTCGAGCGCCCCGTCCTTCTCCAGGCGCCGCATGAAGCGCTGCTGGGCGTGGAGCAGGGAGGGGGCCTGGGCGGAGGCGTTGGAGAGGGCGACGTTCTGCGCGTAGTTGTTGCGCAGGACGAGCGCGCCGACCTCCTCGGTCATGTCCGCGAGCAGCTTGTTGCGCTGCTTGACGGTCATGTCACCGTCCCGGACGAGCCCGTTGAGCAGGATCTTGATGTTCACCTCGTGGTCGGAGGTGTCCACACCGGCGCTGTTGTCGATCGCGTCGGTGTTGATCCGGCCGCCCTTGCGGGCGAACTCGATACGGCCGAGCTGGGTGGCGCCGAGGTTGCCGCCCTCGCCGACGACCTTGGCCCGCAGGTCCTCGCCGTTGACGCGGATCGCGTCGTTGGCCTTGTCGCCGACGTCGGCGTTCGACTCGGAGACGGCCTTGATGTACGTGCCGATGCCGCCGTTCCACACCAGGTCGACGGGGGCCTTGAGGATGGTCTGCATCAGGTCGGCAGGCGTCATCTTGCTCACCGAGGCGTCGATGCCGAGCGCCTCACGGATGTGGTTGTTCAACGGGATCGACTTGGCGCTGCGGGCATGGATCCCGCCGCCCGCGGAGAGCAGCCCCGTGTCGTAGTCGGCCCAGGAGCTGCGGGGCAGGTCGAACAGGCGGCGGCGTTCGGCGTACGAGGTCGCCGCGTCCGGGGTGGGGTCGATGAAGATGTGCCGGTGGTCGAAGGCGGCGACCAGGCGGATGTGCTCGGAGAGCAGCATCCCGTTGCCGAACACGTCGCCGGACATGTCCCCGACGCCGACGACGGTGAAGTCCTCGGTCTGGGTGTCGTGGCCCAGCTCCCGGAAGTGCCGCTTGACGGACTCCCAGGCGCCGCGGGCGGTGATGCCCATGCCCTTGTGGTCGTAGCCGGCCGAGCCGCCGGAGGCGAACGCGTCGCCGAGCCAGAAGCCGTACGCGACGGCGACCTCGTTGGCGATGTCGGAGAAGCTCGCGGTGCCCTTGTCGGCGGCGACGACGAGGTAGGTGTCGTCCTCGTCGTGGCGGACGACGTCGGCGGGCGGCACGACCTCGCCGGCGACCATGTTGTCGGTGATGTCGAGGAGCGCCGAGATGAACGTGCGGTAGGCGGCGATGCCCTCGGCGAACCAGGCGTCCCGGTCCACGGACGGGTCCGGGAGCTGCTTGGCGACGAAGCCGCCCTTGGCGCCGACGGGGACGATGACGGTGTTCTTCACCATCTGCGCCTTGACCAGGCCGAGCACCTCCGTACGGAAGTCCTCGCGCCGGTCCGACCAGCGCAGACCGCCGCGGGCGACCTTGCCGAAGCGGAGGTGGACGCCCTCCACGCGCGGCGAGTAGACCCAGATCTCGAACGCCGGGCGGGGCGCGGGCAGGTCCGGGATGGCCTGCGGGTCGAACTTCATCGAGACGTAACTGTGCGGGGTGCCGTCGTCCGCGTTCTGGAAGAAGTTGGTGCGCAGGGTCGCCTTGATGACGGTGAGGAAGGACCGCAGGATCCGGTCCTCGTCCAGCGAGGCGACCTGGTCCAGGGCCCCGTCCAGCTCCTCCAGCAGACCGTCGGTGAGCTCCGTGCCCGCGCTCTGGCGGCCGGGCGACATCCGGGCCTCGAAGAGCGAGACGAGCAGCCGGGTGGTGTGGACGTTGTTACGGAGCGTGGACTCCATGTAGTCCTGGCTGAAGGTCGAACCGGCCTGCCGCAGGTACTTCGCGTAGGCGCGCAGCACCACGGCCTGGCGCCAGTTCAGCCCGGCGCCGAGGATCAGCGCGTTGAAGCCGTCGTTCTCCGCCTCGCCCCTCCAGACCGCCGCGAACGCCTCCTGGAAGCGGGCGCGGGCGTCGTCGGCGAGGTGGCCGGTGTGGCCGTTGGTCTGCGGCATCCGCAGCCCGAAGTCGTAGATCCAGGCGTGGGTACGGTCCGCGCAGCGCAGCTCGTACGGACGCTCGTCGACGACCTCGACACCGAGCTGCTGGAGGGCCGGGAGGACGGCGGAGAGGGAGACCTGCTCGCCGGTCCGGTAGATCTTGAAGCGGCGCTCGCCGGGGCCCGCGCCGACCGGCTCGTACAGGCTGAGGGCGAAGTCCTTCTCGCCCTCCTTGAGGGTCTCCAGGTGGACCAGGTCGGCCACGGCGGCGCGCGGCGAGTGGTCGGCCTTGTAGCCCTCGGGGAAGGAGTGGCCGTACTGGCGCTGGAGTTCGGCCGCGCGCTCCTCGCCGAGCTCGGCGTTGAGCGCCTCGCCGAAACCGTCGGCCCAGGAGCGGGCGGCCGCGACGAGGCGGGCCTCGATGCGGTCGGCGTCGGCGTCGGTGAGGTGCGCCAGCTCGGTGCCCGGCGGGACCCGGATGACGAAGTGCAGCCGGGAGAGGATCGATTCGGTGTTCCAGGCGGTGAAGTCGACGCTGGTGCCGCCGAGCTCCTCCTTCAGGATGTCGATCAGCCGCAGGCGCACGCCGGTGGTGTACCGGTCGCGCGGGAGGTAGACGATCGCGGAGTAGTAGCGCCCGTACTCGTCCTGGCGCAGGTAGAGCCGCAGCCGACGGCGCTCCTGGAGGTAGAGGACGGAGGTGACGATGGCGCGGAGCTGGTCGACGGGGGTCTGGAACAGCTCGTCGCGCGGGTAGGTCTCCAGGATCTGGAGCAGGTCGCGGCCGTCGTGGCTGTTGTACGAGAAGCCCGCGCCCTCCACCACTTCGGCGACCTTGCGGCGGATGACGGGCACCCGGCGCACGGACTCGGTGTAGGCGGCGGAGGAGAAGAGGCCGAGGAAGCGGCGCTCGCCGACCACGTTGCCCTTGGCGTCGAACTTCTTCACGCCGACGTAGTCGAGGTAGCTGGGGCGGTGCACGGTGGCGCGGCTGTTGGCCTTCGTCAGGACGAGGAGCTTGTGCTCACGGGCCTTGGCGCGGGCGTCGGCGGGCAGCCGGTCGAAGGACGGGCTGACCGGGTGGTCCTCGTCCACGTTGTGCTGCGGGTCGGAGCGCAGGATGCCGAGCCCGGTGCCGGGTACGGCGGCGAGCGCGTCGCTGTCCTTGAGCTCGTACTCGCGGTAGCCGAGGAAGGTGAAGTGGTCGGCGGCCAGCCAGCGCAGCAGCTCGCGGGCCTCCTCGACCTCCTCGTCGGCGAGGTCGTCCAGCGGCTCGCCGGGCAGGTCTTCGGCGATCCGGAGGGCGGCGTCGCGCATCTTCCCCCAGTCCTCGACGGTCTCCCGTACGTCGGACAGGACGCGCAGCAGGTCGGCGGTGATCTGCTGGAGGTCCGCGCGGTCGGTCTCGCGGTCGATCTCGACGTGGATCCAGGACTCGACGAGGGCGTCGTGCGGCAGCTCGGCCTTCCCACCGCGCTTCGGGGTGCCGGGGCCGCCGGTGAGCACCTCGATGAGCTTGCCGGTGACATCGCGGCGGACGGTGACCTGCGGGTGGATCACGACATGGATGCCGCGCCCCTGCCGGGACAGCTCGTTGGTGACGGAGTCCACGAGGAACGGCATGTCGTCGGTGACGACCTCGACGACGGAGTGGCTGCAGGTCCAGCCGTTCTCCTCGACGGTCGGGGTGTGCACGCGGACGTTGGCGGTGCCCTGCGGACGGTTCTCGGCCAGCCGGTAGTGCGAGGCGGCGGCGCCGTAGACATCGACCGGGTCCCGGCCGCTGAGGTCCTCGGGAGCCGTATGCAGGTAGTAGCGCTGAAGGTAGGCGAGCACCACGTCCTGACCTGGACGGGCGTCCTCGTCGGCCCCGGTGGCGGCAACCCGCACCCGGGGGGTACCGCCCGGGCCACCCACACCACCGCCCGGGCTGTTGTCAGCTACCTGGGCAGCCCGTGCGAGCAGCTCGGCCTTGGCTTCGTCCAGCTTGGTCTGCATGTCCTCTGGCTCCTGTCGCGCGCCGTTGCGTGACGTAGGTGAGAAAAACGACGTACCGCCACGACACGGGGTTTCCGGTCTGGGTCGACGCTATGCCGCTTCGAGAGTTACCCGGGAACACATGGGCCATTTTTGATGGCCGGTCCGGGGTCGGGAGATCGCGGATCGCCCGGGTGCGGTGGCACTCCGGGCGGCGGCCGGGGGCTTCGCTGCCCCCGAGGCGTATCGCGCTGATCACGGCACCAGGCTATCGCCCCTGTACCCCACCCCGTCATGAGCCGCATGTGTACAAAAGAAGACATCGAACTTTGACACTTCGGACAGTGCGGATCCCGCCCCGACGAACGGACGTGCCCCCTGGCGCGCATGGGGAACCGGGGGCAATCTGTCACTGGAGCACGAGAGCCGGACCATGCGACAGCCCACGCGACAGCCCCGAGGAGCGCGCCATGCCCGAGAAGATCCTCATCGTCACCGGCGACGCCGCCGAGTCCCTCGAAGTGCTCTACCCCTACCAGCGGCTGCTGGAGGAGGGGTACGAGGTCGACATCGCGGCCCCCGAACGCAAGACGCTGCGCTTCGTGGTCCATGACTTCGAGCCCGGCTACGACACCTACACGGAGAAGCCCGGCTACACCTTCCCCGCCGACCTGGCCTTCTCCGAGGTGGACCCCGGGGCCTACATCGCCCTGGTGATCCCCGGCGGCCGCGCCCCCGAGTACCTCCGCAACAACGCCGAACTGCGCAAGATCATCGGCGCCTTCTTCTCGGCGGACCGCCCGGTCGCCCAGATCTGCCACGGCCCCCTGATCACCGCAGCCACCGGCAGCCTCAGCGGCCGCCGCGTCACGGCCTACCCCGCCCTGGAACCCGACATGCAGAGCGCGGGCGCGACCTTCCAGGACACGGAGGCGGTGGTGGACGGCACACTGATCTCGTCCAGGGCCTGGCCGGACCACCCGGCGTGGATGCGCGAGTTCCTGAAGGTGCTGCGCACACAGTCCGGCCCGACCAAATCCAGCCCGTCCGGCGTTTGAGGACCGGGGTCCGGGGCGGAGCCCCGAATCCCTCAGCACGCCCCCACCTCAGGCCGAGAACGTCTCGGCCAGCGCCACCGCCTCCCCCAGGCTGTCCACCACCGGCACCCCCGCGGCCAGCAGACTGCTCCGGCTGTGCGACCCCCCGGTGTACAGCACGGCCCGCGCCCCCACATGCGCCGCGGCCACCGCATCGTCCACCGCGTCCCCGATGACCACCGAGTTCTCCGGCGATATCCCGCCCACCCCGGCCAGCGCCTCGAAGTGCCGCTCCATGTGGAGCGCCTTGCTCCCGCCCGACGGCCCCGTCCGCCCGTCGACGCGGACGAAGTGCGACTCGATCCCGTACCCCCGCACCACCGGCACGAGGTGCTCGTGCCCGTACATGCTCAGCAGCGACTGGCTGTGCCCCGCCAGCTTCCACTGCGCCAGCAGGTCCTCCGCCCCGGCGGTGAGCCCGCAGGCCACCCGGTGCTCCGCGTAGAACCGGTGGAAGATGTCGTCCATCCGCTCCCACTCGGCCTCGGTGGGCAGCCGGCCCAGCAGCCGCTCGTAGAAGCGGGGTATGGGCACGCAGTACATCTCCCGGTACTGCTCCAGCGTCAGCGGCGCCAGCTCCACCTCGGCGAACGCGGCGTTCGTCGCATGGATGACGGCATGGATGTCGTCGAGCAGCGTGCCGTTCCAGTCCCAGACCAGATGCGTGCGTGTCTTCCCGGGTGTCATACAGAAAAAGTACCCGCCGGGTGTGACAACGCAGAAGCGCGGGCCGTGTGAAGGGCCTCCAGCCGGCCTCAGCCGATGAGCTGCGGAATCTCCTGGACGCCGAACCAGAGCAGCTCGTGGTCCTCGGCGCCGTCCACCGTGAACTGCGCGTCGTCGTCGCCGAGGTCCGCGGCCCCCAGGGCCGCCGCGGCGGCGGCCACGTCCTTCTCGGCCTCGTCGGCGTCCACGTGCACCGCGGCCGCCTTGGCCAGCGGCAGCGCGGTGGCGAGGCGCACCTCGCCGAGCGATGCCGCGCTCAGCCCGTGGTCGGGGTCGGCGGTGGCGGTCCCGTCGGGGACGTCGACGGCGACGACGATCCGGCGCCGGGCCTCGTCCGGGTTCCCGGCGATCAGGCGGAGCGAGGCGGCGGCGGCCCGGTTGAGCGCCGCGTACTCCAGCTCCTCGATGTCGTCGGAGACGTACCACTCGCGCAGCCCGGGGGTCACCGCGTAGGCCGTCAGCGGCCCCGGACCGACCTCACCGGCCGCGTGTGCCGCTGCGAGACCGGAGAGGGTCAGGGGGACGTACACGCGCATGGCAGGCCGCTTTCGTAGTCGGAGACGCCTTCAGGATACGTGGGGACCGCCCCCTTTCGGGTTCCGGCAACCGGGGGCCCTCGTCCACCCGTGGCGCCCCATCACCCCCGCGCCGGCCCTTGCGGCACAAGGCCCGCGCCCCGGATAGGTGAATCCGGCCGGGCCCCTGACCGGGCGCGGGAGCCCCTTGCGGTGTTGTCGGCCGCCCCCGTAGAAGATCCCCAGCACAAGTTACCGCCCGGTATTCACCGGGCCCGGTTCACGGGGGCGATGAACATGAGCATGGACAGCACGAGGCCCGCCGGCCGACGCGACCAGCGCAGGCCTCAGGCCGTACCTCCCCAGCGGTCCCGGCGGCTGCGGCCGCACCGCCCGCCGCGGCCCCACCAGTGGTTCGCCGAACGGCTGCTCGCGGTCCTCAGCGGCCAGCGCCCGGTGCACTGGATGCTCGGCCACACCATCGGCGACGCCTACGACCAGCTCGCCGAACTGGCCCCCAGCACCCCGCTCGGGGCCGCCCGGGGACCCCGCCCGGTCCTGCGCCACTGCCACGGCGCCCAGCCCGCCAGCGGGGTGGTCGAGGCGTTCGCCAGCATCACGGCGGGCGACCGGGTGCAGGCCATGGCCTTCCGCCTGGAACAGGGCCCCGACCAGCGCTGGCGCTGCGCGGCCGTGGAGCTGGGCGGCGAACGCCTCACCGCCGGCCACCCGGGCCCGCGGTGATCCACGCAACGCGGCCGGGGCCGGACACCCTGTGGTGTCCGGCCCCGGCCGATGCGGCGCTGCTGGTGCTACTTCTTGCGACGGCGACCGCCGCCGCCACCGCTCTTCTGCGCCTTGCGGCGCTCCGCACGCGTCATACCGTCCGACGAACCGGACTGCGCACCGTCGGTGGCGAAGTCACCCTCGACGACACCGCCCTCCCCGTCCACGGTGGGAGCGGAGAAGTGCAGCCGGTCCGGACGCTGCGGGGCCTCCAGGCCCTTGGCCCGGATCTCCGGACGCGCGGCGGGAGCACCCTCCTTGGCGAGCGAGGTGCGCTCGGCCGCGTCCTGCACGGGAACCTCTTCGACCTGCTGCTCGACCTGGACCTCCAGGTTGAACAGGTAGCCGACGGACTCCTCCTTGATGCCCTCCATCATGGCGTTGAACATGTCGAAGCCCTCGCGCTGGTACTCGACCAGCGGGTCCTTCTGCGCCATGGCCCGCAGGCCGATGCCCTCCTGGAGATAGTCCATCTCGTAGAGGTGCTCACGCCACTTGCGGTCCAGCACGGAGAGCACCACGCGGCGCTCCAGCTCACGCATGATGTCGGAGCCGAGGGTCTTCTCGCGCTCCTCGTACTGCTCGTGGATGTCGTTCTTGACCGACTCGGCGATGAACTCGGCGGTGACGCCCGCCAGGTCCCCGGCCGCCTCCTCCAGCTCCTCGACGGTGACCTTCACCGGGTAGAGCTGCTTGAAGGCGCCCCACAGCCGGTCCAGGTCCCACTCCTCGGCGAAGCCCTCGGAGGTCTCCTGCCGGATGTAGTCGTCGATCGTGTCGTCCATGAAGTGCCGGATCTGGTCCTGGAGGTCCTCGCCCTCCAGAACGCGGCGGCGCTCGCCGTAGATGACCTCGCGCTGCCGGTTGAGCACCTCGTCGTACTTCAGGACGTTCTTACGCGTCTCGAAGTTCTGCTGCTCGACCTGCGACTGGGCGGAGGCGATGGCCCGGGTGACCATCTTGTTCTCGATCGGCACGTCGTCGGGGACGTTCGCCATCGACATGACGCGCTCGACCATCTGGGCCTTGAACAGCCGCATCAGGTCGTCGCCCAGCGACAGGTAGAAGCGGGACTCGCCCGGGTCGCCCTGACGGCCGGAACGACCGCGCAGCTGGTTGTCGATACGGCGCGACTCGTGCCGCTCCGTGCCGAGCACGTACAGCCCGCCGAGGTCCTTGACCTCTTCGAACTCCGCCTTCACGGCCAGCTCGGCCGACTCCAGCGCGGCGGGCAGCGCGGCCGCCCACTCCTCGACGTTCTCCACCGGGTCGAGGCCGCGCTGGCGCAGCTCCGCCTCGGCGAGGTCGTCCGGGTTGCCGCCGAGCTTGATGTCGGTGCCTCGGCCGGCCATGTTCGTGGCGACCGTGACCGCGCCCTTGCGGCCGGCCTGGGCAACGATCGTCGCCTCACGGTCGTGCTGCTTGGCGTTGAGGACCTCGTGCTGGACACCGCGCTTGGAGAGCTGCTGCGAGAGGTACTCGGACTTCTCGACCGAGGTGGTGCCGACCAGGATCGGCTGGCCCTTCTCGTGCTTCTCGGCGATGTCGTCGACGACCGCGGCGAACTTGGCGACCTCGGTGCGGTAGATCAGGTCCGACTGGTCGGCCCGGACCATCGGCCGGTTCGTCGGGATCGGCACCACGCCGAGCTTGTAGATCTGCTGGAACTCGGCGGCCTCGGTCATCGCCGTACCGGTCATGCCGGAGAGCTTGGTGTAGAGGCGGAAGAAGTTCTGAAGGGTGATCGTGGCAAGGGTCTGGTTCTCGTCCTTGATGTCCACCCCTTCCTTCGCCTCGATCGCCTGGTGCATGCCCTCGTTGTAACGGCGGCCGGCGAGGATACGGCCGGTGTGCTCGTCGACGATCATGACTTCGCCGTCGATGACGACGTAGTCCTTGTCCTTCTTGAACAGTTCCTTGGCCTTGATGGCGTTGTTCAGGTAGCCGACGAGCGGGGTGTTGACCGACTCGTAGAGGTTGTCGATGCCGAGCCAGTCCTCGACCTTGGCGACACCGGTCTCGTGGATGGCCACGGTCCGCTTCTTCTCGTCGACCTCGTAGTCGCCGGTCTCCTCGATGCCCTTGAGCTGGTTGCCCGCCTCACCCTTGGTGAGGCGCGTGACCAGCTTGGCGAAGTCGCCGTACCACTTGGTGGCCTGGTCGGCCGGGCCGGAGATGATCAGCGGCGTACGGGCCTCGTCGACGAGGATCGAGTCGACCTCGTCGACCACGGCGAAGTTGTGGCCGCGCTGGACGAGCTCGTCCTGGGACCACGCCATGTTGTCGCGGAGGTAGTCGAAGCCGAACTCGTTGTTCGTGCCGTACGTGATGTCGCACGCGTACTGCTCGCGGCGCTGGGCCGGCGTCATGTTGGCGATGATGCAGCCGACGGACAGGCCGAGGAACTTGTGGACCCGGCCCATCATCTCGGAGTCACGCTCGGCGAGATAGTCGTTGACCGTGATCAGGTGCACGCCCTTGCCGGAGAGCGCGTTGAGATACGAGGGCAGGGTGCCGACGAGGGTCTTGCCCTCACCGGTCTTCATCTCGGCCACATAGCCGAGGTGCAGGGCGGCTCCGCCCATCATCTGTACGTCGTAGTGGCGCTGTCCGAGGACGCGCTTCGCGGCCTCACGGACCGTGGCGAACGCTTCGGGAAGCAGGTCGTCCAGGCTCTCGCCGTCCGCGTACCGTTCCTTGTACTCGTCGGTGAGCGCCCGCAGCTCGGCGTCGGAGAGGTTGACGAAGTCCTCTTCGATGGAGCTGACCTGGTCCGCGATGCGGTGCAGTTTGCGCAGGATCTTGCCTTCGCCTGCACGCATGAGCTTGTTGAAGACGGACACTGAGGCTGGTCTCCTTGCCGGTCGGGCCTGGCACTGGGTCGTGTAATTGACTCTGGCGCGGGCACGGCAGGTGGGCCCCACCGCAACGGCCATCGTAAGCGAGGACACCACCGCGTCGGGAGGGCTGCTGCCGCGTGGACCTCGCCGCACCCTCCAGGGACAACGGCCCAGAGGCGCGGAAGGTGCCGGGAAGCCCCAAAAGTGCTCGCATCGCGGGTGTCCGCTCACGAGAATCACTGTATGGAGCCGATCACTCTCACCACGCGACGTCTTCTCCTGAGGCCGTTCGGCCCGCAGGACACCTACAGGGTGCACGCGGCCTGTCAGGACCCGGACATCCAGCGCTGGACGGTGATCCCCTCCCCGTACCGGCTCACCGACGCGGAGCTGTTCACCGCGAAGCTCTCCCCGGCGGGCTGGCGGGACGACTCCGCGTACAGCTTCGCCCTGGCGCTGCGGGAGACCGGAACGCTCGTCGGGGCGCTCTCCATCGACCGCCGCAGCCGGCCGGGGACGTACGAGGTGGGCTACTGGTCCACCAAGGAGCACCGCAGTCAGGGTTACGTCACCGAGGCGGTGCTCGGCTCCGCCCGCTGGGCCTTCACCGCGCTCGGGGCGGACCGGCTGGAGTGGCGGGCCGAGATCGGCAACCTGGCCTCGCGTGCGGTCGCCCTGCGGGCCGGGTTCCGGCTGGAGGGCGACCAGCGGTCCGGGCTGCTCAACAAGGGCGTGCGGCGCGACGCCTGGTCGGGGGCGCTGCTCCCGTCCGACCTGGAGCTCCCCGGCACCCACCCGTACCTCCCCGAGCGGCACGCCGGGCGGCCCGGTACGGCCACGGATTCCCCGCGGTGAGCAGGCGGCCGGATTCCTTCCCTCACTGTCAGTGGTGCGGTCTAGGGTTCGACGTATGACGCCTGTGCCCCCTCCCGCAGTCGAACTCTCCGCCGACCAGGCCCGCCGCCTCGCGCTGCGCGCCCAGGGCTTCCTGGGGGCTCCGGACCGCCGGGCGGGCGTGCCCGGGGTGCTGCGCCACCTCGGAGCCGTCCAGCTGGACACCATCTCGGTGCTGGCCCGCTCGCACGAGCTGATTCCGTACGCCCGGCTCGGCGCGGTGGGCAGGCGCACGGTGGAGGAGGCGTACTGGTCGGGCGGCCGCTCCTTCGAGTACTGGTCGCACGCGGCGTGCATCCTGCCCGTCGAGGAGTGGCCCCACTTCGCGTTCCGCCGCCGGGCCTACCGCGCCCGCCCGCACTGGCACCACGATCTGCCCGACGGCGCGTACGACACGGTGATCAAACAGCTGCGCGCCGAGGGCCCGCTGACGGCGACCGAGCTCGGCGGCGCGAAGAACGGCGGGGAGTGGTGGGACTGGTCGGCCTCCAAGGTCGCCGTCGAACGGGCCCTGATGTACGGCGAGGTGGTCTGCACCGAGCGGCGCGGCTGGAAGCGGGTCTACGACCTGGCCGAGCGGGCCATCCCGGACGCCGTGCTCCACGACGACCTGAGCGACGCCGAGTGCCGGCGGCGGCTGGTCGCGCTGGCGGGGAAGTCGCTGGGGGTCGGTACCCGCAGCGACCTCGCGGACTACCACCGGCTGCGGGGCGAGGAGTTCGACGCGGTGGTGGCGGACTCCGGTCTGGTGCCGGTGGCGGTGGAAGGCTGGGTCAAGCCCGCCTGGGCGGACCCGGAGGCGCTGGCCACGGAGCCGCGCGGCCGCCACCGTACGACGCTGCTGTCGCCGTTCGACTCCCTGGTCTGGGAGCGGGCGCGGACCGAGCGGATCTTCGGCTTCACGCACCGGCTGGAGGCGTACGTCCCCAAGCAGAAGCGGATCCACGGCTATTTCGCGATGCCGTTGCTGGCGGGCGGGAAGCTCCAGGGCCGTGTCGACCCCGCGCGTGAGGGCACCACGCTGGTCGCCCGGCAGGCTTCCCTGGCCGGTCCGAAGGCGGTGGTCCCGATGGCCGAGGCCCTGGTGGAGGCGGCGGCCTGGGTGGGCTGTACGGACATCCGGCTGGAGCGGATCGACGCCCCGGAGCTGCGCGATCCGCTCAGGGACGAGATCGGCCGGGCGCTCCAGCGGGCCTACCGCTGAGGGGCCGGGCCGTCGGCGGCTACCTGATCTCCAGGATCTTCTCGCGCATGGCGTAGACCACGGCTTCCATGCGGGAGTGCAGCTGCAGCTTCTCCAGGATATTGCGGACGTGGTTCTTCACCGTGTTCTCGGAAATGAACAACTCCTTGGCGATATCCCGGTTGTTCATGCCGGTCGCCACGAGTTTGAGGACTTCCAGTTCCCGTTCGGTGAGCCGGGGAGCGGGGACGAGCCGGCGCTCGTCGGTGCGCTGGATCATCGACTTGAATTCGGTGAGCAGCTTGGAGGCCATGGAGGGGCTGATCTGCGACTGCCCGTCCGCGACGGCACGAATGGCCGTCGCCACCTCGTCGGTGGAGATCTCCTTGAGGAGGTATCCGGTGGCGCCCGCCTTGATCGCGTCGTAGAGGTCGGCTTCCTCGTCGCTGATCGTCAGCATGATGATCTTCGCGCTGGGGGCCACCTCCTTGATGGAGGTGCAGGCTTCGATGCCACCGCGTTTGGGCATCCGCACATCCATCAGAATGATGTCGGGCAGCAGATCGGCGGCCTTGTCGACCGCCTCCGCGCCGTCCCCGGCCTCGCCGACGACCTGGATGTCCTCCTCCTGTGCGAGGACGATCTCCAGACCCCTGCGGAAGAGCGCGTGGTCATCGACCACGAGGACCCGGATGGGCTCCTTGCGCGCAGCGCCGTCCTGGTCGTCGCCGGCATGGGCACCGGCGCCGTCGGAACCGCTCGAATCGCGCACGGGCCCGAAGGTGTCCGCCATCGTTCCTCCCCCTGAAGGCCACGGCCTGATAGTCGTCGGTCATCCGCCCAACGGCGTTTCACCGACCACCGATTGGCTTGGGACGCCATGATTCCATGCCGGGACGCAGAAGCGGTGATCCTGTCCTCGCGCGCAGGTGCCCCCGGTGGCGTGAAACCGCTCCAGGGGCACCGTGACGGGGTGGCTCAGCCGCCGAGCGCACCACCCGCGCCGCCTGCTTCGTCAGCGGCGAGCGGGTCGGTCCTCAGGTGGATGACGCCGTAGTCGTAGGCGTGTCGCCGGTAGACGACACTGGGCTCCTTCGTCTCGGAGTCGACGAACAAGTAGAAGTCGTGCCCGACCAGTTCCATCTCGTAGAGCGCCTGGTCGAGCGCCATGGGTGCGGCGGTGTGGGTCTTCTCGCGCATCACGAGAGGCCCTTCGCCCTGCACCTCGATCGATCCGACCTTCGTGGTCGGTACGGGTTCCGACGGCTGCTCGCCGACCAGCTCGCCGTCCTCGTCGAACGAGGCGACACCCGGCACCACGTCCCCGACCTCGGCGGCCGACAGACGGCCGTTGCCCCGGCGGCTGTAGCGCTTGTCGTGCTGCTTGCGCAGCCGGGCCTCCAGCTTTCCGGTGGCCAGGTCGAGCGCTGCGTACGGGTCGCCCGCCGCCGCTTCCGCCCGGATGACCGGCCCACGCGAGCGGAGCGTGATCTCCACCCGGTCGGAACGGTCGGCCTGACGGGGGTTCGGCTCCTTGGACACCTCGACGTCGAGGCTGATCACCTTGCCGTCGAACTTCTGGATCTTGTCCAGCTTCAGCTTCTCGGCCACGTGCTTGCGGAACCGCTCGGGCACCTCGGTCTTGCGGCCCTTGACGACGATGTCCACGCAGAACTCCGTTCCCGGATCGCCCCGCTTCAACGGCGGAGCATCTCCCTTTTGCACCAGCCCCCGGTGATCCCCAGGGGCCTCGGACTCGGTGACTTTCGCCTCCTCCTCCCCCGTCGGAGAGGTCACTACCCACCGGCTCGATCGCTGCCGGTCCATCGGTGAGTTACCTGCCCGAAACCTCATGGTGCATTCATCGAGGTTCGGCCTTCACCGTTCCTCACAACTGAACATAGCCTGCACACCCGGGTATCGGCACCCGCTGCCGATACTTACCTCCGTTCAGGGGGTTTTGCCCTCCCATTACCTGCGACGATGCAAGTTCTCGGTCAATTCCGGTTTATTTCGAAGGCGGACGGAGAAGCAGAGACCACCGCTGCGGCGCACGCTCCGCGACCGGCGGGTGCCCGGTCCCCCGCGAGCGCCTCGGTGACGGCCCGCGCCGCCTCGGCCAGCGTCGATCCCGTCGTCAACAGGTCGTCCACCAGGACCACCCTCCCGTGGGCGAGGAGCCGCTCTCCGCCTCGGGCCACCTCCAGCGCCCCGGCGAGATTCACCCGCCGCCCCCGCGCCCCGAGACCCGACTGATCGGCGACCGCGCGACGCTGCCGCAGCACCGGGAGCACCCGGGCAGGCCGGCCCGAGCGGCGCAGATCCTCCGCCGCGGCGCGGGCGATCCGGCGCACCGGATCATGGCCACGCGCCGCGGTCGCGGAGCGCGCGGAGGGCACCGGCACCAGCAGCAGGGGCCCCACGGTCCCCGCCTGCCCCGTACCGGCCCGCACAGAGGCCGCCAGGGCCCGCCCGAGGGGTCCGGCGAGCCCGAGTGCCCCGCGCTCCTTGTGGGCCAGCAGCACCGCACGTACGGCGTTCTCGTAGGGTGCCGCGGCGTGGACCGCCGGAAGTCCCGCGGGCCGGGGCGAGGGCCGCACCCTGCGGGGCGGCGCCCCGCTCAGAGCGGTCCCGCACGCCGCGCACAGCTCCGTACGCGGCCTGCCGCAGCCCGCACAGGCCACCGGCAGGACCAGGCCGGAGAACTCCCGCCACCAATCCCGCATGGATCCACGGTGCCCGTCCCGCGCGGGGCGGGCCACCCCTGTGGAAAACCTCGGATCAGCCCGGGTAGACCAGCGAGGTGCCTTCCTCCAGGACCGTCTGCCAGTTGTCCCCCGGCGAGAGCTTCACTATGCCGTCGCCCTCGGTCTCCGCCATCAGGGGAAGCAGCTCGTCGTCCGCCGCGGCGACCGCCTGGACCTGGTTCACGCCGGGCAGCACCCCGGAGGCCCCGGAGGCCGGAGTGGAACCGTCCGCCTGCACGTACCGCACCTGCTGGACACCGCCCGCCTCCTTGCCCACCACCACAAGACGGCTGCGGCCCGACCAGGAGATGGCCGTGACATCCGTGAGCTGCGGCGCGGCCTGGCGCAGGTCCTCGACCGAGATCTCGGGCGCCTCGTCGGTCCCGCGCCGTTCGACCCGGCCGATCTTCAGCGTCGTATGCCCGTTCTTGGTCAGCAGCAGGGCGATCCGCACCCCGTCCGCCGACAGCCGCAGCTCCTCGATCCGCGCACCGTCCAGACCGGGGACACGGACCTCCTGCGGCGCGCCCTGCCCCTCGGCCAGCCGCAGCAGCCGCGGCCGTGCCGGGTCGCGGTCGGCGACCCACAGATCGCCCCGGCCGTCCCAGCTCGGCGCCGACAGCCGGTCGGCGGCCTTCTTCGCCGCGCTGGTCACCACGGGAGGCGCCAGTTCGCCGTCGGCGGTCAGGGAAGCGACGTAGAGGTTCTGCCCGGTGGCCGAGACCGCGGCGGCCCGCTGTTCGTCCCGGGCCACCCCGACGGCGCCCATCACGACCGTGCCGACGCCGAGGGGGCCGTGCACCACCTCGGGTGTACCGCTGCCCTCCATGGCACCGGGGAGCCGCTGGACCCTTCCCTTGGCGTCGATGAAGTACTGGCTGTCGGGCCCGTCGGAGCCGCTGTTGTCGGTGGAGAACTTCGCCGCCTCGTCCGCGTCCAGCGCGCAGAGCCGGCCCTGGCCGCCCTCCAGCTCCACCTGCTCGACCCGTGCGGAGGTCAGATCCCGGAGGGTGAAGAGCACCTGGGCGGCCATCATCCGGCAGGCCGCCCGGCCCGCCTTGTCGGCCTTGGCGTTGAGCGGCACCTTCAGCACGTTCTGGTCGTCGGGTGCCAGTGCGACGACGTCCTTGCGCAGAGCGGTCCCCGTGGGGAAGCGGGAGTCGACCACGGGCCGCAGCCAGTTCGTCGGCCCTTCCAGCAGCGTCCTGACGGTCTGCGTCGCCGTACTCATCTGTGTGACCGGATCGGTGCCGGTGCGTACGTAGACGGGGTCGGCGACGAGCGTCGGCTGCCCGCTCGTCCGCCCGGTGGCGAAGTAGTACTTGTTCACGGAGCGGTAGAGCCGCTTGAAGTCGGACTGCCCGAGGACCAGGCCGTCCGGCACGATGTCGATGCGCCACTCGATCTTCCCGTCCGCCACCTTCTCCTGGACCAGGTGCAGCATCTGGGAGTAGTCGGTGGGAGCGAGCGGCTGGTAGGAGCTCTGGGCGTCGACCGCCGCCACCTTCTCGCCGGTCAGCGTGTACGAGGTCTCGGAGTCCCGGCGCTCCTCGTCGTGGAGCAGGGGCCCGCTGCGGTTGGGGGCCTGGGCGAGCACCGTGGTGCCCTCGCTCGGCTGCCAGGTCTCGGAGGCGCTCGCGCTCAGGTACTTGCGCGTGGTCCGGAAGCCGGGGTCGTCGCTGGTCATCGACTCCAGGAACCCGTCGACGATCTCGCTGGGCGCCGCGCCCTCCCGGGGCTCCACCGCGTACACCTGCACCTGGGAGTCCCCCGGCTGCGAGGCATCGACCGCTTTGACGTCCCCGGTCACCGGCATCGCCCCGCAGCCGGCGAGCACGATGACGGAGCAGCCGAGCAGCGCGGACATCCGCACGCCGCGTCCGGGGCCACCACGACGGCGGTCAGTACCCACGAGTGGTGTCCTCCTGGTCGGAATGGAGCGCCGGGGAACCCGCGCCTCCGGAACGCTCCGGGGCCGGGCGTGCCACGACACGTGCTCCGTTGCCGGGCAGCGCCGCCGGGTGCACCGAGGAGGGGGCTGAGTGCGGCACCCCGGAACCCCGGCCCGGCACGGGCAGCGGCGAGCGCTTGGCCGACCCGGGCTGGTTCGGCACGGAGAGCAGCCGGTTCTCGCTCGTCGACGCCTCGTCGCGCTCCCTGTTCTCCCTGTTGCGCCGCGAGTCCTCGGGCTCCAGCGGTATCGGCGAACCGCGCAGCGGCTCGTCCGCCGTACGCGGCAGGGTCAGCCGGAACTGGGACCCGCCGCCCGGCTCGCCCCAGGCCTGGAGCCAGCCACCGTGCAGCCGGGCGTCCTCGACGGCGATCGACAGCCCGAGCCCGGTCCCGCCGGTCGTCCGTGCCCGCGCCGGGTCCGCACGCCAGAACCGGTTGAAGACACGGGTCGCCTCGCCGGGCTTGAGCCCGACCCCGTAGTCCCGTACGGCCACGGCGACCGCGCCCTGGGCCACGCCCATCCGGACGATGACGTCCCGGCCCTCACCGTGCTCGACAGCGTTGACCACGAGGTTGCGCAGCACCCGCTCGACGCGCCGGGCGTCGGCCTCGGCGATCACCGGCTGCTCGTCGCCGACGACCAGGATCCGGGTGCCCTTGCGCTCGGCGAGCGGTTCGGCGCCGCCGATCACCCGGTGCACCACTTGCCGCAGGTCTATCGGCTCGGCCTCCAGTGCCGCTGCGCCCGCGTCGAACCGGCTGATCTCCAGCAGGTCGGAGAGCAGCGACTCGAAGCGGTCGAGCTGGTCGCCGAGCAGCTCGGCGGAGCGCGCGGTGATGGGGTCGAAGTCGGCGCGCGCCTCGTGGATGACGTCGGCGGCCATCCGTACGGTCGTGAGCGGGGTCCTCAGCTCGTGCGAGACGTCGGAGACGAAGCGCCGCTGCATCCGGGAGAGCTCCTCCAGCTGCTGGATCTTCAGCTGGAGGTTCTGCGCCATCTTGTTGAAGGCCTCACCGAGCCGGGCGATGTCGTCCTCGCCGGTGACCTTCATCCGTTCCTGGAGCTTCCCGGCGGAGAGCCGTTCGGCGATGCCGGCCGCCATCCGTACCGGTGTGACGACCTGCCGCACCACGAACCAGGCGATGGCGCCGAGGAGGACGACGACGAAGAGCCCGGCGGTCGCCAGGGTCGTCCTGACCAGCGCCAGGGACTTCTCCTCCTGGGTGAGCGGGAAAAGGTAGTACAGCTCGTAGGGGTGCTGATCGATGTCGTAGAGCCGCTTGCCGACGACGAGCCCCGGCTGCGACTCCTTGCCGTACGAGTACCGGATCAGGGAGTACGTCTGAAAGGCGCCCTGCCCCTTGCCCACGTCCTGGCGCAGACGCTCGGGCACGCTGGAGGCCTCGACGCTGCCGGAACCACGCGGCGCCCGGCTGCCGGCGCCCTCGTTCGCCGAGTCCGCGCTGAGCGCGACCACGTTGAAGGCGTTCTTGCCGCCGCTGGCGAGCTGGTCGACGAGTTCGGTGCGCCAGGAGGTGTTGGCGGTGAGCCCGTCGGGGCCCTCGGTGCCCTGCCCGCCCGGGGCCAGCGAGGCGTTCGCCTTCTCCTGGGCCGCGGCGAAACCGCCGGCGGCCTGGGTCTGGGCGGCCTTGCTCTTCGCGTCGAGCAGACCGTTGCGGACCTGCCCGATCACGACGAAGCCGAGCAGCAGCACCACGCCCATGGACATCAGCAGGGTGCCCGCGACGACACGGAGCTGCAGATTGCGCCGCCACAACCGCACAGCGGGCAGCAACGGACGACGCACCCACCGCATCAGCAACCGCGGTACGGGCCCGCCGGGCGTCCGGTCCTGGAACAACCGGCCGCCCTGCAGGTAACGGCTCATACGAGAAGCCTTCCGTCCCGGACCGGCAGCCCGCTCCGCACGGACTCCCGGCTCCCCGGGGATCGGAGCAGCGCTGCCTCGGGCCATGTCAGCTCGGTCCGGCCTTGTAACCGACCCCTCGGACGGTCACAACGATCTCCGGCCGCTCCGGGTCCTTCTCGACCTTGGAGCGCAGCCGCTGGACATGCACGTTCACCAGCCGGGTGTCGGCCGCGTGCCGGTAGCCCCAGACCTGCTCCAGCAGGACCTCACGGGTGAAGACCTGCCACGGCTTGCGGGCGAGGGCGACCAGCAGGTCGAACTCCAGCGGCGTCAGGGCGATGGACTGCCCCTCCCGCTTCACGGAGTGACCGGCCACGTCGATGACCAGGTCACCGATGGTCAACTGCTCCGGCACGGGCTCTTCGGACCGCCGCAGGCGTGCCCTGATCCGGGCGACCAACTCCTTAGGTTTGAACGGCTTGACGATGTAGTCGTCGGCCCCTGATTCCAGGCCGACCACGACATCGACGGTGTCGCTCTTGGCAGTGAGCATGACGATCGGCACACCGGACTCGGCCCTGATCAGCCTGCACACCTCGATGCCGTCCCTTCCGGGCAGCATGAGGTCGAGCAGCACCAGGTCCGGCTTGGCCTCACGAAATGCGGCCAGTGCCTTGTCGCCGTCCGCTACGAACGACGGCTCGAAACCTTCTCCACGCAGCACAATCCCGAGCATCTCGGCCAGTGCGGTGTCGTCGTCGACGACAAGGACGCGTCCCTTCATAATCGACATCATCCCATTAGCTAATCGTTACCTGCGATGACCTGGCACACAGCTCGGCCAGTCCGACCCCCGTGACCGGGGAAATGACACCCTCCTCGGTGACGATCGCCGTGATCAATTCCGGCGGCGTGATGTCGAAAGCCGGGTTGTACGCCGGGGACCCGAGGGGTGCGACGACCATCCCACCCCCACCGCCCGCCGATACGACCTGCGGCGATGTGAGCTCCGTCACTTCTTGCCCGGAACGCTGCTCAACGATGATCGATGTGCCTTCCGCCGTGTCCATGTCCACGGTCGTCGTCGGCGCCACCACGATGAACGGCACATGGTGGTACTTCGCGAGCACAGCCAACGGATAGCTCCCCACTTTGTTGGCCACCGAGCCGTCTGCGGCAATGCGGTCCGCCCCAATGAGTACGGCATCCACCTCACCCGCGGCGAACAGGGAGCCCGCCGCACTGTCCGTGAGCAGGCTGTACGCCATCCCGCTGCGCGCCGCCTCGTACGCCGTGAGCCTCGCCCCCTGGAGCAGCGGCCTGGTCTCGTCCACCCACAGCCGGCGCAGCCGCCCCTGCCGGTGCACCCGCAGCGCCACCGCGAACGCCGTCCCCTCACCCCCGGAGACCAGCGCCCCGGTGTTGCAGTGGGTCAGCAGCTGATAGCCCCGCCCCGGCAGCAGCTCCTCCAGCAGCACCGTCCCGTACTCCGCCATACGCCTGCTGGCCTGGGCATCCTCCCGATGCAGGGCCCGCGCCTCGGCCAGAGCCACAGCCGCGGCCTCCGCCGCCCCCACCCCCTTCTCGGCCGCCGCCCCGTAAGCCGCAGCCACCCGTCGCACCCCGTAGCCGAGATTCACCGCGGTGGGCCGCGCCCGCTCCAGCAGCCCGGCGGCCTCCGCCACGTCGTAGCCCCGCGCCGCCGCGAGCGCCACCCCGTATCCCCCGGCGATCCCGAGGAGTGGGGCCCCTCGTACCGCCAGCGTCCGGATCGCCCGCACCAGCGCGGGCACATCCGTGCACACCAGCTCGACCTCCTCCACGGGCAGCCTCGTCTGGTCGAGGAGCACCAGTACGGGACCTTCCGGAAGCTCGTCCCAACGGAGTACGGGAAGCGCGGGAGGCTCACTGCCCACCGGCGATTGCGCGTCCTGATCAGCCATCTGCCCAGTCTGCCCGGTGAGCCGCCCACAAATGAAGGCACGAAGGAGAGAAGGCTCCTGGTCCGCACCGCACCGGCCCGTGGCACGATGGCTGCCAACCTGCCGCCCCGATGAGCGGTCAGGACGGTGAAGGAGCGAGAATGAACGACTCTCCGGGCTGGGCGACGCCCGGATCTGCCCCCTCCGACGGCCAGGAAGCGGCGATTCCCCGCCCCTCCGAGCCCCAGGACGGGAAAGGGCCGGCGGGACAGTGGTCCCCCGAACAGCCCCCTCCCGGGCAGTGGTCCCCGCCGAGCAACCCCGCAGGCGGCCCCGGTGCGCCCCCGCCCGCCCCCGGCTGGGGCGGCGGCCCGCAGCGACCGGGCTGGGGCGGACATCCGCCGGCAGCCAAGCCCGGCGTCATCCCGCTGCGCCCCCTCGGCCTCGGTGAGATCCTCGACGGCTCCGTCTCGGCCCTGCGCGCGCACTGGCGTACCGCACTCGGCTTCAGCCTCGCCGTCTCCGTGGTCACCCAGGTCGCCGCCATCCTCATGCAGCGCTACCTGCTGCCCGAGCCGACCAACGTCGACCCGAACGCCAGCGGCACTGAAGCCCTTCGCCAGGCCTCCGAGTCCGCCCGCACGACACTGATCTCCCTCACCCCGGTCGTCCTCCTCACGATGATCGCCACGCTCTTCACCGCGTCCATCGTCACCGTCGTGATCAGCCGCTCGGTGCTGGGCCGCCCCGTCACGCTCTCCGAAGCCTGGGCCGAAGCCCGTCCGCGGATCCTCCCCCTGACCGGGCTGACCCTGCTGCTGCCCCTGATCTTCGCCGCGGTCATGACCGTCTGCGTCGGCCCCGGCCTGCTGGTGGGCTCCGAGGCCGGCGCGGCACTCGCACTCCTCGGCTTCGCCGCCGCCTGTGTCGTGATCCCCTGGCTTTACGTCCGCTTCGCCCTCGCCGCCCCCGCCCTGATGCTGGAGCGGCAAGGCATCATCGCCTCGCTGCGCAGGTCGGCGAAGCTGGTCCGCGGCGCCTGGTGGCGCACCTTCGGGATCCTCGCGCTGACCCAGCTGCTCGTCCTCCTGGTGAGCTTCGTCGTCTCCATCCCCTTCGGCATCATCGCGCTCATCGCCGACGGAACCGACATGAGCGAGTTGCTCGAAGGCGGCGGCTCCTCCTTCGGCTGGCCCTTCCTGATCATCTCGGGCATCGGCGAAGTGATCGTCTCCACGCTGGTCTACCCGTTCCTCGCCGGTGTGATGGCACTGCTCTATGTGGACCAGCGCATCCGCCGCGAGGCGCTCGACCTCGACCTCGCGCGGGCCGCGGGCCTGCCGGGCCACGACGCCGACACCCCTCGGAGCTGATGCGGTGACGGGGGCGGGGGGCACCACAGCGGCACGGCACGTCATCGGCGCGGGCGACATACCCGTGGACACTCCGCGTGTCCCCGCCCGGGAGGCGGCCGAGAGCGAGCTGTCGAAACCGATGTACCACGAGAACGATCCGAACTTCCTCCAACGCGGCCTGAACCACGTCTGGGACTGGGTCGCCGGCGTCTTCGACGCCGCCGCAGGCGCCGCCCCCGGCGGCCCGGCCGGACTCGTCGTCCTGGTCCTCGTCGTCATCGGCCTCGCCGTCGCCCTCTGGTGGCGGCTCGGCACCCCGCAACGCTCCTCCCGGCCTGCGGACGCCCTCTTCGAGAACGACGGACCCCGCAGCGCCGCCCAGCACCGCGCCGCCGCCGACGCGCACGCCGCCGCCCTCCGCTGGACCGAAGCCGTCCAGGAACGCATGCGCGCCATCGTCCGGTCGCTGGAGGAACGCGCACTGCTCGACCCCCGCCCCGGCCGCACGGCGGACGAGGCCGCAGCGGAAGCGGGCCGCGCCCTGCCCGACCACGCCACCCGGCTGCGCTCCGCCGCCCGGGACTTCGACGACGTCACATACGGCGGCCGCACCGCGGGCCAACCCACATACCTGGCCCTGCGCGCCCTGGACACCGAGCTCGACGAGGCAAAGCCCGTGCTGCCCGGATCCTCCCGAGGAGCCACCGGATGACCACGGCCACCGCCCCCTCCCCCACCTCGACGGCGAACACCCCGCACCAGGTCTGGACCCGTGCGCGAGGGCTGCTGATCACCCTGCTCATCCTCGTGATCGCAGGCATCACGTTCGCCGCCGTCCGCTCCGGCGAGGGCCACGGGCAGCTCGACCCCCGCTCCGCCGACCCGAAGGGCAGCCGCGCCGCAGCGGAGCTCCTCGAAGCGCGCGGCATATCCGTCACCGTCGCGACGACCCTCGACGAAGCCACCACCGCGGCGGGACCCGACACCACGCTCCTGGTCGCCGGCCCCAACCTCCTCACCCCGTCGCAACAACGCCGGCTCCACGCGGCGACCGCCCCCTCCGCAGGCCGCACCCTCCTGATCGCCCCGGGCCCAGCGGCCGTATCCCGGCTGACCCCCGGCGTACGCGCCGAGCCCCACCGCCCCGTGAGCGCACTCCCCCCGTCGTGCACACTCCCCGCCGCCCGCAGCGCCGGCACCGCGGACATGGGGGGCATCCGCTACAGGGCGACGGACTCCACCGCCACCGCCTGCTACCCCAGCGACGGAACCCCCACCCTGCTGATCCTCAAGGACCGCGAAGACGGCGACACCGTTCTTCTCGGCTCCCCCGACTTCCTCCACAACGAGCGTCTCGACCAACAGGGAAACGCCTCTCTCGCCCTGCAACTCCTCGGTTCGCGACCCCATCTCGTCTGGTACCTCCCCTCTCTGGCTGATCCATCCGCCACCAGCGATGACGGCGTCTCCGACGAACACGACGGTGGCGGCAACGGGGAGGAGGCGTCGGGTGACGAGAGCAGCTTCCTCGACCTGATCCCCTCCGGCTGGCTCTGGGCAACGCTCCAGCTCACCCTCGCCGCAGTCCTCGCCGCGATCTGGCGTGGCCGCCGCCTCGGTCCCCTCGTCATGGAACGGCTGCCGGTATCCATCCGCGCATCGGAATCCGCCGAAGGCCGCGCCGGTCTCTACCGCAAGGCCAACGCCCGTGACCGGGCAGCCGAATCGCTTCGAGCCGCCGCCCGAACCCGCATCGCCCGCCTCGCCGACGTCACCGCCCGCGAGGCGCACACCTCTGCCGTTCTCCTCCCTGCCGTGTCCACCCGCACCACCACCACAGGCGACGAACTGAGCACCCTGCTCTTCGGCCCGGCCCCCGCCACCGACGCGGCCCTTGTCCTCCTGGCCGAGCACCTCGACGCCCTCGAAAGAGAGGTACGCACTTCATGAGCGCCCCGACCCCCGAGCCGGCCGAACCCACAGCGGTCCCCGTGACCCCTGCGGCTCCGGAGCCCGCCGACGGCGCCCGCGCGTCCTTGGAAGCCCTCCGCTCCGAGATAGCCAAGGCCGTCGTCGGCCAGGACGCGGCTGTCACCGGACTCGTCGTCGCGCTGCTCTGCCGCGGGCACGTACTCCTCGAAGGCGTCCCCGGCGTCGCCAAGACCCTGCTGGTCCGGGCCCTCGCCGCCTCCCTCGAACTCGACACCAAGCGCGTCCAGTTCACCCCCGATCTGATGCCGAGCGATGTGACGGGCTCACTCGTCTATGACGCCCGCCCCGCCGAGTTCTCCTTCCAGCCCGGCCCGGTCTTCACCAACCTGCTGCTCGCCGACGAGATCAACCGCACCCCTCCCAAGACCCAGGCCTCCCTCCTGGAAGCAATGGAAGAGCGTCAGGTCACTGTCGACGGCACCCCCCGACTGCTGCCGGACCCCTTCCTCGTCGCCGCCACCCAGAACCCCGTCGAATACGAGGGCACCTATCCGCTCCCGGAAGCCCAACTGGACCGCTTCCTGCTCAAGCTGACGGTCCCTCTCCCCTCCCGGCACGACGAGATCAACGTCCTCACCCGTCACGCCGACGGCTTCAACCCCCGAGACCTCAAAGCAGCAGGCATACGGCCCGTCGCGGGACCGGCCGACCTGGAGGCGGCACGCTCAGCCGTCGCCAAGACCTCGGTCTCCCCCGAGATCGCCGGCTATGTGGTGGATATCTGTCGTGCCACGCGCGAATCCCCCTCGCTCGCTCTTGGCGTCTCCCCCCGAGGCGCCACCGCACTGCTCTCGACCGCACGCGCCTGGGCCTGGCTCACCGGCCGGGACTACGTCACCCCGGACGACGTGAAGGCCTTGGCGCTCCCCACACTCCGTCATCGCATCCACCTGCGGCCCGAGGCGGAGATGGAGGGAGTCACCCCCGATTCCGTCATCACCTCGGTGCTCGCCCACGTCCCCGTACCCCGATGAGGCGGTGACCATGGCCCTCACCGGACGTACCGCACTGCTGGCCGCACTGGGATCACTCCCCGTAGGCATCCTCGCTCCGAGTTGGACCGGGATGCTCGCGGTCAACGCACCGCTCTCACTAGCGATTCTGTGCGACTACGCCCTGGCAGCACCAGTGCGAACGCTCCGATTCACCCGATCTGGTGATACGTCTGTTCGACTTGGTGACGCGGCGGAAGTGCAACTCACCGTGACCAACAGCTCACGACGCCGCCTCCGGGCCCAGCTCCGCGATGCCTGGCCGCCGAGCAGCTGGCCCGCCGGCACCGAACAGGCCTCGTCGCGCCACACGTTGACGGTCCCGCCCGGTGAACAGCGGCGTCTCGCCACCGTTCTGCGTCCGACCCGCCGCGGTGACCGCCAGGCCGAGCGCATCACGGTCCGCTCGTTCGGCCCGCTCGGCCTCGCCGCGCGCCAGGGCCACCACCGCGTCCCGTGGACCGTGCGGGTACTGCCCCCGTTCACCAGCCGGAAGCACCTGCCGTCCAGGCTCGCCCGGCTCAGAGAACTCGACGGCCGCACCAGCGTTCTGACGCGGGGTGAGGGCACGGAGTTCGACAGCCTGCGGGCGTACGTTCCGGGTGACGACACCCGCTCCATCGACTGGCGGGCAACGGCACGCCAGTCGGCCGTCGCCGTCCGGACATGGCGTCCCGAACGCGACCGGCACATCCTGATCGTCCTGGACACCGGCCGCACCTCCGCAGGCCGGGTCGGCGACGTCCCCCGCCTCGACGCGGCCATGGACGCCACGCTTCTCCTCACCGCCCTCGCAACGCGCGCCGGCGACCGCGTGGACCTCCTCGCCTACGACCGCCGCGTCCGAGCCCGAGTGCAGGGCCGAACCGCGGCATGCGACGTCCTGGCGACGGTGGTCAACACCCTCGCCTCGCTGGAACCCGAGCTCGTCGAGACGGACGCCAGAGGGCTCAGCACCGCAGCTCTCTCCGATGCCCCTCGCGGGTCGTTGATCGTTCTGATGACGACCTTGGAGGCCGCCCCCATCGAGGAGGGGCTCCTCCCCCTGCTCCCTCAACTCACCCGGCGCCACACGGTCCTGCTGGCAGCGGTCTCCGATCCGCGGATCACGGAGATGGCGAAGGGCCGGGGAACAGTGGACGCGGTGTACGACGCCGCCGCCGGCACCCAGGCCCAGGCAGAACGACGCAGCACAGCGGAGAAACTCCAGCGCCACGGCGTCGTCGTCGTGGACGCCACCCCGGACAGCCTCGCCCCGGCACTCGCCGACGCCTATCTGGCGCTGAAGGCCGCAGGCCGTCTCTGACATCTCTGGCGCCCCTACCGCAGAAGGCCTCCGGTGAGCGATGGAATGCTCTCGTACATCGCTCACCGGACTCCAAATCCCAGGCTGCGTTCAGAAATGACCCGTGAACGCAGAAAAGCCCCGCACCATAGGTGCGGGGCTTTCCCGGAAAAATTGTTCGGCGGCGTCCTACTCTCCCACAGGGTCCCCCCTGCAGTACCATCGGCGCTGAAAGGCTTAGCTTCCGGGTTCGGAATGTAACCGGGCGTTTCCCTAACGCAATGACCACCGAAACACTATGAAATTAACCAACACCGGATAACAACACGGCCGTTCGTTATTTCAGAACTAACACAGTGGACGCGAGCAACTGAGGACAAGC